>NZ_JAIVAM010000047.1 GCF_020171845.1 Cytobacillus kochii | reverse complement strand
TTAGCGGCGGACGGGTGAGTAACACGTGGGCAACCTGCCTGTAAGACTGGGATAACTCCGGGAAACCGGGGCTAATACCGGATAATATCTATTTATACATATAATTAGATTGAAAGATGGTTCTGCTATCACTTACAGATGGGCCCGCGGCGCATTAGCTAGTTGGTGAGGTAACGGCTCACCAAGGCGACGATGCGTAGCCGACCTGAGAGGGTGATCGGCCACACTGGGACTGAGACACGGCCCAGACTCCTACGGGAGGCAGCAGTAGGGAATCTTCCGCAATGGACGAAAGTCTGACGGAGCAACGCCGCGTGAGTGATGAAGGTTTTCGGATCGTAAAACTCTGTTGTTAGGGAAGAACAAGTACCGGAGTAACTGCCGGTACCTTGACGGTACCTAACCAGAAAGCCACGGCTAACTACGTGCCAGCAGCCGCGGTAATACGTAGGTGGCAAGCGTTGTCCGGAATTATTGGGCGTAAAGCGCGCGCAGGCGGTTC
>NZ_JAIVAM010000046.1 GCF_020171845.1 Cytobacillus kochii | reverse complement strand
CAGCTCCCCGAAGCATATCGGTGTTAGTCCCGTCCTTCATCGGCTCCTAGTGCCAAGGCATTCACCGTGCGCCCTTATTAACTTAACCATTGTTCGGCTTGCGATAAGCTACGCATTTCAGCGTCAGCTCACTCGTCAACATCCTCATGTGCACAAGACGCACACTCCGGTATTTCCTCGCTCGCTTCCTTGAACTGCTTGCTTCTCACAACCCTCACGGTTGTGTTTTTTTAAAAAAGTTTAGTATCTCTACTCTATTACTATTATATAGAGAGAAAATAACTAAGGTGGCGATTACTCGGTAATCTTCTTCATTACATTATCTAGTTTTCAAAGAACGATTGATGAATGGTAAGCTTTGGTATTCTCGTCAGCTTACGCTTCCTTGAATCCTTCGCTATTTTCACCTTATTTTGAGAGATTATACTCTCAAAACTGAACGAACAGTCTAACATCAAGTTAATTCCGTATATTCCTTAGAAAGGAGGTGATCCAGCCGCACCTTCCGATACGGCTACCTTGTTACGACTTCACCCCAATCATC
>NZ_JAIVAM010000044.1 GCF_020171845.1 Cytobacillus kochii | reverse complement strand
CCTTTAAAAGGCAGGCCTAGGACTAAATTTAAGTCGGTTGAAGAGGAAAGGGATTATTTGAAAGCACAAGTTGAATTTCTAAAAAAGCAGTATCCAAATCTGGTAAAGGAGGAGAAAACCCCAGACGAATGAAATATGAATTGGTGGATGAGTTAAGGGTTACCTATCCGGTCTCCTGGCTGTTGGAGATTGCCTATATCAAACCGGCAAGCTACTACAAATGGAGAAAAAACAATCATAAACGAGAAGAAAAAGTTAGGGATGAACAAGAGATTCGAGAGCACATTTTGGGCATACATTTCATGCATCCCGAATATGGACGACCCCGTATTACAGACGAATTAAATGAAAACGGGTATTTAATTAATCACAAAAAGGTCTACCGATTGATGGCAGCAATGAACATCCAATCAGTCATCCGAAAAAAGAGAAAACGACATGGTCATATTCCTTCTAACCTCTTTCCTAACCGTCTGAAAAGGAAGTTCAAGGCGGTAGGACCTAATCAAAAAATGGTAACGGATATCACATTTGTGTCTGTTGGCGAAGAATATTATTATTTATCGG
>NZ_JAIVAM010000043.1 GCF_020171845.1 Cytobacillus kochii | reverse complement strand
TCTCGCTACCCTGAAAAGTGGATAAAATACATTGAACTAATGGTCGAAGGTTACACCCTACCGAAAATCGCTGAACGCTTAAAAATTCATATATCAACTGCATTCTATTGGAGACATAAAATCCTGAACGCATTAGGAAGTCTTGGTTTTAATCAACTGCAAGGTATCGTTGAAAGTGACGAGACCTTCTTTCGAGAGTCTATGAAGGGTCGTGAAATTACCCATAGAAAAGCCAAGAAACGTGGAGAAAAGGACAAGAAAAGAGGGATTTCTAATCTTAAAATAGCAGTTGTCGTGGCACAAGACCGAAATGGTAATATGATTGCTCGGAAAGCAGGAACAGGTCGTGTAAAGGCAGAAGAAATTGATACTGTGATAGGTGAGTATATTCACCCGTCTGCTTTGTTATGTACAGATACAGCAACTAACTACAAGAAATTCGCCAAACTAAAAGGATTACAACACGAAACAGTTAATGAAAGCCAAAAACAACGGGTGAAAAAAGGCATATACCATATTCAACACGTCAATAACTCTCATAATCGTTTGAAAGGTTGGATGGAACGTTTTCAAGGG
>NZ_JAIVAM010000042.1 GCF_020171845.1 Cytobacillus kochii | reverse complement strand
GTATATTTTTGACGTGTACTGGAAGCCTTGATCCGAATGGAGAACGGCTCCAGCCACGTCTTTTTTCTTTGTCCATTTCTCTACCGTTTTTAACACAAGTTCCAAATCATTTCTTTGGGCTAGCTCCCAACTTACTATTTCGTTATTAAAGAGATCCTGTATGACCGATAAATAATAATATTCTTCGCCAACAGACACAAATGTGATATCCGTTACCATTTTTTGATTAGGTCCTACCGCCTTGAACTTCCTTTTCAGACGGTTAGGAAAGAGGTTAGAAGGACTATGACCATGTCGTTTTCTCTTTTTTCGGATGACTGATTGTATGTTCATTGCCGTCATCAATCGGTAGACCTTTTTGTGATTAATTAAATACCCATTTTCATTTAATTCGTCTGTAATACGGGGTCGTCCATATTCGGGATGCATAAAATGTATGCCCAAAATGTGCTCTCGAATCTCTTGTTCATCCCTAACTTTTGCTTCGCGTTTATGATTGTTTTTTCTCCATTTGTAGTAGCTAGCCGGTTTGATATAGGCAATCTCCAACAGCCAGGAGACCGGATAGGTAACCCTTAACTCATCCACCAATTCATATTTCATTCGTCTG
>NZ_JAIVAM010000041.1 GCF_020171845.1 Cytobacillus kochii | reverse complement strand
AACTTTGATTATTTAGGAAAAAAAGTTGAAAACTTTATAAAAAGTATTTCCCAAGAGGCTTTTGAAAAAGTTGTAAACAATATCAAGTTAGATTGGATACCGCCTGTAAATACCTTTAACGAGCTATCATCTACTTATCCGAATGCAACTGAAGGTAAAACAGCAATGGTAAGAGATTCAGGTAAGATATACCGTTTTACAAATGGAGCGTGGATAGAAATACAAGATATTGATCCCACAATAATTAATTCATTAGAATCCCAGTTAGAAACCCATATAAAAAACGATTTAGTCCATGTTTCTATGGAAGATAGAATATCATGGGATAGCAAAGAAACATCAGAGAGTGTAAAAAATCAGATTTTTAATTCAAAAGAAGAAATAATAAACTGGGTGAATCAAGAGTTAGTGAAACCTTTGGAATGGACGGATATCACTTTACTGAATGCTGTACAACCTTTTAGCGAAGGTTGGAGACCGAGAGTGGCTAAGCGTGGTGATATTGTCTATATTAAAGGAGCTGTTAAAAATGTAACTGCTCGTAATTTGGTAATTGCTACACTTCCAGAAATATATCACCCTATAACTTCACATCCTTATGTACAAAGTACGTCATTAGATAGTAGTTCTAGAGGTCGCTTTGCGAGGTGGGCTGTTTCAACAACTGGTCAAATCATTATTGAAGGAACTACCAATAATGAATTTGGTGCAGAACTTTGGTTCCCAATTTCTTGTTCTTATCCAGTATCTTAGTGAGGAGATGTGGAAGTTTGATTAATTTAGGACAACCAACAATAATC
>NZ_JAIVAM010000040.1 GCF_020171845.1 Cytobacillus kochii | reverse complement strand
AGGCTGTTTTCGTAAACTTTGTTGTTTTTGCTTATGATTATTTTTGATTAACAGGAACAATTGTTCTATAATAGAAATAAGTGAATATTGAGGTGTAGAATATGAGACCAAATCTAACAAAAGATATTAGTGTAGATAGTTTTAAAGATTTCTATTGGTTGAAGGAAGAATTACAATCTTTTTGCAGAGAAAATGGAATAAGTGCTTCTGGTTCAAAAATAGAGATTTCCGATAGAATTGAAACATTTCTTCGAACAGGAGAGATAAAAAAGCCAATTAGAAAATCAAAGGTGAATAGTAAGTCAGAACCACAGGTCGATTTAAGTCTTGATACAGTCATTTCGAAAAACCATCGTTGTAGTCAAAATGTAAGAGCCTTTTTCAAGACAGTTATCCCTAATTTTCATTTTTCTACCTATATCCAAAACTATTTTAAAACTAACATTGGAAAAACGTATCGAGATGTTGTAGATGCTTGGTATAAAGAAGAAGAACGAAAGAAAAACCCATTGTACAAGAAAAAAATCGCTCCTCAATTTGAATACAATCAATTTATTCGTGATTTTTTTGCCGACTCTAATAATCAAGGAAAAAGTCGTGAGGAAGCGATTGAAGCGTGGAACAACATCAAAAAACTCCCTGGAAGCAATAAATATACGTCTAATAATTAGTTAAGCACATCTCAACATTTCTATTGTGGTGTGACTTGATTTTCGACAGGCAGAAACAAGCATTTGTTTGACTCGTTCATCAAATGCTATTTGTTTGCCTATTTCAAGCCAACGAAACCAGTTGAGGTAATTATCTAAGTATTTGGTTGCCA
>NZ_JAIVAM010000039.1 GCF_020171845.1 Cytobacillus kochii | reverse complement strand
TAATAATTCAAGAGTTGATTAACTCTGGATTTTCGTAAATGTTGCCAATGACTTCAATAAACTGATGGTTATTAAAAAATTCGTGAGCATTCCAATTTCCAAACATAAAGCACCCATTAAGGAAATTAACATCTTGTAAAATTTCCCCTTCAAAAATCCGATTAACACCAGTAACAACATCCCCCTCATAAATCTCCTTGCCGTTCTTGTCTTTTAGGCCTGTGTACTGACGTAAGATCACATCACCATACTTTCCATCTAAAGAAAAATGACACCAATCTCCTTGCACACCATCAAAATTTCCTACAATCGAATTGTCATTAAAATTTATTGAAATTGGAGTAAAGTGTTCTCCTGTTGGCTTATAAATTGCATCAAACTTTATCTCACGCACGTTCATTCCTCCTTATTCAACGTTTTGCCAATACCATATGGCTTGCGAATTTATCAATATCAAACTTTATAGTAGCTTCATGAGAAATATACATACACGCACGGTGAAGAACGGTCTGCTGTAATGTGTAATCTCGGGCGTAGTAATAAAAGTATTTATTATTAAAGTCTCCTGTCTGCTCCAATAATGGACCTTTCATTGCTAGGTGCCTTCTAATCCCAGATACAAGCTTTTCCCACTCTTTTTCCGCAAAACTTACACTACCGCCTCTATACCACTTCATAGCTTCATAATCCGTATCATCATCCGGATCACCAGTATTGATTTGACCATGCTTTATTTCTAAATGTTGCTCATAAGTAAGGAGCATTTCTTCGTATATTTTTACGTGATAGAAGTAACCCCTGTCCTCGGCTTGAGGATTATAAATTGTCATACCGCACCTCCAAATTTTAGTGAACATAATACAAAT
>NZ_JAIVAM010000038.1 GCF_020171845.1 Cytobacillus kochii | reverse complement strand
GGGCTAATCCCGTTTCGCTCGCCGCTACTCAGGGAATCGCGTTTGCTTTCTCTTCCTCCGGGTACTTAGATGTTTCAGTTCCCCGGGTCTGCCTTCCATACCCTATGTATTCAGGTATGGATCCTATCCCATAACGGATAGGGGGTTTCCCCATTCGGAAATCTCCGGATCAAAGCTTACTTACAGCTCCCCGAAGCATATCGGTGTTAGTCCCGTCCTTCATCGGCTCCTAGTGCCAAGGCATTCACCGTGCGCCCTTATTAACTTAACCATTGTTCGGCTTGCGATAAGCTACGCATTTCGGCGTCAGCACACTCGTCAACATCCTCATGTGCACAAGACGCACACTCCGGTGTTTCCTCGCTCGCTTCCTTGAACTGCTTGCTTCTCACAACCCTCACGGTTGTGTTTTTTTAAAAAAGTTTAGTATCTTAAATCAATCTATAATAATAGAGAGAAAAAATAACTAAGGTGGCGATTACTCGGTAATCTTCTTCATTACATTATCTAGTTTTCAAAGAACGATTTGTTGGTGGAGCCTAGCGGGATCGAACCGCTGACCTCCTGCGTGCAAAGCAGGCGCTCTCCCAGCTGAGCTAAGGCCCCGTATAAAAGTTAAAATGGTGGGCCTAAATGGACTCGAACCATCGACCTCACGCTTATCAGGCGTGCGCTCTAACCAGCTGAGCTATAGGCCCACATAACTTCACGGTAAAGTATTTAATCATATCAAAGAGATTGCACTCTCAAAACTGAACGAACAGTCTAACATCAAGTTAATTCCGTATATTCCTTAGAAAGGAGGTGATCCAGCCGCACCTTCCGATACGGCTACCTTGTTACGACTTCACCCCAATCATCTGTCCCACCTTAGGCGGCTGGCTCCAAAAGGTTACCCCACCG
>NZ_JAIVAM010000037.1 GCF_020171845.1 Cytobacillus kochii | reverse complement strand
GCGATAGCGAGAAGGTCACACCCGTTCCCATACCGAACACGGAAGTTAAGCTTCTCAGCGCCGATGGTAGTTAGGGGCTGTCCCCTTGTGAGAGTAGGACGTTGCCGGGCATACATACTGGAGGATTAGCTCAGCTGGGAGAGCATCTGCCTTACAAGCAGAGGGTCGGCGGTTCGATCCCGTCATCCTCCACCATTTTTTTGTGTTTATTTGCCGGCCTAGCTCAATTGGTAGAGCAACTGACTTGTAATCAGTAGGTTGGGGGTTCAAGTCCTCTGGCCGGCACCACTTGTACGAGCCATTAGCTCAGTTGGTAGAGCATCTGACTTTTAATCAGAGGGTCGAAGGTTCGAGTCCTTCATGGCTCACCATTTATATATGCGGGTGTGGCGGAATTGGCAGACGCACCAGACTTAGGATCTGGCGCCGCAAGGCGTGGGGGTTCGACTCCCTTCACCCGCACCATTTTTATTTTGAATATTTGCGGAAGTAGTTCAGTGGTAGAACATCACCTTGCCAAGGTGAGGGTCGCGGGTTCGAATCCCGTCTTCCGCTCCAATAAGTGCCGGGGTGGCGGAACTGGCAGACGCACAGGACTTAAAATCCTGCGGTAGGTGACTACCGTACCGGTTCGATTCCGGTCCTCGGCACCACTTATTGATGCGCCCGTAGCTCAATTGGATAGAGCGTTTGACTACGGATCAAAAGGTTAGGGGTTCGACTCCTCTCGGGCGCGCCATAAACGGGAAGTAGCTCAGCTTGGTAGAGCACTTGGTTTGGGACCAAGGGGTCGCAGGTTCGAATCCTGTCTTCCCGACCATTTTTATTACTTTTTTGGGGCCTTAGCTCAGCTGGGAGAGCGCCTGCTTTGCACGCAGGAGGTCAGCGGTTCGATCCCGCTAGGCTCCACCAAAAACATTTTAAAAAAGTTATTGACATAACAAGTTAAGATGTTGTATGATTATAAAGTCGCTTCTGAAGCGAACGAGATTGTTCTTTGAAAACTGAACGAACGTAAAACGTCAAGCGTAATTCTAAAAAAGCTGATTTATCAGCAACAAAGCACCATAGGTGCAAACGAGC
>NZ_JAIVAM010000036.1 GCF_020171845.1 Cytobacillus kochii | reverse complement strand
TGATATGCTCCCCTCTAGGTAGACAGATAAAAAAATAAAATCTGGCTACTAAAAGGGGAGTATATTTATGTCTAAAAGAGCTCATCCACTCGAAGTTAGGATAGAAGTAATAAATACATTAAAAGATGGTATTTTATCTGTAGCGGAGATAATAAAAAAGTATAAGGTTAGTAGAAGTGCCATTCGAATTTGGAAGTATAAATTTGATATGTATGGATTTGAAGGTCTTAAAGAATCGACATCCTGGAAAACGTACCCGAAGAATTTAAAAATATTAGCCATGAAGGACTACCTATCCGGCCACTATTCTTTAGAGGAAATTGCCAAAAGATATAAAATATCAGATGAGTCTGTCCTCAGGTTATGGTTGAAGAAGTATAATAGTCATAGTGAAATAAAGGATACGTCAAAAGAAAGGACGAGCTCTATGACTAAAGGAAGAAAAACAACTTGGAAGGAACGAATTCAAGTTGTACTTGATTGCTTGGGGAACGGAAAAGATTATCAGAAGACAGCTGACACTTTTCAAGTGTCTTACCAACAAGTCTATACATGGGTTAAAAAATATGAAGAAAGTGGAGAGGAAGGTCTTCAAGACAAACGAGGGAGGAATAAAACAGAAATTGAGTTAACACCAGAAGAAAAAATGAAACTCGAAATGAAAAAGCTAGCACAAGAAAATGAACGATTACGTGCAGAGAACTTATTCTTAAAAAAGTTGGAGGAACTCGAAAGGAGGCGGAAATAAGCAGGATTCGATTTAAAGATAAGTATGTCGCCATACAGGAACTACATAAGAAAGAGAATCTAAGCATAGTTCTTCTGTGTGATATCGCGGGCGTCACTCGGAGCGCTTATTATAAATGGCTAAGACGTCAACCGACTTCCCAAGAGATTCTGAATGAAGCTATTATGAAAGAGATGAAAATCCTCCATATACAAATGAAGGGGATTTTCGGCTATCGCCAAATGACTCTTCATTTGAATAGAAAATTTAATAAGCCACTGAATCATAAGAGAATCTATCGATTAATGAAAGTGGCTCAATTACGCTCGGTGATTCGAGTGAAGAAAAAACGATATAAACGTTCTATCCCCCAATATGTCACGGAAAATATATTAAATCGTGAGTTTACAGCTAATAAGCCGAATGAAAAATGGGTCACGGATGTCACAGAATTTAAATATGGTTCCTCCCAAAAAGCTTATTTAAGTGCCATTCGTGATCTCTATGATGGTTCTATTATTAGTTATGTTCTCGGGCATTCTAATAACAATGAACTGGTGTTCGATACACTTGACCTGGCGACAAAGCATTTAAAGGGAAAGGAGCCTCTCATTCATAGCGACCGTGGTTATCAATACACCTCCTATGGATTTAAAAGTAGGATAAAAAAGTTAAAAATGACTCATAGTATGTCTCGCGTTGGGCGATGTATCGATAATGGACCTATGGAATCCTTTTGGGGAACACTGAAATGTGAGAAATATTATTTACATAAATTTATGACCTATGAGGAACTTTCCAATGCCATAACGGAGTATATTCACTTCTATAATCATAATCGATACCAAAAACGACTAAACGGCTATAGCCCTATGGAATATAGAGCTATAGCCGCTTAGGTAACTTTTTATTATTTCCACTGTCTACTTGACAGGGGGCTGTTCA
>NZ_JAIVAM010000035.1 GCF_020171845.1 Cytobacillus kochii | reverse complement strand
TACTTTGAGTATAATCCTGCAAAAGAACCTAAGTGGGCACTGTCTATTGGAAATAAGGTGGTTTTGAATGGTCACTATATCCACGTTGGTAATACATCTGTAATGGATAGAACGAATCGATATTTCCCCATTTTGTTACGAGGGGACAATAATTTTAAAATTGAAGAATTACCTTATTATACTATTACATTTGATTTTCGATTTAAATATGATTAAAAGGAGGGCAAACTTTGACAATATACAAAATTGATAATCCGTTAAATGATGTTAGCAGAAACAATATAAATCATAACTTTGATTATTTAGGAAAAAAAGTTGAAAACTTTATAAAAAGTATTTCCCAAGAGGCTTTTGAAAAAGTTGTAAACAATATCAAGTTAGATTGGATACCGCCTGTAAATACCTTTAATGAGCTATCATCTACTTATCCGAATGCAACCGAGGGTAAAACAGCCATGGTAAGAGATTCAGGTAAGATTTATCGTTTTACAAATGGAGCATGGATAGAAATACAAGATATTGATTCCACAATAATTAACTCATTAGAATCCCAGTTAGAAACCCATATAAAAAACGATTTAGTCCATGTCTCTATGGAAGACAGAATATCATGGGATAGTAAAGAAACATCAGAGAGTGTAAAAAATCAGATTTTTAATTCAAAGGAAGAAATAATAAACTGGGTGAATCAAGAGTTAGTGAAACCTTTGGAATGGACGGATATCACTTTACTGAATGCTGTACAACCTTTTAGCGAAGGTTGGAGACCGAAAGTGGCTAAGCGTGGTGATATTGTCTACATTAAAGGAGCTGTTAAAAACGTAACAGCAAGAAATTTGGTAGTCGCTACTCTTCCACCAGAATTATGTCCTGTAACTTCACATGCTTATGTTCAAAGCACATCATTAGATAGCAGTTCAAGAGGACGTTTTGCGAGATGGGCGATTTCAACAAGTGGACAGATCATCATAGAAGGAACTACCAATAATGAATTTGGTGCAGAACTTTGGTTCCCAATTTCTTGTTCTTATCCAGTATCTTAGTGAGGAGATGTGGAAGTTTGATTAATTTAGGACAACCAACAATAATCATAAAAAATCTAAAGGGACAAGAGTATCCTGCGATTGCTGAAGTAAATAGAAAAAGAAGAGTTAATGGGCAACGCGAATTATCGTTATCCTTTTTATATACAGAGATAAATAAAGATTTTATTCATGATATTGAATTTGGTTGGAAAATATTATTTGAAGGTGAGTGGTACACCATTACCCATCCAGGGTATTCCACTGACGGGGATTTCATAAGTGTTGGTATTACCGCAATATTAAGTTTCTTTGTAGATTTGAATGGATATTACCTTCAAGATAAAGTTGAAAATAAATCTTACACTCCTGGTGCTTATTTTAGAGAGATATTCAATGGAACACCTTACAATTTTGTATTAGTCGATACGTTGTATGCTAATACATTATCATTTGAGGATAATCAAAGTAAAACGGGGCGTTTCCTATACGGTATTGACCGTTTTAGTGGTGAGTATATAGTTCGACAAAAAAATGTATATATTTATAATCAAATCGGAAGTGATAAGGATGTTATCTTGCATGAAGATTTGAATATAAGCAGCGTCCGTTTAGAAATTGATGCCAGCGGATTTCACACATGGGCAAAAGGGTATGGCGATCTACCTGATTCTACAGAAATAGATAGAGAACCAGAATATCAGTTGAAAGTAGAGTACCGTTCTCCTTTGATTGCTAAGTATGGTGAGATTGAAGGACCTGCATTAAAAGATGGTAACTATAAAAGTTCAGAATCTTTAATTGAAGCTGTAAAAAAACAAGTTGAAAAAAGTTATTCAATATCAACTGAGATTGATGCAGTGGACTTAACTAACAATGGGTATCCAGAGATGATTCTTGATGAAGGAGATCGTGTGTGGCTTTATGTTAGTAAATTAAATCTTAATCAACAAGTGAGAGTAATGGAAGTTGAAGAAACTTTTGATTGGGAAGGTAATCGTATAAATGTTCGTTATACATTAGGTAATGAAGGGATTGCTTCCAGATATAAAACACAGCAATATGACACGATTAAAGATTTTAATGATATCTTGTCTGGTCGAAAGAAGTTAGCCTTCAATTGGTTGCCTGAAGCGATTAAGCGAGCATCTGAAATCATAAA
>NZ_JAIVAM010000034.1 GCF_020171845.1 Cytobacillus kochii | reverse complement strand
CGCTATGGGAAATCTCATCTCGAGGGGGGCTTCATGCTTAGATGCTTTCAGCACTTATCCCTTCCGCACATAGCTACCCAGCGATGCCTTTGGCAAGACAACTGGTACACCAGCGGTGCGTCCATCCCGGTCCTCTCGTACTAAGGACAGCTCCTCTCAAATTTCCTGCGCCCACGACGGATAGGGACCGAACTGTCTCACGACGTTCTGAACCCAGCTCGCGTACCGCTTTAATGGGCGAACAGCCCAACCCTTGGGACCGACTACAGCCCCAGGATGCGATGAGCCGACATCGAGGTGCCAAACCTCCCCGTCGATGTGGACTCTTGGGGGAGATAAGCCTGTTATCCCCGGGGTAGCTTTTATCCGTTGAGCGATGGCCCTTCCATGCGGAACCACCGGATCACTAAGCCCGACTTTCGTCCCTGCTCGACTTGTAGGTCTCGCAGTCAAGCTCCCTTGTGCCTTTACACTCTACGAATGATTTCCAACCATTCTGAGGGAACCTTTGGGCGCCTCCGTTACTCTTTAGGAGGCGACCGCCCCAGTCAAACTGCCCACCTGACACTGTCTCCCATCCCGATAAGGGATGTGGGTTAGAATTTCAATACAGCCAGGGTAGTATCCCACCGACGCCTCCACCGAAGCTAGCGCTCCGGCTTCTAAGGCTCCTACCTATCCTGTACAAGCTGTACCAAAATTCAATATCAGGCTACAGTAAAGCTCCACGGGGTCTTTCCGTCCTGTCGCGGGTAACCTGCATCTTCACAGGTACTATAATTTCACCGAGTCTCTCGTTGAGACAGTGCCCAGATCGTTACGCCTTTCGTGCGGGTCGGAACTTACCCGACAAGGAATTTCGCTACCTTAGGACCGTTATAGTTACGGCCGCCGTTTACTGGGGCTTCGATTCAAAGCTTCGCGTGAGCTAACCTCTCCTCTTAACCTTCCAGCACCGGGCAGGCGTCAGCCCCTATACTTCGCCTTGCGGCTTCGCAGAGACCTGTGTTTTTGCTAAACAGTCGCCTGGGCCTATTCACTGCGGCTCATCAAGGCTTTAACACCCTAATGAGCACCCCTTCTCCCGAAGTTACGGGGTCATTTTGCCGAGTTCCTTAACGAGAGTTCTCTCGCTCACCTTAGGATTCTCTCCTCGCCTACCTGTGTCGGTTTGCGGTACGGGCACCTTATTCCTCGCTAGAGGCTTTTCTTGGCAGTGTGGAATCAAGAACTTCGGTACTAAATTTCCCTCGCTATCACAGCTCAAGGTATATGACCATG
>NZ_JAIVAM010000033.1 GCF_020171845.1 Cytobacillus kochii | reverse complement strand
TGGGATTTGCCTCATGGTCCCTCTAACTGCTTAGACGCACATCCAATCGTGCGCTTACCCTATCCTCCTGCGTCCCCCCATCACTCAAACAGAATACGGTGGTACAGGAATATCAACCTGTTGTCCATCGCCTACGCTTTTCAGCCTCGGCTTAGGTCCCGACTAACCCTGAGCGGACGAGCCTTCCTCAGGAAACCTTAGGCATTCGGTGGATGGGATTCTCACCCATCTTTCGCTACTCATACCGGCATTCTCACTTCTAAGCGCTCCACCAGTCCTTACGGTCTAGCTTCAACGCCCTTAGAACGCTCTCCTACCACTGAACATCAACGATGTTCAATCCACAGCTTCGGTGATACGTTTAGCCCCGGTACATTTTCGGCGCGGAGTCACTCGACCAGTGAGCTATTACGCACTCTTTAAATGGTGGCTGCTTCTAAGCCAACATCCTGGTTGTCTAAGCAACTCCACATCCTTTTCCACTTAACGTATACTTTGGGACCTTAGCTGGTGGTCTGGGCTGTTTCCCTCTTGACTACGGATCTTATCACTCGCAGTCTGACTCCCATGGATAAATCTTTGGCATTCGGAGTTTGTCTGAATTCGGTAACCCGATGAGGGCCCCTAGTCCAAACAGTGCTCTACCTCCAAGATTCTTACGCATGAGGCTAGCCCTAAAGCTATTTCGGAGAGAACCAGCTATCTCCAAGTTCGATTGGAATTTCTCCGCTACCCACACCTCATCCCCGCACTTTTCAACGTACGTGGGTTCGGGCCTCCATCCAGTGTTACCTGGACTTCACCCTGGACATGGGTAGATCACCTGGTTTCGGGTCTACGACCACAT
This sequence comes from Cytobacillus kochii, assembly GCF_020171845.1. Taxonomy (GTDB): domain Bacteria; phylum Bacillota; class Bacilli; order Bacillales; family Cytobacillaceae; genus Cytobacillus; species Cytobacillus kochii. Next base: position 551 of record NZ_JAIVAM010000033.1, on the reverse strand, counting down.
ACTCATTCGCCCTATTCAGACTCGCTTTCGCTACGGCTCCGTCTGTCCAACTTAACCTCGCATGTAATCGTAACTCGCCGGTTCATTCTACAAAAGGCACGCTATCACCCATTAACGGGCTCTAACTACTTGTAGGCACACGGTTTCAGGATCTCTTTCACTCCCCTTCCGGGGTGCTTTTCACCTTTCCCTCACGGTACTGGTTCACTATCGGTCACTAGGGAGTATTTAGCCTTGGGAGATGGTCCTCCCTGCTTCCGACGGGATTTCTCGTGTCCCGCCGTACTCAGGATCCACTCTGGAGGGAACGAAGTTTCAACTACAGGGCTTTTACCTCCTATGGCGGGCCTTTCCAGACCTCTTCGTCTATCTCGTTCCTTTGTAACTCCGTATAGAATGTCCTACAACCCCAAGAGGCAAGCCTCTTGGTTTGGGCTAATCCCGTTTCGCTCGCCGCTACTCAGGGAATCGCGTTTGCTTTCTCTTCCTCCGGGTACTTAGATGTTTCAGTTCCCCGGGTCTGCCTTCCATACCCTATGTATTCAGGTATG
>NZ_JAIVAM010000032.1 GCF_020171845.1 Cytobacillus kochii | reverse complement strand
AATAACCTTGAGAGAAATGTCGAAAGAACTAGAGATGAATTATCTCGACTGAGAGAAGCACAGCGAGTTGCTAATTCAGGTTGGACTAGAGCAGGAGAGGGATTGACCAACTTTGGAAATGGTCTTAAATCAATATCAGATAAAACAAAAGAACTCGGTCAAAGTTTAACGAAAAAAATCACAACACCAGCTTTAGGTGCAGCGACTGCCTTGGGAGGTATAGCACTAGTTAAAGGATTTGACCGCCTAATAGGGATAGATACAGCAAGAGCAAAATTAACTGGTCTTGGTCACGATGCAGAGGGCGTAGAAAATATAATGACATCAGCCCTTGAAGCTGTTAGAGGAACATCATTTGGAATGGATGAAGCAGCAACCACAGCGGCTAATGCAGTAGCAGCAGGAGTTGAAGAGGGGAAAGAGTTAACTAATTACCTTTCATTAACAGGAGATGCCGCGGCAATAGCCGGAGCAACTATGAGCGAGATGGGATCTATTTTAAACAAAGTGAAAACATCAAATAAAGCTTATAACGGAGAATTGCAACAGTTATCTGACAGAGGTCTACCTGTTTATCAATGGCTAGCCAAGGAAGCAGGAGTAGCAGCCGAGGAAGTCACTAAAATGGCATCAGACGGTAAAATTTCATCTGAAATGTTGATGAAAGCCATTGAAAGTAACATAGGTGGCGCAGCTCAAAAAATGGGTGAAACATCCTTTACTGCCGGGATTTCTAATATGTGGGCAGCAGTCGGTCGACTAGGTGCGTCATTCTTGGACGCAGGTGGAGAAGGCGGAGGATTCTTCTCTCAGTTAAAACCTTTAATATCTGACTTCACCGGTCGCTTAGATAGTATGGGCGATTTTGCAGAAAAAGCAGGTGTTAAATTTGGAAAATTATTTTCGGGGTTTGTAGATAAAGTAAAATCAATAAAAGCTTCATATGATGATTTATCTCCTACTATACAAGATATTATTAAGAAAGTTGGTCTTGTAGGAACAGCTGTAGCTGTTGGTATTGGACCCGTTTTAACTGTTTTAGGTGTTTTCGGAGGAATGATTGCAAGTCTTGCTTTGACAATTGCGCCTTTGTTTAAAAAAATTGCTGAAGTTGGTGGATTGTTAAAGTGGCTAAAACTTGGATTTACAGCTTTAACAGGTCCAGTTGGGATAACCATAGCCATAATAACCTTATTAACCACGGGTTTTATTACTTTATATGCAAAGTCAGAGACATTCCGAGAAGGCGTAAAATCTCTTATGGGTAGTTTTAAGGAGTTAGCTGGAAAAGGTCTTAAGCTGTTAAAAGAAGCAATTAATGGCATTGTAGATTTCTTCAAAGATCAATTAGATGTTATAAAGTCGTTTTGGGAAGAAAATAAAGAAGTTATTATGAGTGCACTTAAGAATATCGGTACAGTAGTAAGTACCGTGTTTAAAGCAATACAAGCCGTTATTGAATTTGTCATGCCATTTATATTAGCAATTATAAAATCTGTGTGGGGAAACATTAAAGGAGTTATATCCGGTGCTTTAAAAGTAATCATGGGTGTTGTAAAAGTATTTGCTGGGTTATTTTCTGGTAACTTCTCAAAAATGTGGGAAGGAATTAAACAAATATTTTTCGGTGCCTTGGAGTTTGTTTGGAACTTCATGCAGTTAATGTTCTGGGGCAAAATGGTTAAAGGAGTAATATCCTTAGGTAAGCTTTTACTCAATAACTTCAAAAGTATGTGGAAGAGCATCAGTGATGTGTTTTCTACTGTGATTAAATGGATTGTGGATTTTGTTAAGGGTAGATTTACAGCGATGCAAAGCTCCATAAATAGCATCACTACTACTATTAAATCAATAATAAGCACAATTTGGAATGGCATACTCACTTTCTTCCGTACAATTATAAGAACGATAGTAGATTTCATAAAAGGTCGTTTTACAGCTATTAGAGATACAATCTCAAGTATATTTACATCCATTAGAAATACAACTCAGACAGTTTGGAACGCTATTAAGGATAGAATAGTTAATCCAATAAAGTCAGTGGTCTCAAGCACGAAAACAAGATTCACAGATATGAAGAATCAAATTACAGGTATATTTAATGGTATCCGTACAAAAATTCGTGAGATAGTTGACAAGATGGTTGAGATTGTCAAAGGTATGCCTAAAAAGATGGGAGATGGCCTTAAAAAAACTGCTGGTAAAATTAGTGATGGGATTAAAACAGTTGCTAATAAAATGACAGAAACGCTTGGAAAAGGTGTAAATGGAGTTATCACTGGAGTTGAATGGGTCTTAAGAAAAGTAGGTGTTGACGAGGAATTAGGCAGATGGACACCTCCACAATATGCACATGGTACTGACGGTCATCCTGGTGGACTAGCTATTGTGGGCGATGGAAAGGGATCTAATGCAGGAAAAGAACTAATTCAAACTCCTGATGGCAAACAGTTTCTATCTCCAGATAAACCATCCCTGATGAATTTACCTAAAGGTACTCATGTTTTATCGGCAACTATGACAAGGCAATTGTTTGATGTTCCTCAATATGCTTTTGGTACTGTAAAAGGATTGTGGGATACAGGAAAAAAAGCCGTTACTAAGATAAAAGATACTGCTTTTGATGTATGGGAATATATCTCTAATCCATCGAAATTATTAAACAAGGCATTGGAAGTATTTGGTGTCGAAGCTCCATCTATGCCAGGTATTTTAAAAAATGTAGGAAAGGGAGCATTTAGTAAAATTAAAAACAGCTTTAAGGACTATCTTAAATCAAAAATTGAAGATTTCGGTTATTTTGGAGATGCTCCTACAGCTGGCAGCGGTGTAAAAAGGTGGTCAGGGATAGCAAGTAGAGCATTAGCGATGACAGGTCAATATACAAAAGCTAACTTGGATAGATTGCTTTACCAGATGCAAACTGAATCTGGAGGGAATCCTAAAGCTATTAATCTATGGGATATCAACGCTAAACGAGGGATCCCATCAAAAGGTCTCATGCAGGTTATTGACCCCACTTTCAGAGCATATGCACATCCAGGCTTCAATAAAAACATATATGATCCATTATCAAATATCTTAGCTTCCATTCGTTATGCTGTATCTCGGTATGGCAGTTTAACTAAAGCATATAGAGGTGTTGGGTATGAAACTGGCGGTCTAATCAACAATGATGGTCTTTACCGTCTTGCTGAAGGAGGATGGCCAGAGTTTGTTATTCCTACTGATCCTAGCCGAAGAACTGATGCAATGAAGTTATTGGCTTTAGCAGGAAAACAGATTCAAGGAAATAAACGTCCTAATCAGTTGTCTGGTGTGGGGACACATACACACGAAAGTAATGAATTGTTGAATGCTGTTCTAGAACAAAATCAAATTCTAATGTCGCTATTACAAAGTAGCCGAAGCATTGAAAGTAAACCAGTTTTATCAGAAGGTGATATAGGTAGAGCTTACGATAAATATAATGCGAATGAACAAGCTAAACATTCGATCTTTAAGGGAAGGGTGGCACCAATATAATGTTTAAAATATATAATGAGCAATTTGAAGAAATACCCCTTCCCATCGATGATCTCGGATACGGGTTAAGAGGACTAGATCTAAATATTTCTTCTGTTGCACAAGAGGTTACAGAACACAATGTACAGGGATTATCAGGAAGTATTCAAACTGGTTTTCGTGATGCGAGTCGAGATATGAATATTAGTGCGAGAATAAAAGCGAAAGACACGACAGACTACAGGCTGAAGAGAGATCGTGTCTTTGCTTTCTTTAAACGTCTAGGGACGTTTTATATTACAGAAAATACCCAAGCGAATAAGTTAATGAGGGTAAGAGTTATTGAATCTTATCGTTTTGATAGAATTGAAAACAATCAAACTTTCGCCATTGCAGAAATACCTCTTAAAATCATAGGACAACCATATTGGATAAGCCGTTTTAAAAGTATGGATTTACATGAAAATAATGGTGTT
>NZ_JAIVAM010000031.1 GCF_020171845.1 Cytobacillus kochii | reverse complement strand
AACACCATTATTTTCATGTAAATCCATACTTTTAAAACGGCTTATCCAATATGGTTGTCCTATGATTTTAAGAGGTATTTCTGCAATGGCGAAAGTTTGATTGTTTTCAATTCTATCAAGGCGATAAGATTCAATAACTCTTACCTTCATTAACTTATTCGCTTGAGTATTTTCTGTAATATAAAACGTCCCTAGACGTTTAAAGAAAGCAAAGACACGATCTCTCTTCAGCCTGTAGTCTGTCGTGTCTTTTGCTTTTATTCTTGCACTTATACTCATTTCTCGAACACTATCAGTAAAACCAGTAATGACGCTTCCAGGTATTCCAGAAATGAAGTGTTCATTAATATCTTGCGCTACTGATGAGATACTTACATCAAGTGCCTTTAAGCCATACCCTAAATCATCCAAAGGAAGGGGTACAGCTTCAAAGTTTTCATCATATATAGTAAACATTAAATTGTAGCCGCCCTTCCTTTAAAAATGTTATTCTTACTCGATTGACCAGCTTCATATTTCGCATTCGCTCGACCGATATCACCTTCAGACAATACTGGTTTCCTTTCGATATTTCGACTTGAAACAACTAATTCAGTTAATAGCCTAACCTGTTCTTTTAGCAAAGTAATTTCTTCAGACTGCTGATATCCTTGTTGTCCTGTTGTATTAGGCAATTGATTAGGTCGCTTATTCCCCTGTATTTGCTTTCCGGCTAAAGCTAACAACTTCATAGCTTCTGTCCTTCTTTTAGGGTCGGTTGGGATAACCCATTCTGGCCAACCTTCTTCTGCTAATTGATATAGCCCTGAGTTATTAATTAACCCACCAGTTGCAAAAGCTTGAGGATTTAATCTCACGCCATTTTTTCGAAGCTCATAATGGACGTGGGGACCTGTGCTATCTCCTGTGTTACCAACTAAGCCTAATATGCTTCCCTTACTTACTCTTTGACCCACAGAAGTTAATATACGGCTCATATGAGCGTAAAAATGTTCATATATCCCTTGCTTAACTTTAACTAAATTACCAAATCCGCCATTCCAACCTGCAGATGCAAAAGAAACGGTACCGTTTGATTGAGATGGTATAGGTGTACCAATAGGTGCAGCATAATCAACTCCACCATGTAAACGACCCCATCGTTGACCAAACGGGGATGTGAATCTAAAACCAGGAAAACTTAGCTTTCCAGGTGAGCCGCCGCCTTCTTTCTCTGCCTTTGAAAACATGGATTTAACATAACCAATAGCATTATCTTTTACCATGTTAAATCCACCACGGGCAATCTTACCCACTTGGTTGCTATTATCCGGTTTAGATATCCCTAAAGTTTCTAAAGCAATATCAAGTATTTTGGATGGGTTTGAAGCGAAATCCCAAATATTTAATGCGACATCTTTAATTTTCTTCAGACCACTTTGGACAAGTCCACCAGTTCCATGTGCATACTTTGGAACATTACCTAATAATGACTTCGTATCCAAAGCAGACAATACTTGTGACCCCTTGGGTAAATTGATTAATGTATCTTTTGCTGGAGATAGCATTGATTTTCCATCCGGAGTTGTTATTAACTCCCTACCAGCGTTATTACCCTTACCGTCTCCAACGATGGCCAGTCCACCAGGATGTCCTTTAGTTCCATGAGCATACTGTGGTATAGTCCACTCTTTAACACGAGTTTTAACATCAAGCTTATCTAAAACCCAATTGACCCCACCTATAACTCCGTTTACACCCAGACCTAGTGCGTTAGTCATTTTATTAGCAACAGATTTCACACCACTGCTGATATTTCCTGCTGTCTTTTTAAGACCATCACCCATCTTTTTAGGCATACCCTTAACAGTATCAATCATTTTGTCTACTATCTCGCCGATTTTTGTACGGATACCATTAAATATTCCTGTGATTTGATTCTTCATATCTGTGAATCTTGTTTTTGTGCTTGAAACAACTGATTTTATTGGATTAATTATTCTATCCTTAATAGCATTCCAGACAGTCTGTGTCGTATTTCTAATGGTTGTAAAAATACTTGAGATAGTATCTTTGATTTCAGTGAATCGACCTCTTATGAAGTCCACAATAGTTTTTATAATGGTACGAAAGAATGAAAGTATGCCATTCCAAATTGTACTTATTACCGATTTAATTGTGGTTGTGATACTACTTATCGTACTCTGCATAGCTGTAAATCTCCCCTTAACAAAATCCACAATCCACTTGATAACAGATGAAAAAACATCACTAATGCTCTTCCACATACTTTTGAAGTTACTCAGCAACAGCTTACCTAAGGAAATTACTCCTTTGACCATCTTGCCCCAGAACATTAATTGCATGAAGTTCCAAATGAATTCTAAAGCACCGGAAAATAACTGTTTAACACCTTCCCACATTTTTGAGAAGTCACCTGTGAAAAGACCAGAGAAAATTTTTACTACACCCATGATTATATTGAGTGCCCCAGATATTACTCCCTTAATATTGCCCCATACAGATTTAATAATGGCTAATACAGCGGGCATAACAAACTTAATGACTGCAAGTATCCCTTTAAAGACTGTGCTTATGAAAGAACCGATGTTTTTCAAGGCCCCCATAATTGATTCTTTGTTTTCTTCCCAAAAAGATTTTATTATTTCTAATTGTTCTTTAAAGAAATCTGAAACCGCGCTAACAGCTTTCTTTAACTGCTCTAGTCCTTTTGCAGCTAAATCCTTAAGGCTTCCCATAAGAGTCTTTACGCCTTCTCGGAAGGTTTCTGACTTTGCATATAAGGTAACAAAACCTGCAGCTAATAACGTTATTATGCCTATCGTGATTCCTACTGGACCTGTTAAAGCTGTAAATCCTAGCTTTAACCACTTTAACAAACCGCCAGCTTCAGCTATCTTCTTAAACAAAGGAGCTATCTTCAGAGCAAGGCTGGCAACTAATCCACCAAAAATACCTAAGACAGTTAAAACCGGTCCAATCCCAACAGTTATCGCCGTTCCGATGAGACCAACTTTCTTAACAATATCTTGTACGGTAGGAGATAAATCATCGTATGCTGCCTTTACTGATTTCACTTTATCTACAAATCCGGAAAATAACTCACCGAATTTAACACCTACTTTTGCCGCTAAATCACCCATGCTATCTAAACGACCTGTGAAATCTGCTATTAAAGGTTTTAGCTGAGAAAAGAATCCTCCACCTGTTCCACCAGCATCCAAAAATGAAGCGCCAAGGCGACCAACCGCAGCCCACATATTCGCAACTCCGGCAGTAAAAGATGTTTCTCCCATTTTTTGAGCTGCTCCACCAATGTTATTCTCGATGGCAGCCATCAGCATTTCAGAAGATATCTTTCCATCTGATGCCATTTTAGTTACTTCTTCTGCTGCAACTCCAGCTTCCTTTGCCAACCATTGATACACAGGTAGACCCCTATCTGATAACTGTTGCAACTCACCATTGTAAGCTTTGTTAGATGTTTTCACTTTATTAAAAATGGAACCCATCTCACTCATACTTGAGCCAGCTATTGCTGCTGCATCTCCAGTTAATGATAGATACTTAGTTAAATTTTTCCCCTCTTCTACTCCTGCAGCTACGGCATTAGCTGCTGTAGTTGCAGCTTCATCCATACCAAATGATGTTCCTCTAACTGCTTCGAGGGCTGATTCCATAATCTTTTCAACGCCCTCTGCATCATGACCAAGACCAGTTAATTTTGCTCTAGCTGTATCTATACCTATAAGGCGATCAAAACCTTTAACTAGGGCTATACCTCCTAGAGCAGTCGCTGCACCTAATGCTGGCATAGTAATACTTTTCGTCAAATTACTCCCTAGGTTCTTTGCTTTTTCTGATACTGATTTTAGCCCGTTTCCAAAGTTGGTCAATCCCTCTCCTGCTCTAGTCCAACCTGAATTAGCAACTCGCTGTGCTTCTCTCAGTCGAGATAATTCATCTCTAGTTCTTTCGACATTTCTCTCAAGGTTATT
>NZ_JAIVAM010000030.1 GCF_020171845.1 Cytobacillus kochii | reverse complement strand
CTAATAACTGTTTTTTTAATTTATCAAAATCCATACTACCCCTCCCCCCACCGCCCCTAATGTGAAGGACTTATTTTTTAAATATTTTCAGAGAGTTGACCCCCCTCCCCGGTGCCCCAGAGGCTAATAAAGGCCAAAGTTTTTGACCGGGGGGTATTACCAGCGTTCATCATCTGCCCATTTGTTTTGCTTCTTATCAAATAACCTTCCGTGCTCTTTGTTATGACAATCGACACAAACTGTCTCAAGGTTATCTAACTCAAGTGCTAGCTCTGGATGATGTTCAATCTCTTTGATGTGATGGACTACTAACTTAATCTTCTTACGCTTGGCACTCTCGCTGTATTCATTCATGTCTATAGTTACTTTGCCTTGGCGTTTACATTCCTGGCATTCATAGTTGTCACGACTCTTAGCTTCTTCTCGTAATGCTTTCCATTCACGACCATCATAAAACTTTCGCTTTTGTTCTAAGGTTTTATATTCAGTCATCTTTAGAATATCTGTTCATTGTGTTGTATTGTTTTACTATTCATTCTTTTGTCAACTTCTTTATCCCAATGTTTAATTCGAACATACGCAGGAGTATAAGCTTCGATTGTTCCTGTATCCCATTCGAATGCTACCTCCATTTTATTTTTGATTTCTTCACCTTTGTATATAACCCTTGGTACTGAGTTTATATCCTGTAATTCAATCTGTAGTAAAGGTTGTTCTTTTAGATTCTTTATTTCATTAAGTCTTATAATACTTTCAATTTGTTCTGGGGTTAAATCTTTACAGTGCTCAACGTTTGCATCGACAATAGCTTTTCTGATACTGAATGCCTCTTTACTAATATTCATCATTTATGCCTCCTTATTTATTTAACACATAAACTTCCAATCTCTTGTTCTTACTGGATCATTCTCTATTCCTGGTTGTGTGTTGAATAATGTAATTACTATTGAAATCAAAATAACTTTTATATACTTCATTTGTTTCTCACCCATTCCACAATGAAAATGATTAATCCCCCAACTCCAAAAACACTAATCCATAACCACCAGTAATTAATAAGCTTCTCACCCTCAGTCATATGAATCATGACATATATGAATTGTTTAATCATTAATCAAACCATTTATCGATTCTTTCAAAGTTTTCCTTTATTTGAATTGCTATCATCTTTTTTAATTCTTTTACACTGAATTGTTTTTCTTCATTCTCTAAAGGTAATATTGTTGAACCAGTAAAACTTAAATCTTTAATCCTTGCTCTGTATTCAATGGTAAGCGAACTATGCACATCTTTTTCAACCCCGTCATAGTAATAAGAAATAATTTCTGGATATATATTTTTTATTGTTATCTCCATTTCATTACCTCCTTTTTAAAATAAAAAAGCAGCCTCGAAAGGATGCTCTTTTATAAGTATTTTTGTACAAAATATAAAAATCCAAATAAGATTATTGGATAGATTGCAATGAGGGTATTTAAAATTTTTTCTTTATTCCTATATGTTGCTATTTCTATTTTAAATTTAGAAGCCATTTCTTCATCTACCGTCATGTAATCAATATCATGATGATTTTCTTTTTCAATCAATAATATTTCATATTCTCTATGTAGTTTTTTAACTAATTCTGTATTTATCTGTATTGGATTAACTTCAATACGTTCAATTTTATTCAATAGAACATCCAAATGCTGATAATTCGTTTCAAAAGCACCAGCTCTTTCTTTATAATTCTTCGATGATAAAAACATAGTAAAAAAGGTTAATGATAATGACAAAATTAATAAGCCTTTAGTAAAATCTAAATTATTATAGTTAATAAACCAAACAGAAAGAATAAGAACAATTAGCGAATAAAAATTTGTAACTTTTTCAAAAAATTCATGTTTTCTTCTAAGCCTTTTAGATGCCTTTATTCGTGCTTTTCTTGTTATTGATACTCTTCTTTTTAAGTCATAAAAGATATCTATTATTGTTAATTCTTTTTTCTCTTTTATCAAGAATCTTTCCCCCTCTCATCATATAATTATCAGTGAATTAGAAAGGGTGGACAAATACTATCGTTCGACATTTTATGACAAATTACCTACTATCACCTCATTATGCTAAATGCTTAATAAAATAAAACAGAGTGCTTCTACCTCCATGCCCCGCAATAGCAGCCACCGCAAACTAGGTGCATCAGCATGAATCATGCCTGTTTGACTGCTCGAGTCTTGCACCTTTGGTATGGGATAAGTGCGACCCCAGGAATAGCTCCTGAGATAATCATAAAAAAATTCAAAGAAAAAAAAGGCAGTAACTTTGTCCGCCTTTTTCTCCTATTTTTATCCCTATTTTTGTTCGCTTTTTGTCCGCGTTTTTTCTTAAATTATTCCAAGTGATGAAGCTATCATAAAGATTGCTGTCTTTTTCTTTTCATAATAGGCTGTCTTTTGTAAACCGAGTTCTAAGTATATGTTTAAATCATTCTGCCTTTCTAGGCTTAAATACTTCATTTCAATGATTTGTCTTTCCACAGTATCAAGACTGTTTTTCAATGCTCTTTCCATTTGGATAACCTTAAGTTCATTCTCTAAATCGTTTTGTAGCAACTTAGGGAATATGTTAACTTGAATGCCATTCTGATTCAATTCCAATTTATTCTGCTGCTGAATCTTCAATGCTTTATATTTCTTTAGCTCTTTCACAACGATGGAACGAATTTTCTTTTCATCAACATCCGGAAAGAAAGATAATTGACTGCTCATCTATTCTCCCCCTATGGTATAATTTAATTGTCGATTACCATAGACGGGAGAAATCCTGTCTTTTTTATTTTCTGCATTTATTACATACTCTTTTATATTCCACAATCACTGTTTGCTTTGATGGAACTACTGCAAAACATTTGCTGCAGCTTGCTAACTTCATTGAAACAACTCCTCTTCATAGTCATCAATAGGTACTAACTCAATTATATTTTTACTCTTTTTACAACGCTCTTTATAGGCATCATAAGTCATCCATCTTAATGACTTGATCGTTTTTCCAGTCCTAGCTGCAATTTCTAATATCGTGCCATCTATGATGTTTTCTTCTCCTTTGTAGAGCGCATAAATTCGCTTATCCCATGGAATAGCCATGATTTGCCCCCTCATCTTAAACAACTCCCTCTATCTTATGTTTCGTATATCTTCTTTAATTTCTCTTATTGATTCAGCACCTAAATCAGCATCTTTTTGATAAATTTCATTTAATTCGAATCCAGTTAACGCGTCCGTTATAATATCCACCATCTCATCTAAATCATCTTTATATGAGATATTAAGTAGAGCGTGAAGCGCTTTTTCATAACGTTTAATTTCTTTCTGTTGATCTACTACCTGTCCCTCGAAAGAATAGCCAATTTGCATCTGTCTATCTAACTCTTTCTTCAATTTTTCAATTTTCTGTTCCAATTTATCTTTTTCAACTCGCTCATGAAAGAGATCGTTATTCAAGTCATTTGCAACTTGCTTCGTTTCTTCAATTTCCTTTTGCTGTTGTTCGATTTTGTTAATCAATACTCCAACTTCCATTGCCATTGAATAATGAAGGTCAATGTCCACAATTTCATTTTCTTCCGTTTCTTTACAGTAATAATTCCAATCTTTTTTGATTTTTTCTAAGTTCAAATTAACTCCCCCTATTCAACAGTAATTTCATCCCACTTAATTAAATCTTCCCTAACCCCCTGACCAGGCCTTTCTGCGAAAAAGAGAAAGGTCAACTGATCAAAGTGCGTAATATCTTGAACTGTGAATCTATTACCCTTGTGGATCAGCGTGCTGCCTATTGTGTAATTCAATGGAATTACCTTCATTTTCAAATAATCCCTCTTGCTACTAAAATTATTGCACTTATAAAATACGAAATTAATATGGTTAAAAATAATGCTTGGTGATCAAAATCTTTATTCAAATTAACTCCTCCTACCTTGTGTTAATTAAACATCATTACTTACTATTTCATTTCCACAGTCGGAACACTTAATGGAAACAACAAATTCACCACTGTCATAAACCTGGATCTTCTCACTTTTTAAAAATCCATCCTCAAGCTCCACTCTAGCTTCACAGTTATTACAAGTGACGGTAAAACTCATTTATTTCCCTCCTAATCAACTGATCTATCAAGATGTTGCTTTAAATTAGTGTGCTTTGTCATCAATACTCGGTAGAACAGAAAATAAAAGGCTTACCTTTCCATTCCTTTTTAATTAACTCATCTGCGGGGATAGATAACGTGTTATCATCCTCATCCTCTAAATATTCCTCTTCAAACTCTTTGTTGTCATAGCGTTCTACTATAATATAAAATCTAGATAAATCTTTAACTTCAAATGGGGAATATGATTCGTCAACAGCTTCTTCTTTCGACATACCTGTATCCTTCATATACCAGTTGACTGCTTCATTAAAGTTGTCAGCTATTACCCAATCATTTTCATTTAATCTATATACTTGTGGCATTCCAACCATCCTTTCATACTACGTATTTCTTTAGACTACGAAACTCCCTGCTTATCGTGTATATCATCTTCTACCTGCTTTTACATCTGTCTCTCTATTCTTTTCTAACCAATCTAGATACTCTGGGCAGTTGTCATTAGGACATTGCCAATCTGAGACTTGTTGCTCCCCTATACCAATATCCACAAATTCTGCTTCCATTTCACAACCACAATACTTACATTTCACTCAAACCCCTCCTAGTTAACACTTTGCTTAAAAAACGTTTAATAATCTTCCTGATACGGGTCGCAACTTTTACAAATTCTTAAGCTGTAGGGTTTATCGCCTTTGTCGGGAGCACCAAAGAAATAGCGGTATTTTTTCTTATTCAATATGGGTTTTCCGCAATCATCACAATCATATGTTTTTCTGGCGGATCGCACTTCGGACTTAATGATTAAGCTCATTTTTATCCCCTCCTTAATTAATGTTTTTACTCTTAAGTAAAGTAAAATTTTTATTGATGATATATAAAATAATGTATATAATTTACAAAATGCCTCTGTAGCTCTAGAAGGGAAGAGCGCCGGAAAACATTGTAGAACCGGGTCGCAAGGCAAGGGTTTCAGAAGCACCGAAAAGCAAATTAGCTGAGGCAGGTGAAATTCCTAGCCGGTGAAAGTCCGTAGGGAAGCGTGTTCTCCCCTAGCCTATGCTTACGAAAGGAGTACGGGTTCGAATCCCGTCAGAGGCATCTCTTCATTTAGGAAACATAATAATTCAAGAGTTGATTAACTCTGGATTTTCGTAAATGTTGCCAATGACTTCAATAAACTGATGGTTATTAAAAAATTCGTGAGCATTCCAATTTCCAAACATAAAGCACCCATTA
>NZ_JAIVAM010000029.1 GCF_020171845.1 Cytobacillus kochii | reverse complement strand
CTATAATCATAATCGATACCAAAAACGACTAAACGGCTATAGCCCTATGGAATATAGAGCTATAGCCGCTTAGGTAACTTTTTATTATTTCCACTGTCTACTTGACAGGGGGCTGTTCACATTCAAAGAAGAGTGTGTGTTCGGATTTTTTTATTTAGACTCATCTCATTCTTCTTTGAACCTGCTTCCAGAATTTTCGCAATAAATGACTTCGATACTTAATAAAAGATTTACTTTGTGTATCACACAATAATTTAGTAAAATAAACTATTAGATACTAAAAAATAGAGAAGTACGATGTCAAATAACTAGAAAGAGTGCAATGATGAACAAAATACAAATTGAAACGGAATATATTACTTTAGGGCAATTTCTCAAAGTAGCTGATTTAATTCAGTCAGGGGGAATGGCAAAATGGTTTTTAGGTGAATATGTTGTATTTGTTAATGGGGAACAAGATCAGCGTCGTGGGAGAAAGCTAAGAGCAGGCGATGTAATCGAAATACCTGATCATGGCACATTTACAATTTCGAACAATTAAGGATGTAACCGCCTATGTATATAGAGCAATTACAAATAAAGGATTATCGCAATTACAATGAACTGTCGGTACAGTTTGATAATAAGGTCAATGTCATTTTAGGTGAGAATGCACAAGGTAAGACAAACGTGATGGAATCTATTTATGTTTTAGCCATGGCTAAGTCTCATCGCACCTCAAATGATAAAGATCTTATTCGTTGGGATCAGGAGTATGCTAAGATAGAAGGTAGAGTAGTAAATAAGCATGGTTCTCTACCCATGCAGCTTGTGATATCTAAAAAGGGTAAAAAAGCAAAGTGTAACCATATTGAACAACAAAAGCTTAGCCAATATGTCGGTAATATGAATGTTGTGATGTTCGCGCCTGAAGATCTCCATTTAGTAAAAGGGAGCCCTCAAGTAAGGCGTCGTTTTATTGATATGGAAATTGGACAAGTATCCGCCGTTTATCTTCATGACATTAATCAGTTTCAGAAAATACTCCAACAACGAAATCATTATTTAAAGTTGCTACAGTCACGTAAACAGACTGATCAGGCTATGCTTGATATTTTAACTGAACAATTTATTGAGATGGCTGTTAAAATAATCGCCAAGAGATTCGAGTTCATCTATTTGCTAGAAAAGTGGGCAATGCCGATCCATGAAGGTATTTCTAGGGGACTTGAAACGTTAAAAATTCAGTATAAGCCTTCTGTTGATGTATCAGAAGAACAAGATTTGTCGAAAATGAAGAATATATACCTAGAAAAGTATGAAAAAACAAAAACAAGAGAAATTGAAAGAGGCGTTACATTGTTCGGCCCTCATAGAGATGATTTGTTATTTCAAGTGAATGGACGAGATGTGCAAACCTTTGGTTCTCAAGGTCAACAAAGAACCACAGCATTATCAGTGAAACTTGCTGAGATCGAACTGATTCACGCTGAAATTGGAGAATACCCTATTCTTTTATTAGATGATGTACTATCGGAATTGGATGATTACCGGCAATCGCATTTGCTTAATACGATACAGGGAAAAGTACAAACATTTGTAACGACCACTAGTGTCGATGGAATAGATCATCAGACTTTAAAAGAAGCAGCTGCGTATGAAGTGAAGGCGGGCAGCCTTAAAAAAATTCAATGAGGTGAGGCCTTGTATATTCATATTGGCGAGGATGTATTAATACGTGCAAAAGATTTGGTAGCCATTATTGATAAAGAAAGTGTCGGCTCTTCTATAAATGCAGAAGAGTTTTTGCAGCGTGATGACGCTTCTTCTACCAATTTGGCTAAAGGTGTGTACAAATCAGTTGTGATTACAACCGATCATATATATTACTCTCCTCTTGCTTCGTCTACTTTAAAAAAGAGGACGAGGAAATTGATTGTTTAATGTCGATGATGAGCTAATAGAGTGAAAAAGAATGATATGCAAAATGGAAAGTGTAGGTGATCGATGTGTCAATGGATCAGGAAGCAATGGGGCAACAATCCTATGATGAGAACCAGATACAAGTATTAGAAGGTCTTGAAGCAGTTAGAAAACGTCCAGGTATGTATATCGGATCAACGAGTGGAAAAGGATTACATCATTTGGTATGGGAAATTGTCGATAATAGTATTGACGAGGCACTTGCTGGATATTGTGATGAAATTAATATAAGTATTCTCGAGGATAATAGTATTAAGGTCGTTGATAATGGACGTGGGATTCCTGTTGGGATACAAGAAAAAATGGGAAGACCTGCTGTAGAAGTTATTATGACTGTTTTACATGCCGGAGGAAAATTTGGTGGCGGAGGCTACAAAGTTTCTGGTGGTCTTCATGGTGTTGGTGCATCTGTTGTTAATGCTCTTTCTACTCAGTTAGAAGTCTATGTTCATCGTGACGGGCAAATCTACTATCAGAAATATCAACGTGGTGTACCGAGCGCAGACTTAAAAGTAATCGGTGAATCAGAAGTAACTGGCACAACCACAATTTTTAAGCCAGATGGTGAGATTTTCACAGAAACATTAGAATATGATTTTGATACATTAGCAACGAGGGTCCGCGAATTAGCTTTTTTAAATAAAGGATTAAAGCTTACTCTTTCAGATGAACGTGAAGAGGATAAGACCAAAGAATTCCACTATGAAGGTGGTATTAGGTCTTATGTAGAGCATTTAAATAAAAATAAAGAAGTACTTCATGAAGAGCCGATTTATATTGAAGGCGAAAAAGATGGTATTTCTGTTGAAATATCAATGCAGTACAACGATAGCTATACAAGTAATATCTATTCTTTCGCCAATAATATTCATACGTATGAAGGTGGAACACATGAATCTGGATTTAAAACAGCGCTGACGAGGGTGATTAATGATTATGCTCGTAAGAATGGCGTGTTTAAAGATAATGATGCCAACCTTACAGGTGAAGACGTCAGAGAAGGTTTAACAGCGATTGTTTCAATTAAACATCCTGACCCTCAGTTTGAAGGACAAACGAAGACGAAATTAGGCAATTCAGAAGCAAGAGCAGCAACAGATACGGCTTTTTCGGAAGCCTTTGAAAAATTCTTATTGGAAAATCCATCTGTTGCAAGAAAAATCGTCGATAAAGGTATGATGGCTTCAAGAGCTCGAGCAGCAGCTAAAAAGGCGAGAGAACTAACAAGAAGAAAGAGTGCTTTAGAAGTTTCTAGTCTTCCAGGTAAGCTTGCTGATTGTTCTTCAAAAGATGCGTCTATTTCGGAACTATATATCGTTGAGGGTGATTCAGCGGGTGGTTCAGCTAAGCAAGGACGAGACAGGCATTTCCAAGCAATTCTACCACTTCGAGGAAAAATCCTAAACGTAGAAAAAGCACGGTTAGATCGAATATTATCTAATAATGAAGTACGAGCAATGATTACTGCCTCTGGAACAGGAATCGGTGAAGATTTTGATATTACGAAAGCAAGATATCATAAAATCGTTATTATGACAGATGCCGATGTAGATGGGGCGCATATTCGAACACTATTACTAACATTCTTTTATCGTTATATGAGACAAATCTTAGATGCGGGCTATATATATATTGCGCAGCCACCTTTGTATAAAGTTCAACAAGGGAAGAAAATCTCATATGCTTATAACGATCGCCAATTAGACGAGATTATGAAAGAGCTTCCGGCTACGCCAAAACCAAATGTCCAACGTTACAAAGGTTTAGGTGAGATGAACCCAGATCAATTATGGGAAACGACAATGAATCCGGAAACGCGTACGCTCTTACAAGTAAGCTTAGAAGATGCGATTGAAGCAGATGAAACGTTTGAAATCCTTATGGGAGATAAAGTAGAACCACGCCGTAACTTTATCGAAGAAAATGCGCAGTATGTGAAGAATTTAGATATTTAATGAAAGTCAGGATAGAGTTGGTTCTATCCTGCTTTTACATAGATATTGTCAATAAAATGTAGCCTAAGCAATAAGCTTTGTGCGATAGGGAGGTACCTATAGATGGCTGATACGCCTAAGTCCCAAATTAAAGAAATTAATATAAGTGAGGAAATGAGAACGTCATTCTTGGATTATGCAATGAGTGTTATCGTTTCCCGAGCCCTACCTGATGTACGTGACGGGCTAAAGCCTGTGCACAGAAGAATACTTTATGCAATGCATGATCTTGGCATGCACTCAGATAAACCGTTTAAAAAGTCTGCCCGTATTGTTGGAGATGTTATCGGGAAATACCACCCACATGGTGATTCAGCAGTATATGAAACAATGGTAAGAATGGCACAAGACTTTAACTATAGATATATGCTTGTTGATGGACACGGTAACTTTGGATCAATTGATGGCGACTCTGCTGCTGCCATGCGTTATACAGAGGCCCGTATGTCAAAAATATCAATGGAATTGTTAAGAGATATTAATAAAGATACCATCGATTATCAAGACAACTATGATGGAGAGGAAAAGGAACCGGTCGTGCTTCCTGCCCGGTTCCCTAATCTACTTGTAAATGGTACATCAGGTATTGCTGTAGGAATGGCTACCAATATCCCTCCTCATCAATTAGGCGAAGTCATTGATGGTGTACTTACATTAAGTAGAAATCCGGAAATTACGATTCCAGAGTTAATGGAAATCATTCCTGGACCAGACTTTCCGACTGCAGGACTTATTTTAGGCCGTAGTGGAATTCGGAAAGCTTATGAAACAGGAAGAGGCTCTATTACACTTAGAGCAAAGGTTGAAATCGAACAGAAATCAAATGGGAAAGAAGTTATCATTGTTAATGAAATCCCATACCAAGTGAATAAAGCAAGATTGATTGAAAAAATTGCTGACCTTGTACGTGATAAGAAAATTGATGGTATTACAGATTTACGTGACGAATCTGACAGAGATGGTTTACGAATAGTTATTGAAGTCCGCAAAGATGCCAACGCAAATGTGCTTTTAAATAATTTATATAAACATACGGCACTACAGACAAGCTTCGGTATTAATTTACTTGCTTTAGTGGATGGACAACCTAAAGTATTGAATTTAAAACAGTGCTTAGAATATTATTTAGCCCATCAAGTTGTTGTTATAAGAAGAAGAACAGAATTCGAATTGCGGAAAGCGGAAGCAAGAGCGCATATTTTAGAAGGTTTACGAATTGCCTTAGATCATTTAGATGAAGTCATTAAATTAATCAGAGCGTCAAGAACTACAGATATTGCCAAAGAAGGTTTAATGACACAATTTGATCTTTCGGAGAAGCAAGCGCAAGCGATTTTGGATATGCGTTTACAGCGTTTAACTGGTTTAGAGCGTGAGAAAATCGAAGAAGAATATGCTAGTCTTATTCAATTAATTGCAGATTTAAAAGCAATTTTAGCAAGTGATGAAAAAGTATTAGACATTATTCGCGAAGAACTTACAGAACTAAAAGACCGTTTTAATGATGAACGCCGTACAGAAATTGTTTCCGGTGGTCTTGAGCATCTAGAAGATGAAGATTTGATTCCTCAAGAGAACATTGTTATTACCCTTACACATAAAGGCTATATTAAGCGATTACCGGTATCTACTTATCGTGCCCAAAAACGAGGTGGAAAAGGGATACAAGGAATGGGAACAAATGAAGATGATTTTGTTGAACACCTATTGACTACCTCAACGCATGATCATCTCCTTTTCTTTACGAATAAAGGAAAAGTGTATCAAGCTAAAGGGTATGAAATTCCTGAATTTAGTAGAACAGCGAAGGGGATTCCTATCATTAACTTGTTAGGTATTGAAAAGGATGAATGGATTAATGCTGTTATTCCAATAGAGGATTTTGTGGATGATTGGTTCTTGTTCTTCACAACAAAACGAGGCATTTCTAAACGTTCACCGTTATCTTCATTTGCTCATATCCGTACAAACGGTTTGATCGCTTTAGGTTTAAAAGAAGAAGATGAATTAATCTCTGTACGTCTTACAAATGGAGATAAAGAAATTATCATCGGTACAAAAAATGGTCTCCTTATTCGTTTCCCTGAAGATGCGGTCCGTTCTATGGGACGTACAGCTACTGGTGTAAAAGGAATCACTCTGAGTGAAGAAGATGAAGTGGTTGGAATGGAAGTTCTAGAAGAAGGGGACAACATTCTAGTAGTTACGAAAAAAGGTTATGGTAAACAAACACCAGCTGATGATTATCGTATTCAGGGTCGTGGTGGTAAAGGAATTAAAACGGCCAATATTACTGAAAAAACTGGGGATCTCGTTACGATGAAAGCTGTACGTGGTGAGGAAGACATCATGTTGATTACCACTGGCGGTGTCATTATCCGTATGGGAGTAGAAGATATTTCAACTATGGGAAGAAACACGCAAGGTGTAAGACTTATTCGAATCGATGAAAGTGTGAATGAATTCGTCTCTACTGTAGCAAAAGTTGAAAAGGAAGAAGAAAAAGATGGAGAAGAGCGAGCAAAGCCACTTGAAACTGCAGAGGAATTGCCTGAAGCATCTATCGACAGTGAAGATGAAAGAGAATAAACAAATTGTTTAAATCAAATGAGTGCCGACACAATTCAAATTTCAAAATTGAATTGTGTTCGGCTTTTTTATTAGGATGAGATCATTTTAATGACTACCTTTAGCAAACTACTACAGACTATACTAATAGGGTTTTATAGATTCTTTTAGGAGTATCAATGGAGGTATTTCTTGGTGTTAACTATGAATGAAATGGTCAATAAATTATTTTATAAAAATAATTGTTGAATAATGCTTGCAAATAGTGGTTACTGCTGATATACTTATTCAAGTCAGCAAGAGGACGACATGAAAGATTGATTGACATCAAAAAAAGATGTTGACTCAGATGACACGATATGTTATATTAATAAAGTCGCTTCTGAAGCGAACGAGATTGTTCTTTGAAAACTGAACGAACGTAAAACGTCAAGCGTAATTCTAAAAAAGCTGATTTATCAGCAACAAAGCACCATAGGTGCAAATGAGCTAAT
>NZ_JAIVAM010000028.1 GCF_020171845.1 Cytobacillus kochii | reverse complement strand
TGGGGCACCGGGGAGGGGGGTCAACTCTCTGAAAATATTTAAAAAATAAGTCCTTCACATTAGGGGCGGTGGGGGGAGGGGTAGTATGGATTTTGATAAATTAAAAAAACAGTTATTAGCACGTATTGATACTGATGATTTACTGGAAGTGAAAAAAGTAAATGATTTAATTCGATTGCATGAATTGGATGCTGAATGTGATAAAGTGATTGATCGTGATGGAGTAAGTATCACCATCGAAAATGGTTCGCAAAAATTTATAAAGAGTCATCCTAGTATGAATGAGAAGATGAAAATTAACGCTCAAAAGATTGCGCTTGAGAAATCGATAAAATTCAAATTAAAAACGACACCTCCTCCTGCCTCTTCAACAACTGTGGAAGGCAACCAGAAGCGTGGTAGTTTAATTTGATTAGTTATAGCTATGTTGAAGAATACATTCGTCAGTGGCGTGATGGCGAAATCATTTTGAATAAGAGGCGCATAAAATTACTTGAATTGATTGAACGTGACATACTTACAGCCGATGATATGTATTTTGATGTTGAACAAATTGAAAATTACATTGCGTTTACTGAGAAGTATTATTTTCCACTTACACTTACCCAGAAATTTAAAACGTGTTTTATTTTCTTATATTACAAAGACGGTTCTTTAGTATTTGATGAACATCTTGATTATGAAGGGCGTGGTGGTGGTAAGACTGGGCGTATTTCTACGCTTGCTAATTATTTCATTAGCGAGCTGCATGGGATAGATAATTATAATGTGTCAGTTGTAGCAAACAGTGAAAAGCAAGCTAAAATGTCATTTACAGAAGTTTATAATACGATTGATAAAATTGATGTGCTGAAAGATTTCTTTGACCATAAAAAAGCGCTTATCGAATCGTATGATACAAAATCATTATTTCAATATCACACATCAAATGCAGGTACAAAAGATGGCTTGCGGGATGGTTGTGTTATTTTTGAAGAAATTCATCGATATGAAGATTCTTCAGTAATCAATGTATTTACATCAGGACTAGGAAAAGTAAAACATCCAAGGGTCTTTTATGTTGGATCTGACGGTTATGTTCGGGAAGGCTTTTTGGACAAACTTTTAGAACGAGCAGATAGTATACTTGATGGTTCTGTAAGTATTAGGGATGATGGTCTTTTTCCATTCATGTGTTGTTTAGATAGTGAGGAAGAAATGCATAATCCTGAAGTATGGCAAAAGGCAAATTCACAATTTCACCCACCATTATCTGATTATGCCCAAACGCTATTTAAAACAGTGAAAAAACAATATAACAAATTGGAACACGATCCCGACGGTTATGAGGAATTCATTACAAAACGAATGAATTTACCGAAAGTTGACTTAGAAAAAAGTGTAACATCTTGGAAGAAGATAAAGGCAACTGATCAATCATATGATTTAGATGAGTTAAAGAGCCGTGAATGTATAGGTTGTTTAGATTATGCATCTGTTCGTGACTTCGTTTCAGCGGGATTATTGTTTTTGAAAAATGATAAATACTTTATACCTAAAGAATTAACGCATTCATTTATTTGCAAGCCTTTTGCTGATAAACATTATGCCTATAGTAAGAATAAAGCTGAAAACAATAATAAGAAAGACCATCGGAAATTCGCTCCAATTAAAGAGTGGGAAGAAGATGGTCTTTTGACTGTCTTAGATATTGAAACTATGGATCCTCATTTAATAGTTAAGTGGTTTGCAATAAAACGAGATGAAGGTTGGAACATAAAGAAAATCATAGGTGATAGCTTCAAGATGGATATTCTTAAACCTTTATTTCAAGCTGAAGGATTTGAAGTTGAGGTTATACGTAATCCGGATGCTGCAAGTGGTCTATTAGCCCCAAGGATAGAAATAGCTTTTGAAAATGAACAAGTCATATTTGGCGATAACCCACTTATGCGATGGTACACAAATAATGTGCTTGTTAAGAGACTACCTAATGGGAATAAGGTGTATCGCAAGAAGGAAGAAGTTAAACGTAAGACTGATGGTTTTATGATGTTTTTATACGGAGTTTGGGCTTCAAGAGATTTGCAGGAGGAAACAGACTTTTTCCTTTCAGATATAAAATTCTAGTTAAGGAGGTGATAATTTGGGGTGGTTAGACGGTGTCATTAAACGGAATAAAGAATTGGAAATTATGTTTGATTTAGATTTATTTGAGGATCAATCGCAAAGAGTTTACTTAAAAAAAATTGCGGTTGATACATGTGTATCCTTTCTTGCGCGAACAATTAGTCAATCAGAATTCAGGGTCAAAAACGGTAAGAAATTTATAAAAGATGATCTATACTACCATTTGAATGTTCGTCCAAATAAAAATATGACTGCAAGTACCTTTTGGAGAACATTCGTCCACAAGTTGGTGTATGACAATGAATGTTTAATTATCCAAGCTGATGATGGAGATTTATTAATTGCGGATGATTTTCAACATAACGAGTATGCGGTAATGGAGGATACATTTACAAATGTAGTAGTTAAAAATTATGAATTTAAGCGAAGCTTTAGGCAAAATGAAGTAATCCACTTAAGATATAAAAATGAAAGACTATCACCTTTGATTAATGGTTTATTTGCTGATTACGGGGATTTATTTGGAAAAATATTAAACTTCCAAAAACGGAAAGGGCAGATTAGGGCAACGGTGGACATGGATTTGGTTGCTTCTAAGAGTAAAGAACATCAAGAAAAGCTTCAGCAATTTATCGATAAGTTATATAGCGCTATCGATCAAAAAGACGTGGCGGTTGTCCCACAGCAAAAGGGGCATGAATACAAAGAACAAAATAATGGGTCAACATCAAGTCAAAGCGTAGAAGAAGTAAATAAGGTCACAGACGGGTTTTTAGATAAAGTGGCTATGGCCATAGGAATTCCTTTAGGTTTGCTTCATGGCGATATGGCAGATGTAGAAAAACAGACTAAGAACTATATGCTCTATACCGTCAGTCCTTTACTAAAACAGATAAAGGATGAAGGGGACGCGAAGTTTTTTACCAAGACTGAATATCTAAATGGTAAGTGTATCGACATAAGAAAAGTTCAATATCAAAGTGTATTTGAGCTAGCAAATGCAGTAGATAAGTTGAGATCATCAGGGATTATGAATGGTAATGAACTCAGAGATGAACTAGGTCGTGAGGAGGTAGATGATCCAATTATGAACAAATACGTTATAACTAAGAACTATTCGGAAGTTTTGGAAGGGGGTGAGAAGAAAGATGAAGCATAAAATCAAAGGTGATATTATATCTTGGAACTCTAGCATTTGGGATTTTAATTACCGAATGAAGTCAATTAAAGAAGATGAGGACATTGATATTTCTATCAACTCTTATGGCGGAGATGCCTTTTTAGGAATTGATATTTGTAACACTTTAAGGGATCATAAGGGGCATGTCACTATTACGATTACAGGTATTGCAGCTAGTGCAGCATCTGTTATTTGTATGGGAGCAGACAAATTAAGGGCTCATGCCAATACAATGATTATGGTCCATAACGCTCTGACATTAGCTTATGGAAATGCCAAAGCATTACGAAAGGCTGCAGATGATCTTGAAAAAGTAAGTCAAGCGGCAATGCAATCTTATCTTAAACGAGTAGATGCAGATAAGATGAAAAAGTTAATGGATGAAGAAACATATCTTACTGCACAGGAAGCCTTAGAAATCGGCTTAATTGATGAGATTATTGATGCTGAAGTAGAAGAAGTAGAATCTGAAATCTTCGAAAACAAAGCAAAAGAATTTAATAATAAAATCACAATGCAACAAAGTAACTCGCCAGATCCGACACCAAATTACGAAGAAATTTTTAATGAATTAAAAAAAGAAATTGAACAATTAAAAAATCAGAAACCAAAAGAGCCCGAACAAGTACCTGCACAACAAAAGCAGAACTTGAGCGCGCTCTTTTTAAATTTGAAAGGGGAATAATAATTATGCCAATTCGTTTTAATAATTTTGAGGAAAAGAAATTAGCATTTGCACAATCCACACAATCAGGTACACCAGAAGAACAATCTGCAGCTTTAAATGAAATGATTGAAGCTCTTGGACAAGATGTTCAAGCAGATATTCTGAATCAAGTTAATGAAAATATGGTTGATCGTTCTATCATGCAATCTCGTGGTGCCAATGTTCTCACTAGCGAAGAAATGAAGTTTTTTAATGCAGTTGTGGAGGACGGCGGATTTAAATCTGTTGATACCTTACCAAAAACAACTCAAGAACGAGTGTTTGAGGATTTAGTTGACGCACATCCATTACTTTCACACTTGGGTATTCAGAATTTGGGTGCTGTTACTGAATTTATCTATAGTGATCCAGAAGGCGCGGCTGTATGGGGAGATTTATTTGGTGACATCCAAGGGCAGTTAAATGCTACCTTCCGTAAAGAATCAATCACCCAGTTAAAACTCACTGCATTTATTCCAATCCACAATGACATGTTAAAACTTGGTCCGGTGTGGATTGAACGATATGTTCGCACAATGATTGTAGAAGCGATGACAGTAGGATTAGAACGCGGTTATGTTGCTGGTAATGGTCAAAGCCAACCGATTGGTCTACTTTATGAGAAGTTGGCTAATGGAGCTGTTGAAGGAAAAACTTCAGCGGGAACCTTAACATTTAAGCCAGGACGCACAACAATCAATGAATTAAAACAGGTTGTAGAGAAACTTTCAATCCGTCCGGTAGGTAAAGACAATGTTGAAAAAGTGCGAAACGTATCTGGAAAAGTGGTCATGGTTACAAACCCTTTTGACACATTTGGTATTCGCGCTAATGCCACAGTTCAAAATGATAGTGGTGTTTATGTAACAAATCTACCATTTAACCCAATCCAAACTGAATCTGTATTCGTTCCAAAAGGTAAGGTGTTGTTCTTTGTGAAGGGTGAATATCTCGCTGCCATTGGAGGAGCAATGCAAGTGAATAAATTTGATCAAACACTTGCAATGCAGGATGCTCAACTGTATATTGCTAAACAACATGCTACAGGTAAACCAAAAGATAATTATGCCGCACAAGTCTATGATTTAAACCTTGACCTTGGTGTTGTAGAACCAGAAGGACCAGAAGGAGCATAAGGGGCTGATGTGATTGGAAATCACTCCAGAGTTAGTAGAAGAATTTAAACAACGCATGCATATATCCCATTCAAGTGAGGATGACAATCTTAAAAGGTTGTTATCCTTTTCTTATGAGGATATTAAAGCCAAGTGTGGAGTCTTTGAAATCGGAAAGAATAAAAGGGGTAAAGAGCTTATTTTTGAACGTACAAGGTATGTATACAATGATGCTCTTGAATACTTTGATGATAATTTTCTTTCACAATTAACAAGCTTTGGAATAGAACTTGCTTTAATAGGTGGTGAGGAAAATGAAGCCGTTTAAATATGTGCCACCAAGAGCAAGTACAGGAGACTTAAGAACTCCTGTAACTTTTTATCAATATGTTCCTAATGATGGTCCTGAGCCAGGAGAATCAAAAGATAAATTACTTTTTAGTACATGGGCTGAAGTTGATACTGTCTGGATGAAAGACTTAGAGGTTGCTAAGTCAAATGGAACCCTATCTGATATCACTATTGTAATCAGGAATCCAAAAGATGATTATCAACCAAATAATAAACATTATGTTGATGTGAATGGAACTGATTACAACATTAAAGAGGTTCAGCCTGACTTCCAGAACACTGGGTTTATTACCATAGTAGGGGAGTTGAAACAATGAGTGTTCGGCTGAGAGGACAAAATCAAGTTTTAGCTGAAATTGAGAGACGACTTGGAAGAACAGCTATGCAAAGAATAAGTGACAAAGCTTTGAAGCGAGGAGCACGTGTTTTTGTTGAAGAGTTAAAAAGACAATTTGAATCATTTAGAGACAAAGGTGGCTCTATAGAAGAAATCACTATATCAGAGCCTATGACTATTGCTGGTACACGTACAATTAAAATTCATTGGCGTGGACCAAAAGGGCGTTATCGTATCATCCATCTAAATGAATGGGGGACAATTAAAAATCCAAACCCAAGAGGTAAGGGAGCTATTGCAAGAGCGATGAGAAATGCTGAAACAGCTTACCGCAATGCTATTAAAGAAGCAATAAGGGAGGGGCTGTAATTGGATGTTTTAGGGATG
Organism: Cytobacillus kochii; assembly: GCF_020171845.1. Taxonomy (GTDB): domain Bacteria; phylum Bacillota; class Bacilli; order Bacillales; family Cytobacillaceae; genus Cytobacillus; species Cytobacillus kochii. The sequence goes on along the minus strand of NZ_JAIVAM010000028.1, from coordinate 2,247 downwards.
ATATACAATGAACTGATTGCAGACCCTTATATTAAAGAACAAGCATCAGGAAGGATAAAATACTATGAATATCCGGAAACAGGAAATGTCACTGCGCCTTATATTGTGATAGCTCCACTAGATGCTCCTTTACCTAAAGATTATGCAGATAATCAATGGCTAACATATGATTGCCTTTTTCAGATAGATGTATGGTCAAAAAACAGGATATTAACTGAAACAATCGCAGACAAAATTCGTGATGTGATGTGGAAGTTAAACTTTGCGCAATCTAGCGGTCCAAAAGAATACGAGGATGGTATTTTTAGAGATGCCAGAAGATACCGAGGAAAGTTATATAGAGAAGATTTTAATAATTTATAAATAGGAGTGATATAAATGGAGGAAACTGTAAAGGATTATCAAGCATCCACAGGTGTAGATGAATTTTACTATGGTGTTATCAATGATGCTATTGTTGCAGAAAGTATTGAGCGTGTTAAGTTTTTACAAACCATCAATGTTGAAATGGCTCAAGAAATCGTACGAGCGTGGGGAGATAATAAGACAGCTGAAATGGCTGTTTCAAGTGGTGAGATTTCAGTGACATCAAACTTTCATAAAATCCCAATAGAGGATAAACAAAAACTATTAGGGTTAGAAGTAGTTGAAGGTTTAACTGCTATAGGTAGTAGTGACAATCCACCTTATGTAGCTGTTGTTTTTGCAAAAACTTACAAAGATGGATCACGTGAATATGTGGGATTACCAAAAGGAATTTTTACTCGTCCTAATATCGAGGGGCAGACAAAACAGGATGGGGTTGAATTTTCTAGTGAGGAAATTTCAGCTCAGTTTATGGATCGTGAAGTAACTGGTTTTAGTGATGAAAAATCAGTTATTTTTGCTCATGACAAAAAAGGAGAAACAACTAAGCGTGACGCACTATTCCTTAAAGTGTTTGGTAAAACTTACCCTACTGATGTGACTGAACCGGAGGGAGCCTAATGCCTAAAAAGCAGGAAGGTAAGAAATATATTGTTATTCATGATTTCAAGGACTTGAAAGATAATGGAAAAATATATATTACTGGTGATGTTTTTCCGAAACCAGGAAGCAAGAAACCAAGTGCATCAAGAATCAAAGAACTATCATCTAAATCAAATAATATCGGTAAACAACTAATCAAAGAGCAGGATTAAATCCCTGCTCTTTTTAATTTGGGAGGAATTATAATGGCAAATTTAAAACGTAATATGATCGAATTAGTAACAAATCCAGAAGAGGCTGCAACAGGTGCAGAGGTAGAAACAAAGAAATATTGGACGCCAGCCTTTGTACCTATGAGCGTAACTTACCAAGCAGCAGACTTAATAACGCAAATTGAAAAACCAAAAGAAGGGGAAGAAATTGGTGAGCGTGAATTAATTGAAAAACTTATAGAATTCACCGTGAATGATATTTACAAAGGTCAATTCACACGCGAAGAATTGGAAAGTGGACTACATGCTCCAGATGCAATTACTACTTTGCAAGAACAGATCTTGTTTATCGCTCAAGGTCAGCAATCAGAATCAACAAAAAAGTTCCTGGAGAAGAAGAATTGAGTGATGCGGACTTTACCCCTGAGAAGCAAAAAGAATACATGGATAAGTTAATCGTTGATTTGATGAAGGATGGAAAGGATATTAATGAAATTTTGAATATGCCTTTTCATTTTATGCTTGAAGTATTGAAAGAGAAACATAAACCAGAACAAAAGAAATCCTTAATCGCCGCATTCGGAGGTTAGGGTTTTCTTTTTTTACTTTCTATAGAGGGGAGGTAAACTATGGAGAGAATTGAAGGGTTATCAATTGGACTAGATTTAGAGACTACTGCACTTAATCGTGGGCTAACGGGATTAAGAGATAAATTGCGAAATGTGAATAGTGAAATGCGTGCTAACCTATCAGTATTTGATCGTGGCGATAGGTCTATAGCAAGTTATGAAACTCGGTTAACTGGTTTAACTAGGAAGCTAGAAGTACAGAAGGAAGTCACTAAAGCTGCCAAACAAGAGTATGAACGAATGGTTCGAGAACACGGTGAAGGTTCTGTACAAGCTGATAAAGCAGCAAGGGCATATAACAATGAAGTTGCAGCCTTAAATAACCTTGAGAGAAATGTCGAAAGAACTAGAGATGAATTATCTCGACTGAGAGAAGCACAGCGAGTTGCTAATTCAGGTTGGACTAGAGCAGGAGAGGGATTGACCAACTTTGGAAA
>NZ_JAIVAM010000027.1 GCF_020171845.1 Cytobacillus kochii | reverse complement strand
CCAGCGTTCGTCCTGAGCCAGGATCAAACTCTCCAATAAAGTGTTTGATTAGCTCATTTGCACCTATGGTGCTTTGTTGCTGATAAATCAGCTTTTTTAGAATTACGCTTGACGTTTTACGTTCGTTCAGTTTTCAAAGAACAATCTCGTTCGCTTCAGAAGCGACCTTCTTAATATATCATTCAGTTCGTTTGATGTCAATAACTTTTTTAAAAATCCTTATGTAAGTTACTGTGTCAGTAACGACTGCTTTAATATAATATCACCTGTTATTATTATTCGTCAATAACTTTTTTAAAAAAATTAATCTATTACATAAATAAAAAAGGAGTCAGCACTTTCATGTTATGCTGACTCCTTTTTTATTATAGTATTTGCGATAAGAACGCTTTCGTCCTTTCATGTTGTGGGTTATCAAATAATTCTACTGGCGTTCCCTCTTCAACAATTTCACCGTAATCAAATAAAACAATACGGTCAGCTACTTGGCGAGCGAACCCCATTTCATGTGTAACAACTACCATTGTCATTCCTGATTCAGCCAACGTCTTCATTACATCCAATACCTCTTTTACCATCTCAGGATCTAACGCTGAGGTCGGTTCATCAAACAACATGATTTTCGGTTGCATCGCCAACGCTCTTGCAATAGCCACCCTTTGTTGTTGCCCACCTGAAAGTTGACCTGGATATTTATCAGCTTGTTCAGGAATACCCACTCTTTCAAGCAACTCTTTCGCGATTTGTTCAGCTTTAGTCTTCTTCCACCTTCTCACCCAAATCGGTGCTAAAGAGATGTTTTTTAGAATCGTCATATGTGGAAAGAGATTAAAAGATTGAAAAACCATCCCTGTTTCTTTTCTTATTTCTTCTATGTTCTTTAAATCATCAGTCAACTCAATACCATCTATTTTTATTTGTCCTTGTTGAAACTCTTCTAAAGCATTAAGGGTGCGAATAAAAGTAGATTTCCCTGAACCAGATGGCCCCAGGACAACAACAACCTCACCTTGTTTCACACTAATATTTACATCTTTTAAAACATGCAGTTGTCCAAACCATTTATTTAATCCCTTTACTTCTATTATATTTTCTCTTTTTTCAATAGGTATATCTATTTTCTCAACTCCAAATATACTTTCCATCTATATATATCCTCCTAACGCTCTCCGGCACCTAAAGTATTTTCCAATCTTCTACTTACATACGACATAAGCGAACAGAATATAAAGTAAATAAACGCGATAAACAGAAATACTTCCATGTTCTTTCCTAAAAAGGCGGGATTTGCGATCACCTTTTGTCCCATCCCTAATAATTCAGTCAATCCTACAATCGCTACAAGAGAAGTATCTTTGAAAATTGAGATAAACTGACCAACACAAGCTGGAATCACAGCTTTGATAGCTTGAGGAAGAACAACAAAACCCATGGTATATGTGGAATTTAAACCTAAAGCTTGCGCTGCCTCAAATTGTCCCCTCGGAATTGATTGCAATCCACCTCTTATATTTTCAGCTAAATATGCAGCACTAAATAATGTGAAACCAACCATTGCCCTGAGGACATTACTCACGTCAATACTATTACCTAAAAAAAGCGGCAACATTAACTGAAATACAAATAGTATGGTAATTAGAGGGATTCCTCTTATCAGTTCAATATAAATGATACAAAACCATTTCACTACAGGGAGTTTACTTCGTCTTCCTAGAGCTAATAAAACTCCCAAGGGGAAAGAACAAACAATTGCCACACTTGCAATAAGTAGCGTTAACAAGAAACCTCCCCAAATATTAGAATTCACTTTTGGTAAAATTCCGAAACCATTGAATAGAGAAATAACAAGCGGAATAAACAATATCCATAATAATAAAACTGGTATTTTTAGCTTTTTCACTTTTCTTCCTATTATATAAAAGAGGAAAATGCAAATAATATTCCCTACAAGAATAAGCCTCGTATTTGTTTGGATAAATGGTAGGACAAGCGAAACGACCATTAGCCCACCAATAACCAATGCCACATGCTTCATCACTCCTTGCCATAACCCCCATGAGCTTCCTAAAAGAGCAGAAATGAGAAAAATAGCTACCCAAACTCTCCAAGTCTCCTCTAATGGAAATTGCCCAACCATGAGTAAACGAAAGTTCGTTTCGATCACAGTCCAATCAGCTGTAAAAATAAATTTCCCTGTATGGAAGACAACATATAAAATAATGGCAGTTGACACGATGGTTAATATAATATTTGGCCAAGTACCGAATAAGTTTGTCTTTAACCAACTACCTACACCGACTGTTTTTTTAGGCGGTCCCACAACCGAAGTACCAGTAGTTACGTTTATTTGAGGTTCATTGTTCATGCTTACACCTACCTTTCAACGAGTTGCGCTTTCTTATTAAAGTAGTTCATAAATAAAGAAGTAATTAAACTAAATGTTAAATAAACAGCAATCATTATCGCAATAGCCTCTATTGGACGCCCCGCTTGATTCATTACTGTGTTTCCAATACTTACAATCTCTTGATAACCAACTGCAACAGCCAAACTTGAATTCTTAGTTAAGTTCAAATATTGACTGGTTAAAGGTGGGATGATAATTCTAATGGCCTGTGGGAAAATCACCAATCTGAGAGCTGTTGAATTCTTTAACCCTAATGCTTTCGCAGCTTCAGACTGCCCCTTATTGACTCCATTGACCCCAGCTCGTATGATCTCTGCAATAAATGTAGATGTATAAATGACCAACCCGAGTAATATAGCGGAAAATCCAGGTGATAGGACAAAACCACCATCAAACCCATTTCCTGCAACAGACGGAGCATGGAAGGTTACTGGTGTATTTCCAGTGACTACGTAAGATATAATAGCAATCACCACGATAACGCCAAGCGCCCACAATGATGGAAAATTCTTTTTCCCAGATTCTATTTGTTTCTTTAACATCAAACGATAGACAAAAAGAGCAATTACCAGTGAAACAAGGAATAAAATGCCCCAGAGTAAAATTCCTTGATTTTTTTCATACCAAGGAATAGCTGTACCGCGATTCGAGAAAAGCATCGGTCCAATCTGAAGGGCTTCTTGAATTTTCGGCATTGGTAAAAACACAGCATAAAACCAAATAAATATTTGTACAAGCAATGGTGTATTTCGAAAAATCTCAATGTACACTCCGGCAATTTTACTTAATAACCAGTTATTCGACATTCTCGACAAGCCGACAATCAATCCAAGAATAGTCGTTAAAATAATCCCAAAGAATGCAACCCTCAATGTATTAAGCATGCCTATGAGTAAAGCTTTTCCATATGTATCAGTCGGTTGATAATCAATCATCGCCTCCGAAATAGAAAACCCTGCTGTATTGGCAAGGAAATCGAATCCTAACTGTAAACCTATTTGTCTTAGCCCATTTAAAGCATTGTCAATTAAAAGATATCCGAATGCTAAAACGATAATAGCAAATACTACTTGTAAGATAATTGGGATAATCTTTTTATTTCGCCAAAAAGGTGGAGAAATCGATTTCTTCTGATTCGACAGTTCACTCACATCTTACACTCCCTTCTAGAGGTACCTATTTAACTAATAGTTTAAAAAAGACCTGCTATAGAGAATTCTCATCAAGCAGGTCTATCTTTACTTAACGGAATGGAGGAGAGTAAAGAATTCCGCCATCAGTGTATAATGCGTTTAACCCTCTATCTAATTTGAAAATGGTATCTGCTCCAAGATTCTTCTCAAAAATTTCGCCATAATTCCCTACTTGCTTAATAATCTGGTAGGCAAAGTCATTGGGGAGCCCTAACTGTTCTCCAAGGTTTCCTTCAGTTCCTAACAATCTTCTAATTTCAGGATTTTCCGATTCTAAAAATTCATCAACATTTTTAGAAGTGATGCCAAATTCTTCAGCTTGAATAGTAGCAAAAACCATCCAGTTCACCGCATCAAACCACTTATCATCTCCACCTTTTACTGACGGTCCAAGTGGCTCTTTCGATAAGTTCTCCTCCAAAATCTTATGTTCATCAGGATTTTCCATTACTGCCTGCCTTGCAACTAATCCAGATTTATCTGTTGTCCAAGCATCAATGCTTCCTGATTCATACGCCGCTACTACTGCATCTTGACCATCAAACACAACCGCCTCATGCTCGATACCAAGCGCTCTCATCTGATCTGCTAAGTTCAACTCCGTTGTTGTTCCTGTGTCTACACCAATACGCATACCTTTTAAATCCTCAAGAGACTCTACCCCACCGTCGGCTCTCACCATAATACCTTGACCATCATAGAAAGTTGTTGGCGCAAAATTCAAACCAACTTCCGAATCACGGTTTGTTGTCCATGTTGTGTTTCTAATTAACACATCAACTTCGCCTGTTTGCACAGCTGTAAATCTCTCTTGAGCAGATAAAGGTCTAAACTCAACAGCTTCGGCATCCCCTATCGCACCCGCTGCTAGTACTCGAGCGAAATCAACATCAAACCCAACGTTCTTACCACTCTCATCGATGTAGCCAAACCCTGGCAATTCATCATTCACTCCAGCAACTAGCTTCTTATTATCAATCACTTTACTAAGAATAGAACTTCCGGATGATCCATTATTCGAATCCCCGCCTTCCTTTCCTCCCGCCTCTTCATTCGAGCAACCAGTTAGCGCAAGCAAAACTACTAAAACGAAACTTATAAAACCAAATGAAATCTTCTTCATAATTCCCCCCCTTTACTCTGTTAATTAACAGAATTTTTAGATATTTAACAATAGTAATAGATCCATCATGTAAGATTGTCTATCACTATATGTTATATATTAACTTTATTGTTTTTTGTAGTCAACATTATATTTTTAATTTTCTTAAAACTAAAAATATTTAGAATAAATTAAATCCATTTAACAGTTTACTAGAATATTAATCTCTTCCTATATTACTGGAGTCTAATCAGGTTTAATTACAAATGAAGAGTATTTCTTAATAATATTTATCATTTTACTAACACTCATTCTAAATACCTATTCTATACACCGGATTAATAATCTTTTTTACTAAAACGAACTACATTTACCCTTCCCCTTTTCTTCTCTCATTTTTCCGCGATTATTCCATAAAAGTAATTTTTCAATATAACACTTTACCTTCTTTCTTTTTGAAGAAATAATGAATGAAAAAGATATAACTTTCGATTATAAATGACAAACGATTATAATATTGATGAGGTGAATAAATATGGGTAGAGATAGAAAGTTCTCCATTACAGAATTATACGAACATACACAAGCATTATTACTAGAAGTTGGATATGAAGCATTTACGTTTAGTTTATTGGCAGAAAGGCTAAATGTAGCAAGAGGAACAATTTATAAGTATTTTGAAAATAAAGATGAACTTATTACAGCTTTTATGATTTATGAAATGAATCAATTTATGCAAAAACTCGAGCAAATTGAGGAAAAAGGAGATTTTGAACGGCAATTTACTTACTTAATGGAAATTATCTTTGAAAGAAGTGAGATTCAGGAATTAATCAATATTACAAAGCAAGTGAATACAACAAACGAAAAAACAGCTGCAAATCAATCTTATTTTAAAAACATGAGTATAAATATGTATACATGCTTACAAAACTTTGTCCAACTAGGTAAGCAAGAAGGAAAGTTAAACCCATCCTTGCCAGACACAATGATATTAGGCTTTATTTTTCAATCAGTAGCCATTCCAAATCATTTTCAGTTACCACGTGAGCAATGGGTTCAATCCATTATTCAAATGGTAAGTAACGGGATACGCACTTAATAATTGACACATGTGTCACTTTGGAGCAAAATATGATAGAACCATGGAATTTTTATGATCTTCCACCCCAACCTAACTTGAAAGGATGTCCTATCAAATGAAAAACTTGCTCCATACTATTACTGATCGAGTAGCAACGAAAAAAGGGGCGTGGATTACCATCGTCTGTTGGCTAGTTATCGCGCTAGGGTTAGCATTTTTTGCTCCTAATGCGAAAGATTATCAAGTGGGAAGAATTGCTACTCTCCCTGAAGATAGCCAATCGATTATCGCCCAAAACAAATTAGAAGAATACTTTCCAAGCGCTGACGGTATTCCTGCCATCCTTGTCTTTCAGGATAAAAATGATGAGCAACTTGAAACCTCTGTTTTAGCAGAACAACTAAATAGCTTTAAGAATAATGAAATTAAAGGAATAACTGAGGTCATTCCACTAGAACAATTACCACCTGAAGCACTCGAAGGCTTCTTTTCTGATGATCAATCCATAGCAGTCATTCCACTACAATTTGCATCTAGTATGGAAAGCGGAGATATTCAAACTTCCATTCATCAAATGCAAGATATGATCGAAGATCAAACAGACCTAAACTTTTGGGTAACTGGACCCGCTGGCATTAGTGCAGACTCTCTTGACCTATTTTCAAGAGCTGATGTTGTCCTTATTTTATCTACTGTCGCTTTAATATTAGTCTTACTTATTGTTATTTATCGCTCACCACTGCTTGCTATCATTCCTTTATTGGCTGCTGGATTTGTTTATGAAGTTGTTATGAAGTCATTAGGTATTTTAGGAAGCCTAGGGTTAGATCTCAGTCAACAAACCATTTCGATTATGTTGATCTTGTTATTTGCAGCAGTAGTTGATTATTCGCTTTTCGTATTTTCACGTTTTAGAGAAGCATTAAAAAACCATGAAAACTCTTTTGAAGCGATGAAAGTGGCTATGAGAAGTGTTGGCATGCCTGTTTTCTTCTCTGGTGGCACGGTTCTTGCCGCTATGCTTGTTCTTTTCTTTGCCGAGTTTGGTGATTATCGAAACTTCGCTCCAACTTTCGCAACAGCCATGGCGATTATCATGATCTCATCCATAACGCTCATTCCTGCTTTATTTGCGTTATTTGGCAGAAAAGCATTTTGGCCAAAAGTACCGAAAATGGGAGACCATTCAGTGAAAGGAAGTTCTTTCTGGAGTAAGGTAGGACAATTCGTTGTCAAAAAACCGATTGTATCCGTTATATCTGTCGGGGTTATCTTGGTCGTCTCTGCATTAAATATTTCAAACTTAGACTATGAATTTGATACGATAAAATCTTTCCCTGAAGATATGCCATCTCGTGTCGGTTATGAAGTATTAGAAGAAAACTTCTCTAGCGGAGATCTTGCACCAACAACTGTTTTAGTTGAATCATCACAAGCATTATCTGAAGAACAAGTTTCTTCTATTGTCGAACAACTTTCAACAAGGTCAGAAGTAAATGAAGTTAGACCTTCTGGGACAGCTGAAAACAATCAAGTTCTTCAACTGAGCTTGACTTTCAATGACAGTCCTTATGCGATTGAAAGTATTAATGAACTAGAAAAAATAGTAAATGAGAAAGAAGAGTTATTAGATAACAGTAATATAGATGGCGACATTTATTTTTCAGGTGAAACAGCGTCATCATTAGATGATCGTAAAGTGAACAATAATGATATCCTTTTGATTGTTACACTTGAAACGGTCCTCATCTTCTTGCTCCTTATTGCTTTGACAAAATCGATCAAAATGCCAATCTATATGATGGGAACTATTCTCATATCATTCTTAGCAGCATTAGGATTGGGAACATTTTTAACAGAGATATTTTTCGGAATCGATGCTGTAAGTAACCGCGTTCCTTTATACGCCTTTGTATTCCTTGTCGCACTTGGAATCGATTATAATATTATGCTCGTTTCTCGCTTTCAAGAAGAAAGAAAGCACCATAGTGTCAAAGAAGCTGTTCAATTAGCTGTTTCTCATACAGGTGGAGTCATTTCTTCAGCCGGCTTGATTCTAGCCGCAACATTCGCTGTTCTAATGACACAGCCTATCGAGTTACTATTTGTATTCGGATTTATTGTAGCTGTCGGAATTCTATTAGATACATTCCTTATAAGAGGTGTACTTTTACCAGGATTAATTGTTTTATTAGAGAAAGATAAACAAGGAGATAAGCAAAAATCAAAATCTGTTAATAACGGATAGAATACAAAAATTAATTTTATGTTTGTACTGCCACAGATGATGTTCTGTGGCAGTTTTTATACGCTGAGAATATAACACATAGATTGATAATACTAATGTAAAGAGGTGAATTTCTTTTTTACAAGAAATATCACTACTCTCTCCTTCTTGCCAAGGAGTTCTTACTGCAAACGTTCCTTTTGAACGGTCTTCAATTAGATAAACAGCTTTTACTACACCTCTCCCAATATAGGATATATCTTTCACTTGCCAGACCTCTTCAGACTCTAACGCTATTCGGATTTGTTGCTTTAAATGCTTATTCAACCTATTATCAAAAATGACATTAGGTTCTCCTAACTACTCTAACGTTTCTATACATATTTCGATCGCCCTTGTTAAATCATATTGACTCCAACTAGGCAGTTTACTATTAGTCAAAGCTAATCGATGAGACGCAGGAATATGAATAAACCCTGCTGGGATATTAATGTTATGTTTTTTTATATAATACAGTACTTGATACATCACATGGTTACATAAATAAGCTCCTGCTGTATTAGATATTTTTGCAGGGAAACCATGATGATGAAGCCTTTCGACCATTTGCCTAATAGGTAGCGTAGAGAAATAACCATCTTCGCCATCCATGTGAATAGGCTCATCCACTGGTTGAACTCCGTTATTATCAACAGGTCCATCATTTACATTAATCGCTATCCGCTCGGGTGTTATTTTATCTCTACCAGCCGCTAGCCCCATAAGTATCACGGCATCTGGATTCATTTCTTCCATTTTTGTTATAAGTGTTTGCTTTACATGTTTAAACGAGACGGGGAGCAAGGCCGTTTGCACATGATAATTCCCAATGTTTTTGCCATCTAATGCTTCCACAACTTCTGCGGTTGGATTAATTGGAAAATCTAAAAAAGGTTCAAAACCGGTTAATAATAATTTTTGCATCTATCTCACCCTTCATTATGTAGAATATTCAATTATTTTATTAAAAAAGAGAAATCGCTTCTTTTCTAAACAAGAAGCGATTTCGTTTTTAAGAATCTTTCCCTAACATTAATTGATCTTTGTTTTCCTTCTGATCGGCAAGGAGCTTGTCGGAATCAACATATACGCGAGTGCTTTCTAGCGCAATGATGACACCTTCTTGCTCAAGAATATCAATGATTTGAAAGTTAATATTCTCTTTAATTTTAAGGAATTCTCCCCAATTGGTTGTGTTCGTAAAGAAATACAAAAATAAGTCATATGAATTATCTTTAATTTCATCAAAAGTAACAAAGATGGTTTCTGGGTGGATATCATCATTATTCACTAAAGTTGAATGAATCCTATCAACAATACGTTGCAGCTTATGTCTTGGTGTCTCATGTGAGATCGATAAATTAAAGGTAATTTGTCTTTTTCCCATTCGGCTCCAATTCGTAATGGGTTCATTCGCAATTGTCCCATTTGGTAATGTAACAATCGCCTGAGCGAATGTCCGGACTTTTGTACTTCTGAAGGAAATATCTTCTACGGTCCCTTCAACACTCGGCGTCATAATCCAATCACCCATTGTAAAAGGTTTCTCGGTTATGATGACGAAACCTCCGAATAAGTTACCGATGGCATCCTTCGCTGCAAAAGCAATTGCAGCACCACCGATACCAAGCCCTGCTACGAGACCACTGATATGGTATCCAAACTCTTGCAAGATAATACTTGCAGCAATAACCATAATCACTATTCGTAACATACGTGATAAAAATGGAATGAGAATATCATCCACCTCTAACTTATACTTATCACGCATTTTTATAAAGACAGCTGATGAAGCGGATGCCACATTGTATAGACCCCAAGCAATCATAGTGATAAATGCGGATTTTATAAGTGCAACAAATATCCTATTATGCTGTTCTAAATATGGAAAAAAGTCCATTGCAATATATAGACCAACAATGATGAAAATCCATTTCACCGGTTTTTCAAATGAAAGAAAGATATGAGATAAAAGCTGAGAGTTTGCCTTATTACTCACCTTCATTAATAGCTGAAACAAATATTTTGCAAAAATACCGCGAAAAATTAAAAAAAGTATCAAGATTCCTATTGATATCCCTAGCTGAATCCAGGTGTTCTCAGAATCAAGGAATGAAAAAGCGCCTTCCATTTATCTGCCCCTCCTTATAATCTAGTGTTTATCATACCATAACACCGCTTGTTACCATTAGTAAAAAGATATTACCTTATGTAAATAACCGTTCCACACGTTAACAAACCTGATGATTGAAAATAATGTCGAATGTATCTTGTCCTCTGCCTTCTTATTCTTTCTCATTTTCAGCTATTCTACCTTGGAGATTTATGTTAAGAAATGCTGTCGAAAAAAATTATGCACATTATTATTGATTTTATAATACTGTATGATATACACTATTGTTATTAACGAGGTGATTACAATTGAAAGACTTATTACATTCCCTTACAACAGAGCTAAAACGTGGAACACTTACATTAGCGGTTTTAAGTCAGTTAGACGAACCACAATATGGCTACTCTTTAGTACAAAACTTAGAACAATCGGGCATCGAAATAGAACAAAGTACTTTATACCCTTTGCTTAGACGACTGGAAAAACAAGAACTTGTCACTAGTAGTTGGGACACAACCGAAAGCAGACCAAGAAAATATTATCAGCTTAGTGAATATGGGAAGAAGATCTTCGCAGCATTAAAGGAGGAGTGGGCAAAAATGTCTACTGAAATGAATTTATTATTAGAGGGGGGAAACAACAATGGAATGGATTGATGTTTATATCCATGAGGTTACAAAGCGTCTACCTGAAAAACAACGGAATGACATTGCATTAGAGCTAAAATCATCCATTTTAGATGCACTACCAGAGAATTATTCGCTCGAAGATGTAAAAGCTGTATTGGAGGACTTAGGAGATCCAGCAGAAATCGCGAAGAATTATCGCGATGCACCCTCCTATTTAATCGGTCCTGATTATTATGACTTATTCATGACCACTATGAAGATGATTTTACAACTTGCCATTGGGTTTGCTGTTGCTTTCATCGTTTTTGAAGGAGTAATTACTTACCTAAACAGCAATCAAGATTGGACCTATATATTCACTGTCTTCGGCAAAGGGATTTGGACGGTTCTATCTACAGCTATCCAAGTCGTATTCTGGGTCGCTATTGTCTTCATTATTATGGAACGAACTGGCGTCGCGCCTTATGAAATCGCCGGTACAGGAGAAAAATGGACACCAGATGATTTGAAAAATATTACTGTTATTCCCAAGAAAAAAGGGATCACGAAGATCGATATTTTTGCTGCGTTCCTCTGGACAGCCATATGGGGTACCATTTACTTCTTCGCACTTGATAGGGTCGGTATCTATACACAAAATAATCAAGAAACAGGGTTAACCCTACTGACGCCGATTTTCAACCAAGAACTTCTTCTCTCATTCTGGCCACTTGTTTTGATTGTTATTTTATGCGAGCTCACATTAACGGTATATAAATGGGTAAAGAGGCAGTGGACCAAATCTTTAGCAACCATTAACACTATCTATCAACTCTTGTATACGATCTTGTTCCTGTTAATTATTCTTCAACCAAATCTTTTCCATAGTAATTTAATCAATGAACTTAGTCAGCTCTTTAACACAACAGCAACAAATATAAGTTCAATTCTTGATACAATTATTGGGGTATCTATTGCTATTACCATCATTTCAGCTGTTTATGCTTCATATGAAGGTTTTAGGAAAAGTAAAATAAAGAATGATACTTTGCTGTAAATCAAAAAAATACCTTACCGATAAGTGAAAGAGAAAAAGCCCGAACCATGTTAAAACATGAACAGCCCCCTGTCAAGTAGACAGTGGAAATAATAAAAAGTTACCTAAGCGGCTATAGCTCTATATTCCATAGGGCTATAGCCGTTTAGTCGTTTTTGGTATCGATTATGATTA
>NZ_JAIVAM010000026.1 GCF_020171845.1 Cytobacillus kochii | reverse complement strand
ATACCGAACACGGAAGTTAAGCTTCTCAGCGCCGATGGTAGTTAGGGGCTGTCCCCTTGTGAGAGTAGGACGTTGCCGGGCAAGATAAAAGAGCACATCATTTGTATGTGCTCTTTTTTTGTGATTATTATTTTTTTTATTTCCAATGTAAATCTTCTATCATCTCTTTTTATTTCCTTGGCAATGAAAATTTCTTGAATCAAGAAAATTATAAATGAGAAATGGGCTTTTCTGTTCTGTCAAATCGAGGAACTGATGGATAAATGGATAATCATTATTTGTCATTAACTTAATGCATTCATTCCACCATTCTGTTTCATATCTGGCAATCATGCTTAAATTATAGAGTACTAAGTAATGGGAAAATAATTCTGGATAATCATTTAATGGACTTCTTTCGATAGGTAATGAATAATTTTTATTTACAATATTATATTTGAAATATCGATTGATCTCTTTGTTTTGAGGGAATTTTATATGTTCCTTCGTATAGAGAATATCTGTTCCATCCACTTGTAGTTTTTCGGAAAGAAAAGTAGAAAATCTCGATTCAGTCATATGATAATGATTAAGAATAGATATTGGAACAAAGAAGTCATCTTTTTCTTTTTTTATATCAATAAATGTTTGTTCTTTTTGGATAGACTGAAACATTATTTCCATCTCTGGGATTTGTCTCAATAAATCAACCATATAAAATTTGTCCCCTTCTAGATGTTTCATATGGAACATTTTTTCTGCCATATATGGAAATAAGCCACTCTTTTGTAGTTTCACTTCATCTTTTAAAAAGAGGTATTGCTGCTTTTTCTTTTTTCTTGTCGAAACTCCATGAGCCAGTACGGAGGTCGTATCTGGATAAAGAGGGTCAATAGTTAAAATACAAGCTTTTATTAGATGAACTAGGCCGTAGAAATAGAGAATAGGTTTAATGATTAACGGGGCAGCTGCGGCTTGTTCATAGTAAACCTTACCGTGTTCAATGTAATATATAAACGGATAAGTATTTTCAAAACTCTTTTGTGATGCTTGTTCAATTCCTTCGTTTTGATAACTTTTTTCTAAAAATGCTTTGGTTGTTTCTGTTGAAAAAAAGGGTAAATATGATTGCCAATTGTCGTAAGAATGCTTCAAAATATACAACCTCCAAATAATCTGAAAAATCCAACTTATAGCAGTGTCCTTGACAGTATTTTGTCCAATTGATAACCTACTAATAATATTTTCATGTTCAGGAGGTCAAAAAAATGTGGGAAACTAAATTTGAAAAAGAAGGTTTAACTTTTGATGATGTACTGCTTGTCCCTGCTAAATCTGAGGTATTGCCGAAAGATGTCGATTTGTCGGTGAGACTGTCTGAAAAGGTAAAGCTGAATGTTCCAATTATCAGTGCTGGTATGGATACAGTAACTGAAGCTGAAATGGCTATTGCAATGGCACGACAGGGTGGATTAGGTATTATTCACAAAAACATGTCCATTGAGCAACAGGCAGATTTAGTTGATAAAGTAAAACGCTCTGAGAGTGGCGTTATTTCTGATCCGTTTTTCCTTACTCCCGAACAACAAGTGTATGATGCTGAACATTTAATGGGCAAATATCGTATATCAGGTGTTCCAATTGTAAATAATCTTGAAGAACAAAAACTTGTTGGTATTATTACAAACCGTGACCTTCGTTTCATTCAAGATTTCTCTATTAAGATCTCTGATGTAATGACGAAAGAAAACCTAGTAACTGCTTCAGTAGGTACAACGCTACAAGAAGCAGAAAAAATTCTGCAAAAGTATAAAATTGAGAAATTACCTCTTGTTGATGATAATGGTGTTTTAAAAGGACTTATCACTATTAAAGATATTGAAAAAGTCATTGAGTTCCCTAACTCAGCGAAAGATGCACAAGGCCGTTTACTTGCTGGTGCAGCAATCGGTATAACAAAAGATACATTGAAAAGATTAGAGTTACTTGTTAAAGCTCAAGTTGATGTAGTAGTAGTCGATACGGCTCACGGCCACTCAGCGGGTGTTATTAATACAGTAAAAGAAATTAAAGACAAATACCCTGACCTGACGGTTGTAGCAGGTAATGTAGCTACTGCTGAAGGTACACGTGCATTGTTTGAAGCTGGAGCTGATGTTGTAAAGGTAGGTATTGGACCTGGATCTATTTGTACAACTCGTGTGGTAGCAGGTGTTGGCGTGCCACAAATTACAGCGGTATATGATTGTGCAACAGAAGCACGTAAACATGGTAAAGCGATTATCGCTGATGGTGGGATTAAATATTCAGGAGATATCGTGAAAGCATTAGCTTCTGGTGGACATGCAGTTATGCTAGGAAGTATGTTAGCTGGTGTATCTGAAAGTCCAGGTGAAACAGAAATTTTCCAAGGACGTCAATTTAAAGTCTATCGTGGGATGGGATCCGTTACTTCTATGGAAAAAGGATCAAAAGATCGTTACTTCCAAGAAGATAATAAGAAATTCGTTCCAGAAGGCATTGAAGGACGTATTCCATTTAAAGGTTCATTAGCAGATACAATTTATCAGTTAGTTGGTGGCGTTCGCTCTGGTATGGGTTACTGCGGGGCAGCAAATTTAGAATTCTTAAGAGAAAATGCACAGTTTATCCGTATGACAGGTGCTGGTCTTAAAGAAAGTCACCCACATGATATCCAAATTACGAAAGAAGCACCAAATTATTCATTATAATTTTTTTAAGAAAGTAAGAGGGCAGGTCCTCTTACTTTTTTTTTGCTTGGAAAGAGATCAGACTTTCGTCATTGTTAGCAAAATGCACAGTGTTTTCTCAGGCGGATTGACCTAAGGAATAGAGAAAGAAGAGGGATGTTCATGAAAACGCCAAGATTAGGAAAAGGTTGTTTGTATCCATGAAGGACATCTTATGATAAAATAACAAAAGCTGAAAAAAAAGTTGGAGGGCTTTGGAATTGAGAAGAAAAGGATATCGTAAAGTTGTTGCAAGTTTCTTGGTTTTGATTATGGTGTTAGGCATTCTTCCAAATGTACATAAAGCAAGTGCAAAAGAAGATATACTTAATATTAATGCAGATGCAGCTATTCTAGTAGATGCAGAAACAGGTAGGGTTTTATACGGGAAAAACATTGATAAGGTGCTTGGTATTGCAAGTATGTCAAAAATGATGACCGAGTATCTTTTATTAGAAGCTATTGATGAAGGTCGAGTATCATGGGATCAAGAGTATGCTGTAAGTGAGTACGTTTGGAAAGTGTCTCATGACACAGCGCTTTCGAATGTTCCTCTTAGAAGAGATGGGACATACAGCATTAAGGAATTATTTGAAGCAATGACTATTTATTCCGCAAATGGAGCAACAATTGCCATTGCTGAGACAATTGCAGGTTCTGAAAAGAACTTTGTGCAAATGATGAATGAAAAAGCAGAGGAATTAGGGTTAGAAGATTATAAATTCGTCAATTCTTCTGGTTTAAATAACAAGGATTTAAAAGGTTACCATTCGACAGGTAATGAAGATGAAGAAAATGTGATGTCTGCTAGAGCAACAGCTAAACTAGCGACAACGCTCCTCACGGATTTTCCTCAAGTTTTAGAAACAGCGAGCATTCCTAGAAAAACATTTAGAGAAGGCACTGAAGATAAAATTGATATGGAAAATTGGAACTGGATGTTACCTGAACTGGTCTACGGCTATGAAGGTGTAGATGGGTTAAAGACAGGAACAACTGATTTTGCTGGTTCTTCTTTTACAGGAACAGCTGAACGTGATGGAAAAAGATATGTAACAGTTGTTATGAATGCAAAGGGTGGCGGCGATTCTGGCTATAATCAAGCTAGATTCGACGAAACAAAGAAAATGTTTGATTACGCGTTCTCTAATTTTGATAAAAAAGAGATCGTTCCTGCTGGCTATCAAGTAAAAGATAAAGAAAAGCTTGCCATTGAAAAAGGGAAAGAAAATGCAGTAACGATTGAATCAAAAGAGGCTATTACATTAACTGTTAAAAATGGTGAAGAAGAGAATTATCAACCAAAGCTTGTGATCAATGAAGATTTGTTAAATGATCAAGGTCAATTAACAGCTCCTGTAAAAAAAGGTGATGTTGTTGGTTATTTAACGGTTGAAGATAAAGATGGTAATGCGATTGAATTTTTAAATGCTAACCAAACAAGAGTTGATGTCATCGCTTCTGAATCGGTTGAAAAAGCGAACTGGTTCGTTTTATCTATGCGTGGTGTTGGTGGATTCTTTGGAGATGTTTGGGACAGTGTTGCATCTACTGTTAAAGGTTGGTTTTCTTGAATAATGTAGTTGCATTTGGCTTATAATTATAGTAAATTATGTATTACTAATAAGTTGAATAAAAGAAAGCATAAAGAAGGAAGTAGTATCAAGTACACTTTTGCCATAGAGAGCTGGTGGTTGGTGCAAACCAGACAAAAGCACTTGAGAATCCATCCTTTGCGTAGAGCTTGGAACGCATTTTTTGTAAGTAAAAGCTCTCGGGTAAACCTCGTTAAAGATTTAAAGTGAAAAGTATGGACTATACTTTTAACTAGGGTGGCAACGCGGGTAACTCTCGTCCCTTTATAGGGGACGGGAGTTTTTTGTTTTCACAAATTTGAATATGGAGGGAAAGGCTATGTTAGATATCAAATATTTAAGAGCTAATTTTGCTGAAGTAAAGGAAAAACTAGAAAAACACCGTGGGGAAGATATTTCCGATCTTGAGAAGTTTGAGGATTTGGATGTAAAACGCCGAGAATTACTTGTAAAAACGGAAGAGCTTAAAAGCAAAAGAAATGAAGTATCACAGCAAGTGGCTGTTTTGAAACGAGAGAAAAAAGATGCGGACCAATTAATTGCTGAAATGAGGGAGGTTGGCGACCAAATTAAGGATTTAGACCATGAGTTACGCGAAGTAGAAGCTGAATTAGAGCTTATCTTACTCAGTATTCCAAACATCCCACATGAAAGTGTACCCGTTGGTGAGACAGAGGATGACAATGTCTTAGCTTGGCAATGGGGAGAAGTAAAGGGATTTGATTTTGAATTTAAACCGCATTGGGATATAGCGACTGAGCTTGGTATTTTAGATTTTGAACGGGCAGGAAAAGTAACTGGCAGTCGTTTTGTATTTTATAAAGGGTTAGGTGCTAGATTAGAGCGCGCATTGTATAACTTTATGTTGGATCTCCATACAGAAGAACATGGATACGAAGAAGTGCTACCACCATATATGGTTAATCGTGCAAGTATGACCGGTACAGGACAATTACCAAAATTTGAAGAGGATGCTTTTCTAATTGAGAGTGAGGATTATTTCCTTATTCCAACGGCAGAGGTACCAATCACGAATATGCATCGCGATGAAATTTTAAGTGCTGAGCAATTACCAATTAATTATGCCGCATTTAGTGCGTGCTTCCGTTCTGAAGCTGGATCAGCTGGCCGTGATACGAGAGGTCTTATTCGTCAGCATCAGTTTAATAAGGTTGAGCTTGTGAAGTTTGTTAAACCAGAAGACTCTTATAACGAGTTGGAGAAATTAACGAAAAATGCAGAGAAGGTTTTACAACTGCTTGGTTTACCTTATCGCGTCATGAGTATGTGCACTGCTGATTTAGGATTCACAGCTGCGAAGAAGTACGATATTGAAGTATGGATGCCTAGCTACGATAATTATCGAGAAATTTCTTCTTGTAGTAACTTTGAAGCTTTCCAAGCAAGACGTGCAAATATCCGCTTCCGTCGTGATACTAAAGGCAAGCCGGAGAATGTTCATACATTAAATGGCTCTGGGTTAGCAGTGGGACGTACAGTCGCTGCGATATTAGAAAATTATCAACAAGCTGATGGTAGTGTGGTTATTCCAGAAGTACTTCGTCCTTATATGGGGAATAAAGAAGTGATAAATCCAGCAAAATAAGTAAGGTGATAGGGTCTGTTTTTTAGGACAGATCCTATTTTTAAAGTTCTCACATGCTTGTTTGAGAATTTATGCAAAAAATCTATTGACTTCTATTTCAATAGATGATATATTATTTCTTGTCGAAACGGAGGAATACCCAAGTCCGGCTGAAGGGATCGGTCTTGAAAACCGACAGGGGTGTTAAAGCCCGCGGGGGTTCGAATCCCTCTTCCTCCGCCATTATAACTTTTAACATGCGCATAATTAATTGGAGATATGGAGTCGCTACTTTATAGTAGCGGCTTTTTTTATTTTTAAGCAAAAATCAGCCTGTACCATTTAAGTACAGGCAAATATTTTATATTGTTTGTTTTAATGTGTGGCCGACTTTTTCGAGTACTTGATCGATGTCTGATGGATTAGAGACAAGGTCATATTCATTAATATTTAACCGTAAAATAGGACATGCACTAAATTGATCAATCCAGGTTTCGTAGCGCTCGTGCATCTCTTTCCAATAGTCAATGGAGGTTTGTTGTTCCATTGGACGCCCTCGTTCTTTAATGCGCGCCAGTATATCTTCTAGGGAGCCCTCTAAATAAATTAAAATATCAGGGTGTGGGAAATAGGGTGTCATAACCATCGCCTCGAAAAGGCTTGTATAGGTTTCATAATCAACTGGTGACATTGTTCCTTTTTCATAATGCATTTTAGCAAAAATGCCGGTATCTTCATAAATAGATCGATCTTGAATGAATCCTCCACCATATTCGAACATCCGTTTTTGTTCTTTAAATCTTTCAGCAAGAAAATAAATCTGTAAATGAAAGCTCCATCTTTCAAAGTCGGCATAAAACTTGTCTAAATAAGGATTTGTGTCCACTTTTTCAAAAGAAGTGCGGAAGTTAAGTGCTTCTGCTAAATAATTGGTCATTGTTGATTTTCCGACACCAACCGTTCCTGCTACAGTGATAATTGCGTTATTTGGTATGCCGTAGTTATTTCTATTCATGCTTTTGTGCTCCTTGTTTGTATACTCGTTGTTACCATATCAATAATGTATTGCAGGTCATTCTTATTATGAACAAAGTCCAATTGATCACCATCAAGGTGAAGGATAGGGATATCCGGATGTTGTTTTTCAAATGCCTGCATTTTAAGATCGTAATCAATGGATAATTGTTCAAGATAGAGAGGACTTATATTTTTTTCTATTTCGCGTCCACGCTTTTCAATTCTTTTTAGTAAAGTATCTAAGCTTGCCCGCAAATAAATAATGATATTTGGTCTCGGTATATCATCCGTTAAAATATGATAGATTTGCTCATATTTTTCATATTCAGGTGCTTCAAGAGATTTACTAGCAAAAATCAAGTTTTTAAAAATATGATAATCAGCTACGACAGGCATATCATTCAAAATATAACGGTCTTTTATATCCTTCAGCTGTTTATATCGATTACATAAGAAAAACATTTCGGTTTGAAAACTCCACTCATCGATATTCTCATAAAACTTTCCGAGAAATGGATTTTCATCGACGATTTCCTTTAATAGATGGTAGTTAAAATGGGTGGAAAGGGCTGTGGCTAGCGTGGTTTTGCCTACGCCAATCGGCCCTTCCACTGTAATAAAAGGTACTTGATTCATCTATTTGTCTCCCCCTAAGCTAACATAACTTCCATTTTAACACAGGTCAGACCTCTATGAAGAATGAAAAAATAGACAGGAGATTAAAATAGATTTACCGTTTGACGACATTAAAATTTTCATCAATGAGGAGCCAGTTTTGTGGAAAGTCTAGACCAAGTTTCCAGTAGCTTACTCCTCTTAGCTTTAACTCTTTCAATAAATCAAATTTCGCTTGAATGGATCGGGCATCTTCAAACCAAACCTCATGTCTTTTTCCTTCGTTGTCTGTGTATAAAAAGAAGGGTGCTTGTGCTTCTTGATCATATTGAATGGCCACATTATTTTCTAGGGCAATTTGTATAGCTTGTTGTGGACTAATAGCACGTGCGATCGTTCCTTGAACAAAAGGAAGCGTCCAATCATAGCCGTATAAATTTTGTCCCATCATAATTTTCTCAGGCGGGATTTCTGTTATTGCATATTCAAGGACATCTCTCACGGGTCCGATAGGTGAAACGGCCATAGCAGGTCCTCCACTATATCCCCATTCATATGTCATGATGATGACGAAGTCGACAATTTCGCCATGTGCTTTATAATCGTGGCCTTCATACCATTTCCCTTTTTGATCTGCGCTAGTTTTAGGAGCAAGGGCAGTTGATATGAGCCAGCCTTCTTGGTGGAAGCGATCACGTGCTTTTATTAGGAATTGGTTATAAGCTTCTTTATCTTCTGGTCGAATGAATTCAAAATCAAAATGGATATCTTTGAAGTTGTATTTTTTTGCTGTTGCAACAATATTGTTGAGGAATGTGTTTTGAATGTCTTGATCGTTGAGTAGTATGCTTGCTAGCTCATCACTAAATTGTGCGTTTTCTTGATTAGATATGACCATCATGAGGACATTTTGATTTTGTTCAGCAATAGCAGGTAATTCGTCTAAAGGCGGCTCTTGCAACGAACCATCTCTTAGCGCTTGAAAGTTAAATGGTGCTAAATAAGTAAGATGGGGTGCTGCACTTCTTGAAGCTTCTATTAAGTTTTCCGAGACGGTGTCTCCTCTAGGCTCAACATAGGCGTTTATTTCGGCAGATGTTTTTGGACGCTCGGGAATGTATAAGCGTAGACCAACCCTTAAAGGGTTTGTTTGTGAGATTTGATTGATATTTACAAGCTCTTCCACGGTGAGGCCGTATCGTTGTGCAATTAAATAGAGTGTATCGCCAGGCTGTACCCAATAAAAGCTACCAATGATTGGAATAACAAGCGTTTGACCGACCACAAGTTGATTAGGATTCTGTAATTCATTCGCATCGATTAAATCTTGTATGGTTGTGCTATAGGCCATCGCTATACCACTTAACGAATCATTCTGTCTTACCACATGTATTTGCAAGTAAAACCCTCCCTAAATGTTTCAGTATAGATCAAATACAGGCATTCAAAATTTAATGATTTAATTACACTATAAATAACTTATGAAGGGAGTGGGCAATACATGATACATTCATGGCAAAGGGTCGATATTTGCTTTCAAAACATCTTTCATCATAATTAAGGCGTTTTCGTTATCGTGGTCATCATTAGAAGCAATGCAGTTAGCGGGTATATGTAATTTATACTCTCTCATATAAGCATCGTTTGCAGAGAAAAGCACACAAATGTTTCCTGCCAAACCAACCATTATTAGCTTATCGATGGCTAATTGATTTAAGAGTGTATTAAGTGCAGTACCGTAGAATGCAGAATGTTTCGGTTTGATTAGAAAGTAATCGTCACTTGATGGTTTTATTGTTTGGATAATTGGTGAACTTATGGGATTGTTGCAGTAGGCCATTATCTTTTCTATATCAGCTTTCCAGAGCTGATAATGGTCATTGATATAAATTACCGGTAACTTGTGTTGGTGAAATTGGTTTCTAATAAGATTAATGCTTGTGGTCATTTTTAAAGCTTTTTTAGCCAGTACTTCGCCATGTTTAAATTGAAAATCATTAATCATGTCAATAATAATTAATGCGGTTTGCTTCTCGGTTATTAAATTCAATCAAAATCAACCCCTTTTAATTAGAAAAGATATAAGGATTTCAAACGTTACCTGTTGAGATAAAAGGTAGGCTTTTACGATTTTTTATTGTTTGTAAAAGCAAAGAGAATTACACTGAAAGAAACGCTATGGTATTTAAAGGAATGAAGTATATGAGTATAGATGAACAATTTATGTTAGAAGCGATAAAAGAGGCAGAAAAGGCAAGAGAGATTAATGAAGTTCCAATTGGTGCTGTCATTGTATTAAATGGACAAATAATTGCCCGTGGGTATAATTTACGGGAAACGGCACAAAAAGCGACTGCGCATGCAGAATTACTTGCGATAGAAGAAGCATGTGGGAAGCTCGGTACATGGCGATTAGAGGACACAACCCTTTATGTTACACTCGAGCCTTGTCCGATGTGCGCGGGTTCTATTGTTCTTTCACGAGTGAAACGGGTGGTTTACGGAGCGACTGATCCAAAAGGTGGATGTTGCGGGACATTAATGAATTTGTTAGATGATTCAAGGTTTAATCATCAATGTGAGGTGGTTGCTGGAGTAATGGGTGAAGCATGTGGGGAACTGTTATCCACGTTTTTTTCACAATTACGAGCTAGAAAAAAGGCTGAAAAGAAGCTTTTAAAAGAACAAAAGAAGCAAGAGAAATGTTAGGCATTGCAATTTTAATTTAAAAACAGTATACTGAATATGCGTCGAAATGACGCAACTTAAATATTGGTATCAATTTTGCCGTGCTAGGTGGGAAGGTAGCGGTGTCCTGTACTCGCAATCCGCTCTAGCGAGACTGAATTCCTATTCTGAGGCTGATGTCCTGTAGGGTCTGCCTTTAGTAAGTGGTGTTGACGCTTGGGTCCTGCGCAATGGGAACCCATGAACCATGTCAGGTCCGGAAGGAAGCAGCATTAAGTGGACTCTCTCATGTGCCGCAGGGTTGCCTGAGCTGAGCTAACTGCTAAAGTAACGCTTATGGGCGTCAGTCGAAGATAGGTGCACGGCAGTTATATACATATAATTATAAAACTCATTCTTCAAGAATGAGTTTTTTGTTTTTTTCCTATCCTTTTTTGTAAAATAGAAAATAGATACGTTATAATAAATACGACACTAAAAGAAGGGGGCGTGCCAATTGAGTTATCAAGCATTGTATCGTGTATGGCGCCCACAAACATTTCTTGATGTAGTAGGGCAAGAGCATGTAACAAAAACATTGCAAAACGCCCTGCTTCAGGAAAAAATTTCGCATGCTTATCTTTTTACTGGACCAAGAGGAACCGGTAAAACGAGTGCGGCGAAAATTTTAGCAAAGGCCGTAAACTGTGAAAGAGCACCAATTAATGAACCATGTAATGAATGTGATGCGTGTAAAGGGATTACTGATGGGTCCATACCTGATGTCATTGAGATTGATGCCGCATCTAATAATGGTGTAGAAGAGATTAGAGATATAAGAGATAAAGTGAAATATGCACCAAGTGCGGTTAAGTATAAAGTTTATATTGTTGATGAGGTGCATATGTTGTCAATGGGAGCATTCAATGCGCTCCTAAAAACATTAGAAGAACCACCCCAGCATGTTATTTTTATATTAGCAACGACAGAGCCGCATAAGATTCCACTAACAATCATTTCTAGATGTCAGCGCTTTGATTTTAAAAGAATTACTGCGACTTCGATTGTGAATCGTATGCAAATGATTATAGATGAAAGTGGTGTTCATTGTGATACCCAAGCACTACAAATTATTGCCAGAGCTGCTGAAGGTGGTATGCGTGATGCCTTGAGTTTATTGGATCAAGCAATTTCATTTAGTGATGAGAGTGTAACAGTTGATGATGCTCTAGCCGTTACAGGTGCTGTTTCCCAAGGTTTTCTTAATCAGTTAGCAACAGCTATCGTTGATCATGATGCAGCTAACGGCTTAGAAATATTAGGCGAACTTCTTTTTCAAGGGAAAGATCCTGCACGATTTGTAGAAGATTTTATTCTTTATTATAGAGATATGCTATTATATAAAGCAGCACCTAATCTTGAAGAATCGATGGAAAGAGTTCTTTTAGAAGAAACATTCATAGAGTTAGCAGAAAAGGTGTCACAAGAACAAATTTATCATTTGATCGAACACTTAAATAAAACCCAGCAAGAGATGCGCTGGACGAATCATCCAAGAATTTTTTTAGAAGTAGCAATTGTGAAACTTTGTCAGCAAGAACAAATTAAAGGGCAAAGTGCAGAAGATGTTCAACCATTAATTACACGAATTGATCAATTAGAAAAAGAGTTATCACAAATAAAAGCGCAAGGTGTTAAAGTATCAGAAGAATCAGTAGCACCTCAAGCAAAAAAGCCACAGCGTGTATCTAAAAAAGGATATCAAGCGCCTGTAGGCCGAATAAATGAGGTGTTGAAGCAGGCAACAAAACAGGACTTAATGATGGTTAAAAGTCATTGGGGTGAAATGTTAGAACGCCTCGTACACAATCAAATGCGCTCACAAGCAGCATTATTAAACGAAGCAGAGCCTGTTGCTGCATCTGATCAAGTTTTTATTATAAAATTCAAATATGAAATTCATTGTCAAATGGCGATGGAGAATCATAAATTTATTGAAACTCTAACGCAATCTTTGTTTGAACTAAGCGGAAAGAGGTTTCAGGTCTTAGGTTTACCAGATGAACAATGGCAGTCCATTCGCCAATCATTTCTTCAGTATCAAAAGGCGAATGGAGATGATACGGCAGAGGATATGGAAAATGAGGAAGAAGATCCTGTTGTATCTGAGGCAATGAAATTATTTGGTGAAGATCTTATTGAAATTAAAGATTAAATAAATATTAGGAGGTAAGAAATTATGCGTGGTATGGGTAATATGCAAAATATGATGAAGCAAATGCAAAAAATGCAAAAGAAAATGGCGCAAGCGCAAGAAGAATTAGGAGAAGAAAGAATTGAAGGAACAGCTGGCGGTGGCATGGTAACTGTCATTGTTTCTGGTCATAAAGAAGTTTTAGAAGTAAATATTAAAGAGGAAGTTGTTGATCCTGAAGATATCGAAATGCTTCAAGATTTAGTTTTAGCAGCAACAAATGATGCAATTAAAAAATGTGATGAATTAACAAATAATACAATGGGGCAATTCACAAAAGGTATGAACTTGCCTGGGATGTTTTAATACGGATAAACGAAAAGAAGCGCCGCTGGTTTTCCTGAGCGGCGTTTTTTAAAGCATTCACTATCAGACTAAGAGTCAAAGAGAAGAGTTATATGAGAAAGAGTTTGTTGTTAAACGTCTCTCGGTCAAATGCTCTCGTCTTTGATGAAAGAGGGGGAGACAGCTATGCATTATCCTGAACCGATATCAAAACTGATTGATAGTTTTATGAAGCTTCCAGGAATCGGACCGAAAACAGCCGCTCGGTTGGCCTTTTTTGTATTAAGTATGAAAGAAGACACTGTACTAGATTTTGCTAAGGCATTAGTGAATGCGAAGAGAAATCTATCTTATTGTTCTGTGTGTGGCCATATAACAGATCAGGATCCTTGTTATATATGTGAAGATCAAAGAAGAGATCGATCAGTCATATGTGTTGTGCAAGACCCTAAAGACGTTATCGCCATGGAAAAAATGAAGGAATTTAATGGTTTGTACCATGTTTTGCACGGTGCTATTTCACCAATGGATGGGATCGGCCCAGAAGATATTAATATTCCCGATTTGTTAAAACGATTACAGGATGAAACCGTCCAAGAAGTCATCTTGGCAACCAATCCTAATATTGAGGGCGAGGCAACAGCAATGTATATTTCTCGTCTCATTAAACCTTCTGGTATTAAGGCGAGCCGCATAGCTCACGGATTACCAGTAGGAGGAGACCTTGAATATGCTGATGAAGTAACACTTTCAAAAGCTTTAGAGGGAAGAAGAGAAGTATAGTGAGAGGTGTATGCGATGTTCTTTCGTAAAAAAGGATGGCTTCGTAAGGAATATGATGAGAAGTTATTAGATCAGTTAAAAGAATTAAAGGATGAATGGAAGAATCAAAAATCTTTAATTGAAAAAAGTTTTGATCCTTCAGCGGAAGCAATTAGTGAAGCTAAGCTTGCTGAGGCAAAATACTTTTATCTGTTCAAGGAAGCAAAAAAAAGAAACGTTAGTGTTCGATATTAATTTTTATACCTCCTCAAGGTCTTTTTTTAGGTGCTTGTTCATACATTGGTTGTACAAGTTTCCTTAAATAGAGGGGGTTTTTTATTTGGAGCCAGTTTGGATTATCTCAGGGTTAGGTATTCTCATTCTCTTTCTATTAGTAGCGGGTGCCTCTTTTCGACCAATTAAGTGGATTGGACAAGGCCTTATAAAAATAATCATTGGTGCACTCTTATTATTTGTACTAAATACAGTAGGAAATCAATTTGGCATTCATTTGCCTATTAATATAGCTACTGTAGCCATTAGTGGGATATTAGGTGTGCCGGGTATATGCGCGCTAGTGGCAATCGAAATGTATGTCATATAAGAGTCAAAGTCTAATGGGATAGGTAATCAGTTACGTATTTCTAGTAACTGATTTTTTCTTTTAAAATATTGTTGACATATTAATATAATGCTGATAATATATTAAGAGTCGTCACAACGACACAACATCCTTTAAAACTTTAAAGAAAAAAACTTTTAAAAAAGCATTGACATATAATGCGTAGGATGATATATTAATAAAGTCGCTTCTGAAGCGAATGAGATTGTTCTTTGAAAACTGAACGAACATAAAACGTCAAGCGTAATTCTAAAAAAAGCTGATTTATCAGCAACAAAGCACCATAGGTGCAAATGAGCTAATCAAACACTTTATTGGAG
>NZ_JAIVAM010000025.1 GCF_020171845.1 Cytobacillus kochii | reverse complement strand
TAATGGGTGCTTTATGTTTGGAAATTGGAATGCTCACGAATTTTTTAATAACCATCAGTTTATTGAAGTCATTGGCAACATTTACGAAAATCCAGAGTTAATCAACTCTTGAATTATTAAGTTTACTAGAAAAGGAGAATGGGATTATGAAAACAAGTTTTGAGTTTGTTCATAAAGATTCATATAGCACAGCATTGGAAGTTACGAAAAAGTTTATTAATAGGGCGGACACGAGACCCATATTAAATTATGTTCTCCATTCAGCAAATGGAGATATGCTGGCAACAGATTCTCATCATTTGATCCATATTAAAAATATGCATGGATTCGAAAAAGATTATTTGATTAACCCTTATCACTATATGGTAGCTAGAGGCGAATATCCTGATACGGCAAAATTGACCGAAAGAACAGATCGACATAAAAATATGATTAGTTTAAACGAAGACCAAATTAAACTCTGGCTTCAATTATTTAAATCAATTAATCAAACATTAAAGGTCTTGAAAGATAGATACAAAGTTATAACTTTAACTTTCCCGGAATCTTCAGAAGAGGTAATTATTGAAATGAAAAATCATGGAATAAAAATGAATCTGCCTTGCACTCGAAACAGCACCGAACAACATGACCGTATTAGTTTTTGTGCAGAGTATATGCGTGATGCTTTAGAAGCACACTTTAAACTTAATTCTAAAAACTTGAATATGTGGTTTGCTGGAGCATTTAGGCCATTCATTTTAGATGATGATACTCAAGTAAAGACCCTGATTCTACCTGTTAGAAGTTATTAAACAAAAGAGTAATTAAGTAAATTAGGGGGGATGAAAGTGCCTAATAAATATGGTGAAAAGGATTGGCTAGATACTGCTTTACCATTATTAAACAGTTTGGAGATTGTTGATAAAGATGCTGACGGTGAAATACTTTTTTATGCCTTAATAGAAGGAACAGAAGAAAATAAAGAAGTTTTAAGAAAAGCGGGAGTAACAAGTCAAGAAATTATGGATTCAACAGGTGACAGTGGAAAAATAGATTTAACTCATTTTATTTGGAAGTTTGCAAATTGGTTCAATGGTGAAAAGTTTGTTAGAGAAAACCCATTTGATGACATGTAAGAACATATTGTTCTATTAGATGATATACAAAGTAAGCAAAATATTTGCTACAAGGAGGGAGATAGAATTGTTAATTACTGATTTTAAAAAAGGTGAAAAAGTGAAAATAATAAACGTGGATTCTATCAAGCAAGGTAGCTTGCTATGGCAAGATGGGGACATTGTAGAAATTAAAGGTGTAGAGATAGGCGGCGAAGGCTATAACCGCCTTGATGTATGGGATAAAGATAAACGTCTTTCAGAATATATTTATCCTTATGAGTTCGATGGGATCAGTAAATCAAATGCAACAAAATAAGCATTAAGTTTCCTATATTGGAGGGGTAAAAATGGCAGCTAATATATATGAGATTCCAGAAACTGTAGAACAGTTATTTGATGAGGTTGAAAATAATGGCGGTGTTTACTCATATCGAATAATTGATTATACCGATGGAATGAACATGGATAACAACGAATCATTGAGGTATTTTATAGAATGCGTTGGGATTACTTCGGATTTGATAGAGGAGGATTATGGTTCACAGATAACTCTTGTACATCCTAATTACAAGCAGTGTATTGTTATTGACTCAGGCGGACTTGGAGATTTTTATTCACATGGATTTGATTGCAGTACAACAGAAAATTAATAAACTTTTTGATAGATCAGTTGATTAAAAGAAAGGTGGAAATATTAATGGATTTATATAGAGCTAGGTTAAAAACGGCAGGCAAAACACCTGAACAAATCCTTGCTGATTATGAGGGACCGAATCAAATTGGCCCGAAGCCAGATGAAAAAGAAGTAACTTCGTGGATTAAAGTTTATAACAATTTACATGGAATAGAGGTAATTGTTGCGAAAGATTTTGTTGGTGCTGACTATGTTGTGACATCTTGGAAAGACGAAGATGATAACAAGATAATGGAATATTTTTATCTAGCTGAACAAGACCCATTATTCGGCACCTATTTTGAAGAACGTGAAGAATTTTTGAAGGATTGGAAAAGCAATGAATATTGCCCTTCCGCCACAGTTATTTTTGCTAATAATGATGTTGAAATTCTCGAAGAATTGAAGAAAGCAAAGGCAATGAAAGTATTTAGAATGAATGATTATGATTGGGTCTGTGCTGAATCAGAAGAACAAGCTAAGGAATTTTATAAAAATGAATGCGGGTTAGATTATGAAGAAATTAATGAGTACTTTGTCGGTGAAGTTAGTTTGCAGGATGAAATGATGATTGAAGTTGGTGATTTACCAATTGAAGAACAGAAACAAACGCAAAAATTTAAAGAATATGCTGGAACATTGTTCGCTTATAAAACATTTGAATGGGTGATTAAAAACGAAAATATCACGGAACCTTGCATCATCAGTTCGACAGAATATTAAGTGAACAAAAGGTAGGAAGTGTTCACATGACAGGAAATTATAATGTTGAGTTCTACTGTTATGCTGCTGATTATTACTGGATAGTCAAAGAAAAGCTTTCGCTAGATGAAGCAGAAAGTCTTGCTTCAATAAAAAACAAATTAAACAGGATTCATCAAAATGGGTGTTGTCATTTTATAGTTCAAAAAAGGTAGGAGGAGTTAATTTGAAGGAACTCACAACAGAGTCAATTCAATATTTATCACAAAGGTTTGATTTAACAGAAGAAGAAATTTTAGAACGTTCAGATAACCTAATTAAGGTAATTAAAAATGCCTATAATCAAATTAAAAAAGAAGTAATATCAGCTTGGAACAAAGTCAAACCGTACCTGTCATATATCGCTTATTTAGATAGAAAATACAAAAGTGAATTTAACAGTAAATTCTTCAATAAGAAAAAATCACAAAAGAGAAACTGGAAGAAGTGGAAAAAGCGAAGGAGGTAATCCCATTGAATTACACAATAGGCAGCACGCTGGTCCACAAGGGTAATAGATTCACAGTTCAAGATATTACGCGCCTTGACCATATGACTTTCCTCATTTTTGAGGAGCGTCCTGGTCAGGGGGTTAGGGAAGATTTGATTAAGTGGGATGAAATTACGGTTGAATAGGAAGAAAAGGAGAGTGGAGGCATTGCAATACATCCACATATGGCAAGTAAAAGCTACATTGAAAAGTACTAGAACTAATACAACTTATGATGTTGATACGAATGTAGTTACAATTGGAAAATCCTTCTCAGAAGCCGATAAAGCAGGATTAGAACTGGTAAAAAAGATTGTTCAGGACGAAAAAAGTCATTGCGAGTTCGAGGGGTTAGATGAGATTAATTATATCGGTTTAGGCGGTACTTTGATTAATGGTAACTAATTAGAGTTGTTGATCATTTAGTGAAACACAAGATAGAAGGAGTATGCCACAAGTGGCAGAAAAAAGGATGTCCGCGCTTTATCATACGGACATCCGGGCTTTCTTCTTCTCAACTAGTTCTGCATAACGTAAACCTTTTTGAATCAAATCAGCAATTGCAGCTGAACGGTTATCTTTTCTTTTAGTAAAGCGGTAATCTTCAATTGCAGAAAGTAAAACTGGATCTAGAGATATAGTAGTGGTGGGTTTAGAGGAATCTTTTCTTATATGGGCCATTATTGTTTTCTCCTTTATTTTTAAAATCATCGTAATACGTTAATAGCTTATTTTTGAAGAATTAGCAGATCATGAAGTTCGCAATCTAGAATGATGCATAAAGTTTCTAAAGTATCATAAGAAATATTGTTGTTTTGGTTATTGTAGAACTTGTCTAAAGTTCTTCTGCTAATAGTCATTCCTTTATTCTGGATCATTCTATGAAGTTCGGAAACGCTTTTAATTTCTTTTTCAGCCATTAATACGGCTAAACGATTTTTAATCATTTTTTTCACCTTTCCAGTTAAGTGTATATTTTTATCATTATTATACAAAATTTTATCATTTAATGCAACATTTTTATAACTAGTATACGATTAATATATACAATAGGTTTCAAAATTATAACCATTGTAGGAAATTTATTCTTGCTTAATTTACTACAAAGGTGTAAAATATAATTACAATAGTAGTAAGGGAGGTGACGATAAGTGCCTGTCCGAAATAATTTACTTGTTCTGATGGCTAAGAAAAATATTCGCTCATACAGCGAATTATCAAGACTTTCAGAAGTTAGCTATGGCGCCATTAGAAAATTTGCTATTGGCCAAAGTCAAAGGTTCGATGCAGACGTAATGGAAAAGTTGTGCGATGTGTTGGAATGTGACTTGAAAGAATTAATCTATATTGAGAAGAAAGAGGTGATTTCATGAAAACAGAAACGAAGAAGTGCCTCGAATGCAAAACACACAGCGCGATCCACTGGAACCGGTCATTATGTGCCGATTGTCTAGGTAAATTAATTTCTGAAAAAGTAAAGGAGGAAAATGATGGAGTACACAAAGAAAATGCAACTATTTTTACAAGAGAGTTACGCTCTAATTGAAATGGAGTATTATGCATTTGCAGATTCTGTGACTTTAACAGTTAATGAGTTAGACAGGGATGAGGAAAATTCAACTTCAGATAATGAGGTATTAAAAACAATTAGATCTAGCGAAATTTACATTAGTGTGGATGAAACCAAAGAGTTGATTAATTCTTTGAAAAATTTATTACCACTCAAGGAGGAATTGAATGACTAATATAACAGTGATTGAACAAAATGGGCAAAGAGTATTAACCACTAATCAATTGGCAGAGGTTTTTGGAACAGAAGCTAAAATAATTAATCGAAATTTTCAAAGAAATGTTGCTAGATATATTCAAGGTAAGCATGTAATTATTCTATCTGGAGAGGCATTAAGAGAATTTAAAGGGTCACGTCAATTTGACGACAACCTAAAATTCGCATCAATCCTTTATCTTTGGACAGAAAAAGGGGCTTGGTTACATGCAAAATCTATAAACACAGATAAAGCGTGGGATGCTTATGAAAAACTGGTTGATGACTATTATAGAGTGAAAGATTCACAGATTGATATATCTCAATTAAGCCCAGAATTACAAATGTTTAAAGCTACTTTTGATGCTGTTGCAAAGGTTCAACTCGAAGCGGCAGAAACACAAAGAAGATTAGAAACTGTTCAGTCTCAAGTGAATACAATTACCGAAACATTTGCTAAGAGGGATGAAGATTGGAGAAAGTCCATAAACAGCATGCTAAACGCAGCAGCTAGATCAACAGGTGGACAATATAGAGATTATAGGACAAGCAGTTATCGAACACTTGAAGAAAGAGCAAGATGCAATCTGAATATTCGCCTCACTAACCTGAAAGAGCGATTATCAGAAAGTGGAGCAACCAAGACTAAAATTAACCAAACAACAAAGATGGATGTTATTGAATCTGATACAAGGTTAAAAGAAATATATACAACAATTGTTAAAGAGTTTTCCATCGGTGCTTTAAGAGCATAAAAAAATCCATTGCTACCAACAATGGACAAGGGTTACGAACTATTCTATTAAACATTATGTTCCTTGTGTATATTATATACCCATTATTTGAGAATGTACACAGGGAACTGTTGTTCGAGGAAGGTGCTACATGCAAAAAAACTATTACGCAATTATCCCAGCAAATGTACGATATGACAATGACCTGCCTCCTAATGCAAAACTATTATACGGAGAGATAACTGCCCTCTGTAACGAAAAAGGATATTGTTGGGCAGGTAATGTATACTTTGCCGAATTATATAAAGTTACTAATCGGACTATCAGCGGTTGGATCAACTCGCTTGAAGAAAAAGGATATATAAAAAGAACGATTATTAGAAATAAGAATACTAATCAAGTTGAGAAGAGAATTATTGAACTAGACTATGGAAAAAATCTTCATGACCCTATAGAAGATAATTTCCTACCCTCCGGAAAAAATCTTCATGAGGGTACGGAAGAAAAGTTCCGAAAGAATAATACAGTTATTAATAATACAAATAATAATACAAAAGAATATATACCTTTTGTCGAGATAGTAACCTATCTCAACGACGCAGCTTCTTCAAACTATCGTTCTTCTACTAAAAAAACGAAGGACCTAATCAAAGCTCGTTACAATGAAGGGTTCACTGTAGAGGACTTTAAAAAGGTTATAGATATAAAGACAGCGGAATGGCTTAATGACAACAACATGAATAAATTCTTAAGGCCAGAAACGCTATTCGGCACAAAGTTCGAAAGCTACCTTAACCAAAAAGGAGGCAAAGCAAATGGAACGGATCCAAATGCCTCAAAGATTGCAGAAGAATATAACATTCCTTTCTGAAGAGTGTCATAAGCACACTTACAGAAAAGGTGGACAAGACGTAATTAACCCAGTTACTAAAATGAAAATAAACGGTAAAGTGGTTTGTCCTAGATGTGAAGTAGAAAGAGAGAATGAACTGATCCAGAAAGCTGAACAGGAGAAATATGAGCGACATTTAGAAGAACTTAAAAATCGTAATAAATCTCCTCGTATCTTTCATGATAAAAGCATTATAACTGACATGACCATAACAAGAGCTACTTTTGATAACTATCTCGCTGATTGTCGAGAAGAAAGTATTAACAAAGAAAGTATGTTAGAGGTTTTGAGAAGGTATACAGATGGAGAAGTATTCAACGTGATCTTGCAGGGGAATCCAGGAGCAGGAAAAAGTCATCTGGCTTATGCATTAATGAAAAGTATTAACGAAACAGGCGAATACTCATGTTTGTATATAAGTGTAGATGAGATGCTTAGCAGAATTAGAGATTCATTTAGTAATAGAGAAAGTATATATACTCAATCATACTTAGTTGATCTGATGTCTAATGTTGACTTCCTTGTACTTGATGATCTGGGAGCTGAAACAGGAGCTATAGATACTGACAAAACGGCTACAGATTTCACTCATAAGGTTTTATATTCAGTAACTTCTAAAAGGCAGGATAAGGCAACTGTGTTAACCACAAACCTATCAAGTACGCAGCTATTTAAATTATATGACAAGAAATTAGTGAGTAGACTCATGAAAAATCCTAAATACATCGTTTTTAAAGAAGCCAAAGATAAACGAATGGCAAATATCCCATTTTAAGGAGCGGAAATATTATGTGCGGATGTACTAAAAAATACAAAGAAGTTTTCCCAGGAGCGTGGCAATCCATTCCGTGTGGTTGCCCTCCTGACCCAGCTCGTCAAAAACAATTGGAAAAATGGTATAAGGAGTGGACGTACATTGCCGAATGCAGTAGAGCAACATCGGAAAGCGGTAAGGCAAATTAATAAAATGCACCTTAGGGAATCTAGAAATGTTATATATATAAGTTTTGAGGATTTACCGGATACAGAGATATTCTGGAGCGAAAAAGAAGTTGCTACATTTGATCATTATTGGAAATTGAATATCACCATAGAAGGAATAGCGAAAATGATGAGACGTTCAGAGTCATCAGTAATGTTGCTAGGGTTGGATAGGATGATTAGAGGTAAAGTGCCAGCAAGAGATTGGAATATATGGTGAGGTGAAAATATGGAGGACATTGTTAAAGCGCTGAAATCTGTTCGTGATGTATATGTGAGTTTTCCTAAAAGGTTGAAATTAGCAGAAGAAGAACTTAGTAAAATCAACCAAGAAATACAAGATATACTCCATGTTCTTGAACTGGCTAAATTCAATGCAAGTGAGGGGTACAAATACGCTAGGGATATAAAGGAGCTTCGTTTAGAAAGACGAAAACTTAAAGATGAAATTGAACTTCTTGAGAAAATTCAAGAGTTCACTGCTTACCCAAAGGCTTCTGAAAAAGTCATTAATAAGACAATCGGTGAAATAAATAAAGTGCAAACGAAGCTTAATAACCGTTTCTATACAATGAGAGTCCGAAAAGACTTACAGGAGATGATTAAATGACGAACATTAATTATGAAGATGTACCAAATACAATAAATGATCTAAATGCTGCTTGTGATGATGTAGAGTGTGAGGTTGCAAGTCTGCAAGAAAAAAATGAAAAAATAAGTAAATATAATGCCGAAATAGAGGAGCAACTTCATGAGATGGTTGTTCACTGCAGAATGCTTGAATCACAAAATGAAAAGTTAAAAGAAGAGAATGAAACTCATATCAAACAAAAAAATGAGATTGGTATTGAGAATATGTATCTAAGGAATCTTTTGAAAAGATGGGCTTAGAATTTAACCCTTACCCAAAAAGTAAACAGTTATCGGGCCATCAGAAACAAGTTGATAAGCCAAAATATAAAGAAAAGAGACCGAAGAAGAAAAAGAATCCTCAGCTATATAGAGGGAGAATCATACCAACTAAAAAAGAACGGACCAAGATCACCAAAGAAAATTATAACCGGATGTTAGAAGAGTTCGGAGAGTATTGTATGATGTGTGGTCATACACCAATATTCGCACATCATCTCTACTTTCGCAGTTCAATAGGGACTGGTGGATGGAGGAATTTAGCTCCATTATGTCAGAAGTGCCATGACAGAGCACATAAGGAATTTGATTTCGCTGAGTATTTAAGGGAAGAGCGCGCTGAAAGGTTTGGTTATCATTTCGGAAAGGATAAATATTCTTTGTTTAAAGAAGGATTAATTCCTACTCCAACTGATGAAGCATATGAAAGGTTCATGAAAAAGGAGGAAGAAAAATACTCATGAAAAAAATATATATTCAAGAAACGACCGAAAAAACAATCGATAATGAAAAATTACAGGTTGTTGAGGTCCATCTGAGCAAACCATCTGACGTATCTTATTTAGTCTTTATATAAAATTAAGCATATAAATACCCATTATCCATTGTAGTCAATTAAGTTTTGGTAAACAAGAGAACGCATGTTTCAAAAGTAAATGTCCTGGAGGAATGAAAATGAACGTTATTACATTAACCGGTAATTCAGTTAAAGATATAGATCTAAAGTACACTCCCAATGGGAAGGCCGTGGGAAACGGAACAATTGCAGTAAGAAGAGATTTTAAAAACCAGAACGGTGAATATGAGACAGACTTTATAAATTTCGTCGCATTAGGTGGTGCGGCAGAAGTAATGGCTAATCATATTAGCAAGGGAGATAAGTTCGGTATTACAGGAAGGCTTCAGATCAGAAGGTGGGAAAAAGACGGAAAAACAAACTATTTTACAGAGGTTATTGTAAATAGCTTTGACTTCCCATCCAAAAACACTAAAGGACAGAATCAGCAGCAAAGGCAAACAAACAATAACTCATATGATAATTACGGTTCTATAGACATAAGTGATGACTCATTACCTTTCTAAGTGAGAAGGAGGACAAATAATGCGGATAAGATGGAATGATGAATTAATTAAATCTGAACTTAAAAAATGCATTAGTTACTTGCAAATTGATAGAATGCCGACTGCATCAGAGCTTATTACGCTTGGTAGAAATGATTTACATTGTAAAATTTCCAAAACAAAAAAATATAGTGGTTGGGCAAAGGAAATCGGACTCGAAATGAAAAGCAGTGAAACAACAAAAGGAAATACGTATGAGTTTTACATTTTGGAAAAGATTAAAGAAATTTCTTCCGGGTTTTCTGTTAAGAAAATGTCCACAAAACATCCTTATGATTTACTTGTGAATGACTGTGTGAAGGTAGATGTTAAGGTATGTAAAGCACATAACCATTTTGGGTCAAGAGCTCATACATTCGGAATTAATAAAAAATACGCAACCTGTGATATTTATGTGTGTATCGCATTAGATGAACATGATATTGTCGAAAACTACTTTATTATACCTGCAGCGAGATTACAGTTAACAACTTTGAATATTGGGACTGATAGCAAATACAACATGTATAAAAATCGATGGGATATTCTTTGCAATTTTGTTCGCTATTATGAAAAGGCGTTAGTCATATAGGGAGGTCTTAATATGTTCGAATATTACATGACACCAGAACAATTTAAGCAATGGAAATTAGAAGGTAAGTCGGATCTAGAGATTATGGACCATCTAGGATATAACAATCCTATTGGTCTGAACGAATGGAAAAAGAAAAATAACTTAACAGGACTAAGAGCAGCTACAAAAGCAGAAGTCATTTATAGAAAGCATAAAAAGGAAATAATAAGCTTTTTTGAAAAGGGTTATAGCAACAAAATAGTTGCTGAAAGTTTTGGTGTTAGTGAATTTAAAATCCATGAAATTAAGAAGAAGCTTTTTGCGAATAAAGAATTGGATCCGAGTCGTTTTGTGAATTATGAGTATAGAAAATACTTAAAGATTGCTCAATTGAACGGTATAAACAAAAATACTTTTCACGCTCGTATAGGTAGAGGGTGGAATTTCGAGAAAGCTTCAACTAGACCACCAGATACAAAGTTTAGAAGAAAAGATTTGAAACGAGAAGGTGCCTAGATGTATTTCGAGGATGCGAGCAGAAAACAGCTACTGCAAATATGCCTTGATGAAAATTGCCCTGTTAATTATAAATACGAAGCAGCTCGAGAACTCCAAATGAGACAGTGGCATGACGAATATTTAACGCAGTTAGTTCAACTATGGGGGAAAGGGAAATCCTCTTTTGAAATAGCTGTTGAACTCGGGATTGATCGGAGCACTGTTAAATACAGATTAATGAAACATGGATTATACAAAACAAGAGTAAATCAGAAAGAGGGAGCATGAAATGAAACTAAATGACTATCAACTTATTTCAAAAAGAACAATGCCGTCAGTATACGACGAGAGAGCGAAAACAAATTATGCAATGGGCTTATGTGGTGAAGCTGGGGAAGTCACAGACTTAATCAAAAAAGAATTATTCCATGGGCACGAAGAAGACAGAGAAAAAATCAAAAAAGAGCTAGGTGATGTATTACATTATTTAGCTGGTGTAGCTGATATGTATGGTTGGACACTGGAGCAGGTTGCTACTGCTAACATTGAAAAACTTATGAAGCGTTTCCCGAATGGATTCAACAAAGTGGATAGCATTAAAAGAGTGGATGTAGGTAGTAACTAATGACGAAGGACGAGCTAGTATTTTTATTAGAAGTGATATCAAATTATAGTTTTGAATATTTGCAGACGCTAGATCAAGAGCAATTGCAAAAGATATACGAGGATAAGCGATGAGATATATAGGAATAGACCCTTCGACCAAAACAGGATTTGTTATTTTGAATAAAAAAGGTGAAGTTTTATTAAATAAAGAAGTGAAATCGGTAATCGAAACAGATCCACAACGTTTTATAAATATCGCTCTTACAATAACTTCGGAACTTAAGAAAGACGACATTATCTGTATAGAAGGATTCTCGTACGGGTCTAAAGGAAGAGGGGTATCTACCCAATACGGCATTGGATGGATGATTAGAGCAGAAATAATAAAACAAGGTTACAAATATCATGATATTTCTCCTTCGGCACTTAAGAAATTTGCTACAGGTAAAGGTAATGTGAGTAAAGATGGTATGGTATTACCTATTTATAAACATTGGGGCTTTGAAAATGACTCTGACAATGTCCGGGACGCTTTTGTCCTTGCGAAAATAGCCCAAGGTTTGAAAGGAATAAGTCCATTAACTAAATACCAATCTGAGGTGTTAGACAAAATAGGGGGTTGAAAATTTGCAGGCAACTCCAAAAAGGTCAATCGAATTATCTGAAATTATTATGGAAATGCGTAATACAAAAACACGATTGAATGGAGCTATAAGAGAGCTTCACAAACAGGCAAAAGCGAAGGCTGAGACAGAACGGAAATACAAGATTGCCTTAAGGGTGGAAATACTCAAATTAAAAGAAGCGGGATATGCTGCGACTCTTATTAACGATCTTGCAAAGGGTAAAGAAGAAATTGCTGCATTAAGATTCGAGAGAGACATAGCAAAGGGGCTGTATGACAGTGCAAGGGAAAGCATGCAGTCCTTACGAGTGGAAGCATCTATGCTCCAAACAATAAGCAAATACCAGGATGAATTATAAGGGGGCCTTTTAATGACAACTGCAACTAAACTTAAGAAAGCAACCTTTAAACATATAGAATCAGAGCTTTATAGTTATAAAGATACTCTTAAGGAAATAGAACAATTAAGAAAAGATATCATGTTTTGTAACGAAAATGATGATGAAAACATTGGTGGAGGCAGAAATATTATTCCATCTTCACCGACTGAACGAATTGCTACAAGGCTAATGACTCATAAACGCTTAAATCAGTTAGAAGAAGTAGCATCAGCTATTCAAAAGGTTTATACCGGTATTCCAGAAGATTATCAGAAATTGGTTAGATTAAGGTACTGGACAAAACCCCAAACCTTAACATGGGAGGGGATTGCTGGTAAACTATTTATAACAAGTAGAACAGCTCAGAGGTGGAGAGATGAAATTATTTATTCCATTGCAGAAACAATTGGTTGGAGGTAATCAATGAATGATCTAAAGTTAGACAATAAAGCAGATTATATTAAGGTGTATGCGGATTGGCATAACAGCGGAATACCCGGAAGAACTTTTTATGAAAAAGCCTTATATGAAGTTAATAAGGGTTACGCCGAGATTATTGCTCCTGATGCGATTAAATTAACTGTTAAATTACCACCTTTAAAAGAGAGGGTCTTAAAAAGAGATAATAATATATGCCAATATTGTGGTGGACATGGAGATACAATTGACCATTTAATTCCGCAATCACAATATAAGATTTTTACAACAGAAGAAATGACGGTATGTGCTTGTAAACGGTGTAACCAATTAAAAGCAAACAAACCTATGCACGTTTTTATAAAAGAGTTAATGAAAGAAGAATTAATCAAATATATTAATGAGAAGTTATAGAATGTCACTTCTATGTCACTTTTGGGCATGAAAAATAAGGTAATATAGTATTATGAAATAGTTAAACATCTAGCGGAAACTAGATGAAAACAAGCTAACTTCTTTCAATTTTACATCGTATACATTACTACTTGGCAATTAGAGAATATTTAAAAGGATGTTGCATTATCACGAGTGCAATATCCTTTTTCTTTTTGTGATTGAAACGAACGTATGTTTTTTAATGAGGTGCCGGAATAGGTAGACGGACAATCTAGCCATAGAGACAATACTGGATGAAGCAAAGGAGCAGTCGATGCTAGTCCTTCTTCATCATGTGAGGTGCAAATCCTTACCCTCATTTATGCCCTAATACCTGACTAGGGCACTACAAATACATGGCAGGCTTAAAATGAGCACTCACTTACCTAAAGGACAATAAGTAATGTCCACTGAGCCTTAACAGGGGTAAGTGTTAAGGAAGTGCTTATAAAGAATCCTATCTTGTCGGATTGCTAAATCTGGTCGCTAAACAGCGTTCCTAAGAAGGTGGAGCAAGATAGGGTATTTTATTGTTCTTTGTAAACTGAATCCAAGTAACGACGCAGCCTAAAATAATATAGGCTCTCAACCTTTCGACTTGGATTCAGTTTAGAAAAAATAACCACTCTAATTTCACGATCTGTAATATAATATATTAAAGGTGGTGAAGTTATGGACTTGTCACGATTTGAAGCGAAAGAAAGAGGATTTACGGATTCCGAAATAGATGCAATAGAAAAAAACTTCTTCATGAGTTTAAGTGCTAGTGATTGGGAACATATTTTGGTATTGAGTGAAGAAGAATTAGAGGATGACATGGAGGGCGAAGAACAGTTTCTGCAACTACCAACAGGCAGGTGCGTTTTCTTCGAGGATGAATTATTACATAAAAATCGTTTAAGTCAAATGGATTAATA
Source organism: Cytobacillus kochii (assembly GCF_020171845.1). Lineage (GTDB taxonomy): Bacteria > Bacillota > Bacilli > Bacillales > Cytobacillaceae > Cytobacillus > Cytobacillus kochii. Next base: position 1,086 of record NZ_JAIVAM010000025.1, on the reverse strand, counting down.
ATATCTTATCAAGGCATCCGAATAACGGGTGTCTTTTTATTATGTCTAAAGTGTGGTGAATAACGTGACGGTTCTTGAAAAATTTATAACGGAATGTTTCCAATTAGGAACGAAAATGATTAATAAAGAACATTTAACTGATGAGGAGAAAGACTTCTTGGCTATTCTAGATCACTTCGAAAACCAGATAGGGGAGACTAAAGAAAAACACTAGAGAGGTGAGATGATGAAATACATAAACATCATATTCCTGTCGTTCATCATAGCTTTATTTAACATACAACCAGGAATAGAGAATGACCCAATAAGAACAAGAGATTGGAAGTACATGTGTTAGATAGGGAGGATATAGTTATGGGGTACTTAGCAGATGGGAAGCCAATAGCTTTCTTTATACGATTGTCCGATGATGACTTAATAAAAGCTCAAAGACTCCTTTACATTATCAAAAGAACAAACAATAAACGGATAAAGAAAAAGTTAGCTAAAAGAATAGATAATATGGTGAAGGTAGAGTAATGATTGAATATAAGACCAGAGAACAAAAGCGAAAGTTCTATGATGGTGGAGAATGGAAAGCACTAAGAGAAGATGCGAAGCGCAGAGACAACTATGAATGCCAAGAGTGTAAGCGCCAAGGTAAAGTAACTATAGATATGAATGAATATAGTGAGCGAGCTAAGCGTAAGAAGATAGCGCTTGTTGTCCATCACATCAAAGAGATTGAACGTCATCCAGAGCTTGCACTAGAGTTAGATAATCTTGAGACAGTGTGTGTTGATTGCCATAACAAAGAACATGGTAGATTGTTTGATAAGAAACCGAATAAATGGGAAAGCGATGAAAGGTGGTAATCAAATGATATGGTCTATCCTTTCAGCTATTTTACTTATAGCTTCAGCTGTTTTGTTTTATAAAACATATAGATAGCACCCCCCGGTCAAAAACTTTTGCTTTTATTAGCCATTGGGGCACCGGGGAGGGGGGTCAACTCTCTGAAAATATTTAAAAAATAAGTCCTTCACATTAGGGGCGGTGGGGGGAGGGGTAGTATGGATTTTGATAAATTAAAAAAACAGTTATTAG
>NZ_JAIVAM010000024.1 GCF_020171845.1 Cytobacillus kochii | reverse complement strand
TGTTAGATTTGGTCTCATATTCTACACCTCAATATTCACTTATTTCTATTATAGAACAATTGTTCCTGTTAATCAAAAATAATCATAAGCAAAAACAACAAAGTTTACGAAAACAGCCTAGTTTTAAGAAGTGATCGATGGGGGTGTCGAGACATTTAGGGGAATAAATTGATAGAGTGTTTAAGAATGACAACCTGGTGGTCTATAATCGTCTATTTGGTGAGAAAGAGAGAATTGATGGACCTTGTCACTCATATTCACCAAACTAAAATAAGCTAAAAGCTAAGTAGAGATACCATCTCTTCTAGCTTTTAGCTAATATTTAAGTAGTAATAAAAGATTTATGCTGTTGGATTTGGGTGAAATTCCCCTTATTGAGTACCGCTTTCCTCTCACTTGTTCTCGCTACTGCCTCAGCAGTACAGGATGCGTTGACTAAAACTAGGCTGGCCTCATCACCTACATTTGGCCATTGATGTTCCCCAGCTTTATTTAATGGTGTGATCCCACCAGTTGCATATTTTAAAGATTGGCTGAGTGAGATTTCATCACTCTTTCTATAAGTCTCGCAATACCTCGTTACCTTTTCCAGAACATCTCCGTTACCAAACGGACCCCATGAATCATAAAATCCATCACAACCAAGATGAACATTCACGCCTTTTTTATCCAGTAATGCAATAGGTGGTAGTGATTTTGTGATAGGAATGGTGGACATAATTGAGATCCCCAAATCGCTTAATTGATCACTCATATGCTCAGCTTGTTGTAAAGGAACTTCGCCTAGACAGAAAGCATGGCTAATTGCTACACGATTATGCCATTTTGCTTCTTCGACCATCTCAGCTAACTTGTCAATCGTATAATAGCCTACATGCCCACCATCATGGAGATGGATATCGATATCAACATCAAATTCGGTCGCTAAATTCATTACCTCGAATAATGATTGCTCAATGTTTTTATCTATTCCAGCTGGATCTAACCCCCCAATAAGTGTAGCACCAGAATTTAAGGCTTCTTTCATTAAAGGAATGACGTCCCCTTTTAATAATCCATGTTGCGGAAAAGCGACAATATCATAGGTTAGTTGATCAGAATAGCTATCAAGCGCTTCGTATACGCCTTCTAAATTCTTTAAACCAATGTACGGGTCAATATTTACATGAGTGCGAATATGTGTGGAACCTTTAGAAAGTATAAGTTCAATCATTTTAGAAGCTCGTTGTTTAACTGTAGTTGAGAGTTCCTCTAATTCCATTGCTTCAAGGCGCAACCGTTCTTCTAAGTTTTTGGCAGGTGTACAAGCCTTCCAATCTAGCGATAGGTATGTTTTATCTAAATGATTATGCATTTCTTTTAAGCTAGGTATGGCCAGAAGACCCTTACAATCAATTTGATTCTCTTCAGGAGAAATTTTATCCTTTTTTTCTTTTTTCTCAACAATTTTTCCATCAACAATTTTTAAATGGTATAAGTCTGTTTTGGTGGTATATGTGTTATTTTCATCTCCAACATATCCTACTTCTAGCAATACATTTGTTAGCCAAAATTTCTTTTTCACGATATAACCCCTTTCGATTATATAGTTTGCTCTGACCCTAGCTTGCTTTCTACCTTTTTTCCTTTAAAGAAAAGTGATTTGATGGCACCTCTTCTAGCTATGGCTTCAGCGGAACATGATGAATCCACTAACATCATCGTTGCCTCATCGCCTACTTTAGGCCACACTCTTTCACCGTCTGCATTTAACGGTTTAATCCCACCTGTACCATATTTTAAAGCTGTTGATAATGAATGTTCGTCACTCATTTTAAATCGCTCTGCTAAAATAGAAAGTTTTTGAATAGTATCACCTGTTCCAAAAGGCGACCAATGATCAGTAATACTATCATGTCCTACTGAAACAGTAATGCCCATCTTATCTAATAGTGGAACGGGAATAGTTGGTCTATTAATTGGAATTGTTGTAGTAATATCAATCTCCTGTTCCTTTAATTGTTCGCCTATGTCGGTTAGTTTACTTTCATCTAAGTCCCCTAGCGCAATGCCATGACTTATCGTAGCTTTTCCTTTCAACCCTGTTTGTTCAGTATAATATGCCATTCTTTCAAAGGTAAAAGCACCTAATGAGTTCGGATCATGGAGGTGAATGTCTACACCTTTATTATTTTCATTTGCAATATCAAATATAGTATATAATGACTTTTCAATATTACGGTCGACAGTTGCAGGGTCAACGCCACCAACCAATGTAGCGCCATTTCTCATGGCATCTTTAACTAGTTGCACAGAATCACTTCTTAGCAATCCATGTTGAGGGAAAGCGACAATATCATAAGAAAGTACATCTTCATATTTTTTTAAGGCATTTACCGTTGCCTCCAAGTTTTGTAAACCAATGACAGGATCAATATTACAATGTGTGCGTATATGTGTATGCCCATTTGCTATATATAGTTCAATCATTTTTTCAGCACGTTCTTGTGCTGTTGGTAGCAACTTTGGTAATAACTTTTTTTCTTCATCCAATCTTGTAAAGATGCCATTAGTTATAGGTGTACATGCTTTCCATGGACCCCCATAGTATGTTTTGTCAATATGGATATGCATATCTCTTAATGAGGGTAATAACAAATACCCCTGTCCATCTATGCTCAATTCATGAGTTTCGGGTAACTGATTCGTTATTTCAGTAATCGTGCCATCCTCTATTTTTAAATGACATAATTCCGTTTTTGTCCCTCGGATTTCACCATCTTCTATGTCAAAAGACTTCTCTAGTTTTACATTTAATAACCATTGAATTGTCATTTTGTACCTCCTAAAGAGTTTTTAAAGGGGAAATAGAGTTTTTTAGCTAGTTAACCCCGTTATAATATAAGATTTTATTTTAGCTTCACTTCATTAATCATTAAATAGTTGGCCGCATTTAACCACATACCACTAACAGTTTTACTGTGAACTGCTAGATGCTCGTAATTACGGATAGGTACATATACAGCCTCATCTAGTTCTATTTCCATAGCTTCTTCATACAACGCTAATCGTTTATCATTATTTGTTTCTTGTCGTGCTGCTTCAATCAATTGATCTACATCCGGGTTACTGTAATAGAAGTGGTTACCTGGTGAACCTTGAGAATCCGAGTGGAATAAGTTGTATTGATTATAATCACCATCACCGGTAGCATTACCCCATCCGCCGATAAATAAATCATGGTCAGATTTATCAATTGTATCAATATACGAACCGTATTCCATTACTTGAATTTCTATATTTACACCTATTCCCTTTAATTGAGATTGGATCACCTCAGCCATGTTGATTCTTTCTTTTCTGTCATTCGTAAGTAGTGTTAAGTTAAGGTTATCTTCAAAACCAGCTTCTTTTAATAATTTTTTTGCTTCATTAAGGTCGTAATCAAATGGAGCAACATTTTCGCTATATCCAAATACTTTAGGGCTCATTGCCGAGTTGGCGAGTGTCCCGACATCATTATAAACACCTTTTATGATTGAGTCCCTTTCAATTGCATGGCTAATGGCTTTTCTTACCCTAATATCGTCTAATGGTTTTTTAGAAGTATTAAAGCCTATATATTCTACAGCAAGGCCCTCCGTCCGATATAGCCCCATGCTATCTGATGCCACAATACGGTCAAGTTCAGTTACGGGTACTTGATCATTTATGTGTGCCTCTCCTGTTTCAATCATGGCTAATCTAGTAGCATCCTCTGGCACAACTTTAAAGACGACACGATCCAGACTAGGTTTTTCTCCCCAGTAATCTTTATTTTTGTTTAATGAGATTTCTTGCCCTGACTTCCAATGTTCAAATAGAAAAGGTCCAGTACCTACTGGATGGTCCATTAATTGATCTGGATTTTCTTTTAATACTTTTGGACTTATTATACTTCCCTCTTGGCTAGCTAAAATAGAGAGTAAGGGTGCGTATGGATAGTCTAATAACAATTGCACAGTGTAATCATCTACGATTTTTACTTCATTTATCATACTTAGCTTTTCCCTTTGCGGGGATTCTGTTTTAGGATCTAGCAACCTATCAAATGTTGTTTTCACAGCTTCCGCATTAAATGGCGTTCCATCGTGAAACTTTACTCCCTCCCGAAGCTTAAATTCCCAAGTTGTCTCATTTATTACTTCCCACTCTGTTGCTAAAAGAGGCTGTATTTTAAAATCCTTATCAGGGACTACGAGTGTTTCATACACCTTTTGATAAGTAATATTAGCAGAAGGTATATCTGTAATGAAATGAGGGTCAAGCTTTGTTGCATCTGATAAGCGGACTACTGAAAGTGTACCTCCTTCTTTTGCTGTATCTTCGTTTTCCGCATTTGCACTCTCACTATTAGATTGTGTTGAACATGCTGTGAAAAGAGTTAATACTAATACGATGAATCCTATTAAGATGTTTTTCTTTTGCAACCTTTCAACCATACTTTCCCTTCTTTCTTTTCTTAAGTGAATGTTTACATTAAATTTAATGCTTATCTGCATTATAGAGGATGATTTTTTAAAATATTTATATTATATTTACTTCTTTTTTCATTTTCTTCATCAATATTCTGAAAATTATTTACTTTCTATTTAAATTTGATAATTTTATTCACATGATTATTCTTCAATTCTAAGGGGGACTTACTGTTGGAAACGACCATACTATCCATTCATAAATATTACAGGAGGAAGATGCAATGTCTATTGAAGTAAAATCCGAGCTTAATCATTCAGTGTCTCAAGTTTTAAACAAACCAAAGGAATCACAGATAAAAAATGCATTAGCCATACTTCTTAGCAATAAAGCAGCAATGATAGGTGCAATGATTATTATTTTCTATCTTTTGATTGCGTTATTTGCTCCTTTACTCGCACCTTATGATCCATATGCAATTAACTTGGATAACAAATTTATTCCTCCTTCTGCTGATCATTGGATGGGGACTGATGATAAAGGTAGAGATATTTTAAGCCGCCTTTTATATGGTAGTCGTTTATCAATGGGCGTAGGGTTTGCAGCAGTAGCTTTTGGCGCATTATTTGGCATAATGTGCGGATTAATCGCTGGCTATTATGGAAAATGGGTGGATTCTATCATTATGAGAGTGATGGATATTTTACTCGCTTTTCCAGGGATTTTACTTGCTTTAGCGATTATAGCTGCATTGGGACCAAGCTTAATTAATGTAACCATTGCAGTAGGGGCATTTTCAGTTCCATTATTTGCTCGAATTGTACGTGGATCCACTCTAGAGGTGAAAAAACTGGAATACATCGATGCCGTTCGTTCACTAGGTGCAAATGATTTCGTCATTATTTTTAAACATATTTTGCCTAATATTCTATCTCCTATTATTATCCAAGGGACTTTAAGATTAGCCACAGCAATTCTCTCAGCAGCAGGGTTGTCCTTCCTTGGATTAGGTGCACAGCCTCCATCTCCTGAATGGGGCACAATGTTAAGTAGTGGGCGTGATTTTTTATTCTCAGCTCCATATATTGCCCTTTTTCCTGGCCTGGCCATCTCAATTTTGGTTCTAGGATTTAATATTTTTGGTGATGGTTTACGAGATGCGTTAGATCCTAGAATGAAAAACTAATAATAGGAGGTTTTGAAAATGGCAATGTTTATTTTTAGGCGATTGTTCCAAACAATCCCGGTCATTATTGGTGTCACTTTTGTTGTATTCTTTATCATGCAGCTAGTACCTGGAGACCCAGCTGTTATTCTAGCTGGAGAAGGAGCGTCTAAGGAGACGATTGAGGCGTTAAGAGAGCAGCTAGGACTGAATCAACCCCTCATTATTCAATACTTTGACTATATAACAAGTCTGTTAAAGGGAGACTTCGGTACTTCATTAAAAAGTAGTCAACCTGTATTAGACGAGATATTAGTAAGGCTTCCAATAACAATGGAATTAGCTTTTGTTAGTATTCTTATAACCATTTTCCTCGGTATGGCTGCTGGGATCATTGCAGCTATAAAACCATACTCTTTACAAGACATAGGGGTCATGTTAATTGCTTTATTAGGCATATCATTACCGAGTTTTTGGTTGGGGTTAATGTTAATGTATTTCTTTTCCGTAAAGCTACAAATTCTCCCTGTAGCAGGTTGGGATAGCCCTCTTCATATCATCCTGCCGGCCATTACCCTAGGAGTAGGGGGCGCAGCCATTGTAGCACGAATGACAAGGTCTAGTATGTTAGAAGTTATAGGCCAAGATTATATACGTACTGCACGAGCGAAAGGAATCAAAGAAACAATCATCATATTCAAACATGCTTTAAGGAATGCCCTTATACCGGTAATCACAGTCGTAGGTTTACAGTTTGGTGCTTTACTAGGCGGCACGGTGTTAGTTGAGTCCATCTTTGCTATTAATGGACTAGGGAGAATGATTGTGGATGCGATACGAATGAGAGATTTACCAATGGTTCAAGGCGGGGTTCTAGTCGCGTCACTTATTTTTGTGATTGTGAATCTATTGGTTGATATTTTCTATAGATTATTTAATAAACGTATAGATTTAAATTAAAAATGGGGTGCGCAAATATGGCGGAAAAAGAGATACCTATACTCGAAGTGAAGGGATTAAAGACCTATTTTACTACGAAAAAAGGAACTAGCAAACCGGTTGATGGCATTGATTTCGTTCTGAATAAAGGAGAAACACTTGGAATAGTAGGAGAGTCTGGGTGTGGAAAAAGCATGACTTCTCTTTCGATTCTTCGTCTCATTCCCTCCCCATCAGGAAAAATTGCTGGAGGATCTATCTTATTTAAAGGAAAAGATTTAGTTAAGTTACCAGAAAGTGAAATGAGGAAGGTAAGAGGCAATGATATTTCAATGATATTCCAAGAGCCGATGACATCCTTAAATCCGGTTATACCTGTTGGCGAGCAAATTGCTGAGGCTATTCGATTACATCAAAATTTAGGGAAAAAAGCAGCTTGGGAAAAATCGGTCGAGATGCTTCGTTTAGTAGGCATTCCCTCACCGGAAAAAAGAGCCAAGCAAGAACCTTTTCAACTAAGTGGTGGGATGCGCCAACGTGTAATGATTGCGATGGCTCTTGCCTGTTCCCCTGAAATACTGATAGCTGATGAGCCAACAACTGCCTTAGATGTAACCATACAGGCACAAATTCTTGAAATAATAAAAAACTTACAAAAACAGCTTGGGATGGGTGTGATTATGATTACTCACGATCTTGGTGTCGTGGCAGAAACCTGTGATCAAGTGGTCGTCATGTATGCGGGGAATATTGTAGAACATACCTCTTCTAAGGAGTTATTTGCCAATCCTAAACATCCGTATACACAAGGATTATTAGCATCTTTGCCAAATATAACTGAGGATGTAGAGGAGTTAAGAACAATTGAAGGTACAATTCCTAGCCCATATAATCTGCCAAAGGGCTGTCGTTTTTCATCAAGATGTCCTCATAGTAAAGATATTTGTTCTGAAAGAAACCCTGAATTATTCGAAGTTAGCGATGATACAAAAGTGAGATGTTGGATATACTCCGATAATTGGAATAATCAGAGTAAGAGGGAGGAGGAGTGTCTAAATGAAAAGCATAGCTGAGCGAAAAGTACTCCTTCAGGTAAATAATATAAAACAACATTTTACAGTGAAAAATGATGCTTTGTTTAAGCCGAAAACGGTGGTAAAAGCAGTTGATGGCATTTCATTTGAACTGTATGAGGGAGAAACATTAAGTATTGTAGGTGAATCGGGTTGTGGAAAGTCAACGACTGGCCGAGCTATTCTACGACTAGATGAACCATCAGCTGGAGAAATTTATTTTGGAGGAGAAAATCTCCTTACTGTTAAGAAGAAGGACATGAGAAAGTTACGTGGGGATTTACAAGTTATCTTTCAAGATCCCTTCGCATCACTTAACCCTAGACAAAAAGTAAAACAAATCTTAAATGAAGCGATGGCTACACAGAAGTCAGTTGTAAAAGAGAAAAGGCCGGAAAGAATGAAAGAACTATTAGAATACGTTGGTCTACCGTTAGAATCATTGGAACGATACCCACACGAATTTAGCGGTGGCCAAAGGCAGCGTATTGGCATTGCTAGAGCGCTCGCAGTTCATCCTAAATTAATTATCTGTGATGAAGCAGTTTCCGCATTGGATGTCTCTATACAAGCGCAGATATTAAATTTATTAAAACAATTACAAAGACAGTTTAATTTAACTTTTCTATTCATCTCACATGATTTAAGCGTTGTTAGACATGTATCTGACCGAGTAATGGTTATGTACCTTGGAAAAATCGTTGAAATCGCAGATAAAAAAAGTCTGTTCGATAAACCGATGCATCCATATACACATGCACTATTATCATCAATCCCTGTACCCGATCCTACTATAAAGCATGAACGCATCATTTTAAAAGGGGATGTACCTTCTCCTATTAATCCGCCAAAAGGATGTCGTTTTCATACAAGATGCCCATTTGCTACGGATCTTTGTCAAGAAACTGAGCCAGAGTTAAGGGAGTTGGAGAAAGGCCATTTTGTGAGCTGTCATATGGTGGAAAAAATATAGTGGGATAATAATTTCTCTATACAAAATATTTACAAGAATATAAAATATCAATAAAGGGAGTCTACCCTTTGATCTAAGCGGTAAACAAACGCATCATTAATTGAAAGAGTAGGTTATCGCATTTTCGGAGGCTAACCTCATGTTTTTAGCGGTTCAAGGATCGAGCTTCTCAAAAAGGGATCTGAAGTATACTGCTCAATTCCAACTAAAATTTCGATATTTCTATATCTACGCGCTGAAGGGAGTGCATGACTCCCCCTTCTCTTACATAAAGGAGTGGGAAAGTGATATCCCTAGAAAGTTTCTCTATTTATATTATTCTCTGTGTATTAGCACCATTAATTGGCGCTTTCACCTTGCTTTTTTTGTTTATCTTTGAGAAAAGAATCGATTTAATAGAGAAAGAGAAGAAAGAAATCGCGATTGAAAGAGAATTACAAATGGCCTTATATAACCAGCTTAACCAAGAAATTCAACCCCATTTCTTATTTAATACGCTTAACTCGATATTAAGTTTAGCAAGGTTAGATAGAAAAAAAGAATTAGTCTATTCAATTGAAACGTTTTCTAAACTATTGAAATTTAAATATCAAACCAACACCAACAATATTACGGTTAATGATGAACTTACTTATATTAAATATTATCTCGAAATTCAAAAGACAAGGTTTAGGGATCGCCTTTTTTATGAGATTGAAGCGGATGAAGATGTTCATCAAGCATTAATTATCCCTTTTTTAATTCAAACCCTTGTTGAAAATGCTTTTAAGCACTCTTTTGAAAAACATATAGGTGAAGCCTTCTTAAAGGTTACAGTTAAAAAGTGTTCACAATCCATACAAGTTACTGTCTGGAACAGCGCGAATAATCAAGCAATCGATGATTATAATGAAGTGGGTATAGGCCTTGAAAATATAAAGGCAAGATTGCATCTATTTTATTCGAAAGAGACGACGAGTATAAATTTACTAATCTCAGAAACTGGGACAACCGTTGTAGCTGTTTTCCCTTATATAACAAAGGAATGAATGATTATAGGAGGGTAAACAAGTATGAATATTTTATTAGTCGATGACGAAATGCTAGAACTTGAACAACTCGAATATTTGATAAAAAACCAATTTCCTAAATGGACGATCTACAAAGCAAATGATGCGTCTCAGGCTGTTCAAATCAACAAGCAACACAATATTTCTCTTGCCTTTTTAGATATTCAACTACCGGGTAAATCTGGTCTAGAGTTAGCCAGTGAATTAGCGCAAAATTATACAATGGATATTATTATGGTTACCGCTTTTCAAAGTTTTGAATATGCTCAAAAATCTATTCGGCTTGGTGTAGTTGATTATATAACCAAACCTGTCATAGAGGATGAACTAATAGGTGTTTTAAATAAATATGAACAATTAGGTCAGTATTCAGAATCAATTATTCAAACGATTCAAATCATACAACAAGAATATAGTGAGAAAATAACACTTAATTACTTGGCTTCAAAGAGTCATATGAATCCAGCTTATTTAAGTAGGAAGTTTCATGAAGAAGTGGGTTTGGGTTTTTCTGAATATTTAAATGATTACCGTCTAAACATAGCCAAGAAGATGTTAATTGAACAGCCGACTTTGAGCATCCATACAGTGTCTGAAAAATGCGGTTTTAATAGTCAACATTACTTTAGTCAAATGTTTCGTAAATTAACTGGAATGACGCCAAGAGAATTTCGCCTAGAGGTGCCCTATCGTTGAATAAACAGGACTATCAATTTTATATAAGTGGAGCAATTAAATTAGGGGTTAGTTTTGGAATCGTGAGCCTATTAGCGAGATGGGTAACGGGGAATACCATCCTTTCCTCTCCTGAAACTTTATTAAAGTATGGAATGGTAGGAGGAATAGGCTATTCCCTTATGGGGGCATTAAGCCTGATCCTTTTTGGAATGGTAGCAAAGAGGATACGTCAATCTTTCCCCCACCATTTAACCATTGGTGATGTATTACGTCAGAAACTCAATCCTAGCGGCTACTGGTACATGATTTGTATCCTCTTAATCACGAGTTTGGACTCCATATTCGTGCAAGCGATGGGGGCGGCTATTCTCCTTCATATTGTTTTTCCTATTCCAATTTATTTGGGGATGCTATTATTTTTATTTGTTTGTTTTCTCATTGGTGGAATGGGTGGGATGCAGAGAATTCATCAGCTAGCTAGTGTAAATGTGACATTAATATTTGCTGCTGTCATCATAATTCCTGTTTATTTTTACATTCAAAATGGTGTGCACCCAGTATTTGAAGGAATCAAATTATACCATCCTTACCTGTTATATTTTCAAAACACAGATGCTATGTTGTTTATTATGACTGCTATATTAATTGGATTTGGTCAAGTGATCATTGATCGTTCGACTTGGCAAAGAGTCTTCTTATTAAAACCTGCTAAGGTCCAGTTAACCTTTACTTTAGCAGGTTTTATATGGATGACTATTCCATTGGCTTTGTCATCTTTATTGATGATTATTATCTATAGTGGTAGCTACGATAATATTACTTCTTTATTATTCGAACTAATTAATAGAATTCAAACCACCCTGTTTGTTTTTTTGTTTATTCTATTTTGTTTCAGCGCAATTTCAGCAGCAATTAGTTCAGAATTACAAGCCACCACTGTATTAATCGTGCGAAATATATTACAGGTTTTCTTATCGCTCACCAACAGGGATAAATGGAATCTTACTTATCTAACTTCAGGCTTTATTTGTGTACTTTTATTAGTAGTCGTAAGTATTTTTTCTCCTTCTCTTTTAGAACTATTATTTTTCTTTGGGCATATGTACGCTTCATTAATTATTCCTATGCTCTATATTATCTTAAGTAAAGGACCAATACATTCGATTATTCCCTTTTCCTCATTAATCGGAATGATAGGTGGTTATGCTTTTATATCTGTTGTAGGAAATTTCACTGCTATTTGGATTAGCTTTTTCATTTCCGGTACCCTATGTAGTATTGTTTGGATTTATACCATTTTCAACAACCATTTTAATAAATAATAGGGGGATTATACTTGAATCCAGGTAAATCTATTATGGTAGATAGAGTGGAAGAGGATTTCGCTCTGCAACCTACTAAACCCACCATAAGAAATTTGAACTTCAGTCATTTTTTCTCTTTATGGATGGGATCTATTCATAATATCCCCTCCTATGTAACGGTAGGGGGTTTTTTTGCATTAGGACTTTCTATAACCGAAGTCATGGTTGTTATTCTCGCCTCAGCGTTTCTACTTACTATTCTGATACAGCTCAATGGGCATGCAGGAAATAAATATGGCATTCCCTTTGTGATGTTTCTTAAAACATCATTTGGCGGTGCAGGTGCGTTATTACCAGGAGTATTGAGAGGAATCATTGCAGGAATTATGTGGTTTGGGCTTCAAACTTATGCTGGGAGCCTTGCAATCACCATTTTAATTGGCCAATTCTGGCCTGCTTATATAAATTTGGGTGGTGAATGGACATTATTTGGTCTTAGCCTTACTCATCTTATTTCATTTCTTGTATTTTGGTTCATCAACTTATGCTTTTCTTTTGGAGGAATGAAAGCACTTGGAAAATTATCCAATGTGATTACTCCATTGGTTTTCCTTATATTCGGAGGCATGAGTATTTGGGTTATTGGTCAAGCAGGGGGAGTAGAACCAATCCTTTTGCATGGCGCTACAAATATCTCTGCTACAAATATATTTACTATGATTACTTGCATGTCAGCTTTATTAGCTACTTGGGTGGCGCCTATATTGAGTGTTTCTGATTACACTAGGTATGCTAGAACAACCATTCAACAATCGCTCGGTCAATTTTTGGGGATAATGGTTTCTTATGGCCTATTTGCTGCAGCTAGTATTTCAATTATTAAAGGTACAGAAATGCTTTATGGCAAACCTATTTGGAATATACTTGATGTGATTGGTGAGTTCGATAGTAAGCTAGTGGTTTGTTTATCACTGATTACGGTTTGTTTATCTACGCTTTCTGTTAATATTACCGGAAATATAATTCCTGCTATTAATCAGCTAATTTCTCTTTTTCCAAAGTTAATCAATTCCAAAAGTGCAGCTATTATCATTTCCATAGCAGGGATGGTTATTATGCCTTGGAAGTTGATGGAGAATTCAACTAGTATATTCACATTCTTAAACATGGTAGGTGGATTATTGAGTCCTGTCATTGGAATCATGATTACACAATATTTTCTTATCGATAAAAAGAAAATTGATATAAAGGAGCTCTATCATAATAAAGGAGATCATTATTACTCTAGTGGTGTAAACAAATCAGCAATTTTAGCTATGTGTATGGCAGGGGGATTAAGTCTCTCAGGACATTTTATTTCATCTTTAGAGCCATTATACAATCTATCATTTTTTGTTGGAATCATTTCATCTATACTTTTATACCTTTTGTTTATATTTATGAATACAGTCTTTTTTGGCAAATTTGGAAGTAGGCAGAATAAGGCAAGTAGCTAACTAAATGACTTAGCCAGAAATAATGAACAATAGCGAATGATGATTTATAACATAGTTTAGTTGCTAAACAAATTCGTTCCAGCGCACTACAGATACTCGTTTTCTGAGGGGAGGGAGCTGGTCCTAATCCTGTAGGTGTCGAGTGTTTTCCTGTCGATTCCACTATTCTCAATGATATAAAACAATCCGAATAATTAGAAGGTAGATTCTCCTCCTAATCATTCGGATACATCTTTTGCTGAAATACTATTTAGTTTCTGCCTATATCTCATTAATCATTAACAGGCTCTTTCTTGCATAGTTCACCATAAACTAAGTTTCCTTTATACATAACGCCATTTGGTTTTATACGTCTAGCAATGACTTCGGCACTACAAGATGCATCCATAAATAAGAAATTGGCAGAGTCACCGGTTTTTGGCCATTGCTGATGACCATTTCTATCCAAAGTTGTAATGCCGCCTGTAATATATTTTAATATTTGTGATAGAGATATTTCGTTTGTCCATCTATATCGCTCTATTAATCTTGTTGCTCTTTCCAAGATATCCCCATTCCCCGTTGGCCACCAGGAATCAAAAATATTATCGTTTCCAATCGCTACTTGTATACCATATTCGTCTAAGAAATCTACAGGTGGTATATCTCTCCCGGTCGGTAAGCTAGTGACTATAGATATTTCTGCTGCTTTAAGAAGTTCAGCTGTTTTTTTTACTTCATCCAACGATACTCCGCCTAATCCAAATGCATGACTAATGAAAACTCTACCTTGCCACCCAGCTTCTAATGTGAGATGGGCAAGTCTTTTCATTGTAAATGTCCCGAGATGTCCAGGATCATGTAAATGTAAATCGATGTCAGCATTTCCTTCCACAGCAATATCCATTAATTGTACTAATGAAGCTTCGATATTATTATCAACAGTAGCTGGGTCTACCGAGCCTACAATGCCTGCCCCATGCTTAACTGCTTGCCTCATATAACTAATCGTGTCTTTATTTAATAAACCATGTTGTGCAAATGCGACGCTTTCAACGCTCATCTGACCGGAGAAATTTTGTATGGCCGTTTGGACTTCTTCTAAGTTTTTAAGCCCAACCTCAGGATAGATATCTACATGTGTCCTGACATGTGTCGATCCAAATGATAGTAATTGTTTCAGGAGCTTTCCTGCTCTAACATGAGTTTGTGAAGGAAGGGATTTTAAAATATTCTTTTCGATATTACAACGTTCTATTACACTTGATGCGGGAAGACAAGACTGCCATTTATCTCCCATATAGGTTTTATCTAAATGGACATGTTTTTCAACAAAGGATGGCATTAACAATAAGTCTTTTACGTCTTTTAGAGGGTAATCATTTGTTATATCTGCTAAGGTATTCGTAATCTTTTCAATCTTCCCATGACTAATGAATAAGTGAACCGTTTCTGTCTCTGTTTTTACTGCTTGGCCATTCTCCCATTTAAATCCACTTTCTATCTTTACATTTTTAAGCCAATAGGTTTGATAATTCAATGTATATTTTCCTCCCTATTAATCTTTGTTGATTAAAATATCATTGATTTCTAAGTAACCAGCAGCGCTTATAGAAAAATGATCAACATTCTTCGCAACGGCCGCTAAGTTTTCTATCACTCTTACAGGCACATAAGCAGCGTCTTCCATTTCTATTTCTTGTGCTTTTGCATAAAGTTCCAGGCGCTTCTCTTGATCGGTCTCAGCTCTCGCTAATTCAATTAATTCATCGACTTCATTATTGCTATAAAAGAGCGTATTGCCTGTGGCACCGTGTGAGCTTGAATGAAAAAGATTATATTGATTATAATCAGCATCACCTGTTGCATTCCTCCAACTAATGAGAAATAATTGCGAATCTCCTTTATTCACTTGCTCCACAAATGAACCATACTCAAGAACCTGAATGTTAAGTTTGATTCCAATTCCCATTAGTTGCGATTGTAATATTTCTGCAAGATTTATTCTTTCTTTGTTATCCATTGTGAGTAATGTAGCTTCAAAGCCATTTGCATAACCAGCAGCGCTCAGTAATCTCTTCGCTTCGTTTAGATTATATTCATAAGCTTTTAAGTCCTCATGATATCCGAACACTTTTGACCCCATTAATGAATTGGCTCTATGTCCAATTTTATTAAAAGCTCCATCAATGATTGCATCCATCTCAATGGCATGTGATATAGCTTTTCTCACTTGAACATCATTAAAAGGTAGTGCCTGCATATTAAAACCAAGATATTCTGTACCAAAGCCCTCGCTACGGTACACATTCCCTTTCTTTGATGTTTCAACCGTTTCAATCATATGGATAGAAAGAGGTTCTGCAATATGTGCTTCACCCGTTTCAATCATAGAAACTCTTGTTGTTTCTTCAGGCACTACTTTAAATTCGACTCGGTCGATATGTGGGGGATTTCCCCAATAGTTTTGATTCTTATTCAATATAATTGCTTGACCGGGTGTCCATGACTCAAATGTAAATGGCCCAGTCCCATTAGGTTCTTTTATGACCTCTCCTTTATATTTTTCGATCGTTTTTGGATTAATAATTCCTCCTTCATGGCTTGCTAAAATCGATAGTAAAGGAGAGAATGGTTCGGAAAGTTTGAATTGTACAGTATAATCATCTAAAACTTTTATCTCTTCGACCATTTCAAAGGCAGAAGCTTTTGGGGCACCTAGGTCAGGGTCTAACACCCTTTCAAATGTCTCTTTAACGGCATCAGCATTAAAGGGTGTCCCATCATGAAAGGTTACTCCATGTTGCAAATGAAACTCCCATGTCGTATCATTTACCTGTTCCCAACTTTCAGCTAATAGAGGAACAATATTTTCATTTTTATCTCTAGCAACTAATCCTTCATAAACCTTTCCATGAGTCACACTGGCTGCATTAATAGTCGACATAAAGTGGTGATCTAAGTTATCCACGTCTGATTGCCTGGCAATAATAAGTGTTCCTTCATTACCGTTCCCGTTTTTAGAATCATTGCTTTCTAAAGTAACATTGTTACTTGTTGAACATCCTGAAATGACTACTAAAATGAATAATAATAAACCCAGCTCTTTTATTTTTCTCCTCAATCCTATCCCCCCTAAAGTATGGTACAAATAAATTGTTTCAATCATCTAATTATATTAATATTCTGATAATATTCTTTGTAAATTCTTTACTTGTTTTTACGCTTTTTTTACTTTCTTATCTTTTTGGAAAAATGTAAAGTTGAAGCCATTTCGTAAAGTCAGTCATTTTGTTGTTTTTCTAAAAGAAAAAGGTGAAAGCCGCATCTGATGAGAACTTAACCATAATGATTTTTATCAAAAATTGCTGATCCCTTGGTGAAAACTGTTGTCCAACTAACGTTTTTCGTGTGATTTTATCCATATAATTGGTCCTTATTACTGAAATTTGGTCGGTAATTCAACTTGGTTAGTGATAATAAAAGAATTTTCTTGGCATATGTTTTAAAAAGTGAAAAAAATTGGTATTTTTAAAGTAGTATTAAATGATTGCTAACCCAGTAAAGGAAAGTCTATATATAAAAGGAGTGACTCTATGAAACCGCTAACGATAGCTACCTTGACTAGTTCTTTTGCTTTTATTCCTCTTTTCATTTTTAATGGAGTCTATTCGGCAATGGGTGGGGGACTGCTGATGGGTTATTTCGCTTTTGAAATCACTTATTTTTATAAGATAGAAAATAATCGACATAAGAATATAGGAGAGATGAATCAGAAAAGGTGGAATCTCAGACGTTTATAAAAGAGAAAGACAGCTTCATTATTGCAATTGCAGCCGTTTCTGGTGGAGGGAAAACAGAGATAACGAAGGCATTGTTTAATCGCTGTACCTCTTTTACAATCGGAGTGTTGTCCTATACGTGAGGTCGCACCATTTTCAATCCACTGGATGATACTACTCGGTCCTGCTAGCTGAAATTCATCGAAATGGAGCGTCACAGTATGCGGCAGCTGATTATATGGAGAAGAGGAGAGGCGCATATCCATATGCTTGAGACAGTCAGGATGGATGCTTGATAAAATCATCGATGGCACTTTAAGCAAAGAGGAAACCACGCAACAAATAATAGAAGAAGTGAATAGGAGAATAAAAGATGAGTCAGACAGCAATAGATAAAATATGGCAGCAATATCGACAGCAGCACTCAGAAGCGCCCGATACTTATGCAGCATGGGCGTTCGGTGATAGTGAAGAAATGGCGGATGCCTTGGTGGATCTAGTTGCAGAAGGGAAGAAAACAGCAACAGCATCCAATTACCTTTTATACGAGTTAGAAAATGAAGATTTGCCGCAAGTCGGACAGTTGAATATCATTCTTGATGGCAAAGGGTTGCCGAAAGTGATTGTTAAAACGACAAATGTGACGGTCGTGCCTTTTGACGAGGTAACAGAGAATCATGCATTTAATGAAGGAGAGGGTGATTGTTCGCTAGCTTATTGGAGAGAGGTACATGAAGCCTTTTTTAAACGAGAGCTAGCACCTTTAGGGAAAGACTTTCACGAAAAAATTCTCGTCGTATGTGAAGACTTTGAAGTTGTTTATAAAAAGGAGTGACAAAACAATGACGATTGTCTTTGAACTTGTAAGAATTATTGCTATCTTCTTAGTAGTAGGTTGGTTAGGAAGTGCGGCGTTAGCGGGTGTCTATACAATAGGAGGAGAAACGGTTACGCAACCTTGGATGGGCTTTCTTGGTATTTTACTTCTATTATTTGTGCTCTATCGGAATAAATGGCAATTTTCTGGTTGGTATAAAGGGAAAGGAAGAGAGAAGCTATCAAAGTCTCTGACGAAAACAATCACGATGATAGCCATCTTGCTCATCATTGTCCCATTTATTTATCACCCGTGAGGATGACTAGAGGGCGTATAAGAAAAAAAGCACATCAATCTAGTAAAATGTTGATGTGCTTTTTCGCAGTGTTGATTAGTCTTGTTTAAAGCGGCTGCCTCTATTTAATAACTTCGCTTGTTTTTGCTTGATTCTTTCTTTGGCAGCTTTTGTTGCCTCGTGATCGATGATGATTTCAGTTATTTCGTCTTCCTTCATTGTAATAAGAAGCCACGTACCTTCGGCTGCGTCAGGTGGTAGGAAATGAGCCGAAATTATTTTTTCCACTTGATCATCACCGACTAGGAGCACAGCTTTGCCTTCTTCCATTCTATCTATAACAGCTTTATTCACTCGACTCCACTCCTCTTAGAAACAAATTATAGATTGATCTTCAATTTCTTTTGCTTTGGCTGGACCAATACCAGCAATGCGTTGCAGGTCATCATAGGAAGTGAAAGGTCTTTTCTCGATGATTTCCTCGGCACGATCTGGGCCAATTTCATGGATTTGTTGCAATGTTTGAGCATTCGCTTCATTAATCATAATATGATCTGCAGGACAGCTTTCAATGACAACTTCCTCGTTTGCTTTGTTATCTTTTTTCTCTTTTACCCCATTTATGGAGAGGTAGTCATGGCCATCTGTTTGAATGATAACCGTCCCATTTTCTATCGTGCCGTACACGTCTATATTCATTTGCTGAAGGCGGTTCAATACTTCTTGATTTGGGTGACCGTAAGAGTTGTCTGCACCAGCAGAGTAAATAGCGATTTCAGGATGGATTGCTTCTATAAATGCCTCGCTATTAGAAGTATCTGAACCATGATGAGCGATCTTAAAAATATCTGCTTCTATGTTGCCTGAAGCGAGCATCTCATTTTCGGCTGATGTTTCCGCATCGCCTGTGAAGAGAAACGATTGTTCTTTATAAGTGACCTTCATCCCAATAGAGCTATTATTCAAATCTTCCTCAACAGATGATGGATGAAGAATATCGATCTGTGCTGAACCAATTGTAAATGATTCGCCTGCTCTTGGTATATGGTAAGCTGCTTCACTTTCAATAATGGCATCTATTGCGTCTTCATATACTCTCGACGTTGTTTCTGCTCCGCTCATCCACACTTCTTTGACAGGAAAAGAGTCAATTACTTCAGGCATTTGTCCAATATGATCAGCATGGGGATGAGAGCCAACGAGTAAGTCAATTTCTTTTACCCCAACTGATTGTAAATAGGGTACAACTTCATCGCCATCATGTCTCCCACTATCTATTAAAATCGTAAAATCTTCACCTTGTAATAATGTCGCCTCTCCCTGATCTACATCTATAAAGTGAGCTGTTAAGGTTGGTGAAAATGTTGTCTGTTCTTCAGTTGTTGTTTCAGTGGCACATGCAGTTAGTGTAACGGTGAATAGTATAATAACAATTAATAGTAATGATTTACGCCAGTTATGTATGGTCACGATGGTGTCACTCCTCTTTCGCACATTCGCTTCTGTGTTGATTATAATATAAAAGAAAAGGGAAATGTGGGAATCTGAATATTCCTTAAATAATGAAATAGATAGGTATGAAACTTGTCTAAACGGTCGAGATTAATTAGAATAGGATTGGGCTAGAGGAAATGGTTAAATATTGCTATCTGATTGTGGACAATGTATGATGTAAAATGATGGAACCAATGGCTCATTACAGTATAAAGAACAGTAAAAACATATATAAGCACTTATTTTATTTTATAGGATGATGGGTAATGAAAAGAGCGAGAATTATATATAATCCAACTTCTGGTCGTGAAATTTTTAAAAGGCATCTTGCAGAAGTATTAGAGAAATTCGAACGCGCAGGATATGAAACCTCTTGTCACGCGACAACTTGTGAAGGTGATGCGACAAAGGCTGCAAGACTTGCTGTTGAGAGAAAGTATGACCTTGTCGTAGCTGCCGGTGGAGATGGCACGATTAATGAAGTCGTCAATGGACTCGCAGAGCAGGAATTCCGACCGCAACTGGGTATTATTCCGACAGGGACAACGAATGATTTTGCTCGTGCACTGCACATTCCACGTGATGTAGAAGCAGCAGCGGATATTATTGTCAAAGGCGAGAAAATCCCTGTTGATATTGGCCGAATGGATAAAAAGTATTTTATTAATATTGCTGGTGGCGGTCGTATTACAGAGCTCACATATGAAGTACCAAGCAAGCTAAAAACGATGATTGGTCAACTTGCCTACTATTTAAAAGGAATAGAAATGCTACCAAGTATTAAACCGGCGGATGTCACGATTGAATTCGATGGCAAAATTTTTGAAGGAGAAGCGATGTTATTCCTTGTCGCTTTAACAAACTCTGTCGGCGGTTTTGAAAAATTAGCTCCAGATGCCTCCATTAATGATGGAATGTTCACCTTGTTGATTTTGAAGAAAACCAATTTAGCTGAGTTTATTCGCATTGCCTCACTTGCCTTACGTGGTGAGCATGTCAATGATCCACATGTCATCTATGCAAAAGCGAACAGAATAAAAGTATATTCAAAAGATCCGGTTATGTTGAACCTTGACGGTGAATACGGCGGGGACACCCCAGCTGAATTTGTGAACTTGTATCGTCATTTGGATGTATTTGTACCACTCAATCAAATACGTAAACAAGATCGCCCTGATTATCAAGATTAAGAATGAATAAAAGCTACTGTCGTGATTGAGCCTTTGTTAATGTCCCCTTTAAGTAGACATTCAAAAAAACCTTCATGTTACCATGAAGGAAAGAATGCTACTTGGAGGGGATTTTTCTATGGCAAAGAAAGGACAAACTTTTAATAGTTAT
>NZ_JAIVAM010000023.1 GCF_020171845.1 Cytobacillus kochii | reverse complement strand
TCATAAGTAAGGAGCATTTCTTCGTATATTTTTACGTGATAGAAGTAACCCCTGTCCTCGGCTTGAGGATTATAAATTGTCATACCGCACCTCCAAATTTTAGTGAACATAATACAAATCCAGTTAATAAACCCTCTTCCAACCATCTTTAAGCCGCCTGTTCAAATCATGTTTTTGTAAAAGTCTCATATAAGTAAACAGGTCGCCCCTCTTCCTTTCGAAAGAGAAGCATCCATTTACGCTGCCTTTTATTCTTGGACATTACTTAACCCTCTGTAATTTAGGCTCGTCCTCATCTTCTTCATCGATAGATAATTGACCATCAGGGACAGATACATTTCCATCACCATCTACGCTATATTCAATTCCTTCATGACCATCTTCATAAAATTCATCAATGGACATTTGAGAAGGCTGTACACCAAGTGTTACATTGCTGCCAGCATACGGATAAAGCTTGTTCACCTTGCCCTCTGCATCTCGTTTGATATTAAACTTCAAAACTGTTTTCTTATTATCACGTTGGATAGAAACAAATTCCGCACCTAACGATTCAACTTCACTTTCTTCCACAGTTAGAAGAGAAATAGTACCTGGCATTTTCAATAATTCATCCGCATGCGGTAACTCATCGCTCAATACATGAAACATAAGGACCTCTTTCTTATCATCCTTTTGCATTTTTTTAAATAGAACGTTTAGTTTAATGTTTGTCATTTTATTAGCTCCTTTAAAATAGATTAGTAGGTTTTAAGGAAAATACAGCTTAATACAGGCGTTATGCATTCAATTTAGACTGAATGTATTGATTAATGCCTTCTATCTCTCTAACAAGCTCTATTAACGTGAGAGCATTAGATTGTTTTATTTTCATCTGAACAAGCTTTTTCATCGCCTGTTCGACTGTTGGGAAATATCCAAATGTTTTAAATAGGGCTTTACCTTTGTTATCTTCTTTGCCTGTGTATTCCTTGATTACAAAGCACTTATCATCCGATTCAAGGTATAAGTTACCTTCAATATTCACCTTCATTAGTAAGCCTTGCCCCCGTGTCTGTAAGAACGTTTCTTATTAAATTCCATCTTTTCAGTAATAGCTTTTTCAAGGTCAATATTTCTGGAGCCGCATAAATCGCCAACCCTTATAACGATATCTGCTAATTCCTCAATGAAATTCTCATTGTCACCTTTACGATCTGCTTCAAGTGCCTCACTAACTTCACTGTGGATGAGAGCCAACAATGTACCTGTCTCCCTTGGCTCATCATGCCATCCATTTGCTTTTGCTATTTGAAATGCTTCAGTACACATTTGATTGATATTCATTTACTTACCTCCTGGAGTTTCTTTAATTTTTCTAATAAGTACTCATGCTGCCGTTCTAAATTCTTATGATGTAATTTAAAATCCTCAAACTGCTGAACCATTGCTTTCCTGCGTTTAGCCTTTTCTTTTTCACGTTGATATTGTGTATTAACTATAGAAAGTTGATTCTTTTGTGAGTTAATTCTCTTACCCTGTGCAAGGTACATTTTTTCGATTTTCTCAACAACAATTTCTAATTTCTTGGTAGACACCGACTTTTGATTTTGGATAAGATTTTTCAGTTCATCAATGCCGTTCATATTCTTGTCCCCTTTTTAGAACCAACTATTTTCACTTTTTTCTACATCAATTTTTCTAAATACTGCTTGCACTAATTCATATTCCAATTCAGAATATGTTAAGTTTTCTAAGGGAACACCTAGCTGCGATTCTCTGACTCCAAACTTTCTCAAATTCTCTAATACAAATCTGTGTTTAAGCCTTCGCTCAAGTTTCTTTTTATTAACTAATAGTGTTCGCCTCATGTCTTCACCTATAAAACTTTCTGATAAGGAGAATGTGGCATATGCAAGTTCTTATAATGATCACGTTGTAACCGCGTATTTTTAAGGCTTTCTTCAAGAGCTAAATTCTCTTCAGCCATTTTCATAAAATTTTTGAAGCGAACTTTATTTTTGATTTCTTTATTGATTTCTCTTTGACTTTCTACTTCCTTAACCAGCCAATCTAAATGTTGAAGACGGATGCGACCTGTTTTGATATCAGCTTTAATCTCTTCTAACTTGTCCACAATTTATCCCCACTTTCTTAATTAGAATTTTCCTGTTTTAAGAAAATACTTTGCTTGGTAATAAAAATGATGGTAAATCCAATTGCCACTAAATTTTTGATCTAAGTACACAATTTCAAAATTGTATTTTGCTTTAAATGTATTGAGCCTTCCGAGTAATGCTAATGGATTGTATTTTGAACGGTACTCTCCTTTTAGCATCTTTTCATAGCCATTCAGGTCCTCCACAATTAATGTGAAGGGAATGTCTTTAGAGCGAATCAACTCATTTTCAAATGCTGTCTGAGTATCTTTTTGTAAATTGCCTGTTATTTCATCCATATGTGCTTTGCGCTCTACTCGGCTATTCAAAAATATGTCTCTCATTAAACCGAGCTCTTCATTTTTAGGGATCATGCAGCCGTAATCACCAGTATCCAATTTTTGATTTTTTATAGGGATATCTTTCTGGTGTAAATAATTCAAAATATGGCCGTTTACATTTTCACGAGTATCAATAACAATCGTGAGTGTTTTAAGGATTTTATTTAGTTCTGTATCTGTGTAATGATAGGAGATCATTTATAATCGCCCCCAAGTCTGATAATCAGCTTCTGACATTTCACAATCATTTTCTCTTATAAAATGCTTACGTTCCTCTTCCTTAACCGATGGAAAGCAGTCATTACAACAAGTTTTTCCACCATATCGATTGTAGTGACCAACATAGCCACCATGCATTGTGTGGAACGCTTTTTTCTCCTTACATAAATAGCAGGTAACTGGATGGTTTAAAAATTTCCCATCTGAACTTTTAATTTTTTTTCGTTTCAAAGCCATCTTATTTAGCACCTTTCACATATTTAACAGCTCGCTTATACAGTTCTTTTGCCATTACATTCGATTCCTCATTTTCAAATTGCCGATAATCTTCATAGATGTCCTTCCATCCATTCTTAGCCAGGACAATCATCCAGTCATCGAACAATGAAAGAGAATCCTCTTCAGCGCATAACCAATTATTTAATTTTTCATTATGCTGCCAGCCGCATATTTGATGAACCATTTTCATGATTGTGATTTTTTCCGCGCTTGAGTCTTTCCATGATTTAAACCATTTATCAATTGCTGAAAAATTTTGTTCAGCAGCTTGCATAACTTCTACTGGTATTAAACTTTGATTTTTAATCGCAATACGATCATCTTCTTTATCAAGATAGATATTTGCACCGGATTTCCATATTTGGCTGAGAACCATTAACACTTGCAAATCTATCACCTCTTGTTATCAAAAGTTACTAAAATGTGTTACTGAAAATCACTAAAAAATCGCATCTGTTACTAAAAAGTAACACCTTTGACCCCTACAGCCCCAAGGGTTTGAAGGACATCTGTTACTTTTGTTACCTATTTTGAGCATTAACTCTCCTAATAAGTACTTATATATATATTTATTTTTGTTTATATATATATTTAGTAACAAAAGTAACAAAAACAGTATATAAAGTATCTTGAACCCTTGATATATAAGGGTTTCACGAGAATTTAAATGTGTTATTTTTAGTAACACTTTCGCTGTTTTCATCGTTTTCTAGTAACTTTTGCTGTATAAAAGTATTTTTTCGTTCTATTAAAGTAACACCTTTGATGAAATACTTGTTTCTGCTTCCACGTTCTCTTTTTAATCCTTGGGATTCTAAAATCCGATAAAATGCTCGATTTTTTAATTGATGCTCACCATTTTTAAAGCACCAATTTGAATAAACCTCGTACAATTCTTTAGCTTCAATCTGAACATCTTCTCTTTTGAAGCAACATTCGAACATAAATGGTCCGATTATATCCATCTCTTCTTTGTAATCGCCTGTTGCTTTCATCACAATATCTGGATCATTTAATCCTGACTGCTGCCACTTCATGCATCCTTCAATCGCCCAATTCAGTATGCCGGACATTTCAAGACTCAACTTCTCAGGAAGTTTTTTATCCCTTTTTTCTTTTGGCAGCTGTAGATTGAAAGGAATTAATCGAATACGTCTCCAGATACCTTCATCTACACCTTTGATTACTGGTTTATGGTTAGTGGTAAAGAATACTTTAAACTCTGGTATGAACTCAAAATATTCTTGTCTAAGGAATCGAGCTAGTACAGGCTCCCCGCCAGTAATTTGCTTAACAAACGCTTCAGATAATTGTTCACCATCTTCACTTTCTATAGCTGAGACAAAGCGCGAACCTACTAACCTAGCAATATCATTATTTGCTCCAGTTTCTTTTTTCTTAATGAAGGTATCTGACTTTGCTTGTTTACCATACTCACCCATCAGATCCTTAATAGTGTTGATGAATGTTGACTTGCCATTACTACCACCACCGATAAGAAAGACCATAATTTGCTCCGTAATTTCTCCTGTTAAGGAATAGCCAATTAACCGTTGCATATATTCAATAAGCTCTTTATCGCCCTGAAAAATCTGTTCTAAGAAATTAAGCCACTCTGGACATTTCGCATTTTCATCAAACTCAATATTGGTGATTTTGGTTAAATGTAAATTGCGATCATGCGGCTGCAGCTTTCCATTTTTTAAATCAACAATGCCGTTCTCTACGTTGAATAAGTATTTATGTCTATCAAAGTCCTCGCGCTCTCCTGGAACCAACGGCATAAGGTCCTTAATGCTATTCATTCGGATATTCCTTCGCTCACACATCCGAGCCCATTTTGTTTCTGATTCATCTTCTGACTTATCAAGGCTCCGAAGTACTTTTGCAGTTATTCTTTCTATTTCTTTTTTAGTGTCTAGCTTCCATCGTTTACCGTCCCAGATTAACCAGCCCATATCGCTAACATACTTGATTACATGACCATATTCGTATGCTATTCGTTCAGCATTTCCAAGCTCAGTTAATTTAAATTTCTTCTTCGGTTTTTCCTTTGGTTCGTCTGCTGCATCATCTTTTTGAAAATCGAATTCATATGTGAATTCTTCGAACTGCTCTTTGTTATCCAATATTGTTGTAGCAGTTGATGAAATGGCAGTTGCAATTGTTCGCTCACCATATGTTTCATTGGTATCCCTAAAGTGGATAACATCCCATTTATCGCGCATAAGACCTGATTCACGAAACATCGTATCCATCCGAGTAGCTGATTTACCTGTCCAAAATGCTAAATGATTACAGAGGGCTAAATCACTTGCAGAATGATCATCATTTATTAAATGGCCGTTGTATAATGATCGAATTTCATCACCATTTTTACTCCGAAATATCCTTTCCCATAAAACATCATTAGTTATCTTGATTTCATCTTTTTCAAATTCTGCTAAATTCACACGACCTTGAATGTCGCTATCATCAAAATACTGCTCAAATACTTCTGCAAGTTCATCTGTCCGTTCATAGACTTCATTTGAATTTTCTCGATTACCTGTGAAGCTGAAATAACGGCCGTATGAATAAATTTCTAGTCCATGTTTAGTGTTCTTTCTGCCAGTCCCTAAAACACCTTGTGGGACATTCCCCTTTATGATGATGTGAACACCTTTCCCTGATGGAGAAAACTCTGTATAACTATCTAAGGTGTCTATAATTTCTGTAGAGAAGGTATTCGTCTTACCATCAACTACACATTTATCAATATCAATTCCTATGTAGTTGTCTTGCCTACTAAACACAAATCCTATACCGTCATAATCGCCTTCTAAATAGAATTTGACTGCTGTTGCAAATGTTGACCAGGTACGTCTATTATTGGCCTGCGCCATTTCTCCATTCACTTGATACGGAACTTTAGTTGGCTTGTTATTACGTGTTTCAGATTTCCACAAAATCCATTGAGGGAGGGCTTTTAGTTCGGCAGGGATTTCGTTAAAATTGTATGGATTTTCTTTCATGTTGCCCCTCCTAGTTTTCCTTATAAATCAACCCTTGGCGAAACATGTGTGAATGACATTCGTGAATCATTTTTGTACTAAATCGATACTTTGCCCAATCATGACCAATTTCTTTTTTGATTTTCCTAATCGCTTTCGATTTTGAAGGCTCCTGAATGCCATAAATGAACTGTTTACTAACGCTACTCCAAATACCATACATGCCCGTTTTTGGACTTTTAGCCACTGATTTTCACCTCTTTTTCTGTTTTTGGGTATAAAAAAGAGAAGCCGGCAAAACCAACCTCTCTATTTAATTACATTCTTCAAAATGGAATATCATCATCATTGATTGTGAATGCACCAGGTGCCATTACTGGCTTTACATCTGATACATCATAATATTTAGCTTTAGCAGCTGTACGTTTTTGTTTAACACCATCAACTACTTTGTCGTATTCCTCATGTTTTACTGTGATTTTCAAATTTTTATTTATAAGCTGCTTGGCCATGTCTTCTGCTGAATCGAATGCATGATTATTAGCGAAGCCACATGCTTTTAATAATGAGTTGACGATCTTAACAGAAATTTCATGTTCAAAAGTGAAAGTATTGTAAAGTACTTTTGCACCTTGATGATTCTGAGGCACATCACTACGAATCTCAAAGTCTACCGATAGTTTAGGCTTGCCCCCCTGTGTCTCTCCTGCTTCTGCGTTCTGGATAACTGCTTCATACTTACCTTCCGCGACTAATTCAAATCCTGTACTTGCGTTTTCTTCATCAAATTTAAAGAATGACATTATTTATTTCCCCCTGTATTTTAGTTTGTGGAAGGTACTACGAAGATCTCTTCCTGTTTACAACCTTTTCTATTATCCAATTGATTCTTTGCGTAAATGCTGTTCGTCCCTTCTAAAACAAACCCCCTTTCACCTTCTTGATTAATCATTAAGCGACCAACAACATCACATAGCCCCAATACATTATTTAAAATTTTCCCGTTAATTTGTGGATATGAGCGATTGTATTGCTGACCTTCTGCTGTTGTATAAAGGTCTGTTGTTTCCCAAGCATTAAATACAATTCGATCTGCTAAGTTCTTCATCCATCTGAAGCTATTTACCACTCGAAATTGCATTTTTTGATAATCTCCTTGGGATGGAACCCCCTGATTCCGTCCGATGAAACCTAAGTGGGATAGCAAGCAACGTTCTAATTCTGATACATTATCAATTGCAATATTGTCATATTTTCCTTTGGTATCTTTTAAATGCGTTAATAATGCTTCCCAATATTCCCAAGTATTTTGATTGTCGACATAAATAATATCTATGTTTTTTTCACCCTTAAGGACTTGTGAAGTACGATCAATATCGAGTACTAATGTTTTACCTGGCAAATATCGAATGGTGTGTGTTTTCCCCATGCCAGGATTAGCATATAGCAAGTATGTTTTTCCTTCCTTCTCAATTTGAGTTGCATTTTTAGAACTGAAATCAAATTGTTGAGTCATATTCACAACCCTTTCTATTAAACTTCCACACTATAGGAGATTGATTCCGGCTTAATTGTTACCCCAGTTTTTTTAAGCCCTTTTATTAAATTCATACCTCTAATCCCCTTTTTATATCTTGTTTTAACAGCGTCATAATTCACTTTGTATTTTTCTGCAATTTCCGATAGAGTAAGATACTTTCCGTTAATACTAGTTATGACATTTGTACGAATATTTCTCGCTTGTTCTTTAGCAGTTGCCCATCTGCAGTTATCAGGATAATATCCTTTATTTCCATCAATACGATCAATTGATAAGGTATCAACATATCCGTTATTAATGCTCCAGTCATAGAAAGATTGAAAATCATTAAACCATTCTTCACAAACACTTATTCCACGTGCACCATAATTTTCGTAATCAGGATTATTTGGTTGGTGACACCTATTTTTCATGTTTGTCCAAATTCGAAATAACCTGGAATTGGTTTTTCCGTGTTTATAATTTCTCTTTGCTGTAAATTCACTAACTAAACAACCGCAGCTTCTAGTTCGACCACTACTTAAATCACCTGAAACAATAATTTTTTCTGAACCACATTCACATTTACATAACCAAGTTCTTTTGCCGAGCTTATTAGAACCACAGGACTTTATTGCCGTTAAACGTCCGAATTTTTGACCTGTTAAATCTTTAGGTTTTGGCATTATCAAACCTCTACACTGAATGTTGTTGTTTCAGGTTTAACAGTGACCCCTGGAATGATTTGGCCCGTCTCATCAACCGCAACCTTATCTCCGGACACTTCCACAATCTTGAGAGATTTTTTAAGGTCAGCCCATTTCACACTATTCTTGATGTAATCATCCATTCCGTTTTCGATAACGTGCTGCAGGATAGCTTCTTCATTACCCTTTTCAGGTGCTTCCTTTGATTTTCGCGTTTTCGATTTCCCATAAGGTGTGCTAATTGTTTTAGCTTTGGGATCCTGTTCAAGTTGCTTTGCATGGTATATGGCAATCATATTTTCAAAGAATGATAGACTATTATCTATTGTGTAAAGCTCCCCACGTTCCCATTCAGCTATACGATCACGTTCAATTTGTGCTAGTTGCTTAATCTCCTTTTCCTTTGACTTAAGAGCTGAAAGTTTACGGAAAGCCCAATTCAAGCTATTCAAATCAGTTATTTCAAAAGGTACCTCCTGTGCTTGAATTTCCTCAACTTCCATAAGATCCATTTGCTGTAATGCATTCATTTATTTTTCCTCCTTTTCTCTAAGTACAAAATCTAAATATTCATATGTCTCCACTAAGTCGTCAAAGAGATTACTGCCGCCTATTGCTTGATGATATTGCTCAAGAATTTTATAAAACGGCTCTAATTTATCAACCTGTGGACTGAAAACTGTACGACTTTTTGAATCAAAATATGACATTCTCTAAACCTCCAGTTGATTTTTTAAATAACCTTTTATAAACTGAAGATGACTATTAAGCTTTTTTATGACCTGTTGTTGGCGCAACTGGTCTTTTATTTTGGCTTTTAACAAATGCTCTGTGGATTGCCATGTAACGATCTGCATAATCCATTTTGTTCCACACTTTTGTGCTGATTCTCATATTCTCACCTCCTTAAAATTCAACTTCGATTTTTACCTTCATTGGAATTATTTGCGATAAGGTAACAATTTTCGCACCTTCTCTTACTAGCTTCTTTACGAAGTCTTGTGCTTCATCCAATGTTTCAAAGTATCTTACTTTGCTAAACATTCCTGACTGAGGATTAACATTTACTACGTAATTATGATTTTCATTGCATTCCATTATGCTCACCTCCCTTCAATTAGAACAAAAACTGTTCATCAAATTTTGCATAATGATTAAAAAAAATAGAAAGGAAATTGATTGTTATATTACTGCTTTTTCTCTCTTATTCATCCATGTAATAAAGGTTTCTTTTCTAACCCTTTTTGTTATCCCAATTTCGATACAAGGAATACCACCAATATCTGGGTTTAATTTGAACAATTCATACACTTTCTTACGTGAAATACTTAGGTACTGAGAAATATGCGCCGCGGTCATCATTTCTGGATAATCTTCAAGCGATTTATTTTGATTCATATTCAACACTCCTTGGAATTTATTAACCTGCTGACTTTATAAGATCAAATAATGAACGGGGTAAAATTTCCTTTGCAGCAGCAATTCTAAATTCTGCAATGTTAATCTCTAATATTTCTGCAAGGGCTATGTTAATTTCATCTCTTACAGGTGGGATTTTTCCATTTTGTAATTTACTTAATATAGATTTATCTAAACAAATATCTTTTTTGGCTAAACGAAATGATATCTGTGTAAGAGACAAACCCTTCTTTTCGATTGCATTCTTCAACATGGTTTGGTAACTCACGACTTATCACCCCCTACAATTTATTTAGTGACTTAAAATTCTACTGTTGATTTTTTCGTCACTTCGTACAATTATCATAACAAGCTCCGTTTCACAATGTCAATGACTAAAAAATCACTTATTTTAAAAAACGTTGATTAAAAATTCAACAATGTGGTATATTAGTAACAAGTAGTAACTATCACATAAGATTATGGAGGATTGAGATATGCATTACTCTGAGTTGATAGACTCTTATATTAAGAAAAGTGGTATGAGTCTAGCTGAAATAGCTGAAAAGATGAGGGTTGAAAAGGGAGTGAAAGTTGATCGTACCTATATTTCGAAATTAAGGAAAAATCCCAAATACGCTGCAACTGAAGAAATCAACAAGGCTTTTGCAGAAGTTACTGGTGGAGATGTAAATAGATTGGTTTGGGCAGGATTAGTATATAGTTCACATCCTAGTATTAGGCATATTCTAAATTTTATTGATGATGAAGTTGTATTCAAAGCAATGAAAGTAATGAATAAATATCCTGGTTATTTTAATATGTCAGAAGAAGATCAGGCTGTTTTTGAAGATGATAATGATGTCAAAGATTTTTGGGACTCTTTAAATGAATTTATGAGCAGTTCAAATAAATTGGATAACTATATAGAAAACCAAGTTAAAGAAAAAACTAATGAATATAATTTTAATGATTATCAAACAACTGAGTTACCACAATATTCAAGTCAAATCCCGATACCGGTTTTAGGATGTGTACAGGCTGGACTGCCAATAGAAATGATAGAAAACAATGAAGGATATACATTAGTTGATCCAAATATTTTAAATGGGAAAGAAGGTTTTGCTCTTAAAGTACAAGGTAACAGCATGATAGGTGACAGAATTCAAAATGATGATATTGTGATTGTTGCTAAACAAGAAGAAGTGCAGCCACATGAGATTGCAGTAGTTGCGGTTAATGGAGATCATGCAACTTTAAAAAGAGTGAAACGACATGGAGAAATGTGCATGTTGATACCGTCTAACCCTGCGATGGAACCTCAATTAGTTCCTGCTAAAGATGTTCACATACTAGGTAAAGTTGTGGAAGTAAAATTTTGGCCTAAATAAGGAGGATAATATCTGTGAAAGGACATTTTTATAAACCACATTGCAAATGCGAAGGAAAAAAAACAAAAAAGTGCTCTTGTGGAGCTAATTGGGCTTATATAGTTGATATAGGAACAGATCCTAAGACTGGGAAAAGGAAACAGAAGAAAAAAGGAGGATTCAAGACTAAAACAGAAGCACAAGAAGCAGCAAGTTTACTTATTGCAGAACTTAAACATGGACATTATGTTAATGAGTCTAATATTAGTTTTGAAGAGTTTGCCTATGAATGGCTTTCAATGTATGAAGCAACTGGAAAAGTTAAAGTGAGTACAATTAGAGTTAGAAGACACGAAATATCCCGTCTATTAGATTACTTTGCAAAGTTGAAATTAAAGAATATAACAAGAAAAATGTATCAAGATGCACTTAATGGATTAAAACAAAGAGGTTTTGCAGAAAACACAATAGATGGAGCGCATAGAACTGGTCGCATGGTTTTTAAAAAAGCAATTGAAATGGAATTAATAAAAAAGGATCCATCAGAATTTGCACATGTACCTAAGGAAATTAAAACTGTTGAAGATTTAGAAAATGAAGATGAAATACCAAAATATCTTGAAAAAGATGAGCTTTCTAAATTTCTTAATACAGCAAAAAAAGACGGGTTAGATCAAGATTACACAATGTTTATGGTCTTAGCCTACACAGGAATGCGTGTGGGTGAATTGTGCGCACTAAAGTGGAATGACATAGATAGTGAAGAAGGAGCAATTAAGATTACAAAGACTTACTATAACCCAACAAATAATATGGTGGAGTATAAACTATTAACTCCAAAGACTCCAACCGCAAAGAGAATTATTGATGTAGATCAAGCAATAATCAAACTTCTTGAAGAACATAAATCTGAACAGAAAAAACTTAAAATGATGTACCGAAATAGGTACTATGATAAAGGTTTTATTTTCACTAATATTGATAAATATCCCGGTTACCCAATGTATATAAAAAAAGTGGAGAACCGAATGAGTCGGTTAATGAAAATTGCAGGCATAGAAAACAAATTGACACCTCACTCTTTAAGACATACCCATACATCACTTCTTGCTGAAGCAGGAGTTAGTTTACCTGAGATCATGAAGCGTCTAGGGCATAAAGATGATGATACAACTAAAGATGTTTATTTGCATATTACAAAGTCCATGAAAAAAGAGGCTTCCCAAAAGTTTGCTCGACTAATGGAAAACCTCTAATTTTTTAATCCGAATGTTACCCTTTCGTTACCCGTAGAGTAACATTCTTTATACAAACTCTTTATTCATAAGGTTTGAATGGTGTTTTCTACATCATTCCACCCATTCCACCCATGCCGCCCATATCAGGCATTGCAGGAGCAGCGTTTTCTTCCGGCTTGTCAGCAACTACAGCCTCAGTTGTTAGGAACATGGCAGCGACTGAACCTGCGTTTTGTAGAGCTGAACGTGTTACTTTGGCAGGGTCAACGATACCAGCGTCGATCATGTTTACCCATTCGCCTGTTGCAGCGTTGAAGCCAGTGCCTACTTCTTCGCGTTTTAGGCGATCTACGATGATAGATCCTTCTAAACCTGCGTTGTGAGCGATTGTGCGTACTGGCTCTTCCATTGCACGTAGAACGATATTGATACCTGTTTGAACATCGCCTTCTTCTTCTAATGCAGCAACTTTGTTGTATACGTTAAGAAGGGCAACACCACCACCAGATACCATACCTTCTTCTACAGCTGCGCGTGTAGAGTTTAGGGCATCTTCAATGCGTAGTTTACGTTCTTTAAGTTCTGTTTCTGTAGCCGCTCCAACTTTTACAACTGCTACGCCACCAGCTAGTTTAGCAAGGCGTTCTTGTAATTTTTCACGGTCGAATTCAGAAGTTGTTTCGTCCATTTGTTTACGGATTTGGTTTACGCGGCCTGCGATTTGGTCGCTTGCACCAGCACCTTCAACGATTGTTGTGTTTTCTTTTGTTACAACGACTTTAGAAGCGCGTCCTAGAGAGTCGATTGTAGCAGATTTAAGGTCACGACCTAGCTCTTCAGTGATTACTTCACCGCCAGTTAGGATAGCGATATCTTCAAGCATTGCTTTACGACGGTCACCGAATCCAGGCGCTTTAACAGCTACTGCATTGAATGTTCCACGTAATTTGTTCACTACTAATGTAGATAATGCTTCGCCTTCTACATCTTCAGCGATAAGAAGTAATGGTTTACCTTGTTGTACTACTTGCTCAAGTACTGGTAATACTTCTTGAATGCTTGCGATTTTTTTGTCAGTGATTAAGATGTAAGGATCATCTAATACTGCTTCCATTTTATCTGTATCTGTTACCATGTAAGCTGAGCTGTATCCACGGTCGAATTGCATACCTTCAACGATATCCATTTCTGTTGTGAATCCTTTAGATTCTTCGATTGTGATAACACCGTCGTTACCTACACGCTCCATAGCTTCAGCGATTAATTGTCCAACTTCTTCGTCAGCAGCAGAGATGGATGCTACTTGCGCAATAGACTCTTTGCCTTCGATTGGTTTAGAAATCGCTTGTAACTCTTCAACTGCTGTAGCAACCGCTTTTTCGATCCCTTTACGGATACCCATTGGGTTTGCACCAGCTGTTACGTTTTTCAAACCTTCGCGGATCATTGCTTGCGCTAGAACCGTTGCAGTTGTTGTACCGTCACCAGCTACGTCGTTTGTTTTACTTGCTACTTCAGCAACTAGCTTCGCACCCATGTTTTCGAATGCATCTTCTAGTTCGATTTCTTTAGCAATTGTTACACCATCATTTGTAATTAATGGAGAACCGAATTTCTTCTCAAGAACCACGTTACGTCCTTTAGGTCCAAGAGTTACTTTTACTGCATCTGCAAGTGTATCCACACCACGAAGCATCGCGCGGCGAGCGTCTTCACTAAATTTAATATCTTTAGCCATTATTAAGTACCTCCTCTAATAGTTAAAAATCTTTATAATAAGTATATAGCTGTTTTTTTATTAACCGATCACAGCAAGAATGTCGTTTTCACGTAAAATTAAGTATTCTGTACCTTCGTATTTCACTTCTGTTCCTGCATATTTTGAGAAGATAATAAGGTCGCCTTCTGCAACTTCTAATGCTACACGTTCACCATTTTCTAGTACACGTCCAGTACCAACTGCTACGACTTTACCTTCTTGAGGCTTTTCTTTCGCGCTATCTGGTAGTACGATACCGCTTGCAGTTTTTTCTTCCGTTTCAACAAGCTCGATAATAATTCGATCACCTAGTGGCTTCAACAAGTGAAACAACCTCCTCAATTCATTTGAAAATTATTTTATTAGCACTCGTTAGTCTTGAGTGCTAACACAATTATTATATTAATCAAAACTACTCTTTTTTGCAAGTAAGAACCTTGCAATTTTACAAAAAAAAATGCGAACCTCTCCATTCTATACAACTTCTATTTGTTTTATGCACTTCATAAGGATGTAC
Organism: Cytobacillus kochii; assembly: GCF_020171845.1. Taxonomy (GTDB): domain Bacteria; phylum Bacillota; class Bacilli; order Bacillales; family Cytobacillaceae; genus Cytobacillus; species Cytobacillus kochii. The sequence continues at coordinate 8,294 of NZ_JAIVAM010000023.1, read as the reverse complement.
TATTTGAAACCAATAGTGTTTAACAGGTAAAATAAATATTAGTGTAACTTCTTTATGAATAGGAGACTAGCCATTGAAAAAAGAGTATTGGTTTATCATTATGATTTATATAGCCATGCAATTATCAGCCATCGTTGGCGTTCCTGCCATTCTTTTTCTAGGTAATATGTTAGGATACAGCTTTGATGAGGTTGCAAAAATTGCCCCGCCACTCTGGATTGTCATTAGTTTTACAATTACCCTTCTCTTAACTTTGTGGTTTTTACGGAAAGAAAGCAAAGAGATGCCAATGAGGAAACAAGCACCATTATCGACTTCTATCGGGTGGGCGATTGCAGGTATTCCGCTAGCATTTATTGCTCAAACCGTTGCAGCGAATATTGAATTAATGCTCGGCATTGAGATGGGGTCAGACAATACACAGCAAATTATGTCTTTAATTGAAACATCTGCTCTCGTGATTATCGTTGTTTCCATTATTGGTCCGATTTTAGAAGAGATCATTTTTAGGAAAATCATCTTTGGTTCCTTGCATAAACGATTGAACTTCTTTTTATCAGCACTAATTAGTTCATTAATTTTCTCTCTCGCGCATGGGGAAATTGAGCACTTAATTCTTTATGCAGCGATGGGCTTTACGTTTGCGTTTTTATATGTAAAAACCAATCGTATTCTCGTACCGATCATTGCTCATGTAGCGATGAATACCTTTGTCGTTGTGATTCAATTGAATATGGATAAGCTAGAAAAATATATGACAGACTTAGAAACGGTACAAATGATTTTTAGCAGATTAGGATGATGTTAGATGAGAACACCTTTGTTCACAGGGATTATCTCCCTTCTTTTTGGATTTGTATTTATTTATTTTGCGATTATTAATCTTCAAAACGGTGGAGGTTGGGGATTTCTAACGATCTTCATTTTGATTTTTGCCACTTTTGATATTGGTGGCGGGATTAAATTAATAGCTATGCATTATCGTATGAAAAAGAAAGAGGATAAAAAATAGAGCTGACTCCATGCGGGTCAGCTCCTTTTTTATGATGGATAGTGTTTTAAGAAGTATACTAATGATTGCAATTCGACCGCCAAATCAATATGATGGATGCGAATATGGGAAGGAACCGTTAACCGCGCTGGCGTAAAGTTCAAGATTCCCTTTACATGACTTTTAACGATTCGATCCGTAATTGGTTGTGCGGCATGAGACGGTACAGTCAAAATGACAACTTGAATATGGTGCTCATCAATCAACTTTTCTAGTTCATCTAAATGACGGACAGGTACTTCGCCTACAGACGTGCCAACCCTACTTTCTGAAACATCAAATGCCACTTCAATCTTTGTATTATTATTTTTTAAAAAATTATAATTTAAAAACGCTGTACCTAGATTCCCTACACCAATTAACGCTACCTTTGTCACTTCATCTTGATCGAGTGTCTTACGGAAAAATCCTAATAAGTAATTTACGTTATATCCATAACCTTTTTTCCCTAATGCACCGAAATAGGAGAAATCTCGTCGAATTGTTGCAGAATCTACTTTCACCGCTTCACTTAATTCTGCTGAAGAAACTCGCTGCTTTCCTGATGCGTGTAAATTTTTCAAAAAACGATAATACAAAGGCAATCGTTTAGCCGTTGCTTGAGGGATTTTCGTTGATTCATTGGACATAGGCTCCACTCCATTCCATTTACTTAAGCCCTTCTAAAATCACCGTTTTTACCACCGGTTTTCTCTACTAAATATGTTGGTCCTATTACCATGCCTTTATCTACTGCTTTGCACATATCATATACCGTTAAAGCGGTAGCTGTAGCAGCTGTCAACGCTTCCATCTCTACTCCGGTATGCCCATTTGTTTTCACTGTACAATCAATATGTAATACATACTGATCCTCTACCTCTTCCCAATTGAAGGATATATCAATTCCGGTTAAGGCGAGTGGATGACACATCGGGATGATATCAGATGTCTTTTTTGCAGCCATAATGCCTGCCACTTGAGCAACAGCAAGCACATCACCCTTTTTCATCGTGCCATCAGTAATCTTCTGATAGATTTCTTGATTTAGCTCAATACTACTATGAGCAATTGCTGTACGGGCAGTTTGTGGTTTTTCACTCACATCCACCATCTTCGCTCTGCCTTCTTCATTAAAATGTGTAAATTCAGCCATTCATAACACCTCACATGAAAATGATACACTATTTTGATTCATCTGTGTAATGTAGTTTTTTATATATTCTATCCAAATAGTGACTTTATTGCCGAACCTCACCTGATTAAGGTACACTATCACTATAACAGAGGTGAAATATAATGATATTATTACAGGTTAATCAGCTTTCGAAAAGTTTTGTGGCTGATCCTATATTAATGAATATAAAGCTTGAAGTACAAACGAGAGACCGCATTGCATTAGTTGGACGTAATGGTGCGGGAAAATCAACTCTTTTAAAAATTATTGCTGGACATATGTCCTATGACTCCGGTGAAATTATTCAATCGAAAGAAACCAAAATCGGTTATCTTGCACAAAATACAGGACTAGAATCTGAGCTATCTATTTGGGACGAAATGCTTACCGTGTTTGATTATTTGCGTAAACAAGAGAAGGAATTGCGCTTACTAGAAACACAGATGGGCGATGCAACACTCATCGAAAACGGTGAAGCTTACGATAAAATTTTAAAAACCTATGATCAAATGCAAGTCAACTTTAAAGAACAAGGTGGCTATCAATACGAGGCAGACATTCGTTCTGTACTACATGGCCTTAATTTTCAATCGTTTAGCTATGATACAAAAATTTCTGCATTAAGCGGGGGGCAAAGGACGCGACTTGCACTTGCGAAATTATTGTTAACCAAACCTGATTTACTGATTTTAGATGAGCCGACAAACCATTTAGATATTGAAACATTGTCCTGGCTAGAGCAGTATCTTAGTGGTTATGATGGTGCTATATTAATTGTCTCACATGACCGCTATTTCCTAGATAAAGTCGTCAACCAGGTATATGAACTATCACGTAACCATATTAAAAAATACGTTGGTAACTACAGCAAATATCTTGACCAAAAAGCAGCGAATTATGAACGTGATTTGAAAATGTATGAAAAACAACAAGAAGAAATTGCGAAACTAGAAGACTTTGTTCAACGCAACCTTGCCCGTGCTTCGACAACGAAGCGTGCACAAAGCCGGCGCAAGCAGCTTGAGAAGATGGAGCGAATGGATCGCCCCCAAGGCGATGAGAAATCAGCGACATTCGGCTTTCAAATTGAACGTCAATCAGGCAATGATGTGCTAACCGCTGACTCTTTAGCCATTGGCTACCAACAAGAAAAGATCAGTGATCACATTTCATTTCGCATGTCTCGAGGCGATTCCATTGCTTTAGTAGGTCCCAATGGTATTGGAAAGTCGACTTTATTGAAGACCCTTGTAGACAAGCTACCTGCTTTAGATGGCACGTTTCAATATGGCTCAAATATCCGCATTGGGTATTACGACCAACAGCAAGCTGATTTGAGTTCAAATAAAACCGTATTAAACGAGCTCTGGGATGATTACCCTCTCATGCCTGAAAAAGATGTCCGTACCGTGTTAGGTAACTTCCTCTTCTCTGGAGATGATGTCTTGAAAATTGTCTCTACATTGAGTGGTGGAGAAAAAGCAAGATTAGCACTAGCTAAGTTGATGTTGCAAAAAGCAAATGTCCTCATACTAGATGAGCCGACCAACCATTTAGACCTTGATAGTAAAGAAATTCTTGAAAATGCACTAATTGATTTTCCAGGTACGCTCCTCTTTGTCTCTCATGACCGCTATTTTATTAATAGGATTGCAACAAAGGTGATTGAGTTATCAACAAGTGGAGCAACGGAATTTTTAGGGGATTATGATTACTATGTGGATAAAAAAGCGGAAATTGAAGAAATAGAGCTTTTTGAATCAGCAGACCTGCCACAAGAAAGTATCACTAAACCAGAAAAGCAAAGTTATCAACAAGATAAAGAAGCGAAAAAACTAGAAAGACAACGAAAAAGAAGACTGACAGAAATTGAACAGTTAATCGAAGAGTTAGAAGCGCAAATTGAAACTTACGATGAACAACTCTGTGACCCTGAAATCTTCCAGGACCACGAGAAAGTCCTCGAGATTACAACTAAAAATGAGGCTATAAAAGCACAACTCGAGCAGTTACTTGAAGAATGGAGCGAATTGGGCGATTTAATGTAATTGAGCGTAGCTGGGGATAATCTAATTATCCCCAGCTTTTCTTTCTTCAAGTAAATTGTCCACATTTTTATTCACAGCATAAACGGATTAACAATAGGTAAAACAACACTTTTCCACATTATCCACAATTTTTATGATACTTATCAACAAAAACTCTGAAAATTTTAACATTATCCACAATTGATGTACTACCAAGACTTTATTTGATATTGTGAATAACTTTCTGTCATCACTAAAAATAAAAAGACTAGTGAATAGATGATCATGATTCACTAGTCTTCATTATTATTGTTGAAACTGTATATCTAACCCCGGGTTTGCATTCATACTCATATCTGAGAACATCCCTTTTTCGAACATTATTGCCCCCACTGCAGCAATCATCGCTGCATTATCTGTGCATAAATGTAATGGCGGAATGACTAAGTCTATCTCTTCCTTATTCTTAAAGGTCTCTGTTAATGCTTTCCGAAGTCCTTTATTTGCTGCAACGCCACCCGCTAATAGTAATTGTTTCACATCATATGCCTCTACTGCTTTTAAGGTCTTGGTCACTAATACCTCAATGACGCTTTCTTGAAAGCTCGCTGCTAAATCCTCTGGTAAGATGGTCTCTCCACGTTGTTCAGCATTATGCACTGTGTTGATAACGGCAGACTTCAATCCACTGAAACTAAAATCAAAGGAGCCTTCTTCTAGCCACGCACGAGGAAGCTTAATTGTCGCTTCTCCTTCATGGGCAAGGCGATCAATATGCGGCCCTCCTGGATATGGCATATTTAGAACTCGCGCTACTTTATCATATGCTTCTCCAGCAGCATCATCCCGTGTTTCACCAATAACTTCAAAATCACCATGTGCTTTCATATAAACAAGCTCTGTATGGCCCCCGGAAACGACTAATGCAAGCGAAGGGAAAGTCATTTCTTTAATTAAGCGATTGGCATAAATATGCCCTGCTATATGGTGCACCCCAATAAGTGGCTTTTGATGAGCAAAGGCAATCGCCTTCGCTGCATTTACACCGACAAGTAGGGCACCCACTAACCCTGGACCTTCTGTCACAGCAACTGCATCGATATCGTTCATCGTCATACTCGCTTTATTTAACGCTTCTTCTAATACAATGGTCATTTGTTCTACATGATGCCTTGAAGCGATTTCTGGTACAACCCCGCCAAACCTTTTATGACTTTCAATTTGAGAAGCGACAACATTAGCGATGATCTCTCTACCATTTTTAATGATGGCTACTGCTGTTTCATCACAGCTTGTTTCTATCCCTAATATATATTGATCTTTTTTCATTTTATATTCACCCACATTACTAAAGCATCTTCATGATTATCCGAATAATAATTTTTTCTAATTCCGCCTTCTTGAAAACCTAGCTTGCTATACAACCGTCTTGCTATCATGTTACTCACCCTTACTTCTAGGGTCATTTTAAGGGCACCCATTTCTTTTACAACATCCATCAGCTGGACCATTAACGCCTCGCCAAGTTTCTTCCCTCTATATTTGGGTAGTATCGCTACATTTGTTACATGGGCCTCGTCTGTGACCACCCATGCCCCACCGTATCCTATCAATTCTTCTTCGTCTTCTAATACAACGTAGACCGAGAATTGGTTCAATGTCATTTCATTATAAAAGGCCTCTCTACTCCAAGGTGAAGAAAAAGATGCCTGTTCTACTTTTAATACTTCATCAATATCATCTTCGTTCATTAACCGAAACGTTAATTTACTGGTCATTGGAGCTTGCTCCCTTTCGTAGCTTCAATCCATTTTGCCTCTGCCTCAGCAAGACGGATATAATTAGGGACAAAATTATGGATATCAACAGCTTCCTTATCTCTACCTAAAATCGCCAATTCAGAAGGACGAGGATTTTGTTCAGTTACACGTGCAAAATATGCCCGATCCCCTAAGTCTGCTTTAATTTGTTCCTTGTGTATGGATAAATCATTACCGACAAATAAAACCGGTTCTTCTTTATTTAATAAACGTTGCGTCCAATTAACGGTCAACGTTAGATGATCCGATGCTAGATCTAATAACCGACTCTCTTGAAATTGATATAAGCCAGTATAAATCTGACCTCTTCTCGCATCAAATAACGGTGAAATGACACCGTTAAAATAACTACCTGCACTCGCTGCCAAAACAGCTAGACTCGATACACCTGAAAGAGGTATATTCAACGTCCAAGCTAATGTTTTAGCTATGGTTACACCAATTCTTACCCCCGTATATGAACCGGGTCCTTCTGCGACAACAATCTTTTCGATATCTTGTGGCAACGTATCGCAATCCTTTAAAAGCATTTCTATCGCGGGCATTACACGAACTGAGTGATTCTTTTTGATATTCGTGATATATTCCCCAATAATTTTGTCGTCATCTACTAGAGCGATCCCTAGTGTAAAATTTGACGTGTCTATAGCTAATATTTTCATTTTACTAACTCCTCACACAGCTTCACATAGCGTTTTCCTTTTGGATGGAGCGCTATTCTTCGTTCTTCATTTCCGGTATAATGGATTGCAATCTTTAACCTTTCTTCTGGCAGTTGCTCTTCTATTAGATGTGCCCATTCCACGACGGTCACACCCTGCCCATGAAAATACTCATCAAACCCAAGATCTTCATCGCCATCTTCCACCCGGTAAACATCCATATGGTACAAAGGCAGACGGCCATTGTATTCCTTTATAATAGTGAATGTTGGGCTATTCACATTTCGTTCAATACCAAGGCCTAACGCAAGCCCTTTCGTAAATGTTGTTTTACCTGCCCCTAAATCACCTTCTAATAAAATGACATCACCTGCAGCTGCTTTTTCTCCTAGCCTCTTTGCAAATGCCATTGTTTCTTCCGTATTTTTTGTATCCCACTGGAATTGATCCATTTTATCACCTACATTTGGTCTTTCATTTATTTACAATAATAATGACACATATACATGTAGTTTACATGATTTTTTCATAGACATCAAAGAACACTTTGATTTGTCGGGACAGTAACCTTTTGCGCGCAATTCCGGGCTCTTTTTCTTTTTCTTTTGCGCGTATCTTCCTTTTACGCGCAATTCCTTGCTCTCTTTCTTTTTCTTTTGCGCGTATCTTCCTTTTACGCGCAATTCCTTGCTCTCTTTCTTTTTCTTTTGCGCGTATCTTCCTTTTACGCGCAATTCCCGGCTCTCTTTCTTTTTCTTTTGCGCATATCTTCCTTTTACGCGCAATTCCCGGCTCTCTTTCTCTTTCTCTTGCGCGTATCTTCCTTTTGCGCGCAATTCCTTGCTCTTTTTCTCTTTCTTTTGCGCGTATCTTCCTTTTACGCGCAATTCCCGGCTCTCTTTCTCTTTCTCTTGCGCGTATCTTCCTTTTGCGCGCAATTCCTTGCTCTTTTTCTCTTTCTCTTGCGCGTTTCTTCCTTTTGCGCGCAATTCCCGGCTCTCTTTCTTTTTCTTTTGCGCGTATCTTACGTTCCCGCCTAAAACTTTTCAACACTATCTTTTGCCTGTATCTACTATTTAACGGTTATTTCCGTAGAGGCAACTAAAAATAGCTATTTTTAGAAGATACTTAACATATTTTTGGTTTACGCATCCTAATTTGCATTTGTTTTTTTGACAAAAAGAAAACCCGCCTATTGGCGAGCTAAAGTGATAGTTTCTCTAGTAATATACAATATGAAGAATAAACTGATCATTACAGCTATTGGGATAGATTAAACGTAAGGATTTTTGTAAATAATAAAGTGTTATATGTCTATCAAGAACTTACAAATTAGTCATGATGTACTTTTTTACGAGGCACAAAACAATTCTACTTGAACCTTTAGAACCTACGTTTTCTACATAAAAAAAACGAAACAAGTTCCCTGTTTCGATACGTTTCACATATAAAATTAAACTGGCGGTCCGGACGGGACTCGAACCCGCGACCTCCTGCGTGACAGGCAGGCATTCTAACCAACTGAACTACCGGACCAGATTGCGGGGGCAGGATTTGAACCTGCGACCTTCGGGTTAT
>NZ_JAIVAM010000022.1 GCF_020171845.1 Cytobacillus kochii | reverse complement strand
TTTACCATTACAATTACAAACGAAGACAAAAGAAACTAAAGAAACGCGCGCCGATTGAATATCGACACGCGCTCACTGCTTAGCTTTTTATGTTGTCTACTTGACAGGGGCAAGACCAACTTTAACTAAAAGGGCTCGGCTTTTTTTATGAGCTTTTCTGTCCAGCTAGCTTCCCATTCAAAAATTCAATCGTTTCAGCAACAGTCTGTTTATACGCAACAGCCTTGTGAAGCTGATAAATCGCCCGGTTTTCCGCAGCAACTATTTCTTCAAAAGAAATTGTTCCAAGCAAATTCTTAAAAGGGTGGTCTTTTTTAAGAAGCTTGATCTCTTTACTTATATCTTCCGCATTAATTTCATTGATGATATAAAAAGGGAACTGCAGCTGTCTTTCATTCATAATCTCGTGAAGTTTTACACGTTGCCCCTCGTTCCACTCACCATCGAGTATTTCTGTTGTCACTTCTACGTTATCGAGGTCTCCGACAGGAAAGGCAAATTGGGTATCGTATGTTTCTTGACTTGAAGTCTTATCCGTGTAGCAGGTGACCGCATAATATTGGATCGTTGCTTTTTTTAGTTTTCTTAAATTGAACATACCTTCCATTGTTAGCTCATTCCTTTACACAGGGTGGTGCCCTTTTGTTCTTCTGACGACATCTAAAATATCGTTGATAAGTAATTCACCGAAAGCTTGTTTTGCTTCTAAAAACTCTTGACCATCATGTTGTACCATCTTTAAAGTCCAATTATAGGAAGGTGAACTTAACACATGTAATCCTTCGATATTCCATTGATTCTCTTGGTTATAAAACATCATCAATCGATTCGTATGAATCTTTCGTTGAATGGATCTCCTAAAATGTTGAATAACTGACGAGTCATTACTATACCCATTATAGGTAGCCAAGTCAGATAAGTTATGGATTTTATCATGCTTACAATACAATTGATAATCTTTAGGATGAACAAGAATCGTTTCTGAATCTCGTGTTGGTAGAGGCGTTATCCCCCTTAACATTTTTGGCAGTATAACATGTTGCCAAGTCCATTCCGGTGTATCATGGACATAAATCTGATAGTCTTCTTCATCAGTTACTCTTAAACATTGTATAACTTGTTTTTCTCCAAAATAAAATAAAGAGTGATCCTCCTCATCTGTCAATGTTTCTACAACTACATTTGTTCTCGCAATAATCCACATTGCATCAATAAAGGATGTTTCAAAAGATAATTCCCCATCGATAAGATCCACTAAATTCATTTCTCGAAGTTTTTTAAACGTAAACTCCCACTCTAGATCCATCTCAGCATCCGTGTAATTTAAGAAGGGATTAGTAATGCCAATGAGTGTCTTCGCATCTAAGATTTTCATTAAAAGACATATATCTTTCGTAGATAAAGTAGTATACATATGTCAGCCTCCTTTACTACAGATATTTTTGGTTTCTTTTTGATTTTGGTAAGCCGAATTCAGGATAAACCTGCTTTACAATCTCTTTATGCTTCTTTATGTAAAAATATCTGTGTACGTAAGTACTAAAATAAGCTGTTAAAATAGACAGTAGACCAAATAAAAATACATAAATGAGCATACGGAAAGAATAGTCATAGATAAAGGTGATAATAAGTTGACTGATAATATAACCTATACCAGATGCCGCAATTATAGGTGAAATCTGTATATTGTTACCTTTTTCTTGAAGTTTCTTATAAGTGCCCGTTTTAAACATTTTCATATTACCAAATTGCATAGCAATAATAAGAGCTAAAAAGAGTATAGATCCTATCACAAAGATAACCGTATGATTGCCTTCAAGTATATGTGCATCAAGTAATTTCTGAATAAGTAGGAAATACACATACGTATTAATAATTCCATATACGCCGAAAAATAAATAGTAAGAATGCTCATATTTATAAGGGTCAAGAATATAGATAATGGCCCACAAATGAATAAAGATAATAGGGATGATTCCAGCTAGGAAATATCCGTATGAAAATGGCTCAGATAGGAGTGGGAGAATTCCTAAAAGATCCAAAAATATAAGAAAAAAAATAATAATATTCCCTCTATTTTCTTTCGGTGTTTGAAATTTAAGATAAGAGAGGATATTCCCGTCAATTTCTTGATGTTTTTGCAATGTTTACACCTCTTGATTTTATTTAAACCACGACCCGACTTTATCAATAAGACCTTTAGTCCCTTTTTTAATTGCATCCCCAACAGAATCAGACTTACCATCTCCATCTACATCCATAAACTTGAAATCACTTAAAACAGATGTGACGAGAACACCAACTGCTGCACCAGCAACTGCGCCAACAGCTACACCAACAGGGCCACCAAATGTACCAGCCAATGCACCTACTTTTGCACCAGCAGCTGCTGAAGCAGCGATAGAGGCACCAGCAACGGCAACATCACCGACAACATTACCGGTAATTTCACTTGCTGATTGATTATTTTGTACACCGTGTGTAATATTTCCTGCTACCGTAGCTCCAATACCAATATAGCCGAGCTTGTTGCTTGCCCATTTAAAAGAATCCTTCACAGCAGCTGCAGGATTAATTAACTTATTCAATTTGGGGTGGTTAGTTACATTTGTGCCGGAATAGGTTTTTTTGTTAAAACCACCTAATTCAGGCTTATCAATTTTAACTACTGGCTTTCTAACGCCTTGAGCAGTTACCCTGTGTGTATATGTGATTCCAAAACCTCTTCTTGCCAAATCAACTCTTTTAGCCGCACCGAAAGCTGTCACAGAAGTGGCAAACAGGTTAGCACCTGCATTAATAGGCTGGTCTTTCCATTGATCAAAATTAACGCCAAAAGTTGGCGTTGGATCCCATTGCATATTTAAATGATTAGGGTCTGTTGCATCAACAGCATAGCACATGGCACGCGGGTGATTATAAAAAGATTGAGTATTAGAAGGATTATTATTAATCGTTGTGCTTGTCATCGGATAGTGAACATTAGGATTATATGTATCTACTGATAGTGTACCATTATTAAATAGTGTCTGTATGTCATTTACATAGTTTTTCATCATTTGTACATTTTGATCTAGGGAATCGATTTTAGATTGTTGTTGTTGGTCAAATTGATTTAATTTTTCAATTGTTTGCTCAACATGGTTTTGTGAGGTACGGACATAAGTGTTGAACTGTTGATCATCTAGTCTAGGCAAACTGACGATATCTTGGACTGTACTCATGGTTTGGTTCGCTTCGTTTGTTAGATCAGTAGTCGTATTTCTTACCGCGTTTAATCCGTTCTCCACATCATTCTGTAAAAAATGTTGCTTGATGACACCATTCTGAGATGACTCCATTGCACTAAGGTCACTCTTTATCGTTTGTAAATTTGATTTGTAATCATCTATAAATTGTTGAAAAAAAGTGATAAAGGGTTGATGCATATCTTGATAGAATAAGCGTATTGCCTGCCCGCCACTTCCTTTGAAGGAATCGGTAAGTGAACTGATATTTAAAATGGATGTTTCTATTTGACTTAGTTGTTCATTATAAACTTGAAGCTTATCTATTGTTTGTGAAAGACCATTATTAAATGTTAGCGCATCTAACGTTTTCATAATAAGTTATACACCTTCCTCTACCTCATTTTTATGTAAGATGAAATTTGCTCATCTGCTTCTGTTAAGAATGCTACAGATTGACGGGTGGATTGCTCGTTTTGTAGTAAAAGTGTTTTATATGTTTCAGTAACTTGGATAATCATTTGATTTAGCTGATTTAATCTTTCTACTGTTGTTAACACATTATTTTGACCGATCTCTGCAGGAAGGGAGGATTTTAGGGCATTAGCTGAGGTCTGTAATTTTGCTAATGCTTCTTCCACATCCCCTTTTATTAGTTTAATTTCTGTACTCATATTGCACCTCGCAATCTATATCTTATTTTTGGTTTTTTGCGCGCTCTTGCGCTTCTAGATAAGATATTGTCTGTTGGATAGACTGAATTTCACTTTGAAGGCTTTGCATCTTATTCTGCAAAGAATTAAAGACTTGATTGAATTGATTTCCTTGCAGGTCATCATAGCTAGAAAGCATGCTTTCTCTCTTTTGTTCAAATTCATTTGCATTTTGACCATGCCATGTATGTGGTGTAAGTTCCGGTTGTAACACCGTTCTACGAAAGTGGGAAAATTCTTGCTGTGTACCTTCTAATTGCCCATTACAAGTATGTAATCGAGCTAGCTCATTTTTTTTCTGTTGTAATAAGGCAGTATAGTAACTGATAGACATGTAATCACCTCTTAATGACAAAAATATTAATCTTATAAAAACCACAGGGTAAATGTGATTAGAAAATTCACTGAATTAGTCACCCTTTTACTATATCATGGGAGAAATTGAACATAATGATGTAAAATACTTATTTTGGGAGATAGTCGATAGGTAAAATGGACCATTTTTATAAAATGTGTAAAAAATCATCATAATGTGAAATATAACCTTTTTAATAAAGATGAATGATAAAAAAATTGGTCGCTTTTTTAATTACCTATTCCTTAAAAAGAAAATAAATGGAGTAAAAGTGTAAATATACAAACAGAGATATTGTTATTGCTATATCCATTTTTAGAAATATTAAACCTTTTTCTGTTAAAAAAATCAAATAAAGTGGTTTATAATTCTAATTATTGTGGTAAAAGATGGATGAAATGAGATTAGAAGGTAGGGTATATATTATACTTGAATGAAGGATCTTGATTGTAGAATGGTACAATAATGAGTCCATGGAGTTATATATTAAGAGTTTAAAAGCAATTGAACATTGTTAAAACAGATTTTGCATCATACTTAAGTATCTAGAACAAAAAGCGTAATAAAACAAAAGGACTGTATTGAAAATTAGGGAAAAGCCATTCTGAGTTGAAATACGGAAATAAACGTCACTACTCCATTCAAAAGAAACCCTAAAGAAAATAAGGAGGTGGTACAACGGATAAAATAAAAGGTAACATAGTAAGTTCTTAACGGAAATCTACAAGGTGAGTAACAAGTATTATAAGGGTCCTTCTACCGATTGCCTTGTGTCTACATGATTATGGTAATCTTTTCCGAATGAGTGAATATGACGGTTATAGGAAATTAGATATAGGTCATTAGCTTTTTTATTGTTTTTTAAGCAAAAGAATGATAAGAATAGTAGTTAATTATTACTGTTTTTCTATTTTTTACTAGATATTGATTGACCTTGTTATTGTGTATTTTTACAATTAAAATAACTTTGAGAAAAGGAGATGTTTTTTATGTCAGGAATTATTCGAGTTACCCCAGCAGAATTAGAGGCTATGTCCGCCCGCTATAATAATGAAAGTTCACAGGTAGAAGATCAATTGTCCAGATTGGATAGAATGATTGATGAATTACAAAGCATGTGGGAAGGGGAGTCTAGCCGAGCTTTTGCTGATCAATATGTGGCACTAAGACCTTCTATTGTTGATATGCAGCGTTTATTAACTGAAGTATCTGTACAATTGAAAAATACTGGTCATGCTCTTGCGGATGCAGATAACCAAATCGCTAGCCAAATTAGAAGCTAATTTTTCCTTAATAGTTGAGCGCCTTCCTAAAGGTAGAGGCGCTCTTTATCTGTATAAATGAGGTGTGTATATGTACATAGAAGTGACGATTGATTTAAAGAATTATAATAAAGAACTGTTTGATATAAGACTATCTAACTATCATACTGTGAAGAATCTTGTACATATTGTCTGGCAAGCTCAATCAATTAAAGAACAGCCGAGAGAAGGATATTGGTTAAGGGTTATGAATAAAAAAATGGTTGTTCCTGGAGAAAAGAAATTGGTTGATTGTGGAATAACAAATGGGGATCGTCTCGAAATTTTGTAAGGGAGCTAAGGAAATGTCACAAGAAAAGCAGACCTATTTAGAAGAACAGCTAGGCGCAGAATATAAAGTAAATGAAGACAAAATTAGTATGATCTTTCAAAAAGAAAAGATTAAATTAGATGATGAATCCGAAATTGCCATGCTGAATGAAGTTGGATCATCAATAGAAAAGCAAATCATCTTCAAAGAGGACGAATTGATCCTCGAGTTTCATAAACCTTCACATTTTAAAACCTTTTCCCAATTAAAGAAATCCGATGAAAGAAGTCGGATGATTTTTGCTGCCCAATTAATCAAAAAAGTGAAATCTCATCGTTTTACTAGACTTCATTTATTTATTTGTCCAGATAATCTATTGATTGACGAAAGTCTCACGCCGCATTTTCTTCATTATGGGGTGAAAGAGAGTCTTCCTCCCTATGAAAATGAACCTAAAGAACAATTAAATGCGCTAAAAGCAACCATAGCTGCAATAGTTGATGGGAAACATCAATTTGAGCAGTATTTGCAGTTTAATCAAACGATTGATTTAACCCCATTAGCAGCTGATATAGTTGCAGCTGAGAGTGTGGATGAACTATTGCTTTATGTACAAACAAAAATAAATCAACTAGAGAAAAATGACAAGCAATTCCTAAAAGTAGAAAAGAAAAAGTGGAAGGGTATGAAGTATACCGTTATTGGTCTAAGTGTTGTACTCATCCCGCTTATTTTCTTTTCCCTATATACTGCTTTTATAACTCAGCCAAAACAAAATGCTTATATTAAAAGCCAAGAATACTTTCTTAAAGACGATTATAGTCAGGTCATTAATACTTTATCAGGTTACGATGTCCCTGATATGCCAAGAGTGACACAATACCAGTTAGCGCATGCTTATCTTGTGAATGAATCACTTAGTGAGTCACAAAGAAAGAATATACTAAATACAATTACTTTCCAAGCGGATCAACGTTATAGCCAGTATTGGATCTATATCGGCAGAGGGGAACCGGAGGAAGCGTTAAAAATTAGTCGTGAGTTGGAAGATTATGATTTAATCATGTATGCATTGATTCATTTTGAAGAAGCAGTTAAAGCGGATCAAAGTTTGGATGAAGAAGAGAAGCAACAGCAATTAAATGATATACAAAACGAAAAAGAAGAATATGAACGAAATATGGAAGAGCAAGAAGAAGGTTCGTTATTAAATAATGAAGAAGAGGCTCAAGAGACATCAACGGAAGAAGAAACAACTGAAGAGCCACCTGTAGAAGAAAAAGAGCAGCCTCAACAAAAAAAGAACAATGATGAAAGCAAGGAATAGTTGGAACGGAGGTGATTGTATTGTTGAAAAAAACGTTATGGCTATTTTACGGAAGCCATTATCAATCATTGGATTTAGAAAAGGTGCAATCAGAATATATATCTATTGGAAATAGCCTGAAGGATACAATAACGATTACCCAGTTTCCTTCTGAGCTAGAGGCATTGCAATTAAAAGTAACAAGTGACGGGGTAACAATTTTTCAAAATGATGAAGAAGTAGGCCATTTATCAGCTAGTAACACAATAGAAGAATTGACTGTTTATCAGATCAATATCCGATTTGTCATCACGACGAATCATTTTCAATCAGCTACTTATTACATAGGTAATACTAATGAAATTACTTTATCGAGTGCACAAGAAAAAGCTGAAATAAGATTTAAAGAAGAGGCCAACAGTCAAGCTTATACTTTTACTCTCTTTAAGCGGGAAAATGAGTGGATGATTGAAGATGGCGAGAATACGGTATATAAAAATGGAGAATGGCTAGAAGTAAACGATGCCGTTGCTGTAGGAGAATGGCTTTTTGTTCCTTTTCTGATGGTTCGTTTCCTTGAGAGTGATGTGATAGAAGTAGCCGGATTAGCAGCTGTTGAATCCACTTTACCTTTGATGGCCCTGCCTGAATCGGAAATGAAAAAGAAATACCCCACCTATAGAAGAACGCCTAGAATGATTTATGAAGCACCAGACGACAAGGTGCGTTTATCTTTTCCTTCTCAAGAGACAGATGATTCTAATCGAGGCTTATGGTTGATTATTTTGCCGCCTCTCGTAATGTTGATAGTGATGGGTGTCGTTGCCCTTATTCAACCGAGGGGGATATTTATTATTATTACAATGGTGATGTTTATGACCACATTGATTACTTCTTCTGTACAGTATTTTAAGGATAAAAGTAATCGAAAAAGAAAAAAAGCAAGGCGTTATAAAGTATATACCAATTATTTGGAGACGAAGAGGAAGGAGCTTCATGATTTATCAGAAAAACAAAGACATTATCTAACCTTCCACTTTCCTTCCTTTGAAAGAATGAAATACTTAACAGCAGAAATATCTGATCGTATCTGGGAGCGCACGTTAGAAAGTGAAGATTTTTTACAGTTTCGTTTAGGAATTGGTAGAGTAGAATCAAGTTATGACGTGGACTTGAACGCAAGTGATATGGCAAATAGAGAAATGGATGAACTTGTTGAACAATCGCAAGCATTAGAGAAGGTATATAGCCATGTTGAAGATGTACCGGTAGTAGCAAGCTTATCTGAAGGCCCAATCGGCTTAATTGGTAAAGCATCCGTGATGAAAAAAGAAATCCATCAAATGATTGGTCAATTATCTTTCTTTCACAGTTATCATGACATTCGGTTTGTGTTCATTTTTAATGAGTCAGAGTATAAAGAATGGGAATGGGTGAAATGGTTGCCTCATTTAAAACTCCCCCATATGCATGCTAGAGGACTTATATATAATGAACAGACACGAGATCAATTATTATCTTCTATTTATGAAATTATTCGAGAGCGTGACTTGGAAGAAGATAAGGAGAAGATAAGGTTTTCTCCGCATCTTGTTTTTGTCATTACGAATCAACAATTAATTTCAGATCATGTCATATTGGAGTATTTAGAAGGCAATCATCAGCATTTAGGTTTTTCAGTTATTTTTGCAGCGGAGTCGAAAGAGAATTTAACAGATAATATTTATACACTTGTCCGCTATATTAACGCGCAAGAAGGGGATATTCTTATCCAAAAGAAAAAAGCGGTTACTATTCCTTTTCGCCTAGATGAGCATGAACAAACGAATAATGAAATTTATGCAAGATGGTTAAGAACGCTCGATCATCAAACAGGGATGACAAATTCGATTCCACAAAGTGTTTCTTTCTTAGAGATGATGAATGTACGTGATGTAAATCAATTATCGATAACAGAGAATTGGTTGACGAGAGAATCTGCTAAATCTTTAGCTGTTCCCATTGGATTGAAAGGGAAAAATGATTTTGTGTACTTGAATCTACATGAGAAAGCCCATGGACCACACGGACTCCTTGCAGGTACAACAGGGTCAGGGAAAAGTGAATTTCTTATATCTTATATTTTGTCGTTAGCTGTTCACTTTCATCCTCATGAGGTGGCCTTCTTATTAATTGACTATAAAGGTGGGGGAATGGCCCAGCCATTTAAGAACATGCCTCATTTGTTAGGAACAATTACAAATATTGAAGGAAGTAAAAACTTTAGTGCAAGGGCTTTGGCTTCAATTAGAAGTGAATTGAAGAGGAGACAGCGCTTGTTTGACCAATACCAAGTTAATCATATCAATGATTATACGCGCCTTTATAAAAAACAAAAAATAAAGGAACCATTGCCACACTTGTTTCTTATATCAGATGAGTTTGCTGAGTTGAAAAGTGAAGAACCTGAATTCATTAGAGAGCTAGTCAGTGCGGCACGTATTGGTAGAAGTCTTGGTGTCCATTTAATTTTAGCGACACAAAAGCCGGGTGGTGTCATTGATGAACAAATTTGGAGTAATGCACGATTTAAAGTGGCTCTTAAAGTTCAGGATGCCAATGATAGTAAAGAAATCTTGAAAAACGCTGATGCAGCCTCCATTACTACTACGGGTAGAGGCTACTTGCAAGTAGGCAATAACGAGGTATACGAACTATTTCAATCCGCTTGGAGTGGGGCACCGTATATGGAAGATCATTCCGAGGTAGAGGATGAGATTGCCATTGTTACTGATTTAGGTTTATCACCATTATCTGATATATCTGCTAGTGAAAGGGCAAAAAAGGATAGTGTGTCTGAAATAGAAGCAGTAGTGAATAGAATTGAAGATATTCAACAAAAGTTACATATCCAGAAATTAAGTAGTCCTTGGCTTCCACCATTAAAAGAAAGAATGATCAGAGAAGAATTTTTATCAGATGAACAGTCACAAATACATTTTGCACTTGTGGATGAGCCGGAAAAACAAAGCCAGTATCCGTATTCCTATCATGTGATGGACGGTGGCAATATCGGCGTATTTGGTTCTTCTGGTTATGGAAAATCTTATACAGTTCTAACGTTACTAATGAGTATGGCAGAGAGGTATAATCCGGAAGAATTGCATTATTATTTAATGGATTTTGGTAATGGAACATTACTCCCATTAAGGCAACTTCCACATACAGCTGACTTTTTCTCAATGGACGATGAAAGAAAAATTGAAAAGTTTATGAAGATGCTGAAGAGCGAGATTGCCAAACGTAAACAGCTTCTTCAAGCTTATGAAGTAAGCAATATTAAAATGTACAATCAGATGAGTGAAGAAAAATTGCCAATGATTTATGTGACGGTTGAGAATTTTGATTTTATTAAAGAAGAAATGCAAGATTTAGAACCAATGATCAATCAATTTGTACGTGACGGTCAATCATTGGGCATTTATATGATACTAACAGCTACCCGAATTACATCTATTCGCCAAGCAGTGATGAATAATTTGAAAATGAAGGTTGTCCACTATTTACTCGACCAAAGTGAGGCATTCTCGATTCTAGGTAGGACTGAATTTAGCCCTGAGCCTATTCCGGGAAGAGCGATTATTAAAAGAGAAGATGCACAATTCACACAAGTATTCTTACCTGCTAACGGCAAGGATGATATGGAAGTATTAGAAAACATAAGGATGCAAGTGAGTGAAATAAAAGAGAAAAATGTTCATTATCAAGCACCAGCTGCGATTCCGATGCTTCCAAATGACTTAACGGAAGTAAACTTTAAAAATTATTTAAAAGCCTCTCTACCAACATGGTTGATTCCAATTGGTTTAGATGAAGAGTTTGTCCACCCTGTAAATGTGAACTTTGAAACAATGAAGCATTGTATTGTTATGGGTCAAGGACAGAAAGGGAAAACAAATGTCTTAAAAGTTATATTGAATGCATTATTAGATAGAGAAGTGGATAGATTAGCTATTTTCGATTCATTTGATCGATCATTAGCCAATTATGCTGACGATAATAAGGTTAGTTATATTGAAACGAAAGACCAAATTACGGATTGGCTAACATCTATCGAGGCGCTTCTTAAAGAAAGAGAAGTCGAATATGCAGCAGCTGTTCAATCAGGACAACTTAATATACAATTTAATCCTATTTCACTTGTTGTCGATGGCTATGCGAGGTTCTCTCAAACATTAGATAGTTTACTGCAAGATCGCATGGCAAGATTGATTCGCAACTATAGTCATTTAGGATTCAATTTAATTGTTGCAGGAAGTAGTAATGATGTTTCGAAAGGATATGATTCATTAACAACCGAGGTGAAACAAATTCGCCAGGGAATTTTATTAATGAAGAAATCTGATCAGACTTTGTTCACTCTTCCTTATGATAGAAAAGAAATAGATATTCAAGCTGGCTTCGGTTATTACGTTACAAATGGTAAGGAAATAAAAATGAAAATACCATTATGTCAAACAGAAAGGAAGGTGTACTCGTGACTGGCAAAGTTGGATACATCGTTAAAATGCTTATCGTGATGGTTTTAGTTCTAGGTACGCCAATCATATTTTTCAGTTCTATTGGTGATAACCCTCTCACTGTTCGTACGAATGAAACAAGGAATATTGCCATTGTTAATGAAGATATTGGCGCGGAAAAAGGCGTAAATGACATATCTTTTGGTAATGAAGTAACTTCCGTTTTATCTTCTGACTCGAAATTTGATTGGACAGTATTAAGTAGAAGCGCAGCTGTCAATGGGCTGAAGAATAAACAATATGATGCGATTGTGTATATCCCGTCAGATTTTTCTAGTAATATCTTAACCTATGAAAACTTAACGCCTGTTAAGGCTGAATTTCAATACACCGTACAAGATCAGTTAAATGCTGTGAACAGAGAAAGTGTCCTTCGTGAAATTGATAATGCAACAGCACGTGTGAATTCCAGTATTTCTACACTTTACTGGAGCTATGTCTCACAAGATTTAGAAGGCGTAAGAAGTAAGTTCGATGGCATTCTTGAGAAGGAAATCGCCTTTCAAAATACGATGTATGCTTTTTACGCTCCGAGCTCTGAAACAT
Source organism: Cytobacillus kochii (assembly GCF_020171845.1). Lineage (GTDB taxonomy): Bacteria > Bacillota > Bacilli > Bacillales > Cytobacillaceae > Cytobacillus > Cytobacillus kochii. The sequence continues at coordinate 26,231 of NZ_JAIVAM010000022.1, read as the reverse complement.
TAGCGACAGAGATTGAACGGCAAAAAAGCATGTTAGAGGGAATTCAATCCTCATTGGCATCTAATGAGGAAATGACGACATCTAACACAGATCAAGTACAGCAATTTGAACAATCCTTAAGTGCCTTTGTTGATTATGTAGAACAATATAAGCAATACCAAACGGAACAACAAGAGCTTTTACAGCAATTGCAAAACGATAGCATGGGCATGGTAACAGCAGCTATTAATGAGCAAAACCCTCGCTACATGGAATTACGTAATTATTTAAAAGAACAAAGTGATGAACTATCGAAAAACTTTGGTGTATTAGGCACAAAAATGTCTGATAACAATCAAACGATGGCTGAATTGTCTGCTTATCGAATTGAACAAGTGGCGAAACAAAGAGATGCCTTTTTGTCACAGCGAAGTAATGAAGAGAGTAGCCAGCAAAGTAATCTTATTCAGCGTCTATCAGAATTAAAGGGGCAACTTTCTGATGGATCGCAAGAGGACCCTACCCTGCCAGAAGAGCCGGTAGAAGAAATTCCAGATAATGAAGATATCCCTGAGAACCCTGGAGAGGGAGAGGGGGAGCTACCTGGTGAAGAACAATCTATCGATACAGAACGAGCAAAGCTTGCTGAAGTGGCTACAACAATTAATGAGATTCAGGCGAGTTTAACCGGTGTTAATGACCCTCCGGTGGAGCAAATTACACTAGCAATTGATGCCTTATTGGCATTAACAGGAGAAATCAATACAGTTAATGAAAACTTAAGAATAATTGGTGAGAGAGAAAATCCTTTAGAAGGTACTGTCGAAGAATTAAGAACACAGGTTGAACAACTTCAACAGCAAGTAGTGGACCTGCAGACACGTAATCAAGAATTAACAGAGAAGTTCAGACAGCAATATTTAGACCTATTTAGGAACCGTTTAAAACCTGTACTAGATGAGATTGAGAAGAAAGAGGGACAAATCGTCCAGTCTAGTTATCTTTCTGAAGGTCAAAGAGGAAGATTGCAAACGGTATTTTCACAAGAAATAGTTAATAAAAATCCAGAAGTGGTCATGAATTATCATGCGACGCTTGTGAAATTTGAAAATGCTATCAATAGTAGCTTGAGAAACGACCAAAATTATCAAGCATTTATGACCCAGCTCAATCAAGTGCTCGGTATAAAAGAAAAAGAGCAAGCGATTTTAGATGAATTATTATTAGAAATGCCAGAAGCAAATGAAAGGCTTACCGTATTAAAAGATGAAACGGCAACTTTCTTTGATGGCTACCAAAATAATATGCAAACGATGCAGGATAAAATTAATGAGGAGCTCGGTTCCATTCAAGAAAGTGCAGACGGTGTGATGCAAAAAATGCTGTCTGTAATTGGTGAAGCACCGGTACAAGGAAATGAGGCGCTTGGTGGTGTATCATTAGTAAATAATCAGCAATCGATTAGCGAAGGCTTGCTGACAATGAATGATGCCATTAATGCGATTGGGGAGAGCCAAAGCAATGTGGTGTCGTATACCGATGAGTTACAAGGGAAAGTGGAGAGCGTACAACAAGATGCGAACCATTTAAATGAAAAATGGTCAGAGAATGTAGAAACGACACAAATGTATCGCGATGATATCTTCTCTGTGCTTGGAAATACATTCGTTGATGGGCAGAAGAACGGTCAAGTGTATCAATATTTAGCCAATCCATTACAATCCAACGGCGAAGTTGCAGCTAAACAAGAAGAGAAAAAAGTACCTCCTGTAGTTGTACTGGTCATTGTTTTAATTAGTAGTCTCTTAATCGGTTACTTTAGCTACTACTTTACTCATTCACCTAAATCAGTACGTGCAGCGATGTTTATTTTATTAAACTTAGTCGTTGGTCTTATCATCAGCATGTACGGAATGGATATTTATCCTCTAGCAGAGCGAGGAGCCATACAATGGACGATCTTTACGACACTACTATTAACAGCCGCTGCTTTAGTTGTAACGATTAGTTTTTCTATTAGCCGATTAGTCGGTTGGTTAGCAAGTGTCGGTTTGGTCATATTCTTTATCAGTCCATTATTGGCACTAACAGCGCCCAACATTGGCTATGAAGACCCAATGTCAAGTGTGTATTTGTCTATTCAATACGGACCAGATAAATTATTTATGCCAGCGGTGTTGTTGTTAGTCTCGATTATGATTGTACTTGCTTGTATTCCTTTAGCAATTCAATTCTTTAAAAATAGAGATAAAACGAATGATGATGTCGAAAATAATGAAGCTTCTTAAATTAATACCGATTGCTTGTTTCCTAATTCTTACTTGCAACGCTCATGTGGCAACGGCCTCTCCAAATATTGATTCCTTAATTCCTAATCTTTATGAAGAACAGGAATTTAATGATAATAAAGAGCTGCTAAGAAATAGAGAGACAAAGGAAACGAAACAAATCTCTGAGGAACAGCAAGCATTAACCTTTGAAGAGCGAAGTATCAATGATAATGGGGATTTAGTAGAAACATTATTCACAAATGTATCAGAGCCAAGAAAAACAGTGGCCCTTCAAGCAGAGCAATATCAATTGTTCTCAGATGAAGCTGCTTCCGTTTCTACTATCCAGCCGGATGGTGAAAACGAGAGTGGAGGATTACGCTTACAAACAGTCTATCTCATCATCCTCGCCATTGCGATTATTACTATCCTAGTTTTACTCATACCTAAAATGGCACAAGGTCAACCATCCTCTAAATAGTGGATGGTTGACTATTATCTGTAGAAAGCAAAACGAGGAAAAACTAACAAAATAGCCTGCCGAAGTAACTTCTTAAGAAGTAAGAATATTTATATTGACGATGGAATGGTATCATTTGAAAATAATCTGCGGGGTGAAATATAATGAAGGTATTAGACGCAGAAGAACTATATAAAGACATAGAAAATACGTTAAGGGGCTTGCGACATTTAAACAATCAGCTGGCAAAGACGGAAGAAAGTATTCTCTCACTTACAAGTTTAGAAGAGGAACTAAAAGGAGACGGAGGGAAATCAATTCGAGCGTTTTACAAGGATGTCCACCTTCCTTTACTTCAATCAATGAAGGCTATGGTCGAACATTATGAAACGACCATAAGAGCGCTTATCCAATCACTTCGATCCCTAGATTCATCCAGTCGCGCACTGATAAGAGAAAGCTTCCTAGAACAAGACCTATCCCCAAGCATTAGAAGAACAGAAAACATCACAAGCGATTTAACCGACGAAGGCAACCGCACCATCCAATCAGTTGGTGATATCGTCTCCTTGCCACGACTAGATGATAACCGTTTACACCAACAAGCAGAGTCGGCCAACAACAAAATCACACAAACCGTGGAAAGATTACATCACTTCGATCAACAACAAACAAGTAAACTAGAAGCAACTGCCCAAGACTTATCAAGGCTCAAAAGCACAATTAATGAGATCCAAACCTTATACCAAAATGGTAAACTAAGTCTATCAACCTATCAGCCCAACCAGCTCACTAACCTATTAAACAATCCAGTCATTGGGGGCATGTCATTATCACAAGCATATGGCCCAATGGCACTCGGCATGATGCCAGCCTATGGCCCACTTTCAGCGATGAACTTTGCCTTTGGTGGTCAACCCGTCAAGGATGTAGAATCCAACCAATCCAACTTAGGTTGGCTTTCGACAGGTTTAGACTTTGTCCCAGGACTATCCAATATCAAAGCAGCAATCGAAGCCACCACAGGAACCGACTTCATCACGGGTAGAGAAATCGGCAACCTAGAAAGAGCCGCCCTCGTCGCCGCAATCTTCGGTGGCCCACTCGTTAAAGGTGGCATCAAAGTCGTGAAGTGGGGAGGAAAACTCTTCAACAAGTTCAAGAATGTCCTCAACCCAAAGAAAGTCAAATCAGTAGTCGATGGTATCTTCAGCAAGGTAACCCAGGGATTTAACGCCCTAAGGAACACAGCCGCTGAATTGACGAAGAAGATGGCGGACATACGGATACCGTTGCCGGTGCAGGATCAGTTTGCGGTGGCGGGTGGTGGTACATCAAACTGGGGCTTTAGATCAACAACAGTAGGCGAAATGGCGTCTAATGTGAAGGACACTTTAAGGATGAGTTTGGTTAGGGATGGGGTTGGTAAGGGTAAAGCAAATGGTACCATTGGAACAAGTGGCATTAAAATATTAGTTGGCGCAGGAGAGCAGTTTACAAATAGAAGGAAAAATAAATTAAAGCCTAACATTAAATATAAAACAGGAGAGTATGATTACTTTTACGAAACAGATAGTACGGGTAGAATAACAAAGTTTGAAACAGAAAATTTGCAACTAACTACAAGAACTGATAGATTGTCGCACAGCAAAAATACACCAGGTAAAGTAAAAGGACAAGACCATGCAGGACATTTGGCAGGTGATAGATTTGGAGGTTCACCTAAACTCGATAATTTAGTATCGCAGTTATCTGATGTTAATTTGAAGGAATATAAGAAGATTGAACATGAGTGGGCTACGGCTTTGAAGGAAACACCTCCTAAACAAGTAAAAGTTGATGTTGAAGTAATATATTCAGGAAGCGATATACGCCCAGATAAATTTAAAGTGACTTACTTTATTGATGGCGAGCCTGTTTCTAAAATTATTAAAAATTAATCTAAGGAGTGAGAATTAGGATGAAAGAATTTGAAGATAAATTTAGTGAGTTACAAGCAGATATGATATCTATATGTATGGAATATATTGAGGACAGGGCTGATAAAGTGTATGTTTATGCTTCATGTGAAGGAAACATTACTTCAAGTAAGTTCTTTTATTTAATAAACAACAAATATGTAAAATGTCATAAAGTAAATGATGCGTTAGGAGATGGAGACGAAAGATACGATGTATCTCCAAACAGAATGCTCATGGTATTGAATATAATAAATGAAGATATTGAAAAAGTAGAAAATTTATGTAAGGAATACGAGCGAGAGATGCCGACGGAGATGAAGTTAATCTATAATGTTCAGAGTGGAAAATTTAAGGCGGAATATAATTATGATTTAGTATATACGAATGATGATGTTAAAACAGCAAATCATATCGCTGATGAATGGTTTGAGGAAGTAAAGATTAATAATCTTTAAGTTAATTAGAGTCAGAGATACGTTTGAAGAGCTTTTGAAGTTTGTAGCAGTGGCTTAGAAACATGTATAGTTGAATGATTAGTAGAACATATTTGAAGGTGCCGAAAAGAAAAAGTCTATTTTAAAATAATGATATTATAATAGTTACCATCATAGGTTTTTACTGGTAGTTGAATATAAACTGATGAAATGTATATTAAACTAACACACTCGTAAATTTTAACCTAGTAGTTGTTTCAACATAAAGAGTGTTATACTATAAAACATGCAAATATTTGTATCAAGAACTCTGATAACTTTATAGCACTTGATTGTCAGTTATAGACAATAAGTGCTTTTTTAACGTTTCTAGACCGTAATAATCCATTTATCCATAAATCTTATCCAGTCGCGCACTGATAAGAGAAAGCTTCCTAGAACAAGACCTATCCCCAAGCATTAGAAGAACAGAAAACATCACAAGCGATTTAACCGACGAAGGCAACCGCACCATCCAATCAGTTGGTGATATCGTCTCCTTGCCACGACTAGATGATAACCGTTTACACCAACAAGCAGAGTCGGCCAACAACAAAATCACACAAACCGTGGAAAGATTACATCACTTCGATCAACAACAAACAAGTAAACTAGAAGCAACTGCCCAAGACTTATCAAGGCTCAAAAGCACAATTAACGAGATCCAAACCTTATACCAAAATGGTAAACTAAGTCTATCAACCTATCAGCCCAACCAGCTCACTAACCTATTAAACAATCCAGTCATTGGGGGCATGTCATTATCACAAGTATATGGCCCAATGGCACTCGGCATGATGCCAGCCTATGGCCCACTTTCAGCGATGAACTTTGCCTTTGGTGGTCAACCCGTCAAGGATGTAGAATCCAACCAATCCAACTTAGGTTGGCTTTCGACAGGTTTAGACTTTGTCCCAGGACTATCCAATATCAAAGCAGCAATCGAAGCCACCACAGGAACCGACTTCATCACCGGAAGAGAAATCGGCAACCTAGAAAGAGCCGCCCTCGTCGCCGCAATCTTCGGTGGACCACTCGTTAAAGGTGGCATCAAAGTCGTGAAGTGGGGAGGAAAACTCTTCAACAAGTTCAAGAATGTCCTCAACCCAAAGAAAGTCAAATCAGTAGTCGATGGTATCTTCAGTAAGGTAACCCAGGGATTTAACGCCCTGAGGAACACAGCCGCTGAATTGACGAAGAAGATGGCGGACATACGGATACCGTCGCCGGTGCAGAATCAGTATGCGGTGGCGGGTGGTATTTCAGGTGGGGCTTCTAGAACATTAGGAGAAATGGCGTCTGATGTGAAAGATACTTTTGTAAGGATGAGTAGTTCGGTTAGGGATGGGGTTGGTAAGGGTACAGTTAAAGATAGACCGATATATACAAAAGGCTTTGAAATAGAGCCTAAATATAGCTCTTATGAGCAAAGGATAAAAACTACACCAGTTAACAAAGGGAAATGGAGTAGCGAACGTGCAGAGTCATTATTTGTCTCAGATAAGACTGGTGAAATAAAAAAATATCTTGATGAAGCTGGTGTTGATGGTGTTGAGTACAAAAACGGTATGCCAGACTTTTCTCCATTTTCTAAAGGAGAAATTAAGTTAGAAAATATGACTAATGATCGAAAATCTAATTTTTCAACTGCTGATGAAGAATTAGCTAAAAATGGAGTACTCAAGAACAAAAGTGGACAGCAGACGACATAGCTGATTGGAGAGAAGATAACAAATATACTTGGCATGAACTTAACGATTTGGAAACAATTCAATTAGTACCAAGTAAGATTAATAGCGTCTTTAAACATTTGGGTGGAGTTGGCGAATATAATATAAAAGTTAAGTTGGGAGAGTAAATAAAATGACAAATATTAATGATGAGTTGTTTGGAGAACTTGAATATAAAAAAAATTTCTGGCGAGGCGAAATGACTATTAAAATGTTTAATGTTGAGAGAAAAATAATATTGAGTGTTGATGCGCATGAAGATGCTGATTTTTCAAATATACAAAGAGATGCATTCCGTAATTTTATTCAAGATATGAACCATATTATGAGCGAGGCGGAGAAGGAAGTCTATGAGTATTATAGTGAGAATGTCGATGAATATAGAGAAATGTTAGAAGATGAATCACAAGCAAATAAAATTGCTCCTAAAATAGATTCTTTAACTGGGTTAGCAGAATTAGTGAAACCTACTGAGTTAATTGTAAGAAGAGTAAGGAAGAATGGTAAGAGAAGATTGGGGTTATTGTGCGATGTGTCTTGGGATATTGAGGATGGATTGGGTATAAAAATTGAAGATGAAGTTGTAGAAGAAGTAGGATATCAAGATATAGTACTATAAACTTATAGAAAAATGAGTGGCATAAAATAGAAGATAGCACTTGATTCTGAATTTGGTATCAAGTGCTTTTTTATGTAATGAGATTGGTTGAAAACAATAAAGAATACTTATGTAAATAAGTGCCATCATGGAGTACCTTGTAAACTTTCTTCATCGAGAAAAGTGCGAGAACCGAGCGAGATGATATTTTATATGGCAGGGATACGTATGATGCTGCAAAGCCCTTAAACTAAATAAAGACAGTGCTCGTGGCGATAAACAATGATTAACCCAAAAGGTTACATTAACAAAACAGTATAAATAAAAATAGGTTGTACTTTTCTTGGAGAAACCCCGTATAATACTCGCTATTCGCTAAAAAGCGTTACACAAATTACATTTTTCGTAACAGGAGGGTCAAAGTTGAATGTTGTTGGGTATATTCGAGTTTCAACACAAGGGCATTGCGAAGGATGGATAGTTTGAAATGTCCAGAAGATGAGATTAAAACATATTGTAAAGAGCATGGATGATACATATTTATAGAGATGAAGGAATCCAGCGGTGTAAAATTAAATGTAAGAAGCATTAGAAATAGACAGGGTGGGCTTACAGGAGATGTGGGCTCACCTTTCTTCTGTCCAAATTAATTCTGCGGTGGTGTTAAACCCAAGCAGGCTTTGGCGCTCGGAATGGGCCTTTCAAAGAATCCCAAAGTATTTGATTGCCAAATAAAGGAACCACGTACTTTTTGTAATTTAGGAAAAGTAACGTGAATATTAAACAAAATAACCAATACCTCACTCACTCTTTTCCAACAAAAAATTAATGCAAAAATTGTAGAACTTTCAATAAAGGAATCTTCATATCCATAGAGAATGTCTTGTGATAAAAAGAAATATCGTTATAAAGTTTATTGCTTTAAATCAAGAAAGAGTGTTATTATCGAAATATTAAAAAAGTTATCAAGTGGGGGTAGTAGGTTATGAGGAAATTATTGGCAGGTTTGATTGGTAGTTCAATGCTGCTTCTTGGTGCATGCGGTTCTTCAGGTGCTGATGAAGCAAGCGGCAGTGAAGGCAATGAAAAAGAGCAAGAAGTTGTTAAGATTGGCATTACACAGATTGTTGAGCATCCTTCATTAGATGCAGCGAGAGAAGGCTTTATTGCTGCCTTAAAGGATGCGGGTTATGAAGAGGGAAAGAAATTAGAATTGGATTATCAGAATGCACAAGGTGATGCTAATAATAATATGTCCATTGCGCAAAATTTGGTTAATGGCGATAATGATTTAATTCTTGCAATTGCAACTGCTAGTGCTCAGTCAGTAGTACAATCAACAAAAGATATCCCCATATTATTTACAGGAATTACTGATCCACTCAGTGCAGATCTTGTAAAAGATTTGGACAATCCAGGTGAAAATGTAACAGGCACATCTGATACTCACCCTGATGCGATAAAAAATACAATCGCTTCTATTAAAAAGTTTGTCCCAGAAGCGAAAACGGTCGGAATTATTTATAACGATGGGGAAGCCAATTCAATTGTAAACGTTGAAAATGCTAAAAAGGCGCTAGAAGAGAATGGGCTTGAGTATGCCCTAACAGCGATTTCTACCAGTTCAGAAGTCAAACAAGCGGCAGAGTCACTTGTCGATCGCTCCGATGTCTTTTATATTCCAAAAGACAATACCGTTGTTTCGGCTTTAGAATCAGTTATCACAGTAGCTAATAAAGAAAAAATCCCCACATTTGTTGGTGAAAGTGATTCAGTTGAAAGAGGCACATTCTCTTCTTATGGCTTTGAATACCATGATCTCGGTTATAAAACAGGTGAAATGGCTATCGAAATATTAAATGGGAAGAATCCCGGGGACATCCCCGTCGGATTCCCAGATAACTTGGAATTAATCGTTAATAAATCGGCTGCCGAGAAACAAGGTGTTGAATTGACAGATGAACTATTAGAGGGGGCTAAAGTCATAGGTGAATAATTTTAGTCATGTAAGAGAGGTGTAGTTACTAAGCTACACCTCTTTTTATATGAAATCGTTGTCGAACTATGTCAACAGTTTTCCGTATAATTAAACAGTTCATCCTAGAAATATCTTAAGTATTATAGAGTCTATAGAAGATAGATATTATTTCAATAAAATAATGCCGATTAATAGATAATTAAGTATTCCATTGAATTACAAAAAAAACCGATATTTTTTATGCGTTTTATTATCCATTTGAAGAGATTAAAACACATCGAGTGGAAAATTACTCTGAGTGAAGGGTTGGGATTTTTAAGAAAAGATTTTTAGCATATATATGAGTATATTTTAAATAAAAACGACGTTTGCTTACAAAATAATTCTAAAGAACTATAAAAATATATATTTGATTATTATTCGCCTTTAGGTAATTGGAATTGTTTCTATGCGCCTGTACGCTTGCCCGTCTAACCTCACATAAAAAATCTCGAAATTGAGGGAAAGTTAGTACAAAAATCACAGACAAAATTCGACATCGACGATAATGAATTTGACGGAAATTTAAAGCCGTGTTAGTAAATATATAACAGTAATAAAGAAAAATTTTCAAATTTATCATGTTTAAATCTCTTTAATCAAGGTAAAAAGTAATGAATTATTTTCCAAATATTACTTAATTATAGAAAATGAAAATATATGGGAGAGGAAGCATAATGGTGAGATCTAAGTGAATTTTATTTGATGTCTCTTACTTTGAAGATACAAGATGTTTCTTTTGTTGAATGCATCGGTAAGTATGCTTTGTCTTTTATAAAGGGGTATTGAAATGATTAACGTGAAACCAACAAAAAATCATAAAAAAAGCATCAAGGCTCATAAACGTTTATTTGAAAAATGGAATATGTGGGAGTTCGCATTTAAGCAAGGGCGTGATTATTATTTCATAGTTGCTTATATGCAAATAACCGGTAAAGTAACTGGTTATTTAATACTCGATCAAAATGGCAATGTTCCATCGTTAGATGAAGCCAAAATTCCTTCATATAATTTAGTTCTCTATAACACAAAAGTGAATAATGCTGTGACAGAGATGGTTATTCAAATGAAGAAAAGTATGAAACCATATGAAGAGATGTATGAAGTGCTAATGGCATACAAAGATTATATTCTTAAAGAGAAACCTTTATTGGAAAGCTCTATAAATTCGATTATAGAACAGAGTAGAGAAGGCATGAAGAGGCCAGTAAAGATTCGAGATATTGTAATGAAGTTGGGTAATATGCAAAGAGAGATAACAAGAGGTACAGGTTATTTTGAAATAGCCTTTTTAAATAGATTTGAAGAAGAATATGGAAAATATGCAGAAATAATTTATACCTTTATAAAAAGAGAAGAAGAACTAAAACCTGTCTATGAAGAATTAAGAACAGTTGTTTCTTTGCAAGAAATGGGGTTACCAGCAAGTGGAAAAAAGAAGATTATTGGTATACTGGGTGCATGGTTATCTTCATTTGACAGAGTATTGAAGAAATCTATCAGTTCTTTTGAATTAGATGATCGAGGAAATAAAATTCCCATTGATTTAACCAATATTAAACATTCTATATCGAAATCCAGTGAGGAAATTGCGAAAAGGGATTTTAAGCGACTAATTTTACCTATTATGAGAAATCCAAAATAAATAGGAAAACTAAAAAAATATTTCCCTGTTTATCCATCAAATGGCTTTTATTTTTTACTATTTCACACGATACAAAATTTTAGGATCTATATCAGGAGGATATTTATAATGTCAAAGAAAGAACGCAAATGGAAAAGAATCTATTTATTTATTATGCTATTTGTCTACATCCTCTTCGTTCCCATTTCATTTTTTGAATGGTTACTTTCAGGTGATCGTTTTCCAATAGCCGCAACGGTAGTGGCTATTGCTCTGCCTTTTATGCGTAAAAATCATTTGAATACTATCAGAAGGGAAGAAACAGAAAGCGTATAGAAGTAAATGCTATATCTAAAGAGATATGGCCATTTTGCGAAGAAAATGGCAGATAGTAAAATCTATCGATTGTCTTATCTAACAATATATATCTGGAGGATTCAACCATGAAAAATCGTTCCATACTCTACCTCCTAGTTCTTTTCATTCTCTTGGCCGCCTGTTCAGCAGAAAAAGAGGCGAGTAATCAAAAAGAAGATGACCAAAAGAAAGCAGGAGCGGAAGTAGCAGAGGAGCAACAAAAATCGGACGAAGAAAATGAATCAGTGGAAGACGTAGATTATGAAGAATTAGTTGTGAGAGAACTGCCTAAAAGTATTGAAGAAGTTGTTGAATATCCTATTGGTGTGTTAGGTGTTGAGGATATCATGTTTGCTGATGAGCGGATAGAGGCGATCTTAAAAGATATTCCTGCTTTACCAGAGGATGCAAGTCATGAGGAATTACAGAACTTGACAAACTATTTGTATTCAGTATTTAAGATGCCATACGAAGACCCGAAAGTTTCTATTGAAGAAAGCAGTTTAAACAAGCCTGAGGAAGCCGAAGAATTAGCATCTAAAGAACAATATAATGTAGAAATTGTATTGGACGCCAGTGGAAGTATGGCAAATTATATGGGTTCTAAAACAAGGATGGATTTAGCTAAAGAATCAATAGAGAAGTTTGCATCCACATTACCGGAAGATGTGAATTTAAGTTTAAGAGTGTATGGCCATGAGGGGTCGGGTTCAGATGAAGATAAGAAAATGTCTTGTGCTGCCAATGAGTTAGTATATGAATCGCAAACATATAATGAGTCAGAATTGTCCTCTGCACTTAATTCTTTTGAACCAGCAGGATGGACACCGCTAGCTCAGTCGATTAAGGAAGCGAAAGAGGATCTATCAAAGTACTCTGGAAAAGAGCATAAAAACGTTGTCTATATTGTCAGTGACGGAATTGAGACATGTGATGGCGATCCGGTAGCAGCTGCGAAAGAATTAAAAGATTCGGGAATCTCACCGGTGGTTAATGTCATTGGATTTGATTTAGCCAGTAAAGATGAACAGCAACTGAAAGACATCGCCAAGGCAGCAGATGGTAGCTATGTAAATGTAAATAACCAAAACCAGCTTAATGATGAATTAAGTAAGACAGTAAATGATACTCTGAAATGGATTAAGTGGAGTAGTGGTGAAAAAATAAGTGCAATTTCAAAGTCTAACGAAGAAATAATGGGAATTATTAGTCTGGAAAATGAATGGAAAGCTAAATTATTTAAAGAAGAAGACATGATTATGCAATCAATTTATGAATTACAGAATAATAATAAACTTACCAAGGAACAGGTAGATAAAATGATTTCATCTGTTAAAGAGTTTTATAAGAGCCATCATGCTTCTATAAACATGTTGAATGATGTATTAATTGATTTATCATATGAGAATCTAGATGAAACTTTAGATGAAATTGATAAGTTATATGATGAAAATATACCAAATTAATCAGATGGGATATATAAATATCAAGAAACCAGTAAAGTAAAGGTAGAATCAACAATTTAGATAAAAAGGTATAACCAGTAATTAAAACATATGAAGTGATGTATGAAGTCTTTAAAGCTAATAAATTTTCATATTCTTAAAGAGAACCCTCAAATGGAATTAACTATTGATGCCATTAGTCAAAAAAAGTAAAGAAGGGACGAAAAGACCGGAAGAAATTAGAGAGATTGTGATGAGTCTAGGCAGTGTATCCAATTGCATAATCAACAAGGAGATGTAACACATTGATAGACGTAACTCCCAATTCGACTCACAAAAAGAATATCAATCAATATAAAAGGTTTCTAGAAAAATGGGATATGTGGAATTTCGCCTTTCTATATGAAGAGGTGTATTTCTATGTAGTAGATTACTCCAGAATTACTGGTAAGCTATCAGGTTATTTAATCTTAGATAGCAATGGTGACGTACCCTCGTTTGAGGATGTGAAAGTACCAGCTTACTACTTAATGTTATATAATACGCTAATGCATAATACGATTAACGGAATAGGTCCTCAAATGAAAAAAGGTATGAGTACGTATGAAAAAATGTATCAACTTTTAGAGAAAAATCGAGATAGGATTATTAAGAGTAATCCCCAATTGAAAGAACAATTGGATCAAATGATTGAACATAATAAAGAAGCAGCAAAAAGACCAGAGAAAATTAAAGAGATTTATTATAATATTGGGGAAATGCAAAGAAAAGTAACTAGGGGATCTGGATATTTTGATACTAACTACTTAGTAAGATTACAGGATGAATTTGGAAAGTATGGCACATTAATGTATACATTCGGAATAGGAGAGCGAGCATTAAAAGGTCCTTATAAAGAATTAAGTCAATTGTTATCCACAAAGGGTCTAGGTGTTCCGTCTAAAGATAAATCTACAATTAAAGCTTTAATAAAGGCATGGTTATCAACAGTGGAAACAAATTTAAAGAAGTCCATGGCTACCTTTGAATTAGATGAGAGAGGAAAGAAACTTTCTATCGATCATCAAAATATAAAACAATCATTAGCAAATAATAGGGAAGAGATTGCTAAGCGAGATTTTAATAAAAAGATATTACCTTTACTAAGAAACCCACAATAATGTTGAGACTAACTCGACTTCGACCAAACCCAAGCCAAAGGAAGGAAGTTCTCATGCTAACTAATAAGAGAATAACCCTGCAGACTCTCTCCGATGCTTTTTTTTGTAATACCTAGGGGTGTTAGTGTTGAATAATAAGTTCATAGTGTTTTCCAGTTTCATTCCCTTGGGTAAAGTGTTTTGAACCAAGGTAATAGCTGACAATATTATCAATTGATATTTGCCAATCCCAAACCATCTACCTCCAAGAATCAACCCCCAATATCCACATTTACTCCTTTCTCCTTTTGTAAAGCAAAGGAAAATCTTTTATTGTTATTCATATAGTGGTAAAAGTGTGAAAAAGGGGTAATTGGATAGAGAAACTTTTTACCTTTTGTATCGTAAGTATGATTGAACTGATTTTTGTAATGATATGTTTGATAATTAGGGTTCGTAAGGAGGTTAACATGTTAAAACGAGTTTCGTTGTTTCCTATATTACTTGTGATGGCAGGTATGTTGCTGATTGGCTGTAATGATAAGGGAGCCGTGAGTAGCGAAGAAGTGAAAAAGCAGGTTGATCCGTATGAACAGTTAGTGGAAGAAAAGAATAAGGAGTTAGAGCTAGAGCCTTTGACATTAACGACGTATAGTGATGAAATTGGTGCAACGTTTGATTCGCCGGAGTACCGGGAGTTTGCGGCGAATGGTACGGTGACGATTGAGGGGAGCATTGAGGATTATCGAGGATTGAAGTCTGGTTATGCTTGGATTAGTGTGACGGCAGAGGAAGACGGGGTTGCCGGAAGAGAGCATGAATATTATGCGCCTATAAAAGAGGGTCAAATCAAGCAGGATATTCAGTTTTTTAATGGCGAAGGTACGTATCATATAAAGGTACAATTACCCGATGATGAGCGGGAGAATTATTATTATGATACAGCACGGTTTACTGTTCATAATGTGAATCCGGATGTGAAGAGAGATGTGACGTATACACCATATGGTCAAGAAGTAGGACTTTCGTTAGGGTTGGATACAAGCTTCTTTGAAGCAGAAGAAGTTTTCCCATTAAAAGGTGTGGCAGAAGGATTGGATGAGGAAGATACAGTAATGCTTCGCGTGTCGAAGGGAACGGATAATTGGAATCATGTACTCGCCGTTAATCAAGAGCACCAATTCGATTATGAGGTGCCCCTCTTTTATGGAGAAGGCTTGCATAAAGTGGAAGTCATGGTACCGGATGGTGACCGAGAGAATTATTATCAAACGGCTACGACTCTCATGGTGAATAATACATCTCAGCAAACGATGGAGCCAATCGAGTACTCTAGCCTTTATAATGAACGAGGGGTAACTTTAGAAACGCCTGCATACAGTGGAGATGAATCGAGTGGTGATTATACCATCAGTGGAATGATTCAACCTGAAGCTGAATTAGCGAGTGAGACAACACACCTTTATGTATCGAGTAAAAAGGGTGAGGATACGGCATTAGATGTGATTCCAGTTCAGGATTTTCGCTTTGACGATTCCTTTTATTTGAGGTTTGGACCAGGTACTTATGATATTACGGTTAGTGTACCTGAGATTACGAAAGAAAATAGTGATACCTTTCGCTTTTATAGCGTAGCTAAATTTCAGGTGGACAATACCGGTGAAGATCGCCGGGATTTGTTACCGTCTCGTGGAGTTCAGTCCGACCATCCGAAGATTAATAGTTTAGCAGAAGAACTGCTTCAAGGGGTGGAAGGCGACCGTGAGAAAGCAAAGGCGATTTATGACTATGTGGCCGAACATATCGCTTATGATGTGGAGAAGTATAATACAGATGACTTTCATTGGGATGACAGTGCCTTAAAGGCATTGGAAACGAAAAAAGGTGTTTGTCAAGACTATGCCTACTTAGCCATTGCTTTGCTGAGGGCGAGTGACATGGAAGCAAGGTTTGTTGAAGGTAATGCTGGTTCTGGTTTTACTAGAGGGGCGCTCGGTGGCCGCCATGCTTGGGTAGAAGTGAAGGTGGATGGTGAATGGCTAACAATGGATCCTACTTGGGGTTCTGGTTATGTAGAAAATGATACCTTTGTGGCAGCCTTTAACGAAGATTATTTTGACCCGGAACAAGCCTCTTTTGAGGAGACCCATTATCGTACGGGTATATCTTATTAAAAAAAAAACGACATTCCCGAGCGAATGTCGTTTTTTTTTATGGCTCATTTATGTTGAAAACGGATGGATACCTTGTTAAGAAAAGGATATTTTATCACTTTATTTACGTTAAGATCATGTTTAAATAGATTAATTATTTGTGCACAGATTAAACATCGCCTTTCCTTTAATAGCGTTATAACTATATAAGATATGTGGAAAGGGGGGATTAGTCGTAACTGTGAAGGGATGAACATTTATATAACCATTTATAAGCCAACTTAACCGAGTCTGAATGATTTATCTTAAGTGTTAAATCATATAAAATAAGAAATATAAATGTTTCTTCATTTTTATTCTTTTTTTTCCTAAATCATAGGAAGAAAGAAGATGAATTTGTGCGAAGAATGGTAGATTTCACAGGAATTTAGCAAGATTTAGCGAATAGAAGTATAAGTAAGGAGAAGAATGCCCTTTATTAAAAAATCAGGAGGATGGTCAATGAATCATAAAATGAATCCGGTTGTCGAGCAAGTGCTCATTAATATAGATAAAGTAATGATCGGTAAAAGAGAAGTGGCAGAATTGAGCTTGGTTGCCTTATTATCTGGTGGTCATGTGTTACTTGAAGATGTGCCTGGTGTTGGTAAGACGATGATGGTTCGAGCGCTGGCAAAATCGCTAGGTGCGAACTTTAGAAGAATTCAATTTACCCCTGATTTATTACCATCGGATGTGACAGGCGTTTCAATTTATAATCCGAAAGAAATGGCATTTGAATTCCGCCCGGGTCCAATAATGGGTCAGATTATATTAGCAGATGAAATCAACCGGACATCCCCTAAAACACAGTCCGCCTTATTAGAAGGGATGGAGGAGAAGAGTGTAACAATTGATGGAGTGACTCATCAATTAGGTAGCCCTTTTTTTGTTATGGCGACACAAAATCCGATTGAATATGAAGGAACTTACCCGCTCCCAGAAGCGCAGCTTGACCGTTTTCTGTTAAAAATGCGTATGGGTTATCCTGAAGGAACAGAAGAGATTGAATTATTAAGTCGCGTTCAAAGTGCACTCCCTATAGAAGAAATACAGCCAGTAATGGAGTTAGAACAGCTGAGAGACATGCAGGCGAAAGTGAAAGAGGTGTATGTCGATCATTCCATTAAAAGCTATATTGTTCATATGGCTGAGCAAACAAGAAACCATAAACATGTGTATTTAGGTGTTAGCCCTAGGGGGTCTATTGCTTTAATGAAAGCATCACAAAGCTATGCGTTTATGCATGGAAGAGATTATGTCCGCCCTGATGATGTGCAATATTTAGCAAGTGCGGTCTTTAGTCATCGCTTAATTCTCAAGTCAGAAGCAAAATTTGAAGGGGTCAAAGCAGAACAAGTGATTGAGAAGATTATCGATGTTACACCGGTACCAGTGCAAAAGGCTGTGAAATAGGATGAGGCGGTGGTTATTCGCAGTAAAGGGTGTATGGAAGTTAGTGTTATTGTTCCTTTTACTACTCATTACTTTTTCATATGCGATGTTTCAAGGAGGATTTGTCAGCTGGTTCTTATTTTATAGCTTTTTACCGTTTGGTTTATATGCATTTGCACTGGCAATGTATCCGTTGCATCGTATCCATGTAAAGAGAGAACTTTCCAGTCAAGAAGTGAGTGCAGGAGATACACTATCGATACGTCTTTCTATTCATATGGATACGACTTTTCCGGTATTTTTTCTTGTCGTCGAAGATCATATAACTTCTTCGCTCCAGATGAAGAAACATATGTTATTTCCTGGATTTCGTAAAAACATCGTTGTTTCGCAATCATTTAAGGAAATCCCTCGCGGAGAGCACGTTTTCCGATATGTTCGGCTGAAAATAGGTGATCCACTTGGATTAATCGAACGTGAAGTAAACATGTCACTCGAAGACCGCATGATTGTGTATCCTACTTATGAAGAAATGGTTTATCAACCATTCAGTCATCAATTTGATCAAGGAATGACGGCTTCAGATGAAAGGGTGCAGAGAGATACTTCTATGGCTACAGGCGTCCGTGAATATCAACCAGGTGATCGTTTTTCTTGGATAAACTGGAAAACATCCGCCAAGCGTAATGAAATGATGGTTAAAGAATTTGAACAACGCAAATCTCATGATGTATATCTTCTCATGGATCGTTTTCCTGAAGTGTATTTTGAAGCAATCGTTTCTTTTACCGCTTCTCTTGTACATGCAATACTGCGAAAAGGGGCACAGGTAGGGTTCCTTTCAGCGGGGAGAAATCGAGTGGAGTTCCCAATTCTTGGTGGTGAAGGGCAGCTACAACGAATCTTTTATCATCTAGCTACAGTGAAGGCGGATAGTAAACGTCCTTTAGAACAAGTGTTAGACGTAGAAAGAGGTCTTGCCCAACAAAATGATCAACTACTGCTTGTTACTGCCAAACTAAACAAACGTTTGATTGAAAAGGCGAGCTTTTATTCTCAAAAAGGAAGTGTGACGATTTTTCTTGTGAAAAGAAAGGAAGAACAAGCAGTACAAGAGGAAATTCGTTTAAAAGACACCGCTACTTCAAGAGGAATACGTATACAAATTGTGCATGAAGGTCAATTTTCTGCCGCATTCTCGGAGGTGAGGAGCGGATGATGAAGAGATTTTCTACTTTGGTTCTTTATCTATTTGGTTTTCTCCTCATTTGGGAGTGGATTAGGCCGTTAGAGCAATTAACGGATACAGGGAATGTGTGGGTGTTCTTACTTTTCCTATGTATTGCCCTTGCGATGGATTTTTTAAAATGGCATTGGGTCATTCGTTTTGTCATTAATGGAGCAATTATTTTCTTCAGTTTAATGTATATTTATTTTCTTGATCAATATGGACTGATTGGCTCGTTTCCTATGATGATTCAAGAGTTATTTGATAACTTTTTGACGATGTTACAAGCGCAATGGACCGCTATAACAGACATGTTTAGGACTTTATTATTCTTCATTCTTTTATGGTTGATGTCTTACCTTATTCAATATTGGCTCATCCAACGGAGACAAATTTTTATTTTCTTTTTCATGACATTGGTCTATATTACTGTTCTTGATACATTCACACCATATAATGCAGAAATGGCAATTATTCGAACCGTAATTTGTGGATTTTTAATGATGGGGATTCTCGCCTTCTATCGTCAACTAGAGAAGGAAGATATTGAGACGAAACCATCGAAACTAAGCAAATGGATGATCCCTCTAAGTGGATTGGTGCTCATCAGTTCTCTCATTGCTTTCGCTGCACCGAAGGCAGATCCGATTTGGCCTGATCCTGTTCCTTATATCACTTCATTTAATGAAGATAGTAGAAATGAAGAAGCTGGAGGGGTGCGGAAAATTGGCTATGGTGAGGATGATTCTTTATTAGGTGGCTCTTTTGTTCCTGATGATACTCTTGTGTTTGTTGCGAAAACGGAAGATCCCCATTATTGGAAAGTAGAGACCAAAGATGTCTATACAGGTAAGGGGTGGGAGCTTTCAGAAGAAGATCGTGGCAGCCAGTTTTTTGCATCAGGAGAAGAAGTGCCTTTGGAATCATTTTCAGAGAATGAAAATGTCGTTGTTGAGGAAAGAGTCAGTAATGTACAAATGAACAGAGCACGTCCTCAAATTGTCTATCCATTAGGGATAAAAAGTTTTCAAAGTGAAAACATCCCATTTGAATTGAATGAAGCGCTTGAGAAATTTTCAATTAGATATGCAGAGGATTCTCTCATGCCAACTTATGACGTAATCTTTAATGAACCCACTTATAGCGTGAATGCATTGAATACAGTTAATAATGATAATCACGGTTTAGATTCAGCGTTTTATGAAAGGTATACGCAATTACCCGAAGATCTCCCTGATCGTGTGCGTGAATTGGCAGAAGAGATTGTGGCAGGGCATGATAATTGGTTTAACCAAATTCGTGAGATTGAAGGCTATTTTGCTCGATCGGGTTTTGTTTATTCACAAAGAGATGTGGCTGTGCCAGGACCAGATGAAGATTATGTCGACCAATTTTTGTTTGATACGAAGTTAGGTTATTGTGATAACTTTTCAACAGCAATGATCGTGCTAGCCCGTTCTGCTGGTATTCCGACTAGATGGGTTAAAGGGTTTACAGAAGGTGAAAGAACCAACGGAAATGAATTAACTGTTGGTACTTATGACATTACGAATAACAATGCTCACTCATGGGTGGAGGCTTATTTTCCTGGCGTTGGATGGATTCCGTTTGAGCCAACAACAGGTTTTAGTAATCCTGTAGAATATGAGTTTGATTTAGATGAGGAAACAACGCCTAATAACGCGGAGGAAACGGAAACACCGGAAAGAGAAGAGAGTCCAGATGAAGCAGAAACGACTGAACAAACAGAAACAGCGTCAAGCACTTTTAGTTTGACGAAGCTATGGGATTCGGTAAAGGAAGCGGTTCAACAACATTGGAAAAAGATTATTTTAATAATCATCGTGCTTGCTTTCATCGGTTACCTAACGTATATCAAACGGGGTAAATGGCTACCTTACTTCTATATTTGGACATACAAACATCGTAATAATGATCGGGATTTTGAGAAAGCGTACCTTGTTTTACTACATGAATTTTCACGGTTCGGGATGAAAAGGAAACAAGGACAAACCTTACATTCTTTTGCCAAAGAGGTCGATCGTTTGCTTGGGCATCAACAGATGAGTCAGCTAACGGCAAGTTACGAGGCTTATCTATATAGTGGTAAGCAAGAAAAGGGCATTTGGAAGAGAAATAAGGAATTGTGGGAAAATTTAATAAAAGCCACAATCGCTTGACCGTTAAAATAACCTGTTGTTAAAATAGTTGAATGAGAAGTCATGGATTCATATGCATGATGACTATCAATAATTTTAACGAATAACCTTCATATATCCTTGGTAATATGGTCCGAGAGTCTCTACCAGACTGCCTATAACAGTCTGACTATGAAGGCAGAATATATTTAGCCTAGCTAGATTTCTGCCTTCTGACTATATTTTCGGGGGAAGAACTCTAGTTTTTTGTATGAAATAGTAGGTGTTGGATAACCTACAAATGATACATTCGGAGTCACTCTTCATATATGAAGTGGAATAAAAGAATGAGGGAATCATTCTATCAATGTTGACGAGGTGAACAGCGTGACGGGGAAAGTAGAATTGCATGACCAGGAAATGATCGTTGTACTAGACTTTGGTAGTCAGTACAATCAGTTGATTACACGCAGAATTAGGGAGTTTGGCGTTTATAGTGAATTACATCCGCATACCATTACTGCACAAGAAATCAAAGAAATGAATCCAACAGGAATCATCTTCTCTGGTGGTCCAAACAGTGTTTACGGCGAAAATGCTTTTCGTTGTGATCCAGAAATTTTTGAATTAGGTCTACCAATCTTCGGTATTTGCTACGGTATGCAATTAATGACGATGCATTTCGGAGGAAAAGTAGAAGGTGCAAAGCAGCGTGAGTACGGTAAAGCTGTATTAAAATTACAAAATCAATCTAAATTATTTGCCGATCTTCCTGAAGAGCAAGTGGTTTGGATGAGTCATGGTGACTTAGTCGTTGAAGCACCAGAAGGTTTTGCAATTGATGGTACTAACCCTTCTTGTCCTGTCGCAGCGATTAGTGACGAAGCACGTGGGTTATACGGAGTTCAATTCCACCCAGAAGTACGTCATTCTGTATACGGTAATGATATGCTGAAAAACTTTGTTTTCGGTATTTGTGGCTGTAAAGGCGCTTGGTCTATGGAGAACTTTATTGAAATCGAATTGGAAAAAATTCGCCAAACAGTTGGAGATAAGAAAGTCCTTTGTGCACTTAGTGGCGGAGTGGATTCTTCTGTTGTTGCTGTTCTTATTCATAAAGCGATTGGTGACCAATTAACATGTATTTTTGTTGATCACGGTTTATTGCGTAAAGATGAAGCAGAAGGCGTTATGAAAACTTTCTCTGAAGGCTTCAATATGAATGTCATTAAAGTAGATGCTAAGGAGCGTTTCTTAAGCAAACTTGAAGGTGTCAGTGATCCTGAGAAAAAACGTAAAATTATCGGTAATGAATTCATTTACGTATTTGATGATGAAGCACATAAATTAGAAGGTATTGATTATTTAGCACAAGGTACACTTTATACAGATATTATCGAAAGTGGTACTGCAACAGCGCAAACAATCAAATCTCACCACAATGTAGGTGGACTACCTGAAGATATGCAATTCCAATTAATTGAGCCGCTTAATACTTTATTTAAAGATGAAGTACGCGCACTTGGAACAGAATTAGGTATTCCAGATGATATCGTTTGGAGACAACCATTCCCAGGTCCTGGTTTAGGTATCCGTGTTCTTGGTGCAATCTCTGAAGAAAAACTTGAAATCGTCCGTGAATCAGACGCGATCCTTCGTGAAGAAATCAAAAATGCTGGTCTTGAAAGAGATGTGTGGCAATATTTCACTGTCCTACCTGACATTCGTAGCGTAGGTGTAATGGGCGATGCGCGTACGTATGATTACACAATTGGTATCCGCGCCGTTACTTCAATTGATGGAATGACATCCGATTGGGCACGTATTCCTTGGGATGTGCTTGAAGTTATCTCAACAAGAATCGTTAATGAAGTGGACCATATCAACCGCGTAGTGTATGATATTACTTCTAAGCCACCAGCAACGATTGAGTGGGAATAAAACAATACACCTTAGAATCCTAGTTTGGATTCTAAGGTTTTTTAATAAGTATTCTTTTTGGGAGGGTGTTAGGTGTTATATTTAAAACAGGCACAATTAGAAGAGTTAGATGAAATCATGTCCATTGTTGACCGAGCAAGGGAAACGATTGTTAAAAGAGGTATCCCACAATGGCAGGATGGAGATGGGCCCAATCGAGAAATCATTACACAGGATATTTCGAATAAGGAAGCTTACGTGTTGATGGCGGAGGAACGAAAAGTCGGTATTGGCACGATTTTAACTGCGCCAGAAGAACCTTATGAGCAATTAGTGAATTGGGAGAAAGCAGAAACGCCGTATGCATCGATTCATCGAGTAGCGATTGACCCAGAGATACAAGGAAAGGGTTATTCGAAGATATTGCTTCAACATTTAATTACCGCTGCTAGGCTCAATGGATTTCGTGATATTCGCATTGACACCCATCCCGAAAATGAAGTCATGCAAAAGGTTATTCAGAAAGCTGGTTTTTCCTATATTGGGGATGTGGAACTAGATGTTCCAAATGGTAATCGATTTGCCTACCAAATATTGCTTAAATAAAAGAAGTATTGCTTCATAAATCCATTTGGTTTATAGTAAAACCAAATGAAATTACGTAAATAAAGTGGAAAATAAACCTAATTCCGAACAATGGTAAAAAACGGACTAAAAATGTTCGTTTTTTATATTGACTAGGACTTTTTTAATTGCTAATATAATAGAGAATTAAATATTAAAAACATCTTCGTATAATGTTGGGAATATGGCCCAAAAGTTTCTACCAAGTTACCGTAAATGACTTGACTACTTGATGTGTGTGCGTAATAAGGGAATGTGCTTTAATTATTATACTAATCTTATTTTTACATTCCATGTTACTTATACCATCCCTGTTGTCAAGACTTCGGTTGCTTTCCGAAGTTTTTTTAATGCCAACTTTAGGGGGAAAATTAAAAATGAAAAAGTACTTCCAATTCGACGAACTCGGCACCAATTTTCGCCGTGAGATTATTGGCGGGATTACAACATTCTTAGCTATGGCTTATATATTAGCAGTCAACCCTGCTGTACTATCGTTAGCAGATGTACCAGATCTTCCAGATGCTATGAGAATGGACATGGGGGCAGTCTTTGTTGCTACAGCTTTAGCAGCCGCGATTGGTTCAATCCTCATGGGGGTTATCGCTCGTTATCCAATAGCGCTTGCTCCAGGTATGGGTATAAACGCATTCTTCGCTTATACTGTCGTACTGACAATGGGTATTTCATGGCAACATGCTTTAGCTGGAACATTTATTTCGGGTGTGATTTTCATTCTATTATCACTATCCGGTATTAGAGAAAAAATTATTAATGCGATTCCAGCACCATTAAAATTTGCAGTATCTGCAGGGATTGGCTTGTTTATTACATTTGTTGGTGCACAAAACGCTGGTCTTATTGCAAATGATGACGCAGTGTTAGTTGGTTTAGGTGATTTCTCTGATGGTAATGTGTTATTAGCTATTTTTGGTATTATTATTACTGTTATTTTAATGACAAGAGGTTTAAAAGGCGGTATTTTCATTGGGATGGTCGTAACGGCAGTTGTTGGTATGATCTTCGGCCTGGTGGATGTGCCTCATAAAGTCGTTGGAGCAGTACCAAGTATTGCACCAACTTTTGGTGAAGCATTCGGTTCTTTTGGAGACGCATCATTCTACTCAACACAAATGCTTGTGGTTGTATTAACATTTTTATTCGTAGACTTCTTTGATACAGCAGGTACACTTGTAGGTGTAGCGAATCAGGCGGGATTAATGAAGGACGGTAAATTACCAAGAGCAGGAAAAGCTTTACTTGCTGACTCAACAGCAACTGTTGCAGGTTCAATTTTAGGAACATCTACAACGACTTCTTATGTAGAATCTTCTTCAGGGGTCGCTGCAGGTGCAAGAACAGGTTTTGCTGCTATTGTAACAGGTGTCTTATTCTTACTAGCAATCTTTTTCTTCCCAATTGTGTCAGTAGTTACATCAGCAGTTACAGCACCGGCCCTAATTATAGTAGGGGTATTAATGGTTGCTTCATTAGGTAATATAGATTGGACGAAATTTGAAATAGCGGTACCAGCGTTCTTAACTATCTTAGCGATGCCTCTTACCTATAGTATTGCAACAGGTATTGCAATTGGATTTATTTTTTATCCAATTACAATGATTGTTAAAGGGAGAGCGAAAGAGATTCATCCAATTATGTACTTCCTATTTGTAGTATTTGTTCTGTACTTTATTTTCTTGAAATAATATCTAGGAGGAAATATCCACTCCTTAAATAGCCAGTTCCCATCATTTATTGGGACTGGCTATTTTGTTATTTATAGGGTGAAAATTTCATTTTTGGTAGAAGACCTTTGCAACTTAGCGACTGGTAGTTGCAAAGGTCTCTTACTTTCTCTATTATGTATGTTCTATTTCTACATATATTTCCTGAGATTTTACAAGTTAATTCTACTAAACTGATACAATTATGATGGAAATGGTGTGATTAGGTATTTCAAAGTGATGTGACAAGAATCCATTAGCCAAAGAGGAACAGTTAAGCTTATAAAGCGAAGAAATGAGTAGCGAGATTTTGAGTTTTTGACAAAAACATTGGTTCTATTCTTCTTACTCAAATGGAAGGAGTGAGGAAATCTAATTGCTTTGTAAGAAGAATAAGAGTTTCTCGAATGATTAAGAAATAAATGTTTAAATGCCTTATAAAGGAGGTATATATACAACAATAGTATTTTTATAAAAAAACTTTATATTTGCTGTTGACGAAAGTAGATAGGGATGATACTATTATAAAGCAGTCGTTGATAACGCTTTCTAAGATTACTTTCGAAAAAAGAATTTTAAAAAGTTGTTGACAATAGATTGCGAGAATGTTATATTAGTAAAGTCGCTTCTGAAGCGAACGAGATTGTTCTTTGAAAACTGAACGAACGTAAAACGTCAAGCGTAATTCTAAAAAAGCTGATTTATCAGCAACAAAGCACCATAGGTGCAAACGAGCTAATCAAACACTTTATTGGAGAGTTTGATCCTGGCTCAGGACGAACGCTGGCGGCGTGCCTAATACATGCAAGTCGAGCGAATCTGAGGGAGCTTGCTCCCGAAGGTTAGCGGCGGACGGGTGAGTAACACGTGGGCAACCTGCCTGTAAGACTGGGATAACTCCGGGAAACCGGGGCTAATACCGGATAATATCTATTTATACATATAATTAGATTGAAA
>NZ_JAIVAM010000021.1 GCF_020171845.1 Cytobacillus kochii | reverse complement strand
GATTTGGTTAATATGGATTCAGGAGAAACTGTAAAGGTGAATGCTACTTTAGGATTTCCTTATAACAACGTAGATGATTCCACTTTTCAAACTATAACAATTGATCTAGGGCGTCCAACTTTTAGAAATATAGGTGTTTACCTTAAATTTAATAGTTATGCTTCAGGTGTCCCAACATATATGAGGTATACAATCAAAACAATAAGTGGGTGATAATATGTTACAGGCATTTTTAGATACAGATAATGAAGGCAATGTTACTAAAACTTACTGTGGTGCTAACATAGTAGCTAAAGAACCTTATCCTTTCTTTTTTCAAATCGAGGACTATATGGAACATCAATTGTATAAATGTAAAGTAGTTATCACAGATGGAAAGCCGGAGCTAATAGTAAAAGATGGAGAGGTTATTGATGTACCAGAATTAACAGAGGAAGAAAGACGGATTAAAGAACTTGAAGAAGAGTTAAATAGATTAAGGTCGCAATTATAAATCAAGTCCAAATAGGGCTTTTTTATTTTGTGCTCTAGGAGGTGAATATAATGAAAACATCGTCAGACTCTAAACTAATTGATTTAAAGTCTAATGAGTCACTAGGGGTAAACATGATAATAACAACAGGGACTCTAAAAGCAACTGATATAAAATTTAAAAAGACATTTAAATAATGTCTTTTTATTTTGACATAAAGGAGGAAACCGAATTGACAATCATTGGATTAACATTACAGGAGTGGGCATCTCTATTAGGTATTCTCGGCATACTTTTTGGAGGTGTCTCTGTCCTTTTCAAAGGAATAATTATTAACCCTTTGAGTAATGCGATAGAAAATTTACAGAAATCAATTGATGAATTTCGTGAGCAGATGAAGGAAGGCGACGAAGATCGTAAAGATATTCATCAAAGAATTAACGTGTTAGATAAAAGAGTTCATGGTCTTGAAATTTCCGTAAAGGGTGGTATGAAAAAATGATTAATGATGTAGTTAAACAAATAGTAGGTTTTTTATCAGCGATTATGCTGTTTCTAGGTACATTGAACATTGAATTTCAGTGGCTAACAGATGCGAGTATAAGTGCATTTGGTGTAGTTTTATCAGCTGGTATTTTCCTTGGTGTAAATCTATATACCATTTATAAAAATCATTATGGTTTTACAGAAAAGGCTAAACAACAAAAAGCTTGGCTTAAAAGAGCAGATAAATTTTAAGGCTGTCCACAAGGGCAGTCTTTTTTATTAAAAAAAGGAGTGGTAAAGATGGTCAAAATTAAAAAACAATTAGTTTCTCAAGAGGTAATCAATAAGAAGTCATTTGGTAAAAGAAATAAAAAGAAATATGTAACAGTCCACCAAACGGGCAACACAAGTCCAGGAGCAGATGCACAAGCTCATGCTAATTTACAATCCAATTTAAATTCTCGTGATGCTAGTTGGCAGTATCAAGTTGATGATAAAGTTATTATCCAATCATTTGATGATGATATTGAATGTTGGGCTGCATCAGATGGAAGAGGACCAGGTAATACTGAATCTATTCATGTGGAATTATGTATAAATAGTGATGGGGATTATGCTAAGACAATTGATAATGGGGCAGCATTAGTTAGACATTTATTGGACAAGTATAACCTTGACATAAGCAGAGTTAAGCAGCATAGAGACTGGTATAACAAGGATTGTCCTGCACAATTGCGAGCTGGATATAAAGGAATTACATGGTCAGATTTCCTTAACAAAGTTGAGGGTGTACAGGAAAAAGAGAACTTTGGAAGTTCTGGCAGTTCATCTAATTCTAAGCCTGCAGCGAAGGATTCAAATAGCATTGTAGATTACTTGAAGTCTAAAGGTATTGATTCTTCATTCAGCAATCGAAAGAAGCTTGCTTCTCAGCACGGTATCAAGAATTATTCAGGTACACCAGCACAAAATTTAACATTGCTTGATAAAATGAAGAAAAAAGGTGCAACTCAAACAAGTAAGCCTACCAAAAAGGGCGATATGAAGACAACCAGCGTGGTTGATTATTTGAAGTCAATTAATGTTGATTCGTCCATGGCTAATCGTAAAAAGCTCGCTGCTAAACATGGTATTAAAAACTACAAAGGTACAGGGCCACAAAATACACAGTTACTTAACAAGTTACGTAAATAATAAAAAGAAGCCCTTCATTTGAGGGGCTTTTTACTATTAAAAAATATCCTTATTTCATCTATTGTTATACCTAGTTTCTTTGCCTCAATAATCAACTTTACCCATTCTTCGTCCAGTTGAATAAGACATCGTTCTTTTACACGTCATTAATTCATATAGATAGGTAAAAATACCTATTTGTTAATACTTAATGTATAATTTTTCATCATTTTGGTGTTAAATTTATACAAAATGTTCTATTATAGTAATGAGGTTATTTAATATTACTAAATATTCAGAAAAAATGAGGGGATGTTAAATGACAAACAGTGCACATGAAATAGCAAAATGGTTTATTAAGCAAGGTTATGATCAACCAAAAAACACTTTTGATGGAAATATGAAATTACAGAAATTATTGTTTTTTTCACAACTAATACACGCAGCTAAATATGGAGAGGTGCTTTTTTCGGAAGAAATGAGGGCTTTTGAAAATGGCACAGTAATAAATAGCGTAAGATTGGATTACAAAAATTCCTATTATGAGTTAGTTGAGGAAGCCCAAGATTTTGAAATTAGTGACAACGAAGAAGTATTAAAAACATTAAAAAATACCGTTGAAATTTTCGGAGATATGAGTGCAAAGGAACTTTCTCATTTGAATCATGAACTAGAAAGTTGGAAAGTACCATATTACGAATCTTTGACTCCGATTCCAGGGGTATATAGTAAGGAAAAGAACATTGTCAATCCATATAATGAGGTATTCTTGAAAGATGTTGAAAAGGTCAGAGATATGTTAGAAGTATACGAGGATAATGGGGATTACGAATGCGAAGTAATAAATGGAATTTCTTTTTATTATTATTCAGAGGAAGTTACTTTTACTGATGAAATAGTAAGTATGCTAGAAAATTTAGATTGTCCGGATTCATCTTACTTCATCACATATGATGAGGAGCAAGGATATATTATATCTTGATGAATATTATCGTTGGCCATGTACTAGTATTAAAATTACCATTTGCTAACGGTGCCCCTTGCTTCTCAAAAAGACCTTTTCTAGTTATCGACAAGAAAGATCAAACCCTGGACCTCTTGAATATTTCTTCAACAAAAGGAAAAGAAAGAAAATTATTATTCCCATCAAATCTAAGGATAAAAAAGTTTTATCCTCCTTTGGATAATCCATCTTTTATAAAAATGGACGAGTTATATACTATTGATAACTTCGATGAATTACATAAGTCACTTTATAAGAATAGACCTCCAATTATTACCGAGGAGGTTAATAGGATAATTTCGGAATACTCTAAGTACCGTTTTGAAAATGAAGTTACTTCTGTAAAATACCTAGAATTACAAGTGAAAAATGAGAATGCATTATAAAACCCCTATATAAAGGGGTTTAATTATTTTCCACTATAATTAAAACGGTAAATCATCCACAGGATCAATGGGTCTTATCTGCTTTACAATCTCCGTGATTTCATGTTCTTCGTTCCATTTCACTTTAGTTATTTCAGTTTTACGACCACCATATTCGGCAATTTGTTGCTGAATCCATTCATAAGCCTTTATTGAAATGAACCAATCTGCATCTTTTTTAAATTCACTATCTTTAATATAAAATTCTCCTCTTCTTAACCCGCGGTTTCCTTCTACATTAAGTTGTGTTTCGATAACTATTTTCATAATAAAATACCTACTTGATTTTAATTGTTTGTTTATCACCTAATGGTTCTAGTGTGATTTCATCCACGCCTACAAATGTAACATCATTATCTTCATTATCTAATGTATATGCTTGAACAAATTCCACGCTCTTTCCAGGTAACAACGCATTTGCATTGGCATTACTTAAATCAACCATTTTGTTATAAGTCTCTGTATCTTCTCCAAATGCATCTAAAAAGTGGTAATTACTAAACAAGTCTACACGAGAAGTTTCATTTTCTTGTTGGAATAATAATTGTCCAAGGCTTTCATCAGGAACTATGTCTTCATCTTGGGTTTTATTGGTTAAGTTGAAAGTAATAAATAATCCTGGTTTATCTTCCATTGGGCTTTGTATAACTTCTGTTTTTTCCACTGATAGTGTATATTTTTCTGTTTCAAGAACACCATTTTCAAATGTTGAATTAGATTCGTTTTCTTCTGCTACTACTTTTTCAGCTTGAATTGGTTCGTTTTCTTTTTTAGGTTCCGCCTCTTCGTTACTTCCACAAGCAGTTAAAAACATCCCCATGCCAATCATTAAAAATAATACTTTCTTCATTTGCATCCCCCTAATTTTGTCTTTTTAGGCATTACATACGAATTATACTATAATTTGGTTTCGTTTTTTCTGTCTTCCGCCATTTCATATAAGTCATCGACTTTAATATTTAACATTTTAGCTAATAAATAAGCCTTATCAATAGGTATTAAACTCTCTTGCTTCTCGTACTTTCTAAGTTGTCTAACGCTTATCCCCAACCTTTCTGCGATATAGTTTTTTCTAAATCCACTATTTTGTATGAGTTGTTCAATTCTACAAATTAACATCATTTATCACCCTATATTTATATTCAACGAATTCTTAATTAACCCTTCGTGATATAGAAATTCAAAAAAAGGGAAATTAAATTTCATGTAGACGTGCATTTTTAAATCATTCGCCCATACAATTTACTATTCCAGATGATTATTCCAATTAAAATTCCGAGCTAGCATTATGAAAGGAATAGTTTAAATCCTGTCATAACGATGATTCAAGGAAGACTATCGATATTCCTTTTACATGGGACTATTCTACGAATATGCAAAGGGAAGGGTGGTGCTACATGTGATAGCAGAAGTCATTTCTTCAGCACTCGTTGGTGGAGTAGTGGGAGCTTCTTATTTATACAAGATGGGGATGGGAGGGAACGATACTCAGAAGTTTGTCCGCATTGCTGATAATGCAGGTCTTGTATCAAAAGATGGAAGAAAGATACGTATTCATAGAAGAACGGTCAAAGAAAACTATGTAGAGTACGTGTTTCAACTTCCACAAGGATTGTCAGTTAATGATTTTCAACTAAAATTGGATCATTTTCAAGATGGTATTAACGCAAAGACTAAGTTACCAGATATCAATCTCAGTGATATTAAAAACATTAACCTTAAAACTAATCCAATCCTTCAAATTAGAGAAATACTTCAGAAAAATAAAGAGCAGATAAAGGATATAGAGCTTTCATTTGATGGGATGCTTAAATTTAAAGTGTGGACGGAGCCATTAACGAAAAAATTTCTTTATGATAAGGAATTGTTTAAAAGGGTTAGTGGTTGGGAAGTTCCTGTAGGTATCACGAGGGAGAAGTTAATAAAGCATAATTTTGAAACTGAATATAATCTTATTGTTGCTGGTAGTCCTGGGTATGGAAAGACAGTGTTCCTTAAGAATATCATCACAACTCTAACAGCACGCCAAACAAAGAATGTTAATTTCTTTCTTATTGATCTTAAGGGAGGATTAGCATTTAACCGATTCAAAAGGTTGGAGCAAGTTAAGGGGCTAGCAAAAGATAAAAAGGAAGCTTTAGAGATATTAAAACAGGCTCAATCCTTGATGAATGATCGTATTAATTTCTTACTTAAAAAAGGATATGAGGATGTAACTGAAGCTGGTTATCCTGAACGTTATTTTGTTGTAATTGATGAAGCTGCAGATATCTCAAATGATAAAGACTGTCAGGAGCTTATCGAGGATATATGTCGTAGAGGAAGAGGTGCAGGATTTAGGACTGTCTATTGTACTCAATACCCGTCTAATCAGGCTATAAGCTCACAGGTACGTCAAACAGTAAATGCACAAGTATGTTTCAGATTAAGAACTGCTGCAGCCAGTAGAGCTGTTTTAGATGCTGATGGGGCGGAGAGTTTACCTAGAATTCAAGGTAGAGCTATTTACTGGGCAGATGAAAGATATGTTGTTCAAACTCCATATATTACAAATGAATTTATCGATAAAACAATCAAGCCGAATATCACCTTTAGAGCGAGAAAGGATGATGACTATGTTAGCAACAATATCAAAGGAACAAAGACAAGAGAACATACTCTTGAGTTTAAAGAAATTGGGGTTTCTTAGTCGTTCCCAGTTACAGAAACTCCATAGATTAGGTGGAACTAGGAATGCAAATAGGATATTGAAAGATTTATCAGATTATCTCAATGTGGTTCGATTGAATGAGAATATATATTATCTCAATGCTGAAGGTAGGCAAAGGGTAGGAGCTAATAAAGTACTTAAAAAGACTAATCAAATTATCCACCATTTGATGAGGAATTCTGTCTATATCTCCTATGGATGTCCTACTACATGGAAAAATGAAGTGAAGCTTATTGTTAAAGATGAAATATCAATTATTGCTGATGCAATATTCAAAGTTGCTAATACTTATCATATTATTGAAGTTGATCACCTTCAGAAAATGTCTGTGAATAGGGAAAAGATACGAAAGTATAAAAGGTTAATTGATTTAGGTGTATTTGAAAAACCACCTAAATTTATATGGATAACAACTACTCACTATCGTAAAAAACAGTTAATGGAACTTTCAGAGGGTTTGCAAGTGCTGATTTATCTTCAAGACGATTTTAAATAAGGAGTGGTCATCATGTTTAAACGAACTGAGACAATGAGTATCCAAGATTTTATGAATCGTCCTAAAGTTGAGCCTAAGAAGATTAACATTAAGCCTATAGTGAAGGTAAGTGTAGTCGCGGGAGTCGCACTATTATCATTAAGCTTTGGGGATGTTACATTGGCTTCTGCTAATGCGATTAATGGCGTGATAACTGCTAAGGTTGTGAATGCGTTTGACCCCTTGGTGGAACTTGTGAAGGCTTTAAGTTATCCTATTTCACTTGTAATGATGTTAGGTGGAGGGTTATTGATTATGATTGGTAGCTCCGATAAAGGATTCAGTATGATTCAGAAAGCTGGATTAGGTTATATTATCGTTCAAATGTTACCTATATTGATGGATTTATTAGTGGAAATAGCTAAATCACTTTAAGAATGCTTAATAGTGATGTGTAAAAGATGGAATTCATTGTAATACTTTACCATTGAAAAAGATTGAAAAAAATACCGATATAAGGAATATATTGTTTTATACTTGCCTATATGGCAACTTTTACTCCGGGGAGGGTGGAAATCCACCTACCTTTGCCGTTTGCCTTTTTCAACTTCGACCCATTCATAGAAATCTTCAGCATGACAATTGAGAATGATTGATGCTTGTACAGCATTTTCATAGGACATTTCTCGCTTGTTATTTATCCATCTAGAAACAGTAGATTCTGCTACTTTCATTCTACGGGCGAAGTCAGCTTGATTCATATCACCTAGAAGTTCATACAAACGGCATCTCCCTTTACGGAGAGCCATAGCTAACCTCCTTATATAGTTGCTTAAATTATAGCTTTGTATAGGTAAGGATTCAAATGACAAAGGAGAGAAAAAAATGCCAGAACCTCAGTTACCAAAAACGCTAAACGCTAATGACATTCAAAAATATTTAAAGATTCCAATTTCTGAAGCGACTAAGATTCTGGAACTAAAAGAACTACCAGTTATTTGTATCGGTAAAACAAAAAGAGTATTAAGAGAAGATTTAATTAAATGGAATAAAAAAACCCGGACATTTAACCGGGTAACAAAAATGGGTAACAATAAGGTAACGAAAGGAGATAAAAAAATAGAATTTAATGTTAATGATGTTACATTAGCAATAGAGGAAAACTTTGATATAAAGCCACTGTGTTAACTAAAGTTAAAGATATAACAGTTTATGCTATAATGGGCGGCATGATGTAATAAACATCATATAAACCCTTATATATCAAAGGAAGAAGGCTGTTTATTCAGCCTTCTTTTTTTTATCAAATCACTTTTCATTCACATTTATTGCATTTTTACGTTATTTAAAACCTCGCTAAAGTAGTTGCTTATCTTCTCATTTGCATTTCTTTTCATCTTTTCTGTAATATGTGTATAAATTTTCAATGTCGTTTTTTCGTCATCATGATCAACCCTTTTCATAATAGTTGCTAAATCAATTTCTGCCTCGGCTAACATAGAAATATGAGTATGGCGAAAGATGTGTGGTATAGCCGGCTTGGTGATAGTTGTTGTCTTTAATATGAGATTCATTCTATTGATAAGATTTGAATAAATGGATACCCATTTTTTCGACAGAATACAAAATTTCCATCATGATAAT
This sequence comes from Cytobacillus kochii, assembly GCF_020171845.1. Lineage (GTDB taxonomy): Bacteria > Bacillota > Bacilli > Bacillales > Cytobacillaceae > Cytobacillus > Cytobacillus kochii. The sequence goes on along the minus strand of NZ_JAIVAM010000021.1, from coordinate 34,029 downwards.
TTGAATCATTTCTTTTTTGGAGTCTAATTTTATTTTGCTTTGCTTTATGAACTTTTAACTTCATAATGGCTTCATCCATTACGAATGTTCGGATCGAACCTTTTGTCTTCGGAGGGGTCAATTCGTAATTGTGCATGTTATTGTTAGGATTATAAATAGTTTTCGTTATACGGATTTCGTTTGTATCAAAGTTGATATCTGTCCATTTAAGAGCACATAAATCTCCAGAACGCATTACCGAAAATGCTAGCAAATAGAATCGTTCTAGATCAAACTCCATCCCATACTCTTTCACCGCATTTAGAAATTCTGTTAACTCCCCATGCTCCAAATATTTATCTTTAATTGAATCATTTTCAATATCTTCGGGTTATCGACTCTCATTTTATCCTTTATTGCATATTTAAAAATCATCCCTGCTGTTGTATGGACTCCTTCAATTGTTGTTTTAGTATAGGGTTTATAAATTTTTTCCCAATGCAGCCTTAATTGTGGATGGTTCAATTACCGCAAACTTAATGGCTGCCAATAGTATAACAGCTCAGAATGGCGCATTAGCAAATGCGTCTATTACACGTGCAAAATTACAAGATGCCATTATTGGTACTGCTCAAATTGATGATTTAGCTGTAACAGCTGCTAAAATTGCAAGCGTGTACGCTAACCGTATCAATGTAGGTGCATTGAGAGGTATTGACGTGTATGGAGCTAAGTTCCGTTCATCGGATGGTCTAACTAGTTTAGAAATCATTGGCGAGAATGTCCGTCTTGCACAGTCTAATGGGCAATATGTAAATGTTAATCCTGACGGTCTGTTTGGATATAATTCAGGCGGTTCTCAACGATTTAGTGTTGATAGATTACTAGTAACAAGTGCAGCTCTAGGCACAAGTAATTCTAATGTCTATTTGGCTCCGGAATCAACTAATTAAGTCAGGGTGGTTAATATTTCAAGTACTCCATCAGATGGTGTTGCAGAGAATTACAGTTACAGAACTATCAGGGCTCATGGATTCCGTTTTGGACCGGGATATAACGGATATATCGGAACAGATCGAGAAGTAAGAATAACAAGTTCAGCGTTTATGCAAGCTGACGGATCAGTGGTATACCGTGATTTACGAGCTTCTGTAATGTAATTTATGGTTTTGGTTTCAGCACTAATTCAACTAATGCTTATATAGGGTCAGATGATGAAACAAGGTTTGTTAACAAGGGATATGTGGGTGGTTCTTCTGGTACCGGTATACCGTAATGCGAGAGGATATAAGGGGTATTTTGCAGGGATTGCTACTAACACACAAGTGTTAATAATCTTAAAAAGCTTAACCCTAGCATTGATGTAGATGCATTGCAAATAGGTAGCAAATTAAATTTTAATTCTGGTGCCACTTATCATACTGTGAAAAAAGGTGAAACTGTATCGGAACTAGCAAAAAAGTATGGTAGCACTATTAAGCAAATTAAAAACTGGAACGATCTAGATAAAAATTACACGATTTATGTTGGTGAGAGTTTAAGAGTTGAGTAATAACAAGTCCTTCAGAAGTATGATGGAATTATTGTAAATTTAATTTATTTTTCTCCAATCAGTAGCTCTTAAGAATTTATTCGAAACTTTAATTGTAAATTGCGAATTAGAAGAAACGAAACCCTTTGTAGTATGAGTAATTGTATATCCTAAGGTTTCTGAATACCAATAATCACCCTGAATGGATACTTTGAGCATTTCCCAAGTCATCAAATATCTTCAACTCCTTAATAAACCTATCAATAATTATTAAATATGTACCTTTTTTAAAAATATACATTTTTCTAATTTAAAGGTATTTGCACATTTCAAATTTTAGGTTTTTTCATATTATATGTTAAATGGTGATAAAAGGAGAGAAACTGAAAATGAATAATAATGAAATAATCCAAACATTTAGGAAGGGAATGCCTCTATATAATAAGAATTTACCTATTATATTTTATTGGTCACCAAAATCAGGTTGTACAACTATAATGAAATGGTTTTATTATCAGTCAGGAGAACTATCTGAAGCGTTAAATATGGACAAGTGGATTCATACCTATAGATCCAAAATTCAAGATCAATTTTACAGAGAGGAACTAGTCAATAGTCTATTGTCTAACCAAAAAACCATATATAAACTCGTTAGGAATCCATATAAAAGAGCTGTTAGCTCGTTTTACGCTACACTAATTGGAACGGTTGAAAATGTTAACTTAAATCCGAAAATCACCACTGGCCTATCGTTTAAGGAGTTTTTATATTATATTAAAGAAATAGGTGTGCAACCAGGTCAAATAGATACTCATATTTCACAGCAGTATGTACAAGGGGAAGAAGAGTTAATAAATCATTATGTTAAATTAGAGGACCTTAAATCAGAATTGAAAAAAATAGAAAAGAGATTCAACCTTCCAAAATCTCCTATAAAAGATTTATCAAAATCTCCACACCATTTTCTAAATTATATGAAGGATGGTGGGAGACATGCAGAAACAAAAATACCATTGGAATTTGATGGAGACTTGCCTAGTTATGAGAGTCTATATGATGCTGAAGCAATGCAATTAGTTGAAGAGCTTTATAAAGAAGATTTTGAAGTTTACGGTTATAGTATGAAAGGGCTTTGAATTTTAAAAAAGAAAAGTTATAGTGACCCCTAAAAGTTAGACACAGTTATTTCATGAGGCAACTTGTTCAAAATGAGTTCGGTATTGTACCGGACTCATTTTCAATTTTCCCTTTAAGCGTTTCCTATTATAGTATTCTATATATTTTTCTAATTCTAGTTTAAAGTGGTTCACACTTTCAAATTCCTTAAAATAAAGGAATTCTGACTTCAGTATCCCAAAGAATTTTTCCATTACAGAGTTATCGTAACAGTTACCTTTACGTGACATACTCTGTTTAATCTCTTTTGCTTGAAGCAAGTTGCGATATTGTTTCATTTGATAATGCCATTCTTGGTCGGAATGCATGAGTAATTGATGCCTTTCTGATAAGGATTCTAATGCTTTTTCTAACATGTCCGAAACTAATGAATACGTTGGTCGAGAACCGATGGTATACGTAATAATTTCCCCATTAAATAAATCTAATACAGGCGATAGATACAGCTTTTCCACCAAATAGCTTGAATTCTGTAATATCTGTTACCCATTTTTCATTCGGTGCGTCCTCACTAAATTGACGGTCTAAATGATTTGGCGCTATTTTACCGACTGTGCCTTTATAAGATTTATGTTTTTTCATCCGCACTAGGCATTTTAAACCCAGCTCTTTCATGATTCGTTGAACCTTCTTATGATTTACTTTTTTCCCACGATTCACTAGCTCATCCCGAATACGACGGTAACCGTAACCTTTTATTGATGGAGCAAATATTTGAACAAATCTCCATCCATTAGATGCGTATTTGTTAATAATATCCTGATAGTATTCTTTGGGTTTGCTGCTCCAGGTACTAAGTTCAACTTTAACAAAATTGTATTCGTACATTAATGTCACCACTAAATTATGGAAGATAATTTAATTTACGAATTAGGTTAAGGATGGTTTCACATTGAATTACAAGAATTATTAAGTTTACTAGGGGAATTCTATTGAAAAAAAGATTTAAAAAGAAAAGGGATAACCAATTAAGAATAGCTATAAGAGAATTAAATAATGATGCTGCCATGGATTTGGGTGCACCGCCAATAACAGATGAAGAAGTCGCAAAAGTATTAGAAAGAATATGTATTAATCCGGATTGGATAAATCAGACATTTACACATTATAAAAAATATATTCAAAACAAGTGAATAAAAGAGTAATTGTATTTCTAAGAAAAGAATAAGCACCTAACATAGGTGCAAGTTAATTTTTCTTCTTATTTCGATCGTAGTAAATAGCGAACAGAGCACAAGCAATTGCAACTACAGAGAGAATATGACTTTCATCCATTTGATTCACCCCTTTATTTTGAATAGATAGTTAGACGAATGAAAAGCAAATTTAGTTCATTTTTTTATACAAAAGAATTATTAAGTTTACTAGGATGTAAAGTTATGATTGATACAGTTGAATGCCCTTACTGCGAACATGGAAATGATATGTCTGAGGGTACGGTTGATTTACCAAGCGATAATTAATTCGATCATGAATGTGAAAACTGCGTGCGAGATTTTGAGGTGTTTGTTGAATTTAGTTTAGCCCTTCATATAATGCCGATAAAATTGTATATGTCGATTATGAAAAGTGCGGAAAAGAAACTAGAGAACCACGTAAAAAGGTAGGGTGCTACCTTGGCCGAAGTTATTGGATAAAAACATAGTTTGCGGTTCTTGTTTCTATAAGGCTCTTAAAATGAAATGGAAACACAAGAGTAAGGGAGGTTCCTAAATTAGAAATTTGTCGTTTATTTTATTGAAGGCATGCGTGATGCAGGTGGTTATTTTACAGGGAAAACTTTCGTGCACCAAGGTTCAACATATGCAATATGCGAAGATATTTTATACATACAAAGCCAAAATCTCTGCATTCTACTTGAATCGACCATTGGCTGTTGGAATGGCGTAGTATGCCAACCTCTCCATATCTTTTACATTTCCTTCTCTAATAAATATAAGAATAAAATATTGATCGTATTTATCTCCTGAATCCTGAAAGTATCTAAACAAAGAGGCGGAATATTTATTAAACAAAAGGTAGGAAACGTCGTATAAAAAGCACCATTTAAGGTGCTAAAAAACCCAAGCTTTAAATTTACTTGGATTCGAAATCTTAATTGATAGTACCTCCCCGCAATCTAAGCAGAAAGTATAAATTTTTTCAGAACCAATTGTATATTTTTTATCTAATGGTCGGATATTTATGTAGTCACTTCCTTGGGCAAATGATGTTCCTTCACATTGAGCACATTTTTTGTCTGGTGTATTCACTTTTTATCACCTCTTTATAAATAGTTACGATTGTATTTATAGAAAGGTTTCAAGTAAACAGAAGATATACAGATAGTTAATTAAATAAGATGACGAGTTGTAACGTTTGCTTTGTCGTAATTCCGATAAAAAAGGTTATGTGAGTGGGGAAGAAGGAAGAACCAGCATATGAAAAGTAATTAAGACCACTTTTAAAAAGGTGGTCTTAATTTATTATTATTATCTAAGTCAACTATATTAAAAGAAAGGAGGACCAAGGCGAACAATGTTCAAGTTGCGATCAGTTATACTAATATCACCTGTTAACTCAGTAACAACCAAAGATATATTGTCTAACGGTTCAATTTGTATTGTAGTACTTCCTGTTGGACTGTCTGGACCTAAGACTATTGTGGAGCCTGGTACAATACTACCGTTAACAGATAATTGTAAAGTTGCTGATCCGGTTCCTTGCGAGACTACATTTGCTGTTGCTTCATAAGCACCAAATACATAAGCGAATATCGTATCAGTATTACTACCAGTATTATACTGAGCTCGTGTTGTATCAAAAGTAACTAGTTGATCAATATTTGATAGAGACAATGGTGTAGTACCATATAATGTACCGTATGCGATTGTCTGTCTAAGCGCTTCATATACAAATTGAAAAACTAGCCCAGGATCAATTGGTCCTGGTGGTCCTTCAGGGCCAGTGGCTCCAGTGGTACCAGTAGCCCCTAAACCAGTAGTGCCAGTAACTCCGGTAGCGCCCGTAATGCCAAGTCCAGTAGCCCCAGTGATACCAGTAGTTCCCGTAACTCCGGTAGCGCCCGTAATGCCAAGTCCAGTAGCCCCAGTGATACCAGTAATTCCCGTGACTCCGGTAGCGCCCGTAATGTCAAGTCCAGTAGCCCCAGTGATACCAGTAATTCCCGTGACTCCGGTAGCGCCCGTAATGCCAAGTCCAGTAGCCCCAGTGATACCAGTAATTCCCGTAACTCCGGTAGCGCCCGTAATGCCAAGTCCAGTAGCCCCAGTGATACCAGTAATTCCCGTGACTCCGGTAGCGCCCGTAATGCCAAGTCCAGTAGCCCCAGTGATACCAGTAATTCCCGTGACTCCGGTAGGCCCCGTAATGCCAAGTCCAGTAGCCCCAGTGATACCAGTAATTCCCGTGACTCCGGTAGCGCCCGTAATGCCAAGTCCAGTAGCCCCAGTGATACCAGTAGTTCCCGTAATTCCAGTAGCGCCCGTAATGCCAATTCCAGTAGATCCAGTAATGCCGGTAACGCCAGTAACTCCCGTAGCGCCTGTAATGCCAAGTCCAGTAGCCCCAGTGATACCAGTAACGCCAGTAACTCCGGTAGTGCCAGTAATGCCAAGTCCAGTAGCCCCAGTAACTCCAGTAGTACCAGTAATCCCAAGTCCGGTAGAACCAGTTACACCAGTTGGCCCAGTAGCGCCGGTCGTTCCTTTGATTATAATTGGTTGACAACATGTTTTTTGACATGGTTTATATCTTTTATTTTGCTGGTGACATCTCCTTTTTTTAGATAATATTGAGATCACCCCTTACTATATAGGTTAATACTATAAGATATAATCAAAAAGATAATCTGTTTGTGCTAATATCACGATATAGGTACAAAGTTTTCATATCATTCTCGTTAGGTAAAAGTAGAATAGACTGGTACTTAAAATGTTGTACTGTTTAAGGTATGAACGGAAGTTGGAAGTGAGATTTAAATAAATGACCATTTTTTACTACTTTTAACATATCAAAGGAAGTAAATATAAAGTTTAAATTTTATAAATCAAATGCAGTGAAATATAATATTTTATTAAACGATAACGCACAGGTGGAATGATTTAATCTGCCCTCAAATTTGGTAAATAAGGTTTCGTAAGTATGATACGATAGCAATGCTAACAATAAGGATTAAGGCTTTTCAAAGGTTCACTGAACTTTGAGGAGGCTCTATTTCATTTCTTGTTGATCAACTTCTTCAGTATTTTTTATAGCCTCAATCATCCTCCTAAGTTTATTAAGCGTTTTTGTAGCAGCAGAACAAGTTCTTCTTTTTACTCCAACATTTTTCTTCAGCAATCCGGTAAGGTGAAATCGGGATTTTTTTATAATCGTCCAATTGGTTAAAGTGCAAAACTAATCTCGACATGAATTGAGCAATACATATAACTAAAAAGATGGGTGAGTGTCTTTATCATAAGAGTTATTTTTATAGAATAATGTAAAAACTGTAAATTTTATTAATGAAATGCCGATAAGTAATATAAAGGCTTCTGAATATGCGGCTTAATATGTCCAAAATAATAAATTGAGTGCAAAAATGCCAATAAATACATGGATGTTCTAAAAGTGGATATTAGTATAATAGAAAAGCATTATTGCATTAGTTATTAGAGAGAGATAGGGGGAAATATTTATGAAAAAATCAAGCTGTTTACTTGTACTATTGGTGATTTTTCTTGTTGCCTGTTCGAATGAATCAGCAGAAGGTGAAAAATCAACAGATCAAAAGCAAGAAGAAAAAGAAGGGGCAGTAAACGTCGATAAAGGTCTCTTAAATGTGGAATTAACACTACCAGCTTCTTTTTTTGAAGGAGAAGATATAGACACAGTTATTGCTGAAGCTAAAAAAGAGAGAGTAAGTGAAGTCACAAAAAATGAAGATGGATCTCTCACTTATAAAATGCCTAAATCTGAACACAAAAAAATGATGGCAGAAATGGGAACATCTATCACAGATTCAATAGAAGAGATGAAAAGTAGCGAAGATTATGTCTCAATCAAGGATGTTACTCATAATAAATCATTCACAGAGTTTACTTTATTGGTAGATAAAGAATCTTATGAAAATAGCATGGATGGATTTGCTATATTTGGTTTAGGTTTACAAGGTTCTATGTATCAAATGTTTAATGGAGCGAATCCAGAAGATTATAAGGTAACGGTATCTGTAAAAGATGAAGCAACAGAAGAGGTTTTCGATGAAGTTATTTATCCTGATGCTTTAGAAGAAATGGGAGAAACAGAAGAAGGAACAGAGTAGAACCCTGGCCTTAAGTCAGGTTCGTTTTTTATGTTTTATGGAATAGGGTGTTTTTTCATTCAAGAGGAGGAAGAAATTTGAACAACAGTTTCAAACTACTTATTTTAGGATTAATAATGGTCGTTTTTCTCGCGGCCTGTGGGCAGGATACAAAAGATACAGAAGTGAACGAAGAGAATCAACAAGGTGAAACTGCACAACCAGAAGAAGTAGAGAAAGAAGAATCAAAATCAAAACTTGGTTCACGAACAAATCCTGTACCTTTCCAGAAAACGGCTACAGTAGATGATGAGTTGTATGATGATGAAGGTAATACGTACGCAATTAAATTTGATTTAACAGTAAAAGGTGTTATTCGCGGGGATGAAGCCTACCAAAAATTAAAATCTATGAATGAGTACAATGAAGCGGCTCCAGAAGGATATGAATGGGTATTAGCCGAAACAAAAGTGAAATTTGTTGAATCTGAAACAGAAGACTTATCCTTCCATGTTGATGGGATCATGAATTTTGAAATGGTAAGTGAGAGCGGAGATATTTATAGTGGGGATGTTTATGGAACAACGGAACCTGATTTTAGCTTCGAGATGTATGTGGGGAACGAAAAAGAAGGTTATATATCTGGTTTAGTGAAAACAGGAGAAAATGCGCAACTTCGCTATGAAGAAATGTTAGGTGGACAAGTTTTCTTTAATTTACAGTAACTTAAAGTCGGGAAAATTGGATAAATAATTTGAGGTTATCTGGGGGTTATCTATACTGCTTGGATGCCTCTTTTTATTTTACAAGGGACAATTTATTTCTACACGTAAACTAGGATTAAATGAAAAAGAACATTGCTTTAGGGGGAATGCTTTTATGAGAAGAACAATTAGCTATACAGGTGGCGGTTTAATTGGCATACCTGTAATGCTTATCCCATTCGAATTTAACATAATCTTTCCAGTAATGGTTTTTCAATTAGGTTTGTTTTTGGTTATCTTCTTTGGATTGACAATGAAAAAAACAGTCGCTCAATTGTAAAAATGAATGATGTCTGAGGAAAGTTCCTTTATTGTTTCGATTTGTTGATAAGTAGCCAGAGTCGTTTTCCCAATTAGAAAACGGCTCTTTTCATATTTAAATAATCATCCATTTGTCCTGGCATTATACATTACTTGTGAGAAATATGGAATTAAATGTATTTAAAACTACACAGAATGTTTAGAAAATATAGACATAAAAAGCAATTGTTGTTGTATTTTTTCGTTGGAAAAGATTTTAAACTTAGTTTAAGAAAGCGATTTCATTTAGGAGTTTAATGGAAAGGGTGGTTCTAGTTTATGAGTTTTAATACTGGAAATTGGACATCAGCATCGATTCATTCGCTAGTGGATACAGAGCAGGGGAAAATCGATCCACGTATTTATACGGATCAGGAGTTATATGAGTTGGAATTGGAGCGGGTTTTTGGCCGCTCGTGGTTGCTTCTTGGTCATGAGAGTCATGTGCCTAAGAAGGGAGATTATTTAACGACTTATATGGGGGAAGATCCTGTTGTGATGGTACGTCAGAGGGATGGCAGTATTAAGGTGTTTCATAATCAGTGTCGACATCGGGGAATGAGGATTTGCCGGGCGGATTGTGGGAATGCGAAGGCGTTCACTTGTACGTATCATGGTTGGGCATATGACACAGCTGGCAAATTAGTGAATGTGCCATTTGAAGAAGAGGCGTTTCCTTCTGATTTTAAGAAAGAAGATTGGGGTCCGTTGCAGGCGCGTGTGGAGATATATAAAGGATTAGTATTTGCCAATTGGGACCCGGAGGCACCGGATTTGCTGACGTATTTAAGTGATGCCACACCATATATGGATACGATGCTGGACCGCTCTGAGGCAGGTACAGAGGTTATTGGTACGATGCAAAAGTGGGTGATTCCTTGTAATTGGAAGTTTGCGGCAGAGCAATTTGCTGGTGATATGTACCATGCGGCTACAACTTCTCATTTGGCAGCAGTAGTGGCAGGGTTGCCGGAAGATCAAGATTTGTCTGTTTTTCAACCACATATGAAAGGTCACCAATTTCTTTCTGAATGGGGCGGTCATGGTTGTGGATTCTACCTTGATACAGCAAGAGGTTCGGTGCGTGTCGGGCCATTAGTAGATAAGTATTATAGTGAAGGTCCGGCATTTGAAAAGGCAAAAGAGCGATTAGAATCTAAAATGCCTTATCACAGAATGGGTGCCAGTCATATGACAATCTTCCCGAACTGTTCATTCCTTCCTTATGGAATGAATACTGTCCGCACATGGCATCCAAAAGGTCCGAATCAAATTGAAGTCTGGGCATTTGTCATTGTTGATAAAGATGCGCCGCAGGAGATTAAGGATGAACTGGCTAGACAAAATGTCCGCACATTCAGTGCAGGTGGTGTATATGAGCAAGATGATGGAGAGAACTGGGTGGAGATTCAAAACGCTCTTCGTGGCTATAAGTCAAAAACAGCTCCACTAGCTATGCAAATGGGGTTAAATGTACAAGGGAAAAATAATCCGGAATTTCCTGGTCAAACATCCTATGTATTTTCAGAAGATGTGGCGAGAGGGTTTTATTCTCATTGGGTCCGTATGATGTCTGAGTCAAGTTGGGATACATTGAGACCGCAGCCGGCCACAACCGCAACTGTTAAGTGAGTAGTGTTTAGTCAAACAAAGGAGGGTGAAAGAGGATGGAAGTAAAAGAGCTGGTTAAGCCGTTTAAATGGGCAGACAGTAGCCCAAGTTTGGAACTGCAGCATGAAATTGAACAGTTTTATTACAAGGAAGCACAGCTACTAGACCATTCGGAGTTTGAGGCGTGGTTAGGGTTAATGGATAAAGATATTCATTATTGGATGCCGATTCGCATGAACCGTTTAGGTAGAGAAATGGCTCAGGAGTATACGGCTATAGGACAAGGTGGGCATTACGACGATACTTATGAAACGATGCGCGGACGTATTCGGGCAAGAGTATCTGGGGTGAACTGGGCAGAGAATCCAGTATCGCGCACAAGGCATCTCATTTCGAATGTGATGATTAATGAGACGGAGGAGCCGAACACGTATGAAGTCGTGTCATCCTTTATCGTGTATCGTAATCGTTCTGAAAATCAGGCAGATATATTTCCAGGAGAGCGCAGGGATGTGCTGAGACGTTCAGAGGGAGGATTGGGTTTTAAAATAGCCCGCCGCACGATTTTAATCGATCAGAGTACACTTTTGTCAAATAACTTATCTGTCTTTTTTTGACATATAAGAAAGTGTAAAATTTTTTAGTGGGTTTTCAGATCTAGCTCCAGGCGCCATCGGCTCTATGGCCTAAGCCAATCCGCAGGAAAGGTTAAGGAACAACCTTTCCGCCGACTCATCTTATGCTTGTCGGCGATTACGGGCGCCTTGCGCTTTTCTAAAAACATGATTAACAAGGAAAGGGGATGTATGGAATGAAATATACAAAGGTTTGCACCTTGTCTGATTTACCAGATGATGAGGGATTAAAAGTAGTGGAAGGGGATACGGCAGTAGCAGTGTTTAATGTGAATGGTAAAGTACTTGCCACACAGGATCGCTGTTCTCATGCCAAATGGTCACTGTCCGAGGGCGGTTATTTAGATGGAGATGTCATCGTTTGTTCACTGCATATGGGGAAGTTTTGCGCTCATACGGGGGCAGTAAAGATGGCTCCACCTTGGAAACCTTTGAAGAAATATCCGGTAAAGGTTGAGGGGGAGGATGTATTTGTGGCATTTGAGGATGGTTACTTTGAAGCAGAACAAAGTAAGAGCAAAGTAATGGATGGTTGACTTATTTTCACGAGTGGGGAGCTACAATGATGAAATTGACAAATGAAGTGGCCTTTATCACAGGCGGAGCGTCCGGTGTTGGCCGGGCGATTGTAGAACGTTTCGTGTCTGAAGGTGCGAAGGTAGCAATATTTGATAAGTCAGTGGATCGTCTAAAAGAGCTTGAGCAGACATTTGGCGATGATGTCATGGGCATTGTTGGAGATGTTCGACAGCTGAGTGATTTGAAGTCAGCGGTTAATCAGTGCAGCGAACATTTTGGCAAAATTGACACCCTCATTGCAAATGTAGGCATTTGGGATTATAATATGGCACTTGTCGATCTTCCAGAAGATAAATTAGATCAAGCATTTGATGAATTATTTCATGTCAATGTGAAGGGATATTTACTAGCAGCTAAAGCCTGTCTTCCACAACTGGCTGAAACTAGAGGGAATATGATCTTTACTGTTTCCAATGCTGGGTTTTATACAAATGGTGGAGGACCGCTTTACACTTCCACAAAACACGCGGTGGTTGGGTTAGTCCGCCAGTTGGCCTTTGAGTTGGCTCCTTATGTTCGTGTGAATGGAATTGCGATTGGCGGTGCCATGACAGATTTAAGAGGACCTGCTTCATTAGAAATGGATAGCCGCTCTGTCACAAGCATGTATAAGGAATGGTATGAGGACGACGATTTGGAAGCAGGTAAAGAGAATATCGCAGCAGCATCTCCAGTCGGCCGTATCTTGCAAGGAGAAGATTATGCAGGTTCTTATGTGTTTTTTGCCTCTCGCGATGACAATATTCCTGCTACAGGTACTGTATTGAATTTTGATGGCGGTTGGGGAATACGCGGAATTCGTAAAAAAACAGGCAGTGAGGGTCTGTTGGAAAAATTAAAGGTTAAAGCTTTTGAAGGATCATAAATGAGCGTTCGAATAAGCGGATAAATGGTGGGCTCAGAGCAATAGAAAACCCAACTTAGCTAAGTTATATGACTATAGTGTTTTACCTGTTTTGCTTAGGCTCACTAGTCATTAATCGACAGATACTTCCAAAGGAAGTAGAATAATTGTAAAAAACTAATTTTTCAGGTAACTAATTCAACTAGTAACTTTCTTAAGTGGGTGAGTATATTGCAAAATAAGGTTCATTATCCTGAAGCTTTAGAGGCATTTGTACAAATGTCTTCGCATTTTGGCAACTTTAACTACACGGAGAAGGAATTCGAGTCAGGATTGCCACAAATGCTTTTGAATTGCTTAGATAGAGTGTTAACAGAAAAAAATCATTTACAAGCTGCTGTAGATTTTAATAATGAAGCCATTGGACACTTCCTAAACGGTGTTGGCGAAGCACGATTGGCTGATGTATGTTATCAACTTACCAATAATCCTATTATTCTTGAAGATTTAGGATTTAATTACCTATATTCAGTCGGGTTAGATGCAGAACTGGCTAAACAATATAGTAATCAATTAAAGACCATTGTGAAAAACAATCAGAATAAAGCTATGCAGACGAAATTGAATGACCTGATAGACAATCAGCAAGTAGTCGAAATGGAGCAATCTAATCAACATAAGAGATTAATAGCACCGATGATTTCAAAGGGGAAGGTGGTAGGATATTGCTCCTTTATTAAGCCTTCTTTTACTGAACTCGATTGGTTGAAAATGAAACAAATGCATTTGGTTGGGTCAGTAAGTAACTACAATAAGGAGTCCATTTTAGATACAGAGCTTAGGTTAAACATTAAAGGTGGACTGTTAGAAGACATGATTCATAATCGTCTAAATCCTGTCGTGTTGTTCAAAAGGGCAAGACATATTGGCGTAGATTTAGGGAAAGAGTATCAATTTCTCGTTTTAAAAGTGGATGCAGATTTTTATCCGAGTGAAAAGGAACCAATTGGTGCAATGAATCTGATTGAAGTTTTCTCAAGATATTTCATGGAGCGTAATCTGAATATTCTCATATCGGAGGATGCACAAAACATTGCCGCTTTGTTACCTATAGATATGTTCTCGAAGCATTTTATAAACGTCGATGAATTTATACGGAAATTACTTCATTTTCTTAAAGAGAAATATCCTCAAAATCCTTTTAAAATAGGCATAAGTTCAAAAGCAACATCGCTTGAAGATATTCCTATTCTATACAATGAAGCACTCATTTCATTGAATGTGAATAATCAACAAAAAGACATCATGTACTTCGATGATTTGGGTGCGGTGGGGATATTATTTCGTACAGGTAAAAATGAAGACATCCGACATTTCTGTAACAAGATGTTATCAAAGTTAGTTGAGTATGATCGCGGGAAAGAATCAGAACTAACCAAAACATTATACATCTACATTAAAAATGGACAAAATATGTGTAAAACAGCAAAAATCATGAATTTATCACTAGGCGGTTTACGTTATCGTATACAAAAAATCGGCAAAATTTTAGAAGCAGATATTAATGATCTCCAAACAAGTAGTCAGCTTTTCTTAGCATTGCAGGCAAGCATTATTTTAGGAGATCTACATTTTGAATAATCTTTGGCGGGTGGATATGTGCCTGCCGTGATATGAAGTGAACAGTAAAACATAAGAGGTGGGAGTTATGGCTGAAATAGTAGCAGGAGTAGCAATGTCACATAGCCCAATGATCATGACAAATGAAGCTGGCGGTGGTGAAAAAGGACAACGCTTTCTAAATACCGTTGCTGAGATGAAACAATGGCTTAAGGATATGGGGACAGATGTGATTGTGCTTATATCTGATGATCACTTTAATAGTTACTTTTATGATCACATGCCCTCCTTCACGATTGGAGTTGACCGCTGTGAAGGATGGGGAGATTGGGAAATTCCTGAATATCAAATGCCAGTCGAGAAAGCGTTAGCGAAGCATGTACTTGATACAGGATTGGGGAATAATGTAGACTTTGCTTTTTCCATGAGAATGAAAGTGGATCATGGTCATACGCAAGCAGTCCACTTTTTAAACGATGATTTAAGGATTCCAGTTGTGCCGATTGCGGTGAATACAGCTGCCCCTCCACTTCCGACAATGGATCGGTGCTTCCAAGTCGGAGAAGTGGTGCGTAAGGCAATTGAAACATGGGAAAGTGATAAAAAAGTAGCGATTGTGGCATCAGGCGGGATTTCTCATTGGGTGCCGATTCCGAAGATTGATAGTGAAAAGCCTGAGGATCAAGAGCTTATTAAAGTTCTGACAAATGGTCGTCAACAGATTGAAGAGCTGGATGAATATTTAAACACGCGTAAAACACGTGTGACAAGCTTGAAATCTGGACCGGTCAATGAAGAGTGGGATCGTAAATTTTTACGATACATTAGAGAGAAAGATTATCAGGCACTTAGACAATGGTCTCCAGATTATATCGAAGAAAATGGGGGGAATGGTGGCCAAGAGATACATAATTGGCTTGTGCTGCTTGGCATTTTGCAAGAGTTTGATCCTGAGGTTGCCTGTTATGAACCCATCCCTGAGTGGGTAACAGGAATGGGTGTTGTGAAGTTCCATAAAGTATAAAGGAGGATGTTCAGATGACAATTTGGAATGATTTAGCCGATTTAGCTTTTAAAAATTATTATGTCGATGCCAATGGAATAAGAACGAGAGTGCTAGAAGCAGGAACTGGTGAACCACTTATTTTGCTTCATGGTACAGGAGGCCATATCGAAGCCTACGCTCGGAATATTAGAGGATTAAGTGAGCATTTCCGTGTCATTTGTATTGATATGCTTGGGCATGGATACACGGAAAAGCCGAACCACCCATATGGAATTGATAGCTATAGTGATCATCTATTAGGAGTAATTCAAGCTTTAGATTTGAGGGAAGTCTATTTATCTGGTGAATCCCTAGGTGGATGGGTTGCAGCCTGGTTTGCAGCCCATCACCCTGGCATTGCTAAAGCTTTAGTATTAAATACGCCTGGAAATGTGAATAACAAGACTGAAGTGATGAAAAAACTAAAGGAGTCTACCGTTAAGGCGGTGCTAGAAGCAAACTATGAAAATGTGAAAACGCGACTTGAATGGCTAATGTATGATAAGAGTCAAGTGACGGATGAACTGATAGAGGCACGATACAACATCTATACACAACCATCCTATCAAAAGGCAGTTGATCATATTGTCGCCTTACAAGAGATAGAATTTAGACAAAGATATAGCTGGGACCCATCCTGGTGTGGAAAGATTGATGTGCCAACCTTATTAGCATGGACCGACCACGACCCGACTTCAACTGTTGAGGAAGCTATGCCGATTCAAGAGATGATACCTGGAAGTGAATTAATCGTTATTAACGACGCGGGCCATTGGCCGCAATGGGAAAAGGTTGATGCGTTCAATAAGGTCATTATTGACTTTTTTAGTAAAATACCTGTGAAGTAAGTTTGTTTTATCTTACCTGACTTTGATAGTACAAGTGTAAAAATGTACTATCAAAGTTTTTTTGATATTCACAAGAAAGGGAGTTTAATCATTGAGTAATCAAAAGACGATTAGTATACAGCAAATATACGAGCATTTACTTCATGCTGAACAAACGAAAACAGCGATTAAGCCACTAACTAATCAATATCCTAACCTAACTATTCACGATGCATATCAAGTCCAACTAAGAGCGATTGAACAGAAAGTGAAAGACGGTCATAAAGTTGTTGGTAAAAAGATTGGTTTAACATCCTTTGCGATGCAAGAACTTTTAGGAGTCGATCAACCTGATTACGGTCACTTATTAGATAGTATGAGCATACCCAACAAGGGATCAATCGATATCGATTCACTTTTCGAACCAAAAGTTGAAGGGGAAATTGCATTTGTACTTAATAAGGATTTAAAAGGCCCACATGTGACAGCCGAGGAAGTTTTATCCGCAACTGAATATATTATTCCTTCATTAGAAATTGTAGATAGCCGTATTCACAATTGGGAAATCAAATTAGAAGACACTGTTGCTGATAATGCATCTTGTGGGCTTTATGTATTAGGAGATGAGAAATTTACCGTTAGTGGTTTGGAGCTAAATAAAATCGAAATGAGTCTTTATAAAAATGGTGAATTATCGAATAAGGGAACAGGTGCAGATGTCTTAGGCCATCCAGCTGCATGTGTAGCATGGTTAGCGAATAAGTTATTCGAATATGATGTTGTTTTAAAAGCGGGAGAAGTAATTTTATCAGGTGCCTTATCCGCAGCAGTCGTTGCGCAAAAAGGAGATGTGTTTACTGCGGAGTTCAGTGAGCTTGGAAAGGTGGAAATTGTTTTTCGTTAAAGGTACATAAAAATAATCTATTATGCACTCTTATGAAGTATCAGTCTGATTACTTCATAAGGGTTTTTGCACTTTAATAGAATGGATATGTTTCTTTTGTTCATAATAAAGGAATAAATAACCATTTTAGATTACGTTTGATAAGTGATTATTACAGGTGATGTAAAAATTAAAGTATCTTAAATACAAAGTCGTTAAGTTAGGATTAAAATGCGTATGATGAATAGATTCTTATGTATAATAAATGCGTTTTAATGCTAATAAAAAGTAGGTGTGGAAATGATGGAAACCATCACAGATATATTTAAAAAACCAACTTCAAATAATGAAATCCAATTAATAGGGATGAAAGAAGAGGAAATTGCATTTGATCATTCGAAGGTGAAGTTTGTCGGAGAGGGCAATACATTAATTGTTGAACGTGGCGCCAAATTTAAAAATACGAATATTCATTTTAATGGCAACCATTCAGTTGTCATTATTGGTAAATCCAATCGACGTGCGACATTTAATGTTTCAGTATGGAATAATAGTGCCTTCTTTATTGGGCGCAATTATTCTTTTAATGGGAGTGCTAGATTTATTCTTTCAGAGCAAAAGAATCTCTTCATTGGTCATGATAATATGTTTTCCACAGGTGTGGTTGTAAGGTTAGCGGATCCACATTTGATTTATGATGCAGCAACGAAAAAGCGCATCAATCCAACTAAAAGTGTTTATTTAGGTGATCATATTTGGATTGGACAAGATGTGATGATATTAAAAGGTGTTAATATTGGGTCTGGTTCTATTCTTGGAGCAAAATCACTTGTGACAAAATCATTACCATCCAATGTGTCAGCAGCAGGAAGTCCGGCTCGAATTGTGCGCAAAGATGTGTTTTGGGCTCGCCCATCTGTCCATGCGTATACAGACAATGAAACGGAAGCGGCAGAGCAATTTGTCGATGATCGGTTCATTTATAGCGAAGATGGAAGTATAAAGGAACCTATGAAGATTATTGAAAAGCAATTAATTGATGCTGCTAACTGTGATGAGAAAGTAAATATCTTATTGCCTTACTTAGAAAATACTCCTAAAAATCGCTTTTATACTCCTATGAAATCGAAACAGAAAGAGCCATTACTTAAAGGGATATTTTCAAAAGGAGAATAATCACTTCACATAAGTTGGTAAATGGTATAATATAAATATAAAATAATCGATGATTGATTAATCAATCATTTATAGAAGGTGTTTAAATGCCATTATCGGAAAAACAAATTCAAAATATGGAGCTCCGGAAAAAGAAGATTCTTGAAGCGGCTATGGGGTTATTTGCGACTGAAGGGTATGAGGGTACGACAATTAAGAAGGTTTCTGTTGCTGCTAATGTTAGTTTTGGTAGTGTGTTTACTTATTTTAAAGATAAGGAAGCATTGTTTTATACTGTTGTTGTTGAACCATTAGCAGAATTGAAGGAGCGCGTTTTATTTTTTGATGAGACGTCTGCTGATCCTTTATTGGAAACAAAACAGATGTTAAGAGAGCATTTTAGAGCATTTGCAGAAATGAATCGTTATTTGCAATTGGTTGTACAAGTTGTGGGACAGCATGAACGGTATGCTGATGTGTTTAAGGAATTAGATGAGTTCCATGATGTATTTCGTGGGAAGGTCGGACAATTGGTACAAAACGGGCAGCAAATAGGGGTGTTTAAGAAACAAGATCCGCTTATTGTTGCTACATTGTATACGAGTCTCTTAATAGGCGTTCGTTTAAATTCAACTGATAATCGCTATAGTGATGTGTGGGAACAATATGCTGTCACTGCACTAAATCTTTTTGCACCAACTGAAGAGTAACAGATAAAGGCTTTCCGGTTAGGGAAGTCTTCTCATTCGCTTCAATAATGATTGATTAATCAATCATTAAAAAGAGGAGGAATTTGTATGAAAAATCTGCACCCAGCCATCCGTATTAGATTACTGTTGCAATTCATTTCATCTATTTCAACAATGGCGATTTTACCTTATATCATTATTTATTTTGCTGAAGAAGTTGGGAGGGCCCTGACAGGTGTTCTATTTCTATGTGTGATGTTGGCAAGTGTTTTAGGCACCTTATTAGGTGGATTTACTTCAGACAGAGTAGGGAGAAGGAAGGTAATATTGCTTGCAGAACTGTTTGTATTTATAGGGTATATAGGTGCGGCAGTTGCCAATACATCCGTTGGTGCCTATCCTTACATCACTTTTCTATTTTTTATGATCATTCAATTTAGCACAGGTCTCGTCAATCCAGCCTATCAAGCATTAATCATTGATGTGAGTTCCCCTGAAGAAAGAAAAATAATTTACACTTATGCTTATTGGGTTCGAAATTTAGGGATTGCTATTGGTAGTATGGTCGGCGCTTTCTTCTTTTTTTCCCACCTTGTCTTACTACTCCTTAGTGCAGCTCTTGTGTCCTTACTTTCTATTTTGATGACAAAGGTGTTTATTAAAGAAACCTATCAACCTAACGTACAGCGGCAAAAAAGTAGTCAAACGATTCAAGTGTATAAAGAGTATTTAAATATATTAAAGCATAAATTTTTTATCATATTTATTTTTGCTAGTGTATTAATTGTAGCAGTGGAGGAACAATTAACGAATTATATTGGTATTCGTTTAAAAGAACAGCTCCCAAATCCAGTACAGATCATTACCGCCATTCCTATGGAGGTAGATGGTGTGAATCTACTAGGATTTTTGAAGACAGAAAATACTATACTTGTTGTTGCTCTTACGTTCGTTGTAATTACACTCATAAAAAGATGGAAGGAACGTGTGACATTTTTGGTTGGACTTTTGCTGTTTTTCACCGGTTATACAGTTCTTAGCTTTACAACCATTCCCATGCTGCTTATTGTTGCTATGTTCCTCGCATCAATTGGTGAGATGATGTATATCCCGATGCAGCAGACCTTGCTCGCTAATAGTGTGCCTGATCATGCGAGAAGTACGTACATGTCGCTGTATGGTGTTGCCATTTTCTTAGGTGTCAGTGCTGCAGGTGTCGTTGTCATTGTAAGTGAATGGGTTCCGCCTCTTGTTATTACTGGTGCAATTGGTCTAATGGGCGGGGTGAGTTTTATTTTGTTTGCGCGGTTAGTAAGCATAGCAAAGGAACAAGAAGAAACAAATATAACTAACCTAAAATCAGTCTCTAGATAGTAGGTTAGGTTAAAACGCAATATGTTTAAAAATCGACAAAAAAAGGGTGCCTACCTTCATCCAAACAATACTCCACCCGTTGCCTGTAGTTTTGCCATTCAATCATTTGTAATGCCTGGTCAATAGGGAAGTAGCCAACTGCTAAGCTTTCTGAGCTTGTGGTTGGTTCTCCGCCGGTAGGTTTGGCAAGGAATAAGGTGTTACAGATGGATTTTTCTACGTTTTGGAAGATGCCACAGAAGCGTAGGATCTCTACGTCGATTCCAGATTCTTCTTTTGTTTCGCGGATGGCTGCCTCTGTGATGGATTCACCTTCTTCTACTTGTCCACCAGGCATTTCCCAACCTCTTAGTGGCCCTTTGATGAGTAGGATTTCATTATGATCGTTTAAAACAATCGTTGCTGCTGAGACAATATGTTTAGGTGTAGCCATAAAATCTCCCCTTGTATTTTTTAGATAATTTATTCCATATTATCATGAATGGATGAGTTTTTTTTCTAAAAGTTAAATCTATTAAAACATTTCAGCTTTACCTTACTAAAGAGTTTTCTTTTTCTGCAAAAAGGTCTACAATTTGATGTAAGTAATCATTGTGGAGGATTTAGGATGATAAAGCGAAGTTTAGTTGAAATTCAGGATATGTTAAATGGTTCAGGTCTGCAAGAAGAATACGCTGATATCCGTGTTGACGGGGTTTCGATAGATACAAGAACATTACATAAGGGGAATTTATTTATTCCTATTATGAGAATTGATGATGGTCATAACTATGTAAATACGGCTTTTGATCGGGGTGCTACTGCAACCCTTTGGAAGAAGGGGCATAAGCATCCACCAGAAGGCGTACCTGTGATTTACGTCGATGATCCACTTCAAGCATTACAAGAGTTGGCAACTGCTTATCGTGAGCAATTAAATATGAAGGTTGTCGGTGTAACGGGGAGTAATGGAAAAACAACAACGAAGGATATGGTTAAGTCCATCTTACAGACGACATATAAAGTCCATAAGACAAAAGGGAATTTAAACAGCCAAATCGGGTTGCCTCTTACCATTCTTGATGTCGAAGAAGGCACAGAGGTCCTTGTTCTAGAAATGGGTATGAGTGAAAAGGGACAAATTCATCGTCTGTCAACCATTGCTCAGCCTGATGTTGTAGTTATTACGATGGTTGGTTTGGCACATATTGCGACACTAGGTTCGGAAGAAAATATCGCCAATGCTAAACTGGAAATTATTGATGGTTTAAGAGATGGTGGCTTATTTATATACTATGGCGATGATGCTCACTTAAAGCAGGCGTTAGCGAATGTGAATTTACCCATGCGTGTTAAAACATTCGGTCATGAAGTAACGAATAATTACTACTATGAAAAAGTAAAAGAATACAAAAGATATCTTGAGTTTGATATCGCAGGAGAGCAGTCATTTAAAGATCTAAAGGTATCGATTATTGGTAAACATAATGTGAAAAATACGTTAGCAGCGGTAGCTGTCTCTCTTGAATTGGGAGTGACGCCTGAAAACATTATCGCTGGATTGAAGAATTTAGATTTGACTGCCATGCGAATGGAAACAATTCAAACAAAAAAAGGATACACCATTATTAACGATGCTTGGAATGCGAGTCCGAACTCTGTACAAGCTGCGATTGAAACAGTACATGAAATGGATGGCTATCATCAGAAAATATTAGTACTAGGGGATATGCTAGAGCTAGGTGATAGTGCTGAAACTCTCCATAAACAAATGGCAAAGGCAATTGACCCGAATGAAATTGATTTTGTCGTCACATATGGAATATTAGCCTCTGCAATTGCTAAAGAAGCGAAACAAATGATGGGGGAAGACAAAGTGGTGTCTCCTTATACAAAATCGGAAATCGTTCAATTTATAAATAAAATCGTGAAGAAAGAAGCCCTCATTCTATTTAAGGGTTCCAGGGAGATGAAATTAGAAGAAGTAGTGAAAAACTTAATCTAAGTCTAAAAGCAGCTCACTTAAAATTTAAGTGAGCTGCTTTTTTATTTTCCTATTTGGTATAATTCTCCTTTCAATAACAAATAGTAAGGTCAGAATATTGTGAAGGGAAGTGCACGCATGACAGAAGAAAAGATTAACCTTTCTTCTTCGGAGTTAGCGTCTTTGTGGACATCTTATATGCAAAATACGATGTCCGTTCAGTTTTTAAGTTATTTGCGAGAAACCGTGGAGGATAAGACGATATCTCAACTAGTACAAACTGCTTGTCAGATTTCAGAAGACCATATAGCAAAGGTAAAAAGTGTTTTTGTACAAGAGAAAATACCTATTCCTAAAGGTTTTACTGCTGCTGATGTAAATAGAGATGCACCGAAAGTTTATACAGATATATTTATGCTGACCTATATTCATCACATGGCTAAAGCTGGCATGCTTAGTTATAGTGGATTTCTTGCGTTAAGTGCAAGAAAAGATATAAGAAAGCTTTTTAATAAGGCACTTTTTGCGACAGCTGATTTATTTGAGCAAAGTTCAGAAATCCAAATCAATAAAGGTGTATTTGTCCGATCGCCAGTTATTCCTTATCCAAAAGAAATTGATATGGTGGATGATAAAAGTTATTTCAAAGGGTTAAATCCTTTTGCAGGAAAAAGGGCACTGAATGTAGTAGAAATTTCTCATCTCCATCTCAATTTTTTCAATAATGTTGTTGGGTTAAAATTAGCTACAAGCTTTGCCCAAATGTCACCAAGAAAAGAAGTACAAAAGATATGTATACAAGGCAAAGATATTTCAGAAAAACATGTGGAATTATTTGCTGTTACTTTGATTAACAATGGTCTTCAAGCACCAATTGATGGAGATGTTAGTATTACCAATTCAACTGCCGAAGTATTCTCGGATAAATTAATCCTTTTTCAATTAGGGATGTTAACAGCTGCCGGGAGTGGAAACTATGCGACGGGTGCTGCAGCAAGTCAAAGGCATGACCTGATCATCAATTATGAACGTTTAGCTATGGAAGTGGGTCAGTATGCAAAGGATATAGCGAATTTAATGGTGGAATTGGGTTATCTTGAACAACCACCTGGAACGTTGGATAAAGAAAAACTGGCAAAAAGTAAAGAAAAAGAATAAAAAGGTAAGCATCAGAAGGTGCTTACCTTTTTACTATCTGTGATTGGCCGAACGTTTAACTTTGCGCCATTGACCTAGCTCTATTTATTCTTAGGAGGCGATTAGATCTCTTGTAGATAGAGTAGTTTAGTTTCACTAACCATCTTTGGATTAGATGAATCAAATGAGCAATAAATTCCAACGTCCATCCCTCCACACCGATATTACGTGACGAGCACGTAGCCCTATCTTTTCCTAAAGAATAAATGTTATACAGATGAAAAGTTGGTAGTTACATGACGAATGTGACATGTTTAATAAAGGGGAGAAAGGGAATGGGTTAAGTAGAATCAATAATATCCCTAAAGGAGCTTGATTATACTTATGCGAAATTATACTAAGCACTATATTAATGGTGAATGGGTCACATCAACGGGATCTAAAACCATTGATGTCATTAATCCAGCAACGGAAGAAGTAATGGGAAAAATTAGTTCAGGAACAGAAGAAGATTTAGATAAAGCAGTGGCAGCGGCCAAAGCTGCATTTCCATCATTCTCTCAAACATCAGTGGAAGAAAGAATTGAGTTACTTGAGCGAATTTGTCAAGAATACGAAAAACGTAAAGACGATATTATAGAAGTGATTACAGAAGAACTAGGCTCTCCTGTTAAGCGAAGCAATAAAGTCCATTATCAAATGGGTTTACAACACTTTAAACAAGCGGTAGAGGAATTAAAAACATTCAAATTTGAAGAAGAACGAGGAAACACATTAGTTCGCAAGGAATCGATTGGTGTAGCAGGACTCATCACACCATGGAACTTCCCTACGAATCAAACCTCTACTAAACTGGCAAGTGCGTTTGCTGCTGGTAGTACCGTAGTGCTTAAACCAGCATCTAATACACCATTTGCAGCGATGATTTTAGCCGAAATCTTCGAAGCGGCAGGTTTGCCAAAAGGTGTCTTTAACCTAGTAACAGGTTCAGGTTCAACAATCGGCAATGGCATCAGTTCACATCCTGATATTGATTTCGTATCCTTTACAGGATCTGGTGAAGTCGGACAGAAAATTATGGAAAACGCAGCTTCAACTATCAAGAAAGTTTCTCTTGAGTTAGGTGGAAAATCACCACTTATCGTGTTAGATGATGCAGACATTAAAGGAGCGGCAAAAACAGCCGTTGCGCTCGTCGCAGGAAATACAGGTCAAGTTTGTACAGCGGCAACAAGAACACTCATTCCAAAAGGAATGCATGATGAATTCGTTGAGGCTGTAAAAGAAGTGATTGAAAACTTCCCAGTCGGTGATCCAACAAGTCAAGATGTTCAAGTTGGTCCTCTTGTCGATGCAGATCAATGGGAAAGGGTACAATCGTATATTAAAAAAGGATCAGAAGAAGGTGCAGAATTAATTGCCGGTGGTCCTGGAAAACCAGAAGGACTGGAGAAAGGTTATTATACGAAAATCACTGCTTTTACAAATGTGAAAAACGATATGACGATTGCCCAAGAAGAAATCTTTGGACCAGTAATGAGTATCCTCACATACGATAACTTGGATGAAGCAATCGAAATCGCTAATGATACCATTTATGGATTAGCTGGATACGTTTACGGTGGCGATCGTGACACATTACAAAAAGTGGCCAAAGGCATTCGCGCTGGACAAATCCAAGTCAATAATTCAAAAACTGATTTCTCAGCACCGTTTGGCGGCTTTAAACAATCAGGCATTGGACGTGAATGGGGAGACTTTGGTATCGAAGAATTTTTAGAACCTAAATCCATCATTGGCTACTATGCTTAAATCTAATAGGTTCCCTTGTACGGGGACCTTTATTAATTTTTCTAAAGGTGTTGACAGAATGTAACACTAGATGTAAAGTGAACATGGCAATCCATATGAATCCTCGTTAGGTGAGGCTCCTGTATAGAGATAAGCTACTGCCCAAAAATGTCCAAAGACGCCAATGGGTCAACAGGAACCATCGACATAAGGTGGTTTTTAATGTAGCTGGTATTTACCTATGCTGTACAGTGCTAAAGCTCTACGAATGGAGGGGTAATTACTGCTTGTACAATACGCGTACATGTTGTATTTTCTATGCATTTTATGCACCTCCACGGTTAGTTGGAGGTGCTTTTTCATTTTAAAAAAACAAGGAGGTGGTGCGGGATGGATAGTATTCCCAATCCGAGGTCGAGTAAACAGGAATTGATCAATAGGGAGAAAAGAGGAGGGTATTTGTTCTGCACCACTCATCTTATACAGAATAAATAGGCTCTTCTTCCGAAATGGAGGAGTCGAAATGAACCAATTATTAAAATTAAAACAAAAAAAAGATTACCAAAAACAAGTATTAAAATATATCACTGAACGTAACTTGAAAATGTTTCGTGAGACGTTCCTTGAATTGCATCCGACGGACCAAGTAGAAGTGTTTAAAGAAATGGAACTGCCATTACAAAAACAATTACTACTTTTTCTGACACCCGAAGAGTTCTCTGATATTTTCCAAGGGCTAGACTTAGAGGATCAATCAGAGGTTTTTACTCATATAGGCTTTCAATATGCTGTCGCGATGTTTAATTATATGTCTGCTGATGACGTGGCCGATTTTTTGCTTGAAATGGAAGTAGAAAATGCAGATGATATCCTTCAATCCATGGATCAAGAAGAAGCCAATAAAGTCATCGAGCTGATGACTTATGCACCGAGAACGGCCGGTGCCATTATGACGAAAGAATTCATTCGCATTTCAGTTGAGTCCACTGCCGCCCAAGTCATTGAAGAACTAAGAGAAACGGCAATGGCTGCTGAGACGATTTACTATTTATACGTCGTCGATATAGAGGAGCGTCTTGCTGGGGTTGTTTCCTTAAGAGATTTGATTATTGCACAGCCTAATCAAATCATTGATGATATTATGAGCACACAAGTGGTTTCTGTACCGGTCAATGAAGATCAAGAAAACGTGGCACGTTTGATTAAAGAATATGATTTTCTAGCGGTTCCTGTCATTGGGAAAGAAGGAAAGCTTGTCGGTATTATTACAGTCGATGATGTTATCGATGTACTAGAAGAAGAGACAGATGATGATTTTGGAGAATTTGCTGCTTCTAAAGGGGCGACAGATTTAAACTTAACGGCTTTTAGTGCCGCAAAAAAGCGTGCACCGTGGATTGTTTTATTGATGTTTTTCGGTATGATTACCGCTAACATCATCGGTCGCTTTGAAGAAACTTTACAACAAATTGTCATCCTCGCTGCATTTATGCCATTGATTATGGGAACGGCAGGTAACACAGGGACACAATCATTAGCTGTGGCTGTCCGTGGATTAGCCACTGGATCAGTAGAGAAAAACGGTGTATGGCAAATAGTGAAAAGGGAATTGGGTACTGGTTTGATGCTCGGTGTCGTATGTATGATCGTATTAACAGGTATTATTGGTCTATTCTACCAAGGGAATTGGCTGCTTGCTTTTATCGTCGGTGCCTCACTATTTTTAGCATTAAGTATGGCCGCAGTGATTGGAGCAGTTGTTCCGCTCATTATCAACCGCTTAAAAATTGATCCAGCCATCGCATCCGGCCCTTTTATTACTACATTAAATGATATTCTTAGCCTACTGATTTATTTCTCTATTGCAACGACCATGATGGACAAAATTATATGAAAGAACCAACACTTCCATTTAAAGAATGGAGGTGTTTTTTTATGGGGAAAATCCAAAACAAAAGCAACCGGAGAAAGATAATTAGGAAATCGGGGAAAGATAACTTTGTACCATTCTTGGCGTGTTTCCGTATATTCGCAACCAGCCAGGATTTGTTGAGCGTACCGATTTTTGGAGCATTTACTTCTTAAACGAGTCAAATATAGAGTAACCCTATGCTATTTGATACGTTTCCAGCAAGAGAGAGTCAGGATTCTGAGAGCGGTGAAAAATTTGAAGCGTTTGTCTGTTAAACGAGTCAAAAATAGTAGAAGGTTCAAATGTTTGATTCGTTCCTTTCCAAAGCGGATCAAGATTTGCAGAATATCCAAATTTTTGGAGCATTTACTTCTTAAACGAGTCAAATATAGAGTAACCCTATTCTATTTGATACGTTTTCAGCAAGAACGAGTCAGGATTCTGAGAGCGGTGAAAAATTTGAAGCGTTTGTCTGTTAAACGAGTCAAAAATAGTAGAAGGTTCAAATGTTTGATTCGTTCCTTTCCAAAGCGGGTCAAGATTTGCAGAATATCCAAATTTTTGGAGCGATTACTTGTTAAACGAATCAAATATAGAGTACCCCCTTTTTATTTGATACGTTTCCAGCAAGAACGAGTCAGGATTCTGAGGGCGGTGAAAAATTTGAAGCGTTTGTCTGTTAAACGAGTCAAAAATAGTAGTTGGTTCAAATGTTTGATTCGTTCCTTTCCAAAGCGGGTCAAGATTTGCAGAATATCCAAATTTTTGGAGCGATTACTTCTAAACGAGTCAAATATAGAGTAACCCTATGCTATTTGATACGTTTCCAGCAAGAACGAGTCAGGATTCTGAGGCGGTGAAAAATTTGAAGCGTTTGTCTGTTAAACGAGTCAAATATAGTAGAAGGTTCAAAATAATTGCCGCGTTTCCAACTATTACAAAAGCTAGCTTGCCTATTCTGATTCGAGTTCACTAGAACAAGGCAATATTTCCGGCTGAGTACAATTTAGGCACCGTCATCTCATCAGCCCGTTTATCATTCTATATCATCCTCCGAAAAGTACCATAGAGGTAAAATAATCAATCATATCTTTCTTTATCAAGTGAGAGGTATATAATATGAAGTTTCTTTTTTTGAGATATCTGCTGTTATCAGTTAAAATATAATTGAGAATGGGGAGTTGTGGACTGAAAAAGCTACCACTTGATTTCAGTTACAGTCCATTATATAATTTTCTCATAAACTATAACGTAATAGTTTGTGTTTTTTCTTAAAAAGTTTCAACCTATAAACATAGGTTTTAAATAAAACTGAAACGTAATACTTAATATAGAAAGGGGGTTACTTCATTGGGAAGGCGTTATTGCGAATTGGTCAGGTGGCGAAATTGAGCGGTTTAACATCACGGACGATTGATTATTACACAAAAAAGAATTTATTGAGTGTCGAACGTTCCTCTTCAAACTACCGTCTTTATCCTGAGGATGTCCTGAATACGTTAGAAAGGATTAAAGCTTTGAAGAAAGAGAGATTATCAATTCTAGAGATTCAGAGAGTACTTCATACACAGGATAACCAAGGAGTAGACCCCATGGTAATAGAGGTCCAAGAGGAAATCAATCGTTTAAAAGGGAAGCTTGAAATCGTAGAACAACGATATCAACAGTGTTCCGAAATCGAAAAAAAGCGTGTGTTTCGCTTACTTGAAAAAGAATTATCAGATTGTTTCAAACGATTGAATGAGTGTTAACTATTTTGGAGGTGAATCCCTCAGTTAGAGGGAAATAATTGGACATAATAACCATTACGAATTTAATAATGCTTGTAATTTTACTTGCTCTGACGGCGTTTTTCGTTGCGTCTGAGTTCGCAGTAGTCAAACTCCGTATGTCGAGGATTGACCAGTTAATTGCTGAAGGAAATAAAAAAGCGGTTCTTGCTAAGAAAGTAGCAGCGGACCTGGATTATTATTTATCAGCTTGTCAACTTGGTATTACGGTAACAGCCCTTGGTTTAGGTGCATTAGGTAAACCGGCTGTAAGTGCTGTGTTGTATCCTGTTTTTAGTTGGTTAAACATTTCTGCTACTATTGCTGATGTTGCTTCTTATGCAATTGCTTTTGCATTAGTAACTTATTTACACGTGGTAGTCGGAGAGATGGCACCGAAAACTTTAGCTATTCAATTTTCGGAAAAAGTGACGTTAATGCTTGCTCCTTCACTCTACTGGTTCGGTAAGATTATGTCGCCGTTTATTTTTGCTTTAAATGGTGCTTCTCGTCTTTTATTGCGTATGTTTGGTGTCGCGCCAGCTCCGCAAGAAAAGGCATACACTGAGGAAGAATTAAAAATCGTTATGGCACAAAGTTTCCAAGGTGGAGAAATTGATCAAACAGAACTGAAGTATTTAGAGAACGTCTTTTCTTTTGATGAAAGAGTAGCAAAAGATATCATGGTTCCAAGAACAGATCTTGTGACAATTGATAAGGATATGACTCCAGATGAACTGATCGCCATTTTAGATGAACATAATTATACGCGTTATCCCGTTGTCGAAAATGGGGATAAAGACCGTATTATTGGTGTTGTCAATGCGAAGAAAATGCTCAGTCACATTGTGAGTGGCAGGGAAGTAAAGTTAGAGCAATATATGCGTGATGTTCCATTTGTTGTAGAAGTAACAAGTATACAAGATGCGCTGTTGAAAATGCAGCAAGAACAAGTCCATATGACTGTTGTTATGGATGAGTACGGCGGAACTTCTGGTGTTTTAACGATGGAGGATGTACTTGAAGAGCTAGTTGGCGAAATTCGCGATGAATTTGATGAGGATGAAGTAGCGGATATCCGTCCAGCAGGTGAACAAAAGTATATCATCAATGGACGTGTGTTGTTGACTGATTTGGAAGACCGGTTTGGCCTAACATTTGAAGATAGTGAAGATATCGACACAATTGCTGGTTGGATACAATATAAAAATCTTGAAGTAGTAGAGCAGGGTGACGAGGTTCATCACGATAATCATGTGTGGGAAGTGGCTGAAATGGATAATTATCAAATTAAACAAGTCATGTTCCATCAATATTTAGAAGATCAAATAGCAGAGGAAACCCCTCAATCATCGTAATCATCTTGGAGGTGAATCCCTCAGGAAGAGGGAAATAATTGGACAGTATAATCATATTAAACTTGTTTTTAGTTGCATTATTTATTTTGTTTACGGCATTTTTCGTAGGTGCCGAGTTTGCTATATTGAAAGTGCGTATGTCTAGACTCGATCAATTGATCGCAGAAGGAAATAAAAAAGCAGTACTTGCTAAAAAAGTAGCTCATAATCTTGACTATTATTTATCTGCCTGCCAACTAGGTATTACCATTACAGCGCTTGTTTTAGGTGCTTTAGGTGAACCTACTGTACAGAAGATTTTAGAACCTTTGTTTATTGAATTTGAAGTATCTGCCGCTGTAGCGACAATACTTTCTTATATTATCTCACTGACTATTGTCTCGTTCTTACACGTCGTTATTGGGGAACTTGCACCAAAAACATTAGCGATACAATATGCAGAAAAAATGACACTTCTACTGGCGCCAGCTTTATATTGGTTTGGTCGCATTATGAAGCCAGTTATTAGTTTATTAAATGGTTCCGCAACGTTTATTTTAAGACGATTTGGTGTTGAGCCAGCTGGTCATGATACTGTGCACTCGGAAGAAGAGTTGAAGTTGATTGTCACACAAAGTTATGAAGGTGGAGAAATCAACCAAACAGAACTTGCTTATTTGGAGAACATCTTTGCCTTTGATGGTCGTCAATTAAAAGATATTATGATTCCGAAAGAAGAAATGATTACACTGCAGAAGAATCAGTCATTGGATAGTATGTTAAAGGTCATCGATGAATATGAATATACCAGATACCCTGTTGCATCTAAGACGAAGGAATATATCGGATTCATTAATACGAAGGAAATGTTAACGAGTTTAGCTGCAGGACGTAAGGAAGATTTTAAAGAATTTATGCATGAGATACCAAGCTATAAAGAAACCATCTCCATTAAAGAGGTTTTCTTGAAAATGCAGCAAACACGTACACATATGGCCCTTGTAACAAATAATCAAGGCAAAACGGTCGGGTTAGTAACAATGGAGGATATTCTTTCTGAAATTGTTGGTGAAATTAAAGATGAATCGGATGGCAACGAAGTGTACGCCTAACAGAAAAGATTGACAGTGATCACAAGCTTATATAAACTGAGAAAAGTAAATGAATAGACTGGAAGATATCCAGAAGAGGTTCATAGCTTTAAACCCTCTATAAAAAACTATGGATGCATGAAAAAAACCATGTCCATATTCGGGCGTGGTTTTTTGTTTCTTAGTTGACAGATGGTTTTAGCTCCCTGAACGAAATTGATTCAAGGAGGCTTTTTTTATGTCAGGAAGAAAAGAAGAACAAGGATTAACGGATTTAACTTTATTAGGTAATCAACAGACCCAATACCCATCAGATTACGCACCAGAAGTACTTGAGGCTGTGGACAGCTTACATAGCGGTAGAGATTATTTTGTCAAATTTAATTGTCCAGAATTCACAAGTCTTTGCCCCATCACAGGCCAACCGGATTTTGCTACGATGTATATCTCTTACATCCCTGATGAAAAAATTGTAGAAAGTAAATCATTGAAACTGTATCTCTTTAGCTTTAGAAATCATGGCGACTTTCACGAGGACTGTGTCAATATTATTATGAATGACCTCATTGATTTATTGAACCCCCGTTATATTGAAGTTTGGGGGAAATTTACGCCTCGTGGTGGTATTAGCATTGATCCGTGGTGCAATTATGGCCGACCGGAAACGAAATACGAAAAGATGGCAGAGCATCGATTAATGAACCATGATCTCTATCCAGAAAAAGTGGATAATCGATGATTCTATATTTAAACGGCATCTATGTGGGCTTGCTTATTTTAGCTAATATAGTTGCTGTGAAATTATTCAGCCTTGGCGATTTAGCGATTCTTCCAGCAGCAGTGGTCGTTTTTATTTTTACGTATCCAATCATTGATATTATCGTCGAATTATATGGGAAAGAAGCTGGTAAACAAACGGTGAAAGCTGGTCTTATCACACAAATATTGGCGATTATCTTTATTATGATCACCATCCAATTACCTGCTGCTCCCGTATTCGGCGAACAGGCATCATTTCAGGCGATTTTAGGTGGTAGCTTTCGTGTAATAGTTGCGAGTCTTGTGTCTTATTTTATTAGCCAGCATATTGTTGTGTATGTTTTTCATCAACTAAAAATGCGTCATGGTAAGAAGAAGTTATGGTTCAGAAATAATATGTCTGTAATGATTAGTCAAATCGTCGACACATCGATATTTATTACGATCGCCTTTTACGGAACGATTCCAACTTCCGCATTATTGGGATTGATTCTCTCGCAATATTTATTTAAATTTATTGCCTCAATTTGCATCACACCACTTGTTTATTTAGTTGTGCATATGATTCGTAAGCGTGAATTCATCATGGAAAAAGTGTAATTTGATGAAAAATACAAGAGTCTTGCTTTCGTTTAATTGGAGCAAGACTTTTTTAATACAGTTCACTACTTAAGGTTCTATAGATTACGAGAGAGTTTAGTGGACTATTTTACAAACTATTGCGGTTTTTTCTCTCCACTCACATAACTGCTCTAAAACAGGTAATAGCGTTTCTGCTTTTTTTGTGAGACTATACGCTTTCTTTCGAACAAATCCCATCAGCTTCAAGCTCCTTAAGTTGAGTGCTCAATGTTAGTACCTAAAATTTTTAAGAGCTAGGTATTTTCTCGTTTGCACCACCTTCTCTCAATTAAAATAATATGATGAAGAGGAGGGGAAGCCCTATGGAACGAGGAAATTACGGAAAAGAAACAAAATGTGAGGAAATTGTATTTAGCTTTCCTAAACAAAAGCAGAATAGACAGCCAGGGATGGAATACGAAATGGTCCCAAGGCCCATATATGATAATCCGCAATATAGAGGTACCGGCAAGTTAAAGGATAGAGTAGTAATTGTAACTGGGGGCGATAGTGGGATAGGGAGAGCCGCAGCTGTAGCCTTTGCTAAAGAAGGAGCGAATTTAGTAATTGCCTATTATGATGAACATCGCGATGCAGAAGAGACGAAACAGGCAATCGCTTATTATGGTGGGAAATGTCTTCTGATCCCAGGTGATCAAAGGGAGGAAGCGCATTGTAAACGAATTGTAGAAGAGACCATCCAAACCTTTGGCAGATGTGATGTGCTTGTGAATAATATCGCTGTACAGTTTTTGCAAGATGAATTTACAAATATTAGTTCAGATCAGTGGAACATAACCTTTGACGTGAATATTCGGTCGTATTATTATATGACAAAAGCAGCCATGCCTCACTTGAAAGATGGGGCCAGCATTATTAACACAACCTCAATTAATGCCTATATCGGTAGAAAAGATCTCATTGATTATTCGGCAACAAAGGGTGCAATTGTTAGCTTCACACGAGCGTTGGCTAATAATGTTGTTGACAAAGGCATTCGTGTCAATGCCGTTGCACCGGGGCCAATTTGGACGGCACTCCAACCTGCCAGTCAATCCCCTGAACAAATCCAAACATTTGGTCTCGATGTCCCAATGAAAAGAGCAGGGCAACCGTATGAATTAGCACCCGTTTATGTCCTTTTAGCATCTGATGACGGCTCTTACATCACCGGTCAAACCATCCACGTTAACGGGGGAGATTTTGTTGGCTCCTAATAAAAAAGCCGAGCGACTTGTTAATGTCCCCTTTAAGTAGACATTCAAAAAAACCTTCATGTTACCATGAAGGAAAGAATGCTACTTGGAGGGGATTTTTCTATGGCAAAGAAAGGACAAACTTTTAATAGTTATT
>NZ_JAIVAM010000020.1 GCF_020171845.1 Cytobacillus kochii | reverse complement strand
TTGCATGTATTAGGCACGCCGCCAGCGTTCGTCCTGAGCCAGGATCAAACTCTCCAATAAAGTGTTTGATTAGCTCATTTGCACCTATGGTGCTTTGTTGCTGATAAATCAGCTTTTTTAGAATTACGCTTGACGTTTTATGTTCGTTCAGTTTTCAAAGAACAATCTCGTTCGCCTCAGAAGCGACTTTATAATCTTACCATTCCACCATCATCATGTCAACTACTTTTTAAAAATAATTTTTGATGATTAGTTGAGTAAACTTGCTCTCTCTTGGGAACAAAAACTACTATATCACGATTAAAAAGTGTTTGCAATATAATTTTTAAAGTTTTTATCAAGAAACTTCTTTTTTTGAAAACAAACTTCAAATGTGTAATTTCAACTTCCCAACTAATCTTTTAATAGTTTTTTCTATTGTACTATTACTTTAATTTCTCTTTTATCTTCTATGTAGAATCCTTACAGGAAAATATACCTTTGTACTTTTACTCGTCACATAATCTACATTCAAGTAGAAACGCAAACAACAAATTGCACTTAGACCTTTCTGTTTTTGCTCTTAACACCGCTCCGTCAAAAACCACCTATATTCTAGAACGAACGACGGCCAGCCCTACGTATAGTGAAAAAAGACTTGAATCTCAATTGTTTGGTAATGGATGTAATACTGATGCACTCACTTTTTCCTCACTCTCCTTCTCTAACAATTCAATTTGAAAAGCAAGAAACACAATTAATAAACCCATGGCGATTAACAAACAGTCAAAATGAAGTAGTAAAGGTTAAAGTAACATAACTACAAAATTAGAAACGAATTCAGGAATGCTTCTAATAAATTATCAAGTTTTACTAATCATAGTACACCGTTTCATTTATTTAAATACAATTAAAGCCAGCTGAAGTTTACTTTTGTGAACTCAACCGGCTTTTTTCATCCATTAATATTTATTTCTGACGCATATGCGGGAACAATAACACATCTCTAATAGAAGCTGCGTTTGTTAGTAACATAACTAAACGGTCTACACCAATACCTAGTCCACCAGTTGGTGG
Organism: Cytobacillus kochii; assembly: GCF_020171845.1. Classification (GTDB taxonomy): domain Bacteria; phylum Bacillota; class Bacilli; order Bacillales; family Cytobacillaceae; genus Cytobacillus; species Cytobacillus kochii. The sequence goes on along the minus strand of NZ_JAIVAM010000020.1, from coordinate 57,687 downwards.
CATTCCGTATTCTAACGCTTCAATAAAGTCGTTATCCATCATATGTGCTTCATCGTTTCCTTGCTCACGCTCTTTTAACTGCGCTTCAAAGCGTTCTTTTTGATCAATTGGATCATTAAGTTCTGTGAATGCATTAGCGTGTTCTCTAGCGACGATAAATAACTCAAAACGGTCAGTAAAACGTGGATCGTTTTCATTCTTTTTCGCAAGTGGAGAGATTTCTACCGGGTGTCCGAAAATAAAGGTAGGTTGAATTAACTTCTCTTCTACTTTTTGTTCAAAGAATTCATTGACGATGTGACCATATTGCATATGCTCGGTAATTTCCACACCATGCTCTTTTGCAAGCGCACGTGCTTCATCAACTGATGTTTCCTTCCAGAAGTCTACACCAGTATATTCTTTAACCGCATCTACCATATGAAGTCTTTTCCACTCTGGTTTCAGATTAATTTCATGTTCACCATACTGAACAGTGGTTGAACCTAGAACTTCTTTTGCAATATGTGCAATAAGGTTCTCTGTCAAGCTCATAATATCACGATAATCAGCATAAGCCTCATATAGTTCAATCATCGTAAACTCAGGATTATGTCTTGTAGACACTCCCTCATTACGGAATACACGGCCGATTTCATACACTTTCTCCATCCCACCAACAATCAGGCGTTTTAAGTGTAGTTCAATGGCAATACGCATATATAATTCCATATCCAACGCATTATGATGAGTAATAAAAGGTTTTGCTGAAGCCCCACCAGCAATAGCATGCATCATTGGTGTTTCTACTTCAAGATAACCTTGATCATCTAAATAACGTCTCATAGATTGTATAATACGGCTACGAGTAATGAAGGTATGTTTACTTTCTTCACTCATAATCAAATCTAGGTAACGCTGGCGATATCTTTGCTCCACATCTTTTAAACCATGGAATTTATCAGGTAAAGGACGTAGGGCTTTTGTTAATAATTCAAATTGTTTTGCTTTAACAGAAAGTTCCCCTACTTTTGTTTTGAAAAGAACACCCGAAACACCGACAATATCACCTAAATCAGCAGATGTAAAAACTTCATATGCTTCTTCACCAACAGCATCCTTACGAACGTATAATTGGATTTGTCCAGATAAATCTTGAATATGAGCAAAACCCGCTTTACCTTTACCGCGTTTTGTCATAATTCTACCTGCAATGGTTACAGGGATTTCTTTTTCCTCTAATTCTTCTTTTTCAAATTGAGAGTATTCCTCAACCAATTGCTGTGATTGATGTGTGCGATCAAATCTTTTTCCGAAAGGATCTACGCCTTGTTCACGAAGACTGTTCATCTTTTCACGTCTAACCACTAATTGGTCATTTAATTCTTCATGATTTTGACTCACAGATACCATCTCCATCTTAAATCTTTTATGTAGACGCCTAAGGGCGGTTTACGAAGATTTAGTATTTTATATCTCTATTATTGTACACAATACAACAACGACAGACATCTATTAAGTAAAGAAATAGAATAAAAACTGCCAGCAAGTGACTGGCAGTCGTTCATTGTTTCACAGAAATATTATAGTTAAATATAAAAATGATGTCAAACCCGCTATTAAACGCTAATTGCCACTAGTTGTAGTTAATTAGACTGCTTTTGAAGCTTGTCTTTCTTTTTCTTCCATTTCCACTACTAACTCAGAAAGGACGTTTACAACATCTTCTCTAGTATTACATTCATTAATAGCCGCACGAGCTTTTGCATTTCCTTTGATTCCTTTTAAATACCAAGCCGCATGTTTACGCATTTCCCGCACAGCAATATGTTCATTTTTCAATTCAATCAATCGATCCATATGCAATGTACAGACATCCATTTTCTCACGAACGGACGGTTCTCCCATTAGCTCTCCGGTTTCTAGATATTTGACAGTCCGATAGATCATCCACGGGTTCCCTAAAGCTGCACGTCCAATCATTACCCCATCGACACCTGTTTCATCTAACATTCTTTGGGCATCTTGGGGAGTCTGTACATCTCCATTACCGATTAACGGGATTTGAATGTTTTGTTTTACTTCTCGAATGATGTCCCAGTTAGCTGTACCTTCATACATTTGCACTCTCGTACGACCGTGCAACGAGACCGCTTTACCTCCAGCACGTTCTACTGCTTGGGCGTTTTTCACGGCGTATATATGGTCTTCATCCCAACCCATACGCATTTTGACTGTTACAGGCTTTTCTACCTCCGACACAACCGCTGAAACCATTTCGTAGATTTTATTTGGGTCTAAAAGCCATTTGGCACCCGCATCACATTTGGTGATTTTCGGCACAGGGCATCCCATATTAATATCGATAATATCTGCATTAGTATTTTGGTCAACAAATTTCGCTGCCTCAACCAAGGTTTCTTTTTCCCCGCCGAAAATTTGTAGACTTAACGGCTTTTCACGCTCATCTATATACAGCATATTCATTGTTCTTTCATTTTTTAAAATAATGCCCTTATCGCTGACCATTTCGGCACATACAAGTCCTGCTCCGAATTCTTTTACTGTTAATCGGAATGCAGAGTTACACACACCAGCCATCGGTGCAAGGACCACTCGGTTCTTGATGTTAACATCACCAATTTGAAACATATCCGAGAGACCTCCTTCTATTTATGGATTTCCTGCTCTTCAGGTGGAGCTAAATCCTCCATTGTCACATGTAGTAATGTTGTAATTTTTTCTAATAACTGTTCCGTAGGCATACGATTACCTCTTTCAATCTCACCAATGATAGAAACTGATATACCTAACTTTTTCGCAAAACCTTCTTGGGTGTATCCTTTGAGCTTTCGAAAAGCGCGAATACGTCTCCCCCATTTTTCCGCTTCCATATCCGAACTCCTTTTTTGTCTGGGATCGCCTCTAATTTCTCATGTAAAGGCTGTTCCTCATCCGGTAAGCAAATGGTTGGTTGAATCTCTAGAAGTGGAATGAGCACGAAAGCTCTCTCATGCATACGTGGGTGTGGAACGATTAACGTCTCTGTCTCAATATTTTCTTGATTATACAGTAAAATGTCAAGGTCTATATTTCTTGGCCCCCAACGAATAACCCTTTTTCTACCAAGATCTTGCTCAACTCTTAATAAAGCTTTTAATAGTTGCGAAGAAGATAATGTCGTACTAACTTGTATAACCATGTTCAAAAATTGAGCTTGGTCTTCAAACCCAACAGGGTCCGTCTCATATATGGAGGAATAATTTACTATTTCTATATCTTCACTCTTTGCTAGCTCGCTAATTGCTTCATATAAGTTTACGTCTCGATCTGGCATGTTTGAACCCAAGCCGATAAAAGCTATATTTGTCACTATTTCCTACTCCTTGTCATTTCTATTGCTACAGAATCATAATGACCCGGAATAGGGGGATCCGGCTTCACTACTTTTACAGTTATTTGAGATATTTGTTTAAAGGTGGCTAATGCTTCTGAGGCAATTTTCTCTGTTAGTGCCTCTACTAACTTGAATGGTTTTCCCTCTACTATTGTCTTACACAACTCATATAGATCTGCATAATTTATCGTGTGATTTAAGTCATCACTTTTCCCCGCTTCACTTAAATCTAACTCAATTGTTAAATCCACATAAAAACGTTGCCCTAGGCGATTCTCTTCAGTATATACCCCGTGATATCCATAAAACGCCATGCGATTTAAATAGATTTTATCCAAGATTAACATCCTTCCCAATAAGCGCATCCATCATTTTAGCCATACGGCTCATTTCCTTTACATCATGTACACGCATAATCTGACAGCCCTTTTGAATACCATAGCAGACTGTCGCTCCTGTCCCTTCCATTCTTTCATCAACAGGTAGGTTCAGCACATTGGCAATCATTCGTTTCTTTGATGTACCTAACAATACTGGATAACCAAATGCCACAAGCTGATCAAGATGACGCATCATTTCTATGTTATCTTCATGGCTTTTCGCAAATCCTATACCTGGATCTAAGATGATATTGTCATCCCTAACCCCCGCTGCCTTAGCAATTGCGATACTTTCATATAAGTCATTCATACAATCTCTAAAGAATGAATCATAGTTTTCATTATCTCTATTATGCATTAAGATAATGGGGACATCTTTTTCAGCGGCTAATGATGCCATTTCTTTATCTCTCTTCGCACCCCATATATCATTAATAATGTGTGCACCTGCTTCTAGGGCGTGCTTCGCCACTTCCGCTTTATAAGTATCAATAGAAAGAGGAATTCGAACTTCCTTTACAATCGCTTCTATAGCGGGAACAACTCGTGCAATTTCTTCCTCAACAGAAATCTCTTCATATCCTGGCCTCGTAGATTCGCCACCAATATCGATAATATCTGCTCCAGCCTCCACTAATTCCTTCGCTCTCTCTACCACACCCTCAAATTGGTTATATTTACCACCATCAGAAAAAGAATCAGGCGTGATATTAAGTATGCCCATAATTAATGTCTTCCTACTATAGTCTAAGGTATAAGAACCACACTGTAATACACTATTTGCCATGCTATTCCTCCTAAAATGAATCTCTACTCCATAAATTCTCTCTTTGTTGTTTATATACCCCCTGCAACAAGGTTACTATCGCTCCATTTAGACCAGGGAGCTTTCGACCTTCCATTGTTTTAAGCGGAACAATTTCCTGAATAGAGTTGGTAATAAACACCTCATCTGCATCAACGATTTCAGCACGGTGGTACACACCTTCTTCAATCTCCAACCTTAACTTTTTAGCTATCTTTATAATAAATTGCCTCGTAATACCGTTTAAAATACCTGTATCAATCGCTGGTGTGTATAATACATTTCCTTTAGTCCAAAAAACATTAGAAGAAATGCCTTCAGCCAAAAAACCATCCTTTGTTAAAAAAATTCCCTCTAACGTATCATCTGCACCTAATTCCTGTTTGGCTAAAATATTGTTTAAAAAGTGGTGTGATTTTAAACGCTCAGCCCCTTCTGGTGTATTTCTTCTAATAGAAAGAATTTTTCCGTTTTTTTCAACCGGTAGGGGGGCTTCAGGTAATTCATTGGCAAAAATAATAACGGTAGGTTCTACATAATGGTCAGCCCTTAAACCTACTTCGCCTATTCCCGCAGAAATATTTACTCTTATTCTAGCATTTCTTAACTGATTCATTTCTAATAAGTCAGCTAAACGAGATTGTAACTCTTCTCGCCCATTAAATGGACTACGAATACAAACAGCATCTAACCCTTGTTTCAACCGCGCTAAATGGTCATCCAATAAAAACGGGTGTCCATTGTATATACGAAAGGTCTCAAATAAGCCTAAACCATATAAATACCCATGATCAAATGGAGAAATACTCGCTTCTTCTTTTCGCACAAGCTTGCCATTGACACTAATATACAACGTGTTTGCCCCCTTGTTGAATGAGGCCATGCTGATTGAGGAAGTTTAGGAGCAAATCTTTTCCTGCTGAAGTCATAATGGATTCAGGGTGAAATTGCACGCCTTCTATTGGTAACAGTCGATGTTTAATACCCATAATTTCACCTTCCTCCGTCCACGAAGAGACTTCGAAGCAATCTGGAAGGGTCTCTCTCTCCACAATTAAAGAATGATAGCGTGTAGCTAAAAACGGCACTTCAATTCCCCTATAGATTGTTTGTTGGTTATGAAAAACAGGTGAAGTTTTCCCATGCATCAATCTATCTGCTCGGACCACCTTGCCTCCAAATACTTGTGCAATTGATTGATGCCCTAAACATACACCGAAGATAGGGAGTTTCCCAGCAAAAGCTTCTATCGCCGCTAAGCTAATACCCGCTTCATCCGGACTACAGGGTCCTGGTGAAATCATTAAGCACGAGGGGGAAAGTGCTTCAATATCAGCGATTGTGATTTCATCATTACGCTTAATTAACACATCTGCACCTAATTCCCCTAAATATTGCACCAAATTAAACGTAAAAGAATCAAAGTTATCAATCATTAATATCACTTTTTCCAATCCCCCTTCTCTTCAGCTAACTCTTTTGCACGCCATAGCGCCTTGGCCTTCTTTAACGATTCTTTATATTCTAAATGAGCTTCAGAATCAATAACGATTCCCGCTCCTGCTTGTACATATGCCACTCCCTCTTTGACTAGCATTGTTCGAATCATAATATTCAACTCTAAATCGCCATTAAAGCCGATCCAACCAAGTGACCCTGTATAGATACCTCTTCTTACTGGTTCTAATTCATCAATTATTTCCATCGTTCTAATTTTCGGTGCACCTGTAATTGTGCCGCCTGGAAATGAAGCATCGATTAAATCGTACCCATCTCTACCGTTAGCTATTTGCCCCCTTACATTCGACACAATATGCATGACGTGGGAGTATTTTTCAATCACCATAAACTCATTGACCTCAACCGTTCCATATTGGCACACACGTCCTAAGTCATTCCGTTCTAAATCAACAAGCATGACATGCTCAGCCCGTTCCTTTTCATTTTCAATCAATTCATTGGCTAATTTAAGATCCTCTCTTTCATCCTTACCACGTGAACGAGTACCCGCAATTGGCCTTGTACTCACTTCATCGCCTTTTTTCTTTACTAGTAATTCTGGCGACCCACTGACAAGCTGGTAATCAGGGGTGTTTAAATAACCCATATAAGGAGATGGATTCAGTTCACGTAAGTGACTATACACTTCGATGGGAGGAACGTTCAACTTTTGACTTCCTCTTACAGAAAGATTGACTTGGAACACATCACCACTCGCAATATATGATTGTACCTTTTCCACTGCTCGAACAAACGTTTCTTCACTGATGGAAACGTCTTTTAAAGTAGGTTCCTTTTCTCCAGCTAATTGTACCTCTCCTTGTTCTACTTCCTCAGTCCATCGATTCACCCATGCTGTTTCCCTCGAGGTGACATCGTCTTCTTTATCATGGGCAAATATCAACCATAATTCTTCTGTATCATGATCAAAAACGAACCATTCCTCAAACAAGAAGAAGTGCGTATCTGGCATTTCCAAATCATCTTCAGTCATGTCTGGTAGGTTTTCAATATAACGACCGTAATCATAACTTACAAATCCCAATACACCTCCATGAAAATCTGGTAAACTCCCTAAAGGCTCTTCGATTTCATATTGCTTTAACCACTTTTTCATTTCATGTAATGGGTTGCCATGTGCCACTTGCACCCCTTCACTTGATTTTATGTATAACTTATTATCTTTCCCTGTAAACTCAACGACTGGACAAAAGCCAGCCATACTATAACGGCCACTTCTACCGCTCTCTAATAAAATATGTATATCATAGTCCTTAGCTATCTTTTTGTATAATGGAAAAAACCATTCCTTCGAATAGCTTAACTTTTTTGTATGTATCATCTTTTTCATTGAATCTCACCTCATACTCATCATACCGAATTGCTTACAAATTACTAGTCATTTTCTCATTGTAATAATTGTTAATCAAAAATGAAGGCCAGTCACCAAGTACGATGGATGGTGCCAGCCTTCATTTTTGAATAAAAAAACAGCAGTGCTCATCACTGCCGTTCTCTTGATCGTTTTAATCAAATTGATAAAGTGGTGTACTTAAGTAACGCTCTCCATTACTTGGAATAATCGCCAATACTTTTTTGCCTTCTCCAAGCTCTTTGGCTACCTTTAAAGCCGCGTGAATAGCTGCACCTGAAGAGATACCACCTAGAATCCCTTCCTCTTTAGCCGCTCGACGGGCTTGAGCAAACGCATCTTCATTGGCAACAGCGATAATTTCATCATATACCTTCGTATCTAATATCTCAGGTACAAATCCTGCGCCAATACCTTGAATCTTATGCGGTCCTGGCTTTCCACCTGAAAGAACAGGAGAATCAGCAGGCTCAACTGCATAAATCTTAATATCCTTGTATTTTTCCTTCAGTACTTGACCAGCACCTGTAATCGTGCCACCTGTACCAATACCAGCAATAAATGCATCTAATTGATCGCCCATTTGCTCAACAATCTCTTTTCCTGTTGTCTCGCGATGTACTTCAGGATTTGATAAGTTTTCGAATTGTTGTGGCATGAAGTATCCATGCTCTTTCGCTAATTCTTGCGATTTTCTTATTGCACCACCCATACCATCTGGTCCCGGCGTTAACACTAATTCTGCTCCATATGCACGAAGAAGATTTCTTCTCTCCATACTCATGGTCTCAGGCATCACTAAAATCGTTTGATATCCTTTTGCTGCAGCAACCATAGCAAGACCAATACCGGTATTCCCACTAGTTGGTTCAATAATTGTATCGCCTTCTTTTAAATCACCACTTTTTTCAGCGGCTTCTATCATTGCATTAGCAATACGATCTTTTACACTGCTTCCAGGATTCATATACTCCAACTTTAAATAAATATCCGCACTTCCATCTTCTACAATACGATTAAGCTTCACTATTGGTGTTTGTCCAATGAGTTCAGTAATTGAATTTGCAATACGTACCATCTTCTCCACTCCTTATTCCGAGTATTATTATTGGTTTTATTTAAATTTATCAATCACACAACCAATTGTCAACGAATATGCAGGCATAAAGCCCTTTAATTATTAGAAAATTTAAAACTTTATACCCGAACGATTCATGTTAGCTTATGCTATATGATACCTATAAATAACAAAAAACTACATAGCCCCATCATAAAAAGTTTCGATATCCACTTCATCCTTAAAAGGTTCAGTAGAAACAGGAAGATCCATTTGCTCTAAAGCCATTTGTCTCCGTATTTGGGATTTAACATCCTTAAAGGAATAGGTTTCTCCCTCAACAAACTCTTGTAACAGAACTATAGCATACCCCTCAGCGGTTTTTACTGGGTCAGACCATTCTCCGGCTTTTAAATCTTGCGCCGCTTTAATGATGGTTTCATAATTTTCGTCATCAACTGTCACATAACCAAGGTCGCCACCCTGGGCAGCTGTTAAAGTATCTGTTGATTTTTCCAACGCCATAGCTGTAAAGCTTGAGCCGTTGTCTAATTCTTTCACTGTTTGTTCTGCTTCTTCTTTAGTTGCCAGTACAATTTGTGATAGATGATATGTATCCTTAATTTCATATTGAGCTTGGTTATCTTCGAAGTATTGTTGCAGCTTTTCCTCAGAAATACTGACTTCTTTTGTTAAAAGCTCCTCAAGCATTAAACTATCTTTAATTTGCTTTCTCCATTGGTCTTCATTGATTGATAAAGCAGCGGCAGACGTGCCATACGCTGATTTTAACATTTTGATTTCACGGTCAATCTCTTCTTTATCTATTTCAACATCGTATTTATCTCCAGCAGCCTCGATGACCTTCCCATCAATCATTTCGTCTAACACTTCTTTCCCGTAGCGACCCTCCATTTCATTTAACCAATCTTGCCTTGTAATTTCATCTTTTCCAATCTGTGCCACAACTTCAGATTGACTCGGTTCGCTCTTCCCAAGAAAATAAGCAACGCTCATAAAGTTAATCACAATGAGTATTAGTATGATTAACCATAAATGTTGTCTTTTCAAAGCTCCTCCCCCTACTACTTTGCATATATTTCTGTATAAAAAAAGGCTTAGGTGCACCTTCTATTCCCTATTGTTCTTAAGAATCAAGATACGCCCAAGCTCTCACATTTATTTTGCTTCTTGTTTAAATGCTTCAAGTTCTTCTTTATTATAGTGATAAGCTTCATTACAGAAATGACATTGTGCCTCTGCACTACCTTCTTTCTCTATCATATCTGCAATTTCCTCTTTTCCTAAACTAATAATCGCATTCCCAAACCGTTCTTTTGAACAGGTACAAGTAAAACTAACATCCATCTTTTCTAAGAAATTCACTTGATCTTTACCAAGAACACTTTGTAAGATTTCTTCTGGTGTTAGCCCCTTTTCAATCATTGTTGAAACAGGTTCAATATGTGATAGCCTCTCTTCAATGGCTGCGATTGTTTCTTCATCGGTTCCAGGCATTAACTGGATAATAAAACCACCTGCAGCTAATATACTATTGTCATCATTGACTAATACACCCACACCAACTGATGAAGGTGTTTGTTCAGATGTGACAAAGTAGTACGTAAAATCTTCCCCAAGCTCACCTGATACAATCGGTACTTGCCCAGAAAAGTTTTCTCTCATTCCAATATCCTTTACCACTGTCAAAGTACCTTCTGTTCCAACCCCACGACGGACATCAAGTTTGCCCTGTGCATTGGATTCAAAATGCACTTGGGGATGAGTCACATAACCACGCACTTCCCCTTTGGCATTACTATCAACTAGAAGTGGACCAAGTGGGCCATTACCTTCGATTTTAATAGTGATTTTGTCTTCTCCCTTTACCATCGCCCCCATCATTACACCAGCGGACATTGCTCTCCCGAGTGCTGCTGAAGCAACTGGCCATGTATGATGCCTTCTTTGCGCTTCTCCTACTGTTTCTGTTGAACGAACGGCAAATGCCCTCACTTGTCCTTCATAAGCTAAAGCTTTTACTAAATAATCACTCATTTTAATACTCCTTCCATGACGAATACAGACGTTATTTCTACTTTTTTATCGTGTCCATATTTCGTTTATAAATAAGCTGTAAACCTTTTAAGGTTAAAAATGGGTCAATAATATCTATGACCTTTGATTCCTTTGCAATCAATGAGGCCAACCCACCTGTACCTATAACAAGCGGTTCCTCTTTTGCTTGTAACTTCATTCTACTTACAATTCCCTCCACTTGGCCAACATAGCCAAAGAGAATGCCAGATTGCATAGCTGAGACGGTATTCTTTCCAATAATCCCATCAGGCCTGACAATTTCTATTCGCGGTAATTTCGCTGCCCTAGAGTAAAGCGCTTCAGTAGAGATACCAATACCAGGTGCAATCGCACCACCCATATACTGTTTATGCTCATTAATATAACAATACGTAGTTGCTGTGCCAAAATCAACAATTACGAGCGGCCCGCCATATTCATGAATACCTGCCACCGCATTAACAATTCTGTCGGCTCCCACTTCTTTTGGATTATCATACTTAATATTCAAACCTGTTTTGACCCCTGGACCCACAACTAATGGTTTGATATGAAAGTATTTTTCGCACATTCGCTCCAAAGCAAACATAATCGGAGGAACAACGGAGGAAATAATAATACCATCTATATCAGCAAAAGATAATTGCTCATGCTCAAACAACGATTTCACAATCATTGCATATTCGTCCTCTGTCTTATGACGATCAGTCTCTATTCGCCAATGATACTTTAACTCATCTCGTTGATAAACACCCATCATCATATTTGAATTCCCTACATCAAAAACAAAGATCAAGCATCCTCACCACACTAAACATAAAATAATTACACTTTAATACTGAGAACATCATATCACACCTCTGTTCAGATTATCCAAATTATAAAACTGCAACCCTATTGTCTAAACGCTGAATGATCAATGGCTTTTCGAATCAATGAAGATTCATCATTTCTATTTAATAGGACAACTTACTAAATAATTTCCTTTAATGCATATCTCTAATCAATGGTAGCTGTCCTCTTACTTCATTAAAAAGAAATAAAATCGGTCAAGTTATGTAGTTCTTGCTTCGTTAATAATTAACCATAGGTGGTTGTATAATTGTATAAACCTGACCCCGTATAACAACTTTTGTTCTGCTATCTTTGATAAGTTTCCCCTTACACTTTTCAAATCCATTTTGCTTCTACGCTACCTTTGATGAATTTCCTCTTGTTGCACGTGCAAATCCATTTTGCTCCACTACCTTTGATAAGTTTCCTCTTATTGCACGAAGAAATTTTCTGTTATACGATTCAACCCCCACATTATAGACAGAAAAAAGAAAAAGCCCCTCAATAGTGAGGCGCTTTTTCTTTATTGATTAAGATTTACGATCTTCATCAATTGCTGGAGGCTCTTCTTCTTCAGCAGGGGATTGTTTTTCCCTTGTTTCAGTGATTTCACCTTCATTATCTTTACGATCGTCATCTTTTCGAATATTTACTTTAATATTTGAATCTTCTATTGTTTCACTTGTTTTAGAAGCTGGGCGTTCAGGTAGTGTACCATGATCAGATAGATGTTTAATTTGCTCCGCATCTAGCGTTTCCACTTCTAAAAGTGTTTTTGCAATGATATCTAGTTTGTCACGGTTCTCTGTAAGGATTTGCTTACAGCGTTGGTAACATTCTTTAATCATGCTTTGAATTTCTAGATCAATCTCATATGCAATCGCATCTGAGTAATTACGCTCGTTATTGAAATCTCTACCTAAGAATACTTGACCACCTTGTGATTGACCAAATTGTAGAGGTCCAAGTTTGTCACTCATACCAAATTCAGTTACCATTCGGCGTGCAATACCTGTTGCACGTTGGAAGTCATTATGGGCACCAGTAGAAACCTCACCAAACACGATTTCCTCTGCTACACGTCCTCCAAGTAAACCAACAATCTTATCAAGTAATTCTGGCTTCGTTTGGAAGTAACGATCTTCTCTCGGCAGCATAACAGCATATCCGCCTGCTTGCCCACGAGGTACAATTGTTACTTTATGAACCATATCAGCTTCATCTAAGATTAAGCCGATTACAGTATGACCTGCCTCATGGAAAGCCACAATATTTCTTTCTTTTTCAGATATAACACGACTCTTCTTAGAAGGCCCTGCAATTACACGGTCAGTCGCTTCATCCACATCGGTCATATCCACCTTCTTCTTATTCTGACGAGCGGCAACAAGTGCTGCTTCATTCAATAAGTTTTCAAGGTCTGCACCAGAGAAGCCTGGTGTACGTTGAGCAATCGTTTTTAAGTTTACCGATTCATCTAACGGTTTATTTTTTGCATGAACTTTTAATACCGCTTCACGACCTGTTACATCCGGACGATCAACTGTAATTTGACGGTCAAAACGACCTGGACGTAATAACGCAGGGTCAAGGATATCTGGACGGTTTGTTGCAGCAATGATAATAATTCCTTCATTTGCACCGAAGCCATCCATTTCTACAAGCAATTGGTTAAGTGTTTGTTCACGTTCATCATGCCCACCACCGACACCGGCGCCACGCTGACGACCAACCGCATCAATCTCATCAATAAATATAATACATGGTGCGTTTTTCTTCGCATTCTCGAATAAGTCACGTACACGAGAAGCACCAACACCGACAAACATCTCAACAAAGTCAGAACCACTAATAGAGAAGAAAGGTACGCCTGCTTCTCCAGCAGCTGCTCTCGCTAATAACGTTTTACCAGTACCTGGAGGTCCCACTAATAGAACACCTTTAGGAATTCTCGCACCAAGTTCTGAGAATTTTCGTGGGTCTTTCAAGAATTCAACAACTTCCACTAATTCTTGCTTCTCTTCGTCCGCACCTGCTACATCTTTAAAACGGACCTTCTTTTTGCTTTCATCATATAACTTTGCCTTACTTTTACCGAAGTTCATTACACGGCCACCGCCGCCTTGAGCTTGGTTCAATAAGAAGAAGAATAAAATGAAAATGATGATGAATGGAATCATCGTTGTAAAGAACGTTACCCAGCCATTTGCTTCTTCTGCTGGTAGGATCTCTAATTTGGAATCACTTGCTAACTCTTCCACTCGGTCTATCACGGAGTCGCTATTAGCAATATATGTGATAAAATATTTACCTTCTTCATAGCCTTCTAATTGACCACGTACTTCATAAACGCCCCTTACAGGCTGTAAACTAAGGCTTTCAACTTGACCAGACTCTAAATTCTCAACAAATTGGTCATAAGTCATTGCCTCTGTCGGTTCGTTATTGCCATTAAAGAAACTGACAACTCCTATAATGACTAAAAATATTAATAAATAAAAGATGGTGTTACGGAAAATCCGATTCATCCCTTACCTCCTCCCACGGTAAACAAACTACATAGTATCGTATCATACAAAATTGTGCATATACAAGGAATTACACTTGGTCAGACTGGGTTTTGTAAAGTATTTCACACATCGCTTTTCACTTAATTATTATTGCTATACACCTCAGGTTTTAAGATACCAATATATGGTAAGTTTCGGTATTTCTCAGCATAATCTAATCCATATCCTACGACAAACTCATCTGGTACATTAAATCCTACGATATCCGCTTTAATTGCTGCTTTTCTACCAGTTGGTTTATCAAGCAGAGTAACAATTTTTATCGATTTCGCTTTACGATAACGGAATAACTCTACTAAATAGCTCAATGTTAATCCACTATCAATGATATCTTCTATGATGAGGACATCACGTCCCTCAACAGAAGTATCAAGATCTTTCAAAATCTTTACCTCTCCTGAAGAGACCATGGAATTCCCATAACTGGATACATCCATGAAATCCATTTCAAGATGGGTATCAATTCGTTTAATTAGATCGCTCATAAATGGCATTGCGCCTTTTAAGACACCTATTACAAGAGGAAAACGTCCATCATACTCCTCTGTTAATAAGCCGCCTAACTCTCTCACTTTTTGCTGAAGCTCTTCTTCAGTAATTAAGATTTTTTCAATTTCGTTTCGCATCTTATTCCTGCGCCCCCTAGAAGATCATTGCTTTATGTATTTCAGAAAAATATAGCTTGTATCAGGTGAATATTCAGCTGCTTGATCAGACTTTTTTAATCCTGGTAGCCATATAATGTTACCACTTGCATCCGTAACAACTGGCCATAAATCCCGTTTTTGCCGCGGGATTTTCTGATCGATAAAGATATCCTTTAACTTTTTGCTACCATTTATTCCTTTTAACTTCATCCTATCTCCATTTTTCCTTGTACGAATCGTTAATGGTAAGGCAATATCCGCTTTAACCAAAAAATAATCCATTTGTTGATATTCCTGTAATGGGTGATCGACATAATGCATGCTGATCTCGCCTACTTCAGGAATAACAAAGTTTCCTGGCTCTTGTATTTGAAATAAATACGGCTGTACGGTTGTTTTTTTACTAGTGGAGAAGAAACAACAATCATATGAACGTACAACGGTTAAACCATTTGGGAAATGTAAGGTTCCAGACGGATGAGGATGAGTAATTAAGGAAAAAACATTTTCAATATGTGTAGCGGATAAAGAAGATGGCCTTTCCTGATATAGATAATTTAATATTAGTTGAATCACTCTTCTTTGTAAAGGTTTTGCGACATCTGTAAATCTGTCAATATAAAGAAGAATTTCACTAGCACTTTTCCTCTCTGTTACACTATTCAATTGTGCTTCTGCTAATTCCTGCATAAATACCTCATCTTCGCTCAAATCCTCACTAAGGCGTTGGAAATGGTGATGCACTTGAGGATTTTCCCTTTTTAAAAAAGGCAAGATATTTTTCCTAAAACGATTTCTGCTATAGATTTCTTTTACATTGCTAGGATCTATTCTAGGTTCTAAATGATGAGTCTCTACATAGGAATCAATTTCTTTTCGACTTAAGCAAAGGAACGGCCGTATAATCGCCCCTCTACTAAAAGGTCGTATAACTGGCATACCCGCTCTAGCAAGACCACTACTCCCTCTAGTCATTCTCATTAACATTGTTTCAATTTGATCATCACCATGATGACCTAATGCAATGTAATCAAGCGCTTCTCTTTGCATCACTTGCTCAAAGAAACGATAGCGACAGTCCCTTGCAGCAATTTGCGAGCTTTTCCCCGTTTCCTTCATATGTGCAGAAACATCAATTCGTTGCATATGAAAAGGAATACCTGACTTCTGACAATAGCGCTCTACAAACTTAGCGTCTTCATAAGATTCTTCGCCCCTAAACATATGATCCACATGGATTACTACTAATTGAAAACACTCTTGTTTACTTAATTGCTGCATAAAGTGAAGTAAGCTTAATGAGTCTGGCCCTCCTGAGACAGCAATTCCCACACGCTTATTTTCCAATTCAATGCCCTTTTGTGATAAAAATGCTTTTACCTTTGCATAAAACATAACATTCTTCCCTTATGTTAAACTATTACTTCTACTAAAAGGATATCACTTTTTTAATGTTTATTTCCAAAGAAACGATTATTTCTACCTAAACTCTCTCACACCATTTGACTATATAAATAGAAAAAGTAAATACAACCAATAAACAAGATTAAAACGATCGCTCCAGTTTTTCCATTGGGCTTTCCTTTAGTCTTTCGGGATGGTTGCCTAGATGGTGGGGACACACCAGTTCCTTTTGGACGATTTTGCTTATATGAACAGGCAAGCAAGGCTTGTCTCATATCTTCAGCAGTTTTAAACCTGCCTTGAAGTGCTGGTATGAGAACTCCTTCATAAGTTTTTAAGATTTTATGTTTCTTTACCCTATCCATTAATTGTTCTAAACCCCTTCCGTCTTTAGAGAAACGGCTTGGATAGGCGCAGTGAATAAAAACCATAGCTGATGAAAATAAATCATAAGTAGGTTCAGCTTTTCTACTACCAAGCCCCCAATATCCCCGGTCGTAAAATTCTGTAAACTCCTTAATGGCTCTACCTTTTAATGTTGTTCCCCCTACATCTATACACCGAATACGCGGGGCTCTTCCCGTGACAATCAGATTCTCCGGTTTTAAATCTCCAAATACCCATCCCGCTTTGTGTAGCTCCTCTAGATCAGAAAGTAATTGCAGCATGAGCACAGGTATCCACGCCTCTCCTTTCTGTTTAATAAAAGAGTGGAGATCAGGACCATGGATATATTCCATCACATAAAAAGAATACATAGTGGATGAGGAAAATTGCCAATCATCAACATCAAGCAAAGAAGGCCCTAGGGTAGACCCTTGGACCTTCGTAAAGGATTTTAGCACATTCACTTCAGAAGTTACTGTATACCCATTTTCACTTATTTTTAAAGCAACGAGTTGCTCAAGGTATGTGGCGAGATAAACTACACCATTAGCCCCTGCACCTAGTTCTTTTTCGATACGGTATTGCTTGTGATGCCATTTCCCGTTAATAATCGCACCTTTTTGTAGATTAAATTGACTCTTCATAGTACTCATCGTCATTTCTAGAAATTAAATTGCGTAATGATCGCTTCTTCTCAAAATAGGTAATCGCCTCTCTTAAAGCTGGTCCAGTGGGTGTAATACCACCTGTTGAGAGTTTAGCGAACACAGAAGTTAACGATTCGAGCTTAGGTGTCCAATCTAGCAATTTTTCGACATCATTCTTTTTCCCGGGAAATACAAACAGAGAAAATTTATTTTTTCCCATTCGTGCATTTAAGCTTAAAGATAGATCAAATAAGGCTTCTTTGACTGTAGGTAGCTTATGTTTCATACTTGCACTCGTATCGACAAGAATCAACACTTCCATTTCAACCGTTTCCCCTAGCTCATCCACGACCTCCATTACCTCGCCTCTTTGTTCTGGAGGCAAATCCTCAATCGTTTGTTTATTTCCTAAGATTTGCGTGAGTTCACGATTGACTACTCCTTGTAATGTTTGTGTCATCGCCTGCCTTGTTACCATCTGGACGGTATGCGATAGCTGTCTAGCATATACGACTTGACTTACCCCACCCCCGGAAAGGGCAATACTCTCAATTTCCTGCATTCCCTTCTCGTCAATAACGTCATTCTCCATTACACCTATCACATTTACGGAAACTCCCTGCTCTTTTGCTAGAGCCGACATCGCTATAGGGTCTTCTCCAACATTTGAACACCCGTCTGTAATAAGTAAAATTTGTTTTAGGGTACCTGTTTTCATCTTTTTCCCTCCTAATCTGATAGAAGTTACTTAGTGATTACTAACCATTTTCAACGGATTAGAAAGGAAATATACATAAAAATGTCATCTATTGGAGATTCTATTCTAACTAACATTAATTCGCTTGTTTATGGAACGGTATACTCGACCATTTCGGGATATTGTGCTTTACTTTTGCCACCATCACCGTCATATCAT
Organism: Cytobacillus kochii; assembly: GCF_020171845.1. GTDB lineage: Bacteria > Bacillota > Bacilli > Bacillales > Cytobacillaceae > Cytobacillus > Cytobacillus kochii. The sequence goes on along the minus strand of NZ_JAIVAM010000020.1, from coordinate 39,713 downwards.
CATCAATACGTCCCGCTCTTGATCGAATCACCTCTTCCATAATTAAATCTGCCACTTCTTGTGGGTCGTTCGTTTTTAACTCAGTTATTTTCCTCTTCATCCAAAGATCAAAATTCTCCACATGTTTCGGCCCTTCAAATACACCATCGCTCATCATAATTAATAAATCCTCTGCTTTTAATTGCTTACTAACAACATCGACATCGAATTCTTCAATCATGCCTATAGGTAAATTACTTGCTTGCACTTTCATCACTTGGCTCCCTCTTTTAATAAAACTCGGTGTGGAGCCTATTTTTAAAAATTTAGCATCAGCATTTTGTAAATCAATCATCGCCAAATCTAATGTGGAGAAAATTTCATCTGTTGTCCTTAATGACAGAACAGAATTGACCGATTTTATGGCCACTTGCTCTTCTATACCTGATTGCAATATTTTCTGTAGTAATTCTAACGTTTCTTTGCTTTCTATATGTGCTCGTTCTCCATTTCCCATCCCATCACTAATGGCAATTGCATACTTACCGCTACCTAATTCAATTGTTGAATAACTATCTCCTGATACTAAGCCACCGTCCTTAGCCGCATGTGCCACTGCCGTATCAATGACATATGCCTTTGCTGAACGAAAAGTAACATGGCAATAATCATTGGCATAACTCGCACATTCCTCAGATTTAACTAAGATTGTTTCTCCTAATATATCTGAAAGCATTGGTGCAATTAATTTCTCACATTCTCCGTGCCCATTGCAGTATGGGATCGTCATCTCTATATCAACATCGCCTTGCTCCAAGCTATAAATTTCTACCTGTTCTACCTCTACCCCAAATTCTTGAATGGCCTCTAATATCAGTTCTTCCTGTTTATGATGATTCTCTCTCTCTCTTTGAATTTCTTTAGCAAAATCCCCCATCACTGCAGACACACCTAATAATTGATCTGCCACAAGCTTCCTACTTTCTTGTACTTGTTTTTTCAACCGTTGATTTGCTTTATAAAAAGTAAGCTCCTGTTGAATCACTTCTGTTGTTTTCTTCGACCGTGTACAGTGTTTTTCCCACTCCCTTTCTAGTCGTGAAGAAATTTGTCCGTCTTTTTCATCTAAATCATGCATAATGTTTTTCATATAATCATATGTTGTATCAAAGTTCCTAGCCCAGCAGTGATCCTTTTTAAAGCAAGTTTGGCATGTCTTCTCTGTGACATTACTTAGGAAATAATCCAATTCTCGATCTGTCTCATCATTTTCCACCACAGGAGCTTGATGTTGCATGGCAAAGCTTTGCGATAACGCTTGAAAAACATTAGAAAACTGAGAAACTCTGTGCGCAGTTACATCCCGCATTTTTCTCATGTACTGCTGTTGCTCTGCGGCATATTCTGCTGTCCCAGGGATATGTTTCGCTAGCTTTGAAGTAAAACTTTGAGGCGTTAATAGAAATAGAAATATTGCTACTCCCGTTTCGTATAAACCAATTAATAAGTTTGACTGATTGTCACCATACATTCCCATGAGTAAGGTAGCAATGAGCAAACCAAATGCCACACCTATTTTCTTCCCTTCTTTTAATAACCCACCTAGCAAACCAGAGAATGCTAATAAACTCATATGGAAAAAACTTGAAATATTAGCCAAGCTAAATATTAGCCCTGTCACGACACCAACCGTTGAGCCAACCGTGGCACCAGCGACAAATGAAAACACAAGCACCAAATAACGAGACATCACATGTTCGACTGATAGGTCATATACGGTCCATCCGATTGTTCCTGTCATTACTGAGGCTAGCATAATAATGAGGCAGACGATTTCCTCTGTTTTTAATGATTGCCTCCTCCGATTAAAAAATAGTAACGGCAGGCTCTGTAGGAATATTAAACATAGGATAAATCCTAAACTAGCCTCTACACCAGCCATCATGAAATCGTACATCGCCACATGTCCCGTTAAGATATAAGATTGGATAATCGAACTGATTAATAATGTCACAGCCACATATATAGGCATTACTTTTAATTCATTGGTAACCCACTTTTTACTTATCCGAAAAACAAACAGAAAAAAGAAAGATGTTAAAAACGTGGTCACACCATGAGTAAATGATAAAGTCGAAGCTCCTCCAATCAATCCAATTAAAGCAAGCGGTGCTTTATCCTTTCTTACTAAATACATCGCAGCAAAAAAGGGCAGAGTGAATGGTGTCAACTGGGACAATATAAGGGCTCGTCCAAGTAAAAAACCAATAATTAAAAACAAGTACCCCTTCTTAATAAAGAAAGTTTCTAAGCCCGTCTGTATTTTCCCACCTATTTTTGAGAGCTCCATCTTGGGACGACGAAGATCCACTTCCCCTATCGGTTCTGCAATTGTTCGTTCGAGTTTTTCCATCATTCCCACTCCCTATTTGTTTCTTTTTTGCTATTATAAAGGGCTATGTCTTAAAAGTTTGTCAAAATAATGGACAAGTACCTCTTTTTCGTTCGACTGATTTCTTTATAAAGTGCAAAAAGAGTACAAAAGCAGCATCAATTATAAGGATTGGAATTGGACCATACGTTCTCCTGTTGTCTAAAAAAACTAGACATCACATGCTTCCAAAAAATGACGAAACCCCATCAACTATTCCGACAAAAATTTTCCGGGGGAAATAATATTGACAGACTTGTAGAATCTTTGTATTATATATCTTGTGCTTTTAAAAGAAAGTAACTTCAAATGGCGGTGTAGCTCAGCTGGCTAGAGCGTACGGTTCATACCCGTGAGGTCGGGGGTTCGATCCCCTCCGCCGCTACCATTTTTTATAGTGGCCCGTTGGTCAAGCGGTTAAGACACCGCCCTTTCACGGCGGTAACACGGGTTCGAATCCCGTACGGGTCATCACTTATATTAGCTATAAAACAAACCTGGGCAGCATCAACTGTTCAGGTTTGTTTTTTACTCATTTTTAATGATAATAACAGCAACCCTAGCATGTATTTTTTTTGTTTGATTTTTGATTTTTTTTCGCCTAATCTAATCGAACTTTTCTCTCTGAACTATTTTCTGACACGTTACTTGTCTAATCCAATCAAACTTTTCTCTCTGGCCTAATTTCTGGTGCGTTTCTCGTCTAATCCAATCAAACTTTTCTCTCTGGCCTAATTTCTGGTGCGTTTCTCGTCTAATCCAATCAAACTTTTCTCTCTAGCCTAATTTCTGATCCGTTTCTCGTCTAATCCAATCAAACTTTTCCCTCTGCCCTAATTTCTGACCCGTTTCTCGTCTAATCCTATCAAACTTTTCTCTCTGACCTAATTTCTGGTACGTTTCTCGTCTAATCCAATCAAACTTTTCCCTCTGGCCTAATTTCTGGTGCGTTTCTCATCTAATCCTATCAAACTTTTCTCTCTGACCTAATTTCTGGTGCGTTTCTCATCTAATCCTATCAAACTTTTCTCTCTGACCTAATTTCTGATCCGTTTTTCGTCTAATCCAATCAAACTTTTCTCTCTGACCTAATTTCTGATCCGTTTCTCTCCTAATCCAATCAAACTTTACCCTCTGCCCTTATTTCTGACCCGTTTCTCGCCTAATCCTATCAAACTTTCCTCTACCACCTAATTTCTGATCCGTTTCTCGCCTAATCCTATCAAACTTTCCTCTACCACCCAATTTCTGACCCGTTTCTCGCCTAATCCAATCAAACTTTTCTCTCTGACCCAATTTCTGACCCGTTTCTCGCCTAATCCTATCAAACTTTCCTCTACCACCTGATTTCTGATCCATTTCTCGCCTAATCCAATCAAACTTTCCCCCCTGCCCTAATTTCTGACCCGTTTCTCGTCTAATCCATTCAATCAATCTTCTGCACCCTATCCCCCACATACGCACAATTCCTTATACGCAAAGTTTCTATACCTACCTAAGTCACCACACTTAATCGTTATGACTTACAATCATTGCCATTCGTCACAATAGTTGCGGAAGAAGAATAAAAAAAGCAATCCCAATAAGGATTGCTTTTGCAGGAATCGTCGTGATCCCCTTGCTCGTATATATTAATTCAGCAGCAAGTTAACCTCGTTTAGCTCCTCTGCCACCACGTTTTGATTCTGTATTTCTCTTAAGAGAAGATAAACGGTCTTCACTGTCTTTCAAAAAGCGAGCCATTTTAGATTCGAATGTCTCCTTTGAAGGACGGTGATTATCGTTTGTTCTACCTTGACGTGGGCGCCCAGAATAGCCTCTCGACTCTCTTCTTTCAGGCCTTTCCGTTCTCTCAGGACGATCAACAGCTTTCTTAATTGATAAACCAATTTTACCGTCTTTCTCCACATTAATAACTTTCACTTCAACAGTATCGCCTACTTTGAGGTGATCATTAATGTCCTTCACATAATTGTCTGCAACTTCACTAATATGCACAAGGCCTGTTGATCCTTCCGGCAGCTCTACAAACGCTCCGAAATTAGTGATGCCTGTAACCTTTCCTTGTAACTTGCTGCCTACTTCGATTGACATAAAAAGATATTTCCTCCTTAAAGATATAAAGTAAACCCAAATGTATTCATACTTATACTATATTATACCGAAAGATAAAAATAGGTGTCAACTTCTCATTGAGCTGACTCATTTTCTTTTTTTTCCTTTTCATCTGTTTCATCCGGCATTTTGAAGATGATTTCACCTTGTTCAGAAAGATAATAATCCCTTCTAGCAAGTTTCTCTAAATACTCTTCATCATGTAACCTAACAATCTCTTCATTCAAGGCCTTTTCTGACTGTTCTAGTTCTTTCAATTGATGAGCAAGTTTTACCTTTTCTTCTTTCTTTTCACCTAGGGCAGCAGATTGGGATACGATAGTCGTAATCATAAATACTGAAACCACAGCAACAAATACAAAAAAGACAGTCAGTCTACGATAGAGAAGCTTCTTTCTCCGTTGAGAACTGATTTTATTGGCTTCCTGTTGTTCGATATAGCTTGAATGGATCTTGGCTACATTTTTATTCTTGTTGGTACTCATACAACTATCTCTCCCTTCTAAGTTATTCTTTCTTCTTCCACTTTTCCGCCAGTTTTTTAACATATTCTTTCCCTTTTTGGAAATATCCTTTTAATTTATCATAGAACTTATCGACTGATTTTTTAAAAGGGTCTGGTAATATACGAATAAGAAGTCGAAATATCCATCTTACTGGTGATAATAGTACTTTTAAGATGAACATTAGCACATTACTTGTCCATTTTATCAGTAGTAGAAGAAGTTTGCCCACTAATACCAATAGCCCTATTAAGGTAGTGAAAAAAAACTGAACAGGTCGAATAATTAATAGACGAATGACCTTCACAATAAAATAATAAATAGAAATAATCGTAGAAATAACTATCTCTAATAGCTTTAGGTAAATATTCTTCATTAACGCTTGATAGGCTGCAAAACCGCAAAGTAAAGCTAAAAAGATGTAGAATCTTAACTCTCCTTCATTGACAAGGAACAAAATATAAAAAATAGCTAGTCCTTGTAATAGCCAAAAAAGGATGTCATTTATAAAGACAACCCAACTCTTTCTTAGTGGCCGTTTGAGAAAGCGCTGATACGTATCTAAGCTCGCTCCAAAAAGGGAACCCATCCCTATCATAGAGAGCATCGTCAAAAATTGGACCGATAACGTCATCGGAATAACTTGCTAAAGAGCCCTTTAGCTTTTTCTCCATGTTGATCATCTAAATAAACAAGGTCGAAAATTTTCCCTTTTATGGAGACAATTCCTTTGTCCACATCTAAATTCTTCATTTGTAGATTTTGCCCTTTGATAGCTAAAAAACCCATGACAGTTTCTAATAAAAACTCTTCATTATCAAAGCTTTCTACCTGCTTCACTCCCGTAATATCTAGCAGCCTTCTGCCCCGCATGATCACATCATGATCAGGAGCAGTTTGTTTACTCGAGTTCTCATGGTATTGGCTCATCTTTATCCCTCACAATCCATAGTACAATCCTTTAATACATATGTATGAAGATTGCTCAGGGATTAGAACAAGCGCTATTTATTTATTCTTGATTCATTCTTTCTTCACTTACTATCGTGTACATTTCCGCTGCATCATCTTTTCTTGTTGTTTCCTGTATTTTATCTATTCGCACCTTTGTCACTTTCTGCCCAAATCGAATCGATAATTCATCACCAACTTTTACATTGGTACTTGCCTTCGCTTCTAATCCATTAATAGCAATACGCCCTTGGTCAGAGACTTCCTTTGCCAAGGTACGTCTTTTTATTAATCGAGATACCTTTAGAAATTTATCTAAGCGCATACTTTCACTCCCCTTTACCCTAAAAAGTTCATTTAGTAACCTTTTTTCTTCGCTTCTTCCCAAAAACGATCCATTTCCTCCAGGCTCGCCTCTTCTAGATTCTTATCTAGTTTTTTCTCTATATATGAAAACCGATTCGTAAATTTCGTATTGGTTCGATGTAATGCTTCTTCTGGGTTGATTTGATAATACCGAGCAATATTGATAAATGCAAATAATATATCACCAAATTCTATTATGCGATTGTCATTATTATTCTCGGCTTCCAATTGAAATTCTTTAATTTCTTCAAACACCTTATCCCACATTGGTTGGATGTTTTCCCAATCGAAACCTACCTTTGCAGCACGTTTTTGTAACTCTTCTGCACGCAACATGGCAGGATATGATTTTGGAACACCATCCAATAGTGACGATGTTTTTTCGCCTTTTTCTTGTTTTTTCATTTCATCCCAGTTACGTAACGCTTCATTTACATCTTCTGCTGCTCTCTCTCCAAACACATGCGGATGTCTAAAAACCATTTTTTTAGAAAGACCTTCTATTACATCATGAATAGAGAAGTACCCTTCATCTTCTCCTATCTGGGCATGAAGCATAACTTGTAACAACACATCCCCTAGCTCTTCAATTATATGATCAATATCATCTTCTTCAATCGCTTCGATTAATTCATACGCTTCCTCGATTAAATACTTCTTCAAAGATTGATGTGTTTGTTTCTTATCCCACGGACATCCATTTGGACCTCTTAAGGTAGCAATGATTTCTTTCAGTTTAGGGAACGTTGGGTAAAGAATCTCTTCATTCATAACGGGAGGGACATATACAGATGTTAAATTAGTTAAAGCTAAATCATGATCTAGTTCATAAAGCGGAACTTCCTTAATCACTTCTTCACTACTTCCGGCCGCTGTTACAATCTTTACTAAATAATCATCCGGTAAATAGTCCATTAACGTCAACTTTACTTCAGATGCAATAAATGCATCATACACTTGTCCGATAATCATATGTTGTGTAAGAACAAGTTCACTTCCCTTTAAGTCCGTACCATCTAATAGTGTAAAACCTTCAACTGGATCAACCCTTAACGCTTGGAACATGCTATCTAGAAAACTTTGGCCACCCTTAAAGTCTAAATTAACTCCATACTCATCAGCCCTTTCAATGAGTAATTGTACCGTTTTTTCTGCTACAAGCGGGTGACCCGGCACAGCATAAACAATGTTTTCTACTTTTCCTTTTTCTAACAAAAGGGTGCTTATTTCTTCGTACACCTCTGCAAATTGATCATGTGATTCATAGATTGTGTCAAAGGATTCAAATAGCACTCCTTCGGCGGTTAAGGCTGATACCACAGGGTGTTCTTTTGTTCTTAAATAGACTTTATTAACACTGGTTAATAGCTTATATACTCCTAGTGGCAGTTGATTAAGATCTCCTGCCCCAAGGCCAATAACTGTTACCTTCATTATAAATAATTCTCCTTTATTTTACTTTTTGTGTCGGTTTGTTTTTATCTTCTTTTCATAAAATGGAGAAGCTTTTCTCCAAAAGGTAACTGACGTAGCTCTGCTTCTGTAAATATGTTGCTGCGAATCGTAAGAAATAAATAAAGAATCGCACCAAGAGCGGCGCCGGTTAACGATTGAAAGGTAGCAAGTACTCGTCCACTCATGAATGAAAGTGCAGTAACAGAGAGATACAAATTTAAAAAAATCGTCATCAGAAGAGCAGAACTAAGAATTGTCAATAACACACGTACTGAAACAAGTGTGACACTTTGGTTCCATTTTAACCGAAACAGCAAAGCAATTACCATCAACGCTAACGCAATGTATGTGGCGTACACAGCCCCATATATTCCATAATGCGGTACAAATGAGGTATTCAGAAAGTACTTAATGCCCACTCCGATTAAAATCGTCCACGCTGGAAAAAAGCTATTTCCTAGGCCTTGGTGTACGGCTGCCAAAGTAATCACAAGAGAGCTTAGTAAAATAACAATAGACATTAGACCTAGAACGGCTGAACCTTTATCATTTTCGAATAGCATGACATTTGTTTGTCTCACAATCGCCCAAAGCCCCACTGAAGCGCCAACGCCAAATAGAAGGCTCACTCTTATGACCAATTGGATTTTTTCATTGAGTAGATGAGGTTGCTTTATTTTTACGTATGTAAGAATTGGTACGAGCGATAAACTCATCGAAGTGGCAACAATAGAACCTAATTGAATAAGTGGCTGGCCTCTGTCATATACACCCTTTAATGTCTTTGCTTCAATTTCAGAAAAACCCGATGTCGTCAATAATGCATAAAGATTGAGGGCATCTGCTAACTGGATAAAAATGAGTAATAAACTACTCACACAAATAGCAAAGCTTTGGACAATAATCTCTTTAGACAGTTGTAAATACGAGCTAACACCCCTGTGCTTCTGCCTTATTCTTGGTGCACTTTTCATTTCTTTTATAAAATAGAATAGCAAGATTGCAAAAGCTGCCAAAGAGGCTAAAATGACACCATAGTAAACTCCACCGCTAACAGAATAAATGGAAGCACCCATTTTAGTTAGTATATAAGCATAAAGCAAGATAAACAGCACTCGTATAAGTTGTTCACTCACTTGGGAAACAGCTGTTGGCATCATATTTCCTTTTACTTGAAAAAAACCTCTTAACACTGATACAAGTGGTAATATTAAAAAACTAATAGCAACAATGCGCAAGGAATCAGCCAATTGAGGATCGTTCATATAGTAAGCTAAGGCATCGGCACTAAAATACATCGTTAAGCAACATAAAACAGCAATCATTGATAACAATAATCCGGCAACTTTTAATAATCGCCGTCCACCTTCCTCACCATTCCTCGTTCTTTGCTCAATATATAGTTTTGAAATCACAACAGGAAAACCTGTTGTGGCTAATACAAGAAAGATCCCATAAAAAGGGTACACTTGTTGATAAATATAAAACCCGATATCTCCTACTATGTTTTGGAAAGGAATGCGATAAACCGCGCTCAACAATTTGACAATGATTCCTGCCGCAGTCAAAATAACCGCACCTTTCATTATACTCGTAGAAGTTTGATTGGTATCCAGAAGATATCTCCCCCTATAAGCACGACGATACCGCTTAACTATGAACTTCGAAATGTATTATAGCATATTCATTCATTGATATTTGTCTCTCGCTCCTTGCCTGAGGGAGGCATTTGTAGTTTTTCGGTAAAAGGATGCTTAGCTATGATTTCTCCTTATGTTTAAGTAAATCCTACTTGAAACTATCAATTTTTGAAGCGATTATTCGATATTAGCTCTGGCCTAATTATGATTTCTTCACGCTTGGGTTTCTTTAATTTACATCTCCCATCTTTTCCAGACAAATTCCCTTGAGTGATTCTTACCGAAAATTTCATTGAGATGCTGGTTTTTAGACTCGTTACCATCTTAATCGGTCTTTTCAGAACGCGGCACTTTTTTACCCGATTAAGCATTTCCTGTCGACTTCAGTTAAGGGGCTGATTCGTTTCTAATGGCATCTTACTCCAGATCATTTTCATCTAACTTTAGCAGCATTCAGCTCCCGAAAGTCAATGTCTACACAAAAATAAAGCGAACAATCATCATTAAGAATATGATTGTTCGCACTAGATGACGCTAGAAAAGTTCCAGCTCATATTACCTATATACTATGATTCCATTTGTCTCGCTAAAAATCCAGCTGCGGTTTCGACGGATTTTTGTTCAACTGCACCAATGGTGTCATCTTTCGCAATGATTACGACTGCGCCAATTGGATCGCCATTGGCTACTATGGGTCCTATTGTGTAAGATGCGACGGATTCTGTATGATTATCTACAATTGAAATTTCGCTTGATTGGGTCACAAGAACAGAGCTACGATCCTCCATTGTCTTCTCTACTAGATCACTAATACTCTTATTTAAGTAATCCTTCTTAGAGCCTCCTGCAACAGCGATATATGTATCTCTATCGCAAATTAAGACCGGATTTCCTAAGCTATCATATAATGCTTCTGCATATTCTTTTGCGAAGTCACTAAGCTCAGAGATAGGTGAGTATTTCTTTAAAATTACCTCTCCATCGCGGTCTACAAAAATCTCAAGTGGATCTCCTTCACGGATTCTTAAAGTTCTCCGGATTTCTTTAGGAATGACGACACGACCCAAATCATCAATACGACGAACAATACCTGTTGCTTTCATTCAACGTTGCCTCACTTTCATCTGATGATTAAATTACTGAAAAGAAAAAGCCGCTTAACTCTAACCGATCCATGGCCATTAGGACGATACAACGAGAATTCTTCCCATTTATTCCTTCGCTAATGATAAATATTTCCCTTTACAGATGATTTTCGGTTAAATCTAACTTAAACTACAGCTTTTACTTTTCAAAATAGCTATGATTCATAAGGAAGATATCATGAATGCATCGCCATGTTTGAACTTAGTATCTTTCATAAGGAAAGTTATATACACGTCCAACTATTTTTTCTTTTAGGTGTGATTCATTCCAGAAAGGGATAAACATTCCATTTATGTGCTCTATCCTTGAAATACCCTTGTCCTTTCTCAATCAAACATTGCAATTCTTACAATGAAATTACCAATATTTTTCAACAGTTACTTGGCTGTTTTTTCAGGAACCTTCTTTGTATCTTGTAATCCCTTCATAAAGGTAAACGCATTTTCTAACCATTCTTTCGTGGCAATTCCTTTTATATGGAGAACTGCTTTCAGTTTTTTTCCATCCATACCAAGCCCAATCATGCGACCAAATTGATTGCTGAGCTTGAATACTTTTTGCCCATCAGCTTCAACACTACCTTGCTCAGATAACAGGACAAGCACTTCATCTTTTGATTGCTTCACTAGTTCGACTCCAGCCACTTCTCCATATACTTTCATTTCAGCAATTTTAAATAAATACGCGACTTCTTCCGGATAATCACCAAAGCGGTCAACCATCTCATCTTTCAATTCATCAATATCCTCTAGGCTCGTAATCCCACGGAAGCGTTTATACATTTCAATTTTCTGATGTCCATCAGAAATAAATGCATCTGGAATATAAGCATCAATTTCTAAATCAATTTCCATTGGCTCTTTTCTCGGCTCACCGCCCATGGATTCTTTCCTCTCTTCAATTGCTTCTTTTAGCATTTGTGAATATAGATCAAACCCAACAGAATCAATAAAGCCATGTTGCTCCGCTCCAAGTAAATTACCTGCACCTCGAATCGTTAAATCACGCATGGCAATTTTAAATCCAGAGCCAAGCTCCGTAAATTCTTTAATCGCCTGCAAACGCTTCTCTGCCACTTCTGTAAGGACTTTATCTTTACGATAGGTAAAGTACGCATAAGCCACACGGTTAGACCTACCTACCCTTCCTCGCAATTGATACAACTGAGATAAGCCCATGCGATCAGCATCATGAACAATTAATGTATTTACATTTGGTATATCTACACCAGTCTCAATTATCGTTGTACTTACTAAGACATCATATTCACCGTCATAGAAACCAAGCATGACGCTCTCTAATTCATTCTCCGTCATCTGACCATGTGCATAAGCGACCCTTGCATCAGGAACAATCATAGAGATTTCCTCTGCTTTACGCTCAATATCCTCCACGCGATTATACAGAAAATAGACCTGACCACCACGTGCTAATTCTCGCTCGATTGCTTCCCTCACCAATACACCGTTATATTCCATCACATATGTTTGTACTGGAAAACGATTTTCAGGTGGTGTTTCAATAACGGATAAATCCCGAACGCCCAGCATGGACATATGCAATGTACGCGGAATTGGTGTCGCTGTTAATGTTAAAACATCGACATTGGTTTTTAATTTCTTGATTTTCTCTTTATGAGTAACACCAAACCTTTGTTCTTCGTCTATAATCAACAAACCGAGATCTCGATAAGTCAAATCTTTAGAAAGGATACGGTGTGTACCAACGACAACATCAACCGTCCCCGCTTTTAATCCTTTAATCGTTTCAGTTTGTTGTTTCTTCGTACGGAATCGACTCAACATACCGATTTTTACAGGATAGTCTTGGAACCGCTCAAGCATCGTTTCATAATGCTGTTGTGCAAGGATCGTTGTTGGCACAAGAAAAGCAACTTGTTTACCATCAGCCACTGCTTTGAATATCGCTCGTATAGCCACTTCTGTTTTTCCATAACCCACGTCTCCACAAAGCAATCGGTCCATTGGTCTTTCTCTTTCCATATCTTTTTTAATCTCATTAATGGAACGAATTTGATCTTCTGTTTCTTGATATGGGAAAGCAGATTCAAACTCTCGCTGCATATCACTATCAGGGTTAAAAGCGTATCCTTTCGATGCTTCTCTTTCGGCATATAATTTAATAAGGTCATCGGCGATATCTTCAACAGAGGATTGGACTTTTTTCTTTACCTTCTTCCAATCGTTACCGCCAAGTTTATAAATCTTCGGTTCTTTTGATTCAGACCCTACATATTTTTGTACAAGGTCAATTTGTTCAACAGGAACATAAAGTTGATCACTACCTTGATAACGAATATTCAAATAATCTTTATGGACACCATTAATCTCTAAAGTTTCAATCCCTAAATACTTACCAATACCATGGTTGACATGAACAACGTAATCACCAATCTTTAATTCCGAATAGCTCTTAATTCTTTCTGCATTGGAAAGTTTTTGTCTCCTCTGTTTCTTTCTTGTTTTATGATTAAATAGCTCTTCTTCTGTAATCACGGCAATCCGTTGATTATTTAGCTCAAAACCTGTTTGAATGGCCCCTTCTAAAATCTGAATTCTTCCTTGTGCAAGGAGAGAGTCCTGCTTGATGATAGCGGATTCAATATCATAATCCTCTAACACATTTTGCAATTTGTGAACCCGCTCTTCATCTACAGCAAGAAAAACAATAGCATAATTTCCTTTTTTCCAGCGATCAACCTCTGTTTTAAGCACATGCATTTGACCATGAAAATTTTGCATCGGCTTACAGGAGATATTAATAATATTTTGCGGATTTGTATTCGGTACATGTCGTAAAAATAAGGACATATAAACAATCGGATTTTTCTTACTATACATTAATTCTTTTAAAGAATGGGAAGTGACAACGTCGTGAATAATTTGTCCTTCTTCAAGTAGGTTCGTGTACCATTCTGCTTCTTCTTTATCAAGGGAATCATTCATTTCTTGTACGCGACTGACTTCGTCTACAAAAATCAATCCGTTCGCAGGAAGATAGTCTATTAAACTACTGCCTCCCTCATAAGCAAGGGATAAATATTTATATAATTGCTCTGGTTTAGTACCAGTCTTTAATTGTTCTAATTCATAACCGATATTTTGTGTAAGGCTTTGTTTGGCTTGGTCATTTTTTAATTTTTTTAAGCTTTTACCCAATCCTGACTCTAAAGTATGAATAAGCCGCTCAAAATGTTCACCTTCCATTGGTGTTTCCGTAGCTGGCCCAATTAACACACGCTCAACCTTTGACTTTGAGCGCTGATCTTCTAAAGAAAAGAAACGGATAGAATCAACCTCTGTATCGAATAATTCAATTCTAATAGGGTCTGACTCTGTTAACGGATAAATATCAATAATACCACCACGAACACTAAATTCACCTGGAGAGGACACCATCTCCACTCGACTGTAGCCCATTTGAATAAACTGATTTAATTGTTGTTCGGTTAGCTCATCGCCAACTTTTAACGTCAACTGAAGTTTACTCCACAACTCTTTAGGTGGAAGGACCTTCTTTAACCCTGCCATAGGTACAATCATGACACCATCATTTGCTGACATCATATGGTTGAGTGTTTCAATTCTTTGCCCTTTTAATTCTGGGCTAGATATACTTAATTCGGCTGCAATTAACTCATTTGCAGGATACAAGAATACTTGCTCTTCTCCGAGAAGTTGTGTTAAATCCTCATATAATTTTTGCGCTTGCAATAAATTGTGGGTTGTCACAAGTAAGGGACGTTTAGACTGTTCATATACTGCCGCCAGAAAAAGCGTTCTAGCTGAACCCGTTAAACCTGCCACCATTTGTTCATTTAACCCTTCATCTATACCTGATAATACAGACAAGACCTCATCCTGTTGTGAAAATACTTTTTTAAGCCCTAACATGCAGTAATCCTCCTATTACAAAAAGCAACATCTCTCCCTCAACCTGAGAAAGCTACTACTCCCCTATTTGCTCTTCTTTTTAAATACATTTTTAAAGCACTTTAAGCTCCCTAAACCTCGTATAGGTTAGGAAGCCAAATTTTTCTTACTTACATGTTTATACTCACAAAGCATATAAATCATGCGTGTTTTTTCAAACAATGGTTGTTAACTTTATATATTATTCGATTTTTATAAGAAAAGTCCCTCTATTATCGTACTAAACTTTTTTCCTATCTATCGAAAAGAGTATAAAGAAACAGAAAAATGCTTTGGAAAGTACTCCAAAGCTTTAATGAATTAGAAAGTCTTGCTGATAGTAGTCGGGATTACGCTCTAGTGATTCATGGCAATCCTCACAAATCGCCTTCACGTAAACGTTTCCCGAATTATCATACTGGATCATTTCATGTCTTTCTTCTTCATTTAATTTATGAAAGCCTAATTGCTCTGCTTGAACCGTTTGTTTATCGACAGTCCCTAAAGATACCCCGCAATGGCGGCATGAGTAATGAATAGCCAACAATAACACTTCCCTTTATCCATCAATTGTCATTATTATTGACGGTTTGTTGGAAGGATATGCACAAATCATTATATCATGATTGATTATATACATTCATGACTTGAAGGAAAGGTACATTTAACCATTCTTGACACGCATCAGTACATTTATTAATGACAGCTTTCATTTCGTTCATTTCTTCTTCAGTAAACTTACCAAGTACATAATCCGGGACTTTCATTCCTTGAGGCGGACGATCTATCCCCACTCGGATGCGGTTGAATTCTTGCGTACCGATATGAGCAATCGTTGATTTAATCCCGTTATGTCCACCAGCACTTCCTTTTTGTCGCAAGCGAATCTTTCCAACCGGTAAATCTAAATCATCATAAATAACTACAATATCCTCTATCTCAATTTGAAAATAATCCATCAGTGGTCTAATGGATTCACCTGATAAATTCATATATGTAAGTGGTTTTAATAAAAAAACTTTTTCTCCTTTTACAAATCCAGCACCATACAATCCTTTAAACTTTGATTGATCAAGTGGAATGTCCCACTTTTTAGATAATTCATCGATCACATCAAATCCAATATTATGTCTTGTACGATCATAGGGCTTACCTGGATTACCTAACCCTACAAATAGTTTCACTAAGCACTTTCCCCCTTACCTCAAATAAGGACTGACCCGTTGGTGCTCTGGTCAGTCCCCACCTTAGTTTGGTATTATTCTTTTTCGTTTATAACTTCCGGCTCTTCCACAACTTCCTCTTCTTGAGGTTCTTCTTCCACACGAGGAGGGAGGATAGAAAGAATCGTCTCTTCGGCATCATGTTCAATTTCATACGAGGAGGCACCTTTTAAATCTTCAATAGTGACCACATCGTTTATCTCTAATTTAGAAATATCCACATCAATTGATTGCGGGATATTGCCAGGTGTACCGGTAACGGTAATCTCATGTAGCGCTTGTTGCAAGACGCCACCTTCTTTTACACCTGGTGAGTCACCGACCGTATTTACAGTAACTTCTGCTGTAATTTGTGTAGATTTGTCTACAGATAATAAATCAGCATGTACCACTGTATTCTTTAATGGATCGGCTTGGTATTCTGTTAAGACGACATCGACTTTCTTACCATCAATATCGACTGAGAAGACACCATTTCTACCAACTTCTCTAATCGTCTTAATAAAATCAGCCTCATTAAAGAATATTGGCTTACTCTCCATCTTCGTGCCATAAACAATTGCTGGAACATTACCATCTGCACGAATTTTAGTTAAAAATGAGTGACGAAACTCTTTTCTTTCCTTCGCTTCTAAAACAGTCATTCTAACGTCCCCTTTCATAATTTAAGGCTTATTATTTAAAGATTCCCTAATTAACTGAAAGATAAACATCGCTCGACGTTTGTAAGCAAAATGTCCATTTTTTAACTAAACGTAATAATCCGATAGATGGCATGATGTGTCAGAATTGATTAATCGAACAACACGCTTACAGATTGCTCTTCGTGGACACGAATAATTGCTTCTCCGATAAGAGATGCCACAGATAACTCGACGATTTTCCCTGTTTTCTTCTCTTCATCAAGAACAATAGAGTTCGTCACTACTAGCTCCTTAATTTGTGAGTTTTCAATACGGTCAATAGCCGGTCCCGATAGAACAGGGTGCGTACAGCAAGCATACACTTCTGCAGCTCCATTTTCCACAAGTGCATTTGCAGCTAAAGTGATTGTGCCAGCCGTATCGATAATATCATCAATAAGAATAGCTATTTTCCCCTCAATATTACCAACAATATTCATCACTTCTGCCACATTTGGTCTTGGACGGCGCTTATCAATGATGGCAATTGGCGCTTTTAATTGATCTGCCATCTTACGTGCTCTTGTTACACCACCATGGTCTGGAGAAACGACAACAATATCTCCTTCTACCTTGTTCTTAAAGTATTCAGATAGGATTGGTACACCCATTAAGTGATCGATTGGAATATCAAAGAATCCTTGAATTTGTGGAGCGTGTAAGTCGAGCGTAATCACACGTGTTGCGCCCGCTGTTTCTAATAAATTTGCAGCAAGTTTCGCAGTAATCGGCTCACGTGCACGCGCTTTACGGTCTTGGCGAGCATATCCATAATAAGGCATAACAATATTGATTGTTTTAGCAGATGCTCGTTTTAGGGCATCAATCATAATTAATAATTCCATTAAATGCTCATTTACTGGATTACTAGTTGATTGGATTACATACACATCACAGCCACGAATACTTTCTTCGATATTAATTTGGATTTCACCATCGCTAAAGCGCGTAACCGAACATTTACCTAATTCTACACCGATAAATTTAGCAATTTCACTGGCAAGTCCTTTATTTGAATTTAAAGTGAATACTTTTAAATTGGGATCTAAATACTGGTTTGACATGATGCGCCTCCATAAATTTTTATTTCTTTTGATTTAATTGATCTACATAATTCTCTTTGTTTACTTGACGAGCACGTGCAATAGATAAGGCATTGCCTGGTACATCATCAGTAATCGTAGATCCAGCTGCAATATAAGCACCTTCACCAATTGTAACTGGTGCAACCAAGTTTGAGTTACAACCGACAAATACACCGTCTTCTATCTTTGTTAAATATTTATTCTTTCCATCGTAGTTAACTGTTATGGAACCACAGCCTAAATTAACGTCTTTTCCGACCTCAGCATCACCAATATAACTTAAATGTGAAGCTTTACTACCCTTGCCAAACTTCGCTTTCTTTATTTCTACAAAGTTGCCAATTTTAACTTCATCATCAATTTGCGATTGCGGTCGAATATGGGCAAATGGACCAATCTTTACTGCCGCACCAATTTCACTATCATGTGCCACTGATTGCCTTATGACCGTTTCACTGCCAACTTGACAGTTTTCAATCTGAGTAGAAGGGCCAATCTCACAATCCTTACCAATAATGGTATGCCCCATCAACATAGTGCCAGGGTAAATAATTGTATCTGAACCAATTTCGACATCCACACCGATATAAGTATTTAATGGGTCAACAATTGTTACACCATTTCTCATATGATGTTCGTTGATACGTTTCTTTAAATACATCTCTGCTTGTGATAACGCCACCCGATCATTTACTCCTAAGGTTTCCTCGAAGTCAGGTGTTTGATACGCAGTAACGATTTCACCTTGGGCTTTTAAGATTTCAATGACATCAGGTAAATAATATTCACCTTGGGCATTATCATTAGATACTTGTGATAGCGCTTGGAATAAAGCTTTGTTATCAAAACAATAAGTTCCAGTGTTGATTTCTTCTATCAATCTCTCTTCTTCTGACGCATCCTTATGCTCGACAATTTTCTCTACATGACCATCAGTATTCCTCACTACACGACCATAACCTGTCGGTTGACCAGTATGCGCTGTTAAAATAGTTGCTTTCGCAGATTGTTCTTCATGATGTTTAAATAACGCTTCCATTGTTTCTGCTTTGATTAATGGTGTATCTCCACATATAACTAGCGTGACACCTTCTTTATCCTGCAACAAATCTTTCGCTTGAATAACGGCATGGGCCGTACCAAGCTGTTCTTCCTGCAAACGGTACTCACTCGCTTCTCCCAGCTGTGATTGAACTAGATCTGCTCCATGACCAATGACAGTTACAATATCTTTTATATCAAGTGTAGATACTTGATCAAAGACGTGCTGAACCATTGGTTTTCCACAAACAGGGTGTAGCACTTTATATAGCTTAGATTTCATCCGTGTACCCTGACCAGCAGCTAAAATGACCGCATATCGATTAGACATTTAAAGTCCTCCAATTAACCTTTTTATCCATTAAAAAATATATCCTAAATAGCATATGATTTCAAGGAATGAAAGGAAAGTACATATTTTTGTCAATTAGAATGACTTTTTCACAAGTCTACACACACCCATCCATTTGAAATAATTTATACACAAAAAAAGAGCCCATACCTAAGATGTATGGACTCCTAACTGCGTGTCTATTTTTCTACGAAGCACCCGCTTCTTCAAATTCTACTTCCTCTAATTCACCTAAACGATGGTACTCTGCTAATACTGCTTCTTGGATTTTACCGCGAGTCCCGGAATTAATCGGATGAGCAATATCTCTAAACTCTCCATCCGGAGTACGTTTACTTGGCATCGCTACAAATAAGCCGTTATTACCATCAATGACACGAATATCATGAACGACAAATTCCTGATCCAAAGTAATAGATGCAATCGCCCTCATGCGGCCATCCGTATTAACGCGGCGTAATCTTACGTCAGTTACTTCCATTCTGTTCACCACCTTTTCCCAGTAGATAAAATCCTTTACTTACAATTCCACATATAATTGCAAACTCCTTCTTAATTAGAAAAAATATTTCGTAATTTTAGGACAAATGGATGATTTCCATTAAAATTCTTCCAAATACCATTCTCCTTTGACTATTTCGATTTCATGAAATTCACTTTTGTCTCATAAAAAAATACACCATCCTTTCAGAATGGTGTATCTCCCACACGAGATTTACTTCACAAGTGCGATAACTTCTATTTCAATTTTTGCTTCTTTTGGCAATTTTGCTACCTCTACACAAGAGCGAGCGGGTTGGTGGTTATTGAAATACTCTCCATAAACTTCATTCACAGTTGCAAAATCGTTCATATCTTGGATGAAGACAGTTGTCTTGATGACTGTTTCAAGTGATGCACCTGCTTCTTGTAATACTGCTTGTAAATTTTTAAATACTTGATGTGTTTGAGCCTTCACATCACCATCTACCATAACACCTTCTGTAGTTAATGGTATTTGTCCCGAGCTATAAAACATATTATTTACAACAATACCTTGAGAATACGGTCCAATAGCCGCTGGAGCTTCATTCGTTTGAACGATCTTCATAACAATCTTCCTCCCTCTCCCTACTTAATTCCTTTTGAAGTAGTTTCCTTCAGTTACATTAATACGTTTTTCTCTTACATCTACATCTGCTAACTGGACGAGAGATACATACTCATCAACTAAACGTTCATCTGCATTTTCTGATTCTACTAAGACTGCAATTCCAGCTAGTGTAGCTTTAAATTCATCCAGCATACTAATCATGCCATTAATTGTGCCGCCGGCCTTCATAAAATCATCAACAATAAGTACTTTCGAACCTTCTTCTAAACTTCTTTTAGAAAGAACCATCGTCTGAATCCTTTTCGCAGACCCTGATACATAGTTAATGCTGACTGTAGATCCCTCTGTCACTCTACTATCTCTTCTGGCAATGACAACAGGCACATTAAGATAATTAGCGACTGCATAGGCAAGCGCAATTCCTTTTGTCGCAACTGTCATGACCATATCAATATTTTTATTAATATAAGCCGATGCAATTAACTTACCGCATTTTTGTACAATCATAGGGTCGCCTAAAATATCAGTCATATAAAGGTAACCGCCCGGCAAGAGACGATCAGGACTTGCAATTAACTCACATAGTTCAGCAATGATCGGTTTCGCTTCTTCATCTCGTACCTTCACCTGATATCTCACGCCACCCGCTGCCCCTGGAACTGTTTCTAATGTGCCTATTCCGCGAAGCTCAAAAGTGTCTTTTATTATCGCTAAATCTTCGCTAATTGATGATTTAGCTGAACCATATCTTTCTGAGAAAAAGGTTAAGGATACCAATTGTCTTGGATGCTCTAAAAGATAATGTGTCATATCAATTAGACGTTCACTCCGACGAAATTTCATGATTGGCCCTCCTTTTAATTAAAAACCGAATATTATAACGATAATATAACATTATCATACGTCTTTAATCAAGTTTATGCTGTTCTCCAAGGAGTCTAACCGCAAAAACTTGGTCACAAAACCCTCTTAGACCATTATAAATACGGTGCATACGAGAATCATGCTGTGCTAAACCAAATACAGTAGGGCCACTACCACTCATTAGCACTGCATCAGCACCAAATCTCTGCATCTGTTCTTTAATTTGGTTAACCTCTGGATGCATTTTTAACGTCACACTTTCAAGGACATTAGACAAATGTGCGCAAACATCGCTATAAGACTGATCTTCAATGGCCTTAATCATTGCTAAGGTTTGCGGATGTTTAAGTCCCTGTTTATTTAAGCGGCGATACACCTCAGCAGTCGAAACACCGATAAAAGGTTTAGCTAAAATCACCCAACATGTTGGTGGAGCTGGTAAAGCTTGAATAAGCTCTCCTCTACCTGTAGCAAGGGCTGTCCCTCCATAAACGCAAAAAGATACATCTGAGCCGATTTCTGCACCGATTTCCGCTAACTCATCAATCGTTAATCCTAATTGCCACAGCTTGTTTAAGCCTCTTAACGCTGCTGCTGCGTCACTGCTTCCCCCAGCTAATCCCGCAGCAACAGGAATCACTTTTTCAATTGCAATACTAACCCCTTGCTTCACATTAAACCTGTTCTTTAGTAAATGTGCTGCCTGATAAGCTAAGTTCCTATGGTCATCTGGAACAAAGCGATTATGTGAAACAATTTTTATCTCATCTTTATCCAATAACGTTAATTCAAGACGATCTGCCAAATCAATGGTTGTCATAATCATTTCTACTTCATGATAACCATCCTCTCGTTTACCGAGGACATCTAATGATAAATTGATTTTAGCAGGAGCCTTTACTAAAAGTTTCAAACTCTCCACCTACTTTACAAATTTCAGGACGACTCCATTTTTTGTCCTATTTTACCACAAAACAAGAAAAGTAAGACGTATGCAATAATATTATTCAATATTAAGATTAATTTTTTGACATTAGCCTGGGAACAGTCAGCATATTTACGATGAAAAATAAGCAATCGCAAAACGAAATAAACTAAATAAGTACTTTTGTCAGAGCGGTCTTAGTTAATGTACATGCTTTGTATAAAGATTGTAAGAAACAGATTAAAAAGGTGCTCGTCTTGCAAATGAGATTTTGCGTTTCCGGGGAATCATTTTTGAAACCATCAGAGGTATAGATTCCTGAATCGATTTTATCCGCACCCGGACCAACTTCTGAAGTTTGGATTTTTCGAATGGGTTTCTTTTGCCCTAATCTAACTCGATATCACCTAACTCACATCTTCTTCGTTCATCTTCCAGATTCCTGACTCTCGTTCGCCTACGCGTTTGAGATTAAATACTTTCCTTCCAGAGAGTTTAAACATAAAAAATACTCCTCCATAGGTAGCCAGATATTTGTCTACTTATAGGGGAGCATTAGCCTGTTTTCGTATTTGTTTCTTTTAAAAACACAATGAATTATTTTGTCTGATAGGATGCTAAGGCTTTTTCTATTGCTCTTTTCACCATATTGCCAGCATCTTTAGAAGTAATAGCGCCCCAACCTTCTTGTTGAACGGTGTCATAAAAGCCTAATTCTTTAGCGAGTTCTTCTTTCATTCCTTCTGACATGATTCGCCTTCTTCTGCTCATCTTGGAATCACTCCTTATTCATTGCTACTCATAGCTTTCCTCAGAAGTAATTCTTTCATGAAGGTAATTACTAGTAGTTGTTTTAACCTTTCTAAAACACAAAAAAGCAGCAAATTGGCTTGCCGCTTTTGTTGATGTTATATAAGGTTAGCTTAAAGCAACTTGTCCTGATGTGTCTTCATAGAAAGTAATTTGAACCGTTTCTGTTAAAACATCCGCATAGCTGTAAGATACGCGTTCAAATGCATTTTCATCTTGATCTAACTCGATGACAAATACAGATGGATACGTTTCAGCTAAAACGCCAGACCGTTCAATTGTCTTTCTGCGTCCGCCATTAGCCTTGAGCATTAGCCTTTTACCAAGATTTGAATCAAGTGCCTTTTTGATATCCAATAATGTTTTTCCCATTCGGTCCACCTCACTATAGAAAGTATACCACTTTACCACAATTAAGTCAAGTAAAATTATTAATTATATCAATAAACAAAAACAGTTGCAACACATTTCGTTCTACTTTTTTTGCTAATTTTCTACATTCCTAACATTCCCCATCTTTTAGGAAATTATGTAAAATTATTGAGAATCTTATTTTTCCATATAAAAAAGAAGCCCAACCGACATTGGCAAGCCCCTCTAACATACCCTTATTTTATCATTTTCCCAATAGGTAAACTCTCTTTTAAAATGACCCAAACGGATCAATAGATTGTTCTTCCTCTTCCTCATAATGGAACGGCATACCCGTCCTAAGCACACCTTTTGTTTCCACCCCACCTAAGCCTCTTTCACCAGATAATGTATTTCTTAACACGTCCCAAACACGAATATGCTCATTATAAGGTGTAAAACTAATCTTACTTACAATATATACCGGATCTAGCGCATGAATATTTACTCTTGATGGAGAACTAGCAAAATTAGCTCCAGCATGAATCAGGGATTCAAAGTGAGATTGACAAGCTCCAGCAAAGATGACAAGTTGATCTAAATGAGGAACCTTCTTCCTGGCTTCTTTCACCGTTTGCACAAAATGCTTAGAATGGCGGTAAGCCTCTATATCTGATTTACTACCCTTTGCCTTTGTATATGCGTCATGGCCAGTAATAACTAAAATATCCGGTCGATAATAATCTACTAACTCCCCAATAACACGAGGCATATCCTTTTCACTTAAGTGTAGACCTGTAACTGGAATACCGATTTTCTCATATACCGTTAAACATTTCTTTAGATACCCTGGATCACCATCAAGATGTAATACCTTCCCGGGTAATTGAAAATAATTAGCTGCTTTACTATATCCCTCTGTTACTGTATATTCCCTTTTCTCTTGCAATAGATGAACATCTTGACGGAATAATTCAAGAGATTGCTCTTCAAGTGTGCGGAATTCCTGCATAATCCTTCGCTGATCAGACTGACTCATGATGATAAGATCCTCATAAGGAGCATCTGCAATGAGCCTTATATCTTCTCCATATAATACCGCCATCTTTTTCCCATCATGCTCTCTTATGTCAATAACTCGGAACATAATATCACAATGATAGGAAACCCTCCCAACGATATCCATTAATTTTATAGTCACTGTCGTCACTCCATTTTGGGCCATTTCCCTGAGTCTGTTTCTTTAGTTAAATTATGCGCCAATGCTTGGACCTGTGCTTCTCTATAGCGCCTCTTCACCGTACAAGGAAAAATTGCAAATCCCAAAAACCAAATTAAAAACCGGACTAAACACTTTTAATAAAGTCATTAGTCCGGTTCATATGTGCTAATACCTAGTAGATGCTATGAACTGAAGTGAGGTAGTAATGCGTCAGCCAAACGAGCGAATTCTTCTAACCCTAACGTTTCTCCTCTTCTCGTTGGTTCAACCCCAGCTTGATTTAGTGCCTGTAAAATGAACTCTTTTCTTTCTTTCCCCTTCTCTAACTGACTCGTTAAATTATTGAGGATGGTTTTTCTCCTTTGTGCAAAGCTTGCTCTTGTTACTGTAAAGAAGAAGGCTTCATCTTGAACTTTCACTGCTGGTTGATCTAATTTTGTTAAGCGGATAACAGCAGAATCGACATTCGGTTGAGGAATGAAGACAGACTTAGGAACAATCATAACAGTCTCTGCTTTTGTATAATATTGAATTGCAATCGAAAGGGAGCCATAGCTTTTAGAGCCAGGACTCGCAGAGATACGTTCTGCGACCTCCTTTTGCAACATACATACAATACCTCTAATCGGGAGCTGATCCTCTAATAACTTCATAATGATTGGCGTAGTGACATAGTAAGGTAAATTCGCAACTACCATTAAATCATCGATGTTTGCAAATTCTTGTTGTATCGCCGAAACGATATCAGCCTTTAGTACATCTTCATTAATAACTTTTACATTCGGATATGGCTCAAGTGTATCTGCCAATATTGGTAATAGTCGGTGATCGATTTCAAAAGCTAAAACCTTCTCACTTCTCTTAGCTAATTGCTCAGTTAATGCACCAATACCAGGACCAATTTCAATGGCACCAGACTTGGGTGTTAATTCAGCATGATCCACAATTCGATTTAATATATTCGTGTCTATTAAGAAGTTTTGACCTAAACTCTTTTTAAACGAAAAGCCATGCTTCTCTAAAATTGCTTTCGTTCTTATCGGTGTGGCAATATCCTTATTCATAATCAAGCTCCTTGTCCATTTTAGCTACCGCTGCCAAAAAGTCTTTCTTTGTAATTTGAAACATTGTTAAACGTTTATAAAGTTGCTTGCCATTGGCATAACCTATCTTTAAAATCTTGCCTAGCTCTTCACGGCGCTTCTTTGCGTCACTGCCACCAATTAAGCCTGCGTCCATTAGATCAGCCTGCGTCACTTCAGACACAGCCTCCTCTGTCATGACATAGGCATGGGAGAGCGCCTCTCGTATCACCTCAACAGAAGCATGCTCTACACCTACACCTTTACCATGCTTAGCTATGGCAAATTGTTTATCAATAAAGGCGTGCTTGCATTGTGGGACATGCTTTGTAATCGTATGTCTAATTTTCTCACCAGGAAAATCAGGATCTGTTAAAACAATAACACCTCTCGTTTTTTGCGCCAGTTTTATTTTTTCTAATGTCTCAAAATTTATGGCTGAGCCATTTGTTTCAATTGTATCGGCATCTAATGCCTTTTTAATCGCGACAGTATCGTCCTTACCCTCTACCACGATAATCTCTTTTATTTTCATTTTAACACCTATCCGTTCACTAAAAACTTCCAATTTATACTTATTCAGCAAACTTATTTTAAAAATAATGAATTATTTGCAAAAAAAGTGAAACATTTCTGTAATGTTAATCGTCTAAATATATATAATGATAGTACAGCAAGATAGCATGCATTTTATTATATATGAAACATCCTTCGAAAGAAAATGCAAATAACAGAAAAAGAGCAGAGGATGAATTCCCCTGCTTACAAACACCATCTAATTAAGCACACGTATTTTCACTTGCTTACGTCCCCAACGATAAGCATCAGATTTACTGGAGAAAAATACGTCAATCTTATTCCCTTTAATTGCAGATCCCGTATCGGAAGCTACAGCATAACCATAACCTTCCACATATACTTTTGTCCCTAAAGGAATAACGCTCGGATCTACCGCTATCACTTTTGCTCCTGGATTAGCTTTTAAATCTAATCCCGTCGCTGTGACACCTGAACAACCATTACAACCTGCAGTATAGGCAGTAGAGCTAACATACATTTCTTTGCCACTAGATTCATTAGTCTCGCCGCGAGATGCCACTTTTGTAACTGGTTGAGATACTTTTGTTCCAACAGCAACTATATGATCTTTTGATTCTTTTACTTTTTCTTCACTAAGTAATTTACGAGAGATTTCTTTTCCATTTTCACGAGTAATTTCAAATTCTTTTTTCAAAAGTCCATCTTGACCTTTTTCGAGAACCTTTTCACTACCCTTTTTCAAGCTGTCGTCTTTTTTAGTTACGACCGCATATTCAATTGGTTCTTCCACTACATCGGTGACCTTTTCAACTCTGATGACTTTTATTACGTCATTTTCTTTGACTGTCTCATCCAACTTTGGTTCAACACGATCTAATTTTCCTAGCTTAATATCTTGTTGCGATAAAAAGTCAGCGACCGTAGTCGAAGTTGACCACACTTCTTCGGTTTTATCATTCGCACCGTCTGCTAATTCAATTTTGAACGCGCGATCAATCTTGATGTCCATCTTACCTGTAATTTTATCACCTAATTTAGGCTTTATGACATCATGTTTACTTAATTCAATATTCTCTTCATCTATCAGCTCTTGCACAGTATCAGCTGTTGTCCATATGACCTCGGAATCTTTTTTGTCGGTAATCTTCACCTGCACTGCAGGATTCCAAACCACTTCCATATTGTCCTTAACGGCTTTATCTACCGAGGGGTACACATAGTCTTCTGAGCGTAATCCTATATCCATTTCGTCAAATATCTCTTGAATGGTTTTTGCGTGTGTATTTATTGTTTGTTCCTCACCATCTAATGTTAGAGCAACGGTTTTCTTTGTCATTTCAAAGATTAAAAAACCGCTAGCTGTAATCGTAACGATTAGACTAGCAAAGATAACTGCCCATTTTTTCTTGCTCAAAGACTTGGATAACAGGTTTTTCATGTAATTTATCACGATGAAAATTGCCTCCTTTTCTCTCGGAGTGATTATATAGACTATCTTGCTGACTGTCAACACTCACTATCTGATTTTTTGGAGGGAAAGATAAAACGGAACATCCCCAAGTATTCCTCTTCCCCTTATAAAGAGTTCAAGAAAAGAGCGTTCACCTTATCATCCACACCCCCTAAAAATACTGAATCAATCGAGCATTTCAGAAGTCAGGCAAACTGATATACCTTCTATTCTCCGAAACACTCTTTTTTCCCTCTTTCCATACAAGAAAAAATTTTTTCTGCACGTACGCTCTATTATGCAGAAAAAGCATTTTTTTGCAAAGTGAGAGATATCGACATGGTTATCCTATGAGGACAGATTCCTGTGTAGAACTTTTTGGTATAAGAAAACATTTGGACAAGCTTCTATTATTTTTGACAATATTTGCTGTCAATTTATAGCGAATAATTTTTTTGCGTTTTCAGTTGTAATTGCCGCAACTTCTTCTACTGGAATGTTTTTAATTTCAGCAATTTGTTCACAGACCAACTTCACATAGCTTGGTTCATTACGTTTGCCACGGAATGGGTGCGGAGCTAAATATGGGCAATCTGTTTCAATCAACAATTTTTCTAATGGAATCTCTGCTGCCACTTCCTTTGGTTTTCTTGCATTTTTAAAAGTAACAGGGCCACCTAATGAAATATAAAAATTCATATCAATGCATTCTTTAGCTGTTTCAGGGCTTCCACTAAAACAATGCATAATCCCACCTACTTCAGCAGCATTTTCTTCTTTTAATATTTCTACGATATCAGCTGTTGCTTCACGGTTATGAATAATAATCGGTAATTTTACTTTTTTCGCCAATTGTATTTGTTGTCTAAACACATCTTTTTGCACATCTTTTGGTGACTTATCCCAATGGTAATCTAATCCCATTTCTCCGATTGCGACTACTTTTGGATGCTTCGATAATTCTTCTATCCAAATTAAATCTCCTTCAGTCATATCAATCGCATCAACCGGATGCCAACCAATGCTCGCATAAAGGAAATCATATTGTTCAATCAGTTCCATTGCTCTTTCAATTGTCGGTCTATCAAAACCAACGACGACCATTTTTTCAACCCCAGCTTCTCTTGCTCGCTTAATCACTTCTGCCAAATCCTCGTCATATTGTTCCGCATTTAAATGAACATGTGTATCAAATAGCATTCTCATTTCTCCTTTTTTATTACTATTTTAGAAAACTAACAACTATGATATTAAATAAACATCTTCCTTCTATATATATAGAGTTAACCTTAATAACTTATTTAGATATATTATATAAAAATAAAAAACATAGAAATGCATCATCGTCTTTGTAACGGATCACATTTCTATGTTCTTAAAACCTTCTGCTTCCATTAAACGGATATTATTTGACTCTCGCGCCTACTGTTAATGACTCTGCAATTGTAGCTAATGATAATGCGCCATCTTCACTTCCAGCAAGAATCATTCCCTCAGATAATTCTCCACGCAATTTAACAGGTTTAAGATTGGTTACACAAATGACTTTACGGCCAACTAAATCTTCTGGTTTGTAAAACTGTGCGATACCTGAAACAACTTGACGTTTTTCATAACCTAAATCCAATTGTAATTTTAATAACTTATCCGCTTTTTTGACTGGTTCAGCCTCTATGACTTGAGCAACACGTAAATCCACTTTCATGAAGTCATCGATCGTGATTTCCTCACTATCTGGTTTCGCTTGTACTTGCTTCTCTTCTTTTTCTCCTTGAGGTGCACTACCCTGCATTTTTTGCTTAATATACTCAACCTCTTCACTAATTTCAAGACGAGGGAAAATAGGATCACCCTTTTGTACTTTTATACCTTCGCCAATTTTACCAAATGTCTCAATGCTCTCCCAAGAGACGAGCTCTTCTTTGTTTACATTTAACTGTGTAAAGATTTTCTCTGGTGTTCTAGTTAAGAACGGTTGTAATAGAACGGCGATTCTTCTTAACGATTCTGCTAAGTGGTACATCGTCGTTGCTAATTCCTCTTGTGTATTCTCCTCTTTCGCAAGCATCCATGGCTTTGTTTCATCAATATATTTATTCGTACGACTGACCAATTGCCATACAGCAGACAGCGCTACTGAAAACTCCATGTTTTCCATTGCTTCTTCATATTTCCCAACTGTTTCTTCATTCATTTGTACAAGTGCTTGATCAAATTCACCGTTTGAACCACGATAAGTTGGAATGACCCCGTCAAAGTACTTATTAATCATGGCCACTGTCCGATTCAAGAGGTTTCCTAAATCATTGGCTAAATCAAAATTAATACGCTCGATGAAACCTTCAGGTGTAAATACGCCATCAGCGCCAAATGGCACTTCGCGCAATAAGTAATAACGTAACGCATCTAGACCATAACGATCAATTAATGTGACTGGGTCTACTACATTACCTTTAGATTTAGACATTTTTCCATCTTTCATTAATAACCAACCGTGAGCGAATACTTTCTTAGGTAATGGTAAGTCTAGTGCCATTAACATAATTGGCCAGTAAATAGTATGGAAGCGCACAATTTCTTTTCCGACTAAATGAACATCTGCAGGCCAGTACTTCAAATACTTACTATCATTATCTGAGCCATATCCTAGTGCAGTAATATAGTTTGATAAGGCGTCAATCCATACATAAATGACATGCTTAGGATTACCAGGAACTGGAACACCCCAATCGAATGTTGTACGAGATACAGCTAAATCCTCTAACCCAGGTTTAATGAAGTTATTAATCATTTCATTTTTCCTAGACTCTGGTTGAATAAAAGAAGGGTTGTCTTCGTAATATTGTAGTAACCGATCAGCATATTTACTAACTTTAAAGAAATATGACTCCTCTTTCACACGATGAACCGGTCTCCCACAATCTGGACAGTTACCTTCAACTAATTGTGTTTCAGTAAAATACGATTCACAAGGTGTACAATACCAACCTTCATATTCCCCAAGATAAATATCACCTTGCTCTAATAATTGAGCAAAAATCTTCTCAACTACTTCTTTATGTCTTGTTTCTGTTGTACGAATGAAGTCATCATAAGAAATATCTAACTTTTTCCATAAGTCTTGGATACCGCTAACGATTTCATCCACATAACTCTGGGGAGACACGCCTTTTTCTTCCGCTTTTTCTTGAATTTTTTGGCCATGCTCATCAGTACCCGTCAAATACATTACATCATAACCTCTTAGACGCTTATAACGTGCCATCGCATCACCAGCAACAGTCGTATAAGCATGTCCAATATGTAAATTTCCGCTCGGATAGTAAATTGGAGTGGTTAAATAAAAAGTCTTTAATTTTTCCTCCATGTTTATTTCCTCCTCATCTTAAAAAACCCGCCCTTATGACGAGTCTAATCTCTCATATCTGACCATATATTTATTGTTTCTTCTTTATATAAAAAAAGAATATATATGAGTCATCTTAGCCTCTATCTTCCTCAAAATATACCTAAAAACTTGAATTTGTGCAACATTTCCGAAGGGAGAAGCCATGGTTTTATTACAACCTCCGTGTTTTTTCTAAAGCCTTAATCAAATTAATCCTTCGACAAAAAATAGACAAATAGGTGAATTTTGTCGAATTATGTCGTTTTGTCGAAACGAGGTATGTACGTCTACTGGAAATTGGGTGAGTTTTTATCCATGACTTTTCCATCATAAACCTTGATAAATCAATAATCCTGTCCATGTTAATAATTTCCACACAAAAATAAAATAAAGTAATTGACGATTATGGCAATGGTTGGTATTATAATATCAACAATGATTTTTGTCGAATAATGACGAAAAAGATAAATAATTAGATAGATGACTGGGAGGAGCAATTAATATGAAATCTACTGGTATTGTTCGTAAAGTTGATGAATTAGGTCGTGTAGTTATTCCAATTGAACTTAGACGTACTCTTGGTATTGCAGAGAAAGACGCATTAGAAATCTATGTGGATGATGAAAAAATCATCTTAAAAAAATATAAGCCAAACATGACTTGCCAAGTAACTGGTGAAGTATCCGATGATAACATCTCACTAGCTGGTGGAAAATTAATCCTTAGCAAAGATGGCGCGGAGCAATTAATTAAAGAAATCCAAAGCAATTTTGAACTAACTAAATAAACAACAAAGAGACTCCTATTTGCGAGTCTCTATTTTTTTACGCTTCATCAATATGATAAATCTTGTATACCTCTCGTTTACTCATATCACGGTCTAGGGCTGTTTGTTTAATGGCATCCTTACTTTTCAAACCTTTTTCTTCTATATAATAAGTAATTTGCTCTTCAATAGATAACCCTTCCCACCACTTACTTTCTTCTACTGGCTCTTTGCAACCCTCAATAATTAAACAAAATTCCCCGCGAATTTCTGATTGGCCTGCCCATTCTACTGCTTCTCTTATCGATCCTCTAATAAACTCTTCATACTTCTTTGTCAGCTCCCTACTCAAAACAATTGAGCGATCGCCTAAGATATCTAACATGAGCTGTAAGCTTTCCTTCAACCTATGAGGAGATTCATATAAAATGATTGTAGAAGATACTTTTGAAAGCGTCTCTAACTCTGCCTTTTTCTGCTTCTTTTGCCGATTTAAAAAGCCATAAAAGAAAAATGGCTGTGTTGGTAGCCCCGAAGCAATCAATGCTGTAAGTGCAGCATTCGCACCAGGTAATGGGACAACAGTGAGCTTCTCTTCAATGGCACTAGTAACCAGCTCATATCCTGGGTCAGAAATGGTTGGCATACCTGCATCACTCACAAGCGCAATTTTCTCTCCATCTTTCAACTTCGCAATTAATTTATAGCCGCTACTCTCTTTATTATGCTCATGGTAACTAATAATGGGTGTCTCTATCTCAAAGTAGTTGCATAGTTTTTTTGTATTCCTAGTATCCTCCGCAGCAATCCAATCGGCTTCCTTTAATATTCTCAAGCTGCGATAGCTAATATCCTCTAGATTACCTATGGGTGTTGGCACTAAGTAGAGAATGCCTTTTTCATTCTCCATATGGAAACTCTTCTGTTGTTGCATATTACTCACCGACCTTCTTCTCTTTGGGTATTCATCCATTCAATTTTTTTCTGTCTACTCAATCGCTTAAAACGATATTCCATTTTCTGTGCCTCTGACTTACTAGAAAATATTTGATGAAAAATAAGCGTTAGCGGTGCTCTTCCCCTTGTATATTTAGCGCCTTTTCCAGCATTATGCTTTTCTATCCTTTGCATAAGATTATTTGTATACCCAGCATAGAAGGTGCCGTCTTTGCATTCGAGTACGTAAAAGTAATGGATTTCAGTCTCCATACAACATCAACCTCATTTCCTTTGTATACTCACCCGACGTCTCATAGATATACAATGGCGGCAATATTTTTA
This sequence comes from Cytobacillus kochii, assembly GCF_020171845.1. Lineage (GTDB taxonomy): Bacteria > Bacillota > Bacilli > Bacillales > Cytobacillaceae > Cytobacillus > Cytobacillus kochii. The sequence continues at coordinate 7,039 of NZ_JAIVAM010000020.1, read as the reverse complement.
AGTCGGGTTTTCCTTTTTTAATGCCTTCCACTAGAAGCACATTCGCTTCTTTCCCTTGCTCAGGATAAACGATTTGTATTCTTTTTGGTTCTATCTCATACTTTCTCATTAATGTCACAAGATCTAACAACCTACCTGGGCGATGAACAAAAGAAACTTTCCCTCCGTGCTTAACTAGTTGACTAGCTGACTGAATTGTATCTTCTAATGTACAGAGAATCTCATGTCGAGCAATCGCATAATGTTCATTTTCATTTTTATGTTTATTGGTATCGACTGGAAAATAAGGTGGATTGCATGTCACCACATCATACTTAGCATACCCTAATTGCCGAGCAATGCCTTTAACATCTCCCTTTACCACCTTAACTTGATTCTCTAGTTGATTATATTGAATACTTCTATTCGCCATATCAACAAGACGATCTTGTATTTCCACTCCTGTAATCATTCCTTTTGTTCTTGCACTTAAAAACAAAGGTATCACACCATTACCACTACATAAATCTATGATATTTCCTTTTTGTATCGGTAAGTAAGTGAATCGAGCCAATAAAACGGCATCAACCGAAAATGAAAATACGGAAGGACTTTGAATAATTCTCAATCCCTCTGCTAACAAATGATCTAACCTTTCATCACCCTTTAACATAACCATTTCTCTTCCTCCATTACTAAAAAAGCACACTTCGTATCTATTTATCGGTTGAAGCCTCTAAAACCGAAGACTCCTCTGCAATTAGAAAACGAAATTTATATCTTTAAAAAAACCTTCCTTGTTTAGAAGGAAGGTATCGATTATTTTTTATTTAAAAATGATAAACAGAACAAGCAATCCCCATCTTTTCTAGGACTACCAAAATGAAGATTACAAATATGGAAACCTTCTTGATATAGTCTAGCAAGGTTGTCATAGCCTTCCCCTATATCAAAGAGTTTTTCTTTCTCTGTTTCTTCCTTCTGCTGCTCATTTTTCTTTTCTCGGTCAGATGTTATCTTTAATCTTCTACGTAAATGTTCATTTTCCAACTTCAATGCATTATTCTCTTCTAATACCTCAGCAAGATGCTGTTTCAACTCACCAAGCTGTATATATAATTGACCGATTTGCGATTCCATATTATCTACAGAGTCAAAGATTTCTTTTTTATCCAAGCATTCCACCTCATTAATCTGTGGATTGAACTGACACGGCATTCTCATTAATTTCGTCTAATGTAAATTCTAGCACTCTTTCCTGTTCCTTTAGGTTAACTTGTAGAATTCTTTCAAGTATATTTAACCCTACTACCCTTCCAGAACCTTCCGGTGTCTTTACCCATTCCCCTACATCTGGGAGCTCTTTTTTAGCTGCTTCATACTCGTCATTTTCATATTTCAAACAGCACATTAAGCGACCACATAGTCCAGATATCTTCGTTGGGTTCAAAGATAAATTTTGATCCTTAGCCATTTTGATCGAAACTGGGTCAAAATCACCTAAAAAAGTGGAACAACAAAGCATTCTGCCACAAGGACCTATGCCACCAAGCATCTTTGCCTCATCACGAACGCCAATTTGACGAAGTTCGATTCTTGTCCGAAAAATGGCCGCTAAATCCTTTACTAGTTCACGGAAATCCACTCTACCATCAGCAGTAAAGTAAAAGATGACCTTATTGCGGTCAAAAGTATATTCAACATCCACCAATTTCATATCTAATTGATGCGTAGTTACTTTCTCTAAACAAACTTGATAAGCTTCTTTAGCCGCTTGTCTATTCTCTTCTACAATCATACGATCCTTTTGATCAGCAATACGTAGAACTTTTTTTAAAGGTAGGACTACATCATGTTCTCCAACCTTTTTAGGAGCAATGACAACTTTACCGTATTCTACTCCTCTTACAGTCTCGACAATGACAAAGTCATCCTTTTGTATTTGAAGATCACCGGGATCAAAATAATATATTTTGCCCGCTTTTTTAAAGCGAACACCTACTACATCATACAAATGAAGATCCCTCCTGCATCTTTAACACTAACTGTTCCATTAACAGCTGCGCATTCATGTTTGCTTGCAGCTTCCTTTTTGCATCTAAAACTGCAGACATTTGCTCTGTTAACTTTCTATTAGATGTATGAAGCGCGTGTTGTTCTAGCCAGCTTAGCTCATGCGTATAGGCGAGCCTATCACTCTTATCAAGCTGTATATATAACAAATCTTTTAATAAAAGAAGTAATAAGTCTAAACCTAAATCCTGATGTTCTTTCTCCTTAAAATGTGGAAACCACTCTTCTTGGAGAGTGACCATCGCTTGTAACGGATTTTTTTTAAGTACTTCGTATAATTTTAACACTATTTTTTGCGCTTGTACAAACCAATCATCATTACTATATGCTAAAGCCCCATCCAAATTATGGGTAATTTGCGCGAGTAATGGTGCATACTTTTCTTTCACACCATAATCTACGAATTGTTGTACTAAAAATTTTGCAGCGATTGGCTGAAATGAGATCGTTTGACACCTTGATAATATGGTAGGTAACATTCGTTGAGATTGTTCAGTCAATAGAATTGCTGTTGTATCCATATGCGGTTCTTCGAGAAATTTCAGCAAACTATTAGCTGCGTTTGTTGTCATTCGATCAGCATGAACGATAATATATACTTTTCTACTGGATTCGACGCCCCGTTTTGAAAACTCTCCTTGTAATGACCGAATCTGCTGCTTCTTTATCGATTGACCATCTGGCTCAACAAGGTGTACATCCGGATGGTTAAAGTGATTAATCCTTTTGCAGTTATTACATGTTTCACATGGAACATAGTTATTAATTGGAGCATTGCAAAAAAGACTCTTTGCTAGAAGCATACCCGTATCTTTTTTTCCTGTTCCTTTCAGTCCTTCAAAAAGGTAAGCGTGGGCAAGGCGTTCCTTACTTAAACTATTTTTAAGCATCTTCAACACGACTGGCTGTAATTCTTCTATTTGATCCCATGTTTTTGTCATGCTGATCACTCACTTACGTATATAAATTTATTAATAATCCTTTGATTTCTCCGATTTTACTAAGAATATCAATGGCACTTTTCTCTTGTAAAAGTAGGTCATCGGCTAGTTGAGCAAGCTTTTCATCAATCGTTTCTACAATTTTCAACGACCTACTTTGTCCTAGTTGATTCCAACTATGGGATTGCTTAATATCCAACCCATGCTCAACAGTCTCTTTCACAAAACGCTTAACAAGCATTTTGTATTTTGCTAAATCTTTAAAGCTCCTGGACTTAGCTACCCTCTGTCCAGCTGATTCTATATCACCTAAAAGCATTTGCATTTGTGTCATCTGCATTTTTTGACCACTTTTTTGCACAAGATCGTTAAAACGCACTTGCGATCCAATGGGATGCTTACTGTCTTGCCTTCTATTATCTATATTAAGACGTAAATCTTGATTAATCTTCATTTATGCCTCCAAATAGGTCTAGAAGTGATGGAATTGTTCTACTGGAAGAACAAATACAGTCGCTCCACCTACTTCTACTTCAACAGGGTAAGGAATATATGAATCGGCATTACCACCCATTGGTGAAACCGGCGCAACAAGTTGCTCTCTCGATTGGCAATTATCCTTAATGACCTGTAAGCATTTGTCTACTCGAATATCTTCCGTACCAATTAAAAAGGTTGTGTTACCCGACTTTAAAAATCCCCCTGTACTGGCTAATTTGGTTGCACGAAAATTATGATCTACTAATGCTTTAGATAACTTATTACTATCTTGATCTTGTATGACTGCTAATACGAGCTTCATCATACCACCCTCCTATATCTTTACTTTCTTCTATTATATCAGTTATTCTATGCACAAACAGAGATATACTGACCGAATTTTTCGCCAAGTAGCTTAATCCTTATTTTGAAGTGCTTTTCTAACAATGTCCATCGTTTGCTCAAATACTTTTTCAACAGAGGCATCGGCATTTACAGTTTGAATGCGATTAGAAGATTGCTTCCGAACAATTTCATACCCTTCATATACCTTTTGATGAAACTGTAAATCTTCTAAATCTAAACGATTTACTTCCCTGCCCTTATTTTGATTAATTCTCTGTAACCCTCGTTCTGGTGCGATATCGAAGTACAAAGTCAATTGAGGCATGGCATTTTCAATGGCAAACTGATTGATGGACCAAACTTCCTCAATGCCAATCCCTCTTGCAAATCCTTGATATGCAATAGAGCTATCAACAAATCGATCACATAGTACAATCTTACCCATTTCAAGGGCTGGTAAGACCTTTTCAACTAAATGTTGTCTTCTTGCCGCGGCATAAAGTAACGCCTCTGTTCTTGCATCCATTTTTGTATTCTTCGGATCCAGTATAACAGCCCGGACCTGTTCTGCAATAGCAATTCCACCAGGCTCTCTCGTATGTACTACGTTATATCCTTCTGCTTCTAATTGTTTCTTAACCATTTCTGTAATCGTCGTTTTTCCTGCCCCGTCTGGACCTTCAATTGATATAAAGTAACCTTTAGTCATCCTTGTCCCTCGCTGTCTTATATATTTCTATGTATGATTGTTCTAAGTTTTTCTTGTTTTGAATTCGTGCACCTTTATTTAAATAACCTTGCAAACTAGTGATATGCTCTTTTGTAATTCTTTCACCTTTATATATTAAAGGAATACCAGGCGGGTATGGTGTCACCATTCGTGCGCTAATTTCACCAATCGCACTTGCAAAAGGAACGGTAACAATCATTGCTCCCTCTGGTACCTCTACTAATTCTGAATGCGATGGAATGGGATTCACCTTCACCTCTTTTTCTGCATTGGGAATGTCAGTACTAACTTCTTGCAATGCATCGATAATTTTATTAAAACGATCCTCATCTTCACACCTTAATAATGGAAGTACAAATAAAACATTTAACGGATCAGCTAGCTCTGTATAAATACCTCGTTTCTCTAGCAGCTCTTGTAGTTGATAACCACTCATATGTTTAAACTGTAATGCCAGTTTTAATGGATCATCTGTTGGCATAATAGCTAGTCCAGAAATATAACTTAATTTCTTCTTCAATTCTTTTATCCGTTGGACTAAATGTTTACCATCTTCTTCTGTATATTGACTGACAAAAAATCTAGCCATATCTAATGAAGCCATAATAACATAAGATGGGCTACTGGATTGCAACATACTTAAATATTCCTGTATGCTGTCTTCATCCACCCGATCACCTTGAATATGAAGAAAGGCCCCCATTGTCAAAGCTGGCAATGTTTTATGGGCAGATTGTATAACTACATCTGCTCCTAATTGTAAACTTGAGGGTGGGAAAAATCTTGTACTCGCTATAAAATGAGCACCGTGTGCTTCATCAACTAAAACTAATACTTTTTTTTCACGGCATAGTGCAATAATATCTTCTAATGGATACACTGTACCATAATAACTCGGATATGTAAGAATAACAGCTTTAATGTCTCCATACTTACTTAATGCTTCTTCAATATGAGTATAGGAAACACCTTCACTAATGCCCCATTCCTGGTTAAATTCAGGCAGAATAAAAATGGGTTCAGCTCCAATAAGCCTAAGTCCATTTAAAATAGACTTATGACTATTCCGTTGAACAAGCACACGGTCTCCCCTTTTTAATGTGCCACAAATCATCGCTAAATTACCTACAGTAGAACCATTTATAAGAAAAAAACTTCTTTTAGCCCCGTATAAAGTAGCAAGCAAGGATTGAGCTTCTTTGATTACATCTTCAGCAGAATGAAGATCATCAAGCCCGCTGATTTCTGTCAAATCCAATTGTAAAAGTTGTCGAAAATAATCATCAACCTCATTCACTCCAGAGAGCAGACTCCCCCCTTTATGACCGGGTACATGATAATTCTCAGGCTTTCTTTTTATATGCTGTATTAATTTTTCAACTAACGGCATTTGTTTCTGATCCATTGAACGCAAATCCTTTTTATTAGTTTAAATAAATTTACTGTATAGACATACACCTATTGGTGATTACAAACATAAACTGTTAACAACTCACTTATGAGAGTAAAATTCTAAATATTGTATATATTTTATCATCATTGGCTATGATTGAATGTACGGAGGTGACATTGTGAAAACGTTTAATGAAAAAACATGTGTAATCTGTGAACAATCACAATCTACTGGTATCCACTTATATACTTCTTTTATTTGTATACAGTGTGAGGAACAAATCGTGAATACCGAAACAGATGATCCTCATTATAATTATTATGTCCAACAATTAAAAAGAGTCACTACACCTGAAATTTTATCTTAATTTCCCTTTTGCTTCTATACTTATCTTATGATCTTCTCTATTATTTTAACAAATATTAGGGAGTTTTTTTATTTTGGAAAACTATCTACAGTGTAGCTTTCATTATACGGAGCACTATGCATAAATCAACTTCTTCAAGAATCTGTAGCTACAATTGTTGAAAGATAAAGAGATCGTAAAAGTCCGAATTACATTCTTGCTCTTTTCTTTACTCACATGTGATGAACTAACGAAAGTTCATTTAATGACTCTCTAAACAAGCCAACAGTTTTCTGACTAAGGTAAGGTTTCCTAATCATTGCTATCATTGCTGATTTTCCAAATCTTTTATATCACTTTGCCTTACTACAAGGAACAATTATCGTCGTGGTATTGATACAAACCACCATAATCATTTGCATATCACTTGAAAGCCATATTTACCACTATTAGTATCTAAAACATTACCTCATTGGGTTATAACCAAATGAGGTTCCAATCAACCATTCATTTTTTGATTTACTATTAAACCCTCAAACTCAACAATTTAATTTTAATATTATTATTTTCTCACTGTTATTTTTTAGGAGCATATATTTACTAACTCATATACACACAAAAAAGAGCACATACAAATGATGTGCTCTTTTATCTTGCCCGGCAACGTCCTACTCTCACAAGGGGACAGCCCCTAACTACCATCGGCGCTGAGAAGCTTAACTTCCGTGTTCGGTATGGGAACGGGTGTGACC
>NZ_JAIVAM010000019.1 GCF_020171845.1 Cytobacillus kochii | reverse complement strand
GAATAACTATTAAAAGTTTGTCCTTTCTTTGCCATAGAAAAATCCCCTCCAAGTAGCATTCTTTCCTTCATGGTAACATGAAGGTTTTTTTGAATGTCTACTTAAAGGGGACATTAACACATCTCCCGGTTTTTGTTTAGATAATAGTCAACGGCTTTTCTCTACATGCAATGTAAGATGCTAGTTGACACCCTATTTTTGCCGTTGCCAATAGTAAATGGCTAGTTGTGTACGATCGCGTAGCTCCAGTTTATCAAGAACAATAGATAGAACATTACGAACGGTCCCTTCACTTAAATAAAGCTGCTTCGATATTTCTTTATTCGATAAACCTTCCACCACAAGCTCCATCACGTCTTTCTCCCTTTCAGTTAATGACCAGAACCCATCTGACTTATTTTGTAGCACAAGTTTATCAAGTACTTCCGGAGTAAGAACCCTCGCATTTGATCCGATTGCACGGATCTGTTTGGCCATATCTTTAATCGAACTAGATTTTATGATATAGCCCTCAGCACCTGCTTTTAAAGCAAGCCGAATATTCATTTCGTCTTGAAAGGTTGTCAACATCATTATTTTAATATGTGGCCAGTTTCTTTTTATAACCTTTGTACTTTCTATTCCATTCAACACCGGCATTTGGATATCCATTAGAATAAGGTCTAGCTGCACTTTCTCACAAAAAGAAATCGCTTCACTTCCATTTTCAACCACACCAACAATTTTTATATCTTCTTCTTTATCGAGAAGTAATTGTAAGCTCTGACAAATTAAACGATCATCATCGACAATTAATATATCCATAGCTACTTCCCCCTTCTCTGTATAGGTAAAACACATACGAGCAAGTACCCATTTTGACGATCAATTGTAAAGCTTCCTTTTAACATTCTTGCTCTTAATTGTAAACTTCTTAGTCCACTTCCGTTCACTGATTTTTGGGTAATGGTGCCGTTATCATGGATTTTCAACCTTACAAGTGTTTCAGTAATATCAAGTTCAACTTTCGTTTTCGTCGCATTACTATATTTACTTACATTTGTAATAGCTTCCTTAAGACACGCTTCCAACATCAGCCAATATTGAGAAGATACATTATCCACATTTCCGTTATATTGAAATTCTATGAGTAATGGCTCTGAATCTGCTACGATTCTTTGCAACCTATCAACACCTATATAAGTAACAGGTGTGAGATTATGAACTGTATTTCTTAATCTCGTAGTACTCCTCGAAAGCCTAATTTTCACCTGTTCCAGAAGGGAGTGCGCTTGATTTTCATTTTCTACTTGTTCATATGCCTGAATAGCTAGAAGGGCACCTGTTAAATCATGCCCTAGGTGGTCATGCAGTTCTCTTGAAATCCGATTTCTCTCCTTCAATTCAGCTGCCTTTTCCACCTCAAAATAAGCTTCTAAAAGCTCCATTTTGATCTGTTCAAGCTCATGCTTTTCTTTTCTTTCCTTGTCTAAAGTCTTTTCTAGTTGCTTACGTTCTTTCATTGACTGATAAGTGAAGCTTCCGACTAATACTGTGAGTAAACTATACCAAATCAAAGTGATATCAAAGGCAGGGTAAGCAATCATGAAAATCGTCATTGGGAAAATCAACCACCACTTCCCGACTAGTGCTGCTTCGAAAATAGCGATGGCTAAACCATATAGGGCAAACGGAAAATATGGAATGAAAACGATACAGAGGACTATTTCAATAAGAAAACTCCATTTTGGTATTGAAAATCTTATACGTATGCTCATAACAATGAGCAAAAGCAGGATAAAAACAATCGCCTCAAAGCCAGCAGTACTTATGAGCCAAAGATGTGCTAGGATAAGTAATTGTGCTATTCGCCAAAATATCACAAATCTAAAATATCGCTCGTACACTCTCATATGCACACCTCTCCTCAGCTATCAATGCAATTTTTTCACACTTCCTGTAATTAAAAATAAAAACATATACAAAATAAGCATTCCATTCACAAGCAGAAACTCCTTCAGTTCGCCACCAAAAACAACCCAATCTATTCCCCAAGCTAGCCAAAAAGTCGGCAACATAATCGCTATTTTTTGTAAAATTTCAGGTAACAACTCAATTGGAATCAAGACGCCACCGATTAAAGCAATGACACTGATAATTGACATAAAAATTAACATGGATATTTCTTTATTACGAAAAAATGAAATCCACATTAGTGCAAAGGCAATCGATGCCATACTAAATGTAATAAATAAAATGAATAACCAAAAGGGCTGATAAAGTTCTTTCCCAACTAATACGCCTCCATAAACTAAAATCAGACATTGTAATATTAAAATGGAAAAATACGCTAGCAAATTCTGTGCTAGATAACTAAAATGACTGATGGGGGCAATTGATACCTTTTTAGCAATTCCTCTCATTCTATCTTCTAAAATTAATCCGGAGAGCTTCAAACTAATAAACAAAATAAAAATACCAAAATATTGATATCCGTATGGAAGATGTGGCCAATACTCTCCTGATGGCAGAAAGATCGCAACAACTGGGAAGAGAAATAGAATCAACAAACTTGTTTTATTCGCAATACTTCTCTTCAGAACAAAGTGGAAAACAGTCATTTAAATCTTCCTCCTACCGAGCACAAACACAATAATAAAAGTAATTACAATTCCGACTCCTAACCGAATCATATAAATATAAGCATCAGGAAATAAATTGCTTTGTGCATAGCCAATTGCATTAGCAGCTAACAATAAAGGATTAAGGTATTCATTAATGAATGTGATAACCGTATAATCAGGAATTGGAAAAAACAACCCTGCCAACACAATACATCCAATGCCATATACTTCACTTAACCGTTCTGCTAATTTAAAGTTCTTTACAGCAAAAATAAGAATTAAACTTACAAGGCTTGATAGTACAGCCAATAAGCCAATGATGTACATTACCCAAAATCCATTTCCCCACTCCACCTTTAAGCCTATTCCTGTAAATAGAAATAACAAAAAACCCAGAAAAATGGAATATAACATGCCACATAATGAGATTGAGAGAGCATAAAAAGGTCGACTCATCGGCGCCACCATTAAACGTTGCCGTCTTGGAGAAAATAAATCATCTTGAATATGGGCAATCACGATTGAACCGCCAAACAATTGAAACACAAGTGTCATTAACTGTGCTGTATCATAGAACGCAGGATCACCGTATTGATTTTTTAAGTCTCCTAATACGAAATAAAAAATGGTAATAAGGATAATCGGAACAACTAAGAGCAACAATAGCGTAATATAGTCTCTACTCATTCGAATCACTGTATAAGGAATGGTTCTTAGGACACGCATCATGCACTACCTCCATCCCTTAAGGTTCTTCCAGTCAAAGTTAAGAAAACATCCTCTAAATTTGCTTTTTCTACATTAATGCCAACAACACCAGAGTCCTCTTTTATAATCGTTAAAATACGGTCAAGGTGTCCTGAATTAGCAGAAGATACAACCAAAATTTGATTCCCATCTTTAATGACTTGTTTTACATCTGGCAGTGCCTGAATACTCTCCAAAGAGACTTCTTCAGGATGACTTACTTCTACCTTGATTCTCTCTTCATGCTGAATGTTGCGAATCAAATCTTGAACTGTTCCTCTTGTAATGATTTGCCCTTTATCTAATATCACAACCTCTGAGGCAATCGTCTCAACCTCTTCCATATAATGCGTTGTATATAGAATAGTCGTTCCGTTTCTTTGTAATTTCTTTACAGCTTGCAAAATATGGTTTCGCGATTGAGGATCTATCCCCACCGTCGGCTCATCCATAATTAAAAACTTAGGATCATGAACTAAGGAACATGCAATATTCAGCCGCCTTTGCATTCCTCCAGAAAAATTTTGTGCCCTTCCCTTTGTATGTTCTGCTAATCCAACAAACGCTAAGGCCTCTGCTACCCTTCTTTTTCTCACTTCCCCTTTTAACCCGTAAATTCCGGCAAAAAAGTTCGCATTCTCCTGTGCTGTTAATTCTGGAAAAATCGATATTTCCTGCGTGACTAAACCAATTTTTTCTTTGTTTTTATTCTGAAATGGTTTTTTTCCATCCCCAAATAACGTAACATTCCCTTGATTAACTGTCTCCATTCCTGTTAGGCATCTAATTAATGTTGATTTTCCCGCTCCATTAGGACCAAGTAAACCAATAATTTGACCCTCATTTATATCCAAATCAATGTAGTCCAACACTAGTTTCGAATCATAACGTTTCACAATCCCATTTAGTGAGGCAATCATCCGCTCACACCCTTTCGCCTTGTTAGTGTAAGTATGTCAAGAAAGGCAAAAAGCAAATAGTTACATTTGTCATTAATTTATTTTGCTTCACTGCCTCTTTTTCAATAAAGTAGGAAGGTTGTTACGAACCGATAAATAAACATTCGCAGAGCCCGCAGAATAGTTGTCTTATCATTATTTTAATAAATGTAAATTGGTCACTACTACATTTATCAATTCTTTTTTGCTAAAAAAGCTTCTTCATACACAAGTATGAGAAGCTTGAATGTAAATAACTACTTATTTTTCTTTCTTCGTTAATTGAATCGCTTTTTTAATATCTTTATACGAAGATGAGCGACCATACATTAAAACACCGCCACGATACACTCGTGCACCGAATATCGCCAAAATAATTGTCGTCACAATAAGAACGGCCATGCCTAATATTGGTTCCCATACCGGCAATGAAAGCATTCCTACTCTTAAGAACATCAGCATTGGCGTGAAAAAAGGAATATAAGAGGCAATAGTAATAAAAGTTGTATCTGGGTTAGATAGACCATACATTGAGAGTAAAAAGCCCACAACTACTAACATCGTCATTGGCATAATCATTTGTTGAACATCCTCAATCCGACTAACTAAAGACCCAAGAAAAGCGGCTAGGGTCGCATATAAAAAATAGCCTAATAAGAAAAAGATGGCTGCATAAACCAATATACCAAGTGATAAGTTGCTAAACCCAAACGCTTCGAACCAGCCACCTTCAAGCTTAGACATGCTTTCTCTCAATGCAAAGAAACCAATGGAACCTAAAATCAGCATTTGTGTCACACTCAACAGAGCGATCCCGAGTATCTTAGCAAACATTTGCTGAACAGGTGGGGTACTTGATATAAGAATTTCCATGATTCTAGATGACTTTTCAGTTGCCACTTCATTAGCAATCATACTCGCATACATGATGACAGCAAAATAAATTAAAAATAAGACCACATAAACAAGTCCTCTTGCCTGACTTAATTCTTCTTGAGACTTCGCATTTTCCTCAAGTGCAGTCGTCTCAAACGATACAGGTGCATACAATGTTTGCAATTGCTCTGGTGATAAATTTATACTCTCTGCAGTTAATTCCGTCTTTATTTGCTGCAAAGCTGTTTGCAATAAGCTAGAGATAGTAGTGTCAGCTATACTCAAGGATTTATATTCACCGCTAATGAGATCTTCACCGTTAGAAGTTAAGTAAAGTGCACCTGTAAATTCCCCAGATATTACCTTCTCGTCCACTTCAGCTTCTGACTGTTGTACACTTTCTAAGATAACTTCCTCCGATGTATATGCCTCTATGCGTTCTATTGCTTGGATGGAACTGTTTGTTTCATCTATCACTGCCACTTTCGGTGTTTCTTCATTTGAAAAAGTATCGATAATGGTTGTAATATTGGCTAACAGCACAAATAAAAGTGCCGTAATGATTGTCGTAATAAGAAAAGACTTTGTTTTTATTTTTGTCCAATACGTATGCCATAGAATTGTCCAAAAATTACTCATAAGAAGCACCTGCCTTTTCGATAAAGATATCATTTAAAGATGGTTCTTCAAGCATAAACTTGCGAATAAATCCTTTGCCAACAATATCTTTTAGTATATCGTCCGCTGCCAATTCATTTTCAATTTGCAGATGCACCCCTTCTGTTGTCATTTTAAATTTCTTCACAGCAGGGTGGTCTTGTAAAAAAGCCATCGAAAAATCACCATGAATGATTAATGTTTTTTTTCCATAAGAACGCTTAATTTCCTTCAATTCACCATGTACGACTGGTCTACCTTTTTGCATGATACAAAGATGCTCACATAACTCTTCAACATGTTCCATGCGGTGGGAAGAAAATACGATTGATGTACCACTATTTTTCAAGTCTACAACTGCGTCTTTTAGCAGCTCTACATTTACTGGATCTAGCCCGCTAAACGGCTCATCAAGAATCAATAGTTTAGGTTTATGTAAAATACTAGATATAAATTGTATCTTTTGTTGATTCCCTTTTGATAGCTCCTCTACCTTTTTTGTTTTGTAATCCGGTACTTTAAAGCGATCAAGCCAGTTGTCTAACTCCTTTAAGGCAGATTGTTTATCCATCCCTCTTAGCCGTGCTAAGTATACAAGTTGTTCTTTCACTTGTAATTTTGGATATAACCCACGCTCTTCAGGTAAATAACCAATTTGACCACTCACTGAATAATTAATGGGTTTACCTTGCCAACTGATGTTTCCTTTGGTTGCATCAATTAACCCTAAAATCATTCGAAAAGTAGTCGTCTTTCCAGCACCATTCGCTCCTAAAAAACCAAACATTTCCTTTTCAGGTATTTCTATAGATATATCATCTACTGCGGTAAATTGACCAAACTTCTTCGTAACATTTTCTAATTTTAAAGACATATAAATTTTGTCCCTCCCTTTCATTTATTTACGGTATAAAACTAAAAAAGATTCATTAAATAAGGATGTTTCTTTTTGCAAGATTGATGGAATTATGCCAAAATATAATTAAATATCGGAATATTCAACTACATTACAAGGAGTCTTTATGATGAAAACTTATAAATTAACGGCATTCGAACCAACCGGTGAAAAAATTCTTGATGAATCATTCGAATCAGCAAATGATCAAGAAGCCAAGGTGACCGGAGAAAACCTCCTGAAAGAAAAAGGATTAGAAGAGAAAACACATCGTTGCTCTTCTCCAGCAGGAAAGCTTATATTATTTCACCGGTAGACCTCAGGTTATACTATACACCACGTATCAAATAAAGACACGCATGTTTCTGAAAAACATGCGTGTCTTTCATTTCTGTTATTTCCCTGTGAATCGAGGCTGCCTTTTTTCAATAAAAGCGTTTATGCCTTCTTTATGATCAGCTGTTTTCCTCATTTGTGCTTGACCACTTTTTTCGAGCTCTAATAATTTTAATAATAATGGGCGATTCTTATCTGTCAGTATTTTTTTTGTTTTAATCATCGCAAGGATTGGAAGATGACTCAGATGGTACACTTTTTTATTTACTGCTTCGTCAAGATCATCTACGACTTCATGAACAAGTCCTCTCTCCCATGCTTCTTCAGCTGCCATCGGTTTCCCTTCCCATATGAGGTGCTTTGCTTGGTCGGGCCCTAACTTACTTTCAAGGAAAAAGTGGGAACCACCGTCCGGGATTAACCCTATACCAATAAAGTTCATCGCTAATTTACTATCCTTATGAGCATAAATGAAATCCGTAGCTAAAGCTAAACTTAATCCGAGCCCTGCAGCTGCACCTTTTATTGCGCTAATGGTGATTTTAGGCATACTATACAATGTAACAACTAACTCATTAATCGCATCCATTACAACGGGGAAATCGTTTTCATTCGCATCCATCAGCATCGTTTTAATGTCTCCGCCTGAGGAGAATGCTCTACCCGCCCCTTTCAAAACAACGATATCTATTTCTTCTAAATTACTTAACTCTTTCATAACAGCAGCCAGCTCATGAATCATTTCCACATTTAGTGCATTTAATGACTCAGGCCGGTTCATTTCCACATGCGCCACTCTTCCCTCAATCGAATAATTAACGGTCTTTGTATCAAAATCAAGCGCCATTCATTTTCCTCCTTAAGTTTGGATACCTCTATTATAAATAAAATATTTTTTATTTTCCAAATATAATTGAGTTTTTTTACTAGAAAATGAATGACTCTTCATATTGCAAATAATTACTGATTAATTTTATCCATTTGATATTTCTCTCTTAAATCACGTTTTAAAAATTTCCCTACAGATGTTTTGGGAATTTCATCAATAAAAATGACATCATCAGGAATCCACCATTTTGCAAATTGAGCGCTTAATGACTGAAGCACTTCTTCAGCTGTCACTTTTCCTTTATATTGTTCATGTAATACAACATAGGCTAATGGACGCTCTTGCCACTTTTCACTCGGAATACCAATAACAGCAGCTTCAAAAATGGCTTCATTAGCCATGAGCGCATTTTCTATGTCAACAGAAGAAATCCACTCCCCACCACTTTTTATTAAATCCTTCGTGCGATCGACAATTTTCAAAAGTCCTTCTTCATCTATCGTGACAACATCACCCGTATGAAGCCAGCCATCTTTAAAACTAGAGGCAGTCCTCTCGTCATTATAATATTCGGTTACAATCCACGGACCTCTTAAGCAGAGCTCGCCCATCTGCTTTCCGTCCCACTCCACTTCAACCCCTTTTTCGTCAATCACTTTCATTTCTAATCCCGGAACCAATAATCCTTGCTTGCTTCTTAACTCCAGTTTCTCTTCAAAATCTATATTTTCTTGATAGCTTTTCAGATTGGAGACAGTTGCGAGTGGACTTGTTTCTGTCATTCCATAAGCATGAAGAAACGGTATCTTATACTTTTCTTCGAACACTCGAATCATGCCTTTTGGTGCAGCAGATCCGCCACACAGAATGCTTCTTAAAGAACTTAAATCATATTTTTTCGCTTGCAATTCCTTCAATAATCCAAGCCAAATAGTTGGGACACCTGCAGTAATTGTAATTTTATATTCTTCTATTAGTTCGGCAATTAATTTAGGCGTAAATGCAGGTCCAGGCATGATCAATTTTGTGCCAAACCACACACCTGCAAAAGGTAAGCCCCATGCATTGACATGAAACATCGGGACGATAGGTAGGGCAATATCTTTTTCACTTACACCAACACTATCCGCTAAACCTAATGCTAAGCTATGGAGCACAATTGCCCGGTGAGAGTAAATGACGCCTTTAGGATTTCCGGTGGTCGCGGAAGTATAACACATCCCTGCCGGGTCATTTTCATCTAGATCATCGGGATATTGATAATTGGGATCTGCCTCTTCTAGTAGACTTTCATAATTATATGCTGGAGATAAAGTTGTAGTTGGAGGTTCCTTATGGTCACTCATAATGATAAATGCTTTTACATTGGAAAGTTCGTCCCTACATTGTTCAATTAATGGAACTAACTCTTCATCTATGAGGAGAATTTTATCTTCTGCGTGATTAATAATATAGGTGATATGCTGAGATGAGAGTCTAATATTAATTGTATGCAACACCGCTCCACTACAGGGAATCGCAAAATATGCTTCCAGATGGCGGTGGTGATTCCAGGCAAATGTCCCTACCTTCTCCCCTCTTTTAATACCAAGCCTTTGTAAACTTGAAGCAAGTCTTCGTGTTCGTTCTGCCATTTCCTTATACGTAAATGTTTGAATACCACCTGCTGTTCTAGATACAACCTCTTTTTTTGCGAAAAACGTTTCTGCTCTTTTTATCATCTGTGCCATCGTCAAAGAAGAATGATTCATCACCAATCGCCTCCCTTTTAGTAACCGTTTACATTATCATAGATGTATATGCGCTTTTGTACCTATTACATTCTTGTTTTTTTACTAAAATCCTCTATTAAAGTTGCCATAATTAAATCTAGTCTATTTTCACAAACAAAAAAGCTGCACCTCTAACCTAGGTACAGCTCATATTATTCTGCTTATATAGAGTTTGCCTCAATATTAAAGAGCTCATTTAACATAGCGATTTTCTTATCCGTGTATTCAACAAAACTTTCATTGTAGGATTTAGGGTCTTTCGGATTTGCAAAATGAGTAATTTTACCTGTCTCAGGATGGATAAACTTACTTGCTGCCCCGCAGCCAATTCCGATAATCGTTTGCATTTCTTCCATAATCATAATATTGTAGAGACTTTCTTGTTTCGGTAACGCATAGCCAACGTTTTCTAAATTTCCTAAAATATTTTTTTGACGATATAAATAGTAAGGCTCATAATGATGTTCAGCCGTCCACTCTTCTGCCATATTCATCATTCTTTCTGCTTCTTCACGATCTGCAACCTTATATTTCTGCCGGTTCTTTGTCATTTCAGAAGCTCTTTTAAAAGATAATGTATGGACAGTCAGTGACTCGGGTAGTAACTGCTTTGTTTCATTTAATGAGTGTGCAAACTCTGTTGTGCCTTCATTTGGTAAGCCAATGATTAAATCCATATTAATGTTGTTCATACCCATACTTCTCGCCAGGTGGAACTTATCGATTGTTTCCTCAACCGTATGATGCCTACCAATCGCTTTTAACGTTTCCTGCGTATAAGATTGTGGGTTGATACTGATACGATCAATATTCCATTTTTTTAGTACATTTAACTTATCTGCAGTAATCGTATCCGGCCTACCTGCCTCGACCGTAATTTCCCGAATGTGACTTACATCTGGAAACGACTCATACATTTCTTCATATAGAAGATCCATTTCCTCTGCTGTAATACTTGTTGGCGTACCTCCACCATAATATACGGTTGTCACTTTGATCCCATTTTCCTTTAACCATTCTCCCATATGTCTCATTTCATAATGCAGACCAGCTAAGAAGGAATCGACTCTACCTTGTTTACCACCAATTGCATAAGCAGGAAATGTACAATAAGCACATTTTGTTGGGCAAAAGGGAATGCCAATATAGATACTGACTTCTTTTTTTAAATCATAAAGATCAGGAATCGCCGTTAATTGTCGTGCAACGATTTTTTCCATTAGATTAATTTTTTCATCTGAAATCAAATAATCTTTTTTCAAAGCGTGATGAGCATCTTCCTTACTACTTCCAGACATCATATGACGATGATAAAGCTTTGTTGGCCTTATTCCTGTTAATATGCCCCATTTCTGCACAATACCTGTCCAATCTTGTAATACAGTTAAATACACATGGGAAGCTGCATACTTTAATTGATTAAAGAATTCCTTTTCTGTCTCAAACTCCTTAAGATGCTTTCTATAGTTAGCGGTAAAAACTTCTTCCTCGCTTGTAGTAAGCTGAACACTCATGTTAATCTCTTCACTTACTTCATAGTGGAAAGTTACTACTACATCTGCACTCTCATTTTTATCAAGTTTTACAGAGCATTCTTCAAAAAATAAATTACCAATTAACTGCAATGGTCTTATATAACGGTTATCATTCAAACCTAAAATAGATATATTCATTGTTAATCACCTTTATACTTTCTCTTCATCAAACTTCTTTAAGTTTACAAAAAAAAGACCTTACGGGTCAATCTCCATTCACAGGTCGTTTTGTATTTTAGTATATCATTTTGTTCGCTATATTTGGGCTATGCTACTAAAAGACCACCCCCCCTTAAATTATTGAATACGAATAAGAAGCTTTGAAGGTAGCAACCGTTCTACCACCTTCAGAGCTTCTACTTTACTTCAAGAGATTCATTTTCCTTAAAAATTGGATGGGATGTTGTTTGCGAAAATGCTCTTTTACCATATATGTTACACCTTGTTCATCATTTGTTCTTGTTACCCAATCAGCTTGCTTTTTTAAGACATGAGGGGCATTCCCCATCGCTACACCTAACCCCGCCCCTTCAATCATCTGCAAATCATCATAGCCATCTCCAATGGCTACAATTTCTTGCGGTGCAATACCAAGTTCCTTACTTAATCTGAGTAAACCATTCCATTTGGATACACCATAAGGGACAATATCTAAACGAGAATCATTTAGTTGGGTAATAGCAATTTCCTCATCATACATGACATCTAATGCTTTTTTGGCATGTATAAGATCATCGTTATTTTCAAAGTAAATTTCAATTTTTGGTGGCTTAACTGGATCTTCTAGCAAATTTTCACTCAGGGACTCAACAAACTGATGGGAATAAAAAACAGGATCACCTGTTGAGAACACCGTTTTAGCGAGGATATTATTATTTGTTTTTGTCTTATTTGCTAGTGAAAACTTTTCATGCACAAGTCTTATTTGACAAGGGAATCCTTCTAATAAGCGTACAATATCAAAGGTTACTTCTTTTTTGATGCGTTTCACTTCAATTGGTTGTTCCAATTTATCCGCTGTATAAGCTCCAGCTGATGTCACAAGGATGGAATTTAATTTTAATGCTTTAGCCACTTTCTTAGCCGATGGAAAACTTCTTGCTGTTACTAACGTCACATAAATTCCTTTTTGCTGGACGTATTCGATTGCTTCCTTTGTTGATTTATGCAGCCTTCCATTACTTTGAAGAAGGGTACCATCAATATTTATAGCTAAGAGACGATAAATCATCTTTTTGCCCCCTATTCTGGATGAAAATTGTCCTTATGACACTTTTATGTATCCGCAACAGAAAATAGAACAGGAAGAATAGAGATAAAGAAGTCTGTTCTCTTTGCGTTTTAAAATTATTTACGTTTCCTGCTGTTCCTTATTCTTTTTTTCATCAAAAATCCGCGACATTCGTATTTGTATATTAGCCGTAACAACCTAGAGGTTTTTACATTTGCGCACGAAAAAAAGCACAACTTTGCTATTGAAAGCAAGGTTGTGCTTTTATGAAATAGAACTAAGTCTATTACTCATGAATTACTCGGCAGCGCCGTATAAATCTTCGAGAGGTTTCATGATTGTTTTATTTAAGTCTGTGATAACTTCGCTCATTTTTTGTTCATCTGCCATAAGTTTAGAAATCAGTTCGTGTTGTTGTACAAGGGCAACTGTTTTTTGCGCTTGATCTACTTCTTCTTGTGTGATTTCTTGACCAGACATTTGCTTCTGTTGTAACTGAATTTGAATATTTCTAAAGTTATCAAACATTGATTTAGCTGATGGATCTGCATTCACCTTATCATAAGAATCCTTTAAGCTTTGATATTCATTGCTTTCACGGATTGCTTTTTCTAATTCGATTGCTGCGTCTTGTAAATTATTTGCCAAATTGAACACTTCCTTTTCATAGACTTCCCCCACTATAACAGACAATGGAAGTAAAATCGAGGAAAAACCTATAAAATATAAGCATTTATAATATCCATATGGCAGTAATACCTTGAAACACACCTACTAGACCGCCGAGTAAGGCTCCAAGAAATGTAATCATTCTTAATTCCTTATTAATAATCGAGAACACCATTTGCTCTAACCTTTCAACAGAAAATGAGTCTACCTGTTCCTTTACAATTTCATTGAGCTTCATTTTTTCCATTAAAACAGATATTCTATCAGCCAATATTTTACTTATTCCTACTGTTGCTTTCGGGATAAGTTCAGTAATAATATAAGGTCTTATTGTTGCTGTTAATTGACTAATTGGCATTTGAAATATTTCATGAACTTGAACAAATCGAAACACCGTTTGCTTTATGATTGAGAGGAGGCTATCTCTTCCTATTTTACTTTCAAACTCAGCAATATTTTTATCTAATAATTTTCGCCATTCTTTTCTAAGGAGTGATGTTAAAAGCTCCTCTGTTCCAGGATGATTTAAGAATTTTATGATTTCAGGTTGTAGTTTTTCCCCTAATTTCACATTGCCTAAAAACATTTGTAGCATACTTTTAATCATACCACTTCGTTTTTGGACAAAATCATCGGCCATCCTTTGAATACTTTCTTTTCCTTCTTCACTTGCGAAATAATTCTTTGCTGACTGTACAATCCAGTTGCTTAGTTGGGGCAACTGTTCCTCCACTTTACCTACCAGTTTTTGTGGCAAGATTTCTTTCATTGCTACATCTTGATTTGTACGCATCCAATTCTCATATTTCACCTCTAAGAACGCACCAATCTTATCCTCAGCCATTTTTGCAGGTTCGTTTATATCTATTTGTGCCAACAGTTGCTCTAACGTTTCTTCTGTTTTCAATTTCTTTTCTACTTCTACAACAACAAATTGTGTCAGCATTGATTGAAAACGTTCATTTTGTAGTTTCTTTTGTATCCCTTCTGGTGTTAACAAATGATTAATGACAAGCTTACCCATTTGTTCGGCCATCTCACCTCTACGTTTAGGAATCAAACCTGGAGTAAAAGGAAGACGCCATTTCCCAATATAAATCGCCCTATAAGGCTTAAATATCATTTTAATAGCTAAATAATTTGTAACTCCTCCAATGATGGCACCAGTAGCAACCATGATAAGTAGGGTCGTAAAAATTTCTGTCATTCCGCTCTCTACCTTTCTTCTTTCACCAAATTCTTTGTGCAATCGCACCAATTTATCTTGCCATTCATAAGATAGCGTATCAGCATTCGCCTAGATTTATTATATAATTACTCGCTTCGTGCGAGCAAATGGGGATTAATGATGTCACGATATACTAACATTAAAATGAGAGTACTTCCGTATGAAAATAAGATGGTTCTAGCGCTCAACCCTGCATTAGCAAAACATTTACTAATTTCTAATGAGGAACATATCCGTTTATCATTAGGGCAAAAACAATTAACCATACGCCTCATTTATCGTCAAGTAGATGAAAAGGAACTGTTCATTAGTCAATCTGTATTCGATTATTTCAATATACCACTTGAAGGGCACCTTATGCTTGTTAATTATATTGTTCAAAGCAAGGTATTGTCACTCGGGCCAATTATTGCTATCATGACTGACTTTTTTGAAATGGCAGATCAATCTCCTCCACATTTTCGCACCATCCATCAATTTTGCCAAGAAATCAATCAAACTGTCGAACTTTTAGGAGGAATTGCTTATGTTTGTCATCCCAAAGATATTAAAGAAACAGAAGTCCATGGTTATCTAAATATCGAGGGTGAATGGAAGAAACAACTACTGCCACTTCCTGATGTTATTTATAACCGCATTCATTCTAGAAAGATTGAAAGCTCACCTAGCTTTACAAACCTTAAAAATTTACTATATAAAAATGCCATCCCTTTTTTTAATGAACAATTTTTATCAAAGAAAGATGTATATGATTTCTTATTCGACGAAACCCATTTACGTACCTATTTACCAGAAACAGATGTTTATTCGAAAGAACAGTTACTTTATTTTATAGAAAAGTATCCATCTATCTTCATAAAGCCTGTAAATGGTAGTCAAGGAAAACAAATTATTCACATACGTAAAAATAAAGATGTGTACACCGTGGGTTACTCATCAGGGAAAAAGGCAAAAAAAATCCACCCATTCCATGATATTGATAGCTTCATATCGCAATTCGAGAAAGAGCATAGTACAAGTAACTATATTATCCAAGAAGGCATACCGCTCATTCAACTCAACAAAAGACCGATTGACTTTCGCATTCTATGTCATAAAAATAGGCAAAACATTTGGAAAGTTACCTCTGCTGTAGCCCGAATCTCTAATGCAGAACAATTTGTATCCAACCTTGCCCAAGGCGGGGAAATGAGAAAACCACTAGCACTCCTCACTACACTATTTGATAAAACCACAGCAATACAACTATTGGCGTTAATGAAAGAAATTTCTATAGAACTATGCACGATGATTGATCAAAAAACATTTGGCCTATACGGTGAACTTGGCATTGATATAGGCGTTGATTATGAGGGGCAATTGTGGATGATTGAAGCAAATTCTAAACCATCTAAGCAAATTGATGGTGAATTCAATCAGATTAGACCTTCTGCAAGAGCACTTGTAGAGTACTGTACTTTTTTAGCTTTTTCAACATGACAATAAGGAGGAAAAACCAGCATGAAAACACTTGGTATTATGACACTTTACGAAACGAGTGAAAGGACCTATATAACAGCTATTGCTTCACAAGCTAAACATCACGGCTATCAGTGCTTTCGTTTTATTCCGAAAAACATCCTACCACACAATAATGAAGTAAATGGAGAGCTATTTAATGAAGAAACCGAACAATGGGAGTCTACTGTTTTTCCATTACCTGAACTGTTATATGACCGTTGTTTTTATCAAGAAGATGATCATTCGAAAAAATGCAAAGTCATAACAAATTGGTTAAAAAAAAGTGGTAAGACCCAATTCTTAGGTCAAGGACTTCCAAATAAGCTTGAAATATATGATGCCCTAAAACATTCTAGACTCGCTCCATATTTACTGCAATCAGATCCTTTCACTTCAGCGAAATCTTTCATAAAACAGTTAAAAAAACAGTCACCACTCGTATTAAAACCAGTAAATGGGTCACAAGGTGTCGGGATTTATGTTATCTCAATCGAAGGTGACTCAATGATTATCAAAACTGACAAAGGCTCAAAGCAAATTCAACAAACGCTTCCCATTCATAAAGCAACGGTCTGGTTAGAGAGGCTGACAAAGAGATATCAATATCTAATCCAACCTTTCTTATTACTCGTTGATGAACAGAATCGCCCCTTTGATTTACGCGTTTTTCTGCAAAAGGATGCTAACGGTGAATGGCAAGAACAAGCAAGAGCCATGCGAACTGGCCATGAAAATGGCATTATTTCTAATTTAAGTGCCGGTGGAACAACTTCTTCCTATGAGCATTGGTTAGATAGTATTCCAAAAAACCAAAAGTCGTTTTTACAGGAAGAATTAAAGGAAATATTAATTATTCTTCCCTCAATTATGGAATCATGCTTTTCAACACTATTTGAATTAGGTATTGACATCGGAATTGATCAAGAAGGTGGCATCTGGATTCTTGATATTAACTCTAAACCTGGCAGGAAATTGGTCTTACAAACAAATCCACAATTAGCAAATGTCCTTTACACTTCTCCATTTAAGTATGGAGATTATCTATTATCACAACGGGCAATAGCTGAAAGGAAGTGAAAAAATGATGAATCAAACATTTATGATAGAGATCACATCAGATAATAAAGGCTGTGTATTCTTGCCAAACCATATAAATCTAAATACTGCCCTTTACAAATTAAATTTCGGTACAGTTACCATTAATGCTAAATTCAAGCAACAACCAAGCTCAAAACAAGCAATCACCATCAGTGAGGATCTCGCTAAAGATATTTTCTTCCCTTATGTCAAGCATCCTCTTCATATTTTTATACATGATGAAACATTAACAATTGGACCCCTTGTTGGCATTTTCACGTCAGGGTTCACATCATTTCCCATGCGGCCTATCGGTGATCGCTCTATTATTTTTTCTAAACTCTTATCTGTAAGTACTAGTGTCGGTGCACTTCCTTTTGTATTTGGAGAGAGGCATATCAATTGGGATTCAGGTACTATACAAGGTTTATTCTATTTACAAAATGGGTGGAAGACAATTGAAGTGCCTTTTCCAAACGTCATCTATGATCGTCTTCCAAATAGAAAAAGTGAACGGCAAAAACAACAAAAAGAAGTAAAATCACGACTAGAACAAGAATATTTAATTCCTTGGTATAATCCAGGTTTTTTTAATAAAATGGATATTTATGATCGTTTGTTTCAAGTCGAGGAAATTTCGGAGTATTTACCTGAAACACAGCCGTTTAGTTCTTATTCAGCCATCGAAAACATGCTCGCCAAGTATGGCCATATATACATTAAACCAATGAATGGCAGTTTGGGATTAGGTATTCATCAGATTATTTATAACAGAGAAGACAGTGCTTATTATTGTCGGTACAGAGATTTAAAAGCCGGTATGAATAAACTAAAGAAATTCTCTAGTCTAGAAGGGTTAATGAAACATATTTTCGCAGGTAAAAACCTCGAAAGAATGATTATCCAACAGGGTATATATCTGTTGAAGAAAGAGAAATGCGCCATTGATTTTCGGTTACACACGAATAAAGATTCAACAGGACAGTGGAATGTTACTGCTTGTGCAGCAAAAGTAGCTGGAAATGGTAGTGTTACAACCCATGTAAAAAGTGGAGGTACGATTCAATCATTAGATGAAATTTTCGAAGATCCAATTGAAAGAGAAGAAATTGCAAATAAATTGCAAACAGCTTCCTTAAAGTTAAGCGAAGCAATAGAAAACAATATGGAAGGTCTTGTCGCAGAAATAGGCTTTGACTTAGGCATAGACCACTCGGGAAAAGTTTGGTTTTTTGAAGCGAATTCAAAACCAGGACGTTCAATCTTTACACATCCAAGTATGAAAAAATTTGATTTCTTAACACGGAAACTTTCTTTAGCATATAGTATCTACCTAACAGAACAAGCAATGAGAAGCCCTGAGGCATTGTTTAGATGACTACTACCTACTATGACCCCTTATCTCAAAAGTGGTATCATGCGCAGGAAAAAATGTTTGGAAACAATAAAATAAAAACGGAAAAACTCTTTCATTATTCAAAAAAATGGTTGCCATTCTCATTAAATGAAGATTCTCACCGAATCGGTCCAATTATAGGAATCTTAACAAGCAAAGGAAAAAACAAAAAATTAGCGGGCAATGGTCCGCTATTTTTATCTCTTGTACAACAATTTTCAAAAATAGGCGCATTACCCATTGTCTTTACGCCAGATGATTTTGGCGTATCACTTGTAACTGGTTATACATTTCATCCATCTCTAGGAAAATGGATACAGGTCTCATCCCCGCTACCTGATGTCATTTATAACCGTATTCCTTTTCGCAACCTAGAAAAGGAAACTGATTTTACTGCACTTACATCGTTCTTACAAAAACATAATATCCCATTTTTCAATCCCTGTTTTATTAATAAATTGGAAATGCATCATTTATTAAAGGAATCTTCCTCATTAAAACCTTTATTACCAGAAACTTCGTTATTAACTTCTGAAGAAATGCTACATGATTGGATGAAAGACAAGCAAAAAATATATATCAAACCCGTTAGTAGTGCAAAGGGAAAAGGAATCTTTCGAATTTTCCCACAGGAAAATCACTACTTAATGGAAGGAATTCATCTAACAAAAGAGTTCGCGTCCTTAAACGAATTATGGAATGAATTAAAAGTTCATTTAGCTAAGGACCCATATATCATACAAGAAGCAATAGAACCAGCATTATATGATGGTTCAAGATACGATTTCAGAATATTATCACATAAAGAGAAGAACAATTTTGTCATTTCTGGCATTGGTATAAGGCAATCTAGCAGTCACCAACAAGTCACAACACATGTACCTAATGGTGGAAAGATATTACCTTATGAACTATTTGCTAAAGAAGAAGACTATAAATTTTTCAATTCAATCATACAGGAGGTGGGGCATTTATTAAATGAACATCTTGGTTTATTCGGAGAATTCTCATTAGATATAGGTGTGGGTGCGAACGGTAAATTTTACTTGTATGAGGTTAATTCCAAGCCTATGAGTTTTGATGAAGAGCATATTGAAAACAAACGAATAAAAGCAATCTGTCACTTATGTATGCAATTAAGCGGTTTTCCCACTTTTCCTTATTAAATGATGTTTATTTTCATTTCAGAACTCCTCTATTCAAGTTAAAATGAGAATAAGGGGGAATAATCATGATTTCACATTTTCAATTTCAATCATTATATGAAAACAAAGAATTACCAGGATGGAAATTTTCTTTTTTTCATCATAGCAAAAAGTATTTAGGTATATATCATCGTGATGGAAAAATTGAATGGTTATCCACTGTTCCGGACCAAAATCATGAAGACAAGTTAAAAAGCCATATTCACGAACTCATGCTTTACCATGTGTATGACCGGTAAAGAATTGTGGAAGAATATGAACCATTCTTCTGAAATTAGGGAGGTTCAATTATGGCAAACAAAAAAGACGATTTAGAAAAAGATTTACCATATGAAGGACGCGATGAAGCCTTTCTCGATGTTGATCGTTATATTAACGAAGGGATGTCCGGCGGTACTGTGCATGTTAGTGGAGGACATACGAATATCGAAGAAGCAAGAGAATTAGAAAAAGAACAACCTCCGCATTGCTGTGATGAAGAATAGACTAGAAAGGAACGATTGTTAGCAATCGTTCCTTTCCTTTTACACAAAAAACACCTTACCTACTTTTCACAATCATATTAACAGCTTGTTGTATCGCTTCTTCTGCATTTCTACCTTCTGTATTTGCTTCTCTTATACAAGCTTCCAAATTCTTTGCGACAACATAACCAATCGTTCGGTCAACGCCCGAGCGTATAGCTGAAAGCTGAGTAACGACATCTTTACAATGTTGCTCTTCTTCCATCATCCGTAATACGCCTCTCATTTGACCTTCTAATCTTTTAAGCCTGTTTTTCATATCCTCTGTATAATCCATTTATTCACCTTCTAACCTCATTTTCAATGATTAGGGTCATCATTAATCATCTGTGTAAGCGAATGTAAAAGCATATGCAATAATTTTTAATGACGATTAAATTGATGATTTATATTATATCATGTTTCTACTGTTCCTCCCTATGCACAATAAAAAGACAACAAACATTTATAAGGAAATAATTCCCTAAAAATATTCAAGCATAATCTTTTAAATATCAACCATAATAACTATTACAAGCGGCAAACACGCTTAAAACTTCTACTATCGATGGGTTAAACCAAATATGGTGCAAAGAAAATTGCGTTGGTTCATTGCCAACTAACCCAGCCAAAAAAAAATTTAGAGGAGTGGAAACACATTATGGCAAACCAATCTTCAAATCAATTAGTAGTACCAGGAGTAGCTCAAGCTTTAGATCAAATGAAGTACGAAATTGCAAGTGAATTCGGAGTTAACCTTGGCGCTGAAACAACATCTCGTGCGAACGGTTCTGTAGGTGGAGAAATCACTAAGCGTCTTGTTCAAATGGCTGAACAACAACTTGGTGGCGGAAAGTTCTAAGCTGCAAAACTTAATAATATGGAATAGCCCCCTATCACCTAGGGGGCTTTATTTGTTTAGATCATTTTTTCTGGTACGACCCATTTATCATATTGATCTTCAGTAATATATCCTGATTTTAATGCTGCTTCCTTCAATGTTAGCTCCTCTTTAAAAGCTAACTTAGCAATTTCAGCTGCTTTTTCATACCCGATATGGGGGTTTAAAGCTGTCACTAACATGAGGGATTGATTGACAAACAGAGAGATTTTTTCAGTATTAGCTTCTAAACCAACAATGCAATTTTTATTAAATGAATTCATCCCATCACTAAGTAATGTAATACTTTGAAGCAAATTAAAAATGATTACTGGCTTAAAGACGTTTAATTCAAAATTGCCTTGACTGGCAGCAAAGCCTATCGTTGCATCATTTCCAAATACTTGACTTGAAATCATTGTCAACGCTTCACTTTGTGTTGGGTTTACTTTTCCTGGCATAATTGAACTTCCTGGTTCATTTGCAGGTATCGTTAATTCTCCAATCCCACTTCTTGGTCCACTCGCAAGCCATCTAACATCATTAGCAATCTTCATTAAATCTGCAGCTAAACCTTTTAAAGTTCCATGAAGATGCACAATCTCACTATGACTTGTTAGTGCTTGAAATTTATTAGGAGAAGAAGTGAACGAGAGCTTCGTTAATTTAGAAATCTCACTAGCCATCTTATCACCAAACGAAGGGTCAGCATTAATACCTGTTCCGACAGCAGTTCCACCGATAGCCAGTTCCCCTAGCGCTAGTTTCGCTTCATTGATAAGGCGCTCATCCTTCTCTAACATATAACGCCAACCGCTTATTTCTTGTCCTAATGTAAGCGGAGTTGCATCTTGAAGATGAGTTCTTCCTATTTTTACGATATCTGCAAAATCGTTTTCCTTCTGTAGAATGACATCTTTTAAACTAATAAGCGCAGGAATTAAATGTTTATCCACACTGTTCAGTGCTGCAATATGCATCGCTGTTGGAAAAGTGTCATTAGAACTTTGCGACATGTTTATATCATCATTTGGGTGAATGGAAATATCTTCATTATCCAATAATTCATTTGCCCGTCTTGCCACTACTTCATTCACATTCATATTTGTTTGCGTTCCACTGCCTGTTTGCCATACAGCTAAAGGGAAATGTTCATCAAATTTTCCAGCTAACACCTCATCACACGCTGCAACAATTGCATTTTTCTTTTCTGCTGATAACTTATTTAATTCATGATTGACTATTGCTGCTGAGCGTTTAATCGTAGTAAAAGCATAAATTAACTCTAATGGCATTTTTTCAATACCTATTTTGAAATTATTGCGACTTCTTTCTGTTTGTGCACCCCAATATTTTTCAGCAGGCACATTCATTTCACCAATCGTATCTTTTTCTACACGATATTCAGTCATCTTACTACCTCCCAAAAATTCCTGTCTATCTATTACTTTCCTAATTCAAAACATTTTAAAATAGGTTGATAAAAGCTCCATCCTTAGTTTTACATTCCTAATCAACAGAATCAAGTTATTCGACTTTTCTATTAATAAATTCAAGACTGATTAAACGTAAAACATTCTATTTATAAAATGTTTAACTTAAAAATAAAGGGGTAATTTTTTATTAAATTCTTTTAAAAGGAGTTACATATCATGAATAGAAAAATTATCTCTTCCAGTTTAAAATTTGAAAAATCATTAACTATAAAGAAAATGATCGCTATATACCAAACTGCATCTAAATACGACGGCACAATTTACTTTCTTTATCAACATAATGTAGTGATACCTTCTCACTTGTCAAAACTCGTAACCTTTCTGATGATGGTCCGCCCGAAAGACGAATTGAAAGTGATTGTGGAAGGTACTGAGCCAGAAGAAATACTTAATCAAATTAAAACGTTGTGTACAGATGATGTTCACTTTACCGCCGAGCCTAAAAGTTTATTATTGAACAGAAGTGTTCATGTATAAGATTTCTTATTCAGTAAAAGTATAGGGAAATAAGAAATATTCTCCATGAGAATAGTAGATTTTCTTATTTCCCTTTATATATCATGTTTAATTAAACCAGTCAAAAAACTGATTCCTTTTATCTTCTAACCAGTTTCTTATTTCATCCCTCTGTTCCTTTTTCTCCTTGTTACGTTGCTTCTTTTTATATTCATCATCGATTTTATTGACATTAAAGCTTTCAATCGGTTTTCCTTGCAGTACTTTTCCCATTACTTCCTTGAAAATTGGCGCTGTGCCTTCACTACTACTCGTCGTCAAATAATGATTACGATCACTTTGATCATAGCCAACCCAGATGGCACCTACTAGATGAGGAGTATAACCAACAAACCATTGGTCCTTTGTTCCACTTAAACCTTCAATCCCTAACTGTGTTGAACCAGTTTTCCCTGCGATTTCAACTCCATCAATTTTAGCAGCTTTCCCTGTACCATAATCGACTACACCTAATAGCATTGCTGTCACTTGATTTGCTGTTTGTTCAGAGATTACTGTTTCCTTCTTACTTTCCCATTGAACGAAAGGCTCATCAGATTGGGTTTTTATTTCAATAATTGTATGAGCTTCTTCTTTCTTACCACCATTAGCAAAAACACTATAAGCTTCAGCCATCACTTTAGGAGACACAGGACGGCTTGTCCCACCCAAAGCAAGAGCTAGGCCTCCATCCAATACATTCTTCGGGATGCCGAATTGCTCGGCCATCTTCTTTCCTCTATCTATACCTATTTCATTATATAACCATACAGCCGGTAAATTGATAGAATGCATCACAGCCTCATACATTGGCACCTCACCCAAATATTGGTTATTATAATTATTGGGAGCATACTCACCGAATGATAATTTCTCATCTCTCAACATATCTGTATTTTCCCATCCAGCTTCAATTGCAGCAGCATAAGGAATAATCGGTTTCATCGTTGAACCTGGTTCTCCCACAGGGTGAATGGCTCTATTATGTCCAAGGAGCGTATGCTCACCTCTCCCACCAACTAAAGCACGAATTCCACCAGTTTCAGGATCCATTAATATCATCCCACTTTGAACCGGTCGCTCCCCTGTTGTTGAAGGAAAAATGGCATCATTTTGATAAGTAGACTCTATATCAGCTTGCATACTAGGATCTAATTCGGTATATATTTGATAACCTTGCGTTAACAACTCATCTAATGAGAGATCATATCGATTCATTGCTTCTTCCAGAACAGCATCAACATAATAAGGGTACTTTCCTTTCATTGGATCAGCTTCCCCTTCTTTAAAACTCATTTCTACATTTATTGCCTGATTCATTTCCTCTTCACTAATATATCCATGTTGCTTCATTTGCTTTAAAACAAGATTTTTTCTTGCTATTGCCTTTTGTTTGTCATTGTATGGATTAATCGCAGAAGGTGCTTTAATTAAACCAGCCAACATTGCAGATTCACTTAAAGATAATTCATCTAAATCTTTAGCAAAGTATTTATTAGCTGCTTTTTTCACCCCATACGCACCCTCACCAAAATAAATTCTATTCAAATACATTTGTAGTATTTCTTCTTTACTATATTGGTGTTCTACTTCTCTAGCTATAAAAAACTCCTGAAGCTTTCTGTCATATGATTTTTCTGCAGTTAGAAGTTCATTTTTTACAAGTTGTTGAGTGATTGTGCTTCCGCCTTCAACAATTCTGCCAGCTCGTATATTGGTTAAAAAAGCGCGGCCAATCCCTTGATAATCGACGCCTTCATGTTGAAAAAAACGATGATCCTCAATAGCAATAACAGCGTGTATGAGTGATTCCGATATCTCTTCAAAGGCTACTCCTTCATTTTTGTTAGCAGAAACCTTACTAGCTACTTCACCATTTTTATCATAAATAATCGTTGGCTTGCTTAATTGACTATTTAGACCTTCAATATCATTGTTTGTTGCAAATGGAATGATATAGATTAAACCAAAAAGGACCCCCAGTGATAGGAGTAATAATATTACCTGCCATATATGCAATTTCTTTATTATGTTTTTCAACCATAAAAATGGTGTTTTTTCCCTTTTCATAACATCTCCACCTTATGTTCCTAGCAAGAAAATTTCTATTATTATAGGATTATACTTCATCAATAAGGGTAAAGTATAACATAAGACGAAAGGGTGATAAGATTGTTAAACTTTCAAACAATTATTGTCGGGTATGATGATTCCGAAAACAGCCGTCACGCATTGGAAAAAGCACTTTCTTTCTCTACGACTGACACAAAAATCATTCTAGCTCATGCTGATGAAGAAGTGATTGAAAATTCTTATTCAGCAACAGAAAAAAACCCTCAGTTAAGATCGAATAATATGATTGTTGAAGGCATGCAAATACAACCGCTCCATATTAGTAATCACGCAGAAGAAAAGACTACACATTCAACAGTAATTAACAGCGTCGACCAAGCGATTACACATGCTAAACAAATTGCTGATGATGCTGGAAAAAAATTAGAAATAAAGATATTGGGAGGCAAACCGGCAGATGCCATATGCGAATTAGCTGAAGAATTAAAGGCAGACATTATATTCGTAGGAAGTTCCTCAAAAGAAGGATTAAAAAGAATTTTCTTAGGAAGCAATAGTGAAAAAATAACAAAAGAAGCGCCATGTAGCGTAATGGTCGTCAAATAATAAGCAAAAAACCCAACTTTGTTGGGTTTTTTGCAGCTATGTATTAAATGAATTAATATTGATGTTGAAGTTCTTCAATGACTTCAGCGAATCTCTCCTTGGCAGAAGTTTCATCAAAGCTACTATAAATACGGAAATGCTCTTCATCAATAATTCGGTAATGTTGACTAATGATATTTTGTTGCAAAACATAACCGCTTTTATTCTGTATTTCTTTCCACCAAATCTTTCCACCTAGAGTTTTCTCTTTACGGAAATCAATTCCCTCTCTCACTACTGTTTCAATCACTTCTAAAGGCTCGTTTCCGAACAAAAACCTTACTGTCTCCGTTTCTCTAAACAGAGCACATACAGCAACGACAGTCGACCAACCAGCATTGGCCCGGCCTTTTTCAATTTGTACAAGTGTTTTTTTTGAAACACCAACGATTTCTGCCATTTTATCCTGTGTGTAACCAGCTTCAGTACGAATTAAGCGCATCTTTTCCGAAACTTTTAATATGATTTCATCTCTAGTCAAAATCATTTCATTCCCTTGATTTATTTTTCGTGTATTTTTACACTTTTATAAATTATAATCCATTTTTCCACTCTATCAAATAAAAATCTAAAAATTGAATGAAATAAAATAATTAAAAAAAGAAGTTTTAAAACCTAACTGCTCCTAATTTAATATTTGCTTTTCATTGAAAATACGAAAGATATTTAAGTACTAATTGATAATCATATTAACATTGCAAAGAGGATTACTCAAATGAACATATCCTATTTTTGAATAATTAAGAAATACGAACTATATAAATTGAATTATTTTTAAGTAGTTTAAGAGAGCTTTCTTGTTTATCCTGTTTTAATAAAATCATGAACTTTGCATTTCTTGAGAAAAACATAAAAAAAAATACCCTCCCTATCAATAGCCAGGTCTTTTTCACCTGTTTACCTATAGGGGGGGATATCAGAAATTTCGGGTTATCCACTTTTTTGATAGCTTAGTAAAAATATCTATACTTTTTCTTACCTTGCTACTTTATTTTCTCTTTTTTCTTCTGCTGCAGTGTTATAAACCGCACAAGCTGCATCTCCTGTTATATTAACCGCTGTACGTGCCATATCCAATAATCTGTCAATTCCGAGAATTAATGCTATTCCTTCCACAGGAAGATTGACGGATTGTAAGACCATAGCAAGCATAATTAGCCCCACACCTGGAACTCCAGCAGTTCCGATACTAGCAAGGACTGCAATAAGAACAACTGTTACTAATTGACCTAAAGATAAA
Organism: Cytobacillus kochii; assembly: GCF_020171845.1. Lineage (GTDB taxonomy): Bacteria > Bacillota > Bacilli > Bacillales > Cytobacillaceae > Cytobacillus > Cytobacillus kochii. The sequence continues at coordinate 58,757 of NZ_JAIVAM010000019.1, read as the reverse complement.
TCTACACCATAGACTTGAGCAATAAAAATGGTTGCTACTCCTTGCATGATTGCTGTACCATCCATATTGATTGTTGAACCTAAAGGTTGCACGAAACTACTAATATGTTTTGGTACTTTTAAATTATCTTGTGCAATTTCCATAGAAATTGGTAATACTGCACTGCTACTAGAGGTACTAAAAGCTACACTCATTGCTGGCGTGAAATCTTTAAAGAACTTGAATGGGTTTCTTCGACCACCCAAGAAATATACTGTTCCACCATAAGTAATAAACAAATGTATGATAAGCGCAGCTAACACAAGAGCAAAATACAATCCCATTGCTTTTATTGCAGAGAAGCCTTGACTTCCAATAGCTGAGGCTAGCAATCCAAATGTCCCATAAGGGGCAAATTTCATCACTATACCCACTAGATACATCATTATATCATTACCTTGCTGAACTAGATTGACTATACCTTTCGTTTTGTCACCAAGCATAGATAACGCAAATCCAATAAAACCTGCAAATACAATTATTTGTAACATGTCTCCCGAAGTCATTGCTGCAAATGGATTCGAAGGTATAATATTTAATAATGTTTCGCTGACTGGAGGTGCTTCTTCAGCGCTAAATTGTGCATTAGAAGTATCGAACTCCCCTACTTCACCAGGCTTGAATATGAGCGCTAATGTAATCGCTATCACAATTGCTATTGAAGTTGTTACAAGGAAATATAAAATAGTTCTAATACCGATTCTTCCTAATTTTTTCGGATCTCCTAAACCATTAAACCCTAATATTATTGAGAAAAGAACGATTGGCACAACAAGCATTTTAATTAGACTGAGAAAAATTTGTCCAAGTGGATTAAATAACCATGTATCTAAAACTTTAAATACATCAGGAGCGGTTACATTTAAGACAATTCCAACAATGGCACCGGCAATTAATGCAATAATAATTTTTGTGGTAATTTTCATAGAAGTCCTCCCATAAAATAATATACTCGAATTACAATCGTAATATATAAAAGTGTGTTTCTGCAAAACATTTTGTTCATCCGTGGTAAAAAATAGTTATTTTTAACTATAAAAAAGTAATATTATACCATTAAAGAGGGGTGGTTTTTTTGTCGCTATGGAAGATGAATATCGATTCATCTATTATGCTTCATCTGCTTGAACCAGCTCATTCACGAGATCTGTATTTATTAATTAAAAAAAATCGAGCCTATTTAGCTGAGTGGTTGCCCTGGGTGCAACATACTGACAGCATTGAAAATACAAATGTAATGATTTCTTCATGGCTTCAGCAATACCATGCCCAAAATGGCATATTCGCTGGTATATTTATGAACCACAAATTAGTTGGTTCTATTAGTCTTCACACGATTGATTGGCAAAATAAACAAGCAAGTATAGGTTATTTAGTGGACCAAGTATACCAAGGCAAAGGTCTTATTACGAAATCAGTTAATCACCTCATTCACTATACTTTTTCTCACCTACATCTTCATCGAATCGAAATTAAATGTGCTTTAAAAAACGATAAAAGCCGTAAAATTCCAGAAAAATTAGGTTTTACTCAAGAAGGTGTTCTCAGAGACAGTGAGTATATTAATAATCAATTTCATGATCTAGTCCTTTATTCTCTCTTAAGCACTGATCATAATTGGTGAATGGTATTATCTCTATATCCTTTTATAAACCTAAATGAAAAAACAATTCATTACCGTACTTCATATTTACAGAATTTTCGAATAAAATAGTATTAAATAAGAAGTTACCCTTTGACTGATTATATTTTCTTAAAGTATAATTATTTTTAAAATATTCAAACTGAGGTGGTAAAATGGGATATTCTATCGCATCGGTGGATTAGCAAAATTGAGCTTTTGCAGGAAATAGTCTAATACGAAGTTTTTGAACTTACTATGGAAAAGAAAAGAAATACAGTGGTTTACATGATAATCGAAGCTATTCCATATTTTTTAAAATTAAAGACGATAAATCTTTACCTCTAAATTTGAAATAGGAAAATTTAAGTATATATGAAATAGATACTTAACTCATTGATTGCTTCGATTGCTTGTAATAGGAGCTCATCTATTTTTCAATTCTCAGGAGGTGACACCCTACCCTCTGTTGGGTTTAGGGGAATTTATTTGGACATATTAAACTTGGTTATTGTTGCCATTTTAATTGGCTTAACGGCATTCTTTGTCGTTTCAGAATTTGCTATTGTGAAGGTACGAAGCTCAAAAGTGGATCAATTAATCGAAGAAGGTAGCAAGAGAGCCATCTCAGTAAAAAAAGTAACTACTCATTTAGATGAGTATTTGTCTGCCTGTCAATTAGGTATTACGATTACGGCATTAGCTCTCGGTTGGCTTGGTGAAACAACATTTGAAAGTCTGCTTTTACCGATATTCCAGTTGTTTCATATACCTGCCTCATTATCTCATATTTTGATTATTGCATTCGCCTTTACCATCGTTACATTTTTACATGTTGTTGTTGGAGAGCTTGCGCCGAAAACAATTGCTATTCAGAAAGCCGAAACGGTCACATTAATGGTAGCCAAGCCTTTAATTTGGTTCTATCGCATTATGTTCCCATTTATCTGGGTGCTAAACGGATCTGCCAGATTGTTAACAAAATTGATTGGGCTAAAACCTGCTTCTGAACACGAAATGGCTCACTCTGAAGAAGAATTAAGAATCATTCTTTCAGAAAGTTATGAAAGCGGAGAAATCAACCAATCGGAATTTAAATATGTGAACAAAATATTTGATTTTGATGACCGCATTGCGAAAGAAATTATGGTTCCACGCACAGAGATTATTTCTATTTCTAAAGATGATACCCTAGAGGAATTTTTACCTACTGCCAAGAATGAAAAGTTCACACGGTATCCCATTATAGACGGTGATAAAGACCATATCATCGGTATGATCAATGTGAAAGAAATTTTAACGGACCTAATTTCGTCTAAGTCTCAGTCAACAATAAAACCTATATCCACTTATATTCGTCCTATCATACGTGTAATCGATTCTACACCGATTCATGATTTGTTGTTAAAAATGCAAAAAGAACGTATCCATATGGCTATATTGATGGATGAATACGGCGGAACTTCAGGATTGGTGACAGTTGAAGATATTATCGAAGAAATTGTCGGTGATATTAGAGATGAGTTTGATGTGGACGAAGTACCAAGTGTTCAAAAAGTGAAAGATCATCATTATATCTTAGATGGAAAAGTATTAGTTAGTCAAATTAACGATATTTTAAATATTTCCATCAATGATGAAGACGTTGACACGATTGGTGGTTGGTTGTTAACTGAGAATTATGAAGCCAAAGAAGGCGACTTTATAGAACAGGAGAACTTTGTGTTTACTATTGTAGAAATGGAAGATCACCATATCAAATTAGTGGAGGTATACAAGAAACCAGTAATTGAAGAAATAGCTCCTTCACAAATTCCTTTGTCTACAGAATCACAAGTCCAAATGTAAAATAAAAAACCGCGCTGAAATTCAGCGCGATTTTTTTTATTTTCCCATTCACTTTTTAGGAAAAAACAATCGAAAAATGGTTCCATTATTTGTTTCACTTTGAACATCTATTTTACCACGGTGTAAAGAAACTAATTGTTTTACGATTGACAAACCAATCCCAAATTCACCAAAATAACTGTTCGTTCTTGAACTGTCCGCCTTGTAGAACCTTTCCCAAATCCAATCTACTTCTTTTGGATCGATACCAATTCCATTATCTTCAATTTCAATACAAATATCATGCTCATTCTCAAAGGCACGCATGGATATCCATCCGTTTTCTGTGAATTGAATACTATTTTTAACAATATTAATAAGAATTTGGATCAAGCGGTCATAGTCAGCATGTATAAAGATATCATCTGCTGCCTCAATATAAATTTGGTTATTTTTTTCATCTGCTTGCATTAAAAGCTGTTCACTTACGACCTCAAATACCTCAATAGCTTGAATATCAATCATATGTAATTCTAATTGATTTGAACGAATCTTCTCATAGTCTAAGTTTTCATTTACTAATCTAATCAACCTTTTAGCTTCACGGTCAATTAAATTCATCCCTTTATCAACTTCCTCTTCAGGAATCAATTGATTTTTAATTCCTTCTGCTAATCCACTAATAGTCGTTAAGGGTGTCCTTAATTCATGTGAGACATCGGCAAGAAATTTTTGTCTGCGATTTTCTAGCCTTTCAATTTCCTCATGAGATTTTTTTAATTGCACAACCATCTCATTAAAATCCCTTGCTAAATAACCTAAATCATCCTTGGAATCATCGGGCACATTTACATTATAATCGCCTGATGAAATCATTGAAGTTGCTTTTCTAAACGCTCTCACTCTCGTTGATAAGTTACGGGAGAAGATTAAACTTAAAAAGATTGCTGCAGTTGCAGCTATAGCAATCGTATATAATAAATATTGATTAAGCTGTCCAATCATTTTTAAAGACGTACTTATCGGCGAAAGTAATAAAATTCCACCGGTTATGTTTTCACCGTCCATTGACGGTAAAGCTACTAATGATACTTCCTGTTCAAACCGTTTAATATCATGAAGGATTGTTACAGACTCACCTTTTGACAACTTTTCCCACTCTTTTTGAGAAAGTCGTATACTAGGGTCCATAGAAACATTGGGGTAGATAATATCTGCATTACTATCGAATAAAATATATTGAATATTTCTTGCTTCAAGTAGCTTACTATATTTATTCAAGAAAGTTTGTGGACTTTCTTCATGAATGGATACATCTTCTAAAATTTGCTGGCCATATTCATTTAATTCTTCCACTTTGTTTTCAAAAATATAACTTCTTACAAATTGTGAAAAAATCAAACCCATTAATAAAAACGCCAATATTAAAATAAGAACATGACTGGATAGCAGTTTAAGAAAATATTTATTTCTCATAGGTATCCGTCGACTCATCAAATTTGTAACCTACACCCCACACAGTATGGATAAATGGTTGATCTGCACTGCCTATCTTTTTCCTTAAACGTTTAATATGAACATCGACTGTTCTTTCATCTCCATAAAATTGGTATCCCCATACTTTATCGAGTAATTGTTCTCTGGAAAATACTTGTTTTGGATGGGTAATAAAGTAATACAATAAATCGAACTCTTTAGGTGTTAAATTTGAAAGCGGTTCATCTTTAAAGTAGACTTCTCTAGCTTCTTTACTAATTTTGAAAAAATGGCTTGTCGTAAAGTGATGATCCTTCTCTGTTGTATCTGATTGAAATCTTCTAGTTACAGCTTTAATCCTTGCCATTAAAGTTAACGGGCTAAATGGTTTCGTCACATAATCATCCGCACCCATCTCAAGTCCGAGTACTTGGTCAGATTCACTGTCTTTCGCTGTTAACATAATAATGGGCACACTGCTAATATCACGGATCTTTCTACATAATGTTACACCATCCATAGCTGGGAGCATCCAATCGAGTATGATTAGATCCCATTCCCCTTTATTAAACGCCTCAAATCCTGATTGTCCATCGTGGACAAAGGTTCCTTTATATCCTTCTTTCATGAAAAACATCTCGAGCATTGTACAAACACTTTCATTATCTTCAACTACTAATAAATTCATGTATAAACACCATCCTTTAAACAGGTAATCTAAGTTTATTGTATAGGCATATTTTCATTTTAATAAAAGAATTATATCTCATTTATGTGTCAAAACGGTGTTAAAAATATGAAAGTCACATTTCGCCCCCACTAAACGCAATTGAAAGATGACTTCGATATTTATTTTCAATTTTAACAAAGGTATACTTATGATATATAGGAAGGTGAATAAAATAATGAACGACAATCCAGCTTACAAAGAATTAGACGAAGAAACTCTTTTTTTAGTCACACAAACTTTTAAAGCCTTATCTGATCCGACAAGGCTTAGAATCTTACATTTACTTTTTCACGAAGAACACTCGGTAAATGAGATTGCCGAAAAGCTCTCTCTGTTGCAATCAACTGTCTCCCATCAATTAAGATTCCTAAAAAACTTGAGGCTAGTTAAATTCCGACGTGAAGGAACTACTTTATATTATAGTCACGATGATGAACATGTTATGCATTTATTAAAACAAACAATAGAACATACTCGTCATTCTTAATTACACACGTCCTCATGGTTTGGACAACCGCTGCTTCTGCCTTCAACTTGGATTGTACTATGATTGATGCCAAATTGATGAGAAAGTAATACTTTGGTTTCTTTGAGCACAGTATCATGGTGCCCATCCTCATTTAAGACAATATGGCAACTAAAAGCAGGGAACCCTGAAGTAATCGTCCAGAGATGTATATCATGTACATCGTCTACATTATGAAGGGTTTTGATGGAAGCTTTAATTTCCTCAATTTGCATTCCGTCAGGTACTCCTTCCATCAATACATGAAAGGCTTCTTTTGTCACTCTATAGCCGCTATTAATAATCAAAATAGCAACAATTAAACTTGCTATTGGGTCAGCAATACCCCAGTCAAAAAAGTAAATCAGTAAACCTGCTATAATCGCTCCTACAGATCCAAGTAAATCTCCAATTACATGAAGAAACGCACTTTTCACATTCAGGTTTTCATCTTTGTCACCTTTCATTAAGATAACAGCTGCTACTATATTGATAAGAAAACCAATTGTAGCAATTGTTAACATACCTAAGCTTGCTACTTCGGGCGGTGAGATAAACCTTTTCACACTTTCAATCATGATAAGAATAGCGATAACTATTAATGTTACCCCATTTATCGCCGCCGCTAAAATTTCAAACCGTTTAAATCCGAATGTTTTTTTGTTGGTTGATTCCCTTTGAGCTACCTTGATGGCAATATAGCTTAACCCTAACGCTGCTGCATCACTTAACATATGCCCTGCATCCGATAAAAGTGCTAAACTATTCGTCCACAGACCACCAATAAACTCAATAAGCATGAATCCAAAAATTAAACAGAAAGTAAGTAATAATACATTTTGATTGTTAGACGAATGATGATGATGAGAATGGGAGTGATGATGACTCATTTTAATTCACCTCTTCTATATATATGAATATATGTTCATATATTACATTATGAAGAACAAAACGGAATTGTTCAACTGTTTTGTATGAAATCGAATGAAAAGTTTGTTTATAGTCCAAAATATGGTATTGTTTACAAAAATAATATTTTACACATAATAACAAAAATCATACGAACAAAGCTTCTTCAACAGAAAGTAGGATTTTTCATGATAAAAGCACTCTTCAACCGTAAAGCATATTTTATCTATAACTACATAATGATCATCGCTGGTGCTACACTTGCTGCTTTATCAATTGAATTATTTCTTATACCAAACCTGATTATAGATGGTGGCATTATTGGTATTTCCTTAATCGTTAACCATTTAACAACCATCCATTTCGGTGTATTATTTATTTGTTTTAATATTCCTTTTTTAATTGCTGGCTATAAGCTATTAGGAAAAAGTTTTTTTCTTGCTTCCTTAATAGGCATTATCTCTTTAGCAGGAGTCGAATCATTCTTTCATCATACCTCTCCTTTTACATCTACCCCGTTACTGGCAACAGTATTCGGAGGTGTCATCCTAGGAGCAGGAGTGGGGCTAGTCATTCGACATGGTGGTGCGTTAGATGGGACTGATATTATGGCTATTCTTTTAACAAAAAAAATCCCCTTTTCTATAGGGGAATTTATCATGTTCTTTAATATTTTCGTTTTTGTCTGGGCAGGATTCGTCTTAGGGTGGGAACAAGCCATGTATTCAATCATCACTTACTATATTGCTTCTAAAACGATTGATATGGTTGTACAAGGTTTTGAAGGAGATACGAAAGCTGTGCTCATCGTTTCTGACCATTATAAGGAGATGGCTGATTGTATTATTACAAAGCTAGGAAGAAGTGTGACGAAATTGAACGGCAAAGGTGGATATATTAATACTGATAAAGAAATTATTTATGTTGTTGTGACTCGATTAGAAATATCTAAACTTAAAACTATCATTGCTGAGATTGATCCTCTTGCTTTTACAACCATTATGGACACACAAGAAGCACGAGGTAGTAAATTCAAATCTGCTCTTCATTAGTTTTAAAATACTGCCATTCATCTATTGCAGTTTAACCCCACCCATAAAAAATACGAACAGATGAGAATTTTAACTGTTCGTATTTGTCATAATTATTGAATTTTCAGCGGGCATCTTTATAGATATTTTCTATGAAGCGCCTTTCCATCATAAGTAAAAACCATTTCCTTCTCTTCTACAATTGTTTCCATATGAACCGCTCTCCCCCATAACTGATATACATAAGGCAGAACTTTCTCTAAATATTTCAAATCAAGCTCAATCCCTTCAAACCAGTGCTTTAAATACAATTCACCGTTTTTCATATAATCTCCATCATTTACCGTCAGATAAGGAAATCCTCCATTGACTCTCATACTAACTAGCTGATCACGGACATTTTCCCATCCTTTATCGACAACTTTATAATCTTTTCCTTGCTTTTGGAATAAATACATATCCTCTCTCATCACTAAATCTTTTGTTAAGTAATTACGGATAAACGAGATATCAGATTCAATTTCTCGTACTTCAAACATTTTTTCCCTACCAGAGCCAACCTCTACTCCTCTCTTAATCATTTCTTCCGTAGGGTGATTATATCGCTCTTCAATATCCTCAAAGATCTTCAAGCCAAGGTAATAAGGATTGATACTTGTTTTTGATGGTTGCACAACACCAGCATTTAATTTCGCAAATTCCAAAGCTTCTCCAGAAGTAAGATCCATCTCCCTTAAAATTCGTTGATGCCAAAAGGATGCCCAGCCTTCGTTCATAATTTTCGTCTCAAGTTGTGGCCAAAAGTAGAGCATCTCTTCTCGCATCATTGTTAAGATATCTCTCTGCCAATCAGTCAATTCACGGCTGTATTGTTCAATGAATAAAAGAATATCTTTTTCTGGCTTAGGTGGGAACTTCTTCATTTTTTTCTTTTTCTGTTTTACTTCTTTTTGATCAAGTCCCCATAAATCATCATAAGGCGTTTCAACATGGAAAGACGAGCTCTCTTCTTCTTCTTCATGATCCCAAATAAATTTCGGACGCATAAGAGAAGGATCTATATGTTCTTCGATAGCTAAAATGGCATCTAAAAATGTCTCTACTTCTTTTTTTCCATAGTCAATTTCATATTTTCTAATACGCTCTGCCGTAGCAGACATGCTTTCAACCATATCTCTCTTTGTATTTTGGAATCGAACATTATTTTTAAAAAAGTCACAGTGAGCAAGAACATGTGCGACAATTAATTTGTTTTGAATTAAAGAGTTGGAATTTAATAAAAAAGCATAACATGGATCAGAGTTAATCACCAATTCATATATTTTCGACAAACCGAGATCATAATGTAGTTTCATCTTAAAAAATTGCTTTCCAAAACTCCAGTGTGAAAACCTTGTTGGCATCCCATAAGCACCAAAAGTATAAATGATCTCTGCTGGACATACTTCATATCTCATCGGATAAAAATCCAGCCCAAAACCTGTGGCGATTTCTGTGATTTCGTCTATTGCATATTCTAACGATTTGTGTTCACTACCAAGCATTCTCTCACTCCCTATCTTCACCTTTAACATAATCTATGATAGAAAAAAGAGAATGATGAGTATACTTCAGTCTTCAAACAAGACTTTTAGTGATCTATTTAATCCTTATTTAGACAAACAAAGGATGCCCTTAAAATGAGCATCCTTTGTGAAATAATTATTTTTTTCTAAAAGAAGTCGATAGGAGTTTACTACATTCTTTTCACTTTCGCTCCTGCTCTTCAACCGTTAAATTTAAGAATTTACTATCGTCTAGTCGATGAGTTACTTTAACAAGCACAGTCAAATCTTTTCCATCCTCTTTTACTTGAAATATAAAAGTATCAATGACTTCATTTTCTGAAATCATCCGTCTTCCAGCATACTGATAATCAACAACTTCTTCTTCTGGGTAATCTTCCTTCACAACCGCTGTTGCAATTCTGCCGTATTTTTTATAATCGACTTTTTCTTTATGTTCTCCATGTGTATGTACGTCGGCAAATACCGGTGCCTGAATGTAGTTTAAACATACTACAGTAAGTAACAATAAAAGTAGCTTTTTCATACAATAAACCCCCGTTTATCTAAAATAACTACTTCTATCTTTTTCAAATTGCAACTCGATTATGTATCAATGAAAGAATTTATTTTTATACAGGTAAAACTTGATAAACGTGAAATAACAGGTTGACCAAATTTTTGGTTGAAAAAATAATTCATTATGGCTCAAACTATTCTTAACTCCCAAGGGAGGAGAATGAAAATGAATAAAGTGGATTATGACCGTGCGTTATATTATACTCACCGTTCCGAATGGGATAATTTACTCATTCTTATGGTTAGAACAAGTGATCAATTTTTAGCAAAAAAAATCGAGCATTTTCTACATGCGTACAATTTTGAAAAAGATTACACGATTATCGAACAGCATCTATATACACTTCTACGTTATATTGATCACGCCAATCAATTATCGGAAGAAGAAATGAAAACAGCTTCACCCTATTTTATGTAGAATTCCACCAATAATGTAAGAGCACTATCTATTTATAGTGCTCTTCTTTTACATGACAAAGTTATTTTTCACTGCAAAAATGGCCGCTTGCGTGCGGTCATCGACGTCTAACTTAGATAATATATGAGACACATGTGTTTTTACCGTTTTCTCTGTAATAAATAATTCAGCCGCTATTTCTTTATTGGATTTACCTTTTCCCATTTCGGATAATACTTCTTTTTCTCTTTTTGTAAGTTCATGCCATAAATGTATATCCTCATTTTCATGTGAGAATTTTGACATTAAATGAGTTGTCGCTTTAGGATGAATATAATTTTCCCCATCCATTATTTCATTCATCGTTTTTACAAGCTCATCTGGTTCAACATCCTTAAGTTGATAACCTGATGCACCGGCTGCTATTGCAGGGATACAATGGCTTTGATCTGAATAACTTGTCAGTATGAGTATTTTTACTTGGGGAAATTTCTTCCTAATTGCTTTAGTTGCTTCGATTCCATTCATATCAGGCATATCAAGATCCATTAAAATAAGATCTGGCATACATTGTTCTGTTAATTTTATTGCTTCCTCTCCAGTACTTCCTTCACCAACAATATGGATATCCTTTTGTGTATTCAAAAAAAAGATAAGCCCTTTTCTTACAACATGATGATCGTCAATAATTAATACATTCACCCGTTAGACCCTCCTCTTAATTGAACAGGCGTATAATGATTTTCGTTCCCTTCCCTTCACTAGTAGATACATCCAAGGTACCATTCCGTCGTTCAGCTCGTTGACGCATATTTCTCAATCCATGAGAAGGTAAGAATACAGATGGACTGTAATTAAAACCTACACCATGATCAGTTATACTCATCTGTATTATCTGTTTATCCTGGTTGAAATCAATTGCAATATCAATCTTATCCTGACCAGAATGCTTCTTACAATTCATCATTGCCTCTTGAGCTATCCTCCATAAAGTTTCTTCTGTTTGTGGAGAAATATTTGTTAATGTATTAACATGACAATGTAACTGAAGCCCAAGCATTTCACTGTATTCTTTTAATGATGTGAGCAACCCGTTTTCTAGACTTTTTGGTTTTAACTGCCAGATCAGATCACGCATTTCATGAAGGGCTTGTTGGGAAAGCTCTTGTATATAAGTAAATGTTTCTTGAACAGTTTTAGATTTTGTTATTTCCCTTCCTCCTCGAGCCGTTAAACTAACCGAAAATAACAACTGATTGACAGAGTCATGCAATTCCTGTGCAAGACGATTTCTTTCCTCAATAAGTGCCATTTCTCGTTCCCTCGCAGTTAATGCCATTCTTTTCAATGTCGACCCTATTTGAAAAGCAACAGATTCTAATAAAGAAAGTTCCCTTTCTGAGAAATGAATTTTATTCGGAGCTCCTACATTTAAAATGCCGAACATTTCTTCACCAAAGCGAAGGGGAACTGTTGCATGGTGGGTTAAACCTTCAATGTCAGCATATCCATTCTTTTTTGCCTCTTCAATTCTTTTACAATTGATAATATTACTCGCACGATTTAATTCACCGTTATTGTAACGGTTTACACACCAGCATTCTTTCGAACACATCGGAGCTAACTGATTCGTTGTTAATGCTTGTGGCAATTGATGATGTGCGATTAGCGTTGGTTCATGCTTTTTGATTAAAAAAAGCCAGCCTGTTTGTAATTGAGTGACTTGTAGCAATCTTTCTAATACAGCAGACAATGTTTCTTTCATTTCGCTTCCTTCATTAAGTAATTCCGCTATTTCCTTAAGTATGACTGCTTCACGAATTTGTTGATCCGCCATTCTCTTTAACCCTCACTTTATGACTATTATAACGAGTATTTATGTAATGATCTTCATTCACAACGATGAGATTTTCTCAGCCTATGGTCGTATATATGAAGCTTATTTGATACTACTTCTAACTGAAATTAGTGAATGTTCAGCAATTATCCACGACACGCAAATCCACTTTCCTTGGATTCCAATCAGCTAGTGCTAAAACAAATCTTTACTACAATGATCTCTTTAATGTCCTTTACTTTTATTTACCCTAGGGCTAATGAGGGGTTAACAAGGCCATTACTTGAATAAAAAAATCGAACATATTCTCATCCTTTAAGATTTGAATGATGTTCGAATTTTTTAGTTTTACAATTCCTCTTGTATCAACTGTTCCACTTTCTTCATTAGTTCCACTTGAACATGGTCAAGCTTTTCTTGACTCAAGCTTAATGATTCGCTTTTAACACCAAAATAAAACTTAATTTTTGGTTCCGTTCCTGATGGGCGTAAACAAATCCAAGTACCATCAGCGAAGAAGTACTTTAATACATTAGATTTCGGAAGATGAATAGCCGAACGACGACCATTTTCTGTGCGAATACTTGTTAAATAATCTTCTGTCGCGATATGACTAAGACCTTCTATATCAATTGAAGATGTATTTCTAAACGTGGAGAGTATGTTTGCAATTGTTTCTGTACCTGCTTTGCCTTTTAAAGTTATCGACTTTAATCCTTCACGGAAATAACCATACTTTGCATAAATCATCATTAATACATCATATAGTGTTTGGCCCTTTTCTTTATAAAAAGCAGCTGCTTCAGCAATTAGTAGTGCAGCTTGAACAGCATCCTTATCTCTAGCAAAATCACCAATCAAATAACCATAGCTTTCTTCATAACCAAAAAGGAATTTATACTCACCTGTTGTTTCATATTCTTTTATTTTCTCAGCAATAAATTTAAAGCCTGTAAGTACATCTTTTGTAGTTAAATCAAACGAAGCTGCAATTTCTCTTCCTAGCTCTGAAGTTACAATTGTTTTCAGGACAATTCCATTTGACGGAATGCTATCTTTATCCTTCTTTTGTGTTAGCATGTAGTAAAGAATTAGAGCACCTGTCTGATTGCCTGTCAGAAGCTCATACTCATTCTTATCATTTTTAACTGCTATTCCTAATCTATCCGCATCAGGGTCAGTAGCAATAAGTAAATCCGCATCTACCTCTACCCCTTTTTTTATAGCCAACGTAAATGCAGACCTTTCTTCAGGATTAGGGCTGTCTACTGTAGGAAAATCACCATCAGGTTTTTCTTGTTCCTCTACAATATGAACATGCTTATAATTCAAGCTTGCAAGCCCTTCTCTAACCGGTTTATTGCCCGTGCCATGTAATGGAGAAAATACGATAGAAAGATCCGTTTTTTCACCTATAGAACGGTCTTCTGAAATTGTCTGTAACTTTTGAACATAAGCACGATCAATAGATGAGCCAATCGTAACAATCAGTTCTCTCTCTCTTAACAGTGCTTCTTCTTCTACTTCAATAAGTAACTCGTTTTCAATTTGATTTACTTTTGCTATAACTGTATCGGCATCTTCTGGTATCAATTGTGCTCCATCCGGCCCATATACTTTGAAACCATTGTATTCTTTTGGATTATGACTAGCCGTAATGACAATACCAGCATATGCATGCAAATATCTTACAGCAAACGAAAGTTCAGGTGTGGGTCTTAACTCATCGAAGATATATGTTTGAATATCATTTGAAGCAAGCGTTTTTGCCGCTTCTAAAGCAAATTCTGGTGACATATGTCTTGAATCATGGGCAATCACTACACCTCTTGCTTTTGCTTCCTGTCCCTTTTCAATTATGTATTTGGCTAAACCGTAAGAAGCTTTTCTAACGGTATAAATATTCATTCTATTTGTGCCTACACCAATCTCTCCTCTCATCCCACCTGTTCCGAACTCGAGGTCTTTATAAAATGCATCTTCTAAGTGGTTTTCATTGTCATTTAATTGAATTAATTCTTCTTTCATTTCAGTAGTCAATTGCGAATATGTATTCCATCTATCTACATTGCTTTTCCAATCCATCGTTTTCCCCCCTAGTTAAATACCTCTTTCCATTATCGACTAAATTAATCCATTTTGTAAGCTATTCTCTCTTATTAAAAATAGTGGATTTTTATAAAATTTTCAATCAATTACTGCAGTTTCTATTTCAATTTCTTTATAGGATATATCCCTAAGAGTCCACATTCATCATTTCCCAAAAAGAACACGAACAAATAAATTTGTTCGTGCAGGATAGCTGTCTATAGAATTTATTTATGATTACGATATTGAATTTGATAAATATCATGCCTTCTATCTTTCAAATGTCTTACTGTACCGTCTTGTCTTTTCCTTCTTAATACCTCTAAGTCTACATCACCAATTTGCACCATTTCAATATTTGCATTCGTCTCCCCGACAATTCCATCCTTAGCAAACTCGAAATCTGAAGGTGAAAAAATCGCTGATTGTGCATACTGTATATCCATATTTTCTGTTTGTGGTAAATTCCCGACTGTACCTGATATTGCTGTATAAATTTGATTTTCAATGGCCCGAGCTTGTGCACAGTATCGAACACGTAAATAACCTTCTCTGTCCTCTGTACAAAAAGGAACGAATATAATTTTTGCTCCCATATCAGTCGCAATTCGCGCTAATTCTGGGAATTCAATATCATAACAAATTTGAATCGCAATTTTTCCACAATCCGTATCAAAAACGCGGACAGCGTCACCAGGGGATATCCCCCACCATTTTCTTTCATTAGGAGTAATATGGAGTTTATATTGCTTTTCAATCGTACCATCACGTCTAAATAAATAGGCTATATTATAAATTTTATCCTCATCCTCTTTTACAAAATGAGATCCACCTATAATATTTATGTTATACCTAACTGCTAAATCAGTGAATAATTGAATATACTCTTCTGTATACTCAGTAAGCTTCCTTATAGCAAGACTCGGTACTTTCTCGTCCAGAAATGACATTAATTGCGTCGTAAATATCTCTGGAAAAACTGCGAAGTCCGCTTCTGCATCTGAGGCAACATCTGTGAAATACTCGACTTGACTGGCGAAGTCTTCGAACGATTGAATTTGACGCATCATATATTGTACAACACAAATTCTAACTGGATAACTTGTTTTATAAAATCTTTTCGTTGTTGATTTATAATCAACATTATTCCATTCCATTAACGTTGCGTATTTATTGGATTGCCTATCATCTGGCAAGTAATTAGGATTTATCCTCATTAGTGTAAAACCATTTAATAATTGAAAGGATAGTACAGGGTCATATATTTTATGAAGGGATACTTCATTAACATATTCTCTCGGACTCATCTCTTTTGCATGCTTATGATAATTAGGGATTCGCCCTCCAATAATAATACTCTTGAGATTTAACTCCCGAGCTAGCTCCTTTCTTTGCTCGTATAGACGGTGACCAATCTTCATTCTACGATATTCAGGATGAACCATTACTTCAATACCATACAGATTGTAGCCATCATCATTATGGTTAGTTATATAACCGTCATCAGTGACATCAGCCCAAGTATGGCGATCATCATATTCATCAAAATTAATAATTAAACTGGAACAAGAACCAATGATTTCACCATCATACTCTGCTACAAATTGTCCTTCCGAAAATATATTTAAATGGCTTTCAAGGTGATCTCTTTTCCATGGATCCATTCCTGGAAAACATACCTCTTGTAGCGCAATAATTTTATCGATATCTTCTTCTCTCATGTTTCTAATAATCATTTTTTTCTCAAATTTGCTTAAATCTAATTTTCTCATAAATACTCCCCTTATTTTCATTGAAACAAACGTTTGTTACTCTTATACCCCTATTTACCCTTTTCTAATCTTGGTCAAATGTTCTCCCTATAGATTCGTTTGTCAACACATAACTATGCTTGATTTGTGTTGATTTTATGACTTTTTATAGAATTTTCTCAAGCATCGTTTATTTTTACGTTAAAGAGACGTATAATTTGTTAAAATACGTTAGTATACATATTTTTCATTTCGCCTATAAATATGAAAAAAGGGAGAACGTTATGAAACCAACAGAAAAGAAGGATACTAGGGAAAGTATTCTGTTTACAGCATGGGCTGCCTCAGTCATTGCTGTTTTCGGCAGTTTATATTTTTCCGAAATTAGACAGTATGAGCCATGTGAATTATGCTGGTACCAAAGAATTCTTATGTATCCTCTAATTGCCATTTTAGGCATAGCAGTAGTTAAAAAAGACTTTCGAATCAGCTTTTATACTATGATCTTATCTGGAATTGGAGGACTCATCTCTATTTACCATTACGGTATTCAAAAGCTTTCTTTTTTAACTGAAAGTGCTCCAGCATGTGGCAGAGTTCCTTGTACGGGACAGTATATTAACTGGTTTGGCTTTATCACTATTCCATTTCTAGCATTGGTTGCATTTATTATTATTTTTATTTGTAGTGTCATGATATGGAAAAAAACAAAGGGGGAGAAGACCAAATGAAAAAAATCATCATATTCTTAGCAGTCATTATTATTCTTTTTGGCGGAGTTGCACTGTTAACAAAAATGCAGAACGATCAAAAAGTTTCAGGGGACAACCCTTATGGAACAACTGATTTAGAGCAAGAAACGATTGATCAGTTAGATGATCCTAATTATAGCAATATTGTGTTACCAGAGGATTTAGAGAGTCAATTAAGTGAAAGCGGCGAAGCTACGGTATACTTTTTTAGCCCAACATGCCCTCACTGCCAAAGAACAACTCCAATTGTTGCTCCTTTATCTGATGATATGGGCGTTGACTTATTACAATACAACTTACTAGAATTCGATCAAGGTTGGAATGACTTTGGTATTTCAGAAACACCAACTATTGTGCATTATGAAGATGGAAAAGAAGTAGCTCGTATTACAGGATACCAAGAAGAAGCTGTATTTCAAGATTGGTTTGAAGAAAACGTAACAGAATAAAAACGGATAAATAAAAAAACGACCAAATGTTCATAAATAAATTTGGTCGTTTTTTGTACTTCCCTTTTAAATGATTCTTACTGTAAGTAAGCTTGGTCTATATTTATTGGCTCTTTCGTTTGTTCAGGAAGGAAATGATGAAAGGAAAATGGAAAAGAGATATCAAAACGATTTAAAATCTCAGTATTTCTTTTAAATAACTCACAATGTTCTTTCTTCAGCCCTGCATCTTCAAGGAGGTGCATTAAAGTTTGTAAACTAGCCAATACCGAGTAAGCATCTCCTAAAGTTTCCATACACTTCTCTGTCGGCTTTAAAATATTCATGTCACCAAATGTCTGTAATTCTTTTTCTGAAAAATAATGAGGTAAAACATGATGAAACATTTTATCGACCAATGCTTCAATTTGCTCCTCTTGTTCTGTTGTTGCCGCAAAAACTACTTTCACAAGTAACCCACCTTTGTTCACTAATACTTCATGATTACCAATAGAATAGCATAAACTACTTTTGCCTCTCGGTGGTAATTATCACCATGATTTTATATACTATTGATGCAAATATCGTTTTCTACAAGAGAACTTGAATAATCCTTGTTAAATACACTTTCATCTATATGAATAAACACTATATGATATGCTTAAAAGGAAGGAAGTAAATAATGGTAACAGTAAGTAAAAAAGGAGAATGGTTTGAATTAACCATTCCAAAAAAATGGGCTGGTCAATCTGCAACGCAATTGTTTAGAGAGATTTGGGGCGCCCCTAAAAAGCTGACCCATCAAATGCGCATGGAGGGATGCGTAAAAAAGAATAACAACCCTATTGTATGGGAAAAGCCACTAATCCAAGGAGATCGGTTACAATTCAAACTTTTAACGGACCCTCAGGTAGAAACGCTTGAGAATGATGGTTTCTATACAGATGTAGATGTTAGGTACGAGGATGATCATTTAATCATTTTTAACAAACCTGCTGGGATGGAAACACACCCACACACCTTAGTTCAAAAAAATACCCTTTTAGATGCAGCCAAATATTATATGCAACTTCAGGGTGAATCTACTTACATTCGACATATTCACCGATTAGATAAGGAGACATCTGGAGTGATACTGTTTGCTAAACATTCTTTAGCAGGTGCTATCCTTGATACAGAACTTGCACAAAGATCTATCAAGCGCACGTATATGGCTCTCGTCCATGGCCAACTAAAAAATAAACATGATAGTATTGAACTCCCTATCGGAAAGGATCGCCATCATTCCAATAAGCGGAGAGTCTCAACTACAGGGCAATATGCCAAAACGACCTATGACGTCCAAGCTTATGATAGCAAAAAAAATATTTCACTCATTACTTGTCAACTCGATACAGGCAGAACCCATCAAATTCGTGTCCATTTAAGTCATATCGGACATCCACTCGTTGGTGATCATTTATATGGAGGAAAGAACCTGCTAACTAGACAAGCATTACATGCTTATAAACTTGAATGGCAGCACCCCTTCACAAAAGAAAAACAGGAGATCACTTGTCCGGCACCTGCAGACTTCCGCTCATTATGTCCATAAAGGAAACAAAGTACAAAGTCTATTATCGGCTCTTTTATTTATCTATTTACAATCGATAATAAAAACACAAAACAACGAGCAAATTCGAAGTGAAGTGCTCCTTAAATTTAGCCATAAAAAAACTGCACCTCCAATTGTTAGCTCATGTTTCTAACAATTGGAGTACAGTTCAAATTGTTCGTTTTACTTATTTTAATCTGTCGATTTCCTCATGGACCTCATGATGAAACTTACGATAAAGGCAAGCACAATCGCACCAATGATCGCTGGAATTATAGCAAAATCTGCGATTACTGGTCCCCAGTCTCCTAAAATAAGAGTCCCTAACCAAGCTCCGATGAAGCCAGCAATAATATTGCCTATAACTCCTCCTGGGATATCTCTACCTGCGATTAAACTCGCTACCCAGCCGATAAGTCCACCTATAATTAATGACCATAAAAAGCTAAACAATGCTCTTCACTCCTTCATTACATCTATTTCATCTTCATTAGATGTACACTTAGGTTGTGAAAGCACTCAACGAATCATTCATTCAGTTTTTTCCTAATATGGAAATAGCAATTACAAATCGTCAGGATTTTTACCCATCCGTTTATTTTTATTATAATCGTCAATAACGCTCATATCCTCGTCAGACAGAGCAAAATCAAATATAGCTTGATTTTCCTCTAGCCTCTTTAATTTCGTTGTTTTAGGTATAACGATTACCTGTTTTTGTATATGCCAACGCAGAATAATTTGCGAGACTGTTTTATTATATTTTTTACTTAAGGTAACAAATTGTGGCTCCGAAGAAAGTTCACCTCTTGCAATTGGCGCCCACGCCTCCACTTGAATGTTGTTACTCCAGCAATATTCACGAAGTGGTTGTTGTGATAATTGCGGGTGCAACTCAACCTGATTGACCATTGGCATTATTTTTGCGACTTTTTTTATTTCTTCTAAGTGATGTTCGTGAAAATTACTAACGCCTATTGCCTTTACTAACCCTTCTTCATACAAATACTCAAGTGCTCGCCACGTATCTTTATACTTATTTGGCATAGGCCAATGGATTAAATATAAATCAATATAAGATAAATGTAATTTTTTCAAACTTTTCTTAAAAGCTGCAATCGTCTGCTCATATCCATGATCATCATTCCAAACCTTTGTCGTAATAAACAGCTCTTCTCTAGGTATGCCACTTTGTTCAATTGCTCTACCAACACCTTCTTCATTATCATAGAAGCTTGCAGTATCGATTAAGCGATAACCTAGTTGAATCGCATTCCTTACGACATTTTCCACTTCCTTCCCTTCTTCTACTTTATATACACCTAAACCAAATTGGGGCATCAAGACCCCATTTGCTAATTTTACATTAGGTATTTTTACCATCTCTCATCCTCCTCAAGTAAAAAGTCTGTTTTTTTATTTCCATAAAAATATAAACGATGAAGCGGTCTAGTCATTGCCACATATAACAACTGTATTTCTAAAGGAGCTTTTGAGGTAAATACTTCATCAATTGAAAAGATAAATACTACGTCAAACTCTAAACCTTTGGCTAAATAAGCCGGAACAATGACGACTGATTCTTTAGGAATTTGTCCATGTTCTCCTAGTAAATAAACCGGCATTTCGCCATTTTTTTCAAATTGTTGATAAAGCTTCATACAATCGTTCATCGTTTTCCCAATTAATGCAAAAGTTTTAAACCCTTCTTCTTTGACTTTAAGTAATTTAGCCTCTAGGACATGTATATAGTGCTTGCCTTCGCGGGATGGAATAAACTGCGGATGCTCTCCATGTCTAACAACTGGCTTTACTTCAGGAAAGGTATACGGCAGTTTTTTTAATATATGATTAGCTGCTTTCATAATTTCTACAGTAGTCCGGTAACTCTTCTGCAATTCTGTATAAGTGGCTCGAGGGAAAATCTCGGCTTTTACGTCCGCCCAAGATGTAAGCCCTCTATAAGAGTGTATACCTTGCGCTAAGTCTCCAACTAATGTAAACATATCGGTATCAGCTGCTTTCTTAAGAGAAAGAAGTTCCATGAACGTATAATCTTGCGCCTCATCGATGACTATGTTTTTTACTTTCCACTCTTTTTCAATTCCAAACAAATGAACCTGCAAATACAATAATAAAGCTAAATCTTCTCTTTCATACATTCGCCCCTTAAACAAGTCTTGTTGATAACGAATAATATTTTCTGCTTCTACTTGTGTTAACTGATTAAGTGAACGTTTCACTAATTGCTGTGGGTTTTGAAATAAATCTTTATAATAAGTCCAAATATTCTTTTTAGGAAATTGCTTCATATATGTAGCAACCGATGTCTTTATTGCCGTTGTCATCTCTTTCAACCTTGCTTCTTTCTTATCAAGGGCTTGTGAGACATATTTTTTTCTCTTCACGGAATCTTTCGCTTGATATAATGCTCTTTCAATTTTGTCATCATAAAACATTTCAATTTTCTCAAGCATTTTCTTTTTTTTATGTTTTATTTCATTTTGTAAAATCGAACGTAACTTATTTAGTCTCTTATACAAAGGTAAATAATAAAAATCTTCTTCCAATAATTTTACAAATCGCGCACTTTTATATAATCGATACTTATCAACATAAAAATCAGTAGGAGGATGAAAAGTTAGAAATATTTCTTTCATATATTCATTCAGTATGGTTTGAAAAACTTTAGATCCCTTCAACTTTGATATTTGAAGCACATGAACTGTTTCCTTTTGATGATTTTTCTCTAACAATTGAATTAACTTATCGTCTTTTTTCAATTTTATATTATTCTTTTGTAATGCTCCTATGACATAATCCTCGTACGTTTTTTGCTTAATATTCTCAACACCAAGCTCAGGTAGCGCTTCGGAAATATAATCAAGGAATAGATTACTTGGGGCAATAATCATCAATTGCTCAGGTTGAAAGTTTTCTTTGTATTGGAAGATAAAATAACTAATTCGGTGTAAAGCAATCGTCGTTTTACCACTTCCCGCACCGCCTTGAACGATGATAGGTTTATTCAAATCAGCTCTGATAACTTTATTTTGTTCCTCTTGTATAGTAGATACGATTTCTGTGAGGCGATTACTTGCACTTCCAGCTAGCGTTTCTTGTAGCAATTGATCATTTGTTGTCAAATCAATATCACGAATCTCAGTAAGGAGGCCACGCTCCATCATAAATTGTCTTTTTAATAAAAGCTCACCGTTAAAATTCTCTCCATTAGAGACATACGAAACATCCCCTAGTCTGCCTTCATAATAAAGATTTGCTATTGGTGAACGCCAATCGACAATTAATTGATCCTGATTTTCTCTTGAGTATAAAGATGTTTTTCCAATATAGATGACTTCTTCCACTGGTTGATCATCTCTGGAAAAATCAATTCTTGCAAAATATGGTTTCAGTCGGGACTTTTTCAAGCTTGATAGCTCTTCTTTTGACATATCAAAAAAGCGAGCATTCGTTAATAAAGACGAATAACCCAAACTGGAATCGACGTCTTTAAAGGCTGCTTTCATATTGTCTTGAAAATTATCCTTCGATGTCTCTGCTGTTTTAATAACAGCTTCCATATATCTTTTGGTATATTCTAAGCGCTGGTTTTCTTCATTGTAATCGGGGTGTTGATGTACCGTTGTCATATCATTTACCTCCATTTTTATAATTAGCCGCTGATGGAGAGTAATCTGACGTTGTGTAAGTGAGAAGAAATATATATTATCAGAAAAATGCATAACAATCAAATAAATGCGCAGTACTTTTAAGTCACTCTAATATGAATAGATATTAATTAAGTTAAGGAATAATGTAAAAGTAAAGAAAAACTTTATTAATTTTTTGTAAAGGCGAACACAACAAATTCATGAAAGATAGAATAAATTTTACCCACTCACACTCTTATAAAGTCAGTAGTAACAGGGGATATGAAGATTTTTATTGAATAATAAGAAACATTACAATATGATTACAATTAAACACAATTCGACATTTTTCTTCTAGACCCGAAAATTACGCTTTATACAATAAAATTTTTCGTTTAAAATAATAACGTTTGAAGGGTTTATTTTCCGAAAATTACTGGGGGTATTAATGATGGTTTTTAAAAAACAAGATAAATTCAATAAATTGTTAAGTGATATTGCAATCAACTTAAAAGAAGGAGCAATGTATTTCGCCGATTATAAGCTAAATAACATTAGTGACTTGAAAATTTTCTCAGAAAAAATGAAAGAATACGAAACAAAAGGCGACACACTTGTTCATGAAACAATTAAAGAATTAAACAATGCCTTCATTACACCAATTGAAAGAGAAGATATTCTTCATCTTGCAATGGCTATGGATGACGTATTAGATGGTTTTGAACAAACAGCAGATTTATTTGAAATGTACTCCATCATTAATGCTGATGAATATATGTTGAAGTTTGTAGAAGCTATTCAACAAAGTGCAGTAGAAATTGAAAAATCAGTTGAGCTATTATCCTCTAAAAAGTTGCTAAAAATACGAGATCATGCAATTAAAATCAAAGACCTCGAATCAAAATGCGACGGCGTATTACGCCAATCTATTAAACATCTTTTTTCCGTTGAAAAAGATCCAATTCGCATCATTCAGAAAAAAGAAATTTACGAAAACCTAGAGGAAATTGCTGACAGCTGCCAAACAGTTGCCAACGCATTCGAAACAATTATAATGAAAAACGCGTGAGGAGCAATAACTAATGGATGCAATTTTAATTATCACAGTATTAATCGTCATTTTCGCTTTAATTTTTGACTTTATTAACGGATTTCACGATACAGCAAATGCTATTGCAACTTCAGTGTCAACGAAAGCTTTGAAACCTAGACACGCTATTATACTAGCTGCAACAATGAACTTTGTAGGTGCAATGACTTTTACAGGTGTAGCGAAAACGATTACGAAGGATATTGTCGATCCTTTCACATTACAAAATGGCTCAATTGTCATACTATCTGCCCTTATAGCAGCGATTTTCTGGAACCTATTGACTTGGTATTTCGGCATACCAAGTTCATCCTCTCATGCTTTAATTGGCTCAATTGCAGGTGCTGCCATTGCGTCAGCTGGGTTTTCTGCATTAAACTATAGTGGATTTATCGGTATCATACAGGCACTCATTTTTTCGCCACTGATTGCTTTTGCAGCCGGATTTATTATTTATAGCATTTTTAAAGTTGTTTTTAGAAATAATAATTTAACAAAGACAAATAGAAATTTTAGAACGATACAAATTTTCACCGCTGCATTGCAATCATATACCCACGGTACAAATGATGCACAAAAAGCGATGGGGATTATCACACTAGCGTTAATCTCCAATAACTATGTAACTTCTACGGACATTCCTTTTTGGGTCCAATTATCTTGTGCAATCGCGATGGGACTAGGTACATCTGTTGGTGGTTGGAAGATCATTAAAACAGTTGGCGGTAAAATCATGAAGATTCGCCCTGTTAACGGAGTAGCAGCAGACATTACGGGGGCAATGGTCATTTTTGGTGCAACCGCACTACATATGCCAGTTAGTACAACTCATGTTATTTCTTCATCTATCCTCGGTGTAGGTTCAGCCCATCGAGTAAAAGGAGTCAAATGGGGAACAGCACAACGTATGTTAATAACTTGGGTTATTACTTTGCCGATTTCAGCAACAATAGCCGGGTTAACTTATTTGATTTTGAGTTCTTTCTTATAATGCATACAAATCCTTAAGGGTTTACATCCTTAAGGATTTTTTTGTCTTCTTCTAATAAGAACTCATATATAACAAATACTATAAAGAACTTGAAAATCTTCATAAAAACGAATACTATAGTCCATGTGACCTTTTTTCGTTCGTATTATTACACACGACCATGTATTTACAGCTTGGAGGATTCTAATGTTTAAGTTAAAAGAAAACAATTCTACAGCAAAAACAGAAATACTCGCCGGTTTTACAACTTTTTTAACAATGGCATACATTGTTGTTGTTAACCCAGTCATTCTCTCTGACGCTGGTGTCCCATTTGATCAAGTCTTTACTGCAACAATTATTGCAGCAGTTGTTGGTACACTTTGGATGGCCCTTTTTGCTAATTATCCAATTGCTATCGCTCCCGGTATGGGATTAAATGCTTATTTTGCGTATTCTGTCGTTGGTGGGGGCTTAGATTATGTAACAGCTTTCGCTGCCGTATTCGTAGCAGGTCTCATCTTTGTGATTTTATCTTTAACTGCTTTTCGTGAAAAATTAATTGAAGCCATTCCAGAAAACTTAAAAGCAGGAATTTCTGCTGGTATTGGTTTATTTATTGCATTTGTTGGACTGCGAATGTCCGGCATTATTACAAGTGATCCTAGCAATCTTGTGGCTTTAGGGGATTTAACAGCAACTTCGGCAATATTAACGCTAGTTGGTTTAGTCATCACACTCATTTTAATCGCATTAAATGTATCTGGAGCACTGTTTTTCGGCATGATTATAACAGGCTTAATCGCGTTCTTTACTGGGCAACTACAGTTTAGTGACGGGCTAACATCTTTACCTTCGCTTCCAGAAGGCATTTTAGTATTCAATCCCATTTCAGCTATTGGGGACGTCATCACTCATGGTCTTTATGCGGTTGTTTTCTCGTTTTTATTAGTAACAATATTTGATACAACCGGAACAATGATTGGTGTTGCCCAACAAGCTGGTTTAATGAAGGGGAATAAATTGCCACGTGCAAGACAGGCTTTATTATCTGATTCATTAGCCACATCTGTCGGTTCTATGTTCGGAACAAGCCCTACAACTGCTTTCATTGAATCTTCTAGTGGGGTTGCAGCCGGTGGTCGAACCGGACTAACTTCTTTGACAGTAGGTATCCTTTTTATCGTTGCTGCATTCTTTAGTCCGCTTGTCAGTGCGGTTTCAGGCATTGCTGCCATTACTTCGCCTGCACTCATAATTGTTGGTAGCTTAATGATGGGAAGCTTAGTTAAAGTTAAATGGGGTGAGTTTGATGAAGCTTTCCCAGCGTTTTTAATTATTTTGACGATGCCGCTCACTTCTAGTATTGCTACAGGTATTGCACTCGGGTTTATAACACATCCCATCTTAAAAATATTTAAAGGCAAAGGTAAACAAGTTCATCCACTCGTTTATATTTTCGCTGTATTATTTCTCATTCAATTACTCTTTTTACCACATTAAAGTGGAAGGAATAGAAACATCTATTGGCTAAATAAAAAATCCGAACACCTCTTCAAATGCTAAAGCAATGCAAGCATCTGATTGATGAGTGTTCGGATTTTCTTTTTTACCAGTATAGGATTGAATGAGTTAGACTTCTACTTCTTCAATTTTATTATGTGGGTCATTATAAACTTCTTGGTCGATATCTTTCGTCATTTTACTCGTTAATATACCCGAAGTCATAGATCCACTTACATTTACCGCTGTTCTTCCCATATCAATTAATGGTTCAATTGAGATTAATAAACCCGCAAGAGCAATAGGTAAATCTAAGGCTGAAAGGACGAGAATGGCTGCAAAAGTTGCTCCTCCACCTACTCCCGCAACGCCAAATGAGCTGATAACAACTATAGCGATAACAGAAAGGAGAAAACTTGGTTGTAATGGATTAATCCCAACCGTAGGTGCAATCATAACAGCTAACATAGCCGGATAAATACCCGCACAACCATTTTGTCCAATAGAGAGACCAAATGAGCCTGCGAAATTGGCTATTCCATCTGATACCCCTAATGATTTTTGCGCCTTAATATTTAAAGGTAATGCCCCAGCACTTGTTCTTGACGTAAAGGCAAACGCAAGCACCGGAAATGCTTTTCTTAAGTATTGTAGTGGACTTAATCCGACAAATAGTAATAATAACAAGTGAATTAGCATCATAACCGCTAACGCTACATATGAAGCAATAACAAATTTCCCTAAATTGTAGATTGCAGAGAAATCACTTAACGCAACTGTCTTTGTCATAATAGCAAGCACGCCATAAGGAGTTAATCTAAGGATTAGTGTAACCACACGCATAATAATGCTATAAAAGGCATCGACAATTTTTGCAAATATCTCTGCTTGCTCAGGTGTTTTTCTTCGTACGCCCAAGTAGGCAATACCTAAAATTGCTGCAAATATAACGACTGATATCGTTGAAGTCGCTCTCGCTCCTGTTAAGTCAAGAAAAGGGTTTGCAGGAAGTAACTCTAAAATTTGTTGAGGCAATGTTTGAGCTGCTAGTGATTGAGATGTTTCTTCCATTTGTGTCCCTCTACTGACCTCTGCATCTCCCTCTTCAATTTGGATGGCTTCTAAATTAAAGACGGTTGCCGAACCAATACCTACAATAGCAGCCACAGCAGTAGTTCCAAGTAGTATTCCGATAATTAATACACTAATTTTACCAATATTACTTGAGAGGCTCAATCTTGTAAATGCTCCTAAAATGGAAATAAACACGAGTGGCATCACAATCATTTGTAAGAATTTAACATAACCCCCACCAACTAGTTGAAACCAATCCGTCGACCTTGCCAATACTTCTGAAGTTGATCCATAAATCAGTTGCAATGCTAAACCAAACAATATACCTATTCCCAATGCCGTAAAGACTCTTTTAGAAAATGAAATATGTTTACGTTGCATAATAAATAATAAACTAATAAAACCAATCATTAATGCTAAGTTAATAATAAACCATACATTATCCATCATTACCCCTCCTAATATCTTACTTTTGCACAATTTTATATGATAATACGATTATTCCTATACGTCAAGTATGAATTACGATTTAATTATCCTTTATGGTATATGCTTTTTTCATGAATATATACCAATCTATCTATAGGCCTTTCTTACTTAACATTTTCAACTGTTTTTGCCGATTTTTTTAATCCCCTTTGAAAGCCAAAAAGCTGCAGCATCGCTTAAAATAAGCTAACGATGCTACAGCTAAAATAAAAACTCTTATTGCTTATAAGCTTCTTACCTTCTCGCTGCATGCTTTCATAGCAGTGAGAACAGATGAACGAAATCCTGTTTCTTCTAACTTGCTGACCGCATCAATAGTCGCACCTCCAGGGGTACAAACCTCATCTTTTAACATTCCAGGATTTTTACCAGATTCAAGCACCATCTTTGCTGCACCTAATACTGCCTGAGCACCTAGTTTATAAGCAGTGTCTCTTGGTATACCGTCTTTTACCGCTCCATCGGCCAATGCTTCTATAAATAAAAACACATATGCAGGAGAAGACCCGCTAATTGCTGGAATGCCATCCATTAATGACTCATCCACTACTTCCACTTTCCCGATAGCAGAAAAGATGCGTATTACTTTACTTAATTTCTCTTCATTAATATACTGGTTGCTACTTAGCACACTCATTCCCTCACCAACCAGTGAAGGTGTATTTGGCATTGTACGTACTGCCATTACATTTCGTTCAAAGTACTTTTCGATATCATGTAGAGTAATGCCAGCAGCAATGGTTACGATAATGCTATGTTCATTTACTTCCCCTTTTATTTCATCAATTACTTCCTTATGATCATTAGGAGGAACCGCTAAAAAGATTACTTCGGCGCTTCTCGCCACTTCTTTATTGGAGTGGGTTGTATGAATCGCATACTTTTCTTCTACCTTATGTAGTGTTTCTTTCGTTCTTGCACTTGAAATCATTTCATGATGACTGACTAAACCGTTTTTTAATATGCCGCCAATAATCGCTTGTGCCATTTTTCCACAACCGATAAACCCTATCTTTTTTTCCATTGTTATCACTCACCTTTTCCTTACTCTGGTTCATTTTAACATTATCACAGCTGTATTGAAAAAAAGTTTAATATACTTCTTTAAGGTAATCGCAGAACAAATGATAACCATATTTGCTATAAGCTACCCTTATTCATTAGATAAACTTCATGAAAAAAATAACCCAAAGCATCAATGCTTTGGGTTATTTATTAATTAATTATCTTGAACATCTTTTCGATTCTTTTTAAACATTTTTGATAATACTTCATACACAATAGGAACAACGACTAGAGTTAATAAGGTCGAACTTGCAAGACCACCGATAACTGTGATACCTAATCCTTTAGAGATTAAGCCTCCACCGCCTGAACCAAATAATAATGGAACCAGCGCACCCATTGTAGCAATAGCTGTCATTAGTATCGGACGAAGACGAGTGGCACCCGCTTCTAGAATAGCGTCTCTCATCGTCATACCATCTCTTTCCATATGAATGATCCGGTCAACTAATACGATAGCGTTCGTAACAACAATACCGATTAACATGAGTAGACCCATCATAACCGTAACAGAGATTGTTTCCCCTGCAATGTATAATCCGACAAAGGAGCCAATGACTGCAAACGGTAGTGAGAACAGAATGGCAAACGGTGCAACACCCTCACCAAATGTAACAACTAAGATGAAATATACAATCGCAATAGCGGCAAGCATTGCTAAACCTAATTGCGTAAACGTTTCGTTCATATCTGCAGTTACACCAGCAACATCAAGAGTTACCCCTTGTGCCAAGTCTAAATCATCGATACCTTTATCCAGTTCACTCGTAACTTTGGATAAATTATCTGAAGTTACTGTGGCAGAGACAGTTGCATAGTACTCACCTTTACTACGAGACAATGTATTTAATGTTGTCCCTTCTTCTACATTAACAAGCTCAGATAATGGCATTTCTTGGCCTGTTGCAGTCGGAACCTGTGTATCTAATAACTCATCAATTGATTTCGCAGGCTCAGCGGCTTCAGTTTGAATAATGACATCTATTTCATTACCATCACTTTGAACAGTTGTCAGCACTTCACTATTACCTTTATCGTTTAACGCCATAACGATTTGACCTGTCGTTAAGCCATACTGCATAACGTCTGCTTGCTCAACTTTTAAGATATGTTCTACATAAGCATCTTCTGCTGTAGATGAAATATCTTCTAAGTTATCGGTATCATGCATGACATCTTCCACTTGTGCCACGGCATCATTTAGTTTATCTAAATCCTCACTATACAATGTATAGCTTACTTCACTAGTATTCGCACCCATTGAAGAAAAGTCCTGAGATTTCCACTCACCAGATTGTTCAATATTAAATACATATTCTTCAATTTCTTCTCTTACCTCTGGGAAGTTCTTCATATCTGGATCAAAAATCAGATACATAAGAGCCCCACTAGCACCGCCACCCATCATCATAGCAGCAGGATCTACATTGTCTGGGTCATTAATGGACAATTGTAGTATATCAATATCATCGCGTTTTAATAATTCTTCTTCTACTTCAGAAATATTCTCTTCCGTTATATCCATCTTCTCGCCGGTTTCAGGTGTATATGTTAAATACATTACCTTCTCTTCTTCACTTCCAAGGAAGCTAAAACCGATTAATGGAGTCAATGCTAATGATCCAGCTAATAAAAGAATAGCAATAGCTGACGTAATAATTTTATGGTTTAACGCTTTACTTAGAATGCCTTTATACCATAAAGCAAGTTTACCTACTTCTTTATGATTGCTCTCCTCTTTCTTACCGTAAAGTTTTTTCTTAAATAAGAAATGAGAGAGGGCTGGGACAATTGTAATCGCAACAATTAATGAAGCGCCCAATGCAAATGTCATCGTTAAAGCAAACGGAACAAATAGTTCACCAACCATTCCACCTACGAAAATTAACGGCGCAAAAACGGCCACAGTTACTAATGTAGACGAAAGAATCGGCTTAAACATTTCAATAGTCGCTTCCCTTACTAAAGCACGACCATTTAATTTTTCCTCTTTCAAATGTAAGCGACGGTATATATTTTCCACAACAACAATCGAGTCATCAATTACACGACCAATTGCTACTGTAACCGCTCCAAGAGTCATAATATTTAACGTAATATCCAACCAATTAAGCACTAAAAATGCCATAAAAATCGACACCGGAATAGAAACAATGGATATAATCGTTGACTTAAAGTCTCTTAAAAAGAGTAAAATAATTAATACAGCAATTAAACCACCAAAAAGTGCTTTTTCAACCATTGTGCTAACAGACTTTTCAATCGGTTCACCCTGGTCTAAAGAAATATCAATGGCAAGGCCATTATACTTTTCTGTTTCTTCTTCAACATAATCTTTTACAAGATTAACTACATCTACTGTGTTATCCTGTTGTCCTTTTACAATTTGGATCGCAATCGCATTTTCTCCATTTGTACGAGAAACAGACTCTACTTTACCTACTTGTTCAATTTGAGCAAGTTCACTTAGCTCAACAAATGGTTGTGGGTGGTCGGCAGTTGGTGTTACTGGGATCATCATTTCTTTCAACTCATCAATAGTTGTTACTTTCCCATCTACCGAAACAGCTTCTTCAGCTTCTTCAAAATCAAATAACCCTAAAGATAATGCCATATCACTTGCTTGAATCAGTTCTTTTACATCATCTTGATTCAATTCAAACTTGGCTAGCTCTTCTTCATCCCAAGTAAATTCAACTTGTTCAATATGTTGACCGGTCATTGTTGCAGATGCTACACCTTCAATCTTTTCAATATCAGGCAAGATTACATCTTCAACTAATTCAGTCAGTCCAACAATATCTTCTTCTGTACTACTAATTGAAAGTGCAACTACTGGCATCATATTCATGCTGATAGATGTCACAGTCGGCTCTTCCACATCTTCAGGAAGATCTAAATTAGCAATCGCTCTTTCTAGCTCAACCTTTTTATCATCCATATCAGCGCCATATTTATATTCTACTTGAATACTTCCTACATTCGCACTTGAATTAGAATAAACAGCATTGACATCTTCAAGTCCTTCAACTGCCTGTTCAATTGGCACTGAAACCTCTTCCATCACCTGCTCAGGGGTGGCACCAGGATAAACACCATTTACCATCAAAAATGGAATAGAGATATCTGGGATTGTTTCAGTTTTCATCTGTGTAGTTGAGTAAACACCTGAAACTGTAATAATTATGGTTAATAACCACACAGCGAGCTTATTCTTTAAAACGAAATTGACTATGCCCTTCACATTGACACCTCTTTTTTTAAAAATTCGATTCTCCTTTACCCGATAACCATTATGTATATAGTAGAAATCAGTGTAAACGAAGTCTAACAAATAAGAATACTAACTATCATACCCAAAAGGAAGCCATTACTGGTTCTATAGAATCTATTTTGTTTGTTTTCTTGACGACAAACTCGGGTATCCTATAGAATATGACTAGTGGGTCACATCACCAATAAATATAACTGACCGGTCAGTCATGTGTCAATTATATTATTGTGAAGTTTTTGTTAACACGGAGATACTTCTTCGGTTAAGGAGTTGTTACAGATGAAAGAAAAAG
Source organism: Cytobacillus kochii (assembly GCF_020171845.1). Classification (GTDB taxonomy): domain Bacteria; phylum Bacillota; class Bacilli; order Bacillales; family Cytobacillaceae; genus Cytobacillus; species Cytobacillus kochii. The sequence continues at coordinate 26,239 of NZ_JAIVAM010000019.1, read as the reverse complement.
AAAAAATAATTATTGAAGCTGCGATCAAATTATTCGCTAAAAAAGGATATACTGCCACATCTGTACAAGATATCGCCACTGATAGCGGCATTTCCAAAGGTGCATTTTATTTATATTTTAAATCGAAAGAAAAATTGTTAGAGTCTTTATTAATATATTATTTTGATCAATTAACTGAAGAAATCATGCAGTGGGACAACAAGAACCTTACTGCAAGAGAAAAATTCAAGGCACAAATCAATACAACCATTGATATGTTAATCCAACATAAGGATTTTATTATTACTCAAACAAGAGAACAAACCATACCTATTAATGAATCAATAAAAGAATTGTTATTCACAAAGCAAATTGAAATGAATGAATTTTACCGCAAAAGTTTATCTTCTATATATGGAGAAGAAATGACTCCTTATTTATGGGATTTATCTCAACTTCTTGATGGTCTTTTTCATTCATACGTAAAAATATTAATTATTGACAAAGAAATATTTAAGCCTGAGCATGTGACTGATTATTTATTAAATAGAATGGACTCTTTAGCAGAGGGTCTAAAAAAAGAAGAACCTTTGATCACTGAAGCTAAGATGAACCGTTTCCTGCAAAAATTTAATATATTTTTACCAAATACTAGTCCATCGACTACCATCGCAGATATTAGACAACAAATACAAGAATGCGATGATAAAGAAACATTAGAGGTTTCCCTCGACATGATAGAAGAAGAAACCCAAAGGGAATATCCTCGACTTCCTGTCATTAAAGGAATGATTACTAACTTTAATCAATATCCTGATTTAAAGAAGCAACTGAATGATTTATTACAATTATAGAATGAGAGAAATTTGTCGATAAAAAGACCAACCTTTTTACTGGACATTTTCACTTTAAACGTTTATTTTACTATAAACAGGTAATATAAAGAGATATAGTGTAAACGAAGTAGAAAACTTCTGTACTTATAATTTATAAGAATGGATGGTGGAGAATATGGCAAATAACAAAGTTACGAATATCAGAAAGAATGAAAAGAAAGATGTAAGTATCGGAACAAGCGTGTCTTTAAATGGTCTCGTTACAGCAGTCTTTGATAATATGGTTCACGTACAGATCGGGGCTAAAATTGTCACTGTCAATATAAAGGATTTATATTCAGAAATCAACCAAACGCTACTTCCAAAACAATCAGTAAAAACACCATCGCAATCCGTCTAAAAACTGGTAAAGATTATATTTCCTAGGATAGTTAGCCTATAAAAATAAGGCTAGTTATCCTTTTTTATTTCGATAATGAATGATACATATATGAAATTAAAACAGTTGGTTGTTGATGATGTAAAAGTTTACATAAAAAATTTATTCATCCTTCGCTTATTTTCACTAGATATTTTTATTTTTTAACAATATGACATTGCCACAAATGAATTTCAACTCTATTATTTTATATACTTTGATGAATACGGGGATTCTTCTTTTCTTCATTTTAGGTAAGCAGGACTACAAAAAGAACCATATAAATATTCGTATCATTCAAATATTACATGGATGATTTCTTTTCACTGCATAGTTATTGTTATTGACCAATGCAAACAGAGCCATAAAAATACTTACCTCGTTCAACGAACGATTCCTCAAGTTGAACAAGGTAAGTAAAATAGACCATGATCCTTGCAATTGTCTAGTTTTTTCAACAGAACTATAAGGTTTTATCATTTACTACTTTAATGGATTTTTTTCATTTCTTTTAATCTTGTAGCATCACCTAATATTTGAATAAAGGAAGCATCTTCTATACGTAAATCCCCCTCTATTTCTACTACCCATGTATCATCAGCAATCATCTTCATAATTTCTGCTCCTTCAGGTAATTGCTGTAAGACTGAACGTCCATAGGCAATCCAACTCGTTTTCGCACTATGATGTGGATCAAGGGTGGACTCTTCATTAAAAGTATACTCCTGATCCTTTTCTGTTAAATGAATCAAATCTTCTATAATTGCACTTGCTGTTGGATACATACCTGCACCTGGCCCCTGCAAACTAATACTCCCGACAATATCCGCCTCGATATGGATAGCATTTTGCACACCTTCCACCTGATATAAAGGATGGTTACCCTCAACTAACACTGGCCGAACAGCACATTTCACTTGAGAATGAGCGTATTCAATAGTTGCCACGTGCTTGTATCTAAGACCTAATTCATTAAAGAAAGTAATATCTGATTTAGCAATACTCGTAATCCCGTTTCTTTCAATCTGTTCGCTTATTGGTTTCTCTCCATAAATCAATTCACTTAAGATAGCTGCTTTATAATACGCATCAAAGCCTTCAACATCATTCGTCGGATCCGCTTCCGCATAACCTAATTTTTGCGCTAGCGCCAGAGCATTATCAAATGATAATTGCTCTTCTCTCATTTTGGTTAATATAAAATTAGATGTACCATTCAATATGCCTTCAACCTTCGTTACTTTATTAGCATTTAGCAGTTTTTTTAAAGTTTGAATAATAGGAATACCGCCTGCCACAGTAGCCTCGTAGCCGACTGAGACGTGATATTTTTTTGCTAATTCTCTTAAGATATTACTTTTTTCAGCAAACATCTCTTTATTTGCCGTAATCACGTGGCGACCTTTTTCAATCGCACTTTGTAAATAAGTTGCAGCCGGTTCAATACCAACAATTGCATCAATTACTACATCAATATTCTCCAGTTGTTGGATTTTTTCATATTGGTTTGTCAAAATAACTGACTGATCGGGGACAGTATGCTTCTCAATGTCTCTCACTAAAATAGCAACAACCTTTACTTCTTCACTTAATAACTTTTGCAAACGCCCTTGATGCTGTTGAATTGTACGGTAAACGCCTTTACCAACAGTACCATAGCCAAGTAAAGCGATATTAATCGTCAAACCTTTTACCTCCCATTACATCATATTACTGTACTTTTTGACTAAGTTTGGCAAGCTCTCTTGCCTTTAATTCTCTGCGCAATATTTTGCCACTGATTTTTGTTTTAGGAAGTTCTGTGACAATTTCCATTTCTCGTGGGGCAGAATGAGCAGCTAATCTTGTTTTTACAAACTTTCTAATCTCTTCAAGTAAGACATCACTGCCTGTATATCCTTTTCTTAGGACAATAAAGGCTTTGACGATTTCACCTCTTAATGCATCTGGTTTACCAATAACTCCAGCTTCTGCTACAGCAGGGTGTTCAATGAGCTTACTTTCAACCTCAAAAGGTCCGATTCTCTCCCCGGAAGAATTGATCATATCATCACTTCTACCTTGGAAGAATATATAGCCATCCTCATCTTGAACAGCCAGATCTCCTGATACATACCAACCTTCAAAAGGAAAATATGACTGGTATTTCTCCTCATTCTTCCATACTTCTTTCATGATTCCTGGCCATGGTGCTTTAATTGCTAAGTGACCAATCGACCCTCTTGATTGTTCGACACCATCATCATCGAGAATAGCGATGCTTATACCAGGAAATGGTCGACCCATTGATCCAGGTTTAATTACTTCTGAAGGTAAATTAACAATTAATTGTGCCCCTGTTTCAGTCATCCACCATGTATCATGTATTCTTTTCCCTAACGTTTCTTTTCCCCAATAAATGACCTCAGGATTTAACGGCTCACCCACACTTAATAAATGTCTTAAGTTGGATAAATCATAATCATTTGGTAGATCATTTCCTTCTGCCATTAACATTCTGTATGCTGTCGGTGCACTATACCATACAGATACTCCAGTTGTTTCTAATGTATGATACCAACCCTTTGCATCAAATCGGCCACCATTAACGACAATTGTCGCTCTATTCAACCAAGGTGTAAAAATGCCATACACAGTTCCCGTAACCCAACCTGGATGTGCGGTACACCAATACACATCATCATCTTTTAAATCCAGTACCCATTTCCCTGTTTGATATTGATGAACCATCGCTCTATGAGCATGAATAATTCCTTTTGGCTTTCCCGTTGAACCGCTTGTATAGTGGATGTTTAAACCATGCTCAAGATCAACCCATGTCGTGATATCTTCTTCCTTTACTGTTTTCTCTAATTCTTTGATGAGAGAAATTTCCTTTTCACCTAATAATTGTACGTCATCCGCATCAGTAAGAAATATCTTCTCTAAACAAGGCAGTTCGTTTTTTGGTACTCTATTAAGTAAGTCAGTATCCGTAATCAAAAACCTTCCATCACAATCCGAGATTCGATCTTTTACTGCTTCCTCCATAAATGCTTCAAAAAGAGGACCCGCAATTGCGCCGAGTTTAATGGTGGCAATCATTGTAAAATAACAATCGGGGTGTTTAGGTAGAAAAATAAAAACGAAATCACCTTTTTTCACCCCTTGGTTCCTTAAAACGGTGGCGATATGATCTGTTTTTTCTTTAATCTCTGCGAATGTGTATGTCTCTTCATATGCACCATTCACATAATGCAATCCTATTTTGTTTCCATAACCGTCAACCACATGTTTATCAATACATTCATGAGCCATATTGACTAGACCTGATTGGCTCCAGCTAAACTGTTGTTTAACCTCATCCCATGAAATATTTTGACATGCCTCTTCATAGTTCGTTAAGTTGTAATCTCCTTCAATGGGGGCAAGCTGTTGCCGCTCTATCACTGTCATAAGTCATTAGCTCCTTTATTTTTAGATTGCTTTCGAATGAGATAAATCTAATAATTGCAAAATCTCATCTTTTAGTACAGCAAGATCTTTATCTCCTCTTGATCTTGGTTTTGATTTGTCAATTTTTATTTCTTGATATAATTCTCCCGGCTGTCCCCTAAGAATAATAATGCGATCGGCTAAATATAATGCTTCATCAATATCGTGCGTTACTAAGAGGATAGTTGATTGATAGGTTTGCCAGAGATTCAGTAATAAATCTTGTAATTGCATTTTTGTAAAAGCATCTAATGCACTAAACGGTTCATCTAAAAGTAATATTTCTGGTGAGGTAACGAGAGCTCTGGCAATGGCCACCCTTTGCGCCATCCCGCCAGATAAATCTTTCGGGTAATGGTTTTCAAACCCTACTAGCCCAACGGCTTTAATATATTGTGCTATTTTACTTTGAACTTTTTTTTGTAGACCGAATCCAATATTGTCATAAACTTTTAACCAAGGCATCAGTCTAGGTTCCTGAAAAATCATCCCGATTTTCTTATGAACATCATGGACAGTTTCGCCATCTATTACAACCTGACCATCATATTGTTTATCCAAGCCGGATAATACACGTAAGAGCGTACTTTTACCGCAACCACTTGTTCCTAAAATCCCAATGACTTCACCCTGTTCTACCTTCAAGTCAATATTTTTGAATCCCGTTGTTCCATTTGAAAAAGTTCTAGACACTCGCTCAATTGATAACAATCTTGCCACCTCCTACTTCTTGACGATCGTATCTTGCCAATGCAATGTTTTTGTCTCTAACCCTTTTAAAATGGCATCTGTTATTTTTCCTAATATGGCAAATAAGACGATACTAGAAATAATTAATTCCGGTGCATAAGTGTTTTGGCCATAAACAAGCAAGTAACCAATACCTGTAGAAGCTCCCATTAATTCAGCTGCAACAACGAACATCCAACCAAGTCCCAATCCGCTTCTCAGCCCTACTAAAAAAGATGGCAAAGCTGCTGGTAATATAATCTTCGAAATTAATTGCCATGAGCTAAAATGATAGATTTTCCCCACTTCAATTAGTTTACGGTCAATTCCTTGAATGCCTGAAACGATATTTAAATAAACTGGGAAGAAAACACCGACAGCGATTAAAACCACCTTGGAAGGTTCTCCAATTCCCATCCAGAGAATAAATAAGGGCACCCATGCCAATGAAGGTATGGAACGAAAAGCTTGAATTAGTGGATCTAATAAACTTTCGACTGTGGAAAAGTAGCCAACAGCGGCGCCAATAATTAATGCTGCAACAGTGCCAAATAAAAAACCAAGCACAAGGCGATATAATGTAATGCTCGTATGTGTCCATAAACTTCCATCTGTCGTCATTGTCATAAGTGATTGCAAAATGATTGATGGAGCCGGGAGTAAATGAGGAGGGAACACACCGATCCGACTCAAGTACTCCCATGCAAGAATAAGTAAGATTGGCACGATACTTCCAAGTAATACCCTTTGAATACTAGGATTAATTCTTCTATGCTTCTCCTTACCCTCATTTACTTTTGGGATCGCTATGACTTCCTTCATATTCATTCTCCTTTACCAACCCTACTGAATGACCTCTGTTGAGAAATCTGGGTTTATTAATTCATCAACCACTTTACCTACGTCATCACTCTTAATAATGCCTTCTTCTTTTAAAACCTCACCAGCCGCATTTAATGCTTCTATTTGCACTTCACCAGGAATTGGCTCATTAAAGTCATTTCTCTCTAATTCTTTTTTCGCTACCTCAAGGGTGATTTGTGCTTCTTCTGCCAGTATCTCTGCCGCTTCTTCAGGATTTTCTAATACCCACGTACGAGCTTTTTCATAAAGCTCAATTACTTCTTTTACTTGTTCAGGATATTTCTCAGCAAATTCGCTTCTCACATTTAATGTGCCATACGTGTTAAAGTCGATATTTCGATAAATAAATTCTGTGCCTGCTTCAAGTTCTAATTTAGCCATATGTGGATCTAAACCAGCCCAAGCGTCTACTTGCCCTGTTGTTAATGCCGTTCCACCGTCAGCGTGTTGCAAGTTAACGATTTCTACATCCGTTGATGTCAATCCGGCTTCATTTAAAGAGCGCAGTAAAAAGATATATGGATCTGTTCCAATCGTTGCTGCTACTTTCTTTCCCTTCAAGTCTTCAACTGATTTGATAGCTGATCCTTTCGGTGCAACTAATGCCGTCCATTCTGGTTTTGAGTATATATAGACTGATTCAATTGGAGCACCATTTGCTTTTGCAATTAATGCCGCTGCACCTGCAGTTGAACCAAAATCAACACTGCTGCTATTAAGAAACTCAAGTGCCTTATTACTCCCTTGACTGAGGACAAACTCAACATCAATATCATCTTCGGCAAACACTTCTTCTGCCCAACCGAATTTCTTTAAAATGACACTTGTTGGAGAATAATAGGCATAGTCTAAAACAATTTTTTCTGGTTTTCCTTCGCCATTGCTATCATTAGTGCTGGCCTCACTATCCCCGCAAGCACTAATGAATCCAATTGATAAAACGACAATTAAAAATACGAACCATTTCTTCATTGATGACTCTCCTCAACCTCGGTTTTAAATTTCACAAGCAAAGGTTACAATAGAACCTCTTAATCTCTGTGCCTCTTTATATGTGCAGCGATTTTGTACCGCTTCAAGTCCAGCTTCTTTTACTATTTCAACTGCTTTTGGAGAAATGACACCTTCTTGCAGCCAGAACACTTTTGGTTGGATTTCTACTGCCTCTTTCGCCACTTCTATCGCAGCTTCAGGGCTTCTAAATACTTGCACAATATCAATGGTATAAGGAATGGATTTTAAATTTGGATATGCCTGTTCACCTAATACTTCTGTTTCTCTTGGATTAACTGGCACGATTTGATAACCTAATCTTTGCATTTTTCTTGCTAAACGGTAACTTGGTCTAGCAGGATTTCCACTTAAACCAACAACAGCAATCCTTTTTGCTCTTTGCACCTCTTCGCCATCCACATCTTCTTTTAATGAGGATGATTGTAATGCCCACCGAATAACACCTTCATCATTTACTGCTGTTTCTCCTTTTTGTTCTCCCTTCGAAGAAATACCAGTCGCTTCAAAGAAGGCTTGATCTAAGTCATTGGTTAAATCTCTAACCGATTCAATTCCAACTGATAAACGTATGAGCTCCTCACTTACACCGCTTTTAATTAAATCTTCTGCACTTAACTGTTGATGAGTGGTTGAAGCCGGATGAATAATGAGTGACTTCGCATCCCCTACATTGGCTACATGAGACCACAATGCAATGGTATCTATCACTTTCTTACCTGCATCTCGGCCACCTTTAATACCGAAGTTCACAATGGAACCGAAGCCAGTGTTTAAATATTTCTTCGCGAGTTCATGCGCTGGATGCTCTGCTAAACCTGGATATGCGACCCAATCGACAGCTGGATGGGCGTTTAAGAAATGAGCTATCTTCGCTGCATTTTCCGTATGTTTCTCTATACGTAAATGGAGTGTTTCCAATCCTTGGAGTAAAAGAAATGCACTATGTGGGCTTAATGATGACCCAAAATCGCGCAGCAACTGAACACGAAGCTTTGTACTGAAAGCGAGAGTACCAAACTCATTCGCATAAACAATACCGTTATAACTTGGGTCTGGCTGAGTAAAACCAGGAAACTTTTCATGATTCCAATTAAATCGTCCGCCATCAACTACAAGTCCACCAATTGTTGTTCCATGACCTCCAATCCATTTTGTTGCCGAGTGAATGACAATATCTGCACCCCATTGGATTGGTTTGCAAAGATAAGGTGAAGCGAAAGTATTATCAATAATAAGAGGAATATCATTTTCATGAGCAATATTTGCAACTGCCTCTACATCTAGGACATGAAGACTTGGGTTCCCAATAATCTCTCCATATAAAGCCTTAGTTTTTGGCGTAATCGCTTTACGGTAATTCTCAGGGTCAGAACCATCAACAAAATGAACTTTAATCCCATATTTCGGAAGTGTTATAGCAAAAAGATTATATGTTCCACCATAAAGGTTCGAAGCTGCAACAATCTCATCACCCGCTTGGGCAATATTCATAATCGAAAGAGCTATAGCTGCCATTCCAGATGAAGTCGCTACTGCCGCTACCCCATCTTCTAATAAAGCAATACGTTTTTCTAATACATCTACCGTTGGATTACCGATTCGTGAATAGATATTTCCCGTCTCATCCAATGAAAATAGGCTTTGCGCATGATCTGTATTATGAAAAACATATGAACTCGTTTGATAAATAGGAACTGCACGAGATCCCGTTGTCGGGTCTGGTGATTGACCTCCATGTAATAAAATCGTCTCATCATCATAAGTGTTAAATTGATTCGTCATTATATACTCTCCTCTACTTTTTAGTCGGATAATTAAAATAAATAACCCCCTCTTCATAAGAAGAGGGGGTTGCCTCATCTTATCTTCCAGACATTCACTGCCTGCAGGATTTAGCACCTTTTCAAGCATTTGCTTGAAGGTTGCCGGACTTCATAGGGCCTGATCCCTCCGTCACTCTCGATAAGAAATATTTTATTTTTTAAAGCGTTAATACTTTAATTACAAATAGAATTATATCCAAAAAACAAATTGTCGTCAATATAAAATCTGAATATATTTTATATTCCAATAAAATATTATTGGCTTCATCACATAAAAAGCCCTTCCACCAAGAAGGGCAGAAGGGCTTTGAATTCACACGCTCACCTTCTCCTTATCTTTGGATAATATCCTCTGAAATTGGCACCATACAAAAGATTGCTGGTTGCCGAGGCTTCACTGGGTCAGTCCCTCCGCCTCTCTGGATAAGAAGTTCTATTTATTTGTTTAACATCATATACCCTTTTATAGGGAATCGTCAATAACATTTTGAAAATTTATTTATTTTCATCCTGGATAAGTGTCAAAAAATGATACAGTATCTTAGCTGTTAACCCCCATATCACATGACCTTTATAAGTATAAAAAATTTCTTGCATCCTTCGCGTTTGCCATTTATATTTTTCCCCATTAGGAATGAGATGATAAGGGAAGCTACTATTAGGCTCTGGCTTCATCTCAATATAATGAATTGATGGTCCCTCTTTCAAAAAATAAGCAAGTGGTACTGTGAAAATTTGATCCACTTCCTCTGGATTTAGCTTAAGATCACTGATGCTCTCTATTGTGCCTACAAACGGATAAATCACTGTATCATAAGGTGTCACTACATAATCAAGTTCTGAAAAAACAGAGACTTCTCCAATTGGGATACCTAACTCTTCACTGGTCTCCCTTTTTGCCGTCTCAATCAAATCCACATCGTCTTGATCCATTTTCCCCCCAGGAAAGCAAATTTCCCCTGGCTGTCTTCTCATAGATAAAGACCGTACTTCAAACAAAATATGTATTTCTCCATCTTTTTCTATTAGGGGAAGAAGAACAGCGAATTTAAACAATCTAGAGCTACCCAATATATCTGATTGACGATGCTGTATCTCTGATCTTATTTCTTCCAAATCCATGTTAATTACCTCCAAACCACACGACTTAAATCTTTATTTCTCTTTCTGCAATCTATCAATCATCCCCATTGTGCAGACATTTAAATCTAAGCCTATTAGCTTCTTATCCTCTGCACTAAGTTCAACATGGTGCGCTGTTAATAAATAATGTTTTACTTGTTCCAACAATTCCGATTGTATGGCTTCCTGCATTTTTATTATGTCATTTTCTTGGAGAAAAACGTCATCTGCAACTGAAGTAAATATAGGTAACCAATAACGAATTTGTGTAAAAACATCCTTTGGTTCAGGGCCCTCACCATAATGCCCAAAAAAGATATGTTGTGGTTGAAGTGATTCGATTTTTTCAACAGAAGATAACATCGCCTCTGGATCAAACTGATTAGGAGAAGTCGATGGCAGGACTAATGGATATCCTTTTCTTGCTATGCCAGGATAAAATACGCCAATTGTATCGCCAGTAAAGAAGCCATTACTTTTCGAATCATGGATTGAAAAGTGGTGCTTTGCATGGCCAGGGGTATCATAGAAAGTTAACAAACGTCCACCGATATCCAATGATTGTCCCTCTTCCATCGCGACTAACCTCTTCTCATCAATTGGCACAATCGGATTAAATAGTTGATCAAACTCATCGCCATATACCATTCTAGCACCAGCAATTAATTTACTAGGGTCAGCTAAATGCCGTTTACCTCTTGGATGAACATATACTTTTGCTTCTGGACATTGTTCTAAGAACAAACCAGTTCCACCAGCATGGTCTAAATGTACATGGGTGACAATAATATGCTTGATATCTTCTAGGTTAATGTTCAATTCTTGCAACCCTTCTATAAGGTGAGGAATCGAAGGACTAGCGCTTGTTTCAATCACTGTTAATTCTTCAGCACCTAATATATACGCCCCCGTACGCTCAGGTGTTTGTAAATCCATTAAATCAATCAGTTGAATATCATTACCTAAATCTTGAATTTTGTGCAAAGGAAACCCCTCCATATTACTCTTTATGAAAATTATGACATAAGTAGATGAAGAGAGCTACTTAAAAGAATTACAGATAAAAGTGCTCAAATCTACCTAGTGCTTAGTCAGTTGAGCAAAAAAAAACACAGCATCAATCGCTGTGATATAACTAAAAAGCTCGATTGCTTTGTTCTCATCATTTTTCAAAACCTGCCTCCGAAACGCTCGTAAGTAAGCTATTACACTTCAGAACTTAGTTGCGAACCTTTCAAAACAGGCTCTCATTACGCTAACTTTTCCTTCTGTTCTTGTTCTTTAAAAAAGCCTTTCATCGCATGGAATACATCAGCCTTCTGCTTTAAAATATAATAACGGAACAAATCATTTTTTATATTTTTGTATGCTGACATTAAAGTAGAATGGCGGTTATATTGATTCACTTCCCCGTAGCCAAACATACTTGATACTTTCATTAACTCCTCAACAAGTTTTACACATCTTGCATTATCTGAAGTTAAATTATCCCCATCTGAGAAATGGAAAGGATATATATTATATCTGACTGGGTTATACTTTTGATCAATTAACTCCAATGCTTTACGATAAGCAGACGAACAAATTGTGCCGCCACTTTCACCTTTAGAAAAGAAATCTTCTTCTGATACTACCTTTGCTTCAGTATGATGCGCAATAAATTCAATTTCTACCGTTTCGTATTTCGTTCGTAAAAACCGAGTCATCCAAAAGAAGAAACTTCTGGCCATATATTTCTCCCAGATACCCATCGATCCACTTGTATCCATCATCGCTAGCACAACTGCTTTCGATTCAGGCTTCACGACTTCATTCCAAGTCTTGAACTTTAAGTCTTCTTGATAAATGGGGTGAAAAGCTGATTTCCCGTGCATCGCATTTCGCTTAAATGCTGACATCATTGTTCTCTTTTTATCTATATTCCCCATAAGACCAGTTTTGCGAATATCATTAAACTCAATATTCTCAACGACAATTTGATCTTGTTCCTTTTTCTTTAAGTTCGGTAGCTCCAATTGTTTAAATAACGCTTCCTCAATTTCCATTAAAGAGACTTCCGCTTCAAAGTAATCTTCACCCGCTTGATCGCCTGCACCTTGGCCTTTGCCTTGCCCTTTCTGACCTGACCCATCTCTCGCTACTACATCACCAACTTGACTATCGCCATCGCCTTGACCGACATGCTTATTCTTATCATAATTGTAGCGAATTTTATATTCATCTAAGGAACGAATCGGTATTTTAACGACATCACGGCCATTAGACATGACAATGTTTTCTTCTGTAATCAGGTCAGGTAAATTGTTTCTGATGGCATCCTGTACTTTTTCTTGATGGCGTTGTTGATCATCATGCCCTTTACGATGGAGGGACCAATCTTCCTGTGACACGACAAACTGATGGTTTTGATTTTTTTCGGTCATTCTCATTTGCCCTCCTTTTTTGTTTATAAAAACTTTAAGGATTTTACGGAATTCATTCACATATCTCACCAAAAAACATACAATATGACGAGTGTCCATTGCTAACCTGAAAATGTTTACTTATAGCTAGGTTCAAAAAATGTTGATTACTCTATCCTATGCTTTAAAACAGAATTATTTACATATTATTTAGACAATTATTAAAGTTGGGCGATTACTATCTATCATCCATCGTTTAACTAATACAAAATAGAATATAATGAAAAAAGCAATGGGGTCCATTGCTTTTTTCATTGTTTGTACCTTTTATAATTTTCGCTTACCAACTTCCTGTTTAGGATCAGGTGTTTTTTGCATTTCTTTCAATTCTTCTTTCGATTTCATTTGTTCCATTTCTTTTCCAAGAGTTTCTATTTCTTCTTCATTGCTTGCCATTGAGCTATTTTCCGGTACTTTTTCTTCTTTTGACATATTCGTCACCTCTATTGTTTAAATACCCTATTTCTGTCTTTTTTAAACAATAGACTGGGCGGTTTACCTATTTAATAGACTACCCACATAACGAAGTAAATCATTCGCAGATGTGGAATTATAGCCATGTTCATCAATAAGACGTGCGACTACTTCATTAATCTTCTTCAATTGTTGTTCATCCGGTGTTTTTGAAGAAGTTGTAATTTTGACGACATCCTTTAAGTCAGCAAATAATTTCTTTTGAATAGCTTCACGTAGGCGATCATGCGAATTATAATCAAAACGTTTACCTTTTCTAGCATAAGCACTAATACGAATGAGAATTTCTTCACGAAACGCTTTTTTAGCATTTTCTGAGATCCCGATTTGCTCTTCAATCGAGCGCATTAGTTTTTCATCTGGATTAATTTCTTCTCCAGTAAGTGGGTCTCTTAGTTTAGCCTTATTGCAATAAGCCTCAACATTATCAAGGTAATTCTCCATTAATGTTTTCGCTGATTCTTCATAAGAGTAAACAAATGCCTTTTGCACTTCTTTCTTCGCTATTTCATCATATTCTTTTCGAGCAAGTGAAATAAAGTTCAAATAACGTTCTTTCAGTTCAGCAGTAATTGATGGATGTTGATCTAACCCCTCTTTTAATGACCTTAATACATCTAAGGCATTAATCGATGCCATCTCTTTACGAATGATGGTAGAGGAAATACGATTGATTACGTAACGTGGGTCGATGCCACTCATTCCCTCATCTGCATGTTCTTTTTTCATTTCTTCAACGTCTGCACGATTAAACCCTTCTACACTTTCACCATCGTATAAACGCATCTTCTTAACTAAGTCAATATCGCCTTTTTTTGGATCCTTCATTCTCGTTAATATGGTAAACATAGCAGCAACTTTTAATGTATGGGGAGCAATATGAACATCTGACACATCACTTTCAAAAATCATTTTCTCATAAATTTTCTCTTCCTCAGTTACCTTCAAATTATATGGAATTGGCATCACAATAATCCGTGAATGCAATGCCTCATTTTTTTTATTACTAATAAACGAACGATATTCCGTTTCATTTGTATGAGCAACAATTAATTCATCCGCTGATATTAAGGCAAACCGACCTGCTTTGAAGTTTCCTTCTTGCGTTAATGATAAGAGATGCCATAGGAATTTTTCGTCGCATTTGAGCATTTCTTGAAATTCCATCATACCGCGATTGGCCTTATTCAGTTCCCCATCAAATCGATAAGCTCTCGGATCAGATTCGGAACCATATTCGGCAATTGTGGAAAAGTCTATACTTCCTGTTAAATCAGCAATGTCTTGCGATTTAGGGTCAGAGGGGCTAAATGTACCAATCCCTACCCGCTTATCTTCAGAAAACATCACTCTTTCGACTATTACATCTTCAATTTTTCCATTATATTCTTGCTCAAGCCTCATCATATTGAGTGGTGATAAATTTCCTTCAATTCTAATTCCATATTCATCTAAAAAGTCTTTGCGCAAATGATGTGGGATAAGATGAAGTGGGTCCTCGTGCATTGGACAGCCTTTAATGGCATATACCGCTCCTCTATCTGTTAATGAATAGGCTTCTAACCCTCTCTTTAACATCGTCACAAGGGTTGACTTCCCGCCGCTTACCGGCCCCATTAATAATAATATCCGCTTTCTCACATCTAATCTTTTCGCCGACGGATGAAAATATTCTTCGACAAGTCGTTCTAATGACTCTTCTAGGCCAAATAATTGATTGCTAAAGAATTCATATGTTTTCTGCCCTTTCACATCATTAACACCAGCGTCTTTAATCATATTATAAACCCGTGAATGTGCGGACTGGGCAACCCATGGCTTTTCTTTTATGATTTCTAAGTACTCTCCAAAAGTCCCTTCCCATTTCAACTTTTCCTCTTCTCGTCTATACAACTCCACTTTTTTTAGAATATCCATATGGACCTCCCCCTGTCACATTATCAGAGACGATTATTACAATCTATGCTTGAAGAAAAACAAACATGCTTACCGAAAACAAATGACAAAAAATTTAGTCGATTAAAGGGCTTTACAAATAAAAACAACATTAGATTATCCATCCCCCAAGATCTGTGTAAAGTGGGTCTTGAATAACGCTAATATCTAATACACATTCCTATGCAGAACTGTCCAATAATATCCATGATTTGCATTCACTATTTAAATTTATTAGGATATAATAAAGTTATATGTTGTGTTTCTATTTTTAGGAAAAAGGAGGCCATACATAATGGGTACAGTCCTAATTTTAGGTGTGATGGTGGCATTTTTAGTTTCAATTTTCACAGCGGGCTATGATGATAAGCCTGGTAAGCACATTAAATAATATGCGCTAACACAAAAAAACTGCGAGAGTCTAACTCCCGCAGTTTTTTTATCGTTTATCTAAACCTTTTTCTTGAACAAATTGCTTCATGTACATTCTCTTTTTACGCTCAAACATACCGGCAATCTGACTTGTCCAAGTGTCATCACGCTTACCTGCTGTTCGCTCTTTATAATAAGCAGAGATCACCTCATTGTATGCTTGTAATTCTTGAATATATAGGTCCTTGTCCTGTTCATATTCATTTTCATGATAAATATGATCCATTGGTAAACGCGGCTTTTGCGCATTCCTTTTCGCTGGGTACCCAACTGCTAGTCCGAAAAGTGGTATCACATGATCAGGTGTTTTTAATACTTCGCTTACTTCTTGAAGTTGATTCCGTAAGCCACCAACATAACAAATGCCAAGACCCATGGATTCAGCTGCTAAGCTTGCGTTTTCTGCTGCTAAGGCTGCATCGATCAAAGCTACCATAAATTTTTCCGTACTTTCAATGGACTCAGTTAAATCTATCCCTTCTAGTTCTGCAATGACTTCATGACGATGAAGATCTGCGCAAAACACAAAGAAATGGCCACTGTCTGCAACAAACCCTTGGTTTCCTGCCAATTCGGCCAACTTTTCCTTCTTCTGTTGGTCGGAAACACCTATAATAGAATACGCTTGTACAAAACTTGAAGTAGAAGCAGACTGAGCGGCTGTCACAATCTCCTTAATTTGCTCTTTCGTTAAACGTTTATCCTCAAAATGGCGTACTGAACGATGGTCTTTCATCAATTGAATCATTTCATTCATAATCTCATCTCCCCTATGTAAAAACATTAGTATATAAAAAGAAGATCTTGCCATATGTAAGAGCAGACCTTCTTATTCACGCTAGCTCATTCGTGGATACCCTTGCTGACGAAGGGCTTCATAAATCAAAATAGCTGCTGTGTTTGATAAATTTAATGAGCGCATATGCTCATTCATAGGAATTCTTAAAGCTCGATCTAAATTCGCTTGAATAAATTCCTTTGGTAAGCCAGTTGTTTCCCTTCCAAAGATAAAGAAGTAATTTTTTGATTGATCACTATAATCAAAAGTAGTATGCGGTTGTTTCCCATGTTTTGTTAACAAGAAAAATTCGCCGTCTTTATTTTTCTCTAAAAATTCTTCTAACGAATCATAATAAACAATATCTACATACGTCCAATAATCTAAACCGGCTCTTTTTAACATCTTATCATCCGTTGAAAACCCTAATGGTCGAATTAAATGAAGCGTTGTATAAGTAGCTGCACAAGTACGAGCGATATTACCTGTATTGCTTGGAATTTCTGGTTGATATAAAACAACATTCACTGACACTAACTGTTCACCTCTATTATAATATCTCGCTCTTATTATACACTTCTTCAGCTCATTACGAAAGGTAAGTGCTAGGCATCATAAATCGTAAAGAATTTATATTTAATATTTTCTGTATAAGCGGTAGAGTCTTCATAATCCCAATAACGTTTGCGACTATTAGTCGTATGGGCATTTACAAGCGGCATCTTCTGTTCATCTTTAGCCGTCACAATCGTCGTATGGTCAAAACGACCATCTCCTTGAAAATCATAACAAATGACATCTCCTAGCAATAATTCCTCAGGACGCTCCACTTCTTTCGCTCGTAATCCAATTGTGGAGTTAGCCAAATGCATACGCATAGAATGAGCTACACTCCAACTATAGCTCCAATTTTTACTGCGCATCCACCAACCCGTTCCCCTTGCTGGAAATCCGCGCATCGGGGCTCCTCCTGCATGTAGACATTGAGAGATATAATTCGTACAATCGACTTCAAATGCATGAAACTGTTGATTATGGCTATTCCACCATTTTTCTGCATATTGTACCGCTTTTCTGCGGTCATAATGAAATGGATAAGAAGAACGCGAATCTTCCTCTAAGATATCAACCGTATCAACCGTGTCTTGATCATAAAGAACCAACTTTTCTTTATCCTCAACGAGCGTTTCTTTATAAAACTCAGCCACTCGTTCTTCTACCTCTTCTTCAATATAAAAAGTCTTTCCTTGCTTAATTAAATATTGAAAATGAGCCATATACGAAATATATTTACTATCTTCTTGTATGTGCGGCTCTCCTTTGATTTTTCCAATTGCCTTTGCCTTTACGATACTTGCTCCCCTTTTTTCTAAACTTCTTTTTTTATTTTTTATCTTCATACAAGTATGAATGGATTCTCTCTCATTGCTGACACATTGCCTGACCCTTTTTTCTAATAGTTCTTGCAATTGTTCTTTCATCGTATCACTCCCTCCATTAACATGCATATGTTCATAAAAGGGGTTTAACGATAAAAAAAGAGAAAGTAATCGCATTACTTTCTCCCATACTACATAATAGGATTAAACATCTTTAAACCTTTTTCGATTTCTTCTTGGACTTCGGGATCCTCTTCTGTAGCTTGCATTGCTTGTAAGGCTTTTTCTGCCTCTTCTCCTCCAATTTTCCCTAATGCCCATGCTGCTGTTCCTCTAATTACTGGCCGTGGGTCTTTTTTCATTAACATGATTAAATCTCCCACAGCTGATTCATCCTTAAAATGAGCTAGAGCGATAATACTATTTCTCTGAATAGGTTTCCTCCCTCTCCACGAACCAGAAAGACGACCAAACTTCTCCTTAAACTCTCTATTGCTCATATGAAGTATTGGTTTTAATAAAGGTTTGACTATTTCTGAATCTGGCTCCATTTCTTCATGAAAATGAAAATCCTTGCCTTTATTTTCTGGACAAATCGTTTGACAAGTATCACAGCCATAAATTCGATTCCCTAATTCTTCGCGAAACTCATCGGGCATAAATCCTTTTGTTTGCGTAATAAAGGAAATACAACGTTGCGCATTTAGTTGCCCGCCTTGAACGAGTGCACCTGTAGGACAAGCATCAATACATTTCGTACAAGTCCCACACTTTGACTCTAGTGGCTCGTCCGGTTCAAAAGGAATATTTGTGATGGTTTCACCTAAATAGACGTAAGAGCCGAATTCAGGTGTAAAAATAGAACAATTCTTTCCACTCCACCCTACACCGGCTCGCTCAGCTACAGCACGGTCAGATAAAGCACCTGTATCGACCATTGATGTAAATCGGACATCAGGAACAAGCTCTTCCAAGTAGGCTTCTAACTTACTTAGCCGATCCTTCAACACTAAATGATAGTCATCTCCCCAAGAAGCACGGCAAAAAATACCTCTTCTCTCACCCGGTTTACTCACTACGCGATCTCTCATCTTTGTTGGATAAGCTAGGGCAATACTAATAATCGACATCGGTTGATCCATCAATAGTGCAGGGTTGACTCTCTTTTCTATATCAGGCTCTTCAAAACCCGATTGGTATCCTAGCTCTTGTTGTTTCATTAATCTATTCCGCAAACCATCAAAGGTTGATGCAGTTGTAAATCCAATCTTATCTATTCCAATCGTCTTACTATAACGAATGATTTCTTCTTTTAGTTCAGCTATATTCAAGAATTATTCACTCCTCCTTGGTTTTCCATGTGATTCATCTTCCCTCTCATGATAAACTTGTTATTATAAAATCAGGAGGTGTAAACATTGGCAATCAACATTTCAAAAGATTTAAAGACCTTATTCCCTCAATTCAAAATAGGCATCATTACATACAATCATATCACTATATCAGGTTCTCCCCAAATGGTAAAGGGGCGCTTACAGCTCTTTCAAGAGTCATTATTTTTTGATCTTGAAGAAAAGAATATAACTGAATTTGCAGGGATAAAAGAATGGCGAAGTATTTTCAAACAAACGGGTAAAGACCCCAACAAATATCGTCATTCTGCTGAAGCGATGTATCGAAGAATTAAAAAACAGAACTACTTACAAAGCATCAACAGTGCCGCTGATATTAATAATTTTTTCTCATTAAAGTACGAAGTCCCGATAGGCATATACGATTTAGACTGTCTCAACGGAAATATTGATGTGAGGATCGGACATGATGGAGAAGTTTACGAAGGATTAAACGGGCGTGATAATTCACTAAAAAACTTAATTATTTTAAGTGATTCACTTGGGCCGTTTGGTAGTCCATTTGTAGATTCTACTAGAACTAATGTTAATGAACAGACAACTAATGCATTACAAGTCGTCTTTTTAAGACACTCCATAGAAACAGATGAGGCACAAGCACTGCTCAACTCACTAAAAGAAATGTTTATCCAAGTACATGGAGGTAATGGTCAAGTTGAAGTAATAGTTTAAAAAAATAATATCCTATTTTTCTTCAGCATTAAATTTGGCCATAGAAAAAATGCACCTCCACTTGTTAGATTATGTCTAACAAGTGGGGTGCTGTTCACTCTTATTTTGTTCAGGTTTTTATTTTTTTGCCATTAAATATAGAAAATACGGCGCCCCAATAAATGATACAATTACTCCCGCTGGTATGCCAATCGTATCAAGTAAAACTCTGCCAACCGTATCTGCTGAAAGTAAAAGTAAGCCTCCAAACATTGCCGCAACAGGCAAAAACAACTGATGTCTAGGACCGACTAAGCTTCTTGCAATATGGGGTGCTAACAAACCGATAAATGCTATACCACCACTAACGGATACTGAAGCAGCTGCTAAGGCCACGGAAGCCAATAACAATGTATACCTTTCCTTATTCGTTTTAACTCCAAGACCTACAGAAAGCTCTTCATTTAAAGCCATAGTATTAAGCGTATTTGATTTAAAGTAAATGAACGGGATTAATATTGCAAGCCAAGGAAGTAGAGCAAAGACAAATAACCAATCATCTCCCCATATTCTCCCTGCAGCCCAGTTGGCGAAGAAATCATACTCTTCTCTAGCCATTTTAGAAGCAAGAGTTAACAATGCACCATTTATAGCAGCAGCTAATCCTACACCAACTAAAAGCATTCTACCAGGTTGAATACCCTCCCCTCTCTTGTAAGAGAGAAGGTAGATAAATATAGCGGTAATTAATCCTCCAATTAAAGCGAATAGTGGCAACAAATATAAATGATTGCCTGTACTATTTCCAAATAACAAAACAAAGAAAACGACAAACAAACCGGCACCTGAATTAATCCCTAGTATTCCCGGATCTGCTAACGGGTTCCTCGTAATGCTCTGTAAGATTGCCCCTGACAAAGCTAAACCCATACCTGCGAGCACCGCAATCAGTATCCTCGGCAATCTAAAGGTAAATAAAATCAGGTTTTCCTTTGCCGTTCCATTCCCAAGTAATGTTGGCAAAAGACGATCCGGACTTAAAGAGGCAAATCCCGTAGCTACACTAATTGTAAAGATAAGCAATAATAACACAAACGTCGAAATAATGATAATAATTGAACGTTTAAAGTGGCGGGCACTAATCATATTAATGATCTCCCCTTTCTTGCAAGGTACAAGAAGAAAGGTAGGCCAAGTATTGCTACAATTGCCCCCATTGGTGTTTCAAAGGGAGGATTAACCATTCTTGCTGCCGTATCGGCTAAAACTAAAAACACACTACCTATTACAGCTGAACACGGAATAATCCATCTATAATCCGTACCGACTAAAAATCTCACGATATGGGGAATTAATAAACCAACAAAAGCAATCGCCCCAACAAGAGAAACCGCGGCACCTGCTAATATAAGCACAACCGTCATAAGCACAGCCTTAACAATAAAAGTTCTTTGCCCTAAGCCTTTAGCCACATCTTCTCCAAAGCTTAATACAGTCAAACTTCTTGAGAGCATAATGGCAATTATAATACCGAAAAGTACTGTAGGTGTAACAATTTGCAACTGCGCCCACGTTGTTCCTGAAACGCCACCAGCAGTCCAAAAGGCAATACTTTGTGATAGTTTGTTTATAAGTGCTATCCCTTCTCCAATCGATGAAAGAAATGCAGTAACTGCCGCACCAGCTAACGTTATTTTTAGTGGAGTCATCCCACCTCTTTTCATTGCGCTAAATCCAAATACTAAGCAAGCAGCAATCCCTGCTCCAATAAATGAGAATAACATGATAATCATATAATTTGTATTACCTACATATGAGAAAGCAATCGCTAGTCCTAAACTTGCACCTGCATTTAAACCTAGTAAACCTGGATCTGCTAAAGGGTTTTTTGTCATTCCTTGCATAATGGCACCACTAACAGCGAAAGCCGCGCCGACAACAGCAGCTCCTAGCTCACGAGGTAATCGTATACTTCTTATAATTTGGTGGTCTTCGTTCCCTTGTTGATAAGCAAATACAGCTTGCCAAACATCTGCAAATGAAATACTCGCTGCTCCAACTGAAATAGCCAAAACTAAGCTACCTACTAAAAGTAGGCAGCTTAGTGCTAGAATAATAGAAGCAATTGCAGGACGTGCATATATTTTCTTTTCCTTTGCTTCATTAAAAGTATTATTTTTCATTATATTACTTAGCCCCAAGTAAATTTTCAACGATAAATGCTAATTCTTCTTCCAATGAAATGGGATCATTAAAATAGAAAGAAGAAGAATCAAATGTAAACACGCGGTCATTTTCCACTGCTGGGATGCCTTTCCAAACATCAGTTTCAGTAAATGAATTATCGGCTCCTTGTCCATCTCCTAGGAAAATATAATCTCCAGCATATTTTGGTATGACTTCTGAAGATATAGCTAAGTAGCCTGGTCCAAATACTTCTTCTTCTACCGCTTTAGGTGCTTTTAAACCAAGTGCTTGATAGATGATTTCTGTTCCTCGTCCCCAGTTCTCTCCATACACATACATGTCTTTACCAAATGTCTCAAATACCATAACAGTCGCATCATCACCAATTACCTCTTTTACTTTCTCACCTTCAGCAGCTGTCTTTTCTTTCCACTCTTCCACCCATGCTTGTGCTTCCTGCTCTTTTCCTAACACCTTACCTATTTCAAGGTGTTGATCTAAATAGCCATATTTTTCATAAGTTAATGTGACGGTTGGCGCGATTTCTTTGTATTTATCTAAATTTTCGTCAGTTGAATATGCAATAATTAAATCTGGTTCTAATTCTAATAATTTCTCTACATTATCTGCTGTAATAACTTCAGAATTTTTCAGTTTATCACCGTAAAATTTGTTCGCTTTAGACCACTCATCTATTGCTACTGGGGTAATCCCTAATGATAGAACATTACCAGTATAAGCCATTGATGCTACTCTTTTAGGATTAGCTGGTAACTCCATTTCTCCATTTTCTGATTCATATGTAAATGTTTCTTTTTCCGTTTCCTTACTGCCTTCACCTGACGATTCATTCCCATCATTTCCGCAAGCAGTTAAAACTAATAATAGAATAAAAAATAAAAATACCAATTGCTTTTTCAAGTTTTCCATCCACCTTTATAATAATAATCATTCTCAATTATAGTCAAAAAAAGAAGCAAATCATTAAACGACTTGCTCTTGAACTACCATCCTACTATCAATTAAGTCATACGTTAAGCAGATTGGTTTTTGTGTACGTGGGTCAATACCAATTTCTGCATCAATATTAAATACTTCTCTTAAAATCTGCTTATTCATAACTTCCTTCGCAGCACCATTTTTAATAATTTTGCCTGCTCTCATAGCAATCAAATAATCAGCAAACCTTGCTGCATGGTTTAAATCATGAATAACCATAACAATTGTTCTATTTTCTAACTGATTAAGCTCTTTTAACAGTTCTAATACTTCCAATTGATGACACATATCTAAATATGTAGTCGGCTCATCTAATAAAATTATATCAGTTTCCTGAGCCAAAGCCATCGCAATCCATACTCTTTGCCGCTGTCCACCAGACAATGCATCTACTTCTCTATCTTTAAATTCTGCAATTCCTGTTACTTGGAGTGCCCAATCTATCACCTGGCGATCTTTTGCTGTTAATCTCCCCATACCCTTTTGATATGGAAATCTTCCATAAGATACTAGCTCTGAAACTGTTAAGCCTTCAGGAGCATCAGGAGATTGAGGAAGAATGGCCATTTTTTGTGCAATCGCTTTTGTCGATTCCTTACTGATTTGCTTACCATCAAGATATACAGACCCAGCTTTGGCTTGGATAATTCTTGCAATCGTCTTTAAGACAGTCGATTTACCGCAACCATTCGGCCCAATAATAGCCGTAATCTCACCGTCTGGTATCATCATGTTTAAGTTCTTCACAATCTCTCTATCACCGTATGCAATTCTTAAGTCTTCAGTAAATAATCTAGACAAGGTCATTCACTCCATCCGAACATTTTAGATCATCATCACGTCATTGATAATGATTATCAACTTCAAAGAAAATTTTATCTAATAAAAGCTATCCTGTCAACCATCAATCCGAAAAGTTTTCATTTCCAGCATATTTCTTGTTAACCAACCTGTATTCTACATATATTTTTTTAAGGAGAATGCATCTCACGTTACTGAAGCCTTTCATCCATTTCTTCACTTTAAGTCATTATACACTTCTTTAAGTTTAGTAAAAATACCAGACCTAGTCATTTCTACTAAAAAAAGACTGTAGGCAATCTACTAATAAATAGAGATTGTCTACAGTCCTTAACTTCCATATAAGCGGGTGAAGGGAATCGAACCCTCATCATCAGCTTGGAAGGCTGAGGTTTTACCACTAAACTACACCCGCAAATACCGGTGGTCGGGGTCGAACCGACACTCCGTGATGGAACACGATTTTGAGTCGTGCGCGTCTGCCAATTCCGCCACACCGGCAAATATTCTTTTATTTAATTATGGTGCCGAGGACCGGAATCGAACCGGTACGGTAGTCACCTACCGCAGGATTTTAAGTCCTGTGCGTCTGCCAGTTCCGCCACCCCGGCATGAGGTGTATAAAAACTAATGAATATGTATTGGAGGCGGCAACCGGATTTGAACCGGTGGTGAAGGTTTTGCAGACCTCTGCCTTACCACTTGGCTATGCCGCCATCAATATAAATGAATATTTGGAGCGGAAGACGGGATTCGAACCCGCGACCCTCACCTTGGCAAGGTGATGTTCTACCACTGAACTACTTCCGCAGATCTGGCTGGGCTAGCAGGGTTCGAACCTGCGAATGACGGAATCAAAATCCGTTGCCTTACCACTTGGCTATAGCCCATTTGTATATTCTATGCATGAAAGCAAAAAAAGTGAATTTAAAATAATGGGGCGGCTGATGGGAATCGAACCCACGAATGTCGGAACCACAATCCGATGCGTTAACCACTTCGCCACAACCGCCATAATTGGCAGGGGTAGTAGGAATCGAACCCACATCAAAGGTTTTGGAGACCTTCGTTTTACCATTAAACTATACCCCTAGATGGTGGAGGGGGGCAGATTCGAACTGCCGAACCCGAAGGAGCGGATTTACAGTCCGCCGCGTTTAGCCACTTCGCTACCCCTCCATGAAAAACAATGCCGGCCAGAGGACTTGAACCCCCAACCTACTGATTACAAGTCAGTTGCTCTACCAATTGAGCTAGGCCGGCAAATGGTGGCTCAGGACGGAATCGAACCGCCGACACAAGGATTTTCAGTCCTTTGCTCTACCGACTGAGCTACTGAGCCAAAACTTATTACGTTTTACAATATGTTTTTAATACATTTGTGTGAATTTATGTAGTGGCGGTCCGGACGGGACTCGAACCCGCGACCTCCTGCGTGACAGGCAGGCATTCTAACCAACTGAACTACCGGACCAAATTGCGGGGGCAGGATTTGAACCTGCGACCTTCGGGTTATGAGCCCGACGAGCTACCGGACTGCTCCACCCCGCGATAATATGAATGGTGGAGGATGACGGGATCGAACCGCCGACCCTCTGCTTGTAAGGCAGATGCTCTCCCAGCTGAGCTAATCCTCCAAAATGGTGACCCCTACGGGATTCGAACCCGTGTTACCGCCGTGAAAGGGCGGTGTCTTAACCGCTTGACCAAGGGGCCAGTTTATATGTTTAATGGCGGAGAGCAAGGGATTTGAACCCTTGAGACGGCTATAAACCGCCTACACGATTTCCAATCGTGCTCCTTCGGCCAGCTCGGACAGCTCTCCATTGGCTCCGCAGGTAGGATTCGAACCTACGACCGTTCGGTTAACAGCCGAATGCTCTACCACTGAGCTACTGCGGAATAATATAATAGTATGTATGCCCGGCAACGTCCTACTCTCACAAGGGGACAGCCCCTAACTACCATCGGCGCTGAGAAGCTTAACTTCCGTGTTCGGTATGGGAACGGGTGTGACCTTCTCGCTATCGCCACCGGACTTTTTAAAGACATTTATTATTATAACGTCTTTTATGAAAATTTCAAGAGAAATTTTAAATCATTCTCTGAAAACTAGGTAATGTTGAAGAAGATTGTTTTGAGTAATCGCCTGAATGCGTGCTGTAGGCTACTACTTACGTAGTGCTGTCTAGCTGCGGCGGCTAGGAGCCGCCCGCATTTCGTATTGTCCAGCTACAGCGCCTAGGTGCTCGAGGTCATAAGTCAAATTTGTCATGAGGTTAAAGAACAACCTCCTGTCAAATCTGTCTTATGCTTGTCGCACCTGTGCAAGGCGCTTTCGCTTTTCGTTTTTGGTTAAGTCCTCGATCGATTAGTATTAGTCAGCTACATGTGTCGCCACACTTCCACCTCTAACCTATCAACCTGATCATCTTTCAGGGATCTTACTAGCTTGCGCTATGGGAAATCT
>NZ_JAIVAM010000018.1 GCF_020171845.1 Cytobacillus kochii | reverse complement strand
GCTGAAAGCATCTAAGCATGAAGCCCCCCTCGAGATGAGATTTCCCATAGCGCAAGCTAGTAAGATCCCTGAAAGATGATCAGGTTGATAGGTTAGAGGTGGAAGTGTGGCGACACATGTAGCTGACTAATACTAATCGATCGAGGACTTAACCAATTCGAAATGCGGAGGCGCCTTGTTCAGGTGCGACAAGCATAAGACGGATTTGACAGGAGGTTGTTCTTTAACCTCATGACAAATTTGACTTATGACCTCGAGCACCTAGGCGCCGCAGCTAGACAGCACTACGTAAGTAGCCGCGTCAGCAACGCATAGGCGATTACTCAATAAATATCTTCTTCAGCATTACCTAGTTTTGAGGGAACGATTCCCTTACAATTTCATAGTCCGGTGGCGATAGCGAGAAGGTCACACCCGTTCCCATACCGAACACGGAAGTTAAGCTTCTCAGCGCCGATGGTAGTTAGGGGCTGTCCCCTTGTGAGAGTAGGACGTTGCCGGGCAAAATAAAAGAGCACATCATTTATGTGCTCTTTTTTCGTGATTATTTACTAGGTCTCTATAAGATTACATGCTTTTTTGAGTTTAAGTATGAAAGTGTGCAACCTCTATTTAATCTGTAAATACCGATAAAAGTGATACAATTCTGTCCGCATTTGATAGTTTTCTTGTTGTAGGGTTGATGTAATGTTCTTTAGTTGATTCAACTCTTCTTGCATATATTGGAGTTGTGTTTGCATATTTGTCATATTGGTTTTTACTAAATTCTTTTCCCTTTCTTCTTCGCGAGAGATAATTTCATCTTCTTTAATCCCCCTTATAATGGATACGGTTCCGATACTTTCTCCGGCAGCTACAATTATACTTCCTAGTAAGGCTAATCTAAATGACTCTAAACTAAGTATTCCTTCACTTTCCGATTCAGTTATGCCTTCTTCATCTTCTTCAAGTTGATCAAAAAGACCAATGACTACGATTATGCTCCCAATAGCAGAGAGAGCGCCGCCTAGTAATGCCAGTCTCTCACTTTCACGAACCCCTTCGCCTTCAGTTTGGAAATTTGCATGATGTGCGTAAAATGGATACCAAAAGACCATCTCTCTCCACCTCTTTTCCGATCATTAGGCATACATCCTGTATAACAGAGTATTCTTTTATATGAAGATGGTACATTGTTTCAAGCGTTTAATTTAGGAAATTTGGGGAATCGAACAGGAAAGTAGTCATTTAACCTTGAAAGTTTGGGTATAAAGGTAATAAGAAGGTTTGAAGTGAGATAGGAGTGTTAAAATGTTAGAGAATGGCCTTGTAATGGTAACGATTATTTTGGTTATTAATATTGTGTATGTGTCCTTTTTTACGATTCGTATGATATTAACATTAAAAGGGCAGCGTTATCAGGCAGCATTTATTAGTATGATTGAAATTGTTATTTATGTCATTGGTCTAGGCTTAGTGTTAGATAATTTAGACCAGATACAGAACATTATCGCCTATGCAGTCGGGTATGGGATAGGTGTCATTGTTGGGATGAAAATTGAAGAAAAGCTTGCACTTGGCTATATTACTGTTAATGTAATAACGAAGGAGTATGACAAAGATTTACCAAAGGATTTACGGGCCAAAGGATATGGTGTAACGTCTTGGGCTGCTAATGGGCTTGAAGGGGACCGTATGGCACTGCAAATCTTAACTCCAAGAAAGTATGAATTAAAGCTGTATGATACGATTAAAACACTTGATCCGAAGGCCTTTATCATTGCTTATGAACCAAAAACGATATATGGTGGCTTCTGGGTTAAATCTGTTAAGAAAGGTAAGTTATTTAAGTGAGTCAAAAGAAAAAGAAATTTGAAGTGTTGGAAAATGAAACCATTAATCAATGCTTAGATCGCATGAAGCAAGAAGGCTATTTTCCAATAAGAAGAATGGAAAAACCGTACTTTAAAGAAATGAAGAAAAATGGGAAGACAGAATATGAACCTGCAGGGCAAAAAATAGTCTTTGAAGGACAACTTTTGTAGTAAAACACGAACATTAATTTTCTGACTTCTTTAATCGTTCGAGATTATCATTGACGGACAATTCGGAAGTTGTTAAGATGAAATTGAAAGAAAACCTAACAACATTTTACCCCCTCATATAATAATGGGAATATGGCCCATGAGTCTCTACCCGGGAACCGTAAATACTCGGACTATGAGGGAAAGCTTCTTGTTTGTCCAAGGGACTAGTGTCTCTAAATTCATAACATTTCAATTTATGAATGAATGGCTCAGACAGAATCTTTCTCTCTTAGATTAGAGCGAGGATTCTATCTGGGCTTTTTCATTTTTTGGACAAAAAGGAATGGAGGAGAAGGATGAAAATCAAAGTTGCCGTCATCATGGGTAGTACATCAGATTGGGAAACGATGAAACATACTTGTGACATTTTAGATGAGCTTGAAGTCGGTTATGAAAAAAAAGTCGTATCTGCACACAGAACGCCTGATTTGATGTTTGATTATGCAGAAAGTGCAAGAGCTAAAGGAATCAAAGTCATTATTGCAGGAGCAGGGGGTGCCGCACACTTACCTGGCATGGTAGCCGCTAAAACAACGCTACCAGTCATTGGTGTCCCAGTTCAATCTAAAGCGTTAAACGGGATAGATTCCTTATTATCCATTGTACAAATGCCTGGGGGTGTCCCAGTTGCTACAGTTGCTATTGGTAAAGCAGGGGCAACAAATGCAGGGTTACTGGCAGGACAAATCTTAAGCGCCTTTGATGAGGAAATTGCTAAACGGTTAGAAGATAGGCGAGAAAGAACAAAACAACAAGTGTTAGAAAGTAGTGATGATCTTGTCTAAACAAACCATACTACCTGGTCAAACAATCGGCATAATTGGTGGAGGGCAGCTAGGTCGCATGATGGCATTATCGGCCAAAGCGAATGGTTTTCGCATAGCTGTACTGGATCCCACGGAAGATTCCCCATGTGGTCAAGTGGCAGATGTGAAGATTGTTTCAGCTTATGATGATATGAATGCAATAAAACAATTAGCAGCTATAAGTGATATTGTGACATATGAATTTGAAAATATTAGTGCTGAGGCGCTTGATTGGCTTTGTGAGAATGCTTATGTGCCTCAAGGTTCACATGTATTATCACAGACACAGGATCGTATAAAAGAGAAGGTAGCGATCACAAAAGCAGGTGCGACTGTTGCCCCGTACGCAGAGATTCACGCAACGGAAGATATTTATGCTAATATAGAAGCGCTTGGCTTTCCTGCTGTTTTAAAAACAGCAAGGGGTGGATACGATGGCAAGGGACAATATGTAATTCATAACGAAGCCGAAATAGAA
This sequence comes from Cytobacillus kochii, assembly GCF_020171845.1. GTDB lineage: Bacteria > Bacillota > Bacilli > Bacillales > Cytobacillaceae > Cytobacillus > Cytobacillus kochii. Next base: position 38,435 of record NZ_JAIVAM010000018.1, on the reverse strand, counting down.
AAGGCGAAAGAATTATTAAATCATGGTGCATGCGTCTTAGAAAAGTTCATTCCTTTTCAAAAAGAAATCTCAGTGATTGTTTTCAGGAATCTCAATGGTGAAACAGCCTTCTTGCCAGTTGGGGAAAATGTTCATAAAGATAATATTCTACATCAAACGATTGTACCGGCGAGAATTTCCAAATTAGCTTCTCAAACGGCCTTAGAAGAGGCCAAAAAAATTGCCGATGATTTTGAGCTAGTTGGTACACTTGCGGTGGAAATGTTTCTTGGAGAAAATGATGAGATTTATATTAACGAACTAGCCCCAAGGCCGCATAATTCAGGCCACTACTCTATAGAAGCATGTGAAACTTCACAATTCGAACAGCATATTCGTGCAGTTTGTAATTGGCCATTAGCAAGTACAGAATTACTAAAACCTGCTGTAATGGTCAATATATTAGGAGAGCATGTTGAACCTCTTATTCAGTCCATTCCTGCTGTAACGGATTGGAAGGTTCATTTATACGGGAAAGCAGAAGCGAAGTTTAAACGAAAAATGGGTCATGTGACATTGCTTCGCGACAACGTAGAGGAAGCTTTACGTGAAGTAGAACAAAGTGACATATGGCAAATTGCTGCAGAAAAGATCGGAGGATAAATCATGATTGATCGTTATACTCGCCCAGAGATGGGAGCTATTTGGACAGAACAGAACCGTTTCCAAGCTTGGTTAGAAGTGGAGATTCTTGCTTGCGAAGCCTGGGCTGAGCTTGGAGATATTCCTAAAGAGGATGTAGCTAAAATCCGTGAAAAAGCTTCATTTGACATTGAGCGAATTAAAGAAATAGAAGAAGAAACAAGACATGATGTCGTTGCCTTTACACGTGCCGTTTCTGAAACACTTGGTGAAGAACGTAAATGGGTCCATTATGGCCTTACTTCTACAGATGTTGTCGATACTGCACTTTCATATATAGTAAAGCAAGCAAATGATATCTTACTAAAAGACCTCGAGCGTTTTGTAGAAATTCTTAAAGTAAAAGCACAAGAGCATAAAAACACAGTAATGATGGGACGTACACATGGTGTGCATGCGGAGCCGACTACTTTTGGTTTGAAAATGGCTTTATGGTATGAAGAGATGAAACGTAACTTGGCACGCTTTAAAGAGGCGGCTGCTGGCGTTGAATTCGGTAAAATTTCTGGTGCTGTTGGTACGTATGCGAATATCGATCCATTTGTTGAACAATATGTTTGTGAAAAACTTGGTATTCAGCCAGCACCTATTTCTACACAAACACTACAACGTGATCGTCATGCACATTATATGAGCACGATTGCATTAATTGCCACGTCCATAGAGAAGTTTGCCACAGAGATACGGGGCCTGCAAAAGAGTGAAACACGTGAAGTGGAAGAATTCTTTGCAAAAGGACAAAAAGGTTCTTCAGCGATGCCTCATAAGCGTAATCCGATTGGGTCAGAGAATATGACAGGGATGGCAAGAGTCATTCGTGGTTATATGATGACCGCGTATGAAAATGTGTCATTGTGGCATGAGCGTGATATTTCTCACTCTTCAGCGGAGCGCGTGATTTTACCAGATGCAACGATTGCATTGAATTATATGCTTAACCGCTTTGGCAATATTGTGAAGAACTTAACGGTATATCCTGAGAATATGAAACGAAATATGGATCGTACGTTAGGGCTTATTTATTCTCAACGTGTATTGCTCGCATTGATTGATAAAGGCCTTGTACGTGAAGAAGCGTATGATACTGTTCAACCAAAAGCAATGGAATCATGGGAAAAACAAGTACCATTCCGCAGCTTAATAGATCAAGATGAAAAGATCACTTCCCTTTTAACAAAAGAAGAGATAGATGATTGCTTCGATTATCATCACCATTTGAAGCATGTAGATACGATCTTTAATCGTTTAGGTTTATAAAAAATAATGGGGAGAAGAAGTTTTTCCTCCTCTCCCCATTCATTTCACCTAGTAAGAATATTGCTAATTTTCATGATTGGGAGGCGCAAGTCATGCAAAAAGGTTCACTTGTTTATGAAGGAAAAGCAAAAAGGGTTTACAACACAGATGATGCATCTATCGTTTGGCTAGAATACAAAGATGCTGCTACTGCTTTTAATGGAGAGAAGAAAGCAAGTATTGACGGCAAGGGCCGTTTAAATAATGAGATTACTAGCTTGCTATTTTCAAAACTAAAGGAGCTTGGTATTGATTCTCATTTTGTGAAGCAAATATCTCCGAATGAGCAACTTGTAAAGAAAGTGGACATCATTCCATTAGAAACTGTTGTGAGAAATACTTCAGCAGGCAGCTTTGCAAAAAGGCTTGGCGTGGAAGAAGGAAAACCATTAACAAGACCAATTGTCGAATTTTATTATAAGGACGATGATTTAGGTGATCCATTATTAACAGAGGACCATATAGAAATCATGGATTTAGCAACAGAAGAAGAAGTCGCTATTATAAAAGAAAAAGCATTGAAAGTAAATGAAGTATTATCACAATTTTTTAAAGAGTTGGGCATCCGCCTCGTCGATTTTAAATTGGAATTCGGAAAGGATGCATCAGGTGCTATTCTGTTAGCAGATGAAATTTCACCTGATACATGCCGCTTTTGGGATTTAAAAACGAATGAAAAGCTCGACAAAGATGTTTTTCGTCGCGACCTTGGCAATTTAACAGATGCTTATGAAAATATTTTATCCAGACTGGGAGGAAAACTTCATGTATAAAGTAAAGGTGTTCGTCACATTAAGAGAGAGCGTATTAGATCCACAAGGAAATGCTGTTAAGCATTCCTTGCATTCCATGAATTACAACGAAGTGTCAGATGTGCGCATCGGAAAATACTTGGAGCTTTCGATTGAAAAGTCAGAGCGTCCTGTTGAAGAAGTAGTAAAAGAAATGTGTGAAAGATTACTTGCAAATGTCGTGATTGAAGATTATCGTTTTGAAATCGAGGAGGCTGTTGCTCAGTGAAGTTTGCTGTGATTGTTTTTCCAGGGTCGAACTGTGATATTGACATGTATCATGCAGTAAAAGATGAGCTGGGCTGTGATGTGGAATATGTTTGGCACGATGAAAAAAGCTTAGATGGTTTTGATGGCGTTCTATTACCGGGAGGATTTTCATACGGCGATTATTTACGAAGCGGTGCCATTGCGCGATTTAGTCACGTGATGAAGGAAGTGATTAAAGCGGCTGAGGCAGGGAAACCGGTATTAGGCGTCTGCAACGGTTTTCAAATTTTACTAGAAGCAGGCTTACTGCCAGGGGCGATGAGAAGAAATGAAAGCTTAAAATTCATTTGTCGTCCAGTTCAATTAAAAGTCGAGAACAATCAAACAATGTTCTCGCAAGGATATGAACAAGATGAAGTGATTACCATACCAGTAGCGCATGGTGAAGGAAACTACTATTGTGATGAAGTGACACTTGCTAGTTTAAAAGAAAACAATCAAATTGTTTTCACTTACCATGATGTTAACCCGAATGGTAGCTTAAGTAATATTGCTGGTATTACGAATAAAGCGGGCAATGTGCTTGGCATGATGCCCCACCCTGAGAGAGCGGTAGATGAGCTAATAGGTGGCGCTGATGGGTTAAAACTTTTTCAATCAATTGTGAAACAATGGAGGGAATCACATGTCGTTAATGCTTGAACCAAGTCCAGAACAACTAAAAGAACAACAAGTCTATAAGGAAATGGGTTTGTCAGATGACGAATTTGCAATGGTTGAAAAGATTTTAGGTCGCCTACCAAACTATACTGAAATCGGACTTTTCTCTGTTATGTGGTCAGAACATTGTAGCTACAAAAACTCTAAGCCTGTATTAAGTAAGTTCCCTACAAAAGGCGAGCATGTGTTACAAGGTCCAGGAGAAGGTGCCGGAATTGTTGATATAGGAGATGAACAGGCTGTTGTATTCAAGATTGAAAGCCATAATCACCCATCTGCGATCGAACCTTATCAGGGGGCAGCAACGGGTGTGGGCGGTATTATCCGCGATGTATTCTCGATGGGCGCAAGACCTGTTGCACTCCTCAACTCTTTACGCTTTGGAGAATTGGATACTCCTCGTGTTCGCTACCTTTTTGAAGAAGTAGTAGCGGGGATTGCTGGATATGGTAATTGCATCGGCATTCCAACAGTCGGTGGAGAAGTGCAATTTGACGCTTCCTATGAAGGGAATCCACTTGTTAATGCGATGTGTGTCGGCTTAATTGATCATAAAGATATTAAAAAAGGGCAAGCGCATGGGGTAGGTAACACAGTCATGTATGTGGGTGCCAAAACTGGGCGTGATGGCATTCACGGTGCTACTTTTGCTTCTGAAGAATTAACGGACCAATCAGAGGAGAATCGTCCGGCTGTTCAAGTAGGTGATCCATTTATGGAGAAGCTGCTATTAGAAGCATGCCTTGAGCTTGTAAAATCTGACGCATTAGTAGGGATTCAAGATATGGGCGCGGCAGGATTAACGAGTTCATCTGCAGAGATGGCAAGTAAAGCTGGTTCAGGGATCGAAATGAACCTAGACTTAGTGCCACAGCGCGAAACAGGAATGACTGCTTATGAAATGATGTTATCGGAGTCACAAGAAAGAATGTTAATTGTTGTGACGAAAGGAAGAGAGCAAGAAATTGTTGACCTTTTCTCCAAATATGATTTAGAAGCCGTGGCAATCGGCCGTGTGACAGATGATCAACAACTACGTTTGATTCATAAAGGCGAAGTAGTGGCAGATGTACCAACAGATGCACTAGCAGAAGAAGCACCTGTATACCATAAGCCTTCCAAAGAACCAGCTTATTACCGTGAATTCCAGGCGATGGAAAATGATATTCCCGCAGTTGATGATCATAAAGAAACGCTACTGTCTTTATTACAACAACCAACGATCGCTAGTAAAGAGTGGGTTTATGACCAATATGATTATATGGTAAGAACCAACACAGTCGTAGCTCCGGGATCTGATGCGGCAGTTATCCGTATCCGTGGAACGAAAAAAGGACTAGCGATGACTACGGATTGTAATTCACGCTATATGTATTTAGATCCTGAAGTAGGCGGAAAAATAGCTGTAGCGGAAGCAGCACGTAATATCGTTTGTTCTGGTGGCGCGCCGTTAGCAATTACGGATAACTTAAACTTCGGTAATCCGGAAAAGCCTGAAATCTTCTGGCAAATTCAAAAATCTGCTGATGGCATCAGTGAAGCTTGTCGTACATTAAATACGCCGGTCATAGGTGGTAATGTTTCATTATATAACGAAACAAACGGCACAGCGATTTATCCTACGCCAGTTATCGGGATGGTTGGTCTAGTGGAGAATATTGAGCATGTGACAACACAAGACTTCAAACAAGCAGGCGACCTGATTTATTTATTAGGTGATACGAGAGCGGAATTTGGTGGCAGTGAGCTACAGAAGCTAAGCTACAAAAAAATCTTCGGGCAAGCACCAGCAATCGATTTAACAGTAGAAGCAGCCAATCAAGAAAAAGTCTTAACAGCTATTCACGAAGGGTTACTATCATCTGCACATGATCTTGCAGAAGGTGGGTTAGCAGTGGCAGTAGCTGAGAGCTTATTTGCGAATCAATTAGGTGCAAAACTTGAGTTAACTGGGGAAGCGACAACACAATTGTTCAGTGAATCTCAATCTAGATTCCTTCTAAGTGTGAAGAAGGAGAACAAAGAAGCATTTGAACAATTAACAAATGCTACACTCATTGGTGAAGTAACAAATGAGCAAGCACTTGAAATTACTGTGAACGACGAACTTGTGATCAAAGAGCAAACAGAAGTGCTAAATAAAGCGTGGAAGGGAGCTATACCAGCATGCTTGCAGAAATAAAAGGTTTAAATGAGGAATGTGGCGTCTTTGGTATTTGGGGTCATCCGGAAGCAGCACAAATTACTTATTACGGATTGCATAGCCTACAGCATCGTGGTCAAGAAGGTACAGGTATTGTTGTAACAGATGGAGATAAGTTGAAGGGTGTAAAAGGAGAGGGCCTCGTCACTGAGGTTTTCTCTCAAGATGCTATTCAAGAACTAAAAGGAACTTCAGCAATTGGTCATGTTAGATACGCTACTGCAGGTGGCGGGGGCTATGAGAATGTTCAACCACTTTTATTCCAATCACAAAATGGCGGTCTAGCTCTATGTCACAATGGAAATTTAACGAATGCTACAGCCCTTAAATATCAATTAGAAGCACAGGGAAGTATTTTTCAAACGAGTTCAGATACCGAGGTATTAGCTCATTTAATTAAACGAGGCGGTGTATCTTCTCATAAAGAGCGTGTGAAGAATGCCTTGTCCATGGTAAAAGGCGCTTATGCTTTCTTAATTATGACTGAAAATGAAATGATGGTTGCGGTTGATCCGAATGGTCTCCGCCCTCTATCTCTAGGCAAAATTGGGGATGCTTACGTAATTGCTTCCGAAACATGTGCTTTCGATATTGTCGGAGCTGAGTTTGTTCGTGATGTATTACCTGGAGAGTTATTAGTCATTGATGATAATGGGTTCCGTTCTGAAATGTTCGCAATGGCTTCAAATATATCTATGTGTGCGATGGAATATGTGTATTTCTCCCGACCAGATAGCAATATTAATGGCATCAATGTCCATACAGCGCGAAAAAATTTAGGGAAGCAGCTTGCTGTCGAAGTTCCGATTGAGGCAGATGTCGTAACTGGTGTACCTGATTCAAGTATTTCCGTAGCCATTGGTTATGCTGAAGCAACAGGGATTCCTTATGAGATGGGTCTCATTAAGAATAAGTATGTTGGTCGGACATTTATCCAACCATCACAGTCATTGCGGGAACAAGGAGTGAAGATGAAACTATCACCTGTAAGAGGTGTTGTTGAAGGGAAACGAGTTGTCATGGTGGATGACTCCATTGTACGTGGAACAACGAGCCGCCGTATTGTGACGATGTTAAAGGAAGCAGGTGCGACTGAAGTACATGTAATCATCAGCTCGCCACCGATCAAAAACCCATGCTTCTATGGCATTGATACTTCAACAAAAGAAGAATTGATTGCTTCTGATCGTTCTGTAGAAGAGATTCGCGAAATTATTGGTGCTGATACCCTTACTTTTTTAAGTCCAAAAGGGATGATCGATGCCATTGGAAGAGAAGAAGAAGGCGAGACAAGAGGTCTTTGCTTAGCTTGCTTCACAGGGAAGTATCCAACGGAGATTTATCCAAGCACACTACATCCGTACGAAAAAGTATAAATAATAAAGTAGCAACATGGTTTGCTACTTTTATTCTTAGAAATTAAACAATACGTTTTGGTGCGAACACTTGGCGTATGATGCTAGATTGAAAGAATACCTTTTAATAAATTGGTGAGGTGGATAGGAATGGCGAATGCTTATAAACAAGCTGGCGTAGATATTGAAGCGGGTTACGAAGCAGTGAACCGTATGAAGAAGCATGTGGAGAAAACGATGAGACCTGGTGTAATCGGTGGTCTTGGCGGTTTTGGAGGCATGTTTGATTTGTCATCACTTGGCTTAAAAGAACCTGTGCTTGTATCAGGGACAGATGGTGTCGGAACAAAGCTGATGCTAGCTTTTATGATGAATCAGCATGACACAATTGGAATTGATGCCGTTGCTATGTGTGTCAATGATATCGTTGTTCAAGGTGCAGAACCTCTTTACTTCTTAGATTATATTGCTTGTGGGAAGGCTGAGCCAGAAAAGATAGAAGCCATTGTCAAAGGAATAGCTGACGGTTGTGAACAAGCAGGTTGTGCGCTTGTTGGTGGAGAAACAGCGGAAATGCCTGGAATGTACAGTGAAGAAGAGTATGATTTAGCGGGATTTTCTGTCGGTGCATGTGAAAAGAGTGATTTAATCGATGGGTCAAATATTCAAGAGGGTGATGTTTTAATCGGCCTTGCATCGAACGGAATCCATAGCAATGGTTATTCTCTCGTACGGAAAATATTTTTAGAGGATGCAAAACTCTCATTGCAAGAGTTTAGAGAAGAACTAGGGAGCACGTTAGGTGAAGAACTCCTAAAACCAACACGAATCTATGTGAAATCAGTTTTATCGGCATTAAAGCAATTTGATGTAAAAGGCTTCGCTCATATTACGGGTGGCGGATTTATCGAGAATATCCCAAGAGTGTTACCTCAAGGCTTAGGAGCTGAATTAATCGAGGGTAGTTGGGAGATTCAGCCGATTTTCAAGCTGATGGAAGAAGTAGGTAAGCTTGCGCGTAAGGATATGTACAATATATTTAATATGGGCATCGGAATGGTGGCAATTGTTCCTGTTAAGGATGCTGAAAAAGTAGTCAATCACTTTAATCAAATTGGTGAAAAAGCAAGTGTGATTGGTAAAGTTACACAGCAAGAGGGGATTTCAATCCTTTAATTAGACGGAGGTTATCATGAAAAATATCGCCATTTTTGCATCTGGCAGTGGAACAAATTTTCAAGCGATTGTTGATGCCTTTAAAAACGATGAATTGCAGGTAGACATTAAACTACTGATAAGTGATAAGCCAGAGTCTTACTGTATTCAACGTGCTGTAAATGAAGGGATTCCAACCTTTGCTTTTCGTGCGAAAGAGTTTACGAGTAAAACAGCATATGAAGAACAAATATTAGTAGAATTAGAGAATGCAAACATAGATTTTATTGTTCTTGCAGGTTATATGCGTCTTATTGGGGATGTTCTTTTACGTGAATATGGCGGGAGAATTGTTAATATCCATCCGTCTTATTTACCAGCATTCCCTGGTAAAGATGCTATTGGACAAGCGCTTTCTGCAGAGGTGAAACAAACAGGTGTAACCATTCATTATGTAGACGAAGGGATGGATACGGGTCCGATTATTGATCAAAGAAAGGTAGCCATCCTACCAGGTGATACGAAAGAAGCATTGCAGAATCGCATTCATGAAGTAGAGCATCAATTTTATCCAGAAGTATTACAAAAGCTTTTAAACGAAAACGCCTAAGAGGAACATCTTACAGGGAGGAAAATGAACGATGAAAAAACGTGCGCTTATTAGTGTATCAGATAAAAATGGTGTAGCAGCATTTGCGAAAGAACTTCACGAATTAGGATTTGAAATTGTTTCAACAGGTGGAACAAAAAATGCAATTGCTGAAGCTGGGGTTCCGGTAATCGGTGTAAGTGATGTTACAGGATTTCCTGAAATTTTAGAAGGAAGAGTAAAAACATTAAATCCGCTTATCCATGGTGGATTACTAGCTAAGTTCGATGATTCATCTCATCAAGCACAGTTAGAAAAACATCAGATTCATCCGATTCAAGTGGTATGTGTGAATCTCTATCCTTTCCAACAAACCATTGCTAAGCCAGATGTGACAGTGGAAGATGCAATTGAAAATATTGATATCGGTGGTCCTGCGATGTTACGTGCCTCTGCTAAAAACCACGCACATGTGACAGTTGTTGTTGATCCAATTGATTACGAAACAGTCATTACACAATTAAAAGAAAATGACATTGTAGATGCTGCAACCAAACGCAAGCTAGCAGCAAAAGTATTCCGTCATACAGCTGCTTACGATGCAATGATAGCTGAATATATGACAGAATTAGCAGAAGAAGAGCAGCCAGAAAAGTTGACAGTTACGTATGAATTAAAACAAGCATTACGTTATGGAGAAAACCCTCATCAAAAAGCTTCCTTTTATCGCAAACCTTTAGGGTCGGTCTTTTCGATTGCTAACGCTACACAGCTACATGGAAAAGAGCTGTCTTACAATAATATTAATGATGCTGATGCAGCGTTACAAATTGTTAAAGAGTTTGACGGACCGGCTGCTGTTGCAGTAAAACATATGAACCCATGTGGTGTCGGAAATGGCACAGATATTTATGATGCTTTCTCTAAAGCTTTTGCAGCTGATCCTGTGTCTATTTTTGGGGGGATTATTGCCCTTAACCGTGAAGTAAATGCACAAACAGCAACGAAACTTCATGAAATCTTTCTAGAAATCATTATAGCGCCTTCTTTTTCAGCGGAAGCACTTGAGATTTTACAAGGGAAGAAGAATTTAAGACTATTAACTATTCCTTTTGAAGGAAACAAAAAGACTGAAAAACGTCTAACTTCTATTGAAGGCGGTTTATTAGCGCAAGATTACGATACTTATGGTCTTGAAGAAGCGAATATTACTGTTGCGACAACAAGAGAACCAACGGAGGAAGAGTGGCAATCACTCAAACTTGGCTGGAAAGTAGTCAAGCATGTGAAATCGAATGCGATTGTTGTCAATAATAGCGACCAAACATTAGGTATTGGTGCAGGTCAAATGAATCGTGTCGGCTCTGCAAAAATTGCGATCGAGCAAGCAGGGAAAGCAGTTGAAGGAGCAACTATGGCATCCGATGCCTTTTTCCCAATGAATGATACAGTTGAAGCAGCAGCTAAAGCTGGTATTACCGCTATTATTCAACCCGGTGGTTCGATTAAAGATCAGGAATCGATTGAAAAAGCAAATGAGTATGGCCTGGCAATGGTATTCACTGGTGTGAGACATTTCAAACATTAAACTGGGGGAGAACATGAAATGAACGTATTGGTAATCGGTAGAGGCGGACGTGAGCATGCCATCAGTAGAAAGTTAAGTGAAAGCAGCCAAGTGGAAACAGTGTTTGTTGCACCGGGAAATCCAGGAATGGAAGATGTAGCGACGATCATTGATATTTCCGAGAACGAACAAGAAGAGCTGATTGCTTTTGCGCTCGATAATCATGTTGAATTAACAGTTATTGGACCTGAAGTTCCTTTACTTGAAGGTTTGGCTGATAAGATGGAGGGAGCTGGACTTACTGTTTTTGGACCAAAAAGTCGAGCGGCTGAAGTTGAAGGAAGTAAATCCTTTGCAAAAGAGCTCATGAAGAAATATGCCATTCCAACAGGAAGCTATGAAGTGTTTGATCAGTATGAGGCTGCAAGTGCTTATGTGAAAGAACAAGGAGCACCAATTGTTATTAAAGCGGATGGATTAGCTGCCGGAAAAGGCGTTGTTGTTGCGATGACAGAAGGTGAAGCATTAGCAGCGTTAGCGGATATGTTAGTTGGAGAAAAATTTGGTGAAGCTTCTGCTACAGTTGTTATTGAGGAATTTTTAGCTGGTGAAGAATTTTCATTAATGGCATTTGTTAATGGAGACACAGTTATTCCCTTAGAAATTGCTCAAGACCATAAACGCGCTTTCGATGGAGATAAAGGACCAAACACAGGAGGAATGGGTGCTTATTCACCTGTTCCCCACATCAGCAAGGAGACGGTTGAAACAGCGATTGCAACGATTTTAATTCCAGCTGCAGAAGCATTAGTTAAAGAGGATCGCAGTTTTTGTGGCGTTCTCTATGCGGGACTTATCGCGACAGAACAAGGGCCAAAGGTAATTGAATTCAATGCCCGCTTTGGTGATCCGGAAACGCAAGTTATCTTACCTAGAATGAAGTCAGACTTAGCCCATGTCATGTTAGAAGTAATTGCTGGACATAAGCCTGTGATTGAATGGCATGAGGAGGCAATGCTTGGAGTTGTGGTCGCAGCCAATGGTTATCCGGATGCATATGAGAGTGGTGCCGAACTAATAGGAATCGAAAAAGTAGCAGAAGAAGCATTTGTCTTTCATGCAGGAACTGCGAAAAATGCCAAAGGTACATTCACAACAAATGGCGGCCGAGTCTTACTTGTTGGTAGCAAAGCAATGGACTTAGTATCCGCACAAAAGCAAGTGTATGATGCGCTAACGTATTTAACAACAGAAGAAGTCTTTTACCGCAGGGATATTGGCTTTAAGACGATAGCACATTCGACTATAGAAAAATAGATAGGGAAAATGAAAATGCCCCCCAAAAAAATAAGGGGGCATATTTTTCATTCAAAATCAGTATCCTTTAATAACTTTTGCTCTTTTAAAAAATCCATAGGTGGTTTAAACTGGTGGTCAGAATCTTTTATACTCTCTTTCCCTTTTTCAAATAAGGCAATGATAGGACAATAGCGGACAATACCTTCTGCGACCTTCATTGCACCAAGTGAAATAAGAATGAGAAAGCGATCACTCCAAGGTTTTTTAACGAGCTTTGTGGCACTCCAAGCAACAATGGTTAATCCACAAGTAATACGGATTAATGCCTGAATGATACCAATATTGGGTTTAACATTCATAAAAGGACCTCCTTCACAAAAAATTAACAAATATTTGTTATTCTTTACTGCGTTAAAAAGCTATATATGTTATGATAATAGGCAACATGAATGCTGCTTCATTATCGTAAACGAAAAATAAAAATAGATAATTGTAGTTACCATAAAAGGAGGAAACAGAGTGCTAGAACAGCGATACCGTTGGAAAAACAAACATCTACGTGAACATGTATCTGTTCTAGATGGGCGTATTGCGCCAACGATGTTACTGAAAAATGCTCGTTACTTAAATCAAGCAATTAAAAAATGGGTACATGCGAATATCTGGATTCTCGGTGATCGTATTGTTTATGTCGGTGAAAAGCTTCCTGACAAATTAGAAGGCTGTGAAATTGTTGATTGTAATGGAATGACACTTGTTCCAGGATATATTGAACCACATGCACATCCATTTCAGTTATATAATCCCCTTTCCTTTGCTCGTTATGCAGCGCAATTTGGCACGACCACTTTGATTAATGATAATATGGTGCTAGCATTACAATTAGAGAAAAAGAAAGCGTTTTCATTTTTGAAGGAAATGAGAAATATCCCTTCAACGATGTACTGGTGGTGCCGATTTGATGCGCAAACGGAAATACAAAATGAAGAGACAACATTTTCGCATGGTAATATTAAATCTTGGTTAGAGCATGATGCAGTATTACAAGGTGGGGAGTTAACTGGCTGGCCGAAGTTACTCGATGGTGATGATTTGATGCTCCATTGGATGCAAGAAGCGAAAAGAATGAGAAAACAAATCGAAGGTCATTTTCCTGGGGCGTCAGAAAAGACTTTAGCAAAGTTAATGCTGCTCGGTGCTGATTGCGACCATGAAGCGATTAACGGACAAGAGATTATGAATCGTTTGATGCAAGGATATACTGTATCGTTACGCTATTCATCAATTCGACCTGATTTACCGCAGTTATTGGATGAAATGCATGAGTTGGGCATTGATCATTATGAATCATTTATTTTTACGACAGATGGCTCTTCTTCATCCTTTTCCGATCAAGGGATTATTGATCAGATGATCCGAATTGCCCTTGAGAAAGGGGTGCCGACAATAGATGCGTATAATATGGGTACAATTAACGTAGCTAAGTATTATAACATCCAACATCTGCATGGAAATATCGCTACAGGTAGAGTGGCTAATATCAATTTCCTAGAGAATGAAAGTAACCCAACGCCTGTTAGTGTGTTAGCAAAAGGTAAGTGGATAAGGAAAGATGGTGAAAATACACCATTTGAAGATAATATGGCATGGGAAGAGTTTGGATTTGAACCGCTAGAAATGAACTGGGAGCTTACTTCTCATGATATGCAATTTTCGATGCCGTTCGGTATTAAAATGGAGAGCGCAGTTATCACAAAGCCTTACTCATTAGCCATTGATATTTCCGGCGATGAGCTAAGTAAGGAGCATGACGAGTGTTTCTTCATGTTAATTGACCGCAAAGGCAAGTGGCGTGTGAATACGGTGATTAAAGGGTTTGCTAAGGAGTTAGACGGTTTAGCAAGTTCTTATTCTAATACCGGTGATATTATCTTAATCGGGAAAAGCAAGAAAGACATGATGAATGCTTTTAATCACATGAAAGAAATAGGTGGGGGAATTGTTATTTCTGAGCAAGGGAACATTGTTACAGAAATCCCACTTAAATTAAAGGGCATCATGTCGAATAAAAGAGTGGAAGATTTGATTGAAGAAGAAAGAACCTTATTAGCCTATTTGCGAGAAAGAGGTTATCGTTTTGCCGATCCAATTTATACATTATTATTTTTTTCCTCCACTCATCTCCCTTATATCAGGGTTACACAACGAGGAATGTATGATGTCATGAATAAAACTGTACTCTTTCCAACTATGATGCGTTAAAATGTAAAAGAGGGTAATCATATAGTGATAAGGGGTGCATCATGCTGAACAAATGGGTGACTACGTCTCTCGTAGCAATACTTTTGGTGACAGGATGCAGCAAGAATGAAACAGTTGAGGATCCAGCAAATGAAGAGTTAAATGGTATGGATAATCAAGGTGAAGAAAGTGTGGATTCGCCTGAAGAAAAGATAGTTTATCCTCTCACAGGCATAGCTCAAGAGGGAAATGGGAATCAGCGTGCTATAGCAGTTATGATTAACAATCATCCGAAAGCAAGACCACAATCAGGATTGACACAAGCGGATATTGTTTATGAATTACTGGCTGAAGGTGAAGTCACGCGATTCCTTGCTATTTTTCAAAGTGAACAACCGGATAGAGTTGGGCCAGTACGCAGTGCCAGAGAATATTATATTGAACTGGCGAAAGGGTTTAATAGTCTTTATATTGCTCATGGAAATAGTCCAGAGGCAAAGAAGATGCTTGCTGATGAATATGTGGATCATTTGAATGGCTTATATTATGATGGCACACTTTTTGAACGTGTGAGTGATCGCCAGGCACCGCATAATTCATATATTTCTTTTGCACATATTGAACAAGGGGCTAAGGAAAAGAATTATGAGCTGGATGGGGCACCAGCTGCTTTTGCTCATTTAACTGACGAAGAAGCGGATAAACTGAGTGGCTCTGTGGCCGAGGAGATTGCAGTAAGTTATGGAAAAGATGAACGTTTTGATGTCACATATGATTATGATGAAACAACGAAAGCATACAAAAGATCTTCAGATGGTGAATGGACAACTGACTATGACACAGGTGACCCTGTGTTATTAAGCAATATTTTAATCATAGAAGCGAAGCATACAGTGATAGATGGAGAAGGCCGACGTGACATTGATTTGACTTCAGGGGGTAAAGGTTATCTTATTCAAAGAGGTATGATGTCTGAAGTGAACTGGGTGAATAAAGAAGGAAGAATTTATCCAGTAATCGATGGAAAAGAGCAACCACTTGCTCCGGGGAAAACATGGGTGAATGTCATTCCACAAGAGCCAGGAATCAATCAGTCGGTAACAATTAACTAAAAAATGAAAAAGGGGTAAATATTATGCAAATTAATAAACTAAGAGGACAAGAATTAGATCAATTATTTCAGGCGGTATTATCACTAAATGATTTAGACGAATGTTATCGATTTTTTGATGACTTATGTACTGTGAACGAGATCCAATCATTAGCGCAAAGACTAGAAGTAGCTCGTATGCTTAGAGAAGGAAAAACTTATCATAAGATTGAGACAGAAACAGGTGCAAGTACTGCAACAATCTCGCGTGTGAAACGTTGCTTAAACTACGGAAACGATGCCTACGAAATGGCATTAGAAAGAATTAAAGAAGAAGAAACAACAGAAAAATAATAGAACCCACAGCGATAGAAGCGACCGAACCGAGGGAATCAGCACCCACGGTTTTTTTGTTTTGGAAAGGAAATCAGGTACTAGTAGAAAAAGCGATTGGAATAGGGGGGAAGCGAGTCAAAAACTGGACTTCATGAGGAAATTTGGTTGGAATAGGTGAGGAGCGAGTCAAAAACTGGACTTCATGAGGAAATTTGATTGGAATAGGAGAGAAACGCGTCAGAAAATGGACACCATGAGGAAATTTGATTGGATTAAGGGAGAAGCGAGTCAGAAACCTGGACACCATGAGGAAATTTGATTGGAATAGGAGAGAAGCGAGTCAGAAAATGGACACCATGAGGAAATTTGATTGGAATAGGAGAGAAACGCGTCAAAAAACTGGACACCAAGAGGAAATTTGATTGGATGAGGTGAGAACGAGTCAGAAACCTGGACCTAAGAGGAAATTTGGTTGGAATAGGAGAGAAACGCGTCAGAAACTGGCCACCAAGAGGAAATTTGATTGGATTAAGGGAGAAGCGAGGCAGAAACTGGACTTCATGAGGAAATTTGATTGGATTAGAGGAGAAATGTGTTAGAAACTTGGACCCAAGGGGAAATTTGGTTGGAATAGGAGAGAAACGCGTCAGAAACTGGACATCATGAGGAAATTTGGTTGGAATAGGTGAGAAACGCGTCAGAAACTGGCCACCATGAGGAAATTTGATTGGATGAGGTGAGAACGAGTCAGAAACCTGGACCTAAGAGGAAATCTGGTTGGATTAGGAGAGAAACGCGTCAGAAACTTGGACCTAAGAGGAAATCTGGTTGGATTAGGAGAGAAACGCGTCAGAAACTTGGATCCAACAGGAAATCTGGTTGGAATAGGAGAGAAACGCGTCAGAAACTGGACACCAAGAGGAAATTTGATTGGAATAGGAGAGAAACGTGTCAGAAACTGGACACCATGAGGAAATCTGGTTGGATTAGGAGAGAAACGCGTCAGAAACTTGGATCTAACAGGAAATTTGATTGGAATAGGAGAGAAACGTGTCAGAAACTGGACTCCATGATCAAATTTGATTGGATTAGAGGAGAAGCGCGTCAAAAACTTGGACCCAACAGGAAATCTAATTGGATTAGAAGAGAAACGCGTCAGAAAACAGACCCCAAAAGAAAATCTGATCAGCCAAAACTGAAATCGCATCGGAATCGAATGAATCATTTACATGGTGAATCGCATTGTCTGCAATGATGTTAATTTAGCCAAATAAATCCATTCTTACTTCATTAGCGGTTTCCTTTTTGAAATGCTTCTCAAATGATATAATGATTGAATGGAAAGATAGAATGGAGGAACTATGTATGTATGATGTTCGCGCGTGGCACCATGCGTTTAAGCTTGACCCTAATAAATATATATCTGATGAGGATTTAGAGAAAGTGTGCGAGTCTGGCACGGACGCGATTATTATTGGGGGGACAGATGGCATTACGCTTGAGCGGGTGCTTGATCTTATGGGGCGTGTTCGTAGATATACAGTTCCATGTGTGTTAGAGGTTTCCACAATTGAGTCGATTACACCTGGGTATGATTTGTTTTTTATCCCGACGGTTTTAAATAGTAAAGATTCCAAATGGATTAATGGAATGCACCATCAAGCAGTTAAGGAATTTGGCGAGATCATGAATTGGGACGAGATTCTTATGCAAGGATATTGCGTGCTAAATGAAGATTGTAAAGTCGCTCAATTAACGAGTGCGGATACGAATTTAACGATTGAAGACGTCAAAGCCTATGCAATGATGGCGGAAAAAATGTTTCATTTACCGATTTTTTATCTGGAATATAGCGGTACTTACGGCAATGTAGAAATAGTGAAAGAAGTAAGTCGAACATTAGAAGAAACAATATTATTTTATGGTGGCGGGATTACCTCTGTGGAACAAGCAAGAGAAATGGGCGCTTATGCAGATGTAGTTGTCGTTGGAAATGCCGTTTATGATGATATTAAAATCGCATTAAAAACAGTAGAAGCTGTGAAACAATAAATCTTGATTAACCAAATTAATCAGGATAGACTAAAAACAGAACAAATGTTTGTATGGTGGTGAAGAAAAGGAATGCAATATTTATCTAATAAATTATTAAATGGTTTGAATAAGGAGCAGCAACAGGCTGTAAAGGCAACAGATGGTCCTTTGCTTATTATGGCTGGAGCAGGAAGTGGTAAGACGCGTGTGCTTACCCATCGCATTGCTTATTTAATGGTAGAGAAGGGCGTGAATCCATATAATATTTTAGCAATCACGTTTACGAATAAGGCCGCAAGAGAAATGAGAGATCGTATTCGTGCGATGATGGGCGGTGCGGCTGAAGAAATCTGGATTTCTACTTTTCACTCTATGTGTGTGAGAATATTACGTCGTGATATTGATCGGATTGGATTCAATCGTAACTTCACAATATTAGATTCTACTGATCAGCAATCTGTTATTAAGAGTATCTTAAAAGAGCGGAATTTAGATCCGAAAAAGTTCGATCCTAGAGCAATTTTAGGGACGATTAGTTCTGCAAAAAATGAACTAATTGAACCAGAGGAATTCGCCAAGACTGCCGGTGATTATTTCTCCCAAGTGACAAGTGATGTGTATACAGATTATCAAAAACGTCTGCGAAAGAATCATGCATTAGACTTTGATGATCTTATTATGAAGACGATTCAATTATTTAATCGCGTCCCTGAGGTATTAGAATACTATCAACGTAAATTCCAGTATATCCATGTGGATGAATATCAAGATACGAATAGAGCGCAATACATGCTAGTAAAATTATTAGCGAATCGTTTCCAAAATATATGTGTGGTTGGAGACTCGGATCAATCTATTTATAGATGGCGCGGGGCAGATATTGCCAATATCTTATCCTTTGAAAAAGATTATGCGCAAGCACAAGTCATTTTGCTAGAACAAAACTATCGATCCACGCAAAGAATTTTAAACGCAGCTAACGGCGTCATTGATAAAAACATGAATCGCAAAGCGAAAAACTTATGGACGGAAAATCCTGAAGGAAATAAAATTCAGTATTACCGTGCAGACAGTGAGCAAGGCGAAGGACAATTTGTCGTAAGTAAAATTAAAGAATTAGCGCAAAGTCAGAATCGCAAGCTTGCCGATTTTGCTATTCTATATCGTACAAATGCCCAATCCCGGGTCATGGAGGAAATGCTATTAAAATCGAATATTGAATATGCGATTGTTGGCGGAATTAAGTTCTATGATCGTAAAGAAATTAAAGATGTATTGGCTTATTTACGATTAATTGCCAACCCTGATGATGATATAAGTCTACAGCGGGTGATTAATGTGCCTAAAAGAGGGATTGGTTCTGGATCAGTTGATAAGATTGCTAATTTTGCAACCATGCATGATATGACAATGTTTGAAGCACTGGAATCTATCGAATTAATTGGCTTAAGCCCAAAAATCACAAAATCTGCTATAGAGTTTCGTGATTTAGTAAAGAATTATACACAAATGCAAGAATACTTATCTGTGACAGAATTGGTAGAGGAACTGTTAGACAAGTCAGGCTATCGTGACATGTTAAAAGCGGAGAAATCTATCGAGTCTCAAAGTCGTTTGGAAAACTTAGATGAGTTTCTATCTGTAACGAAGAATTTTGAAGATGCGTCCG
Source organism: Cytobacillus kochii (assembly GCF_020171845.1). Lineage (GTDB taxonomy): Bacteria > Bacillota > Bacilli > Bacillales > Cytobacillaceae > Cytobacillus > Cytobacillus kochii. The sequence goes on along the minus strand of NZ_JAIVAM010000018.1, from coordinate 19,199 downwards.
AAGATAAAACACTTGTTGCCTTCTTAACAGATTTGGCGCTTGTTGCCGATATTGATAAGTTGGATGATGACGGTGAGAAAGCGGATGCAGTTGTATTAATGACGCTTCACTCTGCAAAGGGATTAGAATTTCCAGTTGTCTTTTTAATGGGTATGGAGGAAGGTGTATTCCCTCATAGTCGTTCATTAATGGAAGAAGCAGAAATGGAAGAGGAACGTCGACTTGCTTATGTAGGGATTACGAGAGCAGAAGAGCAGTTATTTATAACAAATGCGCAAATGCGTACACTATTTGGCCGTACAAACATGAACCCACCGTCCAGATTTATTCAGGAAATTCCGGCTGATTTATTAGAAGGATTAGAGCCAAAAGCAAAACCTCTTAATCGAGGTCAGTCCACGTTTAATGGTCCTTCAGGAAATCGTATGCAACCTGCTCGTAAAGCAGTTGTTCGTCCAGCTGTACAAAATACAGGTGGTAGCGGGATGAATTGGATAGTTGGAGATAAAGCTGTGCATGGTAAATGGGGTACTGGAACAGTTGTAAGTGTCAAAGGTGAAGGTGATGGAATGGAGCTTGATATTGCTTTTCCAAAGCCAGTAGGTATTAAAAGATTACTTGCTAAATTTGCCCCGATTTCGAAAGGTTAAAGGAAAGGGTTGAACGTCTTGGAGGAAAAGAAGGTAGAACAAAGGGTCAAGGATTTGCAAAATCTCCTTAATCAATATAATTATGAATATCATGTACTTGATCAACCATCTGTGCCTGATGCAGAATATGACCAGCTTCTTCATGAGCTAATTGCACTTGAAGAGCAACATCCAGAGTTGAAAACAGAAGATTCCCCAACGCATCGGGTCGGTGGGCAAGTATTAGATATGTTTGAAAAAGTTGAACATCGCACGCCGATGCTCAGTTTAGCCAATGCATTTAATGAGCAAGACTTAAGGGATTTTGACCGTCGTGTTCGCCAGGCGGTGGGTGAGCATATCTCATATGTCTGCGAGTTAAAGATTGATGGACTGGCTGTCTCTCTTCGCTATGAAGATGGATTGTTTGCAATCGGAGCAACGCGTGGAGATGGCTCCATTGGTGAAAACATTACCGTTAACCTTCGCACCATTCGTTCCATTCCTCTGCGGGTAAAGGAAACGGTAACCTTTGAAGTACGCGGAGAGGCGTTCATGCCAAGGAAATCGTTCTTAAGTTTAAATAAAGGAAAAGAAGAACGAGGTGAGGAACCCTTTGCGAACCCTCGAAATGCTGCTGCGGGTTCACTTAGGCAATTAGATCCAAAAATCGCTGCATCAAGAAATTTGGATATATTCGTTTATGCTATGGCTGACGAGGGGAAAACGGGTATTCGTTCTCATAGTGAAGGTCTGGACTTTCTTGACTCTCAGGGGTTTAAAACGAACAAAGAGCGCCAGAAGTGTAAAAATATAGATGAGGTCATCCAATATATCGAGAAATGGACAGAAAACCGACCAGACTTATCGTATGATATTGATGGAATCGTTATTAAAGTCGATTCATATGACCAACAGGATGAACTCGGGACAACAGCAAAGAGTCCGAGATGGGCGATTGCCTATAAGTTTCCTGCTGAAGAAGTAGTCACGCAGTTAAAAGATATTGAATTAAGTATTGGGCGCACCGGTGTTGTAACGCCAACAGCATTACTTGAACCTGTTAGAGTGGCTGGTACTACCGTACAACGTGCATCCCTTCATAATGAAGACCTTATTCGTGAGAAGGATATTAAGCTAGGTGATTACGTTGTGATTAAGAAAGCAGGCGACATCATCCCTGAAGTTGTCAATGTATTACCTGAAAGAAGAACGGGAGAAGAAGTTGATTTTCATATGCCAACTCATTGCCCGGCATGTGAAAGTGAACTTGTGCGTTTAGAGGAAGAAGTTGCACTTCGTTGTATTAATCCGAAATGTCCTGCGCAAATAAGAGAGGGACTTATTCATTTTGTCTCACGAAATGCGATGAATATTGACGGGCTAGGAGAAAAAGTAATTAGCCAATTATTTGCAGAAAAGTTAATTGAAGATGTGGCAGATATTTATCATCTTACGTATGAACAGCTTATTCAATTAGAGAGAATGGGCGAAAAATCTGTTAACAACTTGCTAAAGGCCATTGAAGTCTCTAAGGATAATTCTTTAGAAAAATTATTATTTGGATTAGGGATCCGTCATGTGGGGGCGAAAGCGGCAAAAACGCTTGCGCAAACATTTGGAGAGATGGGTAAAATCCAGCAGGCAACCATGGATGATTTTATTAGCATTAATGAAATAGGCGATAAAATGGCTGATGCACTCGTCACCTATTTTGAACAAGAAGAAGTAACATCTCTCATTCAAGAGTTACAAGATGTTGGAGTGAATCTGACTTATAAGGGACCAAAACCTGTAAATATAGCGGAATCTGATTCTGTTTTTGCTGGTAAAACCATTGTGTTAACGGGTAAATTAGAACAGCTTGCTAGAAATGAAGCAAAGGAAAAGATTGAAGCTCTAGGAGGCAAGGTCTCTGGCAGTGTAAGTAAGAAAACAGATTTAGTCATTGCCGGAGAAGACGCAGGCTCTAAATTAACCAAAGCTCAGGAATTAGGTATTACTATTTGGGACGAGGAAAAATTGATTGAGGAATTAAATTCGTAAGAGGTGAAAATCGTGAAAAAACTCATGGCAGTGTCGCTGTCATTCGTTCTTTTACTCGCCGGTTGTGCACCTAGTTTTAACCAGCAAGAAGAGGTTGTGCAAAATGAAAATGAGAGCAGCGAAGAAGAACAGGCGATCATACCAAACTTTAAAATATCCGATTCGTACTATCGGACAATCCTACCTTTTAAGCCAAGTGAGTCACGAGGTTTAGTCGTTAATAATGTTAATACAAAATATGATATTAATGAATTCGAAACAGGTTTAATGAGAGTTGCTCAGAACCATTTTGATACGGAAAAGTTCTTCTTCCAAGAAGGACAATACCTTGATAAAACCACGATTTCATCATGGTTAAGTCGCCAATATACGAAAGAACAATTAGAAGAAAAAGATATGACGGAGGAAGAAAATCTCGGTCTAAACCCTGTCGATGATGGTAAAGGGACTAAAGAAGAAAGAAACGCCCGTGCACCTCTTTATTTAGCCCATATTTTAGAACATAACTATCTTGTAAAAGATGGCGATAATAAGGTGAAACTTGGCGGCGTCGTGATTGGTTTGGCACTTAATTCCGTCCATTATTATCAAAAAGAAGCCTACGGTGCCACGTATGAAGAAGATATTTCTCATAGTAAAGTAGAAGCAGAAGGCAAAAAGATGGCTGAGGAAATTATAAAGAGATTAAGACAACAAGAAGGCCTTGAGAACGTACCGATTACCATTGCGCTATTTGAACAATCGGAAAGAACGTCTGTCGTCCCAGGAAACTTCTTCGCCTATGCGCATGCCGCTGAGGGGAGTAATCAGCTAAGTGGTTGGGAAGATGTAAAAGAAGACTATATTTTATTCCCATCTAATACAGCCGAAGAGAAGTATCGTGAAGACTATACGAATTTCTTGAATTTCAAGCAAGATGTTGAAAAATATTTCCCTAATTTTAATGGTGTCATTGGAAAAGGTTTCTATATTGGGGATCAATTGCAACAGCTAAATATAGATATACCTATACAATTTTACGGTAAGTCAGAAAGTGTTGGTTTCACCCAATATGTAACCAGCAAAGTCGTTAGTATGTTTCCAGAATACATCTCTGTCCAAGTAAGCGTCACATCAGTCAACGGACCAGAATCATTAATCGTCCGAAACGCCAACGAAGCCGAACCATTTGTTCATATTTATCAATAAAACGAAAAAACGCCGCTACTTTTAAGCGTCGTTTTTTTATTTACAATGGGATTAGGTTGGTTGGAACAAAAAGACAAGGATTAAGTGCCCAACATACTGTCTTTTCGAAGGTTTTTAGAGAGTACTCTAAAGGTAGCGGGACGAATTCCGCCTGCAACTAGGTATTATTCCGACAGTGACAACGAATGATTTTGCCTGTGCACTTGTACATCCCGCGTAAATCGGTCCAACCAAAGCGAAAGCAATCGAAGAAATCAGTAGGCATCCCATGCTTTCTAAAATTCTTCATAATCGTACGTTAAACTTGTATTGAAACTTACCCATCTATCAACAGCGTCATTATGATCAAATAGGTCAGATTAGCTGAAGAAGGAGTAATCTATGCTTCCGTAGAAGAAATAGTGGAACTAAGGTTATTTGTGATATCAACATTTATTGCACAAAAAATGATAGACCGAAGGAGGTTTTGATATGGAAAATAGAACAGATACAGCTTCAAGAGTGATCATGGCAAAATCACACACGATTTATGAGGCATTTCTCCATCCGAAAGCTTTAGTATCATGGCTCCCACCTAAAGGAATGTCAGGTTATGTTGAAGATTTTGAACCGCGGGAAGAGGGAACTTACAAAATGACACTCTTCTATGGAGGAAACCAACCCTCATATGGAAAAACTACTGAGAACAGTGATGTGTATCAAGGGAAATTTTTAGAATTAGTTCCCGATAAAAAGATAATACAACTAGTAATATTTGACTCAGAATCCCCCGAATTCACTGGTGAAATGAAACAGACATGGCTATTTGAACCTCTTGCAAAAGGAACAAAAGTCACCATTATATGTGAAAATGTCCCTAAAGGAATAAACAAGGAAGATCATGATATAGGTTTACAATCAACATTAGAAAATCTAGCTCTATTTGTGGAATAATTTTTAGGTATTTGCCTATGACCTTTACTTTAAAAAAAGCACCGACTAAATTGATGTAGTCGGTGGATAATTTCTCATTCACTTAAGCATTTGTTTAGGATTTCGAACAAGGCGCTGAAATGTGTCCATAAAAAGAGCGGTGTGATAACCGTCACAGACAGCATGATGAACCTGTAGAGAAAGTGGTAAATAAATATTTCCCTTCTTATTGAAAAATTTACCCGCAGTAACTATTGGCAGGAGGTAATTTGGATTTGTATTTATATTTAAGTTAAATCCAGTGAAAGTAGTCCATGGAATCATAGATATATTAACGACATTTTCAGGTACGGGTGCTTTAGGAAACAATTTTCCTGTACCAGTATATAACTCAGTATCGGTCACATAATCCATGTGGAACCTTTCAAAGCCTTCATCGATATCGGTGAAAATAGCGGAAAATAACGCTGAATCCTTGTCAAAAATCGTATACATAGGAATCACTCTGTTCCAGTATCCTAACTCACCTTTAGCAGTAACATTCATTCTAAAATGTTTATTTGTATTGAAAACTTGTGTAATTAAAAAAATAAAAGCAGGATAAAATTGATATCCTTTTTCTTTAGTAAATTGGTATAGCTCAGTAATATCAATGTTATTAGTGATACTAAAGCTAGTTTGTTGGTTTAAGAAATGATTGAAAACCTCTTTACGTTCCCAATTATTTATGTCGATTTTAGTGAATTTCATCTTTTAATGCCTCCTAAAATATATTCTGATTTTAGGAGGCTATAAGAACTGCTTTTTTCATTGGTCCCATTCCTTTAGTTTATTTAAATAATCCTAACATATGTAATATGCTTTAGCACCTAAATATATGCAATCTATGTTCTTGTCTGAAAAGGAGGTAGCCACCCGATGGAACTCCTATTACCAATGAGATCATGTGTATCACGGGTGGGTGGATAATAATTTGTTTATTTTCCACATGCAAATATCCGGTAGCCCAATAGCTCATTATATTTCAATAATAGGTTAAAATGTTCGGTCATTACGGTATAAAGCTCTGGTTCAATGTGCTTTGAATAAAGAAAATCAGGGTTGGGATTGTATTGGAGCATCGACTGATTTTGACCACTTACGCGAATGTTCGTAAATCCTGCCCCTTCAAATAAACGGTGCCATTCTGCTTCGGTGAGGACAGAGTTGATCCCATAGAATCGGTTGATTTCATCTGCTATCCATGGAGGGAGTGGGACATTGGCAGTAAACTCATTAGAAATGAACCGCCCCCCCTTTTTTAATAAACGAAAAATCTCTTTAAGCGCTTTCGGTTGATTGACAAAAGTAAGGACTGATTCGCACATAATTAAATCAAATTTCTCATCTTCAAGTGGGAGTGCCTCGATAGAACCTTGGAAAACACGTACTGGAAGTTTAGCTTCTTTCATTCTATGAGTTGCTTTTTCCACCATAATAGGATTAATATCAACCCCAGTTACGTTTGCTCCTGAATTAGTAGCCAAAAAGGCGGCTGTTTGGCCGGTTCCGCAGCCTACATCTAAAATTTGCGACGTAGCGTCTAATTCTTCATTCATAAGAAGCGCCTTTGTTAATTCAAAACCACCTGGGTGCGCTCCTCCAACACCAAACTTTGATAAGAAATCTAAATAAATGGGAACCACCTCCTTTTGTATTTCTATAAGGTATGAAAAAAACAAATTTAATGTTCTTTGCCAAATGGGCTTTTACATCAGTAACAACTACCTAAAAACATCATAGTTTGTTACAGAGAGCAGGTTTTAGACTCTCTTTTTACGTACTAAACCTAAAAAGGGGAAGAAAAAATGCAAAATTTTCAAAATGAACTTCAATCACTTGGAATGGATCAATATCAGGTGGGTGAATTAACACCTATTCAATATCAAGCACCAGTACCAGTTCAATTTAATGATATGCGTCGATGTGGCGGCTGTGGTGGTTGCGGAGGTTGTGGTGGTTTTCGCTGTGGTGGTTGTGGCGGTTTTAGATGTGCAGGCTGTTTTGGTTGTTTTGGTTGCTTCGGGTTCTTTATTTAACAATTCCTTTTTTAAAGGCAAGTGTCAGTGTAAGTTACCTTCGTTCTCTCGTCACAAAATGAATAATGAAGCGTGTGTATACACTCTACAAGTCCCTATGTTAGGGGCTTCTTTTTCGTTATTCATAATGGACAAATACAAATACATAAATTATAAGGAATATTTAATGAATGCTTAGACCGAAGGAGGGGCTACATGACGAAATTAAAAGCAACCTCACGTCTCAAAGTGAAGAATGATACATTTTATCTACCAGACCCAAAGGGAGGCGTCTATTTTAGGAATAACGCCAGTTCATTTTGGATGGATGGAGGCACTATTTATCAATGGATTGAAAAGCTGATACCTATGTTTAATGGAAATCATACTTTAGAAGAACTCACTGCGGGTTTGACCACTCCCTATCGAAACAGAGTATATGAAATTGGTGAGGCTTTACTTACGAAAGGTTATGTTAGAGATACGAGTCAAGATCAATCACATCAATTACCCGCAAGTGTTCTAGAAAAATACGCTTCACAAATTGAATTCATTGAGAGTTTTGTTGATTCAGGTGCGTATCGTTTTCAAACGTATCGCCAAGCAAAGGTATTAGTGATGGGATCTGGTTCTCTATTCGTTTCGCTGACATCTGCATTGTTGGAATCAGGGCTACCAACCTTTCATATGATGATGACAGAAGCAGTCCCAACAGACCATGAGGTGATTAATGAAATAGTGAATCATGCCAAAAAGGATGATCCTACCGTGAAAGTGAAGGAAATTCCTTACGGTAAGAATTGGAGAGAAGTAGTACAATCATTTGATTGGATATTATATGTTTCCCAAAATGCAGATATAGACGAAGTGAAGGAGATTAATCAGGTTTGTAAAGAAGAAAAGAAAGCTTTCCTTCCTGCCTTATATCTAAAGCAGGTGGGAATGGCAGGGCCTGTAGTTGATTCAGAAACAGAGGGATGCTGGGAATCTGCATGGCGTCGAATGCATGAGGCAATATTGGAACAAGAACGTAAGCAACAGCCCTATTCTTCGACCGCAGGTGCTTTATTGGCGAATATTATTGTTTTTGAGTTTTTTAAGCAGGTGACAGGAGCAATGGATAAGAAAGAAAACAATCAATTCTATTTGCTAAATCTTGAAAGTTTGCAAGGTGAATGGATTTCGTACTATTCACATCCATTAGTTGAAAATCTTACATTTAAACCTGAACTTGTCGATGATTTAAACACCCGACTTCTGAGAGAGAATACGGAACAGCCCAACGCAAACAATCTTTTAGAATATTTTAGTTTATTAACTGCTAAAGAAACAGGGATTCTTCATATTTGGGAAGAAAAGGACTTAACACAGCTTCCGCTTTCACAATGTTATGTTCAAGCAGTAAATCCATTGGCAAAAGGACCGGCTACTCTTTTGAAGAAGGCTTTATGCTCGGGTCTAACACATGAAGAAGCAAGAAGGGAAGCAGGGCTTACTGGACTGGAGATGTATGTTTCACAAATGGTGAAAGGTAGAATAAGTGGATTTATGGGTATTGGTGCTGGTGAATGCCTTGCCGAAGCAGTTTGTCGTGGGCTACAAGCGTATTTAGAAGAGGAAAGGAGAGGTCTTCCAGTTGACCAGCAACAATCGCTGTTACCTGTAAATCTTGAGGAGATAGAGGATCGTAGTTGTAGATATTATTTACAGTCACTGACCACCTTAAATGGTCCACCCACTATCCGTATGGGAAATGAAATATTAGGCTTTCCTGTTATATGCATAGAGTCAAATGGCTTTAAATACATTAGTTCTGGTTTAAATATCACACTAGCACTAAGTCACGCTTTGCAAAAAGCACTATTGAATGTACAAAATGAGGCAACAATCCGTGAGGGGGAGGAAATGAACTCTCATGATGGTATAAGAGGGAAAGAAGCAAAACTAAACATTCCTTCATGTGAGCATATGACAAAAACGGAGTTATTACAATCTGCTATCTACAAATTAAAAGAGGGTCATAAAGAGATCGTTGTTTACGATCTTTCTTTTGAACCATTTTTAAGAAAAGAGTTAGCTGGGGTTTATGGTGTACAGATTTGTAAGGAGGTACGCTAATGATTGTCATCGTCGGTAATGGTAAACTGGCCGATTTTGTCTATAGGCAATTGTCTAGTAATTATACAGTCGCACGGCAAGATCTATTAACGGATTTTCCTGAAGATACAACATTGGCGCTCGTATTGCATGATAATTGGCAGCCCTCCGTTCATCAACAAGCAGAAGAAAAATTCAGAAAGGAAAATATTCCATGGCTCCGTGGCTTTGTTTCTTTTGGTGAGGGAATTATTGGTCCATTTGTACAACCGGGAAAACGGGGATGTTCACGTTGCGCCGACGTAAGGCGCATCATAGCAGGTACAGATTCTAAAGAAATGTGGGGGCTATATTATAAATTATCAGGAGAAAGTCGCCCGCAAGACGCATGGGCATCACGAACGGGTCTTTGGCAAATGACAACTTTATTATGTACAGAAGTGGATTATATTCTTCAAGGAGAGACCGATCATTTAGAAAATCAACTGTTCATTACAAATCTTAAAACGTTCATGCATTCATCTCATCATTTTTCCTTTGACCCAATGTGCCCAATATGTGGGGACATTCCAGAAGATACAGCGGAATTAGCGGAAATTAAGTTGCAATCTAGTCCGAAAATTCAAGGTGCTGGTTATCGCTGTCGTTCAATTGAAGAATTAGAAACCGTGCTATTAAGAGATTATTACGATCATCGGACGGGGGTAATTAATGGAAAAATACAGGATTGGACACTTCCCTTTGCTGATGTTCTTATGAATATGCCACTGTTTGGTGCAAGCGAGGGAGTGGCTGGAAGATCTAACTCTTATCGAATGAGTGAGTTAACAGCTATTTTGGAAGGTTTAGAACGGTATTGCGGTATCGAGCCTAGGGGAAAAAGAAGGGTTGTACGAGGAAGTTATCTAGATGTTATGGATCAAGCCTTAAACCCTTCAACTGTTGGTTTACACTCACCTGAGTATTATGAGAATCCTCATTTTCCGTATCAATCATTCGAACCTAATAAACCAATGAATTGGGTTTGGGGTTATTCATTCTTACAAGAACGATCTATTCTTGTCCCAGAATTACTTGCTTATTACAGTTTAGGTTGTGGGGAAGGTTTTGTTTATGAGACTTCAAACGGATGTGCAATCGGAGGTAGCCTGGAGGAAGCTATTTTTCATGGAGTAATGGAAGTCGTTGAGCGAGATTCCTTTTTACTCACTTGGTATGCGAAACTGCCATTGCCACGTCTTGATTTAAGTTCTGCAGATGACAAGGAATTGCAATTGATGGTTGATCGGGTACGTGAGGTGGCAGGGTACGACCTTCATTTTTACAATTCGACGATGGAACATGGTATCCCAAGTGTGTGGGCAGTAGCAAAAAATAGAAAAGAAACAGGTGTAAATATTATTTGTGCTGCAGGTGCTCATATGGACCCAGTAAGGGCTGTCAAAAGTGCCATCTATGAGCTAGCGGGCATGATGTTTGTTCATGATGAGAAATTAGCAACAAATAGGCAGAAATACGAGGAGATGCTTGAAGATCCGTTTAAAGTAAGAACAATGGAGGATCATGGTATGTTGTACGGTCTACCCGAGGCGGAAGAATACCTAACGTTTATTTTGAATAATCAAGGGCCATTACGTACATTTGCTGAAGAATTCAAGAAGCCACCAGTATACAACGATTTGAAAGATGACCTTCACGAAGTTCTTCAGACGTTCCGTGAAAATAATCTAGAAGTGATTGTCGTTGACCAAACAACACCAATTATTCAAGAGAATGGATTGTATTGTGTGAAGGTCATTATTCCTGGCATGTTGCCAATGACATTTGGACATCACCTGACACGGGTGAAAGGATTAGATAGAGTACTAAAGGTGCCAAAGCAGCTAGGGTATAGGAAGAAGCACTTATCGTATGAAGAGCTGAACCCACTTCCTCACCCGTTTCCGTAATGGAAGGAGAGGAGGACGAAAGAATTGGAGTTAGATACATTTATACACAATCTCCACTTTGATACAGAGAAACTTGCTCCACCCGATTGGCAGGTCGATTGGGAAGGGGCCCCCCTTCCGTATAAATTGTACCGTGGATTACCAGCTATTCCGTTAAACGCTAATGTACCTTCAACCCTTCACCAAAATCTAATGCCTACATTGAAGGAGATTGGGCATTTGCTATGGTATACCTATGGAATAACTCAATATGTCCGTCTCCCTCATGACACTCAATCATTGCGGAGATTTGTTCCCTCCGGTGGGGCGCTTTATCCTAATGAAATATATGTATATATGAAACTTGAAGATGCTAAAACAGGCATCTACCATTATGATGTTGCTCATCACCGCCTCATTTTGTTACGGGAAGGAAATTTTGATACATTCGTTTCCAAAAGTTTGGGGACAGTGATTGAAGATTGTTTTTGCACTGTTTTTATTTCCACCTTCTTCTGGAAAAATTTTTATAAATACAATCATTTTTCTTATCGATTACAGGGACTAGATACTGGGGTGCTCATTGGACAATTATTAGAAGTAGCTGATCAATTAGATTACAATACGAAAGTTTGCTATCAATTTTTAGACCGAGCAATGAATCATCTACTAGGTCTATCTGAAGAAGACGAAAGTGTCTACGCAGTCATTCCGATATCAACTGAAGCCATTGTCCATACGACTAAAGAAATGGTGTCCTCCCATACATTGTGCGCCGAAATAGCGCAATTAGGTCACCTACCTCATAACCTGTCAAAGACCATGGACTATCCGTTACTCAGAAAGCTCAATGAAGCTGCCATGTTTGATTCATCAGCGTCTTTTAGAAAGGTAAGGCGCCAAGGTGAAACATTCACTTCTGGTACTGATATAACCTTGCCAAATACACAAAACTATTCATATGATTTCTCATCGATTTGTAAGAAACGGTATTCTCCAGACGCAGACTTTATGATGGGGGAAATAAGGCAAGCGACTCTAGCAACCTTGTTAAAGGAGACATGTTCCTTCTCTTATCATCACGATCTTGATGATACAGGCGGCCATGTTGCTGCGCGCGTAGCTTTATACGGAAGCCTATACAATGTGGAGGGGATACCGAATGGGGCTTATGCTTATGACAATGAAAATCATATGCTTCGTCTAATGAAAGAAGGTGATTATCGTCCGCTTTTACATTCAAGCTTAGTGATGCCTAATGTTAATTTATATCAAGTGCCGCTTTGTATGCATGTAATAGGGGATAAAAGCCATTACAAAGATTCATTGGGTTACCGAGGATACCGTATTCAACAGATGGAGGCAGGCCTACTAACACAACGATTACTCTTGCATGCGTCTGCCTTAGATTTGGGAGGGCATCCACTACTGGGGTATTCTGTCAGTCAATGCGATCAACTCTATGGACTCGCTTCTAAAGGGAAAACGAGCTTAATTCAAATTCCAGTTGGCATGCACCGGCCTCGTGCTTGGTTGAAAGGAGGATTACGTTGATGTAGTTCACTCATCAATAACGTACCCTCTCAAATTCTTGGTTATGAAAACAAGCCTTCTAACTCAACTTAGAAGGCTTTATCAAGTATTAGTTTGCCAAATATCTCTCGTGTCTTCTTTTCTTACCCTTTTAAACCACAATCATCTATAAAAAAGTATTTTCTATTAAAAAAAAGCTTGCATCTCACGTTACGTTATCTTCTATGATTGGGTGTAGATAGAAGGAGAGAGGCAGGGTATGAATGGAACAACGATATTCTTTAATGAGAAACACCCCTTTTATTTTCTTATTTATAGGTAGCTTTTTGGCGATTATTGGATTTAGTATGTTTTTCATGACAACTACTTGGTTTGTAATTTCAGATTTAGGGTCTGCTAGTTCACTAGGCATGATCCTCATTGCCATTACTGTACCTAGAGTAGTTATGATGGCATTTGGTGGAGTACTTGCTGATAAATATAAGAAGACGACCATTATGTTCACTACGAGTACCATCCAAGGTGTTTTACTCGTACTCATTTTTTTACTAAACAATGCCGGTCAATTAACATTTGTTTATTTGCTTATTTTGGGGTTCTTTTTTGGAACACTAGATGCTTTTTCTGGACCAGCCGGAACCTCATTAATTCCCAAGTTGGTACAAGTACACCAGATCAAACAAGCGAACGCAATCATTCAGGGATTAGGTCAAATTGGTTTTATTGTTGGTCCGATTATTTCTGGAAGTATCATGGAGTTCGCTGGCGTGACAACAGGTTATTTAGTTTCAGCCATTATTGTTCTGTTGTCTGCTTTCTTTATGTTTCCACCATTCTTAAAAGAAGGTCCAGTAGACAATACAGTCAAACAAACACCACTAAAAGATTTGATCGAAGGGTTTTCATATGTCAAAGCGAGCAAATTTTTGATCACAGGCATTCTTATTTTAATCACGTTAAATTTCTTTGCTTTTGGTGCGATTTCTATTGCGATTCCCATTTTAGTAGAGACGTACGGAGGTTCACCAATCAATCTTAGTTACATTGAATCAGCATTAGGAGTGGGGATGTTAGTTAGTACTGCTATTATTGGGATGGTTAAAATACGCCGTAGGGGGTTCACTTCTATTATTGGTCTAATTGCAACACTAATGGTTGCGATAGCATTTAGCCAAATTCCCAATTTGTATATATTGACAGCTTTAGCTTTCTTTATTGGATTTACGATGACATTTGTTTCTATTCCATTCTTCACTTCAGCACAAGAAGATACAGACCCAAGGATTATGGGAAGAGTGATGAGTATTGTTTTCTTAGCGATGAACGGCTTTGACCCGTTGGCTTATGCCACTGTCACTTTACTCGTGTCCAAGGGAATTGATATCCAATTAGTCATTTTGTCCTTTTCTGTTATTGGATTAATCATTGCTCTAGTCACTTTATGGAAAGGAAAGACGTATAGAAATTACGAGTCAACTTATTAATGTATTTAAAACGAGAGACCACTTTAATATAAAAGAAGTGGTCTTTTGATCACTAGCATACTATTATGTATCAACTAGGTAGATCCTTGATCAATAGGAGAAAAAAATCAATTTAATAGAAACTTTATTATTTTTCTAAAAATAGTATTAGTAGAATCATTGCTGAATTTTCTCTAATTATGGTAGTATAATAATTGTTAGGGTTAATCTTTTCACAGTCTGAAATGTGCCAATTGTAGCAACATTTCAAAATGACTGATGTGAACTTATAGGAGGATGAAAAAATGGTACAATCTTATAAGCATGAGCCATTTACTGATTTTAGCGTTGAGCAAAACCGTGAAGGGTATTTAAAAGGTTTAGAAACGGTTAAAGGTTATTTAGGTCAAGATTATGATTTATTAATCGATGGAGAACGTATCTCTACTGAAGATAAAATCGTTTCTGTAAACCCAGCGAATAAAGAAGAAATCATTGGTCGCGTTTCAAAAGCGAACCAAGAGCTAGCTGAAAAAGCGATGCAAGCTGCAGTTAAAGCCTTCCAATCATGGAAGAAAGTGAAGCCAGAAACACGTGCAGATGTGTTATTTAAAGCAGCAGCCATCATTCGTAGACGTAAACATGAATTCTCTGCCTTATTGACAAAGGAAGCAGGGAAGCCATGGAATGAAGCAGATGCTGATACAGCTGAAGCGATTGATTTCTTAGAGTATTACGCGCGTCAAATGCTTGCAATTAAAGATGGTGTGCCTGTTAACAGTCGACCAAATGAATTTAATCGTTATGATTATATTCCTCTTGGCGTTGGTATCATCATTTCTCCTTGGAACTTCCCATTAGCGATTATGGCAGGTACAACCGTTGCTGCTATTGTTGCAGGGAATACCGTTCTATTAAAACCCGCTTCTACAACGCCAATTGTGGCTGCGAAATTCGTAGAAGTTATGGAAGAAGCCGGTCTACCAAAAGGTGTACTGAATTTTGTACCAGGAAGTGGCGCAGAAGTAGGTGACTATTTAGTAGATCACAAAGATACTCGTTTCGTATCATTTACAGGATCTCGTGATGTTGGCCTTCGTATTAACGAACGAGCTTCAAAATTAAATGATGGTCAAATCTGGATTAAACGTGTCATTGCTGAAATGGGCGGTAAAGATACCATTGTTGTAGATAAAGAAGCAGATTTAGAGCTTGCTGCTCAATCAATCGTAGCTTCAGCCTTCGGTTTCTCTGGTCAAAAATGTTCTGCATGTTCACGTGCAGTCATCGTTGAAGATGTTTATGACCAAGTGTTAAACCGCGTAATTGAAATTACAAAAGAGAAACAAGCTGGTAATCCGGAAGACACAAGCAATTTTACAGGACCGGTTATTGACCAAGCTGCATATGATAAAATCATGAGTTATATTGAAATCGGTAAACAAGAAGGAAGATTAGTAGCTGGTGGAGAAGGCGATGACTCTAAAGGTTATTTCATTCAACCAACAGTGTTCGCTGATCTTGATCCAGAAGCCCGTCTCATGAAAGAAGAAATCTTCGGCCCAGTTGTCGGTTTCACAAAAGCAAAAGACTTCGACCATGCAATTGAAGTGGCAAACAACACGGAGTATGGTTTAACGGGTGCTGTTATTACAACCAACCGTGAACATATCCAAAAAGCACGTGAAGATTTCCATGTCGGAAACCTTTACTTCAACCGTGGTTGTACAGGGGCGATTGTCGGTTACCAACCATTTGGAGGATTCAATATGTCAGGAACAGACTCAAAAGCGGGTGGCCCTGACTACATCATGCTACACATGCAAGCAAAAACAACTTCTGAAATGTATTAATCTGTTTATTCAAAAGGTGCTCACCAAAATACGGTGAGTGCCTTTTTTTATCTACATACCTTTACCAAATCTACTGACAAAAGTTGAAGTAGTAGTGAGTGGATGACAAACATTACTCGACAATCCTTAGCCAGGGTGGTTATGAGTAGATTTTACTGAAATCTGGTTGGATAGCTAGTATTAAAGAGTTTGCTCGGATAACATTGTGGGGAAACGGGAAGATAGCGGAGAAAAGCGAGATAATGCATGCAACTGTGCCGAAAACCGGGAAGATAGCGGAGCAAAAGGAAATTGCGCGTGTAACTCTGTGGAAAACCGGCAAAATAGCGGAGGAAAGCGAGATAGTGCGTGCAACTTTGTGGAAAACCGGCAAAATAGCGGAGGAAAGCGAGATAGTGCGTGCAACTTTGTGGAAACCAGGAAAGAAAGCGGAGAAAAGCGAGATAGTGCATGCAACTGTGCCGAAAACCAGGAAGATAGCCGAGCAAAAGGGAATTGCGCGTGCAACTCTGTGGAAAATCGGAAAGATAGCGGAACAAAGCGAGATAGTGCGTGCAACTCTACAGAAAAACGGAAAGCTGCCCGAGCAAAGCGAGTTTACCCATACAAATTGAAAGAAAAATAGCAAAGCAAAAGAGGGTTGCTGCGCTATCCTTAAAGGATTTCCTACAGTCAAAAGAGCAAAAACTTCAAGACTTCTCATTCTAAAACTTTATAAAGCAACTCGTCATTAGAATAGAACTAATACCAAACAAATGAAAGTTTTCTAGTTTGTCATTTTGAATGTTTTTCAATCTGTATTATAACAATTAAAATTTTATTGCCTTTGGAAACATTGGTATATCAATGTTTTTATCGCATTTGTCGGTATTTGTCGAAAATAATATCAGATTATTTTGAATAAAACAGTTCCAATAATGGATTGTCTGTTATATAATACAAATTGTTAAGAGGTTATTGTAATACAACAATAAAGACGGGTTTTTTATTCAAATGATTAAAGGAGGATTTAACAGATGGCGAATGAAAGAGTTAAACAATTACAAGAGGCTTGGGCAAATGATTCACGTTGGATGGGGATTGAAAGACCTTATACTGCAGAAGAGGTTATTAAACTAAGAGGATCAATTGATATCGAATATACGCTTGCTCGTAGAGGGGCTGAGAAGTTATGGAAGCTCGTTAATGAGGAAGATTTCATAAATGCATTAGGTGCATTAACAGGCAATCAAGCGGTACAACAAGTAAAAGCGGGGTTAAAAGCGATTTATTTAAGCGGGTGGCAAGTTGCTGCGGATGCGAATCTTTCTGGACAAATGTACCCGGACCAAAGTTTATATCCAGCGAATAGTGTACCAAATGTAGTGAAACGTATTAATCAAGCGCTACAAAGAGCGGATCAAATTCACCATATGGAACAAGATGAATCAATTGATTGGTTTGCACCAATTGTAGCAGATGCAGAGGCTGGTTTTGGTGGACAGCTAAATGTGTATGAACTCATGAAAGGCATGATTGAGTCAGGTGCAGCTGGGGTCCATTTTGAAGATCAATTATCTTCCGAGAAAAAATGTGGACACCTTGGTGGGAAAGTATTACTTCCTACACAAACGGCAGTGAAAAACTTAATATCTGCTAGATTAGCAGCAGACGTGATGGGTGTACCAACACTAGTCATTGCAAGAACCGATGCAAATGCCGCTGATTTAATTACTAGTGATGTTGATCCATATGATGCCACTTTTATTACTGGTGATAGAACACCGGAAGGGTTTTACCGGACCAAAGCAGGTTTAGATCAAGCGATTGCAAGAGGACTTGCTTATGCACCATATGCTGATCTTATCTGGTGCGAAACATCAGAGCCAAGCTTAGAAGAAGCAAAGGCATTTGCAGATGCTATTCACGAGAAGTTCCCTGGCAAACTACTAGCGTATAACTGCTCACCTTCATTTAACTGGAAGAAGAAATTGGATGAAGAAACGATTGCTAAATTCCAAGTTGAGTTAGGAAAAATGGGTTACAAATTCCAATTTGTTACATTAGCTGGTTTCCACTCATTAAATCACAGCATGTTTGAACTTGCTCTAGGTTATAAGGATCGTGGAATGGCAGCTTACTCTGAACTTCAACAACGTGAATTTACTAGTGAAGCAGATGGTTACACGGCAACAAGACATCAACGTGAAGTAGGAACAGGTTATTTCGACCAAGTTTCCATGACTATTACTGGTGGTACATCATCCACAACCGCACTAAAAGGCTCAACCGAAGAAGAACAGTTTACGAAGGATGAAGAAGTTCAAGTGTAATTTTTTGTATTGCCCTAATAATAACTCCAATTTTTTTGCCTCCCTACTTTAGATGGGGAGGCCTTTTTTTGTAAAAGCGAAGGCGGCCACAAAAGTAATCTAATGCAGTTAGGGCGGAAAGAAATAGGGATTAGTAAGTCACTCAGAAGGAAAAGTAGATATGAGTGAGTAGCAAAGGTGATTAGCAAGTCACTCAGAAGAAAAAGTGGATATGAGTGCGTTTTCAAAAGTGGTTAGCAAGTCACTCAGAAAGAAAACGGAAGCTGAGTGCGTAGCAAAAGTGATTAGCAAGTCACTCAGAAGGAAAAGTAGAAATGAGTGCGTAGCAAAAGTGGTTAGCAAGTCACTCAGAAAGAAAATGGAAGCTGAGCGCGGAGCAAAGGTGATTAGCGAGTCACTCAGAAAGAAAACGGAAGCTGAGTGCGTATCAAAAGGGGTTAGCAAGTCGCTCAGAAAGAAAATGGAAACTGAGCGCGGAGCAAAAGTGATTAGCGAGTCACTCAGAAGGAAAACAGAAGCTGAGTGAGTAGCAAAGGGGATTAGCGAGTCACTCAGAAGGAAAGGTGGAAATGAGTGAGTAGCAAAGGAGACTAGCGAGTCACTCCAAAGGAAAAGTAGAAATGAGTGAGTAGCAAAGGGGATTAGCGAGTCACTCAAAAGGAAAAGTAAATATGTGTGCGTATCAAAAGTGATTAGCAAGTCACTCAAAAGGAAAGGTGGATATGAGTGCGTAGAAAAGGAGACTAGCGAGTCACTCCAAAGGAAAAGTAGAAATGAGTGAGTAGCAAAGGGGATTAGCGAGTCACTCAGAAGGAAAAGTAGATATGAGTGCGTATCAAAAGGGGTTAGCAAGTCACTCAGAAAGAAAACGGAAGCTGAGCGCGTATCAAAAGTGGTTAGCGAGTCACTCAGAAAGAAAATGGAAGCTGAGCGCGTAGCAAAGGTGATTAGCGAGTCACTCAGAAGGAAAAGTAAAAATGAGTGAGTAGCAAAGAGGATTAGCAAGTCACTCAGAAGAAAAAGTGGATATGAGTGCGTATCAAAAGGGGTTAGCAAGTCACTCAGAAAGAAAACGGAAGCTGAGTGCGTATCAAATGTGATTAGCAAGTCACTCAGAAGGAAAAGTAAATATGAGTGCGTATCAAAGAGGATTAGCAAGTCACTCAGAAGAAAAACCGGAG
>NZ_JAIVAM010000017.1 GCF_020171845.1 Cytobacillus kochii | reverse complement strand
GAGCTGAGTGCGTATCAAAGAGGATTAGCAAGTCACTCAGAAGAAAAACCGGAGCTGAGTGCGTATCAAAGAGGATTAGCAAGTCACTCAGAAGAAAAACCGGAGCTGAGTGCGTATCAAAGAGGATTAGCAAGTCACTCAGAAGAAAAACCGGAGCTGAGTGCGTATCAAAAGAAATTAGCAAGTCACTCAGAAGAAAACCGGAAGCTGAGTGCGTATCAAAAGAAATTAGCAAGTCATTCAAAAGAAAAAACCAAAGCTGAGTGCACAATGAAATCCAATTAAGCATATGTTCTAGGATGTTTTTGTCCAGTCTAGAATAATCGATAATGTACATTTGTGTTCCTCTCATGATTGTACTACGATTCCAAGTCCTCCAAAGAAAAGTGAATAAATACCAGGTCCACTAATCACCTTTTGCCCAAATTTTCATACGCTTAAGTGAAAGAGTTGAGTTCAAGTCAATGGGCAAGTATACTAAAACGAACATATCCATTAATCAAACGTTTGATTGATGAGGTGGAGGTAATAACGGTATGGCTGAGAAGGTTGATGATTATATTACACAAGGAATTTATGGAAAAAAAGAAACGAAGCCAGATGAACGTAGAAAATTTCTGGGCACACTGAGAGAAAGAACCGTTATCGCTTTGACACAGGCGCAAGTAAGGAAACCAGGTATCATGAAAGAAGTAAAAGAAGCGATGACGAAAAATAAACAAGCACGCGTATATTTAAATGGTCATATTGCTTATCGTGACATATCGAAATATGCCAAACTAGCGTCTGAACAGCATATGTCATTTACCATTGTCACGAACAAGGACTACAACTCGGACCTTGGTCTTGTCCTCGCATATGATTATGCCATTGATCATGATGACATTTATGTGCAAGAACAAAGTAAGGTTTATAAAGAAGCGAATCAAACTGAGGCTGGATTTAAACAATGGATGAAAAAAATATTTAGAAAATAAAGGGAGAAAGGTCGTGGGATAACGGCCTTTTCTAATTCAACTTAGTTGAAAAGAGTGAAACTTTATTTGAAACCATACAAACCTCATTATATAATTTTATTAAAAGATATGAGGGAGAGGTTTCTAATCGAGTTAAGGCAAATAGGTAAGAGAGTTAAGCAAGCTAGATTAAACAAGCAAATGACACAACAAGATTTAGCAGAAAAATGTGGGCTAACGAAAAGTCTCATTTCTAAAATAGAGAATGGTCAAACAGCATCTGCTGTGGCAACTTTGTTAAAAATATCTAATCAACTAGATATTCCCTTATCTTGGGTGCTTGAAGAAAATGAAAGTAAAAATTTAGTGCTTTCTCCGAGTCAAAGCCGCACGACAAAGGTTGGCAATAAGGAAATGGGCTATCTATATGAAACATTAGCTAATCGATCTCCGTTCAGTAAGATTGATCCAGTTGTTGTGACGGTTTTGGAGGACTCAGCAAAAGAAGGTCCATACACACATTTAGAAGACGAATTTATATACATATTAAAAGGTTCAATTTATCTCTCTTATGATGGAGAAAAATACTTATTACATGAAGGTGATAGTGCGTATTTTGCTGGTACCATTCCACATGTGTTTTTACCAGTAGAAAAAATGGAAGCAAAAGTATTAACCATTTTTATACAAGCAGATGAAAGATAATAGTAGGGTTTTGGATGATCTTCTCAAGAGAATCCAAAACCCTTTATAATTTTCAGATTTTTTATTTACTTTTACCTAAAGGGGGTGTAATATTTTATTTAATATCATTCAACTTAGTTGAATGATATTAAATAAAAGTACTAAGGAGTGAATGGAATGAATAGTCGTCTATCTGGTTTTCATCGATTTTCGGTTGAAGAGAGACTTCAAATAATATCAGAAGCGTGTCATTTGACAGAGGAAGATAAGGAAATACTTATTGGCAAACAACCCCTTTCTATTAGTACGGCAGATGCCATGATTGAAAATGTGTTAGGTTCAATTTCAATTCCTGTAGGGGTAGCAACGAATTTTAAAATTAATGGTAAGGACACTTTTATACCGATGGCAACTGAAGAGCCTTCCGTAGTCGCTGCCGCAAGTAATGCAGCGAAGGCATCCTATGATAAAGGTGGTTTTTTTGCGTCATTAAGTGGATCGGTAATGATTGGACAGATACAAGTAATAGGTGTTGAAGATCCGTATGCTGCAAGATTAAGGGTGTATGATAAGAAATCAGAAATTTTGAAAATATGCAACGAAAAGGATCCAACTCTAGTAGCTATTGGTGGAGGGGCAATAGATATAGAGGTAAAGATTATCCAAACGGTGAATGAGGTTTTACTTGTGGTTCATTTATTAGTAGATACAAAGGATGCAATGGGGGCGAATGCTGTCAATACAATGGCGGAATCAATTGCACCATTGATAGAGAATATTACTTCAGGAAAAGCGCTTCTTAGAATTATTTCTAACTTGGCTGACAGACGATTAGCTAGAGCTCATGCGGTATTTTCAAAGGATCAACTTGGTGGAGAAGAAGTTGTACGAAAGATTGTAAACGCTTACGAATTTGCAGATGCTGACCCTTATCGAGCGGCTACACATAATAAAGGGATTATGAATGGTATATCTGCCGTTGTACTCGCGACTGGGAATGATACAAGGGCAGTTGAGGCGGGCGCCCATGCTTTCGCTACAGTAACTGGGCAATATCGTTCCCTTACGAAATGGGAAGAAAATCGAGCAGGTGACTTAGTTGGATCTATTGAACTTCCGATGCCTGTTGGTATTATTGGTGGCGCTACGAAGACTCATCCGGTTGCCAAAGTAAATTTAAAAATATTAGGTATTCAATCAGCAGAAGAGTTAGCTTGTTGTATTGCATCCGTTGGTTTAGCGCAAAATCTAGCTGCGATGAGAGCTTTAGCAACTGATGGTATCCAAAAAGGACATATGGCCCTTCATGCAAAAAACTTAGCTGTTATGGCTGGTGCAACAGGGGATGAGATTGGTCGAGTCGTTGCTGAAGCAGTAAAGGAAAAAGATGTAAGGTTTGATCGAATCCTACAATTAACAAAAGAGATACAAGGGAGGATTTAAAATGGCTCCTAATTTACATGTAGATAAGGGGAAGCAAAGCGTAGAACTAGATAAAATAAATGAAACACCTAAATATCTTGAAATATTAGGTGATACAGTTTTCCTCGTAATATTATTCTAGCAATTATTATAAGTATCATTCTTAGTTTAAGTGGCTACCTTTTAGGGGAAAGATTATTTCCTCTGTTTGCCAGCGAAAAGATGGTATCGTCGTATTCTTTATTGCTTGGCATTGGTGGTAGTGTATTATCACTTGCTTTATGTGCCTTTATATTTAAACCTAGTAGAGTGCTGACAGAAGAAGAAACTTCTCTTGAAAGTATGGAAGAGATTTTTAAAGATATGCAGTTAGATCCAAAGGAAGAATATTTATTAATTGAAGAAGATCCTGTTACGAAAAAAGAAATGGAAGCACTTGGCGTTCTCGATAAGTTTAGGACAATTGGGGAGGACGATAAGAAATGAGTATCCTCCTCATATCCATATGCTTAGCTCTAATTGGTGCTATTCTATTTTCTTTAATTGGGTTAATCTCTGGAACAGATGAAACGGCTATAATGGTGCCATTTACCTTATTAGTTATCTTGTTAGGAGCTCCTCCGGCAGCTGTGTTTGCCTTTTTTATGGCAGCTGTACTTGCCAAACACTTAACTCATGCCGTTCCTACGGCGTTAATGGGTATTCCGGGAGATACAACTGCTGTTCCATTAATTGATCATGCCTCTGCTTTAAGAAGGCTAGGGATGCCTCATATTGCATTAAGGAAAATGGTATCGGGTGGTGTGATTGGTGCTTTTATCGCCTTACCAACAGCTGTCTTATTAGGACAATTCCTTGGACAATTTGCGGACTTTTTTAAATCAGCTTCAGGATTGATTTTTACGTTAGCGGCCATTTTAATCGCTTTTTTCTCTAAAGGGAAATGGGTAAGTGTTTTAATGATTATCCCTTTAGCCTTTTTTATTAAAAGTTTAGATGTATTAAGTTTTAGCATATTAGATAAGCATTTAACCATTAGTTTCTTTTTAGGAATTGCGATCGGTCCAATGTTTACTGATATTTTGTTTGCACTGTCAGGAAATGCACGACAGACCATTCAAAGAGATCGTCCTAAAGAGTATCATTTGGCACCAGATAATAAATCATGGGCCGGATTTTTTCCTAATCCATTTAAAATACTGACAAAAAGGCAAACGATGCAAACGACTGGTACAAGCTTTATTTCTTCTTTGACATTTGTATTTAGCCCTGTAGGGATGACTTCCTTAATGGGGGAAATTGTGGGTTCTAGATCGAAAGGGATTTATAAAAAATCAACGTCCAGTTTAACAACAATGAATGGAGTCACAGAGTCAACCTATATTGCCGAAGCAATCATTCCTTTAATAGCATTTGGTATTCCGTTGAGTCCTGTTGCATTAGGACCAGCATCACCGTTATTTAATGCACCACCAGTGTTTACAAGTGATCCGGTTAATAATCTCCATAATTACCTAGACCCTTTAGATTTTCTTTTATATGGAGCAATTGGTCTTATCATTGCCACTCTAATTGCTTACCCGTTTTCAATGAATTACGCGAGAAAGGCAACCGTTTTGGTTATGCGCTTTATTAGTCAAGAGGCAATCGTTGCTATGTTTATTGGGTTAGCCTGTTTACTGGCTTTTCACGAAGCAGGATTAGTCGGTATCGTACTCACCTTTACAATGGCGGCAATTGGGGGACTTTTGAATAAAATCCTAGGAATTGGTTCAGGCGTTCAGTTTATGGTGTTTTATGCATCAGCCTGGTTAATTAGTGTTTTATTTGGTTTTTAAGAAAGGATTTTTTATAAAAATGAAGGAATGGATAGAAAGTCGGGGGAGGGGACCGTATGCATACGGTCTCTTTTTAATGGTGATAAGAAGAATAAACATCATATGACAAACGAAAGTTACTGTCTCTGTAAGTAAAAAGTGAGGAGCCAGATTGCGGGTATGGATGGGGGGCGAGTGACATTTCTCATTTTGCGATTGGGGATGCTGTCAATTAGACTAAAACGAGTAAATGCCTGCCGATTATATAAAGATAGAGAGATTCTTTTTAAGCGAATGAGGATGAAATGGATGTTTCCATTTCATTTTCTAATGAAATTCATTCGTTTTTAATCTAAACAGAAGGCGTTAAATATTTTTAAATTTGATGAGAAAACTTTACACTTATTTGTACATGAAGATAGTACTGAATTGTTAGAAGTTTATATTGTGTGCAAGAACAATAATTACATAACCGAGTTGAATCGGAGCCAATGATTCAGAGGAAGTGTTACAACTTTGGTATAGGTTTGAAAAAGTGGTAGAAAGGAAGAAAATGAATGGAAACGAGAATTTTTCATATTCGCAAAGCGACAGTGATGGATGCGGAAGGATTATCTCAGTTAAGGTTGATTGTGGACGGGGAGACGGATTACTTTGACCGGGAGCGTGGAGAAGATTTTTTAAGTACGGCAGATTTTGAAAAGATGATACGGTCTGAGTCAGTTGAAAAGAATAGTATATTTTTAGTAGCAGAAGTAAAAGGTCACCTTGTGGGTTTCCTAAGAGCTAAAGGTGGCCAATTAAAGAGGACTTCACATCGATTGGAGTTTGGTGTTGCTGTGAAAAAACAATATTGGGGACAATCTATAGGAAAAAGTCTTATTCAAGAAATGTTGCAATGGGCAGATCAAAAAGGGATTAGAAAGGTAACGCTGCAAGTATTAGAAACAAATCGAAAGGCGATTGCACTGTATGAACGACTTGGCTTTATCGTAGAAGGAGAATTAAAGGATGATAAAAAAATAGGCGATATCTATTATTCTACGATCTTAATGGGGCGGAGGAATGAGAGTAATGGATAAAAGGACGTTACTTACGGAAAATGTATTAAAAAAGGTTATTCAAGGAAAGCGAGTGGGTGATTTCTACCCTTTTATACAAGGTGATGATGCCCAGATGGAACACTACATCTCCCATTTGGTAGGGGAGATAGGTGGATTAAAAGGGTTGTTGTATGAAGCAGATTTTGACCATTATGGCAGTGGATTTGCCTCTTATGTTAGTGTGTTTCTCTGGAAAAAGGAAGAGGAAGAAGTATTAGCAAATGGTGAAGTATCTATGAAGGGTTTATGGTTATATATTTCAAGGTTAGCGCCCGTAGTTATTATGGGTAAAGGTGAAATGACGAGACATGGTAGTAGCGGAAGTAGCGACTTTTTAGCAAGTCATACTGTGTGTGAATGGCCATCTGAGACATGGAGTAAACAAATTTGGGCAATAAAAAAAATCGTAGAAGCATATCATTATGTTATTTTGACAAAAGCAGATGTAGATCAGTATTTAGATTTTCAGATAGACATCCCAACAATACTCAGTGAACCGCCATACAAAGTCTTTGACGCGCATTTTTATTGGGAAGATTGATTAACTGTTGTGAAATGAAAGTTTACCAAAGATTATGCAATGAAAATCGTAAGACAATCGAGTATGATGAGAGAAGTTTGAGTTTGGTCACACGGAGGCTATGGGATGATTATTCGGAAAGCTAACTTCTCTTTATTATTGTTTCTCTTTATGGTAGGAAATTTCTTATTATTTGCGATTGCCATTCACTCCTCATCTCTTGGGGTCTTTTTTTTCCATTGGGCAGTTCTACTAGCTAGTGTTATGGTCATTCTTTTCCTTTCCCCAAAATGGTCTTATATAGTTATAAGTGCACTCACTGTGTTATATGGTTTTCTATTATGTTATTTCAGTTATTTACAAACGGTTTTTAATCAGGTGCAATTGATTTCTTTATTTATATCTTATGTATTATCTGTTGTGCCTCTCCTTTTTATCAGGCATAGCTTTTTAAGTATGGACATCCGCATGAAAGAATTATTAGCGGAAACGGTTGCTTTAAGAAAATATATGGACTCAGACGGACTAATGCTTACAAAACAGGAGTTTTATGAACGTAGCAAAATAACATTGCGAGGAATGAATAGAAGGAATGAAACAGGTTTCCTATTAAAGGTATCTGGTTTAAATAGTGGAGTGACTCAAAAGGCTTGGCAAGGCTTAATACAAAATGTAATAGAAGAAACTATGCGGAGTGATTTCGATTTCTTTATGAGTGAAGGTGCGTCTTTCATTATTTTCTTGCAAAATACGAATGAAGAAGGCGTCATTAAATTTCAAAACCGACTGGTAAGTAATTTACGTCAGCAAATGAACATGATTCAGCCACCTATCGAATTTCGCGATTATGCTATAGTCGATTTTGACGAGGTCTATCAGATGTTGCTGGAGGAGAAGTCGAATGTTTAAGGTCGTGTTACTCTTGATTATGGCTTTCTTTTGGTTTTTGCTTATTTATTATACGATTTTATTAGTCTCTGGTGTTTTGCATTATAAAAGGGAAAGAGAAAGAAAGCGTAGACCTCTTTTGAAATATCCTTCTGTTGCTATTTTAATCCCTGCGCATAATGAAGGGTTAATTCTTGAGGATACGCTGAATGCTATGATGAAATTAAGGTATCCTGGTCACCTTGATGTATTCTTATTAGACGACCAGTCGATAGACCAAACAGCGGCAATGGCTAGAAGTTTTGCAGAAAACTTTTCGCGTATTCACTATATTAAGGTCCCGCCTGGCGAGCCTAAGGGAAAGTCGAGAGTGCTTAATTATGGATTGAGTATTAGCCAATCTGATTATTTTCTTGTGTACGATGCGGATAATCAGCCAGATTCGGATGCTGTGACAAAGCTAGTAGAAATAGCAGAACAAACAGAGAATGCAGCCGGAGCTGTCGGAGTTGTTCGTACCCTTAATCAAAATAAAAATTGGCTCACGCGGATGATCTCAATAGAGTTTCAAGTATTTCAATTGACAATGCAAAGCGGTAGGTGGAAATTGTTTAACCTTGGCTCTTTACCGGGAACTAATATGCTTTTAAGACGTTCTGTCATTGATGAGCTAGAGGGGTATGACCCGTATGCACTTGCAGAAGATGCGGAGTTGACGATACGAATTACCCAGAAGGGATATGTATTACCGATTGTTCCATATGCACAAACGTGGGAACAGGAACCAGAGAATCTTCAAACCTTTTTAAAACAAAGAACAAGGTGGCTCATTGGTAATCTTTATTTACTAGAGAAGAGCTTCAAGGATATTCATTTTTGGAAAGGTAAAACTTTCTTCCATAGTATGCAACATCTTTTAACCTATTTTGTATTTATATTTTTCTTAATTACTTCAAATGTTATTTTTGTCGGTAGCTTATTCGGTATTAATTTTCCCGAAATGGCCGCTCCTTTATTGATGATTTGGTTAATGAGCTATGTTGTATATTCCATCCAAATTATAAGCAGTTTAGCAGTAAATCAACAGCTCTCGCTAACAAGCCTTTTTGTTGGGGCAATTATGTATTTTACGTATGCCCAACTATTCGTCATCTTACTGATTCGCGCGTTTGCGATTTATCTTTATCATCGTGTGAGAGGCTTAACGATTGGATGGGATAAAACCACACGCTTTAAAGCAGACGAGAAAGATGAAGCAGCATAAAATGGCTTCATCTTTTTTATATGGATGTGGTTCTCTTTTATTGTCCAGTTGTGGTAGAAAATGCTTGGGGCCTGATAAGAATTACCGGTTGCAAATGAAGCCGCAGAGGTGAGGGCGTCCAAGGGGGGAATCGTTGGTTTCATGTAAAGAATCAGAACGAGGGCCACGATATAGAATTCTAGGTTCTCTTGTGGCTCTTCAACCCTCTGAACCACCCATCCCTACTTTGTCATTGACGTCTTACTCTATAGCTAACGAATTTACAAACTACGTAATCCTTCTCCTCTATCTGGAAGTTTTTTGACCCCTGTATCAAAAGTGAATTTCTATTATTTGTCCATTAGGCGATCTATTGAACTCGTGGTAAAATAAAGGGTGGTGAAAACGATCAGATCTTCATGTTGCTTTAACGCGTGAAAGTTTGATATGATCAATATAATTGTGTATTTTTATTTGAATTTGGAGGTGTCTATATGTCTAGAATTACAATTGATGAGGTTAAGCATGTGGCGAACCTAGCGAGATTAGCGATTACGGAAGAAGAAGCAGAGCAATTCCAACATCAGCTAGATGCAATTATCTCGTTTGCCGAAGAGTTAAACGAGTTAGATACCGATCATGTGGAACCGACTTCCCATGTGTTGGATATGAACAATGTATTACGTGAAGATGAGGCAACAAAAGGACTGCCGCAAGAGGAAGTTCTGAAGAATGCACCTGATTCACAAGACGGCTATATTAAAGTGCCGTCAATCATGGATTAGTTGGAGGGGAAACATTTTGAGTTTATTTGATCATAAAGTGGCTGAGCTTCATGAGCTTTTACATAAAAAAGAGATTTCAGCGACTGATTTAGTCGACGCATCTTATAAAAGAATTGCTGAAGTAGATGACAAAGTAAAAGCCTTCTTAACATTAGATGAAGAGCATGCACGTCAAGTAGCAAAAGAAATCGATGGTAAATTGGGAAGGGACGAACAAAAAGGTCAGTTATTCGGGATGCCAATCGGTGTCAAAGATAACTTAGTCACAAAAGGTTTAAGAACAACTTGTGCAAGTCAAATATTAGATAATTTTGATCCAATCTATGATGCAACGGTTGTTTCGAAATTAAAAGAAGCAGAAACCATTAAGATCGGTAAATTAAACATGGATGAGTTTGCTATGGGATCTTCAAATGAAAACTCAAGTTACAGAGCGACACGCAATCCATGGAATATCGAAACGGTTCCTGGTGGTTCGTCTGGTGGATCAGCTGCTGCGGTTGCGGCAGGAGAAGTATTATTTTCACTAGGATCAGATACGGGTGGTTCGATTCGTCAGCCAGCATCTTTCTGTGGTGTTGTTGGGCTTAAGCCTACATATGGTCGTGTATCTCGCTTTGGTTTAGTGGCGTTTGCTTCATCTCTTGACCAAGTGGGACCAATTACACGTACAGTTGAAGATAATGCGTATCTTTTACAGGCGATATCTGGTGTAGATCCAATGGATTCTACTTCAGCTAATGTGAGTGTACCGAATTTTGCTGAAGGCTTAACCGGTGATGTGAAAGGATTGAAAATCGCTGTTCCGAAAGAATATTTAGGCGAAGGTGTGCAAGAAGATGTCAAACAATCGGTGCTTGCTTCCCTTAAAGTATTAGAAAAATTAGGAGCAACATGGGAAGAGGTTTCCCTTCCGCATTCTAAATATGCACTTGCAGCCTATTATTTACTTTCTTCTTCTGAAGCTTCAGCTAACTTAGCACGATTTGACGGTGTACGTTACGGTTACCGCACTGAAAATCCAGAGAACTTAATTGACCTTTATAAAAAGTCTCGTTCTGAAGGATTTGGTGATGAGGTAAAACGCCGTATTATGCTTGGTACATTTGCTCTTAGCTCAGGTTATTATGATGCGTATTATAAAAAGGCGCAAAAGGTTCGTACACTAATTAAACAAGATTTTGAAAATGTCTTTGAAAAGTATGATGTAATTATCGGACCAACAACGCCAACACCGGCATTTAAAATCGGTGAGAAAACGAAAGACCCATTAACAATGTATGCGAACGATATTTTGACCATTCCTGTGAACCTTGCTGGTGTACCAGGTATCTCTGTACCTTGTGGATTCTCAGAAGGGTTACCATTAGGGTTGCAAATTATCGGTAAGCACTTTGATGAAAGCACGGTTTATCGTGTTGCTCATGCATTTGAGCAAGCAACTGATTTCCATAAACAAAAACCGGAGCTGTAAGGGGGGACAAGGAATAATGGAATTTGAAACAGTCATCGGACTTGAAGTCCACGTTGAATTAAAAACAGATTCAAAAATTTTCTCTGCGAGCCCGAACCATTTCGGTGCAGAGCCAAATACAAACACAACTGTTGTTGACCTTGGTTATCCAGGTGTACTGCCAGTAGTCAACAAAAAAGCAGTTGAATACGGGATGAAGGCATCTATGGCCCTAAACTGTGAGATTGCACCAGTGACGAAATTCGATCGTAAAAACTATTTCTATCCGGACAATCCAAAGGCCTATCAGATTTCTCAATTCGACAAACCGGTTGGAGAACATGGTTGGATTGAGATCGAAGTAGATGGCTATAAGAAAAAAATCGGGATTACGCGTATTCATCTAGAAGAAGATGCGGGTAAACTAACACATGGCAAAGGTTATTCTTTAGTCGATTATAACCGTCAAGGAACACCTTTAATTGAAATTGTCTCTGAGCCGGATATACGCACACCAAATGAAGCCTATGCGTATTTAGAGAAGCTAAAATCAATCGTACAATATACTGGTGTTTCTGATTGTAAGATGGAAGAAGGTTCCTTACGTTGTGATGCCAATATTTCATTACGACCTGTCGGCCAGGAGGAATTTGGTACAAAAACAGAACTGAAGAACTTAAACTCTTTTAACTTTGTTCGTAAAGGATTAGAGTACGAAGAGAAGCGCCAAGCAGAAGTCCTTCGTGAGGGTGGTGTCATTGAACAAGAGACACGCCGTTTTGATGAAGCTACTGGGAAGACATTGTTGATGCGTGTGAAGGAAGGTTCTGACGATTATCGTTACTTCCCAGAGCCGGATTTATTAGATATTGTGATTGATGAAGATTGGAAAGCCCGTATTCGTGCGGAAATTCCTGAACTACCAGATGCACGTAAAACACGTTATATTGATACGTTCGGCTTACCTGCCTATGATGCAGGTGTCCTTACCGTAACAAAGGAAACAGCGGATTTCTTTGAGGCGACTGTTGCAGCGGGAGCAGAGCCGAAACAAGCTTCAAACTGGATCATGGGTGAGGTATCAGCCTATCTTAATGCAGAAGGGCTCGAACTACATGAAACAAAGCTAACAGCAGAAGGGTTAGCAGGAATGATTGCGTTAATTGAAGATGGAACAATTTCTTCAAAAATTGCTAAAACTGTTTTCAAAGAATTAATTGAGAATGGTGGAGAAGCAAAGAAAATCGTTGAAGATAAAGGATTAGTGCAAATCTCAGACGAATCAGCGCTACTCGCTATCGTTACTGAAATCCTTGATAATAACCCTCAATCCATTGATGATTTCAAAAATGGGAAGAAAAAAGCAGTCGGCTTCCTTGTTGGTCAAATGATGAAAGCAACAAAAGGACAAGCGAATCCACAAATCGTAAATAAATTATTAATGCAGGAAATACAAAAGCGTTAATCAAAAAAATCCGGACAATTGTCTGGATTTTTTCGTTTAGTCATGGCAATGCAATAAAGTTGATTAGTACAATAAAGTCATTACATTTTGTATAAATGGTGCCAGCCCTGCAATGAAAAGAGTATTTTTAACCGATAGAAATTTTTTATGGCTAAATGCAGGTGTTTGGGAGTGAAAAGATGGAATCGCGACTAAAAAAAGGATTCTCCGTTATATAAGTAGTGAAACCAAGGGAATCGCGACTAAAAAAAGGGTTCCTTGCTATATAAGTAGTGAAACCAAGAGAATCGGGACTGATAAAAGGATTCCGCGTTATATAAGTAGTGAAACCAAGAGAATCGCGACTAAAAAAAGGAATCCTTGCTATATAAGTAGCGTAACCTGGAGAATCGCGACTGATAAAAGGAATCCTTGCTATATAAGTAGCGTAACCTGGAGAATCGCGACTGATAAAAGGAATCCTTGCTATATAAGTAGGGCAACCCGGAGAATCGCGACTGAAAAAAGGAATCCTTGCTATATAAGTAGCGTAACCCGGAGAATCGCGACTGAAAAAAGGAATCGCTGCCAAATAAGTAGCACAACCCGGAGAATCGCGACTGAAAAAAGGAATCCTTGCTATATAAGTAGCGTAACCCGGAGAATCGCGACTGAAAAAAGGAATCCCTGCCATATAAGTAGCGTAACCCGGAGAATCGCGACTGAAAAAAGGAATCCTTGCTATATAAGTAGCGTAACCCGGAGAACCGCTACTAATAAAAGCCCTCCTGTCATACAAACACTACAAAAAAGAAAACACATGCTAACATAATCGAATCTTCAACGATAATCTCTCCAAAACGAACAACTCAGTTTTATCTACTACCATTTACAACACCAGCAGTTACTATTCATTTGTGATTTCCGTCTCTATACAAATAAGAAAATTCCCCTAGCACTAAAGTTTATCATCAGTTGAGAGGATGACTCGCTTTAGCGAAATGTAGGCTGCTTCTTCAGATCCCTACTTACAATCATTGCTAATAAAACGGCACTAATGCCCCCCACTAACTTGCCAATAATCATGGCAAATACGACTTCTTTCTGAATACCGGCGACAAAGGCTAAGTGGCTTCCTAGAACAAAGGCTCCGCTTACAGTAAAAGCAACATTAATGACCTTGCCTCTCGGTTCCATATCTTTTAGCATGATCAACATGGGAATATTATGAGCGAGTGAAGCAATCAACCCGGCTGTTGATTTATCACTTAGTTTTAACCAAGATCCCACCTTACTGAGTGGTTTCCTGAAATATTTCGAAATAAAAGCTACCAAAGGAAAAGCGCCCGCTAAGAAAATAGCAATCGAACCGACTGTTTGAATCCCTTCCTCAATTGGCGTTAAATGGGGGATCAGTGTTAGGTCTGTTAATGTTTCAAATATAATCGCTGTAAGACCAATAATTGCAATGATTTCGATCAATTTACCGAAGATGGCAAATCCTCGAATCATATTTTCGGGCTTTTTCCATAATCCCCAAGCAATTAGCAAAGAGAATACAATGGTAGGAATCAAGTTTTTGATAATCATCAAAAACGGCAATCCAGCAACTAGGCCTCCAACTAAACAACCAAAAGGTACAGTAATAAGTCCCACTAGAATACCCCTCGCAAAATAAGGTTGGTCTTCTTTTTCAATGAGTCCTAAGGCAACAGGGATTGTAAATACGATAGTTGGTCCCATCATAGTGCCAAGGAAGACCCAAGCGAAAAGTTCTGAATCCGCACTAATGGACATCTCAGTGGCTAGGGAATAGCCCCCCATATCAATGGCGAGAAGAGTATTGGCGAACGCTGCTGGGTCAGCGCCTACAAATTCATAAACGGGAGAAATCACAGGTGTTAATATGGCTGCTATGACGGGTGCTAAAGAAATGATCCCAATCATAGATAACGCGAGGGAGCCCATCGTCATTATTCCTGCAGTGAATCGCTCACCTAGTCCTAATTTATTCCCGCATATTTTATCAAGTGCACCGACACAAAGGAAAGCGGCAACAATAAAAATAATCAAATCATTTATGCTCATCTTGTTTCTCCATTCAAAATGATTTTTATTAGAAAATTGCAGGGGTTGTAATTGAAATAATGATTGTTTCTTGATTGAGTGGGTTTTCCCACATATGAGGTACGGTTGATGGAAAATGTATGGTTTCTCCTTCGTTTAGATGATATTCCTCATCCTCCACTCTTACAATGAGTGCCCCCTGTAATATATAGAAAAACTCTTCACCTGGGTGTCTTAGCAGTTCAACATCCTTTTGTCGAGGTTTTAACTTTACGATAAATGGTTCCAATTTCCGTTCAGGAAAATGACCACTTAGTTTAATAAAAGTAGAGTCCGAGCTTTCCATTTTAAATGGTCGTTGGTGCTCTTTTTTCATTACATAATGAAAATCATCATCTTCTTCAAAGAAATGAATCATTTTAACCCCAAAAGCATCAGCAATCCTTTTTAAAGAAGTGATAGCTAATGAAGAGGCACCTCTTTCAATTTGTGATAAAAAACTAACAGATAGCTCCGTTTTCTCACTTAGTTCTTTCAATGTCATGCCTTGCTCGTACCGAAGTTGTTTAATTTTCTTATATATATCATCCATTGAGGTGACATCCTTTCTTTTTTTGCTTTTTTATCTTATCATGTTTTATACAGTAATAGTATAATAATTTTACATATACTATAAAAAGGGGGATTTAAAATGAGTATTTACCAAAAAAGGTTAAAACAATTACAGTTATATTTAAATGAGCAGAAACTAGATTTTGCTATCGTCACGCAGCCTAAAAACATTTCTATTATACGGGGTTTAATAGTGAACCGTATGAAAGATTCATGGCGGTTGTTATTGATCTACAAAAGAGTGAGGAGTACTTATTTGTGCCAGCATTAGACTATGAAGCAGCTAGCGAGCATTCGTATGTGAAAAACATTATTCCGATTAGTGATGATGAAAATCCATATGAAAAATTAAAATCAGTCATCCAAGTGAATAATCAATTAGTAGGATTGGAAATAAAAGAGATCACTCTTTATCAACAAGAACAACTTAAAAACGGTTTTTCGCATTTTAATTATCAAGATATAAGTAGGTTCATAGCAAACCAAAGAATGCTGAAAACGCCAGCTGAACGGACAAAGGTTTTACATGCAGTAACAATTATTGAAAAAGTACTCGCTGAGGGATTGAAGAAAATTGAAAAAGGGATGACAGAGCTCGATTTAGTATCAGAGTTTGATTATTTAATGAGAAAATTCGGTGCCGATGGTCCTTCTTTTTCTACAACGGTCCTCTCAGGTGCAAAATCATCTTTACCACATGGGCACCCTGATCAGAACAAGCTCGAAAAAGGTGACTTTCTCTTAATTGATATGGGGGTTGTTGCGGATGGGTATTGTTCCGATATCACACGTACATTTGTTTTAGGAGAACCAACGACTAAGCAAAAGAATATCTATGAAATTGTAAGGCAGGCTACACTTTCGGGTGTTTCAACAGCCCGTGCAGGTATCCCAATCGGCTCAATTGATAAAGCGGCTCGCCGAGTGATCCAAGAGGCAGGCTATGGACAATATTTTAATAATCGCGTGGGCCATGGATTAGGTATTGATGTTCATGAAGAGCCTTCTATTCATGAAAAGAACAATCGTTTAGTTGAAAAAGGTTTACTTTTCACGGTAGAACCTGGGATTTATATACCTGGATTTGGTGGGGTGAGAATTGAAGAAGATGTCTATATAAACGAAGAAGGAACCGCTGAAGTTCTTACAGCTTTCCCAACAACCTTGCAAGTAATTGACCGTTTTTAACTTAGTTCAACGATCGTTTTTATCGAAATAATTTGACTTACAACCACTTTACTTAAGGTAAAATGCAGTTTATAGAAACAACTTGCAGATATTCTATATCTCTTTTGATATTTTTTCTTTCTTAACCCACGCATAAGAGTACCTCGCTAGTTTATGTTATTATGGTTAAAACGAAGCGGAGGGAAGGTGTGAACCTTTTGCATTGGATGATTCTATTCATCATTGTTTCCGGTTTTATCACAGTTGCTTCTATGAAAAAAAGGATGGAGAATAAACTCGCGAGGCTAGTGGCTCAAGGTGAAAATGGGGCGTACAAAAGAGATAGAGATATGCAAGCAATTATATACTGGATTTTAGCTACAGTAGCCTGGGGTATCGTAAGTATCTTTCTTATTATATGGTCATTTAATGATTTCTTCGGATAACAGATTGGTTTATAAAATAAAACACTTTGATTGTTGAGGAGTTTTATATTTTATAGAATCAATCTTTTTTTGTTAATTTTTCCTGCTTTTTGTATGCACGACCCCTTCTTTGAAGAGATTGTTAAACAATTGCAACAAATTTCGACAAAAGTCTTCCCGTTCCTGTGGTATATTGGCTAATGGTGATAGTATTTAGAAAATTAAATAAAAAAACACTTATAGTTTAGCATCTTGGAGGGGATAAAAATTGCATTACGATACAATTATTATCGGCGCAGGTTCGATGGGGATGGCGGCAGGCTATTATTTAGCGAAAGAGGGCAAAAAGGTTTTGCTTATTGATGCGAATAGGCCACCTCATCAGAAAGGAAGTCATCATGGTGAGACGAGAATCATTAGATATGCTTATGGTGAAGGACATGCTTATGTGCCACTCTTGTTAAAGGCTAAACAACTATGGGAAGAAGTAGAGAAAGAATCCGAAATGGAGTTGTTTTTACAAACAGGTGTTTTAAATATTGGTAGCGAGACTTCTCTTTTTATGAAGGAGGTCAAAACAAGTGCGGAGAAATATCAATTACCACTTGATGTTTACACACATGAAACGGTCAATACTAAATGGAGTGCATTACATTTAGATGAAGGAATGGTTGCTTATCATGAGCCGACATCTGGGGTTTTGAAGTGTGAAGATTGTATCGAGGCATACCGGAGACTTTCTTTGTCCTATGGTGCTAAAATCGTGACTGATAGTGTAATTACTGACTTATCTATTATAGAAGGGATTGTTAATATTGCTACACAGGATGGCC
Organism: Cytobacillus kochii; assembly: GCF_020171845.1. Taxonomy (GTDB): domain Bacteria; phylum Bacillota; class Bacilli; order Bacillales; family Cytobacillaceae; genus Cytobacillus; species Cytobacillus kochii. Next base: position 54,070 of record NZ_JAIVAM010000017.1, on the reverse strand, counting down.
ATTATTCAGGAGACTCGTTAATTGTATCAGCAGGAGCTGGCACAAATTCCATCCTTAGTTATCTGGGCTTGCAGCTTCCATTAAATCCGATTCGGAAAACTTTCGCCTGGTATGAAGCACAAGAGGATGTTTATGAGGCGAAACAGTTTCCAGCTTTTACATTTGAATCGCCATTAGGTCATTATTATGGCTTTCCTAGTATAGACGGTTCAGGATTGAAACTAGGAAGACATGATGGGGCTGTTCAGAGAATAGAGAGTAAACAAGAAGTGCAGCCTTTTAATGAGGATGATGAGAAAGAGCTTACAACATTTCTAGGGAGATATTTCACTGAAAAAACAAATGTACAATTTGGTAAAACCTGTATGTACACGATGACGCCAGATGAGCATTTTATTATTGATCAACATCCTCAATATGAGAATGTAGCAATCGCAGCGGGATTTTCCGGTCATGGATTTAAATTTAGTAGTGTAGTTGGTCATGTTTTAAGCGAACTAATCCGAGGAAAAACTTCGTCAGTGGATATTTCCCCTTTCACAATTGAGAGATTTGCTGAATTGAAGCGATAATCATGAGGGAAATGTCGTTAATCAGATACTTTCCTGGGAAATAAGAGGAATTATGTCGGAGAGGAATAGAAGAAGGTCCAAGTTTCGACACCAGGTCATAGAGGAGGTGTAAGAGCATGCAAAGAATTGGTGTTCTTTCGTCATTATTACGTTATCCTGTCAAGTCATTTGGCGGTGAAAATGTTGAGTCCACTAGGGTTTTACCATACGGTGTGTATGGTGACCGAAGCCACGTCATTATAGATAAGAGTAGGCAAGGAAAATACCTTACGATCACTCAATATCAAGAAATGGCAGCATATCAAGCAACTTTTGTCAGTGAGGAAAAAGAAGATACATACCCGGAGTTACAAATACATACAGCAAATGGAGAGAGGTACGGATGGAATGATGAGAGGTGGAGGCAAGATCTTCGTCTGAAAAGTGGAAGGGATTTATCTTTTCATTCTTTTACGCCATCCTATGTACCCATTGGGGCTATTGAAGAAGCTCCCCTTTTGTTAGTAACCCATTCATCACTACAATATTTAAGTAAGCAACTTGGAAAAAGTGAAATCGATCCGAAGCGTTTCCGTCCCAACTTTATTATCCATACTGATTACGATAGGCCATTTTCGGAACATAATTGGATCTCCAACCAAATGAAAATAGGAGAAGAAGTGGTGATAGAGATAACTAAGCCTTGCGAACGTTGCATGATTATTACTGTAGATCCGAAAAATGGAAAAAGGACGCCTGCCATACATAAAGAGATTATTAGAACCAATCATAATCATTTTGGTGTTTATGCAAAAGTGATTCAAACGGGGAAGGTAAAGCTTGGTGATGAGATTTGGCTATAAATGACTGATGAGGGGTGATACCGTGCAATCGCAAAAACAAGCGATGATCCGCCATCATGAACAGTTTATTCAATTTATAGAATCAATCCCAACAAGCCATTGGCGAAAAGAAATAAATGAAGGAAAATGGTCGGTCGCTGAAGTGGTAGGTCATTTTATTCCATGGGATGAATTTATTTTAAAAAAGCGTCTACCATTTGTTTTATTAGACCTTCCTCTACCGAAAGCTCCTTCTGCAGAAGAAATGAATCCAACAGCCGCGGAAGCAGCAAGAAATCAATCACAGGAGACAATCATTGCAGAATTGCTTGTAAAAAGAAAACTAATAATAAAAAGAATCTCTAAAATTCCAGATTCGTATTGGCATAAACCATTAATCATTGGCAATAAGAAAATAAGCCTATATGATTATCTCATCGGGCTTGCTGCACATGACGAACATCATATGAAGCAAATTAGTGCCATACTTTAATCGTTCAATGGTATGATATGATTGGATAAAAACGTAAGAGGGATGTGCAAACTGAAATGGAATTAAGAGAATGGTTTGAAAAGGGTTTAACGAAAGAGCAATATCTTCATCATATGCAAGTAAACAAAGAAGGTATGCTTACCATTTATGAAGGTTTTTCACTTAGTGAAGAAGAAAAGGAAGCATTACAAGAGGTCAAGCAAAAAAATCTGCAAGCGATTGTCCTTACTGAGGCTTGGTGTGGCGATGCGATGATTAATAATCCTGTTCTATTAAAAATTGCTGAGGAAATCGGTATGGAAGTACGGTTTATTCTAAGAGATAGCAACTTAGAATTAATGGATCAATACTTAACAAACGGAACAGCACGAGCAATTCCTATTTTTGTATTTATCGATGGAGCAGGTTTAGAACAAGCTGTATGGGGCCCCCGTGCACCAAGATTACAAGATTATGTGATGGAGAGAAGAACCTCCCTACCTGCTAAGGAAGATCCAAGCTTTGAACAGGCTCAAAAAGAGCTTTATAAAAGCATTGGAGAAACCTATCAATCTGATCCAAGTTTATGGCATAGTGTGGCTGAGAGCATTATTGCAAAATTAAAATAAGAGGTGAGGGGAAATGAGTTGGAACCAAAATAGAATAACAGATATGTTAAAGGCGAAATACCCAATATTCCAGGCACCAATGGCAGGAGGAGCGACGACTGTTGATTTAATTAGTAGAACCTCGATGTATGGTGGTGTTGGAAATATCGGTGCGGGTTATATGAGCCCAATGGATATGGAAACGATGATTCATGATATTCGTCAAAAAACCAATCACCCTTTTGGCATCAACTTATTTATACCTGAGAATGATATCGCTTTCACAAAAGAAGAGGAAGAAAGGGCGATTGAATCATTAGAAGTATTCCGTAACGAACTTCAAATTGATGCACCGCTTCAATTACCAAGAAAAGATCACCGCTTATTTTATGAACAGCAATTAGAAGTTGTGATGAAATCTCTTGTTCCGATATGTAGTTTCACATTTGGTATTCCAGAAGAAGCAGTGATAAAAGAATTACAAAAAGAGGGAACAAAAGTAATCGGTACAGCAACATCAGTAGAAGAAGCTGTTCTCTGGGAAGAGAGAGGTTCTGACCTTCTTGTTGTACAAGGGAAAGAAGCAGGCGGTCATCGTGGTACTTTTATCGGTGATGCACTTCATTCCCTTATTCCGTTAGTTGACCTTATTCCAGCAGTTACGGATGAGATCAGTATTCCAGTCATTGCGGCGGGTGGCATAATGGATGCGTCGGATGCAGAAGTTGCCTTTCGCTTAGGAGCTGAGGGTGTCCAATTGGGTACTGCTTTTTTAGCAACAGAAGAAAGTGGCATTCATCCCGCTTATAAGAAAATGCTTGTCTCTTCTAATAAGGAAACAAGTTTGACAGAAGCCTTTTCGGGTAAATGGGCAAGAGGGATTCACAACCGTTTTATGGAACAAATGAAAAACCAAACTAGCTTACCTTATCCACTTCAAAATGACTTAACACAAGCGATAAGATTAGTGGCAGCGAAACAAAATCAGACCGACTTCATGTCACTTTGGGCAGGAGAAAGTTATCAAAAGGCTACCCTTCAATCTGTAAAAGTACTCATGGATAATCTTGTTGCAGGGTTGGATCAGCAATTGGATGATGAATAAAGATTATATTACTCACGCGTGGGAGATGAGACCACGCGTTTTTTATCTTGACAAAACCTCTTACATTTAATAAAATCAAATAATTTTTAAAAATGAAATAGTTGGAGGTTACGATGTTATTAGAAAGAGCAGGGAAACGAAAAGAGCGTGCTAAACAAATATTGAAGGAGCTTTCTTTACTTGAAAGGTGGTCTCGAATAGGAGAAGGATATGTAGTGGGGGCCTATGCTTATGATTTAATGGTCGATTGTGATATTGATATCGAAGTCTTTTGTGATGAACCTAATGCCAATCAAGTGTTTAGAATGTTAGCGGAGGTTGTTGACCACCCACAAATAGTAGACATTAAATATCACAATTACCTGAATGAATCATTTAATGGTCTCTATTTTAAGATTTTATATAAGTATGATGATCTAGAAATTTGGAAAATCGATATGTGGTTATTCCCAAAAAGTCATAAGGGACCTTTGTCTAGGGATCTTGTGAAGGATATGCAATATTCGTTAACACATGAATCAAGAACACACATCCTATCAATAAAAGAGGAACTCTCTAAGAGAGACTTAACCTACCCTTCCATTTTTGTGTATCGAGCAGTCTTAGAGGATGGAATCATAAATAGTGAGCAATTTTACGATTGGTTAGCTGACCAAGATATAAGACAATGGACGCATTGGAAACCAGCAAGAAAAGGAGAGAAACACAGTGGAGATCAGAAAGCCAACTGAAAAAGAGGTAGAAAGTATTTTAAAGTTATCTGTTCAATCAGTGTATGAAGGTACATTAAACCGTTCTAAACCAGAAGAGCGTAAACTGAGAGAGATGGTTCAATCTATAAGAAGTAACGGGGGAGAATATCTTGTTGCTGTAGAACATGATGAATTAATGGGATGGGTGCTGCTTGGTGGAAAAAGAGACGAAATGACCGAGCAAGAAATTGGCTTCATTTATGAATTGTATGTGCTAGAAAACAATAGAGGAAAAGGAATGGGTCGGCAATTAATGATGGCAGCGATGAAGGAGCTAAGAAAACAACAGTTCAAAGAATTTCGATTAACAGCTTATCACGGTAACCCAGCCATTGGATTGTACGAGTCACTGGGATTCCAACCAAGAAATATTTCAATGGAATGGAAACAATCTTGATAATCTATGGTAAGTAAGATATTTTGTTTATTGAGACTCTCATTTAGGGAGTCTTTTTCTTGTCATAATAAGTGGGTGTGAAATATATAGTGATGATAAAAAGATATCAAGCATATATTCTTTACAATCACCTATTGTTGTTTATTGCAACAACTGGTATACTTTCTTAATTGGCATCTGGTATACCAGATGCAGATACCAAATTTTCAAAGGGGAGATTGTATGGTTTTTCAAAAGGTTGAACAACCACCTTCTTTTAAGGATCATGCCTATCGTGAAATAAAAAGGGCGATTATTCAACATGATATTGCACCAGGCTCAACGATTCATGAACGTACCTTGAGCGAAAGCCTAGGGATTAGTCGGACGCCTTTAAAGTTAGCACTTCAACAATTAGAAATGGAAGGCTGGGTACAATCATTACCGAGAAAAGGGATTTCAGTGAAAGAGATAGAGCGTAATGATGTCAATGAAGTATTTCAATTGCGAAAAGCGAATGAAGCGCTCGTCATTGAACTTTTAATCCCATTATTAAATCAGGAGATGCTACATAAACTAGAGGAAAAGGACCAGCAACTTTTTGAATTGAAAGAGGATCCTGTCGCATTTATGTATCATGATTCTGCCTTTCATTTATTTTTGGCAGAGTTAACAAATAATGAAAGATTGTATCAAATTATTCGTAATTTAATAGATTATGTAAATTGGTATGGGTTATATATATTAAATAAAAGAGTGAGTATCGAAACGGTTTATAATGAACATCAATTGATCATAGAAGGGTTAAGGTCAGGAGATATTGATCGCACAAAAAAGGCTATGGTTAGACATCTTGATCATTTTTATTCTGAAATGATGGCCAATCTATCATCCTATTAATAGAAAGAAGGGCAGTTGCTCAGGAAAATAGAGCAGCGTGAATGATGAAAGTTTTATTGGTTATTTTACAAGTTAGTATTTTATATATTTTTTCCTTTATAGGAATCTCTATTCAGCATTTTTTCTCATTAACCATACCAGGAAATATTATTGGTATGTTGCTATTATTTGTTTGTTTATGTTTTAACATTGTGCCCGTCAAAATGATAGAGAGCGGTGCGCAGTTTCTGCTTAGTATTCTGATGTTGTTTTTTATTCCAGCAACGGTGGGGGTTATGGATTACCCAGAATTACTATCTGTGCACGGATTATTACTGATTATTGCGATATTGGTGAGTACAATGATTACAATGGCAGTATCTGGTAAAACAACCCAGTATTTTGCGAAAAAGACACAACAAAGAGAGGCGGATCAAGCATGCGAGACATCTTCTTCTCAATCTCTATGATCCTTCTCACTTTAGTTATCTACTTCGTTGTTTCATCGCTATATAAAAGGTATCCACTACCCATCTTGTTACCAATTTTGTCAGGTACAGTTCTAATGATTATCATTCTAGTAAGCTTAGGTATTTCATATGATAAATACATGGAAGGTGGGCAGTTCATTACATCATTATTAGGTCCGACCGTCGTTGCCCTAGCCTATCCATTATACAAACAACGTGATTTTTTGAAAAAATACCTTTTTACGATTATAGGTGGGGCGTTTATTGCAACTCTAACAGCGATGTTAAGTGTGGGTCTCCTTGGAAAGGCACTTCGTATTGATTCTGCACTGATCATTTCAATGCTACCAAAATCACTTACAACACCTGTCGCAATAGAAGTAGCTAAAGTGTTAGAAGGTAATGCTTCCATGGCAGTTGTCGGGGTAACGATTACGGGAATCTTCGGGGTAATTATTTCCCCTTATATTTTTAAATATTTGCGGATATACACATCTATTGGTCGTGGAATTGCACTTGGCGGCACTTCACATGCAATGGGTACGGCAAAAGCGGCTGAATATGATGAGCTCGCTTTTTCAATTAGCTCCATTACAATGTCTATATGTGCCATTATCGGTTCAATCATCGGACCACTCATCGTTTGGATTTTGCAAATGTAAGCTTCTATTTTAATAGAGGCTTTTTTTGTTTAACGAATTCATTTTGATTGTGTTAAATATATCTTAGACGAGGGCCGAGGTGGCTTTTCCTGTCAGTTAGCTATTTATCAGTTCATTTATCGTATCAGTTTACACGCAAATTAAAGGGTTTTCAACAATCGCCAAGAATAGATACAGTACAGAGTCAATAAAGGAGGAAGCGATTTGCCACAAAAAACAGATGAGATTTTCTCACATCAGTTTCATCAAAACCCTTATGATTATTACAAAGAAATTAGACCACATCAGCCATTTACAAAGGTGAAGTTATTCAGTGGTATGGAGACTTGGATGGCATTTAGTTATGAAGCGAGTGAAGCGGTGTTGAAAGATCCACGTTTTATTAAAGATATGAGAAAAGTCTATCCTGACGAAATAACAGATGAGAATATGCCACCGATTGCGAGTAGTATGTTATTTGTTGACCCGCCTGACCATAGAAGATTACGCAATCTTGTCCAATATGGCTTTACGCCTAAAAAAATTAATGCGCTTAAAGGAAGAGTAGAAGAGATTGCTCTCGAGCAAGCGGAACTAATGAAGGGAAAAGAGACGGTTGATTTTATAGAAGCTTATGCATTTCCGATTCCTATTCGTGTCATCTGTGAATTGATTGGTGTGCCTGAAGCTGATCAAATGGATTTTCAACGATGGTCACATGTGTTAGTAGATGTAATGGATCCCGAAGATCACGACGAAGCGATGGGCGAATTCATTGTTTACTTAGAAAATTTAATTGAACAAAAAAAACTTTCTCCGCAGGCGGATTTACTTTCTGATTTAATTCGAGCGGAGGAGGATGGGGATAAATTATCGAAGCGTGAGCTAATCGGTGTCATCATGTTATTAATCGTAGCAGGGCATGAGACAACAGTAAATTTAATCGCCAACGGGTTACTTGCCTTATTGTCACATCCAGATCAGCTACAATTATTAAAAGAAAACCCAGACTTGATGCCACAGGCAATTGAAGAACTTTTACGATATAACGGGCCAGTTGAGTTCAGTACGGACCGTTGGGCAAGTGAGTCTTTTACCTTTATGGGCCAGGAAATTGCAAAGGGTGATCATGTCATTGTTTCTCTTGCTTCAGCTGATCACGATCCGCAAGTTTTCTCAAATCCAGAGCGGTTAGATATTACAAGAGAGAAGAGCCCACATATTGCCTTCGGAAAAGGAATTCATTATTGCTTAGGTGCACCATTGGCAAGATTAGAAGGGGACATCGCTTTACGTATATTATTGCAGACCTTTCCCAAAGTAAGCTTAGCTGTCCCCGAGTCTGAACTAGAGTGGAGACAAAGTATCATTATTCGTGGGTTAAAAACCATGTTTATTAACTTAAATAATAACTAAAAAACTAAGAGGATAAACAAAAATTTCTTTGTCCTTGGATGCTTTATTGATAAATTACAAAAAATGACGTGTGAATAGGTACACGTCATTTTCTTTTTTTTCTATTTTAGTTTCTTTCTTAGTCTTGACTCTCTATTTAATATAGGACAATAAGTATTATATTGTAGTGATAAAACCGATTCTCATGCCACTTGGAATGACGGTCAATAAAAGAAATATTATGTGTTTGTGCCATACTTTCTAACAATGAAGAAGGAAAATCAGAAGCGGAAGTGTGGATTGGGAGGCACAATGTTTCTACGTCGTTAGCATTTAATTATTACTTAAAAGTATTAACTTCATAAATATATTTCCTATAATTATTCCAGGAATTACACATAACATTGGTAACCAAACAGGTCCCAATAGTATACCGAAAATCGTAAAGTCTACTGAAAATAACAAACCAGCTGTAACAAGATAAGCCGAAAACACAAATGGAATGAATGAATATTTACTTCCTGCACCAGATTCTTGATAAGCATCCCAAATCGCATAGAAATATAAACAAGGATAAAACATAAGCCAGTGATAATTTGTTTGTTCTATAGCCATAGGAATATCCCCTTTAAAACTATATATAATGGCTTCATTAAAGTGTGATTTAATGTTTATAAATATTTCTAGTATGAGAAAAACGGTGCCCTTAAATAGTTTTCCATTTAAATATTGACCAAGTCCTGGTAAAGCAATACTCCATAATATTTTCTCTAGTGGAGAATATTTCATGCTGTTCCACCTTTACGAGTTATCATTTTCAAACTCCCAATAAATTATGAGTATAAGTTAATTATTACCTTTATTCTTTTTAAAACAGGGTTTATTAAAATGCAATTGAATTTCCTTTTTATCCTTAGTAACTTTAACATCGAATATTACTTGGTGAGTGGGACACCTTATGAGTAAAAGCTGCGAGGAGTAAAAAATGAACAATACATCTAAAGCAAAATTAACGTCTGCTGAGATTGCTGCATTATGGACACAGTATATGAACGAAACGGCAAGTATTTGTATTCACAAACATATGTTGGAACATATAGAGGATACTGAAATAAGAAGTGTATTTGAATATGCAATGGCCCTTAGCCACGAACATACACGAAAAATTAAAGAGTTCTTTAAAAGTGAAAGTTTTCCGATTCCCATTGGATTTTCTGAAAATGATTACATACCAAATGTACCTCGCGTTTTCTCTGATGTTTTTTGTTTAAATTATTTAAACATTATGTCCATACATGGTTGTAATGGTTATAGTGGTGCAATAACTACATGTACTAGAGTAGATGTTCGAAATTATTTTAGTGAATGTATAACTACTTCGGTGGAATTGTGTAACCAAACGAAAAACTTACTTTTAGAAAAAGGATTGTATTTGCGTCCCCCTGTGATTACCCCTCCAGATAGAGCAGAATATATAGATGATAAAAGTTATTTAACGGGATGGTTGGGAGAAAAAAGGCCATTAAGCTGCATTGAAATAGCAGATATTTATTTTAATTTAAAGAAAAGCATATTTGCTAAGGCATTTGTAGTTTTTGCTCATCAAGTGGCAAAATCAAAAGATGTAAAAAAATTATTAAAGAAAGCTGTAAAGACAAAAGAGAAGCATGTAAGGACGTTTTTTGAAGTTTTTCTAGCAGAAAACCTCCCGAATCCGTCTATTTTTGATGCTGAAATTACAGATTCGACGAACTCACCATTCTCTGAAAAACTCATCATGTTCCAAGTAGGATTTTTATTTTCAACAGCAATGGTGTATTACGGGACCGGTTGGGCTACTTCACCAAGACGAGATTTATCACCAAAATACATGAAAGCAATTGCAGATGATTTAGATATTGGTAATGAATGGATTAATCTAATGATTAAGAATCGTTGGATCGAACAATCCCCATTGTCTGAAGATAGAAGTAAATTAGCAGAACAAAAAAATGAATAGCTACCAATAGGTGGCTTTTTCTTTTTATATTAATAGGAAAGCAAATAAAGGGGTGGGGCCATAACTAAAGGAGCTAACCTCAAAGTGAACAATAACAATTGATGAGCTTAAAAACATCATTTGCAAAAAAGGTCCGTTCCATTGCGCTTGCGTACACTCGCTTTCCTCGGAGAGAGGCTGAGCCTCCTCGGCATTGCCTGTGGGGTCTCAGCTTTCCCTCTATTTCCCGGAGGAGTCGAGTGTCTTCCGCTCCATTTCACTATTTCTTTTCATATAAGGATTCAAATCACGCAAAAAACCGAATGATTAGATGATAGATCTTACCTAATCATTCGGATAAATCCTTAACTAGAATACTTATGTCCCGACCTCTTTTTCCCAAAGACATGCATGCTCTTGAACGATGTCCATCATGCACTTTATCGATGGAGAAATCCAGTTGAATCGTCGATTGCTTATTGGATACCTTTCCCTTAAACACTCCATTTCTCCATTCTTCGTTCACTGAGAACTACGGCACTAATGATAGGCACAGTCCATGTTTAACACAATGTTTAAGCTTCAATGCTCTGAAACTCTAAGAGCTTCCATTTTCATATTTACGGTTTTAATACCACCTTTATACATTGATCTTCGTGGTTATTAAAAATCTGGTATCCATGACTAGCATCTGCTAAAGAGATTTTATGTGTGATAATCTCTTTAGGATTAAGCTTTTCTTCTTGTATCATTTGATAAAGTTCTGGCATTAGATGAATGACAGGAGCTTGCCCCATTTTAAGCTGTATATTTCTGACCCAAAATGAACCAAGTGGAAATGCGTTATAATTGCCACCATATACGCCAGTCAATTGAACTGTTCCGAATTTCCTTACGGCTTTTGTGGCAATTTGGATGGGTCCTAAAGTACCGCCTTGTAATTTAAGTTTCTGTTCAAGAAATTCTACTGGAGATTTTTTTCCGTCCATACCAACGCAATCGATGACAACATCCGCACCACCATTGGTGATTTCTTTCAAATGCTCCCCCATATCAGGATACTTTGTAAATTCAAATGTTTCTACTTTGTTCATTTTTTTTGCATGATTCATTCGATAATCCAAATAATCGATTGCAATTACTCTTTTGGCTCCCATCAACCAGGCAAATTTTTGAGTCATTAGCCCAACTGGTCCGCAACCAAGAACGATTACTGTATCTCCTTTTTTTACTCCAGAGTGAAGTACACTCCAATAGGCAGTAGGTAATACGTCAGATAAAAAAAGCAGAGATTCATCTTCTAATTCACAATCTTTAGGCACAATAAAAGGGGTGAAATTTCCAAATGGAACTCTCAAATATTCTGCTTGTCCTCCAGGATAGTTACCGAATTTTTCTGCATAGCCAAAGTATCCACCTGAATCATAATGAGGGTTAGAATGATCGCATTGGCTTTCCATTTGGTGTTCGCAGTAGAAACAATGTCCACATGATACGTTAAAGGGGATAACAACCCGATCGCCTTTTTTAACCCTTGTCACATCTGGACCTACTTCTTCTACGATTCCCATTGGTTCGTGACCAATGATATAGCCTTCCGGTAGTGGCATATTTCCTTGATATAAGTGAAGGTCTGATCCACAAATAGCCGTTGAAGTTATTTTTACAATAAGATCGTCTTTCTTTTCTATCTTTGGATCGGCTACCTTTGTTACTGCTACTTTTTTAGGTCCCTGGTATGTGACAGCTTGCATGGTTATCACCTCTAATGTTTTAATGCTTATTCTTTCAAATGTGTAGGCTATTATGCAAAAAAACGCCTTATTCGGCGTTTTTGTTTGTTTCTGTTTTTTCTTTAGGGTCATGATGTTTAAACTCGATTAATTCAACTTTAGAACCTGCCACAGCTTGCTGGCTAAATACTTTGTTGTTATCAAGTGGTGTGACACCAAAGCTGATTTTATCAATACCAGCGGGTTCCGTCTGATCACCTTCGTAAGTATTGACGATGAAAGTTAATATATAGGGGTGACTCAGTTTATTTTCTTCTTTAGATTGTACGATTTTTACCAGTGCATGAGGGTGCTGACCTTTTGTATGATACTGCACCTTCATGGAATTGTTTTTGTAATAGTTGCTGACGGCTTTATTAATTTCTTCATCGAATTGGTCGAATAGAAATTGGTTAAATGCCTCATGCATCCCGTGCATTTTATGATTTAGGTGTTTATGGTGGCCCTCGGCATTCGCTATAGGAGTCATGACACTAGTTGCAAGAAAAACAATGGACATAAATGTTAGGATTTTTTTCATCATATTACCTCCTTTTTATTAAAATTTGTATATATATCCTTTTTTATACATATATTTTTCCATAAAAAAAGTATCCTCTTTTTGCAATGAGGATACTTTTATAAATAATTAAGCTAATACATTTGTTAATGGTGGTACGATTTGTTTCTTACGAGAAACAACACCTTTTAGTAGAGCTTGATTATCTACTAAAATGACTTCAAATGCTTGTTCCACAGCTTTTACTTGGGATCCAAGAGCAATAGCCATTGAATCATTGTTAAGGATATCTGTTAATACAAATAGGAATAAATCTAATTCTTTATCAACAATCGCTGTCATCATTGCGGCTTCTATTTCCGTTTTACGTTTAAGGACATCGTCTAAATCGACAGCGTTTACTTGAGCGATATAAGCTTTGTGTTCACCTAATTGAAATTCTTTTGCATCAAGTGTGATCAATTGATCAACAGTTTTTTCACTTAAGTCTGCACCGGCTTTAAGCATTTCCAAACCATATACTTGTGGGTTGACACCAGCAATTTCAGCCAACTCTTGAGCGGCTTTTACATCTTGTTCTGTGCATGTCGGTGATTTGAAAAGTAAAGAGTCAGAAATGATAGCTGAAAGCATCAAACCAGCAATGTCTTTTTTAATCTCTATACCATTCTCTTTATAGATTTTGTTTAAAATGGTTGCTGTACAGCCGACTGGCTCTGCACGGTAGTATAGAGGATCGCTTGTTTCAAAGTTGGCAATACGATGATGGTCAATGACTTCAAGAATTTGGACATCACGAATATCATCTGCACTTTGTTGAAATTCGTTATGGTCAACGAGAATGACTTCTTTTACATCGCTAGCTACTTTTTCTACATAGCGTGGCGCCGCTTGCTTGAAATAGTCTAATGCGTATTGTGTTTCTCCGTTAATTTCGCCAAGGCGAACTGGTTCTGCATCCATACCTAATTCTTTTTTGAGATCTGCATAGGCAATTGCAGAGCAAATCGTATCAGTATCTGGGTTTTTATGACCGAAAATATATACTTTTGACATCGTTCGTCTCCTTGATTAAAAGATTATTCATTGCTATTTTAACATAAATTTTAGCAGTAATCATGGCAAGAACACAATACATTCATGTTTAATTCGTAGAAAAGAAATGGAAGGAAGAGAGGGGGAGTTCTTAGTAATTGCTAAACCCTTTACTGCTCAGTGAAAGAGGAGTAGACTTTTCGTAATGAATTGTCGTTTGTTGGCAATAGAGAGGTATTGCCCTCCTCGGTGGTAAGTGAGGAAGTGGCAAATGAAAGGACGCGGAGCTCTTAAAGGAATCTCAAGTGAGATCGTCGCAAAAGAAGTAATCACTGACTTCAGGGAAAGAAGTACAATTGAGATAGTCACAGAAAGAAGAATCGCCCCTCTTGAACAAAATAGAGTAACCAATTCAACAATAATACTGCTATTTATGACAAAATACTATAATCAACACGCACGAAGGAGGAAATGACCATGGCCATTGCAATTATTTCAGATATTCATGGTAATTTGACAGCTTTAGAAGCGGTCCTACATCACATAAAAGAAAGAAAAATAGATAAGATTTTTTGTTTAGGTGATTTAATTGGTAAGGGTCCGAGTGGTTTAGAGGTAGTACATAAAGTAAGAGAAACATGTGATGTGGTACTGCAAGGGAATTGGGATGATTTTATTACAAAGCCAATTGATAGTGAAGAAATCGAGTGGCATCAGAAGCAGCTTGAGGGAGAAGCTATGGACTATTTACAGAGTTTACCCTTCCATTATGATTTTTATATGAGTGGAAAATATATACGACTTTATCATGCTTCAGCAAAAAGTGTTTATCACAGAATCATTCCAATGAAGGCCACGACCAAAGAGAAAAATGAGATGTTTGAAATAAGTGAATGGATAAAGCCGCTTGAACAAGAGAGGAAGCCTGATGTAATTGGATTCGGAGACATTCATGCTGCGCTCATTGAACCAATTCAACCGCAAAGAACATTATTTAATTGTGGCAGTGTCGGTAATTCCTTAGATATTCCACAGGCAACTTTTTGCGATTATGCATGGGAATTATCAATCTAAACAAGAAGGTCCCTTCTCAATTGAAATAGTGAGGATTCCTTATGATATTGAAAGAGAAATACATCAAGCTGAAATAATGGGGATGCCCAATGTTGCAGCCTATGCTCTCGAGCTACGTGAAGCGAGATATCGAGGAGCACCAACAAAATAATGAAGGGAGCGATACAGTGGAATATGGGGATCATCCGTTTATGAAAAGGAGGAATTATTACAAAATGATTTGAAAAGAAGAATGCGTAAAGAAAGCCCTTTTGAATTTACTAGGTGACATGACCAATAAAGATGTGCTTGAACTTGGGTGTGGTGCTGCCACTTTAGCAAAAAATTGGCACCATCTACTCGATCTTATACAGGGATAGATGGTTCGCAAAAAATGTTAGAATTGGCTCTAAAAAACCTCGCAGGTATTCCTAATGTAAAATTAATTCATGCTAGTTTAGAAACATATGACTTTAAAAAAGAAACTTATGATTGTATCACAATTAACGCTTCACTATCTTGAAGATTTCAAACAAATTTGCGAGAATATTTATAACAGTTTGCGAACGGGTTGCGAATTTGTCTTTAGTGTACAGCATCCGGTCCTTACAAGTGCTTTCATTAGCGGTGGAGGTAAGCGAGGAAATTGGGTAGTGGATGATTACTTTCTAATTGGTGAGCGGGTAGAGCTGTGGATTGATGAAAAAGTTGTGAAGGTTTATCGGACAATCGAACAGTATTTTAAAATATTGCAAGATTGCCAATTTAATATTATAAATCTTAGTGAAGCTACACCAGATCAATCATCATTCTCTTCAGAAAAAGAGTGGAAAAGATGCCAAAGGATCCCACTATTCCTACTCTTCGCATGTGAAAAAAGGCGCCGCAAATGAGTTTAAAAAAAGGAGATAGACAGATGAATATTGAGGTTCCAGCCGTTTTCCCTGTTTCATACCAATCATTAGAACAAGAAGCAAAAAAAATCATGTCTAAGGGTGCATATGGATACGTCCGCTCGGCAGCAAGTAATGAGGAAACATTAAGAAAGAATACAACAGCTTTCGAAAAATGGTCAATTCTACCTCGAATGCTTAGAAATGTAGCAGATATAGATATGAGTGTGACATTAGGAGAGCATACTTACCCATACCCCATTTTTATTGCCCCGGTCGGCATGCAAAAATTGACACATGAAGAAGGGGAGTTGGCTACTGCTAGAGCGGCGAAAACAATCGGAGTTCCTTTTATTCAGAGTACAGTCTCTAGCTACTCGATTGAGGAGATCAAGGCGGCAACAGTAGATAGTCCAAAGTGGTTTCAGCTTTATTGGTCGAGGAATGAAGAGGTTTCATTCAGTATGGTAGAGAGAGCTGAAAGCGCAGGTTATGAAGCGATTGTCGTGACTGTTGATACAATCATGACAGGCTGGAGAGAAACGGATATCGCTACACAATTTTCTCCGCTAAAAGAGGGTTACGGTAAAGCAAATTACGAATCAGATCCAGCCTTTATGCATGCGCTTGGTGAGAAGACTGACCATGAATCTATTATTCAATCTGTTTTAGATAATATTCATTATCCTGAAATGAATTGGTCGCATATTGCAGCATTAGCAAAAAGAACGTCCTTACCTATCTATATTAAAGGTATCCTTCATCCAGAAGATGTCCAATATGCAATAGAGGCAGGCGCATCAGGGCTTATTGTTTCTAATCATGGTGGCAGGCAATTAGATGGAACAGTTGCTGCGCTAGATGCATTGCCTGCCGTTGTTAAAGCAGCTAATCAAAAAGTGCCAGTAGTATTTGATAGTGGTATTCGCTGCGGGACGGATATAGTAAAGGCATTGGCACTAGGCGCAGCAGCTGTATGTATTGGTCGACCGTTTGTATATGGTTTAGGTATTGACGGTCAGGCAGGGGTTGAAAAAGTATTAGAAAACTTAATAGAAGAAACGAGAATCACCATGTCCCTAGCTGGCATTGCAAGAGTGAAAGACTTAACTCAGTTAAAATTGATAAGAGAATAATTTTAACCGTGCACTCAGCTCAAATCCAGCTGATTGATATAACTTGATCGCCTGATGATTATCAAGCGATACGCATAACGTGATTTTATCTATGTTTTCATACTGGAAGAGTGTTTCAAGCGCAGCCTCAATGAGCTGTCGCCCTCTTCCTTTTTTTCTTGCTTTAGGACATACAGCAAGGAATTCAATCTGCCCTTCACCAAAGTGTGGTGCAGCTTCGAGATATACATAGCCCTGTAATTGGCCATTTTCTGTCAATAGAAGCAGTTTATGATGCTGATCCAACAGTTTTAGTATCTCTTCTCCTGACAAATAAGTTTGCGGAAAAGTTGCTTCGTGTAGTAGCAGAAAATCGTTTCGATACTGCTCATGATAGCTGTGACAGATATTTTGGAAAATCCCTCGCTTTGCTGCGAGTATGGCATGATTTCCTTGGTGAGTGGCATCGATTGATTGTAAAAAATGTAAGGTGCTATTATTCTTTTCGTTCACAAAAAACGATAATTGCTGTAGCTTATTTTCATAGGAGTTTACAACTTGGTTCCACAAATCTTTTTTTACCTCATGATTCTTGGCAAAGGGACCCCATACTTCTGCACTCCGGTCAGCTTCATCAATATCTAATCCTATGGCAGCTTCAATTTCACCCTCATATTCATAAGTGATAAAATAAGGCTTTATTTCTTGTATATCATGGAGAATGTCCTCTTCCTTTTCTCCACAAAAGCCGATATGATGCTTGTCTAATTGATTTAAATCAGCGATGAATTTCGCTAACTGTTTAGTCATAACAGACCTCCTTAAGCTTGTTTAGGCGGCAGACGGTCATCTTTAATTTTCTTATCATTAATTTTAGGCTCCCTCTGCAGTAAATGATTGCGAATATTTGAACGGTGTAAATAAATGAGTAACAATAAAAATAGGAAAAAGATCCATTCATTTTTTTGTAGTGGTGAAAGGGTGGCGTATAAGAAAAGAGCAACCCCTACAGAAATGGAACCATAGTAAAGATATTTTGTGATAGAAACCACGGCAACAAAGGTGATATAGGCAATTAGAAATAACCAGATATTCGCGACCAAAAGCACACCAGCAGTTGTAGCAATGGCTTTTCCTCCACGAAAACCAGCGAAAATAGGGAAGCAATGTCCAACAACTGCAAACAAACCAATAATCAGTGGATCACCGCCTGTTTGAAGTAACAAAGGGAGTGAAGCAGCAAGTGCACCTTTACCTATATCAATAATTAAAACAGTAACCCCTGCTCTTTTTCCTAAAACCCGAAGTGTATTCGTTGCGCCGGGATTGTTGCTACCATATTCACGAATATCAATGCCAAAGAAAAGTTTACCTACAAGTAAGGCAGTAGGTATCGAGCCAATGAGATAAGATAGTAATAAAATAAATAAGTCCATAGCTAATCTCCTTATCAAGAAAATTCTAACATTACTAATTTTACCATATTAGTCTATGCGAAAATATCCTATAAAATAATAAATAAATATTAAAATAATGTCTATCTTTGTCAAAATGAAAGAAGCTATTTAGTGTAAAATAACAGTGTGATAGATGGGATGGCAGAAAATTATAAAAATGATTCTCGTTAGGAGAATTACATCATTCAACTAGACTGTTTAAAAGTCAGGGGTGGGATTGGTTATTTCGATTGAATAACTTTTGCGATATCCTCATGGTGAGGAATAACAATTAAGTAACCGGCTTCTTTTTTGAAAGGGACGTTATGTTTTTTTGTTTCTTAGTAGTTCCGTCAAACGTTTTTTCTCCTCAGATGATATCTGTTCTTCGATTACTAATAGCTATTCTCTATTTTAAATAAAAATGTAGCTTGAACAAAAGTTAAACCCTCGATAAAGACATTGCTTCAATCTACGCGAAAAAAATTAATTCCTAAGGGTTATAAATGGCGATTCTTTCGTAAATAAATCAACGAACTTAAACAAACAACAAAAAAACACCCCATTTTGGGATGTTCTTTGTTGTTCTCTTTTACACATAAACACTGTCACATGTGTTAGCGATTGGCTCATAATAGCAGTGATTTTTAAACTGGCCGGCAAAAGGTTGGTTATACCAAGTAGGCGGGCAGGGAGCATATGGATTGAAATACCAGAGTGCATATTTAGCAGGGTGTTCACGCCAATATTTCAAATTTTTCTCGGCGAGTCTTTTTTCTGTGCTCCTTGCTCTGTTGTAAAAGAGGTTCCCCTTCTGCACAGCTTCGAATGAATAATTACCACCTTGTACATGATAAATGACATCCTCGATTGTTCGAACATCTCTAAAATCAAGACAGTCAGCGATTGCACGATTAACGATTACATTGCCTACGTATAACATTCCTTGCTTTCCTTCACCCTCAGCTTCGGCTCTCATCATCCTTGCCATTAAATCTACGTCGGAACTTGTATAAGCTACTCTCATGCTGTTCTCACCTCATAGATAAGAATATGAAGATAAAGTAATATTCATGATTGAAAATGTCTAGAACCCCGTATTTTGCAAAATATAAGTATAGTCAAGCAGGCTAATTTTTGCTTGAATAAAGCTAGTGAAATTATTTTTATCTTTTGTGTAGGGGAAAGATGATTGTTTAACGTCTATTATGATGGAAGCTAAAAAGAAAGGGGGAGAGTGACATTAGCGACCAAGTTCTTATCCAAAAAATATTAGATGGCAACGACCATGCTTTCCGATTACTTGTCGAAAAATACCGCAATGAACTTTTTAAAGTTACGTTTGCGGTATTACGTGATCGGAATGCTGCTGAAGATGCCGCACAAGAAGTGTTTTTGAAAATCTATCACTCTCTCCCCCAATATGAGGATCAAGGTTTTAAAACATGGATGAAACGAATCGCCGTCAATCACGCCATTGATATGAAAAGAAAAAAAGAACGACAGCGTGAAGACATAATGGATGTGATTGATTTTGATAGAAGGGAATCTTCACATGGTAATATTGAAACAAAGTTCCTGAGGAAAGAAACGGTTGAGTTAGTAAGACAACGTATCCATCAATTGCCAGAAGGCTATCGACATGTCATTTATGATTTTTATATAAACGAAAAAACCTATCAACAGATGGCAGATGAGCAAAATGTGCAGGTGAAGACCATCGAAACAAAATTATACCGAGCACGTCAATGGATGAAAAAGCATTGGAAGGAGGACGATTTTTCATGAAACATTACAGTTATGAACAATGGACGAAATATGTGAAGAATGAATTAGATGGTGAAGATAAAATTCTTTATGAGGACCACCTCTATACCTGCGATCAATGCTTGGAGGTCTATCTGACGGCAATTGAGGCAGAGGAACTCCCAGATATTATAGATGGAACAGCTTTTACCGACAACATTATGGCCCAATTGCCAAATGAAATTAATAAACAAGATACAAAGAATGACAATTTCTCTCGTAAAGCCACAGCGTTCTATAAAAAAACAATTTTTCATTATGGGATAGCGGCAGCGATGACTTTAATACTTATGTCAACGGGCTTTTTCCAAACGCTCACACAATATGCTGGTGATGTGGAGAGTAAACAGTTTAAAGAAGATAAAGCATCTATAACAGAAGGAATTATGGATAAAACATTTGCTTGGATGGATACAAAGAAGGAGGAGGATAAAAAATGAAAAACCCTTTATTGGCATTCTTATTAGGTTTTTTTCCTGGAGGAGGTCTTTTATATTTAGGCGTATTCCTCCGCGGGTTGGCCTATCTAATAGGTGAATTTGCCCTTATTGCCTTTACGTTTTTCATGCTTTCGGTTGGGGTAGGAGGCGAAATTATACTTGTTGTCTTTGCTGGTGTCATTCTTTATATTATTAATCTCGTCGATACAGCTATTATGGCTTCAAAGTTGCTAAAGAATAAACAAGACCCGTCCTCTAAAGTTGGAGAAGAACTGGATTATGAACGGTTCCGTACTATTCTTTTATCTTTTATTCCAGGAGTGGGACATTTTCATTTGGGATTAATGAATAGAGGGATTACCTTACTAACGGCTTCACTTGGTTTCTGTATTATGGTTTTGTTTGTCGCTTTTTTAACTGATCGTGGAGAATTTATGGTCTTTCTTTTACTATTCCCAGTAATATGGGTATACAGTTTCTTTGATGCGATTCAACAATTAAATAAAAAGCAAAAAGGGGAAGAGCTCGTAGACAGAACTTTATTAGAAGATATAGAAAGAGGAAGAGAAGAGGGCCGTAAAAGTAAAGGACTTGCTACTTTCTTATCTATTTTCCCGGGGGCAGGTCATTTGTATTTAGGACTACAGCGAAGAGGGATTCAATTAATGGCTGCATTTCTTTTCTCTATCTATATTTTGGACGTTCTGCGTTTAGGGATTTTCCTGTTTCTCATACCAATTATATGGTTTTATAGCTTTTTCGACGGTTTACAAAAATCCTCACGCTATGGAGAAGAAGAGTTAGAAGATGTACCGATTGTTTCTTATTTTGAAAATCATCAAAAATGGTTAGGCATAGGGTTGGTTGTAGTTGGTTTGTATTATTTGACAACAAATGTCTTATTGCCGGCTTTTGCACCAAGTATTATTGAAGTGTTGAATATTGACGTCTGGTACTGGTTTAATCGCTATTTCCAAACAGCTATTGTATGTATCGTTTTAATTGGTGGCGGGTTAAAGCTCTTATCTGGAACAAAAGAAAAGAAAAAAATGAAGAAGGGGTGAAGAAAAAATGAGGACATGGAGAGTAGGAACCTTTTCAATGGGGGCATCACTTTTATTTTTAGGCGTATATTTGCTTCTTTCACAAATATTTAAGTTGGATGTCTCGAGTATACTTATTTCATGGTGGCCGATTATATTTGTTATTTTAGGTGGCGAAATCTTGCTATATTTATTCTTCTCAAAACAAGAAAAGCCTTACTTAAAGTATGATATCTTTAGCATTTTCTTTGTGGGTGTGTTAGGAACAGTTGGTATTACCATTGCACTTCTTAGTATGACAGGTATTGTTGATAAAGTGAGTGCCAACATGGACCTTGAACATAGAACAGGTGATTTACCAACATTCGATTTTGCTATGAATAATGATGTGAAAAGAGTCGTTGTTGATTCAGGCTCAACTGGTATAAGTGTGGAAGGATCGACAGGAAAGGAACTGTCTGTATTTGGTACGTACACTGCTACCCAATTAGAGAAAAAACCATTAATTACGGATGTTGAAGATTATATGACAACTACTGTAAAGGGAGATACCTTATACATTGCATTTAAGGAACTACCACGTGAGTCAATCGCAATGTTTCAAAATTATAGTACTTTGGATCCGACACTCGTGATTCCACAAGATGTGACACTAGAAATTGACGGGAATTATAACGAAATTACGATGAAGCCTCGTCAACTAACAGCAGATTGGGACGTGAATAACAGTTCTGCAGTGAATGTGTACATGAGTAAAAACAGTAATGCCGAGCTTGTTGTATCAGATGTTGGTGACCTTAACTCTGAAAAAGAACCAAATAATATCGTTTTTACAGAAAAACAGGATGAATATGATGAACAACAGAGAGTAGAGAAAGCCATGCTTAAGTATGGCGATGGTAAATATACCATTTCAATCAATAATAGTGATTACTTGCAAATAAAAGATAAAGAGTGATTTGAGGAGAAGCCGGCTTATAGTCGGTTTTTTTTGTTTTCTTAAACTTCAAGATGTTAAAATGAATTATTAAAAGCGTAGTTAGGAGAACAATTGATGACGACGATGGAATGGGAACGACTAGAAGGGGTATATAACTTCAGAGATATCGGAGGACTTGTTACGAGCAACGGACTAAGAATGAAATCAGGTCTGCTTTACCGATCAGATGAACTGTCTCGTTTGACTGAAGCGGATATGAATCTTTTTCGAAAGTTGAATATAAAAACAATCTGTGACTTAAGAACGGTGTCAGAAGGAGAATCAAAGCGAGCGAAAATTCATGAAGAACAACATCTCTCAGTAGTGAAAATTCCTATTCAAGACCCTAGTTGGGAATTAACGCGAAAAGGGATGCTTAAATTTTTACTAACCGGTGCGAGGCATATGAACTTTGAAGAGTTGATGCTTAAAATGTATCAGCATATGGCGTTCGGTTGCCAAAGGGAAATTAAACAAATCTTTGACCTGATAGTGGAAAAGGAGCACGCTCCACTGCTTATTCATTGTACAGGAGGTAAAGACCGGACAGGTTTTATGTCATCATTAATTCAATTAACAGCGGATGTTCCATACGATATGGTCATGAAAGAATACCTTCAATCCAATGAATTGATTGCGCCCAGAATGAAGAAAACCGCAAAAGCACTAAAGATAGCTAGCCTCTTCCGTTTGAAGGAAACAGATATTCAACCAGTGCTTGAAGTACGAGAAGCCTATCTTGAACAAGCCTATAAAGCCATATTTTCTAAACATGATACAATCGAGGACTATCTTATGAAGGAATGCTCAGTTGAGAGCGAGGTTATAGAGAAGTTAAGAAGAAGGTTATTGGATTGATTAGATGATACGGAGAATGATGGGAAGCTGCCTTTTAGGGTGAAAGACTTCTCCTTTTCTCCGTTCTATGTATTTTTACTTACTCTCTTTGTAAAAAATTATAAGTAAATAAGACTGAATATTTTTACTTTAATATTATATCTTCTACACACCCTTTTTATATTCTCTTCAAGTTCCTCCTTTATCATTTGATTCGAAAGATAAAATAAAGGAGTTGGGGAATTTGAAGAAAGTATTGCTTTTCTGTTTACTAGCGACAGTGATTTTTGTGACTTTGCCTTTTGGTGAGGCTGAGGCAAGTAGGAAAGAAAAAGAAATTGCGAACGTAGCGCATCGGGGAGCTTCGGGCTATGCACCAGAAAATACAATCGCAGCATTTGATTTAGCAGTTGCGATGGGTGCAGATTATATTGAGATTGATGTGCAAAGAAGTAAGGATGGCAAGTTAGTCATTTTACATGATACGACAGTCGACCGCACAACTGATGGAACTGGCAAAGTAGGTGACCTCGATTTTAAGGAGTTAAGACAACTAGATGCTGGTAGCTGGAAAGGGGAGGAATTTGCAGGAGAGAAAATTCCTAGTTTCGATGAAGTCCTCGATCGTTATAAAGGAAAAATCGGTATTCTCATTGAACTGAAAGCGCCCGAGTTATATCCTGGTATCGAGAAGCAAATGACGAAAGCATTAAAGAAACGGAAGATGGATAAACCGAAAAGAGAAGAAGTGATTGTCCAATCCTTTAACTTCGAATCTATGAAACTGGCAAATAAATTATTACCAAGAATGCCTATTGGCGTATTAACTTCCTCTCCTAACGATGTTAGTGATGAAGCGCTCAAAGCATTTCGGAAATATGCTGATTATTTTAACCCGAGTATCGGTCTTGTGAATGAAGAACTCGTCAAAAAGGTGAGAAAAAACAAAATGAAAATCCAGTCCTGGACTGTTCGTACACCTGAAGCAGCACAATTCTTAAAAGAAATGAAAGTGGATGGCATTATTACTGATTATCCGGATTATGTATATTAAATAGTGGGGCAAGGGCGTTTTCAAAACGTCTTTGTCTTTTTTTGTTTCCAGAAAAGTAATTTATAGTAAAAATATTTAATGTTACGGTATACTTGAACAAAGTCAAGGATGAAAGGTGTGATAAGGAATGCTTGCAAATGAACTTTTATTTTTAAGAAAGATGACTGTGGATGATATACCCATTTATCATAAATGGCGAAATGATTTAGATGTGATGACTTTTACGAGTTTAGATTTAGATAGATATACATATGAAGAAACAAAGGAGTTCATTGAGACAGTCATTCTAGGGGCGACGGATTCTAAATGCTATATCATTGAGGAGAAGAGTCATCAACGTCCAATCGGCATGATCTCATTAGTGAATATGGACATGAAAAATCGCAATGCTGAACTCATAATCGATATTGGTGAAAAAAATGAATGGGGTAAAGGTGTTGGTACGAGCGCCGTTCAAATCCTCTTAGAATATACTTTTATGGAGTTAAATCTTCACCGCCTTTCATTGAGGGTATTTTCATTAAATAAGAGAGCGCAGCATGTATACGAAAAATTAGGGTTTATTGAAGAAGGTCGTGTGAGGCAATGTTTATTTAGAGAAGGCAAATGGTTTGATATGATCCATATGGGTCTATTACAGGAGGAATATATGAACAGGAGGACAGTATGAATATAAGGGCGTACAATCAACAAGATAAACAAAGAATCTTGCAATTATCAACTCGTTTGAGTGAGATTCCTTTTCTAGCACACCGTGATTCCGAGCAGATGCAGCAAAAACAGTTGGAAATGGCACAGGCCTCCATTGATGAGAATAGTGATAATATATTTGTCGCAGAAGGAGAAGGTGTGTTTTTAGGATATATTGAATGTAAGGAAGAAGAGGATTATTTTTCAAAAGAAAAGCTAGCGTATATATCTGCAATCGCGGTCACTGCTGAAGGTGAGGGAAAAGGAGTTGGTAAGCAGTTGATGCGTTTTGCAGAAACTTGGGCAAAAGAAAGAGGAATCAAAGTCCTCGTTCTAGATGTGTTTTCCGACAATCAACGTGCCGTCCAATTTTACGAACATATCGGATATTCGCAAGAAATTGTGAAGATGACAAAAGTAATCGGGGGGGAATAAAGTGAAAGAAATCTATATCGTCAGACATTGCCAAGCAACCGGACAAGCACCGGATGCTGAACTAACCACAAGGGGTCAGCAACAAGCCGAAGAGTTAGAGGCATTCTTTCAAGACAGGCCAATTGATCGTATCCTCTCTAGTCCATTTTTACGTGCGACACAAACGATTGAACCGTTAGCCGAAAAAATCGGCGTTACAGTGGAAGTGGATAAACGTTTATCCGAACGTGTGCTGAGTACAACAAGCTTAGATGATTGGCAAGATAAGTTAAAGGCCACTTTCGATGATCTAGATTTATATTTTGCTGGTGGTGAATCAAGCAGACAAGCGATGGACCGAATCTCTCAAGTCGTAGAGGAAATCCGAAGCAGTGAGGCCGAGCACACAATCATCGTAGCCCACGGAAATATTATTTCTCTACTACTAAAACAGTATCATGCTTCATTCGGGTTTGACGAATGGAAAGAATTATCGAATCCTGATGTTTATAGATTAAGTGAAAAGAAGGATGGATATAGTGTCGAGCGGATATGGAGTAAGTAATTCATTTTGTTACATATACTAGCGATTACTTTTCTACTTCTTTGATTTTATAGCACGCTCACTTTTTCGAGTCTGTATAAAACCGATTGGTATCATGAGCTGGAAATACCCCCCAGTATAAGTCGTATAAACAAGGAGTACAAAAGCACTGATTTTTTAAAAAAAGGAAACAAATCATCCCTCGAAATTAAAAGCCAGTATACTTGGATTCAGCCTGGCAGTGTATCAAATAGTGCTTCCATATATTGTATTTCTAAAGAAGGTTACTCTTTATCAGCAAAGAATAACCTTCTTTCTCATTTATTCCTCAGAAAAAACAAATCTTTCTTTCAGTGGACGTCCTTCATTGCCTTTTTCTGTCCAGGTGATTTCAACTTCAAGTTCTGTTGCTTTTTCAGCTAGGATAAAGTCTGTGAAATTATATGGGGAGCCATTATTTAATTGTGCGGCAAGCGTATGCTTTTGATCTTCTGAAATTTGCTTGCAATCCAATGCTTCCGGACAACCTTGTAGGGCATACTTTGTTGTGGATTTTGGTTCATTTCGGTACATTGAAATTTCAGCAGTTATGAGGTTGTTCTCTCCCATGTTTTCAACTTTTAGAGACCGTGTATCATAATGACCGAACTTGGATTGCTGTTTTGAATTATCGTCCACACCCTCACTTATTTCCACGGACCAACGTTGAGATGATTGCTCGACGGGTAAGGTGTCGAAGGTAAGGGCACTAACATTTGATACAAGGCCAATATAGATGAAAATGAAAAGTAATATGACTATTCTTCTTTTTTTACGCATAGTGAACAGCTCCTTTTGTAATTAGATTCTTTTTATTATGTCGTTAGATGAAAGGAATATTCTTCTAAAAGTAGAAATATAAAGTTAATAAAAGAAGGGATAAGACTGATGGCATGGTCAGGTTGAGGCAAGCAGGTGTATATGTCAGAATGCGTCACGGATGCAACTGTTCGTTCAAAAGGGTATGGAGGAAAGCTAATGCAATTGGTGAAACATGGAACCGACTATATCTGTCTTGAATCACTCTAGTCACGAAAAAGCAGCTCATCGTTTTTACGAAGAAAAATGGACTTTCCTAATGGTGCTATTCTTTCGGAGAAGAATGATAAAGGAGGTAAATTATGATTATAGGGATTCATCATGTACAATTAACAATTCCAAAAGGAGCAGAAGAAAAAGGCAAGCGGTTTTATTGCGAAGTTCTGCAATTAAAGGAGATTGAAAAACCAGCTTCATTGAAAGGGAGAGGTGGTTTTTGGTTACAAGTAGGTGACCGTGCCGTCCATGTTGGCACTGAAAATGGATTTGACAGAACGACTACAAAGGCACATATCGCTTATGAAGTAGATAATCTATCCTTTTGGAAGGAAGTATTATCGCAGCAAAACATTAGTTTAATAGAGGGTGTCCCTATTCCAGGTTTTGACCGCTTTGAATTTAGAGATCCGTTCGGCAATCGTGTAGAAATGATTGAAGAGATTAGTAAATGAAGACGTTATTGACTGAAAGATGTGTATTAACTCCGCTCTCTATGAAGCATCTTCCTACAATGGTGAAATTGTATCGGAATGCTAAGGTCCGGGAGTATCTTGGCGGGTTAAGGACAATTGAAGAAGTAAAGGAGCAAATGGAGAATATGTTGATGAACTTATCATCGTATTATTGAATCGTATCAGAAAAGCATACACATCATCACTTAGGATTCATCGCTCTTACCCCCCACCATTGTGAGGCGGATATAGAAATCTCTTATCAATTTTTCCCTGATGGTTGGGGGAAAGGGTATGCAAGAGAGACCATCCATGAAGTGTTGGTGTTTGCTTTTTCTAATCTTAACGAGCAAAAGGTTGTCGCTGAAACACAAGTAGCTAACAAGCGGTCGTGTCAACTTTTAGAAAAACTTGGTTTCACTATTGATTGTTATATTGATCGTTTTGGAGCAAGGCAAGTGATTTATAAATTAGAAAAAAAGCTTAAGCTGTAAGGTGTTTGCTAGAAACACGGGTGCTTTTTAAGAAGGAACCAATCGCTAAAAAGGTAATGAGCCCACCAATATAAAGATAAATGTTCCTGGTTGGTAATGGCAAAGAGGCAAATAAAATCCCTAAAGGCATCGTTACTCTTAAAAAAAGGAGGCGGATGGCACTTAATTCTGCTAATTGATCCCTCGGAGCCACTCTTTGGAATTTTGCTACACCCTGTGCGTTAAATAATGGGAATAATAAGCCGCCGAATAGCTCACAAGCCCATGCAAGGGTTATGGATGGTGTAAGAGACAAAAGCATAAAAGAGAGTCCGCCCCCAAACAAACCGAGGTACAGCGTTACATCGTTTTTAGGCAACTTCGCTAACAAGAACGTACCTAGTACATAACCAAATGGAAAAGCAGCGGCAAATAGGGCATACTCCCATGAAGTGCCGCTTAATTCTTCACGAAAAAATGGGATCTTTATCACCATTGTTGCTCCTACAGCAAACTGTACCGCTGAAGAGAGAAGGGTTAACTTCCATAAAGAAGGATAGGAAAAGAAGGTTTGATAACCTCCTATGAATGCTGAGCGCCAACTTTTTTTATTTTTGTTGACTGATGAACTTGCTGTTGAGTATGGCAATTGGTGAAGTGAAAAAGCACTAAGAAGAAAGAGCAATGTTGTGAGTAGATAAAGACAGTGTAAAGGTAAGAAGAGTAATAAGAAAGAAGCCATTCCTGGTGCGATAAAGCTCATTAATCTTATCGTTGCATCGAGCGAACTATTGGCTGAGACAAGCTTGTTATCTTCACAATATACTGGGATTAATGAGAATGAAATACTAGCATAAATGGGTTGCAATATACCGATTGTACATTGCAGAATCACGAGCACTACTATGGTTATATCGTTTATGCCTACTATGCTCCCTAATAGAGGTAAAAGATAGACAGCTGAGCGGAAGAGTTGGATAATATATAACACTTTCTCTTTATTGATATTGTTTAAAAAAGGGGCACTCAAGCTTTGAACAAATAGTGATGGCAGGAAGTAACAAAGCCACATTGTTGCCATCCATTCCTTTGAACCCGTCAGTTCATATAGTAGTAAGCCATTTATAATCCCCCCGATAGCACCACCAAATTCAGAAATTAAATTTCCTAACCATAATATTTTAAATGTCCGCGTATGTAACATGAATTGGCTCCTTTCCTTATAATGGATAAGTAGATTGTCTATATTCTATATTTTTAGAATTATTTATTCAATATATTTTGAATAAAAAGAAAAGGAATTTGTGTTTACTAAATAGAATATTTTTAAGAAGAGAATGTATCATTTAACTTTTTAATAAGAGGCTTTAACTATGCGAATGATCCCTATGAGAAGGTGGACATAGGTAGAGTTAGGCAAGGAAAGAGAAGTGATAAGGGTGGAAATTAACTTAATCAGGCATGGCGCCTCCATTCATAAAGAGAATAAACGAATAAATGGGCAGCAGTATCGTTCGTGGGTAGAAGCTTATGATGAATCGGGAGTAGAACCAATGGAACAATATCCAGCACTGACAATCGAAAAGGTTCAAAAAGCACATACATTGCTGACGAGTGATTTGTTACGTGCGACGGCGACTCTTCATCATTTAGCTGGCAATCAAAATTATGCAGCTGATGCTCTTTTTCGGGAGGCAGAGCTTCCTCATATTTACTTAAGTAAGTTTATAAGGTTAAAGCCAAATCATTGGACACTCTTTTTAAGAATCGCATGGTTTTTAGGTGCCAAGCATGGGTGTGAGTCTTATCGTGAAGCTAAAGAGAGAGCTATTGCCGCGACTGATGTTCTCATAAATGAAGCGCGAGAAAAAGGATCGATCTGTTTAGTCGGACATGGCATATTCAATCGCCTCATTGCTAAAGAGTTAGAAAAACGACAGTGGCAAGGAATGATTCATCATACGCATTGGAGCTGTAGTACTTATATTTTGCCAAAGGGGGATACAATTGAAGCTTAAATATAGTCTGTTCATTTTCATGATAGTTTTACTTTTCGGATGCACAAAGAAAGCCGCTTTTGAAGAATTTAAGGAAGAAATGTTAGCTAAACAATCGTCCTATCAAACTCATGTAGTGGCATATGAAGAAGCAAAGGAAGATAATCAAGCAGAAGAGATGTTAAAGGAACTAGAAATTTTATATGAAGAGGCAACGAAGCTAGCAAGTTTATACAGCCAATATCCGCCACCTGAAAATCTAACTGAAAGTATGTTATCCGTCTTTGAAGGGGCGAGTGCCGACCTCTCTACAGCTTTCTCATTAAAGGCGGAGGTACATCAATTAGAGAAAGAAGTTTTAGAAACGGGATTAGATCAACAGGATGACATCAACCGATTAAAGACGGAAGCCAATGAGTTTGAACAATCGGGATTGAAAAAGCTTGATCGAATCGCAAGTTCATAATGGTAAAATTCATATATTTTTCAAAATTATGTTATAATTAGGGTATCCAATTGCATGAGAGGTGGCAATATGTTTCGACGAAAATTGATTGCGGCTTCCATTACAAGCGTGCTTTATCCACTGACCTTAACTCTCATTTCTACAGTAGGAGATCATTCCTATTTCATAGAATTCCTTGGGTTTGTTATGATGTATAGTCTTCCAGTCATTTATATCTATGGAATAGCGACTTCTCTCGTTAGTGATTGGCTTGCCAGTTTACTTGCTAAAAAGAAAAATAAGTTAGCTATCATCCTTACCTTTCTCTTCCATACTATATTTGGACTCGTTCTCCTACATATTAGTTTAATTGCCGCATGGTTGTTTTTTGTTATCGATCGTTTGTTAAAAAGGAAGCAGGAAAACTATCAAACGAAGACAACGCTTTTAAGTTTTCTTTTACCGATATGCTTCTTTATATTCTTTCTAGTGTTAATCATGATGAATGAAAGGGGAGGTTAAATGGGCACAAGACCACAGGAACAGCAGGTAAACGTGTATGATAAAAAATTAACGATAAGGTTTGCTTTAAATATTTATGGCATTTTCGTTATTTTAGGTTTTATTTTATCGATATTTACCTCTCCCATTTCATTGAACGAGCAATTACAATTTGTTTATCATACAGAACATTTATTAAAAGAAGAAAAGGTTATCCAACTCATTATATTTTTGGTAATGGGTGCTATGATTTATTTCACGGCGGTCAATATTTTTTATCATCAACTAAGTAAACGTGTAGAAAACAGTGAGATAGATTCAGCTTCAGCTTAAGGAAATTATTAAGGCTGGGTATGGTCACTATGTTCTTTTTCATCTCGATCCCTATTCTCCATTGTTTCTTCTTGTTCATCAGTGTAAGCTCGTTGCTCATTACTTTGGCTATTTTTCTGTCTTAAATAATCGGAGCGCTCCCCGTAATAAATAAGGTCAAAAATCGCCCGACCGTTAGTAGGTTGACCATCTGGCAAATAAACAGGGACAATATCAAAAAATACATAATAAAAGCAATAAAAGATAAATGTTTGCCAGAAAATATTATTTGGTAAGACCCCTTCTAATACAAGCGAATTAGCAATAATCGCGCAACCACCTGTCGTTAAAATAGGAGAAGCATAAATGAACCCGTGCCAAAAGCGTCCGCTCGGATTTAATTCTTCATACTCCATCCAGCTATTCATAAAGAAGTATCTTCTCACTTCGATAGTAGGTATTTTAAATAATACCGGCCCACTTCCAATCACTAACTTCTTTTCTTTGCTCCCTAAAATGGTCGCTGCTAGGTAATACCCAAACTCTCGAACGATTGTTGTTAATGGCAAAATGATAATGGCAGATAATAAAAGTCTAAGCCAATCAAAAAGATCAAACACGATATATGCACACTCCCTAGCAAAAATATATAGTTTCTATTTAGGCTCATTTATCATGAATTAAACTTTTTCCTATACATTTTTTTAAAAAATAGATAGAAGGTAGGAGGTCACATAGGTTGGTGGAGATCATTCTTGCTTTATTCCTTTGTAGTATTTTAGTGGTCATTGGTGTATTAATTCAGCGTAAGGGTAGTGTCAGTTTTATCGCTGGTTATAAAGAGGGGAGAGTAAGGAATGAAAAGAAGCTAGCCAATCGAATAGGGCTGACTGTTATCTTGTTTGCAGTGGAGTGCTTTTTACTTATATTGATTCACTTATTATTCTTTCCGCTAAATGGTTTATATATTGGGATATTGGCGGTTGTTCATTTATTTGTTGTCTTTGCTTTATTTGTACAAGCGGTTATGGTTTAAAATAATTATTAAATTTTGGTCAAATCTCTCGTTCTATTACAGTTAAAAAAAGAAGAAAACCTCCCTTACGATTAATGGGAAGTTTTCATTTCATCATTTACGTTTGTTTCACATTTCCTTTAACAAAAACCTGTTGATTAACTTTTATTAAAATACTTATCACGGCCATTAAAGCGGCAGATAGGAGAAAAACAAGCTGAACATTAAATGTTTCAGCGAGCCATCCCATCAGTAAAGAGGAAAGGGCGAAAATACCTGTGCCCAAAGCGCCTAGTGCGGCGTAGACCTTTGATAACTGTGTAAGTGACACACTCGTTTGAATCATTGTATGTTGCGGTATGCCTTTTATTTGCATAGAAGCACCAAATGAAAAGGCAAGGATAAGTGCAAGAACGGGTAGCGTATTAAAAGCGAATACGAAAGTACTAAAAAACGCTGCGATGGCCCCTAGCAGAAACACCTTTTGTATTTTGTTTTCTACTAGTTTTGTATACTTCATACAATAAAGACTGCCGAGAATGAGCCCAAGGAAAAAAGCGCCATTTATCCAGCCCCACCATTGATGGTCGGCTTGTAGCCTTTCACTCACAAATACATAGAGAATAGCAGCGATCCATACTGTAGCAGCGATGGAATCAAGCCCTTCAATATAGGCCATTTTTCGCAATATCGGTGTTCGATACAGGATGTGCCAACCTTCTTTCATTTCGGCAAACGGAGACGGTTGTTTGTCGTTTGAGCTTTGTACGCTGTTTAAAAAAGAAAGGAAACAACTAGATAAGAAGAATAAACCAATCACTACCCACAATAAGCTGTTGCTGCCAATACGAATGAGCAACAAACTACTGATGAACCACATGCCAGCTTGAATGATTTGTGTAACCGTATCGAAAAACCCATTTGCTTTCACTAATTGTTCACTCTTAACATAATGAGGAATCAATGTTTGGCTGATCGGATTCGCACAGCCATCGAGCAACCCGATGCCAGCAATGAGTATAAAGACAATGATCAACGGTACAGCAACCATTTCAGTTACAAGAAGGGTGAGTAGGATAATAATGATCGTTTTCCCCACTTGTGAAAAGGTGAGTAACCATTTTAAGTTCCAACGATTCATCACAAGCGGTGAAAGTAAACTTGATAGAAACATAGCTGATGTTATCGTAAAAGGAACAAATGCTGTATAAAAGCTTGACCCTGTCCATTGATACATCATACTAATGATAGATGTAATATAAAGAATATCCCCTATATTCGCAAGAGACTGCCCGAATACTAATAAAGCAAAATTTTTGTTTCGAAACATGATTATTTCCCCCAAGTTTTGTTCATCTAAAGTTGGATTTTTAGGGGTAAATCAAATTGGATTATGCAAGAATGCTTCAAACTCCTTTCGAATAATAGAAAGATAATGGGGGTCTCACTTTCTACAAAATAATCTATATGGAATAGAAGTGTTGTATATTTTTATCTTTTTAGGTATTCGTTTAAAATACTTCATTTCCTTTGTTTATTAAAACTTTCAATCTCTTGTTTGTCGTGCAGCTTGATAAGATACCAGGAGATGAAATTTTTTACAGTTATAGTGCCACTTGAAAATTAAATAAGCTGAACAGCTTCTTCTAATAATTCACTTGTTAGCTGAGGGGAAGAATTCATTTGGTTCATCTCGACTAATTCCTTCAAAGATGACTTCATTAAGGCAAAGTGTTGATGTTCTTTGAAATATGGGAATGCCTTTTCTGCTAAGTATAGTTGGTATTTGTCTTGTTCATCTTCTAATTTATACTCCAATAATTTGAAAAGGTGTATAAAAACATCTTCTTCTAGTTCTAGTGCTATTCTTTGTCCTTCGATAATATTTTTTCTTAAGGTTTTTTTACTACTTAAATGGCCTTCAACTGCAACGAGAATATAATTGAAAAGGCGATGAATGTAGACTTTACCTTTTTTATTACATAGGCGTATAGATTCCTTCAGGTATTGATAAGCTTCATTATATTCTTTTCTTCTGAGAAGCGTGTTTCCAAGATTGTTCAGTAACATCCCTTTTTTGTCATTATCATTAATTAATTCACACGCATAAATTAATCGGTTATACATAGGTTTCACATCGATATAAGGGTCTTCAGATATGTGTAATAACAATAAGGACTCCGCCTTAATTGCATCAGCGTAATTATTGATTTCTTTATAGTATTTTAACGCCTTTTCTGCATACATGTATGCCATTACTTGTCTGCCTACATATTGATAAGCAAGTGCTAAATGATAATAGAATTCCTCATTTGGGTAATAGGCAATCTGGATTTTATTGAAAATAGCCATGGCTTCATAATGATCATCTTTTTTAGAAGAATAGCGGATGAGATGCCATCCTTTCATATGAAGTAAAAAGTTTTTTTCATAAGGATTCATCCATGCTTCTACCTTGTCTAAAGAACCTAAGAGGGCATCAATGTCCTTTTTCTCTTCCTTTACGAACCAATATCGTAACATTACCAGTTGATAAAAATAGGCATACTTTGTAGATAATAAGTACGGTATATTATTTAAAATTCTTCGGTAAGACTCTACCTGTTTAATCTTATTCAAGATCAAAGCTTCATTGAAAGAATGCAATGTTTTTTCGATTTCCTCGAACTTTTCACTTTCTTTTTGTAAATCAATTTGTAACTTTTGCGAAAACAATTGAATAATTTCTAATGAATAATCGGTTTTACCATTCTCAATTTTACTCACATGTGTTGCGGTACAAATACCGTCACCTAATTGTGATTGAGTCATACCTTCTTTTTCTCTATAAAATTTAATAATATGGCCTACTGACAATGGTACTTACCCCCTAGATCTATTTAATGATTAATGTATACAATTGTAATATAGATTTATTGAATTGGTATATTATTTTTAATATTCTAACTTTAATGGGTGTTTTGTCTGATAGGCGTAGAGAAATATTCTTAGGTTATAAACAAGAAAATAGTAAACAGGAGGAACACAGCTGAGAATGAGCGAAAGTCTTGTATACGCGTTGCAAAAAAGAGTAAAAAAAGAGAGGGAATTGCGTGCAAGAGGGGTTTACGCGCAAAAAAGAGCAAAAAAGATAGGGAATTGCGTGAAAGAGGTGTTTACGCGCAAAAGAGAGTAAAAAAAGAGAGAGAATTGCGTGCAAGAGGGGTTTACGCGCAAAAAAGAGCAAAAAAGATAGGGAATTGCGTGCAAGAGGTGTTTACGCGCAAAAGAGAGTAAAAAAAGAGAGAGAATTGCGTGAAAGAGGGGTTTACGCGCAAAAAAGAGTAAAAAAGGATAGGGAATTGCGTTCAAGAGTGGTTTACGCGCAAAAGAGAGCAAGAAAAGGGTAAAGAATTGCGTGAAAGAGGGGTTTACGCGCAAAAGAGAGTAAAAAAAGATAGAGAATTGCGTGAAAGAGGGGTTTACGCGCAAAAGAGAGTAAAAAAAGATAGGGAATTGCGTGAAAGAGGTGTTTACGCGCAAAAGAGAGCAAGAAAAGGGTAAAGAATTGCGTGCAAGAGGCGTTTACGCGCAAAAAAGAGTAAAAAAAGAGAGAGAATTGCGTGCAAGAGGCGTTTACGCGCAAAAAAGAGTAAAAAAAGAGAGAGAATTGCGTGCAAGAGGGGTTTACACGCAAAAAAGAGTAAGAAAAGGTAAAGAACTGCGTGCATTAGGTATATACGCGCAAAAGAGAGCAAAAGGTAGGTAATTACATCCAAGAGGCGTATACGCAGGAAAGACAGAAAAAAGATTGGTCACTCAGAGGAAAAACTCGAAATGAAAGCCGAACAGCAAAAGCGTTTTGCACGTCATTCGAATTTCAAATCCGGAAACGAAAGCCAGGCAAATAGGGTGTGTGAGCTATTCTAGGTCCAGTCTATAAATCAGAAAACCCCCCAAATATGAGTGGGAACCTAAAATGGCCCTAAGGCACAACGCAATTTGAACGCTAGTCATTTCCACAAAAAAACGAACAAAGACTATTATTCATAGTGTTTGTTCGTTATGATTACCACTCAGCTTACAAGATTCAATGTTTATTCTAATACTCCAATTGAATCGTAGGCAGCCATTACAGCAGCTGTTTCAGCGGAAGGTTCTCCATTTCTATCAGGATATAAATCACGTGCAGATTGCACCATAGCTTCTCTCATCTCGGAAAAATTAGATGATGGTACTAAATAGACTGTTAATGCTTTATAAAGAATTTTGCCTAATTTATCTGATCCTATTCCATTAACTGTCGTACCGTAATGATCTCCACCCTCTGCAATAAGGTAGGCTGCTTTATTGTTAATGCTACTATTAATATGGACGCCACCTTTATCTAACTCTCCTAAATAGCGATCATCATAATGGTCAGGATAAGCATTATCTTTCATCCCATAGTTCGGGTGAAGTGAGTTGTCTTTCGGGTTCTCTAGGGAGCGAAGCCCTCCATCACCTGGGATATTAGGAGTGTATACATCTTCCCCTATTACCCAATTTTTATCTTCTTCAGCTTTGGAATGATTCTCTGCTAACACACCGAAAATATCAGCAATGGATTCATTTAGTGCGCCTGATTCACCTTCATACGTTAAATTAGCTGTATTTGTTATCACGCCATGTGTCATTTCATGTCCTGCAACATCAAGTGCCCCTGCTAGTGAACTGAAGTATGAACCATCACCGTCTCCATAAAGCATTTGTTTCCCGTTCCACGCTGCGTTATTCCACTTATCACCAATGTGCACGGTGCTAATAATCTTCATACCATCGTTATCTAAGCTATTACGATCATGTACGTTTTGATAGTATTTGTTTACCTTTATCGAGTTTTGTTGGGCAGAAATAGCTGCTGGATCGTAGAAGAAGTTAGACGCTGTCTCTACTTCAAAACCTGTAAATCCTAGTAAGGCAGACAAAAGGATAAAAGGCGTTTCACCCATTCTTTGTGCATCATACGTATGAATGGGTACTGAACGATTTTTGACAGTTTCTAATGAATATAAATGGGTTTTACCCGTTTCCATATTCTTTGTCGCATTGAAATTTTGCATTTTTCCTAATAAGTCTAATCCACGAGCACTGACAGTTTCTGTTTCCGGCTCCGCAGAATGAAGGGCATTAAAGTGATGTTGTACTTCACCCGTATGCGCATCAATAAAATAATGGAAGTAACCAGGCTCAGGAATAGAAGTGGAGGCTTTAACTAAATAGGTCAGATGGTATTCATCATTCTTTGGAAATACCATCAGATCTGTTTCAATGCCATCATAATCTTTTATCGCACCAATTTCATTTTCTATCGCAGCTTTCGCCTGAGACTCTGCCTCTTCCTTAGTAATAGTAGGTGTTGTATTGATATTTACTTTTACTAACTCGTTATTTACTTCTCCGATAGAAGCATAAACATTTAAGTTCTCATCTAGTGAAATTGTTTGGCCTGAGCCGTAAACTGGGACCCCGTTAATTTGCTCAACGGTTTTCATATGAGTTGTTCCTATTTGTTTATCAACCTGTTCATCAATGATCTTAAATTGATTCACATTCATTTTACTTGAACGCGCTTTAGGTTGGGGCTGATCTTTTAATTGGTCCTGTAAATAAGCTTGTACAACCTCCTCTTTATTTAATCCTTTCGGTGCTTGCCAGATGACTTCATTGGTCTCTGTTTGAATCGCTGCATATGTGGACAATGGAGAAAACCCCGTGAATGTGACGGACAAGGCTAATGCAGTGGGTAAAATCACTTTCTTAGTAAAATTTTTCTTCTTCAAAACAATCACCTCATATTCATTTTCTGTAAACAATTACAATTATTCTGAAAATTTAATACTACGTCAATATGTTAGCGATTGGGTTAATAAAACCCGACTTTGGACTCTCAACTCTATCATCTTCTATAGGAATCGCACGCTTTATTAGGTCTATTTACAGATAAAAATAACCCAATTTATTTATCAGATATTTCAGTTATATTATTGGTAGCAGAGAAAAACGATGAAGTTTTTTATGAAAGGAGAGTCATTCATATTGTTAAGTCTAGCAAAATGGACACTGCGCTTAATTGGTAATCTACTATTTCTGCTTATCTGTGTTTTATTATTTATTATGCTTTTTGCTCGATTCACCGGTAATGAACCCAATCTCTTTGGATACCAGGTTAAAACAGTGCTTTCTGGATCAATGGAGCCATTATTTAAAACAGGTTCAGTGATAGCGATTAACAGAACAGAAGAAAATCAAACCTATCAAACAGGAGATATTATTACTTTCAAACTTGATGAGATCCTTATCACACATAGAATAGTAGAAACATCTTTAAAAGATGGGGCAATTACGTATAAGACTAAAGGTGATAATAATGACGCTGTTGATAGATGGGAAGTCCCAGCACATCATGTGGTTGGGGAATATGCAGGTGTGACTATCCCCTATCTAGGCTATGTTCTGCATACCGCACAAACAAAAGCAGGAGCCGCATTATTAATGATTATTCCAGGCATCATTTTACTCTTCTCTGCCTTTGTGCAACCAGGGGAGAGAAAACCAAAAGAGGTATATACGCAGTAATTCTCTTCTCTACTAAGGGGAAGTGAAACATATATTAGGAGGAATGTTTACATGGGATTAAATTTTAAGTTAACAAAAAAGAATCTGATGACAGCTGCACTTGGATTATCATTAATTACCGGAGGCACTTATGCTTATTTTAGTGATAGTTTTGCCACTGAAAATACTTTTGCAGCAGGAACACTAGATTTAGCTGTAAATCCGGATTTTGTTGTGAATATTGATAATATCAAGCCAGGTGATGAAATCTATCGAGAATTCACTTTAGAGAATAATGGTACATTAGATATTCATAAAGTTCTGCTACAAACAGATTACTCTGTAGTGGATGCAAATGGGGATAATGTAGAAGACTTCGCTGAACATATCAAAGTAACGATTATGTATAATACAAGCAGCGCAACAGTCCCTGTTGTCGAAACTACATTGGCAGAATTATCGAATACAGAGCCAGATTTAACGGCTATCGATACATTCGTTGGCGGTGGACAAATACCCGATGGTATCCTAGCAGGGGAGAAAGAAAAAATGTTTGTGTTATTCGAATTTGTTGATAATGGACAAGATCAAAATCAATTTCAAGGTGATCAACTTCGTGTAAATTGGACATTTAATGCTGAGCAAACTGCCGGGGAATACTATGATGAGCAATAATGAGGTTAAATGTCTTTATGTAAAAATGTGAAACATTGCTCTTGCACGGGGGATCCGGTTTAAGAGTATTACATGGAAGTGAATTGCGGTCTCTCAAATCAGAATGGGACATTGATGCCATCGTAAAACTAGATACGGCGCTCTCAAATTAGGCATGAACAATAAGAGCGCCACAAAAAACTCATGTACTCGAATCAAGCTTTTCTATATTAGTAAGCTTATCCTTTAAATAGAGTGCCTGATGAAACATCTCATCAGGCACCCTAAAAAGGGCGTTACCCTACTGCTGTTTTGGATGCTCCTTACTCAACCTTTCATTTCCTCGTTTAAAGTTACCTGTGAGTTTTGCCAACAATAATTGAATGTTTCCCTCTTCGTTCTCGATCTTATTTATGAACTTCGCCGCTTCTTTTCCATTGATTGTTTTTATGACTTTATGGTTGTAGGAAATCACAACTGATTGATTTTTCATTATTTGAAAACTAAATGGCTCTTCTTTTAAGCGTTCTCTCTTATCTTCCACTCCATTTCAATCTCCTTCTATTCAATTTTATTTCTTTGCTAATGATATGAGCGAAACATAGGTTAATATTCAGCGTCTTTATTAAAAATATTTACCAAAAAAATGAAACTTTACAATTGCCACCACGTATACATTATTGTAGCAAGTTTATAAAAAGGGGAGATTTTTTTATGGAAGCTGAATTAAAGCATGAGGTGGAGGAACCAAAGAAACCGCGTTTATTTGGGATGATTGCCAATCCATCAGAGCAATTTGAGCGGATTAAGCAACGTCCAAAAATTTGGGTACCACTATTATTCGTAACTTTATTATTTACGGTCGGTATGATTATTATGGCTTTATCGATGGACCCGGCTTATCTTGGAATTGATGAGTTATCTTCAGCTGAGCAAGACATGGTGTATATGATTTCACTGATTGGGTTTGTAATTATGGGCATCATTACACCCATTTTTACGGTATTAATTTCTTCAGCTATTTATCTATTAATTTGTAAAATTGCCAGTTCTGATATGTCATTTAAGCAGCTTTTCTCAATGAATACATACATTCTGGTTATCAGTGTCATTGGACTCATCTTGAATGGTGTCATTCGTATGATAATTGGTGGCAACCCAGAGTTAAATGTGACGAGTTTAGCATCTGTATTAAATGCAGAAGCTACGAGTGTTTGGGCGAGTATTGAAGTTTTCTCCATCTGGCAAACAATCCTTGTCGGTTTAGGTTTGCATAAAGTGGCGGGATTAAGTAAAGGTGTTGCATACGGTGTGGCCATTGCCTTCTTTATTATTAGTATGATTTTCGCATTAGTTACTTCTACGGCGGTCTAAGATAAATATGAAGAAAAAAACTTGGATCATTGTTGGAGTGATAAGTGTAGTTTTGGTGATGATAGGCGCTAGCGTCTATCATCAAGCTTTTGCGAAAGGACCTTCTGTAACGACTGCAAATGCTGAGAATGAAGTAATTACAGATACGTTAATTGTGCCAGGTACATTATCTTTGAAAAATGAACAGAAAGTGTATCCTGGTGTAGAAGGCGAAGAAATTGCTGAAATCCTTGTAAAGGAAGGCGATGCTGTTGAAAAAGGTACGGCTGTCGCCAAGTATGATGATACACGAGTGGCGATGGAGCTTGAAAGGTTGAGTTTACAGATTGAATCTGGTTATTTACGAATCAATCAAGTGGACAAACAATTAGATCGACTCTCAGACCAAGAAAAGGAATTGCGTGATCAAGTCGGCAAAAAAGAAGCCACTAAGCAAATAGCACCGGAAAGAGATCAACTGCAATTAGATTTAAGAATGGCAAATTTA
This sequence comes from Cytobacillus kochii, assembly GCF_020171845.1. Lineage (GTDB taxonomy): Bacteria > Bacillota > Bacilli > Bacillales > Cytobacillaceae > Cytobacillus > Cytobacillus kochii. The sequence continues at coordinate 13,007 of NZ_JAIVAM010000017.1, read as the reverse complement.
GATGTTCGTCAGTTACTTCTAGAAAAGAAAGAAATAGAAGCACAACAAAAAGATTTAGAGATAAAAAGTAAATTAGACGGAACAATTTTACAAGTGAATGAAGACCAACCAACGGATTCAATGACTCAGCAGCCAGTCATCCATATTGGTAATACGGATGAAATGGTAGCCCGAGGGGTTTTATCAGAATTTGAGTCTTTAAAGGTCGAGAAAGAGATGAAAGCGACGATTCGGACAGATGTATTACCTGATAAAGAATGGAAGGGGAAGGTTAATTTCATCGGTTTAATGCCAGATGAAAACAACCAGTCTGTTGCTGGTGAAGCGACCCCAGCGCAATATGGAATGACAGTTGAAATTGAAGATGATATTACTGAACTGCGCACAGGATTCCAATTAATTATTGAAGTGGAGACAAGTAGTAAGAAGGCACTTACTGTCCCATCTGAGTCTGTGTTATCTGCCGATGGTGAATCTTATGTATATCTTTTAAAAGATGGAAAAGCTCATCGTCAAGACGTGAGTGTAGGCGTTGCCACTGGTGAAAAGATAGAGATATTAGATGGTTTAATAGCTGAAGATGATGTGATTACTAATCCTTCTGATGAATTGAGTGATGGCTTGGAAGTGGAAGTCGAATGATTCATTTACGAGAAATCACAAAATCTTACCAGATAGGCGATGAAATGGTCGATATTTTACAAAGCATTGACTTAACGATTGAAAATGGAGAGTCACTCGCAATTATGGGTCCGTCTGGTTCTGGAAAATCGACATTAATGAATATTATTGGTTGTCTAGACCGACCGACGAATGGAACCTATCAACTAGACGGTGAAGATATATCGCAATATTCTGAAGTGGAACTAGCGAAAATTAGAAATCGGTCCATTGGTTTTGTTTTTCAACAATTTCACTTACTACCAAGGCTGACGGCTTTAAAAAATGTTGAACTACCGATGATCTATAGTGGTCTGAATAAGAAGGAAAGAATGGCTAAAGCTGAGCGGGCGCTCATTAAGGTAGGTTTAGAAGACCGGATGGAACAGCTTCCGAGTTTGTTATCAGGCGGACAGAAGCAACGGGTAGCCATCGCCCGTGCACTTGTGAACGAACCGAAGTTGATCTTGGCTGATGAACCGACTGGCGCGCTCGATACAAAAACGAGTGAAAATATTATGGAACTTTTTACCCAACTAAATAAAGAAGGTACTACGATTGTAACGGTAACACATGAACCGGAAATCGCCGCTTATGCGAGTCGTAGAATTCTCGTCCGCGATGGTATCATTGTCGAAAATGAGCGCCAAGTAGGGAGGCGATGACTTTGAGCCTTCTTGAAAGTATAAAAATGGCACTTAGTTCGTTAATGGCACATAAGCTGCGTTCCATTCTTACAATGATAGGGATCATTATCGGTGTTGGCTCTGTTATTATTGTTGTTGCTATTGGTCAGGGCGGGGAAGCCATGTTGAAATCACAACTCACAGGCCCGGGAAATACGGTTGATTTATTTTATCAACCGTCAGATGAAGAGATAATGGCCAATCCCAATGCATTGTATGCCTCGGCTTTTTCACAAGAGGATATTCGCGCTTTAGAGGAAATTGATGAAGTGAAAAGGGTCGTTGCGTCAAGCTTAGAATTCGGCCCTGTTCAGTTTCGAGATCAGCAGATAGAAGCAACTTTAATGGGGATTAACGAATCTTATTTTCAATTGAACCCGTTAAATCTATCAGATGGAAGAGGTTTTACAACAGCAGATTTCTTAAGTGGAAAACGGGCAGTTATTGTTAGTCAATCACTTCAGGAAGAGCTATTTGAAGGAGAAGCAGCAGTGGGTGAGGTGATTCGCCTTGGTGCTCAACCGGTTGAAATTATTGGTGTGCTAGAAAAACCAACAGGGATTTTCTCCTTCGGTAGTATGGAAGTATACTTGCCTAGTTCGACTTGGTTAACGATTTATGGCAGTAGTGATATATCGCAAGTGACATTACAGACTGATTCGGCAGATGATCTACAGCAGGCAGGAGAGAAAGCAGCCTCTCTAATGAACAATCGCTATAACACGGAAGAAGCATACCAAGTGTTAAATATGGAAGAAATCGCTGAAGGACTCGGTCAGGTCACAACAATTATGACGATGATTATTGGTAGTATTGCCGGGATCTCATTATTTGTCGGTGGAATTGGCGTCATGAATATCATGCTTGTCTCTGTCACAGAGCGTACGCGTGAAATTGGCATAAGAAAAGCGTTAGGCGCAACGAGACAGCAAGTATTAACTCAATTCCTCATAGAGTCAATTACACTTACTTTCATTGGTGGTGTAGTCGGTATTCTGCTTGGTTGGGGTGTGACAACATTAATTAGTCTATTTGCGGATTGGCCGTCTCTCATGAGCTGGCAAGTTATTGCTGGAGGCATGCTATTCTCTATGCTAATCGGTGTCATCTTTGGGATATTACCTGCAAGTAAAGCATCAAAGCTCGACCCTATTGAATCATTGCGTTATGAATAATTAGAAGAAGTGTAGTAGATAAGCTGCACTTCTTTTTGTTAGAGGAGGAACCGTGATGTGGAACGATTTAAAAGCACTAGTATCAGAGCCGTCTATGCTCTTTAAACAGTTAAAGCAAACACCAAAGGTGAAAAGTGCCTTATTTATTGTCTTTATTTTATCCTTTATTCATATGTTTTTCGGTGCATTTTACGTAGAATCCAGTATATTTTCTGAAGTCGGTTTGGATGAAATGGGAGGTATGTGGCTAAGTATCGTACCAATCTCTATTGCCAGTTTATTTGGTCCCATATTTTTTATAACAGTTGTGAGCTTAATAATTTGGGTCATAACAAAAGTGGTCAAAACAGGTGCAACCTTTACACAATTATTTTCCATGTATACATATATTGTCATTGTAACGACTTTTGGTGATGTCTTGAATGTCATTATTCAAGCCCTAGTTGGTAGTGATGGCTTAATTATGGTAACAAGTATTGGTTATTTGTTTAACAGTGACGTGTCAAGTCCGCTACATTTACTCGAAGTATTCTTTATATGGGAACTTATCCTCGTGGGTATAGGTCTTCAATATACAGCTGGAATTAGGAGAATGTGGGCGTGGATAGTGGTTAGTCTTTATGTTCTTTTCATTTTCATTATAAGGATCCTCCCATAATGAAGGAAGAGAGACAGTGCAAGCTGGTAGATAAGAGGAATGAGATGTCCACATAGGCGGTTTCGCCAAATGAAAAAAGAAGTGTGGGCAAATGAGAACTGCCCACACAACTTCTCTTGTATAATTAGGAGAGCAATAAGTGATTCACCTACTTAAATTTCTTCCCAGACACTAGATTCACCTGGCACGTCCCCTTTTGACCACCATTTAGCCTTAAAAAGTTGCCCATTAAACAGTACTTGGTCACCACCATAGTAAATGACTTCGCTATTCCATTCACGGTTTTCCGCTTCGCTGATAAGTTGCCACACACTCGATTTATCAGGTTGATCCCCTTTTGTCCACCACTGTGCCTCATATGTTAAACCGTTATAAATTACACGATCCCCTTCTACATAAATAGTGTCTGTCTGCCAAGTATCGCCTTCAATAGGAGTTTCGGGTTCTGGGTCTGTGCTTGGTTCTTCCGGTTCAGGTGTTGGCTCAGGATCAGGTTCGGGTGTAGGTATATTATTTTCACCAGAGAATTCGGCATCAATCACATGATAAAAGGCGTTACTTGTATTCGCCACATCCCATACAGCTAAGATCACATGATAGCCTTCACGCTCAGGTACGGTTACTTCATGTGAAACGGTTGAGCCTGGGACTGCCCCATGATCATTTTCTTCAAAGAAAGGGGTTAATTCAAATTGATCCCGTGTTAAGGGTGCATTAGGGTCCCAATCTTCTTTTGTTATGTAATAATGCCATTTGGCTGTTGAGTGAGCAGCAGTTAAATGCCATGTAAATGTTTGCTCCCCTGCATCCATATCGACTTTTGCCCATCGCGTTTCGGATTGTTCGTCCAATTCAGGAAATATCCCATTGGCAGAAGCAAATTGGCCATCTGCTAAACCTGCTTCAGGAAAACCTTTTGTTGTTTCGGTTGATTGTGGTTCATACTGAACTCCGCCACAATTTTCATTGACACCTTGTGCACATAGAAGGGCACGAGAAGGTTGTTGCTCGACATAACCATGTCCAAATGCTGCACCTGGAGCCATAAGCATGGCAGTCATAAGTATCGCCACACTGAGGGACCGTTTTTTCTTTCCATTCATATCCTTCATCTCCTTTAATAATTGCACGTACTAAAAGTGTATCGTTCTATTGGTTATGTATAAATGTCAGAAGGACCTAATTTTTCATTTAGATACGATAGCCCAAGTTTTGTAATATAATATCCAATTGATATCTGTATAGATAGAGGGAAAAAGGGTAATTGTTTAACAAACGTTTGATTTAGAGACGCTTTTATTGAAAAATAAATAATATAACCCTTGTTTTACAAGATAGTATCTTTTATACTGTTCCTATACCTTGTAAAACAAGATAGTGAAATGGGTGGAAAAGAAATGTCGCAAACACAAATGATGAAGGGAATTATCGATGGCTGTCTGTTAGCGATTATTGATGGTAATGAGTGCTATGGCTATGAAATGGCTGAACGGCTAGGTGATTATGGCTTTGATGCGGTGAGTGAAGGGACGATCTATCCGCTACTCATGCGCATGCAAAGAGAAGGATTAGTCACTTCTGTTCGCAGAGCATCGACAGCTGGACCACAGCGAAAATACTATTCTCTTACAAAAGAAGGCAAGCAGGCATTAGCAGAATTTATCCTGAGGTGGCAACAGCTAGAGAAAAGCGTCAATGCCGTCCTAAAAAAAGAAATGGAATAGTGGAGGTGGAACTGATGGCATTAACACAGAAGAGTAGAAAATTTCTTGAGGACTTGCATATCTATTTACTATCAAGTGGAAAAAACCTCAACGAAATTAAGGAGATTACTACAGAACTCGAAGATCATCTAATAGAAGCAGAAGCAAATGGTAAATCGATTGACCAAATTGTAGGAGACTCCCCAAGTGCCTATATGGAGAGTATTTCAGGTGAAATGAAACCAGATCTTGCGTCATGGGCAAAGTACTTTCCACTTGTCTTGCTGGGACCGATTGCTTTTACCATATTCGGAGATTTACTTGATAACGGAGTACTCGCTTATAGTCTATTTAATATCATTGGAATCATTGTTTATACCTTGCTATTTATTATGGGTGTTTCCATTGTATTCAAATATACGTCAAGAAAACAGACATCCGTCACAAAGGAAATAATCATCTTATCGTTACCAATCATCGTTAGCATGCTGTTTTATCTATTAGTACTATTTTTGGATACAATGATAGACACACCGATCGTCAACTTTGGAGAAATCGGCAGTATTGTGTTGGGGAGCGTTATATTCATACTCATCATCGCCTTCTCCATATGGAGCAAAACGATCATTATTCCAGTTGTTTTACTCGCACTGTTCTTACCAGATATTTTACTTAAGGAAACGGCGCTATCTGAATCTAGTAAGCTAATCATTGGCATGTTCATTACTTATAGCCTCATTGGATTGTACTTGTTTTATATTTTTGCAAAGGAAAAGAAGAAGCAGCAAGGAAGTGAATGAGGTGCTAATAATAATTTATTTTGTTAGGCATACTCACTCCTTCTTTACGTAACAGGTCTTAGAAACAGGCAAGAAAGTTTAACATTAAGGGCAACCCAGGAGTATAGAGAAAAGATTAGATTTACTCAATTTGGAGAATTAACGTCTAGAGCAAAATTAACAAAAGGGGAAGGGCTTAGTGTTAAGTCTAAAAACGGTGAAGATATTAAGTTGATGGAACAATAAAGCTTTTTAGCTTCATTCCAATACATGCCATATCTCCTTATTTTTAGTGAACACTTTATCTATTGAAAAATCATCTATTCCGCTAAATGTTAATCATTTAAATCAAAACCACATTACGTTTATAAAAGTACGTTTTGAATACAAATGTTTATTAAATTATATACAAAAAATCAGTAGGGAAATTATTATTCCAAAAAGTACGGACGGTTTATTAGTAAGATGTTTTTAATTTTATATTTTGCAAAAATACCTCTTCCTCTGTTAATGAAGACGGGGTATATAGTGTAAGATATTATGAAAAGAGGATTACTGTCATTGATTAAATATTAAACTATTTTTATCATTGAATATGTTTAAATTTACCTTTATTTCAAAAAAGTGACTTACTTAGTATAAAATATATTCTAGGAATTAATAAAAGCACAAACCCGTGATTTGAAAATGTTTCGACTGATTATGTTAATAGAACCATAACTACAAATACCAAAAAGACTAGGGGAATGTTAGAGTCCTAGTCTTTTTTTCTTCCTAAATATGGAAGTTATTAGTTTGACGTATCTTCTCATTCCGCCTCTAAGACAAGGAAAGTCCCTTTAGGTTACCTAAAGAAATTTTTGATAGCATCAATGCGTATCTTATGACTACAATCTTCGCAACAAAAAATTTTACTCCTATTTTCCTTAAATAGTTTATAGTTTAGTGAACCTTCGTATACTCTGAATACTTGTCTACAACTATAACAAAGTACCTCATAGTAAATCATAATCATCCTCCTAAGTGACCACTTACTTTTTAGTTGATTTATCGAAGATTGTAACCAATTCTCTCGTATATTGCTGAACATCCAAATGAGGCTTCCTCGTTAATTCAAGGGTGAACCCGTCAATGGCACTTCTTATTGTTAACGCCATCACCCTTGCTGATGATCTGGTAAATTCTCTGAAAACTCCTTTTTGCATCCCTAGGGTAAGAATATTTTCAATTGGAAGTAAAATAGCTTCATCATGGTCTGCTGCAAACTGAAGTTTACCATCAGTAGTTCTCTTATTAGAAACCGTTTCTATAACAGCGAACACATGCTGACGATTTTCATCTATAAATGTAAGGTTGGATTCAATATACACCTGAAGCATTTCTTTAGGAGATTTTTGAGCTTCTATTCTTGGAGAAATATAGGCTTGCCAAGCTAAATAGTATTCGATAGGTATTTGCTCCAATAATTCCTCTTTATTTGCAAAGTGATAAGAAATAACCCCCTTACTGATATTTGCACGTTTTGCAATTTTTCCTAAAGAGGCTTGAGCGTAACCTATTTCTGCAATTGTTTCAATTGCACATTCCACAATTTGAGCTCTACGGGCTTTTTCAATGAATGACATTTCTTTTTGGTTAGTTGATTTACTTTTTTTACGCATGTACTTATTTTAGTACAGTCGTACAAATAATTCAAACGCCAAAGATGAAGGTTTAAAATTTCAATTCCAATATAAACATAAATATTTCCTTTACTTTCCCTTAAATTTTTCCAAACCAAAATGATACTTGCTTCGTCTAAAATGGGTGATAGGGGTGAAGCTTAGATGGCTGATGAAAAAATAGCAATAAATGTTAATAATATAGAAAATACTGAACAAATTATCGGCCAATTAATGGATAACTACAGCGATGATGTACTGCATCTTGTTTTTTCATATGTGAAGAATCGAACGACAGCTGAGGATTTAACACAAGAGATATTTATTAAGTGCTATGAAAAACTAGGTCAGTTTAATCATAAGTCATCAATAAAAACGTGGCTATATCGAATTGCCATTAATCATTGTAAGGATTACTTGCGTAGTTGGCATTATCGTAAAATAAAATTCAGCGATAAAATTTGGGACCATATCCCATCCAAGTCAAAACATGTGGAAGAGGAAATAATCTCAAGAAATGTAGCGGACAGTTTAACAAGCGCTGTGATGGATTTACCAGTAAAATACAGGGAAGTTGCCTTTTTACATTACTACGAGGAGCTTTCATTAGCAAATATCAGCAAGATTACGGGTGTCAATCGTAATACATTAAAAACTAGATTAAAGCATGCCAGAGAATTATTAAAGAACAAGATGAAAAAGGAGGTTTAATCATGGACGATCCATTCTATAACTTAAAGAATTCTATAAAAAAAGATTTTGCAGGTCTTTCTTTTTCCGAGGAGAGAAAAAATGCGGTGAAAGAAACGATCCGTAGGAAACAATCTCACCTAGAACTTCATTACTGGAAAGTAGAAACCCTAAAAAATATATTAGAGTCACTGCAAGATGGAGCTAAGCATGGGTACGATATTTCCACTCAACTATTTCGAAAAAAAGAGCTTAGCTTCAAAAGCAATGAAGGCCAGCTTTATATCCTTTTACATCTACTTGAAAATAAGAAAATCATTACTTCCAACTGGATTGAAGACAGGAAATACTATTCTCTAACTACAAAAGGAAAAAAATATGTAGCTTCTTGGGAGTATAGAGGTTCTAAACAATGCGCATCACTGAACTATTTAATTGAGGAGGCTTCTTTATGAGTTCTTCCAAATTTGAGGAATATTTAAGTAAAGTCATCTCTCAAGTGAAATCCAAGGAAGCTCACAGTATGATCAAAAAGGAGCTTAGTAATCATATGGAAGAGCTCAGCCAATCCTTTCAAGAGAGGGGAGTATCTATAAAGGATGCGGATAAAAAGGCAATGGAGGAAATGGGAGATCCCTCTACCGTTGGTAAAAACATGAATCATCTTCATAAACCGAGAACGGATTGGCTCCTTATTGTTTTATTTGTCATTCTTGCGGGCATTAGTTTTCTTCCACTGATTGGTGGTTTTTCAGAACCTAGCATTTCTTTAATGAAAAAACAAGTAGTCTGGCTCGTGCTTGCAATTCTTGCTCTCATAGGATTTCTATTCTTTGATTACAGGAAACTGAAAAATTTGTGGATGTATTTTTATGGAGGTGGCTTAATCCTGTTTTTCGCAACTTTTTTAGTTGGCATGGAGCTTAACGGAGCAAAAAGATGGATTTCTTTCGGGGGTATGACGATTGATGGTCCAGCTATATCCTTATTTTTATTTTTCTTAGCGTGGGCCGGCATTTTTGCCAAAATCAATGAGTTTAAGGGTTGGAAAAAACAAGGAATGCTATTAATCCTATTTTGGACTCCAGTCATTCTCTACATCATGGTCCCACAATTTATGTTTAGTATAATATACTTTTTTTGCGTATTAGCGATGTATGTTTTTTCTTATGTTCATAAACAATTTGCCATTAAAGTAGCCGTGGGTAATTTGCTTATAGGTATCATTTTCATTAGTACAATGATCCTTTATTTCCCTAATAGCTTTCTCTCAGATACCCTCATACCACTGAAAGATATCCTTACAGAGGCTGGTTGGTTCGGCAAGGGACTTTACAATGATCTAAAGCTCGCTGAAGCACATACAGATTTGGTATTCCCATTTCTTGTCTATGCTCTTGGCTGGGCATTCGGAATAATCCTTTGTCTACTTCTCTTTGTATTTATTTTGCGGATTTCATTAAATGCTTTTAAAACAAAGGATGTATTCGGCAGATTATTAGTAATCGGTGGGGCTGCATTATTTATTGTTCCAGCCTGTTGGAACATTCTAATGGGTCTTGGAATCGTCCCAATTATGGTAGTACCCCTGCCGTTTATTAGTTATGGAGGAAGCATGTTGCTAGTTTACTCTGCACTACTAGGCCTTATTCTGAACGTTTATCGAAGAAAAGATATTGTCGAACCTACAATGGTAAATTAATTTAGTGTATATACTTTATTAGTACACATATTGAAATAGAAAGCCTGTATCTAGATTAAAATATATCTGGTGGTTTAGATTAAAGTTTGATCAAGAAATATCTCGAAAACCATATTTTGTGTTAACTTAAAAAGCCTATTTTGAAATAAAGATTGATCAAAATGGGCTTTTTTTTGAAGTATTTGTTATAAAAAAGTTTGATCATTTATGTAGTGTTCTTCCGATAAAGCGCCATTTTCTTGAATAAGACTGATAGTAAAACCATCTTCAAAAAGGCTCTGTTAATAAACAAACATGAACAAGATTAATTCATCCAATGAGAAGGTCGATGTATATGAGAGGGTAATATGGTCTTTACATCACCTTTGGTCGAATTAATTTGCATTTGGGTCAAAAACATACTGGTTGACAGATCAGCGCCACTGAAATTAACATCTCGCAAATCCGCACCAATAAAATTGACTGCCCCTAAATCCGTATTTCTCATATCCGCAGCAATTAAATAGGCTCCCCTAAAATCAGTTGCTCTTAAATCTTTTCCCTTTAATTTTTTGCCCATCCAATCAGCTCTTCCATGGTCAAACTCTCTAATTTTTCGATCACCAGGCATTTTATCAATGGTATTTCTCCTAACAAAATCACTCGCTGAAGTAAGCAGTTCATTTAAAGAAAATCGGTAAATCACCAAATCAAGTGACAATAAATTATCTGCGTCCAACTTCGTTAAATCCTGCAATTCCTTTAACTGTTTCCTCAACTGATCAGCTAAATTATCCGGTATATCGTAAGACAGAGCTTCTGCCACGTAGGCAATCATTTCATGAATTTGCTCCATGATGGGAAACACTTGAAACATTTTCTCCCCAATGTCAGGGTTTTCTCGCCAACTCTGACCGTTAAAAGTAACTTGAGAAACGACTTGTCCAGCACCCAAACAATCAAATACTGTACAGCCTTTGAATCCTTTATCGCTTAACTGACTATGAATTTGGCAACTGTAATCAGACTGCAAATTCCTACAAGGAGTACCTGCCGGTTTGTTAATCCGAAAATCACTTGATGCTACGATATTAAGTGCTGTACAGCAAAGTCCAAAGCACTTTGTACAATCAGCCGTTAAACTTTCTCTAATATTTTTAGCGGTTTCATTATCCATTTTTATACCCTCTATCTTTAATTGAAAAAAACTATTGATTTTATTATACAAGATTCCAGAAGAATCTGTCTCTTTAACGGAATAATCTTTTAAGACAAAAACCCTTTTAGAAAAAGAGTTAGCCAAAGGGGGCAAAGCTTCGTAAATCCACAAGATTATGGGATTCACAATGTAGCCTTTTTGTTTTATAATGAAAATATATTCACTCATTAAAAAAGGGGTGTTATTCTATGGGGGCAATTTATCAAAATCTTAAAATCATTCCTGCTGCTGAAACTGATTTAAATGTAAGAAAACAGATGGGAGAAATCTTCGCGGAAGGCTTTACGCAATGGCTTGGTTATTTTTCAAAGGATAAAAAAATTATAGCCAATGCTTTTGCTCATATGTTTGTTTTAGACCAATTTTATGTAGCAATAGTAAATGGTGAAATTGCTGGTTTTGCGGCTTGTACAGATAGAAAAAGTAATTCTGTGAGGTTAAATTCAAAAGAGTTGAGAAAGCACTTAGGTTTCTTTAAAGGAAGCATAGCCAGTGTTTTTTTGAAAAAGGAATTTGAAGCTCCTTACGAACACTTACCAACAAACACTGGATCGATTGAGTTTGTTGGAACCGCTCAGAAATTTCGTGGTCAAGGTGTGGCATCTCAAATCATTCATCATATCATTGATAACACACTATATGATGATTATGTGATTGACGAAGTAGCAGATACTAATATCCCGGCAATACAGTTATATGAAAAGTTGGGTTTTAAAGAATACAAGAGAAAGTCTATGCCAGAAAAAATATCTAAGAAAAATGGTATTCATCATCTTTTGTCTTTGAAATATGTGAAAGATTAAAGCACTTATTATCAGGAAACAGAATGGTCAAAAAGGGGAGAAGAAGATTGCCTAGATCAGAAGAGCAATATGAGGCAATGAGGATTGCGACAAAAAATAAAATCCACACTGCAGCAATAAAGCTTTTTGCAAAGAAAGGATTTGCTGCTACAGGTGTGAAGGATATTGCAGAAGAAGCGGGAATTAGCATTGGGTTAATGTATCGTCATTATAAAAAGAAAGAAGACTTATTTAATGAATTAGTTACTTACGCTGTGGAAGGGTTAAAAAGAATTATAAAAAAGTTTCAAAGCAATGAATCCCCAGTTGAGTTAATTCTTCAATTAACATTGGAAATATTAAATGATTTAGATAATGATGATGAGTATGCCTATTTTCAAATGCTTATGAACCAATCCTCAACAATAGAGAATCTGTCTCCTCAAATACAGCAGCTTAATATGCAGAGTAAAGCTATGTTCAATCAAACTGCCCGATTAATTGAAAAAGGTCAGATATTAGATCAATTTAAAAAGGGAGATCCCATGGAAATGGCGCTTTTCTATTTTGCGACGATACAAGGTTTAACGATGATGAAAATTACTATGAATAATGAATTTATAACACCGAGTCGAGAAATTGTTACCTCTTTTTTGATAAAGGATTGAAGTTCTCCGGTAGTTAAGAAGAAATATGTAATGGTGATTTCTGAGTAGAAATGGCAAAAAAAACTCTATATGTTTCGAAATTGAATACTTAAAGAACCTTTGAGCTAACGAAGAGGGATAGTCAGAAAAATATTAGTGCCTTTGAATCAGATTGCAAAAATTGTTTGAATCTGCCGATATTCCTCAAAAAGAAAGTGGAGTATCTTGTTGTTAATTATGCGGAAATTATTTGTGCTCATTTAATGACCAATAAGACAGTAAGTAAGACCGTTCAATAAAAGCTAATACGATACAGAAGTACAATTTCGTACTATACCAGAGATATGGATTTTTTTTTCGTTTAGATGAACCATAATTAAATGGAGAGACATTCAATAACTTTATTACTTGTAAAATCGTAAGTTTATACATGTGGAATCGCACGATTAATCTTTTAGTTTTAGGCTGTTTTCGTATAGATTGTTGCTTTCTTGACCATACTTATAAAGGGTTGATAAATGGGGTTTAAGGAGGCGTTCAAGTATGCGGAAAGATGTATATGAAGAGTTCAGCGAACTAACCAAATCAGAGCAAATGGCTTTATTTAATGCTATGAAACAGGATTTATTTCCAGACGAACCAGATAAGATTAATAAACTACTCAAA
>NZ_JAIVAM010000016.1 GCF_020171845.1 Cytobacillus kochii | reverse complement strand
ATGTATTTATTACTTCTATCCTAACTTCGAGTGGATGAGCTCTTTTAGACATAAATATACTCCCCTTTTAGTAGCCAGATTTTATTTTTTTATCTGTCTACCTAGAGGGGAGCATATCATATACATTCGTTCGGATTTCCTCATTCAATAACACAGCGTTTAACTTCTTATCCATCTTCTTTTGATAAGGACGATGATTAAATCTCCTTGTGTTAAAACCACCAATCAAATTCCGTACTCGTTCATTATGGGTAATGAGGTGCTGATATATCTCATTCTGCAAATAAGCATTAAACCAATTATACTCCTTTAATTTCCGCATGTTATATGTAACATCCTCTTGTGTGACTTGTGTAATAAAGGGAGAAAAAGAAATAATACTTATAAAATTCAGGAGAAACTTTTTCATTAATGAATACATCCTCTCTTTATGATTTGTATGTGATTGACTGTGAACGCTCTTTGCGGAATATAAATTTCCGGAATTAGCTCATTCGCGTAATTTATGGGTTTACGTTGCTTATATTTCCTAGATCTCCATTATTAGCTACGGTTCTCGACTTTATGTTGCTCATTTCTAAAGAACTTTTTATTATCCAGGATTTCGAATTTACGGTCATTTACTATAAATTATACCAACCATTATTTTTTTACAAATATATACTTTTATAAGCGTCGAAGATTCAACCGTATAAAAGCAAAAAAGAACCACAGCAACAATCTAAACTGTGGTCACAATCATTCGTATTTATTGATTTTTACCTTTATTATTTTTCACCTTTCCTTTTCACCGCAAACCAAATCTCACTATACACATTATTTAAGTCCGTCATATCTCCAGTAAATGAAATATTGGGCGCATTTACTAATTCATAATCTGACGAAGGAAGCCATTCAGAGGCAAATTTCGCCCAAGTTTCTTGCATGACTGTTGGAAATGCTCCTTTAGAAGAGAAAATGGCCCAAGTAAGAGCTGGCACATCTACTACCGTAAATTCATTAGCGGTGACTTCTTTTTTTGTCAAGAATCCAATCATATGATCGAGACTCCCCTTTTCATCCATACAACCGTCATCCAAATTATATGAAGCGTTCACGACTTGATAAGGCTCCATATCCCCATAGCTATGCAATGCTTTTCTTTGTTCTGGTGTAATGCTTTTTGCTAATTTTATTATTTCTTGATTTTCTCCATTAAATTGAATAGGTACTCTCTTTTGAACACCGACTATCTTAAAGGCTTCTTTTTTCTCGATTCTGTAATCCATATTTATTCCTCCTTGCAATACTAATTGAAAGGAGAGCTTAGGAAATGCTTTAAGGTTATTTTTCTTTTTAACCTCTGATGGTTTGATTCCTGACCATTCTCGAAATGCGCGAGAAAAGCCATCAACTGATTCATACCCACACTTAAATGCTGCGTCAGTCACGCTCATTCCCTCATTCAGCAAATCAAATGTAGCATTAGATAATTTTCTACTGCGAATATACTCCCCTAAAGTCATGCCAGAGAGGAATGAAAACATTCGGCGAAAATGATAAACAGACGTACCTGTAATGCGCTCCAATTCCGATTCTTCAACCTCGTCATACAAATGCAATTCAATATAATCCATGGCTTCATTCATACTCTTTAGCAAGTCTATCTCTCCCTTCATAGGTTTATTTTAATCCCTAACACACAAATAAAACCCGATGAACAAGATACGGATATCATCGGATTCAAATTCAAATAAAACAGGAAAGCTTGCACGATTTCATTATCTTTCGATTTAAATATCTAATTGAGTAAAAAGTACACACTTATATTGCTAATTAAGAAAAGGTTCTATTCACTTGTAAGTCTCCCTGCTCGAGACCAACAACAATACATTATTTATACCGTTTAAGCGCCTTCGACAAAATCTCGCCTTTTATAGCCAATAAAGCCAATGAACATTAGAGCCACACTAATGACAGTTATTATAATAAAAATCGGCGCTTCAAAATGATCCATTGGCATTTGCGGCAACCAACCTTGTACCGCTGTTTTTGAAACCCACTTTGGCAAGTCTAACATACTGCCGAAATAATTTAATATAAACGAATAGCCCAAATAAATATATACGGCTTTACCTAGCCTAGGTGCCCATCCTAGTGCTAAAGCAGCAAGCCCTGTAAAGAATAACACCGATGGCAGAAAATTATAACCTGATGCAAGGAAATGACCCATACCTAATACGGCACTGTCATCCATTACAGATATAGCTGTGCCTCCAAGTGCCCCTGCAGCAAAAAGGATTCCTATTAATCCAGTAACAATAGCTAATCCGATCGTAGTCCAATAGAATTGACCACGGGTAACTTTCGTGGCGTAAAGCTGACTTAAATGCAAACGACTTTCCTCAACAAAAAGTTTATTGACGATGGCAATCGGTAATATAGAAACTAAAGCAATCATCACCATCATAATTGTTCCTGTAAAGGATTTTTCGATTGACACACCTGTTTGGGCAAACATTTGCTTCATCATTTCATTACTCTCAAGGAATGATTGCATATCTCCATAAATCGAACCATAAGCTGCTCCCATAACCACAAAACCAATCATCCAGCCAATCATGACACCTTTATTAATCTTAATAAATAACCCACGGACAGAAAGCAAAGATTTTTTCGCCCTTTCCCTTCCTTCTCTCTCAGGTAAATAACCTGAACCCAAATCTCGACCGCCTTCAAGAGTAAAAGCGATAACTATCATAACTACAGAAAAAATAAAAACAAATGCAAATGGCATCCAGTTATTATCTGTAAACGGAAAGGTTAAATAGGTCCAACTTAGCGGATTGAACTGGGATAAATCCATATTGGACATATCTGTTCCTGCACGAATGATGTAAAGTAAGCCAATTATCCCTAGAGCTGAACCTGTCGCACTCGAAGAAGTCGGCATAATTTGAGCCATGACAAGGCCGATTACTCCACCAATCACACCCGCCATTCCAACAGATGCTCCAAATAAAAAAGCACCTTCTAGCGTAATTGTATCTGCTCCAAAACTCATCAGTATGGCGCTAATAAAAATGGTCAATAACATTTGAATAACAACTATTTCTACCATCACAGCAAATGAGTTTGATTGACGACCTATTTGAAATGAGCGAATAAGCTCAGTCAATCCAAGGTCTTCTTCCTTTCGTGTATGGCCTACCACATGTATAACAGCTATAATCATTGCAAATAAACCACAAAACAACAACATCTCATGTGCATACATTGCACCTAATGTATACTCGGCTGCTATCTCAACTGGCGTAGGACCAACCATAGCTATCATAGCCGGATTTTGCAACGTTTCAAACATGCCTATCAAACCTTGCCCTTTTGCTATTTCTTCAAATGAAGAAACGAAGCCTCCAGAAAATAGGCCCATACCCAATATCCAAAGAATTATTTTTTTCCAATCACGTTTCAGATACTGTACAAACAATATATCCCAACGTGCAAACTTTTCTTTCATTAGTTATTACACCTCCTATTATCCCTCGTAGTGACGCATAAATATATCTTCAAGTGTCGGCGGGACAGCTTCAAACTTTTTAACCCCTAATTTCGTCGCTTCTAGTAAGATGTCATTTATATATTTATTATCAGCTGAAAATGTAGCTTCATTATCATTGTGAGTGAAGTCATGTACGCCTTCAATGAGTTCCATTTTTGCCACATCACCCACTGTGGATAATGTTATCGTAGAACGCGTTAAGTGCCTTAAATCATCCAATCTACCAGACTCTACAATTTCTCCCTGACGAATGATAACAACCCTATCTGCCAATCGTTCTACCTCACTTAAAATATGGGAAGACAACAAGATAGACTTACCTGAAGCTTTTATTTTCTCTACTTCTTCCTGAAAAACAGCTTCCATCAAAGGATCCAATCCAGAAGTAGGTTCATCAAAAATATACAAATCGGAATCAACAGACAATGCAGCGATTAAACCAACCTTTTGCCGATTTCCTTTAGAATAACTTTTTGCTTTTTTCTTCGGATCTAATTCAAAGCGTTTAATGAGCTCATCTCGCTTTTCCTTATCTCCGCCACCATGTAATTTCAAGAACAAGTCAATGATTTCTCCACCCGTCAGACTTCCCCAAAGTGCGACATCACCAGGAACATATGAAATGCGTTTATGGATTTCCAAGCTGTCTTGCCAAACATCTTTACCAAAAATCTTGGCTTGCCCCGCATCACGTTTAATAATTCCCAACAAAGTACGGATCGTTGTTGATTTACCAGCACCATTGGGTCCAATAAAACCAACAACCTCTCCAGTCTCAATAGAGAAGGTCACATCTTTTAACGCTTGAAATTTACCAAACTTTTTCTGCAATCCTTGTAAATTCACAACCTCTGTCATAGTTTTGACACTCCTTCTCTTCATAATTACATTTTTAACTGGATTCCGATCAAAGAAAACAACTCTAAACAATTAGTTTAATTATAGTTCATTTTCATTCATTTAACACTATATTTTAAACTATATAACAATATTAAGTTCAATATTACCTATATAATTTGGTTTAATCAATAAAATAAATACTTTTTCTAATTTGCTAGTCCATAATTACATATATATAATATAGAAAAGATTATATTCTCGATTGGAAATATTTTCAGGAAGACGTTTTATAGAAAGTGGGTCATGCAATTGAATGGTTTTGAAAAGAGAACAGAAGAGAAGAAGAAGAAAATATTAGAAGTAGCTTTTGAGCTTATGAATAAATATGCGGATGGAAATATAACAATGGAGAATATCGCTAAGCATGCCAACGTTTCTAAAGCCACCTTATTTAAATATTTTAGTAATAAAGAAAACCTCATACACGAAGTTTTTAAGTACTATTTAGAAAATATGGTAACAATGGCGAATGAAATTATGGATAAAAATAAACCGTTTGATGAAACATTAATTGCCTTGAGTCAAAATAAAATCAGCTTTTTAAATAAAATTAACCACTCATTCTATTTAAAAATGATGGAATATCTAACCCAAAAGGATGAAGATGGTTCGACTGTGTTAATGCAAAAATATACACAGGAAAATTATAATGTCATGTTAGACTTATTCCACCGTGGCCGTAAGGAAGGAAAAGTTGACTTAAAATATTCAGATGAATTTCTATTGTTATATTTCCAAGCGATTGTAGAAGGAATTTCCCATTCACATATATATGAAAAACTCCTGCCTTATACAGAAGAATGGACAGAGATGCTCATTAAGGGAATAGCACCAAAAGAGAGTAATTAGGGACAAGCATAAACATAAAAGTGCTTACCCAACAGCTAGACGGACATTGAAGAAGATGGGGTATTCAATCGAATCATTTATACTTAAGTTCCAAAAACCAAAAGATCATTCATCATGAGCTTAACTATCTCGGCTAACCCATAAAAGGTAGATTTTTGATTAATAGTTCATTGCTCTTCAAAGTCAGTGCTGTCATCGCAATGGTTTCTAAATATTTTTTATAAAACCCTATTAGCAAATGATGAACAGGCAAAATGCATTGCTTTCAAACTAATTATGTTGCCATGCGTGAGAAGGATGAGCCGTCTGACACAAGAAGAGAATTTGGCAAACTGAGATTTAGCGGAGTTATTGACACTATCTATGAAGTCAAGTCGATTTTATTAAAATAAGAACGGCGTGGTAATGCCTTCTTCCTTTTATGTATTAGAATACCAAGCGTAATCCTTACTAATTTAGCAATCTACTATCCAATCATCTCTATCCATAATTAATCAGACGACTCCCACCTTTTGAAGATGGGAGTCGCCTGAAAGATAGAATCAATTATTAACTTTTTGTGCATGGCGTGAAGCCGCTGCACCAGCTAATTTGCCAAAGACCGCGCCGGACATCAAGCCTGAGCCCCCGGGATAATTCTCATAGAAGATACCACCAATCATTTCTCCAGCAGCATATAAGCCTTCGATTGGTTCATTTACTTGATTGACTACTTCCCCTTCGATTGTTGTCGCTAATCCCCAAAATGAGAAAGTAATTCCGCATGTCACAGGATAGGCATAGAATGGGCCTTCACTTATGGTTTGTGCCCAGTTAGATTTGGCTGGGGTAATGCCTTTTGTCGATTTACCGTCCTTTTCTGAAGGATTGAATTCACCTTCTTGAACCGCTGCATTATAGTCAGAAATGGTTTGTAGGAACTGTTCTTTATTTATATCTAATTGATCTGCAAGCACTTCAAGTGTAGCTGCTTCAATGACGGTCGCTTCTTCTAAATCATACTCCGCACGTAAGATTGGGCGAACTTTAGCATCATAAATTTGGTAGGCTATATTTTTCGGTTGCTTTAATATTTCTTTACCATATTTTGCATAGGTGTAGTTACGAAAATCAGCTCCCTCGTCTACAAAACGTTTGCCTTCCACATTGACCATCACGCTATATGGGTAAGAATGCTTTTTGAAAATATCACCTGGTTTTTGGAAATCGCCTACTCTTGGTGCATTGGCATCTGTTCCAATGGCATGACAACCATTCCTTTGACCAAACGTTTGCGCACCGATTGATACCGCCATATCAATACCATCACCCGTGTTAAACTCAGTCCCTCTAACGATTGCTTCGTTCCACTCCATTCCTAACGCTTCCACACGCTTCTTTTTGTCCGCTTCTATACTTCCACATGCTAAAACAACACTTTCACATTGAATCGTTTGCAGTTGCTCTTTTGTTTGCACTTCAATCGCCACCACTGTCTCATTTTCTGTGACAATGTTCGTGGCTGCACTTTCATACCAAACGTCAATTCCCAACTCTTCACAACGTTGAAATAAACTGCGCATTAAGCCGATCCCTTTATCAACGGTTTTAACTGGTAAACCGCCCCAGAAATGAACCTTTCCTTCTTTTTCAAAAGATTGGTTCGCATAGTTCAACTCAAATACGACACCTTGTGTTTTCATCCACTCAATCGTTGGTAAGGATTGATCAACTAATTGACGTATCAACTCAGGTTTACTTTGATTTTTTGAAACTCTCATAATATCATTATAGAAATCTTCTGTGCTGTATTCAGGCATATCAATTTTATTAATCGTGTCCTGATCTAAATCAATCACTTTCGTAATGGCATCTAAGTTTTGATAAGCTACACGAATGGCGCCGTCAGTAAAGAATGAATTACCACCACGTTTTTCAATTGGTCCTTTCTCTAATACAAGTACCGAACTCCCTTGCTCTTTTGCAGATATCGCTGCACATAAGGCCGCATTTCCCGCCCCAACAATTACTACGTCATATTTAGCCACCAAACATATCCCCTTTATTTGTTGATAGATTAACTATAAGAAATGATTAGAAATAAATAAAATACATAATTTTTAAACATATCCATAAAAATTTTTTATCACTTGAATATCTTCCACTTTAATACAGGTAGAATAACGACATAAATGAATAGCATGCGGAATAATTGAAAAATCGTTACCTGTGTAGCATCTGCTTGTAATGCGGTAGCGATGAGTCCCATTTGATCCATTCCACCTGGAGCTGTACTTAAATAGCTGGTGGCAAAATCCATGTCAAATAATAAAACCATTCCCTCTGCAATTATAAAGGTGATGATTAACAGTAATATTGCACTACTAATCCCTCCTATTAATATGCGGACGGGTAATCGTAAAGATTTCGGATGTAAAAGTAATCCAATGTACGCGCCAATACAAAGCTGTGCTATATGCAACAGGTGACTATCCATTGGGGCTAAATCTACTTTAAATAGACTTAATAGTAAGCCCATAAGGACAGGCGTTAAAAAATGTGGCACCGGCAATCTTAATTTTTTCCCAATCGGCAAAAACAGAAGTCCCAATAGGATTAGACCGATATTATGCAGAACATTATTTGAACTTTGTATGACTGATTCCGACGCCTCTCCAGTTAGGGAAACAACAATCGGAATAAGCCCAACAACAAACAGAACACGAATGACATGAAAAAACGTTACTATAGCAACGTTAATATTCTCTTGTTCCTCTGCAAAAATAACTAATTGAGATAACCCACCGGGAATACTAGCTGTTATCGCTGTCGCAAATGGTATATGCGCCCATATTTTTAAGAGATAGGCTAATCCAAAGCAACATACACTCAAAGAAATATTGAGCATGAGCATAAAAAGTAAAGTATCTTTCATCGAGACCAATATATGAAAAGTAAAAAGTTGACCAATTGCTGTCCCTACTATAAGTAGCCCAATATTTCGCATCATAACGGGCCACTTCATAGGTATTTTCCATATCAGTTGTGTGAGCAATACCCCAAATAACGAACCTAACATCCATGGCATAGGAAAGGAGAGTAATTGAAAGATACCTACTCCAACAATGGCTACAATCACCACTGTGGCAATAGGAAGAATTGCGCGCATTAAATCCCCTCCTAAGATTAAGCACTCATACCTCCAGTAATTACGCCTACTATATCAAAAACAACAGCCGTAAAAAAACAAAGAAAAAACTCCCCAGATTCAAATTTATTTTTCCTTTTACAGAATATATGATATATTCCAATGAATAAAATAAATTAATTTCAGCGACACCGATAAAAAATTTTTATATCAATGCGGAAGGAAATTGCTATGAACCTTAATGATTGCCACCTATTAATTGATTTGTACAAGACGAAGAATATTACACACACTGCTAATAATTTATATACATCGCAACCTGCTCTCACCTACCGTATTAAACAGCTCGAAAAGAAATATGAAATAGAGTTGATTGTAAGAGGGTCAAAAGGAGTTGACTTTACAGATGAGGGACGGATTCTTTATGAACATGCAGAACAAACCTTACATAACGAAAGATTACTCGTAGATCAATTAGCTAATCTAGCTGTAGAAATAAGGGGAACCATTGCAATCGGCGCTTCTGGTTTGTTCTCGCTATACCATCTCCCCAAAATATTGAACGCTTTTAAAGAACTTTACCCTAATATACACATACAACTGAAAACAGGGTGGAGCAGCGAGATGAAAGAAGCACTCAATGCAGAAGATATTCACTTAGCCATCATACGTGGTAATTACTCACTGAATGCCCAGAAATATACACTATGTAATGAAGAATTATTTGTCGTATCAAAAAATCCGTTTCAAAAAGAAGATATTCCTCACCTCCCATTTATCACATATAAAACCGATCCACCCTTAAGTCTCTTGATTGATAAATGGTGGCGCACCAACTTTCAACAACCGATCCATCCTAGCATCGAAACAGATCAAGCCGCAACTTGCAAAGAAATGGTAAAGTATAACGTTGGTATTGCCGTACTACCCGGCATGAGTATTGAAGGAGAAGAATTATATACCATTTCACTGAATGAGTTTGGAGAAGACATCTATTACCGAGAAACCAGTCTTTTCTATAACCCATTCGTCGAAAACTTACGTCATGTTAAATTATTTATAGATTTTTTAAAGAGTCATTATAATGTGTAAATAGCTGAGGAGGGAGCCAAGCGTTAGCGTTTGGCTCGTCTTTAAAGCGTCTGATATATACTATTAAAATCTTTTTTTGACCACTAAAAACCTGATTTACTTTTGCCCTGAATTCACATTCTTTAACGTCAGATAAAAATTCAGGATCGTAGTCGCCTTCCTAAAGAAAAATGCTATCGTCTGCTGTATGGTTTGATCTTTCGCTTTCAAAATGTTGTACCTTAAGATTTATACTTTAAATGTTTGAATCAAGCATAGTTCATCGTCAATTATATCTTGCTTTTCTTCGTATGGAATATTGAAATTTTTATATATTTTTCTCCAAAAAGATACTGCAGTTCTATTTTCAATCAGTTCAATGACGTAATACTTTCCTTGTTTCTTATGAAATATCTCTTTAATAGCCTGCGTACTATTTCCTTTCCCTCTGTATTTATTAAGCAAGAAAATATCATTCACTGCAAAATCATACTCTTTTCTTAGAAACGGACGCTCTAATAAGAGGATAAACCCTATAATACGCTCTTCTATCAAGATGAAATATGGGGATAGCCCATCTACTTCCCAAAACTGATCAAACCCCTCGTATTCAAAGATACCGTCTGGCCCAATATCCAGTGTTGATGTGTATCTTGTAAGGTCATGAAGGTACAGGGAGTAAAGGTTTTTTAAAATATTCTTTTCTGATTTTAATACTTCTCTAAGCGCCACAGGCATTATATAAGCTCCTCCTTTAATCTATCTAACATCTCCATTAACATTAATTATATAAAGGTTATTTCATTTATATAAAAATGTAAGAGCCTTGCTACATCTTATTGTAGTAAGCTCTATTAAGTTGTTTTGCTTGGTATTCTTTTAATGGTGTTTGTAATGAAAAATACGTGGTTACACAAAAAACTACTTTACTTGTATATAATTCTGTATTTAGGCAATAAAACCCCATTATTATATTTTTTAAGGTCAATTAGTTCTAGTTGGATTTGTTTTTTGCTCGAACCAAAAAGTGAAATACCTTCTCCTATCATGACGGGATTCACTTTAAGTATAAGAGTGTCAATTAATTCATGGTAAAGCAGTGAATGAGCCAGTTCACCACCGCCACAAAGCCAAATTCTCTCATTCGCTGTCTTTTTTAAATGTTTGACAAACTCAATTGTATTTTCTTTTACAAACTTCACTTCCTCATTTGACTCCATTTCCATTTTACTCGAGAAAACATAGTGCTTAAGGTCGGGATTGGCAAACTTTGCAAGAGGCCATGGTTCACCTGGCTTCACTCCATCTTTTAATCCGACTTCGTATGTCTTCCCGCCCATTAAAGCAATACCGTATCCTTTAATATCAGCTAAAAAATCCGGACCATGGTCGCCTTCATAAAGAAAAATGCTGTCATCTGCTATATCGTTTGGATCTGCAATATATCCGTCTGCCGTAATTGCCACATGATAAATCAATTCTGCCATTCCTTTGTCCTCCTTTTTTATACAAGCTATATCGTACTCTTTTATGGCTATGCAAAATTAGGGCTACGTTTACCTTCATAAGAATTGATTTTTAGTTTCTTAAGAAATGAATCCATGGTACTTAAAACTGTATCTCCCATCCCCTCTCTAATATCAACTTAGTACTAAACATCCCCCACTCTATCAACCATCTTAATTGAAAGAAACACACTAACCGCTCCCAAAAGACAAAGACCTGCGTTCACAAGATCAGAATTGAGATTTATATTAAGAAGGGAAGAAAAGTTTTGAAATTGCATGAGGAACATGGCACAAATGACGGTTGGTATCGTTGCTCTTTTCCAAATCCCAAAGAAAAAGAGGGGAATGAAACTAATCAGTGTAATGAAAAAAGAATGAATGATCATCTTACTAGCAAATGAAGTAATATCTGCAACGGTTGGTTGCCCATTAATGATATAGAACAGATGATCAAGAAGATACGTGACGATACCTGACAACAGAAAGGATACGAGTGTACAGAGAAAAACAACGAGTGAGATAAAGAGCACTTTTGCGATAATTAACTTTTTCCGACTAATTGGATAGCCAAATGAAAGAGAGAACGTTTTGTTCTTATACTCATCTATAACCACCTGATTAATAAGAGAAGCCCCAAATAGGACCCAACCCATTTGTATGGCCAAAATCAGTTGAATAATTGTCGCATAACTTTGCCCGAAATCAGCGCTTACCATTTTAATAAAAAAAATCGGCATAAACATAAGAATACCCGCATAAATAATGATCTCACCCATCACCATTTTTTGCTTTAGTTTCCTCCACTCCAACTCCATTAATTTAAACATGCTGTTCACCTCCATGGATAATTTGATAGAAATAATCTTCCAGTGTACTTGTATGTTTTTGTATCTCTTCTATATCAATCTGATGAAGAATTAACGCCTTAGAAATCTCACTTGGGGACAAGGTTAAATCATATATGCGAATTCTATTGTCTTCTACAATCTTCATATTAGAAATACGGAGTTCGTACTCTAGTAAATACACTGATTTTTCTACATTCGATGTCACAATCTCAATGTATTCCGTTTGCTGCTTCCTAATATCAGCCAAAGTGACTTCATTCACTAATTGACCATCCCTAATCACACCGATTCTATCAACAACCTGTTCCATTTCCCCTAAAATATGACTAGAAAGGAGAAAAGTCATGCCATATTCTTTATTTAACATGCGAATTAAATCTCTCATATCTTTTATACCAATGGGATCAAGACCATTGGTCGGTTCATCGAGAACAATCAGTTCCGGCTTTGTTATAATGGCTCTGCCAATCCCCAATCTCTGCTTCATCCCAAGGGAAAAATCCTTCACTTTTTTCCCTTCAATTCCTTTTAAATGAACCATATCTAAAGCTTGCGTAATGGCTTTTTGATCATAAAATCCTAAATATTCACAGTGAAGCTGTAGATTCTCTCTCGCTGTTAAATGCTCATAAAAGAGCGGATATTCAATAATACTACCCACACGCTTCAACCCAGACTTCTTATTTTCTGTAAGCCTTTCACCAAATAACGCAATCTCTCCTGAAGAAGGATGAATTAATCCCGTGAGCATTTTCATGATCGTCGTTTTCCCAGCCCCATTTTGTCCGAGAAATCCGTATATTTCTCCTTTTTTAATATGAAGATTTACATTAGATACAAGCACCTTATCTTTGACCTTTTTCGTTAAGCCATTGGTTTGCACGACGTAATCCATTGTCTTAACCTCCTTTATGATTGTTACTTATAGCTTAAGCAAAGAAAGTATCTTTTTTCTTTCTCATTTCTTACATGTTTCTTACGTTTGAATAAAAAAAGAGCCGTTCCAACAGAACACCCCTTTTCGCGAAGTCTTAATATGTCATTTGTTTAAACCTGCAAGTAAAAGTCGTCTTCTCAAATGGTTGGCTACTCACGTGCAGCGTGCCATTCATTGCTTCTGTTAAGCGTTTCGAAATACTTAAACCTAATCCACTGCCTTGAAATTGAGGGTTTCTAGCATCATCTAATGTATATAGTCGTTCAAACACCCGATCCTGGTGTACCTCTGCAATTCCTTTCCCCTTATCCCAAACCTCTACGGCAATGGTTTCCCCATCTCCTCGAAGGGTGAGACCTAAAACGCCCCCATCATTTCCATATCGAATCGCATTCGAGATAAGATTACTCAGCACCCGATTAATTGCCTCTTCATTACCAAGAATGTAAAAATTCCGCTCTGGAATGTCTATCTCTACCTGAAATCCTTTTGATACAAGCAAATCGTAAAACTCTAATACATTCTTTCTACATATCTCATTAAGTGAAACCTTACTCAACGGCATGAGATAATCATCGGATTCTAGTTTAACAAGATCAAAGGATTGATTAAGTAAAGAAACGAGACCCATTACTTTTTCGTGCAGGCGTAAAATGACGATTTCTTTTTCGTCCTTAGCCATCCTTTTATCCAGCTTTATTTTTTCTACATAACCTAAAATAACCGTTAGGGGTGTTTTCAAATCATGTGACATGTTGGCTATCATTTTCCTTAAACTATCTTTTGTTTTGGCGTAATCGGCAAATATTTTTTGATTGTTATCAAGCATTCGGTTGATTTGAATAAGTAAAAGTTGAATGGCCTCCTGATCTGTTTGGAGTAACACTTTTTCAGCTGTCTGTTGTTCCATGATATTTGTTAACTTATCACTGATTTCATTTATATGTTGCTTTGTTTTTTTATGAGAATAATATTGCCATCCATTCATTACAATTAAAATGGCCATGATAACAATTAAAGTAACCATCATAGACTATTCACCTAATTTATATCCGATTCCCCAAATGGTTCGAATATACTTTGGATGAGACGGATCCTCTTCTATTTTTTCTCGTAGCCTTCTTATATGCACATTGATTACATTTTCATTGCCATAATAATCATCTTCCCAAATAAAATGATATATTTGTTCCTTTGTAAACACTCGATTTTGATGGGTCATAAACAGCTTTAAAATATGGAATTCCTTAGAAGTAAGCTGCACAACCTTATCTTTCATTTGTACAGAAAAGGTATGTAAATCGAGGGATAGTTCCTTAAAATGAATGTTATGAGATATAGCTGGAGTCCCCGAAGGACGATATTGCGTTGCCCTACGAATAGCCGCATGGACCCTCGCTGTTAGTTCGATCATTGAAATCGGTTTGCTTATATAATCATCGGCACCAAAGCCTAATCCTAACGCCTTGTCTAAGTCACTATTCTTCGCTGAAATAATCAATACAGGAATTAAACTCTTTTCTCTGATGCGTTTTAAAACAGCCATACCACTTAACTGCGGAAGCATTAAATCCAACAAGATTAAGTCAAAGTCCTCCTTATGGAAAAGGGATAAAGCTTCCTCCCCATCAAATGCGGTAAATACCTCGAAACTCTCCTGCCTCAAAATATCTGTTATCAATTCACTAATCTCCCTGTCGTCTTCCACAAGAAGAATACGCTTTTGCATACTTCCACATCCAATCCTTTGTACTAACCATGCAATGAATCAATCACCTTTAACTCTCCCTTTATTTCTATAAAGGGGGCATAATTCCTTCTATAATATATAACTGATGCTATAAAAAAAGACTGCTGATTTTCATTCGTCAGACTAATTCGAGATAAAAGCTGATTACCTCTCTCATGCAGGACACATGAAAAAGTGTAGGGAAAGTATGCATCCCTACACTACAAGTTCTTTATTAAAAATCAAAATTGTCTGGGTCTGGCCCTACACGAAGATTCTGATTTAATCCATCAATGATTTGCATCTCTTCTTTCGTTAATTCAAAATCAAACATATTTGCATTTTCTACAATTCGATGCTCTTTTGTTGATTTTGGAATGGTGACAATCCCATTCTGTAAATCCCAACGCAAAATAATTTGCGCAACAGACTTATGATGCTTGTTCGCGATCTCCTGTAACACTTTATTATCTAGCAATTGTCCTTGCATTAATGGTGACCATGCTTCCAGCTGAATCCCATTGTCTTGACAAAATACTTGTAACTCTTTTTGAGATATCCTCGGATGGCATTCTACTTGATTAACCATCGGTTTAATTTCAGCATCCTTCATTAGTTCTTCCAGATGATGAGTTTGAAAGTTACTCACTCCAATGGCTTTTACACGACCTTCTACATAAAGCGTTTCTAAAGCTCTCCAAGCATCCTTATATTTCCCTTCAACCGGCCAATGGATCAAATATAAATCTAAATACGCTAAACCAAGCTTCTCTATGCTTGCTTCATAAGCAGCGATTGTTGATTCATATCCTAAATCAGCATTCCAAACTTTAGAAGTGACAAATAGCTCTTCTCTAGAAATCCCTGCATTTCTTATACCTTCTCGGATACCTTCACCTACACCTACTTCATTCTCATAAATTGCTGCTGTATCCACGCTGCGGTATCCATGGTTAATCGCTGACTTTACTGCGTTTACTAATTCAGGACCTTCTTCCACTTTAAAAACACCTAATCCAAACCAAGGCATTTTCACACCGTTATGCAAAGTAGTAGTATCTTGTAAATGTTTGACCATCATCTTTCAACCTCCAAAGTGATATTATTTTCTTGATCTTTTCGTTCCAAAGCTCTACTAAACCCCGTTAAAACGGCTGCCACTAAAACCATAAGCGCTCCAATCCAAGATGTGTGAATCAGTCCAATCGAGTCCGTAATCATACCACCTAAATAAGAGCCAATGGCTATACCAGCATTAAATGCTGCAATATTGATGGCAGATGCGACATCCACTGCACTCGGAACAAAGCGCTCTGCCAACATCACCACATAGACTTGTAAACCCGGCACATTCATAAATGCTAATAATCCCATTAGAAAAATCGTTATCAATCCAGCCACTTTAAAAGGTGCTGTAAACATCAAAATAAATAACACAACCGCCTGTACAATAAACATATAGAACAATGCGCGGATAGGATTTTGATTCGATAACTTCCCGCCAATCATATTCCCAATTGCAATCGCTATGCCATAAACCAATAAAATGATTGCTACAGTTCCTTCTTCAAATCCAGTGATATCTTGAAGTAATGGCGATAAGAAGGTAAACACGACGAAGGTTCCACCATAACCTAGTGCTGTAATGATAAATAAGAGCAATAACCGGCCATTTTTCACAAGTTTCAGTTGATCACGAAAGGATGTTTTGACCCCTTTTCGTAAATGTGATGGAACGAGAATACTATTAGCAATTAAAGCAATAACACCAATAATGACAATCGTCATAAACGCTGCTCTCCACCCTAATTGTTGACCGATAAAGGTGCCAAACGGAACACCTGTAACAGTAGCGACCGTCAGACCCGTAAACATAATGGAAATCGCACTCGCTCTTCGATTTTCTGGAACTAAATCAGCAGCGATTGTCGATCCGATTGACATGAAGACCCCATGGGAAAATGCTGAGATCACACGTGCAACGAGTAATAACCCTATAGTCGTTGAAAAGGCAGCAAGCGTATTCCCGATTATAAAAACAATCATAATCCAAAGTAATAACGTCTTGCGGGACATTCTCGATGTCAAAGATGTCAAAACAGGAGCACCAAATGTTACCCCTAAGGCATATAAAGAAACCGTTAACCCTGCAGTGGTTACCGGAATACTTAAATCATTTGCAATAAGGGGTAATAAACCAACACTGATAAATTCAGTCGTCCCGATTGCAAAGGCACTTACTGCCAAAGTAAGCAAGGCCATTGTGCTTTGCTTTCTGCTTAAATTCATATATTCTTCACCTTTTTTCTTTTATATAAATGGAAAATTTCCTTTTCGAACATAATAATTTTAAAGGAAAGTATCGTTTCAATCTGCCGGCAAATGTTATTATGATACATATGGAACACAAAGAGAAGTACGCACTTTAAAGTGATATAGATACCAGAAAGTAATATAGGTACTTTTTAGTTCCTAAGGAGGGAAACAAGAATGCAGAAGAAGAAATACAATATTTCTGTCGAAGCAACTTTAGAAGTCATCGGAGGAAAGTGGAAATGTGTAATCCTTTGTCATCTCACACATGGCAAAAAGCGAACAAGCGAATTAAAGCGTCTCATGCCTAATATCACACAAAAAATGCTTACCCAACAGCTACGCGAGCTTGAAGAGGATGGTGTCATCAATCGTATCGTGTACAATCAAGTCCCACCAAAAGTAGAATACGAACTCAGCGAATACGGACAAAGCTTAGAAGAAATCTTAAATTCATTATGTGCCTGGGGAGAGAACCATTTGACCAAGCTATATGGGGATAAATTCTCGGTATTAGAAGAAAGTATATTGAACGAATAGGTTAAGTAATAAATGGGCTCAAAACAACTTTTCATAAAGGTAATGGCTAAACTCCAAACATAACAGAGAAGCTTCAATGGCATCCCCTCTGAAGCTTCTTCTTCTCTTTATAAATAAATTTTCCTACTCCGTTTTATATTTTTTTGCCAACGTTTCACTCCCAATCGCTCCAATGATTGAAGCAGTGAATGGAAGAAACGCATAAAGAATCGAACCTTGGAAAAACGTTATATTAAAGTCAAAAAATTTATTACCCACTGCGATAAGAATTTTGATAACAACTAAAAATAAGCCAACAAGCAGAAGAAGATCAAAAAACAACTTTAACTTGGGATACGCTAATTGCTTTCCATCTTCAATAATGCTCTCCTTCAAATGATCATCTCCTTTTAATAATTCATCAATGGTAATATCAAAAATTTCACTTAGTTGAATGAGAGATTCAATGCTGGGATATCCTTCTCCACGTTCCCATTTTGATACTGATTGTCTACTAATTTTAAGTAATTCACCGAGCTGTTGTTGAGACATTTCATGTTTCAAACGTTGTTCTTTTAATTTTTGGGGGAAATCCATTTTCTTCATCTCCTAACAACTCCAGTATATTTGCATCTCTAACTAAACGTAAAGAACCGTGTCGTTGCAACGATGTAAACGAATAGTTGCGGGATAAAATGAGTAATTATTTTACCATGTTATATTATATCAGCTATCACTTTACCTATATTTCCCATTGCCATTTATACTTATTATGCTGTTTTCTATTTGAAGATACCCGTGGGGAAATTTCCAGTATAAGAAAACGGCCATTCCCTTATACCACTAAAGTAAAAAAGGAAGTGACCGTTTCTATCAAAGCTTTATATAAGTTTATCTTTACAAACATCTTACACCTAATATTTACCAATAGGGCAGATGATAAAGCACCTTAATGTTGTAAGCCACATCTTTAAAGACGGTTCTCCAATGATTCAATCGCCAGTTGAAGCGCAATTAATCGTCGCTCATTTACTGTTTTTTGAGGACTACCATCTTTTGCTTTTGCAATCTGTTTTTCAATAGGTGGAATAGTACTTTGCAAAATATCTTTAGATGTTAGAATAACTTCTTCTTCATATGAGAAGTCTTCACCGTTCCAAATATTCTTTAAGCTAGCTAAACCGACTCTTATAGCGTCCCGTCTCTTTCTTACAAGAGTAGTATTGGACCCCTTTTCAGTCATGCTTTTATAAGCATTTGAAAGTTTACTAAATGTAGACTCTAAGGATTAACGGATAACTCTTGTATTTCTTGGTTAATTGACTCCATGTAGACTTCTCATCACTTTCTATTATTTAGTAGTATTCATTCATGATTACAGAGTAATAATAAAGCATGTAGACCTTCTTTTATTTCTGCTAGTGAAGCATACGCATACGACAGTCTTATATGGTGAGAATCACCTGAATGATAGATATAACCTGGGTTAATTAAAATATTTTGATTGAGAAGGTTTAGAAATAGTGCTTTGTTTACGATAGGTTTATTAAACCTTAACCAAATGTAAAAGCCACCCTCTGACTTATTCCACGTAGCAATCTTTCTAAATTGCTTTTCTAGTATATTTTCAATAAATGCCGCTCTGTTCTTTAGTTGTTCACGAAGATTTTTTAAGTGATTTTCGTATAAACCAGTTGATATCCAATGTGCGACAATCTCTTGAGAAAGAGCACTTGAACCATAATCCGTTTGCATTTTTATATCAGCTAGCCGTTCAACCACAGGTGAAGGTGCGACAATCCATCCAATACGTAACCCAGGACTTAATGTTTTCGACACACTACCAAGATACAGTACTTGTCCTGACTTGTCTAAAGACTTTAAGGTAGGTAAAGGATGATCAAATAGTAATTCATGATATACATCGTCTTCAATAATAGGAATCTGTAACTCTTTGCATATATTGTATAGATTTTTCTTTTCCTCCAACAACCAATTAACTCCAGTAGGATTATTTAATGTCGGAACACAATAAAATATAGATTGTTTTTTCCTCTTAAAAACTTTTAAGTTCTCAGCTAATTTCGGGTGATTACGCATTACCGTATGCATACGCATGCCAGCAGATTGAAAAGGATGAATAGAACTTAAATAAGATGGCTCTTCATGGAAAATCACAGAGCCTTCTTCTAATAATCCAATGGCAATTAGTTGAAGCGCCTGAAGGGCGCCAGAAACAATTAGAATGTTCTCTGGTTCCGAATGAATACCTCTTCTTTTCAGATAGTCACATAATACTCTTCTAAGTCTTTCATTTCCTTTTGGTGATGAATAACCGATAGATTTTGCATCAAGGGTGATTTCTTTTAATGACTGTTCAAGTTGTTTTGTTGGGAGTAATTCCGGTGATAATTCACCTGTTCCAAGGCGAATGATATGATTATATTGCTCGTATTTATTGATAAGTTGAATAGTATGGTCATTTGCTCTATGGATACTTGATTCAATATGCTTTTTCCAATTCGGTTGAGTTTTATTTAAAAGTACATTCCAAGAAGTATGAGTTACAAATACACCTGATCCTAATTTTGATTGAAGTAAACCATCTGCCTTCAGTTCATCAAGAGCAAGTTGAACTGTACTTCTATTGACATTAAATTGTATCGCTAGTTGACGCTGTATGGGGATTTTTGTTCCAACCGCTCAATCTCCACTTTCTATACGAAATTTCATCCAATCTACAATTTGTTCGTGAAAAGTTAAATGAGAATCACTATTCGGTTTCCATTTCAAGATAATCCCCCCTTAAATTGGGTGGATAAAAAACCATCCAATTGGTTGTTTTCTTTCAGTTTTATCATAGTACGATAGTAATTGAAAGAGAGTTGATTTGAATGGAACCTATTCTGCACGGATTAATTTTGGCATTCGGACTTATTTTACCTTTAGGGGTACAGAATGTCTTTGTATTTTCTCAAGGAGCAACGCAACTTAGATTGGCTCAGGCACTTCCAGCCACGATAACAGCTGCAATCTCTGATACACTTTTAATCTTATTATCTGTATTTGGTTTATCAATGATTGTCCTTCAATTTGAATGGTTACGAGTAATTTTAATGATTACCGGTATCTTATTTTTATTGTATATGGGATCTGTCATTTGGAAATCCGAAACGACAAAAAAAACGAATAAGGCTTTACCTATTCGTCAACAAATTATCTTTGCTTTATCTGTTTCTTTTTTAAACCCTCACGCCATCTTAGATATAGTCGGTGTTATTGGGGTAAGTGCAATAAAATATGCTGGAAAAGAACAATTTCTTTTTACTATTACTTGTATTACAGTATCTTGGATTTGGTTCTTTGGGCTAATGATCGCAGGAGCATTTGTGAAAAAGTTAGATGGCAAAAGAAATGTATTGCAATTATTTAATAAATTCTCTGCTATCTTTATCTGGGGTACAGCCATTTATATTTTTCTTGATTTATTGTAATATCCTTGGAATTATCATTTCATATGTATTAAAACTATCAAAAAGCGAAAGCCTTCTGTCTAGATGCAAGGGAGGAGGCTTAAAAGGTAAGATTTCTTTTTTTAAAAAAGTAGTTTATTCTTTCACTTCAAATGTATTTTTTTCTATACATATCGCTGCTGCAGACGTTTTTATAATGATATCAAAATCCTGACTGTATGGATGCATAAACACTTCGTACTGTATCCTTCGTTCTTCATGGGATTGCCTTAAATAATTGAGATCTGCTCCCCTTTCAACGATGTCCCGATTCGACCTCCTTAATAATTCAGTTTCACCATCTGTATAGAAATAAATTTTCAAGTCAAATAAATCAGGATGAATAAATGCTACACTCATTCCCTCAACAATCGTTACTTTATTCCTCGAGGAAATTAATTCGCTTTTCATATAATGTGTATGCATTGTGTATAAATCTAAACCATCTCTAATCATCTGAACATCTCTTTCTAAAGATAACAAATGATGCGCTGATGGGTGGCAAGCTGTCATTTTATAACGATGATTTTCGTTTTGATATGTATAGTTAATCATTGCATGTTTTCGTATATTCGAGCTAACAATATACGGGTCTGTATTTATATAATTCACTCCATCTTGATTTAATACATTTATAAGCTTATTGGCAAACGTTGTTTTTCCAGCAGCACCATGTCCGGAAATACCAATAATAAGCTTTTTATCCGTTATTGTAATCCAATTTAGGATGTCTTGTATTAACTTATCCATCAATCTCCCCCGTCACTAGATTTGCTTTTTTCAACTTACTTTTTAAGATGTCTATACTTCTAATGATGAGTGCTATATTCTCCACTTAATTCGAATCAAATGCTTCCCGATAAAACTCCCTTAACTCCGCTCCGTTATCCGGCCATTCGGGCAGCTGTTCGTTAGCCAACATAACCAATGCATCAAGACAGCGATGCCATCCTGCTGCTGTTGCCGCTGCCCAAGACCGGTCATCAAACGTATGTTGAAAATTCATTCGGCACCCGTCATCGGTATTTTGAAACTCGATTCTTAGCAAATCAGCGCCTTCATGAAAGGCAAAGACGACAGGTGGTTGGTATTCAGTAATTATGCCTTCGTACTTCGTCCCCTCGCCATCATCAAAAGCTATTTTGCCACCTTCATTAAGATCCATCTCTCCAGTTGCAAACGGATACCACTTGGTAAAGTAATCAGGATCTGTTACGTAGCGGAAAACACTCTCTGGTTTATGGGTAAATAAACGTTCAAATTGCAAAACATAGCGACCATTCACTTCATATAACTTTCCGTATTTAGTCATCTTTTTCTCCTTTACATTTTTATTCCTTATTAAGGTTAACAAAAAGTTTCATCTTAAACTATGCCCGTTTGCGAAATAAAATTTCCGATAAAAAACCTCTCTGGACCATCATATCCAAAGGGTAGAAACATCGCAATTTATGCTGATTTGGAGTAAGTTTGATCAAAATTAAATATGACGAATATGCTTCAAATAGTTTATTAACCTGCATCTAGCTGTTTTCTAGGTGCAAACGTATAACTATCTCACACTTTTAACTAAAATCATTATAACCCTTAGTTAATAATTACTAACATAAATGTGTTGTCTAAATTGATAAAATGATGAAAATCCCTACCTACTCATGGTCGGGATTTTCATCATCTTGTCTTCACTTTTTGTCATATAATTCATTTAAACGTTTTCGAAGGAACAGAGACGAGACTGTGAACACCACACAAGCTACTGCTGAGCCAACAGCAAATGTCAGCTCAAAGTTTCCTATTGGTGATTTGAATAATAGAGGGACTGAGATTATTAAAGCAGCACCACTAATGCCCAATCCCAAAATAGACATCGCTAAAATTTTATTCATAGAAACACCCACCTATTCTAGGGTAATTAAAGTAATCTACTACTCCAGCAATCCCAACAGGTCCGCTACTTTTACACCATCGGTTAAATCTCAGAAGGCTTCTGCAAGCAAATCTTCATCTGACATATTAGGAACCCCGGTATACTCGGATGTAACAAGCGAATCATCCAAATTTGTCTCAACCTGGAAGTTGACTATCTCATTCTTAGTCACTACTGCATTACAGTACCATCCTCATCGATGAAAAGGGTATGTTACTAGGGAGACTATAATCCCCATGTACAGGAACTGTAAGCACATATTACTTAATGAGGAACTATTAGATTCAGTCGAGATTATTATTAAGAGGTCTTTAATCCCTTTGGTAATTCCCCAAAAAGAAATGCAAATGTGCTTACAGACAGTGGTTTTTTATAAAAAATTCACCTTTTATTTAACGGAGTTGGGCTATTACTTTATTTTCACATTAGCCTCTGCACTGATAGAGGCTGGATAATCAAGCAATTCAAGTTTAACAGGTCCTAAGTCAGTTGCTTCAGATGGGAAAGGAACGGAATACAATACATAGTCGTCGACATAAGAATAGGAGATACCATATGGTTCATGCTTACCTATTACATTTCCATCTGCATCTATTGCATGCGTAAAAATTGCTGATTTGAATTGATTCGGATTCGTATCTAATTTAATGGACATCTCGCCTTGCTCTATCTCTACATCTGTTAATTTCCCGTCTTTCGGTGCCTTAAGTATTTTCTTTTTTATCGGGTCTACTTCAACAGTGAGCTCTTCCTTATCAAGCGCACGAATTGAATTGAAACGCAAATATAATTCTTTAGGATTAGTAAAGTAGTTGCTCTGTAAATAAATGATTGTTTCGTTCTCATTGATTTGTGTAGTCTCTATTACACTTGTATTCCATGTTTCTCCTTTCTCATCTATTAGATGCAAGTCATTAATACCAAATATCTTTTTACTATTTTGCGAATTATAATATACATGTACAGCTGTTTGAGAAGGATACATTGTTACGTCCTTGATAGTTAATTGCTGTCCTTCAATTTCTAATGTTTTATCCACATTATACACTTTCTTTCCAACAATTTTACCTTTATCTAAAGTAAAGGGAATTTCCCAAACTCCGTCTAGAAGTTTCTTATCTTTAGAAAGCTGAGTTGAAAGAATTAGTTCATTTGGCAGATTATCCCCTTCTTTTAAAGGAACCCTGATTTCCAGCAAAGAATCCGGATTATCATTCCAATATTCACCAACTATATGATAAGGCAATACCTCTCCTTTTTCATTAAGCAATTGAAAGCTTTCTGGAGTAATAACTACGTCTTCTTCATCTGATTGATATTCATAAAAAATGATCAATGATTTTTCATCATGAATAATTGAATTCAAAGTAAACTCTATACCTTTGTTATTCACACTTGAATCCACTTTTTGTATGTAATTATTTTCAACAGCTGCAAGTAGCCCTTTGTCATATCGGACAAAATCAACAATTTTCCCCATACCAGGTACATTTGACATGTAATATGCAACGGGTTCGGATACATTAACAGATGTAATAAACGAAAGCCCTAAAATACATGCAGCAGTGAATGTCTTAATGGGCAGCTGCACTCTCTTTTTCTTTTTCTCTGCCTTTGCTTGCTGTATCCCCCTTAGAATTGCCTGGTCAGAGCGATCGTCAGAAATGGATAGATCCTTCATTATTTTTTTTGATTCAGCCAATTCACTTTCTTCTCTTTCAAACATTTAGCCCACCCCCCTTATTTAATTGAACCTGAAGTGCTTTTAGGCCTTTGTATAGCCAGGTTTTAATGGTACTCTCCGACTTTTCGAGAATTTCGGCAATATCTTTTATCTTTAAATCGTTATAATACTTTAAAATAATGACTTCTCGAAAACGCGCATCTATTTTTAGTAATGCTTCCTCTATTTCTAACGTCTGGTTGTCATTCTTCGTTACCATTAAATTATCAATATACTTAGGATCTGCGATTCTTTTTCTTTTACGAATTTGATCATGGCAGTAATTAAGCATAATCCGGATAACCCATGTTGAGAAGTATTCTGCATGTTTCAATTTATTCAATGAAAGATAAGCCCTAAAAGTTACTTCCTGCAATGCTTCTAAGGCCTCCTCCTCATTATGTAAGTAACCCAAGGCTATTTTTAATAGTCTACTTTTATGGATTTGGATTAATTCGTAGAAAGCATCATCATCTCCCTTTCTTGCTCTATTGACTAGGTTTTTCACTTCCAAGCGCGCTTCCCCCTTTTCTCTTTCTAGTTATTAGACATAACAAAGAAACAAAAAGTCTTAAGTTTTTACTTTCTGCAAATTTTTTTGGTATTGATAATCGAATAATCTATTCCTAAGGTGTACCCGTTGTAAAAGTCCTTTTTAAAAAACAAGTAATTCAGTAATCTAGTTTATACTTATAAAAATTGTATAGATTTTTTGAATGCTGCTTCTCCTTGATATTGTAAATGTATAATCCAACAATGATAAGATTTTTTCTATTACTATTTTGTATTTTAGAAAACTTAACCATAAAAAAACTGCTCCCCATTTGTTAGATCATGTCTAACAAATGGGGTGCATATCAGAATTTTAAAAACGGTATCACTCTTATTTAAATTTTATACAAGTTCTTGTAGCCTTGGAATAAAGTTTGATCAAAAGTACCTCACAAAGCCACATTTTGGGCAAAAGATCGTCACTTAACCATAATCCTACTTTTCCACTAATGGATTGATAGTTTTATGATTAGGTACGAGTCTCCCCTTGTGCTAGATTTTGTTCTTGCTAAAAAATTTCAATACTCATAAATCTTGGACATACTAATTCTAGTACTCTAAAAAAGGACAGCTGTACAAATTCAAAAAGAATTCATCCATTCACTGTTTGGACTAATTGCTTAGGATTAGGAGTCAATAGAAATCTTTCGCTTTTATATTTTCTTCAAGAATTTGCACCAGATCCCTACCAGCAAAACCACCAGTTCCAATTTTAAAAACAATCTTTTTCAAAATACACGTAAGTTGT
Source organism: Cytobacillus kochii (assembly GCF_020171845.1). GTDB lineage: Bacteria > Bacillota > Bacilli > Bacillales > Cytobacillaceae > Cytobacillus > Cytobacillus kochii. Next base: position 97,590 of record NZ_JAIVAM010000016.1, on the reverse strand, counting down.
TCAATTACGCTTTTGATTAACTAATTTTTTCTTCCTTTATTTTCACATCATTAACGATAGGTAAATTCTCTTTATTTTTCCCAATCAACAACATATATAATACGGTACCAATACCAATTCCCCATGCAGCTCCTAAAGTGGCGCATAACACACCTATCATTAGCACTAATCCACGCGAAATATTATTTGTAACCATTGACATCGCTATATACGCACAAGCAAATCCAGTGAGTAGGATGGTTACCGATAGGGCAACTGGAAATAGCGGAGCAATAATACCCATGACTGGTAAAAGTAAACCTAGTGGAATCGCTAGTAGGTAGAAGTTTGCTACACCAGAGAAAATAGAATCCATTACATGACGACCCTTTTTATAACGTTGGATTAAGAAAACTTGTACCCCCGTCCAAATTGGTCCATGTAGCCACGGCATTGGTCCTGCTGTTAAAATTTGTGCTAAGTTACGGAATGCTAGTACGAAGTGACTACGATTCATATTAATATCTATTTTTTCATCTTTTCTTGCTTCTTCCGCGTCTTTTAACAATGTTTGAGCAACAAGTAAATCACCAAACACTAAAATATAAAACATAAACCCAATTGGAATCACAGACACAATCATTTCCCAAGGTGGTAAACCAACTGACCAGATGGATAATGTAGAAAACACTTCACCAATAGGAGGAACAAAAATTCCCCACTGAAGATCAAACGTAACTTCACCTGTAGAGAAACCTACAACACCAGCTAGTGCAAATGCAATTAATAATGCATTTGATCCCGCTATGGCCTTTGCCTTTGTATCTGGTAATCTAGCAAATGGAATAGAGAACATTAATAGAAGGACGATTACCCAAGCTGTCACTAACGTAATCGGCATCGTTGGTAAACGACCAAGCTCACTTTGAAATGCTGCAATCGCTGCCCCCATAATAATCCCCGCTTTTAGGGACGCAGGAATTACATTATTAAACTTTTCTCCCAATCTAGTTATACCAAAGAACAAGAATAATACGATCACTACAATGGATATTGCGATCATACCATGAATCGCTTCAATACCAGGTGTAAGCGTATTCAAATAAACGATGGTTAAGGGAAGCGCTGGTGTAATTGCACCAGCAGCATATATGTCACCAAATAAAACGGTTTGAGCGATGACCCAAACTAGGAACACTAAACTTACTGTCCATGCTACTTCTAAAGAGATGTCAAAATATTTCATCGCAAGGGGAGTTATCGACCCACATGTGGCTAGTAGTAATAAACCGCCTTGAAGATGCTGACTTGGTGTTATTTCGAGATGAACTCCTGGAATCCTCATTGTAAAGGGACCCCATTTAAACCCAGGATGAATTTCTCCGTCTTTCCGCTTTATAAGCATAATTATTACCTCCTTTATAACTAAATGAAAACGCTTAAATAATTTAGGTTAGTCAGTACAACTTAAGAAGCATGTCCCTTACTCTAAGTGACAACGGAGGATTTTCATTGAATTCTAACATCTATTACGAACTCCCCCTGCAAATCGAATGAATTGTCCGGTATGTAAAAAACCTTATCTTAATTTATCCTGTTGAATAAAATATTGACTTTTCCGGTATACCATCGCTTCCATTGTTGCGATTAGTTCATTCTCACTTTGGACATCGATTTTGTACCAAGCAAGTTTATGATTTTTCTTTACTTCTTTTGCATTTCCCGTTAATGTCTTACCACGTTTGCCAGCTGATATAAAGTTAACATTGGTTGTGACGCCCACTGCTGTTTTGCCATATGAGTTGCTTGCAGCGGCGAATACGTAGTCAGCAAGTGAAAAGATAATGGCCCCATGAACCATTCCATGTGAATTAAGCATGCGGTCGTCCGGAATTAATTCGGCTTCCGCTGTGCCAGGTCCGAGTTTTGTCAGTTTCATACCGAGAAAGGACGCAAGAGGTTCGTCTTTTAAAAATTGCTTAATTTCATCGTAATGCAAATCATGAATGGTCTCATCATTTAATTGAATCGTCATGGATTGAATTCCCCTTTTTTAAAGTTTTTTCATTTAAGCCAAACAATAGAACGTTGAACGCTCCGGCTACATTAATTTATTTCCCATCAATTTTGCAAAGTATAACCGGCAAGGTGGCCTGCCGTGATAGTTGAAAGAGGTAGAACAAAATAATCAGTTGGACGAAAATAATAAATCGGGATAATAAAGGATTTTATGAAGTACATGATTTAAATCTTCTTTTTCAACCAATTGATAATAGAGCTTCTTCTGCATATTCTTCAGCTAAATAGATTTTACTTTTTTTCCATAAATCACCCTCCCTAAAATTAATAGAACGTTTTTAAAACGTTAGTGTTGTAAGGTGATATACATAACCATCGTTAAAACTATAATAGACATATAATTAAGCAAATTTAAAATTTACAAATTATTAATCTCCTTCTTCCGTAATAACAAGGAAAGATGGACGGTTTGCATTGTATTGAATAATTTTAAAAATCAAAATTGCGCAACATTTGGTTATAGTATAACATTAAATGAACGGTTGTTGAAAAAATGAAACATATTTGCGAAGTTTTTTCTATTCAGTATGGTGGGGTGAAATTTCCGAAACCATTTGTTTAACAGGTAAAAATGGATAGAGTGAATTGATTTCAAGTGTATTTTCATCAGAATTCAAATTGCCTGCACTTTTTCTTTGGATATTATAAAGTAAAGGTAGTTTCTTCGATTATACCTTTCGTAATGTATATACGATCACGGTCTAGAGAGATTTGATATTTCCCATGTTTTAGAAATGTCCGCACGATACCGATAATAACAGAAGCAATGACGAGTACAATGATGATGTTCGTCAACATCCATCCAGAGCTCTTGATACTAATAAAAATCCCTTCGGCTTCTTCTTCCACATGAAAAATTTCATTAACTTTAAAATAAATAGAATTAGATGAATAAGAACTAAAAAGCTTAGTGATGTTAATTCATCGCGGTAAAGAAAAGGCAGACATATATTTTTAAAAATCAAAAGAGGACCTGCTTAAACAGATCCTCCTTTTATCTATTGTTCGAATATCGTATCAAAAACGATATTAATATTATGAACGAATACTATACGATGTATGTTTATATATTGTCCTGCCTATACATATTCGTGATATTCATTTGGGTCCTGCCCTTCTACACGACCGGCTTCTCCTTTATCCAATGAATCAATTGTTTCAATATCCTCAGGTGCTAATTCAAAGTTGGTACTATTGAAATTATCTTTTTGATGCACGGGATTACTTGATTTTGGTATAGAAAATACGTCTGCTTGATAATTCCAATTTAAAATAATCTGCGCCGGGCTTTTATCGTACTTATCCGCAATTTCTTTAATTGTGTTATTTTTTAGCACGTCATTCAGATAACCTCTACCAAAAGGGCTCCAAGATTCAGTAAGAATGCCCCGTTTTTTATTTTCTTCTACCATGCGGTTATTATTAAAATACGGATGACGCTCCACCTGGTTTGTAGCAGGTGTCACACCTGTTGCTTCGATAATGTCGTCCAGATGTTCTGGTTCAAAGTTTGAAACGCCAATGGTTCTGATTAACCCTTGTTTTTGAGCATCCACTAAAGCCTTCCAAGCTTCTACATACTTGCCATCCTTAGGGTTCGGCCAATGAATTAAATACTTGTCAAAATATTTTAATCCAGTGCGGCGTAGAGATTCTTGAATAAAGATAAATGCCTTGTCATATTCATGGTAAGCACCGGGCAATTTCGTACTAATCAAAATTTCCTCTCTAGGCAGTGCGGACCGACGCACAGCTTCACCGACAATCCCTTCATTGTCGTAGTTTGTTGACGTATCGATTAAGCGATATCCTATATTCAAGGCGTTTAAAATTTCAAACGTACCCTGATCCCCGTTAATACCGATTGTGCCTAATCCCACAAAAGGAAGTTCTGTACCATCATTTAGAGTAAAACCATTATTATTTGAAGTCAAAACCTCATCTCCTTTTAAAAATTTTGCAATGTAAGTTGAGATTGGAAATAACTATTTCCATGATGTCTATAATTACAATACCCGATTTAAAAAAATCCTACACCAACGAATTGATTGCTATGCCTTTGTGACTTTCTTGGTTTCTCACCAAACCCCCTCCATCCTTTCTCCCCCACGATCCATCCCCTCATTTACGCCTGAAGGCAATGTTATTAGCTCTTCCCGAAAGCCCATTTTCGACCTCTTTTTTACGTTCTGGCTTGTATCGAATAAGGACAATGTTAAATAGATGTTCTCTGAATGGGAACAGAAATAGGAAAAAAACATGAGCAATGAGAATAAAAAGTATCTTTCCCAGCACTCTTATTGCTTCTATCTCGTTTTCTTAGAACTGTATAGAAACAATACGACAAACAAACGAACACACTATAACTCTTATCAGACAAGGTTTTTAGGGAAATATTGGCCAAAGAAAAGGACTGAACCCTATTGGATTCAGCCCGGATTTGTATTGAGATTTTGAATAACCTTAGATGATTGTCTGCCTATTCGTGTTTCCCCCGCTCTTCCCCCGACTCCTTTACCGTTAGGATACCAACTTAGTTCCATAAGAGAAGAACAAGGTTACGTGAGAACCAAGAGAGTTAAAGGAGACAAATTCTGTATAGAGATAATAAAGACGTTTAATTTTGAAATGAAAAACAAGAACCTTACTACGATTTATTGTAGTAAGGATTTTTTAACGTTTATCAATATAATTATTCTTATCCTCGAATTTGATAATAAAGTTGTTTGATACGTTTAATCTAAAGCACATGTTACTTTAAGTACATTAATTTACAATCTTTTTCTAAGAACATAGTTCAGAATTGAAACTAAATTAGATTAAAAAGGACACCCCTATACAGGTGTCGACAGTCTATTGAGAAAATTATATAAAGACGTAAATCTTTTCCACCCTACCTAGAAAACAAACCAGACCCTTCAATAATCTCTTCGCTCGAAAGTAAAGTTGCTTCATAAATCGATATATTTTTATTTTTCAAAAATGATTGAACAACCTCATAACCAACTGCATATCCCGCACAAAATGAAAGCCCTACAGGTTGATACCCTTCTTGACGAGCAAAGTCATCGCCATACATATAACTACTTACTTCAGCAAACCCTTTTACATCTAGGGCCTCTCCTATAACATGGATAGAATACGTTAAATCATCTTGATCCATGCTAGTTACCCATGGTCCAAGCAATTCTTTTCCATATAACTCCTGTGCAAATGACTCAGCTAACCCTTCTATCACGATATAATCTCCAACTGTTATATCACCGTGGTTCCACTCAAAATAGGAAAAACGAATATTATGGTGAACCTCATGAGCAATTACGGCAGGGATTCTTGGCACATTATAAGGATTTGGGGAAATGTTGACAGTAATATATCCAGGTATCCCTCCGAAACCTGCGTAGCCATTCGCATGGTTTAACTTAATAGAATCTGCCAAATAAAACCCAAAGGTTAATTCTTCTGCATTGACTTTGAGACCTGCATTCTCTGCTCTTACAAAACAAGTGTTCAGGGTATTCTCAGCTAAAGTATACACATCATTTTCTCGTAAAACTTTTAAGCCTTCTCGTATTTGTTTATCATCAGTAATATCAACATACCCTAACATACTTGTAGCCATTAATACATCATAACCATTCACCTCTTTAGCCTTAATCGGGACATTTAAGAAACTCCACATCTGATGAAATGGCTTCATCATCGTATACCGAAAGTAATCATTTCTCTTTTCAACATCTTCTATTCTAAGTAGTTCCTCATATTGCTCCAAAGATTGCATGATTTTATAGTTCATTTTTTTTCAACTCCCTTGTTAAATCTAGTACGTATCTAACAATAAAGTATTACGTCGCGTCAATGTCAAATACCAAGTTTGATTAAAAATCCCTCGAAAACCCTTATTTATATTAAATAAAAAGACCCCGTTTTGAAAAAGGTTGATTAAAACGGGATTTATTCTTTGTGAAACATTATATATTTTTTTAAAATTTGATTATTTTCTACCTCTTATACTAATTACTCTTTCATAATTATTAAAAGATATAACTATTTAGAGATCTATTCTTGACTCGGTCCTCATATTTCTAACGGCTTTTTATTAATTCCTCTTGCTTAGGTTCTATCTCATTTCACTTCCTCCAAAAATCTACTGTATTACTTTCCGGTTTTATATATAGGCTCATTTAATTTAATATTTATTAGTATTAACCTATCGTAATTAGTGCAAATAACAACTAAGCCCCGTTTCAGGTATTCTAAATCTTTTGATAAAATTTGAAAAACGTAATTTATTCTCACCAGTAGTTACCCTATGTATTACTTGTCTTTCCTCTTCTTTTATATAATTTGTTGTTAAGTTACGTATAGCTACTTCTATATCTTCATTAGGCGGATACTTTAACAGTGTTCAGCACTTTCATTCTTCTATCTCGTGTTCTTTCGAACTCTATAGAAAGAGATATGAAAACCACTTGAACACGCTATGGACAAGGGATTGGAGAGGTATTGAGCAAGAGAAAAAGACTGAACCCGTATTGGATTCAGCCTGGATTTGTATTGATTTTACGATTAAAAAACGATTGAATCGGAACTACCTGCTGCACTTCCCACTTCCTTTACCGTTTGGATACCAACTATTTAGCAGTAGGTACCGACTTTTTAGCAGAGAGAAGTGGAAAGTAACAGGGAGATAAATTCTGTAGCTTTGAAATAAAGTTTGAGCAAAAAGATCTCGCAAATCCTTATTTTACGATAAATAAGAAGAATCCATTTGAAAAAAAGATTAATCAAAAAGGATTCTTCTTTAGCAGATTTAAGTTTGGTTTTTATAAAAAAGTTTGATCATTTTCTACCTGTGTTGCTCAACAATCGCGCCCGTTTGCGGAAGATTTATAATGCTTCAGTTTCATAAATTAATTCTTTTAAGTTGTCTACAGCTTGGTTTATTTTATCTTTATCCGTTGAAAGAAGGGAAACAATTTCATCAATACGTTTTTTATAGTTTATAGGTTTTATTGAAAAATCTTGAATCATGTCTACGGCCTTCTTTTCGTTGATGCAATACACCTTGTTTTTTGAAAAGATAACTTGATTCAAGCAAGAAATACTCCGAAAACAATGCCCCATCACGTATGAAATGTCGTTTTTATTCGCATTGGCTTCCATAAACATCAGGGAAAAAGAAGCTTCAAAGGAAAAGTATTGAATCATCGCTTCTTGAAATTTCTCGGGATAAGGTTCCGTTTTCTTTTTTAATTCACTTAACGTGCCTTCAGGGTCAGATAAAACATTACAAACAGCTAATTCCCCCATGTACATGGCATTCAAATAACCGTGAGGATGTCCTGTTTGATAATGAATGGATACTAGACCTGATAAACAATCGTCAATAACTTTACTGACTCGTTTAATATCACGAAAGATAAGATCTACATGATAACCCTGTATAACTAACCAGCCACCTCCATCTATCCAATCACCCCATTCACCTAAAGAAGTAATTAAATGCTCTTTTTTATCGTCATTAAGATTAAACGCTGCTTTTTCTATATCATTGGTATTAAACCCTTTTGATTCATCATAGTAAATTCCAATATCTATATCAGAATCTGGACTATGAGTTCCTCTTGCCCTAGACCCACCTAATACAACTCCTACTACACCTGGCAGTCCATCTAGTTCCTCTTTTATGTCTTGAATTATATTATCGACAGTTGCCATTATATTTCACTCCAATTTTATTCAATAATCTAGCCCTAATATGGCACACGCTTGTTCCGGAATTGCGCCCGATTGAGGAAGATCATTGCTGATTTTTAAATTTACAGAAAACCCTTCGGCAGTTGAATAATAATATTACGTGGTAGACCAAAACTGCAATTTAAAAAGGTAAGCATATGCTCACCTTTTTTTCAATGAGAAGTAGATTTTATTTTACTTATTACTTATATCAAAGAAGGTGTTCTTAATGAGTTTTTAAAATGAAAATTATTTGAACTTATTAAGAATACCTTTCTAACTATAAAAAGTAAAATATGAAACAAGCGAATAAGGATATTCAAAGTACATCCCTCCACATTGAGTTTAGTGTTTTAACAACACTACAGTTAATTTTCACGAACCTACCTAAGATTATTAATAATACTTTTAAAACATTATTAAATCCTTTTATAACGGGTTAATACAATTCTTATAAATAAGCCAATGCTTATTCCTGGAATCTAAAACAGCATAGGTAAAAAAACAGGTCCGAGTAGTACCCCAAATATTTTTAAAGTTGAGGAATAGATTAATCCTACAGTTACGAAATAAGCACTAAAGACAAACGGGAGAAATGAATAAGATTTTGTTCCTCCTCCTTCATCTTTAAGGGCATCACATATTGCAAAAAAATATAAACACGGATAAAACATTAACCATTGATAATCAGTTTCTTGAATCGCTGTTGAAATGTCCCCTTGAAAACTAGAGATAATCGCTACATTAAAATTCGCTTGTATATTGATTAGAAATTCTAAGACTAATAACACGATACCCTTTACATATTTACCGTTTAAATAATTGACCTAAGCTTGAAGAGCAATGCTCCAAAGCAATTTCCATTTCATTCTCATTACCTCCTACATTTCAAATTGTTATTAGAATGAAGGCTAATTATTCCATAGTATCTTTTTTCTTTGTTAATTGGTCCTTATCTTTTGTGGTAGGCGGTTGCTCCATCCATGCATTACTGATCATTAGATCGGCTCCATCCTTAGTATACTGAGCAATTTCTAATGACTGGCGTTCATAATTTAAGATGAGGTCACTTCTTTGACTTGCAGCTGCTGCGGTTGCATAATTTCCTGTTCCTGCTGCACTCATAAATGCCATATGAAACATCGTTAACTTATCTGAAAATGGTGGAGTGGTGGAATCAGTAATCGCAACATCTGATGAAACAGGTGGCTGAATATCGTTACCAAGAAGTGTTTGTGTAAATACTTGTACGTGTTTTTTTGAAATATCCCTTCCTCTTAGCATCCATTGTTGAATCTTTTCTCTTGGTGATGTTTGGGCAAAACTAATGGCTAACTTTGCCCCCATAATATTGGTTTGAATGTTTAAAAATAAATGAGATATTTCAACTGCATTTAGTGGTCTTTTGTTAGAAAATGGATTTAACCCACTTAAATATTTTTTATTGTCTATATAGTCTGTTTTACTTGGATAGGCAATATATGGCGCTCTAACAAATAATCCTTTTGAAAGAGCAATTTTTGAACTGCGCTCATACAATTCTGATGTTTCATTAAGACCTTCTCTATAATAGGCCCTTATATCATCTCTAGCACTCATAGAAACAAATCCACTGTAACCGAGCATTCCAATCTTAGCCATATGGTTGATATAGGTTAGCATAAAAGGGTCTGTATAGAGACGAGGTGCGTTCATATTCACATCATCATCATAAGTAAATCCTGTCGGCGTTGGAATCTGTTCCTCTTGAAATATGGTTGTTAGCTTTTCTATATGAGTAGATGAAAGGTCATAAGAAAATTGGACAATAGACCTAATTTCTTCATCTTCAACATGTTCTAAAAAATAACCTAAAACACATTTGGACATACTATCTTGAGTATAGCTAGTCCAAATTGAAGCAATTTCAGAAGCAGTTAGTTTAGTGTGATGTTCAGTCATATTGCATTACCTCCAAAGAATATTTTTATGGCATAGATTTATTCTTTGTAAGTAACCGTATATTATGACAAAGCTAAGGAGCATTATCCTTGGCTTTTTTATTCAGTTAACCTACATATATTAGTTTAAGAACAAACTTCACAACCTCTTCTCACTATGATTATAAATCCATTTTTCTTTAGGCTACTCCACAATATGGCCCGATTGTTGAATATCGTCATGTTATTTTTTACCATAAAATCCCTCTTCGGACAATGCATATTCAAAGGGGTAAATCTTCGCATCTTTTTTATAAATATCGCAACTTTGTTTTAAACATCGCATCTTTTTTACAAACGTCGCGATTTTATTTTAAATCCACACCTAGTCCTCCTTATTATTCTTGATTTTGTTCGTCAACGCTCGGATAGGGTCCCTCATATTGTCCGAAATTATATATTTTTTTATAAATGCCTTCTTTGTTTGAGAAGTCCATTTCTAGCAAAGATGATGCTTTAACCATCCAATAAATAGACGGCTGACTATAATTTTCACCTGGTAATCGTTCGTTGAATAATCGAATTTGATAAGTAAATTGTCTTTCAAGTCCTTTATCTCTCAATTGTTCTTCCGTTAAAATCAAATTACTTTCTTTCAGATAATGAATAAAGTCTATCATTTCCATTCTCATATCTACATTATTATCAATGACTAAATCAAAGTTAAATTGATTGTTGAAAAAAACCACTTCTTCTTTTCCATCTATTTCATAATTAAACCCACGCTTTTCATTATCTGGTTCAAAAATATGCTTCATTAAATCTATTTTTGTTTTCGTATCCTCATAATAATAACGGTCTTTTCCGTATATCGTTTCTACCGCTTCCAGTATCGTTTCCGCTTTCGGCATCGCTTCGATATCATGCCAGTGATACGCTGTTATCACTCTACCGTCTTCGGTTTCCCCTTCAATTGATTTTGTATCAGGTTTGATTTCTTTACTTTCGGTATTTTCAGGTTGGGACACTTCGGTGACGACTTCTTCACCCGCTTCTACTTTCTTTTTTTTTCCTTCCTCATCTCCGCACCCCGTTAACAAAAATAAAGCAACTGTAATAAATATAGCTTTTTTCACTTTTCTAATCCCCTTATCCTTTTAATCTACCTATCTGTTTTTAATTTCATTATAGCTTAAAGGTCTAATTAAAAAGGATAATTTCTTGACAAATAAATATACAGCACCCATACATTTTAGTAGACATAACTGCTTATTATCGGCAATTGCAAAAAGCCAGAACCCTTGTGGGAACTGGCTTTTCGTTTGCGCTTTTGTTGGTCATGAAATATACATGTCAACAAACAGTGATAAAGCACGATTTGTTCTTTTTAAAGAATGAATGAAAACATGCATGAAAACGCTCGCCAACCTGCCTTATAAACAACCTTTTTCTTAAGAAAAATACCACCTTAAGGTGGCGGTCCTTAACGAAAGGATTGCTGTTTATTTTGCTTTTTTCGCTTTCTTTGGCTTCAAAGGAATACCATGTTTTTTACTATTCTCACGTATTTTTTTCGCTAACTCTTCTGCTTCTTTTTTGGTCAATTCCATTTCGGTTGTTCCTCCCTAAATCTCTTTTACTAAAAGTTTGGTCAACAATGAATCTTTTTAAACATACCTCCTCTCTATCTCTCATATACATGAAATAAATCTAGAACACTATGACACTGTTCTAAAGCAAACCAAGCGAAAAGAGGGGATTGTTTTGTTGAAAGAAGGGGAGAAAAAGAAAAGACAAACACGTTCAGATAAAAAAAAAGATATCAAACCGACGATTTCCATTGACTTAAAAAATTGTATTTATCAATTGTCTTATGTCACCAATCAACCAGTAAAAGATATTGTAGAAATCCTTTGCGAGAAAGGTTTGCAGTCGAGAAAAGTCATGGAATACTTGTCTCAATATTTCAGAAGAGATTACCAGTTTTTCAATACTACGTTCTTTGGACAACTGGAAAGGGAGTCGCTACAAAGAAAGTATCAATCGCCTAAAAATGAACGGGTCTCGGTTCGATTCACGCAATGGACGTATGAGGACATTCGCAAGCTGTCTGACGCCTTAGACGTCACACCATCCAAAGCAACCGCTTTATTACTAGATGCCAGCGTGCGGAATGCAAACTTATTGAATGCCATGGTGAAATTATTCTTGCATGAACAACTCGATCAATCACGCATGGATGAATTAAAACGTGTCATGAAGTATGTAAGTAAAAATAATCCATACAACGAAGAAATATCGTGGTTCAATTTATTGTCCTTTATTTTTGACGAAGTAAAAGACACGACCACGAATGTAAAAGTAGCCATTAATAATTGGTTGGGCAAAAAAGATTAAACTGTTCTGCAGATAAACCTTTTAAAAGAGAATTTCTGCAAAATACCCAAATTGGCATACAAGTGAATATTTATATAAAAATTTAGGAATGTTAATTTTATGGTAGTTAATTTCGTTGTACAAGGAGTAATAAAATGAAATCAAAAATTCTAATAGCTCTCTTAGGAATATATTTATTTACCCAACCTCTTGTAGGAAGCGCAAATGTTAACTCGATTAATAATGAGAATTTATATGACTCTTATTTAACTTTACTGAACCCTTATGTTTATAAAATTATAAATGAAAAAGTCGGAACCGATCGTTCCTATGATTTATTTGATGCGAAAATTATTAGTATAAAAAGAAATGTACCTGGGGAGACTCCTGAAGAAAAAGAGGTTAATAAAGGAGTATATGATTTTACCGTCAAAGTCCAATACCGAACTTTCGTTGGAGCGCATAACCCGCCTCTTGGGTTAGAAACCTTAACATTAAGAGTCACTCCCAATGGAGTGAAATTGTTAGATTTTAATCATAAAGACTTATAAAAAGTGCATAAAATAAAAAAGAAGGGCTGCCACCCTTCTAAAATATAATTAATGAGTAGTATAAGTAACTCCTGATTTTTTTCCAAACTGTGCGGCATTCGCATTGTTTGTTGTATTTTTAACTCCGAAATAAATATCGAACCAGTATGCTGAAAGATTACTTTGACAGTTTGTTTGCCCCATGTCTTCTACTAAAAAGTCATCTTTATATCCATTTACAAAACCTGGGAGAAACAGTTCTGCTCTAGTGTATATTACTGTTCCATATGGAAGTCTAGTACCCGAACTAGGACTTCCGCAAATTCTAGGATGAACAGCAGCTGTTCGATATTTTGTAGGAGTTGTCCCATGATATGTTTTGCTACCTGATGGGGCAGTATAAGCAGTTACATTTTGGTTGGTATAGGTAGCCGCTAATGTCTCACCTAAAGGAGCACTTAATAGTAATACAAAACTTAATAATCCACCAAAAATAATTTTCTTCATTTTTACACTCCCCCTTTTTCTTAATTTTCAAAAAATATTATCTATTATTCACCCCCTTTATGTTCTGTTCTTCCCGTATATTTCATTTCTGTCGCATCAAAATGTACCTCTAATTGTTCACCATCTTTTTCACCTACAACAGTTAAAAACAAAACGTTATTGTCCTTAATTAATTTAAAATGATAACCTTTGAAGAGAAAGTTCTCCTCCCCTCCAGGATTCAACGAAAAATCATTTATAGCCCTTGATACTGCTTCATCAGTATTTAAATTAATTTCTTCTTTTTTAATTATTTGGTAACCTGTTTCTGCACCATCCAATATAACTGGTTCTTCTTCAACCTCCCCTTCTCTAATCATAAGACCTATCCGTTGATCTTTAGTAGGTAATACAAAAAGAAGTTGCCAGAGTGATTTTTCTCCATTTTCTCCACTCGGTTTTTTATCATCAACACTGTTCATGTGCAGAAGTTCAGCCTTTTTATCAAGCTTACGAACATATTCTAACCCAATATTATAAGTTCCTATCAAGGTCGGTTTTTTATCTTCTATGCTATTGCCATTTGTCGTAAAAAACCTATCTTTAGTAAAGATAAAAGATGCCGATATAAATATTATTATTAGGCCTAGTGACAGGGTTCCTGCTGTAGACCGCAAAGTAACTTTGGAGAAGTAATAAAATCCTATTTTTTTAGTTCTTCAAGCTTTCTTCTATTGACTGCTCTGTATAAGGAACCTTGTGATATTCCAGTTGCCGAGACAATCTCCTTTATGGAATATTCCTCACTATCATACATCCTTAGCGCAACAGCAAGCTTTTCTTTATCCAACTTGGGTCTACCTAATGTTTTCCCACGCCTTTTACTTGCTTCAAGTCCTTCCTTTACTCTCTCAGCAATAAGGTTTCTTTCTAATTCTGCAATGACACACATCATTTGGAACATGGCTTTGCCTGTAGAGGTTCTTGTATCCATATTTTCTTTTAAAGAAATGAATTGCACCCCCATCTCTTCTAACTGTTGAATAATGTTGAGGATATCCAATGTTTTACGTCCTAAACGGGAGATGCTCTCCACTACAACTGTATCGCCTTTCCGGATGACATCAAAAAGTTGGTGAAGTCCTTTTCTATCTTTAACTGTACCAGTGAATTTCTCCTCAACTATTTTTTCACAACCATATTCATTAAGCATACCAATTTGCCGATCTAAATTTTGGTCAATAGTAGATACCCGAGCATAACCAATTATCATTTGTAACCTCCAATAAACTTGTATATTTTTATTTTACTAGAGGGGCACTTATTGTAAAGGTATTTGATAATACTTTTGGTAATTATTTTTGGTAACTGCTAATCTTAATAAAATCAAAGGGTAACAGGGCGATGGGGGGACATTACAAAAACACTGGTTTTTGGGAATGTCTATCCTATTAAGAAATTTAAGGTGCATTTTGCGTTACTAACGTATGTAACGTATTACACTTAAACAATCGTGGAAAGTTGAATAAGAATAGTTAATAAATATCGAACTCATTTAACAACTTCAAACGAACTAAAATAGAATCCACTTTGATTAATAATTCTTCAAAATGGATTCTTTATGTTAACTTAAAAAAGTTTATCGGATACTTAACATCAATGAAAGGTAAGCTGATAAGACAAATAGAATGCCCATAATAATGGATGTAGCTGCAGGAGCTTTTTTTACGAAAGAATAAATCAATAATACTAAGAACACTAAAGCAAAAAGTATCAGAGATATACTTGTTAAATTTATTCCAAGGTGAATAGTCATTTCTGGATAATATTGTCCTTGATATAAAGTAGTAAATAATTTGGATGCTCCAACACTTTTCAAAGTAGTCACAATATCATGAGGTGGTGCTTGTTGTCCTAGGGCTGCTGTTGCTGAAAAAATTAAGAGAATCAAAATACTTTCTACTCTAGCCCAAGGTTTTGGGTTGAAATCGCTATTTATTCTCAACTGCTTTCTAATGAACCAACTGTTAATTACAGCAAATAATAACAAAGGAATAATCAGCAAATGCTTAAGTAATAAAGCTTGCCCATAAGATAACATCCAAGAACTGGGATACTCTTTAATTTCAACTACAAACATCATAAGAAAAAGACCAGTAAAAATAGTTACTATAAAACAAACAATTGCAACCGGTGTATACCACCTTAAAAATGCTAGCCAATTGGAATAGTTCTTTGAAAACCAACTCACCACAAATAGTATTCCTATCCAAACACTAACAGCTGTAAAGTGTGTTGTATGCGTTATAAAACCCTTTAACGGTTCTAATGAACTGGCATGACTAGACCATCCTATAGCAAGGATTAAGATAAAACTACTTAATGCTCCAATAAAGGCATATAATCGGTTGTTTTTATAATCAAACCAAACTATAAAAATAAATAATAAAGTTGAAAAAAGGTAGATAAATATCCAGGCTTGGCCAACCTCAAAGGTAAATAATACAGATCGGACGGTTCGAGTGAAACCAATGTCTTCATACAAGTGTAAAATTAGAGTCAGAACAGGAACAAATGATAAAAATGCTACCCCTGTTGTAACTCCCATTAAAATACCTTTTGATACGTTAATTTTTGGACGGAGACTCGTAGGGATTAAATATAAAATAAAGCTTCCAAGAAGAATTGAGAAGCACAAATACAATGTAGCCTCACTAAAGATTCCTGCAATTAACATTAGTTATTTTTTCCTCCTCAAAAGCCAAACGAACGTTCCAATTACAATCAAAAACAAAAATCCAATAATGATGGGTATTATAAAATTAATACTCATTTTTGGTTCAGATTCTTTATCTAGTTCATCAACATTCAATGAATTTGAATCTACTTCCTTATTTTCACTTTGTTCATCGGCAGATTCATTAGTGTTTGGCACTTTGACTGAAAAAGAAAGAGTGCCTTCTATAGGGTGACCGTCCACACCGATTATACTCCAATCCAATTCATAATCCCCATTATTAAGAGGTTCATCTAAGGTCCCTTCCATAATCTCTTCATCTAAATTAATATTCCTAATTGATATAGGATCTCCACCTTTAGTTTTTAGAGTGAAGGTACTGTTTTGTTCAACTTTTGTATCAAACTTCAGCTTAATTTCTTGTATTTCATCAACAATAGTTTCTCCATTTTCTGGAGATGAGCTTTTTATTCCAGTATGAGCAAAAGTGTTATTAGTAAAAAAAATGAAAAAAATAATAATAAAAACAAGTGATTTTTTTATCATGACAAACCTCCAATGAATTTTCAATTTAATTTTAACAAAAGAAAATAAATATTCAAATGAGTATTTGAATATTTTCTTTGACATTTTATTAGTGGTAACATAAACTAACAACATAACAATCAAATGACCATTTGAATGAGGTGAGGAAATGAGTCAAAAAATTAAGAAGGTTTTAAGCCATGACACATGTGAAACTTTTTGTTTTGACGAAGAAAAAGTAAATAAAGTGCAAAATGTGATAGAGGATGTCAATGGGTTGGAATTGTTATTTAAAGCATTATCTGATTCTACTCGAATAAAAATCGCCTATGCTTTAACTATTGAGGAGGAGCTATGTGTTTGTGATGTTGCAAATATTATTGGTTCTTCTACTGCTACAGCATCACATCATTTAAGGTTGCTTAAAAATATTGGCTTGGCAAAACATCAGAAAAAAGGGAAGCTGGTCTTTTATTCGCTTGATGATGAGCATGTAAAGCAACTTATCCAATTTGCCTATCTTCATCATAAGGAGGTATCAAAAGATGAGTGACGAAGCAAAAACACTTGAGGATAAAAATGTATATCGTGTTGAAGGATTTACTTGTGCAAACTGTGCAGGAAAGTTTGAGAAAAATGTAAAGAACATACCAGGTGTTCAGGATGCGAAGGTAAACTTTGGAGCATCTAAGATTTCTGTTTATGGTGATGCTTCAATAGAAGCATTAGAAAAAGCAGGTGCTTTTGAAAATCTTAAAGTCGAGCCAGAGAAATCTACCCGGCATACCCCAAAAGAAGCTAATCGAGAGGAGAAAAAAGAAGAAAAAGTACCTTTTTACAAAAAGCATAGTACACTACTTACTTCTGCAGTATTCCTTGCTTTTGGTTACCTTTCTTACTTCGTAAACGGGGAAGAAAACATTGTTACTACATTGCTATTTCTCGCTTCCATGATGATTGGTGGCTTATCCCTTTTTAAGGTCGGCTTTCAAAATCTCTTACGATTTGAATTTGATATGAAAACCCTTATGACAGTGGCTGTTATTGGTGGTGCCATTATTGGTGAGTGGGGAGAAGTTGCTGTCGTTGTTATACTCTTTGCAATTAGTGAAGAGCTTGAACGATTCTCTATGGATAGAGCCAGACAATCTATTCGTTCATTAATGGATATCGCTCCTAAAGAAGCACTTGTTAGAAGGAATGGACAAGAAATAATGATCCACGTTGATGATATTATTGTTGGTGATATTATGATTGTCAAACCAGGTCAAAAGATCGCCATGGATGGTGTTGTTGTAAATGGATATTCTGCAGTTAACCAAGCAGCAATCACAGGAGAATCAGTTCCTGTTGAGAAAAACGTTGATGATGAGGTATTTGCAGGGACTTTAAATGAAGAAGGGTTACTTGAGGTAAAAATAACTAAGCTTATCGAAGATACAACTATTTCTAAAATTATTCATCTTGTAGAGGAAGCTCAAGGGGAACGTGCCCCCTCGCAAGCATTTGTCGATAAATTTGCCAAGTACTATACACCGATTATTATGGTTATAGCAGGTCTAGTTGCAGTAATTCCACCGTTGTTCTTTGATGGTAGTTGGGAGACTTGGGTTTATCAAGGTTTAGCTGTTCTTGTTGTTGGTTGTCCTTGTGCACTGGTTATTTCAACTCCAATTTCAATAGTTTCTGCTATTGGTAATGCAGCGAAAAAAGGGGTACTTGTAAAAGGTGGAATCTATCTAGAAGAAATAGGTGCCTTGAAGGCAATAGCCTTCGATAAAACTGGTACATTAACAAAAGGTAGACCAGCTGTAACTGATTATAATGTGTTGAATAAGCAATTAAATAAAAATGAGCTTTTATCTATTATTACCGCATTGGAATATCGTTCCCAACATCCTCTTGCATCTGCGATTATGAAAAAGGCTGAAGAAGAAAATGTTAATTATTCAAAAGTAATAGTAGAGGACTTTTCTTCTATTACAGGTAAAGGGATTAAAGGTATTGTAAATGGGATTACTTATTATATTGGTAGCCCAAAACTATTTAAAGAATTATCGACCCATATATTTGATCAACAAATAGAGGGAAATGTTTCAACATTACAAAACCAAGGAAAAACAGCTATGGTGGTTGGAACAGAAAAGGAAATACTCGCTGTTATTGCAGTGGCTGATGAAGTACGTGAATCAAGTAAGGATGTTATTCATAAATTACACCAACTTGGTATCAAAAAAACAATTATGCTAACTGGTGATAACCAAGGAACTGCGAATGCAATAGGTGAACATGTGGGCGTTTCAGATATTCAAGCAGAATTAATGCCACAGGATAAATTAGATTATATTAAACGATTAAGATCAGATTACGGGAATGTCGCCATGGTTGGTGATGGGGTCAATGATGCCCCAGCCCTAGCTGCTTCTACTGTAGGAATTGCAATGGGAGGAGCTGGTACAGATACAGCGTTAGAAACCGCCGATGTTGCGCTAATGGGTGACGATTTAAAGAAACTTCCATTCACAGTAAAACTAAGTCGTAAGGCACTTAATATCATTAAAGTCAACATTGCTTTTGCTATCTCAATTAAATTTATTGCGCTATTATTAGTAATCCCAGGTTGGTTAACACTATGGATTGCCATCCTTTCTGATATGGGTGCTACCTTGTTGGTTGCTTTAAATAGCTTAAGATTAATGCGAGTAAAAGAATAAAGAAAATAGGGCTTCCGTTTCTCTGGGAGGCCCTATTTTTATAGAAAACGGAAAGTGTTTATATAGTTGCAAAGACTAGAAAAAGACATTTAGGGGGATGAGCTTTGGATAAATTATATGATGTAATTATAATTGGTGCTGGCCAATCTGGTATAGTAATGAGTCATAAATTGAAGCATAAAAACATTAAGCACATTATGCTTGATGCTTCCTCTCGCATTGGAGATTCCTGGAGGTTCAGGTATAAATCCTTGGTATTATTTACTCCCAAAAAGTATAGTTCTCTTTCAGGGTTAATGATGAAAGGAAACCCTGAAAGCTATCCAACAAAAGATGAGATGGCAGATTATTTAGAGTCTTATGTTTCCCACTTTGATTTACCCCATAAACTAGGAGTAAAGGTAATTAAAGTTGTAAAGGAATTAAATCATTTTCATATTTTTACGGCAGATAGTAAAAGATCATTAATCGCTAAGCAATTAGTTATTGCATCTGGTGCGTTTCAAGAACCATTTATACCTCCTATAATTAGTAATTTTAATAGTAATGTACTGCATCTACACTCATCAAAGTACATAGAACCTAGCCAACTACAGGAAGGAAAAGTTTTAGTTGTAGGAGGAGGGAATTCGGGAGCGCAGATTGCTGTAGAGTTAGCTAAATACAGAGAAGTATTATTTGCAGTTTCCCATAAAATGAAATTTCTACCATTGAGGGTAATGGGTAAAAGTATCTTTTATTGGTTAGAGAAGTTTAAACTGTTATACGCTGGAATTGATACTAAACGAGGTAAGTGGTTCCAGAATCAGAATGATCCTATCTTTGGAAAAGAAATAAAAGAGTTCATCGTTGACGGAAATATAATTCAGAAAGTTCTAGTTAGTCAGGTAAATGGAACTGAAGTTATTTTTGAAGACGAAAGTAGAGAACAAGTTAACAATATAATATGGGCGACAGGTTTCATTCCTTCTTTTAAATGGATTGACATTGAGGGTGCAATCTCTGATAATGGTCAACCTGTTCAGCAACGAGGTGTTAGCTGCATAAAAGGGCTTTATTTTATCGGGTTACCCTGGCAATATCATCGTGGTTCAGCTCTTGTTTGCGGTGTAGATCGAGATGCAGAATATCTATCCAAAATCATGAATTATTAATATAAAGTCTATCAAGGGGCTTTAGATAAGTGAATTAGGGTTTAGTTTTTGAAAGAATATAATTAAAAAAGCTAAATCTCTCGTATTCGTGGAATTTAGCTTTTTTAATAGGGATTTTCTTGAAGATACTTAGTGTATAGCTCTGAAACAACATTGTTACTGGTACTCTATGAGACTTGTATTTTTATTGGAATTCTTGTGTCCATATTGAGTTCAAAAGTTCCGTATGGATTGACATGATGATAAAACAAAGGTGTTAATCCCCTAAAATCTTCTGAAGTCATTTTCTTCAACCAATATTGGTTGTTGTCATAAAGTACTTCTTGTACCATTAAGGTATTCATATAGACTAAGCAATTTTGCAGCAATTGAAGTGATAAGGCAGACACTTCTTGATCTTCTATAGAATTGGAACGAATCTCACTGTTTTTCCCATAGAATATATAAGTATTCACTGAGTTCCATTGTTCCACTGTATTTAATCCTTCATGGATCTCCCTTCGAATCTCTTCATAGTGTAAATAATCACATAAAAAGATCGTTTTAATCGCTTTTCCTAATTCACATAAAGCCTGATAGGTTGGATGTTTCGTATCCCTTGTAAATCGCTTTAATATGGATTCGGCAGAAGCAGTACCTAACCGTAGAGCAGTTGCAAACTTAATGATTTGTTCATACTGTTGCCGAACAAGATCCCAGTTAATCGGTCTACTTAAAGCCTGTTGAAGGTGAGGATATTCCTCATTCATGCCGGCTTCTGGACGATATAGCTTTTGTGATCCGATATTTTTAAAACGTGGCATTAGCTTAAAATCAAGTAGATGACAAAAAGCAAAAGCAACGACACTTTGTCCGTGTGTATCAACATAATTTCTGTCAACCTCCATGTCTGTACAGTGACGAAGAACCCCTTCCATCATTGCTGCCACCTCCGAAGAAAGGCAGGATTTAAGCTGAGAATAGATACAAGCTGACTTTCGATCTGTATGCCAATAGATCATGACTCCATGCTTCTTATAACGAGGATGCCACTCTGAAAGCAAATTCTGATCCCAAGAGCCAAAATGTTTTGAATCGGAAGCACATGCAGTGGTAGCTTCTCCCCATACCTCTTTCATTCGATTGTAGATGATATGGTTGGTAACCTCGGCGTTGGCTTTTCGCAAATGATCCTTATGAATAAATTTTTGGCGTATATATCGAAGTTCTCGATAACTATCTAGGTGGTTTCCAGCAGAAACTGTTTTCAAACCTGTATTCGTTCCTAATCCAAATAAACTTAGAAGAAGCCTTCGTTGGACGGTTTCTCGATCTAAAATCTCTCGATTGGCGGTGGTTTTAAAGTGTTGGGTAAACTCCGTGTGAAAATCTGTTTCTTTTAGTAAATCCAATAGGTTAATATCGGTCCAACGGTTCTTAATCTCCTGTTTAAGCATCGTCACATGTGGAGGTTCTGGTTGCTTTTCGAGTGGAGTGACTCTAATCCATCCTTTATTATTTCTGGTAGTAATCGCTACTTTTTCGTTACTATGATCTCCTAGCCCTTGATTCAATAAATGGAGTTTATCTTTCATCAACTGTATAATATCTTCAATAAAAGGCTCTACATCAAGTGGTGCTTTCAGTGCTTGAAAATATTCTTCCTTCTTCTCTTCAAAATCTTGAGGGAGATCTTCATCTGGGTTTCGATATCGATCAGCACCCTCAATCCAAACTTCTTTACACCGAAGTCGAGTGCGAAGCGATTGGATCACTGCAATTTCATAATTGATTCGATTTACTCTTTCTATCCCTTTGTTGTCTGTCTCGACAATAACATCTTTCCATTTCGGCTGAATTACACCTTCAATGGGAACTTCATCTCCAGCAGCAAAATAACGTTGCCCACTTTCTCCACACTCTCGTATGAGTTGAATAGCCTTAATAATCGGCTGATGAAATTGATTATTTGAGCGAAAAGTAAGGTTGTTTAAAATTTTAGAAAGTGACTTTCGATAATGCCCTTGGTAAGAAGAATGCATTTTTGTATAGATTTTTTCTTTGTATTCCCGATTATTTTTTGTCATGTCCTTAATAATATCTCGAATCATATCAGAGCTAACAATAGGGAATAAAGTATCTTGAATGACCCCTTCTGGGTGATCTACTGTTGCTTTTAATAAATTGACAATATGTCTATTTTTTCCTTGGACTCTTTCTAATTCTTCTACTGCTTCTTTTCGGGTTGTATTTTTGGCCTTATTTCCGAATTTAAGCGTAATTTCATCCAATAAATCAGCTAAATAATCAATGACTTCTTCATGACGATGCGAAAATAAAATGGCAAGAAGGGTATAGCGAATGGATGCAGGGTGTGCACGCAATTCTGTTACGGTTTCTGTAGCTGCACGGAGTCGATATTTCTTTACTAATTTCGGAGTCAAATGATGAAATAATCTTGGAGGAATGTGTAGGTGCCGAATAGCTAACAATTTTTTAACTTCCATTTCCATGGTGTTTACACTTGGTTTGCTAGGAGAAGATAAAAGTTGCCGAAAAGTTAAAATATCTGATTCCTTTTCCTTCTGAAACTCTTCTTCAAAACCTTCTACCGTTACTTCATCAGTAAAAGATTCCAGTAACGCATCTAATCTCGAACAAGTCCTAGGAGATAGCTGCTGATAAATCGATTGATATAAATGCTTTTCAAAAGTGTCAATGACGGAATCGATCATACGCTTTAAACTTCCATTTGAAGGAGGTTCAACTTTCCACTTACGAAACAGACTGTATGCCTGACTTTTTAAATAGTCGATATCATGTGTAAACTGAACTTGTTCGTTTAACCACTCTGTCAAAAGTTTGTTATCTTTTGCTGTAAGTTCTTGAAAACCGAAGAATTCTCGAATTTGTTTTCGATGATAAGTAAAGTTTCTTTCATCTGAGCCCCAACGATATTCCTCAAAGAGCGCTGAAGATAACCCTAATTGCTGCGCTATAAATTCAACTACCACTTTGGGTATATCTTGTTTCTTAGAAGGAAATCTAGCCTCTTGTTGAAAGTACTTTAATAATATTGCAAATCCTAAACGACTTGCCCCTGTTTTATTACCAATTAGCTTTCTTTCAATGGGTAGTACTACAAAATGTTCTAGAAGCTCATCTTCGTTCCAATTTCGTTTCATAAATATCCTTCCCCAAACTTTAGAATAATCACTATTTTGAGTGTAATCTATTGATTAGAGGATGAAAACAATACTTTGCGGTCTAGAGCAGCTACCCTGTCACTAGGCCTATATGCTAAAGTAATTGCCATTCCAGTCTACCCACCAACTTTAAGCAAAAATTTAAACCGTATTACAAGTATTATGAATCATTCTTCCGCAGATGTAATCTTCACAACTAGTAAACTACAAAGTTTTGTTTCTAAAATAAATTTGGAAATGACTGATGCTAAATGTATATCTTTAGACAAGATTGATTTGCCACCAATTGACTCTTACATTCAACTAGATATTAATGGAGACGAGATAGCTTTTCTTCAATATACATCTGGGTCAACGTCCTCTCCAAAAGGAGTTATGGTTACACATAATAATATAATCACTAACGAAGAAATGATAAGGCATGCTTTTGGAAATAATCAAAATACAAAAATTTTAGGTTGGTTACCTTTATATCACGACATGGGGTTGATTGGGAACGTGCTGCAACCTTTATATTTAGGCACATCCTGTGTATTAATGGACCCTCTTGATTTCTTGCAGAAGCCGATTCGATGGCTACAAGCTATATCAGAGCATAAAGCTGAAGTTAGTGGTGGTCCAAACTTTGCATATGAATTATGTATTAAAAAAATTAAAGAACAAGAAATTGAGTCATTGGATCTTTCTTCTTGGGAAGTGGCTTTCAATGGTGCAGAGCCAATACGAAGTGACACATTGATAGATTTTGCAAAAAAATTTAAACCAGCTGGATTTAACATGAAAAGTTTTTATCCATGTTACGGAATGGCAGAAGCAACACTCCTAATCACTGGAGGAGATAGAAAAAAGGAACCTATTATTAAGAGATTTGATTTAGAAAAACTTAAAGAAAATAAAGCAGTAGAACTTTTATCTACTACCACAAATGCTAGTACTCTTGTAAGTTGTGGAATTACTCAATTAGATCAGACAATTAA
The DNA here is from genome assembly GCF_020171845.1 of Cytobacillus kochii. Taxonomy (GTDB): domain Bacteria; phylum Bacillota; class Bacilli; order Bacillales; family Cytobacillaceae; genus Cytobacillus; species Cytobacillus kochii. The sequence continues at coordinate 73,190 of NZ_JAIVAM010000016.1, read as the reverse complement.
AATAGTTGACCCAATCACAAAAAACATATGTTTAGAGGGAGCTATAGGTGAAATATGGGTTTCAGGACAAAACGTAGCTAAAGGTTATTTAAATAATGAGCAACAAGATACTTTCTTAGGAAGAGTTCCTAAAGAAACAACCAACTATTTAAAAACTGGAGACCTTGGGTTCCTTTATCAAGGTCAATTATATGTAACTGGTCGTAGTAAGGATGTCATTATTCTAAGAGGAAAAAATTTTTTCCCTCAAGATATTGAAAAAACTGTAGAGGTAACTTCTAATTGTTTGTCTTCTGCAGCATGTGCAGCTTTTACTATTCTAGAGAAAAATGAGGAAAAACTTATTGTCATAGCTGAGCTAGAACGTTCTTACCGCCCTAGGAATGGGGTTATTAAAAAAGGATTTAATCCAGAACAAATACTTAAAGACATTCGTAAAAATATAATGCAAGAATATGGTATACAACCATACGCTATTCATTTAATCAAGACAGGAACTATATTGAAAACCTCTAGTGGTAAAGTTCGAAGGTCTGCATGTAAGGAAGCTTACGAAAAAGAGGAACTTCAGATATGGTTTTCAAATATACGATCTTAACATTTATTTAAGAAAGGAAATTTTCTAAATTTTGAATAAATATAAGACAATTATTATAGGCGCAGGTCAGGCAGGTTTAGCAATGGGTTATCAACTTCAGCTGAAAAAGGAACCATTTTTAATTATTGATGCTCACCAAAATATAGGTGATTCTTGGAGATTGAGATACGATTCATTACAGTTGTTTACGCCACGTTCTCACAGCTCATTACCAGGCTTAAAAATGAGTGGCAACCCATCTGGTTACCCTAATAAAGATGAACTTGCCGAATACTTACAAAAATATCAACAGAAATTTAAACTTAATGTTAAGTTAAATAAAAAGGTTAAATCAGTAGTCAAGGTAAACGATGAGTTCATAATTAAAACTACTGATGAAAAAGAATTCAACTGTTCAAATGTCATAGTAGCAACAGGGCCTTTTCAAGTACCATACATTCCTAAATTTCATGAAGAGCTCTCCCCTTCAATCAATCAATTACATACGGAGGACTACAAAAACCCATCATCATTAAAAAATGGGGATGTGCTGATTGTAGGTGGAGGAAATTCTGGAATGCAAATTGCTGTAGAACTTGCTAATGACAACAAAAAAGTATATTTATCTTTGGGTAAAAAACCTAAGTTTTTCCCTTATCAGATATTAGGAAAAAGCATCTTTTGGTGGTTAAGTGTATTAGGAGTTATGCGTTTTACCATTAACTCAAAAATAGGCCAAAAAATTAAACAAAATGATCCTATTATTGGTAAAGAAATTTTACCACTTATCCGAAATGGACATATTAAAACATTGAACAGAGCCACTGATAGTAGTGGTGAAATAGTCTATTTTGCTAATAAAACATCACTGAAGCCTTCAAATATCATTTGGGCAACTGGATATAAAAACGACTACAGTTGGATAAAAACTTCTTCAGAAAATGTATTCAACTCTAAAGGTTTACCAAATCATGAACGAGGAGTAACCAAAGAAAAAGGATTATATTTTATTGGCTTATCTTGGCAGTATAGAAGAGGTTCCGCATTACTTCTAGGAGTAGGGGAGGATGCTGAGTTTATTGCTAATCAAGTAACCGGAGGAAATCTAACATGAATGAAAAACTAACTGTGATTCAAGAAATTATTCTTGGATTTAAGGATCTTAAAGTAGAAGAAATTAAGTTAGATAGTGATATGTCTGGTGATCTAGCTCTTGATTCTGCAGATCGAGTTGAGCTTGCACTATGTATAGAAGAAAAATATGAAATAACAGTTCCACCTGAAGAGCATGGGGACTGCGATACTATTGAAGATCTTATAAAACTAATTGAATTACAACAAAGCAAAAAAATTATGGGGGTATATTGATGAATTTTGTCGAAACACAACGTCAACTAGGCATTACGCCACTAAATGCAATGATAGGGTCAATCAATCCATTGTTTAGGATGCCTTTTGATACTGTAAACAAATATAAAGGAAGTGTAATTGCAGAATCATTTAAGTATCACTATGATAATAACGAATTTTATCGTGATTTATGTTTGAGAAAAGAGATATCCCCTAATGATATACAAGGTTTTACCGATTTACACAAAATACCCATGATTCCTGTACAAACTTTTAAACAATGTGATTCACATCTATTAATGACATCTCATTTAAAGGATATTGAATATGAAATGCGCAGTACTGGCACGAGTGGAATACCAAGTGTATCACGCCGTGATAGAGTTTCCGTAGACAATGCTTTTGAAAGTGTTTTAATGACATACCGTGAGTTTTTCAGGATTTCAAGGGGAATGGGTCTTTTCTTATTCCCTCCGACAGAGGAGATGCCTGAAATGGGAATGGTAAAAGCATTAAATATCTTTGCAGGTATGTTAGATGGAAGTGCAAACCTTGTGAAAAAAATAACATTCAATCCTGCACACGCAGTAGAAAAACTTCTTTCATGGGAAGGCAAACATACTCGTCATATCATTGGTCCACCTTTCCTCATTCATAGGCTGGTAAAACATTGTATAGATAACGAAATAAAGCTCAATCTGGAGAAAAACAGTTTAATTATTACTCTTGGTGGATGGAAACAGTTTACAGGGAAAGAAATTCCACGTAAAGACTTTAATGAACTTTGTTCAAAATACCTTGGGGTACAAATTCAAAATGTACGTGATATGTATGGGTTGGTAGAAGCTAATATGTTAGCCGTCGAGTGCAGGGAACAAGAAAAGCATGTTCCACCTTGGGTCCACCTTTCCTTACGAAATCCACGAAATGTACTAGAGGAAGTAGAATATGGGCAACGAGGAGTTATTGCTATTTATGACCCTACATGTACTTCTTACCCTGGCTTTGTATTAACTGAAGACGTTGGGTATCTAAAAGAGGATACAACTTGTGAGTGTGGGAGAAATGGACAAAAGCTAGTGTACATTTCCAGGATGCCAGGTGTTGAGGTAGGATGTTGTGCAATTAATTTAGAAAAATTCATCGAAGAAAAAGAGAAAGAAGTAGTTTCACAGGGAGGTACAAATGTTTAACGAAATTATCAGTGAACATTTTATGAACCCAAGAAATGTTGGGAAAATGTCTAATCCTGACTTTGTTATTGAAATTGGTAATCCCATTTGTGGTGACACTGTTCATATGTTTTTACAAGTTGATAGTAACAGTATTAAAGATGTATCATATTTATCTTATGGTTGTTCTACTTCTATTGCTACTGCTAGTATACTTTCAGAAGTAGTAAAAGGTAAGACATTCAATGAGATTGCTAGTTATCAGAAAAGTGATGTTATAAAATGGTTAGGTGAACTAGAACCTGCACAAAATCATTGCGTGGATATTGGTTATAATATTCTAAGTGAGTGTGCTAAACCTAAACAGAGAAAATTAACTGAAAACAATTTCTTGGTAGAAGATGGAGGGGCTCTCACGTGAGCCCTGATATCTATCTCGATAACAATGCCACTACTCCATTACATGAAGATGTTTATAGGAAGATGAGATATTCTTTGAAATATCAATACGGTAATCCTTCTAGTAATTACGAAATTGGAATAAATGCTAAAAAGTCGATTCAGTACGCACGCAACAATCTTGCTGAATTTTTAAATGCAGAGCCAGAACAGATTACCTTTACTAGTGGTGCTACAGAGTCTAACTCAACAGCTATTATTGGTTATTGCCTCAAAAACAAATCAAAAAACCATATAATTACATCATCAATTGAGCATCCTGCTATAATGGAAGCATGTAAATATCTTCAAGTTAGTCATGGTTTTGATGTTTCATATTTACCGGTTAATAAAGATGGTATTGTTCAAATCAATCATCTTGCGAGCTTAATTACTCCAAAAACTTCTTTGGTAACAGTAATGATGGTTAATAATGAAATAGGTTCTATTCAACCAATAAAAAAAATTGGAGCCTTATGCAAGGCATTAGACATCTACTTTCATTGTGATGCAGTCCAAGGTGCTGGAAAACTCCCTATCGATGTTAAAGAACTAAACGTAAATAGCCTTTCTCTTTCAGCACACAAAATTTATGGGCCTAAAGGTGTAGGGTGCTTATATATAGAAGATAAAAATCAGTTATACCCTCTTCTCCATGGAGGTGCCCAAGAAATGGGGTTTCGCTCTGGAACGGAAAATGTTACAGGTATAATTGGTTTCGGACAAGCTGTCGAATGTCTGATGGATCATTGGATTAATGATATACAACATATAACCTTTCTAAGAAACAAATTTATTGGCCAATTAAATCAGCATTTAACTGACTGGTCGATTAATGGAGGTAATACGGTCCCCTCGACTTTAAGTTTATGCATTCACGGAATTAGAGGTGAAGCTTTGGCATATGCACTTAGTCAAATGGGGGTTTTCGTATCAATTGCATCAGCATGTAGCTCATCTTCATCTAAATTATCTCATGTTTTAAAAGCCTTGGGTAAAAGTCAGGAAGAAATAAGGAGTACAATTCGAGTTAGCTTTGGTAGACAAAATACGATACAGGAGATTGAAAAGGCAATTAATATTTTGGTTACTACCACCTCAAAACTACGCTCGTTTTCACCGATGATGGTTAATGTTTAAATAGTTATCTCAAGTTAAAACATCTTTTGTTGTTCTCAGGCTGTCGAGAACTTTCTCGACAGCCTGAGCGCCTTCTCATTTAGAATGCGCTGAAGATGAAATATTTCTATATGAGTTCTTCTTAATGATGATGACTATGTGCAGAAGGTTTACCTTCCATTTTACATAAAATCGTATCTTTATGATTATTAGAAGATGTTTCTAGTTGTATTGTCATGTGGTGAATATTCTTGTGTTCAAGATTATGTTCAATTTTATGGAGCAATTTTTCACTTTCAGCAATTGTCATTTTACCTTCTACAACTGCGTGGCAAGAAAGTGCATTTAATCCACTTGTAATTGTCCAAACATGCAAATCGTGAACGCTTTGTATTTCATTTGTATCTTGTATTGTTTTAATCACATCATCCACATCCACATTTTGTGGAGCTCCTTCCATAAGTACGTGTATCCCTGACTTCATAACATAATAACCACTTCTTAATACAAGAGATGCAACTATTACACTTGCAAGAGAATCTGCCCATCCCCATCCAAAGAACATAATCAATAGTGCTGCAACAATAGCACCAATAGAACCAAGCATGTCGCTTATTACATGCAAATAGGCTCCACGCATATTCAAGTTTTCTTCTATATCACCACCACGCAGCATAATCCAAGCAACTAATATGTTGATGAGTAGTCCAATTGTTGCAATTATTAACATTCCAGTCGAAGCAATTTCAGGTGGATTTTGAAAACGATGAAAAGCTTCATAAAATATATAAATAGCGATTAAAATGAGTGTCGAGCCGTTAAGGACAGCTGCTAATATTTCAAATCTTTTATAACCGTATGTTTTACTGTAATTAGCTGCTTTTTCTCCAAATTTAAAAGCTAATATAGCAATACCTAGTGATATGGAGTCACTTAGCATATGTCCTGCATCAGATAGTAATGCAAGGCTATTAGTAAGGAAACCACCAATTGCTTCAACAAGCATATATCCTGTTATGATAATAAAACTTAATAATAATGTTTTTTTATTTGTACCATGTGTATGGTCATGTCCATGTTCGTGTCCCACTTTACTCCTCCTTATTTAACGATGCTCTGCATGCTCAATTGTCTGCTTTAACAAATTCATGATGTGATCGTCATCTTTAATATAATGTAGTACCTTCTCTTCTAGATTTGACCAATCTTAGATTTTTCAAATTACTCAATTGGTGGGAGCCACTGATTGGCTTAAATTTAATGTCTCAGCAATATTATCATCTACTGAATGTTCTTCTGAACAAAATAAATTTAAAATGCAATCTCTAGTTTAGTCGCTTAACGCTCAAAACGTTTGTGTAAAAGCAAATAAAATATCCTCATTTATAATTAGCTCACCATATTTTTTCCTTCACACTTCTAATTCACCTCGATGATTTTATGCATGAGCATATTATCATATAATAATATATTATTATATAGTTTTTTCAATATTTAACTAAATCATTTGAAGAAAGACAAAATTAGTATATGTATATTTCTAATAATCATTCAGATATAACTTGAAATATTATTCGTATTCTCCATTATCATACAGAGACGTTGTGGATACTGTGTACATCCAACCACACAATTTATTTATGATAATTGGTCAATTTTTAAAGCACGCATTGCATTAAGCACTGCATGCAAGGCAACTCGAACATCTGATATAATAGGTTCCCATATTGCCCTGGTTTTGTAATTTTAATTGTTAATAGACCTTTAACATTCTCGAAACCGCTTAAAACTTCATTACCTATTTCAACATCTCTTGGACCGTACTCAGAATCCTCCAGCCAAATAGAATAGCATTACAACTATGCCCTCTAGATATTGATAAATTGCAAACGATACGATAGTTGGAATAGAAATTAAAAAGTTTTCATCAACTATTTTTTTAGTATCCCCCCTTATTCAACTATGTTAAACACTCGAAAAAAAACGAATGAACATATAATCATGTTGTTGTATTCATATGCAGTAATTAATGTAATGTTAAAAATAACAAATTTAATTACTTTAAACATGGGCAAATTTCTATTATCAGGGATAGATAATTTACAGAGGAAACAAATCAAACTAAATGGAGGATTAAAAGTGACGTTTAAATATGTATATACCCGCCACCTACTATTTAAATGGTGGGGGTATTCTATGGGTTTATAAAGCCTAATAAGAGCATTGTGGTTAGCTATAAATTCAATGATGCCTCGCATGCTCGATTGTCTGTTTAAGAATATGCATAACATGATCATCATCACAAGAATAAATCATTGTTTTACCATCTCTACGGTATTTAACAAGCCTTAAATTTTTTAGAAAGCGTAATTGATGGGATACCGTAGATTGGAGTAAATCCAGATTATTAGCAATTTCATTGACGGAATATTGCTTTTGAGACAATAAGTGAAGAATTTTTATCCTCGTTGGGTCTGAAAGCGCTTTATATATTTGAGAAACAATAAAAAGTGTCTCTTCATCTAATGATTCTTCTCCCGAATAGTTATAATGGTTTTCGTTCTTTTCCATAATTCACCTCATCATGGTATTGATGACTAGAATTATATCATATCTGAATAATTTATATTTGTTACTAAATCAATTGTGATTTAAGCATATATTACTAGAGGATAAAAGTTAGATATATTAGATTAGGGTTAGAATTCTTCTTATAAAAAAAATTGATGAATTAACTATTGTATAAAAAAGAGATAAAGATCTCCTGTATTAAGACGATCTTCATCTCTTGTAATTAATAGATTAATAATAACCCCATATTAACGCTAGTAAAGTACCAAATATCGTAACTAATGCTATAAATACACCATAATATATTGTTATATATATTGATTTTTTATCTTCAGTTTCTCCTGCATGCATAAATACAATCAATTGTATAGCAGCTTGAAAAAATGCTGTTATAAGAAGGATACTCATAGATAGTTGAAATGTTAAATCAAAATAATACAAGGAAAGGGCAATTATAGATAACAATAAGGAAGATATAAATCCATACACATGCTTTCTAGGAAATAATTCTTTCATAACCTACAACATTCCTTTCATAAAGATAAAACTAAAAATAAAGATCCAAACAACATCTAAAAAGTGCCAGTACAAGGAGAATATAAAAGCTTTGTTATTTGTTCTAGGGGTTAAGCCGTGCTTAAATAATTGCGATATAATAAATATTCCCCAGAATATACCAACCAAGACGTGAGCTCCATGTGTGCCTAATATTAGAAACAATATTGCTGTGAATCCACTTGTTTGCAAAGTTGCTCCTTCATGAATAAAAACAATGAAATCATATATTTCTATACCTAGAAATCCAAGTCCTAGTAAGAGGGTTATGATAAAAAAGGTTATAGTTGCTTTTACTTTCCCCATTCTCATAGCATGGATTGCTAATCCTATCGTAAAACTACTCGTTAATAAAAGAATAGTTTCAATCATTACGGGGGCAATTTCGAAAATTTCTGCACCTGCCGGTCCATTCCCTGTTCTATTTATTAGTGTGAAATATGAAGCAAATAGTGTGCCAAATAAAGCTATTTCTGCGCCTATAAATACCCAAAAACCTAATATATTTAAGCGATTTTGTTCTGTACCGTATTCCAGAGGAAGAGATTTATCTACCTTCATTTTTTCTTCCCTCCTGTTTTTTCTACTCTTTCGATTTCATCGACAGGTATATAATAACCTTCATCTTTTTCATAGGAACGAAGTGCTAAACAGATACCGATTCCTATTGTAGATAAAACTAATAATATCCATAGGCCAAATACGAAAGCAAATCCCCATATAAAGAATATTATTCCCATTATAAAAGGCATTCCACTATTATTAGGCATATGAATTGGTTCGATCCTTTTATTGAAAAGTTTGTCGCCATATATCTTAGAGTCCCAAAATGCTTCAGTGGATTTGACCTCTGGTAATATAGCAAAATTATAATCAGGAACAGGAGTTGCAGTTGCCCACTCTAAGGATCTGGCATTCCAAGGATCTGCTGGAATATTTCTTGGAGAATATCGAACGCTATAATATATATTATAGACAATTAATGCAAATCCAATTGCTAATCCAATAGCCCCTATAAATGAAATCATATTCCAAACACCAAACCCTGTGCTCTCAGAATAGGTATACATACGTCGAGCTTGCCCATCTAAACCGGAAATAAACATTGGGAAGAATGTTAAACATACACTGATAGCTATAAACCAAAATGACCATTTACCTAATCTTTCATTTAGCATAAAGCCAAACATTTTTGGCCACCAATAAAATAGACCAGCTATCATTGCAAATACAACACCTGGTATAATTACCAAATGAAAATGAGCTACCAAGAACATTGTATTATGGTACTGATAATCAGCACTTGCCATACCTAGCATTACACCAGTTACCCCACCTATTGTAAATATGGGAATAAATCCGAGTGAATAAAGCATTGGAGTGGTTAAAACAATACTTCCTTTTCTTAAGGTAAACAGCCAGTTAAAAATCTTTATACCAGTAGGAACAGCTATCGCCATTGTTGTGATAGAAAATATACTATTAACTAATGCTCCCTGTCCCATTGTAAAGAAGTGATGAACCCAAACCAGAAATGATAGCAAAGAAATAGCTATCATAGAATAAACCATAGATTTATAACCATAAAGATTTCTTCTTGCAAATGTTGATATTATTTCACTGTAAATTCCAAAGGCAGGTAAAATTAATATATATACTTCAGGATGGCCCCATACCCAGAATAGATTTGCCCAAAGCATATCCATACCACCATTTTCAGTAGTGAAAAAATTAGTGGCAAATAGTCTATCCATTGTCCCCATAGCCAGTGCAACAGTTAATACAGGAAACGCAAAAACAATTATCAAGTTTGTAATTAAAGCTGACCAAGTAAACATTGGCATTTTCATTAATGACATACCAGGAGCTCTCATTTTTAAAATAGTGGTGATAAAGTTTATACCAGTTATTAGTGTACCAATACCTGAAATTTGGAGTGCGATCATATAATAATTTGTGCCCACTGATTCACTAAAATCTGTTCCAGCAAGTGGAAAGTATGAAGACCAGCCAGAATCAGGCGAGCCACCAACCACGAAAGATATATTGAAAAGCATTGCTCCAGCGAAATAGAGCCAATAGCTTAGAGCATTTAACCTAGGAAATGCAACATCTCGTGTTCCAATTTGTAAAGGAATAACGAAATTCATCAATGCCATTATAAATGCCATTGCCATAAATATAATCATAACAACACCATGAGTAGTGAAAATCTCATTATACTCTTGAGCGCCTAATAAAGTGTTATCCGGTACTGCAGTTTGTGCTCTCATCATTATTGCATCAACTCCACCGCGGAAAAGCATTAAAATAGCAGAGATTAAATACATGATTCCAATCCGTTTATGGTCTACTGTAGTGAGCCACTCGCGCCATAGATACCCCCACTTTTTAAAATAGGTTAATCCTATGATAATGGCTATAGTTGTTAAAGCAATTGCAACCATTGAAGCATATATGGTAGGACCCGGATTAGGAACTGCAAATCTATCTAAGAAATCCATATTACAGTAACTCCTTTCATGTTCAATAAAAGACTCTATTAAAACATACACATTAATGTTTCATGTTTGAATGATCTTCATCGTTCGATAAGTCATCTTTTATTATTTTTTGGTTTTTAATTTCTTCTTGATTATCCTTTAAGGGTTCTTTGGAATGATGATTTTCCGGTGGAGGAGAAAACTCCAAGTGTGTACCTTTATAAGTTGATTGACCTAAGTGCCCGGGTTGTAATAACTCATCAAACTTCTCCTCAGTTAATGTTTCTGCTGTTGATTTTATATCTCTTATCCATTTATCAAACTCTTTTGGTGACATTGCAGTAACATTGAATGTCTGTTGTGCAAACCCTTCTCCAGTAAAGTTTGCGTTCCTCCCAGAATACTCACCTGGAACATCTGCAGCAAGGTTTAATGTATTTACCATGTCGGCCATTGCATATTTTTGTCCTCCTAGTTGAGGAATCCAAAAACTTGAAATAGGACCAAACGAATATAGTTTAAACTCTATTGGCCTGTTTGTAGGTATAAAAAGATAGTTAACGGTTTCTATATCTTGTTCAGGATAACTGAAGTGCCACTTCCAGTTTGAAGAGGATGCATAAATAACTAATGGCTCTTCTTCGTAACCCTCTGGCACGGATTCTACTTTGTAAGTTGAAATAACAGTTACTACTGATAAGAAAGCTACAATTAATATTGGTATTGCTGTCCATATGATTTCAAGCTTAACACTACCCTCTATATATGGTGGTACATAATCTTTACTTTGCCTAGATGCAAGATATTTTCTAACAATATAGAAATACATAGCAAAAACTACAATAACAACAATTGCCATGGTCCATATTGAAATCATAATAACGTTTGCTGTTGTACGGCCTTGAGGTCCTTTTGGATCCAAAACTAATAAAGGCTCACACCCCGTCAAAACCATAACAACAATAAACATTCCGATTAAAAAGGACGTTTTTAATTTCATTTTTGATCTCCTTTCATAGATATCGCCATATTACAAATGTATATGTGTTCATTTAACCATATGAGCATGTATTATATATGCAAAACTTATACTATATACAGTAAATCCTCCTTCGCTTTAGGTATATTTCGGGTATATTATCTCATAAATTTACTAGCGCTATGGTGACAACTAGTCAACGTTTTTATGATGTTATTATGGCGTATTAGTTTGAAATTTCTTAATGTGATAATTCAGATGAATACATCTATACTTTGAAATATAGATGTATTTGAAATTTAAATGAATATGTGTTCATATATATTTAAGAATGTATTTATAAAATTTGACCAAAAAGTTAGGTGATATTATGAGGAAATTATCCATACAACTTGGTTGTATCTTCTTTATTATTATTGTGGGATTGGAAGTTATTATGTTTCTTTTTCTGCATACAACTATTGTGCACTCGAAAATTAATGAAGAAGAGCTTACTTTACAGGCTAAAGGAGACTCTTTAGTGTCGATATTAGAAAAACACTTTGATAGTGAAACTATTGCGCATATTATGCTTATGGAGTCTGAAACTGAAACAGATGTTATTATAACAGATACAAATAATAATATTATTGCCTCTTCTAATTCTTTATTAAATAAATATGTTGACTCTCAAATAAGTGAAAGAACTACAAATGAAGATTTTCTTGTAGGTAATTGGAAAGATGATGACTTCATATTTACAGTGAATGCTATAGGAAATAACGGTAAAGAAGTGGGCCTTGTATACACGTTCCAAAACACAGACAAAATCCATATATTGGTAAAAAAACTTAATGAAAATTTCTTTTTTGTAGGAGTGTTTACTTTAATCTTAACTTTTATCGTTATTACTTTCTTATCATACGCACTTGCAAAACCCCTTGTGAAAATGAAGGAAGCAACATCTAAAATTATTGAAGGAGACTTTTCAATTTCCCTTCCAAATATTAAAAATGAAGAGTTGGGGGATTTATCAAAATCAATCACTCGTTTAGCAAAAGACCTAAATTACTTGCAGTTGGAAAGGAAAGGTTTTTTAGATAGTATTTCTCATGAATTAAAAACACCGCTAACTTTAATAAAAGGTTATGCTGATATAATTTATAATAGGGAACTTTCTGATGAAGAAAAAGATAAATATATAGTTATAATAAGAAAAGAGGCCCACAGACTATCCATATTAATTAAGGATTTATTTACTTTAGCTAAGATGGATAAAAATGCATTTAAAATAGAGAAAAAAGAAATTAGATTAGATCATCTATTTTACAGTATAGAAGAAAAGTTCATGTGGGAACTCAACGATAAAAATATGGAGTTAATAACTAATTGCCCAAGGAACCTAAGCATTATCGCGGATCCTTTTAGACTAGAACAAATTCTTTATAATCTAATTGATAATTCATTAAAGTATTCTTTCGGTACTAAAATTTATCTTTCTGCCCAATTAAAGAATGGATATATTTATATAACAACTTCAGATAATGGAGTTGGAATACCTAAAGAGGATATTCCATATATATTTAATCGTTTTTATAGAGTTGATAAATCTAGAAAAAGAAGTTCGGGTGGGGCAGGACTAGGATTGTCTATAGTAAAAGAAATCGTATTTGCACATGGTGGAGAGATTTCTTTTACTAGTAAAAATGGAAAAGGAACCCAATTCGAAATAATATTTCAGGGAGATGAGCAAATTGAAAACGATTTTAATAATTGATGATGAGCCTATGATACTTGACTTAATTTCATTATTTTTAGAGCCAATGGGTTTTAATTGTATAAAGAAAGAATCAGCTATTGACGGAATTATATACTTACAAACAAATACGAATAAGGTAGATTTGATTTTGCTTGATATAATGATGCCTGAAATGGATGGGTTAACTGCTTGTAGGGATATAAAGTCCTTTTGGGATATACCAATTATAATGATAACTGCTAAAGATGAACAACCAGATATTGTTAAGGGTCTTAGGATAGGAGCAGATGATTATATATCCAAGCCATTTAACGAGGAAGAGCTAGTTGCGAGAATTGAGGCAGTTTTAAGAAGGTTCCATCCTAAAGAGGATATTATTATTTTTAATGGTTTAATTTTAAAGTTAAATTCATTTGAACTAACTTATCTTGAGAAGGAAGTATTACTGACGCCAAAGGAATCAGCTTTACTAGCCTTGTTTTTAAATAATCCAAAAAAGGTTTTATCAAGAAATCAATTAAAGCGATCAATCAGTAGTTATGGAAATGATATAGAAATAGAAGATAGGACGATTGATTCCTATATAAAAAATTTAAGGGGGAAATTAAAAAGCATTAATTTCCCACAAGAAAACCATTTAAAAACTGTATGGAGAATGGGATATAAATGGACTAAAGAAAATAATTAAAAATTATGATAGGTTTTAAGTTACAGGTATCTTTTGAGTCATAACCCTAAATAAGTACATTATGTTGAGGGGCTAATTCTTTTAATACAAGGGGCAGCTATTATCTTAAGTAATCAATTGATCGTAGTATACTGCGACTAATTATTTAAGTATATATTTTTTAGTTTATACGATTTATTTTCGATATCGGTCATAAAATTAATTAATGTATTATAATTAGGGTTCTACGTTTGAAATTCCTTTTTATATATAAAATCTAAAGATTGAAAATGCGATAAGTAAGCTGCACTTATATTAAAATTACACTTATGTTAAATGGATGATTGTGGGAATTTTCATATCCTACGTAGCTTCTTATAGGAGTCTCCGTTTAATAAAAATCAATTACTCTAAATTTATACATATAAGGATAGCAGCTGTTATTCACATAAAAAACACCTCTAAGTGATCATTAGATTAACAATAACCAAGATACACAAAAAGGTGTTTTATTTAATTTGTTATGAATTTTAGAATCAACATCACTGTCAGCAGTTTCAGCTAAATGCATGTTTATTTATAGAGAAATAAAACCCTTAGGGTTAATCGCATTTGTCTTGCTTGAATTCCAATTACCTTTGTGTAATTCAAAATGTAAATGTTGACCAAATGATTGGCCAGTATTTCCTTGGAAACCAATTTTTTGTCCTTTCTTAGTAATCTCTCCTTCATTGACTATTCTATTTTTCATGTGTGCGTAAACAGTAGTATAATTATTTCCATCAATAGTATGAGATATAAAAACTACATTTCCATAACTTGATGAATAATAAGAGCGTATAACTACACCATCCGCAGCTGCATAAACTGGAACTTCTCCAGCCTTAGCAATATCAACACCATAATGAGTTTCGCCACTCCTGTTTCCAAAATCCGAAGTCAAATTTCCAGTAGTTGGATTCGTAAAATCTTTAGATTTTTGTTCTTTAGGAACATTTGATTCAATTTGACCTTGAAAATTATTCCGTATGTCATCTTTAACTTTAAGTTCTATGTTTTTCTCTATTGCTTTTTCCTGAGAAGCTAATAATTGTTTTTCTTCTTGTAACTCCATTTTATATGTTACTACACTCTCCTCTTCTATATTTAAGGATTTTAATACTTTATTTTTTTGTTTTTTTTGTTTTTCTAACTGATCTGAAAGAAGCTCAAGACCATTAATAGACTCCTTTAGGTTAGCATGTTTACTTGTAAATTCTTTTTGTTTTTCATCAAATAGATCTAAATCATCTGAATGTTCTTTGAGTATTGATTGATCTGCTTCAATTATCGTTGCTACTGCACCCACACGGGAGATAAGGTCGCTGAACGAATTTGAGCCTAGTAAAACATTAAGGTAGTTATTAGATTCTTGATTTTCTTGGTATGTACGGGCTCTCTCTTTCAATAGTTCATTTCGACTTTCTATTCTTTCTTTCACTTCTTTAATTTCTTTTTTTAGCCTCGAAATGTCATCTTCTATAATACGGATTTCTTCTTCCTTTTTCATGATTTTTTGATCTGCATCATTTATTTCTGTATCTATTTGTTCTATTTCTTGATTTATATTTTTCTTATTTGCCTGTATTTGATTAATCTGTTCTTCTATTTTATCCAGTTCAGAATCATTAGTAGATATTTTCTTTTTAATTAGATTATCTTCCTCGTTTAATTTAGTTTTGTCTTCTGAGGCTTGTATAGGTAAGTGGACGGAATTAGCAACTAATAACACTACTAAAGATGCTACTATTATTTTAAAACCTTTATACATTTTATAATCTCCTTTTTAAGCAATTATTTATAGTGTTAATTCATATTTTATAATAAGGTGTTATTTATATTATCGTAGCATCATATTAAAAAAAATTAACAAAAAAAAATATTTCATTTTCTTTTCAATTAATATTAATAATAAAGACATTAAGCGCGTCAAAGGCATATTTTTAATATCCAAAAACTTTGCTACTAATTTCATATTATCTGCACAAAATAATCATAAGTTTTCAGTATAGTAATAAGGAAACTAAAAGTAGAGTTATTAGCTATTCTACATTATTAATAAACTTTTTTATTTGAATAAAGGAGTTAGTTAAAATTATGTATTATCTCAGAAAAATCACAACAAATGGTCAAGTTTCGATACCTAAAGTTTTCATTGATCTCCTTCAAATTAATGATGGAGATTATGTATTTATATATGTAGAAGGAGAAAAACTCATTATCAGAAGGTTTCATCCTGATAGTAGGTTAAACCAATGTATTTTTCGAAACGGGAAATTAACAATCCCCATTGAAATACGGAAACAATTTAACATAACAACTATTACTGTTTTACTTGTGCAATTAGTTATCGAGGATTCAAAAATTGTTATTTCTCCTAATTCTTCAGATGTGTCTTCTAGGTATTTGGAGAATCAGTGTGGTAGATTAACTCAATTAGAATGCTAAAAGTATTTATTATGTTTTAAATTTAAAATACACAATATTATCTAACCCCGCACTGGAGTAGCTGTTTAAGATACTTACATCAAAAAAAGCAGGTCCACTTCTTCTATTGCATGTTCAAATTGAAAGTTAAATAAACATCTAACGACTTAGTATAAATTATTCAAACGATGGAAATATTAAATCGTGTGTCTGCTCCCCCCTTATTTCATAATTCAATTAAAACTATAATTATAGTTTTCTAGTAAGTACTATGTATATAAAGGAATATGTTTTTTTAAATGAGGAAAATGAATTAACTTATATAATTGATATTTCGGAGCTTAAACAAATTGAAATAATAAGTGGAATATGTATAATAAGATATCTATGATTAAAACTGAAAGTATTAAAAATATAGAACAGCAAATTTTAGATATTCAATCTTAGAGGTGAGGTAGGGAAAAATCATGATGAGAGTACTAAGATTGAATATCTAAAATTTCATCCCCCTTTTAACAACCAATTAAATTTAGGTGTTACTCATGATATAAAAGGAAAAAGGTGGAACACTGATATTTGGGAAGGTATCTTCAGTAGGTTCCTCCCAAAAATTAAAAAATTTTTTAAACTGTTGAGGGTAAAAAACAATTTATGAATCATTAATTATTGACACAGATAATTTAGTTGAAGAATTTTTAGGTAGAACATTAGAGCTTATAAAAGAAAACCAGTTGGTTTCACTTTCACCATTAATGACCACTTGAAATACTAATTTTATTCAGCAATACATTATACAATATATTGGCTATAAATTTCCTTTTTAAAATTATGAATAAAACTCTTATACTCTACCAATTATCCCATAATTTATCTATTATCCCTATTTCTTTTAAGATACTTACAAACATATTATCTTTTTCCGCTTTTAAAGCTTTTTCGGTACATGCTGAATGTGGTTTATAATTTAATTTTTGTGCAGATTCTAAAGTAGAATCTGCAAGGAAGTTCGTAGGGTTAGATTCTTCAAAGCATGTAGGTGCAATATAAGATTGATAAGTATGTTCTAAAATAATTCTAGTATCGGGAGATGGTAAAGTATCCCTTGGAATATTTAAAGTTATAAAAATTAACAGAATAACTGAAAAGGGAAAGAAAATAAAAAATAAGGTGCGCTTTCTTATCATAGTATCAATCCTCTATACTTAATAATTTTATATCTGATACCATTTCCTCTAAAGGAAATTCAAGCCATTATATTCCTTTACGACATATCCTTCTTTATCTATTAAATAAAAGGATGAACCATGTATAACTTGATTACTAGCATCGTCTTTTTTTACACTAGTCTTAAAATTCTTTAATGCATAATCTTCAATCGTTTGTTGGGATTTATCCAGTTAATAGATTCTAATTGTTTGAATCCAATTTATAATTTCTAGCATATTCCTTTTAAACTTCAGAAGTATCTATATCTGGATTGGCACTGAATGAAACAAATTCTATATCTAGTCCTTCTTCTTTCATTTACGTTGAATTTTTGCCATTTAGTCATCATAAGTAGACAAACACAGTGGTACAGTTTGTAAATACAAAACCTGCTTCCCATATCTCCCCCTTTAGATTCTGTAAACCAAAATCTTTCACATCTTTATTTATAAAATCAATTCATCTAATTTCCATTCTTAAGAATTCTTAATACCCTTGAGTTACAGGGAATACCGTTGGCACAAGGTTTTATTTCTGCTAGTACTGGTATTTTTTGAATCAAGTAATGATAGAATGAATACACGATCCTATTGAAGCCATTGGTAGTAAAAACTTCTTAATAGATGAATCACCTTAAAATGTGACAATTCCGAGGATAATTATCAAAGGATACATGAGAATACGTTTATACGAGCATAGTTCACAAGGTATAAAGCTACGTATTTTGCTAAAGTAAAGACTCTCAAGGGTTTTGTTCCAATTTCATTCATCTAACTAAATATTATTATTTATGGTTGAATTAGTTTCATGTAATTTATTATATCCTCTTCAGACATAGTACCTGTTATTACTTTAACTATTAAACCATCCTTATCAATTAAGAACGTAGTTGGAATAGGGGTAATGTCATAAGCTTCTGTCACTTCTCGGTTTCTATCTTTTAATATACTAAAAGTAAGTTCATGCTTGCTTTTAAAAGTATTGATGGCCAAATCACTTTCCCCAATATTGACTGCAAAAGTTTCTACACCTAATTCTTTAAATACTCTATATTGATTTTCCATATAGGGCATTTCTTTTTCACACGGTTTACACCATGTTCCCCAAAAGTTAAGAAAAACTCCCTTCCCTCTATAATCAGATAGTTGGATTTCATTCCCAACCATATCCTCTAGAATAAAGTCTGGTGCTTGATCTCCTGCCTGAACACGCACATTTTCTGTGAATAAATTTTGATAAAGCGTATAGGCAATTGCTGCAGTCATTATAAGTAATAAGCTAGAACGGATTAACAACCTAGTTTTCTTATTTTTCATAGGAATACCCCCATTTAAAGTTTTTTAGTTAGGCTTAGTATGGATTTTCTTAGAGAAAAGGAAAAATGGTAACATTCAAAAAAATACTCAATCAAAATATAAAATGTTACGAATATTAATTCTGTATAAATCATTATTCCAATAAAAAATGATTTGTTTATAACAAGAGGAGATATATAAGGATTAGTAATTTATAGCATCACCCACAAAATTTTCAATACTAAACATTAGAGCCCAAACATTAACTTGATATTAGTAGCTGCTAATTATTCTGTCAATTATGTTACCAAAAATGTACAAAAATATATCTTTCTACAACACACTTTCTTAATATTTATAATAGAACTATCGTTATAGTTAAGGTACATACATACTACTGAACTATTAATTCTTGCAAGTTCCACTCTTTTTAAATCAACGTTATGTCTCTTCAATATGATTCAGTACGTTTATCTAATATCATAATAGATAGGAAGAAGTATTTTGAGGAAAAAATCTAAAGGGTTTACACTTCATTATTTTGAAGAATATACAAAAGAAGAAAAAGTTTATCATATTTATAAAACAGACTTTAATAAAGCAGAAAGACAAGCTTTACAAAAGTTATCTGAAATCAGAAGAATCGACTTCAAAAAAAGATATAATCACCTTAAAAAGTAATAAATCCGGTACAGTTTATCATGCTAAATGGATTAAACCTAGTCCCATAATGGATAAGAAGAAAAAGTTTCAACTTGAGAAATTTGTTTATAAGACAATGAACAAGAAAAGTAAAAATAAGAAAGTGGACATATTCGGAATAGAGATATATCTTCTCGCTATATTAACTTTTATGGTAGGAGTAATTTTGACAACATTCACTGAGTGTATCCCCCTTGAATTATCACCTTACTTAGATGGTTCATTTTTATTTATGCTATTAATTTTCACACTGATCAAAGATTTTTTATATGAGAAAATTCATATAAATATTAAAAATGAAAGGATAATAGGTGTTCATATATTATTATTTAAAGGTTTCTTAGCCTTTGGTAACTTCACTACAATCTTTTCGTTTTTTTTATTCAGTACAGAATCTATAAGAATAAAAACGAATTGAAAAATAGAGATAAGTTCCATAATAGAATTGATTAATTATTGTCAGATGAAAAATTGAATCATTTTATTAATGTATAATTTATTATATTCATAATTATAAAAATACAAGGAAAATATTCTTGTCTTTTTTTGTTTAAAAATAGTTTATAAAAGTATACTTTTAGGACGACAAGGATACGTATTAATTAAATGTTTATAAATGTGTAAATTTATATTTATAAACGTTTTTTAATTATATATACTTTTAAGGACAAAATGTATTATAATGGAATTATAATTAAAAAAGAAGTGTAAAGAAGATTTATGCTAGTTTTTAAGGATAAAAAATAAGGTATTAAAAACAGAGCAACTAAAAAAGTATTGATTTAGCTAAACAGAAAAGGAGAATGTATTTTGGTTAGAATGGCTTACGTTAGAGTTAGCTTTAAAGATCAAAACGAAGGTAGACAAGTACTAAAAATGAAAGATCTAGGTGTTGAGGAACGTTTCATTTTCATAGATAAGGCCTCTGGAAGAAACTTCGACAGACCAAATTATAAGGTATTGAAAAATTTCATACGTGAAGGTGACCTAATTTATTTTGACTCCCTTGACAGACTTGGAAGAAATTATGATGGCATTATCGAAGAATGGAAAGATATAACTAGGAATCTAAAAGCAGATATCGTAGTACTTGATAATGAAGAATTGTTTGATAGTAGGAAATTTAGAAACATGGGTGACCTTGGAAAAATGCTTGAAGACCAATTCTTAAGTTTATTAGCTTACGCAGCCGAACAAGAAAGAAAAAAAATTAAACAAAGGCAAGCCGAAGGAATTGCCCTAGCCAAATCTCAGGGAAAAGCATTAGGTAGACCACAAAAAAACTATTCTAACTTAACTAATGAAAAAAAATTCTTTATCGAAAAAAATTATAATAGATGGAGGGCTGGCGATATAAAGAGTATAGAATTTATGAAACTCTTAGAATTAAAAAAGAATACATTTTATAAAGTAATTAGGGAATACGAAAAATTATATAGATTAAATAGTAAAGATTCGAAGGAGCACTTATGAATAGAAACGATCTTATGATACATAATCATACCAATATACAAGAGTTAATTAGATTTATAGACCAAAAAGCAGCAACCTTACTATAGTAAGTAATATGCAAAAAACAAAAAAGAACCAAGAACTAAAAAAGAAAAAATCGATATTTAAATATGTTATTAGAATATTTTACAAAACACTTACATAATTGTGTTTATATAAAAATTTAGTGTAGATTTTAAAGAAATTTTGCGAAGCTTTTACCCTTTAATATGATTATTTAAAAAATTTTTTGTGCAAGTGAATGAAATAAGTAATGGAGGCTAACAAGAATGAGCGATTTATCAATGGTAAGGGATTTCTTTATAATAAAAGAAGCATTTGAAAATGGTGATTTTAGTTTGCAGACAGTCTCAGAACTAATAATAACAATTAGACGGTATAGAGATGAACTTACGAGTGAGCAGGCAGTTTTGTTATTAGAAATACCACTAAATGTATTAGAAAATGATGTAGAGCTAAAAGAAGATGGGTTATGGCAAAAATCTAATAGAGACTACTTTTCAGGCAATATGAATGTTCATGATTCTGATTATATAAAAGAATTAAAAGAGAGAATTACCTTAGCAAGTTTTGGTTTGGAGGATATCTCTGATCTTACAAAATATATACAAGGTAATTTTAAAGAATTATCCATGAGTGTAGAGTTCCTCTTACGAAATGTAGAAGTAACAATAAGAGATGACGTAAAATTGAATGCACATAGCACTTTTAATAAAAGTGGAAAAGCATTCGCTCACTATATTGAACGCTCTTTTTTATAAGCAACCAATTAATCCGAATTCCCAAATTAAAAAAAAGCATTCAAAACGAATGCTTTTTTTTGATTTTGAAAAAAGTTTAGTTGTGCTTTGAAATAAAGTTTGAGCAAAAATATCTCGCAAATCCTTATTTTACGATAAATAAGAAGAATCCATTTGAAAAAAAGATTGATCAAAAAGGATTCTTCTTTAGCAGATTTAAGTTTGGTTTTTATAAAAAAGTTTGATCATTTTCTACCTGTGTTGCTCAACAATCGCGCCCTATTCTTGAATAAAATAGATCGGGAGGTTTCAAAAGAAATTCTCCCGATCATTTATGCACACCTATTGTTTTCTGATAATAACCCTTAATTCATCTTAGCAAATGCAACCAAAGATCCCTTGTCGCAAGATTGAAAGCCATTCTTTTCGTAAAAATGTCTGACGTCAGGTGCTTCCTCAGTCAGAAGAACCTTTTGCCGAACACTATTGTATTTATTCAAGGTTTGTTGCATTAGTTTGGTAGCAATTCCTTGGTTCTGATAAGAATTTAAAACAAGTATGTCTTGTATATATATAATTGTTAATCCATCACCAACAATTCGAATGAGTCCAACTAACTCATTGCCATCCCAGGCAGATCTAACATCCAGCGACTGTGATAGCGCTTGTTGCAGAACGACCAAATCCTGTGTATACGCATACCATTCAACGTCGTTGTATAGCTTTTCCAATTGGTCAACATTTATATTTTTACTGTTATTAAAACTTATCGCCATTTATTATCCTCCTCAAAATATTATTTTGAAGAGTTACTCCATAGTTTTTCCACTGTCTTATACCTCCTTTAAATTACGTTCCGAACTTCATTGTCTTGTTATTTACTATATCGATTTTCTTCAAATTGTACAACAAGTTGGTTCACAATCTGGCACTTATTATGTAATATGGAGCGCTACCTCGTTATTAAGGAATAGCGCCCTTTTGTAGAATAATCTAACTGTATATTATATAAATGATGCGCAACTTTTTTTTAAAATCATCACATTAAACTATTCTTTATTATTATTTGAATCCATTATTGAGCCAATTATTATTCCAATAAGCATTCCTATTCCAGGTCCAAAAGCCCAAGTTAGTGGAAATTCAAAAAACATTCCAACAATAGATGAAAATACAGCGCCTCCAAGCAATCCGAAAGCAACTCCAAAACCCACATATGAGTTCCTATCATTATTATCCTGTTTTTTATTAATATTATTTTTGTCAGTCATATTTAACCGCCTTCGTCCGACCTTAACTTTCACTGTTCACTTTTCTACAACTGCGCTAAAGATAGTATGGAAGCGATTCTAGTATAACCTTATTCAATAATTGCGCCCGATAACAGAAGAACTTCAATAAGCTATTTTTATCCTTCTCGAGATTTTGATATATAATAATTTAATGGTCCTGCAAAAATTAATCCCGCGACAACTGTCCCCAAGAAGACTGCCGAATATGAGAATAATTCAATGTCACGATCCAAAAAGTAATCCGTAATAATGCGGAGTATAGTAATAATAACTGGTAATCCAAGGGAGCAAAATAACTTTATTTTTAAACCTTTAGACATTACTTTTTCTCACTTCCCCAAGAAAACCTATTCAACTAAATGGCCGGATTCTGACACAACTTATGTCATTAAAGCGCCCGATCGTATTATTAAATATTATCTATTGACGTAATATGATTGATTCCTAACAACTACAGTTTCAGGTACAAAACGAATGAAAACATTTTCAGGATCTTGATTTTTGAATCTAGCATCCCACTCCTTTTCTTTTGAACCCAAATATTTAGCAAATAACCGTTTTGCTAAATTAGAGTTAAATGGCTCTACGGTTGCTTTTCCTCTAAAACCTGCATGTAATACCTTCCCTGTAGCCGGATCAAAATCTACAATACCGATAGCACAATTCGGATTTTCGTCTATTCTTAATGGAAAAGTATCTACAGGAGTTCCTATAATCCAAAGACATTTATCTTTCCAAAAAAACCACACTGGAGATTCTCTTGGTCCTTCGGAAGAAGCCGTCGATAGATGAGCAAATAATGGTTTCGTTAAGAATTCATCCAAATCAAAACTTCGTTTACCCCTTATAATCTCCATTTATTCCACCTCTTAATTATAGATAAGCGCCCAATAATGGAATACCAAATTATCTTCTTTTTTCTCTTTTTTGCAAAAGTGTTTTCACATTAATTCTTCTTAAACGAATACATCATCCAAAATCCGATATCTTCAAATCCAATTCGTTTATAAATAACTCCCGCACTCGGATTATCATAAAACAAGCACAGTTCTTTCTCTTCCTCTAGCAATTGATCGCAAAGCTTTACCATACACTGCGTTGCATATCCTTTTTTCTTATATGCATCTAAGGTTGCTACACCCACTACCATGGCTGACAGAGAGTTTTCTGCTGCTGTGGATGCCGTGGATACCATTTTTCCATCTTCCTTGATAAAGAATGAACGGGAAACACCATCTTCTAATCCACGACGCTTACGTTCAACAGTAATGATAGTGTCATTAAACTCAGGAATAGAATTTAGTAATTGGACAAGCTCTTCTGCATCCCCAGGAACTGCTTGTTCTACTAAAGAAGTATCTACATCAGTTGTAGCAGGAATCATTTTTGTACATTTAGCATAATATGTCTCTCTTTTTCGTTTTAATCGATGACTCAAGTAGGGCTCTAATTTTTCTGTCACGTCTTTTAAACCAGACAACATAGAAAAAGCTGGATCACTCAACATAATTTCTGCGAATCCTTTAGCGTTATAATCCCCTTTTGCATAGGGGATATAGTTTTCTTGATATTTTAGTAGAATAGCAATTAACTCGCCGTTATCACTAAAATCACCCCAAAGCTTTTGAAATTCTTGTTCATACCCATAAGCCTCAATATCACCGAGAATAAATAAATTTTCAGCTGGTTTTTCCTTAAGGAGTTGGAAACAATGTCCATGGTCATTTTCCGTTAATCTTCTAATCATTATGCTCTTCCCCCCGTAATCAATCAAAAAAGAATATTCCCATATTTTACTTTAAATAGCATGTGTTTGGAAGGTAGATTTAGAACATTTCTATTATTTTGTTATTTTTACTTGACCTCTCTATCTAGTTAGGCACCGCAAAAAGAGAAAAACTTACTATGGATAGTACAGAAAAAATGGATAGTTTCTACAAGAGTGACAGCCACCGAGTTGATTTAAATAACCATCCATATATCAAAACAACACACGCCTTTATTGTTTAAATTCTTTCGGTAATTAAAGCTTTATTCTTCACTCTATTCTCTTGATTACCGGAAGGGATATTAATAATTACCTCAGACGATGCCTCTTGTGAAGCCTCGCTTACTTTCTGAGCATTATTTTTCTCTCTTATCTTTTCTTCAAACTCCATCTTTAAGTTTAGTTCATTTTGCTTCTTAATTAACTCCTTCAGCTCTTGTTCATGCGGAAAGGTTTTTGTTAATTCATTCTCAACATACTTTAATTGTGCCTTAGTTTCTTCAATCTTTTCTTTATACTCAATAATTTTTTGAGGATAGTCTTCTATAATATTAGTGAGTCTTTGTATATTACTTCTATCATGGTGGCTTCGCAATGGTACGTCATACTGACTCTCACCTTTTAATCCAATGTAATACTCATTAAATACTGTTTTTCTTACAAACACTTCTAACCCCTTGAAAGACCCAATTGATACAGGAGCATCTTCAATGCCTTTTTTTGAGCTTACAATGGGCTTAATGGCCTGTCCTGCCTCTTTTTCATCATAATAAGTCATTCCCTCTAGTTCAATCTCAAAATTCCCTGGATTCCTTAGAACAGTGGAAATATCTGATTCCAGACCTATAATAAAATTTTCATATTCTACTACTCTTTTCGGATAAACAATAGATATATTTTTCTCCATCACTGCCTTTTCATTTAACCAACGATTATGAATCATCCTAAAACGACTGACATCATTATCTAAGGTCATCTTTTCTAAAAGTAATGGATTATCTGTTGCAATCGCTTTTACCTCTGCAGCAGTTAATACTGTCTCCTCAGTATCATCGCAAGACCTAGATATATTTTTACCTGTCATAACTTGCGAAATATATCTTAATTTTTGTTCTTGTATCTGCCATAAGTAAGCATCAAATGTCCCCTTCGTTACATATCTAAATATGGAAACCTGTTTATTTGAATTTCCTTGACGCAAGATCCGTCCGTCACGTTGAGTTAAATCTGCAGGCCTCCAAGGACAATCAATATGATGGCCAGCAATAAGCTTATCCTGAACATTAGTGCCTGTACCAACCTTACTTGTACTTCCAAGTAACACCCTAATGTCCCCATTTCTCATTTTTGCAAACAATTTATCTCGCTGCACATCTGTTTTTGCATCATGAATAAAAGCAATTTCTTCTGAAGGTATCCCTTTTTTTATTAACTGATTTTTCACTTCATCATATACATTAAACTCATTAGGTTTAGGTGTACCACTATCGCAGAAAATCATTTGAGTTGATTTATTTTCTTTAGTGTTATCCCAAATTTTAAAAACATTATCTATACACTTATTTAGTTTTGATGTTTCATTAATTGGCGCACCTTCATTGATTAATCGTGGGTCAATAGCCATTAGCTTTGCTTCATGAGTTAACTTCAACATATTATCCTCACTAGGGTCTACTAAGCCCTCCCTAATCATTTCTGACCTTTCCATAAAGCTTAGCATCATTTCTTGTTGGTATGGAGAACACTCGGAAACAATGATTTGTGCCTTACCAGTTTCTAAGTCTGGAACAGGCAGCTTCAACATTTCTGCAGTTTGTATATCTGCTACCATATTAAACATGTTCATAAGCTCTGGTAAGTTATGAAATTTTGCAAATCTGGACTTCATTCTATAACCAGAACCTTCTGGAGTCATTTCTAATGAAGATACAACCTCACCAAATGTACCTGCCCACTTATCAAAAAAGTCTAAGCCCGTACTATTCAAAGTATCAGGTTGTAAAAAACGCTGCATAACATAAAACTCTGACATACTATTAGTTATTGGTGTACCCGTAGCAAAAATGACACCACGTCCTTGATTAACTTCCTGAATATATTCACACTTCATTTTCATGTCGGAAGCTCTTAAACTACTTGATTTCCCTATACCTGCAACATTCGTCAATTTAGTTACCGTATGAAGGTTTTTGTATACGTGAGCTTCGTCTACAAATAAGCAATCTACACCAAGTTCTTCAAAATTTATTACTTCGTCTTTATATGGCTCATTTTGTAACTTCTTAAGTTTATTTTCTAATGATTTTTGGAAAATAACTAATTGTTTTACGCTCCAATCCTTGCCTTCCTCCTTTTTTGCTTGTTTTATTTCATAAGTTAATGTGCTAATTTCTTTCCTCAAACTTTTCTCTTGTCGCTCTTTAGAAATTGGGATTTTCTCGAACTGGCTATGACCAATGACGATGGCATCATAACTTCCCGTCGCTATTTTAGAAACAAATTTCCTTCTATTTTGCTTTTCAAAATCCTTTTTTGTAGTAATTAATACATTGGCACCAGGATAAAATCTCATTATCTCTTTAGCCCATTGATCAATGGTATGATTCATAACAACAAACATAGGTTTTTCTATTGCTCCTATTTGCTTAAGCTTCATTCCGGAAGCAATCATAGCAGCCGTTTTACCGGCTCCTACCTCATGAGCTAATAATCCCCTTCCAGTTGATATAACCCTGGCCACAGCATCTTTCTGGTGCTTTCTTAATTGCATCTCCTCATTCATATTTGGGAATGTCAGATTTTCACCATTAAATTTACGAGGGAGAATCTTATTAAATTTTTCATTGTAAATCTTCAATAAGTGACTACTACGCTTTTCATCTTTAAAAAGCCAATCTTTGAACCCTTGCTGTATTTCTTGTTGTTTAGACCTAGCAATCATTGTTTCCTTTGGATTAACTACATATTTCGTTTGTTCTTTACCGTTTCTATCAGTGTACCTTTCAGGATCTCTTACTGTTGCATCCTGCAGATTGAGACAATCTTCAAAAATTTGATAAGAATTTCTTCTTTTTGTACCATAAACAGAATTTGCTACTATAGATTTATACTCTCTATCTTTTCCGTTAATCCTCCAAGTATTTGTTGCTGCTAAAAATTCAATTTTAATTCCATATCTACTAATTCTATTAAATTCTGAGGTACTAAATTGTTCATACATAAACTCTTGGTAATATTCAACCGGAATCCAAGGAGAGCCTATTCTAAAATGTATATCTCCAGGTAATAAAGGAATAGGCTGATTATCTTCTAAAGCTTGTACATTTCTTGAGAATAGCTCAGGATAACTTTTGGTCATCAACTTGGCATATTCCAATTTATCTAAAACATTTCCAGTCAGATATTCATCGCTAGATTCCCATCCACTATTTAAATCATCTGTTAACTTTTCTGGATTTAAGTAAATTTTGTTTCCTAATTCTTTAATCAGGTCTTCAGGTTCTTTCCCTGTTAATTCAGCCATATAATAAAGGTCCACTTTCATATCCCTATTCAAAGACATTTCTAATGCTTCCTGAGCGTTCTGTGCATGTGTTCGAACAACTTGGGGGCGAATAGTTGCCTTGTGAAATATAGCAGCCTTTTTATAACTCTTAGAATCTATTTCTTCCTCTAAAGATAAAAGCAATGGCAACTGATCATCTTCATAAAACGCTCTTTGGTTAGAACGCTCATTTATATAACCAAATTTCTTAACAAAATCATCGTATTTTTTATTGAGCGTGGATTGAAGAGCCTTTAATTCCGATTCATCATAAGGTGCAGCCTGTACCTTGATTACTTCCTGTAATGCAGTACGAACCCCACATAAACCTACTATTCTTTCAGTATCCTTTTTATTTAAATTTTGTGGTATTAGGGCATTGTTCTCACAATAAAAAAGCTTCCCTTCTTTAACTACATATGTGTAATTCTTAGTTCCAGGAGGTACTTCTAAAGAATCTTGTGCTATACTCTCATTCTCTTGATTAATGATTGCCGTCTTTTCCTGTATGGCAGTAAATTCCCCTTGGATTCTACTAATAGCTTTATCAAGTACCGGCAAAAGCTCTTGGCCTGGAACAGGAACGCACTTATATTCACTAGTGCCACCATAGTGGTTTGCATATTCCATTTTCCC
Source organism: Cytobacillus kochii (assembly GCF_020171845.1). Lineage (GTDB taxonomy): Bacteria > Bacillota > Bacilli > Bacillales > Cytobacillaceae > Cytobacillus > Cytobacillus kochii. The sequence goes on along the minus strand of NZ_JAIVAM010000016.1, from coordinate 44,380 downwards.
AAGTACCATTTCAGGGTGTTGTTGGAAATATTTATTAATCTCAATTCCACTTCTACCTTCGATTGGTTCTACATTCAACCAATCAAACTCTAATTCAACACCTTTAATATTTATTGGTGCTTCTCGTTTCTTGAGGAAAAGAATATCAGTTGTAACTTCTGTCCCAGCAATGGACTTAAAAGCATTATTAGGTAGCCTTATTGCCCCTAAAAACTCGCTTCTCTCAGCAATATATCCCCTAGTAAGTTCACTTTTCTTATCCATCGTTCCCCTAGAAGTAATAACTGCAAGTATGCCTCCTGGTTTTACTACATCAATTGACTTGGCAATAAAATAGTCATGGATAAGAAACTTATGGGCATCATATCGTTCATCCTGCACCTTTATATTATTAAATGGTATATTACCAACTACAATATCAAACTGATTATCATTGAATTTAGTTGTTTCATATCCTTGCACTTGTACATTTGCTTCAGGGTAAAGTTGTTTTGCTATTCTACCTGTGATACTATCCAATTCCACTCCATAGAGATTAGATTCGGACATTTCTTTTGGTAAAACCGAAAAGAAATTACCAGTCCCCATTGCAGGATCTAGTATGCTTCCATTCTTAAAACCAAAATTTTGTAATGCTTTATAAACCCTTTCAATGATGGCAGGGTCAGTATAATAAGCAGTAATTGTACTTTCCATTGCATCCTGATATTCCTTTTCAGACAGCAATATCTTTAACTCTTTGTACTCTTTAGTCCATTTATCACTATCAGGATTAAATACATTTGCCAGACCTCCCCAACCCACATATTTAGCTAATATTCTTTGTTGAGAAGGAGTAGCAACATTTTTATTCGCTTCTAATTGTTTTAATAAACGAATGGCAGCTACGTTATTTTGATACTTTGTCTTTTCACCACTAGGATATAAATTATCTGAAGGGTCATATTGATAATTTTTCGTTGGAATCACTAAGTTAGGTTGACCTTTTACCGAACTATCTTCACTAACTTGTTTATTTACAGATTCCACAGACCTTGTAGCTTTATGGGATTCTTCCTTTTTCACAACAGTATCTTGGGTGACTAATCGCCCTTTCTTCTCTTCTTCTGTCAGGTATCGATTAAGTTTAATTAATTCCTGTATTCGGCTTGCTGCATCTTTCCATTTAATTTTTCTTTCTACCCCAGGATTTAATAGAGGATTTTTTGATGTTACGGTTATTCCTGAACTGTCATACATGACACTTGGCCCATTAGGACCTCCCCAACCACCAATACCATATTCTTTCTTTAAGAAATCTACTGCCTCTTTACTTGTTGGATTTTTCTCCATAAATTCTATAACCCGATTTTTTCCGCCCTCAAAGCCTGTACCACGAACAAAAATAAAATCATTTTCTTTCCTTAGCTCATCTTTAACAGAATCAGTCTTACTTTCGCCAACGGCTTCCCAATCATTAAATAGCTCTAACTGACCTAGTTCCTTATCATTATTGTCTGAAGATAAAACAAAAGAACCTGTTTCTTTACTAGATACAGGTTCTTTCTGTTCAATATTTGGTTGTATTACCTTACTTGGTAAACCACTTCTTTCAATACTATTTCTTCTGCTTGTTCCTTCAATTGGTTTTTGTGTTGAGCTTTCTTCAGTATGTCCTCCGTTACCGGCATCGGATTCTTTTTCTCCAATTCCATCATCCTGTCTAGAATGCTTTCCTTCGCTGCTAGATCCACTTGGTGAAACACTTCCATTAATGTCCCTTCCATTTGTAGTTCTTGAAAACGGATTGGATTCTTCTCTTGCAGGTATTCCATCCCCATTTTCCCGTATCTTCCTAATGGAAGCTTCATGTGATTGTTCTCGCTGCTTAGTTCTATCTTCGGATAAAGATTCCCGTCTTCTCTCATTTCGTAATTTATCATTACTTTCAACCCTTTCTAATGAATGTTGTTTTTTTAATTTAGCTATTTGACTCATAACTACCTGGGTAGTATTCGTGGTTAAGTATCCTAAAATATTGACTTTTGATACTGTATTAAACTCAGTAATTGCTGAAAAATCTTGAACGTTCAGTTGTTCTAGACCACTTTTCTCACGAATTGCGTATAATGCACTGTTTACTGCTAAATGATAAAAGTCTTTAAGCTTTTTATCTCTTTCACTCCCAGGTAGATTTTTAAAAGCTTCTTCAAAATGATCTTCGTTCTTTAGGTATAACTGTGTGGCTGCTTGTCTAGTGAAGGCTTCAACACTCTCCTCTAATGTTTCACCTGCCATATTAGAATTCAACAAGGATTGATGGATAAACGCCCTTTCTTCTTCTTGTATAGCCCATACAGGCTCTCGAAGATGCCCCCCTGTTGTCTGTGTAACGTCAAACAAGTAATCAATTACCTGTTGGCCACTTTGATATTTTGTTACTAAAATCGCTTTTGATTGTGGAATAATTTTTCTGTTAAATTTACTCCATATATCTTTTGATGCAAGCATCGTCACATTAGGATTTTGTGCATATACAAGTGCTGTCTGGTCAAATGGGTACTTATGAATTCTGGAACCAAATGATAAAAAGTTGGTCCACTCTTTCTCAGAACTAACCATTTTTTTAAGAACGCTTTTATAGACTTCCCTTAAATTTATCGTACTCATAGGTGAAATTACACTTCCATTCTGTTCATTCTCTTTTCGGTTCTATTATTGTATTTTCAATTGCTTTCTCTGGCATAATTTCAGGATTTTGAGCAAGATTTTTATTAGCAAACCTATTAAGTCTGTCATCTTCAGCGTTAATTAAAGGCATTGCAAACGATAAAAATTTTTCACTATCTTGATTCGCTAAGATATTAAAATATTTAGCTTTATCTTTCGCTTCAATAATTAATGGCGGAATTCCATTCTGAAACAGTGAATAATTTAAAACTAACCTTCCAGTCCGACCATTTCCGTCTGAAAAAGGATGAATACGCTCAAATTGAATATGAAAATCCCCGATTATTTTAATAATTCCTTCCCTATCAGATGCTTGAGCTAATTGATAATTTAAATTACCAATCCACTGCCCCATTAAATAAGGCGTATCTTCAGGCCTAGCAGTCATAAAATTAGCACCCTTTATGGCGTTTTGTGAAGTTTTAAATTGACCTCTATCATGCTGCAACTTATTAGTTAACAAGTGATGAATATCTTTAATTGTATCTATAGTTAATGGCTGCTCATTTTGTATTTGATTAATTACATAATCAAAAGCTTCTCTATGATTATCAACTTCATATAACTCACATAATTTAACCTGACTAGGGACCATATTATAAATTAGTATCGATACTGTGTCAGGAAGACTAATGCTATTGCCCTCGATGGCACTTGAATGATGAGCTATCCTCACTAAAACATCTTCTAAATAGTCCTGTGGTAAACTCTCTTTCTCCAAAGTAAAACTCCGTTTTACAAAATGGGTTAGCATGTTGTCTTCCCCAACCTTCTCAATTATAAAATCCCTAAGTCCATCATCAGGAATAACCCATCCTTCTTTTCTAGACTTTCGGTAAGCTCCTGGAATCATGCCCTTACTTAAATATCTTCTAAGAACTACAGCATTACTTATTATGCCTTCATCTTCAAGTATTTCTAATGCCTCATATGTTGTAAAATATCGCAATTAAAACCACCTCATGGTCATTCTTCGCAGTATCATTATATATCATATTATAATTTTAATGATACTATTTAGCAACATTTTCTTGAAGATATTTTATCACCCCCCTTAAATTAGATAGATTCTAAGGAACTTTTCTAATAGGGCATAACCTCCTTAACACCCCAATTTAAGGAAGAAAACGTCAATGTTTCATTATTCAATAACTTTTCTTTATAGTATTTAGTTATCTCTTCATAAAATTGAATTTCGTTTAGTTCGACATAACAAATTGGATTGACACAAGGATATAAAAATTTCCCATCACCCAAATCAAATTGAATATAGTCGCCTTTTGTTTCATCATAAAATTTGAACTCTGTTACAAAAACTTCATCATAGTAAGGATTGTCAGAATTTCTAACCATAATCTTGTTTGTTTTCTGATCAAAAAAAGGTTGAAATGAAAAGCATTCTTTCCCTTCTAACTTACTAGCTATAGAAAGTGCCTCTCTTTCGTTTGTTGCCTCATACTTATAGTTAGTTTCCAATGTGATTTCAAAGTCATCATTATAATAACCAAATACCATAGTAAAGTTTTTCATTATATATCCCCCTTCAAAAAAAGTAGCCCTTTAGGGGCTACTTTTTATCTGCTCACAGCTACATCTTTTTGTTTAAACGTGTTTTTAGTCTTTATGTTTTTTTCCGATATTAATTTATCATTCCAATCCTTTGTCATACTCTTTGTTGGTAAGTATCCTAAATTGGAATATTTCTCGGAATATCTTTTCACTTTATTAATAAACTTTTTTAAATCGCCTAATTCATGCCCTGGTTGGCTCATAGTCCTTTCTAAATCAAACTTTCCTGCAAAACGATTCTTGGCCAATGATTTAGCACATTCATTAATTGAATCATATAGATTGATTTCTTTTGGTTTTTCCTTATTCTCTAACACCTTTCCAAAGAATTTTCCTAAGCCGAAATAATTAGCTATCTCATTTGTCTTGCTTAAATTTGTTTCTGCTTTATGAATAGCAGCAATGTCTTTCCAGTCAACATTATGATTAATGGCTGCATCTTGATAAAGGGGTATATATTCCTTCGGTATTTCTAAATCATTAGGAATTAAATTATGAAAAGGGATCTCCTGGCCATCTTTTGTCTCTAATAACATTTGTTCAAATCGATCCACAAACTTATGACCAGCGACATCATTATCTACCCCTAAGAAGATACCTTCAGTAGGGTACTGGCCTCTCGAAACATACGTATGTTTCATCATGTTCATAACTGTCCTCGGCTTCAAACCACTCATTGAAATTAATCTACAATTCTTCAAATGTTTATTTAATGACCAATAACTAAGTAAATCAATAGGCGCTTCAAAGAATAATAATTTTTTAGGTACTCCTAGAGAAACATTAAAGCCATAATTAGATTTTGAATCCCTAAAAATTTGCTTAAACGTCCCCCTTTTACCAAGGTTATTTTTTGAAACCGTTCCTTGGAGGTCTGCTCCTACTCGTCTACCAGTTTCTCCCCAAACAAATACTATGTTCTTTTTATGGTCCTGCCTAATGAGCCCCTTCTTAATAAGTGCACTTACTATGTCTTTATCGATACCTCGCTCATTAACTAAATAATCCTCTGCTGCTGCAGTTGAGGTATCATGTTCAATTTCATAAACGAAATTCTTTTCAGGTTCAACATAGGTATCATTCATTTTTTCATATTCTTTTGATGTCAACATCGCTACTGCTTCTGGAAATGTCTTATTAAAAAAGGTCTGTGCAAATAAAATAGAATTCCCTGAAATATTTTGGGAATTCCAATAGAACTTATTTTTATAACTATCAATAACCAAACTGTCATGCTCTATTCCAAAGTAATATTGATTTGTTTTCTTTTCAATGGCATATCCATACTCTTGGCACAAACTAACAATACTAGTTTTTTCGGCTTCAGCAATAAGATCATCACTTACTCTTTTCAATAAAATACCTCCCTTTATAATAAAAAAGGCAAAGACTTTTGAGTCTTTACCTTCCTTTTTCATATTCAATTTCTTGTTGGAGCCTTTCATATTTCCTTCTATTTTTCAAACTTTGATAATCAAGACTTAGAGCTTTTTTCAACCGTCTTATTTGTTTATTTGAAAGCATTTTTTCATTTCGTTTTTCCCAATTATTTTTATCTGGATTCCATTTACCTTGTGTAGCCAATTTGCCTCGTTCTTCTTGTCTTATTTCTTTCATTTCATTCAACAGTGCATTACCCATTTTTGAATACAATTCATGGTGCTTATTCTTTCGATAATCCTCATAACGTTGAGTCTCAATATCTCCATTTCCATAAACACCTTTTCTAAATTCCATTTCCTCTTTCAAAGCTAAATCTAATTCAGCAAAATCTTCTTTATGATATTTTTCAATATGCATAGTGATTAGATTATCAATTTTTGGTCGCAAATCATTCAATGCGTTATTATTATATTTCCAAAGCCGCATGTCGGATGGTAACTGCTTATAAATATCGTTATAGATGGATTTCATATATGGTTGTTTAGGCTTGAATTTATATCCTTTCGGAGCAATTTTTTCGTGTATTAGCTGTGAAATTTTTGCTAATTCCTTATCTCTATCTAATAAAGTATTTGCTACTTTACTTTTGAAGTTATCAAGTGTTGACTTTTTCCTATTCCCTCGCCTTGCTTGATAGTATTCTCCAGTAGATTTATTCATATATGTGCCGTATTCTTTTGTTGGATACGGTTCGACTGAGGCTATATGGACATGGATGTTATCTGTATTAAAATGTATCGAAGCCGACCAAACGGCACTTTCCTTCATCTTTTCTTTAGTCAATACTTCATTCATACCTTTACGAATTGATTTTTGAAGAGCCCCCTCATTTATCCATCCAGTTTCTGAGTTATAAAGTCCATTCTCTTCTAACCATTTATTATCAAAACTAATAACGTCTTGCCACATCACAGAATCATTTTCCTGTGCTATTTTAAATATTTCCTTTAACTGATCTTTTTCTTTTTTTGATAACCTGTCTTTATTTTTCGTAAAGATACCATTACTTTTTTCTGGATTACCCATGTACTGATTATAGCCATCCAAATCGTTTACATTGTACTTCTCGAATGTCTTTGTCCTCGTGGCCTCATCCCTGTTTATATAATTTACGTATGAAGTAAATTTTTTTGAATTACCAGTTACGTATTTTGAAACTAAAACAACTCCAGGTGAGCCCATTAAGAATTACCTTTTTTCTTTTCTCTTTCTAACTTCCTTTGCCTATAGGCAGCTATATCATCTGTAACTTTTTTAGTTGCTTTTTCTAAAGGAGTTGTCATAAATTCATCTGTAGTTACGTAGTTATCCTGGTCATTCGTTAATATAAAACCATTCCACAATTCAAGCGCTATTCTAGTATTTTTATCGGCATATCCAGTCCTGACACGAATAACATCTAAATCCTTTTTAAATCGAGAATAAATTCTTTCGACCATTTCATCCTGGTTATTTAACATCCTTCTAAATTGATCATGTTCGGCAAATATTCTTTCAATCGTTTCATTGTAATTTTTCAAACCATATTCATCTTTCTTTTTGTTTAAATATTTGATACCAAATTCTGAATCACTAAATCTTATATTTTTCCTTTCCATGTTGTTATGCTCCTTCAAATTTTTTTAGTCTTCCTGATATGCTTTAACAAGTTCTTTCATAACAACCGTATTTTTTTCAACTACTTGTAACATGCTTTTAACCAACTCTTCGTAGTCTTCTCTTACCCCTTCAACTTCTTCAGATACAACATGTTTTTCTAATAAAGTAATGATGTATTTGTTCTTTGAACACCCTGCCTTTTTCGCTTTTTCTGTTAGCTTGTTATTTGTTGATGAGGACAATCCTTTTACAGTGATATCCGCCAATTTTTTTCAAAACCTTTCTACATATTTTTAGGCAATGATAGGGACCGCACTATCCCCAAAAATCGTTTATTCTTTCAAGTAATTAAGCGCAGCTTAATTACGATCCCCTTTTCAAAGAAAAGGGGATGAAAGGCAATAAAGAGCATAAGGGGAAACTGCAACCATTTCATGGTTGAAACCGCAGTGCGGTTTGTTTCTTAATGGTTGCGATTTTTTGTTTATGTGCGCCAATATTATGGTGATTGACATTCCAAATATTAGGTTAATGTGCCAGATAGGCGCCTCTTAGACTTAAAATAAACAAAAAAATTAATGTACTCTCGGCATCTTAGTACACTAATTTTGATTTCCTTTCTTTTAATTTTTCTATTCTCTCTTGATATTCTTTTAGATTGTCATTTAGCTTTTTCTTTTCACTATTTAGAGCATCAATATTTGTTTGTAATGAAGCAATATTTTGCCTTGTGTTCTCTTTTTCTGTTCTAGTTTGGAACTCTTGTTCAGCCTCTAATGAGCTTATTTTTTCCTCGATTTTTTTTATATCAGCTTTTGCTTTATTTATACTATCTGTATCCTTGGTAATCATCTTCTTAGTATCATCTAGTAAAGTATCAATATATTTCGCTTCATAATAATCCGATTTTTTTACTGAAAAGACTTCTATTTTCTCTGTCTTTTCTTGAGATACATATAACTTACTAGCCATACTTAATGACGAGGAATTTTCATCGTTCTTATCATTAATAATCATTGAAACACTTTTCCATTTATCCGGTAGATCATGGACAAAGATCACATAATATTCTTCTGTAATCTTTGTGATTTCCGTCTTATATTGTTTTTCTGTATCAGATTTTTCGATTACATCTACTGATAAATCCAATGGAGTTACTGACCCTTTTTGTTTTACGATTACATCAACTTCTAATAAGTTTTCATCCATATAAAACTCTTTACTAGCAATCTCAACTTCAGTATTTGAGAATGCAACAGGTGTCCTTAAAGGAGTATCTTCATTCTCACCTTCAATATTAAATATTATTCTGCTGGTTAGAAAAAACAGAAAAACAGCACCCAAAATATAAACCATTTTCTTATACTTTTGTCCATGTTTCTTACTGCTTTTCTTTTTTGAAAACATTCTTTCACCACCTAATTTCTTACTCGGTAACTCTAACAATTACACCATTAAATGTATCTGCCCAATACCCACTCTGCATTGATGCAACTCTCACACCACCGTTAGATTGACAATTTAAAAACCGACCATTTCCAAGATAAATTCCAACATGTCCATTTATTTTATATGTGTCAAAGAATACTAAGTCGCCTCGTTTAACCTCCGAAACAGAAACCTTTTTCCCCATTTTTACGAGCGTATCAGTTGTAACTGAAGTTAAATTTCCTAATGTCAAACCCGCCATTTTAAATGCATAATGTATGAAACTACTACAATCAAAATATCCTCTATCAATATCCCTTTGATTACGGCCTCCACCAAAAACATATGTCGACCTTCCAATATATTTTGATCCTTCCGCAATAGCTTTTTCGATTGTTGCATGCCCTCCAGGTAATGGCTCAATACCTCCTCCATTAGAGCCATCATTGGCAACTAAGTATCTCATTACATTTTGGACATAATTTTGATCCCCATATCTCCATTGGCCATTTTCTCTCTTAGTTCCATTGCTCTTTATTCGTGCAAATTCAATTGCATTATCGTGAGTCCAACCACCTTCATGCCCAATGGACCAGGATATAAATCCAAATCCATAATTATAACCCTGCAGCGCTGTCTCATTTGCATTTTTACTTGCTTTTTCTCTAGCATGTTTAAATCCTATTGCAAAATAAGCAACCCCTATCTCAATGGAGAGATAGGGGTCAGTTATCGAATTTGGTGGCAGCCCTTGAGATTCACTTGCCTGCATTACGTCTGGAACTCTACCACCACTTTCTTGCATCATTATGGCCAGTAATATATCTACAGCCTCTGGTATATCATTCTTAAAAGCTTCTTCTTCTACCTTACTTCTATAGCGTTCAACTTCAGGTGAAATGTTTATAGGAGACATGTTAGAGTCATCCCAATTACTATTATGATTATTAATATTCGAGACTGCACCAACAATAATTAAAGTAACAAATAACCCTAACAAAATATACAGACCTGTTGTAGAAAATAATAAAGCTAATAGCTTTGCAGCTATCCCCCGTTTAAGGAATTCAATTATTATCTTCAATGCTTGTCCCCACCATAGTTAAATATGATATTTTCCAATCGTTTTTTACTTTTACCATATCTACATAAAATTCTACTTTAACGGTACTTAACTTTTCCTTATTTTCGTCCAGCAATTCTGCTGTTACTTCTGCTAAAAATGAAGGAACATTATTAACAATTTCATAGCTTACTAATTTAATATCTTTAACTTCTCTATAAGCAAAGACTGGCACCTTTGTATTTTCACTTTGAGACAATTTTAACTCTTTGTAAAAATCCTCAGTAAGGGCAGATTTTGTATCTACAAGGTTTTGATCAACATTCTCATAATCATACCTGTAGTAACCATTAATAAAGGAAAAAACTGTGTCTTTCATGGTGTCTAAATCTTTATCAGATATTTTCACTGAACTATCTTCTTCTGTGTCTTCAGTATTCTCATTTTTATCGTTATTTTCATCAATAATTAATGAATCTTCTTCATCATTATTTTTATTCTCCACATCTGTTTTTCCCTGCTGTAAAAAATACAAAATTATCGCACCTATAAATATTACGACTGCAATAAGGTAAATTTTTTTAAGTTTACTATTCCTTTCACCTTTTACACCTGTCTCATTATTATCTTCCATTTAAGCTCCTCCCTTAAATAAGTCTAATTCATCCGGAGTTACTTCTATATGCATAACCAGATTTTGATCCCCAGCGATTGAGAATACACAATCACCTTCAGGTAACGTTGTCATTATGCCGTATTCTGTATCTGTCATTTCGTTTCCGAAAAGGTCTTTAATTAAGCTAATTGAGCTACTAGGCTGCCGAAAAATTGCTTTATACTGTGTCAGCCCAAATATCTCAGATAATTTATTTGAAGCAAGCACCATCTTATCACTAGAAACATTATTTGCATTTGGAAACATTCTCTCTAATCGTTGTGTTGCCAATACTAGCCCACCAAAAAACTTTCTTGCTTCAGACATAAAAGTAACAAAATAATCTGCTGTGTAAGCCTTTTGGATATTTAAAATGTTGTGACACTCATCAACAATGATTAAGAACCTTGTAATATCCCACCAATTTTTCTTTTTGTTCTCAAAGGCCTCCTTCTCTCTCTTTCCAATCGTCATCATTGTTGCCCAAATTTGTGATAATGCATTATAAACCTGGATATCAAAAATTTCCGGTTTTAACTGTGATAAGTTACCAATGTCAAAGAATACAATTTGCTCATTAGACATATCTGGAATAGTCGTAATTCCATCAAACAAATCTGCATACTGACGAACAAGGTTTCCAATGGATTTAGAAATATCTCCTATACGACCTTTAAACCTTTCATCGGTCTCACTTTCATATCTCTCAAGAGTATAATTATAGAAATCCGATAGTATTGGATATTGATCAACTCTTAAATTTGTAATACTTTTAGTCCCCATCGGGTCCCATAAACCACTACTAATATAAAACTCATAAATTAATTCATCAAACTGAGCTAAATCTGCATCTGATGAATTTGGATTAATCATTCTGAAACACATATTCAACTTCGAAACATGCTGCCTAAAAGATGCAGTTTCATCAACTGTTAGTTCATTTTCTCCCTCATAAGTAACTGACGGAAACACTTGCATTAAGTTAATTCTTCCACCAGTACCATCTAAATTTACAGTCTTCCCTCCTTGATCTTGGGTAACAGCTAGAAACTCTCCAGACTTATCAAAACCTCGTATATAGTTACCTTTTGCTGCATTATCTCTTAGTATTTTTTTCAAGAAAGTTGATTTTCCTGAGCCCATATCTCCACTTACAAATAAATTGTAATAAAGCCTCATAGCCGTCTTATGAAAGATATCCCAATAGACTGTACCTCTAGTTCTTGTATAACCATAATAAGCTCCTGTGGGGTCTTTCAAGCTCGTTTGGTCATGAGAAAATCCCAAACCTATTACTTCGGCTGGGATTTCAATTCCACTTCTTTTATTGGGTAATTTTTGCTGTGATTCGTAATCTAAAAACTTAGCTTGCCATTCTTCTTTCTGCTCATCTAAAAAAACTATGCTTTTGTATCCATCACTATCAAGATTTTTTTGTATTTCAAAAATCCTTTCTTCAAGTGCCAATTGAGTTGGAGCATAAATATATATTCTGATGTGCATTTTTTTAATTACTTCACCATTTTTAGCTAGATTAACACCTAATTCCCTCAAAATTTCAAACTCCAAATTAGCAACATCATATTCGTTTTGCGTTTTGGCATTTTTTTGTCTTGCTCCATACTCTTCAATAGAATGAGTTACCTTTTCAGTGTAATTAATATCTTGTTCAGTGTAAGTGTCTTCAATTACAATTGTATTCTCAATACTAGTAATCTGGTTCAGCCAAAATTCAGTGAAGTTATTGGGGAGCCTATATATGTGAAGGCATGCCTCGTATCCGTCACCCTTACGGTTATAATACTCATCCTTAAAAGAAATTCCTCCCATTGGCTGCGTCTCATAAATAACTTCTAAATCTTTTTCTAAAGACAAAAGATCACCCTCTTGTATTATGATTATTTAACCTAAATAAAATTTTTTTCTTTTTTTCAATACTCATTTTTTTGGTTCCTAAAAAATTATCAAAACGTTTTACTACATCTATCCTCTTGTTCAATTCATCACTATTCTTAGCAAATATGAATAAATAACAATCCCTTGTTTCATAGTTTCTTTCAATGTGTTTTAGTTTCTCTAATTCGTTATTTAATACGTTTATTTGTATCGGAGAAGTTGACGTTTCAATTTTATGTTTGAAATATTCCTGTTGAAGTTGGTTTTCTTCAGGGAAGTTCATATAGACTTTCTTTATCGGAAATGATACTTGTTTGTGAAAGTTCCAATTGTTTTCCGTTACAAAATTAAATTCATTATCATCCATCATATAGAGGTCATACTTTTGAACATCTAATATTTCAAAGAACACTTCTGTAAATCCAACCTTACTTTTAATAAATCCTTCTGCAGTGATACCTGCAATAGGATAAACTTGATTTACTTTATTAATTTGTTTCGCTAATTTCTTGTCTTTTCTATTTTTAGGTCTTTTAGAAGCCTTTTCTTTTATAGCATCAAATTCCATCTTCTTGACCCCTTTCTAAGTCTATATCTTCTAATGATATAGACTTATAGACTTTTCTATCTTTCCGGAATACTGTAAGTGCAGTTTGAAAGTTCTTCTTATGTGGTACTGTACTAGGTAACAATAAAACAAATAATGCTATCGGAAAAAAGCCCACATAAAATATTTCTAAATACGGGTGTACAATCCACTTAGTGAAATATCCAATTGCAATACTAGATATAATAATTAAGCCATCTAATACTGTAAGTTTAGCCCACTTTGGGTCAGCCGAAATCTCTTCAGGTACTCTTACTGACCTTCGCATTATTTATCATCATTCCTTTTTATAACTGAATTTTTAGACATGTCATAAGCTTTTCTCATATTTTGGATTGGTTTAGAATCATAGACCTTTTGTGTAGTATCTGCATATTTCTCAATTGCTGTTTCTCCAATGGTTTGAGATGTTACTGGTGTTTGCTGAATACTGTTGTTGAATTGTTGCTTCGCTGCTGAAACATAAGAAGGAACATTAACACTCCTAGGTACATTCATATTCGGTTTGATTGAACCTCTTATAGGTGAAGCTATACTAGGATTTATTACTGTATTTTGTAATCCTAAACCACTTGAAGTTGGAAATCCTTGCTGAGAACCTCCTAAATTTCCTAATGTTCCTGTGCTTCCATTATTTGAACCTACACCCTTTATTGGAGTTCCCTGTTGAGTTCCTCCTAAATTTCCTACCGGTCCTGTGCTTCCACTATTCGAACCTACACCCTTTATTGAAGTCCCTTGTTGAGTTCCTCCTAAATTCCCTATCGGTCCTGTGTTTCCACTATTCGAACCTACACCCTTTATTGGAGTTCCTTGTTGAGTTCCTCCTAGATTTCCTATCGGTCCTGTGCTTCCACTATTCGAACCTACACCCGATATTGGAGTCCCTTGTTGAGTTCCTCCTAGATTTCCTATCGGTCCTGTGCTTCCACTATTCGAACCTACACCCGATATTGGAGTCCCTTGTTGAGTTCCTCCTAAATTTCCTATCGGTCCTGTGTTTCCACTATTCGAACCTACACCCTTTATTGGAATTCCTTGAGAACCTTTACCTCCTGATTTTTGAATACCATTGTCCCCCAAAGGAGTATTGCCATTGTTTGCATTGAAACCATTACCTAATGTATGACCCCCACCTACATTTACATCATTAACGTTTGGTGCAGAATTATTTTGCATTTGATTTCCACTATTATTGCTCTCTGGATTCCCCAATGGTGTATTACCCATTTCATTAGCTCTGAACATTCCAGAAGGTTGATTTGTATTTTGACTTTCTTCCCTTCTTAAATGAGAGCCACTTCCATTAGCATTAAAATTACTACTATTTGAATTTCTTTGTTGCTTATCTTTCGCACCTCCAAGTGGTGTATTTCCTTCAGTCATAGTTACTGTTGGACTTCCATTTTGTGAAGGACTTTCATTACCTGTTTGTAATGATTCAACAGAATCGTTATTTTGTTGATTTTGACTTTCTAATGGTGTAGCATCATTTCTATTATTCTCTTGTCTTGAACTATTGTTTTCTTTAGAATCTACGTTTTGATTTCCATTTGCATTCAATAGAGAGGACCCACCAGTACCTCTATTTCCACTGTTATTATTTTTATTTTCTTTATAACCGTCGAGCGCACCTTTAGCCCCTGCACCAATCGTACCTGCAGCACCAAGAAGTTTACCGGTTCCTTTTGCTCCTGTTTTAAGTGCTTTACCTGCAGTTTTCAAACCTTTCCCTACTGCACTAGTAGCCATTTGAGCTCCTTTAGCAGCACCTAATAGTCCCAATATCGTTCTACTAGCACTTCTTAAACCAGCATCAATTCCAAATAGTTCTTCTATAAAGTTTGGACCATCAATTACTAAAAATGCTGCAGCTAAAATAACTAAGAGTTTTACAGGATCTGAAATAGTAGTTGTAGAAATATAATCAACAAACAAAAGGTAAATATTTAACAAAAGCATTATGATATACAAAATAATAAAAGTATTTCTGATTTTCTCTATTAATTTTTTATTCCTTTGACCAGTTTCTACATCAGTTAAAGCCGTTGCCTGGGTAAGAATTTTTAAAACACCTAACTCTATGATGAGTTGAGTGTAGCTTTGAAATAAAGTTTGAGCAAAAAGATCTCGCAAATCCTTATTTTACGATAAATAAGAAGAATCCATTTGAAAAAAAGATTAATCAAAAAGGATTCTTCTTTAGCAGATTTAAGTTTGGTTTTTATAAAAAAGTTTGATCATTTTCTACCTGTGTTGCTCAACAATCGCGCCCGATTCCAGAAGACTATAGATTTCTAACCTTCGGCATCTGCCTTTGTTCTATGAACAGTACCAAAAGGATGATTAGGTGGTGCATAAATTGAATAAAGCTTTAACGGTATATTACCTGTATTGGTTACATTATGCCAAGTATTGGCAGGTACTATAATGGCAAAATCATCACCCGCATTTCTTACAAAATTCAGGTTATCTTTACTCTTACCCATCTGAACAAGTCCTTGACCTTCCTCAATTCGTAGAAATTGATCAACCTTAGGGTGAATTTCCAACCCTATATCATCTCCAACGTCAATACTCATTAAGGTCACCTGCAAATGACTTCCGGTCCATATAGTATCTCGATAGGTATTATTTTGTTTAGCAGCCTGATTGATATTTATTACAAAAGGTTCTTTTCCATGGTCATTTAATATGGAACTAGTATATCCCTGAGTGTTTGGATATGACCAATATTGATTTGCATAGCGCCTAGCATATGACATATTTCCATAGCCAAGACCAAACATATTATCATGATTACACATTTGCCCATTACTATAATAAGTGTTCGAATAATAAGGATACATATAAAAAGGGTTATTCATTAAAACATACCTCCAAAGATATATGATTATAAACCCATCATATGTCCCGCGGATTTAGAAGTTCATTGCTAATTCTTATTCCGTTATCTGGCCCGATTCTGGTATAACCTTATTCAATAATTGCGCCCGATTGTTGTATTGTATTTTTTGATTTTTTCATGAGATAACATTTAAATACAAGTCAATATTATTGACAAAATAATTTAATTATGCTATAATTTACAGTTATTATATTTTCGTATATAATAAGATTCTCCTGGCCAGGGGAATCTTATTTTTATTATATGGGGGAATCAATGTATGGAGAAAAATGAATCCAGTTTAACTTCCTTAATTTCAGCTTTTGGTCGAGCATACCATAGTAAATATGACACACCAAAGATTTTTGATGATTATATTGCAAAAGATTTAATTACCCAAAAGGAATTTGAAGATATTCGTAAAAACATGATTCAAGGAATTCAATTTTTTAATCATGAAATTGCTATAAAATTTCAAGATCAACCCGATGAAATATTAAAATGGATTACACAAGTTCAACTCTCACCAACTCCATTAGCACGTGCTGCCTATTGTGAAAAAGTATTATTCCATGAGATAGTACTAGGAGCTGAACAATATGTCATTCTAGGAGCTGGATTGGATACATTTTGTTTTCGGAACCCAGAATTAGACCCTAAGTTGGAAATATTTGAAGTTGATTATCCGTCTACACAAGATTTTAAAAGGAATAGGCTAGCCAAATCTAATTATCAAATTCCTTATAATTTTCACTTTGTTCCAATGGATTTCACCAAAGATATTATCCTACAAAACCTTATTGATGAGGGTTTTCAACCAAACAAAAAAACCTTTTATAGTCTCTTAGGTGTTTCCTATTACTTAACAAAAGAAGAAATTTCAAATTTAATTAAAGAATTATTTGCAGAGATTCCATTGGGAAGTTCCATCGTTTTTGATTATGCAGATGATAAACTATTTGAAGAAAAAGGATTGTCTAACCGAGTTCAGAATATGGTGCAAATGGCATCCGCTAGTGGCGAACCAATGAAATCATGTTTTACTTATGACGAAATAGAAATATTGTTAGAAGATGCAGGATTACTTATTTACGAACATTTATCACCCGATGTTATAAATAATAAATTCTTTAGCGATCGTTTGGATTATTTAAAAGCCTTTGAAACGATTCATTACATCCATGCTGTAAAAAAATAATTATTTGTTTAATATCAGCTTACCCCTTAATCCTCTATTTGATTGAGGGGTAGGCTTATTATTAATTATTACACAATCTGGCCCTTTAACGGCGCAATGCTTATTCAACAACTGCGCCCTATAAAGGAATAAACACAATAAACACTATAGTTTGAATTTCTTTAGTTAAGGGTGAGAATAAACTCTTCAACATCCTTACCACGCGCGTTTGCATACCCGCTATCTTCACCCGAAATCATGAACCCACATCTTTTTAAAACCTTTATGGATCCAGTATTGTCTTTTGCAGCGCGAGCATAAAGTGGACGAATTGAAACCTGTTTTAGAAATTCTTGTAAAGCGTTGGTTGCGATTCCCTTACCCCAGTATTCCTTTCCAATCCAATAGGTTACTTCTGGTTTTCCGGACTGCTCGAAGTGTACAATATGGCCAACTACGGTGTTCTCAACAATGATAGTTTGCTTAATAATATTCTTATTCGTAAGTATTTTGTTCCAGTGTTCAGCGAAGCTATTCCAATCATTAGGGTCCTTACTTGTAAAGGCGGCCATTTGGTTTGCCTCACTGTCCCGTTGATGCTTAAAAAAAATAGGAAGGTCATCCTCATCCACATTCCGAAGCACTAAATTGCTCATTAAACTCACCCTCTGTCGTTTACTTTATTCTAGCAAACGTACGTTCCCTAAGCAATATATTTTATCGTGTAAAACCACCTTGATATGCTTAGTACCAATTCATTTCCTTGTTCAACAAAATGGCCCTAATATGCAAGATGGGTGCTTCTCCTTATTAGGGAATAGCGCCCGATGAATCAACAATATGCGCAAGGCTTATTCCGCGAATGAGCCCTATTGCTGGAGATCAAACCCTTTAAATTAGTATTAAAAGATTGTTTATAAACGAGTACATATGCGTAATTGATTTCCATCAGGATCTACGACTGTCATCATACGAAGTCCTTCAAGATCCTCATTTGGAGGTTCCGTAATACGGATATCTTTTTTACTCTTTAATTCGTAGTACCATTTATCAACATTGGGAACAAATAAGTGAATTAACCCACCCGTTTCGCAGTCTCCAGTATGTTCAGTTAAATAAATAGTCATTTCGTCCTTAGTGATCTGAACAAAAACAGGAAAATCAGGTTCAAACCGATGCTCCCAATCAATTTGAAATCCCATTCCTTCTACGTAAAACGCCTTACTCTTTTTATAATCAGTAATGCGGAATGCAGGAACCACTTTTTGCATATTGACATCCTCCATGATAAGTTATTTCTAATTTTCAACAAGCAGGTTAGATGATCCTGCCTATTTAGTCTTTTTTAAAAAAATTAACCTCTAAATATCTTTTAGCCAGTAAACTTTGACAATCTGTCCCTTAAATGAAAACAGACGTATTTCTTAGAGAAACGCGCCCTAGTCTGGAATAAAGTCTAAACTATGTATTACTTTACATTAAATTTCTTGATACAAGCCAATCCTATTTCCGTATGGGTCTTCAAAAGAACACCAAGCAGCTGGGACACCTTCTCTGGTGTTAACACTTTCTATCTCTATGTTTAAAACTTCCACAAGCCTTCTTCTTTCATTTTCAATGTCTTCTACACCTAACCTCAATGGACCATTCCCATTTGTTGGTTCACCTTTAGCAACCTGAAGCCACGTGTTAGGAACAATCTCCCACTCTGCAAAGTCCCCGTGTGGTATGAAGTCAGGTTTCCTGTTAAAAAGCTTTTCATACCACTTTATCCCCTTTTCATAATCAGTAATTCTCACTTGAAATGTTACACCGGTATTCTTCTCCATTGACATTACCCCCCATTAAAGTAAACTGCTGCTCTTTTGTACAAAAATAAAATCAGATATAATACTACTTCGACAACCTCAGAAGCTTCTGCTTATACAACAAAATGGCCCGATTGCGGAATGAAAAATTCCTGCATTGATACAGGAATTTTAATCAAACTTTATTATAAATTATCGAACTTTTTTACAAATTAGCAGACTTTATTTTAAATCAACATTAGTTGGATAGCCTCGATAATCGGCTGATGAACTTGATTATTTGAGCGAAAAGTAAGGTTGTTTAAAATTTTAGAAAGGGACTTTCGATAATGACCTTGGTAAGAAGCGTGCATTTTCGTATAGATTTTTTCTTTGTATTCCCGGTTATTTTTTGTCATGTCCTTAATAATATCCCGAATCATATCAGAGCTAACAATAGGGAATAGAGTATCTTGAATGACCCCTTCTGGGTTATCTACGGTCGCTTTTAATAAATTGACAATATGTTTATTTTTCCCTTGGACTCTTTCTAATTCTTCTACTGCTTCTTTTCGGGTTGTATTTTTGGCCTTATTTCCGAATTTTAGCGCAATTTCATCCAATAAATCAGCTAAATAATCAATGACTTCCTCATGACGATGCGAAAATAAAATGGCAAGAAGGGTATAGCGTATAGGTGCAGGGTGAGCACGCAATTCCGTTACGGTTTCGGTAGCTGCACGTAGTCGATATTTTTTTACTAGTTTAGGAGACATCTGTTTACATAAACCATCAGGGATTTGAAGATGTTGAATGGCTAATAGTTTTTTGATTTCCATTTCCATCGTACTTACACTTGGTTTGCCTGGAGAGGATAGCAACTGGCGAAAGGTTAAAATGTCGTTGTTTTCTTCATCAGGAATTTTAGCTTCGAAATAACCATCGGACCCTTCATCAGAGTGTGATTCAAGAAAGGCATCTAATCGTGAACAGGTCTTAGGAGAAAGTTGTTGATAGGTCATTTTATATAAATTCTTTTCAAAATGATCGATAGCAGATTCAATCATTCGCTTCAAACTTCCTAATGAAGGAGGTTCAACTTTCCACGTACGAAAGAAACTGTATGCTTGATTTTTCAAGTAGTCGGTATCATGTGTAAACTGAACCTGTTCTCCTAACCACTCTGCGAAGAGATGTTTGTCGTTTGCAGTAAGTTCTCGAAATCCAAAAAGGTTACGTATTGCCTTTCGATGTTCCGTATAACTTCTTTCTTTTCCACCCCAACCATAGTTGTCAAAAAAGTCCTCTACCGAAGCATCTACTTGATCAGCTACATGTTGGACAACTTCTTTGGGCACATCTTGCTTCTTGTTAGGAAACTGTGCTTCCTGTTGGAAATATTTAAGAAGGACAGCAAACCCTAAACGGTTTGCGCTTGTTTTCTTACTTAGCACTAAGTGATTTTCATTTGGCAATAAACTAAAATGTTCATCGAGTTCATTTTGATTCCAATTTCTCTTCAATGGTTTCCCTCTTCTCACTATGTCATTTTATAAACAGTATAAATTTCGACATAGTGAGCTATCAACAATACTTATCGAAATTATCAAAAAACAACTTTACTTTTATTGGAAATAATCTTGCGGACTAGAGCAGCTACCCTGTCACTAAGCCTATCGGAAGGAAACAAATAGTTTGTCCTGATTCTATCAAAAGGTTTATTTTTTGATACCAACATTTTTAGGCATGAAATGTCGGCAATTATTATCTATTTTGTTTTAAAGTAAATATTGAAAGGGAGTAAACTTATGGATTGGCTAGAAAGAATGAACAATGCGTTAAACTACATTGAAAATAGCTTGAATGAAGAAATAGACTACAAAGAGATTGCAAAAGCAGCTAATTGTTCTGAGTTTCATTTTTCAAGAATGTTCTCTTCAATCTCAGGTATATCGCTATCAGAATATATTAGACGTAGACGGTTAACACTCGCAGCATTTGAAATTCAAAAAAGTGATATTCGGATCATTGATGTGGCAATTAAATATGGTTATGTTTCTTCTGATACTTTCTCACGTGCTTTTCAAAAAATGCATGGAGTAACCCCTTCCAATGCTCGTAATAGAGGGGTACAGTTAAAAGCCTTTCCCAGAATTTCCTTTCAAATTTCTATTAAAGGAGATACCGAGATGGAGTACAGAATTGAAAACCTTGATTTTGAATTAAGAATTGTTGGAAAAAGTAAGCCAGTAAAAACAAGCAGAGCATTTAAAACAATCCCTACGCTTTGGAACACTGCGAAAAAAGATGGATTTATGCAAGAACTAGTAGATATGTCATGGGAAAATCCAAAATGCACGCTTGAAAGCCTTCTGGGGGTTTGCGGAAAAGAAGCTGCCATAACAGATGAACAATTTTCCTATTTCATGGGCGTAAGATACGATGGGGAATCCCCAGAAAATATGGAGACGCTTATTATTCCCGCAAGTACATGGGCAGTTTTTCCGAACATAGTGGATGCATGGAAACGTTTATATTCCGAGTGGGTCCCTACCTCCGAGTATGAACTTGCAAATTTACCGTGTATAGAATGTTATTACGGTCCGAAGCATAAACCAAGACACGAACTCTGGGTCCCTGTTATCCCGAAGTAAATTACATATTCAGTAATAGAATGCTGTTTATGGAGTAACGAAAAAAGAGCCTAATTTCTCAATTTAGGTGATGGGAAATCAGGCTTTTTATATTGGAAATTCCTTATCGTTGTAAATCCGCATTTTCCTGACGCTACCCCAGTTAGAAGAGATGGGGGTGCAATTCATTTCTTTAAAAGAAAATATGGATACAAGAACCTCTACAGGCAAAGCCATGTTCCAAATGATGTGTGTCATTGCAGAATTAGAAAGAAACCTTATTGCTGAGAAAGTAAAGGAAGGACTTGAAGCAAGTAAAAGGCGTGGGAAAACATTAGGTAGACCCAAGTTGGATAAAGAAAAGCTTGCTGTTGCGCTAAGGATGTATGATAGTGAGGAATATTCCATAAAGGAGATTGTCTCGGCAACTGGAATATCACAAGGTTCCTTATACAGAGCAGTCAATAGAAGAAAGCTTGAAGAACTAAAAAAATAGGATTTTATTACTTCTCCAAAGTTACTTTGCGGTCTACAGCAGGAACCCTGTCACTAGGCCTATTATAGCTCCATAATAGGTAGCAAAAAAAGGAGCCCATATAGTTAAATCTCCATTTGTTGAATCCACTTTAAAGTTAAAAAAGGTATAATTCAATATTAGTGGGAAAAGCATTAATAATATAACAAATGTTATTGCACTACTTAATATAATTTTCTTATGCTCATAAGCTTTTTTCATTATTCCAGTAATTTTCAATTGACTCTTCTTCTTTCCTTATACTGTAATATAGTCTTTTAATTCTTCTTGAAGTAGAAGAATTGCAGCAGTACTTAATACGATCTTTCCATTAGCAAGTTCAACATTGCTATCGCTTATCTGTCCCGTAATTATACAAGCTCGTGCATGTGAATATTTACGAAGAATAATCTTATCTGTATCAACGAAAATTTCTAGTGGGTCTTTAATGTTAATATCCATTACTCTTCTTAATTCAATTGGTATTACAACTCTTCCCAACTCGTCTACTTTTCTTACAATTGTAACTTTAAAATAAAGTTTGATCAAAAACGTTCGACAAATCCATATTTTACGGTAAAAGAAAAGAATCCATTTTGAAAAAAGATTGATCAAAATGGATTCTTTTCTTTTTGAATGAACATTCCTTTTTATAAAAAAGTTTAATTAAAACTCACATAGAATCCTTTAATCGAAAAGGAATAAAACGGTGCAACTTTTTTGTAAACGGTATAACTTTCTTTAAAACGGTACATCTTTTTTATAAACGGTACGACTTTATTTCAAATCCACAATTGTGTAGGTATTGACGAGAATAAATCATCTTTGGAGATTCTTGAACAAAAATTAAAGTTGCCAAGGTGGAACCCTTGGACCTATTCAAATTTCTACAAAAGCTGTGCAAAAATATGGAACGGTCCAATTAATAGATGTTTATGGGGGCAACTATAATGTGTTTCCATTGGGTTGAGTTAGGAATATCAATCTGAGAATGGGACTGGCATCAGTCATACATTTTATGCCTGAATCTTTTGAAAAAATAACGAATAACGAGTTTGACCCACATACAAAGTGGCCCTTGGATAAGCAAGTCATGGTTATCAAATGTTTAATAATCGTGAGGACGACTGTATAAAAGTCGTTTTAAAACCGTTATCCTATTAGTTTAAATGGATGAATTGAAAGTTAGCATAATTGCGAACCCTAAGCGAAATGTTGAATGGACTTCCACACTGTGTGTAGAAGTCTTTTTGTCTGTTATTATTTAGATTATTGGATAATTCAGCTCGTAACTTGGGTAGCAATAATATGGTGGTCTCAGTCCTATTTTTGGCATGGGCCAGGAATCCTCCATATAGACCATCCTTACTTTTTCATTTGAATGGTTTACTAGCAATAGCTTTACTTCTGGATTAAATTCATATCTCAAAATGGTAACCCCCTTCCATTAGGAATGTGTGGATTCTCCCCCATCAACATGAAGAACTTGACCAGTAACAAAACGAGAATCATCAGAAGCAAGATAGACAAAGGTTGGTGCGAGTTCAAATGGATGGGCAACTCGTTCCATTGGATTAAATGCTCCATATACAGCGACTTGGTCTGACGAGAAACTTGCTGAAATAAGTGGGGTCCAAATTCGGCCGGGGGCGACGGCATTGACTCGGATCCCTTGTTTCACGACATTTTTAGCCAAGGCACGTGTCCAACCAACTATTGCGCCTTTTGTGGCCGTATAATCAATCATTTGCTGCTCACCTACATACGTCACCACTGAAGAAGTGCCAATGATTGAGCTGCCTGGTTTTAAATGAGGAAGCGCTGCCCTTGTTGTGTAAAAATGAGAGTATATATTAACTTTGAAGGTGTCATCGAATTGCTCATCTGTAATGTCAAGCAGACTTAGTTGTTGGAATTGGATACCAACGTGGTTACAAAGAATATCGAGACGTCCAAACGTATTTACTGTTTGTTCTACAATGGAGATACACTGTTGTTTGTCTCGCAAGTCCCCAGGCATTAGAAAACAACGTTGTCCGAGTTGTTCAATCCTCGTTTTTGTTCTATTTGCATCCTCATGTTCATCTAAGTATGAAATAGCAACATCTGCGCCTTCTTTAGCAAACGCAATTGCTACTGCTGCACCAATACCACTGTCACCCCCTGTAATAAGTGCTACTTTTCCTGTTAACTTTTCACTCCCTTTATAGTTCGGGTTTTCGATAATTGGAAGGGGTACCATAAATTTTTCCACTCCGGGATGGCGCAGCTGGCGCTGTTCAGGTAAACTTATCGGAATTTCTTCGTAACGTGTGATTTTCCCATAGTTAGGGTACATGGGATAAGGTTGAGTTTTCATGTTCGCTTTAAACATTTGTTGCATTTGCTTTATTTGGTCTAATTGACGACTTTGATCCTTTTGATCCATGGAAACCTCCTATAGAAATAATTTTCTTCTATAGAATGTTTATGTTGTTCACTACAAATAAATTAAAAAAGTTTGAAAAAAGTGGTTTACTTTCAACACAGAAGCTTATTCTTCCTCAAAAGAGACACCTTTTTTCTTTATTGAACTGAGCTTTAGGACAAGGAGCTTTACTCAATATTCTACCCCTTTAACGGATCAACTTATTTTTACTTAACAGTTCTTTAATCCCGGCTACCTCAAGAATAGTACCTAAAAAAATAGGTCAACCAGAAAAAACCGGCTAACCACATAATACGATTTGACCCTATTGCTGAATAACAAAAAATACGTTTTGTTGTTCCACAAATTCTTAATATCATGAAGTAATTCTGTAGAGATGTTCAGTTTCCATTAACCAATCTCGGCGAGCAACGAGAGTTCTAAATGTGATAAAGTCGCTCTTTTTGCATCCTCTTTCAATTGATTCCATGGACTGTTTGTAGAACCTTCTGATACCTCGAAAAGTTGATTCACGCTCTCTTTTTGATTTTCATTAAGTAAGTTATGATAAATCATACGATAAGACCTTTTTCGAACATCATTGGCTGCATCTTTTAAAGTATTGTAGATGGGAAGTTCATATTTTTAATGTATTAGCTCTTCAATTGCTACATTGACTAGGTCAGCAGGTTCGTCTTTACTGTATGCGAGTTTATTCATTGTATCTATCAATTACTTTTTGACCTTCTTGGCTAAATGGTCGAATAAAAAGACTTCTATACAAAGTATGAAGTCTTTTTGGAAAGAGAAGAGGATTACGGTTTTAAAACGACTTTTATACATTCATCCTCACGATTATTAAAAATTCGATAACCATGACTTGCTTCTTCAAGGGACATCTTGTGTGTGATAATATCTCTTGGGTCAAATTCGTTATTTGTTATTTTTTTAAACAATTCTGGCATAAAATGAATGACTGGAGCCTGTCCCATTTTAAGATTAATATTTCTAATCCAAAATGCACCTAATGGAAATAGATTATAGTTACCCCCGTAAACACCAGTCATTTGCACTGTCCCATACTTTCGGACAGCTTTAGTAGAAATTTGAATAGGTCCAAGGGTTCCGCCCTGCAGTTTGAATTTTTGTTCCAGAAACTCTAGGGGTGATTTCTTTCCGTCCATACCTACACAATCGATGACGACATCTGCCCCACCATGTGTGATCTCTTTTAAATGTTCGCCCATATCAGGGTATTTTGTGAACTCAAATACCTCAACATTGTTCATCTTTTTCGCATGATTGATCCGGTAATCCAAGTAATCAACTGCTATTACACGCTTTGCACCTTCCATCCAGGCAAATTTTTGTACCATCAACCCAACAGGTCCGCATCCAAGAACAATAACTGTATCGCCTGATTTTACACCTGCATTTTTTACACTCCAATAAGCTGTTGGCAGAACATCCGATAAAAAGAGCAGTGACTCATCCTCCAATTCGCATGACTCCGGGATAACAAAGGGAGTGAAGTTTCCAAAAGGGACTTTTAAATATTCAGCCTGACCACCCGGATGGTTACCGAACTTCTCAGTATAACCAAAGTATCCGCCAGAATCATAATGAGGGTTTGAGTTATCACATTGGCTTTCCATTTCATGTTGGCAATAAAAGCAATGTCCACATGAAACATTAAAGGGAACGACAACACGGTCTCCCTTTTTTACTTTTGTGACTTCAGGTCCAACTTCTTCCACAATACCCATTGGTTCGTGGCCAATAATATATCCTGGGGGTAATGGCATGTTACCTTGATATAAATGCAAATCAGATCCGCAAATAGCAGTAGAAGTAATCTTAACTATAATATCGTCTTTTTTTTCTAATTTTGCATCCTCTACTTGATTAACCTGTACATGATTTGGTCCTTGATAAGTTACAGCCTTCATAAATGCAGGGCCCTCCTATTTCTAATACTGTTAACACTCTTAACTATTGTCAACAAAGAAAGTAAATAATATACTTAGTCACTCTTAGCGTAATTGTTTTATGTAAGTTAAAGAAGTCGCACCGTTTTGATTACGAAGTATTGGTGATAGCTCTCGAATTAGTTATTGTAAGTGTATATAGCGTGAATTAATTCGGGGAAATATTTGGATTATTCTTTGAGGGAAGAGGTATTTCATTTATTCCTTTACTCAAATCTTCACTGCTATTCTAACTTATTTAATAGAATTTCAGCCTTATGCTTAACCCCTTTAGAACTGTGTTTAGCTTTCATCACTGTAACCCTACTCTCCTCAATACTTTTCAGCGACTTACTTGTCCACGTACCACTATCATTCACAAGGTTTACTAACAATCTATCATAAATCGATTTCCAATCATTTATTGCAAGTGATGATAAAATTAGCATTGATAAAGAGCGATCTTCTCGCTCAACTTCAATAATATTGAATTTCTTCCCACTTATCATATATACTTCTGCAATCACATAACGTCGTTTCGTGATATTATCACTCAATTTCGTAAATCTGCGGTCTCCAATTCCCTCTGGTAACACATCTATAAATGCTCGTATCGCACTTACTTCTGGATATTGCTCCATTATTCTAAGGACATTAATGAAATCTTGCAATTCACCTTGTACTTGAATTTCAGATAACATTTGATGTTCTATTCCTCTTGCTAGTTTTTGACCTCCAGTGTCTGCTGTAGATCGAATTGAATCATTGCTGCCATAGTATTTCTTAGTATTTTCATCTTCTTTCGTTCGCTGCTTTGAGGAACTACTTTTAATTCGTTTGATTTTGGGTACCGATGTATATTCATGTTTCAACTGATTCATTTGTACAAGATCAAAGTCTTCTGTAGAACCATCTACTTGTTCATCTAATGTAAAGCCCTCTTCATCACCCTGTCTATTTAGAAAACGATAAGTGTATTTCTTTGCCTCATTGGATTTCTCTTGATTTTGTATTTCTGGATGCGAAATCGAAATATGTTGGTACGGAATATCTTTATTTTTCACATTAACAATTTGTAATACTGTACACGTGTTATTCTTCTCCTTTACACGAGCTGTTATTGTAATCGGTTGTGTAAAGTTCCATTCGAACTTCAAAGTCTTTTCCTGCAACCAAGTAAATGCTATATTTTCATAGGCTTGTCGTAGGTCTCGATTCGTTAGCAACCACACCAATTGATAAATGAACGTTGTCTTTGTGTATTTCAATTCATATTGTGATGAAAAGCTAAGATGGATTTTATTAGGTTCATATGTTTCTGTGAAGAACTGAGGAAATGAATTCGATTCAAACAAGCGATATAAAAGGAAGCCGTTCGGAGCTAAAATGCTACGCAATACTTCAATGACTGGTAAAATCACATTCTTTCCATCAAAAGAGAACACGAAACTACGGGAAGTTGCAGGATCACTGCTTCCTTGAATAGACCAAGGGCGTTCGTGAAATTTAACTTTATTAGGATAAATAGTCATATCGATTTCTTGTACACTTTCAGAAACTTGACTAGCCGTTATGATGCCATCAGTATAATAATGTTGGATTGCTAAGCATGGTAATGTACCCCAATCCATTAATATACCTTCTGTACGACCTTGTGAGCGAAAATAAGCTTTGATTATCATTTTATGATCATATCGAAATGGCTCACCAATCCATATTAGTTGTGCTTTTTCACCTTTAGCAAAAGGCCAAGCTAGTTTAACCTGTTGTTTGCTCATAACTTTTCACTTCCTGTTTTGTTCGTAAATACTCTTCCAAATACGGTTTTATTTCGTGAAAATGATGTGACTTAACAGCGCCAATACGCTGTACTTTCCATAATAAAACTGGTTCTTGCTCCAGCAACATACGATCAATAATTTTACAGCATCGTCGAATCTGAAACTGTTGTATAGATTCCGTAATTTTATTTAGATATTTTTCAGTTTGTGGCAGCTTATCAAGATGTTTCTCCAAATTTGATAAGATTCCTAGACGTTTCCCAATTATCGAAATCGTGATACGTACGGGCTTTTCCAGTTCAATTAATTCTTTGTAAAGCTGTTTAATTTTAGAAAGATATTCTCGATCACGTACGTCCCAATTGACAATTGATTTTGGCTTTTCCTTCGCCTGAATTATAGGTAACTGTTCAAACAGCCATTCTTTATCATTTCGATATAAGTAAATATATTCTTTCGGTAAACATTGACGAATTTGTGTTCTCGAGTAACTTGGATATTGCTGCATTCCTTTTAATAATTGCTTTCGATACATATGTAACATTGGTGGGAAAACTTTATCAGGTAATTTCTCTATTTTCTCAACTGAGGCAAGATGTCCTTTAACTGTTTTCGAATCCACGCCAAGCATTCTAGCTAATGCTCTTATACTGTAGGTTCCATCAACTGCTAATTCACGTAATTTAGCCTTCCAGACATCTCCATACGCTTTTGTACGTCCAATACGATATTTATCTTCAGATAATCTATCAGGACCCTTTCTAGCGTAAATAAAGCCACAAGAGCATTCAAACGTGCCAATGGGTGCATTTGATTTAAAATCCCTTGTAACATTTACTTCATGAATCACAAATTCCTTATAATGATTAGCTGCTTTATTTAAACAGGGCCATGGGCCACTACCGAAAGGACCTGTATCAGCTTCAATTTGTAAAAAGGACTCCAAATCTTGTTCTAAGAAATAAAGAATAAGCAAATGACGGAAAGGATGTACATGACGTTTTAGATTGCGTGTAATGACCTTCAGCCAATTGTATTCATCATTTACATTGATTGCTGATTCGTACTCATCTAAAAAGCCTTTTGGGAACTTTGATTGAAATGCTTTGTATAGCTCCTTTTGCCGAATTCGATTAGACGTTGTTATTAAATTACGCTCCCGTAAAAGAACACGATATTTAAGATTAATAGATTCTCTTGAAAATTGATGTATTGGAACTTGCAGCAGTTGATAAGCCATCTTTGCTAAAGCAATTTGAATGGCTATAAACTCTTTTAGTTCAACTTCTTGAATCATTGATAAGTTCATTAGCTTTTTATCAAATCGAATAAACTCAATTCGACTTTGCTTTGAAAAATCGATAGGATACTTCATTAATTTCAGTTCATGATGTGCACAGAAATCAATCCCTTGTAGCTGGTGCTCACGATGAAAATAGGGTTCTCCATGTTGCTCAATATCATTAGTTGCACACTCTGGGCAATAAAAGAGTCCATTCTTTCTGCAAATGCTTCCTGCAACTATGCCAAGTCTTGTATAAAGTCCTTTTCCATCTACTTGAACATCTTGTAGAAGTTCTTTCTGGCGTTGCTTGGAAAGAAACGAAGCATAGTAAGGGTAGATCGTATGCTTAGCTAATAAGCTTTCAACAGAATAGTTGGAGCCTAATTGCTCAGCTAATATAGAAAAATGACTACCAATCTCTACACTCGGTATTACAGAACGACTTTGAAACACTTCTTCCAATGTATCTTTGTAATCAATATTTCCACTGTAAAAGTGATATCGCGCAATCGCCGAATATATCAATTCATCTGGATATGGATCCGTAAAGAATGGCAGCATTTGATTCCCTCCTAGTAGAATTCCTTCAAAGGATTTTTAATGTATCCATTTGCTTTCAATAATTCATGAGGATGTTGCTTTTTGTCCAATGCTCGCTTTCTTAGCGTTAGTAATGGTAAAACCTCTGCATTTTTCACTTTTGGCTTATCTTTTTGTTCCTTCTTTTGTTGATTTAATGCAATCGCCTGCTGAATTACATCTGATTTAAGCTGGTGAAAATCAATATCAAGTGGATTTTCACCGACTATTTTTTGTACGAGTTTTTTAATGTCGTTATCTTTCAAACTATCAAAAATACCTAGGGCTGCCACTTCGACACTTAAAGTTTCTATAGTGTCTTGGCGTTTATACTGGATTGTATTTTGGCGTTCCCTAAACGCTTCTTGAATACGCCCTGTAACTTCTGTATTTCGCTTATGATTCAGCATTATTTCATCAAGGTTGATCATGATATCTTCATATTTCGTCATTTCAGCCAAATTGTTCTTCTGAATAGCTGTCATCATCGGTTGAATCATTTGCATATCGTCTTTGGCAGTCTTTTTTAATACTTTTGGTGTAATAATTTCATTCGGATTATCCTCATCAAACAATGCTCTTTCTTGTGCTAGAATAAATAAGTTTACAGCAACAGAAGTTATCCCTTGGCATTCATAATAAAATGCCTTTTTCGTTTCCTCTGTAAGCTTGGATTGGGTTTTTAAGCACTGTAATTCCCAAAGCGTTTCTAGGAAGAACTCCCATTCTTCACTATCTTCCGCCATACGATCCCAAATAACTGCTTCACTTGCAGCACGTCTTGCCTGTCTGAAGTTTCCTTTGAATAGTTTTTGCGCTTTAGAAGTACCGATTAAGACTGTTGGAATACCAACTGTATTGGACAACGTTACAAAAAAATTAAGCATTTCTTCCTGATCGTTTTTAGAATGTAATAAGTGCTGGATTTCATCAATTACTAGAACACCGATACCATACATGCTTGCCAGTGATGTCATATGCAACAGCATTGTCGATGTCACCCGGTTTAGGTACCCGAATTTTTCAAGATATCGTGTTTCTAGTAAATCATCAATCGCTTTAAAGAAGCTTTTACAAAGGGTAGATAAGCTTCCGTCATAAGGACAGTCAATTTTGAGCCATACAATTTGGGTTCGATTAAACGGTTGTCCCTTATATTCTTCATGCTTGATCACCTGTGGATACATAAGCAAAAGACGTTCAATTGCTGTTGTTTTACCAATTCCAGAAATACCGATAATGGATAAGCTATCGGCAGTTGAACGAATATAATTTAGTCGTTCATCTATATATTTGTGAGCCGTTTCCTCTTCCTCACGCAATTCATGCAACACACGAACACGTTCTAGAAATGTTCTATCTAATGGGTTACGCGCTAAATAACCTCGCCGAATCAATGTAGACAATCGACGTTCTACCTCGAAATGAATCGGTAACGGCTGGATAAAATTTTTCACACGTTTTAAGACGTGGTAACGAATATTCGTTTCACTTAACTTATCTTGATCACTAATTCGTGGGGTCACCATAAATCGCTCTAGCACATCATCCTCATTGAATATAGGTGGAAGAGCTTCGATGAAGGGATTATTGGTATATTCACTTAAAAGTTGCTCCTTATAGACACCTTTCTCAAAATCTCCTTTTAAGACAACCATGTCATTTGTCTTTCCCAAATTCCTCATCTCGCTTCTTCTTTAGTTTTTCCATAAGACGTGAGCTTGATTTCTTAGGTGGTGTTTCATCAATCTTCTCTTTTGTAACGAAGTCGATTACTTCAGCTGCTTCACTAACTTTATTAGGTGATAAATCAAACTTTTCAGTTTCACGGTTTAACTGTTTTTCAACATCCTTGTTATCACGAATAGCAGCTATTTTAGCTTTCTTACTTGTTGGTTGATTAAAAGATTGTTTTTTGTTCTTCACAGCTTTTTTAATAATTTCTTCCAATGCAGCATCAGTATTTACTGTGAGCTGAATTTGATTTGTTCGTTCCATTTCTTCTAGTTCATTCCGAAGTTGTTGTTGGAAGACAATTTCTTCTAAGAAGTCACCTTTATATTGCTGACTAGGTTCTAATAAAATACATGTTTCAAAATCCATTCCGTTATCGTGAGGAATATAGATTTTTTCAATATGTCGCGGATCATAAACGATTTCTAAACTTCTATTTTTCAACTTCAAATACCATTGCTCTTCAATCGCTTGGCGAGAACCATATAGAAGGTTTTTAAACTTGATTCCAGCTCTTGAAACTGTCGCTTTTCCTCTTGGAAGCACGTTCAAACGAAGTACATTTCTATCAACTTTTCTTAGTCTTCCTTTACGATTTTGAATGCCCCAATTCCATAAGTTAATTGGCGTTGGCACTAGTCCATCAGCTACCATTTCTTTTTCAACAGGATATTTATCAATGACCTTTTGGTTATGATACAGCGCCATTGTAATAATTAGAGATGTAAATTCCTTTAAATTCAGAGTAGCATTTAAGCGATAATCCTGATCTCCTCGTTCTCGATATTCCTTTTGAATTGCTCCGGGAGCTTTTTGCTTTACCTTCCCATTAAACGTACGGAATTTCCTTTCAACAATCCCTTTCAAATCCCCACGATAAGCTGTAGTATTCTCAATTTTAAGATTAAGATTATTAATTAAATTCTCTACCGAATACCCTTCAAACTCACCTCGGTCAGCAATAATAATTTCAGGCAAATGATGTGTTGGCCATTGCTCAGGAGTAATATCAATTCCATATTGCTTACAAAATTCTACTTTATCTGCGATCATATTATCTAAAGCCATCATTGCACCAATCCATGATGGACCTTCTAGTCCAACATAAAGACCTGTAATAATACGTGAATACACATCAAGTACTGCATAAATAACTGGTCGCCCAATTACTTTATTTACATCAAGCGAACTAACCAAGTAAATATCCGCAATGGTAGCATCAACTTGAAATCTAGTACCTGGACCATTTGTTTCCGATTTAGAGTCACTTAAAATAGGGCGATATTTCAATTCATATTCTTTTGTACTTTTACGGAACTGAATATCTTTTTTTGGGTCTTCAAGTTTTTTAAACCAATAGTAAAATTGATGATATGAGGGAATTCGAGTGGCATCCCAAATACGGTACTTCATCTCACCATTTTCCTTATAGCGATCAGAATAGAAGTCACGCAGAATGAAATTATAAACATCTTTCAACGAATAGTTATTTGAAGCTCGGTAATACTTGTTAATGGCGTGTTCAAATTGAACTTTTACTTCATCCGTAATATTAATACCTGTTTGATATTCATTACTGATACTCACCTTTCGTGGGCGACCTACCTTAGCTTTATTTAAAGTTTTTGTTTTACCTTTTCCTCCCGAATTCGAGTAATCAGGGAGCATTGCATTTTTCGTCATACCTCGCTGCCAATAACGGCTAAGTAGCTTTTTTATTTTCGTAGAACTTGTTCCACTTTCATCTGCAATTTCTTTTATTTTCTTTTCACGACCACCTTTTTGAAGCAATGCTTCCATGTGTTCTAAACAATAATGTTGAATAATCGACCAACCCTCATCTCTTTTCTGAATTCGAAGGTCGGATAATTCACTGCTCTCTTATATCTGTAATAACATCAGAAAATTCAGTCAAGTAAAAGTAGTTTCGCTCTAAGTCTGATAAAAATTCGTGCTGTCTACTAGTTTTAATGCCTTTTAACCTCGTTGACCGACCTAATGAGGAAACATCTTGAATCTTTAGCCATGGCCGGTAGTCTGTACCTGTTCCTGTACCACGACCTTCTTTGATCCATTTTTCCACTGTAGATGTTCTTTTTCTTTTGGACATAAAAACACCCCTTTAGACAATCATATCCAAAGGGGTAAAACGGTGCAACTTTTTTATAAACGGTTAATCCTTTTTTAAAACGGTCAAACTTTTTTATAAACAGTTAAACTTTATTTTAAAACTACAAATTCTAAAATCCAACAAAATCCTCTTATTCAACAGTTACCGACTTAGCCAAGTTTCTTGGTTTATCTACGTCACAGTCACGGTGCAGAGCAGCGTAATAAGAAATCAACTGCAATGGAATAACTGAAACAAGTGGTGAGAGCATTTCGTGTACTTCTGGGAGGACGAATGTGTCACCGTCTTGGTTTAGGCCTTTCATTGAGATGATGCATGGGTTAGCTCCACGTGCGACGACTTCTTTAACGTTGCCGCGGATGCTTAGGTTAACGCCTTCTTGTGTTGCCAGGGCGATGATTGGTGTACCGTCTTCGATCAGAGCAATGGTACCATGTTTGAGTTCTCCTCCAGCAAAACCTTCTGCTTGGATATAAGAGATTTCTTTTAGTTTTAATGCGCCTTCAAGTCCTACGTAGTAGTCAATACTTCGACCGATGAAGAAGGCATTTCTTGTTGTTGATAGGAAGCTACGTGAGATGTCTTCGAAAGTTTCTTTTGAATCACATAGTGTTTCCATCGCATTTGCAACAATACCTAATTCTTGTACAAGGTTAAATTCTAATTCACGTCCTTTAGCAATCGCTGTGACCTCCGCTAAGATTGCTAATACCGCTACTTGGGCAGTGTATGCCTTTGTAGAAGCGACAGCAATTTCTGGTCCAGCATGTAATAAGAGCGTGTAGTCTGCTTCACGGGATAAGGTTGAGCCAGGGACATTTGTAATCGTTAATGCTGGGTGTCCCATTTCTTTCACACTAACTAATACCGCACGGCTATCAGCTGTTTCCCCACTTTGTGAAATAAAGATGAATAACGGTTTTTCTGATAGCAACGGTGTGTTATAAACAAATTCACTTGAGATATGCACTTCAACAGGAACTTTCGCTACTTTTTCAATATATTGCTTACCGACTAATCCAGCATGGTAAGACGTACCGGCAGCGATAATGTAGATACGATCTGCACTGTTCATTGCATCAAGAATCTCTCCATCAATCGCTAGCTCTCCTTGGTCATTCTGGTATTTCTGAATGATCTTACGAAGAACAAGTGGTTGCTCATCGATTTCTTTTAGCATGTAGTGAGGGTATGTTCCTTTTTCAATATCGCTTGCATCAAGTTCTGCTGTATAAGGTGCACGTTCAATTGTTTCCCCTTTAAGGTTTTTAATTGTTACACCATCTTTTGTCACCATTACCATTTCTTTATCCATGAGTTCTACATATTGATCTGTGATTTGAATCATTGCCATCGCATCAGAAGCCACGACATTGAATGCTTCTCCTAAACCAACTAATAATGGACTTTTGTTTTTCGCGACATAGATTGTGCTCTTGTCTTCATTATCTACAAGCGCAAGAGCGTAAGAGCCTTTAAGCTGTTGCAAAGTTTTGCGGAAAGCTTCTTCAGTGCTGAGTTCTTTAGCAAATTGATCAATCATTTGTACGATAACTTCAGTGTCTGTTTCACTTTTCAGCTCTATACCTTGTAAAAATTCACGTTTCATCTGTTCATAGTTTTCAATCACACCGTTATGAACAAGTGTGTAACGACCTGAATTACTTTGATGAGGGTGTGCATTTTCTTGACTAGGTACCCCATGTGTTGCCCAACGTGTATGACCGATTCCTGTATTCGCTAAAACTTTTTCGTCTACAATCGCACGAAGGTCAGCAATTCTGCCTTTTTCTTTAAAAACTTGCACGCCAGCTTCATTAACTACTGCAATACCTGCAGAATCATAGCCTCTATATTCTAGCTTTTCTAAGCCTTTTAATAAAATTTCCTTTGAATCTTGGTTACCAATATATCCAACAATACCGCACATACTTCTTCCTCCTAATGTAGAAGGGGCAAGAAGCCTTTAAGGGCGTACTTGCCCCTTATCTCCGTATTTTTTCAATGTGAAAGCAAGGCATGACATAGATGCCTTTACGTTCTTTATTTATGGCATTCATCTCTCTTTGTCCATTAGGTTACCCTAATGATTTAAAGACATGATTACGGTTGTGCTTTTCAACCGGGAGGTACCCGCCGATGCTTCGATAAACCTCCTCCTCGTCAACTAACCTTCCATATCCGTTCAAAGGTTAGCCCGGGCGCTTTAATTATGAAAATTGCTCTTCTAAACCACCCTTCTTTTTTATATACAAAAACATGATAAGCATAACCGATACGCTGTTGAAAGTCAACGAATAACCATCAATTAATAGGTATTTTTTACTATAAGTGGAAGTTCTCCATGCTTTTTTCATACATAAATAAAATATGCATAAGAAAACAGAAGCGTTCCCTTATGCATCAATATTACACGCTTATTTCAGTCCCATTTCTTCTTCTACAACAGCAGCAATACGGTTTACATATGCTTCACAAGCCTCTTCTGTAGCTGCTTCTGCCATGACGCGAACAAGCGGTTCAGTTCCTGAAGGGCGGACAAGAATACGTCCATCACCATTCATTTCTTTTTCAACTTCACTAATAACAGCTTTAACCTTTTCATTATCTGTTACATGGTGTTTATCCGTTACTTTAATATTGACGAGCTTTTGTGGAAACTTCTGCATTTCTTTCGCAAGCTCTGAAAGTGATTTGTCTGTCACTTTCATAATGTTCACTAGTTGTAATCCAGAAAGGAGCCCGTCACCTGTCGTGATATGATCAAGGAAGATAATATGTCCAGATTGTTCGCCACCTAAACTATAACCACTCTTCTTCATTTCCTCTACAACATAGCGGTCACCGACTGCCGTTTGCACACTTTTCATCTCATTTGCTTCTAATCCCTTATAGAAACCGAGGTTGCTCATTACTGTAGAAACAACGGTATCCTCTTTAAGTCTACCTTGTTCTTTCAAGTACTTCGCACAAATGAACATGATTTGGTCACCATCTACCACTTGCCCTTTTTCATCGATAGCTATTAAGCGATCACCATCACCATCAAAGGCAAGCCCTACATCTGCTCCTCTTTCTTTCACAAAAGCAGCTAAGGCTTCTGGATGTGTAGAGCCCACTTCCTCATTGATATTTAACCCATTGGGTGAAGCACCCATCATTGATAAATCGGCATCCAAGTCAGCAAATAAATGATTTGCTAAGAATGAAGTCGCTCCATGTGCACAATCTAAAGCGATATGAATGCCAGAAAAATCATCATCAACAGATTGCTTTAAGTATTGCAGATATTTCTGTCCGCCTTCAAAGTAATCATTCACTTGTCCAAGATCACCACCAACTGGTCGTGGTAGGGAATCATTCTCCATGTCCATTAGTTCTTCGATTTCATTTTCCTGTGCATCTGAAAGCTTGAAGCCATCTGGACCAAAAAACTTAATTCCATTATCCGCAACAGGATTATGGGAAGCAGATATCATTACGCCCGCTTCTGCATCTAATGCTTTCGTTAAATAAGCCACACCTGGAGTAGAAATAACGCCCAGTCGCATCACTTCTGCGCCGATAGAAAGAAGGCCTGCTACCAGTGCATTCTCAAGCATATGTCCTGAGATTCTTGTATCTCTCCCAATTAAAACTTTTGGGCGTTCTTGATCTTTTGTTAATACATATCCACCAAATCTACCTAGTTTAAAGGCTAACTCTGGCGTTAACTCACTATTTGCCACTCCGCGAACGCCATCCGTACCAAAATATTTTCCCATTATTAATCGCTCCTTCACTTTCCTCTGCTGTTCCATCTATTCTTTTTCTGTAATATTGATTGTTGCCGTCTCACTCTCAAGTTGGGACTCAACACCAGGAGGTGCGTCTAATTGAATATTCACCTCATGTTCTCCAGGATCAAGGCCAGATACATCTATAGATAGGGTAAAATCACCTTTACTTAAATTATTCATATCCTTTTCATTACCAGAAACCTTCAAGCTTGTCTCACCTTCATCAGGGCTTTGAAATGTCACATCATATTGGTCGTCTAAGCCTGTGATTGTTATCGGCATGCCTGAATAGGTTCGATTCACTGTTTGTTCATTTGCGGCTTGTTCCTGCTCTTGTTCTTGTACTTGTGATTCTTCTTCCTCACTGCTGCTATCTTCTGGTGCTTCTTGTTCCTTAACAGTCACATTGGCATTAACCGTCACTTCTTTAGGATCAACACTAGTAATTCCGTCAGAGATGATCACAGGTAATTTTATTTCCTGATTTTTATCGAGTTTGCTTAAATCGACCTCTACCCTAACCGTTTTGACATCACTTAGAACATTTTCTGGAGCAAAAATGGTTGCTTCTGTTTGGCTGAGCTTAAGAGAATCTAACTCAACTCCCGAAGGAAGGCTCCCGGTTTCAACAATATCGATGGGAACCGTCTTACTTAAACGCTTCACATCGACCGAAACCTCCACCTCACCTGGATTTACATCTACATCTAATTTATTCATATTACGATCGAGCACATTAATCGCGGCTGTTTCTGTAAATGATTCCGTTATAGAACCTTTTGTATTAACAGTTGCTTTGACATAAGCAATCGATTCAATCACATTTTTGGCACCTGTTATTTTGACAGTACTAGGTTCAGCAAGTGCTGCTTCGGCCTTGTAACCTTCTTCAAGTAAACTATTGTTAAATTCTGCT
Source organism: Cytobacillus kochii (assembly GCF_020171845.1). Lineage (GTDB taxonomy): Bacteria > Bacillota > Bacilli > Bacillales > Cytobacillaceae > Cytobacillus > Cytobacillus kochii. Next base: position 5,834 of record NZ_JAIVAM010000016.1, on the reverse strand, counting down.
TCCACATTGAACTCTTCAGTTACTTTTTCATCAATTGTTACATCTACAGTAGAAGGGTCAATTATATACTCAAGCTTATCGGATAGATCTTTAATCCCTACCTCTACTTCTTGTCGACCAATTTCTGCATCTGATAAGTCCACAAACACTTCAAAGTTCCGCTGTGCCTTCGCATTTTCCAAATGGCTCCTTGGGCCATCTAACGTAACAGCCACTGTTTCTGGAAGTCCGGAAACGACAAGATTATCTGTATCATAGTAAGCTGTGAGCGGAACATTTTCAATGACAGCTGAGCCATCATCTCCAGGTACATTGATACTTCTATTATCGTTATTCGTATCATAAACCGAATCAAACAGGAGCAGAGCAATTAATAAAGCCACTACCTTCATAAACCATCTGGTATCAATGAGCTTATCAATATATTTATCCATTTTTCTTTCCCCTCCAGTTCCAAAGAGTGGAAGAAGATTGTTTTGATTTAGCTGAGTGAATAAGCTTCTCATTTAAAAGTTCTTTGAGCTGATCGAGTTTCAAATCGCGTGTAAGTTCACCATTTTTCGCTACAGATATTCCACCTGTCTCTTCAGACACAATAATGGTGATACTATCTGTTACTTCACTAATTCCCATCGCTGCTCTATGTCTAGTACCTAACTCTTTAGAGATAAAAGGACTTTCTGATAAAGGCAAGTAACATGCAGCAGCTGCAATTTGACTTTTCTGTATAATAACGGCGCCATCATGTAATGGTGTATTGGGAATAAAGATATTAATAAGTAATTCTGATGATATTTTGGAATGCAATGGAATACCAGTTTCAATATAGTCACCCATACCAGTTTCACGTTCAATCGAAATTAGCGCACCAATTCTCCGCTTAGCCATGTAATCAACAGACTTTACAATTGCAGTAACTAATTGATCTTGATCCATCTCTTCTTGGTTACCACTTCTAACGAAGAATTTACCCCTACCAAGCTGCTCTAGTGCACGACGCAACTCTGGTTGGAAGATAATAATAATGGCTAGTACCCCCCATAAGAGAACTTGTTCCATCATCCATCCTAAAGTTTGCAAATGAAGGATATCACTTAAAACCTTTACAATCAGAATAATAAATATCCCTTTGACTAATTGGACGGCTTTCGTCCCTTTAACAATCATAATTAATTTATATATAACGAACCAGACAAGGAGAATGTCTACTGTATTCGCTAAAAGCCTTAATAAAGGTAAATCTGTGAAAGATAAATCTAAAAGCGACATTTTCCTTCCTCCAAGTATTTATTTCCACCATTAAAATAGTCGTTTAACCTACTTATTATACCATATTTCTAATGAAATCCAATTTTCTAGTTATGTATACAATCGTGAACGTTATTAAAATATATCCTACATTTTTATTACTACATATGCAAAGATTAAGCGATTTATTAACAAATAATTACATATTTACACTTCTTTGAACAAAGGAAAAAGCCACCGCATTATAGCAGTGACCTATATTCCCTTACTCTTTTTCATCCTCTTGTGTAACAGTCGAGATTAAACTTTTACTTGTATTTTTAATGTGATACCATAACCATTCAAAAAGCTGGTCTACTTCTTTTATTTCTCCTGTGACGTTACCAGCGGAGGCTAAATATTGCTCACCATTAATGACCGTTGCATCCCCTTCGACTTCACCATTTATCTGCAAGTTCCCATTCTTAACAACAACATCTCCCTTGACCACTTCTCCTTCTGGGACAATGACCGTATCGTTCTCAATCACTAGATTAGATTGCTTGGAAACAGACAATGCACTTTCTTGATTCCAGGCAGATAGAACACTTCCAGACATTAAGATAAGAAAGAGCGATGCTGCAGCAAGCATTGGGTGCTTCCTGAGCCACCTTTGTGCACCTACTTTTTTCTTTTCCTTAGGCAGTCTTGCCATCACATTCTCAGTAAAACCTGCAGGCGCTTGGAAATGTGACGTACTCTGGACAAAGGCAATCGCTCGTTTTAGTTCATGAAAATGCATGCGGCATTCTTCACATTGCTCTATATGTGTTTTTAGTAATTGTTTATGCTCATCTGTTATTTCTTCATCTAAATATTCATGCATATATTCAATAATTTCTTCATTACATTTCACTGAAATCACCTTCTTATACGTAGCGTAATTGCTTTCTTAAAGCTTCTCTTCCCCTATGAATCCTCGTTTTCACAGTGCCTAATGGTAGATCTAAGGTCTCACTGATTTCATTCAAGGACAGTTCTTCAATGTACTTAAGCACGATGACCGATCGATATTTTTCCGGTAGCTTCGAAATTTCCATTTGTATGGTTTCCTGCAACTCCATTTTTTCTACATCTTCTTCAGGTAGTTTCGTACTCGCGGGAATTTGTGAGTACATATTTAAACCGTCTGTTCCTGCTACTTCCGCGTCCAAATAATAGTCAGGCTTTTTCTTCCTGATCCGGTCAATACATAGGTTTGTTGCAATGCGATATAACCATGTTGAGAACTTTAAGTTCGTATTGAAGCTTTGTATATTTACATATGCTCGTAAGAAAGCTTCTTGTGCAATATCTTCAGACTCATGTTGATTACCCAACATTCGATAACAGATATGATATACTCTGTCTTTGTATATTTCTACTATTTCAGCGTAAGCATCTTGATCTCCTTTTAATACTTGTTTAATTCTTTTCTTCACCAACAATTCCATCTATTTACCCCCGCTCTATGCGGCTTATCGATAATCATTTACGAATCGATAGCAAAAAGGTTTCACATATTTTTTATTAGGTTCCTTTTCCTCCATAAGTACTTTGGTTATATAAGAGTTATCACATAATATTTTAACAAATTTTAACTAAAGTAGTTTAATTAATTTTCATACTGGGTATAAAGGATTTAAAACCAGTGTGTTGACGAAGGAAAAAAGACCTTCCCTTCAATATTTTTGCTCCAACGAACAAGAGACCATACATTTAAAAATTGTCTACGTGCTGGAATAAAATTTTCAAATGGAAAGGACAATGATCTCATGTATACGGAGGAACTATTAAAAGATATTGAAATCCACAGAGCTAAAATGGTTGAACTTGCTTCTATTTCTTCATTTTCAAACCACCAAGTTCTTAAAGCGAGCATTGAATTGGACAATCTAATTAATAGATACTATACATTAACATTAAAAAAAGAAGCTTGAGCATCGACTCAAGCTTCTTTCACTTTATAGTAATTTTTCACCGAATAGCGAGCCCATTAAGGCCACCGCTGCATCAGCTGTTTTATTTCTTTCATCTAATATTGGATTAACCTCAACAAATTCGGCCGAAGTAATCATTTGAGATTCTGCCAGTATTTCCATAGCAAGGTGGCTCTCTCGATAACTTATCCCCCCCATAACTGGTGTACCCACACCAGGTGCATCAGATGGATCAAGACCATCTAAATCTAGCGAAAGGTGAACACCATCTGTTCGGTCTTGTAAATAACTAATCGTCTCTTCCATTACCTTCGGCATCCCTAAGCGATCAATTTCATGCATCGTAAAGACTTTTATTCCCTTGGCTTTAATCAAATCCCTTTCTCCTTGGTCCAAAGACCTTGCTCCTATAATCACAACATTTTCAGGCTTTAACTTCTTATGGACTCCTCCTACCTCTAATAACAACGGATGCCCATACCCTAGAGCGACTGCTAAGGACATCCCATGAATATTACCGGAAGGCGAAGTTTCTGCTGTATTTAAGTCCCCGTGTGCATCGTACCAAATCACACCTAAGTTATGATAATGCTGTAATAAACCAGCTAATGTACCAATAGCGATACTATGATCCCCTCCTAAAACTAGAGGAAATGCTCCTTTTTTTACTACCCCATCAACTTGATCGGCTAAGATTTTAGTCTTTTCTGCAATTAAGTCCAAGTTTCTTAAACCTGTTTCCTTATCTATTTGTTCAGTCGACCTACCTATTTCAATATCACCTAAATCATCAACTTGGTGATTAAGTTGTTGTAATCTATTTTCAATGCCCGCATATCGGATGGCACTTGGCCCCATGTCTACCCCTCTTCGTAATTGTCCCAAGTCCATCGGCATACCAATAATCGAAATGTTTTTCATTTAGTTGCTCCCCCTACTAAAGAATGAATTCTCTCTCTATTGTAAACGGTTACATTCTGATGGTTCAACTGTGCAAAATTTTGTATATCTATACAAAAAAAGGGCATTTATTGGGTTAATTACTGTGGTCAGGACAGTACAACACAAACGGAGAATGATATATTTCTTAACACAGCTTGCAATTACAAATCACCGAAAATAGATGCGCTTAGTTAAGTTAGAGGAATGGTACGAAGAAAGGCCATTTGATATCTCATACAAGAAGTATGTATACACTTTTGATGATTTATATGTAATGTGAGTAATTTCGTTGAATCGCCGCAAAATTTGGGTTTTTCCTTATGTTTGACCTCATGGGGAAAAATACAAGATAACAAATAAAAACCCTTAAACATAAATGTTTAAGGATTAAGTGAGCCATGAAGGACTCGAACCTTCGACCCTCTGATTAAAAGTCAGATGCTCTACCAACTGAGCTAATGGCTCGAAAATGGCTGGGCTAGCAGGGATCGAACCTGCGAATGACGGAATCAAAATCCGTTGCCTTACCGCTTGGCTATAGCCCATCGTATGTAAAAAAACAAAATAAAAAGGACTAATTATATTATGTCCGCTTTTTGGATTTTCATTCAAATAAAATTGAAATGGTGGAGGGGGGCAGATTCGAACTGCCGAACCCGAAGGAGCGGATTTACAGTCCGCCGCGTTTAGCCACTTCGCTACCCCTCCGACATAAATATATTAAAATGGTGCCGGCCAGAGGACTTGAACCCCCAACCTACTGATTACAAGTCAGTTGCTCTACCAATTGAGCTAGGCCGGCCCATCTATAGTAAATTGAAATGGTGGAGGATGACGGGATCGAACCGCCGACCCTCTGCTTGTAAGGCAGATGCTCTCCCAGCTGAGCTAATCCTCCAAAATGGTGACCCCTACGGGATTCGAACCCGTGTTACCGCCGTGAAAGGGCGGTGTCTTAACCGCTTGACCAAGGGGCCAAAAATATTTAAAGTTCTTACCAGAGCTTCCAACCGGGCTCGAACCGGTGACCTCTTCCTTACCATGGAAGTGCTCTACCTGCTGAGCTATGGAAGCATCAGCTAAATATCTTTGATTTTGTTTAAAATGGCTCCGCAGGTAGGATTCGAACCTACGACCGTTCGGTTAACAGCCGAATGCTCTACCACTGAGCTACTGCGGAATAATATGATAATATGTATGCCCGGCAACGTCCTACTCTCACAAGGGGACAGCCCCTAACTACCATCGGCGCTGAGAAGCTTAACTTCCGTGTTCGGTATGGGAACGGGTGTGACCTTCTCGCTATCGCCACCGGACTTATTAAAGACATTTATTATTATAACGTCTTTTATGAAAATTTCAAGAGAAATTTTAAATCATTCTCTGAAAACTAGGTAATGTTGAAGAAGATATTTATTGAGTAATCGCCTGAATGCGTGCTGTAGGCTACTACTTACGTAGTACTGTCCAGCTGCGGCGCCTAGGTGCTCGAGGTCATAAGTCAAATTTGTCATGAGGTTAAAGAACAACCTCCTGTCAAATCCGTCTTATGCTTGTCGCACCTGTGCAAGGCGCCTCCGCATTTCAAATTGGTTAAGTCCTCGATCGATTAGTATTAGTCAGCTGCATGTGTCGCCACACTTCCACCTCTAACCTATCAACCTGATCATCTTTCAGGGATCTTAC
>NZ_JAIVAM010000015.1 GCF_020171845.1 Cytobacillus kochii | reverse complement strand
GCTGAAAGCATCTAAGCATGAAGCCCCCCTCGAGATGAGATTTCCCATAGCGTAAGCTAGTAAGATCCCTGAAAGATGATCAGGTTGATAGGTTAGAGGTGGAAGTGTGGCGACACATGCAGCTGACTAATACTAATCGATCGAGGACTTAACCAATTTGAAATGCGGAGGCGCCTTGTTCAGGTGCGACAAGCATAAGACGGATTTGACAGGAGGTTGTTCTTTAACCTCATGACAAATTTGACTTATGACCTCGAGCACCTAGGCGCCGCAGCTGGACAGCACTACTTATGTAGTACGTCAGCACGCATTCAGGCCATTACTCAATAAATATCTTCTTCAACATTACCTAGTTTTCAGAGAATGATTTAAAAATTCTCTTGAAATTTTCATAAAAGACGTTATAATAATAAATGTCTTTAAAAAGTCCGGTGGCGATAGCGAGAAGGTCACACCCGTTCCCATACCGAACACGGAAGTTAAGCTTCTCAGCGCCGATGGTAGTTAGGGGCTGTCCCCTTGTGAGAGTAGGACGTTGCCGGGCATACATATTGGAGGATTAGCTCAGCTGGGAGAGCATCTGCCTTACAAGCAGAGGGTCGGCGGTTCGATCCCGTCATCCTCCACCATTTTTTGTGTGTATTTGCCGGCCTAGCTCAATTGGTAGAGCAACTGACTTGTAATCAGTAGGTTGGGGGTTCAAGTCCTCTGGCCGGCACCACTCGTGCTTTGTACGAGCCATTAGCTCAGTTGGTAGAGCATCTGACTTTTAATCAGAGGGTCGAAGGTTCGAGTCCTTCATGGCTCACCATTTGATCATCTTAATATGCGGGTGTGGCGGAATTGGCAGACGCACCAGACTTAGGATCTGGCGCCGCAAGGCGTGGGGGTTCGACTCCCTTCACCCGCACCATTTTAAATATTTGCGGAAGTAGTTCAGTGGTAGAACATCACCTTGCCAAGGTGAGGGTCGCGGGTTCGAATCCCGTCTTCCGCTCCAATATGTGCCGGGGTGGCGGAACTGGCAGACGCACAGGACTTAAAATCCTGCGGTAGGTGACTACCGTACCGGTTCGATTCCGGTCCTCGGCACCATTCTTTTAAAATTAAGCGCCCGTAGCTCAATTGGATAGAGCGTTTGACTACGGATCAAAAGGTTAGGGGTTCGACTCCTCTCGGGCGCGTTATGTTTCGGGAAGTAGCTCAGCTTGGTAGAGCACTTGGTTTGGGACCAAGGGGTCGCAGGTTCGAATCCTGTCTTCCCGACCACTAGATATACATATTTATTTTAGGGGCCTTAGCTCAGCTGGGAGAGCGCCTGCTTTGCACGCAGGAGGTCAGCGGTTCGATCCCGCTAGGCTCCACCAATTAATTTTATACAATATATTCTATGGCGGTGTAGCTCAGCTGGCTAGAGCGTACGGTTCATACCCGTGAGGTCGGGGGTTCGATCCCCTCCGCCGCTACCATAGATAGAATGATGGACCTTTAGCTCAGCTGGTTAGAGCAGACGGCTCATAACCGTCCGGTCGTAGGTTCGAGTCCTACAAGGTCCACCATTATTCGGAGGAATACCCAAGTCTGGCTGAAGGGATCGGTCTTGAAAACCGACAGGGGTGTTAAAGCCCGCGGGGGTTCGAATCCCTCTTCCTCCGCCATTCATATTATTATCGCGGGGTGGAGCAGTCCGGTAGCTCGTCGGGCTCATAACCCGAAGGTCGCAGGTTCAAATCCTGCCCCCGCAATCTGGTCCGGTAGTTCAGTTGGTTAGAATGCCTGCCTGTCACGCAGGAGGTCGCGGGTTCGAGTCCCGTCCGGACCGCCATTTACATATTTATTATTTTGGCTCAGTAGCTCAGTCGGTAGAGCAAAGGACTGAAAATCCTTGTGTCGGCGGTTCGATTCCGTCCTGAGCCATTTTTTATGGCGGTTGTGGCGAAGTGGTTAACGCATCGGATTGTGGTTCCGACATTCGTGGGTTCGATTCCCATCAGCCGCCCCATTGCGGGTGTAGTTTAGTGGTAAAACCTCAGCCTTCCAAGCTGATGATGAGGGTTCGATTCCCTTCACCCGCTTAAATAGGGGCCTATAGCTCAGCTGGTTAGAGCGCACGCCTGATAAGCGTGAGGTCGATGGTTCGAGTCCATTTAGGCCCACCATTTATATTATTCCGCAGTAGCTCAGTGGTAGAGCATTCGGCTGTTAACCGAACGGTCGTAGGTTCGAATCCTACCTGCGGAGCCATATGGAGAAGTACTCAAGTGGCTGAAGAGGCGCCCCTGCTAAGGGTGTAGGTCGGGCAACCGGCGCGAGGGTTCAAATCCCTCCTTCTCCGCCAGTTGGCCCCTTGGTCAAGCGGTTAAGACACCGCCCTTTCACGGCGGTAACACGGGTTCGAATCCCGTAGGGGTCATAAAAAAGAAGCTGTCAACTTATGTTGACAGCTTCTTTTTTATGTGGCTAACACTTTTGGATGTTATATTATCTGTCATTAGATGTCAAAATAATTTGAAAAATAACAAGGGATTTTTATACTTAAGACGAATTAATTAAGAAAGAGTAATGTAATACAAGGAGTGGAATGAATTAAAATGAATACAACTGCATACCCCACTGAATTCGAAATGCACTTGTTTCATGAAGGAAGCTTATTTAAGGCATACGAACTGTTTGGATCACACCGTCATAAAGAAGGAGATAATTGGGTTACTTGCTTTACTATCTATGCTCCACATGCCTCCTCAATATCATTAGTTGGCTCTTTTAATCATTGGAATGGCGAAGGTTTTTCATTGGAAAAAGTAAATAATGAGGGGATATGGACAATTCAGCTAGATGGAGATTTAACAGGAGAAATTTATAAATATGCAATTAAGAACAAGGATGAACAAACTTTTTTAAAGGCTGATCCTTTTGCTTTTTGTTCAGAATTACGACCCAGAACTGCTTCGATTGTCTATTCTTTAGAAGATTACAAATGGAAGGACCAAGGCTGGCAAAAGGAAAAACAACAAAGGAAAGCATTTTCAGAACCTATGATGATATATGAGATGCATCTAGGTACATGGAAAAAGAGGAATGGCCTTTTATTGACATACAGTGAACTAGCAGAAGAAATCATTCCTTACGTAAAGGAGCATGGTTTTACACATATTGAATTGATGCCTATAATTGAACACCCTTATGATCGTTCATGGGGGTATCAAGGAACAGGCTATTATTCGGCTACGAGTAGATATGGTGAACCAAAAGATTTAATGTTTTTTATCGATCAATGCCATCAAAATAATATTGGTGTTATTTTAGATTGGGTACCAGGACATTTCTGTAAAGATCAACATGGGCTATATTGTTTAGATGGTGAATATGTTTATGAATACGAAACAGAAGCTGATAGGGAAAATTTTGTTTGGGGTACAGCTAATTTTAATTTAAGTAAAACAGAGGTTCATAGTTTCCTCATATCCAATGCTATTTTTTGGATGGAAAAATACCATGTCGATGGATTTAGAATTGATGCAGTATCAAATATTATTTTTTGGCCTAATAACGAGAAGAGGGAAAATCCATTTGGTATTCAATTTTTACAGAAATTAAATAAAGCTGTGTTTGCTTATGATCCCTCTATCTTGATGATGGCAGAGGATTCTACTGATTGGCCCCAAGTAACGGCTCCTGTTCACTATGGCGGATTAGGTTTCAGTTATAAATGGAATATGGGGTGGATGAATGATGTATTATCTTATATGGAGAAAGCCCCAGGTGAACGACAATACCACCATAATAAAATGACTTTTTCTTTAATGTATGCATACTCCGAAAATTTTCTCTTACCGTTATCACATGATGAGGTTGTCCATGGGAAGAAATCCCTGCTAGACAAGATGCCAGGAGATTATTGGCAAAAATTTGCCCAATATCGTTTGCTCTTAGGTTTTATGATGACACATCCAGGTAAAAAGCTGTTATTTATGGGGTTTGAGCTAGGACAATTTGCCGAGTGGAAAGATGAAGAACAGTTGGATTGGCACTTACTTCAGTATGAAATGCATGCAAAAACGAATCATTATGTGAAGAAGTTAATAAAGTTATATAAGAGATCTAAATCATTATATGAATGGGACCACAGATCAGAAGGTTTTGAGTGGATTGATGCTAATAACCATCAGCAATCCATTTTTTCATTTATTCGTAAAGGAGTAGAAGAAGAAGAAATATTAATTGTTGTATGTAACTTTTCCCCTCAAGTATATATGAATTTTCGAATGGGTGTTCCTAAAAATGGGAGTTATAGAGAAGTGTTTAATAGTGATAATCATGAATTTGGTGGCTCTCATTGTATTAATAAACGAGTATTAAATACAAAAAAACAATCCTACCATGGAAAACCATACAGCATCGAAATGACGATACCACCATTCGGTATTTCAGTTTTACGTCCTGTTAGAAAAAGAAAAAGGAGTGATGTTGTAAATGGCTAACAAGAAATGTGTAGCGATGCTGCTTGCTGGAGGTAAAGGAAGCCGCCTTAATTCTTTGACGAAGGAGCTTGCTAAACCAGCTGTCCCTTTTGGAGGTAAATACCGCATCATCGATTTTACACTTAGTAATTGTACAAATTCAGGTATCGATACAGTCGGTGTACTAACACAATATCAACCGCTAATACTCAATTCATATATTGGCATAGGAAGCGCATGGGATTTGGATAGAAGAAATGGCGGCGTGACAGTACTTCCCCCTTACAGTGAATCTTCTGAAGTCAAATGGTATACAGGTACGGCAAGTGCTATCTATCAAAATATCAATTATTTAGAGCAACATAACCCCGAATATGTATTAATTTTATCAGGTGACCATATTTACAAAATGAACTATGACTTAATGCTAGATTACCATATTAGTAAAGGAGCTGATGCGACAATCTCTGTTATAGAGGTCCCGTGGCATGAAACAAATCGTTTTGGTATTATGAATACTTCTTTAGATATGAGAATAGAAGATTTTGAAGAAAAACCTGAGCAAGCAAAGAATAATTTAGCATCAATGGGCATTTATATCTTTAAATGGTCAGTACTAAATGAGTTTTTACAAAAGGATAATCAAAATAAGGACTCAAGCCATGATTTTGGAAAAGATATTATTCCTGAGATGTTGAAGTTAAATAAGAAACTTTATGCCTATCCTTTTAATGGTTATTGGAAAGACGTCGGTACAGTTCAAAGTCTATGGGAAGCTAATATGGATTTATTAGATGAAAATTGTGAGTTAAATCTTTTTGATCAAGACTGGAGAATTTACTCAGTTAATCCTAACCATCCTCCACAATATATTTCTCCACAAGCAAAGGTCAAACAATCTTTAGTAAATGAAGGATGTACGATTGAAGGCGAGGTAATCAAATCAGTTCTCTTTCAAGGTGTAGCGATTGATAAAGGGTCTGTTATTAAAGAATCAGTAGTTATGCCAAATACAAGGATTGGTAAGAATGTCATATTAGAAAAGGTCATTGTCCCTTCAAATATAGTTATACCAGATGGGACAGTAATTAAAGAAAGAAAAGAAACAAGTGAAGTATTGTTAATCACGCCAGAAAGTATTTGTCATTTTGCATAAATGTAGAACCGTATGATTTTTACTGGGGGGATATTGATTGAATAATCGTTTATTAGGAGTCATTGATGCGACAACTTATCATAAGGGACTGGATGAGTTAACCCTTCATCGTTCTTTAGCTGCTGTTCCTTTTGCTGGAAGATATAGACTAATAGATTTTATTCTCTCTAATATGGTCAATTCAGGAATAGAGAGTGTGGCGATTTTTCCGAAATATCAATACCGATCTTTGATGGATCATCTAGGATCGGGGAAGAACTGGGATTTAGATAGAAAAAGAGATGGTCTTTTCTTCTTCCCATCACCGATGATTGATAGTTCAAATAGTGGGATTGGTTCATTTAATCATTTTGTTGCTAACATTGATTATTTTTATCGTAGTTCACAAGATTATGCATTAATTGCTAATTGCTATACCGTTTGTAATATTGATTTCTCACCAGTTTTACAGCGGCATATTCAATCTGGCTGTGATATTACGTCAATTCAACAGCTAAATCAACCTTTAGAGATGTATTTGGTCAAAAAAGATCTTCTAATAGATATGATTCAAACTCGCAGACAAACAGGTTATACATGCATAAGTGATATTATGGCTGATATCCATCAGCCTTACACAATTTGTCATTATGAATATAAGGGGGAGGCAGTAACTATCGATTCTGTCCAATCTTATTTTCAAGCGAGCATGGAACTACTAACCCCTGATGTCTGGAGAAATTTATTTTTAAGAGATTTTCCAATCTATACAAAAGTAAAAGATGAACCGCCAACAAGATATCTAAATGGTTGTGAAGTAAAGAATTCTATTGTGGCCAACGGTTGCCAAATAGAAGGAAAAGTAGAAAATAGTATTATTGCTAGGGGTGTAAAAGTCGGTAAAAATACGATAGTAAGAAACTGTGTGATTATGCAGAAATGTGAGATTCAAGAGGGGTGTGTATTAGATTCTGTTATTTTAGATAAAGATGTGAAAGTAGAAGAAGGAACCTACTTAACATGCACACAATCGGTCCCTTTTGTTGTTAAAAAAGGGTCAATTCAAGGAGCGTTGATGAATTCGTGAAAGTATTATTTGCCGTCTCAGAATGTGTCCCTTTTATTAAATCAGGTGGATTAGCAGATGTCGCAGGTTCGTTACCGAAGGAATTAACGAAACAAGGGACGGAAGTAAGAATAATATTACCGAAGTATGGGAACATCCCTGCCTTATATAAGAATAAGACAAAAAAGATAGCCGAATTCGTAGTCGCTGTTGGCTGGCGCAATCAATATTGTGGAATTGAAGTGCTCGAGTTAAATGATATTACTTTTTATTTTGTAGATAATGAATACTATTTTAAGAGAGAAAAATTATATGGTTACGATGATGATGGTGAGCGATTTGCTTATTTTAATAGAGCTGTATTAGAAACACTGGCACAGCTCGACTATTATCCTGATATTATTCATTGCCATGATTGGCATACAGGCATGATTCCTTTTTTATTAAGAGTTCATTATCAAAAAAGAAGTGGGTATGAATTGATTAAAACAGTCTTTACGATTCATAATTTACACTTTCAAGGTGTCTTCCCTAAAGATGCCATTCATGATTTGTTTGGGTTGGGGTTTGAGTATTATCGTGAAGATCAATTAAAGTATTATGATTGTATTAATTTTATGAAAGGTGCCATAGTAGCAGCTGATCAAATAACAACTGTAAGTCCTACGTATAGAGATGAGATTCTAACAGATTATTTTGGTGAGGGATTGAATGGTTTGTTACAGGAAAGAAATGACCATTTAATTGGGATATTGAATGGAATTGATGAAGACGTCTATCACCCAGAGAAAGATGCGACGATTTATCAAGCATTTCATTCAGAGCAATGGCTATTAAAGAAGGAAAACAAGGCATATTTACAAAAAATATTCGATTTAAAGATAGATCGGAATACCCCCATTGTGGCTATGATCACAAGGTTAACAAAACAAAAAGGTATGGACTTAATAGAGAGAGTATTCCATGAAATGATGCAAGAAAATGTGCAATTTATTCTTATTGGTACAGGCGATATAGCGTTTGAAGATTTCTTCAGAAAAATGGAAGCAAATTACGGGGAAAAATGTAAATGTTATATTGGGTTCAATGAAGAAGTAGCGCATCAAGTATATGCGGGTGCTGATCTATTTTTGATGCCGTCTAAGTTCGAGCCTTGTGGATTAGGTCAACTCATTGCGATGAAATATGGTGCCATTCCTATAGTAAGAGAAACAGGAGGGTTGAATGATACCGTACAGTCTTATAATGACCAGACAGGTGAGGGCTGGGGGTTCACTTTTAAAAATTTTAACGCACATGATATGCTCTATACTTATCGTCGAGCACTAGCATATTATCGGAATCAACCACTGTGGAGTCAATTAGTTATAACTGCTATGGAAAAAGATTATAGTTGGGCACAATCCGCTTTTAAATATAATCAATTATATTCAGATGTGATCTCTAGGAGTGAGAGCCATGTTTTCTAATACAGAAGAATTTAAAGAGGCATTTTTAAAGAAGCTAGAGATGACATGCGGAAAAAGCTTTGCTGATAGCACAGAAAAAGATCATTACTATACATTGGGCTTATTAATACGTGAGTATGTAAGTACGGAATGGATTAATACCAATGAGCGTTACAGGATAGACCAAGTAAAGCAGGTTTATTATTTGTCGATAGAGTTTTTATTAGGTCGACTACTTCGAAACAACTTATTAAATTTAGGGATAGAGCAAGTGGTGTCTGCTGGGTTGCAAGATTTAGGTATCGAATTAAGCTCTTTAGAGGAAGTAGAATCAGATGCAGGATTAGGTAATGGAGGTTTAGGTCGATTAGCAGCCTGTTTCCTTGACTCATTAGCTTCTCTTAATTTGCCTGGCCATGGTTGTGGGATTAGATACAAGCACGGGTTATTCGAACAAAAAGTGGTTGATGGATATCAAGTAGAACTACCCGATCAATGGTTAAGAAATGGTCATGTCTGGGAAGTGAGAAAGGCAGATTTATCAGTTGAAATTCCGTTTTGGGGAGAAGTAGATATACGTGAAGAAAATGGCAGACAAGTGTTTCAACATATCCATGCTGAAAGAGTGACTGCAGTACCATATGATATGCCAGTCGTCGGGTATCATACTGAAACGATTAATACACTTAGGTTATGGAGTGCAGAGCCAGTCCGTTATCCAACCAATCAAGATGTATTAAAATATAAAAAAGAGACTGAAGCAATATCTGAGTTTTTATATCCTGATGATACGCAAGATGAAGGCAAAATACTGAGGTTAAAACAACAATATTTTTTAGTTCGTGCAAGTCTTCAGTCGATCATACGCTCATTTAAAAGACAGCATAAGGATATGAAGGAATTCCATCAATATATTAGTATTCATATTAATGATACGCATCCAGTATTAGCGATTCCAGAATTAATGAGGATATTAATTGATGAAGAAAAGCTTGGTTGGGATGATGCCTGGGAAGTAACTACACAAACAATTTCTTACACTAATCATACGACCTTATCTGAAGCACTAGAAAAATGGCCAGTTCGTATTTTCCAACCGTTATTACCAAGAATGTATATGATTGTAAATGAGATCAATGAACGGTTCTGTGCAAAGCTTTGGGAAAAGTATCCTGGCAAATGGCAGCATATCGAAAACATGGCGATTATTGCTCATGACCAAGTAAAAATGGCTCATTTGGCTATTGTAGGTAGCCATAGTGTAAACGGAGTGGCTGCACTCCATACCGAGATATTAAAATATCGCGAAATGCATTCATTTTATCAGTTTTTTCCTAAGAAGTTTAATAATAAAACAAATGGCATTACGCATCGTAGCTGGTTACTTAAATCTAATCAGTCGCTTGCTGATTTAATAACAGAAAGGTTAGGAGCGGAATGGATTCGCGATCCTGAGCAAATGGCATTATTATTAAAATATGAAAATGATACAGACTTGTTAACGAGACTTGCTGATATTAAACACGCAAATAAAGAAAATCTTGCCGATCGTATTTTTACGCAAACAGGAATAAAAATTGATACACATTCCATATTCGATATTCAAGTAAAGAGACTACATGCATATAAGAGACAACTATTAAATATTTTTCATGTCATGTATTTATATAATCGAATCAAAGAAGATGAGAGTTTTAAAATGCATCCCCGTACCTTCATTTTTGGTGCGAAAGCTTCTCCAGGATATTATTTTGCTAAGAAGGTAATAAAGCTCATTAATACTGTTGCTAAAAAGGTAAATAATGACCCTAAAACAAATGAATACCTTAAGGTAATTTTCCTTGAGAACTATCGGGTATCACTGGCAGAGGATGTTTTTCCTGCAGCAGACATTAGTGAGCAAATTTCGACGGCAAGTAAAGAAGCATCTGGAACTGGAAATATGAAATTCATGATGAATGGTGCGATTACTGTTGGAACGATGGATGGTGCTAATGTTGAAATTCATGAGCGCGTAGGTGATGAGAATATTTTTATCTTCGGTTTACGCTCTGATGAGGTCAATCATTATTATGCTCATGGTGGTTATCAAGCGACTGAATATTATCATCATGATCATCGAATCCGGCAAGTAATGGACCAGTTAAGAAATGGTTTCTTTCCAGATGTATTTGATGAATTTGACCCCATTTATGATTCGCTAATTATGGAAAATGACCAATATTTTGTTTTACGTGATTTCTCTAGCTATGTTCATATTCAGGAAAAAGCGGGGTACGCTTATGAAAAACAGGAGAAATGGCGGAAAATGAGCCTTAACAATATCGCTAAATCGGGTTACTTTTCCAGCGACCGAACAATTAATGAATATGCCCAAGGGATATGGAGAATTAAATAGATAAAAAAAGCAGGAGTGTGCTTCATTATACACACTTCTGCTTTTTATTTATGTTGGACCTTATAAGCACTTGTACAAATATATTATAAATGCTAGAAAAAACGGAGAGAGTGTCTAAATTTCTTATTCACCCAATCTTATCTATTCCCTCAATCAAAATAGGTTGGGTCTGTTAAACGTAATAGGGGCATTGTGCAACAGCGGAAGGCACCACCGGATTTTATGATTTCAGAAATATCTACTTCGATTACTTCAAAGCCTCTTTGACTCAGAGCTCGATTTACTTGTGAATTGATTGGTTGTGAGAATACTTGTCTATTACCTACAGAAAGGACATTTGTTCCTAGTGTGAACTGTTCTTCTTTAGAGACCTCAATAATGTCATATCTTGAATATAAATATTCTTCTACTTTTTTATCCATTTGTCCTGGATATAGGAGTGCTTCTGTAGGAGACAGCACGTTAAAGATACAGTCTAAATGTAAAAAGGATTTAGTGAATGGTACTGGTAATACTTTCATATGTGGTAATTTAGATTGTAAATATTGAATACCAATCGTATCGGAACGGTCACTTTGTCCAATATAAACGGTATCTTGATCGATAATGACATCTCCACCTTCAACATGACCATGTTTTATGTTGTTATAAGATACATTATGAGATTTTAACCACTCTTGTAAAATATCTTCCTCACCATGTCTTATTTTCGTTGCCATCGCAGCGATAAATACAGTGTCCCCAAGGGTGAAACCAATGTCACGCGTAAATACTTGTTCAGGATAGTTTTTACCTGGAGGTAAAAGTACGACCTCAATCCCTAAATCTTTTAATTTTGCAACGAATTGTTGATGCTGAATGATGGCTTGCTCCACATTAAAGCCTTTATCAGAATACCTTCTTTGTGTTTCATTGATTTGATTCTCAATATTCATGTAGGTTGGTTCGCATAATACGACAGTCTTTAAACGGCTATACTCGGTACTACATTGTGCTTTATACTGACTATCCAGCATCTTTCATCCTCCTTACAATCTTTAGTGAGATTTCGTCCTTTGTATCTATTCCTATTTAGCATCTTACATGGGTGAATTCAGGATGTATTAAGTTTTTATCTTGATTATTAGTAGGTTTCACTGTTGCTTTTCTTATAATATGACCTAGTTCAAATACTTTAGTCGCTTTCTAGATGTGCCGTTGTTGGTTGGAATAAGTGAAAAATTGCGATAATTATTCATTTATTTTATCATTTTATGGTACGCTAAGCAGAGATTGAATGCTAAAAAAAGTAGGAAAAAGCGCCTTATAAGTAAAAGGCGCTTAGCAAAATGCTACTGATTTTATAGAATATATCCGATTAATAATCCTATAGAAAGTAGTAATCCAAATACAGTGTTTGTTTGGGCAGTATTTTTCATTGCTGGGACCATCTCATATGCAATTGTCTTGCCTTTAAAGCCTTTAATGGCATTGATTGGTTTCGGCGCACTTAGCACTACGAGTGCAAGCCATGGTGAAACAATTTGCATTACAATTAAAATAAATACCCATATATATGAAACGATAAACATGGTTGCTAATAATTTTACGGCTTTTGGACGTCCGATTAAAATAGCTAATGTTTTTCGACCAAATTCCTTGTCCCCATCTAAGTCTCGTATATTATTAGAGAGCATAATACCTCCAACTAATAAAAGACTAGGAATGGCCACAAGAACACTTGTCGTAGTTACTGTACCAGTTTGAATAAAAAATGAGATTAAAATAAGTAACATACCCATAACAAAACCAGAAATAATTTCACCAAAAGGTGTATAGGCAATTGGTAATG
Organism: Cytobacillus kochii; assembly: GCF_020171845.1. Lineage (GTDB taxonomy): Bacteria > Bacillota > Bacilli > Bacillales > Cytobacillaceae > Cytobacillus > Cytobacillus kochii. The sequence continues at coordinate 124,276 of NZ_JAIVAM010000015.1, read as the reverse complement.
GCCCACCTGTGTATAAATAGCCAATAGCCATACCTAGAAGTCCAACAGCTGCTAACCACCAACTGCTATTCATGCAAATATAAATCCCTATCAAGATGGAAGCGCCGTATAACCCTAAAGCGGAGTTAAGCACAACATGTGGTTTAATCCCTTCTCTAACAATTGCTCCACCAATCCCTACAGACTCAGCTGTGTCATTGCCGCGTTTGAAGTCATAATATTCATTGAACATATTCGTTGCAATTTGAAGGAAAAGACTAGCAACCATCATGGCGATAAAAAGGCCAGCATCTATCGACGTTTCATAAATAGCCAATGCGCTACCTAGTAATACAGGAACAAAGGCAGCTGTTAATGTATGTGGACGTGTTAATTGCCACCAGATTTGCCATTTCTTCTTCGTAGAATGTGGCGTGTTTATATTAGGTTGTGTTTGCACTTTTTAGTACCTCCAGTTAAGTCAAATAAAACAAATCACTTTCTTAAGTTTAGGTAATGTCCTATTAAGTGTCAATTGAATTTTGAAAGAAGCGAAGGAGGATATTTCCTACTAAAGAACGAACAGTGCTTATTTTACTCAAAATAATATATAATAAGGAAGTGTATTGATTGGAATGATTGACAGCATTTAAGCAAGAGGTGTATCTTTAATGAATGAAGAATAGCAGCTGATTGTAGCTGTTATTGGAGGGATTTTTTTGTTTACTTTACAGCACACAGAATTTAAAGAAGGGTTTATTGAAGCGTTATCGAAAGCACAACGAACGAACCATGATATTTTATTTAGTGAGGTTTGTGAGATCGATTGCATAGATCCTTTAGCTTTTTTTGGAGCAGGAAAAAAGACAGAACTAGGTGATCGGTTTTTTTGGACAGGTTCTGATAATGAGGTTGTAATAACTGGTGTTGGTATTAACTATTTATTTCAATCGGATCAGACTACTGACCGCTTTTTTTATGTGCAAAAAAAGTGGCAGTCATTGCTTGATGATGCAATAATCCATAATTCATACTCAATCGACGCGATTGGTCCAACATTATTTGGTGGATTCACTTTCGATCCTCTGAAAGAAAAGACCAAATTATGGAGTCAATATAAGCATACAGATTTTCATCTACCGCAATATATGTGCACGATTGCTGGTGGTCGTGCTTTTTTAACAACGAATATGCTTGTTCATCCAAACGATAGAGAAGAACGCATAGAGGATATGTTAGAGGAACGTAGGCAATTATTACAAAATGCTAAAATATTACCTACTAGGATCAATAACAAGGTGATTGCCCAACATGAGGTGGCGTCTGGGGAATGGAAGAAAGCTGTCGCACAAGTAGTAGATGAGATGAGAAAAAACGTTATACAAAAAGTGGTTTTGGCAAGAGAAACGAGACTTACTTTTGCTCATCCTGTACAAATTGAAAGCGTCCTACAAAACCTTTTAGACAAGCAAAAAAACAGCTTTATCTTTGCCTTTGAGTCAGGGTCTGATTGTTTTATTGGAGCGACACCAGAACGGTTAGTGAAAAAACAAGGTCATACGCTTTATACGACTTGTTTAGCGGGCTCAATGAAAAGAGGAGAGACAAAGGAAGAGGATGATGCTCTCGGGAAAGAATTATTACAAGATGAAAAAAATCTCCAAGAGCATCAATACGTTGTAGATATGATTCGTCAAGCGATGGAAATGGTAGGTACAGAAGTCGAATTACCTGAGGGTCCTCAACTTTTAAAATTAAGAGATATTCAACATCTTTATACGCCAGTTATTGCAGCAGCTAGTAAGGAAGGATCGCTCTTGGCAATTATAGAAAAACTCCACCCAACACCAGCTCTAGGTGGAGTTCCGACAGAAAAAGCTATAGAAGTCATTAGGGATTTAGAGATTTTGGACAGAGGATTATATGGCAGCCCAATTGGCTGGCTTGATTACCAAGGCAATGGAGATTTTGCGGTGGCATTGCGATCAGGATTAATACAAGATAATGAGGCTTCGATCTTTGCTGGCTGTGGCGTTGTGAAAGATTCTGAAGTTGAAAGTGAATATCAGGAAACGAAAATTAAGTTTAGACCAATGTTATCAGCGCTTGGAGGGGAACTGAAATGAGCCATCAACAGGCTTTAACTAAATACATTGCGGCTTTCATTTCTGAGTTAGTAAAAAATGGGGTAGAAGATGTGGTCGTCAGTCCTGGATCTCGTTCTACGCCCATGGCTATGGTAATGGCTGAGCACCCAGATCTTCAAGTCCATATCCATGTTGATGAACGTTCGGCAGCTTTCTTTGCTCTTGGAATAGCCAAAGGAACAAAACGTCCAGTCGCCATTTTATGTACTTCGGGTACTGCAGCAGCAAATTACTATCCTGCGATAATCGAAGCCTTTTACTCTCGAGTACCTCTACTTGTCTTTACTGCAGACCGCCCTCATGAACTAAGAGATATAGGCGCGCCACAAGCTATCGACCAAATTCAAATGTACGGAAAACATGTCAAATGGTTTGCAGAAATGGCACCACCTGAAAATGGGCCTTCGATGATTAATTATGTCCGTACGGCTGCTGTAAGAGCAGTTGCTACTGCGAAGAGGAATCCAGAAGGTCCTGTTCATATGAATTTTCCGTTTAGGGAACCGCTCATCCCTGACCTAAACGATCCGGAGATTTTCCTTAGCTCTTCTAGAGAAGAAAAGTATATGACAGTGTCATCATCTATTTTAACAGTGGATGATGCCCAATTTGATACTTTTGCGCAAACTGTTTCAACATATAATAAAGGAATGATTATCTGCGGACCTATGGATGATGCGGACCTTTCACATAAGATTGTTGAACTTGGAAAGGCACTACAATTTCCGATTATTGCTGATCCACTTTCACAATTACGCAGTGGACGCCATGAACAAAGCCAAATCATTGATGCATATGATGCCATTTTGAAAAGTGAGACAGCGAAAGTTGAGTTGCAACCTGAATTAATCATTCGTTTTGGGGCGATGCCAGTATCGAAACCGTTGTTACTGTTTATGAAGCAATATCCAGAAACGCGTCAATTAATTGTCGATGGTGGAGGAGGCTTCAGAGATCCCTCATTGTTATCAACAGATATGATTTATTGTGATGAGAAACAATTTTGTGAAGAACTGATTCTTCGTGCCAATGCTTTTGCTATTAAAGAGAATGGCTATCTTACTTTATGGCAGGACGTTAATGAAGTGGCAAAAAAAGAAATGGTAAAAGTGTTGGAGATTGAACAACTCAATGAGGGAAAGATATTTGCCCAATTAGGTCAGTTACTGCCTGAAGAGTCTACGGTTTTCGTTGGGAATAGCATGCCCATTCGGGATTTAGATAGCTTTTATTTTGTTAATAACAAATCTATGAGGATTATAGGTAATAGAGGAGCAAATGGTATTGACGGCACAATTTCCACAGCGCTAGGCGTGGCAATGCATACACAACCACTTTACTTAATTGTTGGAGATTTGACCTTTTTCCACGACTTGAATGGGTTGATTGCTAGTAAACTCTACCATATTCCTATTACGATTATTGTTATTAATAATAATGGCGGAGGGATCTTCTCTTTCTTACCACAATCAGAACACCCGAAGCATTTTGAATTATTATTTGGTACGCCATTGAACATAGATTTCTCACACAGTGTAACAATGTTTGGTGGAGATTATATAAAGGTGGAAGATTGGCAGCAGTTCTCGGAAGCAATTGCGACGGAGACATCTCATTTAAAGGTAATTGAGGTTATGACCAATAGAGAAAATAATGTAAAAGAGCATCGGAATTTGTGGGAATCTGTTTCCCGGGAAATAGATAAGAGAATAAAGGACGAAGAGTAATGGACTTTTTCTACAATAACGTGAAATATCATGTCGAAACTTTCGGTAATGGTGAACCAATCATGGCACTTCATGGATTTACAGGTAATAGCAACGGTTGGCGATTTTATTCAGAAATAATATCTGATCGAACAATCATTGCACCGGATATTATTGGTCACGGACAGTCAGAATCACCGGAACATATTTCTCATTATCAGATTGAAGAGCAAGCGGCTATGCTTGCACATTTAATAAACGTTATGAAGATAAGTAAAGTTGATGTAATTGGCTATTCAATGGGTGGGCGTTTAGCCATTACCTTTGCTCTGCTTTTTCCAGAAAAGGTCCATCGCCTGATCCTTGAGAGTACAACACCAGGAATTAACTCTATTGAAGATAGAGAAAAACGTATGATAAATGATATGAAAATCTGTCAATTGATTAAAGATAAAGAAATAGAGGGATTTGTGAATTATTGGGAAAATATTCCTTTGTTCGCAAGTCAAAAGAAATTAACAGCACATAAGAGAGAGCAGGTACGTACGCAACGTCTGAGAAATAACCCCCAAGGGTTAATAAATAGTCTTATTGGGATGGGTACTGGTGCGCAACCTAGTTGGTGGACAGCGATAGCTAAGCTTCAGATGCCAGTCCTTATTTTGACCGGTTCAATCGATCAAAAGTTTTGTACGATTGGTGAAGAGATGTCTATGCGTATTCAGCGTGCTACACATCAAACGATTGAAAAATCAGGCCATACCGTTCACCTTGAAAAACCTTTACAGTATGTGGATGAAATAGAGACATTTTTATTGGAAACATCAACCTATTAGAAGAAAATGATGAAAAAAGGTGTGTTTTTCGTCAATTATTGCTAAAATATGATAGGAAGCACTATTTAAAACTACAAATTGAGTTAGTAATATAGAAGGAGGAATTCGAAATGTCAGCAGTAGAATGGGTAGCAGGCCGTAAGTATGAAGAAATTCTATATGAAACATATAACGGTATTGCTAAAATTACAATTAACCGTCCGCACGTACATAATGCGTTCACACCAAAAACTGTAATGGAATTAATGGATGCATTTGCATACGCACGAGATGATTCTAATGTAGGTGTAATCGTTCTTACAGGAGCAGGGGATAAAGCTTTCTGTTCTGGTGGGGACCAAAAAGTCCGTGGACATGGCGGATATGTTGGAGATGACCAGATTCCTCGTTTGAACGTACTGGACTTACAACGATTAATTCGTGTCATTCCGAAACCTGTCATTGCAATGGTAAAAGGTTATGCTATCGGTGGTGGACATGTTCTTCACGTTGTTTGTGATTTAACAATTGCTGCAGATAATGCTGTATTTGGTCAAACAGGCCCTAAAGTTGGTAGCTTTGATGCTGGTTATGGTTCTGGTTACTTGGCACGTCTTGTAGGCCATAAGAAAGCGCGTGAGATTTGGTTCTTATGCCGTCAATATAACGCACAAGAAGCTTTAGATATGGGACTAGTTAATACAGTAGTGCCACTTGAAAAAGTAGAAGAGGAAACGATTCAATGGTGTGAAGAAATTCTATCAAAAAGTCCAACTGCGATTCGTTTCTTAAAAGCTGCATTTAATGCAGATACAGATGGTCTAGCAGGCCTTCAACAGTTTGCTGGAGATGCAACCCTTCTTTACTATACTTCTGATGAAGCAAAAGAAGGAAGAGACGCATTTAAAGAAAAACGTGATCCGGACTTTGGACAATTCCCACGTTTCCCTTAATGAAATGATAAATGAGCAGCTTGATGGGATAACCATCAAGCTGTTTTGCCATTGTTTCTTTTTAGGATTCGTTGTGACTATATTAAAGAAGGTGTCTGTTTTGTCTAATCAAGAGATGCAAAATTTTATTTATAAACGCTTTTTATCTACACCGAAAAGAGAAGCATTTTATTACGAAGGAAAAAGTTATACTTTTGAAACCGTTTATCATGAAGCATATCGGTGGGCTGGTATTTTATCAGCAAAAGGAGTAAAGCAATCACAATTCGTCGGTGTACTGCTTAAGAATAATCTTCAATCGGTTTTCATTTTATTCGCTTTGCAACTTCTTGGCGTTAAAGCGGTAATATTAAACAGTAGACTAACGAGTAAAGAAATTATTTGGCAACTACAGGATTCGGAGTCTGTCTTTTTTATTACTGAAGAGGCTTTTAAAAAAGTTAGAGCTGATGTTGAAATAGAAGTATCATCCCTTTGTTTACTTATGAAAGAGGAAATCATGGATGATGAATACGAGGAGCCTATGATAGTAAGCGAAGTCCAATTAGATCATATTTGTACAATTATGTACACGTCAGGCACGACAGGTCATCCAAAAGGTGTGATGCAAACTTACGGTAATCACTTATGGAGTGCTGTTGGCTCAAGTTTAAACCTTGGACTAAGGGATGATGATGTATGGTTATGTGCTGTCCCGTTATTTCATATAAGCGGTTTCTCCATTCTTATGAGAGGACTCATATATGGTCATAAGATTGTACTACTTGATAGTTTCGATGCGGATAAAACGATTACACTGATCCGTGAGCAAAAAGTGACCATTATGTCTGCGGTCAGTACGATGTTGAAGAAAATGGTAGAACGTTTGCAACAGCAGCCGTTGCACGATTCATTTCGCTGTATGTTACTTGGAGGGGGACCGGCATCGCGTGCACTATTAGAAGATTCCGTTTCTTGTGGTATCCCGGTTTATCAAACATATGGGATGACAGAGACATCCTCACAAATCGTAACATTATCACCTGAGGATAGTATTAAAAAGTTAGGTTCGGCTGGTAAAGCCTTATTTCCTTCTCAAGTAAAGATATGTCGAGAGACTGGTGAAGTGGCAGAGGCGAATGAATCGGGTGAAATTTTTGTTAAAGGGCCGAATGTAACAAGTGGTTATTTAGGAAAAGATGAGGCAACTGCTGAAAAAATTCAACAAGGTTGGTTAGCAACAGGGGATATTGGCCTTCTAGATGAAGATGGCTTTCTTTATGTGCTTGACCGTCGCTCTGATTTGATTATTTCAGGTGGAGAAAATGTGTATCCTGCTGAAGTAGAAGGAATTGTTTCAGCTCATCCAGCTGTTGATGATACAGGTGTGATAGGTATGAAAGATTCCACCTGGGGAGAAGTGCCGGTAGCATTTGTTGTAATCAAGAAAAATGCAGAAGTTTCTCATAAAGAGCTCGAGGAATATTGCCAAGAAAAATTAGCGAAGTACAAAATTCCGAAGAGATTCTTTATTGTCGATGAAATTCCAAGAAACGCTGCTAAAAAAATCTTGCGAAGAGAACTAAGAAAAATGGTACAAGTATTTTAAAGGAGAAAATCCGAACGATTGTTCGGATTTTCTAATGAGATGACTTGATTAATTTCTTCAAATAAGCTATCTGCCCTATATGGTAAGCGTTGTGTGAAGTGACATTGGCAATGATTGCCCACCACTGGGCTGTAACAGGAAACCCTTCGACATGTTGATCCAATAATTCATTGGTTGTTAGGAGTTTTTGCCAGTGTTTTAACTTAACTAAGAGTGAAGCTTTTAAATCTGAAAAGCTTTTTCCTTTAGGAACGAAAAAGCTCCAATCATTATTTTCGATTCGTTGAACTGCCCCAACATTTTTTTCTTTAAAGCGAATATGCCAAACTTCATTCCAGTAAATGAGATGTTGTGTTATTTCGGCTATGCTGTGACTTTTATCGTTTGGCTTTATAAACGCTTCTTCTTCACTAATTTCATCAACCGTTTGCAAGAAGGGGGTATACCAACTAGGATCATCTGCATTTGCGGCTAACTGATCTAATAATACTTCTCTCGCCTCAGTCATTCATCTTCCTCCTAATGAATTTTTACTTTATGCAAAAGCTAGTATTCGTTTATGGGCAAAATATAAGCCGTTTCTTTGCCAAAATGATGTCCACTATCAATAAAGCCCACCGCTTTAAACAGAGCAATACTAGCATGATTCTCACGATGAATACCTGCAATAATAAGGGGTTTTCTAGCTAATTGTTTCATTTCTGTCATGATAAGTTTTAATGCTTGCTTGGCATATCCCTTTTGTTGATGACTATCGCAAATCATAATACGATAAATCCAATAACCATTCAGTTCTTCTAGCTGACGGTTATACATAACAAAGCCAATGATTTGCTGATTTACTGTAATCGCATAGGTTTGTAAAGAAGGTTCATACTGTTGTTGAATGATAGAGATAGCATTACTTTCCACAAATTTACTCTGCTCTGTTGTAACATGTAATGATGCCACTTCATACCAATTCTCTTTTGTGATTGCCGTTAAATGAATGTCACTCATAACGTGCACTCTTTTTCTTATTCGTTGTTTTTATACGTTTCTTTTCTTGTTTCGCACGGCGTTTTTCGAGCATGATTAACTCTCGTTCTAGTTTAAAGTAGCTACTAAGCCTCTTCTCAGTTATTTTACCCTCAACAATTGCTTGTTGTACGGCACAACCCACTTCTTTATGATGAGAGCAGTTTCTAAATTTACATTGCTCACTTAGTGCTTGAATATCTGTAAAGCTCTCCCCTAAATTTATATCATCTTCCCAAAGTTGAAATTCACGCATTCCTGGGGTATCGATGATATATCCATCACCTAATTGAATTAATTCTCTATGGGTTGTGGTGTGACGACCTTTCTGATCATCTTCACGAATATTGCCCACCTTCATCCGATCCTCATTCGTTAGTAAGTTAATAAGTGTAGATTTTCCGACACCTGATGATCCCACAAATGTACCAGTTTTGCCTCCAATTAAGTAATCTTTGATGACCTCTACAGATTCGGGTTGAAACATGCTAACCAATGTGAAGTCGACGCCAAGTAGTAATAATTGATCTAAAATCCATCCTTTATCTTCACAAAGATCAGCTTTTGTTAAGACAATAATCGGTAAAGCTCCAGAATGTTGTGCTGCTACTAAATAGCGCTCGATTCTTGCTATATTAAAATCTTCATTCATGCTTGTAACAATGAATAAATAATCAATGTTGGTAGCGATAATTTGTTCCTTCACAGCAACACCGGCAGTTTTTCTTGAAAACTTGCTCGTTCGTGGTAAAACTTCTTTGATCATTGCTTTATCTTCATTTGGTAATTGGTGAAAGACAACCCAATCACCAACCGTTGGATAGTCCGCCTCATGTTGAACATGAAAGTGATAATTGCCAGGGAGGCTAGCGGGTAAAAAAGTTTGCTCTTTTGTCAATATTTTGTACATATGGTTATAGGCGATAGCAATTCGCCCGATGAGTTGTTTTTCATTGTTTTTTTTCACATTCATTTCCTCCATTTTTGTGATAAATAAAAAACCTTATGACCCGCAATTAAAGGATCATAAGGTTTATCCGCACATAAATGAAAGAAATGAATAATAGGGTATTAACCTATTTCCAATGAGCATGATAAATATGAAAACTTTAATTGCTTCGGTATGAAAAAGTTAATTAGATTCATCATGCTCACCCACTTTCAATATTTAGTAGCTTTAGTATATAATGCTATTTGAAAAATAGCAATAATTATTTTTTTTAGAAAAAGGAAGACGCCTTTATATGTACGGAAATTACATATAAAAGCGTCTATAGGCTATTTCTTATTGAGGTTCAAACGTTTTACAGTCAGTTTCCTTGCTCGTAGATGCCTGGTCTCGATGGCTGACTACATAAATTTGATCAGCACCACATAGATTGCCTTTTTCCCAGAAAGTACAATTATTGACTTCACATAATACATCTTTTGCCATCATTTTCACTTCCTTTTAGAAAAATCTTCAGATGGATTTCGCCATCATCACTATTCTTACCATAATTGGCTGATGATATAATCATAAGTTTTTTCAAATAAAGGGAGAGTAAACTAATTATCACTAACGACTTTTCTGATTCAATTGTAAAGCTTGAGATGCCCATCAGATGTGCTTATTAGTCCGGAACCTATATACGATATCTTTTAAAAAAAATAAGAACCAAAGCATTCATTTGCTCTGGTCCTACGATTAATTAGTTTAAACCTTTTTCCAGGTTATCAATATTTCTTTCCATTAATGTAAAATAGTTTTCTCCTTCATTAATATCTGCTTCAGTTAAGACAGCAAGATTATGAAGCTGTAAGCTCTCGGCACCAATTTCAGATTGAACGATTTCAGTTAATTTAGAGCTAACATTTTGTTCGAAATAAATCGTGTCTAATGTATTTTCATTTGCTGTTTGAATAATATTCTGTAATTGTTTTTGGGAGGGTTCACTAGATGTGCTAAGCCCGGCCACACTTATTTGTTCTAATCCATAACGCGATTCCCAATAACCATAGGCTGCATGAGAAACGATGAATTTATTTTTGTCTGCATTTTCAACCATTGAAGTAAATTTATCATTTAATTCATTAAGTTCTTCATTTAGTTGATCAAAGTTTGCAGTAAATTCTTCTTCATGCTCTGGAAGGGCAGTAATTAATTGTGTTTTGATTTCTTCTGCTAATTGCTGTCCGTATACTGGATCGATCCAAACATGTGGGTCAACATCGCCATGATCGTGACCATCATGACTATGACCATCATGGTCGTGTTCATGTTCATGATCATGATCATCGTGTTCGTGCTGCTCTGTGTTTTCTATTGCAAGATGTTCCCCAGCGGCAATCATTTTAACGCCTTCATTACTTAAGATATCTTTCGCTTGATCAACAAATCCTTCTAAACCAAGGCCCAAATAGATAAATAAATCAGAATCGGCCATTTTAATCATGTCCTTTTGTGAAGGTTCGTAAGTATGTTCATCAGAACCGGGAGGGTAAACAGTTTTTACATCAACAAGGTTTCCACCGATTCTTTCTGTGAAATATTGTAATGGGTAGACTGTCGTATAAACAGTTAACACTTCTTCTGATGATTGTGTTGTCCCCTTGTCACTCGCTGTTGAATTTGAGCATGCAGCAAATATGAAAATAAAAGGAATAAGTAAAATAAATAATTTCTTCATAGGTTTCTCCCCTTAATGTATCAAATCGTATTTGTTACGATTTATTTCTCGTATTAATCCGTAATCATTCCGATTCACATATGTAATCATACAAAAACTAAATCCAAAAATCAAGTATAAAATTTGTTAAAATGGATACTATTTTGTATCATAAAGGAAGAGCAAGCGATTTAACACATATTTAACAATATACGTAGTGGAGATGAAAAAAATGAGTCTTTTACAAGAGGTATTAGCATTTAATAAGGAGTTTGTGGAAACAGAGCAATATCGTGAATATGCCACAACGAAATATCCAAACAAACGAATGGTTATTTTAACATGTATGGATACAAGATTAGTGGAACTATTACCGAAAGCATTAAATGTAAAAAATGGTGATATAAAAATCGTCAAAACAGCAGGGGCACTTGTAAGTCATCCGTTTGGCAGTATTATGAGAAGTATTCTCGTTGCGCTGTATCAATTAAAAGCAGACGAAGTATTAGTTATCGGCCACCATGATTGTGGGATGAGTGGAATGAATGCCAATGCAATGATTGAAAATATGAAGGAAAGAGGCATTTCAGAAGAAACAATTTCTACTTTGAATTATTCTGGGATTGATATTGAGAGCTGGTTAGAAGGCTTTAATAAAGTAGAGGACAGTGTCTCACACAGTGTGGATATGATTAAGAACCACCCGCTGATTCCAGCAGTACCAGTACATGGTCTTGTCATCGATCCTAGTACAGGCAAACTGGACTTAGTAGTGGATGGATACGAGAGGAAATAAGTTACTTGCTTTGTTTGCGAGTTGGCCATTCTTCTGGCACGAAATCAACTCCACCAGGATGGAATGGGTGACATTTTAAGATTCGTTTGATGGTCAAATATCCGCCCTTGATTGCACCAAACCGTTTAACGGCCTCTAATCCATAATTGGAACAAGTAGGATAAAAACGACAAGTAGGTGGCTTGATGGGTGAAATGGCTACTTGATAGAATTTAAAAAATCCAAGCATGATTTTTTGTAACATATGAACCTTCCTTTGAAAAAGTTGCTCTTTTAGCACCAAGATATCATATAATAGGGTGAAAAGTCCAAATCATTGACTATGTATTTAAAGTTGATGAAATTAGTCGGATATTATAGTATAATGAAGGCAATGATGATAAAGGAGTGTATTTTATGCCATCAGTTGAAAGTTTTGAATTAGACCATAACGCTGTCAAAGCTCCATATGTGAGACATTGTGGCGTGCATAAAGTAGGAACAGACGGAAAGATTAATAAATATGATATTCGTTTCTGTCAACCAAACAAAGCGGCCATGAAGCCAGATTCTATTCACACACTTGAACATTTACTTGCGTTTAACATTCGAACACACGCAGAGAAATATGATCATTTTGATATTATTGATATCTCGCCAATGGGTTGTCAGACTGGCTACTATTTAGTTGTAAGTGGCGAGCCGACAGTGGAAGAAATTATCGACCTTTTAGATGCAACAATGAAGGATGCTGTAACAATTGAAGAAATACCAGCAGCAAATGAAAAACAATGTGGTCAAGCGAAGCTACATGACCTAGAAGGTGCAAAGAAGTTAATGAAATATTGGCTTTCTCAATCAAAAGAAGAATTAAAGCAAGTATTTGCTTAAATAGTTCTCCTTCCATCATTTTTGATGGAAGGTTTTTTATTTTTACTGAAGTGATTTGTTACTTCACCCACGCAAACAGAAAGTATAAACCTTCTCTGAACCAAGAGCCATTTTAAATCTAAAGGACGAAGAGAAATTAAATCTGTCACTCGTATAAAAGAATATCCACTCCAGTTATTACAGGTCATTACCCTTCTACCTTTATTTTTTATTAAAATTTATCTAGATTTTATAGAGAACCTGGAGGAATAATTTCAGTTAGCAGTAAGATGTAGAATATAAGTCCGATAAGAAAAAAAGTGAGGGAAGCGATAAAGAATGGTCCTCTTCTAAATATAGTTGGTGGTTCTACAAATGGTGTAAAGCCCGTTTCTGCATGAGTCTTGGCATCTTGTTGCTCCTTGATGTAAGAGAGCCCTCCAGAAAAGTAAATGCTTGTGATAAGAAATACAATGCCCGTAAAGAACATGACTTCAATAAAGCGAACAGAAAACTGAGAAGAGAGAAAATAAGTGATACCTGTTTCAATGGCAAAGGTAATGAGGAAAATAGTCCAAAACTTTATCTTCATCAACATGACTCCTTTTTTATCCATATATTTCTATTTTATGTTATCGATGTCCATAAATCTATACCAAAATCACCGACTCACAGAATCGGTGATAGTAGGCGCGATATAGATTCCTTGAACTTAATATAAAAGGAACGGTTATTGTAATCATCTAATGTAAGGTTACGTGATACTCTTACATCATTATAGAAGCTAGCTGCTACTTCCTCAGCTATCTTGCGGTCATAAATAAAGGCATTGACCTCAAAGTTGAGTCTAAAGCTTCGAACATCGATGTTGGCTGTCCCAACAGATGCAATTTCATCATCAATGACGATTGTTTTCGCATGAATAAAGCCATTATCATAAATCAGTACTTTTGCCCCGAGTTTTAATAATTCGCCAATGTACGAATAGGTAGCCCAATAAACAAACATATGGTCAGGTTTATTAGGAATCATAATTTTTACATTCACACCTGACAAAACAGCTATTCTAAGCGCATCAACAACACTGGCATCAGGTATAAAATAAGGAGTTTGAATAAGAATGGTTTCTTTTGCAGACATAATCATTTTTATATAACCAAGTTTGATTTGTTCGAGTTCGTTATCAGGTCCACTTGCTACAATTTGCATAGGGATACGCCCCTTAGTAGTGATAGGGGGATAATACTCAGGTAAATAGTGAATATCATGACGATGAGAAGCTTGATTCCAGTCAAGTATAAAGCGTGTTTGTATCGCATAAACTGCGCTTCCTTCAATCCTTAAATGTGTATCTCGCCAATAACCGAATTTCTTATTTAAACCTAAGTATTCATCTCCAACATTAAAGCCCCCAACATAGCCAATTTTGCCATCAATAATCACTAGCTTGCGATGATTACGATAATTTAACCGTAAATTAATAAAGTGGAATTTAGAAGGAAAGAACGCCTCAACCTCTCCTCCAGCCTCACGTAAGCTCTTAAAAAACCGTTTGGTTAAACTTCTTGATCCTAAATCATCATATAAAATGCGGACCTTTACACCTTCACGGGCTTTTTTATTCAGAAGTGTGATTAGCCTTTTGCTTAATGCATCCCTTCTTAAGATATAGTATTGAAGATGGATATGGTCAGTAGCGCCTTCTATATCTTTAAATAAAGCATCAAACTTGTCTTTGCCATCCGTATACATTTGTATATCATTATCTTGCGTGAGTACAGCATCATTATTGACTAATTGCATATGAATGAGGTCATAATGATTTTGAACCTGCTCATTCTCTGCAGGCAAACTGCGATTATGAAGCGCTGATATTTGCATTTTGAGCATTTCATCAATGCCTATTTTCTTACGATCTTCCCATTGAAACATTTTCTTCTTTTTAGAGAAGTTTTGTCCGAATAATAAGTAAATGGCAAACCCGAGTAGCGGGATAAAGAACAAAACGAGTAACCATGCCCATGTGGATGCGGCATCTTTTCGTTCAAGAAAAATAACGACAATGGCAAGAATCATATTTAAAAGGTAAATGAGTCCAATAAATATGGAGTAAATATCCATAGAAGTGCAGATTCCTCTCAAAAAGTATTAGTGTTACTTTATATCCTTGTCCTCTTGATTGGGTGCCTTATCCTCTTCTGAAAGAGGTTTAGGTAGAGGATCTACGGTATGTTTGAATGTGTAAGCTTTGGATGTTGTCATTACACTTAAAATAAGGATTGTAAAGACAATAATAATTGATATCATAATGACAATAATATAAGTCATCAATAGTCTCCCCCTTTACAAAAGCTATTTTACCATTTCTCTCTTTTAATCTGAACTAAAATATCTTTCCTTATCCGATAGTTATGTGTTTGAAAATTGGATAAGCGGGTATCTTATAAGTGGAGGTTGATAAATATGAGCGAAAAATTAATCCAATCAGTAAACAAACAAGTAGCAAACTGGACTGTAATGTATGTGAAGTTACATAACTACCATTGGTATGTTAAAGGAAGCAACTTCTTCGTATTACATGAAAAATTTGAAGAACTATATAACGAAGCTAATGACCATATTGACGAATTAGCGGAAAGAATACTTGCTTTAGGTGGAAATCCTGTAGCAACAATGAAGGATTGCTTAGATACGGCTTCAATTGAAGAAGCAACAGGTAAAGAAGACGCAAGAGACATGGTACAATCTGTATGGAGTGACTTCGAAAAAATGTTAGACGAACTACAAGAAGGTATTGAACTAGCTGATGAAGCGAAAGATGAAGCCACTGGTGATATGCTGATTGCAGTTAAACAGAGTGTGAAAAAACATAACTGGATGCTTAAAGCATTTTTAGGATAAGCGGAAAAAAGATCTCTTTTAAGAGGTCTTTTTTATTTTTGGGAAATATAAATGTGCAGGGAGAGACGATATGAAAGAATGTGGAATCTGAAAGACCCGAGTGTAAAGGAGATCTGAAATTGCGAACTTAAGTGGGCTGAAAAGAGCCGAGAATAGTTGTTAAACAAGAATACGAACACAAGGAAGTGTAAAGAATTGAGAACTCAAGCATTGACTTGACTAAGCTGTGGATTCTGCACAGATAAGTAGCGATTCGGGCAAAATCGCGACTAAACTATGGAACTCCGTCGAGATGAGTAGCGATTCGAACAAAATCGCGACTAAACTATGGAACTCCGTCGAGATGAGTAGCGATTCGGGCAAAATCGCGACTAAACTGTGGTTTTTCGTGGAGATAAGTAGCGATTCGGGCAAAATCGCGACTAAACTTTGGATCTTCGTCGAGATAAGTAGCGATTCGGGCAAAAGCGCGACTAAACTGTGGATTACCGCCCAGATGAGTAGCGATTCGAACAAAATCGCGACTAAACTATGGATCACCGCCCAGATAAGTAGCGATTCGGGCAAAATCGCGACTAAACTATGGAACTCCGTCGAGATGAGTAGCGATTCGAACAAAATCGCGACTAAACTTTGTATCTTCGTCGAGATAAGTAGCGATTCGAGCAAAATCGCGACTAAACTTTGTATCTTCGTCGAGATAAGTAGCGATTCGAACAAAATCGCGACTAAACTTTGTATCTTCGTGGAGATAAGTAGCGATTCGAGCAAAATCGCGACTAAACTATGGATCTTCGTCGAGATAAGTAGCGATTCGGGCAAAATCGCGACTAAACTATGGAACTCCGTCGAGATGAGTAGCGATTCGAGCAAAATCGCGACTAAACTGTGGTTCTTCGTCGAGATAAGTAGCGATTCGAACAAAATCGCGACTAAACTTTGTATCTTCGTGGAGATAAGTAGCGATTCGGGCAAAATCGCGACTAAACTATGGAACTCCGTTGAGATAAGTAGCGATTCGAGCAAAATCGCGACTAAACTATGGAACTCCGTCGAGATAAGTAGCGATTCGAGCAAAAGCCCGACTAAACTGTGGGTCTTCGTTGAGATAAGTAGCGATTCGGGCAAAAGCCCGACTAAACTGTGGATCACCGCTAAGATGAGTAGCGATTCCATCATCTTCCCGACTCAACGATGCATCTCATTCAGATGAGTCGTAATTCCAGCATTTACTTGAATCAACATCAAGCGAGAGAAGACCAAGATGCTTCTACCATGCCACTAACTAATTTGGCAATACAGCAGGGTTAAAGATAAATGGGTGAATATTCAGCTTCACTTTTAAACATGACACCAAGTTTAGCCTTATTTCCGAACCTATCCCTTTCTGTACCATGCCACTTTTGTATCCGAGGCCTATGTAGACTCAATGATAGTTTTGAGGCTTTGTAAAATCACTTTCTGCAAATTTTCCTTTAAGGGATTCAATAACGTAAAGACCCATTAAATTATATAGTTCTTGGTTATCCAGTTCTTGAATTAATGTAAGGATATCTTCTCGGGACATTTCCTCTAAGAAAGCAAACGTAAGCATATCAATATCTTCTTCGTCACCTGTAAGCTTATTACGATAATAGTCGTACAGTTCATCAATAATTTTCATTATTTGCACCTGCCTATTTTCTTCTTATTTTACGTTTAGTATATGTTAAGTTCATGGTTTTGCTCATTTTTCGTATAAATTCATTCATAATGAGGGAAACAAATAATAAGAAGAAAGGGGCTGAAAGTGTGGATCAGAAGAAAACTTATTATATTACGGTGAATGATGGTGAAATCTCACAAAGTTCTACTTCCTCATCATGGAATTTTAAAATAGAGGCAACTGATGATGAAATTATCGAATTAAGAGAGTTGTTTGATCAAAATTACTCAACAGAATGGGAAGGTTTTTTCCGGGCTCATGTCCCTTATTTACAGTATCATTTCGACAGGCAAAATGATAAGTATGATGATGGTTTAACGCAAATATATAGCGCCATTTATCGATTAGGCGATGAAGAAGCGAAAAATCATATTGTCAATATGGGGATTCTTCCCCCTGAACAACAATAAAGCTGTGCTCTAAACACCGTTATAAATATTGACGGTGTTTTCACCTTTTCCTGTACGTTACGTTTCTTTCAAAGTAAAATATACCAATAAGTATATGTAAAGTGAGAGGATTAAATGGAATATTTTATCGATCAGAACGGGAATCGTGTAGCACTCTCATTTAATGAAGAAGGATTTGAAATGGAGCCGCGTCATGTGTTGGTGTTATGTAAAAAAGGCGATGACTGGTTATTAACGAACCATAAAGAAAGAGGATGGGAGTTTCCAGGTGGAAAGGCGGAGGAAGGAGAAGATATATATTCAGCTGCAAAGAGAGAAGTAAAGGAAGAAACCGGAGCAGTCTTGTCTTCTATTGAACATATTGGTACATATCAAGTAATGGAAAAACATCGTTCCTTTATAAAGGCAATCATGTTTGCAGAGGTTGATTATTTGCAAAAAGTAGACCATTATTTCGAAACGGATGGTCCAAAATGGGTAGCGATTAATCAGCTCATGAGGGAGATTCATCAACCCAATTATAGCTTTATAATGAAAGATCGAGTAGTCGAGAGAAGTGTAGCTTATCTACAAAATCGCTTGAAATAAAGGGCTGCACGCTCATGCAAGCCCTTAGTTGTTTTTTATTAATTTCTTCTCTAAAAATTCTACTGCTTGATACATAATGGTAGCTAATACAGCTATGACAAGCAGAGAGAGCATAACTAAAGTAAAGTTAAATACTTGGAATCCGTAAATAATCATATAACCTAATCCTTTAGAGGCGACGAGAAACTCCCCGACGATCACCCCGACCCAAGATAAGCCGACATTGACTTTAAGTGTGGAAATAATTACAGGAAAGGATGACGGAAGAATGGCTTCCTTAAATATTTGGAAGCGGGTTCCACCAAAAGTTTGAAGCACTTTAATATAATTTGGATCTACCTCTCTAAAAGATGTATAAACGACGATGGTTGTGATAATAACGGAAATAATCGTTCCCATTGCTACAATCGACGTGAAGCTAGGTCCAAGAGCGACAATTAAAATCGGTCCTAAAGCCACTTTCGGCATACTGTTTAAAATGACGAGATAAGGGTCTAGAATCTTAGAGAGAAACGGTGACCACCATAGAATCGCAGCCAAAATCGTTCCCAATAATGTCCCTAAAATAAAACCGAGTATGGTTTCTGATAAAGTAAAACCTAAATCAAAAAACAGCGTACCATCTTGAACTTTAATTAAAAAGAGCTCCCATACTTTTGAAGGTGAACTGAAAATGAGAGGGTCGATCCACTTGTTTCTACTGGCAATCTCCCAGCCCGAGAAGAAAATAAGAAAAATAACGAGTTGATAAAATCGTACCCAATACTTTTCTTTCTTAAGGGAGCGGATATACGCATTATGGAGTGCTTTTGTGTGACTCTTGTGATCCAAGGGACTCCATCTCCTTCCAAATCGTTTGAAAAATTTCTGCATTCATTGGGTGGTTTCTAGTATCAAATGGAGAGCATTCTCTTAATTCCTCAGGTATTTCAAATACT
Source organism: Cytobacillus kochii (assembly GCF_020171845.1). GTDB lineage: Bacteria > Bacillota > Bacilli > Bacillales > Cytobacillaceae > Cytobacillus > Cytobacillus kochii. The sequence continues at coordinate 105,236 of NZ_JAIVAM010000015.1, read as the reverse complement.
TTATGAATCTTACCAGGGCTTGGTGCGAATAAATAGATACGATCGCTCATCGCAATTGCTTCACCGATATCATGTGTCACAAGAATAGCTGTTTTTCCAAATGATTTTAATGTGTCAGATACAAGATTTTCTAAATGCAATTTTGTTTGATAATCGAGAGCGGAAAATGGTTCATCTAACATGAGAAGTTTAGGTTCTGTTGCCAGCGTCCTTACAAGTGCTACCCTTTGTCGCATGCCGCCTGATAATTGTTTAGGATACAATGACTCCACATCTGATAAGCCCATTTGCATTAATAAATCTTTTGCATAAGCTTTTTTTTCTTCATCTAAGTGATGATTGATCTTTAGACCCAAAAGAATATTTTCCTCAATGGTTTTCCAAGGGAATAGATAATCTTGTTGCAACATATATCCTATTTCACTCTTTAATGTAGCTACCTGCTTTCCTTCTAACTCTACACGGCCCTCCGTTGGTTGGAAAAGACCAGCAATGATAGATAACAAGGTTGTTTTGCCACATCCGCTCGGTCCTAAAAATGAAATGAATTCTCCTTCATTCACTTGAAGTGAGATATTAGAGAGAGCCGTCACTGCATTTGATTTCGTAAAGTAAGTATGATGAATATCTTGCACTTTTAAGAATGTCATCTTGCAGTCTCCTCTTTTTTTTCTGGATGGTTGAGCGAACAGAATCATTCTATCCGCTCCACATAGTACTATTCTTTAATCACTTTCTCAGCAATGGATGTGTTGACAAGAGTTTCATAATCCACTCGAGCAGGCAGTTCACCTGCTTCATCCATAATATTTTGCAAGTTCTCCCATTCTTCTTTTTCTAAAATAGGATCGGTCGCAAAGGACCCTTGACTTTTATAACGATCAATTGACATGGTTAAAATTTCTAAATCGGTATTATCAAAGTATTTTGTAATGATTTTAGCTGTTTCTTCTGCTGAATGTTCATCTACCCATTGTTGCGCTTTATAGATGGCACGTGTAAATTTCTCTACTGTTTCTTCGTTTCCATTGATGAAGCTATCCTTTGTCATATATGCTGTATAAGGAAGGTGGCCAGATTCTTCACCGAAGGAAGCGACGATATGTCCAATGCCTTCTTTTTCAAACACACTCGCAGTCGGTTCGAATAATTGTACAAACTCACCAGTACCAGATGAAAAGGCAGGAGCGATATTGGCAAAATCAATATTTTGAATTAGCTCTAAGTCAGCATGTGGATCAATATCATGTTTTTTTAACGTATACTCACCAGCCATCTGCGGCATGCCACCTTTTCTTTGCCCGAGGAAAGTACTATCTTTTACCATATCCCAAGTGAAATCTTGGATATCTTCCCTTGCAACAAGGAAGGTGCCATCTGTTTGCGTCAGTTGGGCAAAATTTATGACAGGATCATTTGCTCCTTGCGCCTGAACATAAATGGATGTTTCAGAGCCAACAAGAGCAATATCAATACTATCGGATAATAGCGCAGTCATCGTTTTATCGCCGCCGGCAGTCGTGGTTAACGTAACATCCAAACCTTCCTCTTTAAAAAATCCTTTTTCAATTGCAACATATTGGGGAGCATAAAAAAGAGATCTTGTGACCTCACCGATACGTATTTTTGTCACATCCTCTTTTCCACAGGCTGCAAGAGGAATGAGTAAAACAGAAATACAGAGAAGCATGAAGCTCCATTTAAGCCATTTTTTCATTTGAGAACCTCCTCATTCAATGTTTCTTAGATTTTTGCATCTAAACTATCTTATGAGGGTGAAAAATTTGTGTGATTGCCCATGTGAAATTTTTACTATATGTAAAGGAGGGAAAAGCATTGATAATCGATAAATGGCGGTTTCCATCTCCGCATCCTCAAGTGAAATTATCAATCATTACATACTTATCTAATGATCTAAAAATTAAAGGTCTATTAGCTGAACCAGAAAATAAAAACGTATCAGAAGGTTTTCTATATTTAAGAGGTGGGATTAAGAATGTCGGTAAAGTGCGCCCAAGTCGGATTGTGCAGTTTGCCCTCCAAGGTTTCATCGTATTTGCGCCTTTTTATCAGGGCAATCAAGGAGGGGAGGGAAATGAAGATTTTGCAGGTGATGATCGTTATGACGCTTTTTCAGCTTTTCAACTTTTAGCAGAACACCCTCGGGTAAAAAGGGTACATGTCTTTGGGTTTTCTAGAGGAGGTGTAATGGCGTTATTAACAGCCTTACATATGCCTGAAGCGGCGTCAGTTGTTACTTGGGGTGGTGTAAGCGATATGTTCCTCACATATGAAGAAAGAGTGGACTTGCGTAAAATGATGAAACGGGTCATCGGTGGAACGCCCCATAAATACCCAGAAAGATATGAATTTCGGACGCCATTATATGAACTTAATCAACTGCAAGCAAATGTATTAATTATTCATGGGGTCTTAGATCATAATGTTTCTGTCGAGCATGCCTTCCGCTTAGAGAAGCGATTAAAAGAGTTAGGTAAACCTGTAGATACATGGTATTTCAAAGAATATACGCATTATTTTCCGCCAGCTATCAATAGACAGATTGTCCGTGATCTTGGGCGGTGGATGAAAGAACAATAAGCTTTATTGTATAGAGATTGTAAGATACAATAGTAATATAAAACTCGATGAACAAGGAGCAAAACAATTATGGGTATGCCTTTAGAATTGAATACAATGATCGTTACGAAAGGAAGAGAAGAGAGGCTAAATGAAAACCTTTTTACATTAACAAAAGAAGGATACCGCCTCTACCCACTAAATATTCCACTTGAAGTAAAGAAAACAAGAGACGGTGAAATCAGTGGAATGGGAAGTATCCAAAAGTTAGAAATGGAAAATGATTGTACGAAAATCTTTTATCAACTGATTTCGCTAAAAACTACAAATTAAAAATTGGCCCGACTGCTTTTGCAGTGTTGAGCTTATTTATATTGAAGCTTTGCATGAATATAAATATAAGTATTTATTAAGCAGTGACGAATTTAAATTAGAAGCTAATTTGTAGACTCATATCAAAGGGCGAATATTGAATACATTCAAGCCTCGATTGCAACTTGGTGAGATTAGCACTTACTAATCAATCGACCTAAGTTAATTGCAATTAGTAAATCGAAGCCCATTGATGCGGTATTTTGACCCTCAAAAATAAACAGTGGGTGAAGAGTGAAGTGAAATTATTGTAACAAAAAACCTTCGAGTCGGATGCTCGAAGGTTTTTTAAATTAAGCAATAGGACCGCCTTTTTCAGCGATTTCACTAGAGATATTACCGAATTTCTTGAAGTTTTCACGGAATTCATTTGCAAGTTCTTTTGCTTTTACATTATATGCGTCTTGGTCTGGCCAAGTTTTGTTAGGCAATAGTACTTCATCTGGAACTCCAGTTACGTGTTGAGGGATTTCTAAACCGAATACTTGGTCAGTTACTGTCTCAACAGAATTAAGTTCGCCTTCTAGAGCAGCTTCAACCATTGCTCGTGTATAAGCAAGCTTCATACGGCTGCCTACACCATATTCGCCACCAGTCCAACCAGTGTTTACTAGGAATACTTTCGCGTTATGCTCGTCAATTTTTTTACCAAGCATTTCTGCATATTGTTGAGCTGGTAATGGTAAGAATGGTGATCCAAAACAAGTGGAGAAAGTCGCTTGTGGTGAAGTAATACCACGCTCAGTACCAGCCAGTTTAGAAGTGTATCCACTTAGGAAGTGATACATTGCTTGTTCTTTATTCAATTTAGAGATTGGAGGTAATACACCAGAAGCATCAGCTGTTAAGAAGATGATAGTGTTCGGGTGACCTGCAATACTTGGGTCAACAATATTGTCAATTGCTTGTAATTGGTAAGCCGCACGCGTGTTTTCTGTTAGCGTATTGTCCGCATAATCTGCTACGCGTGTTTCTTTGTCTAATACAACATTCTCAAGTACTGCGCCAAAACGGATGGCATCGAAAATTTGTGGTTCTTTTTCACGTGTAAGGTCGATACACTTCGCATAGCAACCACCTTCAATGTTGAATACTCCATTTGGAGACCAGCCATGCTCATCATCACCGATTAAACGACGGTTTGGATCAGCTGATAATGTTGTTTTACCAGTTCCGGAAAGGCCAAAGAATAAAGCAACATCACCTTCGCGGCCAACATTGGCTGAACAGTGCATAGGGAGAATCCCATTTTCAGGAAGCATGTAGTTCATAACAGAGAAAATAGATTTTTTCATTTCACCAGCATACTCAGTACCACCAATAAGTACAATACGGCGTTCGAATGAAACGATGATAAAAGTTTCTGAAGCTGTACCGTCAACTGCTGGGTCTGCTTTGAAATTAGGAGCTGAAATAACTGTAAATTCAGATTCGTGATCTAATAAATCTTCTTCTGTAGGACGAATAAATAATTGGTGTGCAAAAAGGTTATGCCAAGCATATTCATTAATTACTTGGATTGGCATACGGTGTTTTTTATCCGCACCAGCAAATCCTTTGAATACGAAAACTTCTTCTTTCTCTTTTAAGAAAGCAATCACCTTGTTGTATAAGTTATTGAAGACTGCTTCAGAAATTGGTTGGTTCACACTTCCCCAGTCAATTTTATCTTTAGAGCTTGCTTCTTCAACAGTATATTTGTCTTTAGGTGAACGACCTGTATACTTACCTGTTGTCGCGCGAATTGCACCAGTAGATGTAAGAACACCTTCGTTTCTGTTTAATACTTTTTCAACTAGTTGCGGAACAGATAATTGAACTTGGATGTTTTCGCCTTTTAGTAAATCATTTAACTCAGTTATCGATACAGAATTCATCTGATGAATACCTTCCTTTATATAATATTATTTAAGAGATATGCATCTCAGTCGCTATTTGTGATTATTTCTTCAAAAATAGTATAACACATTTATTCATTCAGTCTATACTATATAAATCATTTTTATATAATTAATGAAATTGTCACAAATACAGGCAGTATTCATTATAAATAGCTTTTGCAAATTTAAAAAGGATAATCAGCAAATTTATTGTAATTTTTATATATATTAAGGAAAAAGAACGGTATGATCTTAACTAAAATTATCCGTTATCAAAACTAAAGTTTATAGAGTCGGATATGACAATTTTTACATGGAATTGTTAATGAAAAACATTTGACTATATTCCATGTGTAAGTTATGATGAATCCTTGAACGGATACTCTCTTATCCCGAGCTGGTGGAGGGACAGGCCCTATGAAACCCAGCAACCTGCCAACTACATTTTCATGAGCAAAGGTGCTAACCTGATGCAAGGATTTATTACTCACTATCCTTGAACGATAAGAGTGAAAGGCGCGAATCATTTTGCTTCAACCTTTTCACTAAATCAGAGAAGAGGTTTTTTTTCATGCTTTTTAACATGATGTTGGCGAATACGAGGAGCGGCTTTTGGAATGTACTATTTATGTATGGGAAAAAGACCAACCATTTTATTCTCAATATTCCAAGTTAGCGCATAGGTTATTAAGGGTATGAGATAAACATTGGCCCATAAATAATGAAGATTCAAATAAGGGAATGAGTTCCGTATCAAAAATAAAGACTATAATAAAGTCTTATTGATTCGATAAATAAGGAGGAAGTCAGATGTCAACAAAACGTAGATTGTTTACTTCTGAATCAGTAACTGAAGGTCATCCGGATAAGATCAGTGACCAAATATCTGATGCAATATTAGATGCTATTTTATCACAGGACCCAAATGCGAGGGTTGCTGCGGAAACGTCTGTTACTACAGGTCTTGTATTGGTTGCAGGAGAAATCACTACATCCACATATGTAGATATTCCAAAAATCGTTCGTGAAACCATTAAGGAAATTGGTTATACACGTGCAAAATATGGCTTTGACTCTGAAACATGTGCTGTATTAACTTCTATTGATGAGCAGTCAGCAGATATTGCTATGGGTGTAGACCAAGCACTAGAAGCGCGTGAAGGACAGATGACTGATGCAGAAATTGAAGCTATTGGTGCTGGAGATCAAGGTTTAATGTTTGGCTTTGCATGTAATGAAACAAAAGAGCTTATGCCATTACCTATTTCATTAGCGCATAAACTTTCTCGCCGTTTAGCTGAAGTAAGAAAAGAGGAAATCTTACCTTACCTTCGCCCAGATGGTAAAACACAAGTAACAGTAGAATATGATGAAAACAACAAACCTGTACGTATTGATACAATTGTTATCTCTACGCAGCACCATCCAGAGATCAGTTTAGAGCAAATTCAACGCAATTTAAAAGAGCATGTAATTAACCCAGTAGTTCCTACTGAATTAATTGATGAAAACACAAAATACTTCATTAACCCAACAGGTCGTTTCGTTATTGGTGGACCTCAAGGTGATGCGGGCTTAACTGGTAGAAAAATTATCGTTGACACATACGGCGGTTATGCACGTCACGGTGGTGGTGCATTCTCTGGTAAGGATGCAACGAAAGTTGACCGTTCAGCTGCTTACGCAGCTCGCTATGTAGCAAAGAATATTGTTGCTGCTGGACTAGCTGACAAAGCAGAAGTACAATTAGCATATGCGATTGGTGTTGCTCAGCCGGTATCCATCAGTATTGATACATTTGGAACTGGAGCAGTATCTGAGGATGTTTTAGTTGAAGTTGTTAGAAACAATTTTGACCTCCGTCCTGCTGGCATTATCAAAATGCTTGATTTACGCCGTCCGATTTACAAGCAAACAGCTGCTTATGGACATTTTGGCCGTACAGATATTGATTTACCTTGGGAGCGCACAGATAAAGCGGAAGAATTGCGTAAGGAAGCTTTAAAATAAATTAGAAAAGTTATGGCTGTAGAAAACTCCTTTAATGAGTTTTCTACAGTTTTTTTATGTGGGAAAGGGGCTATCATTAAATTTTTATAGACCTACAATTGAGGCGAAGCGATTAGCTCGAATATCAAGAAGTGGAATGGTCAAAGATAGCGGCGGCGCAAAAGCGATTAGCTCGTATATCAGAAGTGAAAAGGACCGAAGATAGTAGAGCAATAGTCGTTTTTTTAGATATTACATTAGCAAAATAAATATAATATTTTAGACTACCGATATTTTACAGAAATCCTTAAGAAAACGATTTCATAAAAATTTAAAATGAATGTCATCTTTTCGTCTTAAATTGTGGGTAAGGAATAAACAACCTTAAGTATATGAAGAAGAAAACATGAACATACTGCCTAGCATAAATCATTCCATTTTTTTTTTCGAAAGGTGAAACTTTTTAAAATAACTTATCGTCTATACAAGGTATGGAAAAAATACAAACTAGATGAAATAAAAAGTAGGTGACGTACATAATGTGTGGTTTTATTGGTTGTATACATGATCAAGCACAAAAAGTACAAGAAGCAGATAAACAATTTGAGAATATGAATAACATTATTACTCATCGTGGACCAGATGATTCAGGATATTATCGTGCAGACCATATCCAATTTGGTTTCCGTCGATTAAGTATTATAGACATTGAAAGTGGTCATCAACCACTCACTTATGATAATGGTAAATATTGGATTATTTTCAATGGAGAAGTTTATAACTATGTTGAACTACGTGAGGAATTAATCAATAAAGGACTAACTTTTGAAACTAATTCGGATACTGAAGTGATTATTGCTTTATACAGTTATTACAAAGAGAAGGCGGCAGAAAAACTGAGAGGTATGTTTTCCTTCGTTATTTGGGATAAAGAAAAACAAGAAGTTTTTGGAGCGAGAGACCCTTTTGGAATCAAACCATTCTATTATTTTGAAGATGGTGAGACAACTTATTTTGCCTCTGAAAAGAAAAGTATTCTGCTGGCATTGAAAAACGATGTCATTAATTATGATGCTTTGCAGTATTATATGACTTATCAATTTGTACCTGAACCGATGACTATGTCAGTGGGTATAAAGAAACTTGAGCCAGGTCATTATTTCAAGAAGAAAATCGGTGGCTCAATGCATATCCAGCGTTATTGGAAAGCACATTTCCAACCTGTACAAAAAGAAGAATCTCAGTTTATTAAAGAGATTCAAGATGTTTTAACTGACTCAGTTAAAATGCATATGCGCAGTGATGTACCTGTAGGTTCGTTTTTATCGGGCGGGATTGATTCTTCTATTATTGCATCCATAGCAAAACAGTTTCACCCCAATATTAAAACGTTTTCAGTAGGTTTTGAAAGAGACGGTTTTAGTGAAGTGGATGTGGCTAAAGAAACAGCCGAAAAACTAGGTGTTGAAAATATAAGCTATATCATCTCTCCAGAAGAATATATGCAAGAAGTACCTAAAATTATGTGGCACACGGATGATCCATTAGCGGACCCTGCTTGCGTTCCACTTTACTTTGTCGCAAGGGAAGCAAGAAAACATGTAACGGTGGTATTATCAGGCGAAGGTGCTGATGAATTGTTTGGTGGATATAATATTTATCGTGAACCACAGGACTTAGAAATTTTTAATAAAATGCCTTCAGCAGGAAGAAAGTTATTGCGTACCCTTTCTCGAATCATGCCAGAGGGGATGAGGGGTAAGAGCTTTATTGAACGAGGAACGACGCCAATGGAAGAACGCTACATTGGCAATGCGAAAATGTTCTTAGAACATGAAAAAAGAGAATTATTGCAGGTTTATAATGAGAAGAATGATTTTAAAGATATTACCCGTCCATTATATGCAGAAAGTGCAGCCTATGATGCGGTTAATCAAATGCAGTATATTGATATTCATACTTGGATGCGCGGAGATATTCTTTTAAAAGCAGATAAAATGACGATGGCACATTCATTAGAATTGAGGGTACCATTCCTTGATAAAGAGGTCTTTAATGTGGCTTCAACCATCCCAACTCATTTAAAAACGTCACATCAAACAACGAAATATATCCTTCGTAAGGCAGCGGAAGGTATTGTGCCAGAACATGTGTTGAATCGTAAAAAGCTAGGCTTCCCGGTCCCTATCCGTCATTGGTTAAAAGATGAGATGTATGATTGGGCGAAAACGTTAATTAAAGAAAGTCATACAGACTATTTAATTAATAAAGAGTATGTAGTAAATTTACTCGAATTGCATGCACAAGGAAAAGCAGATTATAGTAGGAAAATCTGGACGGTACTTATGTTTATTGTGTGGCATGATGTTTTTATTGAAAAGAAATATGATTTCGAAAAGCAATTTATTTCAGCAACAACAGCACACCTTTAAGTCAACAACTGTGAAAAAGAAAGAAAACCCGGACTCAGTTCGGGTTTTCTTGTTGTTAAAGTAAAAAATGCTAAATGTCTTAACTGCACTTTACTTTTTTTAATTTAAATAAGTAATTGCCTGCCTGCCCATTTGTTCCCAACCCGCCTGGAACTCTTTGATAGGTGCTTTCTTATTTTTTATATTAGAGAAGGGGTCATTAAAGTATATATATTGCTCATCGTATCCAGTCACTAAAACGGAATGTTCTTTATACGTAATGTCAATCACTCCGCTTGGTGTGTGCCATGTCTGAAAATAAGCATCAGGCAGTTCATTGTATTTCGTATTAATGATCACCCAGACAGGCTTCTCATTAGAGAGATGTGTTTTGATTGATGAAAAGTCATCACCAGTAAAATCATGAATCTTCTCTGGTAAATAGTTTTCTGCCAGCTCTTTAATAGGCGTATGGTAAACACCGAGACCTCGATTGTTAAAAGAGTACATATCACCAATAAAACCGTCATTGGGGTGACCATAATAAATCTTGCCATCTTTTTTTTCAAAGGTTGCAGGGTTTTTCTTAATTTCTTTAGCTAAAGTCATTTTATCCACAGTTACGCCTGCGTGGTTGAGTAACATCGCAAGGCTTGTAACCTCACATCCGCGAGGGAGTTCTGGAAATTGTGATATGACCGGAATGTCTAATAATACTTGTTGTTTTATTTTTACGATAAATTCTTCATTGTTTGTTCCTTCCGCCCATTTGTTCTCTCGGAAAAGGGCAGCATCAGCGTGTTCCGTTGTTGCTTTCGGAGAAGGAAGAAGGAAAATTAAAATAAGAAGAGGGATAAGCAGTTGTTTAGCACCATTTTTTAGCAGTTTAATAAATAAATAAGCTAACAAAATCAATGCCAATCCAATAATAAATTCCAACAATTACACCACCTAAAAAATGTCTTCCACTTATTATCGGCGATTGAGCAAAATTTATCAGAAGTTATTGCCTTTCTTTTTTAAGTGCTTTGTAGTACTGCCCTTTCTCAGTATATTCCCGTACAATCCGTTCCATATCCTTTATATCATCATCATTTAATTCACGGACTACTTTTGCTGGACGACCAAATGCTAAAGTGTTGGGAGGGATGATTTTACCTTGAGGAACAAGACTACCTGCTCCGATAAATGCACCTTCACCAATTTCTGCTCCATCTAAGACGATGGAACCCATGCCAATTAATGCTTTTTTTCTTATTTTACAACTATGTAAGATAACTTGGTGTCCAATTGTTACTTCATCTTCCAGAATGAGTGGGTTATTAGGGCTTTGGTGAAGAACTGAATTGTCTTGTATATTCACTCTTTTTCCAATATAAGTGGGTGCAACATCACCGCGGATGACTGTATTGAACCAAACGCTTGATTCTTCGCCAATTTCTACATCACCCGTAATAGTTGTATAATCAGCAATAAATACATCATCAGCAATTTTGGGTTGTTTGTTATGAAAAGGATAAATCATTGTTATCATAGCTCCTTTTTACCTTAGTCAATTTAGAATGACTGTTTTCTAGCCATTCTGTTCTTTTTTAATATTATATCATGGAGAAATCATGAGAAATCGTGAAGATTTTTAAAAGGTAGGATATAATAAAGGGTAACAAACTTGAACGAAACAGAATTGTTTTTAGGAGGATCAGACGATGTGGAAATGGGAAGCTGAGGGTGAGGCAAAAGGTGTGATTGTGATGGTTCATGGGGCAATGGAACATCACGGCAGGTATGGTTGGTTAATAGAAATGTGGAGAGTATCAGGATTTCACGTTGTTATGGGTGACCTTCCGGGTCAAGGAATGACGACTAGATCACGAAGAGGGCATATTGATTCTTTTCAAGAGTATCTTATTGAGGTAAAGGATTGGATACAAGCTGCTTACACCTTTGATTTACCTGTTTTTCTTTTAGGTCATAGTATGGGTGGTTTAATAACAATACGCTTGTTACAAGAAGAAAGATTAAAGCTTGCGGGCGTTATTCTTTCATCTCCATGTTTAGGGCTTATGAAAAATCCACCAAAGCTACTCGAGATTGCGTCGTATCCTTTAAATAAAATTGCTCCTACATTGAGAGTCAATTCGGGGTTAACTATTGATATGGCAACAAGGAATGCTGATGTAAGAGAAATGGATGTAAATGACACACTGTATATTACCAAAGTGTCTGTACGATGGTTTCGTGAACTACACCAAACAATCAATCTGGCATTTGAAGATATAAAAAAGGTGCAAGATGTTCCTTTACTGGTTATGCAAGGTGGAGATGACAAGATCGTTAATAAAGTTCCTGTTAAACAATGGTTCAATAAAGCCCCGTTTACTGAGAAACGTTTTAAAGAATGGCCAAAATGCTATCATGAAATCTTTAATGAGCCGGAGAGGGAAGATGTATTTGATTACGCAAAGGATTTTGTAATGAGTAGTTTGCGGTCTATCGGGTATATCGTTTAGTAAAGAGTAAAGGGAGTCCATGTAATGAATGTTCCAACAATGCCGATCAGCTTAATGACAAATGCATATAAAAAAGTGATGCCTGCTGTGAATGAGGAGTTAAACAAATGGCGCAAATTGGCGGAATCAATCCCCAATGATGAATTAAAGTCACAAGCACTTTCTAGCATAAAAGATAAAACCTTTCACTGTGAGGGTGGGGCCATCATGTCACTTTTGGCCGTTGATGACTATCGTCAAGTCATAACGTTTATTGTTGCCTATCAAACCATTAGTGATTACTTAGATAATCTATGTGATAGAAGTACATCGATGGACCCAAAAGATTTTACGGCAATACATGAAGCGATGCGTCACTCATTGTTAATCGATGAGCAGTTACCTAAGGTGAACTATTATCGTTATCGGGATGACCAGGATGATGGTGGGTATCTGTTAGCATTAGTGATGACTTGCCGTAAAGTTTTATCTTCTATGGAAAATTATCCATTGATTAAATCTTATTTGACAGAGCTTTGTCGTTATTATTGTGATTTGCAAATACATAAACATGTGGCAATTGAGGAAAGAGTTTCTCGTCTGCAAAGTTGGTATAAAGAACATCAAGATCTCATCCCACCTATGAGCTGGTATGAATTTTCTGCTTGTTCGGGTTCTACACTCGGTATTTTTTGCTTAGTTGCTTATGCAACGAGAAGGGACTATAAGGAAAGTTACGGGGAGATTATACGTAATGGGTATTTTCCATATATTCAAGGTCTGCACATTTTATTAGACTATTACATTGATCAAGAGGAAGATAAGGAAGCCGGTGATTTAAACTTTTGCTTTTATTATGAAGATGAAAAAGAATTATTCGAGCGCATACGTTATTTTGTAAAGTGTGCAGATGAGCATACGGACAAGCTTCCTCATAAACGATTTCACCTTTTAATTAATCGAGGATTATTAGGGTTATACTTATCCGATGAAAAAGTCGGGAGAAGACAACAAATGAAAAAACTAGCAAGAAAGATGATTAAATCTGGTGGATTCTCAAGCCTCTTTTTTTATATTAATGGTCGTGTCTATCGCGCATTAAAAAGTAGACAGGCGGTAGTGCGTTCATGAATCCAGTGGATAGAGTAAAATCATGTCTAACGATAAAATTTGCAGAATAAAGTTCTCCTCCCCATAAAACTTGTCATCAACGTAGGACATTAGAAAGGGGCTTCTGACGCAATAGAGATCGGAAGCAATCCACAAGAGAAAAGCAGGAACAGGATAGTCTAACTCGAAAAAATCTGATTCGCAAGCGGCATCTAGTCAACCATCAAGAAAAGGCTACAAGTTTGACTAGAATAACTTAGATTCAATTCAAACAAAAGTAAACGAGAAAAAATAAAAAACAAGAACAAATTTGTTCTTGTCTGTTCGAGTGTTTATTTGTCTTAACTTACCTTTTCTCAATCGCAACAATAAAAGGTGGCCGGTTAGCTTGGTTAATGAATTGATATTGCAAAATATGAGCAGTATTTTGATCAATGGTTTTCAAGTAACGCAAAATATAGTCACGCTCAACAGCACCTTCTGGATGACCGTGATAAATCACCAAAATAATAATGCCTTCAGGTGCCATCATATCAATTAACTGTTCAATCGCGGAAATGGTTGTTCTCGGTCTTGTGACAATCGTTTTGTCTCCACCAGGTAAGTACCCGAGATTAAAAACAGCTCCAGTGATACGTCCGAAATGGATTGGTGGAATGCAAGCAGTCACATGCTCATGGCCACGATTAAATAGAACAGTCCGATTAGAAAGTTCATGTTCATCCAGTTTTATTTGGGTAGACTGTATGGCTTCATCTTGGATATCGAATCCATAAACTCTGCCATGTTCGCCAACGAGCTGAGCTAAAAATAATGTGTCATGTCCATTTCCAAGTGTAGCATCAACCACGACGTCTCCTGGTGCAATTGCTTTCTGTAGTAGTTCTCTCGCAAATGGTAGAATACGTTCTAGCTTCAAGAGCTCACCTCCTCGGTAAATGGTTGATGATATTTACCTTGCCAGCTATCTCTTCGCTTCAGTTCATGATCAATGCCATTTAGCACATCCCATTTATTCACACTCCACATAGGACCAATCATAAGGTCGATGGGACCATCGCCAGTGATGCGATGAATAATCATCTCTTTAGGTAAAATCTCTAATTGGTCACAAACTAACTGAATGTATTCATCACGGCTAAGGAATGAAACCATTCCCTTTTCATATTGCTTAACCATCGGTGTTCCTTTTAATAGATGTAATAAGTGTATTTTAATTCCCTGCACATCTAATTTTGCAACCTCTTGTGCTGTTTCCATCATCATTTCAGGTGACTCTTCAGGTAAACCATTAATGATATGAGAACAGACACGTATATCATGTTGACGAAGTTTCTTTACTCCTTCTTTATAGCAATCATAATCATGTGCACGATTAATTAATTGGGCTGTTTTTTCATGAACGGTTTGTAGGCCTAATTCAACCCATAAGTATGTTCTTTTATTAAGGTCAGCTAAATAATCTATGACATCATCTGGTAAACAATCAGGCCTTGTGGCAATAGATAAGCCAACAACCCCTTCTTGTTTTAAGACAAATTCATACTTTTCTTTTAGGACTTCAACAGGTGCATGGGTATTTGTGAATGCCTGGAAATAAGCAATGTATTTTCCATTTTTCCATTTCTTATGCATGCTATCCTTGATTTTAATAAATTGTACGTCTAATGGTTCTGCACGATTACCGGCAAAATCACCTGAACCTGCTGCGCTGCAAAATGTACAGCCACCATGAGCGACAGTGCCATCCCGATTAGGACAATCGAAGCCTCCATCCAAAGCAACTTTAAAGACCTTGTGCCCGAAATGTTTTTTTAAATGAAAGTTCCATGTATGATAACGTTTTTGATCATTTGTATATGGAAATTGAGTCAGTAAATCCAAAGTCAGCCCTCCTAAAGTCACCACTGTGACAAATTCAATATTATCATGAAAGAAATCATCAACTCAATTACACATTGATAACATTTCAATTAGTAGAAATCGAACACTCGGTAAATACTATCATTGAGGCGTATTTGCTTCGTACACTTCATTAAAAAAGAGGGGGAAGGCTTTTATGGCAACCCGTGAATCCGTACAACAATTAATGCAACAATGTGAAGAAGTCATTCAATTTGCTAACATGCAGTTTAAAGATGGGCAAATGCAAGAACATTATAACGATCAAGACTATGCTAAAGCGCTTGCTCATATTGAACAAGCCTATAATGATTTGATGACGATGTCTCATAGTGCCACAGATGCGCAGAGGGAAGAACTTCATCGAATGAGATTACAGCTACAGCAGTTACAAAATCAAATGATCATTACTCCCCATTAAGAGGTGAACAACAATTGGTTAGAAAAAAATCAAAACAAAACAATCCAGAGCAAAAAACAAGAAATGGTATCAATAACCAAGAGGTAGAATTCGGTAGTGCGAATGTGATCCCTCGATCTAAAAAGAAATATGAGGAAACAGGTGGGCAACCCGTTAAATCTAAATTTCATCCAGAATAAATAATATGTATTTAGTAAATGATCTGTACACAAGCAAATCTCATGGAGTTTGCTTGTGTATGGCTATGATAAATTTAAAAATATTATTGTATATTTCATACATAATGTCATCCATTCCTTCTGTTTATGCTTAATTTCAAGAGTAATTATTCATTTTTATGTATAGATAAGAAAGATGTCTAAATCTGTCACAAAATTAGTATTGAATCGATCATAAAAAACGAATAGAATTTATTTTGGAATTCGAAATGGAATGAATTGAATTAGAATGTGAAAGGGGTATGGATGATGCCTCGAGCTTTGTGGTTATTAGTAATTGGGATGGCTGTTAATGTAACAGGTTCCTCTTTTTTATGGCCTTTAAACACCATTTATATGCATGAAGAATTAGGAAAGTCTTTATCGATTGCCGGCATTGTTTTAATGATCAATTCAGCAGCAACAGTCATAGGCAATCTAGTTGGTGGTGTGCTGTTTGATAAATTAGGTGGCTATCGTTCGATTTTATTAGGCATAGTCATTTCGTTATCTTCACTCATTATTATGGTCTTTAAACATGGATGGCCGGAATACATTGTATTATTGACGATATTAGGTTTTGGCTCAGGGATCGTGTTTCCTTCTATGTATGCATTGGCAGGAAGTGTATGGAAAGAGGGCGGCAGAAAAGCGTTTAATGCGATGTATGTAGCGACAAATCTAGGAGTAGCATTAGGTGCAGCAATGGCGGGGTATATAGCTTCATTTTCTTTCAATTATATCTTTATCGCTAATTGTCTAATGTATATCTTGTTTTTCTTGATAGCAATCACTAGCTATCGAAAAATGGAAGTAAAGTCGGTTAGTCAACCAAATGAAATAAAAACAGCACAAAAATTTCGCGGTAATCCTAAATTAAACGCTTTATTCGTTTTGTTAATCGGTTATCTATTATGTTGTATTGGCTATGTGCAATGGCAATCGACTATCTCAGCATATACTCAACAAATTGGGATTTCATTAAAACAATACAGTATGCTTTGGACAATAAATGGCGCCATGATTGTACTTGCGCAACCATTAATTAGTCTTCTAGTTAAAAGGATAAAATCATTAAAAGTACAAATTATTATTGGTATTTTTATTTTTGCTATCTCTTTTGCTGTTGTAGGAAATGCAGTTGCCTTTTCCGGCTTTGTCACAGCAATGATTATTTTAACCATTGGGGAAATGCTCGTATGGCCAGCGGTACCTACAATTGCTAATGACTTAGCACCTAAAGGTAAAGAAGGGTTCTATCAAGGAATTGTTAACAGTGTCTCTACAGGAGGAAGAATGATTGGGCCATTACTTGGTGGCGTACTCGTGGATGTATACGGTGTGAAGATGCTTTTTGGTATATTAATGGCATTACTGCTCATTTCCGTATATACAACTGTTGTTTATGATAAGAAGCTTAAAAAGAAAAAAGTTGTGCCAGCTATACCTTCATAAAAAGCGAGCCCCGTAGATAAAAACTCTAGGGGCTCTTTACTTAACCATTCAGATAATATCCTGGTAATGATGTGATTGAACTTCATCTAGAAAAATGACTTTATGAAAGAAACTTTTCAAGATCAACCAACGAGCGGGATAGGCCTCGATAAAACTTTCAATGACTTTTTCGGAGTAGAGTATCAGACAATCTAACTTTGGTTTGGTTTGTTTTAAATCATAATATAAGGCATGTGGAATGGTGTAGTAATCATGTAATTGATAAGGATTCAATTTAATGGTTTTCATTTGGTTATTTTCAATGAACGTCTGGATGGATTGCTTCTGAACTTCAAGGCTTTCATCTAGCGTTTTAAAATCATTCATAATCCACTTTTCATTAATAAAAGCGATACCTTTCATAATATGAAATCACCTTTCCTTATTTTTTACTATAGTTATGGGCAAAATAAGGAAGAGTAATACATGGATTAAAAAATTGACACGTTTTCGATTTTCTTGAATAGCTTATACTTATCTATAGTAACTTGTGAAAGCCTACTTGCATCAACCATTGAAATTGATTACAATGTCAATATGAATATTTTATAACTGCAATGATGAGGAATAGTAATGCTAGGAAGCCTGATATTAGAGAGCTAGCGGTTGGTGTAAGCTAGTCAGCTCCTTGCATGAACTCACCTACTGAGCAGCAAGTGTGAAAATGACAGTAATGCTTGTCGTACTCCGCGTTAAGGATGAATGAAGTGAACAGTTAACTGTAAACTGTTAATGTGGGTGGTACCGCGGGAGATATACATAATCCTCTCGTCCCTTTTTGAGGGATGAGGGGTTTTTTTATACTTAAAAACGTAGCATTTTTAGGAGGAAAGAAGATGAGCTTTAATCATCAGCAAATTGAAGGTAAGTGGCAACACTATTGGGAAGAACAAAAAACATTTAAAACGGGTGAAGAAAAAGGGAAGAGAAAGTTCTATGCGTTAGATATGTTTCCTTATCCGTCTGGTGTAGGTTTACACGTAGGACACCCTGAAGGATATACAGCAACAGATATTCTTGCCCGTATGAAAAGAATGCAAGGGTATAATGTTCTTCACCCAATGGGATGGGATGCATTTGGTTTACCTGCTGAACAATATGCCCTTGATACAGGGAATGACCCAGCTGAATTTACCGAGAAAAACATTAATACATTCCGCCGTCAAATTAAATCATTAGGATTTTCTTATGACTGGGATCGTGAAATTAACACAACAGATCCGGAATATTATAAATGGACGCAATGGATTTTCTTAAAGCTTTATGAAAAAGGTCTTGCTTATATCGATGAAGTAGCAGTGAACTGGTGTCCTGCACTTGGAACTGTGCTTGCTAATGAAGAGGTAATTGATGGGAAAAGTGAACGTGGAGGCCATCCTGTTGAAAGAAGACCGATGCGCCAATGGATGTTAAAAATAACAGCTTATGCTGACCGTTTACTAGAAGATCTTGATTTACTTGATTGGCCAGAAAGCTTGAAGGATATGCAGCGTAACTGGATTGGCCGTTCTGAAGGTGCTGAAGTGACTTTCCATATCGAAGGTGACAAAGGTACGTTTGAAGTGTTTACGACACGACCAGACACATTATTTGGTGCGACATATGCTGTCCTTGCACCAGAGCATAAACTAGTTGATGTAATTACAACAGAAGAGCAAAGTAATGCAGTTGAGACTTATATTGAAAAAGTTAAAACAAAGAGTGATTTAGAAAGAACAGATTTAGCTAAAGAAAAAACAGGTGTATTCACAGGTGCTTATGCAATTAACCCTGCTAACGGTGAAAAAATGCCAATCTGGATTGCTGATTATGTGCTTGCTTCGTATGGTACAGGTGCCATTATGGCTGTTCCAGCTCATGACGAGCGTGATTATGATTTCGCGAAAGAATTTAACTTGCCTATTAAAGAAGTCGTAGCTGGTGGAGATATTTCTAAAGAAGCTTATGCCGGTGAAGGAGAACATATTAATTCTGATTTCTTAAATGGCTTAGGTAAAGAAGAAGCAATTACAAAAATGATCGCTTGGCTAGAAGAGAAAGAGATTGGGACGAAAAAAGTGACATATCGCTTACGTGATTGGTTATTTAGTCGTCAAAGATATTGGGGTGAACCGATTCCTGTTATTCATTGGGAAGATGGTACAATGACGGGAGTTCCTTACGAAGAGTTACCGTTAATTTTACCAACAACAACGGAGATTAAGCCATCTGGTACAGGTGAATCACCGTTAGCTAATATTGAAGAGTGGGTTAATGTTATTGACCCTGAAACAGGTAAAAAAGGTCGCCGTGAAACCAACACGATGCCACAATGGGCAGGTAGCTGCTGGTACTATTTACGTTATATTGATCCGAAAAACAGTGAGGCATTAGCTGATGCGGAAAAATTAAAAGAGTGGTTACCGGTTGATATTTATATTGGTGGCGCTGAACATGCGGTTCTTCACTTATTATATGCTCGTTTCTGGCATAAAGTATTATACGATATCGGTGTAGTGGATACGAAAGAACCATTCCAAAAATTATTTAACCAAGGCATGATTCTTGGGGAAAATAATGAAAAAATGAGTAAGTCAAAAGGGAATGTTGTTAACCCTGATGCCGTTGTAGAAAGCCATGGAGCGGATACGCTTCGTTTATATGAAATGTTTATGGGACCACTAGATGCTTCCATTGCTTGGTCTACAAATGGATTAGATGGTTCTAGACGCTTTTTGGACCGAATTTGGCGTTTGATTGCTGAAGAAGATCATAGCTTAAGTAGCAAAGTGCAGGATGTAGAAGTATCTCAACTAGAAAAAGTGTATCATCAGACAGTCAAGAAAGTAACAGAGGACTTTGAAGGTTTGCGCTTCAATACAGCTATTTCACAAATGATGGTTTTCGTCAATGAAGCCTACAAAGCTGATATTCTTCCAAAGGCTTATGCAGAAGGGTTCGTAAAAATGTTGGCTCCAATTGCTCCACATATTGCTGAAGAACTATGGGAGATACTTGGTCACACAGGAACCATTTCTTATGAAGCTTGGCCAGCATATGACGAAGCGAAAATGACAGATGATGAAGTGGAGATCGTTATCCAAATCAATGGTAAAGTGAAGGCTAAATTAATGGTACCCGTTGATGCACAAAAGGATGTGCTAGAACAAATTGCCATGGATGATGATAAAATCAAAGAACAAATTGATGGCAAAACAGTAAGAAAAGTCATTGCTGTTCCTGGGAAGCTAGTGAATATTGTCGCTAATTAAGATTATTTAGGAAAGGAGGTAGCTTAATGAAAAAGAGCTACCCCTTTCCCTATGAGACTGTAATATTCGCATTTCGATCAACACTTCTTTAGAATAAAGATAACGATAATGGAAAGGGTGGTTGATGATGACTGAAATGAAAGAAATCACAACAGAAGCATTGCAGAAAAAGTTAGAAGCAGGAGAACAACTTGAACTTGTAGATGTAAGGGAAGATGACGAAGTAGCTCAAGGAATCATTCCTGGTGCGAAACATATTAGAATGGGCACAATTCCTGAAAACCTAGATAAGTTTGATAAAGACAAAGAGTATATTATGATTTGCCGTTCAGGGAATCGTAGTGGACAAGTTTGTCGTTTTATGCAAGAACAAGGCTATCAAGTGACCAATATGGTCGGGGGTATGCTTGAGTGGGAAGGCGAAACAAAATAATTGTTACTTTTGAAGAAGGCCTCTTTTTAGGAGGTCTTCTTTTTTTCGTTATCGTTTAACTATATAAGAGATGGACGTAAGTACTATGCTAAGGTTTTGATTCATGAAGTATGTAAGAATTACGAGGTGTGTACATAACTTTCCGTTTGCTTTTACAATATGCCAAGCTTGTCATGAAATGTGTTCATCAATTGAATACTATCCAACACGCTGGATTTCTCAGAGTTGTGAGGCATTTTTATTTAGCTCTCATCAATTTTTTGAGCTGAGTTTGTTTTCAGGCGTTAGCGACAATCATTAGTTGATTGATTTTCTCAGCAACTTCTTTTGTATTTGTGATTGGTAAGAAATGATAGCCATTATTAATGTGGTAGACGTCTGTGTTAGGGTGCTCTTTTGTAAAGGCTGTCAGTTTGGTCTTACTAATTTCATCGAGGTTTAAATCAGCTATTAATAATTGCAAGGGTATATCACATTTCCTTAAATAATAGGATGAATCCGTATGAATTTGTTGTATGAGACGATTTACGGCCTTTTCATCACTATGATGCTTATACTCCTCTCCTGTTAGGATAAAATTGTTTTTCAAATAAGAAAATAGCACTTCACTTGTTTCGTTCGTTAACTTGCTCATTTGTTGGCAATGTTCTTTTATCGCAGGGATAAAATCATTCTTATGGATGATGGGAAGCTGAATGTATTCGCTGGGCCTTTCATTTATTGGATAGTAACCACCATCTAATAAGGTAAGACTTAATACTTCCTTTGGATATGTACCGTAATATTTTTGAATAATCCATGCACCAATAGAGTTCCCGATAAAATGGGCTTCACTTATTTCCAGTTGATTTAATACATGATGAATGCCTTTTAGATAATTAGTAAGAGACATATCAACTTCACCGTTGTGTCCAGGCAAATCAAATGAAATGATACGATGGCCACTTAACACACTGCCAAGAGAGGAGAAAATTTCCTTTCTTTCACCAAGAGGTGGAAGAGCGATTATCGCTTCCTTGCTTACGCTTGCGCCACCATAAATTGCATATTGCATATTTACACCACCTGTTAACAATTTACTCTATTATAGGTATAATATTATAAAAATTCAATTTATTTACTTCAGACGATTGTTCAAATAGATGCGAAAGGAGAAAGAATGAGTAAAAAAATCATCCCTTTTTTATCGGTAATTGTCCTATTATTTTTGTCCATGGGTGTATATCAATTTTATCTTTCTCAAGAAAAGCTGGGTTTTAATGAGGTCGTACTGGTATCGGAGGAAAACCTACATTCCATCATTATAGCTACTAGTGAAACAACAGAAACTGTATCTTTAAATAAGGACGATCATGATAAGCAACTAAAAGAAATTCGCTCACTTTTGGCAGATATTGAATTAAAAAGGTATCATCGCACAGCATCTAAAGAACTGTATAGAATTGGTTTTGTAACGAAAACAGCTGGAAAAAGTGTTAGCGTATATGATGAAGTAATCGCCATTCACTACAAAAACAAAAAACCTACTTTTTATAGAGTTCTAAATAAAGAACCACTCACACAAATCATCGATATCCTATTATCAGAAAATAAATAAAAGAGTTTTATAAACCCTCCAATATACCACCACCCTTCATTTCTTTTGCTATGATGTGAATCTATTCTTAGAAAAGGGTGTGAGTTGATGGTTCTGAAGGTAAAAGAATTGTCCGTTAGTTATGGAGAGAAAACGGTAGTTGATAAGATTAGTTTCTCCCTTCAAAAAGGGGAGGTACTGGGAATACTAGGAGAAAATGGCGCAGGAAAGACATCGTTGGTAGAAGCTGTGCTAGGAATTAGGCCTGCTGTTTATAAGGAAGTCGCTATATTAGGACAATCTCCAATTCATAATAGAAAGCAAGTATTTGAGAAAGTGGGTGTGCAATTTCAGGAATCGCATTTTCCAGATAAAATGACCGTTTCTGAAGCATGTCAGCAATGGAGTGTGTTATACAAGGCAACCGCGCCATATCAATTTTTATTGACCAAATTTGGCCTACAAGATAAGGAGAAATCATTAGTTAAATCATTGTCAGGCGGTGAAAAGCAAAGATTAGCGGTGTTATTAGCATTGTTACCCAACCCAGAATTAGTCTTTCTAGACGAATTGACTACGGGTTTAGATACGAAAGCAAGAAAAAAATTGTGGCAAACGCTAAGAAATTATAAGCGTGAGGGATTATCTATTGTCCTTACCTCTCACTATATGGATGAAGTAGAAGCACTCTGCGACCGCGTTATGATTTTAAAGGGCGGACATATCATATGCGAAGGAACGATAGCAGAAGTGATCAATTATTCAGGACAAGCTTCGTTGGAAGCTGCCTATTTAACTTTAACAGATGAAGAGGGGGAAGGATGATGACATTCTATACTTTAACAAAAATAGAAGCGAAACTCGTTTGGAGAGGTTTAGATATACTGATCTTCGGTATCATTTTTCCAATCATTGTTGCCTTATTATTTGGTTATATTATGAATAATGAACTGTTTACCCAAGGAAATACAATGTTCCTCCATTCTTATCCAGCGGTTGTAACTATTAGTATATTAGCTACAGGTGTAATGGGACTGCCCCTTACCATTGCTGATTACCGTCATCGCCATATTTTAAAAAGGTTTCAGGTGACCCCAGCTTCGCCTTTAACTTTGCTTTGTGCGCAGGCATTGGTTCAATTTATTGCCTCTATGTTGTCTTTCCTAGGGGTGACTGCGGTATATCTTTTTGTTTTCAATTATGAAATGACTGGTTCCTTTGGTTTGTTTCTTTGTAGTTATTTATTTGTTTTAATGGCTATGTATAGCATTGGTATACTCATTGGGAGTATTGTTCCAGATCAAAAAGCAGCGAATCTATGGGGGTCGTTAGCCTATTTCGGCATGCTTCTTTTTTCAGGTGCTACTATACCTTTTGAGATTTTCCCGCAAATTTTACAGAATGTCTTTGCATTCCTTCCTTTATCACAAGGTATTCAGTTGCTTAAGGAAGTAAGTTTAGGCGGAGTTCTAAGCGACATGATTTTTCCCATAGTCACAATGATGGCTTGTGTATTCATTAGTGGATTCCTTTCGATTAAATATTTTAGATGGAAGTAGTGAGATATCTTGGTTTATTCAACTAAAGAAATCGCTGATAGTATGGGCGTTCATCCTAATACGGTGAGAGTTTACGAGGAATGGGGATATCTTTCCCCTGCTCCTCGTGCTGATAATGGATACAGACAATATGATGACATACATCTTTTTCAATTGAAAATAGCGAGGTTCGCTTTTCGTTGTGAAATCATTCAAGGCAGTATTCGTAAAAGTGCAAGAGAGATTGTGCTCCTTAGCGGTCAGAAGCAATTTCTCAAAGCTTACGAGCAGGCTGAAGAACATTTACTGCATTTAAACAAGGAATATGAAAGAGCGGTTGAAGCAGCTGATATTGCAGAGAGTTGGTTATATTCAACTAAGGAAATTCAAAGTGAAGGATTGTCAAGACAACAAGTAGCTGAAAAAATTCAACTTCATCCAGAGCTAATAAGAAATTGGGAAAGAAACGGATTAATTACTATTCCTCGTAATGAAAAGGGGTATCGTGTTTTTACAGAAAAGGAAATAAATATGTTAAAGGTGATTCGAGTATTAAGGATGGCTCATTATTCTTATGCATCTATTTTACGCCTAGTCCAACAAGCAAAAATGGCTCATCCAATTCATATCAAAGAGGTATTGAACCTACCAGAAAATCAGGAGGATATTGTATATGTTACGGATCGCTTATTAATGTCTTTAAAAGAAGCAATCGCAGATACAAAAACCATCCTTACCATGTTAAGAGAAAAAAATGACGGAGATTAATCAATCTTTTCTACGTCTACGATATTTATTCTTCCAGGATAAGACTCTAAAATGCTTGTATACCAAATGCGAACTTGATCGCCTGAATCGAATGAATGGTAATCAAGCAAAAATGTCGGTCCGTTCGGTATATAGTCAGGTTGATAGGTCGTGTTAGATGCTGCCTCTTCATTTATCTGGACAGTGGGCCGTTTTTCTTCGTCGATAAAGTAAATCATGCCTTTTTCTTTTATCAAAATGGCGTCGATAAAACCAGCACCATTGTATTTAGTAATTGAATTACTGATACCTCCAATTACCCACAAGCCATAAAGACAAATGGTAGTTAAAAGTATTCGTTTAACGGCGCTCATTTCATCACCACCTACCTATGTATATATTATGAATTTTCTGTTAATAATAAATGAAAATACTCATTCCCATGAAGGGAGTTTTCATCAAATGATCAAGGTGAAGTTATTCGACCAAGAGCATGAAAAAGATTTAGAGGTTGCGATGAACCGTTTTTTAGAAAAGGTGGAAGAACAAAAGCTTGTTGATATTAAGTATAATATTGCTGCAATGCAAGAAGAAGATGAGGAGCAAATTTATTGTTTTTCGGCGATGGTCATTTATAGAGCGTAACTACTTTTACTTATCAAGTAGTTACGCTTTTACATATAGCCGCATTACTGCCAGCTAAACGTCCAGTTACAAGGGCTGAGGTAATATTGTAGCCACCGGTATAGCCATGAATATCAAGAATTTCTCCGCAGAAATATAAACCAGTCATTTTTTTTGACGCCATTGTTTGTGGTTCAATTTCTTTAACAGAAACGCCGCCACCAGTTACAAAGGCCTTTTCTAATGGTAATGTCCCATCGATTTCAACACGGAAATCATGTAGACGGCTAACGAATAAACGGAGCAGTTCATTCGTGATACTCACTGCTTGTGCCGTTGGATCAATACCTACTTCTTCTAAATGAAAGAGAAGATATCTCTCAGGAACGATCCCTTTTAGCAAGTTTTTGATACTCTTTTTTGGCTCTGATTTTTTTAGTGATATGATCTCTTGGAAGGTTTTCTCGCCATTTTGCCCAGGTAAGGCATTGATGCGTACGCTTACCTTTTTTAGCTTCCATTTTTTCATGGCTTTGACAACGAATTGACTACATCTTAAAATCGCAGGACCACTCAGCCCGAAATGGGTGAATATCATATCCATTTGATGTGTAATCAACGGCTTGTCTTTAGGGTTCAATACACTTACTTCTACATCGCGTAAAGAGAGTCCTTGTAACGCTTTGTTCTTAATAAATAATTCACTTGACGTTAAGGGGACTTCTGTCGGGAATAAGTCTGTAATCGTATGTCCAGCTTTCTCTGCCCAACCGTAGCCATCTCCTGTAGATCCTGTATGAGGAACAGATTTGCCTCCCACTGCTAGCACAACTGCTTTTGCATGAAACTGTTCACCGGAATGTAATTTGACTGTATGGCTTTTCTCCGGTTGGAATTGAATATCAGCAACAGGGCTATTTGTTTTTATCGTTACTTTCAATTCGTCTAGTCGTATAAGTAGTGCATCGACAACGGATTGTGCTTTATTACTTACTGGGAACATTCTACCGTGGTCTTCCTCTTTTAAGGCGATACCAAGCTTCTCAAAAAAAAGGATAATATCTTCATTACTAAAAATGGAGAAGGCGCTATGAAGAAAGCGACCGTTACCAGGAATATGTTTAATGATTTCATCGATTGGGAGCCGATTAGTCACGTTACAACGACCACCACCTGAAATCGCCAGTTTTCTACCTAATTTATTTCCTTTATCAATAAGTAAAACTTTTGCTTTATTCTCTGCAGCACCAATGGCAGCCATTAGTCCAGACGGTCCACCGCCAATGACAATGACATCATATTGTGTTTGTTTCATTTTCTTCACCAACTTTTTCTCTTTCATTGAAAATAGCATACCTTTGCTATTATAAAGCAAAAGATAAAACATCTAAACATCTTCTTAAAAAATCATCAAGAATGAAAAGGGTCTTCTGAGATAAAAATATGTCTATTATTGTCGTAACATATGGTAGAATGAGAAGTTGTATAGTTTAATTTTGCGAATGATAGAAAACACCACGCTTTTGGTAGCGCTTGGACAATAGAGGAAGGGATTATATGTCGTCTAAGCTTTTACGAGGAACATTTATTTTAACTCTTGGTACATTCATATCTAAGTTTCTTGGATTATTTTATGTGATTCCATTTTATCAAATCGTTGGAAACGAAGGAACAATCCTTTATAACTATTCTTATGTACCGTACACAATCTTTATTAGTGTGGCGACTGCGGGTGTACCGCTTGCCGTCTCAAAGTTTATTTCAAAGTATAACGCATTAGAGGAGTATGCTGTAGGTAGGAAGCTATTCAAATCCGGTTTAATTATTATGCTTTGTAGCGGAATTGTCTGTTTCTTAATCATGTATATGGGAGCGCCTACTCTAGCAAAGATTTTTGTGGACCCAGAAGATGTAGCAATGCTACAAGATATTGTCTCCGTTATTCGAGCGGTCAGCTTTGCCTTAATCATTATCCCGTTTATGAGCTTAATTCGCGGATTCTTCCAAGGTCATCAATCCATGGGACCTTCAGCCGTATCTCAGGTCGTTGAACAAATTGTACGAATTGCCTTTCTACTTGCTGGGGCATTTGTCGTCCTTTATGTAATGGATGGCGATTTAGTTACAGCAGTCAGTGTAGCTACTTTTGCAGCCTTCATAGGTGGTATCGGTAGTTTAGCTGTTTTGTTTATTTATTGGTACAAAAGAAAGCCTTATTTAGATCAACTATTGGCTAAAGATAAAGGTACAATGGATATCTCTCTTACAGATATGTATAAGGAAATCATTCTTTATTCGATTCCGTTTGTCCTTGTCGCATTGGTTAATCCGTTATTCCAAATGATTGATTTATCAACGTTTAATAAAGCGATGCAATCGATAGGATATTCTGGTAAAGAAGCAGGAGAAGCCCTTTCCGTATTGAACTATCAAACGCATAAATTAGTGATGATTCCTGTCACTTTAGCAACGGCGTTTTCATTAACACTGGTACCAACCATTACGAATTCCTTTATGAAAAATGATCGTTTGACGATGAATCGTCAATTGAATCAAACGTTTCAAGTGATCTTGTTTTTAATATTACCGGCGGTTGTTGGCCTTGCATTATTAGCCGAACCAGTATACACATTGTTCTATGAGCATAGTGAGTTAGGCACTGCTGTACTTCGGGCCTATGCCCCAGTAGCAATGTTATTTGCCCTTTATGCAGTTACAGCTGCGATTCTCCAAGGGATCAATGAGCAGCGCTTTACCATTCTTAGTTTATTAGTAGGAATTTTAGTAAAGCTTGCATTAAATATACCCCTAATTAAGTGGTTAGAAACAGAGGGAGCAGTTCTAGCAACAGCACTTGGTTATGCTGTGGCAATTTTAATCAACTTGATTGTCATTAAAATATTCTCAGGCTACCAATTTAGATTTGTATTCAGGCGCAGTTTATTGATTATTATCCTTACATTGGTTATGACTGTCATTACGTGGGTCCTTTATCAAATATTGATGATTTTCTTAAATCCAGCTTCTGGATGGCATGCAATTATCATTGTGTTTGTTTGTGGAGGAGTAGGTGCAAGTGTGTACTTCTATCTTGCAAATAAGGTTCGACTATTACCACTATTGTTCGGAGATAGAATCGATCGGATATTAATTAAACTGAAGCTGAAGAAATAGTATCTATCTTTTAGGCACCCAGCCATCTATACTGGGTGCCATTAAGTTTTTACTGCTTCCTCTTATGCAATGTTTTCCTCCAGATAAATGTTAATGCCCAATTGGGAAATATTTGTTGCAGTCCTAAAAGGACAGTTCATAAATATTACCTTGGCCATTTTCTTTAATCGTTTCCGTTAACAGATGGTTACTTCACTTGTAATGATTTTACCGCTTTGGTGGTTCATATGTTCAACCCCGCTTTCACAATTCTCTGGATTCTCCCATTTGATTATATATTTATTTCCTTTCTGTTCAATTGAAACGATAGTTACATTCCCAATTGTTCTTGTGTTCTTTTCAATAACGATGGACTTGGCTTGTTGTTCGGAAATTTTAGGTTCTGGTGCTGTCGAACAGCTACTTAAGAAAAGTAGTAATAGAAATAGCAGTAGACGAGACGTTTTTTTCATCAAGTTCATTCCCCTTTTTATGAGTAGACGGAATGATGGGGTGGAAGTTTCATAGGAGTTGGGAAATACTGAAAATTTTCACTAAAAGGAAATGGCACCCGTAAGTACGGCAATAATCGTCATCACAATCGTGGTCCCAAACGCCCACTTAAATAGGAACTTCTGATGCTCCCCAAAGTCTACACCAGATAGCCCGATGAGAATAAAGGTCGCAGGAACTAAAGGAGACAGAGGGAAGCCTGTTGTTGAATGACCGAGTAATGCTGCTCTACCTATTTCCACTGGGTCGATGCCAAAGTTGGCTGCTGTTTCACTTATAATTGGTAAAATGCCAAAGTAATAAGCATCAGGTGGGAAAACAAACACTAACGGTAAACTGGTTATCGCAACAAGGACAGGAAGGTAAGGACCAAGGCCTTCAGGTATGATAGAAACAATGGAAACTGCCATCGCGTCCATCATTTGCGTTCCATTTAGGACACCTAAGAATATCCCTGCAGCAAAGATTAATGTACTGATTAATACAAAGTTATTTGCATGACTTAAAATTTGTTCTTGTTGCGCTTTTGGATCCCGGAAGTTGACAAAAAGTGCGATAGAAAAAGCAATGGCAAATAAAATTTGTAATGGCAATACGTCCATAATAAGCATGATCATTAATGCGATTGTCAAAAGTAAATTAAACCAGAATAATGTGGGGGACGTTTTTTTCTGTTCGATTGTACTCGATTGTTCTGTGAAACTCTCAGTGTATATTTGAATGACACCGATTCTTTCTCTTTCCTTCTTACCTAGAATATAAGCAGAGAAAAATGTCCAGACTAGTCCGCCGATCATCGCTGGGATGAGAGGGATAAATAAATCACTCATTTCCACATTTAAACTAGCAGCGGCTCTAACTAAAGGACCTCCCCAAGGTATCATATTCATTACCCCTGCAGCTAAGGCAACAACACATGATAAAATAAGGCGGTTCATGCCTAACTTCTTATAAAGAGGTAGCATCGCTGATATGGTAATCATGAAAGTGGATGAGCCGTCCCCGTCTAAACCAACAATCATTGTAATAAGAGCTGTAGCTATCACTATTTTTAATGGATCCCCTTTGACATACTTTAAAATACGTGAAATCATTGGGTCAAATAGCCCTACATCAATCATTAATCCAAAATATAGGATCGCAAAAACAATCATTATCGCTGTAGGGGTTACTTGGATAATCCCATCCATCATCAGTTGGCCCATTTCGTTGCTGAATCCTCCGATAATGGCAAAAGCAACTGCAACAAAGACAAAAGCAACAACAGGTGAAAGTTTTTTAGTCAGAACTAAAAGAAGAAAAGATATCATCATGCAGAAGCCTAATAGAGATAGCAAGTTTACATTCACTCCTTTTAATATATAAATAGATGTGTTTTTTTCTTCTATATAATCCCTTTTTCTCTTAATTTTGCGATTTGCTCTTTTGTGAGTGATAATTCTGACATTAAAACATCTTCTGTATGCGACCCTAAGTTTGGACCGGCCCACTTTATCTCACCAGGTGTTTTACTCAATTTCGGTACGATTCCTGGCATTTTCAAAGTTCCGATTCCATCAATAGGTACTTCTTGTATCATATTTCTGTTTTGATAATGTGGATCATTTACAATATCTTCGATTGAATAAATCGACCCAGCTGGTACACCAGCCTCATCTAAGAGCTCTTTGACTACAAGTAGTGGGTGCTGACTCGTCCAAGCTTCAATCAGCTGATCTAAATACTTTGCATGTTTAGAGCGACCGATATTATTTTCAAAGCGAGAATCTCTTGAAAGCTCTTCTCTGCCAATGGTTTTCATTAACCTTTTGAAAATCGTATCTCCATTCGCACCAATGACGATATATTTGCCATCCGAACAAAGGTATGTATTGGAAGGAGTGATACCTGGTAGTGTGCTACCCGTACGCTCTCTGATTACCCCATTTCTTCCGTATTCAGGTAGGATGCTTTCCATTAAACTAAACACCGATTCATAAAGGGCGACATCAATGACTTGTCCTTCTTCTGAATGATTTACGTCACGGTGATAAACCGCTATTAGTGCACCAATTACTGCATATAGAGCAGATAGGGAATCACCTATACTTATGCCTACCCTCACTGGGGGGAGGTCGGGATAGCCCGTTATAAAGCGAAGTCCACCCATTGCTTCTCCAATTGATCCAAACCCAGGTTTATCTTTGTATGGTCCATCTTGTCCGTAACCAGACACTCGTACCATAACCAATCGTGGATTAATTTTTTTTAATTCCTCATATCCAATACCCCATTTCTCAAGGGTACCTGGACGAAAGTTCTCAATTAAAATATCAATTTCCTTCACTAATGCGCGGAGAACTTTTTGACCTTCTTCTTTTTTTAAATCCAGTGTAATTGATTTCTTATTCCTAGATTGCACATACCACCAAAGGCTAGTCTCATCTTCTATTACTCTCCAAGTTCTAAGAGGGTCTCCTTTTGTAGGAGGTTCAATTTTAATGACATCTGCACCGAATTCAGCTAATAATTTCGATGCGAAGGGTCCAGCGATTAGCTGTCCCAGTTCAAGAACCTTTAAACCAGATAACGCTTTATTGGACATTTTTTTCACCTCAATGAATGATTAATAAATAAATTTACTTATAGATTGCTTGTAAAGAGAGTAAATCTTGTTCAATATGATTGTACATTTCATTGGCTGCTTTTAAGCTATCTCGTTCTTTAAGTGCGGCTAGAATTTGAGCGTGTTCCTCGATACAACTCTCGTCTCGTATGCCGATTTTAATCCCACTATTTCTGAAATAGGTTACTTTATCACGAATGGTATTAGTTAATGAAACTAAATGATCATTTCCAGATGAGCTTAAGATGATTTCATGAAACTGTATACTAAGTCTTACGACATCCTCTTTCGCCTGCGATAACCATGCTTGTTTCGTTTGATCAATAATACTTTCTAAAAGTTCTAAGTCAGAATTTTCGATGTTTTTAGCGGACAACTTTGCTGCGAACGACTCCAATTGCTGTCTAATTTGATAAATTTGTATCATATCTGTTAGGGAAGGACTAAATACTTTAAGGGTGTTTCCGTTTTGTACAACTAATTCTTCTTGGATGAGCATTTTTAATGCTTCACGTACTGGCCCTCGGCTAACGTTAAATTCTTCAGCGATTTTTACTTCTATTAATCTTTCTCCTCCAGGATAATATCCGTCTAATAATCTCTTTTTTAAATGCTGATACACTTGTACTGTTAATGTTTCTCTCATAATGGAAATCAAGCAAACCAATCCTTTCAACAAAAAATGTAAGCGCATTCAATATGTAATTATCATAAGAATATAAATGTATACTGTCAACAGTAAATTTTCAGTATATTTAATATTTTCTAACTAAAGCATTCTTCCTACTTTTTATTGATAATGTGAATGAAAAACAAAATGAAATGTAATTACTAAAAAGGGAGAGAAGTGGATCCTTCGCGTATTTCGTTGAAAGAAGTGAATAAAATGGAGTCATTTGGATTATTAGGAATTATTCTCGTTATTGCTTTAGGGGTCTTTTCGCAGTGGTTATCATGGAAAATTCAATGGCCTTCCATTGTGATTATGTCGATTGCTGGATTAGTAATCGGTCCAGCATTCGGACTATTGAACCCAGAACAAGATCTAGGAAGTCTTTATAGCCCTGTTATTTCTTTAGCTGTAGCTGTCATATTATTTGAAGGTAGTACAACACTTGATATTCGTGAAGTTCGTAGTATTTCCAAATCTGTTTTTCGGGTAGTTACTGTTGGGGCGTTTCTTGCTTGGATACTTGGATCTTTGGCAGCTCACTATATCGCAGGCTTGAGTTTAGAGGTGGCTTTTATCATCGGTGGATTATTTATCGTTACAGGGCCAACTGTTATAATCCCTTTATTAAGGCAGTCCAAACTTAAACCACGAGTGGGTGCTTTATTAAAATGGGAAGGTATTATTGTCGACCCAGCAGGACCACTACTAGCCTTATTTGCTTATGAGGTTATTAAAGTATTAGTAAGTGATACGTTAGGCATGATGGAGCTCGGAAAATTCTTGTTAGCTTCATTATTAGCGATTGTGATCGGTTACATATTTGCAAAGGTTTTGAGCTGGATGGCTAACAAAGGGTTGTTTCCAGAATACTTGAAATCCCCTATTACTTTATCACTTGTGTTCATTTGTTTTGGCATAAGTGAAGTGATTATGCATGAAACAGGCATGCTTGCTGTGACAGTGATGGGACTCGTGCTAGCTAGAGAGAAGAAAAGGGTATCTGCCCTTGGGAATATTAGTCACTTCATTGAAAATGTCTCTGTAATCTTAACATCTACAATATTTATTCTATTAACAGCTTCTTTAACAAGAGAGACAATTGCAGAAGTGTTTAGTATCCAAATCATTGGCTTTGTAATCGTGATGTTATTTGTTGTTCGTCCACTATCAATTTGGATATCAACAATAGGGACAGAGCTAACCAATCGAGAGAAAACTTTAATTGGATGGATTGCCCCAAGAGGAATCGTGGCATTAACGGTTTCTGGTTATTTCGCAACGACATTAATGGATGATGGTTATCGAGAAGCGGGATTACTTACAACATTAACTTTTGCTCTCGTTTTTATTACGGTTTGTGCTCATGGTTTTACATTAGCACCGCTGGCAAAGAAATTAAAATTAGCATCTGAATCAGAGCCAGGTGTACTGATCGTTGGAGCAAGTAGTTTTTCAATTGCTTTAGCATACAAGTTAAAAGAGTTGGGTAATCCTGTACTAATTAGTGACACATCAAGTGGCAAGTTAAAGCTTATCCGAAAAAAGGGGATTGAAACTTACTCGGGACAAATACTAGATGAGCATAGTCAATTCGAAATCGATTTAACACCTTACGAATTCATCCTGGTAATGTCTGATGATCCTAATTACAATGCACTGGTAACACAGTCATTTCTTCCGGAGTTTGGCTATAATAAAACGTTTACCATTGCGACTGAGCGGATGGATGAGGAAAAGGATGGAAGGTTACCCACAACTGTGAAAGCTCATATGCTTTTTGACGAAGAGCATGTGTTCACAGAGTTAAATAAGAAGATAAATACAACTTATTCGATAGAAAGTAAACAAGCAAACGACAATTATGAAAAAATAGAGGAAGCACAAGTGGGCGGTTATCCTTTATGTGTTCGTAAAAAGGATGGATCGATCGATTTTAAGACCTTAAAGGATTCACCTTCTGTTGATATAGAAGACATTATCATTTATTTGGAGGAAGTAAAATAAGCACAAGATTGCATGATGAAATCATGCAGTCTTGTTTCAGTTTCTATTGTGTATTAATCACTTATTAAAGGACTTACATAGAATATTTAATAAAACTGAATGAAGAGGTGAGGAAAATGTTAGTTAACAGGAAAAAACACACGTCTCATCACTATGGGCAACAGAAATTAGGTTCCCTTTGTCATTTAAATGAAAACAGACAAAAGCATGGAGATAACAAAGAAATAAAGAAACGTCCTCTCACAAATAGTAAGAGTGTATGATCAGGATGTATGTGTAAGTTACATTATGTTAGGTAGATGATATACTAGGGTTAACTAGGAGTAACTGACAAAAAGAGGATATGTAGAAAGAGGAAAAACTTCCTCTTGATCTTTCCTCCTTCCTCAATAAGGGCGAGGAGAGGGTGGCGGATTACTAATACCAATGCGCCGTTCCACTCTTTCTAATCTTCTTTCTAAACGATCGAATTGTTGCTCTAAGCGTTGTACTTGATTTTCTAAACGCTCTATTCTACGGTTGGTATTGCTCGGCGGGAAGCCTGGAATAGGGAAAAACGTTGGTTGTTGACGATAGTAATACATGTTTCTTGCACTCCTTTATCGATAAACTATGATGTTAGTCTATGTTGATAAAGGCAATATGTGCGTAGGAACGATGATATAAAAGGAGTAAGTAAGATGAGAATAGATAAAATGTTAGCAAACTTAGGTTATGGAAGTAGAAAAGAAGTAAAGCAATTATTAAAGCAAGGAGCAGTAAAGGTAAATGGGGCGCAGATTAAAGATGCTAAACAACATATTGATCCAAAACAGGACGAAGTGGGTATTCAT
The DNA here is from genome assembly GCF_020171845.1 of Cytobacillus kochii. GTDB lineage: Bacteria > Bacillota > Bacilli > Bacillales > Cytobacillaceae > Cytobacillus > Cytobacillus kochii. The sequence continues at coordinate 70,441 of NZ_JAIVAM010000015.1, read as the reverse complement.
GGGGAGATAATTGAGTATAAAGAATACATATATTTAATGATGAATAAGCCTAACGGGGTAATTTCTGCCACAGAAGATACGATGCATCAAACAGTCATTGATCTATTAGAGATGGAAGATATCGTTTATTCTCCATTTCCTGTAGGTAGACTGGATAAGGATACAGAGGGACTATTACTAATAACGAATGATGGTAAGCTTAGTCATCAGTTATTGTCACCAAAAAAACATGTGCCAAAAACATATTATGCCATTATTAATGATAGAGTAACAGAGGCAGATATTCATACCTTTTCTAAAGGTGTGAAGCTTGATGATGGTTATGAAACGAAGCCAGCAAAACTAGAAATATTAAAAAGTGAGACAAACTCTGAAATTCATTTAACGATTACAGAAGGGAAATTTCATCAAGTCAAACGCATGTTTGAGGCAGTAAATAAAAAGGTGATTTATTTAAAAAGGCTTACAATGGGTCCGCTTCAACTTGATGATTCTCTTGCGTTAGGAGAATATCGAGAATTAACGGATGAAGAATTAGAAGAATTATTATCTTATGATCCAAGTAATGAAATGTAAGTACTAAATATACTTTGTAACAAAAAAAGAAGCCTGAATAAGAGCTTCTTTTTTTCGCTTGTCATTTTCTTATGATGACATCTTCACTTTCTTTTGTGTAATAGTCCATTTTCCTCGGCTTGGACTTTTCACCAAGTCATTATAAGCTAAAACATTTAAATCTCGCTGTATCGTACGAGGAGTGATACCGAATTCCTCTACAAGCTCCTGAGTTGTTACAGTTCCGTTTTTCCGAATAAACATATAAACGGATTTGATACGGTTTAACATCCGGTTAGTCGAAGGTTTCAAAAAACCACTCCCTATCCAATTTATAAACCCATGGCAAGTGCCTGCAACCGACAGTTTCAGTTAAGAAACATGTCCTTTCAGTTATATGTAGTCTTCTTTTTCCCGAGACAACTCCTTTTTTGGTTTAACAGAAGAAATAATCAAGATGTCATACTAATTATTAATATTGTAAACCTATTTTCAGATAATTTCTAGTCACTTGCATGATTTTACATTATTTTTCTCTTTTTCCTGCTAAATATACAAAAGCATCCTCCATTCTTTTTAACATCATATATATGGCTAAAGGAGCCTGTTTTATGTTCTAAATATTCAAAAAAATAAAAGAAAAACTTTTTTATTGGTTTAAAGAATGAAATGTTAGGGAAGTTATTATAGATTGAAATTATCTAGTTGGAGGAAACTCATGATTACATTTGCTGGTGTGTCTAAGGCTTTTGGAGAAAAAGAAGTCGTCACTTCTTTGGATTTCTCCATAGAAAAAGGAGAACTATTTGTATTAATAGGTCCAAGCGGCTGTGGTAAAACAACAACACTAAAGATGATTAACCGCTTAGAAGAAACGAGTGGTGGATCAATTACAATAAATGAAAGGAATATTAGTGATTATGCTCTTCATGATTTACGTTATGACATCGGCTATGTGTTGCAACAGATAGCTCTCTTTCCGCATATGACAGTAGAAGAGAATATAGCCATTGTACCAGAATTAAAAAAATGGAATAAAAGTAAAATTCATCAACGTGTGACAGAATTATTAGACTTAGTGGGATTGGATGCAGGTACGTATCGTAACCGAAAGCCAGCTGAGCTATCTGGTGGTCAGCAACAAAGAGTAGGTGTCGCCCGTGCTTTAGCTGCCAATCCTGAAGTGATATTAATGGACGAACCATTTAGTGCGCTTGATCCGATTACGAGAGTGAAGCTACAAGATGATTTATTGTTAATGAAGAGAAATATAAATAAAACAATTGTCTTTGTGACACATGATATGAAAGAAGCGCTAAAGCTAGGTGATCGCATTGCTATTATGAATGAAGGAAAAATGGTCCAAATTGGTACACCCGAAGAGCTGAGGTATCAACCTGAAAGTCAATTTGTTGAAGAGTTCATCACTTCAACTGACCAAACAGTTGATCGATTTGCCATTAATCATGTGATGATTCCTTTTGATACGAGCGATGTATCAATCACTGAAACAGTAACTACAAACATAAGTAAAGAGCAAGTGCTAGATCAACTGGTCACACATGAAAAAATAGCAGTGGAAGAAGATGGTGTTATCGTTGGGATGATTACAAGGGAGAGTGTCATTCAGTTTTTAGCCACTCAAGCGAAAGATGTGGGTGGAGAGTATGAATGAACTTATTAACGTTTTATCAGAGAGACAAGACCAATTGCTCAATGCATTAATTGAGCATATGCAAATTTCATTTATTAGTTTATTATTTGCCGTGATTATTGCAATCCCACTAGGGGTTATCTTAACGAGGAATGAAAAGGTAGCAGAACCCATTCTTGGCATTGCGGCAGTTATTCAAACAATCCCTTCATTAGCTTTACTTGGCTTATTAATTCCCTTATTAGGTATTGGTAAAATCCCAGCTATTATTGCTTTAGTTGCCTATGCTCTTTTACCAATCTTACGAAATACATATACAGGAATTAAAGAAGTTGATCCAGCCTTAAAAGAGGCGGCCAGTGCGATGGGAATGAAATCTGCACAACGGTTGATGAAAGTTGAACTCCCTCTAGCGCTACCTGTCATTATGGCTGGAATCCGTACAGGTATGGTTCTAATTATAGGAACGGCAACTCTAGCAGCACTTATAGGTGCAGGAGGCCTAGGAGATATTATTTTACTAGGGATTGACCGCAATGATTCTACACTAATTGTGATTGGCGCTATTCCAGCGGCCCTTTTAGCTATTTTATTTGATTTTATTTTAAGAAGGTTCCAGAAATTATCATTTAAGAAAGCGCTGGTAGGTGTCAGTATTGGAGCTATAATTGCCTTGTTTGTAACGGTGTCTCCTTATATCTTTCAACAAGAGAAAGACTTGAAGATTGCCGGAAAACTTGGATCAGAACCTGAGATTCTTATCAATATGTATAAATTATTGATTGAAGAAGAAACAGACTTAACGGTTGAGCTCCAGCCAGGACTGGGTAAGACTTCTTTTGTATTTAAAGCTTTAACTTCCGGTAGTATTGATATTTATCCTGAATTCACTGGTACAGTGATTGCTGAGTTTTTAAAGGAAGAAGCAGTAAGCACAGACCAAACAGCCGTCTATGAACAAGCGAAAGAAGGAATTCAAGAGGAATTCGATTTAGTTCTATTAGAACCAATGGAATATAATAATACCTATGCATTAGCTGTGCTTAATGAATTTGCCGAAGAACATGAACTTCAAACAATATCCGACTTAAAAGCAATTGAAAGCATGATGAAACCAGGATTTACACTCGAATTCTCTAATCGTGAAGATGGTTACATCGGTATTCAGGAGTTGTATGGCTTAAGTTTTTCTGAAGTGGTGACAATGGAGCCTAAATTAAGGTATACCGCTTTGGAAAATGGTGAAATCAATCTTGTTGATGCCTACTCAACTGATTCTGAGTTAGAAGAGTATGGACTAACTGTTCTAGAAGATGATCAATCACTATTTCCTCCTTATCAAGGTGCACCGTTATTGAGACAAGAAACAATTGAGAAATATCCGGAAATTGTTGATCCTCTCAACCAGTTGGCAGGGAAGATAACAGACGATGAGATGCGAAAAATGAACTATGCAGTGAATGTTGATGGGAAAAGTGCCAAAGAAGTAGCAGAAGAATATTTAAAAGAGAAAGGTCTTATCCAGTAGTGAACAAGAAAGATAAGAAAGTCCGAACAATGTGATGTGTTGTTCGGACTTTTAACGTTTATTAAAGAAATGATCAATAATGAATATAAGATGTAGACTTTGAAATAGAAACATACCGTACATATCGTTATATTTTTAAGGGTAGTGTTATAATAACCATGAAAGCACTTACTTTATTAATCCTTTTAAAAGAGAAGGATGTTGATTACATATAGCAGGAGGTTTTTACATTGGGTGATATTAATTGGCAAGAAGAAGTTATGAAAAGGAAGGACGACTTAATTAAAGATACACAAAAGTTATTGCAAATTAAAAGTGTGCTAGATGAGGAAAATGCCACATCTGATGCGCCGCTCGGTAAAGAGGTAAAAGAAGCGTTAACCTATCTATTGAACTTAGGTGAAACCGATGGATTTATAGCAAAAAATGTTGAGAATCTTGCTGGTCACCTAGAGTTTGGACAAGGTGAAGAGTTACTCGGCATACTTTGTCATGTCGATGTTGTTCCTGAGGGAGATGGCTGGTCCAGTGATCCTTATGCTGCCGAAATAAGAGATGGTAAAATCTTTGCTCGTGGAGCGATTGATGATAAAGGACCAACAATGGCTGCGTATTACGCAATGAAAATTGTCAAAGAGTTAGGCCTGGATATGAACAAACGTGTAAGGATGATTATTGGTACGGATGAAGAGAGTGATTGGCGTTGTGTGGACCGATACTTTGAAGTGGAAGAAATGCCAACTTTAGGTTTTGCCCCAGATGCAGATTTTCCTATTATTTATGCAGAAAAGGGCATTGCTGACTTTGACCTTGTGCAAAAAGAAATTATTCGTGGCGTCGCTTCCTCACAAGTAAAAGTGCTCTCACTCCAGTCAGGTAAAAGATACAATATGGTTCCTGATTTTGCTAAAGCATCACTTATGGTTCAATATGAGCCAACTGAAGTTGTACAAATGTATGTTGACTTTTTAAAGGAAAAAGAACTTCAAGGTAAATATTATATGGACAATGGTGAACTTATTCTTGAGCTTGAAGGTGTATCTGCACATGGGATGGAGCCGAATTTGGGTGAAAACGCCGGACTATTATTAGCAGATTTTCTCTCAAGTTTAAAGCTAGATCAACAAGCAGACCAATTTATCGGTTTCATAGCGAAGCATTTTGCTAATGATTCTAGAGGTAATCAGTTAGGTATTGCCTTCTCGGACGATATCACGGGAGACTTGACAATCAATGTAGGTAAAATCTATTACAAGCAACAAACTGGAGGTAGATTGGGTTTAAATATGAGATATCCAGTTACTACTGATATTGAATCTACATTGAAGAAAATTGAACAAAAAGCTCAAACATTGGGGATGCTATTTGAAAACCTAGATGATTCAAGACCACATCACGTAGATGGTGACTCTTTCCTCATTCAAACATTAAAAAAAGTGTATACAGAACAGACTGGGGAAGAAGCTGAATTACTTTCGATAGGTGGAGGAACCTATGCGCGTTCATTAAAAGCTGGAGTAGCTTTTGGTGCGTTATTCCCTGGGAGAGAAGATGTAGCCCATCAAAAAGATGAATATATGTATATTGAAGATTTATTGAAAGCAACGGCCATCTATGCAGAAGCAATATACGAATTAACAAAATAATCTATTGATAAATGCTGTTTTCCTTGGTAAGATAGCGTTGAAGTTTAGCACTTTAAAGGAAAAATGAAATCGTTGAAGGAGATGCTCTATCATGAATTATGTCATTTTTAATGGCAATATCATTGAAAGATCGGAAGCAAATGTTGATATTGAAGACCGTGGCTACCAATTTGGTGACGGAGTGTATGAAGTCATTCGCGTCTATAATAGCAAAATGTTTACAGCGACAGAACATTTGGAGCGAATTATTTTAAGCGCAAAAAAAATTGGCATGGAGTTAACTTATACTGTTAATGAAATGAAAGAGCTGTTAACACAATTAATAACAAAAAATTCATTAGAGCATGGAACGATTTATATACAATTCTCAAGAGGAGTAGCTCCACGTAATCATCCATACCCTACTTCTGATGTAGCTCATTCATTTGTGGCTTATACGAAGGAAGTAGCGCGTCCGCTTGCGAATTTAGAAAATGGTGTCAAAGCCATATTAAAAGAAGATATTCGCTGGTTACTTTGCGATATTAAAAGCTTAAATTTACTTGGTAATGTCATGGCTAAACAAGAGGCTGTGTCAAAAGGATGTTATGAAGCGATTCAACATCGTGGCGAAGTTGTAACAGAAGGTAGCTCATCTAACATTTCTATTATTAAAGATGGAACACTTTACACACATCCTGCTTCCAATCTGATTTTAAATGGCATCACTCGTCGTAAAATGATTGAGGTTTGTGAAAAGGATGGTATTCCGGTAGTGGAAGAGCCGTTCTCGTTAAATGATTTAAATACAGCGGATGAAGTATTTTTATCTAGCACAACTTCAGAAATTACACCTATTATTCAAATAAATGAAAAACTAGTAGGTGAAGGTGTACCTGGCGTTTTAACGAAGAGAATTCAAGGATTATTTGATGCAGCGATTGAAAGCGAATGCGGAAGATTAACAACGACAGTGTAATGATTATCAATATAAAGGGAAGATAGAATTCTTTCTAACGATAAGTAATATCAAAAACTGCACCCCACTTGTTAGACGGTATCTAACAAGTGGAGGTGCTCTTTTATTACTAGCAGGCCTTTTCATGAATAAAGTCAGCTATATTTAATACCTTTCTTGATTGCACACAAATCATTAATCGTCTTCATGAGTATGAAAAAAACCGGGCGTGGAGCTGCTTCTTTAGCTGCATAGGATGCTCAAGCAAATTTCCACTTTCAAGGACATTATTGTAAAATTACCAACTTTAATATCTCTAAATATCCAGCACTTTTCAAAAAATCGTACCAAATTTTTCATGATTTTCGAGTGTAGACTTTTTGTTCTTTCAGAGGACTAGTATATAATTATGACATGAAATAAACAGAAGAATTGATGAAAAGAGGATGTTTTATGAAAAGAAGTCATGCTTGGATGATTGTACGAGCTGGCGTGCTTATACTCACTTTGGTGTTGGTCGGCTGGTTCGTCATAAAAACATTCACCCTTACCTATCCTTTCTGGTTGGCTGCCTTATTTGCCTGGTTTTTACAGCCCCTTGTTCGGTTATTACAAAGTAAATTACGCTTTTCTTCAGGATGGGCAAGCTTCGTTGGCTTGTTAGGCGGTGTTCTTGTTATATGCGGTATGATTACTGGCCTACTGTTCTTACTAATCGCCAATTTTAAAACCTTTTTCTTGCAAATCCCTAACTGGATAGAGGGCGCTTCTATTAATGTGCAACACTTTTTTAATACGGTTATTTTACCTTTTTGGCAAGATGCGTCAGGGTTATTTAACTCAATTGGTTCGGGTAATAATCAGGCAATGAAGCAAGGAATAATGGAACTTGGTTCACAGGTTGGTTCTATTTTAGGAGATATTGGTCAAGGAGTTGTTGATTGGTTATCTCAGTTGCTACTCAGCTTGCCTACTTTTTTTGTTGCCTTTATTTTTTTCTTATTAAGCATTTACTTTATGGGAAAAGATTGGGGACAATATAGAAGTTTTTTTAGGAGAATTCTCCCTTTTCGTATGAGAGTGAAGGCAAAAGAGTTTAACTTTGCCATAAGAAACCGACTGTTTGGTTTTATACGAGCGCAGTTTATTCTAATGATCGCAACAGGAATTATTGTCTTCATTGGTCTTGCTATTTTGCGAGTAGAAAATATATTTACACTAGCGGTTATTATAGGTATCGCAGAACTTCTACCTTATTTAGGCACAGGGACAATCCTCATTCCTTGGAGTGTTTATCTACTCATTACAGGAGATGTCAGACTTGGGGTTGGCATTGCCATTGTTTATGGCGTGACATTAGTCGTAAGACAATTGTTAGAGCCCAAAGTTTTATCGAGCAGCATGGATTTAAATCCGGTTGCTGTGTTAATCTCTCTTTTTGTTGGTCTCCAATTATTCGGAGCATTTGGCTTATTTATTGGTCCAGTCACACTTGTTTTGCTTATCATTCTTCACGATATAAAGATTACACATAGTATTTATTACTTTATAAGAGATGGGTTTAAGAATGAAAAAGATGGTTAGTTTGGTGAAATAGAAAAAACGAACAATTTGTTCGTTTTTTCATTTACAGTGGTTTTATGTACCAACGATCCATAGCTGAATGTTCTGACCCTTTTAGTGGCTCATGAAGTAATTCAAACCTATATGATTGATATAGGCGATCCGCAATTGTTAGTGTATTGTGTGTTTCTAAATAACAATACTGATAATGTTGTTTTGCGAATGTGAGTGCAGTATCCATTAACTTTTTGGATAAGCCCAGTCCTTTAGCTTTAGGTGAAACATATAGTTTTTGTAATTCACATATTCCTTCGTCTAAGTCAAAAGGAGCAATGCCGATACCTCCAATGATTTCTTTTTCCATTTCAACAATCCAATAGGCTGAGCCTGGGGTTTCTTCATAGTATTGATGGAGCGAATCTAATTGAGGATCGTAATAAGCCGTTCCTGAAATAGCTAAATTGGCTGACTCTAATGCTTCTTTTATAATTGCTGCAATCTGTAAGTTATCTTTCTGCTTAATTTTTCGAATAGTGATCATAGGAACCTTCCTTAATTAAACGGTTAATCATATTGATTGTTTGCATGTGGATTCCCTCGTGAAAGATGGTTCTGATGAGGACATCCTCAATGGTGCACATACCCATATCAATAGGCTGATATTCGCGATTTAAGAAATCACCATAATGATGTTCAATAACTGTCGGTTGGTCACGAAGTAATCTGATTAGATCTTCATAAGAAGGTGTGCATTCATTGAAATCAGTTGGGGTTGTACCGAAACCAAAGAACGAATGATAGGCTGATAAGTCTATGATGACCTCCCTTGTTAACGATTGTATCCATAAGTACTGATCAAGGTAAATATGCCCCATATGCCATCTGATGTTATTGCGGAAACCGAAAGGAATGATTTCTGCTTGTTCTGCAGATACATCCTTGAGGATTGATAGCACTTCCTCACGATACGTGTGTAATTGATTCATAAGAACAGTATGACGTCTGATCAACGGAATCACCTTGTAATATTTTTTAAACCATCTTGTACATTAAAACATCGTCAACATATACATCATGACTAAGCTTAATATCTTTTATTTTTCGTCCTTCTTCCACAAAGCCCATTTTTTTATAAAGATGGATAGCGGGGTAATTAGTAGAAAACACTCCTAAGCATAATTTTTCAATGACAGGATGTCCCTCAGCCCATTTAATCAGTGTTTGCAATAATTGCATGCCAATGCCCTTTTTACGATAGCTTGAGTCAACATATATACTAAAACTACCATGATGAGCTAGTCGGGATATGGATGATGAGCGAAATATTATACATCCAACGACTCTTTGATCAGACTTAGCGACAAAGACAACCGCGTGTTTTTTGCTATGTGTGATGATTGCAGCTAATTTCTTTCTTTCTTCAGCTATATTTGCTAAAAATTCTTCGTTTGTAGTAATGAAAAAACGATTTTCTTCAACGATCTCTTTCTGCAAAGTAAGAATATCATCTACATCAGCTAACAACGCTTGGTATACTTTCAACAGCAACCACACTCCTTACTTTTGCTACAATCAATAAAATTATACGAAATATTCATACAAATAGTAAAGTGAAAATGTACCATGAGGGTTGCCACATAAGTATTTTGGCAATATGATATACTAATAAATAGGTGAGAAAATTCCCTTTTATAGGAATTTATTTACGTTCTATATAGAACATGGGCATCTAGTGTGAATAGATGCTCTTTATTGTTTTAATTTTAAGGTTGTAAGTGAGGTTATATAAATGAGTGAATATACAGAAAAAGGAAATGTATCACTTCTTCAACAAGCTCTAAAGGTGAACAAAAAACCTTTTCCATGGGTAAAGGCTTTTCTAGCTGGATTAGCTGCAGGTCTTCCAGTTATTATTGGTATCCTGTTTGGAGAGCTAGAGTATGGTTTATTAACAGGTATGGGGGGGTTTACCTATCTTTATGTATTTAATATCCCTTATGCCCAAAGAGCAAAAAAACTATTTTTCGTTGTCATAGGTATTACTTTATCCTCCTTCTTAGGGACAATTGCTGCACCGTTTCCACTTGCTGTTGCAATCATTATGGGTATAATTGCTGCAATGGCCACGTTTGTCTTTGGAGCGTTACGGTTTACTGGGCCAAGTGCGATCTTTTTTGTATTAGTGTTCGCGATGACTTCTGGAATGCCTACAGAGCCTGAGCTAGCGTTTCAGCGTGCTGGGTTTGTGTTTTTAGGTGGTGCACTTTCATGGGTGATTGCGATGGCAGGATGGTTTGTGAATCCTTTTGGACCTGAAACAGATGTTGTTAAGAGGGCTTATAATGAATTAATCATTTTGATAAAAAGTATTGGTACAGAGCAGTTTGATGAACAGAGGTATAAAGTGATGTCCTCCTTAAATGAAGTCGAGGATATCTTAATTGCTGGCTACTTACCTCTTAGAAGGCAGAAGAGATATGATCGTTTATATGTGTTAAATGATCATTTGAATCGCATTTTTCTAGAGGTGATTAAAAACTTTTTAAACGAGAAAACAGCGCCACCACAAAAATTAATAGAACAGCTTCAAGTTTTATCGAATTCAGTTGATAAAAGCAGATTGGATATAATTGAAATCGAAGAAGATGAAGTAAGAGGCTGGCACGCCAAGTATAAACAATTATATGCAATTATTAAACGCCTCGATTGGGATACAGAAGATATATCTTCTCATGTGAAAGAAGAAATAGAAATTTCTAAACCCACTGTTAGAAAAGCTTTACTTCATTCATTTGATAAGAACTCGATTGTATTACTGTCTGCTATGAGAATTGGAATTATGACGATCATTGCAGGAATTATCGCTTACCAATTTCATTTTGAACGTTCATTTTGGGTTCCTCTTTCTTGTGTAGCTGTCATGTCTGGAGCAACAGTCGTTGCCACTTATCATCGTGCAATTCAACGTGGAATTGGAACAATAGTGGGGATCTTAATCGCTAGCTTTATACTTAGTTTTCACCCTACAGGACTTGTCATAGCCATATTAATCTTTTTACTTACCTTTATTACAGAATTATTTATTGTGAAAAACTATGGATTAGCAGCAATCTTTTTTACACCTAATGCGTTGATGATGGCAGAAACAGTAACCCCAGGTGATTTTGCTTTTACTTATTTCGCACAAGCAAGAATAATTGATGTTTTTATAGGTAGCATCATTGGTTTATTAGGTGTTTTAATTTTTGGGAGGAGCTCAGCCTCTAGTAGGCTACCCCACCTCATTTCAAAAACAATTCGTAGTCAAGCTCAGCTCATGTTTACAATGTTTTCAAACCATACAAAAGATGGTCATGTATCAGAAAGGGAACTATCTAAATTGAAAACAAATATTCAAGGCTTAAAGACTGTATATAATACAGCAGCTGGTGAAATCCCAATCGATCGCAGCGCATTAACCTATTATTGGCCAGTTGTTTTTTGGTTAGAGCAAATCACCTATTTTCTTGAAAAAACAGCAGAAGAGAAAGAGCAGCAGGTGAAATTATCTGATGAGGCTTTAGCGAAACTCTTGTATTCTTATGAATCTTTAGCTAATGCAGCGTACAGAGAGCACGCTCCAGCAAATTTGTCCTTTCCTAAAATGCAAGGTTTATCTAACTTGAAAAATGACATGATTCATCTTCAAAGGTCATTACAAATGCACGAAGAAAAGCATCCATCATAGGGTGCTTTTTTTTAATGATAAAACGCTAGTATGTCATAAAAGAAACCTGTATATAGGCGTTGGCATTAAAATGATCAATGTGTTGATTCCCTCTTTTTTATAATTATTATTTAAAAAAAATGATTATTTTTGTTTTAGAAAGAATAGGGAGGGTAAATAGAAACAACTATTCCTTAAAAATAATTACATAATAAAAGGAGAGAATCACTATGTCTAAAAATGATAAAGACAAACAACTTGAAAATTTTAGAAGTAATGACAATAAGGATAAAGACTTAACAACAAACGGTGGAGTAAAACTTTCAGAAGATGATCATTCTTTAAAAGCTGGTACAAGAGGTCCAACATTACTAGAGGATTTCCATTTACGTGAGAAGTTAACACATTTTGACCATGAAAGAATTCCTGAACGTGTTGTTCATGCAAGGGGGTTTGGCGCTCACGGTGAGTTTCAAGTTTATGATGATTCAATGAAGGCTTTCACGAAAGCGAAATTTTTAACTAATCCTCATACGACAACGCCTGTTTTTGTCAGATTTTCAACAGTTGTTGGTTCGCGTGGTTCACTTGATACGCCGAGAGATGCGAGGGGATTTGCAACGAAATTTTATACAGAAGAAGGAAATTATGATTTAGTAGGTAATAATATTCCTGTGTTTTTCATCCAAGATGGTATTAAATTTCCTGATTTAATTCACGCAGTGAAACCTGAACCGCATAATGAAATGCCACAAGCTGCTTCTGCACATGATACTTTTTGGGATTGGGTTTCGCAAAATCAGGAATCTGCCCATATGGTGATGTGGGTGATGAGTGACCGTGGTATTCCGCGAAGTTATCGTACAATGGAAGGATTCGGTGTTCATACATTTAGATTGGTTAATGATAAAGGCGAAGGTCACTTTGTTAAGTTTCACTGGAAACCAGTATTAGGCACACATTCCCTTGTTTGGGACGAGGCACAAAAGTTAGGAGGAAAAGACCCTGATTTCAATCGCCGTGATTTATGGGAGTCTATCGAAGCAGGCGACTATGCTGAATACGAACTTGGTGTGCAAATTTTAGAAGAGAAGGATGAATTTTCGTTTGATTTTGATATTCTGGATCCAACGAAGATTTGGCCAGAAGAAGAAATTCCGGTTCGTAAAATTGGTAAAATGACACTGAATCGCAATGTAGACAATGTGTTTGCTGAAACAGAACAAGTAGCCTTCCAGGTTGGGAATGTAGTACCTGGTATTGATTTTACGAATGATCCATTATTACAAGCAAGATTGTTTTCCTATACAGATACCCAACTCATTCGTTTAGGTGGTCCAAATTTCCATGAGCTACCTATTAATAGACCTGTTTGCCCTTTCCACAATAATCAAAGAGATGGTTATGGTCGCCAAACGATTAATACAGGACAAGCTGCTTATCATAATAATACCTTAGCAAATGGTTCGCCGAATACGGTTGAAGAATCTGAAGGTGGTTATGCTCACTATCAAGAAAAAGTAGAAGGTAGGAAAATTAGAGAACGAAGTGATAGTTTTGAAGATCACTTTAGTCAAGCTACACTGTACTGGAATAGCTTGAGCGATATAGAAAAAGAACATACGATTAGTGCTTTTCAATTCGAATTGAGTAAAGTGGAAAGCCATGCTGTAAAAGAGCGTGTAGTCGAAATGTTTAGTCACGTAAATAGTGATCTTGCTAATCGCATTGCTGAAAAAGTTGGTGTTGATGCAGTTGAAAATAATAATGAGACAACTACAGCGAAATCATCACCTGCACTAAGTCAACAAAACACAATCTTTTCAGCAGCTACACGTAAACTAGCAATCATAGTTACGGATGGGTTTGAAGGTGAAAAAGCAAAGTCAATCATCAATGATTTGCAAGAAGCTGGTGTGAACCCATGTATTGTAAGTGACCGTCTTGGCACAATTAGAGGGAGTGGAGGAGTAGAGTTACAAGCAAAACATACATTTGCTAGTGACAGTTCAGTGGTATTTGATGGGGTGTATCTTATTGGTAGTGATGAAGTTGATGCAACCTTTAAGCATGATGCATTGCTGTTTATAGATGAAGCATACCAACACTTCAAACCAATCGCTGCTACTGGTGATGCCATCTATTGGATTAAAGATTTAGATTATCCTAGTGAAGAAGGCATTTTACTAGAAGAACAATCAGGTAATGATTTTGCGAAACAAATAATTGATGCTTTGTCCGCTCACAGATTTTGGAATCGGTCGCAAGTATAATGACTAAGAAGGAAAGCAGAGACGTCATCTAATGGTGTCTCTGTTTTTTGCGTTCAATAGTAAATTTAACTACATGTATCATCCTTTCTATCATACGTAGTTGTTTTATAGAGAATTTCTTCAATGATTATAATGTATTGTTTTTGCAATAGTTGTACTCTCAATTTCATTAATCAAATCATCATTATCTTCTCTTATCTGTTAGATACAGTATAGACGATTAGTGCCATCCAAACGTCGGTAATAGGTCTATTTTAAAAACTCCTTTATAAAATCAACCCCTCTCTTGTATTACTTATTATGCCTGATGATTAATAAATAGTTGAATACCCTAAGGTGTTATGAAAGCTTTTACTAGCTGAATGATAATCAAATCATTGCTCACATGTGCCAGAAATAGAGTAAACTAGTCAATAACGGTTGTAACCAGAGGGGATGGAGTAAAAGTGAGTGAACATCAAGTGTCTATCATTGATTTTGCGAGGAGGGGACAATCTATTTATATTGTCCTACAAGGGTACGATGCACGATCCGATAAACCATTTGCAGGAGAAGTGAGAATTCTAGGGAATAACATATATGGTGATATGATTCATCCGAATAAGTCACTTTTATCTGAAAGCTGCCGTCAGTTTATTAAGGATACAATACGAAGAAAACTTCAAAATCAAGAAATATAAGATTTAACAAAGTGAGGGGAAGAAATGGGAGAACCGATTCAATCGAGTTATAGTGAGAGTGAAAGAGAGAGATTATATAAAAGAACTTTAACGGTTGTAAGTATTTCTCAGTTGTTTGGTGGAGCAGGTTTGGCTGCAGGCATTACGGTAGGAGCGTTATTAGCAGAGGATATATTAGGAACGCCTTCATATGCAGGCTTGCCAACAGCTTTATTCACGATTGGATCAGCAGTTACTGCTTTTATAGTAGGGAAAACTTCTCAACATTATGGCAGAAGAATTGGACTTACTATAGGTTTTATTGTTGGTGGACTAGGAGCATTAGGGGTTGTTTTGGCAGCTATATTACAGAATATTTTTCTATTATTCTTTTTCTTATTCCTTTATGGAGCAGGTACGGCAACCAATTTACAAGCGAGATATGCCGGCAGTGATTTGGCTAATGAGAATCAAAGAGGAAAAGCAATTAGTTTAACAATGGTTATGACCACATTTGGAGCAGTATTAGGGCCCAATCTAGTTAATATTATGGGGGAGGTGGCAGGCCGATTAACCATTCCTCCTTTAGCTGGCCCGTTTTTATTATCTGCCCTTGCATACATAGCTGCTGGGATTGTATTGTTTATTTTATTACGCCCAGATCCATTTATCTTAGCGAAGCAATGGGTAGCTGAAGAAGAAAAACAAATGAGTAATTCCGTTATTGCTACCAAAAATGTAAATAAATATCATATCGTTGTTGGGGCAACAGTTATGATTTTAACACAGTTAATTATGGTAGCGATTATGACGATGACCCCTGTTCATATGCTTCATCATGGTCATACACTACAAGCAATCGGAGTGGTAATTGGCGTTCATATTGGTGCGATGTATTTACCATCTCTATTTACAGGTGTTCTAGTTGATCGATTAGGTAGATATTTTATTGCTATTGCTGCAGGTGTTACATTATTGTTATCAGGAATTACCGCTGCTAGTGTGCCTGAGGATTCTTTATTTGGATTAATCTTAGCTTTAGCTTTATTAGGGTTAGGCTGGAACTTCGGTTTAATCAGTGGAACGACATTAATTGTTGATGGAACAACCAATGAAAACAGAGCTCACATTCAGGGAAAAGTCGATGTGTTTATTGCCCTATCTGGTGCGACCGGTGGGTTGCTTTCGGGCATGGTTGTTGCTCATTCTAGTTATGCTACTTTAAGTATAGTTGGTGGATTGATTTCATTCATTTTAGTACCAATTGTCTTCTGGCCAAAGTTAGCAAAAGCAAATAGCTAATGGGAAATGAATAACCACGAACCAAATTTATTTGGCTCGTGGTTATTTTAGATAAAAGCAAAACTGTCCAAGCTGTTTTTATTTTGTTTGTAAATAGTACCAAATCAAATTTGTAAACGTATGAGCTTGTAGTTCGATCTCTGTCTTGTCTAGTGAGGTTTGGAAAGGTTTGAGTAAAGGTAACAGAACAGGTTTACGAATTCGATCTGCTTTTAATTCTGTTAATATCGCATCAAATAAATCTTGTTGATCTTCATCAAATTGGTGCTGTTCTTGCAATTGCTGAGCAAACTCAAAAATTTCTTCAATTTTGATAATCCGTTTATTTATATGAGTTCTTAGCTGATTAATAGCTGAATAATTGAGAAGAGAAACGCCACTAGATTTCATCGTTTGTAAAATCATCTCTAAATAAGATAGTGTCACATCAATAAGTTGTTTTAAATCGTAAACATTGTTCGTAATTCTTTTCACAAATAGAAGGTGTTGGAGCATTCCAGTAAATAAGACAACTCCTTCAAACGCATAATCTCTAGTGTCTTCTCCAAATACCTCAATAACTCTAAAAGTTAACCATTCCATATCGTACACTCTATGTTGTAAAACGAGTTTTTTTAAATCCTTTTCATTTGAATGCAATATCGCTTCAAACAATCGATGAAGATTACTGGCTTCTTGCAGTGTGTATAAAAGGGAGATTTGATCAATAAAGACGTCTCTATCTTTTGTATCTTTCCCCACTTGTAGTGCAATTCTTCTTTGACTTGCTTCATAGCGCAAATCCTCTAATATCTCAGCGATACAATCATTTTTTGTGGCGAAATAATTGTAGAATGTCCCTTTGGAAATATTTGCTGAATCAATAATATCTTGTACAGATGTTTGTTGAATCCCCTTTTCTTGAAACAGTTTCAATGCTGCATCTGCCACTTTCTTCTTCTTGTTATTCATCGTGTATTCCCCACCCTTATGGCTTTCATTATAGATTCTTAAGAAGAGAAATACAATGCAATTGAACTTTTAGTATAAATATGTTGACCAATTTATACTTTGGGTTTAAAATGGTTCAGTACTCGAAATAAAAAAATAAAAAGGATGAGAAAGTATGGATTCAAGTTTACAACCTCAAAAACCTCCGTATTTAATGCTTGCGATATTATTTGTCGGTGCGTTTGTGTCTTTCTTAAATAATTCATTATTAAATGTGGCATTGCCTAGTATTATGGTCGATTTAAATGTAGAAAATTATTCTACAGTTCAGTGGCTGGCAACTGGGTATATGCTAGTTAGTGGCGTGCTTGTTCCTGCTTCAGCATTCTTACTAACACGTTTTAAAAATCGTAGCTTATATATTTTCTGTATGTCTGTATTTACAATTGGTACAGCGATGGCTGCATTTGCACCAAACTTTGGTATGTTATTAGCAGGTCGCATGGTTCAGGCTGCAGGTGCATCCGTTATGGGGCCTTTATTAATGAACGTCATGCTTGTTAGTTTTCCTCGTGAAAAACGCGGTACGGCAATGGGTGTGTTTGGGTTAGTTATGATTACTGCACCAGCCATTGGTCCGACTTTGTCTGGGTATATTGTTCAATATCACGATTGGCGTGTTCTTTTTGAGATGATTTTGCCATTAGCAATCATCAGCTTATTACTATCTATTTGGAAATTAGAGAACGTTATGCCTCAAAATAAAAATGTGCAACTTGATTATTTTTCAGTCGTGCTATCTTGTCTAGGTTTCGGCGGCTTGCTGTATGGATTTAGTTCTGCAAGTGCTGATGGTTGGACAGATACATGGGTACTAACGACTTTAATTGTTGGTGGCATTTCACTTATTCTCTTTATTATTCGTCAAATGACAATGGAAAAACCACTATTAGATTTACGTGTATATAAATATCCGATGTTTGCACTGGGATCAGTGATTGCAATTGTTAATGCGGTCGCAATGTTTTCAGGTATGATCTTAACTCCAGCATATGTCCAGAGTGTTCGTGGAATATCGCCGCTCGATTCTGGTCTGTTAATGCTTCCAGGAGCAATTGTGATGGGAATTATGTCACCGATCACTGGTAAGTTATTTGATAAATTTGGACCGCGTATGTTAGCTGCTGTTGGTTTAATAGTGACAGCTATTTCAACTTATATGTTAGCTAATTTACAAATCGATACATCCTATAGTCATATTGTGATTATCTATGCGTTGAGAATGTTTGGTATGTCAATGGTAATGATGCCAATTATGACAAATGGTATGAACCAAATTCCAAATCGCTTAAATCCACATGGAACAGCAATAAATAACACAGCTCAACAAGTTTCGGGTTCAATCGGTACAGCTATATTAGTAACGATTATGAATAGTGTCACACAATCTGAAGCAGAAAGCTTAATGACAGGTGTAGACCCTACAACAATGACAGAAGCAACAACTGCTGCAGTTACTCAACAAGCGTTACTAGCAGGTATACAATATGCCTTCTATGTATCACTTGTCATTAATATTGTTGCACTTATACTCGTATTATTTATAAAACGAGTAGATACAAGTGAGGAAGCAGTACGTAAGTTAGAAGAAGAGGAAGACAATAGGCATTCAAAACAAGTGAGTGCAGAAGTATAAGAGAATGGCCATTCGATAAATCGAGTGGCCTTTTTTTTTGGTGCTCTAAACATAACGCATATGAGCGGGGAACACGCGAAAGAAATATGGGAGGGTTTCCTTAGGGCACATTGGAAGCACAAGGTACATATTAAATGTGTGGTTTGCATATTACTCAGAAAGCGAGAATGGGAATGAAAGCCGAGCAATGCGAACTTGCAAGTCATTTAGCAGGAAAGACACAAATGAAAACTAAAATAGGAAATTAGGGAATCAAATTGGATACATACGAGGTGTGAAAGCTTGGTAAACTTGGTTAACGGGGGATCGGTTTTTAATTTAGGAGTGTAATAATAAAAAAGCCGGACAAATCTACGATAGAATTCGTCCGGCTTTCTAGCTCTATATTCAAATTTTAAATAAATCACTTGATAAATATCTCTCACCTGTGTCACAAACAATGAATACAACGACATCATCTGGTGTGAAATCTTTAGCGACCTGTATCGCTGCGAAACAAGCAGCTCCAGATGATGGCCCGACAAGGATGCCCTCTTTTCGTGCGAGGTCTCTTGTTGTTTGATAGGCGTCTTCGTCTGTGATTTGATGTATTTCATCATAGACATTTGTGTTTAAGATATCTGGTATAAAGCCAGGACTCGTCCCTACTAATTTATGTTTTCCTGGTTCTCCACCGGAAAGCACAGGCGAACCTTTTGGTTCTACAACATGGACTTGGAGTCCCTTATAATAATCTTTCAATACTTCCCCGGTTCCTGTAATGGTTCCCCCTGTCCCTGCAGTAGCAACGAATGCAGACAAATCCTTACCTATTTGTTTCATCCCATCAATAATTTCAATAGCAGTTGAATGCCTATGCGCATCTGGGTTAGCATTATTTTCAAATTGCATAGGGATAAAGCTATTAGGAATTTGTTTAGCTAATTCTTTTGCTTTTCTAATTGAACCAGGCATTTTTTCATCTCCTGGTGTGAGAACAACTTCTGCACCGTACGCTTTTAATAAATTGATTCTTTCTTTCGTCATCGTATCGGGCATTACGAGTATACTTTTATATCCTCTAGCGGCAGCATTCATAGCCAGACCTATGCCTGTATTTCCGCTTGTAGGTTCAATAATTGTCGCCCCTGGTTTTAATAACCCTGCTTGCTCTGCTTTTAGAATCATATTATATGCTGCTCGATCCTTTACGCTTTTGCTAGGATTAAAAAACTCTAGTTTCCCATAAATAGTAGCCCCATTTTTAGGTCCAATTTTATTTAATTTCAATAGAGGGGTGTCTCCTATTAGTTGCGCTAAGTTTTCAACAACCTTCATTCAAGTCGCATCCTTTCTTCAATGCTTTACTCTTTATTATAGTTATATCATATTTAACTTATCAGTTATAAAGGAATTGCTTAAAGGCAAACATGACATCATACCTATGGAAAAATACTGAAATTCTTATCTGTTCTGATAAAATAGATATAGATAATCAAAAGGAATTGGGAGGATAAAGATGATGGAAAAGAGAAATCCTCATTACTTTTATGCGATTAGTATTCCAAGAAATATACAATTAATCATAAAGCAAAAATGTCTGGCAGTAGAGGCTGATTATCCATTTAAAGATTGGGTCCATGAATGTGATTATCACATTACTCTTGCTTTCTTAGGGGGTGCTTCATTAGAAGTATTGGACGAAATGAACCGAGTGATAGTTAATGATTTAAAAAATATTTCCTCATTTACGCTGTATCTTGAAGGTGTTCAAACTTTTGGGCTTAAAGAACGCCCTCGTATTCTATGGTGTGATATACATAAAGAAAAGCAATTACATGAGATTCAATCAATTGTTAATCAAGTCTGTGAAAAGTATGGTTTCTCACGTGATAGAAGAAATTTCACACCACATATTACATTAGCTAAAAAGTGGCAAGGTGAAAATCAGTTCACACATTTTCCGCCTATTATGGAAACACCATTATCATTTGAAGCTACTGAAGTGGGTCTTTATGAAGTAAATACAGAGAGTAAGCCGAAATATAAAAGAATAGCAACATTTTCATTAAAAAGTTAAGGGGGTAGTAGGGTGGGGCAGTTAATAAAAATTGTCGATTGTATTTCACGATATGAGCAGAATATTTATTTATATCCATCTAGATTTGTAAAATTAAAAAAACAACAATGGGAACTGTTGTTGACCCGTTTTGAAGAAGAAGGAAAAGAGTACCAACTCATAGAGAAAGAACCAGCTCAATATCATAAACCACGCTTGAAGGATAAGTTGCTCAATATTGTAAAAAGAAACAAAGAGACAATGATTGAAGAGGTGGCTGAAGAGGAAACGAATCATAATGAAGAGTCATTTTCATTTACCGCGGACTATCATGTGAGACCTACCTCAACAAAGGAACTTAAGCAAATGTACCTCGATCAATTATTTCGTACACAATTAAAATGGGCAAGCTCAACCTTGTTTTCTGAATCGTCTCTATCAAGAAGTTACTATTATAATGAACAGTTAAAATACTTGTTACAAAGGTTTCCAGATACATTCCTTGTCCTTTTTCAGCCGATACTAAAGCTAGGTCAAGCACCGGTTTCTCTTGATACAATTGTTCTCACACCGACAGAAGTAATCTGTCTCCATTTTTTAGACGGTGCTGAATTAACGGCTTATACCGGAAGTGCTGGCCGATTTTGGTTAGCTAAAAAAGAAAATGAACAGAAAATTTTAAACCCATTGATCTCATTGAACAGAACAGTCACAGTAGTCAAGAAAATTTTGGACAAACATGATGTCACTTTACCTGTTCAAAAGGTCGTTCTTTGCCGAGAAGGATATATTGATTATCCATCAGTTCCCTTTGATGTTACTTTAATTGACCGGAAAGAGTATCCGTCTTGGTTCATAAATCAAAGACAAACAAAAGCACCGTTAAAAAGTCAGCAGTTATTAGCAGCACAAGCCTTGTTGACTTATGCGGAAAGGATATCATTTGAAAGATCTGAATGGAGTGACATAGGGGAAGGATGATGAATAGGCGATTATTGTCTATCCATACGTAAAAAATGAAATTAAATGAGTGTTTCACTCGTTCAGTCAAATGTAAGACAGTCAAGCCAAATACTGTTGTCAGGTAACAGGGTCCGAATAAAAGAGTGTTATTGGTTTGTAAGGCAGTGTTTGTACCATTCATGAACTACATAATGGATGGTATAAGAGCTCGGCTGTTAAACTGGCCTTTTTCCATATAGAGCGGGTAATAATTTGGCAAGAGGTATTTTGAAAGTCTATTCAGCTAAACAAGCACTTAAATCGCTGGTGAATAATATAGATAATGAAGAAGAGTTTGATATAGGGAGAATATGCGGATTAAATAACTCTACTCACTATTTGTAAAAATAACGGGCTGTGTTTAATGCTCAAGTTCCCTATAAAGTGAATCGTTTTATAAACCGACAGCAATAGAACCTGAGACTTTTTGTTGGCGTTACATATGATTTCCGCAAATGTCGTTAGTAACTGTGGCGAGTACAGGGGTGGACATTATCATAATTGATTAATATTCTCACATTGCAAAGGAAAGTAGGGAAGTATAAAGAAGTGATGTCACATCTTGGACTTTCTATCTCTATGCGGCTTCCCGTTACACCTAAGAGATATTTCCAATCTAGCAAAGAGAAAAATAATTAAATGAAGGGATGGGGGAGTAATATGAATGATAGTAAGAAAGCATTTTATGCGTATATAGATCGATTAGATTTAATCACATTATTACTTCCTTATGATTATCACCAGGGCCATTCAAAGTATTTTACTTATATTCATCGTGATGAAAGTTACGAGCTTGTAATAGAAGGAATGGAAGAAATTAATGATTTTCGCAAATACTATTGCTCTTTTCCTCATCTTTTTCCATTTGGGGCGATAGGTTATATAGAAAGTGAACACGGAGATGTGATTGAGGTCGATATTGGGTCGGTGACAAGAACACCTGAATTTGATGAGCTCTTCAAATATGAAGGGCCTCTTGGATATGAATATCAACCGCATGCAACGACTTTTAAAGTATGGGCACCAACAGCAACTGCCCTACGATTAGAGTTACAGCATGGCGATGATTCAGAAATGATTGAACTGAGTAGGAAGCAAAAAGGCGTTTGGCAGGTTACTGTATCAATGGATGTACATGAATGGTGTTATTGCTACCACATATGTGTGAACGGGGTTTGGAGAGAAGCTGTAGACCCATATGTAAAAGCAATTACTCCGAATGGGCAATTAGGTGTCATTATTGATGAGAATCGATTTAAACATCCAAAAACAGCACGTCCATCCTTCTCAATGATGACAGATGCCATTATTTACGAAACGCATATTCGGGATTTGACCATTCACCCAAATAGCGGTGTCCGCCACAAAGGCTTATATAAGGGAATAGCTGAAGAGAACACTACTAACGTAAAAGGAGATTCTACAGGACTCAATTATATGAAAGAATTAGGTATAACACATATCGAATTTTTACCATTGAATCATTTTGCTGGAGTTGACGAGACAAGACCAGACGATTGTTATAATTGGGGATATAATCCTCTTCATTTTAATGTGCCACAAGGAAGCTATGCTTCTAATGCTGCCACTCCTTATACAAGAATAAATGAATTAATCGAGCTCATTGATGTCATTCATCAAAATGGTATAAGGGTCATTTTAGATGTTGTCTATAATCATGTGTATGAAAGAGAAACTTCCTCTTTTGAAAAAATTGTTCCAGGCTATTATTTTAGACATGATCTAAATGGTACTCCATCAAATGGTACAGGTGTCGGAAATGATATCGCATCTGAAAGGCATATGGTAAGAAATTTTATTGTTGATTCGATTACTTATTGGACCAACACTTTTAAGGTTGATGGTTTTCGATTTGACTTAATGGGTATTTTAGATGTGACAACGATGAAACTTATCCGGAAAACGTTAGATAGTATTGATTCGACAATCCTTGTTATCGGTGAAGGTTGGGACTTAAATACACCTCTCGCTAAAGAAGAGAAAGCGAATATTCATAATCAAGATAGGCTTGGTGCCATTGCACAATTCAATGATCAGTTTAGAGATGGAATAAAAGGGAATACATTTAATCTATACGATTGTGGATATGCACTTGGTAATCACTATTATTATCAAACAGCTAAAACGGTATTGAAGGGGAGCATTGGTCAACAAGGGATATTTAATGAACCATTTCAGACGGTTAATTATGTAGAAGTACATGATAATCATACTTTGTGGGATAAAATCCATATATGTTTTCCTGAAGACACAGATGAAAGTAAAAGACTAAGACATCGATTAGCAACAGCGATGGTTCTTCTTGCCCAAGGGATTCCTTTCTTGCACAGTGGTCAAGAGTTCTTTCGGACAAAAAACGGTGAAGGGAATAGTTATCGTTCACCTGATTGTGTGAATCAATTGGATTGGATGGCTAGGAGTAAGTATAAAGAGAATGTTGAATATGTAAAAGGATTAATTGCTTTCAGAAAAAAGTATGCGATTTTACGTTTATACAGTACGAAGCAAATTAATGAAGCGGTAAATTTTCTAGATATTGAAAAACCACTACTGGCGTATTTACTTTCACATCATAAGTTTAATGAGGATGTATTATGTTATTTTAATCCAACTGAAAAGGAATATGAAATTTCCTTACCATATGGGCAATGGCAATTATTTGTCACCCAAAATCAAGCCTCTCCTCATTCGTTAGGTAACTATTCTAATATTACTTTGCCTCCATTTTCCTGCTATTGTTTTGTTCAGGAAAAAGTAACTTGCTAAAAACTCTTGAAAGAGATAAAATTTATAAAGATAGCTATTGTTGAATTTGTATCAATAGCTATTTTTATTTTCAGATGAAACTTAAGTGTGAAATTGTTTAATACAGCTATTCATAAATGGCGTAGTAAATTGCAGGTGAACTATTTTGGAAAATTTATTCGGGGATGACTGGCGGATTATCCCGGCTGGTGGTGCAACTGGAGAAGCCTATTATGCACAACATGATGAACAGCGATTATTTTTAAAAAGGAATTCTTCTCCTTTTCTAGCCGTGCTTTCTGCTGAAGGAATTGTCCCGAAGCTTGTTTGGACGAAAAGGATGGAGAATGGAGATGTATTTACTGCTCAGCAATGGATGAGTGGTAGTGAGCTTAGGCAATCGCAAATGAATAGCGAGCGCGTAGCCAAGCTGCTAAAGAAGATTCACTCATCAAAACCATTGCTTGCCATGTTAACTAGGTTAGGGAAATCGGCCATACATCCAGAGACAGTATTACAATCACTATTAACGGAATTGGATCAAGACTTATTGGAAATTCCATTAGTAGCTGAGTCACTAACATTTTTAAAAGACACAGTGAATGCGATTGAAACGGATGTAACGACTGTGTGTCATTGTGATGTAAATCATAATAATTGGCTATTATCCGAGGATAATCAGTTGTTTTTAATAGATTGGGATGGAGCAATGATCGGTGACCCGGCTATAGATATAGGCACATTATTATATGCCTATATTCCATATGAACAATGGAGTGAGTGGCTTCAGTTATATGGCATGGTGTTGACGGAAGATTTGCGATTGCGCATGAAGTGGTATGCATTGTTCCAAGCCTTGGATAGTATTCAATGGCATAAAAGTAAATTCCGTTTTCAGGAAATGAATAATCTAATCCAAGGGCTGGAAAGAAGGCTTCATTTAGATTATATTAGTTGATTCATTGTGTCGACCCATTGAGAGAGATCCTCTTTGCTAGAAGAAATATGCTCGTTTAGGTCAGATGATACTATACCGTTTTTACTATATTGATCAACATCATTTAATAAAGGAAGTAAATCTTGATGAATAGTTTCTTGGTTTTGTAGGGATTGTACAAGCCTAGCAATTTGTTCACATTCTGATTTGGAGCCACAGGCATCTGTGTGATGGTTCCTTAATAGATCCTGCAGCAATGTTAATTGGTCTTTTTGACTAATTGGCATTTTACTCACCCTTTTTCTTTTTATGGAATCACAACTAGATTGTGATTCCTTTCGTTTTTTATACATACAAAAAAACCGTAATGACAAAAGAGGTTTCACCATGGGAAGTAGTGAGTGTCTCAAAAACTGCATAGTAAGATACCCTTATAAAGGAGCTTGCACACTTTTACATTGCATGTTATCTTTTGAAAGATGAATTGAATATAGAGGTGTAATTATGCGACAAAGAAATAAACCGTGGGCGAGAGAAAAACTTGCCAATTATCCACAATACATTATCCAAGAGCCAAAAGAACAAAAAGGAAAGTGGCAAGCGTGCTTTGGTAATAATCGTCCACTTCATATCGAAATTGGTACTGGAAAAGGTCGTTTTATTACTGGAATGGCAAAACAGAATCCTGAGGTTAATTATATTGGTATTGAATTAGCGGAGAGCGTCATTGTAAGTGCGCTTGATCTTATTATTGAAGAAGAATTACCGAATGTAAAATTGATGAATATCGATGCAGCAGAGTTACGGGAGGTATTTGAGAAAGGGGAAGTTGATCGGATTTATTTAAACTTCTCAGATCCGTGGCCTAAAAAACGACATGCAAAAAGAAGACTAACTTATCAAACATTCCTATCTCTTTATGAAGATATTCTTCCTCCTCAAGGAGAGATTCATTTTAAAACAGATAACCAAGGTCTTTTCGAATATTCTTTAATGAGTTTTTCTCAATACGGTATGATATTGAAATATGTCAGCTTAGACCTTCACCAAAGTGATTATGAAGGAAATATAATGACAGAGTACGAAGAAAAGTTCTCGAATAAAGGTAGTCGTATTTTCCGATGTGAAGTGCAATATCGATAAGGTGAAAATACCACTTCACTAAGAAAGGCTCAGAAAATAGTAATAGGTCTTTATCGTCACGTTGTGTTGGTGATAAAGGCCTTTTCGCTTCTCTAATCATGTTTCATTGCGTTGACTGGATAACAAGAGTATGTGTTCAAAAAAAGTGAAGAGAATACGAGTTCTGTACAAAGTCGAATAAAGGTGAAAAATGATAAATTGTAAATATCGAGCCTGTAACGGAAGTCACGGAAAGAGAGCTTCTATGTGAACGATGAATCGCTATTTCTCTTCCTTACTTCACAGTTTTTTAGTGACTATACCCAGCGGCTCAACTGAACTTGTTTTTTCTTTTTTTAATGGAAGACTGTTTAATATTAGATTTCTTAATATTGCGTAAATATGATAGACTAATGGTGTGAAAGGGAGGGAAAAGAATGGAGACTTTACAAATAGACGATATAAAATTAACTTGGCTTCGTGGTGGTGTCAATCATCTAGATGGGGGAGCGATGTTTGGTGTCGTTCCGAAGCCATTATGGTCCAAAAAGTATCCTAGTAATGAAAATAACCAAATTGAGCTACGAACAGATCCAATCCTCATACAATGGAATGATCAATTGCTATTAGTTGAAAGCGGTTTAGGGATTGGAAAGTTTACAGATAAACAAAAGCGGAATTACGGTGCATGGGAAGAATCGTTTATTGAGGAAGACTTAAGGCAACTAGGTTTTACAACATCGGATATTGATTATGTTCTTATGACCCATATGCATTTTGATCATGCTTGTGGTTTGACTAAATTAGAAGGAGAATCCTATCATTCTGTATTTCCGAACGCGAAGATTATTTGTTCACAAATCGAATGGGATGAAATGAGAAATCCGAATATTCGCTCACGTAATACATATTGGAAGGAAAATTGGCAGAGTATACAAGAACAAGTAATAACATTTGATAAAGAATGGAGTATGGGACCTGTTCAAATGATTCACACAGGCGGCCATAGTGATGGACATAGCATCATTATCATTGAGGGAAAAGAAGAGTTGCTTATACATATGGCCGATATTATGCCAACACATGCGCATCAAAATGTGCTATGGGTATTGGCGTTTGATGATTATCCGATGGATTCTATCTCTGCAAAACAAAAGTGGATGAAAATTGGATTAGAAAAAGAAGCTTGGTTTAGTTTTTATCATGATGCTTTTTATCGAGCGGTTAAATGGGATCAAGAGGGGAAAGAAATCATCGCAGAAATTAAAAGAGCCAAATAAATAATGAATGCCTGTGCCCATCAACGCATCTGCGTCGATGAGGCTCAGCGCTCATTTAGGAATAAATTAAATAGGATAAGCGTCAATAATGACACCTGTTTTTGCATCGGCAACAAATTCATATTGTTTTACATCTTCACCAGTATATCTGGATATGCCGCCTTTATACACTTCATAATTTAACTCTTCCTTTTGATAAGGTTCTTTTTCCATATGAATCCATGAACCACTTATTTCCCCATTCTCCTTAAAGGCATCTTTCGCATTTTGTAATGCCTTCTCAGGTGACGCTGCTATTTTCTCTGTCATTACTTCGCGCGTAATATATCCTCCAACAAGACCGACTCCTACACCTAAAACAAATGATTTCCAACTCATAATTAAACCTCCATTATTAAAAAGTATCTACATAATCTTTTAGATGTTTTGCTAGTGCTAATTGCTTCACTTTTATCTTAGCAAAGATTTGAATATTTAAAAACTAATTAACTTTCCTAATGGTGGCACCCGTCATAAAAGTTATGTAGAATGGTAATATACATAGGATTCAATATAGTCAAATAATAGGAGTGGGAAATAATGAATGAGAAGACCTTAGAACTATTTAAAACATTAACAGAACTTCCCGGAGCAGCTGGTAACGAACACTTAGTTAGAAATTTTATGAGAGAAGAGCTTAGTAAATATTCAGATGAAATTGTTCAAGATCATTTAGGAAGTATTTTTGGTGTGAAAAAAGGTGCTGAAACAGATCCTACGATTATGGTTGCAGGTCATATGGATGAAGTAGGTTTTATGGTAACTGCTATTACAGATAATGGCATGATCAGATTTCAAACATTAGGTGGCTGGTGGAGCCAGGTATTATTAGCACAAAGGGTGCAGATTATGACTGCTAACGGTCCGGTAATTGGGGTAATTGGTTCTATTCCTCCTCATTTATTAGATGATACGGCAAAAAATAAGCCGATGGATATAAAGAATATGTTGATTGATATCGGGGCTGACAATAAAGAAGATGCAAGAGAAATCGGTATCAAACCAGGACAACAAATTGTTCCTATTTGTCCATTTACACCAATGGCGAATCCGAAGAAGATTTTGGCGAAGGCTTGGGATAATCGCTATGGGTGTGGTCTTGCTATCGAATTGCTTGAGGAGATAAAAGATGAGAAACTACCTATTAATTTATGGTCTGGTGCGACTGTACAAGAAGAAGTAGGCTTAAGAGGTGCAAAAACAGCTGCTAATATGATTAACCCGGATCTTTTCTTTGCGCTTGATGCGAGTCCTGCCAATGATATGACTGGTAAAAAGGACGAGTTCGGACAGTTAGGGAAAGGTACATTATTAAGAATACTTGATCGCTCAATGGTTACACATCGCGGTTTGAGAGAATTTATTCTAGATACGGCTGAAAGTCATCAGATTCCATATCAATACTTTGTTTCTCCTGGCGGAACGGATGCAGGTAGTGTTCACTTAACAAATAATGGTGTCCCAAGTGCAGTTGTTGGTATTTGTTCAAGATACATTCATACGCACGGTTCAATTATCCATATAGATGATTATGCTGCTGCGAAAGAACTACTTGTCACATTGATAAAATCACTTGATCGCACAACAGTTGAAACCATTCGTCAAAACAGTTAGAATTTCAAATAAGTAACATGGGACTTCTTTACAAGAGGTCCTTTTTAAGTTTTGCACTGGCAATGAGTATATCAGGATGATTTTTAATATATTTATTTTAGGAGGGGCTATCATGAAGATCTATATTGGATCGAAAAACCCTACAAAAGTACAGGCCGTTAAAAATATTTTTATTGAAAATAGTGATGTTATTGCTGTTGATGTTGCATCTAATGTAGCTAAACAACCAATGACTGATCAAGAAACGATTCAAGGAGCAATTAACAGGGCGAAGGGAGCCTTATATGAAGGCGATGGAGTCATTGGCATTGGCCTAGAAGGTGGTGTACAGCAAACAGATTATGGTCTATTCTTATGCAATTGGGGTGCACTTGCAGTGGAAGGGCATACGCCAATTGTTGCAGGTGGAGCAAGAATTCTTTTACCAGATTCTATAGCGCAGCGTCTGATTGAAGGTGAGGAACTGGGACCAGTCATGGATGATTTTACGAATAAAAATAATATCCGTAGCCAAGAAGGAGCAATAGGAGTATTTACAGGAAATCAAATCAACCGCGAAGAAATGTTTACCCATCTTGTTAAGCTATTGTATGGTCAATGGCAATATCGCAATAGTGGTGAATAAAGCCTTACGCAATAAATTAACCGGCCCATTTTATTTTAGGGCTGGTTTTTTTATGGGATACATATGGTGTGTTTTATGCAAAAGTCTTTATCAAAAATATACCTACCACATGAATGGTGGCAGGTAGGGAGTAGTCTACTATTTTTCCTCAAAAATATAAGAAAGTACTTTAATGGCCTGATTAACCGTTTCCACTGTAACATTTGCTTTACTTGATAATTCTTTCAGAGGGTGGTGGAGTTCTTCTGGCCGAATGAGGATAAGCGGTTTGTTTTGGTTGATAGCTGCACTTGCATCCATAGCAGTATTCCATTGCTTATACTTTTCGCCAAATAAGGCAATCACTAAATCAGATTTTTTCAATAAAAGCTCAGTGCGTAAATTATTGATATTTGAAGCTGCTTCGTCTTTGAAAATAGCATTAGGCTGCTTACCAAGGATCTCCTCTCCAATGAAGTCACTGCGATCGTGATTCTCCATAGGTCCGAAAAAATGAACCGGTAGCTGTAGTGATTTGACTTTATCCTTCAGTTCTTCACGCCAGTTAGAATGAATTTCCCCAGCTAAATATACATTCAGTTCCATTGTCTTCCTCCTCTACACTTTTACTTATTCTAACATCAAATGGATTGATAGTGAAAATATGTGCACTGCTTATTTTGTTTGATACTGTTAGTGCTAAATGGCCATTTTCTGTTCCCATGCTTCATCCTTTCTAAAAATAATCGTTACCCTTTACAATCGCGTATGTAGATAGTCTATTTCATTTCATTATCAGCAGGCTTGTATGACGGCTATTTCTAATGGTATTAACTATTTCATCAACTGAAGTATGAATATGAGAAGAAGAAGAAAGAATGTGGACAAGTATCTACTGAATGTTTTGGAAGAAAAACAAATGGTCATACCATTCATTGGATTTTTGAATGGTATAAAACTTTAAGGTTGTTTACTCCCTCTATTAACATCTTAATGAAATAAAAAAATAGATATTACATATGTCTTTACATGTGATAAGATAATATGGTGTTAAATGAACATAATGATGGAGGATTTATACTTATGAACGCTTTTCTTAATAAGAAGGGAGTAAAACTGTCTCTAAAAGTATATTTTATAGACGCTATGGGGAGTATGGCTTTAGGATTGTTCTCCACTTTAATTATAGGGTTGATTATTAAGACGATTGGTGAACAATTACAACTAGGCATGATTTCTAATGTAATGATTGAAATGGGTACAATGGCGATGGGGTTAATGGGTCCTGCGATTGGGGTTGCTATTGCGTATAGTTTAAAAGCGCCTCCTCTCGTCTTGTTTGCTTCTTTATTAAGTGGGGCTGCTGGTGCGGTATTAGGTGGACCAGCAGGTAGCTTTGTTGCAGCAATCATCTCTACTGAACTAGGCAAACTAATTAGTAAGGAAACAAAGCTTGATATTATTGTGACACCTTTTGTTGTTGTGTTTTCCGGATATAGTGTAGCGACTTTAATTGGTCCTTTTATAGATCTTGGAATAAAAAATCTTGGTGCATTGATTATGTGGGGGACAGAGCAGCAACCGCTAGTGATGGGAATGATTGTAGCTGTACTAATGGGTCTCGCTTTAACAGCCCCTATATCAGCAGCAGCTATTGCGATGATGCTTGATTTAAATGGTATAGCTGCAGGAGCGGCAACAATTGGTTGTGCTGCTCAAATGGTTGGATTTGCTGTCACGAGTTATAGGGAGAATAAATTTGGTGGCCTTGTTGCACAAGGGCTAGGAACTTCTATGTTGCAGGTGCCAAATATTATGAGAAATCCATTCATACTCATCCCACCCACAATTGCAGGGCTTTTACTTGCGCCAATTGGCATCATTTTTTTTAATATGGAAAGTATTGCTGCTGGTGCGGGGATGGGTACGAGTGGCTTAGTCGGCCAAATAATGACTTTTACAACAATGGGATTTAATCTTACTGTACTATTAAAAGTGATTTTAATACATTTTATTGGACCTGCAATCATTAGCTTGATAATATCAGAATATATGAGAAAAAAAGGCTGGATTAAATTCGGCGATATGAAGCTTGATATGGGAGATGAAAAATAATGAGAAAATTAGCGTCAATGGAAGAATATGAGCAATTAAAGGAAAACGGAAAATATATTTTAATGTTTTCAGCACAGTGGTGCGGGGATTGCCGGTTTATTGAACCGTTTATGCCTGAAGTAGCTGATAAGTATAAAGAGTTTACATTTATTTATGTAGATCGCGATGCGTTCATCGATCTTTGTGTGGAAATTGATATTTTCGGTATTCCGAGCTTTGTAGCTATCGAAAATGGTAAAGAGCTTGGTCGTTTTGTCAGTAAGGATCGTAAAACACAGGATGAAATTGAGCAATTTATTGCAGCGCTTTAAAAATAGATTTGCACGGCTCCTTATAAGGGGCCGTTTTTTATTCTTACAATATGAATTTGGAGATAATCGGTGTTATTTCTTGTTCACACCACGAATTGTATCAATGACAATCTTGTTTGAATGGGCAAATGAATCCAACCTGTAATCAGATAAATGGTATTTTGTTCATTCCTTTATATCTTTTTTCGCTTTTCCCACGAAATAGGCCGGTTGTTTTGATAGGATAGATGATGAAGATATTTGTTCTACATGGATAATAGCCATATCATCCGTTATGAAGCGGGACACTTTTGTTTCTGTGCATTTTAGTGTAAACTAAGTACCGAAATCTTCCCTGTAAGGAGGGATAAGAATGAAGAATAAAATGACAAGTAAGCGTATGAAAGAGGAATTAGAAAAGCGTCTTCATAAAGAGGATCGCCTAATGACTTTCGATAGAGAAAAAGATCAATTACGTATAGAAAATAAACATACTGGCAAAGGGATAACGATAGAATTGCCTGGCATTGTTGCGAGATATCAAGAGCAAAAGGAAAAAGCGATTGATGAGGTTGTTTATTATGTAGAAGAAGGCTTAGAAGCCATGACAGGAGAACAACGTTTTTCCGGTAAAGAAAAAAACATTTTTCCCGTTATTCGCTCAACTTCCTTTCCACTAGAAACAGGTGATGAAGTACCCTTTGTATATGATGAGCATACCGCAGAAACACGAATTTTTTATGCGCTTGACTTAGGGAGCACTTACCGATTAATTGATGAAAAATTGCTTCAAAAAGAAGGCTGGGAAAAAGAGCGAATAAAAGAAGTTGCTCAGTTTAATGTTCGGTCGCTTTCAACAGAAATGAAAATAGATCAAGTAGCTGGCAACGATTTTTATTTCCTCAATAAAAAAGATGGGTATGATGCTAGTCGTATCTTAAACGAGTCTTTTCTCAAAAATATGGCGACAAAGGTCAAAGGAAATATGGCTGTAGCTGTTCCTCATCAAGATGTATTAATTATTGCTGATATTATGAATGAAACAGGATACGATATCTTGGCGCAAATGACAATGAGCTTTTTTGCAAGTGGTCATGTACCAATTACAGCTCTGTCTTTCTTATATGAAGATGGGGAGTTAGAACCAATATTTATTCTAGGCAAGAATAAAAAGAAACAATAACCATGGAAATGGGTCGCTATAGGCGGTCCATTTTTCATTTGTGTGTCATCTTTTTCAATGATATCAAAAACTTATCAAAGATAACTCAGATTATATAATTGCTATCATTCTTAGTAGGTTTACTGATAGAATGTAAGTTAGAACAGAAAAGGAAGTTGATAGAATGAATTGGTTTAAAAGAATAAAAGCCTACTTTAATGGCTATGATGCCGATGAGTTCAAGGAATATAATCCAACGAATACAACTCAAGAAGAGAAACCTACAAATAACACTAATAAAATTCAAGCTAAAGAACCATATGATACACATAGAGAGATAGAAGCAAAAGTAATTTATCAATATCCAAAAGGTGAATTTCGTTTTCCTCTCATCCCAGATGAGACACGGGGAAGAAGAAAGCCAAGAGAACGTGTAAATAAATTAGCAGACGAAAAGCCAAAAGATAGCAAAAATCTTCAAACAAGACAAAGAAGAAATCATTCAACAAAAGAAAATATTGAAAATCAGCAAGAAAATCATCGTCCAATAGAAAAGAAACAAGTAAAAAAAACAGAAATTAAGCTGAATGCTGGGCCATTTAAACCATCAGAAATTCCCTCTCCTATATATGGTTTTGGTCAAAGGAAAAGTCAAATAAAAGAGGAAACGAAACTTGAACAGTATGAAAGAATAGAACCTACTGAATATGATCTTGGTATTGCTCGTGGAAGAAAAGAATCTGCTTCACTTGAAGAACAATACAATCAATTGTCTCTTTACGATGAGCCGGAACAAGTGAATGTGAGGGTGGAAGAAGACCTGATAGTGGCGACTAACAATGAGTCTGAACAAGTGGATGTGAGGGTGGAAGAAGACCCGATAGTGGCGACTAACAATGAGCCGGAACAAGTGAGTGTGAGGGTGGAAGAAGACCCGATAGTGGCGACTAACAATGAGCCGGAACAAGTGAGTGTGAGGGTGGAAGAAGACCCGATAGTGACGACTAACAATGAGCCGGAACAAATGATAACATCCTTTCAGGTCGAAGATGAGCTAACAGTTTCACAAGATCAAACTGCTGTCGCACTTGAAAAATCCATTCCTTATTCGAATCAGTATGAAGAAGTTGAAGAAAAACGGATGTATGAAGATGAGGCACAGGATGAAGGACAAGCAAACATACATAGCATGGAAGAAGCTCACGCCAATGTGGAAGAAGAGATAGAAACTGGAACATCGTCTCATCAATCACAGAAGCGGAGTCATCTGCCCTTTAATGTAATGATGTTGCAATCGGATAAGAAAAAGTTAAATGTCAATGAGACGGCAGCATTTGATCCATCGTCACAAGTAAAAAAAAATGACTTTTATAGAGATGAGGAAATAGAAGAAAATTTGCCTAATTATGTCTTCCCATCTATGAGGTTGTTAGATCCTCCAGTTAATATGGACACAGATGAAGAATGGTTATTAGAACAAGAGGAATTATTAAATGCCACCCTACATCACTTCAATGTCCGAGCTCATGTGATACAAGTAACGAAAGGTCCTGCCGTTACTCGTTTTGAAGTGCAACCAGAGCCGGGAGTGAAAGTAAATAAAATTACAAACCTAGCTGATGATATCAAACTCAGTCTTGCTGCAAGGGATATTAGAATAGAAGCACCTATCCCTGGAAAACATGCGATAGGCATAGAAGTGCCTAACCAAAAGAGTAGACCTGTACAAATTAGCGAAATCATTCATAGTGAAGAGTTTATGCAATCAGAATCACCATTAACTGCTGTATTAGGTCTAGATATTGCTGGTGATCCAATTGTCACAGATTTACGCAAAATGCCCCATGGTTTAATTGCAGGTGCAACAGGATCTGGTAAAAGTGTTTGTATAAATTCTATTCTTATTAGTCTTTTATACAAAGCTGATCCTGAGGAGTTAAAGCTCTTGCTCATTGATCCTAAAATGGTAGAATTAGCACCATACAATCAAATACCACAACTTGTTAGTCCGGTCATAACCGATGTAAAGGCGGCAACAGCCTCACTGAAGTGGGCAGTAGAAGAAATGGAAAGAAGATATGAATTATTTGCTCATTCGGGCGTACGAGATATTAATCGTTTCAATGATTATGCAGAGGCAAATAAGCAATACCATCAAAAACTGCCGTATATTGTCATTGTCATAGATGAATTAGCCGATTTAATGATGATGGCCCCAGCGGATGTTGAGGAAGCCATCTGTCGTATCGCTCAAAAGGCAAGGGCCTGCGGGATTCACTTAATTATTGCGACTCAACGACCGTCAGTTGATGTTATCACGGGTCTCATTAAGGCAAATGTACCAACAAGAATTGCCTTTTCTGTCTCTTCACAAGTGGATTCGCGGACAATAATAGATATTAGTGGTGCTGAAAAGCTTTTGGGTAGAGGAGATATGCTCTTTTTAGAAAACGGTTCATCAAAGCCAGTTCGCTTGCAAGGAACTTTTGTTTCTGATCAAGAAATTGATGATGTCGTAGCACATGTTAGGAAAGAGCAGAAACCACAATATTTATTTGAACAAGATGAGTTATTAAAGAAAGCGAGAGTAACTGAAGAAACAGATGAATTATTCTTTGAAGCATGTTATTTTGTGATTGATCATCAGGCGGCATCCGCTTCTATGTTACAAAGAAGGTTTAAAATTGGTTATAACAGAGCAGCACGCTTAATAGATATGATGGAGGAACAAGGCTTCGTATCTGAAAATCGGGGCAGTAAACCAAGAGATGTCCTCATTACTGAAATGGAACTAAATGAAATTGAACAAAATAGTGAATGATGTTAGAAGAAAGGTAAGGAAGGGTCATGATGGTTGAAAATGATACACCCATCGTTCATTTGCACAAGTTTCGTGATAAAAAGCAACTGCAAGGTGAGGAAGCTAGTTTTCAGTTAATTGAAAAGGTTAAAAGGTACAGTGAACGCCACTTAAATATTCGTGAGATGGTCCGTGCAAAGCATATTTTTAAACTACACCTCCAATTAAAGGAGGAGGATGAAATTCCATCAAGCATGTACCATCTATTTACAGATTGGTTAATTTTTGACTACCAAACCATTCATGGGGTTAGCGTGTTTCAGCTATTTTTACAGAGACAAAGAAATCAGATGCGTGAATATGAAATGATTCAAGCTGCCCTATGTATGGCTGCTGTTATGGAACCATTGTTAATTACAAACTATGATGGAAAGACTATAGTTGGATATGATTTAAATGAGGAAGAACAAGTTGTATCTTTAAATAACGTAGAGCATTCTTCTTTAACTATCGTAAGAGGAACGGTTGTTTTTTTAAGGAGAATTCCTGGTATAAAGAATAATTTCGCTTTTCCCCCTCTCCTACTATGTCAAGATGTTCATCCTTTTAGTGAATTACGTACAAACTATCAAAGAATGGGCAAAAAAGATACATTGAGGACTTTTTTAAAGCACAGAGCATTGGACATTTTACCAGAAAGCCAATATTGGGAAGTGTTGAGCCAATAGTCCTATTCCTTATTACCTAAAAATAAACAACCTTTTTAAGTAGAAAAGGCTGATATACTGTGCTGTAGGTAAGGAAAATTCTCATGCACTATAAGTTGCAAAAAATTATGATGATCGGGACAAGTGATACATAGTTTTTCAAAGGGAATAATGATATAATGTTTAAATGTGAATTAAAAAGAACTATGGAAACTTGAAATAAACGATTATGAGCAAAAATAGATATATGTCATATACTGTTTTACAGATATACGATGGTTGGAGGTTTCTTTATATGACTATTTACCATTTCGTCGGTATTAAAGGGTCAGGGATGAGTGCACTTGCACAAATTCTACATGATATGAATTATAATGTTCAAGGATCAGACGTTGAAAAGCACTTCTTCACACAAGTGGCACTTGAGGAAGCTGGAATAAAAATTTTGCCATTTAATAAAAATAATATACAACCTGGCTTAACAATCATTGCCGGTAATGCATTCCCTGATACACATGAGGAAATAGAAGAAGCGACAAGACTTGGTTTACCAATCATTCGCTATCACAAGTTCCTCGGTGATTTCATGAAGAATTTTACAAGTATCGCTGTTACAGGAGCACATGGTAAAACTTCTACGACTGGGTTGCTTGCACATGTACTTACAGGTGCGAATCCTACTGCTTATCTGATTGGTGATGGTACTGGGAGAGGAAATAAACTGGCCGAATATTTTGCTTTTGAAGCATGTGAATATCGCCGCCACTTCTTGTCATACCATCCGGATTATTGCATCATGACAAATATTGATTTTGATCATCCAGATTATTTTGCAAGTCTTGATGATGTTTTTTCTGCGTTTCAAGAAATGTCATTACAAGTGAAAAAAGGGATTTTCGCTTGTGGTGATGATGAACAATTACAAAAAGTGCAAGCAAAAGTACCTGTTGTTTTTTACGGTTTTGGTGAAGAAAATGACTTTCAAGCAAGAAATGTCATCAAGTCAACAAGCGGTACAACCTTTGATGTATTTGTAAGGAATACCTTCTATAATACGTTCACGATCAAATCATACGGAGATCATAACATCTTAAATGCTTTAAGCGTGATTGCCGTGTGTCATTACGAAGATATTGATGCTTCG
Organism: Cytobacillus kochii; assembly: GCF_020171845.1. Lineage (GTDB taxonomy): Bacteria > Bacillota > Bacilli > Bacillales > Cytobacillaceae > Cytobacillus > Cytobacillus kochii. Next base: position 32,372 of record NZ_JAIVAM010000015.1, on the reverse strand, counting down.
ATTGTTCAAGAGCAGCTCCTCACATTCGGAGGAGTAAAGAGACGATTTACAGAGAAACAAATTGGTGATCAAGTCATTATCGATGATTACGCTCACCATCCGACTGAAATAAAAGCAACAATTGAAGCAGCGCGTCAAAAATACCCTGATAAAGAAATCATCGGTGTTTTCCAACCGCATACCTTCACAAGGACACAAACATTCTTAGATGATTTTGCTTCAAGTTTAAACTTGGCAGACCAAGTGTATCTATGTGAAATCTTTGGATCCGCTAGGGAAATTCATGGAAAGCTCTCTATTGAAGATTTACAAGCAAAAGTGGATGGTTCTGTTATTTTAAACGAAGACGATACGAATATCTTAAAAGATCACCACGATGGTGTCTTAATCTTTATGGGTGCAGGCGACATTCAAAAATTCCAGAAAGCATACGAAATGCAACTATAAGCGAGTAGTTCCTCATGAGAGTGGGGGACTACTTTTTGTTTCATCAATTCAATTTGTGGTTTAAGTCCATTAGAGAAAAAGGAATTTGCTCGTGCAATTGAAGTGAAATAAGCAAAGATAGCAGATCAAAAGGAATTTGCTCGTGCATCTGAAGTAAAATCGGAAAAGATAGCTGCGCATTTAATGGGCTACACTCACATCAGGCCATCAACACGGCATAGCAATCATTTTTTCTTTAAATATTCCCCTTAATCAATTACTATGAACTAAATAAATTTGAATGATGAAAGTTGATAGTATTCATTTTCTTACTATTTTGATAAAATATAATATAAAAAAATGACGGATAAATTACGGGGGAATGAAGATGCGAAAAAATATATTAAAGGTATGTGTTCAACAAGATGATATTGATCATTTAGGTCACATGAATTATATGAAGTATCTTGTCTATTTAGAGAAGGGTGTATCTAACTGGTATAGAGAAATTGGCATTGGAAAAGAGCAATTAGATCAACAGCATTTAGGAACAGTAATGGTTAACTTTGATGTTACCTATAAAAAAGAGGCACGAGTGAATGAAGAACTCACAATTTTCACAGAATTACGTAATGTAGGTAATAAAAGCTTTTATATTTATCAAGAAATATATAATGAGGATCAAGAGCTATTGACAACATGTAAGAAGACTTTTGTCATGTTTAATACCATTACAAGACAGGGTGTACCTGTTGTTAAGGAAATTACTGAATTAGTACAGAAGGAAAATTACAACAATTAAATCTGAAGAAAAGACGGTTAAGATGATTGTTTGCTTCTGCTATATGCATGAATGATTGTGGCAGTCATTTTTTATGTGGGAATACATAAATAACCACGAACAAAAATTTGTTCGTGGTTCACATGGGAAAATTCCCATTTGTTAGCTTATTTTAAGTTTTCTGGATTGAGTGCTTCTAATTCTGCAATTACAAATTTGCCGTCTTTGCGGATTAATTGATCATCGAAGTAGATTTCTCCACCACCATAATCAGGACGTTGGATATTGACTAAGTCCCAATGGATATTTGATTTGTTCCCATTATATGCTTCGTCATAGCATTGTCCTGGTGTGAAGTGAAAGCTACCGTCAATTTTTTCATCAAAAAGGATATCTTGCATTGGGTGTAGAATATAAGGGTTAACACCAATAGCAAATTCTCCAACAAAGCGAGCACCCTCATCTGTATCGAATATTTTGTTAATACGCTCAGTATCATTAGCAGTGGCCTCAATGATTTTACCATTCTCGAAAGTTAGTCTTACATTTTCGAACGTAAAACCGTTATATGGAGATGGTGTGTTATAAGAAATAACTCCATTCACTGAATCACGCACTGGAGCGGTATAAACTTCACCATCTGGTATATTCATTTGTCCAGAACATTTAATAGCTGGGATATCTTTAATTGAAAAACTTAAATCAGTCCCAGGTCCTGTTAAGCGAACTTTATCTGTTTTATTCATCAATGAAACGAGATTGTCCATGGCTGCATCCATTTTACTGTAGTCTAAATTACATACATCAAAGTAAAAGTCTTCGAATGCTTCCACGCTCATTTTAGCTAATTGAGCCATTGAAGCGTTTGGATAGCGGAGTACGACCCATTTTGTTTTTGGCACGCGAATTTCTCTATGTACCTTCTGACCGATTGTTGATCCGTGAATACGCATTTTTTCATCTGGTACATCTGCTTGTTCGTTAATGTTATTTCCAGAACGTAAACCAATATAAGCATCCATTTGGCTCATGACATTTGCTTCAAATGAAGCCATCATATTATATTGTTCTTCATTTGCGCCGAATAAAAGTGCGCGGTCAACTGTATTATCTTTTATCGTGACAAAAGGGTGACCACCAGCGGCGTAGGCTTCTTTTACAAGAGCAGTTACAAGTTCTTTTTGTAAACCGAAGTTCTCAATGAGAACTTTTTCTCCTTTTTGTAAACCAATTGAATAATTAATTAAGTTCTTAGCTAATTGTTCAATACGAGGATCTTTCATTACATATCCCTCCGAATAAAAAATTGATTACTACCTTCTTATTGTAACCTAAAGTGGGAGGTTTGTTCGAAAATAACTAGAGAAAAAGACAGAATAAATGATTTTCTTAGGATAAAATAGATAAGTAAGGTTCCCGTTAGGTCTAATCGCTTCATTTAAGTAATTGTTTATATTATGATAATATTTACAGATAAAATAAAAAGGATTATTTGGAAAGAGCGTTTATTCTCTCATAATTGGGGAAAAGCAATAATAAATAAAATACTTTGCTCTTTTCTTTGAATCATTCTTATTTTGAAAATACGGAGGTGTGCCTAATGGAAATTATCTTGTATTTGAGTGTAGCGGTTATTGCCATTGCTTTTTTAGTTTTAGTCATCTACCTTGCTAAAACACTCTCATCGCTACAAGTAACGTTAACAAGTGTATCTAAGACATTAGACGGGTTAGAAAAACAGCTTGATGGAGTGACCAAGGAAACGACAGTACTCTTACATAAAACGAATGCATTAGCAGAAGATATTCAAAAGAAATCTGAAAGCTTGAATAATGTTGTTGGTGCCGTAAAAGAAGTAGGGGACTCAGTAAGAACCTTTAATGGTTCTATTCAAAATATATCATCTTCAGTCAGTCAGCAGCTAGAGTCGAATAAAGAAAAAGTTGCACAAGCTATTAGCTGGGGTAATGTCATCTTAGAATTAAGAGAGAAATATAAACAACGTAAGCAAGCACCAGCGCAAACGTATACAGCTGAGGATCCTATCCCAGTTCCTAGCAAGAAAAGAGAAAGAGCAAGGTCATAAATTCAATTTGGAGGATGATAATGATGAGTAACCAAGATCGTCAAGAAAATGAATCAACACAAGTGGCCAAAAATGAAGATAGCATTAATACAAAGGATTTCGTCATCGGAGCACTAATTGGTGGTATTGTAGGTGCTGGTACAGCATTATTACTTGCCCCTAAATCAGGTAAGGAACTAATAAGTGATATTAATACACAAGCTTCTCATTTAAAGGAAAAATCTAGCCATATCGCTGATACTGCTAAAGTAAAAGGTACTGAATGGGTTCAGGTTGCTAAAGAAAAAAGCAATGAAATCGTTCAATCAGCAAAAGAAAAATCTAATGACTTACAACAAACAGTCTCAAAGCAGTCTGCAGATATGAAAGATAAAATTAAGCAAATGACTGCAAAAGATGACGGAGTGGCTGAAGAAAATGCTCCAACATCGGAAGCAGAAGCACAAAAGAGATTAGAAGAAACGAAAGTAGCTTTTGACCAAACAGAGGAAAAAGTAAATCAATAGTATTCAATAAAGCGGTAAAGAGCCCTCTATTCTTTACCGCTTTATTATGATCTCGATTTGTCATAGGTGACTCTTTTTTAGTAAAATAATGTGAGGTATACCATAATTATAATAAGAGAGGTAATTCAAATGGAAAGATTAAATACAAAAGAAGCATTTAACCAAGCATTGCAAGAGAATGAGAAGATGTTATTACTTAAGCACAGTAACACTTGCCCAATCAGCGCAGATGCTTACGAGCAATTTGAAAAATACACAAATGAAAATAGTGATGTGAAAGCTTATTACTTAGTTGTTCAAGAAGATCGCCCATTGTCAAACGAGATAGCAGAAATATTTGAAGTAAAACACGAATCTCCACAAGCTTTTCTTTTTGTTAATAAAGAAGTGTCTTGGCATACATCCCACCGTAAAATTACATATGATAACCTAAATGAGGCTGTACAAGCTTAAGGAAGTTATCTATCCCGAACGATTTATTTGTCTAATATGGACGTGAGTCGTTCGGAACATTATTTAAATTGGTTGAAGGAGTTATGTGTTTTTTCCGCACGAGTGTGTAATTTTTAGTTGACCAGTGAATTTTTAAACTGTCCCCCTCTTGTATTTCCTCCAATAGAGAGGACTTCTTGCCGTTTTTAAATAATGTACATTGAAGTTTACCATGATAAGGAATTTGAACTTGAGCAAATTTAATCACATCATGAAAATAAAACCTTGCTTGTTCTTCTTCCTTTATTATTTCTAGTACATCTCCTGAATGTATAAGTGATTCCTCACCTAATTTCTCTTTTTCTCTGATTATGTGCAAAAGTTGTTTATAAAGCGTAACTTCTTTATTATTAACACTAATCGTCATACTGACCTTGTACTGTAAAGATTTATATTTGATGAATTCTAACAGTGTTAATGGGTGTTGTTCAATAATCTCTAGACGATCTAAATGGTTCACATGACTAGTTAAAGATATCGAATTTCCATTGCAAATGACTTTTCCGTTATGAGGTGGAATGATTGTCTGCTTCCCATTGATGATCAGTTGAAATGGCTTTACGTGCTCTAAAAGATGTGTCAAATCTAATGAATGAAAGATTTCTGTAATTGTCGATGGGATTATATATTCAATATGATCACCGTCCTCGAGTAGCTGTTGAGTGGATGCTGTTACTTGATTCACTTTTATTAAGGGCATAATGGTGTATTTTGCATCATGAATATAAATACTTTTATTCTCGGTTTCTCCGACACAATCAGATACTCTAATAGTCGCTGGCTCTCCGCTCATTCCTCTTACGACACTTATTTCATCATGGGCGTGAATGACATCTTTTAATTTTGCTTTTTTACCGTTCAAATAAATATATGGCGGTTTTCCGTGACTTCCTGGAATGGTCATTTGTTGTTTGTTAACGGTAATTACTTTTGGAGAGCCAATTTTTCCATACCAATTCCTTGTTAGATATTTTGCAGTTAATAAGACATCCTTTACTGTGAGAGTCATGATTTTTAGCAATCGTTCTGTCTCACCATTGATTGTAATAGGAACAAATCTAAGCGGAGTTTCGTTGGCTGCAATTGCGATTGCAAAAGGTGTGACATACATCGGGTGAGAAGCTAGCTCTTCTGGAAATGATAGATGTTTTAAGCTATTTAAAGTTTTAAGCATGACTTGATGTGGCGGCAAATCTAATTGGTCTCTAAGTAATTCTTGAATGCCAGGTGTTAAGCTTCCACCGCCAATTATTAGGAGGGCAAGAGGTGACTTTTTATTATTTAGCTGTTGTATTTTTTTTGAAAGTGAATGAGCAAGTTGTTCGATAAAGGGAAAAAGTCTATTCATTAAGTCTTTTGAGTAGATATGTTGTTGTGTGTTATTTAATGTTTCAAATGTGAAGGATTCATGGTCGACTAAATGCCGTTTGATACGCTCTGCTTCATGGAAATCGGTTAGTGTCAATTGCTGAATGAACTCTGTCACTTCATCACCTGCCTGTGGCACCATCCCATAAGCAGTAATTGTTCCTTCATTAGTAATGGCAATATCAGATGTACCCGCTCCGATATCTAATACAGCTATATTCAAGTGTCGTAAGGATGGAGGAATTAAAGTTTGTACACAAGCAATAGGCTCGAGTGTGAGCCCATCAATCGTTAACCCTGCTCTTTGTACTGTTGCTTCTAGAGAGGTAATAACAAGCTTAGGTAAGAAGGTGGCAATAATTTCTACACTCGCTTGAGCACCTTGTTGGTGTAATAAACTTCCAATAGGCTGTCGGTCAATAAAATAATACAGTGGTGTATAGCCTACAAAGGTATAATCTGTTTGGATTTCTGTTTGATGAGTTTTATTTGTAATAGTAGATTGTGCTTTATGAAGAGCTTGCCATTCTAAGTATTGAATATTATCAGCAGTTAAAGGCGGATAATTTCTTATATCCATACTAGTCATTATGCGTTCGGTTCGTAATGATCGACCAGCTGCAGCAATAAATACTTTCTGAAGGGGACCATGTTTTTTTTCAAAGTATTGTTTAATAACAATAACTGTTTCTGCAACCGATTGGATATTGTGAATTTGTCCATCCATCATTGCCCTATCATCATGTTCCTTTACAAAATAATCAACACAATTATACTCACCTTCTTCAAAAAGAATAAAGAGACCAATGACTGACCTTGTTCCTATATCTAAGACAAAAAATTGTTTCTTCTCACCCAAAAGAATCACATCCTTTTGAATCAATTTGCTTTATTGCTTAAAAGCGTCTAATTAATAAAGATAAAATTAGTGACAGAAGCGTATATTTCATATATAATAACAACAATTATAAAAAATGTATTATAATTATCACCAAAACAAATAAGTGATATCTGAATGAAGCAAGAAAGTATTGTACTCATCTTCGCTTTTTCGGAATTGAGCTTTAATGTAATAACAATTGAGAGGATGGGACTATTATGGGTAAAGAACTAGAGCAATTGCGTAACCGAGTGGATGAAATTAACCTTCAGTTGCTTTCTTTAATTAATGAGAGAGCAGAACTTGTAAAAGAAATCGGAAGGGTAAAGGAAACACAAGGAGTCTATCGTTATGATCCTGTCCGTGAAAGAGCGATGTTGGATCTAATCAAAGAGAATAATAATGGACCTTTTGAGAACTCAACAATTGAGCATATGTTCAAGGAAATTTTTAAAGCTGGTTTAGAATTACAAAAGGATGACCATCGCAAAGCATTATTAGTATCCCGTAAGAAAAAATCTGAAAATACAATTGTTGATATAAATGGAGAGCAGATCGGTAACGGACAGCCACATCTTGTCTTTGGGCCATGTGCAGTAGAATCATATGAGCAAGTGGCATCAGTTGCTGAAGCTGTGAAAGCTAAAGGCTTGAAGTTGTTACGAGGCGGCGCATTTAAGCCTAGAACTTCTCCTTATGATTTCCAAGGTTTGGGTGTTGAAGGCTTGAAGATCTTAAAACGTGTAGCAGATGAATATGGTTTAGCTGTTATTTCAGAAATCGTAAGCCCAAATGATATGGAAACTGCAGTGCAGTACTTAGACGTTATTCAAATTGGAGCTAGAAATATGCAGAACTTTGAATTGCTAAAAGCGGCAGGACAAATCAATAAGCCTGTACTCTTAAAGCGTGGTATGTCTGCAACGATTGAAGAATTCATTAATGCAGCTGAATACATCATGGCACAAGGAAATGGCCAAATTATTCTTTGTGAACGAGGCATAAGAACATATGAAAAAGCAACAAGAAATACGTTAGATATTACGGCTGTTCCAATTTTAAAACAAGAAACACATTTACCAGTTATGGTTGATGTCACTCATTCAACTGGAAGAAAAGATTTATTACTTCCAGCTGCAAAAGCAGCACTTGCAATTGGTGCTGATGGGGTTATGGCAGAAGTACATCCAGATCCTGCAGTGGCGTTATCTGATTCCGCTCAGCAAATGGATTTAAATCAATTTGATCAATTCATGAACGCACTTAAACTTCCTTCACAAATTCAAGTGTAATGGTATAATAAAGCTGATTTAAGGGGAATGGTAACCTTCCCTCTTGAGTCGGCTTTTTTTATATCTTTTTTAAAAAATTTGTAGTAAGCTGGTTGTGGTTTCTAATCTTTATTTTTAAGATTATGTGAGGAATTGAACAATAGGAAAGAACTTTGGGATAACAGTTATGTAGGTTAGATTCTAACTATTTTTTGACTTTTTCATAAATATTTCAGCATGAAGTTGCGAGGGATGAGAAAAGTATCGTATGATTATACATAATTACAATTCTTGCTGAACAAATAAGGTTTGTAGAAGAATGACATACATAAATACATTTTATTAATATAGAAAAAGTAGAAGGAGTGTGTGACATGAATATTACGATTTATGATGTAGCACGCGAAGCAAATGTTTCAATGGCTACTGTTTCAAGGGTTGTCAATGGGAATCCTAATGTCAAACCGACAACAAGAAAAAAAGTATTAGAGGTAATTGAACGTTTAGGCTATCGCCCTAATGCTGTTGCAAGGGGACTTGCTAGTAAAAAAACTACGACAGTAGGGGTGATATTACCCGATGTATCGAGTACTTTTGTCGCGGAATTAGCTAGAGGAATCGAAGATATCGCAACAATGTATAAGTATAATATTATTTTAAGTAACTCAGATCAAAATATGGACAAGGAGTTACATCTATTAAACACGATGTTAGGAAAACAAGTGGACGGGATTGTTTTTATGGGTGGTAATATAGAGGAAGCACATGTGACGGAATTTGAGAAATCTCCTGTACCTATTGTACTTGCTGGTTCTATTGAAAAGTCGCAAACCATCCCTTCTGTTAACATTGATTATGAACAAGCAGCTTATGATGCCACGGAAGCCTTTATTCAAAAAGGTCACGAAAAAATTGCCTTGCTGATTGGCCCTTTAAGAGAACCAATCAATGCAGAGAAAAAATTAGAAGGCTATAAGAGAGCTCTTCAAGACGCGAGTATTCCTTATCATGAAGAATGGGTAATTGAAGGCGACTACACATATGACTCAGGATTGGAAGCATTTGAACGTTTGTTAGAGTTAGATAGCAAGCCAACTGCTATATTTGCTGGTTCAGATGAAATGGCATTAGGCATCGTTCATGGCGCACAAGATAAAGGGTATCACGTACCTCAGGATGTAGAAGTGATTAGCTCTGATAGCACAAGATTAGCTTTAATGGTGAGACCACAACTTACATCTGTTGTACAACCGCTATATGACATAGGTGCAGTTGCAATGAGATTATTGACGAAGTATATGAATAAGGAAGAAGTCACAGATCACACAGTAGTACTTCCGCACCGAATTGAACAGCGTAACTCAACAAAATAATCATCCGACCGATATGAGAAAAAGAGGGAAAGACATGTAAAGTGAGTTTACCGTATTTACAAGGTAATTCTCACTTTTTACATGTTAAGGTAAGAAAAAATGGTCAAGTGAGAAGATAAGTTTCTTTACAGCTAATAAGGAATAACTTGTCTTCACCTCTTGCAAGACTCGCCAATAGGCGAGTTTTCTAATTTCGTCATTAGGGAGAGAGAGAATGAGAAAGTTAGACAAGTTAACACCAGTTGGTTTAATGGTCGGTGTAATCATGATTATCTTTGGAATTGTTGCTTCCGGTGGGTGGACTGGGATTAAGTATTTTTTTGATTTCTCATCCATCTTTATTGTCATTGGTGGGATAGTTGCAGGTCTTTTTATATCCTTCCAAATGAAGGATCTACGAAAGACTTTTATAGTAATGAAAAAAGGCTTTTCTAAAGAAGAGAGGTCAATAGAGAGTCTGATTGAGACTTTTGTTAAGTTAGCAGACCGTGCTAGAAGAGAAGGTATATTATCTTTAGAATTAGAAGTTGTAAATGAACCAAATCCTTTCATCCGTAAAGGTGTGTTGTTGGCGGTTGATGGAATTGAACCAGAAATGATTAGAGATATACTTGATGCCGATATTGATGCAATGGAAGAGCGCCATCGAAAAGGAAGGAATATTATTGAAAAAGCAGGGGATTATGCACCTGCTTGGGGAATGATTGGTACATTAATTGGACTAGTCCTTATGTTGAAAAATATGGACGACCCTTCAGAACTTGGTTCCGGAATGGCAATTGCTCTTTTAACGACTTTATATGGCTCTTTACTAGCAAACCTTTTTTTCAATCCTTTAGCTGCGAAACTGGAATCACAAACGGATGATGAAATTTTTTATAAACAGGTTGTGATTGAAGGGGTAATTGGTGTTCAAACGGGACAGAACCCAACGATTTTACGAGAGAAATTAAGTGTTTACTTGTCCGAAACCGAGAAAAAAGCTATCGAGGAGCGACTAGAGCTAACGGAGGACTTTGAACATGAGGCGCAATAACCGCCGATCTAAAAAAGATAGGAACAATAAAAAGGGTGCTCCCCTTTGGATGGTGACCTATTCAGACCTTGTTACGCTCGTTCTCGTTTTTTTCATCCTTCTGTTTTCGATGTCACAAGTGGATATGACGAAGTTTAAGGCTGTCTCAGATTCATTTAATAAAGTAGGGATATTCCAATCTAGCTCATCAATATTACCTGATGATGGACGTGAATCTGTGCCAGATGAAACAGAGACAGGTACACCACATTCACTTGATTCACTTGTTCAGGAAGTGGAGAGTTATCTAAAATCTAATGGGTTGGAAAATGTGATCACAGCCAATCGAAATGAAAGAGGTGTTGTGCTCGTTCTGCAAGAGCAAGTATTGTTTGAAACGGGCCAAGCCGATCTTATTGAAGATTCATTTGGTTTTCTCGAAAGCTTAGGGGTCATGCTCAAAGAAATGCCTAATCTTATCCGAGTCGAGGGCCATACAGATAATCGCCCAATTGAGACTTATCGCTACCCATCAAATTGGGAGTTATCTTCAGCTCGAGCAAGTAGTGTTATTCGTTATTTAGTGGAGAATAATGAAATAGAACCGTCTCGTTTTACTGCAGTAGGATACGGTGAAACAAGGCCGATTGCCGCAAACAATAGCTCAGAAAATTGGGAGAAAAATCGCAGAGTAGAGGTTATTATTCTTGATCCTGAGTATAAACACAATGAAGCTATGGAATCATCTAATTGATTCTATAGCTTTTTTCACTTTTTTGGTCCCAGAAAAAGCTGTGCATACTCATTATCCTTTAATATTTAACTGATTTTTTCAACCTATAGACTGACTTTAAAACAACGGTCATTTTGTATAATGAAAGAAACGGTAAGGAGGAGAAACGTATGCAAATAAAAGAGCTGACAATATATGTAGGTAATTACAATGAAACGAGAAAATTTTATGAAGAAGTGATGGGTCTAAATGTATATAAAGAATCTCAACAACAGATTACATTTCAGGTTGGTACAAGTCTGTTAACCATTCAAGAGGAGATTGAACAGGCATCTTTTTATCATTTTGCTATTAATATTCCACCTAACTTACTTCAATCAGCGAAAGTTTGGTTAAGTAATAGAGTTAAATTGGCAATGGAGGAGGGGGAAGATGAGGTAGACTTTAAGGAAGCGAAAGCAAAAGCGATCTATTTCGAGGATCCATCCGGTAATATCGTTGAATTGATTGCAAGAAAAACGTCCGCAGTAGCTAGTGAATCACATTTTCATAAGGCTCATTTTTTAAATATAAGTGAGGTAGGTATCGCTACAAACCATATAATAGAGCTTGCTCAGCAATTACAAGATAAAGGAATACCAGTGAGAAACAACGAATCAATTAAACACGAGAAATATTTAAACTTTTTCGGAGAATATGAAGATGGAGTTTATATTATTGTTGCTCCTGTTGGTAGAAGGTGGATTTTCTCAAATAAATACGCTAAAGAAGCACCAATCGTTATTCGAACAGATAGAGGGACTATTCAATCCTAGGAAATGGAGGTAATCATGAGGAAAGTAGAAGTACTTAATTATGATAGACAATGGTCTACGGCCTTTGAAGTAGAGGCACAGAAGTTAAAACGAGTTTTTAAAGATAATATGATAGTCATTTTTCATATCGGTAGCACCTCAGTACCAGGCCTTAAAGCCAAGCCGATTATTGATATATTACCGGTTGTCAAAGATATTGCAGAGGTTGATGATTACTTAATTGAAATGAATGCATTAGGGTATGAAGCAAGAGGAGAGAATGGTATAAGAGGAAGAAGATATTTTCAAAAAGGACATGATAATCGTACGCATCATCTTCATTTTTTTGCAAAAGACAATAAGGAGATTATTAGACATCTTGCCTTTCGTGATTATTTACGGACTCATCCATTAGAAGCTGAAAGATATGGTGCCTTAAAAGAATCGTTGGCCATCAAGCACTCGACAGATATCCATGCCTATATTGAAGGAAAAAATGCTTATGTGAAAAAAGTTGAACAGAAGGCATTGGTATGGTTTGAACAGTTCGGGAATCTTCACCAACATCGGTTTTGAATATATCTTTCTGGATGGCTTTGTATTTTCACCATCCAGAAGAGACATATTGGTCTGTCACAAATTTTTTAAACGTTTTTGTAATGGGTGACATATAACGGCTTTCTAACCAGGCAATACCAATCATACGGAAGCAATGTGGTCGGCTAATTGGAATTTGTATAATCTTACTTTTGTTGATACCTTTCAAATCAGGTAAAACTGAAACCCCAAGCTCTGCAGCAACTAACCCCGCGACTGTATCTGCCTCATCACCTTCAAACGTAATTTTTGGCGTGATGCCTGCATCTAAAAAGAGCCCCTCAACGGTCTCTCTTAAAGAATATCCTTTCTTTAAATGAATGATTGGTTCATATTTTAGTTCTTCGAGTGTAATAGAGTTTTTCTTTGCTAGCCGATGGTTTTTAGGTACGACAGCAAAAAGTTCTTCTTCCCATAACTTCATCCAGCCTACCTGATCATTTTTTTCATTAGGTGCAATAAAACATAAATCAATTTGCCCATTATAGAGTTGTTCTAACATGACATGTGAAGCTCCCTGACTAAGTCGGAAATGTGTCTCAGGGTAAGAATCACGGAATTGTGAAATCATATCGGGGATAATGTTGGTACTTAATGTGTGGAGAAAGCCAAGAGAAATCGTTCCAGTATGCGGTTGAATAAGGTCTTGAATTTCTTGCTTAGCTTCTACATACTCTTGAATCATTTTCTCTACTCTTCGTAAAAAGATAACCCCATAAGCATTAAGGTGAATAGCACGCCCCTGTCTTTCAAATAATGGCACACCTAATTCATCCTCTAGCCTCGCAATGGAACGACTTAATGCAGACTGAGAAATCAATAGTTTCTCTGCTGATTGTGTCATATGTTCAGTTTCCGCAAGAGTTCGAAAATAAAGCAATTGTTGAATATCCATAGACTCACTCTTTTCCATTACAATAATACATTGTTTTTATTATTATAATGCATTATACAAATCGATTCAAAGGTGGTACGCTGTTTAATATTAAAGAATATGTTACAAGACAAGAACTATTCTAAAAGAAAGAAGAGAACATGAATTGATGAACGGTATACAACAAGGTAGCAATCTTTTCAAAAAAGTGAATATCGCATTTTTTGCTGCGGGGTTTAATACTTTTGCCATACTCTATTGCATGCAACCATTACTGCCGGAGTTTTCGAAGATTTTTTCTATTACCCCAGCAGAAGCAAGTCTCTCCCTCTCCCTGACAACAGTAGTTTTAGCGATTAGTATGTTATTTTTTGGGTCTATATCAGAGGTGTGGGGAAGAAAACCGATTATGGTTTATTCCATGTTCATTTCCTCATTTCTGTGTATTTTGACGGCATTTAGTCCTTCTTTTGAGATATTACTTATTTATCGTGTGCTCATTGGTGTGACACTTGCAGGCTTGCCTTCTATTGCAATGGCTTATTTATCTGAGGAAATGAATCCGAAAAGTTTAGGAAAGGCAATGGGCCTTTATATTAGTGGGAATGCCACAGGCGCTGTCTTTGGGCGTGTGTTTACGGGTGTTATTACAGATTACTTCAGCTGGCAAATTGCTATCCTTGGCGTGGGACTGATTGGCTTTATTGCCACAATGTATTTTCAACGAAGTTTACCTGATTCAAAATTCTTTACACCGAGATTATTAAACCTTCGTTCATTATCCCATTCTTTAATTGACCATCTTAAAGATCCAATGTTGTTAGCTTTGTTTTTTATCGGTTTTTTACTATTAGGCAGCAATGTGGCATTGTTTAACTATGTTGGTTATTTATTAATGAGCGAGCCATTTTCATATAGTCATGCAACGATTGGCTGGTTATTTCTTATTTATTTAATCGGTGTAGTTAGTTCTACAATTAACGCAAAACTTGTTCGTTCTTACGGTAAAGAGAAGATGTTAGTTAGTTATTTCACCTTGGCCATAGTAGGTACAGTTTGTACGGCTATACCTCATATCATCGGCATACTTTTAGGTTTATCTATCTTTATATTTGGCTTTTTCGGGGCACACGCCATTGCTTCAAGTTGGGTTGGCCAACGAGCAACACATGACAAAGCACAAGCCTCTTCGCTCTATTTATTTCTTTATTATTTCGGCTCTAGTGTCGGTGGTACAGTTGCTGGATTCTTTTGGTCGCGCTACGAATGGCATGGAGTCATCGGCATGGTTGTCATTTTTCTTATGATAGGATTTGCGCTTGTTGCAAGTCTACAATATATGCAAAAAAACCATGTAGTGTTGAAACAACAGTGGCATTCTTATAAATAAAAATGATTGATGATTGAGCGCTCAATCAAATATTATTATGAGAGTAATAGGCGATAGTAAAAACCCAATCTGATCAAATCGGATTGGGTTTTTTCATATAAGGAAATGATGGACAAGAGTGGAAAAGCAGAAGTGAAAGCCGAGCGATGGTGGTGTTAGCCTTTTCATTAGTAAATTTTGTTTCCTTGCGCAAATTTAGATTGTTTGCGTTACAACTTGTTACGACATTTTTCACATAGTGGAGACGATCATTAAATAGTAACTGCCAAGCTATCGACAATAGGATTAACTCTTATTAATAAGAACCAACAGCTTTTTTTCTCTCCTCTTTAAATACGTTTCTAGTTAAATCAATAAATGCTTGTAGTGGTGGTGTCATTTGTTTGTTTTTATGCCAAGCTATTTGTGTATAGAGTTGAATGTGTTCGTTTGGCCAAATAACTTCTTTTAATTGACCGTTGTGAAGCTCTTTATTGACGACCATGGCGGGAAGAAAAGCCACACCTAGTCCAGCTATTACACATTGTTTAAGGGCCTCTATACTCACAAACTCAATACTGTTATGCAAAAAGACATTTTCCCCCGCTAAAGTCTGCTCCAATAAAGTGCGATAGGCACATCCGATTTCGGTTAAGAGAAATGATTCATTTTGTAAATCTTTTAGGGTAACGCTTGATTTAATTGCATACTCTGGCGCTGCGACCATTTTTAACTCTTCAATTATTAATGTCTCTGTCAGTAAGGTCTCAGGGGTTTTTCTCACATCCATGATAAAGGCAAGGTCGAGTGTACCATCATCTAAAAGTGCTCTTGCTGAATCATCAGAATGGGCAGGTTTAAACGTCAATTTTACATGAGGAAACTGTGATTTAAATAATTGTAAAACTCGTGGAAGTCGGTAAGTACATTGACTTTCTTGTGCGCCAATTGTTAAGGAGGCTGTTCTAAACTGTTTGTCACTTATTTTTTGTAGTGCCTCATCATTTAACCTTAACATTTGGTCAACATACTTCTTGTATTCTTTACCGGTAGCGGTCAAAACAAGTTTTTTTCCCAACCTTTCAAAAAGTGGGTGTTGCAGTTCTGCTTCTAATGCTTTTATTTGAGCGGTTACACTTGATTGCGCAAAATTAAGCATTTTTGCAGTTTTTGTAAAATTCAAAGTAGTGGCCGCTGTTTGAAAGGTCTTTAATTGCTTCATATCCATTTTTTCACCTTCTGCATTGATCGTATTTTTCGATTGATGATATCTATATTATCATCTGTATCTATTAATAGATACAGATTAAACTTAATATGATAGGAAACTAGAGGAGTGAATCGTAATGAATATAGCAGTCATATATGGTGGAACACGTAAAAGCGGGAATACTGAATGGTTGGCGAAACAAGTGATAATTGGGGTGAAAGTTAAGGAATTTCATTTATCTAACTATCAAATAAATGCTATAAAGGATCATCGACATAGTGAAGGCGGTTTTCCTCTAGTGGATGATGATTATCAACAATTAATTCAAGAAATAATGACATATGAAACGTTAATATTTGCTACACCTATTTACTGGTATAGTATGTCCGGTATGATGAAGAATTTTATCGATCGTTGGTCCCAAACACTCAGGGATCCCGAAATGAAACACTTTAAGAAGTGCATGGAAAATAAACAAGCTTATGTCATAGCTGTTGGTGGAGATCAGCCAACGATCAAGGGATTACCAATGATTCAACAATTTCAGTACATCTTTGATTTTATAGGAATGAAGTTTTTAGGATATATATTGGGTGAAGGAAACAAACCGGAAGATATCGAAAAAGATACGAGGGCAATAAATGCAGCAAAAGAAATGAATAAAGTTATTTCACAAGGAAATGAGGCATAAAAATGAACAATCAACCCATTAACATTCAAGAAAAACTAACAAAATTTCATACGTTTTGGTCTCCAAAAGTTGTTGCAGAAATGAATAATTATCAATTGAAGGTCGCTAAATTCTCAGGGGAGTTCGTGTGGCACAAGCATGATCATACAGACGAAGTATTTTTGGTGGTTAAAGGTGAATTAACGATTCGCATGAGAGAAGAAGATGTGGTATTAAAGAATGGTGATTTATTCGTTGTCCCTCAGGGAGTGGAACATTGTCCATATGCAAAAGAAGAGTGCCATGTCATATTAATTGAACCGAAAGGAGTGATTAATACAGGAGAGGTGAAATCATCATTGACGGCTGAAAATGATGTTTGGATTTAAGAAAGGGGGCAAAGTGATGGAATTAAGGGAGGTATTAAAAGAGCAATTAAATGCATCACATCATAAAAATGGTTGGTTTGTTAGTTTGCTGAATAGCATAGTCAATTTGAGTGACGAAGAGGCAAATTGGAAACCGAACGAAGACGTTCATAGTATCCATGAAATCACAACACATCTTCTTTATTATAATGAAAGATACTTGCATCGCTTCAAAGAAGAACCAGTGGATGAACAATCGAAAGAAGATACTTTTCAGTTGGATGAAGGGATAACTTTTTCTCATACGAGAGAGAGGATTCATCATTTATATAATGATTGGAAAAAAAACCTAGAAGCAGCGGATGATTTAGTTATGAATCATGCCAGTGAGGCATTGAGTCATCTTTATTTGCATACGGCGTATCATACGGGTCAAATCATCTTGTTGCGCAAATTACAAGGAAAGTGGGATGCATTCCAAGGAGTGGAAGGCTAAGCTTGATTGGGCTTTAAGCTCATATTTTTCTAATTGAAAACTGTCATCGACTTCTTCTTTCATATGAAGGTTGCAATCAGTTGCAGGTTAAATATGGGCATGGTATAATTGGGAAAACTTAAATATACAACTACCTTTTGTCTAAAGGGGAGTAGCAGTTACAGTAAAGTCGTCAGTACAGGGACTCTCCCTCGGCTTTATTGGCAACATTCGTTGTTTGCGAGACCTTTACCAAGTTTCTTTGGTAAGGGTTTTTGTCGTGCTTTTAAAAAAAGAAAGACTAACTAACTCATTTATGAAGGAGTGAAGACTAATGGCTGTGAAAAAATTATTAAAGAGACTCATTCAAAAAGAAGGCGTGAAGTTTTTGAAGAAAAAAGCAGTGCCAATCATAAAAGAACAGTTAAAGAAAAGAAAGGGTAGATAAGGGATGAAAACAAAAGTTTACCTTGCTGCTTTTGGTATGTTGTTAAGCTTGTCTGCGTGTTCGCCAATTGAAGATACAAAAAATACGTTGGCTTACGTAAATGATGTGGAAGATTATATGAATGAGATTACACAGTTTGCCAACGAATTTCCGGAACAAGCAGAGCAAGCGATAACGGATGAGAATGTTGCAGCATCACTGGAAAAAAATGTAGAGGATTTACAAAATGCCATCGATACAATTGAAAACACTGAAGCACCAGAATTAATTGATAGTCTGCATGCTGAATTGGTGCAACAAAATGAAGCATTATCTACGCAGTTAGTTAAGCTTGAGGAAAGTTTGGAGAAAGGGACATTATCTGAGGCATTTATCGAGGACCAAGAATTTATGCAAACAATTAATGACATCACATCCATTTACAATGAAATTGAAAATCTTGGAGAATAGACGCCCGTGATCCTATTAAGTTAAAACAAGCAGAGACTGGGACAAAACAGAGTTGAGCGCTTCGCAAAAGGGAATAGCAAGTCACTCAGAAGGGAAACCAGAGCTGAGCGCTTGGCAAAAGGGAATAGCAAATCACTCAGAAAGAAAACCAGAGCTGAGCGCTTGGCAAAAGATGTTAGCAGGTCTCTCAGGAACAAAACCAGAGCTGAGCGCTTCGCAAAAGGGAATAGCAAGTCACTCAGAAGGAAAACCAGAACTGAGCGCTTCGCAAAAGGGAATAGCAAGTCACTCAGAAGAAAAACCAGAGCTGAGCGCTTCACAAAAGGGAATAGCAAGTCACTCAGAAGAAAAACCAGAGCTGAGCGCTTCGCAAAAGGGAATAGCAAGTCACTCAGAAAGAAAACCAGAGCTGAGCGCTTCGCAAAAAGGAATAGCAAGTCACTCAGAAGGGAAACCAGAGCTGAGCGCTTCGCAAAAGGGAATAGCAAGTCACTCAGAAGAAAAACCAGAGCTGAGCGCTTGGCAAAAGGGAATAGCAAGTCACTCAGAAAGAAAACCAGAGTTGAGCGCTTCGCAAAAAGGATTAGCAAGTCACTCAGAAAGAAAACCAGAGCTGAGCGCTTCGCAAAGGGAATAGCAAATCACTCAGAAGGGAAACCAGAGCTGAGCGCTTCGCAAAAGGGAATAGCAAGTCACTCAGAAGAAAAACCAGAGCTGAGCGCTTGGCAAAAGGGAATAGCAAGTCACTCAGGAACAAAACCAGAGCTGAGCGCTTCGCAAAAGGGAATAGCAAGTTACTCAGAAGAAAAACCAGAGCTGAGCGCTTCGCAAAAGATGTTAGCAAGTCACTCAGAAAGAAAACCAGAGCTGAGCGCTTGGCAAAAGGGAATAGCAAGTCACTCAGAAGAAAAACCAGAGCTGAATGCTTCGCAGGATTTTTTTCTGCGGGAAAAATAAGAATATAACAGTAAATATAAAAGAATGCGAATCATAATATGTGTTTCTTACTGTCAGCGCCCAGCAAGCTGCTTACACTCTGTTACAATGTTTAGCTACTTCTTCACAAAAGAGAAGAGGTTAGGACAAAAGGTTTGCAGCAACTCAATCAAAAAAGCCGAACTATGATTAGACAAGCTCACACATCGGGAACATGCTACAATAGTTCAGCTTTCTATATTGATAATTTAGCTCATAGATCAATAGGTGATGTTAGTTATGTTACATAACCTTTATCATTACTTAATAACTTCTGTCCCAAAACTTTGCGCCTTACTTCATTTTCATTCATTTTTCCCTCTTATGGGATAAAGCGCTTTTTCCACCGTTTTAGCGTTTTTTTCAGTGATTTCATTTTTTCTTGGAATGGGATTATATATATCCGGTGAATCTTCCCAAGTTTGTGGCAGCTTAAATGGAGATTCCTTTTGCCACTTTTCAATCCAATCAGAAGGTAATGGTCCTGTACCGCTTGAATTTTCAATCATTTCTAACCAAATAAGTGACCAAGCTCTCGGAACTACCCGCCAGATATCATATCCGCCCCCACCAACGGCTATCCATCTTCCCTCACAATATTGATGAGCAAGTTGGTGAGCAAGCCTTGGTATTTCTTTATATATTCTCATTGTTGCCGAAAGATGTGTTAACGGATCAAAGTAATGCGCATCAGCACCATTTTGGGTGAAAATAATATCTGGTTTAAAAAACGCTGCTACTTCTTTAAAGGACGTTTCGTATGCATGTAGCCACGAATCATCCTCTGTAAAAGCGTCTAAAGGTATATTAAAAGAATAGCCATATCCATGACTATGACCTCTTTCGTTAATATTCCCTGTTCCGGGAAATAAGTATCTACCGGTTTCATGGATAGATAATGTACATACATTTGGGTCATCATAAAACGCCCATTGTACACCATCACCATGATGAGCATCCGTATCAATATAAAGGACACGAGCATTATATTTTTCTCGTAAATATTTGATTGCTACTGAGCTGTCATTATAGATACAAAATCCAGATGCCTTACCTCTAAAGCCATGATGAAGTCCCCCGCCTAAATGAAGGGCGTGTTCTGCCTTCCCTTGCATGACATAATCAGCAGCAGTCAATGCGCCTCCAACAAGTAAGCTACTGGCCTCGTGCATTTGAGGGAAAATAGGGGTATCCTCGGTTCCAAGCCCGTAACTCTCTGCCTGCTCTTTTGGAAGCTCATTATTACCTGCTAACTTTACAGCACGAACATAACCTGGATCATGAATGAGTAATAATTCTTCTTCTGTTGCTATTCTAGGTGCAATCATGTGTGTGTCTTTTATCGCATGGATAGATTGTAGTAAATCTAAAGTTAATTTTAGGCGTTGCTGATTAAAAGGGTGCTCAGCATTAAAGCGATAGTTAAGTAATGCATCAGAATATAAAAAAACAGAACGGTCCATGATGTTCACTTCCTTGGATCTATAGGCCAGAGTACAGAATGTCCTTCCTCACGTAATTTGTCTACAAGAGAAAGCGGATTCATTGTTTGGACTCTAAGGACTATAATTTTATAATTACTATCCTCTTTATCTGGATAGACGAGGACACTAAGAATATTGGCTTTTAAATTACGAAATACGGAGGTAACTTCAAATAGCTTACCTGTACGATTAGGCACTCTTACTTCGATTTGTGACCCTGGCTGATGGGCACCTGTTAATTCTACATAAGTATGAAGGAGGTCTGTCTGAGTCACAATGCCGACTAATTGGTTTTCGTTGAGAATGGGCATACAACCGATGCGGTGCTCGTAAAGAGTCGCAGCGATATCTTCTACAAAGTCTAATGGGTGTCCAGAAATAATATCCGTCTTCATAATTCGTTTAATTGGTTGTGAGAGGCCTTCTTTTAATTGAACTGTATCTAGTATAGAAGGCGTCGCATCTCGTATATCTCGATCTGTTACTAAGCCGATTAGGTGATTGGCTTCATCGATAATGGGCAAATGGCGGATTTTTTGATCACGCATGAGTTGGAGTGCATCAGCAATGAGGTGATTTTCCGTAAGTGTAAAGATTTCCTTCTTCATCATTTCTTCAACAATCATTTAAAATCCCCCTTTTTAAGAAAAACTAATACATAAAGCGATTCATAAATCGAAGTTTATCGAACTGTTGAATGGAATCTGTGCTTACCCGATTACCAATCCGGGCCATTAGACAATTAGCAGGATGGGAGCTGATTTCTGGATCATCGGTAGCAAACCAAACAAGTCCCCCGGCATTCATCATCTTTTCCATGATTTTGCGGTACTCCCATACGTTTAAACCAGTTCCTTTTAAGTCCCAATGCCAATAATATTCGGTAGTAATAACAATATAATCTTCCATCGCATCATCCATCATTGATACGCGTAAGATACTTTTTCCTGTACCCGTTCCACGAAAGGCAGGAATCACTTCTATTGCCCCTAGTTCGATGAGATTATTCATTTTCCCTTCTGACCATCTTTCTAACGGGTCTGGATATAAATAAGTCGCATAGCCTACGATCGTATCTCTAAATCTAGCAATAATGATTCTTCCTTCAGGTAATCCAGCAATCTCAATTAAAGCCTTCCTCTGTTGCTCTGGAGGTCTGAAAGCAACAAGATCATGATGAAAGTCATAGGTTTTTAGAACATCGGCAGAAATCGGTCCTTCAATGATTAATTCTCCGTTTGCCGTATTCAATTTCATCGCATTATACGTTTTCAGATGCTGCAATTCATTCACCGCCTAAAACAAGTAATCTTTCTATCTATTATACATAAACTACTGAAGCGCTTTCATATAAAAAACATCAATTTAATGACAATTTAAAATAATATGTAGATTATATAAAAATTTCAATGGAAATACCACTTCAGTTGTAAGAGCAAATCCCTGTAGCTCAGCTATCCTTGCCCATTTCCCTTTAGATGTACGCGGAAATCCCCTTTACTCATCTATCCGTGTTTGGAAAAATCGTATCAATAACACAGAAGGTATCAACTTTTAATGGTTATCCGTTCTTAACTTACAGTTTAATAAGTCTTTATAGATAATTTACTGCCTTATAATTTAAAAAATTGTGAAAAAAAAGTATTTATATTATAATAGTTTAAACAAGTTTAAAGGGGGATAAATAAACATGAAATTGGAAGCGCTGCCAGCAATACAAGGTAACCATAATTTAAAAAATTATGAGGAAGCGTATAATAGTTTTGATTGGACAGAAGCGAAAAAGCAATTTTCTTGGTACGAAACAGGAAAAATGAATTTGGCGTACGAAGCCATTGACCGCCATGCTGAAAGTGATAAGAAAAACAAGGTAGCGCTCTATTATCGTGAAGGTGAGAATAAAGAAAAGTATACCTTTAAAGAGATGAAGGACTTTTCAAACCAAGCGGCTAATGTACTAAAAGCACATGGAGACGTTGAAAAAGGTGATCGCGTATTTGTTTTTATGGGACGGTCACCAGAACTTTACTTCTCAGTTCTTGGCGCAATCAAGCTAGGTGCCATAGTCGGACCACTATTTGAAGCCTTTATGGAGGGAGCAGTAACAGACCGTTTAGAGGATAGCGAAGCAAAAGTCCTTATTACGACTCCTGAACTTTTAGATCGTGTACCCGCTGATAAATTACCAAACTTAAAACATATTTTTGTTGTTGGTGAGAATGTAGAAGAAAATGGAAAATTATTAGATTTCCGTAAATATATGCAAAAGGCTAGTAAAGAATTAGAAATTGAATGGGTAGAACCGACAGAGGGTCTAATTTTACATTATACTTCCGGTTCCACTGGTAAACCAAAAGGTGTGCTGCACGTTCACAATGCAATGATTCAACATTATCAAACAGCAAAATGGGTATTGGACTTAAAAGAAGATGATGTTTATTGGTGCACGGCTGACCCAGGTTGGGTAACAGGAACTTCTTATGGTATTTTCGGACCTTGGTTGACAGGAACCTCTAACCTTATTGTCGGAGGCAGATTTAGCCCAGAAACATGGTACCAGGCGATTGAAGATTATGGTGTTACGGTTTGGTATAGTGCACCAACAGCTTTTCGTATGTTAATGGGCGCTGGGGATGAAGTAGTGAAGAAGTTCAACTTAAGCACTCTACGACATGTGTTAAGTGTAGGTGAGCCATTGAATCCTGAAGTTGTGAGATGGGGAGTGAAAGTATTCAATAAGCGTATTCATGATACGTGGTGGATGACTGAAACGGGTGCTCAACTCATTTGTAACTACCCATGCCTAGAAATTAAACCTGGCTCCATGGGTAAACCAATTCCAGGGGTGAAAGCAGCCATTGTCGATGACCAAGGGAATGAACTACCACCAAATCGCATGGGTAATCTGGCCATAAAAAAAGGGTGGCCATCTATGATGCACACGATTTGGAATAATAAAGAAAAATATGATTCTTACTTTATGCCAGGTGATTGGTATGTCTCAGGTGATTCCGCTTATATGGATGAAGATGGCTATTTTTGGTTCCAAGGAAGAGTCGATGATGTAATTATGACGTCCGGCGAACGGGTAGGACCATTTGAGGTAGAAAGTAAGCTCATCGAACATCCAGCTGTTGCTGAAGCTGGTGTCATAGGAAAACCGGACCCGGTCCGTGGCGAGATTATTAAAGCCTTTATTGCGCTAATCGATGGCTATGAAGCAACAGATGAACTGAAAGAAGATATTCGTCAATTCGTTAAAAAGGGGTTAGCTGCACACGCTGCACCTCGTGAAATCGAATTCCGCGACAAACTACCAAAAACACGTAGTGGTAAAATCATGCGCCGTGTATTAAAGGCTTGGGAATTAGATTTACCTACGGGCGACTTATCTACAATGGAAGACTGATCTTACAACCATACACAAGTCAAATAGATAGAGTAGTAAGAAAGATTTTTGGGTATTTTGAAATGACGGGTCAATGATAGGAGATTCCTCTCTTATTGACTCGTTTTTTAGTATTTGAGGAAAGTTTTTTAGGAAAATAACATTTTATGCTATCTATACATAAAAGGGTGGTTAATAGCTATAATGAATGTTTTCCTTGTTTTAATGGATGATGTTTAAAAGTGGGAATTATTATTTGCATATACGTAAAAATTTGATAAATTAATCTAGCCTCTTTTTTATAACCACAATAGAATGCAAAATAAAATGGCCACAGCCCTATAGAATATAGAGCAATGGCCCCTTACATGTATGTTATTTTCAAGGTCGGCAGTCAATTGTCAGCAATTTTGTTAGAAGTATAAACATCAAATACAATTGCTTCACAATTTTAATTAGTATTTAGAAATTAATTTAAATCATTATTATATTCATTATGCGAAGCTTCATCTTTAATTTCTGAGCGTAAACCGTCGATACTTTTTCTCCGTCTTTCATTTTTATTCACTATTTCATTTTTTTCTTGGGTACTCAACTCTTCTGAGTGAGCTTTAGTGTAGTCCTCAGCTTCATTAATATTCTGAAGAGTATTGTCAATAGTATTTTGAATTTTTCTCACATTATCTGAACGGTTGTCTGGTTTGGCATTCGTCATATTATCCCTCCTAAGATTAATTCTTTCAGTATTTTCTCCTAACACTTCGGAAATATTCTTACTAAGTTTTTTTCGCTACTTTAGGCAATTTATAAATTTCCCCAAATTCCAGTTGATAACTATATGAATTTGAATGGATCATAAATTGATTTATGGTGCCGGTTTTCTAGACTATTTTCGTTAAATATTTAATACAAAAAATTGAATAAGTAGAAATTTGTTTAGAAAAGATAAGATGTAATGTAGTTTGATTTTTAATTGATATGAAGAAGAAAAAATTCTACTTAACTGCTATTACACTCCTCTTAAAAGATTTTAGAATCCTTTCCGTACATCAAAAGGTACTCTCTCTTTCCATTTCATAACCCACATTTTTGATGGCTGCAGTAACGAATCCCTAATTCATTTGCCAACCCTTTAACTTTTAGACCTATTCATATATCTTTTACCCGGTGTTATGTGAAAACTCTCCTATGAATATCTATTAAAACTTTATCCTTTCTTTGCAATAAAAAAATCCCCTCCAAGTAGCATTCTTCCTTCATGGTAAGATGAAGGCTTTTTTGAATATCTACTTTAAGGGGATATTAAACAACTGGTAAACTTTAGTAGTACCACTTCGAGAATGATTTACTTTGTTTAGTTATTTTAGGGTAGTAACAAATGTCATTGTGTTTTTTTCTATAAATTCTTTCTTACATGCCCGATTATCTTGCTCTTTTCGTATTCTTCAGCTTTGATTTTAGACTATCACCAATTAATTCTAATCAAACGGAATTTACACCAGGCGTTTAATTTTGTGCGAATGACATCTCTTTTATTTTAAAAAATGAAATGACCAGATTCCTGCTATTCTTCATCACTCGTATCCGGTTGATCTTCTTCCGCAGGAGGATTTTCTGTTTCACCTTGAGGCTTTTCCTCTTCCGGTTTTTCTTCTGGTTTGCTATCCGTTTCTGTTTCCTTATCTGTTTGTTCCTCTTTAGGCTCGTTTTCTTTTGCTTTTTCTTCTTGTTGTGGCTTCTCTTCTTCCTTCACTTTTCCAACTTGGACTTTGCTTGAAGGAGAAGATTCATTACCGGCAATATCAACTGCTGTAACATGGTATTGACCATTGCCACCTTTATAGCCTAAGGAGTTACCGGCTTTGACACTGGCTACTTTTTTACCGTCTTTATATACACGATAACCAATGACGTCATTTTCAGGATGTTGCCCCCAAGTAATGGAGTTACCTAATGCTTTAGCATTTGGTGCAGCTGGCTTTTTGCCATTTTCACTCATTTTATCGGCTGCAACGAGTACTTTAGCCCATTTATCCCTTTTCGGTAATAAGTCACTTGGATTCGCTCTAATGCCAAATAGTTTTTCAATATAATCGGCATCTATGACCATACCAGGATCAGAAAATTCCGCTGGTGTGGATTCAAGTGCCAAATACTTTTTATCCCCTATATGGACAATTCTACCAGTTCCAAGACTATCATCTGATTTAGACGGAACGTATTTTGCATTAAAGATGTCAGTATCAACAAGTCCTGCTTCAGAGCAAGCTTGAGAAGGGATTAAACCACTAATTGCACAGAATGAGCGACTGACTATACCATCAGGTCGTTTAAAGGTTTTATCTGGCTTCATGAGTTCAGGATTTACATCATAAGCAGCGTTCATCAAATCAGCCCATAAGTAATTATTACGTGCGCTATAAGATAAACTACCACTTGCTTTTAGAGACTTAGGCGTATCGTAGCCACTCCATAGACCAGCGGTTACATTTGGGTTAGACGCGACAAACCAAGCATCTTCAAAGTTATTACCTGTCCCTGTTTTTCCTGCCCAATCGGCACTAAATTTTAAACGGTTTTTAACAGCAGTGGCTGTCCCACTATTAATAACCCCACGCATTACATCTATTGTTAAGTATGCTGTTTGTGGAGTAAAGACTTCTACTTCCTTCGTTTCATGTTCGTAGATGACATTGCCTTCCTTATCAGTAATCTTATCAATCATATAAGCATCTACGAATTTACCGTTATTAGCAAATGTTGTAAATGCATTCGTATTTTCCTCAACGGAAACACCATTTGTTAATGAACCTAATGCAGCTGATCTATTCGTTTTATCTTCTGCGGTTAATGTGGTTATACCCATCTTTTCAAGATATTGTGCCGGATTTTGGCTCAAAATATCGGTATAAAGTTTAACGGCTGGTACGTTATAAGATTGTTCAACGGCATACCTTGCTGAAACTAAACCATGGTAGGTAAAAGAATAGTTTTTTGGCCAATAGTCACTTGAACCAGGATTTAAGCGCAGTGGCACATCGGGAAGAATACTTCCTGGTTGTGCTGCACCAAGTTCGAATGCAGGACCATATACAAGTAATGGTTTCATGGTTGAGCCGTTTGGTCTTAAAGTATCGGTTGCATGGTTAAGGTCTTCATTTAAGGATACACCCTTGCCACGACCACCAACAAAGCTCAGAATTTTCCCTGTACTGTTTTCAATAAGTTGCCCCCCAACCTCCACTGGTTCCATTACTTCTTTTTCTTCACCATCGATTACATAGGTTGCACTTTTGGCAGGCCCGTAGTTAGGATAATCTTTAACAACTTTTTGCCAAGCTTCATAAATATCTTTATCAATAGTTGAGTGGACATGATAACCATTCTGTCTTAATGCTCGATCAGCTAAAATAAGATATTCGTTTTTAAGGTCACCAGTTAAATCAGCTTCTTCATATCCATCTTGTTCTGCTAAGATGGATGCTAAAAGTTCTTTGGCACGGTCTTGAATTTCATAAGTTAAATAAGGGTATTTTTCAATCGCATCATCATTTTTCGGTTTTCTAAAGTCAGCAACAATATCATACTCACTAGCTTCTTTATATTCTTTTTCAGTAATTCTTTCATCATCGTACATTCTCTTAAGTACGACTTTCATACGATCAATGCCTGGTTGTAGAGACTCCTCATCCTTCAAGCCACCACCTTGTTGGAATGGTGTATAACCAAAAGGTGACTGAGGCATACCAGCAATGAAAGCTGCTTGCGGAATAGACACATCTTTAGCATCAACACCAAATAAACCTTGGGCAGCAGCCTGAACGCCAGCGATATTTCTACCTTCCGCATTGCGGCCAAAAGTAGAGACATTTAAATAAGCTTCAAGAATGTCCTCTTTATCGAAATAATTCTCTAACCTTAATGCGAGTAAGATTTCTTTTGCTTTTCGATCAAAAGAAACTTCGTTTGTTAAGATCTGGTTTTTTATCAGTTGCTGAGTTAATGTACTTCCTCCAGATTGAGTAGAGGCGTTAGTTACTTCTTGAAACAGTGCACGTAGGATAGCTTTTGGTACCACACCTTCGTGCTCATAAAAGTACTCATCCTCTGTGGCAATAACAGCATCTCTCAAATATGGTGAAACATTTTCTAGCTTCACTTCTTCTCTTTCAAGGTCCGTTCTTACATTCCCTAAATATACATCACCAGCGAAATATAATTTTGAGGTTTCCTCATAATTATAGATATCTTTTTGCATATTTTCATAAGAACGAAGGGGTTCATCTTTAACAAGAGAAGCAAAATAGCCAATACCTGTGGCACCTGCAAATGCCCCACCTAAAATAACGGTAATGGCAAGTATTAATAATAAGTTCCATATAACTTGATATGTAATACGTGCGCCTTTTTTGGTTTTATTATGAGTTAAAAAACCGAACGCGGCTTTTGCTTTTTCTATTATCTTGCTGAAGGTTTCATTCATTCGTTCATCCCTCCTAAAATCAAATACATTATAGCATAACCTAACAGGTAATATGACAAGGTTCGTCATAAAGTACAAAATTCATATTTTTCCTATTATGATAAAAAAAAGTTGAAAAAAACGTCATATTGACATTGGTTATTCTTTTATGATAAAAATGCATTATTACGATTCAATTTAATATTAGCGTTGATGGGTCATAAGTAGTCATTCTATCCCTGTTTTCAGAAAGTCGACGGTTTGCTGTGAGTCGATACAAATAGAAGTGCGAAATACCTCCCGGAGCTTTTACTGCGAATGAATATATCTAGTAGTAGTAAACGGTATTTCCGTTATCAGTGAAGAGTGGAGAATAAGGGTGTTCTCAAACTGGGTGGTACCGCGCAAAGAAATGCGTCCCTGCAATAAGCAGGGGCGTATTTTTTTTTGGATAATAGTTTATCTTTTATGAAATAAAGGAGGAAAAGTGAATGAATTTATTAGAAGATTTACAGTGGAGAGGCATTATTTATCAACAAACAGATGAAGAGGGGATGAAGGATCTTTTAGAAAAAGAAAAGATTTCCTTATATTGTGGGATGGATCCGACTGGTGATAGTATGCATATTGGTCATTTATTACCCTTCTTAACATTGAGGAGGTTTCAAAATGCTGGGCATCGTCCGATTGTGTTAGTAGGGGGGGCAACAGGGTTAATTGGTGATCCCAAGGCGACAGAAGAAAGAACACTGCAAACGATTGAGAAAGTACAAGAAAATGTTGCTTCTTTATCACAGCAATTAGAACGTATTTTTGATTTTGAAGGAGATAATGGAGCGACGTTAGTCAATAATTACGACTGGACATCGAGTATGAATATTGTCACTTTCCTCAGGGATTACGGTAAACATATTGGGGTTAACTATATGTTAGCTAAGGATACGATAGCTAAAAGATTAGAATCAGGCATTTCTTTTACGGAATTCACTTATACGATTTTACAAGGGATGGACTTTAAGCATCTTTATGAAAATCATCAATGTAAAATTCAAATTGGCGGCAGTGATCAGTGGGGAAATATTACAACTGGGCTTGAGCTTATCCGTAAAATGGTTGGAGAAGGTGCGAAAGCATACGGTATGACCATTCCGCTTGTGACAAAAGCTGACGGTACGAAGTTTGGGAAAACAGAAGGTGGAGCCATTTGGCTAGATGCCGAAAAAACATCACCTTATGAGTTTTATCAGTTCTGGATTAATACGGCAGATGCAGATGTTATTAAATACTTGAAATACTTCACCTTCCTATCACGTGAAGAAATCGAAGCTTTGGAAGTAGCTGTCCAAGACGAGCCTCATTTACGTAAAGCCCAAAAGGCATTAGCAGAAGAAATGACGAGACAAATACATGGTGAAGCAGCATTGAACCAAGCGTTGAAAATTACTGAAGCCTTATTCAGTGGACAAATTAAAGAGTTAACCGCTGCGGAAGTAAAGGAAGGATTTAAGGATGTTCCTTCTTATCAACATACTGGAGAGGGCAATATTGTTGACTTGCTCGTAGAGGCTAAAATTTCGCCTTCTAAAAGACAAGCGAGAGAAGACGTAACGAACGGTGCAATCTACATTAACGGTGATCGTATGCAACAGGTTGATTATCAGTTGAGTGAGCAAGATAAAATAGAGGGTCAATTTACAGTTATTCGTCGCGGTAAGAAGAAATATACATTAATTCAATATTAAAATGAAGTAGCCTATTTCTAATCTGAAAATTAGAGATAGGCTACTTTACTTAGGTAATCAGTGCATCTGTTTTTTTTTAAGTCTATTAAGTGTAGCATGCGTGTTAGATTCAGCGGTGCACGAAAATAATGAGTAAAAAAGCAAATAGAAGCTATAGCTCTCTATTTGCGCGATATTTCTTTAGCTTCCTAGCAGCAGATGCTTGGCTAATTCCTAGTAATTCAGCTACTTTATAGCTTGAGGGATATTGTTTATACGTATGTAAGAGAATATGTTTTTCAATTCTTTCTAGTCTTTCTTTTAAGCTTTCATTATTCTTTAGTAGTGGTAAGTCAATGAGGTCTGGTTCAATTTGCTTGTTTTTAAAGAGTGCTTGGGGTAGGTGACTTGGGTAGATAATGACAGAATCAACTGTTAAGACAAGTCTTTCTATTAAATTCTCAAGCTCGCGCACATTTCCTGGCCAATGATACTCTGTTAAGTATTCGTAAGTCTCATTATGAAGCTCTTTCTCCATATGATATTTATTGTTCATGATGGACAGATAATGACTTACTAAAAAGATGATGTCTTCTTTCCGTTTTTTTAAAGGGGGAATTTCAATGGGAATCACATTGATACGATAGTAAAGATCAAGGCGAAAATCACCTTTATTGACCATTTCCTCTAATGGGCGATTCGTTGCTGTAATCAGTCTGAAATGACTCGTTCGATCTGTATTACTGCCAACTCTTTTAAACGTCTTTTCTACAAGTACTTTTAATAATTTGACTTGTAAAGATAACGATAATTCTCCAATCTCATCTAAAAATAATGTACCATGATGTGCTTGTTCAATTAAACCCTTTTTCCCATGCTTATGTGCCCCAGTGAAGCTCCCTGGTTCATAGCCAAAAAACTCCGTTTCGAATAAACTTTCTGGAATAGTACTGCAGTTTACCTCAATGAATGGTTCGTTTTTTTCTTTACTTAGTTGATGGATTTTTCTTGCCCACATACTTTTTCCAACACCAGATTCACCTAATAATAAGACGGTTGCGTTTGTATTGGCTACCCGATGAATCGTTCGTTTGATTTCTTCCATTTTTTTATTACGATATTGGGCATTTTCTTGTTCTCTAAGTGCTTTTACGACCTGCTGATAATTTTTGATTTGTCGCTCTAGCTCTTTATATTGTAGATGAAGTTTATTTATTTCCGTTTGATCTTGAGCATAGCTCACTACGAATTGTATTTGATTGTTAGTATCAAATATTGGATAGGCGGTAGTCATAATGATTTTTCCTGTTAGCGTTTGCTGCATCAGTTCTACTTGTTGTTTCTTTTTTATTACTAATGCTGTAATTGAAGGGTTAAATACGCCTTTTGCCTCTAATTCATAAACTGTTTTACCTAAGCAATCTTCTTGCTTTACACCATAAACAGACCAATGTTTTGGATTGAAATATAAGATTTCGCCTACGCCATTTGTAATTGTAATATTATTATTGGATGTGAGAACAATCGTTTCTATTATGTGATGAAGTGATGAATTTTCCATATAAAAAACTCCTTTGCATAAAAACCTTTCTTTAATTATACAATAATTCAAAATTTAATTAATAATTAATTTATTAATTAAAAAAGTCAAAAATGAATTATTACATTCATTAATCATGGCTGTTTTCGTATAGATTGTTGCTTTCTTGACCATACTTATAAAGGGTTGATAAATGGGGTTTAAGGAGGCGTTCAAGTATGTGGAAAGATGTATATGAAGAGTTCAGCGAACTAACCAAATCAGAGCAAATGGCTTTATTTAATGCTATGAAACAGGATTTATTTCCAGACGAACCAGATAAGATTAATAAACTACTCAAAAGCATTCGTGAAGCCCGATTTGCTTCTGGTTTAGGGTGCGTTCATTGTGGAAGTACATCTGTAAAAAGAAACGGTAAATATCGTTCAAGACAACGCTATCTGTGTAATGATTGCGGAAAGTCCTTCAACGATATGACGAATACACCATTTTCAGGGTCTCGCTACCCTGAAAAGTGGATAAAATACATTGAACTAATGGTCGAAGGTTACACCCTACCGAAAATCGCTGAACGCTTAAAAATTCATATATCAACTGCATTCTATTGGAGACATAA
>NZ_JAIVAM010000014.1 GCF_020171845.1 Cytobacillus kochii | reverse complement strand
CAGCGTTCGTCCTGAGCCAGGATCAAACTCTCCAATAAAGTGTTTGATTAGCTCATTTGCACCTATGGTGCTTTGTTGCTGATAAATCAGCTTTTTTTAGAATTACGCTTGACGTTTTACGTTCGTTCAGTTTTCAAAGAACAATCTCGTTCGCTTCAGAAGCGACTTTATTAATTTAACATTTAAGCTCGTTTTTGTCAACAACTTTTTTTGTTTTTTTATTAAAAACTTTTTAATAGTTGATGTCACTAACGACTGCTTTAATATAATAACACCATATCTTTTAAAACGTCAATGACTTTTTTTCATTTTTTTATTCTTTTTTTCATTTAACTTATAATGAACATATTCATCTGCTGGAACAACCCTTTTGAATAAGCTTAAAAGAATCTCATACTTCTCTTTCATTGCAACTTTAACAACATCTGCAATTCGCTCATCTTCTAAATCGAACAATATTTCGTCCATCTCTCTCTTTAATAAGTATTCAATTTCTTGTTGCTCTTTTCCATTTAGTAATAACCCGATCAACGATTGTTCCACCCTCTCTTTGACAAGCTATCACTATATTACCCATCCCCACTCTTTTTATAATGATAAATTCATCATGTTTTTAATTTTTTTGCATAGATATAGGACAAGGATGTATTGGGACGAGGTGAATAAGAATGAAATTCTTTTATGTATTTCATGCAAAGAGATTAAAACAATTGACTTTAATTTTGGTAGCAGCATTTTTCACAGCAATGTTTATGTTTATGGAAACAACGATTCATTTACCTGTTTTTTCTACAAAAGACGCACCAAAGGCATTATATAAAGGGGAGAAAGGAGTAGCTCTCACTTTTAATATTGGTTGGGGAGATGAAAAGGCGGAGCCTATTTTAGACTTATTAAAGAAAGAAAAAGTCACTTCTGCTACATTTTTCTTATCAGGCTCATGGGCTGAGAGCCACCCTGATATTGTCGAACGAATTGCTAAATCTGGATATGAAATCGGTATACTTGGTTATAATTACGAAGACTATACAGAGCTAGAAGAAGATAAAATCAGACAAGATTTAGCTAGAGCACAAACCGCGTTTGCTAAGTTAAATATTAAGGATATTAAATATGTGAGGCCTCCAACTGGTCACTTTGATAAAAAGACCTTAGCAGCAGCAAAACAATTAGGCTATACAGTTGTGCATTGGAGTTTAGATTCTAAAGACTGGACAAATCCAGGTACAGATAAAATTATTCAAAAAGTACTCGAAGCTGAAAATGGAGAAATCGTATTGATGCATGCATCTGATTCAGTGAAACAAACATCCAAAGCATTGCCCTCTATTTTAAACGGGTTCAAAAAGGAACAGCTTGAGCTAGTAACCATTTCAGAAATGATGGCCAATGCCAATGCAACGGCAGAAGAAATTAATTAAACAGCAAAAAGTCGCCTGGTTAAACAGACGACTTTTTTGCTTCCAATCTTTCTCTTTGACGGGCAGATTCTGCATTATATTTTGGTAACACGAGTAATTGATAAGCATTACAAATGATTAAAGGTAGAACCATTAACCATAACCAGCTTTCTTCGTTTACTCTTAATACCGGCACCCATTCAATCGTTGTCACGACCACCATAAAGAACAACGCTGGCACAAAAGCATGTTTATTCGTAGTGATTACTTTCAAGGCCGCAATAATTACACCGGCTATTAAAACAAAACCTGCAAGACCTAAATAAGGAAGAATACTATCTCCTGCATCCGCAAAAGCTTTATAACGGAAGTACACTAAATCAAATAGCACAAATAAAACCAACACAATTTGCACAGCATTCCATAATTGATGAGACTTAAAAATACCCAACCCAAAACGATGCACTGTTAAATATGCGAAAAATCCCATTTGGCTAATAATACTAAAAATTAAACCGACACCGAATAACCAAAAAAGAACAGATAGTATTTCCAACCCATCAAAATTGGTAAATAAATGAGAAAATTCATCCCAACGCACGACAAAACCAATAACCCCTGTTGCAAAGCCACCGACAAGTAATGTGGTTATAAAAAATTTGATCCAAGCACGGCTAGTCAATTCCTTTTCCCCCATAACGTTATTATCACTTAATGATTGTACCAAATCTTTACTTGAAAAATCTAGGCAATCCGCAATTTACGCATAATATTGACCGATTTTCTTCATTCTATTAGTACGGGATATTTATTTTAGGAGGCAGTTTAACATGAAAAATAGCCTTTTTATTATTCCATTGCTCCTCATTCTAACCTTAACAGCATGTTCGCAATCAGGTAGTGAGCACATGGACTATGATCAAACAAAGAAAATGATTGTAGATATACTAAAAACGGATGACGGAAAACAAGCATTACAAGACTTAATGGCTGATGAAAAAATAAAACAGCAACTAGTGATGGACCAAAATATGGTGACAGAGACAATCGAGAGTACTCTGACATCTGAAAAAGGCACAGAGTTTTGGAAAAAGTCATTTGAAGACCCAGCGTTTGCTGAAACAATGGCTAAAAGCATGAAATCAGAGAATGAGGAGTTACTCAAGGACTTAATGAAGGATCCAGATTATCAAAAAATGATGATGGACATTCTAAAGGATCCTGAAATGGAGAAAAAATTAACAGAAGTGATGAAAAGCCAAGAATTTAGAGCTCATTTGCAAACAGTCATTACTGAAACCTTTGAAAGCCCGCTCTTTAAGGCAAAATTACAGGACGTTCTTATGAAAGCGGCCGAAGAATCACAATCAGGTAAATCAGGTAAAGAAGGTGGCGGCAGTAGTAGCGAAGGTGGTGGTGGTGAACAAGGCGGTGAAGGAGAAGGCGGCCAAGATAGTGGCGGCCAAGAAGGTTCTGGAGAAGAATAAAAATATAAAAAGCATTTGGACTTAACATCCAAATGCTTTCTTATTATGCTTTTTCAATTACTTGTTGTGCAATTTCTGTATAGATTTTTCCTAAACGATGATCTGCGTCGTAAATAGATGGTGCGAAATCTTCTTCGCTCCAATCAGGCTGTTGCAGTGGTAATTGACCAATTACCTCTGTTCTTAGTTCTTCTGCCAGTTTTTCTCCGCCACCATGACCGAAGACATACTCTTTTTCACCTGTAACTTTACTTTCAAAGAAAGCCATGTTTTCAATTACACCTAAGATTTCATGTTCAGTACGAATAGCCATCGCACCAGCACGAGCGGCAACAAAAGCTGCCGTAGGGTGAGGCGTAGTTACGATGATTTCCTTACATGATGGAAGCATTGTATGAACATCTAGCGCCACATCACCTGTTCCTGGTGGTAAATCTAATAGAAGATAATCAAGATCTCCCCACTCTACTTCATTAAAGAAGCTATTAAGCATTTTACCAAGCATTGGACCTCTCCAAATAATTGGTGCATTATCTTCTACAAAGAAGCCCATAGAAATAACCTTAACACCAAAACGTTCAACAGGAATTATGCGCTCACCTCTTACTACAGGACGCTTCATAATACCCATCATATCAGGGACACTGAACCCATAAATATCTGCATCTACTAGACCGACTTTCTTTCCTTGCCTAGCAAGAGCGACAGCCATATTGACAGATACTGTTGATTTCCCAACGCCGCCTTTGCCACTAGCAATAGCAATAAATTTCGTTTTACTATTCGCTGATAGTAGACCCTTATCTTCTTCAGGCATTGCTTGTCTATGTTTTTCTAGTGTTTCAGCCGGTAGTTCATTAAAACGGATACCCACGGATTCTGCACCCGCTGCTTTAATTCGATTCACAATCTCCGTTTGCAATTGTAATTGTTCAGCTGTTGCAGTCTTGGCGATCAATATTTTCACACTGACGTGAGCCTTCTCCTCTTTTACTTTAATCTCTTCAATCGCTTGAAGTTCCCCGAGTGTTTTATGTAAAAAAGGTTCTTGTAAGCCCTCAATGGCTTCTCTTACTTTTTGTTCAGTAATCATCTATCCTACACCCCTTTAAAATCGTTTCTTCATTAGAATAACTCTAATTGTCATTCTAACACATATTAGAATATCAGTCTTTATACAATGCCTAAAATATCTTAAAGATCTATTTGTATAAATGTTTATATTTTACACGAAGGGGTTTTCAGAAAATAAAAACACGAACAAATCTTTGTCCGCGTTTAATCTTCAATCACAATCTCTTTCTCATTAGAGTAATGGCGCATTATACCATTGTAAATGGAGGCTGCTATTTTATTTTGATAATCGTCACTTTGTAGTAAGGTCCGCTCGTTCTGATTAGATAGGAAGCCTACTTCTACAAGGACACCTGGTTTTTTTGAATGATCAAGAATATAGACATTTTCTAATTCCTTCGCCCGTCTTGTCGTATTTTCTAAGTTAGCGATGAGTTCATCTTGGATAAATTTAGCCGCTCGTGCATTTCCATCTATATGAGAAGCAAAAAAGGTTTGTGCTCCTCTCCATTTAGGAGAAGGGATCGAATTCAAATGTACACTTACGTAAAAATCAGCATCACTATGGTTAATCATATTTAAGCGCTTTTTCAAATCCTCTACTTTTCGCCTGCTATAGCCTTTAGTATCTTCTGCGGCTAAGTCCCTATCACCTTCTCGTGTCATCATCACCACGGCTCCTTGTTCTTGAAGGTAATCACGTAGCTTCAAAGAAACTTCTAGGGCAATATCTTTCTCCAAGACATTTCCATTATCTGCTCCACCATCCGGACCGCCATGACCAGGGTCAAGAAGGATAACCTTTCCGGATAAAGGAAGATTCCAAGCGTTCCAGGAATCATCTTCAGAAAAGTCATATTGCAAAATAAAGAATAAAATAGCCAGTCCAGTTATAAAACCAATTACTTTTAATTTCTTCTTCACCGATTACCACTCCCCGCTCGTCCTCAAAATATATATATGGGACAAGGAGAATGATTAGAACGATTTAATGCAGTCTTAATTTATGCCTTTTTCGACCATTTTCAAACCCTTCCATCCACCAACTATAGATATACTGTTCACAACTGTAGATTAGGGATTCACTATAAGCCCCTTCTTCATTTTGCGCCCAATATAAGAAAAAATGATACAGAGTATTCGTAAAATGCGTAAGATCCCCTTTACATCTATGTTGTACAGTAGTAGCCGTCTCACCACTAGTACCAAAATGACTATAATGTGCGCCTAAAAGATACGCTTCGATCGCCATATCATAGCAAGCTTCCTCTATTCCCGCATGGTTCATTAAACCTGTTAACAAACGAGATGATCCGAATAAGTGCTTGACTTGTTCTTTCAGATCCTTTACTGAGATCTCCTTTAGCACTGATTTTTCATATTTTAACTGCTTCTCTCGCCGCTTATCTTCAAATGTTGTAATAAGTGTCACTTGTTTTCACCTCTATCTCTATTCTTTAACTTCCTGTATAGAGGCATACAAAAAGCAGCGGTGATTTCCGCTGCCAATTTTTCCACTATATTAATGTGCTACTTTTTCTAACTCTTCTCTAATTTCCTTAGAACGTGCAGCAGCATGTTGAACAGCTTCGGAAATCGCTTCTCCGCCGTGATGAGCTTTTAATGCTTCGACACCCGAATGAGTTGTACCATTAGGTGAGGTCACTCTCTCACGTAAAACAATCGGTGCTTC
This sequence comes from Cytobacillus kochii, assembly GCF_020171845.1. Taxonomy (GTDB): domain Bacteria; phylum Bacillota; class Bacilli; order Bacillales; family Cytobacillaceae; genus Cytobacillus; species Cytobacillus kochii. The sequence continues at coordinate 132,775 of NZ_JAIVAM010000014.1, read as the reverse complement.
GCCTTTTTCCAGAACCATTTTTGCTGCTCCATATATCGTTTGAGCAATAATTTTCCGTGCTTTTTTGGCCTCTAATCCTTGTTCTACACCCACCTTCTCCATCTCTTCCATTAGATAGTAGAAGTAGGCAGGGCCACTCCCTGCAAGACCTGTGAAAACATCCATCTGCTCTTCTTCAATGATAAATACTTCTCCCATGCAAGCAAGTAAATCTTTCACATCTCTCTCATGTCGCTTCTGTGTATAAGAACCGAGAGACATCGCTGTAGCCGATTCTTGAATCATACTAGATGTATTTGGCATCACCCGAATGACTTGCTGCTCATCATTTAGCTTCTCTTCCATATATGAAGTAGAAATACCTGCTAATACAGAAACAACCACTTGATCGGGTCTGATTTTATCTTTTAAAAAGGCAAGGGCTTCTTCTGCGCCATAAGGTTTCATTGCCATAATAAAATAATCAACCTCTTCATACGGTAAATCCTTTTGTAGCATCGTATGAACACCGTATCTTTCCTTTATTTCTGTCAACCGATCCCCATTGAATTTATTCGTAACATAAATTTGCTGTGCTGGTACCTTCTCCGCATGAATCATTCCTGAAATCATTGACTCCGCCATTGAACCTGCACCAAAAAAAGCCACTGTCTTATTCTCTAACATTTACACAAACACTCCTTAAAAGTTGTGTCTTCGTTTCCGTACTTTTTTCAACGTTATCTATCTTAACATGTCACTATTTAGAATCAAGGGTTAACGATTAAGTCATAAGCATATGAGCGAGATAGTGAAAGAAAGCGTTACCATTCAAATCCTGATGTCCTCTAACCTCGCTCAACGGTCTGTATGCAGGCTCAATCTTGAATATCGTGTTTTCATCTCTGTTGTAAAGTAAGGACAACCATCTGCACATACTTCAATAGTAGCTTCATGTTAAATTATTCTTTTATTTTTGGCGTCACAAAGCCACAAACAATGGAAAAGACGAAGTAAAACGGATGAGGAGAACTACTCAGATTTTATAACGATGATAGGTATAAGCCACATCATCCGAAAAGAACTGCTAAACATTTACGCTTCCACTAAGGAACGTCCAAATCTGTTTTGCGCTACTTATCCCTTTGCTTGTAACCATGTACCCCTTCACATTTTCAAACAGAGTGAATTTCCTAAAATTACCAACATCACAAAAAGATCTGCCCCCCACTCCCTTTAAATTATCGCCACCAACAAACACTGTACCGTAGATTAAATTATCGAAAAAATTTGATGATACATCACCAAAAAAAAGCTTTTCGCCACGATAAGTGACAAAAAGCTCTATATTAATCAACTAATCGACTAGAACGAGATTTCTCCGCTGTCTTCTTTAACCAAGGCGTTAATGGTTTTTTTAGTACAAGCCCTAAGATTAAAGAGGCTACGAAAAAGAGAAATAAGTATAGAAAACTCATCCAGACGACATGAGGGACAATGCCTCCAACCGCTTCTCTCAGAATATTAATCGCATGTGTAAATGGTAAGAATGGATTAATCGCTTGGAAAAATGCTGGTGCAACTTGAATCGGGAAAGTACCGCCTGCACCTGATAATTGCAATACCATGAGTATAATCGCTAACGCCTTACCAATATTGCCAAAGATTGAGACAATCGTATAGACCATTGTCATAAACATCATCGCAATAATGACAGTAAATATCACAAACCAAACCGGGTTTGCTGCGTAAGTTCCAAGAATCAGAAGATCACCAACACTAACAATTAACCCTTGTAGAAAGCCAACGATTAAAAAGAGTACAAGCCTGCCAAGGTAAACATGACGAATAGAATACTCCTCTTTCATATCTTTTGGGTGGACATCTGTTTTTAATAAGTTCGCTAATAACAGTGCACCTACCCATAAACATAACACGGTATAAAAGGGTGTATTCGCTGAACCGTAATTCGGGATTGGATATAATTGATCCTCAACAAGCTTTACCGGCTCTTTAAAGAATTCACTTTCTTTTTGAATATCATTTTTTAATAACGCAATGATTTCTCCCAAATCATTATTTGCCTTAAAATCTCGAATATCATCGGCTGCTTTATGGACCGAATCCTCAAGCGCAGGAAGATTCCCTTGAATGAACGCGGTAACTTCAGAAAGTCCTTTTTCCACCTCAGGAAGGTTTTCATTCACTAAGCCCGCTATTCGCGAGAATTCTGACTCAATTTTAGGGAGGTCATTACGGACAAAATTACTTGCTTGATGAACTTTTTCTTCCACACCTGGGAGGTCATTTCGTATAAAGTCGCTTGCCTTATGAACGGCATCAACTGCTTTGGGTAAATCCGTCTCAATTTTTGCAACGATTTCACCTATTTTCTCCTCGATTGCCGGTAAGTCAGCAATGATTTGATTGAGCTGTGCTTCACCTGTCTCAGCAATTCCTTCTGCATTTGTTAGCACTTCTTCTATATTCGGCATGTCTTGTTGAATTTTCTCTAAATCGCCCGCAGCTTTTTGTGCTGTCTCATTCAATTGTTGCATGCCATTTAAGATCTCTTGCTTTCCACCATTGTTCATAAAACCAACAAGTCTACCCGCTTGAGCGGCGGTATCTTGAGCCTGTTTCCTAAGTACTTGGATTTGCTCTTTTGATAACTCACCTGAGCCCGCTTGTGCTAGGGAATCATTAAGTGCTGTTAACTGCTGTGATAATTGTGTTAATGAATCAATCACAGTTGTAAATTGACCGTTTTGATTTAACGCCGTAAACATATCAATCGCATGATTAACTGATGTAATATTTGTCTGCAATTGTTGCTGTAAATCTTTAATCGATTGATTGACCGAATTGTTCATTTGGTCATTTTCGAGTTGTTTAAGTACTTGGTCAATGGAATTGGCCGTATTTTCAATGATAACTGCATTTTGAGTAATAACATCTAATATGGGCTCAATTGCCCCTTCATTTGCTGATAAAAAGCTATTTAGACTTTTAACATATTCTTCAGCACCAGCTGCCATTTGATTGGCCTTCGGTAAAGCTTCCTGCACACGATCAATCACCTCTTGTGCTGTTTGCACACCTTTCAACGCTCGATTTAACTGATCTGATACTTCTCCAAACTGCTGACTTGCTTCTGATAATCGCTCTGCTGCCTCTTCAATTTCTGGTAACCGCTCTTCTAATGTCAATACTTGATCACCTAATTGATTGATGAGCGGAAGCTTTTCTTCTAATGTGAGTATTTGCTGTGCCCCTTGATTTAATTCAGGAAATTTCTCTTCCAAGGCAATTACTTTTGTGATCGTTTCCTTCATTTCTGGCCAGTCTTCATTTAACGTGACAATCTTTTCACCTAGTTCATTCAACTCCGGAAATCGTTCTTCTAATGCAAATATATTATTCTCCACTTTAAGAATGGTCGGTAGTTCTTCCTCTAACTTAATACCGATATTGTTAAATTCCGTGAATAGGGCTTTTGATGCTTCAGCTAAGAAATTCTCACTGATCTGTTCAACTAATGCGGAAGCGCCTGCAGATGTCATCTTTGGTGCAATCGCATTTAATTTTTCATTTACCTCATACCTGACTTCCGGTGCCTCTGGTTCACCATCCACCACACTTGTTAATTGTTTCGAAAAATCCTCGTCAATATAGACCGCAGCATAATAATCACCATCTCTTACGCCTTCTTCAGCTACCTGCCTATTCACAAAGGTCCAACCCATTTGATCATTATCTTTTAATTGATCAACGAGCTCTTGGCCTATATTCATTTCTTTCCCTTCAAGCTCTGTGCCACTATCTTCATTGACAATTGCTACCTTAATTTGACTCGTCTCGCTATATGGATCCCACGATGCAGCAATATTAAACCATGCATACAATGACGGCAAAAAGGCTAATCCGATTAGTAGTAACGCAACTAACGGTACCCTGCGTAAATTCCTAAAATCCTGCCTGACAATGCTGAAAATCTGCTTCAATCTTCCACCTTCCTTATTCATGATGGGCCTTCTAATAACAGAAAACCCCAATTCAATACCTATAAGAATACAACATCCTTTTGGAAGTTTCCATTTAAAAGTCACTGGAAATTTAAAATTAAAAATTAATGGTTGCTTATCGAGAAAACGTCGCTTTAAAAAGGGGCAATAATCGGTACATTGTAAATATTATTAAAGGAAGAAAAGCATATAAAGACTTTTTACCAACGCCAGATGATAAGCATATGACATTTAAGAAACCACTCCTAACAAATTAATGATACGATTGAAATTGGATTTAAAAATAGAGAGTGGGTTTCTTTTTGTAAATGTCACATCAATCAGTGGTTGGGATAATGATATCCGATGTATTCGAATGATTAGGGTTCTTTACCTTCTATTAGTTTGGATTATTTTATATGGTTTTTATACTCATTTTAAAAGAATAATGGAATTAACCCTATTATATTATCCAATGTTGCATGCTACAGCAGAAAAATATACACAAGTCATACCCTTGCCCTATAATTATCACTTGCTTTGGACTCTGTTAAGCCACGGAATCCTTCGGCTCATATTTTAAAAAATATATTCAAGGAATAAAGTAAAAGTGGAACTGAATGGACTATATCTATCTAAACGCTTATTCGAAAAGTATGCCAATGTAATACAGGCATTTTGGGGAATCTATTTAAAATGAGGCGGGTGGATAGGTCATATCTCGTGGCAATTTACCGGTAAATCGCGCTTAACCGCCTTATATTTGGGCTAAGGCGGTTAATTTTTATATCCCATTCTTTATTAAATACTTAATGGGATAAATCTTTCTTTATTCTTCATCTTTTACTTTATTAAATATTGCTTCTGGAATCATTTCAAAACCTTCTATCACTGTGTTTTCTTCCACTTCAATCATTAGACAAAGCTTGCCATCCACATGCATTTGACGGACATAGCGCAAATCCTGCGGGCAAACAGAAATATCTGCTACTTTTGTTTTAATTTTAATTGACTTAGACGTATACTTCGGCACAATACTGGTTGCTTTCAGCTCATAATTTTCATCGTCAATTACCTTTTTGAAAGCTGATTCTACCTTTTGGCGATCGACATCCTGCACACCGCTAGTCGTTAGAACCTTCTCCACATCGCGATAGTCCAGTTTCGGGGCATCAGGCTCTTCATTCTCTTCCACCACTCGTTGGATTTCATCGAATACATTGGCAAGTATCGACGTATTAATCTGGTTGCCTGCAACATCCTTTACAATTTCCTCAAACACTATCTTATCGTCTTGTGCTGTCATAGCTTCTTCAGCATTTAATACTTCTTCAATGAAATGATAATCCAGCTCATAGGCTTTTCCTGCTGAATAGAGTACATGATTCACATCTGCAGCATGATCAGTAAAGCTAGGAAATAGAAATCCGCCAACTGGTACTTTCAAATTGATAACAGGATCTACGACAAAGTGATACTTGAATTCTTTCTCCACATAGTCAAACAGTAGCTCCTTTTTGGGATCTATCGTCTTGTTAATACTGCATAAGATAAAAGGATTGGCATAAACCGCATCTCGGCTGCTTTCTTCGGTCTCTTCGTTGCTCCGCTTCGTAGGCTTTAAATATTCACCATGTATAAACGTAACGACAATATCCATTTCGTACTGTTTATCCTTCAACATCTTTTCCACAAGATCCAACATATGCTCTTTCCATTCATCCGTATCATTTGTAAGTATCGCTTGATGAAGTATCAGTTGGCTACTATTCTCTATATTTCGCTGGAATTTCAATTCAAACAACTTCTGATCCAACTGGCCTGTCAGTACTTTTTTAAAGTTGGTTAAGAAAAGGTCCTGCTGTTCTTGTTCAAGCATTTCAAATGGCGTGCTTTGATGGTGATAAACTTCACTAGATTCTTTCATTATATAAACATTAAAAATATCTTTAATCTTTAATAAATCATTATTCATCTTAAATTGTTTTTTAAAGTCAGCTATATCTTTTTTATTCAAAAATGGATTCTCCCTTAATTCATTATGCAAACCATGGATCAATCAACTGAATTTTATCTTTTCATTTTAACATAATTAAATGGGCTAATGGATGACTTAACTCCATAGATTGTTTCCAAACGAATATCAATTAAAATTAGTTTGTGAAAATATGCACAAGTGGTTATACTAGAACTATAAACCGATTGTGAAGCATTGAACATGATGAAGAATTAAAAAGTGGTCCATGAGGAAAATAGCCGAACAAGCTTGTAATAGAAGAACCTACTTTTCTTGCCACTTTTAATGTTTATCTATATATTTGACCGACGCCATATGCGCCTGAGATAGTATGATAATTTCTTTAATCAATTCTTCTTTTGATATCTGAAAGCCTGTATTAATCCAATTGGCTAATAAACCGTAAAATCCATATGCTGTGTAGCGCTTAAAGTAATCCATATTAACCGGGAGATCATTAATTGTTTTAAATTCAAACTTCTCCTGATATATCGTAAGTATTGTTTGTGGAAACCTCGTATGCAGTTCGGGAATGGTGTCGACGTAGTTGATTAAATCATAAAATTCTCGATTGTTATAAATGGATGAGATAATATGAAAATACCTATTATCCAATAGGTTTGTACTAACCTCTCTCTTAAGTTTAAACGGCCTCTCAAAAGATTCCTCTAACGCCGCTAGATTGGTGGACAAGAGGTCATCGGCTAATTCAAATTTATCTTTATAGTGAACATAGAACGTACTTCGATTATACTTTGCATACTGCACGATATCTTTGACAGAAACAGAATGGAAGCCCTTTTCTTTCGTTAAGGCAATCAGAGCCTGTTGAAGGTGCATCTTCGTCCGATCTCTTCTTGGGGTAGACCAATTGTTTTGCATTCGCTCCTTCTCCTTATGCAACAAAATTTTGCTGGTTTATAGACAATTATACCTAATATGTCTAATGAATACACAATTACAATTTTATTGCTGATTGAACCTATTCATCATCGTATTATAATTTATTTGTAAACACTTTCAATTAAGTGTATTGACACATTCATTATAATAGGGGGAAGAAACATGAGCAAACTACAAGATAAAGTAGCTGTTATTACTGGGGGAGTATCTGGTATCGGTGCTGCAACTGCAAAATTATTTGCTTCAGAAGGGGCAAAATTAGTCCTTGTTGATATGAACGAAGAAAAAGGTGCTAGTTTTGTAGCTGAATTAAAATCACAAGGTGCAGAAGCGGTTTTCCTTAAAGCTGATGTAACAAGTGAAGTAGAAGTTAAAAATATCTTTACTACAGCATTAGATACTTTCGGTAAAGTAGATATTTTATTTAATAATGCGGGAATTGGCGCGGTAAAACCAACTGAAGAGTTAAGCTATGCAGAGTGGAGAAAAACAGTAGAAGTGGACTTAGATGGGGTATTCTTAGTTGCACAAGCTGCTATTAAAGAATTCTTAAAAACAGGAAGCGGTGTGATTGTCAATACAGCTTCTATGTATGGTTGGGTTGGCTCACCTGGAAGTGCGGCATATAACGCTGCCAAAGCAGGTGTCGTGAACTTAACTCGTTCGCTTGGCTTAGAGTATGCAGCACGAAATATCCGTGTAAATGCACTTTGCCCAGGGTTTATCGATACACCAATTCTTGGAGAAACAGATAGACAAGGTTTAACTGCTGCTACACCAATGAATCGTTTAGGTAAACCAGAAGAAATGGCAAAAGCAGTATTATTTATGGCTAGCGATGATTCTTCTTTCATGACTGGTAACAGCTTAATCATTGATGGTGGATACACAGCACAATAATTATAAATAAAGTAAGGAACCCATTTTGACTTATGGTCAGAATGGGTTCTTTTAAGATGATGCCGTGACAGAAATAGCCATATTTTAAGCAGTCATCTACTTTAAAACAGCTATGAACAATCAATTTTACCTAGGCTTGTTTATTCCCAATAACATTTTTTTATCTCAATTCGCTTGAGTCAATGTTTCAAGCACAATCTCGGTTGCTTCTCCAATCAATTGATCATCATATTCGGCTTCTTTTTCCTGCTTATTCGACAATATGGCAATCACAATTGGTTCATCATTAGGTGGCCATACAATCGCGATATCATTCCTTGTGCCATATGATGCGGCACCACTTTTATCACCAACAATCCAATCTGTCGGTACTCCTGATTTAATTAAGGTATCACCAGTTGTATTTCCTTTGAACCACTCCTGAAAAATTTCTCTTTTTTCTTCCGATAATTCATCCGTTAATCCAAGCATTCTTAAATTTGTCGCCAATGCTTTAGGGGTACTAGTATCTCTCGTATCCCCAGGAGTGGCTTCATTTAATTCTGTCTCCAACCGGTCCATCTCTGTCACATCATCACCGATTGCTCTTAGTGCTTCTTGAAGCTGAGTTGGTCCACCTAATTCTGCAAACAATAAATTTCCCGCTGTATTATCGCTATACTGCATAGCTGCTTTCGCAATCTCCCTTAATGTCATTCCTTCATCGACATATTTTTCTGTAATCGGTGAATAGGTAACAAGGTCTTCTTTTGTGTACATTCTTTTTTCATCTAAGATTGATATCGGGTTTTCCTTTAATAAAACGGCACCCGCTAACGCCTTAAATGTCGAGGCATACGCAAACCGTTCGTCTTCTTGATAGGCAACCGTTTCTTCATTACCCGTATCAATAGCGTATACTCCTAATTTAGCACCATACTTTTCTTCTAACTGAGCAAACTTGCCAGACGACACATCCTCTGCCTTCACTTCCCCACCATTCACTTCATTTTCTTTAGAACAACCGACGAGTAATAACATAGCTACAAATAAACCAACAATCATTTTTTTCATCTATAAACCACTCCCTAAAATTTAATATCAGATTACATTTGTAGTCTGATTACATCTGTAGTACAATATTACATATGTAATCGTAATTGTCAAACTTTTTTTATAAAAAAGGAGGTGGGCGAGATCTTTATAAGCTTCTTTCTCAACGGGTTGATCATTTCCACTTTTTCAATCCTTACCATCCTACTTATACGTAATTGGATGAAAAACCAAATGAAAGCACAATCACTTAACCACTTGTGGATATTGCTTTTCCTAACACTGCTCATTCCTTTATGCCCTATGCCATTACCTTCTTTGTTTTCCGCACAACCGCAAATACCGGAATTACAAAAGGAAGGGACAACTTTAGCAAGTGAAGAAAACCAAGGTGTAATGACAAACGAATTTATTAAAGATTTCTCTGTTTCGGTTCAAAGGATTGATTTTTCTTTCTTAAATGTACCACTCATGATTCTATGGCTACTCGGCGTGTTTGTGTTACTATCTTTACTTTTGATTAGCTTTTTCGCACTTAAAAGGTTAAAGGCTCAAACACTACCAGTTGAAGACCCAAATATTGAAGCTCTTTTTCTATCATGCAAAAAAAGAATAGGGATTAAAAGGACTATCGATGTCCGCTATTCAACCGAGACTCACTCACCACTCATTTTTGGCCTTTTTCATAGTGTCGTTGTCATCCCCAAAAAAGAGCAAAGCTGGTTAACCATGACGGACTATGAAAATATCTTTTTACATGAGTTAAGTCATTATAAAAATAAAGATTTACTTACAAACTATGTGATGATTTTCTTCCAGGTCATATACTGGTTCAACCCGCTCATCTGGATTGCCTCAAAAAGAATGAAAGCCGATAGAGAAATGGCTTGTGATGAGGCAGTTTTACAGTTACTCTATCATGACAAAGCTGTCGTTGGTTATGGGCATACAATGATTAATTTCGCATCTACAATACAAAGGAAGCTGCCACTAATCGCAGAATTCACGAGTGGCAAACGACAAATGAAAGAACGAATCGAGCGTATTGCTGCTTTTCGTACAAAAAAAGCATACTCAATTAAAAAAACAGTATGCTTCTATGCTTTAACTCTCTTTATCTTAATTGCTCAGCTACCTTTCGTATCTGCACTCGAAATCGGAGCAGAAGAGACATATGACTTTCAAAACGAGAGCATCATCGAGCGAAATCTCTCACCCTTCTTTCAAGGATTTGAAGGAAGTTTCGTCCTTTATGATGAAGCGAAAAATCAATACGTCCTTCATAACCACGAGAATAGTATGAAGCGGATCTCACCTGATTCTACTTATAAAATCTATAGTGCTTTATTTGCATTAGATGCAGGGTACATTACGGAGGAAGCTTCCACCCTTTCATGGGATGGCAGAAACCAACCTTTTGCGGCTTGGAATCAAGATCACAACTTAACTTCTGCTCTACAAAACTCAGTTAATTGGTATTTCCAACGCTTAGATACGATGGCTGGTGAGGAAGCGTTACAAACAAATCTTCAACGTATACATTATGGCAATGCCGATACTTCGGGAGGCGCAAAGGACTTTTGGAATGAATCGTCCTTGAAGATTTCACCAGTTGAACAAGTCGAGCTCTTGCAATCTTTTTATCATCATCAATTAGGGTTTAAAAAGGAGCATACAGCCAAGGTACAAGATGCACTATTAATTGAAAGCCACACAGGTTACCGCTTATATGGAAAAACAGGCACAGGAACCATTAATGGTCTAAACAAAAACGGTTGGTTTATAGGTTACGTCGATACAAAGCAAACTACCTACTTCTTTGCCACAAATATTCAAGACGAAGGAGAACCAGATGGGCAAAAGGCAATACAAATCACGAAAGATATCTTGAAAGAATTAGGGATTTACGAAAGCAAGGAGGCACAATAATGGGGGAAACATTACCGAATATCTCAGAATCCGAATGGGCCATCATGAATGTCCTTTGGGATCACTCACCGCGAACAGCTAACGATATCATCCAATCATTACAAAAGCACACTGATTGGAAACCAAAGACCATCAGAACACTGCTTGACCGTCTCGTCCAAAAGTCCGTCGTAGCTGTCGACAAGAGCCAAAAAGTGTACACCTTTTCCCCACTCTACTCCCAAGAAGAGTGCCAAAAGGCAGAAACACAATCATTCATCCAACGCATCTACGGCGGCACACTCAAATCCATGCTCGTCCACTTTATCCAAGATGAAAAACTATCAGACAAAGACATCAAGGAACTGCGTTCGATATTGAATGAGAAGCCTGAAGGGAAGGAATAGGGAAGGATGAAGACACTAGAAACCCGTCCTACAATTTTGGCGTTTCTGGTGTCTTTTATTTTCTAATACGCCATGATAATAATAGTGTCTGAATGATTATTAGCCGCATTAAACAGTTAAGATGATGGAAATAATTTAAAAGGAGACTTACTGTTTTGGAAGCAAAGTCTATTAAATTCTATGAATTTGGTAATCCCGAAGACGTATTAAAATTTGAATATAAAAGTGTCCACACTCCTAAGGATAATGAAGTGCTTGTACGTATGATAGCAAGACCAATGAACCCTTCTGATTTAATTCCCATTAAAGGTGCATATTCTCACCGTATTCCGTTACCTAATATTCCTGGTTATGAGGGCGTAGGTATTGTAGAGGAGATTGGTCCATTAGTATCTCAAGACCTTATTGGTAAGCGTGTCTTACCTTTACGAGGTGAAGGTACTTGGCAAGAGTTTGTGAAAACAACAGCAGACTTTACCGTGCCGATACCGGATTCTATTGATGACTTTACAGCTGCTCAGATGTATATAAACCCAATAACAGCCTGGGTGATATGTGTGGAAGAATTAAAATTAAGGCCAAATGATGTCTTATTGGTAAACGCATGTGGTTCTTCTATTGGGCATATTTTTGCTCAATTATCTAAAGTAATAGGCTTCCGGTTAATAGCTGTAACAAGAAATGAGAAATACACAAAAGATTTACTAAGACTCGGTGCTTCTTATGTTATTAACACCTCTGTCAATCCATTGCATGAAACAGTGATGGAATTAACCAATGGACTCGGAGCCAAAGCAGCCATTGATTCTATAGGAGGTCCCTCAGGCACTAATTTAGCATTTAGCGTTCACCCGACTGGAACCTTTTTAACTATAGGACTATTATCAGGAATTCAAGTAGACTGGGCACAAATCATAAATAAGGCAAAAGTAAACGCCAAAATATTTCATTTACGACATTGGAATAATAGAGTTTCGATAAGTACTTGGCAAGAAACATTTAATCAACTGATAACCTTAATCACTAATAAAAAGTTAAAACTCCAGAATGCAGATGCTCAATTCGACTTGATCAAAGTAAAAGAAGCAGTCAATTTTGTAGAGTCTTATCGATATCGGAAAGGAAAGGTTTTTCTAACCAACTGATAAGTATTGAACCTAAAAAAGAGTCGGATGAACAACAACGTTCATTCGACTCTTTTCATTATGACAATGCACTTGAAGGACTACTTGTATTTTTATTATTTCTCATATGTTGAATAAGTCCCAATATAATCAATACGACAAAGCCACTAATAGATACCAATAAATTGTTTGGATAAGCCATCGCAATGCCAGAAGCGAATAGTATGATTCTTTCTATCATATTCATCTTCGCGACAAAGAAATTCATTAAGGATGCACTGATGGCAACCATTCCCAAAATAGCTGTTATCAATACTGGTAATAAACTACCCCACGTCCAATCACCCTGTAACAATAATACCGGATTAGACACGAAGACGTATGGAATAATGAATGCCGCTATCGATAGCTTGAAGGCGACCACACCCGCTTTCATCGGATTGGCTTTTGCTATTCCCGCACCCGCGTATGCAGCTAAACATACAGGTGGCGTAATATCAGCAACGATACCAAAATAAAAAACAAAGAAATGAGCTGCAATCAATGGTACATCAAATGACATAAGAGCTGGTGCTGCTAATGCTGCTGTAACCACATAGTTAGCGGTTGTTGGTAAACCCATACCTAGCAATAAGCAAGCAATCATCGTGAAAAATAATGTAAGGAAGAAGCTCCCTCCAGAAAGTTCAATTATACCTCCCGTAATCTTTCCTCCGAGCCCTGTCATCGTAACAATCCCCGCAATGATACCTGCAGTAGCACATGCCGCAATAACTGGCAGAGCCACGCGTGCACCTTGTTCTAAAACATCCAAAATCGCTTTAGGACTCATTCTTGTATCTTTCCTAAATAAGCTGACAATAAAAGCTGTCGCAATTCCCCATAGAGCAGCAGTGTTCGCAGTATAACCTAAATATAGTAAACCAATGATTACGAATAAAGGAGCTAGGAGATCTAATCTTTTAGCAATCCCTTTAAATGGTGGCAATTGGTCTTTAGGCAACCCATGAATACCTTGTTTTTTTGCTTCAAAGTGAGCCCCTAAAAATACGCCTAAAAAATATAAAATAGCAGGAATTAATGCAATAATGATAATTTCTTTATAAGCTGTTCCCGTATTACTCGCCATAATAAAAGCTGCTGCTCCCATAACTGGCGGCATAATTTGCCCACCCGTCGACGCTGATGCCTCAGTCGCAGCGGCAAATTCCGGCTTAAACCCTGCCCGCTTCATCATCGGAATGGTAAAAGACCCCGAACTCACTGTATTTGCAACAGAAGAACCCGTCACCATTCCTTGTAATCCACTTGCTGCTACAGCTGCCTTGGCTGTTCCTCCTGTCATCCTACCAGTTGCACTAAAAGCTAAGTCATTAAAGAATTTCCCAATGCCCGTTTTAGTCAACATCACACCAAAAAATAAGAACAGAAAAATGAACGTAGAGGAAATTCTTAGCGGTGTGCCAAATATAGCCTCTGTATTAAAAAACATACTTGTCATCAATCGATCAAAGGTAAAACCCGAATGTTGAAATGCTTGGATAGGAAACACATATCCCAATAGGCCATACAGTAAGGCGACAATGGCAATAATAACAATCGGTAAACCTACCGCTCGGCGAGTTGCTTCTAATACTAATACAACACCTAAAGTGGCAACAATAATATCAAGCGTAGAATATCCTAAAATTTTGACTTGATTACTAATTAAACGTTCATATTCAAACACGATATAAAAATTAACAGTTAAACTTAATAAAGCCAGTACTCCATCATACCAAGGGACTCCTTTCTTTTTGACCATTGAACTTTTGAAAGGATATAAGATAAAAATAATGGAGAGCCCACCTGCTAAATGAACCGCCCCTTGAATTAAAGTGACATAAGGGCCCTTTAGCGCTGTATACAGTTGGAATAAAGTTAAGGAGATTGCCAGAATCGTAACAATCCACGCCCACTTATGTAAGTTCGTTCGAAAGTTTGATTCTTTATCATATTTTTTTAATATGTCTTCAGAATCATTAACTGTTACTTGAGACATAATCATTCACCGCCTTCGAAAGAATAAAAAGGCTGGACAGCATGATGTCCAGTCCCCTTTACACATGTTCTTTTAATCCATATAGCCTTTTTCTTTAAAGTATTTCTCTGCACCTGGATGAATGGGTAAACCTTCTGAACCATTCATGATATTTTCAGGGTCCAAAAACGTCCCTTGCGGATGCGTAATGTCACCTACATTTTCATATAGTCCCTTAACAATTTCATAACCAAGTTCTTCTGAGATCTGGTCAGTAGACCCTACTAAAATCGCATAAGCAGTAATAGCTGTGACTGGCTCTTCAAGAAAGTCGTAAGAATCAGCAGGAATCTCAATTTCTCCATATCCAGACGTCTCTAGAATCGTTTCTAGTGGTTTTCCTTCCACTGGTAAGAGAACAACATCACGCTGAAATGATAATTCATCTATGCTACTAGCAGGTAAACCAAGTAAGCCAAATGATGCATCTAATTGACCATCTTGAATTTTAGCCGCTGCATCCCCAAATCCTTCTTCATATGCTTCATAGTCACCATCTTGTAAACCATAAGCCTCTAAAATGATTTTAGCTGCAGCTTGTGTTCCACTTCCCGCTGGTCCGATAGCTACTTTTTTCCCTTTTAACTCCTCAATGGAAGTAATTCCTGTATCTTCAGTCGTGATAATTTGCATAACCTCAGGATAAATATGTCCCATAAATCCAAAGTTATCTACTTTTGCTCCTTCAAATTCACCTGTACCCTCAGCCGCTTCTAATGCTGGGATGTGAACCGTCATACCTAGCTGCATTGTACCTTGAAAAATGCCGCCAATATTTTCAACAGATGCACCTGAAGCAACAGCACTGACATTAAATCCATCTGCTTCCACGTGGTTATTCATCACCTGTGCCATTTCTTGGCCAAGTGGATAATATGTCCCACCTGTACTACCTGTTCCCATTTGCAAATCTGTTAATGCTTCTGTTTCTTCACCTGAAGCACTATCATTAGAATCGCCTGAATTCCCACAGGCACCTAAGAAAATGACTAAAGCAGAAAGCAAAGCGATCCATAACCATTTCATATTTTTTTTCACAAAAGAAGCCCCCTTCTCTTTCTAGTTATTTAGTCTCTCTATCGACTCCCCTATTATTTAAGCAAATATCACACAATTTGTCAAAGTATTTAGAAATATTACAATAATAATTAATGTATGTTAATTTATACTTGTTTATTACCTAAAATTCACAAATGATGAGAAATGATGAATGACTCTTTAAAGGTGATGAACTAGAAGATAAGTTAAAGAAGGACCCTATGACACATTAGAAATTTTCTATAGCTGAACTTAATAGTAACTTCATATAGTAGACTTCTGCCTGATGAACATTCGCAGCCTCATCATTTTTGATATAAAAAGTTCATCTTATTAAAATGTAATTCACTTTATTATTCGTCAATGCTTAACTTTGATCACCTAATTTGGCAAGGTAATCAATTAAGAAGTGTAAAACAATTAGCGGAATAATTGATCCTAAAATAATATAGAGACATGAAAATAAAAAACCTATAATAGAAGTTCTTACAACTCCTACCCACACTCCTTGATAGGTATGTGCTAATCCAAATATAAAAGATGCAGCAATAATGACTCCCCATATTGATAAATTAGGAGATAAATAGGATAGTGCAAAAATCAAGAAACCTCTATAAAGAACTTCCTCCGTTATCGCCGCACTCAATGAGACAAAATTCCACACTTTTTTCTCTTTATCATTTACTGGCAATATCGGAGTAAACTCATAATTCTCCATTTCCCCCGCTTTTTTTAGGGATAGTTCACGCCTAATCTTAGAACTTAAATAATAACCAAATATATAGTACAAAACTAAACAAAGATAAAATACTCCTAAGATTAAAATGATGTAACTGAAAACAGTACCTAAAACAGAAGTATTAAGTTTCAGTGATGTGAAGCCTATTTGCCCTAAAGACAGTTCTGTCAGTAAAACCAAGCCAAGCATGAAAATGATGGGTAGCCATGATCCATATATTATTTTGTAGTAGTACTTTAATCTTACATTCTCTTTTATCCGTACATCCTTTTTGAATTTCTGAAAGTCTAAGTATCCCATAATCGGATCATAAAGCAATAAGGTAATTAAAATAAGCCAAAATCCAATTTCCATAATTTATCCTCCTTGATAGATTGTGAATTAATTTTAACAACTCACGTTACGTGAGATACAAGGGGGAAATTAATATGAGGTAAATGGATTGTACTTAGATTGGATGATTTAAAAAACGAATTCATCTTCGTTTTATGAAGAGCTTGTTTCTCAAACATATTCTTGCAAGATTGAACAATATAATTATTTATCCTTGATCCTAGAACACTTTAAATTCATATTTAGGCATAAAAAACTCCTTGCTCCTTAAGAACAAAGAGGGTTAACATTTATATAAGAAGTATATTACCATTTTGCGAAGTGTTATATGGCTACAAAAATGTATGAAAAAGGATTTTTTATTCCAATAAGTCTTTCCGCTTAAAGAGTTGTACGGTTGCGATGAGTACGACGATAATAATAGCAATAGTTATAATAAAAGCTAGTAAGAAACTAGAATCTAGTTTTCCTGACAGCAAGACCTGTCCTGTGTGCTCAGTCATCGTAGCCGGACTCCATTTCATATACTTTCCTAGAAGGGATGTAACTGTTGAAATGGCAAAGATCACAAATATTGTAACAAAAGCAACACTACCATTTCCTTTCATTATCGTACTAAAAAAGAGCGTCAATGTAACAACAAAAACTAACCATATGCTGTAGATCACTACACTTTGAAAAATGCGCTCAAAAGCGACTGTTTCAATGAGTAAGCTCGTATAATACCAAGAAGCTACATATCCGATAAACAATGAAACGAGTGTAATTGTAAGTAACCCAGCCCATTTAGATAATATATATAAGGAATAAGAAACTGGTTTAATCATGACCATAGCTGCTACTCCACTTTGTCTTTCTTCGGAAACAACACCCATTGCACTCAAAACAAGAATAAGTACACCAAGCATCCCATAATTAGATAGAACATTCATTAATACTTCAGCCCCAGTTGGAGTAGGCATTTCAAGGATTGTACCTTCTGGAAGACCGCCAAAAGTGTCCAAAATTTCCGGCATATAATACGAACTAACCGGCTGCATAACACCTAGCAAAATAAACACAATTGGAATCCATAAAATTTTATAATTCCGCACCATTTCCGTTATTTCTTTTTGATAAAGAACAGTCCATTGCGTCATGCCTTCACCACCTTGACAAATAAATCTTCTAATGTTGTTTGAGAAATCTCGAACTTACGAATCGGAAGTTTTCTATCCACAATATCTTTTAATAATGTCTGCTTTCCATTTACCATATCTTTTAATACGATGCTGGTTTTATTACCTTGAATGTTTACTTCAGATACAAAGCTATAACTCGCTATGCTCTTTAACCAATCAACAGCTGGTGATTCGAATTCGATTTGTAAAATAGGTTGCCGATACTCCTCCATGACACTTCCCAGGCTACCTGATATCGCAATTTCCCCAGCATGCATGATAAGAATGTCATCACTTATTTCTTCTGCATCGTGAAGGACATGAGTTGAGAAAAGAATGGTTGTTTCCTCTTTAATCTCTCTCATCATGTCCAACACTTCCCGTCTCCCAAGTGGGTCGAGTGCAGAAACAGGCTCATCTAAAATAAGTAATTTCGGACGATGAATGAGTGCCTGCGCCAATCCGAGGCGCTGCTTCATTCCACCAGAATAACCTCCTATTTTTCTTTTTTTTGCATTCGTTAGACCCACTCTTTCAAGTAATTCCTCACTCCGTTTTTCTGCTTCCTTACGATTCATTTTTGCCAATTGTCCTGCGAAAACAAGAAACTCCTTTCCGCTCATCCAATTATAGAAAGCAGGATATTGAGGTAAATACCCAATATACGGCCTTAAATCCTTTGGTTTTTCCCCTTTAAAATTAATACTGCCGGAAGTCGGTGCCAACAATCCGGATAGCATTTTTAATGTCGTTGTCTTTCCTGCTCCATTTGGTCCAAGTAATGAAACGCACCTGCCTTCTTCAATATGAAAATTGATTCCTTTAACAGCAGCATTCGTATTTCCAAAACTTTTTACTAAATCGCTTGCCTTTAATAATTCCATTAATCATTTCTCCTTCCAACAACCAAATAAAGCACTGGCCCTATTATGCCGATAATGAGAATAACAAGAACCCACAACCATTTTGGTCCGTTTGTTTTTTCTTCTTTAATACAAGAAACTAATGCGATAAACATAAGAATTAATTGTAAGACAATGATTGGCGCAAACGCTCCCCATGGGATTCCATTTAACAGTTCATTCATTTTTTCTCCTCCAAACTGTTTATTTATCCTTAATACGATTACGTTTGCCTATTCGTTCACTCACGAAAAAAAAATCTCAGGAATTTGATCCTGAGACCTTTCTTTTAAATATTTTTCTTGCAAAAATAAGATAGATAATAAGATACGTTGGAAATTGAATAAGACCTAAGAAGCCCCATAGCCAAGCATTGTGTCCTCTTTTTCGCGCATCCCAAAACATCCATGAGCTCTGGCAAATCAGAATGAACGCAATCACAAGCCATAACCAAAGTGATATGCTACCTAGTTCATTTGAGTTCATTCATTACTGACCTTCTTTCTAGTTTTGTTAAGAGCGACGGGCAGTAAGATAATCCCCACAAGCTGAAAATAAAGAAAAAGAATTGGCTGGCGATAAACGACAGCAATCACAACTGAAAGCACTAATACTGCAACAGAGATAAACGTGAGGAGGTCTTTCCATTGTTTTTTTCGTATTCTTTTTTTCTCTAATTCAACATTCTGTTGAAACCATTGTAAGTTTGGAGTAGATACTGGATTCCATTGATCCAGTTTTTCTAAACCATCTGTTAATTGCTTAACCGTTAATTCCTCTTCATCATCCAACATAGAATTACTATTTTTAGAATCATAATCCTTCAAGATCAGCCAACTCCTTTCGTACATTTTTTAGACCATTTGAAACTCGAGATTTTACTGTTCCTTCTGCTAGACCCATCATTTTCCCAATTTCCCCATATGAATATCCGTAATAATGCTTTAATACGATTGGCATACGTATTCCCTCATCAATTTGGGCAAGTATATCAAGTACATCTGCCCAATCTTCATTCATATTTGCTGCATTCCATTTCATTTTTCGGAGCACTTGTTCCTGCTCTAGCCAGTTATTCTCCAGCTTCTTTCTCCGCTTTTGATCGATGAAAAGGTTCGTTGCGATTGTGATGAGCCATGAGGAAAACTTTGATTCACCATTATACAGTTGGATTTTTTCAATACACTTCATCATCGTCTCTTGTGTTAAATCTTCTGCGACTTGTGGATGAAGGGTAACTTTCATTAAATACTTTACGAGGAACGAATAATTCTGTTGTAGCAGCTTCGAAAGCGCCAATGTATCTCCTTTTTTCGCCTTTCGAATTAAGTCCTTTTCATCCATGAGATCTACTCCATACAATAATAATCTATATGTAATACGATTAACTGGGAAGAATCGTTCATTTTCAAAATAAAGAATTACAAAAAAACGTTTAGCCAACTATTAGTAATTATTATGACCATAGATTTTGCCAAAGGAATCAATTATTGACTGCATTAGCTTAGGCATAGTTTCCCCTTTTGGATCAAACATAGTTTTTAAAGGTACACGTTGCGAGACTTTTTTGTTATATTACTTTTCATGACCGAATCTCAAGCAAAGTTTTAAAAAAGGAAACTTGTAAAAAAGGATCCCGAGCATCGTTTTTCGATGACCAGAACCCTTTTAAACTTAGGCCTCAATTTTATCTTTGAAAAGATTTACACTATCAATCTTAGGTAATTTACGTAACACAGAACTACTTAACCAGTAAACGCTAAAAATTATCATAGAAATACTACAGATCATAATAGCAAGTGCTGGTGTAAATGTTTCACCTAGAAACCCTCCTATAAGTGAACCTAAAGGCATTCCCAAAGCTGATGCACTAGTTATCAAGGTCACTACCCTACCAATGTACGCAGTTTCAACCTGTTTCTGTATAGCAGAAAATATTAGCAAATTCAGTATCCCTATTGATATAGCACCTGCACTAAATAAAATGGTCGATGGTATAAGTGGCAATGTTGCTGTACCCATCCACATGATTCCTGAGCCAATAAATGCCACTATAATTAATTTCCCAAAATTAATTTGTTTTAATCTTGGAGTAATGATAGTTCCAATCATTATCCCAATAGACATGGAAGCTAAATAAAAACCATACGCAGCTTCAACACCATTACTTTTTAGAAGAGAGAATGCGGGTAAATTTGTTGTCATAATAACCATCGCAATGTTTATGAAGATAATAGAAAAAATCATTTTCGGAATCAATGAGTCTTTAATGTAATTAAAACCTGCTTTTAAGTCCAGAAAATAGACACTAGAAGCCGCTTTTATAGAGCTTGATTTTTCCTTGTTAACCGATGGTTGATCGAAATTGAAGAAGGCGTAAGAGATAGAAACTAATAATATACAGGTTGCAGTGATCGAAATGGCCGGTATTGTTCCAACAAATGTTATGATAATCCCTGCCAGTGCTAAAAATGCAATGTCCATCGCTTCCCGAATCGTTTGTAAATAAGAATTGGCTTCAATAATATTGTCCTGTCCTACGATGATCGGCAATATGGTTGATTCAATAGGATACGTAAATTGAGTAAATAAGGCAGTAATAAATAACATACTAATTACATACCAAACGTTTATTCCAATCGTATAGTGTAAAACTGGGATCGTAACTAGTAAAATCGCTTTTATAAGGTTACTGTAAACTAAACCATTTTTATACTTAGCATAATTCGCTAATGGAGCAATTAAAAATGCCAATGTGCCTGCAAAAGATATGGCAAAAAATGCGAATCCAGAATAAAGAACGCTTCCACTCAAATGTAAAACAAGCAACATGCCCGCAACAGAGTATATACCACTTCCTACTCCGTTTATTAAAACACCTATTATTAGAATAAGAAAATTTCTTTCTAACATAAATGGCTTTAATTTATTCTTCACTTTTTTCCCCCTCATTAATATGTTTTTTAATTAGATACTCAATAGAATATGATAATTGTTCTTCTTCATCCCTTTCTTTGAAAGACAAGTGTCCATATTTATAAAAAAGCTTTTCTATATCTTTGCTTAATTCGTTAACAAGCTTTTGAGAAAGATAAACAGTTGCCATTTTTTGCTCAACATGTTCTGGAGGTGTTTCCTGCTCTGGGTTTGTGAAAGTTACGGCCTTAGACTTATAATATTTTTCTACTATCCCCTTATCAGTATTGACACTGTCTACTTCTAGAATTTCATGTTTTACAAGTTGCTGGATGTGATAATAAATGGTACCTGGGTTCTTCTTTAACAGATCGGCTGTTTGTTTCGGTGTCATAGGCTTTTCATATAGTAATGCAATGATCCTTGAACGTAATGGATTGGAAATGGCCTTTTGTTGCTTCCAATTAATTTTCATTATGGTCACCTCTAATTATTTTTAAAAGTAAGAATATTTGGATTTGTAAATTAATTTAAGAACACAATACAATTGTTAAATATAAATGTCAATACATTTTTGGATACTATTTCCAATTATTTCTTTAAACTAAATTGGATAATCCATAGACACTAAGTATTCAAAGCGATATTACGTGCGCTCAAGATGGACAGTAAAATACGTGTCAGTTCGACTAGGCAAAATCCTTCACGGTAATTTCAGCAACTGAACGAAATCGAAATCGATATTATTTTTGAAGAAAAAATTTCTGGAGCAACAAATGATCGTGAGCAACTTCAAAAAAATTGTTTGAGGATTTACAGAAAGCGACATTATTTATGTTACAGACTTAACTTAACTCGGATTACTCGTAGTACGGAGGATTTATTTGAATTAATTGATGATATAAGAGGGGAAAAAGTGTATTTGATAATAAGTTAAACCGTTTTAAAGGAACTTTCTGAAGGCGAGAAACCCATCTTTACAGTCTATAATCAGTTAAAACATGAAATGGATTATTGTCGATTGGCTTACTTAAATGAAAAGCTAGAGAGGATTTTATCTAAAGAACCCGGAGCTGCCTCAAATAAATGTTCACGCCTTCCGGCACACACATGCCAGTTTGTTGTTTGCTGCTGGTGCTTCCATCAAAGATGTACAAGCTCGGCTCGGACATATAGATATTCAAACCACGATGGATATATACACTCATGTGACCGATGAAGCGAAGGAGAAAACAGCCGAGATGTTCCAAAAGTACATGAAATTTTAGCTTGGGATATTCGTATTCAACTCCAAATTTGGACATAAAAAATCCCTCCCTGCTCATAAGAGCATAGAGGGCAAAACCTTGGTATATAAGGTTTATTAACGTTTTGAGAACTGAGGTGCACGACGAGCGCCTTTAAGACCGTATTTTTTACGTTCTTTCAACAGTAAACATAATTACCATTATATGGAATTTAATAAACCGCATTAAATCAACATTTCCCCTCTTTTTTGTATCGAGGGATTGTAACCGATTTTTCGTAAAGGGTATTCAAGGGGTATTCAAAAAGAACTTTAAAAAACATATACGCTGGCAGGCTATGTAAAGGAAGATGATTTAATTATATTATTTATGGTTCATCAATGCTTCAGCAGAAACCTACCAAATTACACAATACTTATAGACGAATAATTTGATTAAAATGTGATGATATTCCTTTTTACGACGTTTCCATTACCGTGGCTCCTTAAACTCTTAGTCTATAACTATCCATTACTTTTTAACAAATACTCCCACACCTTCCTCAGCTTCAACTCACTCCTTGTGAATAATCGGAATATAGTACTTCTTACTATAGAGTATTATGGTGTAGGATTTTCCACTTAAGTTTTTTTGAAATTTAGGTTATCATAAAGAAGAGGTGCCTAAAAATGTTTACAAGTGAATTATGTTTACAAGAAAAATTTATTGAACTTAAAAGAGATGAATTAAAAGAAAATGAAAAATTTTTATCTGAATTTAACGCTAGGTTCGGCAATGTAGATATAGTTCAAGTGATTGTCGATGATGCTCATCTAATGAATTATGAACAAGCAAATTTACTTTCCAATTATCAATTTGCAAAAGTTATTGGATATCTACACAAAAAAGGTGTTAGAACTTTTGATTATATCGCAAAACGCACTGATTATGATGGTAAGGTCCTGTCATATTTGTTATCTAAATTAGCAAAAGCCAATATCATCAAAGAAGTCACACCCAAAAGGTATATTATTTCACATGAATTTCAATTTCCAGTCTTACAGTTCATTTCATTTGAAGCTAAATTAACCAATTGGAAAAAAGCAATAATTCAAGCAACAATAAATAAGAAATTTTCTTCATACTCCTATGTTGTTTTACCCTTCGAATTAGCAATAAAATTACAAAAAAACCAAATTCATTATTTCAAAAATCAAAATGTAGGGTTAATTGGGGTTTCCAAAGATAGGATAGACTATATTTATAAACCGAATAAAGATCGAGTAAAAATAAATATAAACCCTTCCTTTATCAGTAGTGTTGCTAAATATCAAATTGAGACTTCTATTTTTTCAATTGAAACAGGGTGAAGGAGCTATTAAATTATATATTAATAGCTCCTTTTTATATTAAATAAAGATAAAATTATCATTCTTAAATCGACTCAAAGAATTAAGATAATTTCGAATGTGTCTATTATTAATTCTTTGCAACGTTTCCGATTCATTATAGTGTTTTATATTTGAATCTGCTGTATTGAGAAGTTGTTCTACAAAACTAATTTTCTCCTCAATGCTACCTTTTTCTGTAATAGCATCTACAACTTGTTTTAATGATTCAAAATATTGTTCGTATATTTCATTAAAGCTTATGTCTTCTATATTTCCTACTAAAATTTTTTCGTCTAATTCACATCCAGTAAGAATCTTTCCATATAACTCCTCTTGAAGATGATCAGGGACACTTAAAATTTCTTCTTCAATGGCAAGTTCAAACAACATTTTCATTGAGGTGTATCTCTTTTTTTGCCTTCCCATACCGTCAACTGGCTCTAATCCCTTTTGTTCTTTATTAAAATTTCTCAAGGAATAAAACCAGCCTGTACCAACTGCATCCGCGCCTACTGCAAAATACACTATACTTTCAATTCCAGAGTAACCTATTACTACTTTTAAACCCAAGTTCTTTAGGTCATAAATCAATTGCAACATACCATTTAAACGAGTTGGATTAAAATCATGTCTGTGATTATTATTTTTTTCTCGATCTATCGTAATATAAATCCCATCAAATTTATTTGCAATATCACTAAAGTCATCTAAAAAATCCGTGATATACGATTTATTCTCAAGTGCTGTTTCATTAAATATAATTGAAACAAACTTACCTTTATCTACTTCTTTTTCTTCAAGTTGTTCATAAAAGATTTCCCATGTATCTAAAAGCTTATCAACTATCCTGTCATTAAAACTATATAGATAGAGGGATGGCGCCATTATTACATCCACTTCAAAGCCTAATTGAAAATCTATAGACTTTTCGACTAAGGTCTCTAGGTTATCTGTACTTCTCAAATAAGCTCTATCTATGTCTTTCTCCGGAAAGTACTCTAAATCATTTAACCTTTTAGGAATAGAAGATGCAAACTGTTTATAATATACTTTCAGATCTACCATATGCTTAACTGAAGAATAATTTTCATCATTACTACGTATTTCTTTAATTCTTTCTACTCTTTCTTCACGCGGATCCCAAATTACTCCATCTATTAATTGACTTAATAACAAGCGTTCTAACTTTGGCTTCCATGATGGACCATGCTGAGCAAAAATCATTTATTCATCCTCCTTACCTATTAAAGCCTCTAATTCATGTAACAAATTGTCTAAATCTGCCCATCTTCTAGAACGCTGTTCAACAGCAAGCCTAGCAATTATTTTACCAAATAAATTTAATGACCTAGAACTCGGGTCTTTACTTTTCCATATCTGAAAAATATAATGTATATCCCTTTTATTTTCTCTATCAAGATACCTTGTTTGTGGCAGAAATATTTCTGTAGCTATTAAACCCACTGCAAATAAATCAGTTCTAAAATCCCATGTATAATCAGATGTTCTTTTAGATTGTTCTGGTGCCATATAATAAGGTGTTCCTATCACTGCTCTTGTAGCTGTTAACTTCTCTTCTTCGTTTGATTTTACAAGACCTGCATCGATTATTTTAAATTGGCCTTGATGATAGATGATATTTCGAGGCGTAAGATCTCTATGTACATAACCTGCATCGTGCATAACCTTTATTTGATTAACCATTTGGAATAAAAACTGCAAAACTATATCGATACCCTGTTCTTTATGGTATAGCTCACTTTTATCTAAAGTTTGCCCCTCAAATTTGGTTTCAAAATAGTATATAAAGTGATTATACTGCTTTGTGTATATCTGATAATCATCCATAATTTCTAATTTGGGTAAAATTGCACATTTTTTTGAAGCCTTTAGCTCCCTAATAACCCTTTTGGAATTAGCATCAATTTCATATGCCTTTTCCTGCTCTAATTCAGAATCCGATAATTCATTCCAAGCATATCTTTGATGCGCTTGATAAGGAGACACATCAACAAATTTAAGTATTCCATTCTTTCTTGGGTCAAAAGCCACCTCAAACACTTGCCGTTGACCACTTTTAGGTAGTTTACTAAAGGATATTGCGGTTAGCCCATGAAGAGCTAATACTTCTCTGACATCAGATTCAGTTATAATATATTCTTCCATTTTACTCTCCTTTACAATAATATAAATATCAAATTATCCGCATTGTTCATATATCCTTATTCTAACATCATTACCAATAAAAAAGATTATTTTTACAATTTTTTCCTTATGACCTAGACAATTGCCCTGCTCTCGTCATGTATTTTTTCTCTACTTGTAAGAGTTCTCTCAAACCATAACTATATGAAAATTCATAAACGGTTCTATTTCTACAGCTTCACTTAGGGTCTATATTAGTAAACATTTGGTGAAATAAAAAAGCCATATAACCTCTATAAACCCTTTAATATCAATGTTTATAAGGATATGTGACTTTTGGCATTTTTCAGGAGAGACATATCACTATTAAATTATCGATTATCTCGTAATGACCTGACGTAAAAAGTGTAGAAATAAAACTTATCATTAGGCTACTTTGTCATTCTATTTATCTAATTGTATACTCAAGCTTAGTAGCTCCCCAATCTTTTCTATAATCCTTTTTGTTTCTTTCAGTGCCGGAAGTGGTACAGAAATACTTCGAATTTATCTAGGTTCAGATTAGCTGTGCTGAACCCTCCGACCCCGCACGCGAAATATCATAGTTAAACCATTGAAAATAAAGGATATAATTTCTGTAAATATCATCATCAATGATATTTTCTAAATTAGCACACGCTTGATTAATTGCTGCATTTACTAATAATTCTGAAATTTGACCTCTTGTTTTACCTTGCACATACCGTTTCATGTGGTATGGGTCTTTTTTTGGCTTAAAGTACATCATGTGAAATACCGTAACATATGACGTAACGCGTAGCGTATGAAATATCATGTGAAATCAGATACGCACGAAATACACATGGAGATCCCTGTTTATGGTATATCGCATGGTGTGTGATATGTTGTGTGAAATACGATTCGGTATATCGTAATGAAAGTCTCGTGCGCATGACGTTTCAGATGGTGTGTAAAATGCCATGCGACATATCGTGCATAGGGTCATTTTAAATAATCAATATTTTATACGGTACGACATGATATCTGGTATACCATGTCACATTGTATATGGAATGATATGCGACATGATGTGAAAAACCGAAGGAGTGTTGCGAAATCGCAAACGATCTACATAGTAAAACATGAACTTGTAATTAAGAGAGATAGTATTATGGCAGATTATCAATATATTGGATTGACAGCGTATATTTATATAAAAGGAGACTTTGGAGACAAATTAAAATACCTGACAACGGGGCTAGAAAGCCTCCAAACGCGTCGGAGTGCCTTATGAAAACTATAGCCCAGTGTTGTTTAGATTTTTGTACGACAATGAATCCGTTTGTTACACAGATGATTTAGAATTACCAATACATACGCCTTATGCCTATCAACATGTACAAGCTATTGGCAAAAAAATTAAGGAAAACCCTTTGATAAAGCTTTATGTTCCGGCTGTAGCCAAGGATAATGGTAAGATAGAAACATTTATCTATAAAGCCCTGTATCCCGTGTTACAGAACCTTTTTGGCCGTGCCTTATGGAAGACGTCAATTTGCGTAAAAATAGCTAATCTAAGGTCTTTGGAGACGCTGGTGAGATGATTTTACGCTCTGTAATTGCTGAAGAACATGTTATTATCTAAAAAACTTGAACCGACAGCCTTTTGAGGCTTTGTCGGTTCTTTTTTTACCAGCAAATCATGAATTTTTGGGAGGAAACAGAGCCAATTCGTGCCTTCTCAGCGGGGTCCCGCGTCGGTCGATGGTCCTTCTTGCCTTCTCTCGCTATGCTCGTATAACCGCTCCCTCCTTCCCACTCGGAAAGCCCTGAAAGAACCTACATCCGACGAGCGCGGAGCCTTCCTCCGCTCGGTGGTCGTTCCTGCCTTCTTTAGCGCGCACTTTGTGCGTACAAAGAACGATTTTATGACATACAACCGCCTCGCGTCGTCCACGCTGTCGGACGCCGGGTCAATCTCCCGAGTATCATTTCCTGACGATCCGCTCCCCGTTCGGTACGCGTTTCTATCAACAAGACCTTATTTGTTTGGCAGCTTTGCCTACTCCATTTCGTGACAGCTCCCTGGACGCTTGTGAGCTAAAATCCCGCCCCGCAGCACGGCCCGAATTCTGCCCCTCGGCTGTCCGCTATCGGGGCAGAAACCGCGCCGGAAACCGCCCTGGAACTTGTCATACGCCGTATTGTCGGTTAGATGGCCGAGGGTCATCGGCGAACGCTATAGTGGCGCGGTTTATCGCTAGTCGGGTTCCTCGGGAACTCCCCAGGAGGCCGCAACGCCAGTCGCCGCAATGGATTGAGTGATCTATGAGATACGCGGAATTACGGTGCGGAGTAGGGGAAAGAGCATAAGGGGGACGTATGACAAGCTACGCTTGTTAGTCAGCATAGCTGACCGTCCCCCTTACTGCGTCGACCGTCATCTTCCTCCGAAGATTCCTAGTTACTCGAAGATTGCTGCTTCATTTCGGGAAGACCAATGGGCTTCGCCCGCTATGCATTCCCGCCAAGCACTAGCGGCTTTGTCGTATATAAATGAAAAGAAAATCTGTACGTACAGCTATCTGAGAGGACGGACAGTAATTACTTATCTTCGATGATTCCATAATCATGCTTCTAGCACACTTCACAAAGTAGAATGACAAACAGAAGAAGGGAAAATGAAAATATGAAAAAATATAGGATAATAAAAGAAACGATAGAAAAAGAAGTAGTGGAAAAAACGATTTGCAATAAATGTGGAGACACTGTTAATCATACTAGAACTGAATTTGAACGAAATGAACAGGAAGAAGAATTTTCATCCTTCTCAATCACCTTCGGATACAGCAGCAAAAGAGATGGTAATACATATTCGTTCGATTTATGTGATATTTGTTTTCAAAAGATGGTGGATGTGCTAAAAATTGCTCCAACAATTGATGAAGGATAAAAAGCTTGAAATAACCCCTTCTTTCCTACCTTCTATGATATGTAATTCTACATGCCCAATCTCCCCTTCATTTTTTAATTAAAATGATGTATCTAGAATTATATATGTATGAGGTTAAGAATTTTGAAATGCAAATGAATCAATTACGTATAGAAAAAGTCTGTGTGGCAAATTACCAAGTAATCATAAATACAGGATTTTTTAGAACTTTTTTCAACTAACGCCCCGATTAGTTGAAGTATAAGAATCTTTTAGACTAAGTTCTCTACTAAGTCCATATTCCAATCTAATTTAGTAGTCACTTATATGTATTTTTTCTACCTCACTCACAATTTAAGTTCGTATCCCAAGAATCAAGAAATTTTCAGATAAAAATTTCAAACTTAGAAACAGACTTCTAAATGTGACTCATACTTTTATTACGAAAACATATTTAAGAACCCTTATTATTTTTTGAATTTTTGACAAATTAACCTCAAATCATTGGTTCAGAGGTTTCGAATCCATTCCATTCGGAACTTGTTATTCAAAATCACAAGATGAAGAGAAAAACAAAAATTAGAATCTAAATGCGTACTGTTACTGACACCCTATATTGACCAGAAATTGACGGAACCCTTTGTCCGTAATCTGACGGAAATATTCCCGTATATCTGTTGGCGTAGATATACATTATGGGAGGCGTCCTTTTCCTTTCTCCAGAATTGCAAATGCCGAAATGTTCCGAATTATATACGGACATTATAATCGTCTAATCCTGGACAGGCAATACCGTCAACTTTCGGCCATTTTGGGATGGCAATAACAGCGTACATTAAAGTTCAAAATAAAAAACTGCGTAGAATTTTAAATGACAATGGTTTTAGTCCTAATGGGAAGCTTAGAATTGCTAGCTTCCCCTAAGATCCTACATCGTTTAGCTCTAGATAAAGTTTTTATCACCTTTGTCCGATAAAAAATACCCGTCTCGTTCAAGTTTCAGCAGACAAGAGAGCTTCTATCATCAAGGTGGAGTTTAAATCATTCATTCTCTACACCACAAATGATAATTCAACATTCGAGTTCCTTATTATTCATTTCTCCATCGATTCTTCATGAAGTTCACCTTTAATGACAAGTTTAATATCTTTTAACTCTTAAAGAAATATATGTAGACATAGGCTAAGACTACTTTGAAAAAAGAGACAGCAATCCATTGTGCGACAATCACTACGAAGACCTGTTAAGTTACAATAATCAGAAGCTTCATGACCCAGTCTAAATTCCTACAATAGATTATCGAATAAGGTGCTCTCCCCTTTCTTTAAAATGAATGAGCTTCGTCTACTTCAGTATTGCCTTTTTTTCCAATTACAGAATTTAATTTTCAGGGTAGTTTAAATTAAGGAAATTATTTTTCTTGTACAAAGCCTAACTCATTCCCATCTAAATCACATATTGTAAATTTCTTTGAACCCCAGGGTGTTGAAAAAAGTTCTTCAGTTACAATTACTTCATCCTTGATCTTGTTCCATAAAATTTCCACATTCTCAACATCGAAATTAAATCTTCCTGGAGAAGGATAATTCATGTCTTCCATAATAGCAAAAACAGCACCGTCTAATGATTCAAAATGAGCATAGTTGGGTTCTTCAGGTGGCCAGGTCCCAGCAACTATGAACCCCAACTTATTTTTATACCAGTCTAATGATTCTCTCAAATTTTTCACATTTACTCTTACGTGAGTTAATTTCGTTTTCATTATATTACCTCCCTCAATAAAGTTTAATTTTCTTCCGAATACTCCCTAATTCTTAAAATTTTATTTACACGCAATTAGTAAATACACCTTGGAAATGGACAGAGATTTATTTTTTGCATTTTCTAACGTATCAAATACTATTCTAACCACAAAATTAGTATATTTTGTTAATTTAACTGTGCTTATACATCTTCAAAGAGAGCCTACGGGCGCTAACCCTCCCATGTCTCACCGATTGGAAATCCTCCAATTCCTTCGTTCAACGTATCCATGAAGCGGAGGCCGGATAAGCTCATATGATTGGTCACAAGCCCGTATGAAGAAAATAAACTCCGATTCTGCACTATTAGTGTTTGTCATGATGAATCCCTTGAGTCATTCGAAATTCCTTTACCCTTTCTTTCACGGCTTGATATGGAGCCGTAGGCATGATAACCACAATTGGCATAGTCAAGTTTTTTAAAACCTTTCCCCTTAGCAGGGGAGTCAACTCCGCCGAAGCTCCATGTCAAACCATATTAGGATTAAGCGTCCTGTAACGTTTTGTTTGAGTATATCTCTAAATAATTTGAACCTTCAAATTCACACTGTTTTTGGGCTATGATATTTTATACCAATTAAACCTAATTAATTTGTTCTTGTTGATACCTGAAAATACATCCATTTGTTCTAATATACCACTCTTATGAATTGATAAAATTTGTATTATCTATTAACCATCTCACACTTTGTTCATAAATATCAGGGGTACACTGATGCCCCCTATAAGGTAATTCAAGGTATTTAAAATTAAGCTGTTTACTATTATTATTTGAATAAGTTTTTAAGCTAGAAACAGTATCTCTTACCAAACTAATTGGTATTGTAAAATCCATATTTCCATTTATCATTAAGAGTCTAGAAGATTGTAAAAATTCAGGGTTATCATAAGGGTCATATTTAGTGAAAAATTCCGAACATAATAAACCTGTTTTTTGAAAGTACTGCTCTCCAAATCCTTTTTGAAATTTGTTAAAAGAATTTCTTTTTGATAACTCTTTTATTCTCCCACTACCTAATAAGGAAACTATATTGCTAACTTTACTGTTATATGAAGCTAGGCACAAACATACTAATGCTCCTAATGAAACACCGATTAAACTTATTGTTGAACCTTTATTTGATATTTTGTTAATAATTTCACTGATTTTTTCTACAGATAAATACACTAACTCATCCAATTTAAGAGGTATTTTATTTCCATCTTCACCATGTCCATATAAATCCACTAAAATACACTTAAAACCTTGTTGTGCTAATAGAAATGCAGTTTGTAACTCGTATTCTTTCCTTTCAAGTAGTTTATGTAAAATTATTATGTATCCCCTGTCCATATCTTGTTTATAACAACTAACCATTATACAATGATAATCAGCAATGCTTAGTTTTTTAATTACCGGAATATTGTTATTCCACACTATATCCCCTCACGTTCAAATTATTTTTAAAGAAAAGTCCTTTTTGGAAAATTTTATACTAAAAAACAAATTTATTAATTATAGTTTAAAGTAATTATTGAGAAAACATTATTAGATAACCTTCAGGATCCTCGATAATAAATTCTTTGGCTCCGTACCATGTCTCGTGTAATTCTTTTAGAATTGGAACTGAGTTTTCTTTGACAGTTTTATATAAATCCTCAATATCTGTTGTTTTAATATAGTTAATAGATCCAACTCCGAATTTTTCAGTTAGTTTGAAATAATTATTCATATTAGGATTGTTTTTAGATAGACTTTCTAAAGTTTCTAACATAATTTGAACATTCTCGTTTTGTAAAATAGTGAATTCGGGATTATCTTTATTAGGCACTGCTGTGATTACTTCAAAATTTAAAAAATCGCAATAAAATGATATCATTTCTTTCATATTTTTAACCGCTAGGATTTGTCCTGAGAATTTCATTATAAAACACCTCTTTAATAAATTTTTATTATAAAACTAATTTTAGTCAATTTCACAACAACTCATTTTAAATATAATAAAAAGAACGACTAATAAAATATCTTAATTAATTCCTTGTTAAATTATCAATCGTTCAGGTTTTTTTCTATGAACTCGATTCATTTATCTAATTTTTGATTTTTTGGAAGATAGCAATGTAGTGTCCGATTTTACTTTCTTTGAGATTATTTTCATTCAGATTTACTTTTTGTTTATGATATATCTCATCTCCAGTATCTTCAATATAGTAAAACTCTACACTTTTATAACCTTCTCTGGTAAGAAGCTTATTGAATGTAAAAGGAGTGAAATAATGATTTACCCCTCTAAATAATACTCTAGTTGGAGCTTCAAAAGAAACCAGAAAATATCCATCTTCTTTTAAAAGTCTGTTCATACTTGTAATATTTCGGCTTGGTAAAGGGGAACGATTTAAAACATCCCATAGTGAAATAACATCAAAGAAGTTATTAGGAAAATTACATTCATGCACATTTGTATGAAAAGATTTAAAGTCGAATTTATCTGAACAATATTCATATGCTAACTTTGAATCTTCAATTCCATATCTATTCCAATCACTTGATGAAAGTGTATTCAAGAAGGTCCCGTCATTCATTGCAACATCTAATATTGTACCTTTTGTAACATGACTCTTTAATAAACTCATTCCAAAAGCGAAAAGGTTTAATCTAGAGTTCTTATTTTTACCTTGGAGCGGTTTGAATTTTCTATGTTCGTAAAGTGTCTCAATGGTTTTATTTACTCTAGGATTTAAAAATGTTAGGGAACAATTTGAGCATGTAACAATTGATGTAACATCCCCAAAAAAACCTTTTTTTTCCTTGAATAATATAAATTCTTCATTGTTACAGATATCACAAGGATATAATATTTTATTCAATCTCTCCTTCTCCTTTTTTTTCTTTTTTTATCAGAATATAAGAAGTAGGTAATCCCTTAATGGCTTCTTGTTCAACTACCATCCATCCTAAGGATTCTAGCCAACTTCCTATTTCATTAAGTGTGTAATTAAACCTGTTGGAGTGGTTTCCCATCCAATCTAACGATGCAAAGATAGGTAAAAATGTTTCTTCATTTAATTCTTCATCTAAAAAAAAGTCATGAATTATCACAAAACTTTCTTCTTTTGGATTGAATGGTATCTTATTTAATAGATGTGATATTTCTTCTAAAGAATAGAAATGGCAAATATTAGAAAGAAGTACTAATTCATATTTTCCTGAAATTGGATCACTCATAAAATCATTATGAATAAGTTTAAAATCATTCAGTACATTCTTTTCCATTAGCCGCTGCCTTGTAATATTAATAATTTCTTCTCTATCAATCAGTGTCCCTACTAAATTACTGAAAAGTTTCTTAAAAGTTAGTGCATAATCGCCAGGACCGCAACCTAAATCCAGAAAATTAATAGGTCTATTCTTATCGAAATATTTCAATAGTACTCTGCCCATTTTAAGAGCTGGATAATAAGTTCCAGAACTCATTGCATTGGTATAAATATTTTTCTCAGGAAAATCAATTCTTTTAGGTGATTCTCCAGTTAATAAATCTAGGATTACTTCATTTAAATTTCTTTTATTTCTCATTGTTCTTTCAAGTTCAATTAGACTATTGATCGAGTTTTTTGATTCCTTATTTAAATATGGAAAAGCACTAGGAGTGACATGGTATCTATTATTTTTATCAATTTGTAACAGATTAATGGCCACAAGAGCTTTTAGTATTATCTCCAAAAAATCATTATCAAATGTAAGCTCTTTTGATAACTCGCTACTTGTTTTAGGTTCATGTAATTTTGAAAATAGGTCAATCTTTATTGAAACAAACATTAATTCAGAAACTTTATATAAATTCGTCAAATTCATTATCCTATTTGAATTCCACTCTTTATGAAAAATATTCAACTATTTCACCTCCTTTATTCTTCATAAAAATTTTAAAACAATTTTTCACAAGCTTTAGTTGGTCTATCAGTAGGGTATCCATTTTTCTCCCTATATATTTTCCTTTCTTTTGTAAATTCCCACCATTTCTTACCTAAATCACCATTATTAGCATAATTTATAACTAACCTTAATTGATCTTCTACACAAGGATCTATCCAACACCCACATCTTTTCTCCAATAGATCTGTAAGGTGTGCCCCATCTTGGTCTTTTATATCTTCTAAGGAATAAAAACCTAGCTTAATAATATTCGATGCGAGTTTAGGTCCAATAGAAGGAATTTGTTGAATTTTTGCATGAGCAATAATTTTTTTAGAGCGTTTTACTGAAGTTTTTAGAATTTCTGATAAATGCATCTCAGATATTTCAGGAATCTGGCTTAATTTTATTTTATTTCTTCTAAGTTCCCTTTTTTCGAATTTTTCTAATGGTAATTTCAAAGACTTTGTCATTTATACTCATCCTTTAATACTTATAATAAAGATTAAATTTACTAGACATCAATCAAAGAACAGAACCCCTTTTTTTCTGGATAAAATTTCTAATGTTTTGATTACGAAAATAGATATTATAAAGGTAACTACACCTATTGAAATTTCAAAATATATATAAGGTAGTACTGTGTTCATTTCTGCACTATTTGTAATCACTTCTCTTATCCCGAGTAAGCCATTTGTAAAGGGAATACACCTAGCAATGGTTTCTATTCCATTAGGTAAAACTGAGAGTGGAAAATTCACTCCACAAAAAATCTGGAACAATCCTAATGATAAATTTAGAAAAAGATTTACATTCTTAAAAACGACTCCTAAGCCACTAATAATTATTCCAATTCCACATAATGAAAAAATTATAGTTATAATCAACAACAATAAAGGAAATATCATTTCAAATTCAATTTTTATATTAAAAATAAAGAACACAGTTAAAGAACTTATTATAAAAGTTAGTATTGTATCAATAATGGGTATTAGTAACCTTTTAAACATAATAGCCAATGTAGATGTCGGGGAACCAATATTGTATGGTAAGGTTCCATATATTTTATCAAACCTAAGCATTACTGTTATATTAATAATCAATGTATGTACCATCATATAAATAACATTACCAATAACAATAAAATTTAAGTATTCACTCCCCATAATATAATACGCCATAGAAGCAAAGAATAAATAATGAAATAGTGGTTCGAGAACTCGAAAAGTAAGGTACGTTTTTACATTCTGATATGAATATAAGGCTTTATAAGATAGAGTAAAAAAATTCGTACTCATATTAAAATACCCCTATCTTATTGGTTTTTCTAAAAATTAACTCTATTTTAGAGATAAATATATAAGTCAATACAAAATAAAAACTACTTATAAGTATTCCTCCTAATAAATAAAAGTAGGAGAACTCAATTCCAATAAGAGAGTCATAGAGGCTTTTTATTGACCAAGTCATTGGAATAACATAAGAGATTGGTTGGAATATTAAAGGTAAGTCATTTACTGGAATAAATAGACCACTTAAAATTAAGAAAGGAAAAACCATTAAATTTTGGTACTCAAATACATTATTAAATAAACTACATAAAACAGCTAAAACCATACCTAAACTAATTAATGAATATATTAATACAATTAAGGAAGAAATTGAAAGTATAAGATTACTAGTATGTATTTCAAATCCATATATTATCTGGGCATAGAGTATTGTCAAACAAATGTTTAATAGTCCGATTAATGAATTACATACAGATTTTGTTAACACAATCCTGAATAAAGAAGTATTTGATCCTAGAATTAATTCGAAAGTCCCCCCCCATTTTTCAGAAATCAAAGCTGTCCCAGAAGCATATAATATAAAACTCCATGCACTTATTATACCTACTGCGAATATATACTTATCTATATTTATTGCTGGATTTACTTTTAACATAAAATACAAGATTGTAAGAAAGATTAATGGCTGACAAAATATTATCCATTGATAAAACTTATTTCTTAAATCTGTGAATTTAATTAAATTAAAAAATAATAATCTAAGAGCAATCATTTTTATCACCTCACAAGTTTAATATACGCATCCTCTAAAGTAACATCCCTAATATTTATTTTAATAATACTGCAGAATTGGTTTATTTCTTTTTGAACCTCTTTAATAGTTGAAGTTACTGGATATTCAAATCTTATAAGCTTTAACCCTCCTTCAATAGTCTTGATTGCCAGATTCCGTATTTCTTCTACGCTAAAAATACCAACTTCATCAAGATTACTACAAGTCACTTCGTAAAATTTTACATCTGAATGAGTACTTTTAATAAAGGTTGGGGTGCCAATAATTTTTATTTCTCCTTCATCTATAATTGCAATTCGATCACATAAATCGTCTGCTTCTTGCATATAATGTGTTGTTAAAATAACAGTTATGTTTTTCTTAGAAAGCCTGCTGATTATTAGTCTCACTTCCTCAGAAATTACTGGATCTAAACCAATTGTTGGTTCATCAAGAAATACTATTTTAGGATTATTTATTAACACTCTTGCAATATGAAGGCGCTGCTTCATTCCTTTTGAAAACCCTATAGTTTCTTCATTAGCATTTTTCTCTAAACCTACCAATTCTAGTAATTCCATGAGTTTATTATCTGGTATTTTTATTTTATATAATAATGAAAAGTATTTGAGGTATTCAATAGGTGTGAGGCGATTATAAATACCTCTTTCTCCTCCTAACATAAAATTTATATTCTTCCTTATATAACCTGGACTTTTTAAAATATCTTTATCTAATAAAGTTACATTTCCATTCTTAGGTATTAATAAAGTAGTAAGGATTTTTATTGTAGTTGTTTTACCAGCACCATTAGGTCCTAGTAATCCAAACACTTCTCCTTGTTTTACTTCAAAATTAATCCCCTTTAATGCAACTTTTTTTTCTTTTTTCCCATTGTTTTTAATTGTATATTCATGATATAGATTATTTACCTTAATAATTGACGACACAAATTCACCCACTATCCTTTTATTATGAGAAATTTCAGGAGTATTTATTAAGCTTTATTAGTCAATCAAAGTTCAGATTCAGCTATTTAAAATAGTTAATTTTATACTCACGCAAGAATTTTAACAATATTTTGATAAAAATATAATGTACTTTTACTTTGGGAAATGGGATACTTCTCATCCCTCAGTTTCAAACTGAACATATACACTTCGATATTGATAGCCTATATGAAAAATTAATCACATCTAAGTAGATCTTCAAAGCAAAAAACATTAGTAAGAACTTGCATTAAAGTAGGTTTCATTATAATCTTTTCTTTTAAGTATTATTTCATATAACTAATAATATTTTGCCCTATTCTTTCTATTTCATTATCTCCAGGTGATCCCATTAAGAGAAAATATTCAATCCCAATTGCTTGAAATTTTTTTAAACATTCAATCACTTCCTTATAACTTCCAACAATTGAAATTGATACAGCTGTACTTACTTTACTTAATCCTCCCCATAAATTTGGCGATAAAGGGATAGCAGATTTTTTTATAGATTTAGCCTGTAAAATACCTACGGAATCAGATATATTTTGATACATTGTGGCTAATTTTTTATTTACCGAAGAGAAATTATTCTGCAAGTTCTCAGCAACTATCCATGCTTCTTCACTACTTTCTCTAGCAATAATATCAATAAATATTCCACAAGGAACATTTCGATTAGTTATAGATCTTAGCAATTGAACTTTTTCTTTTAATTGTTCAAAATCAGTAGCATAAGTAATATAGTAGTCCCCTAACTCAGCTGCAGCTAAAATAGCCTCATCAGAACTTCCCGCTATAAAGAGTCTTGGTTGTTTCTTTACTCTTGGAAATAAATCTGTTTTTTCAATATTGTAATATTGCCCTTCATAACTTGTGATGTTTTTTTGTACTTCTCTATAAATTCGCATAAATTCTTCTGTTCGTTTATAACGATCGTTATGGTTAAAGTACTTTGTTTCTTGCGCTATTTCATATTTCGAGCTTCCTGTTACAATATTTAAATCAATACGCCCATTCGATAACAAGCTTAAAGTATTCGATGCTTTTGCAGAACTAATTGGGGTGATTGAATTTGTATTTTGAGCAACAAGAATTCTGCATTTTTTAGTCTTCTCAGCTACTTTAGTTGCCAATATCCAAGGGTCAAGAGACTTTGGTAAACTTGAAACTAGAACCGAATCAAAACCATTATTTTCTGCAAGTAAAGAATGATTTATATTTCTGTTATATATTTCACAGAAGCCACCTAATGGGAATACCGGTAAATTCCAACAAAACTCCAACTCTTAACCTCCTTCATATATGTATTTATTTATAAAAAAAACTAATTTATTTGTATGCTAGAAGTTACATTACAACTTAGTACAATTTTATTATTCGACAGAATTTCACCATAAAATTTATCATTAAATCTATTTGAATTTCTAACTTCAACCTTAAAAATTAATTCTTTTTGATTGCATAGTTCTCCTAAAACTCTAACTTCATCTAGCCTTGAAAGAAATTTTTTCTTCTTAAGCTTCTCTTCAAAACCATATAATATATTAAATAATACTCCTGCAGTTTGGAAAATCCCTTCAATAAAGTAAAATATTGATATTTGTTCTCTTTTATAACCTTTTATCACTTCTTTAACTTTAGGATTACATCTAGAAATTGCTGTTTTTTTCTCAGGAAAAACCTGTACATACTCAATAAATAAAGTAGGGTGTCTATGAGGGATTAACTCTTTAATTTCATTTATAAATACTTCTTGCATTTAAAATAACCTTTTTTCCAAATACTCACCAAGAGTTTTTATATCCTTAAATAAATCTGAGTCCAAATCCTCATCTTCAATTATAATAGAGTATTCTTTTTCAATAAGAACCAGAAACTCTAGAGCTTCTACAGAACTCATACCTAAATTATCAATTAATTTAGTTTTTTCATTAATTTCTTTTGCTTTT
This sequence comes from Cytobacillus kochii, assembly GCF_020171845.1. GTDB lineage: Bacteria > Bacillota > Bacilli > Bacillales > Cytobacillaceae > Cytobacillus > Cytobacillus kochii. The sequence continues at coordinate 92,940 of NZ_JAIVAM010000014.1, read as the reverse complement.
TCTTCATCTAATTCTAACATTGCAATAAGAAGAGATTTTAACTGTGTGTATAAGTTTTCTTTATTCAATTTACATTCCTCCAATATCTTAGATCGTTAAGCCACCATCTACTGTTATTGTTTGCCCAGTTATATAACTAGAAAATGGGCTACATAAAAATAGAACAACATTCGCAACATCCCTGGGTTCTGCAATTCTTTTTAGTGGTATTAATTTAGCAACTCTTTGCTCTTCAGTAATTTCCATTTGGTTCATATCAGTTTTTACTGGACCAGGGGCAACACAGTTTATTCTGATTCCAAATGGTCCTAATTCTTTTGCCATTGATCTTGTCAACCCTTCTAAGCCAGCTTTTGAAGCAGAATAGTTTGCCTGTTTCACACCGCCTTTATTTGAAGAAATAGAGGAAATATTAATAATACAACCTGATTGATTTTTCATCATACTCTTACTTGCAAATTTTGAACAAAAAAATGCCCCTTTTAAATTTGTATCTATTACTGAGTTCCATTCATACTCATTCATAAAACGAACAAAATTCATATTCACTGTACCAGCATTATTTACTAATATGTCTATCTTTTTTACATGTTTAAATATATATTTAAACATCTTATCAATATTATCTACGTTTGACATATCACCAGAAACTAAATAGGCTTTTCTACCAAATCCTCTCACTATCTGGGCAGTTTCATCAGCCATATCTGGGTTTTTATTATAGTGAATAATTACATCTGCACCCTGTCTAGCTAAAGTAATAGCAATCTCTTTACCAATTCCTTTTGATGCACCAGTTACAAGGGCTGCTTTCCCTTCAAGTGAAATCATTTCTCTGCTCCTTTCTGTAGTATAGTACAAACTACATTACCAAATGAGTCACTAGACACTATTAATACATTTTTTAAATCGCCAATTTCAGCCAACATTACTTTATTAGATAACAACACTTCAGCTCCTATAATAGCTCCTATAATAAAATTGGCACCTAGCATATCCCCAAGTATTTTCTTTGGATAAATAACAGGTTTCTTAAATTCTTTTCCTAATGACATTTTCATTCCCTTCAAAAAATGTATCTCTTCGGTGGGGGTTGGTCCTAACATCGAAATAACAATATCTATATCTTGTTTATTAATATTTGAATCCTTAAGAGCTTTTAATATAGCAGAACTAATAGATTTATAAGTTTGAGATGAATAAGAACCGATTTTTCCAAAATTAGAAACGAACTGAATGGTCACCACTTCAATATTAAATAGATTATTTTGTTGATTAGAGAGAAATACACTTCCTGCTCCACTCGACAGAATTTCTACATTTTGATTGTTAATCAATTTATACCCTTCACTAATAAACTTATCTATGAATTCCGTTCCTACTACGATAGCTCCCTCTAAATTCTGGTATTTAATCTGATCGAAAGCTTCCATAAATGCTAGACCAGATGAATTTTCTCCCGAAGTAAATGTTATATTTGGTCCCTCAAATTTATTTTTAATGGCAATAATATCCCCCGTTAAATGAAAACCACTATGAATAGATAAACCTGGTGAAACTCCTAAGGGTCCCTCATTAATTAATGCAGAAGTTTGATGATATTGTGTATCAGTAAAGCCTCCATAGGCTGTCCCAACAAAAGTTCCAAAATTATTTCGTTGGGTATCCCTATTTATCTCATGTTTTATCATTACTTGATCTGCTGCATTAACACCTAAATTGGCACAAAAGTTGAGGTTTTTATATTCTAAAGAATAGTCTTTTATTAAGTAATTTTCTTCTGAGGAGGTCATTTTTTTTTCAAAAATTAAACTATTCACAATTTCCATAATAGAGTGACCTTTCGGCGTTACCATCCCTATGCTGTTTACATATACTCTATTCATTTAAACCTCCAAAGATTATACTGGCGTTATTTCCACCAAACCCAAAGGAATTGGATAATGCTGCTTTTATATCCTTTTTTATATATTTATTTTTTACTAGATTAATTTTACAATTATCGTCTTGTTGTTTTACATTTAAATTTGGTGGTATCTTTGAGTGATATATTGATAATATTGTTGCTATAGCTTCAATAGCTCCAGCTGCTCCAATTGTATGACCAATTGCACCTTTAATAGAACTTACATAAGGAAATATGCCTTCCTTATTAAAAATTTTCGTAATAGCTCTAGCTTCAGCCAGATCATTTTGAAGTGTTCCAGTTCCATGAGCATTGATATAATTTATATCTCTTAAGGATAATCCAGACTCTAATATTGCTTTTTCCATAGATACTTGCATTCCATCTCCATCTGGATGGGCCAAATCATTTGCGTCACAAGAACTTCCATACCCCAAAACGTTGGTATAAGTTTTTGCTTTTCTCATCATTGCATGTTCAACCGATTCAAGAATAATAACTCCAGCACCTTCTCCGATTAGTATTCCTTTTCTATTTAAATCGAAAGGTCTAACTTTGTCTGGACTAATAATTCTTAAAGAAGATAACCCTAAATGGGTCAATGGCCTAAAGATGTCATAGCCTCCACATATTACAATGTCAGCCCTCTTATACCTTATCCAATTAAACCCTACTCCAAGAGCAGTAGTACCAGAAGCACATGCAGTCATAACTGTACTTTTTAATCCACCTTTTAAATTAAATTCATTAGCTAATATATCGACTGGCGCATTTATGGGATAATATTTCAATTTATCAACGTAATTATTTAATTGAAAATTTTTATCATTAAAAACAATATCTTCTAGTTCACTGACTCCACCAATCATGGTCCCAAAACTTAGTGATATTGGAGATGAGGATTCGATATTTAATCCAGAATCGATTAATGCTTCTTCCACTGCAGATAATAACATCTGATTTACTCGATTATAATTTGCCCATTTTTTATTGGGTAAAGGACCTAAAATTTGCGCTGCGATTTTACGTCTATATTGAGAAGTGTCAAATCCTGATATTAGATTTGTACCTTCCTTGCCTTCACACAAATTCAAAAAAAAATCTTCAGTGTTAAACCCAATTGAGCTAACTATTCCAATGCCTGTAACGGCTACTTCTTGAATATTACTTTCCCTTTTTATTTTAATCACCACATTTCCACTACTTAATCGAACCTTTTTGAAACAATATAATTTCCAATAACCAAAAAGTCTATTTCAGTATTCATAAAACACTCGAGTGCATTATCTGGTGTTTCGACTATGGGCTTTCCTGCAATATTAAATGAGGTATTCAATAAAACTGGTATATCAGTCAATTCATAAAAGGCATTTATTAACTTATAAAATTTTTTATTTTTAGATAGACTTACTGTTTGAATTCTTGCAGTATTATCAACATGAGTTACTGCAGGTATTTTATTAGTTTTTTTCACCTGATATACTTCTAACATATATGGGGAACTATGATCTAAGAAGAAATATTCAGACTTGTATTCTTCTAATATCGCTGGTGCAAATGGTCTAAAAGATTCTCTATGTTTAACTTTCAAGTTTACCTTATCTTTTATCTCAGCAACTCTAGGATCTGCTAAAATACTCCTATTACCTAGTGATCTAGGACCAAACTCACTTTTCCCTTGAAACCATCCTATTATGTGTCCCTCTTTAATTAAATTTGCTACTTCTCTATAATCATTCCATTTATTCCAAGAGATATTATTATAATTAGATAGAGTGTTATATATTTCTTCCTCAGAGTATTCCTTCCCCAGGTAAGGTAGATTAAGTTTCAATCTTTTATTTTTTTCAAATGCGAAACCTGCGATATTATGATACCCATAAATTGCACATCCAAGTGAAATTCCATTATCCCCTGACGCTGGTTGAACAAATAAATATTCAAATGGAGTTTCTTCAATAATTCGAGAATTTGAGACACTATTTAATCCGATGCCCCCAGCAATACAAAGGTTCCGACTATTGGTAATTTTATGTAGGTACTTACAGCAATGAATCACAGAATCTTCCAATACTTTTTGGGCAGCATATGCTATATTTGCTTTTGTTTGAAAAAGATCATTAGAGTTTGATAATAGAGTTCTTATATAATCACTAAGTCTATTGTCTGCTATTATTGAAATCTCACCATTTGGTAGGAGTTTGATAAAATCACAAAACCTTTCATAGTATACAGATTTTCCATAACTAGATAATCCCATCGTTTTTCCATCTTCACTAATTACTTCTCCATGTTTTGGGTCATAACTAAAGCCCAATTCAATAGAAACCGTTCTATAAAAATCACCTAATGAATTATCGGTTCTTCCTGCACTTTTATAGTAGTTGTTTTGATTTTTTTCTATACTATGATTACCAAACACTTTTTTTATTAAGTGTATTCCTTTTAAATCACCATAGTAATAGCTTATTGTTTCGACTTTATTATCTTCTACAATCCCTCCTGAATTATCTGCAATAAAAATAGCAGATTCCTCAAAGGGAGAGAGACAATATGAACTATATGCATGTGCTAAATGATGTCCAATTATTGTAGTATTATTCTTGAAGGGGAAGTAAAAGCTTTTTGGAGTTATATCACATGCTATTAAGTGATCTATCTGATTAATATTAAGATTCTCAGCATCCATGCAATATTTTCTACTTTCAGCTTGAAGTAAATCTGCTCCGATACCATATTTTGAGCCAATAACCCTTTCTTCATCTATAGCTATCACTTTACTATTATCCTTAATTAAACATGTTGACCAATCGTGACCAGAACCCCCAACCCCAATAATATTCATAAAGCTCTTCCTTCCATCTTTTATTATAAATATCCCAGTACTTTTAACTGGTCCTCAATGTTTTTTTTATCCTCTTTTGAATAAGTTGACGATAGAGTATAATTGTTTTTCTTTTTGGAAGAATATCCATATTTCGGAACACTATTTTTAAGAAAATTATCCTTAAAAATGTGTTCGATTATCCTACCATCAATATCATTGGGTATTTCTAAGTTTAGTGCATAAAGAATTGTAGGTAAAAAATCCTCAACAGCAAAACAGTCAGTAATAATCCCCTCTTTAAACATTGGCCCATTTAAAATCAAGATACCATCCATATCATGAAAACCACTTTGATCAGGTATTCCAAAAAGTTCATTTGTACCAATGGAATGATGAACCATCAATTCATAGGAATTCGGTATTAGAATAAGGTCTGGAGCTTGGTTAGATTCCTCACCTAAATAAACTACCTCATTTGGAAGTACTGCTTTAAAAATATTATTATTATTATCATCTTTAACTCTCATTAATAACTCGCAAATCTCTTCACATAATTGGTCAAATTCATTACGTGAAACAATACCATGATCCTGTCTCCCTTTTAAATTTATATTCAATCCATAACAACCTGGAGCTGGCATATATGCTTTGGTAGATCCCCAATCTACTCTATCTAGGTACCATCCATTACCCTCATTATCATGAGAATTATCTATCTTCATATAATTATTATCAATCAGAAATTTATGAATGTAAAAATTGGACTTTGATGCAATAAAACCATGATCAGAAACAATAGCAAAGATTGTATTTGAATCTAGGTTCTTTATAATATCCCCTATTATATTATCAACTTCTTTATAAACATCGAACACAGCATTTTTTTTACTTTCTAATTGTTCTTTGTCTTCCATGTATCTCCAATAATTATGAGATATTCGATCAATTTCAGTTATTACACAAAAGAATAAGTCCCATTCATAATTTTTATAGAGGTATTCTAAGGATTTTGACCGGTTGGATAGATATTTTTTTGCTTTTTCATCATAATTATCCTCACCTTTATACATAGTTACCAAGTCATTTGGAAATCCAACTTTGTTAAATAATAAATCTTTTCCAAGATTTTTGGGATAGGTATAATTTAATGTGTTAAACAATGGCCATGTAATACGAAATCCATCTATTGATTCTGGAGGATGGGTCATTGGAATATTTACCATGCCTGCTTTTTTTCCTTGTTCATTAAAAAGTTGGTCTATTGTTTTATATCTAATATCACTACTTTGATAGTACTCTTGACCATAATTAGCAATTTGCGGCTTCCAAAATTGGAAAATTCCGTGTTTCCCTGGATTTACACCTGTTAATAACGATGGCCATGCCAATGCAGTGTGAGGTGGAGTAGTTGACTTCAAATCTCCAACCACACTTGATCTTAATAATTTATTGAAGTTTGGTAGTTTTTCTTTCCACTTTTCTATGAGTCTAAATGTTGCTCCATCAATCCCGAATACAAATGTTTTCAAACTAATTACCTACCTTTATTTTTGAATCACTGATTTTTGCGAAATTAATTCTATTAAAACGTTGCTAATGTCCTCACTTTTATCTAATAAGATTCGATGATGAATCCAAACTACATTATTTGAAATATTTTGTGAATTAGGGTAATTATTTTTTAAAAGAGATGAATATTCTTTACCTAATCCTGCTATATATCTCTTGAATACTTCAGTTTCGTTTACTTGAGAATAGGCTCTGTATGCAGGAATTCCTCTATTATTTAATTCATTGATAAGCTCTTCTCTCGATAATTCCAACTTGTGTGCATTGTAATAAAACATATACATATAATAAGAATGTAAGTTACATAAGGGATCTATTGTCTGAGGTATAAATTCAGAATAAGAAGACAAACTTTTTGTTAAAGATTTTCCATTTTCTAACCTTATTTTATTTTGTGAACTAATTCTTTCTAGTTGTGGTATCAAAACTGCTGCTTGAAATTCACTCATCCGAAAATTTGAGCCCATGTTCACATGTTGATAATTTGTATCTCCGAGGGGTCTGCCAACGTTATGTAGTACCTGCACTTTATTATATAAATCTTTATCACTAGTTATTAAACAACCCCCTTCTCCAGATGTCATTAATTTTAGAGCTTGAAAGCTAAATACTCCAAAGTCTCCAAAACTACCGGCTTTTTTGTAATTATATTCTGCACCATGTGCATGACAGGCATCTTCTATAATAAACAAATTATTTTTTTTCGATATCTCACAAATCTCTTTCATTCGGCAAATATTTCCTGCCATGTGCACAGGAATAATTCCTACTGTTTTATTGGTTATTGCCTTTTTGATTTCAGAGGGGGAAATGCAAAATGTATTTGGTTCAACATCTACCGGTATTGGTATACCACCTAATTCCATAATTGGTAAAATAGTTGATATGAAGGTGAATGAAGGAACTATAACTTCGTCACCTGGTTTTAAACCTAAAGCTTTTAACGCTAAAAGTATCGCATGAGTCCCATTTGTTACTCCTAATCCATAGGTTGCTTTATGGAAATTAGCAAATTTATTTTCAAATTCAATTACCTTATCACCATTTCCCCTCCACCAATTTCCACTATTAAGAACCTCCGTTAATTGCATAAGTTCAGCTTCACTAAAATATGGCCAATCTGCTAAATTAACTTTATTCAATAGTAAAACCCCCCATATATTATTTTTTTCTAAATATTAAAGTAGAACCGTTTCTTTTATCCTTAATATTACATATATTCCTAAAATTAAATTTAGAAAAATAATCTACTAAATCACTGTAATTAAGATTCTCAATACCTCCATGAGTCATCCAATCTAAATATAATTCTAATTTGCGATCATACATATACTGCTCTTCTAAGTGATCACCAAAAAAATCTATTATTGTGATAATAACATTTGTTGTACAATTAGAAAGAAATTCATTTAATTGAATGTTGTCTAAATAATGGATGCAATTCGGAATAATAATATTACAGTTATCCCATTGTTTAGTTAATAAATCCTGAATATTAATAGCATGAATTAATTGACTAGTGTGTTTAGAAAATAATTTTAATATTTCCACTGGTGTATTTTTAGTTATATAAGTAGTTGATGGAATATCTCCTAATTTCTTAAATTTCCTAATAAGCTTTAAATATTGCTCTTTTGTATAAACAACATTTTGGTAATCCTGCTTAAAAGTACTATTAATTAAATTTTCCCTTATCACATAATCTTCTTTTAGACTCAGATATAAGTTATTTACATTCACAAAATTTCTATATATATCTTTTTCTAAATTCACTAGTGATCCAAGAAAAGAAGTAGAATTAGATACTAAGTATTTATTAGTTTCCTCAGTATTATAAAAATAATAATTATTACACCTATTCAGAAGGCCGATGCAGTACAAAGAGTCTAATAACATACTAACTTTAATTGGATTTAGAGCTAATCTCATAGAAATTTCTTGAGAGTTAACAGGTTCTTTTAAATAGTCGAATATTTTTAACTCTATACTTTTAAATACTAAAACACTTTTTTTGTAACTCGTTACTATATTAGATATTTTCACAAAGCTCTTCCTTTATCTTAATAGGTCCCTTTTTAATCTTGTTCTTCAATTCTACCAACCTGTCTCTAACATCATTGTTTCTATACATAGGGCTTTCAGCAAGTTCATCAATGGTTATTTGGTCTTCAACATATAAACTAAGCAAATCCCATGGAGTGTAACAGGATTTACATGCTTCTAACCGTGGTTTAGAGGCGTTTAGAAGACTATAAAACCTTGTATTTTCTACCTTGTTTAAAACCCTTTTAGGTTCATCATGTATTAGATTTCCTAAGTGATTGAACCATATATTGGGACATGCTGTTACAGAGCCATCATTAAAAGATCCAAAAACCATTCTTGAAAGATAACAACCAAATGTTCGCTCTCCTTCTATTAGGAAATTATATAATCTTTCCATATATGGAAGAGGAGGTAAGATATATTTATATTTTTGGAAGTTATTAATTACTTTTTCAACAGTCTGTATCTGCTCTTTTTCTGGATAATATAAATCTTTTAATGGTCCACGAACTGGAAAAGGGCATACTGTAAGATCATCATCTTTATACTTCAATAAATAATCTAAGAAAGAATCAAGTACAGCTGTACTTTTATTATTTAATACACAATATAGTTCTAGTGGTATACCTTTTTTGACCACTAAGTCTATTCTATTTAGTAATATATCCTGTAGCCTTTGACTACTAAATCTATGTGAATTTCCCTCTAGAGTATGATGATCTATTGATATTTGCATTACAACATTTCCCATTTTTTTGAATTCATCGAGGATTCTTTCATTTAAATTCATCCCGTTTGTTAATATTTGAAGAACTTTATATTTAGGAGATTCTCTTTTTAAAAATTCTAAAACTTTATCGATTAACATTACCTCTCCGCCACTAACTTTAAGTATTGAAATATCAAAATTATTGACAGTTTCTTCTGTAACTTGATCAATTTGTTGCTTAAATTTACCATCATAAGTTAATTTTACTGGTGGATTTCTCAATGGATGATTTAAGTGTTTGACTTTAAATTCACTTGCATCAGTTAAACAGTATGTACAAGTCATATTACAGTTCTCTTCTGATATTACCAAATCATTTACAAGCCAAAGCTTTTTATTACTCATCCTATCACCCTTTAACTCCTATTTTTTTATCATGTTTTTTTGAATTTATTATTGAAACATCAAAACCCATTTTCATTAGTTTCCTACTAGTAATCATTTGTTTTCTTTGTATAGAGTCCATTTTTTCTTTATATAATTTATTTATATAACTACCCTGATTTACGAAATATTCTTTAGTAAACGTGCCTTTTTCTAATAAATCTAAGCCTGTATTCATTAATTGAAAATTAAATTCTGTCAATTCTTCATATACTTCTTTAACATAACTTTTAAATTCCTCAAGGACTTCTAGAGCATTTGAATCTTCTCCATAAAATCTCAATAATCTTGAAAGGTATGTATGAATTACTATATCAAAAGTTTCGAATTGAAATACTGGAGGTTCTTGGTTAATTACAAGATCTTTTTCGTATTCTTCCCCAAACATACTCGCAAAAGCATTGGCAAAAGTTTTAATATCATCATTTACATAATCATAAGCTAAACAATCAAGAGTATCTTCATAAGATGAATGTAATAGACCTTCCTGTCTTAGTACACCTTCAATTACTGTTCCAGGATATATTTCTAATCTTGTCCCAAATCTTCTCAAGTTATGACCAAGATTTTCTCGTAGAAATTGAGTGTTCTCTCTTAGTTCAATTAATGTAGAATGGGGATGAAACATTATAAACCCAAAAGCTACATATATGTTTTGTTCTCTAAGTAAACGGATAACTCTTCTGTTGTCTTCAGTATCTGACCTTTTATCCCAATGCTTAAGTCCCGCATCACTTCCAGACTCTATTCCAACTAGTACTTTTTCTAAACCTGATTTTGCGAGTAATTTAAGTAATTCTTTATCTTCATTTTTCCAATTCATAGCTTGCATACAGCAATTATAGTAGATTCTTAAGTCATTTTCTAAGATTCCCTCAGCTATTTCCTTTATTCTTTTTTTTCCTATGTGCCCTGGATCTTCATATGTAGAATCTACAAAATCAAATGTATTAAAGTTAAACTTATCAACTAAATACTTTATCTCTTTAACAATATTTTCCGAAGAACGGCCTCTCCAAACCTTCATTCCTTTAGAGTATCGATTAGTTACATTTGGTGCACTACAGAAAGTGCATCTAGAAGTGCATCCTCGGGAAGTAGAAATTCTTATGTATTCAAGGTTTCCACCAGCATTTTCAAATTGATCCCTATCTGGAAAAGGTAAACTGTCAAGATCATGTACAGGCCCTCTTCTTGGGTTTACATGAATTCCTTCACTATCTCTGTAACAGACCCCATGAATACCTTTAAGTGGCATTCGTTTTTCAAGTGCTCTTACTAAATGAACAATAGTTTCTTCGCCTTCCCCAATAACTGCTGAATCAATATAGTCTCCACTTTCTGAGTTTAATAATTTGTCTGCCCCATATGTGGCTATTGGACCACCGGCACAAATATGAGTGTTTTTAAACCTTGCTTTTATTTTTCTACCAAATTCAGCTGCATGTTTTTTATTAACAGACATAAGGCTAAAACCTATAAATCCAGGATTAAATTCTTCAATTCTATCTAAAATGTATTCGTGATTATTTCTAGATAATTCTAGGACATTACATTCATATCCCTCTCTTCTTAAGACTGCCAGTAAATATCCAACCCCAACGTGTTCAGGATTCATAACTAAGTCTCCATCCATCAAACAAATGAAGGTTAATCTAAAAGAACTATTCATATTTTACACCTTCCTAAATATTGATTTGCCAATAAAATTATCCGAGTATTTTATATCAAATACATCTATTAAAGTTGGTACTATATCATAAATACTAATCTCCTTTATATGATCTTGAATGGCTTGTGGTTTTATTAGTTTGTTATTTTTTTTATGAATGCACATAAAAATACCTTCTTGGCTATGATTACTACCATCTGGACCTGTATCATTATTTCGTATAAAATTTCCACGATGTCCAACACTACTGATTGCACGCCAATATAAATTATTAAAATAAACAATACCCTCGGGAGGATAATTATTTACTTTAGGATATATATGAGAGGGAAGATATACTTTATTATTCATACATTCTTTGTTTTCAGTGAACTTTATCTTTTCAATTTCACTTTTTATTTCTAGCATTAAAGAAGTTTGCTGTTCTTTTGTTAAGTAACTTTTGTTAATAAATAGTCTGCCATAGTAACCACCAAAAGAATAAGCCCTGGTCTTCACCCAATCAATATTAAGTTCTTCAAAAGGGGTAATTTCTTTTGGGTAATTCTTTAATACTAAATATTCCTTCTCAATTAGCCATTCATTAAAACAAAACCCCCCCTCCATTCTCTTTGCTCCGTGATCAGAAACAATCATAATTAGTGTATTATCAGGAACGTTATTAATTAATTTTGCTACTCTACTATCAAGATATTTATAATGATTAAAAATAACATTCTTATGAGGAGAATTAGGTTCGAACAATACATGATTTTCATCCATGTAATTCCAAAACGCATGCTGTATTCTATCCGTGCCCATTTCAACCATTGCTGCAAAATCCCATTCCTTATTATTTGTAAGATAATCTGTAATATCAAACTGTTGTTCTGTATAACTTCTAATTTCATCAATCAATTCGTCTTTTTCTAATCTTCTAAATCCTTTTATATCAAACTGTATGTTTCCAAAATTACTAATCAATTCATCTTTAAGTAATTTAGGGTGTGTAAAATTACTCTCTTGACTAGGTGTCATAAAACAGCTTACTATATTACCATTAATTTTTTTAATTGGAAATGTAAGGGGAACACCGTTGATTATAGACTTTTTACCTTCCAGCGCAATGATATCCCATATTTTTCTATGTTGAACATCATAGGAGTCTATTGTTTTTAAAATCCCTTCTCCCCTATCTACTTTATTTCTAAAACCATAAACACCTAATTCTCCGGGAGTTTTTCCAGTCATCATTGACATCCATGCAGGAACTGTAATAGGAGGGATAGTACTTTTTAATTTTGAATATATTCCTTTTTGAAGAATTTCTCTAAAGGCTGGAAGTTCCTTTAACCATTCATTATATATCAATGATGGTTCAGCAGAGTCTAATCCTATAATCAAGACTTTGTTAAATTTGCTCTTCACTAGTACACCTCATTGATTTATACTGTATCGCCTCAGCATATTGCCAGGGCAATTTTATATCCATATTTATTTTTTTTCTTTCTTTTTGTTCAGCTTTAATTTTTTTAAATAATAATTTTTTATTATAAATTTGTTGCATTCTGTATGAGTTTAGAGATTTAATCATGGTTTCATAATCATGATTAAATAGTTGGCTAGAATATTCTCTCAATGCTTCTATTTTATCTTTGATTACATCAGTTATATTAACTAAATGTGTAGGTTTCAAAAAATTCCATACCTCATAAAAATATATATTAGTAGTTATACCAGTTAGGTCAACAGCATCAACAACAATGTTAGTACATTCCTTATGATCAGGATGAGGTTCATTAGGATGAGGCGTATAAATAATATCTGGATTGATTTTAATTATTTGTTTCATTACATATGTTCTCGCTTCTTTGGTAAGTCTTAATCCTCCATCTCTAAATGGAGCAAACTCCATCTCATCAATACCGATTTTTTCGCAGGAAGCCATTGCTTCATTTTTTCTAACAGCAGAAATGTCCTTAGTTTCAATATGTGAGGGACAACCCTTTCTTCCATCAGTCATATAAATTACATATACTTTGTCACCAGAGAGTATGTGTTTTCTTAGAATCCCCCCGCATCCAAGTATTTCATCATCTTGATGTGGAGCAAATACTAAAATTTTTGTGCCTTTCGGTTTATAAATAATTAAAGGAGGATTGTCCATAGATACATACCACTCATTTCTTATATACTATTACTTTACTTATTACGATGTCATTAAAGCAAGTTATGTCGAGTAAAGCATAAAGGTGGTTACTTTTCATAAAGTTTTTTAGACCACCATTATAGTTTAACGTATATCCTTTCCCTTTTTTTATCTCAACATCTGTAAATGAATATCCATTTAGAATTCCAGTTCCAATCGCTTTGAAAAATGCTTCCTTCCCAGAAAAATAACAGGTTAAATCTTCTATGGTTTTATTACATGTCGCTTCTTGTTTAGTTAAAATCTTCTTCAAAAACATTTCACCTGTGTTTTTATATGCTTTATCTATATTCGATATGTTTTCAATATCAACACCTAATCCGTATATCATTAAATTAATTCACCACTATGTAAAAATAAATCTGTTAACTCTTTTACAGTAGAACAAAGAAAATTAGGTTGTACATTCATGAGTATTTCTTTTGAGCCTTCTCCCCACAAAACACCAACTGAAAAAGTACCAACACTCTTAGCACAAAGAATATCATTTACAGCATCCCCTACCATAAAAGCTTTTTTTCTATCCACTCTAAGCCTAATCAACAAAGTTTGTAACGGTTGTGGATGAGGTTTAGGGTTTTCTATATCATCTGAACAAATTATTTCATCAAATAGATTTTTTATACTAAAGTAATGCAAAATCTCTACGGTTCTTAATCTATCTTTACCAGTACATAAGCCTATTTTTATTTTTTCTTTTTTTAACGTTTTTATTAAATTTATTAACTCTTCATTTAAAACAATAGAACTTATATTTTTGCTACTAATTGACCTATAAGGATTTATCATTTCAGAAGATAAAGACATTTTATCAAAAATATTTTCTAATGAATCTCCTGCATACCCTAAGAACTCTTCAAATAATAAGTAAGGTGGTTGCTTTTTATATACTCGAAAATAACCTTGAGAAAAGGCTAGTTGTTGGACATACTTTGAATCGATGATTACTCCATCAAAGTCAAAAACTATTGCCTCAAAATTCATTCATATCCCCCTACATTAACTGCTTTTTTTCCTAATTCATTTTTAGGTATTTTGTCAACGAATAAAAGATGAGGTATCATATATGCTGGTAATTCTCTTTTAACAAGTTTTTTGATTGACATTTTACTTTTTTCATTATTTTTCACACTTTGAATTAATGCTTTAATAATAAATTCATTACTTGGGCTAGTTTTAACAAAAACCTTGCAATCTAGAACGCCTTCAATATTACTTAATTTATGTTCTATATATGTTAAGTTGATATTTTGACCACTTATTTTAATAGTTTTATCTTTTCTTTTTATTAAAAACAGATTCCCATCTTTGTCTTTATAACCTAAATCTCCCATCGGAAAATAACCATCTTGATTAAACATTGTAGATTTTTCATTGATATATCCGTTAAAAATGGAAGGAGATTTCACCCAAATTTCTCCTCTAACTCGAGGCTCCACTTCTTCAAGAGTATCTTCATTAAGTATTTTAATTTTTACATTATTCATTGGTTTTCCTATTGAATTTTTAGGTGTCATATTGGTATTAGTTACAATTCCACCTGTTTCAGTACTTCCATAGTTTAAAGATGTATGGAAACCATATTTACTTAATAAAGATACTCTGGTTTCATATTTTACTTTCCCAGCTCCAATTAAAAGTGTCCGTACAGATGAAACATTTTTAGTTTCCTTTAGAAATAAATTAACTAAATTTTCAGCTATGAAAGGGACACAGGGTACTAAGGTCGGTTTTTCACTATCAATCATAGAAACTAGTTTCCTAGTATTATAAGAATTCATTATAGTTAATTTTGCACCGGATACCATTGAAGCTATTAGAGAAAATCCGAAAGCAAATGAGTGGGATAATGGAAGTGGATTTAGAATATGATCCTTTTCAGTTATATATAAGTAGCTCTTGTAATTAAAACCTTCGTTAATAAGACTTTTGTATGTTCTCTCACAAAGTTTTGGTTCTCCAGTACTTCCTGATGTTATATGAATAATCACATTATCTTTATCAATTTTTAAATTTTTATTTATAAGGTTCCAATCAATTGAAGAATTAGAAAAGGATCTAATTATACCTTTACTTAAAGTTGGTACTACCTTTATATCTGGTAATACTTCTTCTATATGTTGAATATTCAAACTTGATGACATAGGAATAATTTTTGCATTAATACTAGCTAAACTTAAAAAGGATACAATCCATTCAACTGAATTTTCAAGAGATAAAATTACATTTTTTCCAGTTAAACCTAAATTTTTATAATAATGTTTGTAATAGATAATATTCCTAATTAATGTAATGAAGGAAAGGCTATTATATTCATCTTTTAAAACAATTTCTTCCATCCTTTCTTTAAAATTATTTATGAAGATTTCCATCAAATTGTTCCTTTTTAAGGTATACACTTTTCCCACCACTCCAATAAATCATTAAAATTTTTATCAAAATAATCCCACAAGAGTTTAATTTTTTCATCATTATGTTTTCTATAGAAATAAGAAAAAGCTATTTTATGATCATTTTCTACATTCTCTCTAAAATGACTCATATGATAGTTTACACATTCGTTTTCTCTACTATTCTTGAAAAGAACTCCTTTTTTATTAGCTCTATATCCGAATTCTAGGTCCTCACACCCCCATTTAATCCCCATCTGTTCATCAAATCCACCTATTTCTAAAAATAGATCTTTAGCAATCGAAAAGTTTGCTCCAATACAACAAACCCATTTAAAAGAATTATCTATTTCCGAATAATTAAAAAACTGAATTATATCCTTCTCAAATTTTGATTTCCTAGCTTGTTCTTTTATTTTTATTTTTGACCCAATGATATCTTGGGTATCTATTAGTTTTTCTAATAAGACCTTATTATTTATTTTTTTTGAATTCTTATTATATTTAGGTTCGCAAATAAATTTTAAGTATGGCAACTCAAAGATACTACCATGCAATAAAAGATTCTCTCTGTCTTTATGTAAGATAAAATGATCCAGGATAAATCTCTCTTCTAAAATCACATCATCATCTGTAAATATTATTAAATCACCCCTGGAATGGGACACTCCTAGATTTCTTGCACCTGATCTACCTCTACTTTGATCACTATTAATTAGAAATAAATCAAATTTAGTTCTTTTTTTATAATTAAGTAAAAAATCCTTTACTACTCCTTGGGTATTGTCCGTAGAAAAATCATTAATAATAATAACTTCTAAACTAATATTTTTTGGAATTAATAATTTGGTCAAAGACAATAACATTAACTCTAATCTTGGGGCTTTATTGTAAGTAGGTATAATCAAACTAATCATAAGAATGTCCTTAGACAACTGTCGCCTTTAACTTGTGTATATAATTTGAAAGAACATCAATAGAGTCTATTAAATTGGCACTTAAGTCTTCGTCAGCTATCTCAATTTCAAATTTACTTTCAACCCATACCAGAATTTCTAGTGCATTAACAGAATTAATATTATAGTTCTGTATTAGATTTTCATTGGGGATTTCATCGGGGGTTTGACTTAATTGAAGGCTTTCAATTAAAATTTTTTTTAATTCGTCCTTAATTTCTTCTTTGTACATATTCAGCACCCGTTTCTAATGATTTATTTTTATATAGTTTAAATATTCAAATAAATAAGAAGTTGTTCAAGCAAGTTTGCCTGCAAATAACCTCAAGCAAACTTGCTAGAGATCTTAATTTTTATGCAACCTTAACAGCATATGTTGTTAATTGCCCAAGTTTCTTCACTTTCAATTTCTTTTTTTTCATTTTCTCACCCCCATTACAATTATGGATATTTTTACTATATACATAATTCAAAAAAATGTCAAAATATTAAATGTTTCATTAATAACATATTAGTTTATTAGATGATGAACCGAAAGATAATTAACATTGAACTTAATTTAATATTAGATTCTTTGTTTGTGCTACTTCTTCATTAAAACTCTTTTCATTTTTATAGATTTCATCTAGATTTTCAATTATATCCTCTATATCGACAATATCGGAAGCTAACCTAATTAGATTGTTTGAGAGAGCTTTCCATTGAGAACTTAATTTCATATAATTATCTATATAAACCTTGTGATTAAAGCTTGTAGCCATGAGCTTTCTTGTAATTACAGGGCCATTGGGATGACTTATTGTATTATAAATACTTTTTAAAGCTAATTTTTTATAAATGCTTTCTAAATTATTTATTTTTATAATGATTTCCTTCATTTCTTTTATCTCATTAAGGGAATTATTTAAAAATATCGCAGCTTGAATTGGAATTATAGATTTAAGTTTAGAGTTTACATCCAATTGTTTAAGTGAGTCAATTTTATTAAACTGAATTGTTTTAAACTCCCCATCATTTGTTGTTTTTCTTGCAATAGCCAGGTCTTTTTTTGCTATACTATATGTACCGTTATCATCTGATACTGTATAACTATCTGATATATTATTAAAACTATGAATAATAAGGAGATGGTTGTCTATATTTTTTTTGTAATTTTTTTGATCAAACGGCAAGTGATAACAGTTTGCAAAAACAAGTTGCTGTTGGTCCTTTGCCAATATTGAATCTGTTCTTCTAAAAGCTGATTCCTGATTGTTTTCATAAAACACCATTAAATCTACCCCAGTTGATTCTTTAAATTTATATTCTCTAATAAGACTTCCATATACTCCATATGTCGGAATCAAATCATTTGGAAATTTTTTGATGAACAAACTATAACCTCCAAATAAATGCATTAAATCTGATTCTCTTAGTTTTATGTCTTGAATATTAAAAAATCTCATTGTACCATTATAAAAACAATTTCCAGAGCCCAAATTAATCATTCCTTCCGATAATTGATATTTGACTGAATGTATTGAAATTATTAAAATGGATATAATATATAAATTTTAAAACATTAGAAAGGAGAAACTATTGAAAATTAAATTAAATCCTGAACTTATTATTGATGACATAGATAATGGAAAAATAATAATTGAACCTCAGTCCGGCGAAGGTGTATTCCTTGATGATGAATCATTCTTAGTTATAATGGCAGCTCAAGGTGATTTTATTCATATTAAATCAATTTATAGCCCCAATTATGATAAAAAAGAGTTTATAGAATTTATTGATGAATTATTAGCTGCAAAAATTTTATTATCATTAGAATAATTATTCTCTTAAATAGTCCATTGCCTTTAGTATATGTTCTTCCTTAATATCATCCTTTATAAATACTTCACCAATATTTCTGATTAAGATTAATCTTAATTTATTTTTTTTAATTTTTTTATCTAGGTACATAGAATTTAAAATATCAAGACTATTGATTTTTTTATCGATAGTTATAGGAACCTCAAATTTATTTAATAAATTTCTAAGTTTAATGTATAAATCAAAAGAACAAAATCCACTAAAATAAGAATAAAGTGTAGCTAACAACATCCCAACTCCTACTGCTTCTCCATGGGTATATTGTTTAAAATCAGTAATACTTTCTAATGCATGACCAAAGGTGTGACCAAAATTTAATAAGTTTCTTTTACCATGCTCAAGGGTATCCTGACGTATTATATCTGCTTTTATTTCCGCAGATATTTTAATCGCTTCTTGCATGGTTTTTTGATCTTTACTCATTAGTTTTTTTTGGTTATCATCTAACCATTGTAAGAATATCGGGTCTTTTATCACCCCATGTAGTATTATTTCCACCATACCACTAAGAAGCTGCCTTTTAGATAGAGTTTCTATATACTTTGTATCGAAGATTATTAACTCAGGTTGATAAATTGTACCGCATATATTTTTCGATTTACCAAAGTTCAGACCATTCTTTCCACCTATACAACTATCGTGGGATAGAATGGTGGTAGGTATTAACAAAAATTCAATTCCTCTCATATATGTGGAAGCAACAAATCCAGTTATATCACCAATAACTCCACCTCCCAAACCAATTAATAATGAATTACGATCCAGTCTGTGTTCTATGCAAAAATTAATTATCTCTTGATAATTTGATAAACTTTTTGAAGTTTCTCCAGAACGTAAAACTTTTATATAAACCTTGTCCTCCGTTGTTTGTAAAATTTTCTTTAATTTAACAAGGTATAATGGAGCAACCACATCATCCGTAATTATTAAAATTGCTCTTCCACTTTTATCTATATTATTCTCAGATAATATGCTATGGAAATTTTCAGTTATTCCATGTCCTAAATAAAATGGATAGTTTTTATAGATTGTTTGAATGTTGATTTTAAACATAATACACTTCCTCATTAATTCCTAAGTTTTGGTTTGTATACAAACGATCTATTATATCAATAGTTTTGAATGCATTCTTAACATAATCAATATTAGATTCTTTTCTTTTTACTTTAGCTAAGTTATTTTCTAACATTTCAAAATAATAAGAAGAGGGATTATTATTTTTCATTTGAATGACTATCTCTTCTTTTTGATCTACTTCGTATACAATTGTAGAGTTGTCTAAGTACCTATTTCTACTAAATCCAAATAATGTTTTCATTATAATAGAACCTTTAGTACCGTGAATTTCAAATGTGCTTTCATCATACTTTCTAACACTCGCCCAACTCAAATCTATATAAATAGACATATCTCTACTTTTTAAAAAAACTTGAGCATTATCTTCAACAGAATCACTTATCCGTGTATTCTTTTTATCTGTGTTGCTCTCGTGCCAATTTGCTTTTTTTTCATTTTGATTTAAAAAGTTGTTCGAAAGAAAAGAATTTGAATTTAAAATATCGGGGAAATCTAATAGATAAAATATTACATCAATAATGTGGGATCCTAGGTCTATGAGTACTCCTCCACCTGACTTATTTTTGTTAGTGAACCAACTTGAAGTAGGAATTCCATTCCCTCTATTCCAAGTTCCTTTAACTTTATAGATATCTCCAATAGTTCCTATTAATTCCTTTACCTTATTTACTTCTTGAGTATATCTACTAGGGAGCAAAGGGAAAAGATTTCCTAAATGCGATTCCAACGCCTTTAGATTTTCTAACTCTAAACCATTTATACATAATGGTTTTTCGGAAAAAACATATTTATTATTTATAATTGCCTCATTAATTTGAGTTTGATGGAGGTGATTAGGTGTGGCGATTACAACAATATTAATTTTTTTACACTTTATTAAACTATCATAAGTATTAAATACTTGATTTATTTTAAAGTTTTTTTTAACCTCATTCACCTTAAAATCATCAATATCAAAAACACCTACAAAATCAATGTCACTATTATTTGTGAAAAATGGAAGGTGAATCTTTTGACTTATCCACCCTAAACCGATTATTCCTATTCCTATACTCAATTTCACTCCACCTTTTCCATTTTATTTTCTATATTATTAATTATATTACTCACTTGTTCTAGTTTTTCTTTTCCTAACATTTTAATTACCCCCCCAACTAAAGAAGCATTGAAATAGGGTCTAATGTTAATAGTTAATTCTCTATCAAGGTATTTTTTCTCTTGTTTATATAAAGAATCTATAAATGTTTCATTATATTCATTAATGTTTGTTACTCCTCCGTTAATATGTATTGTAGTCACATCTAAAAAATTAATCATATTTGATATATATTGTCCTAGAAGTTCCGCCCCTTCCTTAATTTTTTTCTTTACGATATTATTACCAAGACATTCCTGGAGAAGTTTATATTCACTTAGTGAATTATCTACCATCTTAGCCCTTTCAAGAATTCCTTTACCTGATGAAAAAAGCTGTAAGCAACCTCTATTACCACATGGGCAAGTTATAGTTGACTCTGGAAAAACAGTAATATGTCCTAATTCACCAGCGTTCCCATTATCTCCTACAAATAATTGACCATTAATAATTAAACCACACCCAATACCTGAGCCTACATTTATAAACAAAGAATTTTGTTTATTAGGATATAACAAAAGATTTGATAGTACTCCCAGAGTACAATCATCAAATACTAACCATTCTTTTGGATTTAATATTTTTACAAAATTATAAAAATTATTACCTTCCCAGTAAGTCTTATTTGGCCATTTAAATATTTTGTTATTTCGTAAAACGCCTGGAAAACATATAACTAACCTTCTTATTTCCTCATTAAGGAATAAAGTCAAACTTTTTTTTATTTGAAAAATATCCTCTGAGAAATCCTTAGTATTAGGAAAAGGGGTTTCTGTATAGCGAATATTAGAAATTTCTTTTTTTCCATAAGTAAGAGACACAATTTTTATACTTGTTCCTCCTATATCTAAAATCATATCTATCATTCTACTTTACTTCCTAACTTATTTTGTAATAGCAATGACTCTATACCAAGTATGTAGCTTCTTTCTCCTAATCCACTTATAAAACCTTTGGTTACAGGAGCAATTACTGACTGTTGCCTAAATGAATCCCTATTAAAAATATTACTCATATGTACTTCAATTACTGGTATTGAAATTGAAGCAATTGCATCTCTAATAGCATAACTATATGACATGAAGGCACCAGGATTAAAAACAATTCCATTGTATACGTTTGAAGTCATGTGTAAAAAATCTATTATTTCTCCTTCATGATTTGATTGATAAAAATCAATTTTACACTCGGCCTGAAAATGAAAATTTATAATTTTTTCAATTTCCTTTAAGGTTTTATTACCATAAACACCTGGCTCTCTGTCACCAAGTAAATTTAAATTTGGTCCATTGATAATTACGTATTGTATCATTTGAAATTTCCTTTCGATCATTAATTTGAAAATAATTCGCTTAAAGTGATACATTAATAAACACCATATTTTTTTGCCTTTCAGAAATAAAATAATCACCTGACCCTTACTATGTTGGTACTTTCATGATTAAATAGCCTTATACTTAATAAAGCGATTATTGATTTAATTCGAATTTAATAATTTTTTTTACAATAATATTAGTAGCTTCTTCAATAGAATATTTACTTGTATCTAATTTAATTTCTGGCTTTTTCGGTTCTTGATAAGGGCTAGAGATTCCTGTAAAGTTTGAAATTTTTCCATTTCTAGCTTTCTTATAAAGTCCTTTTACATCTCTTTTCTCACATTCTTCTAGTGATGTATTTAAATAAATTTCAATAAAACCTTCTCCGATTATCTTCCTAGCATTTTCTCTGTCATTTTCATAGGGAGATATGGTAGCAATTATCGTGATTAAACCTGAATCATTCATTAAATTAGCTACTTCTGATATTCGACGAATATTCTCAATTCTATCAGTTCTTGAAAAACCTAAATCTTTACTTAGACCATGCCTAATATTATCCCCATCTAATATCATAGTATGATAGCCAAGAGTTACCAAACGTTTGTCAACCTCGTTTGCAAGTGTGGTTTTACCAGAACCAGATAAACCTGTAAACCATAACGTTAAAGGGGTTTGGCCTTTTTGACTTGCTCTAGTTTCTCGAGATATAAAAGTATCGCCCCAGTAAACATTAGAGGACTTATTTATAGATTGGCTAATTACACCGCAAGCTGAAGTTAGATTTGTTAACCTATCTATTAATATAAAACTACCAAGGGATTTATTCTTTTTAAAAGAATAAAATACTATTTTCTCAGACAATAATATATTACATTCTACTAATTCATTTTTCATGATTTCATTTACTAGTAATCTATTTCCGGTATTTATATCAATTTTATGTTTTATTGAAGTTATTTTTGCTGGGATAATTTTGGTTCCGACTTTAATTAGATAACTCGAATTAGGAGTGAAATTATTACTATCCATCCAAAATATTGTACCTGTAAACATATCAGATATATAAAGATTCTCAGAGGTAGTTAAGACACTTCCTCGAGAAACATCAACTTCACGGTCTAATTGTATAGTAACAGGATTGCCAACAGAGGCTGAATTTTCTTCTTTATTAGTCACTAGAATATGTTTTATCTTAGCTCTTTCATTATTAGGTAGAGAAATAACCTCTTCTCCTAAAGAAATATTGCCAGCTTCAACTTGCCCTTGATAACCGCGAAAAGTATGATTTGGTCTGCTAACACGCTGGACAGGCATGATAAAGTTATCTTGTTGATAGTCTAATTTAATATCCACAGTTTCTATGTATTGTAGTAAAGATGGACCATCATACCATAGCGTATTTTTAGATCTATGTATAATGTTATCCCCTTCAGTAGCTGAAATAGGGATAGCTTGAAGATTTTCTAGATTAAAATTGTATATTTCCTTCATAAAGTCTTGTGTGATTTTTGTAAATTTATTTTGGTCAAATTCAATTAAATCCATTTTATTCACAACTAATACTAAATTTTCAATACCCATTAGAGAACATATTCTTAAGTGACGTTTTGTCTGAGTAACCACACCTTTTGTAGCGTCTACAAGTATGATAGCTAGATCAGCGTAGGATGCCCCTACTGCCATATTATGAGTATATTCTTCATGACCTGGAGTATCTGCAACAATAAAAGATCTTTTCTCAGTAGTAAAGTACCTATACGCTACATCAATTGTAATGCCCTGTTCTCTTTCGGCAATCAAACCGTCTAGAAGTAGTGAGTAATCGATTTTCCCTGCATTATTACCAACTTTACTATCTAGTCTTAGAGCTTTTTCTTCATCAGTATATAATAGCTTTGCTTTATAAAGCATATGTCCAATTAAAGTAGATTTTCCATCATCAACACTTCCACAAGTAATAAACCTTAACAAACGCTTCATTATTAGAAATACCCCTCCCGCTTCCGTCTTTCCATACTCCCAACAACCTCGTAATCAATAACTCTGGTTGTTCGTTCTGAAGAAATTGCTCCAAGAGTCTCTTTAATTATGTCATCAAGTGTATTAGCTTTAGACTCAATAGCACCAGTTAGGGGGTAACACCCTAATGTACGAAACCTTATATTCTTCATTATTACTTTCTCAGATGGATGGATTTTCAGTCGTTCATCATCTTTCATTATGATATTGCCATCCCTATAAATTACGGGTCTTTCTTTTGCAAAATATAAGGGAACTATATCAATATTCTCTCGTTTGATATACTGCCAGATATCTTTTTCTGTCCAATTAGAAAGTGGGAAAATACGAATGCCTTCACCTTTATTTACTCTAGTATTATATAATTTCCACATTTCAGGTTTTTGATTTTTTGGATCCCAAGCATGTTTACTATTACGAAAGGAAAATACTCTTTCTTTTGCCCGAGACTTTTCTTCATCACGTCTTCCTCCACCAAAAGCTGCTGTAAAACCATACTTGTCCAAACCTTTTATTAAAGCTTGAGTTTTCATTAAATCAGTATAACTAGGACCATGATCGAAGGGATTTATTCCTTTTTTAATCCCTTCTTGATTCGAATAAACTATCATGTCAATTCCTAATTCCCTAGTAATTCTATCTCTAAATTTAATCATTTCTTTAAATTTCCATGTAGTATCTATATGCATAAAAGGAAAAGGTGGTTTATCCGGATAAAAAGCTTTCATTGCTAAGTGCAACATGACAGAGCTATCTTTACCAATCGAATAGAGCATTACAGGGTTTTCACACTCTGCAGCTACCTCCCGAATAATGTAAATTGCTTCGGCCTCTAATTGATCTAGATGTGATAATATCTCCATATGGTTTCCTCCTTTATATTTATTTGACAATATCTTGCCTTTAAAGTTTGAGATGCTTGCATGAGGGAAATCTATCATTTTATATATTTAAAAAATTCTGATAAAATTTAATTATTTTATTCTCTATTTAGATAAGAAGCTAAATATTCCTTCCAATGTTTTTTATCATATCTCTTCCACTGATCAGCTGTTTGTAGTATTGGATCTCCGGAATAAAAACGTTCATATAGTTCGTGACGGGAACCAAAAGGAGAACCAATTAAGTCCCAAGCCAATTTAAATAATTTTGTTCTCTCTAAAGCAGAGGTGTTCTTTCCATGAAAATATTTTTGTAACAATGTGCCTATTGAACTGT
Organism: Cytobacillus kochii; assembly: GCF_020171845.1. GTDB lineage: Bacteria > Bacillota > Bacilli > Bacillales > Cytobacillaceae > Cytobacillus > Cytobacillus kochii. The sequence continues at coordinate 67,602 of NZ_JAIVAM010000014.1, read as the reverse complement.
CAAAGTCGTTTACTGATGATGGAATTTGAATAAATCCACCTGAACCAATTAATTGAATAATCTCAATAGCACGCGGATAATATTTCGTTCCCAATATTCTTGCTGTTTGGATATAATCAAATTCTGGTATGTATACATTATTCAAATACTTTCCATTCTGCTCAGCAGCGATAATCATAGCTGAAATAGTTCTTAACTGAATTATTAATTCACCAAGCTTTTCCTGTACATGTAGAAAACCTTCAGCACCTATTGTCTCAGCTATCTCATTAGCAATAGCTGCAACAAAGTCAAGCTTTGTATATAACCTAATAATTGATTGATGATAAGCTAGGCTATTAGAAATTAGATCGACTTTAATTTCTGCTATTGCTTTCGTATTTTCATGTAATAAGACTCTTTCCCAAGGAACAAAAACATTATCAAAAATAAGCACTGTATCCATCTCATCAAATTTAGAACTAAGTGGGTAATCTTCTTCCTTTTCTTTATCAGCAGAGAATGGTTCTCTACAAACCATATGAAGACCTGGAGAGTCTGCAGCAACAATCAACATATGCGCCAAGGATTTATTTTCTTCTTTGATTGTAGATAATGGGTAAATAATTAAGTCATGTGAATAAGGAGCAGCTGTACCAATCATTTTTGCACCACTAACGAACACCCCTTCATCTGTTTTTTTGGTGATACTCAATAAACCTAATTTCTCTTTGTCCCCTATACTCTTAATAGATCGGTCAATTTGTAGATCTCTTTGTACAACGGAAATAAATCGGTTTTCTTTTCTAGCTTTATGAAAATAGGAGGATATTTTTTCAGGGAATTCTTGGTCATATTGTCTGTAAAACTCGCGATTCGCATACCAACCTGTTAATCTTGAACGAGCGTAATCCGAAAGTCTGCTCATCATACCATCAGTCTCTTTTGTCCATAATTGAAATGTTTTTCTTCTTTCAATCAAATCATCTTTACTACGAGGAATAAGAAACGATTTATGAATCCAACACTGATATTCTTTGTCAAAATAACCAATCTCTTTTTGTTCCTGGTCATTTTCTAGCATATAGAATAAAGATTCTATTGTTTGAAGTGTTCCTACAAAATGTGGATCTTGTGTAATATCCACCTGTCTTCCATTTAGCCATACGCTTCTACCATCCTTCAGACTATTTTTAAACATATCATCTTTCCCTTCATTGGCTATTGTAAAAACTGAGTGATGAGCATACATATGAAACTAATAACTTAGGACAATTTCGGATTAAACATCATATGAATCATCTCCTAGGAAACAAAAAAGGAACCTTAGGTTCTGCATTGAACTGTATAATGAAAAAATGTTGCTATCAGATGTTAATACACGATATTAAGTAGATCTCCTTTTATAATTGATACATTTCCTATTGGAATAGCCATGTATGTACAATGTTTTTTTTAAAACTGATAAATGATAAACAAGAAGGTTTCAACCTGATTATCCATATATATTACACTCTAATTCTTCTAGTTTTTTATATACGGAAATAAAATCATCATAAGTTAATTAAAAAGATTGTACAGTAATTTCTATATCAGAACTTTTTCCATTTTCATTTTTAAAATATTCTTTTTGATAAATTCATTTACGTTACTTATAATAACAAAATCAACTAATTTTTAGGAGTACCCTAGGTCATCATAAAATTACCATGTGTTGAAAGGAAATTTATTTTTCACTTGGGTTTTTAATAAATACCTTTTAAGAATTTTTTATAATTTACAGCACATCAAAAGACACCTCTTCACTAAGGAGGAATGCCATATAAATATATCTCTAAAATAAATTTATCCTTGGCTTAAATTTACAAATTCGGATTATGCAAAGTCAAAATATGATAATAGTAACATTAAATTAAATACAGAAGGGAGGCTATAGGCTTATACGTCTATATCTATAATTTTTTAAAAATATTGTAAATTATTATAATTTTCACTTCTTATCTCTTGTACTTTTCTAAAACTCTTCTCTTATTCAACTTGTTTTGGTAAAACCACTATCATTTATATTGTCAAACTCAATTTTATATAAATTTTTCTCAATCTTAGTGCTAACAATGTTGTGTTTAAAAATGATGAGGCATGATCAACCTCATATTCAGATTCAACTTTTGTATATCTCTTTTATTTCAAGTTTGGTATCTTCACCAACATCTTCTCTCATACTTATCTCATATGCACATTCTCCATATAGTCTACCCAATAATTTCTTAATATTTTGTATTCGTAATAAATAGAAATCCTATCTAATAGCCTATTGGTTCATATAGGTAAACATCCTTTCAAAAAAGTATATTATATTAGATTATACCCAAAAACCAAATATAGGTAAATAATTACGACTAAAATTGTTGATTCTTCTAATTTATCGTTGCTAGAGAAAATAGAGAACAGCTTTGTTCTTTCAACTATTTCTTCTCTATCCTTTACATCTATGGACTGCATAGTCAAGCGAAAAATTTCTTATTTCAACCAATAATATGTTGTAAGGACACATCTTGCTCTAATATAAGCAATCTTCTACTTACTTCCGATAGATATTACTTATCAAATGTTATCATAATAATCACCACTAGTGTGAACTGGTGTTTGTTCTGAGGCTGAAGGCCTCTCTTATCAGCCTAGCCTAAAAGGTTCTCTGATAAGGTCTCCCTTTTCACCACATTCATACACAATGTTAAAGAATTTCTTACTTCTTTCTATTTCTCATCCAATTCCACCATGGAACCATTCTATTCTTTAATTTATAAATCTCCTTGAATTGGAAGATTTCATAGCCATCAAACTTTAGATTGGCATTTAAATAATAGATAATTGCGTCTAAATCATACTCTGACATGTCAATTAAGTTTATTAGAACAAATGGTTGTTCAAACACTTTTATCAAGTCGTTTGTGCGATTTAATTTTCGGATATTGCCTTCTGTATAAGGTCTAAAAGAAAAGCCTTGACCATACACATTATAAAATCTCATAAAAGATCGAACCAATTCTGATTCTGAATCGGTAAAATGCTAAATCATGGATTTCCCCAAATAATACCAGATAGTAATCGCACTAAATTCACATACTCCCAAATAATTATTTCCATACTTAAAAATTGGGGTGTGAATTCTATAAAATTTTCGACCAAAATTTATACATCACCTATATATTAACTATTAACGCATTGTGAATTTTATAGTGAAATAAAGCGTTTTGCTTAGATATTTTCTTTTTTTCACCTTTGAAGTAAACCCGTTATTCTTTATTCTTAGTGGATTTTTTCTATTTGTTTGGAAAAAATATTGGGGAGGTGATTAGATGGAATTCTATTTTGAGATTATAAAACAATCCTATAGTGTTCTTAAGGTAGATTATCGGCAAGACGAAGGAGAAAAGTACTTTGTATATGGATATCAGCGAGATGAGGAAGAATGGGATTTTGATAATGGAGACCTTTTAATGGTACTAGATGAAAAGAAACAGATAGAGGAGCTTAAGAGGAACTTTACTGTTTTCTATAAAAATCAATGGCTTTGAAACACTTGCTTTAAACATAAAAAAGTAGAAACTTTAAAAGAAGAAGGAAGCAAACACTGGGTATGGAGAGCCTGGGGAGGTTTACCAAATAATTTAATGAAAAAATTACAAAATAAGATCCTTGTAGGAATTATTGATTTATCATGGAAAAATGTTAAAAATCTTGAGGGTAATTCTTCATCTTGTTTTATAGATTTTAATATTTGTAATAGTTGCATGAGTGCTGATGAATTTGACAAATGGTATTCGAATATAATCAACAAGCTTGAACTGTGGGAGCATGAATCTAAAAGGTAATGAAACAGTGTTAGAGGGCTACATTGTACACAACATTGAAATAGTTGAAACTGATATGAAATTGATTGATACACAAGTCAAGGTGAAGTGATATATTGGCTGAAGATAAAAAAGGTATGGCCTGTATTCTAGAGTTAAAAGTTAGAACAATTGATAAAAATTTAATTTGGTAGTCTGCTTATTATCAATCACAAATAGAAGAAGACGTAAGAGTAATTACCATAGCACCTTCCTATGATGAAGTAATTAGTAAAGCATTGATGAATATTAGAAATATTGAGATGAAAATATTTATTCTAGATGACAAAGGGCTACTTAAGATTGAAAGTTTTGAGCCAAATCTAACAGTTAAACCATCTGAAGATAAAACAATTCTACTAGCTAATGATGAGCAGGATAAAGCAATTTAATCCAAATAACATCACTCTGCTTGATTAGTTTAATAGAGCATAATCAATATATTAACTTGAGGATATTTTTGTTCCTGCTTTGTTCCTTTTTGGGGTCAAAATGTTCCTTTGTCATCCTAAATGTTCCTATTTTGCGTTCATTTTTGCATGCGTGCAAGTATTATTCGATAAGTAAACGCATTCAAAATTGGATTTTAATTATATCGTTTTTGCATGTATGCAAGTGAATTGGTCCTGTTTGTTCCTTTTTAATCCTGAATGTTCCTCGAATGTCCCTGGAGTCACAGGATAAATAGGAACAGCTAAATCCTTTCGTACCAAGGGGTCACGCAATTATGTTCCTTTGTTCCTCTTTTTTATAATGAAAGACTATATAAAAAAATATTATATATACGCATGTTACGCATATAAAGTTTTCTCGAAAAAACCAGGAACGGAGGAACATTTTCGAGTTTGAGGCATTACTAAAAAGGAAAAGATTTCCTAAAATGACCGCTGTTTTGTTCTGTGACTAAGTTAAAATTTAATATAAAATATCCCAAGTGACTTCAATTATTGTTCGGAAATCTTTAAGTAGTAGTTGAATATTAGTAGTCTCCCTTCCTAAGATTTTTAGAGGAATTTCTCATTAGAAAAAAGCCCACTATCTCCCAACAGTTTGTTAGATAATGGACTAGATCTTTCTATTCTGTCTGATTATAACCGAACAAATACTTTTCTTATCCTTCGATGCGTTAGCCTTCATTGAGCCATAGTTTCCTTGTATACAAATCGCCTGCCAGCGATTCGCGATATTTAGTTAGAAATAAATTTACTTAGTAAAGTAAATGTGTGATAATATTGCTAATTAGATTAAAAAAGGAGGGATTTTTATTGGATGCCAAAGAATTCGGAGCCAAACTCAAAGAGATTCGGAAAAAGAAGAAATTAACATTACTCGATTTAAAAGAACGAACAGGCTACTCAGATTCATATTTATCTCAAATCGAGAATGGCTATAAAGATTTACCTAAACCCGCACTAATAAGAAAGCTTTCTGTAGGGTTAGACATTTCACATGCATATTTGATGAAATTAGCAGGCTACTCTGAGTCGTATCTTGATGTTGATAATGGTCTTAATAGATATGAGGGTAATAAGCCTGTTAAGAGTGGAAAATCTCTAAATATAATGAGAACTATAGATGTAAACCTTCCTTGTACTGAAGAAGTAATAACAGAAAACAAAGAGCAAGTTACTAAAGAATTATCAGATGAAGAATTAAAAAGAAGATTATTTGACCTTCATGATCTTCTTAATATGGAGATTGACTTGTACTATAAGAACGAATCTTTAACAGACGAAAAACGCAATAAAGTTAGAACCATACTTGACTTAGTTTTTTAATAACACTTCCCTTTCCTGTATAGAGCCTGCCAGCGTATTGGAAAGGAGCAATTATGGCAAACATTAAAAAGTACAGAAAGAAAGACGGTACCACTGCTTATATGTTTAATGCCTATCTCGGTATGGACCCCCTCACTGGAAAAAAGAAACGAACCACACGACGGGGCTTCAAAACAAAAAAAGAAGGAAATATTGCGCTATCAAAATTATTGGTGGAAGTCGATGAGCTTGGGCTCCGCCATAATGAACAGATTACTTTCCAGGAAGTTTTTGAGGAATGGTTTAAGCAACATCGTACAGAAGTAAAACCAACTACGGTGTATGCGCTTGAGAGTAAATTCAGGAGGATTCTCCCGTTATTCGGTCCTTACAAAATGAAAGACATATCCTGCTCGCGTTGTCAAAAAGCTATCAACACGTGGGCCCAAGAGCTTAAAACTTTCAATGATTATAAGGTACAAGCAAATCAGGTCTTCCGATATGCCATGAAAATGGACATTATTAAGCGTAATCCGATGGATTATGTCACGCTACCGAAACTAAAACATGAGATGGAATATAACGCTGAGATAGAAAAGAAGAAATATTATTACACGCGAGAAGAACTCAGAAGCTTCCTAGAGGCGATTCAGGAGGACAACATGGCTTTACTATGTTTTGGCTTCTCGCCTATACAGGAGCGCGGAAGGGGGAACTGTACGCACTTCATTGGTCTGACGTGGACTTCCACCATAAGACGATCAGCTTGAAAAAGACTTTGATTCACACTAGTGGTAAAAAGCAGCTTCAGACATCGAAAACAAAGGCATCTCGGCGTGTCGTCAGCGTTGACGATGAAAAACGCTGGCGATCTTAAAAAAATGGCGCGGCAAGCAAATACAGCGCTATTTGAAGTTAGAAGTTGCCGCACCTTTTCAATCCGATGATAAGCAACCCATCTTTACAGTCTATAATCAGTTAAAACATGAAATGGGTTATTGTCGATTGGCCACAAATAAATGTTCAAACTTTCCGGCACACACATGCCAGTTTGTTGTTTGCTGCTGGTGCTCCCATCAAAGATGTACAAACTCGGCTCGGACATACAGACATTCAAACCACGATGGATATACACTCATGTGACCGATGAAGCGAAGGAGAAAACAGCCGAGATGTTCCAACAGTACATGAAATTATAGCTTGGGATATTCAAAGGGTATTCAATTCCAAATTTGGACATAAAAAACCCTCCTCGCTCCAAAAGAGCAAAGAGGGTAGACATTGATATACCAAGTATATTAACGTTTTGAGAACTGAGGTGCACGACGAGCGCCTTTAAGACCGTATTTTTTACGTTCTTTCATACGAGCGTCACGTGTTAATAGTCCAGCGCGTTTTAGTGTTGGACGGTATTCTGGATCAGCTAGAAGTAACGCACGAGCGATACCGTGGCGGATTGCGCCAGCTTGACCAGTGTATCCACCACCTTTAACATTTACAAGAATGTCGTAGCTTCCTACTGTTTCAGTAGCTACTAGTGGTTGTTTAACAACTTCACATAAAGCTGCAAACGGGATATATTCATTGATTTCACGACCATTGATAACGATTTTACCGTCGCCAGGGACTAAACGTACGCGAGCTACTGAGCTCTTACGGCGACCAGTACCAGTATATTGAACCTGTGCCAAGTTAATAACCTCCCCTAATTAATTATCCACGAAGTTCGTAAACTTCTGGTTGTTGTGCTTGGTGCGCATGTTCGCTACCAGCGTAAACATGTAATTTTTTAAACATTTGACGACCAAGAGAGTTCTTTGGAAGCATGCCTTTAATAGCAAGCTCTAACATGCTCTCAGGGTAGTTTGTACGCATTTCATTAGCAGTTCTAGTTTTTAAACCACCAGGGTGCATGCTGTGGCGGTAGTAAATTTTATCAGTAAGCTTCTTACCAGTTAATTCGATCTTAGAAGCGTTCAAGATAATTACATGATCACCAGTATCCACATGTGGTGTATAAGTTGGTTTATGTTTACCACGTAGAATTGATGCTACTTCACTAGCAAGACGTCCAAGAGTTTTGCCTTCAGCATCAACTACGTACCATTTACGTTCGATATTGTTTGCATTCGCCATAAACGTTGTACGCATCGGTTTTCCCTCCTAAATTAAATCCATTATAATCATTTTTGGTTTCATATATTCTTACACAATAAGATTCCGGGGCTTATCGTGGTTTTAATAATAATACCATATGCTATAATATAACTTTACCAGCTGATTGTCAAGTCGATGTTACACCTGGATTAGTTGTTTTAAGAATTTTTTCTCGCAAATCCAGCAAATGACGCTTTTTACTTATCATTAGCAAAATTTTCATCGTAATAGACTTGCCATAAATACAGGCCATGACCAGGTGCCGTTTTCCCAGCAAAGATACGGTTTTTCTTCGCTAAAATCTTCTCTATTTCATGTGGCTCTCGCTCGCCCTTACCAACCTCAAGTAAGGTCCCCATTAAGATGCGAATCATATTATAAAGAAACCCGTTACCAACAAAACGGAACAGTAGCTCATCATCATGTTCCTCAATATAAATCCCATAAATGTTCCGCACGCGATCTTCCACTTCAGATCTTGCTGAACAAAAGCTTGTAAAGTCATGTTCTCCTAATAAATACGGGATGGCTTCGCGCATACGTTCCACATCTATTGGAAAGGAATACTGATAAGCATAATGCCGTAAAAAAGGGTTGCTTTTCTTCGTGCGTATTAATCGGTAGCGATACTCCTTACCTATGGCATGATATCGCGCATGGAAGTCCTCTGCTACATAGGCCGCTTCCTCTACTACAACATCATTCGGCAGAATAGAATTCAATGCAGCTGGCCACCGCTCCTCAGGCAACTGCAAAGGACTATCGAAGTGAATTACTTGACCCACCGCATGAACACCTGCGTCCGTGCGGCCAGAAGCAACAACTTTCACTTCACTGCCCTTATGCAACTTCGTAAGTGCTGTTTCTAGCTCCCTCTGGACAGTCCGTTTATTCGGTTGTACTTGATAGCCCGCAAAGCCTGTGCCATCGTAAGCGATAATACATTTGATTCTCATGATTTGTCCTCTTTATGTTCTAAATATAATTAACAATATCGTTAAAGCCAAAAGCAATAACAACATCAATGTATCAATTCCGCTCCACACAAGCTTACGATACCTTGTCCGTCCATCGCCTCCACGATAACCACGTGCCTCCATTGCTGTGGCAAGCTCCTCTGCTCGTTTAAATGAACTCACAAACAGCGGAATCAGTAGTGGAATAATCGCCATCACACGGTCTTTTACAGGGCCTGAGGAGAACTCCACGCCTCTTGCTGATTGTGCCTTCATAATTTTATCTGTTTCCTCCATGAGCGTCGGAATAAACCTTAAGGCGATAGACATCATTAGGGCGAGCTCATGCACCGGAAACTTCAACTTCTTAAGTGGGCCTAACAAACTCTCTAAACCGTCTGTAATCGCAATAGGGGCTGTTGTTAACGTTAGGATCGATGTGATTAAGATTAATAGGAAAAAGCGTAAAGAGATAAAAATCCCTTGTCTCAGGCCTTCCTCGTAAACTTTAAACCATCCTAATTCAAAAATAATCGGTCCTTCTCTTGTTAAAAAGATATGCATCAAGAACGTAAAAATAATCAAAATGAAGACGAGTTTTAAGCCACCAAATACAAAGCGCATCGGCACTTTCGACATCGCTAGCATTAATAAGGTATAGACAACAAGGGCACCATACGTAATCGCATTATTAGCGATGAAAACAACACATACGAATAAAAGAACGATAATGAGTTTGGAGCGCGGGTCCATTCGGTGAATCACTGAATCAGCTGGAACATAGCGTCCAAAAATCATTTTTTCCATCATTAGGCTTCACCTCTCTTTAAAAAGCGAGGCATTTCTTGACTGATTTCCTCTATTGTTAAGCATGTTTTAGCAAACTTATAGCCGAATGTTTTCTCTAGCTTTTGCTGGAACTTCACAACCTCTGGTACGTCTAAGCCCATTTTTATCAATTGCTCTGGGTCAGAGAAAATATCGAGTGGTGTACCCACTTTATAGACTTCACCTTTATGCATAATAGCAATCTTATCTGCATAGCGTGAGGCATCCTCCATACTATGCGTTACAAGAATCGTAGATAAATTCCGCTCTTTATGAAGCTGATAAAACATATCCATAATTTCTTTGCGCCCACGAGGATCTAGGCCAGCTGTTGGTTCATCAAGCACAATGACATCAGGATGCATCGCTAATACACCAGCAATGGCTACTCGGCGCATTTGTCCACCAGAAAGGTCGAACGGTGATTTTTGTAAAATCGACTCATCTAAGCCCACTTGTTTAATTGCTTCATGTGCTCGCCTTTTTGCTTCTCCTTCATTCACACCGAAATTCATCGGACCAAAACAAATATCTTTCTCTACAGTTTCCTCAAATAGTTGATGCTCAGGAAATTGAAACACAATCGCTACTTTTTGGCGTATCGCTTTTAAGCCTTTCTGTTTCTTTTCAGAAGTAATCGTTCTCTCACCAATAACAACTTCGCCCGCTGTAGGTTTCAGTAATGCATTTAAATGTTGTAGGACGGTCGATTTCCCAGAACCAGTATGTCCTATTAAAGCGAGAAATGTGCCAGATGGAATATCTATAGACACATCTTGAATCGCTAATCTTTCAAACGGCGTATTGACCTGATAGCGATATTCTACATTTTTAAGTGAGATGTCCATAATTCTTCCACCAATTCTTCTTCAGATAAATGATGCTTAGATACTGGGATATTTAAGCCTTTTAACATTTTGCTCATTTTCACAGGGAATGGAATATCGAGTCCTAACGAAATCAACTCTTCATCTAATTGAAAAATATCTTCCGGACTACCTTCCCGATAAAGCTGTCCTTTATTCATCACAATCATGCGATCAGCCTTTGCTGCTTCTTCTAAATCATGCGTGATGGAAATAACAGTCATTTCTTGCGATGCTTTTAACTGTCTAATCGTCTCTAACACCTCTTCACGACCACGCGGGTCTAACATAGAGGTCGCTTCGTCCAAGACAATGATATTCGGCCTAAGCGCTAGAACCCCTGCAATGGCCACACGCTGCTTTTGGCCACCTGATAAATGGTGCGGCTCTTGATCAAGAAACTGTTCCATTTTCACACTCTCCAGCGCGTTATGGACACGCTTAATCATTTCCTCTCTCTCGATGCCGTGATTTTCTAAACCAAAAGCCACATCATCCTGTACAGTCGTACCAACAAACTGGTTATCGGGATTTTGAAAAACCATCCCAATTTTATCTCGTATGTCCCAAACCGTTTCTTCTGATAGCAGCAAACCATCTACCGTAATACTGCCTTCCTTCGGGAAATTTAAGCCATTTAAAAGCTTAGCCATCGTTGACTTGCCTGATCCATTATGACCAACAATCGCCAACCATTCCCCTTCATATATATCAAACGTCACATCTTTCAACGCATAATCCGCATTCTCATCATATTTAAAAGAAAGATTCCTTATCTGCACGAGGGAATTCTTCATACTCATCTACTCCTCTCCAACCTCTGCTGCTCTCAACTCTACTAAAAACAAACCTAAAAATCTAACGTCTAAATTTTATTAGAAAACTGGGCGATTGGCAAGCCTTTAAGGCGACGACAGGGGACCTAGTTGCTCTTATACTTCGTTCTTACTTTTGACTCACTTCATCGCTATTCTTCAATGCTATCAATAGGTCACGGCTCTGAAGTGATAGAAAACCAATTCTTAATCGTACTAATATCACTGGCTTGCATTCAGAATGGTTCATGCGTTTAATGATTCTTTATGCACAAGTCTTGCTTCTTTACTAGTTTTAGCGCAATTCCAATGTTTACACGCAATTCCTTGATTTTCTTTGCCACCTTTTGCGCGTTTCCATCGTTTACGCGCAGTTCTTTGTCTTTCTTTACTACTTTTTGCGCGCTTTCACCCTTTACGCGCAATTCCTTAGCTTTCTTTACTACTTTTTGCGCGTTTCCACCTTTTACGCGCAGTTCTTTGTCTTTCTTTACTACTTTTTGCGTGTTTCCACCCTTTACGCGCAATTCCTTAGCTTTCTTTACTACTTTTTTGCGCGTTTCCATCGTTTACGCGCAGTTCCTTAGCTTTCTTTACTACTTTTTGCGTGTTTCCATCGTTTACGCGCAGTTCTTTGTCTTTCTTTACTACTTTTTGCGCGCTTTCACCCTTTACGCGCAATTCCTTAGCTTTCTTTACTACTTTTTGCGCGCTTTCACCGTTTACGCGCAAATCCTTAGCTTTCTTTGCTACCTTTTGCGCGATTCCACCTTTTACGCTCAATACTTTGCCTTTCTTTCCTACCTTTTACGCGCTTTCAACCTTTGCATGCAGTTCTTCACTTTACCCCATATCTTTTACGCGTTTTCACGTATATAAGTAATTCTTCTTTTTTCCCTTACCTGTATGACGCACCGACCATACATACCCACGTACTCTGCCACTAATTATGCTATTGAATAAGGAGTTACAAAAATTCTATTAACTAAAACTTAGGGGCAAAACAAACATTTCTCTTTATATAATAAAAAAGCCGCCACTATTGATGGCGAGCTACTATGTATATGGAGTTCTATCCTATCTGCAACTATCTCCATAACAAAGGCTCGATAATAATTGCCTTGGCAATGGTTGTTTTTAAAAAAGCCTGCATCCTCATCCTAGTAATACAGGCATTCCTGTATGGACGAGTAAAGAAAATGGATGAAGATGCAAAGAGCTAGACGTAACACCTCAATATTACGGATGTCCATCGTAACACTCAAAATGGTTTTGCTCATTGGCTTTAGGGGTATCCCTATTTAAAGAAAGAGGGCATTGAATAAGTTCCAATGAAACCATTCAGGCGCCCTCAATCTGCACATGAATCCCAAAGGTTAGGTTATCCTAATCTAAGAAGATACGTTTATTATACTAATTCGATGATTACCATTGGTGCTGCGTCGCCACGACGAGGACCGATTTTCATAATACGAGTGTAACCACCTTGACGCTCTTCATAACGAGGAGCAATATCACTGAACAATTTTTGAACAGCATCTTGGTTTTTCTCAGCATCAGCTACTTCATGACGAACATATGCAGCTGCTTGGCGACGAGCGTGAAGATCTCCACGTTTACCAAGAGTGATCAATTTTTCAACTACTGAACGAAGTTCTTTAGCACGAGCTTCAGTTGTTTCAATACGCTCATTGATGATTAAATCTGTTGATAAGTCACGTAGCATCGCTTTACGTTGAGCGCTAGTGCGTCCTAACTTTCTGTATCCCATGAAAGTTTCCCTCCTTTGTTGAAGTCATTAAAGGCTAGATTTCAAAAGACAATCAGTCGTCTTTACGCAAACCTAATCCAAGCTCTTCTAGTTTATGTTTTACTTCCTCTAGAGACTTCCTACCTAAGTTACGTACTTTCATCATATCTTCTTCAGTTTTATTAGCTAACTCCTGAACAGTGTTAATGCCTGCACGTTTTAAGCAGTTGTATGAACGAACAGATAAATCTAGTTCTTCAATTGTCATTTCAAGGACTTTTTCTTTTTGGTCTTCTTCTTTTTCAACCATAATTTCAGCATTTTGAGCTTCATCAGTTAAACCAACAAAGATATTCAAATGCTCAGTTAAGATCTTCGCTCCAAGTGCAACTGCATCTTGAGGGCCAGTACTTCCGTCAGTCCAAACATCAAAAGTCAATTTATCAAAATTACTCAATTGACCAACACGAGTATTCTCAACTTGATATTGTACGCGTGAAACTGGCGTATAAATAGAATCAATAGGAATTACACCGATTGGTTGATCTTCTTTTTTGTTTTGAACAGCTGGTGTATAACCACGACCACGTTTAGCAGTTAGACGCATATGCAAATGACCATTTGAACCAAGAGTAGCAATATGAAGATCCGGATTAAGAATCTCTACATCACTATCATGTGTTACATCTGCAGCAGTAACTACACCTTCGCTTTGAACGTCAATTTCTAATGTTTTTTCTTCATCAGAATAGATTTTCAATGCGAGCTTTTTAATGTTTAAAATGATAGATGTTACATCTTCTACGACGCCTTCAATTGTTGAGAACTCATGAAGTACCCCATCAATTTGGATCGAAGTGACAGCGGCACCTGGGAGTGAGGATAATAGGATACGACGTAAGGAGTTACCCAAAGTTGTTCCATATCCACGCTCAAGTGGTTCTACGACGAACTTACCATACTTAGCATCATCGCTGATCTCAACCGTTTCGATTTTTGGTTTTTCTATTTCGATCATCAAAATACACCCTCCTTCAAAACGTCGAAACCCCGGTTTATTAACCGAAATTCCCCCATGTATACGTTCCCGTTTTGTGCACAACAACTGGAATAATAAATACTGTATAATTCATTTACTTTGTATCATATCCCATTATAGACAGGGATTCAAAAGTTTATACAGATTAATTATACACGGCGGCGTTTTGGTGGACGACATCCGTTATGTGGTACTGGAGTAACGTCTCTGATAGCAGTAACTTCTAGACCAGCAGCTTGTAATGCACGAATAGCAGCTTCACGACCTGCACCAGGTCCTTTAACTGTTACTTCTAAAGTTTTCATACCATGTTCCATAGATGCTTTCGCAGCTGTTTCAGCAGCCATTTGCGCAGCGAAAGGAGTCGATTTACGAGAACCTCTGAATCCTAGCGCACCAGCACTTGACCAAGAAAGAGCATTACCATGAGAATCAGTGATAGTTACGATTGTATTATTGAATGTTGAACGAATATGTGCAATTCCGCTTTCAATATTCTTTTTGACACGACGTTTACGTGTATTAGTTTTACGAGCCATTTTAAGAACCCTCCTTTACCGATTATTTCTTTTTGTTCGCTACAGTCTTACGAGGACCTTTACGTGTACGAGCATTGTTTTTAGTATTTTGTCCGCGAACAGGTAAGCCACGACGGTGACGAAGACCGCGGTAGGATCCGATTTCCATTAGACGTTTGATGTTAAGTGATACTTCACGACGAAGGTCACCTTCAACTTTTAATGAATCGATTTGCTCACGAATTTTGTTTAATTCATCTTCAGTAAGATCGCGTACACGAGTATTCTCGTTTACACCAGCTTCTGCTAGAACTTTTTGAGCAGTTGTTTTACCAATACCATAGATATAAGTTAATGAGATTACTACACGTTTTTCACGTGGTACATCTACACCTGCAATACGTGCCACTATATGCGCACCTCCTTCAATTTAGCCTTGTTTTTGTTTATGTTTAGGGTTTTCACAGATAACCATTACTTTACCTTTTCTGCGGATGACTTTGCACTTTTCGCAGATCGGTTTAACTGATGGTCTTACTTTCATTATCCTAACCTCCTTAGTAGTACGGAGTGCAATGATTATTTAAAACGATAAGTGATTCTTCCGCGAGTTAAGTCATAAGGAGAAAGCTCAACTGTTACTTTATCCCCTGGTAAAATACGAATGAAGTGCATGCGAATTTTACCGGAAACATGAGCTAAAACTGTATGACCGTTTTCTAATTCTACCTTAAACATTGCATTTGGCAAAGTGTCTATGACTGTGCCTTCTACTTCAATTACATCATCTTTCGCCACTAAACAAGTCTCCCTTCCATAAAATCATATACGAAATACATCAAATGCTTTCCCAAGCATGTAGATATTCTTTGCTAAAAGGTTCGCAGAATAACACATTCGGACATTCCGATACATAATCTCATAGGTCGCGTAATCAATGCAAGCTTTATGAGCTAATAATCATCTTACTCAAAACAAATGATTTTAAACATATACACAACAACCTTCTGATTATAACATAAAAAGAGTTTGACGTCTCCTTATAGTAAAAAGAAAAATGAGTTAGAAACGGAGTATTTTAGAAAAGCCTACTGTTATTTTACAGTAAGTATTTCATAACCAGTTTCAGTAATGGCTATTGTATGTTCGAAATGGGCACAACGCTTACCATCGACTGTTACGACTGTCCATTGATCGGATAGCGTTGATACATATCTACTACCGATATTTACCATCGGTTCGATAGCTAATACCATACCTGGTTTTAATAGAGGCCCTTTATTCGGGGGACCAAAATGTGGAATCTGTGGTTCCTCATGTAAGTCTTGCCCTACCCCATGTCCGACATATTCTCGTACAATGGAAAAGCCTTTGCTTTCCGCATATGTTTGGATTGCATGAGAGATGTTCGATAAGCGTACACCTGGCTTTGCTTGTTTTAAGCCTTCATATAATGACTGCTCAGTAACTTCAAGCAATGCTTTTGATTGTTCATCAATTGCCCCTACTGCGTAGGTCCAGGCAGAATCACCGTGATAACCGTTATATTTTGCACCTATATCAATACTGATGATATCACCATCGTTTAAGCTGTTATCATCAGGAATCCCGTGAACTAGCTTTTCGTTCACAGATGTACATATACTACCTGGAAAACCGTTATAACCTTTAAAAGATGGGACGGCCCCACATTTGAGAATAAAAGCCTCAGCAAGACAATCTAATTCTCTTGTCGTTATTCCCGGAGTGATATGCTTTTGTAATTCCTCATGTGTTAAAGCGACAATTCTACCAGCTTCTCGCATAATATCGATTTCACGTTGAGTTTTGCTTATGATCATTATTGTAAGCCTCTTAAAAGACTATCTAGATCAGTAAATACTTTACCAATTTCTTGTTGACCGTTAATGTTACGCAAATAGCCTTTATTTTCATAGAAATCAAGCAAAGGTTTTGTTTGCTTAATGTTTACGTCAAGTCTATTTTTAACAGTTGCTTCATTATCATCTTCACGTTGATATAATTCTCCACCACAGCGGTCACATTCGCCCTCTTTAGTTGGAGGATTAAATACAAGATGATATGTTGCCCCACAAGATTTACATATTCTGCGGCCAGTTAGCCTTTCCATCAAAATCTCTTGATCTACATCAATGTTAATAACGTAATCAATTTTTCTTGATAGATCAGAAAGAATATTTTCTAAAGCATCCGCTTGAGCAACGGTTCTAGGGAAACCATCTAAAAGAAAACCTTTTTCACAATCGGGTTTACCAAGACGTTCTCTAACAATACCAATTGTTACTTCGTCTGGCACAAGTTCACCTTTATCCATAAAAGACTTTGCTTCTAAACCTAGAGCAGTTTCTTCTTTGATCGCTGCACGGAACATGTCTCCAGTAGAGATATGCGGAATACCGTACTTTTCAACAATTCTTTCTGCTTGTGTACCTTTACCGGCACCAGGGAGCCCCATTAATACAAGATTCAAGTGAATTCCCCCCTATTCTATTAGGTTTGAGGGAACAATCGTCCCCTTAAACCTTTCTATTTGATAAAACCTTTATAATGACGTTTAACTAGCTGAGACTCTAACTGTTTGTAAGTATCAAGAGCAACACCAATCACGATTAGTAAGCTCGTTCCACCGATTTGAGCAGTTTCTGGTAGCCCTGCAACATTAATGAAGAACATTGGAATGATTGCAATCGCTGTTAAGAAAAGAGCACCAACAAAAGTTAAACGATATAAGACTTTAGTTAAATATTCCTGCGTGTTTTTACCAGGACGGATGCCCGGTACATAACCACCTTGATTCTTCAAGTTCTCAGAGACTTTCTCTGGGTTTACTTGAATGAATGCATAGAAATATGTGAAAGCAATTATTAATGCAGCATAGATGACCATACCGATTGGCTCAGTATAATCAAATATCTTCTGGATCCAACTCGTTACACTATTCGATTCAAAAAAGCCTGCAATCGTTCGTGGTGTAATGATAAATGAAATCGCAAAGATAACAGGGATAACACCTGCAGCATTTACTTTTAAAGGTAAATGAGTGTTTTGAACACCTACTGGCGTCTTACCTGCTGATGCACGTTTTGCATATTGTACTGGAATTTTTCTTAATGCCTGTTGGATAAAGATTGTTCCAACTACAATAGCAATAACCGCAAGCACGATAAGTACAAGGGTTACGATACGTAGGAATAATTGATCTCCAGCACCTTCAATTTGCTGCGCATAAATTTGGTTAGCGATGGAAGGAATACCGGCAACGATTCCAGCGAAGATAATAATAGAAATACCATTACCAACACCTTTTTCCGTAATTTGCTCCCCTAACCACATTAAAAAAGCAGTTCCTGCAGTTAATACTGTAGCAATTAATAAATAAGAGCCAATACCCGTATTTTCAATTAACATGCCACCAGCAAGATTATTAAACCCGTAAGACATACCAAGAGCTTGGATAAAACCAAGCACGATAGTAAAGTATCGTGTAAACTGAGCTAGTTTACGACGACCCGCCTCACCTTGCTTAGCCCATTCCGTAAATTTCGGCACAACGTCCATTTGTAGTAACTGAACAATGATTGATGCTGTAATATACGGCATGATTCCCATCGCAAGAATTGAGAAGTTTAATAACGCACCGCCACCAAATACATTCAAGACACCAAATACACTCATTTGATCCTGTGATTGTAAAATTTGTGCATTCACCCCTGGAACGGGGATAAATGTGCCGATGCGAAATACAATTAACATTAATAGGGTGAAAATAATCTTTCTTCTTATGTCACCCACGCGCATAAAATTGGAGATTGTCTGAAGCATTAGATCACCTCGGCTTTACCGCCGGCAGCTTCGATTGCTTCTTTAGCCGCAGCAGAGAATTTATGAGCTTTAACTGTAAGCTTTTTCTCTACGTTGCCTTTAGCAAGAACTTTAATTCCTGCTTTTTCGTTACTTACAACACCCGTTTCAATAAGAAGCTCTGGAGTAACTTCCGCTCCATCTTCAAAACGATTAAGTGCGTCAAGATTAACTACCGCATATTCTTTACGGTTAATGTTAGTGAATCCGCGTTTTGGTAAGCGTCTGAATAAAGGTGTTTGACCACCTTCGAATCCAGGACGTACGCCGCCGCCAGAACGAGCATTTTGACCTTTATGTCCCTTACCAGCAGTTTTACCGTTACCTGAACCAATACCGCGACCTTTGCGTTTACGTTCTTGACGTGAACCTTCTGCAGGTTTTAATTCATGAAGTTTCATGTTGGCACCTCCTTATTTTGTAGAAGATCGAAAATTATTTTTCAGTTACCGTTACAAGATGAGCAACTTTTTTAATCATACCACGGATGGCAGGATTGTCTTGGTGCTCAACTGTTTGGTGCATTTTGCGTAATCCAAGAGCTGTGACTGTTTGGCGTTGGTCCTCAGGGCGACCAATCACACTGCGAGTGAGGGTAACTTCTAGTTTATTCGCCATTTGATTTCCCTCCTTATCCTAACAGTTCTTCTACTGATAAACCACGTAACTTAGCTACGTCTTCAGCACGTTTTAATTGTTGTAAACCATCTAGTGTTGCGCGAACCATGTTAATTGGTGTGTTTGTACCCAATGATTTAGAAAGGATATCGCCTACACCCGCTAACTCTAGTACCGCACGAACTGGTCCACCAGCGATAACTCCTGTACCTTCATATGCAGGTTTTAGAAGAATTTCGCCAGCTCCGAAGTGACCGATTACTTCGTGAGGAATTGTAGTTCCAACCATAGGAACTTCAATTAAGTTTTTCTTCGCATCTTCAATTGCTTTGCGAATAGCTTCTGGTACCTCTTGAGCTTTACCTGTACCAAAGCCAACGTTACCGTTTTTATCTCCAACTACTACAAGAGCAGAGAATCTGAAACGACGTCCACCTTTAACAACCTTAGCTACACGGTTTACCGTAACTACGCGCTCTTCAAGTTCAAGTTTGTTTGGATCAATACGACGCATTCTATATGTCCCTCCTTTGTCTATTAAAATTCTAACCCGTTTTCGCGAGCAGCATCTGCTAACGCTTTAACACGACCATGATATAAGTATCCTCCACGGTCAAATACGATTGATTTCAATCCTTTTGCTTCCGCACGTTTAGCGATTAATTCGCCGACTTTAACAGCCGCATCAACGTTGCCTGTAGCTTCAATACTAGCTTCTTTGTCTTGTGTAGACGCGCTAGCAAGAGTTACTCCGTTCACATCGTCAATTAATTGTGCATAAATGTGTTTATTTGAGCGATACACATTTAGACGAGGACGAGCCGCAGTGCCAGAAAGTTTAGATCTTACGCGAGCGTGTCTTTTCTTACGCACTGCATTTTTATCAGCCTTCGTAATCATTTCGGTCACTCCTTTCGTTTAGCTATGCAGCATTACTTACCTGTTTTACCTTCTTTACGACGAACATATTCTCCTTCATACCTAATACCTTTTCCTTTGTAAGGTTCTGGAGGACGAACGTCACGAATGTTAGCCGCTAAAGCGCCTACACGTTCTTTACTTGCACCTTTTACTACTACTTTCGTATTAGCTGGTACTTCGATTTCGATACCTTCTTCAGGTTCGATTTCAACTGGGTGAGAGTATCCAACGTTCAATACAAGCTTTTTACCTTGTTTTTGGGCACGGTAACCGACACCGATAAGTTCTAAGCCTTTTTCGAAGCCTTTAGATACACCTTCAACCATGTTAGCGATCAATGCACGAGTTGTACCATGAAGCGCACGGTGCTCTTTTTGATCAGAAGGACGCACGATGTTGATTACGTTCTCTTCGATGTTAATTGCGATATCTTTATTAAAAGTGTGAGAAAGCTCACCTTTAGGACCCTTTACGATAACGTGATGATTTTCATCAAGCGTTACTGTTACTCCACTAGGGATTTCAATTGGTTTTTTACCTATACGGGACATTTATTGCACCTCCATTCTTTCTGAAACTATATTACCAAACGTACGCTAGTACTTCTCCGCCTACTTGTTTCGCGCGAGCTTCTTTGTCTGTAAGAACGCCTTGAGAAGTAGAAACGAGTGCGATACCAAGACCGTTAAGAACGCGTGGTACCTCATCAGCTTTAGCATAAACACGAAGACCAGGTTTACTGATACGTTTTAAGCCTGTGATTACACGTTCATTTTTTGCACCGTATTTTAAGAAAATGCGGATAATGCCTTGCTTGTTATCTTCGATAAACTCTACATCACGTACGAAGCCTTCACGCTTAAGGATTTCAGCAACTTCTTTTTTAATATTAGAAGCAGGAACTTCTAATTTTTCGTGACGAACCATGTTCGCATTACGGATGCGAGTTAGCAAATCTGCAATTGGATCTGTCATGACCATTGTTTTTACCTCCTTCCCTAACTTTGGGTTTACCAGCTAGCTTTTTTAACGCCAGGAATTTGTCCTTTATATGCTAATTCACGGAAACAAATACGGCAAAGCTTAAATTTACGGTATACAGAATGTGGACGTCCACAACGTTCGCAACGTGTATATTCTTGTACCTTGTATTTAGGCGTGCGTTTTTGTTTCGCAATCATTGACTTTTTAGCCACGTTTTCGCCTCCCTCTAATTAACGATTACTTTTGGAATGGCATTCCAAATTGTGTTAAAAGTTCACGAGCTTCTTCATCAGTATTGGCAGTTGTTACGATAACGATATCCATACCACGAACTTTGCTTACTTTATCGTAATCGATCTCAGGGAAGATCAATTGCTCTTTAACACCAAGTGTGTAGTTTCCGCGTCCGTCGAAAGACTTTTTAGAAATACCACGGAAGTCACGTACACGTGGAAGAGAAACAGATACTAATTTATCGAAGAATTCGTACATGCGTTCTCCACGTAAAGTAACTTTCGCTCCGATTGGCATACCTTCACGTAAACGGAAGCCAGCGATTGATTTTTTCGCGCGAGTGATAACAGGTTTTTGACCTGCGATTTGTGTTAATTCCTCAACAGCATTATCTAATGCTTTAGAGTTTTGCACAGCATCACCCACACCCATGTTGATAACGATTTTTTCAAGTTTTGGTACTTGCATTACTGATTTATAGTTAAACTTGCTCACAAGAGCAGGAGTAATTTCTTTTACATGTTTTTCTTTTAGGCGGTTCATCGATTGTACCTCCCTTCTTCATTGATCTATTTATCTAAAGATTCACCTGATTTTTTTGCTACACGCACTTTTTTCCCATCAACCGTTTGATAGCCTACGCGAGTTGGTTCACCAGATTTTGGGTCAACCGGCATAACGTTTGATACATGAATAGGTGCTTCTTGGCTAAGGATTCCACCTTGAGGATTCAAGTTAGATGGTTTAGCGTGTTTCTTTACGATATTAACACCTTCTACAAGAACGCGTTCTTGTTTTGGGTAAGCAGCAAGAATAACGCCTGATTTGCCTTTATCCTTACCAGAGATGACCATTACTTTATCACCTTTTTTTACATGCATCTGTGTGCACCTCCTTAAAGGCATTTTGTTTAATTTTTATAGTACTTCTGGAGCTAATGATACGATTTTCATGAAGTTGTTCTCGCGTAGTTCACGAGCAACTGGTCCAAAGATACGTGTACCACGAGGACCTTTATCGTCACGAATAATTACACATGCGTTTTCATCAAAACGGATGTATGTGCCATCTTTACGACGAACGCCGCTCTTTGTACGAACGACAACAGCTTTAACAACATCACCTTTTTTAACAACGCCACCTGGTGTTGCTTGTTTCACTGTGCAAACAATTACATCACCGATGTTAGCAGTTTTACGGCCTGAACCACCTAAAACTTTAATTGTAAGTACTTCACGAGCACCAGAGTTATCAGCAACTTTTAAACGTGATTCTTGTTGAATCATCTGTGTAACCTCCCTTCGGGATCAAACATATTTCCGAACAATTAGATAATAACTGCTTTCTCAACAACTTCAACTAGACGGAAGCGTTTAGTCGCAGATAATGGGCGAGTTTCCATGATACGAACGATATCGCCGATTTTTGCTTCATTTTGCTCATCATGAGCTTTAAACTTTTTAGAGTACTTTACGCGTTTGCCGTATAATGGATGCTTTTTGTATGTTTCGACTAAAACAGTAACAGTTTTATCCATTTTGTCTGAAACAACGCGTCCAGAGTATACTTTGCGTTGGTTACGTTCACTCATTGTGCGAACCTCCTCTCAATATCACTTGCTAAAACCAATTTCTCTTTCACGGATAACAGTTTTCATACGAGCAATTGCTTTACGCACTTCACGGATGCGAGCTGTGTTTTCCAGTTGTCCAGTCGCCAATTGAAAGCGTAGATTAAAAAGCTCTTCTTTTAATGATTTAACTTTTTGTTCTATTTCGGCAGTGGTAAGGTCACGAATTTCATTAGCTTTCATTTGATTCACCACCAATTTCTTCTCGTTTTACAAACTTACATTTAACTGGAAGTTTGTGTGCTGCAAGACGTAGAGCTTCACGAGCGATCTCTTCAGATACACCTGCAATTTCGAACATTACTTTACCAGGCTTAACAACTGCAACCCATCCTTCAGGAGCACCCTTACCAGAACCCATTCGGACTTCAAGAGGCTTAGCAGTGTATGGCTTATGCGGGAATATTTTAATCCAAACTTTACCGCCACGTTTCATGTAACGAGTCATTGCAATACGGGCAGATTCGATTTGACGGTTAGTGATCCAAGAAGCATCTTGAGCTTGTAGACCATATTCACCGAATGTTACTTCAGTACCACCTTTTGCTTGACCGCGCATTTTTCCACGGTGTACACGACGATATTTTACGCGTTTTGGCAATAGCATATTATTTGCCTCCTTCCCCATTATTCTTCTTTGTAGGAAGCACCTCTCCACGATAGATCCATACTTTTACGCCTAACTTACCGTAAGTCGTATCTGCTTCTGCTGTAGCATAATCAATGTCAGCACGAAGAGTATGAAGTGGTACAGTTCCTTCGCTATAAGATTCAGAACGAGCGATATCAGCACCGCCAAGACGTCCAGATACCATTGTTTTGATACCTTTAGCTCCTGCGCGCATAGCACGTTGAATAGTTTGTTTTTGAGCACGACGGAATGATACACGGTTTTCCAATTGACGAGCAATGTTTTCCGCTACTAATTTCGCGTCGATGTCAGCTTTTTTGATTTCAAGAATATTGATGTGAACACGTTTGCCAGTAAGTGCGTTAAGTGCTTTACGCAACGCCTCTACCTCAGTACCACCTTTACCGATAACCATTCCCGGTTTTGCAGTATGGACTGTGATATTTAAGCGATTAGCTGCACGTTCGATTTCTACTTTAGAAACAGATGCATCGCTTAAGCGTTTTGTGATGTACTCACGAACTTTCAGGTCTTCGTGTAAAAGATCAGCGTAGTCTTTACCTGCGTACCATTTTGACTCCCAATCACGGATGACACCGATACGCAAACCGACTGGATTTACTTTTTGACCCACAGATTATCCCTCCTTCTTTTCTGATACAACGATTGTGATGTGACTTGTGCGTTTGTTGATTGCGCTAGCACGACCTTGTGCACGTGGACGGAAACGTTTTAAAGTTGGTCCTTCGTCAACAAATGCTTGCTCAACTACTAAATTATTAACATCCATTTCGTAGTTGTGCTCTGCGTTAGCTAGTGCAGATTTTAATACTTTTTCTACGATTGGAGAAGCAGCTTTTGGAGTTAAATTTAAAATCGCTACCGCTTCACCTACTTGCTTACCTCGAATTAAATCTACGACTAAACGAGCTTTACGAGGAGCAATACGAACTGTTCTTGCAACAGCTTTAGCTTGCATTATAATGCCCTCCTCTCATTAACGTCTTGTTTTCTTATCATCATTACCATGGCCTTTGTATGCACGTGTTGGAGCAAATTCTCCAAGCTTGTGGCCTACCATATCTTCAGTAACATAAACAGGCACATGTTTGCGACCATCATACACTGCGATAGTGTGTCCGATGAATTGTGGGAAGATCGTAGAACGGCGAGACCAAGTCTTCACTACTTGCTTGCCATCAGTTTCATTTAACTTTTCGATCTTTGTCATTAAATGTTCGTCAACAAAAGGTCCTTTTTTTAAGCTGCGACCCATGATTGAACCTCCCTTCGTGATTGTTCTACGGCCCGTCTTTGGAACCGTAGTTCAATCCCGTTATTTTTTACGACGACGTACGATAAATTTATCAGATTGATTGTTTTTCTTACGTGTTTTGTATCCAAGAGTTGGTTTACCCCAAGGAGACATAGGTGATTTACGACCGATAGGAGCTTTACCTTCACCACCACCGTGTGGGTGATCGTTAGGGTTCATAACAGATCCACGTACAGTTGGGCGTTTACCTAACCAACGAGAACGACCGGCTTTACCGATGTTAATCAATTCGTGTTGTTCGTTACCAACTTGACCTACAGTAGCGCGGCAAGTAGCAAGAATCATACGAACTTCACCAGAGTTTAAGCGTACTAATACGTATTTACCTTCTTTACCAAGTACTTGTGCACTTGTTCCAGCAGAACGTACTAACTGTCCACCTTTACCAGGTTTAAGTTCGATGTTGTGGATTACAGTACCCACAGGAATGTTTGTAAGTGGTAATGCATTACCTACTTTGATATCTGCTTCAGGACCAGACATTACTTCTGCGCCTACTTTAAGAGTCTTAGGAGCTAGGATGTAACGCTTTTCTCCATCTACATAATTAATTAGTGCAATGTTAGCTGAGCGGTTTGGATCATACTCGACTGTAGCAACGCGACCTGGTATTCCATCTTTGTCACGTTTAAAGTCGATGATACGATATTGACGTTTATGACCGCCGCCTTGATGACGAACTGTCAACTTACCTTGGTTGTTACGGCCACCTTTGCGCTTTACTGGAGCAAGCAAAGATTTTTCTGGTTTGTCTGTAGTGATTTCTGCGAAATCAGATACCGTCATGCCGCGACGACCATTAGAGGTAGGTTTGTATTTTTTAATCGCCATTTCATTTCCCTCCTCTTCTTGTTAGAAATTAAGCTTCAAAGATTTCGATTTCTTTGCTGTCAGCAGTTAGTTTAACAATCGCTTTACGGCGTTTGTTTGTATAACCACCGAATTTACCCATGCGCTTGAATTTACCTTTGTAGTTCATGATGTTCACTTTTTCAACTTTTACATCAAAGATTTCTTGAACAGCATCTTTAACTTGAGTTTTATTAGCTCTTACATCAACTTCAAAAGTATATTTTTTGTCAGCCATGATGTCAGTAGAACGTTCAGTGATAACGGGGCGCTTAATGATATCGCGTGCATCCATTATGCAAGCACCTCCTCTACTTTTTCGACCGCTTGCTTCGTCATGATCAATTTATCATGATTTAAAACGTCTAATACGCTGATTCCGTTAGCAGTAACAACTGTTACTCCAGGGATGTTACGAGCAGATAATGCTACGTTTTCATCGATGTCTGCAGTTACGATTAATGCTTTAGAATCTACAGAAAGACCTTTAAGTACACCTTTAAAGTCTTTTGTTTTTGGAGCTTCGAAAGATAGAGTTTCTAATACTAGAATGTTCTCTTCCGCAACTTTAGTAGATAACGCTGATTTGATAGCTAAGCGACGAACTTTTTTAGGTAATTTGTAGCTATAGCTGCGTGGTACAGGACCAAATACAGTACCGCCTCCGCGCCATTGTGGTGAACGAATTGAACCTTGACGAGCACGACCTGTGCCTTTTTGACGCCATGGTTTACGTCCTCCGCCAGCTACTTCAGAACGAATTTTAGTTTTATGAGTTCCTTGACGTAGAGAAGCTCTTTGCATAATAACAGCTTCAAACATCACGTGGTTGTTTGGCTCGATACCAAAGATTGAGTCGTTCAGCTCAATATCGCCAACTTGTGAACCACTTTGGTTTAATAATGCAACTTTAGGCATTCTTACTTCCTCCTTTCCGGGTTATTACTTTGCTTTAACCGCACTTACTAGTTTTAGAAGCGCTTTTTTAGAGCCAGGTACATTACCTTTTACTAATAGAAGATTGCGTTCTGCATCTACTTTTACGATTTCAAGGTTTTGTACTGTGATTTGTTCTCCGCCCATGCGACCAGGTAATAATTTACCTTTGAATACGCGGTTTGGAGCAACAGGACCCATTGAACCTGGGCGACGGTGGTAACGTGAACCGTGTGCCATTGGTCCGCGAGATTGTCCGTGGCGTTTAATCGCACCTTGGAAACCTTTACCTTTTGAAATTCCTGTTACATCAATTTTTTCACCTTCAGCGAAAATATCAACTTTGACTTCCTGACCAACTTCATACTCAGCTAAGTCAGCTCCGCGTAATTCGCGAACGAAGCGCTTAGGAGTAGTATCAGCTTTAGCAGCGTGTCCTTTTTCCGGTTTGTTTGAAAGCTTTTCGCGTTTATCTTCAAAACCGATTTGGATTGCTTCGTATCCATCAGTATCAACTGATTTCTTTTGAAGAACAACGTTTGGAGTAGCTTCAACCACTGTTACCGGGATAAGATCACCGTTTTCAGCAAATACTTGAGTCATACCAATCTTTCTTCCTAAGATTCCTTTGGTCATTTCAGTCACACCTCCTAGATTGTTTTAATGTATTAATTAAAGTTTAATTTCGATATCAACACCAGATGGTAAGTCTAAACGCATTAATGAATCGACTGTTTGTGGTGTTGGATTAATGATGTCGATTAAACGTTTGTGTGTACGCATTTCGAATTGCTCACGAGAATCTTTATATTTATGCACCGCACGAAGAATTGTGTAAACTGACTTTTCAGTTGGCAATGGGATTGGACCAGATACAGCCGCACCAGAGCGTTTTGCAGTTTCAACGATTTTTTCAGCAGATTGATCAAGAATTCTGTGATCATAAGCTTTTAAACGAATACGAATTTTTTGTTTTGCCATTATTTTCCCTCCTTTTCGCCTATTTTCATATAGACATTCTCCGTGAAAATTTCCCACACACTCGCCATGGCAAAGCGGCCGGGTGTGTCAGCAACCTTTCACTTCATCGCAGTCAAAGACCAACATTGTCTATTATACAGAAAAGACATAACAAATGCAACTATTGATTGCGTTTCTCTCTGTTCTGCACACTTTTAACATTATAACTGCTGTGAATAGTGTTTTCAAGTATATCTTCCTCTTTACATCATTTTCTAAAAAAACGCTTATACAATTATTTATTTTAAAATTTTCTAAATTTTTATTTGACAAACATAGGCTCATTCATGTAAATTTTACTCAATAAAATATTTTTTATTTCTTATCATGAGAGGTTGAGGGATAGGCCCGATGACACCTCAGCAACCATCAATAGTGAACGCTATTGAAAAGGTGCTAATTCCTACAAGCTATACGCTTGAAAGATGAGAAGATGACTATGATGATAATAGGCCTTCTTCTTGAGGGCCTTTTTTATTTTCTCTTTGGCTTCTCATCCATTGAATTCAACAAAATAATGAATTGAAGGAGTGAGACCTTTGAACTTCCTTGAAAAAATGAAGAACCATGTATTAATTGCTGACGGTGCGATAGGAACACTTCTTTATTCTTATGGTACAGATACATGTTTTGAAGAATTGAACCTCTCAGCACCGGAACAAATTCAGCACATTCATCAAGCTTATCTCGGGGCAGGTGCGGATTTAATTCAAACAAATTCCTATGCTGCGAATTATTTAAAATTGAAACGGTATGGCCTAGAGGATTCAGTCAAAGAGATTAATAGTGCGGCTGTAAAACTGGCACGATCTAGTATTCAACATCATCAGGCATATGTGCTTGGCACAATTGGAGGTGTACGAGGATTAAATCCCCTCTCTATTCCTCTAGATGAAATTAAACGTAACTTTCGTGAACAGCTATACTGCTTATTGTTAGAAGGCGTAGATGGGCTCCTTCTTGAAACATATTATGATTTAGAAGAACTAGAAACGGTTCTCTCTATTGCCCGAAAAGAAACGGATATACCTATTATTGCACAAGTGTCTTTACAAGAAGTCGCTATTTTACAAAATGGGACGTTAATTAATGACGCCTTAAAAAGATTAGAAGCTAAAAGGGCAGATGTTGTCGGGGTAAACTGCCGTTTAGGTCCACATCATATGTTAGAGACACTCTCCTCCGTTGAATTACCTCAGCACGCGTTTTTATCTGCCTATCCTAACGCGAGTCTACCTGCCTATATCGATGGTACGATTCAATATAAGGAAGGCGAAGACTATTTTAGAAAATCAGCGAAGTCCTTCCTTAAGCAAGGTATTCGACTGCTTGGTGGTTGCTGCGGAACGACACCGGGCCATATTAAAGCATTTGCAGACGAAGTTAGGCATGCTGTACCTATTCTTGAAAAACAAGTAACAAATAAAAGGAAACCTAAAATAGAGAGAATTACAATCGAACGCACCAATACGCCGTTAGAGACACTTGTACAAGAAAAACGCACCATCATCGTCGAACTAGACCCACCTAAGAAGCTATCAACTGCTAAATTTTTTGAAGGCGCCAGAGCCTTAAAAGATGCTGGTGTTGATGCAATTACACTCGCAGATAACTCTCTTGCCACACCACGAATCGCAAATGAAGCCCTAGCACATATCATCCACAAGGATACAAACGTTCGACCACTTGTCCACCTCTCCTGTAGAGATCGAAACTTAATCGGCTTACAATCACATCTCATGGGTCTTCATACATTAGGGTTGCATGATATTTTAGCCATAACTGGGGATCCGGCAAGAGTTGGCAATTTCCCAGGCGCTTCATCTGTATTTGATTTATCTTCCTTTGAATTAATAGAAATGATTAAACAATTTAATGAAGGAATTTCCCCTTCAGGTTCTGAACTTGGTGAAAATGCCGTCTTTTCTGTCGGGGCAGCATTTAATCCTCATGTCAAATCATTAGATAAAGCTGTTGCCCGACTTGAAAGGAAAATAAAAGCAGGCGCTGATTATTTCGTGTCACAGCCAGTGTTTTCAATAACACAACTATTAGAGATTCATGAGGCAACAAAGCATCTTTCCGCACCTATTTTCATCGGAATGATGCCACTGATTAGCAGCAAAAATGCAGAGTATCTTCATAACGAAGTGCCTGGCATCAAGATTACTCAAACGACCCGCGACAGAATGGCAAAAGCCGTTAACCCTATTCTTGCTGAGAAAGAAGGCTTATTAATTACAAAAGAGTTGATCGATGCAGCCTTAGAACTCTTTCAAGGCATCTACCTTGTTACCCCTTTCCTTAGATATCAACTCACAACCGAACTGACCAATCATATTAGAAGAAAAGATCAACAGAAGAAGGAGCATCATTATGTCAAAAGTAGCCATCACTAAACAAATGAAAGAAAAGATTTTAATCATGGATGGGGCAATGGGCACCATGCTACAAGAAGCCCACCTAACAGCAGATGACTTTGGTGGTGAGGATCTAGAAGGTTGTAATGAATACCTCACACTTACGCGACCTGAATTGATCCAATCCATTCATGAAGCTTATCTTTCGGCAGGGGCAGATATAATTGAAACAAATACATTCGGAGCGACACGTATCGTTTTAGAAGAATATAATATTGGGCATTTAAGTGAATTGTTAAACCGCAGAGCGGCTGAAATTGCTATAAAAGCAGCGCATAAATACGACAAGCCTAATCATCCGCGATATGTAGCAGGATCTATGGGACCAACTACTAAGACATTAAGCGTCACCGGTGGAACAACTTTTAAACAATTAGTCCTGGATTATCGTACACAAGCCATAGGACTCATTGACGGTGGTGTAGATTTATTATTAATAGAAACAAGCCAAGATCTCCTTAATGTAAAAGCTGCTTTCCTAGGGATTAAAGAAGCCTTTCATCATACAAAGAAAGAACTCCCTATTATGATATCAGGGACAATAGAGCCGATGGGCACCACTTTGGCAGGGCAAAACATCGAAGCATTTTACATTTCAATAGAGCACATGAAACCAATAGCTGTTGGGCTCAACTGCGCAACTGGACCGGAATTTATGCAAGAGCATATTCGCTCTCTAGCACAACTCTCTTCAACTGGTGTTAGCTGTTATCCTAATGCAGGCTTACCAGATGAAGACGGCTGTTATCACGAAACAGCAGAATCTCTATCTACAAAGCTTTTGGATTTTGCCACACAGGGCTGGGTGAATATCGTCGGTGGTTGTTGCGGTACCACACCAGCGCATATCACAGCAATCAGTCAAGCATTAGCCCATGTACCGCCCCGTCCCATTACTAAAAAGAGACAGCATAAACTATCAGGTATTGAACCCCTTACCTATGATGAATCTATTAGACCGATCATGGTTGGTGAGCGGACAAATGTCATTGGCTCAAAAAAATTCAAACGGTTGATTAATGAAGGAAAGTATGAGGAAGCATCGGAAATTGCTAGAGCCCAAGTTAAAAAAGGAGCAAGCGTCATTGATATATGTCTTGCTGATCCTGATCGTAATGAAATAGAAGATATGGACCATTTTTTAGCTGAAGTAACGAAAAAAATCAAAGTTCCCCTAGTCATTGATTCAACTGATGATGAAGTAATCGCCAAAGCTCTTACCTACTCTCAAGGCAAAGCTATAATCAATTCGATTAACTTAGAAGATGGTGAGGATCGATTCGCCTTTGCTGCAAAGCTTATCCATCAGTACGGAGCAGCCATTGTTGTCGGTACCATTGATGAGGAAGGCATGGCCATCACAGCTGAAAACAAGCTAGCTATAGCTAAACGGGCCTATCACATCCTCGTTGAGCAGTATCAAGTACCTCCAGAGGATATTATCTTCGACCCCCTCGTATTTCCTGTCGGCACTGGAGATGAACAATATATTGGTTCTGCTAAAGAAACTGTACTTGGTATTAAACTTATTAAAGAAGCTCTACCGGAGGCGAAAACGATTTTAGGCATTAGTAATGTGTCCTTTGGTCTTCCGAGTGTGGGGAGAGAAATTTTAAATTCCGTCTTCCTCTTTCATTGCACGAAAGCCGGGCTAGACTATGCAATCGTCAATACAGAAAAGCTAGAGCGTTTCCCAAGCATCCCTAAAAATGAAGTCGAATTAGCAGAGAAGCTTCTCTTTCAAACCAGCGATAGCATTTTAGCTGATTTTACTGACTTTTATCGTGATAAGAAGAAGGAAAAAAGGATAGAAACCCATTTGCTATCATTAGAAGAACGTTTATCAAGCTATATAATAGAAGGAACAAAAGAAGGCCTTCTCCCAGATTTAGAAAGAGCATTAGCGAAATACCCAAATCCATTAGATATTATCAACGGACCATTAATGAATGGTATGGCAGAAGTAGGTAGATTGTTTAATGATAATCAATTAATTGTTGCAGAAGTCTTACAAAGTGCAGAAGTAATGAAAGCATCAGTCGCCTTTTTAGAACCTTATATGGAAAATGATAAACAAACATCTACAAGTAAGGGGAAAGTTTTACTCGCAACCGTCAAAGGTGATGTCCATGATATCGGCAAGAATCTTGTGGATATTATTCTCTCTAACAATGGGTTTGAAACCATTGATCTTGGAATTAAAGTCTCTTCTGCTGATCTTATCGCAGCGATTAGAGAGCAAAAACCCGACATCATTGGACTCTCTGGCTTACTCGTAAAGTCAGCACAACAAATGGCATTAACAGCAAAGGACTTACAGGATGCCCATATACAAACCCCCATTATGGTGGGGGGAGCTGCCTTATCTCGCAAATTTACGAATAATAAAATCGCCCCTAACTACCAAGGACTCGTCTTATATGCAAAAGATGCAATGACCGGTCTGAGTTTAGCAAATGAAATCCGAGAACCAAGTCGCTATAGTGAATTATTTCAAGCACAAATCTCGAGAGCAGCAAAAACTAACAAAGAAGAAACCCAATTGATAAAAAAATATTCCGAACCAGCCGTTGGCGTGAAAACCGTTCAAGAAGCTCCTATTTTTCAACCGCAAGATTTAAAGAGACATTTAATTACAAATCTCTCTTTTCACCATATTGAACCATATATTAACCGTAAAATGCTGCTATATCATCTTGGGGTTAAAAATCAAAAAAGGGAGCTCACTAATGAAAAACTGGATAAGGTGAATAACCTATTAGACTCACTGATCCATAAAATAATTAAAAATAACTGGATACAACCAAAGGCTACTTACCAATTCTTCAAAGCAAAGGCCAATGGAAATGATGTCATAATAATGAATAAAGACGAACTTCCTATTGAAGAGTTTGCATTCCCTAGACAAGAAAAAGAAAAAAACCTTTGTCTTGCTGATTATCTAAGAGAAAAGCAAACAGACTATGTATGTTTTTTTGCTGTAACAGCTGGAAAGGGAATACGAAAGGCAGCTACACAATTAAAAGAGGAAGGCAGATTTCTAGAAAGTCACGCATTGCAAGCAATTGCGTTAGAAACAGCTGAAGGTCTGGCTGAGTATATTCATAGACAGATTAGGGATAAATGGGGATTCCCAGATCACCCAACAATGACGATGGATGAGCGTTTTGCGGCTAAATATCAAGGACAACGATTTTCGTTCGGTTACCCAGCCTGTCCAAATTTAGAAGATCAAGCAAAGTTATTTCGTCTTATACAACCAGAGGATATTGATATCGAATTAACAGAAGGTTATATGATGGAACCTGAAGCTTCTGTTACGGCTATGGTGTTTTCACATCCCGAAGCCAGATACTTTAATGTACACTCTTCTTCATGATTGATGTAAAAAAGCATAAAGAAAAAGCAGCCGGCGTCCCGACTGCTTTTTCTATGAAAGGCGTCCCCTTCAAATATCGTAAATCAAAATTTATTACTCAACGATTGTAGCAACTACGCCAGCGCCTACAGTACGTCCACCCTCACGGATAGAGAATTTAGTACCTTCTTCGATAGCGATTGGAGAGATAAGTTCAACGTTCATTTCGATGTTATCTCCAGGCATAACCATTTCTACACCTTCAGGAAGGTTACAAATACCAGTTACATCAGTTGTACGGAAGTAGAACTGAGGACGGTAGTTTGTGAAGAATGGAGTGTGACGTCCACCTTCTTCTTTAGATAAAACGTAAACTTCAGCTTTGAATTTTACGTGTGGAGTAATTGAAGCTGGTTTAGCTAATACTTGACCACGTTGGATATCTTCACGTGCAACACCACGAAGAAGAGCACCAATGTTATCTCCTGCTTCAGCATAATCAAGAAGCTTACGGAACATTTCAACACCTGTTACAGTAGTTGATTTTGGTTCTTCAGCAAGACCGATGATTTCAATAGTATCACCGACTTTAACTTGTCCACGCTCAACACGACCTGTAGCAACAGTACCACGACCAGTGATTGAGAATACATCCTCAACTGGCATCATGAATGGTTTTTCAGTGTCACGAGTTGGAGTTGGGATATACTCATCAACTGCAGCCATTAATTCAATGATTTTTTCTTCCCACGCAGCATCTCCTTCAAGAGCTTTAAGCGCAGAACCTTTGATTACAGGAATATCGTCACCAGGGAATTCATATTCAGAAAGAAGGTCACGAACTTCCATTTCTACTAATTCAAGTAATTCTTCGTCGTCTACCATGTCACATTTGTTCATGAATACAACAAGGTAAGGTACACCTACTTGACGAGAAAGAAGGATGTGCTCACGAGTTTGTGGCATTGGGCCATCAGCAGCAGATACTACTAGGATACCGCCGTCCATTTGTGCAGCACCAGTGATCATGTTTTTAACATAGTCAGCGTGACCTGGGCAGTCAACGTGTGCATAGTGACGGTTTTCAGTTTCGTACTCAACGTGTGCAGTAGAGATTGTGATACCACGCTCTCTTTCTTCTGGAGCAGCATCGATTTGGTCATATCCACGAGCTTCACCGCCGCCTGCTTTCGCAAGTACAGTTGTGATTGCTGCTGTTAATGTAGTTTTACCATGGTCAACGTGTCCGATAGTTCCGATGTTAACATGGGGTTTTGAACGGTCAAATTTTTCTTTAGCCATTAGGAAAATCCTCCTTTAAATTTAAATAAATTAAGTATTTGATTGACATTGGTCGGTGGCTACCTTCCAATGTCAGGTTACTTACAATGATAGTTATACTTGATTAAAAAGGTAAAATCAATTATTCACCTTTATTTTTTTTGATGATTTCTTCAGAAATTGATTTTGGAACTTCTTCATAATGATCAAAGTGCATTGAGAATGTACCGCGACCTTGCGTATTAGAACGCAATGAAGTAGCATAACCAAACATTTCAGAAAGTGGAACCATAGCACGAACTACTTGTGCGTTACCGCGTGCTTCCATACCTTCAACACGTCCACGACGAGAAGTAACATCACCCATAATGTCTCCCATATACTCTTCCGGAATAACTACTTCAACTTTCATTACCGGTTCAAGGATAACTGGGTTACATTTTGATGCAGCGTTTTTCAGTGCCATAGAAGCGGCAATTTTAAACGCCATTTCAGATGAGTCAACATCATGGTATGATCCATCAAATAATCTAGCTTTAATATCAACCATTGGATAGCCGGCTAATACACCACGCTCCATAGCATCTTCAAGACCAGATTGTACTGCAGGGATATATTCACGTGGAACAACACCACCAACGATGCCGTTTACGAATTCAAATCCTGCACCTTCTTCATTTGGAGAGAACTCAATCCAAACGTGACCAAATTGACCACGACCACCGGATTGACGCGCGAATTTACCTTCGATGTTTGCAGATGCACGGAAAGTTTCACGATAAGCAACTTGTGGTGCACCAACATTTGCTTCTACTTTAAATTCACGTTTCATACGGTCTACAAGGATATCAAGGTGAAGCTCACCCATACCAGCGATGATTACTTGACCAGTTTCTTGGTCAGTATGCGCACGGAATGTTGGATCTTCTTCTTGAAGTTTTTGAAGTGCTGTAGTCATCTTATCTTGGTCTGCTTTAGACTTCGGTTCGATAGAAAGAGAGATAACTGGCTCTGGGAACTCCATAGATTCAAGAATTACAAGACTCTTTTCATCACATAGTGTATCTCCAGTAGAAGTATCTTTCAAACCAACAGCAGCAGCAATATCCCCTGCATAAACTGTAGAGATCTCTTCACGAGAGTTTGCATGCATTTGTAGGATACGACCTACACGTTCACGTTTATCTTTCGTAGAGTTCTTAACATAAGAACCTGAATCTAACGTACCAGAGTAAACGCGGAAGAAAGTTAATTTACCAACATAAGGGTCAGTCATAACTTTAAATGCTAATGCAGAGAAAGGCTCTTCATCACTTGATGGACGAGTAACTTCTTCTTCTGTCTCTGGATTGATACCTTTAATGGCATGTACATCCAATGGAGATGGAAGATAGTCGATTACTGCATCAAGCATTTTTTGAACACCTTTGTTTTTGAATGCAGATCCACAAATAACTGGATAGAATTCAACGTTTACTGTACCTTGACGGATTGCAGCTTTAATCTCTTCATTAGAGATTTCTTCTCCACCAAGATATTTCTCCATTAATTCTTCATCAAGTTCTGCTAGAGCTTCGATTAATTTTTCACGATACTCTTGAGCTTGATCCATGTATTCTTCAGGAATTTCACGTGTTTCGATGTCAGTACCAAGATCGTTACCGTAGAAAGTAGCTTTCATTTCGATAAGGTCAATGATACCTTTGAATTCGTCTTCAGCACCAATTGGTAATTGGATAGCTGCTGCATTTGCTTGCAGACGATCATGAAGTGTACCTAAAGAGTACAAGAAGTCTGCACCGATTTTATCCATTTTGTTTACGAATACCACACGTGGTACGCCGTAAGTTGTCGCTTGACGCCATACAGTCTCAGTCTGTGGTTCAACACCAGATTGAGCATCTAGTACAGCAACTGCTCCATCAAGTACACGCAATGAACGTTCAACTTCAACTGTGAAGTCTACGTGTCCTGGCGTGTCAATGATATTAACACGGTGGCCTTTCCATTGAGCTGTAGTAGCGGCAGAAGTGATTGTAATACCACGTTCTTGCTCTTGCTCCATCCAGTCCATTTGTGAAGCACCTTCATGTGTTTCACCAATTTTGTGGATACGACCAGTGTAATAAAGAACACGCTCAGTTGTTGTTGTTTTACCAGCATCAATATGAGCCATGATACCAATATTACGCGTATTATCTAAGGAGAACTCTCTTGCCATTGTGTCTTTCTCCTTCCTAGTATGGGAATTGTTTTTATAATATAAAAATGAATCTTACCAGCGATAGTGAGCAAATGCTTTGTTTGCTTCAGCCATTTTATGAGTGTCTTCACGTTTCTTCACTGATGCACCAGTGTTGTTAGCTGCATCAAGAATTTCGTTTGCAAGACGCTCTTCCATTGTTTTCTCACCGCGAAGGCGAGCGTAGTTTACTAACCAACGAAGACCAAGAGTTGTACGGCGATCAGGGCGCACCTCAACTGGTACTTGGTAGTTAGCTCCACCTACACGGCGTGCTCTTACTTCAAGTACAGGCATGATGTTTTTAAGCGCTTGATCGAATACTTCCATTGGCTCTTTGCCAGTACGCTCACTAATGATATCAAATGAATTATATAGAATTGCTTGAGATTTACCTCTCTTACCATCTACCATCATTTTATTGATTAGACGGCTAACAAGCTTTGAGTTGTAAATCGGATCAGGCAATACGTCTCTTTTTGCTACAGGACCTTTACGTGGCATGTAATTTTTCCTCCTTTCAAGAAAGGGTTATTTTTATTTGTGAATTATTTCTTAGCTGCTTTAGGACGTTTAGCACCGTATTTAGAACGACCTTGCATACGGTTGTTAACACCAGCAGTATCAAGTGCACCACGAACGATATGGTAACGTACACCCGGTAAGTCTTTTACACGACCGCCACGGATAAGTACCACACTGTGCTCTTGTAGGTTATGACCAATACCAGGAATATAAGCATTTACTTCGATTCCGTTAGTTAAACGTACACGTGCATATTTACGCAACGCTGAGTTTGGTTTTTTTGGAGTCATTGTACCAACACGAGTACATACACCGCGTTTTTGTGGTGAAGATATGTTCGTTTGTACTTTTTTGAAGCTGTTATAACCTTTGTTCAACGCAGGAGAAGTTGATTTCTCTTCCTTTGTTTTACGAGGCTTGCGTACTAATTGATTAATAGTAGGCATGTATTTTTCCTCCCTTCATCTTTTCATGTAAGCCCACACATCCAGGTGGTTCATTTAAAGGCAAAAACAAAGTCCTTGCAGATTTCTATCTACAAAAACAGTTTTTAAATAGTTAATGCAACAGCTGCAGCACCTACATCTATCCCACATGCTTTACCAAGCTTTTTCATCGAATCAACATATGTGATTGGAACGTTATGATCTTTAGCAGCTTCTTCTATCATAGATTTGACTTGAAAATTTGTATCGCTAGCGATGACTACTTCAGATACAATTCCAGATTTAAGAGCTTTCACTGTTTGTTTAGTTCCTACTATAATTTCTTTCGCCTGCAATACTTTTTCATAAGACATAAATTCATCCTCCAAAGTATCCAGTAATAGGAGCACCTTTGCTATATTACCACCATTTGAAAATGATGTCAACAATCATTCATATTTTTTTAATATAGAAGGTCGGTGCCATTCTTAAAAAGAACGACACCCTTACTTCTATCATTATTCTACCGTGATTGTTTCTTCAACTGTCTCTTTTGTATAAGGCTCTGCTTGACGATAACGTTGCATACCTGTACCAGCTGGAACAAGTTTACCAATGATAACATTTTCTTTCAAGCCGAGTAACTCATCACGTTTTCCTTTAATCGCTGCATCTGTAAGAACTCTAGTTGTTTCTTGGAATGAGGCAGCGGATAAGAAGGAATCAGTTTCAAGAGATGCTTTGGTAATACCAAGTAATACCGGACGTCCAGTAGCTGGCATTTTACCTTCCATAAGTGCTTTTCTATTCGCATCAGTAAATTGATGGATATCAAGCAATGTACCTGGAAGTACATCTGTCTCAGCTGCATCGATAACACGTACTTTACGAAGCATTTGACGTACCATTACTTCGACGTGTTTATCACCGATTTCAACCCCTTGCATACGATAAACTTTTTGTACTTCACGTAGCAAGTATTCTTGAACTGCTGTAACATCTCTCACTTTAATTAACTCTTTCGGATCGATAGAACCTTCTGTTAGCTCTTGACCGCGTTCCACTTCATCATTAATTGCTACTTTTAAGCGCGCAGTATAAGGTGCAGTATAAGTGCGTGATTCAACTTCACCTTGAATAACGATTTCATGCTGACGATCGCGACCTTCATTAATGCCAACCACTATACCTTTGATTTCTGAAATAACCGCTTGACCTTTAGGGTTACGTGCTTCAAAAATCTCTTGGATACGTGGAAGACCTTGTGTAATATCGTCTCCTGCAACCCCACCTGTATGGAATGTACGCATCGTTAACTGTGTACCTGGTTCACCAATTGATTGTGCGGCAATAATACCAACTGCTTCACCGACTTCAACTTCTTGACCAGTAGCCAAGTTACGTCCGTAACATTTTTTACATACACCGTGGCGAGTATTACATGTGAACGCAGAGCGAATCCATGCTTCTTCAACGCCTGCAGCGATGATTTCTGCAGATAAATCTTCAGTAATCAATTCATTT
The DNA here is from genome assembly GCF_020171845.1 of Cytobacillus kochii. Lineage (GTDB taxonomy): Bacteria > Bacillota > Bacilli > Bacillales > Cytobacillaceae > Cytobacillus > Cytobacillus kochii. The sequence goes on along the minus strand of NZ_JAIVAM010000014.1, from coordinate 28,228 downwards.
TCACGTGCAATGATTTCATTTGTTTCCGGATGTCTAATCGCTTTTCTTACATGACGACCGATTAAACGTTCCTCTAGGCTTTCAATCACTTCTGTTCCTTCCTTCAAGGAAGAAATCAATAAGCCACGATCTGTACCACAATCATCTTCACGTACAATTACGTCCTGTGCAACATCAACAAGACGGCGAGTAAGGTAACCAGAGTCAGCTGTTTTAAGGGCTGTATCAGCAAGACCTTTACGCGCACCGTGAGTAGAGATAAAGTACTCTAATACAGTTAATCCTTCACGGAAACTTGATTTAATCGGTAATTCAATAATACGACCAGCCGGGTTGGCCATAAGACCACGCATACCAGCTAACTGTGTAAAGTTAGATGCGTTACCACGGGCACCTGAATCACTCATCATGAAGATTGGGTTGGATTTATCCAATGATTTCATTAGTTTCGATTGGATATTATCTTTCGCTGCACTCCAGATAGAGATAACTCTGTCATAACGTTCCTCTTCAGTGATAAGACCACGTCTAAATTGTTTTAATACATTATCAACTTTATTCTGAGCTTCATGAAGAATTTCTTCTTTTTCACCTAATACAACGATGTCTGACACACCAACGGTAATACCAGCCTTAGTTGAATATTTGAAACCTAAATTCTTCATACGGTCTAGCATTTTTGATGTTTCAGTAATCTTGAAGCGTTTAAATACTTCAGCAATGATATTTCCAAGAATTTTCTTCTTAAACGGATCGACAATTGGCATTGTACGAATCGCTTCAGGAATATCAGTAGCTTTATCAATAAAGTATTTCTTCGGTGTTTCAATTTCAAGATTTTCTTTTGTTGGTTCGTTAATATACGGGAATGTTTTCGGTAAAATTTCATTGAATACCAGTTTACCAACTGTTGTCATTAATAGTTGTTTGTTTTGTTCTTCAGTGAATGTTTCATTTTTTAACGAACCAGCATGGACAGCTACTCTAGTGTGCAAGTGAACATATCCGTTTTGGTAAGCAAGTAACGCCTCGCTTGTGTCGTTAAAGACCATTCCTTCACCAACAGCATTTTCTCTTTCTAAGGTTAAGTAATAGTTACCTAACACCATATCTTGAGAAGGCGTAACAACTGGTTTACCATCCTTAGGATTCAGGATGTTTTGTGCTGCCAACATAAGCAATCTAGCTTCAGCTTGCGCTTCTGCTGATAAAGGTACGTGAACCGCCATTTGGTCACCATCAAAGTCAGCATTATATGCTGTACAAACAAGTGGATGCAAACGAATGGCACGTCCTTCAACCAACGTAGGTTCAAATGCTTGAATCCCTAATCTATGAAGTGTAGGGGCACGGTTTAATAATACCGGATGCTCCTTAATGACACTCTCAAGTACATCCCAAACTTCAGGGTGAACTTTTTCGATTTTACGTTTAGCTGATTTAATGTTATGTGCTAGGCCCTTTTCAACTAACTCTTTCATGACAAACGGTTTAAATAACTCCAATGCCATTTCTTTAGGTAGTCCACATTGATACATTTTCAAGTTTGGACCAACGACAATAACAGAACGGCCAGAGTAGTCAACACGCTTACCGAGCAAGTTTTGACGGAAACGTCCTTGTTTACCTTTTAACATATGAGATAGTGATTTAAGTGGTCTATTACCAGGACCAGTAACAGGACGTCCACGACGACCGTTATCAATTAAAGCGTCAACAGCTTCTTGAAGCATACGCTTTTCATTTTGAACGATGATGCTTGGAGCACCAAGGTCTAATAAACGCTTCAAACGGTTATTACGGTTAATTACACGACGATAAAGATCATTCAAATCTGATGTAGCAAAACGACCACCGTCTAGTTGAACCATTGGACGAAGCTCTGGAGGAATAACTGGTAGCACATCAAGAATCATCCAGCTCGGTTCATTTCCTGAACCACGGAATGCTTCAAGCACTTCTAATCGTTTAATTGCACGTGTACGACGTTGCCCTTGTGCAGTTTTTAATTCTTCTTTTAACGTATCTACTTCTTTATCAAGGTCAATATCTGAAAGTAACTTTCTAATTGACTCCGCACCCATAGACGCTTGGAACTTATTACCGTATTTTTCACGGTAAGCACGGTATTCTTTTTCAGAGAGTAATTGTTTTTTCTCTAATGCTGTATCTCCGGATTCGGTTACAACATAAGATGCAAAATAAATTACTTCTTCCAAAGCACGAGGAGACATATCAAGAACAAGACCCATACGGCTTGGAATACCTTTAAAGTACCAAATATGTGATACTGGCGCTGCTAGCTCAATGTGCCCCATTCTTTCACGACGAACTTTAGCACGTGTAACTTCAACACCACAACGATCACAAACAACACCTTTATAACGAACGCGTTTGTATTTACCACAATGACACTCCCAGTCCTTTGTTGGACCGAAAATACGTTCACAAAACAAACCATCTTTTTCAGGTTTTAATGTACGATAATTGATTGTTTCAGGTTTCTTTACTTCACCATGAGACCATGAGCGGATTTTATCTGGTGAAGCGAGACCTATTTTCATATACTCGAAATTATTAACATCTAGCAAGGGGCCTACCTCCCTTTCGATCTACAGGTTTTTCCCATTAACTTATCAATAAGTTTGGGTCCCAGTCATCTATTCCACTTAGCTCGAATGGAGGGCAGTGATCGCCCTCCTTGTTCAAATTTATTCTTTTGTTGCTACTGTTTCTGCTTCTTCTGTTTCTTGCGTATCTGGAGCGATTGTTAAGGATTCAGCCTGTTGCATATCCTCTTCATCATCCGTATCACGCATTTCTATCTCTTTTTCATCGCCTGAAAGGATTTTTACATCCATACCTAAGCTTTGAAGTTCTTTAATTAATACTTTGAATGATTCAGGGACACCAGGTTCCGGTACATTTTCACCCTTAACGATGGATTCATATGTTTTCACACGTCCAACGACATCATCCGATTTAACTGTTAAGATCTCTTGAAGTGTATAAGCAGCACCATAGGCTTCAAGTGCCCAAACCTCCATCTCACCAAAACGCTGTCCACCGAATTGTGCTTTACCACCAAGCGGTTGTTGCGTAACAAGTGAGTAAGGTCCAGTAGAACGAGCGTGAAGTTTATCATCAACCATGTGTGCTAGTTTGATCATATACATGACACCAACAGATACACGGTTATCAAATGGCTCTCCTGAACGTCCATCATAAAGAACTGTTTTCGCATCACGAGCCATACCAGCTTCTTCGATTGTTTCCCAAACATCTTCCTCGTTTGCACCATCAAATACTGGTGAAGCCACATGAATACCTAGTGATCTTGCCGCCATTCCAAGGTGTAGTTCAAGAACCTGACCAATGTTCATACGAGAAGGTACCCCTAATGGGTTCAACATGATATCAACCGGTGTGCCATCTGGTAAATACGGCATATCTTCTTCCGGTAAAATACGAGAGATAACCCCTTTATTACCATGTCGACCGGCCATTTTGTCCCCTTCAGAAATCTTACGCTTCTGAACAATATAAACACGTACAAGTTGGTTTACACCTGGAGGTAGTTCATCGCCATCTTCACGATTGAAGACTTTGACATCTAGTACGATACCGCCTCCACCATGTGGTACACGCAAGGATGTATCACGTACTTCACGTGCTTTTTCACCGAAGATAGCATGAAGTAGTCTTTCCTCTGCAGTTAGTTCTGTTACACCTTTAGGCGTTACTTTACCAACTAACAAGTCCCCATCTTTCACTTCAGCACCTGTGCGAATAATACCGCGCTCATCTAAATTACGTAGGGCATCTTCCCCAACATTCGGGATGTCACGAGTAATTTCTTCAGGTCCAAGCTTCGTATCACGAGACTCTGACTCATACTCTTCAATATGAATCGAAGTGTATACATCATCTTTTACAAGGCGCTCACTCATGATGATCGCATCCTCGTAGTTATAACCGTCCCATGTCATGAAAGCAACGAGAACATTACGTCCAAGCGCAAGTTCACCAAGTTCCATTGATGGTCCGTCAGCAAGGATTTCACCTTTCGTTACACGGTTACCAACCGCAACAATTGGTCTTTGGTTGTAACATGTACCTTGGTTGGAACGAATGAACTTAAGCATTCTATATTTATCAAGATCGCCTTTTACTTCTTGGCCATCTACTTCTTTCACACGTCTTACCCAAACTTCTTTCGCTTCAACATGCTCAACAATACCTTCGTGCTTACAAATCACTGCAGCACCAGAATCTTTACCAGAAACATATTCCATTCCTGTTCCAACGCGTGGTGCTTCTGGCTGCATAAGAGGCACAGCTTGTCGTTGCATGTTGGCACCCATTAAGGCACGGTTAGAGTCATCATTCTCTAAGAACGGGATACATGCAGTCGCTGCAGATACAACCTGCTTAGGTGATACATCCATGTAATCAACACGGTCACGTTTAACAACAGTATTTTCCCCTCTAAAACGAGCAACAACTTCCTCGTCAACAAATGAACCATCTTCACCTAGTCTTGCATTCGCTTGGGCTACAACATAATTATCTTCCTCATCAGCTGTTAAGTAATCGATTCTTGAAGATACTGTACCTGTTTCGTGATCAATACGACGATAAGGTGTTTCAATAAATCCGAAACGATTCACTTTCGCAAAGGATGATAAAGAGTTAATTAATCCGATATTCGGTCCCTCTGGCGTTTCAATTGGACACATACGACCATAGTGGGAATAGTGAACGTCCCGCACTTCAAAACCTGCACGCTCACGTGTTAATCCACCAGGTCCTAAGGCTGATAGACGTCGCTTATGTGTTAACTCAGCTAATGGATTTGTTTGGTCCATGAACTGAGACAATTGAGAGCTACCAAAGAATTCTTTAATAGATGCAATAACAGGACGAATGTTGATTAATTGTTGTGGTGTAATTGTGTTCGTGTCTTGAATGGACATTCTCTCACGAACTACACGCTCCATTCTTGATAAACCGATACGGAATTGGTTTTGCAATAGCTCACCAACAGAACGTAATCTTCTATTACCAAGGTGGTCAATATCATCTGTATCGCCGACACCATGCAATAAATCAAAGAAATAGCTAATAGAAGCAATAATATCAGCCGGTGAAATATTCTTCACAGCTTCTTCTACATACGCATTACCGATTACATTAATGACTTTCTCGCCATCTTCATTCGGTGCATAAATTTTAATCGATTGGACATCGACTTCTTGATCTATAACGCCGCCGACAAGGTCCACTTTCTTAAAGCCAACATTCTTCTCAAGATAAGGAAGAATTCGATCAAGTGTTCTACGATCAAGTACAACACCTTTTTCAGCAATGATTTCCCCTGTTTCAGGATCAACCAAATTCTCAGCTAATCTTTGGCCAAATAATCTATTTTTTATATGAAGCTTTTTATTAATCTTGTAACGTCCAACATTTGCTAAATCATAGCGTTTTGGATCAAAGAATCTTGATACAAGTAAGCTTTTTGCATTCTCAACAGTCGGTGGTTCACCAGGACGAAGACGCTCATAGATTTCGAGCAATGCTTTGTCCGTACCTTCAGTGTTGTCCTTTTCAAGCGTATTACGGATATATTCATTGTCACCAATTAATTCGATGATTTCTTGATCAGATCCGAACCCTAGTGCACGCAAAAGAACCGTAACGGGTAGCTTCCTCGTACGATCTATTCTAACGTATACGACATCTTTGGCATCAGTTTCATACTCAAGCCAAGCGCCGCGGTTCGGGATAACAGTGGCAGTAAAGCCTTTTTTCCCGTTTTTATCGAGTTTTCCGCTAAAGTATACGCTCGGAGAACGCACCAATTGCGAAACAATGACACGTTCTGCGCCATTAATTACAAATGTTCCTGTTTCTGTCATAAGCGGGAAGTCACCCATAAAGACATCCTGATCTTTGACTTCGCCTGTTTCTTTGTTCACAAGACGCACTTTCACACGCAAAGGTGCAGAATATGTAACATCTCGTTCCTTCGATTCCTCAACCGAATATTTTGGATCGCCAAGGCTGTAATCAATAAATTCAAGCGATAAATTACCAGTAAAGTCTTCAATCGGAGAAATGTCGTGAAACATCTCTCTTAAACCCTCATCAAGAAACCATTGATAAGAAGAGGTTTGGATTTCGATTAGATTTGGTAATTCTAAAACTTCACTGATTCGTGCGTAACTTCTACGTTGGCGGTGTCGTCCATACTGAACTAGTTGACCTGTCAACTGATTCACCCCTCAAATCAAGCGTTATTATTTGAAAAGCAACCTGTGAATCTCACATGTAAATAATAGAATCTATCTTTTTACCTGTGGATTCCAGCCCACAAGTGAGATAAACTCTTTACATGAGAAATATTATCCAGGTAGCTTGACATATCTTAAACTCGAGTCACATTTCGCTCTATTTTTGCCAAAACTAGAGCGTCGGAAGCCCCAAAACACGAGATTCCTCCGTAAACATAAACTCAATCAGACAAAAAGAAAAAGGGTTTTTCAAGCAAAAACCACATTTCCATCATTAGACTATTCTTTTCATTACTTCCCACATCTGGATAAATTTATACAATAACGCATAAATTTTTATCCCTATTGGTAGTATATTATGTTGGCATTTTACAATACTAACATAGCGAAAATGTCAAGTCAATCTTTTTTTGCTCTTAATATAAAATAGCCTTTTTTCTTCACAACTGTATCTACTTCAGCAAATAATTCCGAGAGCTTTTCAATAGCAGATGGTGCACCTTGCTTCTTTTGAATGACTACCCATAATTCTCCACCAGGCAATAAACATTCAAAACTCTCTTCAAAAATACTATGAACAGTTTGTTTCCCAGCTCTTATTGGTGGATTCGTTAAAATAGCTGCAAATTGTTGGTCTTTAACAACTGTCAACTTGTCACTTTCTTTTACAGTGATATTGTTGATACCATTTAGCTCGCCGTTCGTTTGTGCTAGTTCAAGCGCTCTTTCATTCACGTCGAGCATGACGACGTGACGATCTTGCATAATCGTCGCCATTGATAAACCAATTGGGCCGTACCCACAACCAACATCTAATATATCACCAGATATTTCAGGAGGGATAAACGTCTCTATTAATAACCTTGATCCAAAGTCAACTTCATTTTTTGAAAATACACCATGATCGGTTTTAAATTGAAATGTTTTGTCTTTTAGTTTGTAACTCCAAACACGTGGATTACTTTCGACATTAGGCGTTTTAGAATAATAATGGTCTGACATAGTGGTCACCTCCAGATATTAGAGCTGCATGTGCGAGGATTTTTTGGTAGAGGGTAAATTAAGCAAACGTTTCGTTAGTTGCTGTAACGTTCTCCTTAAATTCACTTACCTAAACAGTCCACATAACTGATATTAAAAAAGCCCGCTCATACAAGCGGGCTTTTAAACAAACTATATTACTTAACTTCTACGCCAGCTCCAACTTCTTCAAGTTTAGCTTTGATTTCTTCAGCTTCTTCTTTAGAAGCGCCTTCTTTAATAGCTTTAGGAGTGTTATCAACAACTTCTTTCGCTTCTTTAAGGCCAAGACCTGTGATTTCACGAACAACTTTGATAACTTTAATTTTTTGATCGCCAGCAGAATTAAGAATTACGTCGAATTCTGTTTTCTCAGCAGCAGCGTCTCCACCAGCAGCGCCACCAGCAACAGCTACAGGAGCTGCAGCAGTTACTCCGAATTCTTCTTCAATTGCTTTTACTAGATCGTTAAGTTCTAAAACAGTCATATTTTTAACTGCTTCAATGATTTGTTCTTTAGTCATGATATAATTTCCTCCTTAATTTTTGTTAGATTATATTGGTTAAAACCGATAATTAAGCGCCTTGTTCTTCTTTTTGATCTGCAACAGCTTTTGTTGCAAGAGCAAGGTTGCGAACTGGAGCTTGAAGTACGCTGAGTAGCATAGAAAGTAAACCTTCGCGAGATGGAAGTTCAGCAAGAGCTTTCACTTCTTCTTGTGAAGCGATATTACCTTCAATTACACCTGCTTTAATTTCAAGAGCTTCATGCTTTTTAGCAAACTCGTTTAAAATTTTCGCTGGTGCGACAACATCCTCTGTACTGAATGCAATTGCATTAGGACCAGTAAGATGTTCGTTTAAGCCTGCAAGTTCAGCAGCTTCTGCTGCACGACGACTCATAGAGTTTTTGTAAACTTTGAATTCAACATTCGCTTCACGTAGTTGTTTACGAAGTTCTGTTACTTCTGAAACAGTTAATCCGCGATAATCAACAACAACTGCTGTTTGAGCTGATTTGAATTTGTCTGCAATTTCTTCTACGATTTGTTTCTTTTGTTCGATAATGCTGCTCATCTTTACACCTCCTATTGAATTATGCATTCATACCGTTCAATCAGATAGGTGAGACTCACCATCTCATTAAAAAACCTCCATATCAAAGGTAGACATGGAGGAAGTATACAATAGCTCGTTCAAGCAATTAAAATCTATCGTATTACCTCGGCAGGTTATTAAGCCCCAATCGGCTCCTGCTGTCTACGGTATAAATGATTAAGTTATGATAATAACAAGATTCATTCTACAGAATGGACTTTGCTATGTCAACTTTATTTAAAAACCAAATAATGGTTAATTATTTTGTTGCCGCTGTAGAAGGGTCGATTTTCACACCAGGTCCCATAGTAGTAGTTACAGAAACGTTTTTCATGTAAGTACCTTTTGCTGCAGCAGGTTTTGCTTTCATCATTGTATCGAAGATTGTGTTGAAGTTTTCAACAAGCTTGTCATCTTCAAATGATACTTTTCCGATAGGCACGTGAATGTTACCAGCTTTTTCTACACGGTATTCAACTTTACCTGCTTTGATTTCATTAACAGCTTTTTCTACATCAAATGTAACTGTACCTGTTTTAGGGTTTGGCATTAAACCTTTTGGTCCAAGTACACGACCAAGTTTACCAACTTCACCCATCATGTCTGGAGTAGCAACGATTACGTCAAACTCAAACCAACCTTGGTTGATTTTGTTGATGAATTCTGCATCTCCAACATAGTCTGCACCCGCAGCTTCTGCTTCTTTCGCTTTTTCACCTTTTGCAAATACAAGCACGCGTTGAGTTTTACCAGTACCGTTCGGAAGCACGACAGCTCCACGAATTTGTTGGTCAGCTTTCTTAGGATCTACACCTAAACGAAAAGCTACTTCAACTGTTGCATCAAATTTAGCAAAGTTTGTTTTCTTTGCAAGAGCAATCGCTTCTGCAACTGGGTAAGCTTTTGTGCTATCTACAAGTTTAGCAGCTTCTACATACTTCTTACCTTTTTTAGCCATTTTAATTTCCTCCTTGAATGTGGTTTTAGCGGAATAACCTCCCACCGACGAAAAGCACGTTTGCCTCTCATCTCAAAACGTCGGTCCCTCGAGAATTTCTCAAGGTCCGAACATTATAAAGGTTGCGAGTGAACCTAATTCAGCATCGCAACCTTTTTAGAAACAATCATCATACATACATAGCAAATAGTATTAGTCTTCGATGACAATACCCATGCTGCGTGCAGTACCTTCAACCATACGCATAGCAGCTTCTACACTAGCAGCGTTTAGATCAGGCATTTTTGTTTCAGCAATCTCGCGTACCTTGTCACGCTTGACTGTTGCTACTTTATTACGGTTTGGTTCACCAGAACCAGACTCAATACCAGCCGCTTTCTTAAGCAATACAGCAGCAGGTGGAGTTTTCGTAATAAATGTAAATGAACGGTCCTCAAATACCGTGATTTCAACAGGAATAATTAGACCAGCTTGTTCAGCTGTGCGTGCATTAAATTCCTTACAGAATCCCATGATATTAACACCGGCTTGACCTAGTGCAGGACCAACTGGTGGTGCTGGATTTGCTTTACCTGCAGGAATTTGCAATTTAACAAGTTTGATTACTTTTTTAGCCACGAGACACACCTCCTTAAAGTCCGTGATGTGGTAATAGGGGTTTTCCCCCTCCCACTCAACTGTTAATTCTTTATATTAACATAAAGAATAATGTCCAATGTCCGGTCTCGTCTTCTGAGACATACTGACCTATGAAATATTATCATTTTTCAAAGACGATTTCAAGTTCTTTTCAAAAATATAGGAGAGCTCATAAGCGAAAGACAATGGCTAGATACGGCGAAGTCATACAAAAATCAACTTTCCCTAGTTAAATATAAGGGAGAAAGACCGTTAAATTTTTTCGATTTGCGAAAAATCTAATTCAACCGGAGTATCTCTTCCAAACATATTTACAAGCACCTTGATTTTCGCTTTATCTTTATCGATTTCTTCAATAGAACCAGTAAAGTTAGCAAATGGACCTTCGTTTACTTGAACCGTTTCCCCAACTTCGAAGTTTACATCCATTCGTTTTTCTTCAACACCCATACGTTTAAGAATGACCTGCACTTCTTCAGGCAACAATGGAGTCGGTTTGGAGCCAGAACCCGCTGAACCAACAAATCCCGTTACACCAGGTGTGTTACGCACTACATACCAAGAGTCATCTGTCATAACAATCTCCACCAACACATAACCTGGGAACACCTTCCGTTTTACAACTTTCTTCTTACCATTCTTAAAATCTGTTTCTTCTTCTTCTGGGACAACCACTCTAAAAATTTTATCCTGCATGCCCATCGATTCCACACGTTTTTCAAGGTTTGCTTTTACTTTATTCTCATACCCTGAGTACGTATGTACTACATACCAATTCTTTTCCATATCAAAGGGGACTTAACGTCCTTCCCTCCCTGCAATCTATTTTTATTTTTGAAAGACTGACATCTCTTGTTTGTCTAAATTGACGGATTACGAAACCAATCGAATCCTAAGCAAATGGACTAGGCCTTTCTTGACCAAATGAAAAAACCCGTTACCGGGCTCCTGCAAATGTTCCTGTGTTATCATCCATTATACCATGGAAGCTCAGGGGTTATTCAAGAATTAAACGAATCAATTCAGAAATACCTAAATCAACAACAGTAAAGAATAACGTAAAGAATAAAACAACGACAATAACTGTGATCGTATATTTCGTTAGCTCTTTCTTTGTAGGCCAGCTAACCTTTTTCATCTCACGTCCAACTTCACGGAAAAACTTCACGATGCGTCCCATTTCTTAACCCCCAACTTTTAAAGAGATATATCCTTTAACAAAAAAGCGTAGATTAAGAATACATCCCCCTGAATGCCATTCTATTACTTTTTTGTCTCTTCTTTACTCTATTATTTTGTTTCGCGATGAACTGTATGTGCACTGCATTTACTGCAAAATTTCTTTAATTCCAATCTCTCATTACCTTTGTTACTATTGGTAGTGTAATTTCTTGTCCCACAATCGGCACAAGCTAGTATCACTTTTTTCGGCATTTTTCACACCTCTTCGACATTTATGCCATTAAAACTCTACCATGGCCAATAATCCATGTCAATAACAGCAAAAATAGGAAAACTTCCACTGTTATCAATCGAAAATGGTTCTCATATGCCCATAAATAATATATTAACATATAGTAGTTATAAAGAGAATTCTCTTATTTCTAAATATCTCTCTAGTTTTCTCTTCACTCTTTGCAAAGCATTATCAATTGACTTCACATGACGATTTAATTCTTCTGATATTTCTTGATATGATTGCCCATCTAAATAAAGGGCAAGCACCTTTCTTTCCAAATCGCTCAAAAGTTCAGACATTTTTACTTCGATGTGGTCAAACTCTTCCTGATTAATAATTAACTCTTCTGGGTTCATCACTTTCGCTCCAGAAATGACATCCATTAACGTACGATCTGACTCCTCATCATAAATAGGCTTATCAAGCGATACATAAGAATTCAATGGGATATGCTTCTGTCTTGTTGCTGTTTTAATTGCAGTGATAATTTGTCTTGTGATACATAATTCTGCAAATGCTTTGAAGGAAGACAACTTGTCCTCCTTAAAATCTCGAATGGCCTTATAAAGACCAATCATTCCCTCCTGCACAATATCTTCCTTGTCGGCGCCAATGAGGAAATAAGACCTCGCCTTTGCACGCACGAAGTTTCGATACTTATGGATCAAATAATCTAGCGCTTCACTTTCACCTTTATGCACTAATTCAATTACTTCTTCATCTTCGAGTTGCACGTATAAAGAATGCTTTTCAGCTTTTGTCCTGAAGTCGATACTCATCTTGATCCCTCCGACCGTACAAGCATGGTTAGAAATATTATACAGTAGGGTATTTTCCAGCGTCAACCAATCATTTAACGTTCTCTGCGCCATTTTTCGAAAATTTCAACGATTTCATCACTTAATGGGATTTTAGACACTGGCTTATTTTCCTGGCTTTTCTTTACTTTTTTGTCAATTTGTTTTTCGATATGATTCATTTCATTGTGTAATTCTCGGGCTGACTTTCTTAACGCACCTTGAGCAAAGATGACTCTCTGCTCTGTAAAATCTGAAGTAGCTACATAGATTTGTGTTTTGATATTATTTAACACAATCGCTAGCTTTTCAATACGTTCATCTGCGGTTTCGTTTGTACGTGTAAAAATAACTTCAACATTATAATTCTTAAATTTTCTTTCTGTCCCTTTTACGTAATGGGCATCAAAGACAACTATGACTCGGTAACCGGAATACCCTTGATATTCAGCCATCTTTTCTACCAGCAGGTCCCTGGCTGCTTCTAAATCCTTATTTTTAAGAAGTTGAAGCTCTGGCCAGGCACCGATGATATTGTATCCGTCAACAAGAAGGATATTCATCATTATCGCTCAATCGGAGAGCGTTTGCGGTAGACTTCATACATCAACAAAGCAGCAGCGACTGAAGCATTTAAAGATGTTACTTTTCCAGCCATTGGTAAGCTGATAAGAAAATCACATTTATCTCTAATCAGTCTTCCCATTCCTTTCCCTTCACTACCAATGACTAATCCGATGGGCATCACTCCATCCAATTGGCGATAATCCTGTTTACCGCTAGCATCTGTACCCGCAATCCAAACGCCTCGTTCTTTTAATTCATCAATCGTTCTTGCTAAGTTCGTAACACGAGCAACAGGAATATGTTCAATCGCTCCCGTTGAAGCTTTAGCCACTGTTGCTGTTAAACCAACCGCACGCCTTTTTGGAATAATAATCCCATGCGCACCTACAGCATCAGCAGTTCTCATAATCGAGCCTAGATTATGAGGATCTTCAATCTCATCCAATAGAAGAAAGAAGGGAGCTTGTCCACTGTTTTCTGCCTTTTTAAATAGGTCATCTAACTCGGCATATTGATAGGCAGCTACTTGAGCAACCACACCTTGATGATTCCCTAGCTCCATTTGATCCAATTTCTTTTTCGGTACAAATTGAACCAGCACACCCGCTTCCTTCGCCATTCCAACCACTTGCTGCATTTGCCCTTTTTGAGAGCCTTCCGCAACCATAATTTTATTCATATCACGCTCTGACTTAAGTGCCTCGATTACAGCGTTTTTACCAATAATGAAATCATGACTCATTTCTTGCTCTCCTCCTTCCTATCCTCAGTCCACTTAAATGCTTTTACTACTAACTCTTCTAACCGCTCTACTCGTTTAGATAAATATAAGAAACCTATCAATGCTTCGAACGCAGTACTATAACGATAAGTTTGTACATCGGTGTTTTTCGGAATGGTGCCAGATTTAGCATTTCTCCCCCGTCTTACTACCGCCTCTTCTTCTTCTGATAAAACGCCCTCGTCCAAAAATGCATGAATCACTTTTGATTGTGCTTTAGCAGATACATATTTCGTTGCTGCCTTATGCAACTGATGTGGCCTTATATTACCTTTTTGTAATAGGTCCTGACGTACGTATTGTTCATAAACAGCATCGCCCATATAAGCAAGGGCGAGACTGTTTAATTGTTTAGGATTAAGATTTTCTTCGTATGAAAGCATCTCTCTTATCCTCTTTTCCATCTTGTTCCTTGAGCTGTATCCTCAAGAATAATATTCATTTCTTTTAATTGATCACGAATTTGATCAGCTAATTGGAAATTGCGATCTTTTCTTGCTTGAATCCGATCGGCTATCAATTGATCCACTTCCTCATCTAGCAGTTCTGGCTCATCCTCTAACGATAGTCCAAGTACATCGAAGAAATCCTCGAATTGAGTCATAAATGCATCAATTACAGCAGTGGATGTATTCTTTTCCATCAAATAATAATTCGCTTGTTTTGATAATTCAAATACAATAGAGATGGCATTTGCCGTGTTAAAATCATCATCCATATCTGTGATGAATTGCTTTTGTAAATCACCAATTTTCTCTAACCATTCTTGGTTATTTTCTGTTAACTCACTACTCGCCTCTTTACGATGTTTTAAATTCTCATACGATGCTTTAATACGCTCATAACCCGCTTTTGTATTTTCCAGCAATTCTTCATTATAGTTAATTTGATTACGATAATGCACTGCTAACATGAAGAACCTTAACACTTGCGGATTGTGCTTCTTAATAATATCGTGTACCAAGACGAAATTACCGAGTGATTTAGACATTTTCTCGTTATCAATATTAATATAGCCATTATGCATCCAGTAACGAGCGAAGGTTTTACCTGTCACTGCCTCTGACTGTGCAATTTCATTCTCATGGTGAGGAAATGATAAATCTTGTCCTCCCGCATGAATATCAATCGTGTCACCTAGATATTTACGAGCCATAGCGGAGCACTCAATATGCCACCCTGGGCGACCCGCCCCCCAAGGACTATCCCATTTAATTTCACCTTCCTTCGCCGCTTTCCAAAGGACGAAATCAAGTGCGTCTTTCTTCTTCTCACCAACAGCAATACGATTGCCTAACTTTAACTCATCAATCGATTGATGAGAAAGCTTGCCATACTCTTCAAACTTTCGTGTATGGTAGTACACATCTCCTTCTGATTCATAGGCAAAACCTTTATCAATCAGCGCTTGGATAAAATCAATAATCGTATCCATATTTTCTGTTACTCTCGGGTGTGTGTCTGCTTTTTTGCAGCCTAATGCCGATACATCTTCAAAATACGCTTCAATAAATCTCTCCGCAATTTCCGGCACCTCTTCACCTAGTTCTTTGGCCGTGCGGATTAATTTATCATCGACATCTGTGAAATTTGACACAAAATTCACATCATATCCGCGATACTCCAAATATCTCCTCACTGTATCGAACACAATTGCAGGGCGAGCATTTCCTATATGAATATAATTGTATACAGTAGGTCCACAAACATACATCTTTACTTTACCCTCTTCTAACGGGATAAACGGCTCTTTTTTTCTTGTTAACGTATTATATAATTGAATCGCCATTATGAGTGGCTCCTTTCAGCTTTCAGTTGTTCAAACTCTTTTTTCACGTGCTCTAACTCATTTTCTAGCTCTTTAAAGCGATCAGAAATGGGATCTGGTAAGTCTGTATGATTTAAATCTTTCGTTACTTTGACGCCATCTTGGATTTTTACCTTACCAGGTATACCAACAACCGTTGAATTAGGTGGCACTTCATGTAAAACAACTGAGCCGGCACCTATTTTTGAGTTTTCCCCAATTGTAATGGATCCAAGCACTTTTGCCCCTGTAGCAATAAGAGCATTATCCTTAATCGTTGGATGTCTTTTGCCTTTTTCTTTCCCTGTTCCCCCAAGTGTTACACCTTGATAGACAGTGACATTATCTCCAATCTCGCATGTCTCTCCAATAACAACACCCATCCCGTGATCAATAAAAAATCGACGGCCTATTTTCGCCCCAGGGTGAATTTCTATCCCAGTAAAAAAACGACTAATTTGCGAAACCAACCTTGCAAGGAAGAAAAATTTATTTTTATAAAGACTGTGTGCAATACGATGATTCCAAATCGCATGTAATCCTGAGTAGGTTAACACTACTTCAAAAACACTTCTTGCGGCAGGATCCTGTTCAAACACAACATCTATATCTTCCTTCATTCTTTTAAACATGCTCTCTCCCTCCAGTCTTTAAATAGCATTTTTCTCGTATAATAAAAACAACAAAAGTAACAGTGATTACATTCTCTCTTTTGGTGGGTCCTTATCACCAGAAAACAAATAACATATCTATAAATAAAAAACGCCCCTGTCTAAAATAGACAGAGACGTTTACACGCGGTTCCACTCTGTTTAAGCTTTCATATAATAAAAGCTCCAACTCTGCCTCGTTAACGGGAAGGTAACCGCCTATTTCTACTATAAAGGTTCGAAACAGGACTCAGAGGGGCACTTCAGAGAATGAGAGGTTTAAACCACTTTCAGCCGATGATGGTTCTCTCTAATAAACAGTCATTACTCTTACTTTTCCTCTTCAATGATTTAGCATCTATAATGATTTTCTAAATATTTATACGTTAATATTCTATACTATATTATATTTTTACCGATATGTTAACCTAAAATACGCTGTAGGCGAATTTTTACAGTTTCCCTACCTAATAACTCCATTGCTTTCGGTAGGTCTGGACCATGTGTCTGCCCCGTTGTTGCTGAGCGAATCGGCATAAATAATTTTTTCCCTTTATGTCCTGTCGCTTTCTGTACTGACTTCATTGCCGCCTTTATTTGATCAGCTTCAAATACCTCAAGCGCCTCTACTTCATGTAAGAAAGCAGTCAACACTTCCGGTACTTGCTCTTCAGCTAAAACTTCGCTTGCTTCTGATTCAACTTCGATATCCTGAACAAAGAATAATTCACTTAGTTCAATGACTTGCGCACCATAACTCATTTTCTCTTGCAGCAACACAACTAATTTCTTTAACCATTGTAACTCATCCTCAGAAGGATTATCTCCTACTTTGCCTGCTTTTTTAAAATGAGGTAACGTTAAAGCAAGTAACTGGTCACCATCTAACTTTTTCATGTACTGCGCATTAATATGAGCAAGCTTCTGCATATCGAATAAAGCCGGTGACTTAGATAATCTTGACTCATCAAAGATTTCAATTAGCTCATCTTTGGAGAATAATTCTTCCTCTCCACTCGGAGACCAACCAAGTAAAGCGATAAAGTTAAACAAAGCTTCAGGCAAGTAACCTAGCTCTTCGTATTGTTCAATGAATTGAATGATTGACTCATCACGTTTACTTAATTTTTTACGACTTTCATTCACTATTAGCGTCATGTGACCAAATACAGGTACTTGGAAGCCAAGCGCCTCATAAATCATAATTTGTTTGGGTGTATTTGAAATATGATCATCTCCACGTAATACATGAGAGATTTTCATTAAATAATCATCTATGGCTACAGCAAAATTATATGTCGGTGTCCCGTCTTTTTTAACAATTACATGATCACCTATGCCATCTGACTCAAATGACACTTCTCCTTTAACCATATCATTGAATGCATATACTTTTCCTTGTGGGACAAGAAAACGAATACTCGGTTTTCTTCCTTCAGCTTCGAGTTGTTGGCGATCATCGTCTGATAAATGTCTGCACTTTCCAGAGTAAATCGGCGTTTCACCTTTAGCCATTTGCGCCTCACGTTCAGCTTCTAACTCTTCTTCAGTACAATAACACTTATAAGCTTGTCCACTATCAAGTAACTGTTGATAATACTTTTTGTAAATTTCGTTTCTTTCTGATTGACGGTACGGGCCGTATCCACCATCTTTATCAATACTTTCATCCCAGTCTAAACCAAGCCATTGTAAGTATTTTAATTGACTCTCTTCTCCGCCCTCAATATTACGTTTTTTATCTGTATCTTCTATACGAATGATGAATTTACCATTTTTACTACGAGCAAATAAATAATTAAACAAAGCTGTACGCGCATTACCAATATGCAAATGTCCCGTTGGACTTGGTGCATAGCGTACACGAATATCACTTGACATGATGATCCTCCTTCAAAATCGGTTCTATTTCGAAAAACCGCTGATTGCTATATAAGCCACCTGACGATCCATCTTTTTATCAAAAATTGAATATGAATAGCACCCTTTATTTTATCATCCTACTGTAAGTTGTCAAAGTCCGTAAATAACCGACTAGGCACTTTTCTTCAACAACACTACCACTTGAGCAGCAATTCCTTCGCCTCTACCTGTAAATCCTAGTTTTTCCGTTGTCGTGGCTTTCACGTTAATGTTCTCTACTTCTGATTCTAACAATTCCGCTATTCTTTCTCTTATAGCAGGAATATAAGGAGCCATTTTTGGCTTTTGAGCAATAATAGTACAATCGGCGTTCACAAGCTCATAACCCTTTTCTTTTACCAATTGCCAAACATGTTGCATCAGTTTAGCTGAATCCGCATCTTTAAAATCTGGGTCTGTATCAGGGAAGTGCTTACCAATATCACCTTCACCAATTGCACCTAAACAGGCATCTGACACTGTATGTAATAAAACATCCGCATCTGAATGTCCAAGTAATCCTAATTCATATGGAATCGTAACCCCACCCATAATCAGTGGTCGCCCTTCAACTAATTGATGTACATCAAATCCTTGACCAATGCGAAACATATTATCTTCTCCTTTAGATAAAGTCATCTCTTTTATTTAAAATCGCCTCAGCAAAATATAGGTCCTCAGGCGTTGTTAGTTTAATATTATCGTAATTCCCTTGTACAAAAGCAATCTTATTATGTACCCTCTCCACCAAGCTTGCATCATCAGTCCCTACAAATTGGTCCTTTTGCGCTTTCTCATATGCCGCTTGTAAAATACTAAGCTTAAAAGCTTGAGGGGTTTGCACAGACCATAGACTCGTTCGATCAATTGTTCCCTCGACTAATCCATCACGTCCCTTTTTTATCGTATCTTTCACTGGAACGGCTAAAATGGCGCCATCATTGGACTGAGCTTGAGATACAAGTTGATCGATATGCTCTTGTTCAACAAAAGGACGAGCGGCATCATGCACTAACACAATCCCTTCACCTGTTAACGCACGAATCACATGACTAATGCTATGCTGCCTTTCCTGTCCACCACCGATATACGCCTTCACCTTATCAATCCCATGCTTAGCGATTAACGCACGTATCTCCTTTTCCTCTGCAGGATTAATAGCTAAATAAATCCCTTCACACGCTGAGTCTCGTTGGAAAACGCGCAATGTATGTATAAAAATAGGTACCCCTCTTAGTTCTAGCAACAGTTTATTTTTTGAAGCACCCATTCTCTTCCCTTGCCCCGCTGCAGGGATGACGACTCTATACCCCATATTTTCTTTTAACTCCCTTAATCAGCATAAAAAGCGGAAGAAAAGAGCCCGTTTACGGCCCCCTCTTCTGCTTCTTCTATACTATAATTATAATGCTTTTTCTAAAAGTTTTGGTTTAGCAAAAATCATTCTACCCGCAGATGTTTGCAATACACTTGTCACTACTACATCAATATGCTTGCCAATATAATTTCTACCTTCTTCTACGACAATCATTGTGCCATCGTCTAAATAGGCAATCCCTTGATTTTGTTCTTTTCCGTCCTTAATGACCTGAACTTTCATTTCTTCTCCCGGAAGCACAACCGGCTTCACAGCATTCGCCAGATCATTAATATTTAGAACTGCGACTTTCTGTAGCTCGCATACCTTATTCAGGTTAAAATCATTGGTTACAACCACACCGTTAGTTAATTTCGCTAATTTCACTAGCTTACTATCCACTTCTTGTATTTCTTCAAAATTACCTTCGTAAATTTCTACCTTTATAGATAGCTCACTTTGAATACGATTGAGAATGTCTAAACCGCGGCGGCCACGATTTCTTTTTAACACATCAGATGAATCGGCAATATGCTGTAATTCTTCTAACACAAAACGAGGAATAACGATTGTTCCTTCTAAAAATCCTGTTTGACAAATATCAGCTACTCGACCATCGATAATAACACTTGTATCTAATATTTTAAGCTTATTCACATCAGATTGACTATCTTCTTCTTCAGTTAACTTTTTCTTTTTGTTTGTAAAAAGATTGAGTAATTCATCTCGTTTTTTAAATCCAACTTGAAAACCTAAATATCCAAATAACAGTGTTAAGACGATAGGAGCAACAGTATTTAATACCGGTATCTCGAGTGTCGACAATCCATAACCAAGTAAAAACGCAACAACAAGACCAAACACCAGTCCAACACTACCAAATATAATATCGGTAATTGGCACCTTTACAATCGATTCTTCTGTCCATTTAATGAAATTGACAACATGGTCAACCGCCCAAAATGTTAAAAGATAGAAAATAATAGCTCCTAAAATGGCGGAAACATAAGGATTATTTAATAATGGAATGTCATCTAAACTAATTAGAAATAGTAATTCTGGTATCACAAAAATTCCTAATGTGATCCCAAATATAAGGAAACAGACTTGTACAATTCTCTTTAACATTCCCTCACCTCCTTTTATTCATTATTAACAAATTCCAAAAATAAAAAACGCACAATATTGGAAAATTTTATATTATAAACAAAAAATTATTGCAGTAAACTAAATAAAAGGATAGATTAAACGATTATGAATACTCTTAGACTAGCACCGTAAGTAAGGGAATGTCAAATGATAAACTACCTATTCTATCATAAGGTGAATAGTAGTTCAATGGTATTTATAAATGTCGGTCGGAAAAAAATTGGTCTTGTATAAGCTTGAGGCCTTCATCAATCTTCCTAGCCCGTACCTCTCCTATACCTTCTACCTCATCTAATTCTTCAATAGAAGCTGCCGCTATATACCTCAGTTCCTCAAAGCGATCAACGAGGTTATCAATAATAATAGGTGGTAATCGCGGCACCTTATGCAGCACACGAATCCCTCTAGGATGAATGACTTCTTCGGTATGAATATAGCCATGAAAGCCTAGCAATTTCATGATAACTGAGTCTTCTAAAGTCTCACCTTTTGATAACTCTTGAAGCTTTTGAAGCGCTTCCTTTGCCCTAATATCACGGTCATTAGCATAATCCATAATAACGAATTCTGATTCTCTTTCCATTTCAATCAATAACTCATTCATTTGTAAACGAATGAGACGTCCTTCTGTCCCTAACTCGCTTAAATAAGTTAGTAACTCATTTTTAATTCTTAACAGCATTTCTATATTATGCATAACATTTAACACATCATTATAGGTCACCTGTTCTTCAAATTCGAGAATACCTAAATTAGATATACTTTGCTCAAGAACAACTTTATATTTCTCTAATGTTGTGACTGCCACATTAGCCTTTGTTAATATAACGCCAATATCCTTTAGTGAATAACGAGAAGCCCCTTTATATAAAGTAATGACATTACGGCGTTGTGAAACAGCAATAACAAGCGCACCTGTTTGTTTCGCCACCCGCTCTGCTGTCCGATGTCGCATCCCTGTCTCAGAGGAAGGAATACTCGAATCTGGTGCGAGTTGGGCGTTGGCAATAAGAATTTTATTTCCTTCTTGATTGAGAATAATCGCCCCATCCATCTTAGCTAGCTCATATAAATAGTTTGGAGAAAAAGGGCAATTAATTTGGAAGCCCCCATCCACTAAACTGGCAATCTGCTCCTTAGAACAAAGAACAATTAATCCACCCGTGTTTGCTCTTAATACATTATCTATACCTGCACGTAGGGGTGTCCCTGGTGCTAAAAATTTCAATAATTCGCTGATTGTAATTTCACTTTGTTTCTTTGAATCCATATGCTTACCCTCCTAATGCAGCTTCAAGTGCTTCACTAACCGAGTGAACGCCAATCAATTGAACATTTTTAGGACCTGTCCAGCCGCTCAAATTATTCGCTGGTAAAATAATTCTCTCAAATCCTAGTTTCGCAGCCTCCTGGACTCGCTGTTCAATTCTTGAAACTCTTCTTATTTCTCCAGTAAGGCCCACCTCACCGATAATGCAATCTGTTGCTCTTGTTGGCTTATCTCGAAAGCTTGATGCGATACTGACTGCAACCGCCAAATCAATTGCTGGCTCATCTAGTTTTACCCCTCCAGCAACCTTCAAATACGCATCTTGATTTTGTAACAACATACCGACCCGTTTCTCCAATACCGCCATTAATAGCGGCACACGGTTATGATCAATCCCTGTTGCCATTCTTCTTGGATTACCAAAACTCGTAGGGGATATTAATGCTTGTATTTCTACAAGAACGGGCCGAGTTCCTTCCATTGAAGCCACAACAGTTGAACCCGCTGCTCCTTGTGATCGTTCTTCTAAAAAAATCTCTGAAGGGTTTGCCACTTCTTCTAAACCTAATTCTTTCATTTCAAAAATACCCATTTCATTCGTAGAACCAAATCGGTTTTTGACTGCTCTTAAAATTCGATACGTGTGATGCCTTTCCCCTTCAAAATAAAGCACCGTATCCACCATATGTTCAAGCAACCTAGGGCCGGCGATCGACCCTTCTTTCGTTACATGTCCAACAATAAAGATCGCAATCCCTTTCGTTTTCCCGATTCTCATAAGCTCAGCCGTACACTCTCTTACCTGCGAAACACTACCAGGAGCCGAGGTCACTTCCGGGTGATAAATAGTTTGAATGGAGTCAATGATAACAAACTCCGGCTTCACCTCATCAATCGTTTGACTAATCTCTTCTAAACTTGTCTCTGCATAAACAAGTAGATGTTCTGATGAAATATTTAATCTGTCAGCTCGTAGCTTCGTTTGTCTTATCGACTCTTCTCCAGAAATATAAAGTACAGAATGCTGTTTATTAGATAATTGGGAAGAAACTTGCAACAGTAGTGTTGATTTTCCAATCCCAGGATCTCCACCTATTAAAACGAGAGATCCTCTGACAACCCCACCACCAAGGACTCGATTTAACTCCTTCATTTCCGTATAAATACGTGGCTCATTGACTGTTTCAATTTTTGGAATCGGAGTCGCTTTTGCTCTAATCGTTGTCTCTTGTGTATGTGCAAACGCCCCTCTTCTCGAATTAGCAGGTTTCTCAATTTCTTCCGTCATTTTATTCCATACACCACATCCGGGACACTTCCCCATCCACTTTGCCGATTCATAACCACATTCTTGACATATGAATTTTGATTTTCTTTTCGCCAATCTTCATTCTCCTTCTCTTTCGTACAACACATTTATATTTCTTACTATATCAATGGAATCGTTTGTATTCAAAGGTTAACATATAATTGGAAGAAAATTTGTTGTTATCAAAAAAGGTACACACTATTGATTAGCGTGTACCTTCTCTCTAACATCTAATTATTTTTGTGCTGTGCCAGTTGGTTCGGCTGTTTTTACGACAAATTCGCCATCCTCAACATCGATTACTACCTCTTGACCAGTAAGCACTTTTCCTCTTAATAATTCCTCAGATAAGCGATCTTCAATATGCTTTTGGATCGCTCTTCTAAGCGGCCGTGCACCATACTCTGGATCGTAGCCTTCTTCTGATATTTTTACCTTAGCAGATTCAGATAGGGATAATGTAATATCCTGTTCTTTTAAACGGTTCGTTAAGGCATCGGACATGAGTGTAACAATCTCTTGCAGATGCTTTCTTTCTAATGCATGGAAGACAATAATCTCATCGATACGGTTTAAGAATTCAGGTCTGAAGGCCTTTTTCAATTCCTCCATAACCTTTCCTTTCATATCTTTGTAATCATGTTCATCATCTTGAATATTGAAGCCTACATATTTATTACGCTTAAGTGCTTCTGCACCAACATTTGACGTCATGATGAGCACCGTGTTTCGGAAATCGACTGTACGTCCTTTAGAATCTGTTAACCGTCCATCTTCCAATACTTGCAGAAGAATGTTAAATACATCCGGATGGGCTTTCTCAATTTCATCTAATAAGACAACTGAATACGGTTTTCTACGTACTTTCTCAGTTAATTGGCCTCCTTCTTCAAATCCAACATAGCCTGGAGGTGAACCAACTAATCTAGATGTGGAATGTTTCTCCATATACTCAGACATATCGATGCGAATCATCGCTTCCTCATCACCGAACATCGCTTCAGCTAAGGCCCGAGCAAGTTCTGTCTTACCCACACCTGTTGGACCTAGGAAAACGAAAGAACCAATTGGTCTCTTCGGATCTTTAAGACCCGCTCTTGCCCGTCTAACTGCTTTAGAGATCGCCTTTACTGCTTCCTCTTGGCCAATTACGCGAGAATGTAAGATTTCTTCTAAATTCAATAGTTTTTCGGTCTCAGTTTGTGCCAATTTCGTAACTGGAATTCCTGTCCAGTTAGAAACGACATTGGCAATATCCTCTACAGTCACTTCAGTATTTTCTTTCCCTTGCTTTTCTTTCCACGTTTTCTTAGTTTCTTCTAACTTTTCTCTTAATCTTTGTTCATTGTCTCTTAAAGATGCTGCTTTCTCAAACTCTTGACTTTGAACAGCTGCATCCTTTTCTTTTCTTACATCTTCTAATTTAACTTCTAACTCCTTGAGATTCGGAGGCGTTGTATAAGAACGTAGGCGAACTTTTGAACCTGCTTCATCAATTAAATCAATTGCTTTATCTGGTAAGAAACGATCAGAGATATAACGATCTGATAACTTAACTGCCGCATCAATGGCTTGATCCGTAATTGTCACCCGGTGATGGGCTTCATAACGGTCACGTAGTCCTTTTAAAATTTGTACGGACTCATCTGCAGTAGGCTCATCAACCGTAATTGGTTGGAACCTACGCTCAAGCGCTGCATCCTTCTCAATATATTTGCGATACTCATCTAGCGTCGTCGCTCCAATACATTGTAGCTCTCCACGCGCAAGTGATGGCTTTAAAATATTTGATGCATCAATTGCACCTTCTGCTCCACCAGCACCAATTAATGTATGCAATTCATCGATGAACAAAATAATGTTGCCCGCCTGACGAATTTCGTCCATCACTTTCTTCAAGCGATCCTCAAATTCTCCTCGGTATTTTGTACCTGCAACTACCGTACCCATATCTAAAGTCATTACACGTTTATCACGTAGCGTTTCCGGCACTTCATTATTTATGATCTGTTGTGCAAGGCCTTCTGCTATCGCAGTTTTACCCACACCAGGTTCTCCAATTAATACTGGGTTATTTTTTGTTCTTCTGCTTAATACTTCAATTACACGTTGAATCTCTTTACTACGGCCAATAACTGGATCTAAGCTTCCTTCACGTGCAATGGCAGTTAGATCTCTCGCTAAACCATCTAATGTTGGTGTATTTGCATTGGCTGAAGAGCTGCCTTGATGCCCGTTAGACTCGCTACTACCAAGTAATTGTAGTACTTGCTGTCTTGCCTTATTTAAACTTACGCCAAGGTTATTAAGTACTCTTGCAGCTACACCCTCACCTTCTCTAATTAAACCAAGTAAAATGTGCTCAGTTCCCACATAGGAATGGCCCAATTTTCTTGCTTCATCCATTGATAGTTCAATTACTTTTTTTGCTCTTGGTGTATAATGCGGTGTTTGGGAGGCCTCTTGCCCTCTACCTATTAGATTTTCAACTTCCGTTTGAATTTTTTCTGAACCCAGACCTAAGGCATAAAGTGCTTTAGCGGCAATTCCTTCACCTTCACTTACTAACCCTAGAAGTATATGCTCAGTCCCAATATTGTTATGTCCTAAGCGAATGGCTTCTTCCTGTGCTAATGCTAATACTTTTTGTGCTCTCTCAGTAAAACGTCCAAACATCATCTATCATCATCCTCCCAACTCTTGATCTTCCATTTTTAATCTTTCTCGAATAAGAGAAGCTCTACGAATATCCCGTTCAAACGGTCGTAATGGGCCTCCAGCATATTGCTGTAAAAATCCTGGTTGTGTTAAAACCATTAATTCATTTAATATATTTTTTGATATGCCTTGTATATAGTCCATGTCTATTCCAAGGCGAACATCCGATAAACATCTAGCCGCTTCTTTTGATTCAATGATTCGGCTATTAGATAAAATACCATAGGATCTGAAGACTCTATCTTCTAATTGTATGTTAGAGGTTTTCGCTAATGCTTCTCTTGCTGACCTTTCCTGCGAAATTAATTGCTCCACAACACTTTTTAAATCCTCAGCAATATCTTCTTCTGATTTCCCTAATGTGATTTGGTTAGAAACTTGAAAGATATTACCTAATGCTTCGCTACCTTCTCCATAAATTCCTCTAACAACTAATCCAAGTTGGTTAATTGCTGGAATGATTCTATTCATTTGATGAGTTAATACTAATCCTGGTAAATGCATCATGACAGATGCTCTGAGACCTGTGCCCACATTTGTTGGGCAACTAGTTAAATACCCTACCTGTTCATCATATGCATAATCAATCTCAGTTTCTAACCAATCATCAATTTGGTTTGCAACTTCTAATGCTTCTGATAATTGGAAGCCTGGAAATAAACACTGTATACGTATATGATCTTCTTCATTCAACATAATGCTAACCTCTTCATTTTCAGTAAGTAGGCAGGCACCATGACTAGCGTTTTCTGCTAAATGAGGACTAATCAAATGTTTTTCCATCAGCACCCTTTTTTGCAATGGTTGTAAATCATCCATTTGCAATAACGAAAAGTCACCATAAGTATCAAAAGTCGATTTTTCCATTCTTGCTTTAATGATATCTATCACACGTTTAGCTTCATCATGAGAAAAGATGGTTGGAAAATTAACCTGTTTAATATTGCGAGCTAAACGAATTCTAGAACTAAGTACGATATCAGAATCAGGACCTTCTGCACTCATCCAAGAGCTGACAGCCTGATTGATAAACCTTTCTAAAGACAAGTTCATTCCCCTCCCTCTAGATGGTTTTTCATTTCTTTTTCCAATTCACGTATTGCATCTCTTGTCTCTGCTGCTTTCTCAAACTCCTCTTTAGTTATAAGTTCTTTCAAGTTTATTTTTAAATCCTCAATTTGCTTTTTTAAATGGATATCTCCACCCATTCTTGTAGGGATTTTTCCGTTATGATTCCAATTACCACTATGAAGCCTTTTAATAATTGGCTTTAACTGTGCTCGGAAAGAATCATAACAGTGGGCACATCCGAATTTCCCGACTTTAACAAATTGAGGAAAGGTCATCGAGCATTGCTCACACTGTACTACCTGCGTTTGTTTATTTAACTGAGCTTGGTTATTTGCATAACTTGTATCTATATTAAATAATCCGCTCAATAGATTATTAATAGAAAACCCAGATCCATTATTTAACATAAACATATCCCCATGTTCTTGGGCACATTTTTCACATAAATGGAACTCAGCCTTTTCGCCATTCATAATTTTTGTAAAATGTAGAGTCGCAGGTCTCTGATTACATTCTTGGCATATCATCTGTTTCACCCCTCCATACTTTACAACCTACTTATATTTCAATGTATTTAGCATCGCAACAAGCATCCTTGCTCTTAACTCATCCCTATAGGGTAACTCTAAGTAAAGAACTGAACGATCAATGACACTTAACATAATCTTCGCTTCTCGAGTAGTAATAATCTCTTCTTCAACTAATCTGTTTATAATATTTTCAGCACTATTTTGTGAAATACGATCACGTACAATCCTAATCAATTGATTAATTAAATCAACATAATCATATGCTTGCACTTTGGTGATTCTTATATAACCACCACCGCCACGTTTGCTTTCGACAGCATAGCCTTTTTCAACTGTAAACCGAGTATTTATGACGTAATTTATTTGAGATGGGACACATTGAAATTTATCAGCGATCTCGCTCCGCTTAATTTCAACAATTTCCCTTTCGCTAAGTTCCAAGACTTCTTTAAGATATTTTTCAATAATATCTGATATATTTTTCACCCGGCCTCCCCCTATCTGACTTTGACTATATTTGACATAAATTATACATGATTTGTGTGAAATGTTGCAACGAAGTAGTATTATTAATTTTCCCCTTTTTTTCTAAATCTCAAACGTATGAAATATAGGTTCGTTCATTAAATTTATATTATGTTTAGATTGTATAGATGTTATTTGTCCATTTAAATAAACGAATTCATTATAGCATGACAAAAAAGAGCACATAAATGATGTGCTCTTTTATCTTGCCCGGCAACGTCCTACTCTCACAAGGGGACAGCCCCTAACTACCATCGGCGCTGAGAAGCTTAACTTCCGTGTTCGGTATGGGAACGGGTGTGACCTTCTCGCTATCGCCACCGGA
>NZ_JAIVAM010000013.1 GCF_020171845.1 Cytobacillus kochii | reverse complement strand
CTATAATCATAATCGATACCAAAAACGACTAAACGGCTATAGCCCTATGGAATATAGAGCTATAGCCGCTTAGGTAACTTTTTATTATTTCCACTGTCTACTTGACAGGGGGCTGTTCAATCATTGTCCGGATTTCTTCGACTACTACTTACTTTCTTCAGTATCTAAAACACCTCACTACGCCAAGGATTTCAATAGAAAATAGGCGCCATAAAGAGATGACCTCTTTCTGATTGATGTACGAGAACCACCAAGGTTGAGCTTCTCAGCCCTTGCTTCACCATCGTGATAAATCCCTATATAAACGGTACCGACTGGGTTGCCTTCTAATTCATCAGGTCCGGCAACACCCGTAAAGCTTACACCAATGTCACTTTCCATTAATTTGGCAACATTTTCCGCAAGTTCCTTTGCACATGTAGCACTGACAACACCTTCATTTTTAATTGTCTCTTGCTTTACATTTAGTACTTTAGCTTTTACTTCATTTGTATAACAAACGACGCCACCATTTATGAGCCCACCAGCTCCAGGAATCGATGTAAATGTTTCTTGAAACATGCCCCCAGTTAAACTTTCCGCAGCAGACAGGGTTAATTTCTTTTCCTGCATTCTTTTTGAGAGCTCTTTAAATAGCGACGTATCATCATAACCGTAAAAATACTCTCCTACTACTGCCATAATTTCTTTCTCTTTCTCTTCCAAAAGTGTTATAGCCGTATCAAGATTATGATGTTTGGCTGTCAACCTCAATGTAACTTCATGATCTCCCGCTAACGGTGCAATCGTCGGGTTTGTTTGGTTATCAAGTATATCTTCTATTTCCGCCTCTAGCATTGCTTCACCAATGCCAAAGAATCTAAGGACACGCGACGAGATAACTGCTTCTTCTACTGCTTGTGATTTAATTGCGGAAAATCCGTATTTCAAAAACATCGGTTCCATTTCTTTTGGTGGCCCAGGTAAAAGCATATATTGCTTATTTTCCTTCTGATAAAACATACCAGGTGCCATACCGTAATCATTAGGAAGTACTTTCGCACCAGAAAGCACTAAGGCTTGCTTACGATTATTTTCAGTCATCGGTCGATTCGTCCGTTTAAAATATTCTTCAATAGACGCCAGTGCTATATCATCCATTACGAGATTTGTTTGCAAATGCTTAGCAATGGTTTCTTTTGTTAAATCGTCTTTTGTCGGACCAAGCCCACCAGTGAAAATAATGAGTTCCGCTCTATTTTCAGCAATTTTTATAGCAGACTCTAAGCGCCCCGAATTGTCTCCGACGACCGTATGATAAAAAACATTCACACCAAGGTCAGCTAACTGCTGTGATAAAAATTTGGCGTTCGTATTGTTAATTTGTCCTAATAACAACTCAGAGCCAACGGCAATAATTTCAGCATTCATGATGACCACTCTCCTATTATTTTGAATTGGTAAAGGCATGTTTGTTTTTAATAAAATAATCAACGCCAGACCAAACAGTAAACACCATGCTCACCCATAGAGCAAATGTTGCAAAGTCAAATGAAATCAATGCGAAGATTGTATTATGCAACAACAACGCAGAAACAGCTATAATTTGCGTCCAAGTTTTAATCTTACCTAACATATTCGCTGCAACTACCTCACCACCACCTGCTAAAATCAGGCGAAGACCGGTTATTGCAAACTCCCTACTAATAATAATAATCACAATCCAAGCGGGAGCCATCCCTAATTCTACAAGGATGATTAATGCACTGGAAACTAATAACTTATCTGCTAAAGGGTCTAAAAATTTCCCTAAATTGGTTACTAATTGATATTTTCTCGCTACATATCCATCAATCCAATCTGTAACGGAAGCGAATATAAAAATAAGCGCGCCAACAAAATGGGCAATTGGGAGCGTCACACCGATAAAATTCATGTCTCCCCATGAGAAAGGGTTGTACATAATAATAATGAAAATCGGTATTAACAATATCCTTGAAATCGTTATCTTATTTGGTAAATTCATAAGTTCCCTCCGGTAATTATGTAATTCTTCCCTAGGTGGGATGATCATATTTTATCAAAAAAAAGTCATAAAGCCTAAATTTGCGATACAATGTTAGGATTTAACTATATTTCCCACCTCAGGGGGCTAAACACGAAAATAGTCATCAATGGTTGATGACTATTCGCCAAGCGATGTAAAACGGATTGTAATATTTTGGTTTACATACTCTGATGGTGAAACTTCATATTCGAGTTTCTCATCATTGATTTTAATTTCAGTAGCAGTTGTATTTCCAATGATTACTTGTACTTCTTTTTGATCTGTTAAATCTAACTCTTTTTCAACGCCTTCTTCCATTGTTTCTTCATAGAAGGTTTCATTGTCAGCACTAGCCACTCTTACCCAGCTTTTACCTTCTGCTAATAAAGATAGTGTAAACGTATCCGTATTTTTCAATTCATATACAGTGTTTTTACCAGAGGATTCTTGTACACTTAACTCTTGTACAGGTTTCTCCTCTTCTTCTGTATTTTCATCTGCTGCATCGTCTTTTTCTTCCTCAGAAGCAGTATCTTCATTTTGTTTCTCATCTTTAGGCATATTATTTTCAACAATGGCACCTGGGTTATTATTGTCTTCATTTGATTGCTTATCACTACTAGACGCGTTATTTTCAACAAAATAATAAATGACGGCAAGAACACCAATGATAAAGACAATAATTAAAACTTTTGGTAAAAGATCTAAAAACTTCGAAGTTGAAGGAGAGATATTCTTACTTGTTTGCACACGTGAAAGTTTCTCTGGAATATCTTCATTGGTTGTTGCTGGAATTTCACTTTTATACTCATCTAACAGCTCTTCATGATTTAAGCCTACTGCCTCTGCATATTGCTTAATGAAAGCACGCACATAAAATTTACCCGGCATTATACGGTAATTACCTTCTTCTATGCCGATTAAATATCTTTTCTGTATTTTTGTAACTGTCTGTAACTCATCAAGAGACATCCCTTTTTGTAAACGTGCTTCTTTCAAACGACTACCTAATTCTGTCAAAACTAACACCTTCCAACATTACTAAAAATCAAAACCTCCGAAGCCTGTATCGGAGAACATATTATGATTGTTACGTTCGACTACATCATAGACGATATCTTCATCATGGTCGTGACGAAGCTCGATAATATAATCAAAATCATCCAAAGTATATTCTGAATTTTGCACAAAAACATCAGGATGTTCAATTACTTTAATAGCTGGGAGTCTCATTATCTCTCTCACAAGTTGCCAATGACGTTCATTTGCTCTTTTTGTCGAGACGATCCCATCAATGATAAATAAATTATCATCGCTATACTCATCTTCAATTAATTGATTGCGAATCGTTTGTTTAAGCAACGTTGACGAAACAAACAGCCATCGTTTATTCGCACAAACACTTGATGCTACAATAGATTCTGTTTTCCCGACCCTAGGCATGCCACGAATACCAATTAATTTATGGCCTTCCTTCTTAAATAATTCTGCCATAAAGTCTACTAAAAGACCGAGCTCATCTCTGACAAATCGAAAAGTCTTCTTATCATCTGCGTCTCTCTGTATGTATCTCCCATGTCTCACAGCCAGCCGATCGCGAAGCTTTGGCTCTCTTAGTTTAATGAGCTTAATCGTATCCATCGTCTTTAATATTGATTCCAATCGAACGATTTGGTCATCATCTTTAGCAAGGATCAGCATTCCACGTCTACCTTGATCAACTCCATTAATGGTAATAATGTTGATGGAAAGCATCCCTAACAATGATGAAATATCTCCGAGTAATCCAGGTCTGTTTTTTTGGATTTCATATTCGAAATACCATTCTTTTTTCTCCACCTAAAACACTCCTTATTCGCCTACAGTTCCAGATATTCTTATTACACAATATTAATTTATTTTTAATTAAATCTAGGTTCTATAATATATGATTTTCCACTAATATGAAAGGAAAATCCTTTCCGTTCGTAAAAATATATGTAAAATAAGAAAAAAGCAATTAAAGGCATATACACCTTCATTGCTTTTCCCATACCTGCTAATTATTTTTGTACTAATTTCACAACTAAATTAGCAATCGCATGTTGTTCTTCCTCACTTGCGACAGACCAAAGATCAGCAAGAATTTTCTCTTGGTCGTTTTTTGGCTCTACTGATCCAGCAAGATAATCTCCAATTTGATAAGCAATTTCACTTACCGTAGATTGATTCATCCCTTGATCTTGACCTTGTTCTAAACGCTCACCTAAAAAATCTTTCCATTGTTGCCAATTATCTAGTACAGACATGGTATTTCCTCCTCGTTATAGACATTTGCCTCAACAGGTAGATGGTGCAAATGCAAAATATTAGAACGTACAATATTATCATGCAACGAGGAGAAATAAATTATTCATTCTTTATGTATACCAGCCACCATTGACACTTATGGTTTGGCCAGTTATATAAGAAGAGGCGTCAGATAATAAAAATGCACAAGCATGAGCTACTTCACTTGGATGACCGAACCGACCGATGGGAATATCATTCTTAATATCTTCCATTTCCATGTCGTTAAAGGAGGACATCATCTTTGACTCAATGGCACCTGGAGCAATTGCATTTACCCGTATACCGCTATAAGCGACTTCTTTACTCAATGCCTTCACAAAGCTAATCTGTGCTCCTTTAACAGCTGAATAGACCGTTTCACAGGCAGAGCCTGTTTGTCCCCATATCGAAGAAATAAACTGTATATTTCCTCGTTGTTTTGTTACAAGTTTTGGCATTAATGCTCTCGTTAATAAAATCGGGTTTAAGACGTGTACGTTCATTAAATGTTGGACATCAACATCTGTCATGTCAGTTAGTAGACCATAATAAGCATGACCGCTGCAATGAATGATCGCATCAAGTGAAAAAATGTTTCTAACAATTTTTTGATATCCTTCAGGTGAGGTTAAATCAGCAGAAATAGCGATATATTCACCGCCATAAGTATTCAAAGCAGCCATTAACTGATCAATACGAGATTGATTTTTGTTGTAATGCAAATAAAGGGAATAACCTTCTTTAGCTAATACCTGTGCAATTGCTTCGCCAATATCTCCACTAGCTCCCGTTATTAATACAAATTTCTTCATTTTTTTCCTCCAAAAAACAAATACATAAATCAAGCTAGCCCACCTAAAACGGGGCTAGCATCATTTATTTTGGTAAAACTTGGCACACAGACATTCTTTCCTCAGAAATTAATTCTTTTGCCGCTTCATTAATATCATCCAACGTTAACTTTTCAAGAAAAGGAACAATTTGAAAGAGGTCCATATCATTGAATGAGTAACGAGTAAATTGATTGGCTATATATTCAGGAGAGTTAAGTGCCCTTAAAAACCCACCAATCTTCTTCTTGATTGAGCGTTGAAGTGCCGCTTCATCCCAATTTGCACCATTCGTAGACTGCAATAAAATCTCTTTCACTTTTTCAGCAAGTTTATTTGGGTCACTTGTATCTCCGCCAATCATAGCAAAGCCAAACCCAGATTCTTGGGAGTAATCGTAAGAGAAAGTATCATCGATTAAACCTTCACGATAGAGATCATTGTAATGTTGCCCACTTTTTCCAAATAACAAGTCTAACATAACATTTAGGCTTAGTTCTTTTTTAAGCATCTCCGCCCCTTGCTGGCTGGCATCGTTTGTTTTAATGCCCACCATACATTTCGGGGTTTGCACATTCATTCTTAATGTACTTATCGTTTCAGCAACCGTTTGCGGCTCTTGATCAAAGATTCTATCAATTGCAGGCTGCTCGCTATAACTTTTACTAGCCTGATTTTCCCTTACTTGAGCAATTATAGCTTCTGGGTCAACTGGACCCACTACAAAAAGCAACATATTACTTGGGTGATAAAAAGTATGATAACATTCATACAGCATATCCTTTGTAATGTGAGAGATACTTTCAATCGTTCCCGCAATATCGATTTTCACAGGGTGATGATGATATAGGTTTGCTATTAGACCATAATATAGACGCCAGTCAGGATTATCATCATACATTGTAATCTCTTGTCCGATAATGCCTTTTTCTTTTTCTACCGTTTCCTTAGTAAAATAAGGGTCTTGGACAAAGTCAATCAATGTAGTTAAATTCTCTTGAACGTTTGAAGTACTTGAAAAAAGATAGGCCGTGCGAGTAAATGAAGTAAATGCATTGGCAGATGCACCTTGGCGACTAAATTGTTGAAACACATCTCCATCTTCTTTTTCAAACATTTTATGCTCTAAGAAATGGGCGATGCCGTCTGGTACTTTAACTGGTTCATTTTTATCAAGCGGGACAAAGTGATTATCGATCGATCCGTATTTTGTCGTAAATGTTGCAAAAGTCTTATTAAAACCATTTTTCGGTAGGACATAGACATCTAAACCATTGGCCATTTTTTCATAATAAAGTTTTTCTTGAAGCTGATCAAATGCGATTTGTTCCATTATTTTTGCACCTCTTTTCCATGAAGAAAGTAAATTGTATCAAGCTGAACTTTCTTAGCTACAGTTATAATGTCTTCCTTTGTCACTGCTTCCATTCCATTCATCCATTCAGTTAAGTCCATTTTTTGTTGAGAAACGATATTATGATAGAGCACTTCTGCGACACCTCTTGCTGTATCCATCGTTTCCAACATTTGGTTCTGAATGACCGCTTTTGTCTGCGTAATCTCCTCTTCTGTAAAGGCACCCTTCTGCATTTCCTCTAATTGTTCTTCAATAATAGAAGTTGCTTGCCCATAGCTGTTGTTGTCAATTCCAGACATCACCATCAATAAACCTTTGTGACTTTCTAAACGACTGGCGACATAATAGGCTAGAGAAGCTTTTTCTCTTACATTAATAAATAATTTTGAGTGTGAGAATCCGCCAAAAATTCCGTTAAATATTTGTAACGCACTATATTCAGGATCACCATAAGTGATACCCGTACGATAACCAATATTTAATTTCGCTTGTTTCACATCCTGCTCTTCCTTAATCGTTTCTGGCTCAATCAAATCGTTTGCTCTTGCTATTGAGGCTTCTTTAATAGGTCGAGTTTTTAAAGGTAATAATTCACGAACATATTGTTCAACTTCATTTGTATCAATATCACCAATCATATATAAATCAAGCTCATCTTCAGCTAGAGCCTTTTCGTAATAATGATAAAGAGACGATTCCGTAATTAATGGTAAATCATCTAATTCACCGTGTACATGGAGCGCATAGGCTTCATCTTTACACATTTCTTGTACAAGACGTAAATTGGCATATCTCATTTTATCATCATTAACTGCTTGTATCCGTTGCTTTAATGTTCTTTTCTCACTTTCAACCACCTCTCGGTCAAAAGCTCCATTATTAGATAATGGATGGAGTAAAAGCTCTGAAAGTAATTCAAAAGCTTTTCTAAGTAGTGGAGTCTGATCAGATAGAAATTTTTCATTTGCCATTTCAATAGTCATGGAAATAATGTGGTACTCCCCTTTTTTTGAGAGGTCCACATATAAGGAAGCGCCATAAAGCTCATCTAAGTATGCCCTCAGCTTAGCCGTGGTAGGATAAGCAGCGCTACTACTTTCTAACACATGCGGTAATAAAGCCCTTAGTGTAACAGTATCTTTACTTAAAGGCGCTTTCATTTTCCAAACAATCGTATTGGTTTTATATTTATCTGTTTTAATTTGATGGAGCTTAACACCATCAATTTCTTTAACTGTTTCTGTTGTAATATTCATTAATAAACCTCCTTATTCCTTTTTACCTTAAAACATCCTATTTGCATCTCTCTACTTCCTATTTTGTCATCTTTTTAGTATATGTATGAAAAGAAAACAATATTTTCTATTATATACGTTAATAACCATCCTATGCTAATCTTGCAGTCATCTATAGGAGAAAATAAGTAAAATAAAAGTCTCAGGGCTAATCTCCCGAGACTTTACTTATTATCTATTCTCTTTTACATACGGTACCCCAGATGCTTTTGGCGCATCTGCTCTACCTATAAATCCAGTGAGTGCTATAATCGTTAATACATATGGTGCAACAAGTAGATAGACATTTGGAATATTCTCTAATAGCGGTAAGCTAGAACCAATAATACTCAAACTTTGGGCAAAGCCAAAGAATATCGCTGCACCCATTGCTCCTAACGGATGCCATTTCCCAAATATCATTGCAGCTAATGCCATAAATCCTTGTCCACTAATTGTCGCATGACCAAAATCAGAAGAGATCGCTTGGGCATATACACCGCCACCTATACCACCTAGCGCTCCCGAAAGTAATACGCCATAATAGCGCATTTTTGTCACATTAATCCCCATTGTATCTGCGGCCATCGGATGTTCGCCAACGGACCGTAATCTGAGACCAAATTTTGTCTTATAAATGACATACCAAGCAACCACAGCGAAAATGATTGCTACAAACGAAGTGTAATACGTATTAGAAAAGAATATCGGGCCAATAAACGGGATATCACTTAAAAGCGGAATATCTATTTTACTGAAGCTCTCTTGAATGATATCTGTTTGCCCTTTATCATAAATAAATTTTACTAGAAATAAGGTAACCCCTACTGCTAACAGATTGATTGCGACACCAGAAACGGTTTGATCCGCTCTAAAAGTGATGGATGCGACCGCATGAATAGCTGAAAAAATAACTCCAGCAAGCATGGCTACTAATAGTGAAACCCAAGGGGTCCATGCCCCTAATACATCGGCAAACGATAAATTGAAGACAATTGCTGTAAAAGCACCAATTACCATTAATCCTTCTAATCCAATATTAATTACACCTGAACGTTCTGAGAAAGTTCCACCTAACGCGGTGAAAATAAGGGGTGCTGCCCAAAGTAAAGTAGTTGGCACAATAATCATTAATATTTCCATGATACCCACTTACTTCACCCCCTTCTTATTAATCTTTCTTATGAGTAAACGAATCATATAACTTGAAGCCACAAAGAAAACAATTAAAGCAATAATAATATCAACCAATTCGTTCGGAACGCCTGCTTCTAGTGGCATATTAAGGGCACCAACCTTCAAGCTCCCGAAAAGAATCGCCGCCAAAACAATACCTATCGGTGAATTAGCACCTAATAAAGCTACAGCGATACCATCAAATCCGACCCCAGTAAATCCACTTTTCACAGCGGCATATCCGAAAGTCCCAAGCCCTTCCATAGCACCAGCTAAACCAGCAAAAACTCCGGATATCACCATGGAAAGAATAATATTCTTTTTAACATTCATGCCTGCATAATTTGAAGCATGTTGATTTAAGCCAACAGCCTTCAACTCAAATCCTCTCGTTGTTTTCTCCAAAATAAACCACATAATAATAACAGCAATAATGGCAATAACAATTCCCCAGTGCATACGAGAGTAATCTGTTAAAGATTCTAATAAAGGTGAACGAAGACTTGCTGTTTCAGCAATTGGATCCGAAC
This sequence comes from Cytobacillus kochii, assembly GCF_020171845.1. Taxonomy (GTDB): domain Bacteria; phylum Bacillota; class Bacilli; order Bacillales; family Cytobacillaceae; genus Cytobacillus; species Cytobacillus kochii. The sequence goes on along the minus strand of NZ_JAIVAM010000013.1, from coordinate 192,755 downwards.
TATCACTACCTTCTGACAATTTTGTTCGAATAATATAGTTCGTAATATGAAGTGCTGTATAATTCAACATAATTGTGACAATAACTTCATGAACACGATATTGCGCCTTTAAGAACCCAGGTATAAATGCCCAAATCGCTCCCGCTAAAGCAGCAGCTAGCACAGCTAAAGGTAAATGAATGATCTTCGGTAGTTCAAAAGCTACACCTACCCAAACAGCAGCTAACCAACCTACAATTAATTGTCCTTCAACTCCGATGTTAAAAAGTCCTGTTTTAAAAGCAAATGCAACTGCAAGGCCAGCTAATATATAGGGAATGATTTGTCTAACGGTTTCACCGAAAAAATAAACATCACCAAATGCACCATTCCAAAGAGCTATAAACCCTGCAATAGCATCATAACCTGTTACAATCATTAAAATAGTCCCAACAATGATACCAAGTAGCACGGCAATGATCGGTATTAATATATTCTGCATACGGTTAGACATTTCCATCACCTACCTTTTTCTTCGTTGAACCGGCCATTAATAAGCCCAACTCTTGCTCTGTCGTTTCCTTGGGATCAACCATTGCAATGATTTTCCCTTCAAAAATAACAGCAATACGGTCACTCACATTCATGATTTCGTCCATTTCAAAAGAAACTAACAGCACGGCTTTACCTTGATCTCTTTGGTCAATTAACTTGCGATGGATGAATTCAATTGCACCCACGTCAAGCCCCCTTGTCGGTTGTGAGGCAATTAATAAATCTGGATTACGATCTACCTCTCTGCCGATAATCGCTTTTTGCTGATTACCTCCAGAAAGAGCGCGAGCTGGTGTATATTCACTTGGTGTTCGTACATCATATTCTTCTATTAATCTATTTGCTTGGTCATAAATCGCTTTCTTATTCATCAAACCTGTTTTCGAATAAGGCTGTTGGTAATAGGTTTGTAGTACCATATTTTCACCAATTGTAAAATCTAATACTAAGCCATGTTTATGGCGATCTTGCGGTATATGTCCAATACCTGATTCAGTTACTTTTCTTGTATTTAATTTAGTAATTTCTTTATTGTTTAACAGAATTGACCCTTTATCTACTTTTCTTAATCCTGCAATTGCTTCTACCAATTCTGTTTGTCCATTACCATCTACACCTGCAATACCGACAATTTCCCCTTTTCTGACTGTTAAGTTTAAATTGTCTACCACTGCGATATTGCGGGAATCTTTTACTGTAAGTGATTGTATTTCTAATGACGCTTCTTTCGGCTTAGCTTCTGTTTTTTCAGTTTTAAACGTGACTTCCCTACCAACCATTAAACTAGCTAATTCATCGGGATTTGTTTCAGATACATTTAACGTTCCGATTCCCTCACCTTTACGAATAACCGTTACTCGGTCACATACTTCCATAATTTCTTTTAGTTTATGAGTAATTAGAATGATAGATTTACCCTCTTTAATCAGCTTACCCATTATTTGAATAAGCTCTGCAATCTCCTGTGGTGTTAGCACTGCTGTAGGTTCATCGAATATTAGGATATCTGCTCCTCGATAAAGTGTTTTTAAAATTTCAACTCGCTGTTGCATTCCTACGGAAATATCTGCAATCTTTGCTTTTGGATCTACCGATAAACCATATTTTTTTGAAATTTCGCTAACTACTTTTTCCGCTTCTTTTAAATCAATTTTACCTTTTGAAGTGATCTCTTTGCCTAAAATAATATTTTCTGTTACTGTGAATTTATCAACTAACATGAAATGTTGATGAACCATCCCAATACCTAACTCATTGGCGACATTTGGATTGGTGATTTTTTCAATGTTTCCCCTGACTTTAATCTCCCCTTTTTCAGGTTGATAAAGACCAAATAAAACATTCATTAATGTTGATTTTCCTGCACCATTTTCTCCGAGGAGCGCATGAATTTCTCCTGGTTTAACTTGAAGTGTGATATTATTATTCGCTACAATACCCGGAAACTCTTTACGAATATTGAGCATTTCAATAACATATTCCACCCTCTCCACTCCTTACCCTTATGTAGTTAGAGGTCAGACCTCGCTTTTTATTTATGATTGATTGAACATCCATGAATGAAATTTTAGGCTTATTTTTAAAAACCTAATTGAAAAGGATAATTTGTGTAATTATTATTCTTTTCAATTAACCTTTTAAGTTAAAAAGGAATAAGAGATTTCAAGTCCCTTATTCCTTTCCTCATTACTCTGCTGTAAATGCCTTCGCTTCTTCTACTGATTGAGGAGGAGTAACTTCTCCACTCTTAATTTTTTCAATCCATTCGTTTACTTGTGTTTCAACTTCCGCTTTGCCAGCGAACTCTTCGTTGATTGGTGCCAAAGTCACACCATCTTCATTTAAACCGTAAACAGTAGTTTCGCCACCAGGGAAGTTCCCATCTTTTGCTTTAGTAGCGATATCTTGTACAGCAACGTCTACACGTTTCATAGCAGATGTAAGGATAATATTATGATCTCCGACTACCCCTTCTGCTGATTGGTCTGCGTCAACACCAATTGCCCAAAGTTCTCTCTCTGGATCTTTTCCTTTTAAGTCACGTGCTTCTTTGAATAATCCATTACCTGTTCCACCAGCCGCATGGAAGATGACATCAATGCCAGAGGCATACATCTTAGAGGCAATCGATTGACCAAGCTCTGCTTTGTCAAATGCACCTGAGTAATTGCTTTCTACTTTAATATCTGGATTTACAGCTCTAACACCTGCAATAAACCCTGCTTCAAAGCGTTCAATAACAGGGAGCTCCATCCCGCCGATAAAACCAACTGTATCCCCTTTTGTTGCATTTGCAGCAACGACACCAGCTAAGAAACCTGATTCTTGTTCTTTAAACATAATGCTAGCTACATTATCTGCCTCTACTTCTGAATCAATAATTGAAAATTGGCTATCTTTTTGTTGTTCGGCAATTTCAGCAATCGCATCATGCATCATCGCTCCAACACCAAACACTAAATTGAATTTTTGACGAGTTAAGTTATTTAAATTTGTTGCATAATCAGCATCAGATTGGGATTGAAGGTAAGTGTATCCACCTTTACCTTCTTCTAAGCCATTGTCTTCACCAAAAGCTTTAATCCCTTCCCATGCAGATTGGTTAAATGATTTATCATCTACGCCACCAACATCTGTTACCATTGCAACCGTGAATGACTCTTCTTTGTTGCCTTCTGAACTTGATCCTTTTTCGTTTTCTTCTGAAGAACCACATGCTCCTAAAATGGTACCTGCTGCTAGTGCAAAAGAAAGTACTAATCCAAGTTTACGTTTTTTCATTTTGCTCCCCCTTAAGGAATTGGTTTACATTAGTAGATGAGTATGATTGATTAGTTAATCCTTTTTCTAAGAACATGGAAGCTAAATTTGTCTGCTCTAAAATAGTTAACCGAGAGGAGTAATGGCTCGTCTTGTTCAGTGTAATGCATTTGCTTAAGAACAAGTAGAGCTGTCTCAGGACTACAGTCTAAAATAGGTGAGACCTTCTCGTGATAACCAATCGGTTCAATTTCAGAGACCGCATATGTAATTCTTCTGCCTGTTTTTTCTTCCAAATTTTCAAAAATAGATTCTTTTTCCCAAGAGATAGAGTCTGGAATATGCTTCGCCAACATTTTATCCAAGCAATGAACAACAGGTTCACCATTTGCCGTTCTTACCCGTTCTACTACTAAGATTTCTTCATCTGCTGAACAGGAAAAAAGTCTGATATCTTCCTCACTAGGACATTGCGTCTCTGAGCTAAGGAATATAGTCCCAGGTTGCATACCTGCTTGGGTAATCATATTAGTGATACTATTTAACTGTTCAATTCCTGATGTAAATAATGGCTTTGTATTTACAAACGTGCCGACACCGTGTCTACGAATAATGACATTTTCTTCTTCTAATATCCTTAATGCCTCTCTTAATGTCGCACGACTGACACCTAATTGTTTGGCAAGATCAAATTCTGAAGGTAATTTTTCTCTCTCTTTATAAATTCCTTTATCAATATCTTGCTTCAAACGATCAATTACTTGTAAATATAAATGGCGGCTATCTGACTTAATAGACATGCTGTGCTCCTCCAAATCCAAATCTCAAGACATCAGACCTCTGATGTTCAATCATCTCTACTAATCGAAAATACTATACCATTTTTCTAAATATAAAGAAACATATTTTTCAAAAAATGTCGAAAAAGATAGTGAAAAAAGTGAATATTTTTCACATTTGTTGACTCATAGTTGATGTCTTAAAGAGTTTTGTTTAATTATTTTCCCTTTCGTTATAGGCTTCTTATGATAAAAATCAAATGCTACTAAAATATTTTAGAAACCCTAAAAAAAGAATAGGTCATATTTATAATAAATATTAACCTATTCTTTGTACATACTTTCTTTCAATTGTTGATTAAAGCTGTGTTGCTAAAAAGCGTTAAATATAGTTTTAAGAAGATGCCTCATCAACAATTTGGCTGACGAGTACTGTTCTTGGTTTACTTCCCTCATAAGGTCCAACGATTCCTCGCAGCTCCATTTCATCAATTAACCTCGCTGCTCGCGTATAACCGATACGGAACCTCCTTTGCAACATGGAAACAGAGGCTGTTTGCATTTCAATGACAAGCTCAACTGCTTCATCATATAATTTGTCATCAACTTCACTTGCTTGTGAATCTGGTAAATCATCGGGAATCATTTCTTCTTGATATTGCGCTTTTTGCTGACCGATGACAAAATCAACAATTTCTTCAACTTCATCATCCGATAAAAATGCGCCTTGCACCCGAATAGGTTTTGATGCGCCGACTGGCATAAATAACATATCGCCTCTTCCTAATAACTTCTCTGCTCCGCCCATGTCTAAAATCGTCCTTGAATCCGTCATAGAAGAAACAGCAAACGCAATTCTTGATGGAATATTTGCTTTAATCACACCGGTGATGACATCCACTGATGGACGTTGAGTGGCAATGATAAGATGAATACCAGCTGCCCTAGCCATTTGTGCTAATCTAGTGATCGCATCCTCAACATCCGATGAAGCAACCATCATTAAGTCCGCTAACTCATCAACAATAACAACGATGTAAGGAAGTAGTGGTTGCTTAGCTTCCTCTGTTTTATTTTGCCTTTTTATAAATTCATTATAACCTTCTATGTTTCTTGTGCCTGTATGGGAGAATAATTCATATCTTCTCTCCATTTCGCTTACAACCTTTTTCAGTGCTTGAGAAGCTTTTTTGGCATTTGTCACAACAGGGGCTAATAAATGTGGGACCCCATTATATACATTAAGCTCTACCATTTTTGGATCAATCATCATCAATTTCACTTCATGAGGTTTCGCCCTCATTAAAATACTAGTAATAATGCCATTAATACAAACACTCTTCCCACTTCCTGTCGCTCCAGCGACGAGCAAATGCGGCATTTTATTCAACTCTGCTGTGACAGCTTCGCCAGTAATATCTCTTCCTAAACCGATTAATAGCTTTGAATCATTGCGATCTTTACCTTTAGGTTCAATGACCTCTCTTAAGGAAACCATCGCAACTTCTGAATTCGGTACCTCTATCCCGATAGCTGATTTTCCTGGAATTGGTGCCTCAATTCGGATATCTTTTGCTGCTAATGCAAGGGCTAAGTCATCACTTAAACTAACAATTTTACTTACTTTCACACCTACATCAGGATGTACTTCATATTTGGTTACTGCCGGTCCAAGATGAACTTGGGTTACTTTAGCTTTGACACCAAAGCTTTGGAAGGTTCTCTCAAGCTTTGCTGCATTATCATGAATGAGTTTATATTCACCGCTCTGGTCGGTGTGATTAGGTGCCTTTAATAATTTCATTGGTGGTAGTTTATAATCCTTATTTTCCACTTCTGTAAATGTTATCGGTGGTACAGTCTCATCTTGCTGCTCTTCGTCCTCCGGTTGACTCTCGCTTACCCCTTGTACCGGTACTGTACCATCTTGTTCTTGGTCATAAGCATTTTGAGAAAAACTAGAAATAATTGGTTCTTCTGGTGTACTGTCTTTATCCATTTCTTCTGAGCTGTTATGAATCGTTATTGCCGGCTCTTCTTGATTTTCTTTACTTCTTCTCGTACGAGATTTAACATTGCGCTTATTCTTTTTACTTACCCAACCTTTTACATCTTCAAGAAATGCTAGCCATTGTTTTTTTAGAAATTGAGCAAATGAAATGGTCATATCACCCATCGCAGGGCCAAAAGTTTTTCCTGTAATTAATATAATTCCTACGATAATCAAAAGGAATGCAATAATTTTTGAGCCTGCTTCATCAAATAAATAATAGAAAACAGCAAACATTAATGCTCCAATCATGCCCCCACCCAAATCTGAAGTGCTGGCTTGATTTGTCACCTCACCCCAATAGAGACGCCATGTATTCATTATTACACTTGGGTCGGTAAATGCTCCCCCATTTGAAAGTAATTCAAATAACGTTACATGACTTAATAACAGAAGTGCACTAATGATGAAGTACATGCCCACTAATTTCATATGAAAGAGATCAGGTCTCTCCCTTTTCCACATTAGAAACCCTGCATAAATCACTAATCCAATTAAACAAAGCATGTACCATTCCCCGGTAAAAAACCTGAAAAAAAGTACAATTGCTCCACCTACTGCCCCTAATTTCGCTATCGCAATCACTGCTAATGCGAGCATCACTAGAGCAGTTAATTCATATTTTAAAGTTTGTCTCACTTGTTGCTTTTTTCGCGTTTTACGCTTCTTTTTTTTCGCCATTTTATCACCTGATTTATAAGTACTTGAATGATGCATGAAAGAAGAGAGCAGCCTTTTAGTGGCTGCTCTACGTTTGTTCATTTATTATAGCATAATTTCATCCATCTTTTGCTTAACTGAGGGTGATTTTTACTCCAGGTCCAATATTTTCATTCATGAAATCATTTGGGTCCGTACTCATTACTTGGATTACACGATATTCAGAACCACTAGTGAATTCCACTAGTAACGGGATACCTTCAAAGTTAACCACTTTTTGTTTCGCATATTCAGATGGTTCAGCTTGGTATATCCATTCACTTGGCATGGCTGTATATAATATCATTGTACAAGCCCCTCCTGCTGTTCATTGTTTTCAATTAACTCCTCAAGTTTTTTTAATGCTGGACCAATACCACCTACTTCATTAATCAAACCAAACTCAACAGCGTCAGCACCAATCACATTCGTTCCAATATCTCTTGTCAAATTTCCTTTAGCAAACATTAAGTCTTTAAACTTCTCTTCAGTAATCTGTGAGTGTTTTGTTACAAAGTTAATGACACGTTCTTGCATTTTATCTAAATACTCAAAAGTTTGTGGCACCCCAATCACTAAGCCAGTTAACCGAATGGGGTGAATGGTCATCGTTGCTGATTCAGCAATATAAGCATAATCACAAGATACGGCTATAGGTACACCTATTGAGTGTCCACCACCTAACACGATTGAGACTGTAGGCTTTGACAATGATGCCAACATTTCAGCAAGCGCTAACCCTGCTTCTACATCTCCCCCTACAGTATTTAATATTACTAACAAACCTTCTATTTTTGGATTTTGCTCAATGGCTACAATCTGAGGGATAAGATGTTCATATTTTGTTGTCTTATTTTGTGGCGGTAATTGTAAATGCCCTTCTATTTGTCCAACGATTGTCAAACAGTGAATTTTGGAATCTTGAGATAGTTGCGGTACATTTGTTTGACCTAATTGCTGTATCTTTTCCATTAAAGGCGATTGTTTATCTTCTTTAGGTTGTTGCTCTTGATCATTCCCATTCATTTCAAAATCCATAAGACTTCTCCCTTCAAACTTTTATATATTTAGTATGAACAGGGATGGGATTTTCATTCTATTAATGCTTTTGGAAACGAAGATATCTATTATCGAAATAAAAATATAAGCAGGCAATCACGAATACGTAATTGCCTGCTTTTTTAGGACTCCATAATTATCGGTAAGATCATCGGACGACGTTTTGTTTTATCAAATAAGAACTGATTGAGACCTTCTCTCATATCTTGTTTGATACCTGACCAGTCAAAAGCTTCTTTCGATAGTTTTGCTTCAACAATTTCTTTTACCAATTTGCTTGCTTCAGCTAGTAATTCTTCAGATTCTCTCACATAAACAAAGCCTCTTGTAATTATTTCTGGTCCTGCTGAAATGATTTTTTGTTTTTTGTTTAACGTAACAACCACAAGTAATATCCCATCTTGAGATAATAATTTACGATCTCTAAGGACAATATTACCAACATCACCAACACCACTGCCATCAATTAATACATGTCCGGTTGGGATTTTCCCCACATTCTTCATGGTTCCTTTTGCTATTTCATATAATTCTCCCTTTTCAGGAATAAAAATAGCATCACTTTCCATACCAGTCGACTCAGCTACTTTTGCATGTGCCTTTAACATCCTGTATTCTCCATGAACAGGAAAGAAATATCTCGGATTCATTAAATTAATCATGAATTTAAGCTCTTCTTTGCTACCATGACTAGATGTATTAAAACTCCCTTTGCCTGAAACCACATGTGCTCCGCCCCTGAACAATACATCAACTGTTTTTGATAAATAAACCTCCGACCCTCTCAAAGGAGAAGCAAAGAATATCACATAATCTCCAGCTTGAATATGCACTTGACGGTGAGAGTTTTTCGCCATCTTATACAGCGCATCAATGGGCTCTCCTTGCGTACCTGTCACTAAATAAATGATTTCTTCATCTGCCAAGTTTTTTACATCGTTCATAGACACCATTACGTCTTCATAAATATCCAAAAACCCTAATCTGATGGCAATATCATATATTTTTTGCAAACTTCTTCCTACTATTGCTACTTTTCGGTTAGTCTGTTTCGCAGCGTCAAATACTTGTTGAATCCTGATTAACTCAGACGCAAATGTAGCCACTACGACTCTCCCTTTTGCTTGATAAAAATGCTTCACTAAATCATCTAATACTTCAGCTTCCGATTTTGTGTAGCCTGGCTTTTCTGCTTCTGTACTATCAGATAATAAGCACAAAACGCCATTTTCTCCGATTTTGGCCATTTTTCCAATTTCGGCTTTATAAAGTGGTCCAGCCGCTTGGTCAAATTTAAAATCCCCAGTGTAGACGATACTGCCTTGTGAGGTATGAATACATACCCCAACACTGTCTGGGATGCTATGATTTGTTTTAAAAAATGAAATTTCACAATGATCAAAGTGAAGTTCAGTATCACTATGTATTTCCACTAGTTTAGCTTTCCCTTTAAATCCTTGCTCTTTCATTTTTGCTTTTGCTAACGCAATTGTAAGCTTAGTTCCGTATACCGGTGCCTCAATTTGCCGAAGCAAATAAGATAAAGCTCCAATATGGTCTTCATGTCCGTGGGTTAAAAATACTCCTTGCACACGATCTTTTTGTTGAATAAGATAGGTGAAATCTGGAATAACCGTATCAATTCCAAGCATTTCGTTCTCTGGAAGCATTAAACCTGCATCGATTACGAATAAATCCTCATCAACTTCAATTATGTACATATTCTTTCCTAATTCACCAACTCCACCTAGTGCTGCTAACTTGATGCTTTCGTTCTGTCTTTTCACTTATGTATCCTCCTATAGTTCATTCACCCGATCAAAATCAGTTATTCCCATTATACTTTAACTAAGAAAATAATAACAACCAAATTTATGCATTTTTGCGGTTATTAAGCAATTTATCCAGTTAAATTAAGTAATTAAACACTTTAGTGATTAAAGAAGACGGCACAAAAAGGATCGTTTTACTTTAACAAATACTCTCTTCTAAAAGCGATACCTAAATATCAAGTTTATAATCATTCAGTTAGTCTTGCTTTTAAAAAAAGAGAACCTAAAAGACTCAAGAAACGTGTAAATTTCCTTCATCCAGATTGATGTATTGGGTTTGGATTTAACAAGGACTAAATAGTAGTAATCAGATTTAAGTATCTCTAGTTCAGCTAGTGAGCGAAAACTTCTTCAACCTGAGCTACTTATGTTTGCTCAATATGTTTTTTAGATTTGTGAGATATACGAAGAGCCCTCTTTTTACTCCCCTATCCAGAGTATATATGTTATGGCATCACACAAAAAAACCTGAACAATTCATACCCAAGGTGGGAATGATCGCTCAGATTTTTTGCTTACTTTTTAATAATGTCAATCAGTGAAGCTCTTTCTTGTTCAGAAAGTGGTACCATTGGTAAACGCACTGAACCGACATCAAGGCCTTTGACCTGCAAAGCGGTTTTAACTGGTACAGGACTTGGCGCTGCAAACATCGCTTCCATTATTGGTAATAAGGATTGGTGCAATTTTGCAGCCTCTTGATAGCGGCCATCTAAAAATGCTTGCACCATTTCTTGAATTTCAGAGCCGATTATATGTGAGGCCACTGATACAACACCTGCTCCACCAATGGATAAGACTGGTAAAGCGATACCATCGTCGCCACTATATAACAAGAAATCGTCATCTGTTTCAGCGATAATCTTCGTCATTGCATTAAGATCACCACTCGCTTCTTTCACAGAGACAATATTTTTAATCTTGGATAGTTCAATAATTGTTTCAGGTGCAATATTAACAGATGATCGACCTGGAATATTATATAACATAACAGGTAAATCTGTACTTGCTGCGATCGCTTTAAAATGCTCATATAAGCCTGCTTGGTTTGGCTTATTATAATAAGGAGCGACTAACATGATGGCATCTACACCAATTTCTGCTGCTTTTTTCGTTAATTCAATGGATGAGTAAGTATTATTGCTACCTGTACCGGCAATAACTGGCACGCGTCCATCCGTTACCTTCACTACATGTTTAAACAATGCGAGTTTTTCTTCTTTCGTTAACGTTGGTGATTCGCCTGTTGTTCCAGCAACAACAAGGGAATCTGTCCCATTCTCAATCAAATGATTAATCAACTGAGTTGTCTTTGCAAAATCAATATGCCCATTGATATCGAATGGCGTAACCATTGCTGTTGAAACTCTTCCGAATAAAACCATTTTTACACCTCTTTTTAATAATCACTTATATCATTTCTACTTGATCTTTTTCTAAATGAAAGGCATCATGGAGTGCATTGACTGCTTTCGGCAAATCTTCTTGTTCAACTAAAACCCAAATAGTCGTATGGCTATCTGCTGATTGCATAATTCTAATGCCTTGTTCCGAAAGTGCTGTTACAATTTTAGAGGCAACACCAGGTACACCTTGCATACCTGCACCGACAACTGAAACTTTCGCACAGCCTCTTTCCACTTTTGGTTCATGACCTAATCCATTTAAAATTTGAATCGCTTTATCGGTCATTTCCTCGGTCACTGTATAGGTTACTCCATGTGGATAAATATTAATGAAATCAACGCTAATGCCTTCTTTGGCCATTGCCTTAAAAACCTCTGATTGTAGGTCATACTGATTTTCTTTAGCAACCACTTTAATTTGCGTAATATTCGCTACATGTGCAATCCCGGTAACCGGTCTTTCTTTTATATCTGTTCCTCTACTTTGTTTCGTAACAGCCGTAACTAGCGTACCTAAACCGTCTGTATAAGTGGAACGGATACGAATGGGAATTTTTGATTGCATCGCGATTTCAACTGCTCTTGGATGGATAACCTTTGCACCTTGATAAGCCATATTACAAACTTCCGTATAAGTTACAACATCCAAAGAACGTGCATTCTGTGCAATCCGCGGATCAGCTGTCATAATCCCTTCAACATCTGTGAATATATCAATCCACTCTGCATTAAGGGCAGAACCTAGCGCAGCTGCTGAAGTATCACTGCCGCCACGTCCAATCGTCGTTGTATCACCGTTTCTAGCTGATCCTTGGAAACCTGCAACGACAACAACATCATGTAATTCTAACTCGTTTTTTAAACGTTCACATTTCATATCAATAATTTTCGCATTCATATGATCATGATTTGTACGAAAACCAGCTTGCGCACCTGTTAATGCGGTCGCCGTTAGCTCATTTTCTATAAGCATATTCGTAAATACAACACTTGAAATCACTTCTCCACAAGATAGTAATAAGTCTGTTTCACGTTTATTGATTTTGGCAAGGGGCGCACCAACAAGTGATAATAACGTGTCTGTTGCATAAGGGTCTCCCTTTCTTCCCATTGCAGAAACAACAACTACCACTTTGAACCCTTCATGAACGGCATTTTTAATATGCCTTAATGCATGACTCCTGCCTTCTTCATTTTTTACCGATGTACCGCCAAATTTTTGAACGACGATTTTCATCTTAACACCTCGAGTAATTGCAATTTATTTCACTAACTTTAATTTAACAAGACTTTCTGCGATTTGTACAGAATTCCAGGCTGCACCTTTTAGTAGATTATCAGAAACGACCCACATATGGAACCCTTTTGGCTCATCTAAGTCATTGCGAATACGACCGACGAACACTTCTGATTTACCAACACAATCTGCTGGCATTGGATAAATTTGCTGTTCAGGGTCATCTTGTAGTTCTATACCTGGTGCGGTACTTAACAAAGCTTTTATATCCTTTGCGTTAATGCCTTCCTGATCAATCTCAAAATACACAGATTCAGAATGACCAGTTCCCACGGGTAGACGAACACAAGTCGCAGCTACTGGTAAAGAAGGCAGATGCATAATTTTTTTCGTTTCATTAATCATTTTCATTTCCTCAAATGTATAACCGTTATCAACAAATTTATCTATTTGAGGAATGGCGTTAAAAGCGATTTGATAATGCTTTTTATCACCCTTTACTGGCAATACTTCAGGCGTGTATGTTTGATTATCTAAAATCGCTCTTGTTTGCTCTTGCAATTCATCAATAGCTGCTTGCCCTGAGCCAGAGACTGCTTGATAAGTGGAGACAATCACTTTATTTAAACCAAATGCTTTTCTAATCGGTTCAAGCGCTACAACCATTTGAATGGTTGAACAATTGGGGTTGGCAATGATGCCGTTATGGTTATGCAAGTCTTCTTCATTTACTTCAGGTACGATAAGTGGAGTATTTTCATCCATACGGAATGCACTCGTATTATCAACCACAATTGCTCCTCTCTTTACCGCTTCTGGAGCTAATTGTTTGGATACACTTCCCCCTGCACTAAACAAAGCAATATCTACACCTTCAAAACTATCAGGTGTAGCTTCTTCTACAGTATATTCCTTGCCGTTATATTGAATCTTCTTCCCAGCTGAGCGAGACGAAGATAATACTTTCAATGTTGATATCGGAAAAGCACGCTCTTCCAATGTTTTTAACATTTGTTCACCTACTGCTCCTGTTGCTCCTACTACAGCTACATGGAAGTCTTTTTTCTCTGTCATAACCATTTCTCCTTCCGGCCAACATAATGATTGATATTTTTTAGTTTACCTTTCAGCTAACAAACAAGTGAGCGACTATCTTTCAGTCGTATTTCAGCTATGAGAGCGAGCTATAGATAGTATACTAAGATTATTTTATATTTTATCATATTCCCGCATTAAAAAATAAAATTTTATGAGAAAACATGGCTTATCGCCAAGTCTACTGGCGAAAGCCGTCGTCTGCAAACATTCATCACTTAACGAAGGGAACTATGATAAATCTCGAACTTAGTTACCATCTTTGTATCTTTCTACAATGACTGGCTGAATCTGTTCACCATTTATTGCTTTCACTATTGTATCAGATAATGCTGTCATACGGGCGACCATTGAGTTCGGTTTCTTCACTGGGTCATCTTGCCCAAATGGGATAAAATAAATATTTTTTGTAGACATTAAACGCATGAGATTTGTGCCGTTTAAGCCTAGTGCATCATTAGTCGATATACCTAGTACGACTGGTTTTTCGTTCCTTAATGTCGCTTTGGCAGCCATAAGCACTGGAGAATCTGTCATAGCATTTGCAAATTTACTCATGGAGTTTCCTGTTAATGGGGCAACAACCATGCAATCTAATGGGATTTTCGGGCCTAATGGTTCTGCTTTTACAATAGAATCAATAACTTTATTCCCAGTCACTTCTTCTATTCTTTTAATCCAATCTTCTCCATCGCCAAATCTTGTTACCGTATTTTGAACTGTAAAAGTCACGACTGGTATTACTTCAGCTCCTGCCCCGACTAACTTCTCTATTTCCGGAAAAACGGCATCATATGTGCAATGCGACCCCGTTAAACCGAATCCTATTTTTTTCCCTTTTAAATTCATGATTGTTTATCCTCCCTTTCATCAAAATTAGCCAAAATCAATTGTGAAAGAACATTAGCTAAAATACGTCCCGCTGTTTTTGGTGCAACGATTCCTGGTAGGCCAGGTGCTAATAGAGCTTTTACCCCGCGTTTCTCTGCGTATCTAAAGTCCGTACCACCTGGTTTAGAAGCTAAATCAATAATGAGGGTATGAACTGGCATTTTCGCTATTACTGATGCCACCACGACTTGTAAGGGAATTGTATTAATGCATATATCTGCATCCACAACGGCTTCTTCAATATCACTCAAATGAAAAGGCGTAAGACCCATTTCAGTTATTCTTGCTATATGCTCGCTTTTTCTAGCTCCTACTTTCACTTTAGCTCCTAAAGCATGAAATGCACGGGCTATACTCATTCCTGTTCTTCCAAGTCCTAATACAGTCACATTTGATCCGTGAATTGTAAAATCAGTATGTTGAATGGCCATCATTAATGCACCTTCAACAGTGGGGATTGAATTGTATATTGCGACATCATCACGATTAAATAATTGAACAACTTCACGATCTGCTTTGGTTGAAATTTCTTGAAGATAAGGAGGATTAATACCAGAATAAATTTTACAATGTTGCGGTGTTTTCTTTAAGATTTCTTCATTTATCGTAATTTTTTCATTAGAGAAAATTGTATCAATCTGTCCATCCACCCCAGCCCCAGGCACTGGCAATATAATGGCGTCAATGCATGTAAAGTCAACTTCATCTAACTTCTCCTTTACTGCACCAGAAAAAGCGTGGTCAAGCTGTTCAAAACCAATTAAATATAATTTTGCATCCAATTCTGTCAGCTTACGAATGACCTCAAGCTGCCTTGCATCTCCACCGATCACTGCAATTTGTAATCCTGTCAGCATGCAACACTCACCTTCTTTTAAAGAACTTTTTATGTTCTTTTACTCAATTACTTCAACATCTTATGTAGAAATGACCTATTCGGTGAGTTCTCTAACAAAGAATAGACGCTAAGTTTGAACCTTTGTTTTGAAGAGAAGATTGATAAGGAGTGAAGGACGAAACTCCTACCATTAAAAAAACATTTTAAATAGGAAAAGTGATTAAATCGTGAGGTAGCGACTCATCTTTATTCACATACAATAAAATGCTAAGTGAGGAGGAAATGAAATGAAAAACATAACTGATTCAAGGTTTATTACAACTGACGATCCGAAATCTCAGCAGTTCGTCTTCCAGTTACCTAAGGAATGGGAAACAAGACCCTATGAGTATGAATGGGCAAAAAATTTTGCAGACAAAAATGAAATTGTTCTCGATGCAGCCTGTGGATTGGGGCATCCTTTAAAGTTTTATTTAAGTGAGATATGCAAACACACTTTTGCCTGTGATATCGATGAGAGATTATTAGACAGTAAAGCCATTTTTTTAGATATGAAGGAAACATATACACATGACGACATACAAGAAGAAAATGTACAACGTTTAATAAACAACGTATCTATGAATTGCTGTTCCTTAACTGATTTACCATACAGTGGGCAATTATTTGATAAAATCTTCTGTATTTCCGTTATTGAACATTTAAGTAGTGAGGATATATATAAAAGCCTTGTAGAGTTTAAACGTGTATTAAAAGAGGATGGACTCATTATTTTAACTTGTGACTATCCTACCATCGATTTAGACATGTTCAATCGTATGATTCACGAAGCTGGATTAACCTTTTTTGATCAAGTGACCTTCACCCGACCTTCTAATGTCCTCACATCAACCATATGGGGAGAATTAAATTGTTTTCGTGCGGTGTTAAAAAAGAAAAAAGGCTAAAGAAAATATATGTTTATAATAAAAAAGAACAATTTCCTATCTTTACAAATGGGAAATTGTTCTCTTTTATTTATAGCCCTTGAGGTAACTCACCATCTGGACTAATTAAGGCTAATGAATAGTCATCTGTAAAGATCTTTTTCGCCATTTCATTGACTTCATCCATTGATACTTCATCAATTTCTTCAATAATTTTATCTAATGTACGATGAGATCCAAGCAATAGCTCATTTTTGCCGTTACGGCTCATGCGACTATTTGTACTTTCTAAACTTAGCATTAAGCCACCTTTTAATTGCTCTTTACTATTGACTAATTCTTTTTCTGTTATTCCGTTTCGTTTTAAAACGTCTAATGTGTTCTGAATCGTTTCGAAAAGAACATTCATTTGTTTCGCACCGGTACCGCCATATATTGTAACCAAACCACTATCTTTAAAAGAAGAGTGATAAGAAAACACAGAGTATGCGAGACCTTTATCTTCCCTCACATCTTGGAATAAGCGACTACTCATGCTACCACCAAGAATATTATTTAGAACGATCAACTGATACATATCATCATGACCAACGGGAAGTCCGTTAAACCCTAAACAAAGATGCGCTTGTTCTGTTTCTTTCTTTCTGGCGATCTTATTATTGTGAAAAGTAGGTACTGTTTCGTTTACTGCCGGACTACCACCTGTATATGTACCAAAATGGGACTCTACTTCTTGAATAAATGATTCAGGCACATTACCTGCAATGGAGATGACGACATTCTCAGGTATATAGTGATTATGCATATAGTCTCTTAATGTGTCCCCGTTAAACGTTTCTAGTGTTTCTTCCGTTCCGAGTATCGGGTACCCCAATGAATGACTTTCATATACACCCTTACTTAAAACATCATGGACAATATCATCCGGTGTATCTTCATACATTTTAATTTCTTCATAGACAACATTTTTCTCTTTTTTCAACTCTTCGTTATCGAAGGAAGAGTTGAAAAACATATCTGCTAGTACATCTAACGCAAATGAGGCGTGAGTATCCAGTACTTTTGCGTAATAGCATGTATATTCTTTTGATGTGAAAGCGTTCACTTGTCCACCAATACTATCAAAAGACTCCGCTATTTCTCTAGCTGTTTTTGACTCTGTACCTTTAAAAATCATATGTTCAAGAAAGTGGGAAATCCCATTATTCTCTTTATCTTCATTTCTTGATCCTGTTCCAATCCAAACGCCAATGGCAACAGAGCGGACAGTCGGAATATTTTCTAATACGATTCTTGTTCCATTTTTGCAAGTATATCTTTTAATCAAGCATGCTCCTCCTGTTCTGTTTGCAAGCTGTCTTTTTTCGAATGATACGGAATGCTTTTCAAAACAACTGTTTATCATTCATAAGAAAAAAAGACTCATGATGGTAGAATAACATAAGTGTATCTATAGTTGCTATTTTTTGCAAAATCTCGCTTGTTATTTTTTCGGCTTTTCGTGTGATCCGATTCTTTCCTCTGATAATAAGGATGTCACTGTCCCAATTTGTAAGTCTTTGTCTTTAATCCCTACAATCATTCTATCCAGTGCATTTGCTGTTGATTCTGTTGGATGCATTAAGACCATTGAACCATTTTCTACTTTATTGACTACACGATTAATAATCGTTTCAGGTGATGGTTTTTGCCAATCTATCGTATCGACAGTCCACATCACAGTAAGTAGTCCTTGCCCACTAGCAATGTCGACGGTTTGATTACGATAACTACCACTTGGGGGGGCAAACCATTTCACTTTTTGTTCAGTCGTCGCCTCTATGACTTCGTTAGTTTTCACAATTTCTTCTTTCGTTTTTTGATCAGAAGCAACTTTTAAATCAGGATGCGTATAAGAATGATTGCCAATTTCGTGCCCTGCGGCAACAATCATTTTTGCTAAATCAGGATTATTTTGCGTCCATCTTCCTTCTAAAAAAAACGTTGCTTTTACATTATGTTTCTTTAATGTTTCCAACATTTTAGGAAGATACTCATTTCCCCATGCTACATTAATTAATAAACTAACCATCGGCTTGTCTGGATGGCCCTTATAAATCGGTGAAGGTTCTAAATCTTCTAGATGGATTTTTGGTTTAACTTCGGTAAATACGAGTTTCTCTTTATCAAAGGATCCGTCCTTTTTCATCTTTTTATAAGATGCATTCACATCAACCTTTAGTCCATTTAATCCTGGAATCGCCTTCCATACTTTATCTATAACAGCATCCTTGGCAGGGACTTCAAACGTCTTCGCTTGCTCCTTTATTTCTATTAAAAGCGGATCATCTACTTTACTTACCGATATGCTTTCATTTAGTGCTAAAGACATATATTGATCTGTTAACGGGTTCGCAACGATTAAAAATCCACTAATGACTATTACCAGCGTGTATCCAATTTTTCTCATAACACCAGCCTCCCTCTTCATTAAAATATGTTAAAGGAGGACAAGGTAGAACAGTTTAACTATTCGATAAAGCGCTTACATAATAACAATCCCCTTCGACAATTAAAAGAAACAAGCCGAGGGCTCACTTAAAATATACATCATCATTTTATATTCTAACAAAAAAAGAAAGAAAAAAATCAGGGGACAACCCTGACTTTCTTACAAATTTATTTATTCTCAGCTTTTTCTTTTTGTTCACGCTGCTCTTTTAATACAGCTTTACGAGAAAGGTTCACTCTACCTTGTTTATCGATTTCCGTCACTTTTACAAGGACTTCATCACCTATTGAAAGCACATCTTCGACTTTTCCTACGCGCTCTTCAGCTAGTTCAGAAATATGAACAAGTCCATCTTTCCCATTAAAGATCTCTACGAAAGCACCAAATTTCTCAATGCGCTTCACTTTACCCAAATACATTTGTCCAACTTCTACTTCACGAACGATATCTTCAATGATTTTCTTCGCTTTTTGGTTCATCGCTTCATCGATCGAAGAAATAAATACTGTACCATCTTGTTCGATATCAATTTTTACGCCCGTTTCTTCAATGATTTTATTGATTTGTTTTCCACTTGGCCCAATAACATCACGGATTTTATCTGGGTTAATTGACATCATTAAGATTTTCGGTGCATATTGTGAAAGCTCTTTATTAGGTTGAGCAATCGTTGCTAGCATGGAATCAAGAATCTGCATTCTACCGATTTTTGCTTGTTGTAATGCTTCTTCTAAAATTTCTCTAGAAAGACCATCGATTTTAATATCCATTTGTAGTGCTGTGACGCCTTTACTTGTACCTGCTACTTTAAAGTCCATATCACCTAAGTGATCTTCCATTCCTTGAATATCGGTTAGAATAGAGTAATAATCACCTGATTTGATAAGACCCATCGCAATACCAGCAACTGGCGCTTTAATTGGTACCCCAGCATCCATCATTGCTAAAGTACTTGCACAGATACTTGCTTGTGAAGTGGAACCATTAGATTCCAACACTTCAGAAACAAGTCGAATCGTATAAGGGAAATCCTTTTCTGATGGAATAATTGGCTCTAAAGCTCTTTCTCCTAAAGCACCGTGTCCGATTTCACGACGACCAGGTCCTCTCATCGGGCCAGTTTCACCAACACTGAAATTCGGAAAATTATAATGGTGCATAAAACGTTTTTCTTCTTCAATGCCAAGACCATCTAGAATTTGTACATCACCAAGCGCACCTAATGTACAAATGCTCAACGCTTGTGTTTGACCACGTGTAAACAGTCCTGATCCATGTGTACGTGGAAGTAAGTCAATCTCAGATGATAGCGGACGAATTTCCTCTAGTCCACGCCCATCAGGTCTTACTTTATCTTCAGTAATTAAGCGGCGTACTTCTTGTTTAACAATTTTATCAAGTACTTGCTTTACTTGTTTAAGATAGTCATCATCGACTTCTTGCTCTTCAAAATGGGTAATCACTTTATCTTTGACAACTTTAATGGCCGCTTCTCTAGCATGTTTTTCTTGAACTTGAATAGCAGGAATCATATCCGCTTCACACATAGAGCGCACAGTTGCATTAATCTCTTCATCGACTTGATAAAGCGTAACTTCCATCTTGTCTTTACCAATTTCTTCAGCAATCTTCTCTTGGAAGGCAATTAATCGTTTAATCTCATCATGACCAAACATAATTGCTTCAAGCATCGTTTCTTCAGGAACTTCTTCTGCCCCTGCTTCTACCATGTTAATCGCATCTTTCGTACCAGCAACGACTAAATGAATATCACTTTTTTCTGTTTGTTCTACAGAAGGGTTAATGATAAATTCATTGTTTACTCTGCCAACAGTTACACCTGCAATTGGACCGGCAAACGGAATATCAGAAACACTTAATGCAAGAGATGACCCAAACATTGCCGCCATTTCCGAAGAACAATCTTGGTCGACACTCATAACCATACTGACAACTTGAACATCGTTACGGAAACCGTCCGGGAAAAGTGGTCGAATTGGTCTATCAATTAATCGGCTAGCTAGAATGGCTCTTTCACTTGGACGACCTTCACGTTTAATAAAGCCGCCAGGTATTTTACCGACTGCGTATAATCTTTCCTCATAGTTCACAGTAAGTGGAAAGAAATCTAAGTTCTTCGGTTCTTTTGATGCTGTTGCTGTACTTAGTACAGCTGTATCACCATAGCGAACCAAAACAGCACCGTTTGCTTGCTTTGCTAATTGTCCGATTTCAACAGACAACTTGCGTCCAGCCCAATCTATGCTGTAGGTATGCTTATCTTGTCCCATATTTGTACCCCTCTCTACCATTTCACTTACAAAATCATATATACTAAAGCAAAATGCCATGACATATTTTCATCATTAATACTATTATGCACACTTTTTCAAATATATAAAATAACAAAATTTTATGTAGAATAGCGTTTTTAGGCTAATAAAAAAGCGGGAAAAAATCCCGCTTCTTCAAATAAGAAGACAAGCTTCTTATTATCGACGTAAACCAAGCTTATTGATTAACTCACGGTAACGTTGTACATCTTTGTTACGAAGGTAAGTTAATAGGTTACGACGTTTACCTACCATTTTTAATAGACCACGACGAGAGTGGTGATCTTTCTTATGAGTACGTAAATGTTCGTTCAAATTGTTGATTTCTTCTGTAAGGACAGCGATTTGAACTTCTGGAGAACCAGTATCATTTTCATGAGTTTTGTACTCATTGATAAGTTCATTTTTACGATCTTTAGTGATAGCCATCCGATTCACCTCCTAAAATTTCAATCCCCTGTTACTGAGCAAGCGTCGGTGACTCGACTTGCCAAGCAAAGGTTCATCAATCAATACGTTTATAAGAATACAACTTTTTTAAACAAAATGCAAGAATTAACCGTTGTTTTTTGCAAAATAATCGAGTGTTGCTTGCTTATCCTTAGCAATTTGCTCAATTAATGCTTCAATTCCATTAAACTTCCGTTCATCTCTAATATGTTGATGCCACTCTACTTCAACCTCTTCACCATATATATCTTGATCGAAATCAAAAATATGGACTTCAATAGAAGGGGTCTTTAAGTCATCATGGAAAGTTGGCTTATAGCCTAAATTACAGACCCCTTTACGCCATTTTCCTTGAACAAAAATTCTTACAGCGTATACACCTGTAGGTGGGGTGATGAAATCTTCGCTAACAGCAACGTTTGCTGTTGGAAAACCTAATTGTCTCCCCCTTTGATCACCTTGCACGACCGGACCACTAACTGTATAGTATCTTCCCAAAAGCGGAGGGATTTTTTCAACGCTCCCCTCTTTTAAGTAAGTCCTAATGAGGGAGGAGCTAATCTTGGCATTGTCTCTTTTTAACTGTGGAATCGTGGTTGTAGAGAAATACCCTTTAGCATGTGTCTTTATCGTATCCATAGTGCCTTTACCGAATTTACCATACGTATAATCGAATCCAGCAGATACATGAGAAACATTTAAATCAATAATATACTGATCGATAAAAGCTTCTGGATCTAGATTAGCAAATGCTTTAGAAAAGTGCACAATAAATAAATAATCAATGCCTAACTGTGCAACAATCTTGATTTTTTCATTTATCGGTGTGATGTATCTAATTTGTTCTTGTGGATCACCTAATACAGCTGATGGATGAGGATCAAATGTCATTACGGCACTTTTCAACCCTAGTTCAGCTGCCTTCTCCTTTGCATTTTGCATCACTTTCTGGTGACCAAGATGAACACCGTCAAAAAAGCCCAATGCCATTGAAAGAGGTGGCCAGCTATCTTTACTGTGGTTATGTGGATGTACTATTTTTATAACTTCCATGATCATTCACCTTTTTATATTGTTTAAACATGAAGATAGGCATAGAACGTCTACTTTATGTAAAAGAACGTTTACCTTTACCCTATTCACCTATGTATAGAACTTTAGTTGGCTTTATTATACCTGGTTTATCAGGATGATGGATATACAAGGCCAACGCTTGATTGTTCACAGTCTCCATTACAATAGGACCAGATACACTCTCAAGTTCTTCAGGAGTAGGAAGAACTGCGCCATTCTTCACTTTCATTGCTACTTTATCATTTATTTGATATTTCGGCAAATAGCTAATCCCCCATTCTAACGGTTTGAGCACATCAGCTATTCTTCCCTCGTTCATCACTTCCTCCACTTGTGGTAATGTCAAACAATCCTCAATGGTAAAGTCTGCAGACCGGATGCGAGTTAAATCAGACATATGGGCAGGATAACCAAGAAGTTCACCCATCATAACTGCTAAGGTTCTAATATATGTTCCTTTTCCACAAGCAACACGAAAACGAAAAGTAATCTGTTCCCCATTATATACTTCCTGCTCATTTAGCAATGTGATACGATCAATGCGCACTTTTCTACTTGGCCGCTCCACTTCTTGCCCTAGTCGTGCATATTCATAAAGTCTTTTACCATTCACTTTAACAGCAGAATACATTGGTGGTGTTTGGACAATCTCTCCAGTTAATTGCTGGAACACCGCGATAATCTCTTCTCGAGTAATCGGTTTATCTACCTTCTTCTCTTCAACCACTTCGCCTGAGGCATCTTCTGTCGTTGTCGAGAAACCTATTGTGACCTCTCCTTCATACTCTTTACCTGCATCCGTAATATATTCGGCAACCTTCGTAGCCCGTCCAATACAAATAGGTAATACGCCAGTGACTTCAGGGTCCAATGTTCCTGTGTGACCCACCTTTTTCGTTTTTAGAATCTTGCGTAACTTAAATACACAGTCATGAGAAGTCATTCCTTTTGGCTTTAATAAAGGTAATATTCCTTCCATTTTGTACGCCCCCTTTCACTAAAATTCAAATTAAGGTGAAATAAATACGGATAGACAAACGTCTATCCGCCAATCATTATTTATTCCTTATCTTTGGATTGACCGTCATCTTGAATTTGATGAAGGAGTGTTTCAATACGATTACCGTAATCGATTGATTCGTCAAACTCAAAAGTGATTTCAGGGGTTTTTCTCAAACGTATTCTCTGACCGATTTCTGAACGGATAAACCCTTTAGCTTTAGCCAATCCTCTCAATGTATCTTCTCTTTGTTCTTCATTACCGAGAACAGAAATATAGACAGTAGCTTGTTGTAAATCACCTGTCACATGAACATCTGTTACTGTTACAAATCCCACTCGTGGGTCTTTAATTTTTCGACCGATAATTTCTCCGAGCTCTTTTTTCATTTGCTCGCCAACTCTATTTGATCTTAGGCTCAATTGTTACACCTCTTTTTCAAAGCCATTCAATGTCTGTAATTGTCCGCTCAATCTCAGGAAAAGAATCAATTAATTTAAGCGCATTTGAAAGCTCCCACTCAACGGCCTGCTTACTTGAAGCTACAGCAGTTATGGCAATCTGTGTATGTTGCCATGTATCTTGAAACCCAACTTCTGCAACAGAAATGTTAAACTTCTGTTGCAGACGAGTGAGGATTCGCTGTAATACACTTCTCTTTTCCTTTAATGAACGAGCATCATATATCATACACTCACACGAAACCAAACCTACAATCATTTACGCTCAATTTCTTGCATAATATAAGCTTCAATGATGTCGCCTTCTTTGACATCATTGTAGTTCTTAATTGTAATACCACATTCGTAATTTGTTGCTACCTCTTTCGCGTCATCTTTGAAGCGTTTTAACGCATCAATTTCACCTTCGAAAATAACAACGCCGTCTCTAATTAGGCGGATACCAGAATCTCTTGTGATTTTACCTTCCGTAACATAAGAACCGGCAATTGTACCAATTTTTGATACTTTAAATGTTTGACGGACTTCTGCTTGACCAATAATTTTTTCTTCAAACTCTGGGTCTAGCATCCCTTTCATTGCTAATTCAATTTCTTCAATTACGTTATAAATGATACGGTGTAGACGAATATCAACATCTTCTGCTTCAGCCGCACGTTTTGCATTCGTATCAGGTCTTACGTTAAAGCCGATGACAATTGCGTTAAATGCAGCAGCAAGCGTAATATCTGATTCATTAATGGCACCCGCACCTGTATGAAGAATACGTACTTTTACGCCTTCTACATCGATCTTATTTAATGCGGAAGTTAGGGCTTCAGCTGAACCTTGAACATCAGCTTTTACAACGATGTTTATGTCCTTCATTTCCCCTTCTTTCATATGCTCAAATAAGTTATCAAGGCTAACACGAGATTTCTCAGATCTTTGTGCTTGTAGAGCTAATTGTGCACGTGCTTCCCCTACTTGGCGCGCAGATTTCTCGTCTTCTAGAACAGCAAACCTGTCACCTGCTTGAGGGACATCATTCAATCCTGTAATTTCTACAGGAGTAGATGGTCCTGCAGTCTTTACTCGACGTCCAAGGTCATTAACCATCGCACGTACGCGACCAAATGTATTACCGACAACAATCGGATCACCAACCTTCAATGTTCCGTTTTGTACAAGTAAAGTGGCTACTGATCCTCTACCTTTATCAAGCTGTGCTTCAATAACTGTTCCGACAGCATTGCGATTAGGGTTCGCCTTATATTCTTCTACTTCACCAACAAGGAGAATCATTTCTAACAACTCATCGATACCGTCACCTTTAATGGCTGAAATCGGTACAAAGATTGTATCTCCGCCCCATGCTTCAGGAACTAATCCATGTTCTGTTAGCTCTTGCATTACACGGTCAGGATTTGCCGCTTCTTTATCCATTTTATTAACAGCAACAATAATAGGTACCTCAGCAGCTTTAGCGTGGTTAATTGCTTCAATTGTCTGCGGCATCACACCATCATCCGCTGCAACAACTAAAATTGTAATATCAGTTATTTTCGCTCCACGGGCACGCATTGTTGTAAATGCCGCGTGACCAGGTGTATCTAGAAATGTAATCTTCTTACCTTTATCTTCTACTTGATAGGCACCAATATGCTGTGTAATTCCACCAGCTTCGCCAGCAGTTACCTTTGTGTGACGAATGGAATCAAGTAATGTCGTTTTACCATGGTCAACGTGACCCATAATCGTTACAACAGATGGACGTTCCTCAAGATTAGTCTCTTCATCTTCAGTGAAATATGCTTCTAAATCTGTCACATCTACTAATACTTCTTCTTCTACATCAACACCATATTCGCCTGCAATTAACTCAATGGAATCTTTATCTAGTTCTTGGTTAATTGTTGCCATCACACCAAGCATAAATAGCTTTTTAATGATTTCTGAAGGCTCTCTATGGAGCTTCTTAGCAAGCTCACCAACTGTTAGTGATTCAGTAAAAGTGATTTTCTCTGGTAATTCTTTTACTTTTTTAGGTGCTGGTGGTTGAGGTGGCTTCTGCCCTTTATTCTTTGGTTTATTTTTTTGATTATTATTGCGATTAGGTTTTTGATTCTTATTATTATTATTATTGTTATTTGGCTTATTTCTATTGCCTTTTGGTGCACCTGCTGGTTTATTTTTCTGATTGTTTGCAGGTTGTGCTTGCGCTGATTGTTGTTTTTGTGGTTGTTTCTCTTCTTGCTTATTGTAAATACCGTCTAATTTTGTTACTTCACCTGGTTCTAATGTTGTCATATGATTCGAAACCTCTATATTCATTTCCTTTAATTTCGTAATTACATCTTTACTAGATAGATTATGTTTTTTAGCATATTCGTAAACGCGAATTTTACTCATGCTTTCACCCCCGCTAGAATTAATCGAGCAACGTTAATAGCTTTTTGGCGAATCCAGCGTCTAAAACAGCCACCACTACTCTTGCTTCCTTGCCAATTGCTTGCCCTAACAATTCTCTGTCTGGGACAATCTTATAAGGAACAGCATAAGATTTACATTTGTCTGTTACTTTTTTTGTCGTATTAGCAGAAGCATCTGCAGACAACAAAACCAGCTTCGCTTTCCCTTTTCTAATATCGCTTATAGAAAGCTCTTCACCTGAAGTGATTTTACGCGCTCGATTGGCCAAGCCAAGTAATGACATCCATTTTCTCTCATTCATTTTGGACGGTCATTTCTCCTTTTCAATAAGATCTAAAAGTTCGTTATATATGTCCTCATCCACTTGTACATCTAGATGACTAGCTAAAATATTTTTCTTTTTTGCAAGTAAGATGGCTTCCTTACTTTTTGTAAGATACGCTCCGCGACCGGATTTCTTACCTGTAACATCAACCGAAACTTCGCCTTCTTTTGAGCGAACAATGCGTACGAGTGATTTCTTCGGCATCATTTCCCCCGTCGCTATACATTTTCTCATCGGAATTTTTCTGCTTTTGTTCACCAGCCATTCACCTCTTATTCCTTGTCTTCAGGGAATGTAAAATCTTCATCTTCATCATCTTGATGATAGCTTAAAAGAGCTTCATCTCTTGGATATGTGCCGGCTTCTCTTGCTTCTGTCTCTGATTTAATATCAATTTTCCAACCAGTAAGCTTCGCCGCAAGTCTTGCATTTTGTCCACGTTTCCCAATAGCTAGCGACAGTTGATAATCTGGAACAACAACCGTTGTCGCTTTGTCCTCTTCATTTACTACAACATCTAACACTTTAGAAGGACTTAATGCATTGGCTACAAAGACAACTGGATCACTAGACCACTTCACAATGTCAATTTTTTCACCTTTTAACTCATTAACAACGGCTTGCACACGTGTACCTTTAGGTCCAACACATGAACCAACTGGATCTACCTCTGGATTATCAGAATGTACAGAGATTTTTGAGCGATCTCCCGCTTCACGCGCAACAGATTTTAATTCAACAGTACCGTCATAAATTTCTGGTACTTCAATTTCAAAAAGACGTTTTAAAAGTCCTGGATGTGTTCTAGAAACATAAATTTGTGGACCTTTTGTTGTTTTTTCGACTTTTGTAATAAACACTTTAATACGATCATGTGGGCGATACTGTTCACTAGGCATCTGTTCACTTACAGGTAAAATCGCTTCAATCTTACCAAGACTAACGTAAATAAATTTTGCGTCTTGTCTTTGGACAATGCCTGTCATGATATCTTCTTCTCGATCAATGAATTCAGAATAAATAATGCCTCTTTCTGCTTCACGAACACGTTGAGTAACGACTTGTTTGGCTGTTTGTGCAGCAATTCTACCAAAATCTTTTGGCGTTACTTCCATTTCTACAATATCTTCAACCGTATAGTTAGGATTAATCTTGCGTGCATCTTCGATAGAAATCTCTAATCTTGGATCAAACACTTCATCAACGACTTCTTTGCGGGCAAATACTTTCATAGTGCCACTACCCAAATTTAAATCAATACGGACATTTTGTGCTTGATTAAAGTTTCTACGATAAGCAGACACTAACGCGGCTTCCATTGCATCAATAATGACATCTCGTGAAATTCCTTTTTCCTTTTCAAGCAAAATAAGAGCATCTAATAATTCACTGCTCATGTGATTCATATCCCCCTTTAAATAAGTTGCGTTACGCCAATTGCTTTATGAGAAGACAATAGCTAAGCGAGCTTTTGCGATTTTTTCATACGGTAATTCTACCGTTTTCTTTCTTGTTTTAACTTTCATTTCAACTTTTACGATATGGCCATCGAAGTCTGTTAGTACACCTTCAAATGTTTTCTCTCCATCTATTGGTTCATACGTTTTTATAAATACGTTTTTACCAATTGCTTTCATGAAATCTTGTTCTTTTTTTAGAGGGCGTTCCGCTCCTGGTGAAGAGACCTCAAGGAAATAGTTATAAGGAATTGGGTCAATTTCATCTAATTTCTCACTTAAGCGTTCACTAACTACTCCACACTCTTCTATATCAACGCCTGTCTCTTTATCAATAAAGACACGAAGAAACCAGTCTTTTCCTTCCTTCACATATTCGATCTCAACTAATTCCAACTGAAGATCGCTCAAAATAGGAGTGACTAATTGTTCAACTTCTTCAGTCACTTTACTCATCTTTATCCCTCCTTCTAGCAAGATGCCTATTCATTATAAATGTAGCAGCAAACACTAGAGTTGCTGCTAATCGAGATATACCGGATCATCTTAGTAACCGATGAAAATTTTGGTTAATAACAAGACGAAAGAGTGGGTTGCCCCACTCTTGTTTGCGAAGATATCCGTTAGTATTTCCAATAAAACTATACCATAACCATAATTTTTATGCAAATGGAATAGCTGTAAAAGCGACTTAGAACAAACTTAACTGATTTTGGTCTGGTAATTCTTCTAAACAACCATGATTATTTAAGTACTCGATAATTGTTTTAGATACCTTACCTCTTTGCTGAAGATCTTCCTTCGATAGGAAGTCCCCTTCTCCTCTTGCTTTTACAATATTCAGTGCTGCATTCGTACCTAATCCTGGTATAGAGTTGAACGGCGGAATCAGTGTATTACCTTCAATAATAAAGTCACTTGCACTGGATTTATACAAATCAACTTTTTGGAAACTATATCCTCTTTCATTCATTTCAAGCGCTAACTCCATTACAGTCAGCAAGTTTTTTTCTTTTGTAGAAGCATCTAAGCCTTTCGCATTGATTTCTTCAATTTTTGCTCGGATCGCCTGTGAGCCTTTTACCATCGCATCTATATCAAAATCTTCTGCACGAACGGTAAAATAAGCTGCATAATATAAAAGCGCATGATGAACTTTAAAGTAGGCAATACGTACCGCCATTAAGACATAGGCAGCGGCATGGGCTTTAGGGAACATATATTTTATCTTTAAGCAAGAGTCAATATACCACTCAGGTACTTCATTCTTCCTCATTTCCGCTTCCATCTCTTCTGTCAGCCCTTTTCCTTTTCGAACTGATTCCATGATTTTAAAAGCGAAAGCCGGTTCTAAGCCTTGATAAATTAAATACACCATAATATCATCACGACATCCAATAACTTCACTTAATGTGCATGTATTGTTATGAATTAACTCTTGGGCATTGCCGAGCCATACGTCAGTTCCATGTGAAAGACCTGAAATTTGAACAAGCTCAGAAAATGTCGTTGGTTTCGTATCTTCTAGCATTTGCCGAACAAACCTTGTTCCAAACTCTGGAATACCAAATGTCCCCGTTTTACACATAATTTGCTCTTCTGAAACGCCTAACGATTCCGTTCCACTGAAAATCTTCATTACTTCTGGATCATCGGTTGGAATGGTCTTCGGATCAATCCCACTTAAATCTTGCAACATCCTAATAACAGTGGGATCATCATGACCAAGTATATCTAGCTTCAACACATTATCATGAATGGAATGGAAGTCAAAATGAGTTGTTTTCCATTCTGAATTACGATCATCAGCCGGAAACTGGATAGGTGAAAAATCATAAATATCCATATAATCAGGAACAACAATAATGCCGCCTGGATGTTGCCCAGTTGTTCGCTTAACACCGGTACAACCAGAAGCTAAGCGATCAATTTCTGCGCCTCTAATTTGAAGATTATTATCATTTTGATACGCTTTAACATAGCCGAATGCCGTTTTATCTGCTACAGTACCGATCGTACCTGCCCGATACACATATTCTTCACCAAAAAGAACTTTTGTATAGTTATGGGCTCTAGGCTGATATTCTCCGGAGAAGTTCAAGTCAATATCTGGTACTTTATCCCCTTTAAAGCCTAAGAAAGTTTCAAATGGAATATCATGGCCATCTTTACGATAATGCTGAGAACAGTTTGGACAATCCTTATCTGGTAAATCAAACCCTGAACCTACTGAACCATCATCAAAAAACTCAGAGTGTTTACAATTAGGGCAGACGTAATGAGGAGGCAGTGGATTAACTTCTGTAATTTCCGTCATTGTCGCAACAAATGAGGAACCTACCGAACCCCTTGATCCTACTAAGTAGCCATCATTTAATGACTTTTTAACAAGTTTATGGGAAATCAAGTAAATAACGGCAAAGCCATGTCCGATAATACTTTTTAATTCTTTCTCCAAACGAGCTTCTACGATTTCAGGTAGTTCTTCTCCGTAAATACTTCTCGCCATGCTATAGCTCATTTCACGCATTTCTTCGTCTGCGCCTTCTATTTTTGGCGTATAGAGATCATCTTTTATTGGTTTAATTTCATCAATCATATCAGCAACTTTATTCGTATTATCTACTACGATTTTTTTTGCTATATCTTTTCCTAAAAATGCAAAGCATTCAAGCATTTCATTGGTCGTGCGAAAATGCACATCAGGCAGTTCATGACGGTTGAGCGGATTTGCCCCACCTTGAGAATTCACTAAAATCTTACGATAAATCTTATCATTCGGATTTAAGTAATGAACATTCCCTGTTGCCACAACTGGGATATTTAATTTTTCACCAAGTTGTACAACGTTCGTAATGATTTCTTCGAGCGCCTTTTCATCACGAACTAACTCTAATTCTAATAAATGAGCATAGACCTCTTTAGGGTGAACCTCTAGATAATCATAAAACTCAGCTATCTCTTCCACTTCATCAGGCGATTTTTGCATCATCCCTTCAAAAACTTCACCTTTGTCACATCCAGAACCAACAATAATACCTTCTCTATATTTCTGTAATACCGAACGAGGAATACGTGGCACACGATAAAAATAATTAATATGAGCAATCGAGACTAATTTAAAAAGATTCTTCAATCCTTCACTCGTTTGCGCTATCAAAGTACAATGGGACGGTCTAGCCCTTTGATAAGCATTTCCTTTACCCATATTGTCATTAAATTGATCATGGTATTCAATGCCTTTAGCCATCGCATCCTTCAGCATTTTTATTAATATATAGCCTGTCGCTTCCGCATCGTATATTGCCCGGTGATGTTGGGTTAGTTCAACATCAAACTTCTTTGCCAATGTGTTGAGGCGATGATTTTTCATTTCAGGGTGTAAAAATCGCGCTAATTCAAGTGTATCTACTACGGGATTTGTTGCTTTTCCAAGACCTATTTTCTTATACCCTACATTTAAAAAACCCATATCAAATGAAGCGTTATGTGCCACAAGCACACTATCGCCAGTCCATTCGTAAAAATCTTTTAAAACGTCAGCTACTTCCGGGGCATTCTCTACTAAATCATCCGTTATGCCCGTTAAATTAATAGTCGTAGCAGATAAAGGATGATGTGGATTAGCAAAAGATTCAAAACGATCAATAATCTCGCCGTCGTGAATTTTCACGGCTGCAAGTTCTATAATGGTGTCATAAACAGCAGATAATCCAGTCGTTTCAACGTCAAACACAACATAAGTATCTTCAGCTACTCGTCTATGTGCATCATTATAAGCAATTGGTACACCGTCATCGATTAAGTTCGCTTCAACACCATACAGTATTTTGATACCATTTTTCTTACCAGCATTAAATGCTTCTGGAAAGGATTGAGCACCGGCATGGTCTGTAATCGCAATCGCTTTATGTCCCCACTTCTTCGCTTGTGAAACAAGCGCACTAACCGAACTAACGGCATCCATTTGGCTCATTGGTGTATGAAGATGAAGTTCAACCCGCTTTTCCTCTTCCTTAGCTGTATCTTTTCTTTCAATTGGTTTAATTTCATTTAAATCATTACCAATCATGACTAGGTCACGTACGAAGGTATCATTTTGAATACTACCGCGAACTTTCAGCCACATACCTTTTTGTACCATTTGAAAAAGTGCAGCATCTTCTTTATCTCGGGAAAACATTTTTACAAGTATCGAGCTTGTATAATCTGTAATTTTGAAAGTTAATAATGTCCGACCACTTCTGAGTTCTTTTGTTTCTGCATGAAAGACGTAACCTTCCACAGCAATTCTTCTTTCTTCATCAACTATATCAATTAGTTTGCGGAAGTCAGCATCATCTTTAATTGTCAAGCCAACTGTCAATGGCCCTTGTGGTATCGGTGTATCTGATTCTTGCTCTAATGCTTTCTTCTCCATTTCAATTGCTGCTTGCATGCCGCGTTCTTGATCTTCTTTTCTCTTTGCTTCTAAAAAACGCTCATATGCTTCATTGCTCTCTTCGGTTGACAATTCTGTTTCAATTTGAAATGGTGGAAATCCAAATGATTGAAAGCTATCAAGAATAAGTGGCGCATACTTATTTTTAATGGACTGACTTTCCATATCATTACTAACGGTAACGATTACCTTATTTCCCTTTATTTTCGGCACTTGCTCATGAAGAAGCTTGAGCATCGGTGGTGAGATGCCTTCAATTTCTTTCATACAAAATGTCCAATAATCTTGAATTAAACTCTCATCATATTGTTGATTCGTAACAGTAATAGAAAAAGAGGTACGTGCAATATGAGAAAACTTGTGGTGCAATTGAGCTGCAAATCTTTGAAGAACAGTTGCCGGTAAGATTTGTTCTAGGCTAAAGGAAAAATGCCATCTTTTTTCCTTTTTTTGAATATATACTTTCATGATTTCGGCTTGTTCAAAATAATGAACAAAAGCATCTTCTGTTAATTCTAATTGTTGTAACAGGAGCTGAAAACGTTCTTTGTTTCCTTTTACATCGCTCATTTCAGCCCTCCCCCTTCATTAACGTTCTATTTTTTTCAATCGGTCACTATTATATCATAATTAAATACTAGATTTGATAAAGTAAAAATCACGCTAATTGTCAACTATTTTGTGGTAATGGATATTATTTCCCCGAGGAATGATCGGGTTATTTAAAACTTCAAAAATGAATGAAGCGCAGGCATTCAACATAAATATCGAGCTATAATTCGGACAGTGACGCAATTTTTTAATAGGACTACAAACTTCTTCTATCGATGATAAAATAAAAAACCGATCCCATTCTCATCTTAGCATTTGACGACTAATGGGGTCGGATCATTTTTATATAGGAATGTTTAGGTTGTTTATGCTAACTGATGATGAATGAATTGTGGTAATTCATCCACTGATACTTCAAATTGCTCGCCTGTACTTCTTAATTTCACTTCTACGATGCCTTCATTTGCCTTTTTACCAACAGTAATTCGTAAAGGTAAACCGATTAAATCACTATCAGCAAATTTTACGCCAGCTCGTTCAGCGCGATCATCCCATAAAATACGATACCCTAAATCTTTCAAAGAATCGTATACTCTTTCACTTAATTGCACTTGGTCTTCTTTTTTCATATTTAATGAAACAAGGTGAAGTTGATAAGGTGCGATATTCTCCGGCCAAACAAGTCCATTTTCATCACTATGTTGTTCCGCAATAGCTGCCATTACACGAGAAACCCCGATGCCATAACAACCCATAATCATTGGTTGTGAACGGCCATTTTCATCGAGAATAGTCGCATCCATTGCTTCACTATATCTCGTACCAAGCTTGAATATATGACCAACTTCAATTCCTTTTGCAAAAAGAATACTACCTTCTCCATCAGGTGATGGGTCTCCTTCTTGAATAAAGCGAACATCTGCATATTGTTCTACGGTAAAGTCGCGATCCACATTTACATTGACATAGTGGTATCCAGCTTCATTTGCACCGCAGACACCATTAACAATTGCACTGACAGCATGGTCGGCAATGATCCGTACATTTGCATGAACGGGACCGATGGAACCAATTTCACAGCCAATAACTGATTTTGTCTCCTCAGCATCAGCTAATTCCACATCATTGGCTGCAAGCAGATTCTTTACTTTAATATCATTCACTTCATGATCACCACGAACAAGTAGCAATACATAATCTTCATCTACTTTAAATAGTAATGATTTTATGCATTTATCTGCTGAGACATTTAAATAATCCACAATTTCAGCAATGCTTTTTTGATTCGTAGTACTAACTTTTTCAAGTTCTCTTAACTCTTCATTAGATTTTTCATATGTTGAAACTACCTCTGCCATTTCAATATTTGCTGCATATTGAGAGGTATCAGAATAAGCAATCGTATCTTCTCCAATTTCGGACAGAACCATAAATTCATGAGTATCTTTACCACCCATTGCTCCAGAATCCGCAATAACAGCTCTAAAATTCAAACCTGCGCGAGAAAAAATATTGGAATAAGCTTGATAAAAAAGATCGTACATCTCATCTAAACTTTCTTGGCTTGAATGGAAGGAATAACCATCTTTCATAATAAATTCTCGACCTCTTAGCACACCAAAACGCGGACGCTTTTCATCGCGAAATTTCGTTTGAATCTGATACAGAGCAAGAGGTAGCCTTTTATATGATTTCACTTCATCACGCACAAGACTCGTCACAACCTCTTCATGTGTTGGTCCAAGAGCAAATTCACGCTCATGACGGTCTTTCATTCTCATTAATTCTGAACCATATGTATACCAGCGACCAGACTCTTGCCACAGCTCTGCTTGCTGAAGTGCAGGCATAAGCATCTCTACGGCATTAATGGCTTCAAGCTCTTCTCTAATAATCGTTTCAATATTTTGTAACACTTTTCTTGCCATTGGTAAATAACTATAAATACCACTAGCATTTTGACGAATAAATCCTGCTCTTAATAAAAGTTGATGACTTTTAATTTCTGCATCAGCAGGGTTTTCCCTTAAAGTTGGAATTAATACCTGACTTTGTTTCATCTTAATTTATACACCTCTATTATTTATTTTCATTATCAAGGCTCAGAAACCATTTAGTTAAAACGGATCTCTGAGCCTCAGGTTTCATCTTCTTATAAAAAGAATCGCTGAATGTCATTCCATGTTACAACTAACATAAGCAGCATTAATAGCGCAAAGCCTACAAAGTGAACCATACCTTCTTTTTGTTTGTCTATCGGTTTTCCTCTAACTCCCTCAATAGCAAAGAACATTAATCTTCCACCATCGAGAGCAGGGATAGGCAATAGGTTCATGATACCTAAATTGATGCTTAAGACACCTGCCCACTTCATTAAATAAAATATACCTGATTGAGCAACTGTGTCAACTGAAACATAGATACCAACAGGACCTGAAAGGGCATCAATTGTAAATTCCCCAGAGATTAACTTCCCTAAAATAACAAAAATTTCTTTTGTCCATAATAAGGTCTCCTCAGCACCGTATACGACTGATTTTAATGGATTTTTTTCCATCGGACTATATACACCGATCACACCGATTGTCGGACCATCTTCTATTTCTTGCGACTTAGGTGTAACCGGGATCGTCATTTCTTCCCCACCGCGATCAATTTGAAATTCAAGCTCATTATTAGGGTTTTTCTGAATGATTTCTACAACATCTTGCCAGCTCGAAATTTCTGCACCATCGACTGAATGAACAATGTCACCTTGTTTGAATCCTGCATCAATCGCTGCACCATCTTCTGTTAATTCCCCAAGCATCGGCGCATTTGATGGCATCCCCTGTAATAAAGCGATGATGACAAAAATAACAAAAGCTAAAACAAAGTTCATCATCGGTCCAGCGAAAATAGCCATTGTTCTTTGTCCTAAAGTTTTAGAAGAAAATTGGCGATCATAAGGAGCAATCAGTGTTTCTGTTCCATCTTCCACCAATACTGCTCGTCGATTTACCTTAAACGTTTCTAATTTCTCTTCTTCCTCGCCTTCGACATACCCTTTTAATATCAATTCATGTTCAATATCTGCATGTTCGATTTCGAGAATCCTTGCATCCGGATATTTATCTTTGTTATTTAAAATAATCTTCTGAACTTCATTTTGGTCGTTGAAGACTAATCCTACTCGGTAACCTGCTTTCAATTCGACCATTTCAACATCTTCACCAGCCATCCGCACATAGCCACCTATCGGTAACAACCGGATCGTATAAAGTGTATCATTTTTTGTAAATGAAAAAACCTTTGGTCCCATACCAATCGCGAACTCACGACATAGGATACCTGCTCGCTTCGCAAAGATTAAATGTCCAAGTTCATGGAAAAATACTAGTGCCCCAAAAATGATAATAAAGGCTATGACTGTACTCAATTTTTAACCACCTTTTTTTCTGAATCAAAAACGAATCAGCTTGATAAAAGCGAATAGATATAGGCTCTTGTTTCCTCATCTACTTCTTGTATTTCTGATAATGTCGGTGCTTTTATACAGGAATGTCTTGTTAAAGCTTGTTCAATTAATTCTTCAATCTTTAAAAAGCTTATTTTTCCTTCTAAAAATGCTGCAACCGCTGCTTCATTTGCTGCATTTAAAACCGCAGGCATCGATCCACCTTCTTTTCCTGCTTGGTAGGCAAGCGCTAAACAACGAAAGCGATCATAATCCATTTCTTTAAAATGGAGCTGGCCAATTTTGGCTAGATCTAATCGTTTATTCTTTAATGGTAAACGGTCTGGGTAAGAAAGAGCGTACTGGATAGGAACCCTCATATCCGGTGTACCTAATTGTGCGATGACACTACTATCATGGAATTCAACCATTGAATGAATGATACTTTCATTATGAAGAAGACAGTCAATCTTATCATATGGTAATGAGAATAACCAATGAGCTTCGATTACCTCTAAGCCCTTATTCATCATTGTTGCCGAGTCAATTGTGATTTTAGCTCCCATTGACCAGTTAGGATGATTTAACGCTTGTTCTACTGTTACTGCTTCTAAATCCGCTCTGCTATAATCACGAAAAGATCCTCCAGAAGCGGTTAAAATCAATCGATCGATATTCTTGGCATTCTCTCCTTGTAATGCTTGAAAAATCGCTGAATGCTCACTATCAACAGGTAAAAGGTCAACACCATAGTTTTTTGCTGATTCCATGACTAAATGCCCCGCTGTTACCAATGTTTCCTTATTTGCAATAGCAATCGTTTTTCTTTCTTCAATTGCTTGTAATGTTGGTTCTAGTCCTACACGACCTAAAACAGCATTTACCAATATATTTGCTTTATTATATACAGCCACTTCTGTTAAACCGAGTTGTCCATATGTAAATGATATGCTTGGAAACTCAGCTTTAAGCATCTCCATCGAACTTTTTTCTAAGACGGAAACAAGCTCTGGATGGAATTCGTTGATTACTTGACGGGCAAAATGAATATTTTTACCTACTGAAAAAGCGACTAATTGGAATTCATCAGGATGCTGTCTAATGATATCTAACGTTTGTGTACCGATAGAACCTGAAGCACCCATTAAACTAATTTTTTTCATTTCTAAAACATCTCCTATTAAGAAAAGCGTCTACTGAGCCACATATCATAAGGTATGATTACACTTTTCTCCGCTAAAAACAGCGTCTCTATATAATCGTTTCTCTACTCTGTCTTTTATTACATGATAGATAAAATAATATACATAAATGGCCAAACAAATAACAAGCTGTCGAAACGGTCAAGTATCCCACCATGACCAGGTAATATTCTACCCGAATCTTTTACTCCGTAATGTCTTTTAAATGCTGATTCTGCCAAGTCGCCAACTTGTCCAAAGACAGCTAATAGACAGGTCATAAGAATAATGAGAATTGCGGGTTCACTAATATCTGTAAAAATCAAAAACAAACAAGCAACGACAACAGATGAAATAACGCCGCCAATACTACCCTCTATTGTTTTATTAGGACTAATATCTGGCCATAGCTTTCTTTTTCCAAATGCCTTTCCAAAGAAATACGCACCTGAATCAGAAGCCCATATAATAAATAGGCTAAAAAAGATCCAAATAAGTCCATTCTCCATCGCTCTCGTTTCTAGAAAGTAATGAAAACCAAAACCTATATAGATAGTAGAAATGAGCATAAAGGCAATATCATCATATGTAACACGATTCTTTGTTAATACTGTATATGTAAGCAAAAGAAGTACACCAAGTACTAAAATATCTGTCTTTCCAACTCCTGCTCGTATCAACCAAGCAAAATAAAATTCTGTAGGAATCATGATCATCCATAATATAAACGTAGATATGAGTCCTGGAAGGGAAAATAGATTAAACCCTTTCATTCTTAATAGCTCGTATAAGCCTACTGTTGCAAAAAAATAGGCAAGGAGCATCAATGGCCACCCACCAATAAATACTAGTGGCAAGAGAACTGCTCCAAAAATGATTGCTGTGATTACTCTTTCTTTCATTCATTTCAACACCTTTATTAAACTCCTCCAAAACGCCTTTGACGCTTTTGGAATACTTCAACTGCTTCAACAAAATGTTCTTCCCCAAAGTCTGGCCATAAAACATCTGTAAACCAAAACTCAGCATAAGCTAGTTGCCATAGCATAAAATTACTTAAACGAATTTCCCCACTCGTTCGTATCAGTAGGTCTGGATCGGCCAACTCATTTGTCATTAAATATGATGAAAAAACTTCTTCTGTTAACTTTTCTTCATCTATTATACCACTTTGCGCATCAATTAAGACGTTTTTAACTGCCTCAATAATTTCCGCTCGACTCCCGTAGTTCATAGCGAAATTTAACACTAACCCATCATTATGAGCAGTAGATTGGATCGCTTCGTCAATTGCTTTTAATGTCGCTGCCGGTAAAATAGATTTATTTCCGATCATTTTCACTTGAACATTCTCTTCAATTAATTCGGGTAAAAACGTTTGCAGAAATTCAGATGGCAACTTCATAAGGAAATCGACTTCCATTTTTGGCCTTTTCCAATTCTCAGTAGAGAAGGCGTATAATGTTAACGTTTTAACACCCAGTTGATTGGCGAATCGTGTGATTTTTCTAACGACTTTTGCCCCTTCATGATGACCTGCAACACGCGGCAACGTTCTTTTTTTAGCCCAGCGACCATTACCATCCATGATGATTGCTACATGCTCTGGAATTGGCTGTGCTTTAATATTATCTATTCTTTCTTGAAGATCTATTGAGTCATTATTATTTTTCCAAAGTTTCATTTTATCGAACATTTGAATACTCCTTTTAATCGGCTGATTTACCATTAAATAAGTAATGCCATGTATTTAATGGATAAGCACCCTTTTCCGTTCATACTACTTCGATGATTAAACGAGTGACGCTTTTGCCATTTCAGATATATTCATTATAGGCAGAATAAGTAAGCACATCAATAACTTTCCTCCAATTGTGCTCCTCATTTTAAAGATTACCACAAAACGATGCAATAAGATATTTTTTTAAGATATTAATTATAAATTAAGAGTTCGATTTCAAAGATTGCCGTTTTGGTTTATCTGCCAACAAATTCTATCAGTAAAGAAAATAGTTCAATTTTCTTCTACGCTACTGCCTTTTTCACTTCATTCATAAAACACGAAGTTTTAGAATCGGTCCATTATAGAAAAAGCCCCCTATTTATCATAGAGGGCTTCGCCTACAATCGAAAAAGTATGTCCTATATAATGTAAATAAGATTATACTTCTAAAATTTCTTTTTCTTTATCTTTTGTAAGCTCATCAATTTTCTTAATGAACTCATCTGTTGCTTTTTGGATATCATCTGAGTAACCACGTTGATCATCCTCAGTGATTTCTCCATTTTTTTCTAGTTTTTTCAGATCATCATTACCGTCTCTTCTAATATTACGGATGCCTACTTTTGCTTCTTCCGCCTCTTTTTTCACAACTTTTACAAGTTCCTTACGGCGCTCTTCAGTTAGTTGTGGAATGGATAAACGAATAAGGTTTCCATCGCTTGTTGGAGTAAGTCCTAAATCTGATTTCAAGATTGCCTTTTCAATGTCACCTAATATAGATTTATCATAGGGTTGAATGACTAATAAACGTGCTTCTGGTACAGAAACACCAGCTAATTGGTTAATAGGTGTTGGTGCACCATAGTAATCTACTGTTATTCTATCTAATATAGAAGAGTTAGCTTTCCCAGCTCGAATACCGGCTAATTCGCGT
This sequence comes from Cytobacillus kochii, assembly GCF_020171845.1. Classification (GTDB taxonomy): domain Bacteria; phylum Bacillota; class Bacilli; order Bacillales; family Cytobacillaceae; genus Cytobacillus; species Cytobacillus kochii. The sequence goes on along the minus strand of NZ_JAIVAM010000013.1, from coordinate 152,379 downwards.
GAGTAAGATTGTGTTGCTTTTGTCATACGATCTTTTACATTAGCTATGATATTTTTTGGCATTTAGTTTTTCCCCCTTACGATTGTACCGATTGGCTCGCCTAATACAGCGCGGTTGATATTTCCTTTTTCCATAATAGAAAAGACAATCAGTGGAATATTATTATCCATGCAAAGTGATGATGCCGTGGAATCCATGACTGCTAATCCTTCTTTAATGACATCTAAATAGGATAATTCATCGTATTTTTTTGCATTTTTATCAATTCTTGGATCAGCAGAGTATACACCGTCAACATTATTTTTTGCCATTAAGATAACTTCAGCATCAATTTCTGCCGCTCTTAGTGCAGCTGTTGTATCTGTTGAGAAATAAGGGTTTCCTGTGCCTGCAGCGAAAATAACGACCCTTTTCTTTTCCAAGTGACGAATGGCTTTTCTACGGATATATGGCTCAGCAACTTGTCTCATTTCAATTGAAGTTTGTACTCTTGTTTCAATCCCAAGTTGTTCTAAACTATCTTGAAGTGCTAAGGAGTTCATTACCGTTGCAAGCATTCCCATATAATCTGCATTAGCACGTTCCATACCCATCTCTTCACCAATCTTACCACGCCAAATATTTCCGCCACCAACAACGACAGCTACTTCAACATCTAGCTCAGCTAAGTCTTTCACTTGCTGTGCGACTGACTTAATTACTGATGGATTAATGCCGAAACCTTGTTCTCCAGCCAATGCTTCACCACTTAATTTTAAAACAACTCTTTTATATTTAGGGTCGCTCATAAGAACCTCCATAATGAATAGTAAGCAAAAAAAGCTTTTGCTTAAAATTTCAAACTACATTTATTCTAACAAACAGGGAACACACAGTGTTCCCCACAAATTCATCTACTATGGTAGATTTATTATTTTTTCACTTGGCTCATTACTTCTTCTGCAAAGTTATCTTCGCGTTTTTCGATACCTTCTCCTACTTCATAACGTACGAATTCGCTAATTTTCCCGCCTTTAGAAGCAACAAATTTCCCAACTTTTTCATCTGGGTTTTTAACAAATGATTGGTCGTTTACACAAACTTCTTCGAAATATTTACCTAAGCGACCTTCAACCATTTTCTCAACGATTTTTTCTGGTTTACCTTCGTTAAGCGCTTGTTGAGTAAGAACTTGACGCTCATGTTCAACTTCTTCTTGTGAAACTTCATCACGAGAGATATATTTAGGGTTTAATGCTGCAATATGCATAGATACGTCTTTTGCTGCTTCTTCATCAGTCGTACCTTCAAGAACTGTAAGTACACCAATACGTCCACCCATGTGTAGGTACGCGCCAAAAGCATCGTTATCTGTTTTTGTTTTAACTTCAAAACGGCGTAATGATAGTTTTTCTCCAATTTTAGAAATAGCTGTATTGATATGAGACTCAACTGTGTTACCATTTGTCATAGATCCTTGAAGTGCTTCTTCAACTGACGCAGGCTTTACACTTAACAAGTGCTCTCCTAATTCTTTTACAAGTGTTTGGAAACCTTCGTTTTTAGCAACGAAGTCTGTTTCAGCATTTACTTCAAGAATAACAGCTTCATTTCCTTCTACTTTAATAGAAGTTAAGCCTTCAGCAGCGATACGATCGCCTTTCTTCGCAGCTTTTGCAATACCTTTCTCACGAAGAAAGTCAATTGCTTTTTCCATATCTCCGTCTACTTCTTGAAGTGCTTTTTTACAATCCATCATTCCAGCACCTGTTTTTTCACGTAATTCTTTTACCATTTGTGCAGTGATTGCCATTATGGAATCCTCCTTATTAAATATGTAAATGTCGTATATGAACATTCAGCATGATTTTTTATTATTACATTATCTTTTCCAAATATTGCGTGTGCCAATCGTTCTTTTGAATTGCAGGCAACAAATACGTCATTCTTTTTAAAAAAAGGTGATAAAGGGTGCTCCCTATTATCACCTTTTCAAAAATAACGCATTTCATAGCAATTATGCAGTCGTTACTTCTTCACCTTGTTTAGCTTCTAAAATTGCATCCGCCATTTTACCAGTTAAAAGTTTAACGGCACGAATTGCATCGTCGTTTGCAGGGATTACTACATCGATTTCATCTGGATCACAGTTCGTATCAACAATACCAACGATCGGAATGTTTAATTTATGCGCTTCTGCAACTGCAATGCGCTCTTTACGAGGATCAATGATGAATAAAGCATCAGGAAGAGCTTTCATATCTTTGATTCCGCCTAAGAATTTTTCTAAACGTTCTTGCTCTTTTCTTAATTGAACAACTTCTTTTTTAGGAAGTACTTCAAAAGTGCCATCTTCAGACATTCTTTCGATATCTTTAAGACGTGCAATACGCTTTTGGATTGTTTCAAAGTTTGTTAATGTACCACCTAACCAACGTTGGTTTACATAGTACATACCAGAACGAATTGCTTCTTCTTTAACAGAATCTTGCGCTTGTTTTTTAGTACCAACGAAAAGAACTGTTCCGCCTTCACCAGCTAGTTCTTTAACGAAATTATAAGCTTCTTCTACCTTCTTAACTGTTTTTTGAAGGTCGATAATGTAGATGCCGTTACGCTCAGTGAAAATGTATTTTTTCATTTTTGGGTTCCAACGGCGAGTTTGGTGTCCGAAATGTACACCAGCTTCAAGCAATTGCTTCATAGAAATTACTGACATGGATGTTTCCTCCTAATGGTTTTTATTTTCCTCCGCTCATATCATCTTTAACTAGAAACTGTATTGACAGCACCAACTAGTTAAATCAATAAGCGTGTGTATTAACACCGTTTTATAATATAGCATAACTCCAGTAAGTAAGCAAGACTTATCATCATTCCTTAGAAAATTTCAATAAAAGTTCTACCTCTTTTTTTCCTTTATTCATGCGTTTTGCAATTTCATCAACGGAGTGCCCTTGATGATAAAGGTCCTGAATAGAAGTATGGGTAGTGGCTTCATTCTTTTCTTTTTGACGGTCAATATGAGTATCCTTATTGGCTTGATTAGCTTGATAAATAGATGCAGCCTTCTTTTTAGCTGTTGTTGCTGGATAGCGCTTATTCAACTCTTGTGGATTTGGCTCATTTTGTACGTTAGATTCGTCATTTACTGGAGATAATATATTTCTTTGCTGGACTTGCTTCAAAAAGGCTTCGTTCTCTTCACGCATTTCCGTTATGTATATCGCTAATAATTGATCCATTTGTTCTATATTATTTTTTTGTTCTTTTTCTAAAGAAACAAAACGATTTTGCCGTAAATAAAGGAGAAGAATCGCAGTGATTGCGAGTATATTCAATATGAGACTAATGATAAGGAAGAAAACAATCATTATTTATCCCTTCTTTTTTGTCAACTATTAGTGACTCTCTACTTTTTAATTTTCAATAGGTAATACAATAAATTCTGATTTATCAAAATGAATGGTAATATGCGCATTCGGCTTTTTAAATAGCTTGGCGTACTTACCTTTTTTAATCTTTGTTTGAGGGTATAGCTCTCCAAGAATTTTGATAGCTAGCTTATCCTTTTGAAAAGCGTGGTGACTTTCTATCTCTTGTTTCTTTTTCGTTAGATTTAAAATTTCTTGCTCGATATGTTTCTTAGTCTTTTTATGTTTTAATGCCAACGGATGTCCCTGTTGATCCTCCTGCAATTTAGACTCAATAGAAACTAGCTTTTGTTTTACAATATTTAAATCAGCAAGTTTGTTCGAGATTTCTCCTAACTTATCTTGAAGTGAATAATCCTCATCTTTTAATTCAATTTCAGTATATGTAAAATGGTGATTGCCAATATCTTTGACAATCATTCCACCATATGTTGATAAATGTCCCCCGATGACAGATGCTTTATTTGCATAAATATGTTCCTTGGCAAATACTACACTATGAAGGATTGAACGCTCTATATATATATTACTTTCAGATTCTACTACTGCTTGATTTAAAAAATGGGCTCTTATACTACCTTGAGCCTGAATTTTACCATATTGGCTTCCAAGGACTCCACCTTCAATATAAATATAGCCTTGTGCCTCTAGTTTTGCGTTTTCAACTGTTCCTTCTACCCTTATATTACCTGTTGCCACTATATGGCTTCCTGTTAAAACATTCCCTTTCACAACCACATTGCCATCAAATTTCATTATACCTTTTCCTGGATGATAATCACCATCTATCAGTTGTATCGGTAACACAGACAAGGTGTTTTTTGAGAGTAAGACTTCACCATTAATTAAAGAATAATATTGCTCATGATGTAAGATCACATTTTCCCCTGGAGTGATGTGTAATTCTTTCCCATTCATGCTGTTAACCCTTTGTCCATGAACATCGATTCCGTCCGAACCAGGTGTAGCTGGAAAAATGGTTGCGATCACCTCTCCATTTGCTACTGTCACCATATGCTCATGTATGTCATTAAGCTTCTCTCGCTTCTCACTATGCATATTTAATTTTTCCTTTACTAAATAAGCATCTCTTCCAGCGACTGGTTTCTCGCCTTTTGCAATTTCGATTGGGTAAGTGTAGGCTAGAGGGTCTTCAACGATTTTCGCGATTAGCGCATGGTCAAGTCCGTATGTAATATTCGCTTTACGAATACTTTTTTCTATTACTTGTTTAATATTATCATCTTGTATCTCATTTGCTTGTAGATGTAACATAGCAGTTAACCTATCAGGTGATACAGAAATGATATGCCCTCCTACCATAGAAAAACCCTCCTTCAAAGAACATTAGACGATTTTTTCTAATGTTTTCTTTAACTTTTGAATTGCCTTTGAATGAATTTGTGAAATCCTAGATGTAGAAAGTTGTAAAACTTCACCAATTTCGGTTAATGTCAGTTCTTCTTTATAAAATAAACTAACCACTAATTGTTCCTTTTCGTTTAATTGCTTAATTTGGGACGTTAATTCTTCAATTAATTCATTTTTAACAAGCTGTTTTTCTGGTAAAATCGCTCTCTCATCTTGTAGAACAAATGAATAATCATCATAATCATAGTCACTCGGTTTTTCATCAATAGATAATAAGTTGGCCATGTATTGTTCATTTAGAGTAGCATATACTTCCTTAGTTGATAATTGTACCTCAAGAGCAATTTCTTCAACTGTGGCATTACGCATATAGGCCTGCTCTAATCTTTCAATCGCCGCTTCCACTTTTTTTGTTCTTTCTCGCGTGCTTCTAGATAGCCAGTCTTCTTTTCTTAAACCATCTAAGATGGCGCCCCTTACTCTAAAGGATGCATACGTATCAAATTTAAGGTCACGATTGGGGTCGTATTTTTCTAGTGCATCAAATAAACCCATCATGCCTAAACTTTTTAATTCATCCCTTGACACGCTTTTAGGGAGACCTGCTGCAATCCTTTGAACATGATAACTTACAAGTGGCATATATCTTTTAACGAGAAAATTACCGGCATCTTGATTCCGTGAACATACCCACTCATCCCAAGCTTTCTCTTCTGAAACTTGTAGCATTCATTAAATCTGGTTAAATACATGATTTAAACCAGATACTCACCTCCTCTAACAAATATTTATATATATGTCACTCCTTGATTAACCGTCTTAACCATCATCTTTCCATTCTCTGGATTGAACTCTATCGTTCGTCCACAATGACCGCCTACATCCTTACCTGTCACTTCAACTTGCAAGTTTTTTAGTATTCGTTCTGTAGTCGCTATATTTCTTTCACCAATACGGATCACATCTTGACCGGATGAAAATTTAAACATATGTGCCCCACCTGCATACTTAGCCATGATGGAAATACGATGCGCACCACTTTTAATTAACTCATCATACAAATGCTTAATTCCTGAATCAGCAAACTTAGCGGGGTTAAATACCTTTGATTTTGCTAAGGACGAGTCAGGGAGCATTATATGAACCAATCCTGCTATTTTCTTTTTTTGATCATAAAGGACGACACCTACGCAAGAACCTAAACCTGACGTCCTAATTAACTGAGGTGCCTGAACAATATGACAGTCAGCTATCCCAACTTTCACGACTTCACTTGTATTCATTATATTTATCCGTCACATCTCTTTAAGATTTCAGATAACGAGTGATTATCGAGGAAGATCAATAAGTGACAAAGCTCTTCTTTCGATTCTTCAACAATCTCCATACTCGTTTGAATAACTAATAACTCATCATAGTCGTATGATTGTGTAATACAAGCATCACTGATTAGTGCAGCTGACATATCGATACTTATAGCAGGAAGTGAGCAAAAGAGTGGTTCTTCAAAAAAATCCCCAAGTGCTGAAGCGTAGGCGCCTGTTAACATATTCATTAATTCCGCTAATGCTGATTGTTCCATGTGATCGTATAGACTACTAAACATTTCATTTTGGCTTTGTAGCAAGTCTGCTATCCACCGTTCTACATTTTGATAAGACAGTAATAATAATAGTTGGCTTGAAAGAGAGCCTGAGACTTGCGATAGACCCCCAACCGTTACATTCTCGTCATTACCGTTCGCCTCGACTACCTCTTGATAGGTATATATGTGAACCGAGGGAACATGCATATTTACTTTTTTATCCAATAAAGAAGAAAGTGCTGTTGCTGCATTACCTGCACCAATATTTGCTACCTCTTTTAACATATCAATAAATTTTGGGAGATGGTGTCGATCATTAATAGAATAAGAATCAGCCATTAAACTTCTACATTCTCCTCTATATTTAATACTTTAGCTAAGTCAATCAAAATAAGAATTTGTTGATTCATTTTGGCGACAGCTTTTATATAATCAAATGACTCTGTTCCCACCACTTCAGGCGGGGGCTCTAATTGTGATGTTGCCACATCTATCACATCATTAGCTGCATCGACAATTAACCCCACTTCCTTTTCACCTTTTTTCGTAATAATAATTCTAGTATGTTCGGAATACGGGTGTTCGGGTAAATTAAATCTTGTGCGTAAATCGACAATTGGCAGTATAACACCACGAAGATTAATGACGCCTTTAATATACTTCTCTGTTCCTGGCACTCTCGTAATATGTTCTATTTTTTCTATTGAGAGTACATCTGCAACAGGTACCCCATATTCTTTATCACCAAGCTGAAATACAATTAATTGAACAGTATGTTGTTTATTTTCCACAGTCCAATCACCATCTTCCTATTATTTTATCAACTCATTACAATCAATAATTAGCGCTACTTGTCCATCGCCTAATATTGTCGCACCCGATATGGCAAAAACATTCGTTAAATAATCACCTAATGATTTCAGTACAATCTCTTGTTGCCCGATAAAAGAACTCACGATTAATGCAGCCAGCTTTTCTCCTTTTCGAACAATAACAACTGAAAGCGTCTCTGGTATTTCTTCACTTTCATCATTCACTTCAAAAATAGATTGTAAAGAAACGAGCGGAACGACTTTACCTCTAAAATCGATTACTTGCTGATTATGTGTTTTCATAATGTCAGCTTTTTTTATAATTGCTGTTTCAATAATTGACGATAAAGGAATAGCATACTTTTCATTTTCTACTTCTACTAACATAGCGGAAATAATTGAAAGGGTTAAAGGTAATTGAATAGAAAAGGTTGAGCCGTTTCCTTCATTAGACTGAATCGTAACATATCCACCTAATGATTCAATTGTACTTTTCACAACATCTAAACCGACGCCTCTGCCCGAAACATCGGAAATTTCCTTAGCTGTAGAAAAACCTGATGAAAAAATAAGCTGATAAATATCTTGATCTTCCATAGAAGCGATCTCTTCTTCTTTAATAATCCCTTTAGAAATGGCTTTTCGACACACATTGTCTTTATTTATTCCTGCCCCATCATCCGTTATTTCTATGAAAATATGATTTCCACTATGGTAAGCCTTCAAGATAATTGTTCCTTGTTGTGACTTACCTTTTGCTATACGCTCTTCGGGCTTTTCAATTCCATGATCCATTGCATTTCTAATCAAATGAACGAGTGGATCACCAATTTCATCAATGACTGTTCGATCTAATTCCGTTTGGGCACCAATAATCTCTAGGTTGACAGACTTATGCAAATCTTTCGCCAGTTGTCTAACCATTTTAGGAAAACGATTGAAGACTGTATCAATTGGAACCATCCTCATATTGAGAATTATATTTTGCAAATCTCCGGAAATACGAGACATATGTTCAACTGTTTCTTGTAACCCTTGATGGTCTAAATCTTGTGAAATTTGTAGTAGACGTCCTCTATCTATCACCAATTCCTCAAATAAATTCATTAAGATATCTAGTCGTTCAATGTTTACCCTAATCGTTTTCGTTGCATGTTTGCTCTGCTGTTTGAATGATGAAGTCTGTTGCTGTGTTACTTCAACCTCTTTTTCTGTAGGCAATACCACTTGTTCTACAGCTACCGCCGCTTCTTCACTTGCCTGAGACAAATCTATCGCTATGATTTCGACAGCGTCGATTTCAGATATTTTCAACAGTTCCATTTCAATCTCTTCTTTTGTATTAGAAGAGAGAATAGTTACTGTAAACTCAAAGTCAAATTGTTCCTCTTCAAGAGCAGTTGCCTGAGGGTGCGATTTAATGATTTCTCCATTTTTCTCTAGTGTTTCAAAAACCATAAACACTCGAACTGCTTTTAATAAACAATCTTTATGTAATTGCACCGTCACTTCAAAGGGGTGATAATCGGTATCTTTTGATTGACTTAATACAGTCCATTCATAATCATCGTAGGTCAGCTTCCCAAATTGCACAGTTTCCGGTGCATTTACATTCTCAAGCTGTTCTTTGCCATCCAAGCTTTGCAATTGTTTCACTACAGTCTCTACATTCAATTGTCCATTGCCTCCACTGGCAATAGATTCTACCATTTCTTCTAAGTAATCAGCTGCTAAAAATAATATATCAAGTACTTGTGAAGATACAGCTAATTTCTCATTACGAATAAGATCTAACACGTTCTCCATTTGATGAGTTAATTGGGCTAGATCATTAAACTCCATCGTAGCTGACATGCCTTTTAAAGTATGAGCAGAGCGAAAAATTTCATTAACAATGAATAAATCCTCTGGACTTTGCTCTAATTTAAGCAGCAAATCATTACAATTTTGTAGATGTTCTTTACTTTCTTCAATAAAAAGATCTAAATATTGGTTCATTTCCATCTAAGGACACCTCCATTAAACATACTTCAAGATTGTAGATGAGACATTTTGTAACTCTACCACTTCATCAGCTAATCCATTATCAACTATCGCTTTTGGCATCCCGTAAACGATGGCTGTTTCTTTCGATTCGGCAATAATTGTTGTTTTCGTTTTCTCTTTTAACTTTTGTGCTCCCTTTTTTCCATCTACGCCCATTCCGGTCAATACGACAGCTACCTGTCTATAGCCCTGCAATTCACTAAATGAAGCAAATAGCATATCGGCAGATGGACAATGCCCCACTTTTTTCTCCGGTGGTAATAAATGAGCGAAAAGAAAACTGCCTTTTTGATTTATAGTAAAATGTAAGCCGCCTTTAGCAATATAAGCCACACCTTTCTCCAACTTTTCTCCATCTTCTACTTCTTTCACCGTAATATGAGTCATTTGATTCAATCGGTTTGCTAATGAATGGGTGAAATACGGTGGCATATGTTGAACAATCAGTATTGTTGCATTTATATCTTGCGGAAAACTTTGTAAAATAGATTGAATGGCTCTTGGCCCTCCTGTTGATGCAGCAATTGTAACGAGTAAAGGTTTTTTCTCTCTTAATACTAAATGCTCACCCTTTAGTTCTATATTACTATAAACAGCAGATGTTTTTATGTTTTTATGGGGTTGATTTATAGGACTAATTAACGATTTCATGTTTGTTTGTCGGGCTATTTTCACTTTTTCTATTAAATCATGCTTGATTTTATATAAATCTAAGGAAATTGGACCCGATGGCTTTTCTATAAAATCAAATGCGCCATATTTAAATGCTAGTATCGTATGATCTGTACTTACTTTCGCGGCACTAGATAACATGATAACTGGTAGAGGTTTATTTGCCATTATTTTTTGCAGCGCCTCAAGTCCATTCATAATAGGCATTTCAATATCTAGTGTAACGACATCAGGCTGTTTTTGAATCACTTCACGGACGCCCTCTTCCCCATTCCTCGCTACACCTATTACTTCTATTAGTGGATCTCCAGATAAAAAATCGGTAATTAGCTTTCTCATAAATGCTGAGTCATCAATTACAACTACCTTTATCTTACTCACACCCATCACCTCCTACTTAAAAGCAAATGTTTTAAACGCTGGATAAAAGAAGTACTGCTTCCTTGTTCCACTCCTTCTATTTCATTTAATAATTGAGAAGTAATGAGTGCTAATTGTTTAGCAGCTTGTCCTTGTCGATCCAATTGGACAAAAGGGACTTGGTGTTGAACGGCTTTTTTCACTTTTTTATCTTCAAACACACATCCTAAATATACAATTTCCAATTGTAAGAACTTCTTGACTACTGCCGAAATACGTTCGTATGCTTCACCAGCTTGCTGTATTTCATCAACGCGATTCATAATCATTGAAAATTGAACATCCGACTGATTTCGGGCAATTTGTTTTATCGCACCGTAAGCATCCATTATAGCTGGAGGCTCTGGTGTTGTAACAACGATCACTTCTTTAGAAGATGAAATAAATGAAACAGCTTCCAAACTCATCCCTGCTCCCATATCTAAAATGATGAAATCATATGTCCTTAAAACGACACTTAAATCATCAAGGAAGTTTTCCACCTTTTGTTTATCCAGTTGCAATATATTTGAGAGTCCTGAACCACCGGCAATCATATCAATACCTAATGGCCCCTTTTCTATTAACTCATAGAATGAGCGCTTTTCATGAAAATAATCAGCTAAAGTAAACGGAAAAGAACGACCGATTAGAATATCTTGATTCCCCATACCTATATCCATGTCAATTAACAAGACTTTCTTCTGTTGCTCTTTCAATAAAATGGATAGATTCAAGGATATATTTGACTTCCCCACGCCCCCTTTACCACTAATCACAGAGATGACACGACCTTCTTGATTGATAAAGGGTTGATTATTCCTTAAATGATCACGTAGTTTAGCTGCTTGATCATACATAAGCCGAATCCTTTTTGAGAACGATATTCAAAAATTTCTCCTTTGTCATCTCTTGCAAGTCTTCGGGTACTTCTTGTCCATTTGTCATATAAGCAATCCCTTTTTGAAAACGAAATACCATTTCTCCTAGTGCATTTAGGTTGCTTGTTTCATCTATTTTAGTAAATAGGAAACGGTCAATGTCCATTTTGGTAAATTGCTCATAGATCTCTTTCATATCTTCTACTTTTGCAGTAAGTGACAGCACTAGGAACGTCTCAGTCGGAGAATCAGTGGCTTTTGTTACAGAGGAAAGCTCCTTTATATTTTCCTCGAGACGATAATTCCTTCCTGCTGTATCTATAAATATCACATCGTAATGAGCAAACTTCTCTACTGCATGTTGATAATCTTCAGCAGAATAGCAAACCTCTAGAGGTGCATGGAAAATATCGGCATATGTTCTTAATTGCTCAATAGCAGCAATACGATACGTATCAGTTGTAATAAATGCTACCTGTTTCTTATGCTTTAATACCGCTTCAGCAGCCAGTTTAGCAATGGTAGTTGTTTTCCCAACCCCTGTTGGACCTACCAGTTTAATTAATTTATTATTAAAAGTAATACCGCCAAATGAAATACCTTCTAGTTTACTAGTCAGATATTCTTCTATCCATTCTGTCACCTTGCTATCACGTAATTGCTCTGATTCTTTATACCATCTCGATAATAGATGGTCTGTCATCTCACTTATAAGAAATGCTGGCAATTCCAAATGGTGTAATCGTTCAATCATTGTTTTAACATCTGTTGGCACGATTTCAGTTTGCCTATGTAAATTGTCTGACTTTTCTTTCATTAGCCCTTTTACTTCATTCAACTGCGTAATTATTTGTTGCATATTCTCTAACTCACTTGAAGAAGTCTGCGTATGAAAGGCTGGTGGTTGATCAGATTTATGCTGCTTTGCCTCAGGGTCGACACCTGCCATAATCTCTAGTTGCTCCTTTTTAAAGAGACCGAGAAATCCCGTTGCTTTTTTAGTTTTTTTCGTCTGTAAGATCATGGCATCTGGTCCTAAATCTTTACGTATTCTCTCTAATCCTTCTGCCATTGTATTAACAGTAAATTTTTTCACTTTCATTATAGATTCACCACTCCAACGCTTTGTACTTCTGCATTAGCTTCAATCTCATTGTAAGAGAGAATAGGCACTTGAGGAAAATACCTTTCCGTCAATTGTCTTACATATAAACGAACAGCAGGTGAACATAAGACCACTGGTGTATGATTCAACATAGAGCTTTGTTCGATTTGGTTTGCGAGAGACTCTAAAATCGTTTGTGTTTGTGTCGGATCTACCGATAAAAAACGCCCCTGTTCTGTTTGCTGAATCCCATCAGCAATAATCTTTTCTACTTTTCCAGATAAAGTAATCACTTTTAACGATTCACCTTCATCATGAAATTGATCGGTGATTTGCCTAGCAAGTGCTTGGCGAACATACTCCGTTAATAAATCTGTATCAGTTGTCGATCTAACAGTATCTGCTAAACTTTCAAATATCACTGGTAGATTCTTAATAGAGATGTTTTCTCTAAGTAATTTCGCCAGCACTTTTTGAATATCTCCCGTTGTTAAAGGCGTCGGTGTGACTTCTTCCACCAATATAGGATAACTTGATTGTAAATGATCGATTAATTGCTTCGTTTCTTGACGACCTATTAACTCATGAGCATTATTTTTAATCACTTCAGTTAAATGAGTGGACACAACTGAGGGGGGATCAACAACGGTATAACCGTAAATTTCAGCTTGCTCTTTCGTGTCTTCATTAATCCATTTAGCTGGTAAGCCAAATGAGGGTTCGATTGTGTCAATTCCTTCAATAGAATCTTCCTCTACACCTGGACTCATGGCTAGATAATGATCTAACAAAAGCTCCCCTTTGGCCATGACATTCCCTTTTATTTTGAGTCGATACTCATTAGGTTGTAATTGAATATTATCTCTAATGCGAACGACAGGGATGATAATTCCTAACTCTATGGCTAATTGCCTTCTAATCATAACGATTCGATCAAGTAAATCGCCACCTTGATTCCCATCTGCTAGTGGGATAAGCCCATAGCCAAATTCAAATTCTATCGGATCAACATTTAATAGATTAATCACACTCTCAGGGCTTTTCATTTCATCTGTTTGCACTTCTTCTTCAATTTCTTGTAATTGTTCTTTGTCAGGTGCTGGTGTTTTAGAAATAAAATACCCACCTGCTATTAACAAGCCTGCGATAGGAAGTGTTAATAACAATCCAATCGGTGTAAACACACCTAAGAAAAGAATAGTCGCGCCGGTAATATAGAGCATTTTAGGATATGAAAATAATTGCCCAGTTATATCTGATCCAATATTCCCCTCTGAAGCTGACCTAGTGACAACTAAACCAGTAGCAGTAGACATTAGAAGAGCTGGTATTTGGCTCACTAATCCATCACCAATTGTTAACATAGAAAAATGAGTGGCAGCCTCTCCTATTGGTAAACCTAATTGCGTGACACCAATGATAATTCCAACGATTAAATTTATTAATGTTATAATAATTGACGCAATGGCATCGCCTTTTACAAATTTACTTGCACCATCCATCGCTCCATAGAAATCTGCTTCCCGCCCGATTTTTTCACGACGATTTCTAGCATCTTGTTCAGAGATCATCCCAGCATTTAAATCTGCATCAATACTCATTTGCTTTCCAGGCATTGCATCCAAAGTAAATCTTGCTGCAACCTCAGAAACCCGCTCAGTCCCTTTTGTAATAACAATAAACTGAACGATAACGAGAATGATGAACACAACTAAACCGACGATTACGTTACCTCCAGTAACAAAGGAACCAAATGTTTCAACCACTTTTCCCGCATCACCTTCGGAAAGGATGGCACGCATCGTAGAGACATTCAACCCGATGCGAAATAAAGTCATTAAAAGAACAAGCGATGGAAATATAGAAAATTCCAGTGCTTCCTTCATACTCATGGCCATGAGTAAAACCATAAGTGCGAGCGCCATATTAATGATAATTAAAATACTTAATAGCCAATGGGGAAAAGGAATGATGAGCATAGCAACAATTAGAATAACGCTCAACAACACCGATAAATCTTTTACAGCCATCTGATTCTCTCCTAACGATATATAAAACAATCTATCTCTCCATCTTTTGATAGATGGTTATTTTTAATAGTTATCATTTCTCCAATTGGTTTTTCACTTTATATACATAAGCTAAAACTTCAGCAACCGCTTTAAAAAACTCTTCAGGTATACTCTCGCCAATATCAACTTGATCATAAAGGCCTCTAGCAAGCGGTCTATTCTCTACCATGATTACTTTATGTTCATTAGCGATTAATTTTATTTTCTGTGCGACATGGTCGACCCCTTTAGCTGTAAGAATAGGTGCGTCTGCTTTCGACTCATCATATTTCAAACAGATAGCATAGTGAGTGGGATTGGTAATGATGACATCTGCTTTTGGCACTTCTTGCATCATTCTTCTTGTCGCCATCTCCCTCTGCCTTTGCTTAATTTTAGATTTAATTAAAGGGTCTCCCTCCGAACTTTTATGTTCATCTTTTATATCTTGCTTTGACATTCGTAAATTCTTTTCATAATCATATTTTTGGTATAAATAATCTAATATTGCTAGAACCAATAACGCTAAGGAAGCAAATATCCCCATTTGGATGGTTAAATCAATGACTGTTTTCATTGCAGCCCCTATTGTTTTTTGTGAAAGAATGAGAATCTCGTCAATTCTTAACCACAAAATCGAAAAAACAACGACGCCAATGATACTAATTTTAAGAATCGATTTTAACAATTCAACGATGGCTCGGAGAGAAAAAATCCTCTTAAAGCCTTTAATCGGATCTAACTTCTCAAGCTTCGGTTCAACTGGTTTTGTCGTAAATAACACGCCAACTTGTATATAATTTGCAATGATTCCTGCGATAAGGGCCACTATCATAATTGGGCCGACAATCATAATTAGTTCTTTTAAGATGTCCAATAAAATCTTAAAAACAGATGCTTCCGTTACATCAAGTAATAAATATTCATTAAAAGAATGCTCAAGCATTGTGATGATGGAAGTTTGCAGAAAATCTGCGGCAAAGAAAAAGAACATAAAAACAGCTAGTAACATAATAGCGGTATTTACATCTTGGCTTTTTGCAACTTGCCCCTTCTTACGATTATCTTGTTTCTTTTTCGGTGTTGCTTTCTCTGTCTTTTCTCCAGCAAAAAGCTGTAAATCGAGTGTGAGAAACATTTTTTATGCCCCTCCCATCAAGTTCATCAAGCCTCGTAAGAAATACAACATTTCTTCAAACAGTTTTGATACAACTAACATCATCACACCCATCACAATAAATAAGATGATGAAGCTTACACCAATTTTCAACGGTAACCCGACAACAAAAACGTTTAGCTGAGGGAAAGTTCGAGCGAGAATCCCTAATGCCACATCAACAAGAAATAAACAGCTGACAACGGGAATAGCCATTTGAAAGGCAATAACAAACATTCTACTAAAAGCTTTCACCATATATTCAGCCATATTAGCATTTCCAAACGCAATCCACGGTTGATCTAGTGGCACATATTGATAACTATAGAAGATTCCGTCTAATAATAAATGATGACCATTGACCGATAATAGAAATAGAAGTGAGATAATGTATAAAAATTGACCCGTTAGCGGACTTTGTGCACCAGTTTGTGGATCAATGACATTCGCTAGCGCAAAACCCATTTGAAAGTCGATAAAGCCACCTGCTGTTTGAATCGCCGATAATAATAAATAAGCAAGAAAGCCGATAAACAAACCAACCAATGCTTCTTTAAGAATGAGAAAAATATACATATTGTCTATTTCAAGTAATGGTAAATCGAGTGTAAATACCATAATCCATGCAATAAAAAAGCCAAGCCCTATTTTCATTGTATTAGGAACATTCCTATATGAAAAAATCGGCATCATCACAAAAAATGAAGTAATTCTTACAAATACTAATAGGAAACTTGGAAAATAGTTGAATAATTCTTGCATAATAACTTTAACCTATATACCTTGTTAAATTAGAAAGAATATCACTCGTATAGCTAACCATATAATTTAACATCCATGGTCCAAAGACGACTATACCAACTAACACAGCGACAATCTTTGGCACAAATGCTAGCGTCTGTTCTTGAATTTGTGTTGTTGCTTGAAAGATACTCACAATTAAGCCGACCACTAAGGCTAGTAATAATAATGGTCCGCATACAATTAGTACTGCCATTATCCCCTGCTCGGCGATTGAAATTACGGTTTCCGAAGTCATTTCTCTAACATTCCCTTACTTAAAAACTTTGTAGTAGTGATTTCACTACTAAATACCAACCGTCAACTAACACGAACAATAAAATCTTAAAAGGTAATGAGATCATTACAGGTGGAAGCATCATCATTCCCATCGACATTAATACACTGGCTACGACCATATCAATGACTAGAAAAGGAATAAAAATCATAAAACCAATCTGGAAGGCTGTTTTAATTTCACTAATAGCAAATGCTGGCACTAGTGCTGTTAATGGAATCTCCTCGATAGAAGAAGGCTTTTCAGCTCCTGAATAATCTAGAAATAGCTGTAGATCCTTTTCTCTCGTATGAGCACTCATAAACTCTTTTAAGGGAAGGGAAGCTCTATCATATGCTTCCTCTAGATCAATTTCTTCATTGAATAGGGGTGATAATGCTTGTTCGTTAACCTCATGAAAAGTAGGCGCCATCACAAAAAAAGTTAAAAATAAGGCAAGTCCAATTATCACTTGATTGGGAGGCATAGATTGAGTAGCTAATGCCGTCCTAACGAAAGAGAGAACAATCACGATACGCGTAAAGCATGTCATTAATATTAAAATACTTGGCGCTAAAGAAAGTACCGTTAACATTAGTAACAGTTTAATAGATGTTGAAATATTATCGGGTGAACTGTTATTAAATATCTCCATTACTTCATTCATGTTCGTGATTACCTTTCTTCAAGTTTTCAAGTTGGTCGGAACGTTTTTTTTTCATATCTGCCAGTTGTTTACTAAGAATATCTTGAAACGATTGGTTCTTAACTTGTTCACTTTTCGACTTCTTCATTATCTTGAAAGGTTGAGTAAGAAACTGTTTTGCTGGCAATGACTGGTCGCCTTGTTCTTCATAATTTTTTAATAAAGTATCCCGCTCTTCTTTATCAGCGACCTCACTGATGAGTTGTACATTTTCACCAACGCCTAGTATATACACTTTTTCACCTATTTTGACGACTTGCACCGAGCGATTTTGACCTAAGGCAGTCCCACCAAGGTGATTAACGACATTGGTTGATTTATAAGAGCGGCTCTTTTTATTAACAAACTTTAACAATCCATATAACAATCCAACAACAAACACTGTAGCAAAAATCATCTGAATAAAATCCCAAGCGTTTAACCCGACTTCCGCAGTGTCTGCTGTTATTTCTTCTGAGTGTATATTTGGTTCAACCTCATTTTTCTCTGCGGATTTTTCCTCATCCTTCACCATTTCCTCAACACTTCTAGATTCAGCTGACGCAGTCACATGAAGTAACTGCGTCAAAAATAAGCAGGAAATGGTTAGTAGACATATTCTTCCTATTACTTGTTTATACATGTTCATTACATCTCACTTCTTACGGCTTATTGATTCAATGTTTTTGAAATCGCCTCGATAACCCTATCTGCTTGAAATGGTTTAACAATAAAATCTTTTGCACCTGCTTGAATGGCATCGATCACCATCGCCTGCTGTCCCATAGCAGAACACATAATAATCTTAGCTTGACTATTAATCTTTTTGATTTCCTTTAATGCTGTGATTCCGTCCATTTCCGGCATGGTAATATCCATTGTAACTAAATCAGGCATTGTTTCTTTGTACTTTTCAACGGCTTGTAAACCATCTGCTGCCTCACCTACAACCTCAAAACCATTTTTCACCAATATATCTTTAATCATCATTCTCATAAAAGCTGCGTCATCGACAATTAATATTTTTTGAGACATTTTCTATTCCTCCTTGGTTACCTTAACTTTTTAAGACGATCTTGTTGACTGATTATTGAAGTGACCCTTACACCGAAGTTTTCATCTATTACAACCACTTCACCTTTTGCTATTAATCTACTATTTATTAAAATATCTACTGGTTCGCCTGCCAATTTATCTAATTCAATAATTGACCCTTGCGTCATATCTAAAATTTCTCTTACAGATCTTTTGGTACGTCCTAATTCGACTGTTAGCTGCAAAGGTATGTCTAAGAGCATATCCAAATTATTCGTTTGCTTTTCAGCTGGTTGTTGCGAACCAAACTCTAAAAAGTTGGCCGGCTGAATCTGCGCCTGTGCCACTTGTTTTTGCATTGGCTCAGTTGGTTGTTGATAATCATTAGGCTGACTATATGTATCACCATTCTCAGTAGAGCTATGAGACATATCACTCATTGTTAAAGATGAGCTTGTCTCTTTCATCTGTGCAATCTCTTGCGGTTGAACAACATTTGCTTTTTGTTGTTCCATTTCCTTGTCACTTTGTTCTTCAGCTGTTGTTTGTAATAACTCCTTCACTAAGCTTTTGGCAAAGTGATAAGGTAATACTTGCATAATATGAGAATCAATTAATTGACCAATGATGATGCGAAAAGAGATTTTCACTAGAGGATCTTCCCTAGGAATCGTTTCTGCCCCTTCACCTGTCGTTAAATTAAGTATATCAATTGTCGGAGGTGATATATCCACCCTTTTCCCAAAAATAGTGGACATTGAAGTAGCAGCTGAGCCCATCATTTGATTCATTGCTTCTTGCACCGCACTTAAATGAATATCTCCCATATCTGGCGATGGTTGACTTCCATCACCACCAAGCATCAAATCGGCAATGATTGATGCATCATGTTGATTAATAACAAGAATATTCGTTCCCTTGAACCCTTCTGTATAATTCACCTTAATGGCAACATAAGGATGGGGGAATTCTTCGATTAATTTATCATATTCAATAACAGAAACAGAAGGAGTCGTTATTTCTACCTTCTGATTTAATAACGTAGACAAAGCTGTCGTCGAACTACCAAATGAAATATTACCTATTTCTCCAAGAGCATCTTGTTCAATAAGCGTTAGTTCTTGCCCTTTGTCTTGCTCTTCTGGAGCAGAACGAAAAAATGTTTCGTTCTCGTCTCCCGTTCCTTTTAACAATGCATCAATTTCATCTTGTGAAAGCATATCATTACTCATTTTCTTCTTCTCCTTTCACAAAATCCAAAATTTGTACAGCCATTTTTTTATGGACTTTCCCAGGTTGTCCTGTGAATTTTTGAATTTCGCCAACTTTAATCTGCATCGGTTCGTTAATGCCCTGATCCAACTCAATCACATCACCAATTGTTAAATCTAAGAAATCTTCAATATTAATATCCGTCGATCCTAATTCACAGACAACGGGAATACTGGCCATCTCAATATTCTTTGTTAATCGTTCTATCTCTTCAGGCTCTCTGTTCTTTACATCTGATTCAATCCAATATCTTACTGATAACTTTGGCATAATGGCTTCTAATGCCACATGCGGGATACAAATGTTAATCATTCCACTCGCCTCGCCTATTGTGGCAGTGAGAGATATTACGACAACTGTTTCATTAGGTGAGACCATCTGCAAGAATTGAGGATTGACTTCAAAATCTGCATAACTTGGCTCGATGTCTATTACATTACTCCAAGCCTCTTTCAAGAGAAGAAAAGCTTTCGAAAACGTATTAGACATAATTTTTGTTTCTATCTCTGTTAGGTTTTCTACTTTATTTAAGCTAGATCCTTTGCCACCCATCATGCGATCCATTAATGCGTATGCGATATTGGGATTTACTTCGATCAATATTTTCCCATCAAGTGGTGGCACATCGAAAACATTAAGGATTGTCATTTTTGGAACAGAACTAATAAACTCTTCATATGGAATTTGATCAGTAGACGTCACTGAAATTTGCGCATAAGTTCTTAATTGTGCAGAAAAGTACGTTGTTAATAACCGAGCAAAATTTTCATGAATCCTTGTTATGCTTCTAATTTGATCTTTAGAGAACCTAAGAGCACGTTTAAAATCATATGTTTTAATTTTGCGCTCACTCTGTTCCTTTTTCAGTTGATCAGCGTCCATCTCTCCAGTTGAAAGGGCTGATAGAAGCGCATCTATTTCACTTTGCGATAAAACTTCTCCTGGCAAAAAAGTCACCTCCATATCTTTGAATTAAACTCTTATTTTTAAAAGATGAGTAATCTGTCAGCAATTATGTTATTGGAGGATTGATTCAGTTATATAGATTTTTTCAATTTTGCCCGATTCCATCAGGTCATTTATTTTTTTTGTTAAATTTTTCTGTAATAATAGTTGACCATCTTTACCTCTTAAATCATCTGCTTGCATTTCTGATAACTCTTGGATCATTAAGTTCTTCACTTGGAAATCTCTTTTCTCTAACTCTTCTTTCGCCTTTTTACTCTCCACTTGGATAGTAAAAGATATCCGTATATAATCGTCACTTGCTAGATTTGTCGTAATCTGGTCAATAGAGACAGTGCGTTCAAGAATATCATCAATAGAAGACTCATTTGCATCCTTTGCAAATACATCCGTAAAGTAAAATAACGAACCACTAATAACTAGTAACAATGACAGAATTCCAACGATGAGCCATTTTTTATTCATCTTCACCGTTCTCCTCCCACATAGAATGAGCTTTAATCATACCAACAGCCTGGTAGAACTGCTGAATCCTTTCCACTACTTCTAATTCATTTTCCTTCACAACATACTTTTTACCATTGGTAAGTGTGATTGTTGTATCAGGAAATGATTCGACTGTTTCGATATAAAACGCATTTAACCTAAACGATTGACCATTTAATCTCGATAATTTTATCAATTTATTGTAATAGGCAAACCTAAGCTTGCCTAAACCTCCCTTTTTAACGTTTCAAGTTAACTAGTTCTTGAAGGATCTCATCAGACGTCGTAATAATTCTTGTATTTGCTTGGAAGCCTCTTTGGGCAGTAATCATTTCAGTAAATTCTTCTGATAAATCAACATTAGACATTTCAAGTGATCCTGCTGCTAAGCTCCCTCTTCCGTCACCTGCCATACCAATATTAGCCACACCTGAGTTGGCAGAAGCTTGATAAAGGTTATTACCAGCTTTTGTTAACCCTGAGCTATTGCTAAATTTGGCTAAAGCGATCGTTCCAAGAATATCGATAAGACCATTTGAATAGACACCATTAATTTCACCAGATGCACCAATGTTAAAGCTTTCCAGTTTCCCTTCCGTATAACCATCAGGGAATACATTGGCATTCGATGCTCCTTCTACTTGTGTAAGTGCAGAAAAATCAAGATTAACTAATAATTGACTTTCATCTTCAGCCGTTGCCATATTATCTGTTACACCTGAAGGAACTGGTATTCTAATGCCTTCTTTTAACGCATCAGCACCTACGATTTGTCCATTGGCATCAAAGCTTAATGTAAGATTATCCTCAGGTTGGGTGGGTGCCGTAACATTAAACGTCCAAGTACCATTTTCTTTCACATTTGATACATCAATTTGTAAGCCATGGGCAGATAAGACGCCATTCTCCACTGCAGAAGCATCTACAGTTACCTCACCATCAGGTGTTGAAATCGTATATACATCATTATTTAACTCAACTTCCCATTCTCCTGTTTGTGTCCCCTTGTAACCTTCTGGATTTTTCACACTAATATTTCCAGCGTCTTCATTTGAACTTGTGATTGTACCAACAGAAGATGGTTTTGGCTCTTCATCAAAAAAGACACCCCAGCTATTTTCGCCCACCTTTTTAAAGTACACAGTTGACGCATGGGCATTGCCATTACTGTCAATTGTTTTTATTTGTTGATTGAATACCGTTCCAACATTCGCATCTTTTGCTAGATTTCCTTGGATAGTGATTGATTCTGTTGTTACTGAAGGAAGGGTGGCATTCACATTTACAACCACATCACCTAATACACCGTTGCTATTATATGCCTGTACTTTTAAACCCTCACTATTCACTAGACTGCCATCATCATCCAAATAAAAATTACCTGCGCGCGTATAATACTGGGCGCCGCCTTGCTGAACGATAAAGTAACCATCTCCTTCAATGCCTAAATCCAATGCTCTACCGGTCGTTTGCATACTCGATCCAGAGTGAATAACATCGATAGTAGCCAAAGTAGACCCTAGGCCAACTTGTGTTGCATTTCGCCCCCCACGTAATTCTGTCGGCGAGGATGGACCAGCCACCATTTGATTCATTGCATCTTTAAATGTCACTCTACTCTTCTTAAAACCGGCAGTATTAACATTGGCGATATTATTACCAATTACATCTAATTTTGTTTGAAAATTCTTCATTCCACTGATCCCTGAATACATTGAGCGTAACATTGCATTTCCTCCTTTAAATCATCAAATATATCATTTCGCTTTTATTCAATTTTCATAATTTGCTGAGGGGTAATTAATTTTTCAGAACCTGAAATATGAAAATATGTTTGTCCATCTTTAAAGGACACTGACTCCACTTTAGCTATTTGATTTTCCCCTTGATCATCCTGATAAGTAATTTCTTTTCCGATTAATAAACTAGATTGAACTAATGTATTCTCATCAATCGTTGGCTGATTTAGTTCAGAAATATTACTTGGTGATAACTCGGTTCCATCTTCAAGAATAAATGTGACAGTAGAATCTTTGAACTGTATGGAAGCAACTTTTCCAGTTCCTTGATCAACTTCCACATTAGCCTCATTAGTATTTAATTTATGCCAAGTAATCTCTTTACCTACAAAATGAGAATAAGATAGTAATTGGTTCTGCTCTTGAATGTTGATCATTTCTTCCATACTTGTTGTCAGATTAGTCATTTGTTCTAAAGAAGAAAACTGAGCCATTTGTGAAATGAATTCTTTATCATCCATCGGGCTTGTTGGGTCTTGATTTTGAAGTTGAACCATTAATAGTTTTAAAAAGTCATCTTTACCTAATGTATTGCTATTACTGGTATTGGCTGCTTGTGATTGTGATAGCAATAAAGAAGAATCAATACTGTTTGTCATATAACGTACCACCTAAACCTTTAGATTTAATAATTCTGCTTCTAATTCATCGAAGAAAGAGGTTGCTTTAGTCTCTTGTTCATCTCTGCCGTTATGACCATCACCATCTTGATTTGGTTGATTCTTCTCTCTTTGATTGAACGATTCCTCTGCATGCTTTTGTTCTAATGAGGTTTGATAAATTTCGATCTTATCGACATTGATATTTTGTGTATGAAATGCTTGTCTGAGAGTTTGTGCGCTAGATTCAAATGCATCTTTGGCTGCCTGTGTACTTGCAATAATTCTAGCAATCATCACTTGATCTTTTTGGACAATTTCTATCTTCAATGTGCCTAAATGTTCTGGTGTGAGTTGTATGCTCAGTTTTTGTATTCCATTAACCGTCGTAAATTTGGCACGAGATAAGGTATTCTCAAACTGTTTTACTAATTGTTCTGCCGGAATTGGTTTTCCATTTTGTGGAATATGCAACTGTAAAGTATCGTTCTTAGAGATTGCAACCGGATTTGTAGGAACTTGCACAGTCTTAATGTCCAGATTTTGATCCTCTATTCCTTTACTAATTGTTGCTCGTATTTCCACTTCTGTTTCCATTTGCTTCTGCTCACTATTTATTAACGTCATGCTTAGTGGTGAATGATTGACCAACTGTTGTGTTCGAAGTTGTGCCTCTTGGGCTTTTAAAGAAATGGATTGAGGTATCGGTACTACTGCTTCGTTTTCTAGTATTTTCACGATGTCTTTTACGAGACCAGCTAATTGTTGTTGATTAAATGGTGATGGTTCTGTTTGTTGATTCATCATTTGTACAAGCTTTATTGTTTGGAAGACGGCTTTGTTCTGAGTGATAAGGTCAGTTGTTTGCGTTTGCGCACGTCCACCTTCCACTGCTGAAACTAACTTTGAAAGAAAATTCTCTCGAGCTTCTGTCGTTTGAAGATCTGTAGAAATATTAGCTTGATTTGTCAACAATGACTGGATATGAGTAAAAATCAATTCCATCTCTTCTTCTTCAATGTTTAATAACTGACTAGCCTGTTCTACAACAAGCGGTTCATCACGTAAGTCGATATACATAAACGGTTGCCATTCTTCCGGCAAATCTTCCCACTCTAATACCCCGAGAAGAGATAGCAAATCATCTTGCTCTGTAACTGTATCTTTCGTGACGTCGCTATTCGGACTGACCGTTTCCACATTTGACAGAACACTCCCTAAAAATTGAGCGAAATCGCCTTTACCCATCTTCTCATTAGCTGATATTTCTTTAGTAGATTGATGGTTATTACTTATAGGTAACAGTGACATGAGTTCCATGAAACATCTCCCTCTTTATTCAGCGGCTTTCTCATCGTCATCTGTGGTAGAAGTATTTTCTACAGACGCTGTTACCAGGCTTGTAAATGAAGCAGCTTTTGTTGGTTCCATTTTTGCCAGTATATCAGCAAGTACTTCAGGTTTTACCTCTGCCAGGATTCGCACCGCTTCTTCTTCATTCATATTAGATAAAATAGGCGCAGCTTTTTTAGCAGCCATTTCTTCATAAGTTTTAATAATGTCACTAAATGCCCGCTTATTCTCTTCTTTCATTAAAACTAATTCGTCTACTCTATTCTCTAATCGTGTTTTTTCTTGGTTTGCTTTATTTAATTCATTATCTTTACTTTCTACTTGATTTTGCAGTTGCTCAATTCTTGCCTCACGGTCATTTACCTCTGCCTCTAGTTCGATCAGTCTATTTTCCATTGTTTGCATCATTTCTGTTTGATCTTCTTCAAAAAGGGTAGATAGAACAGGAACATTTTGACCATACTTTTTCGCCACATCAAAAATGTTATATCCACTTACAGTTAGGATTAATAATCCAATTGCGATAAGTCCAATTAAAGTGGTGGCAATGATCATAAATATCTTAATGACCGGTCTAGACTTTTTCTCTTTGTGACTTTCCATCTTATCACCTAAAGTTCTTTATGGATAAATTGCTGGATTGAAATATCATCCATTTCAATATTTTCTAATCTCTTCATTTCTGATACGTATTGCATCTTCTTCTTATCTTTAATGACTTCATATTTCTTGTACTCTGTCATTTTTTCTGCAAGCTTTTCTTGATAATAGTACATTTGAGTACGGGCATTCATTACTCTTTTTTGATAATGACTAATTGTCTTTTCTAAATTCGAAATAAACTGTTGCTGATAACGCATTTCCACTACTTGTAAACCACTAACTAGTCTTTCTGATTGCAATCTATCTAAATCTTCTTTTTTCTTTAGCAAATCATATAGTTTGGTCGCAGCTTCTTCAAAACGTCTCGTCGCTTGATTATAAATATCCAAAGCTTCATCTTTTTCACGTTCTTTTACATGCATAATTTTCTCGAACTTATATTTAAAAGACATTTGTTACTGTGCTCCTTCTCCAACTAGCGCAAATAGTTGTTCAATTCCATCATCAATCGTCACTTTTTCATCCGTTTGTTGTTTAAGAAAATTTAAAATTTGTGGATATAAAGCAATCGCTCGATCTATTTCTTGTGATGATCCTTTCTTATATGCACCGATATTAATTAAATCCTCTGATTGCCTATAAGTACTAAGTGATTCTCTTAAACTCTCAGCTGCTTTTATATGCCTCTTACTACTAATTTGATTCATTACACGACTGATACTTTTGAGTACATCTACAGCAGGATATTGTCCCTTATTAGCGAGCTCTCTATCTAACACATAATGACCATCCAATATACCTCTCACAGTATCAGCAATTGGTTCATTCATATCATCACCATCAACAAGCACTGTATAAAAGGCAGTGATGGACCCCTCTATGGAGGTGCCAGTTCTCTCTAACAGCTTAGGTAAAACAGAAAAAACTGATGGCGTATAGCCTTTTGTTGTCGGGGGTTCGCCAATTGCTAAACCTATTTCCCGTTGCGCCATTGCTACCCGAGTAACAGAATCCATTAGCATCATAACCTTCATACCTTTGCCACGAAAGTATTCTGCAATGGCTGTCGCAGTATAGGCCCCTTTTATTCTCATTAATGGCGGTTGATCAGAGGTAGCTACAATGACAATTGAACGTTTTAATCCTTCAGGACCAAGATCTCTCTCGATAAACTCACGGACTTCTCTTCCTCTTTCACCAATTAAAGCAATAACATTAATGTCTGCTTTTGTATTTCTGGCAATCATGCCGAGTAGGGTGCTTTTACCAACACCACTACCTGCAAAAATCCCCACTCTTTGGCCATTACCAACTGTTAGTAAACTATCAATCAACCTAACGCCTACTTCAATTGGTTCACTAATGGGTGGTCGCAATAGGGGATTTGGTGGCTCTTGTTCTGTTGGCACCTCTCTTAAACCTTTTGGAAGTAGAGACCCGTCTAATGGTTGTCCCAAGGAATCAAGGACATTCCCTACAAGAGAAGTCCCAACTTTAATTTCTAACGGTTTTCCTGTTGTTTCTACTAAACTCCCAGGCGATATATCAGTAACCGTTGTATACGGCATAAGAATAATATTCTCATCTTTAAATCCGACCACTTCTGCACGTATCTTCCTGCTCTTCTTACCTTGTACATGAATATAGCAAACATCACCAATGGAACTAACCGGCCCTTGAGATTCGATCATTAGGCCAACAACTCTCTTGACTCTCCCGTATTTTTTGAAACTATCTGTGACATGGATTTCCTCTAATAACTTATCCAAGTTCATGATGGGTCTCCAACCATTCTGATAGTCTTTCTTTGATCTCGTCTATTTGGCTTTTACACGTGGCATCAATTCGACCATTATCTGAATCAATCACACAATCTACTACAGAAAGTTCTTCATCGGGAAGGATATATAGGCCAGCTTCAACTGGTAACATTGCCTTTAGTTCATCCTTATAGCTTAATAACTCTAGATATTTATCAGGATGAACAATAAGTTTAATGTTTTTGTAATGCTTGGCTTCTTTTAATGCGTTTTTTACATAAGATTGATAGTGCTCCGTATGATGAGTTAATTCCGTTGCAATGATTTTCTCTGCTACATTCATACTAATTTTTAATATCGTTCGGTCCGCTGACTGAATAGTTTCTTCATAATCAGTTTTTGCTGCATTAATTATCTCTTTTACTTCTGCTAATCTAGATGAATATGAGTTAAATCCATCTTCTTTACCCTTACTCATCCCGGTGAGATAACCTTCTTCATATGCCTCTTTACGTACCAATTCTTGTTCTTCTTTTGCCTTTTCCTTTTCTTCTTGAACTGTTTGATATATGCGATCAGCATGCTGATTTGCTGATTGAATAATTTCCTCCGCTCTCTTCTCTGCTTCATTAATCACCTGGTCATAATAGGCAGACATCTGCTGTGATGGATGATCCTCTGATTGTTTAAACATCGGCCGAATAGAGATTGTTATTTGCTCCTCTTCACTTAAGTAATCGTGAGAAGAATGTTTAAATAACCTAGACAATAATATCATCCCCTCCGCCTCTGGCGACGATGATCTCCCCAGCTTCTTCCAGTCTGCGTACAATTGCGACAATTCTTGATTGTGCTTCTTCGACTTCTCGAAGTCGAACTGGTCCTAAAAATTCCATTTCCTCTTTAAATGTATCCACAGTACGCTGTGACATATTTTTATAAATAATCTCTTTTACTTCTTCACTAGACACTTTCAAAGAAAGCATAAGATCTTCACTTGCACAATCTCTTATCACTCGTTGAATCGCTTTATTATCAAGCGTAACAATATCCTCAAACACAAACATTCTTTTCTTTATTTCTTCAGCTAAATCTGGATCTTGAATTTCTAATGCATCAAGAATCGTACGTTCAGTTGAGCGATCCACTCCATTGAGCACTTCTACTACAGACTCAACTCCACCAGTTTGCGTATAATCTTGTGTAACAGTAGCGGACAGCTTTCTTTCTAAAATCTGTTCGACCTCATTAATAATTTCAGGAGAAGTGCCGTCCATTACTGCGATTCTTCTAGCAATATCTGCTTGCGTATTTTGAGGTAATTCCGACAGTATTTGACCAGCCTGCTGTGGTTCTAAATAAGAAAGAATTAACGCAATGGTTTGCGGATGTTCATTCTGAATAAAATTCAATATTTGTGTTGGGTCAGCTTTTCTGGCAAAATCGAATGGTCTCACTTGAAGCGACGAAGTTAAACGATTTATTATCGCTGTTGCTTGTTCGTTTCCTAATGCCTTTTCGAGCACAGTCTTCGCGTATCCGATCCCCCCTTGCGCAATGTAATCTTGAGCAAGAGCGATTTGATGAAATTCATCTAGCACATCTTCTTTTGCCTCAGTGTCTACTTTTCTTACACCGGATATTTCTAAAGTCAACTTTTCAATCTCTTCTTCACTTAAATGCTTATACACATTAGAAGCAATATCTGGACCTAAAGATATTAATAAAATGGCTGCTTTTTGCCGTCCTGAAAGATTTTTCTTCTCCCTTTTCACGCTTGACTGGCCTCCTAATCTTCCGTAATCCATGTTCTTAGGAGCTTGGCAAAGTCTTCCGGTTTCTCTTTAGCTAGCTTCTCTAATTGCTTGATTCGGATGCTTGCCTCTGTTTCCTTTTCCTGATGTACATCAGGTATAGAATCATTTAATTGCTCTTCCACTTCATACTCTACAATCTCTTCTTCTTTCTCTTTTTTATTACGTAAAAATAACCATAGTAATAATATAATTACTAATAATAGTAATCCGACAACCAAATATATCCACCAAGGAATCGTTGCTGCTTCTTCATTTGGAAACTCAACTTTTCCATTGAACTCTTGAACGGAGACAGCTATTTTATTTTGTAGCTCTTCATCAGTTAACGTTTCATCCAATGTATCTTTATCGATAGATGTACGGATAATGGTTGATAAGATTTGCGTAATATCATTAATTCGATCTTGTGGCAATGAATTTGGATTATTAGCATCAGGTGGTTCCACCATTACTTGAATGCCCAAATCCCTAACTTTATACGGGCTTTCAACAATTTCTTTTCTTATTCTGTTTACTTCATTATTAATTGTTTCTTCTATTTTTTCATAATCGCCGTTGCTATTTGAACCTTCAACATAAGAAGAGCCGAGTGCATCCGCACCATCTTCACTTTGCGGGATACCCCCTTCTGTATCTCCATTCCCTGTAAAGGTTTCTGTTAGCTTTTGTGCACTAATGGCTATTCCTTCCATATTCTCTTCATCTACTGGTTCGACAAGATTTTCTTCTCTATTCTCTTGTGTAAAATCGACATCTGCTGTAACAGACACCACTACTTTTTCTTGACCCATTAAGGTAGCTAGCATCGTTTGCACTTGACGTTGGATATCCTTTTCGATTTCTTTTTTTATTTCATGTTGTACGGCAAATTGATTGCCTGTCGAAAATTCTTCACTGTTTTTCAAGTCAAAGTACTCAAAGTTTTGATTAGTTATGACGATATTATCAGTAGGTAAATTAGGTACACTTTTAGACACTAAATGATAGAGTGCTTGGATTTGTTGATTTTCGAATTTATAACCTGGATCCGTGTTTAAAACGATAGACGCCGATGCTTGTTCCTCTGTTTCATTTAAAAACACACCAGATTCAGGCATGTTTATCATGACTTTAGCGTTGTTAATACCATCAATACCTTTCATTAACTCTGCTAATTCAGACTGCATCGCATCTAGTTTCATCACGTCAAATTCATTTTCCGTCATCCCGATCCCAGCATTTTGACTAAAAAATGAGTAATCAATATTACCGCTATCTGGGATACCTTCTGCAGCTAGCTCTACCATGAGGCTATCTACTTGTTCTTCTGGTACTTTAATAGCTGTACCACCTTCAACGATTTCTGACTTAATCCCCTTAGCATCTAAATTTTCTTTTATACTGCCTGTTTCTGAGGGTGTCAGGTTACTATATAGTGGGACTAAGGTGGTTCTGGTCGAAAGAAAAACAATGATACTAATACCAATGATTAATAATAACGGAGCACCGATTATTAGAGCCTTTTGCCCCTTTGTTTTCGCATCCCAGAACGTTCTCACCTTTGTACCATATGCTTGCAAAGAATCTTTCATCTAAAAATCCCCCGATGGTCCTTGGTTAGTCATCAGACGAGAATACATGTTTTACACTTGCATTCTCATCATCTCTTGATATGCTTCGACTGCCTTGTTACGTACTTCTAGTGTTAAAGACATGGATACACTCGCTTTTTGAGCGGTGATCATTACGTCGTGAAGATCAACATCCTGCCCCGTAGCAAGTTTTGTCGTCATTTCATCCGATGATATTTGCCTTTCATTTACACTATCAATTGCACTTTTCAAAGCCGAAGCAAAGCTATTATGTGCATCACTCGGTGTAATCTCTTTTACATTTTGAGCATTATCCGGACTATTTGTATGTACGACGGGAGAGAAGCTATTAATATTCATCTCTTAGTCTCCTTCTTATTTGCCTATTTCCAATGCCTTCAAGAGCATATTCTTATTCGCATTAAATACAGTGACGTTTGCTTCATATGAACGTGTTGCACTCATCAAATCTACCATTTCTCTTAATGGGTCCACATTTGGCATTTCTACATACCCTTCTGCGTTAGCATCAGCATGAGATGGATTATAGACGAGTTCAAAAGGCGTTTCATCCTCAACAATTCTCGTTACCTTTACACCATTACCCGTTTGGCCTTTTTCATTTATTGCTGTTTGTAAAAATGATGAAAAGCCGTTATCTTTCGCTTGAAGCACGACAGATTTTCTTCTATAAGGGTCTTCCCCAGTCACGCTGCGAGTAGAATCAGCATTGGCCATATTTGAAGAGATGACATCCATCCTTAACCTTTGCGCTGTCAGTGCGGAAGCTGTTGTATCTAAACTATGAAAGATAGTCATCGATTATCTACCTCCCTTAATTACGTTTTCGAGTCCATTAAATTTACTGCTCATGCGGTCAACCAATGCGTTATATTGAATTTGGTTTGCTGCAAGCTCTGACATTTCCTGATCCATATCTACACTGTTACCACTTTCGTTATAGGTTACATTTTTCTTCGTCAAGACGGTGGTATTTAAATTAGATGGCGTGAAATCAAAATGCCTTTCATCCGTTTTATATGTATTCATGTTAGATAATGCGGAATCAAAAGCAGATTTGAAGCTTACATCTTTCGCTTTATATCCTGGCGTGTCAACATTTGCGATATTTTGCGAGATCACCTTTTGTTTTGTCGATGTTTGTTGAATTGCGTTTTCGATAATCGACATGGATTGTGAGAAGACTTTCACAAACTTCACCTCATTTTTCCAAAATTCTCCCCAATTAGCACTTACTAATAATTTCATCTATCATCATTGTAAAGAATATGAAATAATAAGTCTATGACCTAGAAGGGTTTTTTGGTAATTCTTTTGTCCTATTTTCGACATTTTTCTTACTAGGTAAAAATACGCTTCATTTTTCCGTATTTTTTAAAAACACCAATCACTATCAGTTGAATCAACCGTTCGAACATATTTTTGAATAGGCATAAAGAACTATAAGAATTTTGTTTTTTAAAAATAGGTTCAAAGTTCTACTTTATTCGTTATTACTTTATTATTTCGTTCGTAATAAAGTTGTAATACAGAAAAATTTGACACCATAAAAATAACACGGTAACGCATCACTGCGTCTCCGTGTTATTTTAAAAGTTTTTTTATTTTACTTCTTAGTTAGATTTTAATTTTTCTAACTCGAAAAGGAATTTATCGTTTAATACTTTAATATAAGTACCTTTCATCCCTAATGATCTTGATTCAATTACGCCAGCACTTTCTAATTTTCTTAGTGCATTAACGATAACCGAACGTGTGATTCCAACTCTATCGGCAATCTTTGAAGCAACTAATAGACCTTCTTTTCCGTCTAACTCTTCAAAGATATGTTCAATTGCTTCTAACTCACTGTATGATAAAGAGCTAATCGCCATTTGTACAACTGCTTTACTTCTAGCTTCTTCTTCAATTTCTTCTGCTTTTTCACGAAGAATTTCCATACCTACTACTGTAGCACCATATTCAGCTAAAACTAAATCATCATCTTCAAAAGCATCTTCCACTCTTGCCAGAATGAGGGTACCTAAACGTTCTCCTCCACCGATAATAGGAACAATTGTCGTTAATCCAGCGCCAAATAACTCCTTATTTTCGATAGGGAATGCAGTATATTCACTATTCACATCTAAGTTAGATGATGTCTCTTGAATGTTAAATAAGTTTTTAGTGTACTCTTCTGGGAACTGACGATCTTCAAGCATTTTCTTCATTCGCTCATTTTCGATTTGTTGGTTCGCAGCATATCCTAATAGTTTACCTCTACGGCTTACTACATAGATATTTGCTTCGATAACAGCACTTAAAGTTTCTGCCATTTCTTTGAAGTTAACTGGCTTACCTGCAGCCTTTTGTAGCATTGCATTAATTGTTCTTGATTTTTTTAATAAATTCATTGATTTTTCCTCCTATAACTTTGGAACATTATTTCAATCCCTTGAATGTTTCGTTACTTATTTTTTTGCTAAGATTTGCTTGATTAGGAGTACAATGAAATTTCATCAAATAAGGATTATAATATAAATTGACTTAAATCTTTATTCTTAGAAATTTCCCCGAGCTTCTCTTCTACATATTGTGGCGTAATCACAATCTTCTCTAATGTTACCTCAGGCGCTTCAAACGAAAGGTCTTCAAGCATTTTTTCCATAATCGTTTGCAATCGTCTTGCTCCAATATTATCGGTATTTTGATTTACATCATAAGCAAATTCTGCAATCCTACGTATAGCATCGTCAGAAAATTCAATTTGTATACCTTCTGTTTCCAATAATGCTTGATATTGTTTGATTAAGGCATTATCAGGCTCAACTAATATTTTCACAAAATCATCCACAGTTAATTTTGTCAATTCGACTCTAATCGGGAAACGTCCTTGCAATTCAGGTATTAAATCAGACGGTTTAGCGGTATGGAATGCTCCAGCTGCAACGAATAAGACATGATCGGTTTTTACTGTACCATATTTCGTTACAACCGTTGATCCTTCAACGACAGGAAGAATATCTCTTTGCACACCCTCGCGAGAAACATCTGCTGAGGAGCCACCTGAGTTTTTACTTGCGATTTTATCAATTTCATCGATAAAGATCATACCAGATTGTTCTGCTCTATAGATGGCTTCAGAACCTACTTCATCCATATCAATAAGCTTTTGTGCTTCTTCGTTCGTTAAAACTTTTCTAGCTTCGCTTACTGTAAGTTTTCGCTTCTTCTTTTTCTTTGGCATTAATCCACCAAGTGCATCTTGCATATTCATCCCCATTTGTTCCATACCCGAACCTTGGAGCATATCAAACATAGACGGCTGCTGTTCTTCTATTTCAACAGTGATTATTTCATCTTCTAGCTCTAAATTTTCAAGCTTTGTTTTCACTACTTTACGCTTTTGCTGAATTGACTGATCATCTTGTTGCTCATGATCGCTCTCTTGTTGATCATTCCCACCACCAAAAAACATTTCTAAAGGGTTCTTATAATTGGCGGACTTTTTATTACTAGGTACGAGCAATTCGACAATTCGGCGATTAGCATTTTTCTCTGCTATTTCTTGCACACTTGCTACCTTTTCTTCTTTCACAAGTCGCACAGATGTCTCAACTAGATCTCTAACCATAGATTCTACATCTCTACCTACATAACCCACTTCAGTGAATTTCGTTGCCTCTACCTTAACAAATGGAGCACCAACTAATTTCGCAATCCTTCTTGCAATCTCAGTTTTACCAACTCCTGTTGGTCCAATCATCAAAATATTCTTAGGACTTACTTCATCACGAAGCTCTTCATGCAGTAGGCTTCTACGATATCTATTTCTTAATGCAACTGCTACAGCTTTCTTGGCATTTTTTTGACCGATTATGAACTGGTCTAGTCTTTCGACAATTTGACGGGGTGTTAAACTTGTCATTTTAACCATTTTAGCACTCCTTTGTTTTACAGTTCTTCCACAATAATATTGTGGTTAGTATATACACAAATTTCTGCAGCCATTTCAAGCGAAGCTTTTGCAATTTCCCGAGCTGTTAAATGTTCACCTGCAAATCTCTTTAAAGATCGACCTGCTGCTAATGCATAGTTACCACCTGAACCGATTGCTAGTACACCATCGTCAGGTTCAATGACTTCACCTGTTCCTGATACGAGCAATAAACCGTCTTTATTCATAACAATTAAAAGCGCTTCAAGTTTCCGAAGAACCTTATCGCTTCTCCACTCTTTAGCAAGCTCTACAGCCGCTCTCTGCAAGTTACCATTATATTCTTCAAGCTTTCCTTCGAACTTCTCGAATAAAGTAAATGCGTCGGCAACAGACCCTGCAAATCCGGCAATCACTTTGCCATTTGCAAGCTTTCTTACCTTTCTTGCAGTATGCTTCATGACAACCGATTCACCAAATGTAACCTGTCCATCTCCAGCCATTGCATATTCGCCATTGTGTTGTACTGCAAAAATTGTTGTTGCATGAAATTGTGACATGTTTATTCCTCCTTTTGGAGTATGTTAATAATCCACTATAGACTATATATGAGTATGACTATTCGTTTATCCATCATATAGTTAAACTTCTTTAAAATCTATGCTCTAGGATGATACTGATTATATGTCTTTTTCAAGTAATCAGGTGTAACATGTGTGTAAATTTGCGTTGATGAAAGAAAAGCATGACCTAAAAGCTCTTGAACTGTTCTCATATCAGCCCCATTTGACATTAAATGTGTAGCAAATGAATGCCTAATCTTATGGGGATGGATGCCACCTTCTAGAGACGACTTTTCAATCAATTTATTTAATATACCTCTTATACCGCGGTCAGTTAATGCGCCACCACGGTGGTTTAAAAATAAATGGTTGCTCTTCTCTTTTTGGAGTTTTAGACGTCCATCATGACAATATTTTAAAAGAGCATCGTGAGCAAAGCTTCCGAATGGTATGTATCGATCTTTTTTCCCTTTTCCATGAATAAGAATTACGGAAATATCCAAATCAATATCACTTAGCTGTATAGAAGCACATTCAGCTACCCTTATGCCTGTTGCATACATCACTTCTAAAATCGCCATATTCCTTTGGCCAAGTGCTGTATCTACCTCTACACTATTAAAGAGTTGTTCCATCTCTTCTTCATAAAAAAACTGCGGCAGTCTTTTATCACCTTTTGGGATGGATGTTAATTGGAAAGGATTATCATTAACCATACCTTCTCGTACCAATAACTTAAAAAAGCTTCTTAAGCAGGAAATTTTACGAGCAATTGTCTTTCGAGCTAAACCTTCTTGATAAAGCTTTGTTAGAAATAATCGAACATCCATATATTCGACATCATTTAACTTTTTCAAACCTTGTTCAGCCATGAACATAAAAAATCCTTTTATATCCGTCTGATAATGCTCAATTGTATATTGTGAATAATTCTTTTCGATTTGTAAATATTCGATAAATAACTTTAAAGAAATGTTCACATTTTCGCTCATTTTTTGTACTCACCTCACAAGGGCTTCATCATACTATCATATTTAAGCAACCCACGCAAGAAAATTTACATATTTTTCACAAAGTTCTGAATTGTCTCTAATGCTCGATTAGCATGTTGTTCATTTCTCTCCTGCTTACCTTTAATTCTTTTTTCTAACTCTGGGAATAAACCAAAATTGGCATTCATAGGCTGGAAATTCTTTGGATTGGCGTTAGCAATATATCTTGCCATACTCCCAATAGCAGTCTCAATCGGAAACTCTACTGTTTCTTGGCCCTTCACAAGACGGGCAGCATTAATCCCTGCAATTAACCCACTAGCAGCTGATTCAACATACCCTTCTACGCCAGTCATTTGCCCAGCAAAGAATAAAGATTCTCTATTCTTAAATTGATAAGTTGATTTAAGCACTTTAGGAGAATTAATAAAAGTATTTCTATGCATAACACCGTATCTTACAATTTCAGCATTTTCTAAGCCTGGTATTAAACGAAGTACCTCTTTTTGTGGCCCCCATTTTAGATGCGTTTGGAATCCAACAATATTGTATAGTGTACCTGCTGCATCATCTTGACGTAATTGGACAACAGCATATGGCCTCTTCCCTGTTTTAGGATCCTCTAAACCAACAGGTTTCATCGGTCCAAAGAGCATTGTTTTCTTCCCACGAGATGCCATAACTTCGATAGGCATACAACCTTCAAAAAAGATTTCTTTCTCAAATTCTTTTAGCGGCACAGTTTCAGCATTAATTAACGCTTCGTAAAAAACATTGAACTCTTCCTCGTTCATCGGACAATTTAAATAAGCTGCTTCCCCTTTATCATATCGAGATTTCAAATAGACTTTATCCATATTAATGGAATCTTTTTCGATAATTGGTGCCGCTGCATCATAAAAATAAAGATAATCTTCCCCAGACAGTTCACGTAGTTTCTCAGAAAGTAATTCACTTGTTAATGGGCCTGTCGCAATAACAGTAATCCCTTCAGGAATATCCGTTACTTCCTCATTTATTACTGTCACATTCGGATGATTCTTCACTGCTTCAGTTACCCTTGCAGCGAAGTCATGGCGGTCAACAGCTAAAGCACCACCTGCAGGAACCGCACTATCATCTGCTGAAGAAATAATTACAGAATCTAGTTGTCTCATTTCTTCTTTTAATACACCTACAGCATTCGTTAAATTGTTGGCTCTTAAAGAATTACTACAAACTAATTCAGCAAATTTATCTGTATGGTGAGCTGCTGTTTGTCTAACTGGTCTCATTTCATATAAGCGTACTTGAATGCCTCGTTTAGCAATTTGCCAAGCGGCTTCACTTCCAGCTAACCCAGCCCCAACTACGTTTACTACCTGTTCAGTCATTATTTAATTCTCCTTACTTATTGTAAAATAATTTATATCATTCATTTAATTGTTCGTTTTAACTAAATCATAAACGAGTGTAATCTTTTAATCCCAAATTGCATTGTACAATATTACAAAAAAATTTGAAAGCATAAAGTATTTTTTTAACCGTTGTCCATCTTAGAACATCATTTGTCCATCCACTGTGTGATTTTAATGTTTTTTCAAATAATACATGATGTTATTGCTTTCAGCCTCTTAACCATTTTTACCACTTCAATCGCATTTTTATCATCTCATTTGATAACATTTCATCTTTTACTATTCACAAAAACTTCAAATTGTTTTTTGATTCCATCATTCATCATTGCTGATATAGAACAGTTAAACGAGATTTAATAGTTAGTAATTTTATAAAATAGCAATGACGATTTTTTCTTTACTTTCACATTCACATCACTCCATTCAGTTAACTCCTATCCCCCCTAGAAAATACTCCTTCTAATCTTTTTTTGACAAAAAACGCCTTTAAATATAAAACAAAACGAACAATTAATGTAAATAATTAATAATTGTTCGTTTCTGTGTCTCTCTATACTTTTTTATTAGAAATGGGCAAACCGTTACTCACTTCAATTTATCCTTGTTTCTCTTCTTTATAGTCACATTCAACACACTGTACTTGTACACCCTTTTTCAGTTTTTTCTCAACAAGTAGTGATTCACATTTTGGACAGCTTCTTGCTATCGGCTTATCCCATGAAATAAACTCACACTCAGGGTAGCGGTCACAACCATAAAAGATACGGCGTTTTTTACTTTTTCTCTCAATGATATTACCTTCTTTACAAGTAGGGCATTTCACACCGATTTCCTTCACAATTGCCTTTGTATTGCGGCACTCTGGAAAGTTACTGCAAGCCATAAACTTGCCATACCGTCCCATTTTGTATACCATCGGGCTTCCACATTGTTCACAATCTTCACCCGCAGGTTCGTCTTTAATTTCTATTTCCTGCATTTCTTTCTCTGCTACTTCTAAACGTTTTTCAAAACCTTGATAAAACTCATCAATAATTTTAACCCAATTTTCTTTTCCCTCTTCAATATAATCCAGATCTTGTTCCATTTTTGCAGTAAATTCCACATCTAATATCTCAGGGAAAAACTCCATTAATAGTACGGAAACGACTTCTCCTAATTCAGTTGGCACAAAACGTTTATTATCTAATGTGACATAGCCGCGCTTCTGAATGGTATCTAGCGTCGGTGCAAAAGTTGAAGGTCTACCTATACCTAGTTCTTCAAGCGTTTTGACTAACCTTGCTTCTGTATATCTTGGAGGGGGTTGCGTAAAGTGTTGTTTCGGTTCGATATCCTTCTTAACGACTTTATCTCCCACTTTTAAATTAGGAAGCATATTAGATTTTTCTTCCGTCTGATCATCTGTTCCTTCGACATATACTTTCATAAACCCAGGGAATTTAATCTTTGAACCGTTTGCTCTAAAGGTCACTTGACCGTTGATTAAATCAACACTCATTGTATCCATTATGGCAGGAGCCATTTGACTAGCAGTAAAACGTTCCCAGATTAAACGATATAAACGAAGCTGATCTCTTGAAAGATGCTCTTTCAGCGAATTCGGTTCCCTTAATATACTGGTAGGTCGGATGGCTTCATGTGCATCTTGAGCATTAGCGTTTTTCTTTTCTTTTCTTTTTGATGCTGGCAAATACTCTTTGCCATAATGGTTTGTAATATAATCCACTGCTTCACTTTGAGCAACTTCAGATACTCTCGTAGAATCCGTTCTCATATAAGTAATTAATCCAATTGTACCTTCTTTTCCCAAATCAATACCTTCGTAAAGCTGCTGAGCAAGCATCATTGTTTTCTTTGCACGGAAATTTAATTTTCTTGCTGCTTCCTGTTGAAGAGAAGATGTAGTAAAAGGAACTGCAGGATTTCTCTTTCTCTCCTTTTTCGTTACATCTGTTACTTCAAACTCATTATTCTTTAACTCTTTTAAAACGGATTGCACATCTTCTTCAGATTTCAACTCAAACTTTTTACCATTTAGAGCAAAAAAGCTTGCATCAAACGTAGATTTACCTTTGACAAATTCTCCATCTATGCTCCAATATTCTTCTGGCTCGAATTTGTTAATTTCCTTTTCTCTATCAAGGATTAAACGAACGGCAATTGATTGTACACGACCGGCGCTAAGCCCCTTTTTAACCTTTTTCCATAGTAGTGGACTAATATTATAGCCCACTAACCTATCTAGCATTCTTCTTGCTTGCTGGGCATCAACTAAATCCATATTAATCGCTCTTGGATGTTTAAAAGATTCTTTAATGGCATCTTTTGTGATTTCATTAAATACAACACGGCATTTTGAATCAATATCCATATCTAAGCTATGCGCCAAATGCCATGCAATTGCTTCCCCTTCGCGATCGGGGTCAGCTGCGAGATAAATTTTCTTCGCTTTTTTTGCAGCTGTTTTTAACTCTTTTAGTACTGGTCCCTTACCTCGAATCGTTATATATTTTGGTTCATAATTATTTTCAACATCTACACCCGTCTGGCTCTTAGGTAAATCCCTTACATGCCCCATGGATGCTTTCACTTTATATTTTTTCCCCAAGTATCTTTCTATTGTTTTTGCTTTAGCTGGGGATTCTACGATTACTAGAAAATCTGACATCCAGTTGTCCTCCTCAAGAGGGAATAAATTTGCTAAACCCGCTGTTTCTTTCATTTTAGATAAATGTTTATTGTTATTTATTGACCATTTTCTACCTATTTAAATGCTCAATCATATTTGTTCTTCGAAATATCCACTATTATTAATCAATTTATTTAGCTTTGTCAAATCTAAACCGCTACTATCGCCTCTCCATTTGTTGTCATACAAACAAACTTCTGAAGCAAAATGTATAACAGTTTTTCAATAATTTCAACCTTTTTCATAAAAATTCCTGTAAAATTTATGATTTTTGCCCCTAATATACCAGCTCTTCTATAATATCTTCCGCTGAAAGTATTAATTTCGCACCATTTTGAATCAGTTCATTCGTTCCGGAGAAAAAAGGGGAAAGAATGCCTCCTGGTACCGCAAACACATCTCTACCTTCTTGAACAGCAAAGTTAGCAGTAATAAGAGAACCGCTTTTCCTTTTTGCCTCAATGACTAAAGTCGCACGGCTAATACCACTAATTATGCGATTTCTCATTGGAAAATGCCATCTTTCCGCTTTTGTATGCGGTGGGTACTCTGATAACACAAGATGATTACGAGACATTTGCTGAAATAAATGGCGGTTACTTGTTGGATACATATTAAAAAATCCACTTCCCAATACACCAATCGTATGCCCACTCAAGTGCATAGCTACCTTATGAGCATGGGCATCTACTCCTTTTGCTAAACCACTTGCGATAATAAATCCTCTTTTTATGAGTGTGGGAAAAATTTCTTCGATTACTCTCGCCCCGTATTCAGTCATATTTCGACTTCCGACAACAGAAAGAATTGGTTTCATATTTAGTAACGACAAGTCTCCTTTTGCATAGAGAAACCAAGGTGGCTGATACGTTTCCCTCAAAAGCTTAGGATAATTTTCATCCATAATAG
The DNA here is from genome assembly GCF_020171845.1 of Cytobacillus kochii. Taxonomy (GTDB): domain Bacteria; phylum Bacillota; class Bacilli; order Bacillales; family Cytobacillaceae; genus Cytobacillus; species Cytobacillus kochii. The sequence goes on along the minus strand of NZ_JAIVAM010000013.1, from coordinate 111,395 downwards.
AAATGATTTGTATGTCATTGTTCACATATTGTGAAAGTAGCTCTTCCATGTTTAAGGTAAGCATCTCATCATTAATTTTATTTCTCGTATTTGCAGTTAGGAAGTGAAAATAAGGGAGAGGTTTTGGTCGCTGAAAAGAGATGGAGGAAAGGGTGGGATCTGCTTTTACAATTTGATATAACGTTTTCCACGATACAGATTGACAATGATGGAGAGCGAGTAGTTTAGTTGTCATCAAATCATTCATAAGAACACACTCCTTTTTCTAAATTTTAAGAAAATTATTTTATTTAATAAAGTCCCCTTCTTTATAAAGGGGACTTCATCTATTAATTAATGCGTTTTACATTTATCATAAAGATCAGTTTCTTTTAACACTTTAATAAGTGTTTCACCCATTACTGAAGGTGTATCAGCTACTTGTATTCCGCATTCATTCATTACACGGATTTTTTCATCAGCTGTTCCTTTACCACCAGAAATAATCGCACCAGCATGGCCCATACGTTTTCCTGGAGGCGCTGTACGACCACCAATAAAGCCAACAACAGGCTTAGTCATGTTCGCTTTTACCCACTCAGCAGCTTCTTCTTCTGCAGTACCACCGATTTCACCAATCATGATAACTGCATAAGTTTCAGGGTCATTATTAAACTCTTTTAGTACATCGATGAAGTTTGTACCATTAACAGGATCTCCACCAATACCTACTGCAGTTGTTTGTCCAATTCCAGCTTCTGATAATTGGTGCACTGCTTCATAAGTTAATGTACCAGAACGTGAAACTACGCCCACATGACCTTTTTTATGAATGTATCCTGGCATAATACCAATTTTACATTCATCTGCTGTAATAACACCAGGACAGTTAGGTCCAACTAGACGCGTTTTCTTACCTTCCATGTAACGTTTCACTTTCACCATATCAAGTACTGGAATGTGTTCTGTGATACAGATAGCAAGATCTAATTCAGCATCAGTTGCTTCCATGATTGAATCTGCAGCAAAAGGTGCTGGAACATAGATAACAGATGCAGTCGCACCAGTTGCTTCAACAGCTTCTTTCACAGTATTAAAAACAGGTACACCTTCAACTTCCATGCCACCCTTACCAGGAGTCACACCGCCGACAATTTTAGTACCATATTCAAGCATTTGTTTTGTATGGAATAGCGCAGTTGAACCGGTAATTCCTTGTACAATCACTTTTGTATCTTTATTAATAAATACGCTCATGTTTTTTTCTCCTTCCTGATTTCCGTATCTCAAAAATAATAACTAAGGCACGATGCCCATTATCACTTTTTTTCGTCATCTACCTATAGGTCTTATCCTACAAGTGATACGATTTTTTGCGCTCCGTCAGCCATAGAGTCTGCTGCAACGATTTCAACATCAGATTCAGCAAGAATTTTCTTACCTAAGTCCACATTTGTACCTTCTAAACGTACAACTAGAGGAACTTCTAATCCAACTTGTTTAGCCGCTTCAACAACACCTGTAGCAATAACATCACATTTCATAATTCCGCCAAAGATATTAACGAAAATACCTTTAACATTTTCATCAGAAAGGATAATTTTGAATGCTTCAGTTACTTTCTCAGCAGTCGCACCGCCCCCAACATCAAGGAAGTTTGCCGGATCGCCGCCATAATGCTTGATAATGTCCATTGTAGACATAGCAAGGCCCGCACCGTTAACCATACAACCAATGTTACCATCAAGTGCGATATAGCTTAAGTCATATTTAGAAGCTTCAATTTCTTTTGTATCTTCTTCCTCTAAATCACGCATTTCTAAAATGTCTTTACGACGATATAATGCGTTGCTATCGAAGTTTAATTTTGCATCAAGGGCCATTACTTTACCGTCCCCTGTTACAACTAATGGGTTTATTTCAGCAATTGAACAATCTTTTTCTACATATGCTTGATAAAGACCCATCATAAATTTAACAGCTTGGTTTACAAGCTTTGTAGGGATATTAATATTAAAAGCAATACGACGTGCTTGGAACGCTGTTAATCCAACAACTGGATCAATTTCTTCTTTAAAGATTTTCTCTGGAGTAGCTTCTGCTACTTCTTCAATTTCTGTTCCGCCTTCTTCAGAAGCCATTAGCGTTACACGAGAAGTTGCACGGTCTAAAACTAGTCCAACATAATATTCTTTTTGAATGTCGCAACCTTCTTCAATAAGCAAACGTTTTACTTCTTTTCCTTCTGGTCCTGTTTGGTGAGTAACAAGCGTTTTACCTAGAATTTCTTCAGCATATGTACGCACTTCTTCCAAGTTTTTAGCTACTTTTACTCCGCCAGCTTTTCCACGTCCACCTGCATGGATTTGCGCCTTTACAACACAAACGTCAGTACCTAATTCTTTTGCGGCTTCTACTGCTTCTTCAACAGTGAATGCTACTTTACCATTTGGTACTGCAACCCCGTATTGTCTGAGGACTTCTTTTCCTTGATACTCATGTATATTCATTTCCCATCCTCCTAACTAACTCTTCAAAAAATTAGACTGCGTTTACATTTTATATAATGTGACAAAAGTTGTCTACTGTATTAGCTGAAATATTCAATCAGCTGATTCAATACTTATTCAAAAAAAGTGCTTTAAGCCTTTATCTCATCGCATTTTTTCTATTTCAAAAAAATATTATTGTTTCAACTACTTCGCCTTTTCAAAAAGATGATTAATTACAATTCTCTTTACTTGAATGGGTCAAAAAGTATTATTGTTGATTCAGTGAACGGACGCCATTATTTCGCACTTCTCCGTCTTTCGCCTTTTTGTCTACTTGATAAATAAACGCGAAAACTTCCGCGACTACTTGATACAGCTCTTCAGGTATCTTTTCATTCATATTTAATTTTCCTAGTAACTCCACTAAAGAAGGGTCTTCTTGGATCGGTAATTCATGCTGTTGTGCAACAGTTATTATATTTTCTGCAATAAGCCCTTTTCCCTTTGCAGAAACGACCGGTGCATCCATCTTTTCTGAGTAAGTTAAGGCAACTGCTTGTTTAGCGTTTTGTCCATTCATATTCGCATATCCACACCTGTAATTTGTAATATATTCGCCTTATCCTTCTTATCCTCTTCCACTTTACTTGTTATTTCGGAAAAATTAATTTGTGTTAATTGATAATTCGTTTCGTTTAATTTACGTTTAATCAGCTCCTCATAAGGCTGCGTATCTGGGAGCAGTTCTTTGTTTTCAGTTGAAATATTCATCGTAATTACTCTGTTTTGAATCTGCAACTTTATATAAGTCTCACCCAATGTTTCCATATTTAAATGAAATAGCACCCGACAGAAACTTGGATCAATTTCTCCATTCTTTTTCCTTTTACTTGACCACTGCATTGAAAGGAGTTTACTGAATGGGCTTAGTGGAAATGGCAACTGCAGGGCAAAGTGTGAGAGTCCATTTGTATCATGTGAAAGTAACTGCATCCCAGTGATTTTATTTAATAACTCTTTAGCAGCTTCGGTGAGTGCAGGTTGCTGAATTTCTTTGATCAACTGTAAAATGAGTGGTTTAATCGCCTGAATGTTAATTGGCTGTCTTTCATTAAGTTGCTGTTCATAAGTTAAACCGAATATAGCTAATATGTACTTAAGTTCACTCTTTATCATCACTGGGTTATGTAATTGTTGCCTGTTTTCTTCTGCAATATTATACAAAAGTTGTTGCGCTTTTGAAAAAGCGTTTTTATTTGTGTTTTCTAGCACTTGAAGTTGTTCTTGCATACGTGAATAAACATCTACAAGTGCTAATGAGGTTTGCTTCATGGGGGTGGACGGATGGTCATATAATTTCGCCAGACCATCCTTTATTAAACTTGTTAGCTGGTTAGCATTTAAAGGCAATGTAATTTCTCCACTTTTTATGCTAGCCTGTAAATTAGTCCCACTCTCCCATGTATATGAAAAAGCATGATTTAATTTTGTTAATGTGAGCAAAAAAGGGGCCGTTTGTTTTTGTAATCCCCCGCTTTGTATATTTTGTAAAAGAGTTAATATTGCTTTATTTTTTTCACCTGAACTGGTATATAACAGTTGCTGAATGATTTGTGCTTCACTGCTTTTCGACGAAAATACACCTAACTTTTGTAGCAAGGAGAAACTTTCTTTTGCTTGAACGCTATTTTTCAGCCAGCCATCCATTAAACTTGTTAACATTTTATCATTGAAAAGATGGTTAAATTTATTTAAAAGGTTATCAAGTGTTTGAGCTGTTTCGTTATTGAGATAGGGCGTAAGCTTATGTTGAAGATTGTTTATTGCGAACGTGATTGTTGGCTCATTTTTCATGCTATGTACGGCGTTGAAAACTTCTTTAGTTAATGGTAATCGTCTATCTAGAAGTGTTTTAAACACAGCGATATCTTGTTTTGTATCCCCTGTCATCCAATGAATAAATGATTTTACAAGTGATTGAGTAAGTGGGATCTCTCGACTTTGAAACCATTTAAGGAGCTCAACCTTTTCTTGTGTAGCATTTATACCCATCGTTTGTAGAATCGCTTGGGGCGATATGCCTTTTAAAAGTTGATTTTCATCGATAATTTGTAAGTTAACTCCCTCACCATTCTTTTGCACCACAAACCAAATATCACTATTGTTAATAAGATTGATTGAGGTTTTCGCATAAATCTTCTGAGCCCCTATTTGAATTTCAGCCATGTTTTCCTCGTTCACCTTTACAACTTTGCCCTTTAACAATTGTCCCGGCCGTAACATGAGTGGCTGGTTTTTTATTTGATCTTTGGAAACCTGCGTTAATTCATTCACTTTCACCAACCTTATCACCTTCTATTGTCAATTAGAAAATCTTTAACTGGAGCAAAGCTACGGCGATGAATGGGCGATATTCCTTTTTCTTCAATTGCACGTAAATGTTCCTTTGTACCGTAGCCCATATTTTTCGCAAATCCATAGTCAGGATATTGTTGATCATAATCTTTCATCAACCTGTCACGTTCTACTTTTGCTACAACCGATGCAGCAGCAATACTAATACTTTTGCTATCACCCTTTATAATTGATTCACTCGGGTAGGGTGTGGGTAGTTTAACGGCATCAATAAGCAAAAAATCAGGTTGAGTATGCAAACTATTTACCGCATGTATCATCGCTTTTTTCGATGCCTCTAAAATATTCATTGTATCAATCTCATGATGATCAATCATACATGTTGAAACAGCAGTTGCTTCCTCCATAATTCTTTCATAATAATACAAACGTCTCTCTTCAGAGAGTTTTTTTGAATCATCAATACCTAGAAGCTGAATGTTCTCAGGTAAAATAACGGCGGCGGCTACAACTGGTCCAGCTAACGGTCCTCGCCCTACCTCATCTATACCGGCGATCAACCGATAACCTTCCCTATTAAATAGCTTTTCATATTTTTGCATAAGCTCGTACTTCTCTAGTAAGGCTTCTCGTTTTTCTATTTGCTTTTCCCATCGTCCTAATGCTTTTTGCACACCTTTTCTTTCATCTAATCTTAATGTTTTTATGTAGTCATCTTCTCTATCACTATTTTTTAATAATTGCTCTATTTCTTTAATCGATTTCATATCTGCACTCTCCTATTTCATCGACAGATTGGTCAAATTCTTAAACATTTGCGTTTATGGACGAAAAAATAAAGGCCTATGATTAAGACCTTTATAATCGGATAATGTACTTACTATATTCTTCTTTCCGTTCATGAACACATTACTCTTCTTCTATTATATCTTTCGGACTTTCTAATGTTAAGCGACCAAATTTTTCTGAGCGGAACTCTCTAATGATTAACTCTGTCACCTTATCATAATCAACTGTACCACCGCTCACTAAGCAGCCTCTTTTTTGGCCAATTTCATCAAATAGTTCTACGATTTCTTCAGGAAGCTCATTTAATTGATACCTTTCAACTAACTTCTCTGGGTAGTGTTCTGTCATAAATCTCAGAGCATAAACAGCAATATCTTGTAGATTTAAGATCGTATCTTTAATCGCACCAGTTAATGCAAGCTTTAAACCAATTTCTTGATCTTCGAATTTCGGCCATAAAATCCCTGGCGTGTCAAGTAGCTCCATCTCTTTTCCAACTTTAATCCAACTTTGTGCCTTCGTGACGCCAGGCTTATTACCTGTTTTGGCGATATTCTTCTTCGCCAGGCGGTTAATTAAGGTTGACTTACCTGCATTAGGTATGCCAACTATCATCGCTCGAATGGCTCGCGGCCTTATTCCCTTTGCTTTTTGCTTGTCGAATTTCTCTTGAAGTAATTGTTTTGCTGCTAGAGTAATGTCCTTCATACCCTGGCCATCTTGTGAATTAATACTAATTGCGGTTAACCCTTTGCTTTTAAAATAGTCAATCCACTGTTTCGTTAGGATAGGATCTGCCATATCTGCTTTATTAAGCAATACTAATCTAGGCTTTTGTTGAATAATCTGTTCAATCATTGGATTGCGTGAGGATAGAGGAATCCTTGCATCAACCAATTCAAAAATAATATCGACTAACTTTAACTTCTCAGTTACTTCTCGTCTAGCTTTCGCCATATGTCCTGGAAACCATTGTATTGTCATTACGTATCATCACCTTTAAATTCACATTTCAAATTTACGCTTTATTAAACATTTAAATTACCTACAAAAAAACACAATCATGGCGCTTGTTTAAGAAAAAGGATAAACCCATTCTTTAAGTTAAGAGAAATCATGCAATAATCATCTTAAGCGCCATATTGTGTTTTAGATGTTATCATTCATTCAAATCTACTTAATTAATCTAATATCCTCAATCGGCCAATAAATAATTCCAGCAGTTCCTAATACATCTTCCATAGGAACTGGGCCAATATGACGGCTATCTTTACTAAAGCGGCGATTATCACCCATCACAAACAAATGGCCCTCAGGCACTGTTTCTTGGCCGATTTTCTCCTCTAGCGTAAATGGCTCTGTTAATGGACCATCAGCTACTTGTTGCTTATATTCGTCAAGATATGGCTCCTCATAAGGTTCCCCATTTACGTATAATGTATCATCCTTATATTCAATTTTGTCTCCAGGTAAACCAATGACCCTTTTAATATAATCTTTATTTTCTGGTGCATGAAAAACAATGATATCGAACCGATCAGGCTCTCCAATTTTATAACTGAATTTATTAACAATCATTCGGTCTTGATCATGCAGTGTCGGCATCATCGATAATCCGTCTACCACTATCGGTGCAAAAAGAAAATATCTAATAATTGCTGCTAGCAAGACGGCGACAACTAATGCCTTTGTCCATTCCCATAATTCACTTTTCTTCTTAGCCATCGTTTCCCCACCATTCTTTCTCTTTTAAAAGCATAGCCACTTATACAGTTGCGTTTTATTCTCTCGATTATTGACATACTCTTATTTTATACATAAAAGAAGTAGACGATGCAACTATACAATGAACTATTGTTTGATTTAGTAGAATCAAACTGCTTCTTCACCCTACCAATGCTGAAAAAACAGCCTATAAGTATGTTATTATCATATCAGAAATGAGAAATATGTATAGAAAAAGAGCTTGTAAAAATACAAGCTCTCCTTTCTTCATTTTAACTAAGGTAACATAAGTTGAACTTACATCCCTTTTGTTAAACCGATTATCGAATTTCTTTAATACGAGCTTTTTTACCACGTAGGTTACGTAGGTAGTAAAGTTTCGCACGACGGACTTTACCGCGACGAATTACTTCAAGCTTCGCAATTTTAGGTGTGTGTACAGGGAATGTACGCTCTACGCCTACACCGTAAGAAATCTTACGAACTGTGAAAGTTTCGCTAATTCCACCACCACGACGCTTAATCACAACTCCTTCGTATACTTGGATACGCTCACGAGTTCCCTCTACGATACTAACGTGTACACGTACAGTATCCCCAGGACGGAATTCAGGTAGATCCGAACGAAGTTGTTCTTGAGTGATTTCTTGAATTAATTTATGCATCGTTTTCAACTCCTCCCAAGACGCTCATGCAAACCATTTGTGTTACAGCGGAACATCGTTATCAGACAAAAGACTTTTAACAAGCCCAAGTCACAAAGATTATAATACCATATCATCCGCAGAACATCAATGTTAAATCTGTTCTTTTTTTATTTCTTCTAACCAATTTCTTTCTTCATCAGTCAAATCTATTTGTTCAAGTAAATCAGGACGTCGTTGATATGTTCTCTTTAACGTTTCCCTCTGTCGCCATTGTTCAATATGAAGATGGTTTCCTGAGGTTAATACGTCCGGGACTTTCAATCCTCGAAAATCAGCTGGTCTCGTATAATGAGGGTGTTCAAGCATCCCGGTACTAAAAGAATCTTTCATATGTGACTCTTGATTTCCTAAAACATTAGGCAATAATCTCACCACACTGTCAATGACAACCATTGCTCCTAATTCTCCACCTGTTAATACATAATCACCAATGGAAATTTCATCAGTTACAATATGTTCACGGATCCGTTCATCATAACCTTCATAATGTCCACATATAAAAATAAGATGCTCACTTTCGGCAAGCTCTTCAGCCTTTTTCTGTGTAAACCTTTCCCCTTGAGGACATAGAAGAATAACACGAGGATTTGCATCACTTTTACTCTTTATATCACTGACAGCATCAAAAATCGGCTGTGGTTTTAACACCATACCCGCTCCGCCACCATAGGGATAGTCATCGACTGTTTGATGTTTATTATCCGCATATTCCCTAAAGTTCACTACATTATAGGATGCAGCTCCTGCTTCACTTGCTTTTTTTAAGATAGAGTGACCGAATACACCTGCAAACATTTCTGGAAATAGAGATAGTACATCTATTTTCATTATAATAGCCCTTCTAACAAATCGACCATAATCTTCTTATCAGCGATATTTACTTCCTTTACGACATCAGCGATATAAGGAATGAGGATTTCTTTTTTCTGCTTACCTTTAATCACCCAAACATCATTCGCACCTGGTGAAAGAATTTCTTTAATTTCACCAAGCTCTTCACCATCCATCGTATAGACTTTACACCCAATGATTTCGTGATAATAAAACTCATCTTCTTCTAATGCACTCAATTGCGATTCATTTACTTTTAAAATGCCACCTTTAAGCTTTTCAGCTTCTTGCATACCGACAACCTCTTCAAAAGTAAGTAAATCAAAAGACTTATGTGTACGGTGGGATAAAACTGTTAATTCTCTCCCTTGTTTATTATCAGGCATAAATAAGGTCAATTTATTTCCTGGTGAATAGCGTTCTTCTGTAAAATCTGTTCGAGAAATGACGCGAACTTCACCACGAACACCATGGGTATTTACAATTTTACCTACATTAAACCATGTTTCCATTTCATACTCACCTCTAGCGGATATCGTCAACCAATCCATCTTTAATGATAATCGTTTTTCCTTTTTCGATCTCTTCCCAATTATCTCCCTTTTCGATGGTTATTAACGATTGAACTTCTTTTTCTTTTAATTCACTTCCAAGTGGAAGCATATGTAACTGCTCTATTTGAAAATCAAGTAATTTCATTTTTTCATTTCTTGATTCTATTTCTTTATCAAAAAAGGAGCGAAGATGGCCATTTTGGGCCTTTTGGTTCTTCTCCCACTTTCTCATTTCAAACTTAAATTGATCACATTCTTTTTGTAGTTGCTGTTTTTTCCATTCATAGTTATTTAATAATTCCTGTTTACTCGTTTCAGTTAAAACTTGTTTCACAGTAACCGTTTGAATAATTTGCAAGATCAACCAGCCTCCATTCAATAATAGAATGTGAAAATTTTGTTTAATGGTGAAAAAAGGAGGGTCTCCCCTCCTTTCTCATGTTTGTTTATTCAGCTATATCGATAGAATCGATTATTTAATTTCTAAGAAAATCTTTTTTTCTTGAGAAGTACCTGCTGCATAAACAACAGTTCTTATCGCTTTTGCAATGCGCCCTTGCTTACCAATTACCTTCCCCATGTCATTCTTGTTGACAGAAAGCAAATAGGTCACCGCTCGGTTTTCTTCACGAATACTCACTTGAATATCTTCAGGAAAATCAACCAGGGGCTTCACAATTGTCTCGATAAGGTCCTTGATCATAAGTTAATCACTTATTTTGCATGCTTTGCATTATGGAATTTTTCCATAATACCAGCATTTGAGAATAAGTTACGAACCGTATCAGAAGGTTTAGCACCATCTTGTAACCATTTAAGCGCTAGTTCTTCATTGATATCAACACTTGCTGGTTGAGCAACTGGGTTATAAGTTCCTACAGTTTCAATGAAACGTCCATCACGTGGTGAACGAGAATCAGCTACTACAATACGATAGAAAGGAGATTTTTTAGCTCCCATACGTTTTAAACGAATTTTTACTGCCATTTTTAAAGCACCTCCGAATAGTTTCACACAAGATAGTATATTATCAGATACTACCCTGGTTTGTAAAGGTTTTTTTCTTTACATAGTATTTTTTTATTAAAAAGGGTTAAAAGGAAGCTTTAAACCGCCCTTTTTCTTCCCTTTTTGTTGCATTCCTGACATCTGTTTCATCATTTTTTTCATTTCTTCAAACTGCTTCAGTAAGCGATTGACCTCAGGGACCGTTCGTCCACTACCTCTTGCAATTCGTTTTCTTCTACCTGCATTAATAATCTCAGGCTGATTTTTTTCTTCATGTGTCATTGATTGAATAATGGCTTCAACATGGGCAATTTGTTTATCATCAATTTTTAAGTTATTCAGCCCTTTTACCTTGTTTGCACCAGGCATCATTTTTAATAATTCATCGAGCGGTCCCATGGTCTTCACTTGACCAAGTTGCTCTAGAAAATCATCAAGTGTGAACGAAGCCGTACGCATTTTCTTTTCTAGCTCTTTCGCTTTTTCCTCATCTACATTGGCTTGCGCCTTTTCAATAAGTGAAAGCACGTCACCCATACCTAAAATTCTTTGAGCCATTCTCTCTGGATGAAAAGCTTCAATTGCATCTAACTTCTCACCAAGTCCAATAAATTTAATCGGTGTTTCGGTGACTGAGCGAATAGATAGCGCTGCTCCACCACGGGTATCACCATCTAATTTAGTTAATACCACACCAGTGAGCCCGAGCTGTTCGTTAAAACTAGACGCTACATTAACAGCATCTTGTCCCGTCATTGCATCGACTACAAGGAAGATTTCGTCTGGATTTGTCAAGTCCTTTACATCTTTAAGCTCAGTCATCAGGGTTTCATCCACATGTAAACGACCAGCTGTATCGATTAGCACATAATCATGATGGTCTTCCTTCGCTTTAGCAATGGCTTGTTTGGCAATTTCAACAGGACTTACTTGATCTCCTAAGGAAAACACAGGCATATTAATTTGCTTGCCCAATGTCTCCAATTGCTTAATAGCCGCTGGTCGATAAATATCAGCTGCCACTAACATCGGATTACGGTTATATTTCTTCCTTAATAAGTTTGCAAGCTTTCCTGTTGTTGTCGTCTTACCTGCCCCTTGTAACCCAACCATCATAATAACAGTTGGTGGACGATTGCTAACAGCGATTTTACTTTGTTCGCCGCCCATAAGCTCTGTTAATTCTTCTTTAACAATTTTGATGACTTGTTGTCCTGGAGTCAGACTTTTCATTACATCTTGTCCGACAGCACGTTCGCTTACCTTTTTGACGAATTGTTTAACTACTTTAAAGTTAACATCAGCTTCAAGTAATGCTAAGCGAACTTCACGCATCATTTCCTTTACATCCGCTTCACTTACTTTTCCTTTTCCACGGATTTTTTGAATTGTATTCTGCAGTCGGTCGGCTAAACCTTCAAATGCCATGCACGCCGCCTCCTAATCTAATTTCTCAAGCTCTTCCAGCAAGGCTTCATATTGTTCTTTTAAGCTTTCTGGTTGAAAATTACTCTTTAATTTTGCAATAATTTTAGCGCGCTCTTGAAATTTATGAAACAATAATAACTTCTCTTCGTATTCCTCAAGCATCGCTTCTGTACGCTTTATGTTATCATAAACTGCCTGACGGCTCACGTGATACTCTTCTGCAATTTCACCTAAGGAGTAGTCATCAAGATAATAAAGGGACATATAGCTGCTTTGTTTTGGTGTTAACAACGATTGATAGAAATCATACAAATAATTCATTCTCGTTGTTTTTTCAAGCATCTCTAAACCCCCTTGTTAAGTGAAAAGCCTTTACAATGTAAAGTTTACCTATCACACACTGAATTGTCAAGCATAGACTGACTTTTATAGTGTATTAACTTATATATAAGCTATATTTGTCAGCCAAGCTTCTGTCATTTTAAAATAACCGATTACATTAAGTAAAGCTCATTGCATTCTTCAGCAATGAGCTTTGTTCTTATTCTTATTCTTCTGCTTCAACCATTTCAGCAAATAATCCATACACATATTGTTCTGCATTGAATGTTTGTAAATCATCCATTTTCTCACCTAAACCAACTAATTTCACTGGGATTTCCAACTCATTTCGAATGGCCAAGACGATGCCACCTTTAGCTGTTCCGTCTAATTTCGTTAAAACAATACCTGTTACATTTGTCGCTTCTTTAAACGTTTTCGCTTGAACCATTGCGTTTTGCCCAGTTGTCGCATCTAAAGCTAACAGAACTTCATGAGGTGCACCTGGTACTTCCCGTTCAATGACACGTTTTACTTTTTCAAGTTCTTTCATTAAATTCACTTTGTTTTGCAGCCGACCGGCTGTATCACAAATAAGAACATCTGCTTTTCTTGACTTTGCTGCCTGTACAGCATCAAACATCACTGCAGCAGGGTCAGAACCTGCCCCTTGTTTAATTACTTCAACCCCGACTCTTTCGCCCCATACTTCAAGCTGTTCAATCGCCCCAGCACGGAACGTATCTCCTGCGGCTAAGATGACCTTTTTCCCTTCCCCTTTTAGCTTATGAGCAAGTTTTCCTATTGTCGTTGTTTTCCCCACACCATTGACGCCGACGAACAACATAACCGTTAGACCCTCGTCTTGAATATTTAAATCTGCAGAAGATTCGCCTGCTCTTTCATAAATATCAATTAATTTTTCAGAAATAACTGCATGGACCTCTTTCGGATCTTGAATATTTTTTCTTTTCACTTCCATCTTTAATTCTTCTACTAATGTCATGACAGTATCAAAACCAACATCTGCTTGGATAAGAATTTCTTCTAATTCTTCAAAGAAATCTTCATCCACTTTGCGATATCTTGCAACTAAATCATTAACTTTACCAGAGAAATTATCTCTTGTCTTTGATAACCCGTCTTTAAATTTCTCTGTAACAGTATCCGTTTGTGAAGTGATTTTTTCTTTCAACTTCTTAAAAAAACTCATTTTCATAACTCCAATCTGCTAATAATTACTTTTAATATGTATGAGGATAAGCCCCACTAACTAATTACTAATGGGACTTATCATTAGGTTAGCTCATCGCCATCTCTTTTGTTTCTTCAAGCCTTACAGATACCATTTTTGAAACGCCGGATTCTTGCATCGTAACACCATACAATACATCCGCTTCCTCCATTGTTCCTTTTCTGTGAGTAATCACAATGAACTGTGTTTCATGGCTATAATTTCTTAAATACTTCGCATAGCGGTGCACATTTGCTTCATCTAAGGCTGCCTCTACTTCATCTAATATACAAAATGGGACAGGGCGGACTTTTAATATAGAAAATAATAACGCAATCGCAGTTAAAGCTCTTTCTCCACCAGATAGTAGCCCTAAATTTTGCAGCTTTTTACCAGGTGGTTGCGCGACAATATCAATACCGGTATTTAATAAGTCCTCAGGATTTGTAAACTTAAGATCTGCACGTCCCCCACCAAATAATGATTGAAAAACAGATTCAAAGTGGAAACGGATTCCTTCAAATGTTTCTTGAAATCTCCTTTTCATTTCCACATCCATCTCATCTATGACTTGGAAAAGCGTGTCTTTGGCAGCTAGTAAATCGTTCTGTTGTTCTAATAAAAACTCGTAACGTTCTGAAACACGTTCATATTCATCAATGGCACCTAAATTAACCGTGCCAAGTTCATCTATTGCTAATTTGATTAACTTTACCTTTTTGCGTGCATCTTCCACATCAATACTTAGTGGGAATGCCTCTTTCGCTGCTTCATAAGAGAGCATATATTCTTCACGCAAATGCGTTAAACGGGTCTCTAACTCTACGTCTAATCGATTAATTTTCACTTCGAGATCTTTTAATCCTTCTACTCTTCCTTTATGAAGACGTTTTAACTCTTTTAACTCCACTTCGATATCTTCAAGTACTGTTTGCAATGAAAATCTTTCTTCTCTTCGTTTAGCGATTAGTTCAATTGTTTGATTCTTATCTTCACGCTTTCTCATTGCTTCTTCTTCGAGATGCTGTTCTCCTGAGGAATTATTGGTCATTTCTGATGATAATAAATGCAAGTCATCTATAACGAGTTGTAATTTCTCTTCTGTGTCTGCTTTTTCTGAGACGATTGAACGCAAACGATCTTGTGCAGATTTTAGTTGCTCACTTTTAGAAGCAAATTGCACCTTTAATTCGTTTATCTCTTCTTGTAAACTTTCTTTTGACGTTTGTTGTACATTCTTTAATTGCGTTAATTCTTTAATTTGGTTATCTAATGAGATAATTTCTTCAGCATAATTTCGTAGGATTTCTGTTAATTCGTTTTCTCGATTCACGAAGCGGTTTTTCTCTTCAACAAATTGTGCCTTATCCAGGTCATACAAAGAAAGGCGATCATTTACTCTCTTCTCTTCATACTCCATATCTTTAAGGAGACCAAGACGGCTTTGCTCTTCTTCGCGTAATTGTTCTCCCTTTTGCTTAAGCGTTTCTAATATATGCTCAGCATCTTTGAACTGGTGCTTCATTTTCTTCACACGTGCCTCAAGTTCTTTTGTTTGCTGATCCATATGTGTGATCTTATCTTTCAAATCATCCAGCTCATTTTTTCTACTTAATATCGATGATTTATTTTGTTTAACCGCTCCGCCTGTCATTGAGCCACCAGGATTAACGATATCACCATCGAGTGTGACTATTCGCACGCGATACCCTAATAGCTTGGCTAGCGTATTAGCTCCTTTTAAATCACTGGCTATTATTACATTGCCTAGTAAGCTTTCAATAGCAGGAGCATATTTAGCATCATATTGTAGTAAGGAAGCAGCCGACCCTATGTACGCTTCGTGTTCTTTCACAATTTTTAATTGCGCTTCATTTAATGTTTTCTTTTTTAACACATCAAGTGGCAAGAAAGTCGCTCTACCATAGGATTGGCTCTTTAAATATTGAATGGCCTTTCGCCCATCAGATTCCGTCTGCACAACAATATGCTGCATTGCCGCGCCTAACGCAACTTCCATTGCAGTTTGATATTCTTTAGGAACCTCAATTAACTCCGCCACTGCTCCTTCAATACCACTAAGGCGATTGTTTCTTTCTTTCAGTACTTCCTTCACACCTTGGAAAAAACCGGAATAATCTTCTTTCAACTCTTCCAACATTTCTTTTCTAGACTGTGCTTGTTGTAGAAATTGGATGGCTTGATAGTATTTCTTTTCATCCTTTTCATAGGTTTGTTGCAACATTTCATATTCTTTTTGCTTTTGTCTATATTGGTGTATATGGTTGTCTAATTGTTCTTTAACTGCCTCATGATCATGCAATAACGCCGCTTTACGCTCGAGCAATACTTCTCTTTCCTCAATATATCGACTATTATCCCCAATCAACTTTTCTTCACGCGTTGCTTGTTGCGTAAGTTGTTTTTGCAACATCTGCTGTTCATTCTTTGCTGCTGCTTCAGTATTTAAAAGGTCAATATACTCACTTTTTAAGTTCTCAATTTGTTCATCAATATCAACGCTATATAACTTCAACTGTTCTAACTTCTCGGAAAGTTGTTTTTCATAAGTAGAGGCCTCAGACTTTAAAGCAAGCGTTTTTTGATCTTGTTCTTGTCTTAACTTTTTAAGTTCCTCTACACGTATGGTCAATACTTCTTTGTTTTTTTGTAACTGTTCTTTGTTTTGTGAAGCATTTTTCTTTCTTTCCTTGAGCACTTCTTTACGACCTTCAAGTTTTTCTAATGCTTCACTCGCATGTAGGAGTACTTCTTGTAATTCATTAACTGATTCATCCAATGCGACTGTGCGGTCTCGTACTTCAGCAATTTTCGCTTCTTTCGTTTGTACCTCTGCTGAAAGGGCTATTTCTTGCTGTTGCTGTTGATCAAAATCATTCGAGTGCTGTTCCCATTTTTTATGCAAATCCTCTATTTCATAAACTGTTAAACCGACTTCAAACTGTTCAAGCTCCTCTTTTTGCTGTAAATAATCTTTGGCAATAGAAGCTTGCATCTTCAACGGTTCAACTTGGGTTTCTAATTCGTGAAGAATATCATTTACCCTGTTTAGATTATCTTTTGTTTCACTTAGTTTGACTTCCGCCTTCTTTTTACGTGTTTTATATTTTAAAACACCTGCAGCCTCTTCAAAAATCGTTCTTCTTTCTTCCGGCTTACTATTAAGAATTTCCTCTACTCTTCCTTGGCTTATAATCGAAAATGCTTCTCTCCCTAGCCCCGAATCCATAAATAAATCAACAATATCCTTTAATCTACAAGGTTGTTTATTAATTAAATATTCACTATCTCCCGAACGAAAAACCCTTCTTGTTACACTAACTTCACTGTAGTCAAGTGGTAAAAATTGATCATGATTATCTAGCGTTAATGTAACTTCTGCATAGTTTAATGGTTTGCGTGAATCACTACCTGCAAAAATAACATCACCCATTTTCACGCCACGTAACGATTTAGCTGATTGTTCACCTAATACCCAACGGATGGCATCCGTAATATTACTTTTACCACTTCCATTAGGGCCAACAACTGCAGTTACACCAGTAACGAAATCAACTGTTACTCGTTCAGCAAAAGATTTAAAACCGACGATATCGAGTTGCTTTAAAAACAAAATCCTGCTCCTCCCTTACTAAATCTTTTTCACCTTTATAAAGAGTTAGTTCACATGGTTTTTAAGTACTTCTAATGCCATTTGCGCTGCATGTTGTTCTGCTTGTTTTTTTGAACGACCTGTACCCGTTCCTAGTTCTTCACCGTTTAGATAAACAGTCGACTCAAACTCACGATTATGAGCCGGTCCCTTTTCCTGTAGAATCTTATATTCAATCATTCCCGCTGAATCTCTCTGCACTAATTCCTGTAATTGGCTTTTAAAATCCATTACATGAGAAAATGCGCCAGAGTCTATCTTAGGGAAAACATATTTTTCTAAGAAGCAAACAACAACATCAATCCCTTGGTCTAAATATAGTGCTCCTATAAAGGCTTCAAATACATCAGCTAATAGTGCCGGACGCATTCTCCCCCCAGTCATTTCTTCTCCTTTTCCTAGTAAAACGTATTTGCCAAAATCTCTTTCATTAGCAAATTCAACTAAGGAAGGTTCACACACGACCGCTGCTCTTAATTTTGTTAATTCACCTTCACTCATCATCGGATATTTAATATAGAGAAATTTGGAAACTGTTAATTCCAATACCGCATCTCCTAAAAATTCGAGTCTTTCATTATCTTCATGAGGCTTTCTTCGATGCTCATTCACATATGAAGAATGAGTAAAAGCTTGTCTTAATAATTTTTCGTTTTTAAATTCAATAGATAATACCTGCTGTAATTCTTTAAACTTCTTTTCATCCGCACGTTTTCTTTTCTCTTTTTCTTTGTAATTACGCATTTTAACAGCCACCTTGTACCTTAAATGAAATTTATCCTAAATGGTGATAACCACACATATTGACTACGTTATTAGACGTGGTTTATTACTGATGACAAATCTTATCTTTTTATATACATCATTCTCTCTTAGTTTAAGCAATTTTACATAAAAACACAAAGAAACTTGGCAGAAAGAATTCTTAACCAAGTTTAAAGCGCTAATGAGGATAAATCTGGATGTACTTACTGTCCGTCACTACCTGATTAACTCAAGTCACGGCGGACAATAAGCACAAAAGTGACATCTGGCTCATTAACTGCTATTTATATAGAAAGATTGAGTGAGGTATACCCCTCACTCATACTTATCTAACGATTAGTTTTTTGCTTTTATGTAATTTACAGCGTCACCCACTGTTACAATTTTTTCAGCATCATCGTCAGAGATTTCCATATCAAACTCATCTTCTAATTCCATTACTAGTTCAACTACATCTAGGGAATCAGCACCAAGATCATCTTTGAAAGACGCTTCTTCTTTTACTTCTGCTTCATCAACACCAAGACGATCAACAACGATTTTTGTTACGCGTTCTAATACTTCTGCCATGCTTGTTCACCTCCCCTCAAGATATTATAGATGAAAGTTAATAAATACGAAAGATGTTTTTAGTAAATACAACAATCACGTAATCTTAAATCTTTCATTTATATGTAAACCCTTTAAAAAAGGACTTACTGTTTACATATACATACCACCATCAACATGCAAAGTTTGACCAGTCATATACTTACTGTCCTCTGAAGCAAGGAAGTTAACTACTTTTGCAATATCTTTTGGCTCTCCGAATGTTGCCAGTGGAATATTAGCAAGCATTTGCTCTTTAATTTCTGCATTTAATTCATCGGTCATTTCTGTCGTAATAAACCCAGGTGCAATCGCATTAACCGTAATGCCTCTCGATGCTAATTCTTTGGCTGTTGTTTTAGTTAAGCCGATGACACCAGATTTAGCAGCTACGTAATTTGCTTGGCCTGGATTTCCTGTTGTTCCAACAATAGAGGAAATATTAATAATGCGTCCGCTCCGCTGTTTCATCATTTGTCTAGTTACTGCCTTCGTGCACAGAAATACTCCTTTAAGATTGGTATTGATGACAGCGTCCCATTCATCTTCCTTCATTCTCATCAATAGGTTATCCTTTGTAATACCTGCATTATTCACTAGAATATCAATACGGCCAAAATGTTCGATGACCGTTTTAATCATATTTGTAACTGATTCACTATTAGAAACATCACATTGAATAGCAAATGCTTCTGACCCTAATGATTTAATTTCATCAACTACTTCATTGGCTTTCGCCTCACTACCTGCATAATTGACAGCTACTTTTGCCCCTTCTCTGGCAAGCTCTAAAGCTATTTCCCTACCAATCCCTCTAGAAGCACCGGTTACAATTGCAATTTTACTTGATAACTTCATTTTGCAGCCTCCTTTATGGCTTCGATAGTTGACTCAATGGACTTACTATCAGAGATAGCAAAAAGTTGAACATTACGGTCTACCTTTTTGATAAGGCCTGATAAAACCTTTCCAGGTCCAATTTCAATAAAGGTATCAACACCTAAAGCAAGTAGCTTCCTTACAGTATCCTCCCAAAGAACAGGTGAATATAATTGTTGCAATAGCTTTTCTTTAATTTCTCCAGACGCGGTGATTGGCGTTGCTGAAACATTCGCAATCACTGGCACACTTGCATCCTGTAATTGGATTTCATCTAATACGCTTAATAGACGATCAGCTGCTGGTCTCATTAGTTGCGAATGGAATGGACCACTTACTTCTAATGGTAATACTCTTTTCGCACCTGCCGTTTTCGCTTCTACGCCAGCTAGTTCTACACCTTGTTTTGTACCGGAAATGACAATTTGTCCAGGTGAATTCAAATTGGCTAATTGTACAGAATGACCTGATTCAGTAACCTTATCGGTAATAGCTTGCAGTGCTTCTCTTTCCATACCAAGAACTGCAGCCATTGTCCCTTCGCCATTAGGAACAGCCTCTTCCATAAATTCACCACGTTTATGAACAGCATAAGCACCGTCAGTAAAAGAAATAGCTCCTGCTGCAACAAGTGCTGAATATTCTCCTAAACTATGACCAGCAACATAATCTGCTGTGATGCCAGATTGTTTGAATGCTTCCAAAACCGCCATACTTGTTGTTAACAATGCCGGTTGAGCATTCATCGTTTGCGTCAACTGTTCTTGTGGGCCTTCGAAAATAAGTTGTGAAAGAGAGTATCCTAACCGTTCATCAGCTTGTTTAAATAATTTTAAAACGTTCTCATTCTCATCAGCTAGTGATTTCCCCATTCCAACAGTTTGTGAACCTTGTCCTGGAAAAACAAATGCAATTTTTCCCATATTATCTGCCTCCCATTATGATTGAATTTCAAGCGCCGCTTTCACTTTTTCAGCTACTTCATGCTCTACCATAATTCTTGTCTGCTTTACAGCACTGTACAAAGCATTGCGATCAGACGATCCATGTGCTTTAATAACTGGTGCCTTTAGTCCAAATAATGCTGCTCCACCATATTCAGAGTAGTCCATTTTCCCTTTCAACTCTTTCAAATCAGGCTTTAATACTGCTGCAGCTAGTTTTGATTTCAGATTACTTGTCATTGCCGTTTTCAACATCTTAAACAGACTCATCGCTGTCCCTTCAATGGTCTTTAATACCATATTACCAGTAAAACCATCGGTCACTACCACATCAGCTACACCATTTAGTAAATCACGCGCTTCAACATTTCCAATAAAATTGATATCAGCTTGTTGCAAATTAGTAAAAGTACCCTTTGTTAGTTCGCTACCTTTTTTCTCTTCTGTACCAATATTCAACAAACCAACTCTAGGGTTCTTAACTCCTCTTACCTTCTCTGCATAAATCGCCCCCATCAAGGCATACTGCGTTAAATGCTCAGGTTTAGCATCGACATTTGCTCCTACATCTAAAAGTAAGAAACCTTCTCCTCCTATGGTAGGCAAGGTAGGGGCGAGCGCTGGTCTTTCAATCCCTTCAATTCTTCCAACTACAAATAATCCAGCAGCCATTAAGGCTCCAGTATTACCTGCAGATATACAAGCATCAGCCTTACCATCTGCAACAAGTTGTGCAGCTAACACCATTGATGCTTGTTTTTTTCTTCTTACAGCGCGAACAGGTTCATCAGTGCCCAAAATCATTTCGTTCGTATGAAGCACTTGAATTCTGTCATCATTTGATGTCAAATATTTTCTAATCTCATCTTCATTACCTACTAAAGTAATTTCAATATCATTGAAGTCTAACGCAGCCTTCATAGCACCATGAACAATTTCCTCTGGTGCATTGTCACCACCCATTGCATCTATGGCAATTTTCACATCTATTCATCCTTTAGTTTCATTTAATATTTTTATTGATGCGAGCGATACATATCAAACTCACCTTTAAAAACACATTCATTATGTACGGTACTTATAACCTCTATCTTTGTCCGATCGTTATCGATACTTATCACTTTCGCTTTACATACTACTCGTTCCCCTTGCTTTACCGAGCGAGTAAAGTGAATATTTGCTTTCGCTGTTAAGGCAAGGTCATCATTAATAACCGCGACCGCTAAAGAGTTTGCTTGAGCAAATAAGTGATGTCCACGCGCAATTTGATTTCGTTTAAAAACATGCTCCTCTTTGACATCGAATATAGAAATGGCTACATTATCTAACTCAATATCAATGATTTCCCCTATTACTTCCTCAATAGGCAGCGCGACAACCTCGTCCTCAAAATTTTTTTCAGCGACTGTTTTTATTCTTTCTCTCAATTCAGGTATTGAGAGCTCTAACCGATCAAGCCTAATCGTCTGCACACTGACAGAAAACTTATCGGCTAAATCTTCATCCGTGATGAATGGGTTCTCTTTTATCGTTTCTACTAACAATGATTGTCGTTGCTTTTTATTTCTTTTCATTTTTTATACACCGTCCAAGAAAATTAAGACTAGGTACTAATAGTAGTATATAATTATAGCTATTATATTGCAAGAAGTAATTATTGCTACTATTGACCTTTTAAAGTCTTAAGCATACTAGCGAGTATCTAGGCAATGTTTACCTCAAACTATTTATTCAAATAGCTAGCTGCATCTAGTCCGCATATCTCCTTTCATTCCCTTTTTATTAATCTAACTTCTCACCTTCAAGCACACCATTATCCCTTAAGTAATCCCTCAACATTTGATATTTTTTTTCATACCAAAAGCTATCTGTCTGAATTAATTGAGTAGCATCATTTCTTGCCACTTCAAGTGCACGGTAATCATGCACCATGTCAGCTACCTTGAATTCAGGAAGCCCACTTTGCTTACGACCAAAAAAATCACCTGGACCACGTAGCTCTAAATCCTTCTCACTTAAAACAAACCCATCATTCGTTTCTGTCATAATTCGCATTCTTTCTTTGCCAACTTCTGACTTAGGATCAGCTAGTAATATACAATAGGACTGTTTATCTCCTCTACCAACTCTTCCTCTTAATTGATGAAGTGTAGCTAACCCAAAACGATCAGCATCGTAGATGAGCATCATTGTGGCATTCGGTACATTGACACCTACCTCAACCACAGTTGTAGATACTAGTACTTGCGTCTGATTGTCACTAAACTTCTTCATCACATCTTCTTTCTCATCAGGATGTAGACGCCCGTGCATTAAACCAACTTTATATCTATCCTGAAAATATTGCATAAGAATAGTGTGGACATCAATTGCATTTTGGACATCAAGTTTCTCTGATTCTTCAATGAGTGGGCAAATCACATAAGCTTGCTGTCCTCCACGCAATTCTTTCTCCATAAAGCCTAATACCCTTTCTAACATATCTAGTTTTGCCCAATACGTTTCTATTACTTTCCTACCTGCAGGCATTTCATCAATTATGGATACATCCATTTCACCAAATGCAGTTATGGCCAAAGTTCTCGGTATTGGCGTCGCGGTCATAAATAACACGTTAGGGTTTTCACCCTTTTGCCTTAATACACGACGCTGTTCAACACCAAAGCGATGTTGTTCATCTGTAATAACAAGTCCTAATTTTTTAAAAACAACTTCCGTTTGAATAAGCGCATGTGTACCAATAACAATATCAATGTTACCTGCCTCTAATTCTGCAAGTAGTTCTCTTCTCTTTTTCCCCTTCACTGAACTTGTTAATCTTTCAATCCGTATTGGATCATTCGCAAACATCATAGCCAGTGATTCTGCATGTTGTTCAGCTAAAATCTCTGTTGGTACCATTAATGCACCTTGATAACCCGCACTATTAGCAGCGAATAGCATAATAGCAGCAACTGCTGTTTTACCTGATCCAACATCACCTTGAAGCAATCGATTCATACGATAGTTAGATTTCATATCATAGAGAATTTCATTAACAACTCTTTTTTGTGCACCCGTCAGTTCAAATGGAAGTGTATCTATAAATGACTTTAAGCGTTGCAAATCATAATCAATGTTCACACCTGCACTACTTTCTCTTTCTATTTTTCGTAATGCTTGGATTTTCAATTGGAAATAAAAGAACTCTTCATATACTAACCTTCTTCTTGCTTGCTTTAGCATTTCGGGGGTATCAGGATAATGTAATGTACGGATCGCTTTTTCACGCGCCATCAATCGATAAGCCTCAATATATTCAGAAGGGAGTGTTTCTACTATATCGTGTCCGAATTGATCAAGTGCGTGCTTAATATAGCGACGTAAAGACTTCACTGTGACTTTGCCTTTAACAGCATAAACAGGTTCAAATGCATTCGTTTGCGTAACCTCACCTTTGCTGAGTTTACCTAGTGTAATCGTTTGGCGATGTTGGTCCCACTTTCCCGTAATAGTAACTGTATCATTTAATTCTATTTGCTTTTTTAAATATGGTTGATTAAACGCAATGACTTGTATGAGGTAGCGATCGACTAATACTCTAATTGTTAAGCGCGAACGTTTACGGCCATAAAAGCTAAGTGCGGGCTGTGAATGGACTTTCCCCTCAACTGTAATTCTTTCTTCATGTTTGATTTCACTTAAATCTTTTAGACGATAGTCTTCATAACGAAAAGGCAAGTATTCAATCAAGTCGCCTACAGTGGTAATTCCCATATCTTTCAGATTATCTGCAGCAGATTGACCCAACCCTTTTATATGATCTACTTTGTCACTTAACATACTTGACCCTCCTTTTCAAAACAGCCCTTCTTTACGGGAAATAAAGAAAACTCGCCCTTTTGGCGAGCACTAAGGCGAAGACAGAGGCATAGTTTCATAAACTAAATGATTAAATAACTAACCTCTAATTACCCTCCTACCATCGATATCAAATTCCAATTGCAGTAAGCAGGAGAAGGCAGTGAGTCATTTGATGAAAAAAGACCACGGGAGCAGTGTAAAAGAAGCTACCCATGGCCATTCTCTTCTATTTATTCTACCGAGAAGATAAATGCATATAATGGTTGTTTGCCGTCGTGCACTTCTACTTCGACATCATCATACTTCTCTTCTATATAGTTAAGAATTACTTCTACATCTTCTTTCGAGGCATCTTCACCTTGAATAATTGTGACAATTTCCGAATCTTCATCTATCATCTGGTCAATTAAACTTTTAGCAGATTGAAGTTTATCCTTATCTTTAACGATAATTTTGCCTTCTTCAATCCCCATAAAGTCGCCTTTTTCAATTTCAAGACCATCGATACTCGTATCGCGGACTGCGAAAGTGATCTGACCTGTTTTCACATGCGATAACGCTTCAGACATATAATCCTTATTCTCTGATAGCTCCGCGGATGGATTAAAGGCAAGGAGCGCACTCATTCCTTGAGGAACAGTTTTGGAAGGAACAACGATGGCATCGGTTTCTGATACTTCACACGCCTGTTCAGCAGCCATAATAATATTTTTATTATTTGGTAAGATAATTACTTTCTCTGCGTTCACTTCTTCAATCGCCTTTACAATATCCTCTGTGCTTGGATTCATTGTTTGGCCGCCTTCAATTACTACATGCGCCCCAATACTACGGAAAACCTCAGCAATTCCGCTTCCCATTGAAACAGTGATTACTCCGTATTCACGTTTTTCTTGGGGAACTTTAGTATCATTTTGTGATGCGGAAGCCTTTTCATCTTCGTCAAGAATGTTTGTGTGTTGCAAACGCATATTCTCGATCTTCATATTAATAAGATTTCCGTACTTTTGTCCATAGGATAAGCAATCACCTGGTTGTTCAGAATGAATATGAACCTTCACGAGGTTTTCATCAGCAATCACAAGTAGGGAATCACCATATTGACTTAAGTCTTGACGGAATTTTTCTTCAGAGAATGGATTCGTAGCTAACTTCTCAGATTCAAATCTAACCATAAATTCTGTACAGTATCCGAATACAATATCTTCTGTATTCATATGGCTCTGTACACTTTTATGATGTTCTGCACTTACAAGCTCCTCCATTTTCGGAAGAGATGCACTGGAGTCAGGTAATGCTTCTCCTTTTAATTCTGCTAGAAAGCCTTCATATACAAAAAGTAAACCTTGTCCACCACTATCAACTACCCCTACTTCTTTTAACACTGGTAGTAGCTCTGGTGTACGCTCAAGAGAAGCCTTAGCTTCATTAACGATTGCTTGCATAATTTGAACAATATCATCTTCTGTTTTCGCTACTTGTACTGCCTTGTTTCCAGCATCTTTCGCAACAGTTAATATTGTTCCTTCAACAGGTTTCATCACCGCTTTATAAGCCGTTTCTACACCCGCTTCAAATGCAGATGCAAATTCAAGTCCATTTACACTTTCTTTCTGCTCAATATGCTTTGCGAACCCACGAAAAAGCTGAGAGAGAATTACACCAGAGTTACCACGAGCGCCCATTAATAGACCCTTTGAAAGAGCAACCCCAACTTTACCAATATGATTGGTTGTTATATTTTTAACTTCCTTTGCACCAGAAGTCATTGACAAGTTCATATTTGTCCCAGTATCACCATCTGGAACAGGGAAAACATTCAATGCATCTACATAATTCGCATTTGTAGATAAATGATTAGCTCCTTGGACAATCATTTTCGCAAATTGTTTTCCTTCTAAAACTTTAATTGACACGAAATTTTCCTCCTCATTACGGGTTCGTTACACGAACACCTTGAACAAAAATATTAACAGACTCAGTACTTAGACCGACTGTTTGATCTAAAGTGTATTTAACTTTGGATTGCACATTATGAGCAACTTCAGAAATCTTCGTTCCGTAGCTAACAATAATATACATGTCGATATGTACTTCATCTTCTTCCTGACGCACGATGACACCTTTAGTAAAGTTTTCTTTACGCAGGATTTCAGATAAGCCGTCTTTTATTTGATGTTTAGAGGCCATGCCAACAATACCATAGCAGTCGACTGCTGCTCCTCCTGCAATTGTCGCAATTACGTCATTTGAGATATCAATTTGCCCGTAGTTATTCTTTAGTTCGATGGACATTTTATTGTTCCCCCTTCTGGTAAATTACTGCTTCTTCTAAGCTAGTCTTCGTTTTCATTGTGAATATCTAATGAATGACAATCATTGTATGATGAAGCCATGGAACGAATAGACGCATGTACTACACTTTTCATAAAGAATATTTTACTATACATGTAAGCATTTTAAAAGTCATACTTACCTCTTTCATATTATAACGTATTTCCACAGCATATATGTCAAGGTTTTTTTCTTGATAGAATAGAGGCAAACTATTGCATTGTAGGTGTTTGTATGATAAATTATTAAAGTATCTTTTTAGTATGAAATTGGTGCGAGCTACTTTCATATTAAGTTAGATGTAACTGACAATTGTGATCGAAACATGAAAATAATGATGTCATGTTTTAGTAAGGAGGGAATATAGATGCCACGCCAATGTGTAATTACTGGAAAGAAAACAAAAACAGGTAATGCTCGTTCTCATGCTATGAATGCTAACAAACGTACTTGGGGTGCTAACCTACAAAAAGTACGCATTCTTGTAGACGGTAAACCTAAACGTGTATGGGTTTCTGCAAGAGCTTTGAAATCAGGTAAAGTTGAACGCGTATAATGAATGAGAGGGTACCAGTATTGGTACCCTCTTTTTTTATACAATATTCGCACTAAAGACGTTAGAGTATTACTCCTTTTTAAATGTCCCTAGCATCGCCCTCACAATGCCTCCCAAAAATTTAGGCAGCTTGATTGTATAAAATCTCATTTAAGTCCCTCCTCAAAGTCTCACACCTTAAGTAATAAACGTACGCACTACTTCTTTTTATTCATATTAGAACAAAGGAATCAATATTAGTTATTTTTCATCCTTACTTCTTATCACCATTAATATGCCTTTATCAAAAGAAAAAGTACCATTATCATCAATAAGTTCATTACTAATACAAAGAGTTGACCCTAAAGGTACGAAGTGATTAGTTAATGGGTACTTGAATCCCGTTAATGTCAAGTTCCTCACGTTTTCTGTTACCGGAATAAAAGATATATATGGGTAAGATGATTCCTTAGCAATTTGATAATGGCCGCTCTTTTTAACCATAATTTGATTTTGTTTATCAACTAAACAAATAGGTACTAGAATGTCATTTAGAAGTGGTTGAATTAACAGTTGAGTATTAGCAAAAAAATGATCTAATCTCCCACCTGTGGCTCCAAATACCGTAATTTCTTCTGGCTTTTGCTCGATCGCCCATAAAAGTGCTAGTTCCATATCCGTTTCATCCTTTTCAGGTTTTACCCTTTGAAGATGAGGAACATGCTGCTTAATCATACTGTACTGACTTTCATCAACTGAATCAAAATCTCCAAATGCATAATCAATTGCGATTCCCTTTTTTATTAATGTATAAGCGCCACGATCAACACCTATCCATAATACTTCATCAAAACAATAGTCATTGAGATTGGGTAGATACTGTTGTGGTCCCCCTGCTAATATATTGATTTTCATCTCTACGCCCTCCACTTTTCCTATCCTTTTAGGTTATGAACTATTTATTCTTTTAAATTGCTAACTACTGTAAAATACAAGAAACATAAGAAAAGCTGACTCTAAGTATAATCTTAAAATCAGCTTTTTCAGGTCAATTCCGCAGTCTAGCGATTGCTTCTTTGCGGTCTTGTTTATTATAAACGGCAGAGCCTGCTACTAAAACATTCGCTCCTGCAGCAATGCATTTTTTTGCAGTCTCCTCATTTACCCCACCATCCACTTCGATTTCGAGAGAGGGATTAGATGTTTTACTCCATTCTTTTACTTCAGCAATTTTAGGTAAAACATTTTCAATAAATGATTGTCCACCAAAGCCAGGGTTCACCGTCATCAATAACACCATATCAACATCAGTTATTACATGCTTAATCGCTTCGACAGGTGTTGCTGGGTTAATCACAACGCCTGCTTTCACACCCAAGGACTTAATGAGATGTATTGTACGATGAAGGTGTTTACATGCCTCAGCATGAACAGTAATAATATCTGCTCCTGCTGAGGCGAAGCTTGGAATATATTGATCAGGATTTTCTATCATAAGATGAACATCTAATGGTAGGTTCGTTATCGGTCTAATGGCTTCAACAATTAACGGACCAATCGTAATGTTAGGAACAAAGTGACCATCCATCACATCTACATGAATATAATCCGCTCCCCCACGTTCGACATCAAGAATTTCTTCTCCTAATTTAGAAAAATCTGCAGATAAAATCGATGGTGCAATTTTTACCATGCGTTAATACCTCGGCTTTCTGTCTCTTATTTCGTCTATAAAAGTAATATAATGCTCATAGCGATAACGTGGCAAATCTCCGGCATCTATAGCTTGTTTAACTGCACATTTAGGTTCCTTTAAATGCATGCAACCTCTGAATTTACATGAGCTGCTTAATTCTTGGATGTCAGGAAAATAATTTTGTAAGTCCTCTTGCTCAATTTCTGTAAACTCTAAAGAGCTAAAACCCGGTGTATCAGCGACAAGTCCACCATTAATCTCAATGAGCTCCACATGTCTTGTTGTATGTTTTCCTCTCCCTAAATGAGAGGATATATCGTCTGTTTTTAATTGCAAATCAGGACGTAATACATTCAAAAGTGAAGATTTACCAACACCTGATTGACCAGCAAATACGGATATTTCTCCCGTTATGAAAGGATAAAGATCTTCAATCCCTTCCGCCGTTTCGGACGAAGTCAAAACAACTTTATAGCCTGCTTTTCGATAGTTATCAGCATATACAGCTAGTGTATCTTGTTCCTCTTTACTTGCCAAATCCATTTTAGTGATACAAATAATAGGCGTAATATGATTCGATTCTACCAGTACAAGAAAACGATCTAATAACGCTGTACTAAAAGTAGGTTCAACACTTGAGAAAATGAGAAAAGCTTGATCTACATTCGCTATAGGTGGGCGAATAAGTTCATTTTTACGCTTTCTCACTTCTAAAATATACCCTTCTTTATCATTTTCTGCTTGATAGTGTACTTCATCTCCGACTAATGGAGTTATTTTATTTTTACGAAAGACACCGCGTCCACGACATTGGATGATTTCTTTATCCTTGTTCAAAACATAATAAAAGCCACTTAAAGCTTTTATGATTTTGCCTTCTGGCATAGTAGTCCTCCTACATCACTGTTCATACGGAACATTTTCTTGAATAATCATTTGTCCATCCCTCATAATTTGGTAAGAAGCGGTTTCTCCTGGTTGTATTTGCAGTGAAAAGGAAATAACTCGATCTTCAGTAATATGAATCGTATTAAATGGCTCATCAATATTGTTGTCCATATCTTCTATAAAGATTTGTACTTCTTGAGGTTGTCCGACATTATCAGGATTTGGCTTATACGGTACATTCACTTCTCTTTTCACTTCAACAGGAACTTGTTCCGGCCCACTTGATAGATAAACTTTTACTGTGTCCCCGTCATTTAAAGATGCTCCAGCTTCAGGTTCCTGCCGAATGACCTCGCCTTGAGCAATCTCAGCATGATGCTCTTCTCCAGCTACTTCAATTGTTAATCCACTAGATGCTTCGTATTCTGCTAGAGCCTTATCATTATAACCGGTTAAATCTTTTAATTCTATCGGTTCCTCCCCTTTGCTGACGACGAAGATGAGCTCTTCTTCTTGGGGAATCACTTCTTCTCCGGGATCAATATTCTGTTCGAGAATTGTTCCCTTGGCTTCCTCACTAAATTCTTCTTCTGATTGGATAGATTGGAAACCCTCTTCTTTTAGTAACTCTTCTATATCACTATAAGGGCGACCAGTAAAATCCTCCATAGAAAAGCGCTCTTTACCGATACTTTCATAAATATTTACTGCTGTTCCTTCTTTCTGTGTCCTACCTGCTCTCGGTTCGGTTCTTATAACTTCTCCTGCTTTCACTTCATCATTGTTTTGTTCGATTTCTTCACCAATCGTAAATCCTTCTTCTTGTAACAATGTTTTCGCTTCATCCACGCTCATATTTGATACATCTGGTACAGTAACATCATCAGGTGAGAGCACCTCAGGTAAAACAGTGATGGTAAGAACAAATAGCACAACTAATAGAACAAAAGTAGATATAAGAATCATTGGACCTTTTTTTCGTTTTTTCTTCTTTTTCGTATCTTCTTTTTCTTTTTTGGGACTTTCCTTTTTTACAATAGGTACAGGACTATCTTCATTTTTTTCTTCAATTTTATGAATAATCGTTTCGTCAGTAGGGTGGTACATTTTATCTGCAGTAATAATCGGAATTGCTTTTGTAGCATCATCGTCATCAGGTACAGTAAACTTTCTTTCATTCATCCTCTCTTCGTTCAAAGATGTAGAGAGGTCTTCTTCCATTTCATCGGCACTATTATAGCGATGGAAAGGGTCCTTTGCTGTTGCCTTCAATACGATATTTTCAACACTTTGTGGTATATCTGGGTTCCATCTTCTTAAGGAAGGCGTTTCTGATTGCAAATGTTTCAATGCAATAGAAACAGCTGATTCTCCTGAAAACGGTAATCTTCCAGTTAAAAGCTCAAACATGACAATCCCTAATGAATAAATATCTGATTTACGGTTTGCCATACCGCCTCTGGCTTGTTCTGGTGATAAATAATGAACCGACCCTAATACGGAATTCGTCTGGGTAATGCTCGTTGCACTTAGAGCCATCGCAATTCCGAAGTCAGTAATTTTTATCTTACCTTCATGATCAATTAAGATATTATGTGGTTTAATATCACGATGAATAATCTGGTTTTGATGGGCGTGAGAAATAGCTGAGGTCAGCTGTTTCATAATATCAATCGCTGTTTCCAAAGGAACAGGTCCGTTTTTTTGTATGTATTGTTTTAATGTTTGACCGTCAACATATTCCATGACGATGTAATATAGGGTATCTTCTTCTCCTACATCATAAATCGTCACAATATTTTGGTGAGTTAAGCTTGTAGCTGATTGAGCTTCACGGTGAAATCGTTTAATAAACTCATCATCTTCAGCGAAGTCTAGTCTCAACATCTTTAGTGCCACGTTTCGATCTAGAATCATATCATGAGCTAAATAAACGTTGGCCATGCCGCCTCCACCGACCATTTCCAAAATTTTATAACGGCCGTTTATACGCTTACCAATCATCAACGTTTATCACCCTCTCTCACAATCATCTGCATACTCGATGATTACGAGGGTAATATTATCTTCCCCTCCATTTTCATTTGCTCTTTTAATTAACTCAGTAGCTTTCTCCTCTAATGAGTCATTTCCATTTATAATCGATTCCATCTCTTGTTCTGAAACTTTGTTTGACAAACCATCAGAGCATAGCAATAGTCTATCGTCTTCCTCAAAAATAATTGTTTTAATATCTTGGTTTACATCTTCTTCCGTACCGAGCACACGTAACACTAAATTCTTCATCGGATGATTTTCAGCATCCTCTTTTGTAATTTGCCCAGACCGAAGCAGTTCATTAACAAGGGAATGGTCGTCAGTTAGCTGCTGAAAACCCGCTTCATTTCTAATATAACAACGGCTATCACCTACGTTTACAATCGTAGCAAATCGACTAGTACAAATAGCAGCAACAACGGTCGTACCCATACCTTCACATTCAGTTACTTCTTTACTGTGAGCATATATAGCTTTATTGGTTTCATTAATATGGTCATGCAACCACTTTTCTGCTTGATCCGCGGTTTCAATCTTTGGGGCAAGCAGCCACATAGATTTTAGCTTTTCTTTGGCCATTTCACTAGCTACATCACCAGCTCGGTGACCGCCCATACCATCAGCTACAATAGCTAAGCGATCACCACTGGCGTTTGTAAAAATGCCACCATTATCTTCATTTCGCTGACGAAGTTTCCCTACATCAGTCATAAAAACAGCCTTCATACTGTCACCTCGTTTCTTCTTTTCTCTCCTTTGCACGAAGTTGTCCACATGCTGCATCAATATCATGACCTTGTTCTCTACGGATGGTCACATTAACCCCACGATTTTTCAATGCCTTTTCAAATTGAAAAATCTGCTCTCTAGGAGTTCTTACATAGTCTCTCTCAGGTACGTAATTGACTGGAATTAAGTTTATATGACACTTCAATCCTTTAACGAGATCAGCAAGCTCTTCTGCATGCTCTACTTGATCATTGACTCCTCCAAATAAACCATATTCAAAACTTACACGTCTTCCTGTCTTGTTCACATAATAATGAATAGCTTCCATTAAATCGGGCAATTTATAAGCGCGGTTGATCGGCATTAATCTTCCTCTTATATCATTATTAGGGGCATGCAAGCTGACAGCAAAATTGATTTGCATATTTTCATCAGCAAATTTATAGATTTTCGGGATAATTCCGCTTGTAGATACAGTGATATGTCTAGCACCAATATTCAAGCCATCATCATGATTAATAATTTTCAAGAAAGACATCATTTGATCATAATTATCAAACGGTTCCCCAATACCCATAATGACAACAGAGCTTACTCTTTCATCTGTTTCATCTAATGCTTGTTGTACTTTTACGACTTGAGCAACGATTTCTCCTGCTTCTAAATGACGTTTTAATCCCCCTAAAGTCGAGGCACAAAATGTACAACCAATACGACACCCTACCTGTGTTGTAACACAAACAGAATTACCGTATTCATGACGCATTAAAACCGTCTCAATTGAATAGCCATCGTGTAACTCAAATAAAAATTTAATCGTGCCATCAGTAGATTGTTGCTGAATAATCGTTTTTAATGTTGTTAAAGTAAATGTAGCAGCGAGCTTTTCTCGCAAACTTTTTGATAAATTTGTCATATCATCGAAGTTTGTTACTCTTTTTGTATATAACCAATCAAAAATTTGACTTGCGCGGAATACTTTTTCATTATTTTCTTTTAACCAGTCCTTTAGTTCGTCTAATTGTAATGAATAAATGGATGGTTGATGATTCGTTTCTGTATTTTTCTTTGTTGCACTTCTTTCCATGTGATTACACCTTCTTTCTCAGACAAGCGATATAAAACCCGTCTGAACCAATATATTGCGGTAATACTTGTATTTCAAAATCATCCACAAACGTTTGTAATGCTTGTGGTAGCCTTGCCTTAAGTGTTGAGTCTCCAACAAATTCTTTATGGTCACTTAAAAAACGTGAAATGACTTGGTGGTTTTCAGATTCATCAACAGTGCATGTACTATACACTAGCATACCACCTTTTTTTAATAATGGGGTGATGGCATTTAATAAATCCAATTGAATGGACTGCAGGCGTGATAAATCATCTTCTTTTTTTGTGTATTTCATATCAGGTTTTCTACGCATCACACCTAAACCTGAGCACGGTGCGTCTAACAAAATACGATCAAACGACTCTTGCGGGAAATGATCTTGAACTTGTCTACTATCGAGAGCAAGAGTACCAATATTCTCTAATCCTAATCTATCTGCTGTTTGTGCAATAAGCTTCACTTTATGCTCATGGAGATCTATCGCTATAACCTCTCCACTCCCCGACATCGCTTCAGCAATATGAGACGTTTTCCCACCTGGAGCTGCACAAGCATCAAGGATTCTTTCATTTTTTTGAGGATTCAGGGCCAAGCAAGCTAACATTGAACTTTCATCTTGTATTGTGATAAGTCCATTTTTGAATGCTGTAGACTTGGCAAGATTTCCTCGAAGAGCATGAATGGCTTCTGATACCCATTCACTCCGTTTCACGGCATATCCTTCCTCTTCTAATAATGTAATCACTTCTTCTGTCGTAGCTTTCGTACTATTTACACGCGCTGTTTGAGTCGGAGCTTGTAAATTAAGCTTACACATTTCTTCCGTTGCTTCTAGCCCAAATTGATCCACCCATCTAGCAACGAGCCATTCTGGGTGACTTGTTGCTATCGAGATTCTTTGAATAGGATCTTTAATTTCTTCCACTTGTCTAATCCCAGTTCTTTGTACATTTCGTAATATCCCATTCACAAATGAAGCAATGCCTTTATGGCCTTTATTTTTTGCTATTTCTACCGCTTCATTTAATGCCGCATGATCAGGAATTTTATTTAAGTGAACCATTTGGTAAACCGTAATCCTTAATAATTGCTTTACCCAAGACTCCACTTTATTTGGTTTTTTTATATAGGGCTGTAAATAATAATCTAACGTCATTTTACGTTGTAGCGTCCCATAAACCAGTTCTGTCAGCAAACCAATATCTTTTTGTTCTAAATGATTTTGATTAATAGCATGGTTTAACAGGAGGTTACTATACGATTGGTTCTTTTCAATTGCATCTAACAAATCCATCGCAACTTCTCTTACATTTTTTTTTCTTTGTTTTTTCATTGATTGTCCCCTAACTTCATGCCAACTTGAAGATGGGCACCTGCGCCGCGCAGGTAATCTTTCGCTTTCATGCGTTTTTTACCTGATGGCTGAATCTCTGTTAGCTTCAATATCTGACCATCGCCGGTGGAGACATTGATGCCATCCTCTTCTAATCCAACAATTGTTCCAGGCACTTGATTTGATTTTGATTCAATGATCACAGAAGCCCACACTTTCATAACTGCATCAGACAAAGTCGTATAAGCAACTGGCCAAGGATTCATCCCTCTAATATGGTTATAAATTTCTATTGCTGGTTTACTCCACTGAATTTTTTCTTCTTCACGCTTAATATTGTATGCAAATGTTGCTAAATTTTCATCTTGTTGTTTCGGAAGCAAATCACCCTTTAATAATGGTGGTAATGTTTCTAACAATAGTTTGCTACCAGCTTCACTTAATTTATCATGTAAGCTACCAACAGTATCGTCCTTAGCGATTTCGACTTCTACCTGTGTTAAAATATCACCTGCATCCAACTTTTCAGCCATATACATAATCGTAATACCAGTCTTTTCTTTCCCTTGGATGATGCTGTAATGAATTGGTGCTCCACCTCTTAATTCTGGCAATAATGAAGCATGTACGTTAATGCAACCATATTTAGGTGCATCTAACAATGGCTTAGGGAGAATTTGCCCGAATGCAGCCGTGATAATAAGTTCAGGCTCTAGATTTAAAACAGCTTGCAAGTCCTCTTTATTTTTAACTTTCTCAGGCTGTAGCACTGGAATACCGTGTTTTTGTGCTTCCACTTTTACTGGTGGTGGAGTTAACACCTTTTTCCTTCCCACTGGCCGGTCAGGTTGTGTAACAACTGCAATGACTTCATAACCTGCTTGAATAACACTTCGTAATACCGGAACTGAAAAATCCGGTGTACCCATAAATACAATTTTTGTCATTCTTCATCCAACCTCTCTAACTCTTCTGCCTCTATATATCTGCTAACTTTAGTGGTGAATAGGATTCCATCCAAATGATCAATCTCATGTAAAATGGCTCTAGCAAGAAAACCTTCTGCTGCGAACTCATATGGCTTACCCTTTCGATTGAAGGCTTTTATTTTCACAAATGACGGTCGTGTGACATCACCATAAATACCGGGAAAGCTCAAACAGCCTTCTGGATCTGTTTGTTCACCTGATGTTTCGATTACTTCGGGATTTATCATCTCAATCGTGCCATGTTCATCTTCAATATCTACAATCGCTATTCTTTTATTGAGACCTATTTGAGGAGCAGCTAGTCCTACACCATCAAATTCAATCATTGTATCATACATATCATTTAATAGCCTTACTAATTTTTTATCAAAAACCGTTACCGGTGTACATTTTTCTTCTAAAATTGTATTAGGGTACATCACTATTTGTTTAACACTCAAAATATAAATCCTCCATAACATCTTCTCATTCAACAGACAGCCATAGCTAGACTAAAATTATTACCATTCTCGACGATTTTCTCTATCTATAACCTTTTTTAGTTATTTTTCTTTACATCAGAATAAATGGATTAACATCCACAGATATTTTCAAGGAAGTTGAAGTCACTTCTTGCTGATACTGATCTAATATCTTTTTTAATGATTGATTTAACTCTGGCTCCCGTTTGTATTTTATCAAACATTGGTAGCGATATCTA
Organism: Cytobacillus kochii; assembly: GCF_020171845.1. Taxonomy (GTDB): domain Bacteria; phylum Bacillota; class Bacilli; order Bacillales; family Cytobacillaceae; genus Cytobacillus; species Cytobacillus kochii. The sequence continues at coordinate 74,928 of NZ_JAIVAM010000013.1, read as the reverse complement.
TTGTTGATTCGTGGAATAGGTGATGCAACCGGACCAAGACAGATGGCGCTTTTAGTTAAGCGACTAGTCAGAAATGTGGTAATTTTTTCTGTGACATCTAACGCTTTCATCAATTGCTCGTGACTGACCGTAATAAGCGTAATAAAATAAAAAGGTGGGTACTTTAAGCCTTTTCTAATCATCATTTCGCGCTCGTAAAACTGGTCGTAATTTTGTTCAGCTGCTAACTCAATACTATAATGTTCAGGACTGTATGTTTGAATGACCACTTCTCCTGGTAATTGATGACGCCCTGCTCTTCCACTCACTTGCGTCAATAACTGAAACGTTTTTTCTGATGAACGAAAATCTGGCAAATGAAGCATTGTATCAGCTGATAATACACCGACAAGCGTTATATTTGGAAAATCAAGTCCCTTGGCAATCATTTGGGTCCCTAGCAGAATATCTGCATGGCCTTTTTGGAACTCATTAAGCAGTCGCTCATGAGAGCCTTTTTTACTCGTTGTATCCACATCCATACGAATAACTCTCGCTTCAGGCAATACTTTATGGAGTTCTTCTTCTACCTTTTGTGTCCCTGTGCCAAAATAACGAATATGATCACTCTGGCATTCTGGACAAACAGAGGGGACATGATCCTCATATCCACAATAATGACATTTCATTTGCTGCTGGTGGCGATGATAAGTTAATGAAATATCACAGTTCGGACAATTAACAACATAACCACAATCACGACACATGACAAAAGAAGAGTATCCACGTTTATTTAAGAAAAGGACTGTCTGCTCTTTTTTTTCTAGACGTAATTGGAGCTTTTCTAATAAGGAGGAAGAAAACATCGAGCGATTTCCACTTCTTAGCTCTTCACGCATATCTACAATATCCACCTGTGGTAAATCTTGATTATTCATCCTCTTCGGCAAACTTAACAAAGTGTATACACCTTTTTTAGCACGAGCAAATGATTCGAGTGAAGGTGTAGCGCTACCTAAAATAACGGGGAAACTACCTTGCTTCCCTCGTTTTATTGCTACATCTTTTGCATGATATTTTGGGTTTTCCTCTTGTTTATAACTTGTCTCATGTTCCTCATCTATAATGATGAGACCGAGGTTTTCAAAGGGAGCAAATACAGCTGACCGCGCTCCAACAACGACTTTCACTTCTCCACGCTGTACTTTTCGCCATTCATCATACTTCTCACCAGCAGATAATCCACTATGCATCACAGCTACTTGATTCCCAAATCTTCCTTTAAAACGATGAACCATTTGTGGGGTAAGTGAAATCTCTGGCACTAAACAAATTGCTTCTTGGCCTCTCCCTAGTACTTTCTGTATCGACTGTAAGTAAACTTCTGTTTTCCCACTCCCTGTTACGCCATACAATAAAAACACTTCATGAAGGGATTTTGCAATGCGATCATGGATTGGATCGATGGCTTCTTGTTGCTCATTTGTTAACAGCAATGGTTCTGTTCGTGCAAAATAACGATTTTCATAAGGATCACGATAAATTTCACGTTCGCTCTCCTCTAATACTTCTTTTTTCACTAGTTCTTTTACGACGGCATTCGATATTTGTAGAGTTGCCGTTAAGTCAGTTAAGAATATCCAATCATTATTTGCGATAAAGTATGTGATCACGTCATGTTGTTTTTGTGCTCTTGGTGTAAGAGAAGATTGATAAGTCTTTAATTCCTCTGTTGAAAGGGCGCTTCTAATAGCGAGGCGTTTTTTCTTTTTTATTTTATCTTTCACTTCATAAATAATTAGAATATGACCTTTCGTTACTTCTTGCTGTAACAATGATAAATAGCCTGTTTCTTTCGCTTCTTCCCACAGGATGCTATCTTGGTTAGTAAATAAGTCTTGTAAGGTTTGGGGTAACAAATGTTTGCTTTCAGTTGAAACTTGTAATTTTTTTTGATATTTTGCTTTAAGTGCTGCTGGTAACATCGCTTGATAAGCAGAGATCCGATAACTTAAAGTTTCTTCTGATAGCCAATTTCCTAATGAAATGAGCGACTCAGATAATACAGGTGTTAAATCTAACGGCTCAATGATATTTTTTAATTTATTAAGCGTGGACTGAGGTTTGATCCCAATGACAAAACCTTGAATTCTCCTTGGCCCAAATGGGACAACGACGCGCATCCCAATTTGAATGACCGTCTCAAGTGATTGCGGAATAACATAATCAAAAGGTCGATCTGTTTGCTTAGCCGGTACGTCAACAATGACCTCAGCAATCATTTTCCCTCATCCTCGTGTATATGAAGTGCTTCTTTTAGAATGCTTACTGCTACGTCATGTTTTGACATTAACGGGAGATCAGTTTTAGTTCCATCCCGTTTATAGAGAGTAACAACATTCGTATCTGTTCCAAATCCGGCACCCGCACTTGTTACATCATTGGCTACTATCATATCAGCATTTTTCTTTTCCAGCTTTCCTCTCGCATATACATCCACATTATTTGTTTCTGCCGCAAAACCCACCAACACTTGATTTTTCTTTCTTTTACCAAGTGCCATTAAAATATCTTTAGTTCTTTCTAATTCCAACTGTTGATCACCATCATTCTTTTTCACTTTCTGATCATAAGTATATTTAGGCCGATAATCTGCTACAGCAGCCGTTTTTATTACAATATGAGCATCAGCAAAGCGAGTAATCATTTCTTCATACATTTCTTCCGCACTTTCAACATTGATTACTTTTACACCATGAGGTGAAGAAATATGGACAGGACCTGATACTAATGTCACATCTGCACCAAGTTTCGCTGCGACTTCTGCAATCGCATAGCCCATTTTACCACTCGAATGATTGGTTAAATAACGAACAGGATCAATTTTTTCTCTTGTCGGCCCTGCTGAGATCAATAACTTTTTCCCTTTTAACAACGGTTCCTTTTGATTGAAAAAATGATTCATATGCTCAACAATCTTTTCCGGTTCTTCTAATCTACCTTTTCCAACATAACCACATGCGAGATAGCCTTCACTCGGTTCAATAAATTGATAACCAAACTGATGAAGAGTATCAATATTTTTTATCACTGCAGGATGATTGTACATATTGACATTCATCGCCGGTGCAATCCATACAGGCGATGTGTGTGCTAACAATGTTGTAGAAATCATATCATCTGCTAGGCCATTTGCAAGCTTACCAATAATATTCGCAGTTGCTGGTGCAATCAATATCAAATCTGCCCAGTCCGCTAAATCAATATGAGCAATCTTACTAGCGTCCTTTTCATCGAAGGTATCAAAATATACATCATTACGTGACATCACTTGAAAAGTTAATGGTGACACAAATTGTCTAGCTGACTCGCTCATCATTACTTTCACACAAGCTCCAGCTTGCGTTAACTTACTTGTTAAAGCTACAGCTTTATAAACAGCAATACCGCCGGTTACACACAACAGGATTTTTTTACCATTCAACATCTATACAAACCCCCAATATTCAAAAGGTTATTTTTCTTTTATTATGAATAATTTCGCTCACTTTTTCATCTATCTCTTCTTGTTTTTAACAAAAATTACGGCTATGAACAAAAATAACAACCTCCATACAGGTTGTTATTTTTTCATATATGTGTATTTTACCTTTTTTCCCCTTCATGCGTTGTATCACCTAAGCGATAAAATAGTTCGTTTGCATTAATCTCTTCTAACGCTTTACCCACATTTTTATGTGATACATATTTTTCTAAACGATATTGCTCTTCATTATTTTGTAATTTCCGTGCTCTTTTAGCAGCCACAGACACAAGAGAGTATTTTGAATCAATTTTTGTCATCAATGAATCAATTGATGGATTTAACATATTATTCAGCCTCCAACATTTTCAAATATCTAGGTTCAACGCGCGTGCGACGGCAATGTTCTGCTACTACAATCGCATTAATTCTGTCACAAGCGTTTTCCACTTGATCATTTTCTACAACATAATCATATAATTTCATCATTTCAATTTCTTCTTTAGCTGCACTTAAACGATTATTAATTATATCTTCTGTTTCTGTGCCTCGTGTAACAATACGATTTTTTAATTCAGATAAACTAGGTGGAACAAGGAAGATAAACAAGCCATCAGGAAACTTCTCACGCACTTGCTTTGCACCTTGTACTTCTATTTCTAAAAATACATCCTTGCCCTCGTTTAACGTTTGCTTCACATAATCAACAGGGGTTCCATAATAGTTGCCAACAAACTCAGCATACTCCAATAATTTATCTTGTTCTATTAATGTTTCAAATTCTTCACGAGATTTAAAGAAATAATCTACTCCATCCACTTCACCTTGTCTCGGCTTTCTTGTTGTCATAGAAATAGAGTATTCAAATGCCGTATCAGGCTGTGAGAAAATCTCTTTTCTCACTGTACCTTTCCCTACACCAGATGGACCTGAGAGTACTATTAATAAACCTTTTTCCTTCATTAGAAAATCCTACCCTTCATCGATAACATCATCGCGGTCATTCAGTCGTGCAGCTACTGTTTCCGGCTGAACAGCAGATAAAATGACATGATCACTATCCATGACAATGACTGCTCTCGTTCTACGGCCATATGTTGCATCTATCAGTACACCACGGTCTCTTGCATCCTGAATAATTCTCTTAATTGGTGCCGATTCCGGACTCACTATTGATATGATTCTATTGGCAGAAACAATGTTTCCGAAGCCAATATTAATTAATTTTATTGACATATGCGTCCCCCCGTCATCAGTTAACTATTTTGACCTTTATCACGCGTTTCTAAACCGCTTTATTCAATATTTTGTACTTGTTCTTTCATCTTTTCTAATAGACCTTTCATTTCAACCACTTCTCCAGCAATGGTAGAATCATTCGCTTTAGAACCGATTGTATTAACTTCTCGATTCATCTCTTGAATCATGAAATCAAGCTTTCTGCCAATTGCATCTTCCAAGGAAAGGGTCAATTGAAATTGATTACGATGTGATGCGAGTCGTGTCAATTCTTCATTGATATCGGCCTTGTCTGCAAAAATTGCCACCTCTGTAATAATTCTTGATTCATCAATATGACCATCAGCATATTCCTCCATTCGCTTTCGCAAACGGTCTTCGTATTGCTTTACCACGTTAGGGGCTAAGTCATATAAGCGGTTAAGACATTCAGTTAGTAAACCGAGCTGTTTAAAAAGATCCTTCTCTAGCTCCTTACCTTCAGCTAACCGCATCATTTGCAGCTCTTTACCAGCTTCATTTGTCGCTTCAAGAATCAACTCATCTAACCATTCGTCTTCTTCATCCACTTCCACAATAGCAAATACATCTTCATTAAGTAAATCTTTTAACCCAGGCTCACTGCTTAACTTATATTTTTCTTTCACTTCTGTCATTGAACGATAAAATTCGTCTAACAAATCCCAATCCACACGTATCTTCTTTTGTTTCGATCCCGTTTGTTCTATGGTTGCATAGACTTCTATTCTACCACGCTTAATATATTGATTAAGCGTTTTTTTTATTTTATCTTCCAGCTTGAGAAATTGCTTTGGAATGCGCAGGAAATATTCTGTAAAACGATGATTAACCGTTTTTACTTCAATCGTGATAGAGAAGGTGTCAGTTTGCCTTTTACCCTGTCCATACCCTGTCATGCTCGCTACCATCGTTTAACCACACTTCCTTTCGCTGTTTGCGGGAAGTACCTACAACTTTCTTATACAAATTTGGCACTAACCATACCTTTTCTTACACTCATATATTATGTAGTTTTCTTTAAAAAACCAAAAGGTAATAGAGTTTCACTCTACTACCTAAAGGATTATACCATATTTCACTTCGATTTTCTTGCCAAATATGTGAAGCCAAGCAAAAATGTTGGGACAGCTGATAAGCCAACAATCATTAACCAATCACGACCAGCGATTGGTACTGTGTGGAAAATTTGTTGTAATGGCGGCCAATATAAAACGACTAGCATAAGTAAAACCGAAGAAATAACCGCCCAGACAAGATACATATTACCGAATGGGTTTCGAGCAAAAACTGATTTTTCACTTCGACAATCAAACACATGAATTAATTGAGCAAGGACTAATGTCGCAAATGCAACGGTTTGCGCATACGCGAGCTCATTAGGATCGCCTTTATATGTGAGCATAAACGCAAGTAAGGTTACTCCACCAATTAAAAATCCTCTTGAAATAACTTTCCAGCCAAGTCCTCTTGAAAAGATGCCCTCTTTAGGATTACGCGGTTCTCGCTTCATGACATTACCTTCTGGTCGGTCTAAACCTAACGCCATCGCCGGCAGCCCATCTGTTACTAAATTCACCCAAAGAATTTGTATAGGTACTAGCGGCAGAGGTAGTGCTAGTATCATTGCAAATAGCATAACCAGTATTTCGCCAACATTAGATGCAAGTAAATACCTTACAAACTTTCTAATATTATCGTAAATATTTCGCCCTTCTTTTATTGCTGATTTAATGGTTGCAAAGTTGTCATCAAGTAAAATAAGAGAAGATGCTTCTTTTGCTACATCCGTACCGGTAATGCCCATGGCAATGCCAATATCAGCAGCTTTGATAGCTGGTGCATCATTGATTCCGTCCCCTGTCATGGCTACAATATGACCACGATTTTGCAGAGCTTTAACGATCTTTAATTTATGCTCCGGTGATACGCGCGCAAACACCGATACATCATCCACTACATCTTCTAACTCTTCTGTACTCAATGTAGCTAATGTTTTTCCTTCCATTACTTTTGTTGACTTATTAAGAATACCTAATTGTTTAGCAATTGCTTGAGCAGTTGTAATATGATCGCCTGTAATCATCACTGTCTTAATTCCTGCTTCTTTACATTCTTTAACCGCAGCTCGTACCTCGGTCCTTGGCGGATCAATCATTCCCTGTAAACCTATAAACGTCAATCGATTTTCTGCCTCTTTTTCTGATTTTATTCTGCCCTCATTAGTCAATTCTTTATATCCTATTGCAATTGTTCTTAGGGCTTGGGAGGCTAAACCGTGAATGGCCTCATTCACTGACCTATGCATCTCTTGGGTCATTGCTTGCTTACGGTTATCCCACAGGATACTCTCACAGTTCTGTGCCAACACATCCGGTGCTCCTTTACAGACAACAAATCTTCTGCCACTAGCATCTTTTAACACGATACTCATCATTTTTCTAGTTGAATCAAAAGGAAATTCTTCGAGAATTTCATATTGATTTAATAAAGAGGGGCGACTATATCCTGCTTTCATCCCAGCGACTAACAATGCACCTTCTGTTGGATCACCGTCAATGACAAATTCTTTATTTTTCTTATGAATTTCAGCATGATTACAAAGCATACCAAACATCAATAATTGTTGTAATGTTTTTTCATTTTTTGGATCTACACGTTTTTCACTGCGATAAAAATCTCCTTTAGGTGTATAGCCAATGCCATCTACTTGCCAAGTGTTACCACCACTCCATAAATGGGTGACAGTCATTTTGTTCTGAGTCAAGGTTCCCGTTTTATCGGAGCATATGACAGAAGCACACCCTAATGTTTCTACTGCTGGGAGCTTTCTGACAATCGCCTTTTGTTTAATCATGCGTTGGACTCCAAGCGATAAGGCCACGGTGACTATCGCCGGTAATCCCTCTGGTATTGCTGCTACAGCTAACGATACCCCTGTTAAGAACATCGTATATAATTCTTGTCCTTGAAGCACACCGATACCTACGACAAGAACCGTTAAGAATAGTGCGACAACAATGAGGATTTTTCCTAATTGTTCCAACCTTCTTTGCAGCGGTGTTGTCATCGTTTCCGCACTTTGGATCATATCAGCGATTTGTCCCATCGCTGTTTTCATTCCTGTGCCAATGACAACCCCCACTCCGCTACCCTTCGTTACGATCGTACCCATAAAGCCCATATTTTCCATATCGCCGATTCCGGGGTTATCTTGCTTAATTGCTGCGACTGTTTTTTGCACTGGTAATGATTCACCTGTTAAGGCCGACTCTTCTATTTCTAAGTTATTGCACTCGATTAAGCGGATATCCGCCCCAATTCTATCACCGGAGGAGAACTTCAATAAGTCACCAACAACGACTTCTTTTGAGGGGATTTTCTTCCATTCTCCATCACGTAATACTGTTACATGAGGTGTGGATAATTCTTTTAGCGCACTTAATGACTTCTCTGCTTTTCGTTCCTGAAAAAAACCTAATACTCCGTTGATAAGTACAATCGCAATAATGGCGATTGCATCAATATATTCACCCAGTAGCCCAGATATCAATGTGGCTACTAATAGAATTAAAGTCATAAAGTCTTTGAATTGACTAAAAAATAAGAGTAAAGCAGATTGCTTTTCTCCCTCTACTAATTCATTATATCCAAATTGCTCTAATCTTTTTTGCGCATCTTCTTCAGACATGCCTTCATGCCTATTCGTGTTTAACGTGTCTTCAACCTCTCTCGCTTCCATCTCATGGTATTTCATCCGGACATCACACTTCCTCCTTTTCATTTTAAGAGAATTCGCATCTACTACATGCGAACCGTCCTGCTTCCCCTACTATCTCGATGGAGAGCTGTCCTATTTTTAAGGCTCTCATGAAAGCTTATTCAGTCTCGTCCTAAAAAATGCTATGCTATTATGAGAAAGAATGTTTTTACATAAACAGAAAGCTTTTAAAAACCATTTGTTTATGGGAAAATAGCTTCCATAAAGTAAAGAGACGCACAGCGCTGAATCTCGTGCGTAGAAAAGGATGTTTTCAATGTCATTTGATGGATTATTTACAAAAGCGATGGTAGAGGAGTTACAATCCACTCTTAAAGGTGGTCGAATTAATAAAGTTCACCAACCTTATAAAAATGAAATGATATTAGTGATTAGAGCAAACGGAAAAAATCATAAATTACTCTTATCTGCTCACCCAAGTTATGCTCGGGTACAATTAACAAATGAAGCCTATGACAACCCGAGCATACCACCGATGTTTTGCATGCTATTAAGAAAACATTTAGAAGGATATATATTAGAAGATATTAAACAAATGGATTTAGATCGCATTATTATCTTTGACATTAAAGGCCGCAATGAGATTGGGGACGTTTCCTATAAAAGACTGATTGTAGAAATAATGGGACGACATAGTAATATTACGCTTATCGATCAAGAACGAAATATGATTCTCGATTGTATTAAACATGTATCTTATGCCGTAAATAGTTATCGTGCCTTACTTCCAGGTCAAACATATGTGACTCCCCCGGCTCAAAATAAAGCCAACCCAATAGAAGCTGATGAGACGGATGTATTACGAAGAATGGACTTTAATAGTGGGAAGTTAGATAGACAACTTGTACAACATTACAGCGGGTTTTCTCCCCTACTTGCAAAAGAAATTGTTTACCAATCAGGATTAGCCAACCGTACAACATTACCTGCTGCCTTTATTAAGACAATAGATAAAATAAAAAACAAAGAAGTTCAACCGACCATTACGATAAATGAGCATAAAGAGACTTTTTATTTCCTCCAGTTAGATCATATTCAGGGAGAGCAGCGTCATTTTGAGAGCTTAAGTCTAATGCTTGACCGCTATTATTTCGGCAAAGCAGAAAGAGATCGTGTCAAACAACAAGGTAATGACTTGGAAAAATTCATTAGCAATGAAAAAGAAAAAAACACAAAAAAAATAGAGAAATTAAAACTAACCATGCAAGATGCAAAAAATGCCGAGCAATTTCAATTGTACGGTGAATTAATTACAGCTCATATGTATGCCATTCATAGAGGGATGGATGAGATTGAAGTGAGCAATTATTATGATGAAAATAACAGTAATGTCCTTATCCCTCTAGATACACAAAAAACACCTTCGCAAAATGCACAGATATACTTTAAGAAATATCAAAAAGCTAAACATGCCAAACAAGTTGTACAAGAACAAATAGATCAAGCCTATGAAGAAGTTAACTACTTCGATCATCTTTTACAACAAATACAAGCCGCATCACCGAAAGATATTGAAGAAATACGGGAGGAACTTATTGAAGGCGGTTACTTACGGGAAAGACAAAAAAAACAGAAAAAGCCGGTCAATGCCAAACCAATCCTTGATTATTTTGTCGCTAGCGATGGGACAGAAATCATTGTTGGTAAGAACAATAAACAAAATGATTATTTGACGAATAAATTAGCTGCAAAAGACGACATATGGCTCCATACAAAAGATATCCCTGGGTCCCATGTGGTCATTAGAGATAAAGCGCCAAGTAATGAAGTTATTCAAGAAGCTGCTTGTTTAGCTGCTTATTTTAGTAAAGCGCGTAACTCAAGTAGTGTACCCGTCGATTACACAAAGGTACGTAATGTGAAAAAGCCGAGTGGTGCTAAGCCCGGGTTTGTCATTTATGATCAACAACAAACAATCTTTGTCACCCCTGATGAAGAAAAAGTCATTTCACTTAGTAAAAAGAAATAACAAAACCCAATTGAGATGAACGCCTTACTCTACCAGGCGATCCATCCAATTGGGTTTTTTATTAGTTAAACAGTTACTGTGCTGTATAACCACCATCTACTAATAAGGTTGTACCATTTACAAAGCTCGCATCATCACTTGATAAGAATAAAACAGCTTTAGCAATTTCTTCTGGTTTTCCAAGTCTACCTTGTGGATGAAGGGAGGCAAGGTGATTCTTCACATCTGATTCTAATTCTGATAATAAAGGCGTATCAATGTATCCCGGACAAACCGCATTTACACGGATATTTTCTTTCGCATATGCCGTACATAGGTTTTGTGTTAACAGTTTCACGCCACCTTTTGCAGAGGAGTATGCTGGGATATTAGGCAGTGAGACAAAGCTATGAATAGATCCTGCATTCACTATTACACCGCCGCTTCCTTGTTTTTGGAATTGTTCGATTGCGTATTTATCTGATAGAAACACACCAGAAAGATTAATATCAATCGTTTTTTTCCATTTATCATAATCTAATTCAGCTGCTGGCCCATCGCTGGCAATACCCGCATTGGCATACATGATATCCAATTTTCCAAACCGACTAATTGTTTGTGCAACGACATTTTTCACATCTTCTTCGTTTGATACATCTGTTTTAACAAATAAAGTCTCATATCCTTCTTTATTCAAAGTATCAGAAAGAGCTTGTCCCTTGTCAGAGAAATCAGCTATGACAACCTTTGCACCTTCTTTTACATATTCTTTGACAACTGCTTCACCAATACCACTTGCTCCACCTGTTACGATTGCTACTTTATCTTGTAATTTCATTTTAATCTCCTCTTTCTTTTCATTATCTTGCTGTCGCTCCACCATCAATGACAAACTCTGCCCCTGTAGTGTATGCTGAATCGTCTGAAGCTAAAAAGAGCACTGTATTAGCTACATCTTTTACTTTACCTAAATAACCGAGTGGAAATAGGTTCTTTCCTAAAGCATCTTTTGACTGACCAGTCTGTTCTGAAGCATAATCAGCCATGCCAGTATCAATATACCCTGGATGAATGGAATTTACTCTAACACCCATTGGAGCATATTCAATGGCAGCGTCCTTAGTCATGACACGTACAGCACCTTTACTTGCACCATATAAAACATGGCCGGGAGAGCCCACTAAGCCTGCAATAGAAGAAGCGTTAATCACAGAACCTTTCTGCCGCTCAGCCATTAATGGCATAATATGCTTCATTCCTAAAAACACACCCCCTACATTAATAGCCATTAATTTATTCCATTCCTCTAGCTCAATTTCAGCTAGTGGTTTAATAAGATAAATCCCTGCATTATTGAAGAGAATATCTACTTGGTTATAAGCTTTTATCGCCTCATTAGCGACCTTACGCCAATCATTTTCATTACTTACATCATGGCGAACAAATATTGCTTCCCCACCATTTGCTTTGATTTCTTCGACGGTACCTTGACCAGACGTTTCATGAATATCTGTCAGAATAACTTTTGCTCCTTCTTGTGCAAAAAGAAGTGCTGTCTCTTTCCCAATCCCAGTGCCACCACCAGTAATAACAGCCACTTTTTCATTTAATCTCATAATCCTTACCCCTTCTCTGCTGTCATATTTACATGAATATCCTTACTTATCAACAATTCATTCATTGTTCACCCCACATCTACAATGATACAAACTTTAACTTTTTAGCGCTATCCTATAAGATACTGTTTATGAGTAGCTATTTTACAGTCATATATAGGGGGAATTTCATGGCTCAATCTCATGATCGTTTTGAAGAAGTTACATTGCGGGAATTTATATTCTTTATGAAAACATATAGGCAAAACTTAGAAGAAAATATCCGGATATACCTTAATGTCGAGGGGATTTCTGACGAAGAGCATTTTGAGGCGGTTACACTGCTACTCCGTTCCTTTACAGAATGGTTTCACCATATACACATGGGAGAAATGGAGGAAGACATTCATAATCAGTTAATAGATTGGCTTTATGCGCAAATATCCATTCTATCCACTGAACGATTATATTTGTTTTCATTGATTCTACAAAAAGCGGTAACAACCTTATTAAAGAAAGAAAAAATTCATAAGAACGATGGGTTTATCATGTTTTTATTTAACTTACAATCAGATTTACTGAAAACATATCAGCAAATAGCAAAAAAAGAGAAGCAAATACCTCATAGAGCACCCTTAACTAAATTAAGTCAATTATTAATTCGTTCATCGAAGACGGAACTCCCCGATATCCTAAAAAAATGTGAAGATTGGTTTGGGTTTAAACGTTGTGTCTTTTATGGTTATATTCCGTGGTCCAATGAATTTTATGGTGCAGTCGGAACAGAAGTTATCAAAGTGCAGAGTATGAAAGGTCAGTTAGGAGAGAATTTCTCAGTCTTCTCTACAAAGAAACCAATTTTCCTAAAAGACCCTAAGCAATTAATTAGACAAGAACATATCGAATTATTCGGCTTATCTTCAATTATCTTTCTTCCCATTTTATGTGAAGAACAATTATATGGCTGGTTAACTTTTGACCAAAAGGGAGAGGCGTTTGAATATAGTAAAGAAGAGTTAGATTATATCAATGAAGTAGGTATATTATTGGGTTTATTCTTTTCTCGAAAAAGTGGAAATGATATGATCCAATCCTCCATTCATCTTACCCAAAGGGAGCATTCTATTCTCATCCTACTAGCTGATGGTCATGATAATAAAACCATCGCCTCCATGCTCTATTTAAGCGAGCATACGGTGAGAGATTATGTCAGTCAATTAATGACTAAACTAAAAGCAAAAAATCGCACACAAGTTGTGGCGATTGCTTTTCAATCGGGATTATTACATTAATTCCTCTTTACTGATAAAACTGTATACTGTTAGATAGGCTAAGCGAAAAGTTTGCTATTGCTAACTTTTCGCCGCACTTATTTATGCAAATGCTTTCCCCCATGCTTGCGGGTCTTTTCTCCATTCAGTTAATACTGCAAAATCGGATGCCTCGATTGTCCCTTGATTCTTTGCAACTTCTTTTAATGATTCAAAATCGGAAAGTGTGTGAACGGAAACATTTGCTGCCTGAAGTAATTCTTCGCCTTTTGCTAATTGATAAGTAAAAATAGCGACCACCCCTAGAACTTCACAACCTGCCTCTCTTAGTGCTTCGACAGCGTTGATCACACTGCCACCTGTCGAAATTAAATCCTCGACGACGACAACTTTTTGCCCGTTCTCCGCTTTCCCTTCAATTTGTTTGCCTTTACCGTGAGCTTTCGCCTTTGACCGAACATAGCACATCGGTAAATTCATCCGATCACTTACCCATGCAGCATGTGGAATGCCTGCAGTCGCTGTCCCAGCAATCACCTCAGCGTCTGCATAATGTTCCTCAATAAGTGCTTGTAGCCCTTGCGCAATTTCATTTCTTACTTTAGGATAAGCTAATGTTAAGCGATTATCACAGTAGATTGGTGATTTAAGACCAGATGACCACGTAAAAGGATCTTTAGGATTTAGTGCGACTGCTTTAATAGTTAATAAACTTTCTGCTATTTGTTTTTTCATACGGAAATACCCTCCCAAAGATTCTTGATTTGATAATAGGCAGCAAGGGAATTAGATGCTCTAGTAATGGATCGCCCTACGACGATTGCTGAAACACCTTCAGCTCTGGCAAAATCAGGTGTTGCCACTCTTTTTTGATCTTGCTTGTCGTCAGTCTCCATTCTTATTCCTGGTGTCACGGTCAAAAAATCAGCGCCCACCTTCTCGGCAATTTGTTTGGCTTCAAAAGGCGAACAAACCACACCATCTAAGCCTGCTTGCTTTGTTATTTGGCTATAATGCAACACAGATTCATTTAAAGAAACAGGGATTAACTGTTCACTATTCATTTGCTGCCTAGATGTGCTCGTTAATTGCGTAACAGCAATAAGCTTTGCCCGTTCCTTTCCTTGCACTTTCCCTTCCTCAAGTCCTTCAACAGCTGCCCGCATCATCTCTATACCACCAGCTGCATGGACATTCACGAGATCACAACCGAGACGAGCAAGTCCTTTCATGGCACTTTTGACTGTATTCGGAATATCATGCAGTTTCAAATCAAGGAAAACTTGGTGGCCTTCAGATTTTAATCGTTCAACAATTTGTGGACCTTCTTGATAATATAACTCCATTCCAACCTTTAAGAATAATTGCTCATTTGTGAAAGGTTTGAGGAAATCTTCCACTTGTTGACGGTTAGCAAAATCAAGCGCGATGATGAGTGAGTTTTTCAACTGTTTTCCAGCTCCTTCCGGTACATTCAGAAATATGATCAAATCCTAAAGAATGAATAAGTTCTGGCAACTCTGCTATGATTTTTGGACAGATAAATGGATCAACAAAGTTCATCGTTCCCACTGCGACGGCGCTCGCCCCGGCATAAAAATATTCAATCACATCTTCAGCTGATTCCACGCCCCCCATACCGATGATTGGAATCGCTACTTGTTGGCTTACCTCATGAATCATGCGAATGGCAACTGGTTTAATGGCCGGCCCAGAAAGACCACCGGTTTTGTTGGCGATTACCGGTTTACCGGTCTTTATATCAATTCTCATACCAACGAGCGTATTGATCATTGTTAATCCGTCAGCACCACCTTGTTCAACAGCCTTTGCCATTTCAACAATATTTGTGACATTCGGCGAGAGTTTCACATATACAGGAACAGCTGATACTTCCTTTACCTTCTTCGTTAATGATTGCGCAATTTCCGGTACGGTTCCAAAAGCAATACCACCTGTTTTCACATTGGGACATGAAATATTTAATTCAAGTGCATGAACATTCGGCGCTTGCGAAATTTCTTTTGCCACCTCGATATAATCTTCTTCCATTGAACCGGCGACATTAGCTATGATTGGTACATCAAATTGCGAAAGCCACGGTAATTCTTCCTCTACGACTTTCGTCAATCCTGGATTTTGCAGCCCGATCGCATTCAGCATTCCGGCAGATGTCTCCGCTACCCTTGGTGTAGGATTACCGAATCTCGCATCTTTCGTTGTTGCCTTAATCATGATCGCACCGAGCTGACTCAAATCATACAAGTCACTGTATTCTCTACCGAAACCGAAGCAACCAGATGCCGGCATTATTGGGTTTTTCAACTCAAGCCCTGGTAAACTAATATTCAAAGCGCTCATATGACAACCTCCCCTGCCTTAAAGACTGGCCCATCGCTACAAACCTTTTTATAAGACACGCCTGTGGGATCTTCTGCTGTATGACATACACAGGCAAAACAAGCACCGATTCCACAACCCATTCTCTCTTCTAATGATAAAAATACTTTTTTATGTCTATATTCTTGTTCAAGTGCGCGGAGCATGGGCGTTGGCCCACAAGTATACAGAACATCGAACGTTATATTTTCATTCTTTATAATATCTGTCACAAATCCTGAATAAGCGTAACTACCATCAGCAGTCGCAATAAAAGTCGGACCTAATTGTTTAAACTCTTCTTCATAAAAAACAGCATTCTTTGTTTGATGCCCGAGGACATGAATGACTTTTACACCATTGGCAGTTAGTCTTTGCGAAAGTTCATATAGCGGGGGGACTCCAATACCGCCACCGACAAGCAATGCCGTATCACAAGCCTCCGTCTCCTCTACAGGAAATCCGTGACCAAGCGGACCTAATACATCAAGAAGGTCGCCTTGTTGTAACGTTGCTAACAAGCGTGTACCTTTTCCTTCTGCACGATAGATCATCGTGAAAGTCTCTTCGTCTTGATTGATATTTGCAATCGAGATTGGTCTTCTTAAAAGCGGTGAAATTCCGTTATTCACTTTCAAATGAACAAATTGTCCTGGCTCTTTCATTTCATGAACAAGCTCACCTTTTACGGTGAGCTCATAAATATTTGTTGCGATTTCTGTTTGATCAATCACTTGACATAATTCTTGTTTGATCATAAGAAAACCGCCTCCTGTACTGCTTTTTCTTCTAAATTATTCATTGCATCAGCAGAGAAAGTCATCGATTCAATTACTTGGAGAATGGCATCTGCTGTATCTAAGGATGTTAAACATGGGACCCCATTTTCAACCGATTCTCTACGAATTCTAAAACCATCTCTTGCTGGCTGCTTCCCTTTTGTTAAGGTGTTTATAACAATTTGCGCTTGACCGTTTCGGATGACATCAAGTAAATTTGGTTCATCTGTGCCAATTTTATTCGTAATATCAACCGGTATACCCGCACTTTGAAGATATTCTGCCGTTCCACTGGTCGCCATCAATCTATAACCGATAGAGGCAAAGCGTTTCGCTAGACTCAAAGCTTCTTCCTTATCTTTATCTGCTACAGTCATTAAAACCGTGCCATATGGATAAATTTTCATTCCTGAAGCAACTAATCCTTTATATAACGCTTTTTCAAGGGTTTGATCTTTGCCCATCACTTCACCAGTGGATTTCATTTCTGGTCCAAGCGTAATGTCAACTCTCCTTAGTTTCGCGAAAGAGAATACCGGTACTTTAACGTATACGCCGGCTTTCTCCGACACTAAACCATTTTCATACCCTTGACTTTGTAATGTTTCTCCTAAAATGACCTTTGTTGCAATTTTTGCCATTGGTACATTTGTAATTTTACTTAAGAAAGGTACCGTTCTACTTGAGCGAGGGTTCACTTCTAACACATAGACTTCACCTTTTGAGATGACATATTGGATATTTAACAATCCGATAATGCCAAGCCCTTTTGCCAATCTCTCGGTATAATCAACCAGCTTCGCCTGAATGCTTTGGCTAATACTTTGCGGAGGATAGACAGCAATCGAATCACCTGAGTGTACGCCAGCTCGTTCGATATGTTCCATAATCCCAGGAATCACTACCGTTTCTCCATCACTAATCGCATCGACTTCGATTTCTTTACCGGTTAAGTAACGGTCGATTAATACCGGATGTTCAGGATTTACTTTTACAGCATTCTTCATGTACAGCAGGAGCTCTTCTTCTTTGTAGACGATTTCCATCGCGCGACCACCTAGTACATAAGATGGTCTGACAAGAACTGGATAGCCGATATCAGTCGCGATCTCCACTGCTTCTTCAACCGATAATGCTGTTTTTCCTTCTGGCATTGGAATGTCTAATTTTTGCAATGCATGTTCAAACTTGTCGCGGTCTTCTGCACGATCAAGATTTTCAAGTGAGGTTCCTAAGATTTTCACTCCTCGTTCAACAAGTCCTGCCGCTAAATTGATCGCCGTTTGGCCACCGAACTGAACGACAACCCCTTCAGGACGTTCTAGGTCGATGATATGCATGACATCTTCTATTGTTAAAGGTTCGAAGTAGAGCTTATCCGAAATACTGAAGTCAGTTGACACGGTTTCTGGATTGTTGTTAATGATGATCGCTTCATATCCTGCCTCTTTAATTGCCCAAACGGCATGGACAGTGGAATAATCGAATTCTACCCCTTGACCAATTCTAATCGGACCAGATCCTAATACGAGCACGCTTTTTCTATCTGTTACAACAGATTCGTTCTCATCTTCATATGCTCCGTAATAATAAGGTGTTTCTGACTCAAATTCAGCTGCACAAGTATCGACCATTTTATAAACCGGTGTAATGCCCGCATTTTTTCTCTTTTCATAAACTTCTCTTTCTTGCATCGACCATATTTGTGCAATTGTCGTATCAGCAAACCCTAGTTTTTTTGCTGCCTGCAAGATTTCTAGATCACCAATATTCGCCGCTAATTGATCCTCCAGCTTAACAATTTTATTGAATTTGTATAAGAAAAACAAATCAATTTGGCTCCATTCATGAATGGTTTCAATGGTGACACCGCGCCTTAATGCTTCTCCGATATAGAATAATCGTTCGTCGCCAGCTTTACGAATCCGCTTTTGTAAAAGGGCATCATCTATTTCATCTCCATTTTGTAATGCGAGATGATGAACATTTGCTTCTAGTGATCGGACAGCTTTTAAAATCGACTCTTCAAAGTTTCGACCAATCGCCATGACTTCCCCAGTTGCTTTCATTTGTGTCCCTAATGAACGGTTAGCCGATTCAAATTTATCAAAGGGCCAGCGTGGAATTTTGGTAACGATATAGTCCAATGCTGGTTCAAAGCTTGCATAAGTTTTCCCTGTTACCGGGTTCATCATTTCATCCAAAGTTAATCCGACAGCGATTTTCGCTGCCAACTTCGCGATCGGGTAGCCAGTTGCTTTAGAGGCTAAGGCAGAAGAACGGCTAACCCTCGGGTTTACTTCAATAATGTAGTAATGGAAACTGTAAGGGTCAAGGGCTAATTGTACGTTACAGCCCCCTTCAATACCGAGTGCTCTAATAATTTTGAGCGAAGCGTTTCTTAACATTTGATATTCACGATCACTTAACGTTTGGCTCGGCGCGACGACAATACTGTCACCAGTATGGACGCCGACAGGATCAATATTCTCCATGTTACAAACAACAATGGCATTGTCATTTGAATCTCTCATAACCTCGTATTCTATTTCTTTAAAACCAGCAATACTTTTCTCTAACAAACATTGCGTCACCGGGCTGTTTTTCAAACCGCTTAAAACAATTTCATTTAGTTCTTCTTCGTCGTGGCAAATGCCTCCACCTGTTCCACCTAGTGTGAAAGCAGGTCTGACGATGACTGGGTAACCAACAATATCAACAAATTGTTTGGCCTCTTCTAGCGTGTGAATAATTTCACTATCTGGTACCGGTTCACCGAGCTCATTCATTAATGTACGGAATAAGTCGCGATCTTCTGCTTGTTCAATAGCCGAAAGTTTCGTACCCAATATCTCGACATTACATTCTTCTAACACGCCTGATTTGGCCAATTCAACGGCCAAGTTTAAACCTGTCTGACCACCTAATGTTGGCACGAGCGCATCTGGACGTTCTTTCCTAATAATTTTACTTACAAACTCAAGTGTTAAAGGTTCGATATAGACTGCATCAGCAATCTCTGTATCTGTCATGATCGTTGCTGGATTCGAATTAACGAGAATGACTCGATACCCTTCTTCTTTTAGTGCGATACAAGCTTGTGTACCCGCGTAGTCAAATTCTGCTGCTTGCCCAATGACAATCGGTCCTGATCCAATTACGAGTATGCTTTTTATGTCTGTACGCTTTGTCATTGATAAACACCTTCCTGTCTGTTCATTTCAATTAGTGTTAAAAACTGTTCAAAAAGTCCGTTGGCATCTTCAGGTCCTGGTGAAGCTTCTGGATGATACTGTACAGTGAAAGCAGGGTGCAATTTATGCTTTAACCCTTCAACTGTGCCATCATTTAAAGCAATATGTGTTATTTCAAGGTCTGTTTGTGTAATTGATGCTTCATCTACGGAGTAGCCATGGTTTTGTGAAGTGATCGCAACCTTACCTGTAGCCAATTCCTTTACAGGATGGTTCGATCCACGATGACCAAATTTCATCTTTTCCGTATTGGCCCCGCAAGCGAGCGCAAAGATTTGATGTCCAAGACAAATGCCGAACAGTGGAACTTTCCCAAGAATCTCTCTAACCATCTCAATTGCTTGTGGCACATCTTTTGGATCCCCAGGGCCATTTGATAACATGATGCCATCAGGACTTAAATTTAAGATTTCTTGTGCAGTCGTGTTGTATGGAACAACAATGACGTCACAATCTCTTTTATTTAATTCTCTTAAAATCCCGTGTTTCATACCAAAATCAACTAATACTACTCTTCTGCCACGCCCTGGTGATGGGTAAGGCGTTTTTGTTGATACTTGCTTTACTTGATCGACTCGCAGTTTAGTTGCTTTCATTTTTTCTAATATCTCGGCAACATTTTCTTCCATGCTACAAATCGTTCCTTTTAAAGTTCCTGCTTTACGGATGATTCTTGTTAATTTTCTCGTATCAATCCCAGCGATGCCTGGAATGTCTTTCATAGAAAAGTACTCAGCAAGCGATTGTTGATGACGAAAATTTGAAGGATATTCCGCTGCTTCTTTCACAATGAAGCCACTGATAGCTGGATGAATGGATTCAAAGTCATCACGGTTAATACCATAATTACCTATTAACGGGTAAGTTAAAGTAACGATTTGACCACAATACGAAGGGTCAGATAACACTTCTTGGTATCCCGTCATGCCTGTATTAAACACGACTTCACCCATCGTTTGTTTACCACTACCAAAGCCTTCACCAATAAATACTGTGCCATCTTCTAAAATTAATTGTCTTTTCATGCTGTTACACTCCCCTTTTTAAAGACTACCTTTCCAGCGACAATTGTCGTTGTTGGCCAACCTTTACACTTCCAACCAGCAAACGGTGTATTTTTACCTTTTGATAAGAAGGTATTAGGATCAATTGCTTCTTCCTTTTCCAAATCAAGCAATACAATATCCGCCCTGCTTCCTTTTTGTAATAGCCCTCTATTTAAAGAGAAAGATTCAGCTGGTTTTCTTGTTAAGAAATCGATGAGTTGCTTTAGTGTGAATATACCTTTCTTTACAAAGTTCGTATAAAGAAGTGGAAAAGCTGTCTCCAATCCTACAATACCGAACGGTGATAAGGTCATCCCTTCAGCCTTCTCTTCTGCTGCATGCGGGGCATGGTCAGTAGCGATAAAATCGATTGTCCCATCTAGTAGACCCTCTAACAGCGCTTCTTGATCGTCTTTGCCTCTAAGTGGAGGGTTCATCTTATAGTTTGTATCAAGACCAGGGATATCTTCTTCTGATAATAATAAGTGGTGTGGCGTCACTTCTGCCGTTACTTTAATTCCTGCCCTCTTGGCATCTCTTACCACACGAACCGATTCTTTTGTGCTAATATGACAAACATGATAATGGCAATTGGCTGCCTCTGCTAATAACACGTCTCTTGCAATATGCACAGATTCACATACTGAAGGGATACCATTTATACCTTGTGCTTTTGAAAACTTCCCTTCATGAACAGCACCTTTATGAATTAGTGTATTCTCTTCGCAATGAGCGACAATTGCCATATCTACTTCAGCTGCCTTCTTCATCGCTGAGTACATCATATCAGCTGACTGTACGCCAACCCCGTCATCAGTAAAAGCGAAGGCCCCTGCTTCTTTAAGTGCTGCAAAATCTGTTAGTTCGGCTCCAGCTTCTCTTATAGTGATGGATGCATATGGTAATACTTCCACTACGCCTGTTTCAGTGATTCTTTTATGTAATGCTTCCATTTGTTCCTTACTATCTGGTACAGGTCTTGTATTTGGCATTGCAGCAATTGTAGTGAATCCGCCTCGTGCCGCTGCCTGTGTACCAGTTGCAATTGTTTCTTTATGTTCACCACCCGGCTCGCGTAAATGGACATGAAGGTCGACAAATCCTGCTGTTACAAGTTGACCTGTTGCATCAATGACCTCATGCTCATTTACTGCGATGGATTGACCGATTTCTTCAATCTTCCCATCATTAATTAACACATCCTGTTGAAGTAATTCCCCTTCATTAGTAAGCAATTGACCATTTTTGATGATGATTCCCATTACGCTCTCCCCTTTCAAATTGTTCAATTATTCTTTTTAATACCGCCATTCTAATAAATACACCATTTTGCATTTGTTTGAAAATTCTTGACCGTTCACACTCAACTAAACTGTCTGCAATCTCTACGCCGCGGTTAACTGGTGCAGGGTGCATAATAATGCTGTCCTTTTTCATCATTTTTTCCCGTTCAAGTGTTAACCCAAATGCCTTATGGTACTTTTCAGCGTCCCATATACCACCTTCATGACGTTCATGCTGTACCCTTAGCAGCATGATGACATCGGCTTCTTTGACCGCTTTATCGATAGACACATATTGTCCATGTTGGGCCATGTCTTGATCGAACCATATTTCTGGTCCTGAGAAAATTACGTTCGCACCTAACCGATTTAAGCTCTCTGCATTTGACCTGGCAACACGGCTATGACGTAAGTCACCAACGATGGCTACCTTTAATCCTTTAAAGCTACCGAATTCTTGTTTGATCGTCAGTAGGTCAAGCAAAGACTGTGTTGGATGATGACCACTTCCATCGCCTGCATTAATAATCGCACTATTGGTCTTCCCAATCAGTTGATCAAAATAACAATTCTCATTATGCCTGATGACAGCTAGTTGAACCCCAATCGCTTCAAGCGTCTTTACTGTATCATAGAGCGTTTCACCCTTTGCCACACTAGAAGTACTCACTTCAAATGGAATAATATCTAAGCCCAACCTTCTTTCGGCTACTTCAAAGCTACACTTTGTTCTTGTACTGTTTTCAAAAAAGAGATTAGCGATAAAAACTTTGTTTTTAGGTTTCCACATTTCACCCTTAATAAAATGCTCTGCATCGGCTAAGATCCCTTGAATTTCGTCTATTGTTAGATCAGTTGTAGTGAGACAATGTTCCATAAAAGACAACCTCCTTTTTTTATTGAAACGTAAAGGTTGATTACCCTTAACTTCTTTGCTTTGCTATTAAAAAACACCTTGACAAAAACAAGTCAAGGTGTCGAATAAACATGAGTGTACAAAGGTGGGATTTTTCTTCCCACTTTGAACTGAGCTCTTCAACACCCTTAGGAACCTCTCTGGATTCCTTTTAAAAGGCGTAATTAGTTTTCAAACATATTCTCATCTACTTCCGGTTTACCCGGTAAGACTAAGTTGAGTATAACCCCAGCAATTGCAGCAATCGCCATTCCCTCTAAGTTGAATACCCAAAGTTGTAAATGCGCACCGCCAATTCCTAATACTAAGATAACAGAGGCGATAGCTAAGTTACGGTTATTACCAAAGTCTACTTTATTATCTACAAGCATCCTTAATCCTGAAGAAGCTATGATACCGAATAGAAGGATTGAAACACCGCCCATAACAGGTGTCGGTATTGAACTTATTAAAGCTGTTACTTTTCCGACAAAACCGAAGACGATGGCAATCACTGCTGCACCTGCAATTACATAAACACTGTAAATTTTGGTGATCGCAAGTACACCGATATTTTCTCCATAGGTTGTTTTCGGTGGCCCTCCTATTAGTGCTGATAACATTGTTCCCATCCCATCACCTAAGATTGAGCGATGTAAGCCTGGGTCTTTAATATAGTCTTTGCCAACGACTTTTCCGAGTACAAGTTGATGACCGATATGTTCAGAAAGAGTGACAACAGCTACCGGGATCATCAATAGAGCAAGATCAAGAGTAATTCTGATATCATAATCCATCACAGGAAAGATAAATTCAGGCATTTCAAACCATGCAGCTTTTGCAACCACTGAGAAGTCAACAATACCAATCATGAGTGAGTATACATAACCGATAATTATACCAGCAAGAATCGGAATCATTCCAAACATCCCTTTTCCATATACTGAGATAACTACTGTAGCAGCAAGTGTAATTAAAGCTGCCGAGAAGTGAAGCATGCTATATTCTCCTGTTACGGGGTTGTTCATTGCCATGTCTATCGCTGTTCCTGATAACGCAAGTCCGATAACGATAATAACAGGTCCTGTAACAATTGGTGGTAATAATTTTAAAATCCAACGATAACCTGCTTGCTTAATAATAAGAGCGACAATCCCATAAACGAGACCTGCCATAAAGCTTCCTATCATAGCAGCACCAGGTCCACCTTCGAGCTGAGCCGTCTGTATAGGAATAATAAATGCGAAAGACGAACCTAGGTAAGCTGGTACTTTCCATTTTGTAATCATTAGGAAGGCAAGTGTTCCGATACCACTTGAGATTAGTGCAATAGCCGGACTTAATCCTACTAAGTATGGTACTAAGATGGTCGCACCAAACATGGCGAATAAATGCTGTAAGCTAAGGGTGAGCCAATGTACTGGCGTTGGTTTATCATGTATGTCTAATACTGGTTTATTCATGGTGGTATTTCTCCCCTTTAATATAAAACCCTCTTTGCCTGCGGACAAAGAGGGTTGGTAAGCATAGACAGGAGCAGTCTATTACTTCCCCCTTTGTCAGCCTCTCTGGACTGCATTTAAAAAGGGCTCATTTATTTTTCAAAAATACTAACTTGATCTGTTTGATCAATTTCATTTAGTTCGACAACTATTTTTTCCGAACTTGAAGTTGGAATATTTTTCCCCACATAATCGGCTCTAATCGGTAATTCTCTATGACCACGATCGACAAGCACACCTAATTGGATAGCTGAAGGTCTACCTATATCAATTAAAGCATCTAATGCTGCTCTTACCGTTCTTCCAGTATAAAGGACATCATCAATAACAATCACTTTCTTATCGTTAATATCAATCGGGATATTTGAACCCTTAACGAGTGGTTCTTGATTATCTGTCTTCTTTGATAAGTCATCTCTATATAGCGTAATGTCAATTTCACCAACCGAAACTTTGGCACCTTCAATTTCTTCTATTCGCTTTGCTAAGCGATTAGCAATATAAATTCCTCTTGTCTTTATTCCAATAAGTACACAATCCTCTATGCCCTTATTCTTTTCAATCATTTCATGAGCTATTCTTGTTAGTGCTCTTCTTATCGCTTGTTCGTCCAGTACAATGGCTTTTTGTGACATCTTTTTCACCTCATTTTATACTAAAAAACCCTCTCACCTAAGGACGAGAGGGTAAACGATTGTACTTTATTTGAACATACAACAACCGTATGTTCATACCGTTTCCTTCCCAGCCTCACGGGACTGTTCTTAAAGGACTTATTTAACTGAATTCATCTTATAACACTTCAACTTATGTGTCAACTATTATTTTTCCAACATAGCAATTAGCTGTTTAAAATCCGTTGGCAATGGTGCAGTAAATTCAAGGTACTCACCTGTTCTTGGATGATTAAACCCTAACACACCTGCATGAAGCACTTGTCCGCCGAATTCAACCGTTTTTCGCGGCCCATATTTCGGATCGCCAGCTAATGGAAAGCCAATATATTTCATATGAACACGTATTTGATGCGTTCTTCCCGTTTCGAGTTGACATTCTATCAAAGTAAAATCTTTAAAACGGTCGATAACATTAAAATGCGTTACAGCATGTTTACCACTATCAACCACCGTCATACTTTGACGATCTTTCGTATCTCTCCCAATTGGGGCATCAATTGTGCCATGATCATGATTGACAACGCCGTGAACAATCGCTTTATATTTTCTCGTCACCGTCTTATTAACAAGTTGATCTACTAACTTCTCATGGGCAAGATCATTTTTAGCAACCATCAGAAGGCCGGAAGTGTCCTTATCAATGCGATGGACAATACCTGGTCTCATAACCCCATTTATACCTGATAAGTCTTTACAATGTGCTAATAAACCGTTTACCAAAGTACCTGTTCCATGCCCAGCCGCAGGGTGTACAACCATTCCCCTCGGTTTATTGACAACTAAAACATCACTATCTTCATAATAAATATCCAAGTCCATATCCTCAGCAACTACATCTAATGGCTCTGGATCAGGAATAATAATATCAAGATGGTCTTCATTTACTACTTTATAATTTGTTTTCACTTTATTACCATTGACAAGCACATGTCCTGCTTTTATCCATTCTTGTACTTGTGTTCTTGACCATTCTGCATTCAGATTAGCCAGCACCTTATCAATTCGATCACCCGCTTGATTATCGGTGACATTATGTTCCACTTTGCTCATTTGCTTTCTCCTTTTTCACTTCTCTTTCCTCTCGTATCATCTGTATTAATAACAACACGACACCTACACATAGAGAGGAGTCCGCAACATTAAATATCGGGAAGTTATATCCGAACGGGAAAGTATGAATAAAATCAACCACTTCTTTTCGCCAAAGACGATCAATAAAGTTTCCAATTGCACCACCTAATATAAGTGCTAATGAGAGCTGAAGAAGCCATTTTCCCTTCGCATGTGTTTGCATATAATAAATGATTCCGATGATGACAATAACAGTAATCAAATAAAAGAACCACATTTGACCTTCTAATATTCCCCAGGCTGCACCTGTGTTCCGATGGGAAGTAATATACAGAAAATCTTCAATGACAGTAATACTTTCACCAAGCGTAAAATTCTTGACAATTAACCATTTAGTCCATTGATCAAAAGCAATAATCAATAAAGCGATTATGTAGAAAAACACAAAGGCAACCTCCAATATTCATTTGTATACCTTTGCATTTTAGCATAAACCCATAAAAAACGGTAGCTTTGCTCTTTAAGCGATCGTTTTAATCATAAAGGGCTTTACGATAGAACCTTTTAAGAGACTGACAATCGTCCATTGTTTTTAACGTAGGGATTAATGTTAATAAATCTTCTGGCAAAAACTCACCAGAAATTTCACATGTGCCGAATTGGCCATTTTCATACTTCTCAATCGCCTTTTCAACATCATATAATTCATCTAATATCATTTCATTTATAAAGGGGTGAAGATTACTTTGCATTAACCTCTCAAGTAACTCTTGTCTCGTATTACGAAGCTCTTCAATTAGTGGAATAACATGTGGTTGATTGTTCAAAAAAATCCCCCTTCATCCTACAAGATTGTTCATAAAGTTATTATGAGCAACTGGCTAATTTTGAACGCCTCTAAAGATTTTACAAGGTGAACAAGTTTTGCAGGTTGAGGAAAATTTTATTAGTTTTTACTCATAATCAAGAAGGATTAAAGAAATGGAAAGTGTGAAAAGCCGAGACATAATAAAAATGATGCACTAAAATATTGGCTAACATTTTCTTCATCTGATGCATTTTGTTACAGTCGCTTTTATTATAAATAAGGCAAAAGTCATTTAGCTTTACTTCATTTTCTATCTTCATTCATTCTTCTTATATAATTAGAAAAAGACCCGAACGGTTCGTCCGGGCCAAAATTAGGGTAGTTCTTTTTAACCTAGTACCACTTAGCTCAAATGGCTATAGTTTTCTTTCACGACAGTAGCACAACGTGGGCAGAGTGTTGAAAATTCATCTACTTCCCCAACTTCTGGTGTGACAGTCCAACAACGTTCACATGTTTCGCCTTCAGCTTTGGAAACTAGGATTGCTACATTGTCAAATTTATGTGCTTCATTTGGTGCTTGTTCTAAGCTGCCTGCCACTTCAAATGCAGAAACGATAAAGAGTTGTGGTAGGCTCTCTGAAATAGAATCAAGTAATGAATTGGTTTCGTTATCGACATACAACGTTACTTTTGCTGTCAATGATTTACCGATTACTTTTTCATTTCGTGCTTCTTCTAGAGCTTTTAGGACATGATTTCTTAGTTTCATGAATGCTGTCCATTTTGCCGTTAATTCTTCCGCATTGGCAAAAGTTTCTACTGACGGCATATCTGTCAATTGAACACTCATCTCTTCCACGCTTGGAATGTGACGCCACACTTCATCAGCTGTATGAGAAAGAATCGGTGATACAAGCTTAGTAAGGGCAACTAAGCTATCATAAAGCACTGTTTGAATCGCACGACGATCATGTTGATCTTGCGCTTCAATGTACAACACATCTTTCGCAAAGTCTAAATAGAACGAACTTAAGTCTAATGTGCAGAAATTATTCACAGCATGGTAAATACCTGCAAATTCATAGTTCTCATATGATTGAAGCGATGTTTCGATTAGTTTATTTAACTTCACTAACATAAACTGATCGACTTCACGTAAATCATCATAAGAAACGCGATGTACTGCTGGATCAAAATCAGCTAAGTTTCCTAATAAGAAGCGGAAAGTGTTTCTAATTTTACGGTAAACTTCTGCTACTTGTTTTAAGATTGGATCAGATACTCTTACATCTGCTTGGTAATCAACTGATGCAACCCATAGTCTTAAAATATCTGCACCTAATTGGTTCATCACTTTTGAAGGTACAATGACATTACCAATTGACTTACTCATTTTTCTCCCTTCACCATCTAAAACAAAGCCGTGACTTAAGATGCCTTTATATGGCGCCTTACCAGTTACAGCGACACCTGTTGATAATGATGAGTTAAACCAACCTCTATATTGGTCAGACCCTTCTAGATAAAGATCTGCTGGTCTTTGTAAATCTTCACGCTCTAGCAATACTGCTTGATGCGAAGAACCTGAATCAAACCACACATCCATAATATCAGTTTCTTTTGTAAATACACCATTTGGGCTACCTGGATGAGTAAATCCTTCAGGCAATAATTCCTTTGCCTCTTTTTCAAACCACACATTAGAACCGTGCTCTCTAAATAGGTTGGATACATGATTAATGGTTTCGTCTGTAATAATCTCTTCTCCATTTTCTGCATAGAAGACAGGAATTGGCACACCCCATGCGCGCTGTCTAGAAATACACCAATCGCCACGATCACGAACCATATTATAAAGCCTTGTTTCGCCCCATGCTGGTGTAAATGTTGTATCATTAATTGCTTGCAATAATTCCTGTCTAAAATCTTTAATTGAAGCAAACCATTGAGCCGTTGCACGGAAAATAACTGGTTTTTTTGTACGCCAATCATGTGGATAAGAATGCTTGATAAAAGAAAGCTTCAATAACGCGCCGACTTCTTCTAATTTTTCAGTGATTGGTTTATTCGCCTTATCATAGAAAAGACCTTCAAAGCCAGGTGCTTCTTCTGTCATTACACCTTTATCATCTACTGGACATAATACATCTAAGCCATATTTACTTCCGATGTAAAAGTCGTCTTCACCATGTCCTGGAGCCGTATGAACACAACCAGTACCAGCGTCTGTAGTTACATGGTCACCAAGCATAACAAGTGAATCACGGCCATATAATGGATGTTCAGCAGTCACATATTCTAAGTCACTACCTTGAATGGTTTGAACGACCTTAGGATTTTCCCAGCCAATCTCTTCTGACACTGTCGCTAGCAGGTCTTCAGCTACTAAATATTTTTCGTTATCCACTTCAACGACAACATATTTTAGTTTCGGGTGGACAGAAATACCTAAGTTAGCTGGCATTGTCCAAGGAGTGGTTGTCCAAATAATAATACGTACGTCATCAGTTAAAACATCTTTGCCATCTTTCACTTTGAATCCTACATAAATGGAAGCGGATTGCTTATCTTTATATTCAATCTCAGCTTCAGCTAATGCAGACTCAGATGATGGTGACCAGTAAACAGGTTTCTTCCCTTTATAGATATAACCTTTCTTCGCCATCTCACCAAAAACTTTAATTTGTTGGGCCTCATAGGCAGGTTTTAATGTAATATAGGGATTTTCCCAATCTCCACGAACACCTAATCGCATGAATTGTTCACGTTGATTTTCGATTTGACCGTACGCATATTCTTCACAAAGCTTACGGAATTCTGCTACCGTCATTTCTTTACGTTTTACACCTTTATTCGTTAATGCTTGTTCAATGGGTAATCCATGCGTATCCCAACCAGGAACATATGGTGCATGGTAACCACTCATTGATTTATAGCGGTTAATAAAGTCTTTTAAAATTTTATTTAATGCATGTCCGATATGAAGATCGCCATTCGCATAAGGAGGTCCGTCATGCAGAACAAACAAAGGTTGATTTTTTGTGCGCTCAAGCACTTTTGCATAAATATCTTGTTCATTCCATTCTGTTTGCATTTCAGGTTCTCTTTTTGGCAAATTTCCTCTCATTGGGAAATCTGTTTTAGGCATTAATAAAGTATCTTTGTAATCCATAGCTCATTTCCTCCTCAACATACTACATAACATTATGACCAAAGTAGCGTTCATACATAAGGTACGCGGAAAAAACACAAAAAACCCCTCATCCCAAAAAAGGGACGAGAGGTTATATATTCCCGCGGTACCACCCTTGTAGATAGAGAAATTCCTATCCGCTCAAAAATCAATTCGTAACGTGAACGTCTACGCCTTACTCTAACTTTTTAGCTCAAGTAAGGAACTCAAGGGTGATGTTCAAATTCTTCTTCTTAATATCAGGCTTTCACCTACCCTGAATCGCTGAAGTGGAAATCCACTCTTTTAAGTAAGATAGAATGCTACTATCCCTGTCATCGTTTTATCATGTTTTTTCTAGATTATATGCGATAGGATACAACTTCGTCAAGTCGTCGTTTATCTTAAAAGATAAAAGTATCTTATACTCTAGATTCTTCTTCTTTTGTAGACTTTAATTCTGTTGTATCTAGCTCATACTCCATTAAGTGGTCCCAGTCATCATTCTGCAGCATATCTAATTGGGCTTCAATTAACATTTTAAAACGATTTCTAAATACTTTCGATTGCTTTTTCAAATCTTCTATATCTAGCGCAATCTTCCTTGCTTTAGATAATGATTCATTCACAATCCTATCGGCGTTTTTCTCCGCTTCCCGAATAATTAACTTTGCCTCTTTCTGTGCGTTTCGCTTCACTTCTTCCCCAGCTTCTTGCGCAACAACAATCGACTTATTTAACGTCTCTTCGATCGTATTAAAATGTCCGACTCTTTCATTTAAGTCGTTTAAACGCTCTTCTAATTCCTTCTTCTCACGAATAATGATTTCATAGTCTTTAATCACTTGATCTAAAAACTCATTTACTTCATCTTCATCATATCCACGAAAACCTTTGCTGAACTCTTTGTTATGAATATCTAATGGTGTTAATGGCATAAGGCCACCTCCTAGATCAGTTGGTCAAATTATGTACATTTGTTAACATGTAATTCGACAGTTTCTTGCAGATTCCTGCATAAAATTCGATACACTTTCAATTTTATATCGGTAACACACTATAATCATTATAGCTAAAAAAGATTATTTTTGTATACCGACAACTACTTTCCATTTTTCTTTCTTCGTTTTTCCCTCAATCGCAATAACCTTACAGCGCCCATAGCCTCTTACTGAAATTGTATCACTCTCACGGCAATCGAATGCTACATTTTCTTTCATTGCCCAATTTACTTTTACTTTTTTTGCAGAAATGAGTTGTTGCGCCTTTTGTCTAGAAAAATTATAAATCGATGCAATCAGCGTATCAAGTCTTAAGGATGACATTGTAAAAACTTTTTCTTGCCACTGCTCTTTTGCATCGATAACAGATGCAAATGGCTTTTCTTCAAGTTGAACAGAAGCTTTCCCAACAGATTCTAATTGCATAGAAATATAAGAGGATACTTCCTTAGAGACAATTACTTGTATCGTATGACCTTCAAACAAAATATCTCCAAATTTACTTCTTTTCAATCCGAGTGACATCAGGCTTCCAAGTACTTGAGGATGCTCGATTAATACGAATTTATGCGGATAATTTACTTGGTATAATTCTAAGCGAAAATCGTCCATTTCCGGTATAAAATAATCTGGAAAAATAAGCGCGCGTTTTCTTTCAGCGTTTCTATGTCCACCGTCAAATTGTACGCGCACATCACTTTGAGAACCAATGATGGTGTGTAAAATATCTTGTTCCCTTGGATCGAGAAAATCTGTAAGCTTAGGCGCATACGTTTGTTCAACCGTTTGTCGCCAACTTAACACTTGATCAATAAACTCTCTCTCTTCCGTACGAAAATGTTGATATAGATTTGACATTTGCTTACTCCTTTAAAACTGGTTAGGCAAGAAAAGCCTAACTATGTTTAACAATTGTATAATAGTATAACATTTATTTTTTATTTGTTTTACAATTGTCTTAGAATCCCGATGAATAGTCATTGAAAAAACAAAATACGAGCTAAGCATTAGCTCGTATTTTCTACATCATCCAAAAAAATATTTGTCTAATTCCGGATGTAGCTAAATTTAATACTAATATGGCTACAATCGGCGAAATATCTAACATCCCACCAATTGGCGGAATGACACGTCTAAATGGTTCAAGAAAGGGTTCACAAATTTTTGTTAAAATTTGCCCAATACTAGATTCTCTTGCATTCGGAAACCATGACATGAGTATGTATATAATCAATGCCCATGAATAAATCTCCACGGCTGTTATAATAATCGAAAATAAAGTTGCCATATTTAATTTACCACCTCGAGTTTTCTTCTTCCTGTTCCTGAATCATTTGTGAAATATTACCAGATACTTCGACATTTTCAGGTGTACATAAAAAGATGTCCATTCCAATTTTTTGTATATCTCCACCAATGGCATACACAGTTCCACTTAAAAAATCAACAATGCGCTTTGCCTGGCTTTTATCAATTCTTTGAAGATTAACCACAACAGCTTTTCTATTCTTCAATTGATCAGCAATTTCTTGAGCTTCAGCATAGACGCGCGGCTCCACAAGGACAACTTTTGATGATTTTTGCTGACCGCCTTGTCCTTGGACGGATTGTAAACTTACGACATTTTGTTTTGTTGCAGCATGCTGCCTTTGAGAAGCCCGCACAGAGGTTGTTTCTTGCTCTTCTTTACGATCCCTACTGTTAGCGTAATCATCTTCTCTTGTCTCATAGTTGTCTTCTTCGTCTTCTAAAAAGAAATATGATTTAAACTTTGATTTTATACTCATCTGCACCTAGCCTCCTTACTTTTCTTTTCCAACTAAAGCCGTTCCTATACGGACCATTGTTGTCCCTTCTTCAATAGCAATTTGATAATCATTGGACATCCCCATTGATAATTCTTTACACGGTGCATGAGATAATTGAAGGGATAATACTTCTTGCTGAAGTAACTTCAAATTTCGAAAACAATTTCTTAATACTGTCTCATCACTTGTAAGTGGTGCCATTGTCATTAGACCAACTACTTCTATTTGTTTAAAATCTGACAGTGCTTTAACAAAAGGAATGATTTCTTCTTTGGATAACCCTTGCTTCGAATCTTCTCCAGACACATTAACTTGTATAAAGCATTTAATTGGTTTATTCGCTCGCTTTTCAATCTCTTTTGCCAGAGACATACGATCTAATGAATGGATATAATCCACCTTATTGATGATATTTTTTACTTTTCTAGATTGTAAGCTTCCGATATAATGCCAAACAGCCCCATTTTTAATGACAGCTTGTTTTTCTAATAGGCCTTCATCACGATTTTCTCCAAGGTTATTAACCCCCGCGGCAATTGCCTCCTGCGCTCTTTCTGTTGATACATATTTTGTCACAGCGATAATTTTCACTTCATCACTAGAACGATTAACTTTCTCACAAACAGCTTGTATATTTTCCTGTATATTCTCTAGGTTTGTTTGTACATTCAAGATGCTATTCCTCCTCACGCAAACCAATAAAGCTCATCATTCTACCCGTTTTTCCGTCATCTCTTCGGTGTGAAAAAAACAAGGAGTCATGACAGCTTGTACAATATTCAGTAGTATGAATATTATCTTGTAAAACACCATATTTCTGCAATAAGAGCTGATTACATCGTTTTAAATCTAATTGATATTGACCTTTAGCTATTTCATTATAAACACTAGGAGCTATTTCTCCTAGGCAATCGTTCACCTTGTTAATAACATGATTATCTACAATATAACAAGAGCGACATATGCCCGGGCCTATAACAACTTCGACCTCTTGTGGATGAATTCCTTTTTCACGGAAGGCAGCAATCGCATTTTTAGCGATTTCAAAGACCGTCCCTTTCCATCCTGCATGAGCAACAGCCATATGCTGACTCTTTGGATGAAAGAAATATAGTGGAATACAGTCAGCGTAACACATGGTTAATAATAAATCTTTTTCATCTGTAAACAAGGCGTCTGTAGCAGCAAATGCTGTATCATACTCTTTTGCGCCTTTACCTCTATCTTTAGTTTGAACATATTCAATATGAACACCATGAGTTTGTTCTGCTCCCACCCAATTCTCTAATGGAAATTGTAATTCTTGTGCTAATGCTATTCGATTTTGTATAACATGCACTTGTTGGTCACCTACATGAAAGCCAAAGTTTTGCGATGTGTAAACTTTGTCACTATACCCATCATTTTTAGTTGTAAACCCGCAGGTAAGTCCATATTTTTCAAACCAATGTTTTATGATCAAATATTTTTCATTCGTTAATTGAAATGGCTCCATACACTTTCCCCATTTTTTTCTTTAGTTTACCATATTGCGATTAAGGTTTACAGCTATAACTATCGATTGCTATATTCTTCTTTTGGTTCATTTAATTGATATTGATGAGGAAAACGGACAAGGATCACGTCCTCCCCAATCTTTAAGATATCGCCCCATTCAATCACAATATCCTCCAGCTTATTAAAAAAAGGAAGCATCTTGTTTTGTTGACTAATGAAAATACAGTCTATTTTCCCAGTTTCTACATCGATATCAATATCACTAATAAATCCTAACTTCTTACCATCTGCAACATTAATAACATCTTTCATTTGAAAACTTGAGATCCTCATCATCTAAAACGCCTCCTTTTATTACAATATATGTTGAGAAAGATTAAAAATACCGAGTTCAAATTTGGTGTGATTTGAGACTAAGTAGATCTCAAGATGTTTACTTATAATATTTGTCAAGCAAGCATGTATTGTAGGTGTATCCTACTTTTTTGCGAAGTAGTTCTTCTGCTTTTGTCCGTTAATGCAAATCAAATATTGTATCCAGTTTTACCTATTTGTATATATTTTCTATGAGATTTCTTACATTTTCCCTTATGTTATGCAAGCTCTCACGGAAGCATCTTTTTTGGAATAGCACTCACATCCATACAAATAAAAAAGAGCTTAACACATTTGTGTCAAACTCTCCTGGCATATTAGCTTTGAATATTTTTATTCATTTGTTTAATAGCTGCTTTTTCTAAGCGTGAGACCTGTGCCTGAGAAATACCAATTTCTTCAGCAACTTCCATTTGTGTTTTTCCTTGAAAAAACCTTTTGCGTAATATCATTTTTTCTCGATCATTCAGGCGTCTCATGCCTTCTTTCAGTGCAAGCTCTTCTACCCATTGAATATCCTTATTCTTTTCATCACTGAGTTGATCCATTACAAAGATTGGGTCGCCGCCATCATTATAAATAGGCTCAAAAAGTGATACAGGATCTTGTATTGCATCAAGGGCGAAAACAATTTCTTCATGCGGAATATCCAATTCTTTCGCAATCTCTTCAGCTGTTGGTTCTTTTGAAGTTTTACTCATTAGGCGTTCTCTTACCTGCAAGGCTTTATAGGCGATATCACGTAAGGAACGAGATACCCTTATTGGATTATTATCGCGTAAATATCTACGGATTTCTCCAATAATCATAGGAACAGCATAAGTGGAGAATTTTACATTTTGGCTTAAATCAAAATTATCAATAGATTTCATAAGACCGATACAGCCAACTTGAAATAAGTCATCAACAAATTCACCCCTATTATTAAACCGTTGAATGACACTTAAAACGAGTCGGAGGTTCCCATTTACTAGGCTCTCCCTTGCTGATATATCTCCATTATGCATTTGCTTGAAGAGTGCTCTCATTTCTTCGTTCTTTAGTACTGGAAGCTTTGATGTATCTACTCCGCAAATTTCTACTTTATTTCGAGTCAATCCCATTCCCTCCTCACAGGAGCTGCTGTACAAAAATCAGTATCTCCGCGAGAAGGAAAAATATGCACAAGAAAAATGCGCATAAATTGCAAAAAAAAGAAATATCCTTTATTTAACAGATATTTCAACGACGAAAAAAATTTTTTTACACCATTTTATTGAATTCTTTTTTCAAACGTTTAATGATTCTTTTTTCTAATCTTGAAATATAGGATTGAGAAATCCCAAGCATATCGGCAACATCTTTTTGTGTTTTTTCCTCATCCTCACCAAGTCCAAAACGCAATTCCATGATTTGTTTTTCTCTATCAGATAATTGATGAAGTGCTTTGATTAAAAGCTTTTTATCGACATTTGCTTCTAAATCCTTAGTGATTATATCTTCCTCTGTGCCAAGAACGTCTGATAATAATAATTCATTCCCATCCCAATCAATATTAAGTGGTTCATCAAACGAGACTTCCGAGCGAATTTTGTTATTTCTACGTAAATACATTAATATCTCATTTTCAATACATCGTGAGGCATATGTAGCCAGTTTGATTTTTTTCTCCGGATTAAAAGTATTTACTGCCTTTATTAAGCCAATAGTTCCTATACTAATGAGATCTTCAATATTAATGCCTGTATTCTCAAACTTGCGTGCAATATACACTACTAAACGCAAATTCCGTTCAATTAAAATTGACCTTGCTGCTTGGTCTCCTTTAGGAAGCTTGTTTAACAATATTGCTTCTTCTTCTTTACTAAGTGGCGGGGGAAGAGCTTCGCTACCACCTATATAATATATTTCATCTGTCTTTAAACCTAATTTCATTAAAAGCTTATACCAATAATATGATAAGCGAAATTTAAGTTTACGCACTCTTTCTCCTCCCTATAATGGTTTATTTCTCATGCAATTTAACTAACCTTCTTTGCACCTGTTAACATTTTTGGATGTACGATGCATTGAAAGCGATTCTCTGGGGACAATTTTTGCATAGTAAATGAAATTAGTCCTTTATCCACTGCAATGACTTCATTATCTTTAACCAAAGTAATTTTCTCTGGTTTGAGGGCAAGTCGCATTTGATTATCGTTACCGACCACCTTTGCAGGAATCACGCGGACAACTGACATCCAATCGTTCGGGATTTCCCACCTGCCTTCTATCGCACCATCTGGATCTTTTGCCATTGTCGTAATCGCTTCTGGAAAAGACTCTTTATACTGGTCAATCGAAACAATCATCACAGGTACTCTTGTTAATGGATCGTAAAGCTGATTACCACTATCTATTAGACCTTGGAACTCATAAGTTTCGCCTTTTAGTTGAATTTGGACATTCACATTTGACTCATAATTGATCTTGGTCATTTCAATAGAATCATAATTTTTCTTTGAAAAATGCCAGGCAATAGGGAAACCTAATAATACGAACAGCCAGCTAATAGGATCACCAAAGCCCTTTACGGATGCAAGCATCACGGTTGATGTTAGATCTAAATCAAATTGAATAAAATAATGAACAGCAATTAAACTACCACCGATTAAAAAGGTTACTGCATAAAATGTACTTAACGCTTTAATAAAAAATGTTAATCTTCTAAAACCAAATACAATAAAAACCATGAAAATAGAAAATAACCACTTACCTATTGGATGACTGGAGTATGCATGAATCGGTGTAATGGATAATAAGATTATTATTGAGCCTACCAAACCTCCTGTGGCTATTCTCCATAATTTAACTTCGATTTTCAGAAGAATAGACGTTAAATATAGGAGAAGACTATCAAACAACAAATTTAATGCCCAAATAATATCTAAATAAATGGCCAATCTGCCTTCTTCCCCCCTAAAACTAACAATGTATATTCTTATGGGTGGCTGTCTTATTGATGTGCTAAAAAAAGTATAGCCTATTCATCAAGATAAAGATGTCACTTTCTGTTGGTAAAACAGCAGAAATTTTCACTATTCTTTTCTTTTTTTGTCAGTTTTTTGCGGTCTGTCTCAACTGGGGGGAATGGCGAAAATGGGGCAGTTTTTAATATGACTAACTTTTTAGAGAGTTCTTATCTTTGATTAACATTAATATAAAAAAGTATTTTACTAATCGTACATCTATTTGTGGGGCATTCTTTTTTTAAAACAAAAAAAAGCCAATGTCCTTAAATTAGGACATTAGCTTTCTTACACAAATTGAATTATCTTCTGCGGTTACGGTTTCTTAAAAACGTTGGGATATCTAATGTATCTTCTGGATGTTCCTTTGCTGTATTCCTTGTTGGCTGCTCATGTGTTGCAGCTTCTTCCCGCTCGCGTTCACGATACGTTTCACGCTTTTGCACCTGTGATCCTACACCAACGTTCCCTTTATTCTGGCCGAATGCCGGCTTTGAAGGCTTTGTTTGAATAACTTCTTCATTGAAGCCAGTCGCGATAACTGTTACAACAATCTCATCCTTCAAATCCTCATTGATAACAGAACCAAAGATCATATTAACATCTTGATCTGATGCTGATGCAACAATATCTGCTGCTTCTTGTACTTCATACAAGCTTAAGTTTGATCCGCCTGTAATATTCATCAGAACCCCTTGCGCACCATCAATAGACTTTTCTAATAATGGAGAAGAGATGGCCTTCTTGGCAGCTTCTGCTGCTCGATTTTCTCCTGCAGCTAATCCGATTCCCATAAGTGCAGAACCTTTATTGGACATAATTGTTTTTACATCAGCGAAGTCCAAGTTAATCAAACCAGGTGTGGCAATCAAATCTGAAATACCTTGAACCCCTTGGCGAAGAACATTATCTGCTTCACGGAATGCTTCAAGCATCGGTGTACTTTTATCTACAATTTCTAATAAACGATCATTAGGGATGACAATCAATGTATCCACAGCATCTTTCATAGAAGCTATTCCACCAGCTGCTTGAGTAGAACGTTTACGACCTTCAAATGTAAAAGGCCTTGTCACAACACCCACTGTTAAAGCGCCTAAATCACGTGCGATTTGAGCTATTACAGGAGCAGCACCAGTACCTGTTCCTCCACCCATTCCAGCAGTAACAAATACCATATCTGCACCTTTTAATGCTTCTTCAACTTGCTCTTTACTTTCTTCAGCTGCCTTTTTTCCTACTTCTGGATTGGCACCTGCACCAAGCCCTCTTGTCAATTTACCACCAATTTGCATCTTTACTTCGGCTTTGGATAGGTTTAGTGCTTGAGCATCTGTATTCACTGCAATAAATTCAACACCTTGTACACCATGCTCAATCATACGGTTAACGGCGTTATTTCCTCCGCCACCAACTCCAATTACTTTTATCGTTGCTAATGAATCTAAATTCGTATCAAATTCCAACATGACAAATCCTCCTAATTCGTCGATATTCCTAAGAACACCTTTTTTTCGATTCGCTCATTTATCTTGATGATTAACTGTTTAATAGCTAACTAACATCTACTGTAAATTTACAATCTGCCTTGCTATTAATCTATTACAATACAATGTTTTGTTTTTGCTACTCGAAAAAGTATCCAAGGAACTTTTTAACTCTTGATGTCACTTTTTGTTCCGGCTCTTTTTCTGTGCTTTTCTTCGGCTGCGTTTGCTTTTGTGTTCTCTTTTCATTTGCTTCAGGCTGATCGACAATTGCCTCCATGTTCTTTCCTTGAATCTTTGCATTTTTATATGCAAACTGTATTAAGCCAACTGCTGTACAATATTGTGGTTCTCTAACCCCAATATAATCAGGTACGGCTATTCTCACTCTATTCTGGAAGACTACTTGAGCAAGTTCTAATACCCCTTGCGTATTTGCAACCCCTCCACATAAGACATAACCACCTGGAAGGTCTGATGCCCCTAGCCTTCTTATCTCATGTTGAATAAGATCAAAGGTTTCTTCCATTCTTGCTTCAATAATATCTGCTATTTCTAGCTGATTAAATTGCTGATGTTGATCACTGCCGATAATTGGTACACTAAATACCTCTTCCTCTGAAGCGTGATCATAAAAAGCATACCCATGTTTTATCTTAATTTTTTCAGCATCTTCAGTTGAAGTTCGTAAACCAATCGATAAGTCTTTAGTGATATGTTCCCCTCCAACAGGCAATACACTTGTATCCTTTAGTACACCATTTTCAAAAATAGCAATCGTTGTTGAACCACCACCTATATCAACGAGTGCCACACCTAAGTTTTTCTCATCTTTAGATAAGGCGAAAGCACCTGCTGCTAACGGCTGAAGGGTTATATCCATAATTTCTAGGCCTGCGCGTTCAACGCATCTAAGCGTATTATGTAATAAAGTTTTAGATCCGGTTATGATGGTACCTTCCATTTCTAATCTTACACCAATCATACCTCTTGGATCATTGATTTCATCTAATCCATCTACAATAAATTGCCTTGGGATAACATCAATAATTTCTCTCTCAGGTGGCACTGATACCACTTGGGCAGCATCCATTACACGCGCTACATCATCATCTGAGATTTCCTTATTTTCACTTGACACGGCGACTACACCGTGAGAAGGCTGAAGCATAACATGGTTACCTGTGATACCTACTATCACTCTTCTAATCTCCATGCCAATCATTCTTTCAGCTTGTTCAATTGCTCTTCTAATAGAATGAACGGTTTCATCTATATCAACAATGGAGCCCTTTCTTAATCCTTCGGAAGCTACATTGCCAACACCAATAATGTTTAAAGAATCATTGACCATCTCACCAATGATTACCTTTACACTGGATGTACCGATGTCAAGGCTGACATATATTTCATTGCTGTTCATTCTGTGGCACCTCCCTTTTTGCGAGTCTACTTTTTTTAGTTACTTACTCTTGCAGTTTTCATTATAAAACCTTTATATATTAAACTGATAAACCAAATTTGATATTAATAAAATTATTCGTCAAAACTAAACTATTCCCTTTTTTAAAATCAATTTTTTTCTAAATTTTCATTCTTACTTGTCCACCTGGCTAATAAAATCCTTCGAATAACAGCGATGTTTTGAAATAACCTCACACCGAAGGCAAATACAGCTGCTAAATATAAGTCTACACCAAGATGAACCCCTAGAAAAGCAAGACCTGCTGCAAGCATAATATTAAAGAAAAATCCGGATACAAAGATTTTTTCACTATATACATCTTGTAAATGGGCTCTAATACCACCAAAAAGTGTATCAAGTGCAGCAAGAATAGCGATTGATAAGTAATTGGCATATTCATCGGGAATTTGAAAATCTGTCATAAACCCGATAAACAACCCGATAAATAAACCTAAGATGGGTAGCCACATTATGAATGTCCTCCTTCGCTCTTCTTGCCCGCCTCCTTCATATCAGTCATGTGAATTGGTTCATTGTAGGCTGGTACAGTAATCTCATTTTCCGCTAGTTCTATATCGAGTGTTAAATTCTCTATAAAAAAGTCTTCTATAGATTTAGAAACTTGCATTCTTTTATACATTTGTTCCGCATCATGCTCATTCTCTACAATAACCCTCAATTCTAACGGTAAGGTCTGAATAGAGTAACCATCTATTTTCGTTATATTATTAATATCTCTTATCACAGTAGAGTTGATTACCCGATGACCACCGATTGCTACTTCTTTCGCACCATAACGGTTGAGTTCATTTAATAACCTCTTCAATAAATCGGGTGTGACCTTCCCCACTTGTGAGCCGATAGTCAATTCCTCAGCAATAGGTTGTATCGTTAATATCAAACCTGGACCTGATTTTTCTGTCAACCCTACTTCTGTTTTGAGCTCATCCAATGTTGTTCTCAGAATCTCTTCCTTATTAGCAGCTATATTATTTTCATATTGCGCTATTTTTTCTTCTTGTGATCTGATTTCCTTTAGCAACTCAAGCCGTAATGCTTCCTCATTTTGCAGATCTTCCCGCAATTGCCATGTATCTCTTGTATCTCTTACATCTGTATTCTTGACCGTTTTAAACTGAATGGCTAGCATGACACCAATTAAGACTGTAATTATTGTAAAACCCCATTGCTTTTTGTTCATCGTTTCACCTATCTTCTTTTTCCATCAATTATTACACCTATCATGATAGAAAAAGCACTAACTACCAATTATCGGGTCCATTATGATTTCTGATTTACTTTCTAATGAAAACTGAATATTTTCATTGACAAGTAAGTCTTTAACGCCGCCAGCAATATTTAGTGCCGATGTGAGAACATCCGCATCTCCAATCGCAGATATAACAAATGGGGCTGGGTGTTGCTTCCCGTCCACTTCAATGACTGGTCCGTTACAGACAATATAAGAGGAATGCGTTAAACGCTGACCATTAATGGCGACAGCTGAAGCACCGGCAATGTATAACTCATTAATAACTTGAAACACATGATGTTCATGTACGATGTAATTATTCGCTGAATCGGCTTGAGGATTGTATTCCCCGTCCAAGAGAGTGACATTTTCACCAGGGCCACTCACTTTGACTTTTCCTAAATACATTCGATATTTATCGGCATCCTCGGCAAGATTACTATATACTTGCTCATCTTGAGAGAATTCCTTTTCTATTTCTTGCAGAGCATCTTGAGTCTTGTACAATTCTTGTTGAAGGCTAAGATTTTTTTCTTCCAAATCAATCAATTCACTTCTTAATTGCTGATCCCTCTCCCACTGGTTACTCGTTATACTACTGTCACCTTTTGTATCTTTCGCCAATTGAAAGGAATAAGCAATCAGAAAACCTAATCCAATGAAAACAAGTGAAAAGATAACCTGATTATTCTTCAACTTCCTCTTCTTGTTTTTTTTCATTCTCATTAGCTCCCCCTTCGCCATAAGGCTTAAAGTAAGAGCCCACTTCCAAATCAATAATTCCTTTTACATCGGGATCAAGTTGAGCGACAATTGCCGGGTAATGAGACATTTTATCGACAAAGGTTGCTAATGTAGCGATTACTTCATATCCATCATTCATATATAGCGTAATTGCCTCTTTATCTGTTTCTTTAGGTGTCGCGTGTATTTCTGAAATTGAATTACGAACTTCTTCTGGTAATTGACCAAGAGACGCAATCATCTTCTCTAACACATTTCCTTCAGAAAATTGAAATAAAATAGGCGCACTGGCTGGGAACTCACTTTCACCTTTTACTGAGAGAGTTTTACCGTTTTCAAGAACGGGTATATAATCCTCACCTTCCATAATATAAGCTACTCGTTTATGTTCTTTCACCGAAATAACGACTGTATTTGGAAACTCAGTTGCTACTTTTACCTCTTTCATTTCTGGTAGTTTTAAAAGCACTTGCTCAATCTCAGCTTCATCAACTTTCCATATATTCATATCTTCAGTTAATCCACTTTGTTCTACAATCGTTTCATTGCTGAAGACAGTGTTACCTGATACTTTAATTGCTTTTATATTGCTCAACGGTGACTGGAAATAAACTACTAAGGCAATCAGAAATAAAAAGAAAATAAGTAGGAAAATGAGTCTACGGTTCGCTTTCTTTTTTCTCTGCTGTTTTAATTTAGGAATTCTATCTTCA
The DNA here is from genome assembly GCF_020171845.1 of Cytobacillus kochii. Taxonomy (GTDB): domain Bacteria; phylum Bacillota; class Bacilli; order Bacillales; family Cytobacillaceae; genus Cytobacillus; species Cytobacillus kochii. Next base: position 31,376 of record NZ_JAIVAM010000013.1, on the reverse strand, counting down.
ATGGATACTATTTTTCCTTGTTCCAGCATCATCACCTCGTACATCGTTACTCACAGCATATATCCTTATTTTCGGTTAATTAAACTAATATATTAACATAATGAGATAATATACCTAAATCTTTATTCACTTATCATCATTCTATTGAATGATTATATCACAATAATTGGAATGGAAGTTGGTCTTTTTCGCTACTCGCGCCCAATTATTTCAACTTCAGTTTGCAATGCTATGCCCTTCTCTGCTAATACCGTATCCTTCACATGTTGAATCAGACCCAAAACATCTTCAGCAGTTGCCTGATTACTATTCACGATAAAATTCCCGTGCATGGGCGAGATTTGGGCACCTCCAAGTGAATGCCCCTTTAAACCAACTGCTTCAATCAGCTGACCAGCATGATGTGGTAGTGGATTTCTAAAAATACTCCCTGCACAAGGGGCATCCCATGGTTGTGTTTCTTTTCGATAAGCCTTATTACGTAACATCCTACCAGTAATCGCTTCTTTCTCTCCTTGCACTAAGCGAAAAATCGCTTCAACAACAATGCCAGGTCGTTCTTTTTGTAAAATAGACGTTCGATACGAAAATTTCATTTCTTCGCTTGTTAACCAGTGCATTTCACCATTCGGAAAAAGGATATTCGCTTTCTCAAGGATAGCTGCGATATCTGATTGATGTGCACCTGCGTTCATAAAGACTGCTCCACCAACAGAACCAGGAATTCCACTTGCAAATTCTAGCCCTGCATACCCTTGTTTACTCACTTTGGTAGCTAATGCTACAAGGGGATATCCTGCACCGACCCTCAGGAGTTCCTGTTCTAGTTCGAGGTGGGTAAAGCCTTTACCGAATTTAATAACTACTCCCTCAATGCCATCATCAGCTACTAGTAAATTAGAGCCTCTTCCTATGACAGTCCATTTCATTTTATGCGAGACAATAACATCCATCGCTTTACGCAAATCTTCTATTGTCTTAGGTTCAATAAAAATATCGGCCGGTCCACCTATTTTCATCGTTGTATGATAAGCAAGCGGTTCTTTTTCTTTCACCGTTCCATTTATAACGTTTTTCAACTCACTAAATACGCTCTGCATAACATCCGCCCTCTCTGTATCGTCATTCTATATTATGCTAATACCATCAAGAATGGGCTACATTACTACTTATCTTTCATTAATTTTTTCATGACATTATATAACCGATCGGCTGCATCTGGGACGCCTATCTTCTTTGCAGCAGATTTCATTGCGACAATTTTGTCCTCATCTAATAAAATCCGGTCAATCGATTCAATTAATTTATTCGCACTCAAATCTCCTTCTAGGAGTAATTCTGCTGCGCCATGGTCGCTTAATGCTCTCGCGTTCTTTTCTTGATGATTATTCGTTACATATGGGCTTGGTATTAATATACTTGGGATGCCTAATGATGTTAATTCAGCAAGGGTTGTTGCACCCGCTCTCGTTACAGCAAGGTCCGTTCCCGCTAATACTTCTGGCATATTATGAATAAAAGGTTTGATTTTGATATTATCGGGATTTCCAGCCAATTCAGCCTCTTTCTTTACACTTTCATAATGGACCTCACCGGTGATATATAATACTTCATACGGCCTAGATGCTAACTGGGTAAATGTTTTTAACACGGCATCATTAATCGGCCTTGCTCCCCTACTACCACCGAAAATCAGCACAGATGGTTTAGCTGGATCTAGACCGACAGATAATTTACCATTAATGGCATTTTGTCCAAGCACTTCTGTTGCTCTAGGATTCCCCGTCATAACTACCTTTCCTTTAGGAAAGCTTGCCACAGCTTCATCAAAGCATACAGCCACTTTATCAACATATTTACTAAGGAACTTATTAGTTAAACCAGGTACACTATTTTGTTCATGAATGATTGTTGGAATTCCCAACTTGGCACCAGCGTATACAACTGGCCCACATACATAACCACCTGTACCAATTACGACATCTGGCTGAAATTCCTTCAACATTTTTTTACTATCTTGAACACCTTTTAAGAAGCGCCAAATCGTTTTCACATTATCTAAAGATAAGCTTCTTTTAAATCCTGAAATTTCAATTGACTGAAAAGGTATATTTGCACGAGGAACAATTGATGCCTCTAGCCCATTTTTAGTACCTATGTATAAGAATTCTGTGTTTTTATCTTGCTTTTGAATTTCTCGTATTAAGGCAAGCGCAGGGTAAATATGTCCACCTGTGCCACCACCACTTAATGCAATTTTCATGCTTTCACCTCAAACAAAGCTGTTAGTTTCCTTACTGTTTACTAGTCTTACTTTATCCTATTCTACTATATTTGCACTGAAAGGAAGAAATGATAACCTACAATGTCATGCAAATGTAATGAATTTGGAAAAACTCTTTCCCTTTTGAAATAAATGAATGTTCTACACTAACAAATTAACCCAAGTAATACCACTTAATTGAAGCTTTAACTATATATTCTTTTTTAATTTGCGATTCTCCTATCAGCAAAAAAAGAAACCCTAAAATGGGTTTCATTAATAACGAGAATACCGACTAATATTAAGCAGCACACCAATAGCCATTAACATAAGGGTCAATGAAGATCCTCCATAACTTAAGAATGGTAAAGTGATACCAGTTACTGGCATTAAACCTGTGACTACACCAATATTAATCATTACTTGTATGGCAACCATGGCGATAATCCCTACTGCCAAAAAACTACCATATAAATCTGGTGCACCAAGCGCTACTCTAATTCCTCTCCATAAAAGAAGAGCGAAGAGTAAAATCACGAATGTGCCCCCTATAAAACCTAATTCCTCAGATAATATGGCAAAAATAAAATCTGTTTGTGGTTCTGGTAAATAGAAGAATTTCTGTCTGCTTTCTCCTAAACCTAAACCGAATAACCCACCTGGACCAATTGCATAAAGAGATTGTATAATTTGAAATCCGCTTCCTAAAGGGTCCTCCCAAGGATCTAAGAAGGAAGTAATTCTTTTGATTCGATAAGGTGCAGAGAGTACTAAAGCAACAAAGCCTCCTATACCGATCAAACCTAAAAATGCAAAATGTTTAATTCTTGCACCTGACACGAATATCATTACTATACAAGTCCCTACCATTACAGTTCCCGTGCCTAAATCAGGCTGTAACATGATTAAGCCGAAAGCAAGAAATACTAGGCCTAATGAAGGTACTAAGCCTTTCTTAAATGAGGTAATGAGTTTCTGCTTTTCGGAAAGAAACTTAGCGAGAAAAGCAATCATCGCTAGTTTCATAAACTCGGAAGGTTGAATAGAGAATGCACCAACCCCTATCCAACTTCTTGACCCATTTCTAACATTTCCTATACCAGGTATTAATACTAATAATAGCAACACAAAACAAACAATGATGATGACTTTTGCCCATGTTCTCCATGTCCAATAATCAACATTCATAAGAAAGAACATGGCTACTAAACCCACAACTGCAAATAGTAACTGCCTTTTTGCGAAGAAAAAAGCGTCATCAAACTTGTAATCTGCCCAAATGGCACTGGCACTATAAACCATCGTTAATCCAACAGCTAAGAGCATGAGCGTAACAATAATTAATATCATATCTGGAGTGGCTTTTTTAGTTGGCAAAGTCAACACACCTCTAAATGCAAGTTTTAGGGCTGTTTGCAGTTTCCTCTACCGAACAAAATCAATCTTAGCTCAAGGAATAGGATCATTTGAACCGGCAGACAAGCCCTTTACTTAAGCTTATGCACCGCTTCTATAAAAATGTCTCCTCTTACTTCAAAAGTTTTATATTGATCCCAACTTGCACACGCGGGCGAAAGTAAGATAATATCTCCTTCTTTTGAAAGGTCAAAAGCCAGTGGCACAGCATCTTCCACATTATTGGCATGTAGAATGCTTTTTATCCCTGCATGAGCGGCAGCAGCGTCAATTTTTTCAGCCGTCTCACCGAAAGTTACGACAGCTTTCACATTTGTAAGTGCTGGTATAAGCTCATCAAAGGCATTACCACGATCAAGACCGCCAGCTAGAAGAACAATAGGCTGATCAAAGGCAGCTAAAGCTTTCGTTGTCGCTAAAATATTTGTTGCCTTTGAATCATTATAAAAACGTCTTTTATCCTTTTCGCCAACGAACTGTAGACGGTGGGCTACTCCTTGAAAAGTCGTTAAAACTTGATAGATGGCTTCATTATCAATACCGGACAATTTGGCAGCAATGATACTAGATAGTATGTTTTCTAAGTTATGTGCCCCTGGAAGAACAATATCAGCAATAGATATAATTGCTTCCTCATTAAAGTAAATAATGCCGTCCTTGACATATCCACCTTTTTCCAACTCATTAGTGGTAGAAAACGGGATAATTGTCGCTTTCGAATGGGCAGCTACTTCCATCACTGCCTCTTGATCAGCATTTACAATGAAGTAATCTTCCTTCGTTTGGTTTTTTGTGATATTCGCTTTTGCACTGATATATTCTTTCATTGTGCCATGATAATCAATATGTGCTTCATAAAGATTGGTTAAAATAGCAATTTTCGGGCGAAATGCTTCAATTCCCATTAATTGAAAAGAAGACAACTCAATAATAATTGTATCCTCCTTCTTCGCGTTTTCCGCAACGATAGAAGATACCTTTCCGATATTACCAGCAATAAGCGAAGACTTATTAGCAGCCTGAAAGATTTCATTAATGAGCGTTGTCGTTGTTGTCTTGCCATTTGTACCAGTAATAGCAACAAATGGAGCTTGGGAGATTTGATAAGCAAGTTCTACTTCCGTAATAACCGGCAACCCTCTATCAATCGCCCCTTGGACAATAGGGTTGCTATATGGAATGCCAGGGTTTTTTACCACATATTCAAACCCTTCATCAAGCAAGTCGACTGGATGGCTTCCACAAATCACGGTAATACCTTGCTGTAATAAGCTTTGTGCCTCCGGATTTTCATCTAAAGGTTTATAGTCATTTACCGTTACAAAAGCACCTAACTTATGTAGTAAAGATGCCGCACCGACACCACTTTTAGCAAGTCCTAACACGAGTATTTTTTTATGATGATAATGATTCACTGTTTTCATTACATCCACACCTCTACATAGATTCCGAGAATGGCACAAAGAAGACCTACTGTCCAAAATGTCACAACAACGCGCCACTCTGACCACCCTACAAGCTCGTAGTGATGATGTAATGGGCTCATTTTAAATACACGTTTACCTGTTGTCTTGAAAGAAGCTACTTGAATAATCACTGATAATGTTTCAATAACAAATACGAAGCCTATGATTAGTAAGATCAGTTCAAACTTTGTCATGATGGCAATCGCCGCAATTGCTCCACCCAAAGCAAGAGATCCTGTATCACCCATAAAAACTTTGGCTGGATGTGCATTGAATACAAGAAATCCAAGAAGTGCACCAACAACTGCTACTGAAAACACGGATACTTCAAATAATGATTGACTCCAAGCAAGGACGGCAAATGCACCAAATGCGATTGCTGCTGTCCCACTTACCAATCCATCTAACCCGTCTGTTAAGTTCACAGCATTTGAAAACCCAACGAGCCAAAAAATAATAAATAAGGCATAGCCCCATCCTAAATCAATGGAAAAATCAGTTAAAGGAATCGCTACTTCTGTACTAAAACCGGTTTGCTTTAATACAAAGAAGAATATTATTGAAATAATAATCTGTCCGATTAGTTTTTGCAATGAAGTTAAACCTAAGTTTCTTTTCATCACTACCTTAATAAAATCATCTAAGAATCCTAATAAACCAAAACCTAAAGTAACGAGAAGCAGCAAATATGTGGTACTTGTCGGTCCTTGGAATTTAGCAGTCATAATGAGCGTACTTAATGTAATTGAAAACAGAATCATTAAGCCACCCATTGTAGGCGTCCCGGTTTTCTTCTGGTGGGATTTTGGTCCTTCTTCTCTTATGCTTTGACCGAATTTAAGTCTCCTTAAAAAAGGTATGAACAAAGGAGAAATGAGTACGGTAATTAAAAAACCTAGAATAATTGTAAATAATATCACTTGCTCCATCATCATTGTTCACAACCTTTAACGGGTATTGAGAATTGTTTTACTTGTTTTTTTCTTAATCGTTTTATCATATATTCTAAACCTTTCAATCAATCATTCATGATCGTGTTATTTTTTTAGTCATTTACTACTTGTTTTCTTTTTTTTCAATGGCTTCCTTCGCTACTAATCGATCATCAAAATCAAAATGCTCATGACCAATTATTTGATATGTTTCATGACCTTTACCTGCTATTAATATACAATCCCCAGGTTCTGCCTGATTCACTGCATATTGTATAGCCTCTTTTCGATCAATAATTGAAACATAAGATTCGTTTTTCACACCAGCTTCCATGTCTTTTAAAATACTTTCAGGGTCCTCGGTACGGGGATTATCAGATGTAAATATAGCATCAGTACTATGTTTACAAGTAATTTGAGCCATTAAAGGCCTTTTCGTACGATCTCTATCTCCTCCACAACCGACAACTGTAAAGATTCGTTTCTTTGCTAATTGTTGCACTGTCTTTAATGCATTCTCTAAACTATCTGGCGTATGAGAGTAATCTACAATAACGGTGAAATCTTGATGAGCATCTACCGTTTCGAATCTCCCTGCAACGCCAGCTACACTTTCAACAGACTGGATAATTTGCTCCATAGAAATATTAGAAGCAAAAGCTGCAGCAATACTTGCCAATACATTATATACACTAAATTTTCCTATTAACTGAATATGAAGAGAATAGTTTCCGATTGGACTGTCTAATTCAAATGTGGTCCCAGAAGCATTCATTTCTATATTTCTTGCCCGAAAGTCCGCATCTCGATCAATTCCATACGTTAGTATATATGCGGAAGTTGATTTTTCATAATCATATGACGCTGGATCATCTACATTCAAAACAGCATATTTCGGTCGATCATAATGATAGGCATTCCCCAGTTGTGCGAACAGAAGACCTTTAGCACGACGATATTCATCCATTGTATGGTGGTAATCTAGGTGGTCTTGCGTTAAATTTGTAAATACAGCTACATCAAAATCACAACCATGTACTCTACCTTCATCTAATGAATGAGATGACACTTCCATCACTGCTGATGTGACGCCAGTATCTTTCATTTTTTTAAATGTTCTCTGTAAAGTAAGACTCTCAGGCGTTGTGTTTTTAATTTCATATTTTTGCTGACCAATTTTAGTATACATTGTGCCCATCAGACCCGTTTTTTGACCAGCATCTGATAAAATTTTATCAATGATATGTGTTGTCGTTGTTTTCCCATTTGTACCTGTCACACCTATTAAGTGTAACTGTTGACTTGGCTGCCCGTAAAAGGCATCTGAAAGTAAAGATAGTGCTCTTCTTGTACTCTTCACAACAATCACGGGTACCTTTAAGGAGAGCTCCTTCTCAGAAATAACGGCTACTGCTCCTTTTTCGACAGCTGAAGCAGCAAAGTCATGACCATCAACTGTGTAGCCTTTTATACAAACAAATAAGCTACCTTCTTCTACTTTACGGTTATCATTTTCAATTGATTGAATTTCAATATTGTCTACATCATTATATTGAAGATAAGGTTGCAACTTTTGTAGCAACGTATGTAATTTCATAAAAATCCATTCCTCTCATACAAACTTCTCATAAAACATTTTTACGATCATTTTGTCTAACCTATGCGTTAAAGGTGATAGGCGTATAATATTTTACATGATTCAGCGATAATTTTCTATGAGTTTCTTATAAATGCCTCGTTTAAACGGTTTTTTCTATAAAAATAATAGCACTTGATCCACCAAAAGCCTTCTTTTCATCCATTATACGCCATTTAAACCTTACTAATAATTGGACTCAATCTCTAGCTCCTTTGTTACATATGATGATTGATTATAATCATAAACTTAGAAAAAGGCGGCTTTTAATCGCCGCCTTCCTCAGTGTCATCATGCTGTTCATCGTTGAAATAGAGGCGTATGGTGGAACCTTCTTTGATTTTTGTACCAGGAAGAGGCGATTGTTTTACAACTGTATCTCCTTGTCCACTAGCTTCAATTTGAAGGTTAATCATCATCTCACCTAACTCCAATTTTGTTATACCTACTAAATCAGGTACTTCTAAAAGCGGTGTATCTGGCCAAGCATACTCTTTTTCTACTTGATCTTTCCTAGGTTCAACTCCCATAGCTCGTAAGCTATCACCAATAATGTTACCAACAATCGGAGCCGCTACAACACCACCAAATTGGACCGTCCCTTTCGGATTATCAACAGCTGTATAAACGACAATCTCAGGGTCGTCAGCTGGTGCAAAGCCAATAAAGGAAACAATATGGTTGTTTTCCAGATATTTACCACCTTGAGCTTTCTGGGCTGTTCCTGTCTTACCACCTACTCTATACCCTTCAACAAATGCATTCTTACCTGACCCTTGAGCAACTACGGTTTCTAATGCTCTGCGAATCTCGGTTGATGTCTCTTTTGATATTACCTCTCGTTTCGCTTCAGGTGTGACTTGTTTTATGACATCGCCTGTTTTAGAATCAACGATTTCTTTAGCAATATATGGTGTATACAATGTTCCCCCGTTTATGGCGGCAGAAATGGCGGCAACTTGCTGAATGGGTGTGACTGATACCCCTTGACCAAATGCCGTTGTCGCTTGCTCTACTGGCCCTACTTTATCTAAGTTAAATAGTATTCCTGTAGATTCTCCTTGCAAGTCAATCCCCGTTTTTTCTCCAAAACCAAAATCATGAATATATTTAAATAAGGTTTCTTTTCCTAACCGTTCACCAAGATTAACGAAACCTGGGTTACAAGAATTTTGTACCACTTCTAAATAGGTTTGTGAACCATGTCCACCTTTTTTCCAACAGCGAAGCTTAGCTCCGCCTACTTCTACATAACCTGGATCGTGAAAATGGTCATGATCTAGATCAACTTTCCCCTCTTCTAATGCGGCTGCCAATGTAATAATTTTAAAAGTTGATCCTGGTTCGTAGGAGCTCCAAATAGGTAAATTACGATTATACACATCTGCAGGTACATTACGAAAATTTGCAGGATCAAATGTCGGTCTACTAGACATTCCAAGAATTTCTCCTGTATTTGGATCCATCGCAATCGCTATTAACCCATCAGGATTATACTTAGCCTCGGCATTGTCAAGTTCTCTCTCAATAATTGTTTGTACTTTTGTATCAACAGTTAACTTTAATGTATTACCGTCAACAGGTGCTTGATAATCGTCAGCCATATCATTCATTCTTTGTCCTTTGGCATTAGCATAAAACTTGACCGATCCTTTTTCTCCACTTAGTTCTTTATCGTAGTATAATTCGAGACCCATCAGCCCTTGATTATCAACGCCAGCAAAACCGAGGACATGGGATAGATAATCGCCAAACGGATAATGCCTTTTAGAATCCTCACCGATATATACACCATCTATATTTAATGATCTTACTTCTTTTGCTTTTTCATGGGTGATTTTTCTGCCACCAGTAATTCTTACACTCGACTTTTTCTCTGTAATTTCTTCAAATACTTTCTCTTTAGATAAATGAAGTGTAGCGGCTAACTTTTCAGCAGCATCGTCAGGCTCGGTAATTTGTCGCGGGACGACGTAAACCGTTGGTGCACTTACATTGGTTGCTAAAGCGACTCCGTTCCGATCAACAATTTCTCCTCTTTCAGGCTCAAAAGGGATATTTCTACTCCATAATTCTTTGGCCCCATCTGTGAGAACATTTCCTATAAAAAATTGGACATAGCCCAAGCGAACATCAATAATTAAAAACACAAATAACCCAATAAATAATGCAGCAATTAATCTTTTTCGAACGGTTACATTAGATACACGCATAAATGGAACGAACCCTCCTTTTTTATCTGGCTCGTTCCATTTTATGCTTGTACATTATTTTTAGAACAGAAGCTCGTCTTTAACTTCTACTGTTCGCTCGCACTTTTATCATCCTTCAGTTCTTCTCCCTCATTAGAAGAGGATTTTTTTCCACTTTGTTGAAAATCAACGATTAAATATTCATCTTCTTTTATAGCGCTTCCTGGAGCTAGATTTTGCTTGACAGCAAAACCGTTGCCCACACTGTTAAGCTTAAGATTAGATAGCTTAACAAACTTCATCACATCTCTCATCGACCAACCAGTTAAGTCTGGGACAGTAAGCTTCCCATCCGTTTTAAGAATAACCTTTTCACCTTCTAACACACTTTCTGTAGCACCTGGTGATTGTTCTACAACCTTTTTACCATCACCGATAACAATTGGCTGCATTCCATTTTTCTCCAATGACTTTTTCGCTTGTTCAACAGATTTTCCTTCAAAATTCAATCCTTTACTCACTTGAAGTTTATCGTAGTCAGTAGGTTCAATACTTAAATAACTTAAGCTATTCTTCATAACCGGTTTAAAAATTTCTGAAACAGGATCGCTGCCTGTTTCTGTATTTTCAAGCTCTGGTTGCTGAACAGCCACATATACTAGTAATTCAGGGTCTTCAGCAGGTGCCATTCCTAAGAAGGAGAACACATAATTTTCTCGCCCTGTAATATAGCCACCACCCTCTTTAGGTATTTGTGCGGTTCCTGTTTTACCAGCTACTTTGTAGCCATCAATTTGATAATGATTATGGCCTGTCCCATTCTCAGAAGAGACAACCGTTTCTAATACCTTTCTCACTTCCTTGGCTGTATTCTCAGAAATCGGTTGACCCTTAATCTCTTCTTTTGCTTCTTTTACCACTTTATCATTGTTTGGGTTAATTATTTCACTTATTACATGAGGCTGCTTCATAGATCCATCACTAGCAATAGCAGTCGCCGCTTGTATTTGTTGAATGGGTGTAATAGCGGTTCCTTGACCATAAGCCGTTGTTACTTTTTCAAATGGCCATTCGTAAACAATTTTCCCTCCAGCTTCATTAGGTAAATCAATACCGGTTGGTTCTTCAAAACCAAATTTCGTCAAGTATTCTCGATATGTTTCATAGCCTAGTTGATCTTTTACCATTTTCGCTATTGCTACATTAGAGGAACGTTGAATGCCTTCTAAATACGTAATTGAACCCCATCCTTGTCCATTATTATGGTCTCTTACTGGTGGAGATTTTTCCGTAACTTTATACGTACCAGATTCGAAGGTTGCATTAGGTGTAAACACCCCTTCCTCAATTGCCGCTGCTAACGTAAAAGCTTTCATTGTTGAACCTGGTTCAAACGAATCCTCAATAGCGAGATTACGCCATGTTTGATCAATACCTTCCCGTGTTTCTGGATTAAATGTAGGTCGTTGGCTCATCGCAAGAATTTCGCCCGTTTTCGGGTCAGCGACAACGGCGACCATCTTTTCTGGGTCATACTTTTCACTTACTTTGCTCATTGCTTCTTCTAAAAAGATTTGAATTTTATTATCGATTGTTAAATATACATCATTTCCGTCTTCTGCTTTTTCTACGACTTCTTCACCATTTGGTAATAAGTATCCCCAAATATCTTTTTCATAAGAAAACTTGCCATCTTCCCCTAACATTAAATCATTCAAGCTCTTCTCTAAGCCCATAATTCCTTTGTCTTCGAGTTTTCCATCTTCACCTTCTACGGAATCAACATACCCGATAAGATGCGAGGCAAAAGTTCCATTAGGGTAAAAACGGATGGTTTGCGGTTGAAAAACAATACCTGGCAACTCTAACTCTTCTATTTTCTTCTTTTGACTAACTGTTAATTTTTGACCTGCACGGCCGAATTCCACTTGGAATAACTGTTCATCCTTGCCTCGCCTCTCATTGATTGTTAATCTTTCGTAGATTTCAGACTCTTCCATATCAATGACTTCAGCTAATTGCTTTGCCGTCTCATCTGGTTCAACCACATGTTTCGGATTATCTTTATTCTTGGTCATTTTTTCTGATAAGACGGCAACTAAAGTGTAAGCTGTACTATCCTCAGCAATGACATTGCCATTACGATCGTAAATTGTCCCACGTTTAGATTCAATGGTTGTTGAACCTTGGTACAACTGTTCAGCTTGTGCAGCAATGACTTTACCACCCGCTTCACCAGACACTTGAATAGAGATAAACCGGAAAAGCAAGACAAAAAAGAGCAGACTGAATATCATAAACAATATCGCTGCTCCAACATTCATATTTCTTTGCTTCTTATACATTACTCACCACCAACAACCTTAGGAGATTCATTCATTTCAAAGCCAGATTTTTCAGCTGCTTGTTTTACACGGTCTGGACGACTTAATTCCTCGATTTGCATTTTTAAATCACTATTCACACTCTGTTGTTCAGTGATTGCTTTTTGCGTGTCTTGAATTTCCGCATTTACTTCATATAAACCTGCTTGATTTGAAATAATTGTTGTGGCGCCAAAGAAAACTGCACCCGCAAATACGATACCCATTATTTTTTCTCCAGGCGAGAGCAATGATTTACGATCTTTTATTTTCTTTTTTGGCGCTTGAGCCGGCTGATTAGATACATGTTGTTCTTGCTGTAGTTTACGAGCTACATTCTCCATATTTCCCCTCCTGAGTGTGTATCTTTTATTTTATATTTTTTCTATAATCCTGAGTTTAGCTGAACGAGATCGATTATTATGGGATAACTCCTCTTCAGATGGAATAATAGGTTTTCTGTTCACTAATTTCATCTTAGGTTGATATTCATCAGGAATAACCGGCAGTCCCGGTGGTAGATCTGGTGTTGAGCTGGCCTCTTTAAAAGCCGCTTTACAAATACGATCCTCTAACGAGTGGAATGTAATAACACTCACTCTCCCACCACTTTTTAGCAAGCCCATCGCTTGCTCTAATGACTGCTCGAATACCCCTAATTCATCATTAACAGCAATGCGTATCGCTTGGAAAATCCGCTTAGCTGGATGACCCCCTTTTCTTCTAGCTGGGGCAGGTATGCCTTCCTTGATCAAATCTACTAATTCACCTGTTGTTTTTATCGGCGCTTTTTCTCTTGCTAACTCAATTTTTCTTGCAATTTGTTTAGAAAATTTTTCTTCACCATATTTAAAAAAGATTTTCACAAGTTCGTTATATGACCAATGGTTGACAACATCATAGGCTGAAACCTCCGCTTGCTTATCCATTCTCATATCGAGCGGAGCGTCATGATGATAACTAAAACCTCTTTCCGGTGTATCCAATTGAGGAGATGAAACACCTAGGTCATACAAAATACCATCCACTTCAGAAATCCCTCTTGCATTCAATTCTTCCTTTAAATGACTAAAATTACTTTTTACCAGTGTCACTTGCCCACTGTACTTAGCAAGTTTCTCCTTCGCATTCTCAATTGCCGTTTCATCTTGGTCAAAAGAGAATAATCTTCCTTCACTTGAGAGCTGTGATAATAAATATTCACTATGCCCAGCTCCACCTAAAGTACAATCCACGTATATCCCATTTTCTTTCACATTTAGTCCATCTACGGTCTCTTTTAAAAGTACTGTTGTATGATTAAACATTGTTGCTCATCCTTCCCAACCTATAATTGTGTGTAAAAGTCCCCTTATGTATTCATTCGGGTTAGGCCTTGTTTAAATATCAAAGCCAATCATATTTTCTGCAATTTCAGCAAAAGATTCTTCTGACTCTGCAAAATATTCTTCCCAAAGGCTTCTACTCCAAATCTCAATTCGGTTGGAAACACCTAATACGACACATTCTTTATCTAATTTTGCATATTGCATTAGTGGGGAAGCGATATTTACTCGTCCTTGTTTGTCAATTTCACATTCTGTTGCACCCGAGAAGAAAAATCGGGTAAAAGCGCGGGCGTCCTTTTTTGTCATGGGTAAAGCTTTAAGTTTCTCTTCAAGCTCTTTCCATTCTGTTAAGGGATAACCAAATAAACATTGATCCAAACCTCGTGTTAATACAAATGTCTCTCCTAAGTTCTCACGAAATTTAGCAGGTACGATTAAGCGGCCCTTTGTATCAACATTATGATGGTATTCTCCCATAAACATACCCGCTTCACCCACTTTCTAACACAAATGTACCACATTCCCCCACTTTCCTCCACTATTTTAAATGATTCGCTCACGTCCAATAAATTCCTGCTGTTTTTTTATTTTTCAAATATTTTTCTTTCGCTATCTTTTTACAAAAATATTTGCTTTTTTTACCTTATCCATTTCATTTTGAATTAAGCTGAAAGAGAATTGTCAAAAGAAGAAGATTCGTTAGTCACACATTTTAAAAATCGACAAAGACATATTCTTACGGACAACTACAAAATCTTCCCTTGTCGTTTGGCTAGCCTAAACCTCTCCCACCTTTTATGTGCCTATTATTTTACTTTGTGCACAAAAAAAGACTTAAATCCTCCTCTAATATTGAGAAGTATTTAAGTCTTTTGCTTTATACCTTCATCACTTTATGCGTACCATCAAAAGGTAGTTCATGATCGAGAATCCGGGAGAAGAATGATAAACCATACTTATTGATAAAATAAAGTCCATTCCAAACCCTTTCTTGTGGGATACCGTCTGGTTTTACGGAAGATTGGATACGATCAAATTTCGAGAGTATATTTGTATATTTTTGCTCAGTCGATTGTTTAAATTTAGTTTGTATAAATGCAATTTGCTTTTGTACAAGTGCTTGATTTTTTTCTACGAGTGGGTACATACCCTTTTCTTTCTCTGAAGTATAAGCTAACAACTGTTTGTAAGATTCTTCAATTTTCGCTTGTAATTCGCTTAAGATTTCATCTCGTTCTTTACTTTGGACTGATTGAAGAAATTGATTCTTTCGTTCTTCAGTACCATTCATTAACACGTCTTCTAATTGTAATCCAAGCTCTGTCATTTCCGATTCAATTGCTCTCTCTAAAATCGTAAAATTCAAGCGCGGAACAAGTGGCGGCATTTTTAAAGAGAACTGCTCAAATACTTTTTGCAGTTCAGCCCAGTACGCGATTTCCCCTGGTCCAGCAATAAACGCTAATGTGGGGAAAAGTAATTCCTGTGTTAAAGGTCTTGTAACAACATTATTACTCAGTTTCTCGGGTGTTGTTTCAGCCATCGTTAACATTTCTTCTAATGTGAAGCTTATTTTAGCATCTGTATTCACAAAACATTGGGTTTGATGATTGTAATCAAGTAGGATTCTCTCTTTAAAAACTTCATCATAATAGAAGAGATTAGCAGCATTTTTACTAATTTCTAGCATTTTTGCATAACCATCAGCTTGTAATCTCTGTTGATTTTCAAGCACAGCTGTTGTCATTTTTGTCGAAGCTTTGATTTGCTCAGCTAATATGCCCTTTTCCAATTGTCTTAATTGCGCATTACCTGAATCAACCAATAAAAGACCATGTTCTTTAAACATCCCCATAATTAAATGAGCAAATATGTCTACATATGTTTTCGATTGTTCTATAGCCTTATGAATGAATGACATAATATCTTTTGTAAATGCGGTTTCACCAAATGACTCAATGATGTCGTCAACCCACTTGATACAAACATCTGAATCAATAGCGATATTTGATACCATCTTTTTATCATTCGGTGATTCTGGATAAACCAGCTTTTTCATTTGGTTGTTTTCATAACGATAAATATGGTTTACCTCTTGATAATCATGATCCTCACCAGCAATCCAAAAAACAGGTACAACAGGAATATTTAATTCCCGCTCTTTTTCCTTAGCAAAGGCAATGATAGAAATGACTTTATGTATGGAATAAAGAGGTCCAGTCATTATACCTGCCTGCTGCCCTCCAATAACAACTACACTTTTATCATCATTTAGCTTTTTAAGAGATTCTTGTACCTTCTCAGATGTTGGAAAGCCATTCATGAAATCACTTATATGACTTACTAGCTTATCTCGTGAAAAATTTCTCTGACCAAGTTCTTCTATACGTCTCTTTAAATCACTAATATGATTATAACGGTAGTGGAAGTATGGCTGAATTTTCTCATCTTGAGCAGTATACTCTGTTGCAAACCGATTAGTGGCCGGTATTGTGAGATGCAAAATCTCCATCTATGAACTTCCTTTCTAAACACATTTTCCAAGTATCTTTATGAGTATAGCATTGTCAGAAAAGAAAAGAAAAAAACTTTGCTTATGATGGGCTAGATTTTAACTTCTTTTGATTTCATCATTCATAATGATAATATATTTCCTTAGCCAACTAAAGAGTCTTTTTTAAAACATCAAATGACTAATTCTGTTAAAAATACCAATTGCTATTAAAACACAGTAAGCAGTGAGAAAAAACAAAAAATTAATGCGCCAATATCCTTTGAACAATTTACCGTAATCTATTTCTTGCTTAACCCGCCAATAATACAATAGATAAAGTATAGCAGTACTAATAAGGAAAAGAAAAATCAACCAAATGTATGAGCGATTCCAAATTGAAGCAATCATAAAATGGACAGAGAGAATGAGCAGCAATGTGCTAATATCAAGAGCTAGATGTACAGATTTCTTATGCTTTTTCGTCACTTGTTTACAAATGATAAAAACGAGTAAATACCCTAGAAATGGTATAGTAATAAATGTCGCAATCATCGAGGATAAAAATACACTCAATCCTTCTCCCCCTTTTTCTCCATCCCCTTGATCATAAAATAACAAGATGTTAATAATGGTACACTCTCTTGATTTTTCTTTGCTTGAGTAAGACAGTAACCAACAATTGCATCAACTTCTGTTTTCCTGCCTTCAACAATATCTTTGAACATTGATGATTGATTATGAGCAGTCTTCCTACAAATTGATACAACATATGCTTCGATCTCTTGACTCTCTTTAATTGAAAGCGCAGCTGTTACTTCTGTAAATAAGATTTTAAATACTTTAAAATAAGATGGATCTTCAATTAGTAAACCATTTCTTATCTTTAAAATGGCTGTCAAAGGGTTAATCACAGCATTTGCAACTAATTTTTTCAGCATGATTTCCTCATAGTTCTGATAAAGCATGAATGGAAAATCTTCGCTATTAGCCATTACATTTAAAAGTTGGATGGGTTCAGCATTTTCAGTTAAAGGAGCAAGCTTTGTTACTCCTAACCCCGTATGGTTTACTTCATTTTTATTTACCTTTAGTGCACCATGTTCAACTGTACCAATATAGACTTGTTGATTTTTTAACCGTTCGAGCTTTTCTAAATGACCCATACCATTTTGCAGAAAGATAAATAACGTTTTTGTATGTATGCTAAGAGTGGCAAGGAGTGAGTCAAGGTGATATTCTTTTACAGCAACAAAGGTAATCTCGTCTTGCCCTTTCCAATTATGTATATATTCAACATGAATACGTTCATTCCTCCGATTTTCTTTCGTATTTAAAAAGATACCTTCTAAGGAGATAATGTCCTTTTGCTCATCTGAACGCACATAAAGAGTAACCTCATGTTGTTTATTTAAATAGAAAGCATATAATAGTCCGATAGAACCCCCGCCAATAATCCCGATTTTCATCATTATCACTTCACTTACAATGTATTTAGTCTCATTTTAGCAAATTTAGCTATTGAAAGGTGAGACGATTCTTTTTTTCTTGAAAGTTTCATCTATTTTTCTTTTTTGTTTGACTAGCTATAACATAATTATTACTAAGAAATTCTACACCCAAATAAACCATATAGATCTAAACAGAGTACATTCGTATCACTTTTAAAAATAAATAATGATAGGAGCTAATAAGTAAATACTTGTAAATTTTTTAACATTTACGAAACCGATTAAACAAGAAAAGCGTATGCATAATAACGAAAGGAAATGATGATATGTATTTTCCATCAAAGAAAGATTTATGGTTGTCAATAACCTATTGGTTATGTGCATTGATTTTTATTATTCCACCCATCTTCTTTCCAAACTTCGGTGTTTGGATAAGCCCATCGTTTCTAGATAAACCATGGATAAAAATCTTTACTTTATCGCTCATTGGATTATGTCTGCTGTGGATTTGGCTTAAGACAGGGTATACAATTAAAAGCGATGTTCTTACTATTCAATATGGCCCTTTTAGGTGGACAATCAAGATAGCTGAAATACACAGCGTTACGGAAACGAAAAACCCGTTTACAGCTCCTGCTTTGTCTATTGATAAACTTGAAATTAATTATGGGAAGTTCAAAACAATTGCCATTTCACCTAAAAACAAAACTGAGTTTATCAATCAACTGAGAAAGCAAAACTTAAATATTAGCACCGATAAGGTCAATGGGTAGGTTGTACATTTTCCAGATATTCAATCAATCAATATCTATAAAAGAAAAAACCCTGATTACTCTCCTAAGAAAGGTCAGGGTAGGGTCTTTAAACTGGATTTACTGGGTGTTTTCTCGAAACGATTGGTATATCTTTTGTTGCGTATAACTCAAAGCGGTTAATAAGGGCACTTCTAAGCTCGTCAGGAGCGATAATATCATCTATAATGAGTTCCGATGCCAATTTATAAATATCAATTGTTTCCTTATATTCTTTTTGTTTTTCTTGTACATACGCAATGCGCTCTTTCATATCTTCAATTTCATTAATCTTATTAGAATAAACAGCATTAACTGCAGCCTCAGGTCCCATAACGGCTATTTGAGCAGTTGGTAAGGCAATACAGCAATCCGGTTCAAAAGCAGGTCCCGCCATCGCATACAATCCCGCACCGTAAGCTTTCCTGACAATAACTGAAATCTTCGGTACTGTCGCGGAACTCATTGCCGCAATTAACTTCGCACCATGTCTAATAATACCTGCTCTTTCTACTTTTGTGCCAATCATAAACCCTGGAACATCCGCTAGAAATAACAATGGAATATGATAAGCATCGCATAGTGAGATAAACTTTGCTGCTTTGTCAGCCGAGTCAACGAAAAGAACGCCACCCTTAACCTTTGGCTGATTCGCTATAATTCCGACTGGCTTTCCATCTATTCTCGCTATTCCAGTAATAAGTTCAGCTGCGAATAATTTCTTCATTTCAAAAAAACTATTCTCATCAACGAGTTGTTCAATACATTCATACATATCAAATGGGGCATTTTGATTCACAGGAATGATCTCTTCTAAAGACTTACCAGCTTTAGGCGCCACAGATTCTTTAGTTGGAGGTAACTCTTGAAAATTCCCCGGAAAATAAGATAAATAGTTTTGTGCAACTGTAATCGCTTCTTCTTCACTGTATGCTAAGTAATCACCACAACCACTAACAGAACAATGCATTCTTGCACCGCCCATTTCTTCTAGGGAAACCTTTTCCCCAATCACTTTTTCCGCCATTCTTGGTGATCCTAAATACATAGAAGCATTCCCGTCTACCATAATGACAATATCACAAAAAGCGGGAATATACGCGCCGCCTGCTGCCGATGGTCCAAATAGTAAACAAACTTGTGGTACAACACCTGAAAGTTTTACTTGATTATGAAAAATTCTCCCAGCACCTCTACGGTTTGGAAACATATCTAATTGATCAGTTATTCTTGCACCGGCTGAATCTACTAAATAAAGCAAAGGAGCTTTAAGTTTTTCAGCTGTTTCTTGAATTCGAATAATCTTTTCAACTGTTCTAGCTCCCCATGATCCTGCTTTAATAGTAGAATCATTCGCCATCACACAAACTGTGCGCCCATTAATCTTTCCTACTGCTGTGATGACTCCATCAGCTGGCAATCCTTCCTCACTACAGTTAGCAAACTTACCATCTTCTTCGTAAAAACCATCATCCAATAATAGTTCCAAACGCTTTCGTGCAAATAATTTATTTTGGCCTTCCAGCTTTTCGTGGTATTTAGGTGCACCACCCGCTTCAATTTTCTTTCGTCTCTCTTTTAAATCGTCTGTTAATGTTTGTATCGTTGTCATGATTTATCTCTCCTTATTCTAAAACTAATAAAGAATCGCCTTCATTTACAAAATCACCGATATTAACTTTTAATTCAGCTACCTTACCGCCTTCATTGCTCTCAACAGGAATTTCCATTTTCATACTTTCTAAGACAAGCACTTCTTGCCCTGCAGTAATTTCATCACCATTTGCAACTAACACATTAAGAACTGTACCTGCCATATTTGCTACGATTTCTTTCATTTTCTTTTCCTCCTTGGGTTGTATTACTGTTTTTTTATTAAAGATTTATTTTTCAAAAAATCAGTTGTATATTTACCTTTACTAAAATCTTGATCATCTAAAATTTCTACAAACAACGGAGCATTCGTTTTAATACCGGAAATTTCTAGATCATTAAAAAATTGTGCTGCCTTTTGTAATGTTTCCTCTCGGTTCTCCCCGTTTATAATACATTTTGCTATCATTGGATCGTAAAATGGAGTTACTTTAGAACCTTCAACATAGCCATAATCAATACGGACACTATCAAGGTTTCCCCATTTTAGTTCACTAATCGTACCAGGTGAAGGCATAAATGTAACGGGATCTTCCGCATACAGGCGGAACTCCATCGCATGTCCAACTGATTTAATTTCACTTTGCTTAAGGGGAAGTTCATTCCCTTTAGCAATCTCAATTTGCCATTCCACGAGGTCTATCCCGGTGATTTGTTCTGTGACAGGATGCTCGACTTGGAGACGAGTATTCATTTCAAGAAAGTAGAAATTCTCATCCGCATCGACGATAAATTCAACGGTACCAGCATTTTTATAACCTACTGCCTCGCCTGCTTTAATAGCAGTCTCAAGCATCTTATCCCTCGTTTCCGTTGATAGAGAAGGGCTAGGCGATTCCTCAATGACTTTCTGATGCCTTCTTTGAATAGAACAATCTCTTTCAAATAAGCTAACAATTTGTCCCTTATCATCACCAAATATTTGTACCTCAATATGACGACTACCCTCTATACACTTTTCTACGAATACTTCATCACTGCCAAAGTATGCTTTCGCTCTTGATTTTGTCGAGGAGAAGGCATTTTTGAGCGCTTGCTCAGTTTCACAGCGCACCATACCGATTCCACCACCGCCCCCACTTGCCTTAAGCATAATAGGGTAACCATATGTTTCAGCTAAAGCAAGAGCAGCTTCGACTGTTACAACACCACTATTGCTACCGGGCACAATAGGTACACCCGCTTTTTCCATCGTTTGCCTGGAAATAATCTTATCTCCCATTTTTTCAATTGTGTCAGGGTTTGGACCGATAAAGATAATACCCGCTGCATGAATTCTCCTAGCAAATTCTGCATTCTCAGATAAGAAACCATAGCCTGGATGAATGGCATCAACTTTCTCTGCTAAAGCTATTTGAATGATTTTCTCAACATTTAAATAAGATTGATTGACCGGTGGTGGTCCAATGAGAAATGCTTGATCTGCCTCGATAACAAAAGGCAACCCTTCATCTGCCTCTGAGTATATTGCTATCGTTTCGATTCCCAGTGCTTTACAAGTTTTAATAATTCTTAAGGCAATTTCTCCTCTATTGGCAATTAAAATTTTCTGCAATCATTTATTCTCCCTTCGTTCGTTGTTACAATAACCAAATGCAAATAAATATAATTTATCGCAATATTCCCTATTTCTACAAGGTTCGCTCTTTTTCCTTCTTTTTTATTGAAAACGCTTACGTTTATTTTTGAACAATACATTTTTATGTCTTGAATGATAAAAGAATGACAGTTTACTAAAGAAATTTTCTTAATATTGTTATATAATGATATAGAGTAAGCGCATTCAATAAATTACATAGGTGTTTTAGGGGGATGAATCATGAGCTATAAAGTTGAAAGACTAAAAGTAAATTACAGAACCTTAGAAGATTTTAAAAAGTTTAAAGAATATGGTCTTCAAGAATTATCAATGCTCGAGGATCTAGAAGGCAATATAATAGAAAACGGAAGCCAATCGCCTTTTTATGGCATTTACTTTGGGGACCTACTCGTTGCCCGCATGAGCCTTTATAAAGTAGAAGCTAAATTCGACCGTTACTTCCAACCTTCTCATGATTATTTAGAACTTTGGAAGCTTGAAGTATTGAAGGATTATCAATCAAAAGGTTATGGAACAGCACTTGTTAACTTCGCCAAGAGCTTTAACCTACCTATTAAGACAAACACGAGAATTAAGTCAAAGGAATTCTGGGAAAAGATGGGCTTCACTTCAGCCCAATATGATATGGATAGGGATTTAGGGGAAAATCCTGTTCTATGGTTTCCCGAAGGTATGGTAAAGGAATCTTTAAAAGAAGACGAATAAACATAAATAGGCACTCCATTAGGATGGAGTGCTCTTTTATGTTTATAATTTGAAATAAACTGTATAAGGAAATTTAAGTATAAATAGTATCATTAGTAATTGTTAGATAGAAACTAAACACGAACATTTTTTTCGCGATCGTCTGTTTTTAGTACAACCATTTTTCTTGCCTTCTCCATTATTTCTACAAGCGCCTTATAATCCTGCTCCAATGTTTGTATTTCTTTTAATAACCTTTCATTTTCAGCAGCTAAATAATAAGTTTGTTTTTCTAAAGAAATAATTTTGCCCTCATACTGAGATAATGAGTTTTTTTCAGCAGAATTGGCGTTTTCCGCTTGTTCATATACAGATTTAAGGCTCTCTACAATTTCATTAAAGCTTAATTGCTGGTGGCTTGAAACCTGTTTATCTTTTGCCGCCTCTTCAACAACCAATGATGTTAGTTCTGGGTCCTTTTTACGGTTCTTTAATTCTTTCCGTTGTTTCTTTGCTACATCTATCGCTTTCTTATATTGCTTTCTTACATAAGAGTTCCAACGAAACCCACATGCAGCGCCTGTTCTCGATAGCTTTTTACCCACTTCTTCAAATGCTTGAAGTTGTGTTCCTCCCCCTCTTATCTGGCGAAGAACGACTTCCGCTAGCAAAATATCTTCATCTTGTGACCACGCATCTTGACGAGTAGAAGACATCCCTAACCCCTCCTAGTAGTGTTTTTATTTCATCTTATGCTTATACTAGAAAAGATAGACTTAAACATGGGATATTCACTCGTTTTCTTTATTTACTTATTTTTTGTTAAAAATTTATTGACCGCTTGATGATGACTTTCCATACTCCAAAGGGTCGAGCAAGTGCGAACTTCTTCTTCCATTCTTTTTTCTAATTGTGTGACCTTCCACTTACGAACAAGGATCTCTTTATAGGCAGATAAAACATCTGTATGAATTCTATTAATGTTGGCAAAGAATTGTTGCACTACTTCCATACTCACTTGATCATAAATAGCATGAATAAAACCTTTTTTATACAAGTCTTCTGCCGGCAGTGGCCTAGCTTCCATCAGTAACTTTAAAGCGACTTCGTTCTCCAACTTCTCTAACAATAGGCTACCTCCGCCCCAACCTGTAGTAATGGCTAAAGTACCTTGAATAAAGCCCATTTTCGTTCCTTTTTTAGCGATGCGGAAATCACATGCTGTAGCTAGTTCACATCCACCACCTACTGCCGTTCCATTAATAAGGGCAATTGTCGGCTTGTTGAGTGTAGTGAGCTTATATAAAATCTTTGACATTTTAGATAGCATGTTATAGGCATCTTCTGCAGTGATCAAATTTTGAAAAGCAGATAAGTCACCACCAGAGCAAAAAGCACTCTCTCCTTCTCCAGTGATGACCAAGCCTTTTATGTTTGCTTCTTGTTTAGTCATTTCAATTACTTTAAGTAGGCCATCCATTACCTCATAATTAATGGCATTTCTCTTATGTTCTCTAGTAATCGTGAACACAAGCAAATTTTCTTCTTTATGTATTAGATAACTGCTCATTATCATCAAATCTCCTTTAAAAAGTATAATATAACTAAGATAATTAGGAATCCGTTTTGCAAAGCATTTAGGTCCATTGTGCTTATACCTTGGATGATGCGTAATAGGTGATTACAAGTGCTCAAGAATACTTCACTACATATCTTATCTACTATGCCAGCTAAATTGACAATAGAAAAAACGCTGAAGCTTTTATTGCTCCAGCGTTTTGTCATATGAAAAATTAGTTGTTTACAACTTCTTTTCCTTTGTAAGTTCCACAAGCTTTACAAACGCGGTGTGAAAGTTTCATTTCACCACAATTTGGGCATTCTACCATACCAGGAACCTGTAATTTAAAATGGGTACGACGTTGTCTTTTTGCAGTTTTAGATGTTCTTCTAAAAGGTACAGCCATTATTCCCACCTCCTTATAGAGATTTAGAGTCGTTCAAACTTGAGGATTAACTTCTATTAATAAAATAGAGTAGAAAAGGCCTCTCTATATTTTGAACATACACTATGAAGAAAAAATTATTAAGACCAGTTTTCACTGTTTTCTTCCAGTTATGAGTCAGAAGAATCCTTTTGATTAAGTAGCTGAGCAAGTCCAGCAAGACGTGGATCAATCTTTTCCGTTTTCTCTTGCTCGGAAATGACCTCCCAATCTTTTCCTGATTGAGGAGCGCCCTCTTCACCGCTATCATCGCAGAATACTTGCATAGGGACCTCAAGCACAAGCAGTTCATGTATAATAGGCATCATGTCTATTACATCACCTTGCACTTGATGAACTTCCTCTTCAGTTTCATAATCACTAGCTTTCAAGAGGAATGTTTCAATTGTTTCCACATTAATTGGATATTTAACGTCAACTAATGTGCGAGAACAAGGGAGAATCAAATGACCTTCCATTTTAAAATGGATAATCACTTTCTCAGAATCAATATCTGCTCGACCAGTAATCCTCATTGGCGATGCATCTCTGATTTCAGCATCCATTTTGACTACTTCATCCACATTGACGATTTCATCAAAAGAGAAGTCCTTGCTTCGATATTTCTGTAACTGACTTAAAGTCCATTTCATATAAATCACCCCAAGGCAACAAAGGTAATTATAGCTTTCATATAATTATTTGTCAATATTTTTTCTTTACGGCTTGAAAAGTGCATACTGTGCATATTGTTGATATAAAGGGGTTTTCTTGAACTCCCTTTGTGCATAGTGTGTACAAAATGAACTGCCCGCAAACATTGAGTGGTCACTTAGGTGGTCACTCTTTTTTTTCTTAATAGTGGACTCTTAGCTAGGACATTATTACACATTCTATACCCATATGCAATCTTATTGTTATCTTTCTTGAATTTTAATTTTGTTCCTTCATATTATATCTTTCAATTAAGTTTTTTCTTCTTTTCTTACCAAATCCCTTTCAAGATACCTCTTTAATTCGCTATCATAACTTAGTTCTTTCTTTGCTATCTCTGCGAGAATATCATAACATTTCTTCATATTAATATCTGTGTAAGGTCCACGTTTAATAATCGCTTTCATAAAAGCACCTCATTTTCTATTTAACCTCATTAAAGGTTTTTACTTCACTCGGTATGCTGGCACATAGTTTTGTGATCTCTTTTTTGCGCTTATCACTACATGTGAAGAAGCAAAGTTTAGGCATTAAGTTGAAATGATTTTGTATTTCTGACCACATTTCAATATATTTCATTATTTTCTTTCGGTTATCCTGCATTTTTCGTATGTTATCTATCTCAACTAAATTTACATATCCATTTCGTGTGAAGCCAGCATCAGGAATAATGACTTCTTTATTAACCACAGTTAATCCTTTAATTTGTATGCCAAAGTTATATCCTTGCTCCTTTGTAGTTTCAATTGGATATTCTCTTTTCCAGTCGAAAGGACATCCATAGTAAATATAAGCGTGGTTACATAAAAGCATATGATCAAATAAGATGGATTTTTTAATTTCTTTGTCAGATCCAATAAGGTCACGACCATCTTTATTTAGGTAAACAATTTTTTGAGTGGAGCGAGTCACATGTAAATATTCTCCTAATCCATGAATGACTTTACACGTATTACGATATGATCCTAATTTTAAGATTTCATGTAACTGTTTAATACTCACAACACCTAACTTATCAATAACTGATAGGATATGCTCTATACGTTCAATGTTCATTTCTTTTCACCTTTCTCTGAACTGTTCATTAGGTGAACTGTTCAGTGTATTGTTCTTTTTTATGTGTGACTAAGGTTAAGGGTTATTTTTAATTGTTCTTTTTAATTGGGACTATACTACGTATACTCTATTGTTTTATGTTTTTTTGTTTTTGTGTGATCACTTCACTTAAATTTTTTAACATAAACTCATCATTTATATATGGTACTTGAATAACTCGATTTTTTTCTATTTTGTATATTGCGCGTCCAGGTATGCTTGGTAATTCTTCAGCACCATTATCATCTAAAATTACTCTGCTTGCTATTTGTGAGGCAGCTATAAAAGATAATCTAGCTACAATGTTCATTTTCACTTGCATAGGAACCGCCTCCCGCGTTGGATACTGAGTGCAAAATGTAAGTCGATAACCCAATCCTCCTCCGATACGTGCGATTTCTGATAAGGCTCCTTGGCAAAAACGAGCATACTTCTTTAAGTCTTTATCAGCAATAATGTCTGGAGATAATTCAGCACCTTCATCCACAATTACAAATGTCCGTTTTTTTATTGGAGTATCAACAATATTTGTAAAACCATTATTTTTCATATGTTTTTGGCGCTTTTTTATATCCTCTAGAATGTATGCTAACGTTTTAGTTGATTCAAACAAATCACATGCAATGGATTTTACATTGGGTAACCCTTCATATTTACTGAACTCCATACCACCTTTTAAATCTAAAATATAAAACTCAACATCATCTGGATTTGTTATTGCTAATGAGTAAAAAATCTCTTTAATAAACACTGTCTTTCCAAAGCGAGTAACGCCTCCAACAAGCATATGAGGATATTTATCAAAGTCATGGTAAAGTGTGCCTTCATGATTTTTCCCTATAGGCACTTCCCATTTATGAGCAAGAATATTATTATCAAACGTCCATTTTTGGGGAAGTTTTTGATTATAAACGTTTATTTTTAATAATCCTTCATACTCAATTTCAATATCTTTATTTAATCCATCTTCAAAAACAGGTTTAATCTTATTAAAGATTTCGCTTGGTATTCCGAGTGGTAGTGTATATAGAAAAGTGGTTTTATGCTCTTGTTTAATTGTTTTGTATAACTTCGGGTAACTATATGTTTCTCCATCTTTCACACAAATTCTGGCATTCTTGAATATTTCCTCAATCTTTTTCCCGTCTGACATTTTTCTCTTTGGGAGCATCGCGGCAGCAGCAATTAGTAAAGGTGGAGCAAACCATTCTAACATTTATTAACCCTCCCAATACTTATCTATTATTTTTTTCTCAAGTAAACTATAGGATTCGACATCAATCGCATCATGTCTATAAAGGTGATCTAAAATACTCTCATATTCTTCTTCACAATCCGCCTGGTTATATAAGTTATTTAGATGTTCAGAACTGAATAAATAGGGACCTTCTAACTCACTGAAATCTCTATCTTTGTAATAACCATTTTTAATTCTCGCCTCTTTGTATCCATCAAAAAACGACTTTATAAAGTTATTAATCATTTAAATTCCTCCTATAAAAATAAATTCGTTAAATGTTGAAGCAGATATAGCATGCCTCCATATTTAGTTACTTCTAAAGCCAAGTTAATTGCTGTCTGATTAACCTTAATGCCGTAACCCTCCATAATTGTTACCCCTACCAAGCTACCTCCAGCTACTCCAATAGCTACTAATCCAAATGTTATCGGGTCCATGTGTCATCATCCTTTCTTCAGTGTCTAGTTCAGTGTATGGGCGAACGTCTAAAAAATTGCTTGTACTTTAAATTTTATTTTGATTTTTTTCAAAATATTATTTTGAAGGTTATTTAAATACACGCCAAGAATATAATATTGAGGTGAGGAGCTGATGAAAAGTAAGGTAGGCGAAGCGATTGAAAATGCAGGATTTAAGAAGAAATATGTAGCTATAAAGTTAGGTATATCTCAGACTCAACTTTCTAATTGGATAAGCGGCCGTTCGTTTCCACCATTAGAAAAGGCGTTTAAACTAGCTGAAATGTTAAATGTAAAAGTCGATGATTTATATGAAAATGAAAAAGAGGAAAAAACCGAATCCAAATTATAGTATAATTCGTATGTAATACCTAAAAAGACAAAATTAGGGGGATAATAATGAAAAAAGTATTATTTATTTTAGTAATTTCTTTATTTTTAGCTGCTTGTGGTAAAAGTGAAGCATCGAATGAACCAGAAAATAAAGAAAAAAATGAAGAAGATATGAGTCAATCTGAATGGATAGAAAATCAAGAAAAAGATAATGATAAAGAACTAACTGAAGAAGAGCAAGAAGCTCACTTTGAAGAAACTGGAGAAATTATTGATCCTGAATTCGGCATAATGAAGACAGTAGGTGTAGGTTTTAGTGATGAAGTAGGAATCGACGGTACTGATGCCCCAATAAAACCTATCGAGATGGGACCTATGAAATTATTTATCGAGAGCGTAGCAATATTAGATGTTGAACCAAACGAAGATATGAAATTTATGTTTGATGATAAAGATAAAGCAAGAGCAGTTATCGTTGATATGAAAGTTGAAAACACATCTGATGATGACATAACTTTCGACCCCAATAGCGCAATCATAGTAACTGATACAGGAGAGCAAGTTGAATCTGATCTGATGTTGATGGGTGATGCTGGTGGAGATTTCTTGGGGAAGGTAACTAAAGAAGGTCAAACATGGTGGTTGTTAAAAGACTTAGAGAAGGACGTTAAAGAGTTAACAATGATTATAAGTCCTCCTTATAAAACAGAGAACTGGGAAGATGAAGGGGAAGAAAAACGCATTAAATTTGAGGTTTTAAACTGGGAAGATGCAAAAAAGAAAGATGGCAAAGAGTAATAAAATTAGCCCCTCCAATAGGAAGGGCTTTTACTTTTTACTTCTTAAAAATTTTAGCACTAGTATCAGAACCGACATAAATATTACGTTTACCTCTAGATGTTTTAATGGTGACGACATTTGCCTGCGGTTTATCAATGATCTCGTACGTTAACCCTCCAAATGCAGCAGGAGTAAGTGACCAATCAGAGTTTTTAGTAACTGGAGCTACATTGAGCTTATAAGTCCTCCATGTCTTTGCTGAAGCTGGTAGAGTAACATATTCTTTTTTCGGCTTCGGTTTTGGCTTAGTTGCTGGTTTGGTATTGCCTCTCATTAAATTCAAGAGTTTTGTGTTTTGAGCCGCTTTGCCAGAATAATTTTCAATACCGTACTTCGCAGCCAGTTTTTTTCTATTAGCCAAGGAAGAATCCACATTGATGGATTTTAGATAATCTATAATACTTGTGCCTGTGTATTCCTTCGTTGAAGGTTTTTCAACTGGTTTTGGAACAGGCTTAGAAACACTCGGCTTTGAAGGCGTAACCTTTTTGTTCAGCACTGCTTTATAATCAAATACAGGACATTGTTTCCATGAATAACCGCTAAATTCATTATGCCCTTTTACATATTTTATGGTTGGGTATGCCTTTTGTAACGCTTCAACTAAGTTACGTAAACTTTCCTCTTGCTCATTAGTAGGCTTCTCATATCTAAAATCACCAGTTAAACAAATACCGATGGCATAATTGTTATGATCCCCAACATGGTAGGTACGTAATTCGATGTCATTACAAAATTTAATTGTCCCATCAGGCTCAATTACATAACTATAACCAATGCTTGGCCAACCGTGTGTATCTACATGATAACGAGCATAGCTTTCAGCATTAGAACCTGCAAGACCTTGTTTAGTTAAACTATGATGAATAGCTAATGTCGTTTTACCTTTTAAACTTAATACAGGGAACTTTAAAACAGGATGCCTTTTCACTTTGTTTCTAAAGTCCACAAATTTTGGTATATTTAATAATCCTGCCATTTAAATAACACTCCTTTTTAATATTTTTGGATATAAAAAAGACTGCCCTTTTGGACAGCCTTTAATTTATTTTCCTTTTCTAACCAAGCCTTTTGTTGTTTAGCTTTTTTGGTAAAGCCGTAATGATTTTTATAAATCGTGTACAAATTTACACCAAGAAGAATTCCACCTGATAAGACTACACCAAAGGCATTAATGCTCGCATCAGTTAACCACTGAAATTCAATGTTCAATGTACCTAAAAACAGCATAATCGCTGAGAAGAAGCCCACTATTTGTTTTACCACATCATTAATCATGTCTCTCACCTCCTTTCAACTGGATTTCTAGACCATGCACCCTTTTATCTAATCTGTTAATTCTCATGTGGATGGCTTTACGATCATCATCACTCTCTTTCATTTGCTCACGGAACTCATCTATAGATTTTTGCAAATTGGCAATTGCATCACTTAATGGCTTGATAATAATTGTCTTAAAAATATAAGAGATACCCCCAAAGAGAGTACCTACGACAGCTAAAGTTGCCGCCCATTCTTGTATGGTCAATCCGATAAAAGTCAAAATTCTCCCCCCTTATGCAAAATAAAAAAGCCTTACTCGGCTTAACCATTTCTTAATCTCGCTAATTCTTCTTCAAGTTCTTTGATGCGTTTTTCTTCTTCCGTTAATTCAGGTACTTCAATAACTTCTCCATCTTTTACCACTAGTTCTGGCTTACCATCCGTAATAACTACCTTACATTTATACAATTGATGTTCCATATAATCCTCAATTCGAAAAAAGAAAGGAAAGGGTTCTTTAGCTACTATGTTAATACCACAGTAAGTTTTAGTAATATTTCCTTCATTATCTGTGTCCATAAATGCCTCTAACATATTATCACCCACTTATTGTTTTAATTGTATACCTCATATATGTTGAGACACCTGAAGCATAACTATTAAATTTAAGATAAACACCTATATTTCTAAATGTTGGACGCCCTAGATCAATTGTTATAGTTTGAAAAGTGGAATCATCTACGTTGTTATAAGGAAATCCTAAAGTAGCATTCACCTTTACAGTTTCTCCTGAATCCATATTAACCAAATCTACACGACAGCCAGCCTGTAGTGTTCGTGCCCATACAACAAGTGTAAGGTAACGTCCAGAATGTTTAAAATACAAGGCATCGGCTATGACACTTGTAAATGAACGAGTCATAAAGAAATTATTGCTAACAGTTACTTCGGGATCCATATAGAAGGGTGTTGCACGATCAATTAAAAAATCACTCTGCATGACGCCGTTTAAAACTGCTACTGCATTATCTGGTCTTACAATATTAACAGCTCCTGTGACATTAACGTTATTCGCATCTAATTTACCTGAAGTAATTGCGTCAGCAACTATCCCTTCATAGGTAATTGCACTTCGATATGTCTTGCCAGCGTCTCGACTAAACCCTAATCCATCTGTATTAA
>NZ_JAIVAM010000012.1 GCF_020171845.1 Cytobacillus kochii | reverse complement strand
ACGATGAGAAAATAAGTCCCATTGGAAAACCAAAAGTTTTTATATATGATCCGAAAGATAGTATAGATAATGAGAGTATAGATGACTTAACATCAGTATTTTAAAATAAAATGACAATTATAAAGGAGGGCTCAATGATTGAAAGAGTTGAAACCACCAACAGATTACTGTTGGTGGTTTTTTTCGTCTCTAATATGAGTAATTACTTCTTCTACTTTACAGCCTAGCTTATTGCAGATGTCATCGATCACTTTTAAAGAAACTGGTTCATCCTTACTTAGTTTTGCTATTGTAGCAGATGATACTCCGATAGCCTCCTGTAAATCTGATTTAGACATTTTCATTCTATGTAACGTAGACATTAATGGCGCATAAGAAATCATTAAACCAACCACCTCATTTTCTATCTATAATTACATTATAAAGAAAATCTTTAAAAAGTTAAAGATATTTTTACAAAAGTGTTGACTTCACCTTTAGAAGATATTATAATTTCTTTAGAAAGTTAAAGAAATTCTTTAAAAAGAGGTGAACTATGAAAATCGAACTAAAAGAAATAAGATTAAGATTCCAAGTTGATAATCATCATGAATACTATCCAGTCGCTTATCTCTTTAATCACGAGATGTGTATTGCTTTTGATGATAAGCAAGTGTATCTGCATAGGGTTCATGAGGTTTTACCAGGTATTTATGAAGAAACACCAGTAACAAAGATAATAGTCCTAGGTGAAATTATGCTTGATGATATCACCTATGAACAATATGCTAAACGGATTATCGCAAAAATGAACAACACATCAATGTATGAATTTTTAACTAAAAGTATATCTACATTGGGATGGATTATGTTGAGGATGATTGGCAGCTTACTAACGTGTAGAGGGGATGGGGAGGTTATCCTGTTCCCTCCTATAAAAGGGGAGATAAATAAAATGGGATTAAAAGAAAAAGAATTATTAGATTATTTAAATTCGTTGGTAGTGGATTTTGAAGAAATGCTGAAGAAGGAAGAGGAAAGTGGGCACCCAAGAGATTTTTCTAGAGGAATGTTGCAAGGTCGAATTGATTCGTATAGACATGTCACAGAGATACTGAATAAAGAAAATCGAGATTATAACTTTTTGTTTCGTAGTAAAAAATAATAACATTTAAAAGGGAGAGATTTACATATGAAAAACTTTATTTTTGGGGATTTAAAAATTACATTAGCTGACCTTTCTGATCAAACTGCTAAGGAGTTACAACAAGAAATTGAAAGAGGTGTTAAATTTAAATTCTCTTTTATTAAGTCTGATGGTGAAGAAATTGAGATGGAAGTTGCTGAGACGATTGTTGAAGATATTAAAGCTTTTGATCCTTGTACCGAGGAAGAGATTTATGAGGATGATTTGGTTTACGAGTAATGCTGCTAATTTTTTAGCAGTTTTTTTGTGTACAAACTCCTATTTAATCTTTTTACTATTGATTATTTATTGAAGTGCATTTATTCTGTATATAGATACTCTAGTAAAAACGGTAGGATTTTGGTAGGTTTTTTATCTGAAATGGTAGGAAAAGAGAGGTTATCTCAAGACTACTAGAGGATAAAGAAAATATCGAAAAACGAAAGAAACGCTGATATATCAACGTTTCTAAGTTCCTATAGTT
Organism: Cytobacillus kochii; assembly: GCF_020171845.1. Classification (GTDB taxonomy): domain Bacteria; phylum Bacillota; class Bacilli; order Bacillales; family Cytobacillaceae; genus Cytobacillus; species Cytobacillus kochii. The sequence goes on along the minus strand of NZ_JAIVAM010000012.1, from coordinate 218,737 downwards.
TCCTCTAGTATCAACAATTTAATAGAATATCCTTCGGGGCAGGGTGAAATTCCCAACCGGCGGTGATGAGGGTAACCTCTTAGTCCGTGACCCGGGCTCAGGAATGAGAACGGTGGATTTGGTGCAATTCCAAAGCCGACAGTATAGTCTGGATGGGAGAAGGATGCGTGTGTGTAAAAACGTTCAAAAACAGTTGATTTTGACGTTTATTTGGCCATGATTACTTTTCCCGTATACGTATTCGTATACGGGTTTATTTATTCATGAGTATTTTAAAAAGGGTGGTGATGATATGGGATAACGATAAGTGTGAGTCCAACTCTTTTTGTAATTTTCAACAAACTCTCCCGATACCGCGTATTTGCCCCGAGCGGAAAATTCCAACTTTTACTTAAACGAATAAATCTTATGCAGAGAGGTTGATCATTCTGTTTACAGGTATTATCGAAGAAATCGGTACTGTACAAAGAACGATTCATCGTGGATCTACTATCCAATTAGTGTTCAATGCTACAAAGATTATGGATGATATCCATATCGGTGATAGCATCGCTGTAAACGGTGTTTGTTTAACAGTGACCGAATTCCAACAAAGAAGTTTTACAGCAGATGTGATGCCAGAAACTTTTCATGCAACATCGCTTTCCTCTTTAAAAGTAGGAAGCAATGTGAATTTAGAAAGGGCGATGTTAGCAGGTGGAAGATTTGGCGGCCATTATGTAAGTGGTCATGTGGATGAAACGAGAAAAATTCTAAAAAAACAAAGACAAGAAAATGCGATTTATCTTTCAATTTCACTATCCGAGCAGTATCAGCATTTAATTCTACCTAAAGGATCTGTTGCTATTGATGGCACTTCATTAACAGTGATGGAGGTAGGGGATGGTTATTTTACGATTGCGTTAATTCCTCATACAGCTGAAGAAACGGTGATTAGTGAAAAAAAGCCAAATGATACTGTCAATATCGAATATGATTTATTTGCTAAATATGTATTTGCCTTTTCAGACACATCGAAACGTGAAAGAAATTTCGAACAGTTATTAGAAAATAATGGATTCTTAAGTTAGGAGGGAATATATGAGTCACTCAATTGAAGAAGCGATTGCTGACTTGAAAATGGGAAAAGTGATTATCGTTAGTGATGATGAGAATCGTGAGAATGAGGGCGATTTTATCGCTGTTGCCGAGTATGCTTCAGCTGAAACAATCAATTTTATGGCGACAGTGGGAAGAGGGCTTATTTGCGTACCGATTGAGCAGTCAATCGCCAAAAAATTAGACTTGCATCCGATGGTAACTAATAATACAGACAGCCATCAAACTGCTTTTACAGTAAGTATTGATTATAAAGAGACAACGACTGGTATAAGCGCATTTGAACGGTTTTTAACCGTAGAAAAAATGTTAGACGACAAAACACAAGCATCAGATTTTAATCGTCCAGGTCATATTTTCCCCCTTATAGCGAAGGATGGTGGCGTCCTTGAGCGTTCAGGCCATACGGAAGCGGCGGTAGATTTAGCGAAATTGGCTGAGGCAAGTCCGGTCGGGATTATATGCGAGATTATGAAAGAAAATGGTGAAATGGCTAGAGTAGCAGAGTTAGAGAAAGTAGCAGAAAAATATGATTTGAAGATGATTACGATTGAACAATTAATATCTTATAAGCAATCACAATTATTATTAAACTAATCTAATTTAGGAGTGAAGTAGAATGAATACAATACTAGAAGGACATTTAATTGGAACGGGAATGAAAGTAGCCGTTGTTGTATCACGGTTCAATGAGTTTATTACAAAAAAATTATTAGATGGTGCATTAGATAGCTTCAAGCGTCACGATGTGGCTGAAGAGGATATTACGGTAGCGTGGGTACCAGGTGCATTTGAAATTCCCTTAGCGGCGAAAAAACTTGCGGAAAGTGGCAAATACGATGCGGTTGTTGCCCTTGGAACAGTCATTAGAGGGGCAACACCACATTTTGATTATGTGAATGCAGAGGTAGCCAAAGGAGTGGCAGCGACTTCATTACAAACTGGGATTCCAGTAATTTTTGGTGTGTTAACAACTGATTCTATTGAACAAGCGGTTGAGAGAGCGGGTACAAAAGCAGGTAACAAAGGCTGGGATGCAGCTGTTAATGCGATTGAAATGAGTAATTTTAATAAACATTTTCGTTAAAAATTAATTTTCTTTGCTCCCTCTTTCTTTTTCTCGTTATAATAATATTACGTTTATATTCACATGAACAATGGTAAAAACATGTATAGAAGATAAATGAAGAGCCTAAAAGAGAAAGAGGGTTTATGATGAAATTAGAATTAATTAAATGTCACGGTTCGGGAAATGACTTTTTTATTATTGATGAAATGGAGCAGTCCTTTGGCTGGAGTGATGAAGAACGAGCGAATTTAACGATTAGTCTTTGTAATCGTGGCAGTGAGCTCGGTGCGGATGGGATTTTATTTATATTAGCCAGTGAAGTTGCTGATGCAAAAATGCGCGTATTTAATGCAGATGGTTCAGAAGCTTCCATGTGTGGTAACGGTCTTCGTTGTGTCGCGAGGTATGTTTGTGAGAAATTGAAAATCAAAGAGGCGACAATTGATACGATGAAAGTAACCCTTCATGTTAGTAAAGAAAGCGATATTTATAAAGATATCCCTACTTACAAGGTAGAAATTTCACCAGTATCATTTGATGTTGCTACTTTACCACTTCACATCAATCAGCACCAATTAGTCAATGAAAAGATGGAAGACCTTTCAGAAGATATCGCTTTTACTGCTCTTTCTGTACCTAATCCCCATCTTGTTGCTATTGTCGAAAAAGAACAGATGCAATCAGATATTCAAGAAGAAATAAGTTTGTATGTCAACGGAGAAAATGATTACTTTCCTGATGGTGTAAATGTGAGTTTCGTCAAACCTCTTCCAGAAGGTGGGATTTTTGTTCGTACGTATGAAAGAGGTGTGGGCTTTACGAATGCATGTGGGACAGCGATGTCGGCTTCAAGTTTAGTCACATGTCTGCAAAGGATCAATACCTATGAGCAGCCGATTGAAGTTTATAACAACGGTGGTAAGGTCCGTTGCGTTGTTCATAAGCAAAATGATACCTTTACAATCGACCTTATTGGTAATGCCAGCTTTGTCTATCAATGTACAATTGAAGTAGATATAAATCATCCAGGGACATTTACCGTCGATAATAGCGAAGAATATATTGAAGAAATGATGCAATATGCGAAGTTGCAACAAGAGGCTTCTGCCTTTTTAACTAAGCAATTAAATGCTTAAGAAATGTTTAAGAAAGAAAATGGGTTTTGGACCGAAACGACACTTATGAGTAAATAGTGTTGGTTCGGTTTTTTGTTTTTTTCATCTGAATAACGCGTAGAAATTGCATTAGCAGGTCGTTTCATAGTGTTTTCGCTCCTTGATGTCGTGCAAACTGAATGAGCAAAACGTTCAAATCAGTTTACTTTTTGAGTGATATGCAAACGGAGAAGGCAATCGTTTAAATGCGTTTTGGATTGGATAACGTGCATATCACATTTGCTTAGCTTTCACTTCCGTCACAAAAAAATCGCATAGGCTAAAGTTTCGTTTGTGTATAGTCTATTCTTTTAATGAATCTATAATTTTTGCAATCGTGTCATTTTTTGTTTCGAAAAAAGTTGCCATTGGACAGCAATCAGTTAAACGATACTTGCGGATGTTGTCTAGTGAAAAATTCTCCCGCTGCAGTTGTTTATTTACTTCATCCCAATAGAGAGGGGCTGCTACTATCGCACCTTCTCTGCCTCTAGGAGAGTAAGGAGCAATCATCGTTTTTCCTTCTGCATGTTGTATATAATCGATATATAACTTTTTCCCGCGATTCTTTTTCATTCTTTCTGTCGTAAATAAATCTGGGTTTTTCTCAACTAAATAGGATGCTATGAACGAAGTAAACAGTCGGGTATCTTCATAAGAAAAATGATGATGCATAATTGGGATATGTACTTGTATACCCTTACCTCCAGTTAATTTTGGAAATCCGATAATATTTAATTCTTCGAAAATCTTACTTAGTTTCTGTGCAGCATCAACAGCTAGTAGAAAGTGTGTTTCATCTGGTGGGTCAAGGTCGAACACAATATCTACCGGATGGTCGCTGCCAATTGTTTCAAAAGGGGTATGATACTCTAGTGCTAATTGATTACCTAGCCAAACAAGGGTAGATAAATCATTACAAAGGATATAGTCGATTTCGTCTTTTGTAAAAGAATTCACAAATGACGGTGCATAATCAGGTTTATTCTTCTGATAGAAAAATTCTTTCCCGATATAGCCATGTGGATAGCGAATGGTTGTTAACAATCTATTCTTCACAAACGGTAACAACCGTGGAGCGACGGAAACAAGATAAGCAATGAGCTGCTCTTTATTGATCTTTGGGTTGTCCCATAACGGTTTCTCTGGGTGGGTCACTTCTATAGAAGAATCGATATTTGCATTTTCTATCAATAATCTCTCCCAAGTACATGTTTCCCATTGCTCATTCGGTAAGAATTGCATAAATTGAGGGAGAATCAAGGTATCCTCAATTATGTCGCGAAAGCAAAGTTGAATACAAATGCTTGGGGAGATGCTGTATTTTACTTGATTTACTTTTTTTCCATTCTTTTGAATCAAGCTGACTAAAATAGCCAATTCTTGTTCATTTAGACCTTCGGAAAATTCGCCCATTGCCTTTACTTTATTTTGATATACGATACTATATTCAAACTGATTAGTTGTATTATTCCAGCCAGTAATAAAGAAACGACCTTTTTTCCTCATATGACCTTCAACCATCCTTTTTCTACATTTTGGTTTACATTCATAAAACCTATTACACATGGTCATAGTATGGTTAGATTAAAAAAAGACATACAAGTGAGGATCGATCCAATGAAGCCAATTATTCCTTTTGAACCAAAAATGACAAATGAAATTCCAAATGGCGATCAATGGATAGCGCAAGTAAAGTGGGATGGTACAAGGATATTGACTTATTATGAAAAAGAGAATTTAAGGATGTTTAATCGAAAAGGAAATGAGCGCACCATCCAATATCCGGAATTACATCAATTACCCTCATTAATTAAGGGGAATTCCTTCATTTTAGATGGAGAGGTAATCGCTTTTCAAGACGGTGTTCCCTCTTTTTATGATGTGATGAGAAGAGATCGGAGGAAGAATACGGTAACAATCAATCATTTACAGACAGAAATTCCTATTACTTATATGATATTTGACCTCTTATATTTTAACGGTAAATGGCTAATTGAAACCCCATTATATAGACGTCAGGAGATGTTAATGGAAATCATCCAGCCAACAAATGAGATTCAAATCGTCCAAAGTTTTAGAGACTGTCAATCATTATATGATGCTGTCATAGAGCAAGGATTAGAGGGCATTGTTTGTAAGGATTTATATAGTGCTTATCTATTAGGAGGAAAAGATGAACGCTGGTTAAAAAAGAAAAAAGAACAGGACCTTATTGCTGTTGTTGGAGGGGTAACTTATAATGGAGCACTTATTCGTTCAATTGATTTAGGTATATATAATGAAAAGGGTGAGCTGATTTATATCGGTAGTGCAGGCTCGAGCAAGCTTACTTTAAAGGATTGGCGTGAAGTGACTGAAGTGACTAACCAAATTCTTCAGGGAGAAAGTCCGTTTCATAATTATAGCGGATTATTGAAAAATCATGAGTGGCTATCTCCGATTTTAAAAGTGAAGGTTACATTCTTAGAGTGGACAAAAGATCATACAATGAGGCAACCAGTTATTCAGTCTTTTGTTTTTTAAATCGTTTTCGGATAGGTTTTTGCCTACAGCAAATTTAGGTGTTTTACATAGTTTATAAGGAGTATATAAAGAGAACGACAGAGGAGGTTATAGGGTGAATCAACACTTTTACCCGGTATATACACAGACTCACTTATATAGAAGGCCTTATGGTGGTCGTCCTGGTTTTGGGGGAGGTCCCGGTTTTGGCGGTCCCGGCTTTGGGAGACCTGGTTTTGGTTTTGGTGGTCCATTTTTAGGTGGTGTAGCGGCAGGTTTATTAGGTGGCGCATTATTAGCACCTCTGGTGTACCCGCCTTATCCACCATATCCTGTATATCCACCATACCCACCTTATCCGGTTTATTAAAAAAATGGCTCAGATTTCACAAACACCACAGATTTAGCTGTGGTGTTTATTGTTTTTAATGCTTGTTTTTTTGTAAAGACAGTGTTAGATGAAGAGATATAAAAGAGATGTAGCTAATCTTACCAACATTGTACGTGTATATGAATAATCCTCAGAGAAAAAATACAATTAATAAGAATGGAGGAGGTTTTCTGATGCACACAATGTGGAAAGGAAGCATTAGTTTCGGTTTAGTCAATATCCCGATCAAATTGCATGCGGCAACTGAAGATAAAGATATTAAATTGCGTAATTTGCATAGTAAGTGTCATTCGCCTATTAAGTATGAGAAAGTTTGTCCTGTATGTGATGAACCTGTTGAACAAAGTGATATAGTGAAAGCATATGAGTACACGAAAGGGAAATTTATCGTACTTGATGAAGAGGAATTACAAGCGTTAAAAAAAGAAAATGAAGATAAAGCAGTGGAGATTTTAGATTTTGTCAAAATCAATGAAGTAGATCCGATATATTTTTCTCGATCTTATTATATATCTCCAGGAGATAGTGGATCGAAAGCTTATGCCTTGTTAAGGGAAGCTTTGAAGGAGTCTGAAAAAGTAGGGATAGCGAAAATCATCATTCGCGCAAAAGAACAGCTAGCCCTTCTAAGAGTTTTTCACAATACTTTAGTAATGGAAACCATCCATTTTCCTGATGAGGTGAGAAATTTTGCAGATGTGCCTAATATTCCTGCAGAAGAAAAAATAGCCAAAAAAGAATTAGACACCGCATTGTTATTGATAGACCAACTAACGACAACATTTGAACCTGAGAAATATACAGATGAATATCGCCAAGCACTTTTAGAACTGATTGAAACAAAGAAAAATGGGGAAGAGGTAGTAATAACAAATCAACAGCAACCAAAGACATCCAATGTTACTGATCTTATGGCTGCATTGCAAGCATCCATCGATCAAACAAAACCAACACAACCGAAAAAAGAAAAAACGACGACGAAGTCAAAGAAGAAAAAATCAACGAGTGCTACAAAGACAAAGAAGGAAGCATAGTTTTGTTTATTCAATTGGAGAAGTCTAGACTTCTCCAACTTCCTAAAAAATATAAAGGAATGGGCAATGAAAAAATCAACCTTATACATAACGACAAACATCATACTATTCATTCTATTTTTAGGTATGTTTTTGTTTATCGTTTTCGATTACACAAACAATGATCTTGCTTGGTTTGATATGGAGGTCATTCATATTGTCCAGCAAAATGTAACTCCTGCATTAACCACATTTATCGATCGTTTTACTTTCCTAGGTTCTGTGCTGTGGTTTGTCATAGCCACAGTTGTTGTAATAGTCCTTCTTGTCTTAAAAAAGAAGTATGCATTAGCTATTTATATTTGTTTGACATCGGGAGTAGGGGCTCTTTTAAATTGGACTCTTAAGCACTATTTTAAAAGGGAAAGGCCAGATATCCTTCCATTAATTGAAGAAACTGGCTATGCCTTTCCAAGTGGACATTCAATGGGCTCGTTTATATTCTACGGATCGCTTGCTTTTGTCATCATTCATGTAGCTAAAAAGACAAGTATGAAATGGGCTGTAGCAATCATCATGGGGTTACTGATTTTGTCGATTGGGTTAAGTAGGATATATTTAGGTGTCCATTACCCTAGTGACGTAGCGGCTGGTTTTTTGGTCGGAGCGATTTGGTTAATGCTTTCAATTATGGTTTTTCATATGTATGAACATATATTTAATAAATAAAAGGAGAGGAAAAGGTTGGAAAAATATATTCTTTCATTAGATCAAGGAACAACGAGCTCTCGAGCAATTTTATTCAATCATGAAGGGGAACCAGTACATAGTGCGCAAAAAGAGATTAAACAGTATTTTCCGAAACCTGGATGGGTGGAACATAATGCGAATGAAATTTGGGGAAGTGTACTGTCAGTGATTGCTAGTGTTTTATCAGAGGCAAATGTTACTCCCATTCAAATTGCCGGTATAGGTATTACGAACCAACGAGAAACAACAGTTTTATGGGACAAAGAATCAGGAGACCCCATCTACCATGCCATTGTTTGGCAATCTAGACAAACGAACGACATCTGTAAAGAGCTTAAGAAAGACGGATTGGAAGATAAGGTGCGTCAAAAGACTGGTCTATTAATTGACCCTTACTTTTCTGGAACAAAGGTGAAGTGGATCCTAGATCATGTGGAAGGTGCACGTGAAAAGGTGAAAAAAGGGGAAGTATTATTTGGGACCATTGATACATGGCTTATATGGAAATTATCCGGTGGTAAAGCTCATGTCACGGACTATACAAATGCGGCAAGAACTCTAATGTTTAATATTTTTGACCTGAAATGGGATGAAGAACTGTTAGATTTATTTGGGGCAAACCATTCTATGATGCCTGAAGTGAAAAGTTCTTCAGAGATATATGCAGAAACGGCTCCTTATCATTTTTTCGGTCAGTCAGTTCCTATAGCCGGCGCAGCAGGTGATCAACAAGCTGCCTTATTTGGTCAAGCATGTTTTACTGAAGGCATGGCAAAAAATACGTACGGTACGGGCTGTTTTATGCTCATGAATACAGGTGAAAAAGCAGTACATTCAGATAATGGTCTCTTAACAACGATAGCATGGGGGATAGATGGTAAAATCACCTATGCGCTTGAGGGGAGTATTTTCGTAGCCGGTTCTGCTCTTGGATGGTTACGAGATGGTTTGAGGATGTTAAAGCATGCGGAGGATAGTGAAGATTACGCAACAAAAGTACAATCAACAGAAGGTGTGTATATGGTACCTGCATTTGTTGGTTTAGGTACACCTTACTGGGATAGTGAGGTAAGGGGAGCTATTTTTGGATTAACTCGTGGAACGGAAAAGGAACATTTTATAAGAGCCACTTTGGAGTCACTTGCCTATCAAACGAAGGATGTATTACAAGCGATGATTGAGGATTCGGGGATTGATATCACTTCTTTACGGACGGACGGCGGTGCAGCAAAAAATAACTTTCTCATGCAATTCCAAGCAGATTTACTGGATACAGTTGTTGAACGGGCAAAGATTAATGAAACGACAGCTTTAGGAGCAGCATATTTAGCAGGCTTGGCTGTTGGTTTTTGGGAAAACAAAAAGCAACTTACCAAGAAGTGGGATCTAGATAAAGAATTTCAACCAGAAATGGATGAAAAAGAAAGAGATAAACTGTATCAAGGCTGGCAAACAGCAATCAACGCAACAATGGCATTTAAGTAAGGTACTTCACCATTTGAAAAAACAGGAGGGTACGAAAATGAAATTTTCTGTGAAAAATCGTTCTACTACCATTCAGCATTTAACTAACAATGAGTATGATCTCGTTGTTATCGGTGGAGGTATTACAGGAGCTGGAATTGCCCTTGATGCTGTGACAAGAGGGATGAAAGTAGCTTTAATTGAAATGCAGGACTTTGCTGCAGGAACGTCAAGTCGCTCAACTAAACTTGTGCATGGTGGTCTACGTTATTTAAAACAATTAGAATTTCATGTCGTTTCTGAAGTAGGAAAAGAACGGGCGATTGTGTATGAAAACGGCCCTCATATTACAAAACCAGAATGGATGGTCTTACCTTTTTATCAAAAAGGAACTTTCGGGAAGTTCACAACATCAATTGGGTTGAAGGTCTATGATTTCCTTGCGGGAGTTAAAAGAGATGAAAGAAGAGAAATGTTAAATAAAGAAGAGGTGCTAATAAAAGAACCATTATTGAAAGAAGAAGGTTTACTTGGTGGTGGTCATTATGTGGAATACCGGACTGATGATGCACGGTTAACTATTGAAGTGATGAAAGAAGCCGCTCATCGAGGAGCTGATGTGATTAATTATGCTAAAGTAACTGATTTTGTTTATAGGGATGGAACGATTATTGGTGTTGAGGTGCAACACCAACTAAGTAATGAGTCTTTTCAAGTTTTCGGAAAAAAATGCGTGAATGCAACAGGTCCTTGGGTGGAACAGCTTTTAGATAAAGATGGGCAAATGAAAAATAAATCTTTAAAACTAACAAAAGGTGTTCATATTGTCATCGATCATTCTATTTTCCCATTAGAGCAAGCTATTTACTTTGACAGTGAAGATGGTCGAATGATTTTTGCCATTCCACGGGAAGGGAAAACTTATGTTGGAACGACCGATACCTTTTATAAAGGTGATCCTGTGCAACCTTCGATAACAGATGAAGATAGGCAATATTTGCTGAACGCAATTAAAGGGGTTTTTCCAAATGTGAAGGTGACAGAAGCAGATATCGAATCTAGTTGGTCAGGTGTGCGTCCACTTATTCATGAAGAAGGAAAGTCACCGTCAGAAATTTCGAGAAAAGATGAAATCTGGGTGTCAGAGCACGGTTTAATTACGATTGCTGGTGGTAAATTAACAGGTTACCGAAAAATGGCCGAGACAATTGTAGACAAAGTTTCGTTTATGTTAAAAGAAGAATATCAACTATTGTTTTCAAAAAGTATGACAAAACATCTACCGTTGTCAGGTGGAAGAGTAGGTGGAGCGAAATATTTCCCTACTTTTATCGAATCAAAGAAACAGGATGGGATAAAAGCTGGATTAAATGGAGAAGAGTCTCTTTATCTCTTAAGGCGTTATGGTTCAAATGCGCCGGTTTTATTCTCTTTGGTTAAGCAATATCATAAAGGAGAGCATCTAATCCCACGAGTCTTATGGTTGGAGCTAAAATATGCACTTGATTATGAAATGGCTGTTTCGCCTGTAGACTTTTTTTTCCGCCGGACAGGCGCATTGTTGTTTAACATTAAGTGTGTGTTCACATATAAAAAGGCTATCATTGAGATCATGGCAGATGAGCTTGACTGGACAGTTGAACAAACACAATCATATACGAACGAACTAAATGAAGTGATTGACTGGGCGACAAACAACGGGTAAAAAAAATCGTGGGTGGCGACGGGATATAGTGAGTCTCTCTCATATCCTGTCGTAAAAAACCAATGAATTTGACATGTATCTACCAAAGTACTATAATAGATTGTGGTATTTGAGATAGAAAGATAGTCGGTAGTCATACGGCTTTTCTTGATGTGAAAGTTACTCTTTAGAGTAAAGTTCGCTAAGCAAGGTTTATAATTAAGAACTATTTTGTGGACAACTTCATAAGTAAGTTGAAATTCTTCTTAAATCATCTTCTATTTACCCATAAATGAACTTTATATGGTTACTTCAATAATTAAACCCCAATATACAATTCAACAAAGAGTTACTTTTCTCAAGAACAAATGAAGATTTAACCTGATTCTCACTGGCGCAGCTTCGGGGTTGCAAGGATGGAAGAGAGGTAGGGCTTTCGTTGTTTTAGGTAAAGAACTTATTGAAATTTAATAATCTCAAATATAACCAGCGAACCGTCATTGAAGCGGTTCGCTTTTTGATTTATTCCTTATAATAGAGATAACGTCGTATAGCGTTGATTAAGATATATTCCCCATCCTTTATGTGGTTCTCAGCATTACTTTTGATTCTCAACAAAAATTATGCAATAATCAACCAATAATCAAATGTAGAGTAATAAAATAGCCTATGACGTAAATTCAAAAAGGCGAACAATAAGCGCGATTTTTATTGAAACATATGTGTTTTCTGTTATAATAAAAAGGAAGCTGAAGAAATCGCAGTAACTGACGACATTGCGGAAATAACCGCTGGGGAGCTGCGTCTATGTTTAGCCGGTCGTCTGGGCAGAGGTGAGTTTTCCTTATCTCTTTTTATTTCGGAGGGAATGGACATGGAAGAAAAAACGATACTAGACGGACAAAAAGTTTCGAAAGATGTAAAAGAAAACTTAAAAGAAAGAGTATTAAAATTATCGGCACAAGGAGTAACGCCTTGCTTAGCTACTATTTTAGTGGGAGATGATCCATCTTCTGCTACGTATGTACGCATGAAAGGCAACGCCTGTGAAAAACTGGGTATTCTATCAAAGAGAATACATCTAGATGCAAGTATTTCTACTGAAACACTCATAGAAACGATTCAGGATTTGAATAATGATAAAAATGTACATGGTATCCTATTGCAACATCCAGTACCTGCACATATAGATGAAAGAAAAGCATTTGAAGCGATTGACATCGAAAAGGATGTGGATGGTGTCACCAGTCTGGGGTATGGTCAAACAGCACTTGGTTTTGGTGTTTATCCATCTTGTACACCTGCTGCTATTATGGAAATTATTGATTATTATGACATTCCTGTTGAAGGGAAAAATGCAGTTGTGGTTGGAAGAAGTCCTATTTTAGGGAAGCCTGTTTCTGCATTACTACTCAATCGTAATGCAACTGTAACGACTTGTCATTCTAAAACAAAGGATTTAAGTGAACATTTAAGCAAAGCTGATATTGTTGTTGCAGCTGTTGGGAAACCTAATTTTATTCAAGGAAGCTGGCTAAAAGAAGGGGCTGTAGTGTTAGACGCGGGATACAACCCAGGAAATATTGGCGATGCTCATTATGATAGCTGTTATGAAAAAGCATCTGCCATTACCCCTGTCCCTGGTGGAGTAGGCCCTGTAACGATATCTATGTTATTAAAACACACTGTAGCTTCAGCAGAGAAAACGGTTCAGTGAGAAATAACTATTGACATTTAGCGACAAAACAATGTATTATAAAATATACGCTGTAAAGTTCGTTATATATTATTTGGATAAGTGGTCGTAACTGCAAGAAATGTAGGCGATTGTACTCTTCATTTCTTGTAGTTACGGCCTTTTTAACTTCATAAGAAAATTAAAGTACGAGGCATTCCACTTTTCTCTATAAGCTTATATAATTATGACTTTTTAGTGATTATTTTTTGGAGGTATTATCATGAATAACGGTAAAGTAAAATGGTTTAACGCAGAAAAAGGTTTTGGTTTCATCGAGTCTCAAGAAGGACAAGACGTATTCGTACATTTCAGTGCGATTCAATCTGAAGGTTTCAAAACTCTTGAAGAAGGTCAAGAAGTTACTTTTGAAATCGTTGATGGCGACCGTGGCCCTCAAGCTGCAAACGTTGTAAAAGCATAATAATGCGGTGATGCATGGCCTTTCATGCATCACCTTTTTATGTGAACTACTCCCCAACCGTTCTTATACCGTTACAATGATTTTACTTTTATTGCTTATAAATTGATAAAAATTAATGGAAACTGGATACACTCATACTATAGATTATTTTGAAGTATGTTTGAAATACAAGGAGGATTTATCTTGGTAAAATTTTCGGATTTTGGTTTAAGTACAGAGCTAGAAAAAGCTCTTTCTAATATGGGTTTTGAAGAGCCAACACCTATTCAAGCACAATCACTACCAATCGCATTAGCTGGTGCGGATATGATTGGTCAAGCTCAAACAGGTACTGGTAAAACAACGGCATTTGGTGTCCCAATGTTAGAGAAAGTAACGAAAGAAGATGGCATTCAAGGTTTGGTTCTTGCCCCAACAAGGGAACTAGCTGTGCAAGTGGCTGAAGAATTAAATCGTATTGGACAAGTGAAAGGAATCAGGACTTTACCGATATATGGTGGTCAAGATATTGGCAGACAAATTCGCGCACTTAAAAATCGCCCGCAAATTATCGCTGCCACACCAGGCCGTTTAATTGATCATATTGAAAGAAGAACCATTCGTCTAAACAATATTAAATCAGTTGTTCTAGATGAAGCGGATGAAATGCTAAATATGGGCTTCATTGAAGATATTGAAAGAATTCTTGGTGAAATTGAGCATGAACGCCAAACGCTTCTTTTCTCAGCAACAATGCCTAGACGTATTCAAACTCTAGCTGAGAAGTTTATGAATGATCCACAAATTGTTCGTGTAAAAGCAAAAGAGTTAACAGTAAAAAATATTGAACAATCTTATATCGAAGTGCATGAAAAACAAAAATTTGATGTGTTATGTAGCTTATTAGATATTCAATCTCCTGAACTTGCGATTGTATTTGGTAGAACGAAAAAACGCGTAGATGAAGTGGTAGAAGGATTAATTAAACGTGGATATTCTGCAGAAGGTATTCATGGTGATATTCCACAAGCAAAACGTGATCAAGTTATTCGTCGTTTCAAAGACCAAACAATCGATATTATGGTAGCAACAGATGTTGCCGCTCGTGGACTAGATATTTCAGGCGTTTCACATGTCTACAACTTTGATATTCCTCAAGATCCTGAAAGCTATGTGCACCGTATTGGACGTACTGGGAGAGCGGGGAATAAAGGTTTAGCTGTTACATTTGTTTCTCCACGAGAAATCGATCACTTGAAAATTATTGAAAATGTAACAAAGACAAAAATGAAGAAAGAACCAGTGCCAACGTTTAAAGATGTTGTTGCAGGTAACCAACGTGTGACGATTAATCGTTTAATGAATACGATTGATAAGAAAGACTACGATGAGTATAAACGTATTGCAGAATCGTTGTTAGAAGATACAGATTCAGTGACAGTATTGGCAGCAGCATTAAAATTATTAACAAAAGATCCAGATGTCACACCTGTAAAAATTACAGCGGTTGAGCCACTTCGTTCGAAAAAACCTAAAAATAGAGATGGGCGTAATCGTAGTCGCTTTGGTGATCGTCCGAGATCTGGTGGAAGAGATCGTAAAGGGGGCGGACGTGACTATAAAGGTCGCGAAAGACGTCGTGTAAAAAATAATAATAAAGGCCGCGATTGATTAAAATAAAGTAAATTGTGGTATATTAGGAAATACAGGAGACTATTCCTGTGAGTTTTCAAATGTTTAGGAGGAAAAGAAAAAATGGCAACAGGTAAAGTAAAATGGTTTAACGCAGAAAAAGGATTTGGCTTCATTGAACAAGAAAGTGGAGATGACGTATTCGTACATTTCTCTGCAATTCAAACTGAAGGCTTTAAAACATTAGATGAAGGACAAGAAGTGTCTTTTGATATAGAAGAGGGGCAACGTGGCCCTCAAGCTGTAAATGTGACAAAGCTATAATACAAATGTTCAATCAAACAAAAAAGATCATTCCATTGAGGAGTGATCTTTTTTCTTTTATTCATGGTTAATAGTACTCCACCGCTGTATTTGATGAGGACTAAATAGAACTCCATTCGGATGACAACGAATGTGAGTACCTATCTATGGTTTTTATTGAAGTGATAATAATCCTGACTGCCACACTCTGTAAATCCGCACTTTTTATAAAGCGTGAGTGCCCGGTTATTCTTAACCTCAACCTCTAAGTGAATGGAATAACGAGCTTCGTATTGTTCAATGATTAGACGCAATACTTCACTTCCTAACCCTTTACCTTGTTCATTGGGATGAATCGCGAACCCGTATATCCATAAATGATGATCCTTTATTTGGAGACGTATCTTACCGACTCTCTGATTACCATCGCAAATGACTAGTAATTGATGATCTTGTCTATGTAAGTTGAAATCACCATTAATCGCTTTAGCATCTTCTTCTGAAAGGTTAAAACATAGTTGATCGAGTCGGTTGCAGAATGTAGAATCTACTAATTCTGCGATTCTGAGATGAATATTTCGTTGCTCTTGTTTTGTCGGTTGACCCCCTTCATAGACCATTTGATATTCTGTGTAAGCATACGGTTGTTTCCATGCAGACATAACGGTCGTACCCGTATGTGATTGACCTGGTATATTAATTAGTACTTCTTGATAGTGGTCAATCATCGGCAAAGCTTCCGTAAATAATGAAGAGAATATTCCTTTTCTACGATAATTAGGATGGACCATACCACATATTTCAAGCTTGGACCCGAATGGATAAAGTGCAACAAAACCGATAAGTTGACCATCAATATAGTGCTTGTACAAAGGTGTTTCGGTTTGGGTATTCTCTATCATATCAAAGTTTAATTTAAGTATGATCTCATCATGTTGTTCACAAATTTTTTGCAACTGATAGATCTCATGTTTATCCATTTTCTTCGCACTCCTTTAAGCTATTATATCTGTAAAAATTAAAATGAAGAAGTTTCTTTTTTATTACGAAGGTAATAATAGGATAATACAGGTGTTTATGCTATCATCATATAGAGAAAGTGAGGGAGATGTATGCAATCATTTAAAGTACAATTCCATAAAGAAGATCAAGTGGATGAAATGAATGTAAACAAACTATCAGAGGAAGATTTTAACCGAATGACAGAAGGTGGAACAAGACACCTGTTTGAATTAGATACGAATATTGGCTTTTTTGTTTACTTTGATGGTCTTAATAAGGATGGACAAGAGTCGTATATGGTTCTTCATTATGAAGGCGAAGAAGAAGAGCCAACCGCTTGTTACAGTTTTTCATTGCCGGATTTTTACCAGTTTGTTGCCTTGCATTTAAATGATTTAGAATTTAACGAAGAAGAGCAAGAGGATGAAGAAGTGTATGGTCCAATACATCACCTTGCCCATTTAATGTATCATATCATTGAAGAAGGTAAAGAAGTAGAGGAATAATCATAAAAAATGCCTAGGGGCTAACCCTAGGCATTTTATGATTTATTCTTCATTTGCATTGAGATGTTGACTACAGAATTTAGTCACTAATATTTCTTCTTCTTCTTCTAATCCAAATTCCAAAATCTCTTCATTATTATTCTCTTGGAAGTGATAATTAAGTATCTTCATTTCGTCTTCACCTTTATAAAATAACACGCGCAAGCGAATACCTTGTTCTAAATATAATTCATCATCTTCATCAACATCAATATCTAAAAAGAATTCGTACCTCTCTCCAGACAGTATACCAGTTGGATCATTGATTTCCTCCACCGTATAACTAGAAATATGCAAATGTCTTCATCCTTTCTTTAAAGCAATCAGCGTCTCTATTATACACTTTTTCCACTATAATTCATACATAAAGGTTGTTTTTTATAGGACAACATGTTAAAGTGGAAGTTTCCTTGTTTTGACAAGGATAAAAAAATGTGCTATACTAATATTTGTTAAGTAAAAAATATCACACACACTTGTTATAAAGGACCATACTGGTTTGGCATAGCGAGTGATTTTTATTTTTTTCGGATGATATGTTCTACCTTTAGGAGGTGCCTGATAATGGCAATGGGATTTGGAAGAAAGAACATGGAAGAAGTGAAGACTGAAGAGATTAAAATTTGGGAATGTTCCTCAGAAACATGTAATGCTTGGGTGAGAGACAACTTTAAAAGTACACCAAAATGCCCAATTTGTGAGAGTGAAATGGTAGCAACAACAAAAGAATTACAAGTAGTCAATAACAATAGTCTTTATAACAAATAATATTCTTCTGTTATTTTTGGCTTCTGTTAAGTCAAGGATAATTGAATGAACAGGATAAGACGAGTGGTTGTTTGATAACCACTCTTTTTTATTTTATTTAAAAACTTTATCAATATAGGTTTATTTATTGTAAGAACGGGTATGTAGATATCTTAAGGGGGTGAAAAGACAGAATTTTTTAATAAATATGGTAAGTATTCATTTATATTAAAGGGGGATTTGATGGAGTTTATTGAAAACATTGTGAATATGAGTAATGAGGTATTATGGGGTTATGTTCTTATCTTTGTGTTAGTGATTGCAGGGCTGTTTTTTAGTATAAGAACAAAGTTTGTTCAAGTCAGGCATATTGGTGAGATGGTTAGGTTACTGTTTGTTAAAGAAACCGTTACAACAGAGTCTAAAAAAACTATTTCGCCTTTACAAGCGTTTTTTGTTGGTGCAGGAACGAGAATAGGTACAGGTAATATTGCCGGAGTAGCTATTGCGATGGTATTAGGTGGTCCTGGAGCAATCTTTTGGATGTGGTTAATTGCAGTTATTGGTAGTGCTAGCTCATTTGTCGAAAATACGTTAGCGCAAACTTATAAGGTTAAGACTGGTGTAGGCTTCAAAGGTGGGCCGGCATATTATATAAAGAAGCAATTAAAACTTCCTTGGATGGCTGTGTTATTTTCCACAATGATTATCTTATCGTATGGTACGACATTTAACGCTGTACAAAGTAATACGATCGCTGTTGCAATGGAGAATTCATTTGGCATTCAGCCTGTTTATATTGGTATCATTCTTGTTTTCTTAACAGGATTAGTAGTATTTGGAGGAATTAAGCGAATAGCAGATATTTCTTCTTTAATCGTGCCGTTTATGGCTTTTGGTTATATTCTGTTAGCTTTATTCGCAGTTGCTTCAAATATTACTGAGTTACCAGCAATGTTTGCTCTTATTTTTAAAAGTGCATTCGGATTTGAGCAGGCTATTGGTGGAGGGATAGCTGCTGCTATTGTTAATGGCATTAAGCGCGGATTATTCTCCAATGGTGCAGGAATGGGGGGAGATCCGATTGCAGCTGCAACAGCGACTGTATCTCATCCAGTAAAACAAGGCTTCGTTCAGGCTCTAGGGGTATTATTTGATACTTTATTGGTTTGTTCTGCTACTGCTTTTATCATTTTATCCTCTGAAAGCTATGCTTCAGGCTTAACAGGTATCGAATTGACTCAAGCAGCGATGTCGGAACACTTTGGTACAATAGGTGGAATGTTTCTCGGTATTGCTATTTTTTTATTTGCTTTTACTTCTATTATTGGATCTTATTATTATGGTGAAGCAAACTTGAATTTCATTCATAAGAGTAAAATATTTCATCATGCTTATAAGGTAGCTGCATTAGGAATGGTCATGTTTGGTGCAATTGCTAATTTAGAAATTGTTTGGGGAATGGCAGATTTAACAATGGGTATCATGGCGCTTGTCAATTTAACCGCCATTACGATGTTATCGCCTATCGTAGTTAAGCTGTTGAAAAACTATATGCAGCAACGGAAAGCGGGCTTGGAACCGCAATTTTATCAAGAGGATATCCCTGGTCTAACAGGGGTAGAAGCTTGGCCTGTCAGAGAAAAGGAGAAAAGAAAGAAAGCGATGTAATGGAAATGAGCGAATCCTAATTTTTAGGGGTTTGCTCATTTTTTGTGCGAGGAACAAGGTTTCACTTTGTATTAATTTTTTGCGTAAGTCAGCTAATTGAGGAACTGAGCCGATAATTGTGAATGTATCTCATCTCGGATGCAATGTGATTGAAATTGCTATCAATGTTAATTTCGCTTCAATTTAGCGTTAGGTTCTCGATTGTAATAAAAATAGCGGACTAAAGGCCGCTATTTTATTATTTCATCTCCCTACTTGGTAGGAGAGAATGCACTGCTATCTAAAATTTACTTTTAAATAAAAAGTCTGCTAATGCCGATTGATTCTTCGTTAGATCAGCTAATGTATATTGATCTAGTACTTCTAAATACGCTTTTAATGCTTTATTTAATACATGTCTTAGACCACAAACAGGTGAAATGACACAATGATTGTTATTAGTATCAAAACATTCAACTAAATGAAAATCTTCTTCGGTTTTTCTGACCACTTCACCAATATTAATATCTTTAGGTGACATCGCTAATCGAATGCCTCCATTTCTTCCTCGTATCGTCTCAACATATTGATTTTTCCCTAATTGATAGATAACTTTCATCAGATGATTCTTAGAGATTTGATATGTGTCTGCAATTTCTTTAATATTTGTCAGCTGGTCTTTTTCAATTGTTGCTAAATATATGAGAACTCTTAATGAATAATCCGTGTAGTTGGTAAGACGCATTATGAATCACACCTTTTTTCTATTAATAGTTCTATTATACATATTGCTTGATATGGAACCAATTGTGACAACTTTTTAAAAGATGTATTTAAAATATTGCTTTAAATTTGGAAACGGTATATTTTAAAGATGTATTTAAAATATTGCTTTTAAATTGAAAGGGTGGAGATATTAATGTTAAAACAAGAGACGATTAAAATCATCAAATCAACCATACCCGTATTAGAAATTCATGGAACCGCTATCACAACGCATTTTTATAAACGATTATTTGCTGAACATCCTGAACTACTTAACATTTTTAATCATGCTAATCAAGAGAAGGGAAGACAGCCTAAAGCCCTCGCTAATGTATTATTTCAAGCAGCTAACCATATTGAACATTTAGAAGAATTAGCGCCGGCAGTTGCTACAATTGCTCATAAGCATCGAAGCTTAGGGGTTAAGAAGGAGCATTATCCAATCGTCGGGGAACATCTATTAGCAGCGATAAAAG
Organism: Cytobacillus kochii; assembly: GCF_020171845.1. Lineage (GTDB taxonomy): Bacteria > Bacillota > Bacilli > Bacillales > Cytobacillaceae > Cytobacillus > Cytobacillus kochii. Next base: position 198,351 of record NZ_JAIVAM010000012.1, on the reverse strand, counting down.
AAGTTCTAGGTGATGCAGCAACAGAAGACATTATTACGGCGTGGGCAGAGGCTTATGAAGTGATTGCCGGTATCTTTATTTCCACAGAAGAAGAGTTATACAATGCATCAGCATGGGCTGGATTTAAATCTTTTAAAGTAGTAAATAAGGTACCTGAAAGTGATCTTATCACTTCTTTTTATATTGAGCCAAATGATGGTATGACTTTACCAACCCACCAACCTGGCCAGTATGTAACGATTCGGGTAAATATAGCTGGCGAAAAGTACGACCATAACCGTCAATATAGCTTATCAGGTAAACCATCAGAAAAGACGTATCGTATATCTGTCAAAAGAGAAGAACAGGGTAAAGTCTCAAACTGGTTACATGACCATGTGCAAATAGGAGACAGTTTGGATGTTAGTGCACCAGCTGGTGAATTTGTATTATCATCCCAAGCAGAGACACCCGTGGTATTAATCAGTGGTGGTGTTGGAACCACACCATTATTGAGTATGCTTCATGCATTAGAAGGGACAAAGCGAGAAGTAAGTTTCCTTCATAGTTGTAAGAACAAAAACGTACATGCGTTTGAAGATGAAGTGAAGCCGTTGATAGCAGGAATTGAAAAGGGGCGTTTCCTAGTAAAATATAGTGATGACGTGGGCAGATTAGATAGTGAGGATTTAAAGCAACATATTAGTCAAGAAGCAGAGTACTATCTATGTGGTCCTATTAATTTTATGGAAAATATGAAAGAACAATTATTGATGTTAGGTGTGGAAAATTCGCATATTCATCTTGAACTGTTTGGTCCAGCCGTTCCTCTAAAAGAAAAGATCAATATGTAAAAGAAGAGCTTTTGAAATATTTCAGTAGAAAAGAGATGAAAACTCATCTCTTTTCTGTTTATTCAATTTTGCCTTTTCCCTTTCAACTTACACGATATAAATGAATAAATTAAAATCAATCCATTGTTAAGACCTTTCATCTCTTAGTAACCTTAATTGTATATTGTCGAGAAGTCCTTCATCAACAAATGAGTTCCTTTCGAAATGTATAAAAAGGCTAAAATGTTAAAGAATATATTTATCAATTATGAGAGGTGAATCATATGGAAACAAAGAGGATAAAACAAATACTTTCATCATCGAGTGATGTAGAAGTTCAATACAATGGAACTTCTGTATGGATAGATAAGTTACATGAAGATGATAAAACAGTTACAGTTCATTTAAGAGGAATTCCGTTAGAAGAAAGAACAGAAGTAGATATTTCAGACCTTAATGAAGTGTAATTACAATTCAACATGTTAGAGTGTAGGTAGATACTGCTACCTACCTTTTTATTTATAGTGGAGAAATGAACCATATTTAAAATTCTTTCACTTTACATAGGGTACCGGGGTATAATATAATATGTATAAGGGAGGCGATTCAATGGGATATGAAGAAGATAAGGTAAGAGAAGAAACAATGTGCCTAGAGCATGCAGATAGACGAAGTCATCATTCAGATAAAGTAAAAAAGAATTTAGTCACTCGATTGAATCGTATCGAAGGACAAATTCGAGGTATTAAAGGTCTAATTGAAAAAGATACGTATTGTGATGATGTGATTACACAAATATCCGCAACACAATCTGCCTTAAATAGTGTCGCTAAAATTTTACTTGAAGGTCATTTAAAAGGGTGTGTCATTGATCGGATAAATGAAGGTGACGAAGAAGTGTTAGATGAATTTCTTATTACAATTCAAAAATTAATGAAAAAATAGGAGGATTTTAAACATGGAAAACGTAATTTTACATGTAGAAGGAATGTCTTGTGGTCACTGTGTGAAAGCGGTAGAAAGTAGTGTTGGTGAACTTAAAGGAGTAGACACGGTCAAAGTAGATTTAGATAAAAAAGAAGTCAAAGTTGCCTTTGATGCTTCATCTGTAAAGCTTGATCAAATTAAAGAAACAATTGATGATCAAGGTTATGAAGTTAAATCTTAATCGTGCAGCTTTGCACGATTTATTTTAAGTGTTTATATAGGGTAGTAGGGTATAGTATTGAAAGAAAGGTGTGGTAGGAGCATATGTCTAATCAAGACGATTCTCACCAAAAAATTCATTTGCCAATTACGGGAATGACGTGTGCTGCCTGTTCTGCTCGAATAGAAAAAGGGTTAAGTAAAATGGATGGTGTAAACGAAGCGAATGTGAATCTCACTTCTGAAATAGCAACCATTTCCTATAACCCTCAAAAAGTAGGAGAACATGCATTTCAGCAGAAGATTAAAGATCTAGGCTACGAAGTTGTTTTAGAGAAAGCTGAGTTTGATATTACAGGAATGACAAGTGCTGCTTGTTCGGCGCGAATAGAAAAAGTTTTAAATAAACAGCCCGGTATTGCGCAGGCAAACGTGAACTTAGCTTTAGAAACAGGTACTGTTGAATACAATCCTGAACAGGTTTCGGTTGAGGAAATCATTGCAAAGGTAGATAAGATTGGGTATAGCGCTTCGCTAAAAACAACTGCCAGCGCAAATGATGTGAGGGAACAGCATATTAAAAAGCAGCAAAGGAAATTTATCGCTGCTGCTATCCTTTCTCTACCATTACTTTGGACGATGGTTGGGCATTTTGAATTCACCTCATTCATTTTTCTACCAGATTTTTTAATGAACCCTTGGATACAGTTAATTTTGGCGACACCTGTACAATTTATTATCGGTTGGCAATTTTATACTGGTGCATATAAATCATTGAAATCTGGTAGCGCGAATATGGATGTACTTGTTGTATTAGGTACTTCTGCAGCTTACTTTTATAGTTTGTTTCTAACATTACAATCGATGAATGCAACATATGGTCATCATGTTGAGTTCTATTATGAAACGAGTGCGATTATTATTACCCTTATTTTGTTAGGGAAATTATTTGAAGCACGTGCAAAAGGAAGATCATCAGAAGCAATAAAGAAATTAATGAATTTAAAGGCTAAAAAAGCCGTTGTAGTAAAAGAAGGGAAGGAAACGATTGTCCCAGTTGAGCAAGTTATGCAAGGCGATAAGGTTATCATTAAGCCTGGTGAAAGAATTCCTGTAGATGCAGTAATCATTGCAGGACATTCAGCTGTTGACGAATCAATGTTAACAGGAGAAAGTGTGCCAGTTGATAAGAAAGCTGGTGATGAAGTAATTGGAGCAACTGTAAACAAAAATGGCCATTTAACCGTTGAAGCAACAAAGGTTGGAAAAGATTCAGCGCTGGCGCAAATTATTAAAGTAGTCGAGCAAGCACAAGGGTCGAAAGCACCTATTCAGCGGTTAGCCGATAAGATTTCGGGCATCTTTGTTCCCATTGTGGTAGCTATTGCCCTTGTTACCTTCTTTATATGGTTTCTTTTCTTGCAACCGGGTGATGTAGCTAGTGCGTTAGAAAAAATGATTGCTGTGCTCGTCATTGCTTGTCCTTGTGCACTAGGATTAGCGACACCTACTTCAATTATGGCAGGGTCTGGCCGTTCAGCAGAGATGGGTGTTCTATTTAAAGGTGGAGAGCATCTCGAGATGACACATGAAATTACAACTGTTGTGGTTGATAAAACAGGTACTGTTACAAATGGTCAGCCTGTATTAACCGATATCATAGTCGAGCCTGGAACAAATGAGGCCCATTTTCTTTCCATTGTTGCTGCGAGTGAGAAGTCATCTGAACACCCTCTTGCTGAAGCCATTGTGAAAGGGTTAGAGGAGAAAAATATAGAAAAAATAAAAAGTGAATATTTCGAAGCGCTACCAGGTTATGGTATCTCTGCGAAAGTTACAGGAAAAGATGTACTGATTGGTACAGTTAGATTAATGGAAGAGAATGGGATAGACTCCTCTTGGTTCTCGAAACAAATGAAAGAATTAGAAGGTGAAGGAAAAACAGCAATGCTTGTGGCTATTAACGGTAGAGCAAAAGGCCTTCTTGCTGTAGCTGACACGATAAAAGATTCATCAAACGAAGCGATTCAAAGGCTACATGATATGGGGTTAGAAGTTATTATGATGACTGGAGATAACCAGTTAACCGCACAAGCTATTGCTAAAGAAGTAGGTATATCAAAAGTCATTGCAGAAGTCTTACCAGAAACGAAGGCAGAAGAAGTAAGAAAGCTGCAAAGTCTAGGGAAAAAGGTAGCGATGGTAGGAGATGGTATTAACGACGCCCCAGCATTAGCAACTGCCGATATCGGCATGGCTATTGGTACAGGAACAGATATTGCCATGGAAGCAGGAGACATTACACTTATGCGTGGTGATCTAAATAGTATTGCCGATGCAATCATGATGAGTAAAAAAACCATTCGTAATATTAAACAGAATCTTTTTTGGGCGTTTGGTTATAATACAATCGGTATTCCTATTGCAGCTGCGGGTTTCTTAGCACCATGGTTAGCAGGTGCTGCGATGGCGTTTAGCTCTGTGTCCGTTGTATTAAATGCACTTCGTTTGCAACGTGTAAGATAAAGATGACAAGTTACGTATGAATTTTTATAAAACATTCTATCAAAAAACTGATTGAGAAAAACAAGCTAATTAAATAGTTAGTTTGTTTTTCTCTTTTTATAGAAGGTATGTAGGAGATGGATAAAAAAATTTGTCCCTTGAGGTAAATTATTTTCTTTTTAATATGGCATATACTTATATAGATTTTTTGACCCACAACTTTACCACCATTGAATTTATTTCAACACTTCTGCGATTTTTTAATTTATTTACCAAAAAATTATTACTTTTCTGGTTTAAGCTTACTCGTTTGAAGGTAAAAAAGTAGAGTTGGTCAGCTTGAACAATTTTTAATGGATTTCAAGACTTTTTTACACAAATAAGAAATGCTATTATTTATTATGGTCTCAAATTTACCGCTAAAAGAACGAAACGTATATTTTAAATTTAGATAAAAGAAATAAATTGTATTCTATGAAATGATGTGATATGATTACTCATACAATCTCAGATACAATATATAGTTATTTTTTTACTTCTCGACAACTACATATAGTAATTGGTTGAAGGAGTCCAAATGGACTTAAAATGGGAATCCGGATAAGCCGGAGCTGTACCCGCAACTGTAAGTGTGACGAAAAGAGGAAACCACTGTTCTTTTGAAAGAATGGGAAGGCTCTTAGTAGATTGATACACAAGCCAGGATACCTGCCTTCTTAATCATAAGTTTCAATTCTTCGGGGCTTGAGAAGATGAAACGACAGTTGATGAAAAGAGTGTTATTGTACACTTGTATTTATACTGTCGTTTGATCCGCTCAAGGTGTAACTGGGGCGGTTTTTTTTATGCCTAAATTTGATAGAAATAGTTTGAAGGAGGAAGAAATTTGAAAACAATGATTGATACGACAGTCAATTTTGAACAATTATATCAACAATTCAACAACTTACCAATTAGTGCGTTAGAAAAGCGTGCGGAACAATTAAATCACTTAGAGTTAGATAGTTTCTATGATCAGTTAATACTAGAATGTCTTTCTTACATAAATGTTAATGAACCTGATTGGACATATGTGGCTGCCCATTTATATTTAAAGAAGATTTATCAACAAGCAGCGGAGAACCGAGGGTACAGTGGCCAGGCCTATGGTGATTTTCATACTTTAATTCAACAATTAAGTGATCTTGATATTTATAGTCCTATTTTATTATCTAGTTATACAAAAGAAGAAATTGATGAATTAGGCAAAGAAATTGTCCCTGAAAGAGATCAGCTCTTTACTTATCTCGGGATTAAAATGCTTACGGATCGTTATGTAGCAAAAGATCGCCAAAAGAGAATTTTTGAGTTGCCTCAAGAACGCTGGATGGTTATTGCAATGATTCTTATGCATCAAGAAGAAAAAAATCGGTTGCAATTAGTAAAAGAAGCTTACTGGGCAATGAGTAACTTATTTATGACTGTAGCTACACCAACTTTATCCAATGCAGGTAAGAACTGGGGACAACTATCTAGCTGCTTTATCGAAACAGTTGATGATAGTCTAGATTCGATTTATGACAGTAATACAGACATTGCTGCACTATCTAAAAATGGTGGTGGAATCGGCGTTTATTTAGGTAAGATTCGTAGTAGAGGCAGTATGATTAAAGGATTCAAAGGCGCTTCATCTGGTGTGCTTCCATGGATGAAACAGCTAAATAATACAGCTGTAAGTGTCGATCAACTTGGACAAAGGCAAGGAGCAATTAGCGTTTATCTAGACGTTTGGCACAAGGATATCTTTTCTTTCCTTGATGCAAAGTTAAATAATGGTGATGAAAGATTACGTACACATGATTTATTTACCGGTGTTTGTCTACCTGATTTATTCATGGAAAAAGTAGAAGAGCGTAGTAACTGGTATTTATTTGACCCACATGAAGTTCGACAAAAAATGGGCTTCTCATTAGAAGATTATTATGATGAAGAAGTTGGTGCAGGTACTTTTAGAATAAAATATCTAGAATGCGTCAATAATGAAGAGCTATCGAAGAAGGAAATTCCTGCTATCGATATTATGAAGTCTATCATGCGCAGTCAATTAGAAACGGGAACACCATTTATGTTCTATCGGGATGAAGTGAACCGTATGAATGCAAACGCACATGCTGGCATGATCTATTGCACAAATCTTTGTACTGAAATCGTTCAAAATCAAAGTGTAACAACAAGAGTAGAAGAGTATACAAAAGATGGTAAAATTGTCATCGAGAAAACACCTGGTGATTTCGTCGTATGTAACCTGTCTTCTATTAACCTTGCCAAAGCAGTGAATGAAGCAGTCATAGATCGATTGATTCCTATTCAAGTAAGAATGCTAGACAATGTAATTGATATTAATAAAATCCCTGTTATCCAAGGGCAGTTAACGAATAAAAAATATCGCGCGATCGGCTTAGGTACTTTCGGCTGGCATCATTTATTAGCTACTAATAAGGTCGTTTGGGAAAGCCCTGAATCATTAGAATTTGCAGACCGACTTTACGAGAAAATTGCTTACTTAACGATTGAAAGTTCTATGAATCTAGCTGAGGAAAAGGGAGCCTACCCAGCATTCAATGGTTCAGATTGGCATACAGGTGCCTATTTCGAAAAAAGAGATTACCTGAATGGTGATAGCGAACTTGATTGGCAAGGACTAATGGAAAAAGTGAAAGCAAAAGGAATTAGAAACGGCTATTTACAAGCGGTAGCACCTAATGCGTCAACTGCATTAATTGCAGGTAGCACACCGAGTATTGATCCAATCTTCAACAAGCAATACTCAGAAGAGAAAAAAGACTATCGTATTCCTGTAACTGCACCAGACCTAAACGCTCAAACGACGTGGTACTATAAATCTGCTTACCATATCGATCAAAAATGGAGCATTGCTCAAAATGCGAAACGTCAAAAGCATATTGACCAAGCTGTGTCATTTAATCTATATATTAAAAATACGATTAAAGCAAAAGAATTATTAGATCTTCACGTATCCGCATGGAAAAACAGGCTGAAAACAACGTATTATTTACGTTCTACTTCCACAGATATTGAAGATTGTGAATCATGCTCTAGCTGATTTCACCGAGAGGAGAATAAAATAAATGAACACTTTAAATAAACGTCCCATTATGAATCATGAAGCACCAAACCGTTCAACAGGTATTATTAATGGAGAATGTTCGAACGTTTTAAACTGGGATGATGTAAGATTTTCCTGGGCTTACCCTAAATATAAAAAGATGTTATCTAATTTCTGGACACCATTTGAAATTAATATGTCTCAAGATATTAAGCAATTCCCTGAGTTATCTGAGGACGCACAAGAAGCCTTTTTAAAGATTATCGGTTTACTAGCGTTACTAGATAGCATTCAAACTGACTATGCTGGGAAGACAGCAGATTATTTAACAGATTCTAGTCTTTCAGCGTTAATGATTATTCTTGCACAACAAGAAGTTATTCATAATCACTCGTATTCTTATATTCTTTCTTCTATTGTTTCAAAAAGTAAGCAAGATGAAGTCTTCGATTATTGGCGTACAGAACCAACATTAAGAGAACGAAATGATTTTATTACAAATGGTTATAAAGATTTTGTAAAAGAACCGACGGCGGAAAATATGTTAAAATCAATCGTTTATGATGTAGTATTAGAAGGCTTATTCTTCTATTCAGGTTTCGCTTTCTTCTATTATTTAGCGAGAAATCAAAAAATGGTATCTACATCAACGATGATTAACTATATTAATCGTGATGAACAAATTCACGTTGATTTATTTGTAAAAATCTTTAAAGAAATCTTAAACGAGCATCCTGCATTAGACACACCAGAATTGCAACAATTTGTAAAAGATACTTTCAGAAAAGCTGCAGATCTCGAAATTGAATGGGCACGTGAAGTAATCGGTGATAAAATGGATGGTATTCTTATTACTGACCTTGAAGCATACATCAAATTTTATGCCAATGTCCGCAGTAATCAATTAGGATTTGAACGACCGTTTGAAGGATTCCGTAAAAATCCACTCCGTTGGATTGTTGCTTATGAAGAGGTAGATCAAGGCAAATCTGATTTCTTCGAACAAAAATCAAGACAATATACAAAAGTGAATCAAGTCGATAATGGATTTGATGAATTATAAGTTTTATAATAAACCTTGCATATCATATGCAAGGTTTATTCTTTCTTCTTAATAATTGAAGAAATGATAAGCTTTAAGAAGAAGAGGTGTTTCTTGTGAAAAAAATTTTAATTGTTGATGATGATCAACATGTTCGCTATTTAATGAAGGATAGTTTACAAAAAGAAGGCTATCAAACCACTGAGGCAAAAGATGGTCAGGATGCGATGGCAATATTAGAAACGGAAGTAGTCGATCTTGTTATTGCAGATATAATGATGCCGAACATGGATGGCTATCAACTAACAAAAACAATTCGTAGGGATTTTGACCTCCCGATTATCCTGCTTACGGCAAAGGGACAATTAGATGATAAAGCAAAGGGATTTTCAGTCGGTACGGATGATTATGTGGTAAAGCCATTTGAGCCGAAAGAGTTATTATTCCGTGTCAATGCATTATTACGAAGATATGGAAAGGTAGGAACAACGAGTATCATGCTCGACCGATTATATATCAATAAAAAAAGCTATGAAATTGAAGTGAGCAATAAAGCCTATCTATTACCACTGAAGGAATTTGAGTTATTATATTTTCTGGCTGCTAACCAAAATAGAGTATACAGTAGACAGCAATTAATTGAACAAATCTGGGGCATTGATTTTTCTGGGGATGAAAGGACTGTTGATGTACATATTAAACGTTTACGTAGCCGCTTATCTAAGTTAGAGGTAGATGTAATCATTAAAACGATTCGCGGTATCGGTTATTCATTGGAGATAGGCAAATGAAAACACTTTACTCAAAAATTGCTCTCACAACCATTTGTATTATGCTTCTAAGTAGTGTCATTTCATTCATATTGAGCAATGCATATTATCAACAATCATTAAAGCCTAAAAACGATGCCAAAGTGACAGAGATGGCGAAAGCTACGATTACCTTCATGGAGGAGAATCCACAAATCAATAAGGAACTATATCTTACGCATATCAGCTCTTTTGGTTATCAAATATTTGTAACTGATGGTCTTGGAGAGGAATCTTTTTATGGAGCGGAGTATCGCGAACATAATTTAAGTAGTGCTGCTGTTCAACAAGTTTTGAATGGTCGGATTTATCACGGTATTAACCTTTTTCCACATGCTACATTTGTGACCGGTTTTTTTGCTAACGAACTTAAAAATACTGTCGGTGTACCATTTACTTATCAAGAGAGGGAGTATGCTCTTTTTCTCAGACCTGATATTTCCCTTTTATTTAGCGAAATGCACATGATGTTTGCTTGGTTATTGATTGGTATCCTCTTATTAAGTATTTTATTCGTGTTCATCAGTACAAAGTATATTGTAAAGCCGATTAGAAAGTTAAATGAAGCAACAACAGTGATTGCTAATGGAGCGTACAGTATTGAGTTACCTACTAATAGAAAAGATGAAATTGGTTCTCTCACTCAAAGTTTTATGAAAATGACGAAAAAATTAGAAGCAGCAAATGAAATGCGCAAAGAATTTATTACAAATATCTCACATGATATTCAATCCCCTTTATCTAATATAAAAGGCTACTTACATCTTTTTAAGGAAAAGAAAAGAACAGATGAAGAAATGAATCAAATGACAATGATGGAAGAAGAAGTAACCCGTTTGTCTGATTTAACAAATCAATTATTATTATTATCTTCTATCGACTATAGGAAAGATATGGTTAATATCGTTTCATTTAATATGAGTGAACAACTAAAGTTAGTGATTAAACAATATCAGTGGCATTTAGAAGACAAAGGCATGATGCTAAGTTATTCATTGCCTGATTGTATGATCGAAGGGGACCCCTCCTTGCTCTATTCTGTTTGGGAAAATTTACTCACAAATAGCATTAAATATGGAAAGGAAAATGGAGATATTTCCATCATTCTTAAAGAAGAGGGGGGCTGGATAAAAGTACAAATTCAGGATAATGGTATTGGTATGAATCAGGAGGAAATGAAAAAGGTTTTTAATCGTTTTTATCGTTCCGACCTTTCTAGAAATCGTTCCATTGCTGGTTCTGGGTTAGGACTTTCCATTGTTTATTCAATCGTAGATCTTCACCAAGGAGAAGTACGAGTCGAAAGTGAAGAAGGAGAAGGAACGATTTTTACAATTATGCTACCAAACCAATCGAATTAGCAAAACAATTCTATTGTAAACCATTGTTCATACTCCGTTCATATTCATTCTATAACCTTATTTTGTCAGTCATAAAAGGTGAGATAGGACATATGATGACAAAATAAAATCAAATGAATGAAGATGAAAAGGGTGAGTGTCAATTGAATAAATTTAGCAAAATATTACTTAGGTTTTCTGCTATCTTTGCAGTGATAGGTGCTTTTCTAGGATCACATATGGCCGGAGCAGGGAGTTATGCCTTCAAACCCATCCATGCCCATAGTTTAGTTGTTGGCTGGCTATCACTTTTCGCATGGGCGGTATATTATCAATTATTTACTCCGAAGCTAAGATTCCTTGCAAAATTACATGTCACTACTGCCATTATCGGCACAATTGGTTTAACCGCTGGAATGGCAATGTTTATCTTTAAACCAGGTTTTATGCCAGAGATGATTAATACGGTTTTTTATATTGTTGGAGGAAGTATCCTATTGATTAGCTTTGTTCTTTTCTTATTACTTACTTTTACAAAACATGAAAGTGAGATAAAAAAATAGCTTTCAGCTGTAGGTTTTAGAAAAAATAAATGACGCTTAGAAATTGATATATGAAGGGTGAGTTCTTCTTGTTGACTTCATACCAATAGGGGTATAGAATATGAGGGTGAATATAACATCCTAGGAGGAAAAATGCTTACGTTTATTAGTATACTCTTAATCATTTTACTTTTGACTTTTATATATAGTAGATATTTGCCGGTATTTGGTGTGAAGGCACAAGTGTTACAAGACAATCAAGAAAGCGATGTTCGGATTGTTGATGTGAGGGACTATAATGAAAAAGTAGATCAGGCTCATCATCGTCTGCATATTCCAATTGCTTATCTCCATCGCTTTTATCATGAAATCGATGGAAAGAGCGTACACGTTATTGCTTCATCAAAAATAGAAAAAAACATGAGCATTCGATTTCTTAGAAGAAAAGGATATAAGGTGTCAGGGTACACACTATGCAATGAATGTTGAACAATATAAATATAGAAAAGAGTGCCACAGATTAAGTGATCTGTGGTTTTTTGTTGAATTGTAAAAGAGGATAATAGGGAAATTCATTTTTTCCTAAAGCTGTAAGAAGAGTGGTACAAGGGGCGGATTCTTGCTTTTAGAAAAAGCCCCAAGAATAAAAGTAACGTAAATGAGAGAAACACTGCTCTCAGAGGAAACCCCAAGAGTGAGTACGCCTTAAAAGTAATAGTTCCTTCTCATAACGGAAAATAACAGTTACTAACTACATTTAAATTTTAAATAAGGCTGCAAAATAAAATCCTCTTCTGTACCATACGCTCTCATAAATACATCTTAAGTACTCGTATTTTCTATTCTCATCTAGTTATCTTAACTTTTCTTCATTCATTTGATACTGCATGATGAGCTGTTGTATGGCGAGCATATTTTCCTCGATTTTAAGGTGGTTGTCATTCAATGTATATTGTGTCCTTAAATGGAAATAGTCCTCTTCATTAGGTTGCTTGGATGGCTGTTTCAGATGCAGTATAGTATCTTGCAATAATCGCATTAAGTAGGGTGAAGGTGTAAGCTCTTTCAAAGAAAGGTTTACAAGCTGGAATAAGTGGATAAACGCTTGTTTTATGATAGTTAAATGCCTTTCTTTCTGCCTTAGGTAAAATACATCCTTCCTAGAAAATTTATGAAAGCGCCATTCATCTTTTTGATATTGTATCAGCTGTTGGTAATGAGCTATTTCTTCCTCAATCTTTGCAATGACTTGTTTGACCTCGTTTCTGCTGCTATTTCCTTGTTTGATGTTGTTTGTTACATATACAAGAATATTTTCCATACGATTCAATAACTGTGTAGACGTTTTGCTTATTTTTACTAAATAATTCGGGGGTAAAATAAATATATTTACACAAGTTGAAATTAATAAACCTAGCGTCGTACCTCCAAGTCTCATTAACAATGTTGCCATATAAGCTTCTTGTACAATTGAAATCATGGCCATACCGGTTAAAGCGGCTACAAGTAGACCATCTTCTAGCTTTAACTTCGTACATATCATCAAAGTGAAAACGGCTGTTAGTGCGTAAGCCAACGAACTATCTGAAAAGATAAAGGTAAATAAAACGGCGAAGGAAGCTGCTATAGAAGAAGCTTGAAATCTTGCTGGTGCTTTGCGAATGGATTCTTTCGCCGTAGGCTCAATCGTAACGAGAGCGGTAATGACTGCAAAGGTTGGTGGCCATGTGAATAGCTGACATAGAAATGCAGTAATAAAGACAGAAATGCCTGTTTTGAAAATTCGCCCTCCAAATAGTCTAATCATAGTTAGTATCCTCTTTCTATATGCCTTACATTTATAATGAAGGAAGTTTAAAATAAACACGCTGCATTAACAGAATGACCAATTGAACCTTTTTCAATCAAAAGAAAGAAAAAATAAATAAAAAAGAAGGTTCATTTGTACATCCTCCTATCGGTATTTTGAGCATTTACGGCGAAATTATTGCAAACAAGTAGATTTGAAATAAAAATGTCATACTATGTTCGCTTTTGTTTGGTTTTAATTGGTAAAATAGAGTGTGGTATACTGAATAATAAGAATAATCTATTAATAGGAGGGCAACTCTATGATTCAATTTCCAAAACCCGAGATGGATCAGTTTCTAAAAACGTTAAGCATTAATGATTTTGTCGTTAATTCCGATGAGTCCCAAGTAGTGTTTAGTACAAATTTAAATGGCTACTATAATTTATGGGCAATGAATTTGCCACAACAATTTCCAGTTCAGTTAACATTCAAAAATCAAGTGTGCATGGGGCTTCTCTATGATAAGAGTGGCAAATTTATACTTGCGGGTTTTGATCAAGATGGGGATGAGTGTGCGCAATATTATGCAGTCCATCCAAGTGGTGGTAAATTGAAACAACTAATCAATAATGAAAAAACCAGGAATTTTAATCCCTTATTATCAAAAGATGGCCAGTATTTATATTATAGTTCGGCTAAAAATAACCCAACTTATTTAAATGTTTATAGATATCATATAGAAACAGAGCAAGAAGAACTTTTCCTAGAGGGTAAAGAAGGTATGACGTTTCTAGATGGTTGGAGTCCAAATGAAGAGAGTTATATTTCATCTACTGTATTTGCCAATACGCATTCTCTCGCTTATGTACATACGGAACGTGAAAAGCTTTGTTTAACTGAAAAGGAGGAAGAGGCGCATACGGTAACTGGATCTTTGTTTACCGCGGAAGACACGATTTATTTGATCACCAACTTTAAAGAAAATTTCACTTATTTGGCTGAATTTAATATCGTGACAAAGCAATTTCGTAAAGTCGTCGGGCTTGACCATGAAAGTTTCTCATCCATTCATTATGATAAGAGTAATCACATCATCTATTTAACTTCTGAAAAAGGAGTGGAGGATTATCTTTATGCTTATTCATTAGATCATAATTCCTTACAAAAGGTAGAAATTCCTTGTGATATCATTGAAAAATTAGTTGTTCATGACTCAGGAAATTTATATCTTTTAGGAAGAAGCGCTATTAAACCGCACAATATTTATCAATTGAAAAAGGGTGAAAAGTGGAAGCAGTTAACTGAATATCGCGTACCAGGTGTGGAAGAATCTGAGCTTGTCGAGCCGGCAACGATTTACTATCCTTCATTTGATGATTTAGAAATTGAAGCATTATGGTTTGAAGCAAATAAAGAGGTAAATAATGGCCAAGTTATATTTTGGCCACATGGTGGACCGCAAGCCGCAGAGAGAAAATCTTTTCGTTCCTATTTTCAGTTTCTTATCAATCATGGATATAGCATCTTTGCCCCTAATTTTAGAGGATCAACAGGTTATGGCCTGTCCTTTATGAAAATGGTAGAGGGTGATTGGGGAGATGGTCCTAGGTTAGATAATATAGCTGGTATAGAGTGGCTAATTGAAAAAGGTTATACAAAGAAAGGTGACATTCTATTAATGGGCGGAAGCTACGGCGGATATATGGCGCTACTTTTACATGGTAGACATCCAGAGTATTTTAAAGCGGTGGTCGATATCTTCGGACCTTCTAATTTATTTTCGTTTATAGAATCAGTTCCCGAAGATTGGAAACCAATTATGGATCAATGGGTTGGAAATCCCTTAAAAGATAAGGAAAAACTCACTGAATACTCCCCTATTACTTATTTGGAAGCTATGACTAAACCGATGCTCGTTATTCAGGGAGCAAATGATCCCCGTGTAGTGAAGGAGGAATCTGATCAAATTGTGCAAGCATTGAGGAAAAAAGGACGCGAAGTAAAGTATATTTTATTACAAGATGAGGGACATGGATTTTCTAAAAAAGAAAATGAGCAGCTTGTGTTTGAAGAAGTTCTCTCTTTTTTTGATCAGCACACAAAGAAAACCGCCGATACGAATAGTTAATTACGTTCCAAGCTAGGAGGAAATATAGTGAAATTATTTCCTCTATTTGTTTACCATGTGAAGAGGTGAAGATAGTAGATGATTGTACAGAATCGTAGTCTTTTATTGACAGTAGAGACAACGCTCACTGGTGAAATTATTTCTATGAGCGAATCATTACGTATCTTGATAAAAGGGAAGCCTTCCACGTATATTGACGACCTATTTCCTAGATGGAATGCGTATGGTAATGAAAAGATAAAGGTTGCCTTTTTAACGGATGAAGATTTTCTTCTGTTTATCAGAAGTCAATCAGGACAACATCACTACTTATATATAGGGGTTCTATCTTCCGAATTGTCTCAATTAATGAATAAAGTAAGTGACTTGATGAAGGCAAATACGCTACTAGAAGCAATCATAGAAAACTCTTACGATGGTATTTATTTAACCGATCGAAACGGTAATACCATTTTAACCAATTCCGCAATGGAGAGAATTACAGGGATCCCAAAAGACTATTATATGAACAAAAAGGTCGATGCTTTAATTGAAAGAGGCATTCTCGAGAGTTCGTTAACGAAAAGGGTGATAGAAAAGAAAGAAACGATTTCACATGTCCAGTTTAATCGAGCTGGCAATGAATCGTTGCTCCTTACAGGTAGTCCAGTTTTTGACGATACAGGAGAAGTAGAAAGTGTTGTCACAAATATTAGAGATTTATCACAGTTGATTGAACTACAAAATGCTCTAAAAGAAGCAAATAAATTAAACCTCTCTTACCGTCAAGAAATTGAAAGGTTAAAACAAAACATTAACATACATCAGCAATCAATTGTCATAGAAAGTGAAAAAATGAAGCATGTATACGAAACCGCCGAAAGGATTGTTAATGTGGATGCCACAGTTCTTCTTCTTGGTGATACAGGCGTAGGAAAAGATGTTCTTGCTAAATATATTTACGAAACAAGCAATAGAAGAATGAAGGGCAAATATATTAAACTAAACTGTGGTGCGATTCCAGAAGAATTAATTGAATCTGAGTTATTTGGTTATGAAAAAGGTGCTTTCACAGGTGCAGATAAACAAGGGAAACCAGGGATGTTTGAACTAGCCGATGAAGGGGTTTTATTTTTAGATGAGATTGGGGAATTACCGTTGGCTTCACAAGTCAAATTGTTAAGAGTTATTCAGGAAAAGGAAATCCAACGGGTAGGCGGAACGAAGACGAAGAATGTAAATGTAAGGCTTATTGCTGCGACTAATAGAGATTTAAAAGAGATGGTGAATAAAGGTCGTTTTCGCGAAGATCTTTATTATCGCTTAAATGTAATTACCATTGAAATCCCCTCTTTAAAGGACCGGCGGGAGGATATTTATCCCTTAATCAATTATTTCTTAAAACAGACGAACGAAAAGTATCATTTCAACAAAGATCTACATAATGATGTAAAAAAATTTTTATACCATTATCAATGGCCAGGCAATATTCGTGAATTAGCCAACTTAATTGAGAGATTGGTTATTGTCTCACAAGAGTCTATCATTACAATGAATGATCTTCCACCAGAATATCAGCGAGAAATAGATTTTCCATATGAAAATGACAAAATAGAGACATTAAAGGATGTAGTAGAAGCAGCAGAAAAAAAAGCTATTATGAAAGCTTTAAAAAAATGTACAACAACCTATGAGCTCGCATCCGCTTTGCATACAAGCCAACCGACAATTTCAAGAAAGCTTAAAAAGTATGGAATAGAGTTGATTCATTAGTGAATCAACTCTATTCTTTTTTGAATCAAAAAAGTAAGCGTTTACTTTTTTGCTGATTTAAATGATGCGGAAAAAATAACTATATAACTTGTGTTAAAGCTATTCATTAACGATTTATCATGAGTTAAAAATGATGGCATGGTTTTTGCATCTATATTAATAAAGCAAACAAAGGAGTGATCTTATGTTCACAGTTCAAAACCAAGAAATCGATCAAATCGTGCAGATGGTTCACCAATTTGTCGAGAAGGAAGTAGAGCCTTTAGCACAACAAATTGAAGATGACGACCGTATACCAGATTCTTTGGTTCAGCAAGTGAAGGAACTTGGATTATTTGGGATGAGTATACCAGAAGAGTATGGGGGTATTGGTCTTGGCATGGTTGGGAAAACCGCTGTATTAGAACAATTAGGTCGCACGCATAATGGTTTTGTTAGTTTAATTAGTGCACACACAGGTATTGGTAGTACAGGTTTAGTAAGGCTTGGCTCTCCCTACTTGAAAGAAAAATACTTACCTGCTTTAGCATCAGGAGAAAAAATTGCTTGTTTTGCCCTTTCAGAGCCTGGGGCAGGTTCTGATGCTACTAATCTTGCGACAAAAGCAGAGAAAAAGGGAGATAAGTGGATTCTTAATGGGTCAAAACATTTCATCACGAACGCGCCTGTAGCAGATGTATTTACGGTCTTTGCTGTTACAGATAAAGACAAAGGCGCAAAGGGGATTACTGCCTTCTTAATAGAAAAAGATTTTCCTGGATTTACAGTAGGAAAAAAGGATAAAAAAATGGGTTTAAAAGGTTCATATACTGCACAATTATTGTTTGATCAATGTGAAGTGCCAGAAGAAAATGTTATAGGAGAAGTGGGTCTTGGATATGTAGCTGCACTAACTATTTTAAGTGAAGGACGGATTGGGTTAGCGGCAAGGGCAGTTGGATCTTGTGATAAACTCATTGAATTATCAGCGAAATATGCGAATGAGCGTATTCAGTTCGGTAAACCAATTGCAAAGAACCAAGCGATTCAATGGATGTTAGCTGATATGGCAACAGAAACAGAAGCAGCAAGAACATTAACATTAAAAGCCGCTCATTTAGTCGATCAAGGTAGAAAGGTCGTGAAAGAATCCTCAATGGCTAAACTTTACGCGTCTGAAGTGTTTAATCGAGTGGCTGACAAAGCAGTGCAAATTCATGGTGGCATGGGCTACGTCGCTGATTATCCTGTTGAAAGGTATTATCGTGATGCAAGAATAACGAAAATCTATGAAGGCACAAATGAAATCCAACGGCTAATTATTGCAAGAGATATATTAAAAGACTATATGTGACACATAAAGGAGGAATGTGTCTTGAATAATCTCTCATTAAAAAGAGTATGGGAAAAATATTATGAAGATCGGTTGCCAAATTTCCACATACCTTATATTGGCCTATATGAAGTACTAAAGGAAACTGCGCATTCTTATCGAGATCATGTGGCTATCATTTTTAATCACGAAACACTCACCTATGAGGAACTGAAGAAACGAACGGACACACTCGCTTCGTATTGGCAGAGATGTGGGTTGAAAAAAGGGGATAGAATCGGGTTATGGCTTGGCAATCATCCAGATTATGTCACTGCCTATTATGCTAGTCATGCACTTGGTCTTATCATCGTGCCAATTAACCCAGCCTATACACCAAGAGAGGTATTGCAAGTGTTTCATGATACAGAATTACGCGCACTAGTTGTTGGTGAAAAATCAGTTACTGCACTGCAGAAAATTAGAGAAGTGTATGATTTAGAGCATATTATGTATGCCACAAATGTCAGTACTAATAGGGAAGTATCTTCAATCGTTCATCATATGAAAGATATTTTTAAAAATGGAAGTACTAAATTTACTGAAGCGTCTATAGATCCTAAAAAAGACTTAGCCATTATACAATACACAGGCGGAACAACGGGAACGATAAAAGGAGCGATGCTTACACATCATAATTTAATTGCGAATGTTTACCAAAGTTATGTGATGTATCGACAAAAAGTGGCTTTCGGAAACGAAACGATATTAGCGGCAACTCCGCTTTATCATGTGTATGCGATGACAAGTGCTATGAATGTAGGCATCTTTTTAGGAGCGCGAATCTTACTCTTTGAACGTTTTGACGTTGATGAGGTTTTAAATCAAGTGAAGAAATATGCACCAACCATGTTTCCAGGTGTCCCTAAAATGTATCTTTCTTTTATCCATCATCCCAATGTACGATCCGCAGGATTAAACTCTCTTAAAATATGTTCATCCGGATCAGCGCCATTGCCAGTAGAGGTTATTAAACAATTCAAGCAATTAACTGGTTGTACCATCTTAGAAGGGTTTGGTATGTCGGAAACTTCCCCAACGACTCACCGTACGCCAATAAATGGTACACATAAACATGGTAGCATCGGTATTCCTGTTCCTGCTGTAGATTGTCGTATCGTTGATCAAAAACAGGAGGATTTGGGGATTAATCAGGTCGGTGAATTGGTCATTAAAGGTCCACAAGTGATGAAGGGTTACTGGAACAATGAGAAAGAGACAGCCTCTACGTTACAAGAAGGGTGGTTATTTACAGGTGATTTAGCCACAGTAGACGAAGATGGGTATTTCTATATTGTCGGTCGTAAAAAAGAAATGATTCTTTTCTCGGGGTTTAATATTTATCCTCAAGAAGTGGAAAATGTCCTTTATGAACATCAAGGTATTGCTGAAGTTGCAGTAGTCGGTATCCCTGATTCTGAAAATGGAGAGATTCCGAAAGCATTTCTTGTGGCTAAAGAAGGTTATACGCTCCATCTTGAAGAAATTAAAGCATTTTGTTATACGAAACTAACACCTTATAAAGTACCGAGAGTTTTTGAAGAAAGAAGTCACCTACCAAGAAATGGTGTTGGTAAATTATTGAAAAGATTACTTGTGAAAGAAGAATTAGAAAGGAGAAATAAACGAGAATGACAAATATAAAAAAAGTTGGTGTGATTGGAGCGGGAGCAATGGGTGCACAAATTGCCGTTGTAGCAGCGCTTCATCAATATGATGTCGTATTACAAGATATATCTAACGATCGTTTAATAAAAGCGAAAGAAGTGTTAGAAACACAGTTAGAAAAGAGGGTAAGAAAAGGGAGATTTTCGCGTGATGAGGTGGATAAAGCTTTCGAACATTTAACATTTACTACTGAAATCAACCAGTTACATGATGTAGATATTATCATAGAAGCTATTATTGAAGATTTAGAGGCAAAACAAACATTATTTCAATCTTTAGAAAAGATTGTCTCGGAAAATTGTATCATTGCGACGAATAGCTCCACTATAGTGAGCTCTAAATTGATAGATAAGTTAACCTATCAAAATCGTGTATGTAATATCCATTTCTTTAACCCAGTACTTGTGATGGAGCTTGTGGAGGTTGTTCAAGGTCCGCATACTTCAAAGGACGTTGCCCAGCAAGCGATGACATTCATTCATAGTATTGGAAAAAAACCAGTACTTCTACAAAAAGAAATTTCAGGTTTCATCGCCAATCGTATCTTAGCGAGACTCATGGATGAAGCGATTTATTTATATGAACATGGATATGCCAGTTATGAAGAAATCGATGTCGTTGTCGAAAAGGCTTTAGGTCATCCTATTGGTCCATTTGCATTAATGGATTTAACTGGTCTTGATGTAAATTATGCTGTAAGGAAGCAAAGATATGCAGAAACAGGGCTCGAGGTGGATCGCCCTAAACAGTCGGTAGTAGAAAAAGTGGAAAAAGGTGAATTAGGTAGAAAAACAGGTAAAGGATGGTACGCATACGATCAACACGGAAAGAAAATAGAGAATATTCAAAAATAAAGGGAGGCAGATGATATGAGTTATACAGTAAGTGAAGATATCGAAGTGTTGCAAAAAGGTGTTAGAGAGTTTGTGCAAAATGAAGTGGAAGCGGTTGCGATGCAGATCGAAAAAGAGGATCACATCCCAGATAAAATTGTAGAAATGGCAAAAGAGCTAGGCTTATTTGGTTTAAGTATTCCAGAAGAATATGGTGGGTTAGGCATTGGGATGGTAGGCAAATGTGCCTTGTATGAAGAAATTGGTGCCACGCATAATGGATTCACCACTTTGATTGGCGGTCATACGGGTATCGGATCAGTGGGCATTGTGGAAATGGGAAATGAATATCAAAAACAGAAGTACTTACCTGATATGGCTACAGGAAAGAAAATAGGTGCCTTCGCATTAACAGAGCCACAGGCTGGTTCGAATGCCACTAATTTAAAAACGACGGCAGTACGTAAAGGCGATAAATATATTCTAAATGGGTTAAAGCACTATATTACAAATGCACCTCAAGCGGATGTCTTTACGGTTATGGCTGTCACAGATCCATCTAAAGGTGCAAAAGGGATTACTTCTTTTATCGTAGAAAAAAGTTTTCCTGGTTTTCAAGTAGGAGCGATTGAACATAAAATGGGCCTTCGTGGTTCACATTCAGCAGAAATAATTATGGAAGACTGTGAAGTCCCAGTAGAAAATGTCCTAGGTGAAGAAGGGAGAGGGTATGTGAATGCATTAACGATTCTTGCCAACGGACGTGCAGGCTTGGCTGCCAGAAACTTAGGTTCCGCCCAAAAATTATTAGATCTTTCCATGACGTATGCAAAAGAACGGGTGCAGTTCAATGTACCAATTATTGAGCATCAGGCCGTTGCTCATATGCTAGCGGAAATGGCTGTCGATATAGAAGCATTACGATCTTTTACGTACCGAGTAGCTACGATGGTTGATGAAGGGAAGAAAGTAATTAAGGAAGCTGCGATGATTAAATTATTCGGCTCAGAGGTATATAACCGTGTGGCTGATAAAGCCGTACAAGTCCATGGCGGAATTGGATACATTTCAGATTTTCCTATTGAACGGTTTTATCGTGATGCGAGAATTACGAGGATTTATGAAGGAACATCAGAAATCCAAAAAAATATCATCGCTGCTCAATTAAATAAAGAATATAACTAAGGGGGGAAGAAAATGGACCTAAACAAAATCGTCATTGTAGATGGCGTAAGAACAGCGATTGGAAGGTATGGAGGAACATTACGAAATATATCTTCTAGCTACTTAGCCTCCGATGTTATATCTGGCTTACTTAAACGTGTCAATGTAAGCCCATCGACTGTAGAAGAAGTCATATTAGGAGAAGTGCGACAATCTTCGCAATCATCCAACGTGGCAAGAGTAGCTGCTTTAAGAGCGGGCATTCCTGAAACTTCTCCCGCTTTTACTGTGAATCGATTATGTGCATCAGGCATGCAAGCCATCGCTTCAGGTATGCAACAAATTTACTCCAAACAGGCCAATGTTGTTATCGCAGGTGGTACGGAAAGTATGAGTAATTCCCCCATTTTTATTAGAGGCTCACGTTTTGGAGGTGACCAAACAATACTAGTGGATGCCAATAAAGAGAATGGTCAACAACCACAAGAAATTTATGGCGCTCATTTAGGGATGGGGGTGACAGCAGAAAATGTTGCCGAGCGATACAATATTGCTAGGGAAGATCAAGACCAGTTTGCATATGAAAGTCAGCAAAAGTATAAAAAGGCGCAAGAAATGAACGCATTTCAACAAGAAATCATCCCAGTAACAATACAAAACAAAAGAGAACAAATCACTTTCGCTCAAGACGAACATCCAAGACCGGAGACAAAACGAGAAAAGCTTGCCAGCTTAAAGCCGGTATTTAAAGAAGGTGGTAGCGTAACTGCGGGAAATGCGTGTGGAAGAAATGATGGCGCCTCAGCACTCTTGCTTATGACAGCACAAGAAGCTGATAAAAGGGGATTATCAGCAAAAGCAATGATTCATGATTGGACATCTGTCGGTGTTTCACCTGAAGTCATGGGGATTGGACCTATACCGGCAATACGGAAGCTATTGGCAAGAACAAAGCTTAGTATCGCAGACATAGATTTATTTGAAATAAATGAAGCGTTCGCTTCTCAAGCCATTGCAGTACAAAGAGAGTTGATGCTACCACCTGAACGAATAAATATTAATGGCGGAGCAATTGCTCTCGGACATCCACTTGGATCAACCGGATCTAGAATTGTCGTTACTTTAATGCATGCACTAGCAAAAAAGAAGGGAAGATTTGGCATTGCCTCTCTCTGTGTCGGTGGCGGCCAAGGAATGGCTATGTTGATTGAAAACCTTCAAAAATAAGAAGGAGGAAATCTGATGTATGAAAACATTATTGTAAAAAAAGAAGGTCAACTTGCCTATATATATATTAATCTACCAGAAGTAAGAAATAGATTAAGTAAAGAAACGCTTAGTGAGATAAGGGATGCTCTTGTAGAAATTAAACATGATGGAGTGTCCCAGCTTGTTGTATTTACAGGAGAAGGAGACAAGGCATTTGCAGCAGGTGCAGACATTACCCAACTAAATGAGAAGGAAATGTTAGATGTTTTTGCAACAGGTAGTATGCAAGAGATTTATGATGAAATTGAAGCTTATGACATGCCGACAATTGCCATGATTAATGGTCTTGCCCTTGGCGGAGGATGTGAACTGGCATTAGCATGTGATATACGAGTGATGGCTGATCATGCCAAGATTGGTTTGCCAGAATTAAATTTGTCAATTATCCCAGGTGCAGGTGGTACGCAAAGGCTATCGCGAATTGTTGGAAAAGGAAAGGCGTTAGAAATGATTCTATTAGGAAAATTTCTTTCCGCTGAGGAAGCAATGACACATGGCTTAGTAACAGAAGTTGTCCCATTGCAATTTTTGAAGGATAAAGTAGATGAGATAGCAGAGCAAATTTTAGCTAAAGGTCCATTAGCGGTTAAGCTAGCTAAAATGGCTGTACAATATGGTGCAGAAACCGATCAAAAAACAGGACAAATAATTGAGAAATTAGCACAAGCAGTTTTATTTGCAACAGCGGATAAAAAGGAAGGAACAAAAGCTTTTATGGAGAAAAGAAAACCTGTTTTTACTTCAAAATAAACTCATCCTGCCCGGGGGTCAAATCCCTGGCAGGATGAAATAAATGATTATCTTGGCTTAATCGTGCTGTTTAATAAACTTTATCACCATTAAAGATTGAGTTTTTTACTACTACATAATCTACATTGCGGATACTCTCCAGCCTATTTCCACCAGCATAAGAAATAGAAGATTGTAAATCTTGTTCCATTTCTTTTAATGTATCCACAAGAGAACCTTTATGCTCGACGTACATTTTTTTGCCTTCAACATTTTTACGTTCGCCTTTTTGGAATTCAGAGGCTGAACCGAAATATTCTTTGAAGAGCTTACCATCTTTTTCAATTGTTTCACCAGGTGATTCTTCATGACCAGCAAACAATGAACCGATCATGACCATTGATGCGCCAAAACGGATAGACTTTGCAATATCGCCATGTGTTCTAATCCCACCATCAGCAATAATAGGTTTGCTTGCTGCTTTTGCACACCAACGAAGTGCAGCTAATTGCCAGCCACCTGTACCAAAACCAGTTTTTATCTTTGTGATACAAACTTTTCCTGGCCCAATACCTACTTTTGTTGCGTCTGCACCGGCATTCTCTAATTCACGGACAGCTTCAGGTGTACCTACATTACCAGCAATAACAAAAGCATCAGGCAAATGTAATTTAATATGTTGAATCATTTGAATGACTGCATTGGAATGCCCGTGAGCAATATCGATTGTAATATAATCAGGTACAATTTTTTCATAAGCTAATTCTTCAATAAAACCATATTCTTCTTCTTTTACACCAACACTAATAGAAGCAATGAGTTCACGTGCATGCATATCCTTAATAAAGTTTTTACGCGTCTCAGGTTGGAAGCGGTGCATGACATAAAAATAACCGTTTTCAGCAAGATAAGTAGCAATTTTTTCATCGATAATTGTTTGCATATTTGCAGGAACAACTGGGAGTCTGAATTTATATTTTCCGAGCGTTACAGCCGTATCACACTCAGAACGACTAGTCACAATACATTTAGCAGGAATTAATTGAATGTCTTCATAATCAAATACGTTTTCCATAGCTAGCACCTCAAAATACGAATATTATATTGGGTTAACATATTAATTGTTCGCCCATTACGTAATTTACATCATTTTATCCAACTTGTCAAAGGTTATCTCTAGAAAAAAGCTAAATGTTAGAATTAATTAAAATTTTCGAAGTTAAGGAAAAAGATAGGAACCTAAACACTTAGAATGATTTTTAATAATAATAATCGTTGTAGTCACTTATACTAGGAGAATATATGCTAAATAGTATGATAATAGCGATTTTTTTGATAATATATATAAAATGGAAATTTATTTCATCTCAGATTCCCGTCCATTTTACAAAAGAGTATGAAGGGGGCGAAGGAAATGGAAGCGGTTTCAAAAGGTCAGCTTTTATGGCAACCGAGCGAAAAGGAGATAGAGAAAGCAGGGGTAACAAAATTTCTTCATTGGATCAGAAACGAAAAGAAGCTCGAAATAAATGATGTCCATCATTTGTGGAAATGGTCAGTTGATGAATTAGAATTATTCTGGGGGTATGTTTGGGAATATTGTCAAATCATTTCATATACGCCATACTCACATGTCTTACAATCTCGAAAAATGCCAGGAACTAGATGGTTTGAAGGCTCCTCATTGAATTATGCTGAGCATGTGTTCAGAAATGATAGAGGTGATGAAACAGCCCTTATTTTCCGATCAGAAATGGAAGATATAAAGGAAATTTCCTGGAAAGAATTAAGGGGAAAAACGGCTTCACTAGCAGGTTATTTAAAAGAGATAGGTGTAAAAAAGGGAGATCGTATCGTTGGTTATATGCCTAATATCCCTGAGACGATTATTGCTTTTTTAGCATGTGCGAGTATTGGAGCAGTGTGGTCTTGTTGTTCACCTGATTTCGGTATGGAAAGTGTTGTGGAACGGTTCAAACAGATTGAGCCGAATGTACTCATTGCAGTGGACGGTTATGTATATAATGGCAAAACATCAGACCGAGTTGAACAAGTGGCTCACTTACAGAATGCACTACCAACTTTGAAGCGAACCGTGTTGTTTAAGAGCATAAATAGTGATAATAAACGGTTAAATCCACAGAAAACAATCGACTGGCACGAAGTAATGAAAAGAAAGAGTGAACTTGTTTTTGAACCAGTGCCTTTTAATCATCCTTTATGGATTTTATTTTCATCTGGAACGACAGGATTGCCTAAACCGATTGTACACAGTCAAGGAGGCATTGTACTTGAACATTTAAAAGTATTAGTCATTGAAGAAGGGGTTACAAACGAAGATGTATTTTTTTGGTTTACGACAACGGGTTGGATGATGTGGAATTTACTTGTTGGTGGCCTTTTAACAGGTGGAAAGATTGTTTTATATGATGGTAGCCCAATGTACCCGAAACCCGATGTTTTATGGGAATTAGCCGAAAAAACAAAAGTAAGTTTCTTTGGCACGAGTGCTGCTTTTATACAGGCAAGTTTAAAATTAGGAATTAAACCAAGAGAAAAGTATACATTCCCCCATTTAAAAGCCATTTGTTCCACAGGTTCTCCCCTAAGTATAGACGGTTTTAATTGGGTATATAACGAGGTTAAACAGGATGTGTGGTTAGCCTCTGTAAGTGGAGGTACAGATGTATGCACAGCTTTTATTGGAGGTTCCCCCGTTTTGCCTGTTCGTGCTGGAGAAATTCAAACAAAGGCTTTAGGAGTAAACGCCCAAGCTTTTAATGACGATGGAATGCTCATACTTAATGAGGTAGGGGAATTAGTGATTCTTAATCCAATGCCATCGATGCCAATTTATTTTTGGAATGATGAAGGTGATAAGCGTTACAAAGAAAGTTATTTTAGTACTTTTCCGGGAATTTGGCGTCATGGAGATTGGATTCAGTTTGATGATAAAGGGAGATCCGTTATCTTTGGCAGATCAGACTCAACCATTAATAAACAAGGCGTTCGCATAGGTACTAGTGAAATTTATCGAGCAGTCGAAAGTATAGAGATTGTGAGCGATAGCTTAGTAGTGGATTTAGAAACCCTGGAAGAAGAATCATATATGGCTTTATTTGTAGTGTTAAAGCGAGATCAACTACTCGAAGATGGACTCATTTCACATATTAAAGATGTCATACGGCAACAAGTTTCACCACGCTTTGTTCCAAATGAAATTATTGCTGTGGAGCAAGTGCCGAGAACGTTGACCGGTAAGAAGATGGAAGTACCGATTAAAAGGATATTATTAGGTCATCAGCCAGAGAAAGTGATTAATGTTGGTTCAATGGCTAATCCAGAAATACTTAAAACGTATATTGAATTTGCTCATAAAAGAAGGGCAATCAATCATTAGGTTTTCAATTGGTGAAAGGAATGGATAGTACTTTTCTTTCACCATTTTATCAATATTGTTCCGAGGAAATAGCATACAAAAAGGAGGACTGGCTTAAATTGAAAAAAATTAAAACAAGTATTGTTGTTCGTGAGAGTGATATAGATGAACTTGGTCATATGAACTATTTGAAATATTTCAACTACTTCGAATGTGGTATTGATGACTGGTTTTTAGCGCTTGGTCTAACGAATCAATATTTACAATCAAGACATATCGGTTGCGTTGTAAAGAAAGTGGAAAGTGAATATATAAAAGAGGCATTAGTGGGAGAACTGTTAGAGATTACGACAACATTAAAGAGAGTGGGTCATACGAGTTTTGTCATTTCTCAACAAATGGCAACAAGAGATCAAAAAATCATCGCAACAAGTGAAAAGGTTTTTGTTATGTTCCATTTGCAAACAAGAAAAGCAATTCCAGTAATCAAAACGATTACCTCTGCCTGTTAGTGACTTATTTATGTGTCACTTTGTTTTTCAAGTTCTAATTCAAAATCACATAAAGCGGTGACTGCAAAACTAACGAGCATAATAATCCATAGCTCTGCACCATTGAGGGTTTGTGATTGATAACATTCTGTTAATAAAAAAGTAATTCCACCAATTGATAATACAGTGAAAATACTCCCTGCAATATAAAAGATGACTGTTTCACTAGATGGCTTTGCCATGATCCATACTCCTCTATATTTTAATCACTTCGTTATAATTGAATCAAAACAATAGTAATATATTGCATTTTTCATATTGTAACATGTAACCGGACTATATGGAGTTATTTTATTGACCTATTTTAAAAATAATGATTTCTTTATTTGATGATACAATGGTCACAGAATAGTCATAAAAATAGTAAGAAATGCATATGTAAACATCTATAGTTATACAGGAACTTTAGATATACTGGAAGTATCATTTTATTTCCAATCGTTGGGTGATGATATAGTCAAAAGGAAAAAGATAAACAGAAAAAAGCCGTTTCTTATAAAGAAACGGAAAATGAGACTATGGATGAGGATAATCTTGCAAAATACAATATATAGTGATTAGTGAAGTTGAATTTAACTATATATTGTTATTTTGATTCTAGCATACATGAACAATTTCAGCAATTATCATTTGCTAGAAAAAATGATTGATTTTCTTATTATTTTTTGTATGATTGAAAGATAAAAAGACTTTTTGTTAGTGGAAAGGAGAGAGGTATTGAATATTACTGATTTATTAAGTGAAGAATCAATTCTTCTCTCACTTGAGGAAGTGACAAAAGTAGAAGCGATAACTGCGTTAGTCGATACGCTATACAGTGATGGTGGTATAAAGGAAAAAGGACTTTTCCTTGCTGATGTGCTTAAACGAGAAGCGCAAAGTACTACAGGTATAGGCAACGGCGTTGCAATTCCCCATGCAAAATCTAGGGCAGTCACACAAGTTGGTATTGCTTTAGCAAGGAGTCATGGAGGGATAGAGTTTAACTCTTTAGATGGTGAAAAAGCCCATCTTATCTTCCTTATTGCTGTTCCGGAAAACGCCGATGAACTCCATTTGGATATATTAGCTAAGTTATCCACCATTTTAATGAACAAAGAAACTCATTTCAAACTAATGACGGCAGAATCAAAGAGTGATTTACTCTCGATTATTAGTGAATTGGATAAAGATGATACTAGAAATGAAACTTATGAAACGAATGAAGAGACTCCATTTATTTTAGCAGTTACAGGTTGTCCAACAGGGATAGCTCACACTTATATGGCGGCTCATTCCTTAGAGTCAGCTGCCGCCACTTTGCATATTCCTCTAAAAGTCGAAACAAATGGCGCTGCTGGGGTTAAGCAACATATTACAAAGGCTGAAATAGAAAAAGCAACTGCCATTATTATTGCAGCCGATACAAAAGTAGAGTTGGAGCGATTTAGTGGCAAACATATGGTGCAAGCCTCTGTTGCAGATGGTATGAGTAAACCTTTTCAGTTATTAGAGAAAGCTGTTTCACAAGATTGTGATATATATGACCATAATCATGTAAATAAAAATAGTAAAACTTGGTCAAGAGAGCTTTATCAACATGTGATGAATGGGTTATCTAATATGCTCCCCCTTGCCATTGCCGCCGGATTTTTATTGTCATTAACGATTTTTAGTTCAGATTTTCGTCATCAATTTTGGGAGATTCTCTCTTTTTTCGGTGATCAAACAATTATTGTTTTATTAATGCCTATATTTGCTGGCTATATTGGTAAAAGCATTAGTGATCGCCCAGGATTTGCGCCAGGAGCAATTGGTGGTTTATTCGCTGCAATGAATGGTTCAGGCTTGATTGGTGGGATATGTGCAGGTTTAATCGGTGGGTTCATTATTAATCGTTTAAAGAAATGGACGAATTATTTACCATCTTCTATCACAGCGATGTCGAACATTATCATTTATCCTGTCATCGGCATTTTGATGACTTTATTGGCGATGTTTGTATTATTACAACCATTAACCTGGTTAACACAATCCATTACAACATTATTCCAAACGATGACGACACCTTTGTCTATCTTGATTGGTGCGATGTTCGGACTATTAATGGCCATTGACCTAGGTGGTCCTATTAATAAAATGACTTATTTGGTTGGTATTGGATTTATGTTAAATGGTGTATACGAACCATTAGCTGCTATTATGGTTGGTGGAATGGTTCCCCCACTTGCCATTGCTTTTGCGACGAGTATTTTTTATTGGAAGTTCTCTAAAAATGAACGTTTATATTATCGTACGAATTATGTAAAAGGTTTTTTGTTTATGACTGAAGGAGCGATCCCTTTTGTCGAGCGGAATAAAAAGGCGTATATACCACCAATTCTCCTTGGTTCTGCTATTGCGGGTGCGTTGTCGATGGCAACACATACAGGGATTGCGATTCCTCATGGAGGAGTATTAGTTACACCTTTTGTGTTCGGTTCTTCTCTTTCCTTTTTGTTGGCCATTGCGGTAGGTAGTCTTTTTGCTGCTTTGTTGCTAGGAACCATCAAAAGAAAATCTAAAGTAGAATAGGTGGATAGGCTCAATTTTCAAAAAGAGAACATGTGTTCTTATATTTTTGTGAAAATATGTTATAATGGAAGAGCGATAGTGTTCACAAGGGTGGTCGGCTAACCCCGTAGAAAGGGGGTGAGGCCTTTTGACAGTATTTGAATCTCTAATGTTGATGATTTCATTTACAACACTGATTATGGCGGTCTTAGCTTTTAATCATAAAAAATAGACCCCCCTTGAGCCTTTAAACTTTTAGGGTGAGGTCTACGTCAAACTTATTTGGCCGTCCCCTTTTAGGACGAACCTATTGCAGATGGCCACAGGTGCTGCAACACCTGTGGTCATTTTTATACGTAATATATAATAAAATCATATCATATGAGTGTTCAGTTGTCACGGGTTTATCTTCTGTGTTCCTTATGATTTCGGCTTAATTGCTAAGAAGGTTGCTAATGCAGCTATCAGTAAAATAAGACTAAAGATATAGAACATCCAATTTTCTGCATGCTTTAACAATAATGCCGTAATAGGTGGTCCTGCTGCAACACCAATAAAACGCATAGAGCTATAAATAGAAGATATCGTCCCTCTTTGCTCTTTTTCAATGCCTTCAGTAATCATTGCATCCAAACAGGGCAACGCCGCTCCGATACCAATCCCGCATAACAGAAACAGCATAATCATAAACCAAAGTTGGTCATTTAAGCTTAGTAATGCTACAGAGATCATTGCTCCTAAACAACTTACAAATATCATCCACTTCATCAATATTTTGTTTTGCTTAATTAACTTTCCTGTAATATAGGAAGATGCACAGAGTGAACATAAAGGTAATGCCAGTAGCAGACCTTTTTTTATATTTTTTATATGATAGCTTTTCTCTAATAAATCGGATAAATAAAATAATATCCCGAATAGAACAAGCATGAGGATTGCACCAATAAGAAAAATGGCATATAACCATTTTCCTTTTTGTGTAAAGATGTCTTTTATATGCTGAAAAAATTCCTTAAAAGGAATAGGTTCTTCTCGCTTATTGGGTGTTTTTACGAGAAACAGCATTAAGATAATCGAACATAAACAAAAAATAGGAATAGAAAAGAAAGGTAAAAACCAAATTACCCCAGCAAGCAAAGCTCCTAAAATGGGACTTAATACTTTTCCGAAAGTATTGGAGGTCTCGATTAAACCTAACGAACTA
This sequence comes from Cytobacillus kochii, assembly GCF_020171845.1. GTDB lineage: Bacteria > Bacillota > Bacilli > Bacillales > Cytobacillaceae > Cytobacillus > Cytobacillus kochii. The sequence goes on along the minus strand of NZ_JAIVAM010000012.1, from coordinate 166,697 downwards.
CTTACATCATCATCATTTTTAAACATATCTCCAACTAATGGCATGACTATTGGTTGAGCTCCGGCAGCTCCTACCCCTTGAAGGGCTCTTCCAATCAAGATGACCGTATAGGGATTTTCCAACTTCCATGCAGCCCAACCAGAAACAATTCCACCAATTCCTGCAATCAACAGACTAGGGATAATGACTTTTTTTCTTCCAATATGGTCAGAAAGATAACCGGCAATCGGGATGAGAAAGATTGCGACAATGGAATATATTGTGATGATCATACTTACTTGGAAAGAATTAATTGATAGTTCTTTTTCCATAACTGGTAAGACAGGTATGAGCATAGAATTTCCAAGGGTCATGACAAGCGGGATAGAAGAAATAGATAAAATAGCCCACTTTTGGTTATTCTTTTTATTTTGTTTTTTATTTTTAGTCGTCTTTTTTTGTATGGCTTGTTCAATATGGTCCATGGTTAACTCACTTTCAATTGTTTTTACCCTCACAAACACTATTTATTAATATGAACGAAATGAACGGAAAGTATGGCTACAATTTTGTTTTTTCTTAACTAGTAAAAATTAGTAATAAAAGCTAAAATGAAAGGTAGATAAAGGGGGCTGGAAATTGAGAATTGTATCTTTAAGTAAAGGTAAACCTAAAGATTATCAATGGAAAGAAAAGCATGAAACATCTGCTATCGGTAAAACACCTGTAAAAGAACTCTTTTTAAAAAAAGATGCGATTGAAGGTGACGGAGTAGCTAATACAGATTTTCATGGTGGGATTGACAGAGCATTATGTCTTTATCCGTACGAACATTATGAAAAATGGCAAAAGGCATTTAACCGTACTTTTATACTTCCTTCTTTTGGTGAAAATATTAGTACAACAAATATGACTGAGAAGGAAATATATATTGGAGATGTGTTTGCAATTGGTGAAACGATTGTTGAAGTGACACAAGGGAGAGTTCCTTGTTCAACCATCTCAAAATTTAATGGTGAAGATCAATTACTAAAAAAGGTTTTTCAGACGAATCATACAGGTTATTTTTTCCGTGTGTTAAAAGAGGGAACGATTAACCTTCAGTCAGAAATTCAATTAGTCGAAAGAAAGCAATCGCAACTGTCTGTATGGGATGCGACTGATATTATACTACATAAACTTAGAGATATTGAAGCAATGGAAAAACTGTTGAATGTATCGGGGTTATCGCAAGAGTGGACAGAAATTTTAGAAAAAAGATTAAAAAATAAACAAAAACCTATTGACAATTAAAAGAATCAGGCATATCATATGTAACAAATAAAGACGTAAGCAATGACGAAGAGTAGTATCTTATATATGCTCATTTTAGAGAGCTGATGGTTGGTGGGAATCAGTGGGTGATATAAGTGAATGGACTTCCGAGCTTCCAGACCGAACCTTTATAACTAGTAGGCTCTGGCGAATGTCTCATCGTTAAAAGAGATAAATACGAATTTGTTATTCGTATTTGTTAAGTGAGTTGTAATATACAGCTAATAAAGGTGGCACCACGGGTCTCTCGTCCTTTTTAATAAGGAGAGAGGCCCTTTTTCGTTTAATTTCATATAAAAAATCGTTGATCAAGAGTAGTATATTTATCGTTAATCACATAAGAGAGCCGGTGTTGGTGGGAATCCGGTGTGATCGATAAATGGAATGGACTTGTGAGAGGTACCCTGAAAAATGTAAGTAAGGGACACGGGATTCCGCCGTTAAAAGGATAGAGTATCGATTTTGAATCTGTACTTGAAAAAGAGAATGTCCACATGGACATTCTGAACCTGAGGTGGCACCACGCATCTATATAGATACGTCCTCTATACCTAAAGCTATTGAGCGTTTTTGGTATAGGGGATTTTTTGCGTTTAAATTCGATTTATTATTGATAAGGAGAAGTGAAGAAATGAATCAGACTTTAGAAACCCTGGTTATTTTAGAAGTCAATGACGGTGATTTATTAACACCAATTGCCATTTATCAAAAGCTTTCAGGTAAAAAGAAATTCTTGTTTGAAAGTTCTTTAAAACATGAAGACGCTGGTAGATTTTCTTTTATCGGCTGCAATCCCGTTTTAGAAGTGCAAGGAAGTGCAAGAACTACGGTTATACTCTCAGAAAATGAGAGAGAAGAAGTAAAAAATAAACCGTTAGAAGTAGTCAAAGAGCAAATGAAAAAAATTGGCGTTCACAATTCTCAACAATTCCCTTTTATTGGTGGTGCCGTGGGGTTTGCTGGTTATGATGTCATAAGACAATATGAAGAAATAGGCGTTGAAATACAGGATGATTTGCAAATTCCCGAAGTACATTTCATGTTCTTTGAAGAAGTGATTGTTTTTGACCATTTAAAGCAAAAATTATTTTTAGTAGGCGTACCTATCGTATCAAATAAAAGGCAACTAGAAGAAAAATTAAGTAAGCGTAAGGCAGAGCTATTTTCTATGGAGCAAAAAACGGGTGAAAAAGCGCGAATCAGTCAATATAGACCATTAATGAGCGAAGATGCCTTTATCTCAAAAGTAGAAAAAGCAAAGGAATATATAAAGGCGGGAGATATTTTTCAAGTAGTATTATCCCAGCGGTTACAAGCAGAAATAAGTGGAGATCCTTTTGATTTTTACCGAAAACTCAGAATTGATAATCCTTCTCCATATATGTATTACTTGGACTTTGGTGATTACAAAGTAGCGGGGGCTTCTCCAGAGAGTTTAGTAAAGGTGAATCAGCATAAAGTAATGACTAATCCAATTGCCGGCACAAGGCCTAGAGGGAGAAGTAATTTAGAAGATGATCTGTTAGCAAAAGAGCTTAAGCAAGATGAAAAAGAGGTGGCAGAGCATCGAATGCTTCTTGATCTTGGGAGAAATGATTTAGGTAGAGTATGTGAATTTGGGACGATTAGCATTCGGAAATATATGAATATTGAAAAATATAAACATGTGATGCATCTCGTTTCTGAAGTAGAGGGGCAGTTAAAGAATGAATGTACAAATATTGATGCCCTTATTTCTTGCCTGCCAGCTGGTACAGTATCAGGTGCACCAAAAATAAGAGCGATGGAAATTATCAATGAATTAGAGGAAACAAAAAGAGGGATCTATTCCGGAGCCATTGGTTATTTATCGACAAACGGTAATATGGATTTTGCTCTTGCTATTCGAACGATGGTAGCAAAGGATGGGAACGCATATATTCAGGCTGGTGCAGGGATTGTTTATGATTCGATTCCTAAAAAAGAATATGAAGAAACGATTCATAAATTAAAGGCATTTCTGGAGGCAAACAAATGATTTTATTAATTGATAATTATGATTCATTTACTTATAACTTGTATCAATATTTAGGAGAACTAGGGCAAACGGTCGTAGTGAAACGAAATAACCAAATAACTGTCGAAGAAATTCGTTTATTAGATCCGACTCATATCATTTTGTCACCTGGCCCTGGGCGCCCAGAAAATGCAGGGATATGTGTGGAATTGATTCAACAATTACATCAAGAATACCCCATTTTAGGTGTTTGTTTAGGTCATCAAGCAATTGGATATGCATTCGGAGGTGAAATCACTGAAGCGAAGAAAATTATGCATGGAAAAACCTCAAACATGATGCATACGGGTGGGGGGGTATTTCAATATATGAGTCAACCGCTCGTAGTGATGAGATATCACTCATTAGTCATCAAATCAGGTAGCCTTCCAGGGTACTTCAACATTTCAGCACGTTCACTAGAGGACGGCGAAATAATGGCTATTAAGCATGAAGCATTTGATTTATATGGATTTCAATTTCACCCTGAATCCATTGGTACATTACAAGGACAAAAGATGTTGAGACATTTTATTGAAAACACTAAAAGGAGAGAGAAAGATGAAAGAAATTCTGCTGCAATTAACCAATAGCATTTCATTAACGGAAGAAGAAATGATAGAAGCTGTACAATATCTGTTTTCACCAGATATTACGGATAGTGAAATTGCTGCCTTTCTTGTTAGTTTAAAAGCAAAAGGAGAGACGGTTAATGAAATCGCAACATTTGTAAAAACATTAAGAGCTTATGCGCTAACCTTTGATACATCTATTCCTCATTTAATGGATAATTGTGGTACTGGAGGAGATGGTTCAAAAAGCTTTAATATTAGTACCACTTCTGCTTTTGTTATAGCTGCAAGCGGTATTCCTGTCGCGAAACATGGGAATAGGAGTGTATCAAGTAAAACGGGCAGTGCGGATGTCTTGGAACATTTAGGGATTCGTCTTGATTTATCACCACAACAAATTGAAGGAATATTAGAAAAGATTGGCATCGCATTTTTATTTGCACCTAATGTTCATCCGCAAATCAAGAGGATTATGAAAGTCAGACAAGATTTAAGAATTCCGACAACATTTAACTTATTAGGTCCGCTAATTAATCCAATGAATTTAGAAAATCAATTATTAGGCATTTATAAAAGAGATGCTGTTGAAATGTTTGCGGAAGTCCTTCAAAAGCTAGGACGAAAAAGAGCGGTCGTTATCAATGGAGCAGGGTATATGGACGAAGCTTCCTTACAAGGTGAAAACTATTTAGCTATTTTAAAAGACGGAAACATTCAAACGACTATGCTTCATCCTGAAGAGGTGGGGTTACATGTATATGCGAATGAAAAAATTCGTGGTGGTTATGCAAAAGAAAATGCAGCTATTTTACTTCGGGTTTTAGACGGAGAAAAAGGGGCGTATCGAGAAACCGTTGCGCTTAATGCTGGGATAGGTATTTTTGTTGGTGGAAGAACTGAATCAATTAAGGAAGGCGTGCAACTTGCTTTAGAAATCATTGATTCAGGCGCAGCCATGGAAAAGTTAGAGCAACTAAAAGCATTAAGTGTTCAATCTACAGAAAAGGTGATATAGACTCATGACAATCTTAGATCGTATCATTTCAGAAAAAAGACGAACTTTATCAAATTTAGCCTATTCAGAAAATAGTCGAAGGAACGGAACTACCCGCTCTTTATTAAAACAATTAGAAAAAAATAAACCTGTGATTATCGCTGAATTTAAACGAGCATCTCCCTCTAAAGGAATCATAAATAATCTATTACAACCTGACGAGCAAGCCTGTTTATATGAACGCTTTGGTGCTGATGCGATGTCTGTTCTGACCGATACCCCATTTTTTAAAGGAAATTTTACAGATTTAACAACTGTTTTTGATGCGGTATCGCTACCTTTATTATGTAAAGACTTTATTATCGATGAAAGGCAAATCGTTTATGCCAAAAATCATGGGGCAACAGTTATTTTATTGATTGTTGCAGCATTAACGAAAGATCAGTTAAAACAACTCTTTCATTTTGCAATCAATGAGGGTCTTGAGGTTTTGGTCGAAGTACACAATAAAGCTGAAGCAGAAAGGGCAATAGCATTAGGTGCTGAAATCATTGGTGTGAATAATCGTGACCTTCATACATTTGGTGTGGATTTGCAGGTAACGGAATCACTCGCTCCACTTATAAAAGAATCAGGAGCGTTCTTAATTAGTGAGAGTGGATTAAAAACAGGGGAAGATGTAGCAAGAGTAATTAATGCTGGAGCAGACGGTATTTTAGTCGGGGAAGCATTGATGACATCTGAAAACTTAGAATTATTAATGGGGCAAATGAAAAAGACGCAAAATTTGGCTGGTGGATCGAAATGAAAGTGAAAATTTGTGGAATTGTTAGTGAGGAAATTGCACAGCAAGCAATAGTCTATGGGGCTGATGCCCTCGGATTTGTTTTTGCTGTAAGTAAACGTAGAATTTCTACCGAGAAGGCGAAAAAGATTATTAAAGGTTTGCCTATAAATGTATGGAAGGTCGGAGTCTTTGTTGATGAGCCAATAGAATCGCTTCTTCTTATAGCAAAAGAAGTAGGCTTAACACATGTGCAATTACACGGTGATGAATCGAAAACCTATTGCACAGAAATCAAATCTCAAGGTTTTGAGGTAATTAAAGCGATACAAATGAAAAGCGAAAAAGATATCGACCTTATCTATGAATACGATGATGATTACATTCTTGTTGATAGTCCAAGAGGTAAATACCATGGCGGTAATGGAACGAGCTTTGATTGGACATTGCTGCAAGAAATGCAAAGAAAACACCCTAAATTAATTCTCGCTGGTGGTTTAACAGCAGAAAATGTTAAAGTCGCCATTTCACAATGTGCTCCCTTTATGGTTGATGTAAGTTCAGGTGTTGAAATAGATGGAAAAAAAAGTCCGAGTAAAATTAGAAGATTTATAGAAGCAACAAATTAAGAGGAGGAATAAAAATGACAACAACTATCCTACCAGATGAAAAAGGACATTTTGGCACGTATGGAGGAAGATATGTACCAGAAACGCTTATGCAGGCCATCCTAGAATTAGAAAAAGAATATGAAAAAGCAAAAGTGGATCCTGCATTTCAAAATGAGCTAAATGATTTATTAAGAGATTATGTTGGAAGAGAAACACCACTCTATTACGCGAAAAATTTGACAAAATACGCTGGGGGTGGAAAAATCTATCTCAAGCGCGAAGATTTAAATCATACTGGTGCCCATAAAATAAATAACTCTCTTGGGCAAGCATTATTGACTAAAAGAATGGGAAAATCAAAGGTTGTGGCAGAAACAGGGGCTGGTCAGCATGGTGTAGCAACTGCGACGGCTTGTGCGCTGCTTAATTTAGAATGTGTGATTTTTATGGGAGAAGAAGATATATTGCGTCAGCAATTGAATGTATTTCGGATGGAAATACTCGGTGCAAAGGTCATCAGTGTAAAGTCTGGAAGTGCAACCTTAAAAGATGCAGTTAATGAAGCATTAAGATATTGGGTGTCAAATGTAGAAGATACGCATTATATATTGGGCTCTGCTATGGGACCACATCCCTTCCCAAAAATTGTGAGAGATTTTCAAAGTGTGATTGGACAGGAAACGAAAAAACAATTTATCAAAAAAGAAGCTAAACTTCCAGAAGCGATAGTGGCATGTATCGGCGGAGGGAGTAATGCAATTGGCATGTTTTATCCGTTTTTAGAAGATCGTGAAGTAAAACTTTATGGCGTAGAGGCTGCTGGTTTAGGACTTCATAGTGAAAAGCATGCAGCATCATTAGCGAAAGGCAAACCTGGTATTCTTCACGGAGCCTATATGTATCTCCTTCAAAATGAAGATGGTCAAATACAGGAAGCCCATTCAATATCAGCAGGTCTAGATTATCCAGGGATTGGGCCAGAACATTGCTATTTACATGATATTGAACGAGTGAAATATGATGCCATTACCGATGATGAAGCACTGGAAGCGTTACAGGTGCTTTCGAAAACTGAAGGAATTATTCCGGCATTAGAAAGTGCCCATGCAATTAGTTATGCGATAAAACTTGCAAAAGAAATGGAGCCAACAGAACATATCGTTGTTTGTCTTTCTGGTAGAGGAGATAAAGATATGGAGGCTGTTAGATCGAAAATAGGGGGAGTGAAAGCATGAACCGTATCGAAAAAGTGTTCCAAACAATGAAAAAAGAAGGAAAAAAAGCATTTGTACCTTATGTAATGGCTGGGGACGGTGGCTTAACATCTTTGAAAGAAAAGTTAGTGTTTTTACAAGAAGCAGGAGCAACTGCCATTGAGATAGGTATCCCATTTTCTGATCCAGTAGCTGATGGTCCCGTTATTCAAGAGGCTGGTATTAGAGCTTTAAATACGGATGTTACCTTAAAAGAAATTGTAGAGTGTATGAGAGAAATACGACCAATAATCCATATTCCATTGATCTTTATGACGTATATGAACCCATTATTAGCTTATGGGCTGGAGCGGTTCTCGAGAGATATTCAAACATCCGGTATCGATGGATTAATCATTCCTGATTTACCTATTGAAGAAGAAGAGATTATCACTTCTTACTTAGATGAAGTTAAGATCGAATTGATTCGTTTAGTGACATTACAAAGTCCAATCGAAAGAATTGCGGAAATCACCAAGCGAGGTAAAGGTTTCGTCTACGCTGTTACCGTAAATGGCATTACTGGTACGAGAGCACAATTTGCTTCTCAGCTCTCAAGTCATTTAGAGAAAATAAAAAGTATAAGTCCACTACCTGTCTTAGCTGGATTTGGAATCTCCACACCAGAACATGTAGAAGAAATTCTTCAGTATTGTGATGGCGTCATTGTCGGATCAAAAATTATAGAGCTAATGGAAGCTGGTAATAATGAACAGATCCGCACTTTGATTAACGCAACCAAGCTACCTATTGCTTGAAAAATGAAGTTTGATAAAGAGCCGATTGGCTCTTTTTTTTACCTAAAACTAACAACAGAAAAAGAACATAATTAACGACTGATAAATCAAAATATGATAAGGAGAAAAAATATTCCCGCGAAAGGAGAAAAAAATGCAATATGGTTTAGAAGACTACCAGAGCACACTTGAACAATATATAAAGGATATCGAGGCTCAACTTTCTCACTTATCAAATATTAATATTGGCGTTGATTGTTGCATTTTAACCGAATTTGAACAGCTCCAACAAATTGTGTCTAATGCCCATAATTTAACGGCGATTTATTACTTGCAACATTATTTATCACCGTTTACAAACCATTTTTCTAGCATATCATTAGCGGGGCAAACACTATCGAACAAAGGTCACGGTGGTTTAATCATTATCGAGCGCGAAGTGGATGTTACGCCCTTTATCCATAATGGCATTCAAATCGATGCAAGGGTGAGTCAAGCTTTAATAGAAACGATTTTTTATCCAGGTGGTCCTGTACATGATGGAGGAACATTAATTCGTGGTGATATAATCATTTCAGCTGGAAATATTCTCCCTTTAACCAATAGGGAAGTGAATGGGCGCGTTTTAGGTACACGACACCGGGCGGCACTTGGTTTATCGGAACTTACGGATGCGGTTATCTTAGTTGTATCAGAAGAGTCTGGTCGTATTTCTTTTGCTTATAAAGGAGAGTTATTTGTTGTTCGTCCTTAAAATTATACATAGAAAAGCTCTAACTTGTACATATTACTCAAGGAAAGATATGTAAAAGGAGGCTTTTTTCTAATGAATAATGATCATAATGGTGAAAATGAAAAACTCGAACAAGAAGAAACCTTGACCAATCGCCAAGGACATCCGGTTACTAATAATCAAAACATACGAACAGTAAGCAACAGAGGACCAGCGACACTAGAAAATTATGATTTTATTGAAAAAATTAGTCACTTCGACCGTGAGCGTATTCCAGAAAGGGTCGTGCATGCACGAGGTGCTGGCGCTCATGGTTATTTTGAAGCGACCGGCATGGCAGGTGACGAACCAGTATCTAAATATACAAGGGCAAAACTTTTCCAGGAAAAAGGGAAAAAAACACCCGTGTTTGTTCGTTTTTCATCTGTTATCCATGGTGGTCACTCCCCGGAAACACTGCGAGATCCGAGAGGGTTTGCAACAAAATTTTATACAGAAGAAGGGAATTGGGACTTAGTAGGAAATAATTTAAAAATATTTTTTATTCGGGATGCGATGAAGTTTCCTGACATGGTGCATGCATTTAAACCAGACCCATTAACCAACATTCAGGATGCAGAGAGGTTTTTTGATTTTTGTGCTAATTCACCTGAAAGTTTTCATATGGTCACATTTCTCTATTCACCTTGGGGAATACCGGCAAACTATCGCCAAATGCAAGGCTCGGGTGTGAATACATATAAATGGGTTAACGAAAATGGGGAAGCGGTACTTGTAAAGTATCATTGGGAACCGAAGCAAGGGATAAAAAATTTAACACAAGAGGAAGCCGAACAGATTCAAGCAAAGAATTTCAATCATGCTACACAAGACTTATATGACGAAATTGAAAAAGGTAATTATCCTGAATGGGATTTTTTCGTTCAAATCATGAGTGATGATGCGCATCCAGAATTAGATTTTGACCCCTTGGATGATACAAAATTATGGCCGGAGGATCAATTTCCATGGCTTCATATTGGTAAGATGGTGTTAAATAAGAATCCGGAAGATTATTTTAATGAAGTCGAACAAGTTGCCTTCGGAACAGGGGTACTCGTTGATGGTCTTGATTTTTCTGATGATAAAATGTTGCAAGGTCGAACATTTTCTTATTCAGATACGCAAAGATATCGTGTTGGACCTAACTACTTGCAATTACCTATTAATAAGCCGAAAACAAATCAAGCGACAAATCAGCGTGGAGGACAGATGTCTTACTATGTCGATAAAGCACCTGGCCAAAATCCGCATATTAACTACGAACCATCTAGTTTAGGTGGTTTAAAAGAATCAGAGCAATTCGGTAAAGAGCATACACCAAAAATTAGTGGTGAGCTCGTTCGAGAATCGATTGATCGTGATGATAATACAAAACAGGCAGGACATACCTTCCGTGAATTTGAAGACTGGGAAAAAGATGAACTGATATCAAACTTAGTGAATGACCTTTCCACATGTGCTAAGGTGTTACAAGATAAAATGATTACATTAGCTGAATCAGCGGATGATGAATATGGCAAGAGGCTAAGAGAAGGTTTAGCGAATGCTCGGAAAGAGGAAGGGATGCATAAAGGTCGTCCACTTGGTGATAAAGATGGCGATGACGCACCCGGACATGCTGAACAGATGGGGCATGATGCAGATCGTTATTAATGAAAGGAGGGCTTGTTGCCCTTCTTTTTATTTTATTGGAATTATAAAGTACCTATGAGCGTTACTCACGTAATTAAGGCTATGAAAAAGGGTTGTTAGGGTAGAAAATAGATTCCTTTAGATTATCAGGCAGCTATATTTTTACGTTTTGAATATGGTTGGTATATGCTTTTATTAGGAAAGGGGTTGTCATCATGTGTGGTCGATTTACTTTATCTGAAGAAGTGTTCATTCTACAAAAAACATTTGAGTTTTATTATCATGATGTAGCGGATTTACCCAGGTATAATATTGCACCGGGGCAAAAAATTTTAGCTATAGTAGAGGAGCAAGGAGAGAAAATTGGGAGGAAAATGACATGGGGTTTCATACCACCATGGGCAAAAGCAAAACGTAATAGCACTTCATTCATTAATGCACGTGCAGAAACAGTGGATGAGAAACCTAGCTTTAAGCACTCTTTCCATACAAGGCGCTGTTTAGTCTTAGCTGATGGCTTTTATGAATGGAAGAAAAGAGAAGGTGGTAAAAGCCAGCCTTTTCATTTTACATTGCTTGAAAAAAAGCCGTTTGCGATGGCGGGAATCTGGAGCGAATATAGACAAGGGGACGAACTTTTTACATCATGTTGTATTTTAACTACAGCAGCAAATGAGATCATGTCGTCTGTTCATCATCGTATGCCGGTCATGTTAACAGGTAATGAAGGGGATAAGTGGATGTATAGCAAAGATAAAAAACAGCTGAAATCATTATGCAAACCTTTTCAAAGTGATGAAATGCAAATGGTTAAAGTCTCAGAATTGGTGAATTCTGTGCATAATGATTATCCTGAGCTACTGAATAGTTTATAATCTAAAAAATTGTTCAAGAGCTCCTTCTTGAACAATTTTAGAATGGTTGTACGAGAGGATGTGGATGGCGTATAAAGAATCCACCATCGCTATAATCAATCATTGTATCCTGTAGATAAGGTAAATCTGTAGGGTGGTATATGACTTGCACTGTATCATTTGTATAGATAGCGTCTTGTGTTGTGATTGTATCGGTTAGTGTAAGGTCATATTTCCGCTGGTTACAACAAGGGGTCGTAATTCGAAAGCGAATCATCACTTTGTCTTGACCGCTCCAATCTAAGAGTGCCTGTGTGGCCTCTTTTGTAATTGCAAACAAGTTACTCAACTCCTGTTTTTTTGCGCTCTGAATTTTATTAACTTCTCTTTAAATTGAGACCATCTCTTGATTCGAATTGTCTTTTCATCATTTTCATGGGTTTGATAAAAAAGTGAACGACGAACTACATAATGTATAACTTCTTCAATGATAATTAGTCCTACTAAAATACTTAAGGCAATAGTTAACCAAATTGGCAATTATAACCCTCCTAATAGTGGGAATATATTAATCAGTATGAGGAAAATCTGAGATGGCTTTAATATTCATTTTATCATATTTTTCGTACAACATGGTTGTATGATGGCTGGATCAATAAAAAAAGAAACGAGCTCATTCCACTATTACTCGGAATGGAGTTCGTTTCTTTATATATAAATATTTTATATCTTTACATATAAATGGTTACGTAAATAGAAATAAAAAGATCAACGTTCCGTAAATCTCTACATAATTAGTCAGAGAATTTAACAAAATAGTCCGATTTAACTGTTTTGTACAAGGCGAAGAAGTTTATGTGCATCATCTCCTGTAAGAGCCGCATAATACTCCCATATCTCGTCTCTTAATAAGTCGAGTTCAATAATTTTTTTCGCTAATTGAACTGCTTCTTCATTTTCCATTTGTTAAATCCCCCAATTAATTTTGATTATTTAATTGATAAGTGTTTTTTTGATAATCCTTCAAGTTCAGAGAGTGTTAAGCTTTGAAGTTTCTGATCGTGCAAACCGTATTCTTGTAATAACTTAATCAAATAATTTCGTTTCTTTTCCACCGCTTTACGTAAATATTGCATTTTTATCTGCTCCTTTAAATGGATGATGATGTCATTCTAAAACGTTTGTTATAAAAAATCATCTGAATTGTAAGATAATCTAACATGGTTTATTTTATGTTATTTTTTTTAACATAACTAGTGAAATTTTTTAACAATTCTGTATAATAGAAATAAAACCTTGAAATAGGGTGGTCTGCAGATGGAAAATGAATGGTCATATAAGGAAAGAAAAGTCATTTCAATTGGCGCTGTTAGTGAACTTACTGGATTAAGCGAAAGACAAATTAGATACTATGAAGAACGAAAATTGATATTTCCTTCAAGGTCTGATCGTGGTAATCGCAAATATTCTTTTTCGGATGTAGAAAGGTTAATAGATATTGCAAATAAACGAGAAGAAGGTGTGAGAACAGATGAAATTCGTATGGAGTATAAAAAAGAAAAGGTGAAAGAAGATCGCGAAACAAGAAAGAAAATGATACAAGGACAACTCAATGCGAGATTTATGGGGCAGAATAATGGAAAGAGATTTAGTTGATATTTGAAAAGAATAGAAGGTGGCAGGGTTCTTTAAAACAGGATGACGAAAGTAGTCTCCGTTTTAAAGCCCTTTTTTTATCTCGTATGTTACAGAATATGCCGTTAATGGTATTCTGTTATATATGATGACATAAATACATATTCTATGAGAAATGAAGGCTGTCCCTCTATATTGGTTTTAGAAGGGATTAGTAAAATAATTCTGTATTTCTTCTCAATACTTCCTTATTTTAACGAATTCGTATACGATGGATAAGCGTAATTGTGGACCTTCAGAATAAGGTTTTGACGACATGGAGGGATATTTCTTTGAGTAAAAATAATGAACATGTGTTTGAAGTAATTGAGCTTTGTTTATTAGCGGGTAAAATAATGCTGCAATCCGGAGCAGAGACATATCGTGTGGAAGACACAATGACGAGAATAGCGGGGGCATTAGGCATTCCTAATTCACATAGTTATGTTACTCCTACAGGAATTGTTTTTTCGACTGATGACACCAACCCAGCGAAATTAATAAGAATCTCAGAACGTTCTACAGATCTATATAAGGTGACATTAGTAAATGGTGTATCGAGAAAAGTAAGTAATGGCGAACTGACAAGACAAGAAGCATTTGAAAAGTTAATGGAAATTGAAAAGGCAAATTATACATTTCCAATTTATCAACAGGTACTTGCAGCATCTATTGCTAGTGCTTGTTTTATGATTATGTTTTTAGGCCAGTGGCATGATTTTTTTCCTGCCTTTATTACTGGTGGTGTTGGTTTCCTTTCTTTTATTTTTTTGCAGAGAGTAGTGCAAATTCGCTTCTTTTCTGAATTTCTGGCCTCTCTAATTATTGGTGTGATCTCGATGCTTTTTGTCAAAATCGGAATAGGTGAGCAACTGGATAAAATCATTATTGGTTCCGTTATGCCACTCGTACCTGGATTACTGATCACTAATGCTGTGAGAGATTTAATGGCAGGGCATCTTGTTTCAGGTTTATCCAAGGGCGCAGAAGCGTTTTTAACAGCATTTGCTATAGGTGCTGGGATTGCTGTTGTCTTTGCAACTATGAGTTAAATGAAAGTGAGGTGCGAAATACATGACAATGGTTATTACACATTTGTTTACAAGTTTTATTGCGGCAACATCGTTCGGTGTCATTTTTAATGCGCCAAGAAAATCATTATTGCGTTGTGGGTTTGTTGGTATGGTTGGCTGGATCATCTATATAATTCTTGTGAACAATCATTATGATGCAATCCCCGCTTCGTTAATTTCTGCAGTGTTCATTTCAGCAATTAGTCATATTTTCGCAAAAATCTATCGTACGCCAATAATTATCTTCAGTGTTGCTGGTATAATTCCATTGGTTCCAGGTGGTATTTCCTATGATGCAATGAGACATTTTGTGTTAAATGATTATAATATGGCCATCCAATTGGCAGCAAAGGCATTTATGATATCAGGTGCGATTGCGGTGGGACTTGTCATTGCAGAAGTGTTTTTTCAATTGTTTATGAAAGCAAAACATAAAATAACATCCAGAAACACATAATAGAGAAGAGGTGCGCATAGCACCTCTTTTCTATTAATTAATGAAAAGATGTGAAAGCAGGATGAGACGTTTCATATTTTGTATTTGTTTTATGTTTCTTTTGCAAAATGAATCGGGGGTTCAAGCTTTAACTATAGAAAAAACGAACGTAACACAGCAACTCCATGAAATGAGTGTGGAGGAAAAAATAGGGCAAATGTTAATGATAGATTTTAATCAAACAGTCGGGAGCGGACAAATAGGTGTGAATGCTTCAATCATTCGGGTAATAGATCAAATCCAACCTGGTGGGATTATTTTTTTTAAGGAAAATATTCAATCGATGGAACAAACAAAGCGATTTACAACGGAATTACAACATCTCAATCGTGGAATTCCTTTCTTTATAGGCGTAGATCAAGAAGGTGGAGAAATAGTGAATCGTCTCCCTTTCTTAACAGAAATGCCAGGAAATATGGCATTGGGAGCTAGTAGTGATCTTGGACTTACAAAGCGTGTCGCCTCAGTATTAGGAAAGGAGTTGGATTCATTAGGTTTTAATATGAACTTCGCACCAGTGGTTGATATGAATAGTAATCCTTTAAATCCCATCGTAGGTGTCCGCTCTTTTGGGGAAAATCCATACTTAGTTGCAAAAATGAGTGCAGCTTTTATGGAGGGGCTCCATGAAGCAGGAATAGTTGCTGTAGCAAAGCATTTCCCAGGTCATGGTGATGTAACGGTTGATTCTCATAAAGGGTTACCCACTGTGTCTAAGTCTATCGAGCAATTAAAGAAAAATGAGCTCATACCTTATCGATATTTAATAGACAATGGTCTTCAATCCATTATGACTGCTCATATTGCGTTTCCGGCTATTGAGAAGTCAGTATATCCAGCATCGCTATCTCACGCTATAACAACGAATCTTCTGCGGCAAAGTCTTGGGTTTAATGGAGTAGTTATAACAGATGCCCTAAATATGCAAGCGGTAGCGAGCAATTTTACAGCAGCTGATGCCGCTATTTCTGCTGTTAATGCTGGTGCAGATATATTATTAATGCCAAGTGAAGCATTAACTGTTAAGCGGGCGCTGATAAATGCCGTCAAAACAGAGGTTATTAGTGAGGAAAGAATTGATTTATCTGTGCTAAGGATTCTAAACTTGAAAGCACAGTTATTTAAAGAGCATAACACGATTGATGTCATACGTGTTAAAGAACATCTTAAGGTAGAAAAAGAAGCGGCTGAAAAAGGGATTACAATTATAAAACGAGATGAGACGCTCCCGATTCAAAAAAATGAGAGGGTGGCATTCATAGATGATGGCAGTAATCATCAATCGAACAAACGGTTAACTGAAATATTAGTTAAAGCGGGAATCTCCGTTACAACCGAAGAAGAGGCAGAACGACTCATTTATATTTTACATCATAAAAAAGGCGCGTTATTGAATAACAACCTACAAAAGGAAAAGAAGCCAATCATAGTGATTTCGACAACAACTCCTTATCACTATGAACAATGGGATTTTGTACAAGGATTTATTGCTACATTTAGTCAATCGAAAGCTAGTATACAGGCAGTAAGTGATTATCTTAGAGGGGAATTGTTAGCAACAGGATGTCTACCAGTTTCCATATACGATTCAACAGGAAAAGTGATTGTAATGAATGAAGAGCAGTGTAAATAAAGTAAAAAGGTATTGTAACTTTTATCTTCGAGGCATATAATCCAAGATATATTTTGAAAGTTAGGAGAATAGCATGTTTAGAAGATTTTTCACTTATTATTTACCTCATAAAAGATTATTTATTATTGATTTTAGTTGTGCCATTATCGTTGCTCTACTAGAATTAGCTTTTCCATTAGCTGTTAGTTGGTTTGTCGATGAATTACTACCAACCAACAATTGGTCAATGATTGTTGCGGTTAGTGCGGGTTTGTTTGCTCTTTATTTTACGAGTACTGGGCTACATTTTGTTGTTAACTACTGGGGACATAAACTTGGTATTAATATTGAAACAGATATGAGACAGCAATTATTTACACATGTGCAGAAGCAATCTTTTCGTTTCTTTGATAATACGAAAACCGGTCATATTATGAGCCGGACAACCAATGACTTAATGGATATTGGTGAGTTAGCCCATCATGGACCAGAAGACCTTTTTATTGCAGCGATGACTTTTGTCGGCGCTTTTTGGATCATGTTAACTATTAATGTGAAGCTTGCATTGGTAGCAATATTTATTGTGCCGTTCCTTGTATGGCTCATCGCATATTGTAATATTTCTATGAATAAAGCTTGGAAAAGAATGTATACAGAAATTGCCGAAGTGAATGGTAGGGTAGAAGATAGTGTTTCTGGTGCCCGTGTTGTTCAGTCTTTTACAAATGAAGCTTTTGAAATTGAAAGATTTACAAAGGATAATAGAAGGTTTCGTTCGGCTAAACTTCGTGGCTATAAAGTCATGGGGATCACATTATCTGGCGTCTATTTCCTCACGAGAGTGTTAATTCTATCTGTTTTAGTTTTTGGTGCTTGGTTAGCTTTCAATAATCAGTTAGCACCAGGAGAGTTGGTCGCTTTTGTATTGTATGCTAATCTTTTATTAAAGCCGATTGATAAAATTAGTGCGTTAATGGAGCTCTATCCAAAAGGAATGGCAGGGTTCAAGCGTTTCACAGAAATGATTGATCAAGAACCAGATATAAATGATAAGCCTGATGCAATAGAAGTTGATTCATTACACGGGAATATTACCTTTAACGATGTCACATTCGGGTACAATGATACTCAAAAAGTTTTACAAGAGTTGAATTTTCATATTCAATCTGGACAAACGGTGGCCTTTGTTGGTCCTTCAGGCGCTGGAAAGTCTACGATTTGTTCCTTAATACCTAGATTTTATGATGTTGATAAAGGAACCATTACGATTGATGGTATCAACATTCAAGATATGACGAAAAACTCTTTAAGAAATCAAATTGGTATCGTTCAACAAGATGTCTTTTTGTTTACAGGCACCATTAAAGAGAATATTGCTTATGGCAAGTTGGATGCAACGGAAGAGGAAATCATATTAGCAGCAAGTAAAGCCCACCTAACGCAATGGATTGATACGTTACCTGATGGTTTCGAGACACAAGTTGGCGAGAGAGGGTTAAAACTTTCTGGGGGACAAAAGCAACGTTTAGCCATTGCGAGAATGTTTTTGAAAAATCCACCGATTTTAATCTTAGATGAAGCCACTTCAGCACTTGATACCGAAACTGAAAAACTCATTCAGTCGGCCTTAACTGAGTTATCTAAAGATCGAACGACACTTGTTATAGCCCATAGATTTGCCACGATTAAAAATGCCGATAAAATCATGGTTGTTACTGAGGATGGTATAACCGAAGAAGGAACTGAAGAAGAGTTACTCGCTCTTGAAGGGATTTTTGCGAACCTACATCATGTGCAGTACCAATAAATAAAGGTTGTCAAAGTGAAGATTATTTATCATAATAAAAGATATGTGAAATTTAAAGAAAGACTTGTTTACCCGGTAGAAAGAATGTGGCTTTTCTTTCTCTGGGTTTTATTATGCCCAAAAGATAAGGAGGATGACAATGAAGATGAGAGTTTCTAGTGTGCAGTATCATTTGCATACGATTCGTTCGTTTGAGGATTTTGCTCGTCAATGCAAACACTATATTCTTACTGCAAAAGAGTTTGATTCTGAGTTTGTATTGTTTCCAGAATTTTTTACAACTCAATTACTATCAATTGGTAGTGAAACGGGTGAGAGTTTATCCATTGCAGAATTACCAGGTTTTACGAAACAATATCAATCGCTGTTTACTCAATTAGCTGCCGAAACAAATATGCATATGATTGCAGGGACTCACGTAATCAGGCGAAATAATCGTCTCTATAATATGGCCCATCTTTTTTACCCGGATGGACGGATAGAAGAACAAGCAAAGCTTCATTTGACACCGACTGAAATATATGAATGGGGCATAACAAAGGGTGAAGACTTAAAAGTTTTCGATACAGAAAAAGGTAGGATTGCGATTCTTACATGTTATGACATAGAATTTCCTGAGATTGTCCGCATGGCAGTAGCGAAAGGGGCAGATGTTATTTTTTGCCCTTCGTGTACCGATGACCGCCATGGTTTTCATCGCGTCAGATACACTTCTCACGCAAGAGCAATCGAAAATCAAATCTATGTAGTAGGTGCAGGGACGGTGGGATCACTTCCCACAGTTGATTTTATGCGTGCAAATTTTGGACAAGCAGCTATCATGACACCAAACGATATACCCTTTCCTCCGCAAGGTGTTTTAGCTGAGGGGGAATTAAATAATGATATGATTATTACAGCTGACATCGATCTTCATTTATTGGATGAAGTAAGAAAAAAAGGATCTGTTACAACTTGGCGTGACCGAAGAACAGATTTATATTATGATTGGGAAAAGGCAAGATAGGATTATTGAACATGTCATTGATTTTCCACTAAAAACAGTGAGTATGTGTCCATACTTAGGGAGAACCCTGAGGTAAACAAACGAGTCAAAAACTCAGTAACAGATAAAAATAGGATTGGATTAAATTATGGTTTCGATAGGCGGTGTTGTGGTGAAAAAATATCCTGGCTTTCTTCTTATATTTATAGGTATTGTTTTACTGTATTTTTCCTTTAAACTAGATGTTTCGCCAATCGTAGCGATTCTATTATTGCTTTCAAGTTTAATCGCTAATATCGCAGGTACGGTTATATTAGTAAAGCTAATTATTACTATTCAAAGGAAAGCAGCCGAATTGAATAAAGAAGAATGATTGGAAGGGTTCGCTCTATGTTCGAACTACCTTACGAGTGTGATGCTGAGAATTCAATTAAAGGCAATCACTTAATAAATATATATGAGTACCAAGGGATAGAAAAAGTCAGTTCCGTAAATGAGTGTTAACGGGACTGACTTTTTCTTTTTATCTATTTTCTTTATCAGTTTATCTCTATTATTCAATCTCCATCTTTTTTTCTGTACCATCAGCAAATATACGGTATTCTTCAATTTTCTGCTCATCGTTTACATAATAGAGTGCTGCACTTCTAATATTTTTCTCATCATCAAAATCAAAGTATATAATGGCCTCTAATTGTTTATTTTTTAACGCATCCATATCGACGAGCTGATAATCAGCATCTAATGAATAATGTTCATCATGTTTAAAATCATAGCGAAAAGAGGGTAAGCCGTACATATCATCCTTCATTTTTTGATCGGGTTGACCAAACTGATCGATTACGTCTTGTTCTGTCAGGTCGCTATGTAGTTTATCTTTTAATGTCGAAACGATATTTGCTTGTTCTTGAGTAGTCTCATTTTCAACTGTAGTATCCTTTGCTGCCACCGGTTCCCCATTTGGTACCGCAGTTAAGTTCAAAAATAGGACGAATGTTAGGACGGATAAGGAAAGTATAAACTTAAACATTTAATCTCCTCCGTTTATATTTTCTGTTTCTACTATTCATATTTCCTTTTATACACTTTCAAAACATCAATTCAACAATTAATAGAAAGTTTTTGCTATACAATCTTTATGTATAGGTTTGTTATAATAGAAGAACATTTGAAAAAAGGAGCATGATTTGTGGAATTGAACCTCACTGACAAGATGATTATTGAAAGATGTGGAGCTGTTTCTTATAAGCGCGGTAAAGCTTTTTTCTCTGCAGGGAAAGTCAACTTTATAACAGAAGAAGAAAACAAAATCTATGCAGTTGTTAAAAGCGGAGAACACTTCAATGTGGAAGTAGAACGGACAGATGGTGAGATACAATCAAAGTGTAATTGCCCTCAACTCTCTTCTTATCGTAAAGAATGTCAGCATCTAGCAGCCGTTTATATTGCCTGTCAAAAAAAGAACAGAGTGAGAGCGGACTCAGATGCGAATCAACTATTCTCCTTATTTGCAAAAGAGATTCCGGAAGTAAATGAACAAGCCCATTTTGAGTATAGAAAAAAATTAGAAATCCATATACAATGCCGTACGGTGACATGGAAAAATGAAGCAAGGCTAGCGCTATCATTTATCTATCAAGGTCTACCTATTTCCTCCCCTCATGATTGGTTCCGTTCTTTTATGCAAGGAAGGGTTTACAAAGAAAGTAATGGACTTCGTTTGGATGCTAGTAAACATTATATAGCCGAACCAATCGTCAATATTATGCAACTATTAGAGAATGCAGAAAGAAAGCACGAATGGTTATTCATTCCTTCATTAACTTGGGAAAAAGTAATGGAGAACATCATTCGGTTAGGTAATAGTCACTTTATAGAAGAGAACAAACAGTTACAAACGATGAGATTATCAGATCAACCTTTACCCATCATTTTTGAACTCTCTTATAACGAAGAAGAAAATATGGCTATTTTATCTTACAATCACAATGATTCTTTTCAGCTTTTACCATATTATCAAGCTGTATATAAAGAGGGATGCTTTTATCATTGGCCTAACCATGACTTTAGACGTTTAACTGAATTGTTAAAGATGATGCAGAAGGATGAGAAATTGATGATTGCTGATGAACAAATCTCATTTTTCTTAAATAAAGTAGTGCCTGGGTTAAAGAAGCTTGCGACCATAACCATAGCTGATACGCTTAAAAAACAATATATGCAAGCCCCCCTAGTGGCAAAGCTTTATTTAGATCGCTTAAATCATAAATTATTAGCTAGTCTGGAGTTTCATTACGGCAAATTAAGTTTTAATCCATTAGATGAAGAAAAAGCTAAAAAGGTTCTTTTTAGAAATAAAGAAGACGAGGAGCAAATCCTCTCTTTAATGGAGCAGGCCTCTTTTACAAAAACGGATGAAGGTTATTATATTCAAAATGAAGAATTGGAATATCATTTTTTAATGCATATTTTACCTGATTTACAAGAGCTTGTACGTATATACACGACTACAGCCATAAAGATGAGGATTGATAAAGGTAAAACGCGTCCAGTTATTAGAGTGAAAATGAAAAAAGATCGAATGAATTGGCTGCAATTTAAATTTGATATTGAAGGAATTCCTGAGCAAGAAATTAAAGAAATTCTAAGTGCAATTGAACATAAACGAAAATACTATCGCCTCAAGAACGGGGCATTATTATCATTAGAAACAGAAGATTATCAACAAATTAAGGCTTTTTTGAACGAAGTACCTCTGCAAGCTGAAAATTGGAGTGAAACGACACTTGCTCGTGGCTTACAGCTTATTGCAAAAACGAAGGAAGATACGATTGCCTTTGAAGCATCTATAAGAAATTTTCTTCAAGATTTTAAAAATCTTAAAGAAGAAGACTACCCTCTACCAGGGAATTTTTCGTCCATATTAAGGCCCTATCAAATGGAAGGTTATCAGTGGATGAGAAAGCTGGCAGAAAACCAATTTGGTGGAATTTTAGCAGACGATATGGGGCTTGGGAAAACAATACAAGCGATTACTTTCATCTATTCTTATATAGATGAAATAAGACATAAGCAGTCACCTGCTCTTATTGTATGCCCCTCAGCCGTACTTTACAATTGGTTACAAGAATGGATGAAGTTTGTACCGGATATGAAAGTTGTGATTTTAGATAGCAAACAGAGCGAAAGACAATTATTACGTAAAGATATTCATGTAGCAGATGTAGTTATTACATCATATACGTTAATAAGGAAAGACATTCATTGGTTGAGAAATGAACGTTTCCACACGATTATCTTTGATGAAGCACAAAGTTTTAAAAACCCATTAACTGAAACACATAAATCTGTAAAACAATTATCATCACAATATAAGTTTGCGCTAACAGGTACACCAATTGAAAATGCAATCGAGGACTTATGGTCTGTCTTTCATATTATCTTCCCAGATTTATTTCTCGGCTTACAACAATTTAGTGAACTAAATAACGCTGCGATTGCCCGAATAATTCAACCTTTTGTTTTACGAAGAATGAAAACAGAGGTATTGGAAGAGCTTCCAGTTAAGGAAGAAAAAATCGAAAGAATAGATTTATATAAAGAACAACAAAAAATTTATTTAGCGTATCTAGCCAAATTGAAAGAAGATACATTAAAGCATTTAGATAAACGGACGTTAAGGAAAAATCGTATTAGAATTTTAGCAGGACTAACGAGGTTAAGACAGTTATGTTGTCACCCAGCATTATTTGTAGAAGACTATCAGGGACGATCAGCTAAACTAGATCAATTATTGACTTTATTACAAGAAGCCAAACAGGCGAATCGCCGTGTGCTCATTTTCTCTCAATTTACGAGCATGCTTGAAATAATCAGTAGTGAACTCTCCTTTCAAGGGAAAGAATTCTTTTATTTAGATGGTCATACAACCGCAAAGGAAAGAGTAGAAATGTGTGAACGGTTCAATAGCGGGGAAAAGAACCTCTTTCTGTTATCATTAAAAGCTGGTGGCACTGGTTTGAATTTAACAGGTGCAGACACTGTTATTTTATATGACACATGGTGGAATCCAGCGGTGGAAAGCCAGGCGGCGGACCGTGCCTACCGCATCGGTCAAAAAAAAGATGTTGTAGTCGTGAAATTAATCGCTAAAGGTACGATTGAGGAAAGAATGGAAGAAATGCAGTATCGCAAAAAAGATTTAATTCATACAATCCTTGACCGGGAACCAGAAGACTTTCTTACGGAAGAAGATCTATTACATCTTTTAGATATAAGAGACTAATGGGTCTCTTTTTTTTGTTTCTGGTCTCTTGATTAGGTGTTATAAAGGCAAGTAATATTCCTAGTTCATTCATTTAATGTGGTTCACTCTTTTGAATAAAAGAAGAAAGTCTACCAATTTTAAATGGGAATTCTATAGTTTTCGCTAGCTAGCTCACTCAAAATAATATAACTCACTACCTTTACGCATTTATTTAACCTGTGTCTGTTCTAAAAGAGTTAATCATTGAAATGTTGAAGTGAATATGTTTTCATGGAGACTGGATTAAATAATTGAAATAACTAGATTTTTACAGATGATGGAGTATCATCCCTCTTTATTAGGCCAAAGAGATTAGGAGAAAGGTGCAAAAAAATACAAGTTTTTAGGAAAAAGTTTCAGTTTGTAATAAAAAAATGATGAAATATGTCGGATTAGTAATATATTTGTAACATTGCTATTACCTGAATGTCAAAAAGGGATGATATAATGCATTTTGTACTAGATAATATACCGACATATAAAAGTGAACTATAGTAAAAAAAACATAGAAAAATAGACAATATAGATAAAACATACATAAAATGGAAAAATGTTAAAAAGGCAGGGGAAAATGAGTGAAGAAAAAGATTATCGCATTAAACACAACAATTATGTTAGGCCTTGGAGCCTTCGCACTTCCAGCAGTGAACGCAGAATCTCTGGATGACATTAAAAAAGAACGCTCTGATGTCAAATCTGATCTTTCTAAAGCAGAAAAAGAACTTGCAGCTGTATTAACAGAATTAAATGGTTTAGAAGAGAAAATCGCAAAAGTAGACCAAGCAGTAGCCGATAACGAGAAAATTGTTAAAGAAACAGAAAAAGAAATTGAAGAAGCTAAAGCAAAAGTAAAAAAACTTGAAGAAGAAATTAAAGTCATTCAAGAAAGAATTGACAAGAGAAGTGAAATCTTAAAAGAGCGCGCAGTGGCTATCCAAAATAGTGGTGGTTCTAACGTTAACTATATTGAAGTCCTTCTAGGTTCTACTAGCTTCAGTGATTTTGTTGATCGTGTTGGTGCGATTTCTAAAATTGTCGATGCAGACGAAGAATTATTAATTCAACATGATAAAGATAAAAAAGAAGTAGAAGAAAAGAAAGCAACAGTAGATAAAGAGTTAACTACACTAAATGAAAAAATGACTGATCTTGAAGGTATGCGCGAGCAACTAAAAGAACAGGAAGCACAAAATGATAAGCTAAAAGCTGAATTAAAAGAAAAAGAGGAAGTTGCAGCTGAAAAAAAATCTAAGTTACAAGCTAAAGATGTTGATCTAGCAGCAATGCAAGCTGATATTGAGAGCAGCATGGCGAGACAAGCTCCTGTAGAAGCAAGTGTTACAAATAATGAATCAACTTCAACTGCAAATACTACAAACTCTAATAGTAGTTCTAAATCTAAGTCTTCAGCAAAGGCATCTTCTGCACCAGCATCTACAACTGTTGGTAGCGGTATGCAAGCAGTTATTTCAGCAGGTAATAAATACATCGGAAATTCAGTTTATGTATTTGGCGGTGGACGCTCAGCATCAGATATCGCTGCAGGCCGTTTTGATTGTTCTGGATTCGTACATTGGGCATTTGCTCAAGGTGGCTATAGTGTAGGTGCTAGTACGGATGCATTGAAGAATCAAGGTACACCAGTTCCAGCAAGCCAAATGCAACCTGGGGATATGGTATTCTTTAATACTTATAAAACAGATGGTCATGTTGGTATTTATATCGGTGGCGGTAAATTCATCGGTTCACAAAGCAGCACAGGTGTAGCCATTGCTGATATGTCAAGTGGTTATTGGGCAAAAGCATTTAACGGCCGCGTTAACCGCATCAACTAATCTATCACTTGAATTTTTGAAAAAGCGTCTTGTTACGAATGTAATAGGGCGCTTATTTATTTTATACCCAATTCTGTTCTCATCTTAAACATGGATCTTGAAACCTAATCATAATCGGTAAAAGAGAACAAATTAGTACTAAGTTGTATTATCCCATCAAATAATAGACCAGCACTTAAATGATTGTGGCGTTTGAAAACGTCCTGTTTATTCTCCTCAGCTATCGAATTCTCTATGTAAATAGGTGTCGAGTAAAATTGTCAACCTAACTTATCTTCTATAAGTAGTTATAAAATTATCAGTTAATTCAAAAAAATAGTTGCAATTATTCTTATTAGGTGTTTTAATAAAATTAACTTATCTGATATGTGATATATAACAGGATGTGATGATTTTGGCAATTGAAAAGATTGAGACGAAGAGAGTCTCACATATTATTGAAGAGAAGTTAGAGGAAATGATTCTCGATGGTCAATATCAAATAGGTGAAAAACTTCCATCAGTCCGCATGCTTTGTGAGTCTTTTGGTGTCGGGCGATCAGCGATTCGAGATGCAATCACTGCATTGAAAGGGAAGGGATTAGTTGAGGTAAAACAAGGAGAAGGTACTTATGTGAAGGCATTTGATGTTCATACATTACTGGGGAGTAAGTATTGGAATTTGTATGAAAAGGATATACGAGAACTCTTTCAAGCACGTAAGATTGTCGAGGTAGGTTTAGCGGAATTAGCTGCCAATCACAGATCAGAAAAGGATGTAGAGGATTTACATTATATACTTACAGAAAAAAAGGGGTGGGAATCAGATTTTTTATTTCACCAAAAGCTTGCTGGTATTGGAGGTAATACAGTTTTAATGCAATTTATAGACTTCATATCCGCACCATTGAAGCAATCGCTAGTAAAATTCCATCAATATATACAGAACAGTAAAGAAAAAGGTTCAATCATTGAAACCCAACATATGAACATTTTCCAAGCAATTAAGGAACGAAATAGCAAAAAAGCTTCAGAAGAAATGTTGGCGCATTTGACCACAGTCGAAGACATGTTACAAGAGACATCTACTATGGAGTAAAAATTTTTCGCTAATTGAGGAACGGTGTTTGGTAATAGCGAACAATAAGGAGGTAAGGAAATTGATGAATGAGGTGCTTTCTATCGTGGAGTATTTAACAGCTTATAAACTAGACTATGAAATGTCTCAAGCTGATTTGTATGGTAATAGTGGACAATACACCGTATATCCAACCTCAGAAGAAGAGTTAAGTGAAATTTTCGCATTTGTTCATAAATATCAATTCACAGTCAATATCCAAGGTGCTGGATCTAAAAGGGGTTACGGGGGATTAATAGATCAAGCTGATTTACTTATTTCAATGGAAAAGTTTACGGGGATCGTTGAACATCAAAGTGGAGATATGACTTTAACCGTTAAAGCAGGAACGAAACTTGAGGATGTTCAACGTTATTTAGAGGATTTTAATCAAAAGTTAGCACTAGATCCCTTTATGCCTCACGTAAGTACAATTGGTGGTGTGATAGCAAGTAATGATAGTGGACCGAAGAGACTAAATTATGGATCGGCAAGAGACGCAGTCATCGGTTTAAGAGTAGTATACCCAGATGGTAAGGTGATTCGCACAGGTGGTAAAGTAGTAAAAAATGTTGCCGGCTATGACATGAATAAGTTGTTTATTTCTTCAATGGGTACACTTGGAGTGATAACAGAAGTCACAGTTAAATTACGTCCATTGGCAAAGAGTACAGCCACTTGCATCATATCTTTTCAAGGTGAAGATAGAAATACGATTTATTCTTTTACTAGAAATTTATTAAATAATAGTATTGAACCAATTAGTTGTGAGTTACTTGATCCAATTGTTTCTTATAAAATTAGCGGCATAAATAAACTATCTTTACTCATAAGCTTCGAAGATGTTGAAAAATCGGTGGAATATCAAATAAAGTATATTCAAAGTTTAATAGAAGAAGAAATGAATCTGATTGTTCTAAGAAATAGCGAGGAAAAACAGTTATGGGACCGACTTTATCAACTGCCTATTGATAAGGAGGCTGAACATAACAACGGTGAAAAGCTCTTTGCTGTTGCTAAAATAGGTACAATCAATCTAAACGTTATAGACATTCTCCTAAAAGTAATGGAGATTAGAAGAAATACCAACATTGATATTTATACGCATGGAGGAGTCGGTCATGGCTTGATGCAGCTATATATCAAGGGGGAAGAAAGAGAAATGATTGAAACGCTTACAAAAATGAGAGAAGTAACAAATGAAAATGGTGGTTATTGTATCATTAAACATTTACCGCTAGCTCAAAGGTTGGTGTTTGATACATGGGGAGAAACGAAAGGTGCTCATTATTTACTTGAAGGAATTAAAACGAAGGTCGATCCAAAAAAAATCTTAAACCGTAAACGTTATGTAGGGGGGATATAGGTGACAGTCTCACAACAAAAATCAAAGCAACCAGCTTGCAAAGACGGGGTGAGCAATTATTTGTGGAATGATGCTCCTGATGAAACGAAATGGGCAGATTGTGTGCATTGCGGGATGTGTTTAGAATCTTGTCCAACCTATGAGCAAACAGGTCAGGAACAGCATTCGCCAAGGGGGAGAGTTTATTTAATTAAGTCTGTGGCAGAAGGGAAATTAACGGTAAATGAAGAGTTTATGGATCCTGTATTTGCATGTTTAGATTGTCGAGCTTGTACAACAGCATGTCCGGCTGATGTTGATGTGGGTGGATTAATTGAAGAAGCACGAGGGCAAGTAAGGCAAGCTATTCCTCTAAAAGGATGGAAAAAGTCTGTAAACAAGTTATTTTTACATGGGATATTTCCACATGAAAATCGTCTGCAAACCTTAGGTGGACTGCTGAAGTTCTATCAAAAAAGTGGAATGCAAACATTGGTTAGAAAAACGAAGCTCATTCAAATAATGCCTAAACATTTAGTCGATATGGAAGGGGTTATGCCAAAGATTCATTCATCAGTAAAGAAAAAACATCGTAATGGGTCAGTAATTAAAGCAAAACAAGAAACTAAACGTGAAGTGGCGATGTTAACTGGTTGTGTAATGGATGTTATGTTTAGTGATGTCAATGAATCTACTATAAACGTGTTAACACGTAATGGTAATGATGTTCATATTCCTCAAAATCAAACCTGTTGCGGGGCATTACATGTTCATGCAGGTGATCGAGATATGGGTAGAAAACTAGCAAAACAAAATATTCTTGCCTTTGAGAACGATGATACAGTAATTGTCAATGCAGCGGGATGTGGCTGTATGATGAAAGAATATGGTGAATTATTTAAAGAGGAGCCAGAGTGGCGAGAAAAAGCAGAAGCGTTAGCAGATAAAGTGGAGGACATCTCGAAGTTCCTTTATGATACTGGTTATGAAAAGCCAAAAGCTTCCTTGAATAAAAGAATTACTTATCACGATGCCTGCCATCTTGCTCATGGTCAAGGTGTGAGAGAGGAACCACGAGATTTGTTATTAAATATTCCTGGAGTAGAGATGGTCCATATGCCGAATGCAGATCGTTGTTGTGGGAGTGCAGGTATTTATAATATTACCAACCCTGAAATGGCGGGAGCTGTATTAGCAAGTAAAATGGAAAACGTGCCAGATGATGTCGAGATGATTTCCATGGGGAACCCCGGCTGTATGTTGCAAATGGCCATTGGTGTGAAAAATCATGGGCGCAGTCAAAAGGTTGTTCATACTGTTCAACTATTAGATTGGGCTTACCAAAAGGAGAGTAGAGGATGAAGAAATGGAAATTAAAAACAAAAGATCGACATATTCATGGACTCTCTCAATTGTTAAATGATAAACAAGCTATTCTTTATCATAAAGAAGATTTAATCAGTTATGATTGTGATGGGTTTACGATTCACAAATCATTACCAAGAGCGGTTGTTTTTCCTCATTCAACCGAAGAAGTGGCACGAATCGTCAAGTATTGTCATGATCATGCCCTACCTTTTTTAGCGAGAGGTGCGGGTACAGGATTGAGTGGTGGAGCGATTCCCCTTAATAATGAGGTCATTATTAGCATGGTTAAAATGAAAAGACTAATTGACATTGACCTTGATAATAGGAGAGCAGTTGTCGAGCCTGGTTATGTAAATTTGAAACTCACAAATCAAATTATTGAACGTGGGTATTACTATGCACCAGATCCATCGAGTCAATATTGCTGTACCATTGGTGGGAATGTGGCAGAGAATGCTGGAGGTGCCCATTGTTTAAAATACGGTGTGACAACAAACCACATTTTAGGGTTAGAATTAGTCCTACCAAATGGAGAAATAGTTGAAATCGGTAGAAACGGTGTTTTAGATGAACCTGGTTATGACCTATTAGGCCTTATTACAGGTTCAGAGGGTACATTAGGTATTGTAACAAAAATCATCGTCAGAATATTAAAAAATCCAGAAGGAAAACAAACCGTGTTAGCCTATTTTGATGATATTGAAGACGGTAGTCAAGCAGTATCGGATATCATTTCAGCAGGTATTGTTCCGGCAGCACTTGAAATGATGGATAAGACAGCTATTGAAGGAGTAGAAGCAGCGGCTTTTCCGGTTGGTCATCCGAAAGATATAGCAGCTGTTTTATTAATCGAAGTAGATGGTATTGCAGCAGGAATCGATGAACAAATTGAGCAAATTTTATCGGTTTGTCGCCATCGTAATGTTAGAGAGGTAAGAGCAGCAAAGGATGAAAAAGAACGGGCAGCATGGTGGGCTAATAGAAAAACAGGATTTGGCGCAATGGGGGCAATATCACCTGATTATCTTGTTCAAGATGGCGTTATCCCACGTAGTAAATTACCTGAAGTTCTTCGAAGAATTAATAAGATCAGTGAAGAATATGACTTGCGAATTGCTAACATATTTCATGCTGGGGATGGGAACTTACACCCGCTTGTTTTATTTGACGCAAGAGTTCCTGGTGAAACAGAGAAAGCGCTCGCAGCTGGTAGTGCATGTCTAAAAGTGTGTGCAGATGTTGGTGGAACAATTACAGGTGAACATGGAGTAGGTATTGAAAAGAGGGAAGAAATGCGGTTCGTTTTCACTGATGAGGAAATTGCAGCACAAACGGATATTCGATCTGTGTTTAATACGGATAATCTTTTGAATGCTGGCAAGTTATTTCCGTCTCCAAGTAGATGTGCAGAAGTGAAAAAAGAAATAAAAGAGAAAATTATTGGTTAAATAATCGTAAGAATAATCTAAAAATCGTTGAAGCGATCAGTCAATCATGGTATATTTTTTTTAGAATAATAGAAACAGTGTTTCGTAATAACAAACAAGGAGGATTATCATGACGCAATATGTAGAAAAAGGCAGTCTTAAAATCGCGGAGGAATTATTTCATTTTATTGAAAAAGAGGCATTACCAGGAGCAGAGGTAGATTCAGAACAATTTTGGCAAGGATTTGAAAAGTTAATTGCCGATTTAACTCCGAAGAATAAACAGTTACTACAAAAAAGAGAAGACATGCAAACAAAGATTAATGAATGGCATACAACACAAAAAGCGTTTGATGCGAAACAGTATAAACAGTTTTTAGAAGATATAGGCTACTTGCTCCCAGAAGCTGATGATTTTGAAATTACTACTCAAAATATTGACGATGAGATTGCCATTCAAGCAGGACCACAACTAGTTGTTCCAATTAATAATGGGCGCTATGCAATTAATGCTGCCAATGCGAGATGGGGCAGTCTATATGATGCCTTGTACGGCACAGATGCGGTTAGTACTGAAGATGGGGCAACGAACGAAGGTGCATACAACCCTATTCGTGGAGAGAAAGTAATTGCTTTTAGTAGAAACTTTTTAGATGAAGTGATCCCGTTACAAGAAGGCAGTCATAAAGACGCGATCGCTTATACTGTTGAAGCCAGTGAACTAGTCATTACATTAAATAGTGGGACAAAAGAATCACTCCGTAATAAAGCATTATTTATCGGTTATCGCGGGACAGAAACAGAACCAACGGCCATTCTTTTGAAAAACAATCAACTACATTTTGAGATTCAAATTGATCGTCAACATCCAATTGGAAAAACCGATGATGCAGGAATTAAAGATATTTTATTAGAAGCTGCAGTTACAACGATTATGGATTGTGAAGATTCAGTTGCAGCAGTCGATGCTGAAGATAAAGTTCTAGTATATCGTAATTGGTTAGGATTAATGAAAGGAGATCTAACTTCTACATTTAAAAAAGGTGACCGAGCAATCACAAGGGCTATGAATGATGATCGTGAATATTTGGCACCTAATGGAGGTACCTTTTCGCTTAATGGACGCTCACTCATGTTTGTCAGAAATGTGGGTCACTTAATGACAAATGAGGCGATATTAACAGAAAATGGTGAGGAAATTCAAGAAGGAATTTTAGATAGTGTGATTACTTCACTAGCAGCAAAACATACATTACTTGGAAATGGAAAATATCAAAATAGTAAAAAGAATTCTATCTATATCGTAAAGCCTAAAATGCATGGTCCAGAAGAAGTGGCTTTTGCCAATGAGCTTTTTAACCGAACAGAAGATTTATTGGGACTCGATCGTTATACATTGAAGATAGGTGTAATGGATGAAGAAAGAAGAACTTCTTTAAACTTAAAATCTTGTATTAAAGAAGTAAAAGAGAGAGTTGTATTTATTAATACAGGATTTTTAGATCGTACCGGAGATGAAATGCATACCTCAATGGAAATGGGCGCAATGATTCGTAAAAATGATATGAAGTCAACAAAATGGCTGCAAGCTTATGAAACATCTAATGTGTTAACAGGGCTTTCTACCGGTTTTAAAGGGAAGGCGCAAATAGGAAAAGGTATGTGGGCGATGCCTGATTTAATGGCAGCCATGCTCGAACAAAAGGTGGCGCACCCTAAAGCTGGTGCAAATACAGCTTGGGTTCCTTCACCGACTGCAGCTACACTTCATGCCCTTCATTATCATCAAGTAGATGTGGCTAAAGTACAGCAATCATTATCAGTGAAAAAGACTGACTTAAGAGACGAGATACTTGCCATACCAGTGGCAAAGGATACTAATTGGACTGGGGAAGAAATCCAAGCTGAGTTGGATAATAATGCACAAGGGATATTAGGATATGTCGTTAGATGGGTTGATCAAGGCATCGGTTGCTCAAAAGTCCCAGATATCAACAATATTGATTTAATGGAAGACCGAGCGACTTTAAGAATTTCGAGCCAACATATGGCGAATTGGTTGCATCATGGTATTGTATCAGAGGACCAAGTGATGACTACTCTAAAAAGAATGGCGAAAGTAGTGGATGAACAAAATGCGGATGATCCATTGTATTATGCGATGGCACCGAACTTTGAGGAATCTGTTGCTTTTCAAGCTGCATGTGAACTAGTTTTTGAAGGAGTTAAACAGCCAAGTGGATATACCGAACCAATTTTACACCGTCGTAGAATTGAGGCAAAAGCGAAGTTTGCTGTAAAACAGTAAAAAAATAATGAATAAAAGAGTGGTTCGTTTGCGGCCACTCTTTCTAAATATAGTAAGAAGAGTGGGGCTTGAAATTGTAATTTAAAACTTAAATGATTGTAGTAGGAGGATTTTAAATGAAATTTGTAAGATTTACGATTAATAATCAATTATTACAAGGTATCATTGAAAATGGAGAGATCAAAGAAATCTCAGGTGATATATTCAATAAGTGGGAAGAGACAGGCACCTATTATGATCAAAGTGATGTTAAACTTATTTCTCCTATTGTTCCCAACCAAATTATCGGAATCGGTGCAAACTTTGTTAGTGATAAACAAGAACTACCAGAGGAACTACCAGCAGTTCCAGTGTTTTTCTTTAAACCGGTATCATCCGTAATCGGTCCGAATGAAGAGATAATCATTCCTAAAGGGATTGATCAAGTTAAATTTGAATCAGAATTGGCAGTAGTGATTGGTAAAGAAACAAAAGATGTCGCTGAAGAAGATGTGTTTGATCATATTTTTGGTTATACGATTGGTAATGATGTAACAGCTCCGCAATTTTTCCATCAAGACGGTCATTGGACGGTCGGTAAAGCATTCGATACATTTACTCCTCTTGGGCCAGTTATAGAAACAGAGCTTAAGCTAGAAGATACTCGCATTAGAGCAAATCTAAATGGTCAATTAAAGCAAGATAGCCCACCTGAGTTAATGATTATTTCTATACAAAAGATGATTGCTTTTCTATCGAAGGTAATGACTTTGAGGGCTGGAGATGTTATCCTTACTGGAAGCCCTCTAGGCGCCGAATTGATTGGTGAAGGTGATATAATTGAATGTGAGATTGAATCAATCGGTCAGTTAACAAATACAGTCGTAAGAAGTAAAGCGGAAGTAAAATCATAAATGATTTTTGTAGGTTTTGATTGAGGTGAAGGTATGGAAAGAGATAATATGGTGAAATCGGTAAGTAGAGCGCTTGATATTATTGATATGATCAGTTTAAGAAAGTACGGTATGGGTGTGACTGAAATTGCAAATGAAATGGATATCAATAAAAGCTCCGTACACCGCATATTATCAACTCTTGTGAAGTATGGTTATATCGAGCAAGTAAAAGATTCAGGCAAATATAAAGTAGGTTACAAAATATTAAATATTAGTACTAGGTTGCTTGATTCAATAGATATCCGCTCAGAAGCGAAGCTTTATTTACAGGATTTGGAGCAAAAGACGAATGAAGTCATTCATCTAGTGGTGCCAGATAATGACGAGGTTGTTTATATCGAAAAACTCGATGGGAATGAAGCATTGAGAATGCACTCATCCGTTGGCAAACGTGCGCCAATGCATTGTACATCTGTTGGTAAAGCGATTTTAGCACATCTACCAGTACAAGTAGTCAAAGATATTATACAGAGAAAAGGATTGAAACCTCATACAGAGCATACAATTACAGATGAGATGGCATTGTTAGAAAATTTAAAGATGATTAAGACAAAAGGTTTTGCCCTTGACTTAGAGGAAAATGAAACCGGAATTGTGTGTATAGCTGTCCCAATATTTGACTATCAAAATAATGTATGTGCTGCGATCAGTGTATCCGGTCCATTAATAAGAATGTCACAAGAGCGTTTGCAAGAACTCGCTCCCTTTATGGTTGATATTGGAAAAAGTGTTTCTGTACGCTTAGGGTATTTAGATGAATAGTCTCTTTCAGTTAATAAAAACGCTCCCTTATAAAAAAAAGGGAGCGTTTTTACTTTTTTTAAGTCTAATATCGCACGCTATTACCTCATCTGTTAATCAATCATTCTACTTATTAAAAACTTTAATTATACATAAAAAATATCAATTTATAATTTTCAAAATATTGTTGTAATTGCATAATAAATAAGTATAATTAATATATATAACATTTGTTGTATAACAAAATATTTTAGTTATATAACAACAAAGAGAATAAGGGGGAGTGTTTGTGAGTACAGGCGTTTTAGCAGTTATTTCTTTATTACCGATTATTGCTGTTGCCATTTTTCTTGTAGGACTTAAATGGCCGGCAAGTAAAGCCATGCCGATTTCCTTTCTAATTGCTGCCGCATTAGCATTATTTGTATGGAAGGTTCCATTCAATACTGTAGCTGCAGCAAGTGTAAATGGTTTAGTTGTGGCCATTACACTGTTATATATTATCTTTGGTGCAATATTATTATTGAATACTGTACAAGAAAGTGGAGCCATGAGAACCATTCGCCAAGGCTTCATAGATATTTCACCAGACCGTAGAATTCAAGTGATCATTATTGCTTGGCTCTTTGGCTCATTTATTGAAGGGGCATCAGGCTTTGGTACACCTGCTGCGGTAGCAGTTCCATTAATGGTTGGTTTAGGATTTCCTGCAATGGCAGCTGTTGTGGCTGGCATGGTCATTCAAAGTACACCTGTTACTTTTGGAGCTGTGGGTACACCTGTATTAGTAGGTGTACAAACAGGTTTATCTGCTAACCAAAGTATAACTGACAATCTCTTAAATGTTGTAACAACGATTGGTGGTCATGCCGCAATCTTGCATATGATTGCCGGTACCTTTATTCCATTATTTGTTGTTGCTTTAATGACTCGCTTTTTTGGTAAAAATAAATCTTTTGCAGAAGGAATTAAAGTATGGAAATTTGCACTGTTTGCAGCTTTTGCAATGACGATTCCATACGTGATTGTTGCAAATACACTTGGACCAGAATTCCCATCTATGACAGGGGGACTAGTTGGTTTACTGATAGTTGTACTTGCAGCTAGAAAAGGTTTTCTCCTTCCGAAAGATGAATCGTGGGATTTTGAAGAGAAATCAAAATGGGATCCTGAGTGGACAGGTAGAATAGAAGTGCAATTAAATAACAATGGGAAAACAATGGGGTTACTAAAAGCATGGTTACCGTATATCCTAGTGGGAGTCTTTTTAGTTTTAACGAGATTGAAAACGCTTCCTTTAAAAGAGTGGTTACAATCTATTGTTATTAAATTGGAAAATATATTCGGCTCAAGTATTACTGCAAGCTTTGAGATTCTTTATTCACCTGGAACAGTTCTTATTTTAGTATCAATTATTACATTTTTCATCCATGGAATGAATTTTAGCTCCTATAAAAAAGCATGGAGTAGTTCGGCAAAAACAACAGCTGCAGCATCTGTTGCACTTGTATTCACTGTTCCAATGGTTCAAGTATTCATCAATACTGGTGGTGGAGCCGCAGGTTATGAACAAATGCCAATCGAATTAGCAAATGGGGCAGCGGCATTAGCTGGAGAATTCTGGCCATTCTTTGCTACCTTTATTGGTGGGATTGGTGCATTTATCGCTGGTAGTAATACGGTTAGTAATATGATGTTTTCCCTTTTCCAGTATGATGTCGGTAGCCAAATTGGGGTGAACCCAAGCTGGATTGTTGCTTTACAAGCAGTTGGTGGAGCAGCGGGTAACATGATCTGTGTCCATAATGTTGTTGCTGCTTCTGCCGTAGTAGGACTCGTCGGTAAAGAGGGAGAAGTTATTCGTAAAACACTCTTGCCATTTGTTTATTACGCTTTATTTGCAGGTGCTATAGGGTACTCTATTGTATGGTATTCAAGTAAAGGCTTATTTAACCTCGGTACACTGATTGCTGTTCTTATCATTTTGGCTGCATTTTATATTATAGCCACGAACAATAAAAGGCTTAATACGTTGCATCAATATAATCAAACAATTTCAAAGTAATAACAAAAAAAGTAACCGCACTATATTTAGCGGTTACTTTTTTGTTAAAATTACCAGAAAAATAAGGGAAGAAAGACTAAGGCAGCAATAGCACCTAAAGCAATCCCTGCGCCGAATCCCCAGCCCCAACCGCCGCGACCGCAACCACCGCGACCGCAACCACCTCTGCGGTATCCGCTTGCATAACCGTAACCACCATAATTTTTGTTCATTGGACGTAAATACACTCTGTCGTTAGATACTCTTTCAATAATCCCACGATGAATTCTACCATCATTCATTTTGATTTCTACAGGCTTTCCTATTCCGTTAGAACAGCGATGATAATAACCACTCATTAAAATAACACCTCCGGGAAATAAAAATGCTTTCTCTCCTTATGGTATGTCCACCTTTCTTTTTTGAATAGGTGCATGTCCTATATGAAGAGCGGAGTTTTTATCCAGTGTCAACAACTAGAACATTAGAATAATATAGATAGTATAAAAGGAGGGGAACAATGAAATATTCTTATGAAGATGCTTTAGCCTATTTTCAAGTCCCATTTGCTCACCCTGGAGGGAAACAACTTACGAGTGAGTTATTAATTAATGAGTCTATTACGACAGAAACGACTATTCTCGATGCGGGTTGTGGAACAGGAAGCACATCTTATCTTTTAAGTGATTTATATGGTGCGAGAATAGAAGCAGTAGACAAACATTCAGAAATGGTACAGGCCGCAACTAGAAAGGCGAGCATGTTAACAAAACCCTTTCACGTATCGTTAGGTAATGTGGAGAAGTTATCTTTTTCTAATCAACAATTTGATCTGATTCTATCTGAATCAGTCATCG
The DNA here is from genome assembly GCF_020171845.1 of Cytobacillus kochii. Taxonomy (GTDB): domain Bacteria; phylum Bacillota; class Bacilli; order Bacillales; family Cytobacillaceae; genus Cytobacillus; species Cytobacillus kochii. Next base: position 129,248 of record NZ_JAIVAM010000012.1, on the reverse strand, counting down.
CCTTTACTAACGTGGCAAGTACTTTAAAGGAATTTGCACGTGTATTAAAAGACAAAGGGAGACTCTATTTAATAGAGATGACAAAAGAATCATCAATGACTAGTGAAATGGAAGAAGAAATGAAGGCGTTTTATCAATTAGAAAAACTGTTAAGTGAAAAAGATTGGACGAAAGCTTTAGACACTGCCGGCTTTAAAAAGGTCGAAGTTTTAAAAGCAAGTACGATTGCAGAGATGATTGCAGAAGGAGTGAAGATGGGAGACGATAGTTCCCATCAACATATCAAGTTATTAAAAGAAGATTTATCACAAGTGTTAATTGATCATTACCAACTTAACTTACAATTAAGTAACCATCTAGGCTATCGAGTGATACGAGCGATGAAAACGTAGCTCACATTTGATCGAGGGTAAGATTTAACTTTTGATAGATTGCTAATAATTGTTTAATTTCTTCATTTGTGAGCCGTGCAAATGTATTTTTTTGCAGTTGATGTCCGTCTTCAGCTGCTTTTCTTAACACTTCTAAGCCTTCATCAGTGATATCTAAATATGAAATTCTTTTATCATTTAAATCAGGTATTCGTTTAATATAATCCCGTTTAGATAACTTCTGAATAAGATGCGAAATAGAAGATGGTGCGATACCGAGGCTTTCTGCCAAATCGATAGGTTTCATTTTTCCATCGCGCTTTAAATGACTAAGCAGAAGAATATGAGAAATACCTAATCCCTCATTAAAAGATTGATTCCATTTAATAATCATGCGGTTGGTTACTTGTTCCATCGCATGAATAAGTTCAAAAACAGTTTGATCATTCATTTTATGCCAGGTCCTTCCCTACGTTTCATACAGTAATCATATCAAAAAAAACAATGATGCAACAAACGTTAGTATCTTTACGATGTTTTTTCCAATAATCGGATATTATCTGTCGAAATCAACTTCACGGAATCCATTTCATAATTACATATTGCTTATGTGTGAGATTGATATTAATAATATTCGAAAAAATAAGAAAAATATAATAAAATATAGAAAAGGAGGAAAGGCAAAGATGAATGATACATATATAACACATGAGCATGAACTTTTTAGAAAGTCCTTACGGAAATTTTTAGATAAAGAAGCTTATCCCTATTATTCACAATGGGAAAAAGATGGTATGATTCCTAGAGCTTTCTGGAGAAAAATGGGTGAGCAAGGCTTCTTGTGCCCAAACATCGACGAGGAATATGGTGGAAGTGGTGTTGATTTTGGCTACTCTGTCATTATAAATGAAGAATTAGAAAGGGTCGGATCCGGAACGATTGGTATCGGTCTTCATAATGATATTGTTATACCTTATATCACAACATATGGTACTGAAGAACAAAAGAAACGGTGGTTACCAAAGTGTGCGACAGGGGAATTCATTTCGGCGATTGCCATGACTGAGCCTGGCGCAGGTTCTGATTTGGCATCGATTAGGACGACAGCTATTAAAGTTGATGACCATTATGTACTGAATGGCGAAAAAACCTTCATTACGAATGGAATGAATGCAGATTTGGTCATTGTGGCTGTAAAAACAGATACGAAGGTGAATCCTCCATATAGAGGAATTAGCTTAGTTATAGTAGAGAAAGGAATGAAAGGGTTTACAAGAGGAAGGCAACTAAACAAGGTTGGCTTACATTGTCAGGATACAGCAGAGCTTATTTTTGATGATTGTATCGTATCTAGTGAAAATCTACTCGGTGAGGAGGGTAAAGGGTTTTACTATTTAATGGAAAAGCTTCAACAAGAACGGTTAATTGTTGCTATTGCTGCCCAAATTGCTGCCGAAGAAATGATAAGAATGACAACGGCTTTTATCAAAGAAAGAAAAGCGTTTGGAAAGGCAATTAGCTCTTTTCAAAATACGCAGTTTAAAATGGCTGAGATGGTAACAGATGTAGAGATGAGCCGTGCCTTTCTTCAAAAGTTAATTCATGACCATATGAAACAAAAAGATATTGTCACTCAAGTTTCAATGGCTAAATGGAAATGCACAGAGAATGCGAGAAGAATTGCGACAGAATGCATGCAACTTCATGGTGGATACGGCTATATGGAAGAATATGAAATAGCAAGAAGGTATAGAGACATACCTGTCGCCAGTATCTACGCAGGAACCAATGAAATGATGAAATCAATTATTGCTAAAAACTTAGGATTATAAGGGAGGATTTCTTTTGCGCGAAGTAGTTATTATTGATGGGATAAGAAGTGCAGTCGGAAAAAGGAACGGTTCTTTAAGAAATACACGTCCTGATGATTTAGCTGGTGCAGTCATTAAAAGTTTAGTAGAAAAAACAGGGTTAAATCCAACACTAGTAGATGATGTTATTTTAGGATGTGTATCACAAATAGGTGAACAAACAGGAGATATTGCTCGTGTGGCGGCTCTTATCTCTGGATTACCAATCACAGTTCCAGGAACAACGATTGACCGACAATGTGGGTCGAGTCAACAGGCGGTTCATTTTGCCGCTCAGGCGATTTCATCAGGTGATATGGATATCGTTATTGCTGGTGGCGTTGAAAGTATGTCGAGAATACCAATTGGTTCAAGTTATCAGGGTGTAAAACCGAGTGAGCAATTGACAAAGCAATATGAGATTATCCATCAAGGGTTATCGGCGGAAAGAATAGCAGAAAAATATCAGTTCACTCGTGCTCAACTAGATGAGTTTGCATATCACAGTCAAGAAAAGGCACTACTTGCTCAAGCAGAAAATCGCTTTAAAAATGAAATTATGCCACTGGAGTTAGTTGACGATAGTGGGGAAACATTCAACTTTGATCAAGATGAGGGGCCAAGAAAAGGAACGAGTATAGAGAAGTTAGGCGGATTGAAACCTTCATTTAAAGAGAATGGCATCATACATGCTGGAAATGCAAGTCAAATAAGTGATGGAGCAGGTGCTTTGCTCATTATGTCAGGTGAGAAAGCACGAGAATTAGGATTGAAACCAAGATTTAAAATAATTACCCGCGTCGTTATTGGGTCAGACCCTACTTTGATGCTTACAGGTCCGATAGCTGCAACTGAAAAAGCATTGCAAAAGTCTGGATTAACCTTAGCAGATATGGATGTATTTGAAGTGAATGAAGCCTTTGCTTCTGTGCCATTAGCGTGGTTGAAAGAAACAGGAGCTAATGCGAATAAACTGAATCCGAATGGAGGTGCTATTGCCTTAGGTCATCCACTGGGTGCAAGTGGAGCTCGCTTATTATTAACAATGATGAGTGAATTAGACCGTACAGAAGGTAGATATGGGTTACAAACAATGTGTGAAGGTATGGGTATGGCTAACGCAACAATTATAGAAAAAATCTTTTAATAAAAAAGGGAGGAATAATAGATGACAATGACGATTGCAGAAATCTTTGATTTAACGGTAAGTAAGTTTCCGGAGAAGGAGGCGCTATATGATGTCAGAAAAGATTTGAGGTTTACTTATCGTGAGTGGGCAGACGAAGTCAATGGATTAGCACAGGCGTTACATGTAGCAGGAGTGAAAAAAGGAGACCGAGTTTCTACTTATTTATATAATACAGAAGAATTAGCAACGACGTTTTTTGCCTGTGCAAAAATAGGTGCAGTATTTAATCCTATTAATTTCCGGCTGATGTCAGAAGAATTGTCATTTATTATTTCTGATGCTGAACCAAAGGTGTTTATTTTTGAAGAAACTCTACAGACAGCTGTTGAAAAAGTGGCCAATAGTTTCCCCACAGTTCAATTTTGGTCAATTGATGGCAATCATCCTCCTTTTGCCAAAAGTTATCATGAGCAAATCAAAGCTGTTAATAGAGAGAACGTAGAAGTGGAACTATCATCAGATGATCTATATGCGATTATGTATACGAGTGGGACAACTGGGAGACCAAAAGGCGTGCTGCATCGCCATAAAGATATGACAGAACAGAGTCTGATTGTTATCCATGCACTAAATTATCATCAGAATGATAATGGTTTAGTCGCTGCTCCTATGTTTCATTGTGCAGAGTTACATTGCGCTTTTTTACCAAGAGTTCATATTGGGGCAAAGAGTACCATTCTCCACCAGTTTGATGCAAAAAAAGCATTAGCACTGATTGATTCAGAAAAAATTACCGCTTTCTTTGCAGCACCAACAATGTGGAATATGTTGCTTCAAGAAAATTTACAAGCGTATAATCTATCAACATTAGAAAAAGGTTTATATGGTGCAGCACCAATGGCCCCTAGTCTCGTGTTTGCTTGTCGGGAGAAGTTGGGTGTTAAATTAACTCAAGCCTATGGGATGACTGAAATGGGACCAGCAATTACGTTCCTTAGTGATGAAGACCAGATTCGTAAAGCAGGCTCGGCGGGGCAAGCTTGCTTGAACCATGAGATAAGGATTGTTGCACCTAATGATAATGGTCATTCATATGATGATCAAGTCGTTCCAACTGGTACAGTAGGTGAGATCATTGTGAGAGGACCAAGTATGATGCAAGGTTATTATAAAAGAGAGGAAGCAACTAAAAAGGCACTCCATAACGGCTGGTATCACTCAGGAGATATGGGCTACCTCGATGATGAAGGCTTTCTCTATGTGAAAGACCGTGTTGATGATATGGTGATTTCAGGGGGAGAGAATATTTATCCACGGGAAGTAGAAGATGTTATCCATGCACATCCTTCCGTGTTAGATGTAGCTGTATTAGGTGTACCAGATGAGCATTGGGGAGAAGTTGTCATTGCTTACGTTGTCAAAAAAGAGGGGAATATTACTGCTGAAATTTTAGATGCATTTTGTAAACAAAGTGAAAGCCTTGCAAATTATAAAAGACCAAGAAGATATGAATTTGTGGAAAGTCTACCGAGGAATGCTAGTGGAAAAATCCAAAAATTTGTATTAAGAAATCAGGAACAATTGCAAAAATAACCGCCAGTAAATGGAAGGGATAACATATGTTAACAGGTGTGAAAATAATTGATTTTACAAACTATTTACCAGGTCCTTTTGCCACGCTTAGATTGGCAGAACTAGGAGCAGAAGTAATTAAAATAGAAGGACCCAATGGTGATCCTGCACGACATGTAGAGCCGATGGGCAAAGGTCAAGGTGTCATATTTACGAGTAATAATCGGGGTAAGCACAGTCATTTCCTCAATTTAAAAGATACAACCGATTTAAATAAGGTGAAGGAACTAATACTAGAAGCAGACGTAATCATTGAAAGTTTTCGACAGGGTGTGATGAAGCGTTTAACATTAGACTATGAAACGATCCAAACATATCATCCCACAATTGTCTATTGTTCATTGGTTGGGTATGGTGAAAATACTCTTTATTCTACCTTTGGAAGTCATGATCTGAATTATATGGCCATTAGTGGGATGTTAGCACAATGGAAGGATGATATGGGACGTCCCATTCATCCTTCTCAACAAATAGCTGATTTAGTCGGAGGGATTGTGGCAAGCGAAAGAGTTTTAGCAGGTCTTGTTCAAAGAGGGATAAATGGAAAGGGTAGCTACCATCAAGTAAGTATGGCAGATACAATGACGGCTTTAATGGGTAACCACCATCTCGTTCATCAAGTGACCGAAATGAAACAAGGTGTAGAGGTTTTAGCAGGGACCATTGTTAACTATTGTTTATACGAAACAAGTGATGGTCGCTATATGGCATTAGGCGCATTAGAGAAGAAATTCTGGCAATCTTTTTGTTTAGCTGTTGAACATCCCGAATGGATAGCATGTCATATGATGAAGGTAAGTGATCCTGTTTATAAACAAGTTTCTGCAGTTTTTAAGGAGCAATCATTTACTGATTGGATAGGTGTTAGCGAGCAAGTCGATTGTTGCTTAACACCTGTGTTAGAAATCGATGAAGTACCCAAAAGTAGTTATCATCAACAAAGAGGAAATTTCGTTTATGATGATAACTGGTCGTGTATTCAACAATATTCTGACTTGAGAAATCCTCAAAAAAAGAAATAGGGACAAAAGAACTTAATAATCGTCAAACATATATAGTAACAACTTAGAATATAGTGTTATAATAGATAAACCTTAAAAAGTGATTTGTGTTTAAATGAAGGTTTATTTTGCAACGTAGATCACAAAAAAGTGAGTGATGATTGTAAGTGAAATTTATTAAGATGATACCTAATATGCTTACTTTAGGCAATTTATATTGTGGATTTTTGTCTATTGGATTTGCTGCTCATGGCCAATATAATAATGCGGCGATATTGATTATTATCGGGATGATGCTTGATAGTATGGATGGTCGTGCAGCGAGAATGTTAAAAGCAGATAGTACGCTAGGCAAAGAATTAGATTCATTAGCCGATGTTGTAACTTTTGGAGTTGCACCGTCATTTCTCGTATATTATACATACTTTTACCAATTTGGTTCTATTGGATTATTAGTTTCTGGGTTATTCCCGCTATTCGGTGCATATCGCTTAGCACGATTCAATATTGGTACTAGTAAGCAGTCCATGCATTATTTTATCGGTGTTCCGATTACTGCCGCTGGTGGTATTTTAGCTATCCTAACATTGTTTGGCCATTGGGTGCCCAGTATTATTACGACAGTTGTATTTACTGCGCTTTGTTTTTTAATGGTCAGTCGTATTCGCATTCCGAGTTTAAAAGATATCCCATTACCAAAGTACGGGACAATTGTGACAATCTTTTTAGGCTGTATGCTTTTTGTTCTTTATAAAGGGACATATGGTTCCTATCCTTATTTAATTTATATTGCCACTCCATTGTACATTGCCTATTTAGCGTACCGCTTTAAAAAGAACCAAAATAATAAGACTTCCGACTAGTAAGAATCTTACAGTTTGGGAGTCTTTTTTTGTTGTTAGAAAACCATTAAGTCATGAATGCAATTGATTCTTTCAGAGAGGGAAATCATTTTATAAAAAAAGGATGAAGGAGGTTTCTCCTTCATCCCATAGCTAAAATAAAATTAGCTTGAAAAGAAAACTTTTTCAGTATTATATTTTGCTTTTAACTTATTAATAATGTAGGTTTCGTATATTTCACGCTCAACGGGATCATCAACATACATACATGCAATTTTGGTTACTTGTTCACGGTGATTTTTAATGGGAGACACTTGGTCGTCGAAATGCTTTTTTACACGTTGTCTTAGTTTACGTGCTTTCCCAACAAAAAGAAGGTTCTCTTTTTTGTCAAAGAATAAAATCATTCCACCTCTATCTCTTGGAATCTTTGTAAAGTCCGTAAAACCATATAAATGGCTGATGGCCGTTGTTCCTTGTTCCCCGCCAGGCTTCTTTTTAGTGATAACTAAGTCTGGTTGAGGTATTTCAATATTAATCATCAATAATCACTTCCTATTCTAGCAATCATCGTACCACAACCTACATAAAAAAGCCCATACTTCCGCGTATTTTTCTTTAAATGTTTTTAAATCATATAATGTAGACAAAATAAACGTTTTCAAAAAATGAAAGTTTGAAAAATTGATAATATTTTTAGGTTGATTTTTACAATTTCTCCATAAATTTATGGGTATATTGATGAAATTTACAAAGGCTTTACAAAAGGTTAATAGAGAATTAAATATGATTCGTTATATTGGGGTTAACACAAACAAAACAGCTAAAAGCAATCTAAAGTGGAGGTTTTTCTATGCTAAAACTTCGAAAATGGAAGAGTATTTTGTTACTTTTGTCACTTACCTTAATTTTGACTGCATGTAATGGTGGTGAAGAAGAAGGAGAGGGACAAGCCAGTACAGGTAACGGAAGCACGATATCCATTTCTGGTTCTACGTCAGTTGGTCCGCTAGCGGAAAAGCTAGCTGCTAAATATATGGAAAATGCGGATGTGAATATTGAAATCAATCAAATTGGTTCTTCAGCAGGAATTACAAATGCAATAAGTGGAGTTTCCGAAATTGGTATGTCTTCTCGTAACTTAGAGTCAGGAGAAGAAGAAGAAGTAACACCTACAATCATTGCTTTTGACGGAATTGTAGTCGTTACACACGCAAACAATAAAGTAAAAGATTTAACAATGGATGAAGTGAAAAAGATCTTTACTGGTGAAATAACAAACTGGAAAGATGTGGGCGGTAAAGATATGGAGATTGTTGTCGTTTCACGTGAAGACGGGTCAGGTTCGAGAGATGCTTTTCAGGAAATTGTTGACTACTCTTCTGGTGAATTAGTGCGGAGCTCAATTATCGCTAGTGGGAACGGAAATATAAAAACGACGGTTGCAACAAATGAACATGCTATTGGGTTTATCTCTTTTGAATATATAGATGATACAATTTCAACGATTAATATTAATGGGGTAGAACCAACTGCTAAAAATGTGATTGAAGAGAAATATCCATTATCTCGTCCTTTCCTTTTCGTGCATAAAGACTTATCAGAGGAAAGCCAAGCGTTTATTGATTTCATTTTAAGTGAAGCTGGGCAGGAAATAGCTGCAGAAGCAGGGGCTATACCAATTATAGAAGAATGATGCTACATCAAACAATTAGCAAGTGACTTTGGAGGTATGTGTTTTGCCAAATCCATCAGAAGTAAAACAAACAAATAAATCTAATCGATTAAAATATATTATGGAGTTCATTTCAGAGAAGTTGTTTTTAATCTGTGCGCTAATCTCTGTGCTTAGTTTATTTCTCATTATTGGATTCGTCTTCTTTAAAGGATCGAATCCATTCATTGCAGACGGATATAGCTTTATTGATTTTATCTTTGGCTCTGATTGGATACCGAGTGAAGATAAGTATGGAATTTTTCCAATGATAGTTGCTTCCATTTATGCAACGATTGGAGCGCTTGTCATTGGAGTACCAATTGGGTTATTAACGGCGATCTTTTTATCGGAAATAGCTCCAAAACCAATTGCAAAGATTATTTCACCAGCTGTGCAATTGTTAGCGGGTATTCCCTCTGTATTATATGGTGTATTCGGCCTAGCGATTATTGTTCCTTTCTTACAAAATAATCTTGGCTTAGTAAAAGGGCAAAGTTTAATAGCGGTTATTCTCGTATTAGCGATCATGATGTTACCTACAATTGTAACCGTTGCTGAAACAGCCATTAGGGCAGTACCGAAAACGTATAGAGAAGGTTCCTTAGCATTAGGTGCCTCGCCAATCGGAACCATCTTTAAAGTCGTTGTTCCAGCAGCAAAATCAGGTATTATGGCAGCGATTGTATTAGGACTAGGACGAGCAATTGGAGAGACAATGGCAGTCATTCTTGTTGCTGGTAATAGTTTGATTATACCAACAAGCTTAACGGATAGTGTAAGGCCACTTACAACGAATATTGCCCTTGAAATGGGTTACGCTTATGGTACACATCAGGAAATGTTATTTGCGACAGGAATAGTATTATTCTCATTCATTCTAATATTGAATTTCGTATTAGCAAAAATAAGTTCGAAAGGTGGGAAGTAAAGTGAGAAAGTTTAAAGATAATTTATTATTAGGCTTATTGTGGTTTGGCGCTTTCTTAACTGTAGCTATCCTACTTATTATCGTTGGTTATATTTTTTATAAAGGTATCGGGTTAATTAATCTTGATTTTATCTTTGGTGACTATTCACCTGTCGGCGGCGGTGGAATTTGGCCAATGATTATTACTACCATTTATACAATTGTGATATCGTTAGTCATTGCCACTCCAGTTGGGATTTTAGCAGCAGTTTATTTACAAGAGTACGCGAAACAAGGAAAGCTCGTTCGAATGATCCGGTTTGCAACAGAGAGTTTAACGGGTATTCCATCTATTATATACGGATTATTCGGTGCTGTATTTTTTGTTACCACATTGGCGATGGGGATGTCTATTATTTCAGCATCCTTGACCTTAACAATTATTGTTTTACCAGTGATCATCCGTACAACAGAAGAAGCATTAAAAACAGTACCAGCTAGTTACCGAGAAGGTTCCCTGGCATTAGGTTCAACAAAGTTACAAACACTATATAAAGTCATTTTACCTAGCGCTATGCCAGGGATCTTATCAGGGATTATCCTCTCAATGGGACGTATCATTGGTGAATCAGCAGCAATCTTTTTAACAGCAGGTACAGTAGCTGCAATGCCTGAAGGGATTTTCTCATCAGCGAGAACATTAACGGTTCATTCGTATCTTGTTACACAAGAATCTGGTGATATTGAATTAGCAGCAGCAATTGGTATTGTGTTAATTGTAATGATTCTTGCTCTAAACTTTGCTGCAACATTTATCTCTAAAAAGCTTAATAAAGCTGACTATTAAAAAGGAGTGTTCTATTCATGAATACAACACTAGAACGTAAAGAAGTAAAAGAGTCTGCAAATGTTGAACATCAAAATGATCAGCGTTCAGTGAAAATTAGTGTAAGAGACTTAGATTTATTCTACGGTGAGAACCAAGCGCTTTATCAAGTGTCATTAGATATTCGTGAAAAAGAGGTAACAGCATTAATTGGTCCTTCTGGATGTGGAAAATCGACTTTCTTAAGAACATTGAATCGTATGAATGATTTAATTGATAGTGTGAGAATTAATGGAGATATCCACATTAATGGCAATAATATATATCAATCAAAAGATGTTATTGAACTTAGAACAAAAGTCGGTATGGTTTTCCAGAAGCCAAATCTATTTCCAATGAGCATCTATGATAATGTAGCCTATGGGCCTAGAATGCAAGGGATTAAAAATAAAAAAGAATTGAATAAAATTGTTGAAGAAAGTTTACGTGGAGCAGCGATATGGGACGAAGTAAAAGATCGTTTAAAAACTTCGGCACTTGGTTTATCAGGTGGTCAACAACAACGTGTTTGTATTGCCAGAGCAATTGCCATGAAACCAGACGTCATATTAATGGATGAGCCAACTTCAGCACTTGACCCCATTTCAACACTTAAAGTAGAAGAACTTATTGCTCATTTGAAGAAAGATTATACGATCGTCATCGTTACTCATAATATGCAACAAGCTGCTCGTGTATCCGATAAGACAGCGTTCTTCCTCAACGGAGAAGTCATTGAATTTGAACAAACCGATCAAATCTTCTCCATGCCAAAAGATAGCCGTACAGAAGATTATGTGACTGGCAGATTCGGTTAAAAAAATAAACGTGAGGTGCCGAACAAATTTCCATTGTTAAATAGGGATTTGTTCGGCTCTTTTCTTTGGGAAAATGTATGATTGATGCATAGATACCAAACTAATGAGATGTGAGAATAGCGCAAAAGGGGGGAACTAGACAACAGGTGAGCAATTTCGGATATGGGCTATGTAAATAGCTAAACATAACCAACAATAGGTTAACTTCCAATTTAATGGTTGCAAAACGGAAACTAATCTAGAGAAGTAAAACCTAAACATTGGTCTTCTTCCCTTAGCACTATAAAAAAGACTAGAACAAACGTTCAACCATACCAGTTTGTCCTAGCCATTCTGTAATTTAGACATTTGTCCATTTTCTAAAAAAGGTATTAATTACTAATGACTTTCTCAATATACACTCTGCCAGAAAAGAAAGTCGCCCCGCCTCCCATATCAGCGACTCTATCAGGTGTGAGGGTATTAACGAGATGTTTCTTACCTGGCTCATCAGCCCAAAGACCTTGACTAACAACAACCCCAGGAAGTACGTTTTCTCCGACAGCAGCGGTTAACTCACATTCTCCTCGATCATTAAAGATTTTTACTAGATCTCCATCTTCAATTCGATAAGCCTGCGCGTCCTTGCTATGCAAATGGATTTTTGGTTGTTTTTCTAATTTAATATGCTTGTCATTATTAGAAAAAGTACTATTTAAAAAATTATGGTTCGGTGCTGGTACGAATAAAAATGGCGCATCGCCTTCATCTACAATTGGATTGTAGGTCGGCAGTGGATTTAAACCGTCCTTCTCCATTAATTCAGAATAAAGTTCAATTTTTCCACTTGGTGTCTTAAGTTTGCCAGGAAGTAATGGACGTACGTCTGCTTTCATAAAGCGATTTTCTTTTAGACGCTCAAAATTAATTTCCTTCATATACTCATTCTTTGTATTCGCTAAAGCGGATGTGATTAAATCTTCTTCGGAATCCTTAAATAAATCTTCAGTATATCCCATATAATGTGCTAGCTGTTGAAAAACAAGATGATTGGACCTTGACTCACCATACGGTTCTATGACTGGTTCATGCAAATGAATATAATGGTGCCAATAAGACGTGTAAAAATCTGTATTCTCATATGATGAGGTAGACGGCAAGATAATATCGGCATATTGAGCTGTTTCCGTTAAGAACAAATCATGAACCACTAAAAATAAATCTTCTCTTTCAAGCCCTTTTTTCACTAGATTACTATTTGGCGCAATAACAGCCGGATTACTACCATAAACGTACATGGAGCGGATAGGTTCATCTTTTTGTACTAAAGCTTCACCTATGAGATTCATATTAATCGATCTTGTCTGTTTATTTGCTAATAAATCGGGACGCTGCATAACCGCGGTATTGAAAGCTAAAAACCCAGAGTTTGATTTTAGTGCGCCACCACCTTTATGCAGCCATTGGCCTGTTAGAGCAGGAAGGCAGGATATGGCACGTACATTCATCCCACCATTATCATGATGTTGCAATCCATTGCCAATCCGGATAAATGACGGGGTACTCTGACCATACTCTCTTGCTAATTGATAAAGATCATCAATAGATACCCCTGTAATAGAAGAGACTACTTCTGGCGTATATTTTTTTACATGTGTTCGTAATTGCTCATGTCCAATGGTATACGTTTCAAGAAATTCCTCATCTACCATATGCTCAGCGAACAAGATATGCATCATCCCAAGTGCAAGCGCACTATCCGTACCTGGTTTAATGGGAATAAACCAATCAGCCATTTTGCCTGTTTGATTTTTATGGACATCAATCACGATGATTTTTGCTCCATGTTTTTTTGCTTTTCGGGCAAGGATAACTTGATGCATATTCGTACTGACAGCATTAATTCCCCAAAGGATGATGAGCTTGGCTTCACTTGTTTCTTCCGGATCTGTGCCAAAGCCTCCACCCATTGTGTAACGGTAACCTTCTTTACCTGCTGCTTGACAAACTGTTTGTTCTAGTCTACTGGCACCTAAGCGGGAAAAGAATCGGCGGTCCATTCCTTCAGCAGCCACTCTACCCATATTACCGTAAAAGCTATAGGGAAGAATACTCTCAGGGCCGTGTGTTTTAATTAAATCTTTCCATTTATCTGTAATTATTTGTAGTGCGTCATCCCAACTGATCTCCTCAAATTGAAGACTACCTTTTGGACCAGTTCGTTTGAGAGGGTGAGTTAATCTCTTTGGGTCATATAGCCGTTCAGCCATATTTCTTACTTTATTGCAAATATTCCCTTGCGTAACAGGATGGTTAGGATCGCCTTCCACTTTAATGATTTTCCCCTCTTTTTTATGTATGAGTAAACCACATTGGTCTGGACAATCAAGTGAACAAACGGACGTGAAAATGCCCTCTTTCTCGGTGTGAATCGTCATTTTGTAATCTCCTTTATTCTTGGCAAGCTTTATTGTCTATTTAGCATGTTTTTATTAATAATTATTATAATAGGTTACTTCTCTTCATCCTGCAATGATAAAATATTTATTTCTATTGACAATTCATAATTATTAACATATGATACTTTCATATTAATTAAATTCTATTCAATTCGTTGACGAGAAAGAGTAGTTGTGCACATCTTATCCAAAGAGAGTTAGCCATTTGCTGAGAGGCTGACGTTAAGACCACAATGAAAATCCTCTCTGAGAAGCAAAGCTGAAGTGAAACTAAGCTTTGACGGCATCCAACCGATAACCTGGACGCGTATGATAGTACGTAGTGAGAGCAAATACAAACCACTACAGTTGGTTTTTTTGTTTTTTAGAGGGGATATTTTAACTCGATTCTACGTATAGGAATCGAGTTTTTTTCGTATATGAATGGATATCGAAAGGGGTCTTTATAGATGAAAGAACGAGATGTGGAAAAGGAGAGGAAGATTGCTGATTATTGGCAAGAAGCACGGATATTTCAAAAGTCCATACAGCAAAGGCAAGAGGCGCCATCCTTTGTTTTTTATGAAGGCCCGCCAACAGCAAATGGTATGCCGCATGCTGGTCATGCACTTGGTCGAACGATAAAAGATTTTGTTGCCCGTTATAAAACAATGACGGGACATCAAGTTTTAAGAAAAGCAGGGTGGGACACACATGGGCTCCCTGTAGAACTTGAAGTACAAAAGAAATTACAATTGCATAGCAAAGAGGATATTGAAGCATTTGGTGTAGAAGCATTTATCGCAGAGTGTAAGAAAAGTGTATTCACATATGAAAAAGAATGGCGACAGTTTACTGAGCTATTGGGCTATTGGGTGGATATGGATAACCCTTATATCACGCTCGATAATGAGTATATTGAATCAGTTTGGCATATATTGTCACACATTCATCAAGGTGGGCGTTTATATAAAGGACATCGAGTTGTCCCGTATTGTCCTCATTGTGAAACGTCCCTAAGCTCGCATGAAGTCGCACAAGGATATAAAGATGTGCATGATCTTTCAGCAACAGTTAAATTTAAAGTGGCTGAAAATGAATACTTACTTTGTTGGACAACAACGCCTTGGACGTTACCTGGAAATGTAGCTGTAGCGGTAAACCCTAAGCTACGTTATGTGAAAGTCGAGCAAAATAATGAACGATTGATTGTTGCAGAAAGCTTGGTTTCAACTGTACTTAAAGAAGGTTACAAAGTTATCGAGTTTGTACGAGGTGAAGAATTAATAGGTATGAAGTATGTAGCACCATTTTCATTTGTTCCGCTCAACAAGGGGCATATGGTGATTGCTGCGGATTTCGTAAAGGATGATGCAGGAACTGGGTTAGTCCATATTGCCCCTGCACATGGTGAAGATGATTATCAAGCTGTAAAAGAAAATGGATTAGATTTTCTTCAAGTTGTGAATGAGAAAGGGAGATATGTGCAACAAGTTGCCCCGCTTGCAAATAAGAGAGTGAAAGAAAGTGATGTAACAATCATTCAAATGTTAGCACAGCAAAATCTACTTTATAGCAAGAGGAAGTATGAGCACAGTTATCCGTATTGCTGGAGGTGTGACAATCCACTGATTTATTATGCGATGGAAGGATGGTTCATTCGAACAACTGATGTCAAAGAAAAAATGATAGACAATAATCAAATGGTTGAGTGGTACCCAACGCATATGAAGAATGGTCGATTCGGTCACTTTCTTGACCAACTTGTTGATTGGAATATTGGAAGAAATCGTTTTTGGGGAACGCCGTTAAATGTATGGACTTGTCAAACATGCGGATTAGAAATTGCCCCAGGTTCCATTGCACAATTAAAAGAAAGAGCGATTGAAAAAGTAAATGATCGCATCGATCTGCACAAACCTTATGTTGATCGCATTCATTTGAGATGTTCTTGTGGTGGTGAAATGAAGCGAGAGAAAGAGGTCATTGATGTATGGTTTGATAGTGGTTCAATGCCATATGCTCAATATCATTATCCTTTCGAACAGACAACGCCATTTAAAGAACAATTTCCCGCCGATATTGTAATAGAGGGAGTAGATCAAACGAGAGGATGGTTCTACAGTTTACTAGCCGTATCCACCCTTTACAAAGGTGTTGCACCTTATAAAAATGTCTTATCTCTTGGCCATATATTAGATGAGCAAGGACAAAAAATGTCTAAGAGCAAAGGGAATGCTCTAAATCCTACATCGTTGATTGAAGAGTTTGGCGCAGATGCATTAAGATGGGCTCTTCTTAGTGATAGTGCCCCTTGGAATAATAAGCGATTTTCTAAAAAGACTGTTCAACAAGCAAAATCAAAAATAGTCGATACGTTGAGGAATGTTTTTTCCTTCTATGATATGTATGCAAAGATAGATGGCTTTGATTTCAGGCAACATCGAGTCAAGGAATTTGCACTCATTGACCAATGGATACTTTCTAGATTGCATCATACGATTGCGGAGGTAAGAGAAGGGTTAGAGCGTTATGACTTTTTTAAAAGTGCTAAATTACTGGCAGAATTTTTGGATGATGTGAGTAATTGGTATGTAAGACGATCCCGGCAAAGATTCTGGAAGGAAGGGTTAGATCACGACAAAAGGGCAGCGTATACAACTCTATACGAAGTACTTCTGCAATCAACACGATTATTTGCACCATTTATGCCGTTCGTCACTGATGAGATTCACCTACAATTAGTCGGCAGTAGCGTTCATCTAACTGACTACCCTAAGCAAGAGAAAAAGAAGACTAACATCCAATTAGAATCCGAAATGAAAGCTATTCGACAAATTGTTGAACTCACTAGATCAATCAGGATGTCAGCAAATATCAAAACAAAGCAACCACTTCAAACATTAATCGTAAGTGTTGTTAATGGGAAGGTTAATTTGTCATCCTATGAACAGATCATAAAAGATGAAACAAATGTAAAAGACATTGTTTATGAAAAATATGTAAATAATTTTATGATGATTGAGTTAAAAGTTAATTACGCTATTGCCGGCAAAAAGTTCGGTAAAAGAGTAAAAATGATTGAGCAGGTAATAAAAGGATTAACTGCCCATGAAAAAGATAGGTTACTGACGGATGGAATAGTAAATATAGAAAAAGATGGAGAAATGCTCTTTTTAGAAAATGAGGATGTGTTAGTAGAGAAAAAAGCAAAACACCCATACAGGTTTGCGGAAGGAAAAGATTGTACAGTCCTACTGGATATCGGATTAACAGAAGAGCTTTTGCAGGAAGGGTTAGTGAGGGAAGTAATTAGAGAAGTGCAAAACACTCGAAAAAAGAAAGGGTTAGCGGTTGAATTACGTATTCATCTAACAATGTTTGGCAATGAAAGGGTTTTAAGTGTATTAGAGAAGTTTTCAGCGCTTTTACAAGAATCATTACTTGTCCAGACAATTACATTAGCAGAAGTTGAAGAAATGACAAATCTTGATGTAGATGGAGAAACAATCAAAGTCAAAATAGACCATTAAACAATGAAAAATCACAGCCAATGGCGGATGGCTGTGATTTTTACTGGGGGATATGTTGTTTAACCATTCATCACGTATCCATGTCCCTACAAAAAGTGTAATGGTAACCTTTTAGTATAGGCTTTGATTAATAAGCTATTAAAGTTTCGTCTGATGAGAATGCGACTGAATTTGAATAGTGGATGAATGATATTTCAACAATAAGTATTTGATGTAGGCTTGTAGGTTAAATTCATTATTCTTAACAAAATACGAAAAGTTAGTTCTTTTCAAGCTTAATCACAACCTTTTATATGTACTAAATAAAATGATCACCATTGAATATACCGGCCCCACCTTCGCCAAGTACGTTGATAGCCACACTTGCTATCCGCCTAATACTTAGTATATATGAAAACGCTTACATAAACAATAAAAAATTTTCTCTTTATTTCGACAAAAAAATAAGTAAAATGAGCATACTTTATTGGAGGATTATAAGCTATAATTGCTTAGGTAGTCGAAATATAATATATTCATTTTTTTGAGGAAGAAGGTTAAACATGCAATCGTTAGGAGGCAAGCTTTGGACCAGACAGTATATCATGGCCCTTATGCTTACTTTTTTATTTTTTTTAAGTTTACAATCCTTGTTAGGGGGATTTCCAATCTATGTTACTACATTAAGTAATAACCCGACATATGGAGGGTTAATGACAACAGCATTTATGATTGCTGCTGTTATATCTAGGCTTTTCTTAGGCTTATGCTTACGGTATTTGAATCAAAAAGCGTTATTAATTCTATCTTTAATAGGTATGTTGTTGTTTATTTTTGTGACAACATTCACAAATTCTATCGTTCTATTCACTATCCTTCGCATACTACAAGGAATTGCTTTCGGTTTTATTACTACTTTATTAGCAACAATAACCACAAATTTAATTCCTGACCACCGTTTAGGTGAAGGAATCGGTTATTTTGGCTTAGCTACTAGTGTAGGTACAACAAGCGGACCTTTTTTGGCTATTTCAATGATTAATGTTTATTCATTTGAATCCGTTTTGTACTTTTCTCTTATTCTTATTATAGTGATTACAATTGGTAGTCTTGCGCTTAAAACTTCTCAAAACATAAATCAGCAGGCAGTTAGTAAATTGTCAATTGTTGCATCTGCTTTTGATTCACGCGCTTTTTTACCATGCTTTTTAGTATTATTATTTTATTTTACGTTTGCTGGAGTGGTGAATTTTATTGAAGGCTTAGGAAGTTCTATTGGAGTTGGGGAACAAACCTCTTTATTCTTTCTCATCTTAGTGGCGATGCTCATTATCATTCGCCCATTTTCAGGGAAAATTTTCGATCGCTTTGGACATGCTTATTTAATATATAGCGCAACAATTGCAGCATTTATCGGGTTGTTACTGATTGCATTTGCTAAAGGTGTTTCAACATTATTTATTGCCGCTGTTTTTTATGGCATTGCATATGGTGTCATGCAACCGACATTCCAAGCTTGGGCTGTTAGACTCGTACCAAAAGAAAAAAGAGCGACGGCTAACGCCATGAGCTTAAGTTTTATGGATATGGGTTTAGCAATGGGTGCACTACTGCTTGGTATCGCTGCAAACGAAAAGGGATACGGTTTTATGTACATCCTATCTTCTTTACTAGCCGTCCTTATCTTTCTGCTCTATTTTGTTGCTCATATAAGAAGAAAAACCAAATTAACGCCATTGCCATCTCATAACAGAAAAGCTTCGTAAATGGATAATGTCTTGGTATTCTTTGTCATTGCTTTCTTTCTTATCATGTTTCTTATCCATATTTTTTGGGGAAAGTAACGTCATAATCTTCTATAGGCTGAAAGGATAATGACAATGAACTTAAAAGCTGGTAAATTATTTTGGCCAATGACAATGAACGACGTGAAAAAGTATGGCTGCTTGCAGGAGAATAAGAACTGTGATGTGTGTATTATTGGCAGCGGTTCGAGTGGAGCTTTTCTTGCTTACCATTTAGCGAAAGAAAACATTAGAACGATCGTCATTGATAAACGAAAAATCGGTATGGGTTGTTCCTCTGCAAATACTGGTTTACTACAATATAGTAATGATAAATCATTTACATCTTATATTAACTCTTTTGGCTTAAGTAAAGCGAAAAAGCATTTACAAAACTGCTTTGAATCAATATCTCATTATGAAACCAACATTCTGCCAACTTTAGAGGATAATCCAGATTTTTTTAAAAGAAAAAGCTTATATTTTGCATCTAAAAGAGAAGATATGAAAATGCTGAAAAAAGAGTTTGCCAATTTACAAGCTCATCAGTTTCCTGTGCGTTTTTTATCAAGGAGAGATATGAGAGATTGTTGGTCCTTTGAAAAAGAAGGTGCCATTGTTACTGAAGGAGATGCTGAGATTAATATATTTAAAAATATTCACTATTTACTAAGTGCGGCTAGTAAAAAAGGAGTAGAGATTTTTGAAGAAAGTGAAATTGTGGGCCAAAAATGGGGAAAAGATACGGTCAAATTATATACTGATAATAAAAGCGTTATTGAAACGAAATATGTAATTTATGCTACAGGGTATGAAGCTCAGATGGATATAGCTGAAAAAAATGCAATGATTGTGAGCACATATGCTTTAGCTACTAACCCAGTTGATTATCAATGGCCAGAAGATATGTTCATTTGGGAAACTGCCAGACCCTATTTGTATTTACGCCGTACATTAGATAAAAGAATCATTATTGGAGGCCTTGATGAGTCAACTTCAGACTCTAGAAAAAGAGATAGGATGTTAGTTCAGAAAAGGGATCAATTATTAAAACAATTACTTTTGTTGTTTCCCATGTTAAAGGACAAGTTAGAACCTGCCTATTACTGGACAGGCTTTTTTGGAGAGACTCATAATGGCTTACCAATGATCAAACAACATCCGAATTACTCAAACGGGTATTATCTTCTCACATATGGCGGCAATGGCACGGTATACAGTATGATTCTATCGGATTTAATGAAGAAATTTATTGCCAATGGAGACTCAAAGGGTATGGAACTATACTATCATTAGAGCGATATAGTGAGAAAGTTCACACAGTTTGTTTAATAATAGGATTGATTGTAATCACCCTTATCGTTTTGTATAATCACAGATGAGGGTTATTCTATTCTTGACTAAAGTATCAGTCAAGGAAAAATGAAAGACGAAAGGACCAATTAAATGAGTAAACAACAAATAGGTGTTATTGGATTAGCAGTAATGGGGAAAAACCTTGCTTTGAATATAGAAAGTCGTGGCTTCTCAGTAGCTGTTTTTAACCGTTCTTATGAAAAAACAGAAGCATTCTTACAAAATGAAGCAAAGGACAAGAACTTTACTGGCGCTGAAACTATTGAAGATTTTGTTCAATCATTGGAAACACCAAGAAAAATCTTGTTAATGGTTAAAGCGGGTGCAGCGACAGATGCGACAATTGAATCGCTAAAGCCATATCTTGAAAAAGGCGATATCTTAATTGACGGTGGTAATACATATTTTGAAGATACCATCCGCCGTAATCAAGAATTAGCAGAAGAAGGCTATCATTTTATTGGTACAGGCGTTTCTGGTGGTGAAGAGGGAGCTTTAAAAGGACCTTCAATCATGCCAGGTGGTAAGAAGGAAGCATTTGACCTTGTACAACCGATTTTTGAAGCTATTTCTGCTAAAGTAAATGGCGATCCTTGCTGTACATACATTGGTCCAAACGGGGCTGGTCATTATGTGAAAATGGTTCATAATGGGATTGAATATGGTGATATGCAGTTGATTTCTGAAGCTTATTTTATTCTCAAACATGTACTTGGTTTAGAAGCGAATGAACTTCATGAGACATTTGCAGAATGGAACAAGGGTGAGTTAGATAGCTATTTAATTGAAATTACAGCTGATATCTTTACAAAAGTAGATGACGAAACTGGCAAACCACTTGTTGATGTGATTCTCGATAAAGCGGGACAAAAAGGGACAGGTAAATGGACAAGTCAAAATGCTTTAGATCTTGGGGTGCCTCTTCCGATTATTACAGAATCTGTATTTGCAAGGTTCATTTCCGCAATGAAGGAAGAAAGAGTTCATGCGAGCAAGATTCTTGCAGGACCTAAAGAGGACACCTATAGTGGAGACCGTACGGAGTTAATAGAAGCTGTTAGACAAGCATTGTATATGAGTAAAATTGTCTCTTATGCACAAGGGTTTGCTCAAATGCGCGCAATGTCTGATGAACAGAATTGGGATTTGAAATATGGCGATATTGCTATGATTTTCCGCGGAGGTTGTATCATTCGTGCCCAATTCTTACAAAAAATTAAAGATGCTTATGATCGTGAACCAGCATTAGCAAATTTATTATTGGATCCTTATTTTAAGGAAATCGTTGAAAGCTACCAGTCTTCATTAAGAAAAGTTCTTTCTATTGCTATTGAACAAGGTATTCCTGTACCTGCATTCTCGAGTGCTATTGCTTATTTTGATAGCTATAGAACGGCAACATTACCAGCTAATCTACTGCAAGCACAAAGAGACTATTTTGGAGCACATACGTATCAGCGAGTAGATAAAGAAGGAACGTATCATACTAATTGGATGGAAAAGTAAAGAATGAAACTAGAAACGATTACCAGCTTTAGTATGGTATAATGTTAAAGGAAGCTAGAAAGGGAGGTATTTTACAATGAAATTTTTCATTGATACAGCAAATTTAGATGAAATTAAACAAGCATACAAGTTAGGTGTCCTTTCAGGCGTAACAACTAACCCTTCACTTGTAGCTAAAGAAGGCATTAAGTTTGAAACAAGAATTGAGGAAATCCTTCAAACTGTACCAGAATTAGAATCAGTATCTGCTGAGGTCACTCCTTCTGCAGAAACAGCTGAACAAATGATTGCAGAGGCTGAGGAACTGATTAAGATAAATAATGGTGATAAGAACATTACTATTAAAGTGCCAATGACAATGGCAGGCCTTGAAGCAACAAGATATTTATCCAAAAAAGGTGTTAAAACAAACGTCACATTAATCTTTACTGTGAACCAAGCATTACTTGCTGCAAGAGCTGGTGCTACTTATGTTTCACCATTCTTAGGCAGACTTGATGATATCTCAGAAGACGGGATTAACCTCGTTGCTAAAATAGCTGAGTTATTCCGTATTCATCAAATAGATGCTCAAATTATCGCTGCATCTGTTAGACATCCGGATCATGTCACAAGAGCTGCATTAGCAGGTGCTCATATTGCGACAATTCCGTACAAAGTAATTGAGCAGTTAACGAAGCATCCATTGACAGATCAAGGGATGGAGAAGTTCGCTGCTGATTGGAAAACAGTATAAGCTTTTTTAAACCCTCTCCTTCATTTTTAGGAGAGGGCTTTTTGATTAGTCTGTTGTTCTATACGAATTAGAAAATTATTGATTTTGCGTGCCAACAATCTTGTGAGGAGAATGGGTTACATAGTAATTAGAGCAGAACTAAAAAGAGTATGTGCGCAAGCTTCGATAATGAAATGGGAATATATAGCTGAAAAACATCCTTTTCTCTGTCCATTCACCCTTTCAGGTAAAAGGCAATGGCAGAAAATTTATACATAACTCTTGCCAAATAATTAAAGATACTCAACATTCGACTTGTGTTCTCCAGTAGAAGTTTGGTTATTCGACTTGTTCGTCCTCTGTATGCTTTTCTCTTTCTTGAATAGTCACCCAATCATTGAAACGACCACTTCCTTCGCATCCTGGACAAAAGAGTGTATCAGAATGTAGGGAGTACATAAGGCTAGGATATAATAAAAAGCCTTGTCCGTAGCATTCTGGGCATCTATTACTTCGTTTCATCTTTTCTAAATGTTTATGTTCTCGCGCATTTTTCCATTGATTAAAAGATTTACCTAGACTCATCGGCTTCACCTCTGATCATCGCTTTTTAATGAAGCGATAAATTGTCGTGATGCTAGACAAACTACTGTTAAACTTCATGCTTCAATTATGAAAGGACTTGAATATACCCGTACATCTTATAGCGAGCAAAAGTTTTTAACCATTTCTGTTAATTATTATATTAAAAAGAATTATTTTTGCTCATACTTTATGAGAGGAAATGAAAAATATTTTGTTAGATTAACGAAACTTTCGGGTGGCGAATCTATTTGGTATAATAGAAGAGTATAATAGGTTCAATTCATTTAAAGGAGTCTTGTCAATGGAAGTATTAAATCAGTTGTTATCCACCTATGCATCATTTTTTGATTGGTCAATGTGGAAAGAGGTTCTTACAGATCCTGTTTCTTGGGGATATATAGGTACACTCATTGTCCTAGAAGGTCTATTATCAGCTGATAATGCATTAGTATTAGCCGTTATGGTTAAGCATTTGCCGAAGGAGCAGCAAAAAAAAGCACTTACTTATGGCTTAATTGGCGCTTATTTTTTCAGATTTCTCTTTATCGGTTTAGGTATGTGGCTGATTAAATTTTGGTGGATTAAAGTACTAGGAGCCGCTTATTTAGCTTACTTAGTGATTAAACAATTTTGGCTTAAAACCCCTGAAGAAGATATTGACGGAGTAAAGAAAGACGGTTGGATGATTCGTACTTTTGGTGTTTTTTGGGGAACGGTTATTTCAGTAGAGTTAATGGATTTAGCTTTTTCTGTAGATAGTATATTGGCTGCCTTTGCTGTTTCAGATAAAGTATGGATTTTGTTAATTGGAGGTATGCTGGGTATTTTAATGATGCGTACAGTAGCTAAGTTATTTTTAGTGCTAATTGATAAGATTCCTGAGTTAGAGACAACAGCTTTTATTCTTATTGGAATCATTGCAATTAAAATGTTATTAAGTGTGTTCCATATAGAGATTGGACATCTATTATTTTTTAGTATTATCATTGCAGCCTTCGTTATCACATTTTTTGTTCATATTTATCATAATAAACAAGGTGGACATGATCACGTGGCATAAGAAAAAGGCTAAGTTTCCAAAAGGAAAACTTAGCCTTTTTGCTTGTCTTATTTATTAAGAATAGTTTCTTCCACATCTTCAATGATTTGTGTATTCGCTATTGTTCCAGTGTATAACCACCCTGTGTCTCTAGAGAATTCATACACATTCTCATTTTTCACTGCCGGAATATTTGCCCATAATGGATCAGATAAGACTTCTGCACCTTCACCATCGCTATTAATAAAGAATAGGTGGTCAACATCCATATCTGCTAATTTTTCTAATGAAATCGCAGACCAGTTTCCAGTAGCATCTGCTGAAATTTCTTCAACGACAGAAGGAACGGCCATACCTAAATCATTATAAATTACATCACCTGCAGAAAGATCCTTACTTACGACAAATAAACTGTTATTCACTAACCAAATAGCTGCAGCAGATTCACCAGCATGATCTTTTTGTAGCTCCTCTTCAACTTGTGCTGCTTTATCTTCGTACTCTTTAAGAACTTCAGTTGCCTTATCTTCTTTACCGAAGATTTCACCAACTGTTTCAAGTTCTGTACGCCAATCACTATTTTCTTCTTCACCAATCACGTAAGTTGGAGCAATTTTCGCATATTGATCATATTTACCACCTTCAACCATACCTGCTCCATCCATAATTATTAAATCTGGATTTTGACTAGATACAGCTTCTAAAGGTAAATCATGAGCAATTGTAGGTACATCTTTTAAATATTCTTGAAGGTATTCTTGTTTGCCGTTAGCAACTGACCATTGTACAATAGGTGTAATGCCTAAAGAGACAAGATGATCTTCTAAGTATGTAGCAACTACTCGTTCAGGATTAGCAGGAATTGTTACTTCGTTTCCTAATGCATCAGTTAATACACGATCCTCGGTTTGCTCAGCTGCTTGGTTTGAGTCATTGTTACTATTTTCAGCATCCTCATTACCACAACCAAAAAGGGCAAGAGATGTTGTAATTGTAGCAATTAATAATAAGTTTTTTTTCTTGTGAGATAAAAACAAGATGTTAACCTCCTAAATGAACTATGATATAATTAGCCTATGCAAATGATAACAATTATCACTATCGATTACAAGATATTTCTTGCACAACTTGATGAAAGAGAGATACATAATGGCTTTACTTAATGGAACAAATACGAGTAGAAATCGTTTTTTTGCGATTATGATCGTCACATTTGGTACAATCATCCTTTGTTTATCGATGGCTGTTTCCATTGCTTTTGGTGCAGTGAATATTAATCTTTCAACTGTATGGGAAAGTGTTGTATCATATGACCCATCTAAAACGACGCATCAAATTATTATTAATTTAAGGATGCCTCGAGTAGTGGCAGCAGCACTAGTTGGATCTGCACTTGCCATTGCCGGAGCAATTATGCAAGGGATGACAAGAAACCCACTAGCTTCACCATCCATTATGGGGGTTACCTCTGGGGCTACATTTGCTATTGCAATGGCTTTAGCCTTTTTTACCTCTTTAAGTCCGATTGGAACCATGTTTGCTGCTTTTATCGGTGCAAGCATTGGAGCAGGGCTTGTTTTTGGTATCGGAATGCTATCACGAAATGGGCTGACTCCTGTTAAACTGGCTCTTGCCGGTTCCGCTATTACGGCTCTTTTAAGTTCTATCTCATCTGCAATTGCCATTCACTTTAATGTCGCAAAAGATTTAAGCTTTTGGTATGCAGGTGGTGTGGCTGGTATCCAGTGGGAAAGTGTTGGCCCTGCTATTCCTGTTTTTATTATAAGTATTATCCTAGCAATTATGATTAGCAGTTCCATTACTGTTTTAAGTATGGGTGAAGATGTTGCTATCGGACTAGGGCAAAAGACAGGCTTGATCCGTACAATTGGTTTTTTAGTTGTTTTGCTCTTAACTGGAGCAGCAGTTTCTATATCGGGTACGATTGGATTTGTGGGTCTCGTGATCCCACATATGATTAGGTTTTTAGTTGGAACAGATTACCGCTTAATCATTCCTTGCTCAGCAGTATTAGGTGGTCTACTACTTGTGTTAGCGGATATTGGTGCGAGAATGATTAATCCTCCTTTTGAAACACCAGTTGGTGCTATCATGGCATTGATCGGTGTACCTTTCTTTCTTTATTTAGCAAGAAGGGAGGGTGGAAGATAATGATGTATAAATCTAGAAAACAAAAATGGAAAGTGGTTGTATTCTTTCTAACGATATTATTAGCTTTACTATTCATTGCTAGTTTGAGCTTTGGAGCCAGTTTTATTTCACCCGTTGCTATTTTCAACAGTGTATTATCTTCTACACCTGGTCAATATGATTTAGTCCTTTTCGAATTTCGTTTACCAAGGATTGTTCTAGCCATTTTAATTGGTATTGGCATGGCAGTTTCTGGTGCGATATTACAAAGTGCGACTCAAAACGGTCTAGCTGATCCGGGGATATTAGGAATTAATAGTGGTGCTGGATTTGCTGTAATTTTGTACATCTTTTTTACACAAGGTATTAGATTTGAATCTGAGTTATTACAACTGTATATTCTGCCTATATTTGCATTATGTGGGGCGCTGCTTGCAGCATTTTTGATTTATATTTTCTCGTGGAAAAAGTCTTCTGGTGTTACACCTATTAGGTTAATCTTAGTAGGTATAGGTATTAATGCGGCTTTTTCTGCTTTAATTATTATCCTCCAATTAAAAATGGACCCCCGTTCTTTTACACAAGCAACTGTTTGGTTATCGGGTAATATTTCTGGGGTGAGTTGGAGTTATACTTATGCTCTTTTACCATGGTTAATTGTGCTGTTACCCATTGTGTTATTCAAGGCAAGGTATTTAAATGTTCTCACACTAGGGGATGCGATGTCTACTGGCTTAGGTGTCAATGTCAATCGTCAAAGAAAATGGTTATTATTACTTGCTGTTGGACTAGCTGGTTCTTGTGTGGCTGTTGGTGGTGGCATTTCATTCTTAGGTCTAGTGGCTCCTCAACTAGCAAAAAAACTCGTAGGGCCAAGAAACGAAATTTTATTACCTGTTTCAGCGTTAGTCGGTGCGGTGTTACTACTCTTTTCAGATCTTGTTTCACGTACCATTTTAGCACCTTCAGAAATTCCAATTGGCTTAGTCGTTTCTGCAATTGGCGCACCTTACTTTATTTATTTATTAATTAAAAGCTAAATCGACCATACTATCGTTAACAATAGAAGAAGGGTATGAGCACATGGCTAAAACGGAAGAAAATAATAGTAAGGAAATCGACCATCTCAACTCTATGCTTGCAGCTGTAATGAATTATTTAACAGATGAAACAGTTGAGGAGATAGACTTTGATTATCTTCTTGATTCTACTGAAGGACTGAGACAGTGGTGGAATGAGTATGAAGAAAGACATAAGAAGGAAATTGCAAAAGAAATTAAACAATCTTTAGAGGGTTTATCTTTAAAAGAATTACAGCAAATCAAAAAACAAATCACACCTTAAAGTCTTCACAGTAAAAGTGGAGGCTTCTTTTTTTATATATGTAATAAAATTATTTAACATTATTTTTGTAATTAAGAAGCAATTAGTTGTTTTCAACATACGTCTCTGATAATATTTTTTACAGTTCTATACTTTATACATAATGTGAAGGGGAAAAATATGCTTACATTGTTCGTTGGCATTACAATGATACTTATTTACGGCTTAACTTGTTACTATATTGGCTTTAATACATGGCGTTGGTTAAGTAAAACTTTTTCTTTTCGATTCAAAAAAACATTTATCGTGGTTGTTTTTCTTCTTGCAATATCATTTTTTGTTGGATTTGCGATTCATCTGCCGGTCATTGAATGGATTGGTGGATATTGGCTTGTCATTGTTAGCTATGGTATTCTCCTATTACCGATTATCAATTTGCTTTATTTTATTTCAAAGAAAAATGCTAAATTTTTCACTTACTCAGGTTGGGCGATTGTTGCGTTTTTTACGTTTGTCTTTGTATATGGTACATATAATGCATGGACTCCGATTGTGAGAGACTATCAAATAACAATCGATCAACCGACAGAAGCAAAAGAAGGGAAGTTAAAGGTTTTATTAGCGGCAGATTTGCATCTGGGTACGATTATAGGAAATAATCATCTTGAAAAGTTGGTGAAAATAGCGAACCAGGAGAAACCTGATATTATTCTTATACCTGGTGATATTATTAATGATGATATTACCCCATATGTAGAACAGGAAATGAATAAAACGATGGCAAAACTAGAAGCCCCACTTGGTGTTTTTGCTTCTCCTGGTAACCATGATTATTATGGTGGTGATAATGAACAGTTGAAAAAGGAATTAAATGATATCGGTATTCATTATTTAATGGATGAAGCAGAAATTGTAAATGACCAATTTGTAGTAATTGGCAGAGAGGATTTAACGAACCCAAATAGAAAAACCATAGAGGAACTTATTGCTACGAATAAAACAAAAGATTTACCCGTTATTGTATTAGATCATCAGCCTCATGAGATTACAGAAGCACAAGTGGCTGGAGCAGATGTGATATTATCTGGTCATACACATAGGGGGCAGTTATTTCCAGCAAATTTAATTACTGAGAAATTGTTCGAGAATGATTGGGGTTATATGCAAAAAGAGCAATTACATTCTTTTACTACTTCAGGATTCGGATTATGGGGGCCAACACTACGTATAGGATCTCAATCAGAAGTAATGATCATTGAAATAGATTTTCGATAAAAAACCATCTCCAGAGATAATGCTGGAGATGGTTTTCCTATGTTTGTCTATTTAAATAAATTCAGGAGGAATATCATTTAATTTGGTTACTTTCCCATATATCATACTCACCGCTGCCATTACAGCTTGCACAGTAGTAGGCATCGTCGTCCATAAACATATATTCTTGACCAGCAAAATATTGAAATCCCTTTCCACGACAATCAGGGCATTTTTCGAGATCTTTCATCTTCTCTACGTGATTAGCATATCTTGTTTCACGCCACTCGTTAAAAGCATTGAGTAATCCCATGAAAGTCCCTCCTTACTTTTTCTACTAGTTTGCATCAAAGTGTGGAGAGATATACCTACTTTATTTTTTAAATGTGTCTTCACAATTAGAAGTAATCTTTCTCTTTTTAGTAGTCCAAACAAGAAGTGTGGGTAATAAGAAACCACGAACAACAAAAGTATCCAGTAAGATACCAATAGCCATCGTCATTCCGAAAAGATATAATTCCTGTAGAGGTTGTGTGATAAGCACTGCAAAAGTTGCTGCTAATATAACCCCTGCAGACGAGATGACCCCACCTGTTAGCGTCACTCCTTCTTTCACAGCTTGAATCCATTCAACTTCTTGTGCTCTTTCCTTAATTCTTGCTAGCAACATAATATTATAATCAATTCCAAGGGCTACCATAAAAACAAATGTATAGACGGGTATTCGATAGCTGATGGCATCTAGCCCTAGTAAGTATTTAAATATCAACCAACTGAAGCCTAATGAGGCAAAATAAGATAGTAAAATAGTTGCTACCATAAGGAACGCCAATTTAAATGATTTGGTTTGAATTAATAGTAGCCCTATCAGCAGTAGGGTAACAAGTGTTATCAAAACGATAGTATCCCGTTGATTCATCGATTGGATATCAACTAATTTAGCCGTTTGTCCGATTAAATATAGTTGAGTTTCTTCAGAATCAAAACCAGCATTTTTCATTAACTCATCTTTTTGTTGCAACAAGCTTTCCACCGTATCCATACTCGATTGTTCATAAGGGTGATCATCTAGTATAATTTGAAAGGAAAAACTATTTAGAGAATTTGATTGAAAACCTTTTGGTAATGATACTTGTTCAGATACCATCTCATCTGTAATGGAAGGCGAAATAGTTGATATTCCTTCTGTTTCTTCTATACTTTTTGCCAACGCCTGCAAACTTGCTACATTTTCTCCAACATTGTTTGTCGCAATTTGATCTTGATGTACTAACACTGTTAACGGCGCTAATTGTCCGGCTGGATAGTTCTCTTCTAAGATTTCGAAACCTACACGTGAGGATAAATCTTCGGGAAACGATTTTAATAAATTATAAGAAGGACTAATCGTGCTGAATTGATAAGCACTAAGCCCAAAAATAATTAATAGTAAAACAGCCATTCTTTTTGGGTATGTCACAATCAATTGACTAGCTTTTTCCCAAAACGGATGCTTATTAGTATCTGCTGCATCCATTTGAGGAATAAATGGCCAAAAGGCTTTTCTTCCAAATAAGGCAAACATGCTGGGAATCAAGGTTAAACCTGCTAATAAGATTAATATGACAGCTACAGCAAACACTGGTGCAAAATGATTATAGGGCTTAAAAACAGTAAAAAATAATGTCAGCATTGCCATTAAAATAGTACCGCCACTAAAGAAAATAGGCTCAGCTAAATGTGTAGCCGCATGGTGCATCGCTTCATAATGAGAAGGATATTTCTTCAATTCACTTCGATACCTAGAAAAAATAAAAAGACTATAATCAGTTATGACAGCAAATAGAAGGACGAGCATAATAGAGATACTGGCACTATCGACAGTAAACCAATCCCATTTTCCTGCTATACCAAGGATGCGGTCAATCACACCATATGCGATTAAGGCAATTATTACTGGTATGATTGCAATGATTGGTGAACGGTAAATAACCATCAGTAAAAAGAATATTAGTAAGATGGTTGTAATCATAAGCACAAAGTCTGCATTTTTAAAAAGGGTCACTGTATCAGCGGATATACCTGCTGGTCCTGTTATTTCGAACTGAATATCTGTTGCTCCCATTCGTGTGAATTGTCTACGTAAAGAGTCAAATGCCTGATTAGCGACATCAGAATCTATATTTTCTTTTAAAGATGCATTTATAATTAAAGTGGATTGATCTTTAGAAAACATTTGATTTTGTATAGATTCATTAAATTGATGAAAAGGGAGGGCAGAAGAAAATGCTTCTGGCTTGTCATCAGTTGTTAACCAATCACTAAAAGAAGTAATTTTTTCTCGATCTTCAACTTTAAGACCACCTTCACGGTGGAAAACGAGTAAAGCAGTTAATCCATCATCTGATGGATATTCTTCTTCATATAAGTCTTGAGCGATTTCTGATGGCATTTTGCCAGATATACTGCTTTCACTACTATTTGAAGCATATTCTTTCGAACCAGGTGCAGTAAAACTTAATAGGATCATAATGACGATCCAAAAGAATATGACCCATTTAGCTCCTTTTTTACTGCTGGAAAATTGCACGATTTTTTTTAATGATTTCATTATTCGTTTCATCTCCTTCAAAATCAATCCTATCTAGCTAATTTGAACGGAGAATGAACATTAGATGACATTTGATTTAGCCTAAGCCAACGTAAGCAAAGAAAATAAAAAAACATGTTAGATTATTTAACAAAATAGATGCAGAACGAAAAGAATCATAATATAGTAAGTATATGATCCTAAGCCCCACTTGGGAGGAAGCCTGATAACTATTGTTATCAGGCTTTTTTTGATCGTTGTGGTTACCGTCTGAAAAATTTAGTCATTTTAGAAATGAAATGATGGAAATATGACAATTTTGATAGTGGGGAAGTTCTCTTATGAGAATGAAGAAAAAATTAATTATATGCCTACATGAATCCAAACGCGAAGATGAGCTTAACCGAGGTAAAACAACGTGTTCTGAATAGAAGGAATGAACGAATGATTTTTATTACAAAGTAGAATATATAACGCTCGTTTAATATGTTATATCGAATTTTCTTAAATTAAATGCTATGTAATTGTTGATCCACAGCGGATAATACTTCTCCAATCTTCCTCTCATTAATGACTAAGTCAGCATAATGATCGAGATCGGTTGATTCTTCATTAATGATTATTAACTTTGCTCCTGCTTCTTTTGCGATTAAAGGAAATTGATTGGCTGGAGCTACAGAAAGAGAGGAACCTAAAACAATAAAAAGATCGCAGGATGAAGAGAGATGTGACGCATCTTCGAAAGCTTTATTTGGTAACTGCTCACCGAATAGTACGATAGAGGGTCTTATCTTACCACCACAGTGACATTTGATTTGTTGCTTTATAAAATCGTCTCTATCCTTTGTCTCCCCACAGCTTTGACAGTGAAATCTTTTTAAAGTACCGTGCAGTTCTGCTACATGTGTAGAACCTGCTTCTTGATGTAGACCATCAACATTTTGCGTAATAATACCTTCAATTAACCCTTGTTTTTCCCATTGTGCAAGAATGCTATGCCCTTTATGAGGCTTTACAAGCTGTACACTGTTCACTCTTTCTTGATAAAATTGCATAAAATCACTGAGCTGATTGTTCAATGCGTCAATACTAGCTAATTGCTTTGGGTCGAATTGCTTCCATAATCCTGTAGATGAGCGGAAATCTGGTAAACCACTTTCTGTAGACATACCAGCCCCGGTAAAAACAACTGTTGCATGTGCATTTTTCAGCCACTTTGTTAACATATCCAATTTCATCTCCGCCTTTCATTACTTTTTATTATTATAGACAATCAAGTATCGAAGGAAAAGAAATTCAGACTATGGCTAGTTTTTAGATGATGTTATTTGATATTAACTATAGCGTTTGTTTAAAAATTTGATGATATAATGGCCATACACACCACAGATTAATCAATGTGAAAGCTTCATAAGAGTTAATAGATTGGGGGATTTGTAAAATGATAAAAACAATTGATATTACTGACTTTGAGTCAGCTCAAGAGGTGTTCTCCATTCAAATCGCAGCATATAAAATAGAAGCTTCGATTATTGGTTCATATGATTTACCCCCATTAAAAGAGACAATAGAAACGCTGCAAAATTGTGGGGAAACTTTTTTTGGTTATTACAGCGAAGAACGGTTATATGGGGTTATATCAATCGAAATTGATAGGCATGTGATAGAGGTTTGTCGTTTAGTGGTCCACCCAATCTTTTTTAAAAAGGGCGTTGCACAAGCACTATTAAACTTTATTGAGGATGAAAACAAGTCAAAAAAACTGAAGGTTTCGACAGCAACTAAAAATACACCAGCAGTCAATTTTTATAAAAAAAATCGTTTTCAATTGGTGGACGAGAAGATAGTAAGTGAGCATATTACTTTGGCTTTTTTTGAAAAAAGCGAGAAAAAGCTTGATAGATAAAACGAGTTTGAAATTGAAAACTAATAAAGTCGCCCACCGAGCAGACTTTGTCACTAGGTGGGCTACAAGGCGAAGCAAACTGGTTTTAGCGGGAAAGAAATTTTTATTCGTTAATATCTTATGATATCAGGACAAGTATGTGCATCATACGAATAAAAAAATACGAAAAATCGGTATGTAAAACAATAAGAAAGGGATTGAACAATGTTCAATCCCTATTTCAAAAGGGGGGGAATTTGTTTATGTCCTAGCTGTATTATTAATATACACATAAAATATGAATAACCTATGAACGCAAGATGAAAAAAACGTTAACTTTTTGGAGGGGGAAAAGAATGACAACGATTTGTTTGATTAGACATGGAGAAACCGATTGGAATGCTGCGAGAAGAATTCAAGGTAGAACGGATATTATGCTAAACGAAAAAGGAAAGCAACAAGCGAAGCAATGTGGAAACTATTTTTCTGGAACGGATGCAGATGTAATGATTGTAAGTCCCTTGAAAAGAGCCCGACAAACAGCAGAAATTATAAATGAGAAGCTGCAATTACCCATTGTTATCATGGATGAATTTATTGAAAGATGTTTTGGAGAAGCAGAGGGAATGACTTATGAAGAAAGAAAAGAGCGGTTTCCATCACATAATATCCCGGGGTATGAAAGTGATAAAATATTAATGGAAAGAATAAAAATCGGTTTATCAACCATTCATTATCAATATCCTTATAAAAAAGTCCTTCTTGTTGCACATGGTTCGGTGATTGGCACACTACTAAATCATTATTCAAAAGGTGAAATTCACCAAAAAAGAGACAGGTTATTAAATGGTTGCATTAATACAATTACTTTAAATAAAAAAGACTGGCTCATAAAAGAATATAATATAACCCATCATCTATATGATTGAAATGACTTTGAAAAGGATATAAACCTTAAATAAAAATAGTTGTTCATTTTTCGAAAGAAATCTTGCTTAGTCTCGCTATAATTATAGTAGCGATTAACCGAAATAAAGGAGGGGGCAACTATGGTTATAGGCGAGGAAAAGGCAAGGGAGTTTTATCAAGCTTTAGTTGACAGAAATCCAAAATATGATGGTATTTTCTTTGTAGGCATAAAAACAACCGGTATCTTTTGTCACGCGACCTGTTCGGCAAGAAAGCCTAAGTATGAGAATTGTGAATTCTTCTTAACTGCAGAGGAAGCATTATTAGCAGGATATCGCCCTTGCAAGCGGTGCACACCATTATTCTATCCAAATAGTATTCCTAAAGAAATTGAGAAATTAGTTGTAGCCGTTGAGGCAAGCCCGGAAAAAAGATGGAAGGAAGCAGATTTTCGAGAAATTGGTATCCATTCGGCAACTGCCAGAAG
The DNA here is from genome assembly GCF_020171845.1 of Cytobacillus kochii. Lineage (GTDB taxonomy): Bacteria > Bacillota > Bacilli > Bacillales > Cytobacillaceae > Cytobacillus > Cytobacillus kochii. The sequence continues at coordinate 94,624 of NZ_JAIVAM010000012.1, read as the reverse complement.
AAAGTTTAAAGAAATTTATGGTATGACATTTGTGCAGTACGCCCGCTCAAGAAGAATGGGTATCGCCTTTAAAGAAATATTAAATGGAAAAAAAGTCATAGATCAACAAGTATCACTCGGGTATGATTCATCGAGTGCGTTTAATGATGCATTCTCAAAGATTATCGGTAGATCACCTAAGAGAGCTTCTTTATCGATATTATATGCAAATATTTTATCAACACCTCTAGGGCGGATGATCAGTATTAGTGATGAAAAGTATTTATATTTATTGGAATTTGTTGATAGACGTGGACTTGAAAAAGAGATAGAAAACTTAAGAAACAAGCAAAATGCGCGAATTCTACCAGGGTATACAACGATTAATAGAAACCTAGAAGAGCAGCTCAAGCTTTATTATGCTAAACAACTTCGACAATTTACAATCCCTCTTTTCCTTCAAGGAACTCCTTTTCAACTGGAAGTATGGTCTCTTTTGCAAAAGATTCCTTATGGACAAACTGTATCTTATCAGGATATTGGTCAGCTATTAGGAAGTAGCAATTACGTGAGGGCTGTCGGAAATGCGAACGGAGCCAATCAAATAGCCATTATAATACCGTGTCATCGCGTGATTAAAGCAGACGGTAAATTAGGTGGGTATGGCGGAGGAATAGAAAGGAAGGAGCATCTTTTACGTCTAGAGACCGAGAGTGAAATAAAATGAGTAACTGATTGGATATTTTTCTATTCACAAAAGAAATTTACGTAAATTTTTAAAAAATTCTCGGATTTCCCTCAAATTTGATTCATTTTAGTGTATTATCGGAATTGATAAGGAATTTTTCCTTAATGATTTGATAGAGGGAGAGATCATTATGACCGTTTCTTTTAAAGGCGAAGCAAAAGAAATAGCTACTGAATTAACACTGTTTAGACGTGAGCTTCATGAGTATCCAGAGCTAAGTGGCGAAGAAGTACAAACATCTTCGAAAATACAACAGAAATTAAACGATTATCAAATACCATATCAAACTGGTTTTGCTAAAACTGGTATTCTAGCAATTATTAAAGGGGCAAAACAGGGACCGACAGTATGTTTAAGAGCGGATATTGATGCCCTACCGATTGAAGAACAAAGTGGTGTCTCTTATTCTTCGAAAGTAAAAGGTGTGATGCATGCTTGTGGTCACGATAGCCATGCAGCAATGTTATTAGGAGCTGGAATTATTTTAAATAAACATAAAGGCAGCATATCCGGCACAATCTTGCTCTTATTTCAACCAGCGGAAGAAAAGTCTCCAATAGGTGGAGCGAAAATCATGATGGAAGATGGTGTATTTGATGAATATAAACCGTCTGTTATTATTGGTCAGCATGTATGGCCAGACCTTCCGCCAGGTCAAATAGGAGTTAGACCGGGACCAATGATGGGTAACTCTGATCGATTTTCTTTGAAAATCACTGGTTCAGGCGGGCATGCAAGTATGCCCCATACGACAATAGATGCAATTATTATAGCGAATCAAGTAATTACAATGTTGCAAACGATCGTAAGCCGAAACATTGATCCGCTAGAATCGGCGGTAGTCACAGTTGGTAAGGTGTCTGGCGGTGTTGCCCATAACGTCATTGCGGAAGAAGTAATTATTGAAGGTACAGTAAGGACTTTAACAGATAAGGTAAAAACACAAGTGAAGAATCGTTTTCATCAAATCGTAACAGACACTGTTAAGGCGCTAGGTGGACGTGTCGAAATCACATACCTTGATGGTTATCCTTCCACAGTAAACACTCCGGAATGGGCTGAAAGAGTAAAGGAAACAGCGGCAAAATTTATAGGTAAGGAAAATGTCCCAGAAGTCGCACCCTCAATGGCAGGAGAGGATTTTGGCCGCTTTTTAAAAGAATATCCAGGTGTATATTATTGGCTAGGTTGTTCAATAGGAAATAATCAAAAGCCGCTTCACAACCCTTCTTTTCAACTTGATGAAAACATTTTGCCGATCGGTATGGAATTAATGGCTCAAGTTGCCATTGATACAATTGAACAATTACAAAGTAAGGGTTTATAGGAGGAATTTTTTTCAATGGAAGCATTCATAAAAGACATCACCCCGTATTTAACTAAAATGAGAAGAATGTTTCATGCATATCCAGAGGTAGCGTGGACAGAGTATGTGACAACTGCAAAAATTGCTGAAGAGATAGAAAAGCTTGATTTTGAAGTAGAGATGGGACAAGCGATTCTCCATCCACATACAAGAATGGGGTTGCCAACAGAAGATCAGATAGAAAAAGAAGAACAAAGAGCGATGGAAGCGGGCATAAATAAAGCGTATTTATATTTAATGAAAGGTGCTTTTACCGGACTTAAAGCTTATTTCGACACTGGTCGAAAAGGAAAACATATTGTTCTACGATTTGATATTGATGCCCTGCCGATTAATGAAGCAGAGGATGAAGCACATTTTCCTTTTGTGCATGGGTTTCATAGTAACAGAGCGGGCTATATGCATGCGTGCGGTCATGATGGGCATACCGCCATTGGTTTAGGTGTGGCGCATTTTATTCATGAAAATCGCCATCAATTAAACGGCCGTTTCACCTTGTTATTTCAACCTGGAGAAGAAGGTGGACGAGGGGCAAAGCCGATGGTGGATAAAGGCTTGTTAGATGATGCCGATGTCTTTTTAAGCGGACATATAGGCATCCACTCATTAAACATTGGTGACATCGTTGCAACAACAGATCAGTTCTTAGCGAGTACCAAGATAAACGTTGAATACTTTGGCAAATCAGCACATGCTGGATTAGAGCCAAATGAAGGCAGGAATGCTCTATTAGCCGCTGCAGCCTCTTCATTACATTTAAATGGTATTACGAGACACGCAGGTGGTGCGACGCGCATCAATATAGGAACACTAGAGGCTGGAAGTGGCCGAAATATCATTGCTGATTATGCGAAAATGCAATTAGAAACCCGAGGTGCTTCAACTGAACTTAATGAAGAGTACATGGTCCTCGAAGCCATGAGAATTATTCAAGCCAGTGCAGCACTATATGATGTCACAACAAATGTTGAAATCGTTGGGCAAGCGCCAAGTGCAGAGTATCAAGAAGAATGGGTGGATTTTATTAATGAGGCAGTGAAAGCCAGTACAAATATTAAAAATGTGATCCCAAAATTACCTCTAGGGGCTTCTGAAGACGCTGCCTTTATGTTAGAGAAGGTGAGGAATAATGGGGGAGCGGCGAACTATATGTTATTTGGAACACCGCTCGCTGCTGGACATCATCATCCATGTTTTGATTATGATGAAAAGGTACTGCCTATCGCCGTTGAATCAATTTGTCGTGTGATTTTAGGATGGCAATAAGTTAAAAAGAACGAACCTTAACCAGTCATGTTAAAATAAGGCTATATTGTTTAATTTGTTGGAGGCAGGTGCGTTGGATGAAAATTCGAGTGGGGGTTATTGGACCAAAGGATTCAGTTAAAATGATTATAGATACAGGGGCGGACTACGGCGAACTTCACTTTATTCCCTTTGTGTATGAATCGACTGAAGAAACTGAGCAAATTATTATTAGAAATAGAGAATGGGTTGATCAGTGGCTTTTTTCAGGACAGGCGCCATATTTTTATGCATTATCCAAGAAAGTGATCACAAAAAAAGAAGCGAGTTATATTCCTTTAAGTGGTGCGAGCCTGCTTGCTGTCTTAGTAAAGGTTTTTTTAGATAGCGATCAAGTGCAAAAGCGTTTTAGCTTGGACACTATTCAAGAAGAAGAAATGGATAGAGGACTCGATCCGTTAGTGAGGAATCGAGTCCTTTTCCAGATGAATTCTTACGATGGATATATGCCGGCTGAAGAAATTATTGCTTTTCATAAAGAATTATATGAAAGTAACAAAGTCGATGTGGCTATTACTTGTTTGAATAAGGTGTATAAAGAATTAACGAAGATGAATATCCCAACTTATCGCATTGAGCAATCTGAACTAACGGTCAGACGTTCTTTAGAAACGATTAAAGAAAAGGGGCAAGCATCATGGTACCGGAAATCACAGCTTGTCATTATTGGTGTCGAACGCATCGTTGCTTCTTCTGAAAGTGAAGAAAGAAGGCGATCCTTCCGGTTAAAGCATCAAGAACTAGAACTAAAAAAAGTCTTGCTTGACGTTGGTGAACAAATGAATGGTTCAATAGTCCAGATGGATGATGGCGTTCACTATATTTTTACTACACGAGGAGAACTTGAGCTATTTATGCGAGACCAATCGATGTTGACGATCAGTGAAGAGATTTTTGTTCATAGTCGGTTACGTGTTCGCATAGGTGTAGGCTTTGGATTAACGGTATTAGAGGCTGAGGAAAATGTGAGCATGGCTTTCTCTCATGCTCGTGAATTTAAGGGTCCTATCGTTATCTCTGTTAATGAAGAAAAAGAATTAACGATTATTAATAATGAAAGAGAAGAAATAAGTTTCCATTCAAGGATTTACGGAAATGATTGGGAAAAAATATTTAAAGATGCAGGTATAAGTAGTAAGGTTGTTGCAAAAATTGAGTCTTTATCATTACATTATCAAAAAAATAAGATCACTTCTCAAGATTTATCTCATTGGCTAAAAAGCACTGATCGCAACGCAAGAAGAATCTTGATGGAGATGGAAAAGATAGGTTTAGCTGAAATTATTGGAGAAGAGACAGGTCATAGAGGGAGACCACGAAAAATTTACCAATTAAACTTTAATCAGTTTGCCAAACAATAAAAAATAAATCCGTATGATTTGAACCTAAACACTAGAAATATCACTTATTTCCAGTTGTTTAGGTTTTTATTATCGTTTAAGTTAAATAACACCTAACAAAAGGCGAACATTGAGAATGATTATCAACCATATAATCCCTATATATTCTTTTATTTGTAAATAAAAATGATATTTATTAGAAAATTACTAAAAAAGACAAAAAAGATTAAAAAAAGACTATTCACAATATAAATGTGATGATATAATAACGGAAATGTTAAGGAATAGTTCCGTTATTAAAGGAGTGGATAATGTATGAAAGTAGAACATGAAGTCAAACAGTCAAGAGTAATGACTGGATTCTTAAATGGAATTGAAAAACTAGGTAACAAATTACCTGATCCATTTTTCATTTTTGCATTTTTGGCAATAGTTGTTATTATCGCGTCAGCAATCATTAATTCTTTAAATGTAACTGTCGTTCATCCAGGAACTTCAGAAGAGCTAGCAATTAAAAGTTTACTATCAGGTGAAGGAATTCAGTTTATTTTAACTGAAATGCTCAGTAACTTTACTGGCTTTGCTCCGCTAGGTTTAGTACTCGCTATGATGCTAGGAGTAGGTCTTGCTGATAAAGTTGGACTACTTGAAGCTGCGATTAAAAAAACCATGTTAAGTACGCCAAAATCATTAGTCACTTATGCAGTTTTTTTTGTTGGAATTTTAGGTAATATTGCTTCCGATGCTGCATTTGTCTTAATACCTCCTTTAGCCGCAATGATATTTTACACAGTGGGAAGACACCCGTTAGCGGGTTTAGCTGCAGGTTTTGCTGGGGTAGGAGCAGGTTTTACGGCTAATATTATTGTTGGTGGAACAGATGCACTGTTAGCAGGTATTACTTCTGAAGCTGCTAAAGCAGTAGACCCTAGTATATCAGTATCGCCTGTTGATAATTGGTATTTTATGTCAGTTTCTGTCGTTATTTTAACACTTATCGGTGGCTTGATAACTGAGAGAATTATAGAACCAAGGTTAGGAAAATATGATGGAGAATTAAAGAAAGAGTTTGAACCAGTTACTCAATTAGAGTCAAAGGCTTTAAAAAATAGTGTCATAGCAGGTGTAATTTATTTAATTGTGTTATTCACAGCACTTTTTTGGCCAAATTCGCCTTTAAGGAATGAAGAAGGTGGTATTATACCTTCAACATTTTTAAGTGGAATTATTCCGATCATACTATTATTCTTTATTGTAATGGGTACCGCATATGGGGTAACTGTTAAGAAGATTCAAAAATCTACTGACATACCAAAGTTTATGGGTTCAGCAATGAAAGATATGTCCGGTTATATTGTGTTGATTTTCGCAGCTTCTCAATTTATTGCTTATTTTAACTGGAGTAATTTAGGGACTTTAATTGCAGTAAGAGGAGCGGATTTACTTACCTCATTAAATTTGACTGGTTGGTTTGTTATTATTCTATTTGTATTTTTTACAGCGGGATTAAATTTATTAATATTTAGTGGCTCTGCTCAATGGGCGCTGCAAGCACCAATCTTTGTCCCAATGTTTATGTTATTAGGTTTTAACCCGGCTTTTGTACAAGTAGCCTATAGAATTGCTGATTCTTCTACTAATGTCATAACTCCTTTGAATCCGTATATATTAATTATTCTTGCTTATATGAAAGAATATGATAAAAAGGCAGGCTTAGGGACATTAATTTCAATGATGTTACCATACTCAATCGCCTTCCTTTTTACATGGGTCATCTTGCTTGTATTATTTGGTTTACTTGGTATTCCGTTTGGTCCAGGGGTGGGAATGTTTCTCTAATATTTTATTAATGCTAAATGATTAAAGTAGAATGACTCTCGCTTTCTGAGTGAGAGTCATTTTGTCTTTTGCATAAAAATCTTATTAGGAAAAGTATAAAAGAAGCTATAATTGTTAATATAGACATGTTATTTTGGAGTTCAAATCAGTTATTCTTTTAATATTTTGTCTTACTATTACCCAAAAATTTAGTAAGAGGGTGGGTTTATTAATGGTTAGTTTCAGAGATATACACCATGATGGTAATTTAATAGCAGAGAAAGCCAACTTTGATCACTATGGCACAAAACAGTTCTATTTTAAATATGATGCAAACTTTATTCAATTTAAAATAAATCCTAGTTTGCAAGATTTTCAACTGGCACAGAGGTATTTAGAAGACTATCAGAAAGAGCATAAACAAGAACATTTGAAGTTTTATTTACCAGCAGACGAAATGATTAAAGAGGATGTTTTATTATACCTTTATCAACAATTTTATACGATCGGGTGTCAGGAGTTATATGAAATTAAACCTCTTCAATTTATCTATAAAGATAGAAAGAACGAAATCGTGGTTGAGGAAGTGACAAATGATAATTTACGAGAATATCTACTATTGCAGGGAAACTTTGATCAAGATTATGGTGAGGAATATGTGAATCTTAATAGAAGCATGCATTCCTATCATTATAATGCAAAAGATACGTTACAGTTACTCGCATATGATCATGGTGTGCCAGCAGGTTCATTACAAGTATTTTTTAATAAGTGTACAGCTGAAATTGATAATGTAGGTGTGTTACCAGCTCACCGATTAAAGGGGATTGCTGCAAGTTTGCAATATGAAGTAATGAAACGATTTAGCAATCATAGGGTTATACTTGTAGCCGACAGCAATGACACGCCAAAGGATATGTATCGCAAACAAGGGTATAAAAAAGTGAGTTTTCGCTATGAAGTAATGAAGTTATTATAAGTAGTAGTTTTTTTAGATTAAACACGTATTGTCATAAAAACTCAACAAACGGATATTAATAAATCTGCAGGCGGTGAGAGTAGCCATCTGCAGATCATTTATAAAGAAGTAAATTTTGATCATGGTAGAAGCGAGAGAACAGCAAAAAAATGCATAATCGAACCAGCGAGAACAAAAACATGCCACAATGCGTGATGGTACTTAAATCCTCTCCATACATAAAATATTGAACCAGCAGTGTATAGTACGCCACCGATAATGAGGAAAATCATTCCTTGTGTGGGTAAGTGTGTAACCAAGGGCTCCCAGGCAAATATAATTAGCCAGCCCATCAAAACATATAGTAATGTCGAGAAGACTAAAAACTTTTTAACAAAAAAACATTTGAAAACCGTACCAGCAATCGCTAGCCCCCAAACAAGACCAAATAAAGTCCATCCTAAGGGTCCTTTAACTGTTATAAATAGAAACGGTGTGAACGTTCCAGCAATAAAAAAGTAAATGGAAGAATGATCGAGAATCTCAAATACATCCTTTGCTTTTCCAGCAGGTAAACTATGTAGCAAAGTTGATGAGAAATATAAAATAACCATCGTTTTACCAAAAAGAACAAAGCTGACAATATGCCAAGCTGTTCCATATAAGGATGAAAAAACAGTTAAAATGACCAGAGCCGCAATACTTAATAGCGCACCAATTCCGTGTACGATCGCGTTGGCGATTTCTTCTCCCTTTGAAAAAATATGTGTTTCCAAGTAGTATTCACCCATTCTTTATCCAAAATCATAATTCTAGTATAAACATATTTTAAGCTGATAAAAAGTCGAAAGCTTTCATTATAAAGAAAAACTTCACCGAACGAGAAGGGGGGAGGGTCTGGTCTAACGGCAGAGAGTTTAAATGCTTGGAGAATATTTGGTGTTATCCATCCTTGAGTCAATGCCAATTTAAGCCGGGGTATTACGTCAGTTGAAGCATTCATCCAACTTGTTTCATAATGGTTACTGAAAGAGAAGCTCGACATTGCTTATTTACTAAACTTGCAGTTTCCATTTAGGTTGACATTTATTGATAAGATGATAACATAACTTTGAAAGCATAATTGAATAAATCCACTAGGGGTGCCTTTAAAAGGCTGAGATTAAAGTGTAATAACTTTAAGACTCTTAGAACCTGATCTGGTTGATACCAGCGTAGGGAAGTGGCGTATATAAATTTAGTTAACATTATAACTATAACTAAATGAATAATGTATACAGTAACCACTTTCTTATAGGAAGTGGTTTTTCGCTTTTCTGGATTTTTTATGCTCGATAAAAAAAAGAGAAGAGGTAGAAATGATGACAACAAAAGAAACGTTTACACAATCGTTAAGGAAAGAAGTACATGATATATGGGAAGCGAATTTTGAACACCCTTTCGTTAAAGGAATTGCTAAGGGAGATTTACCAATTGAGTGTTTCCGCTTTTATGTGTTACAAGATTCTTACTATTTATCACATTTTGCTCGTGTGCAAGCAATCGCTGCTTCTAAAGCAGAGAATTTATATATGACCTCAAGAATGGCCTCGCATGCGCAAGGTACCTATGAAGCTGAACTAGGGTTACATAACAAATTTATGGAGGTATTAAAAGTTTCTGAAGAAGAGTTAAACCAGTTTAGACCCGCTCCTACTGCCTATGCATATACATCCCATTTATATCGTGTAGCAGAGACAGGCACAGTTGGCGAGGTCATCGCTAGTTTGCTTCCGTGTTATTGGATTTATTATGATATTGGGCAGAGCTTTAAAGGGGCAAAACCAAAAGAAGAAATCTATCGTACCTGGATTGATACATACGGTGGAGAATGGTTTGTTAAACTTGTACTGGAACAAATTCATCATCTTGATCGGCTTGCCGAAATTGCATCTGAAACAGAAAAAGAAAAAATGAAAATGGCATTTACCATTAGCTGTCAATATGAATTAGCTTTTTGGGAAATGGCTTATACCCAAGAAAAGTGGCTAAGTGATAAAACATATGCATAAAACTTCATAAATGAAAGCGGGAATAGTGTTAACAGAATAAGGTTAGTTCATACTAACTCAATTCTGTTAACATTATACCCATTATAATCGTTGTAGTATCAGGTTTGTTTATGGAATAAAGACAATTTGCCGTATCGGATTTTCCTAAAAAGAAGTTCGGACTTCAAAAACTACTCATCTAGTCAATAGAAATGACTTCTACTTCTCCACCCTCATAGACATATAAACTTCCTATATATATATAATGACAATAAGCGTATAATGAGAGACGAATGTTAAATTGAGGAAGGCGTTTTAAAAATGAATAAACAACAAAGTAAGTACAGATGGGTTGTATTTGGTGTTTTACTTTTAGCCTATTTATTTATGGTTAGTCAAAGAACAGCACCTGGTTTAATTACTGATCAATTAATGGAAGAATTTCATTTAACTGCAGCAACGATAGGGCTGATAACGAGTATTCAATTTTTTGCTTATGCTGGATTGCAAATTCCCATAGGATTATTCTCTGATAGATTTGGTCCAAATGTATTTCTTGTCGCTGGAACACTGCTAAACGGGCTAGGTACCATCCTGTATAGTTCGGTAGATAATAGTTATATGCTCATCTTTGCTAGGTTATTATGTGGAATTGGCGATGCTACTATATGGGTCAATTTAGTTCTTGTATTGAGCATTTGGTTCAAGCAGCAGGAGTTTTCGATGCTAGTGGGACTTGCCGGAATGACCGGAAGTTTAGGATTCTTATTAGCAACAGTTCCTTTTAGTTCGACCATTTCTCTATTAGGGTGGCGACTTCCATTTTTAATTGTTGGCATTGTAATATTCACCCTTGGTATGGGGCTCTATGTTGTTTTAATAAAATATCCTAAGAAGAAATTTCAAATGGAAGAAGAAAAAAATCAAAAAGAAACAAATGAACCGTTATTAGTCATCATAAGAAGATTACTTGTCAATCGCCAAGCTTGGGCGACATTCCTTTGTCACTTTGGTGTAGTGGGCACATATATCGGCTTTATTGGCTCTTGGGCAGTTCCCTATGGTATGGACATTTACGGTTTATCACGATCAAGTGCAAGTGAAGTAATTATGTACGGCTTATTTGGTGCCATTATCGGAGCACCATTAACAACCTATCTATCTACTTTTTTTGACAGAGTCAAAGCACCGTATGTCATTGTGCAGATGCTGTCGGTTTCTGCTTGGATCACTTTAGTATTGATGGGTGGAGAGCCACCATATTTATTATTCATTCTTTTATTCGTAATCATAGGTTATGCAAATGGTGCCAGTGCTCTAACCTTTACAGTTGTTAGACAGTCCTTTCATATAAAGGAAGTGGGGCTTATTTCCGGTTTCGCTAATACGGGAGGCTTTCTTAGCGCAGTGTTGTTGCCAGCAATTTTTGGAAAAGTATTGGACCATTTTGCTAATTTTGACGTTACAACCGCTTATCAATATGGACTTTATATTCCTTTAAGCTTTGCGATTATTGGGTTAATTGGAGTATTCATGTTATATGAGCCAACAGTATATCGTCAAAAACTTCAAATGAGTCAAATGAAAAAATCGGTTGGTTAACAATCGATTTTTTTATTTAGCTAATAAAAAATGAAGAACAATCATCACTTAAAAGGCAGTCGAGTGGATACCTGATTTGTTCACCATCTATCGTCTTTAGAGAAATGTTACTGAAAGTGTAAAATTGATCTTTTTTTATCAAATATTTCTTCATAACAATTGAAAAAATTGGATATTTGTTGTAAGATAGTTTATATTATTAATCTAATTTTAATAGATAACATATTTGTGAAATATAATAGTTACATATAGTAATAATTAAGAACATTCATACTTTGATGATTGGTTGTGTTGATGATGGCGGGAGAACAGAGAAGAAAAAAACGAAATAAAAAAATGGTTTTTCGGATTAATTTAATGTTTTTTGCAGTATTTATACTCTTTTCGATTCTGATCTTCCGCTTAGGTATTGTTCAAATTGTTTACGGAGAGAATTATAAAAAAGAGATTGAACGGGAAGTGGAGGTGCCAGTAGCAAGCACGGCACCTAGGGGGCAGATCTATGATAGTAAAGGTAGACTGGTTGTAGGGAATAAACCCCAATTAGCCATAAGTTATACTCGCTCCCAATCTACAACACAAGAAGACATGATTCAGACATCAGAGCTTTTAGCGAAGATGATTAAAAAAGACACGGAAGAAGACTTGAAGGCGATTACTGAAAGAGATAAACAAGACTTTTGGATAATAAAGTATCCGAATGAAGCAGCAGAAAAAGTATCGGATAAAGAAAAAGATAAATTGCTAGCAAGTGATATGTCATCAAAAGAAGTAGATGACGAAATATATAAACGAACGCGGGAACGAATAACTGAAGAAGAACTGAATGCTTTTAAGAAGGATGAACTAGAAGTTTTAGCGATATTTCGAGAAATGGCAAGTAGTCGAATGTTGACACCTCATTTTATTAAGAACAAAAATGTCAATGAAGATGAATTTGCTCTTGTTAGTGAGAATCTTCATCTATTACCTGGTATTGATACAACGGTAGACTGGGAACGTTATAATGCTTTGAAAGACGAAGACGGCGAAGTGACATTAAGTTCTGTACTTGGAAATGTTTCAAGTTCAAAAGAGGGCTTACCTAGTGAAATGCTCGAATATTATCAATCTAAAGGTTATAGTCGTAATGATCGTGTCGGCAAGAGTTATTTAGAATTGCAATACGAGTCTGTTTTACAAGGGCAAAAGAAAATCATGAAAAATTACACAGATAAAACAGGTGAAGTAACAAAGCAAGATGTGGTAAGAGAAGGACAAGCAGGAAAAGACCTTGTCTTAACAACTGACATCGAATTCCAACAAGAGGTAGAAAAAATTATTGAAAAGCATGTTCGGAGTCTGAGGGGAAGTAATTACTTTTTAGATCGTGGCTTCGTTTCAGCGATGAACCCACAAACAGGTGAGGTTCTCGCAATGGCTGGCAAACAATTTGTCAAAGATGAAAAAACAGGTGAAACAGAAGTCATGGATTACGCCTTAGGTAATATGACAAGTCAATATTCAATGGGTTCCACTATAAAAGGCGCAACAGTGTTAGCAGGTTACCAAGAAGGGGTAATCTCACCTTGGAGTGTTTTGGTGGATAGACCTTTGTATTTTGACGGAACACAACCTAAACGATCTTGGAATACGGCAGGATTTGGTGCCATTAATGATCTAACGGCCCTTAGGAAATCGTCAAATGTTTATATGTTTTTAATAGCGATGAGAATTGGTGGGCAACAAGAATACATTCCGCGAGGTAAACTTCGTATTGATAAAGATGAAGGTATTAGAAAGTTACGATATAATTTTCACCAGTTCGGTCTTGGGGTGAAAACGGGTATCGACTTACCAGGTGAAGTAACAGGACAATCACCCATTCCTCCTAATGGAGGGAATACGCTTGATTTTGCCATTGGACAATTCGATACTTATAGTCCGCTACAATTGGCACAATATGTATCAACGATAGCAAATGGTGGTTACCGTATGCAACCACAGATTGTGAAGGAAATTCGTGAACCGAATCTCGAGAATAATCAACTTGGTGCGGTTTATCAATCCATTGAGCCAAATGTTTTGAATAAAATTACGATGAAGGATGCATGGATTGAACATGTACAGGATGGGTTTATCCAAGTAGTCAACCATCCGCAGGGAACAGCAAATAGTGGGATTACAAATAAAAAGTACAAGATTGCAGGTAAAACAGGAACAGCCCAAGCTTACTACGGGGGGCCGCTTAAGGTGCAATCAAATCCGGATACTTGGAATTTAACCTTTGTCGGTTACGCGCCGTATGATAACCCTGAAATTGCCATTTCAGTCGTCATTCCATGGTTGTCTTCAGATAAATCCAAGATTAACCTTCATATTGCTGATGAGGTATTTGATGCTTATTTTAAAATGAAGACTAAACAAAAAGACGAAGAAAATGAAGAACTTTAAATAAAAAAGAATAGAGCTTTTGATGTACACCCCGAAAGTCTAACACTCGGGGTGTTTTTTATGGTGAATGATGATGGGGCTATTAAGCAAAAAATTGTTATTCTCTCTCTTGCTAGGGAAGGTGGTTACGCTTCCTTAGCAAAGGTAATTGGAATCCGTAGTAAAACGATTGTAAGATAATGGGTGTGTGCTTTAAAAAGAGAGGGTGGTTCCCTTAGAAGGACTAACAAAACAAGTCATTCTATTCAATTTAAGGTAAATGTCCTACACTAGAAATTTAAACAGGAGAATCTTTTGACACAGTTGGTTTTTAAAATTTGGCATTAGAAATGAAAAAAATAAAGAAAATGAGTGTAAATGCATTCAACTCTTTTAATTTTCCAAAAAACCGGATCTATTTTCCTGATTTTTCTTTATTCTACTTCCGTATAATTACAATAAATATTTAGAAATATTAATAAGAATATTTCTTGAAAAAACTGATTGTATTTTTTTACAAAAATGCTATGATATTAATAGTTTTCTATTCTTTTAAATACATTTTTTAACATCTGTAATACGGAAAACATAATTGAATAATGAAGGTGAATGAATCAATGAAAATTGTTTCTTTTAATGCATTTCGCACGATTGGTATGCCCAATGTGCACTATATAAAGCCAGAACATATGTTTAAGGAAATAGATGCAATAAAGCAAGCAGACATCGTGTTATTTCCTGAAACGTGGCAAGTACCGTCACTTGTGTATGGGTTGAAGAAAAAGATTTTTCCTAGCATAGAAACAATGCAGTTAGGTTTTAGTAAAATTGAAATGACAAGGGCCCTTTGGTCGGTGAGTCCTGAGCATGCTCCCTATACTGAAATCCTTGCTAATACAAGGAGCAATATTGAGTATGTGTTAGATACTTTTCCCTTTCCTTTTGTAGCAAAAGAATCACGAAACTCTATGGGAAAAGGTGTTTTCCTTATCCAATCGAGAGAAGACTTTCTAACGTATTGTGAGAAAGTGGACGCTTTATATATCCAAGAATATTTACCGAATGATGGCAAAGATTTACGTATATGTGTGGTTGGGAATGAAGTACTGGGCGCCTACTGGAGAGTGGGACTAGAAGGAGAGTTTCTTCATAATATTGCACAAGGTGGAGAACTATGTGCCGATTTTATTCCACAAGAAGCAATCGACCTTGTTTTAGATATCGCCGGTCAATTAGGTATTAATCATGCAGGGTTTGATGTCATGGTAAGCGAAGGGAAATACTATATTATCGAATTTAATGTGTTATTTGGGAATCAAGGGTTAAATAAACTAGGAAAATCAGTGGAACAAACGATTTATCAATATTTATTATCACAATTTCTACCACCATTTCCAACATCGCCAACACCAGGAAATAAAGTTGTTTCTTAATGGTAAAAGCCTAATTCCTTTCAGAGGAAACTAGGCTTTTACTTATTTATACATTGCGTATTTTTCTTTTTGTACCATATTAATTAAGAGGTCGAGTTCCTCGCTTATTTGAATAGTGAACGGGTCTGATAGTCCAAAAATATCCCCGATAATTAAAAGCATTTCTCTTGTATCTTTTATTTGACTCTCTATGTCTATAGAAGTTACCTGCATCTGTCATTACCTCGAATTCAAAATATCATAACTAATTATATTATCACATATTTTTACATATTATACAATCAATAGTTATCTCTTTAAGTTATAACAGAGCTGCAGTTTTTATAGCCTGAATCAAAATGCTATAAATCTAGTAAAAGGATAAATTGTGTCATGCCCAGAATTTTGCTTTCGTTTTAGCAACGAGATGAAAAAGAAGAAAAAGAGAGAAATTAAAAAAATCATTGAAGAGCATCAGATAGTTATGGAGAGCGATAAATAGTTGATTCATAAATGGCACAAACAAAAACGATTTTTTAGGAGTTTTTGTTTGTGCTTATTCACTGGGTACAACGAATGATTATAAATCTTGTAAAGCTTTTTCGAATATCTCCAAGGTTCTATTAATTTCTAAATCAGTGTGTGCTGTAGATAGACTGAAACGATTCATTGGTTTTGTATATAAACCATTAATTAATAATAATAGATCTAATCTTTTTCGTAAGGCAAAATTCGCTTCCTGTAAGTCGCGATAATTCCATATTTCTTTATCAGTAAATACGATGTTAAAAATGGACCCGAGTCCAATGGTTTGCATCGTTAATCCTTTTCTCTCAAAAAGACTTGTTAGTTCTTGTTTTAAACGATGCGTTCTAGCTATTACAGTAGAGATTTCATTTTGTAATACGTCAATGGTTGCCATACCTGCTGCAAGGATTGAAGGGTGACCATTATATGTCCCGCTATGGAAAAGAACATCTTTGGCACTGGAGTTCTTACCTGTACTATGGTCAAAAACATCCGAGAAGGCAGAAGGAGCACAACACATCATTATCTCTTCTTTGCCTCCAACCATACCAACAGGAAAACCCCCTCCAACTACTTTACCTAAGGTTGTTAAATCAGGTGAAATATGATAAATGGATTGTGCACCACCAAGCCCCAATCTAAAGCCGGTTTTTACTTCATCAAAGATTAAAACAATACCTAAGTCTTCCGTTATTTTTCTCAATCCAGTCATAAATTCTTGTGTAGCAGGGATAAAGCCACTTTGAGCAGGTTCTAAAATCACTGCTGCTACCTCATCTTTATGTTTTGTCAAAATTTCTGCTGTTGCTTCTAAATTATTAAAAGGTAAAACAATCGTATGTGTTTCGTGATAGGGATCAACACCTTTAGATTCAATTAAAGCATTTGGTTCCGAAGCTGGACCTGCTTGATCTACTTTTGGATTGACACTAATAAGCATTTGATCATATCCGCCGTGGTAATGACCTTCAAACTTAGCAATCTTATATTTACCAGTGTAAGCATAGGCTAATCTTATTGATAATAAAGTGGCTTCAGTACCTGAGTTTGTATATCTAAGTTTTTCCATCGAAGGATAAAGTGCTTGTAATTTTTTTGCCATTTCTAGTTCAAGTTGATGAGGCGTCCCGAATAAATGTGTACCATTCACTTGCATTTGGTCAGCTAATGCTTTTTGCACTTTTGGGTGACCATGACCGAGCATTAAAGAGCCATAAGATAATAAGTAATCGATGTATTCATTGCCATCAATATCGAATAAGTAAGCGCCACTACCTCTTTGCATAACAATCGGGTATGGATCAAAGTATTTAATATTTGCTGTCACACCGCCTGGCATATAGCTTTGGGCATCTAAAAAGAATTGATATGATTTACTCGTTTTTGCTTTTAATTGTTCGTGTACATCATCTAATGAACTTGTTTTCACTGTATTTTCCACCTCTATAATGAAATGTATATTTCATATTTATTAATATAAGAAATATATAGAACATCATACGCTGAAAAAACCTATTTGTGAAGTATTAATTTCATTTTTAATTAAAATGAAATAAATAATTCATTGATGGTTATACAAATTATCAATTTTTAAGCTTTTCACGTATAATAAAAAGGATGAGAAAGAAATCTGTTAATTTTGAAGAAAAGGTATGACTTACAAAATGGAGAATATCGAAAAGTTAATTGCGGATCAATATCCAATAATGAGTAAATCTCAAAAGAAAATTGCTACATACATGCTTGATCATAAAAATGAAATTCCATTCTTAACTGTCGCTAAACTAGCCAAATCTACGAAAGTTAGTGAAGCTACTGTTGTTAGATTTGCCGTTTTTCTTGGATTTACTGGTTACTCTGATCTACAGCAATACATGCAAAGCTCTATACAAAAACAACTCACTACAACAGAGAGATTGAGAATGTCATCAGATGTGTATGAACACGAAAGAGAAGGGGTTGTCTCTCTGTTCCAGGATGATATGGCTAACATCCAATTGACGATGGAAAAGTTAGATGAACAACAATTTATGAGAGCAGCACAATATATATTAGAGGGAAGAAGAATATACATCAGTGCCAATCGCAGTGCTCGGTCATTAGGTGTATTTCTGCAATATTATTTAAATATTATCCTTGGACATAGTGAATTAATAGGTGCTGCTGACACTGTATCAGAACAGTTATTTAAGTTGGATGAGCATGATGTAGTGATTGGTATCAGCTTTGCTCGTTATTCAATGAATACAATTGAACAAGTGCAATATGCAAACGAACATGGAGCAAAAGTGATTGCAATTACTGATCATCTAACGTCACCATTAGTGCCATATGCAGACGTAGTATTAACTGCTTCTAGCAAGCTTCCGACGTTTATCGACTCCTTTACCGCACCACTTAGCTTAATTAATGCTTTAATTGTTTATTTAGGGAAAGAGCGGACAGATGTTGTAGAAGAAAGGTTAGACAAGTTAGAAGACTTATGGGAGCGGTTTGATATATTTTATAGAAAGAAATAGGAGGAGTAGTCAATGGATTTAAAAATAAAAGGTAAAGTAGCTTTAGTATTAGCTTCCAGTCAAGGTTTAGGAAAGGCGATTGCCCTTGAATTAGCCAAGGAAGGCGCCAAAGTAATGATTTCTAGTAGAGATGAAAGTAAACTACAAGTCGTACAACAAGAGCTAAAATCAAGTGGTTTCATGGAAGTGGAGTACCAAGTGTGTGATATTACAAAACAGGAAGATATTGAAGAACTTGTTCAAAAGACAAAAGCTACATATGGAACCGTTGATATCCTTATCAATAATGCTGGAGGACCCCCTGGTGGCGGATTTGAGGATTTATCGGATGAAGATTGGTATCGTTCGTTCGAATTAAATTTACTTAGTTACGTACGAACAATCCGAAGTGTATTGCCTGAAATGAAGAAACATGGTGGGAAAATCATTAATATTGCTTCCACATCTATTAAACAACCAATTCCAGGTTTATTATTATCTAATACATTTCGCTTAGGAATTGTCGGTTTGACTAAAACGCTTGCTGATGAATTGGCTCCGCATCAAATATTAATCAATACGGTTGCACCAGGTAGAATAGCAACAGATCGTATTGACTATCTTGATCAATTAACGGCCAATAGAAAGGGGATGACGAAAGAAGAAGTGCAAAAAGCATCAGTACAATCGATCCCGTTAGGTCGTTATGGTACGCCGGAAGAATTTGCTCAATTTGTCACTTTCCTATGTTCAGATATTAATACTTACGTAACGGGTTCTTCCATTTTAATAGATGGCGGAATGGTGCGTTCTTTATAAATATTAACTATTGACTGGGAAAAAAGAGGATATTAAAATAGTATTAGCACTCTACAAGATAGAGTGCTAATTTAGTCTTTGAAAATTTCATGATAAAGGAGAGACTGTGAAGATGGCAGAAAAAATGCAATTCCAAGCTGAATCGAAACGATTGCTTGATATGATGGTACATTCTATTTATTCACAAAAAGAAGTGTTTTTACGTGAATTAATTTCTAATGCAAGTGATGCAATTGATAAAATCTATTATAAGGCGTTGACTGACGACCAACTTGTTTTCGAACAAGACGATTATTACATAAAGGTGATTCCTAATAAGGAAACACGCACATTAACCATTATTGATACTGGTATCGGAATGACAAAAGAAGAACTAGAAAATAATCTAGGTGTCATTGCTAAAAGTGGGTCCCTTGCTTTTAAATCAGAAAATGAAGCAAAAGATGGTCATGATATTATTGGGCAGTTCGGTGTCGGATTTTATGCAGCATTTATGGTAGCAGACGAGGTAAAAGTATTGTCCAAAGCTTTGCATAGTGACCAAGCTTATCTTTGGGAATCTCAAGGGGCCGATGGATATACTATTGTGGAAACAACGAAAGATCAAGTAGGTACAACCATCACACTTAAATTAAAAGAAAATGAAGAAGAAGAGAACTTTGATGATTTCCTTGATGAATATCAATTAAAATCAATTATTAAGAAATATTCTGATTTCATTCGTTATCCAATCAAAATGGATGTCACAACGAGTAAACCGAAAGAAGATAATGACAAAGAATTTGAAGAGATCATAGAAGAACAAACCATTAATAGCATGGTTCCAATTTGGCGTAAGAACAAAAATGAATTAACGGATGAAGATTATCAAAACTTCTATCAAGAGAAACGGTATGGGTTTGATCAGCCATTAAAGCATGTGCATGTAAGTGTCGATGGATCCATTCGATATAATGCCATTCTTTTTATCCCAGAAAATCGTCCTTTTGATTATTACTCTCAAGAGTATCAAAAAGGGTTAGAGTTATATTCAAATGGCGTGTTAATTATGGAGAAATGCCCAGACTTATTACCTGATCATTTCAGCTTTGTTAAAGGGATGGTTGATTCTGAAGATTTATCCTTAAATATTTCAAGAGAAATTCTCCAGCATGATCGTCAATTAAAATTGATTGCCAAAAATATTAATAAGAAAATTAAAAGCGAGTTAAAAACATTATTGAAAAATGAACGTGAACAATATGAGAAGTTCTATGAATCATTCGGTCGCCAAATCAAGTTTGGTGTGTACAATGAGTTTGGTACACATAAGGATTTATTAAAAGATTTACTATTGTTCCATTCGTCCAAAGAGAAAAAACTAGTAACATTAGATGAATATATAAGCAGAATGCCAGAAGAGCAAAAATATATTTATTATGCTACAGGTGATTCAATTGATCGTATTGACAAGCTACCACAAACAGAAATCGTAGCCGATAAAGGATATGAAATTCTTTATTTTACAGAGGACATTGATGAATTTGCAATTAAAATGCTTGTTAACTATGAAGAAAAAGAGTTTAAGTCAGTATCTAGTGGAGATTTAGGAATTGATGCGGAAGACAAAGAAGAAGACAATGAAGATGAAGTAAAAGAAAATAAAGAAATATTAACGAAAATGTCTGAAATACTTACTGGTAAAGTAAAAGAGGTCCGTGCATCCAAACGACTAAAATCTCATCCTGTTTGTTTATCAGCTGATGGTGAAGTAACCATTGAAATGGAAAAAGTATTAAGTATGATGCCAGATAATCAAAATGTCAAAGCTGATAAAGTACTTGAACTGAATATCCACCATTCTGTTTTCAATAGTATCCAAGCTGCATTTAATAATAATGATGATGAAAAATTAGCTTTATACACCAATTTACTTTATAACCAAGCATTACTGATTGAAGGCTTATCTGTGGAAGACCCGGTAGCGTTCACAAATGATATTTGTAAGGTAATGCAATAATCTACTTTGAAATAGTTTTTTCAACATGAGGCCCGATCGATTGTTCGGGTCTATTTTAATTTACGCTGTTTTCGTAATGAATGACAACTCTGTTTGAGAATAACATCATCGTGGTTAAGGAAGCATTTCGATTTGTAAGGAGGGGTAAATGTACGTTCAAAAGAAAAATGAGTGCTTGTTAAAGCTATTAGAAATGACTTGTTTCCAGCAGAAGTTGATACGTTTATTATACGTTAAAATCGTTTTCCTAATGGAATGGGTTGTGTTTATTGTGGAAATACATCAGCGATATGTAACGGAAAGTACAAGATGTTAATTTTACATTTAGGAGGGATATAGATGATTTTTGAAATGACTACTCAAGTTAGAGTTGCCAATATTGAAGAAGGGCAAAAGTGGTATGAAGCACTGCTTAATAAGAAGGCTGATTTTACTCCACATGAGGGGTTTGCTGAGTGGGAACTTATTCCTGGATGTTGGTTGCAAGTCGCAGAAGGAACTCTTTCCGAGGGTAACGGACCTTTGCGTTTAGGAGTAACTAATATTGAGGCTGAAAGAGAGAGACTTATAGAAGTTTTAAAGATAGATAGGTTTGAAACACATTCAAGACCTGATGTACCAGTGAAATGGGGAACTTTCACAGACCCATGGGGAAATCGACTTGGATTTTTCGAATATTTAGATAAGGGAGAAGAGCAAGAGCGTATTAAAACGATCAAAGAACAATAAAAGTTTGAAATAGTCTGGTAAGAAAGGGAACTACGAGAGAGGTTCCCTTTCATTTATGTAAAAAACAACAAAGGTCACGAAAACAGTGTTAATTTAAAGAAGATTAATAATTAAGAAATAGGTATATACCTAAGAAACACAAGAAGTCTGTAAACAATCATCTTTGAAAAACAATTGCTTTGTAATGAGCTCACTACTGTTTTCGTTTGTCCGTGCATAAAAAATAAATAGAATTAACTTTATAGTGAATTGCAAAATCCTTTCCACTCGTATCCTCTTAAAAAACATCTCCAGGGTCTTTTAAAGGCTCTCCCTCATAATTCTGAGTATAGAGACCTACATTCATATTTAAAGTTTATTATTCTATTTCTTACAAGATCTTAAAACAAGCATTAGTCAATTATTATTTGTGAGACATAATAAATTGCTTATGTTTGCCATTTCAGAATGTAAAAGAACACTAATATTTACAGGGTATGTAAGGATAAATAACATTCAAAAATTAGAAAGAAAAAACTATTTGGAACAAGTATTAAGTGAAGCGCTTACAAAACTTTGCTTTTTACATTTTGACAAGCAAGACTAGTGAACTATTTTACGAATTGTATAATGATTAATCGATTAGAACACAGTAAAATGATTATAAGATTCTAACAATTCAGTTTAATTAATGTTAGAAAAACTAACATTCAAAGATGCTATCTTTTAAGGAGGTTACTCTATAGTGAAAAGCGACCGAAAAGAGACATTAGCAACACTAAAGCGGAACTTTGAAGAAGTAGAACCACCTTTTTCTAAGCATGATGCACTGGATGAGGCCAATCGATGTTTGTATTGTTATGATGCTCCTTGTATTCAAGCGTGTCCAACGGGAATTGATATCCCTAGTTTTATTAAAAAAATTGCCACAGATAATTTATTTGGATCTGCAAAAACAATTATGTCTGCTAATCCTGTAGGAGCTAGTTGTGCGCGCGTTTGTCCGACAGAAGAACTTTGTGAAGGCGCATGTGTACTCAATCATTCTACTAAACCTATTTTAATAGGAAATTTACAACGGTATGCAACGGACTGGGCAATTAAGAATGAAGCTACCCTGTTTCATGCTGGAAAGCCAAATGGAAAGAAAGTAGCGATTATAGGAAGTGGGCCTGCCGGTTTATCAGCAGCCAGAGAATTAGCAAGAATGGGTTATAAAGTGACGATTTACGAAGCAGAAAGTGAAGCGGGAGGATTAAATACTTACGGAATCGTCTCATTTAGATTACCCCAGAAAATATCTTTTTGGGAAGTAGAACAAGTAAAAAAATTGAATGTAGACATTGTTACAAATACGAGAGTAGGGGTAGATATCTCTGCTAAAGAAATTCTGGAACAGAATGATGCTGTTGTTTTAGCCATTGGTATGTCATCTGTACCAGAATTAGGCATTCTTGGTGAAGATTTAAATGGCGTTCATGATGCGATTGAATTTGTAAAAGAAACAAAGACAGCACCTATTCATGATGACTTATACAAAAAAAAGGTAGCAGTAATCGGGGCTGGTAATACAGCTATCGATGCTGCAACTTGTTCAGTTAGATTAGGAGCGGATAATGTCAAAATTTTATATAGAAGAACGCTGGCTGAGATGACAGCTTATGATTTTGAATATGAATTTGCAAAGCAGGATGGTGTCGAATTTCGCTGGTTAACAGCTCCGGTTGAAATTTTAGGAGATGAGCAAGGGAAAGTTACAGGTATTAAATGTGTCAAAATGACTTTATCGGAACCTGGTGAAGATGGAAGGAGACGTCCTGTACCCTTAACTGATTCTGAATTTACGATTGAAGTAGATGCAGTGATTAAAGCGATCGGACAAAGTCGTTATATTGATTTAATTGAACAATTTGAAATTAGTCACGATGGTGGTGTTGTGACAATAGATAGTGAAACCTTTCAAACATCTAACAGTAAAGTATTTGCCTGTGGAGATTGTATATTTGGTAAAGGACAAGGTGAAGCAATGGTTGTGTCTGCTGCACAACAAGGAAAAGCGAGTGCCATAAGCATCCACCGCTCTCTATTAAAAGAAACGATAGAAACTGCTTAAATATCTTGGAGGTGAAATAATGGCAGATTTAAGTACAAATATAGCTGGAATTAAATCCCCAAATCCATTTTGGTTAGCTTCAGCTCCGCCAACCAATTCAGGTTATCAAGTACAGCGTGCCTTTGAAGCTGGGTGGGGAGGTGCAGTTTGGAAAACATTAGGTGACCCTATTTTAAATGTTTCTTCGCGTTTTGCAGCAGTGAGTTTTAATGGTCAAAAAGTAGCAGGGTTTAATAATATTGAATTAATTACTGATCGACCGTTGGAAGTAAACCTGAAAGAAATCTATGAAACAAAAAAGAAATATCCTAATCATGCAATCATTGCTTCGTTGATGGTCGAACCGAAACAAGAAAAATGGCATGAAATTGTCAAAAAGGTGGAAGAAGTGGGTGTCGATGGACTTGAATTAAATTTCGGTTGTCCGCATGGGATGGCTGAAAGAGGAATGGGAGCAGCCTCAGGTCAAGTACCAGCACTTGTTGAGCAACAAACCTATTGGGTAAAAGAAGTAGCGAAGACACCGGTAATCGTGAAACTTACACCAAATATCACCGATATAACTGCAACAGCTGAGGCTGCGGTTAATGGTGGTGCAGATGCAATTAGTATGATTAACACGATTAATAGTTTAGCAGGTGTAGATATTGAAACGTGGAATACCATTCCGCATGTTGGAGGGAAGGGTGCCCACGGTGGCTATTGCGGACCTGCAGTGAAACCAATTGCTCTAAATATGGTTGGAGAATGTGCACGTAATAGTAGAATTGGTGTGCCAATCTCAGGAATTGGTGGTATATCTAATTGGCAAGATGCTGTGGAGTTTATGCTCATGGGTTCAACAAGCGTACAAGTTTGTACAGCGGCCATGCATCATGGCTTCCGCATCGTAGAAGATATGATTGATGGGCTGAATTATTATTTAGATCGTAAAGGGATCGCTTCGGTAAATGAAATCATCGGTAAGTCTGTACCCAAATATTCTGATTGGGGCGATTTAGATCTAAACTATCAAATTGTCGCACACATTAATAATGATGTTTGTATCAATTGTAATAAATGCCATATTGCCTGTGAAGATACCTCCCATCAATGTATTGATATGCTGACCGGAACTGATGGTAAGCCTTATCTCCAAGTTCGCGAAGAAGATTGCGTCGGTTGTAATTTATGTTCGATTGTTTGTCCTGTAGATGGAGCAATCGATATGGTCGAAAAACGAAATGAACTACCACCGATGACTTGGAATGAAAGGCAAGAAGCCATTGCAAATATAAGCTATGTTGCAAATAGTACAGCGAAGTAAAAGAGTGAGAAAGGGTGGTTACTTATGAAAAAACTCATAAAAAATGGAGTAATTGTTACAGCAACAGATACTTACAAAGCAGATATACTAATTGAAGATGAAACAATTATGCAAATCGGAGAGAATCTTCAAGAGAGTGGTGCGGAAGTCGTTGATGCAAAAGGACATTATGTCTTCCCTGGTGCGATTGACCCCCATACTCACTTAGACATGCCTTTTGGTGGAACGGTCACTAAAGATGATTTTGAAACGGGTACAAAAGCTGCCGCATTTGGTGGAACAACTACGATTGTTGATTTTTGTTTAACGACAAAAGGGAAATCACTCAGTAGCGCCGTTGAAACTTGGCATCAAAAATCAAAAAATAAAGCGGTCATTGACTATGGTTTTCACTTGCAAATTGTTGAGAGCAGTGACGCTGTATTAGCAGAGATACCGAAAATGGTTGAGGAAGAAGGCATAACTTCATTAAAAGTATTTATGGCTTATAAAAATCAATTCCAAGCAGATGATGAGACACTATATAAAACTTTACTTGCCGCTAAAGAACTTGGGGCACTTGTCATGGTGCATGCTGAAAATGGTGATGTAATTGATTATTTAGTAAAGGACGCATTAGCAAAAGGAAATACAGACCCTATTTATCATGCTTTAACTCGTCCCCCTGAAGCAGAGGCAGAAGCAACAGGAAGAGCTGCAACACTTACCGGACTTGCTGGATCCCAATTATATGTCGTGCATGTTTCGTGTGCAGATGCGGCTAAAAAAATTGCTGAAGCTAGAAGTCAAGGTATCGATATCTGGGGTGAAACCTGTCCGCAATATTTGGTCTTGGATCAAACCTATTTGGAGAAACCAGATTTTGAAGGAGCTAAATATGTTTGGTCACCGCCATTAAGAGAAAAATGGAATCAAGATCATTTATGGAATGCGTTAAAGACAGGACAATTACAAACACTCGGATCTGATCAATGTTCTTTTGATTTTGTTGGCCAGAAAGACTTAGGAAAAGGTGATTTTTCTAAGATTCCAAATGGTGGTCCATTAATTGAAGACCGCGTAAGTATTTTATTTTCAGAAGGTGTGAAAAAAGGGAGAATATCACTTAATCAATTTGTAGAGATTACGTCAACCCGTGCAGCTAAATTATTTGGATTATATCCGAAAAAGGGTACGATAGCTGTTGGCGCTGATGCTGATCTTGTTATCTATGATGGCAATGTCGAACGGACGTTGTCGGCGAAAACGCATCATATGGCAGTTGACTACAATCCTTTTGAAGGCATGAAAATTACAGGAGAGCCTATTTCAGTGTTATCTAGGGGTAACTTTATCATCAAAGATAAACAATTTGTAGGTGAAGCAGGTCAGGGTAATTTTATTAAGCGTGCTAAATATGGAGAAACGTTAGAAAAACGACCAACAATGATTTAACTTTTATTGCGCCCTGCTGAAATGATTTCAGCAGGGTATCCAACTTCAAGAACTTTACTAAATGTGTTGTTCATATTAAGGGGGTGTCCATATTGGAGAAGAAAGATAATTATTTAAAATCACCGGACCTATTGCCAATTGGTTATAAGGAAAGGAAAATTGGTACCTTTGGTTTTGCAGTTATTTGGATTGGTATGGCGATTGTGCTAGCCGCATTTGCTATTGGTGGTGGTGGAATTGTTCATTTATCGCTTCCTATGGTTCTGTTAGCAACCATTATCGGCTCAGTGGTCATTGGGATATTGATGTCCTTAATTGGTGATATTGGTGTGGAACATGGACTTTCTTTTCCTGTATACATGCGGGCGCCGTTTGGAACAATTGGCACACATATTCCTTCAGTTGTTAGGGGGATAACTGCTTCATGTTGGTTTGGCATAAACACTTACTTTGGTGCTTCCGCTATTAACGGGATACTTAATCTTCTTTTTGGCTTTGATCAGTGGTTCGTATGCTTTATTCTTTTTGCTGCTGCACAATTAATCAATACAGCATTAGGAATTAAATCGATTGAACGGTTTGCTGATTTAGCTGCCCCTATTATTATTATAATCTCATGTTGGATGTATATTACATTATCAGATAATGCAACAAGCCAAGGTAAAGATGTCTGGACTTGGGTGGAAAGTCCTGCGACAGGTATAACTGCTTTTACAGCTTTCATGGTTGTAATTATGGCAAATATGGGCTTTTGGGCTACACTTGCAGCAGATATGCCAAGCTTATCAAGATTCTTTAAAGCCCCTAGAAATGAGAGGAATTGGTTTAAACGCAATAAATCTCAGTTAATTGGTAATATCATCGTGATGCCAATTGTGAATACATTCATGATTGCGATTGGCGCTGTATCATATATGGCAGTTAGCACATCAGATCCAATTGTGGCATTACAAGAATCAGCTAGTGGTTTTATTTTAGGGATTCTTCTATTAATGATTGTTTTAGCACAGTGGTCTACAAATACTTCGGCCAACATTATACCAGCAGCAACTGTTTTCTCTAATGTAGGCGGGCCGAAAGTACCTTTTTGGGTAGGGGTCATTTTTGCAGGAATTATTGGTACTCTTGCGCAGCCATGGAGCTTGTTTGATGTGCTTAATCAAGCGTTATTAGTCATTGGGGGAATCCTAACATCTATCGTTGGTATATTATTTGCTGATTATTATTTATTAAGAAAGAGAAGAGTGAATGTGCCAGCATTATATGAGAATGAAGGGCAATTCAAATATTTTGCAGGTTTTAATGGCGCTGGACTAATTGCTTGGATTGTCGGGGGGATATGTGCCAATCTATTGTCTACCTACTCTTCCATTGTAGGTTTTGTCGTTGGAGCTGTTCTCTATTATGTTTTAGCGAAGTACTGGTGGTTTAAAAAATACAAGCAAAGCGAAATGAATGATCCTAGTGATGAGAAATATCTGGGAATTACAGTCGGAAGAGATTGGGTTTTATCTATTGATGAACAGGAAATAGTAAATACTAAAGTCAAAGAAAAAGTCCAATAAAGGAGATGGTCAAATGTCTGAGCATATTGAATATATGAAAGAAAAAACAAGCATTGATGTCCTGTTAAATAACGGTTATACAATTAAAAGCATTACAGAGAATTTAAGTGGTGCCTTTGTGGAGTTTGAGAGAATTACAGGTTCAACGATTTACTCTGAAACGTTACACATATTAACAGCTGATGCACGCAAGTATTTTTCTGTCCATTTAATTAATCGTAAATAAGTTGTTGAAGGAGATGACATTTTGGAGAAACAAAAAGTAAGGATTAATAGTGAGAGATTAACAGAAACGATTGAACATTTCGCGAATTTTGGTAGGACAGAGAATAATGGTGTAACAAGGTTAGCTCTATCAGAAGAAGATCGCTTAGCACGAGAATATTTTAAAACCTGCTGTGAAGCACTGAAAATGGAAGTGAAAATTGATGATATGGGTAATATGTATGCTCTTTTACCAGGTTTAGAAGAGCGTCCACCGGTGGTCATCGGTTCCCACCTTGATTCAGTAAAATGCGGAGGTCGTTTCGACGGTGTTTTAGGGGTAATTACAGGTTTAGAAATTGTGAGAACACTTGTTGACAATAATATTACACCTAAGATTCCTATTATGTTAGTTAATTTTACGAATGAAGAAGGTGCTAGATTTGAACCTTCAATGATGTCCTCCGGAGTTTTAAGTGGAAAGTTTGATAGTGAAAAGATGTTGAACAAAAAAGATGCTGATGGCAAGGTCTTTAAAGAAGAGTTGGCGAAGATCGGTTTCAATGGCTCTGAGGCCAATAGATTAAAAGAAGCGCATGCCTTTTTAGAGCTACATATTGAACAAGGACCGGTTCTTCAGCATGAAGAGTTGAAGATTGGTGTAGTTGACTGTGTAGTAGGGATGGTCTGTTATGAAATTAAAATCGTAGGTGACTCTAATCATGCGGGCACGACGCCTATGCATTTACGAAAAGATGCACTATTTACAACCAATAACTTTATTCAAGATATTAGAAATGAATTAAGTAGTTTACCAGATGACCTCGTATTTACTATGGGAAGACTAGATGTTTCTCCTAATGTTCATACGGTTATTCCAAATGAAGTGATTTTTACGATTGAAGCAAGGCATAAGGAACCTGAAGTAACAGCAATTGTAGAAGAAAAAATAAAAAAAGTACAAGAAACCGTAAATAGTGAAGGATGTTCTGTATTCATTGAAAAACTCTGGGATCGCTCGACCGTCCATTTTGATAATGAAATGGTTCAATTACTAGAAAATGTGACAAAAGAACAGAGATTACCATATAAAAAAATGGCTAGTGGTGCAGGGCATGATGCTCAGTTTATCGCAAGTATGATTCCTACTGCTATGTTATTTGTACCTAGTATAAATGGAAAAAGCCATAGTGAAGATGAATTTACTCCATATGACGATTGTGCAGCAGGTGTCAATGTAATGTTAGAGGCTGTATTGGAACTTGTAAAATAAATGAATGAACAAAGAAACGAACTTAACAGTGACATTCACTTAGAGTTCGTTTCTTTTTTATCTGGAATTTATTAGAAAATAAAGGTTTTTTAAAAGAAAAATGAATGAATTCCCAAAAAGCCACCTGTATTTTTTACTATAGATATTTAAATAACTTTTCCTACATTTATAAAATTTTTTGGTTCAATCGATCGTCATTCAATCCTTAATTTTCCATTCCAAACCATTCGATTCGATAAAAAACCATTCGATTTCATAGAAATAGGATTTTTTTCCTCCTTGACGAATATTAGGAATCTGTACTATTGTTAATATTGTGATGTGATAATGAGAATCATTATCATTAAAAGTGTAATTTTTTTCTAACCATGTAAGAAAGAAATGAACGCTTTCTTTTTTTATTTTAATTGAGAATGATTATCTGTTGAGAAAGGGTGTTAAGATGCTTAAAGGAAAAGTTGCAGTCATCTCAGGTGCAGCAAAAGGAATGGGTGCCGCTTTAGTCAAGCGTCTCTGTTCTGAAGGTTGCCAAGTGGTTGGCTTAGATATCGAAGCAGAAAAACTAAACCAATTATCGGAAGAGTTATCAAACTGGGATCATACATTTGAAGGCTACATCTGTGATGTATCAAATAAAGCACATGTAACAGATACGATACAACTAGTAATAGAAAAATATAAAACGATTGATATTCTTGTCAATGTTGCTGGTGTGATCTCAGTAAACCCGATTCAATCTATGACAATGGATGAATGGGAACATACTTTTTCCATTAATACAAATGGGGTATTTTATCTATCCCATGAGGTGAGTAAAGTGATGATTACCAAGCAATCTGGGGCAATTGTTACAGTTAGTTCAAACGCAGCATCTGTACCGAGAACATCTATGTCAGCGTATTGTGCATCAAAAGCTGCTTCTCTCATGTTTACAAGATGTTTAGGGTTAGAGCTTGCAAAATACAATATACGTTGCAATATTGTCTCACCAGGTGCCACTGACACAGATATGCAAAGAGACTTCTGGAAGGACGGTGCTATTGAGCAAGGAATTAAGGGTGTTCAAGAAGAATATCGCGTAGGTATTCCATTACAAAGAATAGCCACTCCGGAAAATATTGTTGATTCGATTCTTTACCTCGTTTCAGATCAGGCAAGTCATATCACTATGAATAATATTGTGATAGATGGTGGAGCGAGCTTAGGTGCACAATGACGAAAAAAGAGGTGGATATTAATGGCGATATTACAAGAAAAAAGCGTCAATAAAATGGCGGATTTATATAATAATGGCGATAGTTTCCTTGGTTTTCCCACGAAACATATTTTAGCAAAGGGAAAGGAAGTTAAATTACATACGGAAGAACAGGAAGGAAAATCCTTTAGCGAACGAGTGGATTTACTTTGGCAGAAGTGTCCCCGGACATATGGACATCATGATCTGATGATAGCTGCTTTTCCTTTGGATCAAAAGGATGTAGCAACCTTATATATCCCTAAAGAAGTAATGTTGGAGAAACCGTTAACTAGTACAAGATATCAAGAAGGAAATAGACTCCCGTTACCTAATAAGGTGAATTTTCATCCACAACCACAGGAATATATGATGATGGTCGAAAAGGCTGTAGCAAGAATAAAAAATGCAGAGCTTAAAAAGGTTGTTTTAGGCCGTTTAATGCAAATTGAGTTTAGTAAAGACGTGAATATTCGTTATGTTTTACAGAATTTATTAGCAGATAATGAAGATAAATTTAATTTTGCGGTTCATTTATCAGATGAAAAAAGTACGTTGATAGGATCTAGCCCGGAATTGCTGATTAAAAAAGAGGGAGGAAAAGTGATTACCAATCCTTTAGCAGGTTCAAGGCCGAGGATGGCAAACGAAGAGGATGATAAAAAAATGGCCCAAGAATTAAGTTGCTCTGAAAAAGATTTATATGAACATCGCCTTGTCGTTGAAGCGATTGAAAGAAATCTTAAACCATATTGTCGAACACTAACTGTTCCCGCTCGACCTTCTGTTATTTCTACAAAAACGATGTGGCATCTTTCAACAAAAATAGAAGGGGAGTTGTATGACGAAAGCGTTTCATCTGTTCAATTAGCCGAGAGTATTCATCCGACACCAGCTATTTGTGGGACACCAGCAGTTAATGCTTTTCAATTGTTGAATGAACTCGAGCCATATAATCGTCATTATTTTACAGGGATGATTGGTTATAGTAAAAGAAACGGTGATGGAGAGTGGGCGATTTCAATTAGATGTGCAGAACTGAGTCAACGAAAAATGAAGTTATTTGCTGGAGCAGGAATTGTTGCTCAATCAGTACCACAAGAAGAATGTGATGAAACGGCCGCAAAATTAAAAACGATGTTAAGTGCATTAGGTATTGAATAATTCATAAAGGAGAGTTGTAAATGTTACAAGGATATACACCGTGGCCAGATGAAGTGGCAACAAAATATCGCTCAAATGGTTGCTGGACTGGTGAAACTTTTGGGGAAGTATTAGAAAGAATGGCAACATTCACACCGACATCCATTGCGCTCATTGAAGGAAATCGTAAAGTCACGTATGAAGAGTTAGATGATAGAGCCAATCGCTTAGCCCATGGATTCATACATCTTGGGATAAAAAAGCAAGATCGAGTAGTATTGCAACTCACCAATACCATTACCTTTTTTGAAGTTTGTTTTGCGTTATTCCGTATTGGGGCTCTCCCTATTTTCTCTTTGCCATTGCATCGACAAACAGAAATTACTTACTTTTGCGAACATACAAAAGCCGTTGCTTATGTGATACCTGATGTTTTTGATAGACATGATTATGTGAAGATGGCCAGAGAAGTGAAAGGAAAAGTTAATACATTACAACATATTATTGTCGCAGGAGATGAGCAGGAGTTTTTAAACGTTGAAGCACTAATGTCTGAAGAGTCTGTGGATCTACCAAATATTACGGGTAGCGATTTAGCATTTTTCCAATTATCTGGTGGAAGTACTGGGTTGCCTAAGTTAATTCCGAGAACACATGATGAGTATTTATATAGTGTTCGCAAAAGTGTAGAAATCTGTGAATTAAGTGAAAGGACGAAATATCTTGCTGTATTACCAGTAGCACATAACTTCACGATGAGTTCACCTGGTGTTTTTGGTGTCTTATATGCTGGTGGGTGCATCATTTTAAGTCCCGACCCTAGTCCAGATACGGCATTTCCACTAATCGAAAAAGAAAAAATCAACTTTACTTCACTCGTTCCTCCGCTCGCAATTATTTGGATTGAGGCAAAGAAGACAAGAGATTATGATCTTACTAGCTTAGAGGTGATTCAAGTAGGTGGGGCAAAATGTAGTGCCGAAGTAGCGAAAAAGGTGGGACCTAGTTTTGGCTGTTCACTACAACAAGTTTTTGGCATGGCTGAGGGCTTGGTTAATTATACGAGATTAAATGATGCAGATGAGAAAAACGTTTATACACAAGGGAGACCAATGTCTGAATTTGATGAGATTCGTATTGTAGATGAAGAGGATCAGTCTGTTGCCATTGGTGATACGGGCCATTTACAAGTAAGAGGTCCTTACACGATAATTGCCTATTACAATGCAGAGACTCATAACGAAAAAGCATTTACTCATGATGGCTTTTATCGGACAGGAGATATTGTTAAACAAACGGAAGATGGTTATTTAATCGTAGAAGGAAGAGATAAGGACCAAATTAATCGTGGTGGAGAAAAGATTGCTGCTGAAGAGGTTGAGAATTATTTGCTCTCACATGAAGATGTATTAGATGCAGCAATTGTCAGTATGCCAGATGCATTCCTTGGTGAAAGATCTTGTGCATTTATTATCTCGCAAAACGCACAGTTGACAGGTCAAGCTTTGAAGTCGTTTCTACAATTAAAAGGAATTGCCGCATTTAAGATACCTGACCGTTTTGAATTTGTACATGAGTTTCCACAAACACCACTTGGAAAAGTAAGTAAAAAAAGCTTGAGAGAAATCATCCAAGACAAATTAGCTACTAAAATATAAAAGGAGAGATTCCCTATGTCAATACCAAAAATCAAAACCTATCCATTACCTGAGGCAAATAGTTTACCAAAAAATAAAGTAGATTGGCAGCTTGATAATAAGCGCGCAGTACTGCTTATTCATGATATGCAAAATTATTTTATCAACTATTATGAGAATGGTTCTCAATTGATTGAGGGAGTGATTGAAAAGATTGCTCGTGTAAAAGCCTATTGCCAAAGTCAAAATATCCCGATTGTCTATACGGCACAACCAGGTAATCAAAAAGATGAAGATCGTGCCTTATTGACCGATTTTTGGGGGCCAGGACTAACGGAAGATGAAGCACAAACAGGTATTGTACCTGAGTTGGCACCAACAGACAATGATACGATTCAAACAAAATGGAGATATAGTGCTTTTAAGAAATCAAATTTACTTGATCGTATGAAGGAAGATGGTCGTGATCAACTTATTATATGTGGTGTGTACGCACATATAGGTTGTTTAGCTACGGCAATGGAAGCATTTATGTATGATATCCAACCATTTCTAATTGCCGATGCGGTAGCTGATTTCTCTTATGAGGAACATGTACAGGCATTAAATTATACAGCAACTAGATGTGGGAAGGTTTTATTAACAGAAGCACTACTTCATGATTTATCAGAAAAAAACGCATCTAATCGTACGCACAGTGAAATAAAGGCAAAAGTAGCAGAGATACTAGATATCTCCCCTAGTGAAATCAAGGATGATGATGACTTAGTGAGCTTAGGATTAGACTCCATTAGGATGATGACGTTAGTAGAAGAATGGCGAGCTGAAGGAGCAGATGTAAACTTTATGAAAATGGCATCAAATCCAACCCTACAAGCTTGGTATGAAATGTTTCCACAAACAGACGAAGTCTATTCTTAAAAGGAGGAGCATGGAATGATCAGTGAAGCAACTAAACTGCAAGCAACAGATGCCCAAGAAGGTATTTGGTACGCTCATGAATTAGATGAAAAAAAGACAGCTTATAATACTGGCGAATATGTTGAAATAAACGGGCGAATAAACGTGTCGTTATTAATAGAAAGTATAAAAAGTACTGTTCAAGAAGCAGACAGCCTCCACATTACCTTTTTTGAAGAGGATGGAAAATTATATCAAGTTCTTCAAAAACCGAATGAAGTGCCTGTTCAATATATCGATGTGAGTCTAATGAAGACTCCTAAGCAAACGGCTATTGATCTCATGAATGATGACTTATCCCTGTCAATTGATTTGAAAAAAGGTCCGATTTATAAGCAAATTCTCTTTAAAATAGCAAGTGATGAATATCTTTGGTATCAAAAAATACATCATATTGCTTGTGATGCATTAGGATTTTCATTAATAACAAACAAAGTGGCAAGTACTTATTCAGCATATCTAAAAGAAAAGTTTGAGCCAGAACCTGCTTTTAAACCATTGTCTCTATTAATTGAAGAAGAGAAAAAGTATAAAGAATCTTCGTTATATATGGAAGATCAAAAATATTGGAAGGAAAAATATAAAGGAGTCACACACGACGTTTCATTGTCTCAGAATGAGCTTCAATCTTCTGAGGCAACATCTACGATAAAAATTGCTAAAAAATTAACAGCCACAGAGTTTCAAAAGATAAAAAACAAGGCAAAAGAATGGAAAATCGCGTGGCCACATCTCGTGATCGCAGCTATGGGGGTTTATCAATATAAGATAACGGGGGATCGCAAGAGTTTATTAACATTACCAATGATGAATCGTTCAACAGTTGCGATGAATATTCCAGCAACAACAATGAATATTCTACCCTTACTGCTATCATTTTCTATTGATTCAACTTTTATGAGTCTGGTGAAAGATGTTGTAAATGAAACGAGCGAAAATAGTAAACATCAACATTATCGTCAAGAACAATTACAAAGAGATTTAGGAACCATTGGCCAGAGTAGTTTTTTGAACTCTTTTCAAGTAAATATTATGCCGTTTACGTATCAACCGATTTTTGGCGATGTCGCTGCCACTACTTATAAATTAGCCACCGGTCCAATTGATTTAATGAATATGAATATGTTTGAGCAAGATAGAGATGGCAGTCTAAGAGTAGATATTGAAGCAAATGGTACGAAGTTTCAGCAATTGGAAGTAGAGCAACATGCAAGTAGAATTATCCATTGGCTAAAGAGGTTACCAAGTATTGATGGCGGGCAACCTATTTGGAAGATTAATTTATTATTAGATGAAGAAAACGCATTGATGCGAAAAGATTTAGGGTATGAGACAGCTGAAAGCGTTCATCCGCTTATTCAATTCAAGGAAATGGTAAAGAAATATCCTCAGCATCCAGCATTAGAATATAGTGGAGAAATATGGACATATGAAAAGCTAGATAAGATGACTTCAGCATTAGCAAGAGAAATGATTAGCACGGGGTACAATTCCCCCTTTATTGCGGGGATAGCTGTAAGCCGTTCTGCCAATATTTTGGTTGCCATATTGTCTGTTTGGAAAGCTGGCGGTGCCTATGTGCCAATGGATATCGATTATCCTGAGAGTAGACTCAACTATATGTTAAAAGATAGTCAAACACAACTGATTCTTACTGATACAGAAGGGAAGCAGAAACTACCAAAAAGCTTCCAACCGTATCTTATGAACATCGATGTTATAAAGGCTGAAAGTGAGACTTTGCTACCGCTCGTAAATAGTGGAGATCCTGCGTATATGATTTATACATCAGGTTCAACTGGTAATCCAAAAGGTGTTCTCGTATCTGCAAAGTCACTTTCTTATTTCTTATCGGCAATGAATAAGCATTTACAATTAAACCATATGGATCGCTTTTATGCTTTAACGACGATTTCGTTTGATATTTCAATTTTAGAATTGATTTTACCCATCACGGTTGGGGGCACATGTGTTATCGCTAAGAATGCGGTCATTTCTGATCCGCCAAGTATTGTCAAAGAATTGAAAGAAAAGCAGATTAGTGCGGTTCAAGCAACACCGACACATTGGCAAATGATCCTACCATTTGTAACTGAAGAATTAAAGAAAGTCAAAGTATTAGTTGGGGGAGAGAAACTTCCTTCACATACAGCAAAGCAAATGCAAACGTTATGTCGAGAAGTGCATCATGTTTACGGGCCAACTGAAACGACAATTTGGTCTACACATTATGAATTAACGTCAGTTGATGGTTTTACTTCACCACCACTTGGAGACGCCCTTTCAGGCACAGAAATTTACATTTTGGATGAAAACCTGCAACTAGTTGCTCCGGGAAGACCAGGTGAAATCTATATTGCGGGAGAGGCTGTTACATACGGTTACTATCGTAAGCCAGCGCTCACCTCTTCAAGGTTTGTGGCTAATCCATTTACTGAAAACGGTCAAAGAATGTATCGAACAGGTGATATTGGCATAAGAGATCTTTCAGGGAAACTTCATTATGTGAAACGTAGTGATGATCAAGTAAAGGTCCGTGGTCATCGGATGGAATTAGGCGAGATCGAGCATCACTTGTTAGCACACCCTAATGTGAAAAGTTGTAAAGTGATTGTGAGGGAAGATCAACCGGGAGATCAACGTATTACTGCTTATATAATAGCGGCTGAGAGCGTGAAGAAAACAAGTGAAGATTTCAATTCATACTTAAGTGGTTTTTTGCCAGATTATATGATTCCTAGTTTCTTCATGTATTTGGACGCATTCCCATTGACGCTTAATGGAAAGTTAAATTTGCGTGAATTACCTAATCCGCTGGAAAGTAACGCAAGCTATACAGGTGACGAATGTTGGACTCCTTTGCAGAAGGATGTTTATAATATTTTCCAACAAATATTAATGTTGAATGAAATACGCGAAACCGATTCGTTCTTTGCCCTTGGTGGTCATTCATTACTTGCTTCCCAATTACTTGGTAAACTCCGTGAGGAATTCGGTCTAAGTTTATCATTCTCAGCATTTTATCAAAACCCAACGATCCAATTTATTGTTGAACAAGTGAAAGAACAAGCAGACAACAAGTTTGAAGGTAGAAAGTTAAAGCCATATAAGAGAGATCAGTATGCTCCAATGAGTCATGAACAAAAAAGATTATGGTTTATCGAACAAACTGAAAATGTGGCTTCTACTTATTATATTCCTGTGGTAGTCAAGTTGAAAGGTACACTCCGAACGGAAGCTTTATACGAATCTTTAGTTGAGGTAATGAAAAAGCATGAAGCGTTGAGAACTGTCATAGAAACAAAAGATGGTGAAGTATATCAAAGGGTATTATCAGCAGATGAAGCAACATTGAAATACTATGAAAAAACGATTAATCGAAATGAGCTCAATCATGAGATAGATGAAGCGATCAAAATGCCAATCGATTGGGAAAATGAATTAGGTTGGCATAGCTATCTATTTAGAATAAATAAAGAAGAGAATATATTATGTATTGTTTATCACCATCTATTCGCTGATGGGTGGTCGATTGCACCATTTATGGAAGATGTATCAACTGCTTATGAGACCCTTGTTAAGGGCGATCAGCCAGTTTTATCTTCATTACCTATTCAGTATGGTGATTATGCCTTCTGGCAACAGGAAATGTTAGTGCATGATATGGAGGAAAAGCTTGCCTTTTGGAAAAAACAATTAGCCCACATACCTGAGGCCATCCCATTACCATATGGGGTTGAAAGACCAGAGAAAAGAATGGTTGAAGGTGGACGATTGACTTTTGAGCTGGACAAAAACCTTTATCGACAACTCAATCAGTTAGCAAAAGGTGAAGATGTTACGTTGTTTATGGTTCTACAATCAGCATTAGCAACACTGTATCATCGTTTAGGCGCTGGAGATGATATTCCATTTGGTACACCAGTAGCTGGGAGGGATGAGCCGTCATTACAAGCAATCGTTGGCTTCTTTGTTAATACAATAGTTCTACGTACAGATGTTTCAGGCAACCCATCATTTTTACAGTTACTACATCGCGTGAAGAAACAAAATATGAGTATTTATGATCAGCAAGACACACCGTTTGATAGAGTGGTAGAGGCGATTAACCCAACCCGTTCGAATAAAGTTCATCCATTATTCCAATCAATGATTATTATGCAAAACACACCACAACCCTCATTTAAAGTAGAGGGAGTGGATGCTGAAATTCATATTAACGGTACGAACACAGCGAAATTTGATTTAACTTTTGAATTTTGGCAAGGATCTAATCAAGATACATTGGAAGGTGCGATTGAATATAGAAAAGACCTTTATAAGCATGAACAAATCCAACAATTATTGCAGCAATGGTTGACTCTCTTAAGTTCAATCATTGCTACGCCGAATCAATCTGTTGGAAAGTTACCAATTCTAATAGACACAGAAAAAAATGAGTTATTACATCTACAATCGAAGAAAGTAACGACGAAACAAGAACATATCGTTCATAACTTTGAACAAATGGTAGAACAATACCGTAATGAAATAGCGGTAACATATGATGAGACATCAATCAGTTATCAACAACTAAATGAAAGGGCAAATCAGCTTGCTAGATTGTTAATAGATAAGGGTGTAAAAGCAAATGATTTTATCACCATTTCATTACCACGCTCCTTGGAGTTAATTACAAGTATTTTAGCAGTATTGAAAGCCGGTGCAGCCTACGTACCAATAGATCCGGATTACCCCGAAGATCGCAAACAATATATCCATCGTGATGCTGGTGCGGTTATGATGATTACTGATAAAAAACAGGTAGAAAACGGGAATCAAATTGTGTTTGATCTACAATTACACCAAACATTGACATTGTATGATTCTTCTAACTTAGAAGAAGTTGAGGGGAATGAGATATATCCTAGTTCACCAGCTTATATTATTTATACATCAGGTTCTACCGGTAAGCCGAAAGGTGTGCTAGTTCCACATAGCAATGTGGTACGACTGTTTGCCTCAACGAATCGATGGTTTTCTTTTGATCATGATGATGTTTGGACACTTTTCCATTCGTATGCTTTTGATTTCTCTGTTTGGGAGATATGGGGCGCATTATTATTTGGTGGAAAACTAGTTATTGTCCCTTACGAGACGACTAGAAACCCACAAGCTTTTCTACAATTATTAGTTAAAGAACGAGTGACTGTATTAAATCAAACACCTTCTGCATTCTATCAATTAATGGAAGCTGAAAAAGAAAGAATTGATTTATCGGATATGTTGCGAATCAGATATATCATTTTTGGTGGAGAGGCGTTGGAACTACCAAGATTGGAAAGTTGGTATAACTTGCATGCGATGTCAAAAACAAAGCTTATTAACATGTACGGTATTACAGAAACAACCGTTCATGTCAGTTACTTAGAATTAACGAAAGACATAATTCGACAATCTGCTAGTAGTTTAATTGGTGAAGGTATCCCTGATTTAGGTGTGTATATATTAGATGATTACCTTCAACCTGTTCCTAAAGGTGTCATAGGAGAAATGTATGTAACTGGGGATGGACTCGCTCATGGTTATTTAAATCAACCAGCACTGACAGCGGAGAGATTTGTCGCTAATCCATATGGATCAGCAGGAAGTCGAATGTATAAAACGGGAGATTTAGCAAAATGGACTGAAGATGGTTCACTTGACTATATTGGTCGCTCTGATCATCAAGTGAAAATTCGTGGTTTCCGCATCGAGTTAGGTGAAGTAAATGCAGCACTTCTTCAGTATCCTGCTATTAAACAAGCTGTAACAACAGTACTAACGATGCATGGTGATAAGCAATTGGTTAGCTATTTCATCTCTCATAATGAGATTGATTACAAAGAACTGAGACAATTTTTACAAACGAGATTGCCTAAATATATGGTTCCGAATCACTTCGTTAGAACAGATGATATCCCGTTAACGAACCATGGGAAATTAGATATGAAAGCTCTCCCGAAACCAGAGATGGAGACAATGCAGGGAGATAGGCATCTACCTAGAACTCCACAAGAAGAAATACTTACGCAGTTATTTGCTGAAACCCTACATTTAACTGAAGTAAGTATTGATGATAGTTTCTTTGACTTAGGAGGACATTCGTTATTAGCAGTTCAATTAATGAAAAAAATAGAATCAACATTCGGCAAAGAGTTAGGTATTGGTGTGTTATTTGAAGCACCAACTGCTGCCCAACTCGCAAAAGTGATTGAAGGTGATGCAGAAGAAGGCGCTTCATTACAGTCATTATTGGGTTTACGAAAAACAGGAAGTGAGACGCCATTATTCTGTGTGCATCCTGCAGGTGGTTTAAGCTGGTGCTATGCTGGATTGATGTCGAAACTAGATAGTCGATTTCCTATCTATGGCCTCCAAGCAAAAGGGATTAAAGAGAAGGAAAATAAACCTACAAGTTTAGTTGAAATGGCGAAGGATTATATCCAAGAGATTCGTTCTGTTCAACCAAAAGGTCCGTATCGCTTACTTGGCTGGTCGTTAGGAGGTAACGTTGTTCATGCAATGGCAGTTGAATTACAAAAGCAGGGAGAGAAAATTGAGTTTTTAGTCATGATGGATTCCTATCCAGGACATTTCATTTCTATGAATGAAGAAGAAGCAGAAGATGATGCGTTAATTGCGATGCTAGCACTTGGGGGCTATGATCCTCAAGAAGTGAAAGGCGATCAATTAACAATACAATCGGTTAAAGAATTACTTCAGGAAAAGGGGAGTGTACTTGCATCATTGGATGAAGAAACAATCGAAAATCTTAAAGAAACCTATCAAAATTCCGTTCGTATCATGTCAGAATATGATCCAGAAGTATATGAGGGGGATATGATTTTCTTCAAGTCAACAATTGTTCCAGAGTGGTTTAAAAATGATGATCCAGCGAGATGGTTACCATATGTCCATGGCAGGATGAGACAATATGATATTGCTTGCCGTCATAAAGATATGTGTCAACCAGAGCCTTTAGCAGAAATAGGCGAAGGAATCGCAAGAGAGTTAAAGTGTTTAATTGAAAACAAGCATTTAGAAGGGAGTCTACAAACATGAGTAACCCATTTGATCAAAAAGATTCTATGTATTTAGTTTTAATGAATAATATAGGGCAGTATTCATTATGGCCAAGTTATATTGATGTACCAACAGGTTGGCAAGTGGTTTGGGGGGAAACTACCCTTTCAAGCTGCCATCAATATATTG
The DNA here is from genome assembly GCF_020171845.1 of Cytobacillus kochii. GTDB lineage: Bacteria > Bacillota > Bacilli > Bacillales > Cytobacillaceae > Cytobacillus > Cytobacillus kochii. The sequence goes on along the minus strand of NZ_JAIVAM010000012.1, from coordinate 53,000 downwards.
AAGAGCATTGGGAAAGTCTACTTCCAAATGAAAAAGAGAAGGAAAGTCTATCACTCTAATGACAATGGATAAAAAAGTGAAATACCAAAGAAGAGCATTATGTACAGTGTATATACTAGCTATGTTTATGGCGGCATTAGACGGAACAATCGTCTATGTTGCCCTTCCTTCGATTGCTGCTGAACTGGGCGTAACATCCGCTCAGTTAAGTGGATTGACTGTCTGGTATCTTGTTGGGGTTAGCATGATTTTACCTTGTGCAGGGTATTTAGGTGATCGTTTTGGAAGTAAAAAGATGTTTATGGTTAGCTCACTCGTTTTTACATTCGCTTCTTATATGTGTGCTTTAGCAGATTCAGTTTCGATGTTAAACATTGCACGGTTTCTGCAAGGATTAGGAGGCGGCTTGTTTGCCCCTATAGGCATGGCGATGATCTTTCGGACGTTTTCAATTGAAGAACGTCCGAAACTGTCGCGGTCTTTCGTCATTCCTATTGCCATTGCACCTGCCCTTGGTCCGATAATTGGTGGAGTAATCGTGACTTATTTACCGTGGCAGTGGATCTTCTTAATTAATATTCCGATTGGCTTGTTCATCGTTATAATCGGTGCACTATTTTTACAGGAAAAACATGAGTATATGGGTAAAAAGCTAGATGTTAAAGGTTTATTATTACTGGTGATTGGTTTTCCATTATTTATGTATACGTTGAATCGACTAACAGCAGGAATGAGTCTGCCAATAATCGTTTTTGGGATGATTGGGCTAATAATGATTGTTACATATGTTTTTCATGCATTAAAAGCAGATCAACCATTATTGAACTTAAAATTATTGGAGGAAAAGACATTTAAACGAATAAGCATGCTCTCCTTTCTTGGAGCGGCAGGCTTACAAGGTTTCTTGTATTTGTTCCCGATTATGTATCAATATACAACTGGTGCATCACCATTAAAAAGTGGATTAACTATTTTTATTGAAGCGATTGGTTTAATGGTGGCATCAAGAGTAATGCCCTTGACATTAAAACTTCTCGGCGTTTATCGTGTGATCGTTTATGGATTCTTATTATCCAGTGTCTTTTTCCTACTCATCAGTTGGATAGGCCCTACTGGTTCTATCATCGGTTTACAAATTTGTTTATTTGGAATTGGACTGACGTTAGGGCATGCCGTGATTGCCATGCAGTATACGGCATTCCATCATATTAATAAAGAAAAAATGTCACAAGCAACCACATTATTTAATGTGCAGAACCGTTTAGGTGCAGCAATGGGAATTGTGAGTATTTCTTTGATTATCAGCATGTTTTCAATCGGAAATGAGCAATTATATCAAGTGGCAATTATTTTTTGTGCTATGCTTCTACTCGCCGCGTGCTTGTTTGCGATCAATAGTCAAACTGCCATTAAGTCAACTTCACCAAAAATGAAAAAAGCAAGCTAGTATAAGAAGGAGGGGAAGGTATGCTTGAAGTTTTTGCTTGTCGATTACCGCAAGTACATTCAGAGGTAACTTTACATCATTATAGCGACTATTTACCACCATTAAAAAAAATACAAATCCACCGTTATAGAAGAATAGAAGATGCATATCGTACGTTAGTAGGTTATCTATTATTAAGGAAAATACTTATGAAGAAGTTACCTAAAGTTGATTTTACTAAGCTCCAATTCAGCAAATACGGTAAACCTTTTTTGAACGCGGACCCTTTTCCCCCTTTTAGCTTGTCTCATTCAGGTGATTGGTGTGTTTGTGCCGTTGGAACTGATGGAATGGTTGGGATAGATTTAGAAAAAATAACTAAACCAAAGCCAGAGTTACACTCCCTATTGTTTCGAGAGGAAGAAGAGTGTATGGGAGCGAAAGATTTTTTTAATCGTTGGACGATAAAAGAAAGCTATTTAAAAGCCATCGGTACGGGTTTACTTGTAGATCTCCAAGAAATAGAAATGGAAGAAAAAAATCGGAGTGAATTCGAGGTCAACCATCAAGAAAAACGGTACCCAGGGGGAAAAGTAAAGGTTTATAACCTCCTGAAACAATATAGCTTATCACTTTGCACATTGTCTACAGAGGAAAAGCTTCCTCAACATCTAAAACTTGTCACATTTGAAGAAATTATCAAATCCAGCGCACAAACAGTATAAAGCGCTGGGTTTTCATTTTACGAGCATCACTTATGTGACGGAATGCATAAAGAAATCTTGCTGAGTATGGAGAGCGATTGATCCGAAGAATTGTTAAAAGGCGTTTAAGAAATGTGTAAAAAGTATAACCATTTATTTTCATGGGAGTGGGCCTCTTGTATTTACTGAATGTATTAAATATTTCTATTATATTTGACAATTTGTCTAGTTATCTATTAATATTCTATATATTCAGAATTTAGGAGGGCGAGAATGAAATCCTATTTAACCGTCAATGATATCTTGCAAAGAAAGCATTTCGATCAAATAGAAATAGTTGCAGGGAAAGATGGGTTAGTAGATCAAGTGAAGTGGGTTCATATTGTTGAGGTAACAAAAATAGGGAATCTCTTAAAAGGAAATGAATTAATCCTTTCAACCGCTGTTGCATGGCGAGAGAGAAAGGAATTATTTATCTCAATTGTACAACAGTTAATTAAGTCGAATGCAGCAGGCTTATGTATTGAATATGGCACTTATACGAAGGGCATACCTCATGAAATCATCTCTATGGCAAACAAAGCGAATTTCCCCATTATACTCATATTAAAGGAAGTTCCTTTCGTGGAAATCACGCAAGACATTCATACATCTTTAATTAATCAGCAATATGATATGTTAGCAAATTTAGAAAAAATCTCTCATATCTTAAATAAGAAACTACTTTCTATTAATCATTATGATGAACTTTTGAAGGTCATTTATGAAGAATTACAAGTGCAAATTCTATTATTATTTCAAGATGAAAGTGCGAAGTTTTATCCTGTACTACCGGAAATAAAAAGAGAAAATATCCTAAAGAAGGTGCAAGCCCAACAAGAACCCTCTCGTTTTGTCGTAAGAGCTACTATTGAACTTTTAGGTGAGAAATTTGCTGAACTTATCATCATTTCTTCATCTCATCAACTAACAGAATATGATCAGCTAATTGTAGACAGAACAGCTAACGCTTTAGCACAATTCTTTATTCGTGAATTATATGTAGAAGAAAAAAGAAGATTAGAAGAAAGTGAGTGGGTAAATTCTTGGTTAGAAGGTAAGGAAACGACGCCTTCATTACTAAACCATGTATCTGCCTATTTACCGAAAGCACCTCGAGGGGCGGTTGTATGTGTCTATCAAGTGGAAAAGTTAGAAAATTTAACCTATTTCAAGTTGTATTTTCGCTCCATATTAGAACAAAAAGGTTTTTCCCTCTTAGCTGTTGAGAAGCACAAAGCAATTGTATTTATATTATTTAATGAAAGAGGATTATCTGATTGGAAGAGGAGAGTAGTGCAAGCAATTGAAAAAATGAAGCAATTATTTTCGGATATGCAATCAGACACGACTTTTAATTTTGGAATTGGAAAATATGTTTCTGATTTAAATGCCGTGCATGAGAGTTATCAAACGGCATTAGAAACAATCCAAGTGAATCAACAATTTTATCATCGTTCGTATTCAAGTATGTTTTATGATGACTTACATATATTTCGTATTATCTCAGTTGCCAGTAGACACATGAATTTACAAGGAATGATCGAAGAATATTTAGGGCCGATTGTTGAATATGATACCGCACATCAATCAAAGTTAATGGAAACATTAAAAATGTACTTAATTTGTAATGGCTCAAAAAAAGATACGGCACAAAAATTATATATTGTTAGACAAACATTATATCATCGGTTGGAAAAAATTGAGCAGTTATTAGGCTCCGACTTTATGAGTCATGAGAAAAGATTGGCATTGGAATTTATGCTATTAAGCTATGATTTTATCCAGCGACCAATGGATTTAAAACAAATAAAGTAAAAAGGAATGAACCGTCTCTAGTAGTCGGTTTATTTTGCTTGTTACGATTTCCTTTGAGACACTGATTTCGAGATTACCCCTATTTCATATAGACCGTTTGTTTATGAATGACCGTTATCCTTTTTACAGTATGTCTAATGAAAAGGAGCTAGTAAATAAGAGATAATGAAATCAGAATAATCAATCTTTAATAGGAGGTTTGATGATGAGCGTAATTGAACAGGGAACGAAAACTTTACAGAATTTTATTAATGGCCAATGGGTACCTTCACAATCTACAGAAACAATGGAGGTGCCTAACCCAGCAACTGGGGCAATTATTGCAAAGGTACCTATATCCACGAAATCAGATGTTGATCAAGCAGTAAAGGCAGCAGCAAATGCTTTTCAAACTTGGAAAAAAACACCGGTTCCAAAAAGAGCGAGAATTCTCTATAAATATCATCATTTGTTAACGGAAAACCATGAAAGATTAGCAAAATTAATCGTAGAAGAGAATGGTAAAGCATATAAAGAAGCATATGGGGAAGTGCAAAGAGGAATTGAATGTGTGGAATTTGCCGCTGGAGCCCCAACACTAATGATGGGAGAAACTTTGTCGACGATTGCAGAAGACATCGATTCACAAATGTTTCGTTACCCACATGGAGTTGTCGCTGGTATAACACCATTTAATTTCCCAATGATGGTTCCTTTGTGGATGTTTCCACTTGCCATTGCATGTGGAAATACTTTTGTTCTCAAGCCATCAGAGAGAACGCCTATTTTATCTAATGAGTTGACGAAGTTGTTTATGGAAGCTGGTGCACCAGCTGGCGTCTTAAATGTTGTTCACGGTGCGCATGATGTAGTTAATGGCTTACTGGAACATCCCCTCGTTAAGGCAATTTCATTTGTTGGTTCTCAACCGGTTGCGAAATATGTCTATGAAAAAGCGGCTTCTTACGGTAAAAGAGTGCAAGCATTATCAGGAGCGAAGAATCATCATATTGTTATGCCAGATGCGGATATGGAGAAAGCGATTAGTCATATTATAAGCTCCACATTTGGCAGTGCTGGTCAGCGTTGTATGGCTTGTAGTGCAGTTGTTGTGGTAGGTGATGGATCTGAGTTTGTGGAAAAGCTTTCACAAGCAGCAGATGAATTAATTATTGGTGAAGGCTCTAATGAAGAAGTCCTGCTAACACCAGTTATAAGAGATTCTCATCGTCAGAAAGTTTTAGGATATATTGAGCAAGGCATTGAAGAAGGAGCAGAGCTGTTACGTGATGGTAGAGCTGTTATGACTGAAATGAAAAACGGCACATTTTTAGGTCCGACAATTTTTGATCAAGTCACACCTGATATGACCATTGCGAAGGATGAGATATTTGCCCCAGTGCTAAGTTTATTGCGAGCGAAAGATTTAGATGAGGGATTAGCTTATATTAGTCAATCAAGATATGGAAATGGCGCAACGATTTATACAAAAGATGCGCGTGCTGTCCGTCAGTTCAGAGAAGAAGCGGATGCAGGTATGTTAGGGATCAATATTGGTGTCCCAGCAACAATGGCCTTTTTTCCTTTCTCTGGGTGGAAGGATTCGTTTTATGGTGATTTGCATGTAAACGGGAAAGATGGTGTTAATTTTTATACCCGGAAGAAGATGATTACCTCTCGTTTTGATTATTAATAAGGAGGAAAAGTGCATGGCTGAAATTAAGGAAGAGAAAGGGTTGCTTAAGAAAGATGCAGAGGTTGTTTGGCACGCGATGAAACCATTTAGCCCTAATAGCACAATTATAGCGGAAAAAGCCGATGGTGCTTGGGTTACTGATCATGAAGGTAATCGCTATTTAGATGCAATGGCAGGTTTATGGTGTGTAAATGCAGGCTATGGTAGAAAAGAGCTCGCAGAGGCAGCATACGAACAATTAAAAGAGATGAGTTATTTTCCTTTATCACAAAGCCATACACCAGCGATAAAATTAGCTGAAAAACTAAATGAAATGCTCGGTGGCGGCTATGTATTCTTCTTTTCAAATAGTGGTTCAGAGGCGAATGAAACCGCATTTAAAATCGTTAGACAGTATTATAAGCAAAAGGGAGAACATGAACGCTACAAAATTATTTCTAGGTATCGTGGGTATCATGGGAATACGATGGCAACACTTGCAGCAACAGGGCAGGCGCAAAGAAAATATAAATATGAACCGCTCGCACCAGGCTTTATTCATGTCGCACCACCTGATATGTATCGCCAACCGGAAGATGAAACCTTGGCATCTACCAAGCTTCAATCAGTACAGGAAATAGATAAAGTAATGACGTGGGAGCTAAGCGAGACCGTTGCAGCTGTCATAATGGAACCAATTATTACAGGTGGAGGGGTTATTATGCCCCCAGAAAACTATATGAAAGGAGTAAAAGAGGTTTGTGAGAAGCACGGGGCATTGCTCATTAGTGATGAAGTTATTAATGGCTTTGGTCGCACGGGTGAACCGTTTGGATTTATGAATTATGAGGTCTCACCAGATATTATTACGATGGCCAAAGGGATAACAAGTGCATATTTACCTTTGTCAGCTACCGCCGTGAAAAAAGAAATCTATGATTATTTCAAAGGAACAGAAGAATATGATTACTTTCGCCATGTGAATACTTTTGGAGGAAACCCTGCTGCTTGCGCTTTAGCATTGAAAAACCTAGAGATTATGGAAGATGAGAAGCTGTACGAACGGTCGAAAACGGCCGGTGAAGCGCTAAAGAGGACATTACTGCAAAAGCTGCAACATCACCCTTATGTAGGGGATGTGAGAGGAAAAGGATTATTAATAGGTATTGAGTTAGTAGAGGATCAGGCGACGAAGGAACCGCTAGCTGTGGAGTATGTGAATAAGATCATTTCCGGATGTAAGGAGAAAGGTGTACTAATAGGTAAAAACGGAGCAACTGTTGCTGGATATAATAATATTATTACACTTGCCCCACCGTTAAATATAACTGATAGTGATATCACTCTTTTAGTTGATACATTAACAGAGCAAATGAACCAACTTTAATTATATGCTGCACTGGCTTGCCATTTATAGCAACCAGTGCTTTTTTCCATAGATGTATGTATGAACGGTGTTAAGAAGTCATTAGCTATTTTTTTATTTGTTATGAAAATATATTTCTCATCATTCATTTTTCTATGTAGGTTGTATCATTGTTATTTAGTAAGCAAATCAATATAACCTCCGCTCATTATTTGCTAGAATAAAATTTGTAAGGAAGGAGCAGATGATAATGGTTCAAGAGATACAATTAAACAATTATACATTACCTATTAATCAATATAAGGAAACCTTAGTAAATGGTTTAAAACAAATTGCCATTGACTTTAAAGTAACGAGTGAGAACTATCATGATATTGCCGTGCTTTTATATGAAGAAAATTTTGATGTGCAAGTTCCGGCGAATAATCTTAGAATGAAAGCCGCAATAACTCAATATTATACATCAGTAACAAATCTGTATCGTGAAGGCGAAATTGGCGACTATCATGTAACCTTACGGGAAGTTTTAGGTGAATAATCAAGAATAACGTAATATTGTGCTCATATAGGCATAATATTACGTTTTTATTTTATCGAAAAATTCATTGCTAAAAAGTGTTAAAATATATATGTATAAAAAAGAGAAAGGAGTGAGGGATGATATTAACGAAAATAAACAGTCAACTAGATAAAATGATGCCCTTGATTACTCCTACTAGTGTCATATTGGGTATATGCTTTGCTGTCTATTTAAAAAACCTAGATAGTCTTATCCCATGGATCTTTGCGTTTATGACATTCGCAGGTAGTTTGAAAGCAAATTTTACATCGATGAAAGAAGCCATCACTCATCCTTTGCCACTATTTATTGTCTTATTTGTTCTACATATTTTTATGCCATTATGGGCCTTTACTGTTGGTCATATTACTTTTCCAAATGATACTTATACAATTACTGGTCTAATTTTAATGATGGCAATACCTACAGGTATCTCAAGCCTGATATGGGTTTCCATTTACAAAGGCAGCATTCCATTGACTTTAACGATTATTCTCGTTGATACGTTATTATCACCAATACTTGTGCCACTTACACTAAAGCTCTTAGTAGGAGCAAAAGTGGAAATGGATGTCATAAACATGGTGAGTGGGTTAATCATGATGATTGTCATTCCATCTATTTTGGCCATGGTTGTTAATTCAATCACAAAAGAGAAGGTTTCAAACATACTTAGTGCAAGACTTGCTCCATTTTCTAAAATAGGTATGGCGACTGTTGTAATGATTAATAGTGCCGTTGTTTCATCCTACTTGACAGCCTTTGATTTACGTTTATTAGCATTAGTTGTCACCGTTTTCTTTATAGCCTTTACAGGATACTTAGTGGCTTTTTTAATTGCTAGAAAAATAGTAGGGAAAAATAGGGAAGCGGTGATTGCGATTACTTTTAATGGTGGTATGCGAAACATTAGTGCAGGCTCTGTCTTAGCTGTTGCCTATTTCCCACCGCCAGTGGCCGTGCCTGTTGTTATTGGCATGCTATTTCAGCAAATATTAGCAGCTTTATTTGGGATGATTATAAATAAGGTTGAAGAAAAGGATCGACTGAATGTGAGGAAAGAGGCAGTGTGAAGATAAAAGAGACAGTTCTATGAAGGTGGTCTAATCTCGAAGCTTGAAGATAGTAGTATTGGTATAAGTCTTAATTAAAAACCCGAAAAACATTTTAATCACAATGAAAAAATGTCTTTTCGGGCTTTTCTATTAGGCTTATTTTTTTTTACAAGGTTGTTAGCGGGTCTTTCTCATTTGTAATAACATACCAATATAGATGAATAAAGAAACAACAACTGAAATGGCAGCAACGATATAGATAGAGCTATATCCTAAGTAAAAAGCGATTTGTCCAAACATAATTGATCCAATACCGATTCCTAAATCAAAAAAAGAAAAGAACGTGGCATTAGCCATTCCTCTACGATTGACCGGTGCTTCTTTGACAGACCAAGCTTGCAAAGCTGGTTGAATCGTACCGAAACCTAAACCATATAAAATGGCTGCAGTAAATAGAATCGCATTACTCGGTAACCATGCGAGTAGAAGCATGGCGGCAATAATAAGGAGCACACCTGGAATAAATACAGCTTGATGCCCTCTTTTATCATAAATTCTACCTGCAAAAGTACGGCTGATGAGTAGCGCTAAAGCATAGAGAAAGAAATACCATTCAATTCCATCAATTCCTTTTTGTAATGAATAGATAGGTAGAAATGTAGCAATCCCTCCAAATGTAACGGTGACAAAGAAGATTAATATGGAAGGGGGCAGAGCGGATTTCTCGTAAACATCAAACTTTTTCTTTTCTACAACGCTAGCAGTATGGTCTACTTGCTTATATTTTATGAATGATGAAAGGATGAAAGCAGCGAGTCCTAATAAAGAACAGATTAGAAATAAAGAAGTAAAGCTAATATTGCCAATGAGTGCTAATCCTAAAGTAGGACCAAAGGCAAGAGCGAGATTACCTGATAGTCCAAAGTAACCCATCCCTTCGCCACGTCTTTTCTGTGGAATAAGATCTGTTGCGATTGTCCCTGAAGCTGTTGTAGAGAATCCCCATCCTAAACCCTGTACTAATCTGAGTATAAGTAGAAAGGCAATACTCGTTATAAAGCCAATGACTCCAACGGAAAGAACAAATACAGCTAGTCCAATAAGAAAGACAAACCGCCTGCCTTTTGATTCTAACGCATGTCCCGCAAAAGGACGCATAATAAGGGATGAAAAGGTAAATATCCCGATGACTAACCCAATTAATTGGTCATTGCCACCAAGTTCTTCGACAAACAAAGGCAATGTTGGTAATGTCATTTGAAAACCTAAAAATACAAAGAAGTTTGCAAAACAAATTAATGTAAAATCCTTAGTCCAAATTCTTTCTTTTTGTAATGAATTTGTTGATTGATCCAAAACCCCACCTCATTTATAAATATATATACCAATAGATATATTTTGATTCCCTAAATATCCATTATAGTAAAGAAAATTATATTTGCAAGGAAGTGGATAAACATATTTTAAAAAGGTTTAAATCAAGATAGTACGGGGTAATATTTATATTAACAACAATTAGTAATAGAGTATAAGATAAATTTCATTTAAGGTTTGAATTATCAGAAATTTTTTGTTATAATAGAAAAAAGGTCAAGGGGTTGATTTCAAAATGGAAAAGTACACGCTTAACTCAACAGTCCAAACCGATGAAAACCAATACTCAGTCGTAGCGGAACAAGTGTTAAATAAGGCTATACTTGACTTCAGAATGAAAAAGCTCCGCCAAGAAATTGATAACGCTCTTGAAGAAAGAAACGAAGAGAGATTTATTGAATTAACTGATGAATTAAATAAGTTAACGAATGAATAAAAAAAAGCAACCTTCTTCAAGGAAGGTTGCTTTTTTGGTACAGAAAGAAATGGAGAGAAAAGCATTGAAAATACGAGAAAGAGGAATAATCATTGGTAGTATACCGACAGGGGAAAATAATTGCTTGATTGATGTCCCCGGGGTGAGAGTCGGACATAAAACCATTGATGAAAAGACGGAAACAGGATATGCCTGTACAGGTGTCACTGCCATTTTGCCACATGGTGGTAATTTATTTAAAGAAAAAGTAGTGGCCACATCGTATGTTATTAATGGTTTTGGTAAAACCACTGGGTTGGTACAAGTAAATGAATTAGGACAGATAGAATCACCCATTATGTTAACCAATACATTTTCAGTCCCGGCCGTTACACAAGGTACCCTGCAATATATGTTACAAGAAAATAAAGACATTGGAGATACAACAGGGACGATTAACATTGTCACCGGAGAGTGTAATGATGGTTTACTAAATTCAATAAGAGAAATGGTTGTTACGCCTAAAGATACTATAGAAGCCATCTTGCACGCTTCAACAAATCCAGTGGAAGAAGGTGCAGTTGGTGCAGGAAAGGGAATGGTATGTTTTGGCTATAAAGGAGGGATTGGTACTTCTTCTAGAAAATTGTCAGTAAATGACGGGGAATTCTTTCATGTAGGTTGTCTTGTCTTAAGTAATTTTGGAGGAAAACCTGAATTCCCTTTTGATCGTTATTTTAAAAACAACCTACATTATCCTTTAGAGTTAGATAAAGCAACTGACGGATCAATTATAATTGTATTAGCAACAGATGCTCCGTTAAGTGATAGACAATTACACCGAGTTGCTAAAAGATGTGGAATTGGACTGGGTAGGACGGGTAGCCATTATAGTCATGGTAGTGGAGATATCGTTATTGCTTTTTCTACTGCAAATACAATAAAGCACAAACAATCATCTTATTTGCATACGATGAAAACTTTAAGAGAAGATCATTCGATTATGAATGAGCTGTTTGCAGCAGCAGCAGAAGTAACAGAAGAAGCAATTATGAACTCATTATCCCAAGCTGAAACGACCGTTGGAAGAAATGAAACGGTTGTACATTCCTTATTTGATTTAGCTTAAATAAGGAGTGAATATAAAAAGTGGATTTGACATTATTCATACTTATACAAATGAAAAAGGAATACATAAAATAATCCTCGAAAAAAATTTAGTTAAATAATACAGCATCAGACCATTATTGATTAAACTGCAAATGTTATAGCGGAGGCATTTACGATTCAATTTGTCTCCGCTATTACTCTATTATGTGAAGTTTTGTTTCTATAAATAATGAGTGTAAATAAGATAGCCTACAGCTGGTCAATCGTTTATGTCAAAGAAAGTCTCTATTTTCTATAGGAGATTAATTATTGAATAAACAATAGCACAATAAAAAAAGCAAGCATGAATACTAGTCCTATAGGTAAACCGATTTTCGCCCATTCTTTACTCGTAATATTTAATTTACCGGCTGCAATAATATTCGGGATATTGCCCGGAACAAGCATCCCACCGCTTATTAAAAGGCCGAGTAATATCGCTTGTATGGTTTGATTACTCATAGAAGGGCTAATTTCCGCAGCAGCTAATGTCGCATTATCAAGTACTGCAGATAATGTATTAATCCAGTACAGAGCAGAAGGCGAGAGGTTTATCAAATATTGGCTAATTAATGGTTCAAATCCTGCACCTAAAAATGTTAACCCCATTACGAAGAAATAAATTTTTAAAGAACGAATACTTATTTCACCGTAGCCTTCTTCCTCGTTTTGCACCATTTTGCTGAATTTATCTGTTTGCCTGGGTGGTTTAACTAAAATAGCGGCTAGTAAACCGAAGAATAACAAGGCAATTAGAATCTCTTTACCAACTAAATTGATAAGGAAAAAGAAATCCTCATTTAATTTACTAATAGCGATTGTTGAAAGTGGTTCACCAATCGGTGTTAAAGATGCACCTAGACCAATAGAAAAACAGGAAAGAACAACAAATATGATTAATGACTGTCTATGTAGTGGAAGTGAAGAAGCAATAAGGACAAGAATGAGTGCGGCAATAATTGCAGTTATAACACTTGAAATCAGTCCTAAAAAGATTACTGTGAAAAAAATAAAAAACCAAAAGGGCACACGTTCACTAACATAGACGATTGAATTTTGCAGTCCGCGTCGAAACCACTTGAATAACACACCTGCTATAAAAACCGCTATTGCGATATTAATTGGTGCGATTGCTGCCTTAAAAAATAATGCTTCCGTATAGACTTGGCTAATAAAAACAGCTAAAACGCCCATAAAGAAAAGAAATATTTCTAAATTTTCTTCGACTACCTTTGAACTAAAGGGCAGAAATAACACAAGTAAAAAAATGATGATCAGTCCAGTTAACATATAACAATCCCCATTTAATTGTTTTTCCTAACCTTAGGAACGGTTGGATATGTTATATATATGAAAAGATAGGACAAACTTTACAATAAATATTAAAGAACGGTTATAGCTAATTCTTTAGTATGGCTTCGGTACATGTTTAAATACTTCCCCACTTTCAAAAAACTCTACAAGATTAGCTAGCCATTTGTAGTATTCCATCCATTCCTTTGCTTCTGCTAATAATTCATTTATCTTTAATTCATCTTCGACGGTAAGTTCCTTTTTTGATGTGATAAGATGAAGCTCTTCTTTTATTTTCTTTTCAAATTGTTTGTTCTTTTGTATCGCTTTTTGCCAATTGGAAGTGAATAGTGATACGAACGTTTGGTAATAGTCTTGTTCAACGTTGTATAAGTCTTTACGGATGCCTTTCTCAAATACTTTTTCCGCTATATTTAACTCCACCATTTCTCTTACTACTTGACTCATTCGTGTTTTGCTCATGCCCGTTGCTTCCGATAACTCGCTAAGTGTCATCGGTTTTCTGTTCATATAAATAATCCCTAACACTCTACCAACCGTTGAGGAAACACCATACGTATTCATATTATCCGCTATTTTATCGATGAAAATAGATTCAATTTGATCAAAACTTTCGCTCAATCCAATCACCCTTTCAATATAAGGATCATTTAGTTAATGACAATGTACCATATTTGAAAAAAATTTACATAATCACACCTTTGGGAGTAATTCGTATGATTACGTAGCTATTATAAGATATAACGAGTAAAAACATTATACAATATTTATTTTAACTATTTTTTATAAAATATGTACACTTTGTAAACTTTTTATTTCATGAAGTTTATAATATACTACGTTATGTAAGTAAAAAGTCTGACAAGAGGATTCATATTACGGAGAACTGGGTATTGTTTGTGGTAGAGAAAAAATGGGGGTGTTATAAATGCTGAAATTTGAGCATGTATCAAAAAAGTATAAAGGCGGTAAAACAGCCGTTTCTAATTTAAATTTAGAATTTAAGAAGGGTGAATTTATTGTATTTATCGGCCCAAGTGGTTGTGGGAAGACAACAACAATGAAAATGATCAACCGCTTAATCGAACCAACAGAAGGCAAAATCTTCATTAATGATGAAGACATTATGGAGAAAGATCCGGTTAAGCTGAGAAGAGAAATCGGTTATGTCATCCAACAAATTGGTCTATTTCCACATATGACTATTCAAGAAAACATTTCACTTGTGCTTAAACTTTTAAAATGGCCAGAAGAAAAAAGAAAAAAACGGGCAGAAGAGCTTCTTTCTCTCGTTGATATGACTCCTGATTATTTAGAGAGATATCCACACGAATTGAGTGGAGGACAACAGCAACGTATAGGTGTCTTGAGAGCGTTAGCCGCTGATCAACCGTTAATCTTAATGGATGAACCATTTGGTGCACTCGATCCAATTACGAGAGATGCCCTACAAGATGAATTTAAAAACTTGCAGAAGAAATTAGACAAAACAATCGTTTTTGTTACGCATGATATGGACGAAGCGCTTAAACTAGCAGACAGAATTGTCATTTTACGTGATGGACAGCTTGTACAATGTGGGACTCCTGACGAAATTTTACGTGAACCTGCCGATGAATTTGTTGAAGAATTTATTGGAAAAGAAAGATTAGTGCAAGCAAAACCAAACATTACAACAGTGGAGCAAATAATGAATGCGCATCCTGTAACCATTACAAGTGATGAGCAATTATCTAATGCGATAACTGTTATGAAAACAAATCGTGTAGACTCACTATTGGTTATTGATCAAGAAGGAGTTTTAGAAGGATATATTGATGTGGAAGCCATTGATCAAAACAGGAAAAAAGCAAAAGACGTAGCCGATATATTAATCCCTGATACATTTTCTGTGTATAAAGATGCGCTTGTACGTGATACGATCAGGCAAATATTAAAGAAAGGGCTTAAATATGTGCCGGTTGTAGATGAGAAAAGACATCTTGTCGGTATTGTGACTAGAACAAGTTTAGTCGATATCGTTTATGACTCTATTTGGGGAGACGAAGAGCTAGAACGTGCACAGTAGAAGGGGGAGATATAAATGAGTGCCATCATAGACTTTTTAAATAATAACGGTTCGGATTTATTGATCAAAACTTGGGAGCATTTATATATATCAGTCATTGCTGCAGCTCTTGGTGTCATTGTAGCTGTTCCTTTAGGTATACTTCTTACAAGATTCGATAAAGCGGCATCACCCGTAATGGGAGTGCTTGGTATGATTCAAACAATTCCGAGTTTCGCAATTTTAGCGTTTTTTATTCCTGTTCTTGGAATAGGTAAAATCCCCGCCATTATTGCTTTATTTTTCTATTCAGTCCTGCCTATCTTAAGAAACACATATACAGGTGTGAAAGATGTTAATAAAAGCTTATTAGAAGCTGGTCGTGGGATGGGCATGACTGGATGGGAAAGAATTCGATATGTTGAACTACCACTGTCCATCCCTGTTATTATGGCGGGTATTCGTGTATCGACAGTATATTTAATTGGGTGGGCTACATTAGCTGCGTTTATTGGTGCAGGCGGTTTAGGTGATTTTATTTTTAGCGGGTTAAATTTATATCAAACTGAGTTTATCATTGCAGGTGCGATTCCTGTCACCATACTCGCATTAATAGTCGATTTAATACTTGGAAAATTAGAATTTAAGGTTACGCCTAAATCAATGCGTGACAAAGAAAAAACAGCATAAGGTGGTGATTAGTTTGATAAAAAGCAAAAAAATTTTCATGACGATGATGTTAACGATGACTCTTTTATTATCAGGCTGTTCACTTCCTGGTTTAAGCGGATCTAGTGAAGATTCTATTTCAGTAGGGACTGTGGTCACCTCTGAATCACAAATTGTCGGTCAAATCATTAAACAGTTAATTGAAGAAGAAACCGATCTCAGTGTAAACATGGTCAATAATCTTGGGTCTTCTATTGTGCTTCACCAGGCAATGGTGAGTAATGATGTAGATATATCAGCTACTCGCTATACAGGCACGGATATTGCAGGACCATTAGGAATGGAGCCAGTACTTGACCCTGATAAGGCAATGGAAGTTGTCCAAGAAGAGTTTGACGAGAGATTTAATCAAAAATGGTATGATTCATTTGGGTTTGAGAACTCGTATGCTTTTACCGTAACTGATGAATTAGCAAAAGCAGAGGATTTAGAAACGGTCTCTGATTTAGAGGCATTAGCAAATGAAATAAATTTCGGTGTAGATACTTCATGGTTGAATCGTGAAGGAGATGGATATGATGGTTTTGTTGAAACATATGGCTTTGATTTTTCGAATGTGTATCCTATGCAAATTGGACTTGTTTACCAAGCAGCGGCATCGGGCGAAATGGATGTCGTTTTAGCTTACACGACGGATGGTCGTATAAAAGCCTTTAATTTAAAAGTATTAGAAGATGATAAGAACTTCTTCCCTCCATATGATTCATCTACTGTTGCGAGTAAAGAAATTTTAGAGAAATACCCTGAACTTGATCCATTATTAGAGAGATTAGTTGGAGAAATCAGTACAGAAAAAATGCAAGAATTAAATTATGCAGCAGATGGGGAATTAAGAGAACCCGCAATCATTGCTGAAGAGTTTTTAGAAGAAAATAATTATTTCCGTGATAAGGAATAGGGGGTGGCATAAATGGATGTGTTTTCTGACTTAATTACTTATTTTACAAATAACGGTTCTTATGTATGGGAACAGTTCTTTAGACATTTTCTAATGTCAGCCTACGGGGTTTTATTCGCAGCGATCGTGGGTATTCCGGTTGGCATCTTAATAGCAAGATATTCACGTTTAAGTAGTGTAGTTCTCTCGTTAGCCAATGTAATTCAAACGATTCCTGCACTCGCTATGCTCGCAGTTTTAATGCTTGTGATGGGCCTTGGAACAAATACAGTCGTTTTTGCACTATTCCTTTACTCCTTATTGCCAATTATTAAGAATACTTACACAGGAATTAGGAATGTAGATCATACTTTAATAGAGTCAGGTAAAGCAATGGGTATGACAAAATGGCAAATATTAAGAATGGTAGAAATACCACTTTCTCTTTCTGTCATTATGGCAGGGTTACGAACAGCACTAGTCATTACAATTGGTATTGCAACAATAGGTACTTTTATTGGTGCTGGGGGACTTGGTGATATTATTATGCGTGGAACAAATGCGCAAGACGGAACGGCAATCATTTTAGCTGGAGCTATTCCAACAGCATTTATGGCAGTAATTGCAGATGTTCTAATGGGCTGGTTGGAAAGAAGCTTAATGCCAGTGAAGAAGAAGAAACAGGATAGTAATGAGCAAGAAGAGGTTACGGCATAAAAAATGATGGTGATTCATCATTAAAATGAATCACCATCATTTTTTTGTTCTTAATTTCCGTAACCATTTAACCCCGTCCCGAACGTATCAAATTCTGGTTTTCTTTCAATTCTTTCAGCAGCCGTCTCAACTGTCTCTATTTCATTTTCATGATTTTCGCCATTATCTTGTGAATGAAAAGAAAGTTGTTTCTTGTTCATACTGGTATCCTCCTTTTACAATGTAAGATAGATTATAACTAGTTAAGCCTAAACGGGAGAGTGAAATAAATTTGCTTATTGTTATTTTATGCTAATGCCCAATTTAGGTTATTTCTTTATTTTAACATAAATTTGAAAAATTATCCTTTTGTTGCTATGGGTGAATTTGGTTTCTGTATCTTCACTTGTTTTACTGTATGAAACAAGCTAAAAGCAATTAAAAATTGTGCTAAATAATAGGTAATCATAATAATACTTCCGGAAAAAGGAATGGAAGAAATAAATTTATTCCATGCTAATACACTATCAGAAATGACAAAGAGTAAACTTCCAATGATGGCATATAATTGCCCTGACATAATAGCAGACCAAAACATCAATGATATGACCGCGATATAGAGGATGACTGGTATAATCAATTCATTTTCATTGCGGTTGTGAAGTGCTTTCACAAATTCCGAACTCATGAAGATGCCATAGGCAAGAATAGGAATAAAAGAAAGAAACCTAGCTAAAGAGTATTCCCAAATCTTAAAAAAGCCAATCGTATAGAATATATGACCGATTAAAAATGCGGTCAATCCAACCACAAACCAAATGAGTAGACCGTCACCGAACATACAAAAAATAAGACCTGAAAAAATAAAATAGTAGTGAATAGGTTTAGTTTCTTGCCGATTGCGATAGGTGTATAGAATAATAAGAATCATCGGTACTAATTTGAAAAAGATTTTTAGGACTGTCGGTTCCTCGGGTATAAAAAATATATAAAGAACAGCAAATAGAAGAATCATATATGGCAGTTTTTTTCGCATAGGATTCACCTCATTTTTTTAGTATATATTCAAGAGAGTAAAACCATTTTCCTGCAGGAGGTATATAAAATTGAAAGTAGAAAGAGGGAAGAGCATGGAAAAGAATATTTTAGCACAGCAAAAAGCATTCTTTCATACGGGTAAAACAAAAGCACTTACATACCGATTGGACGCATTATATACATTAAGAAGTTTAATTAAGAAGAACGAAAACAGCATAGCGGAGGCTTTGCAAAAAGACTTACGGAAATCATTTTTTGACTCCTTTTTAACAGAGATTGCTGTTTTACTAGAGGAAATAAAATTTACAATTAAACATGTGAAAAAGTGGTCGAGACCTGCAAAAGTAAAATCATCTTTAACTACATTCGGTTCAAAAAGCATGATTTATCCTGAGCCATATGGTAATACATTAATTATTGCACCATGGAACTATCCTTTTCAATTAGCGATTGCGCCATTAATTGGTGCAATCGCTGCAGGCAATACAGCAGTCATCAAACCTTCCGAATTAACACCTCACACTTCTCGTTTAATTGCTCATCTTATTGAGGAGCATTTTCCAGCTGAATATATTACAGTTGTGGAAGGTGGCGTGGAAGTTAGTGAAAATTTGTTAGAAGAATCTTGGGATCATATTTTCTTTACTGGGAGTGTAGCAGTTGGTCGACACATTATGAAAGCAGCCGCTAATCATTTAACACCTGTTACGTTAGAGCTGGGAGGAAAAAGTCCAGCAATTATTCATCATGATGCCCAAATAAACCATGCAGCCAAAAGGTTAGTATGGGGGAAATTCTTAAATGCTGGACAAACATGTGTAGCACCCGATTTTGTTTATGTCCATCAAGAGATTCATGACAAGTTTCTTAAGGAAGTTACAGCTCAGATAGAAAGTCTCTATGGAGAGAATGCAATCGAAAATACGGCTTATACAAAGATTGTCAATGAGAAGCATTTTAAGAGGCTTGCTACATTTTTAACTAATGGTCAATCTTTTTATGGGGGGAGAGTGGATGAATCAAATCATCTGATCGAACCGACCATCTTAACTGAAATTAATTGGCAAGATCCAATTATGCAAGATGAAATTTTCGGACCGATTCTTCCAGTATTGAGTTATAAGGAATTAGATGATGTCATTAGCAAAATAAATGAACAACCGAAACCGCTGGCACTTTACCTTTTCTCAGATGATAAAAAAGTCCAGCAAAAAATCTTGCAATCAATTTCCTTTGGTGGTGGTTGTATCAATGATACAGTCATGCATTTAAGTTCCCCACATTTACCATTTGGTGGTGTAGGCAATAGTGGAATTGGATCTTATCACGGACGGGCAAGTTTTGATACATTTACGCATTATAAAAGCGTCTTAAAGCAAACAACAAAAGTGGATTTTCCATTTCGGTATCCGAGTGAAAAATCATTAAAGCTATTGAAAAAGCTAATTAAATAATGAATAGAGAAGGGCTAAATGAGCAGAATAGACATCTATCTCACTTAGCCCTTCATTTTATACACAAACATAATATTCCTATGACCATTCAATTAATTAAAGAACGTAGCCATATACGCTAATAAAGTGACAAAGCGTTCCTAATAAGATAAAGATATGAAAGATTTCATGAAACCCCATATGTTTAAATTCCATGAATTTAGGTTTGACCGCATAAATAACGCCACCGATTGTGTAAAATACGCCCCCTTGAATTAACCATACGAGTCCTGCTGTACTCAATGCTTTACTTAATGGGAGGAAGGCGATGATGATAACCCAACCAAGAAGAATATATAAAAAAGTGGATAACCATCTAGGACAACTAAACCAGACCATTTTAAATAATACACCTAGAATGGATGTCGTTATAACGAAAGCAAATAAACTTATTCCTAATACGCCATCAAGTGCGATTAAACAGAAAGGTGCATAAGAACCAGCAATTAACACGAAAATCATGGAATGGTCAACTTTTCTCAAGAAAGCAATAACTGTATGTTTTGCTCTTACTCCATGATAAGTGGAGGAAGCGAGATAAAGTAACATCATACTAATACCGAAAAAAGTAACAGAGAATATGGCAATGTTTGTTCCGTTATGTAATGATGCTTTGATGATTAACGCCAGTAAACCTATAAATGACAATATTGCGCCAACGAAATGAGTTAAGCTATTGATGGGTTCTCTTATAAACGACATGATAACACCCCTAATAATATTATAAGTAGTTTTTAATACTACATATAATATTACTACTAACTATAATATATAGTCAACATTTACATTTCTATTGATAGGATGTATGATAGGAAGAAAAATAATGAGGGATAAAATGATGGAAAAACAAGAAAGAATCAGACAAGGAAAGCCGATTCGCATGGAAGACATTCCGTCTATCGCTTTATATATGGATCAAGTCATACAACTGTTTGAACAAAACTACCATTCTTATAAACGAAATGAAGATGAGAAAATCTTAACAAAAACAATGATTAATAATTATGCCAAAGGAAAACTATTACCACCCATTAAAAATAAGCGCTACAGCAAAGAACATATATTAAC
The DNA here is from genome assembly GCF_020171845.1 of Cytobacillus kochii. Classification (GTDB taxonomy): domain Bacteria; phylum Bacillota; class Bacilli; order Bacillales; family Cytobacillaceae; genus Cytobacillus; species Cytobacillus kochii. The sequence goes on along the minus strand of NZ_JAIVAM010000012.1, from coordinate 32,179 downwards.
GATGAGCCTTATTTATCAACTAAAAGGCATTTTATCGATTCAGGACATTAAATCAACGTTAGAAAGTCTGAACGAGGAAGTGCAAAAAGAAGAGGTGAATATAGAAGACGTTTATGATCTGTATGTTGACATGATAAATGAGAATGAAGAACAATTTAATGAAAATGTTGACTGGATGGAGAAATCGATGGCTCAAAATTATAATGAAAAAATCTCCCAACCGAACAATGAAATGAAAGAGGTATTAATGATTAACTCATTGGTCCATATGAGCAATCTTTATCGCCGGTTAGCTGAAGCAAAAATTGATTCACTTTCTAGGGAAGAAAATAGGAAGTGAATCAGATTCTCACCCCATATACATATTTAAATATTGAAGCTGTACCAACATGAATAATAAGCTAAAGATGATAAAAGAGGGATGAGGAAGGGTGCTCCGTACCATAACTAAAGCCAAGCAACGCAGATTTCTAAGTACGACCCTGTATGAAAGAGAACAATGGGGTCGAAAGCAAACATGTAAACTAGTTTTCATGTAGTTTTGTTTGCTTTCGATGATCAAAGTTCTTAAGCGTTTATTTCCTTCATTACATTCGCCACATGCTGATAAGATGCTTTTCTTTTATCATGGTCATAGATTTGAGCATTGACGATGATCTCATTGGCGCCAGTTTCGCCAAGGAATATTTCAAGCTTTTCTTTCACTTTCTCAGGACCACCAATAATGGAAGAACCTAATTGTTGTTGTAATAATTGTTTCTCAATAGGTGTCCAAACTTCGTCCATATTCTCAACAGGAGGCAACATCCTTCCACGTTTATTACGCATCATGCCTAAGAAAGATTGGTAAAGAGAACTTGCTAGGTATTGTCCTTCTTCGTTTGATTCCCCTGCAATGATATTCACCCCAACCATTACATAAGGTTCTTTTAATACATCAGATGGTTTAAAGCTCCGGTGGTATAGATCAATTGCTGGTAGTGTATTGTCCGGTGAAAAATGGCTAGCAAAAGAGAATGGCAAACCTAACTGACCAGCAAGTTGCGCACTATAACCACTTGAACCGAGTAACCATATTGGAATATTCAAGCCTTCTCCTGGAACCGCTCTAACTGGTAATGGTTGTTCTGAGCGGGAAGGATCAAAGTAAGTTCTTAATTCTTCCACTTGTTGAGGGAAATCTTCGGCATCTGTTCGTCTTGTCCTTCTTAATGCCGCCGCAGTAAGTTGGTCAGTACCTGGCGCACGACCTAGGCCTAAATCAATTCTTCCTGGGTAGAGTGATTCGAGTGTACCGAATTGTTCAGCAATCACTAAAGAAGAGTGATTTGGTAACATAATGCCCCCAGATCCTACTCTAATTGTATTGGTAGCGCGGGCAATATCACTTATAACAATAGATGTGGCTGAACTAGCAATCCCCGGCATATTATGGTGTTCAGCCAGCCAATATCTCGTATAACCTAAGTTTTCTGCATGTTTGGCTAAATCGCGCGAGTTCGCTAATGACTCACTAGGTGATCCACCTTCAAGGACTGGTGCTAAATCTAAAACAGAATATTTTATTGTTGACATCGTTTTCAGCTACTTTCTTTTTAGTATCTGTACATATTGTAGCAACTTCTATTACATGAATGAAATTATCTGCTTTAAAAATGAATGATTCGGTTATTAAAATGTTATCTGATATGATCATTAAAGCAAAGCTCATTTAACCGTTTGTCTTAAGAGTGAATAGTTATATTAAATGGTTTGTAGTATGAAAAAGAGCATGTCAGAGCAGTTCTGCATGCTTATCTTTTCGTATAAAAATTTTCTGTGAAATAAGGCTGGTTATCGTCATTAAATGCCACGCCAACACCAAGAAGCTGGTAATCTTCTTTAAGAATGTTTTTCCTATGTCCTGCAGAATTCATTAAGCCTTCATGGGCAAAAATACTACTAAATTGGCCATAGGCTAAGTTTTCGCCGGCTGTTCGGAACAGAATATCATCCGCATTCATCCGGTCAAACGGCGATTCACCTTTTAAGTTATCGTGACCGAAATAATTATTAACAGCCATATCAGCACTATGATCTCTAGCTGTTTGTCTCACGGGATCATCCCAAGTTAGTGTAGGTAAATGATAATTAACTCTTTCAGCATTTGTTAAATCAAATAACTGGAATTCAAAACCTTCCTTTAAAGCTGCACTTTTTTCACCATAGAATCCAACTTTATTAAGTTCAAGCTCTTTAGCAATTAATTGAATGGCAGTTACTTGGTTATTTTCATGAATATCATAGAAAACCGTTAAATAACTATCATCGACCTCATAAAGTGCATAATTACTGTCGGTTGCATATTGATAATTGGTTATACCTTTACGAATCGCGCTAATCGGTTCCCCGAATATCTCTGTTACTTCCTCTTTTGTCATATTCATTTGAAAGCCGTTTTTAGAAGTAATTAAATCTTGATTCGTATAGATGCCATTAATTAATTCATTTTCATCATAAGAAATCATGATGAAGTGATGATAATTATCATGATAAGCATGCCATTTACTACCGTATTCATTTGATGTAATTCTTTGTGGGGATCCTAATGTATTCTCAACTTCCGCTTTCTTCTCACCGATTTCAAAATTATAGACTGAAATTGTTTGGCTATCAGGTTCAGATAATGCGGGCTTCTCGACTGATTCCTCTTCTGCCGGAGGAGAGTCATTAGGTGAAGGCTGGATCCATTGTTCAAAATTGATAATCATTTGATTAAAAGCAATAACAGCATCTTCTGTAAAGCCTTGAACATCTTTTTCTTCAATAGTTGATTGAATTTCTTTCAAGTGTTCGCTGGTTTTATCCCCTAGAGCTTCACGAATTGACGGCCAACTTATATAAATAAGTAAACATATTAAGAAAAATATACTAATCTTTTTCAAAATAGAATTCCTTTCTAACCTTGATACTACTCTTTATTGCCTAAATTATAGTCTCGTTAAACATAGGTAACAACTCATTTGACTTATCCATAATTACCCACTAAGGATATATTTCCTATTATTTACAGAATAACATAATCTGTTTATGAAAATATAGTTTTGTTTTAAAGAAAAATATTTGGGCTTTCTCATAGTAGGAGGAGTCATTGAAATGGAGAGATAATACACCGAATAAACGGGGAATGGGACCGCTTTTAAGAAGATTAACAGAAAAAGGGGTAAGACATAACTAAATGACCTAACCTCAAAGATGAACAATAACAAATGAAGAACTATAAAAAATCAGTTGCAAAAAAAGTCTGTCCTCTTGCACTACAGCCACTCACTTTCCTTCTATTTCTAGTCGGAGTCGAGTGTCTTCCGCTCCATTCCACTATTCTATAGGATATAAATCACACAAAAAAACCGAATGATTAGAAGTTGTATGCTCATAATCATTCGGATATATCCTTAGCTAGAATACAATACTTCTCTTCCAGCTTCTTTTAGAGGGTATTATCAGGTGTATTTAGTCTTTAAGCATTTGCATTTTGTGTTCAAATTTTTCAAGCTTTCTTTTTAACATCTCCATTTTCGATTCCAGTTCATCTAGACGAAAATCTACACGATGATGATCATTGTCCATTGTAACTAATAATTCATCCACATGATGCGCTTTTTGCTGATTTTTCATTTGATAAAAACCCCTTTATATTGAGGGGATACTCGCCCCTACGAATTTATTTTTTCCACTTTTGCCACCATTTCTTTTCTTGCTTACTCGCTGCGGCATCTCGGAAAGACAGCATCATATCTTGAAATGCGTCTTCTCGCTCACGTAATCGATGTAAATATTCTTCATGTTCTTTTCTCATTGTTTCGACATAAATATCACGATCTGCATTCATGCTCTCTTTTAATTCATTTATTTCATTGCTAAATTCTGTTCCTGTTAATTCTTGCGAGCTAGAAATATAATGAATCATTGTTTTGAACTCTTCAGAGGATGCTTCTGAGGATTCGGTTATTTTGTTCGTGATATAGTGCATCTGGTCTGTCGTTCGCTTCGACTGTTTCGCAACTCTTTTTGACAAGGTTTCGAGCGCTCCGGAGCTTTGTTTGGAAGCATGCTTCCATTCGTCAGTCATTTCTTGAATTTCTGCTTTCGTCTTCTCGTTGGATTTATAGATGGAGTCTGAAATGGTTTTAACTGTATGAAGCGAATTTTTGGAAAGCTCCATTTTCATTTCTTCTACAACTTCTTTTTTAAAGTTCGTTTTTAATTCTTGCTTGATCTCTTGTAATAAATGGTCCTGGAATTGTGTCATGACCATAGATAGCTGTTCGATATTGAGAGGATGATGATCTTGCTCAGTTGTTGCTTCATGTAGGATAGGATTCAATGATGTTTCTAAGGGGTTCTCTTGTTGGTCTGCTATTGACTCTGAATCAAGATGTTGCTTAAGTAGTCTGCGAATCATTTTTTGACTTAAATTTTGATTACGCATCTTTTTGACGGTATCTAGTAAGCTAATTTCTTCATCTGTATAATATCTTGCCCCATTTTTTGATCGGGGAATGACTAATATATCCTTTAAATCTTTTTCCCACTGTCTTAATGTTCCCGGCGGAATATTTAACTGTTTAGATACTTCATTAATGGTATATGCTTGCATAATTTGATTCATGAATAACTCCCTTTCATCATAGTGTAATTTTTCATGTTTCGGAAGGGGATTCCGAACTACATAATAAATTCCGTATAATTAGCTATTCCGCATCGTAGCCCGTCTTTTCCTGCCTGCTGACAAAAGATATCAAAACAAGACGTTATTCCACAAATGTAGGCACTTTATAACGAAATTGACTATTTCGACAATGAATTTTGTAGATAAAAAATAGATTTACGAAGGAATAGGTAAATGGTCCTGAGGTGAGGATAGATCATTTAGGATAGGCAAAAAGGGTCACCAACTGGTTACCCTTTTACTGTCCTATATCGTAAAAATAGATATTTTAAACAAGGGGGTACAATAAAGAAGATGAAAAATACCCGAAAGAGTTGATAGCCGGTTACAACAGCCAACTGTGCGTCGACTTCATGGGCAATAATAGCCATTTGATCCATTCCACCAGGTGATAAACTTAAGAAGCTTGTAGCAAGGGAAAACTCATAAAAATGACTAAGAAGAAAGCTTAGAATCATTGAGATGACGATTAATAAAGCGCTGCTAAATATACCTAAACTTAATAATTTCCATTTGTTTTCAAGCTTTTCTGGATGCATCATGAGACCAATGTTAATACCAATAAAAACTTGTGCAATCTCAAGTAAGCTGTTAGGTAAAGCAGGACCATTAATATTAAGCAGTGTCATGAGGCTTGTTGCAATAATAGGTCCGAGAAGAAATGGGGTTGGTGCGTTCCATTTTTTAAAAATAATAGCTAAAATAAATGATAGAATCATAAATGGAATAATGTCAGGTAATAACTGCTGCCAGCTAGCTGTATGTTCATAATCCGGTAAAATATTACTGCCATTATGGAAGAACGGACCAAATATGAGAAAAGGAACAAAAAAGATAATAAGTATTAATCTTACTACTTGTAAGAAAGTAACAACAGTCACATTCATTCCTTTTGTTTCTTCAGCTAATACGAGCATTTGTGACAAACCGCCAGGAATACTACCAAGCAATATCGATGGATAATGGATACCGGTTAATTTTGCAATGAAGAATGAAGTAATTAAACTGAACCCAATAATGAGTACTGTTAAAAATAACATGGAGGGTAGTTGGTGCAAGATGAACACCATCGCCTCTTTTGTTAATGAAAGGCCCATACTGTATCCAATTATAAAGATCCCGATGTTTCTAAAAGATTTTGGCCAGTACAACGTCGTCTTTGATAGTATAGAATAAAGCATAATACTTGTTATGGATCCTAAGAGCCAGCTTACAGGGATATGAAGTAGGGTGAAAATGCCCCCACCTGCTAAGGCAATAGTAACTGCTAGCAATAGTGAATAGCTTTTGTTCATGTGCAGACCTTCTTTTTCTTATGAGAAATTTCGATTCTGGAAAGATATGTTTATCATACCATAGACAATAACATATTTTTAGTAAATGCTTAGGTGAGACATTCTAAAAACAGGAGGAGAGACCTTGCTAAGAAAAATAAAGAAAATAAGTAGTAGTCATGAAAATACCTATCCTTTATCCATTCCCACGATTGCATCAATGGATGAAATTCAATTTAAGTCACCTGTAACGTTCTTTGTAGGTGATAATGGTTCTGGCAAGTCAACCTTATTAGAAGCCATTGCCCACCAATGCGGTTTTAATGTGGCTGGAGGGAGTAGAAGTAATAGTTATGAATTACATGCCTCCGAATCTTCCTTAGCTCCCCACATTAGGCTTTCTTGGATGCCGAAGTTAACAAATGGCTTTTTCTTAAGAGCCGAATCTTTTTATCAGTTTTCTTCACATATTGATGAATTAGAACGGGAATGCCCAACAGGATATAGTGGTTATGGTGGCAAGTCATTACATGCACAATCACATGGAGAATCGTTTCTATCACTCTTTCTGAATCGTTTTGATGGAGAGGGTATCTATTTGTTAGATGAACCTGAAGCGGCATTATCGCCTGCAAGGCAGCTTGCGTTTCTTAGAATCATGCATGATATTGTCTCAGCAGAAGAGAGCCAATTAATTATTGCCACCCATTCTCCGATACTACTTGGCTTCCCTGGAGCAACGATACTAAATTTCGATGAAGGTAGCATTGCGGAAACAACGTATGAAGAAACAGATCATTACCAAATAACGAAATACTTCTTGGAAAATAGAGAGCGATATTTACATGAAATATTTAAAGAAGAAGACTAATCAATACCTTGCTGTATAAACAAGGTACTGATTAGTCTTTTATGACTTAAAGTTCATCAAAGATCAGTCATCGTGTTATATAAGATTACCAATCTTGTCTTTAGAAGAACCCAGCAATTATGACCACCGCAAACAAACATGGAAAATAAAAGACATGCGAGAGTTATAAGGAACACACTACTAAGAATCATGATTATGCTTAAGAGAATGAAATCTGGGTCTACCTACATGCAGGGTAGGCCCAGATTTATTCTAATAATGACTTTAATCCATAGACTTGTAAGGGATTTACACTTGTACTATTGTTATATATCGTTCATAAGTGATAGGTAATCCTTTAACGGTTTGATGTTTCTTGAAAATGTTAGTGATTTCTTGTATGTCGGAGCTAACTACTTGATAGATTTCTTCTTTTTGTCCAAAGCAACGATAGTGGATGAGATCAAGCGGTGAATGTAAATATTCAATCGTATGATACGGGTGAATTTCAAATTTCTTGAAAGGAGCCTTTGTAAAGATCTTTGTGAGATGTTGTTGAATGGGTATGTTATGTTGGTTGTTTGGAAAAAGTTTAGGAAACCAGTTTGATAACTCTTTTCCCTCATTTTCACCCGGGTGCAACCCTAAAATGAGCCCTCCTTCTTTTACGTAAAGAGGTAATTGATGATAAATAGATGTTGGCCCTTTGCGGATAATGGCAATATCAAAGAATGCTCGTTTAAAAGGAAGTACATGTTTTGAATGAGCAACAATAAATGATGTATTTTCGGGCTTTGTCTTCATTGCCGTCTGAATAAATTGCATAGAAGAATCGGCCCCAATCATTTGCTTGGCATATAAAGCATATTTTTTTGTGAATCTTCCATCCCCGCAGCCAAAATCAAGGGTAACTTTATCTTGTGTATGCAAACAGACAAGTTGATCAAAGATATTCTCTGCTATAGGTGAATCAATAGTAGATTGCCATGGGTATATGTATGCATTTCCGTTCTTGCTTATTTGCCTATACCATTCGGGAGAGTGAGGAGAAAGCCAATAATTGGATAATGTAGGATTTTTCAAATGAATACCTCCATATGTATGTTGTGTAATAAAAAGTCAAAAATTTCAAATAGTAATCTATTGTAAATTTTCTAAAAATTTAATTGACATAGTCAAGAAGTAACGATTATATTATTCTATATCGGAAACTTCGTTTTATAGGTAAAACATTCCAATTTTTATTTGTACTATTAAATATATACGCATTGGAGGGTGATGTCGATGACTAATGAACAGTTGGAAGTGATGAGGGCAATACAAAAACTAAAAGCCAAGAAGCTTCCTTGTGCGCTAGCAACAGTTATTAAAGTAAAAGGATCAGCTTATCGAAAAGAAGGGGCAAAAATGCTAATCGATGCGGATGGAGTTACTGTTGGATTAATATCGGGGGGCTGTTTAGAAGCAGATGTAGCAGAAATAGCCAAGGAAGTAATAAAGACAAAAGCTCCAATAATTAAAACGTATCATTTAGATGAAGACGAGGTATGGGGGTTAGGCCTTGGCTGTCCAGGAACGGTTCATATCTATATTGAACCTATAATATATACAACACAGAATATTGAGGAGGTGGATGAATGTGCAAAAGAAATTGGCGCCTTTTGACGCTTGGCTAGATGCGATTGACCAACAACAAGCTGCTGTTTTAATGACCATTACGGAAGCTAGTTTGTCACAAAAAAATTATCGGATTTGCTATCTGGAAAATCAATCCCCTATTGGATCTTTCCATGACCAAGCATTGGAATTGGATGCTTTATCCATTGCTAAAGAAAAGTTAAGGCAATCCAACCCGCAATCAGAAAGTTTAATGATACAAGATGAGAATGAATTAGATGTAGACATATTCTTCGATGTATTTGTTCCATCACCTACTTTGATGGTGTTTGGTGCAGGACATGATGCGATACCTGTTGTTAAATATGCAGCAGAATGCGGGATGAAAACGGTTGTCATTGATCAAAGAAGCCTTTATAACAATGAAGAAAGGTTTCCTCATGCCGAAAGAATAATAGCTAGACCAGAGGATTTCACAGCATGTATTCGTGTAACAAATCGTACATATATTGTCGTTATGAATCATCATATTGAGAAAGATAAGCAGACATTAAAATTTGCCCTGTCTTCACTGGCTCCTTATATAGGCGTTTTAGGACCGAAATCACGACGTATCAAAATCCTCGATCAGCTTTATTTGGAAGGTTGTCACTTCACGTATACAGACTTACAAAGAATGCATAGTCCAATTGGTCTTGATATAGGAGCCGTATCCTCTGAGGAGATTGCTATTAGTATTGTTGCTGAAGTGATAGCAGTTAGAACAAGACATAAAGGAGGCTTTCTACAAGGTGCGGAATTTATCCACCAATCATCATAAACGTCCAATGAAAGCAATTATTCTCGCAGCAGGGTTATCTACGCGAATGGGGCGGACGAAGCAGTTGCTGCCATTTAAAGGGACAACTATGCTTCATTATGTCATTGAACAAGTATTAAAGTTACATTGTAAAGAAGTGATAGCAGTTATTGGTCATGATGCAGTTACCATTATGGAAGAAATAAAGATAAATCACCCTTCCTTTTCTTGGGCTTATAATTCGGATTATGCCAATGGTCAATCGTCTTCACTGTACAAAGGACTTACCCAAGTTGCCTTTCCAAAGGAAGATGCACTCGTATTTTTAGGAGACGCCCCCTTTATAGAAAAGGAAACTAGTGAAATGATTATTCAAAGAGGGCAACAGTTAGCGAGAGAGAAGAAACATCCAATATCTATAAGGCCATCATATGATCAAACGCCTGGCCATCCTGTCTATTTTGCAAACATCAACAATACAATGATTCATTCGATTCAACAACAAAGTGGGAAGAACTTTATTCAGACCATCCCATATAAGGAAGAAATTGCAGTGAATGACCGCGGTATTCTATTAGATATAGACACAATAAAAGAGTATGAAAAGCTAAAATAATAAATTGGTTTTACATCCAAAACAAAAAATAGCCTTCTTCATCTAATACAATCTTATTTACATATTTGTGTTTTATATAAAAAACGATATTTAGTTAACGAAACAAAAACATCCGCATTTTATTGACAAAATTTTTCGAAAAAATTAATATTATTACTATTAGCACAATTCAAAAAATTATAAAGGGGAGAAAATAATGATCTTATCAGGTCAAGTGAAAATGAAAAAAAATTATAAAGATGTTTGGGATGCACTTCACAACCCTCAAATATTAGAAAAAGCTATTCCAGGATGCAAAAGCCTAGTGTTAAAAGAGGACGGAACCTATGATGTTGAAATGAAATTGGGCATTGCTTCAGTTAAAGGGGATTACAAAGGAAATGTAAAACTTGAAGATATCGAAGCACCTGTACACTATCAATTAATAGCAGAAGGGAGTGGAAAGCCAGGATTTGTTAAAGCAAAAATGGATTGCTATATTACTGCAGTTGATGAAGAAAAGTGTGAAGTTAAATGGGAATGTGATGCTGAAGTTGGCGGCATGATTGCAGGTGTAGGAAGCAGAGTAATGAGCGGTGTGGCGAAATTTATTGCTGGAAACTTTTTTAAAGATGTGGAGAAACAAATCACTTTACAAAAGGCGTAACGAAAGGGTGGCACGAGCATGAAACCATCAAAATTTAAATATTTAAAACCGTCAAGTGTTAATGAGGCACTAACCTATCTAGAAGAATACGCAGATGATTGTAAAATCATTTCTGGAGGGCAAAGTTTAATACCTGTACTGAATATGAGGCTATCTACCCCTGAGTTTTTAATCGATGTGAGCGGTATAAAGGAGTTAAATTATATTCGTGAAGAGGATGGATATATCGCCATTGGTGCACTGACAAGGCATGTGGAAGTGGAAAATTCACTATTAATTAAAGAAAAATGTCCATTGCTTATTGACGCAATTAAGTGGGTAGGTCATAAACAAATTCGCAATCGTGGGACAATTGGTGGCAGTATAGCTCACGGTGATCCTTCGGCAGAATTACCGTGTGTATTGACGACATTAAGAGGTGAGATTGTTATTGCTTCAGTGGATGAAGAGGAAGTTGTCGGTCCTGAAGATTTTTTTCTCACTTATCTCCTGACTTCATTACAAACAAATCAATTAGTGAAAGAAATCCGCTTTCCAATTATGACACAAGGAGAGAGAGTGGGGCATTCTTTTGTAGAAGTGGCGAGGAGACATGGAGATTTTGGCTTAGCAATCGCTGCAGCAGTAATTGAACTTGATAATCAAGGACTTATTCAAAAGGCACAACTAGCTGTAGGTGGTGTTAATCCTGTTCCTCTTATAATAGAAGAAGCTGAGGAATTATTAATAGGAAAGAAAGTAACGGAAGCTTTATTAAAAGAAATCGCTGAATTAACGAGTGAGTGTGTGGACCCAGAAGGAGATTTGCACGGAAGTGCTGATTATCGCAGGGAACTTATTGGTACCCTATTAAAACGTGCAATAGAAGAAGCAATAGCAAGAGCATGGGAAGGAGAAGAGAAGGTTGGATAAAGTGAATATTTCTTTAAATGTAAATGGAGAAAAAGTGGAAAGAGATATAGAACCTAGGCTCTTATTAACAGACTTCTTAAGAGAAGAATTATTTTTAACAGGCACACATGTCGGTTGCGAGCATGGGGTATGCGGGGCATGTACAATACTTTTAAACGGTGAAGCGGTTCGAGGTTGTTTAATGCTAGCTGTTCAAGCAGATGGGGCAACAATTGAAACAGTTGAATCACTTGCTGGTGAAGATGGTCAATTAAATCCTCTTCAACAAGCATTTACGGATTGCCATTCCCTCCAATGTGGATTTTGCACACCAGGGTTCTTAATGACACTAACGCAATTTACGAAAGAAAATCCCAATCCGACAGAAGAAGAAATTCGAGAAGCCATCTCAGGGAATCTTTGCCGTTGTACAGGCTATGCCAATATTGTTAAAGCAGTAAAGCAAGTTACACATCAAACGGTATAAAAGGAGGGAGAAACATGCATAAATATATCGGAAAAAGCATGCACAGAAAGGAAGATTATCGCCTTTTAACTGGAACGGGCATGTTTGTAGGCGATATTAGTTTAACCAATATGGCAGAGGCAGTATTTGTAAGAAGCCCTCATGCACATGCGAAGATTGTGGACATAAATATAGAGGCTGCAAAAGCAATAGAGGGTGTTTATGGGATATTTACTGCAAAAGATATTGAAGACATCAAACCATTGACGCAATTTGAATCACATTGTTTTTTGCCACCCAATTTAGTTGAGGCTATATCGCCAACAATCAACTTTAACTATGAAGATATTTTGGCTAAGAAGAAAGTTACATACGTTGGCCAATCTGTAGCAATAGTTGTGGCGAAAAATCGTTACATCGCCGAAGATGCAGCTGATCTAGTTGAAGTAACGTATGAGCCGCTACAACCCCTTGTTGACCCATATGAGGCAAGAAAAAAGGGTGCACCTCTCATACAAGAACATTTAGAAAATAATATTCAGTCCCATTTTCATGTGACAACAGGCAATGTTGAGCAAGCATTTGCCGAGGCGGACTATATAATGAATGAAAAAATTCGCACCCCACGACTCGGATCAAATCCGTTAGAAACAAGAGGAGTAGTGGCGAAATTTGATACAAGAAATCAAGAACTGAGAGTTTGGTCGTCTTCGCAAATGCCTTATGAAATCAGATCTACTTTAGCACATTGTTTGTCATTACCCGATTTAAGTATTCGTGTTACAGCACCTGATGTTGGAGGGGGATTTGGACCAAAAGGAGGTGTTCACCCAGAAGAGATTGTTATTCCTTACTTGGCTAAAAAATTGCAGAGGCCGATAAAATGGGTAGAGGACCGAATGGAGCATTTAACAAGTGCAAGGCAATCTAGGGATCAAATCCATGATGTGAAAGTTTCATTTAAACAGGATGGAACGATTACGGCAATTAAGGATTTTTTTGTGATTGATAGTGGTGCTGTTAATTTCTTCGCCTTAACTTGTGCTTATAATAGTGCCTATCATTTAAGAGGAGCTTATAAAATCCCTAATTATGATAGTGAATGTGAAGTCATCTTAACGAACAAAACACCTAATGTCCCATTTAGGGGGGCAGGTAGACCTGAAGTAGTCTTTGTAATGGATCGAATTATCGATATCGTCGCAAGAAAATTAAAAGTAGATCCAATCGAAATTATGAAGAAAAATATGATCCAAGCTGAAGACATGCCTTATGATCAAGGAATTCTTGTAAAAGATGGTCATCAGCTTATTTATGATAGTGGCGATTATCCTGATGCATTACGCAAGGCAGTTGATTTAGTTGACTATGATGCTTTTAGAAAAGAACAAGAAGAGAAGAAGAAAGAAGGTAAGCTAGTTGGTATCGGCATCTCTTCTTACGTAGAAGGTACGGGCGCAGGACCTTATGAAGGGGCACATATCTCTATTGACCCTTCTGGTCATGTAACAGCTTATTTAGGCTGTACCCCTCAAGGACAAGGGCATGAAACAGTATTTTCACAAATTGCAGCAGACGGATTGGGTGTAAACCCGCAAAATATTACTGTTCGAGTTGGCGAAACAACTGTGTTGCCAATGGGTCAAGGAACTTACGCAAGCCGAAGCGCAGTAAATGCAGGTTCAGCTATTTATGAGGCAGCATTAAAAATGAGAGAGAAAGTGTTAAAAATCGCTGCACATTTGCTAAAAACGGATGAAGATTTAGTCATTGATGAAGGGAAAATATATGCAGAGACTTCTCCTGAAAAGTTTGTCACCTATCAAGATGTTGGGCGAGCGGCGCTGCCTGCTAAATTAGGGAATTTACCAGAAGGCATGGAAGCAAGCTTAGAAGTAACACATTATTTTGCCCCTCCAACGGTTACATTTGCTGCTTCGATTCATATGGCACAAGTGGAGGTTGATAAAGAAACAGGTTTTGTAGATTTACAGAAATATAGTGTTGTACATGATTGTGGTACGGTTATTAATCCGATGATTGTTGATGGTCAAGTGCAAGGCGGTATTGCACAAGGAATTGGTTCAGCTCTTTACGAAGAAATCGTCTATGACCAAACAGGGCAATTGCTTACCGGTACTTATATGGATTATTTATTACCAACATCGATGGAAGTACCAACGGTGGCAAAAGCACACCAGGAATTCAAATCAACAAGAAATCGCCTAGGGATAAAAGGTGTAGGTGAGGGGGGTGCCATCGCGCCACCAGCTGCAATAGCAAATGCAATTGTAGATGCACTTCATCCATTAGAAATTAAAACAAATGATTTACCTATCAGTCCAAATAAGTTAAGAACATGGATTAAGGAAGCAGAGGCATCTTTTCAAGCACTACAAACAAATTAAAGGAAAAAAACAGGTATCTTCCAAAGGATTTTGTGGGAAATCCCTTTGATTGCAAGATACCTGTTCTATCTTAAAGATTACTAGGAAAGCCATCAATAAGAGTGTATTTATTATATCACTCTTCTACTAACATGCCAATTTTCACAAGGAGTGATTCAACTATGCAAAAGGCAAATGTACTACACGAAGAAAACATGACAAAGGCAACAAATGCTAGGTGGATTTATATTTCACTACCATTAATGCTACTGTTCACGGTTTCAATGATCGATAAATCTAATATTAATATACTATTTGCAGAAAGACAGTTTTTACAAGATTTAGCTATTAGTGATAATGTGATCAAGGGAACATTAAGTTCTGTCTTTTTAATTACATACGCATTAGGGCAGTTTTTCTGGGGATTTGTAGTCGACCGTATCGGCGCATTTAAGAGTGGAATGATTGGTATAGCCATTTGGGGTATAGCGATGATTATCGGTGGAGTAGCTACATCGGTTACGGCATTATTATGGTCAAGAGCATTACTAGGGGTAGGTGAAGGTGTTTTATACCCCATTGCACTTACCTTAACTGCTAAGTGGTTTCCGCAACAAGAACAAGGGAAAGCTCAGTCTTTTTGGTTTACAGGGAATGCAATCGGACCAGTTATTGGTATTCCAGCGATCGCATTAATTGCCGCCTCTTTTGGATGGAGAGAAAGTTATTTCGCACTAGCGATTATTTCTTTTATTTGTTTGGCCATATTTATTTTTATGATTAGAAACAAACCATCTGAACATTATGCAACTAATGCTGCAGAAGTGAACTATATAGAAAAGGGACAAGGAGTGAAAAAGACTGCTAACATCGATACAGGAAGTGTTAAATCTGTTTTAACTAGTCCTCTGTTCTGGATATTAACAACAGTATATGCTTGCGTCTCAATCGGTTTTTTTGGATTTTCTACATTTTTGCCAAGCTATTTAACAGAAGCAAAGGGGATTGATTTTGTTAATTCAGCTATGATTAATGCAGCGGGTTATGCTCTTGCCATCATCGTTCAATTAGTATGTGGCTATCTTTCTGATAGATGGATGAAACGGGCTATATTTGTCGCCGTAGCAAGTGTCATCATCATAGGCTGCTTCGTAGGCTTCTTATACACTACGAATACTACAGTCGTTATTCTACTTACAATTATTCTATTAAGTGTATTATACATGCCAGCACCGATAACCATGACGATGCTCCATGAAGTCGCTTCATCCCAAGTGATGGGGAGAATAAGCGGTACATTCGGATGTGTATCTTATTTAGTAGCAGCTGCTGGGCCAATGGTTGTTGGCTTTTTCAGTACAACAACAGGCTCTTTTACAGGCGGTTTTATGGCGTTAATTAGTTTTATCGTTCTTTCACTTTTATTATGTGTGTATTTGATGAAAAAAGGTTATTGATATAGAATCATTTTAAAAAAATTAAAAAAGTAGAGTCGTTCTGAACAAAGTGAACGGCTCTATTTTTTTTTAGAAACCTTAGTCTTGTGATAAATAAATCCAATTTTTTTCATCAAATTCTTCTATTATATAATTTGAACCAATACTTTGTAGGATTTTATTAAAGGATTTTATATCGTCTTCGTTCTCATACAAATCTTCTTGAATATATTCCTTCATAATAAAATTTGTTAAGTGAGTATTGTTAACGAAGTCCGAAAAATATATTCGTAGTGTTTCCGAATCCTCTTCGTTTAACTTTTCATCATTAATAATAGAAATTCTGAAAACATTTAGTATCTCATCAATATCTTCATCTTCCATATAACATAGCGGCTCTAGTTTTTTATCATCATTTGTAAATGGTTTTCTAGTATCTTCAATGATTACATAAGATAAGAAATGTTCTTGCTTCCATACATGAAAGATTTCTAAATCACGTAATTTTAAGACTCTACGAAGTGATAACATAAACTTCCTCCTTTCCAAATTAAGTTAATGGCTGTACTAAAGTAGAATTTTTTCTGTTTTTTGTTCCATTGTTTGCTCAGTTTTTACCTTAACAGGCACTCGATAGCTCCCTAATGTCGCAACAATCACACCACAAATAATTAAAAAAGCACCTATGATATCTCGAATGGTAAATGCTTCACCAAGAATAATAACAGCTAGACCGGCAGCGAATAGAGGTTCTAGCGAAAACATTAAACTCGTTTGTGTTGGTGATGTATGTTTTTGTGCCACAGCTTGGGAAATAAAGCCAAAGGCACTACATAGGATCGCTAGTCCAAGTATACTCATCCAAGCAACTGTGTTTTGGGGTAGGATTGGTGATTCAAAAAAGCTACTTAAAACAAGAGCGAGTATACCAGCAAAGCCGAGTTGCATGATACCAACTGTAATGGGTTCATGATCCTTAGTGACTCTTCCAATAATCAGAATATGAATAGCGTATGCGAGAGCGGAAAGCATACATAAAATATCGCCGTAATTGAATGATAATGATTGTGTAATTGTCATGATGATAATACCAACAAATGTAATGATGATGCCAATTCTAACTGGCACGATTGGTAACCTTCTTTGCAGAATACTTTGGATCACCGGAACGAATATGACCGTCATACTTAATAAAAATCCGGCATTAGAAGCATCTGTCATCGTCAAGCCAACAGTAACTAAAGAGAACACAAGTAATAATAAGAAGCCTAATAGAAAACTGTAAAATAAAAGTTCCATATTTACATGCCGTAAAGAACGATAAAAAAAGGTAGCGGCAATTACAAAGGCAATTAAACATCTTAATGCGACAAGGTTAAATGGTTCAATCGACGCGATTCCCATCTTCATAAAAATATAAGATAATCCCCAGAAAAAATTCACCACCACTAAAAGAATCGTTGCTTTCGTGTGCATACTCATAACCATTTCTCCATTCTCATGATTTTCTACATGTATTATAATGAATCTATTAACATTAATAAAACGAATCTTTTTCATTGTTTATATGAAATAATTTCATGAAAAGGAGTAGCGAGATGAGTTTAGTTAAATATGAGATTTATAGCAAGGTTTCTGAGCTTCAAAGTTTTACGAAAGCAGCAGAAGTACTAGGGATGACACAATCTGCAGTCAGTCATGCGATGGCTAATTTAGAAAAAGAATTAGGTTTCACGCTTTTTCATCGTTCAAGAGGTGGGCTAACATTGACGAATGAAGGAAGAAGCATGCTTGTAAGTATTCGTAAGGTGTTACACTATGACGAACAAGTACAACAAGAGGCAGCAAAAATAACGGGTTTGATGAAAGGAACAGTAAAAGTAGGTACATTTACGAGTGTTTCATCTACTTGGTTACCCGAAATCATTAAATCAATGGAGCAAAGTTATCCTTATATCCGTATTGAATTAATTGAAGGAGATTATGAAGCGATTGACCGTTGGATTCTTAATGGAAAATTAGACTGTGGCTTTATTAATGTCGATAGCTCCAGTCATTTTGATGTTATTCCGTTAAAAAAGGACCGTTTGCGTTGTATTGTGTCAACAGATCATCCTTTTTCAACAAGAAGTGAGATAAGCGTACAAGAGTTAAAGGATATTCCTTTTATCATGCCGACATATGGGGGGTACCATGAAGTAAAAGATTTATTTGCTAAAGCGGAGATCCAACCAAATATTCGCTTTGAATTAATGGCGGAAGATTCAATTAAGTCAATGGTTGCTCATAATTTTGGTGTAAGCATATTACCAGAATTATTATTAGAAACCATTCCTAAAAATTGTGTGGTAATGCCATTAAAGGAAGAAAGCTATCGCATATTAGGATTAGCGATGAAGTTTAACCTGTCACCAGCAGCCAAAAGATTTGTAGAGATCACGGAGAGGTGGTTGGCGTCGTTTTATTAAATCCTCACGCCTCTAGTGAAAACTTGTAAGAGACGTGGATTGAAAACGATACTTTTATTTAATGGTTACTTCTAGTTCAATATCTACATTGCCTTGTATGGCGCGCGAAATCATGCAGGATGCTTCTGCTTTTTTAGCCAATTTCAGAGCAAGATCTCTGTCACGTTCATTATCATGGTTAGTAAGTACGATGGTTGGTTTATGAATGATTTTCTTATAAGTTAAGACGCCATTCGTTTCGTTAACAATTGCAGTTGATTCCATTGATAAATCATTTTTCTCTACTTTACTTCTTTCCATCATGGCAGCTAAGGTAATGATATAACAAGTGGCAGCAGCACCTAGAAGCATTTCATCTGGGTTAGTCCCTACTCCTGGTCCGTTCATTTCAGGTGGAATAGATACTTTTGTACTCAGTTGTCCACTTTCGATTGTTCCGACGCTATTTCGTAATCCTGGAAAGTGTGCTTTTAAATGAAATTGATGATCGGCCATTAGTATTCCTCCTTCAAACTATACGTAAAAACTATAGCAAATCACAAGGCTTTTATCAAAGACAAACTTCCTATAGAATAAGAAGGGACAGATAGAGAAAAAGGGGAGTTTAGCAACATGAAATTTGTGTCATGGAATGTAAATGGTTTGCGTGCTTGTGTGAAAAAAGGCTTTCTCGACTTTTTTGCAGAAGTGGATGCGGATGTGTTTT
Source organism: Cytobacillus kochii (assembly GCF_020171845.1). GTDB lineage: Bacteria > Bacillota > Bacilli > Bacillales > Cytobacillaceae > Cytobacillus > Cytobacillus kochii. The sequence goes on along the minus strand of NZ_JAIVAM010000012.1, from coordinate 13,312 downwards.
GTATACAAGAATCAAAGCTTCAAGCGGGTCAAATAGAATTAGATTTAAATGGCTATCATCAATATTGGAATTATGCTGTTAAGAAGGGCTATTCAGGAACCGCTATTTTTACTAAAGAAAAACCTCTATCAGTAAAATATGGCGTAGGGGAAAACGAAGAACAAGAAGAAGGTAGAATTATTACGTTAGAATTTGAAACGTTTTACCTTGTAAATGTATATACACCGAATTCAAAAAGAGATCTTTCCCGATTAGACTATCGTTTACAATGGGAAGATGATTTAAAAACATATTTGCTTTCGTTAGAAGCGGAAAAACCTGTGATTTATACAGGGGACTTAAATGTTGCACACCAAACAATTGATTTGAAGAATGCAAAGTCCAATATTGGAAATTCAGGATTTACTGATGAAGAACGTGGGAAAATGACAAGTCTCCTTGAATCAGGGTTTGTCGATTCTTTCAGATACCTTTATCCAGAAAAGACGGATGTCTATACATGGTGGTCGTACATGGCCAAAGTGAGAGAGCGTAATATTGGCTGGCGAATTGATTATTTTATCGTGTCGGAAAAATTAAAAGTACAAATCAAAGATGCCGGTGCACACTGTCAAACAATGGGTAGTGACCATTGTCCGATTTTCTTAGAATTAGATATATAAGGAAAAATAAAGTGAGGTTTTAGACTTCATTTCAGCTGGTAGACAAAGTATAAGAACTAAACCATGTCCACAAGTTTTTTGTATAATTGATTGGAATCAAATTTATGTGGGAGATATAAAATATTATCAAAACACGTTGAGACTGGAAGAAATCAAATTAAAATGGTAATGTTGGAAAAAGTTGTATCTGATTAGGAAGGTTGAACAAGCGATTGAGAGTCTCAATTGTATGCTGAAAAAGCATATGATTATTTAGAACTGGTAGAATAATTGTTTTTGACATTTCAATTATTTATATATATTGTTTTTATATATAGTAGATAAGATATTTTTGTTAAGTGGGGGGGAAAGGTAATGCAGGGTATGACGGATCACCAATTTGATGTAGTATTATCTTTAATTGTGGAACAATTAAAAGATTGTAAAACAGTAGAAGAATACCAAAAAGTAACTGCAAGAATTGAAAAACTGAAAAAGAACAAATAAAAAGAGTTCAGCCACAACTGAAATCCCCAACTTTGGAGATACGGACTTAACCCGTATCTTCCTTTTTTTTATCATAAATTTTTTTTTACTAATTTCTCGTATTCTTCATGACTCAATAACACTAAAAATTCTTTTCCTTGTTTGGTTACAAAAACGGGTTTTCGCAGGTTTCTCTATAACCATATCACTAATAGCTTTAGTGTTTTTAAGTTCAGTTAGAGGTATAATTTTATTCACTGTAACACTTCCATACCATTAACAAGTTTTATACAATTTGTACATAATAATGTGAATGATGATTAAATAATTATGTTATTACAAAAAATAAAACACTCAATAATTAAAGCGAGTGTTTTTCTGTGTATTTGCCCAGCGAACCTTCATGATAACAATGATAACCAAGCAAACAGGACTAGTTCGAACTAACTGTCGGACCCCTTCTAAGATAGCTGTGAAAATGTTGCGAGAATCCTTCTCGTTTATTTTTCTGTTGTATCTTTTAAATTTGGAACCATTGTTTTTTTTAATGCCATATGCAAAAAATTTAAATACTACCCCCAATTTCAACGTGTTTTTCTAAATACTTTTTCTAGTTCTGCTCATACTAAAGGCAATGATTGTAGGAGTGAAGTCAATGAATGAGACATCAGTCGTTATTGTAAGGTCGATTATTGCTTTTGGTACATTACTTATATTTACACGATTTTTAGGTAAACAAACAGTGAGTCAAATCACATTCTTTGATTACATTTTAGGTATCTCGATTGGTTCTATGGCCGCAAATCTTTCAGCAGACATCGCGACAGATGCTTGGCCATATTGGGTGGGGCTGTTTACATGGACGGTTCTTGTATTATGTCTGCAAAAAGTAACAATGAAGTGGCGACAAGCATCAATCTATTTCGATGGGGAGCCTGTCATCGTTATTATGGATGGGGAAATTATGGATGAAGTTATGAAGAAACTGCGTTACCGTATCTCTGATCTCCAAGAACAACTAAGAGAAAAAGGGATATTTGATTTAAAAGAGGTAGATTATGCAATTGTAGAAAAAGATGGGCAAATATCCGTGTTAAAAAAAGCGGATTATTTACCAGTTACCCCAAGAGATTTACAGTTAAAGTCTACATATAAAGGAATAGGGACGGAATTAATTTATGATGGTGTGCTTGTCCGCAATAATTTGCAGCAATTGCAAAAATCTGAGGAATGGCTGATGAAAGAATTAAAAAATCGTGGATATACAAAAATTAGTGATATCTTTCTAGCGATTATTGATAGCAACGGGATGCTCTTTATTGACGCTTATCATGATAAAATGAAAAAACCCGTAGATATAACAGATTTTAAAGGATTGAAGTAAATGAAAGAGTTTATTCTTTATAAATTGATTCCATTACTTATATTGGCTATTTTTATTTTTACAATGAAGTCTGGAGATTTTCTTAAACAACCACTTGTTGATGGCGATGATGTAATAGGGACGCTTTCTTTAGTTGAACAATCAATTCACGAAGGCGATTGGAAAAGTGCAAAAAAACAAATCAATAGAGCCAAAGAAGGGTTTTTAACTGTTCAGATGCGAGTGCAGTTTTCTGTAGAGAAAAATGAACTGAATCAAATAGGCACAAGTTTAAACCGAGCAATTGGCTTTATTGATGTTCATGATGAGGGAGGAGCTCAGGCTGAAATAGAAGAAATCAAATTTGCATGGGAGGGGTTAGGAAAATAAAATAACAGTAAGACCTTTAAATAAGAGAATGAGGAGAATGATTGATGTTGGCTAAGAAAAAAGTAGTTTTAACAGGAGGGGGATCAGCGGGGCATGTTACCCCTAATCTCGCCCTTATTACAGAATTACAGAAAGAAGTCGATTTTTTTTACATAGGTTCGAAAACAGGCATTGAAAAGGAGTTAATCGCAAAGACCGAGGTCCCTTATTTTTCAATTTCCAGTGGGAAATTAAGAAGATATATAGACTTAGAGAATGTAAGGGATATCTTTCGCGTCATGAAAGGTGTAATTGACGCAAGGAGAATCTTAAAACAGATAAAGCCTGATTTGCTTTTTTCAAAGGGTGGATTTGTATCAGTCCCCGTAATAATTGCTGCTAAAATGCTAAAGATACCAGCATTTATCCATGAGAGTGATTTAACACCCGGGTTAGCAAATAAAATTGCCCAACGGTTTGCTGAAAAAGTGTTTACTTCGTTTGAAGAAGCGAAAGCTTATTTTCCGCGAGAAAAAGTGTTTGCCATTGGCTCACCAATACGGCCAGAAATATTTAACGGCGATAAAAACACGGCCCTAAAGTTGCTTCATTTTTCTAGTGTAAAGCCAATTATTACTGTTATGGGTGGTAGTTTAGGTGCCAAAAAGATAAACGAACAAGTTCGCAAGGAGTTACCGAATCTATTAGGTAACTATCAAGTTGTGCATATTTGTGGAAAAGGTCAAGTTGATGAAAGTTTACTAGGGAAAGCAGGTTATAAACAATTTGAATATATTCATGAGGAATTACCACATATCCTTGCCGCTACTCATTGTGTAATCACAAGGGGTGGATCCAATGCGTTATTTGAATTCTTAGCACTAAATATGCCCATGCTAATCATTCCCCTATCTAAAAAACAAAGTAGAGGTGATCAATTGTTAAATGCTGAGTCTTTTGCACAAAAAGGATTCGCTAAAGTAATCGAGGAAGAAGCAATTGGTTCCTTATTACAAACGTTAAGACAAATGGAATTGGATAGAGCAGAAATGATTGCTAGTATGAGCAAATCTCCTTTGACGAACGGTTTAAAAGTTATAGTGAATGAGATTAGGGAAAGGTAATTGTTGCAAATCTATTTGAAAATGTTTGTCAAAGCATGGTATAGTATTCTACGGATAAATAGGAAATAGACATCTAAAAAAGGATGTTGTAAATGGGATTATTTAATAAAATTTTTTCAAAAAAAGAACAAGTTACGATAGAATTTTGTGAAAAGAACCTCGATCGTTTTTATACTGATGAAGACTTTGCACTTTTTGGCCCTTTTCTTTCTAGTAAAGAGGTATCTTACAAACAATATGAATGCCAATCACATTGTAAGCAATGCAAGAAAAGTCCATATGCAATAGTTAATGGCGAATTTATACAATGTGAAACACCCAATGAACTATTATCGCAAATGAAAGAACAGAAATAAGCAGGTGGAAGAAATGACAGAAGAAAATAATCAATACCGCGTCTTACTCTATTATAAATATGTAACAATCGAACACCCTGAAGCCTTTAGTAAACATCATTTAAAAGCATGTCGTGAGCTCGGATTAAAAGGAAGAATCCTTGTTGCCAAAGAAGGTATAAACGGTACGGTTTCAGGCACAGTGGAACAAACAAATGCGTATATAGATATGATGAAAAACGACAACCGCTTCAGTGATATGGTCTTTAAAATTGATGAAACGAATGGACATGCATTCAAGAAAATGCATGTCAGACCTCGTAAAGAAATAGTGACATTAAAACTTGAGGATGATCTCAATCCTAATGAGATCACAGGCAAATATTTAGAGCCAAAAGCATTCTTTGAAGCAATGCAAGCAGAGGATACTGTTGTTATTGATGCAAGAAATGATTATGAATATGATATCGGCCACTTTAGAGGGGCGATTAGACCGGATGTTGAAGCATTTCGTGATTTACCTGATTGGATACGTGAACATAAAGACCAACTTTCTGGGAAGAAGATTTTAACATATTGTACAGGTGGCATACGTTGTGAAAAATTCTCTGGTTGGTTAGTAAGAGAAGGTTTTGAAGATGTGAATCAGCTACATGGTGGCATTGTCACATATGGTAAGGACCCAGAAGTTCAAGGAGAACTATGGGACGGTCAATGTTATGTATTTGATGAAAGAATCAGTGTGCCAATTAATCAGAAAGAACATACCATTGTCGGAAAAGACTATTTCACTGGTGAATCTTGTGAACGTTATGTCAATTGTGCTAATCCTGAATGTGATAAACGTTTTATGACGACAGAAGAAAACGAACATAAATATTTACGGAGCTGTTCGGATGAGTGCCGCACACATCCTGATAATTTATACGTGAAAGAAAAGGGTTTAACAGATGAAGAGTGGCAAGAGCGATTACAGAAGATAACAATTGACGCATAAGAAAAAGGCTCATAACCAAAAATGGGAATGGGCTTTTTTCTTTGATTAATCGATGATGGGGAATTTATGAGGATCTTTAAGGTAGCCAAATGCCATTTTGATTTGTTCTTCCGTATTTCGATTAAGGGATAGTGGAGGTAAGTTGTTTTCAGGAAAAAAATCAATCGCTTCGGTTTCTATTCCGCAGGTAGCTTGTCCGCCCGTAATCTCACATAAAATAAATATTTTATAATAATGGAAGATTTGTTTGGGATGCGGGTGCTTATTCATATCCAACAAGGCAATGAGCTTCTTCGCAACACAAATAAAACCTGATTCTTCTTGAATTTCTTTTATAACATTCTCACTTGCAGATAAGCCAACATCACAAAAACCACCTGGTAAGGACCATTTGTTATCAACATTTTCTTTCACTAGCAATATTTTGTTTTTCCTGAAAACAACGCCTCGAACGTCAATTTTCGGTGTTTGATAGCCTGATTCATTACTTAATACGGCCACAATTTCGTCTGTTGATTGTCCTGAGTACTCACCTATGATCTCAGCACTCAGTTCTTTTAACTGCTCATACCTTTCAATATCATAGATATCTTTCGAAAAGGCTAAGCCAGATTGTGCAATCGCTTGGATTTTCCTCGCCCATGTTAACCACTGGTCGCTCATTATCTCATCCCCTTTGATAACCTTTACACCATGTTAGTTAATCATCCAATTCAATATTTGCTTGTGATCGAAACTCCGTCGTTTGGTAAGCTTTAGATGTTTTCAGAAATCCCTGTTTCTGATGGTCCTAACATTGATAGGCATTCATGATGAGAAAGTGTATGCTCATTAAATTGTTAAACATCTTGTTTAACGCAGCGTTAAAAATTTAATGTTTTGGCTAACGTACCATCGATATCAAAGGAGGACTGCTTTCATAAAATCATCCTCATACTCATTTTATACCAATTTTAACAAAAGGAGGTAGAAATAGGAAGTTTTATTTTCTAGCTACTTTTTATACTTATTAGTTGAAAAAGTAGATAAGGTATTCTAAAATATAGAGTGTAAATAGATTTTACATATTAGGAGGAATTCAAAATGGCTAAACACGAATTACCAGCATTACCTTATGCAAATGATGCGCTTGAACCACATATCGATGCGCAAACAATGGAAATCCACCATGATCGTCACCATGCAACATATGTAAACAACTTAAATGCTGCATTAGAAGGACATGACGAGTTAGCTAGCAAATCTATTGAAGAACTAATTGCTAACTTAGACGCTGTTCCTGAAGATATTCGTACAGCTGTACGTAATAACGGTGGCGGACATGCAAACCACAGCTTGTTCTGGACACTTCTTTCTCCAAACGGTGGCGGTGCACCAACTGGTGACGTTGCTGGTGCAATTGAAGAAGCTTTTGGTAGCTATGATGCATTCAAAGACCAATTCGCTAAAGCTGCAGCTGGACGCTTCGGTTCTGGTTGGGCATGGTTAGTATCTGAAAATGGTCAATTATCTATTACAAGCACACCAAACCAAGATAGCCCAGTAATGGAAGGTAAAACACCAATCCTTGGTCTTGATGTTTGGGAGCATGCTTACTACTTAAAATATCAAAACAAACGCCCAGATTATGTTCAAGCATTCTTCAATGTTGTGAATTGGGATGAAGTAAACAAATTATTCGCAGCATCAAAATAAGGATGTTGATCAGGGACCCAAAATTTGATTTTGGGTCTTTTTTATATGCAAAATGAGAGGGAAGAAATAGTTAAGAATTTACTGATGTAAAAGTAAATACCAAAAACACCAAACACCTGAGGAATATAGAAAAAGAATAGCAAATAAAAAATATGCATAAAACACCTATGAAAACAGATAAGAGGAGTGGACAAACAGAAAATTTATTCCATATTGTGTAAATGTAAGTGAAGGGAATATACAAATAATTGCAAAATATAGGGATATTGAAGGCCTTAAAAAGTGATAAATGTACACTGTTGTTCTTATAGGGATGTATCACAATAAAAGATAAATACATAAAAGAAACTAAGTTAAAAGTAAAGCCTAGAAATCGAAACTGGGTGAATATAAAAGAAAAACTATTACTCTAGCAAGTAATAGTTGAATCAATTAAATTTAATTTTAAATTGGCAATGATCATGGCCTTCTGTTTTGCATCTTACACGATGCACTTGATTTGTGTTTAATGCTTGCTTGAACAATTGGGTTTCACAATGACAAGCTGTTTTATACGATTGGGCAATGGAAAGAATGGGACAATTAAATTCTGTAAGCTCATATTCGTCTGTTCCTGTTTTCAACAAGTTTGCCATATAGCCTTTTTCATTTTGTATGTTTAATAATGTTTGCATTTTCATATCAGGGGCTTGTTCTTGTAATCTATGTTCGTACTCTTCCACTAGTCGCTTTTCTCGTTTAATAAATAAGTTTTCAATCGCTTCACTGCCATATAATTCTTCAATATCAAAGAGAAATTCAAGTGATAGACCTTCATAATTTTTTGGAAAATAATGTTCGCCTTTACTCGTTAAATAGTAGAACTGAGTCGGTCTACCTAAGGCTTGTTTCGTTTCTTTGGACGCGATTAAACCGCTATTCTCTAATCCGGTTAAATGTTTTCTCACCGCCATATGGCTAATATTCAGGCGCTCCTTAAGGTCGTTGACAGACATGGAAGACTCTTTTTTTAATAAAAATAACACTTTATCTTTTGTTGATTCAGCATGAAATTCCATTCTATCACCTCAAGTATAGTCAATATTCGCGTGGCAATGGCCGGTTTGACAATCATACTTATTATACTATATTGTATAAAAAAACTTAAGAGATAATCATTGCCAGCGGAATTTTTAGAGAAATAAGACATTACGATTGAGTGCTCATTCAAACATTTGAGATAAATAGTTTAGTAGGGGGAATAAAATGATTTATCCAATAACCATACCGACAAAAAGTGATTTGCGTTCTTTTAATTTTTTTCTTGTAGAAGGTAGTAAAGGATTAACTTTAATAGATGCTGGAATTAATCATGAAGCATGTTGGCAGCAATTTCTTCAACTATTACAGCGCCATCAATTTCTGTTGGAAGATATCAATGAAATCATCCTTACTCATTCACACGAGGATCATACAGGCTTGATTACTAGAATTATGGAAAAACACAACATCCCCGTTTATGTTCATGCTGAAGCGATTCCTCGGTTAAAGAGGGAAAAGTCATTTTTTGAAAAAAGAATTTCCTTTTATGAAATATTATATCGTGAAATGGGTTGTGGCAAGGAAGGTGAAAAAAGAGTACAGCAGCTCAAGAATATCGTCATAGAAAAACAAAACGAGGGATTGCATGCTGATTATAGAACGTTAAGTGAAAATGATTATATTATTAATAGAAAAGTAATTGAAACACCAGGACATGCTCCTGATCATATCGCTTTAATAGATGAAAGAAACAATGTGATGTTAGGTGGAGACCACCTTATCGCCCATATATCAAGTAATGCTTTAATTGAACCTTATATGAATGGTGAAAGAAGAAAGACGGTCCTTGAGTATGTGGAGTCACTGCAAAAATGTTTAAACTATGATATTGACTATTGTTATAGTGGGCATGGTGAACAAATAACGAATCCACATCTACTTATACATAAAAGGTTGAAAGGGATAGAAAGAAAAGCTGAAAAATTCCTATCCTATGTTTCTGAAGCAGAAAAAACAGCGAGTGAAATTGCCCGGTATTTTTACCCGGACAAATATTATACGCAGTTCAGCCTTGTTATGTCAGAGGTAATTGGTCACTTAGATTATTTGGAAGAAAAGAACAAAGTAGAGAAGGGAATGGAAAATGGAGTTTGGCGGTATAAAACCGTTAAGCACATTAAGTAGAAAGTTTTTATAGGGGAAATGGATTTTCTCATATGGAACATTTGATGAGGTCCAATCCCCCTTTAGCTCTGTTCTCTTAATATTAAATAACTCCATATACAACTCTCTCTGTCAATGATAGATTAATATCGTAACTGCATAGTTAATCTCAATTTCTGGTGTTGGATTAGACAAATACCTAAATACAATAGGTAGGAGACGGGCAAAGGGGATAACAAGCTTTGCATATGGTTGGGTTGCTAATAGTAAGCTTGAAAAATCACTTTTTCCGCCAAAAATAATGGTAATAAATACCTCATTTTTACTAAAAATGTGAAAAATGAAGGAATATGACTATATTTAAATAGGGCATAGGAAACTTAATTCCAACCATTGATTCCTTTATGTTTGACGTAAGCTTTTCTTATAAGTCTAAGCAAATGAAGAAAAGTCTAAATAAAGGGTTGAAAGGAGCAGATTTACTATGGGAGTGAAAAGAAAGCTTGCATCTGGGATGATGTCAGCAGCACTTGGATTGGCTCTGGTTGGAGGAGGAACATTTGCCTATTTTTCCGATGAAGTAACGACGAATCATGTATTTGCTGCTGGCACACTAGACTTATCAATTAATCCTGAGGTTGTGTTTCAAGTTGAGAACATCAAACCGGGTGACACAGTCACGAGAGAGCTTGTTTTAAGTAATAGTGGTTCGTTGCCAATTGAATCCGTTCACCTGCTCACAAATTACCAAGTATCGGATGAATTATCTGATAATACAGAAGATTTCGGCAAACATATTCGTGTAAACTTTTTGTGGAATTGGGAGAAAGAGTCAGAACCTATTTTCGAGACAACTTTGTATGAATTAAAGAATATGGACCCTGATATTGTTCAAAGAGACCTATGGGATCCTTTATGGAAACAGAATAGTGGCCTAGCTCCAGGAGAAACAAATGAGATATGGGTACAATTCGAATTTGTTGAAAACGGTGAAGATCAAAACCAATTCCAAGGGGATCAGTTAGATCTAGAATGGGTATTTAATGCTTCACAAACAGCTGGTGAGGAGAAGTAGAGTAAATGAAAATAAGCAATGGGGAGGCGTTTTTGCATGTCGATAAAAACGAAAGTATTATCAACAGCATTCATTTTAGGGATGCTAGCGAGTCCTATTCAAGGGCAAGTTTATGCAAATGAATCACAAACCAAACTGTATAGCGAATCATCTCAGCTTACTGAGCATATGAAGGTAAGTGAGACTGTTGAGCCTAAACAAATACTTGAAAGCTATCTACTTTCTAAAAGTAAGCAATTCAATTTATCTAATAAACAAATGAGCGAAAATTTCACAATAAAAGATTATGAATTTATTAAAAATGAAAACTTTCATCACTATCGTTTGCAACAATTATATAAAGGTATTCCTATATATGGAGCAGAACAAACTTTTAATATTAGAAAAGATACTGATAAAGTTACTTTTTATGGTGAAGTCGTTTCAGACATCGATATTGACCTAAAAGCTACAACCGACCAAATAAGTGAAAAAAAGGCTATTTCCATTGCAACAGCAGGAATAGAAGCATCAATTGGCGAAGTAAACCATTATGATAGTGAAATAACAGCAGAAAAATACATTTACAAGTTTAATGATAACTATTATCCTGTTTATCTTGTGAAAGCTTCCACCACCTCTCCGGAAGTAGGGTATTGGCATTACTTTGTAAATATAGAGACTGGGCAGATTATTGATTCCTTTAATGCAGCAAATGAAATAACGGCATTTGGTTATGGTGTATTCGGAGATAAACAAATGTTTAAGGCATCTTACATTGATGGTTTGTTTAAGATGTATGACCAAACAAGAGGTGATGGGGTCATTACATACGATTATGATAATAATATTAATGAAGATATTGTTAGTAGAAGTAAGTTATTTACCGATGGTGCAGCAGTTGATGCTCATGCCAATTCTCAAAAGACATACGACTACTACCAAAAAACCTTTGATCGCAACTCTGTAGATGATCAAGGGCAAAGATTACTCTCCCGTGTACATGTTGGGGATAATTGGAACAATGCTTCTTGGAATGGTGTATATATGTCTTATGGAGATGGTGATGGTATTAGATTTCATCCGCTAGCTGGTGGTCTTGATGTGGCTGCACATGAAATGTCTCACGGTGTCATTCAACATACAGCAGGGTTAATTTACCGCAATGAATCAGGTGCGTTGAATGAATCATTTGCTGATATTTTCGGAGCAATGGTCGATCGAGATGATTGGATTATCGGTGAAGATATTATGGCGAATGGGGCGATTGGATTACGCTCTATGGAAGACCCAGCTAGTTTAATTGAGAATAGAACACAACAACCTTATCCAGATCATTGGGATAGAAGGTATACAGGCTCTCTTGATAATGGTGGTGTCCATATTAATAGTAGTATTAATAATAAAGCTGCTTACCTTGTCTCTGAAGGGGGAGAGCATTACGGAGTGGAAGTAACTGGTGTTGGCCGAGAAAAAACGGAACAAATTTATTATCGGGCCTTATCGGTTTATTTAACACCAAATTCAACATTTACCATGATGAGACAAGCTGCCATCGATGCTGCAGAAGATCTCTATGGTGAGGATTCAGCGGCAGTTACGGCAGTTGAACAAGCTTATAACGCTGTTGGCGTTCAATAATTAAAACATAAATATGCTGGGGAAATGATCATCGTTCCCCAGCCCTTGAAAGAAAAGGGGATATAACATGAAGCGCAATGGAAAAATCATTTTATTACTCTCTGTTCTGTCTATCTATTCTCTCATTTTGACTTTCCATTCAGTTTTAATAGGGCAAACAAAAGCAAGTTATACATATTCAACCTCCGTTGATGTAAATGTAGAGAGTAAAGTCTGGTCATCTAATGAAGAAGTAAGCGATAGTGAAAAAAAACGAGAGACAGAAAATGAGCATGAAGAGGAAAATGACCAAGAGATAGAAAAGCAAGAGGATGAAAAGATGGCAAAAGAAGATAAGCAACAGCAGGAGGAGCAAAACGAAAGTACTGAAGAAGAAGAAAAAAACGTCGATGTTGAACATAACCAAGAAGAACTGGAAGAAGAGGAAGTTAGTAACGAAAATCCATCTTCTGATGACGAAATTGAACAAACACTTGAAGAAGAGGAAGTTGAATAAATGAGAAAGGTACTTAATTGGTTTAGTACGGCTTTGACGGTTTTCTTAATGGTTATAGTTATCGTGTTAGCGGTTGTTGTTGTTGCTGCTAAAGCATCAGGCGGGGAACCAACAATTTTAGGGTACCAATTAAAGTCTGTGTTATCTGGTTCTATGGAACCCACGTTTCAAACAGGTGCAGTTATTGCCGTAAAACCACTAGAGCAGGATGAAAAGCAATCTTTACAAAAGCAAGATATTATCACTTTTCAAAGTGAAGAAGGCATGCCTGTTACCCATCGTATTCATAATGTTATCCATAGTGGCGTGCACACGATGTATGAAACAAAAGGAGATAATAATAATACAATTGATAAAGATCTCGTACTTTCCGACAATGTAACAGCTAAGTATACCGGCTTTACTATTCCTTACGCAGGCTATTTTACACAATTCGCACAGTCTAGGGAGGGAAGCGCGTTATTATTAATTGTTCCAGGTGTTTTCTTACTTATATATGCTTTATTCTTAATTATAACGGGTTTAAAGTCCATTCAAAATCAACAATAAGGAAACCTCACGAGAACAACTACTTAGGAGGTTTCTTTTTTATATTTCTCATCGATTGTTACTAGCCCTTGAGTTTATTTTAAAGTAAAGATTCGTGCGGAGGTAATATAAATGAAGGGGTACCCCACATTAATCGGGGGTGTACAAATTCAACTGATTTAACGATAATGCCGTCATTCACAGCTAAAAGCTTCAGGAGAAAAATGAAGAATAAAAGCCGTGCTTTATGGTCTTGCCCCTGTCAAGTAGACAACATAGAAAGCTAAGCAGTGAGCGCGTGTCGATATTCAATCGGCGCGCGTTTCTTTAGTTTCTTTTGTCTTCGTTTGTAATTGTAATGGTAAATGTAATCCTCAAGAGCTTGCTCTAGCTCTTCTT
>NZ_JAIVAM010000011.1 GCF_020171845.1 Cytobacillus kochii | reverse complement strand
CTATAATCATAATCGATACCAAAAACGACTAAACGGCTATAGCCCTATGGAATATAGAGCTATAGCCGCTTAGGTAACTTTTTATTATTTCCACTGTCTACTTGACAGGGGGCTGTTCATGTATAATCGTTCGGATTTCTGTTTGGTTATTCGCCTTTTTTTACAAGTAATTTTTCCCGCGACAGTTTGGCAGCTTGCACCATGACTTTTAGGGCTGCGACGGTTTCGTCAATGCCTCTTGTTTTGAGACCGCAGTCAGGGTTAATCCAGAAAAGTTGTGGGTCTAGTACTTGTAAGGCACGGTCGATGTTTTTCGTTAGTTCGTCGAGTTGTGGCACTCGAGGGCTGTGAATGTCATATACGCCTAGGCCGATACCTTGTTCGTAGGTGCTTTCTTCAAATGAGTGAATCAGCTCGCCATGACTTCTTGATGTTTCAATGGAGATGACATCAGCGTCGAGTGCTTGAATGCTTGAGATAATGTCTTCGAAATCGGAGTAGCACATATGCGTATGAATTTGTGTTTCATTTTTGACAGAAGTGGTGGCTAGTCTAAAAGCATAAACAGCAGCGTTCAGATAATCTTCCCACTTCTCTTGTTTGAGTGGTAATCCTTCACGAATGGCTGGTTCGTCTACTTGAATCATCCGGATACCATTTGCTTCTAGTGCTTCTACTTCTTCTCGAAGGGCAAGGGCAATTTGGTTTGCGACTTCGTAACGAGGGATATCGTCGCGGACAAATGACCAGTTTAAAATCGTAATCGGACCAGTGAGCATACCTTTTACCGGGTGATCTGTTAAGGACTGGGCATAGACTGTTTCTGCAACTGTCATTGGCTGTTCGAATGAGACATCTCCATAAATAATTGGTGGTTTGACACAACGAGAGCCATAAGACTGCACCCAACCGAATTTTGTGAATTGGAATCCGGCTAATTTTTCACCGAAGTATTCGACCATATCTGTGCGTTCGAATTCGCCATGAACAAACACATCAAGGCCTAGCTCTTCTTGAATATCAATCCACTTTTTAATTTCCGTTTTGATATATGTTTGATAGTCAGTAGCAGTTAACTCTCCTTTACGCCATTTTAAACGATTTCTTCTCACTTTCTGTGTTTGTGGGAAGCTTCCAATCGTTGTTGTAGGTAGGAGTGGTAGTTGGAAGGCTGTTTTTTGTGCTGCTTGACGAACAGAATAAGGTGCTTCGCGCTCTGCTAGTGATGATGGTAAGTTTTGAATGGCTGTTTGTACTTGTTGATTGTTTCTAATAGAAGATTGATTTAGCGCCTCGATAGCAGTTCGTCTCTCGTTTACCTCATCTTGGATTTGCTCTTTTCCTTCTCTTATTCCTTTTGTTAGCACTACGATTTCTTGTAATTTTTCATCAGCAAAGGCGAGTGTGGTCTTTAATGTATGATCAAGTGTTTCTTCAATTTTGACTGTAACGGGTACATGCAATAAGCTGGATGAAGGCTGGATGATTAAGCGATCCTTCGGAACAATTGCTGTAATTTCTTCTAGAAGAGAGAGCTTATTATCAAGTTTGGCGCCCCAGATATTACGGCCATCGATGACACCTGCAGCTAATACTTTATCACTTGGGAAGCCGAATTTTTGTAAGGAAGCGAGGTTTTGACCTGCATCATGGACAAAATCAAGGCCGATCGCTTGCACAGGTAAAGAGGTAACAGCTTCATAATGAGTGATGCTTTCAAAATACGTTTGTAAAATGATATTTATCTGTGGTGATGCCTCGTGTAATGTTTGATAAACTGCTTGATAGAGTGAGATGTCTTCTTCTGTGAGGGTAGTGGCTAAAATAGGTTCATCGATTTGCACCCACCAGGCACCTTCTTGCTGTAATTCTTTTAAAATTTGTGCATAAAGAGGAACGAATTGATTGACGATTGATTTGAATTCACTTTCTTTATAGCCTTTTGATAATTTCACAAAAGTAATCGGGCCCAAGATAACCGGTTTTCCGTCGATTTCAAGCTTCTCTTTTCCTTC
Source organism: Cytobacillus kochii (assembly GCF_020171845.1). GTDB lineage: Bacteria > Bacillota > Bacilli > Bacillales > Cytobacillaceae > Cytobacillus > Cytobacillus kochii. The sequence goes on along the minus strand of NZ_JAIVAM010000011.1, from coordinate 218,614 downwards.
TTTATAAAAGGCAAGTGGCCGGTTTTCAGCAAGTGTTGGCGTGAGGTTGGTGAGTTCTGGCACGATGTAGTGATAGTTTGTGTTAAACCATTTGGTCATTTCAGCTGCCACGGCATCTTTGTTCCCTCTGGCAATATCAAAATACGTTTCAATATCAACCTTCCCACCTCTGTATGTAAAACGCTCAGGAACAAGTCCAAACATCACAGCTGTATCGAGGACATGATCATACAGTGTGAAATCACCAACCGGGATGAGATCAACGCCAAGTTGTTTTTGTTTCTCGAGAGAGGATAAACGAATGACTTCCATTTGTTGCAGAAAAGTCTCTTTATTCAACTTACCACTCCAAAATTGTTCTAGAGCTTTCTTCCACTCCCGCTTCTCGCCAATTCTTGGATAACCTACATTTGAGCTTTTTACTTCAGTCATTTTAAACACTCCTTTTATGATTGTATTTTCTCAACAAAAAATCTCTCTATCTATTATTAAATGAGAGATTCATACGCAATATTAACTAGAGTTGAGACCATTTGATTTGCTCAACACGTATTCATCACTCCTCTCTATGCATCCGTAGAGTCTAAGTGCAAACAACAGACAGGTCTCCTGACTTCAGATCATCGCTCGTTATCCCTTCCCATTTCTATTATGAAATAGTGGTTAATGATAAGTCGCTCTCCTTCACAGTGGCGGGACCGTGCCGGCATTCCACCGGGCTTCCCTTTTAAGCAATCATGCATCTGTTGCCTTTGTTATTAAGTTTTGAAAATACAAAAGACCTCTCTAATCAAAAATAGAGAGGTCTTTATCCTCTCTTATTTGCCAAAGCTATTACACTTTGCAGGAATTAGCACCTTTTTAACAAATAATTGTTAAAGGTTGCTGGGTTTCATCGGGCCAGTCCCTCCACCTCTCTGAATAAGAGAATTACATATTTATAATATTGTGAATTTTACAGATAGATTAGCATAATAAATGGAAGCTGTCAAAATAAATTCTTCATGAGTGATATATATCATCAGATTCAAGCCACTTACGAAATTTATGTAGATGGTAATAATGCTTGCCATTAAGAATGACTTTTGGTGCGTGAGGATGCTTCTGTAGTAGATCCTTCATGTCTGCTTCACTTAAATAAAAGTAAAGATGAAGGTGGCTTTGCTCCACGAGTAAATGATTCATATTACCTTCATTTTTACTACTAAATTGCTTCAACCCATTGCCTATGAAATAGCCAAGTAATGCTAAACCGACGGCAATCCAAATAAAATTCAACTCGAATTCCAATTTGTAATCCCCCTTAAATACATATATATCTACTTTAACATCTCCTAACGAATAGTAATAATATATTTTTTAGTGCCGAATCCGATCAATGCCCCCATAATTAAACCAATCTACCCTGTCTATCGCACCATCTTTCATAGATTGTATACTTGTCCGAGAACAAAATTGGCCAAGCTGTATATATTGATATTACTTAGTGTTTTTCTCGGGTTTGTGATGGAAAAGGCTATAGTTAGCACAAAGGAGACTATTAATTTTGCTGAAGGAGAGAAGTGAAGTGTTATGAATCTATCTGTTATTATTCCCATTCAGAATGAAGAATCTACGTTGTCAGCCGTTTTAGAAGAGTTAGTGAAGATTGAGCCATATGAAATCATCGCTGTTTTGAATGGTTCAACAGATGGATCGGAGAAAATAGCGGAAGCATTTGAATGTAGAAAGCTTGTTTATAAAGAACCTCTAGGGGTGGATATTGGACGAGCAATTGGTGCAAGGGAGGCAAAAGGAGATACGCTTCTTTTTATTGATGGTGATATTGTCGTTAGAGCACAGGAGCTACAAGCACTGCTTGATGGCATTCGGGATGGGGCTGATATTGCCCTAAATGATTTAAGCTGGACAATGAAGCGCCCCATTAGACCACATCCGACAGCAGTATCAAAGTTCTCTCTTAATCATTTTTTAGGTAAAGGTGAGTTATCCGTTAATTCCTTAGTCGCTGTTCCTCATGTGATGAAAAAATCAGCGCTTGATACAATTGGTTGGGAGAATTTAGCTTGTCCGCCATTAGCTCATAGTATAGCTGTGATGAAAGAATTAAAGATGAGTGCACCAGTCGCCATTGACGTGATTGCTACAAATAAGATTCGACCGAAACATCAACAGAAGATTACGGGCTCCTCTTTTTCATTTTCAACAAGTTTAATTATTGGTGACCATTTACGTGCAGTGGCGCAACTGATTGAAGAGAGAGGATATCGCGGTGGTTTAAACGATGGCAGGCGAAATCGGCAATCTTTTAAGGAATATGTACAAGCCTTTTCGGTAAAGGAAGAGAAACGAGCGAAGTATAGTGCGATTATTCCTGTAGGGAAGGAGCCGGATACGATTGCTGAAGTGATTGCTGAGGTAAAGAAGGCAGGCATTGATGAAATCATTGTTGTGTTAAATGGAGCAGATGAACGAACAAAGGAAAAGGTAGAAAAGTCAGGTGTGAAAGTGATTGCGTTTGACCAGGCACTCGGACATAACATTCCAAGAGCGATTGGTGCGCTTCACAGTACAGGAGATATCTGTTTGTTCTTAGATAGTGATTTTGTTATCAAAGCAGAAAATTTAACCCCTTTTATACATGCTGTAGAAGAAGGGGCAGATATTGCTTTAAATGATTTAGAGATATTGCTCGACCGTGCCCATCCGTTGCATTCTGTGAGTGCTGCTAAGTACCTTCTGAATATGGCGCTGAAAAGAGAGGATCTCACCGTTAATTCTCTCACTGCTATTCCACATGCAATGAGCAGGAAAGTGATTGACGAGATTGGTATCCTCACATTAATGTCTCCACCGTTATTTCAAGCAAAGGCAATTCTAAAAGGATTTAAAGTCGAATCCATTCATTATGTCGATGTCGTCAAGCCAAATAAAATTAGAAAACAGCATCACAGGCAAGCCGATGGTCGGGTCGAATCAACTGACCGGATTCTAGGTGACCACATTGAAGCATTTTCATATTTACTATCGTTCAATCAGAGATGCGGTTATACAGATGGCAATCGAAAATGGGACATGCTCCAAGGTCAAATAGATAGAGTTGCTGTTATTGGTCTCGGCTATGTTGGTCTCCCACTGGCTCTCCACTTAGCAAAAAAGGGCTGTCATGTAACGGGCATCGATCAAGATACTCATAAGATTGAGTTATTACAGCAAGGGAGCAGTTATATTCCTGATGTAAAAGATGAAGAGCTGCAAGCGGTTCTAAATTTCATTCCAAAACATACGGATGCAGCTGTAGCTTTGCTTAAAGCCGCTGAGTATATCATCGTCACAGTTCCAACCCCAATTGACGAACATCATGAACCGGATTTAAGAGCGATGATTGCCGTTACTAACTATCTTTGCCAATATTTACAGACGGGACAAACGATTATTTATGAAAGCTCTACTTATCCGGGAACAGTAGAAGAGGTGATTGAGCCTATATTCAAACGCCAACACTTTAAAGCTGGGAAAGACTACTACTTATGTTATTCACCCGAGAGAATTGATCCAGCAAATAAGCAATATACGTTAGCCTCTATCCCAAAAGTAATTAGTGGTCAAACAGAGAGCTCTCTTGCGAAAATTGATCAGTTTTATGCAAAGTATTTTGCTGAAGTTGTGCCAGTAAGCTCGCCGAAAGTTGCAGAGTTAGCTAAGTTATTTGAAAATACACAGCGATTAGTCAATATTTCACTAGTGAATGAGTTGGACGAGCTATGTGAACGATTAGACATTGATTTTTATGAAGCCCTGCAGGCAGCTGCGACAAAGCCATTTGGATTTACTCCTTATTGGCCTGGTCCTGGAATAGGTGGACATTGTATCCCTGTTGATCCGATATATTTACAATGGAAGCTCAATCAATACGGCTTAAGCAGTCAGCTCGTAGCAGCAGCAAGAGAAATTAATGATACGATGCCTCAAAAAATCGTCAAAAAAGTAGAAGCTGAATTAGCAGGGGAGACCGGGGCAATCCTTGTTGTTGGCCTAGCGTATAAAAGGGATGTGAACGATGTCCGTGAATCCCCAGCTTTAACAATTTTTAACGAACTCTTGCAAAAAGGTTATCAGGTAGACTATCACGATCCTTATGTACCAACAGTTGTTCTTGAAAATAAAAGCTATCAATCTGTTCCGTTAACAAACGAGACATTATCAAAGTATCAATTAACCCTGCTTCTTACGGACCATAGTAATTTGGATTATAAACTTTTATCGAAAGTAGAAAATATCATTGATACGAGGCATGTATTAAAAACAGGGAAATGAACAAGCGATACTATATTCCTTGTAAGGGGGTGATGCCACTTAAGGATGAAAGGAGACGATGCTTTTTGGATGGTTCGTGTTTATCTTTGATTGTTCCTATTAGTCGGGATGCGAGTAATCAGTATGTGAGTAAGTTAATCCAGACCTATCAATCTATCACAAATGTTGAGCTAATCTTTGTTGCCCATAAATTACTAAATGTTGATCCGTTTCGTCTCGTAGTAAATGATGCTTGGCAACATGTCTACGAAGCACATGTCATCGGGGCAAAAAAGGCAACAAGATCATGTATGTTATTTTTAGATCTCAACCAACATATTACAGTACCAACGCTCCAGCAATTTTTACAACCGCTGATGGACAATAGCGCGGACGCTGTTCTCAATAATATGGACTATGAATTTCAAAAAAAACACCGCCACATTCCTTCTACTATTTTCCCGCAAATAACCAATGCTTTTATCCATCGTTCAGATTTAAAAATAGACCAAATCATGTTCGTCCCTTATGGACTCTCAAGAAAAGCAGTAGATACTATTGGTATCGATACGCTTAGCAATCCTGTTGAAGCACATGTGAAATTAGTTCAACAAGGCTATGTATTGTCACATCAGCTTCCTATTCGAAATATCTTTCAGCTGCAAAATCAAGTGTGGGATAGGAAAGATGACAGGAGAAGAATAGACGATTATTTACAAGCTTACACACAAAGATTCCCGCCTAATAGCCGATCAAAGTTTTCTGATGGTGAAAGAAGATTAGATGTACTAGATTCTGTTATCCAGGGCCATCAGCCAACTATTAGAAAAAATGACCATGCCAACAACCCCTTATCCCAGTTATCAGTTATCATCCCAGCTCAAAATGAACAAGCGCGAATTAAGGCAGTAATTGAGGAGTGTATGCGATTAGGTCCGTTAGAAATCATTGTTGTTGTGAATGGGTCAAATGATCAGACAGCGGTTCATGCATATGATGCAGGGGCAACGGTTATTCAGTTTGCTGAAAAACTAGGTTTAGATACTGGTAGGGCGATAGGTGCACACTTTGCCACCGGCGAGATTTTGTTATTTGTTGATGGCGATTTTGTCATCGCGATGGAAGACTTACAGCCATTTGTACAGGCTGTAGAGAGGGGCGTTGATGTTGCAGTAAATGACCTCAATGCTAGCATAAAACAGCACTGGCCGCTTCATTTAGTTACTGCCTGTAAATACGCAATAAATGTAGCTTGTAATCGAGCTGATTTAGGTGTGGGCTCCATTGTTGCTGTCCCCCATGCCTTGAGAAGGAAAAGTATTGAAAAAGTCGGTGTTGGGTCACTAGCTAATCCTGTATTAGCTTACGTAAAGTTAATTGTTAATCATTGTGTTGTCGAAAATGTACACCATGTAGAAGTGGATAAAATCAATCGCTTTCGCCCGCATACTCATTATGCTAATCGAAAAGGATGTCTAGCCCCGACTACTTCAGTCATCGTAGGTGATCATTTGGAGGCGATGATATATTTAGGGAATTTACAAAAAAAAGGAGAGAAAAAGAATGGCTTGTAAAAATGAAAGTTGTTTTGATGTATGTCTAAAATTGGTGGTAAATACGAATAGCAGACGGGCAGAAACGTCCGTTGAGTGCGATGAAACTTGCGGTGGTATCGAGTTCGAATTTGAAAATGGCGTCATTCAAATCACTTTACCACTTGTAGCTTGTGTGGAGACGACATTAAAAGATGATTTAAGTGCGAGTGCAGAGCTAACAAGCTTATCTTTACCAGGCTATCAATAAACACAAGGAGTGAATGGAAATGGCATGTAGTCATAAAAGTTGTTTTGATATTTGTCTGAAAATCATGGTAAATACGAGAACAGGAAGAGCAGAAACGGAAGTGCAATGCGATGAGGTCTGCCCAGGTCTTGAGTTTGAATTCGAAGATGGCATCATAATCATCACGATTCCACTAGTTGCCTGTGTGGAAACAACCTTAAGAGACTCCTTGCGTGCAGATGCACAACTCGTCAGTTTATCTTTGCCAGGTTATTCTTGAACAAATAAGGAGTACGGAACCTGATACCATTTTGGTGTGAGGTTCTTTTTATCATAAAAGATGGATGGTAGATGCGTTTAAGAGTGAGGAGGAATAGAGAGAAACTCTTGTCTAGTCGGTCAAAGTCAACTTAAGAACTGCGGGAAAGAAAACAGTCGCTCTTGGGATGCTAATATATGTTGATAACGGGAAAAAAGAGACACCGTCGAATAGGAGGGGATATCTCACTTTTAAGCCCTGCTCGATTGGAGAGAAATAGAAAAGAGAAAAATCAATTATGTGCACCATCCTCAGAGATGTTGAATTTTTGCTCTTCATTCAGGCTGAAATGGGCTAACGAGAGCCAAGTATGAATAAATTGCGAATCACTCAAACGGAAATGAGTTATCGAGAGGATAGCATACTGGAGTTGCGAGTCACACAAGCGGGAATCTGTAAAGGAGAGGATAGCAAACTGGAGTTGTGAGTCCCTCAAGTGGAACCCTTGTTCACGAGAGGTAAGCAAACTGGAATTGCAAGTCTCTCAAGAGGGAATCTGTAAAAGAGAGGTGAGCAAACTGGAATTGCAAGTCTCTCAAGAGGGAATCTGTAAAGGAGAGGTGAGCAAACTGTGATTGCAAGTCCCTCAAGTGGAGTCCTTGTTAATGAGAGGTGAGTAAACGGGAATTGCGAGTCCCTCAAGAGGGAATCTGTAAAGGAGAGGTGAGCAAACTGTGATTGCAAGTCCCTCAAGTGGAGTCCTTGTTAATGAGAGGTGAGTAAACGGGAATTGCGAGTCCCTCAAGAGGGAAAGAGTTAACGAGAGGTTAGCAAACTGGAATTGCGAGCTCCTCAAGTGGGAATCTGTAAAGGAGAGGTTAGCAAACGGGAATTGCGAGTCCCTCAAGAGGGAAACCTGTAAAGGAGAGGATAGCAAACTGTGATTGCAAGTCCCTCAAGTGGAACCCCTGTTCACGAGAGGTAAGCAAACTGGAATTGCGAGTCTCTCAAGAGGGAATCTGTAAAGGAGAGGTCAGCAAACTGGAGTTGCGAGTCTCTCAAGTGGAACCCTGGTAATGAGAGGTAAGCAAACTGGAATTGCAAGTCTCTCAAGAGGGAATCTGTTAAGGAGAGGTGAGCAAACTGGAATTGCGAGTCCCTCAAGTGGAACCCCTGTTAAGGAGAGGTGAGCAAACTGGAATTGTGAGTCCCTCAAGAGGGAATCTGTTCACGAGAGGTAAGTAAACCGGAATTGCGAGTCCCTCAAGTAGGAATCTGTTCACGAGAGGTTAACAAACTGATTTGCGAGTAACTCAAACAGAAAATTCCCAACGAGAGGTTAACAAACTGGAATTGCGAGTCACTCAAACAAAAACCCCTCAATGAAAGCTGAGCAAACTGGATTTGCACGTCACTTAAAGGAAAACCACCCACGAAAGCCGAACAAACGGAATTTACTATTATTTATAAGAAAATCAAACCAATTGGTCTAGGGATGAGAGACGCAGTGATCAAAATATAGCTACACACTTATTTCCTTTCGATATCTAAGTACTAAATAAAAAAGACAGTGCATAATCGACTGTCTTTACTTCCTCAAACTCACACCAGTAAGGATTTCCTTCCATATTTGTTTATCATAATGATGGTTAATGGGTATTTTAACGAAGCAGATTCCTTCATGTGGCCATTCCGCATCAATGAGTGGTCGTTCTAATGGTATATTTACTTGTTGGATGATAAGGAGGTTGAAGGGGCCGCGGGTAATTTTGGAGAGGGTCGTATGCAATTCAATAATGTCATCGTATTTTGCAATTTCCCATTCATATCGGATGAATAACGTTTTTTTGCTAGTTTGTATTTTTTTGAGAAAGTTTTGAATGCGTTTGTTGAGCTTTTGCTTGAATGCTGGGTACTGATCGGTCCACTGTTGGTTGGCGATCATAGGGAAATCGTGGACAGAATCAATTTGATATAGACGGTCATGAACAAAATGTGCTCTTGCAGGGGTGGTTCCTCCTTCTTCATAAATGACTTGTCCTTCATGGACGAAATGTGCGGTAATATTCTTTTCCTCCATGTGATCTTTTTCCATGTAATTTTTAAACCTGTTTCTAAGTAGCTGATTGACCATGTTAAGATATGGCGACTGTACCCAATCAAAAGGGAATGAATTTTTTCTTAAGTGATGCTCTTTTGTGAAGATGGCAGGACCACACCAACAGCCTAAACTTACAACGAGATCATATACGCCTTTTGTTTCTGATAGCTTCAAGTTATCACTCCTTTACTTATAATTATTTTATTAATAAAGAAGAGGAAGTGATTGGACAAACAGTTAAATGCAGTAGAAAAGGCTCCTCCTTTTTTAAAAAAAGAAGAAGCCCTACTTTTATAATATTTCCGTTAAGATCTCTTTGTTCTCTGTATCCCAAATCATGAGCCCAAGTTCTTCATCTACATTGATGATACGAATGGAGACGGGGACATGGTCGCCTGCTATAGAATTAATTTTCGTACCGCAAAAGTTAAGGATGCTCGTTAACTCTGCCTTTGAAATACCTGGTGCATAGATTTTTAATTCTATATTTGTTAAATTATCATGCTCATAATTAATATCGCCGTTTAATCTCAAATCTAAATTTGTGAAGTAGGTAAGAAGGTCATCTGATAGATAATTGAGACTATCATGAAGACTTTTATCCACTTCATTTAATTCATCTGAAGGATAGACATATTGGTCTTTTTCAACCTCTTCCCAGCTGCCAATACCTTGTTTGCCTTTATCAATATAAGTATGAGCAAGAAATTGGCCAGGTGTAATTTCATTTTGGCCTGCCTCTTCATAGATAGATAAGATAATTGGTACGTTAGGTACATTTTCAATCCCTCTAACGGCAGAAATAACATTTTTGGCGATGTTTTTCGCATATTTTTCGTTGTAACTCTTGTCTTTATAAACATCATTCACTCTTACTTCACCTGTGTGAACTAATCCGGCATCATCCATTACCCGAATATGGTAGTAATCATTGATAGAAATAGCTAATGAAATCCCAACAACTTTACCTTTTTCATTTAAGTAATTTTGTTCGTGAATATGAGAGATAATTTTAGGGGTTTTTTCCTCATCTTCCAGTCGATCTTTTGTTGCTTTCATTTTGGGGTTCAGCCCATTAGGCGTATCATTAGACTCTCTAGCAAGTAATTCATTGAGCAAGTCACTATCTATGTATTGCCCTGATTGATAAAGGTGGTCTTCTGGTGAAAAATATTCAGAAGTGATATCCATCAACCCCAGTTCAATCTCAGTGATATCGTAGTTATTAGACACATTTGCTGTAATTGCACCTCGTGCCTTAGCTGGCTCAAACGGTTGCTTGACTTTGAATATATTATTCTCAATTTGCGTTGGAATGACGATATCTTCGGGTTGATCCGTGGTTTCTTCCTCATCCTTATTCATACATGCTGTTAGTGTAATAAGTAGTAATGGTGTAAGTGTAAGTAGTAGAAGCCTTCTCATGGTTAACTCCTTGTTTGTATGTTTTTGAACCAATCATCTTGCAAATAAAAGGTACCATATAATGACATTATGTACAAATGATATTTTCATAGCTTGCTTGAAAAAGGAGGATTATGAAAGGTGGAATAGAAAGGGTTAGAAAAGAAAGATGGATGTGAATAATAATGAGAGCAACCGAAAGTATTCAACGTGTTTGGGAACAATTTAATACGTTCCCGATGGAAAATCTAACGAAAATATGGCATTACCAAAAGGGGAGTGAGAGAAAGCAAAGAGAGCTATCCTTAATGAAGGAACATAGAGATCAATATGGCCTGGCGGGTAATTGTTTTGATTTAGCCATTTGGTTGTTGGATGCTTTTCGACAAGCAAAGATTCAAGCATTTCCAATCGGTCATCATCTAGGGACAGTAAATGCCCATGTAGCAGTGATTGCACTGGACGATGATGGTGGCCGCTACTTATGTGATTTGGGGGATCAGTGGTTAAATCCGGTGTTAATAGATAAGAAACGAGAAAATTTCACAAGTGAGAAACTTGGCGGTTTTTTCCCAGGTGCTAATATACAAATGATACCGAATGAATATATGGTTGAGGTGCGCTATCATAGACCAAATGGGAAAGAATCAAAACAAATATATGATACACGCCCGATTCATTGTGATGTTTTTCTCCATGCAGCTGAACATTCGCAAAATCTCATTAAGCCCACTCCCTTACTCGAATGTAGAGTTCCCTATCAAACAGAAGTAGCACACTGGGAATTTACAAATTGGATTAGCTTTTTGAGCACGAATCATGGACTAATAAAAGACAGTCCATTAGTTGGTATCGATGAGTGGGTAATGAAAATTCATGAAAAAACGGGTTATAATAAAGAAATTTTGTTGGAGATGTTAAAGCTATATCACGCTTTTCAAAATAAATAATACGACATGAGCCGTGGTTTAAGGTTTCAAAAGTAGATTGGTATTTTTGAATTGAATCATTTTGACTCTGCATTAAATAAATAGGCAACCTAGCTACGTTCTAATATATATCTTAATCAACCAAGCAATAAAAATGATATCATCCTAAAACAAAATGTTTTAAATCAGAACGCTGTTTGTTGGTAAGAAGAGTGGTGAGGAATGTCCCGGTACACCCGTTGTCGTGCTTTGGTTCAAATATACGACTGTAAATAGGTTTTTTATCTTCCCCCTTCTTTCGAGCTATATATAATTAGGTGATTTTGGATTGTAGTAAATTTTATTAGTCCGTATTTTGAAATGGAAGGCGCGGTTTTTCCTCTTCATAGATGGAATAACTCAAACCTCCATTTTCCATACTCGAACATTGCTTATCGCTACAATAAAATAGGTACGTTTGTTGCTCAGTTCTAACGCTGACTTCCATATAATACGGGAAGACGCCACCTTTAAACTTGTTAATATCTGATTCGATGGCAATGATTTTTTCTCTTTCCCTTAAAGCTAAGTAATCCTCACTTTCAACCGTTTTTAGTATCATTTCACTTAAAATGATAGCTTCTTCTCTTGACGCTTCAGACCATTGTTCAAATATGAACCATTTGCAGAAGTAATATATGTTCAGTAGTAGACTAACGGTTAATAAGAAAACGAACAGCTTGTGTTTCAATTTAAACCACCTTCAGATTTTTAGTGTAATTTTACACTAAAAATATCTTATTTACAATCGTTCATTTTTGTTGTCTACGACGGAATTTAAAAATGATCTCTTATAATAAGAGGTTAGAACATATTGTAAAATAGTAAGATTTTAATTCAATTAGATCGGCAACTCTCTGATGAATAGGTAGAAAATCATTAGAAATTGGTATTTTTTATAACTTATAAAATTCTTCTAAAATATATAGTCAAAAGGCAACTTGACAGTATTATTACTATCGTATAATTTACAAAGTGGTTAACCAAATTAGTCGACGAATGAAGCTATTATAATTGAATATTATTAAACTAGTCATCCTAGGTAATAGTTGGTAATATACGAGGAATAACGGAGGCCAACATACGTATAATGAAGAAAAAACTAGCAATTACTTTATCTACCCTTGTTTTTTTAAGTCCAATGACCACATTTGCTGATAAATATACAGTCAAGCAAGGTGATAATTTATGGGACATTTCAGAGGAACAGCGTGTTGATTTTTATGAATTATTAGACGTTAATAGTCAAATTCCTAATAAAGATCTCATTTTCCCTGAGCAAATCATTCAATTACCTAAAACGAGCTCTATTTATTATACTGTTTTACCGGGTGACTCCTTGTGGAGAATTGCCATTAAGTTAAATATTAATTTTGAAAAACTACTAAATGCGAACCCAGAAATTACGAATAAAAACCTCATCTATCCAGGGCAAAAAATTAAAATACCTGAGAGAAGAGACGGAGAACTTTTGGAACAAGATGATTCTAACATTATAAAACCACAAGCCAATACGGACAAAGTATCAAAGCCAAAAGTTGAGGAACAAGATAGATCTAAGCCAAAGAAAGAAAAACCAGAGGCGACTGAACCAGAAGAAGAGAAACCGGAAGTAACTGAGCCAAAGGAAGAAAAACCAGAGGCGACTGAACCGGAAGAAGAGAAACCGGAAGTAACTGAGCCAAAGGAAGAAAAACCAGAGGCGACTGAACCGGAAGAAGAGAAGCCGGAAGTAACTGAGCCAAAGGAAGAAAAACCAGAGGCGACTGAACCAGAAGAAGAGAAGCCGGAAGTAACTGAGCCAAAGGAAGAAAAACCAGAGGCGACTGAACCGGAAGAAGAGAAACCGGAAGTGACTGAGCCAGAGGAAGAAAAACCAGAGGCGACTGAACCGGAAGAAGAGAAGCCCGGAGTAACAGACCCAGAGGAAGAAAATGACGGAAATGCGTCTGCAGGAAATCATGAGCAATACATGAATGAAGTCGTATCATTGGTAAATGTAGAGCGTGCTAATAACGGGTTGCCTGCATTAAAACTTAATGGAGACGTTTCCAAAGTTGCGTATTTGAAGGCGAAGGATATGGCCGATAACAACTACTTTAGTCATACTTCTCCCACATATGGAACACCATTTGAAATGTTAACGGCAAATGGGGTTACCTATCTTACTGCGGGTGAAAATATTGCTAAAGGCTATACATCACCTAAAGCGGTTGTCCAAGGCTGGATGAACTCTGAAGGTCATAGAGCAAATATATTAAACGGTAATTTTACAGAAATCGGCATAGGTTATGAGAGTAATGGTCATAATTGGGTGCAGATGTTTATAGGGAAATAAAGACTAAAAAGGCTGAACCTAACGCGAGGGGTTCAGCCTTCTTATAATCTTTCACGAAATCAGTACTCGTTGTTTAAATTTCTAAATATTTAGTAATATAGTATAATTTGTTAAATGACTAAATGAGAGGGGGATGCGGTTGATAATAACACTTTGTGGTTCAACCAAATTTAAACAACAATTTATACATACAGAAGCGACATTGACTTACCATGGTCATATCGTTTTAAGTCTTGGTTTCTTTGAACATAGTGATGACATTTATTTATCGAATGAGAAGCTAAATATGCTACAAGAGTTACATTTAAGAAAGATTGATTTGAGTGACGCCATTTATGTAATTAATGAGGATGAATACATTGGAGAGAGTACACGAAAGGAAATACAATACGCAAAGAGTAAAGGTAAAGACATTTATTATTATTCATCTAGTAAAAATAAATTAGACATGCTCCTTTAGGAAGGATGTGAGAGTCATTGTTAAGTTATTATAGTAAACTTTCTGCTGAAGTATATGATTTAGATAAAAATATAGGTTCAACATTTGGAGACATTGCCTTTTACCGAGATAGATTAGCTACTTGTAAAGGTAAGATTCTTGAACCTGGAGTGGGTACGGGGAGGACGCTTATTCCCCTTTTAGAAGCGGGTTTTACGGTTGAAGGGTTTGATGTATCAGATGAGATGCTCCGTATATGTCGGCGTCATTGTGCAGAAAGGGGGCTTGAGACCAATGTATTTAGCGGGGAAATGGAGTCGTTTAGTTTACCAACAAAATATGAAGCGATAATTATTCCAACAGGTACTTTTCTGTTGCTGCATGAACGAGAGGACTCTATAAAGGCATTAAAGAATTTCCAACACCATCTCTCGACAGGTGGAAAGTTGATGGTAGATATTTTTTTACAACCGGACGTTACTCTAAATCAAGCATCGACTAAGACATGGAGAACAGAAAATGGCGATGTAATTACGCTGGAGAAAAAGGTGATTGAAGTCGATTATATAAAACAGTACACAGTTTCTCACCATCGTTATGAAAAATGGAGAGATGGGCAGCTGATACAAACAGAATTGGAACATTTTCCTCTCCGTTGGTATGGAGTCGAAGAGTTTAAGACCATTCTTGAGGCAACGGGTTTCCACAGCATCATTATTTCAGCCGATTATGAACAAGGGCTATATCCTACTAATGCTCATCAATCGATTACATTTGAGGCAGTAGCGAAATAGAGCAAGCATGCTAAAAAAAGCCAGTGACCACACCACTGACTTTACTCACTTTATTTCATATATTGAGAAGCATTTTGTAAAAACAAAAACGTATACACAATTGGAGGTTAGGTGGTGGCTAGATGAATAAGGAATTCTATATCATGACTGAAGCCTGTCCTGCGTTAAATTTTTTTATCTATATTCAAAATATATATGGTAATCAGACGAAAAAGAATGAGCGCAGATTTCCTTATATGATTAGAGAGTATGCTTTTAGTCAAAACTTTGAAGATAGCTATAAAGAGAAGTGGGCAGAAACGGTTCAGCTTGTGGCGGAGAATCGATTTAATGGTGAAAAATTATTTTATAATCATAAAAACTTCTTTTTTGAAGGCTTGTTTATGGATTATATAAGCTTTAATGAAGTTTATCAATCTTTTAAAGTATGGTGGCAGAGTCTAACGGGAAAACTGGCCGTCACAAGGACAGTAGATGAAGAGATAAGTAATATCTATCGTGATTTAGCTGAGTCTTCCCCAAGGAAAACCTTGTTTGTGCAGGTTATATATGATGATTGCTTCTTAGGGGACTTGATGTGTCAACCATATTTTTGTATTGTAACGATGGAGCAATGCTTACATGGAAAAGAAAAACTACTACAATTCGTACGAAAAAGTATGAGATAAAGGAAGGTTAAAAAGAATGACTAAAAAGTTATCAACAGAAAACCAAGAAGAGTTATTATCCATTTTAAAATTACGTTTTGAGAAAAACTTGGAAAGACATGAAGGTATTGAATGGGAGAACGTGCAAGAAAAACTAGTAGCACAGCCGGACAAGCTGTGGTCCCTTCATGAAATGGAGAGAACAGAAGGTGAACCTGATGTGGTGGGCTATGATGAATCCACAGGCGAGTACCTCTTTTTCGATTGTTCAAAAGAAAGTCCAAAGGGGCGCCGCAGTGTTTGTTATGACAGAGAGGCACTTGAGGCTAGAAAAAAACATAAGCCAGAAACGAGCGCGATGGATTTAGCAAATGAGATGGGCATTACAATTCTTACTGAAGAACAGTATGAATCATTGCAGCAGCTAGGAAATTTTGACCTTAAAACATCTAGCTGGATACAGACTCCAGAGAATATTAGAAACCTCGGAGGTGCATTATTTTGTGACCGCCGCTATGATCATGTATTTGTCTACCATAACGGCGCCGATTCATACTACGGGGCTAGAGGTTTCCGTGGTGAGTTAAGGGTTTGATGTTGTTAATGATTGATGGTTCGAGAAAAGCTAATATGACTCCAAACCCACGTTTGAAAAATGGCATCTACTCTGTTCTCTAGCTCTTCGGTTGACATCTGTTTATGTAGAGATAGTTCTTTAAGCGTAAAGGTTTCGGTAAGTGGTGAAGACATTCCTTTTACTTGCATGGAGAATGTAACAGTCTGATTCATAGAAAACCTCCTCAAAATGGATTATTATTACCATTATATACAAATAGGTGGTGCTGTACTTGAAAGATCCACAAAGGCTTTTTTCCATTAATGACCCGAGGGATTTTATCACCGTGTTGATGAATGAGTTGAGAATGGATGCGCAAACATTAGAGAAAATATCTGGCATTAATCAGATGGCTATAGAGAAGTATAGAAAAAAAGATAGTACTTGTGATTGGGGAGAGCTTCATGGTGTAGATAGACGTATGGACTTCAATCACCTTTTAGCTTTATTAACTTCTGGCATGTTTGCTTGTGATGTGGATAGTCGTTTGCAAGCGGTCATTGACGTTTTGCAAACAAATTATGGTATTAGTGTCAAAACGATTTCTATTTATACAGGAGTGAGCGAAGAAGCCATCAAGAATTTTCTTGCTGATCGCAACTCGGTGTCTGTTGAAACGAAATATAAACTAGCTGTGCCTGTACTATTATTACATTATATTTGTAAATAATATCTCATTTATTGGAGGTCAATCATGCAGGAGTTACCATCAACATATTATGCTGTGATCTTTACTTCCAAAAGGACAATTGGCGATAACGGGTATGAAAAAATGGCATTGGCCATGGAGGAATTAGCGCAAAAGGAAGAAGGCTTCCTCGGGATCGAAAGTGCCAGAGACTCACAATTAGGAATTACTGTTTCATATTGGGCAACATTTGAGGATATTAAAAGGTGGAAAGACCATGCGGCCCATAAAGTCGCACAGGAAAAAGGAAAATCGGACTGGTATGAGAACTATCAGGTGCGTATTTGCAAGGTGGAAGAGAGTTATGATTTTGAACGATGAAGTCTACTTTAGAAGTAGGCTTTTTTATTTAGAATTGAAACTATTTACCATTTTTATCGTATGTAAACGAAGGGGTGTTTGGTTGGTTAAGTTAAATTTATTATTTGTTTTGATATCGTTCATTTTGTTTGTACGCTTCATGCTGTTTAATGCATTTAACCTGTGGCATTGGGCTGCGATATTTTTATTCCCAACAACCGCGCTTATTATTTATTTAGTAAGTAAACGGATGGCTGGAAAAGAAGATAACTATCAACCTCCTGATAAAGACGGGTGGTCGTTTTATCATCTGCAACGAACATTGATGAATAAAAAGCCACTTTTTAAGGGTGAGGAAAAACGCGGTTTCATTCAGCAATATTTTACGCAGAGATGGCAATATGTTGTGAGTGATATCTTTGATTTACGCTGGTATTTATCTTTGCGCATATATATAGAAGAGGATTCCTTTGATGTACGTTGGAAAAGAAGTAGGGGGTTTTCTCAACAGGAGCAATGGCTGATTTACAAAAATGGTATCGTAATTGGCAAAGCTAACACAGTAATGAATGTGAAAAATATGTCTAAGCTGAAGGAAGTGATTTTTTTTGAAGTAGAAGAGGAAACCTGGACCACAAATGCATTGACGGTTACTTCATCGATCTCGCTAATGAGAGATAACAAGAAAGAAGGCTTACTGCGGCGTAATCATTTGATAAGTAATGTACAATCGATAAATGTAACCGACGATCGATCAGAGTATATCATGTCTCTCATCCTTCACTCTTATTATTTTAAGTAAGATGCTATGACAAATGAGGCAAATTGAAACTAATAGAGAGCCTGAATAAGAAATGAGTCGGGCAAAAGGGGAAATCAGTACTAGTCGAGAGTCTCAGCAGGAAATGAGTCGGGCAAAAGGAGAAATCGGAACTAATCGAGAGTCTCAGCAGGAAATGAGTCGGGCAAAAGAAGAAATCGGGACTAATCGAGAGTCTCAGCAAAAAATGAGTCGGGCAAAAGAGGAAATCAGGACTAATCGAGAGTCTCAGTAGGAAATGAGTCGGGCAAAAGAGGAAATCAGGACTAATCGAGAGTCTCAGCAGGAAATGAGTCGGGCAAAAGAGGAAATCAGGACTAATCGAGAGTCTCAGCAGGAAATGAGTCGGGCAAAAGAAGAAATCGGAACTAATCGAGAGTCTCAGCAGGAAATGAGTCGGGCAAAAGAAGAAATCGGGACTAATTGAGAGTCTCCACAAAATATGAGCAAAACAAAAAGAAAATCAAAGCCAACAGGAAAGAGCAAAGTGAAAGGCATACATCGCAGAAAAATCGCAGCATGATATGAGAGTAAAATGTACATAATCTAGTAATCTTAAATCATTATCAAAGGAAAAGGGGGGCCACATGTGGACAGTCCTAAATTCAAAGAGTTTTTAAGAATAACAGAAGCGCTGAATCAAGTGAATATCATTCCTTTGTTAATGGGTTCGGTGGGGCTTGAGCATTTGACAGGAGTGGATTGGCAAGCAAGAGATTTAGATATTCATGTGCCAGGTGATGAGCGAGGGTGGGCCGTACCTCCGGATCAGAATGTTTTTGAGTGGCCAAAGATTGTTGATGTGATGGTATCGCTGGGATATCAATTAGTCGATTTGCATGAACATGAATTTATGAAAGAGGGTTTGTCGGTTGAGTTTGGAATTATCGATACGTTACCTAACTTTGCTGGAATTCCCTTAGCAGAATTAATGCTACAACAAGTTGAAAATAGTAAGTATTATTTATTAAATCACGAGCAATATTTAAAGGTTTATCAAGCTTCTTCTAAAGATAGTTATCGTGCTGAGCAAAATAATGATAAAGATAGGGAGAAAATAACTTATTTACATAAGGGGGGATATCATGCTAAAGAGTAGCCTTTCTTTTGCGGTGATCTTCTTTTTAACGGGAACGATATGGCAATTAATAAGTAGTCAGCCCATTTCTTGGTTTGAGAATATAATGGTAAGTTTGTTGGTGTTTCTTGGGTATCTATTTTTTGAATGGACCAACATTCCTTTTGATTGGAATAAAAAAAAGCATAAGAACAGAGAAGAATGATATCTAAGACAGATATCATTCTTTTTTGTTTAAATATAAGAATTTTGATAATATACAAAAAACATTTGAAGTTAACGTTAACGTCAATTGTATACTAAGAAAAAGGAGGTGCTGATGACTGAAGACAATACGTGAAGTAGCTGCAAAATTTGATGTTTCTACAAGGACGATTCGTTATTATGAAGAGCTAGGGTTAATTCGCTCGACTCGTTCTGAAGGCAATCATCGTTTGTATACAAAAAAAGAGTGTGCCAAGTTAAAGTTGATTTTTCGTGGAAAGCGGTATGGTTTTTCATTGGAAGAAATTAAAGAAATGGTGCTGCTATTTGATTATGACAGAACCGGTATGGCCCAGTTAGAACGTACGATTACTTATGGTAATCAGCGCATCAAGCAAATTGATCAAGCCATTGAAGAACTGTTGGAAATGAAAGAAGAGTTGCTGTCTTTGAAGAAGAGCTTTAGTGAAAGGCTCGAAAAACTAGTAGAAGAGAGGGATCGTCATGAATAGTTCGCAATTAGTCGCAAGAAATGCCAGGAAGTATCCTCAAGCACAGGCAGTAATCGGTTTTGAAGGAAGTCTTACTTTTCAAGAGTTAAACGATAAAGTAAATGCTCTTTCAAACGGTTTATTGGAAAGAGGAATTGATAAAGGAGACAATGTCTGTTTGTTTATGCCTAATACATTTGAATTTATCATTACCTATTTTGCTGTGCAAAGAGTGGGTGCTGTTGTTATACCGATTAATGCCAAGTTCACATTGGATGAGGTGCAGTACATTGTCGATCATTGTGAAGCGAAAGCTATTTTCGCACATGAGATTATTTTTTCAGCAGTTGAGAGTATTGAAAAAGTACCATTGAAGATTAAAACGGGAGAGCATGCGCAGAATTGGGAAAGCTTTGAGCAGTTATTGGCCCTTTCTCCTGGAAAAGAAGTTGAGTGTAATCTAACGGAAGATGATTACAGTACCATTCTTTATACATCTGGAACGACAGGTGATCCTAAGGGTGTTCTTTTTAGCTACCGCAATATTTTAACAGTGGCGCAAATGATTGCGGTTGAAATGGAAGTAAAACCAGATAGTAAAATGCTTTTAATGATGCCGTTAACGCATTCAGCCCCCCTACATTTATTCCTCATGTCAGCAACGGTTGTCGGAGCAGCAGTTGTCATTACTCCTACCTTTACACCAGACCTACTTTTGAAAGCGGTTGCAACTTATCGAACAACACACTTTTTTGGTGCACCGGTCGCTTATTTACTGACCGCACAACACCCAGAAATAAAAAACTACGACCTATCAACGATGAAATGGTGGGTTTACGGAGGAGCGCCGCTTGCCAAGGAACAAATTGATCTTATTGCTGAAAGATTTCACACGGATCGACTAACAAGCGTGTATGGCTTAACGGAAGCAGGACCAAGTGGCGCCATCATGTTACCTGAAGAGCATGGAGAAAAGACAGGTAGCATTGGTATGCGAGCACCCCTTCATACCGAGTTAAGAATTGTTGATGAACACGGTCAAGTGATCCCGGCAGGTGAAGTTGGAGAAATTGTCTTGCGTGGAGAAGGCAACATGGTGGGTTACTACAAAAATATGGCATTAACAAAAGAAACATTTAACGGTGACTGGTTAAAGACTGGGGATTTAGCAAGACGGGATGAAGAGGGCTATATATGGATAGTCGATCGTAAAAAGGATGTTATTATCTCAGGTGGTGTAAATATTTATCCTAAAGAAATCGAGGACGTTATGATGAAGTATCCCACTATTCAAGAAGTTGCGATTATCGGTCTCCCACACAGAGAATGGGGAGAAACCGTAACAGCTTTCTTCTCAGCAACAGAAGAGGTAAAAAGTGAGGAGCTCAATCGATTCCTCGTTGACCATCTAGCAAAATATAAAATCCCACGTTCCTACCATCAAGTTGACATGTTGTCAAGAAATGCGTCAGGAAAAATATTAAAAAGAGTGTTAAAAGAAGGGGTGGAGCAAGTATGAAAGTATTGAAGGAACCGGAAAAGAAAAGTGACTATGCGACTAATTTTTTCAAAGAAGACGAGACGTTACTTCATATTTTAAGAGAAAAGCTTCCTCCTGCGTTTTTTGATTACGCAGTTGAAAAATTAACAGCGTACGGCGCGCAATGTGCTGGTCCGATTGATGAACGTGCTAAATACACTGATCGAGAAGGACAACCAGTGCTAAAACAGTATGACCGCTATGGTGAAGAAGTTTCTGAAGTGTGGGTGAATAGCGGCTACAAACAAACAGTAAAAGAATCATACGGTACGGGTATGGTGGGCTATGTGCATAAGGAAATCCCTGAGCTTGGTAGAAAAGGCAACTATATTTACAGTTATGCGCAAGGGTATCTCCTTTCACAAACAGAGCCAGGATTTTATTGTCCAGTTACTTTATCAATGGCGACCGCCTATCTATTGGATCATTATGGGAATGAAGAAGTGAAGAAACGCTTTTTACCACATCTGTGTGCAACAAATGCTGATGAGGAATTATACGAGGGAGCGACTTTTTTAACTGAACGGCAAGGAGGGTCAGATGTAGGTGCAAATGTCGTGAGAGCAGTAAAAGAAGAGGGACAATACCGGTTGTTTGGTGAGAAATACTTTGCTTCCAATGCTGGCCAATGTGGTGTAGCAATGGTGTTAGCAAGAAAGGAAGGCGCCAAAGAAGGAACGCGGGGCTTAACATTGTTCGCTGTTCCGTGGAAAAAAGACAATGGCGAGCTAAATCATCTTCGCATTAGAAGATTAAAAGATAAATTGGGTGTGCGTGCTGTCCCATCTGGAGAAGTAGAATTTGATGGTAGTGTTGCCTATGTAGTTGGCGATGAATCAAAAGGTTTTTACTATATGATGGAAGCATTAAACCTTTCTCGGATATGTAATGCTGTCGCATCGATCGGCATCATGAAGCGAGCGTATGAGGAAGCAAAGCAGTATGCCATAGCTAGGGAAGCGTTCGGTCAAAAGTTGATTGATTTGCCAATGATTCAACAAACACTTTCTCAACTTAAGGCAAAGCTTGAGGTAGAGGTCGTCGCAATTTTTGATTTAGTAGAACTATACGACAAGGTTGTAGCGGGTGAGGCAAGCGATTCGGAGGTTATTCTACATCGACTCTATATTGCCCTTTTGAAAAAAGAATCAGCAGAAAATGCGATTCATTTTGCCCATGAAGCAATAGAGATGCATGGAGGAAACGGTTATATAGAGGATTTTATCACCCCAAGGCTTTTACGAGATGCCCAAGTGCTAACGGTATGGGAGGGCACGGCGAACATACTCGGTCAGGAATTAATCCGTCTCGTTAATAAATTTTCTGCAGACGAACTATTTATCAATCAAACGTTTGATCGAATTGCTTTACTAGCTAAAGGTGAACAGACCGCACTCGTTGAAGTAAAGTTTGCTGAAGTGAAACAACAGCTGGAACAATTCGCTAAAGCCGATCCCCTCGTGCAGCAACTTCAAGCGAAACCATTAATGAAAATAATGGCTCATCTTTATGAAAGTGTCATCGCATTAGAATATGCGCAGAAATTTAAGGGTAAATATGAAGCGATCGCCGAACTCTACTTAAAGCAAACTTGGGGGAGTGTTGATGGAGAAGAAACACGGGTTTTGGAGTTAAGTAAGATCGTTATATAATCAGTTGCATCCCTAGAGTGCTAGGGGTGTTTTTTTATATTTGGGTAGGGGGATGAGATCTGAATCAGGTAGGGTTATATATTGAGGGAAAGGATTAAAGGGTTAAATAATTCGCCAGTAAGTTTGCTCAAAAGGGAATGTCCACTCAAATGGGTGGAAGGAGAGCAAGAAGTGTTGTGAAATGGGGAATAAGAACACAAGAGTAATGAAAACCACAAGGATGCGTTTGTAAATCAGAAATAAGAACACAAGAGTAAAGAAAAAGGCGAAGAAGTGTTGTGAAATGGGGAATAAGAACACAAGAGTAATGAAAACCACAAGGATGTGTTTGTAAATCAGAAATAAGAACACAAGAGTAAAGAAAAATGCGAAGAAGTGTTGCCAAATCAGAAATACGAGCACAAGAGTAATGAAAACTACATGGATGTGTTTGTAATTCAGAAATAAGAACACAAGAGTAGAGAAAAATGCGAAGAAGTGTTGTGAAATGGGGAATAAGAACACAAGAGTAATGAAAACCACAAGGATGTGTGTGTAATTCAGAAATAAGAACACAGAGTAGAGAAAAATGCGAAGAAGTGTTGCCAAATCAGAAATACGAGCACAAGAGTAATGCAAACCACAAGGATGTGTTGTCAAATAAAAAATGCGAACATAGCAAGATGGATAACACCAAGCCACCAGTGAAAATTAAAATAATAGCTTGATTTAACAAAAACCCTAATGCAACTCATGCTAATGCCGTAACCCTGACTCAGACTTAAGACTAATTTTTACTTTTTGAAACTAAATGTCTCACAAAATCGTATAGAATAGTAGAGAAGAATCTAAAAAAATCCTGGGGGGGATAAAAGATGTCTACAGGAATGCTATCAATTATTGCAATCGCATCTATCGTTATTTGGCTTGCGGTATCGAATGAAGTTTTAAAAACGGAGAATAGTCGCTCGAAGTTAATTACTTTGATGACTGCCGGCACTTTAACAACAGTGATATTGACGATTTCGCTTTTTCAAAGCGTGTCTTTTAAATGGTAGGTGAAACTTCATGGAATTTGAATTTGTAAAAGTCGAAGTTTTAATACCAGGCGAATATATTGTGAGATTAAGAGATGAATTGAATACAATAGGAACATTAATAGTAGGGAATTATGATCATGTTATATCCTACTCAGCGGTAAAAGGTTACTATAGACCTTTAGAAGACGCAAATCCTTACTTCGGCCAAATTGGCAACATCACGTTTGGGACAGAATGTAAGATGGAATTTCGTTGCCTATATAGCCAGATGGAAGAAGTGAAAACGATCATCAAACGCATCCATCCATATGAAGAGCCAGTGATCTATTTTCATCCGGTGTTCGTTTAATATAAGGTGGAGGCCAATATGGAAGGTTTATGATTTAAACAAAGCTTGATTATAACCAATTCGGGCCGATTGATGATGAATAGGTTCGTGAAGTTTTTACCTTGTGTAATTCCGATCCCAAAAAATGTATCAAAAACCTCTTAGAATGAACCTCACTTATCATTTGAGCCATTTTTCCGTATATAAATATTTATCGTGTAATAAGATGAACCTATAAGCTTACTTTTGAAAAGAGGCGTACATGTGTCAAAAGTTCATCTCTCTCTTATTTTAGGAATACTTTCTATCATCACACCGTATATTGGACTTGTTATAGGTATCTTTGGCAGCATCTATGCATCAAAGTTATTGTGCAATATTAATGGACCTGAAGGAAGAAAGTTAATTTCTGCTGGAAAAGTATGCAGTGGGATTGGTATTTTCCTTCATACTATTCTGCTCATTTTATTAAGTTTTTCTCTTATTATTTTTTTCTTAACCAGTGTGTAAGCAGAAAAAATCTTTGTGGCTCCCCGCCTTTATAAAAGAATTAGACTGTGCTATTATTTAGGAGGTATATCGTCTTAAAGCAAGATGATATATCTATAGTTAAATGATGAAAATAGGCGAGGCGAAAATAAAAATGTCAAATGATAAAGTAAGGATTGAAAACGATTTCTTAGGTTCGAAAGAAGTGCCAATAGATGCATATTATGGTGTTCAAACCTTACGTGCAGTTGAAAACTTTCCAATTACCGGATATCGCATTCATGAAGAGCTGATCATCGCAATTGCTATGGTTAAAAAGGCAGCCGCGTTAGCAAATATGGACACAAAAAGATTATATGAAGGGCTTGGCAATGTTATTGTTCAGGCTGCTGATGAAATTATTGAAGGTAAATGGCATGATCACTTTATTGTTGACCCGATTCAAGGTGGCGCTGGGACATCCATTAATATGAATGCCAATGAAGTGATTGCCAATCGTGCGCTAGAGTTACTAGGGAAGAATAAAGGAGACTATGCACTTCACTTAAGTCCGAATAGTCATGTTAACATGTCACAATCAACAAATGATGCTTTCCCAACAGCGATTCATATTGCTACATTGAATGCATTGGAAAAACTGACACAAACGATGGAGCATATGCTTGCGACATTTAAGGAGAAAGCGAAGCAGTTTGATCATGTGATTAAAATGGGTAGAACACATCTGCAAGATGCGGTTCCGATTCGTCTTGGACAAGAGTTTGAAGCATACAGTCGTGTAGTCACAAGAGATATTAAACGGATCCAGCAATCTCGTCAGCATTTATATGAAATCAATATGGGGGCAACGGCTGTAGGAACGGGACTAAATGCAGACCCTATTTATATTGAAAGTGTTGTTAAACATATGGCTGAGATTACGGGCTTACCACTTGTTGGAGCTGATCATCTTGTCGATGCGACTCAAAATACAGATGCTTATACAGAAGTTTCTGCAGCGTTAAAAGTCTGTATGATGAATATGTCTAAGATTGCTAATGACATTCGTTTAATGGCATCAGGCCCACGCGCTGGTCTAGGCGAAATTTCATTGCCTGCGCGTCAACCAGGTTCTTCTATCATGCCAGGTAAAGTGAATCCAGTTATGCCTGAAATGATTAACCAAGTGGCATTCCAAGTCATCGGTAATGACCATACCATTTGCCTTGCATCTGAGGCAGGACAGCTAGAATTAAACGTAATGGAGCCGGTACTTGTTTTTAACTTATTACAATCAATCAGTATTATGAACAACGCTTTCCGTGCT
The DNA here is from genome assembly GCF_020171845.1 of Cytobacillus kochii. Lineage (GTDB taxonomy): Bacteria > Bacillota > Bacilli > Bacillales > Cytobacillaceae > Cytobacillus > Cytobacillus kochii. The sequence continues at coordinate 193,055 of NZ_JAIVAM010000011.1, read as the reverse complement.
TTTACAGATTACTGTTTATCAGGCATTGAAGCGAATGAAACGCGTTTGAAAGAATATGTAGAAAACAGTGCAGGAATCATTACAGCAGTGAATCCACATATCGGATACGAAGTCGCAGCACGCATCGCGAGAGAAGCAATCATCAATGGCAAATCCGTTCGTGAACTGTGCTTAAAATACGATGTGCTTACTGAAGAAGAATTGGATCTTATCTTGAACCCATACGAAATGACGAACCCAGGTATCGCGGGTGTGTCTTTGTTAAATAGAGATTAATTTTAATGCTTAGAGTTGATAATGACTCTAAGCATTTTTGTATTTCAGACATTAGCGTGTGATGCCCTAATAATAAACTAAGAAGTATTTTACATTTTTGGAGGTATTAGTATAATATATGTAAAATACTTTTTACATTTTGGAGGAGTAATCATTTTGGACGGAGTCGTTATTGCGTTTTTAACAATACTAGTGTTAAGTATTATACTGATTTTGTTTACATTGAGTACATTGCCCCTAATTGGTGATGAAAGGAAAAACTTTATTAAAATGAAAGCACAATCGTATTCTTTTGCAGCTGTTATCTTATACTTAGTTTTTGAAATGGGGAAGAAGGTTTATTCAGCTTTTTGGGGAAGCAACACTTATGAAGGAATCTCACCATTCTCCTTTCTACTAAGTATTTGCATTATCTACTTGATTACTTTACTTTTTTATAAGAGAAAATACGGTAATTAAGATGAAAAACCGAATTCGTGAGTTAAGGAAGTCAATGAAACTATCGCAGGAGGATGTAGCGAAACATTGCAAAGTAACGAGGCAAACGATTAATGCTATTGAAAATAACAAATATGATCCAACACTGCAGTTGGCGTTTAATTTAGCCAAAGTATTGGATACCACAGTAGATGAATTGTTTGTGAGTGAAGAGTAGAAAATTGGATAACAAAATAATAAAGGGAGTTGAGGATACTGGAAGAAAATCAAAGGTCAAAACTAGAGCTGTATCAGGCGAATTATGCATCACTCGTCACTGCGTTACTTTGTCTCTACTGTGCCTATGTCAGTTGGGGAGAGAATTGGTTTTTAGTATTTTTTTTTAGTGCTGGTATCATTATTTGTGGGACATTTGCTTGCTATGATATTAAAAGAATGATACAGCAGCGGAGGCTTAAGCGTTAGAATTAGGGTTAGGAATTTGCCCAATCCTTATTCTGAATAGATTTAAGGTACTCCGCAAAAAAAGCTGTCGAGAAGTCGACAGCCAACAAATATATATAACCTCTTGTTTACTCCACATACACCGCCGTACCATAAGCCAATATTTCACTGGCGTTTGCCATTATAGCTGACGTTTGTAAACGTACACCGATAATCGCATTTGCCCCTTTTTCTTTGGCATGCTCTACCATCCGACCGATTGCTTTCTGGCGAGATTCCGTCATCATATCTGTATATTCCGAGACTTCTCCACCGACAATCGTACGTAATCCGGCCACGATATCTTTTCCAATATGTTTCGATTGGACTGAATTTCCCCTAACAAAACCCTTTAACTCTTTTATTTCTTTACCTGGTATTGTTTCAGTAGTCACGATAATCATTTAATTCATCCTCCTCTTTTCTACGAACGTTTCTTACGATGATATAGAATATTAGTGGTACCGGTGCTTGAATTAAGGCGATAATACCCCAGAACCAATGATTCATCCCATTTTTCTTTGCATTAGTAAATAAAAAGATACTTTGTGATAATAAAATAATAGCTACTAAGAATAGTAAAAAGAAATCAATATTCGTCATGTCGCACCTTCTCTCTATGTTTTTGGATTTGCAGCAAGGTATAACAGATGACTAGAAGGACTGTAAGACCTTGTAATGTGATAAAGACAACTGGTATTTGGGTTAATGTTGTAAAAAATAAAACGAGAATAAGTGTTGCTATTCCGCTGAATAAGAGTAATTCTCTTCGCCATTTTCTGCTAGCTGCATCCTTTTTAGCGATGACCATTTTTTCAAACCAATCTTCACTAGGAGTAGAGATGGGGTTATTTTCCTCAAACTGTGCAAAAGAACGTGTCATTTCTTTTGAAAAATCTTCTTCATCCTTGTTTGATAGGGTTTTCCATTGTTCCTGGGCCTTTCTCATCTTCACCCATCTCCTTTCGAATGGTTTTAATTCCGCGGTGAACTCTAGATTTTACTGTTCCTTCAGCAATTCCAAGCATTTTGCCAATCTCATCATACGCATAGCCATAATAATGTTTTAAAATAATCGGCACTCTTAATTCATCTTCTAATTCACCGAGAGAAGCTAATAAGAAATCCCAATCTTCATTTTGTGACTGTGCCTGCCATTTTAATTTCCGCATATGCTGTGCTTTAAAAGCATCAGCTCGCTTTTGGCGCCTTTTTTGATCGATATATAATTTTGTGCCAATGGATATGAGCCAAGTGGAGAATTTCGATTTCACCTGAAATTGATTTAATTTTTCAATCGCTTTTGTCATCGTCTCTTGTGCCAAATCCTCAGCTTCTTCTCGATTAAGGGTGAGCTTCATTAAATAATGAACGAGAAGGGGATAACTCTCTTTAAATAAGTGAGCTAACGCCTGGTTATCGCCTTGTTTCGCTGCTTTAATCCATTTTTTCTCTTCCAAACCTTGCCCCCCTTTTCTTTGGATTTACTATTATGACGATTAGTGTTCTCCTTTCGTTCACGAAAAATAAAATTTTTTGAATGGAGATAGAGATTATCTCTTGTTATCGCATAGAAGTTATGTGTGCATGGGTAAAAATGTAAATGATTTTCTACCATTTGCCTTTATAAAAAAGATGTACCAGAATTAGCTACACTTCGATATTTCACTAACTGGGACAGTATAATTCAACAAGAAGGAGATATTTAATACATGACGAATTAAACCTATATAGCTAAATTTGGAGGTAATCTATGAACCCTATTTTAAATCAAGTTGGTACTGTGTTTATTCCCGTAAGCAACATTGAAGAAGCTTGTAAATGGTATTGTGACATATTAGGTTTATCAGCAGATGGTGAAATATTATTTGGTCATTTGTATATAGTACCTATGAACGGAACAGGAATTGTATTAGATAGCAAGATTTATTCAGAGGATAATATTTTCAAAACTCCACCTCTTCATTTGAATACTAATAATATAGAACAAGCATATGAGTATATGAAGGGTAAGAATGTCGAATTGACAACAGAAATTGAGCATAACCAATGGTTTAATTTCAAAGACCCTGATGGGAACCATTTAATGGTTTGCAAATGTTAAAACTGTTGCGGTTAGCATTCGCGGCATAAGGCACATTGAAATGATCAATCTTTTTTATAAAAAATTCATATAAATTTAAAAGTATTACGCCATTTTGATTCAATCTTTTTTCAAAATGGCGTTTTTGTATTTGTTAGTAACGGCGTTTAGGAATAAAATTAGTCAAATAATGGGGGGATGTCTGTGCAAACAAAACAAAGTGAAAAAGTAATCAATTCAATTGAAAAATCATTTAAAAAACAAGTCCAAAAAAACAAAAATTTAAAGAGTGCATTTTTACTTGTTCATTCTGAAAAGAAAGGTATCCATTTAAATATCGCAGAAGGGTCAATGAATCCAAAACAGCCAGCATATATGGCAAGCGTAGGAAAAATATTCACGTCAGTTTTGGTTAGTATTTTATATGAAAACGGTCAATTATCATTCGAAGACGGTATTACCAAATATTTAGATCGAGAATTATGCAAACACCTTCATGTTTATCAAGGTAAAGATTATACGAATGACATTAAAATTAAACATCTACTAAATCAAACGTCTGGTTTGTATGATAATTTCCGTCCATTACTTGAAAGGCTTCTGGATGATCCAAACTTTACCATAACCCCACAAGAGGCAATTACTTGGGCAAAAACACATCAAAAACCTCATTTCCCTCCAGGTAACGGCTTTAAATATACTGATACAAACTATCATCTATTAGGCTTAATCATAGAAAAAATAACAGGAATATCTTTTCATGTAGCTATGAAACAATATATTTATCAGCCCCTCAATATGATGAATTCATCTGTGTTACACTATTCTAATCCATTAGACAAAGATACCCAACATTTAGCAGACTTTTATATTAATAAAAACAACCTAACTAATCACAAAGGATACGCAGGTCTCGACTATGCAGGCGGTGGAGTAGTATCTACTGGAGAAGATATGTTGAAATTTATGAAAGCGTTAGTATCCTATCAATTATTGAAAAAGGAAACGCTTGAGAAAATGATGAATGATAAAGCAAAGTATGGGGTAGGAATTGAGTATGGGTATGGAATTATGCAGTTTAAATCAGTTCCACTACTCATGCCGAAAATATTTAATGTCTGGGGACATGCAGGTGCCACAGGAGCCTATTTATTTTATCACCCTAAGATGGATACCTATTTAATTGGTACTTTTAATGACTTTTCTTATGAAAGAAAAGGTGTCAAATTTATGTTAATGAAAGTAATAAACCAATTGAGTAAAATTAAATGAAAGAAATGCGACTTCTTATATTCAGTTAAAGGGCACGTTTGTGGAGTAACACAGGCAGAAAATGATCAAACTCTTTTATAAAAAACAACCTTAAAATTGGTATAGAAGAATCCATTTTGATTAATCTTTCTTCAAAATGAATTCTTCTTTTTTACCGTAAAATAAGGATTTACGAAGTGTTTTTGCTCAAGCTCTATTTCAAACTACACATACAATATTCCGTTTTGTGTAAAAATAACACATTAAATGAGAGAGATTTGCGAGGATTTTATACATATTTTCATTCATTTTTTATAAAGAACAATTCGTGCTTTATCACTGTTTGTTGGCATGTATATTTCATGGCTAACAAAAGCGCAAACGAAAAGCCAGTTCCCACAAGGGTTCTAGCTTTTTGGAATTCCCGATAAATGAGACGTTATGTTTACTAGAATGTATGGGCGCTGTATATTTCTTTGTCAAGAAGGGTTTGTATTGCAAGGTGTATTCATGAGGTTCGCTTTACTTCTCTTTTTTAACTTCTTCTTCTGAGGCTTTTCCTTTTTTAAATGAACAAAAGTATAATAATGAAGATAATTGAATGTTCGAAAATGAGATACCTTCTAATTTGTTGAACGATTTATAAATCCAATAGTTTTAAGTTAAAGCATTTCTTTGTAATAAGGAATGCTTTTTTATATTTGTCTAAAATTCAAAGATTATAACAACAAATTAATAATGATTAGGAACAAAAAAATATTGTTAAACGATAAATTTTATATTAAAATCAAATAGAAATAAATAAGTGAGGTGCTTTTTATGAAACGTGGTTCAACACTCTTTTTAAAAATAGCCGTTTTCTTTATTGGTACTCCCGTTTTTTCCTTGGGTATAATTGGGTTGATTTGGTTACCTAATAATCCGGCAAATCCAGATTATGCCTATATGTTATATCCCATTGTAATCGGAATGTATTTATCGGCAATTCCCTTTTACATTGCACTTTATAAAGCTTTTAAGCTTTTAAGTTATATTGACAAGAACCAAGCTTTTTCGCAAATTTCCGTAAAAGCTTTGAAGCATATAAAACTCTGTGCAACCATATTCAGTATCTTATATGTGGCAATTTTGCCATTCGTTTTTATGTTAGCTCAAGTAGACGATGCCCCAGGTGGTGCAATAATCGGAATGGTCCCTATCTTTGCTTCGATGGTAATTGCAGTATTCGCTGCAGTTCTGGAAAGGCTTTTACAAGAAGCGATAAATATAAAATCAGAAAATGATTTAACGGTCTGAGGTGAAGGAATTGGCGATTATAATTAATATCGATGTGATGTTGGCGAAAAGGAAAATGAGCGTCACAGAACTTTCGGAGAGGGTTGGAATCACGATGGCTAATCTTTCTATTTTGAAAAATGGAAAGGCAAAAGCGATTCGGTTATCCACTTTAGAATCCATTTGTAAGGCTTTGAAATGTCAGCCAGGCGACATATTGGAGTACAAAAGCGACGAAGAACTCAAGAATAATAAAGTATAGAAAATAGCGTCAGGAAAATGCGATTTTACAACGTTAAGAAATTACAATATTAAAAAGCCCAATTTCTACAGCATTAAAATTTCTGTTATTTCGATTGAGAGGAATCATGAAGAGGCACTCTTATATCGGCATAAAGGGGAATTCAAATGAGCTAACTATAATCCAATGAGCTAATGATGTGTATCATTAGCTCATTTCGTTTGCGTTTCCTTTATATTCGATATTAATAAAATTTCTCCTATCACACTCAATCTTCTTCGTGATATAAACTATCGAGTCGGTTGCCAACTTCCTGCAGATTCGGCGTTGTATAAATCATGGTCTTCTTCGGATCATCATGGCCGGCCAGAAAATAGAAGAGATGATTGAGGTTTGCCTAGCTGCTTTTGACGCTTTCATTTTGGAAGTATTGTGAAGAATCGATTGCATGGTTATCTTATGGATATCACGCCGATGTACATGCCACCCTGATTCCTCAGTTCCATCATCGTGCGAAAATCTCCCAAAAAGATATCTTAAAAAAAAGGCCCTGAGTTTCCCCCAGAGCCTTTAGTTGATTAATATGCTTTTTTCAGAAGGACCTTATTGGCTGTTGTGTAAAGCATGACAACGACTAAGGCACATACGATAAAGGTAGGTAGCATATATGTTCCGTTATATACGAGTGAGTAAAGTGCGACAGGTTGATCTGCCGGAGCATAGGCACCAAATAGGACTATGCCTGATAAATAATGGCATAAGAAGCGTAAGAAACTTCCTAAGAAAACGCCACTAATAACATACATGTTTGCTTTGGCAAATTGGCCGTCTTGATAATTTTGTACAACTTTCTTCATATAGATGCCTGCGAGTCCGACAACAGCAAAGGCTACGAAATAGTCAATAATCCATGAGGCGAAATGAAAAGGAACAGCTCCTGTTAAGATTTGTAGTCCTCCTAATAATAAGCCCGTTAAGACGCCACCTTTAATACCCCAACGAAAGGCCATTAAGAAAACCGGTACCATAGCAAGTGAGATGGATCCACCTTGTGGCCAAAATCTCCCCATCAGTAAGCCCGATAAGAAATCAAGTAATAATGCCAAGGCTGCAAATATAGCAATTTCCACCATAAAAAGTGTTTTATTTTGTTTCATGTTTTTCCTCCTTCTCCGAAAAGAGAAGCGAACGAGTAAACCTGTATTACTTTTTTGTCATGAAAAAAAGCAATACATAGGCGGTGATGGATGCCTAGTATTGCTCATATCCAAAACCACGATCCCTACGCTAGCATTATCTAACAGGTTCTTAGGGTCAGAACGAACTCGCTCACTCTCAGCCATATTAGGCTCCCCTTGTGGAAGTATTAAATTTATCCTCGGTTAGAATATACTATGACTTTCATCATAATTCAAGAATCTTTTTTTTGGTAAGAGAAAAACAGATTATTTGTGAAACTTATTCCCGAGTTAGTCGTAAAAATAAACGAGGAGTGATTTACATGAAGAAGGTTTTTGAAGTGAACCATCAGGGAAATCATATACACTGGATTAATGGTGAAAAGCTATATGTAAATGGCGAATTACAGGATGAAAATTTAGGACTTGCTATAAGAGGAGATTTGGAAGGAAAGTTAGAAGATTCAAGTCGAATTAAAGTAACTATTGGTGGTTTTTTAACTATTAACTGCAAAATATTTCTTGAGAATCGTTTGATTTTCTCTTCTATATAAAGAATAGAAACCTAGGGGGTAGATGGAATGGTCGGGTCAATAGATCCTGATAGGTTTATAGATCATTGGTTAAAAGAAGATTTTAAGGAAATTTATGATGCAACCTCAAAAGTGTTTCAAGGGATGGTATCAAGGGCCGATTTTGTCCAGATGGGTTCATCTTTTAATGCAGGTGTACAAAGTTATCAATTAGTCTCACAGACGAATGTCTTAAATGTCGATCAATTCGTATGGGTGGATCATACAAAAGCAAAAGCGGTCGTCGTTGGATTCGACGAAAAGCATACGATTGCAAGCCTCTACTTAAAACCATATTTTGTCTTTCCTGAAACAGATAAGATCTATACGAAGAATGAATATATTATGCCAGTAATGGATGAATGGTTTGTATTTTGGGGTGGCACAAATGAATTCATTAATTATCATTACGCTTATGAACATCAAAGATATGCCTATGACCTTTTAAAGGTGAAGGATGGCTCTACATATAATGGTAGACCGGAAAAAAATGAAAGTTATTATGCTTTTGGGGCGGAAGTCATTGCTCCGCAAGATGGAACGGTCATTCAGGTAGTCGATGGCCTCGATGACAATATACCTGGGCAGATGGATGAAGAACACCCGCCAGGCAACTATATTGTGATTGAGCATGCACATAAAGAATATAGTATGATTGCTCATTTTAAAAAAGATACGATTATTGTGAAAGAAGGAGAACAAGTTCGCCAAAAACAATTACTTGGCAAATGTGGGAACTCAGGTAACTCTTCTGAAGCGCATATTCATTTTCAAATCAGTAACTCTGGCGATTGGCAGAAGGGAAAATCGATTCGCATTCGTTTTAAAAATCGCCTGGAACCCATTCAAGGAGAGGTTGTCACAAATAACCTTACTAAATATCAGGATCGATTCGAAGAGAGATTTGACAAAGTTGAAAATACCTTGACGTTTGCAGATTACATCTTCGCCGTTCCTCGTGCTATTCTCCAGTTGTTTAAATAACAATCTGGAGAAAAGTAGAACCTGTAACTTGTTTATTCCTCCCATTTAATCAAACGTTTGTTTAAATACTAAGCTTCAGTACCATATTTCAACGTATCGACTAATAATTGCGTATTGCGATTAAGGTTTGTTCCTTTGGTCAGGATATAAGAAAAGGCTCGTTTTGCATAAAGGCCTTCTATCGGTACAATCTTCAATAGACCGTATGTTAATTCCTCTTGTATGGTTGCCTCGGATAGTAAGGCGAGTCCTAGTCCACTTTTTACGCTACTTTTTATTCCTTGGGTAGAGCTGATGATGAAGGTGGATTTGACTCTCATTTGATGAGATTCGATCAGGTGGTCAAATGATTGCCTTGTCCCCGAACCTTCTTCACGGATAATCCATTCCTGATCATGCAAATCATCTATCGAATGAAAATTTCCTTCATAGGCAGGTGAACAGACAATCACTAAACGATCTTCTGCAAAGGGTGTTTGGACCACCTCTCTTGCATAGGTTTGCCCTTCCACTAAACCGATATCTACTTCTAACCGCCTCACACTATTAATCACCTGATCTGTATTACCAATCGTCACATGGAAGGATAATTGCTCATGTGTTGCTTGTAATTGTGCGATAACGCTCGGCAAAATGTATTCACCAATTGTAAAGCTAGCTCCGATTCGTATGAGCCCTGATGCGACTTTTTTTTTCTCATATAATGTTTCTTTAAGCTGCTGATACACATCCCATATTTTTAAGCCTTGATTGTAAAAAAGTTCCCCTTCTGCTGTTAAGTGGACTTTTTTTGTTGTGCGCTGAATGAGTGAGGTCGCAAATTCTTCTTCCAGGTTTTTTATATGGACACTAACGGTTGGTTGAGATAACGCCCTTTGTTTAGCTGTTTTTGTAAAATTTTTCTCGCGTGCGAGGACAAGAAACGTCTCAAGTTCCTCCATATGCATTATAAAACCACCCCATTTATTAATAAAATGAATAAGTATTATTATATATATTTATTTCCAAAATAAAAAGGACAAAACTATACTGTAATAGAGAAAGGGGAGGCAGTAATGGATTTAAAGTCATCTTTGAGAACAGGCTCCTTTTATTTTGGAATAGGAACGACATTGATTATTGCAATTATGGCTGGGCTTCTCGCCAAACTACCTTACCTGACGATTATCGGTCAGCTCGTTTTAGCCATTTTGCTAGGTATAATTTGGTCTCATACGATTGGTTGGAACCGTTCATATAAAGTCGGTGTTGATTTTTCTAGTAAAAAATTATTAAGACTAGGCATTATCTTGTTAGGTTTGCGCCTTAATTTATCCGATTTAGCTCATGCAGGTGTAAGTACTTTTCTTTATGCGGCATTCTTATTATGTGTCACCCTCCTAGCAGTTTATAGCTTCGCTAGGATGCTTCGTGTGGATAAGACATTAAGTTTATTAACGGCATGTGGTACGGCGATTTGTGGTGCGGCTGCGATTGTGGCGATTGCATCTGTTGTCAGAGCGAAGGAAAGTGTGACTGCTGTCAGTGTCGGTGTGATTGCTGTGCTTGGTACGCTATTCACGTTACTTTATACATTTCTTTATCCGATTTTACCAATAACCGATTACCAATATGGTATGTTAACTGGAGGCACCCTGCATGAGATTGCGCACGTTGTTGCTGCTTCTTCTGTTGGTGGTGTGGAGGCAGAGAATATCGCCATTATCGTTAAACTAACAAGAGTCATTTTACTTGTACCAGTGGCTATTCTTATCGGCTATTATATGAAGAAGCGGGAAAGTCAAGAGAGCGCAACAAAGAACAAGTTACCGATTCCTTGGTTTATTTTCGGTTTTCTCGCGATGAGTGCCATCAATACGTTGGGGTGGTTGCCGACTGAACTTGTTCAATGGCTTATTAGTGGATCATATTTATTATTAGCAATGGCAATGGCGGGCTTAGGGTTAAATGTAGAACTCTCCGCTTTTAAGAAAATGGGCCTGCAGATTTTTTATGCGGCATTACTTGGTACGATACTGCTTGTTTTATTAGGATTTATCATTATTTTTATTATGTAAAGGGTCACATGAAGTGTGGCTCTTTTTTTTGTTCCATTGTATGATAATAAGCATATATTTCCATTTATGTGTATGAAGGAGTAAGTATGAAAATCATATACCTCGCTATCGTTTTAAGCGTATTCGTTCTCATCGGTTGTGCAAAGGGAGAGCCGATGGTGTTATTGGACGAGCCAATTAAAGCTATTCATTTTTCACCATCAAAAGGCGTGGGTGAAATAAATGAAACCATCCTTTTTTCTATCAAAGAAGATGCAGACATAAAAACAGTGGAAAAAGTCATTTTAACAGCTGTAAAAGAGCCAACAGTATTAAATGAAAGACTGCCAGATTATGATGTAATGGTTGAGTATAAAAAGGGTTTGCCTACTCATGCCATTCATTTATGGGTAGGAGAACAAGATGATCCTAGTATTCTCATGTATATGGTTAATGATGGGGAGACGTATTTGACCACAGGCGACATGACAAATGTGTTAAGGGAGATGGTTAAGAAATGATTATAAACGAACAAGAACAAAAAATAATAGAATGGACCAGATTAAAGTTCGGCTTAGCTCATTATGATTTATGTCGTAGTAGTTACAGTCGCCGCGTAACACTGTTCAATGAAACAGTTTACCAATTTTGTATGGAGTGGTTTCCTAAAGAGGCAGATATTGTTGAGGAAAATTTAAATCCTGAGGGAACGGCAGTAATTACGATCGATTTGCAAACAAATAAGGTAGAATCCGCGATTTTTGTGGAAGGGGCAACATATGCAGAGCATGGTGTTGTCTTTCAACAGCGGGATGTAGAAAGCATTATCAAATGGATAGAAGCGGAAACGAATTTGATATATGGTAGGCATTTTCAACTGGATTCACATAATGAGGAGGAGTATTCTTTTAAAGGATCTTATAAAGGGATGGACGTTTCCCCGTCTGGTTATATTGAACTGAAAGTAAATAGAGATGGGGATTTGATTTTTTATAGCATTCATGGTTATTTTCCAACAGATGAATGGGTGAAAGAAGAGGAATATACATTGACCGTTGAGCAAGTGGAAAAAAACGCACAGGCGCAAATCAGGTTGATACATAATCCTTCCTTAGAAGAGGAAAAAATCCACGCTATTTATGGCATAGAGGAAATTTATGTAACCAATGATCTTTCTAAAACGATTCCTTATGAAGGTTTTGCGACTTGGATTGGGCAGGTAGAAGTGCAGGAAGTATTGAATTGGACAGAGCCGTTACAAACACCCTTTGCTAGAAAAGAAATGGAATGGATAGAAGATATCTCAGCAAAACAGGCATTCACGAATGAACCTAGTGCTGATACTGAACCGATTAATGAAAGTGAAGTAACTGCTTATATTGACGTCGTTCAAACGTTTTTAAGACAAGTATACCCAGAGTATTCAGGGGAATGGTTATTAACTTCTTTCAATCGCGATATTGGTTATATTCACGCAAATTTAATAGGAAGTAAGAAAAACTCGTTTGTTTTCCAGCGGAAACTGAAAGTCTTTATCGATCCCCGTTCACTCGAGGTGATTAATTATATAGACAACCAGTTATTGATTGATCAATTTAAATCGTATGATGGCCCGGAAGAGGTTGTCCTATCAAAAGAAGAAGCCTATGAAAAAATCAAGGAATTCATTGTGTTAAAACCTTGTTATGTGTATGACTTTGATACACGAAAATATATTTTAAGTGCAATGATTGATAGTTTGTATGGGGTTGATGCCAATACCGGTGAGGTTTTCTTGTTGGCGGATAGGAAGTGATGGAGTGGAGGATTTAGTAACAAGATTGCGAGATCGGGGAGTAAAAGTAACCGAGATACCGAAATGGGGTCCTTATTTACAATATCGCTGTGGGCAGTCATTTGCTAGTCACTTGAATGAGCGTGAAAAAGAAGAGATCTATTTATATGAAAGAGGAAAAATTTGTGGATATTTATGGCATGTTTTTAGTTATGAGACAGTCACTTGTCTTAAAGGAGAACAGGCTAGAGGTAAGTTAGAACAAATGAAAAATATGTCTTGTTATATTTTTTACGAGATGGAGGATAGTGCGTATATCATTGATCGGGTAACATCACTCAAGGCGCTTGATTTCGAGAGAGAAAGTGATATCTATGTGGTAGATGTTGATTTTACTTGGACATATATAAGAACGCATGAAAACCCGTGGTATGGACCCTATTTTTATCATCATAAAGAGGTTGAGAGAAGATGACTTATAAACTGGTCTTCTTTGATGTGGATGGTACGATAACGAGTGAAAAAGATGGGAGTATACCACCAACAACCAAGGTAGTGATTAGAAAACTGATGGAGAAAGGTATACACGTTGTTGCGGCTACTGGTAGGCCATTATCCATGTGTGAAGAGTTGCGGGAAATAGGGATAGAGACATTTATAACTGCTAACGGAGGATATGCCAAGCATCAACAGACGGTCATACATAAGATTCCATTTAATAAAGAGAGATTAATAGACGTGATGAACTTTGCAGAAAAAATGAAACATGGTTTATCTTTTTATACTGAATCCCTTTATATGAATGGTGTCAAAGAAGAAGCTATTCTTACAGCACTTAATGAGACTTTATCTCTTGCTGATTATCCGAGTATAGTGCCTGCTATTCTTGAGGAAGAGGTCTATCTATTATGTTTATTTGCGAATGATAGAGTAGTAGATATTTATCGGCAAACGTTTCCTTATTTAATCTTTAAGAGGTGGCACCCTTATATCTTAAATGTAGTTGAAAAAGAGGTATCTAAGTATGTAGCAATAAAAGAAGTATTAGCCTATTTCAATGTGTACCCTCATGAAGCAATTGCTTTTGGCGATGGTGACAATGACATTGATATGGTGAAACTTGTTGGGCTAGGAATTGCGATGGGTAATGGTAGCCAAGGCGTAAAGACTGCTGCCGATTATGTGACCTCCAGGGCAAGTGAAGGAGGGATAAGTGAGGCGTTAAAGAAGTTCAATATTAAATAAGGAGGTTCGTTATGAAGGAGAATATATATGATCAAGCATCCTTTTTTGAAAAATATAGTCAAATGACACGATCGGTAAAAGGCTTAGAAGGAGCTGGAGAATGGCAAACATTAAAAGGTATGCTGCCAACCTTTCAGGATAAAACCGTCTTAGATTTAGGTTGTGGTTTCGGTTGGCATTGCCGATTCGCGGCAGAGCATGGAGCTAAATCAGTTGTGGGAGTAGACATTTCTGAAAAAATGATCTCGAAAGCAAAAACAATGTCACAAGACTATGAAAATGTTACATATATTCGATCCACGATAGAGGATATGCAAATAAAAGAGAGGCATTATGATTTGATAGTAAGTTCACTTGCCCTACACTATGTACCTAACTTTGAAGAAGTGGCTAATAATGTTCATAAGGGATTGGTAAAAGGAGGACAATTTATTTTTTCTGTAGAACATCCTATTTTTACAGCACAAGGTAGTCAAGATTGGTTCTATGATGCACAGCAAGAGGTTTCTCATTTTCCTGTTGACCATTATTTCTTTGAAGGAGAAAGACAAACAACCTTTTTGGGAGAAAAAGTAACGAAATATCATAAAACTTTGACTACTTATCTTGATGGCTTACTAAAGCAAGGTTTTCAAATCACAAGAGTAGTGGAACCAAAGCCACCAGAACATATGATGCATACAGAGGAAATGAAGAATGAAATGAGAAGACCCATGATGATCATCATTTCGGCGACTAAATACGAGTAGTAAATATCAATGATGGTTGGTTGTTGAAGAAAGGAGTAGATGATTTGGTCGTTTCAAGAAATTATTCTCTTAACCAGTTTTATGAAATTCGGCCATATACGTACAGGAGCTTTATGTATGGGGTTGAAATTATGACGGAGTTCCAACTTTGTCATAGAATAAAGGAACTCATGTCGGGATTTGATAAACCGTGGTTTATTGCGGGTGGTTGGGCGATTGATTTGCATATCGGTCAAAAGACTAGAGAACATAAAGATATTGAAATCGCTGTATTTCGTCAGGATCAACGCATGTAAAAAATCACCTTAAACAATGGAGGCTTCAGAAAGTGGTGAATGGTGAACTAGTTACTTGGGAAGGGGAAAACTTACAGCGACCGATTCATGAAATTCATTGCCAGAATGTGATAGATGGTACTTCTTTAGAAGTATTGTTAAATGAAATCCAACATAACGATTGGATCTTTAGAAGAGATGAGCGTATTCGTTATTCATTTGAAAAAATGAAGTCCGTACACATAGAAGATATTCCATATTTGAGCCCCGAAGTGGTGTTGTTATATAAAGCGAAAGATACGAGAGCGAAAGATCAAGAGGACTTTCTTCGAGTCGTCGATTTCCTATCTTCTGAAGAAAAGAAATGGCTACAAACGGCGATTCAATTACATATGCCACATCATAAGTGGTTAGAATTACTTGTAAGATACTGAAAACACTTACTTAAATGGATCAGGAGGATACCTAGTGATGGATATAATGAATATGACAGTAACCTTAGCATTATTAGGCGGGCTATTGGCATTTTTCTCTCCGTGTACGCTACCGTTATATCCGACTTTTATCTCTTATATTACCGGGGTATCGGTAAATGACCTGAAACAAAAGCGTGGTGCACAGTCGAAGGTAATCCTTCATGCGGTTGCGTTTTGTTTCGGATTAGCATCTTTAAACTATGTATTGGGCTTTTCTGCGAGCTTTCTTGGGGAGTTTTTTAGAGAATATAATGATCTCATTCGCATGTTTGGCGGGATTTTCCTTGTTATGATGGGGATATTTTTAATGGGACTTTTTCAGCCGAAACTTTTTATGAAGGAGATACGCCTCTTCAAATATAAACAAGCAGGAACTTGTTTGAATTCATACTTAGTAGGCGTCATTTTTGCTGCAGCTTGGACCCCATGTATTGGCCCCATCTTAGGTGCTATTATTTACGCTAGTTTGGCTCAACCACCAGAACAAACTTTTATCCATATTACGGCTTATTCGTTAGGATTTTCTATACCGTTTATCTTACTAGGTTTTGCTATTGAGAAGGTGCGATTCTTTCATAAATATTCGAGCCATTTGATGAAAATTGGTGGTTTCATTTTGATTATTATTGGTGTAATGGTCTATTTTGATCAAGTGTATGTCATCAACATTTGGGGAGCGAAGGCGGAATTCTTTTTGAAAGGGTTGTGGGGGGATGGTTACTAGCTAGCACAAAGGGGGGACAGTTAGTTGAATCAGTTTAATATAAAGTGGCAAAATCCAATCATCCGTCTGTATATTTTAGGCATGATACCTTTAATCGTGCTGTCTATCATATTATTTAGTACTTTACCGAGTGAATTGTATTGGATCCCAAACGGTTTATTAATGATTGGTACAGTCGTTATGATTCTTACTAGTGCTATACTTTACAGAAAAAGTAACTAGGAAGAGCTGAGTACAACTCCATAAAAAAGACATGAACAAAAGTTTCTGGGAATTTGCTCATGTCATTTAAATTGGGTTATCTCCTTTTATTTACCAATTAAAGACGGTTTTAAGAGTAAAGAGAATCAATGAGTACAAAAGGGAAGCCAATAAGAAAGTGGGCAGATGGGCATAGTCTTCCTCCGGTAACTCTTTACTGATGACATTAAAGATCATTGCGCCTGAACTGAAAGCGATGATGGAGTGGACGAATAACCCTGAAGTAGGGCCCATTGATCCGGCAAGTGCCCCTATAAGCGTAGCTATCGCAAATAGAAAGCGTCCGTACTGATGGTGAACATCTTCGTTACCTTTTCCAATATGATAGGATATGCCGATAAAGTGAAGACCGATGGCTAATCCATAAAATAAAGCTTCACCAGAGTGAACATCAGATGAGAATACAATATAAGAAACCATAAATGTATAGATAGCGAAAAAAGTTGCTTGCACAAAATAGGCGGCGTTTTGGTTCATTTTTTGCGCTTTTGTAGATTTTGCGAATTTATACACACTATAGTAAACAATTAATCCAATCAACCCCAAGAAGTATAGTTCGGAATCGATCGCTAGTGTGCCACCTAACTTGTCTTGTTCTTCATGCATGGAAGGGAGAATATATACAAATACATAAGCGATCGCGACACCGCCGGATAGCGACAGTATTTTTTGTTCTCTCATTGGTAGCCACTTAACAATCTTTAGTGCAAAAAGTTGAATGAATATAAGAATAACGCCAATGATGATGGATTCAATGGTCATGGTGATTCCCCTCCTATTTCTTTACCCTTCTATATACCCGAAAATCATAAATGAGTCATCCTCCGCCAATTTTTATTTGCCTGGTTATTTAACCTGACGAGACGAGATAAAAGGCCAATAGTAGTAATAAGTAAGCTATGAGAGGGAAAAGAATAATCCATGGTGAGTGGTAGATGAAGCCGCGTGCCTGCCCAATGAGCCCAGGCCTTTCATTGGTAATCAAGAGATAAATCGTCGGCAAATATTGTTTTTCCGTGCCACCGAGAAATAGATAAAGACCCGTGATTGGGCCGAAATACACAACCAGCAATTGTAAAAGTAAAACAAGGAAGCATTAGCGAGTCAGTCAGTCAGAAAACCCGTCATGAAAGCCGAGTAAATAGCATTAGCGAGTCAGTCAGTCAGAAAACCCGTCACGAAAACCGAGCAAAAAGCATTAGCAAGTCATTCAGTCAGAAAATCCGTCACGAAGGCCGAGCAAAAAGCATTAGCAAGTCATTCAACTAGAAAATCCCCCACGAGAGCCGAGCAAAAAGCATTAGCAAGTCATTCAACTAGAAAATCCCCCACGAGAGCCGAGCAAAAAGCATTAGCAAGTCATTCAGTCAGAAAATCCGTCACGAAAGCCGAGTAAATAGCATTAGCGAGTCATTCAACTAGAAAATCCGCCACGAAAGCCGAGCAAAAAGCATTAGCGAGTCATTCAACTAGAAAATCCGCCACGAAAGCCGAGCAAAAAGCATTAGCTAGTCATTCAACTAGAAAATCTGCCGCGAAAGCGGAGCAAAAAGCATTAGCAAGTCATTCAGTCAGAAAATCCGCCACGAAAGCCGAGCAAAAAGCATTAGCGAGTCATTCAACTAGAAAATCCGCCACGAAAGCGGAGCAAAAAGCATTAGCGAGTCATTCAACTAGAAAATCCGCCACGAAAGCGGAGCAAAAAGCATTAGCAAGTCATTCAGTCAGAAAATCCGTCACGAAAGCCGAGTAAATAGCATTAGCGAGTCATTCAACTAGAAAATTCCCCACGAAAGCTGAACAAATAGCATTAGCAAGTCATTCAGTCAGAAATTCCGTCACGAAGGCCGAGCAAAACACATTTGCCTTTCACTTCTCCCATTGACTTTCAAAACCCAGTTGATTAAAATTACCCTTATATATTTTTACTTCAAAAGCAATGAAGAGAAAAAGTAGAATGTGTCGTTTTTTAAGCAGAGAGCTTCGGTAGCTGAGAAGAAGCAAAAAGCAATCATTCGAAAAATGGTCTCTGAGCTGTGTACTGAACATACTTGTTTATTAGTATAAGTAGGCTACGCCGAGTTTTGGCACTCGTTATCAATGTCACAGTATAAAGGCCGATTGGGACTGGCGTACTTGATGAGGCAAGTAGGGTAACCTATTTGTAAAATAAGGTGGTAACGCGTGGTGTAAACCTCGCCCTTAGCTAGCAATAGCTATGGGGCGAGGTTTTTTGTTTGCAGTCGTGTCTCAATCAATCAGGCTAAAATTTAGGGGGAATAGAAGATGAGTATTTTTATTGGTGGGGCGTGGGCTTATGCAAATGGATCTTTGCATCTCGGTCACGTTTCAAGTTTGCTACCTGGAGACATTTTGGCAAGATATTATCGTTTAAAAGGAGAAAAAGTGCTATATGCTTCAGGCAGTGATTGTAATGGTACACCGATTACTGTGAAAGCAAGACAGGCGGGGGTAGAGCCGCAGGCGATAGCAGATCACTATCACCGGGAGTTTGTTGATTGCTTTACACAATTAGGTTTTTCTTATGATATTTATACAAGAACAGATACAGCTCATCACCATCATGTAGTACAAGAAATATTTTTAGCGCTTTTAGAAAAAGGCTTGATCTACAAGCGAAAGGTAGAGCAAACCTATTGTGAGCATTGTCAGCAGTTCTTGCCAGACCGCTATGTGGAAGGATTATGTCCAGTTTGCAATGAACCTGCCAGAGGTGATCAATGTGATCATTGTGCAACCATCTTAGAACCCCTTGAACTTCATGAACGCAGCTGTAAAATTTGTGGTCACACACCGACGACAAGGGAGACAGAACATTTTTATTTTGCACTAAGTGACCTACAAGCTGATTTGGAGAAATATACACAACGGGCTGAAGTGCAACATTTATGGAGAGAGAATGCATTGCATTTAACGAAGAGGTATTTAGGTGAAGGCTTGCACGACAGAGCCATTTCTCGAGATTTACCAATCGGTGTCAGTGTCCCTGTTTCTGGTTATGAAGATAAAAAGGTGTATGTATGGATTGAGGCGGTTTCAGGCTATTATTCGGCAAGTAAAAAGTGGGCCGAAGAAAACAATCAGGATGATCATGATTTTTGGTCAGGTGAAACAACCTCGTATTATGTGCACGGAAAAGATAATATCCCGTTCCACACGGTCATTTGGCCCGCCATTTTACAAGGAATAGGAATTGCGGCATTGCCGACAAGGGTGATTTCCAACGAATATGTTACTTTAGAAAAAAAGAAGTTATCGACGAGTAAAAATTGGGCTGTTTGGGTGCCTGATTTCTTAGAAAGATATGAACCAGATTCGATTCGCTACTTTCTTACGATTAATGCACCGGAAAATCGCGATGCCGATTTTTCTTGGAAAGAGTTTATCTATAGCCATAATAGCGAATTGCTCGGTGCATATGGGAATTTTGTGAATCATACGTTGAAATTTATTGAAAAATCATTTGCCGGTGTCATTACAACGTCGGATATTGATGAGAAGATAAAAGGAGAAATAAACTGCTTATATCAAGAAGTTGGAAACCTCATCGAACAAGGAAGCATGAAGCAAGCCCTAGAAAATATATTCGCCTATGTGCGAAAATCTAATAAATATTTTGATGAGCAAAAGCCATGGCAACAATGGCATGAGGATCAAGGGACTTGTGAAAAAACGTTAGCTAATTGTGTTTATCTTCTTGCCAACCTCGCGCAATTACTTTCTCCTTTTTTACCGTTTTCAAGTGAAAAGGTATTTGAATTACTCAATGTCCAAGAGCGGAGATGGCAAGAGGTTGTTTTGAATGGTGTGACACTCACTGCACCAGTTGAACCATTGTTTGCGCGCATTGATGTAGAGAACATTGAAAAAGAATTAACGAGATTACAAGCACAATCACTTACCGAATAATCGCCGGAAGCAGGACTTTACTTAGCAAACAAAGAACCAATACTTGGGTGGTGAAGTGATGAGGTCTGAACCAGAAATGATGGCGACGATTATAGACTTTGCAAAAAACGAAGAGAGGATTTTTGCTGTCTATATGAACGGTTCCAGAACAAATATAAATGTCCCAAGAGACCAGTTTCAAGATTATGATATTGTTTATGTCGTTGAAGATACCGAGCCTTTTATTAAAAATCAAAATTGGATCGCATCATTCGGCGAGTTGATTATGAAGCAAGAACCAGATAAAAATGATTTTGGTAAAGAAATAGTGCAAGACTTCAAGAGTTATGGTTTTCTGATGCTATTTACAGACGGCAATCGCATCGATCTTCGCTTTCAAACGAAGGAAGTAATGCGAAAAGAATATGGGGAAGATCAACTGACTGTTCCTTTATTAGATAAAGGTGAGTACTTGCCCATTATTCCTCCTCCGACAGATGTCGATTACCACGTGCAAACACCGAGTGAAGGTGAATATGATGCTTATACAAATAACTTCTGGTGGTGTCTACAAAATGTGGCGAAAGGTATTTGGCGAGATGAATGGCCATATGCTCAAGCAATGTTTAACTCTGACATAAGAGACGCATTAAACAAAATGGTCGATTGGTGGATCGGTATTCAATATGATTTTCGTATTTCTACTGGTAAGTTAGGAAAATATTATAAGTGTTATCTCCCTCCTTCCTATTGGGAGATGTACAGAAAAACTTATAGTGATGGAGATGAGGAAAATATGTGGGAAGCAGTTATGACCACATGCGAATTGTTTCGTGCGTTAGCTCAAGAAGTGGCTAATCACCTTCGATTCTCTTATCCTATCAATGATGATCGCCGTATGTTGGCGTATTTGGAGGGGGTTAGGCAATTACCGAAAGCGTGAAGGAGATAGGCTACTTAAAGAATGAGAGGAAAAAGCGGAAAAAGGGATTGAAGACCTTTCGTATAAGGGTAAAGAATTGTACGACTTAAAAGCAAAGGGATGGATTAACACAATGAATATTCTTTCCTATTCTTATAAAAAACGGGGAGCGATTGAATTTACTTTCGATGCTTTTCCCCATTCAAAAGTAGTCTTTCACCCAATTAAAACGTATTATTTCATTCGCACTGTGCGCTGGAATGCGGAGGATCCTGTTGTGACAAGAAGAGATTTAGAGAGAATGGAAATGGTAGCTAACTTAGAGATGGGTACACTTGAACATTATAAAAAAAGAAAAGGTTATAAACCACTAACACTATAAATGTAAGCCAGTAAGGAGGAAGCTGATGCCATCTTATCAACCTAAATGACCTTTAACAGCAGATGAAAGGTCTAGAATACGAGAGGCAAGATTGAAGATCTGCCAAATACATATACTTGGGATAAAAGAAATTAGTCAGCATTTAAATATATCAGATGAAAGGGCACGGAAGATTAAGGGATGGGCAGACTTCCAATTGTGCCCTCAATTGGTTTTGAATTAGCGGATAAACTTGTTCGATATCTGCAAATCTATCGTTTAGAAGATATAAAGAATGAAAACCCGGGACAACTATTTGATCTGCTGGAAAAGGAAATGGGTGTGAGAACGGATGGCTGTGTGGAAGATCAAATTCGCTGTGTCATTCATTTTGCTAACAATAAGAAAATACCTAAAAAATGGTTTGACTTCACGGATGAGAGGAAGGCGTACCGCATAACAAATGGCTTTCCATCAGATCGCCCAGAGAAATCGTGGAGGGACTAGGAGGGGTTCATGAAGTAGCCTTGAAGGCAACAAGTCAAGCAGGTTCAATCATTATAAGCGATTAATGAGATTAAAAGCACCATCGATTTCGGTGGGTGATGTTAGCGGGAGGATAGGTGGATACGATCATCTTAAACCAACCTGAGAAAGGTGATTTAGATGCCGGTTTGTTAATTGAGGAAGCCAGAATTTTCAAGGGTGCCCAGTGGAAATAGTGGACGATCTCTCCTATTTTTATCATAATGTATCCGAAATAATAGAACTTGTTCAAGAAAGTAACCTATTGCAAAGTCCGCTCTCCATCAAAAGTCGTAAGGAAGATACAGCTTTTATCGGTCGTGATGAGTTCTCTTTTGTATAAAAATATAATTAGATAAAGGAGGACTGATGATGCAATGATAGAAGGCTTATATGAAGCTCATTTACCAGTCAAAAATTTAGATGACGCGATTGAATTTTATACGAATCTAGGGTTACAGGTGGCATTAAGGGATGAAGAGACAGTATTTCTCTGGATTGAAAAGGATAAAAGTTGGTTAGGTCTATGGCAAGGAGAAGAGTACAAGTTGCCTTATCATCCTTCTGTTAGACATGTTGCCTTTCGCGTTTCCTATGAAAATTTAAAGCGGTCATTAAACTGGTTAGAAACAAAGGGAATTGAAGCAGTGCCATTTGGCAGCAGAAAGTCGGTGGCTCCATTTATTCGATCACATCAAAGTAATGCTTCAGTTTATTTTAAAGACCCAGACGGCAATAGTTTAGAGTTGATGTGTACGGTGGATACACCAGAGGAGTTGCAGAAAGTTTGCAAAAAGTGGTCTATCACTGAATGGGAAAAATCTTTGAAGGGACTTTAGCTACAAGATTTCTAAAATAAAAGTAATGGAGTAAACGAAAAAATGTTGTTTCATTGATCATTTTTTCGTTTTTTTTTTTTGCCTTGTAAGAGGCGAGCGGTAAGACGGTTATACCTTTATTAAATGTCAAAGAGATGAAGTGATAAGATTAGGCAACTTGTCCACACGAAAATGATCTCCTTTTAATAAACTATCAGGATAAAGATTTAAATTTTTTTGTGGAAAGGAGTGCTACATTTGGCTGATTGTAATAGAAATGCTTTAGGGACATGTTCCGATGCAGGTGGCTATAATACTACTGCAAGTGGTGTGGCTTCGCATGCGGAAGGTAGTACAACAGAAGCTGTTGGCACAGCGTCTCATGCGGAGGGCTATAATAGTATAGCGACTGGTGAGACATCACATGCCGAGGGTTATGCATCAACAGCAACAGGTGCAGCTTCTCACGTGGAAGGCTCAAGTACTAATGCGACGGAGGTCGCCGCACATAGTGAAGGGTTTAATACACTAGCGAGTGGGCAAGCCTCCCATGCGGAGGGGAATTCGACGGAAGCTTTAGGCACAGCATCCCATGTGGAAGGCTTTGGGAATATGGCGATTGCTGATAGTTCACATGCAGAAGGTTATGGAACAACAACAGATGGAATTGGTTCACATGCAGAAGGGGCTCAATCGAATGCAGGTGGAGTCGCTGCGCATGCAGAAGGTTTTAGTACAACTGCAAACGGCGATGGGTCTCATGCGGAGGGGAATTCGACGAATGCATTAGGGACAGCATCCCATGCGGAGGGATTTGAAAGTTTGGCAATCGGTGGTGTATCACACGCTGAGGGACATGGGACTCAAGCAAGTGGATATGCCTCTCATGCCGAGGGAATTAATACTTCAGCAGTTGGAAATGAGGCACATGCGGAAGGAACAAATACATCGGCGATTGGAGATAATAGTCATTCAGAAGGTTATGCCACAACGGCTAGTGGGGAAACCTCTCATGCAGAAGGTTCAGAAACAAATGCAAGCGGAGATGTTTCGCATGCAGAAGGTTCAGAATCTACAGCAAGTGGAGATGCTGCACATGCCGAGGGATTAAGTACAACCGCGAGTGGGGATGCCTCTCATGCGGAAGGGGATGGTACGTTAGCTTCTGGTAGTGCTGCGCATGCCGAGGGTTTATCTACTACTGCTACTGCTACCGCCTCCCATGCCGAAGGTGGTTCAACAAATGCAACAGCTTATGGTGCACATGCAGAGGGCATTCAAACAACTGCATCCAATTCTGGGGCACATGCCGAGGGTTTTCTAAGTGTAGCAAGTAACTTTGGCACTCATGCCGAAGGGTACAATACTCAAGCAATTGGAGCCTACTCTCATGCTGAAGGAGGGAGTACACAGGCACAAGGTGTGTATACTCATGCGGAAGGATATTTAACCGTTGCAAGTGGAGATGCGGCTCATGCGGAAGGTACTTCAACAGTTGCTTCTGGTACTTGGTCCCATGCGGAGGGTGATGGGTCAGCAGCATCTGGTTACAATTCGCATGCGGAAGGGGCACAAACAATTGCCTCAGGCAGTTTTGCACATGCACAGGGCTTTAGGACAGTGGCAGCGGGCACTGCATCCCATGCCGAGGGCTACTTATCTAGTACAGCATCTGACGCACCTTATGCCCATGCCGAAGGGTTAGGAACAACCGCCAGTGGAAATGCGTCCCATGCGGAAGGAACTGAAAATACGGCAAGTGGTTTCTCAGCACACGCAGAAGGGGGATCAGATGGAGCAAACTTACCAGCGCCTAACACTGCAAGTGGTAATAGTTCCCATGTTGAAGGTTTTAACAATGTGGCGAGTGGATTAGCAAGTCATGCGGAAGGCACAGGTACGATCGCTTCAGGTGATTACTCTCATGCGGAGGGACTTGGTACAAGTACAAATGATCAAGCGGGCGCGCATATTATGGGTAGATACGGTGATGCTGAAGAACCTTACTCCTGGTTTATTGGCAACGGTACAGCTGTAGACACAAGAAGCCTCGGTGCTAAATGGTTAGCTAGTAATGGTGAAATGTATATTGATGGAGCGACATACAATACTGGTGGGGCAGATATAGCAGAGATGTTTGAAAGTATAGATGGCTCGGCAATTGATCCAGGATACTTTGTTACATTAGAAGGAGATAAGATGCGAAAGGCAACTGCATCTGATAGTTATATTCTTGGTGTAACAAGTGCTACTCCAAGTTTATTAGGTAATAGTGCAAGCTTGAATTGGCAGGGGAAATATGAATTAGATGAATGGGGACGTAGAATGTACACCCATATTGAAGTACCTTTGCCAGCTTCAAAAAATGGAGAACCTCGCTCATCGGTTACAGAAACCAAACCGATCATTAGTACGAAATGGGATCCATTGCAATCTTATGTTTCAAGGCAAGATAGACAAGAGTGGTCTGCAGTAGGGTTATTGGGGCAATTAAGAGTAAGAGATGATGGTAGTTGTCAAGTGAATGGCTATTGTTTACCAAATGATGAAGGAATAGCAACTACTTCACAGCAAGGGTATCGCGTGATAAAAAGAACGGCTGCTAATCAAGTCATTATTATGATAAAAGGCAATGAAAGTGAAATAATCGAGCTTTCTAACCGATATCAACTAGAACAACAAGAAATGAAACAAATGCTTTCCCAATTGGCAAATACAATCAATAATAACTATAATTAAATTCTAAGAATGTAGGGTTTCTATACAAAGGAATCCTATGTTTACATAATATTCATCAAACTAAAAATCTGAGGGGGATAAGGATTGGAATCTAGAATTACATTTGATACAGAGGCGAAAGCTGGCTATATCTATTTACTGCCTGATTCAGAAACGTATACTATTCAAGCAACAGAAGATGTGGGTGATTCTCCATTACTAGTCGATATTGATGAGCATGATCGAATCGTTGGTATAGAATGTTTTGGAGAGATTGCGCAAAGATTATCCCCGATAGCAGGGTCAGAAAAAATATATCACGAAAATGGAGAAACCCTATCCTTCCGGCTATCTGGACAAGCTGTTAAGAAACATTATCTACTGAAAGGCATCCAATTTTATTTTGCTGATGAGAAGTGTAAATATTTTATCGGCTTCGACATTATTGATTTTCATAAATATAAGAAACAGACTTTAAAAAGCATAGTAAAATAATTTTTAGTTTTTTAGCCTTATCAAGAAATAAATCTCTTCAATTCAGCCATTACTGTTTTTAACGCTTGAAGGGATTGTTCCGTATGATAGTTGATGTCGAGTGAGTGATTTGCGCCATCGATTATTTTTATTTGAATAGAACATTCCTTCATTTCTTCGATTGTTTCATGATGGAAATATGGATCTTGATTACCAATGACGAGTAACACCTCTTGCTTTATAAGTACTGTTGCCTTAGCGATTGATGGGAATTTTAATAACGGTGTTAAAAGAATGATCTGTGCCTCACGGAAAAATTCTTCTTTCGCAAGGTGTAAACTGATCGGTATCGTACCAAGAGATTTGCCCAACAGGATGGTTTTTTGATAGATATGTTTTTGAGATAGATCCGTAATAACTAGGTGAATATCTGCCATCATTAAGGATGAAATGTCTTCTACACTATGTGTTTTTAATAAATTTGCTTCATATTGATAATGGATATGAACAACATCAATGCCCTGTTCAATCATCATCGTAGCGTAGTAAAACAATGGATGATTATAGTTGTATCCTGCTCCTGAAAACATAATACATACGGACGGAGCACCTGAATTTATATGAGTATATCTAACTACTTTTTCCTCTTTTTGTAAGTTTCTTTCTTGAATTTCCATCGATTTCCCCTTGTTATTTTTTATAAGTAGTGTAACATATTTCCTGTACTGTATTTTCTGAATCTTGTATTTTTTTAAGGGGTGATACCTATCGGTTGGAGAAATCCTGCGCTGCTTATATTGGGTATAGGCGTTTCTTATTTAGGAAATTGGATTTATTTGATTGCGTTGAATGTATATATTATTGACTTAACCGGTTCTGCAGCTGCAGTTGCGGGTCTTTATATTATTAGACCTCTAGCAATGCTTATGACCAACCTTTGGTCAGGTAGCGTAATTGATAGAGTAAATAAGAGAAGGTTAATGATTTTTATTGATATTGTACGTGGTCTTTTAGTTGTCTGTTTACCATTTTTACATTCATTGTGGTTGATTTACTTTTTATTGTTACTTATTAATTTGGCTGGTAGTTTTTTTGGACCAAGCTCACAGGTATACATAACCAAATTAATTCCAGAGTCAGAACGTAAGCGAGTTAATGCTCTTATCGGAATGGCAGGTAATGGGGCAATTATGATTGGTCCAGCTATTGCAGGTGTATTAATGACGACAGTTAGTTTGGCGGTCTGCTTCTATATTAATGCGGCTACTTTTATTATTTGTGCTTTCTTTATTTTCTTACTTCCGAATGTGGATGAGCAGAATAATCATGTTAGAGAGCGAATTCGTTTAAAAACATTAGTAGAAGATTGGCGAACAATTATCCGGTTCTCAAAAGGAGCCAAATATTTTATATCTGTCTATTTGTTGTTCCAAACGACGATGCTCATATGTGTCGCCCTGGATTCTCAAGAAGTTACCTTTTTAACGAGAGATCTTGGCCTATCTAATGAAGCGTATGGCTATATTGTGGCCATGACAGGTATCGGTGCTATATTTGGCGGTTTATGTTCGAGTTTATTAGCGAAAAAATTATCATTAAAACTATATATTGGTGCGGGGATGTTATTGACATCAATCGGTTACATAGTCTTCTATGCATCTTCACATTATTTAACTGCAACCATAGCCTTTGTCATATTAGGGTTCTTCTTTACGTTTGCAAATGCAGGTTACGTCACTTTTTTCCAAAAACAAGTACCTGTTGACATTATGGGAAGGTTTGCAAGTGTGGCTGATCTATTGCAAGGAATCGTCCAAATTGGTTTGACATTACTACTGGGTCTCCTAGCTGAGTGGTTTACCTTACAAGAAGTAAGTGTTGCTTTTGCAGTGATTAGTGGAATTGTTTCTATTGCGTTAGTCGCAACTATCTATCGCCCATCAAAAGCAAGTTATTTTGAAGATAAGGCTGTCTCTAGCTAATGATTTGCTCCTAGCTTCTTATTGAAGTATGATGAATGGAAATGAGAGATAAAGGAGATTAGAGATGAAAAGTGTCATGCCATTTCTTATGTTTCAAGATGGTCAAGCAGAGCAAGCGATGAATTATTATACGTCGATTATTGAAGACTCAAGCATTATAAATATTGCCCGCTATGGTGAAAATGAAGCGGGTGATGAAGGGACAGTAATGCATGCCATATTCAAGCTAAAGGACCAAGAAGTGATGTGCATTGATAGTAATATCGCCCATCAGTTCAATTTCACCCCGAGCTTTTCCTTTTATTTGAATTGTGATACTGCGGAAGAACTTCGTGTTGTCTACGAAAAGCTAGTAGACGGTGGTACGGAATTAATGCCTTTAGGTGATTATGGTTTTAGTCAACAATTTGCTTGGATTAATGATCGCTTCGGTGTATCTTGGCAAATCAATCTACCTTAATTAAAAAGATGGCGAGGGTTATGTATTCCCTTCTGCCATCTTTTTTAATGCTAACGCTCTTTTGGTTATGAATCGTTGCATATAAGCTTTTAAAAAGAGGAAGTCTGCTATCTTCCCAATCAATCCTAATGGTGAGATATAAGAAAATGAATCTATCATTTCAGTTCCTTCCTCATGCTCACGGAACTCATGAACATGAATAAATGATTGAAAAGCACCCTTTACCAATACATCTGTAAATTGGTAGGGGCGTTCCATCTCCGTTACTTTTGCTGTTAGTCTTTGCTTTACACCAAAATGTATAGCTTCCCAGGTTACTGTGTCCCCACTCCTGAGTAAACCTGAAGTCACTCCGGCAACAGCTCGCTCCTGTGATTGCTTTGTTGTCTCCGTATGTACTTCCACATTTCTTGCTAAATCAAAACATAAGTGAATATCGGCATGAATCAACAAACGATGTTTAATGACAGGCATGTGTACCCCCCCTTATTTTAGTGATAACAAAAGCATTCGATGAAATCAACCACCATAAACAAGATCATTGCGGTAACAGTTGATTAATTATTTAGATAGTCTAAATAATTAATATTTCAGAAAAATTAGTTTTGTAAAATTTGTGTATATTTTTCTTTAATTTTTATTTAAAAAAAGAGGAATAATCGGAAGAATTAAACTGAAGGTTATTGTAGTAAACAGGAGAAATGATAAGTATTTGAGAGAATTATAAAGGTTTTACTAGATAGGTGCGCTATAGTGAACGCACAGCTTTAAATATCCTCGGTAATTCTTGCTATTTACAATTTCAATGTATTAATAATATAATAGAAAAGTATTTTGTAATATATTGCTTAATCTTTTTTCTAAGAACGGGGGACCCAATTTTTACAGCGGACATGTCCGTTTGGGGTGAATCTATGTATGTTAGAGGGGCTTACTGTTTCCCTTAGTCCTAACCCGAAAGCTAACCTCGTCAGCATTAAAGGAGACAAAAGGAGTTTATATGATTGCGGGAAAATGACTGAAAAGGCTTTTTTTTTTGGTTTATTTTCACCTTAAATTAATTAACCTTGTTTCCCTTGCCTAAGCACTAGATCAAATTTATAGAAGGTGAGGTTTTTTTATGAAAAAAATATTTAAAATGAGTCTAGCTACTCAAATTTTGATTGGTCTTATTTTAGGTATTGTCATTGGTGGTATTTTCTACGGAAATGAAACCGCTCAAAGTTTTTTACAGCCTTTTGGTGATTTATTTATCCGTTTAATTAAGATGATCGTCGTACCGATCGTCCTTTCAACAATCATCGTTGCTATTGCTGGTGTTGGTGACATTAAATCAGTCGGTAAGCTCGGCGGAAAATCACTGTTTTATTTCATTGGAATGACAATGGTAGCGATTGCAGTGGGACTTATTTCTGCTAATATATTCCAACCTGGAGCAGGTTTGGATATGGAGAGCTTAGAACAGAATGATATTTCTGGATATGTTCAAACGAATGAAGAGCAAGAAGGAAAATCAATAGCCGACACGTTATTGCATATTGTACCGACAAATCCGGTTCAAGCAATGGTGGAAGGTGACATGCTTGCAATTATTTTCTTTGCCGTTGTATTTGGACTAGGAGTCGCTGCAATAGGTGAAAAAGGGAAACCAGTATTAAGATTTTTTGAAGGCACAGCTAAGGCGATGTTTTATGTAACAAACTTATTTATGAAGTATGCACCAATAGGGGTGTTTGCGTTAATTGGTGTGACGATTTCAAAATATGGTTTTGCTTCATTGATTCCTTTAGGGAAATTAGCGTTAACTGTGTATGGAACAATGGCATTCTTCGTTATCGTTATTTTAGGAATTATGGCTAAAATTATCGGTGTGAATATCTTTAAATTACTTGGATCCATTAAAGAAGAATTACTTCTAGCTTTCTCAACAGCGAGTTCAGAAACGGTTCTTCCACGAATTATGGACAAGATGGAACAAGCAGGAAGCCCGAAACATATCGCTTCTTTTGTTATTCCAACTGGTTACTCATTTAACCTCGATGGTTCCGTTTTATACCAAGCCATTGCAGCATTATTTATTGCACAAATGTTTGGTATTGAGTTAAGTATTGTTGAACAAATCACATTAATGCTTGTACTAATGATTACTTCTAAAGGTATGGCAGGTGTACCAGGCGTTTCGTTTGTTGTTCTACTAGCTACTTTCAGTACAATTGGACTGCCTGCAGCAGGACTTGCTTTTATCGCAGGTATCGACCGTATCCTAGATATGGGTCGTACAGCAGTAAACGTAGTTGGTAATTCCCTTGCAGCACTTGTTATCGCAAAGTGGGAAGGCCAATTTAACCCGCCAGCTGATAATAAAGTTCAAAAAGCTTCTTAAAAGTTATCATAGATGATAGAATTCGCATGCCACAGAATTTAATTCTGTGGTATTTTTTTGTTTGCGATCAATAGTCTATCTTGGCTGCATAACCTACAATGCGAGGGAAGAGATTAAGAAACTATGTTGGCAAGAATCAAATACGCGCACAAGTTATGAGAAAGAGAAGAAGAGTTGCGCGCAAATGCCGGATACGCGCAAAAGAGTCATAGAGGAGGGGGAGGAAATGCGCGAAGAGTCAAAAACGCGCACAAGTTATGAGAGAGAGAAGAAGAATTGCGCGCAAAAGCCAGATACGCGCAAAAGTGGTATAGAGGAAGCCGAGGAAATGCGCGAAAGAGCCAAAAACGCGATCAAGTTATGAGAAAGAGAAGAAGAATTGCGCGCAAAAGCCAGATACGCGCAAAAGAGTCATAGAGAAGGCAGAGGAAATGCGCGAAAGAGCAAAATATGCGCACAAGTTATGAGAAAGAGAAGAAGAAATGCGCGCAAATGCGGGATACGCGCAAAAGTGGTATAGAGGAAGGCGAGGAAATGCGTGAAAGAGCTAAATACGCGCACAAGATAAGGGAGAGAGAAGAAGAATTGCGCGCAAAAGCCAGATACGCGCAAAAGAGGTATAGAGGAAGCCGAGAAATTACGCACAAGAGTCAAATAGGCTTACAAGTCTGAAAAAAAGCAGGAAACACTTTACTCCACAAGTATCGCTCTCAATGCGGACTTCGCTGCCAAGAGCAGGGACCTGCATATTAAATGGCTAGTTATGGCCTTTTAATAGATGCTGATATATAGGTTGAAATAGCATCTTGTTTAAAAAATGCCCATTCTCAAATGATCATTAAATGTTTGTTAAAATGGCGTTTTGTATAGGGAGGAAGTGGTATAATTTTCTAAAATAAGGAGGAGTCTATAAAGCCGTATTCATTTAATATCATGTCGCAACAGGAAGCTGAGGAAATTGCTTTAACTTGGCAGTATGATGCCCCCTATGATTTTTATAATATGGAGGAAGATGAGGAGGATTTAGCTGCATTTTTAGATGAAAAAGAACGGGGAGAGTTTGTGTTTTCTGTCAGAGATGAAGAAGAGCTTATCGGTTTTTTGATGATTGAGCAAAAAGGTGACACATTGGATATAGGTCTTGGAATGCGACCGGACTTAACTGGTCAAAGAAAAGGTGTAACTTTCTTAAAGGCTGCGATGAGCTTTTTAAGAAAGACTTATGAACCTAAACAGTTGACATTATCTGTAGCTACTTTCAATAAAAGGGCCATTAAACTGTATAAACGAATGGGGTTTCGCACGAGCCACATATATATGCAAGAAACGAACGGAAGTACATATGAGTTTATGAGCATGGTTTTTGATTGTTATAAAAGTGAATAGGGAGAGTGTTTGCCTTTGCAGATTAAACGGCAAGTAGATAAATTATCGGATCATGAAGCAAGATCCTTACTGTTACAAATGTTATTACGTACTGAAATGCTTCATTCGGGAAACTACCCTGAAGAGGATTATATGACTAGCATGAATGACATTTATCAAGCAGTGTTAACCTTTGATAAGGCTATTCCTCCTCTGCAAGGAGGTAATATCCATATTGTTTTCAGCGATTCGAGTGCGGGGAGTTTAAAACAAGCAATAAAGAAATTAAAGATAAATGATATAGTCATTACGATTCCGATTAATTTTTCGATAGGGCCATTATGGCAATTGCATCAATTAGGTGGTCTTGAGAAGCGTAGGGACTGGTTGTTTGAACATATTAATTTAGAAGATGAATGTATCTTTGACTATATTCCACGGATAGAAGAAAGTTGGATGAAGTTACAGGCATTACCCGAACAATGTAAAATTTTTATTTGGGGATGCGAAAATGCGCATGAACAGACAGGAATAGCCTATGCCGTCTACCTATTACGGGAGAAAAACAATCAAATATATATAGGTTTAGATCAGGAGCACCAGCAAAGTTTAACACGTCAAGATATTCTACATACGGGTGAGCTTGCGCCCGAGCAGTGGATGGAATATATAAAAAATCTGGAAAATTATCTCTTCTTATCAATAGATGAACGTCAAAAATGGATAGAACTTTGGGTTACGCTTGCTCAATCGAAGGACGTCTTTTTAAGGACATGGGAAGAAGGAAGGTTGACTCCTGTCAGTGAAAATTATTTAGATGAGATGATTATTGTTAAAGCAAGGGAGCTTCAAAAGGGAAAAGAATTTATGAAGTCTGCCCGCCTAATTGGTGAGGTCATTGGACATTTAGACCAACCCATTGGGGATTTGTTTATTGAGTACCGTTTAAGAACGCTAGCGTTCTTAGGTGTTTTTGAATTGAAGGGTGTGCCGAGGGCAATGAGATTTTATAGTGTACGCCTCAAGTCGAACGGGTAATTAATATGGTGAGACCTCCTCCCCAAAAGGGAGGTTTATTTAATGAAAATTTTAATTTGTTTTTAATGTTCTTTTGGTAAGTTAATAATAACTGTAAAAGGAGGCGTGGTGGATGGCAGAGGAGATTTTGATTGTTGAGGATGAGGAAAAAATTGCGCGCTTATTAGAGCTTGAATTAACGTATGAAGGTTATCAAGTGACAAAGGTGTATGATGGCATGGAGGCGATGAATCATTACCGAGAAAAAGAGTGGGATCTTATCCTCTTAGATGTGATGCTACCAGGTTTAAGTGGGATGGAAATTCTACGTAGAATAAGAGGGAATGATACGGTTACACCGGTTATATTACTAACGGCTAAAGGTGCAGTAGAAGATAAAGTAACTGGACTTGATTTTGGGGCGAATGACTATGTCACCAAGCCTTTTCAAATAGAAGAATTGCTAGCACGAGTGAGAGCAGCTTTGCGATTGAAACAAAAAGGCGGTAAGGAAGAAGGAGGAAAATGGTTAACTTGTAGCGATTTAAAAATGAATGAGCAGACGAGAGAAGTCATGCGAGGGGAACAATCCATTGAGTTGACTGCTAAGGAATTCGATTTATTGCTCTATTTAGCTGAGAATGAACGCCAAGTGCTGACACGAGACCAAATATTGTCTAAAGTGTGGGGGTACGATTACAGCGGTGATACAAATGTGGTTGATGTGTATATTCGTTATTTAAGAAGGAAGTTAGAAGTATCTGATGATGTCAAACCGCTTATTCAAACAGTAAGAGGTGTGGGCTATACCCTCAGGCAACCAACATGAAGATCAAAAATAGAATTCATTTATATACTGCGGTCTTATTTATTGTTTTACTCATTGTAATGAACTTTACAATATACTTTATTTTTCAATCCATTACGCTAGAGGGTGAGAAGGAGCAGGCAAAAGAAGAATTAAATAGGGTTTTAACTGAGTTCCATCAATCCCTAGGCACTCTTCCTCAAGGAAGCTTATTAAGGGCGTATGTACCGGTTGATGGGTTTATAAGAATTATTCATGAAAATGGAGAAGCAACAACAACCACTTCGATGGATAATGAAAAGGTAGATAAGCTGCCTTATCAGTTTGGAGCAAGTGATAAGACAGAAATTATTAAAAACGAACATATAGTTATTAGTTCAACACCAATGATTTTGCCCAGTGGAGAAGTGGCAAACTTACAAATAGGAAAAGATATTGAAGCAAGTTATCGAAACTTAAATATATTAAAGACCGTTCTCTTTATCGTAACACTAGTTGCAACGATACCTGTATTCCTTTCAAGTAGGTTTGTCGGCAACGTGATTATTACGCCGATTCTTTCTTTAACTGCAACAATGAAGGAAATTAGAAATAGTGGCCAATTTAAACAACTGCAGCTCCATCGAAATGCAGACATCGAATTGAGGGAAATGGGTGAAACCTTCAATCATATGATTACGCTGCTTGAGGAGAATGATGAGAAACAAAAGCAATTTATTGCTAATGCTTCTCATGAATTAAAAACACCATTAACAATCATAGAAAGTTATGCTAATTTGCTTAAAAGACGAGGGTACCAAGATAAAGATTTAGTCGATGAATCTGTTGAAGCTATTCACTCAGAGGCAATAAGGATGCGAGAACTAACTGAACAATTGCTTCTTTTGGCGAAGAATAACGAAGAATGGAATGTACAAAAACAAGAGATTTCACTCTCCCCGTTCCTTTTTGAAGTTAGTCGTTCATTTGAGAGAGCGTATCAGCGCCACATTACAATAACTGGCTTAAAAGAAACGACGGTCACTTCTGATGAGCAAAAGCTTAAGCAGCTATTGTTTATCCTATTAGATAACGCTAGGAAATATAGTGAAAATGAGATTGAAATTATTATCGGGAAGGCAAATGAGCAAACATTTATTGAAGTAATTGATACAGGAGTTGGTATTTCTAAAGCTGATCAGGCGAGAGTGTTTGATCGCTTTTACCAAGTAGATCCCGCAAGGAAGCGGGGGAAAAATGGTAGCGGACTCGGTTTATCTTTGGCAAAAGAAATCTCAGAAGCGATTGATGTTGAGTTAACGCTTCAAAGCGAATTAGGAATAGGAACGAAAGTGAAAATACTTTTTGATAAAGGGCAAAGTCAGGAGTGATGAGAAAATGAAGAAAAAGGTAATTAGTAGTTTAGGATTCATTCTGTTGTTTTTCATCATGATCATTATTGTCTGGCTCTTGCTCAAACCGTTTGTGTTGCCATCGGATGAATTAGCTGAGAGCGAGGTAAAGCAGATAGTTGAGGAACGATATGGAGGCGTTATCCAAGAAACAGAGGATAAAGGTAAAGAGTTTATCGTTTCTTTCGATCGCGCAGGGCAAATGTATCAACTACACATTAATCGTGCAAGTGGTGAAATAGAAGAAATGTCAAGAACAGGAGAAGAAAAGCAACGTTTAACGGAGCAAGAAGTCAAGGAATTAGTGCAAACTGCTTCTTTAGGGGAAATTGATTCAGTAAATCTAAAAGAAAAGTCAGGCGAAGAAGTATTTGTCGCTCAAGTAGTTAAAGACGGAGAAGCGCGTGAAATTACCTTACATGCAGTAACTGGGAAAGTCCTTTCAAATGAGCTAGCCAATGAACAGCCTCCGAAAAATACGATTCTGACAGAAGAAGAAGCGATTGAAATCGCTCTCCAAGCTGTTCAAGGCGAAGTAGATGATGTTGACTTGGAAAATGAAGAGGATCATGTCTTCTATCTTATCGAAATTGAAACGGGTGATGAAAAAGAGGCTATAGTTGAAGTGAATGCCATTACAGGTGAATCAACTGTGACTTGGGATTAATGAAAAAGAAGTGAATTCTAATCTTATTTTAATCTTCCTCACAATTTTATCTCATGATAGCTGTTTAATATAACAGTATAGACATAACAAACAGGAGGAAATTAAAATGAAAAAAGTAGGAGTAGGTTTATTAGCAGGAGCTATTATATTAGGAGGCGTTTTTGCTGCAACCACATTTGCCAATGATGATGCCCCAAAAGCAACGGTATCAAATGGTGAAGAAGTGAAACAAAAACAAACAAGCAATACAAATGAAGGAACCCTTTCAATTGAAGAAGCAATCAAGACAGCACAAGAGGAAGGGGAAGGAAAAGTAACTGATGTTGAATTAGAGTGGGAAAGAGGAAATCTCGTATATAATGTAGAGCTACAAGGGAATGGTACTGAAACAGATGTAGAGTTAAATGCAAATACTGGTGAAGTGCTTAAAGTGAAATCAGAGAAAGAAGATGAGCAGGACGAAGAAATTACACTGGATCAAAAGCTTTTCTCTGCAAGTGATGCCATTCAATTAGCTGAAAAAGAAGCAGACGGAGAGTTCAGTGAACTGCAACTTGATCACGATAATGGGACACTTATTTACGATATTGAATTAGAAGGCAAACAAGAAGCAGAAATAAAAATTGATGCTTTAACTGGTAAAGTACTAAAAGTTGAATTAGATGATTAATAAAAATAATAAGAGAGTGCTCATCTTCTGGTGAGCACTTTTTATTATGAACATAAGTGTACATATAATGAGAGTATATCGCCAACAAATGCTATTAATTTTTATCTACTAAAAAGTCTTTACTCTAAAGTGTGAGTTGTTTTCCTTGTTTTTAATCGGTATACTCCCTATTATAGATATTAAAGGTCTATAATATATTTATATAGGAGAGTGAGTAATACAATGTTAGATTGTGTGATTATTGGTGGCGGTCCAGCAGGTATGAATGCGGCACTTGTATTAGGGAGAGCAAGAAAAAATATCGTGCTTTTTGATGAAGATAAACCGAGAAATAGTGTTACACATGAATCACATGGTTTTATTACACGAGATGGAATTGCACCAGCTGAATTTAAACGTTTAGCAAAAGAAGATCTTCAGAAATATCCAAGCATTTCATTAAAGACAGAAAAGGTGACGGGGCTTAAAAAAGAAAACAATATATTCCTCATTAAGACAAGCTCAGGCAATCTGATACAATCGAGAAAAGTGATTTTAGCAACAGGAGTGAAGGATCAGTTACCTCCTATTAAAGGGTTAAAAGAGTTATATGGCAAAAGTGTCTTTCATTGTCCTTTTTGTGATGGTTGGGAGTTAAGGGAGAGAAAACTCGTGGTTGTTTCTGAGATGGAAGGTATTACCCATATGGTTAAATTACTAACGAATTGGAGTGATGATATTATTGTATGCTCTAATGGGAAGAAGATTTTAACAGGAGAAGAAAAGGAATTGTTAGCCTCGAAAGGGATCCGTGTATTGGAGGATGAAATTGCTTATTTACATGGTGAAGAGGGACAATTACAAGAAGTTGTCTTTACAAATGGGGAAAGATTAGAAAGGAATGGTGGATTTGTTGGGATGATGTCAAAGCAAGCTTCTCCTTTAGCTGATATAATAGGTTGTAAAGTGAATGAAAATGGTGGCATTATCACAGACGAATTTGGTAGAACAAATATAGAAGGTGTTTATGCTAGTGGTGACACATCAACAATGCCAATGGCTCAACTTATATTTGCGGCTAGTGACGGAAGTAGGGCGGGCATTGCTGTTGTGAGTGATTTATTAGCCGAAGATTTTTAGAAAAAAGGAGTAGTAAAAATGAAATATTCAAGTGCGACGAATTATGGTTTACACACAATGGCTTTCTTATACTTGGCTCCAAAAGGTGAATCTGTCGGAGTGGACGTGTTAGCAAAAGTGCAAGATCTATCGCCGACTTATTTATCGAAAATATTAACAAAGCTGGTAAAAGCGGGGTTAATTGAATCCACCCCCGGAGCAAAAGGTGGTTACCGTATAGTGAAGCGTAATGGAGATATTTCATTTTTACAAGTGATTCAAGCGATAGAAGGAAGTAATCAACTGTTTCACTGTTCACTTGATCACGACCACCCACATAATGAAGGCTGTTTAATTGAGCAGGCAATGCTTAGAGCAGAAGAGCAAATGGTGAAACAGCTGGAGCAAACCTTCATTAGTGACATTGCTGAACAAATGAAAGCTTCTCAAAAAGCAGTTGATTTAAATTAAGTAAATGAAAATGGAATGAAAAGGCTCGAGACTCTATATGATTATTGGCTTGAGCCTTTTTTTATATTTTAAAACCTATGTAAAAAATGACATTTAGGGTATTCCTACACATTGGATAATAATGTTAAGATATGAGGGATGTAGTTATGTTAAAAAGAGAGGTGACCCTTCCTGAATTTGGTTTTATGGGTTCTTTTTGCGTATGCTTGTGGTTGTTTAAATGGGGCCTATTATATTGGTCAATTTTTATATGGTGAGGATATAAGAGTAAAGGGAAGTGGTAATGCAGGTGCACGTAATGCCGGTAGAGTGATGGGTAGGAGAGCTTTTGTGTATACCGTGATTATTGATGCACTCAAAACGATTTTCCCTTTGTTAGTAGTCATTTATTTGGGGGAAGCTAGTAATCTAGTACTCGCTTGCGTTGTGGTAGCCATCTTATGTGGTCATATCTGGCCAGTGCAATTACATTTCCATGGGGGAAAGGGAATCGTTGTCTATCTAGCTGTCTCATTGGTTTTGTTGCCAATGGGTTTACTGATCGTCGGTGGACTCATTCTCCTGCTATATATCATTACAAAGAAGTTGACTATACCTACACTAACTAGTTTTTTTATCATGCCTATTCTACTTATGATAAAAAGTAGTTGGATGTTAGCGGCGGCATACTTTTTTATGCTATTCATTATTGTAAGGCTGCATAGAAGTGGAGGAGTGGAATGATGACAGCAATTGTTTATAAGCGTGCAGATCAAAGTTCTGAACTGGAGCAGATTCATCAATTAAACTATGAAACATTTGTAGAGGAAATACCGCAACATAGAGTGAATGAACAAAGAAAATTAGTTGATCGCTTTCATGATGCCAATACATATATTATCGCTAAAAAAGAAGATGAAGTCGTGGGTATGATTGCTGTAAAAGGGACGAGACCATTTTCATTAGACGAAAAGCTTGATCAATTAGACGCGTACCTGCCACCGAACGAAACCTTATGTGAGATACGGTTATTATCTATCAAAACACCTTATCGTGGGAGTCGCGTATTTTACGAGTTAAGCAAAGCGTTAGTTGATTTCTGTCTTGAAGAGCATTATACAATGGCAATCATTTCTGGAACATTAAGACAGACAAAGTTATATAGACATCTTGGATTCCGCCCCTTTGGTCCTTTGGTAGGTACAAAGGAAGCGCCATACCAACCAATGTATTTAACAAAAGAAAGTTTCGAGGCAGCATCTAAGCTTTTTCAAAAAATGCTGAAGCGGAACGCGAAAGAGAATGGACATTTTTTCCTCCCCGGTCCAGTTTCGATCGCAGATAAGGTAAAGGAGGCGTGGGGGAGAGAGCCAGTGTCCCACCGTTCTCATGAAGTAAGCTCCATGTTGAGCAAGCTAAAAAAGAAGCTTTGCGCATTAACTAATGCTAATGAAGTCGAAATAGCTGTTGGTACAGGAACAATGGCAAATGATATGGTTGCTGCCCATTTATCAATAGTAAATGAGAAGGGGCTCATTTTAGCAAACGGTGAATTTGGTTACCGGCTCATTGAGCATGGTAAGCGTTTCAAATTACCTTTTGCGACAGTTGAGAAACCATGGAACGCACCTATAGATATAAGCGAAGTAGAGAACATGTTACGGGACAATCGAGATATTGGCTGGATTTGGACTGTACACTGTGAAACATCTACAGGTTATCTTTTTCCATTAGAAGAATTGGAACAGCTTTGTCTGCAGTATAATGTGAAGCTATGTGTAGATGCTTGCAGTTCGCTAGGAATTGTTCCAGTTCATCTAAAGAATGTATATATCACGAGTGCGGTTAGTGGGAAAGGCTTAGGTTCCTATCCTGGTTTAGCGCTGGTTTTTCATCAAACACAAATCAAGCCTCATCATCAATTACCGAAATATCTCGATATTGGTGTGTATCAGGCCAAGGCGAGTATTCCGTTTACACATTCATCAAATGGACTGTATGCACTTTCTATAGCGATAGAGAATCATCATTTTGCAAGTCATGCTTTATATGAATTAGTACGTCAAAAGTTAGTAGAGGCAGGCTTAAGAGTGTTTTATGGGGAAAATTATTCTCCGGGTATTTTGACTGTTCAATTAGAGACAGAAATTAATTCAAGAGATTTTGGCGATCAATTGAAGCTGGTAGGGGTTTATGTCAGTTATGAAAGCAACTATTTGCTTGAGAGAAACTGGTTTCAGATTGCGCTAATGGGGGAACAGAAAAAGGCAGATGTTGAGGATGCGATGATTCGCTTGCTTAAAGTCTATGACAGCTTTCATAGTAGGAAGGTAATGGGATGAAAAACTTTATAAATTGGGTTGGTAAGCATTATCTAGCTGCACTCTTTGTCATGTTATGGGTAAAGGTAGTGGTTGTTACATGGGTAGGCTTCAATTTAACCGTCGAGACATGGCTAGACTTTCTCGTCCTTCTCGTTAATCCAATGGGTATTAGCCTGCTACTTATGGGCCTTGCTTTTATATTCAAAAAAAGATTTTCCATGATAGGCGTGTTAATTGCCTATGTGTTGCTTATTGGTTTATTATATGCGAACTTACTATATTATCGTTTCTATATTGATTTTGTAACAGTATCTGTACTTATGCAGCTAAATAATGTTGGTGGACTTGGACCAAGTACGTTAGAGTTAATTTCGCCTTTAGATTTGCTATTATTCTTAGATATTATCTTTTTTGTTTATGTATGGCGAAAAACAAAACAAACAAAGTGGCAACCAGCTATGCCTCATAAAAAGAAGTATGTTGGCTTGACTATGGTCTTAATCATGATGACCGTTTCCCTCGCATTATTGAGAAATCCTTACGTGCTTCAAGCGAACTATGACAGGGAACAGCTTGTTGAGTCATTAGGGCTATATAATTATCAAGTGTTCAACATTATTAATAGTTTGCAATCACCAATGATGAAAGTATTAGCTAGTGATAAAAGTGTTGAGCCTGTAACTAACTATTTACAGGGGATGCCTGATGCTAAATCGGACTATTTTGGTCTTGCTGAGGGAAAGAATTTAGTATTGATTAGCTTAGAGTCTACGCAGAATTTCGTCATTAACCGTAAAGTCAATGGGGAAGAAATTACCCCATTCCTTAACTCCTTAATAGAAGATAGTTATTATTTTTCAAATATATATGAGCAAGCAGCACAAGGAAAAACGTCAGATGCAGAATTCATGGTTCATACGGGCTTATACCCTTTATCCAGTGGTTCTGTCTTTGTTAGACGACCTGAGAATGAGTTTATTTCTCTACCTAAATTATTGAAAGCACAAAATAATTATAGCGCTGCCACTTTCCATGGTAACAGCATTAATTTTTGGAATCGAAAGCAAATGTATCCGAGCTTAGGTTATAATCAATTTTTTTCTCAAGAGGACTATCATATTACAGAAGAGAATTCCGTAAACTATGGTATTAAAGATATTCCTTTTTTTGAACAATCAATCACACATCTTTCAACGCTGACGGAACCTTATATGGCTAGTTTCCTTACATTAACAAATCATTTTCCTTTTTTATTAGAAAATGAGGACCAACGAATACCTCCTGCTGACACGTCGGTTGACGTTGTTAATCGTTATGTGACAACGGTTAATTATGAAGATGCAGCGATTGAAAGATTCTTTGATTTGTTAAAAAAAGAAGGGATGTATGAAGACACCATTTTCGTTATCTATGGTGATCATTATGGGATTTCTCAAGAATTTGAAGAAGGCGTGCATGAGTTATTAGATCAACCGGAAACGCCGATTAATCATCTTCAATTGCAGCAAATTCCTCTTATTATTCATATACCTGGCCAAGAAGGTGCGATATTTGAAACCATCGGTGGCGAAATTGATATTCATGCGACTATCCTCGAAATAATGGGTATTGATGAGGAGAAAAGAACAAATTTTAGTGAAAACCTCTTTACGAGAGATCCAAATAAACCTGTTGTCTTTCGTGATGGCAGTATGGTAGCTAGTGAATACGCTTATCTTAACAATGCTTGTTACAGCATGAATACTGAATCACTAACTGAAGAAGAAAACTGTGAAACTTATCTAGAAACGGTACGTAAAGAACTTAAGTTATCTGATGAAATTATTTTAGGCGATTTATTTAGGTTTATGGAATAGGAGGGAAAGAATGGAACAACAAAAAACAAATACGAAAGCAGTGGTTTCTCTGACCCTAGGGATTCTCTCATTGCTCGTTCCATTTATCGGCTTCTTATTAGGGATTATTAGTATTGTTTTTGGAAGGTTGTCAGCAAAAGAAATCCTGCAAACTGGAGAAAAAGGGAAATCGCTAGCAACGGCCGGTCTTATATGCGGTATTATAGGTATCATTCTTACGGTCATATGGATATTATTTGCGTTACTTGGTATCTTTGCTTTTTCAACATTTGAAACAGAGATACAGGAAATGCCTTAACAGAAATGCGCTGCTTCTAATGGAAGGAGCGTTTTTCTTATGCCCAAATACAAAAGGAAAAGGATGGTATTTATTATTGTTAATTTATCCCACTTGATTTATAATTGCTTTTAATATAAAAAGCTGGAGTGAACAAGTTAATGGCAGAATTGATCACAGCAAAATTACTTTTGATCGCATGTTTTCTATTAATCGTTACATTAGTAGAGACTTTAGCTTACTCGACTAGGATTGCTGGAACAAGAGTAAGGTTGATTGCTACAGCAATCTCATTGTTTAGTACATTAGTGATTGTCTCGCGATTTTCGACGATGATTCAGCAACCGATGACGGCAAAGTTGATTAATGCAGCACCTGAAGGGAATGTCATGAAGTTCATTGAAGAACAGTATCGCCTGTTAATAGGTGTTACTTCAATAGGTGTATTGCTAGGCATGTTGCTCTTCCCTACATTTATTTTGATATTTTCAAAGGCAATCGTGCAAATGTCAGAACAGCGGGGCTCAATCCCCGCATTAGTAAAGAAAAATATGAACTTACGAGGAATCAAGCGTATGCTTTCATGTATTAGAATCCCTCGTTTCTATTATTTAAAAGGAATTACGTTACAAACCATTCCTAAGCGCTTATTTTGCTTGAATGTAATTGTCACAGCGGTGTTTACGACAGGGGTGCTATCATCTATCTATGCTTCCATTATTGCACCAGAGTATGCGCAAGCAGCGTTAATGTCGTCGGGTATCATAAACGGTGTAGCAACAATTATTCTGACATTATTTATTGACCCAAAAGCTTCAGTATTAGCTGATAGGGTGGTAACTAACCCAAGCAAATATATTTATTTGAAAAGTTA
This sequence comes from Cytobacillus kochii, assembly GCF_020171845.1. GTDB lineage: Bacteria > Bacillota > Bacilli > Bacillales > Cytobacillaceae > Cytobacillus > Cytobacillus kochii. The sequence continues at coordinate 149,385 of NZ_JAIVAM010000011.1, read as the reverse complement.
TTCATTAACAATGGTCAGTTCTAAGTTTGTTGGCACGTTGGCAGCGCAAATCATATTCCTGCCTGCTGCTTACTATGTAGCTTGGTTTGCACGTTGGATATAACAGATGGGGGGATATATATGTTAAAAAAACCACAAAGATTGCAAAGAGGTGACCGAGTAGCAACGGTGAGTCCTTCATGGGGAGGTGCAGGTGAAGAAGAAATTAGGTGGCGTTATGAACAAGGGGTAAGGCGGCTTGAAGAAGTATTTGGACTAGAAGTCGTCGCAATGCCGCACAGCCTGAAGGGGGCAGATTATTTATATCAACATCCCGAAGCGCGAGCCGAAGACTTAATGGCAGCTTTTTCTGATCATAGTATTAAAGCCATTATTGCCAATATTGGTGGAGAAGACAGTATTCGCTTGCTGCCCTATATTGATTTTGATGTGATAAAAGAAAATCCTAAAATTTTTATGGGCTATTCAGATGTCACGATTACTCATTTATTCTGTCATAAAGCAGGGCTATCGTCGTTCTATGGACCTGCGATTTTAACAGATTTTGCCGAGAATGTTGAGATGGATCCGTACACCGTTGAAAGCATCGAACGTACGCTATTTTCCTCTTCTACAATTGGTGAACTGACGCCTGCTCCACATTGGACGAGTGAGAGGCTCGAGTGGATAGAAGTCAATAAAGAGAAGCGGCGAAAAATGAATAAGAATAACGGCTATGAGGTCCTGCAAGGAAGCGGTAAGGTACAAGGCTCGTTAATCGGTGGCTGTATTGAAGTGCTGGAGTTTGCTAAGCAAACCAGTCTTTGGCCAGAGAAAGAGTATTGGCAAGGTAGTATTTTGTTTTTTGAAACGTCCGAAGATAAGACGGCCCCTGATTATGTGAAGTATTGGCTCAGGAATTATGCAGCGCAAGGGATATTAAAAGCCGTAAATGGAATCGTATTTGCTAAGCCTTATGATGAAGCATTCTATGAAGAATACAAGATGGTGATATTAACCGTTTTACAAGAATACGGTTTAACTGATGTACCGGTCCTTTATAACTTGAATTTCGGACATACGGAACCAAAATTTATTTTGCCTTATGGGGCAACTGCTCAGATTGATGCTGACCTTGGCTCCTTTGCCATCTTAGAAAATGGTGTAGAGTAGTGTTAGTTTATAATTATTGGATGAGTTCAATCATTGGTTTTATATTATTGCAATGTATTGTAGGAATTTGGTTGTTAGCAAAAAGGGCAAATAAGACTATGAGAGGTTTGGTTTTTTCTATCCTTTTTACATTTTGGATGTTAGTGAATGCGGTGTTTTTCTATTTTTTTGCTAGTTTATCAAGGGGGGTTTGGGGCTCACTATTCTTTGTTTTTACTGGTAGTCTGCTTATTCCTTTTTATTTTAAACGGCGAAGTAGGGAGAAAATCTTTGAAAGTAGATGAAAAAATGGGTTTGTTTTTTGAAAACAGTAATGTAAAGCCAATTAAAATTTTTACTATACTACGGTTCGTATTCATTTTCATGCTATTACTCTATTTAATTTTGGGTCTGCAAAACACTGACTTGTTATTACCGGGTAGATTATATCTCATTTTGGCCCTGATGTTTCTAATGGATGCGGTAGAGTCATGGATGCAAAAAAGTAAATATTTATTTCGATATTTGATGTTAAGCCTTCTCTTTTTGTTTTTATTGTTCATCTATTAATAAATGATCTAGAGGATGGTGATAGAGGTGGAGCAGTACAAAGCACAGAAAATGCTTATTCCTTTATTGTTGTTGCTAGTAAATATCGTTCTTACTTCTTTAATTATTCAAGAGCTTTTAGACACAACGGGTAAGGTCTATGGCATCTTTGGATTACTCACCCCCATTTTAGCTATCATTTCTTTCTTTTATATTAGAAACAAAAATAGCATGAGCCCGCTCATTATTTTTTTACAAGGGTTAAATGGGTTTTTTGTTCTTTTTCCTATTATAGTTTTGCTTGTTTCTTTCCTTTGATTGTAAATATGCTATTTGATATATGGTCTCCTTGATATTAGAGACCGGAGCTGTGAGCGTTGTGAAAGGAAGAATTACAAGAGGGCGCAGAAAAGAAAAACCGTCTGCCTCAGAAGTGGAGTTTGCACACAAAACTAATAGGAAAAGAAAGAGAACTGCACGCAAGTTGAGTTTACGAGCAAAAGCCATCCAGAAACACAAAGATAAGTAGAGAAAAAGAGGAAATCGCGACTGATCTGAGCGGAAAATCAAAGATAAGTAGAGAAAAAGAGAAAATCGCGACTAAACAGGGCGGAAAATCAAAGATAAGTAGAGAAAAAGAGAAAATCGCGACTAAACAGGGCGGAAACACAAAGATAAGTAGGTTAAAAAAGGAAATCGCGACTGATCTGAGCCAAAACACAAAGATAAGTAGCATAAAAGAGGAAATCGCGACTAATCAGAGCGGAAACACAAAGATAAGTAGGGTAAAAGAGGAAATCGCGACTGATCTGAGCCAAAACACAAAGATAAGTAGGATAAAAGAGGAAATCACGACTGATCGGAGCAAAAACACAAAGATAAGTAGAGAAAAAGGGGAAATCGCGACTAATCCGAGCGGAAACACAAAGATAAGTAGAGAAAAAGGGGAAATCGCGACTGATCTGAGCCAAAACACAAAGATAAGTAGGTTAAAAGAGGAAATCGGGACTAATCCGAGCGGAAACACAAAGATAAGTAGGATAAAAGAGGAAATCGCGACTAATCAGAGCGGAAACACAAAGATAAGTAGAGAAAAAGAGGGAATCGCGACTAATCTGAACAAAAACACAAAGATAAGTAGCATAAAAGGGAGAATCGCGACTGATCAGGATGTAAAAGGTAAAGAACTGCGTGCAAGACGTGTTTACGCGCAAAATGGTACAAGAAAAACAAGTAAAGTTGTGAGTTAAAATGTATATAGCAGATATTTGTTTTTGTACATTCATCGAGGCTGCCAGGAAAGATTCCAGAGTCGAGAGCATCACAAAAAAGAATCCTCTACTATGGTGCTCAATGGAAATTAATAGTTGATTTTCACAGCAACTCCTCTCTGTATGATTAGACGATATTTTCATAAAATCACAAAAAAGAAGCGTTCTTCATTTGAACGCTTCTTTTTCATTTTACGCCAGTTATTTTGTGAAAAAGTTTTCCGACATGAACAAATAAAGACGAAAAAATCAAAAATCATGAACAGTTTTTGTTCTAGTTTGAATTTTCATTTTTCACTACACTAACAGTAGAAACTTAATTAAAAGAAAATTTCGAATCAACAATGTAAGCGATATCAAATTAATTGTTTTTATATTCTATAAACGGGGTGAGTAACAATGAATGTTAATACGGTGGATAATATAACGGAAGAAGCGCTATTACAGGGAGCCGAGAAGATTGGTATGCTCGCTGAAGAAGAAGCGCATGAGGCTGATAAGAATGCCACGGTTTCAGCAAATGTCGTGAATTTGATAAAAGAAACACAAATCTCAAGGATGATGTTACCGAGGGAATATGTTGGGCCACAAGCGAGTTTATCTACCTTTGCAAAAGTGATTCAAAAGGTGGCAAATTATAATCTTTCTGCTGCTTGGTTAACCTTCCTTTACCCTTTACACAATTCTTTACCATCTTATTTACCGAAAGCAGGAAGAGATGAAGTAGTCGATCAAGGTGGATTGATTGCAGATATCTTTGCAGCATTAGGTACAGCGGAACCTGATGGAGATGGATTAAGAATTAGTGGGAAATGGAATTTTGTCAGTGGCATTCTTCATAGTGATTGGGTTGGCGTAGGGGTGAAAGTTCAATTACCAGGACGTGATAAACCAGTAGTCTGCCTACCCATTTTGAAAACATCTGAGGTTGAAATCGTTAAAAATTGGGATACTTTTGGATTAAGAGGGACGGGAAGTAACCAAATCATTGCAGATAATGTGTACGTACCGAAAGAGCGTATTCTCGATTTAGAAAAAGCGGAATCAACAAGAAGGCCACCAGAAGAAGATTATGATAAAAGTTATCCGTTTTATCATGTGCCATTTTATCCGGCATTTTATATTGGATTCCCAGCGATTGCTATCGGTGGTGCGGAAAGAGTGATTGAAGAGTTTAAAGTGTTAACTGAAAAGCGTGTTCGTTTGATGGATGGGATGAGAGAAAGTGAGTCCCCTCGAAGTCAACGTGTAATAGCAGAAATTTCTACCGATTTGCATGCAGCAAAAGGGTTGATGGCTCAATACATTTATTTATTAGAAAATTACGAAAAGGATGGCGAAATGACACCGCTCGGGGAGTTTTTTGCCATTAGAACTAAAATTATAAAGCTTTGTACAGATATCGCTGTTCGTGCCATGTTAACACTTGGTGGTGCTGCACTGTATAAAGGTGGGACTTTAGAAATGTTTATCCGCGATATTTTATCCGTGGCTACACATAAAACATCACTTTATGAAGATTCTGTTGCTGCTTACGGGCAAGACTTATTTGGATTTGAGAGTGGCGTCAGAGGTTAATGAAAGGAGAGGTAAAGATGGATGATCGTTTATTTAGACATGCAATGAGTAAATTTGCCACCGGCGTAACGGTGATTGCAACCGAAACAAATGGAGATGTTCATGGGATGACGGCTAATGCTTTTATGTCGGTATCACTTGATCCTAAATTAATCGTTATCTCTATTGGGGAGCGAGCGAATATCCTTTCGAAAATTAAAGATAGTGGGATATTCACCGTCAATATTTTGGCTGATGATCAAAAAGAGCTGTCTATGAATTTTGCTGGACAGTTAAAAGAAACAAAGGAAGTGTCATTCGCGAGATTAAATGACATGCCGGTCATTGACGGGGCAGTGGCACAAATGGCATGTGAAGTATCGGCCACACATGTAGAAGGTGACCATACGTTATTTATTGGTCGCGTGAAGGATGTGTATTTAGAAGAAAAAGATCCATTATTATTCTTTAACGGCAAATACCGTTCAATGATAGCAGTAGAAGAGCCAATTTCTTAACAATAAAGGAGGGAAGTCAGATGAAAACCATCGTCTTAAATGAGGAAGAGCTCCATGGCGTATTAGGTAAAAACATAGAATCATGTGTGATGGCGCTCGGATTTTTCGATGGCCTTCACCTTGGTCATCAAGAAGTCATTCGCCAAGCAAAGGTGGAAGCAAATAAACGCAACTTGCCACTAGCAATCATGAGCTTCTTTCCTCACCCGAAAACGGTGTTAATGAAGCGATCTGACTTTCCTTATTTAATGCCATTAGAGGAAAAGAAAAAGAGAATGAGTTCTCTTGGTGTCGATCTTTTCTATGTCGTTCCTTTTAATCATGCATTTGCTAGCCTCTCCCCAGAAGCATTTGTTAAGCAATATTTACTCACACTCGGCGTGAAACATGCAGTTGCTGGTTTCGACTTTCATTATGGTAACAAGGGAGTCGGACATATGGCCAGATTAGCAACTGATTCAGGCTATCAAATAACGACAACATCTGTTTCAAAATTGAGCAGAAATGGGTTGAAAATTAGTTCCTCTTATATCCGCAGCTGTTTACAGCAGGGGGAAGTAGATTTAGCACATGCGCTTCTAGGTAGACCGTATCAAGTGAAGTTGCAAAGGAACGGTAGCACGTACTGGGTTAAACCTTTTTATACTTTACCTGCACTTGGTGAATATGAAGTGAATTGCCAAGGGGATATGCATACAGTCAAAGTCCTTAGCAAAGAAGAAGTAGAATGGCAATCGAACAAGACCTTACCAAAAGAATTAAGCATTCATTGGTTGAAAAAAACAGATGCAAAAGAACAAATCAGTTAAATCAATATATTGATAAATAGGAGAGTGAAGAGCAATGATTCTTCGTTTAGGGCAAATCGAGCTGTTTGTAACAGATTTAAATAAGTCTAAAGATTTTTATGTAGATGTACTAGGGTTTATTGAAGTGGAAAGAACAGAGTCAAGTCTATATTTGCGTGCCATTGATGAATTTGATCGATATTCTTTAATTTTAACGCAAAAGCCAAAAGCAGCTCTTGGTAGTTTTAGTCTACGTGTATCTAGTCCTGAGTATTTAAGAGAGTTAGAGAAGCAACATCAAGAAATGGGAGTTGCCACTCAATATGTCGAGAATAGTATCCACCCAGGAAAAGGGCCGGTACTTAAAGTAGCTGAGCCGAATGGTCATCCGGTTGAATTCTATCATGCAATGGAAGAGATGAATGTAGGGAATAAAAGTGGCGGAGTAGATGCCTTGCCAATGAGATACTCCCATTTACATCGTGGTATACCGCCAGTAGCAATCGATCATATGAACCTGCGTGTAACAAATGTAGATAAAGCGTTAGAATACTGGCAAGCAATAGGCTTTAGCATTTCCGAATATGTTCAAGGAGATGAGGGGAAATTTGCTGCATGGACAAGAGCGAAAACATCTACACATGACGTGGCCCTTGTCCAACATAAAGAAACATCTCTGCATCATATTGCTTATATTGTAGACGGTATTTCTTCCGTTGTGAAAACGGCTGACTTACTTGCAGATGCAGGCTACCGTGCAAATATCGATTATGGACCAGGTCGTCATGGGGTAACAAATGCCTTCTTCTTATATGTAAGAGACCCTGACGGTCATCGTATTGAGATTTATTCTGGTGATTATAAACGTGATACTGATTTACCACCAATCGGCTGGACCAAGGAAGAATATGATACAAAGGGTCGTTTATGGTGGGGACCATCAGTGCCAGATTCTTTCTTTGAAACAACACCAGTGAATGATGAGTGGATGAAAGAGAAAGTGACAAAATAAAGAGAATAGGAGAGGATTTTATATGTCTATTTGGAACGATTTAGCAGATATCGAATTTAAACTTCATTTTGTCGATGCAGATGGGGTGAAAACGAGAGTACTAGAATCGGGAACTGGAGAGCCTCTTTTGCTTTTACATGGTACAGGGGGGCACATCGAGGCTTACGCAAGAAATATCAAAGGATTGGCTGAGCATTTCCGCGTGATATGTATCGATATGTTAGGTCATGGATATACAGAAAAGCCAGACTATCCGTACGGTATTGATAGTTACAGTGACCATTTATTAGCTGTAATCAAAGCGCTTGATTTAGAGAAAGTATATTTATCTGGCGAGTCTCTTGGTGGATGGGTGGCTGCCTGGTTTGCTGCTCACCATCCGACCTATGTGGAATCCATGGTGCTCAATACTCCTGGTAATGTGAATAACAAACCTGAAGTTATGGCAGGACTAAAAGCGTCAACATTAAAAGCTGTACTTGAAGCAAACTATGAAAATGTGAAAACGAGATTAGAGTGGTTAATGTATGATAAATCGCAAGTAACAGATGAGTTAATTGAATCTCGTTACAATATTTATACTCAACCTGCTTATCAGGAAGCTGTCCATCATATTGTCCATTTGCAAAACATCGAAGCAAGAAAACAATTTAGTTGGGACCCATCATGGTGTGGCAAAATCAATGTACCAACATTACTTGCTTGGACTGACCATGATCCAACTTCAACAGTAGAAGAAGCACAACCGATCAAAGAGATGATTCCAGGGAGTGAACTGACAGTAATCAATGAAGCTGGTCACTGGCCACAATGGGAGAAACCGGAAGAATTCAATCAGGTGACCATTGATTTTTTAAAAAAACAAGTGGTATCTAAATAAATATTTATACACCCGTCTCTTAACAAAGTGGCGGGGTCTTTCCATATAGAAGGAGGTTCAATGATGACACTACAGTTAAATGATCAACTAAAAGAAGCTGCTCAAGCGCTTTTAGAAGCGGAGGAAACAAAGAAATCCCTCCAGCCATTAACAGATAACATCCAACAGCTATCAGTTGATGAGGCGTATCAGATTCAGATGGAAAATATTGATGTGAAGTTGGCTCAAGGAGAAAAGATAGTTGGAAAGAAAATCGGTCTAACCTCTCTAGCTATGCAAAAGGCCTTAGGGGTTGATCAGCCAGACTATGGCCATTTATTAAGTAGCATGGATGTCACAATGCAAAAATCGGCCATTCCTATGGATAAATTATTTGAGCCGAAAATTGAGGGAGAAATTGCGTTTGTATTGAAGCATGATTTGCGGGGACCGAACGTAACAGAGGCAGATGTTGTAGCAGCCACTGATTATATTATCCCTGCTTTAGAAATTGTGGATAGTCGAATCGAAAATTGGCGGATTAAACTGGAAGATACTATTGCTGACAATGCCTCAAGTGCCCAATTTGTTTTAGGTGAAGAACGATATGCTGTCGATAGTGTGAAGCTAAAAGAAATGGAAATGAAGTTATACAAAAATAACAAATTGATTAATAAAGGCTATGGTGCGGATGTATTAGGTAATCCGATAACTTGTGTTGCTTGGTTAGCTAATAAGCTGTCTGACTATGGTGTTCACTTGAAGGCAGGAGAAGTCATTTTATCAGGTGCGTTATCTGCAGCGATTCCTGTGGAGAAAGGCGATTCATTTAAAGCAGAATTTAGTGGGCTTGAGAGTGTAGAAGTGAGTTTTCAAAAACATAGCGGAGCGTAGTCCTTCGCTTCTTTTTCTTAAAAATCTTGAGAGTGAGGTCATCTAAATGGCGAAAAATCCTCGTACGAAAGAAGGTAAAATCTCGCGTCGGGCTATTCTAATTATTATTTTATTATTTTTACTGACAGTGATTAGTAATGCAGATAAAGCGATTATTGGATTTGCATCTGTTCCTCTGATGGAAGAATTAGGGTTGAATGCTGAACAGTGGGGTATCATTGGAAGTGCATTTTTCTTTTTATATTCTATTTTTGCTATTATCGGGGGAACGTTAGCTGACAGATTCGGTGCAAAAATTGTTATTGCTGTTATGGCAATTGTTTGGGCGACTGTGCAGTTTTCTACCCTATTTGTATCAAGCTTTACCTTTTTATTGATAACACGCATTATACTAGGCGCAGGGGAGGGACCATCTTATTCACTCGCTATGACTGCTGCAACAAAATATCTACCAAAAGAGAAGCTTGGGATAGGTTTAACACTTGTTTCTGTAGGTGGTCCTTTAGGGGTAGCTATGTCGGCACCTATACTTATTTCATTAATCACTCAATTTGGTTGGCGTTCGGCATTTCTAGCAACTTGTATTGTCGGTTTGATTTGGGTTGTATTTTGGCTAATGATTGCAGAAAATGATCGCAAAGAAGCAATAGCAAAATACAAGGCTAATCGCCAACAAGGCCAACAAACAGCAATAAGTAAATTTGGACCAGTGCTAAGGTCAAAAAACTTTATTCTTATTGCCATTTGTGGTTTTGCAACGTATTGGTCTTTTACCATTGGTTTAAATTGGCTTCCTAATTACTTGGAAAATGTCCGTCAATTGAGTGCAGAAACCTTATCTATAGTAGCAGCACTCCCATGGATAATGATTACCATTTCTCAAATCACCTTCTCTACTGTCTCAGATCGATTATTTAAGAAAACGAAAAGTATCGTGAAGGGTCGAGTGTTTGTACTGGGTCCGGTGATGCTAGCGGGAGCAGTTAGTTACTTTATAGGAACATTACTAAATGCGAATATGTTGGTGATTGCCTTTCTTTCTTTAGGGCTTACTTTCGGTTGTATCACACTTGTGCTTGGTCCGACTATTCTTTCGAGTATGGTCTCAAAAGAGCATATAGGTAAAGTGCAAGGGTGGTTTATGGCGTTTACCTCTTTAGGAGGAATCGTTGGTCCTTATATTACTGGTCTTCTTATTGAAAGATCTGCAACACAAGCAGCGGGCTTTCATATGGCATTTCAATTATGCGGTATAATCCTCCTTATTTGCGGTGGACTTGTCTGGTTATTTGTCCGGCCAAATAAAGATGAGAATATTCAATCAAACGTAGCATAAAGAAAATGAATGCGGTTACAAGTAATTTTTGAAAAAAATAAAAAATCAGAATAATTATATTGACAAACAAAAGGAAAACATCCTACAATTTTAATATGATATTAACGAATACTATTCGACATTATCGAACGTTGGAGGATGTATGACGATACAATCAGTTTTGCGTGCAACAGACATTTTAGAATTATTTCTTAATGGTCAAAAAGAGTTAAGTGTAAAAGAAATAGCGGAAGCCATGGAACTCTCTAAAAGCACGGTACATGGTTTAATAAAAACTTTGGCCTCGAAAGGTTATCTTTATCAAAATGAGGAAAGTGGTAAGTATCGTTTAGGTATGAAGCTTTTTCAACTAGGTCATATCGTTGAGAACCAATTCGATTTTGCTGAAGTTTCGAGGCCAATCATCAATAAGCTTGTTACTACTCTAAAAGAAACGGTGCATTTAGTAACTTTTGAGCAAGGTGAAGCGATTTACATTGAAAAGAAGGAAGGTCCTCATTCTTTGCGAATCTACTCGCAGATTGGTAGGAGGGCACCCTTTCACTGTACGGGAGTAGGGAAAGCGATATTGGCTTTTTTACCAAAAAAAGAACAAGAAGAAATCATCGAACCCCTTACTTTAAAGTCGTTCACTGAGAATACCATTGTCACTAAGCAAGCATTAGTAAAGGAATTAGCTGTAGTGAAAGAGCAGGGATTCGCTGTTGATAACGAGGAGATTGAAATCGGTCTTATATGTACAGCAAGCCCGATCTTTAATTATCAAGGAAGGGTAGTTGGTTCCATTAGTTGTGCGGTACCAACAGTGCGATTAAATGAGGCACATCAACAAGAGGTTACTACTGGAATTAAAACTTCTGCCAATGAAATTTCAACTGCACTTGGATATTAGAAGGAAATTAAGGAGGGAACTGAGGTTTGAGTAAAGTAAAAGTAGCGATTTTAGGATCAGGTAATATTGGAACAGATTTGATGATTAAATTAGGTCGTTCAGACATTTTAGAACTTACAACGGTGATTGGTATTGATGCAAATTCTGATGGCTTAAGACGTGCGAAGGAATTAGGGTATGTCGCCATTGATACTGGGATTGATGGGTTTTTAGAACAGCCGGAACTTGCAGAGATTGTTTTTGATGCGACATCAGCAAAAGCGCATATTCGTCATGCAAAAGCTTTAAAAGCAGCAGGAAAGAAGGTCATTGATATGACACCAGCAGCTGTAGGTAAGTTGATTGTTCCCCCAGTTAATTCAAAGGAACATTTAGATGCTGAGAATATCAATTTAATTACATGTGGCGGTCAGGCAACTATACCAATGGTACATGCGGTGAACCGAGTGAGTCCAGTTGCCTATGCTGAAATCGTTGCGACAATCTCAAGTAAAAGTGCCGGACCTGGTACGAGGGCTAATATCGACGAATTTACTGAAACCACTTCAAGGGCGATTCAAGAAGTGGGCGGCGCGAAAAAAGGGAAAGCTATTATTATATTAAACCCAGCAGAACCGCCAATACTCATGAGAGACACCGTCTACACGTTAGTGGAAGAGGGGACGATGAAGGAAGAAGAGATAAAAGCATCAATTGCTGATATGGAAAAAACCGTGCAGAGCTATGTGCCAGGCTACCGATTACGGACGGAGCCAATGATCGACGGTAATCAAGTAACTATCCTTATAGAAGTGGAAGGAGCCGGCGATTATTTACCTAAATATTCAGGAAATCTAGATATTATGACAGCGGCTGGTGTAAAGGTAGCTGAAGAGTTTGCAAAGAATTTAATTACACAGTAAAAGGAGAGAGATTCATATGACCGAACGTCAAAAGGTATTATTAACGGAAGTGGCATTGCGAGATGGGAGTCATGCCCTTTCACATCAATATACTGTTCAGCAAGTAGAGAGGATTGCCAAAGGCTTGAATGAGGCTAAGGTGCCTTATATTGAAGTAGCTCATGGAGACGGCCTAGCGGGATCTTCTTTGCAATATGGCAGGTCAAAAACAAATGAGTTTGAATTAATAGAAGCAGCTGTTGCTGTAACTGATTTTTCAAAGGTTGCTGTGTTGTTAATTCCTGGTATCGGGACAGTTAAAGAATTGAAACAAGCCCAGCAATTAGGGGCGAAGATGGCGCGTATCGCTACACATGTGACAGAAGCAGATGTGTCTGCCCAACATATTTACGCTGCCAAAGAGCTTGGAATGGAAACGGTTGGATTCTTAATGATGTCTCATATGGCAGAACCGGAGAAAATCGTGGAACAAGCAAAACTAATGGAAAGTTACGGTGCCGATATTGTTTATGTCGTTGATTCTGCTGGAGCTTTATTACCAAATCAAGTAACAACAAGAATCAAAGCAATGAAAGAAACCATTGGTGTGGAAATTGGTTTCCATGCTCATAATAATCTTTCATTAGCAATGGCAAATACGTTAGCTGCCATTGAAGCAGGCGCAACAAGAATCGATGGAAGTGTTCGTTGTCTTGGAGCAGGTGCGGGTAATACGCAAACAGAAGTGTTAGTAGGGGTATTAGATCGAATGGGCATTGAAACAGGTGTGGATTTTTATAAAATGATGGATCTAGCAGAAGAGGTTGTGGCACCGATCTTACCTGTTCCTCAAGAAATTACTAAAAATAGTTTAGTTCTTGGATATGCAGGCGTTTATTCTAGTTTTGCTTTACATGCCCAGCGTGCAGCAGAAAAGTTCAATTTAGATGCGCGAGATATTTTAATTGAACTAGGTAACCGAAAAGTTGTCGGCGGGCAAGAAGATATGATTGTTGATGTGGCGGCAGAGTTAGCAAAAGTAAAAACATTCGTCTAAAGTTCAAAGCAGCCGAACTTCGTTTCAAAACTCGCGAATGATTCAATTTTCTAATAAAATAGACTGGAAGGGGCGAAATTTCCCCTTTTTTATAAAAATAGAAATGTTTGCGCTTTCAATCTTGCGCTTTAGGAGGTTATCTATGCATATTGTTGTTGATGAAGTTTCAATCAATCCTATTACAAAAGGACATGAAAGAGTCGTTTCGACACCATCGGCATCACTAGGTATTTTGCGTCATCAACTCGTTAAGCATATAGGTTTTGAACGCCTAAAAAGTTTCTTATTTTCCTTTGGATGGGAGAATGGTGTAAAGGATGCTAAAAAGGCATTGAAAGAGCATACATCAATTCCTTATTTAATCAAGCACGGTCCCCTGTATCATAAGGAAAATGGGCAAATTACAGGTGTGAAGCATATTTGCCATTTAACAATGTGTGAAGACAATCAGCATGTGAAATCTCTCTATTCAGAGGGGATTTGGTATGGTTCTTATGAGGCTGAAGAACATATAAGACTACATGGCTATAGTGATACACCTCAATGTCATACATTAGTAGGTTATGCTAGCGGCTATATGACTACTATCACAGGTGTGTCGCTGCTAGTAAAAGAAACGTGTTGTGTGGCGAAGGGTGATGCTGAATGCAAATGGACAATCCAATCGCAAGAACAATGGGAGATGGAGGGTGAAGATGCTCATTCACCATATGAAGAAACCCCCATCGTTAAAGAATTAGCTTATACATATGAACAATTATTAGAACAGCGTAACTTTGTAACAAAACTGGCTGAATTTCAAAGTAAATTAACTGAAGAGATTTCCGGGGGCAGTAGTTTAGAAGAAATTACTGAACTTGTCTACGATCATATGCAAATACCAATTGTGATAGAGTCTATTGATTTTTATCAAATGTCTAGTGCAGGCTTATCTCCAGATGAATGCGGTGAACTGACGGATGATATGAAGCAATATTTTTCATTTCCTATGAATGATAAGGAAGAAAAGCACTCTACCTATCCATTGTTTTTTCAAAAGAGAATTGTCCATACTGAAAAGCAAACAAGGCTGATGGCCCCAATTTTAGTGCAAAAGAAAATTCAAGGGTACTGCTCATTTGTTTATGAACCAACGATAGATAACAGTCATGAATCTGACTATTTATTACTGGAACGATTTGCTAATGCTGCTTCCCTTATATTATTAAATGAAAAAACACGCTTTGATTCGTTAGAGAGAATGAAGGGTAGTTTCCTTGAACGTATATTAGAAGGAGAAACGTCTAAAGCAGAGATTATTAAAAGGGGTAAATATACGGGTATTGATTTAACACAGTCCTATTTCTTAGTCATGATTGATTTTAGTATTGGTACAGAATCCTTTGAGGAAGAATTTCAGTTGCAGGAAGATATATATGAATGGATGATTCAATACTTTAGTGAAAAAAAGAAAAGTGTATTAATCAATATGCGTGATCATCATCTAATCATTCTGATCCCAGATGCGGCACTTTCATATGAGCATCATGAAACATTCTTCCGCCCATTAATGAAGACCTTACGTGCGGACTTTCCTAATGGTGAATTTACAATTGGTCTTAGCAATCAAGGAAATGAGATTACAAGTGCCCATCAACACTATGAAGAAGCCCTTGTTTCTTTAAGACTATCTTCAAAGGAAAATATGATGTCCTTTAAACAATTAGGAATCGTTGGTGTTCTGATTAATTCTAAAAATACAGCTGGGGTGAAAACAATTGCCAAACAGGAATTAGGCTCACTATATGATTTATCGGATAGCAAGATGGTGGACTTATTGCAAACCTTATATGTGTTTTTACTAAATGGAGGAAAATTGGAACAAACGACAGCAGATCTGAATTTATCTATGAGCGGTCTTCGCCATCGCATTCGAAAGATTGAACATACATTAGATAAGGATTTGCGTAATCCTCAAGAAACACATCAACTATTCTTAATTATGCAATCTTTAATTGCTTTAGGAGAATTGAAAATGAACTAAATAGATGATTATATTACCCCACCAGAGTTGGTTCTGGTGGTTTTTTAATATAATTGACTACCTTCAATTCCTATTAAATGGATAATAGTGAGGTTCAAACTTTTTAATAAGTCATATCGAAGGCACTCCCTCCACTTTTTTTATTAAACTACTCCTATCTATTAAATCTTTGTTGTAATGAGCAGCTTGAATGCTTCGATAGAATTCTAAGTGAAAGTTGTTATAGAAAGAAACATAAAACGTAGTTGTCCTTCATATCTAATTAACAGGAAGACATAGAAGAATATGGAGGGAAATATGGACGAAAACAACGAAAAACATCAGCGACAAGCAAAGATTCATTTCAATAGTCGAGGAAGTCAAGCGCAAGAAGAAGTGGAAGAGAGGGATATAAATAAATGGAAAGGGGACGAACCTGCAAAGCTTCATTCACAAACTGTTGGCAAAAGAGGACCTATCTTAAAACAGGATAGTGTAGAACATGAAACACTGCAAGAATTTATCCATGAGAAAATCATTGAACGACCTGTTCATGTCAAAGGATTCGGTGCTTTTGGCTATTTTCAAACGGTGCATTCAATGAAAGAACATACACAGCTTAGTTTCCTACAGCGTCCTGGTCAACAAGTACCTGTTATGGTGCGATTTTCATTAGCAGTGAGTACGAAAGGAACGCCTGATACGTCAAGGAATGTAAGAGGGTTTGCAACTAAGTTTTATACAGAAGAGGGGATATTTGATTTAATTTGTAATCATATACCTGTTTTCTCTGTGCGTGATACGATTCGTTTCCCTGAGGCGATTAAAGCGTTTTTACCATCTCCAGTCAATAATCTAATGGATCCCAATCGCTTTTGGAGCTTTGTAGCACGTGCACCAGAGTCGTTAAATTTTGTTGTCCATCTATATTCAGATGCTGGAACAGTGAAAAGTTTGCGTCATATCCCAGGACATAGTGTGAATACATATGTCTGGCGGAATGCGCAGGGAGAAAGGAAATATGTGAAATATCATTGGTATCCGTTTGCAGGTATTGAATATATTACGAGGCAGGAAGCGGGCAAACTAGCCGGTGAGAATCCAGATTATGCTGGGAAAGATCTTTTTGATACCATTGCATCTGGCAAAACAGTAGAGTACGGACTATACGTTCAATTAATGAATCCCATGGATGAGGAAAAATTATCGTATGATCCGCTTGATGATACGAAAGTGTGGGATGAAAGACAGTATCCATTGGTACCAGTTGGTCGAATGGTTTTAAATAGAAACCCCAAAAATTATATGGAAGAAGTAGAGAAGGTCTCTTTTTCACCTGTCAACCTGCTAGAGGGAGCAGAGTTATCCGATGATAAGATGCTTCAAGGTCGAGCGAATATTTATAGCGATTCACAAAGAAGACGAATCGGACCGGGGTTTAGGAAGTTGCCAGTAAATGACCAAGCAGATTGGACACCTGCCAACCAGGTGACAAGTGGAGATGGCCGATTTGTGGAAGGGAAATTACAAAGAAGTGATTTAATAAAGCAAAATGATTATGCGCAGGCTGGAGAATTTTATCACGCTTTAAGTCCACAAGAGAAGGAACATTTAGTCGGTAATATTGCTGCAGATTTAAAAGGGATTGATCAAGATATAAAAGAAGTGGTATTGTCATATTTTCACCAAGCTTCTTCAGAACTTGGGGAAGCGATTGCCAAGCATGTTTAAAATTCTCAGTATAACCTCCGTTTAAAATAATCTGTTACGAGGTAATGAATAGTTAAGAGATGGAGGCGATATAAAATGGCAGAATTAACAGCTGTGAAAGTCGTATTACAGGATGAAATGGAAGAATATTTTACTGACGATAATGATCAGAAGGAAGCAGCGGACGCTTTATTAAGAGTAGATACCGTTTTGTTTTACGGGAAAAATATGGAGCTTCTAAATGATTACGAGCCAGCGAAAGAATGGGACCACTTTTATGATTTTGAATTCAATTCAGCTGATGATATTAAGAAAGAAATTGCTGAGAGGTTAGAAATCAGTCCTGATATAGTGGAAGTCGAATAAACCAGCTATCAGCTGGTTTTTTTATGGAGTGGAAAAGATAGATGCATACCTATTTGGAGTCGATTATTCAAGCAACTCCGTTTGAAGTTGATCAACAGACTGGTATACTTTCTTTATTAAAACAAGCGTTTAGAAAGGGTATGGACCATGCATCTAGGAATTCTTGATCAAATGCCGAGACCACGTCACTTGTCAGTTGAGGAAACGGTAGAAGAAACCATTCATAAAGTACAAATGGCAGAAGAATGGGGATATGAGCGTTATTGGTTTGCTGAGCATCATGGGACAAAAGGGATGACTTCTAGTGCACCTGAAATCCTAATGGCAACGGCAGCGGCAAAAACAAAGACCATTCATGTTGGCAGTGGCGGGATTTTATTGTCTCAGTATAGTCCGTATAAAGTGGCTACACAAATGCTGCAACTTCAATCAATTTTTCCAGGTAGGATTGAGGCAGGTGTAGGACGTTCACCAGGGGGACCGGAACGAATACGTAAGGCCTTAGCTAATGGTGTGAAGAATGAAACGGGGATTTATCCTGAAAAGATAAAACAAATGCTGCATTATTTCGCAGGGGATCAGTCGGTGCAAGCGACACCTAGGCCGAGGGTATCGCCGCGGCTTTATAGTCTGGGACTTGGGGAGAATAGTGCCCAGCTAGCAGCAGAGCTTGGCATTGGTTATGTATTTGGTCACTTTATTCAACCTGGAAGAGGCGTGCAGGCCCACAAACAATATCGGGAGTATTTTCAGCCGGGCTTTTTTGTAAATCCGAAAGCGATTACTGCTGTCTTTGTCATTTGTGGTGCGACAGATGAACATGCAGAGGATATGGCCGTTACACAAGATATATGGTTATTAAGGACGGAAAAAGGAATTGATAGTCGGATTCCGACACTTGAGGAAGCAAAAGCAATGCGGTTAACAACAGAAGATAAAAAAAGAATCGCATTGAATAGAAAAAGGATGATTATCGGTGGGCCAGCAAAAGTAAAAGAAGAGCTCAGAAAGTGGAGCGAACTTTATGAATGTGACCACTGGTTATTATTGAATAACACCTATCATTTTGCTGATCAACGCCAATCTTATGAACGCATAGCAGAAATGTTTTTCTAAAAGATGTTGATAACTCCCAAGTAGTACACGCATCAATAGTATTTAACTAACAAAAAATGTGTTGGCAAGTGTAAAGGTGGAGAAGAAGAGGAAGGGTTTTCCCGCAAATCCGAAATACCAACTCAACTGGGATTAATAGTGACGAGTTGTGCCTGCAAATAGTAAATACGAATACAAGCGGGGTGAAAAGCGAGAAGAAGTGTTGGTAAATGAGAAATGCGAACCCAAGTGGGAAGAAAAGTGCCGAGAAGTGTTGGTAAAGCGGGTATGCGAACCCGAGTGGGAAGAAAAGTGCCGAGAAGTGTTGGTAAAGCGGGTATGCGAACCCAAGTGGGATGAAAAGCGCCGAGAAGTGTTGGTAAAGCGGGTATGCGAACCCAAGTGGGATGAAAAGCGCCGAGAAGTGTTGGCAAAGCGGAAATGCGAACCCAAGTGGGGTGAAAAGCACCGAGAAGTGTCGGTAAATGAGAAATGCGAACACAAGTGGGATGAAGAGCACCGAGAAGTGTTGGTAAATTGGAAATGCGAACCCAAGTGGGGTGAAAAGCACCAGGAAGTGTTGGTAAATGAGAAATGCGAACCCAAGTGGGATGAAAAGTGCCGAGAAGTGTTGGTAAAGCGGATATGCGACCACAAGTTCCACCAAATATACCAAGTGGGCAAAACATTTACAATAGTAAGGGCATCCAGAAAGTCTCATTGCCGACTTTTTAGACGCCCTAAAATATACTAAGGTTCTAAGGATATCAATTTTTCAATTGCGCCCCCGTTACCTTTTCAGAAACTCAGGATCAGCAAAACTTGGATTCGGATATTTATAGAAGCCTTCTCCTGTTTCTCGTCCGAGTTTACCTTTATCAATATATTCCGTTTTTAAAAGGTGAGCTAATTTTTTAAAGGCTTCATTACCGGTTGCATCGGCTTTTGCTTGTGAGATATTGTAAGCTGTGCGGATTCCAACGACATCAAGAATAGCGAACGGACCTAGTGGAGCACCAGTGCCAATCATCCATGTTTTATCAATGGTTTCTGGGTCAGCTACTTCATTCACTAATAACATTTGGCCTGCCTCTAATAATGGAACGAGTAAGGAATTTAAGATATACCCTGGTTGTTCTTTTTGCAATTGAAGAGGGACCATCCCGATTTCTCTTGCAAATTCAACGATTTGGTTAAAAACATTCATGTCTGTACCGGGGTGTTTCATTACTTCAGCCGTATTGTTTTTCCAAATTTCATTTGCAAAATGCAATGCTAGAAATTGTGACGGTCTCCCTGTAAAAGCTACAAATTGGCTAGGAAGTAATGTGGATGAATTCGTTGCAAAGATGGTTTCTTTCGGTGCGACTGCACTTAACTTTGTATAAAAGTCTTCTTTAATGCCTACCACTTCTGGAACAGCCTCAATCACTAAATCAGCTTGCTCGACAGCTTTAGATAAATCAGTATAGAAAGACATCCGTTCGAATGCCGCATCGACTTGTTCATCGGTTGCCTGTAAATCATTTTTATAGCTTTCCTTCAGCTTCAATATTCTACCTTTTGCTGTTTCTAGTGCTTCCCTCAGAAATGTCATACACACTTACTTGAAAACCACTATACGCTGTTTGGTAAGCAATCTGACTGCCAAGTACCCCACTACCTGCAACTGTGATATGTTTGAATCCCATTGTAATCCCCTCTTTATTAGAAATTTCATAGTGCATTTTTATTATGTCATAGTATGGTAGACAATGACTTTCGTCTTACAAAAGGATTGTTAAGTAAAACTGAAACATCTTTATTCGTTATCATGGCTCCTCTTCATTAATGTAGGTAAATGGATGGTTTTGTAAACATTTTTTATTTTATCTTTACAGATAACAAAAAGGGGAGTAATATAACTTCATCAATTAAATATCATCTCAATCGCTGAATCCTTAATTGGAGCGGAGGAACCACTTTTGTAGAGGTAATCTACTTGGGGTGAATCCTTTAAAGAATGTAAAAAGGAAGGGTTATTCTTGACCCTAATCCGACAGCTAACTTCGTAAGCGTTAAGAAAAGATGGTAACTTGTGATCAAATAACATGACCACGGGGGGTCCCTCTGTGGTCTTTTTGCTGTTCCTTTTTTCTCATTGAAGAACTCACAAGTCGATAGTAAGGATGGGATATGGTTTGGGGCACTTTGGGGCAACGATGCTACCAGAATTGAAAGAAATGAATGTGGAATTTTTAGCGGTCGATAAGGATCTACACATGGTGCTGTTTTCTGTCACTAGATGAGCACATGTCATGGCAAATCGGGATGAATAATGTAGATCATACTTTTATTTTGTTTGGAGAAGATGTGCAGGGAAGTATTTTACCGCCTTTCTTCTGAAGGGTATGGGGGCAAAGCGCATCACAATTTTCATGCGAAAGTGTTAGAAAAGATAGGTGTTGAGGAGTGATTGATCCAGAGAAATATGGCGATAAGAGTTGCAGAAAATATTGTCTCAAATTCAATGGTTGATTTTCTTGATTAGCTCGTGATTATACCATCGCTGAAATCCTTGTAGGAAAGAAATTTTGGGGGGTGTAAATTGAAAGATTTACGAATTGCTAAGCGGTTTGATTGTCATATTGTCGGTCTTCAGGCGAGAACAGAACTTTACTGTTTCTCCAAGTGAAAAGGAACCCATTCAGTTGAATGATATGTTAATAGTATTGGGTAAAAAAAGAGATATTATACGCTTTGAAAAAGAAGGAGCATAGAAAGATGAACAACGCAATCGTTCGGTTAAACCCATCTCAGTTGTTATTGTTAGTGTTCTTGTTTTTCATTATATTAGGGACGATTTTTTTAAAACTTCCATTTGCAACGACAACACAGATTACGTGGACAGATGCATTATTTACAGCGACTTCGTCCATGACAGTAACGGGGCTAGCTGTTGTAGATACTGGTACGGTCTATACACTGTTTGGGCAATTAGTCATCCTTGCGTTAATACAAATTGGTGGATTAGGGATTATGTCATTTGCAGTGTTAATTTTTATGCTCCTTGGTAAAAGGATAGGGTTTAGGGAGCGGTTATTAGTTCAACAGTCATTAAATCATACATCTATTGGTGGAATCATTAAATTAGTAAAAAGTTTGTTTGTTTATTCCTTCACGATTGAATTAATTGCTATGTGTTTTTTAGCCATTACTTGGGTTCCTGAATTTGGTTGGGAAAGGGGCATGTACCTCAGCTTCTTTCACTCCATTTCCGCTTTTAATAATGCCGGATTTTCGCTGTTTCCTGATAATTTAATGGGATATGTGGGGGACCCGATTGTTAATCTTGTTATTTCATTCTTGTTCATTATTGGCGGTATTGGTTTTACGGTTTTAGCGGATATTTGGTATAAACGTAAATTTAAGAAACTGAGTTTACATTCAAAACTGATGATTGTAGGAACGGTAGTTATCAATGCTTTTGCGATGTTAGTTATATTTGTGATGGAGTTTCATAATCCACATACATTAGGCGCTATGTCTGAAATGAGTGATAAATTTTGGGCAGCTTACTTTCAAGCGACATCGCCGAGGACGGCAGGGTTCAATACAATCGATATAGGTAATATGCATGAAGCAACCATTACTTTTATGCTCCTTCTCATGTTTGTTGGTGCGGGTAGCGGCTCTACTGGTGGTGGAATTAAGTTAACGACTTTTTTAGTCATCGTATTATCAGTTAGGAGTTTTTTAAAGCAAAAGCAGCAAATTACCATTGCTAATAGAGCAATTAAAGAAACCATCATATTTAGATCATTGGCCATTTCTATGATTAGTTTCTTATTTATCTTCTTAGCTGTATTTATTCTCAATATTACAGAACCAGAGCCGTTTTTAGAATTATTATTTGAAACGGTCTCAGCTTTTGGGACTGTTGGGCTTTCTATGGGGATTACGGCTGATCTATCGAACATCGGTAAGATTATTATAGTATTTATTATGTTTCTCGGAAAAATTGGACCATTAACATTTGCCTTTTCTCTAGCCAAACCAAGACAAGAGAAGATCAGATATCCGAGTGAAGATATCATGACAGGTTAAACATAATTGTGTCAGCTTTTATTCTTCATATAGGTAAGGGCTGACTCGAGAAACTCGATCACTTCTTGATTAATGGGATATAAGTTTAATTCTTCTGACTGCTCTTTTGATCTTCGTGCTTCCCAAAATTGTTCAGATAGTGCTTGATTACCGTTGAACATTTCCATTGAGTAGATTTCCACATCACTCGCAATTAATTGGGCAACGTCAGAAGAAGGCGCTTCTCCGTTTTTTAAACAAAGTTCTATGCGCTTAATAATATTCATCCATTTCTTAATTTGACCATCATCATTCTCTAATTTGGGAAGTGATGTCTCCCATTCTTTTGTTGGCTGTGTATGATCTTCACTCTCTTTTAACGTTAAGGGAAGAAGTTGTTCCCAACCAATCTCTCCTTCTAAATCTACACTGTTCCTTAAAGTTTGTGTATATTTTTGCGCTTGTACGATATCGTCAATTGACGCTTTCAATGTTTGAAGATGGATATCTAGCACTGATGATACAGTCGTTTCGTCAATGAGCTTTTGTATATCTTCTAACGACATATTCGCTTTCTTTAATAGCAATACCTTTTGCAGACGAAGTAAGTCCAGTTGTGTATAGAAACGTTTACCATAATCATCTTTATAAGTAGGGGTGACTAATTGAATTTCATCATAATATCGTAAAGTTCTAACAGAAATGGACCAATCTTTAGCAATTTTACCCGTCGAAAAATAATTCATCTTTTTCTCTCCTTTGAACTTGAAGATGACGTAACGTAACCAGGTACTTTTAATATATCAAATAAATTGGGGGTAAATGGAGTGAATACCTTATTTTCAAAAGAATCACGCTGGTCAATACAAACGTTTTTACTTATTCTGATGTTTGTCTTCATCATAGTGCCGATATTCATTGAAAATTGGGCACAGGACCTATTGCAGTGGTTATTTCAAAATGATTTATATGCGGGGACTTTGACAGGGTTAATCATGGCAATTGCCTTTACAGTGGCTCTTTATTATATTACGATTAAACCATATGGATTGAATTGGCAGTCGCTTGGCTTGAGGTCGTTTGCTAAGAGCTATTGGCTACCGATTATCGGATGGACGATTTTTCTAATAGTGGGCAATGTATTGCTTGTTATTCTCATGGATTTATTCGGTGTTGGCGTAGAAAATAAGAAAACGGCTTCATTAACAGCAGAACTGAATGGATTTACGATTCTCATTGCATTTATATCTGCGGCCATTGTGTCACCCATTTATGAAGAAATTTTGTATCGTGGCTTTATATACAAATGGTTAAGGGCTAAATGTAATATTGGACTGAGTATGCTCATTAGTTCCGCGATTTTTACGGTGGTACATTTACCGACTTATAACACATTACCAGTTAATTTTTTCAGTGGACTTATCTTTGCTTGGACTTATGAGAAAACAGGCTCCATCTATCCTGCGATGATTATCCATAGCGTTTTTAACGGACTGGCGATTCTACTAACTGCCTTTACTTAATTATCTTAATTTTTAGTTTCCAAGGAAGCTATGAAGCGAATAATCATAAATAAAAGAGGGGGTGAATAGAATGAAATGGTTATTTGCTATTTTACTGCTTATGTTATTACTTTTTTATTATTATCGTTTATTTAATGTTTTCTTTAAGATTAAGAAAAATAGGGTATTCCCACTGCCAGATGAAGTATTAGAGGACATACGTATTGAGCCGCAAAGGCCGATAGCAGAACCAAAGGTAGCTAGTCAGAAGGGCAGTATCTTTACTTATATTTTTATCACATGTATGGTGTTTATCGCGATCATGTTTATTGTTTTTTCCGATCAGTTAGTTGTTACGAATTATCTGCTGTTACTTGTACCTCTTTTTCAAATGGAGTTTCTGTTTAACCAATTAGTTTTTCTCCAAAAAGGGATTGTTAAAGGGCTAAAGTATATCCCTTGGCATAAAATTGATTCTTATGAAGTTCAGTCTATTGATATTCATAACCGTCATTTTGGTTTTGATAAAAAAGTAAATGATGGTTTTGAGGTGAAGCTTCATTCAGGTCGTTCGATTCAGGTTAGTTTACTAGTTACTTCAATAGAGGCTTATGAACAGTTGCAAATCCTGTTAGAATCTCATGGTATTAAACAAAAAGCCTAAATAAATGGGAGGGACGAGATGAGTAATCACGAACAATTTTTAACAGAGGCAGTACATCTAGCAGTAGAAAACGTAGTAAATGCAGGAGGACCTTTCGGAGCAGTCATTGTAAAGGACGGAAAGGTGATTGCCAAAGGTGTGAATAGGGTAACAGATCTTCATGACCCAACGGCGCATGCGGAAGTAATGGCCATTAGGGAAGCATGTACAAAGTTACAATCTTTCACATTAACAGGCTGTACTCTTTACACAAGTTGTGAGCCTTGTCCCATGTGTTTAGGTGCGATTTACTGGGCGCGCTTGGAAAATGTGTATTATGCAGCCGATCGAAAAGATGCGGCAAAAGCGCTTTTTGATGATGATTTTATTTACCAAGAGATTGGCATAGACCCGAAAGATAGAGGTCTTCCGTTTATACAATTGACACTAAATCAATCACAGCTCCCTTTTGATGCTTGGAGTAAGCAAGTCAATCGAACTTCATATTGACTTCACGGAAATTCCTTACTTTCTGCATAAGGATATATTATTCTTAAAAGTGATACCTCTACATAAAGGAGAGCAGAATGGGCACAAATAAAAATCAATTCCAACCGATGAAGTTATTATTTTTTATTACGATTATTGTCGTTATCGCAGTTGTTATCATGGTGTTCATAAACAATCAAGGAAATGAAAAGGATGAGTATACATCTTTTGAAAATGCACCCCCTATTGAAGGACAGCCCGTTTTAGGCAAGGTGGAATCACCTGTACAAATCGTAGAATTTGGCGACTTTAAATGTCCAGCGTGTAAACAATGGGGTGAGACCATTTATCCGCAATTAGTGGAAGATTATGTAGACACGAATCAAGTGAATTTCTCTTATATCAATGTGCTCTTCCATGGGGATGAGTCTAAATTAGGTTCAGTTGCAGCCGAAGCTGTTCATCTATTGGAACCTGATGCATACTGGGCATTCCATAAAGGTTTGTTTGCTAAGCAGCCAGAGAGTGGTCAACATGATTCTGTCTGGTTAACAACGGAAGTACTAGAGGAAGTCGTCGCAGAAACGACGTCAATTCCACTAGAAGATCTATTGGCAGAAATGAAAAAAAGCGCAACAATAGAGGCGGTTAATCATGACACATCACTCGTAGGTGAATATGAAGTCCAGCTCACACCGACGATTATGATTAACGATAAAATGGTGACAGATCCATTTGATTATGATTCAATCAAACGTTTGATTGAAGAAGAGTTAGAGGGATAAGAATGAAGAATAATCAAATCATGTTGTATTTTTCTTGGGTGGTCGCACTCATAGCAACATTAGGCAGTCTATACTTTAGCGAAATTAAGCAGTTTATTCCTTGTGAGCTCTGTTGGTATCAACGAATATTCATGTATCCACTCGTTTTAATCTTGGGGATTGGTACGTTCTATCAAGATATTTCTGTGAGAAGATTTGCGCTACCAATGGCATTTATTGGCTGGTGTATTTCCCTCTATCATTATCTTGTACAAAAAGTGCCTGGACTCGCTGAGGTCACCCCATGTTCAAACGGTGTACCATGTAGTGGCCAATACATCAATTGGCTCGGGTTTATCACCATTCCTTTCTTGGCATTAACGGCTTTCACGCTTATTATCTTCTTTTGCCTGATGATGAAAAAAGACAATCAAGCATCATAAACATTCCTCGTACATATGATTGTACGGGGTTTTTGTTTTGTTCGTAATAAAGTAGAAATCGGTTGTGAATTTGTAAATGGAAAAAGGGAAGCTGCTTGAGACATGAGACAAGCGTAAGATCGCATTACATGCCCACTATTCATTTGAAAATAAAATTGCGTGTAAATCGGAAAATCCGACATCGCCATTCATCCGCAAATTCCGTGACCAATTCCGCTTAAATCCGACTTGCCCACTCTTTATCTACTCTCTAGGGATGGACATGAGCGTAAAAAAGAAGGTCTGTGAAGCATTGCATTTTCTTCGATTCATTTTAACTATCACTGAATATCCTATCTGTTAGTACACTTGTGATATATGTTTTTTCATGCTTAATCCACTTGAAAATGGGTAAAATAATGTTAGTGAAAATCTGCCATTTATTAAAGGAGGAAATGAGATGAAAAATCCAATAAAACAAGGGATGATGTTAGGGTTAGGTTTAGCAGCAGCAGGGAAAGACCGTGCGCAAGAAATGATGGATGAGTTAGTGAAAAGAGGAGAGTTAACAAAACAGGAAGCGAAGGATTTTATGCAGGAGGTAAGGACGAAAGGCCAAGAGAAGCAAACACAGATAGACGACAAAGCCCATCAACGAATGACAAGTTTATTGCATGATTTGAATATCGCTACAAAGGATGATGTCTTAAGATTAGAGGAACGGATTCTAGCACTTGAGGCAAAACATCGAGAAGAGGATTAAGGGAGGTTTTTGCCATTTTCAAACCAAAGATGAGTCATATTCATCGCTATCGTGAAATTGCCGTAGCCTTCTCTCATTACGGTTTTGGTTATCTCTTAAAAGAATTAGGCTTGCATGAAGTGTTGTCCCTACCTAAACGTATGTTCATGCGAAAGCAAGAGGAAATTCATGAAAAGACGACAGGTGAACGTATTCGTCTGTTTTTAGAAGAGCTTGGACCGACGTTTATTAAAGTTGGTCAGATTGCGAGTACAAGGTCAGATATTTTTCCAGAATCAATCATTAGGGAATTGGAAAAATTGCAGGAACATGCCCCGTCATTTTCATTTGCAGAGGTAAAAAAAATTGTTGAAACCGAACTAGGGGAAGAACTACATGACCTCTTTACAGAATTTCAAGAGGAGCCATTAGGGTCGGCATCTATCGGTCAAGTCCATTATGGTGTCCTCCATTCTGGTGAAAAAGTAGCTGTTAAGGTACAACGGCCTGATATTGAGAAGACCATGAGAACAGATTTAGAAATTTTGATAGAAATTGCTAAAATTGCAGAAAGAAGGCTACATTGGGCATCGCAATATCAGTTAGTGGAAATGATGAAAGAATTTTCTAAAGCATTGTTAAATGAGTTGAATTATTTACTTGAAGGTCGTAATGCCGATAAAATTGCCAATCAATTTGAAGACAATAATCATTATAAAATCCCAAAAACATACTGGAAATATACGACGAAAAAAGTGTTAACTATGGAATATATTGAAGGTTGCGGCATCATTGAAAATAAAAGTTTGGCGGAACAAGGATTTAATAAACAACTAATCGCCGAAAGAATCGTTGAAGGCATCCTCCAGCAGATATTAGAGGAAGGTGTGTTCCATGCGGATCCTCATCCAGGTAACATTTGTGTATTACCAGGAAATGTGATTGTTTTCATGGATTTTGGTATGGTTGGACGTTTAACTGAGGATATGAAAGAAAATTTAGCATCATTAATTATTGCCATGTTGCGGCAAAGCACCGATGGAGTCATTAAAGCCATCACTAAAATGGGAATTGTCCAAGATGATGTCGATGTTGAACTTTTAAAAATTGATGTTGATTTACTAAGGGAAAGATACTATGATATTCCATTTAGTGAAATATCAATTGGCGAGGCGGTTAATGATTTGTTTTCCGTTGCCAATCAACATCATATACATATCCCAACAAACCTAACATTAGTGGGGAAAACATTGTTGACAATGGAAGGTATTGTTGAAAAACTTGACCCTAATATAAGCATTTTAAAAATTGCTGAGCCTTTTGGTAGACGATTAATTGTTAATAAATATCGACCTGATCATTTGGCGAAAGATTCGCTAGCGCATATCGGGGAGTATTTTGATATTCTAAAGGAAGCACCGTATAATTTGAAAGATTTGATTGCTCTTATCAAAAAGGGGAAAATTCCGCTCGAGCTGAACTTGCCAAACAGTGAAAAATTTCTAACGAGAATTGATCGTATCAGCAACCGGCTAGCATTTAGTATCGTGTTGCTGGCATTTAGCATCATAATGGTGGGCTTAATTATCGGTTCCGCCCTTGGCAGGCAATCATCTCTCCTATGGAATATACCAGCAGTAGAAATCGGCTTCGTCATTGCGATATTAATGTTCTTATTTCTTATATACACCATCATTAGAGCAGGGAGATTCTGACGACTCTCTGCTTTTTGTTTTGGCTACAATTTTTCTGATTTCACTACACAAGCAATTCATGGTGAGAATATAGTGTAGAGAGGTGAACGATTTTGTCAATAAACGTTAATGTTGCTTATGATTAATACAAAAATTCTCATTGGCAGTCCAATTAATCAAGAACCCGATATTTTAAAAGAGTTTCTGCTTTCGTTAGCAAATTTACAAACGGATACGATGGAGATTCATTATTTTTTCATAGATGATAATCAGAATGAAGAATCAAGTAGACTACTACGTCATTTTGCCAGATGGAAGAAAGATGTTGCGATTTTATCCGCAAAAGAAGATAGTATCTATATTCGCACCGACTTTACACATTTCTGGAATGATGCTCTCATCTGGAAGGTTGCTCGCTTCAAAGATATGCTTATTGAGCAGGCAAAATTTGAAGAATTTGATTATTTGTTTTTAGTTGACTCTGATTTGCTTTTACACCCGGATACCCTTCATACACTTATTTCCACGAAAAAAGAAATTGTTTCAGAGGTATTTTGGACAGCTTGGCAAGAGGGGACAATTCCTTATCCGCAAGTGTGGTTAACGGATGAATATACCCACTGGAGACAGGCGGATGAAGCTGTTATAACAGACGAAGAAAAGGCCGTTCAAACCGAGGCCTTTATTCAACAGTTACAAACTCCAGGTGTTTATGAAGTAGGAGGATTAGGTGCGTGCACGCTAATTAGCAGGAAGGCTTTGTTAGCAGGTGTTCATTTTAGTAAAATTAAAAATCTCAGTTTTTGGGGAGAAGATCGACATTTTTGTGTGAGAGCTGTGGCATTAGGACTGGATCTACATGTAGACACACATCTCCCAGCTTATCATATTTATCGATCTTCTGACCTTACAGGCATACCTGCATTTAAAGAAAAATGTCAGTATGCTTATAGCGAACTACCTTTTTATCCAGAAAAAGCAGAAAGCCATCAAATTCGCTTATCGATGATTGTGAAGAATGAAGAAGGGCGTTATTTACAAACGATGTTAAAGAAAGTAAAGTCATTTATCGATGAAGCTGTGATTATAGATGATGCTAGTACTGATCAGACAATATCGATTTTCTTGCAAGAACTAAAAGGTGTGCCAATTAAATTGGTCAAGAATGCAAGCTCCCAATTTGCCAATGAAGTGGAACTAAGAAAACAACAGTGGTTAGAAGCAACGAATGGTTTTTTAGGTTGGGTATTAAATCTTGATGCAGATGAATGGTTTGAGGAGAGTTTTATTGATTATATTGATGACTTTGTTAAACAGGATACTATCGACCTGTACTGTTTTAGACTGTATGATATGTGGGATGAAGACCATTATCGTGAAGATGAATACTGGCAAGCACATTTCTTATACCGTCCATTTCTAGCAAGAGTTGAATCAACCTTTCAGCCTGTCTGGAAAGAAACACCTCAACATTGTGGGAGATTTCCAGAAAACATCTTCCAACTTACCCACAGTTTATCCACAATACGAGTCAAGCATTTAGGCTGGGCAAAAGAAAAAGATCGATTAGAAAAGTATGAGAGATATAAGCTGCTTGACCCGAATAGCCTCTACGGTAATGAGAAACAATATGAATCGATTTTAGATAAGAATCCCCGTTTAAAACAATGGTGAGAAACATAAAGGAAATGGTCAATTAAGAACTGAACTTCGATTCATAGCTAGGAAACTATTTGTATGCTAAACTAAAAATAATTAAAAATTGTTGCAGGGGGACTCAGAAAATGAGTTGAGAAGGTTAAAACCTGACCCTTAGAACCTGTTCGTTAAGACGATCGTAGGGAGCATCTTCCAACTATATGCATACGTATGGTAGGCTCTCCATTTTCGGGGAGCCTTTTGTTTTGTTTTCCTGAACATTTTTAATTACATCTATTGAAAAGAGGGAATAGCGTGAGAGAAGAAGTCGTGTTAGTAACAGGAGCAAGTCGTGGATTAGGAGCTGCAATTGCTCAAAAGTTCGGTAAGGAGGGCTATAAGGTAGTCGTTAATTATTATAACAATAAAGAAAAAGCCGATGCAGTAGTTGAACAAATCGGGCAAGATCGTGCATTGGCTATCCAAGCTGATGTCAGAGATCATCAAGCAGTAAAAGCAATGGTAGCAGACACAATTGCTCATTTTGGTCGCTTGGATATCGTTGTTAATAATGCATTAGTTCAATTTAAATTTGATCCTGTGGCACAGGCGAAAGTAGAGGAATTATCTTGGGCTAGCTACCAAACCCAGTTTGAAGGCGCGATAAAAGCAAGCTTAAATGTTGTTCAATCTGCTCTTCCGGCTTTAAAGGATTCACAGCAAGCCCGTGTGATTGGTATTGGTACAAATCTTTACCAAAACCCAGTCGTTGCCTACCATGAATATACAACAGCCAAAGCGGCATTAATTGGCTTTACACGCAATATGGCCAAAGAGCTCGGACAGTATGATATTAATGTGAATATGGTTTCCGGTGGATTATTAGAAACAACGGATGCAAGTGCTGTTACTACCCCTGAGGTATTTGCGATTGTGGCAGATAACTCTGCTATCCACCGTGTGACAAAACCAGAAGACGTAGCAGAAGCCGTTGTTTTCTTAGCCTCTTCAGGCGCTAGAGCGATTACGGGACAAAATCTAGTCGTTGATCATGGATTGACGATGAACTAAGATAAAAAAGGTCGTCATCTTTGTTTATGGCGGCCTTTTTCAATGAATGGATTTATTTTGTAGGTCGATAGTTAGTAAAGTGCTTATATTAGCAAATGTACGACTAAGTCGAAGCTAGACTCCAATTTATTCGTAGAAAAGAATATTTTTAAAAATTTAACTTAATTTTCTCGCTAGTGTTTTATTCTTCTAGATGTTAAAACGGTTGATTGAACGCTCAATCAGTATTGTTCAATTTTTTTCCTTGTTTATATCGATAGCCAAACATAGACGATGCTTGTAAGTGAAACTTCAGCAGTTGCTTGCTCATCGGATCCGTTGCTTCCTTAGGCATCTTATCGTTAAATCCAACAACTGTCACTGCACCTAGTAATTGATTCTGGTAGTCTAGCAAAGGGACGGAAGCAGAGGAAATTGATGGAATTAAAGGTTCGGTAGCGAAGGAGATTTTCGACTGTTGAATCATTTGCCATTCTGTGTTATCGATTACGTCCCCGTCTCCTAGCCAATCTTTTGTCAGTACTGGGTTTAAGAAACTTAAGAAAATCTTCCCCGCGGCAGATGTTGGTGGTAAGCTTCCGCCTAGTTGTGTACCAATATGAAGTGGTTCATTCGAATGACAAATCTTTGTCGTAATCGGTCCGTTGTTTGTCCATAATGAAAACGAAACGGTGCAGGAAGTAAGCGAAGAAAGTTCCTGCATATACGGAGTGATTGCATCGGCAATATCACGACTACCAAAGGCGGCTGTACCATATTGAATCAATTTGCTGCCAAGGTAATACAGGTTTGTCCCTTTTTCTCGATAGAGCATGTTCAATTGTGTAAGTGTATTTAAATATTTATATAAATTACTTTTCGTAATACCGGTTTCTTCTTGAATGGTTGAGAATTTCATTGGGGTATCTTTTTGATAGATTAATTCGATGATAGAAATGCCTATTTGCAAGGATTGTATCATCGTACTACTTTTTTGTATTTCCATGTATGTAACTCCTCATTATGCTAGTCATGTTGAATCCTAATTTATCAGAAACTACATCAAACAACAACCTTCCTATAGAGGGTTGGTAGGATATCCCTATAAACTCAGTATATATAAGAATAGTTAGTGAGTTGGCGATTATTAACTTGGTCAACGAAGGCGCTCAACTCACGAAAAATAGGGAGCGGTCAAATATATTAATTTAACCTTTTCCATTTTTTTAGCTCTTTCTGAACATAGGATAATGATTGTAGTTTTTCTTTTAGTTCAGCTATAGAGAGACGATACGTATTATTGGAGTGATATTCTTCTACAGAGTTTGTATCAGTTTCTATTCTGGTATCTCGAGGAATGCGATAGAAGCCTTCAAGATCAATGGCTTTCGCTGCTTCTTCTTTTGTTAGTAAAACTTCATAGAGCTTTTCTCCCGGCCGTGTGCCAATTAATTCTAAAGGAAGGTTAACGTGAAAAAGTTCTTTAATCGCTTGTGCTAAATCTGTAATATAGGCAGCAGGCGATTTTTGTACCATAATATCCCCATTACAAGCATTCTCAAAAGCGTACAATACGAGTTCGACAGCCTCATCTAAACTCATCATAAAACGGGTCATTAAAGGATGCGTAACAGTTAGCGGCTTTCCTTCCTTTACTTGTTCTATGAGAAGCGGAATGATGGACCCCCTTGATGCCATGACATTTCCGTATCTTGTGCCACATATAATGGTACCACGAGCGTTAGCTTGTCTCGATTTAGCGATAAATGTCTTTTCCATTAAAGCTTTAGACATACCCATTGCATTAATTGGGTAGGCTGCTTTGTCCGTTGATAGGCAGACAATTTTCTTTACTCCTGCTTGTATGCCTGCACTTAATACATGATCGGTGCCAAGAATATTCGTTTTCACTGCCTCTAGCGGATGTGACTCACATGAGGGTACTTGTTTTAAGGCTGCAGCATGAAAAATGTAATCAACCCCGTCCACAGCTGGTAATAAAGTACTCATATCCCGAACATCGCCGAGGATATAAGAGATTCTTCCATCTGCGTACTGTTTTTGCATGTCGTCTTGTTTTTTTTCATCACGAGAAAAGATACGTATTTCTTTTATTTCACTATGCAAAAAACGTTCTAACACGACATGACCAAACGAGCCGGTTCCACCTGTAATTAATAGCGTTTTATTTTTAAACATAAGTATGGAACGCACCTTTCTGTCATTTACCACAGTGGGTTTACTTTAATCCAAAATAGTATAAATAATATTCGGAGTTTATTCGTGGATAGTTATACCAGTAAGCGATAATCCCTGTTATGTGCACTGAAGGGTTTTGGTCTAAGAGAGCTTGATGAAAATCACAGTCCCCCGCCATATCCGTTCTTTCAGAAAATCTGGCCTCTCCCACACAGCTTCTCTTAATGATCCTAAATTGCCCACACCACTCACGATAATTTTCTTCCGTTGCTTGAAAGAGCTGGCCATCCTTTGTCACCATGCTGTAATAATAAATGTCGTACTCACCATCTATTTTAGCGAGTACTTCGCGAATGGTTGGTAAATAAATATCATCGCTATCAATGATGGCAATATAATCTCCAGTTGCGGCTTCGATACAACGATTATACGAATAGCTAGCGCCACGATTTTCCCCATTTTCTAAGATTTTTAGTTGAGGGTACTGTTGTTGATATTCTTTTAACATCGCTAATGTTTGATCGGTTGAGCCGTCATCACAAACAATGATTTCATCGGCATATTCTTTTGGAATGCTGTCAAGCATCGAGCGAACCCATTGTTCACTGTTATAAACTGGGGATAAAAAGCTGAATTTCATGACTTTTCCTCACTTTATTAAGCATGATTTTAGGGCAGGTGTTATATCGTTTAGTGTATGCGCCTAATCAAAAGTGGTGAATTTAGGACATAAAAAAGAAAATATTTACAATAAATTACTATTAGTGTAATATTACACTTAAGAGGGGTGAGGGAATGTTTATGGTGAGTTTACCGCTATGGTTTTGGCTATTGTATTATCTCTTTTTGTTTATTTCATTTATGATGGCGTTAAGAATGGTATGGAGGAAACAAAGTAGAAAAACAGCATTGTTTGTCATCTTTTTTGTTCTAACAATCCCTTTTATTTCTATATTCAACGCTATTGGTCGCGGTGAAGAAATGAATGAAGGGGAGTTTTTCCTTCATGAGCTTTCTGATGGGGCACTATGGGCGTTGTATAGTGTTTTCGGTTATCTTGTTTTATTGTGGTTTTGGTGGAAGGCTATCATATTGTCTGTAAAAAGAAGGGGATGAACACTGACATGAAGATGTTTTTTCGCGTTTTATTTCCCTCTATATGTATTTTTATATTTACGTGGATATGTTCATTTTTTCCGTTTAGCAAAATCCTATTATTAGGGATTTATGTCCTTTTTCCGCTAGCTTTTATTATCCAAGGTATGATTTGCGCGCGCTTAAAAAAGCAGATGATTATAGGCTTTATCTTTTCATCCGCTGCGATAATAATTCCGGTTTCGTATTGGTTTGAGGTAGGTAGTTTGGTGAATGCAGTTATATTATATACCGTATTAGGGCTCATTTCGTTCTTCTTATATGGACGGAAGGTGAAAAGTGCTTAGTCTATTTAAGCTAAGTCATCTTTGCTCTGATTTTCTCTGGGATCATAACGACTTCGGTAGTTAAATTAACGGGTTTGTAGGTTTCATCTATACAATCTTGCCAATATTGAAGATGTTTTTTATCTACCCAGTGTGTGGATTCAGTCACTTCAATCCCGTCCCTACCTTGAACAGAATACCAGTAAAGATATTCATCTTCGTTTTGTACCTCGCGAAAAATCGTTTCAATATACATTTTTTCTCCTTCAAGTGTGAGGAGTACTTCTTTCATATGATGATTAAGGAATTGTAACCATTCGTCTACAGCTTTTGTTTTTCCTTTTTTAACCTTAAAACGTGTGAGTTCAACGTTCATACAATCTCTCCTTTTATTAGAATGTTTATGTAATATTTTAACATAAAAAGGAATAAAGATAGCTTTAATCGAATAGTATGAGAGGCTTAAAGGAGAAAGTAGGGGTGTTTAAATGGAATGCAGGTTAAGTAACGGTGAAGTGTATGATTATCTGAAAAAGGATGGGGGAGAGAAGGTTCTACTTCTCATTCATGGCAATTATGCCTCAGCGAATCATTGGGACGTATTTTTAGAGAAAATACCTTCAAAGTATACGGTCTATGCTCCGGATTTAAGAGGTTATGGCCGATCTACTTACAATCAGCCAATAGAGGATTTTAAGACATTCGCTTATGATTTGGAATTATTTTGTGATCATTTTTCTTTAAATAAAATAACAATCATCGGTTGGTCAAATGGAGGTGGTATTGCGATGCAATTTGCAGCAATGTATCCAAACCTTGTTGAAAAAATGGTTTTGCTCGCCTCCATGCCAGCCGATGGATATCCAGCCTATGATGAAAACAATCAGCGTTATCAAACAAGAGAAGCAATAGAAAAAGATCCAATGTTAAATAGGTTAGTAGAAGCACAGAAGATGAAAGAGTTTGCTTTTTTTACCGAAGCGATAGAACAGTTGATGTTTGTTAAAGGCAGGCAGGCATTAGGAGAACGGTTTGAAGGATATATAGAAGCAGCAATACAACAAAGGAATATGATGGATGTTGCACATGCAGCTAATGTGTTTAATATAACTGATATTGATAATGATGCAGCTGCGGGAACAGGAGAAATAAACCATATTCAAGCAGAGACTTTTCTTTTGTGGGGTAATAAGGATGTCTTAACTACAAGGGAAATGACGACTACATTACTAGAGAATTTAAAGAGAGCTGGCGTTAATGTCATTTTTAGAGAATTAGATGCAGGTCATGCGTTCGTTTTAGAAGAAGTTGATGAAGTGATAAGGGAATTAGAAAGCTTTTTCCAAAGATAAGTAGGCAAAAGAAAAGAGCCAAAATATATGGCTCTTTTCTTTACATCCTCGTTAATTAGCAACTTTTATCGTTTCATTCTCTTTTACCACAGTAGCTTCAGGCTTATAGGCCCGTTTAATTGGGACGAGCGCTAAGGCAATGGCAGCAATCAACCCTGGAATGGCAAATGCGATAAAGTTCATATGAATAGGAAGAGCGGCCGTCAATAAGAATCCGCCGAGAAGTGGCCCGAGCATGCCTCCAAATCTCCCAATTCCTGAAGCCATTCCTAATGCTGTGGATCGGATATTAGGAGGATAATATTGAGAGACATAGGCTTGTACAAGGTTTTGGGCACCGATTGTACTAGCACCAGCTATAGCAACGAGTAAATAAATGAATAATTCACTGCCACCAAATCCAAGTAATGTTAAGCTCACTGCACCAAGTGCATATAAGGGCACGAGCATTTTCTTTGAACCGTATTTATCACAGAGCCAGCCAATAATGAGTGTCCCAACAATGGCTCCACCTTGTAGCGTAATAAGGAAGGCTAGGCTTGAATTTAAGGCATAACCCGCTTCAATCATTAAGTTCGGTAACCAAGTATTTAGGCCGTAAACCATTAATAAGCACATGAAAAACGCAATCCAGAACATGACGGTACTTAGACCGCGGTTGTTTTTGAATAGTCCGACAACAGGAACTTTGTTTTCCTCTTGGACTTGTAGGAAGAACTCTGTTCTTTCATCCATCTTTTGGGCAGGGTTTACTTTACGTAGCACAGATAATAGCTCTTGTTTCTTATTTTTCTTAATTAAATGGGCTGAAGATTCAGGTAAAAATTTGTATATGAAAGGCAGCAGTAATAATGGTAGACCTGCAAACCAGAAAATCGATTCCCAACCGAGTGTAGGCATAACGAAGATTCCTAGAATCGGTGCAAGCATCCCACCAAAAGAGTATCCACATAATACAATGGAAACAGCCATACTTTTCATTTTCGTTGGCGCGTAATCTGTCAATAAGGCAATAACGTTAGGCATAATTCCACCTAAACCTAAACCGGCAATAAA
Organism: Cytobacillus kochii; assembly: GCF_020171845.1. Classification (GTDB taxonomy): domain Bacteria; phylum Bacillota; class Bacilli; order Bacillales; family Cytobacillaceae; genus Cytobacillus; species Cytobacillus kochii. Next base: position 112,430 of record NZ_JAIVAM010000011.1, on the reverse strand, counting down.
TCGGTAAATAGAGAAGGTTGTAGGTGAAGAGGCAAATCCACAAAGAAACGTAAATAAGCTAAAAAGAATCAGTGAAAGTGCAATCACATTTTTTCTTCCCATTTTATCAGCAAGAATACCAAAAAAGATGGCACCAAACATCATCCCTAATAATCCATAACTACTCATGGCTCCAGCTTGGACCGAACTTAATCCCCATTCTTCAATTAAAACTGGTACGGCGGTACCATAAACAACTAAATCATAGCCATCAAAGAGAATAATAAGGAAGCTCCAGGCAAGTAAGCCGAAATGAAACCGATTAAATTTACTATTATTAATCACTTCCGCTGCGTTTATTTTGTTCATTTGTTTCCCCCATCAATTAGAGATTGCAATCGCTTACACATATATGAAAAGAGAGAAGAAAGGATTAAGCCTTTCTTCTCCAGATGAAACCATTAATGATGACTTTGTGGAGAACGGTTTAAGCTTCAACTAGTTTTGCATTTTTATTATAGCCATGGAATTGATCGACAAATTCAAAGTCACTTGATTGCCTTTTTCCTAGGATAATGTTTCTAAGTAAAATACCTTCGTTTGTTGTATTGTGAATAATTTCACCCCATGTACGTGCAGAACCTTGGACATAGGCTGTTCTCGGTTGTCTTTCTTTTTGGAACGCTGCAAATGCTGCAGGGATATCTTCACCATGTGCACTGAGCATATCTGACATGTATGCAGCATCTTCAAGTGCTTGACAAGCACCTTGAGCAAGATATTGTAGCATTGGGTGAGCGGCATCACCAGTGAGCGTAATGTGACCTTGCGTCCAGTTTCCAATTGGTAAGCGATCGAACATTGGCCAACGTTTTTGACGTGAAATAAATGAAATCGCATTTTGCACTAATTCACATGACCCAGCGAACACAGCGTCCATTTCTTCCGGAGTGCCCCAATCTTCAGTCTTTTCAATTTCGGGACGGTAGTTTTTACTTTTGAATACAACGACTTGGTTATAAAGTTCACCACGACGAACTGGATATTGTACTAAGTGAAGGTCTGGTCCAATCCACATATATACGTCATCCATATCCCCAATAGAGGTCTTCACTTCTTCAATCGGGATTGCCCCACGGTAAGCAACATATCCGGAACAAATAGGTTGGTCATCAGAGAACATTTTACGAACATTAGACCATAGACCATCTGCACCAATTACTGCGATTCCCTTATGAACATCACCGTTTTCTGCTTTAACTGTTACACCTTGATCGTTTTCTTCTGTTGTCGTAATTTTTTGGTTGGTTGCTAGTTCAATATATGGGTTTTCCTGACAAGCTTCAAGAAGCACACGATGTAGATCAGAGCGGTGTAATACAATATAAGGAGCACCGTATCTCTCTCTGTAAACCTCTCCTAAATCAAGTGCTGATAATTCTTTACCAGAGAATGCATCCATAAGTACAAGACGTTTAGGGAATACAGCGATTTCATTGATTTTATCCATTACGCCTAAGCGTTGCAAAACATTTGTCGCATTCGCTGCAAGTTGGATACCAGCTCCAACTTCACCGAATTCAGGTGCTTGTTCAAGCACTTTTACATATTGGTTATTTTCTGCTACGCCTAATGCAGTAGCTAAACCGCCGATTCCTCCACCGATTACAATAAATGGATTCTGTGCTGTGTTTGTCATTATGTTTATCCTCCTTTTGTTTTACAAAAATAAATATTCTGTTTATAAGCGTTTTCATTTACTGTTATATTTCGAATCTTTTAAGAACAACCAAGGAACTGTGCCCGGTTGTTCTTGTGCAATTAACGGAAAGCTTTAAATTCGCCTATGATTTTTTGTTCTCCGTTGTTTTCTTCAAGGTTTTGAGATTTTTCTAAGTCAAATCTCTCCATAATGGGTAGGTCATTTACTGAGAAAAGGTAGCTATCTTCAGCAGGTACATGTTCGTGCCATGCCCAGTTTGGAATACAGAAGTAATCTCCTTTTTTCCAATCGAATCGTTCACCGTTTATTACTGTATAACCAGAACCTTGATGTACTTGGTAAATAGTAGAATGTGTGTGACGATGTGCCTTTGTACGTAAGCCTTTTGGTAATAATTGCATCCAAGCTCCCATTGTTGGATTAGCTGTTTGTCCGTTTGATGGATTGATATATTCAACAGCGTAGCCATCATATGGATCTGGCTCAAATCTAGTTAATCCTTTAATCGCATCTTCTGTACGTTTCCACTTGTAATTTGCGAGTGGTGCCACGCTTGAATAGCGGTCATTAATTGGTCTTACCATTCCGCCACTGTATCTTTGTTCAGAGAAGTTATCTGGGCGAGTTGGCGTTTCAATCTTATTAGGAAATGGTTCAAAGAATGTTCCACCGATTGAATAGATGGTAGGTATATCAAGTGCATCCATCCAAATCATTGGTTTATCGCCTACATGGCCATGTCCATGCCAGAGGTTCTTCGGTGTAATAAGGAAGTCACCTTCTTGCATGAAGATACGTTCACCTTCAACAATTGTGTAAGCTCCTTCTCCATCAGTGATAAAGCGCAGAGCACTTTGAGAGTGACGGTGTGAAGGTGCTATTTCACCAGGAAGCAGCAACTGCACAGCAGCATACAATGTTTGAGTGGTTGAAGCCCATCCCCATGGTTGTCTATAAGTCAACCCGGGGTTTTGAAAGTAAATCGCGCGTCTTTCTCCACCACGGTCAGGTGTGAAGATTTCAGCAGCTTCGGATAATTTTTTCTTTAATAGCTCATCTGACCATAAATATGGCACAGCATGTGGTTTTGGTGTATGGTTCATCAGTGCTGGGATGGCTTCCCATAATGGACCGAGATGATATTCTTGGATTTCTTTCGTAAAGTCCTTTACGTCTTGATCCTCCATATATGCATGTTTTTCAGCCATAATATTTCGCCACCTTAATATTATTTTGCTAGCTTAGACAAGTTACGTTGAATTTGGTTGTAATGACCAGCGGCATGTTCATCGATAAAGTGATCAGCAATAAAGAATACAGATTTATTACCGAATTTAGCAAAGTTACGATGAGGTGATTCCTGAGCCAATGTGTCAGCAGATAAAACAGATAATTTGGTTTGAACATTTTGTTTTATTTGAGCTAATTTTTTCAATTCATCTTCAACTGATTGTTGTTCAGTATTTTCGACTGCTGCAAGGCGGGCAGGGTCCTGTAAGCCACGTCCCCATTGGGAACCAGGGGCTTTTACAACTGTATCTATTTCACCTAGCCAATAAGGTAAGGCCTCGTTTAAATGAGTAATGACCTGCATAATGGACCATTCTTCTTTTGATGGGTTCCAACGTATGGTTTCTTCAGATAATCCTGAAACGGTTTCAATGATTTGATCTAATGATGTTTGAATAGACTCAATAGATTGCTGAATCGTTTTCGTTTCGCTCATAATTATTTTTCCACCTTTGAAACTTTATTTTCGAGAACGCCGACTTTATCTACTTCAATGCGAACGATATCGCCATCTTTCAAGAATACTTGAGGATCACGTGCAAATCCTACGCCTCCTGGGGTCCCTGTTAATACGATATCACCAGGTTCTAAAGTCATTAAGTTAGATAAGAACTCAACAAGCGTTGGAACATCAAAAACAAAGTTGGCTGTATTCGTTTTTTGTCTTTCTTCCCCATTTACAGTTAAAAGAACACCTAAACCAGATGGATCTTGTAATTCATCAGAAGTGATTAACCAAGGACCCATTGGTGCACTACCTTCAACTGTTTTACCTTGCAACCATTGAAGTGTACGACGTTGGATATCGCGGTAAGTGACGTCATTAGCGATTGTATATCCTGCTACATAATTAAGTGCGTCTTCTTTTGCTACGTTTCTAGCTTTTTTACCTACAACAAAAGCAAATTCGGCTTCGTAATCTAATTGTTCAGAAATTGGATAGAATGGAATATCATCTTGTGGTCCAATCACTGTGTTAGCAAATTTAGCAAATACTACTGGGTGAGGCGGTAATTCTCTTCCCATTTCAGCAATATGTTCACGGTAGTTATGACCCACACAAATGATTTTTCCGGGTTTTGTTACAGGTGCTTCGATTTTTACATCTTCAAATGCATGTACAAGTGGATGTTTGAACGATTCACGATTATTTAACGCATAATCAACCATTTCCTTTGCGATGGAAAGGCTTTCATTTCCCCCTTGTAGGAAACCTTCCATTTGTGCTGGAATGTACGCTTCAGCAATTAACTCAGAACGTAGTTTACCTTCTGCTTCAAGAAAAGCTTGGTAAGCAAAGTTTAAGTCTACTACTTCATTTCCTTCTGTAACTGCTCCGATACGTGTGTTGTTATTGTGAGTGAAAGTAACTAATTTCATATTCAAACTCCTTTATGAAAAGTTTTTTTGTCTTGGAATTGCGTGATCAAAGAGTAAAACGCTTTGTGTGGAAGTGTTAGGCATAAAACCTTTTATTAATGTGCGTTTATTAGACTCTTTCTTCATCGGTTATTTAAATTCCATTAATAGTGAACGATGTTATCTATTAATGATAAATTTATAGTATCCTAATTTTCAGATAAACTCAAGTGAATTTGTTGTGGTTTTTTAAACTTTTTGAAAAATAAATCCTTTCGAAAGGATGCAAAACATGGATGAAATCAGAAAACATAGTGTTTTTCTGATATACTAAAAAAAATATAAAATAGGGGTTTTTTACATGAAAAATCAAAAACAAGCTACGATCCAATCGATTCAAGTCGGTATGAGAATTATTGACCTTTTAGTTGCTAGTGGAGAACCATTGAGGTTATCTGATATACAAGAAAAAACAGGAATTACAAAAAGTAATCTATATAAATACTTGAACACTTTTACGGAATTAGACATTCTATACAAGGATAAACATAATGGACAATATCAACTTGGAAGTAAATTAATTGAATATGGGGTGGCAGCTATAGGGCAGGAAGATGTGATTTCACGTGTTCTACCTTATTTAAAGGATTTAAGTCAGCAACTAGACAATACATGCCTATTAACTACGTGGACATATAATGGTCCAATTATCTCGAAAATATGGAACCCGGGACATGCCTATAATATTGGGGCGCAGTTAGGCTCACTTTTACCACCGCTATCATCGACTGGGAAAATATTCGAGAGCTTCCTTGATTCAGCTACAACTAAAGATTGGATTAAGGTTATGGGGAAAGAAGGAAAAGGGAATGTGGTAGAAGAAATCAACCGCGTAAGGCAGGAACGGATTGCCTTTGCTAATGAGCCCTTGATTCCTACTGTATCTTCTGTGTCTATACCAATCTTTAATTATAATCAAGAATTATTAAGTGCGATAACAGTAGTTGGTTTCTCAGAGTCGATTCCAAAAGACCCCTCTGCAGATAAAAGTCAATCTATTATAAAAGTAGGAAAAGAAATCTCTGCACAATTTGGCTATCGAGCAAAGGGCTGAATGATTAAATCCTACTCTATATGAGGCGGTTGCATAAAAGGGAAAGTTGTTTACCACAGCTAAAAGAGATTTAGTTTATGACCACGTAAAGAGCAAAACGAAGCTAAAAAGAAGCAAATCGAATGATGAACCGGGTAAAAGATCGAAACAAAGCATACATAATAGCTGGGTATACATCTAGTAATGGCTCACCTTTCATCCAAATGCGTAAAAGTTGAAGGGGAAATTATTGTATGACCCTTATATCTGATCCACTTGTTTTAATTTAGACTAAAACTACACACCACCCGACCCCTTAATTGAAAATAGTTTGATGTGATTTTATTGAATATTTAAAAGAGAAGGTCTATAATTTTATACAAATAGTAAAGGTGGTGCTCTAATAGTGAACAATAAGGATATGTCCAATCATGTATTTTTTGATATATTAGCAGAGAAAATTAAAAGAGATAGCCATGAAGAGTACAATCGATTTGTTAATTATGTAAACGCATTAGCTGAGGATAAAGGGTGGAAGGAATTACAAGAAGAGGTTGTTCATTTACAAGCTTTTCTTTCGTATTTAGATGATAAGTTGGCTATCATCGATGATTATGAAGATATTATGAATATGAAAGCAACTTTGCTTGATATGATTGTTAACGATTTAAATGATACGTCTGTTTATCTTTTAGTGGAGGCTCTTATGTATAATAAAGAGCTGAATTATTTGCAATCCTTTGTATCCCCAGTTGAATATTGGGTGTCGGTAATAAAGGCAAAAGAAAGACTTTACGCTGCATAAAAGATTTATTATAAAAAGCTGTTGACAGCGCTGGATGATAAGGTTATTCTGATTTATAATTAATGACTCTTAAAATTTAAAAAATTCAATTTATCAAGAGAGGTGGAGGGACTGGCCCTTTGAAGCCTCAGCAACCGACCAAAACTAGGTAACGGTGCTAATTCCAAGATAGATAAGTTGAGGATATGGCGATATATCGTGAGCCCCTCTTCTTTAGCAAGAGGGGCTTTATTTATGCCGATTAGACGACTAAAGGCGGCTTTCGATGGAAGAGTACAATCTCTTTTTATTGAAAGTGGTCTTTTTTCTGCTCTTGGAAAGGGTGTTGAACATAAAAAATGGATGTTCCAAATTCAATCTATGAAAAAACAACCATTGTGCTGGCATACTCAAAAGCTCATCACTGATAGATTGTTTCCGAGTCGAGTTTGTTTATTATAAGTGAAATGTGAGAGGAGAATGAAAAATGAATCATCGCCAGTTTGATACAATAGCGCTTCATGGGGGGCAAGTGCCAGATCCTGTTACAAAGGCGAGAGCTGTTCCAATATACATGACTTCATCCTATGTGTTTGAAGATACCGATCATGCAGCAAGCTTATTTCAGATGCAAGAGCCTGGCTTTATTTATTCAAGGAATGCAAATCCAACCAATGCAGTGTTTGAGGAGAGAATGGCACAGTTAGAGGGTGGCGTAGCCTCATTTGCTGTTTCATCTGGGCAAGCAGCGATTTCCATTGCCCTTTTAACACTTGCAAGAGCAGGCGATGAGATAGTTTCTACACAGGCTCTTTATGGTGGCACATATCATTTATTCGCAGAAACGTTTAGTAAATTCGGCATCAATGTTCATTTTGTTGATGGGACGGACTTTACATCTTTAGAAGGAAAAATTAATAAAAGGACAAAGGCGATTTTTACAGAGACAATTGGCAACCCGAATATGGAGGTAGCACATTTAGAAAAGTTAAGTGAGATAGCGAAACGTCACGGCCTACCATTAGTTGTAGATAATACATTCACTACGCCATTTTTACTAAAACCGCTTGCATTTGGTGCAGATATAGTCGTTCATTCAGCAACTAAATTCATTGGTGGTCATGGGACGGCAATTGGTGGGGTGATTGTAGATGGAGGAAGATTTGAATGGAGTAACGAAAGATTTCCTTCCTTTAATGAGAAAAAGCCTGCTATTGGTAATCGCAGCTATGTTGAAATTTCTAGGGAAAAAGCGTTTATTCTTAAAGCAAGATTTGAACTTGGCCATGACTTAGGGGCAACGCTGTCTGCCTTCAATAGCTGGTTATTTATTCAAGGTTTGGAATCATTAAGTGTCAGAGTAGAAAAGCAAGTCGCTAATGCACAAGTTTTGGCTAAGAGGCTAGGAGAGTTACCTCATATTTCTTGGGTGAACTACCCTGGGTTAGAAAGCCATCCGCAATATCATCTCGGAAAGAAGTATTTTCCGAGTGGGGCAGGTGCAATCTTTACATTTGGCATCAAAGGGGGAATCAGTACAGCTAAAAGGTTTATCAACTCACTAAAGCTCGTATCACATTTAGCAAATGTTGGTGACGCGAAAACGCTCATTATTCATCCAGCGAGTACAACACATGCTCGTCTTTCACCAGGGCAACAAGCGGAGGCGGGTGTGAGTCCCGAAATGATCCGCCTTTCTGTTGGCTTAGAGGATCCTGTAGATGTGATGGCTGATATTACGCAAGCGTTAAAACAATGTACGTAGGTTTATTACGATTTACATTATAAAGGGTGAAAAGAGTGAAGTTAAAGTGCCTAAAAAGAGAACCATTCTTCCTTCCTTTACCTTATACTTTGTTGATCGCATGTCTCAGGCAATTCACCTTATGTTTTTCTTAAAGAAAGAGACATCAACACTGATATCTTACCATTGCGACGCCCCTGTTTCCTTTCCTGAAAAAGGGGATAAAGCCATCGCGTAATTCCCTGATGAACTAGTTGCCTTTGATTATCTAATGAATGAAACTTTTTCATTTTTCCTTCGTATGTATTGGAAAGACGAACGGAAAGAGGAGGAATGGGGTATGGATAGACCAGTACTTAAATTGCCTCGTACCAAATGGGAATGGGGATGCGACATACTTGGTCTTATTGTATTCATTGGGTCGATTATATTCTTAGTTGTTTCTTGGTCAGCTATACCTGAACAAGTACCGGGCCATTACAATGCTTCAGGGGAAGTTGATCGGTGGGGTTCTAAATATGAATTATTTATCTTACCAATAATCGGCGTGTTTTTATGGTTCATGATGGGGATATTTGAAAGGTTTCCTCATATTCATAATTACCCTGCACGTATCAATGAATCAAATGCAGCAGCATTTTACTTAACAAGTAGAAAAATGCTAAATGTCACAAAGAATATTTGCCTCGCATTATTCGGCTTTATACTTATTCAATCCATTAGAGTAGCATTAGGATGGGCGGACTCATTAGGTATTTGGTTTCTGCCCGTGTTTTTACTTGCCACGATAGTTCCAATTATATTTGCTTTGATTAAGTTTAGTCGAATTCAATAATTGCCAACTTATCCTTTTTGGATAGGTTGGCTTTTTTTATGTGATTTGACCAATTAGCACTGAAATAAATTGATAAAAAGATTCCCCTATTAGGTAAGGTCACAGGCGAAATGGACTTACTGTTTGTACTATATATAAAAGGATAAGAAGGTGAAAATAGTGAACAGGTTTAATAAAAAAGGTTTTTGTTTGCCTGGAGGTTATCGATATTGTGGCCCGGGTTGTAGCGGACCAGGCAAGCCCATTAATTATGTGGATTCTTGTTGTCAGAAACATGATGCATGCATTGATCGGTATGGCCATTGTTATCAATGTGATCAAATGTTAATTAATTGTGTCAATCGAAAGAAATATGCATCCAGGCATGAAGGAGCGACAGCTAGAGTAATTGATGCAGCTATGCGTTTTCGTATGCTTTGGGGATAATTTAGGTAGCTAGAGGTGAAGGGAACGACTATTCCTGTCCTCTAGCTTTTTTGATATAGAGGGAATATTTAGTAGGAGAATAGCAAAACTTAGTCACAAGAATGGTTATTTTATAAAAGTAGGTGACAGAATGGTCAATCGAAGTAAAATGACATCTACAGAAATTGGTGCACTGTGGATTACTTATCAAAAGAAGACAATGATATTAAGGGTTTTAGAACATTTTATAGAAGTGTCCGAGGATAAAAAAGCGAAAAAGCTTATGCAAGGTTTATGGTCTGAGTTAGAGCCAAATGTCCACCGAATTGAACAGATATTTAAAGATGAGGGTGCTGTTATACCTCAAGGTTTTACTAATGCCGATGTGAACTTACAAGCGCCAAAACTTTTTGGAGAGGGGTTTGATATTCTTTTATGTATGGTGTTAAAGGAAATCAGCATGGGACTCTACACTCTTCATATAGCAACTTCCTACCGAAATGATATTATTGATTTATATCGTGAGATGACAAATGTAACGCAGAAATATTATCAAAAGTTCTTAAATTATGCGGTGGATGAGGGATATTACCCATTACCTAATTTGATTAATGTCCCTACAACGGTCGACTTTGTCTCAGATATAAATTATACAAAAGGTTATCGCCTGTTTAGTGACAAAAGAGAAATTAATACGATTGAGTTTAGTTATTTAAACCAGTCCATTCAAACGAATACAGTTGGCATGATGCTTATGACAGGATTTGCTCAAACGGCAGTTCATACAGATGTGAAAGACTATTTTATTAAAGGGAAAGAGCTCAGCAAGGATATTTTGGAGGGAACATATGACATCCTAATTAAGGATGATATTAGGGTGCCGACAATTCATGGGTTATCGCTTACTAGGTCTAACATTCCACCATTTTCTGATAAATTAATGATGTATTTAACCTTTTTGTTAAGTAATTTCGGTCTCGGTAGTCAGGGATTTGGTGCAGGCTTTAGCTTAAGAGATGACATTAACATCAAATTAGGTTTATTTGTAAAAGACATCATGTTGTTTATTAGAGAAAATATAAGAATTATGATCGATAATGGATGGTTAGAGGAGCCCCCAAGAATGAGTGTAAATAATTTGAGAGAATAAAAATTGATTGGAAAGTTTGTTTCATAATGAAGCACTTTCCTTTTTTTTTTTCGAAATAAAGATTGCGATTATTCATATATTAGATTAACATCAAATTAGATGATTATCTAATTGTTTGAGGAGGGGACGAGAATGATCTCCATATTAAAAGAAGAGAAAGACTATGCGCGCTTATTCTTTGCGGGTGTTCTCAATGGAATAGGTGATCGATTTAGTCAAGTTGCGTTGTTAGCACTGTTATTGCAAGTAACAGGATCTGGCCTTGCTGTTGGTCTTGCTTTAGCGATAAGGGTCATTCCATTTCTGTTCTTTGGCCCATTAGGAGGGATGATGGCAGACCGTTTTTCGCGGAGAAAAATATTAGTCTGTACAGATTTAGGACGGATCCTGTTTGCTTTGTCGTTTGTGTTTGTAAATGATGTTTCATCTGTCTGGATCGTTTATTTGTCGAGTTTTTTCTTAGCAGCAGGTGAAGCCATTTATGCACCAACAAGGAAATCTGCTATTCCATTGATGGTTAAGGAAAGGAATATGATAAAAGTTAATAGCCTTGAACAAGTAATGGTTGGCGTTGTTCTTATTGGAGGGTCGTTTTCAGGTGGAGTGGTCACTTCTTTATTTGGTGCTAATTTTACCTTTTTTGTCAATGGTGCTTCCTTTTTAATTGCTGCTGTTTTGTTATCTACATTGCGCGTTCTTGATAGAGAAAGAACAGAGGGATCAATGTCCAAGAATAAGGGGGAAGATTCATTCTTCATCGTTAAGGATGTTATTTTTCATTCGAGTTTATTATTAATTATTTTTCTATCAGAACTGTTAATTCCTCTATTTAATGGCATTGATAATGTGTTATTAAGTGTGTATGCTGTTCAAGAATTTCATTTAGGAGATGTTGGTGTCGGCATATTCTATGGTTCATTAGGAATTGGTTTAATGCTAAGCTTTCCTGTAGCGGAGAAATTGAAAAATCATCTAATGAGAATCGCCCTCATTGCACTGATGTTCGAAGGATTTAGCATTATTTTATTAAGCCAGTCACAACAAGTGTGGATGGCCATTGTTTTTTTAATAACGGCCGCGTTTTTCTCTGGATTATGTAACACCTGCTTTGATACGATGCTAATGAGAGAGACACCTAAAGATAAGAGTGGATTAATATTTGGTCTATTTACAACGATTTCTAATACAATGATAGGTATCTCTATGTTTTTAGCTGGGCTTGCCACTGTATGGATGCCTAATCGCTTGCTTGGATTATTAGGTGGAACTGGGTTTGTTATTTCTAGTATATTCTTATTTTCATTTTATTATTTTTTAAAATACAAGAAACAGAAAAAAAGCCCTAGCAAAGCATCATGTTAGGAATAGAGTGTGAAAAAGAGGTGTTTATATTGAACTTTATTGAAGCGATCGTTCCGTTAGCAAAGAAAATAGCTATACAATATCACATATTACCGTCACTAGTGATTGCACAAGCTATACATGAATCTAATCATGGGAAGAGTAAGTTGGCAATAAAAGGTAATAATTTGTTCGGTATAAAGGGTGAGTATAACGGGCAGTCGGTAAAGATGCTGACGAAAGAATTTATTGATGGACAAATGATTACAACGGCAGCTGCATTTAGAAAGTACCCTTCATGGGAGGAGTCAATTGAGGACTTAGCTAAGCTTTATAAGAATGGTGTATCTTGGGATCGAAACAAATACCTTACTATTATAGAAGAAAAAGATTATAAAAAAGCTGCTGAGCAGGTGCAGTTATCAGGTTATGCGACAGATCCTGATTATAGCAAAAAAATCAATCGTATCATTGAGACTTATCAATTACTACAATATGATACCAATCCTAAATATCATTTATCAACAGACAAAAAAGGTTATGTAACGGTTGAAGATGCAAAGAAAGAGATACGAGAAAAGTCCCTGTACAAGGCAGGAAGTTATTATATTTTTAAAAAGGTAGGAGAAATATTCAATCTATCAAAAGTGGAAGGTATGCCAGGATCTTGGGTGAACCTAAATCAATTAGAGGAAGTAGAGTTTAGCTATACAGTCAAATCTGGCGATACGCTTTCAAAAATAGCAGCTGTGCACGATACAAGTGTCAGTAGCTTGCAAAAAATCAATCATATTCATAATCCTCACTTGATTACTGTCGGTCAAATAATCAAGACAGGGGAAAAACATTACTATTACACCGTTCACCAAGGTGATACAGTCACAACTATCATAAAGAGATTTAAACTAACAGCGCAACAGTTACAAGAGTGGAACCGTTTGAAAGATATTAATGTGATTTCAGTTGGGCAAAAGTTACGAGTGAAATGATTGGAGGTGTAATCAAGTAATGATAAGAGCAGTGATGTTTGATTTAGACGGAACCCTTCATAATCGAGAGGCTTCTATTTTGTCATTTATTGAGAATCAGCGAGAGAGACTCTTTCCACGTTTATTATGAAAAAAATAAATCCTGAATTTTGTAAGGACCAAATATTGTAGAATGGATGAGGTCTTTTTATTTTATCCATATTGGTATCGAATAACTTACATATAGAGATCCTTACATGCGTTTTTCTAGTGACGAGAAGGAGAATAGACAAAAAAATTGAATGAGAGTAGTATCAAAATTTATTGTAAAAGAGGGGTACCTAGTGATATATCATCATAACGAAAATAAAATCGAAACGAACCAATTAATGCTTCGCTTGTTTAATGAGGCCGATGTACCAGAAGTTGTTAAACTATGTAACAATTATAATCTTTATAAAAGTACTTTAAATCTTCCCTATCCTTATTTAACTGAACATGCTCTTATTTGGATGGAAAATCATCTTAGTGATTTCAATCATAATAAGCGGTTTGAGTTGGCAATAACTGATAAAATCACTGGCAAGTTATACGGTGCAATTGCGCTCTCGCATCATCAAACGTTCAATCATGGGGAGCTTGCTTATTGGATTGGTGAGGAATATTGGGGGAATGGCTATGCTACAGAGGCTGCTAAAGCATTAATTGAATTTGCCTTTAGCGCAAAAAATTACAATAAAGTGTTTGCACGCTCATTCGACTCGAACCCAGCTTCAATGAGGGTAATTGAAAAGACCGGTATGAAGAAAGAAGGCTTGTTGAAACAACATGTAAGAAAAGATGGAAAATATATAGACCTCGTATGTTATGGCATTCTTAAACAAGAAGCTGATGTTTTGAGTGAAATAGGGACATGTACTCGTTAAGAGTTCATATGAAAGTGAAGTTGAAACAGCTAGGGACAAAGGTGGGGAAGTCCCTTGCTGTTGCTTTATTTAAAACTAATGGAGGACTCTCTAAGATAGGTAAGCTGTTTACAGTAATATACAACATCTTGCCGGTTTGGCAGAGATAGTAATAAGAACACAAGAAGGGGAAGGATTGGCAAATGAAAAAAATTGGATAAAATACATGAAGGAGTTCTCAAGAAAGAAACATAAAGAATATAAAAATAACCCGAAACGAGTTCGGGTCATTCTCATTTATTAGGTTATTTCTCTACAGATACAGAGATATGGCTAAAGGTATTGACATCAAAGAGCCCAAGGTCTGTTAGTTTTAGTGATGGAATAACAGGTAGCGCAAGGAAGCTTAATGTTAAGAATGGATTAAATGTATGGTTAGCTCCGATTTTATCCAATGCCTGATTGATTTCCACTAGCCTCTTATTCACTTTCTCATATGGTTCATGTGACATGAGACCGGCGATTGGCAGGTTTAATTGAGCAAGCACCTTTCCTTTATCGACAACGACAAGTCCACCTTGCATGTCGCGGATTGCATTGGCAGCGACAGCCATATCCTTATCAGTTGTACCCGCAAGAATTAAATTATGAGAATCATGGGCTACCGTTGTTGCGATGGCGCCCGATTGTAGCCCGAGCCCTTTTAAGACACCGAGTCCAATGTTGCCAGTATGATGATGACGCTCCATGACAGCAATTTTCAAATGATCTTTCTCGATAGAAGCGATGAAACGATCGCGTTCGTCTTTCTGAACGGTTTCAATAACATGGTCGGTTACTATGCTGTTCGGAATCACTTCAATAATATGTGCTTTTTCTCCGACAATGTCTAAGTGAAACGATTGTTCATTAATGACAGGAAGGTGGACGGTATTAGTGAGATGGGAACATTCCTTTTGCTCTAATTCTTTAGGGAAATCAGTTAATTCTCCTTCACTAAAAACACATTGCCCATTTTTATACACAGATTGAATCTCAATTTGCTCAAGATCGTCTAATAAAACAAAGTCAGCTTTATATCCTGGAGCGATGGCACCTTGATCCTTAAGCCCAAAGCACTCAGCTGTATTGAGAGACCCCATTTGAATCGCTGTAATCGGATCAATCCCTTTCTTAATCGCTTTCCGAATCATATAGTCGATACTGCCTTCGCTAATAATATCATCAAGATGGCGGTCATCTGTAACAAATAGAAATCTACGTGCATTTTTTTCATTAACAATTGGTAGGATTCGACATAATTCTTTTGCTGCTGTACCTTCGCGAATCATGACGTACATCCCTTTTTGCAATCGTTCTTTTGCTTCTTTTGCATTAGTTGCTTCATGATCAGTTCGGATACCAGCTGTCATGTACACATCTAGTTGTTTTCCTTTTAGCCCCGCCGCATGGCCATCAACTTTTTTTCCTCTTTCATGCGCTTCGTGAATTTTACTCAATAAGTCGTGATCGCCTTTCATCACACCGGGATAATTCATGACTTCGGCTAAACCAATCACCCTCTCATATTCATAAAAAGGAGATAAGTCGTTTGCTGTTAATGTAGCACCGGCATTTTCAAAAGGTGTGGCAGGCACACAAGAGGGTAGCATGAAATAAGCATCAAATGGAATATCATCAGATGCGTGAAGCATAAACTCGATCCCTTTTTCACCAACGACATTAGCAATCTCATGAGGATCACAAATGACAGCAGTAACCCCATGCTGCAGGAGGATTTTTGAAAACTCGACAGGGGTTACCATGGAGGATTCAATATGTACATGTCCATCAATAAAAGAAGGAGCTAAAAAACGGTTATGAGCGTCCACTGTTTCTAGTCCTTTATAGTCACCAATTCCAACAATAAATCCATCTGTGATGGCTACGTCTCCAGAAATAATTTCACTTGAAAACACATCAACAATTTGCGCATTTTTGATGACAAGGTCTGCAGGTGATTTACCTGAAGCTACTTCAATTCGTTTCTTCATCTTTTCCATTAAAGGTCCTCCTCCAAAAGTGTTTCCGTTCAATTTCGATTTTTTAAACTTTATTGTACCATTAAGTAGTTGGTTCATTTATGTCATGTTATTGTTTCTTCCCAACAATAAGTAAGAAGGCTTAAACTGTTTAGGTCATTATACTAGTGTTCTTAAACTAAGAAAAATAAAAGAGAATTTTGACTTCTTCCTAAAAATGATAATCAAGCGTGAAACCAAATAATGTAAATGTACTCTTATATAAGATATGATGTTAGTTACTTTTTAATCAATAAAGGTGGTAGATACTACGATGATTATTTATGAACAACAGTTAAAGGAAATGTTAGAAGAAAATGAGGAAATCATGCATTTATTAAGTTGTTTATCGGATTTGGACTTACCCTTTGATTATTATGTAGCTGCGGGATGTGTGGCAAATACCGTGTGGAATCATTTATCTGGCAATGCAATCGATTATGGTATATCAGATATTGACCTTGTTTACTATGACAAGGGAAACCAATTGAGCGAAAGGGAGTTTCAGCAAATTTTAAGTAGTATGCTCAAGTCGTTTCCATATCAATTAGACATAAAGAATCAAGCGAATGTCCATTTCTGGTATGAAGAAAAATTTGGTTTTGCGATTCCTGCTTATACAAGCGTCAATGAGGCGATCGCGAGCTGGCCAACAACAGCTACTGCCGTAGGGGTGAAAATGGAGAAAAATGAAAAGATGACTGTGTATGCGCCTTATCATTTAGATGACCTGTTTAGCATGAGGATTGTACCGAATAAAGTAATCGTTACGAAGGAGATATATGAGTATAAGACAAGGAAATGGAAAGCGAAATGGCCTAATCTTGTTGTATATGATTGGTGAGGTCGGGGAGAGGGAACCATATCCCGACCTCGATACCTTAATCAAATCTACGTTTCTTATAAATTACGATGGTGAGTATGAAAGAAACGGCTACCCACAAGAATAAAATGAACAAATTCATGAGGATATCAGCTGCCCCCTTACCGTCACTTAAACCAAACCAAATCTGATTTAATTGTTCATTAGGCAACAACTCAATTATATTGATCAAGGTTGCATTTTCAACCATTGGTTTAAACATGGAACTCATGCCGAATATAATTAATACAGGCATACCGATAATACTTGTCTCCATTACTGTCCGTGAAAGCAGTCCAAGAATCGTTCCTGTTGCAAGGTAAAAGACTAAGCCTAGTAAAGTGCTAAGAGAAAATAGTGGAAGGGATGGGACTGTGTACCCTGAGAAAATAATTGATCCGATAATAACAAGAATGGTCATTAGTCCAGACAATGCGCTTTTTCCAATCAATATTTCTAGTGTACTGGCAGGTGATAATAACAAGCCCCTCAACGTATTTTTCTCTTTTTCTTCTGCAACCATCGCAGCTTGGATAAAAGCACCCGCAATAATTAGTGCGAGATTAATTGGATAAGTAGAAAGGACGTCTGTTGCTGCATTCATGCGACCTAACATCGCTGCAAAAACTAGTGGAATGGCTAATGTAAAAAGAATATATGAATTTCTTTGCAAATCTTTCCAATCTTTAATAAATATGGCGTTGACGCGTTTAAATGAAAAGATCATGATAATTTCCTCCCCGTTAATTTTACAAATACATCACCAAGTGTCGGCTCATCTGAATGTATGGTTACGATTTCTCCGTCTTTTATATAGTTATATATTTCTTTTGCACCCGCTTCGTCTTTTTGCACAACCACTTTACGATTGTTTCGCAATAATAGGGAGATGGATGAAGTACTTTGTTGTGTTTTAATATTCTCTGGTGTATCAATTAAGCTGATTTCACCATTATGTAAGAATGCCACTCGATCACAAATTGTCTCAGCTTCTTGCATATCATGAGTAGTTAAAAATATTGTTGTTCCTTCTTCGTTTAGCTTTTTAAGTCCTTGGTGGATATGCATTGTGTTTACAGGATCCAAGGCGGAAGTAGGCTCATCTAAAAAGAGTAAATCCGGTTTATGAAGCATGGCTCTAGCTAATGTCACTCGTTGCTTCATCCCTTTTGACAGTTTTTGCACGATTTTCTTACTTTCTTCTATTAAATTTACCGTTGTGAGCACTTCATTGATTCTTTTTTTATCTACTTCATATAAATCACAATATAATGCGAGATTATCGTATATACTAAGCCTTTCGTATAAGCCACTATTATCAGTTAATATACCAATTCTCTTCATATAAATGGGATCTTTTAGTTTCGCAATTGGTTCTCCGAATACTTTCACTTCTCCGGCTGTTGCATGAAGTTGAGCGGTTAGGATTTTGATTGTTGTTGTTTTACCTGAACCACTCGGTCCTAAGAAACCAATTGTTTCCCCTTTTCTTACTTGAAAACTTACTTTCTTTAAAGCTAGTTGGTTTTGAAAAGACTTTTCAAGGTCTCTTACTTCAATGACATTTTCCATTTAATTGGCCCCTTTTCACGTTTTGCATTTCTTGTCTCCATATTAGCTGTGAAAAGGGATAAATACAGTAATATCAAGGTGAAAAGCGTCTATATTTAGATGAATGGGAGCAATTAAGCGGTGAATGGAGCAAGGAAAGTAGGTGAAAATAGGGTGTCCTTTATTGTTAGAGTCAAGATGAAACAACCTATATGCCCATAATCTCTTTCAACTCATTTAATTTTCCTTTTGATAATGGGATTGAACTCTTTTTCGCATCATCGAGAATAAGGCTATAACTATTTCTTGTCCAAGTAATGACTTCTCTCACCTTCTGCAAATTAACAATATATGAACGATGACAGCGAAAGAATCCAAAAGGATGCAGTCTCTCAAATAATGTATTTAGTGTAAGAGCACAAGGGAAACTTTCACCATTTACATGTAAATGGGAAATGCCATCATTACTCTCAACGTATACAATTTCAGTCGGATCAAAAAGGATGATTTTATCATCCACTTTTGCAGGGATTTTTTCAAGACGCAATGGATTGTTCATGTTTTGAATCTTTTCTGAAGGAGCTGGGCGGACTTCTTCGCTAGGCAACATATCCTGTTGAGGCTGTGCTTCTTCATCTTCGATATCCTGTTGACTACTCTCTTCATCCATAACTTCGATTTTTTTAAGTCCGTGCTCATTTAAACGATACACTGTATCCGTCATTGATAGTGCACTTTCGTAATTGTTAGTAATAATAAGGGCGACTCTTCCTTGTTGTTTATGGTCTTCTAATACTTTCTGTAGTGTGATTTTACTTTCTATATCGATGTTTTGGTCGGGTTCTTCTAATATAAGTAAATCTGGTTGGTGGAGGATTGCCCTTCCTAAGTGCAGCCTTTTCTTTTCAGAAAATGTAAGTTTGCTAATCTTTGTATTTACTTTGTCTATTAAATTTATTTTTTGTATTAAAGCATCTATTTCTATATTGACGTCATGCAGGTTCTTATAAAAAGTTAAAAATTCTCGGGGAGTTAGCCGGTCGTAGAGAGCGTCGTCTAGTAGAGATAGCCCAATTCTATTAGATAAGCTTTTAAAATGCTTATTTAACTCTGTATCTTCAAATAATACTTTTCCATTTGAAATATTGTTCTTTCCAATCATCATCATGATGAGATGTTTGCCAACTTCGTTATTGCATTGGAGTGCGACAATTTCATTTCGATATAAAGTTAAATCGAATTTAGGGAAGATAATTGTATTTCCGATTGTTTTTTCAAGTTGATTCATCTGCAATAGCTTCATGTCGACACCTCAGAGTAGATTAGTATGGTTTACATTGACTATAAGATTTTCGTTTAAAAAAAGGATAAATGATTGTAGAGGAAGAGGACGAATGTCGTAATTGTATATAGTTAAATATACCTTAATTGGATTTTACAGGATTTTATAGCTGATTAAAAGTGGAAATAGTAAAATGATGAGGCTCTATATGAAGAAAAAGAAGGGGACCCGAGTGCCATGCAAGTAGGGTCCCTCTGTATAACTTATTGCCATTTCTTTTTCTGTTGTAGTAATTGCTGGAATTCTTTTTCTAGCTCCTCTGTTGGCTCGATACTTAATCGTGAAAGGACTTCTGTTATTTTTGTTTCGATGAGTAAACGTTCTTCCTCATGATTGTTCCTCTTCACCTCCGGCTCATATGATTCGTAAGCTTCGTGATTGCCTCTGAATACTTCAATTTGTTTATTTTTAATAATCAGTAGCCTGTTTGCTACCTTATTAGTAAGACGGCGATCATGAGAGACGAAGAGAATAGTTCCCTTATATTGCATTAATAGTTCTTCTAATGCTTCTACAGCTTCAATATCGAGAAAATTTGTCGGCTCATCTAGCACTAATGTATTCACTTCACTCACAAGTATTTTGGCTAATGCGACTTTCACTCGTTCTCCGCCGCTAAGAAGTGAGACTTTTTTATATACATCTTCTCGAAAAAAGCGTAGTCTGGCTAGGATTGTACGAATAACCGTTTCTTCCTGAATAGAAGTTTCTTTAACATTTTCAATAATCGTTTTATCCTTTTGCAGAATATCTAAGTTTTGACTAAAGTAGCCAATTTTTAAAGATGGGGAGACAGTCAATTCTTGCCTCTGTAAAATTTTTTTAATCAACGTTGTCTTTCCAGAGCCATTGGGGCCAATAATCGCCCATTTTTCTCCGCCGCGAATTTGAAAGGAGGCGGGTTCAAAAAGCACGTGATCAGCTATTTCTCCTTTAAGGTTTTCCGCTCTAATAATCATTCGGTTCTTCGTATTTTTTTCATTAGGTAAGGTCATTTGTAAAGACTGGAGGTCCTTTATTTTTTCTACCTTTTCAAGCTTTTCCAATCTTGTTTCAATTGATTTAGCCGTTTGTTGGAGCTTTTTTTGTTTTTTAGCAAAGTAAGGCTTTGATCCTGTAATCCGTGCTTCGGAAGAACTTAAATTTTTTGGCTTTTTCGTTGCTCTCTCTGCCTTCTTAGCCTTCAAGGTGAGGGCATTTTCTAATTGTGCTTTTTTCTGTTCATACTGTTCGTAAGCTTGCTGTTTCTCTGCTAATGCTAATTCTTTCTGCTGTTTATATTGCGAGTAATTACCAGAATATATCTTTACTTTCTCCTCATCAATTTCCCAAATTTTTGTACACACACGATCAAGAAAAGTTCTGTCATGCGAGACTAGAATGAGAGCACCTTGCCAATGCTTAAGAATCTTTTCTAACCATTCAATATGGGAGGTGTCCAGATGGGTCGTTGGTTCATCTGCAAGTAATATTTCCGGGTTTTTAGCTAGTGCTTCTTTAATATATTGTTGCGTTGTTTCTCCACCACTTTTGTATTGATCATCATGTTTTAATTGCGGTAATAACTCCATCGTGCCATTGCGGATGATTTGTCCCTCTTCGGCAGCTGTTTTTCCTACAAGTGTATCTAAAATTGTCGTCTTTCCTGTCCCGTTCCGGCCAACTAAACCAATACGGTCGTTTTGTTGTACAGTTAGTCTTTCAGCAGTAGCTAATAGCCGGTCACCTATAGTGATTTTCAAATCAGTGGCTTCTAATAATAGCATATTGATCATCTCCTTTCGTTTTGGGAGACAAATTCTCGAAAAAAAATGCCTCCTATTTCTTCAGAATAGGAGGCATAAAGGTACACTAAAAAAGTTGGGAGAAATCCCACGGGTAACCTTATGAAGTGCAATCCTATTCTGAAAACATCGTTTGAAAGCATAGCAAAATAAAGCGTTCCTTTACTCATTACCTTCAATTGTTTGTTTTCGATAAATAGGATTCTTACTTCATTGACTTAGAGTCACCCTTTCGCATTTAATAATATTATCATACTTAAATGGATAGAAATTGTCAAAGTTATGTGTTTTAATGTTTGTTGAAAAGGGAATAAGAGAAGTTAGCGTTTTATAAAACCATTCATGTCTTAATTTTAAAATAGTTATTTTTGCTCATTCATTTTCGGTTTCATCATGTATATTTTTAATGAAAAATATAGCAAAAGAACCGGGTATAATATACTATAATACTAACAACTATTTTGATGTGGGGTGACCGGCAATGGAAAAGGTCTTACAGGATAAAGAAAAAATGAACCTTTTATTAAAAGGTGTCCAGACTTCAATTAGACAGCTAATTCCCATAAATCATGAATTAGTGGGTAGGACTGAGCTAGAAGGATCATTCCTTGTTCGATATGGGGTATTCATCGGTTTCTCAGGGGACATAGCTGGTAAATTGTTCATTGGTGGTGATCGTTCACTTTTTTCATTCTTGGGGAAATCAATGTTCGGGATGGACTTAGAAGGTGAAATGTTAACATCTTTTAGTGGGGAACTAGGGAATATGATTGCTGGCGGTTCAGTATCAGCCATCGAAGGGAAGGGAATGGAAGTAGATATTACCTCCCCGACAATATTGGATGGTCATAGTTTTATATCAGGGTATACAAAAGGGTATATTCTTACTTATAATTTGCCAGAGAATATAGAACTTCATGTCCATGTTTTGATTGACTAACTATTGTTGATACGATAAATATTCATATTCATCCAATGGAATAGCTTTAATGACTTCCTGCTCGTCATTTCTATAAACCTCGAATTGTTGATATTTTTCAACAATGACATCATCTTTGTAAACTGTGTCCACTAGTTGAAGCTCTAAAGTAGGAGCTAAACCTTCAAGGTCAGTTTCATCAACGGTTTGACTTACTTCTTCGCTGTCATTATTCTCATTAATTACTGGAATATAGGGATATTTACTTTCTCTTTCGTTCTCATGGTGGAGGATTGAATTAGGGGATTCGGCTAATGAAACAAAGCAAATAATGATGGCTACTCCAACTAGATAAACAACTTTATTCATCATTTCTCCTCCTTAAATAGTCTCCTATTTTAGTTTATGCATGTCCTATTAGTGATAGAACGTTAATAAAGTCATCGCCTATCAATAGAGGGGATACAAAAAAGGGCTATTCATGAGCAGAACATCCCTTTTTTATTATTAGTTATGAAATTAAATTTATTTTTGCACTTATGGTTGTTGAGGTGAAAACTTCACACAAACTGGTTCAGGTACAGGAACATTTTGTTGCAATAGTTGAAGTGACCCTGATTCAGCCTCTCGTTTAAATAAAGTTAAATTATTTGACCGTTCATTGGCTGCGATTAAGTATTCTTCAGTTGGGTCTAGTACAAAGTCACGTGGCCAATCTCCATATGTCGATGTATGAGCAACAAAGGTTAAATGCAATCGGTCTTCGGCGACTGCATATATCGCAATTGAATTATGACCTCTATTGCCAGCGTATAAAAATTTGCCGTCTTGAGAAAGATGGATGGCGCTACCTTGATTGTTTTCTGAAAAATCCTCTGGTATCGTCTTATAATAAGAAGTTTCCTTCAATTCTCCTTTCTCAGCGTCATATTGAAGTGCAATAATTTCTGAGCTTAGTTCAGTCATGCAGTAGGCCCATTTCCCATTGGGGTGAAAGGTGATGTGTCTTGGTCCAGAGCCTGGCTGTGTTGCTAAAGTAAAATGTTTGGTAAGTTTATCCCCATCTCTACGAAATAGAATGATTTCATCTGCCCCTAAATCGACAGCAACAACATACTTCTCATCCGGTGTGAGTCCAGCGAAATGGGTATGTGGTTTTTCTTGGCGCTCATGTGGTCCCGAACCATGAATCTCTTTTGAAGTTAGCAGGTTTTTAATTTCGCCATTTTGTAGTAGTGAATAATAGTCAACCGTTCCTTTATGGTAATTCGCACTTAATAAATATTGACTCTTTTGATCTAGACTTACATGACAAGGTGAGGCACCTGGAGAAAGATGTTTGTTTAATAAAGTGAGCCCGTTCTGTCTGCTGCCTAACTCATAAGCGGCGACACCGCCTAAATTTCCTTCTTTTATCACAGCGTATAAATGTGATTGACTCGAGCTGATTGTTAAATAAGTTGGGTTTTCAAGTTTAGCAGCAAGGTCTATATTTTTAATTTGATCATCCTCTAACTGGAATGAGTAAATTCCTTGGCTATCCTTTTTTGTATAGGTACCAACATAGCCCTTGTAAGTAGTTGATGTCATAAGTATTCCTCCATCATTTTATGTATAGCTTTACTGTATCACATTTAAACAGGGGAATGAAAAATAGTCCTATTGAAAAAATGTTGTCAGAGTAAGAAAGAATGGGGTTAAATCTATGGTAAGCGGAGAGGAGAAAGGATGGTAACAACTTTATTTAAACTAACTTGATTTTAAGATTTGTATGTTTTTTGAATTTTTAACAAATACATTTGCTTTTACTTGTTAAAGAATGTTATCCTTTTACATTATATTGACAGGAGGCCGCGAAAGAATTATGTCACTTGAAAGTGTTAAAGCTCACTTGGGGAAATATGGTCGAGATAAAGATATATTGGAGTTTGATACGACAAGTGCAACTGTTGATCAAGCTGCCGAAGCAATTGGTGTTATTCCAGCTAAAATTGCCAAAACACTCTCTTTTCGAGGTGAGGGAGAAAAAGCCCTACTAGTTGTTGCTGCAGGTGATGCCAGAATAGATAATAAAAAATTCCGCCATACATTTGGCATAAAAGCGAGAATGCTCTCTGCTGAAGAAGTACTTGATCATACAGGGCATGTGGTTGGTGGGGTCTGTCCATTTGGATTAACAAAAGAAATGAATATCTTTCTTGATACTTCCCTACAGCGTTTTGAAATGGTATATCCAGCATGTGGTAGCAAAAACTCAGCAATTGAACTAACTTGTGAAGAATTATATCAATATGCAGGGGCAAAACAATGGGTGGATGTAACTAAAGATTGGAATGGCGAGGCTAGGGAACAAACTGCGGCTACAACGGAAAACTGATTGGATATAATGAAATGAAAGAAGGAGAGGTACTTGCCTGGAAAGGTTGGTACCTTTTTATGTGGAGAAGAATCCGAATGATGTGGAGCTTCCTCTACTTGGGAATCTTAACAATACACACTATTATTAAAGGAGAAATAGCTTAATTCTTTTTGTTAGTGAAAAAGACCTGAATATGCTTAGTGTTCTTATGTTACTATAGTACTATTAGTGTTGTGTGAAAGGGTTTAGTCATGAATGAAACGTATCTTATTTTCTAGATTAATAGTAAGATAAAGGTGTATATATGCAAAAGGGGTTGCATTTATGGGAGTTGTCGTCACTGGAATGGGATTGATTGGCCCTAACATTACATCAATCAAAGATTTTTCAAATATATTAAAAGATAAAAAGACAATATTAAATAGAGAAGAATTTAACGGTGTGCACATTTTTACTGGAAGAGTAAATGAGAATGATATTAGCCACTCTTATTTAAAAGCGAGTAAATTACCGAAGTCAGCGCAAATGCTCCTTCATGCAACAGATCGGGCAATAGAAATGGCACAGATTCAACCGAGAGATTATGCAACTGCTATCATTGTTGGCTCTTCTGGTGGCGTAATAACGGAGGTTTTTAACCATTCAACTAAGTTAAACAAAGGAAAAAGGATGAGTCCCTATGCTATAGGGAATATGAATGGCCATACTTTGGCGAATTGTTTAAGTACTTCATTGCAAATTGAAGGACCAGCCTTTTCTTTAGCAAATAGTTGTACTTCAAGTTTAGACGCCATTCATATGGCTAAAATTCTTCTGCAAGCAAATGAGGTAGATATGTGTATTGTCGGTGGGGTAGACTCTACCATTAATGATTTGGTATTGGCGGGATTTTTGCCACTGAGAATCTTGCAAACGGGAGAGACATTCATGGGTCCCTTTTCAGCAGGTGAGGGTTTTGCTATGTCTGAAGGTGCAGGGGTATTAGTATTGGAGTCAGAGGAAGTAGCGGTTAAACGAAAAAAAGAGATAATAGGGTATTTAACGGAATCTAGCATGTTCCAATCTGCTTACTCATCTTACATTGCCGATCCAGGAGGTCGGGCAATGGTTAAGGCTGTAGAAAGAACTATTAAGAAGGGGATGCCGACTTATATTAATAGTCAGGCTTTAGGGTCCCAAGCAAACGATGATATTGAGGCAATGGTTTATGGAGAGTTTTTTGTAGATAAGGGTGTGCCCATTACTTCTATTAAAGGAAATGTTGGTCACGCGATGGGAGCATCGGGCATGTTTCAAGTAATGGCCGGTTTAATTAGTATACAGGAACAGTTCATTCCGCCAACCATCAGAGTAGATGTCGGTAAGTACGAGCAGCTTCTGATCGTTGATGAAGTGATTCATGGCCCAGTGGAACAAGTACTTGTTACTTCACAAGGCTATGGTGGAAACAATCATGCTGCCCTTTTCTCTAAGGAAAGGATGACATAAGATGGAGTTTGTTTTATTATTAACTGTTTCTTTCATCCCCTTGTTTATTTCTGTATCAATATTATTCTATTCTAAAACCTCCTTAACAAAAGCTTTGTCCATTTTCCTCTTAATGTTGTCATTTTGGCAAATGGATATTGCCTTTCTTTATGCTGACCAGATGCTTTCTTTACAAACAATTGATTTGTTATTCCGTATTTTACGGATGGGTCCGATTTTTATAATGCCAACGATTTATTATTTCTCATACTATTTAGTAAAAGAAAACCCTCTTTTACATCGATTTGGGATATTGTTTAATAAACCGGGAATGTGGTTATTTACGATCATTAGTATCATTACGTATTTGATAAACTTTACTTCACTTGGAGTCGAGTCTTACAGATTTGTTGAAACGGTGAACGTTTCACCTTCCCATTGGATTCCTATCTACGGTCCATTGAATTTTACGTTTATCATTAATGTTTTACTTGTTTTTATTAATTGGTTTTTCTTGTTTATCGTCACCTTACATTTAAAAGGTGTTTATTATCGAAGCTTTTACTTACAATTAGTAATAGCAGCAATGATTATTTTTCTTAATGGTGTTATAAGTGGTTTTTCTTTTGCTCCGCTTTATTTTTCTAGTTTTAACTCAATCATTGCAGCCTTAATCTTATTTCTAGGTTTTTTTCAAATGCAATCGCAAAGAATCCGTAATATCAATATTGAGTTAATTAAACAGAGTGAACTATTAGAAGAAATTATGGATATTAATCCTAATTATCTGCTTGTTACAGGTAGTGATCAGCGAATTGTGAAGGTGAATCGCTCCTTTTGTCAATTATTTGATGAGAAAGAACGTACTTTATTAGGTAAAAAAACTTCTACACTTATTCACTTTTTGCCAATGGTTGCATACGGGTTTGAACAACCTTACCGCTATACAGATTATAAAGGAAAAAATTATTATATTCAGTGGGGCATGAAGCAACTATATCAAAATTCTGGTCAATCGTTCACTATCTATTTTGGTAATGATGTAACAGAGCAGAAGAAGAATGAGCAATTGCTTCTTTCATCAGAGAAAATGAAAGTAATTGGTGAAATGGCTGCGAGTGTAGCGCATGAAATAAGAAATCCACTAACTACGATTCGTGGTTTCATACAATTGTTAAGAGAAAGAAACCCCGACTCGGCTTACGAGAGAATTCTTATCGAAGAAATTGATCGGATTAATCAAGTATTAAAAGAATTATTAATTCTCGGGAAGCCAGAGGCTAAATCTGATGAACTGGCTTCTGTTATGCCATTTGATGCAGTTGATGAAGTGAATAATATTAACCTCCTCTTCAATGCTATGGCAACCGAACAAGGGAAGAAAATTCAACTTACTAACAAATTAAAGCAAAAGATTAATATAAATATGGATAAATCCCACTTCAAGCAAGTTATGATTAATATTATTAAAAACAGCTTGGAAGCCATTCATGAAGGTGGTAAGGTTAAAATTGTTTTAGATGAGTATGAAGAGTATATCCGTATCCGTGTCATGGATAATGGAGAGGGAATTTCTAAAGAAAGATTAGCAAGGATTGGCGAACCGTATTTCACAAGTAAAGAAAAAGGAAATGGCATTGGCTTAACGATTTGTTTTAAATTAATGAACGAAAATCAAGGGAAAATGTTTGTGAAAAGTAAAGAAAGATATGGAACAGTTGTAACAATGCTTTATAAAGCAGACTAAAAAATCCGAGGGCAAATGGAGGTGGTTGAATATCCTTTGTCTTCGGGTAGAAGCTTTGTTGACATTGACATTTTATTAAATCCATTTTAAAATGAATGATATTCAGTCATGTTTAAGGAGTTTGATAAATGGACAAAAAAGAACGTATTGTGCATGCCGCAATAGAAGTTTTTCAAGAAAAGGGCATTGAAAAAACAAAAATTGCCGATATTGTGAAACTAGCAGGTATTGCTCAAGGGACTTATTATTTGTATTTCCCATCGAAACTTTCTGTTATGCCGGCTATTGCAGAAGTAATGGTAGAAAAATTAATTGCCAGAGTACATCATGAAGTAAATAGTGAGGCGATATTTGTTGATCGATTAAAGCAATTGGTTGATAGTATCTTTTTATATACGAGTGAGTATCGAGAAGTGCTTGCCTTAGTATATGCTGGCCTTGCTTCTAGCGAACATATTCGTCAATGGGAAGCTGTGTACCAACCATTTTACGAATGGATTAGTCATTTTTTGCAGACGGCTAAAGAAGAAGGAGTCGTACGTTCCAATCTGAACATAGAAAGTACAGCAAAGATTGTGATTGGATTAGTGGAATCTACAGCGGAGCAAATTTACTTGTATGATCACACAGATGAAGACAAAGCAAAGCAACAAAAAGAAGAAGTGCTAACCTTTCTAAAATACGGTTTAGGTTATCAACCTTCTGCTAATTAGCATTTTTGTTGTATAAATAAATCTCACCATTGGTGGGTTTTTGATAAAAAATGACTGAAATTCAGTCAGTTGGAGTGAAAAAGATGAATCGATCTTGGTTTTATGTTATATTAACGTGTTTATTTGAACTTGTTTGGGTTTTTGGCTTTAATACAGCGTATCTTTGGTGGCATTGGCTACTTGTAGTTGCAGTGATTTTATTAGATTTTCACTGTTTATCCAAAGCATGTGAGAATCTACCAACTGGCACCGTTTATGCTATCTTTGCCGGGGTAGGTACTGTAGGGACGTCTTTAATGGATGTCTTTCTCTTCAATGGAGAAATGGGGTTAGCGAAAGTAGTATTTATTATATTCATTTTAGTCGGTGTTATCGGTTTGAAGTTAGCTGATAATCAAATAGAAGAACATAGTAGGGAGGATCAAGTAGCATGATGGGCTGGATTCTTGTGATTTTAGCAGCAATAAGTGAAATTACTGGTGTTATTGGGTTGAAAAAATATAGTGAACAAAAAACCATTCGGAATGCTGTCATTTATATGGGGGGATTTGGGATATCCTTTGCGCTACTGTATGCCTCCTTTCAATATTTACAAGTGAGTATTGCTTATACGGTATGGATTGGGATTGGTACAGCAGGGGCTGTTTTACTTAGTATGTTCCTTTTCGGAGAACCAAAAAGTAATAAACGGATCATCAGCGTGTTGTTTATCATTGTCGGCGTCATTGGTTTGAAGGCGACTTCATAATATTCTTTGCAAAGAGGAGGAAGCACCATTCTCAAGTGAAGAAATGAAGTCAATTGGGTGCGCAAATAAAAATGCGCACCCAAGTTAATAAAGAGTGATTGCCCTTTGTTCTGTGCTAGTGAAACTCTGTAATCAACGTTTCCCCCCTTTTTACGTTGTGATGTTCATTTCGTACATACTCCATTTTCTTCTCTATTATACTAATATAACAATTATTCCTTTTTAAATTATTCCATGTATAGTGCAGGCAGAGTGAAAGCATTAGCCTAAAGCACATAGATTATTTTTAATTCCATTGTACGTCTATAAACGTTTAATCTTTCCGGTTAACCGCTGATCGATCATATAAAGCAACTCGAAAGCCGATGATAATGGATAATAAGATGACAATAAACGGCGCATAAAAAATAATAAATGTACTCATCTAAATGATCTCCTTTCTTATACATGACTATCATTTCGCCCTTGTACATACTCCTTGTTAAATAAGAAAAGTCGCAATAAAAGATAGAGCGATGGTAGGAGCAAACCTAAACCGGCTATAAAGGCAATGATTAAAGCGATGGCCATTGCTTCATTTGTGAAACTATCAAATATTGATAAATGGGGATACAGTAAATACGGATAATGTGAAATGCCATAAGCAAAGAAGGCAAGGTAATATTGTCCGCATAATAAAGTGAATGCGAGTCCATAGTTCATTCTCTTATATATAAGGATAAACGTCCCGATGAAAAATAGTACAGACAATGCAAACATCCACCATAAATCAACAAGTCGTTCAAAATGCTCTGGGTTGTGGAACTTTAATTCAACGATAATCCCAATTGCTGTAATGAGTGAAGGGATAGCCCATATTAGTGCATATTTCCTTAATAAAGTAGTTGCCTCTTCGTCCTTGGCATAATGGGCATACCATGTTAAGAAAACAGCTGAGATATAAAGAACTGCCGTTATACTCAGTACAACAATACTCCATGTGAGTGGGCTTGTGAAAAGGGAGGCTATATCAAGCACAGGTCCACTTTGTTCGATTGAAATAAATCCGCCTTCTGAGATTGTAAAAACAATTGAAAGAGAAGCTGGGATAAATAAGCCAGATAATCCATAAACGTATGTATACCTCTTGGGCATACGATTTCCGTATGTTGAAAAAGCATAATAAGATCCACGAATGGCTAATAAAATAATGGCTAAGCTAATCGGCACTAACAGAGTGGTCCCATAATAATAAGCGGATTGTGGAAAAAACCCAACGATACCGACAAAGAAAAAGACGAGAAATACATTGGTGACTTCCCATACTGGGGATAAGTAACGTTGAATGATTTTATTTAAAATATGTTGATTGCCTCTATATAAGCTGTAGGCATTAAAAAATCCTGCGCCAAAATCAATAGATGCAACGATAACGTAACCAAACAAAAACAGCCAAAGTACAAAAATACCAATTATCTCAAGACTCAAAAGTGTCACCGCCTTTTTCTATTTTTCGATCAGCTAATTCTTGTTCAACCGTGTTTCTCTTGAACATACTAGTGAGTACGTAAATACTTCCTGCACCGAGCAAGAGGTATAAACAGGCAAACAGAACAAGCATCCAGCCTACATATTCATTACTAGTTGCCGCTTCAGCTGTCCGCATCAATCCATGTAGAATCCAAGGCTGTCTACCTACTTCGGTGAACCACCACCCTACCTCAATGGCGATCATTGAAAGTGGACCGGAAAGCACCATAATCCATAAAAACCATTTTGCATGGATAAATGACCAGTTTCTAATAAGCCCAATAATATAAAGTAAAGCAATTAAAATAAGGAGCATACCTAAAGTCACCATAATATCGAATAAATAATGAATATATAAAGGTGGCGTAACATCTTCATCAAACTGGTCCAAACCGATGACTTCGGCAAATGGATTGCTGTGGGCAAGCATACTTAAAGCGTAAGGTATCCGAATGGCATATTTAATCTCTTCATCATCTAATACACCATAGAGAATAAGAGGCGCATTTTCTTCTGTTTCAAAATGCCACTCGGCAGCAGCAAGCTTCTCTGGTTGATATTCGGCTAAATATTTTCCAGCGAAGTCACCTAACAGGGCGGTGGAGATGGAGAAGACGAGTGCAAGTTTTAAAGTTAGATAAAGCGCTTTTTTATGATAGAGATGTGTTGAACCTCTAAGCATGCGATAAGCAGCAATACTAGCAAGTATAAAAGCTGAAGTCATATAGGCCGTGCTTAAAACATGTGCTACCTTTGTTGGCATAGCTGGACTAAACATAGCTATCAATGGAGAAATATTAACAATCTGTCCATCGACAATATCAAATCCTTGAGGTGAATTCATGAAAGCATTGACCACAGTAATAAAAACAGCCGAAAATGAAGCACCTAATGCAACAGGGATTAACAATAGTAAATGTTTTTTTTGATTTTCAAATCGATCCCATGTATATAAGTAAATGCCAAGAAAGATTGCCTCAAAGAAGAAAGCAAATACTTCCATAAATAATGGCAGAGCAATAATATGTCCTACTAGTTCCATAAAGTGTGGCCAAAGAAGAGAAAGCTGCAAGCCGATTGCCGTTCCTGTCACAACTCCAACAGCTACGGTAATGACGAATCCTCTTGCCCATCGACGAGCAAGTAATATGTAATGGTCATCTTGCTTTTTAATTCCGATCCATTGGGCAATCATAATCATTAGTGGGATTCCTACACCAATGGTTGCATAAATGATATGGAAAGTTAATGTTAACTCTGTCAAAGCACGGCTATATAAAACGCCTTGTTCGCTAGCCAATAGAAACCCTTCTTTCGTTATTATCTTTTATCATTAGTGGAACAAGCGTCCGAGGATGGATAAACCGAGAATAAAAGCGATTGAAAAGGCTAATAAAATGAGCTTCTTCTCCTGTTTTTTATACATTTTGTCTCCTCCTTTATTTCAAACTAAGTTTGCCCATAATATGGGATATTATTAAGAATCAGACAGAAACTTGTTACAAAGGCTGAGAATAATTGAGTTATAATAGAAGTAACTGTTTTTTAAAGGGGAAATTTTCGTTAGAAAGGGATGATAAGGAATATATTCTAGCTATGTATCAATTTGAAAAAGTAAAGAGGAGATTATGATGGAAACAAAAAGTAAAAAGAAAAGTAAACAAAGTATACTAAGAATGGTGATTAGATGTCTGATTGTTATTATAGGTGGTTTTATCGCTGCTTATGGACTGGAGGCAGTCTTGATTCCTAATAATGTATCAGATGGAGGCGTTACGGGCATTAGCATTGTAGGTTCGCAACTATTTGATGTCCCATTAGGTGTTTTAATCGCAATTCTTAATATACCTTTTGTTTGGTTAGGTTATAAACAAATTGGTAAAACATTTGCCATCTATTCAATTATTGGTATTGCTTCATTAGCTGCAGGTACAAGCCTCATGCATCACATACCAGTCATTATCCAAGGTGATACACTCCTTGTCACAGTTGTAGGTGGAATTATTCTTGGTTTTGGTATGGGGTTAGCATTACGTAATGGTGGGGCACTTGATGGAATCGACATGCTTGCTGTGCTACTTTCACGAAAGCTCCCATTCGGAACAAGTGATTTAATTCTATTCTTAAATTTATTTGTCTTTATTATTGTTTCTACTGTGTTCGGCCTCCAAGGGGCGTTCTTATCTGCGATTGCTTATTTTATTGCAAGTAAAGTGATACATATCGTTGAGGAAGGTTTAAG
The DNA here is from genome assembly GCF_020171845.1 of Cytobacillus kochii. Taxonomy (GTDB): domain Bacteria; phylum Bacillota; class Bacilli; order Bacillales; family Cytobacillaceae; genus Cytobacillus; species Cytobacillus kochii. Next base: position 79,551 of record NZ_JAIVAM010000011.1, on the reverse strand, counting down.
TGGATCGAAAACATTTAAAATCATTACAACTGAACCAGTGGCTATGGTTGAAACCATTCGCGACCGTCTTGGGCGTAGTGCTACGTATAAAGAAGCTTATGGCGGTTATTCACATGAAAAGTTCATCGAAATCACTTGTGTCATTAACCGTTTAGAAGAAAGCAAAATGAAAGAAATCATTTCTGAAATTGATGACGGCGCATTTGTCACCGTTTATGATGTAGCAGAAGTGAAAGGTGGAAGCTTTAGGAAAACGAACATTCACTAATTCAGTTTATTACTCATCCTTTCCCAAACTTGACTGTTTGGGGGGATGAGTTTTTTCGTTTTATAAATAAAATAAAAGAGATTTTTAGTGAAAAAGAATCCTACTTAAATGAGAATTCTTAATTATTTTCTATGTAGAGTATTGCGATTCATATCGTATTTAATTATTACTTAAGAGAAGGATATTTGATTATAACCATTAAAATTAACGGAAAATTATAAAAATACAACGCAGTTTATGCAGGGAATGAATGGGTAAAGGGGAAATAGTAGATAGGTAAATAAAGGGATTAAGGGGGGCTCATAGTGACAGAGAAGTTTGAGGTCACAATTAATGATGAAACAACAAGTGTGAGTAATCAAAAGACGGTCATGCAGCTATTAAATACAAAGAATATTGAGATACCATCACTTTGTTATCATCCTAGTTTAGGAGCTATTGAAACTTGTGACACTTGTATTGTAAAAGTGAATGGAGAATATGTCCGTTCGTGCTCAACAACCATTCGGCCAAATGATAAGGTTGAAACAGTAGGTGAAGATATCCATGAAGCGCAGATGATCGCTATGGATCGCATATTAGGTAATCATGAATTATATTGCACAGTTTGTGACTTTAATAACGGCAATTGCGAAATACATAATACCGTCAAAGAAATGAAGATTTCCCATCAAGAGACTGATCATACATCAAAAAATGCAGAAGTACAAAGAAATGAGTTTTATCGCTATGATCCTGATCAATGTATCCTTTGTGGAAGATGTGTCGAGGCGTGTCAGAACTTACAAGTTAATGAAACGTTAACAATTGATTGGGATTTAAAGCGACCACGAGTAATTTGGGACAAGGATTCTCCGATTGAAGACTCGTCATGTGTAAACTGTGGTCATTGTTCAACTGTTTGCCCTTGTAATGCCATGATGGAAGTTGGGATGGAAGGAGAAGCCGGATTCTTAACCGGTGTTAAACAACAATCTCTTCGTCCGATGATTGAACTAACGAAGAATATTGAAACAGGTTATGAGTCTCTTTTAACCATTTCGGATATAGAAGCAACTATGCGAGAAGAAAGAATTAAAAAGACGAAAACCGTTTGTACATATTGTGGCGTAGGCTGTTCGTTTGATGTGTGGACAAAAGGAAGGCAAATATTAAAAGTGGAGCCGCAGGAAGAGGCACCAGCAAATGGTGTATCAACTTGTGTGAAAGGCAAATTTGGCTGGGATTTTGTGAATAGTGAAGAGCGTTTGACTAAGCCATTGATAAGAGATGAAGAAGGTTTCAAAGAAGTGGAGTGGGAGGAAGCGCTTACTTTTATTCGCTCAAAAATGACTGAGATAAAAACGAATCATGGACCGGATTCATTAGCTTTTGTTGCATCTTCTAAATGTACAAATGAAGAGTCCTATTTAATGCAAAAATTAGCGAGAGCTGTCATCGGGACAAATAATGTTGATAATTGTTCCCGTTATTGCCAATCTCCAGCAACAAAGGGACTATGGAGAACAGTAGGTTACGGAGGCGATTCTGGCAGCATTAGTGATATTGCTCAAGCAGAGTTAATCATTTCTATCGGCTCCAATACAGCAGAATCCCATCCTGTTTTGGCGACAAGAGTGAAACGAGCGCAGAAATTAAATGGTCAAAAAGTGATTGTGGCAGATTTACGGAAGCATGAATTAGCTGAACGAGCAGACCTTTTCGTTCAACCTGCACCGGGCAGCGATCTTGTTTGGCTTTCAGCAGTAACAAAATATATTGTCGATCAAGGCTGGCATGATGAAGCGTTTTTAGCTGCGCATGTCAATGATGTAGAAGTTTTCTTCGAAAGTTTAACGCCCTATACATTATCATACGCTTCTGAAGTGACGCACTTATCAGAAGAAGAGCTGATCTCAATCGCTGAAAGAATTCATGAAGCAAAAACAACATCTATCCTTTGGGCGATGGGTGTGACACAGCATGGTGGAGGCAGTGACACAAGTACAGCTATCTCTAATTTGCTCCTTGTAACAGGAAACTATATGAAACCAGGTGCAGGTGCTTATCCACTTAGAGGTCATAATAATGTGCAAGGAACAAGTGATTTTGGCAGTATGCCAGATCGTTTCCCTGGTTATCAATATGTAACCGATGAAAGTGTCAGACAACGTTTTGAGGAGCAGTGGGGTGTGGACCTCCCTAGTGAGCCTGGTTTAAATAATCAAGAAATGGTAGAAGCCATTCATGAAGGGAAATTAAAGGCTTTATATATAAAAGGTGAAGATATGGGGATTGTTGATACGAATATCAATCATGTACAAGCAGCTTTTGAAAAACTAGACCTGTTTATTGTGCAAGATATCTTTTTCTCGAAAACATGCCAATATGCGGATGTTGTATTACCAGCCAGTCCTAGTTTGGAGAAAGAAGGAACGTTTACCAATACCGAAAGAAGAATTCAACGGTTATATAGAGTAATGGAACCCCTTGGTGATTCTAAGCCTGATTGGGAAATTATTATGGCTATTGCTAATCAACTAGGAGGAGATTGGAACTATCAACATCCAAGTGAGATTATGGATGAAGCCGCATCTCTTACCCCGTTAATGGCTGGAGTCAATTATGATCGGTTAGAAGGCTATAAAAGTCTACAATGGCCAGTAGCAGCAGATGGCAAGGATACTCCACTCTTATTCACAGATGGATTTTCACTTCCGGGTGGAAAAGCTATTCTTCATCCAGTGAAATGGACACAACCGCTCACTTTCAATGAAGAATATGATATCCATGTCAACAACGGTCGACTGCTAGAGCATTTTCATGAAGGGAATATGACTTACAAGTCTAAAGCGATTTCCGGTAAAACACCTAATGTCTTTCTGGAGGTGTCAGGCGAATTGGCAGCGGAAAGAGGGATTAGAGATGGTACGAAAGTGAGGTTAACTTCTCCCTATGGCAGTGTAAGGGTAAGCTGTCTCGTCACTGATCGAGTAAAAGGTAAGCAAGTCTATTTACCAATGAATACATCTGGAGAGGGCGCTATTAACTATTTAACTAGTTCGCATACAGATAAGGATACAGATACGCCTGCATATAAAGAGATTTCAGCAAAGCTTGAGGTGATAGAAGAAGATGGAGAGTCACCATTACCACGAAAGAATCATCGCTTCGGCACACCTCAACCGCAAGTAGGTGTGAATGTGGAAGGGAAATGGCAGAGGAGCGACTATATTTTCCCTGGAGATCTTGTGAGAGAGAGGAGGAGGAAACATGGCTAAAGCAACAACAGTTATTCGAAAAATTGAAGTGTCGCCTGAAGAGCAGAGAAAGAGGGAATTAAAGGAACTAGAAGATAGTATTGTGAATAACCGCCGAGCAATTATTGATTCTATACACTTAATACAAAGAATCCACGAAAAAGGCATCCTTCATATCGTTGAAAGTATGCTGGGACAAAGTGACAAAATTCTTGACCGTGTCCTGTTATCAATGGAGCATCCTGAAGTTACAGGATCAATTAAAAATTCGTTCCTTCTCCTTGAAGTCTTGGGAAAAATGGATTTAAAGGAATGGGAACCGATGATTGATAAAATAAATACTGCACTCACCCGCATGGTAGAGGTTCAACAATCAGATAAGGAAAAAAAGGAAGTGACCATGCTATCTATGCTAAGGGATTCAGAGGTAAGGGAAGGAATGAGTATTCTACTTGCTTTTGTAAAAGGACTTGGTTCAAGTGAGGGTAAGGAAAAGGAAGAGATAGTAAAACAAAATCCGGACACCAGAAAGTTTAATAAGAATTGGCTCTTTTTTATAGGTGGAGCAGCAGTTATGTCTATCCCGTTATTTTTAAAGAGAAAATAAGAATGAATTTCCGGCCAATGTGCCGGAAATTTTTTTTGGGAGGGGAGAAAAGAGGGACGGTGCCTCTGATAAGAATAAAATGCGCATATAAGCGGCTATGGAAGTAGCGAGAAGTGTGGGCAAAAGACCTCACTCATAAAAAAAGGTCCCCATAGTACGTATATGGGGATTTATTGTCGTTCTTTATTCGGCTTGCAACCATTCTTGAGACCACTTCTCTATTTCGCGTAAAACGGGCTCTAGGGCCATTCCTTTGTCTGTAAGCGAATACTCTATTCTTACGGGCGTTTCCGGATACACCTCGCGTTTAACAATACCTTGTTGTTCAAGGTCCTTTAATCTTTCGGACAAGACTCTACCGCTAATGCTCATTGAAGATTCTAATGTACAAAAGCGTTTAGGTCCTGCTAATAGTTGATAGATTACTAGACCAGTCCAACGTTGGCTCATGATACTCATGGCTTTTTCGAATCGAGGACATATCAGTGCTTGATTCAAAATGGTCACCCCTATTCGATGATTTCCTTATATCTTAACAATACATGATTATTGTACTTGACACAAGTAGTTAACAAAAATATAATTACTTACATAAAGTAACTAACATAACTAAAAGACAATTAAAGGGGTTAATGCAAATGAATACGTTTCATGCAGAGCCAAATATCTACGCACAGAAAATAGATCTTAAAGTAACAAATTTACAAACATCACTAAGATTCTATCAAGATATATTAGGTTTCCAAGTATTGCATCAAAGCAAGCATGAAGTGTCATTATCAGCTGATGGGAATCAAACTTCAGTGCAATTACATGCGCCAGAAGGTTTGCAGAAAAAAGAGCTGAGAAGAACGGGGCTCTATCATTTTGCCATCCTGCTTCCAACGAGAAATGACTTAGCTAAGATCATTCGCCACTTTATTAAAGTGAATTATCCTTTACAAGGAGCGTCTGATCATGATGTGAGTGAAGCCCTTTATTTAGCAGACCCAGACGGAAATGGGATTGAAATTTATGCTGATCGCCCAAAAACGTCTTGGGATTGGAGGGGCGAAGAAGTTGTCATGGGCACCAATGCCTTAGATGTTCAAAGTATTATGAGTGAATGGGACGGTAATGAGTGGAATGGTATGCCGAATGAAACAATTATGGGACATATTCATTTACATGTAAATAATATAGAAGAAGCAAAAACTTTTTATTGTGAGGGTCTAGGCTTTGAAGTAGTTACTCATTATGGTAATCAAGCATTGTTTATTTCTACTGGGAAGTACCATCACCATATTGGCTTAAATATTTGGAACGGAACCATGGCTGTAGCACCTTCAGCTAATAGTGTTGGGATGGCTTTCTATACGCTCGTTTTTCCGAAAAATAAGCTTGAACAGGCTGTTGAAAGACTGCAAGCGATGAATATAGAGGTCGAAAGGCAAGCGGACAGTTATATGGTGAGTGACCCCGCTGGAAACAATATTAAGTTAGTCGTTGAATAGAAAGGTGAGCCTTATGGATGTTAACTACGATGTATGTATTGTTGGTGCCGGACCTGGCGGCGCATTATTGGGATATTTATTAGCGAAAAATGGCATCAATGTCATCGTGCTAGAACGTAATGAAAATATGGATAAAGAATTCAGAGGAGAACATTTAAATCACTTAGGTGAAAATGTACTTAAAAAATATCAATTGTTTGATCAGGTCAAACAATTAGGTATATTGTCGATGGAAGGAATAGAGTACTGGCAGAACGGGAGAATTCTTAGAACTGTCTCACCTGCTCCAGATGAAAGACATGTTGGCATCCATGTACCGCAAAAGCATTTATTATCAGTTCTATTAAAAGAGTCTTTACAGTTCTCCGCCTATCGCCTATTAACAGGTACAAGGGCTACTGAATTGATGCTCTCAGATGGGAAAGTAAAAGGGGTAAAAGCGAAAAGGAAAAATGGAGAAGAAATAATGATTCACTCCTCCATTGTTATTGGTTCAGATGGTAGGCATTCAACGATTAGAAAGCTAGCTAAAATTCCATTTGAAAAAATTGAACACGATTACGATTTACTTTGGGCAAAATTCCCTGCACCACAAAATTGGCAACCTGTTATACGACAAGGCTTAGTAAACGATCACCAACTAGCGCTATTTACACAAACGAATTCTTATATTCAAGTGGGATGGAATATAGATAAAGGTGCTTTTGCAGAGATTAGGAAACAACCAGTGGAAACATATATAGAAAAGTTAATTCAGGCATTTCCAGATTTACAACAATCTGTGTTAAAGTATATTCAATCGTGGCAGGATTTTATTTTACTAAATGTACAAAGTTGTCGTTGCCAAACTTGGGTTAAGGATGGCTTAGTACTAATGGGAGACGCAGCTCATACGATGAGTCCAACAGGTGCATTTGGCTTAAATAGTGCCTTGATTGATGCAGAAACATTATATCCAACGATAGTTAAAGCTTTAGCTGCAAACGATACAAGTGCAGCATGCCTAAATGAGTTTGAAAGATATAGAAGAACGGATATTGAATCTTTACAATTAGAGCAACAAAAGATGGAGGCTTCATACAGAGAGCAGTTTGTCTCTGCCTGAGTCTTTAGGGGGAGAAATAAATGAATCAAATAAACATAGAAACAAAAGCAATTGAAATATTAGAAAAAAAGATTCAGAGAATTGATCGAGGGGATCGTTCTGTTTATTTAGTAGGGCCGATTCGCTTACCTGTAAACCTAGATGGAGAAACTGTGCATTTCAAATGGTATTGCTGGTTAGATAGTGCTGAAGTGATGGATGATACGAGCAAGATTGTCGCTCATTTATCTTCTGCTAACCTTGCCGATTCACAGCAATCGAGTGTCCTTGTTTACGGTGACTTTGAGGAAAGTGAAGATGCTTTGGTGCGTTTTCACTCCATTTGTCATACCGGGGATATTTTTGGCAGCAAGCGTTGTGATTGCGGATACCAACTTAAGCAATCTATGAAAATGATGGTGGCAAATGGTTCGGGCGCATTGTTTTACTTAGCTAATCATGAGGGAAGAGGCATTGGGTTATTTAGTAAAGCGATGGCTTATGTACTGCAGGAAAATGGTTATGATACCGTTGAGGCAAATGAAGAGCTTGGCTTTGTGGATGACTCTCGAAAATATGATGAAGCAATCACTGTATTACAACAATTGAGGAAAAAACCTATTACATTAATCACGAATAATCCCAAGAAACTAGATGCTTTAACAGATGCAGGAGCCTTATTAGTAGGTCGTACACCTCTATGGGGTGATATCTCTGATTTTAATGAAAAATATTTGCAAACAAAGGTGTTAAAATCCGGGCATCTTCAAGCTGAAGGGGTGTCGAGAGATGAGTAATGATCAATTTTACATGGAGTTAGCACTGCAAAATGCCAAAGCGATGAAGGGACAAACAGATCCCAATCCGCTTGTAGGTGCCGTTATTGTAAATAATCAGCGGATTGTGGGTATCGGCGCCCATATGAAAGCAGGTGAACCACATGCAGAAATTCATGCGCTCAATATGGCAGGTGATCAAGCGAAAGGGGCGACGATTTATGTTACCTTGGAACCTTGTTCCCATCATGGACGAACGGGTCCCTGTGCGGAGGCCCTTGTTCAAGCGGGGATAAAAAAATGCGTAATCGCTTCATTAGACCCCAATCCTATTGTTAGCGGGAATGGAGTAAGGATATTAGAAAAAGCAGGTATCGAAGTAATTATTGGTGTTTGTGAACAAGCAGCAATAGAGATGAATGAGGTATTTAATCATTATATAACTGCTGATCGTCCTTTCATTACACTGAAATCAGGTATTTCATTGGATGGTAAAATAGCTACACATACAGCTAGCAGTAAGTGGATTACTTCAGAAGAAGCAAGATTAGATGTACATCAGTTAAGAAGTAACCATCAAGCGATTTTAGTTGGAATTGGAACAGTGCTTCATGATGACCCAGCTCTAACGTCTAGAATACAAAATGGTAGAAATCCCATTAGACTTGTGTTAGATTCAACTTTACGTATCCCTATGGAAAGTCAGCTTGTTAATGATGGGTTAGCACCAACATGGATTTTTACTGGTTCCTACTATGATCAAGAGAAGAAAGCGCAGCTAGAAGAGAAGGGCATTCGTCTCTTTCATACATCAACAGAAAAAGTAACTATCGCTGAAGTAATGACTATGTTAAAAGAAGAGCAAATTTCTTCTGTTCTGATTGAAGGCGGTGGCAATGTCAGTGCGTCCTTTTTAGAGGACGGTTATATTGATAAAGTAGTTATTTACTTAGGGCCTAAGTTAGTTGGTGGAAAAGAAGCACCCACCTTTTTAGAAGGTACAGGGGTTGCTCTTATGAGTGAAGCGGTAGAATTAGAGCATGTAACGGTGACTCCGATTGGCAAAGACTTTAAGTTTGTTGGATATCCTACTAACAAATAAAGGAATGAAATGATGAGGTTTGGTTTTGATATTGATGATACTTTAATCGATTTAAGAGGACATGCATTAAGTATTTATAATCGGAAATTAAAGAAGGAGATTGAAGCATCTGCACTTCAACAATTAAACACACTTGAAATCCATTCTTTATATGATTTGACAGATGATGAAGGTTTCAAAATGTGGAATCAACATCAAGAGGAAATCTTTTTTACGAATTGCAAAGCTTTTCCTGGCGCACTTGAGCTTTTACAGAAGCTGGCGGCAATGGGGCATGAGATCTTTTATATTACAGCAAGAGATGCGGACTATTGCCAGCAAACGAAAGCTTGGATGAAGCAATTCGGTTTTCCAATTGAAGAAGGTCATTTTTTCTGTGGAATGAAGGATCACGAAAAAGTGAATATCATTCAAGATCTTCAGCTAGATTATTATGTCGACGATAAACCACAAATATTGCACACACTCAAAGAGACAAAGGTCACATGTTTTTTAAAGGATCAATCATATAATCAAGAGGCTTGTGATTGGGAAAGAATAAAAGACTGGCAAGTGTATTTAAGAAATATCGACCAATAAAAAAACTGACTCAGATTGTCGTATACGTACGACAATATAGAGTCAGTTTTTTTAGCATTTCGTGGAAATAGTAAAAGTGAAGGAATCTAATGAAACGAAATACAATTATTGCTTGATGTCTACACTTCCCAAAGGTTGATAGAAGTGCTCCGTATCGTTAAAATATCATGACTCGATTCCGATAGACGCTGGATTTTTTTAAATTGGTTAAGAAGTGAATTGTTTGCTGGAAAAAGAGGAGGGAGAGTTTTGAGTAATTGAAAAAGGTATTCACTGTTTGGAACAGCCGCCTGCTCCCCATTGAGGGACTAGTTTTTTACGTAAAGTAAAACCAGTCACAAAAGGCTGTAACACAAGATGTGTACAACTCTTTGTGAATAAATTTACTTATATGGTGGTGAAATAACTTTACTTCACTTTATCTACTAAAGGTTGTTCAGATGATTGAGTCATGGCCATGAACCCATTAACAATTAATATGTAAATAGGATAGAGAATGACACAAATAAGAATGATGATACTGGTGACTGGATTAGGTGATTCGATGGTCATTGAAAACGGTAAGAATATTGCAGTAATAAGCATCATGATGGAAAAGAAAGGAATCCAAGTAATGCTAGTAAAATACCTTATTTTTTTATGGTGTAGCCATTTTGTAGTTAAATGAAAAATATAGGCAGTACCTAAGAGAAGGATGATCAGAATAAGTGTATTACTAATAATGATAACCATACTGACATTTATGCCTGTCCAGCGACTGATTCTATTAACATTGCTTGAAAGCTGTACGGGGAAATAAGCGATGAGTGCATAAAATAGGCTCAGCAGATTCATTTTTTTAAATGTAGTCATGGGGGTTCTTCCTTTCTCAATTTTACAATTACACTCGACAAAACCAATATAGTTCGGCCAAAATAAGGATAAAGCGTAATGATAAGAAGGTGTATAGAATATGAAAAATAATCAAATACAACAGTTATTAGCAAATGATTCACTTATTAAAAAGCTAGTTAAATATGAACCAGTACTATGGTTGAATCAACAATATGATTCTACGATTCGTGGTCCTTTATCTAGTGTACATGTTGAAGATGCTATAAGACGTTTAGAAAGATTTGCTCCATATATTGCTAAAGCTTTTCCTGAAACAAGCAAGCAGAAGGGAATCATTGAATCTCCTTTACTCACATTGTTCAATATGAAGGAAAAACATGTAAATGTCAAAGGAGACTTACTGCTAAAGGCAGATAATGAACTTCCTATATCGGGATCTATTAAAGCTAGAGGTGGGATATATGAAGTATTAAAGCATGCAGAACACCTTGCTTTATCTGAAGGGATTCTTAACCTTACTGATGATTATAGCAAATTATTTAATCAGCAGGCATTTTTTTCACAGTATAGTATGGCTGTTGGTTCTACAGGTAATCTTGGTTTAAGCATCGGTATAATGGGTGCAAAACTTGGATTTCGCGTATATGTACATATGTCGAGTGAGGCAAAGAAGTGGAAGAAGGAATTATTGAAGCAAAAAGGTGTACAGGTCATCGAGCATACTTCAGATTTTAGCGCGGCGGTAGCTGAAGGTAGAAGACAAGCAGAGAGCGATCCGACCATGTATTTTATAGACGATGAGCATTCTGAACACCTTTTTCTTGGATATGCAGTTGCTGCCTTTCGTCTAAAGAAACAGCTAGAAGAAAAGCAAATCAGCATCAATCATGAGCATCCATTATTTGTCTACTTACCTTGTGGGGTAGGAGGGGGACCAGGGGGCATTACCTTTGGATTAAAACAAGTTTTTGGTGAGCATGTACATTGTTTCTTTGCTGAACCGACACACGCACCGGCCATGTTATTAGGTTTGCGAACAGGCCTCCATGAAAAGATTTCGGTACAGGATATTGGAATAGAGCTAAAGACAGAGGCGGATGGACTCGCTGTTGGACGCCCCTCTCAATTAGTTGGTCATATGCTAGAAAAAGCGATAAGCGGTGTTTATACTGTTTCGGACCGTGAGTTGTATGAAATGATGCATTTTCTCAAGAGTGAGGAGGGTATTTTCTTGGAGCCTTCAGCTTTAGCTGGGTTCTTAGGTCCGAAAAAAATCCTTCAATCAATGTACTCTGAGCAGGTTGGTATCACTAATATGAGTAAGGCTACTCATCTCGTATGGGGAACAGGCGGCAGCATGGTCCCTGATGAAATACAGCTACAATATTTACATTTGGCAAAAAAGGCGGGGGAATAAAGACATGAATTTCACAAAAAAGCTATTTTATAATGATGCTTATATACAAACATTTACAACAAATATCTCGAAGGTAGGTAAAGATACAGAAGGCAGCTACGTCGTATTAGAAGAAACTGCGTTTTACCCGACCGGTGGTGGACAACCTGCTGATAAGGGATGGCTAAATGGTGTAGAGGTAATGAATGTTGAAGAAAAGGAGGGTGAGATTAGGCATTATTTGGCGCAGTTGTTAGACGAAGGGGAGAAAGTCGATGGTAAAATTAACTGGGACCGTCGCTTTGATCATATGCAGCAGCATGCGGGTCAGCATATTCTTTCAGCTGCCTTTGCTGAAACGTTTCACTATCAAACGATTAGCTTTCATTTAGGGAAAGAAATTGTTTCAATAGATTTAGACATTGAAGACGTAACGGATGAAGAACTCGAAAGGGTGGAAAATGTAGCGAACCAAATCATCCTTGAAAATAGAGAAATAGAGACAGTATGGGTAGAGAAAGAGGATCTTTACAAGTATCCACTTCGCAAAGAAACAACGGTCTCTCATCATATTCGTTTAGTGATTATTCCATCATTTGACTATAATGGATGTGGTGGTACACACCCTTCTTCAACTGGTGAAGTAAGTGCGATTAAAATTCTCGGAACAGAGAGACATAAAAAGAAAACGCGAATTTACTTTGTTTGTGGTGCAAGGGTATTGCAGCAATTGCATCAAAAAAATAAAGTTTTAAATGAAGCAAGCAAGTTATTAAGTGCACCTGAGGAAGAAGTAGCGCAAACAATTAAGAAGCTTTTAGTGGATATGAAAAGCTTGCAAAAGCAATTAGAAGTAAATAGAGAACAACTTTTGCAATTTGAAGCACGTCAATTAATGACTACAGCAAAGACAAACGATAACTGCTTGGTTGTCGGTAAGGTTTTTCTTAATCGTTCAATCAGTGAATTGCAATGGATGGCCAAATGGATGACAGCAGAGAAAGATAATAATCTTATTGTGTTTATTAATGAAACGGAAACGAAGCTACAATGTATATGTGCGAGTGGAACACAAGTAGACTTTAGCATGAAGGAAATTTGTAGCAAGTTACTCCAAGAGATAAAAGGTAAGGGTGGAGGCAACCAAACTTTCGCTCAAGGTGGCGGAGAGCGCAGTGTAGAGGGAAAAGTCCTGCTAGACAAGGCACTTTCATATGTTATATAATCTAACATAAATAAGACAAAATTAAAAAAATATTAAGAAAAATATTGAAAATTGATTGTCAAAGCTAGGACGAATGGTTTACAATTCTAAGTAAGGGTCTTATGCATTACAATGAATGTTTATGTTTTTACATAAGCACCTCTTGTAATATCCATACTGGCTAGGAGGAAGAAAAATGTTTCCGCCAAATACCCTCTATATTATTGGAGAGAGTAAAACCTCTTCTAACAATGCGATTATGCAACAATACAATGGTTTTTTCATTGCCTTTGTGGTTGAGAAAGATTCTGGGAAGATTATCGACGCTGAATGCTCTTCAACCATAGGTTTAACATCAGCTTTCATCCAATCTATTTTCGTTGGGCAAAGTTTGTTGGAGTCTGATTTCTTATTAAATGAAATCGAAACGAGATATTTTGGATCATCGCAGAAAGCCATAATGGTAGCGTATCGCAATGCACTTATTAAATATAACCAATTAAAAATGAAATAGCTGCTTTTTCTGTTTATCGCAGATAAAATCCAGCGACTAAAGGTTTATTTCACTATGCCTTGGTCGTTGGATTTTTTTTGATTTCTAATGATGAAGGTATGATATTTTTTTGAAAAATATTTTCAATTTTCTGAGAATCATAAGGTGGAGGGGACAAAATGAAATTATATGTGTCAGTCGATATGGAAGGAATTACAGGTCTTGCTGATCATACTCAAGTAGATTCAGCTAAAAACAACTATGAACGTGGTCGGAGAATTATGACTGATGAAGCGAACTATGTAATCACAGAGGCCTTCAATCAAGGTTGTGAAGAGGTGCTTGTGAATGATAGTCATTCGAAAATGAATAATTTGATGATTGAATATCTCCATCCAGATACAAGTTTAATTACAGGGGATGTAAAGCCCTTTTCAATGGTAGAAGGTATAGATGAATCTTATGCTGGAGCAATTTTTGTCGGATATCATGCCCGCGCTTCCATGAAGGGCGTGATGTCGCATTCTATGTTTTTTAATGTGAGAAATATGTTTATTAACGATGTTGTTGTTGGTGAGTTGGGGTTCAATGCATATGTAGCTGGATACTATGGTGTCCCTGTCATCATGGTTGCTGGTGATGACCAAGCAGCGAAAGAAGCAGAAAGCCTAATACCTCATATAACGACAGCGGTAGTGAAAGAAACGATTACCCGTTCAGCAGTGAAGTCACTTACGCCAGCAAAAGCAGAGATTTTATTGAAAGAAAAGACAGTGCAAGCAATAGAGAATAAAGAAAGAGTTAGGCCGCTTGTGCCTCCAGATAAGCCGCTTCTTAAAATTGAGTTTGCCAATTATGGTCAAGCAGAGTGGGCGGCATTAATGCCTGGAACACGTTTGGAAGAAGGAACAACAACGGTGCAATTTCAAGCGAAAGACATCTTAGAAGCTTATCGTGCCATGCTTGTCATGACTGAATTAGCTTCGAGAACATCATATTGCTAAGGAGGTGTGTCTATGCTTAAGTACATTGGAAAACGACTCGGGGCGATGGTCATCACCTTATGGGTAATCATCACACTTACATTCTTTCTTATGCATGCTATACCAGGTTCGCCATTTAATAATGAACGTGCAACAAGTGAAGCGGTTCAAAGGAACTTAGAAGCATTCTATCATTTAGATGAACCACTATATGTCCAGTATTTTTCTTATATCCAATCTGTCGTTACCTTTGATTTTGGACCGTCGATTAAAAAGCCGGCGCAATCGGTTAATGATATGCTCGGTCGGGGCTTTCCTGTTTCTTTTGAATTAGGGATGGTCACCCTCATAGTGGCTGTTATATCGGGGATTACCCTCGGCGTGATCGCCGCTCTTAGACATAATGGCTTTATAGATTATTTAGCTATGACTGTAGCGGTGTTAGGTATTTCCATTCCGAATTTTGTCATGGCAACCATGCTAATTCAGCAACTTGCAGTTAACCTTCCGATTTTTCCTGTAGCAACATGGTCGAGTCCAATGCATATGGTGCTACCGACTTTAGCGCTTGCGACTGGGCCGATGGCAATTATTGCTAGGCTTACAAGATCCAGCATGCTAGAAGTGTTAACACAGGACTATATTCGCACAGCGAAAGCGAAAGGTTTGAAGCCTGTGACAATTGTTTTTAGACATGCATTGCGCAATGCGCTTTTACCGGTAGTAACCGTGCTAGGTACATTAGCTGCCAGTATTCTTACAGGTACATTTGTGATTGAGAAAATATTTGCTATCCCGGGCATGGGGAAGTATTTCGTTGAGAGTATTAATACGCGTGACTATCCAGTCATTATGGGGACTACGGTGTTTTACAGCTCGATATTAATCGTTATGTTATTCCTTGTCGACATTGCTTACGGCATATTAGACCCTAGAATTAAGCTTCATAAAAAGGAGGGGAACTGATGGAGACACAAAAGCACACGAACGATACATATACAGATATTCCAGATGATTGGTTTTCCCCGAAAGAAAAAGATGAAAGAAAAGCGGAAGCGGTTGTCAGACCGAGTCTTTCTTATTGGCAAGATGCATGGAAAAGGTTATTGAAGAATAAATTGGCTATGTCAGGGCTCGTTTTTCTTGTTCTTTTAACCATTATGTCTTTTGTGGGGCCGTTGATTTCCCCTCATAATGGATCCGAACAAATGCTGGCGAATCAAAACTTGGCGCCATCTTCAGAATTTTGGTTTGGCACAGATGAACTAGGTAGAGATGTCTTTACTCGAGTGTGGGAAGGGGCCCAGGTTTCCTTATTTGTGGGTCTTGCTGCAGCACTTATTGACTTTGCCATTGGTGTTGCTTATGGAGGCATCGCCGGTTATAAGGGTGGACGCACAGACAATGTAATGATGCGGATTGTAGAGGTATTATACGGTCTTCCTTATCTTTTAGTCGTGATTTTAATTAGTGTGGTCATGGGACCAGGGTTATTCACCATTATTTTTGCCCTGTCGATCACAGGCTGGGTAGGAATGGCCAGGATTGTCCGGGGGCAAGTTCTTCAGGTGAAAAACTATGAATTTGTAATGGCATCGAAAACCTTTGGTACGAAAACGGGGAGAATCATTCGTAAAAACTTACTTCCGAATACGATGGGACCGATAATCGTTCAGATGACTTTAACAGTACCATCAGCCATTTTTGCTGAAGCCTTTCTTAGCTTCTTAGGGTTAGGGATTCAACCCCCACTAGCTAGTTGGGGATCGATGGCTAATGATGCACTCACTTCTATATTAACTGGAGATTGGTGGAGACTATTCTTCCCAGCGTTATTTATTAGTTTAACGATGTTTTCATTTAATGTGTTAGGTGACGGTTTACAAGACGCATTGGATCCTAAGTTAAGGAGGTAACAATCATGGAGAAAATACTTGAAGTGGAAGATCTGCATGTAACGTTTAAGACGTATGGCGGAGAAGTAAAAGCAGTAAGAGGTGTTACCTTCGACTTAAATAAGGGAGAAACATTAGCCATTGTTGGCGAGTCAGGTTGTGGGAAAAGTGTAACCTCACAAAGTATTATGAGGCTCATCCCCTCACCACCAGGAAAGATTGCGTCTGGTGCGATTCGATTTAAAAATAAAGACCTCGTGAATATTTCTGAAAAAGAAATGAGAACTGTACGCGGGAAGGATATTTCAATGATTTTCCAAGACCCAATGACCGCATTAAACCCGACATTGACTGTAGGAAAGCAACTAATAGAAGGCATTATACAACATGATGGTTCAACAAAAGAAAAGGCAAGAAAACGGGCACTTGATATGTTAAATCTTGTCGGTATTCCTGATGCAGATATGCGTATGAAAAACTACCCTCATGAATTTAGTGGGGGGATGAGACAAAGGTTGATGATTGCCATCGCCCTGGTGTGTGAGCCGGAAATTCTTATTGCTGATGAACCAACAACAGCTTTGGATGTAACAATCCAAGCGCAAATACTTGATTTATTTAAAGAAATACAAAAGAAGACTGATGTATCTATTATTTTGATCACACATGATTTAGGTGTTGTCGCCCAAGTAGCTGACCGCATTGCCGTTATGTACGCTGGTAAAATCGTTGAGGAAGGCACGAGGAGAGAAATTTTTTATCAACCCCAGCATCCTTATACGAAAGGCTTGTTGCAATCTGTACCGAGACTCGATCTAATTGGTGGGGAACTGGTTCCTATTTTAGGTTCACCCCCAGATTTATTTTCACCACCAATTGGTTGTCCATTTACAGCAAGATGTGATTTTGCTATGGAAGTATGTGATAAGATCATTCCACGTGAAAAGAAACTTTCCAATACACATAAAGTGGATTGTTGGTTGCAAGATGAAAGGGCGCAAAAATTAAAAATAATGGTCAAGTAAGCAGTCTTAATATTTATCAGCTGAAATAGCTGAAAATATAAAATATTTATAAAGATGAAGGGGGAAATATGATGAAGAAGCTATTCTCACTTGTATTATTACTAGTTTTCGCTCTTGTTCTATCTGCTTGTACAGCGAATGAGGAGGCAGGGAAGGAAACAGATGGTGAAACTGGAGGAGGAGAAGAGGCGGCAGAAAAAGTATTGTATATGAATAATGCCCAAGAACCGACTTCTTTTGACCCGCCAATCGGTTTTGATAGTGTCTCTTGGTCGGCATTGAATAACTTGATGGAAGGCTTAACAAGATTAGGAGAAGATCACCAACCAGCTCCAGCAATTGCTGAGAAATGGGATGTTTCTGAGGATGGTAAAGTTTATACATTCCATTTAAGAGACGATGCGAAATGGTCTAATGGCGATGATGTAACAGCGGGCGATTTCGTTTATGCGTGGAAAAGGCTACTAAACCCAGATACTGGTTCGGCTGCCGCGTTTTTAGGTTATTTCATTGAAGGTGGAGAAGCTTTTAATAACGGAGATGGTTCTGCAGATGATGTTCAAGTAAAGGCTGTCGATGAAAAAACATTCGAAGTAACATTAACAAGTCCACAAGCTTACTTCTTGAGCGTTATCACGAATCCGGCGTTCTTCCCGATTAATGAAAAAGTGGCTGAAGAAAACCCAGAATGGTTCGCAGAAGCTGATTCATATGTTTCAAATGGACCTTTCAAATTAACAGAATGGCAACATGATAGCCATTTTGTAATGGAGAAAAATGAGAACTATTGGGATGCAACTAATGTGAAGTTAGACAAAGTTCACTGGGCTATGGTGGATGATGAAACAACAGAATATCAAATGTATAAAACTGGTGAACTTGATACATCAGCTGTTCCAGCGGAGTTGAGCGAAGAATTATTTGCTGATGGTTCTGCACAAATGGTCGAACAGGCTGGAGATTATTTCTACCGTTTTAATGTAACGATGGAACCATTCCAAAATGTGAATATTCGTAAGGCGTTTGTCATGGCAATCAATCAACAAGAGATTGTTGATTACGTCACAAAAAATGGTGAAGAGCCAGCGTATGGATTTGTTTCCCCAGGGTTTAAAGATCCATCAGGTAAGGATTTCCGTGAAGCTGGTGGTAATCTGGTAGAAACTAATCTTGAGGAAGCGAAGGCGCTTTTAGCAAAAGGAATGGAAGAAGAAGGATATGATACCCTTCCTGAAGTCACGTTAACTTATAGCACAAGTGAGAATCACAAAAAAATGGCAGAAGCGATCCAACAAATGCTTAAAGAAAACTTAGATGTTAGTGTGAAATTGGCGAATATGGAATGGAATGTCTTTTCAGAAGAACAAACAGCCCTTAAGTTCCAATTCTCTAGAAGTTCTTTCTTAGCTGACTATGCTGATCCAATTAACTTCCTAGAAAATTTCCAAACAGGACATTCAATGAACCGTACAGGTTGGTCTAATGAAGAATATGACAAATTGATTAAAGATGCTAAGAACGAAGCAAATGAAGAAAAACGTTTTGAAATGATGTATGAAGCCGAGAAAATCCTTTTTGAAGAAATGCCGATTATGCCGATTCACTTCTACAATCAAGTGTATTTACAGAAGGAAAATATAACTGGTATTGTTCGCCATCCAGTTGGCTATATCGAACTGAAGTGGGCGGATAAAAAATAATTTTATTAAGATATAAGGTTTGAAAGGTGAGGTGAGCCCTTTCGGGGGTTCACTCTTCACTTATAGTAAGAAATGATAGGTGAAACAGCTCTTATACTTCGACAATATTTCCTGAGAAATAAATAGATTGATGTCTAGATTTGCCTAATCACGCTTAAAAGATTGCTTGTGATGATATGTAGTGTTGAAATAACCGAATACACATACGCATATATTGAAGTAATGACAATGAAAAGGATGTGGGGAAATGATCATTAAACCGGCTAGATTACGCATGGGGGATACAGTCGGGGTAATCGCACCTGCAAGCCCACCAAATCAAGAAAACTTAAAACGTTCATTTGCTTATTTGGAGAAAGAATTAGGATTGAAAATAAAGCTCGGCCAGTCTCTCTTTGAACAATACGGTTATTTAGCTGGGCCGAATGAGAATAGATTAGAAGATTTACATATGATGTTTGCTGATAAGGAAGTCAAAGCCATTATCTGTGCAGGAGGTGGATATGGAACAGCTAAAATTGCTGATGATATTGATTATAAAATGATCGCTGAAAATCCAAAGGTTTTTTGGGGCTATAGTGATATTACTTTTCTACATACAGCTATTCGACAAAAGACGGGTTTAGTTACTTTTCATGGGCCGATGCTAGCTTCAGATATCGGCTCAGTGCAAGAGGATCAAACGTTATCGAAGGCTTTTATGAAGCAAATAATGGAACCAGAAGGTAGGGTATATCCTAAGACATTAGGGAATCTTGAGACAGTTGTTTCAGGAGTAGCAGAAGGTGACATTGTCGGAGGTAATCTGTGTTTGCTTACTAGCACAATAGGAACTGCATTTGAGATTGATACGAAGGATAAAATTATCTTAATTGAAGATATTCATGAGGAGCCGAGATCGATTGACCGCATGTTGAATCAACTATATATGGCTGGGAAGCTCCAACAAGCAGCCGGGTTCGTCATTGGGAATTTTAAGAATTGTACGCCTGAAAGAGAACAATCATTATCACTAGATGAAGTGTTAGATTACTATTTTAAACGTATCGGAAAGCCAACTGTGAAGGGCTTTATGATTGGTCATTGTACACCGCATTTTTCTTTACCGCTTGGTGTGCCTGCAAAACTTAATGCCGAGACACAAGATTTAACGATTGAACATGGAGTTTTATAAAGGTGGATGTCAAAATATGAAAATCAAAAGAATTGAGACACATCGCGTAGCTATACCACTCATAAAGCCATTTAAAACCGCGCTGCGCACAGTAAATACAGCGGATAGTGTCATTATCAAAATAATATGTGATAACGGAATTGTTGGTTGGGGAGAAGCGCCGCCGACAGCTGTTATTACAGGTGATACGATGGGAAGTATTGAAGCGGCGATTAACGAAGTGATGGCACCGAATCTAATGCATACGGATTTTTCCCAATATGAACAAATGCTTTCAATAGTTCAAACGGCAATAGTTGGGAATGCAAGTGCGAAGGCGGCAATCGATATGGCTATCTATGATTGCTTATCACAATTATGTAAGCTACCACTCTATCAATTTTTAGGTGGATATTCGCATGAAATAGAAACCGATTATACAGTAAGTGTAAATGGTCCCGAAGAAATGGGGGAAGATGCGGTAAACTATGTGCAACAAGGATTTGATGTATTAAAAATCAAGGTAGGGAAAGATAGTATTGCAACTGATATCGAGCGTATTAAAGAGGTACGCCGTAGAATTGGTAATAAAATTAAGTTAAGACTAGATGCTAATCAAGGATGGGGCAAGAAGGAAGCCATTTTTGCGATACGAAAACTGGAAGATTTAGATTTAGGCATTGAGTTAGTTGAGCAGCCAGTGAAAGCTTGGGACATCGCCGGCCTAAAACAAGTAACGGATCATGTTGATACATTAATCATGGCCGATGAAAGTATTTTTACACCAAGGCAGGCGTTGGAAGTTGTTAAAAACCGCAGTGCAGATTTAATTAATATTAAGCTGATGAAGGCTGGTGGGATTTATCAGGCGCAGATGATCAATCAATTGGCGGAAGCAAGCGGAATAGAATGTATGGTTGGTAGCATGATCGAAACGAAAGTAGGTATTACTGCTGCCGCTCATTTTGCTGCAAGTAAAAGAAATATTACGCGATTTGACTTTGATGCTCCTTTAATGATGGCGAAAGATATCGTTGATGGTGGTATTCAATATAGGAGCAAAAAGATCACATTTCCGAACGAATCGGGGTTAGGCATAATAGATGTAGATATTAAAGGAGGGGTTTCTCTTGGTAAATAAATGGATTACGAATGTCCCTGTTGCTACGTTATGGACGTCTGCCCAATCTCCTAGAGCAATAGATGAGCAAGGCATCAAGCAAAATCCTGACCTTAATGCTTGGATTGCATCACTAGATTACGAGAAAGCTTTAGAACTATGTAATGCCAATCTCGTACAATCACAACTTTTATATGGTGAAGAAGTCGTCGTGATAGAAGAGACAAATGAATGGTTTCATGTGGTTGTACCTACTCAGCCTTCTTCCAAAAATAGTGTTGGTTACCCTGGTTGGGTACCGAAATGTCAAATGACGGCTTGTGAAAGCTGGGATGTCATGCAAGGACCGATTGCTGTGATCACTGCGAAAAAAGCCAATTTAACTAAATCAAAGGAAGTACTTACTCTAAGTTACTTAACGGTATTACCATTAATTTCAGAAAAAGGTGAGTTGGTTAGCGTACAAACACCTGACGGCAAAGGGGTTTTACAGCGGAGTGACGTTGAGATTTTTTCATCTAGATCCGATTGGTCGGTGAAAGATGGTGAGAAAGTGGTTGAAGCAGCTGAACAATTTCTTGATTTACCATATTTTTGGGGTGGGACGAGTAGCTACGGTTATGATTGCTCTGGATTAAGTTATGCTGCTTGTAAAGCGAATGGTGTCATCATACCAAGAGATGCACATGATCAGTCTGTTGAAGGGGAAGAAGTTTCACTTGATTCCCTACAACGAGGGGATCTTTTATTCTTTGCTTATGAAGAAGGTAAAGGTGCCCTGCATCATGTCGGTATTTATTATGGGGATGGTAAATTACTGCATTCACCGAAGACGGGAAAGAATGTAGAGATAATCCCACTCGCTGGGACGGTATACGAGAAAGAACTAATGGCAGCAAGGCGTTTCTGGAAAAAAGGGGAAGATTCACATGCAAGCTGAAACGATTTTATCAGTCCAACAATTAAAGAAGCATTTTCATTTAGGGAAAGATCGCGTTTTAAAAGCGGTTGATGGGGTTTCTTTTGACATTAAAAAAGGGGAAACTTTTGGGATTGTTGGCGAGTCAGGTTGCGGTAAATCGACTGCAGGCAGAACAATCATTGGTTTATATGATCGTACGGCTGGAGATGTTTTATATGATGGTAAAAATATTCATAAAATGAATGAAAAAGAAAAATTTCAATTCCATCGCAAAATGCAAATGATTTTCCAAGATCCCTATGCGTCATTAAATCCTCGCTCAACTGTACAAGAGATTATTTCTGAGCCGATGGAAGTCCAAGGACTCTATCAAAATAAAAAAGAACGACTAGAACGGGTATATCAATTATTGGAGGATGTCGGGTTAAATCGGGATCATGCAAACCGCTACCCTCATGAATTTAGCGGGGGACAAAGGCAAAGGATTGGTATTGCTAGAGCACTCTCGTTGGATCCAGAATTTATTATTGCTGATGAACCTATCTCAGCATTGGATGTATCTGTTCAAGCGCAAGTTGTGAATCTATTAAAAGATTTACAAAAGAAAAAAGGGTTAACCTACCTGTTTATCGCCCATGATTTGTCCATGGTTAAGCATATTAGTGACCGAATCGGCGTGATGTATTTAGGACATTTAGTAGAGTTAACTTCAAGTGAAAACCTTTATCAGAAACCCTTACATCCATATACACAAGCACTACTATCAGCAATCCCCATACCTGATCCTGATGTAGAGGATAGGCGGGAACGAATTATTTTAAAAGGAGAATTGCCAAGTCCAGTCAATCCACCAAGTGGCTGTGTGTTTCGGACGAGATGTCCTCATGCTATGGAAGTGTGCGCGACACAAGCTCCTGTTTGGCAAGAGGTTGATGATAAACATTTTGTTGCTTGCCACTTATATAATGAAGACCTGCAAGACGGTAAGAATGGTAAGCAAGCAGCTGCATCGAGGGAATCATGAGTAAATTGGAGGTAATAAAACAAGCTGTTAATGAGTTGTTGCAGCAACATTGTCTAGATGCAGCTGTACATATAGAAACAGACGAAGGCATTTTATCAGTCAATTCCCATCAAGTGTTTTCGTCAGCAAGCTTAATAAAGGTGCCCATTTTATTAACAGCATTAAGTGAAGTGGAAAAAGGTCGTTTACACTTAGCAGAAGAAGTAAAGGGGGGACTATCTGTTGGAGGGGCAGGGGTTTTATCAGCGCTATCTCCCAATCCTTCCTTTACATGGCAAGATATCCTTACATTAATGATGATTGTCTCTGATAATAGTGCAACAAATTGGATCATTGATCGATTGGAGATGGAGACAATCAATCGTTTGATTAAAAGCTTAAATTTAGAACAAACATGTTTAAACAGAAAAATGATGGACTTTCAAGCGATTGAAAGAGGCGTGAATAACCTAACAAGTGCTTACGATATGGTGCAATTGCTAAGAGTAATGAAAGACAAAGGGCGATGGATAAAAGATAGCTACATGCTCATGGAGAGTATAATGGCGAAACAACAATTCACATTATTAACGGCAGAATTAGAGGAAGAGAGCCATCCAAATATTAGTTACGGAAGTAAAAGTGGCTCGCTACAAGGTGTTCAACATGATTGTGCTTACTTCTGTCATGAAAATAAGTATGTTCTTGCCGCTGTTTTAACAGCTAATTTACCTAATCAAATGATTGGTAAACAGCTTATTAGTGAAATAGGAATGGCGATTAAGAGGTATATAATATAGTTGTTATAGCAAATCAGGCTCTGGGTAACCATTGTGTTCGGAGCCTTTTTTTTGTTTAAGTGGCGATATCAGTATTGCTGTACGATTGGAGGATGGTAGCAGGGAATTACTGCATTCTTCACAGATAGAAACGTGAAAAAATGTGAGTCAATCAAGGCTACGGTAAAGTCGCCATTGCTGAGAAAAGAGTCAATTCGGTTTTACAAAAGCGGTTGAATTAGCTCCGAAAAAAAGTGAGGAATCGAGTTAAACATGAAGAGAAAACCGAAAGTCTACCTCTAAAGTATCAGAATCTCCGCAGTCAAAGCGCACACTTACCCATGCATCATAAGACCGGTGACTTGCCCGCAATCAATCCATCTCTTGTAAAATATAACGGCTACTAAAGAGACCAACGTAACTTTATGAGCATATATTCCTTGGTGGCACAAAATATATCCTCCTTTTTAGATTCGAATTGTCTAACTTTTCTTTCTATCTATAGGATTTCACTGTTGTTTTAGGGTTTTTTATACTATATAATGATAAATGGACTTAGATTGATAATCATTTTCAGTTGTCATGATGAGAATAAACAGATAATGAGGTTTACATATGAGAATATGGATGTTAATCTGTGCAGCTATAGTCCTGTCATTTATATCACTATTTATCGGTGCGATTGATATTAAACCAATGGATTTGCTAGATTGGGAGTCTGATGAAACACAAATTTTCCTGATTAGTCGTGTACCTAGATTAATAGCGATTATTTTAGCTGGTGCAGGAATGAGTATTGCTGGTTTGATTATGCAAAGTTTGAGCAGGAATAAATTTGTTTCTCCGACAACCGCGGGAACGTTAGATGCTGCTAAGCTAGGTATTATGATTTCCATGCTATTTTTTACGAACGTAACGTATACCCAGCAAGTTCTTTTTAGTTTTGCCTTTGCGCTTGTCGGTACGATGGTATTTATGCAAATACTTGATCGTATCAAATTTAAAGATGTTATATTTGTTCCTCTTATTGGAATAATGTACGGGAATATTTTGTCTTCTATTACCACTTTTTTTGCGTATGAAGCTGATATCCTGCAAAATATATCTTCATGGTTAATGGGGAGTTTTACTTTAGTAATCTCGGGCCGATATGAACTTTTATATGTAAGTATCCCAGTTTTCATTTTGGCTTATTTATATGCTAATAAATTTACCGTTGCAGGTATGGGAGAAGAATTTGCGAAAAATTTAGGATTGAGCTATAAGTGGGTTTTAAATATTGGTCTCATCCTTGTTGCTATCATTGCTACGACTGTTGTACTAACTGTCGGTGTCATTCCGTTCTTAGGCTTAATTGTACCTAATATCGTGTCTCTGTATATGGGAGATAATCTCCGAAAAACGATTCCACATACGGCTCTTTTAGGCGTTGTGTTCTTATTAATCTGTGATATTATTGGGCGCATTGTGATCCACCCTTATGAGATACCGGTGAACGTAACAGTTGCGGTAATCGGTAGTGTCATCTTCTTAATTATGTTGTTTAGGGGGAGAGCATATGCGAAAAAATAGTACCAAATTAATCGTTTTGGCGGTCATATCTATCGTTTGTATAGTACTGTATGGTTTTTACGATATAAAAGGTGGGTTTGATTATGCTTTCCCAAGGCGTATGATTCGTGTGGCAGCTATGGTGGTTACCGGAGTTGCGATTGCTTATTCTACAGTTGTATTCCAAACAATCACTAACAATAGAATCCTAACACCTTCTGTGATGGGGATCGATTCTATGTATGAAGTAGTTCAGACGATGATTTACTTCTTCGCGGGTTCTATGTCGATATGGGTATTAAACAAATATTTAAATTTTGGTGCAGCGATATGTGCCATGGTCATTTTTGCATTGTTGTTATACCGCTTCTTATTCAGAGCAGACAAACACCCGATTTACTTACTTTTATTAATTGGGATGATTATTGGTACATTGCTTGGCAGCTTGGTAACATTCTTACAAGTAATGATTGATCCCGTTGAATATTTAAGTTTACAAAGCAAGTTATTTGCAAGTTTTACAAATGTAAAAGCTGATTTACTAATGATTGCTTTTGGCATATTGTTACTTGCTTTTATATACGGGTATTTCATCATGGATAAATTGGATGTTATGTCGCTTGGGCGTGAAAATGCGATTAACCTGGGGATTAACTATGATCGTATGGTTATGAATGTACTAATTCTATCATCAGTCTTGATTGCCACTTCTACTGCGTTAGTTGGGCCAATTACATTCTTTGGGCTGATTGTTGCTAACTTGTCCTATCAATTTCTCTCGTCATATAAGCACTCTACGCTCATTCTTGGTGCTAGTTTAATTAGTATCATAGCTTTAGTCGGTGGACAATTCCTAGTTGAGCATGTATTTGAATTAAAAACAACATTAAGTGTTATTATTAACTTTATTGGTGGTATTTACTTCATCTATCTATTATTAAAAGAAAGTAGGTCAGCCGGATGATTGAAATAAAAGGATTAACGAAGCGTTTTAATAAAAAGCCTGTTGTTGAAGACGTTACAGTCGCAATTGAGCCAGGGACCATTACTTCTTTTATCGGACCAAATGGTGCAGGGAAATCTACACTTCTATCGATGGTTAGTAGATTGTTAGAAGCAGATACAGGAGAGGTATTGCTTGATCAAAACGATGTGACGAAATGGAAGTCCAATGAATTTGCGAAACGCGTATCGATTTTAAAACAAGCCAATCACATTAATGTCAGGTTAACAGTGAGAGATCTTGTAGAGTTTGGAAGGTATCCATATTCTAAGGGTAGATTAAATGATGCTGATAAGAAATTTGTTGATCAGGCCATTGAATATATGAACCTATCAAATATGGAAGATAAGTTTTTAGACGAGTTATCAGGGGGACAAAAGCAGCGAGCTTTTATTGCTATGGTTATTGCACAAGATACCGATTATGTCTTACTTGATGAGCCGTTAAATAACTTGGATATGAAGCACTCCGTCCAAATTATGAAGATTCTCCGTAAATTAGTTGACGATCTTGGAAAAACCGTCGTCATTGTTTTGCATGATATTAATTTTGCTTCTGTTTATTCCGATCGGATTGTCGCATTAAAAGACGGCAAAGTAGTAAAGAATGGACCGACTGAAGAGATTATTAATTCGGTCGCATTGCGAGAAATTTATGATATGGATATTCCTATTCAAGAGCAAGATGGTTGCCGTATATGTGTATATTTTAATTCGCAAATTTCTTAAAGAGATTCCTTATAGAGAGGGTTACTATCAACCCTTTTTATAAGGAATTAACATAACTAAAAATGCATATTTATTCATTATAATGCTTCTTTTATTAAACCATCTTAATTTATGCTTCTTTTTTAGCAAATGTTAAAAATCTAAATTTGACAAGTGTTTCGATAGATGAAATAAACAGTCAGTTAAATAATTGATTTCCAATTATAGCATATTTTTCTAAAAAAATTCAAAATAATTATACAAATGGTATTGACGGTTGGTCTAAATCAATCTATAATGATTATTGTTATCAGTGATAATGATTATCATTGCTAATAAGAGATTATACAATAGGGAGAGGTCATACATATGAAGAAATGGAAGTTAGCTAGTCTTTTTCTAGCGCTTGTTTTAATGCTTGCTGCATGTGGTTCCAATGACGATACTGCTGAAGATGCAGGCAACTCAGAAGATAAACAAACTGAAAATAATGCAGCGGAAGGTTCTGCTTATCCAATGACTGTGTCTCCGACTGTTGCTTCAACTGAAAGTCGTGATGCCGGAACAACAGTTAACTTTGAAGATGTAGAATTTGAAAGCATGCCTGAAAAAATTGTTGTTTTTGACTACGGTTTCTTAGATACACTAGATGCACTTGGAGTTGAAGGGGTAGTTGGTTTACCTCAAGAGTCTACTTTGCCATCTCACTTAGAGGCATATGCATCTGATGAGTATACAAATGTTGGTTCTTTAAAAGGTCCTCTTTTAGAAGATATTGCTGAACTTGATCCAGACGTTATCTTTATTTCTGGTCGTCAATCAGCTTTTTATGAAGAATTAAAAGAAATTGCACCAGTTGTTTTTGTAGGTACTAGCGAAGATGCTTATTGGGATACATTCCAAAATTCTGTTGACGTAGCTGCCAAAATGTTTGATAAAGAAAAAGAAGCAGAAGAATACCTTGCAAAATACGATACAGCACTTGAAGAAATTAACGAGTTAGCTGGTAACTATGAAACTTCATTAGTGACTATGTATAATGAAGGAAAACTTTCTGGATTTGCTGAAAACTCTCGCTTTGGTTATATCTATGATGTTTACGGCTTCAAACCAGTGACACAAGATATCGAATCTTCATCTCACGGTTCAAACTTCGGTTTTGAAGCGATTCTAGAATTTGATCCAGAAGTATTATTTGTTATCGACCGTACAGCGGCTGTAGATGGTAATTCTAATATCGAAAAAGATCTTGAAAACGATATTATTAAGAAAACACAAGCGTACCAAAATGATCGTGTGATCTACCTTGATGGTGCTCTTTGGTACTTAAGTGGTGGCGGCTTACAATCTGAGCTTGCTAAAATCGAAGAAGTATTAGCTGAATTAAAATAATCTGCTGTTAAAGTAAGCGATTATCCTATAGAAAAAGAAGCATTCATAAAAAGATGCTTCTTTTTTGTTTGGAGTACATCCTTTTTGAAGGGGGTTGCGGTTACAACGAGAGCGGAAAGACCAAAGAAAGAGGATTTGTTCGTACATTGAGAGTGAAAGTATCAAAGATAGCAGAGCAAATGGGGTTTGTTCGTACATCAAGAGTAGAAATCCCAAAGATAGCAAAGCAAATGGGTTTTGCTCGTACATTGAGAGAGGAAATACCAAAGATAGCAGAGCAAATGGGTTTTGCTCGTACATTGAGAGAGGAAATACCAAAGATAGCAGAGCAAATGGGTTTTACTCGTACATCGAGAGTGAAAGTATCAAAGATAGAAGAGCAATTGAATTAGCTCGTACATCAAGAGTAGAAAGCCTCTAAGTGGTCCAATATTAAAAATCCCCAATAAAATGAAGGTTAACTAATTCTCCCTTTTATCCGGGTTAATTGGCATAGTGCCGGTTAACGCGATGAAAAAATTTCCATTTTCACAGATGGTTAAACAGTCACAACTAAAGAAGGATAGGGTGGGAACAATTGTTGCACCACCCAAAGCTAAAATAAATAGTAATATAAGTTGGTATGCACCTATCAATGTAGAATGATTTCAATTTAATAGACAAATCTATGTATAGCTTATGTGTTCATTTTATTTAACAATGGCCTCTCCCAAGCTGGTTGAGTGAAGGAAAGAAAGTCTTTGAGCCATTTCCTCGGGAGTTGTTTGGAAGTCTTCTTTTATCCAAAAGATAAATAGTCCTAAAAGGGCGTAGGTTTCATAGAAATTAATCGCTTCTATATCAAACCATACTTCTTCTTTTAATTGTAACTCACTGCGACTAATGCTAGTAATGGTTTCACAAAAATGGTTTTGTGAACCTGGTATCACTTCGCCAATCAACATAAGGGAGAAGACGAATTGATTTTTTTGTACGTATTCGAAGATGGGAACATTACGTGTTGGGTCAGATAATAAGAAGCTTTTTTTTCCTTTAAAGCTATCACGGAAATATTGAGCGAGTTGTTCTAGGTAGTCTTGAAATATATCTTCTAATAAATGAGAGCTATCTTTATAATGCGAGTAAAATGTCACACGATTACAATTGGCCACTTTAGATATTTCAGTTATTGAGATCTCTTTAAAGTCTTTTTCGGATAACAGCTTTAACATGGCACTTTTTAAATTTGTACGTGTTCGCACGACTCGACGGTCTTCTTTTACCACCATGACTACCACCTTTCATACTGTGTCTTAATAAAGAGTATAACATGAAAAATAGAGCGTTAAGCAAATATTATTTTCATACTCGAAACATTTATTTTGACAACGGATTAGAATTCTGTTAATTTACATATGTAGTATAAAAAACGGTGACAATTTTCCTGGTTTCATGAATAACTTTTAATAGATTAGAGGAGGAATTATACATGGCAAGATTAGAGGGGAAAGTAGCAATTATTACTGGTGCGGCTCAAGGGATGGGTGCGGCTCATGCGCGTCTTTTTATTGAAGAAGGGGCAAAAGTAGTGATTACTGATTTAAACACAGAAAAAGGTGAGGCTGTTGCAAAGGAATTAGGTGAAAATGCTTTATTCGTAAAACAAAACGTAACAACCGAAAGAGACTGGGCAACAGTTGTAGCTAAAGCAGAGGAAGTATTCGGTCCTGTTAATGTGTTGGTTAATAATGCGGGTATTACAATGTCTAAATCATTACTTGAAACAACGGAAGAAGAATATCGTCGTATTGTAGATATTAACCAAGTATCTGTTTTCTTAGGGATGAAAGCGGTTATTCCTTCCATGCAAAAAGCAGAAGGTGGCTCGATCGTTAACATTTCATCAATGAATGGTATTGTTGCCGGTGCAGTCGGTTATACAGATACGAAATTCGCCGTTCGTGGGATTACAAAAGCCGCAGCAATGGAATGCTCTCACTATGGCATTCGTGTAAACTCTGTACATCCTGGAGTAATTGAAACACCAATGATTATTCAAGAGGATACGAAAGCACAAGTAGAAGAATTCGCTAAACATATTCCACTTAAACGCATGGCAAAACCTGAAGAGGTTTCTAACCTGGTATTATATTTAGCATCAGATGAATCAAGCTATTCAACAGGTTCTGAATTCATCGTTGACGGTGGATTAACTGCAATGTAATCAATATAAAAAAAGCGGGGTCTCATATTGACCTCGCTTTTTATTTTATGAACGCAAAGAGCGTCTATATTTATACTGATTGTACTGAAAGTGAATAAAACAGCCAATACAAAAGCCACAAAGAGCAATGGTTGCTGCTAATCCAACAATAATGGCGAAAGAGTAAGATAGTATGGTCCATCCAATGATAGAGCTAATGAATGCAATATTTAAACATACTACAGCAATTAGCTGATTAAATTGTTGTTGTGCTTTATCTTCAGGTATATAAGAGGATAAAGGTTTTTTGAGAAACTTTTTAGCTATCATCATCACCGGATTATTCCCTGTTAGTAAGCCAATCAAGCCAGCAAGTAAAGGAATAAGCAAAATGAAGAATTGCCCTGTAATCAATGTGGCGATTACACTTAAGGTGATTACCCACTGATTCGTTTTAACGAGAGGACGTGGAATAGAAGCGATTTGTTGGTTGTTCATTTTAAAAACCAACCTTTCCAATGTGTTTAGTTCATTATATCATGAAATTTAGTTGATTATACCTATTTTCGCTTCTTTACCAGGACTACTCTTCTTTATCATTCTCGACAATAAACTTTAATTTAGTGAGTTTGTTATTCCAGAATTATTCATAATAATGCAGCCACTGGCTTACTTCTGTTAAAGGTTCTGGATTAATATGATAGATGTTTTCTCTGCCTTTCCTGTGGCTCTTCACTAAGTTGGCATCAGAGAGAATATGCAGATGTTTGGCTACCGCCGTGCGACTGATTGGAAAATGAGCACTGATTGCAGCGATAGATAGTTCTTCTTTTGAAAGTAGCTGGAGAACATGTCTTCTAGTAGGGTCAGCAATTGCCTGAAAAACGTCGTGCTTAATTGCTGTCATGATTGCTCTATTGCCATCCTTAAACGTTTTTGCACGATGGCTTCCCATCCATTATTCATACGTTCACGAATAATTTCGCTTTTTTCATTTGGTTTAGTAAGAATTGTATTCGCTTCTTTCCAACCACTATGAATGAGTGTGAATTTTGTGCTAATGTCTACTTCTTCTAGTAAAAAGGTGACAACCCATCCGTCAGTATCCCAAGAGAAAGATAATTTATTGGGTTCATCAATTACTTATTTATATGGATGTCTATGTGCTTTTCAGTTCACTAAAAAAGCTGCGTAAATAAAATAAACGTTTCACCCAGATACTAAATATAACTCATTTAATGATCTATAATGATTATGATTCTTATTTAGGCCATCCTAGATAAACAGCAAAAAGAATGAGAATAATTCCTAGCGCTAATAAAAACTTATACAACAAATGACGTTTTCTGCGAGAAGTGCCAAGAATGGTGAAGAATATGCCAAGGATGAATGACATGACCATTGTAAGGAATCCCATTTTATTCATTCCTTTCGAGAGTAATTATTCGTTCATGACGATTGGCTACATCTAAATCATGAGTCACTGTAATGATAGTAGTATTAAATTCTTTATTCATATCAAATAGTAGATTGATAATTTTATTTTTATTTTCTAAATCTAAAGATGCAGTTGGCTCATCTGATAAAATTATTTGGGGATTCATAATTACAGCCCTAGCAAAAACAGCTCTAGATCGCTGACCCCCAGAACAATCAAGTGGTTTTTTTTCCAAAATGGACTCTATCCCAATTTTATTAGTAATCCGTTTAAATCGCTCTTGTACAGTTAGGTCTTTTTCAACGTTACCATACATAAGCGGCAGTTTAATATTGTCCTCTATGGTTAAAGAATTAATAAGCGAGGACTCCTGGAGAACAAAACCAATTTTTTGATTACGCCACTCAGCTAGTTTATTTCGGGATAAATCATTAACAGGTGAATCAAAAAGCTTATAATTCCCTTGATAGTCTGTATCAAGTAGACCAAGAATATTAAGCAAAGAAGTTTTTCCAACTCCAGACTCTCCTATAATAGAAAGTCTTTCCCCAGGTTTTACTTCCAAATCAAAGTCATTTAGAATAGAAAAATCTTTCTTCTTGAATGTTTTTTTCTGGATTTCTAGCTTAATTATACTATTCATTGTAACACCCCTACGGATATCGGAATACTTTTGATTTTTTTTATCGTAAGTTCAACAATCACAAATGCAATAATAACATCTATAAAAAGAACAATAAGTAAAGCCATCCAATCCATACTTATTAAACCAAGTATTCCGTAAGTAGCAAAAGTTGAATCGTTTCTTAACCAAGAGCTGTATCTATTATAAGCGGTGATCACAGATACTATGACTAGAATAATAGAGAACAACATTCCAAAATAGCTATAGAAAATTGCTCTTAGTTTTGAATAACTTAATCCAACTAATAAATTGATTGTAAAATCTCTTATCATTAATCGAACACTCACTAAATTATTCCATATAGCTAGACCTACAATGATTATAGTTAAAATAAGGGTGATAGTACAGATGATTATTAATGAATTTAAATAATAATCTTCAAAGAACTCAAAATTTTCTTGTTGATTAAAAAAGTTAAATTCTAAACCTAGATTTTCCTTGATATTTTCTCTTAAATTCATTGCTTCTTCTTTTGTAGAATCTAGAAGTATAAGATCCATTAAACCATTAACGTGGAGGTCAAGACCCGCATTTTGAATAAATTCTTCATTAATAGGTAGAAAAATTGAGAAGTTATGATAATTCTTTGAATTGGGAGCATAAAAATTAGAACTTTGAGCATTCTTCTTCAAAACTCCTTGAACTTTTAAATTAACTAGTTGTTGGGTCACAGGATCCGTGATCTCAATATTTGACCCTACAGGATATGTTTTGGCTAAACCTGCACCTATTAAAACAGGTATGTCATCTTTATTAAATTTATAATTGAAATTTAAGTGGTCTCCTTGAGATAATTCCAATTGATTTATCTTATAAGCCTCTTCATCGATATAATTAAAAGGAACTTCCATCTGATGTTCATTAGGCAATAAAGTAACAAAACCATCGACTCGCAGAGCATAAGTGTAATTGTTGTTTAAGTATTCATATACTTTTTGTGTATCTTCAATCTTAATTCTATTAAAATCAGCTTCACTATCTGGATCTAGATTAGCAATAATAGTCCCTTCTTGATTCAGTTTTTCCATTTCTTCATAGCCTTGAAAAGTTGATATAACTGAACGAACAGTAGTAAAAGAAAGATAATTGGCTAACAAAAGCAATGTTATCATACCCAAAACAAGTAACGGTCTTTTTAAAAATATTTTAAGTATAAAAAAACGTAAAATTCTCATTCTTTTTCCACCTTACCTGCACTAATTAATATATATATAATAAAAATAAAAACTAAGTAGAGATTACTGGTTATATTCAACTCTAAATAGAAGTTTAATAAGAGTGATAGTAAAAAACTAAACACTAATATAGCTAGACTATTCAAGATATACCGAATCACAACATTTACCATAGTATCTCCTACAAGTATTCGGCAGGATATTTCTGTTTTCTTACGATTTAAAAATTGATAGTGAAATACTATCATAACAAATGTAAGAAAAATATTTATTAAAAGCTGATACTCTATAATACTTTCTAAAAAAGTTCTTAAAATATAAGAATCTCCTAAATCCAAAGTTTTTACATAAGTAAATATTAAATTTGTAGAAAAACACATTAGGTAAATAGCAAAAGCCTCGATAACGTCGATAAATCTAAATAAAGAATATTTCAATAGTATCACCTTTTAGTTGACATCAACTACGTAGTTATTATTCATAATTATAGTAATGCGGTATTTTATAAGATTTAAAAGTCGAATCGGGCCCTGTAGAAAAGTACCTATCAGGCCCGAACGATTTCCTATATTATATTACAAAAAAATTATGAATATTAAAATCATAGAAAATTATTTTTTTGCTCCACGACTCCAAGAAAATTTCGTAGTATACTTGTCTCCCCATCTTAAATCGTCCCAAACAGAACCTGTCACTTTACTAGAATAGGCGGTTTTGTTCATTAAAGTTTTACCATTTCGTGAGTATTTAAACGAAGTAGACCTATAAGCCGAACTAGAGTAATTCCAGGCAGCCCCATTATACCTAATTTCAAGAACTTCTTTAGTAGAGGCTCCACTAGAAGAATTTCCGAAAGAGGCCCCAAACGCTGTATTTGCACCTAATCCAATTGAACCAACTACCAATGCCGAGCAAATAAGTTTTGTCATTTTCTTTTTCATATTTCATCCCTACTTTCTATTATTTGTTTACCACGAGTATAAAAATAACATAACTTTCTTTAAATTACAATAATTAGGAGTATAAATAATAATATTTTCACAAATAGTGTAATTATTAACAGGTGCTGCAATTGTAAGTGTCAAACAATCCCCACCTTTTCATTAGGTGGGGATTGTTTTATGATTTATTTATTCGTTTTCGTAAAACAAGAGGCTGCCAATGACTTGGACCATGGAAGAATGGCGTCTCTGTAAACAGGAACTTCAAATACTCATAAGGAATTATTCCATTTTCTTTCGTCTTTTTCTACAATACTATACGTTACAGCACTTGCTTGAGCTTCTTTTGGCGTATTGGCAAACATCCAGGCCCGATCCGATTATCTTGTTTGATTATCATTAAACAAGAGCGAGTAAGCATCCGAAGAGATTCCTCTCTCCGTTTGAAGGATATCTATATGTGGATGGATATGCGGGTTATCACGGCATTCTTTTAAAGCGATGATGAGGGAAGGTAAGATAAGAGAGGAGGTGTTGGTATGATTATCTTTCGAGAGGCAAAAAGAGAGGATTTAGAAAGAATTGTTCAATTATTAGCAGATGATATGTTAGGAACAGGTAGAGAAGATGTGTCCATCCCCCTGCATCAGGCATATGAGCAGGCGTTTGAAGCGATTAGCAAAGATAAACATAATGAATTAATAGTAGCAGAATGGGATGAGAAGGTTGTCGGTGTTTGTCAATTGACCTATATCCCTTATTTAACCTATCGTGGATCCTGGAGAGCAATCATTGAAGGTGTCCGCATAGCAAGTGAATGTAGAGGAAAAGGTTTTGGTGAAGCCCTTATAAAAGAGGCCATAGTTAGAGCGAAAGAAAAAGGAGCGCGGCTTGTACAATTAACAACAGATAAGCAACGATCTCAGGCGAAACATTTTTATGAGAAAATAGGGTTTAAAGCAACGCATGAGGGGATGAAGTTGAAATTGTAAATCTACACTTGGGTTGTAGCCGTAATGAGATTCCTTCTAAAAGATCTTTTAGAAGGAACCTATAAGCCTATTAAAACAATTGTAAGTCATAGGGATTTATACTTTTTCTATGACATTTGTAGCAATATGTGCAGCGAACATTTTCGCGGGTGAAGGAAGGGACTCTTTTGCGAGCCAAGTTTCAGGCTTCCAAATTCCCGCTCGGTTAAATGAGTTAGCGCAATGGAGGAAACATTCTTCAACTTCAACAGCGATCCCTAAGAGCGGTGCCTTTCCTTTATCGGCCATTTTAGCTAGGATGTCTTCATCTTGAATAATCGAAGCTTTTCCATTAATTCTTAATGTTTCATTTAGACCAGGAATGATAAATAATAGACCAACTTGTGGGTTGCTTAAGATGTTGTGCATACTGTCTAATCTCCTGTTACCCGGTCTATCAGGTATAACTAGATGCTTCTCATCTAACACTTGTACGAACCCAGGGTAATCTCCACGTGGCGAGTTGTCACATTGCCCGTCTTTATTCGTTGTTGCTAAAAAAAGAAACGGTGAACGAGCAAGAAAGTCTTTGCAATGTTCATCGATTATAGATATGACCTTATTAGCAGCTGCTTTACTTGGGGGAGTGAATAGAGCTTCTAATTCTTCTTCTGATTGAATGACATTGTTGAACATTTGTTGCCTCCTTTAATTTAACAGTCGTTGATTGTCTTATGTTTATTATACGGGGGAACAGCTAAATAAAAAAGAAGCGATTGCGAATAGACTGAAAAACTATTAGTCTATTTCGCTCGCTTCTTTTTTTATTTCTATTGTACTTAGCCTAGATAGGCATTAAGCATCCAAATATGTTTGTCTAAAGAATTGATTAAGCCAACTGCATAATCTTCAACTGCTGGTTCCTCTTCTTCATCCGCTAGCTTCGTAATCTCTTTTAATTCAGCACGTAACTGTTGATAATCACTGATCAAGTTCTCAACCATTTTTTCTGCTGATTTTTCATCAAGGTTTTCTTTTAGTGTAGCTACCTCAAGATATTCTTTCATTGACGCAACTGGTTTGCCACCGATTGTAAGAATGCGTTCAGCTATTTCATCGACTACCTCAGCTGCCTCATTATATAACTCTTCAAATTTTTCATGTAGTGTAAAAAAGTGTGGACCTGTCACATACCAGTGGTAGCGATGTAACTTCGTATAAAGTAGGCTCCAGTTAGCAACTTGTGTATTTAGGGCAGCGTTTAATTTCGTATCTAATGTAATCATTATTTAGTCATCTCCTCAAGAATGTTTTGTCTTAATTACATTATAACTGATTTAAAATTAAAATCAATACTTAATTATAATAATTATAATTAAGTAATTAATTTAATCTATTTTTGATATAGTGTGTTGTAATGAAGAGAATAATAATGAATATAGCCATATAAATGGTCAAAGATGTAAAGTGGTCTTTTATGAAAGGTACAGCTTTATTGCCTAATTGATGGATGAGAAAAGCTTCAAAATAAAACCTTGCGCCCCTTCCAATCGTCGCCCATAATATAACGGTCTGTATATTCATTTTTGAGATACCAGATAAAATCGTAAATATTTTAAACGGTAATGGTGTAAAGGCAGATATCAGAATGGCCAATGGACCAAGTTTTTTAAAGTAAAGTTCTACTTTCATAATTTGTTGCTCTTTAAAAAGTGCTCGTAGGACAGGCCTGCCAACTCGTAAGCCGATATACCAGCCAAAGATTGCACCGACAACAGAAGCGAAAGTAGTGAGAAAAGCGTACCAATACACGTGCTCACTATCTGCTAGTCCCATTGGAATCAAAAGTAAATCAGGAGGAATGGGGAAGAAAGAAGAGTCAGCGAACGAAACGAAAAACAGTCCAAACACACCATATTCCAATAACCATTCTTTAAGTAAATGTAAAATTTCTTGCATATATGAAAACCCCTTTTTAAGATTACATGGTTTGTCCTTTAGAAATTATATGTGCACTTTTTCTTTTCATTACTATGGGGTATGATGGGGATGGTTGTTTGCATAGAAAGGTGATGGAATTGTGGAATTGATATTGTTTTTTCTACTAGGTGCCTTAATCAGTGTGTTGTCAGGTTTTTTTGGCATCGGTGGAGGGTTTATATTAACACCATTATTAATGCTCATTGGACTTGCCCCTATTGAGGCAATTGCGACAAGTTTGTTATTTACAATTGGGAGTTCATCTTCTGGGATTATCGGTCATATAAAATTAAAAAATATTAATTGGAAAGCAGGGATTATTTTAGGGGTGAGTGGGATCATTGCTACCCAAATTGCCCATCCTTTTGTTGTCTTTTTAGATGCTCATCAGTTAGATGAATGGGCGATTCCTGTTATGTATATTGTGTTGCTTTCTTTCTTTTCTGTTCAAATGTTTAAGAAGAAAAATACGCAGCAAGGAGTGAGCGGGTTAGTTCAACCTTCCATATTAAAAATGGTCTTAATCGGCTTGTTTGCAGGGTTTGTCTCCACTTCTTTAGGTGTAGGTGGAGGGTTTATTATTGTACCAATGTCGATCGCCTTTCTAGGTATGTTACCTAAGAAGGCGGTAGGAACGAGCTTATTTGCAGTCCTATTTATTGTTTCAGCAGGTTTCTTATCCTACGCATTCACTGTAGAAATTAATTATTTTATGGGAATATTCTTACTTGTTGGTGGGCTTCTAGGTTCTCAATTCGGAGCTAGATCAACCGATGTTTTTGAAAACAAAGAAATTACTACATTACTAGCATTTCTATACTTAACGACGATTTTGAGTGTGGCACTTAAGGCATTTGAACAAAATATTTTGGGATTAATCATCGTTGTCCTTTATCTTCTCTACTTTTTCACTGTTCTAGGGAAAAGACATATTGCTCATTGGCGAGAAGAAAAAGGGTACTCTTAAACAGGGACATACAGGGTAGGCTTTGGTTTAGTGTGAATAAGAAATATGACGAAGTAAGCCTGTTTTCAGCTCTTTCCTGATAGATCGCATTTTTCAATAGGCTACATATTGTAGCCGCACTATTTTTGGTGGTAACTAACTGTGTACTTTTGCTTCATTCAATCAAATAGCTCCCAATTGGCTAAAGAGGGAGCTGGTGTGCAAGGTGAAATTACATCTCCTGAGGTGCCTTCATACCAAGTAAATGCAGACCGTCAGTTAAGATGATTGTTACTGCTTTGACAAGACCGAGTCTCGAAGATAAATGTTCATCTTTATGAAGTATTTTTTCGTTAGCGTAGTATTTGTTAAAGCTTTGCGCTAGACTAATTAAATATTTGGCAATGATGGACGGTGCTGATTTTTCATGGGCAAGGACGAGCTTATCTGGATAAAGGGATAAAAGTTTAGCTACTTGCCAAGCGTATTCACTTGATAAACCTTCTATTTTATAAGTCTTTTGCTGACTTTTGTGTAAAATAGATTGCGCTCTAGCTTGTGTATACTGTACATACGGACCGGTTTCCCCTTCGAATGTTAACATGTCTTCTAAAGAAAATTCTATTTGTTTCATTCGTTCATTCTTTAAATCATGAAAAATAATTGCTCCTACACCAACAGCTTTAGCTACCTCATCTTTGTTTTTTAGATGAGGATTTTTTTGTTCAATATTTTCTGAAGCTAATTGTATGGCATCTTGTAGTACTTCCTCCAATAATATGACACGACCTTTTCTTGTCGACATCTTCTTACCTTCTTGTAAATACAACCCAAATGGGATGTGATGGATATGTGTCGCCCAGGAATGCCCCATTTTAGATAATACGGCTTTGACTTGTTGGAAGTGGATGGACTGCTCTGGACCAACGATATAGAGAGCCTCGTCAAATTGGTATGTTTGTTTACGATAAATGGCCGCCGTAATATCGCGTGTAGCATATAGAGTCGCTCCATCTGATTTCTTAATTAAGCAAGGAGGTAGATTTTCATCTGATAAGGGTACGATTTCTGCTCCATCAGAGGTGCATAGCAAGTCAGATTGTTGCAGTGTATCGACAATCGCGTTCATTTGATTGTTATAAAAGGCCTCCCCATGATTAGAGTCAAAAGAGACACCGAGCAGTTGATAGGTTTTCTCGAATTCTTTTAAAGATTCGTCTCTAAACCACGACCAAAGTTGCTTTGCCTCCGCATCATCAAGTTCAAGTTTTCTGAACCAAGCTCTTGCTTCTTCATGCAAGTGGGGATGTTCCTCAGCTTTCTCGTGAAATTTTACGTATAATTGGAGTAATTCCTTAATTGGCTCCTTCTTAATTAAAGCTTCACTTCCCCAATACTTATAGGCGGTAATGAGTTTGCCAAATTGTGTGCCCCAGTCGCCTAAATGATTAATCCTAACTGTATCATATCCATGCTTTTCTGCTATAAGTGCAAGGGAATGACCAATGACTGTCGAACGAAGATGCCCCATTGAGAATGGTTTGGCGATATTTGGGCTAGAGTAGTCTACTACGATTGTCTTACCTTTACCGCTTCCTGATTGTCCGTAATTCTCTCCTTGATGTAGTACGGCTTGAATAATGAGTTGACTGATTGCTTTTTTATTAAAAAATATATTTACATATGGCCCAATAGCTTCAACATGATCTATCCATTCATGAGTTAGCTTTCCTGTTAAGTCTTTTGCTAATAGATTTGGGTTTTCTTTATAAATCTTTGCTAGTGCAAAACATGGGAAGGAGAGGTCGCCATGTTCGGATGTTTTAGGCGTTTCTAACAAGCGACGAATCTCACCTTCACTTAAGGCGTTATCTATTGCAACTTGAATACTTGAACTGATGGTCTTTTTCATATCTATCACCTTTTTCACCTCCAAAAAATATAGAAAACATAAAAAAGCCCGTCTCTCATAATTTGAGAGACGAGCCTTAAACCCGCGGTACCACTCTAATTGTTCGTAACGAACCCCTTTACTACTTGCCTGTAACGGGGCGAACAACCGACATGACCTACTTGGATTCTGCCATGCTTCTATCGAAGTGCGCTTCAATGTGGCTTTTCTCGCAGGCTCTCACCATCCCTGCTTCGCTTTAGAATTCACCTACATCTACTCTCTTCGTCACTGAATTTCCGTTTGATTTTCCATTATTATACGCTAGATATTTAAAAAAGCAACCTTAAGATGCACGATAATATTTAGAGCTGTCTTGGAACATATAACTCTTTTGGTGAAATCTAATGCTAAAAATAAGCCCCATAGCCATCATATTGCCGATTAAGGAACTACCCCCATAACTAATAAAAGGAAGAGGAATACCTGTAATCGGTAATACTTGAATGGTCATCCCGATATTTTGAAATACATGGAACGTAATATAACTAATAACGCCCACGCAGACATAAGTATTAAATGGGTCATTGACTGATAAGGCAATTTTCGTTAAGTGGAAAATAAGTATAAAATATAAGCATATCACGACACTTGCTCCAATAAAGCCGTATTCTTCACCAATGACACTGAAAATAAAGTCTGTGTGAACATCGGGGATATAAACTTGTCTCTCATAAAAACCTTTACCACCCAATTCTCCCGAGCCGATAGCATGAAGAGAATTGTACAGTTGTAAGCCAGCTCCTTGTTTATGTGTATACGGATCTAACCAAGCATAAATCCGCATTAATTGGTAGTTATCCACTGATAGATACTTTAATAATGTTTCAGGAGCCCAAATAATGTAATAGATGATGGTTCCACCTACAGCTGCAACCGTTCCGTAAACAGGGAGGATAATTTTCCAAGTAATACCGGACACAAGTAGAATCCCCGTGAAAATAGCGATAATAACGAGCGCCGTACCCAAATCTTCTAAAATGATTAGTCCTAGCGGAACACAAGTAACGAGCCCAAGTTTAATAAACAGTATAAGGTCATTTTTTACCGTTTTCATGGTGTATTTTGCATAATGATCTACAATCACTTTACTTAGTGCGAGGATAAGAAATATTTTAAAGAACTCGGATGGCTGCAAAGAAGGTCCTGGCAGACCGTTGTACCAGAGCTTTGCACCTTTTACTTCATAGGCAAGGGACTCTGGTGCGATAAAAAGTCCTGCTTGAAGTATTGTGCCAATACCGAATAAGATCCAGGTCATTCGCTTTATCTGATCAGAATCAAAGTACATAATGGCTGCGATCACAATCATACCTATACTATAAAAGATTATTTGTTGTAGCACGAAGTTATCTGGATACTGTGCTGTTGTTTGCCCGCTATAAATAGCAGTGCAACTAATGATGCAGAACAAAAATAATATTAGGGCTAATGTCCAATCAAAGCGATCATTCTTTTTTTGTATACGATCCATATATAAACACCTATCTTTATTTTATACATTAAGGTCATGCTACGAACAGAAAAAAACCATTAGGAATCTTCTGCAAGGGAATATGTTTAAACGTATATATAGACGTACAGAATTGAAAAAGAGTTTCCTTATTTACAATATAAAATAAAAAAGTAATGTTAAGTTAAGTAGGAAATAAACATTGTGGCAATACCAAAATACGTAACAAGTGAGAAAATGTCATTTAATGTTGTGATAAGAGGCCCGGAAGCTATGGCTGGATCTATCCCGAATTTGTATAACAATAAAGGGATAGTGGCTCCCGAAAGTGTCCCGATAATTAAAGTTAGAAGTAGGGAAACTCCGACTACTAAGCCTAAATAAATATTTCCTTGCCAAAAAAATGCAATCAGCGCGATTAAAATACCACAAGTGACACCAATAATCACACCTACCCCTAACTCCCTAAGGATCAGTTTCGTAACCACTTTTTTATTTAAATCATTGGATACAAGTCCTCGGACAACTACTGCTAATGATTGCGTACCTGTGTTACCTGTCATACCAGAAATCATGGGCATGAAAAAGGCGAGGGCTACGACTTGCGATAAAGTAGCCTCATACCCGCTTATGATACTGCCTGAAATAATGCCGATGAATAATAAAAGAATGAGCCACGGTAACCTTCGATAAGCGGCGACGAAAGCTTTCGTATCAAAGTCAATTGCCTTACCCGAAGCGGATAGCTTTTCAATATCTTCATTCGCTTCTTGGACCACAACATCCATCAAGTCATCAACAGTGGCAATACCCATTAGCACATTTTCTTCATTCACAATTGGAATAGCAAGGAAATCATATTTTAAGACCATGTTTGCAACTTCTTCTTGGTCTGTCGTCACTGCAGCTGAGATGACCCGCTCATACATAATGTCTTGGATGACCTCGAGAGGCTCTGCGATTAGTAAGTCACGATGAGAGACAACCCCAACTAATTTTCTGTCTTGATCAATCACGTATAAATAATTAATCGTTTCAGCATATTCTGCAAAGGATTTTAACTTTTCTACTGCTTCTCGGACTGTGTAATAATCACGAATCCATACAAAACGGTTAGTCATTAAGCGCCCGGCAGTTTCTGGTGGATAGGTCATCATATTCTGAATGATGCGAGATTCACTTTGTTTCATACCGGCAAGGAGATTTTCTATTTTCTCAGCTGACATATCATGAAGTAAAAGGGCAAGGTCGTCATTATCCATTAAATCCAAGACTTTTCCTGTTTTCTCATTTTCTAATTTATTTAAAACCTCTAGCTGCATGTCTTTATTCAATTCCTCTAGCAACTGGGCAAGGCGGTCAGCAGTCATAAATAATAAGAAACGTTTTTTATGCTTTTCAGGCAGATGATCATAAGCTTGAGCAATATCATACGGTTGCAGTTCATCTAAAATCCTGTTAAATTCTTTTTGTTTATTATCCTTTAATGCTTTGATGATCAATAAAGCGATTTGGTTTTCTGTCATCGTCTGAATCATAAAGCTCAAGTCCTTTCAACCGAGGATATACCTTAAATTGTAAACGGAGATTACATGCTTATCTTACCATTCTTTAACTGGGAAAATCATGATTTTTTTTAAGTAATATATGGTTTAAAAGTTAAGATTGTATGCTAATCCATTAGTTATTTTCATAGTATGTGTTAGAAGTGGAATGTTATCATTGGTTTGATACAAAAAGGCTTTTTTAGGGTATGAACAAAATTCAGGAATTGAAATAGTTATTTTGTAATGTTTTTTTAATAATCGTATTTCCTTATCTTTGCTAAAATGAAATGGATGAAATGAAGCATTGTATCGGTTGTTTATGATTGACATGTAGTTAGTATAAATTATTGCAGTAAAACGAAATAGTGTGTGGTATGAGGGTAATAACTAAGGTGGTACTATTGAATTTGCTCTTCGTCTTTCTATTTTCAGTTCGGAGGTTTCTAAATTGCGAAAGAAAAATCATAGTGTTCGAGATCTCATCTATATCTTATTAAACGAAAAGGACCAGTCCGTTATTTCTTATGGAATTGAATTTTCTGAGTTTATGCAATCATTACAGAACAGGACTGGGCATCTTCTATTAGTGAAGCACCAGTATGATAATGGGGAACTGAATGTACATACCATGTTTGATTGGGTGGCTCATGAAGACCTGCCAGCACTCATAAACGAAGATGTTTATAGTTATGGTGATTTTTGCTGGATAGATTTCGAGGAGGAAGAATCGTTAAATGAATTG
Organism: Cytobacillus kochii; assembly: GCF_020171845.1. Lineage (GTDB taxonomy): Bacteria > Bacillota > Bacilli > Bacillales > Cytobacillaceae > Cytobacillus > Cytobacillus kochii. The sequence continues at coordinate 35,232 of NZ_JAIVAM010000011.1, read as the reverse complement.
CCCGCTCAAGCAATTGCTGAGCTCCTATATCTTAGTCATGTAAAGGAGCATTTAAAGAAACCTTTCTATAACCATTTAAGCAATCGTTATTGTTATTTAGCGCATGATGATGGTTGGTTAAATAAGGTCTATTACCGAGACTGGCAGGACTTTTACAAAATGCTTGGCGACGTTGCTGCTATGAAGATGGAGCATTTAAAAGTAGAAAAATCTTTATTAGGCCTAAAAAAGAAAAAAACATATCCACAAGTTCCAGAAGGCGCGTTAAGGGCATTAAGAAATTTAATGAAGGAAGGCCTGGTGATTTCTTTTGAACAGAGTGAGCAGACACGTACAAAAATTAATATACCGCTCTGGACAGTTGGAGATTTCGCTAATATGGATGATATGTATGATGAGTTCGAAGCAATGAGGAAGGAAGCCACGCCAGACGCGAGATTGGTTTTTGATAAAAAACTGAAAGAATGGCAAGTAACTGATTCATAAAAATAATAATGCACCACAAAATATGATAAGGTATAATAAAATCGACAGAAAATTGTAGATTTAAGGAAATAGGTGTCAATTTTTGACTTAATAGGGGAAATTGGTGTAAAACCAATGCGGTCCCGCCACTGTAACTGGTTAATAAACAAAGACAACTGCTATATAGGTTCTATAGGAGGAGCCTTTGATTATAAACCATAAGCCAGGAAACCTGCCTATCTTCCATAAACACTGTAACCTACGAGGATAGGGGGTGTTTGGTAAGGCTTCTTTGTCGTGATTATTCCTTCCAAACATCTCCTACTACTGGGGATGTTTTATATTTTAAGGAGGGTCAATCATGAAGAAATGGTATTTATTTTTAGTCTCGATTTTACTATCAGCAGGTATTCTTGCTGGATGTGGGAATGACACAGCTGAGCCGAAGAAAGATGGAGAAGAGAAGGTTGAAGAGAGTACTGAAACTAGCGCTTTTCCTGTAACAATAACGGATGCTGCGGATCAAGAAGTGGTGATTGAAGAGGAACCAGAAGCGATTGTTTCGTTAATCCCGAGTAATACTGAAATCGCTTTCGAATTAGGGTTAGGTGAGAAGGTAGTCGGTGTATCTGATTTTGATAATTATCCAGAAGAAGTGGCTGATATTGAAAAGATCGGTGGACAAGAATTTAATGTAGAAGCAATTATTGCTTTAAATCCAGATGTTGTATTAGCACATAATTCAGGAGCACATAATAGTACTGAAGGCTTAGATCAATTAAGAGATGCTGGTATTCCTGTTCTTATTGTCAATGATGCACAAAATTTTGAAGAAGTATATGACTCCATTGAAATGATTGGTAAAGCAACAGGAGCAACAGAAGAAGCAAGTCAAACAGTTGAGGGAATGAAAACCCGTTTGGCAGAAATCGAAGAAAAAGCAAAGTCTGTTGAAGAGAAAAAATCTGTCTTTGTTGAAATCTCTGCAGCTCCTTCTTTATATACTGCCGGTCAAAAAACATTTATTGATGATATGCTCAATTTGATCCAAGCGGAAAATGTAATTGAAGAAGAAGGTTGGCCACAAATTGACGAGGAAGCTGTCATCGAAAAGAATCCTGATGTGATTATCACTACATACGGGTATTATACGGAAAATGCGGTAGAAACCCTTTTAAGCCGAGAAGGTTGGCAAGATGTAACAGCCGTTAAAGAGAAGCAAGTCTATGATGTGCACTCTGATAAGGTAACTCGTACAGGTCCTAGACTTGTAGAAGGAGTAGAGGAGCTTGCAAAAGCGATTTACCCAGAAGTATTTAAATAATAGAGGTGTTGCTTATCTCTGTGCGTTCGTTTTCTTATGTGTAGCAATGATGATGGGGATTTCTATAGGCACTGTTTCAGTGCTACCGTTAGATATATTCAATATCATTGGAGCGGAAATCTTACGTTTACCGATAAGTAATGATGTTAATCCAATGCATAGTAATATTGTTATGAATATTCGCTTGCCTAGAGTAGTATTGGCGGGCTTTGTCGGGGCATCACTTGCAATTGCAGGTGCTGCCTTTCAAGGTTTATTAAGGAACCCTTTAGCTGACCCTTATACATTGGGGGTGTCTTCAGGAGCTTCTGTTGGTGCTGTATTAACGATCTTTCTCGGTTTATCCATTCCGTTTGTAGGCACCTTTACTTTACCGTTATTTAGTATTACAACAGCTTTTCTAACGATAATTGTTGTCCTTTTCTTTGCGCGACAAATTGATCGTGGCATGAGAGTAGAGACAATCATTTTAACCGGTATTATCTTCAGTTCTTTTCTAGGTGCATTTATTTCCTTAATGATTGCTTTAACGGGGGATGAACTGAGACAGATTATTGGGTGGTTGTTAGGAAGCGTATCGATGAGAGGTTGGGACTATGTTCAAATCATCCTTCCTTTCTTTATCATTGGGTCTGCGATGCTCATTGCCAATAGCAAGGAATTAAATGCGATGTCATTCGGCGAAGAAAGAGCTCGTCATATCGGGGTAAATGTACAGAAACGTAAGATGATGGTCTTAATTGCCGGATCGATTTTAACAGGTGCCGCTGTAGCAGTGTCAGGTACAATCGGATTTGTCGGCTTAGTCATTCCGCATCTAACCAGATTGCTATGGGGACCAGACCATAGACACTTGCTTCCTTTATCGATGATGACAGGTGCTGGGTTTTTAATACTTGCTGATTTATTTGCAAGAACAATCATTTCACCTACTGAGTTACCTATTGGTGTCATTACTGCGTTAATTGGTGCACCAGTTTTTGCTATCATTCTAATTAAAAGAAGAGCGGAAGGCAGAGGATAATGTGATGATGTATAGCTTACGACAAATTAACGGTGGTTATGGAGGCAAGCAGGTCATTCATGATGTTTCCTTTGAAGTAGAGAAAGGACAGTTATTTGGCATACTTGGACCGAATGGGAGCGGCAAATCGACGGTTTTAAAGATGCTAAGTGGTCTTATACCGGTCACATCTGGTGAAGTTTATTTAAAAGATCAACCAGTACAAAATTATAACACGAAGGAAATAGCGAAAATCGTTGCTGTCCTACCTCAACATGCCGAACATAGTTTTTCTTATACAGTAAAGGAAATTGTATCGCTTGGCCGCTATGCTCATCAAAGTGGTTGGTTCCAAACATGGTCTGAAGATGATGAAGAAGTTGTGCAACAATCGATGAAACAAACAGGTGTACAGCATTTTGCACATAAAAATATAACTGAGCTATCAGGTGGAGAGAGACAACGTGTGTTTTTGGCACAAAGTCTCGCACAAGAACCAGAAATATTATTACTTGATGAGCCAACCAATCATTTAGACTTATCTTATCAAAAAGAATTGCTAGATATGTTAAAAGAGTGGACTGAGAAAAAGGGTTTAACGGTCCTATCCATTTTTCACGATTTAAATTTAGCCGGTTTATATTGTGATCAAATCGTTTTATTAAATGATGGAAAAATAGTCTCTAATGATAAACCTAATGAAGTATTGCAAGAAGCACGTATTATAGAAGTCTATGAGACTGAAGTGAAGAAGCACGGACACCCGAAAGTACCAGCACCTCAAGTAGTCCTAATACCTGAGGAGAAATGGCAAAATGAAGAGATTATTACACCGGCTATATTAATGGTGAATGAAGAATATATTACACTTCAGTCTGCCCAACCTCTAAGGGTAATGTCATCAGGCGTTGTTGGTTCTGGCATTGGCTGGTATCAAACATTTGTTAATCGCCATGTTGATAAAAGTTATAACTGTGATGATTTTTATGAGGAGATGGTAGATTTTCTTATAGAAAAAGGGTTTGAGCCTTCGGAAACGGTTGGGATGATGACAGCGGTGTATACGGATGATGTGATCTACGGATTTTACGAAATGGATCTGTTCTCTGTGTTGATCGTGGTAACAGCAGGTGTAGGAAACGCTGTCGATGCTTCGATGGCGAGCAAACATAAAGAGGTAGTAACCCCAGGCACTATAAATAGTTGGATATTTGTCAATGGTCATCTTTCTGAAGAGGCATTTATTCAAGCAATGATGACGGCAACTGAAGCGAAAGCAAAAGTATTAATGGATTTAGAAGTACGAGACAAAGAAACCGGGACAGTTGCCACGGGCACATCTACGGATAGTATCTTAGTTGCTGCAACACAAAGCGGAGAGAAAATAGATTTCGCTGGAACAGTTACACCCCTAGGAAAAATAATTGGAAAAGGTATTTACGAATGTACACAAAAAGCGATTCACAAGAGTCGTAAAAGAAAAAAGGAAACAGATGATGATTGAACATTTAATCGCATTAACAGTAGCAGTGGTCATTGACCGATTCATAGGTGACCCGCCGCAATGGCCGCATCCTGTAAAGTGGATGGGTTCTTTAATAGGATTTTTAAGGAAGAAATGGAATATAGGGGAGCATAGAAAATGGAAAGGTGTAGCTATGTTAACAACCGTCTTATTGATTGTATTAGTTATATCGATAAGTATTGTGGTGATTGCCTATGCGGTCCACCCTATCGTGGGAATATTATTTGAGGCGGTGTTAATCGCAACTACCATCGCCCAAAAAAGTTTAAAGGAAGCGGCAATAGAAGTGTACGAGCCTTTAAAGAAGGAACAATTAAGTGAGGCAAGGCAAAAGCTTTCATATATTGTTGGTAGGGATACAGACGAGCTAGATGAAGCGGAGATTGTTAGGGGAACAGTTGAAACAGTAGCAGAAAATACAAGTGATGGGATTACTGCCCCGTTGTTCTTTGCATTAATTGGTGGTGCACCATTTGCCTTAGTTTATCGCGCTATTAACACTTGTGACTCAATGGTCGGTTATAAAAATGAGAAATACATTGATTTTGGCTGGGCGTCTGCAAAGCTTGATGATGTGGTGAACTGGGTGCCGAGTAGACTGACAGCATTTTGTATGCTTCTCGTGAATAAGCCGAGATTTATACAAAGGAAAGAGAGTTTTCAATTAGTGATGAGCGATGCGAAAAAACATCCAAGCCCCAATAGTGGCTGGGGAGAAGCAGCTGTGGCTTATTTATTAGGCGTTCAGTTAGGTGGTAAAAATACATATGAAGGGCATGTTTCTTATCGTGCCACGATGGGGGAAGCCAATATGCCATTATCAAGGAATCATATTGTAGAGGCGAATACTATTATTACTAAGACCATTCCACTGTATCTCTTTATCTTATGGCTAGGGGGTGTTTTGATTGCAATGGCCTAAGCATGGTGCGAATCCACAATATTTATACGAAGTATTAAAGTTAGATATGCCCGCAAAAACAATTGACTTTAGCGCGAATATTAACCCATTAGGGCCTCCACAAGTTGTAAAAAGGCAATGGTCAAGCTTACTTTCATCATTATACGAATACCCCGATCCGTTTGCCACAAGATTAACAGAGCGTATCAGTAAAACCACATTACTTCCAAAAGAAAATGTTCTCATTGCCAACGGTGGAGCCGAAATCATCTCAATGATTGGGCAATTATTTGCGAGAAAGCGTGTAATGATTGTCCAACCTGCTTTTTCCGAATATGAGACAGCTTGCCGAGCGAATGCGTGTGAAATCACCTATTTCTTCTTAAATAAGAACTGGCATTTAGATATAGAAGGTTTGATAGCTACTTTTAAGGAGATTGATGTAGTTTTTTTGACGAACCCGAATAATCCGACGGGTAAATACTTCTCGAAAGATTCAATCAAACGTTTGATTGAAGCCGCAGAATGTCTAGGTGTTTACCTCATTGTCGATGAAGCTTTTTATGATTTTGTGGATAAGTATGAAGCGATCTCACCGTTATTACTGCAATACGATCAATTAGTTATTATTCGCTCTATGACTAAAATGTTTGCCATTCCTGGGATTCGCTTAGGGTATGTGCTCGCGAATGAACAATTTATAACTGACTTAAGGGCAATACAACCGCATTGGAGTGTCAATAGTGTGGCGCAGGAAATAGGGTTACTGTGTATTGAGGATAATAACTTTCAGAAGAAAACACGTGAGTTGATGAAGGTAGAACGGAAGAAAATCTTTTCTTTTTTAACACGTAATGATTACCTACATTCAGATTCATCTACCAATTTTTACTTACTAAAAGATTCATTTTCCAAAGAAAGCGAGAGCCTTTTTCTTTTTTTATTAGAAAAGGGACTGATTCCAAGGCATACATACAACTTTCCCGGATTGGAAGGAAATTGGCTTAGACTAGCAATAAAATCACCGGCTGAAAACATTCGATTGATGGAGGCATTAAAGCGATGGCGCGAATCATCTTTATAAGCGGAGGAGTAAGAAGTGGTAAGAGTCAGCTTGCTGAGAAGTTGGCAATTGATAGGGCTCACTACCATGGGAAGCAATTACATTACATCGCGACAGCTCAACCAAGCGATAAAGAAATGGTGTTGCGCATTAAGCATCATCAAAAGCATAGGCAAGAGAGTGGTAAGAAGTGGATGACATGGGAACAACCAAGAAACGTTCACCAACTAGCTACCCACTACTCTTCAAACGATATTATTCTTCTAGATTGCCTAACAACTCTGCTTAATAATGAGTTTTTTTATGAAAATCGCTGGTCTGATTACGAATTTCAACAACAAATTTTTAAAAATCTTGTCCAAGGAATAAAAGAACTTTCGAGTAAAGTCGATACGTTAATTCTCGTAAGTAACGAAATATTCCATGATGTGATAAGTGATGAACCACTTGTACTTGTGTATGGAAAGATGTTAGGACGACTCCATCAAAAAATCGTGGCACTTGCAGATGAAGCTTATCTAGTAGATGCTGGCTGTCTCATTCAGATGAAAGGAGGAGAAGAATATGAAAGGCTTAATGGTCGTTGGAACAGCCTCTGATGTGGGGAAAAGTATGATTGCCACAGCTATATGCCGAGCCTTAGTAGAAGAGGGTGTGCGTGTTGCTCCGTTTAAATCACAAAATATGTCTAATAATTCTTATGTAACAAAAGATGGCAAAGAAATTGGACGGGCACAAGGTATACAAGCAGAAGCTGCAAAAATAGAGGCAACCGTCTATATGAATCCAATTCTCTTAAAACCAACATCAGACTCGACTTCTGAAGTCGTTTTGTTTGGGAAAGCTGAGACCATTCAGTCTGGTCGGGACTATAGAGCATCTTTCTATGAAAAGGGGCTAGAGGCGATTACGATAGCACTTAATAGACTAGAAAACACTTATGATGCGATTGTGATGGAAGGTGCCGGCTCTCCTGTAGAAATTAATTTAAAAGATCGTGAGTTAGTCAATATGAAAGTGGCTGAGATGGCAGATGTGCCTGTGTTGTTAGTAGCTGATATCGATCGAGGAGGCGTGTTTGCGAGTATCGTTGGGACGTTATCATTACTAGAAGAAAACGAAAGAAGTCGAGTGAAAGCGATTATTATTAATAAATTTAGAGGAGATCTGTCTCTATTTGCGGACGGTAAGAAGTGGATAGAAGATCACTGTGGTATTCCAGTTATCGGTGTGATGCCATATTTACATCATCATATGATCGATGCAGAGGATTCCTTATCTATACAGGTTTCTAAAAAGGATAACCCAATAGATATTGCTATATTGAAACCACCGTATCTTTCAAATTTTACCGATATGGACCCGTTTTTATATGAAGATGATGTATCTTTCCGCTGGGTTAATCATAGTGATGAAATGGGCATGCCTGATGCTGTCATTTTACCAGGAACGAAAAGCACGATTCATGATTGGCAATATTTCTGTGATAGAAAGCTCGATAAATGGTTAAAGGATTATATAGAAAATGGCGGCAGAGTCATCGGAATTTGCGGTGGTTTTCAAATGTTAGGTAGGCGATTAGCCGACCCTTATGGTGCGGATACGGGAATTGAAGGGAAGGAGATAAATGGACTCGGGGTAATTCCAGCTGACACCACTTTTATCACTGAAAAAACAACCATTCAAGTGGAAGGAACGCTTTACCCCAAGTTAAAAGGCTCATTTGTACAATCATTAAAAGGATATGAAATCCATTTAGGCGAAACAGTAGTAGAGAATCATGATAGGCATTATTTTCTGAAAAAAGCGGATGGCCATTATGATGGATATACAAGTAAAGGTGGCAAGGTTATTGGTACATATATGCATCATGTTTTTCATCACGATGAATGGCGTGCACATTGGTTAAATCAGATTCGCGTAGATAAAGGTTTGCCTTTAAAAGACCCGGTTTATATCAGTAACAAGAAGGATAAAAAGTATGCAGAACTAGCAGCACACTTTAAATCAAATATTGACTTTGATCTTCTTAAAGAAATCATCGGTATAGAGGATCACACCTTATGAAAATATGGCTAAAAGGATTATTAATTAATTTGCAATTCTTCACTGCCATTCCGATTCCTCTCCAATTACCGATGGATAATAAGCATTTAAATGGCGCGATTAAAACGTTTCCATTGTTAGGTATCATACAAGGTGTCATCTATGGGCTTATATTTTATTTGTTATTAATGATTTCTCCTTTTTCGCCATTAGCAGCTGCCATTTTTCTTTGGGTGACATTAATCGTTGTCACTGGAGGGATTCATTTAGACGGTTGGATGGATGCAAGTGATGCATACTTTTCCTATGGTGATCGACAAAAGCGATTAGAAGTGATGAAGGATCCAAGAGTTGGTGCTTTTGGTGTGCTATCGGTCATTCTCTTATTAAGTACAAAACTATTTTTTATTTATGAAATTGCTATTAAGTTTGAAAGCACATCTGTTTTCTTTTTTATTGCTTGTATTCCTTTTTTTAGTCGTATGGTCATGGGCATGATGCTAGTGAAGGTGAAGACAGCTAAAAATAGTGGGTTAGGTAAAATGTTTCAGGATGCAGCTACTTTGAGAAGTGTTGTGATGTATGGTGTATATATTTTACTAGTTGCAATAGGGCTGTTCTTCTTTTTTCCTTCCCTTATATTCGGATTTACTTGCATGTTAATCATTTCATTATGTTTGTTTATGATTATGAAACAAAAAAGCGTAGGTTGGTTTGGGGGCACAACAGGCGATGTCATTGGTGCATGTGTGGAAGGAGTGGAATGGAGTTTATGGATGGTTCTTTGGTTATCACATTATTTCGTCATGGGATGACAGAGGCCAATAGGAGGAAAGCTTATCTAGGGTGGAGTGATTCTCCGCTTGTTTCGGCGAAAGCTATCGTCCCGATAGTACCCCCTTGCGATATCATTGTAACAAGTGATTTAGGTAGATGTATTGAAACGAGTAAGAAATTATTCCCTAATGAACCGCTTGTCTTGATGAGTGATTTGAGAGAACTTAACTTCGGTGAATGGGAAGGCTGTACGTATGAGCAATTAAAGAATCATCAACCATATCGAAAGTGGTTAAATCATTGGCAAACCTTATCACCTCCTGATGGAGAAAGTTATAGTGAATTTAGTCAACGACTTGATCACGCCTGGGACTCATTAGTAGCAGAAGCGTTGGAGAAAGCAATTTCAACAATGGCGATTGTCACGCACGGTGGAGTGATCCGCCATATCTTACATACGAAAGTAAAAAATACAAAAGCTTTTTGGGACTGGAAGATTCCTTATAGTGGAGGCTATCAAATCGATGTTAAATTGAAAGGGGGAGAGATTATATGCACTTTGTTACAGGAGGAGCCTATAACGGAAAGGGAGAATGGGTAGAAAAACAATATGGTATTCACCGAGCAAGCCATTTCTGGTATTCCGCCTACCGTAGTTCGGCACCACCTGAAGTAGAAAATTTTACAGATATTGATGGTGTAATTGTATGGGAAGGAATAGAATATTGGGTAAAGGATGTATTAACTTACAGTCGAGAAGAGGAGATACAACAAAGAGTACAGCAATTCCTCGTTGATTTTGCAGCATGGGAAAACAGCAAACGTACACGCAAAGTCATCTTAATTGGTACGGATATAACAAAGGGCATTGTACCAGTAGATGAGAAAGATCGACTTTTACGGGATGTTTGCGGACGAGTGTATCAAAAAATGGCAAAACAGGCAACGCAAATGGATATTATTTGGTATGGTATAGCACAGAAAATTAAATAAGGGAGTGGGCGATTAGATGAGAATTTATACGAGAACAGGAGACAAAGGAAAAACGAGCATTATTGGCGGCAGAGTAGAAAAGGACGATATACGTGTTGAAGCCTATGGTACAGTTGATGAAGTCAATTGTTTTGTCGGTCAGGCTGTAACTGAGTTGGATCAAGCAAAATTCGCAGACGTCTTGGATGATTTAGAGAAGATACAACATGAACTTTTTGACTGTGGTGGAGACTTAGCAAACGTAACAAAGACACGTGAACTGAAGCTAAAACAAGAGTCCATTGATTATTTAGAAGAGAGAATTGATGTGTTTATTGCAGAAGCACCAGAATTAGAACGTTTCATCTTGCCAGGAGGTGCCAAGGCATCTGCTTCTATTCACATAGCAAGAACCGTCACAAGAAGAGCAGAAAGATTAGTCGTATCACTTAAGAAAACAGATGATACTGTTCCGGATGTAGCTGTTATGTTTTTAAATCGCTTATCTGATTACTTTTTTGCATTAGCCCGCGTCATCAACTTTCGCTTAGGGAATCCGGATGTAGAATATGTACGTAGTGCGAAAGTGTTCCGTGGAGGTAAAAGAAAAGGGGAATAAGTGATGGGTCTTTTGAAAGGAATTAAAATAACATGGCTAAGTGTTTTTGTTGCCCTATCGGTGATTGGTGCAGCAATTAAGATTCCAGCTGGGATTGTCACTAGTGTGGCACTAGATTCATTTCCTGCGCTACTCGCTAGTGCCTTACTAGGAGGTCCGGCTGGTGCAATCGTTGGAGGGACAGGTCATTTATTGTCAGCACTATTAGGTGGGTTGCCAATGGGGCCCTTTCATTTGGTAGTAGCGATGGAGATGGCCATTCTAAGTTATATATTTGCATTATTGTACCGCAATGGACATAGATGGATTGCTTCTATTCTCTTTGTGCTTGGAAACTCGTTTGCAGCCCCACTTCCATTTCTTTTTATTATGGGGGAAGCGTTTTATTTGGCACTCGTTCCTTCGCTTTTACTTGGTTCTATTTTTAACGTAGCTATAGCTCTTATCCTCATTCCAAGATTGGTCAAAATCATACAACCGGTAAAAACATCCATGGAAAATACCAAATGAGAGATGTACTGGTGATTCCATTTAACAAGGAAGAATCACTTGTCATAGCAAGTGATAATAGCGGTGGTATTGGATTAAAGCATGAGGATTTAATTAAAGTTTCTTATGAGGATGTCGCTTATTATGCTTTAAGGGTGTCGATGATGGAATGTATAGCTATAGGTGCAACGCCGTTAGCGATAATTTTGCAGAATTTTTCTGGAGATCAAGTGTGGCGATCATTAATAACAGGAATTGAAAAGGGCTTGCTGGAACTAGGCCTAACCGAATTATCTATAACAGGAAGTACAGAAAGTAACTTTGAGTTGAAGCAATCTGCAACAGCTGTATCTGTTATGGGGAAAATACATGCGAGTAAAGATATTCATGCGATAGAGTTTAAAGAAGATAATCGGATAGCAGTTATCGGTAGACCGTTAGTAGGAGAAGCCGTCATTAATGATGCTCTACATATAGCTCCGCTAGCGCTATGTTCAAAACTCGTCAATATGGAAAAAGTGACAGTCATGCCTGTTGGCTCTAAAGGGATATTAGCTGAGTTAAACCAATTATTTAAGAATCGTGTCTTTGCCCTAACTGATATCACTTGTGAATTAGACTTACTTACTTCTTCAGGTCCTGCAACCTGCTTCATTATTAGTTACACACTTGAAAATGAACAGAAAATAAAAGAAATGGCTACTGGTTATTTTTATCCTGTAAAGGTGAAAGAATGAGTTTAACTGTTTTTTAACAAAGGCATGGCAAACGGAATGGAGTATAGAGAATAGAATGCAAGGTCGATTATATTCTCTTTTTACTGACAAAAGAAAGTTACAAATTGGGAAAGAAGCATGTACGGCACATTGCCAATAACTGGCGTGCGGATGCTTCTTTTTACTTTGACAGCAGTCAATGTGGCATGGGTAGAAAGTGAATGTAGATAAAGGTGGTAGGTCTTTTGGCAGATTTTATTACTAAATGACAAATCGTACGATTGTAATCGTAACGATGCGATGATTAATCTTGCCATTTATTTTAGCTAGTATAAAATATATAAATGAGGTAAAATGGGCTGGCAATCATTTGCGCTATTTAGTGAATGATACCTAATGTCAGTTCGTTATAAAGGAAATTTTTTATTATATATTGATAACGATTACAGATATTAATCTTTTTGTAATAGAAAACTAGAGCTTTTGTAACATAATGTTAACAGAGAAGTAAGTGAAAAAAAGTATAATAGTGGTATATCAGTAGGTAGAACAGCTTCAAAGAATTTTGCATCTATATTGATGCTCTCTATAGGTTGTAGAAGGAATGAAGGGTATATGATTAAATATTTCAGGATAATGGGAATTAGGTCTTTATATCCTGAAATGAGTTCATTCTCATTGCCATTAATAATCGATATGAGGACAATCTCCAATGACGATATAACTTTTTTCAAGAGAGAAATGGCTATTTTTTAATTGAAGTAAGCTCCTTTTCCCATGGTTATACATACATATACTTTTATAGGCATTTATCTTGTTGAAACATTTACTCTCTTATTTTATAAAGTGGTAAAATAAATTTAAGTTACTTGTTAAAATTGGAGGTTTTATTGATGACGATTAAGATCGGACTTTTGTACGGTGGGAAATCTGCTGAACATCATGTTTCTATGCAGACAGCGCTTGCCGTGATTAAAGCATTAAACACAAATAAATTTGATATTTATCCTATTTATATTTCGGAAGAAGGTCAATGGATCAAGGGACAACAACTTGCTGGGCCCGTTGATACAGTGAAAGAATTATCTTTTTCAGAAGGCCAACAGCTATCACCTTTAGCGTTAGCACCAACCCTTTTCGAGACGCAAGAAAGTCGACCTTTTGATGTGATTTTTCCATTATTGCATGGTCCAAATGGGGAAGATGGTACGGTTCAAGGAATGCTTGAGCTTTTAAATTTACCATATGTTGGAAATGGCGTCCTTTCTTCTTCAGCAGGAATGGATAAAGTGATCATGAAAAATATCTTTGCTCAAGCTGGATTAAACCAAGTTAATTATGTTTGGTTCCTTCGAGGGGAATGGGAAACTGCGGAAGAGGATGCTTATCGCAAAGTAGAAGATACCATCGGATACCCGTGCTTTGTTAAGCCAGCAAATTTAGGCTCTAGTGTAGGAATTAGCAAATGTACGAATCGTAGTGAGCTCCATGAGGCATTCGTTGAAGCATTTAAATACGACCGTAAAATTATTATCGAACAAGGTGTAGATGCAAGAGAGATTGAACTAGGTGTAGTGGGAAATGATTACCCTGAGTGCTCTGTTGCCGGTGAAATTATTCCGAAAGATAAAAACTTCTACGATTATACGGCAAAATATGAAGATGGGAATACAATTTTAATGATTCCTGCTGATGTTACAGAAGCTGAATATAGCGAATTAGAAGCGATGGCAATTAAAGCCTTTAAAGCATTAGATTGTTCGGGACTTGTTAGAGCGGATTTCTTCTTAACAAAGGAAGGAAAAGTCTATATAAATGAAGTGAACACAATGCCAGGCTTTACACCATACAGTATGTTCCCATTACTTTGGAAGCATTCAGGTGTTGAATATCCAGCCCTTATTGAGCGTCTTGTCAACTTAGCAATTGAAAGACATCAAGAAAAACAAAAAATTAAGCATACAATGTAATTGTAAGCGGAACAGCTAAGCTGTAGCGTATACAGTTACATAGAAAGATAGGCTTTGCACCCCGCAGTGCACCTGTCAAAAAGGAGGCAGGAAAAGTTGATTAAGAGAACCTTGAATGATTTAGCAGAAATGATTCAAATAGAGAATTCACCATACGGAAAAAAAGAAATTCAAGGTGTAAGTATTAATTCTCGTGAGATTACTCCAGGACAACTATTTATACCCTTTAAAGGAGAGCGAACAGATGGGCATCAGTATGTGTCGGATGCTATTGAAAAAGGAGCTGCGGCTGCTTTTTGGCAAGAGGATGTACCAAATCCACCGACTCACTTACCCATTATCATCGTTAAAGATACGTTAACTGCATTACAAGAGCTGGCAAGAGCCTATCGTAATCAGTTAAGTATAAAAGTGGTAGGGATTACTGGTAGCAATGGTAAAACGACGACAAAGGATATGATGGCGAATCTTTTAGCGTTAAAATATAAAGTCCAAAAAACCGAAGGCAATTATAATAATCATATTGGTCTTCCGCTTACCATCTTAGCGCTAGAAGAAACAACAGAGGTAGCTGTATTAGAGATGGGTATGAGTGGAAAAGGTGAAATTGACTTTCTAACTAAGCTAGCACGCCCTGATGCAACGATTATTACCAATATCGGTGAATCACATCTACAAGATTTAGGCTCAAGAGAAGGAATTGCTGAAGCAAAGCTTGAGATTATAAATGGCTTAAAGTCAGATGGATTGATGGTATACATGGGGGATGAACCCCTTTTAAGAAATTACTTTGATTCATATAAAGGGCAAGCTACGGTTAAAACCTTTGGAAGAACCGAACAAAATGACCTATATCCTGTGAATATCCAACAATTAGACAACGGCAGTAAGTTTCAGGTCAATGCGAGCGAAATAGAATTCACTTTACCTATTTTAGGTATGCATAATGTCTTAAATGCTCTATCAGCTATGATTGTTGCACAACATTTTAATGTGTCATTTGCGGAAATGGAAGCAGGATTAGTGAAAGTGAGACTGACAAATATGAGGATGGAAATACTACAGGGTCAAAATGGCGAGAAAATAATAAACGATGCATACAATGCGAGCCCTACTTCAACGCAAGCTTCAATAGAATTATTAGCGAATTTACCAGGATATAAGAAGAAAATACTTGTTCTTGGTGATATGTTGGAACTGGGGGCAGATGAAGAGAGATTTCATGAAGAAATCGGGTTATCCATCTGTGCGGAAAACATCGATGCCGTATTTACCTATGGTCGATTAGGACACTTAATTGCAAAGGGAGCCAAGGAAGTATTGTCTGAAGACCGTGTATTTGCTTTTGATGAAAAGGCACCATTAATTGAAGAACTAAAAAAACATGTCAATGATGAAACAATTGTACTCGTTAAGGCTTCTAGGGGAATGAAGTTAGAAGAAGTCGTTGAGGGATTGCAATAATACTATACTAAAATTCAAAAAACCTTATTGTTTCACATGGAACATAAGGTTTTTTCTATCTTTTGAATTATATTATAATAATTCACATTTTTTACGTTATGAGGATTTAATTTTCCGTATAGAGGGTAAAAAATAAACTAGATGCTTATGTTAAAGTTGAAAAGCTGTTCAATAGCCTGATAAATTTACCATTGGCGGTGTAAAAGATGATTGGATGTTTATGCATACATGGATTTACAGGTGCACCTTATGAAGTTGCCCCATTGGCGAATTATATAAAGGAACATACGGATTGGGAAATAGCGGTTCCTACATTACCTGGTCATGGAGAAAGGCAGTCCTTAAAGGGGATTGTGTTTCAAAAATGGATCAATCATGCAGAGGAAGAATTAAAAAACTTACTAGAAAAATGTGAAGTTGTTTATATTATTGGATTCTCCATGGGAGGCATGATCGCTAGTGAATTAGCGGTAAAATACCCGGTAGCGAAACTGGTTTTACTTAGTGCAGCTGCCTATTATTTAAATCCAAGACAAATTTTCCTTGATATTAAAGGGTTATTAAGAGAAGGGCTTCAAGGCACAAGAATAACGCAAAATCCATTATTTATACATTACAAACAAAAGATCAGCTCCACGCCGATTGCTGCAGCTAGGCAGTTCCAAAAGCTAGTAGCGACGGTCCGCCCACGATTAAAAGAAGTGAAGGTTCCAACTTTCATCGCTCAAGGAGAGGATGATGGCATCGTTCCTGTACGCAGTGCAGATTATCTTTACAAACACATCACCTCAGAACAGAAACACAAAATTATTATTAAACGGTCAAAACATTTAATTTGCCATTGTGATGAAAGTGAGCAACTGTTTAAAGAAGTACTTCAATTTCTTTCATAACCTTTTAGTTAAGGCGATTTTCTTCAAATGAACTCTCTTTCGTCAATGGTTTATTTTTATACTACTGTCATACTATGTCCTGCTAAAGCATTGCAAATCATGCGTTGAGATGGTAATATATACAACAAAGTGTCAACAGGAACTCCATTGAAACCCGGACATACTCCACTGGTAGGAGAATGTCTTTTTTCATTACATGTCTGAATAAAAATTTCTATTTGTAATTGTTCGTTAGATTTAGGATGCGGAAGTCATCATACATTTATTTTTTTATACAAATAAGCATAGCACAATTCATGCATTGGTAATAAATTCTCCCTCATCCTCTCTATAGTGGGTTTCTCTTAAATCGTTGTAATTATAACAACTTTGATTGGGGAAATTTCCTGCCTACTTGATGAAATAAAATATTTTTCAAAGAACAGAAGGAGATTGGATACATTGACTAAGTTTCAAGATTTGGGTATAAGCCCTGAAACAATGAAGTCTCTTAAAAGAATGGGGTTTGAAGAGGCAACCCCGATTCAAGCAGAGACGATTCCTTTAAGCTTGCAGAATAAGGACTTAATTGGACAAGCGCAAACAGGTACAGGTAAAACAGCCGCTTTTGGTATTCCTATGATTGACCATATTGACTATAATGATAGTTTTATTCAAGGTTTAGTCATCGCACCGACAAGAGAATTAGCCATTCAAGTGTCAGAGGAATTATACAAACTCGGTTTTGGGAAAAAAACGAGAGTGTTATCGATTTATGGTGGCCAAGATATTAACCGTCAAATACGTGCTTTAAAAAATCGACCTCATATTATTGTCGGTACACCTGGAAGAATCCTTGATCATATTAATCGAAAAACACTAAAACTAGATCATGTCAAAAAAGTGATTTTAGATGAAGCTGATGAAATGTTAAATATGGGCTTTATTGATGATATTGAAAAAATCTTATCAAGTGTCCCAGAAGAGAAGCATACTTTACTCTTCTCTGCGACGATGCCACCAGCCATTCAACGTATTGCTGAGCGGTTTATGAAAGAGCCACAAATCGTTCGAGTGAAAGCGAAGGAAATGACTGTACCACTCATTGAGCAATATTATATTGAAGTACAAGAAAAAAATAAGTTTGATGTGTTAACAAGACTGCTTGATATTCAATCACCAGAACTTGCGATTGTTTTCGGACGTACGAAAAGAAGGGTGGATGAACTTTCTGAAGCCTTAAGTTTAAGAGGTTACAATGCAGAAGGAATACATGGTGACTTGAGCCAGGCTAAACGTATGTCTGTCCTTCGTAAGTTTAAAGAAGGGTCCATTGATGTCCTTGTCGCAACAGATGTAGCAGCTCGTGGATTAGATATATCTGGTGTTACACATGTGTATAACTTTGATATACCACAAGATCCGGAAAGTTATGTTCATCGTATTGGTCGAACAGGTCGCGCGGGTAAAGAAGGAATGGCCATGACATTTATTAACCCACGTGAGAAATCATACTTACGTATCGTTGAAAAAACAACGAAAAAGAAAATGGAAAGAATGGCTGCTCCGACGTTAGATCAAGCATTAGAGGGGCAACAAAAGGCTGTTGCAGAAAAAGTCGAGCAAATCATTGAGGATAATCATCTTCAATATTATCAACAATCTGCACAACAATTACTTGAACAACATGACGCAACAACGGTAGTTCAAGCATTGTTGAAGCTCATGATCAAAGAACCGGACACGACTCCAGTAAAACTAACAGAAGAGAAACCTTTACCGGCTAAACGAGACAGAAGATCCACAGATAGAAGTAACCGTCCTAGAGGTGGGTATAGCCCGAAAGGAAGACAAAGTAACTCCTATCGCTCCCGTGATGGTAAACCTTCAGGTAAAAGGAATTATCAAGGAAATAAGAAAACAAATGCAAATAGCTATAGATAATATATTGGGAGAACCGAGCAATAAATGAAGCTCGGTTCTTTGTGTTATGTAGACATGTAGCAATAGGGTCTATGGTGGAGGAAATCAGAGGAATAAAAAGCCCACATAAAACCTATAACCGTTAACCTAGATGTGTTTTTATCTATAGTATTTGCTGCTGCTTCAGTATAATGGATAATAGGATGCCAGATAAATTTAATGAAATCAAGATGAGGTGAACGGCAGTATGATTAAAGGTTTGAACCATATGTTATTCTCTGTTTCTGATTTAGATCGTTCTATTGCTTTTTATGAAAAGGTTTTTGTAGCTAAGTTGCTTGTAAAAGGGAGAACGACAGCATATTTTGATTGTCAAGGCATGTGGATTGCCCTTAATGAAGAAAAAGACATACCTCGTCAGGAGATTACCCAATCTTATACTCATATTGCATTTTCTATTGATGAAGATGATTTTGAAAGTTGTTATCAACGTTTACTAGACTTAAAAGTGAATATTTTATCCGGGCGCATAAGGGACGAAAAAGATAAGCGCTCGATTTATTTTACTGACCCGGATGGTCATAAATTTGAGTTCCATACGGGTACCTTACAAGATCGATTAGCTTACTACCGACAAGATAAAGATCATATGACATTTTATAAGTAAATGAAGTAGATAGGTAAGGGATTAATCAACTTCACTCCAATTGAAACCTTTTTCTTAGATCATCGTATAGAATTAATAACTAAGAATGAAAAAATATCCAAGTTTTTACTGAGAAATAGTATGGCTTTCATGTATACTATAGTTGTTCAATAAGGAATTTTTAGGGGGTTTACATATATGTTATCAAAGCCGCAAAAGCGTATTTCTAAACGGGGTCTGACTGTTTGGAAAATATCTGGTGCACTACATTCCCTTATCCCATTTGTATTGGCAATTGGCGCTATTGTTTTAACATTCATTTTTGATTGGCCGATGTGGATAATTGGTGTTGCATTAATTATATTTGCTCTTTATGCTTATTTAGCGATTAAAGTTTTCCCGACTGTGCGGTGGAAAAGGTGGCGCTATGAAGTGAGAGAGAATGAAATTGAACTACAGCATGGAATATTTATTATCAAACGTACACTCGTCCCAATGATCAGAGTGCAGCATGTAGATACTCACCAAGGACCTATTCTTCGAAAATATAAACTAGCTACCGTGACGGTTTCAACTGCGGCAACTGTTCATGAAATACCCGCTTTAGATCTAGAAGAAGCAGAAGAACTGCGATTTTTTATATCTAACTTAGCAAGGGTGGCTGTAGATGATGTCTGAGCCGAGAAGACTTCATCCGATTGCAGCCGTATCAAATGTACTGAAAACATTAAAGGACTCCATTATTCCCATTTTAATTATTGTCGTATTTGGTAATAGCGAAGGGAAGATTCAGCTTTTTATTACAATAGGTATTATCGCTCTTATTCTTATATCCGGTATTCTTACTTGGCTTCGTTTTACCTACAGAATAGAAGAGGGAGAATTACGAATTGAATCAGGGTTAATTATTCGGAAAAAAAGATATATCCCCTTCGAAAGAATTCAAAGTCTTGATTTATCAGAAGGGATTTTACAAAGACCTTTTGGTTTAGTGAAAATGACCATTGAAACAGCTGGTTCAGGACTAGAGGCAGAAGCTATATTGACTGCTATTTCTAAAAATGAGGCACAGCAGATTCAAGATATCCTATCGCAATCTAAAAAGGCACATATAGAGTTAGATGAGCAAATCGAAACAGAACAAAAAGAGGAACAAATACTTTACCAAATTAAACCTGGAGAGTTGATTTTACTTTCTTCGACCTCTGGGGGAGTAGGTGTTGTGATTTCAGCTGTTTTTGCCTTTTTATCACAATTTGCTGAAGTCATTCCTTATGAGAAGGTATTTGATGAATTGAGTGTCTTTATTACAGGCGGTGTTATGCTCATCAGTTTAATGGTTTTCCTTGGTTTCGTTCTTGCTTGGCTTATTGCTCTCATTGGATCAGTGTTAAAGTATGCTAATTTCACTGTAAGAAAAGTGGGAGATGAATTAGTTATTACCCGCGGTCTATTGGAGAAGAAGCAACTAACGATTCCTCTACATCGGATTCAAGCATTAAGGATAAATGAGAATCCAGTTCGCCAAGCAATTGGCTATGCATCTGTTTACCTTGAAAGTGCAGGTGGGTCATTAAAAGATGCGGATAGCTCGAAAGTGATGCTGTTACCGATTATTAAGAGAAACCGAATCCGCGAGAAGATAGAAACTGGATTAAATGATTACCAATTGACAGATATGTTTGTTCCAGCACCAAAAAAGGCTTTAAGAAGATACATATTGAGAGGATTATTTATCTCTGTTCCAGTCGCAGTTATCCTTCTTTATTTCTTCTCAGTGTGGGGTTTATTTAGTTTAGTGTTCGTTGGATTGATGCTTATTTTATCTTATTACCGTTATAAAGCAGCTGGTTGGACGATTATAGGAAATCAACTCGTTCTTCGTTCACGATTTATTTCTAAAACAACTGTTTACTTGAGGAAGAATAGAACACAATCAATTTCAATGAAAGAAACGTATTTTCAGAAGCAAAATCAGTTAGCTACTATTTCTGCTAAGGCTATGTCTGGTTCAGGTGCAACTGGAGGAGATGTAGTTGACCTAGAAGTAGAAGATGTATTATCTATATACAAGTGGTATTCTTATACCCCTGAGAATACAGAATGAGAAACAGCAAATCCGAACATAAATTGTTCGGATTTGCTGTTTGTTTGAACGATTTCATTAACGTGACAATAGACCGATAATGGCAAGAAGAATAATGCCCCCAAAGATAAGAATGGTTGATAGGGGGACGCCTTTTAATCGTCTGGCTGAAGATTTCCATTGGTTTGTTGGTCTCGTTGCACCATATCCAGCTTTTAATTTCGTTTTAATCATTGCTGAACCAGTGAGGAAACCTGCTAATAGACCAAATAGATGGGCAATCACATTTACATTCGCTTGCAAGAAGGTCATAATTACACCAATAACTGTGATGGCAAGAATGAGCTGAGTATTTTGCTGTGAAAGTAAATCTCTACGGTACACAATAATAGCAATAAAGAAGCCGAAGATACCATAAATCGCTCCGCTCGCGCCAACGTGAATATATGTTAACGGTTCAAGGATGAGTGTTGCGATATTCGCGCCAATACCAGCTAGGAAGTAAACAAGGAGGAAACGCCCCTTGCCAATTGCTCTCTCTAGTGGGGGTCCAAATAAAACAAGTGAGAAGCAATTAAATAAAAGGTGAGCAAATCCGCTATGCATGAAGATAGGTGTAACAAGTCGCCAAAACTCCCCTTGCATAATATAAATATTAATACCTGCAAAATGCGCCATTAACCAATTGGTTGGTAGGATGGGCAAAACAGTAAGTAAATACAATACAATATTAATAGCGATAATAGAAGTAACGATGGGATAGAAGCGAATAAATTCTTTAAAGCTTTCTGTCCTGATAAACAATAATTGACTCCTCCTAAAATGTTCTCATACATTAAATATACTATAGTTTGTTTTATGCAGCATTTATTTTATTTAGAAGATGGTGATTAGAATGATTAAAGGCATTGGTATCGATATGATTGAATTACAGAGAATTAAACAATTAGTAAAAAGAAAAGAACGGTTTGTCGAACGTATTTTAACAACAAGCGAAAAACAGAAATATGAGACACTAACTGGGCATAGAAAAATAGAATATTTAGCAGGGAGATTTGCTGCGAAAGAAGCCTTTGCTAAAGCGAAAGGAACAGGCATCGGGCAATCACTTTCGTTTCTAGATATTGAAACAGCTAACCATATGACTGGACAACCGATCATTGTTCGTCCGGTTGATGGCTGTCTTGTACACTTATCTATTTCCCATAGTAGAGAGTATGCCATTGCTCAAGTGATAATTGAAAAAGAGTAATATTCATTAGGACAGGAAGTAAAGTTGATTAAGCTACTATTCCTTCAAATAAACGCCTGTAATTAATTACATACGAATCATCCCCAGGCTCCAAAAAATATTCTTGATCTATTAGAACGTCTGGAATAATCTTTGAGGTTGTCTCATATATTCAATAGTGCAATGGAGGAGACAGGCCACGGAAGCGTTTGACTGCACTGTTGATTATAAGATAAAGGGGTTGAAGGAATGAAGAAGAAGTTTTTCTGGCTACTCATGGGACTGGCCATAACTGTCACACTAGCTGCATGTGGGACAAAATCCCAGGAGGATGTGACAAAAGATTTATCGAGCAAACTAGAATCATTAAAAAGCTATAAGGCGGAAGCGAAAATGACGCTGCAAACAGGTTCCGAGCCGCAATCCTATGATATAGAAATATGGCATAAGAACCCGGAATTTTATCGTGTGGCACTTAAAAACACTGAAAAAGATCAAAGTCAAATGATCTTAAAGAACAAAGAAGGTGTGTTTGTTCTTACGCCAGCTTTGAATAAAAGTTTTCGCTTCCAAAGTGACTGGCCAAACAATAGTAGTCAAGCGTATCTTTATGAGTCATTAATTGAAGATATTCAAAATGATAAGGAAGCAAAATTTAAAGCAACGGAAGATCATTATGTTTATGAAACAAAAACGAGTTATCAAAACAATCAAATGCTGCCTCTCCAAGAGATTACCTTAAATAAATCGGATTTATCTCCAGTTAGTGTAAAGGTAATGGATGCAGAAAGAACGCCAGTTGTGACGGTGGATTTCTCCAATGTGAAATTTAATGAAGAGCTAGATAATAAAGATTTCGATACGAAGAAAAATATGACAGGTGCGCAGCTAGAATTCCCAGTCATGGCTGAAGTAGCAGAAGAAGAAGATTTCACTGTCTTCTATCCAGAATCGCTACCTGAAGTTGAACTTGTTTCTGAAAAAGAAGTAGAAACAGAAGAAGGTAAACGTGTCATTCTAACCTATGAAGGTGAAGACAAATCATTCACAATGATTCAAGAGAAGGCTGTTATTGTTCAAACCTCTGGTGGTGAAGAGGCGATGATGAATGGTGACCCTGTTGACCTTGGCTTCACTGTAGGAGCCGTATCAGATAATATGGTATCCTGGACGCAAAATGGCGTGGATTATATGATTGCATCGACTAACCTATCGAAAGAAGAAATGATCCAAATTGCACAGTCTGTACAAGGGGAAGTTGTAAAATAAATATAGATAAGATAAACCCGAGGTAGATTCCTCGGGTTTCTTTGCGTTGTTTGCGGTTTCTACGGATGATAATTTTGCCAATATTAACGCCATATCATCTAGATTAATTGGTAATCAAAGGTAACTTAAAGTTACCAAGTTTAACATACTTCTTAATTACATCTTACACTGCTTTTACTTCACTCGGTCTAAGAAGAAAGTTTGTCTTTTCTGTTATACGTTAATGTGACATAATCAAATAATAGAAGGAAAAGTATAAAGAGGAAGTGGACGGTATGAATCAACAGGTCCCATATTTTCGTGATACTTGGGCAGAGATAAATTTGGATTATATCACATATAATGTAGAGTCAATGATTAAGCATATTGGAGAAGAAGCAGAGTTGTTTGCAGTTGTGAAGGCAAATGCATATGGCCATGGAGATATAGAGGTAGCCAAGACAGCTCTAAAGGCAGGTGCCACTTACTTAGCGGTGGCGACTTTAGATGAGGCTTTTGCTCTTAGGAATAAAGGGATTGACGCGCCAATATTAGTTTTAGGACTCTCACGACCAGAGGATGTCGGGTTAGCTGAACAAGCAGGAATTACTTTAACCGTTTGCCAAGCTGAGTGGTTGATGAAAGCTGCACCATTCATAAACAAAGAAGTAAAAGTTCATGTGAAGATGGACTCGGGGATGGGTAGATTAGGGATTAAATCAAAAGAAGAATGGGGAATATTTCAATATCAACTACAGCAAGGAAAGTTCCATGTTGAAGGAGTTTTCACGCATTTTGCGACAGCGGATGAACTTGAGACAGCCTATTTTAATGAACAGTTAAGCACTTTTAATGAAATGATAAGCTGGATGGATGAACAACCAAGATATATTCATGCTAGTAATAGTGCAGCTGGCTTGAGACATCCTGAGGCGAAATTTAATGCAGTTAGATTTGGGATTTCAATGTATGGCATGTCACCATCTTCTGAAATTAAAAATCATTTACCTTTTAAATTAAAAGAGGCCTTTTCACTTCATACGAAAATAGTTCATGTGAAAAAATTGCTACCGGGCGAGAAAGTGAGTTACGGAGCAACGTACGAAGCTGAAAAAGAGGAATCAATTGGAACCTTGCCAATCGGTTATGCAGACGGGTGGATTAGGAGGTTAGCTACACAAGAGGTCCTTGTTAATGGAAGAAGAGTAAGTATTGTCGGCAGA
The DNA here is from genome assembly GCF_020171845.1 of Cytobacillus kochii. Taxonomy (GTDB): domain Bacteria; phylum Bacillota; class Bacilli; order Bacillales; family Cytobacillaceae; genus Cytobacillus; species Cytobacillus kochii. The sequence goes on along the minus strand of NZ_JAIVAM010000011.1, from coordinate 10,669 downwards.
ATTTGTATGGACCAATGTATGATTCGTATTAGTGAGGAAGAGCAAGTTGGAGATGTCGTTACGTTAATCGGGACTCAAAATGGTCAGACCATCTCTGTAGATGACATAGCTAACACACTTGAAACAATTAATTATGAGGTAACTTGCCAAATAGGTATGCGCATACCAAGAATCTATATTCAGGATCAAACAAAAATTTCTACAAGAAATGGGATTCTTTAATGCATATCAATGAACATGTTGGTAGATAATAGTTATTAATAATTTGGGAAATTATCACTGAAATTCCTAGGAAGACATTGAAAGAAAATGCAACTGTTTTTATGGATAATTTCTTACTAAATAAAAAACCCCCTTTGCAGCCTAAGAGAATAATGGTAATATGAAAATTGGTAGATATAAAAAATATGGTGTGTAGTGATGGTGGAGGTGTATGTTTGTGTCTGAATCCAGCGCAACAACAGAAATAGTGGTGAAGCTGCCGCAACATCTATTAACGGAATTAGATGGTTATGCGAAGCAAGAGAACGTAAACAGAAGTGAGTTTATTTATCAAGCAACGAAAATGTATTTGCGTGAACGGAAGAAAAGACATATTCGTGAGTCCATGAGACGTGGTTACATGGAAATGGCAAAATTAAACTTGACGATAGCATCTGAAGCATTTCAAGCGGAATACGAGGCAGAAAACGCAGTTGAACGTCTTGTAAGCGGAGGCTGATCCTTTGATTGTTAAACGTGGTGACGTTTATTTTGCAGACCTATCCCCAGTTGTTGGCTCAGAACAAGGCGGTGTCCGTCCAGTACTTGTTATACAAAACGACATCGGGAATCGGTTTAGTCCCACAGTAATCATCGCAGCAATTACCGCTCAGATTCAAAAAGCAAAGCTGCCTACTCACGTTGAAATTGATGCGAAGCGATATGCTTTTGAGAGAGATTCAGTAATATTGTTAGAACAAATTCGTACAATTGATAAGCAGAGATTAACCGATAAAATCACCCATCTTGATGACGAAATGATGGATAAGGTAAATGAAGCCTTACAAGTCAGTTTAGGTCTTATAGAATTTTAGAAAACGCTCAAAAAAGTTGGGGCGTTTTTTTATATGCTTCCTAATCTTAAACAAGTCCATTCATTGTAATGATAGGACTTATTAATATATGTAATACACTTATTGAAACGAGCTTAAACTTTAAATCCCCCAATTTTATATTTGAGATATTCTTCTGAACAAAAAGAAATAAAAGGAATTTAATGTTTTAGGTTTGATAATAAGCAAAAAAGGGTACACACTTAATTTGGATATATTGTTAAAGACGTTTCAAATAGAAAGCGTTATAATATAAGGCAATAGTTGTAGATTTTTGCTGGATTTTTTACAATCATGTAGATTTTTTTACAATCAATGATAATAAGGAAAAACTAACCAATAGATGTGCTAGTATAGGAGGTAAGGGAAGACAAATGACTTTGAAATATATTCAACACAATAAAGAAGATATTTTTAAAGAATGGTTGAACCGATTGAAAGAAGATTCTGACGAAACAATTACCAATGTCATCCTAGATCAAAACTTCGAGACATATGGAAGAGAGTTAGTGGAGCTCGCTATCTTGAAAATTTCTGGCAAAAAGGACGAGTACGAACGTCAATCAGAGAATTTTTCAGATAGAATTGTCAGTTTAGGCTGGCCTCTACGTTTTGTCGTAAATGCTCTAGATGTACTGGGCGATGTTGTATTTGATGAAATGGTCAAAGATAAGTATATTCGTCCAGAGAATGAAGCGAAAGTGATGCATGATTTGAATCATTGGTTAAAAGCGATGAATAGTGAAATAATTAATGATTACACTGTTTCTTGGGAAAGAACGATCGCTAATCAAAAGATTGCATTGCAAGAACTATCGGCACCTTTAATTCCTGTATTTGAAGGCATTACAGTTATGCCATTAATTGGGATGATCGATACAGAACGTGCGAAGCAAATTATGGAAAACCTTCTTCAAGGTGTGGTAAAACATCGTTCAGAAGTTGTCTTGATTGATATTACAGGTGTCCCTGTTGTTGATACAATGGTTGCTCACCATATTATCCAAGCAGCAGATGCAGTCCACTTAGTAGGAGCAAAATGCATGCTTGTAGGTATTCGTTCGGAAATTGCGCAAACGATTGTGAGCCTTGGTATCGACTTAAACCGAATTATTACGAAAAATACGATGAAATCAGGCGTAGAAGCAGCATTGGAAATGACTAAACGTAAAATTGTGCCATTGGAGGGGTGACGTTTTGAGAATTCCGATTTTAAAACTACATGATTGTTTACTTGTTTCTATTCAATGGGAACTAGATGACCAGACGGCACTTCAATTTCAAGAAGACTTGTTAAAGAAAATACATGATACGAGTGCAAATGGTGTTGTAATCGATTTAACATCAATAGATTTTATTGATTCTTTTATCGCTAAAGTATTAGGTGATGTGATTGAAATGTCCCATTTAATGGGTGCTAAAGTTGTCATTACAGGCATTCAACCAGCAGTAGCAATTACGTTAACTGAATTAGGAATCGGTCTGAATAATGTATTGACCGCCCTAGATTTAGAAAAAGGTTTGGAGAAATTACAACAGGAATTGGGGGAATAGCCGAATGGACAACCAATCCTGCGTTAAAATAATCAATGAATGGGATATCGTTTCAGCGCGTCAGCTTGGTAGGAATGTTGCAAAAGAGCTGGGCTTTGGGACGGTTGACCAAGCAAGAATTACAACAGCAATAAGTGAACTTGCGAGAAACATATTCTTATATGCAGGTCAAGGTCAAATTTGTATAGAGAAGCTCTATGAAAATGGCAAAACGGGACTAAGATTATTATCGATTGATAGTGGTCCAGGTATTAAAGATTTGCGCCAAGTAATGGAGGATGGATATTCGACATCGGGCGGACTAGGAGCAGGTCTCCCAGGGGTAAAAAGACTGATGGATGATTTTCAAATAGATTCAAGCCCAGGTGAAGGTACAGATATAAGGGCGATTAAATGGCTCCGTTAGGGGGAACTTGAGATGGATTTCAGACAGAAATTGGAGTCCAAATATAGAGAGATATTAACGAATTATTTAGCTGACCGTTCAGAGCAGGCATTATATCAAGGACAAAAGTTAAGTAGGAATGCAATTGAACGGAACATTCCTCCAGAGGAAATTGTCAGCATCCATAGAAATATTATGGCTGAGATGTTTCCAGAAAAATTTAACGATAGAATGCAGGAGTCTTTTGATATACTGCTTGAAGTGATGGTGGCATATGGTTTTGCTTACCGCGAACACCAAAATTTAAAACATATTCAACAGGAATTAAGAACCGAAATGGAAATCGCGGCTAATGTGCAAAAAACATTGCTTGGGACAGAGATTCCATGTAAAAAAGACATGGATATTGGAGCAATCAGCGTCCCAGCAAAACATATGAATGGTGATTATTTTAATTTTGTTGAGGATGAAAATAATAGTGTAAGTATCGCAATAGCTGATGTTATTGGAAAAGGGCTACCAGCAGCCCTTTGTATGTCTATGATTAAATATGCTATGGACAGTTTACCAGAAAATCGTAAAACACCTACTTTGGTGTTGGAGAATTTAAATCGTGTTGTGGAACAAAATGTTGATTTAACTATGTTTATTACGATGTTTTATGGCACATACCATATCGATCATCATATCTTTTCCTATGCCTCTGCTGGGCACGAACCGGGCTTGTTTTATCATGCGGAAACACAGACATTTTCTGAGTTGCCTGCAAAGGGTTTATTATTAGGTATTGAAAAGAATACGAAATATAGAAAGTACGAAAAAGAAGTGATGCCTGGGGATATGATTATTTTGATGTCTGATGGCGTAACTGAATCAAGAACAAAAGAAGGCTTTATTGAACGTGAAGAATTATTGGCCTTAATCGAGAAAAATATACACTTAAAAGCACAAAATATCGTGCAAAACGTATATAAAGAACTTGAAAAATTACAAGATTTCCAATTAAGGGATGATTTTACTTTAATTATATTAAGAAGAAATGTTTAAGCTAAAATTAAAAGGGTAAATGAGGAGTAACCAGCTATTCCTAAAAGGTGGGCAAAAAATATGAACATTAATATAGATGTAAATCATAATCAAAATATTACTGAGGTAACTGTAGGTGGAGAGATTGATGTATACACTGCACCAGAATTAAAGAAAGAACTTATACCGCTTTCTGAAAAAGATAATGTGGAGATGATTGTTGATCTTTCGGGTGTATCCTATATGGATAGCACCGGGTTAGGTGTTTTTGTAGGACTTTTTAAAAATGTACGTGCGCACGATGGTCAATTTAAAATCATTGGGCTTTCTAGTCGTTTAAAAAGGCTATTCGAAATTACTGGTCTTGCTGACATTATTGATATCAGCACCAAAATGGAAGGTGAAAAGAAATGACCGAGTCGTACGACTACATTGAGATGAAAATCCCATCGAAGCCGGAATACGTCGGTATTATTAGATTAACCTTATCTGGTATTGCCAGTAGAATGGGATTTAACTATGACGAAATTGAAGATTTGAAGATTGCAACGAGTGAAGCTTGTACAAATGCAGTTCAGCATGCATACAAAAACAACGAAAATGGTGAAGTGCTTGTAGGATTCGGCCTTTATAAAAATAAATTAGAAGTCATGGTTGCGGATGAAGGTGAGAGCTTGGATTTTCAACAAGCAAGAGACAGTGCAGGTCCTTACCAAGCAAATGATTCTGTTGAATTTTTACGAGAAGGAGGATTAGGCCTTTACCTAATAGAAACATTAATGGATGAAGTGAAAATTCATCATCAAAAAGGTGTAACAGTCTTTATGACTAAGTACCTAGAAGGAGAGCAGGTGGAGAGTGATGCAGAAGCAATCTCAACCTAAACAACGATCAAAAGAAGAGATTAATGATCTCATACAACAATATCAATTACATCAGGACGAATACGCACAGGAACAACTTGTTGAACAGTATTACAAATTGGTTGAATCCATCGCACGAAAATATTCTAAAGGTAGACCTTATCACGAAGATATTGTTCAAGTAGGTGTGATTGGACTACTTGGTGCGATTCGTAGATATGACGCCTCTTTTGGTAAAACGTTTGAAGCATTTGCTATTCCGACAATCATCGGTGAAATTAAACGTTTCTTACGAGACAAGACTTGGAGCGTGCATGTACCGAGACGAATAAAAGAATTAGGGCCCAAGATTAAAGCTACGGCGGAAGAATTAACAACTGCTTTGCAACGTTCGCCTAAGGTCGAGGAAATTGCTGATGCTCTAGAAGTAACAGAAGAAGAAGTTTTAGAAGCAATGGAGATGGGCAAAAGTTATCAGGCGTTATCAGTTGACCATTCCATTGAAGCTGATTCTGACGGTGGTACTGTTACGCTCCTGGATATTGTCGGTAATGTGGATGATGGCTATGAAAAAGTCAATCAAATGCTCGTACTTGAAAAAGTGTTGCATGTTTTATCAGACCGAGAGAAACAAGTTATCCAGTATACATTTCTAGAAAATCTAAGCCAAAAAGAAACAGGGGAAAGACTGGATATTTCTCAAATGCATGTATCAAGGCTGCAAAGAAGAGCAATTAAAAAATTGCAAGAAGCCATCCATGCCGAAAATGAAGGCTCGGAGTATATTCTATGATGAATGATCCACATCAAATGGACGTCATTACCGATCAGCTTGCTAAACGTGGTCAGTCCGTTTGTGGTGATTCTTTTTATTATCACACAACTGATGATTATTTTATTTGTGTATTAGCTGATGGTTTAGGTAGTGGAGAATATGCAAATGAAGCTTCATCTGCTGTTGTCAATACCGTTAGAGAAAATCACGATTTAGATATTTCAACCATTATGGATTTAAGTAATCAGTCACTTTTACATAAAAGAGGCGCTGCAGTAGGTGTGATTAAGATTAATTTTCACACAAAAGAATTAGCCTACTGTTGTACTGGAAATATTCGTTTTTTCTTTTATGGAGATACTGAGAAGCTCATTTACCCTCTGCCAACATCGGGTTATTTGTCAGGAAAGCGTCAAGCATTTAAAATTCACCGTTTTGATTATACAAACGGAATTAAATTCTTGATGTTTTCAGATGGATACCCCATTTCTGGTATAAAAAAACTGATGAATAAATATTTACCAATCGAAGCAACTGCGAAGTTAATTAGGGCGCAGAACATGAATCTTATAGACGATGCAACATTTATAATCGGAAGCTTGCAATGATTGTTTCAATCAGCAAGCTTTTTGTTTTGCTCTTTTATACTCTACATAAAACACGAATCAAGACGGGGCTATAGCCAAAAATGCTTTACCTTTAAAATTTTGGTAGAATAAAGCAATAGTACAGTTTGCACTTAGGAAGGTGAAGAGACATGGATGATAAGAAAGATATTTTTGAACGAATAGCAAAAGAATTTTCATTATCCACAAAACAAATTGATCGAACCATCGCGTTAATTGAAGAGGGAAATACCGTTCCGTTTATTGCGCGTTATCGAAAAGAAATGACCGGTGCGTTAAATGAAGTACAAATCAAGGATATTGTTGAAAGATGGCAATACATACAAAACGTAAAGCAGAGAAAACAAGAAGTACTTAGGTTAATAGAAGAGCAAGGGAAATTAACCCCGGAATTATCTAATCAAATAGAAAAAGCGGAGAAATTGCAGGAAGTAGAAGATTTATATCGTCCGTACAAACAAAAAAGAAGAACAAAAGCAACCGTAGCGAAAGAAAAAGAGCTAGAACCATTAGCCACTTGGTTATTATCCTATCAAAATGATGATACGCCTGAAGAAAAAGCAACACACTTCCTAAATGAGGAAAAAGGTGTCACAACAGTTGAAGAAGCTCTTCAGGGGGCGCGAGATATCATTGCAGAAATGGTATCTGATGATGCGCAAAGTAGGAAGTGGATTCGCGAAAAAACATATAAACTAGGAATGATTGAATCAACTGTAAAAGATGAAAGCATCGACGAAAAGCATGTGTATGAGATGTATTATGACTATAGTGAAAACGTAGGTAAGATTGTTCCTCACCGTATACTAGCATTCAATCGTGGGGAAAAAGAAGGCGTGCTGAAAGTCAGTATTAAGGTGGAACAAGAGCCAATCTTACAGTATTTAAATCGAAAATGGATCACTGTATCAAACCATATCAATGTACCATTTGTGGAAGAGGCGATTGAAGATGGTTATAAACGCTTAATTCAACCATCAATTGAAAGAGAATTAAGGGGTGAACTTACTGAAAAAGGTGAGGAACAAGCGATTAAAATTTTCTCTGAAAATCTTAAGAATCTCCTTTTACAACCACCGCTAAAAGGGAAAGTCGTCCTTGCGGTAGATCCAGCTTATCGTACAGGCTGCAAATTAGCGGTCATTGATGAAACAGGTAAGGTATTAAAGATTGATGTAATCTATCCTCATCCGCCTGTTTCTAAATTAGGTGTAGCCAAAGACAAAGTCCTTTCCATGCTCAAAGCATATGAAGTGAAGATGGTGGCCATAGGTAATGGAACGGCATCAAGAGAAACAGAACAGTTTATTGCTGACTTATTAAAAGAATTGAATGAAGAAATCTATTATTTAATCGTAAATGAAGCGGGGGCAAGTGTCTATTCCGCATCTGATATCGCACGTGAAGAATTCCCTGACTTTCAAGTTGAAGAAAGAAGCGCTGTTTCAATAGGGAGGAGACTACAAGATCCACTTGCTGAATTAGTAAAAATTGACCCTAAATCAGTCGGTGTCGGTCAATACCAACATGATGTCTCTCAAAAAAGGTTAACGGAATCATTAGATTTTGTTGTCGAGACGGCTGTAAACCAAGTTGGAGTGAATGTGAACACAGCTTCTCCATCGCTATTACAACATGTAGCTGGTCTATCGAAGGCTGTCGCAACGAATATCGTTAAGAAAAGAGAAGAAGAAGGCAAATTTACTAATCGAAAACAATTAAAGAAAATTCCTCGATTAGGCGCGAAAACGTACGAGCAAGCCATTGGATTTTTACGAATTGTTGATGGAGAAGAAGCATTAGACAGAACATCGATTCACCCTGAAACCTATGGGGAAGTAAGTAAATTGCTTAAAATGTTAAAGATGAATTCTAACGATTTAGGCTCTGCACAATTAATCGAAGCGCTAAGCCAGTTATCTATAAAAGAAACAGCAGAAGAGTTAAATATTGGTGAATTAACGCTCAAGGATATAATTGATGCATTAATGAAACCTGGTCGAGACCCTAGGGATGAATTACCTGCTCCGCTATTAAAGAAAGAAGTATTAAAGCTGGATGATTTGAAGGAAGGGATGGAACTTCAAGGGACTGTCCGAAATGTAGTTGATTTCGGAGCTTTTGTAGATATTGGCGTGAAGCAAGATGGGTTAGTCCATATCTCAAAGCTAAGTAATCGGTTTGTGAAACATCCATTAGATGTCGTATCTGTTGGTGATGTTGTTACTGTATGGGTTGATTCGGTAGATCAACAAAAAGGCAGAGTGGCGTTAACCATGCTCCAACAAGGTAAATAAATAAGCATAAAAAGCCGTGGTATTTCCCCCAACGGCTTTTTATGTAGATCATTGTGGGGTTGTTTGAGAAGGAGTTTCCTACGTACCAGAACAATGCTTCTTTCTATAAAAGTACCAGCATTGATTCAATAATTTAATTTGATAACGGTCCTTCTCTAAGAAAGCACGTTTCATTTGGTTCTGTAACCAAACAGGCATGGAATAGCCTCCTTTCTCTCACTTTCCACGATCCTTTATGCTATGCTAATGTATATCAATTGTATGCGCCTATAGGTTGTCACGTGCTAATTTTATCCTTGAAAGGAGTGAAGAAATGAGTGATAAGGAATTACAAAGGTTAGTTGAAGAAGTATCCTTGAGGTGGTTCGATCTTCCTTTTCGTCATACAGCGAAATTCAATAGTAGATTAAGAACAACCGGAGGACGATATATGCTGTCTGATCACCGCATTGAAATTAATCCGACATATTATCAGCATCTAGGAATGGAAGAATTAGTTGGTATTATTAAACATGAACTATGTCATTACCATCTGCATTTGGCTGGGGCAGGCTATCAACATCGAGATAGTGATTTTCGGAGGCTAATGGCTAAAGTAGGTGCACCGAGGCATTGTTCGTCTTTACCTCAGAAAGTTTCTTACATTATGTATAAATGTAACCAGTGCAATCAACTCTATAGAAGGAAACGTCGAATCAACACAAACAAGTATAGATGTGGCCAATGTATGGGCAAATTAGTGTTAATATCTGCTGATAAAAATAATTGAAATTCATGCTTGACTTTTTACATGGTGGTAATTATAATTTAAAGAGTCGATAAGGCAGTGCTTGTTGACTACATATTCTCTTTTAACATATTCCGCAGTAGCTCAGTGGTAGAGCATTCGGCTGTTAACCGAACGGTCGTAGGTTCGAATCCTACCTGCGGAGCCATTTTGGAGAAGTACTCAAGTGGCTGAAGAGGCGCCCCTGCTAAGGGTGTAGGTCGGGCAACTGGCGCGAGGGTTCAAATCCCTCCTTCTCCGCCATTCTTATATACATATTTGTTTTTTCTTTTTTTATGTTATGGCCCCTTGGTCAAGCGGTTAAGACACCGCCCTTTCACGGCGGTAACACGGGTTCGAATCCCGTAGGGGTCATCTTTTTAAAGGTTAGGTCCGGTAGTTCAGTTGGTTAGAATGCCTGCCTGTCACGCAGGAGGTCGCGGGTTCGAGTCCCGTCCGGACCGCCATATCTTAATAATGGGCTATAGCCAAGCGGTAAGGCAACGGATTTTGATTCCGTCATTCGCAGGTTCGATCCCTGCTAGCCCAGCCATTTTTATGAGCCATTAGCTCAGTTGGTAGAGCATCTGACTTTTAATCAGAGGGTCGAAGGTTCGAGTCCTTCATGGCTCATCTTAAACAATTTATGCGGTCGTGGCGGAATGGCAGACGCGCTAGGTTGAGGGCCTAGTGGGTGAATAACCCGTGGAGGTTCAAGTCCTCTCGGCCGCACCAAAAAGATTTTAAAAAATACTTGACTCATTAAAATTAGTGTGATATTATAATAGAGTTGCTTCAAGGCGCCCGTAGCTCAATTGGATAGAGCGTTTGACTACGGATCAAAAGGTTAGGGGTTCGACTCCTCTCGGGCGCGCCATATACTTACGGGAAGTAGCTCAGCTTGGTAGAGCACTTGGTTTGGGACCAAGGGGTCGCAGGTTCGAATCCTGTCTTCCCGACCATGCGAAACCAACAAATTAATTAAATGCGGGTGTAGTTTAGTGGTAAAACCTCAGCCTTCCAAGCTGATGATGAGGGTTCGATTCCCTTCACCCGCTCCATTACCGAAAAAGATTGTTCTTTGAAAACTGAACGAACGTAAAACGTCAAGCGTAATTCTAAAAAAGCTGATTTATCAGCAACAAAGCACCATAGGTGCAAATTAGCTAATCAAACACTTTATTGGAGAGTTTGATCCTGGCTCAGGACGAACGCTGGCGGCGTGCCTAATACATGCAAGTCGAGCGAATCTGAGGGAGCTTGCTCCCAAAGATTAGCGGCGG
>NZ_JAIVAM010000010.1 GCF_020171845.1 Cytobacillus kochii | reverse complement strand
GCACCGCTGGTGTACCAGTTGTCTTGCCAAAGGCATCGCTGGGTAGCTATGTGCGGAAGGGATAAGTGCTGAAAGCATCTAAGCATGAAGCCCCCCTCGAGATGAGATTTCCCATAGCGCAAGCTAGTAAGATCCCTGAAAGATGATCAGGTTGATAGGTTAGAGGTGGAAGTGTGGCGACACATGTAGCTGACTAATACTAATCGATCGAGGACTTAACCAAAACGAAAAGCGAAAGCGCCTTGCACAGGTGCGACAAGCATAAGACGGATTTGACAGGAGGTTGTTCTTTAACCTCATGACAAATTTGACTTATGACCTCGAGCACCTAGGCGCTGTAGCTGGACAATTCGAAATGCGGGCGGCTACTAGGCGCAGCAGCTGGACAGCACTACGTAAGTAGTATCCTACAGCACGCATTCAGGCGATTACTCAATAAATATCTTCTTCAACATTACCTAGTTTTGAGGGAACGATTCCCTTACAATTTCATAGTCCGGTGGCGATAGCGAGAAGGTCACACCCGTTCCCATACCGAACACGGAAGTTAAGCTTCTCAGCGCCGATGGTAGTTAGGGGCTGTCCCCTTGTGAGAGTAGGACGCTGCCGGGCAAACTACCCCATTTTTTGGGGTTATTTTTTGGCCCCTTGGTCAAGCGGTTAAGACACCGCCCTTTCACGGCGGTAACACGGGTTCGAATCCCGTAGGGGTCACCATTGGAGGATTAGCTCAGCTGGGAGAGCATCTGCCTTACAAGCAGAGGGTCGGCGGTTCGATCCCGTCATCCTCCACCATTTTTTTGTATATTTGCCGGCCTAGCTCAATTGGTAGAGCAACTGACTTGTAATCAGTAGGTTGGGGGTTCAAGTCCTCTGGCCGGCACCACTCGTGCTTTGTACGAGCCATTAGCTCAGTTGGTAGAGCATCTGACTTTTAATCAGAGGGTCGAAGGTTCGAGTCCTTCATGGCTCACCATTTAAATTTGCGGGTGTGGCGGAATTGGCAGACGCACCAGACTTAGGATCTGGCGCCGCAAGGCGTGGGGGTTCGACTCCCTTCACCCGCATTAGTTTTATAATGAATAGTTGCGGAAGTAGTTCAGTGGTAGAACATCACCTTGCCAAGGTGAGGGTCGCGGGTTCGAATCCCGTCTTCCGCTCCAGATGCGCCCGTAGCTCAATTGGATAGAGCGTTTGACTACGGATCAAAAGGTTAGGGGTTCGACTCCTCTCGGGCGCGTTTTATTTCGGGAAGTAGCTCAGCTTGGTAGAGCACTTGGTTTGGGACCAAGGGGTCGCAGGTTCGAATCCTGTCTTCCCGACCACGAATACTTTTTAGGGGCCTTAGCTCAGCTGGGAGAGCGCCTGCTTTGCACGCAGGAGGTCAGCGGTTCGATCCCGCTAGGCTCCACCAATTTAATTTTTATAAAATATATTTTATGGCGGTGTAGCTCAGCTGGCTAGAGCGTACGGTTCATACCCGTGAGGTCGGGGGTTCGATCCCCTCCGCCGCTATTGCTTTTTTATTAATGGAGGAATACCCAAGTCTGGCTGAAGGGATCGGTCTTGAAAACCGACAGGGGTGTTAAAGCCCGCGGGGGTTCGAATCCCTCTTCCTCCGCCATTAATATTTATTATCGCGGGGTGGAGCAGTCCGGTAGCTCGTCGGGCTCATAACCCGAAGGTCGCAGGTTCAAATCCTGCCCCCGCAATCTGGTCCGGTAGTTCAGTTGGTTAGAATGCCTGCCTGTCACGCAGGAGGTCGCGGGTTCGAGTCCCGTCCGGACCGCCATTTACATATTTATTATTTTGGCTCAGTAGCTCAGTCGGTAGAGCAAAGGACTGAAAATCCTTGTGTCGGCGGTTCGATTCCGTCCTGAGCCACCATTTATTCTTTTTTGGAGGGGTAGCGAAGTGGCTAAACGCGGCGGACTGTAAATCCGCTCCTTCGGGTTCGGCAGTTCGAATCTGCCCCCCTCCACCATCTAGGGGTATAGTTTAATGGTAAAACGAAGGTCTCCAAAACCTTTGATGTGGGTTCAATTCCTACTACCCCTGCCAATAATGGCGATTGTGGCGAAGTGGTTAACGCATCGGATTGTGGTTCCGACATTCGTGGGTTCGATTCCCATCAGTCGCCCCATTTTTCAATTTACTTATTGGGCTATAGCCAAGTGGTAAGGCAACGGATTTTGATTCCGTCATTCGCAGGTTCGAACCCTGCTAGCCCAGTTTTATGGCAGCATAGCCAAGTGGTAAGGCAGAGGTCTGCAAAACCTTTATCCCCGGTTCAAATCCGGGTGTTGCCTTTATGCCGGTGTGGCGGAATTGGCAGACGCGCACGACTCAAAATCGTGTTCCTTCGGGAGTGTCGGTTCGACCCCGACCACCGGTATGTTGAAGTTCTTAAATGCGGGTGTAGTTTAGTGGTAAAACCTCAGCCTTCCAAGCTGATGATGAGGGTTCGATTCCCTTCACCCGCTTAAATAGGGGCCTATAGCTCAGCTGGTTAGAGCGCACGCCTGATAAGCGTGAGGTCGATGGTTCGAGTCCATTTAGGCCCACCATTTATATTATTCCGCAGTAGCTCAGTGGTAGAGCATTCGGCTGTTAACCGAACGGTCGTAGGTTCGAATCCTACCTGCGGAGCCATACATATTTTAGTTTGCGCCTTTAGCTCAGCTGGATAGAGCAACAGCCTTCTAAGCTGTGGGTCAGAGGTTCGAATCCTCTAAGGCGCGTCAAAGCTCTTAAATCTTCTATAAGGTTTATGAGCTTTTTTTGTATGATTAATTTTAAATTACGCTTCTAGGCATCTAGTTGAAAGCTTTGTAGAAAAGTAAAAAAAGCTTCCATAAATGGAAGCCAAAAAGGGGGATTTACACTTGTAATAGAAGTTTCTCCTAATAAATCTTTTTATATACCTATATTTTCTTTATTTTACATATTTCTCTCATTAACAAATTATTTCACTTTTCTAACACATATTATTAGTAAAATTGATGAGAAAGATTAGATGTTTAAGAAAGAGGGGCTTTTTATGAAGAAGTGGATATCAACGTTTTCTGTAATCATGATTATTTTTCTTGCTGCTTGTGGAAATGCGGGGAATGATGCAAACTCTAGTGGTGGCGAAGGATCAGTTCCTGCTGCAATCGATGCCAGTATCTCGATACCAAGTCAGATTAAAAGGAACGAAGAAGTACGCTTAGAAGTTACTGTTACTCAGGGAGACGAGTCTGTGGAAGATGCAGATGAAGTAAAATTTGAATTGTGGGAAGATGGGAAAAAGGATAATAGTGAATTAATAGAAGCAGAACACGAGAATGATGGAAAGTATGTTGCATCCTATACATTTGAAAAAGATGCTATCTATCATATTCAGTCACATGTCACCGCAAGAAGTATGCACACTATGCCTAAAGTTAAAGTGGCGGTAGGCAGTGCTGAAATAGATAGCGAAGAAGAAAATCAAGGCCATAGCACACATGAGCATGATGGAAATGTAGCGATACATATAAGTCCTACTGCTGATATTAAGGCGAATGAGGAAACTCCATTTGATATTCATATTACGAAAGAAGAACAAGGACTTGAAGAGGCTAATGTGAGGTTAGAAATCGTTCAAACGATTGATGAACATCAGGTGGCTTGGGTAGATGCAGTAGAGGAAACTAGTGGGATGTATACAGCAACACATGCATTTACTGATAATGGAACATACAAGATTGTCGTTCATGTTGAAAATGATGAAGGATTACATGAACATAGTGAATTTGAGGTCATAGTAAAGTAAATTAACAGTAAAAGAAAGATATTTGCATATGCAAATATCTTTTTTATCTTATTTAATAATGTACTTTTGTTACGCAAGTGAAGTTGCCTTTAATATTGATGAATTTTATACTAATCATAATCAAACTTTCACACTATAAAGAAGAAGCCCTTTATAATAGAAGTAAGTAATTGAAATCAGGAGAGAATAACTAATGACAAATACTCATTTATTTTTTAATACAAGCATTGGTAAACAGAAACCTAATAGTATAAGGAATAAAGAACAAGTGTGTCCGTTCTGTCAGAGAGAACAATTGACGAACATTATTGCGGAGGATGGTCCAATCATTTGGTTGGAGAATAAATATCCCGTATTAGAAAATGCTCATCAAACAGTCTTAATCGAGACAGCTGAGTGTGACACGGAACTTTCACAGTATGATGACAACCATTTAGTCAGATTGATTACATTTGGTTTAGACAAGTGGTTAAGTATGGAGAAAAGTGATAAATACAAATCTGTGATTTTTTTCAAGAATCATGGGCCGCATTCAGGTGGAAGCATTGCTCATCCTCATATGCAAATTGTTGGTTTATATGATGTCGTGTATCAAAATAAGGTGCAGGCTGACGATTTTGTAGGAGAATTGATTGATCAACATGGTGATACTGAATTTTCTTTATCGAATAAACCTCGTATTGGTTTTTATGAATTTAATGTTAAATTGGGACAGAAAAAGGATATTGCAGCGTTTGCTAAATATATTCAAATGGCAACCAAATATATTCTGAGGGATTTTCCTTTTACATGTAACAGCTATAATCTATTTTTTTATCATTTCGAGAATGAAATATATGCAAAAATCGTCCCTAGATATGTAACAAGCCCTCTTTTTATCGGATATTTCTTGCCACAAGTACCTAATAACATCATGTGGATGGTAAAGGATATTCAAAGTAAATATGTACAATTATAATATGCATTTTTCTTTGTTACAAAAAAGAAATATACGTAGCTGTTGTGATTTTCATCTAAAAAAAATATAATGAAGTATTGTACACAGATTATTTTTAATGAAGAGCCTTTGTTTCATAAGGAGATTGATTAATGACTTCTAAACGAACGACAACATCGAGAATTGATTATACTTTAGTTCTTATTTTATTTTTATTGTTTTTAGTGAGCTGTATTTCTATATATAGTGCACAAACGACTGAACAATACGGTGAGAATTTTTTACTTAAACAAATTGTATGGTATGTAGTGGGAATAGGGATTATACTAGCAGTCATTACATTAGATGCTGAGCAATTAAAGAAAATATCTTGGTATGCTTACGGTTTTGGACTATTGCTACTTGGATTTCTTGTTGTCGCACCTGAAAGTATTGCTCCTGTAATTAATGGAGCTAAATCATGGATACGGTTGCCTGGTCTTGGACAAATACAGCCCGCTGAGTTAGTAAAGGTTTTTCTCATATTAGCTCTAGCCAGGGTCATCGATGACCATCATCAAAAGACACAATTAAAAACTGTGAAAACAGATTTTTTCCTATTATTTAAAATGCTAATTGTTACTGGCTTCCCTTTGTTGCTCATCATGCAGCAACCAGATTTGGGGACTTCCTTGGTAATTTTAGCGATTTTGCTCGGAATGGTTTTTATCTCAGGTATCACTTGGAAAATACTCGCGCCTATTGTAAGTGTAGGTGTAACTTTAGTTGTTGGTATTTTTTATTTTGTATTGTGGCATCCAGAGTTGTTGGAAAAATATTTGGGCGTGAAGGAATACCAATTGGGGCGAATTTATTCTTGGATCGATCCTTATAATTATCAAAGTTCTACAGGTTTTCAACTAACACGCTCCTTACTTGCCATCGGTTCTGGTGAGACAACAGGAAAGGGCTACGGCACAAGGGAAGTTTACTTACCAGAAAGTCACACAGACTTTATTTTTAGTATCATAGGAGAAGAGTTCGGTTTTATTGGGGCAAGTGTGGTTGTTAGTTTATTTTTCTTATTGATTTATCATTTAACTAAAATAGGCATCAGTACAAGAACGCCATTCTATACATATGTTTGTGTAGGGGTAATTAGTTTAATAACTTTCCATGTCTTTCAAAATATCGGAATGACAATTGGTGTTTTACCGATTACAGGAATCCCACTACCGTTCATTAGTTATGGAGGAAGCTCACTAATGGGTAATATGCTTGCCATGGGACTAATTTTTTCAATTGGTTTTCATAGTAAACGGTATATGTTTTCCAGATCTTCCTAAGAAAAAGAAACCCGAGAATTTAAAATTCTCGGGTTAATGCTGTTAGATAGATGCACCAGTATCCAGTATGATCACCTTCGGATCAACTTTAATATTTAAGTCAGGATAGCCCTCTTTCCATTCTTTATAATCAAAATTTCTTATTTTTGTGCTATAAACCTTACCTAGTCCGATTGGGTCGGCATTATCTTCTTGAAAAGACTTAATAAGCGCTAAACATTCATTTTTTATTTTTTTATTGATAAAATTCGTTATCTCTTTTATTTTTTTATCATCGATATTATTTCCGGAATATTCTTTTATATTACCTTGGACTTTAATTTTGATAGTGATGTTTGTTGGATCTTTTTTATCTAATTTATATTTATGATTGGAATGTATACTTTGAATAGCCACTTTTTCACCATCCGGCAACTCGATAGAGAAATCACCTCTACTATAACGATCAACGAGTAATTTAAAATAAAATAATTTATCACTTGGGAGAATTTTATATGCAGCATGATCTTTAAATAATGATATGCCCGCAAGTTCGATTTCCTGTTCATTGATTTTTTTGATATGTGGTAAGAAGATATCCTTCCCTTCCTGATAAAAATCTCTCATAAATAAGGTTAAGTTCGTTTTAGGTAAATCTCCATAGTCAATATTATGTTCAATTAAGTCTGAAATAAAGCTTCCATTCCCTTGGGGGCCATATTCTCCTTTAAATATATCCTCCGTATTACTATCTGTGGTTGCGAAGTAGATACGTTTGCCAATGGAAGCATCTCGTTGATAGGCATCTACATAAGCAGTTAATCCACGTTCGGCAATGGCAATATTATATAATGTAAGCCTTAAACCTCCGACCACAATAGGAGAAGGGGCTTGTCGGTTTGCTTTATAGAGTGTCTCTTTCCTGAGATCACCGGTTGTTGTGACAGTTTTGTTCTCTACACTCATTTCTTTGTTGAATATTTCCATAAGAAAGGTTGTCTTTAACAAATGCTCATCACTCGTATCAGGGTCAAAGCCAGTTGCGACTGCAATATTGAGTTCATCTATTATTCTTTTCTGTACACATCCAGTTAGTATGAACAGGCAACAAATAACACAAATCCATTTCTTCATGTTTTCTTCACCTTCTTTATAATGAGGGATAAACAGTACAATAAGGGAACATAAACAAATACAAAAGCAAAAGACATCCGTTCAACAATTTGATTAAACCTTTCAATGTCTACGCCTTTCTCAAAAAAAGTAACGATAATGACAGAGATGGCTGAAATCAGTATGGCTCCTTTTCTTTGTTTTAATTTAGTGGCTCTTTTAAGTAACCTTGAAGCGATCCAAAGGGAGAGACATATATTCGGTAATAATATCAAACACCAATTGGCGACTCCAATATACTCAAAGCGTTCAACAAATGGAAATTGCACCATTTGCCACATAGAAAGTGTAGCCCAAATCGTATTTTCTAATTGTTTTTTTGAGAAATAGGAAAAAGCGATAATCGCTAATACCGTATAAAAAATTGTCGTGGTGGCGACTCCGATATGGGCCCATTTTTTCGATTTCTGCGGTTGGTTAATAAAAGGATAGATAAATAAAATCGCTTCAAATCCAACAGAAGTTAGTGACATATGATAAGAAGCTTGAAGTAATTCGGTGAATTTATGTTCCCAAATCGGTAATAAGTGGGTGAAGTCAGCGTACTTTAGAGTAAAGGTGAATGTAAATACTAAATAGGCTGGCAAAATGGTTCCAAAAAAACAAATACCCACAACTGTCCTAAGTCCACCGTATACAATATATATTGCTAGAAGTAAGAACAATACCGAAAACGCAAAATTATTTATGTCTGGAAACATCCATATTTGAATGACTTCGATAAAATTCAATATAAAGGAAAGAAGGTAAGTGATATAAAATAAAACAAAGGCGAAGCTTGCTACCTTACTAATGAATCGTCCAAAAAGAAACTCATGAACGGTAATAATATCTCCATTAACCATTTCACATAATTTGTACATCATCCATAATACAATATGAATATAAACACCTAGAATGAGAATGGAAATCCATGCATCATGTCCAGCATAGTCGGCAATAATTCTTTGATATCCTAGAATACCAATGCCAATTTGCATAGAGATCATCACATAAAAAACGAGATAAGGAGATATTTTTAAGTTATTGGGAATCGTTTGGCTTTGCATATTCATCACCTCTACTAAGGCTAGGGTTATTCATCAATGTCTTTTGGGTTTTCAGCTTTCTTCTTATTGAATCGTTTTGGTTTTTGCGTTCTTAAAACATGTGGACGTCTGTACATTTTTTGTAATGGTGCGCGAATAAGTGTATCCTTCATATCTGCTACTCTAAGTGGGTATATCGGCGCCAAAAAAGGTCTTCCTAGTGAGGTCAGGCGTAATAAGTGGGCAATGAGAATACAGAAACAAAAAAGAATTCCTAATACACCCCAAAATTGTGCAAACAGAAGAAAGGGAAAGCGTAAAACCCTAATTGTATTACCCATTTTATAAACAGGTGTTGTAAAGGAACCTAATGCACCTAATGCGACAAAGATTAACAGTACGTTACTAGTAAGACCGGCTTCAACAGATGCTGTACCAA
This sequence comes from Cytobacillus kochii, assembly GCF_020171845.1. Classification (GTDB taxonomy): domain Bacteria; phylum Bacillota; class Bacilli; order Bacillales; family Cytobacillaceae; genus Cytobacillus; species Cytobacillus kochii. The sequence goes on along the minus strand of NZ_JAIVAM010000010.1, from coordinate 214,199 downwards.
TAACGATACCACCTACGATACCAATGGTTTGGCCGACTTTAGTAGGGAGCCGTGCCCCTGCCTCACGCAATAATTCAATCGTCAGCTCAAGAAATAATGCTTCGAGAATAGGGGGGAGCGGAATGGTTCTTCTTGATGTTACTAATATCCCTAATAAGTCTGGCGGTATGAGCTCGTATTGATATGTCATAGCTGCAACGTAAATCGGTGTAACCAGTACTGAAAAAACAACAGCAAAAAATCGCACTAAGCGAAAAAATGTAGCGACAATCCAATTGAGAAAATAGTCTTCGAAAGCGCTAAAAAATTCAATTAACGTCGTGGGCGCTATTAACACATGTGGTGAACCATCAACGATTATGGCGATTTTTCCTTCAGCAAGAATAGCAGCTACTCGATCAGGCCTCTCGGTGTCTAGTAATTGTGGAAATAGGGAATTGGAATTATCACTTAATAATTCAACAATATTAGAGCTATCAGAAATCGTGTCAATCTCAATATTTTTTATACGTTGTTTCACAGTATCAACATTGTCTTTATTAGTAATTCCTTCTATATGTAAGACAGCTACTTTTGTTTTCGAAAGTTTACCAACAGTGTATTCTTGTGAAATTAATTCTTTGATAGGTAATCTCTTCCTAATCAAATTTAAGTTTTGACCAATAGCCTCAACAAACGCTTCCTTAGGTCCTATTACAGAAAACTCAATTTCAGGTTGACTGAGAGATCGAACAATTTCTTTCTGAGCGGCAATAAATCCAAAACGATTTTTATCAGAATCTAGTGTGACAAGTACATATCCATTTAATAACTTTTGTTCTATATCCCTTGGATTTTTTAAAATATGAATATCTGCAATGGGAACTATTCTATGCAAATCATCCAGTGATTCAAATTTTTTTGTTAAAAGTGCTGGTAAAGCACTTTCCTGGATAATTTGTTCATCTACTAAAGTCGCATAAAAATGAAAACCAAACCGTTCATTCGTTTTTTCATTAAAATAATAGGTAGACTGAAAATCAGTTGACAGCTTTAATAAAGATTTCCAATCATCATTTTTGATTTTTTTAAACTTATCCCATATGCTCAAAGGTATCACCGTCAATCAGAAGTATTAAATGCATCTAATCAATATTGTTACCAAATTTGGTTGTGTTATGAATGATGATTAAAAAATGGTAAAGGAGGGATACAAGTTGGCTCACGATTTGGATCAGAAGATAGAAGCACTAGTGGAAAAATACACGGAATTGTTATTAGGAGAAAGTGACGAAACATTGCAAGAAGAAGTAAAATCATGGATTATTTATTCATTTATTGCTAAACAGATGCCACCTTTAGTAAAACATTGGAATCAATTGTACCCTGAAGGAAAACAAGAAATGATGGAGCTAATTACAAAGATTAAAGATTTAAATGAAAAACAACGGCTTCAACAAAAGCCTGATGAAAAAAAGGGATAAAAAATAAGAACAGATGATGACTGTCGGTCAACATCTGTTCCTATTTTATTCCTCACTTATCTTAGCTATTGAATGTTACCGTTTGTTCCATATGGAAACTGTGTAGAGTATCCTTGGAATTGTTGGTAAGATTGTTGTAGACTTTGTTGATCTGCTGCATCAAGACTGTACCAACCTCTTTCAAACATGAGGTTATAAAGATGACGTTGTTCATTCTTTGTTTCAGTAAAAATACGCATAAAATCTTCATAAAGTGTTTGATTACTAACTTCATTTAAATAAATGCTATAAGAATCACTCATGTACTTTTCCATTGCAAGTAGGTCGTTTGTAAAATCACGATCATTCATTTGTGGTGTTTTAGCTATTTGTTTTTCAGGATTTTGTACTTTTTTTGAATTAGTCAACTGAGTTTCCTCCTTATTGCATATTATTAAACGGTTGTGTCGTATTTAGATGTTTCAAAATTTGCTCATAATGACGTTGATGCATTTGTCCACATTGTTCAAAAACAGTTTTTAAAGCAGGGTCTTGACATTGTACCGCATAGAAATGAGCTTTTTTCATTGCTAATAAATTCCAAGAAAGCATATCATTAAAGTAAAGTGCATCTTTTGTTGATACCATAACTGGGGGTTGCTGCATGATTCCTTGTTGATTCGAGAAGTTTGTATTTTGTTGTTGCATCCCAATACCTCCATTTTGATGATTTTCTTCTAAAATAGTTTGTCAATTGCTGAAAAATTTATGCAGAAAGAAAAAAGTGAAAAAGAAATAAAAAATCTATAAGGAAAATGATTGATTAAATTTTGCAAATATTTTATTATTATAAGTATCAAAGGAATTTCCAAAATTTTTTACAGAAAAAATGAATGAGCATTCATTCAAAATCGAAGGAGGAAGAACAGTTGACCAAACAGATTAGAAAGGCTGCTGTTTTAGGCTCAGGTGTTATGGGCTCTGGAATAGCCGCGCATTTAGCAAATATTGGTATACCAACACTTTTATTAGATATTGTTCCTCGCGAATTAAGTAATGAAGAAGAAGTAAAGGGGATTACCCTTAAGGATAAACAGTTCAAAAATAAAATTGCCGAAAGTGGTAAGCAAAAACTATTAAAGCAAAAACCTGCACCGTTAACAGCAAAGAAAAATATTCATCTTATTGAGGCCGGTAACTTCAATGATGATATGGAGCGCTTGAAAGAAGTGGATTGGATCATTGAGGTGGTAGTAGAAAATCTCAGCGTGAAAAAAGACGTGTTTGCCCAAGTAGATAAATATCGACGTCCTGGAACAATTGTCAGTTCTAATACATCTGGTATTTCTATCGAAGCAATGGCTGAAGGACGTTCTGAAGACTTTAAGAAGCATTTCCTAGGCACTCATTTCTTCAATCCACCACGTTACTTAAAACTATTGGAAGTGATTCCAACTAAGGAAACATCGCCTGAGGTACTTTCTTTTATGCAAACTTTTGGTGAGGATGTTTTAGGAAAAGGTGTTGTTATCGCAAAGGATACACCTAATTTTATTGCCAATAGAATCGGCACATACGGTCTCCTTGTAACAGTACAAGAAATGTTAAAGGGTGGATTTACTGTTGGTGAAGTAGATTCAATTACGGGACCACTTATTGGTAGACCGAAAAGTGCGACTTTCCGTACATTGGACGTTGTTGGTTTAGATACGTTTGCCCATGTAGCTAAAAATGTCTATGACCAAGTAGAAGGTGAAGAAAAACAAGTATTCGATGTACCAGATTTTATTAATAAGATGTTAGACAAAGGCTGGTTAGGCAGTAAGACAGGACAAGGATTTTTCTTAAAACAGGGCAAAGAAATTTTAGAATTAAATCCTAAAACCTTGGAATATGGTCCTCGTAAAAAGTTGAAAACGGCAGCGGTAGAAATAGCTAAACAACAAAAAGGGACAGCAAACAAAATGAAAGCGCTTGTATACGCAGATGATCGCGCTGGAGAATTATTATGGAAGGTGTTATCACCAGCATTAGTATATTCTGCGCAACTCCTAGGGGAAATTGCCGATGATATTCAATCCATTGATGATGCAATGAAATGGGGATTTGGTTGGAATATGGGCCCATTTGAAACATGGGATGCTATTGGTTTGGAACAGTCAGTGAACAAAATGAAAGCAGAAGGATTAGACATTCCAGAATGGGTTGAGAAAATGATCGCTGATGGACATACACAGTTCTATAAGGAAGAGAACGCGACAACTTTTGTGTATGAAAATGGTGAGTATCAGCCGATTAAGTTAAACCCAAAAGTAATAAACTTAAAGCAATTAAAACAAAAACAAGGTGTCATTAAGAAAAATACTGGAGCAAGCTTAATCGACTTAGGCGATGGCGTCGCTATCTTAGAGTTCCATTCAAAGAGTAATGCGATTGGTTTAGACATTATTCAAATGATTAATTTCGCTATTGATGAAGTAGAGAAAAATTATAAAGGTCTTGTTATCTCCAATCAAGGAAAGAACTTCTGTGTCGGTGCCAATATCGGAATGATGTTAATGGAAGCCCAAGATGATAATTACTTCGAATTAGATATGGTTATCAAACAATTCCAAAATGCGATGACGAAAATCAAGTATAGTGCTAAACCAGTCGTAGTGGCTCCATTCGGTATGACACTTGGCGGGGGAGCGGAAGTAGCTTTAAGTGCATCACATGTTCAAGCATCTAGTGAAACTTACATGGGCTTGGTGGAAGCAGGAGTTGGATTAATTCCAGGCGGCGCAGGGAACAAGTCACTATATTTGAAACATTTAGCAAGCATGCCTAAAGGAGTTCAATTTGATCTACAGAACGTAGCCAATAAAGTCTTTGAAACAATTGCGATGGCAAAGGTATCTACATCAGGAGAAGAGGCGAGAGAAAATAACTTCTTGAATACTTCGGATGCAATTAGTGTAAATGGAGACCACCTCATTTATGATGCCAAACAAGCAGTATTAGCATTGGCAAATGCAGGTTACCTTCCACCAGCAAAAGTGAAATTCCCAGTTGTTGGTGAAACAGGGTATGCCGCATTACTTTTAGGTGCTAATTCTATGCATTTATCTGGTTATATTTCGGAACATGATTTAAAAATTGCCAAGGCACTGGCATATGTCATTGCTGGCGGCAAGGTGCCTTTTGGTACAGAAGTAGATGAGCAATATATGTTAGATCTTGAAAGAGAAGCATTTCTAAAACTTATTGCAGAGCCAAAATCTCAACAACGGATGCAACACATGCTCTTAAAGGGTAAACCACTCCGTAACTAATCATAGATTGCTAGAAAGAATAAAAGATACCGAGAGTAGAAGGAGAGGGAAAAAGCAATGAAAGAAGCTGTAATTGTTGCAGGTGCTAGAACACCTGTCGGTAAAGCAAAAAAAGGCTCACTTGCCACTGTTCGGCCAGATGATTTAGGTGCACTTGTTGTAAAAGAAACGTTGAAACGAGCTGGAAATTATGAAGGTAGTATTGATGATTTAATTATTGGTTGTGCCATGCCAGAAGCAGAGCAAGGTTTGAATATGGCCAGAAATATCGGTGCATTAGCTGGGCTTCCAGACTCGGTACCAGCAATCACAGTCAATCGCTATTGCTCATCAGGGTTGCAATCAATCGCTTATGGTGCGGAAAAAATCATGCTTGGTCACGCAGATACAGTGATCGCCGGTGGAGCTGAATCCATGAGTCTTGTACCTATGATGGGTCATGTTGTCCGTCCTAATTTAACTTTAGCCGAGACAGCTCCTGAATATTATATGAGTATGGGGCATACAGCAGAGCAAGTTGCTGGAAAATACGGCATTTCAAGAGAAGAGCAGGATGCATTTGCTGTACGTAGTCATCAAAAAGCAGCGAAAGCAATTAGTGAAGGTAAATTTGCTGATGAAATTACTCCGGTTGATGTCACACTCCGTCAAATTGGATCGGATAATAAAGTGAAAGAACACAACTTCCAGTTTTCACAAGATGAAGGTGTACGGAGTGATTCAACAGTTGCAACATTAGGGAAACTGAGACCAGCTTTTAATGTGAAAGGTTCAGTTACAGCGGGGAATTCATCACAAACAAGTGATGGTGCAGCAGCTGTAATGATTATGGACAGAGAGAAAGCAGATGCACAAGGATTGCAGCCTTTAGTGAAGTTTCGTTCTTTTGCTGTCGGAGGCGTGCCGCCAGAGGTTATGGGGATTGGGCCAATTGTAGCAATTCCTAAAGCTTTAAAACTAGCGGGGTTAGAGCTATCAGATGTCGGATTATTCGAACTAAATGAAGCTTTTGCTTCTCAATCCATTCAAGTCATTAGAGAATTAGGGTTGGATGAAGAAAAAGTGAATGTTAACGGGGGAGCTATTGCTTTAGGGCATCCACTGGGGTGTACCGGAGCTAAGCTAACACTATCATTAATTCATGAAATGAAGCGTAGAAACGAGCAATTTGGTGTTGTAACGATGTGCATTGGTGGCGGAATGGGTGCCGCAGGTGTGTTTGAACTTCTTTAAAACGACTAAGTTCGATTTTTAAACCAATAGTGTTATAGAGTGGAAGACACTCGACTCCTGCGGTTAATAGATCAAAGAAATCTGAGCCCTGCAAAAAGTGAGTGTCTGATGCGCAATGAACCGAAGTGAAAATTTTATTTAATTACCTTTGAAAAACAAAGTTAACGAAAACTGCAAAAAGCATAAAGAATGAAGATGGAGGATGATGAACGTGTCAAATCAAACTGAAAAATTTATTAAAGGTGGAAGCTTTTTAATTGAAGATATTTCTTATGAAAATATGTACACACCAGAGGATTTTAGCGAAGAGCAAATCATGATTGCGAAGACGACAGAAGATTATGTGACAAATGAAGTGGTACCTCAAGTGGATTATTTAGAACAACATGAATTCGATCGCTCTGTAAAACTATTGAAAAAAGCTGGTGACTTAGGCTTACTTGGTACAGATGTGCCAGAGGAATACGGTGGACTCGGTTTAGATAAGGTAAGTTCAGCACTTATTGCTGAAAAAATGTCACGTGTCGGTGGTTTCTCTATCTCACACGGTGCCCATGTAGGTATTGGTTCTCTTCCAATTGTATTGTTCGGAAATGAAGAGCAAAAGCAAAAATACTTACCGGTGCTTGCGACAGGTGAAAAATTAGCTGCTTATGCACTAACAGAACCAAGTTCAGGATCTGATGCATTAGGAGCAAAAACAACTGCTAAATTAAACGCAGAAGGCACACATTATGTATTAAATGGGGAAAAACAATGGATTACGAATGCTGGGTTTGCCGATGTGTTCGTTGTTTATGCCAAAATAAACGGTGACCAATTCACAGCTTTTATTGTTGAAAGAGAATATCCGGGTGTATCAACAGGTGCTGAAGAAAAGAAAATGGGTATTAAGAGCTCTTCTACAAGAACACTTATTTTAGAAGATGCACAAGTACCAGTTGAAAATGTACTAGGTGAAATTGGTCGTGGTCATGTCATTGCCTTTAACATTTTAAATATTGGTCGTTACAAACTTGGTGTAGGTGCAGTGGGTGGTTCTAAGCATGCCTTTAAATTAGGGGTAGCTTACGCTAACCAACGTCAACAATTCAGTACGCCTATTTCTTCTTTTAATTTAACGAAGGAAAAATTCGGAACAATGGCAAGTAAAATTTATGCAGCTGAAAGCTCCGTTTACCGTACAGTGGGTCTATTTGATGACAGAATGAGTCAACTGAGTGATGAAGAAGTCAAAGACGGTAAAGAAGTAGCGAAGTCTATTGCTGAATATGCAATAGAATGCTCACTTAATAAGTTTTTCTCTACCGAAGTTTTAGATTATGTAGTTGATGAGGCAGTTCAATTACATGGTGGTTATGGCTTTATGGCAGAATATGAAGTAGAAAGAGCTTACCGTGATTCTAGAATCAACCGAATCTTTGAAGGAACAAACGAAATCAACCGTCTTTTAGTACCAGGAACGTATGTTAGAAAAGCAATGAAAGGTGAACTGCCTTTATTCGAAAAAGCAATGGCACTTCAAGAGGAATTGATGATGATGATGCCAGAAGAGCCAGGTACTGAAGCATTAGAGCAAGAGAAATACCTTGTAAAGAACGCTAAGAAAATCGCCTTACTTGCAGCAGGTTTATGTGCACAAAAATACGGAAAAGCTTTGGATAAAGAGCAAGAAGTTCTTGTAAATATTGCTGATCTTGTTTCTTACGCCTATTCTATGGAATCTACTGTTCTTCGTACTGAAAAAGCCATAGTAAAAGACGGAGTAGCAAAAGCGGAACAAAAGCTATTGTACACACAAATTTTCTGCCAAGAAGCATTTAATCAAATTGAGTTAATTGCGAAAGAAACTTTAGTAGGTGTGGAAGAAGGCGATACATTACGAATGATGCTTTCAGCACTTAAGAAGTTTACGAGACATACTCCAACAAATGTAATTGCGAAAAAACGTCAAGCGGCTGAGAAAATTATTGAAGCTGAAAGATTCGTAGTATAATATTTATCTTTAATGAATGGAAGGAAAGTAACCTGTTTACTTCCTCCATTTGCGAACTTTATAACTTGAGGCTCAAGAACGAATGTGGGCCTCTTTGTTTTGTTTTTAATATGATAATAATTACAATTCTTCGTTATGAAAATAAAAAGAAATATGTTATGCTAATGAAACGATAGTATTCATGAATATAGGTATGATAAAATAGGTGGTGAAAACATGGCACTTACTTTCTATTGGTATCCTAAATGTGGTACTTGCCGAAAAGCGAAAAAATGGCTAGATGAACATGAAATAGCCTATGATGCGATACATATAGTGGAAAATCCCCCATCCCGCAAGGAAATAGAAGATTTTTACAAAAAGAGCGGGTTAGAGCTGAAAAAGTTTTTCAACACAAGCGGTCAAAAGTATCGTGAGTTAGGATTAAAAGACCGAGTGAAAACGGCCTCAGAGTCGGAACTGTTGGATTTATTAGCATCGGATGGAATGTTAATTAAACGTCCATTAACAACAGACGGTACGAAAGTAACAGTCGGATTTAAAGAGCTAGAATTTGAACAAAATTGGCTGTAAATGGTGGATGCGCTTTATACGTTTTAAACGATCGTTTATTCGGTCATTAAAATAAACAATTTCCTAAATTAATGGAGGTATGAAACATGAGCACACCTAAAGAATTACGTTATTCAGAAGAACACGAGTGGGTAAAAACAGAAGGAGATAAAGTTCGTATTGGTATTACATACTTTGCTCAATCAGAACTTGGAGATATCGTATTTGTTGAGCTTCCAGAAGTAGGAGATGAAGTAACTGCTGATGAACCGTTTGGTAGCGTAGAATCTGTTAAAACAGTTTCTGAGTTATATGCACCAATTAGTGGTAAAATCGTTGAGATTAACGAAGAACTTAGCGATAGTCCAGAATTTGTGAATGAATCTCCTTACGAGAAAGCATGGATGATCGTTGTTGAGCCATCCGATGCAAGTGAAATTGACAAGCTAATGACAGCTGAACAATATGAAGAAATGACAAAAGAAGATTAATTGCAGTTAAATAAAGAAGGTCAAATCATTAAATGGTTTGACCTTTTTCTAAATTTCTATATAGACATACCAGCTAAGTGTTGAAAAGTTTTCAAATGTAAAAAGGCTTACTATTATAAAATATATAAATGATATATATTAGGTGATGAGCATGCATATAGAACATGGCAATAAAGTGATTATTGTTGAAGGTAAATCTGACAAACGAAAAGTGAAAGGATTAATCAGAGAACCTGTAGAGATCTTATGTACAAATGGAACGATTGGCACTTCGAAGTTGGATGAATTAATTGATTATTTAATTGGGAAGGAAGTCTATATATTAGTCGATGCTGACGCATCAGGAGAAAAACTTCGTAAACAATTTAAGAGAGAGTTACCAGAGGCAGAGCATATCTATATTGATAAAATGTATCGTGAAGTCGAGGCGGCACCCGCGTATCATTTAGCTACAGCCTTAATAAGTGCAAATATAGATATATATACCGAGTATTTAGATAAAGGATGATAACATGATTGACTGGTCAAACAATGACTTAAATGATTTGATCGCAAGGAAGCAATCCGGCTTATTTTATTTATTCACTCCTATGTGTGGGACATGTCAAGTTGCCGGGAAAATGCTAACAATTACTGAGCAACTGTTGCAGAACCTTCCTATAGGTAAAGCCGACCTGAATTTTTTGCCAGCAGTAGCCGAAAAGTATGAAATTGAAAGTGTACCGTGTTTACTTGTGTTTAAAAAAGGAGAGTTAGTTGATAAGCTTTATGCTTTCCATTCCGTACCTTATTTACTTGAGCAAATTCAATCATATGAATTACAGTCTCAATTTTAAAACCACTTATTGTTTAGGAATAAGTGGTTTTCTTATGCTTTCAATCAAGGGGTTTTGCGCAAATATTAAATACACCCTTCACTCATTCTATGCAGGTGAACCGATGGGCTGTATCTTTTTTCTGTCGATAAATCTAGCTTTTGACATATTTCTCGGGAAATAGGTGTGAACATTGTTGGAAATAAAATGTTCTGTCGGTTAAAGTCGATAGTTAGGAGAAGGAAATCATTTCTTGGAACAGAATTATAGAATATAAGACGGGGCAGGAGGTGGTTTCAATAGAGAAACTCATTTATCATTTCAATCAATCTTTAAGAGTAAATGATCATATTTTAATGATGTTAAAGGAACCTATAAGGATACGAGTAGAATTAGAACAAAATCTATTGTATTTGACATTAGACCGTAAAAGGCTGTTAATTAAACATGCTCGCCCATTGAAAAATTATCATATAATCATTCAAACTACTGCTGACCGCTTTCATTCTTTGCTTCAAGGGCGTACAAGTCTAAAGAAACAAGTGGATGAAAAGCATATCATCCTTAAATCGACTTTTAGACAATTATTGAAATTAGATGCCATTTTCCTGTTAAATCAAAATTAATCAAAAATATATCAAATGTACTAAAAAAAGATTGACTTCCCAAAAAAAGGTTGTTATTCTATCCTTAGAATAATTAGAAAATTAAATATTCTTATCGAGAGTGGTGGAGGGACTGGCCCTATGAAACCCGGCAACCGGTTGTTTGATACACGGTGCTAATTCCAGCAGAGCATAAAAGCTCTGATAGATAAGAAGAGATGATAAACCCTCTTCTTTGTGAAGAGGGTTTTTGGTCGTCTTTTCTTTCCAATTTAAAAAAGAGGAGAGATGTAAAATGGCAGAAAAAGAAAAGCAACTTCGTTTTGAAACAATTGGTGTTCATGGTGGGCTAAAACCTGATCCAGTAACAGGGGCAAGAGCAGTCCCAATCTATCAAAATAATGCTTATCAATTCCAAAATACAGAGCATGCGCAAGACTTATTTGGCTTAAAAGAAACAGGATATATTTATTCTCGTATTCATAATCCAACGGTTACTGTGTTTGAGGAAAGAGTTGCATTGTTAGAAGGGGGAACAGGCGCATTAGCATTAGCAAGCGGGCAAGCAGCCATTTACTTAGCACTTCTTAATATTGTTCAAGCGGGTGATGAAATTGTAGCTGCCTCTAATTTATATGGAGGTACATATAATTTATTTACAGTCACTTTACCAAAGTACGGCATCAACGTTAGGCTTATCGATATGAATAATGAAGAGGAACTACGAGCAGCAATCAATGAAAAGACACGAGCTGTATTTGCCGAAACCATTGGTAACCCGAGTTTACAAGTACTAGATATTGAAACGGTTTCTAATATCGCCCATGAACATGGTGTGCCGTTAGTGGTTGATAACACATTTGCAACTCCTTATCTATGTCGGCCGATTGAGCATGGCGCAGATATTGTTGTTCATTCTGCTACGAAATGGTTACTGGGGAATGGGACGACAATGGGGGGAATCATTGTTGACGGTGGTAAATTTGATTGGAATTCAGAGAAGTATCCAGGATTAAGTCAGCCGGATACAAGCTATAACGATTTAGTATATAGTGAGGCACTTGGCCCTGTAGCATATATTACTAAGGCGAGAGTGCAGCTTCTAAGGGATTTAGGTCCAGCACTAAGTGCACAAAGCGCCTTCCAATTCACTTTAGGTTTAGAAACGTTAACGGTTCGAATGAAAGAACATATTGCTAATACGAAAAAAATTGTGCAATATTTGAATAATCACCCTGCTGTTAATTGGGTACTTTATCCGGGCGATGACAACCATCCTAATAAAGAATTAGCAGACAAATATTTATCTAAAGGTGCAGGGGCAGTTGTCGTTTTTGGCATATCTGGTGGGCGCGAAGCAGGTGCGAAGGTTATTAATTCGGTTGAGCTGTTCGCACATGTAGCGAATGTAGGTGATGCAAAAAGTCTTATTATACATCCAGCAAGCACAACGCATCAACAACTTAATCAAGATGGGTTAAAACAAGCAGGTGTACCTGAAGACTTAATCCGATTATCAATTGGAATTGAAAATGTAGAAGATTTGATCGATGATCTTGAATCTGCTATTGAAGCGGCAACCGGTATTGCTTCATTAAATATAAGGGCCTAACAACTATTATTTTCAGATTTGACACCTACTTCAATGACATGATACTATTACACAGGTACACAAAAAAATTCAATATATTCATAGTTTGCTCTTATTTAGAGAGGTGGAGGGAAGTGCCCTTTGAAGCCCGGCAACCGTCATTTAATTGAAATGGTGCCAATTCACTCAAAGCATTAGCTTTGAAAGATGAGAGAAAGGAATTTTCATAACAAGCCTTTCTGCTCATAAGCAGGAAGGCTTTTTTTATAAACAATGGATATGCTATAAATGTGTTGGTTTTTCTGGATTGAAGAGGTGAAGTATAAGATGATTTCAATAAAAGATGTAAAAAAGATTTTCTCAACGAAAAACGGGAAAGTAAATGCAGTAGACAATGTTAACCTCGAAATTAACGAGGGTGAAATATTCGGTGTAATCGGATACAGTGGTGCAGGTAAAAGTACATTGATTCGTATGTTAAATGGACTTGAAATCCCGACTGAAGGCGTTGTATCTGTAGCTGGGAATGAAGTTTCTCGCATAAAAGGTGCTAGCTTAAGAAAGGCTAGACAAGAAATAAGCATGATTTTTCAACATTTTAATTTATTATGGTCTCGAACAGTTCGAGAAAACATTGCGTTTCCATTAGAAATTGCTGGTGTACCTAAGAAAGCGCGACTAGAGAGAGTTAATGAATTAATTAAATTGGTCGGACTAGATGGTCGAGAGGATGCCTATCCTTCGCAATTAAGCGGTGGACAAAAACAGCGAGTAGGTATTGCTCGAGCACTTGCCAATAATCCTAAAGTACTGTTATGTGATGAGGCGACAAGTGCTCTAGATCCGCAAACAACTGATAGTATTCTCGACTTACTTGTTGATATTAATGAACGTTTAGGGTTAACTATTGTGTTAATTACGCATGAAATGCATGTCATTCGCAAGATTTGCCACCGTGTGGCTGTCATGGAAGGTGGAAGAATTGTTGAAATTGGCGAAGTGCTAGATGTGTTCCAAAAGCCAAAAGAACCTATTACGAAGCGTTTTGTTCAACAAGTGACCGAACCGGAAGAAACGAAGGAAACGATTACACATTTACTGAGTGCTTATCCAAATGGCCAAATTGTTCAACTTGGATTTGTAGGTGGTTCAGCGGAACAACCATTAATCACAAACTTAATTCGTCACTACAATGTAACAGTGAATGTATTACAAGGAAAGATATCCCAAACACAAAGTGGCTCTTACGGTACCTTATTTATTCATATAGATGGAGAGTCGGATGAGGTTACCCGCGCGATTGAATATATTCATTCGCAGAAGGTTGGCGTGGAGGTGATTTCCCATGCTTAATGAATGGCTACCAAATGTGGATTGGGAAAGAATGTGGGAAGCAACAAAAGAAACTTTATATATGACAAGTATTTCTGTTATAGCCACGTTTATTTTAGGAATTATTCTTGGATTACTTTTGTTCTTAACTTCTAAAGGTAATATATGGCAAAATCAGCTAGTTAATAAAATTATTGCGGCATTTGTTAATGTCTTTCGATCCATTCCGTTCTTAATCTTGATTGTGTTACTAATCCCTTTCACAAAAATGATTTTAGGGACAATGATTGGAGAAAATGCAGCATTGCCAGCACTCATTATTGGTGCAGCACCTTTCTATGCAAGAATGGTGGAAATTGGCTTACGTGAGATTGATAAAGGTGTCATTGAAGCCTCTAAATCGATGGGTGCAAAAACAAGTACAATTATATGGAAGGTACTCATCCCTGAATCTATGCCAGCGCTTGTTTCGGGTATTACCGTTACAGCGATTGCGCTAGTCGGATATACGGCGATGGCAGGTGTCATAGGTGCAGGAGGATTAGGGAATCTTGCCTACTTAGAAGGTTTCCAAAGAAGTAGATATGACGTTGTATGGATTGCAACGATTATTATCTTAATTATCGTGTTTATCATTCAAATGATTGGTGATTTGATTACTTCCAAACTAGACAAACGATAGGAGAGCTAAAAAATGAAAAAATGGTTATCTGTTTTAATGATTGCAGCTGTTGCATTATTTATTGCTGCTTGTGGATCTTCAGATGAAGGTAGCGAAGGATCTGATGAAGGAACAAAAACATTAAAAATTGGGGCATCTAATGTACCGCATGCTGAAATCCTAAATGAAGCAAAACCTTTATTAGAAGAAAAAGGAATTGAGTTGGATATCACAACGTTCCAAGATTATATCGTACCGAACCAAGCGTTAGAGGGTGGCGATATTGATGCGAACTATTTCCAACATATCCCTTATTTAGAATCTCAAATGGCTGAAAATGATTATGATTTTGTTAATGCTGGTGGTGTTCATATCGAGCCAATTGGTGTTTATTCACAAGAATATGATAGCTTAGATGATCTTCCAGAAGGAGCAACAATTATTATGAGTAGCTCTGTACCTGACCACGGTCGTATTTTGACAATGTTAGAAAAGGAAGGTTTGATTACACTAAAAGCTGATGTCGATAAAACGACAGCGACAATTGATGATATTGAGGAAAATACGAAAAATATAAAGTTTGATACAGAGTATGAAGCAGCACTTCTTCCACAAATATATAATAATGGAGAAGGTGACGCAGTTCTAATTAACTCTAACTATGCGATTGATGCTGGCTTAAATCCAGTGGAAGATGCAATTGCACTTGAAGAGAGTGATTCTCCATATGTGAATGTAATCGCAGTTAGAGCTGGGGATGAAGACAAAGAAGAAATTAAAGCACTACTAGAAGTATTACACTCTGAAGAAATCCAAAGTTTCATTGAAGAACAATATGAAGGTGCAGTTGTACCTGTTACTGAATAATAGAAATTTATTAAAGAAGTCTACTTAGTTGTAGGCTTCTTTTTTTGGTAAGGCGATGTATAGGGACTAACTAGTACAATTGATGCAAATAAAGGTAGATTAGACGGCTTTTAGAGAATCCCTAAATTCGATTTGATAGAAACAAGTAGTGAGGGAAATTCGTATTATTAAGAAAGAAAATAATAAATCAAGTTAAAACGCTTTTCCCCCATGATCGGGTTTCCGCGTTCATTAAGGTTAAGGATACGAAAAATTGCTAATAAAAGCGGCTTGCGCGTGCATCGAGAGAGAAAAAACCAAAGATAGCAGAACAAAATCGCTTTGCTCGTATATCCAGAGGGAAAATATTAAAGATAGCAGAACAAAGTCTATTTGCACGTGCATCCAGAGAGAAAATCCAAAGATAGCAGAATAAAATCGCTTTGCTCGTATATCGGAAGTAAAAATACAAACCAGCTTAATAAAAAACAGATAATAATTCTCTGTATATTGCTTAATCTTACAAAGGTGGCCTTAACTGTTGATTAAAGGTATTTTGCACAGACAAAATAGTCATTTCTAACTTGTGTATGAGTAAAGATGAATATTTGTAAGTAATGACCCATGAATTTATGAATAAAAGAGGTGGATAAAACCAATCGCGATAAATTCAGTAAAAAAGCGTATTTTCATGTTTTATCGTGTTTGAGTGGGGTAAGTTTATAGTGTAGTATTTTTATTGTAATCATTATAACGCTTTAAACGGCGAAAATTTGAAAGGATTGATTCATTATTAGTCAGCTACAGCTGAATTACACAAGCGAAATGGAAAAGGCCATGCACGGAGCATACGGTGTAGGTTATGAAACGTATTGCCAAAGACAAGATGTAAGGATGCGCGTAGAAAAACAGCGTGAAAAAGATTACTTAAAGAGTCAAAGAATTGTTGCCGATATCGAACGTAAAGCACATGCTTAAATAAAGAGTAGAGCTGTCAGATAGACGGCTCTTTTTGTATACAATAAATGAACATGTGATTTCATTACGCCAATGTTAAAGAAGCGTGAAACTATTTATTATGTAAAAAGCTGGCTTCTTTTTTTCATATAATTGCTTATGAACAAGATGATTATGATGATTTTAATTTGGACATAAATGCAAGTAGAAACGAACTTAACAATAAGTCATATATAAATAGAAGAAAAATGAGTTATTTTCGCTAAATTTAGTGTAGAATAATGGATGGTGATAGGTTTACAACATATACATAGTGGAAATATCGTCTAATATGTGCAAAGAGTTGATATCACATTTAATTTGTTATAAGATTGTAATGAGAATAAAGTGAGAATTAAACTAGAAATGAGATTTGACTTAACAGGGCAAATCTTTTTTATTACGGAGGTATAAACATGGCATCTACATTAACAATTAAAGACCTTCATGTTGAAATTGAAGGAAAAGAGATTTTAAAGGGTGTTAACCTTGAGATAAAGGGTGGAGAAATCCACGCAATTATGGGTCCTAACGGAACAGGTAAATCAACATTATCTTCCGCAATTATGGGACATCCGAAATATGAAGTAACAAAAGGAAGTATTATTTTAGATGGTGAAGATGTACTTGAAATGGAAGTAGATGAGCGCGCGCGCGCAGGTCTATTCCTAGCAATGCAGTACCCAAGTGAAATCAGTGGCGTAACAAATGCAGATTTTTTACGTTCCGCAATTAATAGCCGTCGAGAAGAAGGCGAAGAGATTTCTCTAATGAAATTCATTCGTAAAATGGATAAAAACATGGAGTACCTTGAAATGGATACAGATATGGCCCAACGTTACTTAAACGAAGGCTTCTCTGGTGGGGAGAAAAAACGTAATGAAATCCTACAGATGATGATGATTGAGCCTAAAATTGCGATTCTTGATGAAATTGATTCTGGATTAGATATCGATGCATTGAAAGTCGTTTCTAAAGGGATTAACGAAATGCGCGGTGAGGAGTTTGGTTGCTTAATTATTACTCACTACCAACGTCTATTAAACTACATCACGCCAGATCACGTGCATGTAATGATGCAAGGTCGTGTCGTTAAGTCTGGTGGACCAGAATTAGCACAAAGACTAGAAGCTGAAGGTTATGACTGGATTAAAAAAGAATTAGGTATTGAAGACGAATCAGTTGAGCAAGAAGCGTAAGAGTTAGGAGGATCACTATGTCAACAGAAATAAAGTTACCATTTGATAAAGAATACGTACATTCTTTTTCAAAAGATATGGGCGAGCCTGCATGGATGACAGATCTCCGTGTAAACGCACTGGAGAAAGCTGAAGATCTTCCAATGCCTAAGCCTGATAAAACAAATATTTCAAAATGGAATTTCACTCAATTTGATAAGCATATCGTGGGAAGTGAAGATTACTCTTCATTAACAGATTTGCCAGAAGAAGTAAGAAGCTTAATCAATTTAGAATCAGCTGACCAAAATTTATATATTCAGCGTAATAATCGTCCGGCATATATCTCTTTATCAAAGACAGTTCTAGATCAAGGTGTTATTTTCACCGACATCTTTACTGCTGCTAGAGAGCACGGAGATTTGTTGCAAAAATATTATATGACAGATGGGGTAAAGGTTGACGAACATAAGTTAACAGCTTTACATGCTGCACTGATGAATGGTGGCGTATTTGTCTATATTCCTAAAAATGTAGAAATCAAAGAGCCACTACACTCTGTATTTATTCACGACGATCAAGAAGCAAACCTATTCAATCATGTATTATTGGTTGCTGAAGATAATAGTTCTGTTACTTATGTAGAAAACTATATTTCAACAATGGAAGAAAGCAAAGGCATTTTTAACATCATTTCCGAAGTTGTTGCTAATACAAATGCAAAAGTAACTTATGGAGCGGTAGACACTTTATCTGCTGGAACTACTGTATATGTGAATCGTCGCGGAGTTGCTGGCCGAGATGCACGTATTGAATGGGCATTAGGCTTAATGAATGATGGCGATACAGTTTCTGATAATAAAACGAATTTAATCGGCGATGGTTCATATGGAGATATGAAAACAGTCGTTGTAGGTCGCGGGAAACAAACGCAAAACTTTACAACAAACATTGTACACTTCGGTAAAGCATCTGAAGGTTACATCTTAAAACATGGTGTAATGAAGGATGCAGCTACTTCCATCTTTAATGGAATTGGCAAAATTGAGCACGGAGCGACAAAGGCGAATGCAGAACAAGAATCTCGTGTATTAATGCTAAGCGAAAAAGCACGTGGAGATGCGAACCCAATTCTATTGATTGATGAAGATGATGTAACAGCTGGTCACGCAGCTTCTGTTGGTCGTGTCGATCCGTTACAATTATATTATTTGATGAGTCGTGGTATTTCACAAAAAGAAGCAGAACGCCTTGTTATTCATGGCTTCCTTGCTCCAGTAGTTAATGCTCTTCCTATCGAAGGGGTTAAAAAGCAATTAACAGCTGTGATCGAAGGGAAAGTTCAATAATGAATGCAAAAGAGATTCGCGAGCTATTTCCAATACTAAATCAAGAAGTCAATGGCCATCCATTAGTGTATTTAGATAGCGGTGCTACATCACAAAAACCAATTCAAGTGATTGAAGCGGTACAAAAATATTATCATAACGATAATTCAAATGTTCATAGAGGTGTACACACTTTAGGTACAAGGGCTACTGACGGCTATGAAGGCGCCAGAGAAAAAGTCCGCAAGTTTATCAGGGCAAAATCCACTGAAGAAATTATCTTTACTAGGGGAACAACGACTAGTATAAATAAAGTGGCTGCAAGCTATGCGAGAGCGAATCTTTCAGAAGGGGATGAGATTGTTATCTCCTATATGGAGCACCATAGTAATATTATTCCTTGGCAACAAGTGGCTAAGGAAACTGGTGCAACATTAAAATATTTACCATTACAAGAAGATGGAACAATTGCTCTGAGTGATGTTTCCGCTACAATTACAGACCAAACGAAAATTGTTTCTGTTACACTTGTATCTAATGTATTGGGTGTAATCAATCCTATTAAAGATATTGCCAAAATTGCTCATCAGCATGGAGCTGTAATGGTTGTTGATGCTGCACAAGGGGCACCGCATTTAAAAATTGATGTGCAAGATCTAGATTGTGATTTTCTTGCTTTTTCAGGACATAAAATGTGTGGACCTACTGGTATTGGTGTTCTATATGGTAAGAAACAACTTTTAGAAAATATGGAGCCAGTTGAATTTGGTGGCGAAATGATTGATTTTGTCGGCTTATATGAGTCTACATGGAAAGAACTCCCGTGGAAGTTTGAAGGTGGCACACCAATCATTGCTGGAGCGATTGGACTAGGTGCAGCGATTGATTTCTTAGAAGAAATTGGTTTAGACCAAATTGAGGCTCATGAACATAAGCTTGCTGCTTATGCTTTAGAGAGACTTTCTGAAGTAGAAGGCATGAAAATTTTCGGTCCAAAAACAGCAGCAAATCGTGCAGGGATTGTTACATTTAATTTAGATGATGTTCACCCGCATGATGTGGCAACGGTATTAGATGCTGAAGGAATCGCTATTAGAGCGGGACATCATTGTGCACAGCCGTTAATGAAATGGTTGAAGCAATCAGCAACAGCTAGAGCAAGCTTCTATTTATATAACACAGAAGAAGATATTGATAAGCTTACAACAGGGCTTATTAAAACGAAGGAGTATTTCAGCGATGTCTTTTAATAACTTAGATACCCTCTATCGCCAAGTGATTATGGATCACTACAAGAACCCTCGAAACAAAGGCGTGCTTGAAGATGATAGCTTAACAGTTAATATGAATAATCCGACTTGTGGAGATAGAATTCAGTTAACCTTAAAGCTCGAAGATGGGAAAGTCGCTGATGCCAAATTTGAAGGTGAAGGCTGTTCTATCTCAATGTCATCGGCATCTATGATGACACAGGCGATTAAGGGAAAAACAAAGGAAGAAGCAGTAAAGCTATCTCATATCTTTTCTGATATGATGCTTGGGAAAGATTATGACGATGATATCGATTTGGGTGATATTGAAGCACTTCAAGGTGTTTCCCAATTTCCGGCACGTATTAAGTGTGCGACACTAGCGTGGAAGGCGATGGAAAAGGGAATGAACGAGGAAGATACAGCTAAGTAGTCATAGAGTTGTGACGTTAAAATAAATCATGGTGAAGGATGTTTCTAACCATAAGAATGGAGGAATACGAAATGGCAAAAAAAGCACCTGAAATCGGCGATTACAAGTATGGATTTGCCGATAAGGACATTTCCATTTTCCGGTCAAAACGCGGTTTAACAAAAGAAATCGTGCAAGAGATTTCTAAAATGAAGGAAGAGCCTCAATGGATGCTTGACTTCCGATTGAAATCTTTAGAGCACTTCTACAATATGCCAATGCCTCAATGGGGTGGCGATCTATCAGCACTAAACTTTGATGAGATTACGTATTATGTAAAACCATCTGAGAAAACAGAGCGTTCTTGGGATGAGGTACCTGAAGAAATCAAACAAACTTTTGATAAGTTAGGTATTCCAGAAGCAGAGCAAAAATATCTTGCTGGGGTTTCTGCTCAATACGAATCTGAGGTTGTTTACCATAATATGCAAGAGGATCTTGAGTCAAAAGGAATTGTCTTTAAAGATACAGATTCTGCCCTACGTGAAAACGAAGATATTTTCCGTGAACACTGGGCAAAGGTAATCCCACCGACAGATAATAAATTCGCTGCATTAAACTCAGCCGTATGGTCTGGTGGTTCATTCATCTACGTTCCTAAAGGAATTAAAGTAGACACACCATTACAAGCTTACTTCCGTATTAACTCTGAGAATATGGGTCAGTTCGAGCGTACGCTAATCATAGTAGATGAAGGCGCACATGTACACTATGTTGAAGGTTGTACAGCACCTGTTTATACAACAAATTCACTGCATAGTGCCGTAGTTGAAATTATCATCAAAAAAGGCGCATATTGCCGTTATACAACAATTCAAAACTGGGCAAATAACGTGTTTAACCTCGTTACAAAACGTGCAGTTTGTGAAGAAAATGCAACAATGGAATGGATTGATGGTAACATCGGATCCAAACTAACAATGAAATATCCAGCCGTTATTCTTAAAGGTGAAGGCGCTCGTGGTATGACATTGTCCATCGCATTAGCAGGTAAAGGACAACACCAAGATGCAGGTGCGAAAATGCTACACCTAGCACCTAATACATCTTCGACAATTGTCTCTAAATCAATTGCTAAACAAGGTGGTAAAGTAACTTACCGTGGAATTGTTCAATTTGGACGTAAAGCAACTGGCGCACGTTCAAATATTGAATGTGATACATTAATTATGGATAATCAGTCAACTTCTGATACAATCCCTTATAATGAAATCATGAATGACAATATTTCATTAGAGCACGAAGCAAAGGTATCTAAAGTATCTGAAGAACAATTATTTTATCTAATGAGCAGAGGTATTTCTGAAGAAGAAGCAACAGAAATGATTGTTATGGGCTTCATCGAACCATTTACAAAAGAACTTCCAATGGAATATGCTGTTGAAATGAACCGTTTAATCAAGTTCGAGATGGAAGGTTCAATTGGATAAATGCTTAAAACCCTTATTATATAAGGGTTTTTTGTTTGGAGTAAAAATTATTCGTGCCGGTTTCGGGCAGATATAGATTTTTTCTCGTTTATTTTAGTATATGAGGCGAACTTTTTTAGTTCGTCTTCTTCTTTTTTTTGAATTAAGTCAGAGGTTATTTATGGTTTAATCAGTCATGCTACTTTTTCATATTTGTCTACCGAGAGAGATGCAAGCAAGGAATTTTCCCACCCAAAAACCTTAGCAAGTCGTTCGTTATTGTCATAATTTTGAATGTCGATCATGTCTTAGGTTGCTACGCTATATTTTGGGGAGCAAAATGCATTTGTACTAACAATAGAGTAGCAAATGCGTCTTTTATACTCAGATCAGTAAATTAATCGTTATATCTTTTCACTCCTCCATTCTATAGAGAAAATAGGCTTTCTGTATGTATTTTTTATGAAGGGCTGTCCACACGGGCAGTCCTTTTTACTTATATATTATAGAAAGGAGAGTGTTTTATATGGTTAATGTGATAAAGCAGCTGGTATCTCAGGAAGTGGTTAATCAACGCTCTTATGGTAAAGGGAACACAATTCAATATATAACACCACATCAAACAGGAAATATGGGAATCGGAGCAAATGCACAGATGCATGCTAATTTACAGTCGAACTTAAATGCAAGACAAGCTAGTTGGCACTACCAGGTGGATGATCGCATGGCAATACAATCATTTGAAGATAATGTGATGTGCTGGGCAGCAGGAGATGGGCGAGGGCCAGGGAATACGGCGTCGATTCATATTGAAATGTGCATCAATGCCGATGGAGATTATGAACAGACAATCAATAATGGTGCAGCATTAGTCAAAATGTTGATGGACAAGTATGGGTTGGATCGGAGTAGAATTAAACAACATCACGACTGGTCAGGGAAAAACTGCCCCGCACAATTGCGCGCGGGTTATAAGGGCATTACATGGGAGGATTTTTTGAATAAAGTAGATGGGGTGCAGGAAGAGGAAAATTTCGGATCCCCTTCACCCGGTCCTAATCAACCAAAACCAAAACAGGTTGAAAATGGAAATAGTATTGTCGACTATCTCAACGCACAAGGAATAGACTCATCCTTCAAGAATCGAGCAATATTAGCAAAGCAATATGGGATGAATAATTATCAAGGTACGGCGGCGCAAAACATTGCTTTATTAGAAAAAATCAAAAAAGGAGTGCCGAAGAAGCCACAAACAGCCCTGAAAGCGAATCTGAATGTGGACGGAAAATGGGGAAAATCAACAACGAGAGCACTACAAAAAGCACTTGGTACTCCTGTTGATGGTATCATCAGTAATCAGCCGAAAAATAGTGTAACGAATGCCTTCTATGATGGAACGATTCACTTTGCTAGTGGAAAACAAGGAAGTCCAATGGTAAAAGCATTACAACGACTGATTGGTGCAAATCCTGATGGTTTTATGGGCCCTCAAACAGTAAGAGCGTTACAAATATATTTGGGGACGGTTGCTGATGGTGTATTAAGTCGTCCATCCCTCGTAGTAAAAGAAATGCAACGACGACTAAATGCAGGGACTTTTGTTAAATAAATGAACATAAAAAGCAAGGTTACTTTAATGGAAGTATTCACCTTGCTTTTTTATATTATTGCATAGAGGAATTCAATTGACTTGTAGCTGTCCTTAATGGAATAATCAATTTTCCTTAAAGTTCACCGTTTTTCATGTCTGTATGTAAAGCTGACCAATCTGTCGTCCCTATCTTTCTTAATTCTAAAGCAGCTTCCTCAGGTGTCATTTGAAAAGAGTCGTATACCCATTCAGCCAGAAAGCCTACTGTCCCATAACTCGAAAAGGAGGCGTAGCTTTTATGGTTATATACATGCATCAATGCAGCAGATAGTTCTCGTGATAGATGGTGAATAAATTGTGGATTTTGAAACTGTTCTTTATAGAAAGATTGATAAAAAAAGACATGATTACATATATCCTTGGTTGTTTCTTCTGCCTTTAAATGATGATTGTGCCTTTTTTTAGCTTGAGGATAAAACGCTAAAAATCCGTTGATAATGTCCTTTGAGAGTTGCTCAAGCAAATCATATTTATCATAGTAATAGACATAAAAGGTAGAGCGACTGATGCCTGCTCTTTTTACAATCTCTTTTACTGTTATAGAAGAGAATGTCTTTTGATGTAATAGCTCAAGTAGTGCTGTGATGATATAAGCTTTCGCAGATGTATTTTGTAGCATTGTTTCCTCATCTCCTAAAATTGGACATTTAGAATGAAAATGTCGTTTGTTTGTATTGGCTTGTTTTTTTACAATTATAAGTGATAGTAAATTGAAGTATAACGGAGGGGAACATAAGTGACAAATGTTCATGTGATAACTGGTGGCACAGGTGGCATGGGAAAAGCGATTGCAGAAGCGTTAAACAAGGAAGATATCTTTTTGCTCGCCGATGTGAATGAAGAGAGATTAAAACAGACCCAGCAAGAGTTAAATGACAAAGGAATCACTCAAGTACATTATCAAACAGTAGATATAACAGATCAAGAAAATGTTCGAGCATTGGCGCAAAAGGCTGATTCATTAGGTGAATTAAAGTCCATCATCAATACAGCTGGATTATCACCGACGATGGCTGATGCGAAAAGAATTGTTGATGTTAATTTAAGAGGAACAAGTATCATTTTAGATGCCTTCTATGAAATCGCAAAAAAAGGGACAGTTGCCGTCTGTATTTCCTCAATGAGTGGGCATATGGTGCCAAAAGAAGGGCCGTATAGCGAAATACTAAAGGCACCGTTAGCTGAAGATTTACACGAGAAGATGGAGCCTTTCTATCAAACGAATTCTGGTGCTGCCTATAGCTTTTCGAAATTAGGTGTTTTATTAATTGTAGAAGACCAAGCATGGAGGTGGGGACAGAAAGGGGCGCGAATTGTTTCTGTTTCTCCAGGTACGATTAATACACCAATGGGTAGACAGGAAGCTAGTCAATCTGAGCAAATGAAGATGTTACTAGAAAAAACACCTTTGCAGCGTGAAGGAGAATCACCTGAAATTGCTTCAGCTGTTGCGTTTCTAGTGAGTGATGCAGCAAGCTATATTACTGGTACTGATTTAAGAGTCGACGGTGGCACTGTCGCTAACCTAAGATAATAAAGAAACCCTGCTGAATAAACTTTCATCAGCAGGGTTTCTTTATTGACTGTCTCAACATTGACTAGTGTTTCGGTGAAAATTGCTGAAAAACCGTTTTTGTTGGTTCAGGGTATATTTCTTTTCCAGCAATTGAATTGATGATTTTTTGATTTCTTAGAACAGATAGGCCTAGATTTGTTGCACTAGCCCCGTGGGAATGCTCGATATTGGTTAAGGTATAGATATGATTTGTTTTCTGTTTCTTAAAGTCAATTTGATAATTTTCCGT
Source organism: Cytobacillus kochii (assembly GCF_020171845.1). Taxonomy (GTDB): domain Bacteria; phylum Bacillota; class Bacilli; order Bacillales; family Cytobacillaceae; genus Cytobacillus; species Cytobacillus kochii. Next base: position 189,232 of record NZ_JAIVAM010000010.1, on the reverse strand, counting down.
TACTTTGAATCGTTTATTGTCTTCCCAAATGATTTCATCGGCAAATTGCGATAACCAATTCGGTAGGGCAGGTTTATAACCAGTTGCTAAGACGACCTTTTCCGTTTGATGAATAAATTTTTTCTCCTGCTGCCATTGTTGACAATGTAGATGGTACGTCTTCTCTATTTTCTCTATTTTCTGCGCTTCTGTTAAGGGTTGGATAGTTACATTGAGTTTTTCCCCACTAATAGAACGATGGTAAAGCAGATTATAAATTTTCTTTAAAGTTTCGGGGTCAATGCCATTCCGTAGTTGATTTAAAGAATCTAATGCTTCAAGACGATGGTCAAAATCAAGTTGATGGAAATAATGAATATATTCAGGTGAGAAAAATTCTTTCCCTAATTTGGCATCTTCTTTTTGAAAAAGGCCGGAAGATCTTGTAAACCATGTTAGTTCATAATCGTGGTTTTTCTGATCTAACAATAAGTCGAAAAAAATCTCAGATGCACTTTGACCAGAACCGATTACAGTGACTGAATGACCACTTTTCAATTGCTTCTCATGAAACAAATACTCACTTGAGTGACTAATTTCATTGTTTGGCCAATCTCCATCTAATCCCTTTGGCACCATTGGTATACTGCCAGTTCCGATAATGAGATTCTTTGTTAAATAGTTGGATACTTCTTTTTTTAGTAGATTCTCTACAGTTACTTGATAAAGATGATCCTTTGTTTCTATCACATTTGTTACACGATGGCTGAAATAACAATGTGATAATTGATGGGCTACCCAACTACAATAGTCACTATATTCTTTGCGCGGAATGTTGAATTGGTTGAAAAAGTAGAAGGCATATAAGCGCTCATGAGTATGTAAATAATTGATAAATGTATATGGACTGGTTGGATCGGCAAATGTTACTAAATCAGCTAAAAAGGGTGTCTGTAAATCTGTGCCCTCTATAAGCATACCTGGATGCCAAACAAACTCCTCTTCTTGTTCAAAAAATAATCCATCTAACTCTTTGACTCGATCAGTTAAAGCTGCAAGACTTAAATTAAAAGGTCCTAAGCCAATGCCAATAAAATCATAAACGACAGGTGTGACCAATAGTATCCCTTCTTCCATTAATAGGTGAAATATCTATTCTGTATTTTCCCTTCCTCTCATATATTCTAAACATAGAGAAAATGTTCTGGAGGTTTAAGTGTTTTTTTTCTGGGGTATGTAAGAGTATCGAACAAATACACAACAGAAAGGACAATGTAAAATGCTCTGGACGATTATCGGTATTTTAATTATTTTATGGATTTTGGGATTTAGCTTTGATGTCGCAGGAGGACTTGTCCACCTATTATTAGTTATTGCACTCGTCGTTTTAGTATTCCAATTAATTACTGGAAGACGTAGACCTTAACGGGACATCTGAGGGTAAATAATATAAGAACGAACGCCCACCTTCATTAAGGTGGGCGTTTTCATTGTGTCGTTTGATTGAAGAAATGTTCATTCAAGATATGATATGGATTATATACGATTTTATTAAAGATAAGAGCATTGAATTTGATTAAAGAATGAATAGAAGTGTGAGCAATAAAATAGTGTATTGCCAAACGCTATTTTTTGCATTAAAATGAGAATGATTATCATTGTTGAAAGGTTAAAATCAAATTAAATTCTCAAATGATTAGCTTTTAATATTTCGGAATTTTCTTCACTTTGAATGAGATTGCTGTGATAATTAATTTTTTTGGAAATGGAGCTTTGATTAATGAAGAAATTATATTTTATTATGCTTTTATTTGTACTCGTTTTAGCTGGTTGTATGCAAAAGGAAGAAGAGAGTAATAGTGGAGAAGAGAATAATAATAGTAATCAAACGATTGTCATTGAAGATGCGTCAGGTGAACGCAGCTTTGAAGGAGTTCAGGAGAAAGTAGTTGCTCTTGAATGGAGCGTTGCTGAAGAGTTATTAGCTGTTGGTGTACAACCAGCTGCAGTAGCTGATGTAGAGGGGTTTAATAAGTGGGTAACAATTGATGCTAAATTAGATGAAAGTGTTGTGGATATTGGTTTAAGAACAGAACCAAATATTGAAGAAATAGCAAAGTTAGAGCCCGATGTGATTATTGGTATGGAATATCAAGAACAGTTTAAAGCGGACCTTGAAAAAATAGCTCCTGTAGTGATTTTTGATAGTTCTACAGAGGAAGCTCAAAAAGACTTATATGCTTACATGTTACATACATTAAAGCAGACAGGTAAGCTAGTAGGTAAAGAACAAGAGGCTGACGAGGCAGTTGCTCATTTAGAGGAAAAAATGGCAGAAGCGAAAGAGAATATATCTGCAGCTCAATTAAAGACAAATGAATTTGTTTTTACACAAGCTTATTCTGCGAATCAAGCCCCGACCTTTAGATTATTTACAGAAAACTCGACGGTGAGCCATACACTTGAAGGTATAGGATTGACAAATAAAATACAGGATCAAGATCCACAGCCGAGTGGTTTTATTACAACAAATGTAGAGGGTGTATCTAAGTACGAAGAAGCTATATTTCTTCATACTGTACAAAAAGATGATCCGTTATTTAGTAATTTAGAAGGAAACAAAGCTTGGAACTCTTTATACTTTGTAGAAAATGATTTGATGTACGATGTAGGCGCAGGTGTGTGGACGTTTGGTAGTGTTCTTTCAATGGAAACTTTAGTTGATCATGTTGAAGAGACATTAGTGAAGTAATGTTATGAGAGTTAAACCCTTTCTATTATTTGCGGCATGTGTGCTCTTGTTTATTATTCTTGGTCTCATCCACTTGAGCCAAGGACAAGCTTCAACAGGCTTACTCAGCTTTTGGATGGAAGTATGGGATAATGAGCAGGAACTGAATTTTCTCCTTTATAGTAGAATGCCGAGGTTTTTAATTGGTTGTTTAGTTGGAGCTGCACTTGCCGTAGCAGGGATGTTATTACAAACAATGACAAGAAATCCACTCGCAAGTGCAAGTACACTAGGCATTCATGCAGGAGCATTTTTCTTTGTTGTTCTTTTTTCCATTTTCTTTCCTTCTATAAAGGGTGCCTTTCCATTTTTCGTGACGATGCTTGGGGGAATCATAGCCGCTTTAATTGTTAGTTTTTTAGTAGGTAGAGCATTGGATCCTATTAGAATTGCATTAACTGGATTGATAGTAACAATGTTGTTTTCTTCATTTACTAGTGCCCTGCAGCTTTTATATGAAAATGAAGTGTCCGGGTTGTTTTTATGGGGAGCGGGAACATTGTTACAGCTTGATTGGAGTGGCGTTCAATTTGCTTTGCCATGGGTTCTCTTCACTCTTCTTTTTGCCTTTATAATAGGTCATCGTTTTGACGCTTTACTGTTGGGGGAAGATGTAGCTGTAGGATTAGGACAAAATGTGATGATAAGTAAATTAATAGGTTGGGGCATTGCAATTATATTAGCTGCTGTCTCTGTTACAGTAGTAGGCCCCATTGGCTTTGTTGGTATTATGGCTCCACATATTGTTCGTTTAATGGGCTTTAGAAAGCATCGATCCATGCTAATAGGAAATATAGTGGTCGGTGCAGGCTTACTCATATGTGCTGACATCTTTGTTCGTATGATTTCTAGTATGTCCGAATTACCTGTAGGAGCAATGACGGCCATTATAGGAGCACCCTGGTTAGTCTATTTAGCCTTAAAGGTAAGTAGGAAAACGAGAACTGCTGGAGGAGCATTAGAGGGGAAAGTGCGAATTAAGCATATTAAAAGATTTTATCTCCTCATATCTCTCGCCGTTCTTGGATTAGTAGGGTTTAGCCTGTCGTTTGGGGGAACAAGTTTCACTAGTCTTTTAGAATTGCCAAGAGAATTGATGTATAATACCTTCGTTTGGGATTTTCGCTTGCCTCGAGTGGTCGTCAGCTTCGGAATTGGTATGATGATGGCAGCTAGCGGTTTAATGATGCAGACTGTTTTACGTAACCCACTTGCTGACGCTTCTGTTTTAGGTGTGACTTCAGGTGCAAGTGTAGTGGCGATGTTGGTTCTCATTGTTTTTCCTCAAGCCCCCTTTGTCCTTATTCCAATTGGTGCATTAATTGGTGCACTTGTTACAATGGGAATTGTATTGTTTATTAGTGCGCGGAGCGGTTATCAACCGATGATTCTATTATTAATGGGTGTTGCTATATCTGCGGTAGGTTCTGCTATTATACAGATTTTATTAGTACGTGCGAACCTTCATGCATCACAAGCTTTAACATGGCTTGCTGGTAGCACCTATGGGACAAGCTGGAGTGACCTAGTAATTGTGATGATAACATCGTTACTACTCTTTCCGGTTATTCTCTATATGGCCAATACATTCGAGATCTTATCATTGAGTGATGAACTATCCATTGGTTTAGGTGTGAAAACTAGTAAAATGCGTATGTTTATGATTATACTAGCTGTTATGTTGTCAAGCATCAGTGTATCAGTGGTTGGAGCAATTGGATTTATCGGTTTACTAGCTCCACATATTGCTAGACAACTGGTCGGTCCGAAGCTACTACAATTACTGCCATTAACCATAGTAATTGGCGGGATTTTACTTATTTCAGCTGATTTTCTTGGAAGAGTCGTTTTAGCTCCTAAAGAAATACCTGCTGGAATAATTGTTTCTTTAATTGGTGCACCATACTTACTTTATTTATTGAAGAAAACGAACAAAATCAAAGCGAGTTAATCTGTTTAATAAAAAATAATCTGAACAATGGTTCGGGTTATTTTTTATTTCTTTTAAACTCATAGTAAGAAACGGATATCTGATTTATACCATCTCCAGTAAGGTACTTTTTCTATATGCTTTTCCTTATTACTGCGTAAGGGTTCCTTTTTTGATACCGATGAGCAATCACAAAATGAGTAAAGTGCTAATGGAATGTTCTAAGAATTTTCTTTTCTGTTTTTGACTGATTCTTTTTCACTTATTTCATTGTGTTTCTTGTTTATGGTTATATCCTTTAGGTAAAATAATCAGTATGAAGATTATTGGTAGATGAGGTGATGGAATGATTAGGATTGGTTTAACTGGATGGGGAGATCATGACAGCCTATATACGGAGCGTGTATCTAACCGAGATAAACTATTAGAATATGGCGCTCATTTTCCAACAGTTGAGGTAGACGCCTCCTTTTATGCCGTACAGCCAGAAAGGAACGGGGAAAAGTGGGTGAGGGAAACGCCTGCTTCATTTAAATTTGTTGTGAAAGCTTATCAGGGGATGACGGGGCATCAAAGGGGAGAGATTCCTTTTGAGTCCAAAGAAGAAATGTTTGCTGCTTTTAAAGCGTCGCTTGCCCCTTATATAAGAGAAAATAAGTTAGCGATGGTCCTATTTCAATTTCCACCGTGGTTTAATTGTAAAAAGGAAAACGTTCAATATTTACGCTGGTGTAAACAGCAAATGGGAGAAATACCATGTGCTGTTGAATTTCGTCATCAGTCTTGGTATCAAGCTGTGTTTATAGAAGGTACTTTAAATTTTATCAAGGAAGAGAAATGGATACATACCGTTTGTGATGAACCACAAGCAGGGGAGGGCTCTGTTCCAATTGTAATGCATACTTGCGGACATCCAATTGTACTTGTCCGCTTGCATGGTCGTAATGTTCATGGATGGCAAAATAAAAAACAACCAAATTGGCGTGAAGTTCGCTATCTATACCGTTATAATCACAAGGAATTATTGGAGTGGGCAGAGCGATTAAAGCAATTACAAAAAGAGGCGAAGGACGTCTATGTACTATTTAATAATAATTCTGGTGGTGACGCAGCGGATAATGCAAAGGAAATTCTAGAAATATTAGGAATTGAATATGAGGGATTAGCTCCAAAACAACTCGGTTTATTTTAACTAATGAGTACACCGAATCTCTACCTATAACATAAATTGTTAAAGGGAAGGGGGGACGGTCATGGTTGAATTAAAGCCTGTTATTTTGGATGGTCATACGTTTATGACTGTATCCGTTGAGCTGCCAAAAACTAATTTGTTAGTTGTATCAAATGATAATGGATATATCATGTGTGGTGCATTAGACGTTGCGTTATTAAATGAAAAATTAAAAGATCGCCATGTCATTGCTGGTAGAGCCGTAGGGGTAAAAACGATTCAACAACTAATAGATGCACCACTTGAATCAGTCACTTTTGCTGCAGAGGAATTAGGAATTAAAAAAGGGATGATCGGAAGAGAAGCGCTATTAAGAATGGTATAGGTTATAGTATCCTACTATATCTTAAAAATAATAAATTTAAGTATATTTTAGGTTTTGATAGAGTTTTGCATAAATAATTATATTTTGATATAATGTATAACAATTGAATAATGCCTTATCAATCCGATGGGGTAGAGGCGCAAATCATCATTAGTAATCAATGTGAGGATGACAACAGTGAACTTTGATAAAAGGGAGATTTGCCGAAGCAAATAGGTACGTCAATATTTATTTGTTGGGGTTGCTCTAAATAGGAGTAACACTGTCATTATGGAGGTATATTAACCATAATGGGGAGCTACAGTCGTGATGGAGAATAACGTTACTTCTTGAAGGGTAATGATAGAATCTCTATCGTTACTCTTTTTTTATTATCAATTAAGGATCAAAGAAAAGTGGAGGATACCTTTCTCTGATCGTTAATTGATATGAGACGCATTCGTTCATGTCTATAGCTCCTATACTAATAGGAGGTCTTTTTATGACAGGTACATTTATTTCTGTGCTGCCACCTTTGGTAGCGATGCTTTTGGTTATACTAACAAAAAGGGTGATTCTCTCCCTTGGTTTAGGGGCGTTAACAGCAGCTATCTTAATTGGAGGATATCAACCGCTAGATACGCTACAAATATTTTTCTCGTCGTTTATAGCACTTTTCATAACAGATGAAGGGTTAAATACTTGGAATATATTCATTCTATTATTCTTACTTATTCTTGGTAGCATTACTGCATTTATTTCACTATCGGGTGGTAGTCGTGCCTTTGGTGAATGGGCAATGAAGCGTGTGAAAACGAGAGTGGGTGCACAGTTATTAACCGTAGTTTTAGGTATGATTTTGTTTATAGATGATTATTTTAATGCGTTAACAGTTGGACAGGTATCTCGACCTGTTACTGATCGACAAAAAGTATCACGTGTAAAGCTTGCTTATTTAATTGATTCAACATCCGCACCTTTATGTGTTATATCGCCTATATCAAGTTGGGGAGCATCAATTATCGCCTTAATTGGCTCGATTTTAGTGTCTCATAAAATAACTGATTATAGTGCTTTCTCTGCTTTCATGCAAATCATTCCGTTAAATTTTTATGTATGGGCGGCAATCATAATGGTGTTTATCATTGTTGTTGGGCAAATTGATTTTGGTCCAATGAAGAAACATGAGAAACAAGCTATTGAACAAGGAATTCTATTTGATAAGAAGAAACAGTTGAAAGACGAGGTTCAAGAAGAATTACCTATTAGTACGAAAGGGACTGTTGGTCATCTTGTTTGGCCAATCATTGTTTTATTTATTGGAACAGTGAGTATGATGGCTTGGACAGGCATGAATGGGGCAGAGGGGAATGTGTCGTTAGTATCCTTATTAGAAAACACAGATGTGGCCTTATCATTAATTGTCGGAGGATTATTGAGTTTAGCTGTTGCTTACGTACAATTTGCTCAAGTATTAAAGAAAGATGATAAACTAACGAGTAATTTTTATTTGAAAGCTACATGGGTTGGGATGAAATCTATGTTTGGATCAGTATTGATCTTAATCTTTGCTTGGTTACTCGGAGATTTGATTAGTCAAATAGGTACAGGGGAATACTTGGCTAGCGTTATTAATCAATCGAATCTGAGTCATGATTTTATCCCTGTTATCCTATTTATTATTGCGGCACTTATGGCATTTAGTACAGGGACATCTTGGGGATCATTTGGCATTCTCCTTCCAATAGCTGGTGATATTGCTGTAGCTACAGATATATCCCTGCTGATTCCTGCAATGGCAGCTGTACTTGGAGGGGCAGTATTCGGAGATCATGCTTCACCGATTTCTGATACTTCTATTTTATCCGCCACAGGTGCAGGAAGTAATTTGATTGATCATGTCATTACACAATTTCCTTATGCCTTTACAGCAGCTGTTGCTGCGGCCATCTCTTATATCATTTTGGGTGTAAGTGGAAGTGTAATCATTGCATTAGCTGCTTTGATTGTTATGATGGCAGGGATTTTACTTGTTGTTAAAATGTTCGGTACAAAAACCGAGAAGACGATATAATAGTTCTTTTGAACATATAGGAAGGAGGAATGAACTCGTCGGTTCATTCCTCTTTTTCTATCTTACAAGTCTAAAATTACTACATAAGCAAAGTTATTTTACTTTATATAAAAGTAGCTAGTTATTTTCAATTGCTATTATTAACAATTGAATGAACTACATTATATCTATCTACTATTAATTATTTTATGAATATAATGATAGAGTTTTACAAACAAAACATATGAAAAAGAAACCCTTTAACGCTCTAAACTATTAATAAAATTCTAAATATTAGTATTATTCACAAAGATTGTTTTGACAGATGAATAAAATGATACTATACTATTTTTAGATTTATAGCAATTATCAGAAAAATATTACATTTTGGTTATTTTAGTCTACTTTTTTGTGTGGTATCTTTTCTTGTGGGGTTTATATGGGGGATTTGAACCATGCTCTTAGTTGTTGGAATAATCAAAAAGAGGGGGATCATTATGTTTTTTAAAAAGAGAATGACGGCTGTTCTTTTAGCTTCTACTATAGGAGCTGCAGGTTTCCTTGCTGGCTGTGGTAGTGATAGTGCAGGTGGTGGTGAGTCTGGTGATACTGTCAAGATAGGTGCCAACCTAGAACTTTCTGGTGCAGTTGCCTCATATGGTGAAGGAATTGCTGAAGGAATCGAATTGGCTGTGGATGAAATTAATAAAGATGGTGGAATCGACGGTAAAGAGATAGAAATTGTAAAAGTCGATAATAAATCGGATGCAGCAGAAGCAACCAATGCAGCTATTAAATTAACGGAAAATGATGATGTCGTAGCTATTATTGGGTCTGCTACAAGTGGTAACACAGTTGCTCAAGCACAAGTGGCTAATAATTCAGAGACGGTATTGCTTTCTCCTTCAGGTACGAGTCCAAATGTAACAGTGAATGATGATGGAAGCTTAAATGATTTTGTATTCCGTACCTCGTTTATTGATCCTTTCCAAGGAACAGTAGCAGCGAATTTTGCTGCCAATGAATTAGGAGTGAAAAATGTAGCTATCTATGCTGATAACGCAAGTGATTACGCAAAAGGTTTAGCAGCTTCCTTTAAAGAAACTTTCGAAGCAGCAGGTGGGAAAATAGTAGCCGAAGAATCGTATGTGGCGAAGGATACTGATTTCAGGTCCACACTTACAAGAATTAAATCAGCTAATCCCGAATTTATTTTTATCCCTGGTTATTATGAAGAAGTAGGACTTATTGTCAAACAAGGACGAGAAATGGGTATTGACGTACCGCTAATGGGTGCTGACGGTTGGGATTCACCAAAGCTAGTTGAATTAGCCGGAGGGGATTCCTTAAATAATACGTTTATAACAAACCATTATTCTTCGGGTGATCCAGACGAGACGATTCAATCCTTTGTAACAAAGTTTGGTGAAAAATATAATGGTTCATCACCAGATGCTTTTAATGCATTAGGTTATGACTCTGTATATATGTTGAAAGATGCCATGGAGCGTGCCGAAAGTACAAGTGATGCGAAGAAAATCAAAGATGCCTTAGCTGAGACGAAAGATTTAACTCTTGTAACGGGTATCATTTCAGTTGATGAAGATCATAACCCAATTAAATCAGCTACTGTATTGGAATATAAGGATGGGGAGCAAGTCTTCAAAACGAAAGTAAATCCTTAAAATGAGGCTGTATTAAAATGGGAGGAGCGAGTGGGCCTTCCATTTTTTTTATCAGATATGAAAGGGTAATTCCTGATGTGATAGCTAATAATCTCATAGTCCAAGATTGCTCAGGAGCAATGGTTTTTTGAAATTAGCGTGTCAATTATTACCTTATGAGGAGATATTCAGCATAGCGTTTTCGCTAGCTGTCACTCTCTATCTGAAGCTATTCGGGTTATTTGAAGAGGAGTGGGGATTCATGGATTGGATTCAACAGTTAGTAAATGGGATATCGTTAGGAAGTATTTATGCACTGATTGCTTTAGGCTATACAATGGTTTATGGAATTATCAAATTGATTAACTTTGCCCACGGTGAAGTATTTATGATTGGGGCGTTTGTTGGTTTTTATGCGATTGCTGGATGGGGGTTAGGATTCTTTCCTGCCTTAATTATTGCAATGGCTGTCTGTGCAGGGATGGGTATGTTAATTGAGCGAGTAGCATATCGAAGGTTGAGAGGTTCTACGCGAATTGCTGCCCTCATTACAGCGATAGGGATTTCTTTATTTATACAGTATTTATTTATTTACTTTAGAGGTGCACAACCAGAAGCTTATCCTGAAGTCATTAGCAATCAAACCTATAATATTTTGGGTGCACAAATCAGTAGTCAATCACTTATGATTTTAGGCACTTCGATTGTGCTAATGATCGTTCTACAATTTATTGTTCATAAAACCAAAATCGGTAAAGCAATGCGGGCTGTGTCACATGATATGGATGCTGCAAGGTTGATGGGGATTAATGTAAACACAACCATTTCCGCCACATTTGCTATTGGCTCTTCCTTGGCCGGGGCAGCAGGTGTTTTCTTTGGTGTGTATTATACAAAAATAGAACCGTTAATGGGCGTGATTCCAGGATTAAAGGCTTTTGTTGCAGCTGTACTAGGTGGCATCGGTATTATTCCTGGAGCGATGGTTGGTGGCCTTGTGTTAGGCGTAGTTGAAACGGTTGTTAGTGGCCTTGGTTACTCTTTATGGAGAGACGCGGCAGCATTTGTCATTCTCATTTTAATCCTTTTATTCAAGCCATCAGGTATCTTTGGTAAAAATGCAAGAGAGAAGGTGTAAAAAGGATGAATACGAAGAAGATCAAAGGTTTCTGGTTGTTTGTTATTCTCTCCATTATTGTTTATTTTGCAGTTCAGATGGCTGCAAATACTGGAATGATTAATAATTATCATGTGAATACACTTGTTTATATTTGTATTAATATTATTTTGGCCGTCAGTTTACATTTAGTTATTGGCATTACAGGACAATTTTCAATCGGACATGCTGGTTTTTTAGCTGTTGGGGCTTACATTTCAGCAATTGTAACGATGAAACTTTCACTTCCATTTCCTATTGCACTTATTATTGGTGGGATTGTTGCCGCTTTAACTGGCTTAATTGTTGGGATACCTTCTTTAAGGTTACGTGGTGATTATTTAGCGATTGCAACATTAGGATTTGCAGAGATTATCCGCATCATTTTCTTAAATATTGATGCAGTAGGTGGAGCAGCAGGTATGCAGGTCACAAAGATGACAACTTGGACTTCGGCCTTCATCTGCTTATTTATTACCGTATTAGTGATTGTGAATTTTACAAATTCAAGGCATGGTCGCGCATGTATATCGATTAGAGAAAATGAAATCGCTGCCGATGCGATGGGTATTAATACGACCTATTATAAAGTAGCGGCATTTGCCATTGGGTCTTTTTTCGCAGGAATCGCAGGGGGGTTATATGCTCATAATTTTTATATTATTCAACCCGTTCAATTTGGTTTTTTGAAATCATTTGATATCCTCATTTTCGTCGTATTAGGGGGATTAGGCAGTCTATCTGGGGCGGTTATCTCGGCTATTTTGTTAACGATTATCTCCACATTTTTACAAAGTTATCCTGAAACACGAATGATAATCTATAGTGCCGTGCTCATTCTAGTTATGCTTTACCGTCCGCAAGGTTTATTGGGGACAAAGGAAATTACGGACCTCTTTAAACGTAAAAGCGTGAAAGGAGGAAGCTAAAATGGAGAATCAACCATTATTAAAAGTCAATCAAGCTGGTATTTCTTTTGGCGGTTTAAAAGCTGTTTCAGGATTCGATTTGGAAATTCACCAAGGGGAACTGATCGGTTTGATTGGTCCAAACGGAGCAGGGAAAACGACCAGCTTCAACCTATTAACTGGTGTCTACGTGCCGACTGAAGGAGATATTTTCTTAGAAGGTGTACGTTTAAACGGACTCCCTCCCTATCAGGTGACAAGGAAAGGTATCAGTAGGACGTTTCAAAATATTCGTTTATTCAATGACCTTTCTGTGTTAGATAATGTAAAAGTAGCGAATCATTCGCGTGCGAAACATTCGATGTTAAGCTCGATTCTGCGGTTGCCTTCCCATTTTAACGGAGAAAAAGAAATGGAAGACAAATCAATAGAACTATTACGTATTTTTCAGCTTGAACATGTGAAGGGTGAATTAGCTAAAAACTTGCCATATGGACAACAAAGGCGATTAGAAATCGCAAGAGCATTAGCAGCTGGACCAAAGCTTTTGCTGTTAGATGAGCCGGCTGCCGGTATGAACCCACAAGAAACACATGACCTTATGGAGCTCATTCGCTTTATTAGAGAGAAGTTTGATTTAACAATACTCTTAATTGAGCACGATATGAATTTAGTTATGGGGATATGTGAAAGAATTTATGTGCTTGACCATGGGCAATTAATTGCCGAAGGGTTGCCAGAAGAAATTAGAAGTAACCCAAAAGTAATCGAGGCTTATCTCGGAGAGGAGGTTTCTTCGGATGCTCAAGGTTGATGGAATAGATGTTTACTATGGGAATATTCATGCATTAAAGGGCGTCTCGTTAGAGGTATTAGAAGGAGAGATTGTCACTTTAATTGGTGCAAACGGAGCAGGGAAAAGCACGCTATTAAAAACGTTATCAGGATTATTAAAGCCGAAGCAAGGCGTGATTCAATATGAGAATCAATCGATTGTTGGTAAACAAGCACAAACGATTGTAAAGGCTGGGATATCGCATGTACCAGAGGGAAGACGCGTGTTCTCGAATATGACTGTAGAAGAAAATTTAGAACTAGGCGCTTTTGTGAGAAAAGATAAAGAAGTACAAAAAGATATCCAGAAAGTCTATGAACTTTTCCCGCGATTATTCGAAAGAAAAGGACAGCTTTCCGGAACTTTATCAGGCGGAGAACAACAAATGTTAGCGATGGGCAGAGCCATTATGGCTAGACCTAAGTTGCTTTTGTTAGATGAACCATCCATGGGCCTTGCCCCAATTATGGTTAAGACCATCTTCAGTATTATAGAAGAAATTAATGAAACAAATGGAACAACGATTTTACTTGTTGAACAAAATGCGCATATGGCCCTCTCTATTGCGAAAAGAGGGTATGTCCTTGAAACTGGAAAAGTAGTGCTCACCGGATCAGCAAAAGATTTACAAGAAAGTGATGAAATCCGTATGGCTTATTTAGGCGGATAAAAAGAACCCGTTAACAAAATATTGGGTAATGGATCATTGCTCAAGCGAAATTCAAAAAGCGAGGAGTTAGATGCCGCTTCTAACAAGAAGGCGTCATCTATTCCTCGTTTACTTTGCTCTTTCTTGTCTTTCCCAAAGATTCAAATGAGGGTATGGATCGTACGACCATTCAGTATAGCCATTATCCTTATACATACCATAATGGAGGTGTGGAGGGAATTTTCCCGAAGTCCCTTTTGGTCCATAGCCAGAACTACCGACACCACCAATGACTTTGCCAGGTTCAACTATTTGACCAACTTTTAAGTCATCAGAAAATCCGCTTAGGTGAGCGTAATAGTGATAGTTATTGTTGATATCGCGAATACCAATTCGCCAACCACCATATTTATTCCAGCCTTTCATTTCGACAATACCATAGCTGGTAGCTCTAACTGGTAAGCCGTAATCAGCAAAAATATCTGTTCCTTCATGGATTCTTCTACCACCCCAACCTCTCGCACTTCCCCATGTACTACGATAGCTATAATGAGTACCAATTGGGACAGGAAAAACATGTTCATCTAAATTAAGTCTCCCGTAGTTTTGATAAAGCTTTGCCTTTCCCATAATAATTCTGACTGATTTATCACGTTTATAATAGTTCCAAATACCAATTTTAATGTTCTCATAATCCGTACCATAACGAAGTAGAAAGTTAGCAAATGCGTACAATACATCGTCATCACTATCTAAACTTGCTTTTCCGTCACCATCACCATCAAAGCCAATACCATTAAAGAACTCTATCGTCTTTGGGTCTTCGTCATTTATGTTTGGATTTGTGAAACCAACCCATTCCTCCGGTTTAAAGTAAATGCCAGTAATCCCTTCAGCTTTAGGTAAGTCTCTTCTTGATTGTCTTACATTTCTTTCATATTGATCGATGGCAGCAAGATAATACCAAGGAATGGTCGTGACTGTTTCAATTCTTTCATAAAGCGCCATTCTTTTTGCGTAAATATCATCTAATTCGGAGGCTGCTGCCGTTTCTGGTTGCATAAAGGATAAGACCGTTGTTAAGGTGATAAGTAATGTGAAAACTCGCACCAATAAACCTCCCTTCTCTTCTAATTACTGTTATAGTTTGTGATAAAATAGAAAAACGATAAATATAAAATATTGGAAGGTTTTTAATGAACGAGGTTGTTCTATCTACTTCCATGTGTTAAAGTTGCTTCTGTAAGACTCTCTAGATAAAAATGATGATAAAAAAAGCGTCTTTTTGAAATTCTGGGATGGAGTGAAGAAGAATGACGACTAAGAAAGATGAACATTTACGTAAGCCGGATTGGTTGAAAATAAAGTTAAACACTAATAAAAACTACACCGGATTAAAGAAAATGATGAGAGAAAAGAATCTTCATACTGTATGTGAAGAGGCAAAATGCCCAAATATTCATGAATGTTGGGCGGTAAGAAGGACAGCAACATTTATGATCTTAGGTTCTGTTTGTACAAGAGCCTGTCGTTTTTGTGCGGTCAAAACAGGACTGCCAACTGAGCTTGATTGGGAAGAACCAGAACGCGTAGCTGATTCTGTCGCTTTAATGAATTTAAAACATGCAGTTATTACAGTGGTTGCGCGAGATGATTTAAAAGATGGTGGATCAGCTATTTTAGCGGAAACGATTCGTGCCATTAGAAGAAAAAGTCCATTTACAACTGTAGAGGTTTTACCTTCTGATATGGGCGGGGTATATGAAAATCTTAAAACAGTAATGGATGCAAAACCAGATATCTTAAACCATAATATTGAAACAGTAGAAAGACTGACGCCAAGAGTAAGAGCGCGTGCTACATATAAACGATCACTTGAATTTTTACAACGTTCTAAAGAAATGCAACCTGAAATTCCAACCAAATCAAGTTTAATGGTGGGGCTAGGGGAAACAAAAGAAGAAATCATTCAAACGATGGATGATTTGCGAGCGCATGACGTAGATATTATGACGATTGGTCAATATCTACAACCATCTAAAAAACATATAAAAGTTGTAAAATATTATCATCCAGATGAGTTTAATGAATTAAGGGAAATTGCAATGTCCAAAGGGTTTAGCCATTGTGAAGCAGGTCCAATGGTTCGTTCTTCCTATCATGCAGATGAACAAGTAAATGCAGCAGCTAAGCAAAGACAACAAATGGGTGAAGTAGACGCGAAAGAAGCGTAAACACAAGAAAGGGGATTAGCTAAAGGAGCTAATCCTCTTTTGATATTTCACAGCGTTACTTATTTGACATCTTTTCAGACTTGTTAATATCGGCTTTTTTCATTTGGCTCGTTAATTGATCAATACCATAATGGGTGTGCTCACTATCTGCATCCATCGTAGAATAACTTTCTATTTCTTTGCGGAGATTGGTATTGTCAGTCGTATAAATATCAAACCATCCGGGAACAACTGATTCTGCCATTTTTTCTACTTGTGTAGCAGTTGATTCACGATTATCTGAATCCGTATTGTAAACAATTAACACTTCATTGTCTGTCACTAATGTAGACACATCATCCACATTTGGAAGTTCAGTACAATATTTTCCGATAATATCAGCCACTTTTTCACGATTAATGGCAGCATAATGTTCATTGGATACCTTTTCTCCATAAATAGGACTTTTTTGATGACGAACGTATCCGAAATCTTCACTACTTTGCTGACTAGTATTGTAAATATCTGTTCGCTGATCATTCACATTAACCGTATTGCCACTTTCGGGATAAATATCACCTTTAGCGGAATGATCGGCTGCTTGACATCCAGTGAGAGCAACCATACTGGATATCCCGATGAACATTATCATTTTTTTCATCAGAAACACCCCCTTAACAATATCTTTTCCGATTCTTTCGTTTTTTTCCTTAGTAATTGATGGTGAATCAGTTATAATTTAAAATAGGACTATTGTACATAGACGTTAACTTTCTTTATAATTTAATTAGTGAGCCAATGAAAAAGAGGTGAGATCAATTGGTTTGTATACAAAACGCATGTTATGAAGTAATTGAAGATATTAGAGACGGATTTAATGAAGAAGCTTTTCGGGGTCGATATAGTGAAATATTAAATCGTTATGATTATATTGTAGGTGACTGGGGATACGGCCAACTAAGACTTAGAGGTTTTTTTGACGATCAGAATCAAAAAGCGACGTATGATACGAAAATTAGCACTTTGACAGAGTATTTATACGAATATTGTAATTTTGGTTGTCCTTATTTCGTTGTAAAAAGAGTGAAGCAATAGAAAAAGCTGAACGAATTATTCGTCCAGCTTTTTTTCTGTTAAAATTACTCATCTGAAGCTTCTGAATGGGGTTCGTGTGCTCCAGGCATTTCTCTAGGAATGTCAGCATGAAGTTCCCGATTTTCATAAACAAATGCACTAGATTGGTGTTGACCTTCTTCCCACTCTGAACTTTTGTTCTCAACAGGTGTATGCTTCCCTCTTGGTGCACCATACGGGCCCTCAGGTAAATCTTCCACTGCGAGGTTTTCCTTTTGTGATTCAACATTGTCAAAATCCGAGTAATTCTTTTTTTGATCCATTGATATCACTCCTAATAATATGAGAAAAAATGAGAGCCTGCTACGCTCCCATTTATACTATTTGCAGGAACAATCAATATTATCCAATCGGTTAAATGACCTCATATAAAAAGGCTCTTAACTCTTCTGCATCTTCGCTCTCCAATTGAAAAGCATGTTCTAAATAACCCTCTTCTTCAAGGTCATCGGTACCAATAATAGCAAAACGACTTCCTTGAATATCAAGAACAAGTTGTTTTCCATAATACCGATCTGAACGAACAAGCGCTAAATCAAAGCGTTGATTTTCACCCATAAAACTAACAAAGCGTGTTTTTGTATCTTCTAAATCATCATATAAAAAGAATCTTTCGGTCATTTAACGTATAGACCCCTTTCTAACTATCCATGCTACATTTATCATAACAAAATCTTAGCAGACAGGAAATTGATTTTATACTCACATAAGGGAGAACTTTCTTCATTGTTATGAATGAGATACAATAGATAGGAAGTATGGGATGAGAAAGGTGAGGGACATGTATTTTGTTGATCGAGAAAAAATTGAGGAAATCCTCGTTTATTTGGAAAAACAACTATCACTATTAGGGAAACATACAGCACTTCATTCGGATATAGAGAAACTTGCGCTTGAAAGACTGAGCCATATGGTTATTGAGGCGGTCTTAGATGTAGGTAATGCAATGATTGATGGCTTTATTATGAGAGACCCAGGTAGTTATGAAGATATTATTGATATTCTGGAAGATGAAAAAGTCATTGACCATGAAATGGCTATCAGCTATAAAAAGGTTATTGCTTACCGTAAGCCATTAGTGCAAAGTTATACAGGCATTCAACATGATGAATTAAACAAGAGTTTCCAATTAGAAATAGCTCAATTAAAAAAATTCCCTACAGCTGTTAGAGACTATTTAATGAAAGAACTTGGTCCTGTATCAGCTTTTAGAAATTAGGGGGAAAGTAAATGACAAAATATAAAGGTTATTTAATTGATTTAGATGGGACGATGTACAAAGGAAAACAATTAATTCATGAAGCCGTTTCCTTTATTCAAGGGTTAAAAGAAAGAGGCATTCCCTACCTTTTTGTCACAAACAATTCATCTAGAACACCGAAACAAGTTGCTGAAAAACTTCAAAATTTTGGCATTGAGGCGACTGAAGATAAAGTATTTACAACTAGTATGGCAACGGCGAATTATATTTTTCAAAGAAGTCCCGAAGCGTCTATATTTGTGATCGGAGAAGAAGGGATTAGACAGGCATTAGAAGAAAAGGGCTTTCACTTTGCAGGTGAGCACGCCGATTATGTTGTTTCAGGAATCGATCGTGACATCAACTACGAGAAACTTGCAACAGCTTGTTTGGCTGTAAGAAATGGAGCTACCTTTATCTCTACAAACGGTGATATTGCCATTCCAACTGAAAGAGGACTTTTACCTGGCAATGGCTCATTAACCTCAGTCATTAGTGTATCGACGCAAACTATCCCAACTTTTATTGGCAAGCCAGAAGCGATCATTATGGAGCAAGCGTTAAAAGTTTTAGGCACAGATAAAGCTCATACATTGATGGTTGGAGATAACTATGATACAGATATCAAGGCAGGAATGAATGCTGGTTTAGACACATTATTGGTTCATACAGGCGTAACAACGAAGGAACTTTTAAAAGGCTACGACAAGCAACCAACCTTTGTTGTGGATACACTAAATCAGTGGGATTACTTATAAGAAATGAAGAACAGCAGTACGAAAGATGTACTTGCTGTTTTTTATATTGTTGGAATAGATGTTGACTGCGAAGACGATTATAGACAGTCATGCGAGTGAACATGAACGCTTTTTATAACAACAAATTTATCTAAAACTCTGCAGTAATATAAAGGAGGGTAAAATAAAAATAGCAGGCTCACTATAATGTGATGTCCTACTATTTTTCTTCTATCTATTCCACATGATGCGCACGGTGGGCAAGGCGACTAGAAGCCGCAGCAGCAATGGCACCAACAATATCATCTAAAAAAGTATGGCATCTTTCAGAGTTTTTATCATTTAATGGACCTAAGATACCGGGTTTTAATTTATCTACATAACCAAAATTGGTCATTCCGATTGAACCATACACATTTACAATTGATAGCGCTAAAACTTCGTCAACACCATATAATCCTTCATCTGTTTCAATAATGGATTGCAGTGGTTCCATTAATTTCTTTTCTTCTGCAAGCATATCTAATTGAATACCGGTGAGAATGGCGTTTTGTACTTCCCGTTTGGATAATACTCTTTCTACATTGTCGATACATGTTTCTATTTTCAAGTTTTGATGATATTTCTCTTGAAGAAAATACACTAACTCAGCAATATCAACAATCTCTACTCCTCGTTCTTTGAGCCATTTTCTTGCTGTTTTCTCTGTTAAAGTAATTGCTTTTTCTTCACTCATGAGTTCACCTTTTTCTATAATTTTATTCGCTTTATGCTGCTCTTTACTACTATATGATAGTAATGATAGCTTGCGAACTTTCAAACCATCATATCCCCTAAAAATA
Organism: Cytobacillus kochii; assembly: GCF_020171845.1. GTDB lineage: Bacteria > Bacillota > Bacilli > Bacillales > Cytobacillaceae > Cytobacillus > Cytobacillus kochii. Next base: position 169,566 of record NZ_JAIVAM010000010.1, on the reverse strand, counting down.
AATCAACAAGTTTTAGCTATTTTTTCATATATTTGAATAAAATGCATCTATTTAGCTTGATTAAAAGGGGGTTATGACGAATGTTAAGACGTTTACTCAAGGAAAAATATAATATTCAGGCGGAAGAAGAGTTTCGGTTTGATCATTATAATGCTTGTAAATCACAAAATGAAGTGTATATACTAGTCCCTGCTAATCATTTAAAAGAAGAGGCGCTCACTGAACTGGATCAAATTGCAGAGCATTTAAGAATGAGTGGGGATAAGAATATTGCTGGATTTAAAAAAACAACAGAAGGAAAGCCTTATACTGAGTGGGAGGAAGCGAGATATGCAGTTTTAAGTAATCAACGTTTACAGCCAAGAAAAGAAGGACATTTCGGCAGGAAGTTGGCAAAATTCCACTTTCGAGGGAGAACGGTTAATTTTGCAGTGGAACAAACAAGTCGAATCGGTCAATGGAAAACACTGTGGGAAACAAGACTCGATCAAATGGAAAAGGTATGGAATGATATGGTATTTCAATTTGATGGAGAAAGTGAATTTGACCGCCTATTTTTAGAATCATTTCCTTATTACATGGGAATGGCTGAAAATGCGATTCAATATATTGTTGATACGGAATTTGATGATGAACCGATGATGACTGATACTGGCACTGTCTGCCATGAAAGATTTTCTAATCGTACATGGGGAGAACAATATTATGTGAAAAACCCTTTTGATTGGGTATTTGACCATGCCACAAGAGATTTAGCCGAATGGACGAGAGAGAAGTACTTCAAGAATATAAAAACCTATCAACCAGATGTAAGAAAGTTTGTTGAAGAATATGAATCGATCAGTCCATTGTCAAGTTTTTCATGGCGTTTATATTATGCGAGAATGATGTTCCCACTTCATTATTTTGAATGCATCGAAAGCTATTACGGTGCACAAACAGAACAAGAACGAAATATTCTGAAGGAAAAATTAGAAAAGTATTTGCACCAATCGCCAGAATATGAACAATTCATATCGCGTTTTTTTGAAATCGTAAACCATCAGGAAGTGTCTAAACAATGGTATATTCCTATGCCTGAATGGTTGGAATCGAAATAAATAAATTTATATATGTACCCTTCATCAGGAAAAAAGTTGGAAAGTGTGGGGAAATCTGAAATAAGCACACCTTCATTCCAATAATGTAGCAATTAATTAAGATGAGTCTCACCTGAAGCTAAAGATCAACCATTTTATAAGCACGAGCCAAGTTCAAGCTGGATCGTGCTTTCTCACCAAGCAAAATCACTTCCACCAAATGAAAAATTTGCCTATAATGAAAAGAAAATGGGAAGTGGTGAGAGAATGGGTAAGAAATTGTTTATTACAAGGAAACTTCCATATGAGGTCATTGAGCCATTACAAGCAAAATACGATGTTGAGATGTGGGACAAGGAGGATGTAGTAATCCCTCGTCATGTGTTACTCGAAAAGGTGAAAGATGCAGAAGGCTTAATGACAATGTTATCAGAAAAAGTAGATGAGGAATTATTTCAACATGCCCCGAAATTAAAGGTTGTGGCCAATATGGCCGTTGGTTATGACAACATAGATATACAAGCGGCAGAGCGCGCGAATGTAACAATCACTAATACACCTGATGTCCTAACCGAATCAACAGCTGATCTGACTTTTTCATTATTATTAGCTACGGCAAGGAGAATGATTGAAGCGGCAGAATATGTGAAAAATAATCAGTGGAAAAGCTGGAGTCCACTGCTATTAGCTGGACATGACGTCCATAGAAAAAACATTGGAATTGTTGGAATGGGGAGTATTGGTGAGGTGGTTGCTAAACGTGCAAAAGGATTTGATATGCATATCCTTTATTATAATCGAACTAGGAAAAAGAGAGCGGAAGAAGAGCTTCATGCCCAGTATGTTTCATTCGAAGAACTTGTCAGTCAATCTGATTTTATCGTCTGCTTAACGCCTTTAACAAATGAAACAAGAAATCTTTTCACAAAAGAAGTCTTTCAGCAAATGAAACCTTCAGCTATTTTTGTTAATGCCTCACGTGGACCAGTAGTCAATGAAGATGACCTCTACTCTGCCTTAGTAGAGGGTGAAATTGCGGGAGCTGGATTAGATGTGTTCGCAGAAGAACCAATCTCAGGAGATCATCCTCTATTGCAATTAAAACAAGTAGTCGCATTGCCTCATATTGGAAGTGCAACAACTGAAACAAGATATAAAATGATGGAATTATGCGTACAGAACATTGACCGAGTATTTTCAGATGGGACTCCACTTACACCAGTAAAACAATAAACCATCTTTGTAAATTAACCGAGTAGGTTAAAACCCGTGGGCGTTATAGCACACGGGTTTTTGACATTTCATTTATCTTTATGCTCCTTAAAAATAATCCACAAGTACATTTATTTTTCATCATGGTGTTTTTTGAAATGTGAAAAAAAACCAATATATATGAAGAGAGTGTGTATAGATAGCAAACCTTTTAGTAATTGTTTAGAGTAACGAATAAAAACATGTGATTTTATGTTATTATTCGTTATGAATTCACTTTTACTAACATAAATATTTTTGAGGAGGGATTTCATGTTGCCAATTGAAAGAAGAGAAAAAATGATAGATTGGCTAGAGAAAGAAGGATCATTAAAAGTTTCGACAATTAGTAAGAGACTAGGCGTATCAGAAATGACGGTTTATCGAGATATAAAGCCATTATTGAAACAGGATAAAATCATTAAAACATCTAACGGGATTGCACTCATTCCAAGAAATATAACGAAAGAGAACCAATGTACTTATTGTTTGAAACCATTGCAAGCAAGATTATCAGTGCAAATCATCAGAGAGAATGATGTGATTGAGCAAACATGTTGTCCTCATTGTGGATTATTACGTTATGAAGATATTAAGGAAGATGTGACACAAATTATTTGTAGAGACTTCTTAAAAGATACGACGATGAGCGCAAAAGCAGCATTGTATTTAATTAATGCTGACCTTGATTTAAATTGCTGCCACCCTCAAGTGATTTGTTTCAATTCTTATAAACATGCCAAGCAATTCCAACAAGGGTTTGGCGGAGAAATCTTACCGTTTGAAGAAGCGATAAAAGAAATTGTGAAGCAAATGTCTGGTGGCTGTTGTCATTCGAACTAATTTTATGATTATAGAGTAGGAGAATACAAGATGAAAAAGGGATTTTATAATCGTTTTTGGAGATGGCATTTTTTTGCGGGGATTTTTATTGCTCCCTTACTTATTACATTAACTCTTTCAGGAATTGGTTATTTGTTTTTTCCAGAAGTCGAAAATCAATTATATGATGATTTATTCTTTGGAGATAGTGAAAGCAGTGAACAATTAACGATAGACGAAGGAATAGAGAAAGTTGAAAAAGACTTTCATGGCTTTGCTGTTACAAAGATTAGTATCATGGAGGAGCCATATAATACTCGTTTAACTTTAACAGATGAGGCTGGGGAACAAAAGTATGTTTTCCTTGATGAACAAAACCAAATTGTTGGGAGTCAGGATGCAGCCAATACATACTCAAATGTGATGCGTAGCATACATAGCTCCCTATTTGTAGGAGGAACACCGGTCAATTATTTAGTTGAACTAGCGGCCTGTTGGGCCATCTTTCTACTAATCAGTGGGTTGTATATGACTTTTAAAGGGAAGATCTTAACGAGAAAAGCAAATGGTTCTAAGAACTTTCGTAATAAAAAATTACATGCGCTTATAGGTGTAATCATTACCATTCCAATGGTAGTTATTATTTTCACGGGCTTACCGTGGTCTGCGGTTATGGGGAATATAATCTATACAACTGCCAGTAATAATGCACCTGAACTGGAATTAAATCCACCAACATCTGATATTAATGAGATCCCATGGGCGACAAGGCAAGAGGAAACCCCAGCATCTGATGATCCTCATGCCCATCATCACGGAGGATCAGGTCAGAGCGAACATAATGAGTTTATGATTTCAGTAGGGCAACTAATAGATGAAGTGGAAAGTGAAAATATTAGTAAACCTTATTCTATTGTTTACCCTTCTGCTGATGACGGTGTTTATATTGTTTCTAAAGGAAGTAATTCCGGTGTAACGGGTTTGGATGTGAGTCCGTCAGAAGAAATGACTACTTACTTTGACCAATATTCCGGTGAATATATCGCCGCTGTTAATTATGAGGATTATAATCTTTTACAAAAATGGTTTACATGGGGGATTCCATTACATGAAGGACATTTATTTGGCTGGCCAAATAAGGTTTTAAACTTAGTAGTTTGTCTTGCTTTTCTTTTTGTTATTTTTTGGGGTTTTAAAACATGGCTTTCGCGGAAGAAAAAAGACAAGTTTTCTGCACCACCGAAAAATTTTAAAGGGCTATCCATTGGTTTTATAATGTTAATGGTCCTTTTAGGTATACTGATGCCTTTATTTGGTATATCCCTCATTATCGTGGCACTTATTGAATGTATAGTTAGTTTTGTGAAAAAAAATAAAGAATAAGCGATGAAGACATTTTCAGTTTTTATGAAAATGTCTTTTTTTATTTTCAAGAGTCGGATGCTATAAATTTATAAGATAAAGCGTTAATAGAAAAATAGAAAAAACTACTTTCTCCTATTGTCAAAGACAAGAAACAGGTCTATAATGTCTACTATACAAATACAAATGTACTTTCTATAAGAACAATCTGAGGGGGAACGGAAATGGAAGCAATCTCGATCGGTTTATTAGGTTTGGGCACAGTAGGTTCAGGTGTAGTAAAAATCATTGAAAGAAACCAGGATAAGCTTATGCATCAAATTGGATGCCCGGTAAAGGTGAGTAAAATTCTGGTGAGAGAGTTAGATAAAAAGCGAGAGGTAGAAATAAACCCAGAGCTACTTACAGCGAACCCTGATGATATCTTAAAGAACGATAATATAGATGTAGTCATCGAAGTGATGGGTGGACTGGAGAAAACGAAGGATTATCTCCAAGAAGCAATCAATCATCATAAGCATATTGTGACAGCTAATAAGGATTTAATGGCGGTTTATGGGCCGGAATTATTACAATCTGCTTCGGAAAATCAATGTGACTTATTTTATGAAGCAAGTGTAGCTGGTGGTATTCCTATTTTAAGAGGGCTAGTAGATGGTTTAGCATCTGACCGCATTACGAAAATGATGGGCATTGTGAACGGCACGACAAACTTTATTTTGACAAAAATGAGTAAAGAGGGCAGTGCTTACGAAGAGGTTCTAAAAGAGGCACAAGCACTTGGTTATGCAGAAAGTGACCCTACTGCTGATGTAGAAGGATTAGATGCAGCTAGAAAAATGGCCATTCTATCAACATTAGGCTTCTCTATGAATATTGATTTAGATGATGTGAAGGTTAACGGGATTACGGAAATCACGGAAGAAGATTTACAATATGCGAAGCAACTCGGCTATTCAATGAAATTAATTGGGATCGCTCACCGAGAAGGCGAAAAAGTAGAAGTGAGTGTACAACCGACGATGTTAGCAGAAACCCATCCACTTGCGGGTGTGCAAGATGAATATAACGCCGTATATGTGTATGGTGAGGCAGTGGGTGAAACAATGTTTTATGGTCCAGGAGCGGGAAGCTTACCTACAGCAACAGCTGTTGTTTCAGACTTGGTTGCAGTCATGAAGAATATGAGATTAGGAGTTAATGGAAGAAGTGCGGCAGTTCCACAGTTTGAGAAGAAATTAAAAAACGATAATGAAATTTTCGCCAAATACTTCCTGCGCTTACATGTAAGTGATGAAGTCGGTGTTTTCGCTAATATCACAAATATTTTCTCGCAAAGAGGTGTGAGTTTCGAGAAGATTCTACAAGTACCTGTCAAAGAGAAAGAACTAGCTGAAATTGTAGTGGTTACACACCAAGCATCGTTAGAAGACTATGAAAATATTATGCTTCATTTAAGAGACTTAGAGGCAGTAAAAGAGATTAAAAGTTCGTATCGTGTAGAAGGAGGAGCCAAATGATGAGATGGGAAGGCTTATTACAATCATATAAAGAATTTTTACCAATAACTGAAAATACTCCGATGCTTACACTAAATGAAGGCAACACTCCTTTAATTCGGTTAGATAACCTTTCAAGAGATTGGGGAATTGATTTATATGTGAAAACAGAAGGAGCAAACCCAACAGGTTCATTTAAAGACCGCGGTATGGTTATGGCTGTAGCTAAAGCGAAAGAAGCTGGAAGTGAAGCAATTATTTGTGCATCTACAGGTAATACTTCAGCAGCAGCAGCAGCCTATGCAGCGAGATCTGGTCTAAGATGTATTGTCGTGATTCCTGAAGGAAAAATCGCTATGGGAAAATTAGCACAGGCAGTCATGTACGGGGCAGAAGTGGTTTCAATTGAAGGGAATTTTGATCAAGCTTTATCAATGGTTAGAAAAATTAGTGAAACAGAAGCCGTTACATTGGTAAACTCTGTAAACCCTTATCGTCTTGAGGGACAAAAAACAGCAGCATTTGAAATTTGTGATCAGTTAGGTGGGATGGCGCCAGATATTCTTGCCTTACCAGTTGGAAACGCGGGCAATATTAGCGCTTACTGGAAAGGGTTTAAAGAATATCATCAAGCTAAACAAACAGGCCTACCAAAAATGCATGGATTTGAAGCAGAGGGTGCAGCAGCTATTGTTCATAATCGTGTTTTTGAAAACCCTGAAACAGTTGCTACAGCTATCCGTATCGGTAATCCAGCAAGCTGGGATTTAGCTGTGAATGCAGCGAAAGAATCGCAAGGGAAAATTGATGAAGTCAGTGACGAAGAGATTCTTTGTATGTATAGAAAATTAGCTTCATCAGAGGGGATTTTTGCTGAACCGGCATCATGTGCCTCTCTTGCAGGTGTATATAAGCAATTACGTAATGGAGAAATTAAGCATCAAACAAAAGTAGTAGCAGTTTTAACTGGAAATGGATTGAAAGATCCGAATACGGCGATTGATGCGAGTCCTGTTCAACCTGTGAAATTGCCAAATGATGAGCAAGCTGTGGCAGCGCATATAAAGGGAGTTGTCCACGTATGATGGCAGGTGAAGTGCTAGTCATTGAAGTACCTGCTAGTACAGCAAATTTAGGGCCAGGGTTTGATTCCATTGGTTTGGCCCTCAATTTGTATTTGCGACTTGAGGTAACAACCCATGATCAATGGGAAGTCATTCCTCTTTCAGAAGGATTGATGACATTTCCAACAGATGAGCAGAATTACATTATTCAAGTGGCTATGCAAACAGCGAAGAAATACAATCAGGATTGCCCACCTTGTCGATTAACGGTGAGCAGTGATATCCCCATTGCTAGAGGGTTAGGTTCAAGTGCGGCAGCGATTGTGGCTGGAATCGAACTTGCTGATACATTATGTGATTTACGATTAACAAAACAACAAAAGCTCGAATGGGCAACTGAATTAGAAGGACATCCCGATAATGTCGGTGCTTCCCTACTTGGAGGATTGCTAATCGGTAGTCAAGCAGATGATGGTGTAGACGCTTTATCACTATACCACCTTCAAGTTGATTTTGTCGTTTGTATCCCAACATCTGAATTATTAACGAAGAAATCGCGCCAAGTATTGCCAACGGAACTTTCTTATAAACATGCTGTTCACGCAGGGGCAATTGGCAATGTATTTATTGCTTCACTTATTAGTGGGGATTATGAACAAGCAGGTAAAATGATGATGAAAGATCTTTATCATCAACCTTATCGTAAAGAAATTGTACCAGAGCTTGAAGGAGTAGAAAAAGTTGCAATGGCGAATGGAGCACTTGGTGTAGCACTAAGTGGCGCAGGACCGACTATATTATGCTTAGCACGTGATGGGGAAGGACAAAAACTGGCAACGCTCTTGAGTGCAGGTTTGCATGGAATGAAAGTAGTTCCATTGCAAATGGATTTAATCGGTAGTCGTATTTATAAAGAAAATAGTTCAAAAATAAAAAGCGATGTCATGTGACATCGCTTTTTTAATTAAGTAGGCATTAGAAAACTTGTTCTACTTCCACAACACCAGGAACTTCTTCTAAAAGAGCACGTTCAATACCTGCTTTAAGAGTAATTGTAGAACTTGGGCAACTACCACATGCGCCTAAAAGACGTAATTTTACAATCCCGTCTTCTACATCTACTAATTCACAATCTCCTCCATCACGAAGAAGGAACGGTCTTAATTTATCTAGTACTTCTTGGACTTGACCTGTCATTTCTGCTTGTTCTGCCATTTAAAATCGACTCCTTTCATATCTATATTATAATCAAGATAACCATAAAAATCTATGATAAGGAAACATTTACTTATGTCTCTTATTATACTATATTGTAAAATAGAATGAAGAGTGAAATTATTTTTTTTATTGAAAAAGGGGGAAGCATTTCATGGCTGACCAATTAGAGATTATTGTATATGGAGCAGATGTTCTATGTGCAAGCTGTGTGAATTTACCGTCATCTAAAGAGACATACGAATGGCTTGAAGCGGCACTGGCAAGAAAGTTTGAAAACCAAAAATTTAAAGTATCATATGTCGATATATTCAACCCACCATTAGATGAAGAAAAAAAAGCTTTCGCCTCTCGTGTAATTGAAGAAGATATGTTTTATCCCGTAGTTAAAATCAAAGATCAAATTGTTGGAGAAGGTAATCCTAGGTTGAAAGTGATTTATGCGGAGATGGAGAAATACGGATTTACAGCGGTGTAAGTGAAAAAAATGCAACCTCTGACCTCAGATGAATGAGATAGAGGTTGCATTTTTTGTTAAAAAAGCATTTATTCATACATAATCGGTGCACCTGGTCCAAGCTCTATACCAAGTAACATCCACACAATCAACATAAGTGTCCATCCGACTAAGAAGAACATTGAATAAGGAATCATTGTTGATACAAGCGTACCAATTCCCATCTTTTTATCATATTTCTGTGCAAAAGCAATAATAATGGCAAAATACGTCATCAACGGAGAAATGATATTTGTTGATGAATCTGCAATTCTATAGGCCATCTGAGTAAGTTCAGGTGAATAACCTAATTGCATCATAATTGGAACAAATACCGGAGCCATCATTGCCCACTTTGCAGAAGCACTGCCGATAAATATGTTAATAAATGCAGCAATAAGAATAAAGACGATAATTAATGGAATGCCTGTGAGGTTAATGTTTTGTAAGAATTCAGCACCATAAACCCCTAGAACTAATCCTATATTAGATTCATTAAAGTAAGCGACAAATTGTCCCGCTGTAAAAGCTAGTACAATAAACATTCCCATTGACGCCATTGTATCAGAGAGTTGATTTGCCACATCTTTGTCATTTTTAATTTCTCTAGTAACCATGCCATATACTAAACCTGGAATAAAGAAAAGAATCGCAATGATTGGTACTAAAGAACTCATGAATGGAGAGGAGATAATTGGTTGGTCACCAGTACCACGCATTGGAGCGCCTTCTGGTAAAACGAGTAATGCTGCTAAAATAACTCCTACTACAATTGAAACACTTGACCAGATTAACCCCTTCTTTTCGATAGCTGTTAACTTTTCAACTTTTTCCCTGTAGTCGCCTTTATATTCCCCAAGTCGTGGCTCAACAATTTTTTCTGTTACCCATGCTCCTATAACTGTCAATAAAAACACAGAAACAATAATGAACCAATAATTCATGGCAATGCTCATACCTTCTGCATAGACAGGATCTATAATTGCAGCACCTGCAATGGTTAGCTCCCCTAATAATGCATCTGTACCTGAAAGTAAAAGGTTTGCACTAAATCCTCCTGATACCCCGGCAAAGGCTGCAGCTAATCCTGCCAATGGATGTCTACCTACTGCTGCAAAAAGAAGTGCACCAAGTGGCGGTAATACAACATACCCTGCATCGGAAGCGACACTAGACATGATTCCTGCGAATACTAATCCTAGTGTAATAAATCTCTTAGGTACTGATAAGACAAACCCACGTAATAAGGCACTAATGAGTCCCGAGCGCTCAGCAATACCTATTCCTAACATCGTCACTAAAACGACACCCAGAGGGGCAAACCCAATAAAGTTATCTGTCATACTAGAAAATATATATTGGATACCTTCTGCACTTAAAAGGTTAGTAATTTCAACCATTTTTCCTTCTTCGCCCGGATGCTCTACACTAATTCCTAGTTGTGATAGACCAGCAGATAATAGCAAAACAATTAATGACAATATTGCGAATAAAGTGACGGGATGAGGCAATTTGTTACCAATTGTTTCAACACTATCTAATGAACGCTGCAAGTAACCTTTTCTCTTTTTCTTCATTTATATTTTCTCCCTTCCTTCTATTTAGGAAATATTTTGAATATAACCTAACTATTTTGTAAGCGCTTCTTTGCCATTATAAAGGGCAAGTCTATATAAGAAAATAGAAAGTAAAAGAGTAAGAAAACTGTTATTTTTGTAAAAATTCATATCATTATAAAAGAATTTGGTTTTTATGTAAAAAAACAACCATTATAGCAGGAGAATACTGTGGTGATACTTAATCTTGTCCTGAAGAGAATACCTATTGATAAAAGGATATTTTATGAAATGACCCTTATTGGTTGAAACTTTTGAAAGCTAAATGAGTCTAATTTTTAAAAGTGATAGAAAAAAAGTAAAAAAGGAGAAACGGAATGAAAGGTTTTATTGTCATGTTTTTGTTGCTTATGGGATTGAATTCTTTCGTTTATATGCATTTGTCCTCCGCTTCTTCTGAATATGGAGAAAGATCACAAATAGGGTATCTTCTATTAGATAAGCATATGTTAATTGGTGATGAAGATTTTCAACAGGCAGACCTTAATCTTGATGTAAATCATTTAAAAGAAAAGTACGACATTATCTACTATCTATCATATAAAGCATCTCAGCTTCCAGGGGGTATAAAGAACGGCGATAAAGTGAAAGTAAGCTATAGTGAGATATCTCAAACAAAAATTCCTCAAATCGCTGTAAAAGCTATGGAACTGTATACATCATCTTGTGAAAAAAAGAGTGAACTGGTAGGACATATTTATATAGAAGAAAAAATTTTAATAGAAGATGGAAATTTCCATGCCAAAGACATCCATTTAGATATGGATGAATTACAAGCAAAATACCAAATTGTATTATTACATATAGAGTCACCGCTTCTTCTAGAGGGGATTGTTAGTGGTGATCAAGTAGCTATCGGATATAGTCGCATGCTTGAATCTTATCCACCAAAAGCATTGGTCACCTGTATAGAAAAATTGATTTAAAAACTTATAAGTAAAATAACGATGATTTCAGAGGGAATTATGTAACTTTTGCCGAGCTATCTCCGGATAAAATTGGAATAGATGTACGCCAAAATTCAATTTGTGCAGTTATTATTGGTGAAATGGGTTGAAGGTGGACGATCAGACTACAATTGCGCCGGTCCGGATACTCGTGTTGCTGGTTTTTTTGCTACACCATCTAAAACATTAGGTATCGAGAAATCAATCATTATATCAGCTAGTGGTCAACCCACAGAACAATATTATCTATATTTCAGTAGGACGGCGGATGATTATTGGGATTTAATGGGATCAGGTACATTTAAAAGTACCTATTAATAATTGATGGAGAGTAATATATTTTTATTGCTCTCTATTTTATAAGGAGAGTCATATGTTAATAGATTTTGACTTATTATCATACTTAATAGGTTTTGGTTTTTTAGGAGCAATATTGGCTGCATTAAGGGTTAGACTTAATAAATCTAAAATGTACCTTTTTTTCTTTTCAATTTTCTTTTTTTACATTATAAATGTTGTTAAATTTACGCTTTTTCCTATAATAGTTGGAACATCATTTGCAGAGGAAATGAAAGAAACTACCACTATAGCGAGTAATATAAATCTTATACCCTTTAATTATCAATACATAGAACAAACATTATTAAACATTCTTTTGACTGTGCCATTTGGTTTTGGGTTACCTTATGTAAAGAGGAAAATGAACTTTAAAACAATCGTTGGTTGTGGTTTATTATTTACGTTATTAATAGAAACAGCTCAACTTATTATTTCTTTTATTATTGGATATGCTTATAGAATTATAGATATTAATGATGTTTTAGCCAATCTTTTTGGAGTTATAATAGGTTATATTGCATTTCTTTTATTTTCTAAAATGATACTTTGGATTATTGAAAAATACATACCTAAGAATGAGAAGTTGTCTCCATTTCTGTTGTATATTAATAAAGTTTCAAAAAACGAATCATTTAAATTTAAGGACACTGTTTAAAGTTGATCTTTTTAGGTTTTTTCTGGGATTTAACCTCTAGACAAAGAAGTGTTAGAAACATTGGAAAATACGTTGCAATAAATCATTATCCACCCTCATTTAGAGAGATAGGAACTATGGTTGGTATTGCATCTTCCTCAACTATAAGCGAAAACCTAAATAAAATGGACGAGAATGGCTATGTAAGCCGGGGGAGACCAAGAACATTAAAGGTAAATAAGATCGCCTCGTAAAATAGCTGTCTTAATTTTTGCCTCCTTCAACACTTTCTCCCCATAATTCTTCCACTGTGGTATTCGAGACACTTACATGGTGCACTTGGATATGTGCTTATACAAATTATGCCGGTGCTGTTGAAAGTTTTGAAGGAGATTGGTAGTGGGATATAAAAACCCAACAAAAACCCAACAAAAAAGTACAATCTCTTAAAAGAAATTGTACTTCTGTATTTAAAAGGATTGAAAAACCCTCTTAAATCAATAAATTATAAAACTGTAGATAATCAAGAGTTTGATTAACCGTTATGATATTTATACATCCAAAGAATGCCTGATTTAATAAGACGTGCTACTCGTCCTGTAATTGGACGTTCGGCAACTAAACCAAAGCCATGTTTTTTACCTAGTGAACCCATGATTCCTTTTAGTTTTATCACAGGAAGGGTTTCGGGTAGTTCTTCATTTTTCCAACGTTTTAAAAGGACTTGTACAATTTGTTCTGCTTGTCCTTCAGCTAGTTGCGCACTTGGTGCATGAGGAAGGCTTGCGCAGTCACCTACTACATATACATGCTCGTCATCAGGGATATTGTGATACTTGGTTAATACGACTCTACCCTGTTTGTCTTTTTCAACATCCATCGCACGTACAACATGTGTCGGCTGAATACCTGCAGTCCATACAACGACATCACTTTCAATCCGCTCATCATGATTGTATAGAGCGCCTTCTTCGACTTTAGTGATATTAGAGTTGTTAATGACTTGTACGCTTCGAGAGTTAAACCAGTTTTGTACATATTTACTTAGTCTCTCTGGGAAGGCAGATAAGATGCGATTCCCCCGATCAAACAACTTGACCGTTAAATCAGGTCTGCTTTCATTTAGTTCAGATGCTAACTCGATACCACTGAGACCAGCACCAACAATCGAAACAATGGCACCCGCTGGCAAATTATTCAGCGTTTCATATGTTTTTCGTGACTTGGCAATAGATTGAATACTGTGAGTATATACATCTGCCCCAGGAACATTATGGTATTTATCTTCACAACCAAGCCCAACAATAAGATCGTCATATGAAATGGGCTGTTGATCGTTTAAATGGACCATCTTTTCTTTTGTGTCAATTTTTGTAATATCTCCATATTGAATGTTCAAGCGAGGGTGTTCTGGAAAAGCAACACGTACATGTTGATCGGAAATCGTTCCAGCGGCAAGTGCATAGTATTCTGTTTTTAAACAATGATAAGGTACCCGGTCGACGAGAGTAATCGAAACATCATCCGGCAGTTGATTCGGTAAAAGACGAGCAAGCACTCGCATTCCGCCGTATCCTCCCCCAAGAATAACAAGATTTTTCATTTGCTGATATCCCCTTTATTTTGTCCGTTCTCATACAAGAAGATAATCTGATACAATGGAAAAAACATAAGTGTCCAAATTATCTTAAAAAAATAAATATAACCATCCATATTGCATAATCCCATAAAAAGTATAACGAAATTATCTCTAAATCACAACAGAAAACAAAAGGAAACTTATGCAGATAAGACGGAGTAAAAATATTCTGATATTTATAGTTTCTTCAAAAGAAGGAAAAGGAAGCGAATAAGGAGTTAATATTATGAGGAAGATTGTTGTAGAATTTTGTATAACAAATATGGCCAATGGTTCTCACCATGCCTTTGCAAAGTTAAAAAAAGATTATGATTTAGATGTCATTGAATATGGCTGTTTAGGATATTGTGGAAAGTGCCGGCATTTATTATTCGCTTTAGTTGACAATGACATCATTCATGGGGAAAATGCGGAGGAATTGGTTTATAACATTTATCAACATTTAGATGAAGAATAATGTTCCTTTACTCTTTTGTTGCCATATAATAAGGTATAGGTACGTTAATGAAGGCAGTAAATTTGTGAAACACTGTAAAGAAGTATATACTAAGCCTATAATATAAACTTGGAGGGATTATGATGAATCAAGTTGTTGAGATTACAGAAGCGGCAGCCCTTCACATTAAAGAAATGATGAAACAAAATGAAGAAGAGAACGCCAAATTACGTGTAGCAGTAAAGGGCGGTGGCTGTAGCGGATTATCTTACGGAATGGGCTTTGCTCAAGAAGTAGAAGAAGACGACATTCCTTTTGAATTACATGGCCTTGAAATCGTTGTAAGTAAAGAAGATGCACCGATTCTACAAGGGACAAAAATAGACTATAAAGAATCCATGATGGGTGGCGGTTTCACTATCGACAACCCAAATGCGATTGCCAATTGCGGCTGTGGATCTTCTTTTAGAACCGCAACAAAGGTTGGTACGCCAGAAGAGTGCTAGGCGGTATAGTCGATTTTGATGCCGGGATATTATCTCGGTAATCTAAACGATAACTGATGCGCAGGGTTGCCGATTGCCTCGGTAAATCCGCACATATGCATTAGTTGACGACGTGGAAACAACCCTTGTTTGGGCGATTTAGGATTAATAATAACGACCTTTCTTAGCGATGAAAAAAATCGTTAGGGGAGGTCGTTTTTGTTTTGGCGTTAAAGAAACGAAATCGCATCAATAAACTTTCGCAAGATACGAAGAATTTTCCGCAATTAACTTTCGAGCAAGCAATAGATATAGTTGTTTCTGGCAAGCGTGCGGAAGGTGTGCGCGATAGGACAGTACGAGATTATACGAAAATGTGGGGGTATTTTATCGATTGGCTGAATGACAATTATGAGGTCAAAAATGTCGATGAGCTAAATGCCGAGGTATTCCGCAACTACATAAACTTCATGAAATACGATAAACGGAAGTACGACGGCCATAAGTACATTGACGCAAATAAACAAGAAATCGGCTTATCTGATACTACTATTAATATCAATTTGCGTACATTACGGGCGATATTTAATTATCTTCAACGCGAGGAGCTAATCGAAGTTAATCCGATTGAAAGAATTAAGCTGATTCGGCAGGACATTGACTTGACGAACTGTTTAACGAATGAAGAAGTGAAAGAAATATTGCGTCAACCTAATATGCGCGACTATGTGGGTTATAGAGACGCCGTAGCGATAAACTTGCTATTAGATTCGGGTTTACGCGCAAATGAATTGATAGACCTAAGAGCTGGCGATATCGACTTTAAAACGCGATTCATTGCGCTAACAGGTGATAGAAATAAGAACCGTAAGCCTCGCTTAGTACCGATATCAACGCATGTTGTAAAGATGCTATTGCAATTAATCAATGAGAACGTAGCCCATTTCAAGACTGATCGCGTATTCTTATCATGCTACGGCGAGCCATTAGGTCAGAACCAATTTAATAAAAGGCTGAAATATTACGCAGAGAAGGCAGGCATTACTGATAAAAAGGTAACCGCACACGTCTATCGCCATACTTGGGCGAAAAATATGATACTTAACGGATGTGACGCGTTTACTTTACAGAAAATTGGAGGCTGGGCTGATATACGTACAATGCGACGTTATATACAGATGGATACAGAAGAAATGCGTCGTAGTCACGATGATTATTCGCCAATCAATCGCTTAAAAAGAAGATTTTGAACAAAAAAAAAATAGCGCAGGTTGCTACCAACAACCTAACGCCCTGAATTATAAACGATAAATTAAGTATATCGAAAAAAAGCGTTATAGTCAACGCTTATTCAAGTATGCTTAAAAACAGGGTTTGCGCGGAAGGGAAACCCGATGAAACGGAAGAAATCAATAGATATCATTGCTTCGGAAGCTGCATTCGAAACGCTCGCAACCTTCGAAACACTCGAACAGCTTAATCAGAGCGTTCGTAAATACAAAGAAAACTACGAGTTAAATAAAACAGAAATTGCCGTTCTAGATATATTGCATCGATTTAGCGCAAAATATAAAGGCGTTAGTTTCCTATGCAAAAATAAAATCGGTGAGTTGATCAGTAAATCTAGGCGTACAATTATCCGCGTGTGTAAACGTTTAGAAACTCTAGGCATTATACGTCAGCACGAAATGAAGCGTTCAAAAGACATGCAACAAACGTCAAATGCTATCGTTATACAGCCGATTGTCACACAAGAAGAACGAGAAAATGTCACACCATTAAAACAAAACCCTTCTAAAACAAATAATCAAAATACTAAAGTACGTACACCGGCGCCTATAAAGCCATCTTGGATTCCGTCTGCCTTTTACGAATACTTAGCTTATCATTTTGATAGTATACGAGATATTGAGTCTTATTGGAGAATTGTTCATGCGATTACGTATCGTATGTCTAACTTAACAACCGAGGACAAAATCGAGATAGGTATTGAATCGTTTAATGCGCTTAAGTCAAAGCGTCGTAAATTAAATAAGCCTATCGCGTATTTTGTTGGGGCTGTTAAGCGTAAAGCTAGACAACAGTATGTTATTAATTTGTCCGATGAGGGGTTTGTTGTCTCCTAGATGTTTGGGGGATTAATTTTAGAGTTAATCCTTTCAATGACCTTCCCTAACTCTCTGTTTATTTGACGACCAGAAAAGCGCAATACAGTCCACCCATTGTTGCGTAAGAATTTGTCTTTTTTACGGTCATGTGCTTTTTGTGCGGGTGATGAATGGTAGGCTTTTCCGTCACACTCAATTGCGATTTTATAATTAGGTAGAGTTAAATCGATTCTATACCTTCCGCATTTCACTTGAGTATTTACAATAAATCCGTGATCAATTAGTGCCTCAAATAGCCGACCCTCAATGTGGCTTTCGCATTTGATTCTTTCTTGTTGTATCTCATTTAACACCTGAGCGGGCGGTTTAAAAAAGATAAACGCTAATAATCCTATTGCAAGCAGTCCGAAAAATACAATGTATTCAATCATTATAGGTCCTCCAAAAAGGTATCATAATAAGTATTGGCGAATGTATTAGGCGAGGTGAGCCCTATGCCGATACACAATCGATTAAAAGAATTACGCCACGATCATCGAATGAATCAAACAGAATTTGCAGCGTATCTCGAAATTAGTCACGGCCAGTATAATCGTTACGAACGAAACAGTACGCAACCTTCGTTAGAAGTAGCCTTAAAAATAAGCAAAAAGTTAGGTTGTACTGTGAACGATATATTTCTAATTGTAGACAAGCCGTCTGCTACTTAGTCATAAATTATGTAGGGACACGCAATATTACCGCAGTTATTGCATAAGATTCAACATAGCAAAGCTACTTCAGTTTATTCCTTTCAATTGTTCATCTAATGCGAAATTAACAACTTGTTAAAAGGAGAGGATAACAATGTTATTTAGTGGAGGATTATTAATAGCTGCCGGCACGACATTATTAGTTGCGACAGCTGACAGTGCGCTCGAGTCATATGGCTATGGATGGCTTGGCACATTTTTGCGAATAGCACTACCCGTTGCCGGCTTGATTGCAGGCGTCTATTTTATCGAGCATAATGCTTTAATCGGATGGTTGCGATGAGCTGGCGCGCTAAGTTGTCCGTTCGCTACAGGCTCGTTAAAACGTTCAAGGTCGGTGGCTTTTTTCTCGGAGAAATCCATCGTCCGATTCTTCCTAAAATCCACGACATTAAACTTACTACCGATTCCACTATCGCAACTTTTACGATTCCTAACGGACTTGACCCTAAAATGCTAACGAAACATTCCTACGTTTTTAATCAATATTTTGGCGAATACGTTAAGCTAGACGGTGAATACAAGCGTTTTACTCTAACTATTAGTCATCGCAAGTTGCCTTCGAAACTTGATTATATCCTTCCGGATTTATCGCGATATGATGTGCCGATACTTTGCGGTCAAGATGAGACAGGGCGTATGTTGGCATATGATGCCGTCAATGAGCCGAACTGTTTAATTGCTGGTGAACCCGGTGCAGGCAAGTCAACACAGTTACGTTCTATCTTAACTACTCTTATTCAGACTAAAACGCCCGAAGAATTGCATATCTATCTAGGCGATCTAAAAATGAGCGAATTCTTTTTATTCCGTGGAGTTAAACATGTAAAGTCAGTATGTGTTTATTCAGAGCATTTGTCGAGCATGCTGGCGTATCTGCATAAAGAATTGAAACGTCGTGGTGAACTACTTAACGATGCAGGCGTTACGCATATTAACAAGTTGGCAAAGCGACCGCCGTATATACTTGTCGCGATAGATGAACTCGTGATGATAGTGGAAGATAAGCAAATGAGCAAGCAGATTGTTCAATTGGTTGCGTTAGGTCGTGCGCTAGGTATTTACATTATTTTATCGTTACAGCGTCCGTCACATGACGTCCTTGATACCAAGATAAGAGGATTACTAACCGTAAGAATGGGGTTTAGAACAACGGATTTATCTAATTCACGTATTATTGGAACGCCAGGAAGCGAGAAGATAAGCAAGGTAACGCCTGGACGATTCCTATGCAAACGCGACGAAATAACAGAGCTGCAAGCGCCATATTTATCGGAGGAAGCTGCGGAGAAGATATTATCGATATATAAAACGGATGAGTGGGTCGATCGGTTTGCGGATAAAGGTTCGGATGTCCGGACAATTGAACAATTAACGGAAGAAGAGGTGTTTAACGATGTTAACAATGAGAGATAAGGAGATTATAGCGAATATAAATAAATTTCGTGTGATGGACCGCGATAGCGTATCGGAATTGCATTTCGCAAACCTCAAACAGCCGGTAACTGCGGCTAATGCAGTGCTTTTAAGACTTCTTCGAGATGGACATATTCAGCGGTCAACTTCCTTTGTCCCTTACGTCTACTTTAGCGCAGATAATCGAGTCAAAAAGAACAGCGCTAAGATAGGTCATTGGTTAGCGATACTTGATGTCTATAAGCAAATGAGGAGGCATGGCGCTGTTCAATCGTTTACAGTCGAACCGAAACTAGGGGCAAAGGGTGAGGTAGAGCCGGACATTTACGCAACCTTCCGTAAGACGTCTTTTTATATTGAAGTGCAACGTACCCAATATTCCGAGAAGGTAATGAATGCAAAATTAAAACGTTATATAGAACTATATAGTTCGCATCCCTTTCGACATCTAATAATTATTACGGATATTCAATATAAAATCCCGAAGGATATACCTTTCCGCGTATTTCAAGCAAGCAGTTTTGATGATTTTATGTCCTTATTTAACGCTAAGACATCAATAAGCATCAGTGGTAGTGATGGTATTAAAGTAGTGGTTCGCTAAGGTTTCCTGCTGCTCTGCTAAATCTAATTCTAGTCTTAATAAGTGTGTTTATAATTTCATCACCAGCACAAATAACTGTCAGTCGACCTTTCTTTGCATAAATCTTGATTTGGCCTGTAATTCCTTCTTTATAAATGTAATACCATACCCGTCTTTCAACATAAATGTAAATCAAGCCCACTTGACAACCCTCCTATTGAAATCTAGTAATTATATATTTCTACACCTAGTAAATTAGTCCTTTTTATCTAAAATTTTTTGATTTGATTAATAGTAAATAATTCAAGATAAATAAAAATCAACTCTTTAAGTGGGTATTTTTGTAACTTTAAATAGAACGTTTGTTCGTTTATAATTAGTTAAAGCGAAAAATTGGGGGCGACTAACTTTATGATACGCGATAGAGGCCTGCAAAAATGGCACGGATTCTTTATGCCGGAGCATGTAACAGAACTAAATAAGATTCCTGATGAAATGAACAAATGTGAAAAACCACTAATCGACGAATATCAACGGGTAGAGTTTGACGAAAGAATAGCTTATGCCATGGAGTTTAATATGCCGGTCCGCCTTACATTGTGGATCGGCGGTCATCTCAAAGACACGATCGGGCGTGTACATTATTGTGATGTAGTTAAGCAACAATTGCGCATAGAAACACTGATGCATGATTTTGTACGCGTAAATTTATCGGACGTGATTGGCGTTGAGATTATGGATTAACTTTGTTCAAGAACGTAAACAGAGACGATTTACGAAACGAATATTTTTGTGAGATTAACGATAAAAACGCAATTTAAAGACGAAAAACAAAAACGCTTAATACCTTGCGGCTGTAGGGCTGATGCCCTTTTTACTCGTTGAAACAAAGTGTTATGATTATGGAAAATGAAAAAGGGTGTTGAGTATGGCGAGAGGTCAATTTGCTAATAAGCGAAGAATGAATTTTAGGAAACGGAGAGTGAGTGAAAAAGTAAATCTGGAAGAATTAATAATTAAATTTATAGAAGCAAAAGAATTCGAAAATCGATCAATTAAGACAATCAAAACATATAAACAAACATTACATCACTTTTATCTGTGGTTTGAAGAACACGGTAATCAGCGAGTAGAAGAGGCAGTGATTAAGGAGTATCTTATTTTTATGAAGAGTAAAAAGGAAAAGTGGGATGATCATGAACACTTAGCATCTACGGGAATTGGGAAAGGGCTATCAATCAGGACTATTAATAATATTATTCGAAATATGAGGGTGTTTTTTAACTGGACCTACAATAATAGATTAATAAGCTCCAATCCAATGTCTAACGTAAAGAATCTTAAAGAGGAAAATGACACATTTGAGGTTTTCACTGATAGCGATATAGAAAGGTTACTTAAAGAGCCGAATATCCGCATGTTTACTGGTTTTAGGAACTATGTGATGATGCTGGTTCTGATTGACACCGGTGTCCGCATCAGCGAATTGGTAAATATTAAGGTTCAAGACGTGGATTTTAAGCTTAGCCAAATTGTTTTACCGGGGAGGATAACAAAAAATCGATCTCTCAGAGTCTTGCCGATAAGTAAGAAAACGCAAAATGAGTTAGAAAACCTGTTAGATTATATAAACATTAGTGAAGAAGATTACTTATTCCTTAATCAATATGGAGAACAGTTCCATGCCGATAGCTTTGCGAAAACGCTAAGAGACTATGGTAAGAAAGCGGGTATTACCGTTGCAAGATGTAGTCCGCATACCTTCAGGCATTACTTTGCGGTAAAATACTTGCGATCGGGTGGCGATGCGTTTAGTTTAATGCGAATACTTGGGCACTCCGACATGACGATGACTAATAGATACGTGAGATACGCTGATAATGAAATAAATGAAATCCACAAAAGAGCGTCACCAGTTGAAAATATATTCAGAACTAGTAATGTAAATAAAAAAATTAGTAGAAAAAAGTTATTTTAATTACAACAAGTTATTTACATTTAATAAAGAGGAAAAAGCAAATGATTTGCGTAAACACTTATAAAAATAGCCTCCGATTATTTATTTCGGGGGCTTTTCTTCGTTCTTTATTTCTAACAAATCACTAATATCACAATTTAAAGCAGTACATAACTTCTCTAATGTTTCGAACTTTATGCCGTCTGTTTCCTCGTTATATAACTTCGTAATTCCATTTCTGTGTAATCCGGTCATTGATGCGACGTCGGATATCTTTAACTTTTGCTCTCCCATTATTCGCGATAAGTGAATTTTAATCACTCAATCACCTCCCCAATATACATATTATAAATTAATTTAACTTTTTTAACAATATAGTGTTGACAATTAACACTGTAGTGTATATATTTGAATTACAAGTTAAACACTATAGTGTGCAAAACAAACACCACAAATAATAAAATGTTGATTATGGAGGTTATTGGAATGGGCGTATTATTCGCTTATTTATGGTTCGCATGGGCTGGAATTGTATCTGCAGCATTTATCGGATGGGTGGTGAGTGACAATGATTAGGCGTGATGATGTAACTTTCATTGATTCATTTAGTGAACTGGCAATTCAAAATGTCGCCATCATTAGCGAAAGGATCACGGCGGAGAATGAAGGTGCTGGGTCCGTCAGCTTTACAGTAGCAAAGGAATCTATAGAGCAAGAGGTAAACGTCGACAGTGCTCGTGTCTTTGAGTGTTATTTTGGGCGCGACCTAACTGACGGTGAGCTAGAGTGGTTATCTACAGCTAGCTTTATAGAAGTGGTAGAACGATATGCAAAAACAATTGGGGGGGACGTATAATGAAAATCAAACGTAAAACTGTGCGTTTTATTGACTCGGTTGACCCGGAATTTGGCGAACCAGTTATCGAGCCGGAAACTTGTCTATTCGCTGAGGATATAACGGCAGAATATAAAGGTTATGATGAATTAACATTCCGAGTAATGCTTCAACCACTTGCGGAAACTGACTACGATTTGGACCTATGGAAATGTCGAATTTTTAGATGTGGCATTGAAGGCGATCTGAGCGATGAGGATTTAAACTGGCTGCTTAACGCTAAGTTTGTGGATGTTATTCGGAGATATGCACGATGAACAAGCGTGTTGATATCGAGTTTCTTTCCGATAGGTGGACACCCGAGGGTTTTGAATATCGCGAAAAAGGTATCCTTTTTGAAAACGGAAAAGTGTTAGCTGTTGATGATATTGGCGGTATCAACATCTATGAATTAGTGGAATTAAAAGGCGACAAATTGGCGGTTGTCGAGGAAAGCAAAGCGATAGATTATGATCGCGATTTACTTATTAGTTTGATAATTAATGACGGAGGGGATTTACGATGAAGAAAGTTATAGTACAATATGTTTATGGTGGGAAGGTAGATAAAAGGGACAATGAGGCTGGCATCTTATTTCCCAACGGTAAAGTTTTCGTTGCAGGCAACAGCGAAATCGGACTTTATAATGCAATAATTTCGGACAAGCAAGGCGTGGTCACGGTTGACCTGGATAACGGCGGCGAAGAGTATATGCGTCATGACCCAGAAGTGCTTATCGATTTACTGGCAGAAATTTAAATAAAACAACGTTCGTGCGGTTTAGGAGGCCGCATGAGCAGACGGGAGCAGGCTCTCAATGGAGCGGTGATAGTGGCAGATATCGTCGTTGTGTTCTGATTCTCCTTCGTCATAGGGGCTCGACTTTTATAGTCGGGCTTTTTTTGTCGTTGGTCCACAAACAAGTGAAAATGGTCTATTAGTAAAGTGAGAGTTGTTCGGAAATTATATTCCGTATGTATCTCCTTATGAAAGCGAAAAAGTTTTGCGGTTTTTATGTCAGAAATTAAACGATGCTGCATCTTATCTAATAAGAGGTATTATTTACGCAAACAAATCTACACAACGCGATATATAACTTACGCAAATAGGGAGGAATTAAAATGAACGAAATAAAAGGTGGTGGGACTGCGGGGCTATCAGCATTTGACTACACAGAGGTCGATGAAGATACTGCTGAATTTCTACAACAAAAAGAAGAGAATATGAAGGAAATTATATTAGACGCCGGTCAACGACTTGGGAAAGAGTTGAGGGAAGCTCAGGAAAAGCTAGCAGGTAATAATCAATATAACGGAATATTCGAGAAGTGGTACCGGTCTATGGGGTACCGAAAAACCTCCGTATACAATTACATTAATAGTTTTTTGCTAGTTCAACGATTGAACGACCAAACAGAGATAGAAAACTTTCAGAACGCATCAAAAGGATTACAATATGAAATCGCTAAACCTTCCGCAGAATCAACTCCAGCTAAAGCACAAGCTAAAGCGGAGGTGCTTGCGGGGGACATCGATAAACTTAAACGCTACAAAGAACGTGTTAGTGAACTTGAGCGACAAACGGAAGAGGCTAAGGAAGCCCGTAAACAAGCCGAAGCACAAAGAGATGTGGCGTTTAGGGAATCGGACATTCTACGCGACACGCTAGAGTCAATGGACGCGGTGAAGCCGGAGGTCAGGACGGAATATCCTGATTTTTTTGCGTAAAAGTGCGCGGGTTTGGATTTCTGTTTGTACCTACTTATGAATGTCGGAAATAAAAAAACATCCACTTTGCGGATGCTATCCGTTATTTAAAATGAAAGACGAAAAAAGTTTACGGTTTTATGTCAGAAATTATCGTGAATTGCATTATATCAATTAAGGATGCGCGGAAAGAAAAGTTAGCGCGTCTTACTAATTAAGGGAGGAATTTTTGCGCGAAAGTAAAAACTCGCGGGTATTATTACATGAGGAGTGCGCGAAAACCTAATCTCACGCTTATTATTTAGTGAAGGTGCAAATAGTTCGCAGTTTTTATGTTAGAAATTCGAGCTAAAATCGTTATTTAAAGTAAGGAGGAAAGTATTATAAAATTTATTGCGCGAAATTAGGTGTTATAAATGTATCTTTGCTTATACAGGAAAAATGTCCGAAAGTTTAAACGCAGGCGTCATATGGGTGAGGGAAAAACGTCCGAAATCCAAAAAGTCGCTAAGAGTTGGGCGGGATAGAATACGAAAATATTTTGGAATCAGCGGCTTTTATCAAAAAAAATATGAGTAAAAAGCTGTTAGATCACAGTTTATCAGTCGACATGAAAAATTACACTGCGCGGATTTACGTGTTAATGCCTATTATCTTGTATAAGGTTTATAAACTTTAGCAAGAAGTAACGTCCGAAAACCTAATCTCACGCTTATTATTAATTGGGAGGATTTTATTAAAGGTGGTGAAAATATTGAATTAGCTCGTCCGGATTTATAGATAACGGCATTATATTCTTATATAAGGATAAACGCGGTAAGAAAAGTAACCAAATAAGGAAAATTTAGAGAGGAAGATAAAAATGGTAAAACGATATTATGAAGTTGTAAATGTGAAAACAGAGGAAGCGGTTGATTTTCTAATATTAGACAAGTTGCAGTGTCCAGAAAGGGTAGCGATTATCATGGAACTTGGCGAAGACTACGAATTGCGTCGAGTTACTAAAGAGACTAACCTCGTTGAGAAGCTAGACTATTGGTTTAATTATTACCGAAATGAAAATGTCGACGTTGAGCATATTGGTGCTGTCGGCGTCGATAGTGGCATGTTAATGATTTCTGACCCTTCCTATGTGAAGGAGGCGGTAAACGATAAGTGTGAACAAATCTATGAGGCTACTAAGGAGAAGGGAACTGCTCAAATATTAAATGGTTATTCACTGGGACTTAACACGGCATACGGTGACGGTATTTATAATGTGTACGCTAAAAAAGACGAGCATGGAAGAATATTGAAAGTTGAAATCACGTTTGCGTAAGGGAGGCTACATTGTGGATGGTGAAACACTTCGTATAATTAGAACTTCAAATAAACTTACTATACGGGAATTTGCGTCAAAGCTTTGTGTAAGTCATTCGTTAATATCACGAATTGAAGGAGGTGATCGGCGTGTAACGAAGAGGATGAAAAATAAGGTGATGTATACGTTTAATATGACGGAAGAAAAACTTGTAGCGATTAATCTATTAATCAATGAAATTAAAATTTAAGGGGGAGTTATTTTGAAACAAGTTCAAAAACTATTTAATTATAAGGAAAACCCGATTCGTACAGTAGTTTCTGAGGGGAATATTTGGTTTATAGCGAAGGATGTTTGTGACGTCTTAGCCATAGGAAATACATCAATGGCTCTCCGTAGACTAGACGAAGACGAAAAGGGGGTCAATACTATTGAGACCCTTGGCGGGGTACAATCAATGACCACTATAAATGAAGCGGGTCTCTACTCATTAATTCTTTCAAGTAGAAAACCGGAAGCAAAACAATTTAGGCGTTGGGTAACACATGAAGTCCTACCATCAATACGTAAGCATGGGGCGTACATGACGGAAGATGTCCTCGATAATGCGATCGGTAATCCGGATTTCATGATCGGCCTTCTTGAGAACTTGAAGGAAGAGCGCAAGGCAAGGGAGCTACTAGAGCATAAAGTTTCGGAGGACCTTCCAAAGGTAACTTATTACGACACGATTTTATCTTCAAACAATGCGGTTAACATATCTCAAATTGCCGAGGATTACGGTTTGAGTGGTGCAGCATTAAATAAGATGCTCCATGAAGAGGGCGTTCAATATAGACGTGGGGAACAGTGGTTACTATATAGAGATTATAAAAACAAAGGATATACAAAATCAAAAACAATCTCCATAGGAAACGGGAGTGCAAAACACCATACTCAATGGACGCAGAAAGGAAGAGTATTTATCCACCAATTTCTAAATGAGAGAGGAATCCAGCCACTATATGACTGTTTATAAAAAGAAAAATGCCTGATGCGCCAACATCAAGCTTGTTTTTTAAAGCCCTGTTAACGGTGGACTATTTTATATTTATCCAATTTAATTATACACCAGTTCCCTGTTATAAGGCAAGCCGAAGATTAATCGATAGGGGGAATATCGTGAATAATAAACAGAAATTATTTGAAGAAGTACTTTTTGAACTTAAAAATAGTAGCACAGAACATACTCTCGTGCCAAAGCACCCTAAATTGAAAAAAACGATTTTTAGTCTAGTTTTAGCTTTATCTCGTAGGGATAGTTTCGAAGAAAAGGAGCTACTAAACTCAGCTGTCTCAATAGCTTGGGAGGCGTTAGATAGTTTTGTATTAACTGATGATGCGGACTGGAACGAGGTTATAGAAGGAGTTGATAGGTTAAATCTAAACCGTATTGTCAAAGCGATAGTTACCAAAATTGAACACGCACTTCCCGCCGTTGCCAACCCGAATACCCGCCGAATGTATGATCCGGAAACTGGTGGGAAGGTGTTTGTAAGTGTTAATTTTGATTCACTAGACCGCCCATTATACGACAAAACAGGTGAATTTACCGGTTTGTTAGGCGATGACGTGTCCGAATCTTTTTTTTCTCAAGATAATAGTTACGTTAAGAATCCGTTTATTGAGTGGTTTCGCGAGAATAGAAGTGAGTTTTTAACAGATAGACAGAATGATTTTATAGACGGCTTATCAACCGGATTGTTGAAAAAAGACTCCGATTATATAGATGTGAATGACTTCGAGGAATTTGCGGGAATGAAGGCGCATGACCTTGATAGGATGAAGAAACGAATTAAAAAAAGGACACTTGACGCGTGGGAAAAATATAGACAGAAAAGACCGGAGTCAACAAGACGAGGTGCGTTTATTGCCGAACAAATAGCTCAGTGGAGCGAGTTTCTTGCATTGGCAGATTCGGACAAACATCTAGAGAATCAAAACTTATTACTTTCTAATTGGATTTTAAGGCATCAATTTGCAGTAGATTTCATTTATGATGCGTTGGAACATGACGAGGAGCTGACTAAAGGCTTTGTGGCTTTCTTAAAAGGTGAAAGAATTGATATACCCGCATTTGTACTATACGAGATTTATGTTTTGGTAGTTGCGGAAGTTGTGCATTTAAAAAGAAGTCTGAGCGCAGCCGGCAACAATATCACGCGAGACTTTACAAATCATGAAAGAAGAAAAATTAACGCAGAAAGGATTAAGAAATATAAGGAATTTACAAGAGTGCAGCCGTGTTTTTCTTATAACGCAAATGGGGAGCTTGAAAAAATGTACACACCGGACCTTAAGGAATATAAGATACTTGATCTAGACGCATATGGGAATTTAATTAATAAGAATGATTTTTAATTGTGTTTTATGAAATTTAACAGATTTATTCATTGTCAATTATATAATAAACAAAAACAATAGTCAAATGAGAAAAATACCTAATATATGGCGTATTTATAAGTGAGGGGAGCGTTAAAACAGGTATATTTTGACCCGAGTTTAATAACGTTCTCCACTTATATTTCGCGTTTATTTAGAAAGGGGAGAGGCATATATGGCTGAATGGACGAAAGAAAGTTTACGAAAAAAGTTATTCGAATTATTATCCGAAGGTGAGAGAATCAACCCGCAAAGTGTTAGTGAGATTGAGGGATTTTATAGTTCCGCCAAAAAACTTCACGGATCATACGAGGCCTTTTTAATTGAGAACGGTTTGGATCCCAAGGCTTACTTTCATCGAAAGCGACATCTGAATACAATTAAAAGCACAGCAGGACTACTATTTGAAGAAATTCTCGCTGATTTATTAGTAGAGCTAGGACTTGACGTTATTCAAGAAACAAAAAATGGATTCCGTCCAGACTTTATTGTAAGAGCGCCATCTAGCGAGAAGTGGGTAGATGCAAAGTTAACGGAAATGACTGCCTTGCAATCTCCGTCCGTAAATAAATATGTAGATCATTGCGATAAACTGGTCCTTATATACCTTATTGGTGAGGATAAGGATTACAACATTACTAAAAAAGTACGCGTTGTAAACGTAAATAGATTCCTAGAAAGATTAACTGATGAAGAGTCTAAGAAAGTTTATATTAAGCGGTTTAAATTAATTACAAAAATAGCCGAAGCTGCAGACAAAGAAAGAAGGGACTTTGCTGACATAGACGATTATTCGGAGGTAATTTGAATGGAGAACAGATTCTTTTACTGCTACTCACCGCCATTGTACCGTTTTCTTAAACAGGCGGGCATCAAATATGTGTGTACCGGCTTAAACGAGTCGAGTATGCGCCAATTCTGGCAATTTGAGCGAAACGATAAATTAAACGAATTATTAACGGAGTATGCCGGCAACAAGCCAGGCTGATCTCCGTCGTTATTTAGAAGGGGGATAATTTGAATGGAACGGGATTTCTACAGTCACGTTTACGAGGGAGGCTTTGTGAAGTATCCGAATGAATTAGCGCTATATCCGATTACTAGCCACGCGAAAAAATGCGACAGCGAGCCTTGGATGGGCGATAAAACATACGCCGACTATAAGGTGACGCCTACGACATTAGACGTGTATAGAGCACTTTACCAACATCGGAACACGAACGAGAATCATAAACATTACGGCAAAACGTGGGTGTCGCAACGTCATTTGCAAGTCGAGCTGGCTATGTCGGATAAGACCTTGCGTAGTCATATCGAGGTACTAGAAGACGTTGGCCTGATCGATGTTAAACGATTTTACCGACATAATCGCCCGTTCCATGTTTATACGTTTCCAGCACCGTTAAGTATAGCGGAATTCAAGTGCCATTTTCCGTTAGCTTGTGCCGAATATGAGCGTAAAATGATGGCGCTGGACAAGATTCGCGAGGAAGAGAGTGTCATTGAGGAGGACTTCGATTGGTGACCGTAAATATTACGGTTAGGTGACCGTAAAAATTCCAGTCAGCTGACCGTAAATATTACGTAGTACTAAGAACTAAGTTACTAAGAACTAATGTACTAATACTTATAAATACTTGCGCCTAAACGAAAGAGCATGTTTAGACGCCGAGATATAAATATATAAGTTCTTTGCGCGAAGAAAGAGCGAAGCGATAAGGATATATGAAGAACGAAAGCCGTGACCGTAAAAATTCCGGTTACCACCTTCGCAATGCTACCGTCCGTAATTCCGCATATTATATGAAGAAACTCGTCATAAAGTTGCGCAAAAGGTAGCGTTAAGTTTTCTGTACCAGGCGACGCGTTCACGACGGAGAGCTCTTCAAAACTCGAGGGCTGCTCAAACTATTCATTTCATAGTCATAACTTAATAGTATTGACCACGTTTTGGCGATGTGATATTATCAGTATAATAAGCGTAATCAAAACTAATGGTCAAAAGTGAGGTCGTGTTTATGAAGTATGGATATGCTCGGGTGTCGACGGTGAGCCAAGGGTTAGAATCGCAATTACAATCGCTAAAATCAGAAGGATGCGAAGTGATATACTCGGAAAAGTTTACGGGAACAAAAACGGATCGCCCAGAATTCCAAAAGCTACTGCAAATCTTAGTCGAGGGCGATACGCTAGTTGTAACGAAGCTAGATCGTCTAGCACGTAATACTCGCGAAGGAATAGACATTATCGAGGACTTATTCGTAAAGGGCGTAAAGGTGCACGTCCTCAATGTAGGGCTATTAGAGAATACGACAATGGGACGATTCTTTTTACAAACACTGCTCGCCGTAGCCGAAATGGAACGCAATATAATTATAGAACGTACGCAAGAAGGTAAGGCTATCGCTAAGCAGCGCGATGACTTTCGCGAAGGTAGGCCGCGCAAGTTTAGCAAAAAACAAATAGAACACGCGTTAGATTTACTAGACACGTATTCATATACGGAAGTAGAACGCATGACAGGAGTCAGCAAATCGACATTAACGCGAAGAAATAGAGAAAGAAAAGGCAGCCAATAACGGCTGTCTATTTTTATGGGCCGGGGAGGGGTAACCGTATATCTGGCGCCCTGGTTCCGAATCATTTGTTACAAAATTTTAAACTCGAGGGTCAGCCAGACGGACTGGCAGTTGCCCTACTCGGAAAGGAGACGAAATAAATGACGAATCAAAGATTTAATTTCGACGAGTCTCGCTTGAAACGCGGACAAAAAGAAGCGGCGGCTTTGTTGGTCGAATACGACTTCTCGCCGAAAGATGAACGTAAAACTAAACAGGAGATTGCGGACTTAATCGGACTGAGCCGCAAGCAACTCTATATTTGGGAATCATCAGACGAAAACTTTATCGCATATAAAAACTACGTTGCCGCGAAGTATACCGACTCACACTTGCCGGCAGTTTATGCGCAACTAATCAAAGGAATATCAAACGGATCAATGAAGGGCATCGAGCTATTCCTTAAGCGTATCGGCGACCTCAACGATAAGAGCGAAGTTACGATTAATAATGGTGCGAACGAGCTACCGTTTGAGGAACGCAGAAAGCAATTGCTTGAGCGCTTAAAAGACGAAGATTAATAAGGAGGTGCGTTGTTATCGCATATATAGACGGACAGTGGCTCGACAGACCTGCGCGACAACAGCGCATTGACGAGCTTAAAGAAGAGAATGAAATATTACTTAAAATTATAAAAGGGCCTAACGGAACGGATTTCGATATTGATAAGCACGAAGCTAATAGACGTCTATTAACGAAGCTAGGACGCATCCATAAAGCGGAACATGATTTGCTTTACTTTACCTACGAATATTTCAGCGATGAAATGAATCCCGATAATGAAACGAACCTAATTCCTAAAGGTCAAGTTTACTCGGGCGCTGCAGATTTTCACAGGACTCTTTGCTCGCTATTAGACGACATCACCGCAGGCAATCAAACTTCTAATGTCGCTTGGTCAGTCGGAAGGCGTCACGCTAAGACGGCATACTTATCGAACTCTTTTCTATGTCATCAAACGGTATTTAGACATCAAAAATACATCATCGAAGTCTCCGAAACTACAGACGTAGCCGGGGACTTTATTAAATTTACGCAACAAAACTTAAAGTTTAACGAAAAGCTTCGCGAAGATTTCGGTCCTTTATTGCACCCCAAGCCGTCAATGAACGAAGTGGATAACAAATACGAGTTTATAACCTCGAGCGGGACGAAAGTAGAAGCGAAGGGTATGGGTACGCAGATGAGGGGACTTCGCCATCTTACCGAACGACCTGGACTATTCCTTCTCGATGATCTCGAATCAAATGCGAATACTAACACACCTGAACTTCGTCAGAAGAATCTCCACTGGTTCCGTTCTGAAATGTTAGAGGCGTTAGGCTTTGGCGGAATCGCTGTCTATATGGGAACTATCCTCGGATATGATTCACTACTTAATCACGTAATAAATAAACGCAAGGACTTCACTTCTAAAAAGTTTCCAGCCATTTTATCTTGGTCAGAGCGCGAAGATTTATGGGAGCAGTGGCGTGAAATATATAACGCAGATGAGGTTGAGTCAAAAGAAAAAGCAGACGCATTCTACGAAACCAACAAGGAAGAGATGCTTAGAGGAACAGCGGTATTATGGCCACAATTGTACTCGTATAAATACTTTATGGAAAAGCGCGAATCAATGGGAGTTAAGGCCTTTAATCAGGAGTATCTAGGAAACCCCGTTGACGAGGAATCGCAAGTATTTAAAATGGAAGAGCTTAAATTTTTTACTGACGCTGATTTAACCGGAAAGAAGCTCGATTACTTTTGCGGAGTTGACTTTGCGATGGGTAAAGAAAAGGGCGATTATTCAGCGATAGTCACTTTAGCGCGAAATCGTGAAACGGGAGTGTGCTATGTAGTAGACGCATTTATAGAACGCGTTCATCCCGACATACTTCTTAAAACAACGGTTGAAAAAGCGCTTGAATACGAATACACCGCGATAGCAGTAGAAGCCCAGCAGGCGCAAGAATGGTTCGCTGATAAGCTCGTTGAGGCATTGCAAGCGGAAGGCTATCCAGGAATGACGCGTCTTAAGCACGTAAAACAACGTACTCGGAAAGCGTTGCGGATTGAGTCGCTGCTGCCTGACTTACAAAACGGAAAGCTACGGTTTAAAAGAAACCAACGTTTACTATTAGAAATGTTCGAAATGTACCCGAATCACAACCATGATGACGGACCTGACGCATGCCAAATGGCTTTTTCAATCGCTGGGTCTAGTCGTAAAAGAAAAGCCGGAAATGCCGGCTCATATCGATATTAATACGAAAGGAGGCGGACGCCATAGTAATGATTGACAGAAACTTAATGAATCCGTTCGTTTTTCAATCGCCTGCCGAGCTAATGATTGGAAGCGCAGAGTTCCAACGGATTGCAGACGAGATCAAGCTATACAAGCGCTATGAAGGCTCGCTTAACGTATGGAGCGACTATGTTAAACCGTCTGAATTAGACTATACGCCAACGAATCTATCAATGAATTATCCACGAAAGCTTGTCGATACCATAGCGGCATGGCAATTCGAGAAGGAGCCGAAAGTCACTGTTCCGCCAGATGTGCTTGACGACCCTTCGATTATGATGTCGCCTACTTACTCGCCTAGCGAGAAACAGAAAGATGAGAACAGTCGCGCCAAAGCAAAAGAGCGATTACTTCAGTGGGTATGGGACGATAACCGGATGCATGAAAAGTTATTAGCGGCTGCTAAAGATCGCGCAATCTCTAAGACGGGCGTATACGCGCGCTTGCATTACGATAAGAGGCGTGGAGAGATACGTATACTTTGGCACCCAAGTTACGAGGTAATTCCGGTTTATAACGAATGGGATACAGACCAGCTTGATGAAGTACATTTTACCGCATTCTTAGACGAGGACTCTACGAAGCTATGGAAGTTGTCATATTACCTCGTATGGATAGGCGGAGAGGATGACGGTTACTACGATTGTGAGATAGAAGAAACGGTCAGCGACGAGAATGCAGTCATTGCGGAGCAACGCGTTGAACGGACTTCGATGGGACTGGATTTTATTCCGGTCGTTCACATTCCTACGGAGAAGCTTTCCGGAGATTTGCACGGCTTTAGCGAGTTGGAAAAAATGATCGAAGTAGCCGACGAGATTGATCGGAAGCTTAGCGATTATTCTGATGCTCTACGATTCGAAATGTTCGCGATTACCTTGCTGACCGATGTTGAAGAGGACCCGAAGAATCCCTTAAAAGTGAGTCCTAGTGCAAAGTGGAACTTAGGGGATAGCGATAAAGATTCGGGAACGCCGGAAGCTAAGAAGCTCGAAAGCGGATTTAAATTTAAGGAAGCTATCGAAGGCTATCTCGATCGCATGTACGAAGCATTGCACGAAATTAGCGAAGTACCAATCGTCAATACTGCCGACATGAAAACCGGAGGAATTAACGATATGGCTCTTAAGCTATTATTCTCGTCAATTATATCGAAAACGCAACGGTCATGGATTATATGGCAATCGCGTTTACAGACGTTGAACGAGTATGTTTTACGCTACATGAAAGCGCGCCAAGACCATCCGAGATTTAAATACGATACGGAATGGCTGGCACAAGTTGACGAGTATTATTACAGCAAGATTGTTTTCGGATTACCTTTACCGCAGGATCAGGCGGCGCTAGTAACGCAACTTGGCGAAGAAGTAGCATCGCAAATAGAGTCAATTAAAGGCGCGATTACTCGAAGCGGAAAAGAGAATGCAGAAGCAAAGCTTATGGAAATTATCGCAGAGCGCAATCTAATGCGACAAACGCAAGACCCTTATGCAGAAACAAGCGAATAATAGCGTACTGCCCGAACGTTAAGGCGTAAAACTAAACGGTTGTTATTATTCGTAATCTATGAGCGACGGCTCTAAAACGGTTATGGAGGTACGCAATGAATGAATTATTTTTACCGTTAAATTTACAATTATTTTCCGAAGATAAGCCTGAACAAGACGGACAAACAACGGCTGATGAGCCGGCAAACAATACTGAAACATCGTCCGAGAAAACTTTTACGCAAGCTGATATCGACAAGATCATAGCAGATAGGCTAGAACGCGAAAAGAAGAAACAAGCGGAGACGGCCGAGAAGTTGAAGAAACTTGAAGAGTATGAGAAAGCGGAAGAAGAACGTAGAAAAGCGGAAATGTCCGAAGCTGAACGCTTAAAAGCCGACAAGGAAGAAGCTGCTAAGAAAGCGGAAGAGGCGGAGGAAAAGGCTAAGCAGGCGCAAGAGAAGGCAAATCAACGAATTATTAATACGGAAATAAAATCTATCGCTCGTTCACTTAATGCGAATGACCTAAACGATGTGTTAGCGCTATTAGATAAGTCTACACTCGAAGTGGACGAAGAGGGGAACGTAAGTGGCGTTGATGTAGCAGTACAAGCGCTGAAAGAAGCAAAGCCGTGGATGTTTAAGCAAGCTATTGGAGCAGACGCAGCAGGCGGATCGAATCCTGCAAAGAATCCTAGTATAAACGAGATTACTGCGAAAGAGAAAGAGTTAGAAGAAGCGCGGGAAAAGGCGTTAAAGGATAGTCGCTTTATGGGCACTGTGACGAAAATTTATAACGAGTTAATTGCTCTAAAACAACGAAAGTAATTCAGTCGCCAATAAGCGGCTTTTTTAATTACAAAAAAAACAATTCAAAGGGGATATGAAAAATGAATGTAGCAACTACTTATGATTTCCAACAACAAGTTCGTCAAATGCAAGCGAACGTAGATTTAATCTTAACTAAAGCGCCAGTTCTTTTCGGTTTAATCGGTACAGGAGATGCATTGACTCAATCTAAATTTGAATGGCAAAACGATTATTTAAATAGCGTTACTGGGGAAGCAAATGCAGCAGCGGCTGTTGACGCGACTACTATCGAATTAAAAGAAGGTGACGGGGCAAAGTTCACAATTAACGCACTTGTGCAAAACGAATTAGAAGTATTAAAAGTAACTGCGGTTAATGGTGACTCAATCACTGTTCAACGTGGGTACGACGCAACTGAGCCAGAAGCAATCGAAGCAAATGCTGAATTAAAAGTTATTGCTCGCCCACGCCCTGAAGGTGAAGAAGCGTACCGCCATAACGAAATTAATGACAGAGTATTATCCTATAACTATTCACAAATCTTCTCTCGTTTTGCGAAAGTATCTCGTACACAACAACAAGTTAACACATACGGCGTATCGAACGAACTAGATTACCAAGTTAACTTACGTTTACAAGAAATGATTCGCGAAGTTAATAACACTTTGATTTACGGCCGTAAGTATGCGGGTGCTGGCGAATCTAACCCACGTACAACTGGCGGTTTATTTGCATTCGCGCAAGAGCAAGGTTCTGCGAAGTTTGATATGGGTGGCGAAGAAATTAACGCGAAGAAAT
This sequence comes from Cytobacillus kochii, assembly GCF_020171845.1. Taxonomy (GTDB): domain Bacteria; phylum Bacillota; class Bacilli; order Bacillales; family Cytobacillaceae; genus Cytobacillus; species Cytobacillus kochii. Next base: position 133,563 of record NZ_JAIVAM010000010.1, on the reverse strand, counting down.
TAAATGACGCTATTGAGGAGACTTTCAAGCGTGGTGGACGTGTTGACACTATCGTATGTGCGCCGAACGTTGCTCGTCAAATTACGAAGTTAGCTAGTGATACAATCCGTACAACTCGCGGCGAAGGTACTGTCGGACACCAAATCATGTCATTCATGAGTGATTTACCTGGCGGTACAGTTTCAAGCGTTGTAGTTGACCAGAATATGCCGAAAGACCGTGCTTTAATGGTAGATATTAATAACATCAAAGCCCGTTACCTACAAGGATTTTACGATCAAGATGCAACTAATCCTGGTGCTGATAATTTTGCGCGCGTTATCCGAGGTGAACTAGGATTCGAAATCAAGAACGCAAAAGAATCTATCGCAGTATTAACAGGAATCTCTAAAACTATCGCATAATTAAGGGCGCCATGCAGGTGTCTTTTCTTTAAGGAGTTGAAGCTAGTGAAAGTAGCGAAGTTTAAAGCTATCCCAAACTATGAATATAATCGAGACGGAGTTTACGCTTTATTTAACGGAGAAGGTGTACTTGTTACGAATGATGAAAAGGTAATTGCAGCGCTAGAAAAGTCAAAGCCTTTTGTACAGTCGCTAGATAAGAAAGTAGAAGAGGCAGAAGAAAAAGAAGCGCCAGTTAAACCGAAAACTAAGCCTAAAACTAAAGCAAAATAACGGAGGTGATGCCAATGGCGGTGTCAGAACGATTAGCTACGCGTTTAAATAATGTTCCGGGCGTCACTTCGGCTGATATTGTCGATTGGGTTGCCGAAGCTGTTGCTGAATCAGGGATAACGGAAGAAGAAAACGAAAATGCAGTTTTATATCTTGCGCTCTCTATAGGGTACGAAGTAATTGCGTCAAATGCTGCACACTACTTTAAGTATACAGACGGAGAGGAATCGGTTGATAAATCGAATGTCTACGATAACTATATGCAACTAGCGAAAGAGTCTCGAAAACAATATCGAAAATATAAGCGAGGAAATGGAGCTAGCCAATCGCATGTAGGAAGGGCAGACTGCCGATGAATAACCAGGATAAACTCGACGCACAGCTAGAAAAGCTCGCCATGCAATACGGCAAACTTAACGATAAGCAAGTCGCATACGCCATTAAAGAAATCGGACGCATTCGGGGCGACTTAGCGGACTTGCTTGCGGAGTTTGCTGATAAAGACGGCATTATTAAGAAACAGCGGTTATCGCGTTTGCTACGGGAGCTTAATGGCATTGAGAAGTTATTGCGCGAATATGGAACGACTTCAATTGAGGAAATAATTCGCGAAACAGCCGAAAAAGGAACGGCAGGATTTAGCGGCGCTATTGTTGGCGTAGTTGGTACAGGCGCAATTGCCAAGGCGGAGCTTGAGCGCATTAACACGAACGTATTTAATTACGTAGTCAAGCGCTATGGAGACGACGGATTGATTTTATCCGACCGCATTTGGCGACTAAGCGGTGACATGCGCGATGAGCTGTCGAAGGTACTACGTGCGGACATTATTCGCGGTGAATCCGTCAGCGCTATGATCGCTCACATTCGCGAAGTACATGAAAATGAAACTTGGAAGATTAAGCGTTTAGTCGTAACGGAAGGCAATACGGCTTATCGAGTTGCGTCGGCACAAAGCGCGAAAAATAGCGATGTAGTCGAATGGGTTAAGATTACGGACAACGGACACAGGCACCGTCATCACAGTTCGCATCGATGCTATCAATTAGCGCGACAAGACCGCTATGGGCAAGGTGCCGGCATATTTAAGCCGACTGATAGCGGAATATACATGCCGCATCCGGGCTGCTCGAGCTACTTAACGTATGTGCTTGACGAGCGTTATTTGTAGAAAGGAGTTGAACGCGTTGCTCACTCCGGAAGATATAGAATTTATGAAAGAAACGCGAAAAGAAATAGTAAGTCATCGGGAGCATCCGGTGACTCTTTTTTATGTGCTAGAAGGCGAGACTGATCCGATTACGGGCGAGCCAATTGGCGGTGGTCATGGCGAGATTTATACAAACGCAGTTGTAACGGAAATCGCATCGCAATCACAAGTAGACCGATATCTATCTAACGGTATTGAAGTAGAAAAAGGCGATATATGGTTTTCGGTTAATATCGACAGCGTTATCGCAGAATATCCTCATTTAAACATCGTCAATTACGAAGGACGGAACTATACGATTTTAGCGAAAGATAAAAAGGGCATAGGCGAAAGAAATCGCGTCGAAATGGTCGGGAGGTTAGAGACATGAGTAGGCAGCCATTTAACATTTCGGTTAGCGGTTTGAACGAGGTACTAAGTCAGTTGGATGACGCTGAAATTGCTCGCGACATTGGACGTATTACGGAAACTTACGCGAGGAAGATAGCAAATGAGTCCGCAGCTAATGCGCCAGTTGATACCGGCAGACTCAAGAACTCACTTGCGTCAAGTCCGAAAAAGGAATCCGAAACGTCTTGGACGATAGGTTCTGATTTGCCTTATGCGTTACGACAAGAGTACGAACATCGGACGAAGAAAGGCTTTACGCGAAAAGCAGTATGGGATAACAGAACGCCATTTCGCGAAAAAATAGCAGAGCGATTAAGCGAAGGGCGGTGAGTAGTTGCAGTTTAATTTAACGCATTCACTACGTACACACTTAGAAGCATCGACCGGCATTAAAACGGTTTGGCTTTATGATGGTGTTAAATTGCCAGCAGAACGCCCGTTGTTAACGGTTGAGCAGATGCAGAATAACAACGAAAACATTTCGAAGTCTAGGCGCTTTGAAACGACCTATCGATGGCAAGTCGGTTTATATACGACATCTATACGAGAAAGGTCGCTACTTCAAGACGCGGTTAAAGGCTCGCTAATCAAAGACAAAATTGAATTACTTAACGCAACTACGCCTGGCGAAAAGCTGGGCTATTTTTATGCGCTCGTTACGGGAGAGGTTCCGATTACACCTGAAGATATAAGCGACAAATCTAGTTATCATCGCGTTTACTTCGACGTTGAAGTGATCGCAACAATATAAGGGGGACGAATAAATGGGGATTGAATTTCGCGGCGAGGAATTTGTATTCGCGATAACAATGGAAGATGAGACAACTGGCGATACGTTGGTAAAGCCTTTTAACCAAACAAGCGGATCGTCTAATATGTCGACAGACTCCATTGATCTAAACACGAAGGACAAAACGGGAAGTGACTACGGAAACTCTACGCAAGAAATTTCCTTGGAGGGAATTTTGACAGAAGGTGATCCGTTTATTGATTACATTAAAAAAGCTATTAGACAGAAGAAATTCGTTGAAATCTATGAGATTAATACCCGCACCAAGAAAGCGGAAATAGGAAATTACATGATTTCATCTTTTGAGCGTTCCTTCGGAAATGCTGAATTTGCGACATACACATTATCCGGAATGTTAAACGGAGAGGTCACAGAAGAGACATTAACAGAAGTGCCAGTTGGCGCAGAATAAGGCGGGCTATTTGCTCGTCTTTTTACTTATGAAAATAAACCGAAAAAGGGGTTTTATATATGACATTATTTACTATCGGCGAAAAGGAACATGAGCTGAAAATTACTTACAAATCAGTTAAGCACTTAGAAGGACTCTTCGAAGGTGGGTCGTTAGGGTTTATCGAGGCGGCAATGAGCGGCTCTTTGACTACATTTTCACATGTGATTCATGCAGCACTTTTCCATACCGGAGAAAACTATTCACTTGCGCAAGTAGATGCTGCCATTGAAACAGCGTTTGATTCCGGATTAGTCGACTTAACTTATATTTACAACACGATAAACGAGGTGGTACTCGATAGTTTTTTCTTCGCGAAGGTAGTCAGGAACTTGAAGGCCAAGAATCCGGAAGCATTCAAACAAATGAACGAGATTTTAACTACGAACGGATCATCAGAAACGGATGGCGGTTCTTCCGACTAACACCCGATGCAGTCTTAAATTTAACGCCTAAAGAGTATGACTTGATGTTAATTGCTGAGCAAGAGTCTCGTTATGACGAATATGAGCGTCAAGCTAGTATCGCGATTATGAACGAAGCTGCGCACCGTGCAAAACGACCGAAGGCTTCTGATCTGTTCAAGCGTCCTGAAGAAGGCGTAAAAGAGGAGACGTTAAAGAAAAAGGCAAAAAAAGCGGAAGAAACGGTGGAATGGTTATCGCAGTTCGACTTTTCAAAGAAAGGAGGAAACTAGATGCTTAGTGGTTTAACGGTTCGTATTGGAGCTGATATTACGGCTTTGCGGACAGCTCTCCGAACAGCCTCAACAGGCGTTAGGGATTTCGCCAGAACAAACGAACAGGCAATGCAAACGGTCGGAATGGTTGGTGCTGCTGTAACGGGGCTGGGCGTGGTAGCAGCGGCGGGATTTGGCGCAGCAGTAAAAACGGCAATGGATTTCGAGTCCGCAATTAGCCGTGTCGGTGCGCTATCCGGAGCTAGTGCTGAGCAGATGCAACTATTAACGGCTGAAGCTGAAAGGCTTGGGGCAACAACAAGCTTTAGCGCTACACAGGCGGCAGAAGGCATGCAATTTTTAGCAATGGCTGGCTATGAGACCAATGATATTTTAGCCGCAATGCCTGGACTTTTAGATACAGCGGCAGCAGGACAAATTGATCTCGGAAGAACTGCTGACATCGTCTCAAACATATTAACAGGGTTCGGCATTAGGGCTGAAGATACTGGTCGAGTTGCAGACGTATTGACGGAAGCATTTACTAGCTCAAATACAACGTTAGAAATGCTTGGTCAAACTATGAAATACGTAGCACCTGTCGCCAAATCATCAGGTCAATCACTTGAAGGGATGGCTGCGGCTGCGGGTATTCTCGGAAATGCCGGTATACAAGCAGACCAAGCAGGAACAAGTTTGCGTATGATGCTAATTCGATTAGCTAAACCGCCCAAGATGGCGAAAGACGCACTGGACCAGCTCGGCATTAGCGTAAGTGACTCACAAGGCAATATGAAGGATTTATCGCAAATTATCGGCGAAATGGCTGAGGCAACAAAAGGTATGACCGAAGCAGACCGATTGGCGGCTGTCGCGAAAATATCCGGCGTTGAGGCATCAGCAGCCATGTTGGCATTGATGGACGCGGGGCAAAGCACTATCGAAGATTTTACTAAGCAACTTGAAAATAGCGGAGGAGCTGCGCAAGAGATTGCGACAAAACAACTCGACAACCTTAAAGGGCAGTTGATTATTCTTAAGTCCGCATTAGAGGGAGCGGCGATATCAATAGGAAATGCGTTATTGCCCGCATTAAAACTTATTGTTGCTGCTGTAACACAGTTAGTTGAATGGTTTAACGGATTGAACGAGACTACAAAGACGATTATTGCCGTTGTTGCTGCTTTAGGAACAGTACTTACTCTTATAACGGGCGGGATGTTACTACTCATCGGCTTTTTACCTACTTTAATAATGGGTTTTACTGCTTTAGGTACAGTGCTGCCAGCTATAGGGGGCGCTCTTTCTACAGTACTTGGTCCGATTCTACTTGTCGTAGCTGCTATTACGGCGATAGGAACAGCGCTAGTCCTCGCGTATAACAATTGCGAGTGGTTCCGCGAAATGGTTAACGAAGTTTGGGAAGGTATTAAATCAATATTTAGTGCAGCCTTAACGTTCATTAAGGACGAAGTAGTTATACCAATTGTCGGCGCTATAGTAGACTTTTTCAGTGAAAAGTTAGGGGAAATAAAAGCCTTTTGGGACGAAAATGGTTCGACAATTTCGCAACTAGTTAAGGGGCATTTTTTAGTAATACAGACGATTATACAGACGGTTATGGGGAGTATTAAAACTATATTTATGACGGTTTGGCCAGCGTTAAAAGCTATAGTGCAAGTCGTTTGGGGCGCTATACAAGCCGTAATAAGTACAGTGATAGACGTAATCCTGGGTATTATCCGAACAACAATGCGCTTGCTCGAAGGGGATTGGGAAGGCGCTTGGGAATCTATTAAAGAAACGGCTCAAAGTATATGGGAAAATATCGTTAGCATTTTCGAGGACATAGACTTGTTCCAAATTGGTAAAGACATGATGCAAGGATTAATTGACGGGATCGGCGAAATGGGGAAAAGTATTGGCAGTAAAGTTGAGGAGATAGCGAGGTCTATACCGTCCGGCATTAAAGAATTTCTACAGATTAAATCGCCTTCACGCGTTCTTAAAAGGTTAGGCGTATATGCCGGCGAGGGGTTAGCGATAGGTATCGACTCTATGAAGCGGCAAGTAGCTCAGTCAGCATCAACGCTCGCAAACGCAGCTATTCCGGCGATTAATTCATCTTATAACACACCGAGCATGGCAGGAGCGGGCATGATGGCGAGCTTTAACAACGAGCCGGCAATAACAACGCAACAATTTAACTTAGAGCGCATGTTTGATGGCGCTAATATCACGCTTGCCAACGGGTATGATACCGAGCAATTTATGCGCGATTCTTGGCGGGTTGCACAAGACGAAAAGAGACGAAGGGGGCAAAGGTAGTGGAATCAAGCGTATGGATAGATGATAACGAATTGCAAGCGCTAGGCTTAACGGTCATACTCGATTCAAGCGAACCGATGTTGCCTTCGTTTCGCACAAATACGATGACAGTGCCGGGCAGACATGGCGCATATGATTTTGGCGCCTATATGGACGTAAGGCAGTTCGAGTTAAACTGCGCATTTAAGCGACAGTCATATACGGACTTAAAGGCGCAAATTCGCCAGTTTGTTAAATTGTTTGTCGATGACTACGGGCGACCTAAGACGGTCAAGTTGCGCTTTGGCGATGAGCCGGATAAATATTATGACGTAAAAGTGGGCGGAGGCGTGCCGGTTGAACGACTGGCTAACCTCGGATTTTTTACGTTGCCGTTAATCGCGCATGATCCAATGGCAAAGTTTATCGTGCCTAGCAACGATATCGTTTGGGGCAGTGACTTGCCTATAATTAGCGACGTTATTTGGGAAACCGGACTAAGCGGAAGAAGGATAGCAGAGGCAACTACATTCACGGTCGTGAACAATGGGACTTCCGTTATTCCTTTCTCTTTTCGCATAGAAGGTCGAGGGATTAATTTATCAGTTTCAGCAAACGGTCGCAAATTCACGTTAGGAACGATGACAGGGCAGACAATTGAAGTTATCGGCGAGCAATACTTAGTTCTCGTTAATGGAAATTCTGATTTAACAAAAACGGACGGACAATTCATCGAGTTATTGCCGGGCGTCAATTATATACGCATAGATGGTGTTGGCTTGGACGTAACTATGAGCGAAAGTCTAACTTATAAATACGTATAAGTCTTACGCAAAGGAGGAAATAAATTGTCAGAAGTGAAAAAGATATTACCTACGGAAACGTTGCGCCAGACTTACCCGAAGCTAAACGCAGCAATTGACAATAGCAACGCTGCTATCATCAAGTCTAATTACGCGACAACGAAATCGGATGGCGCGATTCAACGAGCAAGCAACGCTGAAACGATCGCAACTAGCGTGCAAAGCCAACTAGACAATATCGTCATAGAAAGCGGTACGAGCGATGCTGAAACGTTGCAGGCGCGAACAGGTACGTATGGAAATGTAGCGCCGAACTTAAAGACACGCGTAGACGAACTGGAGCATTTTATTAACGTGAAAAGTTACGGAGCTGTGGGCGATTATACTAACGACGATACGGCAGCGATACAGGCTGTTCTAGATATCGCAGAAACGCACGGTCAGGTTAGCGTATATGTGCCGGCGGGGATTTATAAAGTGACGGCAAAACTAATCGTTCATGGTAATACGCATATTCGTATGTCGCCGAACGCGGTAATCAAACGGTCGCACAACGCGTCAATTCTTCAGAACGGGCGCAATGGCGCAACGTTTTATGGATACGAAGGAAATGGAAACATCGTCATAGAGGGCGGCGTATTTGACGGGAATTTAATCGATTATAACTTCGAGTGTAGCGGCTTTAGCGTTTCGCATGCGCAAAATATCATTCTACGCGATGTGACTTTCAAAGATTTATACGCGGGGCATGCACTTGATTTAGCAGGCGTTAAAGACGTACTAGTCGACAATTGTAAATTTATTGGCTATCGCGATAGAGCAGATCAGAGTCGTAACTATGCGGAGGCTATTCAGATTGATATCGCAACTACTGGAAGCTTTCCTGCGTTTGGTGCGCCGGATGGTACTGCGACAAATAACGTAACTGTACGCAATTGCTATTTCGGTCCGAGTGGGACGGAGAATACGACGAGCTGGCCGGTCGGCGTGGGGCAACATATGGCGGTGCATGATATATGGCCGTCTGATATTACGGTTGTTAATAATACGTTCGAAGAGTGTCCGTTTAGGGCGTTACGGATTTTCAAGTTTAAAAACGTATTTGTAGAAAGTAACACTTTCCGCAACTGCTTCGGATCGATAAACGTTTCGATTCCCTCACCGAATAGTGAATTCACTAAGAATATAAATGGTGTTCAAATGGGAGTATCACAAGAGAGCAGTACGGTTATTATACGAGGGAATATAATCGAGGGAACTATTGGCGATGTAGCTCATATTTCAATCAATGGCGTGTCGGGAGTTTACACTGAAAATGTAAAAATAGTTGATAATACGCTAAAGGATTTGAATGTCTCTGGCGGAATTATATATTTAAATTATACCGATTCAATAGATATTAAGGGTAATAAATTCTATAACTCAACCCGTGCTCTTTGGGTTAGGAACTCATTAAATGTAAATTTTGATTCAAATACTTGTGGGATAATGCAACTTGAAATGATTTATGCGCAATTAGTTAATAACCTTTCCGTAGTGAATAATACGGTAAAAGAAACAGGTCGTGCTGGTATTAACTATGAAGGGGTTGTTGGAGGAGTAATACAATCCAATCTAATAGGAGCATCAAGTACAGAAAGTCTTAACGAGCGAAGTGGGATTTTTATAGGAAGTAGTAGTAAAAGTATAAAAATTGCAGAAAACATCATTCCTGCAATCGCGAATATGTATGGCATTCAAGTAACAAGTACGTGCGAAAATATTCAAATAGGAAATAATGATGTATCAGGATTAACTGGTGCAGTTTCTATACCTAGCGTGAGTGGATACGTTGGGTTTTCTTTTGTTTCGCCTAATGGAACTAAATATAAAGCTAGTGTCGATAATAGTGGTTCATTGCAAGTGAGTCAATTATAACAAGATATATTCCATCAATTCTTTTTACAGTATATAATGTATCACCACTACTTTATATATAATAATAAAAGAAGGATATCCTCTTTTTTTGTCGAATGAACGTGACAAAAGAAGGGGGTATTTTATATGGAAGATTTATTTAATGAAATTGAAAGAGGTTTAAATGCAAAAGTTTATCATTTATCTTTAGGAATGGCTTTATGCATTCCTGATATTTGTGCAGCTTTACAATCAGAAGATGGTCAAACAAGTGGAAGGAAATACAAGGACTGGTACAGTGAGTATGTTGGTGACAAAATTTCTATGACAGCGGACGACTGTTATTACTTCAGGTGTTCATTCTTGCATCAAGGAAGCACAAGACATAAAAATTCTCGATATGACAGAGTTATATTTATTGAGCCTAATCCAAGGGTGGTAATGCATAATAATATAATAGACAATGTTTTAAATATAGATATAGAGATCTTTTGTCAAGAAATAATAAACGCTGCTTGTACATGGTTAGAACATATTAAAGATGATAATACTTTCAGGAATAACCACCAACATTCATTTAGAAGGTACCCTAATGGGCTAGAGCCATTCATAGTTGGTGTTCCAGTTTATGGTTAATTAATAACTCGCAGGAGGTGATAACTTTTGACCATTAGAGAGCTTATTAACCAATTACAATTATTAGATCAAAATGCAGAAGTATTCATTTCTTGCGAAGCTGGTTGTGTTTCGGACAATGAGATAACTATTATAGAGAAAGATACTAGAGTATATTTAGAGATTGAATAGAATTTTCACAAACTGCGCAGCATTAGGCGCCCATCATCGGGCGTCTTTTTCTATGAATTAAAGAACGATTATATTCGCGGACTAAATACGAAGTTAAAAGGAGGCGTTCGCCACGATTAAAATACTGAATCGTTCGCGCCAACCTATCGCAATACTCGAAAATGCATATAGCGTATCGTACAAGAAGCGTCTCAACGAAATTTGGGGCGCTTCTTTTATTTTACCGTTAGATGATCCGAAGAATGCCGAATGCCAGCCGTTAAACTATGTCGAGATAATCGACGACCTAACCGGCGAGTATATCGGTCTTTTTCGTATTGTGCCGTCGCAGACCACGAAGTCAGAGTCGAATTACTCCATCAAGTACGAATGCGACCACGTTATCGCGACACTCTTGGACGACGTGCTATTCGAGTATCATCAGACGATAAATTGGACGACGAAGCAAAATATCGAATATATACTTGCGCGACAGACGACGAAGCATTGGCGCCTTGGACGCTGCGACTTTACGCGATATTTTCATTATAAATGGGAGGACGAGAACGGATTGCTCGGTCCTCTTTTTTCTATTGCGCAACCTTTCGACGAACAGTACGAATGGACGTGGGATACTACGTCTTATCCTTGGACGCTCAATCTCGTGCGACCTTCTAACGCGACAACTTGCGAAGTACGTTTCGGCAAAAATCAGCGCGAGATACAGCGCGACATTGATCCGACGGGCATACTCAATCGTATTTATCCGAAAGGCTACGGCGAGGGCGTCAATCAACTTACTATTCGCGAAGCTAACAACGGACGTCCTTACTTGGAGAACGCAGCATCTATCGCGAAATATGGACTGATTCCTTACGTTTGGGTTGACCGTCGATTCGAGGATATTGACTCGTTAAAAGCATCAGCCCAGGCGTTGCTTGATGAGCGGAGCGTGCCGAAAGTTAGCTATCGGATTAGCGCCGTAGACTTGTCGAGCTTGACGGGCATGGATGTCGATAAGCTACGCGTTGGTCGTATAGTACGCATAGTCGATCCGGACCTCGGCACTTTTGAAGCGCGAATCGTCGGCGAGAGCAAGCCGGACATGGTCGGAAGCCCTGGAGACATTCAGCTAGAAATCGCAAACAAGACGGAGAATCTCGGCACGACGCAAGCGGACTTAGAGCGCCGTCAAGAGATTAACGAAGTTTACGCGCAAGGAGCAACGAATATAGACTCACATGATTATAATGACAACGCGGATCCAAATAATCCGGCTACCATACGGTTTTACTTGCCGGAGGAAATGGTACGTGTGAATAAGCTTGAATTGACTTTTGAAACATCGGAATTTAGGACGTATGGAAAAGCTACTGAAGGCGGAGGCGCTACGTCAACGACTACGAAAGGTGGCGGAGGGACAACGGCCACGAGTTCGAGCGGTGGGGGGACAACTGCGACAAGCACGAGCGGTGGTGGAGTAAGTACATCGACGGCAAGTGGCGGTGGTAGCTCACAAACGTCAAGCTCTGGCGGAGGAACGCAGACAACAACTAGTACGCGAAACTTTGCGCAACTTAACTTAGTGAGTGGTGTTCCGCAAAACGCTATAGGTTCGGAGAACTATGGAAACCATATGCATGAGGTGCAGATACCGGGGGAGAGGTTTAATCACTCGCATGATGTTTCAGTTCCCTCCCACACACACAACGTCTCGATACCGTCTCACACACATGATTTTAACGTTCCTAACCACCGTCATGACGTCAGTATTCCAAACCATACGCATAGCGTAACAATTCCGGATCATACGCACGACTTCACGCTCCCTAATCATACGCATGAAATACAGCACGGAATTTACAAGCTAAACAGTACACCTTCTCGCGTAACGATTAAAGTTGACGGCAATACAGTTCAGCATACATCAACTAGCGGACAGAATATCGACTTAATTCCCCATCTTGGAACGGATTCAAGCGGCAAGGTAAATCGAGGTTGGCATACTATTGAGATTACGCCTAATAGCCTAGGTCGCATAACTGCACAAATAACAACTCAGTTCTTTATTCAATCACGCGGAGGTGGAAATTATTAGTGAAATAATAGGTAGAATATGCTAGGATTAAAATAAAAAGGTGATGGATGATGCGGAAACTAACTACGCTGGTACTACTTTTATTGTTAACTGCTTGCGCAAATGAATCAACTGAAGAAGTGAAAGAAGAAGCTAAAAGCGATAAGGAAACAGTCGAAGTAACTGCCGATGTAGCTGCCGCAGAAGTTAAGGACGAGAAATTGCCGTGGGAAAAGTACGATACGCAGGAGATTTATGATTTAGTAAACGACGGTAAGGAAGTATTTACACTGGATAATGCGGTTGCTTTAGAGAATGAATTTTTTCGACTCTACGACTCTGGTGAACTAACGTCGGATTGGGGCAAGTATTTACACGTATTCGGCGCTGAATTACAGCCTAATCATACTGATCTAGACGAGTATCTAAAGACAATAATGAACGTTGGCGTTAATGTTATGAATGAAAATTACGATGAAGCCAATAGATTAATGGAACATGCAAAAGTATTAAGAGAGGGCGCCAACTAAGGCGTCTTTTTTCATGCGAAGGGGGATTCTATGGTTCAGTTAAAAGTCTCAACTTATAGTCTCGGAGAATACGAGTTTGAAACCGATGCTTATGACGAAAATATTATTAATCAACAATTAAATGATTCCGAAGTAAATACGATCTTAATTGGTCGTAATATATTTTCGCGTATAGAGATAAAGGGTATTACTATCATTTCAAATGAGGGTATTGATGAAGGCGCCAACTAAGGCGTCTTTTTTCATGCGTAAAAATAGGAGGCGATATAATTGGCGATAAGATGGAAAACAACGGATTCACATGACGCAATTAGATATACGGCACTCGACGCGCACAAGCAACCGGTCAACTTAATCGGAGCTACGGCGCGCTTTTTAATGGGCAAGCGAGGCGACACTGATTCCGTAATTATTAACGAGCCGGCGCAAGTAGTCGATGAAATGGCGGGCAAGCTCGCGTACGAATTGACGGAAATAGCGACGCTCGAAGCCGGCACGTTTAACGCGGAATTTCACGTTGAATGGCCGGACGGCAGTCGCAAAGTATTTCCAAGCGAAGGCTACTTAGCGGTTACGGTTGCGCCGAGCTTAGACGTGAGCAAGGTGGGCGAAGTAGAAGAGCGCATCGTTATGCGCGTATCACAAATCGAAGAGTTCAAAGATGAAATTGTCGCGGAGGTTGACGGCTTTAGGGCGACCGTTGGGCAAGCGGAGGATGCTGCGGTAGAGGCGGAAGTACAGGCGGATTATGCAAAGGCGCAAGGGGACCGCGCTAAGACGGAGGCGGACCGTTTAGAGGGTACTGATGTCAGTGTACTAGATAATAAAGTTAATGATGTTGACAGTCGGCTTACCGCACAGTTGGCAGATTTTGAGCAACAAGTGTCCAGCATTGGAGAATTAAAAGTAAACGGAGTATATGACACATTAACAGCCCTACAAACAGCACTACCTACAGGTAAAAACGGTGTATTTATTGTTGTCGACGATGGAAATTGGTACTTCTGGAATGAGACTGTCTGGACTTCTGGTGGAGTATTCCAAAGTACGCAATGGTTTAAGGCAACGACAACACAAAATGAACCTTGGGAGGTTGTGTAAAATGGCAAACGAAATGATAAGGATGGCTGGTCGTGGGGATGACGGAACTGCCAAAGCTTTAAAAACAGATAACGATGGTAATCTTGGTGTGAAACTGACGGGAAGTACTGTTGCAAAAGATGAAAACGGAAATCCAGTGGCACAAGCGGTAGATTTGCAATTTAATTCACTAACTGATGAAGAAGCAATACCAGTTAAAAGCAAATCCCTTAAAGAGCTCGTATTTGAAAACATTACTGTCCCGGCTGGAGGTTCTGCGCAATTAACATTAACGGAAGGTTCTTCCATAGACTTAACAGATGCAAAAGAATTTACTATGGGCGTCATCACTGCTAATAGTCATCAATATAGAATAAATGCACAAAAATTAGATGGAAATTCTGATCACTATGATGCATCAACAAGTGATAGGGATACTATCTTTGCAGAGGCTGTAAGAAGTAGAGCGTTGAGTGGAGTATTCAGAGTTAAAGCACCGAGATATAAATTTTTCTTATCTAACACTTCTTCGGCAGAGCAAACTTATTCCATTCGAATTAACAAACTTTTGTGATGAGGGATAAATTATGGTGTTGAGTAGTGTAAAACCAGCAAAGTCAATTAACCAAGCTAAGGAAGTCAAAGTAGAAAGTGCTTTTCCAATAATGATTAGTAACCCTAAGTTTGAAGATTATAATGGTCAGGCTATGGTTACCTTGAGTTACGATGATGGTCTAAATGATAACTATGAATTGGCGCTTCCTATTCATGAGAAATACAGTATTCCAGCAACTTTTAATATTATTGGGCAGAGAGTGATTATAAAGTCATTTCACAAAGATTTTTTCAATCCGTTTAAGGTGAAAGATGCAGAAAGAAGAGGGGTGGAGATTGCTGCACATTCCTACTATCACGACATTGGTTTAATTGATAAAACTGATGAAGAAGTACACTTTGAATTTGGTGAGACTAAGAAGGTTTTGAGTATGTGGTGCATAGGAAGTCCAGAAACTTATGCGGTTCAATTCTCTAAATATGATGACAGGGTAAGAAGCATCGGAATGCAGTATTATAAGGGTATAAGAGTACATGGAAACGCTCAGAATAATACTCCCCCAAATGACAGGTACTGGATTAATTCAGCAATAGCCGTAACGAATACGACCACATTCTCAGATGTTAAAGAAAAGATTGATGAGGCTATTGAGAATAGACAGTGGTGTGTCATTATGTTGCATGGTATTGATCCAAAGAAGGACGGTTTGTACGAAATCACCCCTTCGTTGTTGGAAGAGATTTTGCAATACATCAATACTCAAGGAAGAGAAAAGATTTTACCTGTATGTACTAGAGATGCGCTGAAGTTCACATTAGGGAATCAATATTAGATTTTATTAAGAAAATGAAATTTTACGGTTCTACAGCTGAACAGTAGGAACAAACTGCGCAGCATTAGGCGCCCATCATCGGGCGTCTTTTTCGCGTGCCTTAAAGGAGGTGAAACGCAATATGGCGGAACCGAGCGGACACGAGCTTAACGAGAAAATCGCAGACATACGCGAATGGCTCGTGCGGATTGATACGAAGATGGATAACTTAAACGATATCAAACGTCTTGCGGAAAGAGCGGACGAGAAAGCCGACTCAGCAGAAGATAAGGCGGACTTCGCGATTAAACTGGCGGAAGAGGTTCGCGATGACATTCGCGACATGAAGGCGAACACGAAGTGGGTATGGGGAACGTTGCTGACGGTCGCGGGACTTTTAATAACGGTATTCATTGCGCTAATCAAATAAAATAACGAAGGGAAGCGGTAATATGGTAAAAGTATTTATTGACGCAGGACATGGCGGTAACGATCCAGGAGCGGTCGGCAATGGCTTGCGCGAAAAGGACTTGACGCTGACAATCGCTAAGCGTGTCGGTGCTATTCTCGCGAACGATTATAAAGGCGCGACTATTAAGTACAGCAGAACGGGCGACCAATCACTGTCGCTTAAGCAACGGACGGACGCGGCGAACGCTTGGGGCGCAGACTTATTTGTCTCCGTTCATATTAACGCAGGCGGTGGCACGGGCTACGAGGACTACGTCTATACGACAGTTGGCGCGGGTACGCAGAAGTTTCAGGACGCCATTCATAGCGAAATTATGAAACGAATTGATGGCGTTCGCGACCGAGGCAAGAAGCGCGCTAACTATCACGTTCTACGCGAATCACGCATGCCGGCAGTATTAACGGAATCCTTGTTCATCGATAAAGCAGCGGACGCGGCAAAGCTAAAGCAAGCGTCATTTATCGAAGCAGTTGCGCAGGGGCATGCAGCAGGCATCGCGAAGGCTTTCAAGCTAGCGAAGAAACAGACGGCAAGCAAGCCGAAGCCAGCGCCAAGCAAAGGCAGCTTATTCAAGGTTCAAATTGGCGCGTTTAGTAAGAAGGCTAATGCGGATGCTCTCGTCAAGCAAGCGAAGGCTAAAGGATTTGACGCGTTTGCATCGAAGGATGGCGCGCTATATAAAGTACAGCTCGGCGCGTTCAGCAAGAAAGATAATGCGGACGACTTGGCGGCGAAAGCGAAGAAAGCGGGCTATGCGCCTTATATTGCGAAGGAGGCTAAATAATGAATAGAATTTCGGCAGGCACGGTCAGCAGATTCGTGCTTTTACTTTTGGCGCTAATTAACGCGGGCTTAGAAATGGCGGGCTTAAGCGTGATTCCGGTCGACGAAGCGGGCGTGAGCGAGTTTATTTCGCTTGCATTCCTCGGCGGGACTGCGCTTTGGAGCTACTGGAAAAATAACGACGTGACGAAGAAAGCGCGAGAAGAATAGACGAAAATAAAACGCCCTGACCTAAACGGTTGGGGATCAATCTTTTATATACGAAACTCCTAAGTCTTGATAGAATTAGTCATCTTTTACTATATATATGGTATAATTATGCAAAAGGAGGGGTAGAATGGTTAAATTACACTCAATATATGTAAATGGGTATAAATGCTTCATTGAAGGAGATTTTGTAGGAATTGAAGAGATTAAGCCCTTCAATATTTTAATAGGTAGAAATAATTCGGGAAAATCGAGTTTATTAGATATTTTATCTTACGCAACTAATAAGAACACCTTCAATAAAAATAAGAAAGATTTTAATGAAATAGTTATTGGTTATAAGTTAACTAATAAAGAGATTGAAGCTTGTTTTGATCTAAATATAGGGGGCGGTGACATTAGAGGAAACCATAGAGAATTTGGAATGAGGTTTATCGGGGAGATATTCCACTTTAAATTAACCCCTAAAACTGATTTCTCAAATAGAATTTCG
Source organism: Cytobacillus kochii (assembly GCF_020171845.1). Taxonomy (GTDB): domain Bacteria; phylum Bacillota; class Bacilli; order Bacillales; family Cytobacillaceae; genus Cytobacillus; species Cytobacillus kochii. Next base: position 116,565 of record NZ_JAIVAM010000010.1, on the reverse strand, counting down.
GTAAATGGAGAGTTCACTAAATTTAAAAACGGGAAGTTTGATGTATCTCATAAGGCTCACTGGGATAAGTTGGCGAATCATATTATAGGAAAAATAACAATAACAGTTCTAAGACTTGGAGCTGAACGTAACATAGTTCCTGAGGAAGAAGACAAGCAAAAAGATTTATTAATGAATGGTGAAGGAGCAACGAATATTGTTAATAAATTTATTAACCTTAGTACTTTAGATAGTAAAATTGTAGAAAGAGATCTATTAAATTATTTAAATGAAATTATTTATCCAGATGCAATATTTACAGACATTGTTGTCCAACAAGTTGAGTATGAAAAGGATTTATATATGTGGGAAATATTCTTAGAAGAGGAGCATAAAGGAAGAATATCTCTGTCAAAATCAGGAAGTGGTTTAAAAACAATTATCTTAGTGCTAATACAGCTTCTTTTATTACCAATACTTTATAAAAAAGATTCTAAAGAAATTTATTACATATTAGAAGAATTGGAGAATAACTTGCATCCTTTACTTCAAAGAAATTTATTTAACTTTATATATGAATGGGCAATTAATCACGGAACAACCATTTTCCTTACAACACATTCCCATATACCAATTAACATGTTTAGCGGTAATCCGAATACTAGCTTGATTCATTTAAGGAACGTAGATAACAAAATTATACCAAAAACTACATTGGATTATAAAGATAGTAACAATATATTAAAGGATCTAGATATCAAAGCGAGCGATTTGCTACAGTCTAACGGCATTATTTGGGTTGAGGGGCCAACTGATAGAATGTACATAAATAAATGGTTAGAAGTATTTGGAAAAGGAAAGTTCACTGAGGGTAATCAATATCAAATTGTATACTATGGGGGGAAGTTGCTTTCGCATTACTCAGTTACTGAAGCGGATGAGGAAAATGAGTTAATAAATTTGTTATTAGCTAATAGGAATTGTGCAATTGTTATTGATAGTGATAAAAGGTCTCAAGGAAGTAAAATTAATGATACAAAAAAGAGAATCAGAAAAGAATTTGAAGAGGCAGATTCTCTAGTTTGGATAACAAAAGGAAAGGAAATAGAAAATTATATCCCTCAGAAGGTTATACATAACTATTATAATAAGGAAGTTAAAGAAGACTTTACTAGGTATATGAACATAAAAGATTATTTGGATTTAATTAAAAAAGGTGAAGGGACAAAATATGAGAGGAGTAAAGTGGCTTTTGCGAGAGGAATTATACCTTTGCTTAACGAAAATGATCTTAACAATCATTTGGATTTATCGGATAAAATTAACGCTCTGATAAAAGTAATAGACAGTTGGAACACTTGATATAACATGAATTTTTTGAGGAGTCGTACATAACTGATATGAAATGGGGGGGGGGAGAAACTTGAATTTAAAGGTATATACACTGGATAAGTTAAAAGATTTCATAGCGTGTGGTAAAGGAGACGGGTTGTTTTACTTTAGCGGTCCTCAGTTAGTGAAATTATTCGAATCTATTGGATTTGAAGATATGTATAGTATGAGTAAGGGGTTTGTAGGTAATGAATTATATGGGGGTAAAAAGAGTAGGAAAGAGTATGTTGCTAATAGATTGAAAAAAATAAATAATTCTAAAAAGCTTACAGAATTTATGGAAGTATTTATTAATGCCGCGTTAATTCAAATAGACCAAAATACAATTGAAGGTTCAGAAGAGGAAGTATTTATTGCTAGTCTGAATAAAATAATTAAATCCAATAGCTATAGCATAGAAAAAATAAAAGACGGATATTGTGTGAGTGGTTATGACACTTATGAAGAACCAGTCGAACTTAAGGCATATTTTGAAGATATCCAAAATCAGATTATTGAAGAAATAAAAAAAGCTAAATTTACAATTTGGGTTGCTGTAGCGTGGTTTACCGACCAAATCTTATTTAATGAATTGATCAAAAAAAAGACCGAGGGTTTAAATATACAAGTTATAGTAATTGATGATGATACTAATAGGAGATACGGGTTTCGTTTTGAGGATCATTTTGAGACATATCGTTTCCCAGAACAAGGGATGTTTAAAAACATTATGCACAATAAATTTTGTGTGATTGATCTGGAGATAGTAATAAGTGGTTCTTATAATTGGACTAAAAAAGCTCAATATAATCATGAATCTATGGAGATAAAACGTAATCGTAAACTTGCTGAAACTTATGCAAAGAAATTTATAGAATTAAAAAATTTGCTTTAATTTTTTGAAAGTTAGTCGAAAGCTCTCGCGCGCGGTCATGCTCAAACTGCCGAGTTTTGTCGAATGAATCTCCTGAGCGAGATTGTTTTTGTTACCTGGAACCTTGAATGGAATAAATTTTGTCCTAACTACCGATTAATGCTTGTCATATTCCCGAAGTTTGGGTAAGATGGTGATAACGTAGTCCATCGCTATGAATGAGCGGTGTTATTAATCCGAACGAACAATAACAATCGTCAAAAATGAAACAAACGTTGATATTATCGCGTTTAATCTACCGTCTAACTGACCGACTAATTCACTATCGACAACCCAAATGCGATTGCCAATTGCGGCTGTGGATCTTCTTTTAGAACCGCAACAAAGGTTGGTACGCCAGAAGAGTGCTAATCTTAGTGAAGAGATCTTTCCTTTATAAAGGGAAGGTCTTTTTTTACTTTGCATGATTATTTGAAGTCAGTAAGTTAATTTTTAATCCACAAGAAGTGTGATTGGTGGGTATTAGCATGTGGAAAAGGTCAAAACTTCCTCCGGTTTAATGGTATAAAAAAACCCGGAATCATCCGGGCTTCTTTTAAAACATTGAAGTACTATGTTTAGGTTGTACTCTTGCTTTAGGGTCAATATATGTTTTAGCGTGACTAACTGCGACTGGTGCTTCACCAAACCCACATGCAATTAATTTTACTTTTCCATCGTAAGTACAAATATCTCCAGCAGCATAAACACCTTCAATATTTGTTTCCATTTTTTGGTTTACAACGATAGAGTTCTTTTGAATGTCAAAGCCCCATTCTTTAATTGGACCTAATGAAGAGACAAAACCATAGTTAACAATAACTGCATCGACATCGATAACTTCTTTCTCTTCTTCGCCTACTTTTTCAAGGATTACTTGGCTTACACCGCTTTCATCACCGACTAATTCAGCTGGAATATATGGTGTTTTGATATCAACTTTAGAGTTTTCAAGGTTTTCTACACTATGTTCATGTGCACGGAATTTATCTCTGCGGTGAACGATTGTAACTTTTTCTGCGATAGGTTCAAGCATTAAAGCCCAGTCCACTGCTGAATCGCCTCCACCAAATATAACGACTCTTTTTCCGGCAAAATGATTGAGGTCGTTAATAAAATAATGAAGGTTTTTTCCTTCGTATTCTTTTGCACTTTCCAATTCTAAACGACGGGGTTGGAATGCGCCGTTACCAGCAGTAATAATGACAGATTTTGAAAAGTGGACATCTTTATCTGTCGTAATTTTCAATGTACCATCTGCTAGTTTTTCCAATGTTTGTACAGATTGTTCTAAAGAAATAGTCGGATCAAATTTGTCCATCTGTTCAACAAGATTATCTATTAACTCTTGTGCGCGGATTTTCGGAAATCCTGCAACATCGTAGATATATTTTTCTGGATAAAGGGCAGAAAGCTGTCCACCTAGTTGAGGTAAGCTTTCAATAATGTTAACAGATGCTTGTCTCATCCCACCGTAAAAAGCGGTGAATAGCCCAGTTGGACCCCCGCCGATAATCGTGATGTCGTAAATCTTCTGTTCAGTCAAAGTGATTCCCCCTAAGTATATTTATGGTGTTTTAATTAGTTTACCATAATATTAGACTATTCTGTATCATTTGGTGTTGCATGAGGAAAAGATGTACCATCAAATGATCTTTTAAAAATCAGCGTTGACTAGAAAAATACGGTTAAATTTCCTTTAGAAAGGTAAAATGTGAAAGCGGTACCAATGTTGATTTTATAGTATTGATAATCATTATCAAATTAAAAAATCTTAAAATTCTTAAAGTGTCAATTTAGCTTGAAAATAAGATAGAAAAGGAATACTATGTAATAGAAGATATATTTATTAATTTTTTGTGACATTTTTCGAACATTTTTTTGTCCGTATTAGTGAAGAATATCACAATCTTTTATTTTATGAAAAATAGGAGATAAGAAGTACTATAAAATATATTAAAGGTGGAAGTGATACACTTGAAAAAGCCAAAAATCGTTATTTTAGGTGCAGGTTACGGTGGATTAATGACTGCAACTCGTTTGCAGAAACAAATCGGAGCAAATGATGCTGAAATTATTCTTGTGAATAAAAATGATTACCATTATGAAACAACTTGGTTACATGAAGCATCTGCTGGTACATTACATCACGACCGTGTACGTTATGATATAAGTAAAGTAATTGACAACGGTAAAGTTGAGTTTGTAAAAGGCACTGCTGTTGAAATTAAAACAGATGAGAAGAAAGTTCTACTTGAAAAAGGTGAGCTTGAATATGATTATCTAGTAGTTGCACTAGGTGGAGAATCTGAAACATTTGGTATTAAAGGATTGAAAGAATACGCTTTCTCTATCTCTAATATCAATTCTGCGCGCCAAATTCGTGAGCATATCGAGTATCAATTTGCTACTTATAATACAGAAGAAGTAAAAGATGATACGCGCCTATCAATCGTTGTTGGTGGTGCTGGTTTCACAGGTATCGAGTTCCTTGGGGAATTAGGTAACCGTATTCCTGAATTATGCAAAGAATATGATGTACCTTTTGAAAAGGTGAAGATTGTATGTGTTGAGGCAGCTCCAATGGTATTACCAGGATTTGATCCTGAATTAGTTGAATATGCTGTTGCTCATCTTGAGAAGAAAGGTGTTCAATTCCGTATTGGCACAGCGATTAAAGAAGGTACACCAGATGGTATTATCGTAGCTAAAGGCGAAGATGATGTAGAAGAAATTAAAGCAGGTACTGTAATCTGGGCTGCTGGTATTCGTGGGAATGCCATTATTGAAAAATCAGGATTCGAAGCCATGCGTGGACGTATAAAAGTGGATGAGAACTTAAGAGCACCTGGCCATGACAATATCTTTGTTATTGGTGATAGTTCATTAGTAATTAATGAAGAAATTAATCGCCCTTATCCGCCAACTGCACAAATTGCTATGCAACAAGGTGAATTAGTTGCAAAAAATATTGCTGCACTTATTCAAAATAAAGAACTATGGACATTTACTTTTGATAACAAAGGTACAGTATGTTCTTTAGGTGAAGATGATGCGATTGGTGTTGTATTTGGTAAAAAAGTGGTTGGTAAAAAGGCTTCATTTATGAAGAAGATGGTTGATAACCGTGCATTATTAATGATCGGTGGCGCTTCATTAGTTGCGAAAAAAGGTAAATTCAACGTTCTTTAATGCGTTAAATATAAGAGGGCAAACGATATGTTTGCTCTTTTTTTTATAGATTAATTCATCTAAGGAGAGATAAAATGGGAAAAGCCGATAGAGGTAAAGTATGGATTGGGGTTAGTGGTCTTTTAATCAATGAAAGTAAAGAATGGTTAGTTGTAAACAAGAAATACGGTGGTTTAAAAGGAAAATGGTCATTACCTGCCGGTTTTGTAGAGCAAGATGAAACAGCAGATGAGGCAATTATTAGAGAAGTGAAGGAAGAAACTGGGCTATCTTGTCGTGTGAAAGAGATGATAGGTCTTCGTACGGGTGTGATTAAAGGGGAAATTAGCGATAATATGGTCATTTTTCTTTTGGAAGCTGATACAAATCAGACAATTGTAATAGAAGACAAAGAATTAGATGATGTCCAATTTATGGATCCACTGGAACTTATTCATCATCAACCAACTTCAGTCATGATTCAGTATATATGGGAGAACCTCAATCATAACAACAAAACATTAATTGATGACATTAATCCCGGAGATCAATTTGGATACACTGCTTATAAATTATTTTTGTAACCTCGTGATATATTGCATAATTTAAAGCATAAGAAAGATAATAATGCTTGTATGCGTTTACATAAAGGGTTTTTACTGTTTTTTGAACCTTTCCATTTTTGATATTTTTCTGTATTATTTAGTTATTATCAGAAAATTCAATTATTCCAAGGGAGATGAACAACATGGCAGTAAAAAATGAATCTAAAGTTTGTATCTATTGTGCAGGTCAAGGGTATTTCCAACTGATCCTTGGAGGATCGGAAACATGTGCTTGTTGCGGTGGTTCTGGTAAACATGAAAAATAATTCAGCAAATGAATAAGATGTAATGATAGCGCTCTAAGTTTTAGAGCGCTTTTAATTTTGTTGAAATACAGCAGAATTATCTCACATGCTATCAAATATCAAAATTTTTAAATAAAATTCTGCTATAATAAAGTTTATTAATTGGCGAAGTTTGTAATGGAGGTTGCAATTTATGCGTATCGTTAAACCTGAGTCTCTGCATCAACAGGCATATCATATAATTAAGAGCGAAATTCTTGAAGGGGTTTATCAACCTTCTGAGAGAATTGTAGAAGCAAAAGCGGCAAGTAAATTAGGCATAAGTAGAGGACCCGTTAGAGAAGCGATTCGAATGCTTATTCAAGATGGTCTTCTTGTATATAATGATGGCTATGTAAAGGTTTATACACCGACGGTTCAAGATGTAGTGGATCTTTTCCAATGTAGAGAAAGTCTAGAAGCTCTTGCGATCAGCTTAGCTATTCATAATATATCAGAGAATGAGAAAGAAAAGTTACAGAAGAATTTAGTAGCTAGTTATCAGGCAAATGAAAAGAAAGATATAATTGAACTCGGTAAGCTCGACCAAGCCTTTCATGATATTATTATTTATGCCTCAAAGAATAAACAGCTAACAGAGCTATTAGAAATGATTCGGGCAAAGATTCATTATATGCGTAGTAATATGGTAAAGGAAAACTTCTATCCTACATTAGTAGAAGAACATGAAAGAATTATAGACTTATTATTTAGCGGTGATGAAAAAGGAGCACAAGAATATATCAGACAGCATATAAAAAAAGGACTTGATGGCGTCCTTATGCATATTGATAAAAGCGTTTCTAAATAAAGATCAGCTACTCTAAGTAGAGCCTACATAGAGTAGCTTTGTTTAATTATTATGAGAGATTCCCGTTTAAAGGTTTGATTGTAACACTGGTGAGACAAGTCAGCTTGTTTACTTGATTCATAAAGTTTCCCGTATGGTGTGCTCTTGTAGTGACGACCATATACATCTTATGAGGGAAGTGCCATTATAGAGAATTCAATGGTAATTTGCCATCCCTTTTACTAACTTAGTTAGGTTATTCATTCATAAATAGTGCACACATGATCGCACCTATAGATTCATTTATTTATATAGCTAAATTCATCCCCCCATTCGAGCTGACTGATATTTGTTCTGGCAGCAAACCTTATATACCTCCTCTATAACTGAAGGTGATCAAGTTTTCTATTTCTTCTTTTTCCTGTTGTTGCGTTATCCTTACTTGTTTATATGCACAAAGTGAGTATGTCTTTTTCAGTCTTTTTTCACATAAACTATGTATGAGGTAGAACAATTGCAGCTTCATTTCATTTCGCTCTTTCAAGTCAAACAAGGCGAATAATAAATGAAGAGGTATGTTGGTTAACTGTTTTCCGTTGACTAAAAATAGTAAATGTTGTAATATCCGAAATATAAAGAAAATTCAGAAGTGTGGTGCGGCGTAAATAATTTAACATGGGGTAATTTTCTTTTGTTACTACAATGAAAGCGCATACAAGAAGGGTGGTGTGTAGCAATGAAGGATGGATTACATATTGGTCTATCAGAAGTAATGACAATTAATGTCACAAAGGATATGTTTGCGCAGTTCGACGGAGAAGTTGTTCATCCTGTCTATTCAACTGCATCCATGGTGTATCACATGGAGTGGGTTTCTAGAAAAATCCTTCTTCCGTTTCTTGAGGATCATGAAGAGGGAATGGGGGCAGCTGTCCACATGCAACATGTTGCTCCATCTGGGGAAAATTCTAAAGTGACTTTAACTGCGACCGTTACGACAATTACTGAACGTTCTTTAGTAACGGAGGTTATTGTGATGAATGAACTTGGACTAATTGGTAGAGGAGAAGTCAAACAAGCGGTTCTTCCGAAAGAAGTAATTGCGAAGAAAGTTTTAGCTACCAACAATTAAGGGGGAGCAAGGATGGAAAAGCTTAATCAGTCTCAAGAAGTAGGAAACGATATTTTTAAGAAGATGGCTAATCATGAACAAGTAGTCTTTTGTAATGACCCGAGTACAGGTTTACGAGCAATTATAGCCATTCATAATACCACATTAGGTCCAGCTCTTGGTGGAACGCGGATGTACCCTTATGAAAATATGGATGCCGCCTTAGAAGACGCTTTACGTTTAGCTGAAGGAATGACCGCAAAATGTGCAGCAGCAGATGTTGATTTTGGAGGAGGAAAGGCAGTCATTATTGGTGATCCGAAAAAGGATAAATCACCTGCCTTATTTCGTGCTTTTGGTCAATTTGTAGATTCATTGAATGGTAGATTTTATACAGGGACAGATATGGGGACAACGATGGAGGACTTTGTCCATGCTTCAAAAGAAACGCGATTCATTAATGGGATACCTGAAGCATATGGAGGTGGAGGAGATTCGTCCATCCCTACTGCTCAAGGGGTTGTTTATGCTATACAGGCAACTAATCAATATTTACATGGTACAGACCTTTTGGAAGGACGCACATACAGTATTCAAGGATTAGGCAAAGTTGGGATGAAGATTGCAGAAACACTGCTTGAAGCTGGTGGTAATGTGTTTGTTACAGATATTAATCAAGAGGCAATAGCAGAACTTGTAGAAAAGGCAGAAACGTTAAGAGGTAATGTGCAAGTAGTTGATCATCTAGAAATTTACCGCGTATCGGCCGATATTTTCATTCCATGTGCAATGGGTGGAGTGTTAAACGAAAGAACCATCAGCGAATTAAGAGTCCATGCCATTGTCGGATCTGCTAATAACCAACTGGCACATTCTTCTGACGCCGCTCTTTTACATGATAAGGGTATCCTATACGCTCCTGATTATATTGTGAATGCTGGGGGGCTCATTCAAGTTGCAGATGAATTATATGGACCAAGTAAAGAGCGAGTATTGCAGAAAACAAGAACGATTTATCATACTTTACTACAATTATATCGAGAATCTGCTACAACTGGAAAGAACACAGTAGAAGCCGCCCAAGATCGTCTACAAAGACAGATGAAAGAACAGCAACATAGAAGCAACTTTTTCTCTCGGAATGTAAGACCTAAATGGGATTTTAAATGATGGGAGGCGTTACTATGGAAAGTTATCCACTATATCAAATGATCGATGAGAACGGGGAATGGGTTAACAAGTCATATGAAGAAGAATTCAATGAGGAAAAAGTAAAGGAATTTTATTACCACATGTTGCGTATACGCACCTATGACCAGAAGGGGGTTGCGTTACAGCGGCAAGGGAGAATTGGTACGTATGTGCCTTTTCCAGGGCACGAAGGAGCACAAGTAGGAAGCGCACTGGCGTTGTCAGAAAATGATTGGATGTTTCCTACTTATCGTGATCACGGTGCCTCTCTCACATTTGGTGCAGATTTAGATCGGATGCTCCTTCATTGGAATGGTAGAATTGAAGGTTGTTTACCATCAAAAGAAAAGCGAATTATGCCAGCTTCCATACCAATTGCTACCCATTTACCACATGCTACAGGCGCTGCAATTGCGGAGGTTTATAAAGGAACTGACAACGCTGCCATTGCTTATTTTGGAGATGGTGCTACTTCTGAAGGTGATTTTCACGAGGGATTAAATATAGCAAGTGTATTTAAGGCACCAGTCGTTTTCTTTAATCAAAATAATGGTTACGCTATTTCGTTACCTATTGAAAAACAGATGAATTCCGAAACGATTGCACAGAAAGCTGTTGCTTATGGGATACCGGGCGTGCGGGTAGATGGTATGGATGTTTTTGCTGTCCATTATGCAGTGAAAGAAGCTTTAGAACGGGCGCGAAAAGGGCAGGGACCAACGCTTATTGAAGCAGTTGTTATTCGTTTTGGGGCACATACAACAGCAGATGACCCTTCGAAATATCGTGATCAAGAAGAAATCAATCGTCAAAAAGAGGCGAAGGATCCTCTTCTTCGGTTGAAAAAGCATTTACAATTTCGCGGATTTTGGAGTGAAGAGTGGGTAGAGAGTATTCAATCTGATATACGTAAGGAGATAGAAGCAGCTGTAGAGAAAATGGAAAATGCACCTGCTGCTAACACAGATGACATGTTTGATCATGTCTTTAGAGAACCTACTTGGACGATATCAAGGCAAAAAGAACAATTAGGCTTGATTGGGGGGAATCGATAATCATGGTCATGTCAAATGAAATAATAAAAACGAAAGCAACAAGTCAGTCGTTGACGATGATCCAAGCGATCACGGATGGATTAAAGACGATGCTAGACAGTGATCAAAACACGATTATTATGGGTGAAGACGTTGGACGCAATGGGGGTGTGTTTAGAGCAACAGATGGTTTACAGGAGACTTTTGGTGAAAAAAGAGTCATCGATACACCACTAAGTGAAGCAGGGTTCGTCGGAACAGCCGTAGGGATGGCGTTAGCGGGATTAAAACCAGTCGTCGAAATTCAATTTCTCGGTTTTATCTATCCAGCATTTGAACAAATTGCGACTCATGTGACAAGAATGCGTATGCGTACACTCGGTCAATATCATATTCCCATGGTGATTCGCGCTCCATACGGTGCAGGAGTCCGCTCACCAGAAATCCATTCGGAAAGTGTCGAAGCATTATTTACACATTTGCCAGGAATAAAAGTCGTGTGCCCATCTAACGCTTATGATGCAAAAGGTTTATTGTTAGCAGCAGTAGATGACCCAGATCCCGTCCTTTTTTTAGAACCGATGCGTCTATACCGTGGAAGTAGAGAAGAAGTGCCTACGGGCGATTATCGAATTGAAATAGGCAAAGGCACTCGTGTGCAAGAAGGCAATGATGTCACCATTTTTGCTTGGGGTGCAATGATTCCCTTAGTCATGAAAGTTAGTGAACAAATGAAAAAAGACGGTATTTCCTGTGATGTAATTGATCTAAGAAGCCTTTATCCACTAGACCGTGACTTGATTGCTGATTCTGTACAAAAAACAGGGAGAGTTGTCATAGTTCATGAAGGGCATGAGACAGGCGGGTTAGGTAGCGAAATTATTTCTATTATAAATGATACTTCTTTTCTATATTTGAAAGCACCGGTGGAGAAAGTGACTGGCTTTGATGTACCTGTGCCATTATTTTCTTTGGAGAATGATTATTTACCATCAACAGAACGAGTAGAGACAGCTATTCGTAAAGCTTATACATTTTAGAGGGGAGGGTGAGATGATATGACTGATGTGAAATTTAGCGATATAGGTGAAGGAATGACAGAAGGAGAGATTATCCATTACTTTGTCAAAGAAGGAGATACAGTGGAGATAGATCAGCCATTGGTTGAACTACAAACTGATAAAATGGTGGCTGAAATCCCTGCTCCCTCAGCTGGTGTCATCACCTCCATTCCTTTTCAAACAGGAGAAGTCGTTACGGTTGGAACGGTGATTATGACAATTGATAATGGACAGAGCCTTGCAAAGAGAGAAGAAGTGGTGATGGAAACCGTTCCACCGCGTATGGAAAAAGAAGTTCCTCCTGAAGCGAATGGGAATCGCTATCAACGTATACTTGCAGCACCTTATACAAGAAAAATTGCAAGAGATCTAAATATAGATATAGAAAGAATTGTTGGTACAGGACCAGCAGGAAGAGTAATGGATGATGATGTGTATCAATTTGTGGAAGGATATCGTGCGAAAGAAACGAAAAAAGAGAGAACAGAGCCACAAGTAGAAACAACAAAATTAGAGGAGACTATTCCTTTTACAGGAATTAGAAAAGTCATCGCTCAACGAATGAGTCATTCTCTACTTACAATTCCTCATGTTACGCATTATGATGAGGTCGATGTCACCCAATTATTAGAAGCGCGAAATGAATTAAAGGATTTAGGGGATCGCCTCTCTCCAGCCGCATTTTTCTTGAAAGCAGTTGTTATCTGCTTAAAAGAACACCCATTATTTAATGCAAGATTAGATGAAGAAGCAGGTGTCATTCGGTTGTTAAAGGATTATCATATAGGGGTGGCGACACATGGAAAAGAAGGTTTAATGGTACCGGTCATTCACCAAGCTAATCAAAAGTCAGTCCGAGCGATCCATGAGGAGATGAAATCGTTAACGAAAAAAGCACAAGAAGGTAAGCTAACTCCTAATGATATGAAGGGTGGAACTTTTACAGTTAATAATGTTGGCCCTCTTGGCCGCGGTACAGGGGCAACGCCAATTATCAATCATCCTGAAACAAGTATTATTACCTTCCATGCAGTGAAGAAAAAGCCGGTAGTAAATGCTGAAAATGAAATCGTTATACGTTCTATCATGAATATTTCTATCTCTTTTGATCACCGCGTCATAGATGGTGCGCAATCAATTGCTTTTTCTAACCGTTTCATTGAATTAATTGAACAACCAACAAAACTATTAGTGGAGCTGATTTAAATGGTTGTAGGCGAATTCGCTGAAAAGCGGGATTTAATCATTATTGGAGGCGGTCCTGGAGGATACAACGCGGCGATTCGAGCAGCGCAATTAGGGTTGAAGGTAACTTTAGTTGAACAGAATGAATTGGGCGGTGTTTGCCTGAACTCAGGTTGTATACCCTCAAAGGTTTACGCGCAAGCTGCAAAGAAGTTAGAAGCGCTAGGGTATTATGCTTCTTTTGGTATTGCTATTGATGAACCTACTTTTGCTATTGAATCGTTAAATGATTATAAGAATATGACAATTGAACGGTTACGTAAAGGGGTAGAAGAACTTTGTAAAGCAAACCAAATTGAGTTAATTCGTGGCAAGGCTCAATTTATAAATCAAAAGCGTTTAGGTATTGAAATGTCTCATCATTTTGATTTATATGATTTTGAGAAAGTCATTATAGCGACCGGAAGCACTGCTGAAATACCAACAGAGTATCGCTCTGCCAAAATCCTAACAGAAGCTGAACTTTATCGGTTAACGGAGATTCCTCCTCATCTTATCATTTATGGTCATAGTTATATTGCATTAGAAGCGGCCTTTACTTATCGTCAACTTGGTGCAGATGTGACCCTCATTTTAAATAAAGAAAATTTCTCATTTGATGAAAGTATTAATAGGGAGTTACAGCGATTATTAAAGAAGCAAAAAATCAAAGTATACCGTGATTATCAATTAATAGATATAAAAGAAAGTCATACTCTCTTGCAGCTGAAGTTATCTAAATCAGACCAGGAGATCACATGTGAAGGTAGTCATGTATTTATGGAAGGAACGCATCATGGGAATATCAAGACCCTCGATTTACAAAGAATAGGTGTGGAATGTACAACTGATGGTTTTATTAAAGTAAACCAGCAATTACAAACAAATATACCGACAATATACGCTATTGGTGATGTCACGGGTGGCGGGCAATCGGCTGTTAAGTCAATTAAAGAAGGAAAAGTGGTCGCTGAGAGGATAGCTGGCTTGAATAGTGAAGTGGATTTAAGCTTAATGCCAGCAGTTGCCCATACAATACCACCTCTTGCAACAGTGGGCATGACAGAACAAGAAGCAAAAGAAAAAGGGTTAAACATTGCTGTTAGTCAATTCAATTATAGCGGCAATGGCTATGCGATGGTGACTAGTGAAAAAAGTGGCATCATGAAAATTATTAAAGATGCAGATAATGATGTGCTACTCGGCTTTCATGCCATTGGTTCTTCAGCTATTGAATTAATTAGTACAGCAGTCACAGCCATGGAACTCGTTGGTCGTGACGAAGACTTAAATTTCCCACTGTACCCTCACCCGAGTTTTAACGAAACCATTTTAGAAGCAATTGAGGGCTTGAATAACCGTGCGATTCATATGAAACCGAATGAGAAAAAATCTGTTAAGGTGTGAACAGTAATCATAATGAAGCTAGGCGTGCGTATTCGATGGGCACTTCTAGCTTTTTTACATTTTCAATGCGATTTAAAGGTAGAAATTTAACTTTTAAGTAGAAAAATCTTTATTTTTTGTCATTTCTATTGTAAGAACATGTTGACGCATAGAGAGAAGTTTCAGTAAACTTAGTATTGATGTGCAAGGGAGGACAAGCTGAATGCAAATGACCATTTTCGTATTGCCGATTTCTATGTTACTCTTTTTTGTTTTGTTTTTCGGAATTGGTTTTATATTAAATATGCTTTTAAGAATGTCATGGATCATGGCAATTGTTTATCCAATTGTCGTTATTAGGATTATTGATAAGGTTCGACTCATTGAATACTTTAATGACACTCGTGCTGCCTTTTCTAGTCTTTGGACGGAAATCACGAGTCTCCAATTAGCTGATATTCTCATCTTGAGCAGTGGCTTTGTTGGTGCCATTGTTGCTGGCATAGTCATTAACATGCTCCGCAAAAGAGGATATCGTATGTTTTAATCTATACATAGGGAAAGAAAACTCTACTATATATATAAAAGTAGAGTTTTTTGTATTTTAAAATAATGTCGTTTATTGTGGTGGAATCTTTTATAATGGATAAAAAGAAAGGCGGTACATCATGGCCATTATTAAACCCCTGAATCCCTCACATCAGCTCCAATTATTACGTGCACTGAGTGTGCGAAAGGAATTTTCACTCGATGAAAAACAATACTTTCACTTATTGCTTAAAGGTTACGAAGGAGAAAAAAGGTGGCGAGAATATTTAAACGGCTTTCCTTCTGAAATCCCTATTCTATTTGACCTCACGCTAAAAAGTAATCATACGATTTTTCAGGTAGATGCACTCATGGTTCACCAGCATCATATTACTTTTTTTGAGATTAAAAATTTTAGCGGTAACTTTACGATAAAAGATGGGCATTGGTATCATTCAAATAAAGAAATAAAAAATCCATTGATTCAAATAGAACGGAATCAAACACTGATTCGACAATTTGTAGACCAACATCATTTACAACTAACCTTTGATTATTTGTTGGTTTTTGTAAACCCTGAATTCATGCTGTATGATTCTAAGCCAAGAAAGAAACTCATTCTTCCCCCACAAATCCCAAATCTAATAAGAAATTTAAGCCAAATGCGTCACACCCCCACAACCCATCACACAAAGATTATTCAAACTTTATTAACCCATCAAACCGAGTCTCCATTGTTCGTCATTACAGAGTATACATATCAGGAATTAGCCAAAGGGCTATTTTGTAAAAGATGTAGGGATAAGATGGAAAGGAAAGCTAATCGGGTCATCTGCCCTAAGTGTAAAAGTCAGTGTCCCTTGGAAAGTGCATTGTTAGATCTGATTCATGATTTTTCCATTCTTTTTCCTGCTTTGAAAATAACGAATCATGTCATCTTTAATTGGTGTAATGGAACCATAAGCAAATCAACTATTAGAAGAGTCCTCCTAAACAATTATTCCATAAAAGGAAGTGGTCGAGGTACTTATTATGAAAGAAAATAAAACAATGGAAGGATTGCTTCAAATGCGTGATTGATGAGAAATTTGGTAGTGTTCACGCGTAAACGAGTCAGAAATCCGTGATTGAAGAAGAATGTGGTAGGATTCATGCTAAACGAGTCAGAAATCCGTGATAGAAGAGAAATGTGGAAGTGTATAGGCGTAAACGCACCAAAAATCCGTGACCGAAGAGAAATGTGGTAGGATTCATGGTAGGATTCATGCGTAAACGCGTCAAAAATCCATGACCAAAGAAAAAGATGGTAGGTTTCATGCATAAATGCGTCAAAAACCCGTGATCGAAGAGAAATGTGGTAGGATACATGCGTAAACGCGTCAAAAATCCGTGACTGAAGAAAAAGATGGTAGGATACATGCGTAAACTCGCCAAAAATCCGTTACCGAAGAAAAAAGTGGTAGGATACATGCGTAAACGAATCAAAAATCCGTGATTGAAGAAAAAGATGGTAGGATACAGGAGTAAATGGGTCAGAAATCCGTGATAGAAGAGAAATGTGGAAGTGTATAGGCGTAAACGCGTCAAAAATCCGTGACTGAAGAAAAAGATGGTAGGATCCATGCGTAAACGCACCAAAAATCCGTGACTGAAGAAAAAGAAGGTAGGATTCATGCATAAACGCGTCAAAAATCCGTGACTGAAGAAAAAGATGGTAGGATTCATGCATAAATGCGTCAAAAATCCGTGACCAAAGAAAAAGATGGTAGGATTCATGCGTAAACGCGTCAAAAATCCATGACCGAAGAAAAAAGTGGTAGAATCCAGGCGTAAACGAATCAAAAATCCGTGATTAAAGAAAAAGATGGTAGGATTCATGCATAAATACGTCAAAAACCCGTGACTGAAGAAAAAGACGGTAAGATTCATTCGTTAAACACGTCAAAAATCCATGACCGAAGAAAAAAGTTGTAGGATTCGAGCAGAAAGCTATTGGACCAAGAGAGTGAATCTCTTGGTTTTTTTGATACGAAAGTCCAAGCGGTTATTAGTTTGCTATCAAAGTGATGAAGAAAATTGAATTTACATAAGGGTTTTATTTGATTATAGGACCGTATGTTTAGCTTCTTTCTAAAAAAAATGAATATTACCTTGAATTAAGGGAAATGACTATTGTTGGGAGGAGTGATTAACTGATGTATGATATAAAAAAATGGGCGAAAAGAATGGTGATAGCTGTAGCGTTTTCTTTCGCGTTATTATCCACATTCCAAACGATTTCAGGTGTAGAAGCAAAGCAAGTGATTGATTATATGAGTGAACAAGCTAATGAAGGAGAGGGATCTACCCTATCTTTCAAACATGCTTTAAAATCGATTGGACTGGCCTTTAAAGATTTAAATAAGACTTTGGAAGCAGATCATTTGAAATTATCAGCAAGCACAGTTGCTGAGGAACCACCTTCTTTGAATGATTGGGATTGGTCACAATACGACACTAAGGAAGTAATCGCAACCGGATACACGGCCTATTATGAGTCGACAGGTAAAAATCCAGGTCATCCTGAATTTGGTATTACATATTCTGGTGTAAAGGTGAAAAGGGATTTATATTCTACGATTGCTGCAGATTTAACTGTTTTCCCCATTGGTACGATACTGTGGATTCCTGATTATGGGTTTGGGGTAGTTGCTGACAAAGGTGGCGCCATTAAAGGAAATAAATTGGACTTATATTATGAAACAGTAGATGATGTATATAATTCTTGGGGGAAGAAAACTTTGGATGTTTATGTAATATCAATCGGTGATGGTACGTTAACTGAAGAAGATTTACAAGAGTTAAATGAAACGGAATCACTACAAGTATTTAGACAGCAGTATACAAAAGAATA
Source organism: Cytobacillus kochii (assembly GCF_020171845.1). Lineage (GTDB taxonomy): Bacteria > Bacillota > Bacilli > Bacillales > Cytobacillaceae > Cytobacillus > Cytobacillus kochii. The sequence continues at coordinate 99,024 of NZ_JAIVAM010000010.1, read as the reverse complement.
AAAACTAAAAAAGTAATGGGGGATGAGTACCCATTACTTTTTTAGTGGAGAAGAATATATTGTCGGATGTAATAACTGCCCCAATTTGATTGCCCCTTCGATTAATCTTGGTGATGGACGGCAAAACAATTCTTCCTCTAGGACATAAACGTTATTGTTTTTCATTGCATCCATATTTGACCAACCTGGACGTTTCTGTAAAATGACTGGATTCACTTTTTCCTGTCTTACACCTACCCAGGCTAAACAAATGACATCAGGATTTTGCGCACGGATGGTGTCCCAGTCTGTCTGGATATTTGCTTGTTCTTTAGATGCGAAAAGGTTTTTGCCGCCCACAAGTTCACTAATTTCAGTTAGCCAGTTTGTACCTCCAGGTGTAAAAACGGGCTTTGGCCACCATTCCCAATAAATAGAGAGAGGAGTCTTCACCTGTTTAGCTAACTTCTTTAAGTTTATCACTTCTTCATGAAAGCTTGCTGCGGCTTGCATGCCGACTTCTTTTTCTCCTAGGGCTGTGGCTACAGTGATTAAGTCATTTTCTATATCTGTTAAGCTTTGTGGATTTAATGTTATGTAGGGAATGCCTCGTTCATCCAATGCAAGAATATTTTTTTCCATACCCGGTACACTTAAGGATGCCAGCACAAGGTCTGGTTTAGCCTTTTCTACAGCGTTCATATCTATAGAGAGGTCTGGACCCAGTTTTGGTAGAGTATTTACTGCTGCTGGCCAATCAGAGTAATCATCAACAGCGACAAGTTGATCGGTTAATCCTAAGTAGGCGAGAATTTCTGTATTACTAGGGCAAAGAGAGGCGACTCGCATGATTGAAACCTCCAATATCTTAAAATATCAATGCATATAAGAATAATGTTAATAAAATACCTGTTAATCCTCCAAAAAACACTTCTACTGGTTTATGGCCTAATAATTCTTTCAGTTCTTTACGTTTTACTTGGTCTGGCTTTTTGGGCCATGATTTCGCTTCATCGACAAAACGGTTAAAGTCATTGACAAGCTGATTAAGCACAATGGCTTGTTCACCCGCTTGCCTTCGGACTCCGGTTGCATCAAACATAGTAATGATAGCAAACATGGCTGATATCGCGAAGGGAACTGAATCTAATCCTGCCTCGATGGCCACCCCTGTTGATAAAGCTGTAACGGCAGCAGAGTGAGAGCTTGGCATCCCTCCAGTACTTGTTAACAGAGACCAATCTAGCTTTCTTGTAGCAAAAAAGGTAATAGGGACTTTTACAAATTGTGCAAAGAAAATGGCAGCTAATGCTGACCAAAGAGGAAAGTTCAAAAATAATTCCATTATTTAACCACCTTATCGATGTTTGTATTCTTTGTTCGTGTTTAATATTAATTAATTATTACTATAAGGAAGGATTTTCTATTAGTAACAGATTAGCACAAAACATTTTGATTTGAAAATCAGATCTACTTAGACGATAAAGTTAGCTAGTCGAAATAATGCGAAAGATTAGATATAATGATTATATATCTTATGGAGGTGTTAAAATGTTTACAGTTAAAAAAGAAAATCTTTATGACTCCGCTCATGAAGTTTTAATTATCGGTTTGTTCGATGAACCGAATATAATAAAAGATGAATTATCTTCTTTGGACGAAAAATTTGAAGGACAAATGAATGATTTTCTTAAGCAAGGTGATATATCAGGGAAGTTAAAATCAGTAAGTAAAGTACATACCTTCAATAAAATTGGTGCAAAGAGATTATTATTTGTGGGTCTAGGTAAGAAAAAGACATTACAATTCAATGAATTAAAAGAAGCGATAGGCTTAGCCTTTAAAGAAATTCAAAAAAGTAAACTTTCGGAAGTAGCCGTTTTTTTAGACACATTTACTGTTGCCGATCAGCTTGATGCCCTCGATGTTGGTCATGCAGTTAGTGAAGCATATACCCTTGCTACCTATCGTTTTGAGGGATATAAACAAAAGTCAAATGAACCTGAAAAGACAATTGATAAAATCACAGCCTATACGACTGAAAATAGAGAAGATGTTTTATCTGCTTTAACAGTTGGTTATGCCTATGGTAAGGGAACAAACTCTGCAAGAACTTTAGTGAATATGCCTGGGAATATGTTAACAGCAACAACAATGGCAGAATATGCGATTGAGTTAGCTAATAAATATGATTTGGAAATAGAAATATTAGATAAGAAAGAAATGTTAGAGCTTGGGATGGGTGCGCTGTTAGCTGTCAATCAAGGTTCGACAGAGCCACCGAAAATGATTGTTCTAAAATATCAAGGGAAAGATCAGTGGGAAGATGTCATTAGTCTAGTTGGAAAGGGAATTACCTTCGATACTGGTGGTTACTCGATAAAACCGAAAACAGGGATTGTTGGAATGAAAACAGATATGGGCGGAGCTGCAGCCGTTCTGGGTGCGATGGAAATCATCGGGGAGTTAAGACCAGAACAGAATGTATTAGCCGTTATTCCATCAACAGATAATATGATAAGTGGATCTGCCTTTAAACCAGATGATGTTATTACTTCGTTAAGTGGAAAAACAATAGAGATCTTAAATACAGATGCAGAAGGGCGTCTCGTTTTAGCTGATGCCATTACGTACGCAAAACAGCATGGTGCCAATTATTTAGTCGATGTTGCTACTTTAACGGGAGGTGTTATTGTTGCCTTAGGAGAAGAAACAACAGGTGCGATTACTAATCATGAAACCTTCTTTGAACAAGTATTAGAAGCCTCATTCGAAGCAGGCGAAGCGATGTGGAGACTCCCATTATTTGAAAAAGATAAACAAAGAATTCGCAATAGCCCAGTGGCAGATTTAAACAATTCACCAGGAAGAGAAGGCCATGCGATTATGGCGGGCGGCTTTATTGGAGAATTTGCTGAAGATACACCATGGGTGCATTTGGATATAGCTGGTACATCTACAACAAATAAACCTTATGAATTAGGTCCTGCTGGAGCCACAGGGGTAATGACGCGTACATTAGCTCTACTAGTAGAAAGATTTGAAGTAAAGTAATCAACCATTCATTAAAAGCATCTTAAAGGATGAGAAACTCCTTAAGATGCTTTTTTACTCCTCCTTAGCACTTATATTTGCATAGGTGAAACCTCCGATAGTTGATGAATAAGAGTGAGAATTATGGAACTTTTCTTAAAAATCCATTATTTGACGAACTTGAATCAGTATGTTAATTTATTACTCTAACACTTTACTAAAATAAAGCAAATAATAAATAGAAAGAAAGGTTTTAATCATGAATGCTGTTTTACTTGCTGTATTAGTCATGTTAATACTAAGTCTATTACGTGTAAATGTCGTGTTATCCCTTATTATAGGTGCATTGGTGGGAGGGTTAACAGGTGGACTTGGTATAACAAACACAATTGAAGTCTTTACAAATGGTTTAGGTGGCAGTGCAGAAGTAGCGCTTAGTTATGCTTTATTAGGAGGCTTTGCTATTGCTATTTCTCGTACAGGTCTACCTAATCTCCTTGTTGATAAAATTATTCAAAAGGTAGGGAAAGAGGGAGAGACAAGAAAGAAAGGGTTATCTAAAACATTAGTCATTTTATCATTGTTAATTATGGCGTGTTTCTCACAAAATCTAATTCCTATTCATATTGCATTCATCCCTATCTTAGTCCCACCATTATTAAAAGTGATGAATGAATTGAAGATAGACAGAAGATTGATTGCTTCCGTTCTTACATTTGGTTTAGTTACTCCTTATATGCTTATCCCTGCAGGGTTTGGCCAAATATTTCACCAAATCTTAGCAGATAATATGACAAGTAGCGGTTTGAATGTTGATATGCAACAAATACCACTAGCTATGCTACTTCCAGCTTTAGGTATGGTTGTAGGCTTAATAATAGCCGTATTTATATCTTATCGAAAACCGAGAGACTATCAATCATCAGAAATCATAGAAACTGAAACGGTATCTTATAGTATGCGCGGTGTCTTATTTGCTGTATTATCAATCATTATTGCGTTAGTTGTACAAATACAACTAGATTCAATGATTATGGGAGCAGTGGCCGGTATTATAACTGTCTATTTAAGTGGGACCATAAAGGGCGCTGAAGCAGATAGCTTATTAACAGATGGAATGAAAATGATGGCATTTATCGGGTTTGTCATGCTCGCGGCATTTGGTTTCGGTGATGTGCTGAAAGAAACAGGGGATGTTGAAGTCCTTGTGTCGAATGTAGCTGAGATGATAGGGAATAATCAAGCCTTTGGTGCGTTATTAATGCTTTTAGTAGGCTTATTAGTCACAATTGGTGTTGGTTCATCCTTTTCAACTATCCCAATCATCACGACCATTTTTGTGCCTTTATGTATAGAGCTAGGGTTTAGTCCTATGGCAACGATTGCATTAATTGGTGCATCTGCTGCATTAGGTGATGCTGGATCACCTGCTTCAGATAGTACACTTGGACCGACATCTGGATTGAATGTGGATGGTAACCATAATCATATTTGGGATACATGTGTACCAACATTTATTCATTATAATATACCTGTCATTATATTTGGATGGATTGCTGCAATGGTATTATAAAAAAATAAACGAGTATTGCTTAAACCCGATCATATTTGATTGGGTTTATTTTTGTGAACTCGACCTGAGGCAATGGATATAGGTCGAGTTTGCTGAATCATGAATGACTAAGCATGTAAATCTGACCGTCAAAGAACAGAATCGAGTAAAAAGTGAAAAAGTAATAAAGTCTAAGCCATAAAGCTAAATGTAGTCGTACATTCCATATGTCACTATAAACACCTAAAGGAAGCTAGGATTTAACAGATAAGATATGAATAGAAACTATTAAAGAATATTGACAGATATCAGTTCCCTCAGTCAATCTTCTTTTCATTTTCCAACGCGATCTTTAGAACCAGATATTCATTTTAAGCATTACCGTAAAAAGGATAACAAGATGGTTCCAACCAAATCTGAGGAGGAACCATTTTTGTTTTAAAATTTAATGCCGAAAAGCATTGTAAGGATATTACGCTTTTTTATTCTTTTTTTGGGAAAGGTACTAGCAGTAGGGCTGTCAGAGGGAATAGGAGACACTTGCATGAAATTCTGCTTTTCAAGTATGTGTATACGTTCATGTAAACGTTCAATTTCTGCGTGTAATTCTTCTAACTCCTGCCGGTGATGTAGCAACTGATAAGAAGTCACATCATCTGCTTTTGCATTTAAGCGTTGTTCTAACATATCTATTCTTGCGCTAAGTTCATCATTAGATATCTGTGGACTAGATATAGTGGCGTGCCGAATTTTTTTGCTAGTTACTTTAATGTCTTGAAGAAGGACACCTGAATTTAATTGATCATGAACTCTTTTTAATAATTGAATATCTTCTTCTGAGTAAGCATAATGTCCATGCTCATTTTTTGTCATATTTAAATTTAGCTGTTTTATCCATCGCTGAATAGTACTTTGGGATACACCGAGTAGTTTCGCTACAGCGCCTGTATTCAAAAGTAATCTCCTCCTTATCATTACTTTATTAAGAAGCATTCGCTTAAAGAAATATATTTTCCTTTACGTTTGACAAAACAAGTGTTGCTTCGTCAAAGATAGTGAATATTTTACAACCTTTTGAGTAATAATCGTTTTTAGTGGGGAGAATGAAGAAAACAGATGGGAGGATAGGTGAAATGACAGAATACGAATTAGAAGACATCTTCCATGAGTCAGGGCATTACCACTTATATGAACAATTAAAGTATAAATTATGGATTGCTTATCAATGGCTAGAGGCAGATCGAAATATACTATCCGAGTTCCTAAATATTTATGATTTTGACCACGACGAAGAATTATATTGTAAGGAATTCTTATTTCATTATAAGATCTTTAAAAACATAAAGAAGAAGAATGCTTTTTATTAAATGAACAGATAAATAAAAAAAGCCCCCAAATTATTCAATTTGTGAGGCTCTTATTACTTGCGTAAGGAAGGCAGTTATTTTGTTTTATAATGTTGTGTGAAGAATTCGTCTGTTTCTTGTACAACAACTTTCCTCAACAGGAGTAGACCAACTAAGTTCGGAATCATCATTAATGCGTTAGCCATATCAGCAAATGCCCAAACGGTAGCTAAGTTAACCATTGCACCAGCTGCACAAGCAATAATATAAATCGCTCGGTAGCCTGCAATTCCCTTTGTACCAGCTATATATTCAAAGCATTTCTCACCGTATACATACCAGCCTACTATTGTTGTAAATCCGAAAAAGATAACAGAAAAAGCGACGATATATTCTCCTGCTGTTCCTAATACTGATGCAAATGCTGCACTCGTTAATGCACCACCATCGAGATTAGGGTCATGGGTTACGCCAGAAAGTAATCCACCTGTATAATCCCAAAAGCCAGTAATGATTAATACAAGTCCAGTCATTGTACAAACGATGATGGTAACAATGAAAGTGCCTGTCATAGCAACAAGTGCTTGCTTCACAGGATGGTCTGTTTTGGCATTACCGGCGATTAAAGCAGCAGTACCTAAACCAGCTTCATTAGAGAAGATTCCTTTTGAGACACCATTTTTAATTGCCTCTGATACGACAACTCCTACAAAACCACCGGTTGCTGCGATCGGATTAAAAGCATAATGAAAAATTAATTGAAATGACGGAATAATCATTTCATAATTGACCGCAATGATGATTAAAGCGCCACCAATATAAAGAAAAGCCATAATGGGAACAAAGAATCCAGCGACGGTACTAATTCTTTGAATACCTCCAAAAATAATAAGTGAAGCAAAAACAGCTAAAACGATGCCAGTAATCACACTGTTGATACCAAAGGATTCACTAGCTACTTGAGCAATCGTATTAGATTGCACGCTATTCCCTATACCTAAAGCGGCAAAAGCACCAAAAATGGCAAAGGCAATGGCTAACCATTTAAACTTAGCTCCTAATCCTCTCTCAATATAGTACATGGGTCCACTTGAATATTCACCATTGCTATTCTTTACACGATATTTCATTGCTAGTAAGGCTTCCGCGTATTTAGTAGCCATCCCGAAAAGCCCAACAATCCACATCCAAAAAATGGCGCCTGGTCCACCTAAAGTGATAGCTGTGGCGACTCCAGCGATGTTTCCGTTACCTATTGTTGCTGCCAATGCAGTCATTAATGCTTTGAAATTACTTACATCGCCTTCATCATTTGTATCCTTCGCGTTTCCTTCCTTTGTAAATGCTAATTTGAAAGCATAATAAAGTTTCGTAAATGTACGGCCTTTAAGCATGATTGTTAGAAGTAGGCCCGTCCCAAATAATAAGATTAAACTGGGGGTTCCCCACAAAAAGGAATTAACTTTTTCAAGTATGTTCATAATGTCCACAGATGAATCTTCCTCTCTTTAGTTGAATATCATACTATATATTTAAAAATGTAATCGCTTTCTTAAATGAATAAACCAAAACCATTTTCATCTTGGTAAAATTCTTGAAGTGCACGGAAAATTATAAGAATACTTATTATTGTAAAATTATACAAAGATAACTTCAATCAATTTTAAAAAAGTTTAACTATTTATAATAATCAATAAGTTTGAAAAGAGCTTTTCGACAGCATGTAAAGGTTTAGATATAATAAAAAAAAGAGGCAGTTGGAGGTTTGAAATGGAGAGAGAAAAACAGTACGGGAAAGATCCATTTAAACGATCATTTGATAACTTAGAAACATTTGTAGATAAAATTAGAGATGTTCTTGAATGTCCAGTTACTATTGAAGATGCTAATCATCGGTTATTAGCTTATAGTACGCATGATGATCAAACCGATCAGGCTAGGATTGCAACGATTATTAGCAGAAAAGTTCCCGAAAAGGTAATAAATAGTTTATGGAAAGCAGATGCTATACCTCAATTATTAAGGAGTGCTGAACCATTAAAGATTCCAGAAATTAAAGAAATTGGTCTGGGGAATAGGGTAGCAATCTCCATTAGGCATCAAGAAGAGGTGCTTGGCTATATTTGGGTGGTCGAACGAGATAAGTCTCTTACAGCAGAAGATATGTATTTATTAAAACTGGCTGCTCAATCGGCAAGAATTGAATTGTTGAAGCTTTATCGTCAAAAAAAGAAAAGAGAAGAAAGCTATCAGGATTTTTTCTGGCAGTTGTTAACTGGCAGATATCCCAAGCATGCAGAAGTAATAGACAAGTTAGATGATTTTCATATCAAACCATCTCTACACTCTGCTGTCATTATTTTTCGCTTTATAGACGATATAGACATGCAAACAGAACAAAGCATGATTTATCTCATTTCAACGAGCCAAAAAATCCATATGACTTTTTATGCAACGATGGGTAATGATTTTATCTTACTAGCATCTCCGCCATCTACACAGGCAAATGAAACAGATTTATCTGAGTTTGTCCAGTTTGTTATCAATCAAATGTATGTAAGATTTGAAATTGATCATATCATTAGTGGTAGTAGCAGTTTGAAATTGACCTATGACCATGTTGAAGATCGCTATTCAGAATGCTTAGAAGTACTTCGTTTAAAATCACAATATCCGAAAGAAATGCAAGAAATCTATACTTATCACCAATTGGGTGTCTTTAAATATTTGGATGCCATTCTTGATATAAGAAGCCGTGATGCATATGAACATCCCGTCATCCAACGTTTAATAGATTATGACCATGCTCATCGAACGGAGCTATTAATGACGCTAGAAGCCTTTATTTTAAATGATAGCAATGTAAATGACGCTGCTAAGATACTACATGTTCACGTTAATACATTAAATTATCGTTTGAAGAGAATTACTGAACTCACTCATGTGAACTTTAAAAGTACACATGAGAAATTTTCCTTGTATTTAGAACTGCAAATCCGCAAATACATAGAAAAAAAGCATCGTTTGTGAAATTACACAAATGATGCTTTTTCATTTTTCAAATATAAACAAAGTCATTTCAACATTCTATTATTATACTGACAATAGGGAAACATAAAATTGTCATTTATTATTTGACAATTTATTCTATGCAATTTATTCATACTTAAAAATTAATATAATAAATGGAAGGGGCCAAAAGGATATGATTATCGGCGTACCTAAAGAAATTAAAAACAACGAGAATCGTGTAGCAATGACACCAGCGGGGGTAGATGCATTAGTAAAAGCTGGACATGAAGTACTTATTGAAACGACTGCAGGACTCGGAAGTGGATTTCAAGATCAAGATTACGAGTTAACAGGCGCGAAAATCGTAGGCACGGCAAGAGAAGCATGGGCAGCGGAGATGGTAATGAAGGTAAAAGAACCGCTACCAACTGAATATGACTATTTCCGTAAAGGCCTAGTATTGTTTACTTATTTGCATTTAGCAGCAGAACCAGAATTGGCAGATGCGCTAGTGAAAAGCGGAGTAACGGCTATTGCATATGAAACAGTTGAGGTGAACCGTACACTTCCATTACTAACACCAATGAGTGAAGTTGCTGGTAGAATGGCAACACAAGTTGGAGCGCAATTCTTACAAAAAACAAACGGCGGCCAAGGAATATTACTTGCGGGTGTACCAGGTGTATCTCGAGGAAAAGTGACGATTATTGGTGGGGGCGTTGTGGGTATTAATGCTGCGAAAATGGCCATCGGTCTTGGTGCAGATGTAACAATCATTGATTTAAGCCCTGAAAGACTTCGTCAACTTGATGATATTTTCGGTAATAGCATTCAAACATTAATGTCTAATCCATTAAATATTGCTGAATCTGTAAAAGAAGCTGACCTTGTAATTGGTGCTGTACTCATTCCAGGAGCAAAAGCGCCAAAATTAGTAACAGAAGAAATGATTCAAACGATGAAACCTGGTGCAGTCGTTATCGACGTTGCGGTTGACCAAGGTGGTATTCTTGAAACGGTTGATCATGTAACTACACATGATGATCCAACATACATTAAACATGGTGTTGTGCATTATGCTGTGGCAAACATGCCAGGTGCCGTGCCAAGAACATCAACAATCGCTTTAACGAATGTAACGATTCCTTATGCATTACAAATAGCGACTAAAGGTGCACATCTAGCTGTTGAGCAAAACCCAGCATTGAAATTAGGGGTAAACGTAGTAAATGGGCATGTAACGTATGAAGCAGTCGCAAGGGACTTAGGTTATGATTATGTTCAAGTCGAGGCAGCATTTGCAAATGAAGAAATAACAAACTAATGATACTTTTTCCTACCTCTTATTGGGGTAGGTTTTTTTATTCTTTGAATGAAATATTAGACGATGTATGAATTTGTGAGAGTGGTTCAGTTAATACTAAATCATGTTGAACGCGATTTTCTTATAGCTTTCATTTATTATGCTTTTGCTATGATGGGTAACGTCTCTTCAGGAGCCTCTTCACCATTCAAAGGATTGAATAGGGCTGTATTTCTCTAGTTAAACATATAGGGGATATTCGATTTCATTCAAATAAATAAAACAGAAAAATGGATTGTATTCTTTGTACGGGATGGTTTATCTTTTCACATTTTGTTATTGATCGTCTTATTTTTGACATCTTCTGTGTACTAATTTGTCTAGTAATAGAAAAAAGTTCACTTTTAGGGGGCTTAAAAAGTGAAGTGAAAAGCCATTAGACCAAGAGCCTTCAATCAAAAGTTGACATTTTTCATGAAACTCTATATAATCTTCAAAAAAATAGTTAATCGTTGATGAGGAATAGTAAGTTTTCATCATTATTTTCAGAGAAGGTATCCGTTTGTGCTGTGAGATATCTATTAATGAAAAGCTGAACCTGCCCTCTGAGTACATATTCTTTAGAATATGCGGTTTACTTGTTGAACCGTTATCAATAAGAGTGCAAAGCTTTGCTTTGAAATAGGGTGGTACCACCAGTCATTGGGTCCCTATTTGAAAGCAGGGCTTTTTTGTGTCTTTGAGAATAAAAATTAAAAATGAGGTGTCAATATGGGTAAACAGTTTGTGAAAGAAATAACATCAATGAATGAAGATTTTCCACAATGGTATACAGATGTCGTAAAGAAAGCTGATTTAGTCGATTATTCGAGTGTGAGAGGTTCCATGATTATTCGTCCATATGGTTACGTCCTTTGGGAGAACATTAAATCAGCACTTGATCAAAAGATAAAAGAAACTGGGCATGAAAATGTTTATATGCCTCTATTTATTCCTGAGAGCCTTCTTCAGAAAGAGAAAGATCATATTGAAGGATTTGCCCCAGAAGTTGCTTGGGTAACTCATGGTGGAGAAGATGAGCTTGCTGAGAGACTTTGTGTGCGCCCGACATCAGAAGTACTATTCGGAGAACATTATAAAAATATTATTCACTCTTATCGTGATTTACCAAAGCTTTATAATCAATGGTCAAATGTTGTTCGATGGGAGAAAACAACAAGACCATTCTTACGAACGTTAGAGTTTTTATGGCAAGAGGGCCATACTTGTCATGCAACGGATGAAGAAGCGTTAGAAGAAACAGTAAAGATGCTTGAAGTCTATGCAGATATTTGTGAAAATCTTTTAGCTATCCCTGTTGTTAAAGGCAAGAAAACGGAAAAAGAAAAGTTTGCTGGCGCAAAATTAACTTATACAATTGAAAGTTTAATGCATGATGGTAAAGCGCTACAATCAGGGACATCTCATCATTTAGGAGATGGCTTTGCAAAAGCATTTGGAATTCAATTTACCGATCAAGATGGAAAAGAGCAGTATGTGCAGCAAACTTCTTGGGGATTCACAACCAGAATTATCGGTGCGATGATTATGGTCCACGGTGATGACAGAGGGTTAGTACTTCCGCCAAAAGTTGCCCCAAAGCAGGTAATGATTGTTCCTATTGCGCAACATAAGGATGGCGTATTAGATTTTGCCTATGATTTAAAAGAAAAACTAAATAAAGTAGCGCGCGTAGATCTTGATGCAAGTGATAAAAAGCCAGGTTGGAAATTTAATGAATATGAAATGAAGGGTGTGCCCATTCGCTTAGAAGTAGGGCCTAAAGATATTGAAAAGGGCCAAGTCGTACTTGCAAGAAGAGATACAGGAGAGAAAATGGTCACTCCATTAGCAAATCTAGAAGAAACAATTGTTCAACTTTTAGAAGGAATTCAAACTTCACTTTATCATAAGGCAAAAGAACATCGCAACGATCATACGTATGAAGCATATACTTATGAAGAGTTTAAGCAGATATTTAATGAAAAACAAGGGTTTGTCAAAGCGATGTGGTGTGGTAATCAAGCATGCGAAGAGAAAATAAAAGAAGACACAAGTGTGACTTCCCGTTGTATGCCATTTGATGAAACGGCGATTGCTAAAGTGTGTGTTTGCTGTAAAGAAGAAGCAAAGCATCTTGTCTATTGGGCTAAGGCTTATTAAGAAAAAAATTTTATTGACCCATATCTTTTTTTCACTTAAAGCCGTTTAAGTAATAGAAAGTGTGAAGGGGTGAAGGAAACAATGCAGAAGGAGCAGATGGTAAGCCGGTCAGCAACGTTAGATTTGATTGCGAAAAAGTATTATCGAGACTTAGTAAACTATTGCACCTTTCTTTGCCAAAATGAGTGGGATGGAGAGGACATCGCGCAAGAAACCATCTTGAAGGCAATGAAGTATAACGAAGCTAAAATAACACGAGCTTTGTTAAAGAAAATTGCTTATCATCAATGGATTGATGTGGTTAGAAAAAAGAAAAAAGAGCAATTAACAGAAAATCATGTTGATATCGAAACGAGAAATCATCATTTGACAGAAACAATTGAATTATTATTAGAGAAATTAACTGTGCAACAGGCGCTAGCTTTTTCATTAAAAGAAGCGTTTTTATTTAAGAATAGTGAAATTGCAGAGATGTTAAATATGAAAGAAGCCTCTGTTAAGAGTTTATTGCATCGAGCAAGAAAACGTTTAGGAACAGATATGAAAGAATTGAATCAGCAGTGGGATGAGCCGGTAAAGAGAAAAATCTTTCAAGTTTTCCATCGGGCACTTGAGCATCAACATCCCACTGAGCTTATCAAATTACTGCCAGTAATCAGTCATTATAGTACTTCCAAGCAAAGCACCCCTTCCAATGCTTTCAATATGATGGCAGCTTAATGCTTGCCTTTTTGGAGGTTTCCTAATGAGCACGATACCCTATGTAATTGAACAAACGGAAAAAGGTGAACGGTCCTATGACATTTATTCAAGACTATTGAGAGATCGGATTATTATGATTGGTGAAGAAATCAATGATCATATGGCGAATAATATTGTTGCACAAATATTATTTTTAGCTGCAGAAGATGAGAAAAAAGATATTTCACTCTATATTAATAGTCCTGGAGGATCAACAACAGCGGGCTTTGCTATTTTAGATACACTCGACTATGTAAGGTGTGATATTCGCACTATCTGTACAGGGATGGCTGCCTCATTTGGTGCACTACTGCTTCTATCTGGCACGAAGGGAAAACGATTTGTGCTTCCTCATAGCGAAGTAATGATTCATCAGCCCTTAGGTGGTGCAAGAGGGCAAGCGACAGATATTGAGATCTCTGCAAGAAGGATATTAAAGCTAAAAGACGTAACCAACCAAATGATTGCCGAGAAAACAAATCAACCATTAGACAAGGTGAAGTTGGATACAGAGCGTGATTATTTTATGAGCGCACAAGAAGCGGTGGATTATGGAATCGCGGATGCTATTTTAACGAAGAGTGAATGATAATAACTCACATTAAGCCCACGCTTAATTGATGATAGATGCATATGTAATAGGGAAGGTACCCAGCTTTTAATTAAAGGAGGTAATCCCTAGTGCATTATTATTATCGACATCCTGGTGTTGCGGACGAACGCTTTTTTCCCTTTTTGGCGGCGCCATTTGTTGGCGGTTTTCTTGGAGGATTAGCGGGAGGGGCTTTAGCCGCACCGCTGTTCTTTAGACCTAGGCCGTGTTTTGGAGGACCTTGTCCACCGTATGGATACGGATACGGCCCCGGCCCTGTTCCATATGGCAATCAAGGTTTTGGTGGCTATCCAAATGCCTATGCTGGCAATCCCAATCTTTATGGACCAAATATTAATATAAATAATGAGATTAACTAGATAGAAATGATACCACGGAGAGATGCTGTGGTATTTTTTTGTAAGCTTGAATTTATATATTGAAGGATGGTACAGAAAACCCAAGTTTATATAAATAAAAAGCAGTCGTAAAATGACTGCTCTTCTATATTAGGTTTGAAAAATATGTCTTAACCCTACATTTGCATCGTAGTCCATTTTAATTTTAATGACAAATGCGCACTTTGATCACCGGCAGATTGAAAATTTAAGGTCAATCCATCTGGTGTATAAGTAACTTTCGGATGATTGTTCAGATCAGCAGATTCAATTAATTGATTAACTTTTGTTTGATTTGATTCTTGGGCAGCAGTCATAATATTATAGGAGTATTCTCTGGACTTCGCCATTTTATCAAGTAATTTACTAGCACTATTCATTAATACTTCCATTTCTTTTGCTGATTGAATGAACTGATCTGGATTAACTGGAGGGAATGAACGTAGTATATGTATTGGTGGATAAGGGTGGCAATAAATAGGATAGGTATAAGGATACGGACAAATAGGAGAGGGATTAAAACGTGTAGGATACATCATAGGTCTCCTTTCAATATCGCATTAGTTATAAATATATGTGCCTAAGGCTTATTCTATGATTAAACAGAATATTCCCATAAAATATATGTTCGGTTATAATGGTAGTTGAGGGGAGGCGTACATATGTATCCAAAAACAATGATAGAAACGTTAGGTATTGAAATTACAAGCCTTGAAAAGGGAAAGGTTGTTGCCACTATGCCTGTAGACGGCAGAACGAGACAGCCATTTGGTATCCTTCATGGAGGGGCTTCTGTAGCGCTTGCTGAAACTGTAGCGAGCTTAGGTGCTTATGAACTCGTTGATAAAGAAACAGAAGGTGTAGCAGGACTAGAGATCAATGCTAATCATATTAAGTCAAAGAAAGACGGCGTTGTGACAGCAATTGCAACAGTTCTACATCAAGGAAAAACAACGATGGTTTGGGAAATAAAGATCGTCGATGAACAAGAAAAATTAATATGTGCATCAAGGTGTACAATGGCTGTTTTAAAATTGAAAAAGTCTTAATGAAATGCGGGTGGGAAGGTAATTTCTACCCTGCTTTTTTTTTGTTTTATATGTGGCATTGTATGATGTGAAAGTTAAACCTTCGCATGGTATCCAGTATCCACACAACAATCATTACCACCTAACGTAATACATGCTCTCTTTAATTGTTAAATTACTAGGAACCATTGTTAACTAACAATTGGCAATCAGCCACAAATAGTGAAACAAACGACGTTTCCCAGCTAAAGCTTTACTCTATGATAACTGAACAAGTTAGGTTTGTGGGACACTTTCATTTAATCGTAATCAATTGTTTAAAGCCATCAAAAATATTTTTTTAATAAACCGCAAGTTACGTTTCATTCATTTGATTAGTCAAGATTGGAAAATTTGTTTATTAAAATAAAAAACGCCACCTACATGCAGTTTAGATTGCATATGGTAGCGTTTTTTTTATAGATTCTTCCCTAATTTCTTTTTAAATTCTTCATATTTTTGTTGTTCATTAGATTTCTTTATCTCGAGGTATTCTTGGTAATCATCAACCTTACTACCTTTCATTTTTACGCCATGATGATAGGCTGCTCTTCCAAGTAAATGGCCAGCAACTGGAGCTGTTAAAAACATAAAGACGATACAGAGAAGTACTCTTGTATTAAACTCACTCTCATGAAAGTAAAAGTAAAAGAATGCAGCTAATAATATACAAAGGACACCAAGTGTAGCAGCTTTTGAAGCAGCATGGTTTCTCGTATATACATCAGGTAATCTGATTACACCTAGCGCTGCTATTAAGTGAAAAAATGCTCCGAGAATAATAAATATGACGATGATAATATTAGCGATCTCTATCATGATCAATGATGACTCCCTTCTCTAGATATTTGGAGAAGGCTACTGTCCCGATAAACGCTAATATACCAAATAGCAAAATGAACTCTACATAGGCAGTTGTATCTACTTTGATACATATTAACGCGACAATACCAACAATGTTTACACCAACGGCGTCTAAAGCAACGATACGATCCGGCAATGTTGGGCCTATAATGATTCGGTAGACTAATGCAAGCATGGATAGAGCTAAACAAATGATTGCAATTGTAACGGCAGTTTGTATCATTTTCGGCTCACCTCCATAATCGCTTTTTCGAAGCTTGTTTGAATTGCTTCTATTTCATCCTGGACATCATTCATATCTACTGCATGAACAAAGAGAATCTTTTTATCTTCAGATATATCTACAACTAACGTACCCGGTGTTAAAGTAATTAAATTAGATAAAGTAGTGATTTCCCAATCCTTCTCTAAACGGGTTGGATAAGCAAAAATCCCGGGAGAGTTGTGTAACTTAGGTGTTAAAACAATTTTGACAACAGCAATGTTGGCTAGAATTAACTCTTTTATAAAGATAAAGAGTAATTTTACGACCGCATATATACGGTATAAATAAAAACGGCTACTGAAGAAGTTTCTAAATACAAACAGGATGAGTAGGCCGAAGAAATATCCTTTGATAAATGCTACTAGATCATACGTTGTTGTTAGAAACATCCACATAAAACCAAGACAAACATTTAATAAAATTTGAACTGCCATACTCACTACTCCTTTAGAACTGCATCGATATATAAATTGGTGTTGATTAAGCTTTCAGCAGCTTGAGACATATACGGATAAATAAAATCTGCACCTACACCATAGCAGATAGAAAGAATGACTAAGATCACTGGAGCGATTAATAACTGCTTATAAGGAACCGTCTTTTCATTTGCATATGTCTTTGGTTCGCCCCAAACCCCATTAATAAAGATTTTCATAATAGAGATGAGTACGAATAAGCTAGATGCTAATACAATTGCAGCGCCAATGAAGTATTCAGATGAAAACCCACCCTGAACAATAAGCACTTTTCCTACGAACCCACTTAACGGTGGGATACCTGATAGTGCAAGTGCTGCAAGGAAGAAGGTCCAGCTAAATCCTGGATAATTTTTAATCAATCCACCCATTTGTTTCAAGTTATTCGTCCCCGTAATGGTCGCCATTAAACCAACGAGTAGGAATAAAGCTGCTTTAATAATCATGTCATGAATGAGGTAGAATATTGATCCTGTTAAGGCACTTTCATTCATTGTACTGACACCGAATAGGATGACACCTACTGCAACAATAATATTGTATATGATAATTTTTTTAACATCCGAATAAGCCAAGGCTCCGATAATACCAGCAATTATGGTTAATATTGCTAGAATCATGATGACCTGTTGAACATACCCGCCGTCTTCATAAAAGAATAAAGAGTACGTCCTGATGATGGAATAAACACCGACCTTCGTGAGAAGTGCCCCGAAAATAGCCATTACAGGTGCTGGAGGTGCATAATAGGAGCCCGGAAGCCAGAAGTAAAGTGGGAATATCGCACCTTTCAATCCAAATACAATCAGGAATATGATTCCAATAATAGAAATCACACCAGGTTGAGATATACCACTTATTTCACTAATTCTTGCAGCGATATGCGCCATATTCAATGTTCCTACGACTGAATACAGATAACCAACCGCAATGACGAATAGACCAGATGAAATAACGTTAACGAGTATATACTTGATGGATTCTCTTAATTGAATTTTCGTTCCACCAAGTAAAATCAACGCATAAGAAGACATTAACATCACTTCGAAAAATACGAATAGGTTAAAGATATCGCCTGTTGTGAAAGCACCATTCACACCAACAATTAGAAATTGTAATGCAGCATAAAAATGATATTTTTCACGTGCTTCGCCAATTCCCTTAAACGAATAAATGATACAAGCAAATGCGACGATACTCGTTGTTAATACAAGTAAAGCAGATAACATATCAGAGACGAGGGTAATGCCAAAAGGAGCATCCCAGTTTGATAAGTTTAATGTTTGTATACCGTCATTTTTCACCTTATTTACTAACAAGGCAGATAGAATGACTGTTACAAAAGCCGATAGACCAGAAACCCACCTTTGAGCAATAACTGACTTATTTAAGAAGATCAGAATGACGGCGGTAATTAATGGAACTAAAATTGGTAGTATTAAAAAATTAATCATTGCCATCATTTCCTCTCAATTTCTCCATATTGTCTGTTCCAAGTTCTTTATAAGAGCGATACCCTAATACAAGGAATAGAGCGGTAACCCCAAAAGAAATGACGATTGCAGTTAAAATGAGTGCTTGAGGAAGAGGGTCTGAATATGCACTGGCTTCTTCACCTATTAGAGGGGGTGCACCTCTCTTCAAGCCTCCCATAGTTAATAAGAGAAGATGTACGCCGTGACTTAATACAGTTGTCCCTAATATGATTCGCACAACACTTCGTGATAGCATCAAGTAGGTCGCTGACATGAAAAGAATGCCGGCAATAATAATCATTAGTATTTCCATTATTCATCATCTCCTCCTATCGTTTGAATAATGGACATTGTCACACCTACAACAACAAGATATACCCCTAGATCAAACAATGTAGCTGTATGCAAGTGGAGTTCACCTAATATAGGTACATGAAGATCTCCAAAAGCATGTGTTAAAAAAGGTTTGTTGAAAATGAGTGACCCAGCACCAGTTCCAATCGCAAATACTAAACCAACTGCCACCATATATAAAAAGTTGACTGGTAAAATATTTCTTACTGTTTGTAGGTCATAGGCCAAGAGTAAGAGTAGGATGGCTCCTGAAGTTAATAAGCCACCAACAAATCCGCCTCCAGGTGTATAATGTCCAGCAAAAAAGATGTAAATGGAGAAAATCATGATGAGAAATAATAAAACTTTCGTCATCGATTGCAAGATAACGTTACTTGTTTTCAATTTTCTTTCCTCCATTTCTCCTTAACTTAATCAGACTGAAAATAGCTAGTGCAGCAATACCTAGCACAGCAATTTCAAACATCGTATCAAAGCCCCTAAAGTCAACTAGGATAACATTCACCATGTTTTTTCCAGCCGCTTCACTATACGTGTTTTCAATATAATATTGTGAGATAGAATCAAATAATTTTGTACTATGCGCTGTTAATCCAACTAAAATTACGAATAAACCCACTCCGACTGAGATAACCGCATTACGGACTTTAACTGGTACAGGATCATCTGTTAGTTTTTTCGGTAAATGATAGAAGCAAAGTAAAAATAGTGATACAGAAATCGTCTCAATTACTAGTTGTGTTAGTGCTAAATCTGGCGCTCGAAACACAATAAACAACAAGGAGACCATATATCCTATTGTTCCAGTTAAAAGAATCGAAACGATACGGGACTTAGCAAATAATAATGCGATTGATGAGATTGCAACTATCAATGTGAGTATGACTTCGTAAAAATGAATAGGTGCCAGATTATCAGTGCTAAAGGCGAAGGCGTTTTGCCCAAACAATGAACCAATAATAAGAACAACCATAAACAAAAACATATAACTTAAATAATGGTTAATCGAACCTGTCATTACATTGCGGTTCAAGCTGTGAGATCCTTTATACATTGAATCAAGTAGCCCATCATAAAAACGATTAAGTGCAAGCTTCTCAGGGAAAATCCCGTAAATTCCGCGCCACTTATTTAATCCGAGATACAACAGAACCCCAACGATAATAACGCCTATTGTCATAACCAACTCTGTATTAAAACCATGCCACATAGAAATATGAACATCAAACTCATACATTGGCATAACCGTTTCTATAGCAGGTACTAATATTGGTTTTATGATATTAGGGAAAAAGCCAATAACAATAACTAATGAAGCCAGAATAATTGGAGATATAAGCATACCAATTGGCGCTTCATGCGGTTTTTTCTCTAATTTTTCAGGTTGATACTTCCCTGTGAATGTTTTGAAAACAAGGATCATACTGTATATGAACGTAAAAACGCTCGCAATCCATGCAATAATTGGGATAATGATACTCCAATCAAAATCCATATGAAGTGCATTAATCATCCCAGTAAAGAACATCTCTTTACTTAAAAATCCATTAAATGGCGGAAGACCAGCCATTGAGAAGGTACCTATAATTGCAATCGTAAAAGTGATAGGCATTAGGTTCATCAAGCCACCAAGTTTACGGATGTCCCTTGTACCAGTTTCATGGTCAACAATTCCTACAACCATAAATAAACTACCTTTAAAAGTTGCATGGTTAATTAAGTGGAATATTGCTGCAGTTGTAGCGACAGTAAAATATTTCGGTTGATCGTAATGTAGCGCAGCTGCTCCTACACCTAATAAAGACATAATTAATCCAAGTTGACTTATGGTCGAAAAGGCTAGGATAGATTTTAGATCGGTTTGCTTGACCGCTGAGAAGGATCCCCAGAATAATGTGAACAATCCAAAAGCAATGATGAGCCCCATCCATAAAGTGTCTTCGGCAAAAACTGGACTCATTCTAGCTACTAGATAGATCCCCGCTTTAACCATTGTAGCTGAGTGAAGGTAAGCACTAACAGGGGTTGGTGCTTCCATCGCATCTGGTAACCAGATATGGAATGGAAATTGTGCCGATTTCGTAAATGCACCTAATAGAATACATAAAAGAGCGGCAACAAAAAGTGGGTGATCAATAATTGTGTCAGCTTGTGCGACAATTTCGGTAATACTGAACGTTCCGGTCATGTTATAGAGAAGGATGATTCCTCCCAACATAGCTAGTCCACCTAAAACGGTGATAATCATTGATTTTTGTGCACCATAGCGTGATTTCTCTCGATTGTACCAATAGCCAATTAAGAGAAAAGATGAAAAGCTAGTTAATTCCCAAAACGCATAAAGGACAATTAAATTGTCTGATAAAACAACACCAAGCATTGCCCCCATGAACAGCAATAAATAAACATAGAATGTATTTAATTTCTCTTTCTGTTTAGAAAGATAGTAAATAGAATACAGAATAACTAACGAACCAATCCCAGTAATTAATAAAGCGAATAATAAACCAAGTCCATCCACTTTAACTGTGAAGTCAATTCCTAAAGAAGAGATCCATGAAAACGATTCCATTGTTACTTGTTTATTTGTTGTTTTAGAAATAAAACTACTGAAATAAATGAACAGCAGAATAGGAAGTGGTAGTATAAACCACCCTGTGTGTACTGACTTAATATTTTTATATATAAGCGGTACAAACACTGCGATAATAAATGGCGCAATAATCGCCAAATGTAACAGTGACAAGAAATTACCCCCTTTTGAAGAAAAAATCTGTGAATTGCAAGATAATGCAGAGAAATATGCTATTCATACTAAAGTTCAACAGCTACGGTAGTAATTATAACGTAAAAAGTTATCAGTTGCATTGAAGAAATCCTCTAACAGTAGGATTCCCCATTAACTTTATAAATAAGTAGAAACACGTCGATATTTGGCAAAAATTTTTTAAATGAATAAAAAAACGAATAATTATACAAACTATTTTTAGGTGGTGGTTTGTAAATGTTTGGGAAAATAATAACTGCTATAGGCATATTTGCCATCATTTTCTGCAGTGCATGGTTCGTTGAATCACAGGAAATGTCAAATAAACTGAAGGCAGATCAACCTAAAAAGTATGAAAGTGAATGGAGTAATTTGGAAATAGAAGCGGATGTATCTGATTTTGCTCCAAGAGAGTACGTGAAAATTAGAGAAGTGTCTTGAAAAAATTTTTCCAAAAATACGTGGCTAAAGACCACTAATAAGACTTGAAAGGTCCGGGCAAATTTGACTTTGCTCGGATCTTTTTTATTTGAACAATGATGATGAGATTACCAATGAATAATGCAATCCCAAATACTATGCATAACTTCGTTGGTTTATATAGGGAAGGGGATTTTCTAAAATGACCGTACATAACATGAGAAATAAAAAAGTACATATTTGGGACAGTCAAGAATATGATGGAGTATATTTAGGTTTTAATTCAAATAACTGAAAAATAAAAAAATAGCATGCTATAATAACAATAGAGTACACGATAAAATCCGTTTATAAAGAAGGGATCTTTTCTTATTATTTACGTAAAAAGGGGGGTCACAGCTGATGGAAGGAGCAAGATATTTATTTATTGATTTTGAATTTACAATGCCAGAACGGAATTGGAAAGGTTTTTATCCTGAAATCATTGAAGTGGGCTATATTTTGGTAGAGGGTGGAAACATCGTTGACCAGTTTTCATCTTATGTGAAACCAATTAAGTATCCTCATTTATCTAAAAGGTGTAGCTCATTTTTGAAAATTTCTCAACAACAGGTTGATACAGGAATCACTTTTAAGCAAATGCTAGAAAAGTTTTCGAAAATACCAACTGTCTCCTCCTTAAAAATCGTTACATGGGGAAATATGGATATGAAGGTGCTGCGAAATAATTGTTTACATACGGAGTTACCGTTTCCCTTTGATGGTAAAGAAATAGATTTATCAATGGAGTATAAACGATTCTTCGGTAATCAGAATCAGACAGGTTTATGGAGGGCTGTGCAAGAGTATGGAAAAGAAGGCACGGGGAAGCACCATAAAGCATTGGATGATGCCTTAACGACTTATCAGATCTTTAAGCTTGTGGAAAAAGATAAGCGCTATCTAAAGAAACCGAAGCCTGCTACAATCGGGGACGTCATAGATTTTTCTAAGCTGTTGAAGCAACATGTGTAAGGACTCAAAGTAAAATTGAGTCTTATTTTTTTGCATGAAAACCTGTTTTTAATATCAAACCTTATGCAAAAAAAGTGGTCAAAGTGATAAACGGCGAAAGAAATAAAGTCGCTGTTTTTACAGTACTGCTGCTAATCTACTTCACTTAATCAAGTGCTAGCTTGCATTGGATTCGTGAAGTGACAGAAGGAATGACGGTCATCAAGCCGTAGTGCATACATACTACTTTAGAAACGGTAAATATCAAAAGAGCAAAGGAGCTAACTAGAAATACGGAGTACAGATAAGCAATGCCCACATAAATGATTTCAAATCAGCCAGAACGGAGGGCAAAAGAGAAGGGGACTGTTAAGGGAGATTTAAGTCCTAAATGACTAAATGTGATTTAGGACTCAATCTGTGACAGTTCGTTTAAAAACAATTATTTAAAATAGTCTTTTTCTAATGATTTTAAGTTCATTAAGCTTTTTTCTGCCCATTCCGTGCTTTTGGTAAGTAATTCTGCACGCATTTTTTCAATAGCATCTTGAAGTGAAACTTGATAGTCGGGAATTTCTTCGGTAAAAGGTTTCACCATTTTTAAAGGGACATTCGTTTGTTCCCTATATGCCAAGGCTCTTCTTTCTTGAAAGAAAACGCCGTCTACTTCTTTAGGGTGATGAAGATCACCTTGTGTAGGATGCTTCAGCACTGCTAAGACCCTTACCAAATAACTTTGCGGACGGATGTCTGTGATTTCTCCAATATATTTCCCTGTTTTGTATATCCCGGTAACTTTATCTCCAATCTTTAATTCACTCATTGATGTACCTCCTAACAATTGATCTTGCCTATATTATGAATGAGAAAGAAATGAAAGACAATCCATAAAACAGATAGATAGGCTCTTTACAAACCGGTACAATATTAAAATAATGGTAGTATAATACATACGCTTGGGAGTGAGATAATGAGAAAAAAATGGTTGGTTTTATTTGCAATGCTTCTTTTATTACTTGCTGGTTGTGGTGAGAATAACGATACAGCTGATGCAGACAAAGGGGACAAGTCAACAGCAGAGGAAAAAACACAAGAAGATGATACAGGCGAAGCTGCTAAAGTAAAAGGTTTCCCACAGCTTTCCAATGAAGTAGGGGAAAATGAGCAGGTCGTTAAGATGGTAACATCATTAGGCGAAATTACGATTAAACTTTTTCCCGATATTGCACCTAAGACAGTAGAAAACTTTATCACTCATAGTAAAGAAGGCTATTATGATGGCGTTATCTTTCATCGTGTTATGAAAGAGTTTATGGTCCAAGGTGGAGACCCTGAAGGCACAGGAATTGGTGGAGAAAGTATTTACGGGGAATACTTTGAGGATGAGTTCTCTAATCAATTATTTAATATTCGCGGTGCCTTATCGATGGCTAACAAAGGTGCTGATACAAATGGTAGTCAATTTTTCATTGTTCAGAATACAACATTAGGGGATGGCCTAGAACAACAAATGAAAGATAATGAATATCCAACTGACATTATTGAGAAATATGTGGAAAATGGTGGAACGCCATGGCTAGATGGGCGTCATACTGTTTTTGGACAGGTGATAGATGGGATGGATATTGTTGATGAAATTGCACAAGTAGAAGTAAATGAAAACGATAAACCAGTAGAAGACGTGATTATTGAGAAAATACAAGTCATCGAATAAAGGTTGGTATAGATTACATCGACTGTTATAATAAGGATATCAACGAAAGTAAGAAAGGAACATAGCCGTGCTTCAAACTTATGTGTTTTCTTTATTTCTTTATTTTCCAGAAGACAAGACAGAATATATTC
Organism: Cytobacillus kochii; assembly: GCF_020171845.1. Classification (GTDB taxonomy): domain Bacteria; phylum Bacillota; class Bacilli; order Bacillales; family Cytobacillaceae; genus Cytobacillus; species Cytobacillus kochii. The sequence goes on along the minus strand of NZ_JAIVAM010000010.1, from coordinate 74,340 downwards.
CGGCCGTTATATGGTTAGTTGCCTTTATGATTCTCGCAGGATTTGTAATGAGATGGTTTATTCACCACTCAAAAAAAGAGAGTGAAAAAACACGCGAACTCGAAGACCAATTAAAACAAAAAAGTAAAAACTCCTCTGTTGATTGAAGGTAACTTTCATGTTTGTAAACTTTTCGACAACCACTTTGAGTAGTGGTTGTATTTTTTTTGGATTGGGAAAAGCTAAGTGCATGATTTTCTTTTTGGAGGCTTTCTTTATGAATAAGAAGATAGTTTATTTATTATTTAGTCTATCTGTTTTATTAATGGGTTGTACAGAACAGGAAGTAAAAAAGGTAGATGTAGAAATGTTTAACGCAGTAGGGGATTCTCTTGGTAAGATTAAATTAGAAGAGCAGGCCAGTGGGGTCAAGTTAGGCTTAGATTTAAAAGGTCTGCCCCCTGGGGATCATGCTATTCATATCCATGAGAAAGGTGAGTGTGAGGCTCCTGATTTTAAATCGGCTGGTAATCACTTTAATCCCGAAGATAAAGATCATGGTTTACTGAATCAAGATGGTCATCATGCGGGAGATTTACCTAATATTATTGTGGAAGATGATGGGAAAGTGAAGACAGACTTAGTTGCAGCTGAAGTTACAATGAAAGATGACAAGTCTTCATTATTAACAAAAGATGGTACATCTATTGTCATTGATGAAAAAACAGATGATGGAATGACACAGCCTTCTGGCGACTCAGGGGAAAGAATTGCATGTGGAGTGGTTTCAAAGAACAAAGAACCAAAGCAGAAAGAAGCACAAAATAGTAAGAGTTAACCAATACTATGTACACGGAAGGAAGAACAAACTCTGGAAGGGATTTGTTCTTTTTTTATTGTTTAGGAAACGATAAAAAACCAGGCTTGTTTATCGATAGAAGAGACAGTAAACCATTAGAGTGAGCGAAGTCAGTCATAAGTTTTTTAAAATAAATGAATGAAAATCATTACGTGAATAAAAGTAAGAATATTATGTAAAAAACCATATTTATTTTATAGTAAATATGCTTTAATAGGGTAAAGGGAGGGAACTTTATGAAGCAACTAGAAAATAGTGTAGTACAACTGATTCCAATGGAAACTTGTCATATTGAAGGGATAAGCAAGGCAGCGAAAGACGAGTCAATTTGGACACATATGTCAGTCGATTTAACCCAATATAGTGATGTCGTTACATATGTTGAAGCGGGTATCAAAAAGCGTGAAGAAGGAAGAGAGTTCCCTTTTGTTATTTTTAATAAAAAGGAGCAGCAAATTATTGGCTGTACCTGGTTTTTAGATGTGGACCTTACCCATAAGAGGTTAGAAATCGGTTCAACATGGCTTCATCCTCATTATTGGCGCAGTGCCATCAATACAAACTGTAAATACCTTTTATTGTCTTATTGTTTTGAAGAACTGAAATTAAATCGAGTACAAATAAAAACAGGCCATGAGAACCTCCAATCACAACAGGCAATTGAGAGAATAGGTGCTAAGAAGGAGGGGGTATTACGCAATCATATGATTCGTAGGAATGGAGAAATTCGTCACACAGTGATGTATAGTGTGACAATAGAAGATTGGTTAGAAATAAAAAAGCATTTAGAAGAGAATTTATTGAAATAAAAAAACATGTCGGAGATCGTTTTTCCGACATGTTTTTTTACAGAATCCTTATGAAAATGCTGTTTTTAAACGGTGAAGTCCATCCATAAGTATATCATGAGGGCAGGCGATGTTCATACGGACAAACCCTTCACCACCTGGGCCATATTTTGGTCCTGGCTCTAATCCAAGTTTTCCTTTCTTTACAAGCTTTTGCTGAATGTCATCATCAGATAAGCCGAGTTTACGACAATCTAGCCAGATTAAATACGTCCCTTCTGGTTCAACGACACCAATATCAGGCAATTCTTTTTCTATAAAACTTTTTACACTCTGGATATTTTGTTGTAAATAGGAGAGTAAAGCTTCTAACCAGTCTGCTCCATGGGTATAAGCAGCTTCCATGCCGACCATTCCAAAGATGGATAATTGATGGAAGCCTTGTCTTGCTTGAAAATCTTCAAATTTTTTCCTAAATGTCTCATTTGGAATGATAAGGGCGGATGCTTGCAACCCAGCAATATTAAAAGTTTTCGTTGGTGCAATGCATGTAATCGTCTGGTCTCTTAGTTCCTCGCTTAAGCTAGCGATAGCGACATGTTTTTTGGGCTTATAGACGAGGTCTGCATGAATTTCATCTGATAGGATTAAGCAATCATAAGCGATACATAAGTCACCGATCTTCTGTAAATCCTCTTTTGACCACACATTTCCTCCTGGATTATGAGGATTACAGAGAATAAACATTTTCGCACCTTTTTTGAGTTGCTGTTCAAAGTCATCAAATTCAATTTTGTAATGTCCATTAACAAGCTGAAGTGGAGACCGTAAAACTTTACGATGATTACTTTCAATGACATTTGTGAACGGCGGATAAACAGGGGTATGTATTAATATATTGTCCCCTTCTTCTGTATAGGTCTGCACGACTGCTGCCAAAGATGGAACCACACCGGTATTGTATAATATGGACTGCAGTGGAATATCCCAGCCGTGATGAACACTTACCCAATCCTTGATTGCTTTTGGTAAGGATGGGGAGGCAAATGTATAACCATAAATTCCGTGATCTAAACGTTTTTGTAGGGCATTTGTTACCTCTTTAGGCGGTTTGAAATCCATATCTGCGACCCACATTGGAAGGACGTCTTCTTCTCCAAAAACCATTTTGGTCAATTCCCACTTCACTGATGACGTATTTTTACGATCAAAAATTTCATGAAAATATTGATTTTCCACTTCTATCCCACCATTTCTTTATTTATCGATTTCTATCTATATGATAAGATATGTAAACATAAATGAAAAATAATAAGGTGAATGAATAATGAATACACAACAAATGAATCTTTTGTTAGTTGATTGTTTAAATGATTGGGACCCATTTCATATCGGTACAGGTAATTACGATACGGAAATAGCTGATATCCTCCAAGTAGTACAAACTGTTGACGATACTAATGAATTGGCCCATAACATCCAAGCTATATATGAATTCTCTTTTGATGAAGTAATTCCTCTTGCTCAATGTGAAAAATTTGCAAAGAAACTCCTGGTGATAAAAAATAATAGTTCTTGCGAAATTGAATAAATCGGTTATGGAATAAAAATTATCTTAGCCCACCATTCTCTTTTTTCTGTAAATATTGTTCGATAATTGCTGCAATCTCCTCAGGCTTTTCTTCGGGTATAAGATGACCTGCCTGCTTAAGGATATGTAATTCGCTATGCGGTAGGTCTCCTTGTAATCTTTGACCGATAGAGAGTGGGACCACCTTGTCTGCCTCCCCCCATATGAGTAAACAAGGAGTGTTAATTGTTTTTAATAAGGTCTCATCCAAATCTCCCTCCCGGTCACGTATCATTCTCGCTAAGGAATAGAAGATATCCTTGTTTAAAAATGGTTCTAGATAACCATCCCTCATGGCATCATCAATCATTTCTTTTTCATAAACAACGTTGTTTAAGTTTTTTTCTACACCTGATTTTTCAAGATATTTTTTTACAAAATGAGAAAAGAAAGGGAGGTGACTTGCGTAAACATACTTTGCTGGCATTCTCGGTAGATAAGAAGAGCTGCATAATAAGACTACAGCCTCAAGCAGGTCTGGTCTTTGATGAGCAATGTTTAGGCAAATTTGTCCTCCCATTGAATGCCCAACCATCACGATTTGTTGAATAGATAATTTTTCAAGAAGTAAAATAACAGTTGAAGCAATATTTTCATAAGAATAGATAAACTTTTTTGCTTTTCCGCTCTTCCCAAATGGTGGGAGGTCAATTGTGAGTACTGTATTTTCTTTTTGTAGCAATGGTATGAGCTTTCGAAAACTAAAGCTGGAAGAAAGAAACCCATGCAATAATACAAATGATCGTTTAGGGGTTGGGTGTGGGTAATATTCATTAATAAAAGTCATTTCCATTTAGAAGCATTTTATCGTTTGGCAATGGTTGTCCTCATTTCTTTACAGTGATGTAAGGTGTTACTATAAGTCATATCATTCGTAGCCATTGCTTACAAGGAGAAACATTTTATCTGAGGCATAAAATAAAAAATAGGCAATCCTATAACAGATTGCCTTCAACAAAGGGGGAATTCTAGAAAGACTTACAATATAAGCCTTCCCGAAAACCTACATGTTTATACGTAAGAATTGGAAATAGTTTCATTTATATCCTGTTGATGAAGCATAGGATGGTTGAACTCGTTCTGATTTTGAAGGTCAACTTGTGGATTTGTAATAGTTGATACTGGGATGTCCAATATTGTACATAGCTTGAGGATTGTTAGCGTATCTGGGGTAGAAATACCTGACTCATATCTTTCGATTACTGCACTACCTACCCGCGCTCTTTTTGCAAGTTCCAATCTTGTTAACCCATGTTGTTCACGGACTAAGCGAATGTTTTCACCAATGTGATTCATTTTTACCCCCCCTTCTATATTTTATTTTACCACCAATCATCTTTTTTAACGGGTAATTGTATGAACATTTCGTTAATTAATTGTGACTATTTATTGACTATCCATTTTACTTTTGATATTAGCTATAGAGTATGATATAATTTTTTATTGCGTATATAAACGATAAAATATTAATAATTAGGAGTGTTCCCATGTCAGAGAAAATTGAAGTAGGCAGCGTGATTACTGGAAAAGTAACAGGTATTCAACCTTATGGTGCCTTTGTTGCATTAGATGAAAATACACAAGGACTTGTTCACATTTCAGAAGTTACTCATGGCTTCGTTAAAGATATTAATGAACATTTAAGTGTTGGAGATGAAGTACAAGTAAAAGTACTGTCTATTGATGAAAATGCTGGAAAAATCGGCCTTTCTATTCGTGCAACACAAGAAGCACCAGCGCCAACAGAAAAAGAGAAAAAACCTCGCAAACGCCCAAATAATCCTGTAGCTCAAAAAGTAGAGGATAATGGTAGCCAAGGTTTCAATACACTAAAAGATAAATTGCAAGAGTGGATTGCACAATCTGAGCGTGAAGATTTAATTAAAAAATAATCTAGTTCAGCTTCACAGAAGACACCGGGGAAATCTCGGTGTCTTTTTTGTCGAAAGAAAGAATCATTTAGTTCCTCGGAAGAGACAATGACAGAGAGGTATTTATTTTATTTTTTAAAATAAATAAAAAAAGATGTATTCTTTGCAATCCTTAGTAAAAAAAATGATAATAACAAAAAAGGAAGGTGAAAAGAATGGAGAATTTTACATTTTGGAATCCAACGAGATTGATTTTTGGTAAAGGTGAACTTAGTAAATTAAGCGAAGAGATTTCTCCTTTTGGCCGTAAGGTGCTGGTTGTTTATGGTGGTGGAAGTATTAAAAGGAATGGTCTATACGATAAGGTAATGAATGAGCTTGAGAAAATGGATGCAGAAGTGTATGAACTAGGTGGGGTTGATCCAAATCCTCGTGTTTCTTCCGTTCGTGAAGGTGTGAATATTTGCCGCGAGAAAGAAATTGATTTCATTCTAGCTGTTGGTGGCGGGAGTGTCATCGATTGTACAAAAGCCATTGCTGGAGCAACGAAATTTGCTGGTGATGCTTGGGATATGGTGACGAATAAAGTAAGAATGGAAGAAGCGATTCCCTTTGGTACCGTCCTTACATTAGCTGCAACGGGTTCTGAAATGAATTCTGGAGCGGTCATTACCAATTGGGAAACACATGAAAAATTGTCTTGGGGAAGCCCGGCTGTTTTCCCTCAATTTTCAATTTTAGATCCAGAACATACATATTCAGTGCCAAGAGACCAAACGATTTATGGCATAGTCGATATGATGTCTCATGTACTTGAGCATTATTTCCATTTAGAAGAAAATACGGACTTTCAAGATCGTATGTGCGAATCTCTCTTAACTACGATAATGGATACAGCTCCAAAACTAATAGATGACTTAGAAAATTATGAGCATCGTGCGACCATTTTATATAGCGGTACAATGGCATTAAACGGTATTCTCAATATGGGTTATAAAGGAGACTGGGCAACTCATAACATTGAACATGCTGTATCGGCAGTCTATGATATCCCTCATGGTGGCGGTTTGGCCATTTTATTCCCTCATTGGATTAAGCATACATTACATGCCAAGCCTGAGAGAATGAAACAATTAGCAATAAGAGTGTTTGAAGTTGATCCAACAGGCAAAACAGATGAGGAAGTCGCATTAGAAGGAATTGCTCGTTTAAGACTTTTTTGGAACAGTATTGATGCACCCGAACAATTATCAGATTATGGTATAGACGATAGCAAGCTAGAAGATATGGCAAATAAAGCCGTTCATAATGGTCCTTTTGGTCGTTTTCAAGTATTAGATAAAGAGGATGTTCTTTCAATCTATCGTTCAGCATTATAAGGATGAAGCTCTCGTGTGAAACGGGAGCTTTCTTTATAGGTTCTTATCATATTTGGGTTTAATGGAATTGTGGTCACCTGGTGTGAGTTGCCTTATACACCCATAGTAAAAAAGGTGAAAGGATAATTTTTGCTTAAGCACGAGTGATGGGTTATAAACCTTATTTTTGGAAATGATGTAATCATGAACTAGATAACGGTTAAACTGGTTGTTCAAACCGTCGGTGGCAAAGACTGATTCTTGAAAAATTCCTTGTCTTTCGATAAAGTGATAGAGGACTATTGATTCATGAAATACATAAGCGGAGGAAAAACGATGACTCATATACAGTTTGATTATACGAAAGCGTTTAGCTTTTTTAGTGAGCATGAACTATCATACTTAAAAGGAGCGGTAACAGCAGCGCATACCGCTATAGAAAATAAAACAGGAGCAGGTCATGAATTCTTAGGGTGGGTAGATTTACCGAAAAATTATGATCGCGAGGAATTTGCAAGAATTCAACAGGCAGCAACAAAAGTCAAGCAAGATTCAGATGTTCTTTTAGTAATCGGAATTGGTGGTTCTTACCTTGGTGCAAGAGCTGCTATTGAGATGTTACAACATAGTTTTTATAATGCTCTTTCAAAAGAAAAAAGGAAAACACCTCAAATCGTTTTTGTAGGCAATAATATTAGCTCTAGTTATATTCATGATGTCATCGATTTATTGGAAGGTAAAGACTTTTCTATTAATGTCATTTCTAAATCTGGAACAACGACAGAACCAGCAATTGCCTTTCGTTTATTCCGAAAAATATTAGAAGAGAAATATGGCGTAGAGGAAGCGAGAAAACGAATTTACGCTACCACTGATAAAGAAAAGGGCGCGTTAAAAACATTAGCGAATGAAGAAGGCTATGAGTCATTTATTATTCCGGATGATATTGGTGGAAGATACTCTGTGCTAACAGCCGTTGGATTACTACCAGTTGCCGTTGCGAATATTGATATTAATCAAGTAATGGAAGGAGCTGAAGCTGCTCGTAAAGAGTTAAGTTCTGCCGATATAGAAGAGAATATCGCCTATCAATATGCAGCAGTAAGGAATGTCCTTTATAATAAGGGCAAAACCATTGAAATGCTTGTTAATTATGAGCCGGGGTTACAATACTTTTCAGAATGGTGGAAGCAATTATTTGGTGAAAGTGAAGGAAAAGATCAAAAAGGCATTTATCCTTCATCTGCCAATTTTTCTACTGATCTTCATTCACTTGGTCAATATGTGCAAGAAGGTAGAAGAGATTTATTTGAAACAGTTATTAAAGTGAAGAAACCACGACATGAAGTGAAAATTGAAAACCTTGAAAATGACTTAGATGGTTTAAACTATTTAGCTAATCAATCGATTGATTTTGTGAATCATAAAGCATTCCAAGGAACAATGCTTGCCCATACAGATGGCGATGTACCTAACCTCATTATAACGATTCCTGCAATGGATGCATTCACTTTTGGTTATCTTGTTTATTTCTTTGAAAAAGCTTGTGCTATTAGCGGGTATTTACTTGGTGTAAATCCATTTGATCAACCTGGTGTGGAAGAATATAAAGTAAATATGTTTGCATTGCTAGGTAAACCAGGTTATGAAGAGAAGAAAAAAGAGCTTGAAGAACGCTTGAAATAACGAATTAAAGTAAGAAAGAACTCGTCAGGTGACGAGTTCTTTTTGTTTTAAAAAATCAAAAGACTGATCGTTAGATGTGATTTGTGACGTCGGATTAAAAGGTCTCTTATGTATGAAGATTTGATCTAAGAGTGGTAATTTCAAGTTAGCTAGCTTTTGTGGTTGAAATGATCAATTGATTGGGGACTCGTCTATGTTCTTTTATAGTTAAGCATCTCTCCCTTGTCTATATGGATCCTTCCATCGTACTTGCCAACCCCTTGAAAATGATCCATTGATTTAAACATGACTAGTATCTGATCAGAACTAATTCTATCCATCACGCGGTAACCTGTTTCTGAAAATGTGGCAATCCCTTCATCATTCGGTAAACAGTAACCATCAATTGAACAACTACCATCATCAGTCACTAGCAATTGACCAAGTAATCCAACTGTTACCCATTCTTCACGTTTGCTTCTTGGTAAATAAAATTGCTTGGAATCGTTTGCGGGGTTTAATTTTGGTGCTACACACGTTAACTTTGCGAGGTTCTCATCATTTGGGTCAATGTGTATTTGTTCATATTGAGTGCGTCCCCATTGATCCTTTAGATACTTATGATGCCAATGCAGTTCAGCGGCATCCCCCTTAATGGAGGAAGCAGCACTTGTAATCCCTAAAATATAGCTGTCAGCACTGGTTGCTATTCTCACCTTTTTACCTTGCAATGTGATAAATCTACCTGGTGTAATGCTGTTTCCATCAATCGTTTCAAACATTTCAGCATAGTCAGCGCTAAAGCCTTCCGCATGACTTGCATTTTCTGAAGCTTGTGTGTCAATTCCCTCAGAATGACTAGCTTCGATCTGTATGGATAAATGAGATAAGGCCTAAAGAGAAGTGAAAAGCGATAGTATTAGTGAGAGGGAATAGGGTAAAACTAAGCAAAATATGATGTTGAAAGGAATGAAAGCAATGAGAGAAATTCATTCTAATATCGAAGGAAAGCAATATCACTTGTTTAAACTGGAGCAGTTATTAAAACCAATGGGTTATACAATTGGAGGGAATTGGGATTATGATCATGGTGCGTTTGATTACAAAATTGATACGAACAATGGTTACCATTTCTTACGTATACCCTTCAAGTCTATAGATGGTCAATTAGATACAAGCAATTGTACAGTAGAACTGGGAACACCTTATCTCTTATCACATATTTACGAGAGCAATATTGATGAAAATAATGCAAATATCGGTAATTTCTCTGCCTCATTTAATCAATTTCAGGCACCAGTTGATAAGGACGGAGAAGTTACCGAAAGATATGTAGCTATAGGCCACGAACTTGTTAAAGAACTAGAGGGGATTTTGCAATATTAATTTTTTATCGTGATAAGCATGTCCTCTGACTGAAGTGAAAACGGGTGAGGGGGATGAACAATCATTTCTTCTCCCCGTTTGATGCCCAGAATCAATATATCTTCATTCATTAAGCTAATACTCACATCACGAAAATTAGCCCCAATATGGTCAGTTAATACGGGCTCAATACCTAGTCTTCTTTGATCAATTTGCCTTAGTAAACTGAGAAATGCCGTAACCATTTCTCTTGAAGAAAGGCTACTAATCATGACAAAGCTTGTTAATAAGTTCGTTTGCACGATTTCATCTGCGCCAGCTCGCTTCGCATTTTTCATCTGTTCAGTTGTTAGGATTTCTACAATACAAGGTAAAGATGGATTCATTCCTTTAACAGCAATTAACGTCAAGATACTGTGCATATCTGCTTGATGTTCGTCTTTGTTTTGATCAGCGGTAATAATCAATTGTCTAGCGTCCATTACACTTGCCTTCATGAGCACATCATCTCTTTGTGGATTCCCTTTGACGAAATGAAGGTTTTGGTGGGGTAATGGGTTTTCCTCCAATGTTTCATCTATTAATGTGACGGGTACGCTATTAACATAGCTACATATCGTTTTCAAAATTTCTCTCGAACGAGCATTCCAACCGATGACAATAATATGATCATGGTCTTTAAACTGGAAATTTCCTTGAATATAGTCATTTTGCTTAGCGACAGCGGCAGTAGACAATGCAACGAAATAAGAAGCAATAAAACCTGCTCCTGTCAAAACAAGGACAATTCCTGCTAGTCTTCCGACAACAGAGTGAGGCACAAAGTCACCATACCCGACAGTTGAAGCAGTTATGACAGCCCACCAGATACCATCAAACCAAGTAGGAAAGCTATTCGGCTCTAATAAGTGAACAAAACCGCCAAATAGGATAATTGTCATCAGTGCCATGATGAGTATGCGAAAGACCAATGGTAAGCGAGTGAAATAAGAATACAGATAATGTGGCATTTTATAAACTCCCCTAGAAAATAGTATTATTTAGTATAGGTGAAAAACCATTTTCATAAACGATTTTCACCGATAAATGAAAAGGAAGAGAGGAGAATTAGAATGAAAGTATTAGTAATAGGAGCGAACGGGCAAATTGGTAAACAAGTGATGAATAAATTAAGTGAAACAACCGGTGATACACCTGTAGCAATGGTAAGAAAAGAAGAACAATTAACCGATTTTAAAAACCGTGGGATGGAAGCGGTCCATGCATCATTAGCTGGTACGGTTGATGAATTGGCTAAGGCTATGCAGGGGTGTGAGGCTGTTGTCTTCACAGCAGGATCAGGAGGTCATACAGGATATGACCAAACATTGCTCATTGATTTAGACGGCGCAGGTAAAGCAATCGAAGCAGCGGAAAAAGCCGACGTTTCTAGATTTGTGATGGTTAGTGCCATACATGCGAATGACCGAGAAAAATGGTCAGCGATCGAGCCATATATGGCAGCTAAACATTATGCTGATAAAATGTTGGTGAATAGCTCATTAGACTACACCATCGTACGTCCAGGCGGCTTATTAAATGAACCAGGAATAGGAAAAGTGAAGGCGTCTGCTTCTCTTGAACGAAATACAATTCCACGTGAAGATGTGGCTGCAACAATCGTTGAGGTGCTTCATAATGATCAGACCATTCATAAATCATTCGACCTTGTTACAGGGGAGGAAACGATAGGTGAGGCGCTAAAAGGGATTTAGAAAAAAATACCGAGACATGGAAATAATAAATAGAAAGAAACTAGAGCAAATTCTAATAGAGGATTTGCTCTAGTTTCATTTGGGAAACAACAAGTTTCTAACAAATTGTATGTAATTTCCGTTGCTCATACTCATGGATTTTTCTTCTTCATATAGGATTTCCCCGAAGTACTCAGCTGCCTAAAATGACATTTCCAATAGATATTACTTTCAGCATATATCATGCAGTTCCTTTGAAGGAAGGGGCGGAAAACTTCTATTAAATAAAACCCTACTGTTGGTGCTGTTCAAATATTTATTTTTCATAGATAATATTCTTTTAAGTACTTTATGAAGGAGAGGAAACAATGGGCATACGTTCATTTATCCCATTATTAGTTTTATTGAGCTTGTTAGTTAGTTGTACGCCAGGAGGGGAATCCCCACTTACAGAGGGAAACCAAACAACAAATGATTATCAGGTTGATAGTAACTATTATAAAGAGGCAAAAGGGAAAACGGCAGATGAATTAAAAGCAGCACTTCATGAGATTATAGATGATCATAATGAACTGACTTATCGTGAGGTATGGGAAGCGTTAATGGTGACAGATGAAGATCCACAAAATAGTGACAATGTAATTTTATTCTATAGTGGAAGATCGCAAGACAAGGACTTAAAAGGTCCAGATGCAGATGACTGGAACCGTGAACATATTTGGGCAAAATCCCATGGTGGATTTGATACTGAGCCAGGTGTAGGAACAGACCTGCATCATTTAAGGCCGACGGATGTAAGTGTAAATGCTTCTAGAGGAAACTTAGATTTTGATTATGGTGGAAAAGAACATCAGGAAGCAAAGGGTAATTATTATGATCATGATTCTTTTGAACCTCGTGATGAAATGAAGGGTGATATTGCCAGAATGCTTTTTTATATGGCGGTACGTTATGAGGGAGATGCTGGCGAGTTAGATTTAGAATTGAACGATAGAGTCAATAATGGACGCACGCCTTTGCATGGAAAATTATCCGTTTTGTTAGAGTGGCATAAAGAGGACCCTGTAGATGAGAATGAACAACGTAGAAATCAATTAATCTATGAAGAATTTCAAAATAACCGCAATCCTTTCATTGATCATCCTGAATGGGCATTTGCTATTTGGGGTGATGAAAACAAAGTGGAATAGTGTAAGTCTGGTATAACTGTATATATTTTACAGTTCTATCAGACTTTTTTTTTACTTTACGAGATGAGAGGAAGGCTCATTTTAGCCTTAAAGAAAAATGAACTTCAATTGAAAAAAATAAGTCATTTGTATCAAAAACAATATTGACAGTTGATTTGTATGATGTTAGTTTAAAAGTACTTATATGTTCTTTATAAAGAACTGAAGAAGAGGGAGGTAGCGCATGACAGCAATTGCGGGGATATGGAGCTTCAATGAGTGGGAAATTCCCGTTCATTACGGGGATAGGATGTTACAACAGTTTCAAGGGTTCCGTTATGATCAGGTGCAAACAATAAGAGAGCGCCGCCTATTCTTAAGTTGTTCTTTAAATTGGATTACACCGCAATCTAGGGGTGAGGAAATTCCCTATTATAATCGTGAAAAAGGGTTAGCTATTATATGCAATAGTATTATTGATAATCGCGAAGACTTATACCAGTTATTAAATATTCGGAAGTATGAGAGATATATGATTACCGATAGTCAACTGATTTTAAATGCCTATGAAAAATGGGGGGAAGATTGTCCCAAGTTTTTAGTCGGTGACTTTGTATTCATGATTTGGAATGACAAAAAACAAACATGGTTTGGAGCTAGAGATTTCTCAGGCACGAGAACATTATATTTTACTAAAAATGCTTTGTTCTTCTCATTCGCATCGACTATGGGTGCACTACTGACTTTACCAGAAGTAGAAGATACATATAATGAGAACTGGATCGCTGAATATCTTGCTAATCCATTAACGATAGAATCAGTAGATTTAACCTCAACGGTCTATCAATCTATCTATCAAATACCACCTTCACACTCAATCACGATAACGAAACATCATACACAGATTAAACAATACTGTCACCTACTAGAAGAAAGAGAACCGCTTAAACTAAAGAATGATGAACAATATATTGAAGCATTTCAAGAATTATTTCAAAAAGTGGTTAATTCTAAATTAAGAACATTTAAGGGAAAAGGTGCTCATTTAAGTGGAGGGTTGGATTCAGGTACAGTCACTGCATTTGCGGCCAAATCATTACAAGGGGAACCGTTACATACTTTCAGTTACATCCCTATTCCCAAGTTTGACGATTGGACACCCAAAAGCAGACAAGCAAACGAAAGACCATGGATTGAAGAGATGCTTAAGCTATACCCTACTCTCGTTCCGCACTTCTTATCTTTCTCTGACCGTAATGCTTATACAGAAATGGATGAGTGGTTGAATGTGATTGAATCACCTTATAAATACTTCGATAATACGTATTGGTTACGAGGGATTTACGAACAAGCATCAGCTTTGGATATAGGTATTCTTCTTAATGGCCAACGAGGCAATTGGACCATTTCTTGGGGTCCAGCACTTGATTACTATGCAAGTCTTCTTAAAAAGTATCGATTATTACATTTTTTTAAAGAGACTAATTCCTATAGTATCGCTTTAGGTGTGAATCGAAAAAAAGTTTGGTCGGCTATTATAAATAAAAAAATAAGAGCATCCCATGTGAATCGGGGGCATCCCTTTCCACAATTTATTCATCCTGCATTTGCAAGGCAAACAAAGGTGTATGAAAAATTAAGAGATAACGGCATTGACCAAGCGGGGAACGGGCTAACTAATGCGTATCAAGTAAGGGAAAAACAATTCAATGACCTCTATTATTGGCATACAACAGGGGTATATGGCGCAAAAATGGCTTTGAAATATGGAGTAATTCCTAGAGATCCTACAGATGATTTGCGAGTGGTCCGTTTTTGTTTATCTCTTCCAGAGGATCAATTTGTGAAAAATGGATTCAATCGTGCCTTTATCCGTAGAGCAACGAAAGGATATTTACCGAATCTTAATCGATTAAATGTGAAAAGCAAGGGTGTGCAAGGTGCAGATGGGCTGCTGCGTCTACTACCAAATTGGTCGACTTTTCTAAATGAAATGGAAAAAGCACTAAGCGATCAGCGCATTCAACACTTTATCGATGTGTCAGTCATCCGGAACCATCTAAAGCGTATTCAGCAACCACAAGCAAACCAAGTGTTTGATGATGATTTTCGCATAGCGATGCGGACACTCATTCTTTACCGTTTTCTTATTAAAGGAGGTGAAACAAGTGACAAAAATTTGGCAAACACCCATTTTGCAAGAACTTGAAATAAAAAGAACAATGGGAGGACCAGGATTAAAAATCCCTGATGCTGTCCAACCAGATGAAGATGAAACGATTCATCATTCGTAAGCACATCAAAGGAAACGGTCCTTGTGCGCTTATGGATAAGGGCTTCTTAGAAAAGAGTTGGAGAGATAATAAGTTTAATTGACGTTTCGTGCGCTAAATATGGACGCTATTGCTTTTAAGTATAGCTTAAAAAAACAGGATAAGCAGAGTCCTTTCTTTTACGCTTATAGGCAGTGGCGTCTGGCGCTTTTCTTAGAAAGGAGGAACGTTTTGGAAAAGAAGACACATAAATATCGAGCATTCGGTTTATATGTATTAAGTGATATACCATTTAAAGAACTCGTTGCTAGCGAAGAGTCTGAGCCTTCTAATCCTTTTGAGAAGATCTGTATTAAACAAAGAGACTTATCATCTATATGGGATAATTATGGAGAGAAAAGAAAATTTAAAGTATTAACAGATCAATCCGTTCTATTTACCGTTAATGAAACGGCAACTTTCTATATTGAGGGGGGCAGGATCATTTATTTTGATCCCCATCCTAGTAGTTCAATAGATAAAATCCGTTTGTTTATATTAGGATCGTGTATGGGTGTACTGTTAATGCAAAGGCGGATACTACCCCTTCATGGAAGTGCAGTAATGAAGGATGGCAAAGCCTATTTAATTGTCGGAGATTCAGGGGCAGGAAAGTCGACACTAGCTTCGACGCTTATTCTTAAAGGATGGTCGCTATTAAGTGATGATGTCATACCTATTCAATTAGTAAACGGCATAGCCTATGTAGTACCGAGCTACCCACAACAAAAACTATGGGATGAAAGTATTAAGAAGTTAGGTTTATCGGTTACAAGTTATCATCCTCTTTTTGATAGAGAAAATAAATATGCGATACCTGTACAGAATGTATTTACACATCACTCGGTTCCACTTGCAGGTATTTTCGTCCTACATCAGGTGAATGAAAGACCAAAAGAAATACACCCTTTAAATGGGTTGCAAAAAATTGAAGTTTTGGATACTCATACATATCGTCCTTTTATGATCGGGCGGTTAGGACTATTAACTTGGCATTTTGACTTATCGGTTAAGATTGCTAGTCAAATTCCTATGTATGCGATCGAACGGTCGAACTTATTTTCAGCATATGAGCTGGCAGATACGATTCATAACTTGTTTGAGGAGGAGCAGAATGATAACCAAGAAGCCATTGTCAATCAATGATATCGTGAAACAAGTAAGTGGAAATATGGTAAGTGATATGAACGGTGAGAAAGTGATGCTGAATATTGAAAACGGAAAGTATTATAATTTAGGTGTCATTGGTGGTGAAATCTGGGGAAAGATGCAAGAAGGCGTGTTAATCTCTTCTCTCATTGTGCAAATGCAAGCAGAATACGAAGTGGAGCAAATCAAGTGTGAAGAAGAGGTGTTTTTCTTTCTTGATCAGCTTTTAAAAGAAGGGCTTATTGAAGTACATCAACATGAATAGAATACTTTTTCATAAACTTAAACATTTTCTTGCTCTTCCCTGGGAGAAAAAACGATTATTAATAGAGGCCCTAATTTACCTAGCTTATGCAAGAATTTATAAGCAGTTACCATTTTCTAAAGTTTCCCATCTATTAGGTAAGCATATGAAAGAGACAGAACAAACGCAGGACCTTCATAGAGAGAATCCTATTCAACAAATTTCTGAAGCAGTACATCATATGAGCCGGTATACGTTTTGGGAGAGTGAATGCTTAGTGAAGGCTGTTGCTTGTATGAAAATGCTTGAAAGAAGAGGAATAGAAAGTACTTTATATTTAGGGACTGCAAGGGATGATTATGGTGAGTTTGTCGCTCATGCATGGTTAAGAAGTGGTACTTTCTTTCTGAGCGGGGCGCATGAAAAAGATAAGTTTACAATTGTTAGTATGTTTGCATGTATACCGAAAAAGGAGAAGGAGAGATGGTAAGAACGTCATTTGATAATCAAAATTTACCTTTAGAAATGCAGCTGATCTTATCATTGATGAAAAATGAAAAGCAATTAGTACTTTCATTATGTAGCAAGGTAGATTGGGATCAGTTCCTGCTAGCAGTAAAGCATCATCGAATATTCCCGCAAATATATCATGCAATCAATGAACAAAAGGTAGCTGGTAAGATGCCAGCATATATATTTACAAAAATAAAGAAAGATTATGAGCAGAACATCTATCGTATGCTGCATTTGACTGCGGAAATGCATACACTCTATTTGCAGTTTCAACAAGCATCTCTACCGCTTCTTTTTCTCAAAGGTCCCATCCTAGCTAAAGAGCTTTACGGAGATCTGTCTTTGCGTACTTGTGCTGATATTGATTTGCTTGTGCCAATTGAACGTATTGAACAAGCAGAACAATTAATGCTCCTACATGGTTATGAAAAAGATGAATATATTGAATCGGTGATGGATGATTGGAAGTGGCGACATCATCACTTTACCTATTTTCATAAGCAACATCGAACGAAGGTAGAAGTTCACTGGCGTCTTCACCCTGCACCAAGCACAGAGCCTCATTTTACCGAGTTATGGGAGAGAAGAAGAGAAAGTCAATGGAGTAGTCAAATCAGCTTTCCTTATTTAGGTGAAAAAGATTTATTCTATTTCTTAAGCACTCACGGTGCTAGACACGGTTGGTCAAGGTTAAGATGGCTGTTTGATATTCATCAGATCTTGTTACAGGGAAGTTTTGTGAATGATAAGGAATGGTCACATCATTTAACCCAATACCAATACGATAAAATCGCTGGGCAGGCATTATTATTATCAGTGAAACTATTTAATTCAAATGTAAAATCAACATACATGGATAAGCGCGCATCAATAAAGTTAGCAAGAGGGGCATCGTTTTATTTTCACCAATTGGTTTCGTTACATGATCATCATGTACCAAAGGAAATTGCTCATTATCATGCGCAATATTTACGCAGTTTATTTACTTTGAAGCAGAAATTCATTCATTATTTGCAATGGTTCTATCCTTTGTCCGAAGATTATCAAGCATTCCCGTTACCGAAAAGATTGTTCCCACTCTATTATGTGATAAAACCTTTTCTATGGCTAAATAGGAAACGGCAAATGCTACAAAATGCAAGAAAGAAAACTTGTTGACTTGTTCTTTATAAAGAACTAAAATGAAATAAACCTAATCTGATTATATTTTTTTACTCTTTTTGTTCTTTATAAAGAAAATACAAAAGGTGGATTACAAATGAACAGATATTTGAATGAACCTGGGGCTAAAGAAATACAATTACCTGAACTATTTAAAGTCATTAAGAAAAGGTTTTGGCTGGTGCTCCTTTTTACGTTGCTTGCTTGTGGGTTTGCTTTTATTTATCACTTATTAAATAAACCAACATTACTTTATCAAAGCGATACGAATATTATTATTGGGGCAGAAGTAGGGTATCGAAATACTCTACAGGTCATCATCAGAGACACAGTTGTGTTAGAGGAAGTAATTAAAGAATTGAAATTAGCGGAAACAAGTGATCAATTAGCGAATAAGATTGCTGTTACGAGTGTTGATGATACGCAGGTGGTGAATATAACCGTAGTTGATTCACATCCAGAAAGAGCCGCTTTAATTGCTAATACTACAGCAAAAGTATTTATTGAAAAAATCCCCACAATTATGGATTTTGATGAAGTCAGCATTTTGTCGGAGGCGAGAACAAACCCGAGCCCTATTAATGAAAGTAATGGGCTGAATATCATTGTGATTGCAGGGGTGTTAGGTTTAGTTGCAGGAATAGGCTTTATTTTTCTATTAGACTCATTAAATGATTCTGTAAAGTCAGAAAGCCAGCTTGAGAGATTAATCGATGTGCCGACAATTGGTACTGTCTCAATCATACATACGAAAAATTTAAAACAAAAGAAACAAAAACAAACAGTGAAAGAAAGGAGAAAGACTAATGGTCAATATGCGGAAATGGAAAATCGGTACGAGCAATAAGGAACGAAACTTAGTCACTTATTTGTACCCCCATTCTATCATTTCTGAACAATTCCGCACGATAAGAACAAATATCCAATTTATCAATGGTGAGAAAAAGCATATGGTCTTACTTATTACTTCACCCGATCGTTATGAAGGTAAAACGACAATGATAGGCAATATTGCTGTATCAATTGCGAACCAAAAAGAGAAAGTGCTCTTGATTGATGCTAATTTAAGAAATCCAGCATTACATCAAATGTTTATGGCAGCGCAAGAGCCTGGTTTAACAGATGTACTGAAAGGCGATGCAATACAAGAACAAGTGACCGTTTCTACGCAAATTCCTGGTCTAAAACTATTACCTAGTGGGAAGATTCCATCCAATCCCTCAGAACTACTTGGTTCTAGTGTCATGAAGAAACTCATTGCTAAAGTTAGCCCATTATATGATGTGATACTAATTGATTCTCCTTGTTTATTAGATGTGACTGATACAAAGGTGTTAGCGAATGTTAGTGATGGTGTGATACTCGTCGTAAAACAAGGGCAAACAAAAGCAGAACATGTCTACAATGCTAAAAAAACACTACAATATGCAAAGTCGAACATTATTGGCACCATCTTGAATGGAAGCCATTAATTTTTTTATAAATGTTCGTTATAAAGAATACCTAAGGTGATGTCTCCTTGCCTTTATCTAAGAGAGATACTCGGTCATGCTGTGGGTTGAAAAAAACCTTAGACGCCTTGTCGTCAAGAGTGTGGTGAGAGGTGGGGTTAGATGCCCTGTTTTACTTTTTAAAATTGTAAATGTCTATACATGAGTTGAGACTTGTGCTAGTTCTAATCATTCACTGATGGTAAGGCATTTGAAATCCTGAAGCAAGGGAGGGATGATATTGTGTCATACAGACTAAAGCTGATATTTTCGTTATTGATGGATGCAGTATTACTATTGAGTTCTTTTATATTTACGTATCTATTACTCCCAACTTCTATCTCATACAATCAAGCTATTATATTTTATAGTTTATTACTTCTATTTTATTATATCTTTGCATATAAACAGCAATTCTATGAGCAATTATGGTCCTATGCTAGTATCCGAGAATTTCTCATTATTCTCAGGCTTGTGGGAACGACAGTCTGTTTAACAATGATTACATACTACATGTTAATAAAAGCGTTTCTTCCTCAATTTACAATCATTTATAGTTTAGTGCTGCTTATTGTATTAACAGGTTCAAGATATGGCGTTAGACTCTATCGAGAACAAATGCAAGAGCTAGCTATGAATAAGAAAAAAACGTTAATTATTGGTGCTGGTTCAGCAGGGGGGATGCTTGCTAAACAATTGATGCAAGGACATGATCAATTAATTCCAGTCGGGTTTATTGATGATGACTATAGGAAGCAAGGGTTGTATTTAGCAGGCTTAAAGGTTTTAGGGAAGGTTGAACAATTAAGAGAGATTGTTCATGAAATGGATATAGAGCATTTAATTATTGCTATCCCTTCACTTAAAAAAGAAGAGCTCGAGATCATTTTTAATGAATGTACCAAAACGAATATTAAGACACAAACACTACCCTTTATTGAAGATATTGTCATGGGAGAAGTAAAAGTCAATCATATACGAGATGTAAAGGTGGAAGATTTACTCGGGAGAGAGCCGATTCTCTTAGAGGACAATAGTATTTCGGAGTATATTGCCAATCAAACGGTACTTGTCTCTGGTGCAGGAGGTTCAATTGGTTCAGAGATTTGTCGACAGATTTTAAATTTCTCACCAAAGCGTTTGATTCTTCTCGGTCATGGAGAAAACAGCATTTATTCCATACTATTAGAACTGGTAGATATGAAAAGTGATAGCGAACTGATTCCTGTTATTGCTGATATTCAAGATAAGGAACGCATGATTCAAGTCATGAAAAAATATCAACCGGCAGTTGTTTATCATGCAGCCGCCCACAAGCATGTACCATTAATGGAAGAACATCCAGAGGAAGCAGTAAAAAATAATATAATTGGTACAAGGAATATGGCAGAGGCAGCTCATCAGTCACAAGTCAATGTATTTGTAATGGTGTCAACAGATAAAGCTGTTAATCCAACAAGTGTAATGGGCTCATCGAAGCGTCTTGCGGAAATGCTTGTTCAACAAATGAATAAAGTAAGTGCAACTCGTTTTGTTGCGGTAAGGTTTGGCAATGTATTAGGTAGTAGAGGGAGTGTCATTCCCCTTTTTAAAAAGCAAATCGAAAAAGGGGGACCAATTACTGTCACGCACCCTGATATGGTGAGATATTTTATGACCATCCCTGAGGCATCAAGGCTTGTACTACAGGCAGGTGCACTAGCATTAGGTGGTGAGATATTTATTTTAGATATGGGTAAACCGGTAAGAATATATGATTTAGCAAAAAATTTAATTAAACTTTCCGGCTATACAACTCAGGAAATAAGTATTAAATTCACCGGTATTCGCCAAGGGGAGAAGTTATTTGAAGAACTATTGAATAAAGAAGAGATGGGCGATCAGCAAATTTACCCACATATTTATATTGGGAAAAGCGCCACCCTTTATATTGAGGAGATTGAAAGTTTAATTGATCTATATCCTGTGATCAGTAAAGAGGAATTAAGAGAACGTTTGTTAACCCTTGCAAACCGAAAAGAAACGCCAGAGAAACAGCAGGAAGTTGCTAATATGTTATCACTATCTTAATGAAGAAGGAGTGAGTAAGTATGGGGCAAGTAAGAAAAGCGATTATTCCAGCTGCCGGTTTAGGAACTAGATTTCTTCCTGCAACAAAAGCAATGCCAAAAGAAATGTTACCACTTGTCGATAAACCGGCAATTCAATACATTGTAGAAGAAGCAGTTGCTGCTGGTATTGAAGATATTATTATTGTTACAGGTAAAGGGAAAAGGGCAATAGAGGATCACTTTGATTATTCTTTTGAACTAGAACAAAATTTAATGAGCAAAGGTAAATTTGAATTACTATCAGAAGTGAAGAAGTCATCTCAACTGGCCAACCTTCATTATATCAGACAAAAAGAACCGCTTGGGTTAGGGCATGCCATATGGTGTGCACGGAAGTTTATTGGCGATGAGCCGTTTGCGGTCTTGTTAGGTGACGATATTATTGAAGGATTTACGCCCTGCATAGCTCAAATGATAGAACAGTATGAAGAGCATAAAGGTACGATTCTTGGGGTGAAAAAAGTGAAAGACGAAGAAGTATCAAGATATGGCATCATTGATGGTGAAATAGTGACGGAAAGACTTCATACGGTTCGTTCTTTAATTGAAAAGCCAGACCTTAATCAGGCGCCATCTAATTTAGCAATCATGGGGCGATACATCCTACCACCGAGTATTTTTGATATTCTTTCATATCAAGAGCCAGGGAGGGGGAATGAAATTCAACTAACAGATGCGTTAGCCACTTTAAATCATAGTGAACCGATATTTGCATTCGAATTTCAAGGAGAGCGCTATGATGTTGGTGAGAGACTTGGTTATATTCAAACATCCATTGAGTTTGCTTTAAAACGTAAGGATTTACAAGAGGAGCTGTTAGGTTTTCTACAAACGATAACAGAAAGATATCCAATCAAATGACGGCAAAAAAACTGCTATTAGTTGCCACAGTCGACTATCATTTCAAGGCATTTCATCTCCCCTTTATGCGACAACTATACGAACAAGGTTGGGAAATACATATAGCGGCTAAAGGTGACTTAACCTTACCTTTTGTATCCAAACAGCATCGCCTCCCAATTGAAAGGCATCCGTTGAAAAAAGCCAATCTATATGCGTACAAGCAGTTGAAAAGCTTAATGGAGATTCATCAATTCGATATTGTTCATTGTCATACACCCACTGGTGGACTACTTGGGAGATTGGCGACTTTTAGTATGAAGAAGAAGCCATTACTATTTTATACTGCCCATGGATTTCATTTTTGCAAAGGTGCCCCACTACTTAATTGGCTTATCTATTATCCTATTGAAAAAACCTTGGCGCGGAAAACGGATTGTTTGATTACGATTAATCAAGAAGATTATGCCTTAGCCACTAAGGCATTGAAAGCGAAGGAAATAGCTTTTATCCATGGAGTAGGCGTCAATGTGGCACAATATCAGCCAATTGATAAGGAAATAAAGGAAAAACTAAGAGAAAAGCATCTGATTGAAAAAGAGGCTTTTTTATTTTTTTATGCAGCAGAGTTTAATCGAAACAAAAACCAAAGGCTTTTACTACAAGCGTTTAAAAAAATAGCGAAACAACACCCATCTAGCCAATTACTATTAGCAGGAGAAGGACCGCTGTTATCAGATTGTCAAAGACTTGCTACTGAGCTTGGAATTGATCGTCAGGTAGTATTTCTCGGGTTTACTAATGAAGTGAAGGAATGGTTGCAAATGAGTGATGTGGCTGTGGCTTCTAGTTTTAGGGAGGGCCTCCCAGTGAATATTTTGGAAGCAATGGCTTGTGGCCTACCCATTATAGCTACTATGAATCGAGGGCATCATGAATTGATCAGGGACAGGCATAATGGATATCTGATAGCAGCGACTGATGTGCATCGTTTCGCCGAAAAAATGGAGAGTCTTATACTTTCTGAACAAGAGAGAGAGAGGTTCGCTAAAGCAAATAGGCAACTTGTTAGCAAGTATTCAACTGAAGTCGTCATGGAAGAATTAATGATCCTTTATGCTAAATACACGCAGGAGAAGAAAGATGAAAGCAATCATCAGCATTATCGTGCCTATATATAATATGGAAATGTATATTGAAAGATGTCTACATAGTTTACTCACACAAACATTTAAAAGAATTGAAATTATTGCCGTCAATGATGGTTCAACCGATCAAACGGGGGACATTCTTTCAAAATATCAAGAGAAGGATAAAAGGCTGAAGGTCTTCTACCAGGAGAATAAAGGTGTCTCCCAGGCCCGTAATTTTGGACTAAAGCACGCGGAGGGAGAGTATATTGGTTTTGTCGATCCTGATGACTGGGTTCACCAAGAGATGTATGAGGCATTATATGAAGCGCTTCAACGAGAGCAGGCAGATATCGCTATGTGTCGATACACACGAGCGTATCAACACTTCTCTAAGGAAAGATACTTCCATCACTTGAAAGAAAAAACCTATAGAGGTCAAGCCTATAAAGAACAAATTGTCAGGCGATTAGTAGGTCCAATTAAGGAAGAAGTATCTGATCCTAGTATGCTTGATGCTATGGGAACCGTTTGGTCAAAGTTATACCGTACAAATTTATTAACAAAACAACCTATCTTTTTTACAGATTTACATCATATTGGATCAAATGAGGATACCCTTTTCAATATGAAAGTGATGAGCCTGGCCGACTCTTTTGTCTATGTCGATCGGCCTTTATATCATTACTGGAAAGAAAATGAACATTCACAAACGAGTGAATATAAATCGGATTTATTTCAGCTTTGGCAGCAACTTTATGATGAAATGAATCAATGCATAAAGGAATATTCATTCAGTCGTCATGCTCAATCAGCTTTAAATAATCGTATTTGCTTAAATATGATTGGTTTAGGCTTAAATATCCTTGCTTCTAAAAGCCAACTAACGATACGAGAAAAAATCAATGAAATAGATAACATATTAAGTGCACCTATTGTTAGAGAGGCTTTTAAAGCGTTGGAACTCAACTACTTTCCATTCGTTTGGAGGGTATTTTTTGTTTGTGCCCGTTCACGTTCAGCTAGCAGTGTTTACTATATGCTTATGATGATTGATAAATTAAGAAAAAAACGCTGGGGGGGTAGGTCATAATGGAATTAAGAGTGTTGCAAGTGGTAACGATTATGAATCGTGGTGGGTTAGAGACCATGTTAATGAATTATTATCGTCGGCTTAGGCATGTTGGCATTCAATTTGACTTCATTGTCCATCGGCAGGAAGAAGGTCATTATGACGAGGAAATTAAGAGGCTAGGTGGTCGTATATTTCATATGCCGTCCATTCGCCCAGGCAATTACCAAAAATACTTTAGACAATTGGACACCTTTTTTGCCGAACACCCATATTATCGAATTGTACATGCTCATTTAAACGAAAATAGTAGTTTTGTTATGCGTGCAGCATATGATGCTGGAGTGCCGTGTCGGATTGCGCATAGCCATTTGAGTGATTTACATATAGATTTTAAATGGCCGTTTCGCAAGTATGCAAGATCATGTATGAAGGAATATCCTAATTATTACTTTGCATGTTCAGAACGTGCTGGGGAATGGTTATTTACATCATCTAAGAACAAGGTAACCGTTTTACCTAACGCAGTAAATGTGAGTCAATATCTTTATCATTTGCCAGAGCGAAAGCGGATAAGAAGAGAATTGGACGTGGATGATTCTTTTGTAATTGGTCATATTGGGCGCTTTAATTATCAGAAGAATCATGATTTCATCATAGATATTTTCCAATCTATATCTGATAAAAGAAAAGACGCTGTTTTAATTTTAGCTGGAGATGGTGACTTAATGCCACAAATAAAGAAAAAAGTTCACAAGCTAGGGCTAGAACAACAAGTGAAATTTTTAGGTGTTAGAGATGATATTCCTTCGCTTTTGCAATCCTTGGACGTCTTTTTATTCCCTTCTCATTTTGAAGGTTTACCTGTAGTTTTAATTGAAGCACAGGCTGCAGGTCTCAGTTGTCTTGTCTCTGATACGATAACGGCAGAAGTGAATCTGACGAATAGGGTAACATTTATGAGCTTACCTAGAAAGGCTTCTGAATGGGCAGATAAACTGTTGCAATTAGATAACCAACATAAGGATACCTCTACGGCGTTAAAAGTAGCTGGTTATGATATCGAGACCACGAGTCAGTGGTTATCTACCTTTTATAACGAATATAACGATACTAAAAATCATGCAAGCGGGACGAGATAAGATGAAACCAATATTAACAATCTTTACCCCGACCTATAACCGTGCTTACACCCTACATTTAGGCTATGAAAGTTTAAAGAAACAAACATGTCAATCCTTTGTGTGGTTAATCATTGATGATGGTTCGAATGATGGAACAAGGTCATTGGTTCAAGGGTGGATAGAAGAGGGAATCATTTCTATTCGCTACCATTACCAGGAAAATTTAGGTATGCATGGGGCACATAATACAGCTTATGAATTAATCGAAACAGAATTGAATGTTTGCATTGATTCTGATGATTATATGCCAGTGGATGCGGTACAGAAAATCATTACTTATTGGAACCAATTTGGAAGTGAGGAGGTAGCTGGTATTGTCGGGCTTGATGCCTATCAAAATGGGGATATCATAGGGACCGAATTACCCGCTGATTTGTCTACTTGTACTCTAGGGGGATTGTATGGTGTTCATAAAGTGAAGGGTGATAAGAAGCTTGTCTATCGAACAGCATTGACAAAAACGACCCCTGCCTATCCTATTTTCTCAGGAGAAAAGTATTGCCCATTAAGCTATAAGTACATTTTTATTGATCAGTTAAAACCGTTATTACTTCTCAATGAAGTATTATGCCATGTCGAATATTTACCAGACGGATCGAGTTTAAATATGCTTAATCAATATTATAAAAACCCGAAAGGCTTTGCGTTCTTTCGTCAAACAGCAATGATTCATGCTCCATCATTGAAAGAAAAGTTAAGAGAATGTATACATTACGTTTCTAGTTGTTTATTAAGTCAAAAGAAACACTTCATTCAAGCGTCACCTTTAAAAGGTATGACACTTGTTGCGCTACCATTTGGATATCTACTTTCATTTTATGTACGCTATGAGCAACGAAAGAGGAATGCCATGGGAAGTGAGCAGTAATCATGACTGTTTTTTGGATGTGTTTATTCGCAAGTTTTAGTGTGGCTTTAATAGCTAGATACTTTTCTAGACCTGTACTTGTAGGGGATTCAGTCCAGACTGTTTATCCTAATAAACTGATGATTACTTTTGTTGCTTTCATTCTTATTGCTGTTTCTGGGGCAAGAACCAATATTGGCGATACCTTTTTTTATATGCATGCATATGAAGTTAATGATTTTAGCTGGGCAACAATAGTAGAGGGAAAGGATATTGGCTTCGGATTATTACAAATGGTTCTGAAGTTTTATACTGATGACCCGCAAGTTTTAATTTTCGTTGTCTCGTTATTGACGAACAGTTTAATAGTATTTGTTCTCGCACACTATGCAAGATTATTTGAATTGAGTATTTATATTTATATAACTGGTGGTTTATTTTTAGTTACGATGAATGGTATTCGCCAATGCTTAGCAGCGGCGATAGTATTTGCGGCAACAAAGTTCCTTATAAATGGGAATTGGCCTGTGTACTTTTTATTTGTTATCCTTGCTTCTTCTTTTCATCAAAGTGCGCTCATTTTATTACCTATTTACTTTTTTGTACGTTATAAGGCTTGGTCGAAAGCGACGTTGATATTACTTCTGATTGCCGTTCTTATTGTTGTCGGCTTTAATGAGTTTTCGACGCTCCTTTTTTCAGCGATAGAAGATACCCAATATGGCCAATATGCAGAATTCCAAGAAGGAGGAGCAAATATTTTACGCGTCGCTGTGGAAGCAACCCCTTTATTCATTGCTTATCTTGGGAGAGAGAAGTTAAGGACTATCTTTCCTAAAAGTGATTTTATTGTGAATATGGCACTAGTTGGTTTAGTATTTATGATTATTTCTACACAAAACTGGATTTTTGCGCGATTTTCTATTTATTTTAGTCTTTATCAATTGATTCTTGTTGCTTGGATAGTCAAATTATTTCAACCAAAGGATCAACGCTTTATTTATTATTGTATCCTTGTGCTATATTTTTTCTATTATTTTTATGAAACAGTCATTAGTTTAAATATTCAGTATCAAAGTGATTGGTTAGGATAACGAGAGAAAGAGGGGAGAAAAAATGAGTGTTCTCGTCACCGGTGGAGCAGGGTATATTGGCAGTCACACATGTGTCTCTTTATTAAACCGTGGTATGGATGTCATTATTCTTGATGACTTCTCCAACAGTAATCAAGAAGTCGTGCAGCGGATTGAGCATATGACGAAGAAAGAGGTAAAGTACTATTCGATTGATTTAAAGGAAAAAGACGCAGTTCATTCTGTCTTTGCTGATAATGAAATCGAAGCAGTGATTCATTTTGCCGGGTATAAAGCAGTTGGAGAATCGGTTGTTAATCCACTTTCCTATTATGATAATAATCTCATTTCCACGATTTACTTATTGCAAGTAATGAAACAGTTTAACGTAAAAAAACTGGTGTTTAGCTCTTCAGCGACTGTTTATGGTAGACCAAAACAGGTACCGATTGCGGAGAATGCTCATCTATCGGCAACTAATCCATATGGCAGAACAAAACTAATAATCGAAGATATGTTGAGAGATATTTTTGCATCCGATAATGAGTGGGCGATTACATGCTTACGTTATTTTAATCCAATCGGTGCCCATCCAAGTGGAAATTTAGGTGAAGATCCACGGGGTATCCCTAATAATCTCATGCCTTATATTACCCAAGTAGCTATTGGTAAACGGCCGGTATTACAAATATTCGGTGATGGCTTTTCTACTAAAGATGGTACAGGAGTAAGAGATTATATCCATGTAATGGATTTAGCTGAGGGACATATCTGTGCACTAGAACAATTAAAAAAGGAGACCGGTTTTAATTTTTATAATTTAGGTACAGGGAAAGGCTATAGTGTTTTAGAAATTGTCCAAACTTTTGAGAGAGTAAATCATGTGAATATACCGTATATCATTACGGATGCCCGTATGGGTGATATCCCTATTAGTTATGCTGATCCAACAGCTGCAGCGACGGGGTTAGGCTGGAAGGCTCAAAGAGGATTAGAGGAAATGTGTATAGACGCCTGGCGGTGGCAGAAAAATAACCCCGCTGGTTATAGTGATAAGAAAAATCCGCACTTAATGCAAAGTGGGGATTTTTCTTTTTCTTAATAAGATGTCGGATGACGTATAAGAAGAGGAAGGAAATGAAAAGATTATTTGATTTTATTTGCGCATGTATACTGCTTCTTTTATTTGCACCTGTAATGGCAATTATATCTACCGTTTTGCTTATCAACGGATCGTCCATTTTTTTCAAACAAGAAAGACCTGGACTTAATGGATCATCCTTTCGCTTATATAAATTTTGTACAATGACTAATGAAACAAATGAGCAAGGTCATCTGTTACCAGATGAGAAAAGATTGACCAAAATCGGTAGCAAGTTAAGAAAATATAGTTTGGATGAATTACCACAACTTCTTAATGTCTTAAAAGGTGAAATGAGTTTGGTTGGACCTCGTCCGTTACTAATAGCGTATTTACCATTATATTCACCAGAACAAGTAAGAAGACATTGTGTCAAGCCTGGAATCACAGGCTGGGCACAAGTAAATGGCCGGAATGCGATTAGTTGGGAAGAAAAGTTAAAAATGGATGTATGGTATGTCGATCATCAACATTTTTTACTAGATTTAAAAATTCTTTTTCTTACGATTAGTAAGGTCATCCGTTCAGAAGGAATTAATCAGCCAGGTGCTGCCACAACTGAAGTGTTTAAGGGAAACCAAATAAAAATGAAAGAGTGACATAAATGGATATTGCATTAATTGGTTATGGCGGGCATAGCAAAGTAATCTTTGACATTATTACAATGCAAAAAAATAATGTGGTTGGTATTTTTGATGATAAGCATCGCTCATTAAAAATGAAAGGGAATGTGTTTTTAGCACCGATTGATTATGTACATGATGTCCTAAAAATCAACCCTAATATTAGGTTGGTTATCTCTATAGGCAATAATAAAATCCGCAAGCAAATGTTCGAAAGGCTAGCTTTACCAATAGAATACTATACCACTTGTATCCATCCTTCTGCTTGTATTAGTCCGAGCGCAATGATTGGTAAAGGAACCGTCATCATGCCACAGACGGTTATTAATGCGGATGCGGTGATTGGTCATCATACAATCATTAATACAGGAGCAGTGATTGAACATGATAATGAAATTGGTGATTATGTGCATATCTCTCCGCGTTCAACTTTAACTGGATCAGTAAAAGTTGAAGAGGGGGTGCATCTCGGTTCTGCTTCTGTTGTCATTCCACAAGTAACATTAGGGAAATGGTCTGTCATAGGGGCAGGCTCGACAGTGATTCACTCAATACCAGAGCGAGTGATGGCAGTGGGATTACCCGCACAAGCAAAGAAAATATTGAAATGGAGTGATGACATTGGCTGAGCGTATTTATTTATCGCCTCCCCATTTGACTGGTGAAGAAATTCATTATGTACAATCCGCATTTACGGATAATTGGGTGGCACCCGTCGGTCCTCATATCGATTTGTTTGAACAAGAAATGTCAACACTTGTGAATGTGCAATCTTGCTTAGCGGTGAACTCGGGTACTGCTGCCATCCACCTCTCATTATTAGCACTTGGTATTAGCTCTCTAGACACCGTTTTTTGTTCTACATTTACATTTGTAGCTACGGCTAATCCTATACTTTATATTGGGGCAAAACCGGTATTCATTGATTCAGAACCCGAAACTTGGAATATGTCTCCTGATGCGTTAGAAAGAGCTCTAAAGGAAGCGAATGCAAATGGAAATTTACCAAAAGCGGTGATTGTCGTTCATTTATATGGGCAACCTGCCAAAATGGATGAATTGCTAAAAGTTTGTCAACGTTATGGTGTGCCTTTAATTGAAGATGCTGCTGAATCGCTCGGCTCTACTTACAAGGAGAAGCCAACCGGCACAATCGGCAGTTATGGTATTTACTCATTTAATGGTAATAAAATCATTACTACTTCTGGAGGGGGGATGCTCGTCTCCAATCATAAAGAAGGTGTGGAATATGCTTCGTTTTTAGCCACACAGGCAAAAGATACAGCACTACATTACCAGCATAGCCAAATCGGGTTTAATTATCGTATGAGTAATATCGCTGCCGGTATTGGTAGAGCCCAATTGACCTATCTGGAAAACAGAATAAATGCACGTAGGAAAATTTTTCAGCGGTATGAAGAAGGGCTTAAAGGATTAGAAGGCATTTCATTTTTACCTGAGCTTCCGGGAACCTATTCCAATAGATGGCTAACTACTATATTGATTGATAGTGAGACAATAGGTGTAACCGTCGAGGAGCTAATTTTCGCTCTTAGAAATAAGAATATAGAGGCTCGTCCAGTATGGAAACCATTACATCTACAACCGTTATTTCAAGGTTATAGTTTTTATCCACATGATGTGGAGCACGAATCTATCTCGGAAATGATATTCGAAAAAGGAATTTGTTTACCTTCAGGATCTGATTTAACAATTGAGCAACAAAACAGAGTAATTCAATGTATTCAAACGACCATTACCTCAAGTCTTCATCTGCATCCTTATTTATTAGGATAGGAGGCAGATAATGATAGGAAAAAATATTGCCAAACTACGTAAACAAAAAGGATTAACATTAACAGAACTAGCCGAACGAGCGGGCGTAGCGAAGTCATATCTTAGTAATATTGAAAGGGAGGTCCATCAAAATCCTTCTATTCAAGTCATTGAAAAAATTATTTTCGTACTCGGTGTGGAAATAGAAGAAGTCATCAGAGGCGTTTATATCACGGAGCAAAATAGACAATGGCAAATACTTATTAAGGAAATGCGAGAGTTAGGCATTGAAAAAGATCAGATGGAGACAGTTAAACAAAGAATTTATGAAGTAAAGAATAAATAACTCAGTTTTAAGAAAAGGAAGAGAGCGCTGGAATGATGGAGAAGATACCAAGAATTATTCATTATTGTTGGTTTGGGGGCGGGGAAAAGCCAGAGTTAATGAAACAGTGTATAAGGTCCTGGGAAGAACATCTCCCTCATTATGAGCTAAAGCAATGGGATGAAAGCAATGTAGATGTAACATGTAATGCTTATGTACACGAAGCGTATCAAGCGAAAAAATATGCTTTTGTGAGTGATTATTTCAGAATGTATGCTTTGTATACAGAAGGTGGGGTTTATCTTGATACAGATGTCGAGGTTTATCAATCTTTTGATCGTTTCCTTCACTATCCATCCTTTTGGGGATTTGAAGAAGGCAATTATATTGCAACAAGTACGATTGGTGCCAGTAAGGGGCATCCGCTTATCCAGTATTTTCTAGATTCCTATCAATCTAATCATTTTATCAATGATGACGGGACTTTTAACGAATGGACAAATGTTGCCGCCATAACAGAAGAAATGAAGAAAAAAGGGGTTATATGTAACGGACAAAAGCAAGTGATAGAAGATTTGGGGGTAATATTTGAGCAAGCTATTTTCTCCCCATATGATTATATTAATTGCCGCGACCTGCAATCAGACGACACGGTAACGAAGCATCATTTTTATCAAAGTTGGTTGCCTCCTCATGTGTTAGTTAAACGAATGGTGAAAAGGAATATAGTCAAATTGATTGGCGGAGAAAAATTAGCTAGTTTACGTAAGAAGTTTTCGGGAGTGAGGTCATG
This sequence comes from Cytobacillus kochii, assembly GCF_020171845.1. GTDB lineage: Bacteria > Bacillota > Bacilli > Bacillales > Cytobacillaceae > Cytobacillus > Cytobacillus kochii. The sequence goes on along the minus strand of NZ_JAIVAM010000010.1, from coordinate 42,139 downwards.
AGGCGAATATTCATTGCTACATATGATATGGAAATTGGCGGGGTAGAAAGAAGTTTATTACAATTATTGAAACAACTTAACTACGAAAAGTATGAGGTGGATCTATTATTATATCGTCATCAAGGCGATTTTTTTCACTTGCTGCCTAAACAAGTGCATTTGTTGCAAGAGTTTTCAAGTATGGCTACTTTTCGTCAGTCCATTATTGAAACAATCCAAAAGAAACATATGCTATTGGCTTCTGTAAGACTATTAGCCAAATGGCAAACACAATGGAAAAGCCTGCACGCACGTGATGAAGAGTGGGGTTACTATCAGATGCAGCAAATCGGTAAATATTCATCACCGTTCCTTCCTACAATGGATAAAACTTACGATGTGGCTATTAGTTATTTATGGCCCCACCATTTTGTAGCCTATAAAGTAAAGGCTAAAAAGAAGATTGCTTGGATTCATACTGACTTTTCCTCTCTCCATATTGATACGAATGAGGATGAAAAAGTTTGGCGGTTATTTGATCATATTATCGCAGTTTCTGATGCTTGTAGAGAAGCATTTCTTACCGTTTATCCACAGTTAGCCAATAAGGTGATGGTGATGGAAAATCTGATATCGCCGACCTTTATACAAGAATTGTCTGAGGAAATGGTCGAAAATCCTATTCTCTTAGATCATCGCTTTACCATTGTAACAGTTGCTAGACTATCAAAAGCAAAAGGAATAGATATTGCCATACAGGCGATGAAAATAGTAAAAGAAAAAGGTTATCACAACATTGTCTGGTATGTGATTGGCTTTGGTGGAGATGAAAAAGAACTGACACAACTCATTCAAGCTTGTCATTTAGAAAGTCAGTTTATATTACTTGGTAAAAAGGTCAACCCTTATCCATTTATGAAGGCATGTGACCTCTATGTTCAACCCTCTCGTTATGAAGGTAAGGCTGTTACAGTAAGTGAAGCGCAAATACTAGCAAAGCCAGTACTACTTATGAATTATCCTACAGCAAAAAGCCAAATTCGTGTTGGAGTGGATGGTTATATCGCTGGCAACAATCCAGAAGAATTAGCTTCAAGCATTATTCAGCTATATGAACATCCCGAGGAAAGGGAGAGGTTGAGCAGGAATTGTCAACGAACGAATTTTAGTAATGAAGCCGAGCTTGAAAAATTACATGCCATCTGTGAATAAAAAAGGGGGATAGGGCCATTGGAACAACCGAAAGTAAGTGTCGTCATCCCCGTTTATAACGCAGCCGATTATTTGGAAGAATGTATTCAATCTTTACTTACGCAAAGTTTACAACAATGTGAATTTATCTTCGTCAATGATGGGTCTAGTGACCACAGTCAACAACTCATTGAAGCTTATCAAGAAAAAGATCATCGCATTAAACTTTTGAATCAAGAAAACCACGGGGTCAGCTATGCGAGGAATAAGGGGATTGAAATAGCTAAAGGTGAATATATCGGATTTATAGATGCTGATGATACAATAACAGAAAATACTTATCAGCACGTATATCAGCTTGCTAATCAATTCGATAGTGAGGTCGTTATTTTTCACTTAGTTGAAGAGGTCAATGGCATTCAAAGAGTGATTAGCTATCCCTTTCCAATGCGGGTAAAATTACATAAAAAGGACATTCATGAGTTTATCATTCCACACATGTTACAAAAAGAAGATTTTAATAGTGTGTGTAACAAGTTATATAGAAGAGAAACATTGAATAAGCTTCGGCTGCAATTTCCGATAAACGAGGTGCTTGGGGAAGATGGACAATTTAATTGGTCCTTTTTTTTATGTGCGAATTCAGCGATTTATAGCGATCTTCCTGGTTATTATTATCGTGAAGTAGCAGGCAGTGCGACAAGAAATCTCCAAGAAAAAGATTACTTTTCTCATGCGTTACGCTCTTATCAGCGTAGTATACCAGATCAGATTGAAATGAGTAGCCATCAAATCAAGATATTAAAGGCTATGAAGCTGCTTCAACAAGTGTTAGCTTATATTCACATCTATATTTTACCTACAAATGAATTAAGTAAAAAAGAAAGAAGGCAATATGTACAAACAATGATTCATCATCCAGTTGTTCAAGAAGCTTTACGACTCTACCCGTTAGAAAAGGTAAGAATGCTCGGCAGATATGACCGCTTCTTAATGAAGTGTATAAAGCATCAATCGCTTCTTGGCTTATATAGTGCAACGGCATATAGTAGGTGGCGAAATAGAAAAAAAGGGGAGGTTCATTCATGAAAATATTGATGTTTGCCCATGGAGGAAGTGAGAATCGCGGTTGTGAGGCGATTGTACGATCAACTTCAACTATGCTCAAAGAAAAAGTGGAAGATGTGGTTGTTTTTCTTTCATCTTATCATCCTGAAACTGATCAACATATACAACAGCTAGATGGAATCTTTGATGGTTCAGAAACAATTATAAGAAAATATTCAACAGATTGGTGGAGAGCTGCGATTCGGAATAAACTTTTTCAAGACGAAACATACGCCTTGCAAAAAGCGCAACAAAAAACGATTGATCAAATTGATGTGGCTGACATTTGTCTTTCAATAGGCGGAGATAATTACTGTTATGGTGAACAACCCGGTTGGTATGAAGTGGATAAAATGGTCAAAAAGAAAGGGAAAAAATTAGTATTATGGGGGTGTTCGATCGGAGAGGAAGATATGTCGGCAAGAAAGCTAGCAGATCTCAAAATATTTGATTTAATTTTGGCTCGAGAGACATATACGTACCAAATGTTAAAAAAGAGAGGCATTCATCATGTGTCACTTTGTGGTGATCCTGCATTTACACTAGAGAAAGAAGTAGTAGACCTGCCCTTTGGTTGGAAAGATGGGGATACGATTGGCTTAAATATCAGTCCACTTTTAGTTAGCAAGAATCAAGGTAGTAAACAAGCTGTATCTCATTTAATAGAATATATTTTAGAAAATACCGAATCTGTCATCGCGCTCACACCACATGTCATGCAAAAGGGGAATAATGATTATGATTTATTACAAGAATACTATCAAAAATATAAAAGTTCACGAAGAGTCATATTGCTACCAGCGCATTTAAACGCATTACAGTATAAAGGGTATATTGCAAAAATGCGTTTTTTTATTGGCGCAAGAACACATGCAACGATTGCAGCCTATTCCAGTTTTGTCCCGACCCTCGTTTTAGGCTATAGTGTGAAGTCAAGAGGTATCGCCTATGACTTATTCAATAGTGAAAGATTTGTAGTTTCGATTGAGGAAGTGTCAAATAGTAATAAACTGATTCAATATTTTGGTGAAATGGTAGAACAAGAAGCCCAGATTAAAGAACAATTGCTAAAAGTCATCCCCATTATACAAAACCGTTCGTATGAAGCCGTGCATTCTTTAAAGGAATTGCTAGGATAATGAAAAAACAACTATTATTTATTATCCCTAGTTTAGCAGCAGGTGGAGGAGAAAAAAGCTTGATCAATCTTCTATCACAAATCGATTATGACCAGTATGAGGTGGATGTTTTTCTTTTTGCCAAAAAAGGTGTATTTCTATCGTTTCTACCTCCTCAAGTGTCTGTGCTAAATCACTCCGTAGATTTTGAACATTTCTCTTTACCAGTCCATTCAGCTATATGGGCTCTAGCCAAGAGGCGCAGGTGGAAGCTCGTGTATAACCGTCTATTATACTTTTTAGCTAATAGAAGAATGGGAAATACAGCTCAGAAAGAACAGTATGCCTGGAAATATTTAAAACAAGCATGTCCACAACTAGTCAAAACGTACGATGCAGCGATCGGATTTTTAGAGAAATCTTCAACATATTTTTGTGTGGAGAAAGTAAATGCGAAACAGAAAATTGGGTGGGTACATATTGATTACAATGAAATGGGCATGGATGCAACATACGATCATACTTATTTTAAAGAAATGTCAACTATTGTCACAGTCTCTCATGAATGTGCGCGGGTGTTTATCGAACAGTTTCCTTCATTGAAATATAAAGTAAAGGTGATTCATAACATTGTGTCACCAACAATCATTTACGAAATGTCACGTCAGAACATACCGTTACAAAAGCAAATGTTAACGTTACTAACCATTGGCCGTTTACATCCGCAAAAAGGTCTAGATATGGCAATTGAGGCTTGTAGCCGTTTAGTACGAAAAGGAATGAAACTGAAATGGTACATTATTGGCGAGGGGCAAGAAAGAATCAAATTGGAAAGATTGATTAGAATTCATCAACTAGAGGAACACTTCATCTTGCTTGGACAACAAGCGAACCCCTATCCTTGGCTCGATGTAGCTGACATTTATGTACAGCCTTCAAGGTTTGAAGGTAAGGCAATTGCTATAGACGAGGCGAAAATACTGCACAAACCGATTGTCGTAACAAACTATACGACAGCAAAAGATCAAATTATAGATAGAGTAACGGGACTCATCGTAGATTTAAACGTGGATGGGATCGAAAAGGGGATTAGCTTATTAATGAAAGATGATGCTTTAAGAAAACAGTTAACAGTCAATTTAAGCGGGCACTCTTATGGAACAGAATCTGAAATAGACAAGTTTTATCAAATCGTATAGAGGGGTATAAGCATGAAAACAAAACTACTCTTTGTGATGAATAACCTCCAATGTGGCGGTGCAGAAAAGGCGCTTATCTCCTTATTACATGCCATTGACTATAAAAGATATGAGGTGGACTTGCTGTTATTTAAAAAGGAAGGCGTATTTTTGAATATCGTGCCAAATGAAGTAACCATTTTAAATGAACAAGAGGAATTTCGTTACTTTGATGGTAGAGTCATCGATAATGTGTTAAAAGCTATTTCATCTCGAAGATTTGATCTCGCCATTTCTCGTATAAAAGCAGCACGTATTTTTAGAACGGAAAATAATGGAGCTGTTTGTGAACAAAAAGTGTGGAAATATATATCCCCATGCTTATCTAATGTAAAAAAAGAATATGATGTCGCCATAGGATTCTTAGAAAAGAATCCTATTTATTTTTGTCTAGAAAAAGTAAAAGCGAAGCGAAAAATAGGGTTTATCCATAATGATTATAAACAAATGGGCATGGATAGAACGTTGGACCTTCCATACTTTCAGCAATTGGACGGTATTATGACAGTGTCAGATTCCTGTGCCGATGTATTACGCCAACAATTTCCAGAATATCAACAGAAAATAAAAGTCATACAAAATATCTTATCTAAATCGACTATTCACACGTTAGCTATGAATGAGATGCCTTTACCATTTCAAGGATTGAAGCTTTTATCTATCGGACGATTACATCGACAAAAAGGTTTTGACTTAGCTTTAAAGACAGCTGCGTTACTGAAGAAAAAAGGCGTACCATTTAAATGGCTCATCTTAGGAGAAGGTAGCGAAAGGGAGAATTTAATCCAGTTATCTACAAAGTATCAATTAGAAGAAGAAGTGCAATTTATCGGAATAAAGGAGAATCCTTATCCATATATTCGCTGGGCAGATGCATATATACAGCCTTCGAGATTTGAAGGAAAGTCAATTGCTGTTGAGGAAGCCAAAATATTATACAAGCCAGTGATTGTCACAAACTATAGCACATCAGGCGATCAAATTATTCATGGACAGACGGGGTTAATCGCAAATATGACAGCAGAATCACTTGCAGAAACGATTCTACAATTATTTGCAGATGAATCTTTACAGCATCAGTTAATGGATGGACTAGGGAAAGAGAAACTTGGAACAGAAGACGAAATCAAGCGTTTTTACCAATATATAAAAGTAGGGTAGGCGAATCTTTAATGATTATATGGCTGTTAGCCTTTTTCATACTGATTTTGGTTGGAGCAATCGGTTTGGATTTATTTCTTATATTCAAAACTTGGTTTTCGCGGATTCATTTTGGCAAATATGAAAATGAACACGATTGGGAGAAACCTATCATCACTACAGTGGCTCGTTGGTTAAAGCGAACACCGAAAGTACCTTTAACCGACCAAAGGCGTTGGGTGGCTTTAGATATCATCAAAGGTCAATATACAAGAGGCGAGATTCAATATTGGCAAGAGGCAGCTTTGTTATTGGCATTACCATCACCTCAGTTTATTTCAGAAATCGATCGTTTTATCAATAAGAAAATCACTCCCTCTGGTGAATGGAAAACATGTCCACAACAGATAGATGGTGCAATCTTAGCTTATGCAATCCTTAAAAATAATCGGCTAAATGGTGAGTGTTATCAGCAAGCAATGGATGAGATGTGGCAAGTGATTCAAGCACATATTGGGAAGGATGGAACCGTCATGTATAGAAAGTCGATGGTAGACTATCGGTACGTCGATACAATTGGTTTTATTTGTCCTTTTCTGATTACTTACGGTGTGAAAAATAATAAGCCGGAGTGCATTGACCTTGCAATTCTTCAAATAGAATCCTTCTTTACTCATGGGATGAGTAGTCAGATAGCAGTACCCGCTCATGCTTATCATATAAAATCAAAGGTGGGGACTGGACTATATGGATGGGGACGAGGAATGGCATGGTTAGCACTAGGCGTGATTGATTCGTGGAAGGAATTACCGAATCATCATCCTTATAAACATGAATTAGAGTTTAGGATAACACAATTGGCAAAAGTCATTTTGAGTCTACAGCAAGACTCTGGTTCCTGGAATTGGTTAATGACTAGAAAAGAAGCGAGAGCGGACTCTTCGACAACGGCGACATTAGGATATTTCTTAGCTCATGCTGCTTATATCGATGAGATTGCGGATCAGTGTTGCCAAGGTAGAGATAAAGCTATTCATTATTTGATGAAGGTAACAAGAAGGACGGGAGCGATTGACTTCTCACAAGGAGATACAAAAGATATTGGCGTTTATTCCCAATTGTTTGATATCCTTCCGTTTACGCAAGGGATGTCGCTAAGATTATTGGCAGAGAAAAGAAGATATCAGGAAGCAAAAAAAGATAGACAAGCTGTGAGCTAATGGGTGTGAACAAAGAAAAGTGAGAAGGGGACAAAATGAGATCACGCTACTCTCTAATTAATATAACAGCAGGTTTAACCAATCAGTTGATTATCACCATGTTAAGCTTCTTATCAAGAACGATTTTTATCCAAACATTAGGTGTAGAATATTTAGGTATTAATGGTTTGTTTACGAATCTTTTAGCGATGCTTACACTCGCTGAAGCAGGTCTAGGTGCTAGCATTATGTACAGTTTATATAAGCCTGTTGCGGACAATGATTATATGAAAATCCGCATTCTTATGAAATTTTATCGTCAAGCGTATATGGTTATTGCAGCAATTGTCTTCGTACTCGGTTTATTGCTTTTTCCGTTCCTTGATTTTTTTGTAAAAGGGGCGAATATTGAAGATGTAGAACTCATTTACTTTATCTTTTTGCTTAATACAGTTGCTCCTTATTTTTATATTCATAAAAATTCATTTCTGAATGTCGCACAGCGTGGTTATATTGTTACAGCCGTTTACACGGTTTCATCGATAGTAACGGCTGTAATGAAAATAGCTATTTTATCTTATACTCACAATTATTTACTTTATTTAATAATTGATAGTGTTATTACAATTGCCAATTCCATTATCCTTGCTGTGATGGTCAATCGAATGTACCCATATTTGCGCGAGAAGGTGGAGGGTAAATTAGATGAAATAACAAAGGGACAAATCACTACCAACGTGAAGGCGATTGTCATTCAAAACATAGGGAATTATTTATTATTCGGGACAGAGCATCTTCTGATTGCATCCTTTGTTAGCTTAGTGGCTGTTGGGATTTATTCGAATTATAAAATGGTCATTGATATTGCTCGTACGTTTATTAACCAGGTATTTAGTAATGTGTATCATAGTGTTGGCAATCTCGTGGCTAATGAATCAATGGTGAAGATCATAGCGATTTATAAATGTTATCGTTTAGTGAATTTTTGGCTGTATTCTTCGTTAACCATTGTATTGGCATTTACATTGGAGCCGTTTATAAGAATCTGGTTAGGAAGCGACTTCTTGTTTTATCAAGAAGCGTTACTCGTCATTCTATTATTGACGTTCTATGAACGTGGCATGCGAAATTCTATATCGGCAATAAAAACTACAGCGGGTTTATTTCGAGCAGATCAATATGCACCGCTATTACAAGCAGGAATCAGCTTAATATTTGCACTTGTCCTTGTACAATTTCTAGGGATTACAGGCATATTTTTAGGGCATTTCCTTAGTGCGCTTTTCGTTCCGTTTTGGTTTACCCCGTATGTGGTCTATAAAAAATTGTTTAAGCTACCAGTAAGACAATATTTTACTTCATATTTGTCTCTTATGTTCATAGGAATGGTAGCTTATTTATTAACGAAAGTCATTCTTATGCCGTTTTCTCCTGTCAGTTTTTCTACTTTTCTTATTTACTTATTTGTCAGTTTAGTGCTACCTAATTTATTATATATAATCGTATTTTACCGAACGGACGAATTCCAATATATTTTAAAAATGGTTTTGACTATACTAAGACGCTTGCAAGCGAAGCGAAGAGATAGAATGCTCTCTTCTTAGCACTAATATTTTAGGTGATTCTTGTCTAGTCCTGGACGTGATATTGGCTTTTTTAAATAGTAGTATTCTGGTAAGTGTGAACTTGATAGGATCCATTCTCATGTTCTTTACCAGTGGTAAAACCGGCACCATCGGTAAATATATTTCTGGCGAGAATGGATTCTGCCTGCGTACTAAAGTCATTGGTGATGGCGCCTTTACCCATAAAAATATTATTATAAATTCTAAAGTTTTGTGTTCTTCCCCATGCCTTCATTGTTGACATAGTAAATTCGTTTTCATAAATAGCTAAACTGCTACCAGCACTTAAGATAATACCTAGGGGCGAAGTAAAACGGTTATACCTCACAACATCCAACGCCATTGCATCCCAGCCATCTTCCCAATCAATGTCACAGCCTGGTGTTCGTCCTTTATTATTAACAAATGTGTTTCCTTCAATTAACCACTCTTGACCACCACACATCGCAAGACCTGTGCTGGTGTTTTCTTCAAAATGACAGTTTTTAATTTTACATTGTCTTGGCATGCCAATGGTACGAAGGAAAGCGACTGCGCCGTTAAAGTCGGTATCGCCATCTGCAGGGGGGGCTTCTTGATAAATGACAATTTTGACCCATTTTGCCGCTTGTGGCTTATCATAATTGTAAAATTGTAGATTATAAGTTTGGGAAGAAATGAATAGGTGATTTTCATCGTAAAAGTATATAGAATACAGTCTGGACCGTAAATAACGGAACCCTTGATAACCTTGAGTGTAACCTAACAAATAATAACTACCCAGTCCTGAAACATTTAAATAGGTAGATGAACGAAAACGATGGCTGTTTATTTCCGTGCGTGAGTTACCTTGATCATCTATATCTCCTGGTTCAAAATGTGACCAGCTAACAACCGTATCACTTTTCACTTCTCCAAGCTCACGGTTATGAATTGTTCCAGTGATGAAATTGAATCCTGGTGATTGATTAAACGTACAAGATTCAAATGAAATATTTTTACAATCATCTATGAGCACACTCAAGCACCCTTCTGTAGACTCTCCAACAGTTGTGTCATTTTTTTCGCCATAAATATGGGTATTTATGAGTTTGGTATTTTCAAGATTAGTAAAGTAGAACATTCTGTAACCTGTTGTTGTTTTTTCACTTGCTTCAATTTGAATCTTACTATCACTGAAATCAATGATGATATTAGTCGGAGGAAACAATGTTCTAACAGTTGGATTAACTAAATAATGGCCGTAGGGGAAAATGACTTTTTTATATGGGCCTAGTAAGGCATCATCAAATGCTGCTTGAATCCCGTTAGTAGTTGCGAGAGCGTTTGTTCCATCTAAATGTATATCATATTGTTCTGCATCCACATGCAAAATGTCGGCTTCATCAATCGGTTGCTCTGCTCGTTCAGATACAGTCAAAGTAAAGCTTGCAGATATTGTTTTACTACTATCATAAGCAGTAATGGTCGTTGTACCGCTCGAAAGTGCTTCAACCACCCCATATTGTACTGTGGCGATTTGAATATTTCCACTTTCCCAGAAGACGATATTATCATTTAGCACATCAAAGGGTAATCCTTCTGATAAAGCAGTCGCCATCAATACAGTCGCTTCACCAACAACCATCGTTTCCTTCTTTTTATTAATCACGATCTCGGTGACCGTCCGATTAGATGGGGGGAGAGAGGGAGATAATTGCACATCTATAGGAATAGTTGTCGTAAAGCTCTGTTCTTCATAGGCTGCCATTACATTTACGGATGTCTGCCCTGCGGTTAATGCCTTTATACGGCCTCTGTTATCTACTTCTACTATTTGTTCATTATTACTTTGAAAATCAAGGGTGAGGTCTGAAGTGTATTGACTTGGAATGGCTTCAATAAATAACTTTTGGCTTTCACCAATTGCTAAAGAGATGGTTTGTGGTAACGCAGAAATGCCAATTAATTGTTCTGTTTGCTGATAATAGTCATAATTGTTTTTTACTTCCTCATCCGTTAATGCCCGATTATAAATAGCAAAAGCCACAATGGTTTCAGGTGCTTGATTATGTGCGACAAAGTCCTTTCTTAATTGAAGTGGTGATTGAATAAGCGCATTTACGGTACTAGCAAAATCAGTAGGTACAGGTCTTGGATCATTCTCATTGATTGCATCATTGATAAAGAGACTGGCTGTTTGATCGGTATTAAATCTGAGTGTAAAGAGATTAATCGCATGTGAATCAATAGGATTTAGCCAATCTTGATAACTTTTCTTTTGTCCTTGTTCATCTTTAAACCAATATGAATTAATGGCTCTTGTGTTTTGCTGTCCTGTTGTAGTCAAATACGGAATAAATACATCTGAGCGTGCAGCTGTGAATTTCCCATCTACTGTTTTCCAGTGCGATCCATTTGTGTTGAAGCTGGCCATTTGGATGGTTAATCCATTTTCAAAAGAAATGAGTTGATTCAGTGGGGAGGCATTTGTCGGTATTTCTACATAATCCTCGCGATTGACTAATAAGCCTTGATCTGTCACATAACCATCGCTCACTCCATCATGTGAAAGACCTATTAAGGAAGCAACGACCCCATGAATCGTATCACTAATAGAATTATTCGTTTCTCCAGAACGGTTGGTAAAGTCATAATGAAGAATAATACCCTCAGTTTGAATGCCAATTTTTTGATACAAGGCAGATTGTAGCGTACTCTTGTTTCCAGCATTATCTATTGCGTAAGCCTGTACGGTTGTGGTCTCAGTAATTATAAAAGGACCTGAATAAACCGGGCTTGTTGAAGTGGGTTCGTCTCCATTTAAAGTATAATAGATCGCCGCTGGTTCACTTGAAGTAATAGTAATTTCGTGTGATTGTGAAAAAAAGCCACTAGGTGTCACCGTTAAAGTAGGTGGTGTTTCGTCTAATTCTAAGGTAGTAACGGTAATGCTAACCCCTGAAGAGGTTTGACCTGCTTCGTTTTTTGCTTGTACGGTAAAAGTATAAAAGGTGGATGGGGACAAGTTTGCTAAAGTGACAGAAGGATTGACGACATTCTCTCTAAATTGGTCATTTTGAGAAATGTCATAAGAGGTAATTCCATCATGATAAAGAGGTGGGTCCCATTGTAACGTAACGGTAGTAGCAGTTACTTGATGAATGATTAAGTTTTCTATATTTCTTGGAGGTGATTCAGGCTCAGGTTTGAGTTCGTCATTATTTAACCAAGAACTTACATAACATCTAAAAGGGACAGATGATTGCACAGAGAGCGTGTTAAACGGAGCAAAGTTTCCCTCGAATGTTTCATTTGCCTTAACGGTAATCGTGATATTGTGAATGTTAAATGACAACGAAGTGGTTGGATGTAAATTTGTTATTTTTAAACGGATCATCGCGGTATCGTAATTCTTAATCGTTGGTGCATTATTCTCAAAATAATCTTTGATAATAAAAATCACTTTTTCTCGCCTCCTTTTCTAGATAGGTTATCTTATGCGCGTACTGTCGCTTTTTTACTATATATTTATGTTTAATAGTACTTTAGATGAGAAAATCAGTGTCAACCATTATGAAAGTAATTAAATATAGTTCGTTTAACCTAATTTTTATTGACGTCTAGTGGTGAATCATGGTAAATTGATAATGATAGTTCGTTATATAGAATATAAATGTTCTTTTTTAGGAATAAGGAGTGGTTACTTGAAGGATATTGTCTATTTTTTAAAACAAGTTTACCAATACGCTGGCTGGAGACTATTCGCTAGCTTAATAGCAGTTACAATTGTCAGTCTATTAGATGGATTAGCTATCCTATTACTAATCCCATTGATTCATTTTACCGGAATGGTCGATTTCGGCTTAGAAAACTCCTTTTTATCCTCTTTTTCCTTATTCGAACATGTACCATCTAGTGTAGTACTGCCGTTGATCTTACTGATTTTTGTTGTCATTGTAGCTGTTCATCATCTTATTGAAAAAGCTGTGATGATAAAGCATACGCGCATACAAATGGGTTTTTTGACACATTTACGGATGAGTATCTATCAGGACATATTGTTGAGTAATTGGTCTTTTTTCCTGAAAAAGAGCAGTTCCGATTTAATCCATACAGTGCTAACCGAGATTGCTAAAACAAGTGGTGGTACGAGGTCTATTTTACAATTATGTACGAATCTGATTTTCGCTTTCGTGCAAATTGGCATGGCGTTTATTCTGTCTCCGTATATTACAAGCTTTGTCCTTTTGCTTGGCATGGTGGCCATTTATATGAACAGGAAATATTTGAAGCTGACACAAGCTTTTGGTAAACAAAATTATACGTTAGGTAAAAAATTCCTAGCCGGAATAACAGACCAATTAGGGGGAATCAAGGAAATTAAATCTAACCATTTAGAAGAAGCACAACTACGCTGGGCTGGTGAAATGACGGCTCAAATGCAAGAAGAACAAGTGAATTATATGAATACGAGATTACGTTCACAGTTGAATTATAAAATTTCATTAGCTGTATTCATCGCGGTCTTTGTTTATCTATCTATTCAATTATTTCAAGCTCAATCAGCAACACTATTACTAATTGTTGTTATATTTTCTCGCCTTTGGCCGAGAGTTGCAGGTATTCAATCCTCTTTAGAACAAATAACAACAGCTATCCCATCTTTTAAAGCGGTAAAATTATTACAAAGTGAATGTAAACAAGCTCGCGAGGAACTTATTTCATCAGATGAAAAACTCAAATTAGAGAACAGTATTACTTATCAACAGGTGTCTTTTCGCTACGTTAAAGAGAAATATGCCTTAAAGGATATTAATGTAACGATCCCATCAAAAAAGATGACAGCAATTGTCGGCAAATCAGGTGCGGGTAAAAGTACATTCGTGGATTTACTGATGGGCTTAAATCAACCACAGGAAGGCGCATTGTATATTGATGGACATAAGATTAGCAATCAGTCTCTTGCCCTTTTAAGACAGAGCATTGGTTATGTCTCTCAAGAGCCTTTCTTATTTAACGGTACGATTAGAGAAAACTTGCTACTCCTTCGCCCGAATGCGACAGATCAAGAACTATGGCAAGCATTGACCTTTGCTTCAGCAGCTGATTTTGTGAAAAAATTACCTGAATCTTTAGACACTTACATTGGCGATCGAGGAATAAAGTTATCTGGTGGTGAGAAACAAAGGCTTGTTTTAGCAAGAGTGATTTTAAAAGATCCTTTAATTCTTATACTTGATGAAGCAACGAGTAGTTTAGATACCGAAAATGAAAAGAACATTCAAGAGAGTATTGAACAATTAAAAGGAAAAATGACAATCATAGTAATTGCTCACCGCCTCTCCACCATTAGAGATGCCGATCAAGTAATCGTGTTAGATGAAGGTAAAGTTGTTCAAGTCGGAGAATTTGTTCAATTATCTAAAGATAAGAACCAGTTATTTAGTCAACTATTACAGAGGCAGGTGGAGGCAATGTAAATATTACCTTTTCCTAAAGAAAAAATAGAAAGGATTCGTGATTTTATGAAAAAGCCGTGGGGAGAAGTAAAACTGGAAGTACTAGATGTAAAAATGACCATGAAAGGTGGAGGACATGGGGGAGGAAAGGATCCCCAGGATCCTGCTGATCCAGAGCCGGAAACAGATATCTACAGTTGAGGAAATGTCCTTATGTACTTTTGTACATAAGGATTTTTTACTAGAAAAGAGATTAAGTTGTTTATTTCAGGGCGCTCTGCGTTTTTTATTTAGGTGGTGAGTATATGTTTAAAAAAGTAACTAGTCAGAAGGAACAAGAGGCTTTTGCTGCTACATGGGAATATTTTTGTGAGAGGAATGGTTGGCATAAAGACCCTTATGCACAAACAGGCGAGAGGTATCAACTATTGTTATCTAAAAAGGACCCGACCATTATCGGTACGATTGAATTTATTCCTTATCATGAAGAAGCGCAAGTAGAAAGGTATTTTCGCTTTTCTAAAATCCCATCTATTTTTCAACAACAGGAACGGGTATGGGAGATAGATAAACTTTGCTTACATAAAGATTATCATAGACAAGGGTATTTCTTTCATTTTTTTGAAATCATTTATGATCATGCCCTTCTTCATCAGCCGAAATATTATATAGCTATATTAGAAAAAAAGTTATATCGACTTTTAAAAATGTCTGTTGGTCGACGAATAATACGGGTCGATAAACAAACTGTCAGATCAGAAGCATCACTTATTCCAGTTGTAATACAGATAGAACAAATAATGAAGGATGATACAATCTTACAGTCACTTCTCTTGCGTAGAAATAAATTATTGTTGTGGAAATATTTCTTCAGAACAGGATTAAACCGATTGAAAAATAAAGCTGTGCGTATTCTTAGGGGGTAAATCATTGGTACTTTGGAGATACGGAAAACAGGTTAGTTGGATGCTCATGACGATTGGTTATATGGTTTTCATTTGGCTTCAATCTGAATATTTTAACCCCCAATTAATTGAAATATATGCTTATAGACTAGATTTTCCTATATTAGTAATTCTCGGCACTGTTTTTGAATTATTGCATCTTATCGAGTTTGGCATTTTATTTATTTTCCTTATCTTTACCTTTAAGGCCAATCCAAATGGGGAGTTTACAAAAGAGAAAATGATTGTTTGTTTCATTTTGTCCTTACTTTATAGTCTGATTGATGAAATTCATCAATTATATGTTCCTTATCGTTCTTTCTCTTTTGTTGATATTTTTAAGAACTTTATCGGTATTTTCATTATTTATTATATTGTTAAGAAAAGGTATAAGTGGTGAATTGTAGTGTCCATTTCTTCTCTTCAATTAAAGCTTTTTTATTTCGTTTATTTTGTTACAATTGTCTATTTACAGGCGAATACACAAACAGAATACTTCGATGGGAATAGCATATAGGTAGTTGAATATGAAACGTATATAAAATAAATAGATAAAAAGTTTATTAGTATCTATAAGGGAGAGAGGAAATTTGAGATATGTGAGAATCATCGAGGAAATCAATCAATTGAGGCAATTGTTAAGTAATATGTATGAACAAGGCCTATTCGATGGTGAAGAGGTAGAAGAGAGGCTCACATATCTTTTTCAATTGCTGTTTCCGGATAGAATAGGTGAATTTTTACAGGAAATTCATGAGATTCCTGATGAGTCTCTTAGACTCTTGGCTGAGATTTTACAAGATCCCATATTAGTTCCAATCTTGAGAGAAGTAAGTGAAGGAGCAGCTGGTGAAATAAATATGCCTCATGCTTGTAGTCAAAGATGTAATTGTCGGATGTGTAGATGGTGCAGAAGAGGGGTAACGGGTGCAACAGGAGTAACTGGACCAACGGGTATGACAGGTGCAATAGGCTTAACCGGGGCGACTGGAATAACTGGTTCCATAGGAACCACCGGCCCTAATGGTGTGACAGGAGTAACGGGAATGACTGGAGCTACTGGCTTAACAGGTAGTGCAGGGGTGACGGGAACAACTGGAGAAGCAGGGGTCACAGGCGTTACTGGTCCCACAGGCACAACAGGTATCACTGGGAGCACAGGAAATACCGGAGCTACGGGTCTAACTGGAAAAATGGGATTAACAGGTCCAACAGGGACCACCGGTTTGACCGGGATAACTGGAGAAACAGGTTCAACAGGAGTCGCAGGCTTGACAGGGGCTACGGGCGTATCAGGTGTGACGGGAAGTACTGGTGCGACAGGAGTAACGGGAATGACTGGAGCTACAGGAATCACAGGCCAAATCGGTCTTACAGGGAGTACCGGAGCCACTGGCAACACCGGAGTAGCAGGAATAATGGGTTTAACAGGAGCAACAGGTTCAATCGGTTTGACGGGAGTAACAGGATCGACGGGGATCACCGGTTCAAGGGGCTTAACAGGAACAACAGGAACAACAGGAATAACGGGAACTACGGGTTCAACAGGAGTAACAGGGGTCACGGGTCCAACAGGCTTGGCGGGAATAACCGGAGTGACAGGTTCAATCGGTTCGACGGGTCTAACGGGAGCCACAGGTTCAACGGGTGCAACAGGAATCACCGGAGCAATTGGCTTGACGGGGTCTACGGGTTCAACAGGAGTGACAGGTATCACAGGAAGTACTGGACCGACTGGAATCATTGGAACTACTGGTTCAACTGGTAACACAGGAAATACAGGTCTTACGGGTCTAACTGGCTTAACGGGCTTAACAGGTGCAACTGGAATTACGGGGTCAATCGGTTTGACAGGAGTCACCGGTTCAACCGGCTTGACGGGAGTAACCGGTTTAACAGGGGCGGCCGGAATCACAGGTCCAACTGGTACAACAGGATTAACAGGTATAACGGGACCAACCGGCTTGACCGGAATAACTGGTCTAACCGGTGTAAACGGTTTGACTGGGACTACAGGAACCACTGGGCTAACAGGAGCGACGGGGATCACAGGCCCAACTGGCTTGACGGGAGTAACCGGTTTAACAGGAACCACAGGATTAACAGGGTCAACCGGAATCACTGGTGCAATAGGTTTAACCGGAGTAACAGGTCTAACAGGGACGACCGGAAACACGGGTTCAACAGGAGTGACTGGCATTACGGGAAGTACAGGTTCAACTGGTGTGACTGGCATTATAGGTCTAACGGGTCCAACTGGCTCAACAGGGTCAACTGGAATTACCGGTCTAACGGGTATCACCGGTTTAACAGGCTTGACAGGAATCACAGGGAATACCGGAGTAACGGGTAGTACTGGAACGACGGGAACTACAGGAACTACAGGTCTAACGGGAGTAACAGGAATTACCGGAGCAATAGGTTTAACCGGAGTCACAGGCCTAACAGGGACGACCGGAATCACGGGTTCAACTGGCGCAACGGGCGTAATAGGTCTAACAGGATCGACCGGAATCACCGGATCAACAGGGATTACAGGAGCAACTGGCTCAATGGGCTTAACAGGAATTACGGGGTCAATCGGCTTGACTGGAGTAACCGGTTTAACAGGAACAACCGGTTTGACAGGAGCCACGGGAGTCACGGGTTCAACAGGAGTGACCGGTATAATAGGAACTACGGGAGTTACTGGTAGTACTGGATCAACAGGAGTAACGGGAACAACGGGTTCAACCGGCGCAACGGGAGTAATAGGGCTCACAGGATCGACTGGAATTACCGGCTTGACAGGAGCTACAGGTCTAACTGGAGCCACGGGGGGCACGGGTTCAACAGGAACAACAGGAATTACGGGGTTAATCGGCTCGACAGGATTAACGGGTTTAACTGGACCAACAGGAATCACAGGAACAACTGGTTTGACAGGAGCTACGGGTTCACCAGGAGTAACAGGAATCACCGGTTCATCCGGCACGACGGGTCTAACAGGGGGAACTGGAGTAACAGGTTCCACCGGCGCAACGGGAGTAATGGGGCTTACAGGATCGACCGGTTTAACAGGAATCACGGGATCAACGGGTCCAACCGGTGTCACAGGAACCACAGGAAATACTGGGTCAGTCGGCTTGACGGGAGTAACTGGTTTAACTGGATCAACAGGAGTCACGGGAACAACCGGTCTATCGGGAATCACCGGTCCAACCGGAGCAACGGGTATAACAGGATCGACCGGCATCACGGGTTTAATTGGAGCCATGGGTCCAACAGGAGCGACAGGAATAACAGGATCAGCAGGTTTGACAGGTTTAACAGGGTCAACAGGAACAACAGGAATTACGGGGTCAATCGGCTCGACAGGATTAACGGGTTTAACTGGACCAACAGGAATCACAGGAACAACTGGTTTGACAGGAGCTACGGGTTCACCAGGTGTAACAGGAATTACCGGTTCATCCGGCACGACGGGTCTAACAGGGGTAACTGGAGTAACGGGTTCCACCGGCTCAACGGGAGTAATGGGGCTTACAGGATCGACCGGTTTAACAGGAAACACGGGATCAACGGGTCCAACCGGCTTGACAGGAGCTACAGGTCTAACTGGAGCCACGGGTTCAACAGGACCGACCGGTATCACGGGATCAACTGGCTCAACGGGCTTAACAGGAACCACAGGAAATACTGGGTCAGTCGGCTTGACGGGAGCAACGGGTATAACAGGATCCACCGGCATCACGGGTTTAATTGGAGCCACGGGTCCAACAGGAGCGACAGGAATAACAGGATCAGCAGGTTTGACAGGTTTAACAGGGTCAACAGGAATCACAGGAACAACCGGCTTGACAGGAGCTGCAGGTCTAACTGGAGCCACGGGGGTCACGGGTTCAACAGGAACAACAGGAATTACGGGGTCAATCGGCTCGACAGGATTAACGGGTTTAACTGGACCAACAGGAGTCACAGGAACAACCGGTTTGACAGGAGCTACGGGTTCAACAGGAGCGGCCGGAATCACCGGAGCAATAGGTTTAACGGGAGTAACAGGTCTAACAGGGTCGACCGGAAATACGGGTTCAACCGGTGTCACAGGAACCGCAGGGCTAACGGGAATCACAGGTCCAACTGGCTCAACGGGCATAACAGGAACCACAGGAATTACTGGGTCAGTCGGCTCGACTGGAGTAACTGGTTTAACTGGAACAACCGGTTTGACAGGAGCTACTGGTTTAATTGGAGCCACGGGTTCAACAGGATTGACCGGTATCACCGGAAGTACTGGAGCAACGGGCATAACAGGAACCACAGGAATTACGGGGTCAATCGGCTCCACAGGATTAACGGGTTTAACTGGACCAACAGGAGTCACAGGAACAACCGGTTTGACAGGAGCTACGGGTTCAACAGGAGCGACCGGAATCACCGGAGCAATAGGTTTAACAGGAGTAACAGGTCTAACAGGGTCGACCGGAAATACGGGTTCAACCGGTGTCACAGGAACCACAGGGCTAACGGGAATCACAGGTCCAACTGGCTCAACGGGCTTAACAGGAACCACAGGAATTACGGGGTCAGTCGGCTCGACAGGAGTAACTGGTTTAACTGGATCAACTGGTTCAACAGGAGCGACCGGTATCACTGGATCAACAGGAATCACCGGTTCATCCGGCACGACGGGTCAAACAGGGGCCACAGGAACTACAGGGCTAACGGGAATCACCGGAGCAATAGGTTTAACAGGAGTAACAGGTTCAACAGGAGTGACCGGTATCACCGGAAGTACTGGAGCAACGGGCATAACAGGAACAACAGGAATTACGGGTTCAATCGGCTTGACAGGAGTAACTGGTTTAACTGGATCAACAGGTCCAACAGGAATCACAGGAACAACGGGTCCAACAGGCTTGAGTGGATCAACTGGCCTAACAGGGGTAACCGGTTTGACTGGGGCGACAGGAACTACTGGGCTAACAGGAGTGACGGGGATCACAGGCCCATCCGGCTTGACGGGAGTCACGGGTTCAACAGGCCCAACCGGCTTGATTGGAGCTACAGGTCTAACGGGAGCCACAGGGGTCACGGGTTCAACAGGGGTGACCGGTCTAACGGGAAGTACCGGAGTAACGGGTGTTACTGGAGCGACAGGATTCACGGGGACTGCAGGCACAACCGGTCTAACGGGAGTAACAGGAATCACAGGTGCAACCGGCTTAACGGGTGTAACAGGACCTACGGGTCTAACGGGAGTCACGGGTTCAACAGGGGTGACCGGCATCACTGGAAGTACTGGACCAACGGGAATCACGGGCCCAACCGGTACAACTGGTTTAACAGGGCTAACGGGAATAACAGGTCTAACAGGGTCGACAGGAATCACCGGTAGTACTGGATCGACGGGAATCACCGGTTCAACAGGCTCAATCGGCCCAACGGGAGTCACAGGTCTGACTGGGCTAACAGGTCCAACAGGAGCCACGGGACTAACAGGATCTACCGGAATCACGGGTCCAACAGGTCCAACCGGAGCGACAGGAATCACAGGTGTAACTGGTCCATCGGGCATTTCAGTACCTATTGTCGGATTTTCAGCTAGAACAAACTTAAGTGGGATTAGTACTTCACAACAAATTGCTAATTGGAATATTGCTTCGCCAAGCTATAGTAGTGCAAGTTTTAATGCTACTACAGGTACTTTTACAGTACCAAATACAGGGAGATATTCTATTAAGGCAACAATTAATTATCAAACAACTACCACTATTTCTATAGCTATCGGTGCAGGAGTTAGTCCGACTTTTAGTGTTAGAAGAATATCTACTTCAACAGATTTAATTACTGGTGTATTTCCTATTCTAGATGTGAATATTGTTTTATTATTGAGTCTGAGAACTATATTAGGAGCTGGAACAGTTACTCTTTCAGGTGATATGACTTTAAATGCGGGAGATACAGTGGGTTTATTCTATAATGCAAATGGGCTTACAATTAGCTTGAATTTGGGATCAGGGGCTTTACCCATTGTTTGGTCCATCCACCAAATTGGATAAAAAGAGCAATGTGGGAATTATTATCCTCACATTGCTTATTTGATGTAATTCTCTTTGAAAAAAAGCTCGTTATGATTGACTCTTGGATCATTGGGTCGGTACTCTTTTGCTTTACAGTGATGGAAATATGATTGATTTTCATTACCATTTTGCCAGTAACAATAACATAGTTGAATATGTGGGTACCAGGTAGTATAAGATTCATCTTTAAAATTAAAATGAGTCGGTTCCTCGAGCGTAGTTGCTAATTGATACCAAAAAATGGCCTTATTGAAGTCATTTTTTTCTTTATAAATATCACCAATTTTACAAGCGGCTTCGGGTCTAGGTGTATCAAACTTCATGGTTAAAATGAGTGCATCAAGCTCACTTTCTTCTATATTTAAATGTTTATAACATTCAGCTATAGATAAGCATGCCCTAATTTCATCCTCGACCCATCCCTTTTTACTTTGTAAAAATTGTGCATAATAGGCAATTGCATTTTCGAATCTAGCATGGTCTTTTAGTTCATTTGCAAAATAAAACAAATCCCTTGGTGAAAACTCCTCACCCTTTTCTAACCTTTTCTCGTATATTTTAATATTGCGATCACTTTGTTCATGATGAGTTTGTTTCCTACTTTTATTATGCTTAATGGCAATATCTGACTCAATAATATGGCCCCCGACTTCCAAATATTCATGGACAGGCCCATGCCACTTGAAATGTCGGTCTCTTTTAACTAACCGATGTCTACGAGAACTAAAGGTTGGTTTATTTTCCTCATCAAAGGCTAAATGGTAGAGCATCGCGACAGCATCTACGTCAAAAGATAACGCTCCTTTTAAGTCTTTCATTTTTTGTCTGTCATCTGGTAAAAGTATATCGTCTGCATCTAACCAGAGAATATAATCTTGTGTGGCTTGCTCAAAAGCATAATTCCTTGCTGCGGCAAAATCATCTGTCCATTTATAGTGAAAAAGATGTTCAGTAAATCCTTTAGCGATTTTCTCTGTTTTATCTGTTGAGCCCGTGTCTACAATTATAATTTCATCACATAAATCAGACACACTTTTTAAGCATTCAGCAAGTACTTCCTCTTCATTTCTTACAATCATACAAAGGCTAATTGTTATCATCCCGTTCACCACCAAATAAAGAATCCTTATACTATATGAATGGTGAAAGAGATGGGTTCAAACCTAATTAGTTATTTCATTGCAAGTCTTAAAAATAGTAAATAAAGTAAGAAAACCCCGAGATATCCCCCTGTTATTAAAAATAAAGGGTTAAGAAAGACGACATGGACGGTTGTCATAAATACTAAGTTTTCGCTAATGATTTCATAAACTGTTGTAGCTGTTATACTTTCAAAAACGATGAGGGAAATGGTAGCAAAAGAAATGAGCACAATATGTGTGGGTGCCCAATATTTATTAGCAAAAACCATTAAAAGGGGAATCATTATAATCATCAATACAATGAAAAATACCATTAAAAAACCCTCCTAAGAAGAGTGATAGGATTAGCTTCTGTTATTTTTCAAAGAAAGATACATTTATTTTCCGAAAAATATAAAAACGAAAAGGAACTTACCTAGATTTGTCGAATGATAGGTGAAAAGGAGTTGAGAGTAATGAAACAAGTGAAACAACAACAGTGGATTTGCTCTAAATGTGAGAAAGTAATAGAAGACAAGAATGAATATATCGATAATGATGGTGTTTGTGACCAATGCTATTCTCGTAAACTGAAAATAAGGCGTGGTTTTAAGGTTTAAGAAAAAAATTAGCGAATCCCATATTTGTAATAATCAAATATGGGACACCGCTTATTTTGATTTGTGAACAACTCTTTTAGTTAAACAAGTCATACAAATGATCTTTCTTTTTACAATTTGTATTTCATGATAATAAACAAGCTCTTGACATTTATTGCAAAGCACAAATTCACTCATAAAATTTACACATCCTTTCTTTAAAGGTATATGTAAAAAAAGAGGTAAACATGATTACTTGTACGAAGCTTATAAACTTACTCATTAATATGAAGTGCAATTTCTTGAAGCTCTTCTTTCATTTGGCCAATAAGTGATAAAACAGACCCGATCGCCTGAATCCAACTACCATAAAACCCCAATGCTTCACCGCTCTCACTACTCTTGTCTCTTAATGTTTCTATCCCTCCTTTTGCTTGCATACTATTGCCAATTCCTTGAAGGAAGCCACCAACTATATTTAAAGATCTACCCGAGGGTGTTAAATCAAAAAACTCATCACTTAATGCAACAAAACTTCCTAAAGCTTGGAGCCAATTACCAGTAATGATTATTCTTTGGTTCAAATCTTTATTCGGGTCAAAAAGGATGCCTGTGACAACGAGAGAATTGCCGACAGCTTGGACTTCATCACCAATAAGCTCAAGCGAATAGGTTCCTTGACCATCAGCGGAAAGTGCTTCGCCTGTAGCTTGAAGTATATTCCCTTGCAAACGCAAATCAATTTTTAGCTGTTGATTGATAGGGATTTGAGGCGTACTTCCTAAAGCTGCTTCAATTGTACCGATAGTTGACAATACAGAGCCAAAAATCTCCTTTAGTTGACTATTCAGGCCTAATCCCTCCCATACTCGCTTCATTATATGTATGTGGTGAAGGAAGTGGGTTTGTACTTAAGGAGATAAAAATGAAAGATATACATTTATCGGTACTTCTTCCGAATAAAGACCATTTATTAACTAGTACACAACCCGTAGTAAGAGTCGGCTCATTAGCAGCTAGGTACATCAGCATAACCTCATCGACTAACGGTTTTTTGGCAATTAGTTTATCTTTTTAAAATTGTCTGTTGCCAGTTCATCGCAATGGAATCAGGCAGGGCTCTATTCATACGAATATTCTACTCTTTAGCAATATGAAGTAAAGCCAGTCGATTGTGTCTCCTTTATTGCTTGAACTTTTAAGAATGTCCCATCTAATCAACATGGACTTTTTTTATTCATCATTTGTTTTATCCTCAGAAACTCTTTTATACAAGGATTGAATGCTGTTAAGTCTGATTCATTTGCTTAAACTTCTCTCCCTCATTTACAACATTTAATTTTTTAAAGCATTTTCTTCTCTTGCTTGATCATTTATATCTGTTACGATTACTTCTGCACCTTTTGAGCAAACATAGGAGAACTGCAGCGATTATACGAGATATCTCCCCAGTAATAATCTAATCGTAAATCTGTTGTAAATCCCATTATCTTATCTTCTTTCGTTAGCAGTGAACTTAACAAATAACTTGATTCACCTACTCTTAAAGGTTAACTTTAAGTAAATACAACCTAATACTTGTTTTTTATTTGAAAGAAGAGGGAATATAAAACATAAGTACATAATAGTTAAAGGAGAACGATTAAAGATGAAGAGATTTTTACTTATATTATCGATAATGACGATTTTTTGTTTGACTGCATGTGGCGATGGTGATGGTGAGGGCGATTCTAAGAGTGCAAACATGGATAAACCTAATCTAGCTGAAGAAGAAATTGAAGTGAGTCTCCAAAATGCCGTAGATATCTTTCTGCGAGAATTCGAAGTGGATTATATCACAAAAGTCGAATTAGATAGTGATATGGATCAATGGAAATATGATGTGGCTGGAACTTCTAATGAAAAAGAGTATGAGCTTGTGATTGATGCACAAACTGGAGATATTTTAGATAAAAGTGAAGAGGCCATTGAAAAAGGGGACGAAGAACAAGGTATTTCATTAAATGAGATTATCTCACCTTCAGAAGCGATGAAAATTGTTCAATCAGAAACGAGTAATGAAATCGGTGGTTGGACATTAGAAGTAGAGAATGGAACAGAGCAGTATGAAATCGAAGTCAGAGATGGTAGTGAAGATATCGATTATATTATAAATGCGATAAGTGGTGAGTTAAAAGGCAAAGATTAAATTTTTTCCTCAGCAGATAGTAAAGTCCAATGATTAATTTAATCATTGGACTTTTTTTAACCGATTATTAAAGACTAGGTTGTACGACGGGTGATTTCTTATATTTTTTCTGGATGACATATGTCTGGATAATAAGGAATAATCCACTCACTGACCAATATAAAGGCAGTGCAGCTGGTGCAGATAGGGAAATAAACAAGATCATTGCCGGTGAAAGGTATCCCATGATTTTCATTGGTCCTTGTTGTTGATCCTTTGGTAATTGCATAAGGGAAACTCTGAATTGCAAATAATAAATGACACCAGCGATAATAGCCATTGGAATATTGGCGTGTCCTAAGCTAAACCATAAAAAGCCATGGGTAGCGATTTCAGGAGATGTTCTAATAGCATAATAAATAGCCATCAAAATCGGCATTTGTATCAGCAAGGGCAAACATCCCATATTCATTGGGTTGACCCCATGTTTCGCATATAAACCAATAAGCTCTTGTTGTAATTTTTGCTTCTTAGCTTCATCTTTTGTTTTGTTAATTTGCTCTTGTATAGCCTTCATTTCAGGTTGTAACGCTTCCATTTTGACCTTCATCGATTGAGAGCTTTTTACTTGTTTAACGGTTAAAGGTAGCAAGATCAACCTTAATAATAAAGTCACTAGCACAATACTCCAACCATAATTTCCGTGGAATATGCCTGCAAAAAAGTCGATGATAGAGATCAATGGCTGCACAAAATAATGATGGAAAAAACCTGTGTCTGTACCACCGTTTGCTTGACAGCCTGCTAAAAACAATGAACTTGTAATTACTAACCATATTATTTTCTTCAAAAATATTTCCTCCTCTAATGATTGTTTTAATTAGTCATTAGAGAAAGAAAAGCTTCATCGCTATCGTCTGGACTTTCTTTGCGACGGACTGTAAGTAAACGGTTTTGTTTACATGCCCAATTAAGCACATTAGAAAGAACAGATGCGTAGTGGTTAATTAAATCAGCGTCTGCTTCTTGAAGTCGATAAAAAAGCATGCCTGTATTTCGTTGTAAGAAATATATCGTTAAGGCGGGGAGTAGGATTGTTAAGACAATACCAGCTAACGTTAAGTCATGAATGGTTTGATAATCAAGTTCAAAAAGACCAGCAAATATCATCCCAAAGATTATGGTATGATTGAATAATAAATGTCTCATTAGACTGCTCCCCTCCTTTCAATTCTTTTACATATTTTCATCATAATCATAACGGAATCGGAAGGAAAAGTAAATGAAGCAAGACTTACACGCTTTGGACATCCTTTTTGTAACTATTATATTTAAATATTAAGTAGATAGTACAAGCATCTTTTTCTGGTACAACCATTCTAAAAAATGGTGTTAGGGGAGTATTCATGATTGTTCGTCTATTCTTTTTCTCCATCCTTCTCTAAGCCTTCACATGCATACTCTATTAAAGAAAAAATCAAAGCTAAAATAATTGTAGCGACCAATCCGATTTGGATAGAATGCATAACATAATCCAAAAAAGACACAATCGCCCAGTTTGTCAAAAAAGAAAACACTAAAGATGTAACCTGCTGTTGCCTCAGGGTATATTTCCCCGAATGATTCATCAATAAAATGAGTGCTCCTATAAAAATATCAGATACGATTCCAATGAGAAAATAAAGCAAAATAAATGAAATGATGGATAGGAAGGAGTCAAATTTGATGTTAAGTAAATGAAAGGTTCCTAGAGTACTAAAAAAGTAAAGAGCAAGAACGAATGATAAGACCAACAGAACAATGATGCTTATCGCGATAGTTGCCCCAATGATACTTTTGAAGTTACTTTTCTTTAATGATGGTTTGTCTTTCATCTTCTCATCCTCTCAATAGACTTTATTAATGTGTAAAATTTTACAGTGTATTAAAGTGTTTGCCAACTTATATAGTTATTCTTTTTAATAATCTTGTAGCAGGCATTGAAGGTCATGTACCGTTTTATTTCTATAGGGAGGGCCATCATTAGATGTATCAGTTCTAGATGAATTGTTTTGCCTTAGTGAGGCTATCGCTTTTTGCTACCGGACACTATTATAGGAATAACTCAATTAAAACTTTAAGGGGTTATATAATGAAAGCAAGAAAGTGAAGAATGAATGGCTCATTGTGTAACAAAAGGGCTCTAGGTGCTTGATATAGAGAGGTAGTTGAAATTTGGCTAGGAGAAGATGGCAAAGGAAACCGATGAAAAACAATACAAAGTTGTCTTTTAAAGGGCCTTTGCCTCTCTTTATTTTACTTTATGCCCTTATATTACTTTTAATTGAAGTCCTAAAGGTAAGAGTCATTTTAAGCAAACAATTACTCACTTTTACTTGCTTCTTGATTTATATACTTTGTTTGGACTATGAGAATATTTAATTTCTACATTTATATCTTCGGCAGTAATATTCTTAAACATGTCTTGAAATTTGTGTTGCTTCCAAATTTTATTATGATGCCTAAAGAGGTAATCTTCAAAAAGGTATACATCTATACCTTTTTCTCGCCCAGATTTTAAAGATAAGAACGCTTCTTCTCTGATTTTCTCTTCAACTTTATGTTTAAGTGCATCTTGATTTACTTCGGAGGCTCCCTCTCTTAAAATGATTGTGGATTTTATGTTTAACTTGAATTTAGAATGAAAGTTGTCTTCCTCCAACGTTAATTTCGTTTTAGGGTCTCTAAGTTCGACTTCAACAGGATCGTTTTTATTTTCCATATTGACCTGAATTAAACTTCTTTCTACATCTGCCTGCTTATTAGCTTTGATATACCCATTTAACTGAGATGAGTTCAAAAAACCTATGTAGTTCCCGCCTTTAATAAAATATCCTCCATTTAAATAGGGTACTAAAAATTTTAATTCATTTTTTCTCACATTATTATCAGTTATTTCAATTCGTGGTAGTAAGATAGTCTTTGTCGCTTCACCTAAACCAATAAGAAATTTAGTTGCATCAATAGCAGGTACTTCTGAAACTTGTGTTTGTGTGTCTAGAGGTTGGTTAATAATACTACTTGTATAGGGATAATAAAAAGGCATTTTAAGTGTCAATATTTTCTCCAAATCTTCACTTGTACCATAAATCCACCCATGGACACGTATGTTGTAATTCGAAGATAGTGAATCAGTCGTTTCCTTTAGTTTATACTTGATTATATTTTCTGAAAAAATAAAGCTATTGATATGATCAAAATTAATTTTTATTTGCATCGTTTTATAAATATTAATTAATGCTTTATTTATTGTATTGCCTTTTCCTACACCCAACCATACAGGTTTATCTTGATTAATAGAGCTGCTCTCGGTCTTAGCTACATTTGAAAAATCTAAGAATTGAACATATACCACATATTCTTCGTCAATAAAGTCAACACCAAAACCAATTGCGTATGCTTGATATTGAATTTCTACAGGCTTTTGACATCCACTTAACAAAAGAAACATAAACATGGTAATGAGGATCCTCTTAATTTTAACTCTCCCCTTTAAGGTATACTATCTTAACTTAGAGTGATGTTAAATGGACTTAAGTATTCATAAATTATAAAGTCATTTACATATTTCATGCTCTTTACCAGGTATGCTTTTGTATTTCAAAATATCAGAATCAAGTGCTTCGAAGTAGATGTATATTTTAATGAATCAATGTATCTGCGAATACAGGATGAATTACAGATAGATTATGTATAATGTTTCTTAAAAAAACACAGCCCACTGATGTGGGCTGTGCTTCAATATAATGGTTGTTGGTTATGACAGGATGGAAACCCACTTATATCTTGAATCATATGAAAATCATATTGCTTTAATGCGAATTGGGATTGATATAAATATTCAATCACTAATAATTTTCTTTGAGATGTACCACAAAGTTTCCCTGATGTCCCTTGACCATTGGTGAATGAAATACCAATAGGCTGGCCAATTAAATAATTTATTTTATGTTGCCATGGCATGGTGATATCACTCCTTCAAAGCATCTTATGATTTTGAAGGAATTGGGTGCATGTATGAGCTTTAATAAAGAATTATTAAGTTTATTTAAAAAAGCACCCAAATGAAGGTGCCTCCTTTATGCATTTTATGAAAAGTACCTACTTACATAAGTCCTAGATTACAAATAATATAGGTATTAGGATCAAAAATAACCACCATAGTGAAGGTTAATAACTGGGGCAACTGGAAATTTACGTTCTAAAGTTGTAGCGTATTTATTTACCAAATTATCAATAGAAGAAGTAGTTGTTGGTGTACGTGAAGACAAGTCTCAAAAAGCAATTGATATAAGAAACAAGGCTTGGGAGCTCGTGTTGAGAAACAAGATCCCCAAATTACAGATTAGAATCCACACATTCCGATTTGAAATTCTTTTTAAAACGTCCTGCTACATCATTGAGGCAAGCTCTTACAAAATTGTTAATAACTACAAAATAGGTAAATCAAACCTTCAGCCAAAAACAAAACAAAAATCTTATACCACTAAATGAACTTGTACTTTAGTTATAAAAGCCTTTCTATTTGGAAGGGCTTTTTAACATAAGTCATCATTAATACAAATAAAAAATTTAATTACTTCAAATCGGAAGGTAACATGCCATACACAATACTATCTGTCCATTCATTTTTATTCCAAAAATCTTGTATGAAATGTGCTTCCTTTCTCATACCAATTCTTTCACATAATTTTTGTGAAGCTATATTTCGTGCATCTAGATTAGCTTGTATACGATGCACTTTCAATTCATCAAATAATTTATTGACCAAACTACTTACTGCTTCTGTCGCCAAACCTCTACCAGATACTTCATTTGAAAAACTATAACCAATCTCAACAGTGTCTTTCATACCTGTATACCATACGGATAAATCACCAACTACTTTACTCTTGTATATAACTGCTAAACTTAACATGGATTCTTTAGTGAGTGCATAGTTTGCTAGCTTTTTATCAAACCTTTTGTTCATATCTTCGTCAGTCCACTTCTCATGTAATAGGAACTTACAAGTATCATCATTATTATAAATAGCAAATACATCCTGTAAATCATTACGCTTAAAAGGTCTGATTAGTAGTCTTTCTGTTGTGATTTTCAAGTTAGTTCTTCCCCCTTGCTTTTATTCTACAAACATTTCTTATAGTATTTAGCCTCCTTTTATATGTTACCTTAAATACATATTTCACCATAGTAAATGAATAGCCTCTTCACCTAAATTCTCCGTTTCTTTAAGTAAAACCTTAGGCAATATTAGAAAATGCTTATATTGAAGTCGAAAAAATTGCTTCTGAACTTGCACAGAAATAAATAAAAAAAGCAAAGAAGAGAAACTTTTAAATTTCTCTTTTTTGCTAATTGTGATATGGAATCTGACTATTTTATACTTTGCTTCAAACATGTTTCTTGTTAAAGTTAGCCTTATTTTTATTAAAATGATGGATATGTAATCTTTCCTGTTTCTACCAATTCTTTCAAACCTAAGAACATATAATGCCAACCTTGTTCGGTCTCTTTTTTCCAATCTTCATGTGCTTTTTGAATATCTTCAGTAGTCCAATCTTTTTCATGGATTACGTTAATTTCTTGTGTGAAAATCATTTCACAGCCTGATTCAAGCGATTCGATTTCCACTGTAATGTCGTCTTCTAAATCACTAAATTGAGGCATTTTGAATGTGAAAATAAGTTTCGCTGGTGGTTCAACCAATTTGTATTCTCCAATAGCTCGATAATCTTTCCCATCCCGATGATCCACAACTTCCCATGTTCCACCTACACGAGGATTACTCCTTGCCACTTTATTTGTATGTTCCATGGTGAACATCCATTTCTTAATCGTGTCTGCTTTAGTCCACGCGTCAAATACTTTTTCTGCTGGAACATTAAATTTGCGTTTCATATTAAGGGTTGTTATTGATGTTTTTGCCATCTGAACCATCCTCTCAACGATTATTATTCTGTTTATTTATTCTTACGTTTCTACTTTAAACGTTGTTCTTATATAACGAAAGTGCCTTTCAAAAAAATAGTATAACCAATATTGGATAATATTATGGGAGCAAGAAAATACAACAAGTACGGCAACCACAAACAAGTTGTCGATGGACATAAGTTTGATAGCAAAGCAGAAGCAATGTATTACGGCCAATTAAAATGGTTGCTGCAAACTAAACAGATTAAAGGGTTTAAGATGCAACAGAGATACCTTCTTCAAGAGGGTTTTAAAAAGAACGGAAAGACTTACAGAAAGATTGAATATGTTGCTGATTTTGAAGTAGAAAAATTAGATGGAACAATAGAGATCATTGATATAAAAGGAACAGTCACCAAAGAATTTTTAATAAAAAGAAAACTGTTCGAGCGTCATATATGGATTCTATTAAAATATGACCGAGATAGGGGATTCGTGGAGGTAAGTTAATGGCTAGAAGAATCGTAGAAACGAATGCGGTTAGCCTTGATCGAGAAAAGCTACAGGTTGTTGTCATCTACGAGGAAGGCATATCGAAGCAGCAGATTAGAAATGAAAATCCATATAGCAAACGGCATGGGGTTATTTTCCCCAGTGCCGGGGCTTATGAGGTGAGGGGAGATTACTGATTTTGTATTGTGTTTCGTTAAATGGAGGAGAAAAAATGAGCGAAGTAATCAATGTGGGGTTATATGGAGGCAAGGGTATTTTTTTGGGGAAAGACAAAAGTGATAGATACCCGAATCTTAATAGTAAATGGGAGTGGGATGGTGAGTTTTCAACCTATAAATCTGGCTATGTCAGTAGCGTTTCTATAATCAAAGATTATGAGATTGATCAATTCAAATTGAGACCATCAGAAAAAACCGTTGTGGAAATTACGAGCAATGATCAAGTTACAGATGAGACTGTTTTCGTTAATTAATCACAAGAATTAATTTGTTCCCTACCGGCAGCTAGGAAAATTCCTAGCTAAGCCGATTGATTTTCTTATTAATTATAACCACAAGACTAATGAGAATGGCACTAAAGATACTGGAAAGGACAGCACTCCCAACACCCATCCACATAAGAGAAACCAGTTTCTTTTTGTATGCAGGAAACATAAGACACATCCTTTCTAAATTTAAGGTTGCCAATTTTATTGCAAAGTATGTAAAAACGGAGGAATGAACGTGCGTGAGATAAAGTTTGATGCAATTTATAAGCCAACAGGAGAACACTTTACTCCGATTTCAATAAATTTTAATGACAATTCGGTTGTAGGAAATTTTGATGGTGAGCAAGGAGATTGGTGTCATTTTTCTTTAGATGGAAATTACGGTGATGTGATCTTACGTCAGTACACAGGGTTTAAAGACAAAAACGGCAAGGAGATTTATGAGGGGGATATTGTAAAGCGGCCGTTAGGCGGATAAGGAGTTGTTAAATTCCATGAATCATGGGGGTCATTTTATTGTTCTACGTTCATAGCAGTTGATGAACATGGCGATTTGGTTAAAGCCAGTAGTTCGGTTCCGTTCTAGAATGACTCCAATAAATTTGAAGTAGTTTATACGAGGACAAACATTTAATCAACTCTTGAATTAATTTGTTTCCTACCGGCAGCTAGGAAATTTCCTAGCTAAGCCGATTGATTTTCTTATTAATTAATTGTTAGAATGCAGTTTACTTTTTAGAGTATCCACATGTTCCCTTTGTTTATCTAAGATCCTATGAACAAGATTTAAACTTTTATCATCTAGTTTATCTCGTACCAAGTTCTCGGTCATTTTTATTCCATAAAGGTTTTCTCCTTTTATAGCATGTTTTAAGATTTCTTTTTCATCATGAGGACGATCAATATTTTCACTAATAAAAAGTTCTATCTTACCAATTACTCCTTCACTAGTCTCAGGAGTTCCATGTAATTCTTGAATTCGTTCAGATAATAACTCTGCATGATACTTCAAGTCCTTTTGTATTGTAATGAACATACTGCGTAATGGAGAGGAGTCATCCAATTTTTTAATGAAGTTTTCATATGAATGTATACCCATATATTGTCCTTGAAGTAGCTTGTTTAAGGTTTTTATGATTTGTTGATCTTCCATTGATATCACTCCTTTCATTAGAACAGTTTAAACTTCAAAGGCAAATTATATGCAAAATTTAGAGTAGCACTAAGAGCTAGGTTGAAATTGATTAGCAAATTATATTACTTAATTTTTCTTCTTATTTCGATCGTAGTAAATAGCGAACAGAGCACAAGCAATTGCAACTACAGAGAGAATATGACTTTCATCCATTTGATCCACCTCTTTATTTTGAATATATAGTTAGATGAATGAAAAGCAAATTTTGTTCATTTTTTTATACAAAAGAATAAAAAACGTTAATTAAGGAGGAATTACATTGGAAGTAAACTCAGTAAGCAAAATGTTTCACAAATGAAAAAAGAGAACCCACTATAGATTCTCTAATCAATTAGGACAATTTCCAAGCAGGAATTAAAGAATGGAAATTAAAAAATAAGCTCATGATAACGTGTATTACTGAGTATATAGCTAATGTTATTGAATAAGTAAGTAGCCACGTTAGCCAAGGTTCATTTAAGAAGAGAAAAAGCGATAGCATCCCAATTGGGAAAGGCACTAAGATGATTAACCACATAGGACCTTTTAATGCTTCTGTAATAGCACCTAATAAGACAACGGTAGCGCCAATTATTAGAGCTTGCCATATTGGTAATCCATTACTAAGAAGTGTACTGCCGATGAAATAAGATAAAGCAGTTAGTAAAATTGCCAAAAAAAAATCAAAATAATATCTCAACAAGATCAAACCTTTCAATAAATAAATTGAATATTCATAAGAATATTTTACTATTTATTTTGGTCGATGTAATTAATAGCTTGTAAATAATTTATATATATTTCGATAATTTAACGAAACAAAATGATAGATAAATAAACTAATTCTAGTCTCAAATAAATAAAGAAGAGTGCAGTGAATGCAGCTCTTCTTTATTCTTAATAATCTGATGCTAATTTGGAATATATTTTAAGATCAATATATCGACCCTTAGATTTCTCTGATTGTCTTAATGTCCCTTCATATGTGAAATTTAGCTTTTCAATCAATTGTATTGAATTAGTATTTTCTGGTTCGATTTTAGCTTCTATTCTATTGAGATTTAATACATTGAAAGCATGTTGGATTAAACAAGTGATTGCCTCTTTAGCAAATCCTTGTCCCCAATATATTTTATTTAGGTCATATCCAATTTCGGCTTTAGCGTTCTCAAAATCAATATAATTAAATCCACATGTACCAATAATTTGGTTTGATTTTAATTCAATTAGAGTGTAACGAATTGCTTCATCATTTTTTGAAAGTTTGTCAAATAATAAAATCATTTCTTTGACTTGATTTTCATTATTAAACCTTTCGATGTTCATAAATTTTGTTACTTCAGGATCAGACCATATCTGAAAAAGCTCGGCTGAGTCTAATACGTCCATTTTTTTTAATAATAATCGCGGTGTGTTGAGTTTTTTAATCAATATTTTTACCTCCGTATTGATTTTATTATCTGAGGGTTTGATATTGATATCTGTACATAGTTCATTCCCTTCATTTAGGTGTTTTTATATTATAACAAAATTGTTTTTAGTAATAAATTTGATGGGAAACAAAAGGTAGGAGAAGTATCCTTGGAAAAAGATTTGAAATTCAATGAAAAGAATCTGAATCACGGATTTATAATAACTGGCTTGCTCGGGTTGGTTGAAGATGAAGGATTGAGTCCCCATGAAGCTTTTCGAGTGGTAGAAGATATTAAGAACCAAACATTTTAGGCACTGTCCGAAATACGCAGGGAGCCTAAACAAGGTAGGAGGAGTTAATTATCTTTAGTCTCTTTACCTCTTTCATAAAAGTATTTACGAAACTCATAGCCTAATGCCAATAATCCCAAAATCATCATAATAAAAAATAAAATTTGACTCGTTGAACTAAGTGATTCAGGTAGCCAACCACCATTAATAAAATGTCTGAATGTAGTTAAGGTTGCACCTAATGTAGCAATAAATACTATTATTAAACGAATCATTACTGCACACCCTTTACATGATTAGTTATTTAAAAATTAACATAATTTGGATTGTTAAACAAGTGAAGAATAGGGGGTATGTTTGAAAACATATTAAGAATTGGAAGTTCTCTTATGAAACAAAAGATAGAGGGAGTTGATTATATGAAGATGACGAGTTGTAGCGTTTTTCGTCGTACTTCCAGTAAAAGAAACAATGGTGTTTGAACATAGGGGGATTTGCCGTAAATGTCGCAGTAAGCAATAAAAAAAGCCAGGAATCCCCGGCACCCTGTAAATAATGGAACTTCTCAAACTATACGTTCTTATCATTGGTAGGACAGGCTTTGGATTTTGTTCCAGTTAACTCAAAAGGTGAGACTCTTTGGAAGGGATATGGTGCAGCCGATGTAAAAAAAGCTATTAAAGAAGCCAAGCGCCTTGGTTTTGAGTGGGGTGGAGATTGGAAAAGTTTTATTGATAAGCCACACCTTCAATTTATTTATAAAGGTTATGGAACAGATACGTTTAACGGTTCAAATGTGGATACTTCGTCTAAAGGTGAAGGTACTAAGCCATCTAATATTGCTACAAGTATTGTGGATTACCTTAAATCAAAAGGGATTGATTCTTCATTCTCTAATCGTAAAAAAATCGCTCAACAGGATGGCATAAATAATTATAAGGGGACACCCGAGCAAAACACAACATTATTGAAAAAACTGCAAAGTGGGGCTAAACCAGCTCAGCAAAGCAAAGCCAAAGGGCGATATGAAAGCAACTAGTGTGGTTGACTATCTGAAATCAATTAATGTCGATTCTTCCATGACTAACCGTAAAAAACTTGCTGTTAAATATGGTATTAAAAATTATAGAGGTACAGGCGCGCAAAACACACAGTTACTAAAGAAGTTGCGTGCTTAAAATAAGTGTATTTGTTCACAAAAAATAATAAGAGATACAACTATTTAACTGCTTTCCAAATCGTCCATCTGTCTTTTTCAACTATGTTCTGCTCAATTGAAATTAATTCATCTATATAGTTAATTAATACTTTCAATTCTCGAGCTTCTAAATCATGTAGAATGCTTCTTCCTGTTCTTTTGCTTAAATCTTGAAGTAATTGTTCTTTGGAATCATACACCCTTCGAATTTCCCATAATTTAACTTCTTGAATCTCTCTGAACCCTACTTGCTGAAGTGCTTCCTCAACATATTGGCTACTATATCTCCGTTTAGTTTCTTTACTTATTAACTTTGGAAATAAATCAAAGAAATACCCTCTAATATGACTGTCACTCCCTTTTAATAAACAGTCTTCGGGCGTACGGTCTTGAATAATAAAGTATCCATTATCTTGTAGTAATCTATATGCCTCCATAAAACAATGCTGTAAATCGCCTATATGATGGATCAATGCTCTTTCAAGCAAAAAATCATAACAGCCACTTTCCAATTCCGTATGTAAAGCATTTCCTTGTTTAAAAGTTATGTTGCTATAATCTTTACAGTTTTCTTTAGCACCTTCAAGTATTGCGTTGGAAAAGTCGACACCAGTAATAGATTTTGCGCCCATATCAGTTAATGCCTTAGAATAAATTCCTCCACCACACCCTATATCTAATGCATTAGAAATTTGTTGTATTGGTACAAGCTCCTTTATAGCATCCATCCACGACTTATCTGCTTTTCGAGTCGCATAAGTCTTACGATTTTCATCTTTATGAAAATCAATCCCCATACTTAGCATCCCCTTTTTTGAACTGTTCTCAATTTTAAATTCTACACTATTGGTAATTACTTGAAAATTCATAATTATTTATCCGTTTCCATAAGTTTTCATTATAGTTAAACTACTTTTGAAAAATCTGTACTGTACAACAAAACTGCCCCGGTTTGTTAAACAAGAAAAAAGAACGCCCCAGCGATCCTCATTTTTAACTCTTGCACCCGTTACTTTAAGTGCACTATTTCACTAACTACGTTGCAAGTAATAGGAGAACATTATTATTGTTTAAATGATAAACCTTCTTCTTCTAATGAAATCCTCATAGTTGGTAAGGATGCTGGTCCAATACCATGGATTTTTAGAATTTCTTTTTCGGTGTACTTGGAGAGTTTTTGCAAAGTATCAATTCCTTCGTGAACTAAGGCGTTTCTAGCAGGTGAACTTAGTTTCGACAGGAAGCCACTTTCAGGTTTATTCTCTTTATCGCAAGTAGGGCAACTTGGACAATCACTATTTTTGTAATACTCATGTCCCTTTTCACAAACCCTTAAACTTTTTTCAGCTTTCAAAATAACCCCTCCTTATAAATTTTGATTCAATTTTAACATATTATTTTTCTATACTCGGTTTACAACCAATAAAAGCTCTGTTATTAAACAAAACTGCCCCGTTAGTTGAAGAATTCCCCTTTAAAGTACCTCTTATGTCAAATGAAAATTTAACATTTTCACACTTATTCTTAATTCTTGGATTGAAAAAAATTATATAGCTTGCTCTAGCACATCACGATCGGTTTCATTAATCCTAGTCATGTTGTTATACCCTTTCGACTGATATCACTTCATCTATGTGAAATTTTAAGATTTTTAAATCGTTCGTTTCCAAATGAATGTACATATTAATATGATCGATTTTATCGACTATGCCCTCATAAGTTTTTGTGAATCCATCAATCCAGATGGTCATTTTGATTGTAAGGGTGTAGTTTAATGATTCCATTGTTATTATCTGTATTTCTTGAAGTTGTTGCTCATCTAACTCTGGCTTTTTCACTTTTTCATATTCGGCGGGTATCTGCTTAAGTAATTCGGTGTGTTCGCTCATAAAGAACCCTTGCCATTTCATTTTTCCACGATCACGAATCATAAGAGAGCAGCGCACTTTTAAGGTAAGTAATGTCCTATCGATTGGTCCAGTCAGGAAAGTAAGGAGAGGAGCTTAATCATGGGAGTGAAAATGCCGAAAAAGTCAAAACCGCAAAGACCTTCAAGGGATGAATTTGAATTAGAAGAGCTGGGGAATGCAGTAGTTGAGGCACATAGGGAGAAAACTGAAGTTTTAATATTGTTGGGGTAAAGAGATTCTATACAAGGAGTCTATAGATATTTTATCAATAAAAAACGCTCTTTAATAAGAGGGGGCTTTTGAATTTTATATGAGGTTATTTCACTAAAGCCCACGTTAGTTATATAAGAAAAGGGACGATTACTCCACAATCGCGCTCGATCTTGAATAAGCAGCTACCTACTATTAGCTGGTTTAATGGAAGATTGATAACACGATATTATTTACTCGAGGAGAGCATCAATCTCAATTAATGCATGTGTCCATTTATCTCTGGCTTGATTCCTTTTATCAACATTAGAAAGAAAGGAGCTTATTTCACGCAAAACGACTTTTGTAACATTTGGTTGAGTCTCATTAAACTCTAATATAATTTCTGAGTTTAGCGTTTTGTCTGGTGACATTGGTCCTTCATAATTCCAGCTTTTTTCAATGCGTTTATATGGTTCAATAACCTTATACTCTCCAGATTCAGTATGCATTCCAGGTAATTCCTTAACTTGATTTGTAGCCAAACGAAAGCTTCCCCCAACACGAACATCCATATCAATTTCTGTAAGCCCGAATAAGTCCTTAAGTATTTGAGGGGATGTCCAAGCATCAAATAGAATTTCTGGTTTATACTTATATTCTCTGTTTACTTCTATAGTGTACGTATCATCCGTTTCGAGCCAAGACATTATTTCCCAAGTATATCCATTTGTGTCTTTAAAAAGGCCTGTATATCCCCAATCATCTGCGGTACCTTCTTTCGTAACCGTGCCGCCAGCTCTTAATGCACGTGAAAGAATGGAATTAACCTCCTTAGTATCTTTAGCAGTGTGACTGAAAATAACGCTAGAAGCGTTTAGATTATCTTCATGCTGTTCAGTCATCTGAGCGAACCCTGAACGCTCATACAAAACTAAAGACATTTCTCCTTCTAGAAAGAAAGCAACGTGATCTTCACCCGATGAAATTTTATCTTCTGGAAGAGCGAATACTTCTCTGTAAAATCCTGTTGACAGATCTAAATTCTCAACAGGAATTGTTACAATATCAATTTTGGGATTCATCATCTATCACTCCTAGACTTTTTAAGTATATATGCCTCTTAAGTGTGGACGACCAGCTTAATATACTCAATTATATTTCATTTCACCATCCATTACCAACTTTCTATTGATATACCTTATTCCGTTAAATGCCCCGTTTGTTGAATAATAAGGAATTAATTTTGAATGTACTTAAGCAGGTAGAAAGTGTCATTTAAAACATAAAAAAATATAAAAAAATGAATTTTGACGGCAAAATGACGGCAAAGGGAACTTAGGGGATAAATCATAAATAGGGAAAAATAAAAGAAGCCCTGATAAATCAAGGCTTCTTGGTATGGAGAATAGGGGGCTCGAACCCCTGACCTCATCGCTGCCAGCGATGCGCTCTCCCAGCTGAGCTAATCCCCCGCTAGATATATAGAAATTATAGCGAGAGAATGAATATTTTTCAATAGTCAAAAATAAAAAAATTAGTGCAAGCTTTCTATTTCCATCGACTTTACTCCTGGCACTTGAGAAATTGTATGATAAAAGTCAGTTGTTTTTTTACGATAATCAACTGCAATAGTTAAATAAACTTGTGGGTATCCCTCTTCAGTATCTTTAATTCTCATCCTGCGAATAGCCGCTTGCTGCTCTTTAATGGTATGAATAATAGTCGTGATCTGTTCCTTCGTTTCAACTGCCATTTTCATCGTAATCTCTTTTTCTCGTAGTTGTCTTGGGCCAATAAGCCCTAATAAGTAGGGAACAACTTCAACTGAAATAATAAGTAATACGACGCCTGCAACAGCCTCCATGTAATATCCAGCTCCAACAGCGATACCAATCCCGGCTGCGCCCCAAATTAAGGCGGCTGTTGTGAGGCCGGAGATACTATCATTCCCTCTCCTCAATATGACCCCTGCGCCAAGAAAGCCAATTCCTGATACAATTTGAGCTGCTAAACGTAAAGGATCCATTGTAATATTAATATCGTCATTACCTGGAAATATGTATGCTGATTCTATTGACACAATAGTGAGAAGGCAGCTAACGATTGAAATGACTAGGCTTGTTTTTAAGCCAACTGGTTTACGTTTTAGTTCTCTTTCTAGTCCTATAATAAGACCAAGCACAGCTGAAATCCCTAACTTTATTAGGACATCCATTTCTAATCCGTACATATTATCGCCTGCTTTATCATTTAATAAATTTTATATAAGATACCTTTACTATAGGTTTAAGGTGTAAAATAGTCTATACCTAAATAACAATATAATAGAGACAAGGTGATAGCGTGGGGTAGTGAAGATGAATCCGTTTTTTGTATTAGCTATAGGTGTTGTTTCAGTTTCAACTTCAGCCATTTTTGTAAAGTTGATTTCAGCTCCCCCTGGTATTATTGCTTTTTATCGTCTCCTTTTTTCAGTCGTGCTTATGATGCCAATCTTTCTTTTAAAATATGTCCATGAAATTCGTCATATTACAATCAAGGATTGGCTGTTTTCTATCATTGCGGGTATTTTTTTAGCTTTCCATTTTATTTTATGGTTTGAGTCTCTTCAATACACATCGGTTGCTAGCTCGACTGTGTTAGTTGCCTTACAACCGATTTTTGCATTTATAGGTACTTATCTCTTCTTTAAAGAAAAAACTTCTTGGAAATCCATTTTGTCAACTATAACTGCGATAGGCGGTTGTATCATTATTAGCTGGGGTGATTTTCTACTAAGTGAAAGGGCGCTCTATGGAGATTTGTTAGCACTTATCGCCTGTGGGCTAGTAACAGGTTATTTACTGTTTGGGCAGACCGTCCGTCAAAGAGTATCGCTCATTACTTATACATTTATTGTATACAGTATTAGTACATTGACACTTTTTATCTATGTCATGCTTAACAAACAACCTTTGTATCCTTATCAAGTAAATGACTGGATTTTTTTAATTCTCTTAGCACTTTTTCCAACATTATTAGGCCATACATTATTTAATTGGTCTGTAAAGTATTTAAGTACTTCTGTTATTTCGATGGCGACTTTGTTTGAACCTGTGGGTGCAGCCATTTTAGCTTATTTTGTACTACAAGAAAGAATAGCTTGGACACAAATATTGGGTGGGTTATTTGTTATAGTAGGGCTATCTTTCTTTTTAATAGATGAAAGAAGGACAAGAAAGAAACGACTATAGGCATATTGAAGTTCAAATATTAAGAAATGAAGCAAAAGGTGAGCCAAGAATGAGCTCACCTTTTTTATATAAATAAATAGGATAATCTACTAAAAATAAATGCTGCTGTTACGGTGAAGATGAAAGTTCCTCCATATACTTTACCTGGTGAATTAGCGATGCGAATACCTTCCACATAAGCGAATGAAAATAAAAAAAGGGCCATAATTACTGATACGTATAATGCTACATCTTCCAGCTCTATTCACACCTTTCATATATAATAGAATGAGATTAGTAGATTATATGACCCATTTTCAACTTTATGACAACTATCTATGATAAGTATGAAGAGAAAGAGGGATTACTTATTAAGTTAAGACGGCGCTTAGAAGAAGGGAAGAATAATCGAAGAGTATCTATATATAAGTAAAGCAAAGATAATCAATAGTTTCTTGTGATTATCAATAAATGGAAACGCTTAACTATATGATAGCTACCATACTTAATAAAAATATGAAAAACTTGAATAAAACTTTAAAAATTATATTGCAAACACTTTTTAATCATGATATAGTTATTTTTGTTCCCGATAAAAGAAAAATTTACTAATTTAATCACTTAAATTATTTTAAAAAATGGTTGACGTGATGTAGACGGGATGTTATGATAATAAAGTCGCTTTTGAAGCGAACGAGATTGTTCTTTGAAAACTGAACGAACGTAAAACGTCAAGCGTAATTCTAAAAAAGCTGATTTATCAGCAATAAAGCACCATAGGTGCAAATGAGCTAATCAAACACTTTATTGGAGAGTTTGATCCTGGCTCAGGACGAACGCTGGCGGCGTGCCTAATACATGCAAGTCGAGCGAATCTGAGGGAGCTT
>NZ_JAIVAM010000009.1 GCF_020171845.1 Cytobacillus kochii | reverse complement strand
TCATAAGTAAGGAGCATTTCTTCGTATATTTTTACGTGATAGAAGTAACCCCTGTCCTCGGCTTGAGGATTATAAATTGTCATACCGCACCTCCAAATTTTAGTGAACATAATACAAATAACGTTTCTTGATTAGAAAGTGGATATTTTTAAATCAAGATTTTCCCTTATTTGCATCTTCCTCAAGAATTTCAACACATATCTCTATACATTCATTACAAATAAACACATCTGGTCCAGCTATTAGCTTTTTTAGGTTTGATTCATCTTTGCCGCAAAAAGAGCAATTAATTAGTTTGTTTTTACTTAAAAAAGCAAGATCATCATACCTTTTAGCCTTCTCAAAGATGGAGTATAGAGCCTCTTCATTTGAATTCATTATTTCCCTCCTTATAATGAAAACCCATCCACAGCTTCATCTATAATGTCCTGATTAATCCCGATGTACCTCATAGTGACAGATGGGGATGAATGATTAAATATTTGTTGCAACACTGCAACATCCTTATACTTCTGATAGAAGTGATATCCGAAAGTTTTCCTTAACGTATGTGTGCCGATTTCATCTAAACCTACCTCTTGTGCAGCAGCGCTAAGTATTTTCCACGCTTGCACACGATGTATACGGCCGTTTCCTCTTCTGGACTTAAACAAATACTCTGCTTCCTCTTTCTTAACGGTAAAATCCGTTATATGGCGCTTTAGATCGTTGTTAATCTTAAACCGCTTCAATTTACCAGTCTTTTGCTCAGTTATAACGATATGGTTTTTGTTTCTCACATCACCTACCTTCAACTTGAGCAAATCACTTATTCTTAGACCGGTATTAATCCCTAATACGAATAAGAAGTAATTCCTTTCATGCTGGTTCATCAAGACTTCTTTCATTGCAGCAACTTTCTCTAAATCACGTATAGGTTGAACGGTGTTCAATGCAACAACTCCCTTTTAATATTCTTCTATGGCTTCCATAACCTTGTGACAACATGTACATTTCTTCATTGGTATAATCCCTAGTAATAACTCTGCTTCGTTGCATTCTTCACATATGTAGTAGATCATGCTGCTATGTTCTTTTTTATCCATCGATTAATCCGAAGAAGATGAGTAGACTGAATACTGTAATACAACCCCAGAAAATATAAGGCCAAGCCTTGTGGTTTTCGTCTAAAAGAAAGTGCATAATTACGCTCCTTTCTGCTTATTTAGGATTTGGATTGCTTTTGTCGCATCGTCCTCGGAATACCATTCTATATCCTTCTTAATGTAGTTCTTTAAGGCTTTGTAAGTATTCTCTTGAGTACTTTCAGTGGAATTTGCTACTTCTATAATTAACCTTTTCACAAGGTCCAACTGTTTATCAGTCGCCATTTTCTCCGACTTGCTATTTTTAGGTGTTTGATTATCTTCATTTCCTTCTGGATCATCTCCAGTAGGTATCAAGAAGGTTTTCATAAAGAAATACTTTGTAGCGCCTGTGTACGCCTTATATAGACCTTTATCGTTTTTATCTTGACCTTCTCCCCAATAATAGGATTTAAGTGTTTCTGACGTATCCAAATCAATAAGGGTGAATTCCATTTTTACTTTTGTGAAATCTCCATTTCTTTCTTGTTCCAGCACATTCGAAAAAAAGGCAAGACCTACTTCATTTAGAATAGGACGAATAGATTCAGTTAAATCGCTCTCAGTTGCATATTTGTATTTATTAAAGGAGTTATATCCATTTTTAGGTACCCGACTAACTTCTGACATTACTTTAGCGATTTTCTTATAGATACTGGCATTTTGAGTCATTGCCTATTTCTCTCCCTTTATATATAATTGGCTTGTTAAAGTTTTACCTAGGGTTGCTAATTGTGGCGATTAGCAATCCAACTTGACTTCGAATTTTTCTTCTCTTTCTACAACAGTTACTCCAGGGATTTGCTCTCCATTCTGGTCATACAGTTTATCTCCTACAACAATGCAGGACTTTTTAATACTTGCCCAATCTGTTTTCTTTTCCACTTTCACATACCCGGATTGTTCCGCATAACTTAGCAAAGTCGCTTCATCCTTCAAAAACTCAGGTTGTTGCTTTTTCAATGCGATCTTTCCATAAGGAAGAGATAATGTTTTTTTAGGTTTCTTACCATTTAAAATTTGTTCAGCAACTTGTTCTTTCATAAACTGTTCTAAAAGATTACTGTAATACGTTTGTTTTTGAATAAATTCCTGTTTAGATTCTT
Organism: Cytobacillus kochii; assembly: GCF_020171845.1. GTDB lineage: Bacteria > Bacillota > Bacilli > Bacillales > Cytobacillaceae > Cytobacillus > Cytobacillus kochii. The sequence goes on along the minus strand of NZ_JAIVAM010000009.1, from coordinate 311,430 downwards.
CTCCCCAGGACTTGATTTTTTCTATTCTCTTTTGAAATGGTTCAATTTGAGCTTGAGTAATATCTTCAATTTCTTTCTTTTTATCCTCAAACCAAGCAATTCTCCTTTGTGCTTCTGCAGCACTTTCTAAATCATTAACTTGAAAAGCTTCTTGAAACAACACTTTTTCCTCTTGTTCAATTTCTTCTAAAATGTTTAGTGGATTCACGCACATCAACCTTTCTATTTGTATATATTTAACTGATTTGTTTCTGCTTATCGATCCATTTTTGAAGGTCATCTTCCTCAACTCTAACTGACCTGCCCATCTTAACTGTTGTTAAATCGCTCCTCTGCATCAATTCATAAGCAAACCGAATTGAAACATTTAATCGTTTAGCTACATCTTTTGCTGTAAGCATTGGTTGTATTTTTTTCATTTTTCTCCCCTCTTATGTTCGACATGTGCTACATCATCATCAAAAAAAATATCTCTTGCATCTCTGTTGAAATAATTTGATATCTTCAACATTATATGACCTGATGGGGTAGCACCAGATTCAATTGAATGAATTGTCGATCTAGATACACCTAATTCTTCAGCTAATTCTTGCTGAGTAAGATCAAACTCTGGGCTTCTTCTTAAATACTTGATGGTGTTCTTCAATTACTTCCTCCTTGTTGTTCGACATGTTCAACTTATAACCATATTGTAGAACTTGATGAACAAATTGTCAACTATGTTCTACAATATTTTTTAAGTTTTTTTGATTATTTTTGTTGAACATATATTACAATATGTACGTGGAGGTATTTGACTATGAATGAATTAGGTAATTTACTAAAAGAATTAAGAGGAAAAAGGTCGTTAAGAAGTGTTGGAGAAGAAACAGGGTTAAGTCATTCTTATATTTCTGATTTAGAAAAAGGAAAAAGAAGAGGCACGAACACCCCTCTACACCCATCTCCAGAAGTTTTAAAAAAACTCGGGGCTGCTTATGAATACCCTTATGATAAGTTACTCAAGCTTGCAGGATATGTAGAGGATGTCGAGACAATCGATTTAGAAAGATTACTAAAAAATAAAACATTACGTTGGGGTGATGAAGTCTTAGATGAAAGCGAAAGAAAAAGAGCTATAGATATGCTTAATTTGCTTTTCCAAACAAACAAAAATGATTAGCAATTTTTTAATTGTTCATAAAATTTTTCTGCTTCCTTTTCACCATATAAAGATACAATTAATTTTTTCAAATCTACATCATCATTTGTGGCAGCTAATTCTACGAGGGTGGTTAAGTCCATTTTCACAACTCCTTATGAGAACATTAGTTCCTATATACATAATGATACAATGAAGCCGATATAATGTGAAGGTTTTATTCATTCAATTTTCTTGAAAGGTGGTGATAAATAGTTGTACAAGGTCGGTAGGTGCAAACTTAGCGACAGATTAAAAGATGCAGATCTATCACAACAACAACTCTCAGAAATGTGTAACATTCCTAAATCTCAAATATCAGAATATGTGAATAATAAACATATCATGTCAATTGAGACTGCAAAGAATATTTCTGATTGTTTAAAATGCACTATTGAAGATCTTTATGAATTTAATACTGTCGCGGACGATGACACTTTATAAAATGTGTCAAAGTCTACACAAATGTTCGCACATATCGAACTTTATGACTTAATTATACACAAAAAAGACTAATACTTTTGTCATATTATGTCGAAATAACAATTTTTTTCTTTAGTAATTTATTACAAATATTTCTACATCTTAGATTTTTTGGTCATTTATAGGAGGGTAATTATGCGAGGAAGTGTTCGTAAACGCGGCAACTACTACCAATACAGATTCCACACAAGAGATCCATTAACCAACGAACGTAAAGAAATCTCTAAAGGTGGATTCGAGAGGAAAAAAGACGCAGAAAAGGCTTTAGCTCAAGCTATTTCTGAATTCGAAAACGGTTCTTTTATTTCTCATAAGACAGTTTTATTTAAGGATTTAATAAAAATGTGGTATGAAGAGAAAGAAGAAACTGTACGTGCTAGTACTTTATACTCATATAAAAGAGCGATTGAAGCACGTATAAGACCAAAGTTCGACAATGCAGATGTTAAGAAGATAAAACCTATGCATATTCACAATTTTTATCAGGATTTAAAGAAGCAAGGTTTATCAAGCAAGTATATATCATATGTAGGTGTAATATTAGGAAATATTATGAACAAAGCAGTAGAAATGGAGTTTATCCATTCAAATCCAGTAAATAAAGCAAAGAAGCCGAAAATACAAAAAAAGAAACAATTAAGTTGGACAAAAGAAGAGACGTTACTTTTTCTTGATAAGATTCGGTTTAGGACTAAATATCATTTGGCGTATTATATAGCCTTTTACACAGGTATGAGAGTTGGGGAAATTTTAGGTTTGCATTGGGATGATATTGATTATGAGGCAAAGATGATCCATGTGCAGCATACGCTTACTTTGCAAGAAGGCACATATGTGATTGGTCCAGTTAAAACAGAGTCGTCTGACCGCTGGATACCTATAGGTGATTTTTTGATAAAAATGTTAAAAGATCACAAAGAAAATAGTCCCTATACAAATGAAACTTTTGTTTTCTGCACTAGAAACAACACCTTAGTAGGTCCTTATACGTTAAGACGAAACATAAAAACAGTTAGTCGAGAATTAGGTATTCCTGAAATAAGGTTTCATGACATAAGAAGAACCCACACCACAATTTTGATAGATGAGGGTGTGAGTCCAAAAGTTGTTTCCCAAAGATTAGGTCATTCTGATGTTAGTATTACACTTAATGTTTATACAGATGTTTTTGACGAACGTCAAGCTGAAGCTAGCAAAAAAATTGATGATATTTTAACTGGTGGTCACTTTGTGGTCAACGATGAAGAATAACCCCCGTTAAACCACTCGTATTAAGGTATTTCCTCGAAATGTAGTGTAAATTTTTTCTTTACAGTCAGAAGGTTATTGAAAAGAGAATCATTTATCTCATTTTCTCTTAGTATTGTAACCAATTTTGTTCAATTTGCAAACCTTTATCGTCAATTTATGTAAGCATTAGTGAAATTTTATTTCTTCATTTATAATTAAGAAATAAGAAGGAGTGGTTAACAGATGAAAGCTGTTGGTATTGTCGTTGAATATAATCCTTTTCATAATGGGCATGCCTATCAAGTAGAGCAAGCAAAAAAAGAAACAGGTGCAGACGTGGTGATTTGTGTGATGAGTGGTAATTTCCTGCAAAGAGGAGAGCCGGCAATCGTATCAAAATGGGCACGGGCTGAAATGGCATTGGCTGGTGGTTGTGACCTTGTTTTTGAACTTCCTTTTTCATTTGCGACATCTCAAGCAGATATATTTGCAAATGGAGCCATTTCAATACTCGATGCCACTCTGTGTCAATATTTATCATTCGGTAGTGAGCAAGGTAGTATACAGCCATTTTTATCAACTTATCGTGAGTTACATCAACATGAAAAGGAGTATAACCAACTGATTAGAAATTATAGTAAAGAAGGCTATAGTTATCCTAAATCTGCATCTCTTGCTTTCCAACAATTAACCATCAATGAAGAAATAGTGGACCTAACAAAACCAAATAATATTCTTGGCTTCCAATACATAAAAGCTATAAAGCAACAAAATGCGAAAATAGAGCCAACAACCATCGCAAGAAAGAATGCCGAGTACCACGATGAAGACTTTAACTCATCAACCATAGCAAGTGCAACTAGCATAAGAAAAAAGATATTTTCTCAAGAAACAAATATAGAAGAAACTTTTAAATATATGCCGAGAACCTCATATGAAGCCTTGCATTCGTATTATAAAAAATTTGGAGTTCTGCATCATTGGGAACTGTATTGGCCTATGCTACAATACCGCTTGCTCAGTTCGTCACCTGCTCAACTTAGAGAAATTTATGAGGTTGAAGAAGGAATCGAATTCCGTTTAATCGAAGCGAGCAAGACTTCAACATCTTTTCAAACATTTATGGAAGCAGTGAAAACAAAACGATATACTTGGACACGCATCCAGAGAATTTGTTTATATATTCTTATCCATGCAGGTAAACAAACTATGTCGCATTTAAAGCAAGCACCATACCTTCGCCTACTTGGTATGTCAAAAAAAGGAAGGGTTTACTTAAATAAATATAAAGGCGAGTTTAAGCTTCCTCTCATTTCTAAAGTCTCCGACAAAAATCGAGAGTCATTAGCACTGGATCTTAAAGCAACTAGAATATATGCGCTTGCAGCTAATTCTCCACAACAGCAGCAGCTTTTAAAACTTGACTTTAGCCAACCACCAATCATTTATGACAAATGATATAGACACGAGCCGATTGTTCGGTTTTGTTGGCTATTTACTGAGAAAATATGAGAGATGGTCGAATAAAGCTACTTTTGCTCGGCTATCTCTCGTGTTTAATCTGGATGGACGCGCAAATCGCTTTTATTCTGCTATCTCTTCCTATTTCACCCTAGATGGACGTGCAAGACCGTTTTGCTTATCTATCTTGAAGTTTCCCATTTTAGATGTACGTAAAAAATTCCTTTTGATTGGCTATTTCTAGTTGAACGAGCTAGGGCCTCCTCCTCTTCGTTCTTCACACTACTTGTACACCTAGGCAATAGAATTCGAATAAAATTTACATGGATTGTATAATATAGTGTTACTTATAACAAAGCGAAAATAATCACAAAAAAAATAACGGAGAAATTCTGATGATTTAGCAGAATCTCTCCGTTTATACATTACATGCCCCACACTTTATGGCCTTGAATCTATGATTTCTATGATTTATTTTCTAGCCCCTCTAAGTATTTCACTGCATCATCAAATGTGTCAATTGGGATGATTTTCATATCAGTATCAATATCTTTAGCTGTTTTAACAGCTTCTTTGTAGTTTGACTTATTACTATTATTCTCATTAGGTGCAAAGAAAATGTCTGCGCCGGCATTATCTGCAGCCACAATTTTTTGATCTATTCCACCGATGCGCCCTACTGTACCATCTGGTGAGATTGTGCCAGTTCCGGCGATTTCATAACCTTTTGTTAAATCTCCCTCAACTAACTGATTATAAATTTCTAATGAAAACATAAAGCCAGCTGATGGACCTCCAATTTCACTTGTATCAATCGCCACTTCTGGATCAACTGAAATCTCTTTATCATCCACTAAAGTAATGCCTACACCAGCCTTTCCAGTCGCAGCAATTTTCTCTAGTTCGATATCGGTTTCTCTTTGTTCCCCATTTCTTTCAAACGTAAGGGATATGCTATCACCTTCCGATTTGGATGAAACCATATCAATGAATTGCTCCGAAGATTGAAAAGATTTTCCATCTACTTTCGTTACCATATCTGATGCTTCGAGTTTCCCTTCTGCTGGCATACCTTCCATAATATTAAGTACATACACACCTTGATAATTGTAATTCACATCTAATCCAGCATGTTGATATGCCACTTCTATGGCTGACTGCTTGGAGTTATCCATTAAGTATAATTGCCTTAACTGATATTCTCTATCTGTTTCATCATCTCTTCGGATATCCTCGATAGGATAAATATGTTGATATTTTTGCCATTTTGCCCATAAATAAGTATAAATATTAGCTTTGCCCATTCTTATAGTCGTAAGCATGAAACTTCCTGTAGCGCTGTCACCATTCTCAACTTCAATGATTGGTTCTAATTCTTTCGCCATTCCTGGCTTTGAGACATAATAAGGAAGTTGTATAAAGGAAGTAACAAGGACGAGTAATGCTAAGACGAAGAAGGAGCGAGCCCAAATTTTTCTTTTCATTCATTTGGCTCCTTCCAATTTTCGATGATTTCTTTTATTTTGTCGATATATTTGAGCGCTTCCTCTTCTCCTATCTTAATTATTTCATTTATATTTGTAAAAGCTTTTGAACTATACATCCCTACACTTGGTCGAATCATCACATTGGATGCTATTTCACGGTTAATCACATTCTCCATTTGTAAAATATCTAGGCTTTGCATGATTACATCATAAATGGAGTGTATCTCTGTCTGAACATTTACTCTTGAGACATCAACAGCAATAATAATATCTGCTCCCATATCTTTTACAACTGAAACAGGCACACGGTCAATAACCCCTCCATCGACTAGTAACCGTCCTTCAACCTTTTCAGGTACGAAAATACCAGGAATAGATATACTTGCTCTAACAGCTTCTGCTATTGGCCCGTCTTGAAAAATAACCTTTTCTCCCTTCTGGATGTCAGTTGCGACAACAGAAACAGGAATATTTAAATCTTCTATTTTCTTGTCTTGTGTGAATACACGGATGAATTCCTTCACTCGATTACCAGCGACAAACCCCATTCTAGGGACCGTAAAATCCAAATAATACTTTCTTTTAAAAACAGTGGAAAATTTATATAATGTTTCAATATCTATGCCTGTAGCGTAAAAGCAGCCTACCATTGCCCCCATGCTGCTCCCTGCAATCATGTCAATTGGTATATCTTTATCCACAAGCGCTTTTATTACACCAAGATGTGCAAACCCACGCGCACCACCAGATCCGAGAGCAAGACCTATTTTTGGTCGAACCAAAATCTTTCCCTCCAATCCCTTTCATAAAATGATTGTCTTTCTTCTTTAATGTATTGATATCAAACAACAAAATGCTATTTATTATCTTATGTATAAATAGTTGCTTTAGTTAACAGACGAGTGATTTCATTTTCCATACTTTTTTTTAATGGGTATTAGTTCGAATCTATTTAAAAGGAAGATTCACCAATAGTAAGTAAATGTCATTTTGAAATCAATGGTCTAATTTTTCATCTGTCGTCGTATATTCAATAGAAGAAGGACATGCTTACATTGTGTTCCAGCCGTATTACATAAGGGAGGCTCGTTCGTGTCACGTTCAAAGTTAAAAACAGTCATGCTTGCACTTTCGGCATCATTAATCGCCGTTTCACTTATATTATATCCACAAGAATCCGTTGATGCATCGAGAAGGGGCCTCGAAATGTGGTGGGAGATTGTTTTTCCTTCCCTATTACCATTTTTTATTATAGCCGAGGTTTTAATCGGTTTTGGTGTAGTAAAATTTATTGGTGTACTATTAGAACCTCTCATGCGACCACTATTCAGAGTACCAGGTGTTGGCGGCTTTGTATTAGCCATGGGAATGGCATCTGGTTATCCGGCTGGAGCAAAGTTCACTGTAAGATTAAGACAAGAGAAACAAATATCACGTCTGGAAGCAGAGCGACTTGTTTCCTTCTCTAACTGTTCCAATCCCTTGTTTATTTTTGGCGCGGTGTCTGTTGGTTTCTTTCATAATACAAAATTAGGGATTATCCTTGCTTTAGCCCATTATCTTGGTAATTTAACTGTAGGTTTTATCATGCGTTTTTACGGACGAAAGGAAGAAAAGAAGAACACTAAGATAGCGACGCCCCCCGCGCGGAAATTTTCATTTAAGGAAGCATTTAATGTCTTACACGAAACAAGATTACAAGAACAGCGTCCATTAGGAAAACTTGTTGGTGATGCTGTAATATCTTCTATCCATACTTTATTAATGATCGGTGGCTTTATTATTTTATTTTCGGTCATAAATAAATTATTATTCCACATCGGCATTACAGACTTTTTCGCTCATGGGCTCGGTTTTTTATTATCTATTTTCCAAATCTCCCCTGATTTTAGTAAAGCTTTATTTTCTGGCATTTTTGAACTGACTCAAGGAAATCAGATGACTGCTCAAGTCGATCATGTTCCGTTGTTACAACAAGTAATGATTGCAAGTGCTATCTTGGCCTTCTGTGGATTTAGTGTTCAATCACAAGTCGCAAGCATTATCGCTCAATCCGATATTCGTTTTAAGCCATTTTTCATCGCTCGAATTATTCATTCATTTATTGCAGCTTTTTACGCCTATCTTTTTTGGCATTTACTCTACGACCGCGTGTCATTTGAGCAACCATCTAACGCTATACCCGTTTTTCAAAGCGAAGCATTTACCATATATGATTACATGATAACACTTGGACCTCTCATTACTTTATTTTCTCTTATTTTATATATTTTCATCTACTACCGTAGGCATTTTCTTTCCCATTAGTACACAACCTTAAAACTAAAAGATCGTATAAAAAAAGGCAGACACTCTCAGAGTTGATCTGCCTCTTTATTTTACTTAGCGAATTTTTTATGTAGCGCATCTTGTACCACAGCTGGAACGAGGTCAGAAATATCTCCTTGATATTTTGCCACTTCTTTTACGATACTTGAACTCAAAAAGGAATATTGATTATTCGTCATAACAAAGAATGTTTCAATCTCATCATTTAATACGCGATTCATCGATGTGATTTGCATCTCATATTCAAAATCAGATACTGCCCTTAAACCGCGAATGATTGCTTTTGCATTTACACTTTTTGCATAATCCACTAATAAACCTTGAAAAGTCCCAACCTTGACATTAGGAATGTCTTTCGTTACTTCTTCAATTAGATGAATTCTTTCTTCAACAGAAAAGAGTGGATTCTTAGAAGAATTATTTAATAGCACGACATGTATCTCGTCAAATACTTTTGCTCCCCTTTTGATAATATCTAAATGGCCAAAAGTAATTGGATCAAAACTTCCTGGGCATACGGCAATCCCGCTCATTTTTATTCCCCCTGCTTTCTAATTTATTCATTAGGTACAATATAACGATAAATGGAAACAGCAATGATACCATAGCTTTCATACTTTACTTGTTCTAAGTCCCCGCATAATGTGGGTAATTGTATATCCGAGCTATGTTCACACATTATAATGCCACTTTGCTTTAGTAACTTCTGTTGACTAATGATTTCTAACAATTTAACGAGTTGCTGCTTTTTGTAAGGTGGATCAAGGAAGATATAATCAAATTGCAACTCCCTTTTCATAATGGCTTTTAAAGCTCTTTCTGCGTCATTTCTATAAACTTCAACGCCTTTTTCGATTTTACAAATTCGTAAATTTTCATGTACTGTATGTATTGCCTTGCTATCACGATCAACGAAAATCGCTTTTTCTACACCTCTACTTAATGACTCAATCCCAAGGCCACCACTTCCAGCGAACAAATCAAGGGCAATGCCACCATCAAAATAGGGTCCTATCATATTAAAGATTGCTTCTTTTACTTTATCAGTTGTTGGTCTTGTTGATTTGCCAGGAACGGCTTTAAGTTGCAGTCCTTTATATTGACCAGATACTACCCGCATACTACTACTCACCACTTATTCTAAATTCAATTTTTCTTCATCATCCTACCATACTTTTTATAGGAAACAAACTCATATTCTCCTAAGTATTTCAAGAGATGCCGAATAAAAATGTATAACAATGTCTTATATGGAGATAATGAAATTAACAGCATCTAAACGATGTTGTTGCCAACCGCGGAGAAGACTTACGTTTCCCCATAAGTTCTTCCTCCGGTTTCTCCTCTCCCTTTACCTTCTGCCTATTAGATGGTTGGAAGGACCCTGTAGGTTTTTTGCTACAGGGATTTTTTATTTTTATCGACGGTGAACTCATTCAAATAGGAATGATTCTATAAATTCCACACATGCTTTCCTTTTACATGTCAAAATAAACTTTATTACCCTCTTCTCTCAAGTTTATCTGAAAGATAGACTGGAGCCATTTTTTTTCTAAATAATACTCTCCATTCATCTGTTTCAGTGGATGTTCTAGCAAGCCAAACACCTCTTCGTTTCTTATAAAAATCGACTGGTCTGAATATAAACGATAAACATCTTTGTCATTAAAGATTGCCCATTCCGTTTCAGATAAACGCTCTGTTTCAAACTCGAGGAATGACATTGTCTTTTGTAGAGGTACCCACTCTATTCCATCAATTTCAATTATTTTCACAGTTAATTTTTTATTATTCCAATGATAATCTTTCATTGTATATAATTCTAAAGAAACCGGTTGTTTATTCCTTACTAATTCAGCAAAGAAGTTCGTTTGTTTTCCCGTTATTTGATAAAGTATCTCATCCATATCTTCTGGTACGAAACTTTCATCCAAGTCGGAAATACTGGCAACAAGCTGCTCCAACTCACTTGAAGTTAGCTTTTCTTTTAGTTCATTAAAAGCATACATACTTAGATCAAACCGAGGATTTTCATCAATAATAAATGAGGTTAACAAATCCAAGAACCATTCTATTTCTTCACTTTCAATAGAATGGAAATAGAGAGCGTCTACTAATTCTCTTTCTAATAACTCCCCAATTGGTAGTATGAGAATGCCTCCAAATAGACCACTTTTTAACTGATTAGTTGTAATGATACTTAAAAAGTTTGCTTCTTTTACCTTTTCTTCATGTTTTTGTATCAGTTCTTTGATCTCAGGATAGTGATCACCATAGTACGAATAATACGTTTCGTTTCGCTCGGTGTTTATGTCTTCATTATACCAAAGCAGTGCCGGATTGTTGGTCTTACCAGAAAAGAAGTAATAATCTATTAGATCCTCTTTTACGAACCCAGATAATGGAATACCAGCCAGCCACTTTCCATTTCGATGGTGAGATTCAATGATTTTTAATTCCACATGATCTATAGTGACACCTTTTAATTGAAATAACCAATCACGAATCAAAGTGTTAGTCTTTTTATTCAGAGGCAAACTATAGGTAATATGTAACTGACTACCTTTAGTCTCTATAATGTTTTCAGCTCGCCAAACTCTTTTACACTCATCTTTATCATTATATGTACATGTCCAATTTGAAGCTTTCTCCGGTACGATTATTTCGTAAATGGATTTGTCAGATAAACTAGAAATTGTTTGAAAGACTTGGACAGATTTTTCATCTGAATGAATGGTAACTTTTGATTGTGCACTTTCTTGTGCATTGACAGTTTGCTCATCTGCTATGAATTGATCCCATTGATTAAAAAATATACAGAGAATAATGATAACAAAAAGAATAGAAATTACCTTTTTCATCTTGTGCTCCCTTACTACTCATTCAAGAAATAATTGTACCTAATTATATATAAACACCGAATATCCTTCTAATCAATAAAAAAAAATGATAAAGTAGGAAAGTGTTGATTAAACATAAAAGGAGAACAAATATGATTCAAAGATTTATTGAACTCGGAGAAGGGTTTTCTGACATTTATGAATTGATTGAGATAGCGAAAAGGAATGATGACCGCCTTAAACATATGATGGTTTTACATACAACCATAAATGACAAGGCCATGAGTTCACTGATCGTGATATTAAACCCACCTGCTGAAGGTAAATTCCAACCTATATATATATGCAGAGAAGGCGTGCCAAATCATACAATCAGACCTAATAAACGCTTTCAATTATTTGCGGATACAGCGAAAGAGTTAAATAAAGAACTCATCCAATTCAATGTGAAACCTTCGACACTTTTCTCTGAGAAAGACTTATATTTTCAACATTTAATCGCTATTTTCAGGTTAAATCACTATTTACCTGCACTAACTTAAACAAACCTAGGCACTATATTTACTATATGTGCCTAGGTTTGTTTAAGTTGTTAAATGCCCATCTTATAATCATACTCTTTTGCTTTATCTGGTTTTGCGTTTTCAAATTCAGTTTTTAAAAAAGGTTTGTATGAAGGTTCAACTTTTTTAACAAACGAATATGAACTAATCTTTTCAGTTAAGGCGTCGATATCCTCCAAGTTACAATAAACAACTACGTACTTTAACCGTTTCGATACAAAATGAACGTTCCCAAAGCGACGTAACATTTTCGCTTGCTTTAATGAATAAAGCCAAACAATTAAACCTTGCCTCTCTCCAAGCATAATACTTCCCCTTTTGTTCAAATGATTGTTATTAGTCTAGCATATATTTCATTATTTTTACAATGTGATTGATTTTTTCATTCTCTATCTTTTAAAAAAACAGTGCGGTCATGACCGCACTGTTAAGCAGAACAGCTACATGCTCCGCCTGATCCACAACCACCCGAACAAGCATTATCAAAAAATGGGTTACCTGTTGGGACTTTAATATGTTGAGACACAGAGTGACTTATAATGACGCTAATTTCGTCAAGCAAACTCTGTAACTCTGTTTCCGATTGTCTATACGCTGCAACATACGGATCCATATCCATTTCTCTCTTTAACTGACGTATAGACATCGTAACTCTTTTATAATCAGGATGATACTTACCAAATCGTTGTACATCCTCATAAAGATCTTTCATTTCAACAAATTGACGAATCTTTTCCTGAGTTTCAGGATTTGATTGCATCTCCTTGAGGCATTGCTTGTATTGAGTAGCTTCCTCAGACTTGACAATCATCGTGACAATCTCATCGGCTACGTCCAATATCTCTAATCTTTCTAAAGTAGCAAGCATCTGGAAGCTCACCTCCACTTTTCATCATATCATGGAATACCTAAAATCTAAAGTACTGAGAACAATTATTCCACTTGTATGATAAATTCCTTTGTCAAAAAGTAAAGCGCGGGATCACTACTCACTACTTCTAGTTTGATATGATGCTTCCCTTGTGACAACCCTTTTATTTTGAAAGCTGCGCGGTTGATTTCTTCTGTTTTCTCCCCATCAACATAAACAATAAACTTTCCCTTCACCCCTTGTCGATCTTCTCTAAATGTTATCCCATCAACAATACATTCAATAAATACATCGTTACCTTCCACTACATGCTTGACGAAAAAATCTTGTGGCCCTTTTGCCATGGCAGTTGTTACCGGAATAGATTCTCTAATTTCAAGCCCCTTAACAGGAGCTAGTATGCTATTTGTTTCTGGCTCTGGAATATCTTTGGTGCAAGCTACTAATAAGATGAATAAAATACAAAGCGAGAAGTATTGATATATTTTTTGCAAGCTCATCAACCCTTTTTATTATGTATTATTTGCTTTTACAAAAATAATTACTCATAAAAAATAGCCTTCTTCCTAAGCGAAGAAGACCATTTATGATTGACTGTTCATTGCTTGAAACATACTCATCATCATAGATGCCATCTGAACCCCATTAGAAAACTTTTCTACATGATGAGGAATTGTTTTTTTATGATAATGTAAAGACGCTACCTCTAATTTCTGTATTTCTGTTGGGTTTCGCGATAACGTTCGATACCACTGTGGCTGTTCTCTAACGAACTTTTTTAATTCTTCATTTTGTTGAATATACTCTCTTATATCTTTACGCAAAGATTTTCACCTTCTTTAATCTTTTTTAAATGCAAATGGATTTGGCTTTTGAGCAATTGAATTTGATTTAGTAGAGCTTTTAGAGGATGTAGCTCCTCCTTGAAATTGTGATAACACCCCTTGGATCGCTCCGAGAGCTTGGCTCATATTTGTAATATAACCTTGTACTTGATTAACGTCCATGTTTTTTACAGTTCCCATCACTTGATTGATCCAATCTTGTTTGTTTTCAGTAGTGGGTTCGGAAGAATCAGTCTTCTGATCACGCTCATCTTGCTCATCATCTTCCAATAGGTACCATTCTTCATACAATTGCTGCATCGACTTTTTACCGGACCTCACCTCTTTTAGTACTGATGGATTCTTTTTCACATAAGACTTAAACCGTTCCACAGTTGGGTGCAATTGTTTCTGTGCCACTATTATTCACCTCGTTTTCGTTACAAATGCCTACTTTATTGTATGAGTGCATCACCATAAAAGTGATAAATTTCTATATTTCTATTGCTTAGGTTTCTGTTACGATAAAGATAAGCATATATACAAAACTTCATTTTATTGGAATGAGGAAATGAAAATGATAATGCTTAAAGTTAATGATATAACAAGGAGTTTCACAAATTATGACAAAGAAAGATCTCTTACTTCAGAAGTTTTCACAAATTGTTGCTGAGACCAATGACAAAGATTTAGCGTTAATTAATAGGATTGTGGATAGTTTAGAAAGACAGCAAAATGGGGCTAATCGTTCATATATTGAAGCATTTATGAATGTAGAAGAACAGTTAGAAGATGATGCTGTTACAATTTCCATCCCTATTACACCTCTACTTTATAATCCGCTTGGTATTGTTCACGGAGGTATGATTGCTACACTCATTGATACCGCAATGGGTACTTTAAGCAATGAAGCAACTCCGTTAGATAAGGTGGCAGTGACTACACAATTAAACCTTCATTATTTAGCCGCAATTAAAGGCAACAACCTTACTTGTCATGCAACAATCACTCATAAAGGAAGTCGCATGATGGTCCTCTCTGCTGTCGTTGAAAGAGACGACGGTAAGAAGGTTGCAACTGCTTCCTCTACCTTTTTTGTTGTCGGAAAGTGAACAAAAAAAAGACGTGCACTCATCATACAAATGAGTAGGCCACGTCTTTATTCTTGTTCCCATTTTTCAATAAAGTTTTGTGTAAAGTGCTTCTTATGAACACCTACACCAATGTGAGTGAATTGTTCATTCAATAAAGTTTCACGATGCGCACTACTATTTAACCATCCCTCCATTACTGAAGGTGCATCTACATAATTAGCAGCGATATTTTCACCAGCAGATAGATAAGCAACCTCGCCAGCCTTTAGGCGGTCTGACAGTTCACCATATTCATCCGACGTATGCGAAAAGGCTTCACTTTCGTACATATCCACACTGTGGTTATAGGCTACTTCTTGGGTCTTCTCATCTAAGCTAAGTTCATTTACATTATATCTTTCTCTCATTACGTTTGTAATATCAATAATCTGCTGCTCCATCCCTCGATTGATAGCCGCTTCTTCCTCTTCTTCTATATCATTTACAACAAATAACTCGCCCCTATAAACTAATTCATAAGGCCTTAACATCACGAAAGACTCATCATTTAGAAAACGAACACTAGAAAGCGTACCTGTAAATTTATCTAAATAAAGTAATGCATAATAATCACCGATTCTAATAATTGGTCTCATATTCATGTCCGCTTCTGATAACTCAAAGCGATAAACACTACCTTCGAATTCAATTTCTATATTTGTTTCTGCATATAAAGAAGAATAAATTTCTCCAGATGGTTGTCCTATTTTAAAAGGGGTAACATCCACTTCTTCACCTGTGGCAAATATGGAAATTACTTTCCCTTCCCATATACCGACTTGTATATATTCATGATTGCCATTCGGATAAATCCACCATTCATAGCCTTGAAGTGTAGGATCAATCCGTTCCGGTTCACCAAACTGTTTCTTAATATCCGAAGCTTTTGACCCCATTAAAGTAAGCAATCCTTCTTCAGGCATCTCAGCAACCATTGACTCTTCATCATGTTGATTACCTATCGTCTCATCTTGAGCAACTTCTGTACCCTCATCACTCAACAGCAGTTGATCTTCACTACTAAAATCTAAGTATAACCATATAACGGTAAGAGCCAATATCAGTACAAATACGCGTAATACACTCTTCAGAGAACTTGCACCTCCCATGACTTCTTTTAAAACCCGGACACTTCTATTATATCCATGTCATATACATGAGTATCGTTAAGAATCACATAACTTCCAATCTTTTCAATACACGAAAAAGCATTTTTTATAACATATGTTTAAATATAGTATATCATCACATAGAAATGGATAATAGCAAGTTGTTTATGAATTAAGAAAACCTTTACAACAACTATAGGGTACACTTCAGTAAAGAAGCAGATTTAAATTGTATAAAAATCTCGATTTAAAGGTTTATACATCTTATTATACATGGAAATGAACTTTATATCATTAGCCTCTATATTTATCATTCTTTTCGCTAATTTTTCATTATACATATATAAAGGATGTTGGGAATACTAGTGTTAGGTGAATATAATGATACATTTGAAAAAGATTGCAACTTGTCCATTTTTCAACTATTATTAAATTTGAGATGATTCAATATTGGTTCTGTTTACCAATTGTTTTTTTCAGGAGGGATTGATTATTATGAAGCTTGAAAATACTGGTTTAGAAAACAAGCAAGTTGAACTAAAGCGACTAGATGACCTAATGGATTCTTATCAGTTAGTACGTGCAGGACAGTGGGATTATGAAAGAGTTACATACGATCGAAAATTTGAATTAAAAGAAGGAATCTACTATCTTCGTATATTTGGACATGCAGTAGAAGGTGACGTTGGCGCTAGAAAGGCTACGATTCAATTACTTACTCCTTTATTAGGCAAACATTATTATCCTCATGGAGTAGAATATGGGGATGGCGAACACTTTCCACAATCACTTGTTAAGCAATCTGAAAAGATCTTAACAGACATTAATAATGATTTAGAACAAATACTTAAGTAAGCAAAAAAAAACGTGAAGAACAAATCTTCACGTTTTTTCTATCGAATCGATAGAGCAATGCTCTATTTTCAAAACTACCTTACCAACGCGAAGTCCAGTCAATAATCGAATATCTTCAATTATTTGTTTTTGTAAAATCATCAAATCTGTTAATACTTCTTTATACGGTATAATACTTAATCTTACTTCAATTATCACCTGATCATCTAATCGCGTAATAATATCTTCACTACTTCTTCTAATTAACCTTACCTTTTCCTCCGCACCATCCATTTGAAGATAGCGTATATTGGATTCTACAATGGATGAAATGATAAATTTGCGTACTTTTTGTTTTTCCACATCTCGCTTTTCCAATTGCATCATCCATTCATTTCTGAATTCAACCTTCTTAAGTAAAGGATAGTATAGTTAATGCAGTTCGATCTCATTTTGTTCTGCTATGTCTACAAAAAGTACTCTTTAAACAGGTGCCCAAAATCTACTTTTTTCTTACTATTTGATGGGGTCACTTCCTTTATTCTCATTTATTCTTTCTCCATCTAAAGTTTTATGTATTACTATGTATTGACATGGAAATACAAGTAAAAAAAGTCCGAACATATTCGAATGATACTAGCACTCGAATAAGCTCGGACTTGCATTATTTTGGACTTTTTAGAATCCGAATATCGCTTTGATTAATGAAGTTGTTTCTCCGCCATGATAAAAAACATATAGTAGTAAATAAACGGCTACCCCCGTAATGGCAGTAGCAAACCAAATAATACTTGTAAAGGGACCGATCTTTCTATGAAGCTTTAACTTATTCTTATATCCCGTATACAAGTTAATGATTCCAAGTACCGCTCCTGATGTCGCCAATGTAATATGAAAGACAAGAAAAAGGGTATAATAAATTTTTATATCATCAGGGCCACCAAATGATGTATTTCCGATAAAGATTGTTCGACTAGCATAAATAATAAAGAATATGATGGCAAAAATGCCAGCTAATGTCATCGATTTTTTATGTGCGTCAATTTTTCTCTTACTAATTTGAACCCAACCAATTGCCACCATAATGGCACTTAACACGATAAAGGTTGTACTGATTGTTGGTAAGACAGGCAATGAATGCTCCATGGTAACTTCCTTTCTCTTATCAAACTTCCTATATGTACTTTATCCTTCATGTAATTACATGAAGAAGCTATGCTCATTTTATAAAAGTATTCCTTCTTTTTCAATCATGATTGAATGGTTTTCGTAAAAGTTCTTTAATTGTTCAAAAATGGAGCCTACCTTAGTAGCTAGGTAGGCTCGAGATTTATTCCACTGTTCTTGGGTTCATGAGCTGATTTTCAGCTTCTTTCTCATCTGACTGTTCTTTGCGATACCATTCAAAAAATACAAGCGCCAAAACATAGCCATAAACAATTTCCTGTATAATTTTCATAATAACGCCGCCTAACTGCTGATCATGCAGTAGAGACATACTATTAAACATTTCTGGTCCACTTAAATTTAATCCTGCGAGGGTTCCTGTGGGAACACAGAGAGCTAATGCTTGTCCCCATGCATGTGGATCAGAATACGTTGCATACATCGGTGCGTCTGCAAATATGATCAGTGCACAAGCCGGTGTTAATAGAATACCATCTGCAAAAATATAACCGACTTTTTTTAGCCCACTTATTCTTTGCTGCTCAGGTAACGGTGTGATAAGTGGCCACCACATACATATAGCAAAGAGAAATAAGATAATTGTATAAACTGTATGCAAAGTCATATCTACTTTAATTACATCAAAAATTAACGGGATATGGTAAAAAGAAAATAAGCCATTAAAAAAGATTAAAGCAATTAATGGTTTTGTAAAAAAGCGAAACAATGGTTTTACGATTGGTAAGGCAATAAAAGAACGCCACATCCATTTAGGAATTCCGTAAATAAACAAGATTGGCACAACTAAATAGAGTACACCCATTTGAATCATATGTGCATAAAACATCAAATGTCCCATTAGATCAAGCGGAGAACCCTTAATCAAATATAAGACTAAGATTGCACTTGAGAAGAATAGCGCTTCTTTCTTATGTAATGGTTCACTATTTGCAAAACGGTGGCGAAACTTAACGGTCACTAAAAAATACAAAATTAACAACAAGACCAATGCTAGAAAAAAATACGGACTCCATAATGCTCTAAATCCAAAAATACTAAGTGGCATTCTTACGTCACCTCATTTTATGTAATACTACAGGCCATCATTATTGTTTCTGATATCAATGTCTATTATACGCTTGTCTTAAAGACCGTGGCAACCCACTTTATGGAATCGGTGTCAACATCTTACCTTGATTGTTGTAACTGTCATAAATTTTTAAGAATTGTAGCTCAATTTGGTTATTATCTATTACATGAATTACTAAGCAATCTATTTTGACCATTTTTAACACACAAAAAAACGACTGAAATTTATCAGTCGTTTTTCATTTTTACCACCAAATAATTGTCATGAATGCCAGCAGAGTAATGAAAGCTACAAAGACACCTGAATACAGGAACAATGCAGGAGCTTCATGTCCTTTATGGCTCATATGCATGAAATAATATAGTTGGAAGCCTACTTGAACGATTGCTAGAACTAAGATAAACGGAATGGTAAACCATCCGGAAATATCATAGCCAACAGCAATGAAAGCCACAAATGTTAAAAAGATCATCATGGCAAATGAAACAACCTGATATCTCATTTCCTCTGCGCTTTTTCTGCGACGATATTCAATGTCAACTTTTGGGTTACCTGAGTTTAATTCTTCATTTGCCATCAGTTATCCCACCATTCCCATTAAATATACAACCGTAAAGATAAACACCCATACAACATCAATAAAGTGCCAGTATAAACTTGCAACATAAAACTTTGGTGCTGTATAAAGGTCTAATCCACGTTTTGCATTACGTACCATTAATGTAATGATCCATGCAAGACCAAATGCAACGTGACCACCATGGAAGCCAACAAGTGTGTAGAAAGCTGTACCAAATGCTGAACTTGTAAATGTATGATGGTATTCATGTACATAATGGTTGAATTCGTAAACTTCTAAACCAAGGAAAGCTAAACCGAGTAATACGGTAATGCCTAACCATAACTGCATTTTTTTGAAGTTGAAATTCTTCATATGGTACATTGCATAAACACTAGTTAGTGAGCTTGTTAATAACAACATTGTCATAACAAACACTAATGGTATTTCAAAAAGGTCTTTTGCTAAATAATGGTCACTGTTTGGTACACGATCCTTTAATGCTAAATAAGTTGCAAATAAAGTCGCAAATAAAACAGTTTCACCACCAAGGAATAGCCAGAAACCTAAAAATTTATTCTTTCCGTCGAGGGTTTGCTTTTCAGGCGCTGCAGGCCATGTT
Source organism: Cytobacillus kochii (assembly GCF_020171845.1). GTDB lineage: Bacteria > Bacillota > Bacilli > Bacillales > Cytobacillaceae > Cytobacillus > Cytobacillus kochii. Next base: position 291,649 of record NZ_JAIVAM010000009.1, on the reverse strand, counting down.
TCATATGTGAATTTTTCATCTGCCTTCATTATGCCTTACCCCCTTTATCATCATCCATTAATTCCTCTTTATGAATATGATATCCGTGGTCATCTTTCACTGATCTAAAGAACATAGAACCAAAGACAACCAACATGCCGATAATAAGTACTGGGATGCCCCATGAATGTTCATTATGGTACATTGCACCAAATGCAGCGATAAACAATCCTACGGAAATAACAAATGGAACGAATGAATTGTTAGGCATATGGATGTCTCCTATTGGCTCAGCCGGAGTCATCTCTTTATTACCTTCCATTTTCTCAATCCAGTAAGGATCTAAACCACGTACAAGTGGAAGCTGTTTAAAGTTATAAAACGGTGGTGGTGATGGTATTGCCCATTCAAGTGTACGTCCGTCACCCCATGGATCGCCACCAACTTTTTTATTCTTCGCAATGGTCATAACCACATTAATTAATAATACGATTGTTGCTACCGCCATAAAGAAGGCACCAACAGTACTTACCAAGTTCGCAGTTTCAAACCCTTGACCTTCGTTAAACGTAAAGATACGACGCGGCATCCCCATTAAACCTAAGAAATGTTGAATAAAGAAGGTTAAATGGAACCCAATTAAAAATAACCAGAATGTTACTTTTCCAAGGGCTTCATTCAACATTGTGCCAAACATCTTCGGCCAATATAGATGTAAACCGCCAAGTAATGCGAAGACAACTCCACCAACGATAACATAATGGAAGTGAGCAACAACAAAGTAACTATCATGGTACTGATAATCCTGTGCAGCTGACGCAAGCATAACACCTGTTACTCCACCCATTGTAAAGGTTGGTATAAACGCAATCGCATACAACATTGGGGTTGTAAATTTAATGCTACCGCCCCACATTGTAAAGAGCCAGTTAAATATTTTAATCCCCGTCGGAACAGCGATTGCCATTGTCGCCACAGAGAAAATGGCATTAGCGATCGGACCTAATCCAGTTGTAAACATATGGTGAGCCCATACCATGAAACCTAAAAACCCGATTAACACGGTAGCGAAAACCATTGATGAATAACCAAACAATCTTTTTCTTGAGAAAATCGCAAAGATTTCCGAAAAGATACCAAAAGCTGGTAATACTAAGATATAAACTTCTGGGTGTCCAAAGATCCAGAATAAATGCTCCCAAATAATTGTGTTACCACCCATATCTGGGTTAAAGAAATTTCCTCCAAATAAACGATCAAAAAGCATTAAGAAAAGTGCCACAGTTAGTGGAGGGAATGCAAATAGTATTAATGCTGACGTTACAAACGTTGTCCATGTAAATAACGGCATACGCATATAAGTCATTCCTGGTGCACGCATATTAATAATCGTTACGAGGAAGTTAATCCCCCCTATTAATGTACCCGCACCTGAGATTTGTAATCCTAATACGTAAAAATCTATCCCGTGACCTTCTGACGCAAGTGAAAGGGACGCATAAGAAGTCCAACCAGCATCAGGAGCTCCTCCTAAAAACCACGAAAGGTTTAGGAATACACCACCAAAGAAAAACAACCAGAACCCTAGAGAGTTAAGGAAAGGGAATGCAACATCGCGTGCCCCAATTTGTAGTGGCATAACCGCATTCATAAATGCGAATATCAACGGCATCGCTGCCAAGAAAATCATTGTTGTACCGTGCATAGTGAGTATTTCATTGTATACTCCAGCACTTACAAAATCATTGCCTGGTACGGCTAGCTGGATACGGATAAACATTGCCTCTAGTCCACCGACTAGGAAGAAAAATCCACCAGCAATTAGATAAAGGATGGCAATTTTTTTATGGTCAACAGTTGTTAAGTAATCCCATAAAACGGCGCCAACACCTTTTTTCTGAGCATAGGTACTCACAATTTTACCTCCTTCTTAAACGCAAATCGCCTTATCAATCCTCAACTTTAAGGCCCATTAAGTAATCTGTTAATGCATCGATTTCTTCATCTGAAAGGTCACCATACTGACCTGTCATTTTATTTCCAGGCTTAAATTCTTCTGGATCTTTTATCCAAGCTTTCAGATTCTCTTCTGTATGCTCTAAGTATCCAGCTATATGCGTACGGTCACCAAAAGTTGTCAAGTTAGGACCAACAGCATTTGCTCCTGTAGGCGTAACTGCATGACACCCAATACAGCTTTGATTAAAGATTTCTTGCCCTTGTTCTGCAGACGCAGTTTCAGGTTGAGCTGCTTCTTCCATAGAAGCCAAGTCTTCAGCCCAAGCATCAAAATCATCTTTTGAAATAGCTTTTACTTTAAAGTCCATTAATGCATGTGATGGTCCGCAAAGCTCAGCACATTTCCCATAAAAAATATTACCTACTTCATCAGCTTTTTTACTATCAAATTCTAACCAAAACTTATTCGTATTTTCAGTATTGGTATCAAGCTTACCACCAGCAGCTGGAATCCAGAATGAGTGTTTCACATCTGTTGATAGTAGATTGAAATATACTTTTTCGTCAGTAGGAACCACTAGCTCCTGACTAGTTACGATACCTTGATTCGGATATTCGAACTCCCACCAATAAAGATTCGCTTTAACATTTACCACCGTTACATCTGTTTTCCCCTCTTCATTCTTATCTTCCATAGGAGAAACATCAGCTAAGTCAAACGTAGCTGCAACAGTCGGTACAGCTAAAACTAGAAGTAATAAAATTGGTATAACAGTCCAGATAATCTCTAATTTGTGACTTCCTTCAACTTGTTTAGGGATCTTATCGTCTTTACGACGAAACTTAAACAGTACGATAAGGAAAATGACTGTCACGACAATAATGACACCAACCATAATGAATGTACTCAATAGCATAAGGTCATATTGTGTTTGCGCAACTTCACCCGCTGGTTGTAGTGCCGATATAAATGGCTCACCACAGCCGGCTAGAAATAACGTCGTTACAGCTAACATAAATAGCAGACGCCCTTTTGCAAGCCTTTTCATAGCTTATTCATACCCCTCTTTCGTGAAAATTTCTTTGAGTGCTAAAACTTAATATGGATAAATCTCTCAACAAGAGAGAATCTCCCAACAAATGAAAAATGAGCTACTCCACCAGTAAAATTAAGTAAAGCCCAACACATACTTCTAATCATATTGTTACAAACTTTGGAAAAGGTATTCCTATCTTAGAAAACAACTTTCTTAAAAAGCTTGTCTTCCTTACTATTATGTTCACTTTTTAAATATGTAAGTAATCTCTTTGTGTTTGTTATGTATTTATGAGTAAACATAATATCCAGATTATTAAAAAAATCTTAGACAGATTTCAAGCTATTTTTTCGTTTTCATCCTATTTCCTTTTAGTATGTGATACTGGAAAGCATTTAATGACAGATTAAAAGTTAAGCACTATCTCCACTATAAAGCAAATTAGTTTACATTACCATATTTGTCATTAAATTCACTAAAGCAGTTAAAATTAATTCCAAATCATTGACAATTCCACACAAAACAAGTGTGATGCATTCACTGTATATTAAATCACATTTTTTAGTTATTTTGTGAAATTTTCTAGAATTAATTATGACTAATTTGTGTCAGAAGTTTGTTTTTCATTATATATTCATCACTTTTCTGAGATAATTAAGTTAATAATTTTTTCATTAAATGATAAATTAAGGTAATCACACAACTTAAGCTTTTTAGAAATATTTACATGACAACTATATTTCTAGCAGACAAAACTTATGTTTTCAAGGGAAATAAGGATGAATACGGAAGAATTTTTATAAGTATTGTAATATTTTGATGAATCCTGTAGTATCAAAAAAGTGAGTATACATAGACGTATTTTTTTCACATTTAGTTCAATTACAACTTATCCGATTTAAACGAAGTAAATAAACATAAATGAACACAATTATTTGGTTATACATTATGACAAATATCAGCATTTAAATGGTATCTATAAGTATAATCACGCGTGGCGTAAACCTTATATTCTTATAGCCATAGCGCTCATACATACCTATACATTCAGAAGAAGGTGAAAGATTTGCAACGATCATTAAAATGGTTTGCTGTCCTAACAACAATAGGCATGCTACTCATTCTATTAGGCGGGGCATTAGTTACAAAGACAGATTCGGGAGACGGCTGCGGGGCATCATGGCCATTATGTCACGGTGAATTTATCCCAAGCAATATTTCACCCGAATTAATTATTGAGCTCGCGCATAGACTTGTTTCAGGTTCTGTCGGATTTATGGTTCTAATTTTAGCCATTTGGTCATGGAAAAAGATTGGTCATGTAAGAGAAACTAAATTTCTAGCCATTTCATCTGTCATCTTTCTAGTATTGCAAGCACTCATCGGTGCAGCTGCAGTCATGTGGGGACAATCTGATTTTGTGATGGCACTCCATTTCGGTATTTCATTAATATCATTTGCCGCTGTTCTATTACTTACTTTGTTAATTTTCGAAGTGGATAAGAAGTTCCAAGCAGAAAAACTTGTTCTCGATCAACGAATGAAGCGCCACATTATCGGGGTTACACTCTACAGTTATATCGTTGTTTATACAGGTGCGCTTGTACGACATGTAAATGCTAGTCTCGTTTGTATCGATTGGCCATTCTGTAGAAATGACGCCATCGGTCTTCCGCTAAATATGTATGAATGGATTCAGATGGGACATCGTGCAGCAGCTGGTTTCATATTTATTTGGATTACCTATATCATGATACTGGCACTGAAACATTATAAGCATCAGCCAGTCATTTATATCGGCTGGATTATCTCGTTTATTTTAGTCAGTTTACAAGTCATTGCTGGCGCACTAGTTGTAATTACCCAATTAAACTTGTACATTGCGCTCGCCCATGCATTTTTTATTTCTTGCTTGTTTGGGGTGTTAAGCTACTTTATCCTTCTCACAACACGAAGCAAAGCGAATGAATTGACTCAATCAAAGAAAACGGACAATAAAAAAGACAAAAACGTTCCATTATCATAAGTTTTTATTTGATTGAAAGTAAGCAAAAAAACTTTTCCTCTATTTAAGAGGAAAAGTTTTTTTATTATGATCGCGCTAATTCAATTAAAAGATCACCAGTAGCAATCGATTCACCATCAGCTGCATAAATTTCTTTTACCGTACCTGTAAATGGAGCTTGTACAGTTGTTTCCATTTTCATCGCCTCAGTAATCATCAAGTGATCACCTTGATTAACGATGTCCCCCTTGTTTACTACTGCCTTAATAACTGTTCCAGGCATTGTCGCAGCAATATGTGTTTCATTGTGGGGGTCTGCTTTTACTTTCGTTGCAACGGAAGATTTAATACTTTCATCTTTTATCACCACTTCACGAGGTTGTCCATTTAGTTCGAAATAAATCACTCTCGTTCCATCTGCCCGCGCTTGACCAATTGACACTAATTTAACAATAAGCGTTTTTCCTTTTTCAATTTCCACTTCAATTTCTTCACCTAAGTTCATACCGTATAAGAATGTAGGGGTATCAAGAACAGAAACATCACCAAATTGCGTATATGTTTTGTGGTAGTCCATAAATACCTTAGGATAAAGTGCATAGGCAATTGCATCAAAGCTTGTCACTTCTCTACCTAACTCTTTATATAATGTCGCTTTTATTTCTTCAAAATCAACATGTTCTAGCAGCTCTCCAGGTCTAACAGTGATGGCTTCTCTATTTTTCAATATCGCCTTTTGTAAATCTTTAGGGAATCCTTGATACGGTTGTCCTAAATAACCTTCAAACAGCTCGACAACAGAATCAGGGAAGTCTAGTGAAGCACCTTTTTGAATGACCGCTTCTTCATCTAATTGATTTTGTACCATGTATAGAGCCATATCTCCTACAACTTTTGATGACGGTGTAACTTTGACAATATCACCAAACATTTGATTGACGCGGGAATACATCCCTTTTACATCATCCCATTTCTCCCCTAATCCAACTGCTTTTGCCTGTTGTTGTAGGTTACTATATTGCCCTCCAGGCATTTCATGTTGATAAATTTCTGTATGAGGTGCTTTCATACCACTTTCAAATTCTTGATAATATTTACGTACATCTTCCCAATAATAGGATAGTTGTTCTAATGCATCCACACTCATCTCAGGTTGTCTTTCTGAACCTTCTAACGCGTAGTATAATGTATTTGCACTAGGTTGTGATGTTAATCCAGCCATCGTACTTAAGGCAACATCAACAATATCAACGCCCGCCTCGATTGCTTTTGCATAAGTGAAAATTCCGTTGCCACTAGTATCATGCGTATGCAAATGAATAGGAATATCTACCGTTTCTTTCAATTCTGAAATGAGCTCATAGGCTGATTGAGGCTTCAATAATCCAGCCATATCCTTAATCCCTAAAATATGAGCACCTTGATGTTCGAGTTCTTTAGCCAACTCTTTATAATACGCTAGATCATATTTCTTTCTTGTTTTATCAGAAATATCACCTGTATAACAAATGGCTGCCTCAGCGATTTTGCCTGTCTGTCTAACAGCATCAATTGCTACCTCCATACCTTTTACCCAGTTTAAACTATCGAAAATTCGGAAGACATCGATACCTGCATGTGCTGACTTTTCTACAAACTCTTGAATAACATTGTCCGCATAGTTTTTATAACCAACAGCATTAGAAGCCCTTAACAACATTTGTAAGAGAATATTTGGCATCTTCTGACGTAATGTTAATAATCTTTCCCAAGGATCTTCTTTCAAAAAGCGATAAGCCACATCAAAAGTCGCACCGCCCCACATCTCTGAAGAAAACATTTGCGGTAGTAGTTTTGCCGTCGGTTCAGCAATATTTTGTAAATCCTTTGTTCGAACTCTTGTCGCTAGTAAGGATTGATGAGCATCTCTAAACGTCGTATCTGTTAATAGAACATTCTTTTGTTCCTTAATCCATGACACAAGCCCTTCTGCACCACGTTCTTCAAGTACTTGCTTTGTACCAGACTGATACTCATTAGGTAAAATAATTTTAGGCATTCTTGGTTGATCAAATGCTGGCTTCTTCTGCTTTTCGATTCCAGGGAAACCATTAACAGTTACATTACCGATGTATGATAGCATTTTTGTTCCACGGTCTTTTCTTTTTGGGAAAATAAACAGTTCCGGTGTACGATCAATAAAAGATGTATCATATTCACCTGTCAAAAAGTTTTTATGTTTAACAACATTCTCTAAAAACGGAATATTGGTTTTTATCCCTCTGATTCTAAATTCTTGTAAATTTCTTACCATTTTTGATGCAGCTTGTTCAAAGGTAATTGCATGAGTTGAAAGTTTCACCAATAAAGAATCATAATGTGGTGTGATTACTGCACCTTGGTAAGCATTACCTGCATCTTGACGAACACCAAACCCTCCACCACTACGATAAGCCATTAGTCTTCCTGTATCAGGCATAAAATTGTTCAAAGGATCTTCTGTCGTTACACGAGATTGAATCGCATATCCCATTGTTTTGATATCTGCTTGATCTGGTATACCAATTTTTTCACTGTGTAATCCATATCCTTCAGCAACTAAAATTTGTGTTTGCACGATATCAATACCAGTTATCATTTCAGTGATTGTATGTTCAACTTGGACACGAGGATTTACTTCAATGAAATAAAACTCTTCTCCTGAAACAAGGAACTCAACTGTTCCAGCATTAATATAATCGACGTTCTTCATTAATTGTACGGCTGCCTCGCAAATACGTCCTCTTAATTCCTCATCTAACGATACACATGGTGCGACTTCGACAACTTTTTGGTGACGTCTTTGTACAGAACAATCCCTTTCAAACAGGTGAATAATATTACCATGTTGGTCCCCAATGATTTGCACTTCTATATGTTTCGGATTTTGCACGAATTTTTCGACATACACTTCATCATTACCGAACGCCGCTTTCGCTTCAGATTTCGCGCGATTATAGGCTTCTCTCACTTCCTCGCCACTGTTAACTATCCTCATTCCACGACCGCCACCACCAAGCGAGGCTTTAATAATAATTGGGTAGCCGTAATCTCTTCCGAATTGTTCTACTTCTTCAACAGCTTGCACAGGACCATCAGAACCAGGAATAACCGGAATATTCGCACTTTGGGCTTGTGACCGCGCCTTTACTTTATCTCCAAACATATTCAAATGTTTAGATTCAGGCCCAATAAACTTAATACCTTCCTCTTCACATCTTCTAGCAAACTGAATATTTTCTGATAAGAAGCCATAACCAGGATGAATCGCGTCAACTCCGCTATCTTTTGCGATTTTAAGGATACCCTCGATATCGAGGTAAGCATCAATCGGCTTCTTACCTTCACCAACAAGGTATGCTTCATCTGCTTTGTATCTATGATACGACCCTGAGTCTTCCTTTGAATAGATCGCAACTGTACGGATATTTAATTCCGTACAGGCACGAAAAACACGAATGGCAATTTCTCCTCGATTGGCGACTAATACCTTACTAATCTTTTGACCCATAATAACACCCCGTATATTTTTATCGTCTATTATATGTAAAACGACCACCCATACTTGCTGTTGTATTTACTGGTTTGTCAGTCGTTACATCTTGTTCTTCTTTTTCTTTATATTTCTTTTCATAGTTTACAAACATTGATACATTCACTAAAATGCCCATTGAAACCATAAGTACTAATAAGGATGATCCACCATAGCTTATAAAAGGCAAAGGCACCCCAGTTAAAGGAATGACTCCTGATATACCGCCAAGGTTAATAAATGCTTGAATGCCAATCATACTAGAAACACCTATAGCTAATAAACTTCCAAATGCATCTTTACACTTGAGTGCGACGAATATGCCTTTTAGTACGATGAAGCCTAAAGCAAAAAGCACAAACATCACACCAAAAACACCCAGTTCTTCAACGATAACAGCCATAATAAAATCTGTATGAGCTTCTGGTAAGTAGCCCATTTTTTGAATACTTTGTCCTAATCCTAAACCGGTTAATCCACCATTACCAAGGGCGATAAATGCGTTGGACAATTGATATCCCCCTTCAGCTTCAAACGGATGTAGGAAATCGAATCTTGCTAGCCTAGTATCTGTAAAGATTTTATCTCTTAAAATAAGCATGATTGGAACTAAAAAAATAGCACCAATACCAGCTAATTTTAAAAGGTTTTTCATATTCATACCAGAAGATAAAATAATCGCTAGACCAATTAAAAAGATAATTCCTGCCGTTCCATAATCTGGTTCCATCGCAATCAGGCCACAAACGAGAATCAAATAAACAAGCGGTGGTACAACACCCTTATTAAATTCATTAATATACGATTGTTTCTTTGCATAAACAGCAGACAAATAAACAATAACAATAACCTTTACAAACTCCGATGGTTGAATAGAACGGGTACCTAAATCAATCCAGCTTTGTGCGTTATTAACCGCGTTCCCGATAATCGATACAAGTAACAAACCAAAAAATGAAAAGAAGACGATTGGAATGAGAAACTTGTTACTTTTATAAGCTTTATATGGGAATAGGGCAGCAACAATAAACGCAATCGTACCAAGAATTAAATGTGTTCTTTGTTTATCATAAAAGTAGTCACTAGCAACTCCATTATGTTGGACAGCAGTCACCATGCTTGAACTATAGACCATAACCAGTCCAAATATACATAGCAGACCTAATACAACGATCAATGAATAATCATAAGATTTTAGAATTTTTTTAAACATATGCCTCTTCCTTTATTCTCTTAAGTAGTATATTTATTCTACTATAGCATTGATTTTCCTGCCAAAATAAAGATAAAAAGGAATGTAATTAAAACGTAACGCGTTAAATGATTAGATCATTGTTCTGTATGATTCTATCTAATGTGACATACTAATTAATATATTTATACATCATAATTATCTTTTTGTCTACTATATATGCTTAATTCGTAGAATCAATTGTATAGATTAGCATAATATTGACTATTAATTTTAAAGCAGCATAACATATATTTTTTCTATTTTTTCTCTATTCTTCTCTTAACCAATTTTTAACAAACAAAAAAACTCAAGCTAATATTCTTAGCTTGAGTTTTTAATATGTTTTATTTTTTTACTGATGCTTCATGTAGAATGGATAATTCTCTCTCAAGTTTATCAAGAATTTCTTTTCCATCTTTATCAGCAATTAATCCAAGTCTCACAGCAAAATCAATTTCACGAGATAAGCCAAACATCTGCGTATCAAGTACTTCTTCGTATAATGGACATTGAGGCATAGTCAAATTATCCATTTGGACTTTGATTAATTTTAATATTTTTTCAGCATCTGCTTGTAATAGAGCATTAGCTCTTTCTTTATGATCAATAACCATTTCAGAAGCCAACTTTCAATCCCCCCGTTTCCGAGCGATTATCCTATCTATAAATTTTAAACTTAAGTGAAAAAAAAAGCAAGGATAATCAGGGATATCCGCTGATTAAAAAATACTAAAATGATATTCCTCTGCCATAATCTTCAAAATTTCTGCACCGGCAATACTATTCCCTCTCTCATCTAGTGCAGGAGAGAAAATGCCTATTCCTAACTTCCCTGGCACAACTGCCATTATACCACCCGATACACCACTTTTCGCAGGAATTCCCACTTTGATTGCAAACTCACCTGAAGCATTATACATACCGCAAGTTACCATGAATGTTTTGCATATTCTTGCAATTTCCTCCTCAATTAATATGTTTCCTGATTGCGGATCACGGCCATTATTGGCAAATACTGCTGCTATTCTTGACAAATCTAAACAATTCATTTCAATCGCGCATTGTTTCGTATAAATATCAATTAACTCATCAACATCTCCATCAATCACTCCATGTTGTTTCATAAAATAACATAATGAACGATTTAAGTCTGTTGTCTTATATTCCGAATCTGCCACCTCTTTATTGTAACCAATGGCTTTACCCCCTAATAAGCATTGGACAAAGTGGAGAATACGGTGCCATCTCTCATCGGGAGAATTTCCATTTACCATGCTTGTAACCGCCAAAGCTCCTGCATTAATCATTGGGTTCAGAGGTTTAGAGTGTGAGCTCGTCTCAAGCTTAATCATTGAATTATAAGGATCCCCAGTTGGTTCCATACCTACTTTTTGAAATACATTTGTGTATCCTTGATCAATTAATGCTAGTGCTAGAACAAGCACTTTTGAAATACTTTGTAATGTGAACTTTTGTTCAATATCTCCAGCTGAAACACAAACATCACTACCTCGAGTAATATGAAAGACAGCTGCTGAAACATTTGACTGATCAGCAGCCTTCAAAGCCGGGATATAATCTGCTACTTTACCTTTAGCCACAAGCGGTTTCACTCGTTCAATTATTCCTAACAATTCTTGATCAGTCTGACAACCCATAACTCCCCTACTCTCCTTCAATATTTCCTTATAGTTTAATACATTTAGTAACATTCCATGCGAGTTGAAATGACATTTGCAGTTAAAAGCGTTATACTTTATAAGGAACATTAGATATTAGTGACACAAGCAGGGGGTATGACAAATGAAGGATATCATCCATATTACAGGTAACGTCAAATATACAATTACACTCGATCCAAGTGTATGGATTTTTGATGACCGAAAAATTGACCTTGATACATATTTTGAGAATCAAGAAGAATTACCGAATGAAAAGGAGGAATATACGAAAGCAGCCTCTAAACATTGGGATCGTGAAATAATGGAAGGTGCCGTTTACCCACCAACACTTAAAACAGAAAAGAAATTTGAAAAGGTTCGTGTCTTAACCGGTACTTTTGGGATTCCCTTCTTGCCTTTTCTTACAAATGCTGAGCCAAATAGTGGATCGAGGACAATAGAAGTACATTGTGAGAATGAAACAGTCAGTATCCCTATGACAGAGGCAGAAAACCTCATTCTCGCCTTTTCTTTAAAGGGTAAACCATTGAAAGAAGATGGTCCAGTGCATATTTATTATAAAGATGGAAGCAATCGCCTACAGCCGATTAAAAACGTACAAGATTTCCATATTATATAAAAAAAAGACTGAATCGAGAGCAACTATGCTCGTTCAGTCTTTTTTTATAGAAGTATTTAAGAGTATCCTTATAAGATATCAGCAGCGAGTTGAGCTAGCCCTGACCTTTCACCTTTAATCAATTTGGAATGGCCGGCAATCTTCTGATCTTTAAACTTTTCGACAACGTAAGTAAGACCATTATTATAGGCATCTAAATATGGATGGTCAATTTGTTCAGGATCCCCCATTAAGACAATCTTACTACCCTCACCAACTCTTGTTAAAATCGTTTTTACTTCATGCTTTGTTAAATTTTGTGCCTCGTCAATAATAATAAACTGGTCAGGTATACTTCTCCCTCTTATATAAGAAAGAGCCTCAACCTCAATTGAACCCATTCCTGCCAAAATGGCATCTAATTCCCCTGGCTTCTTAACATTAAATAAATATTCAAGATTATCATGAATCGGTTGCATCCATGGCCGTAATTTCTCTTCTTTTTCTCCTGGCAAGAACCCTAAATCCTTACCAACTGGAACAATTGGTCTAGCGACAAGTAACTTTTTGAAATCTCCTAAATCCTCAGTCTGCATTAGGCCTGCAGCTAGCGCGAGTAACGTCTTTCCAGTTCCTGCTTTACCAATTAAAGTAACAAGAGGCAAGTCCCTGCGTAAAAGCAGTTCTAATGCCATCGTTTGTTGTACATTTCTTGGTTTAATACCCCAAATATGATCATAATCAAAAATAAGTTTTTTCAATTTCCCTTTCGTTTGATCAACAATGCCAAGTGCAGAAGCTGATGAACCAAGCGCATCTTTTAGAATGACAAATTGATTAGGATAGAATGAATGGTTTCCTACTTTATTTAGTGATAATTCTCCTTGACTGTAAAATTCATTCACCATATCTAAATGGAGATATACTTCAAGAAAACCTGTATATATATGATCATTTTCAATCACGCGATCGCTTAAAAAATCTTCGCTTAGTAAACCAATAGCATCTGCCTTTACTCTTACAAGCGCATCTTTACTCACAAGAATAACTGGTCTACCACCTTCTTTTGTCTCTTCTTCTAATGAGAGGTTCTTAGCGACAGCCAAAATCCGATTATCGTTCGTTTTCTCAACAAAAATTTCTTGTAGCTGGTGAAAAGAACGATGGTTTAGTTCAATGCGTAAGCTTCCACCATTTTCAAGAAGGATTTGCTCATGCAATTTCCCGGACTGTCTCATACTGTCAATCATTCTTGATACTTGCCTTGCATTCCTCCCAATTTCATCCATATACCTTTTTTTCGAATCTACCTCTTCTAACACCACAGCTGGAATAACGACTTCATTATCCTCAAAAGAATAAATGGAATTTGGATCCTGCAATAAGACATTTGTATCTAACACGTATATTTTACTCAACCCGATGCCTCCCGCCATTAGAAATACATTAGTGCATAAATAGTTCATTGCTTGTTAGTTTCAACATTTTCAATATCAACATGGACAAATCTAACTTTGCTAAAATATATGATTTATCGCATAAAGATAGAAGAACTTTCGCACACTAGTTGTAAACATTTACTTTTTTTAAAGTTTAATCTTGATGGAGGTAGTATAATGAAGTACTTTCACGTTCTACTATCATTATTTATCGTACTCAACTTAACGGGGTGTGGTGCACAAAATAACGCACAATCTTCACAAAATGAGAAAGGTACACCTCATACAGTTAATGTAAAAAATAGTACCATATCTGAACAAGAAGTATTGACTGGACAAGAGACTTCTAAGCACTTAGCCACATTAGCTTCTGATAATCGTCGTGTGAACGATGCAACTGCTGTCGTATTAGGTGACTATTGCATCGTAGGTATTGATATTGATGAAGATGTTGAGCGGTCTGAGGTTGGCTCGATAAAATATGCAGTTGCTGAAAGCTTAAAGCATGACCCCTACGGTGCGAATGCTGTAATTATTGCCGATCCTGATTTATATGCCAGACTTAAGGAAGTAAAAGAGGATGTGGAAAATGGCCATCCGATAAAAGGGGTTTTAAATGAGTTAGCTGATATTTCTGGTCGAATGATGCCAGAAGTACCTGGTGATATCATTGAACCGAATAAATCAGAGGAAACGGAAGAATCAAAAGAACAGCTTAATGAAACAGAATCAAAAAAATTAAATAAGCATCAAGAGGAACAATCGAATTATCATAAGTAATTCACGACAGCATCCTTTCATTTCAAAAACAGCTAGTTTATAATAAGGAAAATGCTTGTTTATTAGAAAAGGATGTATATAAATGAAAGTACAATGCGTTATTTGTGATAAAATTGAATCAATTGATAATGAATCTTATGAAGCAAAACGATTAAGAAACCGACCTATTCACACATATATGTGTGTTGAATGCAATGACAGAATAACTACGAAGACGAATGAAAGAGCAGCTACAGGCAACTTTAAATTGTATAGAAGTAAACAAGAAGAAGAAGAATGGTAATTTAAAATCCCTCCGTTAAAGATAAAACGGAGGGATTTCATATTAGTTAACAAAATGCCATCTTTTTTTCCAACCTTTTGAAATAACCCTGCTTTGAAATAATTGCATTCTCTTCCTCGAAGCTGAAAAAAACGGAGTCGGCTTGATACGAAAATGAATAAGGTCTTCTATGCCCCATGGTGCCGTTATGACTAATTGATTTTCGCTATCTAACTTTACGCCAATAGCGGTGGCCGTCTCCGGAAATTTTGCAATAGCGTCCTCTGAGGATTGATAAGGCGGCAGGCCATTAACAGAATGCATTCTCGCTTCATTCTTAACTGACCAAGGAATATGCGGTAGTATCTTGTGTAATTTTTCTTCATAGTATTTTTCAATGGTTTCACTCAATTGCTGATTATCATAATAGATGACATCAACATCAGGCAATGGCGTCTTTTCTTGAAAATGATGAAGGGTATCCCATACTTTTGATCGAACAAAACCAGCACAAATCCACCAATCAGGTAATTGAAGTTGTTTAGCGGCTTTTAATATGGCCATCATTTCTTTATCATCTCTAATTAACTGTAAAATATCTCCTTCATTTCGAATCATCTATTTCCTCCCCCTAAGCTTTCTTCAATCCCTTCAATAATCCACTCACCACAACACGCCAAACCATAGCAAGTTCCATGAAATTGCCTAGCACAATCAATGGGATCATTTTTGAAGTATACTATATCAAATCCAATCAACTTACATATACTTTCGGGTAGTAAGGCTACACCTAGCCCTTTAGCAACTAATTTAAACCCCATTGCTCACTCTTAAAAGGAAGCCTTTGGTGAACTGCAGAACGGATACAATCGACAATAACCTTTTCGATGTAATATAAAGCTTTCAATCGCTAACTCTTGCAGTCGCACTGTTTAGTCCCTTTATTTTAACGATAAAGAAGAGAGATGTACATAATTGTACAAAATGCACTATCATTGTCCAGTATCCATATTTCAAAGTGTTTTCCGAAACTATCTCCGAAATATGTTCATGAACGAAATACTCTTCAATCCGGTAGAGCCGTTTTGAACAAATAAAAATGAACCCCTTTCCTCACGTCTCATCTAGATTCGAGCCTGTCACTAACAGAGCTCTATTCTTTCTCTAATTCTGAGGCGTTTGAATCTTCTCCTCATCGACCAATCTTTTAAGGCGCACTGTTGCTCTTTGTACTACTATAATATAATAAAAAAACTGCACCTCCATTGTTAGTTGTGTGTCTAACAATTTGGGTGCAGTTCAAATCGGGTGGCGTTTTTTTATTATACCGTGGGGAAGTTTTTGTATTTTTCAGGTTCTGCTAATATTTGTTTTAACATCACTTCTATTAATTCAATCGGATATTTTGCTGATTTACTATCTTCATTATCTCTATAAGAGACATGATAGAATAGATCAGCTTTTTCATATTGGATTTCGTTAATTCCGTGATCATTTTTCAACATTTGTAAAAACATTTCTTCTGTTTCGGTTGCTGCTTCATCCTCTGGTCTCGCATCAGTCACAACTTTAATGGTAAGCCAATTATAAATACTATCATGCACGTTCAATTAAAATCTCCCCCACTCTTCATTATTCCGCGCTGGCTCTTTGTTGTTTCTTTTCTTGATGAAGACGGATTTTATATATTATTAATATGACAGCAGCAACGACAAGTCCTTCTGCAATTGGTAAAAATACCCCTAAGAAAGTTAGCATTGTACATCCCATAAATAAGAACGCATATATAATTATTGATTTTAGTAAAGGAAGCTTTTTAGCAAACCCTAACTTAAAGACAATAATACAGAGTGCAACAATGGTGAGATACAACAACCACATCCCTAGATCTGAATTCTCATGAACTTTATATAGTGCTGCAAAAAAGGAAAGGTGATCTTCAATCATGCTCCAAATCCTCCTTAGTATGTATTAAGGAAGGAGGCAATATGAATTACCTCCTCTTTTTCGAGTGACTATGTGGGCTTAAGCTTCAGCGTATTTTTTCTTTTTAGCTGCTTTTTCTCGTTCGTTTTTATCTAGAATTTTTTTACGAAGACGAATCGATTCAGGTGTAACTTCACAAAGCTCATCATCATTTAAATATTCGAGTGCTTCTTCAAGCGTCATGATTCTAGGCTTTTTAATTGTTGATGTTTGGTCTTTCGTTGCACTACGAACATTCGTTGCATGCTTGACTTTTGTAATATTAACAGCTAGATCATTTTCACGTGTATGTTCACCAACAATCATACCTTCGTAAATTTCTGTGCCAGGCTCTACAAATATTGTACCACGGTCTTCTACCTGCATGATACCATAAGTAGATGCTTTTCCACTCTCCATGGAAACTAGCACGCCTTGTCTTCTTCCACCTACTTGACCTTGCATCATTGGTTGATAGCTGTCAAAAGTATGGTTAATGATTCCGTAACCACGAGTTTGTGTTAAGAATTCAGTTGTATAACCAATTAATCCACGAGCAGGGACATGGAAAATTAATTTCACTTGACCGTTCCCGTTATTAACCATATCTAGCATTTCACCTTTACGCGCACCAATAGATTCCATAATGGCACCAGTATATTCTTCAGGAACATCAATTTGAACGCGTTCAATTGGTTCAGACTTAACACCATCAATTTCTTTTATAATAACAACTGGCTTAGATACTTGAAGTTCGAAGCCTTCACGACGCATATTTTCAATTAAAATCGATAAGTGAAGCTCTCCTCGACCAGATACAGTCCATGCATCAGGAGAATCCGTTTCTTCCACTCTTAAGCTGACATCTGTTTGTAATTGCGCATGCAAACGTTCTTCGATCTTTCTTGCAGTAATATATTTTCCTTCTTTACCAGCAAATGGACTATTGTTCACTTGGAAGGTCATTTGTAATGTTGGTTCATCGATTCGTAATACAGGAAGAGCGTCTTGATTATCTACCGGGCATACTGTTTCCCCGACATTGATATCTTCCATTCCAGAGACAGCAATTAAATCTCCTGCTTTTGCTTCTTGTATTTCAAGGCGTTTCAAACCAAAGAAACCAAACATTTTTGTTACACGGAATTGCTTAACAGACCCATCAAGCTTCATTAACGCAACTTGCTCGCCTACTTTCATCGTTCCGCGGAATACACGACCAATCCCAATTCGTCCAACATAATCATTGTAATCTAATAGTGCTACTTGGAATTGTAAAGGTTCTTCACTATTATCAATTGGTGTTGGGATATTATTGACGATTTCTTGATATAAGCATTTCATATCTTCATCTTGTTTTTGTGGATCTAGACTAGCTGTTCCATTAATAGCAGAAGCGTAAACAACAGGGAACTCTAATTGCTCTTCAGTTGCATCTAATTCAATAAATAGATCAATGACTTCATCAATGACTTCTTCAGGACGAGCAAAGTCTCTATCGATTTTATTGACAACGACGATTGGTGTTAAATTTTGCTCTAATGCTTTTTTCAATACAAATCGCGTTTGTGGCATACAACCTTCATAAGCATCGACTACAAGCAATACACCATCAACCATTTTCATAATCCGTTCTACTTCCCCACCAAAGTCAGCGTGCCCTGGTGTGTCAAGTATATTAATACGCGTATCTTGATATTTGATAGCTGTATTCTTAGCAAGGATTGTAATTCCACGCTCTCTCTCGATATCGTTGGAATCCATTGCACGTTCTTCTACATGCTCATTTGTACGGAATGTTCCAGACTGCTTTAATAATTGGTCAACCAAAGTTGTTTTACCATGGTCAACGTGGGCGATAATCGCAATATTACGTATATCATCTCTATGTTTCAACTATGTTTCCTCCTAGCTGATTGTGTAAACCTTCTTACTATGTGAAGATATATAATCAGTTTATTTTCTTTTCATTTTTGACTAAAAATCACTGCCTTCATACTATAACTGATACATTATATCACATATATTGTAGAAAACTAACTTCTTTTTGTGTAAAATAAGTTCTGTGGACGATTATGGTATCCAATGTACAAAATTGGAGGTTAGGATTAAATGAAAAATATTAAATGGCCATTATTAGCTTGTGCGATTGCTGCGGCTATATGTATAGGCGGAATTGGTATTGCTATCGGAGAAAGAAGTATTCTTGGATTTCTTCTATGTATCGTAGGTATCGTTGCTGTTATGGGATACGGCTTTACGCTGAAGAAAAAAATGCGAGAAAATGGAGAATTATAAAGGCTAAAATACAACATCAAGTTAGAAAAATGGTGCCGACTACCCTTGAATTGGACAAGCCTGGCACCATTTTTTTATTACCAATTTCCACTATTTAAATACTGCTGAAGAATTTCTTCATGTACACCCGGTCTTGCAACAAATACTGAAGTTTGAGGTGTAATCATCAAGGCTTCCCCTTTTAAATTTGTCGTTTTCCCTCCAACTTCATTGATTAAAATCATGCCGCCACCATAATCCCAAGGAGCGAGTCGCAAACTTATATAAGCATCTAGACGACCAGAAGCAACATAGGCCATTTCAAGCGCAGCAGAACCATACGATCTTGTTCCTCTCGCATCCTTTACTAATGGAGCAAGGTAACTAGGGTCAATACGCTTGTTACTCGTTACCCAAGTGGCATTGATGCCAATTATTGCATCTCTTACTTCACCCTTAGTCAATGGCTTCAGCTTCGTGTCATTCATGTATGCACCCTCACCACTAATCGTATGATACATTTCATCATGTACCACATCATAAATCATCCCGACTTTACCGACTCCCTCATGAAATACACCAATGGAAATGGCAAAATTTCTTTGTTGGTGAATAAAATTCATGGTGCCATCAATGGGATCAATCACCCAAATAATCCCACCTACATCCGCAAAATCATCACCAAAACCTTCTTCGCTTAAGATTCGATGTGATGGAAAATGGTCATGTATTTTACCAATAAGAAATTGCTCGGTTCCTTTGTCCATATCCGTGACAAGGTCATTGCGATGAGATTTTGTTGCAATGGTTAATTCTTCACTAAATGATGCTTTGATTCTCTCTCCAGCTTCCTTCACCCATGTGGTGGCTAATCTATGTATTTCATTCCAATTAGTCATTTTCATCCTCCACTCTTTATTAAGCGGTATAAAATACCATTAGCTTATCGAAAAAATAGCAATACTTCAAGTGAACAGCTTTAAAAAGCAATAAGCGAACTTAACTGCTTGCTGTTAAGTTCGCTTTAACATCTTTATTCATCACAACTTAAAATGCATTAAGCTTGAGAAGTTCCTGTCTGATTTTTTCAAGCTTTTTCTTTGTAGATTTTACTTCCTCTTCATCTTTCAGTTCTAAAGCTTCAAAAAGTGTTGCTAACTCATAATCCATCTCTAATCGCAATACTGCCGTTCTTTCTTTTTCAAATGTAGCCATTTTGATTGAATTAATTAGCTGCTTCATTAGACAGTGCACCCCTTTTCGTTTTAGTAATTTCACAAGAAAAGTTTTCTGATTATTTTTACTTTTATCATATGAAGCTTCTTTTCACAGTGCAACAAAATTGTACGTTTACCTATGAAGAAGATGATTTTACCCAATTGATTATTATTTTGGTGTACAAAATTGGTTCTCTCTCCCGGTTTTATGCTACAATATGCGACATAGTAAAACGGTTTAAGGAGTGTTTACATATGACATTTAATGGATTTAAGAAAGAAGATTTCGATGTTTTTACAATTGATGGTTTAGAAGAAAGAATGGAAGCCTTAATTGCAACAGTAAGACCCAAACTTGAAGCACTTGGAGAAACATTTTCCCCTTTTCTCTCTACGGAAACAGGTGATGAAATGATTCCTCATGTGGCTAAGCATGCGAGAAGGACAAAAAATCCACCAAATGATACTTGGGTCGCTTTCGCCAATAATACAAGAGGCTATAAGATGCTTCCTCACTTTCAGATTGGTCTGTGGGAAACGCATGTATTTGTCTGGTTTGCCATTATTTATGAAGCACCGAATAAAGTTGAGATTGCTGAAAAATTGCAAACCAAAATAGATAAAATCTATGATGATATCCCACAAGACTTCGTTTGGTCATTAGATCACACGAAACCAGAAGTGATCAAACATAGCGACCTTACAAAGGATGAGCTAGAAAACATGTTTGTTCGACTACAGAATGTCAAAAGAGCAGAGTTACTCTGTGGTATAAATATGTCAAAAGAAGAAGCAATGAAACTTTCTGGTTCTGAATTTACTACTTACACAGAGAGTGTTTTTAAAAAAGTTATACCCCTCTATAAAATGTAATAAACCTCTGTAAAGTTTAATCATTTTATAAAAAAAAAGCAGTGAAGACTGGTTCAAACCGTCTCTTACTGCTTTTTCTTATTACATTTTAATTTTACTACTCTCATCTGCTTTTTTTGCCATTTGAACCGTGCGGTAAGAAGAATACCCACTTATTTCTTCAAAATCATTACAAAGGTTTCTCTCTTGTGCTTTGCCCGGTACGATTTCTTTAAAACGACGATAAGCAGCCATGAAATCTTCACGTTGAATTCCTTTTTCGTAAGCTTTTTCGACTGCTTGAAAAAAAGCAATTGCATCTATAATTTCTTCTGTTGACCAATCGCTTTCCATTGGATATTGATACTCCATATAAACACCTCTCACATAGATTACATGCTGATTGTACGGGAGTTAACGAAGAAGAGCAAGCATATGCTAAATTTTAGAATCTAAAAAAACATAGACAAGATTATTTAGTGGATATGCATTTATCTTAGTATGGGAAGAATCCACTCAAATGAATCATTTCATACGAATAATTGAATCCTCTAAAGATGATGGATCGTTAACTATCTATCCTCACGAATGGAGTGCAAAGTTAGCACAATAAAAATTTTTGTTTATCTTTCTATGCAGGAGGAAGGATAAATGCTATAATTCACTTGTTTGTTTGCAAAATTGATTGTTTAAAGAGGTGTGAATTTAATTGTCTCAAACAGAAACACCATTATTTAATGGACTTCTCTCCCACGCAAAACGCGAACCGATTCAATTTCATATTCCTGGACATAAAAAAGGAAGAGGGATGGATCCTGATTTCAGAAACTTTATTGGAGAAAATGCACTTTCGATTGACTTGATAAATATAGGTCCACTAGATGACCTGCATCGCCCATCAGGCATCATAAAAGAAGCACAAGACTTAGCAGCTGAAGCCTTTGGTGCTGACCATACGTTCTTTTCCGTACAAGGTACGAGTGGTGCTATTATGACGATGGTTATGGCTGTTTGTGGTCCTGGAGATAAAATTATCGTACCAAGAAATGTGCACAAATCTGTCATGTCTGCCATTATCTTTGCTGGCGCAACCCCTATCTTTATCCACCCTGTCGTTGATAAAGAATTAGGTATCTCACACGGTATCACAACTGATGCTGTTGAGAAAGCGTTAGAACAACATCCAGATGCCAAAGGGTTACTTGTTATTAACCCTACTTATTTTGGTATTGCCTGTGACTTAAAGGAAGTTGTTGATTTAGCCCATTCGTACGATATTCCTGTATTAGTAGATGAAGCACATGGTGTTCATATTCATTTTCATGATGAGCTCCCATTGTCTGCCATGCAAGCTGGTGCAGATTTAGCTGCTACGAGCGTCCATAAGCTAGGTGGTTCTATGACACAAAGCTCCATTCTTAATTTAAAGGGTACGAGAGTGTCAGCAAAAAGGGTACAGTCCATTCTTAGCATGCTAACGACTACCTCTACCTCTTATTTGCTTCTTGCCTCATTAGATGTTGCTAGAAAACGTTTAGCCACTGAAGGAAGAGCAATTATCGAGGAAACTATTGAGCTTGCTCAATATATGAGGAAAGAATTAAACGAAATTGAACATATTTATTGTGTAGGAAGAGAAATTCTTGGTACAAATGCAACCTTTAATTACGATCCTACAAAATTAATCATATCTGTGAAAGATTTAGGCATAAGTGGGTTTGATGTAGAAGTATGGTTAAGAGAGCATTACAATATTGAAGTTGAATTATCTGATCTATATAATATTCTCTGTATCATCACGCCTGGTGATGATAGAAGTGATGCGGATAAGCTTATTCATGCCTTGAAAGAGCTATCTAAAGAAAGACACGGAAAAGCAGCGAAAGTAAATCCGCAAGTGTTATTACCCAATATTCCATTATTAGCACTATCTCCTAGAGATGCATTTTATGCTGATAGTGAACTTGTTCCTTTTGATGAATCAGAAGGTAGAATTATTGCTGAATTCATTATGGTTTACCCACCAGGCATTCCTATCTTTACTCCTGGGGAGATTATTACAAAGGAAAACCTTAATTATATCAAAACAAATATGGAAGCTGGACTACCTGTCCAGGGACCAGAAGATTATGATTTTAAATATATTCGAGTAATTAAAGAACATAAAGCGATAAAATAAAACGCGAGATAAATGGTAATTGGCTTAGTTTCACATTTCTATTGCGAATCGAATGACATATTTGATTCGCATTTTTTATGGAAAATTATTATGATAAGAACCCTATAAAAAATGCCATAGATTAAATCTATGGCATTTGCACTCTGTTTATTATAAAGATTAATAGTTTAATATATCATCTATTCTTCAATGTGCATCTTGCTATGCTCATTTTTACATCCACATTGACCGTATAAAACTGACACCTTTTCATCTTCAAAAACTTCAATAGTTTCGTCACATATTTGACAAACGATGGTACCCATTCTTCATCCATCCTTTCATCATTCATTGTAATCGTTTTCATCTTATATATTATAATAATACATACTATTTATCTTATCAAGCCCTTTTTTTAACTAATATCGATAAAATAAGACATACTAAATATCGCAAAAGAAAAAGAAATCAGCATATTAACTGATTTCTTGTACCTTATTAACCTTGATTTATCTACAACCTTACTTATTTAATTCAATCTTAAAAAATTGAATAAGTTCAGCTGTTTGTTCATTACTTTCAATTTGAAAAGCTTTTTGGAGGTAATGGCGATCATCAAGATCTTTTATATCGAGGAGAGTAGAACAACTCGTCTGCAAGCAAACCACAAGGGGTTTTGTAAAGAAAGGGACCGAAAAAATGGCAAAATCGTAGCGAGTAATAGAAGAAGAAAAGCCAACAAATCTGGCATGTACATCCTCTAAATCATCATACATTTGATTTAAAAACTTCATATCCACCCTCCTTTAAATAATTTGAATATTATTATAATTTATCTTTGATTTCTATGCAACATTTTCATTGTCACATATATTTCACTGGTGATAGAATAGATATAGTGTATACCCTTAGGACTTTTGAATGGAGGCTTTTTTAAATGAATGCATATGCATCGATTAAGCTAGTGCCTGCATCCAAGATTGACACAATTACAACAACTGAACTAAAAGATTATTTCCAATATTATAAAGACATCACTGCAAAAACTGGAAATCAGGTGGATTGGGCCTATAGTCAAGCTGCTTTCCCATATGAGATCATTGATTCTAATGAGAAACAAGGAGAACAAATTACTCTCTATTCTGAAAATGAAAGATATCGTGCCATCCTTATTTCTATTCAAAAAGAAAAAATAATGGATAATGATGATATACCGAGGATTCAAACAAATATTTGCTTTACATTGCCTGAAGTAGCAACGTTCGGCGATAAAGGAAAAGCAAATGAATATTGCAAATTTCTCGCTAAAAAACTACAAGCCGAGCTTCATCTATTCAATGGACGAATCATGTACTACTACAAAAGAAAACTACAATGAAAAAATACTTCAGCTAGAGGGGTTATAATCTTCATGCGAAAACCAGTCATAATAATTTTAATCATTGCACTTATTTTCACATTCATCTCGCCATTTATTTTCAGTAAATATCTCGAAGATGTGCCAGAACCATTAGAACAATCATTTTTGTTTGGGGGGCCATTTCCTTATGCCAAACAGAGCGTAACCGTTTCAGACGATACATCATCCTACCCGCAAGTAATAGAATTCACCTCACCACTTGACGCTGAGACGAGTATCCAATGGGTTCCATTTCTTTTAAATATTTTAAGCTACTTTCTATTATTCTTCTCAATTTACTCCATTACTTCACGATTTATTAATGGACGGGCAACAAGAAAAGAAAAAGAGGATCAGCCTTAAGCTGCCTCTTTTTCTTTTTGTATTTTGTTTGGATCTAGAAACTCATAGCCCTTCTCTTGTATGCCATTAATAATTCCTTCCAATGCTTCATTGGTCCATGAACGATCATGTGTTAATAGAATAGCTCCATTACTCAAATAAGGGTTCTCTACCATGATCTTTTCTAATGCATCTTTTGACTGGTAATCTACTTCCCAATCATACCCAAAAGTCCAATTCATTGGTATCATTTCCTCTTCTTTAGCAATTCTCAAGCTAGTGTCTGTGTTCGCCCCAAACGGAGCTCTGAAAAACTGAGGTCTACTTCCAATGATCTCCTCTACTAAATCATTTAAAGAAATGATTTCCTCTCTTTGCTTTTCTTCTGAAATCTCCGTTAAGTTCTCATGGTGATATGTATGGTTACCAATTGGGAAACCTAAATCAGCAATTTCTTTCAATGTCTTTTTACTTTCTTCACTTTGTAGGAAATGCCCATTGACAAAGAAAATAGCAGGCACTTTTTTTTCACTTAATGTTTTTGCCATTTCCAATGCATGCTTGTCCGGTGCATCATCAATCGTTAACAATACAACTTTATCATTAGCATCTTTTATCGGCTCAACCTTCCATGTTTTTTCATTAACGATATATGATGGTTGGACATCAACTTCTGCCAAATCTTCTTTCTCTTCAGTCACACCTTCATCCTTTTCTTCTTCTTGTGGATTCGTTTCTTCTTCCTGCTCTGTTTCTTCTATCGCTTCATCGTCTTTTGGCTCATTCGTTGTTTCTTTTTCTTCATTACCACATGCAGTAACAACTAAAACAAGACTAAGTAATAAAACGAAAAAACTGTTCTTCATCTCATTCATTCCTCTCAAGCATTTCTTTTGTTAAAAGTTATCTTATTAGATCATCTATGTAGAACATAATGAAATAGAAAAATAAATATACGCTAATACTGATAGAAGTAGCTAATACTGTTCTCATTTTTGAATGTAATAAATGATTACCCAATACCATGGCAAAATAAACAAATATAAGCAGGATGATGACCTTCATACTTAATTTGTCATATCTTGATAACCATTCAACAAATGTGTAACCACTCCATATGATTAACTGTAAAATAACGACTGTGTATAGCCTCATACCCTCACCGTCCTGAAAATTTGCACTTTTATTTCTATCATTGTATGCATGCGAACAGAACGATATTTCCATTGTATCATACAACATATACCAAAAACTTCCGTATTCTTTCCAATTAAGCGAAAAAAAGTGCTAATTTCATATAGAATTTTAGTCGTGTGAGATTTGCTTTAACTTACATCATGAGACATAACATAAGTCACTCTTATCAATAATCTTGAATTTTTTATGCTTTCCAGGAATTTTACCTTAAACAGCTACTTTTTTGCAAAAAAAACTGCACCAGCAAATGTAGCAAACATTTGTGGTGCAGTTCATCATATAACAGCGATTTGTAAAATAATTATTTTACAATATGAATAGGTGTACCTAGAGCAACCTCAGCTGCTTCCATTGTTATCTCACCTAAAGTTGGATGGGCATGAATAGTCATCGCAAGATCTTCTGCAGTCATTCCTGCTTCAATTGCTAAGCCGAGCTCAGCAATCATATCAGATGCATTTGCACCAGCGATTTGCGCACCGATTACTAATCCATCTTCTTTACGCGTAATTAACTTCACATAACCATCTGTGCTATCAAGAGCCAATGCACGGCCATTTGCAGCAAATGGGAACTTAGCAGCTGTATACTCAAGACCTTCCTCTTTTGCTTGGGCTTCTGAATAGCCTACAGTTGCAAGTTCAGGTTCTGAGAATACAACAGCTGGAATGCCAAGATAGTCAATTTCAGACGGTTCACCAGCAATTGCCTCAGCAGCAATTTTACCTTCATATGAAGCTTTATGTGCTAGTTGAGGTCCAGCCACAACATCACCAATAGCAAAAATGCTATTTACATTTGTACGGCATTGTTTGTCAACTTCAATTACGCCCTTATCAGTCATTTTCACACCTACTTGCTCAAGGCCAAGTTCATCTGTGTTAGGACGACGACCAACCATAACAAATAAGTAATCAGCTTCTAAAACTTCTTCTTTACCTTTTACTTCATAAGTTACTTTTACACCATTTTCAGTTTCTTCAACTGACTTTGCAGATGCTTTAGTAATAATTTCTGCACCTTTTTTCTTTAAGTTCTTTTTCACAAGTGTTGTCATTTGTTTCTCAAAACCTAGAAGAATATCATCTGCACCTTCTAGAATAGTTACTTGAGAACCAAAGCTTGCGTATGCACCACCAAGCTCGACACCAATTACACCGCCACCAATAACAGCGATTTTTTCTGGAATTTCCTCAAGCGCTAGCGCCCCTGTAGAATTTAATACACGTTTAGAATATTTAAATGCCGGTAGTTCAATTGGTCTTGAACCAGTTGCAATAATCGCATTTTTGAAAGTGTATGTTTGTGCGGAATTGTCATCCATTACACGTAAAGTGTTGGCATCGACAAAGTACGCTTCACCTTTAACAATGTCAATTTTGTTACCTTTAAGTAAACCTTGAACACCGCCTACTAACTTTTTAACTACGCCAGCTTTAAATTCTTGGACTTTAGAGAAATCAACTTTTACGTTTTCAGCTGTAATACCAATTGATTCTGATTCTTTAGCCGTTTCATAACGGTGACCAGCAGAGATCAATGCTTTAGATGGAATACATCCAACGTTTAAGCATACGCCCCCTACTTCACCTCTTTCTACGATTGTTACTTTTTGTCCTATTTGTGCGGCACGAATGGCTGCCACATATCCTCCTGGACCTGAACCAATTACTATAGTATCTGTTTCAATTGGGAAATCTCCTACTACCATTTCTTACGCCTCCATTAGCAATAATTCTGGGTCATTTAGTAAACGCTTGATGTGATTTAGTGCATTTTGAGCAGTAGCGCCATCGATGATGCGGTGATCAAAGCTCAATGATAATGCTAGAACTGGTGCTGCGATAATTTCTCCATCTTTGACGATTGCTTTTTCAGCAATTCGACCGATACCTAAAATAGCTACTTCTGGTTGGTTAATAAGTGGTGTAAACCATTGACCACCAGCAGAGCCGATATTTGTTATCGTACAAGAAGCACCTTTCATTTCGCTTCCTGAAAGTTTTCCATCTCTTGCTTTTGTAGCTAATTCATTTATCTCATTTGACGTAGTGAATATTGATTTACGGTCAGCATCTTTAACCACTGGTACAAGTAACCCTCTATCAGTATCAGCAGCGATACCAATATTGTAATAATGCTTGTGAACGATTTCTCCCGCTTCTTCATCTAGTGAAGTGTTAAGGACTGGATATTCACGTAATGCACTTGTTAATGCTTTTACTACATAAGGTAAGAAGGTTAATTTAATTCCTTTTTCTGCGGCAACTTCTTTGAACTTCTTACGATGAGCAACTAATTTTGTTACATCGATTTCGTCCATTAATGTCACATGCGGAGCCGTTTGCTTCGTCTTAACCATTGCTTTAGCAATCGCTTTTCGAATACCACTCATTTTTTCACGTGTTTCAGGATAGCTTCCTTCAGGAATAGACTGAGTTTGGGATTTCTCCTCTTCCTTACTTTCAACCGAAGCGTCTTGTTGTTGAGGCTTAGTGTCAGCTTGTTGCTCATTTCCACCTTCTAAGAATAGATTAATATCCTCTTTTACCACACGTCCATTTTTTCCGCTACCGCTTACTTGTTGAATATCTACACCTTTTTCTCTTGCATACTTACGTACTGAAGGCATAGCAATAACACGCTGATTAGAGTCAGTGTTTGTTTCAGAGATAACTTTTCCTTCTTTTTTGTCTTCATCTTTAGGAGCTGTTTTCTCTTTTTCTACACTTTCTCCTTCTTCAGCAGTTCCTTGAACTTGAGATTCTGTTTCTTTCTTTTCCTCAGACTCTTCTTCTTCATGGTCACCTTTAAACTTTAAGTCTTCATAACCAGGTGCATCGAAGCTAATAAGTACTTGTCCAACAGTGGCTACGCTACCTTCTTCTACGTGAATCTCTTCTACTTTCCCTTTTACAGGAGAAGGTATTTCAACTACCGCTTTATCATTTTGAACTTCACAAAGAACATCATCTTCTTGAACTTCATCACCAGCTTTTACAAACCATTTGACGATTTCGCCTTCATGGATACCTTCACCGATATCAGGCAATCTAAATTGAAATGCCAATTAAATTCACCATCCTATTGTATCATAGTTATTAAAGAAATTAGGGGTCACGTTCCCTATTTTATTTAAAATTCAATTACTTTTTTTGCAGTTTGAATAATGTCTTTATAGTTCGGCAACCATACTGTTTCCGCTTGTGGAAAAGCAAACACAGTATCAGGAGCTGCTACACGTAATACAGGCGCCTCTAAGCTAAGAATCGCACGGTCGTTAATTTCAGCCACAACATTTGCTGCAACACCAGCTTGTTTTTGTGCTTCTTGCACAACAATTGCTCTGTTTGTTTTCTCAACAGAAGAAATAATTGTTTCAATATCAATTGGGCTAACTGTTCGAAGGTCAATCACTTCTGCTGAATGTCCTTCTTTTTCTAATTCGTCAGCCGCCTTTAATGCTTCATGCACCATTGCACCATAAGTAACAATTGATATGTCATTACCTTCACGTTTCACTTCAGCTTTACCTAGAGGAATTGTATATTCTTCTTCAGGCACTTCTTGGCGGAATGAACGATATAATTTCATATGCTCCAAGAAAATAACAGGATCATTATCTCGAATCGCAGAAATTAAAAGACCTTTTGCATCATATGGAGAAGAAGGAATAACGACCTTTAGACCAGGTTGTTGAGCCATCAATCCTTCTAAACTATCAGCATGCATTTCTGGTGTGTGTACACCGCCACCAAATGGTGAACGAATAGTAACAGGGGCATTATATCTTCCTCCAGAACGATAGCGCATACGAGCAAGCTGTCCGGAAATACTATCCATTACTTCATAAACAAATCCAAAGAATTGAATTTCAGGAACTGGGCGATAGCCTTGTAAACCAAGTCCGACTGCAAGACCGCCAATTCCAGATTCCGCTAGTGGTGTATCAAACACACGCTCTTCGCCGAATTCTTTTTGAAGACCTTCAGTAGCACGGAACACTCCACCGTTTACGCCTACGTCTTCTCCAAATACTAATACATTCGGGTCATTCTTAAGTTCTGTACGAAGTGCATCAGTGATTGCTTGGATCATTGTCATTTGCGCCATGGCTTACTTCGACTCCTTCTCTTTATAAATTTCATATTGTTCTTTAAGGTGATAAGGCATTTCTTCATACATAATATTGATTAAGTCAGTTACTTTTTGTTTTGGTGTGTTATCAGCTTCTTTAATAGCCACTTTTATATCTTCTTTTGCTTTTTCAATGACCTCGTTTTCCATATCTTCATTCCATAATTTCTTGCCTTCTAGGAATTTACGGAAGCGAACAAGTGGATCTTTCTTTTCCCATTCATTATCGAGATCACTTGTTCTGTAACGCGTCGGGTCATCGCCAGCCATTGTGTGAGGACCATAACGATACGTTAATGTCTCAATTAATGTTGGTCCTTCTCCATTAATAGCGCGCTCACGTGCTTCACTAACAGCAGCATAAACAGCTAGAGCATCCATACCATCAACTTGAATACCAGGAATTCCTGCAGCAACAGCTTTTTGTGCAATTGTTTTAGCAGCAGATTGCTTCTCTACAGGTGTTGAAATGGCAAAGCGATTGTTTTGAACAATGAAAATAGCAGGTGCTTTGAAGGCACCAGCAAAGTTAATTCCTTCATAGAAATCACCTTGTGAAGCTCCACCATCACCAGTATAAGTAATCGCTACTTTCTTTTCGCCACGTTTCTTAATACCTAATGCTACTCCTGCAGTTTGAATGTATTGTGCACCAATAATAATTTGTGGTGCAATCACGTGGACGTCCTCTGGGATGTTTCCACCTTCAAAATGACCTCTAGACCATAAGAATGCTTGAGCAAGCGGAAGGCCATGCCAAATGATTTGAGGGACATCTCTATATCCAGGTAAAATAAAATCTTCTTTCTCTAAAGCAAATTGTGAAGCCAGTTGAGATGCTTCTTGTCCAGCAGTTGGCGCATAAAAGCCCAGTCTACCTTGTCTATTTAAAGAAATGGAACGTTGGTCAAGAATACGTGTGTACACCATCCGTTTCATTAGTTCTTGTAATTGCTCATCTTTTAGATCTGGCATTGCTGATTCATTAACAACTTTACCTTCTTCATCTAAAATTTGCAGTGTTTCAAATTGATCTTCTACTTTTTCAAGTTGCTTCTTTACATCTAAACTAGCCTTTTTCGTTTTTGAAGCCATAAAAAGTCACCCTTTCTTATTTTAAAAACGCTTAATTGATTATCAAATGGAGAATATCACGTTTATATTTGTCTGATGACAACACATAGTATAGTTTTCCACAAATACCAACAAAAAAAACGTCTTTATTATTATAACTTCTTTTCTTCAAACTGTACTAGTTGTATCACAAAAATGAATGACACACTTTTCTTCGTTTGCATTTATTTTAATATAAGGTTTTTCATTCGTCAATTGTGAAAACCTTTATTTTTTTGGTTTTAAATCATTTCAAATAATAATGAATGAAAATTTAAAACTTTAACTGTCTTAATCTGTACTATATAAAAGAGTAGTTTTATCCATCTGTTATAATAAAGGTAATATTCATAAAAAGAGATATAATTAGACTATTTTCATTATTTTATAACCCGCTTTTTCGAAACTTTCCAGTATACTAGTCTGAATAAACTCTGCCAAAATCTTTGAGCACATAGTTATCTCCGTCACAAAAAAAGATCCTTACTTATAAATTTTTATTAATCAAAAATTCAATCACTTTTTTAAAGGAAAATAATTATATAAACAAACAACGAGCAAATCCAGATAATTGAATTTGCTCGTTTACATATACTCTTTTAATCGTATACTATTCTTTTTTCTCTTCCATTTCTATGCCAGCATCCTTATAAAACGCAAGCTTCTTATCATTATATTCTTTCGTTTTCTCATTAAATGTTTCATTATTTTCTACAATCTTCTCATATGATTGATTAATTTTCTCAATTTGGGATTCAAGCTGTTCTAATGTAACATCTTCTTTTTTAAATAGCTCATACAGTTCAATGTCCATTTCAGTTGAATTCATATAATGATTGTATAATTCACTGTGTACATCATAACGCTGCATCATAACATCGTATAATTCATCAGCTGACTTTTTTAAATTTTCATCTTCAATTTTACTCATTTGCTTCTCCGTTTTTTCGAACTCTTTTTGCGAAGCATTAATACTTTCTTCTTCTTTTTTCATTAATTCTTGTCGTTCATTAACAAGTTCAATCGCTTCATTTGAAAGTTCTTTAATTTGATCGAATTCTTTCATACTTAAAGCAATAATTTGATCATAAATTTCTTTTTCTTTTTTCTCAATTTCTACAAGAGGCTCCTGTTGATTTTTGAATTCTTGTTCAGCTTGAGCAACTTCCTCTAACGTATTGAGCATCTCTTCTTTTGGACTTTGACTGCAACCACCTAGGAATACGATACTTGCGACCATTGTTAGTCCAATGAGTTTTACTTTCTTATACATCCTATCCCTCCACTTAATTCGTCTAGACCATTATGTATCTCTGTTTGCATAAACTTGTCTAATTTATAAAAATTTTGTCGTTTATCACTTCTACTATATCGATACTTTAAACATTTTACAATTATTAACTAGTACTATATATATTCTTGTTATTTTCAACTATGCTTTAGGCGCTGGCCCATACAATTTGCTTTTCTTGGTCATAGCCTATACTAATCGTCCGCTAAGGATGAAAATGAAAAATGCTGGAGGTATAAACTATGTCTGGATACGGATACGGTAATGGTGGTTGTGGAAACGGTTGTGGTGGAAGTGGATTTGCTTTAATTATCGTTCTCTTTATTTTATTGATTATCGTAGGGGCAGCTCTTTGGAACTAGTATTTGGAGGGTGTAGATAATATCTACACCTTTACATAGAGAATATGTCAATGATTAGATTAACTTTTTCAATTTTGTTTGGTAAACTTATTTCATTACCTTGTCGATTGAAAAGAGAGGGAACATAAGACACCCTTATTTCACTAAAACTTTTCAATAGATCCTAAAAAATACAATAACATGATATTTACCTTTTCAAGGAGTGTTGAAATTTTGTTAACGATGAATGATATTGTCCGAGATGGTCATCCTGTGTTAAGGAAAGTAGCCGAAGAGGTTATTTTACCAGCTTCTTCAGAGGACAAGAAACTATTAAACGATTTGATGATGTATGTACAAAATAGTCAAAACCCTGCCATTGCGGAGCAATATGGATTAAGGCCAGGAATAGGGTTAGCAGCTCCACAAATAAATGTATCAAAAAGAATGATTGCCGTTCATTGTTCGGATGAAAAAAACAACTTAATCAGTTACGCACTCTTCAACCCCAAAATTATTAGCCATTCAGTTGAGAAGGCATATTTAACAGCTGGAGAAGGCTGTCTTTCAGTGGATGAGGTGATTGAAGGGTTTGTTCCAAGGTATGCACGAGTTACAGTTAAAGGGTATAACATTGACAATGAAGAAGTTAAAATAAGATTAAAAGGGTTACCTGCTATTTGTTTTCAACATGAAATTGATCATTTAAACGGTGTGATGTTCTATGACCATATAAATCAACAAGACCCTTTCAAACCAATTGAAAATGCTATTGCGATAGAAAGAATGTAAAGTTCTTAAGTAATGGAGGAGAGTATAATTACTCCCTCCATTTTAATCTTTACCCAGGCTTTCGTTATATTAATTCCAGCCTTCTTAGCCCCTTCCATATCCCATCTTGGTCTACATGTTCAGTCACCATATTTGCGACTTTTTTAACTTCTGGAAAAGCGTTTCCCATAGCAACACCGACACCACTAGCCTCAAGCATTTCAATATCATTTAAACCATCACCAAAAGCGTATACATCTTCCATGCTGATGTTTAGTCTCTTAATCATTTCTTTTATTCCTTCTGCTTTCGTTCCTCCAGATGGGACAACATCAGTAGATACACGATGCCATCTTACAAAGCCAAAATCGTCATAAACATCTAAATATAGGCTTTCATCCTCATGTTTACAGAAAACAAGTGCCTGATAAATCTCTTTCTTTTCATAGAAAATAGCATCTTCTTCAGGGTGTGGAAAATCAAGGCTATCCATACTTTCTTGAATATATGGATGATGAGAAACAGATGATTTCATTGTCTCTTCATTTAAATAGACCATCGGATGACCATTTTTATGTGTATGTTTCTCTAATTGTCTTAATTGGACCTTATTTAAGGGTTTTTTATAGATGACGTTTCCTTCAAACACAACATATTGACCGTTAAAACTAACAAAAGACTCAATATCTAATTGCTCTCTAATATGCTTAAACATAAATGGAGCTCTTCCTGTAGCAATCGCTACATAAATGCCATTTTCCTGTAACTGCTTGACCGCTTTTTTTGTTGAATCAGGTATAACATTATCTTTATTGAGCAAAGTTCCGTCTATATCAAAAAATACAATTTTCATTTTATAACTCCTTTTTTCTACCTACATGATAAATGATTTCTGTTCATTACGATTCCCACTACTAAAACCATATAACCTTCTTGTTTAAGATGTCAAACAACTACAGATCAATAACATTTTTTACTAAAACTCTAACCGAAGGCTTTACTTTACACGCATATCGTATACAATAGGATTAAGGGAATTGAATCGAAAAGTGTTTAAAGTATGACAAATAGTAGTGAAAACGGATTTTGAGCCCTTCAAACTTGCGAAGGGCTCCTTCATTATTGTAAATTTATAATCAATACACTTAATTACATACATGACATACAGAAATGAAATGGCAATTCGTGAAATAAAAAGTCACTGTTTTAGACATAAATAAGAATGGGCATGATGATGAAAGCCACTAGACTGATTTAATTTTATTATACAATTAACGCTTTAACTAAGTAAATACATTAGATTGTGTTAAGAAATCCAACAATGTTAAGTATATAAGACCAATATTTGGCTTAGTCTATAAATTATTTAAACATACGATTTAAAGTCGAGTAAGTAATGCTAAACATTGATTCTTAAAAAAAGGTCTTTGTTACCCCTGGTAGGTAACCATACTAAAAATAAATAATGAGTCAATGTATGAGCAGCCTTTTTTCCTTAATATACTTACATGTGACGATCTCTTATCCTATATCTCATGTTACTTTTTAAAAAATATAGATAAAGACTACGGAATAAGGAGAGATACCCTATGTTATTTAAAGTTTACTATCAAGAGTCCGCGAAAGAAGTGCCTGTACGTGAGCACACAAAAACCGTGTATGTAGAAGGTAAAAATGAAAGGGACGTGCGAACTAAACTAAAAACGCGTCCAATCAATATTGAGTTTGTTACAGCAGTTGAAGGTGACTACTTAGCTTATGAGCAAGATCATCAAGATTTTAAAGTATTGGAGATTGAATAATTTATGAAATTTGTTAAAAATGACCAGACTGCTGTATTCGCTCTTGGTGGTCTTGGAGAGATCGGAAAAAATACGTATGCAGTACAATTCCAAGATGAGATTATCCTAATTGATGCGGGAATTAAATTTCCGGAAGATGAATTATTAGGGATTGACTATGTTATTCCTGATTACACTTATTTACAAAAGAATGAAGATAAGATTAAAGGTTTGTTTATTACGCACGGACACGAGGACCATATCGGCGGGATTCCGTATTTATTAAAAACGATAAATATCCCCATTTATGGTGGAAAACTAGCACTAGGCTTATTAAAAAATAAGCTTGAAGAACATGGTTTACTAAGACAGACGAAGTTATATGAGATTCAGGAAGATGATATCATTAAATTTAGAAAAACTTCTGTGACATTCTTTAGAACAACGCATAGTATCCCTGATTCTTATGGGATTGTTGTAAAAACTCCTCCAGGTCAAGTCGTTCATACTGGAGACTTTAAATTTGATTTTACGCCAGTTGGTGAACCTGCTAATTTAACTAAAATCGCTGAAATTGGTAAAGAAGGTGTCCTTTGCTTACTTTCAGATAGTACAAATAGTGAAATTCCTGAATTTACGATGTCTGAAAGAAAAGTCGGAGATAGCATTCATGATATTTTCCGTAAAGTAGAGGGTAGAATTATCTTTGCTACCTTTGCTTCGAACATTCATCGTCTTCAGCAAGTAACAGAAGCAGCTGTAAGGAACGGAAGAAAGGTCGCAGTGTTTGGAAGAAGTATGGAAGCTGCAATTAATATTGGTCAAGAACTTGGTTATATTACTGCACCAAAAGATACATTTATTGATGCACAGCAAATTAATCGTCTCCCTGCTAACCAAGTCACTATCCTTTGTACGGGAAGTCAAGGCGAACCGATGGCAGCACTTTCAAGAATCGCAAATGGTACACATCGCCAAATTCAGATTCACCCGGGTGATACTGTTGTCTTTTCTTCTTCACCAATACCTGGTAATACGATTAGTGTAAGTAGAACGATTGATCGTCTCTCACGTGCTGGTGCTGAAGTGATTTATGGTAAATTAAATAATATTCACACATCAGGACATGGTGGACAAGAAGAGCAAAAGCTTATGTTAAGATTAATCAAACCAAAGTTCTTCATGCCGATACACGGTGAATATCGCATGCAAAAAATGCACGCTGGCCTAGCTATAGATTGTGGTGTGAATGAAGAAGATATCTTTATCATGGACAATGGTGATGTGCTAGCCCTCAGTGATCAGACTGCTCAAGTTGCAGGGAAAATCCCATCAGGTAATGTGTATATCGATGGTAATGGTATTGGCGATATAGGAAATATTGTTTTACGTGACCGCCGCATTCTATCAGAAGAAGGACTAGTTGTGGTTGTTGTTAGTATTAACATGAAAGAGTTTAAGATTTCTGCTGGCCCAGACTTAATTTCTAGAGGATTTGTATACATGAGAGAATCTGGAGACCTTATCAATGATGCACAATCCTTAATCGCTAAACATTTGAATAAAGTGATGGAAAGAAAAACAACACAATGGTCTGAGATTAAAAATGAAATTACAGATACACTTGCTCCGTTCTTATATGAAAAAACAAAACGCCGTCCAATGATACTACCTATCATTATGGAAGTATGATAAAAAGCATTCGAGTTTACCTCGAATGCTTTTTTTTAACTTAACATCTTTTTCTCTAAACGATTAATATCATTATCTGCCCCAATAACAATAAGTACATCTTTATATTGTATAATTTCCGTAGCTTGTGGCGAGACAATAATACTTGACCTGCGTTTGATTGCTACTATATTCACACCATACTTTGCTCTTATATCCAAATCAATAATCGAATGACCGCCAATTCTTTCATTTGCTTCAATTTCAACGATGCTATGCTCATCAGATAACTCTAAATAATCAAGTATACTATTGGAGGCTAACTTATGAGCAATCCTAATCCCCATATCTCTTTCAGGGTGCACAATGACGTCTGCCCCTATTTTACTTAATACTTTGCCATGATAATCATTTTGAGCTTTAACAGTTACTTTTTTAACGCCATTTTCTTTTAACATCAATGTTGTCAATATGCTTGCTTGAATATCGTCTCCGATGGCTACAATTACGTGATCGAAGTTACGCAAACCCAGACTTTTAATGACAGCATCATCCGTTGTATCACCTACTACTGCGTGAGAGGCAATAACTGAAAACTCATTCACTCTTGCCTCATTCGAATCAATCGCCATTACTTCCATCCCTTGTTCCGTTAGCTCTTTACAAATACTACCACCAAATCTACCTAAACCAATGACAACAAAGTTTTTTCTCATAAGTAAACCTCCGAATTATCACCTATTAACGAACATTATTCTACCACATTTATGAATGGAAAAGCCATAAATGTAGTGATTCATTTTATCTTTTCAATTCCAATAGAAAAAAAGCTGAGATTCATTAATCTCAGCTTTTAAGCTACCCTTTATTCAGATTTCTCCATTTCATCCAACACACGATTAACGCGCTTTGTTAACATTTTCATTCCACTACCACCTGCTTGGAAGTGACGGAGGACACCCTCTTTATCAAATACATAATAAGCAGGGACATATTGATTTTCAAAGGCATCATTCAATTTATGTTCACTATCAACATAAATTGGTTGTGTGATATCGTGTTCTGCTGCCACTTTCTTGATTTCTTCTAAATCTAAATCATCTTCAGACCTTGGCATATGAACAGCAATCACATTTAACTTTTCACTATATTCATCTCTAAATTGATTCACTTGAGGCATGGCTTCTTTACATAGATGACAACTGATAGACCAAAAATGAATAAGTGTTGGCTTTTCACCAATAAGCTCCTCTTTTGTCACTTGTCCATTTAACCATTCTGTTGCTCCTGTTAATTCAGGCATTGGCGCACGTAATTTCATATAGTCAATCTCCCTTCATGATAGATAACTCTGAAGAAAAGAGACCTAACAAACGAATGTTAGGCCTCTTTTCTTATGTAACCCAACAATAGGGTTATAAGACTCTAATGAATTATAGAGTTTTTTGACCTGGTTTCCAGTTAGCTGGGCAAAGGCCACCCGTTTGAAGTGCTTGAAGCACACGTAGGGTTTCATCAACGTCACGGCCAATGTTGTTATGGTTTACTACTGAATACATTAGCTCTCCTTCAGGGTTAATGATATATAGCCCACGAAGTGCTACACCTTCTTCTTCAATTAAGACACCATAGTCACGTGATACAACATGGTTTGTATCCGCAGCTAATGGATAGTTAAGATCACCAAGTCCATTTTCTTTACGATCAGTATTAATCCATGCTAAATGAGTGTGAATAGTATCTGTTGATACACCAATTACTTCTGCATCAAGATCTTCGAATTCATCATAGCGATCTGACATTGCAGTAATTTCAGTTGGGCAAACAAAAGTGAAATCCATTGGATAAAAGAAAAGAACTGTCCATTTATCATTCTTCATATTTTCTTCAAGACTTACTTTACCAAATTCCTTATTAGCCAATACAGCGTCCATTTCAAATCTTGGTGCTTGTTTTCCTACCATACGTTCTGCCATGATTAATTCCCTCCAGTAATTATGTACTAAACAATTGATATGTATATTCTCATTTGCAACTTGTTCATCGATAATAATTATACATTTCTTCTTGATAATAGTCAAGGTAAATTAAAATGAATTTAAATTAGGATTTATTCTAAATTATTCAATTTATTATCTATATTATTATATTATCAAAAAGAGCTAAGTGATGAAAATAATTGAGCGTGCGCTCGATTGATATGAAGTGATTACGCCCTATTCCCTTTATAGTTCAAGTAATCAACGATATAGTTAATCGCTAAATTAATTGCTCCCTCATCTGGCTTAAGACGTG
Source organism: Cytobacillus kochii (assembly GCF_020171845.1). Taxonomy (GTDB): domain Bacteria; phylum Bacillota; class Bacilli; order Bacillales; family Cytobacillaceae; genus Cytobacillus; species Cytobacillus kochii. The sequence goes on along the minus strand of NZ_JAIVAM010000009.1, from coordinate 252,317 downwards.
CATGGTGTAAACCAAATGGAGAATTAACTCCTAGCCAGAACATAAAACCGGGAATTTCACGTAGCATATATCCAAAGTCTTCACCTGTCATCGCTTCTTTACAAATAAATAAGTTTGCCTCTTTATGGCCTTCTGTGAATTGCATGAGATCGGCTGTTAACACTTCATCATTGTATACTTGATAATAATTACTTCCATAATCGATTGTTGTTTGACATTCATAGCCCACTTCTACTCCTTGTACAAGCGCCTCAATTCTTTGTTTTACTCTGTTCATCGATGTTGGTGAGAGCGTTCTGATCGTTCCCTCTATTCTTGCATTTTCAGCAATAATATTTTGTACTGTACCACCAGTGATTTTTCCTACTGTTACAACAGCACTATCAAGAGGGTCAATGTTTCTTGAAACAATGGTCTGAAGTTGATTAACTAAAGAGCATGCTGCTACGACCATATCTATTGTTTGATGAGGGTAGGCTGCATGACCACCTTTGCCTTTTAAATCGATAAACAATTCTGACGTATTAGCAAACAACAGCCCTTCTTTCACAGCGATTGTACCAACAGGGTATTCGGGTGCAATATGCAAAGCGAAAATCATGTCAGGTTTCCATTGTTGAAATTCTGCTGATTCTAACAATGGCTTGGCTCCACCTGGTCCTTCTTCAGCAGGTTGAAAAATAAATACCATATCATCATTAATTGGATGATTGACGATATTAGTTAATACACCAAGTGCGATTGCCATATGAAAGTCGTGACCACAGGCATGCATATTTCCTTTATGCGTGGATTGGAAAGGATAGTCTGTTTCTTCATCAATTGGCAGGCCATCTATATCTGCCCTGTAACCAATCGTTTTGGAAGGATTCAAGCCCTTAATCCTTAAGATAATACCAGTTCTCCACGTTTTTACTTCCATTCGCGTTTGATCCAATGAGGCAATATATTCTAATAAATATTTCTGGGTTTTCACTTCTTGAAATCCTAGTTCCGGTATCTTATGCAAGTCTCGGCGTATTCTCACAAATTGATTATCAATCAACTACTATTCTCCTCCATATACAAAAGCGTGGAAATAAACTTCCACGCTTTTTCTATATTCATTTTACCTTATGATTAAAGTTGACGAAGTTCTTGCTTAATTTCTGTTTTTGATTTTGTTTTATCATCAATTTGTTTGATGACCTTTGCTGGTGTACCAGCTACAACTGTATTAGGTGCTACATCATCAATGACAATTGCACCCGCTGCAACAACAGCACCTTTACCAACAGTTACGCCTTCTAAAATAACTGCATTTGCCCCAATTACTACGTCATCTTCAACAATAACTGGTTTTGCAGAAGGGGGTTCAATGACACCTGCTAATACGGAACCTGCACCAATGTGGCAGTTTTTACCGACAGTTGCTCGTCCACCAAGGACGACATTCATATCAATCATTGTTCCTTCTCCGATAGCAGCACCGATATTAATAGAAGCCCCCATCATAATGACAACATTGTCGCCAATTTCAACTTGATCACGAATAATTGCACCTGGTTCAATACGTGCTTTAATGTTTTTCATATCTAATAATGGAATAGCAGAATTACGGCGATCATTTTCGATTACATAATCTTCAATTTTCGCTTCATTATTTTTAATTGCTTGTTCAATTTCAGCCCATTCACCGAAAACGACACCACTTTGACCATTCAGAAAAGATTGACTTGAGCTACCAAAATCGATATTCTCTAAATCACCTTTAATATAGACTTTTACAGGTGTAGATTTAGTACTATTTTGAATAAAAGAAATGATTTCATTTGCATCCATCATTTTCATTGTAATTCCTCCTTTGATGTTCATATATGTATAAACTAACTAGAATTAATTTAACAAACTAACGCATTGAAAACAAGTGATATTATCATTTTTGTTCTTCAGCTATATGTTGCTTAATTAATTCGACAAATGCTTGTACTTGCTTCAGCTCAAAAGCTGATTCATATCCAAGTAACCATGTATCACGACTAATAGGTTGTTCGTTTTCATCCTGTAGGGGACTAATAAATATATTTTTCTCCATCCCCGTTAATGTAATGGCAGGTAATATTGCATAACCTATCCCATTTAATGTCATTTGTTTACAGGTCTCAATTTGATCGACTACAATCGTCCTTTTCGGCGGTGTCTTAAATTTCCTTAACCACCAGTCTTGTATCTCTTGATAATAATTTGAATCACTTTTGAATTGAATAAAGGGCCGATCGGTTTCTAATATTTGATTCGTATCCTTAATCTCTGTATCAACAAGATACAGGCTATCTTTAAATAAAGGTATCTTAACACCTTTCCAATCTGGTGTACCGCGAATAATCCCAATATGTACATCGTCATCATAAAGTGATCTTAGAATTTCACTACTCCAGCCTGTAATCAAGGATATTTTCGCTTGAGGATAGCGATTAACAAATTTCTTTAATACTTGAGGTAACCAATTTTGCCCGACAATGGAAGCAACAGCAATTTTCAATGTCCCGTATACTTCAGTATTTAAAGACTGAATCGATTCTTTTACCTTTTCCTCAGCTACCACGACCTCATTAACAAACTTGATGACCATTTCACCTGCTGGTGTTAAGGACAATCCCTTTTGAGACCGTACGAATAATCTACTTCCCCATTCTTTCTCGATATTTTGTAACCTTTGAGAAAGAGCTGGTTGTGATACAAACAATCGTTCAGCTGCTTTACGCATATTCATTTCTTGTGCAAGTACACTTAACATATGGAATTCCGATAGAGAAGCCACTTTTGACGTTCACCACCTCTAAAACTCACACCACTCCCCTTCACATACGGGCAAACGGGTGAATAATCTTGACATACGGAAGCTCCCAATATCTTTTGGGAGCTCTTTAGTCCTTCTTCTTTTTGCTATGCAATGCTTTTTGCAGTTGAACTAATAAGGATCTACGGGTAAGAATACCTTCAAAGTACCCTTCATCATCTTCAACACAAATAAATGGATGATCGACTAATAGTCCTGTGGCATTTCTAAGAGAAGTATTAATATTTAGGCGTGGTACATCATGATTCATAAATTCTTCTACACGCTTTTCTTCCAATTGATCGAATTCAATTCTTTGTAAACCAAGAATAGATTCCATAATCATTGGAGTGCTAATCAATCCATGGAGCTTATAGTGAGGATCTAAGACAGGAATAGCTGTGTAACCACTTTTCGTCAAAACTAAAAGGGTGTGCTCTAAATTATTGCCGATTTGAACATGTGCCACTCGCTCTGAAGGAATAAGCAAGTCTTTAATATCAATTTCTAAAAACTCTTCACTGTGGAGACTGATCATAATTTGAAAACTCCTCAAACTTTAATGATTTGTATTCAATTATGATTTTATCATAGTTTCCTCACATCTGCCTTATATTTACCCCATAAACCTATCCTTTACTTGTATGAATATTTCTACTACGATATTGACAGTAAGGACAATGAAAAATCAAGTTTTGGTTTGATTGCGCAGTAAGTGTTTTATCCATCTTCGCTCGTCTATCACAGTTTGGACAAATAACCTCTGGTACCATATCACATCACCTCTTTTATAGAATGACCGAAGAACGATGAAATTATTTAGCCGATGGAAATGAAGGAGACAAATCCTTATTTAACTTGATAACACGTTTTACTCTCTCGTGAATGTAATTTATCCGTTGCTTCATTCAAACTTACTGTACTTCCTAATAACCTTCTGAAAAATTAATGCTATTGTCTAATATTTATTTTATTTTGCACAAAGACGACAGGGATAACCAATTTGTCTAAGCTAACTATTCGCTTTATTAGCCCATAGGTTCACTTCTCATTCTATTTTGGAGGATTGACTATCATCTTGAATGTAAGCTTTTTTGTATCCCTACGTAAGCAAGAGCAGGTGCCTTCATTTTTATCTCTAATTAAAAAAAAGAGACCATTTAGTTGGTCTCTCCGCATATAAGGGTATGATTACTGAATGAGCTCGAACACTTCAATTGTTATCATATCAACATTATCAAATTGATAACGTTTAGGCTTCTCTTTGTCATTGTAAACTTCCAATTCGAATGTTTCGTTTTTCGGATGATAAGTAACTTGGCATTTTCTTTCACCATTCACCTCAAAAAATCTCTGTGTGGGTTCTGAGCCAGTTGCCTGCTCTTGTAAATTTTTTAATCTAGTCAATATGCCTTGTAATTGTGACAATTGTTTATCTCCTTTCCAAAACAACCCTTTAACTTAAGGTTTCTCTCTAGGCATGTTTTTATCCTACTTCTAAAAAAGCGGTTATTAAACCGTTTTTTTTACATGCCAATATTAACAGGATAATTAATATGGTATGATTACACAAGTAAAAGAATAAAAAAAGTCCAGATTTTTTCAAAGTTCGACTTTTCAGGAGGAATGATTGTACGTGAAATCAATTACTATTTATACACAACCAGAATGCCCACCGTGTGAAATTACTAAAATGTTTTTAAAAGACTACGGTTTTTCTTTTGAAGAAAAAGATATTAAAAAAGATCCTAAAGCAATGAAAGCACTAACACAAACATATCATTCCTACTCAACTCCAACGGTCGTTATCGAAAACGAAGTGATTAGCGGTTTTAATTTAGAAAAGCTAAAAGAATTATTAGAAATAGAAGAATAATCAATGAATAAAAAAGGCTTCCAGGTGAAAAGAGGAAGCCTTTTTAGACGAAATTATCGAAAAACGTAAAAGATTGTAATGGCTGCTAAGGCAACGAAGAAAACGACATAGACGACAAGGATAGGATTGAATAAATAAGGTCTTTTCTTCACCTCATCGGGGATATCTGCATCCAGTTCCTTATTCGTTGATGCTTTTTCCTTTAATATAGATGAAGTGGAGAACAATGACCAAACGATGAGAACTAAACAAACAACGATTAAAGCAATTAACCAGCCGCTCACCCTATTTCACTCCTTTACATAATACGTTCTAGTAAAGATAGGATGTGCGCTAAAGTATGAATTATGCTGGTTGATATTGCCTTTATCTATAATAGCCCGTCTCTCTCATATAAAAAATCATAGGAAAGATCTGCGAATAAATACTCTGTTGCTGTTAACGGAAAAGAAAAAGTTCTAATTGTTTCTCCTGTCTCAATATCTGTATAGAGATCTGACAATAAACCTTTTTTATTACTTTTCATTCTCATTATATGCTCTAAAAAATATGGTCTCCAGCTCCAATTTTTATGCAGGTATTCATCTTGTTGTATCCAATTCTTATTTTTCTTAAAAATATTTGGAGTTTGTTGAAAACCATCTTCATTACAAATATATAACCTAAAGGCAACATGATCTAACTTCGTTGCTAGTTTTGTCAGGAATGGCACATAAGATTCATACACATGATTTTTCTGTAAGTATTCTGTCATCGTTTCGTTAAACTTTTCAGTTATCGTGTGTAATGAGTGCAACTTTTTCTTTTCATAGGTGATAAATTGATGACATTTTTCTTTTAATTTTTCCTTCAAGATATCTCGATCAACAAATACACTTCCAGCTTTATGCAAATAGTCTCCTTGGTAATATCTGCCCCCATTTCTCCAAGCAAACTGCAACTGAAAATCCATATCGATATTTTCAAATAATAATGTTGCACCAATCTTTCTGGCTAACATTGATAGAGAATAAAGAATTTCTTGATAATGATGATTATTTGATGAAGAACGTAAAGCTTTTAAATCAATTCTTAAAATATTTGGTGCTAACTTCCCAATCTGTTCTAGATTATTATTCGCTTCTCCTAAATTATCGATGGCGATTTTAATGCCATATGTACGATAATAACTAATGAAATGATCCAAATAGTCAAAATCATCATCAATCGGCGTTCTTTTCGTCATACTGATAACAATTCGATCTAACGCAATACCTTGATCCTCATATTTTTTTAAAATATTCAGTAGATGCTCACTATCTTGATTTAATAACAAGTCAACATTGCGATTAATATATATCATTACATCATCTTTCATTTGAATAGCATGCTCTAACGCTTTTTCCAGCAAAATATCATCGACTTTATTACGATATTCTTCTGGTATGGAATCGTCAGCTAAAAATGACTTCAAATCAATCTCATTATTTTCAGTTATAAACTTACCAATCACTTCATAACCGATAATTCTATGCTCATCCGCACTAAATATCGGAAAAAAATACGGCATAATTTGTTTGCTGTCTTGTAAGATTTCTAATGGTTCCATAAAGTGGCACTCCCATTTATCTGAACTTTTAATACGATATCCCATTATATCATATTCTCCCCTACATATTGCCAATAGGTCGAAAATTAAAATTTTATCTATATGTAAAAACTACTAAACTATATATCCTTACAATTTGTTTAGTTAATTATTACAAATTGTTATCAATGATTGGAAATATTGGTCTTTGCTGTTTTTTCGTTCATATATTTGATAGTATGAGAGAGTATATTAAAGAGATTGGTTGGTATAATGTAATGGCAGATAAAATGACTCGGAGAAGTTTTTTGAAAAAAAGTATGGGATCTTTCGTAGCTCTAGCCGCTATCGGTACTGGTGGCTTTTTTTATGCACGTGATATTGAGCCGAAATATTTACAAGTAAATCATCATAACATCATCAAACCTCAATTACCCCACTCTTTTCATAATTTAAAAGTTGTACAATTCAGTGATACACATTTAGGCTTTCATTATGACTTAAATGAACTCAAAAAATTAATGAATAAAATTAACTCATTCCAGCCTGATTTAATTCTTTTTACTGGAGATTTAATGGACAAACCTAATGAGTATCCTTACATCAATCAAATTAGTCCCGTATTATCAAAACTTAATGCATCGATTGGTAAATTTGCTATCTATGGCAATCATGATCACGGTGGATATGGTTCTGATATTTACAGAGAGATAATGGAAGAGTCGGGATTTGAGGTTTTACTTAACGAGAGTAAAAAAGTAACCATCAATAATGAAAGCATATATATTTCAGGCATTGATGATGCGATGCTCGGTAAACCAAATTTCCAAACTACTTTTGCGGACATACCTAATGACGGGTATCATATATTCCTATCACATGCCCCTGACTTAGCTGATGAAGCAAGTCAATATCATGTAGACTTTCAATTTAGCGGCCATAGTCACGGTGGACAAATTCAAATCCCCTTCATTGGTGCACTGGTAAAGCCACCCTTTGGAGAAGTTTATTATGAAGGTTTTTATGATGTAGGGGATGAAAAACCACTTAAATTATACGTTAATAGAGGAATCGGGACAACAAGACTACCTTTTCGTTTTCTCTGTCGGCCTGAACTAACAATCTTCACCTTAAAAAGTCAATAACATCGTCTTTTTATCATATTGGGTGAGTTATTCATTTCAAATGAAAGCTCACCTTTAAAAATGATCTACCCACATTCCTATTCATTTAAAAAAATGTATGTTACAACTTCCGCTATCATATATATATGGTACCCTTCTCTAGAAAGGATGGATCGGAAATGTATCATATTGTTCAACCTGGAGAATCGATGCAGCTGATTGCTGCAAATTACCGTATACCCTATCACCAATTACTATTAGCAAACCCTGCTATTGTCAATCCATCAGTAATATATATCGGGCAACAAATAGTAATCCCTGGACTCCCTAATTCATCAGATATCCCCTATTCTATCGTTGTATCCAAAGAAAAAAGAACGCTTTCCTTATTCAAAAACAAGCAATTAGTGAAAACATATCCGATTGCAATTGGTAAGATGTTAACAACTACACCTGTAGGTCAATTCGTTATCGTCAACCGTGAACCAAACCCTGGAGGTCCTTTTGGGGCATTATGGCTATCACTTTCTAAGAAGGGGTATGGTATTCACGGCACAAACGATCCGAGTTCTATAGGAAAAGCTGTTTCGAAAGGATGTATTAGAATGCATAATAGTGATGTGCTTGAATTAGCTAGTTTAGTTCCCAATGGAACTTCAGTCGTTATTACTTAATAAATGATAGGGTATTTGAACTTACCCTTTTGTATTTTCTTAAAAAGGGGTATAATGTATACTAATAATTTAATTTTTTCTAAAATATGAAAGGAGTACTTCAATTGAACTCTGCAAGCAATGAGCACCACCCTCAGTTAAAACCAACGGTAGAAAACCTCTCACAAGCAATCTTCACCGTTAACCGTCACGCCAAAACGGCTCCAAATCCGAAGTTTTTATATAAAGTGAAACATGATTCACTACAGAAGCTTCTGAAGGAAGGTAAAGCAAAAAAGATTGGTCTACATTATTCACGAAACCCAAAAAATAGCCAACAACAATCAGATGTATTAATTAAGTGTGGTGCCTACACCTTTCACTTACCACCTTCAAAAATGGATTTTACAGCGTTGCCCCATTTAGGAAACCTGGACTCGTCAGTAAGAAATCCACGCTCCTCTATTTCTTTAAGCCAAGCCAAAAAGCTACTCATGACTTATACCGGTTTAAAAGAAGGCCAACATCATCCAAATAATCGTAAATCAAATAAATATGAAAAACCTGTATTTAAAAAACTAGGGGAATCCTACTTCTAAAATAGTACCTTACCTTTTTAAATAAAAATGAAGTGACTGAAGTCTAGTTTATTCTACCTAAATAAAGCTATAAACCAAAAAACCCGAACGAATTGCCACTCTCCCGTAAGTAGTCAGATTTCTTAACCTGTCTACTTACGGGAGGACACAGCAAATGGTTCGGGTTTTATATTGGGAAAAATCTTATTCTCCTAGGGATAAGAATGGAATCTACTTAAATTCTAAGCTTATATAAACAAGTAAATGAGATAATGGCAAGAAATAATGCGGACCTGTCACTTTATTTACAATAACTCTAAGATGACGTTTACAAGGTTTTGGATATCGGGCTTACTTACTTGTGCATCTGCACCAACTTTCCTTCCCTGATGTAGAAGATCTTCCGTAATAAGCGATGAAAAAATAACTACAGGTGTGGATTGTCGTTTACTATCTTGCTTAATATATTTTGTAAGGAAGTGACCATTCATTAATGGCATTTCAATATCAGTAATAACAAGATCGACTTTATTTTCCTCAGATGCTAAATGATTATAACATTCTTCTCCATTTTCAAAGAAAAGTAACTGCTGAAAGCCAGCCTTATTTAATGTTTCTTTTAATATACTGCGTAGCATTGGGGAATCTTCAGCAATAACAATCCTCGCATTCTTTTTATCACCAGCAATATCCGCTTTTAAATCATCTTTGGAGAAACCAATATTGGGATTGATATCAGTCAGGATTTTTTCAAAATCAAGCATCAGAATCATATTTTCTGATTGTTTTACTACACCAAGTGTATAACTATTGTCATTATTATAAATATCATCAGGTTTATCAATTTGATCCCATGACAGACGATGAATCTGCCTTACTTCATCCACGTGAAATATCACCTTTTGCTTATTAAACTCTACAATGAGAAAACTACTGTCATCTTTAACGATGTGTGTATACGAGTCTTGATTGGAAACCAATGCATTTCTCAAGCTAATAACGGGCAAAACTTCACCTCTGAGTTGTGTAATCCCTAAAATAAATGGATGGGCATGTGGAATAGGCGTAATCGCCAATGGGGCAACAATTTCTTTAACCTTATAAACATTCATTCCATAATGTTGATTATTTACTTTGAATTCGATTATTTCTAGTTCATTCATGCCGCTTTCTACAACTGATTGTCTCTCTGAAATCATATAAACGTCTTCCTCTCAATCTTTTTCTTACTCTTAGCTTATATCGGCTAAAACCAATAAGTATAGATAAGAAGAAGTAGATTTTTAGTTCTCTTCAGGCTTAATCCTATTTAAGAAGAATAATCCCACTAGCGTTAAGACGATTAAGGAGCCCATTCCAAACCTACTAGCTATACTACCGTGAGAAGCAAGCAGATACGTAATCGTTCCGAAAATAAACGGGCCAATAATCGATGAGACTTTGCCGGAAAACGCAAATAATCCAAAAAACTGGCCTCTCTTATCTTCTGGTGTAAGTTCGACAATATAAGTTCTCGATGTTACCCACATGGATCCTAGAGCGATTCCAAACATACTACCAGCTATCCAGAACATCCAGGCATTAACGGCAAAAGTACCGATTATTAAAGCAACTAATAGGAGCAGACTCACATATCTAATGGCCCGATAAGCACCAACTGATTTGGTAATATAACCAAAAATAAAAGAGCCGATAATACTTGATACAGTTGAAACTAAATACAATAGGATAAATTCTCCTGCAGAAAAGCCAACAATGGTGCTCGCATAAGGTGCCATCATTGCGATTGTTGTTGCTAAGGCATCATTTAAGAAAAAGTAAGCAATCATAAATGTAAAAATGACACGATGTGATTTTATTTCTTTAAACGTTTTATAAATCTCCTTATATCCTGACAAGAAAGAAGCTTTGTTTTCAACCTGTACTTTTTTCGGATTATCTTTTATAAAAAAGAATAATGGTAATGAAAATAATAAAAATAAAATAGCAGTTGGTATAAAAGCATGATGGAAATCACTGTTTCCAACATATAAATATACAGTTAATCCTAATAATGTCCCTAAATACCCTATCGCAACACCAAATCCAGATATAAGAGGAACATCTTCTTTTTTCCCTAAATCAGCTATCATCGTGTCATAAAAAACAAGACTCGAATGAAAGAAAAACTTCGCTATAATAAATGAGACGATTACGAGAGCCAAATACAAAGGAACACCCATGATGGTACTAGTCAAATTTATCTCTGCAAATACGCCCATTAAAATGGTAAAGCTTACAGATAACAATGTAAAGATAACGATATATTTTTTCTTCCTCCCTGTTCGGTCAATGAGGACACCAAACAATGGGCTAAAAATCACCAATAAAAAACTGGCTATTGAATTCGCGTAAGCAATAAAAGTATTCGCTAATTGTTCTTGTACTTCATTATTCCCGATAATTTCCTGCATATAAAATGGCCAAAAAATGGTATTAATATTGGAGGAAAAAATCGTATTGGCAAAATCATATAATGCCCATGAAATGATGGGTAAGGTTAAATATGCCTTCCACGATTGATTTCCTTTTTTCTTTTTTAATCCTCTTTCTATTTCCACTCTCATTCTCCCCTCTACATTTGCAAATTGAAATTAGGTAATTTTTTCTTTCATCATACCATTTTTTAGAATTTATTTTATCTCTTTTTTTCTAAAACCTTATTTATTAGCAGTTAAGAAATTGTAAAAAAAGCTACATAATAAAAAGGTTTATCCTATAGGAAAACTTTTGTACAATAAAGAGATAAAACCATGTACTCGGAAAAGAATCAATGTAGAAAGACAACAAAATCAATGAATATCTTTTTTCGCAAATGGTTTGTATAACTACACTACATATAAATATGTTTGAACCGTTCTCATTATTTTTAATTTGAGGTGAATCCATTGGAACATTTAGTTAATCCAAAAGTTAAATCCATTGAAATTTCGGGTATTAGAAAATTCTTTAATATGGTCTCAGATACAAAAGATATGATTTCTTTGACTATCGGACAACCTGATTTTTCCACACCCACACATGTAAAAGAAGCAGCTAAATTAGCGATTGATGAAGATTATACATCGTATACACATAATGCGGGCGATTTGAAATTAAGAGCAGCAGCAACTGATTTTGTTAAAGAAAAATATCAGTTAGATTATGATGAATCAACTGAAGTGATTGTTACTTCAGGAGCTAGTGAAGCAATAGATATTACATTAAGAACGATATTAGATGAAAATTGCGAGGTTATTCTTCCTGGCCCGGTTTATCCCGGCTATGAGCCGATTATTCGCCTCTGTGGGGCAACACCCGTCTATGCAGATATAACAAAAAATCAATTCAAAATGACAGCAAGCGTCATACTTCCTCTTATCAATGAAAACACAAGAGCAATTATTTTACCTTACCCATCAAATCCAACTGGTGTCAGTTTATCTAAAGGTGAAATCGAAGAGATTGCGGATCTAATAAGAGGAAAAGATATTTTTATTGTTGCAGATGAAATTTATAGTGAGTTAAGCTTTGATTCGCAACATTTCTCCATTGGCTCAATATTAAAAGAGCAAACCATTGTCATTAACGGCTTATCAAAATCACATGCCATGACTGGATGGCGAATCGGGTTATTATTTGCTCCAGAGAAAATAGCTAAGCATATCTTAAAAGTTCATCAATATAATGTGACTTGCGCCTCATCTATCTCGCAAATGGCTGCGCTACAAGCATTAACAAAAGGGATAGATGATGCTCTCCCCATGAAGGAAGAATATAAGAAAAGACGGGATTATGTTTTTCAGCGCCTAAAAGCGATGAATCTTGAGGTGGTTAAACCGAACGGAGCGTTTTACTTTTTTGTAAAAATTCCATCGAAACAAATATCCTCATTCGATTTTTGTTTACAATTAGTGAAGCAATCAGGTGCCGCTGTCGTGCCTGGCAGTGCTTTCTCCTCTTACGGGGAAGGTTATTTTAGATTATCTTTTGCCTATTCAATGACTACATTGGAAGAGGGTTTAAATCGATTAGCTTCTTTTCTTGAAATACAATAAAAAAGCTTTGTCGGCCCACTTCCTGCCGACAAAGCTTATCTTTTTATAAAAAACTATCTTTCCCAATATTTATATAATGCCTGTGTTCCACTTTCCCCTTCTCCTTCAGCAGCTAATTTTTCATACATTTCTCGCGCTAACCTTAGGCCAGGTGTTTCCATTCCCATTTTTTCCGCTTCATCTAAGGCAATTGTCATATCTTTAATAAAGTGTTTTATATAAAAACCTGGAGAGAAATCACCAGAAATCATTCGTGGGACAAGATTTGAAAGTGACCAGCTCCCAGCTGCCCCACTAGTGATACTTTTTAATACGTTCTCACTATTTAATCCTGCTTTTTCTGCATAAATAATCGCCTCACAAACACCGATCATATTCGAGGCTATTGCTATTTGATTGGCCATTTTTGTATGTTGTCCAGCTCCAGCAACTCCTTGATAGACAATGTTTTCGCCCATATATTGTAGAATTGGTAAAATTGCCTGATAGGCAGTATCTTCACCACCCACCATAATAGACAATTTTCCACTTTTAGCACCTATATCTCCACCTGAAACAGGCGCATCAATTGCATAAATCTCTTTTTGTTTTGCCCTTTCAGCAATTTCTTTCGCAAGAGTAGGCGTTGACGTTGTCATATCGATTAAATAAGTATGTGGATTTGCATTTTCAATTAATCCTTCTTCACCTAGATAGATTGATTTCACATCATCAGGATAGCCAACCATAGTAATAACAATGTTTGCTTGCTTGGCTAATTCTTTAGGAGAATGAATCCAACTAGCCCCTTGAGATATTAATTGAGCTGCTTTTTCTTTTGTACGTGAATAGACCAGGACTGTATAGCCTGCTTTAATCAAATGGAGAGCCATACTCTTCCCCATCACTCCTGTACCAATAAAACCAATCTTCGTCTCTTCTTTATTCATTCTCTCTCTCCTTCAAAATAAATATATTGATTATTCTATCATTTATATTTACTATTTGAAAGATAACGGTTTATCAAAGTTGTGAAGAAAAATGAGTTAAATACCCCTTCGCCACACTATGCTCATTATTGATTATTTCGATAGAAACTGCTTGATTCTCAATCATATTTTCAATGTCAAAAACATGTAAATCTTTTTGTAGTGGAATGGGTTCCATATAGATGAAGAAATCTTTCTTCCCTTCAGGTTCAATCACTTCTACCGCCTGCCCGTTTTCATTACCATAAAAGATTTCATCCGCCCCTAAAGCTAAGGCTAGTTCTTTATTATGGATATTGACTTTAATGACATAAGCTTCTTCTTCTAATAAAACTTTATCATTTAACTGAAATCTAAATTGTAATTCATTTGTTCTCGTTAATAAAGCATCTGCATGATGATTAATAATTGATTGCTGATCATTACTCGTACATCCACTAAGAAAAAAGAGAAGGCATACGATAAATATTCGACGACTCAACATTTTCTACTCCCCTTTCAGATACGATTAATCCAGTTATTGTCAAACTTAACAACAATTATTCATCCTTCTATTTTCATTTACTTAAAAAACCCTTGACAATATTTCTGTCTATCCTTTATCATCATAAATCGTAAAGGCTTATAAGTTTACTCGGAATTAGAGGGGATAAATATGATACAAATGTTAATAACTGGATTAATTTGCGGTGCGTTGTTAGGCTTTGTTATGCAACGTGGGCGCTTCTGTTTAACAGGGGGCTTCCGTGATATGTTCATCGCAAAAGATAATCGGATGTTTTATGCCTTACTCATTGCTATTTGTGTGCAAAGTATTGGCGTGTTTACTCTTATTCAATTAGGAATCATCGATTTCACGGCTGGTAATTTCGCTTGGTTAGGAGTTATCTTTGGTTCTTTTGTATTTGGTATCGGCATCGTATTAGCCGGTGGTTGTGCGACTGGTACTTGGTATCGAGCGGGAGAAGGTTTACTAGGTAGCTGGATTGCTCTGTTCGCTTATATGGTAATGGCTGCGGTTATGAAAACAGGCGTACTCGCACCTTTAAATACAGAAATAAGTTCAATTACTTTACCGGAAAACTCAATTGCTGCTACATTTGGTATAAGCAACTGGATTTTCATTATCGCTTTATTACTTATAACTGGCGGTCTTGTTTATCGAGAGCTTAGAAAGCCAAAAATCGCGATACCATCTTTAAAACCTAAACGGACTGGACTTAGCCATTTATTGTTTGAAAAAAGATGGCATCCATTTGTCACTGCAATTCTTGTAGGGCTAATCGCTCTCCTTGCATGGCCACTAAGCGCTGCTACAGGTAGAATGTTTGGTTTAGGCATTACAACACCATCTGCAAACATTCTACAATATTTAGTGATTGGTGATGCTGCATTTATTAACTGGGGAGTGTTTCTTGTATTAGGAATCTTCATTGGATCATTTATCGCAGCCAAAGGCAGCAAGGAATTTCGTTTTAGAATGCCTGATAAAAAAACAGGTATAAATAGTTTTATTGGTGGATTATTGATGGGGTTTGGAGCTAGCCTTGCGGGTGGCTGTTCAATAGGCAATGGACTAGTAATGACTTCAATGATGACATGGCAAGGATGGATCGGTCTCTTATTTATTATTTTAGGTACTTGGACCGCTGCCTACTTTGTCTATGTTAGACCACAGAAAAGACGTGCTTCTCAAAGTACGACATCACAACAAGCTGTATAGGGGGAAACAAACATGCAAAAAACATTAGAAGTAATGGGTCAAGTTTGTCCATTTCCATTAGTGGAAGCAAAATCTGCAATTGAATCGATCCAATCAGGAGATGAACTAATTATTCAATTTGATTGTACACAAGCAACTGAAAGTCTTCCACGCTGGGCTGCAGAAGCTGGTCACCAAGTAACCAACTATGAACAACTTGGAGATGCCGCTTGGACAATTACAATTCAAAAGAAATAAATTAATAAAATCGTTGTAACTAATAAGTTTTTAGCAAAATTCTTGAAACCGAACAATACCTTTGTTCGGTTTTTTTATCTACGATATACGCTTATTGAACGAAATAAAAAATTGCCCTCACGTAAATACCCTAATACACCATAAATAAGCCGATAGTTCCTCCTAAATCTAAGTTTAGAACAAAAAGAAAAGCTAGCCAATCGGCTAGCTAATAAGGGGAAAATGAGAATGATTTAGCTGACTTAAGGTTTTCTTAAGTGCATATTTAAGAATTACCCGCATCAGTCAGAACATAAACCATTTTTTATAACTTTTTATAGAAAAAATTTTCTAGTGCCGATTCAATTTCAACAGCATTCGGCAAATTAAGGAGAATATCTATTTTTTTCTCAATTTCTGACTTATTTAACTTACGTATATGCGCTCTGGTCTTAATTATGGCTGCTGAGTGAACAGAGAACTCATCTAAGCCCATTCCCACTAATAATGGTATTGCGACCTCATTGCCCGCCATATCACCGCATATACTGACGGATTTCCCTTCTTTATGGGCAGCATCAATGACATTTTTGATGAGTCGTAAAATAGCAGGGTGGTAAGGTTGATATAAATACGACACCTGCTCATTAGATCGATCGGCAGCCAATGTATACTGAATGAGATCATTTGTACCAATACTGATAAAGTCTACTTCTTTTGCAAATGCCTCAATCATCAGTGCCGTAGCTGGAATTTCGACCATCATACCAAGTTCTATATGACCTATCTCTACCCCTTCTTCTATCAGTTTCTCACATTCTTCTCTGAACATAAGCTTCCCTTGTCTAAACTCTTCAATTACAGCAACCATAGGAAACATAATCTTTAATGTTCCAAACGCACTTGCCCTTATTAATGCGCGTAACTGTGTCCGTAAAATTGATTGTTCACCTAAACAGAAGCGTATTCCCCGTAGGCCTAAAAAAGGGTTCATTTCTTTTGATAATTTTAGATATGGCAGCTCTTTATCGCCACCGATATCAATAGTTCGAACAACTACCGGTTTGCCATTCATCGATTCTAGAACCGATTTATAAACGTGAAATTGTTCTTCCTCAGTCGGTAATTGCTTTTTTTCCATAAAAAGAAACTCGGTTCTAAATAAGCCGATTCCTTCTCCCCCATGCTCGATAACCCCTTTTGCTTCCTCCATGCTACCGATGTTTCCAACAATAGAGAAATATTGCTCATCGAGTGAAATTGTTTTTTCTTTTGCTAACCAAGATAGTTCGGACAAATCTCTTAAAGTCTGTTCCTGTTTCTTTTCATATTCTTCAATCAATTCAGGCGTCGGGTTAATATGAACGATACCCGAATACCCATCAACTACCAGTACATCACCATTCTCGATATCACCTAAGGCCGTTTTTGTACCCACAACAGAGGGAATATTAAGTGATTGGGCAATGAACGCAGCGTGAGAGGTTTTACCTCCCACATTTGTCACTGCCCCTTTCACTTTGCTAGGATTCAATAGCGCTGCGTCTGATGGAGTTAAATCTTCGGATACAATAATTACATTTTCCGTCACCATGGCTGGGTCAAAAACAGGTATCCCTAAAAGATGTGCCTGCAATCGATTGGCAACATCTTTAATGTCTGCTGCTCTTTCTTTTAAATACTCGTTCTCAGTTTGTAATAATAAATGAATATAGTGATCGGTTATTTCTTTCACAGCAAATTCTGCATTGTACTGTTTCTTCATTATCCGATCTATCACTGGTTCAATTAATTCCGGATCCCTCAAAACAAGAAGATGTGCATCAAAAATTGTAGCATTTTCAATTCCTGCCTCGGTACTCGCATGCTCTTTAATTTGCTTTAATTCATCAACGGTTTTTTCGAGTGCTTCATAAAAAAGGTTAACTTCTTTCGTACTGTTTTCAACCTTTTTGCACTCGATTTTCACATCAATTGGCTCAAAGCGAAAAGCTTTTGCAATAGCGATTCCTTCTGATGCAGGTATCCCTTGTAAGAAAGCCATTATTCCGCAAGACCTTCTTCTTTAAGCATTGTAGCAAGTTGTTCAATAGCCGCCTCTTCATCGTTACCATCAACGATAATAGTAATTTCCGCACCTTTGCCAGCTGCTAATGCCATTACACCCATAATCGATTTTAGATTTACTTTTCTCTCTTTATACTCTAATTGAATATCTGAAGTAAATCTGCTCGCTGTTTGCACCAATTGTGTGGCTGGTCTAGCATGAATCCCTGTTGGTGAAGTTACAATAAATTTTTTCTCTATCATTTTCATCGATCTCCTTTTTCATCACTCTTATATGTAATATAGATATCCATTAGAATAACACATTTTTTAGGATTCTTTTACTATATCACATGTATAAAAAACAAACCTTTTTTAACTTCTAGGTTCAGTTAAATATTGATAAATAACATCCCCACCTCTTTGTGCAATTCCTCTAATGTATTTAAAATCTTCCCTTTTTACAATGACTGAGCGAAACGTTAAAAAATCTTCTTTTTTCACATAGTACTCTTCAATCTCTTTGTTCTTTAATTTGTTTATGATTTCTTCTATTGATGATGCATCCATATTATTCACCTCTGCTTCCTTCTATTTTATAAAAAAACTGCGCTCTTTTAAAGAGAATCAATTAGATTTAGGTTATATCCATAAAACAACGTAAGAACTATGGTTTACAGCAAAGGAGGAAAATGTAGACAAGTCACTCAAAAGGGTTTATATTTTTCGTATTATTAGTGTAAATTCCTTTACGAATAAACAGTTTTAGTGCAAAATGGTTATTAACAAAAAATTTGGAAAGAAAAGGGGCAATTTATGTGAAAAAAGCTGAAGTTGGAAATATTATTGAATTTAGAGATGGCTTAAGGGGCATTGTCGAAAAAGTAAATGAGAACTCCGTCATCGTTGACTTGAGCTATATGGAAAACTACAGAGATTTAGAATTAGAACACAGGACAGTTGTAAATCATAAAAACTATAAAATTGTCCAAGAAAATTAATATAAATCCAAAATACCCATTTTATTTTCTAAACATAAAAAATAACTATAAATTAATCGACACTTCATTAAAAAAAGTCCGAACAAAGTGAATTCCTTCATAAGAATTCAGATTTGTTTGGATTTTTTTATTTCTGCTACTCCTGCTTCAATGAGAATAGCGATAATAACATCTAGTACCTTCAGACAGAATATATAGTTATCCCTCATACTATCTTTCTACTATAGTTCTACCTATATACTCACCCTTTTCTTTTTCTTTGACATATATTCGTCATAAATATAATCCTCAAATAAGATAATCATATTTTTTTTACTGCTTTTTTGATAGAATAATGATTGTCTTGCATGAAAGGGGTTATATGAAATGCGTAAGAATTCACCTGACATTCGCTTAATTGTCGGGATCGTCCTTGCACATGTACTAATGTATTTCACATTTGAGGACAAATCAATCTTCTGGTATATCTTTAGTGCCACCATGTTATTTCTTATTAGTTTTGCCATTATAAGTATAGAACTAGATCATCAAGAAACCTTTACCCAAAACTTATTATGGGGTACTTTATCAGGGGTTTTTCTATATGGCATTTTTTGGTTAGGTTATACAGTATTAAGTTTTATCGGCCTCTCGATTACAGAACCTGTTGAAAGGCTCTATAGTTATTATGGCGCAAAGAATATATGGCAGTATCTGTTATTAATATTCCTTTTCGCTCCAGGTGAAGAAATTTTCTGGCGTGGATTTGTACAAAAGAGGGTAATGAACTATACCAATGGTTTTCTTGCTGTTGGCATCTCCTCTATTCTTTTTGCTTCTGTACAGTTTTATTCAGGCTCATGGGCTCTGGTACTGGCAGCATTAATAGCAGGATTATATTGGGGAACCATTTACCTTTGGAAAAGAAGCATTGTTTTACTTATCACTTCACATATTATATTTTCCTTGCTCCTTTTTGTATTCTTTCCTCTAGTATAACCAGATAGATTTTGTAAAATGGTCGTAAGCATATAGCAGTTAGCTTTATCCAAAATTATTAGAGGAAATTTGTAACAAGTACACAGCATTTCTCGTCTAATGCTTTGATTACGTAACTTAGGGAGGAAATTTGTTTTGAAGAACTTTTTAAAATGGTTAACTGTTCCCTTAGCTATCTTTCTATTAGCAGCATGCGGAACGTCAGAAACAGACAATGGCAATGGTGAAAATAATAATAGTAATCCACCAAATGAAGAAGTAGATGAAGATGAAGATGAAAATCAAAACGAAAACAAAGACGATAGCCAAAAAAAAGAAAATGAAATTCGCGTGATGGAGGAAAATTTATCATATGAAATAGACGGTGAAACAAAAGAAGAAACTGCTTTTCTTAAAGAAAGTGACAATCAAGCGTTTTCTTTACATGTTTTACCTGATTTCACCTTAACTGCAGAGGAACCAAATAAAGATATCCTCCATTTAAATGATCAATCTGAGGTGTTTATGCGAATTGAGGTACTTCCTGAAGAAGTAGACATGAAACAACTTGAAGAGAATACAATGATCCAACTTCAATCTGTTAACGAAGAAGTAGAGCATCCTTCTCTCCCTCAAGATGACTTTTTCAAAGATGCTGTTATGATGGAAGCTTCATCTGAAACCGATACAGTAACGGCATTTATTGTCCACAATGATTCAGCCCAAGTAAAGCTTACTTTATTTAATAAGAATGAAGATACCAACTATAAAGATGCTTTTATTGAAATGGCAAAAACCATTCAAACAAAATAATAAAAAAAGAGACTGTCCTAGCTTAACGGGTTCGGTTCACGGGGAGAAAACCTAAATTAACAATAAAAAAAGAGGTGCGATTCGCACCTCTTTTTTTATAGCATTTAACTTCAAATTTAGCATAACAATCAGCAAATATTCGCCTATTGATTGCTGGCTCTAGTAGCTTCCTTCGAAATATTTACTTTCCAGGAAACTATGGTAGTGCTATCTCTGACATTATTATCTTGGATATTCTTCAACATTGACTGAATGCTTTCACCATCTTGAGAGTTAAAGAAAGAATTGTAAATGTTTGACGGATTTGAATATGGTTCATTAGGGCATTCAATTAGACCATCTGTGGTTAGAAAAAAGTGATTTTCTCCTTGTCTTAATTCTTTTATCCCCACACTGTAACAAGGTACTTCCTCTTCAAAAGTATTTACTTGTCCTATCCATTCATAGAATTGTCTTTGATTTAACTGGTATTGACCTAGAGCAAATAGGTCTGGATGAAATAAATATAGAATACAATCCCCAACTGAAAACCACCACACATATTTATCTTTTCTTACCACAATTAAACAAGCAGTTTCTCCTTTGACATTTCGGCAAGCAGATAGAAATTCTTGAGATTGAAACATATTTAATATTTTATTTTCAAACCTTTTAAATGTTTGATGAGTTGTCGGTAAAGACAATAAATCTTTTATTTGAGAACTATCATTAACGAATTGTTCTACTATTACTTCTGCACTCTCTGATGTATTATGTGCGTCTAGAAGAATGATGAATTCCCAATTTTCCTTTTCATTCAACCATACCAAACATCCATCTTCATTCTTATATTGTCCTGCGTTCGAATTACCACCGTAACGCCCCACCAAAATATGATTGAGTTGAAGAATATCTGGTTTATCTACGAAATTTTCTTGGTTCCCTATCCAGTTAAAATCTACGATATGGTTACTCATTTTCATTTTTCTCTAGATATGTTTTTATACGACTGCAAAGTTCAATAACATCGTTATTGTTGCCCATAGGAGCATCTTCCCAATCATATACAGCATTTGGTCCCCAATATTCTTTAGGTGTATTTGGATAACGAGCTACTAAGTGCATATGAAGATGAGGAACCGCATCACCCATAACGTATGAATAGATATGTTCAGCATTTTCACTTTTCAACAATGCTTTGCTTACTCTAGCGATGATCATACCAAATGCTTTTGCTTCTTCCATATTCATATCTCCAAGTGTCGGAGCGTGTCTTTTTAAATCAATCATAATATGACCTAAATAGTTTGGATTTCCATCTCTATCAATATGACCAACATAAACATACTCGTCCTCATAAATCATAACTCCAGATGTTTCAATATTTCCAGCGTGTTTATTGCAAATAAAACAGTCTTTCACAGGAATTCTCTCCTTTTTAATTATTTATAGAATTATAATATAAAAAATGTAATATTGGTATAATTTTCTAAAAATTCATATTTTCCTGCAATAAAAACACCACCAAAACTGGCGGTGTTATCTCAAATAAATTATATCTTTTAATGAAAACTGCTTATCTGTAATCCCAATCTTTGTGCAGGTGCCGCTGTTTCATCTTTTGTTTTATAAGCTAGACAGAAGTTGTAATAAGTGCGAAGAATTGTAAGAACCATTTGAGCATACTTTGGATTGAAATTGGAAATAAATATAACTTTTGCCATCCCCACGAGCAGTCGTTAAAGGTCTTTCTAAGATAGACAACCTTCTCCGAATGTGTTGGATAAAAGTATTTGTTGCATTGTCATTCACATTTAGTATAAAAGCAGCAATTTCTTTTGGTACGAGAGAAAAGAGATTTGTTGTACAATCTACCGAACGAAGTCCTCTATCAATCGTGGCAAGTGGATGCAAAATTGGATTATCGGCATATTCTAGATGCGTTCCAACGGCGGTTACGATCTCTTTATGAAACTCGTGGTGTTCAAACAATTCTGCCATCTGCAAGTACGCTAATTTTCTCAATGACCTTGTTCCATAACCACGCATTGTTCCCCAATCAATTAAATCTACTCTCGCTTGAACAAACTCCTCACGAGCCTGTTTTCTCGTTTTAGTCTTATCTGTTTGGCAAAGAAAATGATGTGCATCAGAAAGCCTGATTTCCTTCGAGAAGACACGATTTATAGAAGTCATAAGGGAATTGTCCTCGTCTGTCACAAAACGCCATTCAGGAGCTTTTACAATCTGTTTGATTAACCAAAGATGTGCAACTGTGGTATAAGTCGAACTGACGTTTAATCCATCTATATATTTCATTCTACGTTCTACTAATACCAACTCTTTATAATATTCACTTTTAGATTGTGTATCATTAGCAGAAGAAGGTTGCGGATAATGTGAATATTTAGGATACTGAACATACTTTTTAGCAAATTCATTCAAATGGTCCTCTTTCAATAGAACGGTATCTAGGGCAATATCCCCCAGTGTAATTTCCCAATCATATGCCACATCACTTCGAAATACATACCTAGATAATACATCAGCCGATACCAAAACGTGAGTAGGGAATTGATTTTCTTCAACATCATCGTATCGGCTACCACCCATCCCTTTCTCACGAACATTATTTAAATAATAGGTCATCTTATCGGTGTTCAGCCACATTTCTTTAAACTCTAATCTTTGAAGAGGTTTAACTTCGTGTCGTTTTAGGAATTCTAAACACCTTCGATAAAGCAACTCTAATTTATCATAATAAGTTCCTCTGCCTATCTCTAAAATCTCACAGGTCCTTGTCACAGGTGTACGACTTAATAGCAACTTAGCAAAAAGGTGGTGGACATCACTTCGTTTTTGATTGTAAGTGATTGAGTTGTCCCTTTTAGGAGTGAGAGATGTTTTCTTTTTACAAATTTTGCACTGAAACCTTTGAGTACCTAGTCTGCTTTTTCCTTGTTTATAAAATCCATTTGGTTCATTGAACGGTGTTATCTCTTCTGCGATGCAGCCCTCTTTATGAAATTCATATTCCTCTTCTTTATCTAGAACAGAGTTGATGCGGACCAATCGTTGTAATTCTTGTGCAATAGACCAATTGGAAAGAGTAGAAGTGTAACAGCCCAATACTGCATCACCTGTTACACTTGTTGGGTCTGGATTGCGTTTTATTGATTTGTGATTGGATGTTCCTTATATCCAATTCGCAACAGTTTTAGCACAGCATTTAGCAACACCGCATAAATTTATGTGGTGTTTCCAATTTATATGTGAATTAATCTGCTATTTAGTATGTTAGAACCATCAAAATATTGATATAACAACAAAAATGGAGACACCCATTCATATGTGAATTGTGTCCCCAATTAGGCAGTTATTTATTGTTTTCTCCCCAATAACCGAACCCGTTAGTCCTAGCTGTCAGTCTCTTTTTTCATCCATAATAAGATAATAAATGTTAAACTAATATAACCAAATAAAGGATATAAATAGGAAAGCAGTTCTCCATACTCAATGAATGAACCGAAATAGCAGACGGTAAAAATCCCAATCACTGTTACAACCGTAGGAATATTAAAATATTGCCGAATTTGCCTTTCCACTCCAAAAACGTTTCCAATCACTGAAGTAAAGATTTCACCATAAATAACAAATACGAATATCCAATATATTGAGGACGCAAGTGACTTCATAATAGCAGCCATAGGAATTTCATAACTTTCTAAATTAGGAATATTCACCAATGACAAATGACTAGAAACTAAAATCATTGTCAGTGCAATCCCACCAAAATATCCTCCCCATTTAATCGTATGTATATCTTTAATATCCGAAGCAACTGGAACTAACACAGCTTGCGCTAACATTAAATTGAATGCGGCATACGTAAATGGAGATACAACTGATTTCCAACCATCCTCAGCAAAAGGAATATATAAGATATTTTCTAAAAAGAACGGCTGTTGAATAGAGAAAAACAATAAGATAAAACTAAAACTGATCATCATAGGAACGACAACCACGTTTACAGCAAATAATCCTTTTATACCTACAAGCATTGTTATAATTGATAAAGCAATTGTAAATACCACACCAATTGATTTAGATAATCCTAGTTGTTCTTCAAACACAGCACCTGCACCTGAAAGCATAACAGCACAGACACCTAATAACATGATGAGCATTAATCCATTGATAATTAAACCAAAATGCTTTCCAAACAAATGTGTATTTAACTCTTGAAAAGATTTTGCATTTATTTTTGCAGCAATGATCATTAGTTTTGATCCTAAAAACACAAATATATATCCACTCATTAAAATCCCAATTAAACCAATAAAACCAAATCTCGAAAAGAATTCGACGATTTCCCTGCCAGTTGCAAACCCTGCGCCAACAACAGTCCCTACATAGACTGCTGCGATTTGAAAGGAAGCTCCCCAATTAATTTTCGTCAAGTCGATCTCCTCCTTCTCCACAATATATGTAAAGAAGGACAAACAAAGACGAGCTTTTTCTTACTGAATACCTTTTTTCTAATTTAAATAAAAAACTTAATCAAAATACTTGAAAGTCAAATAAGGTCAAAGTATACTGTATCCATAAGGTCAAAGTTAGTCAAAGTCAAAAGGAGGAAACTTTAATGAAATGTCAAGCATGCAAACAAAATGAAGCGAATGTCAATATGAGATATGCGATTAACGGTAAGGAGACAACCATTCGTCTTTGTCAAAGCTGTTACGAGAAAGAAAAACAATCTCTTCCTGCCTTTGGTCCAACGATGAATGGTTTCTCAGGTTTTATACCATTCGATGATCTTTTTAAACAATTGACAAATGGGCAAGATGCTCATCATCAAAGTCAACAACAACCGAATGAACCATCTCAAAGAAAACAAAATGGTAGTGGTGGATTCATTGATCAATTCGCTAAAAACTTAACGCAAATGGCTAGAGCGGGGCTCATTGATCCCGTGATTGGTCGAGATAAAGAAATAGCACGGGTAATTGAAATACTAAATAGACGAAGTAAAAACAATCCGGTATTAATCGGTGAACCCGGTGTTGGAAAAACAGCTATCGCTGAGGGATTTGCACTAAAAATAGCTAATAGTGATGTACCAAAGAAATTACTCAATAAAGAAGTTTATTTGTTAGATGTGGCCTCTCTTGTTTCGAATACAGGTATTAGAGGTCAATTTGAAGAAAGAATGAAACAACTAATAAATGAAGTACAAACACGAAAAAACATAATCCTTTTTATTGATGAAATCCATTTATTAGTTGGTGCGGGTTCAGCTGAAGGATCGATGGATGCTAGCAATATTTTAAAACCTGCACTAGCACGCGGTGAGATGCAATTAATTGGGGCAACTACTCTTTCTGAATATAGAAAAATAGAAAAAGATGCAGCATTAGAAAGACGATTCCAACCAGTTCACGTCAAAGAACCAAGTTTAGAGGAAGCTAGACATATCCTCGAAGGATTAAAAGACAGTTATGAAACCTTCCATGATGTTATTTATACAGACGAAGCCATCACAGCTTGCGTAGAACTATCGTCAAGATATATTCAAGACCGCTTCTTACCCGATAAAGCAATTGACCTTATGGATGAAGCTGGCTCAAAATTAAACCTAACATTAGGTGTTTCTTCTGATGAGGATATTGAATTGCGTTTAAAAGAAATAGCAAAGCAAAAAGAACAGTTGCTTAAAGAAGAAAGGTATGAAGAAGCAGCTCAATTAAGAGATAAAGAAACAGAATTGGAGAAGGCTCTTGGTTCAAACAAAAGAGAAAGAGCGAAAGTAGAAGTCGAACATATCCAAAAAATCATTGAAGATAAAACCGGTATACCAATCGGAAAATTAATGACAGATGAACAATCTAAGATGAAACATTTACAAGAAAATCTAAACCATAAAGTTATTGGCCAAGAAGTAGCAGTCGAAAAAGTAGCAAAAGCTATTAGAAGAAGTCGTGCAGGTCTTAAATCTAAACATCGACCTATCGGATCGTTTTTATTTGTTGGACCAACAGGTGTTGGTAAAACAGAATTAACGAAAACATTATCTGAAGAATTATTCGGTACAAAAGAATCTATGATAAGACTTGATATGAGTGAATATATGGAAAAACATAGTGTAGCGAAAATTATTGGTTCTCCTCCAGGTTATGTTGGCCATGAAGAAGCAGGACAATTAACAGAGAAAGTACGTAGAAATCCGTATAGCATTATCCTATTAGATGAGATTGAGAAAGCACATCCCGATGTGCAGCACCTTTTTCTACAAATACTTGAAGATGGTCGCTTAACAGATAGTCAAGGTAGGACTGTATACTTTAACGAAACCGTTATTATTATGACAAGTAACGCCGGTGTTCAAACAAAAGAAGTCCAAGTCGGCTTTGCAACGGATAATAACGCTTGGAATGAAGCAAGTATACTCGACTCATTAGGACAATTCTTTAAACCTGAATTTCTAAACAGGGTTGACAATATTGTTGAATTTAAATCATTAACCAAAGAGCATCTTCTTATTATCACTGATTTACTATTAGAAGAATTGAATTTAATCTTAGCACAATCTAATATACACCTAAGTGTGACAGATGAGGTAAAAGCAAAATTGGCACAATTAGGTTATCACCCTGCATTCGGTGCCCGCCCTCTCAGAAGGGTCATTCAGGAACAATTAGAAGATAAGATTGCAGACAAAATTATTGATGAGGAAGAACAAAGCGAATTAACCGCAGTTTTAGTAGAAGATAATATTGTCATTCGATAAAAAAGAAGATAATTTCATCAAAAAAGGAGAGGTTTTGCCTCTCCTTTTTCCACTCATTCTTTAAAGTTTTTTATCATCGACTTGATTTAGCCACTTCTCAATTGATCCAACAACGGATTCTACACAACCATCTTCAAAAGGAGAAATCAGATTTGCTTCAGATACTAATCCTGTAAATGATTGGCTACCGCCAAGTTTACATAAATGAAGATAATCATTCCAAGCTTCTTCATGATTCTCTTGTGATTTTTGCCAAAATTGAAAGGCACAAATTTGCGCTAACGTGTAATCTATATAATAAAATGGCGAGCTATAAATATGGCCCTGTCTTTGCCAATAACCGCCTCTTTCTAGATAGTCGTTGTCTTCATAATCTTTATAAGGCATATACTTTTTCTCAATCTTTCTCCATGCTGCTTTTCTTTCCGCTGGAGTAGCTTGATAGTTTTCATAAACCCAATGCTGAAATTCATCAACAGCTACGCCATAAGGCAAGAAAATTAGGGCACTGCTTAAATGGGCAAAGCGATATTTGTCTCCATCTTCTTTAAAAAACGTATCCATCCATGGCCAAGTGAAAAACTCCATACTCATTGAATGTATCTCTGCCGCTTCATGTGTTGGCCATATATATTCAGGAATCTCAAAACCTTTGCTTGCGTAAACTTGAAAAGCGTGACCTGCTTCATGTGTTAAAACATCAATATCCCCTGATGTCCCATTAAAATTAGAAAAGATAAATGGTGCTTGATAATCCTCAATAAACGTACAATAGCCTCCACTTTCTTTCCCCTTCTTCGCGAGTAAGTCCATTAATTCATTATCAATCATGAAATCAAAAAATTCGCCTGTTTCTGGTGAAAGTTCTTGATACATCGTTTGTCCTTTATTAATAATCCAATCGGGGGAGCCTTTAGGGATTGCATTTCCAGAAAGAAAATTAAACGGTTCATCATAGTACTTTAAGGAATCCACGTCGATTCTTAGGCGCTGTCTTTCTTTTAATTTAGCGACCATCGGGACAATAAACTCTTCCACTTGTTTTCTAAACTTTGCAACCATCTTGGCATCATATCCAATTCTAAGCATTCGATAATACCCTAGTTCAACAAAGTTTTCATACCCTAATTGATGTGCAATCTCAGTTCTTATTTTAACTAAGTCATCATAGATCTGGTCTAGTTTATGTTCGTTATCTTCCAAAAATCGGAATTTAGCCGCACTCGCTTCTTTTCTTAGTTGGCGGTCTTTCGATTCTATGTATGGATCTAGCTGTGCTAATGTTAATTCTTTGCCATCAAAATTTATTTTTGCGGAAGCGATTAACTTATTATAATCACTTGTCAGTTTATTTTCCTTTTGCAATAATGGTACAATTACCGGCTTGAAAGTTTTCAATTCACTATCTGCTAAAGCAAATAGCTGTTTGCCCCATTTGTTTTCGAGCTCTTCGCGAAACTTAGATTGCACTAGTGCTTCATAAAATTGTGTACTAAGTCCTTCAATCTCTGGGCCTATTTCATCTGTATAATCTTGTTCTTGTTGATAAAATTCATCATTCGTATCAATCGAGTGCCTAATCATAACTAAATTTAACATCGTATACAATTTATTTCGTATACGATTAATCTTCTTCATCGCTTCTATTTGTTCCTCGGCTGTTTTTGCTTGTTTAAATGCCAGTAGTGCAGCATCAAACTGAACTTTTGCTTTGTCCATTTGTGGCCTTTTGTATTCATAATCAGGAAATTTCATCCCCCTACACCTCCAAGTAATAATCGCTAATTTGTATGTATTTCATGAAGAAAAAAATTTAATTAAGTTAACTCTTTCTATAATAGATTATAAAATCCTGCATATTTATCATTAAATAATGCTCAGGACTTAAGTAGGAACTAATAATGATTAAATTTAATTAGAAGTTTTCAATTAACTTTTAACATAGAAATACTTCACTATAGTTCACCATTCTACAATAAAAGAAAAAAACGATTCTGTATGAACCGTTTTTATCGATTACTAATAGATAACCCGAGTTTTTTTATTAATTCTATAGCTGTCTCTTTTTCTTCTGCATCTAATTCACTCATTAATTCATGAATGTACTCTTCATGGCCTGGAAATACGTTTTCAATAAACGCCTTACCATCTTCTGATATTTCAGCATAAGTCACTCTTCGATCATTCGGGCATGCAACTCTTCGCAAATACCCTTTACTTTCTAATTTGTCAACTACATACGTAATACTTCCACTAGCAAGCAAAATTTTACCACCTATTTGCTGTAAAGGTTGATTACCTTTATGATATAGTAATTCTAGTACAGCAAATTCAGTTGGATTTAATCCATAGGTTTGAATTTTACGATTAACAATTTCATTAATCGCTCTATTCGCTCTTGAAAGCACAATATATAGTTTGAGTGATTGGCTAGATTCTGTCATGTCTCCAATCCTCCTAAAATAATTTAAAATAGAGATTATTGAATTCAAACTAATTATAAGTAACGAACAGCCTACTGTCAATTTCTATATTTTTACTAAAAAATACTCATGGATCCGATTTTTATGGAGAAGAAAAAGAAAATGAAAAGAAAGAATAATTATTTCCTATATGTAATTATAGTTATTATGCCGTCTATTTTAGGAATGCTTACTATTTATCATTATGTAACAGACCGTGAAGAAACAGAAAGATTAAATGACGCAAAGTGGATTGCAACCATTCATCAAAAAAACTGGAATCAATTCATCTCTGAAACAGTTACCACATTAGATATTTTAGCATTATCAATTGACGCTCAAGATGATATGGAAGCTGTTCGAGAAGTAGTAAGAAGCACACAATTAACTGACATGAGATATGGCAGCATGTTTCTACTGGACGCAACAGGTACTTTGGAAACAGGAACATCAGAATTATTAAAGGATCATGACTTTAATAATGATCCATATATTCAAGAAATTATGCGCACGAATGATTTAATTATATCTGAAGAAGTGGAAACATTAACACCTGAACAACAAGTCATCGGGATTGCAAACCCTATTCTTGATGTTAATTTCCAACTAGAAAGAATAGTAGGTGCGCATTTAAGAGTAGATTACATGCAAAATATTATGAAAATGCTTACTCCTGATGCTTCCATCTCCATTACGAACTCTAGTGGAAAGCAAATAATGAATATGAATGGTGGTATAGGTAAGAATGATCAAGTTTATACTTTACCAATTGATCGTCTGCCTTGGAATATTGAAGTGAGTGTTTCAGATGTCGCTAACGGTAATTTACTTAAGCGTACTGCAATCTTCTTCTTTCCCCTTTTTATTTTGCTTCATATTTTCTTTTTCTTTATAAAATATTTCATGTTAAAAAAACATGCCAAAAACGCTGAGAAAGAAAATGAAATACAGAAACTAGAGCTAGTCGGAAATTTAGCTGCAAGTACAGCCCATGAAATCAGGAATCCACTTACTGGTGTGAAAGGATTGATTCAATTATTATCAGAGAAACATAAACAAGAAGAAGATCAGTATTATTTCTCTATTATAAATAATGAAATCAGTCGTATCAATGAAATCGTCAGTGAGTTTCTAATTCTTGGGAAGCCGACAATTGAAAAGAAAGAACATATTTATGTACAAGATATTATACGTGAACTTGAACCACTTATTAAATCTGAAGCCAACTTAGCCAATATTCACTATGAAGATTCTTTACCAGAAGAACCCGTAGGAATATATTGCAACAAAGATCAAATGAAGCAAGTGTTTTTAAATATCGCTAAAAATGCTCTTGAGTCAATGAGTAGTAATGGATATTTGTCAATATTTCTCACAACAAGCGCTCATCATTGTTATCTCACCATTAAGGATACTGGAGTAGGTATACCAAAGAAAGAGATGGACAGAATCTTTGAACCATTTTATACTTCTAAAGATTATGGTACAGGCCTTGGACTTGTTGTATGCAAAAGGATTGTCGAAGCAAATAAGGGAGAAATCACAATCGAAAGTAGTGCTTCTAACGGTACAGTTGTGACAATCATTTTACCGCTAGATTCTCATTCATTTGATGCTTAAACATATCAATCATAGGGGAAGCCTTATAAAAGATTTGCTTCCCTTATAAGATGGATATGTTTCCTTCTGCTGGAAAGGCTAATAACAAAGGAATCGACCTTCATTTTTTTCATTTACTACTATTTTTTCTATATGTTACCTAAATGGCATAGAATCGGACTAAGTTCTAATATACATAGTCTTTCGAGCAATAAGAAATAAAAAAAGGATGAAGAATCGTTGAAATCCAATTACAACTAATGTTTGAGGATTGAAGAACAAGTGGTAACTGAAAAGGATGTCTTTTTGAATATTTCAATTTTTTAAAAGAAAGACTTGATTTTTGTTCATTTAACTTCAATAATTATTTCGTATATTGAATTATTCTTACATAAAAGGAGTCCTTCCCTATGAGCCAAGCTATTTCTCTTAAAGCCCTTCCTAAACAAGGAAATACTAGCTATCGTATTTTATTTATCATTGGGCTTTGTCATTTGTTAAATGACGCCATTCAGGCAATCATCCCCGCAATGTTTCCTATTTTAGAAAGATCAATGGGACTAAGTTTCACCCAGTTAGGGATGATTGCTTTTGCATTAAATATTGTTTCGTCTGTTCTTCAACCTGTTATTGGCAACATGACAGACAAAAAACCAATGCCTTTTGCCTTACCAATTGGTTTAACCATTACTTTATTCGGTATCATTGGATTGGCTTTTGCGCCTAAGTATGAATGGATTATCATTTCCGTCATATTTATAGGATTAGGATCTGCTATTTTTCATCCTGAGGGCTCAAGAGTTGCATACATGGCCGCTGGACCAAGAAGAGGATTAGCTCAATCCATTTATCAAGTTGGTGGAAATAGCGGTCAATCGCTAGCCCCATTAATTACGGCCATGGTACTCGTTCCTTTTGGGCAAAAAGGCGCTTTATGGTTTACTATTGCCGCTTTTTTAGCCGTTTGTTTTCTCGCCTATATTGCCATTTGGTATGCTAAAAATCTAAGATTGCAAGCAGCTAATAAAAAGGCAAAGAAAAAGGTAGCTGCACATAAACCACTTACCAAATCAGTAAAAATAGCATTAGCTATTGTGCTCATTCTTATTTTTGCCCGATCTTGGTATGTTTCAGGGATGACAAACTTTTATGCCTTTTATGCAATTGAGAATTATGCTTTCTCTATCAGCGGCGCACAAACAATGCTATTTGTATTTTTATTAGCTGGTGCTATTGGTACCTTCTTCGGAGGACCTTTAGCAGATAAATTTGGTCGTAAGACAGTTATATTTTTATCATTGGCGCTTTCTTGTCCATTTTCCATCCTCATTCCATTTGTACCAGCTAGTGTTGCGTTTGTTTTTTTGGCACTTACAGGTTTTATACTGATGCTTAGCTTTTCTGTAACAGTTGTCTATGCACAAGAATTAGTACCTGGTAAAATCGGTATGATGTCTGGCTTAACAGTTGGATTTGCATTTGGAATGGGTGCAATTGGATCGATTGCATTAGGTTATTTAAGTGACTGGGTTGGTATAAACCAGACGATGATGTTCACTGGGTTACTTCCTTTAATCGGGTTCCTCACTCTTTTGTTACCATCAGATCAAAAAATTGCTGAATGGAATGAATGATTAATGGATGTTACTATTCATAATTGACATTAAAGAAGAGGTCACATTTTTTATATGACCTCTTTCCTTGATTATGCATATACTAGGCTAAATGACTATCTGCATCTTATTGATAAAAATCAGGGATGATTCTAAAGAGGTGAGTTATAAAATGACAGAAGTGCTATATGGAACAATCCTTTCAGCTATGTCTACAGGACTTGGTGCATTGATTATTTTGTTTATTGGCCAATCAATGACACATAAATGGCGTGATATATTACTCGCATTTACTGCAGGTATTATGATGGCTGCTTCAACAATGAGTCTTATTCCAGAGGCATTAAATGCAGGAGGGTTTTTACCATTAGTCGTAGGAATTTTTCTAGGGGTTTTAACTTTAACATTGCTAGAAAAAAACATTCCACATATTGACATCGCTCATAACAAAAAAGGGATTGAATTTGATGAAAAAGCGATGTTAATTGTTGCTGCTATTACACTTCATAACATTCCGGAAGGACTTTCTGTTGGTGTTAGTTATGCGTCCGAAAACGGAGGAGACACTGGTAATTTAATTGCATTTGCCATTGGTTTGCAAAATGCACCTGAAGGATTCTTAGTTGCTTTATTTTTGGTCAACCAAAAAATCAGTAGATTCAAAGCATTTATCGTTGCCACGTTAACAGGAACAATTGAAATTTTCACAGGCTTATTAGGATTTTATTTAACCTCTTATGTTGCTTCACTTGTCCCTTATGGGCTTTCATTTGCCGCAGGAGCCATGCTATTTATTATTTATAAGGAATTAATCCCAGAGAGCCATGGAGATGGTCATGAAAGAACATCTACCTATTCTTTTATCATTGGTTTACTTTTCATGATCTTATTAATTGAACTTTTTTAATTTCATACAGCTTTGGTTTTTATATTTACATGGTATTGTTTAATATTTAATTTAAATTCTCGGGTCCTACGGGGCTCGAAGTTTATTTTTGCTTTCTGATATTCATATATAAGCATGTCTAGTTCCTGACTATGCTGGATAGTTAATTTGTCATTAATACCTGCTTTCCACGCACATTTCATCATAATTTCTCTTTTCATTTGAATCTTGTCCAATAATTCCCTTTGATTTAACTTCAACTTTTCTCCTCCTAAAATTGTCCTGCTTTCGATTATTTTTTGCCTACTTGAGAAATTATTACAAGAATTTTTATAAAAGTAAATAGATTCGCAAAATAAGACAATCTTTTTTTATATCAACATGATTCGACACTTCCCAAGAATAGTTTGCATTACTTTTCGACAAAACATTTAAGATCATTAGCAGTAGTAAACTTTTTAAAAATCGTATATATTTAAAGTATAAATAAGATTGAAATAAGGGAGTTTTAACCATGAAATTACATATTGCCTGTATACAAATGGATATACAATTTGGCCATCCTGAAGAAAACTATAAGCATGTAGAAATAAAGGTAAAGGAAGCTTGTGAAGTTCAACCATATCCAGATATTATTGTACTACCCGAAATGTGGACAACTGGATATGATCTAGATAATTTGTCATCCACTGCTGATGTTAAAGGTGAAAAAACAATTGCCTTCTTAACAAACTTAGCGAAACAATATCAAGTCCATATCGTAGGCGGATCAGTTGCCACTAAGCGTGATGAGGAATACTTTAATACGATGATTTCAATTGATAAAAATGGTGAATTGCTACAAGAATATCATAAAATGCACTTATTTAAATTAATGGATGAACATAAATTTTTATCTGCCGGAGAAGAAAAAGGCAGCTTTAACATTAATGGTGAGAAAGTAGCCGGTATGATTTGTTACGATATTCGTTTTCCGGAATGGTTTCGAGCACATACATTAAACGGGACCAAAGCTATTTTTGTTGTGGCAGAATGGCCAAAACCAAGAGTCGATCATTGGCAAACATTATTAAGGGCAAGAGCGATTGAAAACCAATGTTATGTGATTGCTTGTAACCGTGTAGGGCAGGATCCTAATAATAGATTCGCTGGACATTCGATGATCATTGATCCTTGGGGGGAAGTTCTCAAAAGTGGTACCGAAGAAGAGGAAATTGTCACAGCAACGATTGATCTTTCGGAGGTTGATCGTGTCAGGAAAACCATCCCTGTTTTCGATGATCGCAAACCTGAATTTTATACATGATTAGCTAAAATCAAATACGAGCAAATACTGTTATATATCTGTCAGCATTTGCTCGTCTATTTAGAGCCAAATTAGATTCGCAGCTTCTTTATAATGAATGGCCAACCAGCACTCACAGCAGTGGATTTTGCCGTCTACAGTAGGCCAACTACTATTATTCTATTTTCGCCCACATTTCTGGAGGATTTACTTCATAGATCCCATTCTCACGATACATATATTGATTCGTAATAAACTCTCTTCTAATTGTGGCAAAGTCATCATGAAAATTTTTAATATATTCATTTATCTCTTTCTCTTCATATTTCACACCTTTTTTCAACCCTTTTACCATATGTTCAAAAATGATAAGCTTTTTCTTTCTTTGAGCAGGAATAGATTTTAATTTTCCATCAGTTTGAATAAAAGCGTCTAGTACTTTCTTTCTATATGCGTTGTCTTGCTCCATTTCTTCTAACTCCTCCTTTTGACTAATAATTTTCTCTAATGTAACAGCTTGATGAAGAATAATCTTTTCGTTTAAATAATAATAGACCGTATTTTTTTCTCTTCTTGTATAAACTAAATTAATATCTCTTAATTTATGAAGGTGGTGAGTAATCGTTGGTGGTGTTAAACCTAACTTTCCTGCTATGGCTTGTCCGTGCAATGGCCCTTTTGATAACAAATAAACAATTCTTATTCTCGTTGGATCGCCCATGGTTTTATGAAAAGCAACAATGCGGTTTAATTGCATAATCCTTCACTCCTTTTCTTAACAACAGTATGAATAAATCAATTTTAACATATATCTAATTAGATATACATCTAATTTTAATACATAAATTACATTCTCCCTACTTATATTTTAAAAAAAAAATTAATTACTCATAGGAAGAATAATATGAAAAGTTGTACCAACTCCCTCACTACTTTCCACTTGAACTGCCCCATTATGTTCATCAACAATTTTATATGAAACCATTAATCCAAGACCATTTCCCCTTTCTTTTGTAGTATAAAATGGCTGTCCTAGCTTTTCTAACTTATCCTGTGGTATTCCTCCACCCTCATCCTGAATAGAAATTCTTACAGTTTGATCATCAAGACGTTTAATGGTAATTGTGATATATCCACCATCCGGCATGACTTCAATTGCATTCTTTATAATATTTATAAAAACTTTTTTTAGTTGGTTTCCTTCGCACATCATTTTTGGTAAACCATATTCATAATAAGTACGGAATTGGATATTATTCAGTAGGGCCTGAGCATTTAATAACTTAACCGTTTCGCGCATAATGTTAATTATGTCATTCTCCATATATCTCACGGCCTGTGGCTTTGCTAAAAAAAGAAATTCATTAATAATAGAATCGATTCTTGCGAGTTCCGTTGAAATAATATTAAAATACATATCATGATCAGATTCTTTATTTAATGAGTTCTCAAGCAATTGTATAAATCCTTTTACTGCAGTCATTGGATTGCGCACCTCATGAGCAATACCCGCAGCAAGTTGTCCTAATACGTTCAGTGTATCGGACTTTCTTAATCTTTCTTCCATTTCGACTTTATCCGTTATATCCTTAAATGTAGAAATTGTAAACTCTGAGTACAAATTATAGTTGACTAAATACTCGAATAATTTATTCTCATTTCCCTTTCCTTGTAGTTGTATCCTTCCTTCATAAGAACCGTTCATTGTTATTTGTGTGATGATCTCTCTCATTTCATCTAAATTCCCAGAAAATCTAGCTATCATATGTTTTAACGACTTTCCGATTAATTCTTCACGACTAGCCCCTAAAATTTTTTCCCCAGAAGGATTAACGTCTTGTACCACTCCCTCGTTATCCCATAAAATGATACCTTCAAGTGTACCTTCGAATACTCTTCTAAACTTCAATTCACTCTTTCTTAACTCTTGTTCCATTTGGTTTCGCTCACTCACATTACGAAAAATACCCATATGAAAACCAGTATAAGATTGTAATTTCATTGTAAATTCTAAAATCTTAGATTGTCCGTTTGGCATAAAGAATAGAATTTCATCTCGTATTGCCCCTCTTTTATATAATACATTTAGGATTTCCTTGTACTTTTTATCTTTATCGACAACAAAATCTTCAATCTTACATTTTGTAATTTCATTATATGAAGTCTCAAATATTCGACACGCTGATTTATTCGCATGTACAATATGACCACCATCCTCCCATAGGATGATTCCATCTATGGCTTCCATAAAGAGCTCTGAATAGATTCCTTCATCATTTGAGAGCTTTTCTAACAACTTTTGTCTTTCAAAAGAACTATTCGATGTTGGCAAACTACCTTACCCCCTAAAACAAATTATTCTACCACGAGGTTATTCTACAAAAATCGCCATAATCCTTTTTATTCATAATAAAAAAACAAGTATCCGCTTAAACTAGCAGCATACTTGTTTTCCCCATTATAATTTAAATTTTTCTATAAGTTTACTTAATGTATGAGCCATTTCAGCTAACTTTTGTACATATAGCTGGATGTTTTCCATTGAATCATTTGTATGTGTAACAGAGTTACTCGTCTCTTCTACTGCAGCTGCTGATTGTTGAGAAACAGCAGCGATATTTTCTATAGATTCGCTCATCCCAACCGAATTATCTAGCATTTCTACCATACTTGACGAAATATGTTCGATATCTCCATGGATACCAGTAATGGCAGTTGCTATACTGTTGAAGGTATTGGCTGTTTGATGGATTTTATTACTACCGATCTCTACTTGCTCATAGCCAGCTTGTAACGATTCCACGACTCCAACAGACTCTGACTGAATTTTATTGACGATTGAAGTGATATCACTTATTGAATAGGAGACTTTTTCAGCAAGTTTTCTTACTTCCTCCGCAACAACAGCAAAGCCCTTGCCATGCTCTCCTGCTCTCGCAGCTTCAATTGCCGCATTTAATGCTAATAAATTCGTTTGGTTAGCGATCTCATGTATCACAGATATTAACTTATTTACTTGTTTCGTTTCTTGATCTAACCCTTTCACTCGATGCATCGAATCATTAATAATTTCATCTATTCTATTCATTTGCTCTTTAGAATTTTCCATCAATTCATTTCCTGCTAATGTCATATCCTTCACATTTGAGGCTGCTTCACGCATAGAAACACTTTTCGTTTCTGCATTTTCCACTTTAAATAAGTAATCTTCCATAATTTTTGATAAATCCGCACTTGCACTTGCTTGCTCTTCTGCTCCTCCCGATAGTTCCTCCATTGTCGCCGATATTTCTTGACTAGCAGCTGCAACTTCAGATGAAACGGTACCAAGGTGAACACTTCTCTCATTTAAACTTTGTGAAACTGTAAGCATTTCTTGAATCATTTGGCGCAACTGGTGTTTCATTTGGTTAAAAGCGTCTGCGATTTCTGTAATTTCATCTTGATTATTCGAATGAATATCATTAGCTTTTAAGTTTCCTTTTGTGATTTCCTTAGAAGCTGTCACAACCATTGTAAGACGATACGCTAATTGTTTATTCACGATTCTATGACTAAAAAATCCGAAAATTGCTGATAGTACTAGTGACAGTACCAAGATAACAAGTGAAACGATCATCATCCAACTCGCTTGGTTAATGGCGGATTCCTGCTCTTCCTTAATAATAGATGTTAATTCATCTAAAGTATTCATTGTCTGCTCGATGTAATTATCCACCTGCAACTTCCCTAAACGGTATTCGCGTACATGTTGCAACTTCACATTTGGTGCGATTTCATCATAAAATAATTGATTCACTTCTTTATCATATTCATTGATTTTTACAAACATTTCTTGTGCTGTTTCTGATTGAATCATTGCTTGTATTTCTTGTTGTTTATTCTTTATATCTGTTTCTAAATCTTCATATGTATTTAAATGTTTTGGATTAGAATCAATAATATAATTCCCAATTGTTCCGCCTTTTAAGTAGAAATCTGTGCCTATATCAGCGATTTCTAGTGCTCTTTCACTTGCCTTCTCTGCTTCATTAAGTTTAAAGGTACTGTAGACAAGCATAATAAAAGACAAGATCGTTGATAGAGTGAATACGCCTAAAGTAAGCCACAAAGCTACCCCATACTTTTGACCGATTTTTAACTTTCTCCATTTATCTGACTTCGACACCCGTAATAATATCGCATTTAAAAAGGGGATGCTACTTTGTTTTAAACGCCATTTTTTCAGTAATTTCAATATAATTCCTCCTTTTAAAAAATGTATCCCTTTCGAAAATAATGATTCTATTAGACTAGATTCTGCTAACATTATAATCGATAAAAAGGGGATATTGAAGTAGTATTTTAACTATAAATAGTTATATATACCTATACATTTCAATGCCATATTACCTTTACATGTCCATGTTTTGGATTTTTATCCACTCGTTCACATGTTTGAATTGATTTATTTTCTTACATAATGGGTATATAATAAGTGATGTTTTAGGGGGTCTTTAATAAAGGAGGATTTATGAGACAGCGTGATTACTTTTTTGATAACGCAAAGTTTATTCTTATTTTCTTTGTGGTATTCGGACATTTGATTCGCTCTTTTATTGAAGATAGTGAAACAATTTATACGCTTTACAAAGTTATTTATACATTTCATATGCCTGCATTTATATTAGTTTCAGGCTTTTTTGCAAAAGGGTATTATCAAAAGGGATATATTCAAAAAATAGCTAAAAAATTGATTTTGCCATACCTTATTTTCCAACTAATCTATTCGATCTTTTATTATTTCTTACATCAAGGTGCAGCCTTTAACGTGGATCCGCTAAATCCACATTGGTCGTTATGGTTCTTAATTTCTTTATTTTTCTGGCATCTATTGTTATTGATATTTGCCAAATTCAAACCAAGTGTAGCCATTATCCTCTCTTTTGCGATTGGGCTAGCTGTAGGATATGCTGATTGGGTTACAAACTATTTGAGTTTATCTAGAACTTTTGTGTTTTTCCCATTCTTCTTACTAGGTTATTTAATGAAGAAAGAGCATTTCCAAGTTTTATTTAGACCATCGGTTCGCATCGGTGCGATTGGTATTTTTGTAGCTGTTTTTGTGTTATTCTACTTTAATCCAAACATCAACTATGAATGGTTACTTGGGTCAAAGCCATATTCCGTTGTTGATGATGCATCTATTTCGTCCATGTTAACTAGATTAGGTTTCTATTTACTCAGTGTGATGATGATGGCATGTTTCTTTGCCTTTGTGCCTAATAGACATTACTCATTTACAAAGCTAGGTAAAAACACATTATATGTTTATCTTCTTCACGGGTTTTTCGTACGAGTATTTAGAGAAAGTGAAGTGCAAGATTTCTTTAATGATGCGAGAAGTTTTCTCTTGTTAGCAGGTCTCGCCTTAGTGCTTACTTTGCTATTATCAAGCAAATGGGTCACCGCAGTGACTCAGCCGCTGATTGAGTTAAGCACTGCACGGTTTAAACAACTAAAGAGACAAATTAGAACGATCTTTCGATATTATCGTAGAAAATACCGAATTGGTTAAATAGGTAAGGTAAGGCAGTAGTTACAGTGCTATGTAACTACTGCCTTTATCATTTAAACATCTATGGACGCTCTTTTCCCATTATTATAAAAACAATGAAAATCATTAAACATTTTCAAAGGCTTTATTATTGACCGTTCATTTATATAGGTATATAATTTTATATTGTCAAAAGAAAAAAACAATATATGTCCCAGTAGCTCAGCAGGATAGAGCAACAGCCTCCTAAGCTGTAGGTCGTAGGTTCGATTCCTATCTGGGACGCTAATTATAAAAGGTCGATAACCCTTGGTATTAAAGGGGTTATCGACCTTTTATTTTTGTTTTTATGTTTTATAAATTCATATACAAATTCTTATTTGGGGTCGGTTTGGGGTCGGAATAGATTTTTTGGATTTTTTTATCACTAAATCGCACTTCCAATTTCCTTTAAGACCTTAAGAAGTATTAGCATAATTTGTATAAGTCCATATCCGAGTGCACCATGTTATTCCTACCATACTCCCTAATTCTCTATATGAAGATGGATATTGATTAGTTACAACATATTCCTCTAATGTTTCTAACACTTCTCTTTATGTCTACGCATAATTGAGACCTCATTGTCTTTTTGGTTTTGTACTGATAAGATTCCATCAATGCTAAATGTACTCATCTGTTGCTTTTGCAAGTCATAAACCTACATCCGCGGCACCAGTAATCCTGTGCTTAAAACTTCACCCCATAGTTGTTCACTACCTGGAATTGAATTTAAACCTGTTGTCACCAAAAAATTGATTGATAACCGCCGCTAAGAACACTGCTGCCTGTTCTAAATATGGTACCTTTGTCCATTTTCAATTTATTCATCCTTCTATCACGTTATAAAAAAGAGCGATTGCCCCCACAATTTAGTCGGAGCAAACCGCTGTAATTATGGCACCTATTAAGGCGCGCTTAATCCAAGTTGTATTATTATTTATGCTATCCAAAGTTTTATTGATAGCTTTAATGGCAGCTTCTTTCAGGAACCCCCTATGTTAAAATATAATTGGGTGCCGATGATTCCTGGCTTTTTTATTGCTTACTGCGACATGTGCGACAAATTCGTTTATGTTCCCAGACTATTGTTTCACTCGAAGAACAGCAAAACATACGCTACAATTCGTCATTTTCATTTAATAAACTCCTTATCTTTCTTTACTAAATTCAATTATTTAAATAACAGAAATATCGAAAAAATTAATACTCCTATATAAAAATATGGTTTGTTATTTTTATGAATGGCTACCATTAGAGTGTATGTTTTTTTAGGGGACGTAGTCGAGATTGATTTATTGGGAGAGAAATAGTTATTAAAGATCTACAATATTTAATCGATTTAAAGTTAAGACACCCACATCATGATACCTCCGTTAATAGATGAATATATTTCACTTCTAAAATTAATACTCAGTCAAGAAAATTAATTCCTTCTATCTTGTGTTTCTACCCCCATTTGCTCCAATTTTCCATAAGCTCGTTCGATAATTTCACAACTGCCTCTGGGTAGGCAATAACTCCTCCTGGATGACCTCCAATCATTGGTGAAGGTTCTATTTCTTTAGAGAATTGAAACGATCCCATGTATTCTACCTGCACCCATTCATTTTGTATTTATCAAAGCATGTGTTTTTCTCCAACTTAACTCCTCCTACCTTTAGTTCTCCAAATTGTATATTTTTTCAATTCCTACAAAAACTAATACTCAATTACCTACATGTACATTGATACCAGTAAATTCTTATTAAAGTTTATAAAATCCAACTAATTGCACAACTAATGAATGGTGGTAGAAAATAATGGATATATCCTGGATTTGGAAATCGATGTTAATCATTATTTTTGGTATATTATTAATTCGTATTTCAGGTAGAAGATCTATCTCTCAGCTGACAATTTCACAAACTGTCATTATGATTTCTATTGGGACACTCCTAATTCAACCAGTTAGTGGTAAAAATATTTGGACTACTTTTTTGATTGCTGCCATACTGATAGTTACTTTGATGTTACTTGAATACATTCAACTAAAATGGGACTTTACTGAGACTTTATTCACCGGTCGTTCAAAAATTGTAATTAATAATGGAACACTAGATGAAAAAAATTTAAGAAAAATGCGCCTATCTGTTGATAAACTCGAAATGAGATTACGACAAAATGGTATAGAAAACATAAAGGATGTGCAATGGGCTACAATTGAACCCAGCGGACAATTAGGTTACTTACTCATTGATAAAAAGAAATTTGCCACCAAAGAGGATGTAGAAAAAGTTCAAGAAACACTTAACTACCTTCTACTACAATTAAATAACAGTAACTTAATACAACCATCAACAAATCAACAAAATGATTTAAACTCGAACCTTTTTTCAGAAATAGAAGGAAAGCATTCACCGTCACCACCTAATCGGCTTCGGTAAATATACATAATTAGATGTAAAAATTATGGGTACAAGGAAAATGAAATTATTTCTAATACTTAATTTCCTCTTATTCCTTGTCCTTCTTCTTAAGAATCAGACCTATCAATTTGTTTCACATCGTATTAGGATAGTGACATTACTAAAAAAATAAATTTTCTTCAATTTCACTCATATCACTGCCAAAAGTACAACCTATATTTTAATACCTTTTACGTGCTTATGGTTTACTCTTCATCATAAGTGTTTCTTATAATACCTTATAATACGCAAGCTTGAATCAGCAATAGCAATAGGATTAATAATGATTTCTGCTTCTGGAAAACCATCCATTTCTATTCTAACTGCCACGTATTCAGACTTATATTTCTTTACTCGTTCAAAATATTACTAGCCATTATAATAATTCGTTGTCCTTTATCATCAACAAAATCGTACTTTTTATCACTAAAGCACTGAACGTACTTTGGGTTAAATATTCTTTCTAGTAATTTAAATAAATTCACGCCTTCTTAATAACGTTTTTACTCTTTTGTTTGATTAATAAGTTAAACTTGTCATAACCTTTCCGTTTTTCCATAATATGTTATAACCTAATTGTACAAGAAAGGAGAAAGCAATTCATGAATTTGATTACATTCCTTGTAATTATTTTTATAGCACTAATTGTCGATTTCCTTTGGCTGGATATGGAGACTAAAAGATGGAACTGGCTTAAAAGTCAATCAAAACCACAGCAAATTTTATTTTTCTCTTCCTTCTTAGGTGCTTCAATGATTCTTTATTTTCTCTTTGGATCAAAGTTTCTAAGTTGAAAAATGAACGGTGGAGCCTTTGCGCTCCTTCTTTCAAAAACCATTTCTTTATCTAGTAAACTTAATAATTCAAAAGTTA
This sequence comes from Cytobacillus kochii, assembly GCF_020171845.1. Taxonomy (GTDB): domain Bacteria; phylum Bacillota; class Bacilli; order Bacillales; family Cytobacillaceae; genus Cytobacillus; species Cytobacillus kochii. The sequence goes on along the minus strand of NZ_JAIVAM010000009.1, from coordinate 208,392 downwards.
TTAAACGTCCAATCATTAATCCGTTACCCACATATCATATAGTGGATAAGATGGATTTCTCTTTTTTATCATTTCTTCGAAGAGCCACTGCCTGGGCTCTTCTTTTTATTTTTCCTGATAACTTTATCTCAGGCACGTTCATTCCTCCGGTTTTACATAATTTGCAATAAAATTGGCAACCTTAAATTTAGAAAGAGAAAGGATGTGTCTTATGTTTCCTGCATACAAAAAGAAACTGGTTTCTCTTATGTGGATGGGTGTTGGAAGTGCTGTCCTTTCCAGTATCTTTAGTGCCATTCTCATTAGTTTTGTGATTAAAATTAACAAGAAAATCAATCGGCTTAGCTAGGATTTTTCCTAGCTGCCGGTAGGGAACTTAATACAAAATCAGTAATCTACCCCTTTCACTTCATAAGCGCCAGCACTAGGGAAAGTAACCCATGTGCCGTTTGCTATATGGATTTTCATTTCTAATTTGCTGCTTCGATACCACTTTCTCGTAGATGACAACCACCTAGATCATTCTTCTATCAAAGCTAACTGCAATCGTTTCTACGATTTTCTCGCCATTAATTTACCTCCACGAATGCCCTATCTCGGTCATATTAAGTAACTTAATAGAACCCATGTATTGACGCTCATATAGTTTTCTTTTTATTGAAAATTTTTTGGTGACTGTTCTTTATATCAATAATCTCGATTGTTCCATCTAATTTTTCTTCTTCAAAATCAGCAATATATTCAATCTTTCTATATGTCTTTCCGTTCTCTTAAAACCCCTCTGGAAGAAGGTATCTTTGTTGCATGTTAAACCCTTTAATCTGTTTAGCTTGCAGCAACCATTTTAATTGGCCATAATATAATGCTTCTGCTTTGCTATCGAACTTATGTCCATCAACAACTGATTTGTGGTTGCCGTACTTGTTGTATTTTCCTCCCATTAATAAATCTCACTTTGCCTCTCCTGGTTAATGACATCTTTCACATAGAATGCTTCTTCGATTTGTTCAAAGAAGAAGTCAATCATTTGACCAAGGGCAATATATTCTGAGATTAACTCTATAAAAGTGATTGGGCTTTTCGTCTTATCCAATTTTGCTACGAGAGAGAAAAGGTATCTAAATTGGGGCGCTATTGATCGCCCTTTATTCTTCAGAAAGAATGTAGGTCATGCCAAAGTCTTCAAAAAATATTACATGAACGATATCCAGAATAAAAGGAAGTCCATCAGCATATTCAATCAATTCGTCTTGGAGGTTATTCTCTTCATGTGCGCAAAACTTCAGCCGATTATTTGTTTAATATACAGTGGTCATTAATATCATTTTTACTTCTTTAGGTTTTAAATCCAAGCTATAACATTTGATTAACATAAGATACAAAGTCAGCTGGCAATTAGTTTTGAAAGGAAGTTTGATATTTATGGCTATTACTGTTCCTGTTCCAGGTTTAGGTGATGTTATTGTTCTTACCTCAGGAGGTGAAACTGTTGAATCAAGCTGTACATTTCCAGGTCCTGGAGCGCCTGCACTAAAAGAATATCAAGTAGAGCAAGGTCAACTTTATATCATTGGGTGTAATAGTTTCCCGTTAGGTGGAGGTACTGTTGCTTATATTTTAGACGCACAAGATATTAATATACCAGATTTAATCAATGCAATATTAGGACTAGCTATTGTTCAGGATAGTGGCGGAAAGGTAAATAGATTCACTGCAATTTAATTTTCGATTCAGAGGGGTACAAGCCCTCTGGATTTACCCCATCTTTAGTTAATTTACAACATCACTTATTCAACTTTAATCCATGTTAGCAAACTTTTCTATTGGTGCTATTTCCTAAATGGGTATTAAACCCCCTTTCAATTACCTTATTTTATCATTTCACAAATAACATAAAATAGATTATCATTACATTATCACGTGTTAGTACCAGGTATAAAAGGAGTTAAACGTTTATGATGTTTCCAACAATTGTAAGTAAACAAGATAATTTAGTTCATATTGTTAAAAATCAAAAAAAAACGGAATGTGGTTATACTTATCACTACTTTACAATAGTTAATCGTTCAGATTTAAGGCGGATAAAGTTTATTAGTAAAGATTCCATCACTTGTGCCATGTGCTTACAACATTACCTTAACCAAAAAAATTAATTCTTTCATTTATGAATGGTGCCAAATGAACTAGTGCAACCTATAACATGGAGGTGCCTTTAATGAGTGATATTGAAAAATCTCGAAAAATTGGCCAAAAACAATATGAAATGGATCCAATGGATCAAGGCTTAAACCTTTTCTCCATGATGGTCAATCAGGCTACTGGTATTGATAAAGGAAATGATGGGGTTATTGAAGAAGAAGAAAACAATCGTAAAGAATAAAAAAATGGCTATAGATAATATACTTTTGATGAGTATATGTCTATAGCCATTTTTTTATATTATTTATAACAATACTACCCATGTAATGATGCTCTCCTTGTGCGTGAGGTGACCTTCTGTTTCTTCAAGAAAAAGATAAGCTTTTCTTGATGATGCATAGACTTCGAGAATAGTCGGTGAAATAACCACTCAGGAATATCACCTTCTAAAAAATAGTTTATACCAACAAACCAAAAGCGGTGCCACTGTATAATCGCTGCGATTAACATCTTATCACTCCTCCTTTGATAGGTTAATCATAACTTACCAATTTAAAGACAATATGAAGTCAATGTTAAAACTTATTAATTTTTGACTTTAGGATTTTAATAAAAATTATGATAAAATAAAATGTATTGCCAAGAAAACATGTTAGTTAAAGATAAGAAGCTGTTGGGTATTTTATGTCTCGACCGCTTTTTCTTACTGCATATAAAAGGAGAAGAAAATGAAAGTCATTGCGTCAACATTAAACGCTAAATATATTCATACTAACCTTGCCATACGGTACTTAAAAGCATTTGCTGAACCTGATTTCAACGTTGAACTTGCTGAATATACAATTAAAGACCCAGTTATGAATATTGTTACTGATTTAATTAATAAGCAACCGAATGTCATAGGTTTCAGTTGTTATATATGGAATATTGAAGAAACAATTAAAGTCATTCGTATGATCAAAAAAATAAATGCGGATGTAATAATTATACTCGGTGGACCAGAAGTGACCTATGATGTCCCTGAATGGTTAGAGAATGTTTCAGAGATTGATTTTATCGCTGTAGGTGAAGGAGAAGAAACTTTTAAACAACTACTTCAACAAATAGATGGTGAAAAGGATTGGCGCAAAGTGAACGGCATTGCTTATCTTGAAGATGGCAAATTGCAAGTTAATCCACAAAACAACAAACTTAACCTTCGTGAACTACCCTCTCCTTTTCGCTTTGAAGAAGATAAGAGGGAGCTTGGCAAAAGGGTTACATATATTGAAACGAGTAGGGGCTGCCCTTTTAGTTGTCAATTCTGTCTTTCTTCCATTGAAGTTGGTGTTCGATATTTTGATCGTGAAAAGGTGAAAGAAGATATTCGTTATTTAATGCGAAACGGAGCGAAAACGATAAAATTTGTGGATCGGACATTTAATATTAGTCGCAGTTACGCGTTAGAAATGTTTCAATTTCTTATTGATGAACATATGCCTGGTGTGGTTTTTCAATTCGAAATAACAGCTGATATTATGAGGCCAGAAGTCATTCAATTTCTAAACGATCACGCACCTGCCGGTTTATTCCGGTTTGAAATTGGCGTACAATCAACTAATGATTATACGAATGAATTAGTGAAGCGAAAACAAAACTTTCAGAAGTTGACTCGAACAGTGACAATGGTAAAAGAAGGTGGCAAGATTGATCAGCATCTTGATTTAATTGCTGGTTTGCCTGAGGAGGATTATGCATCATTCAAGAAGACGTTCAATGATGTTTTTGCTCTGCGTCCAGAAGAATTACAACTAGGATTTTTAAAAATGTTGAGGGGTACAGGGTTAAGGCAAAGTGCCGCCAATCATCAATATATTTATATGGATCAATCACCTTATGAAATCCTTGGAAATAATGTATTATCATTCCAAGATATTATCCGAATCAAACAAGTAGAAGATGTATTAGAAAAATATTGGAATGACCATCGGATGGATCATACGATTGAATACTTAGTTACAAACATTTTCCCTACCCCTTTTGATTTTTTCCAAGAGTTCGGAAGTTATTGGGAAGGGAAAGGCTGGTCAAGAATTGGCCACCAATTAGAAGATTTATTCCATCGATTATTTGCTTTCTTAGAGGATACACAGGTGAAAAATTTAGAGGTCATAGAAGGCTTAATGAAATATGATTACCTATCTAATCAAAAATATAAACCTAGAAAGCCTTGGTGGCCATCCTCAATTGATAAAAAAGAACGATCTTTGCTTTATCAACATTTTCTAAAAGATCCAAGTTCTGTAAGCAAAGACTTTGCTTTATTACTTTTAAACGAAAAAGAACTATATAAGCACTCCATTGTAGAGAAGCTTCCCTTTAATCTTGAGAAATATATTCAGACCGGTTTCATTGAAATGGATGAATCAGTGATGGTTGTATATTATGCCAAAGAACAGGCAGCTGTGTTTGCATCATAGTGTGTAAAAACAAGCCAGAAAAGCAGTTTAAACTTTTCTGGCTTGTACTTTCATTTCTTATTAACCTTGCCTTTTTTACTTGTAACTTCATAAATCTTTGAAGCGTTCATATCGCCAAACTCCATCCCGAACTCTACATTCACTTGAGGAGGCTGTTTCTGTTTCCGCTCATTTTTTAACTGGTACATTTAGCTTCTCCCTTTTCTTCCTTGTTTTGAATTGCGGTTGGCACCTTTATTTACATTTTCACCACTAGTAAATTCAGTTGAAAATTCAACATCTTCTTGATTGGCTTTTGGTGTCTTACTATATTTTTCAACAGCACGATGGCTAGCTTTTCTCTTCATCTTCTGACTCCTCCTTCATATTTCGTAAGAACAAACATATTTTCCGCCTAATGTAGGGTCATTATGCTTACCTTTTATTTCTTCATGTTTCATCTCATAAACGATCAAACAGAAGAGAAAAATAAAAAGAGGAGTGATGATAAGTGAAAAGACAAAACAAGCAAGAGCGAAGCAAAATAGAAAGCTTACCACATCAAATTTCTTCACCTGACTTTCGAAAAAGTCATAAGGAGCTACAACCACCTTTTGTAAACGAATTTGGGGTAACAATTGGGGATAGTAATTATGTATCAGAGCAGTCTCCACTTGAGAATTGGAGTGATGAAGTAGACCCAGCTGTGATGGCTGGAGACAAATGGGTTCATCCAACAAACGATATTGGCTTTAATACGCCTGAGAATCGCGCACTGATAGAAGAAAAAGAAGTACCAGATGCCCCCTTCTCTCATCCAACAAAAGATGCAGGTTATAAAGCAGATTAGAAAACCAAGCTTTTTGTTAAGCTTGGTTTTCGTATCTATCTATTTATCCAATAATAATCCTTTCCTTTGGATAATGATAATGTGGCTTTTCTTCTTTACCACCTATGATATATAAAAATGAGGTTAAGCCTATTCTACCGACAAACATTAGTATCATAATGACGATTTTTCCAGTATTACTTAAATCAGCTGTTATCCCCATGGAAAGACCAGTCGTTCCAAATGCGGAGCAAACTTCAAATATTATGGAAATAAGTGATAAATGGGTATTTGTAATGCTGATCAACAGCACTGCTACAAAGCATAAAAGCGTGGCTAAAATTGTAATAACCAATGATTTCAATATATCATCTTGGTGAATTTCTCTGCGGAAGATTTTCACATGTTTATTTCCTTTGGCAAAATTCCAGATAAATAAAATATTTAACGCAAAGGTGGTTGTCCGTATGCCTCCCCCAACCGAACTTGGTGAAGCACCTATAAACATCATAATACTCATGATCAATAGGGTTGGCAAAGTAAATTCACTAACATCCATTGTTGCTAACCCACCACTTCTTGTCGTCGCTGACTGAAATAGTGCATAAAAGAAACTTTCATGCCATGATAGCCCTTTAAAAAAATGTTGAAACTCCATAACTAAAATAATAATGGTTCCAAAAACGAGTAAAAAAGCGTATGTAACGGTTGTTACTTTAGTAAATAAAGAAAAACGATACGGGAGAGAGTTTTCCCATTTACGTTTTAATAGAAAAGCTTTGACTTCAATTAAAACAGGAAAACCAATTGCCCCTAAAGAGATTAAAATGATTGTAATAAACTGCACGAAATAATCATGGGCATATGGAATCATTGATGAACCTGTTATATCTAAACCCCCATTTGTTGTTGCACTTACAGAGGCAAATATTCCGTGGAGAAAAGCTTCGTCCCACGTAGGATAGTACTTTAAAAAATGAAAGCCAAGTATAAACATCCCTATTACTTCGATAAGAATCATTAATTTAATTATTTCTTTCACGAGTTGAACAAGCCCAGAAAGCGCATACTGATTGTGATCAACCATAATTAGTTTTCTACTCTTCAATCCAATCTTCTTACCTAACAACATCCAAAAGAAAGTACCTAATGCCATAATACCAATTCCACCAAATTGCATAATAATCATTATCACAAAATACCCAAAAACACTATAGGTTTGTGATAAATCAACAACGGTTAATCCCGTTACACTAACAGCTGTCACAGCAGTAAATACAGTATCTATAAAGCTAACTTCTACACCTTTTTGATTCACACCTGGTAAATAGAGGAGTCCTACAGAAATTGAAATCGACAAGAAATAATATGCAGTGATTATTTGTGCTGGCGAACGCCTATTTATCCAGCCTTTAAAATCTTTTAACAAACGTTTTTCACCTCAACTAAACTCAATTACACTCTATAATAATATAATCTACCCCTGTTTTGAAAGCTAATTATGCTTTCTTTGCCAAAACAAGGATACAAACAGCTAATTTACCACTCATGAAATGAACACAATACATCATAATACAAATACAGTGATATCAATTACTGTAAATTATCTTTAGGAGATGTGTAATCATGCCAAAGAATAGTAATAAACTTTTAGTACCGGGAATTGAACAATATTTAGATCAAGTTAAATATGAAATCGCTCAAGAGTTTGGCGTACAGTTAGGTTCGGACACTGTTTCCAGATCTAACGGTTCAGTCGGAGGAGAAATCACAAAAAGATTAGTCCAACAAGCTCAAGCAGAACTTTCCGGAAAACAAAAATAACATGGCAAAAGTCCGAGGTTCAACTCGGACTTTTTATTATACCCATAAATCTTGCAATTATGGTGATTCTTTATTATATTTTTTCCTTTCATTATTTTTAGCCCTTTTTTCGTTATTGTGCTTGTCTTGATCATGCCTATCACGCCATCCATTATCGTCATGAACATCGAAATTATCGGTATCATTTTGTTCTTTCTCAGCATCATTTTTATTCTTATTTTTATGTTTATGTTCCCCTTTAAAGTTATAATTTTCAATCTCCTTATTAGTGACAGACGAAGAGTCATTGTGTTCATCATCAGCATGCTTCTTATAACGAAACTTCTTCTCTTCAACCTCTTTTTTTGGTATTGATTCATTTGCCTCTATATTTGGATCGATAGCTTCATTATCATCAGAAGTAGGCACTGTCCCCTTCTCTTCCTTCACTTCTATGGATGTTTCATTTTCCTTTTCTTTTTCTTTTTTTATTTCACTTTCTATGTTATCTTCCTTACTTTCTTCTTTATCACTTTCAGTCTTTTTTTCTTCCTCTGATTCATTTACATTCGATTTTGCGGTATTGTCATATTCAGTCTTCTCGTTCAACTCCATGTATGCCCCTAGAGTAAGTCCTTTTTCTTGAGCTAACTCTCGTTCTGTTTTAGAGCCTTTAATTAAATGCAAACTTACATCTTCTTCATTTAATTCCCTTGTAACAAAGTCAGTATGTTTCCTTAATCTTTCTTCTTCTAAATATTGATCTGACATGACGACTGTGGCGAACGTTAATTCTTTTCCTTTTTGCATATATCCCTGACTCTTACAAATTGAAAGGATATCTGAAAATATGGTATCAAATTGTTTATTTTTCCAACCCGCTATCTCTTGAATGATTTTTTTTCCATCTGCATTGTAACCCTTCAATTGTATCACTTCGAATTGTTCATTTACGGCTAATTCAATACTTGGATTAATATCAATGGTCATATAAGCATAGATTGTCTGTTCAGAATGATTAGGCCATAAGGATAAGCCTAAAAAGGAAAGAATAAATACAGCAGCAAGCATAATCATTTTTACATATTTCGGTTTTTTAACAGATCCTACCTTAGGATTTTTCATCACAGGCTCAAACTCAATCTCTTGACCTATTTCATATATTGCTTCGTATTTATAGCTAAAATAAAATTCACCTTCATTTGTTAAAAGTGTTAAGAAACGTTCATCAATAGCGACAATCACTCCTCTTTTCACGTTTCTAACACCCCTTTCAAATAATCCTTTAAATAGACAAAGTCATTACATAAAACTAATGTCATTGCAATAATGTATTTACGATTTCTTTCAATTGTTTTTCTACTTACTTTTATTCTTGATTCCATATGCTTGATTGGTAATTTCTTGGTGGAATATAACATGTCTTTCAACATCACATCATTGGCAATTAATTGGGCAATTTCAATTGCTGTCCTTCTTGCATCGGCATGTTTTGGCGAGCATTTTACAATCTCTTTGAAACTAATACCAAAATGAGATAAATCATTCGTGAACTTAATTATTTCTTCTTTCCTTGCCTGTTGATCTTGTATTTCTAAGTAGCCCCTTATCGATATTTCTGATTCTATTAATGCACTGGCTTGCTCATTCGAACCGTCCTCATAGTGATGGCTTGCATCTAAACTAAGGTTTTGATGTTTCGATTGCTGTCTAATATAATCAATGACTCTTCGTTTAATAACAACCTCAGCAAAAGAAACGAAACTCGTTCCTTTTGCTCGATTATAATTATTAATAGCATCATTAAAGGCGATTAAACCCACGCTAAATTCATCATCGGAATCATATATAAACCTCCTGCAAACTAAAGATACCGACTTAGCTACAAAAGGTCTAAATTTATCTATAAACACATCTCTTAATTGTCGATCACCATTTTGAATGGCATAAACTTCTTCTTCAATGGTTTTATGTTGTGTCTTTAAGCCTCTAAACAGTGATTTAATCATGCACTCACCTCTTTATTCACCCAAATTATAACACAGGAAAATTAGATGAATTGTGCATGAAGACTGGCCACAAACTTTATTACCCTATCTTTACAAATATACGGGTAAAATTAGAAAATTATAGGGGTAAAGAATATTTTTATACCACATTCACTACAATATAATGACAAAAGTTGTGCAACTTTCATACTTGTGCAATATAACTAAAAAAATGTTATCAAAAATTAAAATATATTAAAACGTCATCGAGATCTAAGATTACTTTTACTAAAATAAGGCGAAAGCGAGAATATTTTATGAACCTATTTCAATTATTTTACATCCTTTTTTATTAAAGAAATAAAAAAAGCCAATTTTCTCTTCATCTATTAGAGAAAATGGCTTATATCATACAAATTGAAATGATTACTGCTTCTTCATTGTCCAACCAGTCCAACCATATAAAATAGTCATTAATGGACTTATTAAGCAAAATAAGGCAAATGGCAAGTAGGTTAATGTATTAACATCTAGCACTGTCGTGAGAAAGATTCCACAAACACTCCACGGTACAAGAGGATTAACCACTGTACCAGCATCTTCTAAAACCCTGGATAAATATCGAGGATGCAAATTCGCTTTATTAAAAGATTCTTTATAAGCATTACCTGTTAATAAGATAGATAAATACTGCTCACCTACAATAAAATTGATACCAACTGCAGTTGAAGCAGTTGCTGAAATTAATGGGCCACGTTTAGATAAGTAGTCAGTAATCCCACGAATAAGTGCTGCTAATATCCCTAATTTAATAAATAACCCTCCCATTGCTAAAGCCAACAGGACAAGTGAAATAGAGAAAAACATACTTTCTATTCCACCTCTAGTTAATAATGAGTCGATATCCTCAATCCCACTATTTGATGTATAACCACTAAATAAAATAGTAATAAGCTTACCTAAATTCATTTCATTTTGCACAAAGAAGGAAACAATAATTGCAGTAACAATTGAAGATGCTAATGTAATTAAAGCAGGTATTTTCTTTATCGCTAATACAACTAATACAAGAAAAGGAATGATTGCATACCATTTCACCAACCCTAGCGTTAATAAACCATCCTGCATTTCATTAATTTTTACTAAGCTGGCCTCTCCCATTCCCTTCGGTGAGATTAGGAAAAAAATAATAAAGGATAAGATAAATACAGGGATCGTTGTCATACTCATTGTTTTAATATGATCAAATAAATCAACCCCAACTGTCATGGATGCTAAATTCGTTGTATCAGACAGTGGAGACATTTTATCTCCAAAAAATGCGCCTGAGATAATTGCACCTGCAGTAATAGCCGGATTTAAATCTAATGCACCACTCAATCCCATAAATGCAACACCAATCGTCGCTGCTGTTGTTAATGAACTGCCAATACTCATACCAATAATAGCGGTAACAACAAAAGAAATGGCATAAAAATAATTCGGTCCTACAATATCTAAAGAATAATAAATGAAGGTTGGAATGGTCCCGCTTGCCATCCAACTACTTATTAACATACCAATAAAAAAGAATAAAAATGTAGCGCCAAGCCCTGACTTTGTCCCATCCATCATGCCTTGTTCTATTTCTCTATACTTAACGCCTTTACATAATCCATAACTAATTAAAAAGATCATCGATAATACAATGGGAATATGTGGTGGTGCCTCAAGGGCAATCATACAATAACTTATACCACTAAGGAGAATAATTGTGATAAGTATAGCTTCCCATGTTTTTACTTTGATGCTTGGTTCTTGTTGCATAATAAACTAACCTCCAATATTTCTAAAAGCGTAAAAAAAGAGCTCATAAATCCCTTATTTAGGGACGAATGATCTCCGCGGTACCACCCTAATTGACAAGACACCACACTTGTCCACTTCATCTATTTTAACCTTTATAAGTAGGTGTAATTCGAAAAATTTATGACCTGAACTTTCACCAACCATTCAGTCTCTTTAACTGTTCATAAATCCTCTACTGGCACTACCGGTTAAATTATATTAAAACTAAGAACACTATTTTGCTTAAACGCTTTTATGCACTAAAGTATTTTTATAACGTATTTATACTATAATCTGTATTTCATTTACTGTCAATCATTATTTTCATATAAATAATTTGATCTTAACCTATACTTTACGGACAACTACCGTTGCTAAAACTCGTCTGTGTATCAACCTCCTTCTTTAAAAAACAAGATGAGGTTCGTGCCAAATATATCAGCGTTGGACAATTGATTGCTTAAATAATGATATATAAAAAAACACGCACAAAAATTGTGCGTGCCTGTAATTATATTTATTGTTGCTGCTGATCCATCGGATTATATAATGGTACATCTGGGTTTTTATCTTGGAACCATCTAAGAGCAAAATCATTTTCAAACAGAAACACTTGATGTTCATATCGATCCTTCACAAGTAAACTACGCGAGCTAGAAAGGTTATCGTAATTGTTCTCACCTTCAACCCATCTTGCAATTTTAGAGCCTAACCTCTCCATTAAGACTTCCGTGTTATATTCGTTTTTCATCCGATGTTCAAATACTTCAAATTGTAATTGTCCAACTGCTCCAAGTAAATACTCATCTGTTTTCACAGTTTTAAAGAGCTGAATAGCCCCCTCTTGCACTAGCTGTTGAATCCCTTTATGAAAATGCTTTTGCTTCATTACATTCTTTGCTGTCACACGAACAAATAATTCGGGGGTGAACTGAGGTAGTCTTTCAAATTGGAAACCATTTTTATCACTTGTCAATGTGTCACCAATCTGATATGTTCCTGGATCATAAATCCCAATGATATCGCCACTTACAGCTTCGTTAACGGTACTACGATCATCTGCCATAAATTGTGTCGATTGTGCTAATTTCACTTGTTTACCAAGACGCGGAATATTTACACTCATCCCTCGTTCAAATTTACCTGAACAAATTCTAAGAAAAGCGATTCTATCCCTATGTGCAGGATTCATATTCGCTTGAATTTTAAAGATAAACCCTGAGAAGTCTTCTGTTAAAGGATTGATTTCTCCAACAGTCGATTCTCTTGGTTGAGGAGAAGGAGCAAACTGTAAATAAGATTCCAAAAACGTTTGCACACCAAAATTAGTCAAAGCACTGCCAAAGAAAACAGGTGTTAAATCCCCTGAAGCAATGCGGTCACGCGAAAATTCATTACCCGCTTCATTTAATAACATAATTTCTTCTAACGTTTGTTCATAAAGCCCTGATTGTTTTAGAGCATGTTCTTCGTTAATTTCTCCTTCATCATTCAATTCAAGGAAACGATCCTCTTCATCTACCCTAAATTGTTCAATACGATTATTAAAACGATCATAAATGCCTAAAAACTCTTTCCCCATTCCTATTGGCCAATTCATCGGATATGATTCAATCCCCATTACTTCTTCTAATTCAGCTAAAAGCTCTAACGGCATCTTACCTTGTCGATCCAATTTATTGATAAATGTAAAAATAGGGATACCTCTCATACGGCAAACTTTAAAGAGTTTTAAAGTCTGATCCTCGATCCCCTTTGCTGAATCAATGATCATAACTGCACTATCCACTGCTGTTAATGTACGATAAGTATCTTCACTGAAATCTTGGTGTCCTGGTGTATCTAAGATATTGATTTTAGCTTGATTATACTCAAACTGCATAACACTAGACGTAACCGAAATACCACGTTGTTTTTCTATTTCCATCCAGTCACTTGTTGCATATTTCCCTGTCTTTTTCCCTTTAACAGTCCCTGCATCACGAATGGCCCCTCCGAATAAAAGAAGCTTTTCTGTTAAGGTTGTTTTCCCAGCATCCGGGTGGGAAATAATTGCAAATGTTCGACGCGATAATACTTCGTCTTTAAATGTACTCATAATAAAATTCCTCACTAACATGTATAAATTCTTATCTGTCGCTACTGCGTACCCTCAATTTTATCCTTGTATTAGAAACTTTGCAATGCGTAATCAATATATGGCATTTTCTTTAAAAAGATAACCAATGAGTTTGCACGTTTTATACACAATATATAATCCTCTTGTCATCCAAGCTTAAATGCAAGTTTCATTACAAACAAAAAAGCTGACATAAGATATGCCAACTTTTAGTTGAAATTACTTCTCTAAATTGTTTTTCTTCTTCTCATTAGAGTCCTCATCATCATTAGCTAAACCTTTAGCAGAGTTTTTAAACTCTTTCAACGTCTCTCCCACAGCTCGTCCAATTTCAGGTAACTTCTTCGGCCCGAAAATAATGAGGGCCAGTACAAGTATAAGAATGAGACCTGGTATACCAATATTTGATAACATAGTATCACTCCTTTATGTAAGACATAACGTAAGGTGATTATTTATATTTCAATTCCCATTATAATTGAACACCAAATAAAGGCAAGTAAATTCCTTATTAGCAATCCTTTTTAACACGATAAAAAGAGCCTCATGTGACTGATGTCACCCATGGCTCCTTATCATTAGTTCATCTTCGTTCAATAAGATAGAAGGGTTTGCTTTACATAGAAAAACGGTGATTACCGATTTCTGTAACAACTTCTCTCGTATTCAACCAAGATTGCGGTACGATTGTTGGATTGTGGAAAAAGACCGTTTCATCTGGCAATGCATGATTTTTCATTGCTTGCTTTACTGCTTTTTTTGCTTCTTTATCTGCAGGCTTATTAATCGAACCATTATCAACAGGTTGAAATTGCTTATTTTCATAAATAACACCACGAATGGTATCAGGAAAACGTTCGTCCTGCACTCGATTAATCACAACTTCTGCAACAGCTACCTTTCCTTCAAACGGTTCGCCTTTCGCTTCTGCATGGATAAGTCTTGCTAAAAGATCCTTCTCCTCAGATGTTAACGAAATGTCAGGCTTCTTTTCTTTCTTTTCTTTTTCCTCTACTTTAGGAACGATAAGCTTATCACCTTTTTGAACCGTTCGATCTTCTAGGTGATTCATCATTGTTAATTCTTCCTCAGACACTTCTAATTGATCAGCAATGGAAGAAATTGTTTCGTTCCCTTTAACCTCATATATATCATAAACATCTAATGTCTCAGCATAAACGCGTAAATCAGCAGATTGGATGAAATGGACTAAAAACAATGTACTCGCTGCAAAGATAACTGCAATCAGTTTCAATATTTTTTCCTCCATTCAAATATACATTTAAATCAAAATAACAAAATTAAGACTAACATGGATAGAAAGACTACTTCAAACGCAATGTTTTCCATGGGTAATCAGGATATTTCTCCCATCTTAATTTAGACTAGCATTATAATAAACTTCTGCTATAATAATGGTGGAAATAAAAACGCAAATAAACCAAAATGTGGGGGGACCAGTAATTGCTGGTTGAGATTTCATCCGTTTTAGATGATGACCCTTTGAACCTGATCTGCCTCATAGCAGCGTAGGGAACATATTTAAAACAATTCATATGTTTTTGATATGCGCCCATGGTGAATCCTTTGGGCGTTTTTTATTTCCTTCAAAAAATAAAAAGGAGGAAATGGAATGAAAGGATGGTTCATATTGCTTCTTTTCAGCGTGTTTCTATTAGCTGGGTGCGGGAATTCCAGTGAAGATGCACAAACAGAAATGGGAGAAAATGAATTAAAAAAAGTAAACTTTGTACTTGATTGGACCCCAAATACAAATCATACGGGCATTTATGTTGCAGCAGCAGAGGGTTACTTCGCAGAAGAAGGATTAGAAGTTGAAATCATGATGCCAGGCGAAACAGGGGCGGATCAGCTCATCGCTTCAGGAAAAGCAGATTTTGGCGTAAGTGTACAAGAAGCAATCACGCAAGCTAGAGTCCAAGATGTGCCAATCGTCTCGATTGCAGCCATCATCCAACATAATACCTCGGGGTTTGCTTCACCAGTTAGTAAAAACATTCACACGCCGAAAGATTTTGAAGATCATACGTATGGTGGGTTCGGTGCACCTGTTGAAAAATCAGTGATTGATTCTTTAATGAAAAATGATCATGCAGATATTAATAAAGTCTCCATTCTTAATATAGGTGACACAGACTTCTTTACAGCTGTTAAACGAGATGTTGATTTTTCTTGGATTTATTATGGGTGGACAGGAGTAGAAGCGGAATTACGTGGTGAGGAATTAAACATGATTTATCTGACTGATTACTCCAAAAAACTAGATTACTATACACCCGTTATTGCTACGAATGAAAAGATGATTCATAAAAATGCTGATATTGTTCAAGCCTTTATGAAAGCCGTTTCCAAAGGGTACACATTTGCAATTGAACAACCAGAAAAGGCTGCAAACATTTTACTTGCAGCTGCGCCTGATTTAGATGAAGAATTGGTAAAGGCATCTCAATTCTGGCTAGCAGAGCGATATCAAGATGATGCAGCAAAATGGGGAGAACAAGACTTATCAGTATGGGAGAATTATGCTGATTGGATGCTTGAATATAATCTATTAGATAAACCATTAGATGCAGAGGAAGCATTTACAAATCAATTTTTACCAAATGGAGGGAATAAATAATGGCAAAAGCTTTAGTAAGTATACAAATCATTCCAAAATCAGCTAACGGACTAGACGTTATCGCTCTTGTAGACGAAGCGATTTCGATTATTGATAAAGCTGGTATTCCATATGAGGTAAACTCTTTAGAAACGACTATGGAAGGTCATTTATCAGAACTGTTTCCTATCATAACAAAAATGAATGAACGTATGGTTGAGCTTGGAAGTCCGAATGTTATTTCTCAAATTAAAGTTCTTTACCAGCCAGAAGGCATCACTTTAAATACATTAACTGAGAAGTACCGCTAATGTTGCAGAAGTTTATAAAAAGCTGGAGCGCTTTATTGGTGCTCTTGCTTTTAATTATTTTGTGGGAAACCGCTGTAATGCTATTTGCTATACCACCATGGTTACTTCCTGCTCCAACAAGTATTCTATCTGAAGCAATAGCCGGGTGGGATTCCCTTACCCCCCACCTATTATCAACCATACAATTGACCACCATAGGACTTGTAATTGGTACTACGATTGGAATTTTTACTGCTATCACGCTTCATCTAGTTCCGTTTTTAAAAGAAGCAATCTACCCTTTACTCATATTATCTCAAAACATTCCAATTATTGTGTTAGCACCATTACTCGTCATTTGGTTTGGGTTCGGTTTATTACCTAAATTAATCGTGATCACCCTTGTTTGTTTTTTTCCTATTGTCATAGCCACATTAAACGGTTTCGAGCATACACCTAAAAACCTGAAACATTATATGCTTATGGCTGGTGCAAGTAAATGGCAGTTATTTTGGAAGCTAGAACTCCCCTTTTCATTATCATCCTTATTTTCCGGGATTAAGATTTCTGCTACATATAGTGTAATGGGCGCGGTTATTTCTGAATGGCTAGGTGCGAAAAATGGCCTAGGTGTGTATATGACGCTCGCTTCTTCTTCTTTCAGAACAGATCGCGTCTTTGTGGCCATTATCATTATTATGATCATGAGCTTAATACTTTTGGGCTTTATTCATCTCATCGAAAGTAAACTGGTACGTTGGCATATAAAGGAGAAGGAAATATGAGTCTTTTACAACTTAAATCTATTGAAAAAAGATATTCAAGAAATCATGTAATAAAAGATATTTCTATGACAGTAAATGAAGGTGAATTCGTTTCAATTATCGGACCTTCAGGTAGTGGTAAAAGTACATTATTTAATTTAATCGGTGGAATGATGCCACCCGATAATGGTGTCATCCTTTTAAATGGACAACCTATTATAAATAAAAAAGGTTCTGTTAGTTATATGCCTCAATCGCCCTCCCTACTCCCATGGAGAACAGTCTTACATAACGTGATGTTAGGACAAGAATTAAGTGGGGAGATCGGCAATAAAGTGCAAGCGACTAAAATGCTGGAACGGGCAGGGTTGATTCATGAACTTGAAGCACTCCCTCATGAACTCTCAGGAGGGATGAAACAAAGAGTGGCATTCATTCGTGCATTACTTAGTCCTCAACCAATCATTTTATTAGATGAACCATTTGCTGCATTAGATGAATTCACAAGATTAAGCTTACAAAAATGGCTGCTCGATATATGGGAACAGAATAGAAAGACGATTGTATTTATCACTCACCATATTGAAGAAGCGATCTTTTTATCCGATACGATTTATGTGTTATCAAACAAACCAACGACGGTTAAAGAAAAATTAACCGTCCCTTTCTCTCGCCCAAGACATGAAGATATCATCTTAAGTTCCGAACTTCTATCCTTAAAGAAAAGAATCAAACAATTATTGGAGTAAAACGCCACGTGATTTAAAAGCGTATATCTTATCTTCTCTAGAGAAATAAGATATACGCTTTTACAAAAATAATGGCAAAAAATAAGCCATCTATCATAATAGATGGTAATGATCCCCATATGTGTTTTTCCAAATTTTCTTTAATGATTTAATAGCTCTCGTTGTGGTAATTCTCACCTTGTCTTCTCTCCAACCTAAAATTTCTGCAGTTTCTTTTATGGTACATTCTTTTATTTTTCTTAACACTAGTACATTTCGATAATTCGTTTTCAAGTGATTTATTGCCTGATATAACGCATGAACCCCCTCATCCTGAATAAATTGTTCTTCTGGAATAGAACGGTTTTTTATCCAAGCTTTATTTAAATATAACTCCTGTTGTAACTTCTGTTGTTTTCTAATAAAATCAATCGTCGTATTTTTAGCAATACTGAATAACCAACTATGGATTTTGTCTTGGTGCTCAACCTGATTCTTTGATATAAAAGCTTTAATAAATGTTTCTTGCGTTAGATCTTCCGCTGTTTCTTGTTGCTCAATCATTGAATAAATAAACCTAAAGATTTGATGATGATAAATACGATAGATTTCAATAAATGATTGGCCGTCTGATCCCAACCCCTTTTCATCCTTTCTTTATCTTTCCTAATATTACAATTCCAAAGAAACTCGAAATTTCCTTCTTTTCCTTTTCTAAAAAAAGCGACAAGTTTTTTCTAGAAAATAAGACAAGATTACTTTCAGTTTTAAACGAAACTATTTACCTAATACAAAAAACTTTCCATAACCTCCGTACTAATTTTCCTATACTCTCTCTATTTAGTTCCTTTTTAGTGAAACATACCCTGCAACATTTATTTCCATTATTGAATATACAAAAAATTATTTCTTTTTACCCATAGAACGAACATCAAACTCCTCTCCACTTACTATCGACCCTATACTTATGAACGCAATCAAAAGACTTATAAAAAATTGTAAGATTTTCCAACACAATTACTAATTACTTAATTTTCTAAAAATTTAATCAATTATCTGTCCTTTTTTTAGAAAACAAGCAAAGAATCGGCAAAAATTCTCATAGCATTGGATTCAAATGTACTAATTATTAATTTGTTCGCTATTACGATTAACTCATTTTAAAAAACGAACAAAAAAATTCGACATTTTCCGACAACTTCGAAGCCCTTCGTTAGCTAGAGTGTTAATCATAAGGAGAGCTACTTTTATTTTAAAAAGTAAACACTCCTTCAATATATGAGGAGGTGAATAACAAGGATCATTCAAATATAATGAAAACATTTTTAGGAGGGGAATTACTTGAAGCGTAAAAGAAAAAATGGTTGGTTTCGTCTACTAAGTATTGCCATGATTGCTTTCTTAATCGTGCCAATGATGTTTCCTAGCATCAGCTCTGCTAGTAATAAAGGGGTAAGTACCTCTGTAGCAAAGTCAGCTAGTGAAGTAGCAGAAAACAAAATAAGCAAAACATTGACGAAAGAATTTAAAAAAGAAGAACAAGTCACATTTTTAGTGAAATTCAAAGAGAAAGCTGATCCTCAAAAATCAGCACAAAAAGCAGAAAAAGCTGCAGCTGCTCAAAAACAGTCTGCTGCTCAAGCAAAATATATGAAACGTTCAGCTATTGTTTCAGATATGAGAACAGTGGCAATTGAATCACAAGATAATGTGCTTTCTTACCTTGAAAAACAAGAAAAGAAAGGGAACGCAAAAGAAGTTCAATCTTTCTTTATCGTAAATGCGGTTGCTGTTACAGCAACTAAAGATGTAATGGAACAACTCGCTACTTTCCCTGAAGTGGAAAAAATTCTACCAAATGAAACAAGAAAGCTACATACACCAACGGTAGAAGAGCAAGCAAAAGCGGAAGAAGCTGGTAAGATCAATAATATTGAATGGAATATTGATCATATCGGAGCACCTGCTGTGTGGGAAATGGGCATAGACGGTTCAGGTACAGTTGTTGCTTCCATTGACACAGGTGTTCAATGGAATCACCCAGCATTAAAAGAGAAATATCGTGGGTTTGATCCTGCTAATCCAGAATCACCAAATCATGAGTACAATTTCTTTGACGCTGTAAGTGGCAATGAAGAATCTTATGATGACCACGGTCACGGTACACATGTAACGGGTACTATGGTTGGGTCTGAGCCAGACGGTGGCAACCAAATCGGTGTTGCGCCTGGCGCAGAATGGATTGCTGCTAAAGCATTAGATGCTGGCGGTAGCGGTTCTGATGCTCAATTAATTGCAGCTGGTGAGTGGATTTTAGCCCCTACAGATGCTGAAGGGAATCCAAACCCAGCAATGGCGCCAGATGTGGTTAACAATTCTTGGGGCGGCGGTCCTGGAATCGATGATTGGTATAGAGAAGTAGTTCAAGCATGGCGTGCTGCTGAAATCTTCCCTGAATTCTCTGCAGGAAATACAACTTTATTTAATCCAGGTGGTCCTGGTTCAGTTGCGAACCCTGGTAACTTACCAGAAGCGTACACAACTGGAGCAACGGACATCAATGATAACCTAGGAAGCTTTTCATTATTAGGACCTTCCCCTTATGGAGGCATTATTAAACCAGATATTTCAGCTCCTGGTGTAAATATCCGCTCATCGGTACCTGGCAGTGGATATGAAGGTGGCTGGAACGGGACTTCCATGGCAGGTCCACATGTTGCAGCTGTTGCAGCTCTTCTTAGACAAGTGAATGCAAGTTTAACTGTTGAAGATATGGAAGAGATTATTTCTTCTACTGCGATACCTTTAACAAATGAAACATATACAGAGGTACCTAACAATGGCTTCGGTAATGGATTAGTAAACGCTTACGATGCTGTTAACTCTATCTTAGATGGATTGGGGACAATTAAGGGTACTGTCGCTAAAGATGGCGAAGATGAAGAAGCACCAACATTAGAACATGAAGCAATTGAAGAAACTTATGCTGGTATGGATTTACCACTAGAAGTTTCAGCTGCTGACAATGTAAGTGTAACAAATGTAACCGTTGAATATACAGCTGCTGATGGAAGCACAAAAACAGTTACAGCTACACGTGATAGCGGGGATTACAAATCTGGCACGTATAGTACAGTTATTCCAGGAGATGACATTGCTGAACCTTCTGTCTCCTATAAATTCATTGTGACTGACTTCGGTGGAAACACTGTTGAAAGTGATATGTATGAGGTATCTGTATTGCCTGGTATTACAGTTGGCTATTCAACAGACTTTGAATCCACACCAGCTGGCTGGACTTCTTCTGGCGCCGCTAATAACTGGGAGTGGGGTGTACCGACTACAGGTCCTGAAAGTGCTTTCTCTGGAGAAAAAGTATTTGCAACTGGCTTAGACAGTCAATATGCAAGTAATGCAAACATGACACTTGTTATGCCTCCTATCGATTTACCAGAAGGAAATAGCTTTTTACAATTTAAACAATGGTATAACATCGAAAATAATTATGATTATGGCCATGTTTTCGTCTCAACAGACCAAGAAAATTGGACTCAACTTGCTAGATATACTAATCTTTCAAATGATTGGGTTGATGGCGAGGTTGATTTAAGTGAATATGCAGGTCAAAGGGTTTATATCGGCTTTAACTTAACAACTGATGGTTCTGTAACCAGACCTGGTTGGTACATTGATGATGTTGCATTAACAGACACACCACTTGAAACTGCGAAAACTGGAAAAGTTACATTAGAAAAGAAAGATACGAAAACTGAAGCAAAAAAAGACGCGAAACCAGTAAACGCTGATAAGATCCAACCTAATACGGAAAATGCTACAGTTGAAAAAGGATCTGACAAAAAAGCAACTCCTATGTCTTTACCACTTGGTGCAAAGGTGAGTGTACTTGAATCAGGTAGATCTGTAAATACGAACCCTGCTGATGGTTCTTACCAATTAGTTCACGCGGCTGGCGAATTTACTCTTTTAGCAGAAACATATGGATTTGCTTCAGAAACGCAAACCGTAAATGTTGAAGCAGATGGAGAAGCAGTTGCAAACTTCGTCTTAGATGAACTACCTCAAGGGACAATTAATGGTTCAGTAACAAATGAAAGAACAGGTGAACCAATTACTGGAGCAACTATCCTTCTTGTTGAGGATGCAAAAGTAACACCAGTTACAACAGATGAAAATGGTAACTATTCAATTACGGCTTATGAAGGTGAATACACTCTACGTGTAATGGCTAACTCTTATTCAAGTAAAGATGTGACGGTTACACTTGATGAAGAAAACGTGGAAGTAAATATCGAACTAAAACCATTCATCGGTTTTGAAGGTGAAATTGGCTATGATGATGGTACAGCTGAAAACGCACGTGCATTCTATGATGCTGGCAATGGCTGGGGTGTTCGTATGAGTCTTGAAGAGGGTCAAGAATCTGCAATGGTTACTGGCGGTTTATTCCGATTCTGGGATACATCTTTTCCAACACCTGGTGGAACAGATTTCCAAGTTGCGATTTATGATGCAACAGACAATGGTACCCCTGGTGAAAAACTAGCTGGACCTATTGATGCAACAGCATTAAGAAATGGTGAATGGACACATGTCGATCTTGCCACTGAAGGTGTAACAGTAGATGGTGATTTCTTCATGGTTTATATTCAAACAGACCCTAACCCTAATGCTCCTGGATTAGGAACAGATGAGAATGGAGATAACGCTGGACGAAGCTTCCAATTAGTTGGTGGCGCTTGGTCAGCTTCACCTGCTGCTGAAGGAAACTATATGATTCGTGCGGTAGTAAACTATGAATTAACATCACCAACTATTACTTCCCCAGCTGATGGAAGTTATACTAATGAAGAAACAGTAACTGTGGAAGGTTCAACACAACCAAATGTGGATGTTAAAGTGTACAATGGTGATGAAGAAGCTGGAACAACAACTGCTAGTGCAGAGGGTGAATTCAGCTTAGATGTTGAATTAAATGAAGGTGAAAATGTCTTAACTGCTACAGGTGTAAGCGAGGTTGGTGAAACGGATCCTTCAGAGCCAGTGACAATTACATTAGATCAAGAAGCTCCATCACTTGCTATTACTAGTCCTGAAGATGGTTCGAAAACAAATAAAGAAGCTGTGACTGTAGAAGGAACGGTTTCTGATGACCACTTAGATACTGTTACAGTAAATGGCCAAAATGCAAATGTATCTGATGGTACATTCTCAAAACGTATTTTATTAGATGAAGGTACAAACGAAATTACAGTTGTTGCTACTGACGAAGCGGGTAACTCTTCGACTGAAACTGTAACAATTGAAGCCAAATACTCAAGCCTTGATATTGAAAATCTTCAACCAGGTGAAGATAAAGAATTAGCCGCTGGTCAAACAGTGAAAATTGAATTTGACAGCGAGCCAGGCTTAAAAGCAACATTTGCATTAAAAATGCCTTTAACAAACTTACGTGCACAAACCACAAACGTAAATGACCTACCAATTATGGAAACATCTCCAGGTCACTATGTTGGTTATTATACTGCAACTTCTAATGTTGTAGCTCCTGGTGCAGAAATTGAAGTCACTGTTAAAGATAGCTTTGGCAATAAAGCAACGGAAATCGCTGAAGGAAAACTTTATATTAATGCACCAATAGATTAATTATTTTGCCTAAATGAAATAAAAAGAGGGAGATGCCTTTATTGGCATCCCCTCTTTTTATTTAGCAATTATCTAAAACAAGCAGCTCCAACGATGATTAAAAGGATGAATAATACAACGATCAGTGCAAAACCGCCACCGAAACCGCCACATCCGCCACCGTATCCGTAACCGCCATAACCGCAGCCTCCACCGTAACCATACATAAAAAGATCTCCTCCTATTTTTTATATTTACCCTTTATCCCAAAACCTTTAGGTTATCAGTAGCCACCGTATCCCCAAGAAGCTCCAATAATCACTAACAAAATAAATAAAACAACTAGGAGTGCAAAGCCTCCACCGTATCCAAATCCTTCTGACATTTGAATAACCTCCTTTATCTTGATTCTATATATCCTATTCAACTAACCTAATATGTGCGATAGTCAAATGCACATTTTTAGGGCAAATAACTATAGGCTTATCCAAGAGGAGTGTATATTCTGTCTCTTGAACCCCTTCATCCAACTCTTACCGGTTTATATATAAATTGCTCGGCTTTCTTTTCTGGTTTACGTTCTGAAGAATGTCTTGCTAACCTACTTTGTGAAGCACTCATTTATCAATTTTCTACTGAGTGAACTGCTAATCCCTTTTCTGTAGCTCTCTCTCATCGGTTTCCTTCTGAGTGACTTGCTAATTCTTTTTGCGAAGCACTCATTCATCGTTTTCCTTCTGAGTGACTTGCTAACCCCTTTTCCGTAGCTCTCTTTCATCGATTTCCTTCTGAGTGACTTGCTAATCCCTTTTCCGTAGCTCTCTTTCATCGTTTTCCTTCTGAGTGACTTGCTAACCCCTTTTCCGTAGCTCTCTTTCATCGTTTTCCTTCTGAGTGACTTGCTAATCCCTTTTGCGAAGCACTCTTTCATCGTTTTCCTTCTGAGTGACTTGCTAACCCCTTTTCCGTACCTCTCTTTCATCGATTTCCTTCTGAGTGACTTGCTAACCCCTTTTCCGTAGCTCTCTTTCATCGTTTTCCTTCTGAGTGACTTGCTAATCCCTTTTCCGTACCTCTCTTTCATCGTTTTCCTTCTGAGTGACTTGCTAATCCTTTTTGCGAAGCACTCACTCATCGATTTCCTTCCGAGTGACTTACTAACCCCTTTTCCGTACCTCTCTTTCATCGTTTTCCTTCTGAATACGCGCAAATCCATTCTGCTCGGCGTTCCTAATATTCTCATCCCCTGAATGCAGCGCATGTTTAATGTAATCTAACAATATATATATGGTTATTAGTTATGTATGCACCTATGAAGCTATCTTCCTTTTCTCCTGAGAACGGTGATTCTCCATACTGAGACACTCCTTTTTTGTCCACCCCCTCTATCTCCGTAACTGAGACCATTTTATGTGAACCAACATTAAAAGCCACAACAACTAGAGCTGTGGCTTTCAGAGTGTAGACAAACTTCTTTTTCAAAAATTCATTTGAAGAAAAAGGGGTTTTGTTTCTTTTTTAGTTATATATTTGGTGGTTTCTGTTACGTAACAACACCATATATTGATAGGTTAGTAATTATAAAAAACGTTATTTAAGAATTTCTTTCCTTTGGCACAAGTTGATAAATTTCACCTGTTTCAAAGCTATTCACTAATCGCCCTAACCAATCATAATAATTTAGCGCCTCGTGTAATTTTGTTACATCTTCACGAGCTGCTGCTAAAACCTCTTCTGGAGCATTTTCCTCTTCTAATAATAAATTGATTTCCTTTAATGATTTCTCGATTGCGGAAATATTCATGGAAATACTCGGTCTCCACTTCGTTGTAAAAAGATCAACAAATGTTTGATGCCAATCTTCTTCCGCTTGATACTGATCTTTTCTTGACCCTTTTCTCCATACTTTTTCCACCATTTTTAATTCTAATAAATTTCTTACAGAGGTACTCATACTGGTTTTACTCATACCTAATTCTTCTTTCATTTCATCTAACGTCATTGGTACTGCTTGAAAATATAATAAACCATATAATCTACCCACAGATGGCGTTATCCCGTATAAATTCATATTTTGAGAAATGGTTTCAATTACTCTTTCTCTTGCTTTGTCTAACCTTTCTTCATACATTGTTACATCATCACACCCATTTTTATTTCATTGATATTAATTATTGTTCATTATAGTTAACTAAAACCTGTCATGTCGAGAAACTTATAATTTTAGCTTATCATTTTTTCCTCCTATGTAAAGAAAGCACAACAATTGGAATATCGAGCATTCGAGAGCATTTATAAGAATTCACTGTATACAGTTCGTACAGTTTTTACTGTACAAACTATATTATAGAATATGCTACTATATGAACTTTGCTCTTATTTCTCTAAACTCCTACAATTAAGGAGGTCGTAATTCACAGGAAAATAGAACGAGGATTCATAATTAAGAATGATGAAAATTGTCTCATTTTGTAGTTTTTGTTACAAAATGATTAATAATATAACGGTTTGATTGCGTATATTTCACAAAGTAGGTAAATACAAAAAGTACCTAATAACAAAAACCATTACATTCGAATATGATCCAAATCCTGTAAAAACAAACATATATAAGTTTAAAACGAGGTGAAACAATGGATGAGAGAGCAAAAAAAATTAGCGTAAGTCAAGTATCAAAAATATTTGGCAAAAACACTAAAAAGGCCACTCAACTCTTAAATGAGGGCCAAAGTAAAAATGAAATTCTTAAACAGACGGGTGCAACCATTGGTGTTAACCAAGCCAATTTTGATGTTTATGATAGTGAAATTTTCGTCATAATGGGACTTTCTGGTAGTGGTAAATCTACATTAGTAAGAACCCTCAACCGACTCATCGAACCAACAACTGGAGACATTTTTATTGATGGAAAGAACATTACAAAAATGTCCAAGGACGAACTAAGAGAAACTCGAAGAAAGAAAATAAGCATGGTTTTTCAAAAGTTTGCCCTACTCCCCCATCGTACCATTCTAGAAAATACAGAATATGGCTTAGAAATTCAAGGAATGGCCAAGGATACCCGTAAACAAAAAGCACTTGATGCATTAAAACTTGTTGGACTTGAAGGTTATGAGAATCAATATCCTGATCAACTAAGTGGTGGTATGCAACAGCGTGTTGGGTTAGCAAGAGCTTTAGCAAATGATACGGATATTTTATTAATGGATGAAGCTTTTAGCGCTCTTGACCCGTTAATTCGAAAAGATATGCAAGATGAACTCCTTGATTTACAAAGCTCGATGGCAAAAACGATTGTCTTCATTACACATGACTTAGATGAAGCGCTAAGAATCGGGGATAGGATTGCATTGATGAAAGATGGTGCCATTGTACAAATTGGTACACCTGAAGAGATTTTGATGAACCCATCTAATCAATATGTTGAAAGATTCGTTGAAGATGTGGATTTATCGAAAGTACTTACAGCTCAACATGTAATGAAGAGAGCGGAAACTGTGCAGGTAGATAAAGGACCAAGAGTAGCCCTACAATTAATGAAGAAACTAGGTATTTCAAGTATTTATGCTGTTGATAAAAAGAAAAATATTCGCGGTATTGTCCATGCAACAGCAGCAAAAGAAGCAGTTGATTCAGGAAAAACAATCGAAGAGATATTAGATACAAGTTATCAAACAGTAACGGAAGATACCGTACTTACAGATCTCTTTGATATTGTTTCTACTGCCTCCATTCCTGTAGCTGTGGTAAACGAAAATGGCCGCTTGAACGGTATTCTCGTTCGTGGTGCGGTAATTGCTGCACTCGCAGGCAATAACGATGCCATTAATGATTTTGAACATGATACGAGTACAACTCAAGATCAATCTATTAAGGAGGTGTACTAATCATGGAAGAAAGCTTTATTCCTAAAATTCCCGTCGCAAGCTGGATAGATGCCTTTGTAGATTGGCTGACTGTTACTTTTGCGATTGTATTTGACGGTATTACGATTGCACTTGAAGCGATTGTAAATGGTATGAATACAGTGTTAATGGTTATCCCAGCATTGATTTTAATCATTATTTTAGCATTACTTGCGTGGAAATTGGCTAGCAAGGGCATTGCTCTTTTCACATTGATTGGACTGTTATTAATACAAAATCTCGGCTATTGGGAAGGTATGTTACAAACTCTATCCCTTGTCTTAACATCGGTTATTATTACCGTCATTATTGGACTACCAATAGGTGTTTGGGCTTCACAAAAAAGAACTGTACAACAAATTGTTACACCCATTCTTGACTTTATGCAGACTATGCCGGCATTCGTTTATTTAATTCCAGCTATATTCTTCTTTAGTATTGGGGTTGTACCAGGTGTAGTTGCCTCTGTCATTTTTGCTGTACCACCGACTATCCGTTTAACCATTCTTGGGATTCAACAAGTCCCTACCGATATTATTGAAGCAACTGAAGCTTTTGGATCAACTGTAAAACAACGATTACTAAAAGTACAACTACCGTTAGCAACACCGACGATTATGGCAGGTATTAACCAAAGTATTATGCTTTCTTTATCAATGGTTGTTATCGCATCAATGGTTGGTGCGCCAGGTTTAGGTGCGGATGTTTATCGTGCAGTAACACAGATTCAAATTGGTACAGGTTTTGAAGCAGGTCTTGCGATTGTCGTTATGGCTATTATCCTTGACAGGCTTACTCAAAATATAGGAAAGAAAAAAAACTAGGAGGACTCTAACATGAAGAAAAAATGGTTATCTTACTTAATGGTTCCAGCTGTCGCATTAGGACTAGCAGCATGTGGATCAAATGAAACAGACGAAAATGCAACTGTAGGAGATCAGGTTGATCACGAAATTATTGGTATCGACCCTGGTGCAGGCATTATGAAAGCGGCAAATTCAACACTTGAAGAATATGAATTAAGTGATTGGACTTTAGTTGAAGGCTCTAGTGCGGCAATGACAGCTTCATTGAAAAAGGCTTATAATGCCGAAGAACCTATTATTATTACAGGCTGGAGTCCACATTGGATGTTCTCACAATTTGATCTAAAATATTTAGAAGACCCTAAAGGTACTTTTGGAGAAGAGGAAAATATCCATACAATCGTTAGAAATGGTCTAGCTGAAGACAAGCCAAGCGCTTATCAAGTATTAGATGCTTTCAATTGGGATGAAGAACACATGAATGATGTGATGGTGAAGATTTCGGAAGGACAAGATCCTGCAGAAGCAGCAGCTGAATGGGTTGAGAATAACCAAGACCTCGTATCAGAATGGACTGATGGTGTTGAATCCGTTGATGGTGAAAAACTTAGCTTAGGCTATGTTGCTTGGGATACTGAAATCGCAAGTACAAATGTTATCAGTAAAGTTTTAACTGATTTAGGTTACGATGTAACTCTTAGTCAAGTTGAGGCGGGTCCAATGTGGACTGGTGTTGCTGAAGGTAGTCTTGATGCCCATGTTGCTGGATGGTTACCTTTAACTCATGCTGATTATTATGATAAATTTGAAGGTAAATTTGAAGATCTCGGTTCTAACTTAGAAGGAACGAAATTAGGAATAGTTGTACCTGAATATATGGATATTGATTCTATTGAAGATTTAAAAACAGCTGAATAAATGAATACAAAACAGCAGTGAGTTAATGCTCACTGCTGTTTTTTTCACCCACTATTACGCTTCCTTTTTATGATTTTCCGTTTTAATATCCATGCCTAATTGCTCAATGCTTTGTTTAATATTAGATTTGCCTGAGAAATTTTCAATTAATTCCTTAATATCCAAGCCTGACGATGCCTTCACAGATTCTTGCATTGTTGTCATTAGGTCAGTGGCATAGCCTGTCACTTTATTCGCTCCACCTTTTGCTCCACTACCAGTATCTACAACTGTAATTTTATCAATATTAGATAGTGGACTTGCCACTTCTTTCGCGTATGCTGGTAACATTTGAATAACCATATCCATAATCGCTGCATGCCCATACTGCTCAAATGCCTCAGCGATTTTTCTTTTTGCTTCTGCTTCTGCTAAACCTTTCAGGCGAATAATTTCAGCTTCTGACTCACCTTGTGCCTTTTGTGCTTCTGCTTTGGCTAACCCATCTGCACGTACTCTTTCTGCTTCTGCACGCGCCTCTGATTCTATTCGATATTGATGCGCATCTGCTTGGGCAATTTGTTTCCGTTTTTCAGCTTCTGCTGACTGTTCCACTGAATAACGATCTGCGTCTGCTTTTTTCTTGACTTCGGAATCGTACTGTCTTTCTCTTCGTAGTATTTCCTTTTCTTCTAATTCAATCGATTTCTGTCTCTCAATAATTTTAATTTGCATTTCTTGCTCTGTTACTTCTTGTTTTGCTCTCGCTGTTTCTAAATCATAGGCTTGGTCAGCTCGTGCCTTAGCGATATCTTGATCACGACGATAATCCGCCATTTTCATTTGATTCTCTTTTTCAGCCTCAGCGATTTCCGTCGCTCTTTCTAATTCTGCTTTTTGTGCATCTTTATCGGCTTCTGCTCGCTTTATTCGCGTTTCTTTTTCTGCTTCTGCCGTAGCAATGTCTGCATCTCTTCTTACCTGGGCAATCCTCGGTTTACCTAATGAATCCAGATAGCCATTTTTATCTCTTACATCTTTGATAGTAAATGAAACGATAATTAAACCCATTTTCGCTAAGTCTTGCGAAGCGACGCGCTGAACTTCTTGTGAAAATTTATCACGATTTTTGTAAATTTCTTCTACTGTCATTGAACCAAGTATTGAGCGTAAATGACCTTCTAATACTTCTTTCGCTTCATTTTCACGATCTTCTTTCGTTTTTCCTAAGAATTGTTCTGCCGCAGTCGCAATTTCACCAATCGAGCCACCAATCTTAATAATAGCCGTTCCATCTGCCATAACAGGTACACCCTGTTCTGTATATACTTCTGGAGTTGAGACTTCTAATTTGCTTGATAATAAGCTAAGAGGCTCTGCTTGCTGGAAAACAGGTAATACAAACGCTCCTCCACCACGAATAATTTTAATACGATTACCTGCTTCATCTACATGTACATTCTTATTGCCCAAGTAACTACCTGTCACAATTAAAGCTTCATCTGGTCCAGCAGTACGATATTTCGTAACAAAAATTCCTAATAGCGCAACAATTAAAACCGCTACAATTCCTATAACAATCCATATTAAAAGCATAGGTTTCTCCTCCTTTATATCTGTTCATGTGTCGTAACAATGACTCGACTTTCTTTTACCTCAATGACTAATACTTTTTCGCCATTAGCGATTGCCTGCCCATTAAGGCTTTCAGCTGTTTTAGAAATTCTACCTGAATAGCTCTCAATCAATACTTCACCATAGCCCTTTTCTGGGATTGGTATGATAATAACTCCTACCCGTCCCCTTAACGAGTCTTCTGAATAGACAAGCGATTCTTCAGCAGATGACATTGGAACAAGTATAAACACATTTAATAGTACGGAAAAAATAAAGGCAATAATTACAGAGATTAATGCAATGGGAATACTATTCAACGAAGTTAATACTTCAAATAAATAACCACTTGCTGATAAAAAGACGATAAAGGCAAGTATTAATATTGGATTAAGAAAAGGGCTAGCCTCCTCTATTCCACCTAATACATCCCCAAAAAAGAATAAAAGAATAATTAGTACTCCTGAGATAATCAACGCATACAAATACAGTGTTTCAACGGATAGGTTTAAAAAAACTTCCATCATCATCATCCTTGTTTTCTATACTTTCCTTTCTTTCACACAAATTCACACTCCCCCTCGTAAAAAAAATAGGTTGTAACATACATACGAATGAGCGGGCGATTGGTTTCAAATTTTTCATTATTTGTCATGATTTTCTTCCATCTGAATATGTTGAATATAGAATAGGAGGGAACGGTTTGACACGTCAAGAAAGGAATAGAAAGCAACATTTTAATTTAGATAAAATACTGATTCTTCTCATAGCACTTATGATTACTGCTATTACATCACTTTACTTTTATAGTAGAAGTATCATTGTTATTGAAGCACCTAAGACTGATTATGGCGAGAAAATTGTTGTTCAACTACCTTCAGGGCAAAAAGTGTTTACCTATGAAAAATTAGTAGTAAAGAAGGATGGTAAGCTAATATATCAAGGGGAACATCAAACAATCGCATTGACTGGTGGTAAAATTAAATATGAGGACTGGGATTGACAACAGGTGTCATCGTCATTTACGATAAGCAAAAATCATGAGAAAGGGGCATCAGAATGAGACAAGTGAGAAGAGCTTATCATACGATTAATGCTAAATTGGCATTAATGTTTAAGAAACAAAACAAGTTCTTTCATCCCAGCTTTCAAAAAATTGCTCATAGAGGTGCTGCCGGAACATGTCCAGAGAATACCATGATTGCTTTTGAGCGTGCGCTTCAATTAGGTGCTGACATGATTGAATTAGATATCCAGTTAACTAAAGACCGACAAATCGTTGTCATACATGATGCAACAATTGATCGAACAACAAATGGGACAGGTAAAGTATCTGATTATACATATGAAGAGTTATGCCAATTTGATGCCGGGAGTTGGTTCTCTCAAACCTTCCAAGGTGAAAAAATTCCATTACTCAAAGATGTATTGAATAAATATTACAATCAGATAGGTATTTTAATTGAATTAAAAAAGCCTGAAAAAAACCCAGGCATTGAAAGCTTACTACATTCTTTACTGATGCAATATTCTACTGATTCAATCATAATTCAGTCTTTCAACCTCGACTCACTAAGGAAGATAAAAACGCTCATGCCCTCGGTGAAATTGGCCTTATTAGTCAATTACCCCCTTCAAACTAAAGACATAAAAAGAATAGCGCAGGAATTTAATTATGTGAGTTTGAAGTGGACAATGGTAAACAAAAAAGTGATGTCCGCAATGAAACAAGCTCAATTAAGAACAATTATCTGGACAATTAATACTAAAAAACAATTCGCTAGTGTGAGGTGTTGGGATATTGACGCAATTGTCACTGATCATTTATCGTTATTAGCTCAAAGTGAGGAATAAATATTAACGATCTTCACCTTTTTCCCATTCTATTAAATATTGGATGGTTTCAATGTCATTTTTCGTTTGAAGGTGAAAAATATCTTGGTAATTCTCATGCCCCTTCCCAATAACAAATATCCAATCACCACTTCCTCCTATTTCCCACATTTTCTTTATAGCCATTGTTCGATCCATAATGACTTCCCCATTTGTAAATGGTTTTGTTAAGTTATTTAACTCTTCTTCTACAACCGTTTTACTCTCCCCATTTATATCATCTGATGTCAGGATAAACTGCCGACAATAAGTAGATGCCACCTTCACCATTTTAACTCTCTTGCTTTTATCCCTTTTCCCTCGAAATCCAAAAACCATATATATTTTTTTTGCTCTATTTTCCTTAGCTGTTTGAAGAAGGTAGGTGAGAGCATCTTCTGTATGAGCATAATCAATAATAAATACGGCCCCTTTCTTATTATGAAATCTCTCCCATCTACCAGGTACTCCTCTAAAATTCATTAATCCTTGCGATATTACCTCTTTTGATATGCCCGATTCAAGACAAGCAGCAATAGCGATAGCTGTATTATAAAGGTTATGTTTCCCCGGTAATGGTGAATCTGCTACAATAGTATCTCTTTTAACATTTGATAATTTCAACTGATATTTTGCATCTTTAAACATGAGCTGCAACTCATAATCCCCAGTTGTACCAATTGTTTTTATTTTATTATGCTCCTGCTCAAGTGCTATTTTCGCTCCCCATGTATCCTCAATGTTTACTAATCCAACACCTTCATCTTTTAGTAGAGAAAAGATTTTCTTTTTCTCGCTGTAATACTCTTCAATCGTATGATGATAATCCATATGGTCATGAGTTAAATTTGTAAAAATAGCTATATCAAGCTGTAATCCTTCTGTACGATGTTGATGGAGTGCATGGGATGAAATTTCTAGTATGATAAAATCATCCCTACTTTCGGCTAATAAAGATTGTAGTTCTAATGCGTCTGGAGTTGTATTTTTAGCTTTTTTTGTTTGGTTATTAATATTATTTTCTATCGTGCCTATCATTCCACAAGAATACCCTGCTTCTTTCAGGAGATGGTGGATGAGATAAGCTGTAGTTGTTTTACCATTTGTGCCCGTTATCCCAATTAAGCGATGTTTTTTGCTGGGGTGCGCATAAAATATGCTTGCTAAAATGCCTAATGTTTTTCTAGAATCCCGAACTGTAATATATGGAACAGTGAGCGATAATCGCTTTTCCCCTATCACAGCAATCGCTCCATTTTTAATTGCTTCTTCTATATATTTATGCCCATCCTTTTCAAAACCGGAAATGGCAATAAATAAATATCCTCCTTTTACTTTCCTTGAATCTGTTGTTAAACCTTTCACTAGTTCATGATCACTTTCTTTTAAGTCCGTTTGTAATAAGTTAAATACATCAATTAATTTCATATAAAAAACTCCTTAAGGCACCAATAAAGTTACTATTTTTTGTATGCCCACGAACAAAAAAAATATGCCTTTATGAGACATATTAAGTATTACTATTAAAGTAATTGGAAAATAGAAGAATCGTAATTCTGATGTGGTACTCTACGTGCAAATTGTGAAAGGTATTTGTAACTTAAGCGACTATGTTGTGAAATAAGATACGCATCCTGTGTCGATCCTGGCTTTCTTAGCGTATTCAATGCTTCTATCATCCCTCTCTCACTTTCCAATCCTACTCCGTGTCCAAAGTATCGGTCATTACCTAAATAGACTGCATTTTCTCCCGTCCATATTGGATGTTCGAAATCGGGATTATAAAAGTAAACAACATCTCCTGGTATGAAATCTCTTCCTATCCGTGTATCTATACCTAAGTCTTGATCATAATTCCAATCCCAAACTAAAAGACCTTGAAATAACGTGTTAAATCGACTAATCGAAATCGAATCCAATACTGATTTATAAAATAACAATACAATAGCTGTAGAACATTCAAATGCATATAAGTGGCTATTATGAAACACGTCCATTATCGCATCCGAGGGTAATATATATGGTTTTAATACATAACCGTACTTCGTTTTTGTCCAAATCTGAGGATTAAATCTTGATACATCAAATGGAGCGAACTCTGCTTTACTTTCATGTAATTGGTAAGCGGCTTGAATTAGTTTTTCTCTTAATAGTAGCTCAAATTCAAAAACAAAAGCAGAATCATAAAAAAATTGCTGTGGTGAAGAATCAAGCGCTCTATAAATATCTTGTTGTATAGGACTAAATGAATGAATAGGGGGCTTCTCCTGTGACTGAATAATAATGGTCATAAACACTTACCTCCCTTTATTTATTTTTCTTCTGACAACATATAATACCAAATTATGTTCTGCCCCGTTCAGAGGTTCATAATAGCCAATAATAAGTTCATCTATTAGAAAATTATATAAAAATAACATTTTTCTGAAAAAGTATTGCTTTACAGCGAAAAAGCACTTACAATACATCATATATTCCAAAGTTTCAGAAATATTTCACATCAGCAGGAGGCACTTAACTATGGTAACATTCCTTGTAGCAATTGTATTACTTATTCTTGGATATATGTTTTATTCGAAATTCGTAGAGAAAGTTTTTAGTATCGATGATAGCAGAAAAACCCCAGCATATACGGAGGCAGACGGCATGGACTTTGTCCCAATGAGCTGGTGGAAAGGAAATCTTATTCAACTATTAAATATTGCCGGCACCGGTCCGATATTTGGCGCATTAATGGGGGCATTATACGGGCCCGTCGCGTTTATATGGATTGTTATTGGCTGTATTTTCGCTGGAGCTGTACATGATTATTTTTCAGGAATGCTTTCACTCAAACATAAGGGAGAACAATTTCCTAATCTCGTTGGTAGATATCTAGGGAATGGAATGAAGGTTTTTATTAATATATTATCCATTATATTAATGATTTTGGTAGCTGCTGCTTTTACAGCAAGCCCAGCCCAATTGATTTCTTCTATTACTCCACTTAGTTTTACTGTATCTTTAATGATTGTATTTGCTTATTTCATTATTGCAGCGGTTCTCCCGATTAACCAAATTATTGGTAGAATTTATCCGATATTCGGTGCAATTTTAATCTTTATGGCTGTGTCCATTGGTATCGCTTTACTATTTAATGGCCAACCTATTCCAAATTTAACTTTTAGCAATTTACACCCTGAAGAATTGCCGATTTGGCCACTATTAATGGTTACCATTTCATGTGGAGCAATATCTGGTTTCCACGCCACACAAAGTCCAATTGTATCAAAAACATTAAAGAAAGAGTCTGATGGAAGAAAAGTGTTTTACGGAGCAATGATTGGCGAAGGAATCATCGCCCTTATTTGGGCAGCAGCAGGAATGACCTTCTTCGGGGGAACAGGGGGCTTACAGGAAGCTTTAGCGAACGGAGGGCCAGCAGGAGTGGTGAATGAAATTTCCATTTCACTTTTAGGTACATTAGGGGGCATTTTAGCGATACTTGGTGTTATTATTCTACCTATTACAACAGGAGATACTGCGTTACGTTCATCGAGAATGATGCTTTCTGAAACTATTTCAAAGTACTTGAACTTTAAAGGGAATGGACAGGTACTACTTGTCACATTATTAGTGGGTGTCCCGACATTTCTTTTAGCAACGATTGATTATTCCTTTTTATGGAGATATGTTGGTTGGACCAACCAATTATCTGCCACGATCATGCTTTGGACAGCAACAAGTTTCCTACTAAAATCTAATAAGCAGCACCTTATAACAGGAATTCCAGCAATGTTCATGACAGGGGTCTCTGCTACTTATATATTTTACGCACCTGAAGGATTGCAATTATCTTATCCAATATCTTTAACAATTGGGACAGTCTTATCGATCATCGTGTTAATCATTTACATTAAGAAAATAATTGACCAACGAAGTCAAAAGACAACTAACATAGAAATTGTCTAATCTGAAGCAGACTGGGAAAGTATGAATCCCAGTCTCTTTTTTTATTATTATTGGCAATCAATTAGAATGAAGATAACTGTTGTCTACTATATCTTTACAATGAGGAAACAACTCATTCGCTAACAGGTAAAATGTTATTTGTCAACAATATACTTTGACAAACAACGTAAAAAAGTGCTAATTTTATAGAGAGCGTGATTTTAAATTTGCAATAATAGTAGGTGATGAATTTGAGTAAAAATATGAATAAAGATATGATAAAATTTATTAGAAAAAGTTATAATATGACACAACGAGACTTCGCTCGAATTGTGAGCTGCAGCTTCTCGCTCATCGCACTTGTTGAAGTTGGTAAAAGACGAGTCACATCGGATTTAGAAAATAAAGTCAAGGTAGCATTTGACTTGGATGATCAACAATTACAATCAATTTCTACATTAATAACTGAATTTAGTAAGGGCGTTCCACCTTTTATGTAAACCACTATATCCAACCTTTCTCCTTTGCTTTAGTTATTGCTTCAATCCTATTCTTTGCCTCTAACTTATTAATGATTTCTGACATATAATTGCGCACCGTTCCAGCAGACAAAAAAAGGTGCGCCGAAACCTCCTTTGAAGTTAAACCCGATGCAACAAGCTTCAACACTTCCTTTTCCCTGGAAGTGAGTGGGTTATCTTGTTTCAATTGATTAAATACCAGCTCCGGAGAAAACATTCTCTGACCATTCACCACACGCCTAATGGCTTCAGCTAATTCTTCACTCGGTCCATCTTTTAACAAGTATCCGTGAACTCCTGCTCCTATTGCCCGTTCAAAATAGCCTGTTCTAGCAAACGTTGTTAAAATAATAACTTTACATAATGACTTTGCTTCAAATATTTCCTCTGCTAAATCTAATCCACTCTTTATAGGCATTTCAATATCTAATAAACATACATCTGGTGCCAATTGATGAATTAATTCTGTTGCTTCTTTTCCATTATTCGCTTGCGCTATGACTTCTATATCTTCCTCATAGTTTAATAATGTACTTAACGCTCCTCTTAACATCTGCTGATCTTCAGCTATTAAAACTCTTATCATATCATTTAAGCACCTCCGAACTTTCTTTCTACAATTGGAATGAATACATTGACAGATAACCCTCTTTCATAATGAAAAAACTTCAAACTACCTTCAACTAACTCTAGACGTTCCGACATGCCTTTTAAACCATTCCCTAATTTCGTGTCTCGATTAAACCCTACTCCATTGTCTGAAATAGTTACCTCTATCCCTAAGTTATTTTGCGATAATCCAATTACACAATGAGTCGCCCGAGAATGCTTAACGATATTTGTAATTCCTTCTTTTATACACATACTAATCATATTTTGCATCATTGATGTTATATTGTCACATCTATTCAGCCCTGTTACCTCCAGCGTAATATTGGCTGAATTTAATATCCCTTTGCAATCACTAATCGTTTCAGCAATTGTTAAAACTCGCATGTCTGCCACTAACTCTCTTACTTGTTTTAAGGCAATCCGTGAAGTCCGCTCGATTTCATTTACCTCTTTGGTGACAACTTGGGGATTTGCTTGATGCTTAGTCATTTTTGCTACGAGTTGAGATTTTAATGTTATATAAGATAGTGTATGTCCGAGTGTATCATGTAAATCCCGAGCTATCCTCATTCTCTCTTCT
Source organism: Cytobacillus kochii (assembly GCF_020171845.1). Taxonomy (GTDB): domain Bacteria; phylum Bacillota; class Bacilli; order Bacillales; family Cytobacillaceae; genus Cytobacillus; species Cytobacillus kochii. Next base: position 170,467 of record NZ_JAIVAM010000009.1, on the reverse strand, counting down.
CTTTTAATTAATACTTCAATCTGTTCGTTTGCTTCATTTAATTTTTCTTCTAACTCCATTTTCGTCGACATGGAGTGAATACCAAAAGGAGATATAACCATAACAACAACCATTACGACGAGATAAAAGTATTCGCTCAACATTTCATATTGTAAAATAACAGGTAAACTGGAAGAGATGACAAATAAAATCATACTAATGATAAACATCTTAGAGTTACGCAGCCACCCGATAAAATTTGCACAATAGAACCCGAGTAATACTAATGAAGGTTGATAAAAATAGGCAAAAATAATAATAATGATCAATTGTAGTATTAACCAACCCATATAAGAGGATATTGGTGGATCAAAGAAAAGTTTCCTATAAGATAGAAAAAAAAGGCATAAAAGCATCCATCCAACCACTGCCTTTACCCCTGTTTCATTTATTAAAACAACAATCGGAAACATTAAATAGATCAAAAAAACATATGGGAGAAAACCATATTTGACAGGAAATATCTTATAACCCAAAAAGCTTACACCACCACTTCTTGCTTTCTTCTAATATAAATACTTAATACTACAAATAGAAGGAAATATCCTGCTAATACAGCAATATTCAGCAAAGAAGGGGTGCCACCTTCTGTAATCTCCCATACGCCCGCTCCATAATGATAAGAGGGAATTGCTTTAGCAATGGACTTAAAAATAGATGGCAACACTTCAATTGGCATAAATAACCCCCCCATGAAAGCTAAAACCATATAAAAGAAATTACTGATTCCAGCAGCTGTCTCCACCTTGTTCATTGCACCAATAATTGTTCCAATAGCGAGAAAAGGTAAAGCGCCAATTAATATCCATAACGCACTTGTCAGCCATTGCCAAACGCTCAAATTAACTCCATTTATTACCGCACCAACAACAAAAATAATGGCTACAGAACAAATGTGAATCATCGTTTGCCCAACCATTTTTGCTGAGAAATAAACACTTGAGCTCAGCGGGGTTGTTCTCATTAAATTGGACCAACCATGAGCCTTTTCTTCTACTAATCGAATGCCCAACGTCAAAATACTCGTCCCCATCACACTAAAACAAGTAACGGACATTAAGAACCGACTGTTCCAACTGTCACCCATTCCAGTATTGAATATATTTGTAAAAACAAAATAAAAAACGATAGGCATAAATAATGACCAAAAAACAAAATAAGGATTTCTAAATATCCGTAATATCTCTACTTTTGTCTGCATCAACCATCCTCTCATTCACTGATTCCCCTTTCTACTGTTAATAATTCAAACGCATCTTCAAGTCTTGCCCGGTGTAAATGAATGTCTCGCATAACAACCTTTTTTTCAAATAACTCCCCCAAAAGCGCATCAGTGGAAGAGGTTGTTAACACAATCCGTTGATCAGTTATTTTCGCGCTTATGACATGAGAAAATGTTTGTAGCAAGCTGATATCAACCTGATCTGATTTAAACGAGATAGCCCCATCAGATAAGTGACTTTTTAATTGTAAAGGTGTTCCATCAGCAATCACCTTCCCTTGATTAAATAACATAATTCTTTTGGCAACATCATCAGCTTCTTGTAAATAATGAGTGGTAAAAATAACCGTTTTACCTTCATCATTTAAATATTGTATCGCTTGCCAAAATTTTCTCCTAACCGTACTATCCATACCAACAGTTGGCTCATCTAAAAAAATGATTTGCGGATTACTTATAATGGCTAATGCAAAATTCAACCTTCTTTTTTGACCACCCGAGAGTTTATATGCCTTTTTCTTAAGCATCTCTATAGGGATACCTGTAATTTCCAACACTTCTTCTAAACGTAAAGGGTTTTCATAATAACTACTAAACATGAGTAATACTTCTTTCACAGACAATGCATCAATGACACTGACCTCTTGGAGCATCACACCAATTCTTTCTTTCACCGCTCGCTCATGGGGTTGTTTATTTAAGATCAGTATATTTCCTGAGGTTGGTTTAACTAACCCTAATAACATCAGCAAGGTTGTTGATTTTCCAGCCCCATTCTTCCCTAGTACAGCTAATAACTCCCCTTTTTCAACTTCAAAAGACACATCGTTAACTGCCGATAGATCCTTATACCTTTTAGTCAAATGTTTCGTAGCAATAATGGATTCCATAAACACCAATCCCTCATTAAAATTATATGAGATGGTTTACTTGTCCGTTTAGTGTGTGATGTCACCCCCTTCACATGACAAATGTCACTACTTGAAATTCTTTTCATAAAAAAAACCACAGTTCAATCATCTGTGGCCTCAATTAAGGTATCCGAGCTAACTTTTCATAAACATCTTGCATTGTAAAACAGCCCTTTTCTTTCACTTTTTCAACATAACATACCCAAAGTTTGGCTGTTAACATGGCATCGCCTAAAGCATGATGACGATGTTTGACTTCAATCTGATTTTTTTCACATAATGTCTCTAGCCTAACAGAGTGATCCACTGTATCAATGATACGATATAAAAAGGAGGTATCGAATACGCGATGTTTAAATGATGTTCGATAAAGCTGCCAAAACGCATGCTGAAAGAAGCGCTTTTCATGGTTTGAATGATGAGCAATGAAAGGTAAGCTCTCCGTATATTTCAAAAAATCCATTAACACATCTGCTAAAGGTGGCGCATTTTTTAACTCCTCTTCCTTCAATCCCGTTAAATGCTTTATTGATGAAGCTAAATCTTTTTCATATTGTATTAAAGAGTAAAAGTAATTGTCATGATCAATTCTTCCATTTAGAATTTTGACAGCTCCAATAGATAGTATCTGATCACCATTATCTGGACTAAACCCCGTTGTTTCTATATCGACAACTACAGCACTCATTTGATTTAATGACGTTTGTATCATTCGATCTTGATTTAAATCTTTTTGAAGCTGTCTCATGAAAGCCATTGATTTAGAGTCTTGCGTCTGGAGCCCACCGAACCTCGTTTGATTTAACTTTCGGACAAATTGAAAAAAAGGTTCAAAAGCCATTATTTCACTTCCTGCTCAATTACATCTTCTACATATTGATGGAGTCTTCTGCCATTTTTCAAAATCACCTTTATCTTACTTTTTTCTTCCCTATTCATGTTTCTCACATTTAAATAATGGCCATCTTCATAGGTTGACATATGGGTAAGTAGTGAATGCCGTAATTTTAGTAGCTGTTGGAAATCATGATGATACGGTAATAATACGTGTTTATATGGCTCTTTACACATTAATCTTTCTAACCGTGACAAAGTCGAGCTTTCAACTATTCCCTCCTTTATAGAAAGTAATCGAATGCCATTAACGAAAGGTAAGAATGCTGCGTACTTTATATTGATTTCCCCTTTATGTGATCCATGATTTTCCGTTAATATTTGCCCCAACGGTCCAATAGAGGTTTTTATATGCTGTATATTATCCAATAATCTCTTTAAGCTATGAGGATTTTTTTGGACTGCCTCATGTACACTTTTCTTTAAATGATTAATATATTCGCTTTCTCCCACTAACACTCTTGCATCAAAGAATATTTGCAGATGCCTCATTGTTGCCCAAGATTTTTCATCTAGCCATGACTGTAGTTGCTCAAACCACTCAGGTTGTGACTTACACCAAAGAGGATTACTACTCATAATATTCCCGTCACAGTAAGGGTAACCAACAATGTTGAGCCCGTGGGCTAATTCTTTGCCTAACTGATGAAAATATCTTTGTAAAGTGGTTCCTTTTTCTTCATATATGATGCCATGATCTTGATCACTTATATAACCTTGCTCTTCTCTTCCACCGCTACCTGTTATAAACCAAGCAAACCCGCTCGGTGGTTTTTCCCCTAATTTTCTCACTGCATAATGAAACGTAGCTCTCATTACTTCATCATGAAAATTGTTTAATTGCACTTGATTAAACTTTTTCACAGTTAATTCATAATCCCGCCAATCTCTAATCGCTTCATATGTCTCAAAATCATCCGTTGGCAAAAACAACACTTCCTTACAGAGGGTAAAAGCCTCCCACTATAGGAGGCTTGACCTTATGATGTTAATTTCGTTTGTTTCTCACTTGACATAAACTCTTCTGGATAACCATAGTTACCATGTTCACTCATGTCTAAGCCCATCACTTCTTCTTCTTCACTAACACGGAGACCATTCATTACTTTCTTCATTACAAAGAGAATGACAAATGAAGCAACAAAGGCAAAAAGTCCAGATGTTACAACTCCTAACGCTTGAACGCCTAATTGGCCAAATCCGCCACCATAGAATAATCCTGCTTGACCAGTTACCTGTTCCGCTAATTCTGGTGTTGCAAAGAATCCTGTAGATAAAGTACCCCATACTCCAGCTGCACCATGAACAGATAATGCGAAGATTGGATCATCAATTTTCATTTTATCAAAGAACTTTACACTAAAGAATACTAAAAGCCCGGCAACTAAACCTATAACAACAGCAGCCCAGGGTTCAACGAAAGCACAAGATGCCGTAATGGCAACTAAACCTGCAAGTGCACCATTTAATGTTGTAACAATATCAGATTTACCAAGAACGATCCAAGAGATAGCTAACGCTGCAACCGCACCCATCGCCGCAGCTAAATTCGTGTTTAGTGCAACAAATCCGAAAAACGCACTATCAACTGATGTCGTACTACCTGCATTAAATCCAAACCAGCCTACCCAAAGAATAAGTACAGCTAATGAAGTATAGACTTGGTTATGTCCCGCAATATTGTTACTAGAACCATCTTTATTGAACTTCCCGATACGAGGCTTTAATAAAATAGTTGCTGCTAAGGCCGCCATTGCACCTGTTAAATGGACAACTGTTGAGCCTGCGAAATCTTGCTTCTCATGCCCCGCTAACCAGCCTCCGCCCCATATCCAATGTGCAACAACCGGGTAAATAACAGCAGAGAATAAAATAGTAAAAACAACGTAGACTGGGAACTTTGCTCTCTCAGCAAAACCACCTAAGGCGATACAAACAGCAATAGCAGCAAAGGCACTTTGGAATACAAAGAAAACCGTATCAGATAAACCTGATTCTCCACTTTCAGCGCCTGAATAGAAGAAGTCCGTCATGCCAACAAAGAAATTCGCATTTCCTCCAAATATAAATCCATAGCCTACAGCCCAGAAAACAAGGAAGGTTAATCCCACTGTAAAAATAGTTTTCCCGGTAATATGACCTGCATTTTTCATTCGTGTAGAACCTGCTTCAAGTAATATAAATCCACCAATCATAAAAATAACTAAAATTGCAGCAATCATTGTCCACACACTGTTCAGATAAAATATTTCATCCATATCTTTTCTCCTCCACTTCTTACGTCATATAACTTAACTAATAGATGTTAGATTATATGACATCTACTAAGTTATTCTTATTTTATCGCAAAATTCTCATAAGTCAATGCTCGATTTTATATTTTTTAGAAAATTTACTCATCTTTTTACCTGTTAGTTTTTACCCATATGAATGATAGCCCTTACATTAGGAAACCTTATAAAAGAGCAATGTTACACTTGCTCAAAATGACGAAGGAGTGATTTGTTCAATGAGCAGAAATAAATTAGTCGTTCCCGAATCAGGTCAAGTATTAAATCAAATGAAAGAAGAAATCGCTCAAGAATTTGGTGTACAACTTGGCGCAGAAACCACTGCACGCGCGAACGGATCAGTCGGAGGGGAAATGACTAAACGACTGGTTGCTTTAGGTGAACAACAGCTCCGTAATCAAAAATAGCCATTAAGTAAAAAGAAATGCCCTAGGGAGGCAAAGAAAAGGTCTCCAACGGTTTTTAAAGCGAGGAAGTGAATCGATTTATCGTTCACTCCCTCGCTATTTTTAATGTGTTTGTATGTACACAAATTTATAAATGGAAAAAATTAAAATGAATCATTATATCCTTCTCGTTCGGCTTCTTTACCGCTTTCCACTTCTCATGCACACTTTTTATAATCCCTTGTTTATATGCAAATGAAAGTGAGAGCTATATAAATGTGAAAAAGGTCTTTATCGTCATAGACATGACGATAAAGACCTTTCTATTATCAATTACCAAAAGGGGAGCCTTAATTAGCACTCCAACTGCATTAGAACATTTCTTTTTCAATTATTGGCAAACGCATTTTCTTTTAACCTTAGAAAAAATATGGTGAACCAATAGGAAGTAAAACATATCCCTATGTCAATCAAAAATATATAGAACTGATTCATACTACCATAAAAACTTACGAAGCCTACCTTCTCTTCAATCGTTGCAAAACCAAATGCAATAATAGCACTTACAATAATCGTATATAAGTAAAAATTTCTTTGTCTATTTGTACAATATTGATAAACAAATAAAAAAACAACCGGAAGTAAAGAGGTCGTCATATTCGTTGCACTTGGTAATGAAGGAATAAGAAAATAATTATGAATAAACAAACCTTTTCGCAATAACATTGTATCGATAAAGGTCCATAACATATTCACTGTATATCCGTAGAAAAACACCTCAAATATCCGCTTTCGATCAATAAAAAAGTAGACGAACACTAAAGGAGCGATAAAGAGAAAGAGTACCATCCAAAATTGCCAATGCGTATAGTCAGAATATGCCTTCCAATATTCAGATAGCAATTGTTGAAGTTGTTTACTATCTATATGTAATGCTGTTAGATATTCCTCCTTACTCATAACTTTACCTCCTTCACAATTAGCCTCATTCTCAATATGTTTCAAGAGATCGTTTTTTATTCATTATTCATGGCTTTCTCGACATACATAATTTACAAATAAAAGCTAAAAATACCTAATATTAACGGAAGGAGTGGCAAATAAGATGATGAAAATAATCAATAGAAAGTTAAAAACCTTACTCGGTTTCTTTATTGGCAGTCTGGCGGTATCTATTATTTTCAATATTATTCAAATCAGCTTAATTTCTGAGGTCAAAGGAAAGTTAAGTACGGTTATGGATGAGCAATCAAATTAAAATACAATAGGTGAGTCCTCATAAAGCTAGAAGACTCACCAAAAAGCTTATTCATGATTATTCTTAAACTTCTTTTTATAATCGAGTGCTCTCTACTGTTGATATTACCTCACTATTTTCCAAAGTTGCCTTTATTCCTTTAATAAATACAGTATTTCTAAGTAAGATGCACTTCTGTATTTATTATTTGTAAATATTTTTACTAATCCTAATAAAAAAAGAGGCTGCCCTCGTGGACACCCTCTAATTATTTTAATGAAAACCTTGATCGTCTTGATTTCGTATTTGTTGTAAATAATTCTCCGTATAAATACGTTGTGAATCTGGGACATTTTTTTCATTCTCTTCCGGATCAAATTTTGTTAAGCCTTTCTTCTTCGCTATCCAGTCAATCACGAGGCCAAATCCTAGAAGCGAAATAATCAAGAAAAGAAACCACCACATTCTTTTATCACCTCTTTATTAGGATATCCTAAAAAAGAACAATTGCTATCATTATTTTTTGATTATTCTAACAGTACCATAATTAGTAAGAAATATCAAATAGACACAAATGTCTTCGTGTATAAAAAAATCCTGTTATCAAAAAATATAGATGTAATAAAAATTAGAATAAGGAGATCATACAATGAAAACATTACAACGCATCGCTTTAGCGCTTGTTATTATTGGCGCGATTAACTGGGGACTTATTGGATTATTCCAATTTGATTTAGTTGCAACGATTTTCGGAGGCCAAGATGCCATCCTCTCTCGAATTGTCTATACATTAGTCGGAATTAGCGGCCTCATTTGCCTATCTCTTCTCTTTGCACCAATGACAGAAGAAGAAGACAGAGACGTCGATAATCGTGTTATTGATGGAAGACAAGTGAGTTACTCTACAGAATTCGCTGAAGAAAATGATTTATCTGATATAAAAGAAGAAGATAGAGAAAATCGAGATCAATAAATCAAAAAGCCCGGACATTTACATATGTTCGGGCTGTATCTATGGCGTTAACTTCTATCCTACTGGTACTACAAAAAGTAGTATCTTGAAACAAACTGTGAATACAGACTCTTTCCCCCTACTCTAAATACCAAGATGCCTTGTTTACAGAGGCTTCTTTTTTTATGTCTATTTAGATTAGACAATAGACCTATTGACCTTCAATATTTGTCTTTTTATGTTTTTTAGTTTTGTTCGTACGTCCAACTTCCAAAACATCAGAATTATTTGTCTCAAAACATTCTTTACCCCCTATGATCATCATCAAGTTAGTACATGGTCGTTCCTCCAACATAACCCCTACTACTTAACCTCTTCATTTCACCACACTTAATTATCCCTTGACCGAGGAATTCTACAAAGAAGGTACAGGTGAGCTAGGCAAGATAGGTTTCTTTAACTTCAAATTTTACCCTTTTGGATTAATCTACTGCCTGCTGTGCAAATATCATAATTTATTTACCCACTTTTTCTTAATATGACGAAATTGTCACACTAATACATATTTTGTAATGTCTTTCGATTGTGTGGAATTCCTCCACAATCTAAGCTTTTATTGACACCTATTTTGAAAGGAGAAGATTATTTATGGAACAGATCACCTTTATAATTGCTATTGTAGCTTTCGTTATTTCGCTTATAATTTTCATTTCAGGTATTTTTAAAAGTAATTTAAAAGGATACCTCCAATCTAAAACCGCCAAAACCGCTTTCTTATTTTTTATCATTTATATTGTGAGCTTTGTTACTTATATTCTTATATCTAATTAAGCAGAGCTTAAAAAAACGCCTCGTTTAAAAAACAGGGCGTTAACTATTTTTTTACTCATGAATAATTTATATATTGCAAACACAAACTATCTATCGTGGCCAATCCTTACATAAGGAGAAAATCATGAAACTTAATAAGATAGGGAGTGCAATTATGGGAATTTTAAGCGGAAATCCAAAAGATGAACCTTTACATTATGGTGAAGTTTATGGACTATTCACTAACCTTTTTACAAATAATGGAACGATATCTGGTTATGAAACACTTATGAACCATGCTGGCGATGACGACTTAAAAAAGCTAATAGAAGAAGCTATTAAAGGGTTACGCGCTGAGAACCAACAATTAGAAGAGCTTTTAAAAAGTAATGGAATCGGGTTACCACCTGCACCACCTGCCCGCCCTAATGCAGATTTAAATGATATTCCTGTTGGTGCTAGATCTACTGACCCTGAAATCAGTGCTGCAATCTCCGCTGATACTGCAGCTGGATTAGTTGCATGTAGTCAGGCAATTGGTCAATCAATCAGAGAAGATGTCGCAATGATGTATGGACAGTTCCATATGAATAAAGCTCAGTTTGGTGCCAAAATGTTAAAATTAAATAAGGAAAAAGGTTGGTTAATCCCGCCTCCTTTGCACATGAGTAAAGGAACAGAATCATAATTTATAGGCGCCTCGAAATGAGGTGCTTTTTTTACTAATTTACACCCCACTCACTTTTCGACTTTCTTCGCAGTAAGACTTGCTTTACTCTCGCAATTTAACCTGCCTGATTTACCTCATTTCATTTCTTCCTCTAAGGGTCTATAGCGTCTTTTCTCATTGCTCATTCTTTGTTTCTATTGAAACTCGTTTGCGTTTTATTTAATACTGAAGAATATATTTTAATTCCTCTATTTTAATGACAAATTAGTATGACTCATCAAAATTTAGACATAAAAAAAGCCTTGACGCATCAAGACTTTCAGTATGATTCCGACTGGGTTCGAACCAGCGACCTCTACCCTGTCAAGGTAGCGCTCTCCCAGCTGAGCTACGGAATCGTTTATGTATATATTTAAGACATTTATAAATATACTATTTACGCGTATTTCTGTCAATTGATTTCACTGGTATTTGCTCAATTCTCATGAAGTTTTATAATTATAGAACTCTTTACATATAATAGAAGTGGAAAATAAACTTACATACTTAATTGAGTGAATCTTTCTTCATTAAGGAAATGAAGACTTACTATATGAAGTTTCATACACTGTGTGATAATATAACCCCATATAGGATTATTATTTTAACAAAGGAGTTCTACTTTATGAATACAGCAAAAGGGACAATCACGGACTTTACTTTTAAAAGTGAGGTACTAGGGGAAGATTTAGAAATACTTGTATACTTACCGGGCAATTATTCACCGCTATATAAATATAATATTTTAATTGCTCAAGATGGCAAAGACTATTTTCAATTAGGACGAATCGGCAGAACAGCGGATGAGTTGCTTGATGCAAAAGAAATGGAAAATACAATCATCATTGGTATTCCTTATAAAAATGTACAAGACCGCCGTCGTAAATATCATCCAGATGGTGAACAAAATGCTGCTTATATCAGATTCTTGGCTCATGAGCTTGTACCTTACCTTGACGAAAAATATCCAACGTACCAAATGGGAATGGGACGAGCATTGATCGGCGATTCTTTAGGAGCGACTGTATCTCTTTTAACTGCTTTACAATACCCTAATACTTTTGGGACAGTCATTTTACAATCGCCATTAGCGAATGAAAAAGTAATGGAAGAAGTCAAATCCTTTAAAGATACACATCTGTTAAATATATATCATGTCATTGGTACAGGAGAGACAACAGTCAAAACAACTGACGGTAAAGAGCAAGATTTCCTTACACCCAATCGTGAACTTTCACAATTAATAAAGGATAAAGGCTTCCCTTATTTTTATGATGAATTTGATGGCGATCATACATGGACATATTGGCAACCAGATTTAAAACGTGCTCTAAAGCAAATGCTTTAATGAAACAGCAGTTTGGCTACTTCTTAGTCAAACTGTCTTTTTCTTCTAATTCCATTCGTTAGTATATGATGATTTTTGAAAATTTGTTATAATAGTAAAATAAGACAAGTTCTTTAAAATATTTTATTTTGGAGGTAGAACTATGAAATATGGAATCGTTATTTTTCCGTCAAAAAAAATTCAAGACTTGGCAAACTCTTATCGGAAAAGATATGACCCTCACTACGCATTGATTCCTCCACATGTAACATTAAAATCATTTGAAGCTACAGAAGAAGAAGTAAAACAAACAACTGATGCTTTGAATGCAATTGCAAAAGTTCAACAACCTTTTCACATGAACGTTAAAAAGGTGAGTTCATTTCAACCTGTTAATAACGTTATTTACTTAAAGATTAACCCAACAGATGAACTCGAACGACTACATGAAAAAATCAATGAACAAACAGTTGGAGAAAAATCAGAATATGCTTTTGTCCCTCATATTACAATTGGACAAAAACTTTCCGATGATGAACATTCTGATGTTTATGGTTCATTGAAAATGCTTGATGTAGAACACGAAGAAACGGTTGATCGATTCCACTTATTATATCAATTAGAAAACGGATCTTGGAGTGTACATGAAACATTCCGCCTCGGAAAGGGTTAATGAACAACATGAACGTTAAAATAGTAGAAAACGAGCAAGAGCTGCAAGAAGCTTATCAAGTAAGAAAAGAAGTATTTGTAGACGAACAAAATGTTCCATTAGAAGAAGAAATCGATCAATTTGAAGACGAAGCAACACACTTTGTCCTTTATAAAGATAATGAACCTAGTGGTGCTGGGCGTTTTAGAATTGTAGATGGCTATGGGAAAGTAGAACGCATTTGTGTAAAAGAAAATGCCAGAAAAACAGGAGCCGGCAAAGAAATAATGCATGCCATTGAATCTTTTGCTAAAGAAAAAGGTGTACCGGCTTTAAAACTTCACGCACAAACACATGCGATTCCCTTTTATGAACGAATTGGGTACGAAGTCATCTCTGAAGAATTCCTTGATGCAGGAATACCTCACCGAACAATGAAGAAACAAATTTAAATGCAAAAAAAGAGGTGCATTCCGCATCTCTTTTTTTATCTTCATTAACAAAGTAAAAGCTTAAATTTAATAAAAATCCGATCGTCGTTTTAATCATAAAAAATGGGGAAGAGCACACAATAACAAGGTCACAGTAAATTTGTTTAAGAGGTGTGTTTCCCATGCATGAATATATACATATTACTTTCGTTCTCTTTGTTGGATTTATTGCCCTTTTCATCATGACCAAGATTCTTGGAAAGTCGCAAATATCCCAAATCACTCCTTTTGACTTTATTTCTGCCATCGTTTTAGGAGAACTAGTAGGAAATGCACTTTATGATGAGAATACAGGGATAAGTCAAATGCTCTTCTCTGTTCTTCTCTGGACCATTTTAATTCTTACTACAGAAAATATCACACAGAAATTCAGAAGAACAAGAAAATTATTAGAAGGCGGTCCTTCCATTGTGATTCGTAAAGGAAAAATTGAATATGGGCAATTGAAAAAGAATCATTTGGACCTTAACCAGCTGCAAGAATTACTGAGGGCAAAAGATATATTCTCTATAAGACAATGCGAATATGCCTTCTTAGAGACAAATGGTACGATTACCGCCTTGAAAAAGCCTGAATATACAACGCCAACTATTGAGGACTTGCAATTAAAGTATCCGAAGATTAAGGTGCCAATTAATATCATTTTAGATGGTGAGATTGTTCATGAAAACCTAAACATTCTCGGTTGGGATGTCAAATTTCTAGATGAAAAATTAAAAAAGAAAGGGTATACGAATGTGAAGGAAATTCTATATGCTGACTGGGAAAAAGAAGACGGGTTACATATTCAAACCTACTGAAATATTATGCGTAATAATCAATGTATTTGCCTTTTATTCCTTGTTTACCATTTGTTTCTCTATCTTTCATAGAAGAGGATAAATGGTTTTTTCTATTGTCCTTATATAAATAATTGGTTTCTGATTGTCCAAGGGACGGATCCACCCTTTCAATATTTCTATAAGTCATTGAGCGATTTCGATTCATAAACATTCGCTCCACATATTGTTGGTATGCTGTTTGAACGGTTGAGATTGGATAAATCATTACACTGCCCCCTTTACTTTACTACTAACCCTTTTCAATTAATAACAAACATATTTATTCTTTTTTAGCGCTAAAATCTTTGTTATGATTAATTTTATGCAGTAAATTTTTTAAGTTATGAGGCTAAATGATGAAAAGTGCACGATTAATGCAAGAACGAATTCAATTACATACACTGAAACGATCAGACTATCCATTTATACATGAAGAAGGAAAACGTGGGAACCTTTATTGTACCCATTGTGGTGAAAACGTTTTATTTTATTTAGGCATTCAGGATGAACCAAAATTTTATCATAGCAATGAAAAAGAGTGCGAATATGTGGACGAAGTCATTCCGAAAGCAACAGAAAAAACGAAAGAAAAAGAAGTCAATGGCTTTCGTTTACCTCAAGGTCGATCAATTCTCGAAGAAGTGGAAAAGCCTTTTAAAACTCCTGTACGTATTGAAAACATTCCACCATTTGCAGAAAATACAGGTTCACAAGCTAGTCCTACTGAGGGGTATCTTCGTTCACTTGAAGAGCACGGTATTTCTTTTGATCATGATCAGAAAAGAGCTGTTACGTATTGTCATGGTCCGTTACTTGTTCTCGCAGGAGCGGGAAGTGGAAAAACACGCGTATTAACAGGGAAAACGGCTTATTTATTCCATGAATATCAAGTTGATCCCCGTTCTGTTCTACTCGTTACATTTACAGCTAAGGCAGCTAACGAAATGAAACAACGGATAAAAACCTATCCATACGTTACAGCAAAGCATATTAATCAAATGGTTTGCGGAACTTTCCATAGCATTTTCTATCGTATTCTTTCTTTTCATGATCATAATAATCAAAAATGGGACCACCGTTACCTTTTAAAGAACTGGCAGAAGGAACAAATGATCAAACAATCAGCAAGGGCTCTACATATTGATGAAAAGGATTTCCCTTTTGATATGGCCTTACAGTTAATTAGCTTTTGGAAAAACTCGTTGCAATCCCCTACTGATGTAAGGGCGAATGATTCATGGGAGGAAAAGGTACAACAAATGTATCAAGCCTATGAAGAAGAGAAACAGCGATTGAATACCTTTGATTTTGATGATATGCTCAGTAGCTGTTATGAGCTATTTAAAAAAAATCCGCAAATCTTAGCACAGTATCAAAAGCGATTTAAATATATCTTAATTGATGAATTCCAAGATGTAAATAAAGTTCAATTTGAATTACTTAGAATGCTAGTACCTGAAAGTGAGCATATTTGTGCAGTAGGTGATGATGATCAATCTATATATGCTTTTAGAGGTAGTGATCCATCTTATTTAACCGAGTTTGAACAGATGTTTGATGATAGTTTTCAAATTACATTACAACAAAATTATCGCTCCAGTCACGAAATCACTGCATTTGCAAGTCAAGTTATCAAAAAAAACAAAAGAAGAAAAGCAAAAAACATGGTCGCGCAATTTAAAAACGAAGCATACCCTACACTCTTCTACCCTTACGATGAAGAAGAAGAAGCCTTAATGATTTTGACAGATATTCAAGAGAGAATAAGACAAGGGCACCAACCTAATGATTTTGCTATCCTTTATCGAACCCATTCAACAAGTCGTGCACTATTTGAACGATTTACCAGGTCTAATATTCCATTTAAGATAGAGCAAGATGCCGAATCATTTTATGATCGCTTTATTATCCGGACACTGCTTAGTTTTTTAAGACTTGCGATTAATGAGGAAGATGCTCAGGCTCTTAAGGATATCTTACCGGCTCTTTTTTTAACACAATCACACTTACAAGATATGAAAGCGAATAGTATCTTACATGATTGCAGCTTACTTGAATGTTTATCTATGGTACAGAGCAAATATGCCTTTCAACAAAGCAAAGCAAAGAAAACGGTAACTACGATTAAAGCAATTAAACAACTATCACCTTTATTAGCACTTGAAAAAATCGAAAAAGAGCTACAAATACAAGATTTTATTAAGAAGCGTGGTAATGAAGGGAACAAAATGGATAAAGGTTCAGAGGATTTAAAAGAACTAAAATTAATTGCTAAAAAGTTTACTACCTTACTTGAGTTTATTGAGTATGCGGATCATATGCGTGCAAAAATCAAAGAAATGAAGCAAATAAGTAAAACGATTGAGAACGCTGTAACCTTTAGTACTATCCATAAAGCCAAAGGGTTAGAGTATCCCTTTGTCTATATCTTAAGTGTAGTCGATGGTAGCCTTCCCCACGATTATGCCCTTGAAGAATATCGTACAGGAACAGAGCAGAGTTTAGAAGAAGAACGAAGACTATTATATGTAGCAATGACTAGAGCCAAGGAACAGTTACATTTATCACTTTTGCAACATAGAAAAGGGAAGAAAGCCTATCCATCACGCTTTCTTCCCCATATCAAAAATAAAATATATAGTAAATAAAAAAACAAACCTGCGTGTATATCAACTCACGCAGGCTATCAATCGTTCGATAAAAAATTCTTGTTAGACTCTCATTATTTTTTATTAATCATTTTGTTTATTGTATTAAAGTCTAAAGACTTACCTTCTTTTACAATAGAATCGACAATTTTGTCTTCCATTTCTTGAGATACTGGTTTGTTGGCGATTTGCGACACCCTGCGAATGACGCCACGAACCGTGTCTTCATCTTTAAAATTTGCATTTTGTAACGAGCCCGCTAATTCAAATACATCCTTCATATTCACGCCTGTTTTTTTCTCGATATTCTTAAAAAAATGATTATCCATCCGCTACCTCACGCTCCTTCTTGAACTCCATTTATCTTATGTAGCCCAATTAAAAACGTGATAAAAATATCTTTCAGAGAGTTTATAAAAAAGAAGAGATGCTATTTATTATTACGCATCTCCCCAAGAATAAAAGACAATTAGCAGAAACTAGCACCGACAATGACTAATAAAATGAAGAGGACAACGATTAAAACGAAAGTACCTCCAGCATAGCCGCCACCGCCACCGCCGTAACCGTAGCCGCCGCCATAACCGCCACAACCACAATTGCCGCCATAGCCTCCAAAGCCCATATAGATCACCTCACTAATGTATTTGTCCTTATACATTATGTATAGTTAGGTGAGAATGTATGGGCATGTACCCGCTTGGCCCTTAATTCATTGAAATCAGGCTTATCCTTTTGGTTTGAAAATAAGGGCGCCAATAAAAGCAAACAAGATGGCGGATGAAATACCTGAGCTCGTAACTTCAAACATCCCTGTTAGAACGCCAATTAATCCATGTTGCTCTGCTTCTTGTAAAGCTCCGTGCACAAGTGAGTTACCGAAACTCGTTATGGGTACAGATGCACCAGCACCAGCAAAATCCAATAATGGCTCGTAAAGTCCTACCCCATCCAATATCGCTCCTAACACGACAAGCGCACTTAAAGTATGACCTGGTGTCAGTTTAAATACATCAAAACAAATTTGGCCAATCACACAAAATAAGCCTCCAACAACAAAAGCCCAAAAAAACATTGGCAGCATATATTTATCCTCCTAACTTTATGGCATTTCAATCGCCACAGCATGTGCAATACATGGAATTGATTCATTTTGTTGTACTGTAAGTGGCGATAATAAGGCTCCTGTAGCGACCATTAAAATCTTTTTTAGCTCTCCTCTTTTCATTCTATTTAAGAGGTGACCATATAAAACGGATGCAGAACAACCTGCACCGCTTCCGCCTGATTGTACGGGCTGATCTTCTTTATAAATGAGTATGCCACAATCTTGGAACTGTTCATCTGGAATAATAAGCCCCTTATTCTTTAATAATTCCAATGCAGTTACACGACCAATTTTTCCTAAATCACCAGTAACAATTAAGTCATAATAAGAGGGTTCTATTTGCATGTCTTGAAAATGATTATAAATGGTATCTGCTGCTGCAGGAGCCATTGCCCCGCCCATATTAAATGGATCAGTGACCCCCATGTCAACAACTTTACCGATTGTTGCAGCTGTCGTAACCGGATCATTTCCTCCATTATTTTGAACGAGAAGTGCTGCACCAGCACCTGTTACTGTCCATTGAGCAGTTGGTGGCTTTTGCCCTCCATACTCTGTAGGGTAGCGAAATTGCTTTTCAACAGCAGCATTATGACTCGCTGCTCCTGTTATAACTGCATTTGCTCCACCATAATTAATCATAAATGAACCAAGCGCTAATCCCTCCATTGATGTGGAACATGCACCAAACAAACCGAAGTAAGGTATTTCCAATGATCTTGCGCTGAGACTAGTCGGGGTGATCTGATTAATTAAGTCACCACCTAGAAAGAATTGCACATCTTTTTTTTCCATTTCTGCTTTTCTTAATGCCGTTCGACTAGCACCTTCCATTAGCACACGATGTGCTTTTTCATATGAATCTTCTCCCATCCATAAATCTTCATGGAGAAGATCAAAGTCATCAGCTAAGTTACCATTTGCCTCAAACGGCCCTCCAGTCACACCGGTAGCAATAATAGCTGGGCGTTGACTAAAAACCCATGATTGCTTCCCCTTTAGCATTAAATTACCCCCATATAAATTAAAATAGTCTTAATTAACGCAACCACAAAAGCTGAGAATACTCCAAACAGGAGAACCGAACCTGCGAGTTTAAACATATTTGATCCGACACCAAGGACAAACCCTTCTGTGCGGTGTTCAATTGCTGCTGAAATAACCGCATTTCCAAAACCGGTTACTGGCACAGCACTACCTGCTCCTGCGAATTGACCAAGTCTGTCATAAACACCAAATCCAGTTAAAAGCATCGCAATAAATATCATAGTAGCTACAGTAGGATTACTTGCTGTTTGCTCTGTGAAATTAAAGAAATAGATATAAAAATATGAAATCGCTTGTCCTACTATGCAGAATAATCCTCCAACCCAAAATGCCCGAAGACAATTTTTCAAAACTGGTCGCTTCGTTTCATATTTTTTTTCTAATTGATCATATTGCTCTTGGTCAGGCGTTTTTTTTGGTTTAGCACACATCCTTACTCACCTTCCTATGTTAATTCTTTTTTCAACTTTACTATTTTCTCAAACTTTTTTTCGGCTTTTTTTGCACTAAAATTTGGATTCTTCATTTGTTCATGTAATTCGACCACTTCAAGAAAAATCTTAAAATCACTTGAAACAATAAATTTAACATCAGGATATTTGTCTTCTAGTTTTCCTTTAACATCTTTCTCGATTTTTTTCATGTGAAATCTTTGTAAATGTCTTACTTTGTAAGCAATTAAAACGGTATCATCATTCTTTACAATTGCTGCATCATACAATTCTTTCTGTTTTTCGATATCTTTTTCTATACTTTGCAGCATATCTTCATCGGTTGACCGTGATTCACTATGTATTAATGATGGAGTAGGGTTTGTTGCTTTAATAAGTGATAACGGTGCTTCATTAGAATCATGTTTACTACATCCAGTAATTAAAAATAAACTTATAAGTAGTAGCAAGTATTTTGGCATTCTTGTCCCTTCCTTATCTTTTTCATTATTTTTTTATTTTCTCTAAAAGTTAATTTCTTATCCAAAAAAAACAAAAGACGAACCTTTTATTAATGGCTCGTCTTTTTATATTAATTGCTTTTCTTCTTTTTCTTTCCACAACCACAACCGGAGGATTTTTTACTTCCCCCTGATTCTGCAATTCTCTTTTTAAAAGCTTCTTTATTTGTATATATTTTTTTGTTCATCTTTAAATGCCCTCCTTCATCGTATATGCCTTTTACCTTTAACATATTCAAGTGAGGAAGAGCTCGTATAATCCAATAGCCCAATTTTTATTGAATAATCATTTTTTGAATGACGCCTTCAATAATTGCCGCCATTGCGCTAATTGACAAAATCACCACTAACAACACACCTATTGTAGGGAAATATGCATACATTAAATATATAATCATCGCACTCCATATCCCAGTGCACCAATAACAACTAAGAAGCTTACCAAAAAAACCAGCTATACCTTTATTTTTTGGAATGATATATGTCTCTATTTTCCCATGTTCGTCCTCTTCATCAACTTCTGACATAAATGGCCTTCTTATAAATTCAGTGATTTGATCATAAACGATTAGCCTTGTTAGACGGAAAGAAGCAAATGAGAGTAAAAGAAATTCAAAAAAGGTAAGATCCATTCCTATCTCCACCCTTCCTTTAAAAAATATGCCTATTTTTTTAAAAAATAAGGCGTTTGTCCGTAACCCATAGCCTGTTTCATCAATATGTTATTAATGTAGATCAAAGAATGAAATAAGGAGGAAAAGAATATGGGTTGTAACAAAAAGGATAATAAATACGGCAGCTGTGTAGCTGAAGTCGTACGTGCGATAAGAGATATCCAAGATCAAGTTCGTGAAGATGAAGATTGTAATTGCGGCTCTAATTGTTTTTTAGAACCAATTGGTGCGATTTCTCCAAAGAGTGGTAAGAAGAAGAGAGTGAGACGCCCTAACACGCGCGTATTTACGTTAAGCACAGCTGATGGTTCACCATTCCACGCATTTTTAACAAATGTTGATGATTGCTCTTGTACGTCAATTTTCTTTAGAGTAGAAGAGATATTCGATAATTCATGTGCTACGCTAAGAGTTTTAGAACCAGTTACTGAAACAAGTCCTGGTTGCTATGAAACAGCTGACATTACAGAAGGTTGCTGCATTGATTTATCTAAAATTTGTAAAGTAGATGGTTTCCGTTCTAGTGAGAACTGTATCTCTGTAGATTTGGATTGCTTCTGTGCAGTTCAATGTATTCAAGATATATATTTACCAGTAGATAATTGTGTTGAATATTTCGAAGACTAATTGTATATCAGCCAGTCGTTTACTCGACTGGCTTTTTATATACAGTCTACTTACCTAAAACCGACCATTTTTATCGATTTTATACTATGAATATGAATGGTTTGCATACTGCCGCTTAACGTTTTAATCATTAACTCATTGCCTTGTTTTAATTCAATAAATCCCCTAATATGTTTATCATCACTTATAAATAAGCAAGGTACAGGAGGTAATTGCTTAGGGAAATGAAGGAGATAATCAATCCTTTCCTGTACATTCATATCCTTAAAACTTTTCACACGTTTAAATCCTTGCTCACTTTCTGACTGACTTTCCTCGTATTCCTCTAAAACTTGCTGTACATCTTCTTCTTTTTTTTCCACCTCACCTTGTTCATCTATTGAAGAATTTGTGATAACCTCTTTTTCTTCTTCCTCAACTTCATTTTTACTGGAATAAGTTGACTGCATTGATGTCGAAGGAGAAGGAAGATTAGATTGTTGTACATATAATAAAGGCTTCTTTTTTTTATTTTGTGTATCCATGTCTTTCACCTGTCCCTCTTCAATAAATTCGAAGCTCCAACATATTATATGTGAAATAAAAATGGGCGTTCATTTAACTAACTGAAAGGAAAGAATTCACCAGAAGACACGAAATGCTTTAATGTAGATTCCTACTACACTACATTTATATTCATATCCCTGATTGTCTTATTTCTACTTATTTTTAAAGATACTTTATCGATCAAAAAAAATAATGAAAAAAGATCTTATGGAACAGTAATCAATTATCAGTACATGTTACTACGGTTTAAGGTTTTCCAAAAGATCAGTAGAAAATGGTGAAGAAGTGTGTCATAAGTTAGATTAAGAATAATAGAAATAAGAAACTAAGCGTGAAGCCTTTCAAAATGTAAATGGCATGATGAGAGCTGAGTTTTGCACGGCTCTCAAATGCGAAATCTCACTTGAGTGCCTCGCTAATGGGATTTGCACAGCTCTCAAATACGAAACCTCACACGAGTGCCTCGCTAATGGGATTTGCATGGCTTTCAAATGCAAAACCTCACACGAGTGCCTCGCTAATGGGATTGGCACAGCTCTCAAATACGAAATCTCACATGAGTGCCCCGCTAATGGGATTTGCACGGTTCTCAAATGCGAAATCTCACATGAGTGCCTCGCTAAAGTGATTTGCACGGCTCTCAAATGCGAAACCTCACATGAGTGCCTCGCTAAAGAGATTTGCACGGCTCTCAAATACGAAATCTCACACGAGTGCCTCACTGATGAGATTTGCACAGCTTTCAAATACGAAATCTCACACGAGTGCCTCGCTAATGGGATTGGCACGGCTCTCAAATGCGAAATCTTACATGAGTGCCTCGCTAATGGGATTTGCGCGGCTCTCAAATGCGAAACCTCACTTGAGTGCCACGCTAATGGGATTGGCACGGCTCTCAAATGCTAAACCTCACACGAGTGCCCCGCTAATGGGATTGGCACGGCTCTCAAATACGAAACCTCACACGAGTGCCTCGCTAATGGCATTTGCACAGCTCTCAAATACGAAACCTCACACGAGTGCCCTGCTAATGGGATTGGCACGGCTCTCAAATACGAAACCTCACACGAGTGCCCTGCTAATGGGATTTGCACGGCTCTCAAATGCGAAATCTCACATGAGAGCCCCGCTAATGGCATTTGCACAGCTCTCAAATGCGAAATCTCACATGAGAGCACCGCAAATAGGATTGGCATGTCACTGAAATACAAAATCAAAGATGTAAGCCGAGCTAAGAGCGTTTTCAAAATATGTGCAAACCGAAGATACACTCACATTACCATGATTCTTTTTTTTCATGTATATTATTAGCTTGACATTTCGCGTCTCGTTTCCAATCCAACACACCGTGCTATGAAAATAGAAAATGCGCACACAACTTGTCTTATATTTGACGAGTTGTGTGCGCATGAAATAGATTGTGCAATTTTAAATGAATGCTAGCCATTCATTTATTAACAAATACTAAATTAGCGAATGTGATAACCAGAATCAACGTGAATATTTTCTCCAGTGATACCTCTTGACATGTCGCTAAACAAGAACACAGCTGTATCTCCTACTTCCTCAGGCGTTGTTGTTCTTTGTAATGGCGCATTCTCTTCGATTTCTTTTAAGATGGAATTGAATTCTCCAATACCTTTTGCTGACAAAGTTCGAATAGGACCAGCAGAGATAGAATTTACGCGAATATTCTCTTTTCCTAAGTCAACTGCTAAATATTTAACACTTGCATCAAGTGAAGCTTTTGCTACACCCATTACATTATAGTTTTTAATTGCTCTTTCACCACCAAGGTAAGTCATGGTAACAATGCTACCGCCTTCAGCCATTAATGGTCTTGCTGCTTTAGCAACAGCTGTTAAAGAATACGAACTAATATTATGCGCTAACAAGAAGCCATCCCTAGATGTATTCATATACTCTCCTTGAAGCTCTTCTTTATTGGCAAATGCGATACAGTGTGCAATCCCATTAATTTCTCCAACTGCCTCTTTCATTTGTCTAAAACAATTCTCTACATCTTCATCATTCGTCACATCACAAGGTAATACAAGTGAGTTCTCCGCACCATCAAGGGTACTTACTAAATCTCGGACACTTTTCTCTAATCTTTCACCAGCATATGTAAAAATGAGGTTTGCACCTGCTGTATGTAGTGACCTTGCTATTCCCCAGGCAATACTACGTTTATTCGCTACGCCCATCACAACGTAAGTTTTCCCTTTTAATGAGATCGTCATATCATAATCCCCCTATAATTTATACAAGTTATTAGTACCTAGTACTAATATTACATGAAAAACATTCAACTTTCAATAGGAATGTGATGCGTGAGGTTATATAAAAAAATACGAATAGACTCTGTTATAGAATCTATTCGTACCTCGAAATAACTAACCCTTTTAGTGAAGCTCTAATTCCCACTTCAATTCTTCCACATATTCCCGAGAACCGGTGACGATTAAGCGATCGTTTAATAAAAGCTCTGTATCACCATGGGGTATAATGGTTTCTTGTCCCCTTAAGATACGAACAAATATAACATCACCGGCAAATGGAAATCGTCTAATTGTCATCCCATCAAATTTAGAATTTCGTAATTTGACGTCATATAAGGTCGTTTCTTGATTTTCAAATATTTCCACTACACTCGGAGAAGCGATCAACGCTCGTAATAAAGTTTTCGTTGACAACATACTTGAAAATGATTCAATACCAGCAGCTAGTGCCTTTTCCTCAAGAATGGGGTTTTCTAATCGACAAATGACACGATCAATTCCTGATTCATTCAGTGCTTCTGCCAGTTCAAGATTAATATCCTCATCTCCAGTGGTAATCACAACAACATCAGCTTGCAAAATTTCTGTTTCTTTTATTGCTTCCATTGAAAAAGCAGGAAGTTCATTCAACTCGAAGGCTGGTGTAATAAATGGTTCCTCTTTTTGCTGAACTGTATGATAAACACTTGTTTCGTACATATCTGAAGCTAATTCATTTGATAACGGCATTGTAATCTGGTTCGCACCAATGAAGGAAACTTTAATCTTCTTCTCTTTGACCGTTTCTTTTGGAAATAATTTCTTAAAGACAATAGGTGTAAATATGCTACTGATAACAGCTACCAATATTAGCATCCCCCCCATTTCTTCAGAGATCATACCCATTCTTTGACCAATGGTCGCAGCTGCAATGACTAATGAAAGCGTCGAAGTTAAAATAAATCCTGACGCGACAACAGTTTTCATATCATACCATTTCTTCATATAAAAAACCGGGATTAATTTAGATATGAGCAATGCCAATAATAATAATGGGATAAACACTAATAACATTGGCTCAGCGAAAAGTGACCAAATATCTAAATCAACACCTACCATTACAAAGAAAATCGGGATTAAAAAGCCGTATCCAAACGAATCTAATTTATGAACAAGTTCTTGGTTTGGTGCCAATAATGAGACAAGTACACCGGCTAAAAATGCTCCTAAGATATTCTCTGCTCCAACAGATTCTGAAACAGCTACTAAGAAAATAATGAGTGCAAAAACAGCCCTCGTGCCAATTTGTATTGTTCCAGTTGATAGCGACTGTATGAAGTTATTATTTTTATATCTTCTTCCTACAAAGTATAAGATCACGCCAACGACAAATAGTAGTAATAATAACCATGTATTCCCTTCTCCGCCATCATTTACTGAAACAAATACGGCAAGTAGAATCATCGTTGCTAAATCGGCAATGACCGCTACAAGCAAGATGATTTGCCCGATATTAGTATTCATGATGTTCCCTTCTTTTAAGGTAGGAACAACAACGCCAAGTGAGATTGTTGATATAATTAATGTCATTAGAAACACATTATCGATAAAGCCTACTAAAACAAATACATATGATAAAACTAATGACACGATAAAAATACCGGCGAAAATGATGCTCGCAGTGAGAAATGCATTTGGTTCAGGTTTGCCATTTTCCAATCGGTGCTTTTTCTTTTTCGATGAAAATGCGGAAAAATCTATCTCAAGCCCACTTAGAAACATTAAGAAGATAAATCCTAATGTCGATAAAGTTTCAAGCCACATATCCTCTTGTACTATATTAAATCCACTTTTCCCAATAATTAATCCTGCTAGTATTTCTGCTACTACAACTGGGATAAAGTTGATTTTTAGACGATGTAGTATAATCGGTACTAAGAAAGCAATCACGATAACAATCACAAGTGAGGCGACTGAATTTCCATGTTCCATTCTATCACTCCTTTTTAATAAAATTAGTCGAAATAAAATCTAAACATATGAAAAATAAAAATGCAAACGATAAGAATTGTATAACTTTCATATCTAAACGATTCAAACTACCTTAAAAGTGAGGGACTGTAAATGAAACTAGATATTATTGGGGATATTCATGGTTGTTATAAAGAATTTAAGGATCTCACCGTTCAGCTAGGCTATGACTGGCATTCAGGCATTCCTTTAAGACACGATAGGCAGCTCGCATTTATCGGTGATTTAACTGATCGTGGTCCACAATCATTAAAAGTCATTCAAACCGTATACCAATTAATAAAAAAAAATCGAGCCTATTATGTTCCTGGCAATCACTGCAATAAATTATACCGCTATGCACTAGGAAATCCTGTAAAGACTACTCACGGCTTAGAAACGACAGTAGAGGAATTACAAAGCTTAAATAAACAAGAAAGAAAAGATATACTTCGTAAGTTTATCGAGTTATACGAACAATCTCCTCTTTATTATTTACTAGACGAAGGCAGACTATTATTAGTACATGCAGGAATGAAGGAAGAGTGGATTGGTAAAAAAGATAAAAAAGTAAAAACATTTGCTCTTTATGGTGATATTACAGGAGAGAAACATCCAAATGGGTCTCCTATTAGAAGAGATTGGGCACAAAATTATGCTGGACAAACATTAATTGTTTACGGCCATACACCTGTGAGAGAAGTGCGTAAAATCAATCAAACATATAATATTGATACTGGCGCCGTTTTTGGCAATAAATTAACTGCTCTTAAGTACCCTGAATTACAGACTGTATCTGTTTCCTCTTCCCTTCCCTTCCAGGAGGGTAAATTTGCTCGCTTTGATTAACTTAATAATGCTTGCATATCTTCTGGATAATGAATGGAAAAGGTCAGGATTTCCTTCGATATAGGATGAGTAAAAGATAGGGAAAAACAATGCAAGGCTTGACGTCGCAACCATTTAGTCGAACCGCCATATAAATTATCTCCTATTAAAGGAAAACCAATATGAGAAAGATGCACTCGTATTTGATGGGTTCTGCCCGTTTTTAAAGACAATTCTAATTCAGTGAATTGTCTTTCTTTTTGCTGAGATAGTTGTTTAAAGTAAGTCGCTGCATGTTTGCCATTTGGGCTAACCATTCTTTCGATAATGCTATCAGGTTTTCTGCCAATTGGCTCCTCAATCCACCCTTCCTTTGTTGCCATTAACCCACACACAAAAGCTTTATATTTCCTTTGAACACCATTATTTTGCTGCTGACGACTTAAAAGATGGTGAACATGTCGATGCTTGGCAATTAACACTAAACCTGACGTCTCTCTGTCTAGTCTTGTAACAATATGAATAGTGGACTCTATTCCTTGCTTGTCATAATAACCTAATAAAGCATTCGCTAAACTTCCCTCTGGATGTTCTCGCGATGGAATGGTGCTCATACCTGCTTGCTTCACAACGATTAATACTGCATCGTCTTCGTAAAGAATGGAGAGCGGAATATCTTCAGGCTGCAAACCTTGACTTCTTTTCTCAAGTGGAAAGCCAACCTCTAATACATCGCCGTTATTAAGCATATACCGCACATTTTGTTCTACTCCATTCACTTTTATAAAACCTCCAGCAAACTTTATATCTGTTAAAGCGGTTTTAGAAATATATTGCTGTGATAGGAATGATTTAATATTAACTGGTGTATCAAGTGAATCAATTTGCCATTGTAAAGTAAACATTCTTTTTTCTCCTTATAAACGAAGTAAATGCAAACAAAGACAGTTCTTTAAAAAGCATTGGGATACGAGTGAAATGATGCTTATTTTTCCAGCCTACCTTACAAAAATTGCTGTGGACAGCAGATTAAAGCGTCTACATCATGCTCCTTTAGTGTGCAAACAATATGAATGATATTGCCATTATCTTTGTCAAAAGCTTGGATGCTTGGTAATAGTAACTTTTTTTATTTTGCTTATGGATACCTGGACTTATATATTTTTGCATTTACAGGAAAGAAAAATCCGAACATATTCAAACCCTTTGACAGAATTAGAATAAATTGTTCGGATTTCCATTCAACTAGCATCCATTTTACCCAAAGTCACGCAGTTAATCAGCAACAAATGAATCATGTACTCTTTTCCAAAATGGAAATGGTCTGAATCTAGCAAAGCGAATTTTTTCATCGGCTACACGGTATTGAATTGATTTTACATCTTTATGCAAAAGCGATAAATGATCGATTGTAATCTTAAAATCCGGTTCATTCACAGGTTTTAAAAGGCAAGCATGGTGTGCTGGTAAAACTAAAGGTGAACCGACTGTTCTAAACACTTTATTATTAATCGATGCCATTTCAGCTAATTGAATAGCGGGCAATGACGGATGTAATATCGCACCACCTAATGCCTTATTATAAGCCGTACTCCCTGAAGGCGTGGATAAACATAAACCGTCTCCTCTAAATCTTTCAAAATGCTGACCTCGAATCTCTACATCCATCACAAATGTACCATTCACAGCTTTAACTGTAGACTCGTTCAAAGCCAAATACCTTGTTTCTTTGCCACCATTCAAATAGCGGACAATGACTTCAAGAAGAGGGTATTCAACCACTTGGAAGGGAGTTTTTGCTATTGCGATTACAAGCTTTTCAATTTCATCAGGTACCCAATCAGCATAAAATCCTAAGTGCCCCGTATGAACACCAACGAATGCTGTTTTATCAAGGCGGCTGCTATATCTGTGAAATGCGTACAACAAAGTTCCATCGCCACCAACAGAAATGACTATATCTGGTTGTTCTTCATCATATACAAGATCAAAATCAAGTAAGTACGATCTCATCTTATGCATCAATGTATTCGATTTCGTATCACCTTTAGACGTAATCGCAAATCTCATTGTTTAGTAGCTCCTCTTATTTTTCATTCTATGACTTATTCTTTTGCTGCTTTTCTTTATTTTGTGAAAAAAATGCTTGTGCATCTTGAATTTCTCCTCGAATCGATGACATTTCTTCATCCAATCTAAAGGCTGCTTCAGCTGCTCTTTGTAATCTCATTTGAATATCAGATGGAAATTGGCCTTTATATTTATAATTTAATGAATGCTCAACCGTGGCCCAAAAATTCATCGCTAACGTTCTAATTTGAATTTCCGCTAATATCTTTTTCTCCCCATGGATAGTTTGTACAGGGTAAGCAATAACTACATGATAAGAGCGGTACCCACTTGCTTTTTCATGAGAAATATAATCTCTTTCTTCCACCACTTCAAAATCATTTCTCATACGTAACAATTCTACTACCTTCATGATATCATCAACAAATTGACACATCATTCTCATACCTGCTATGTCTTGCATTTCTACATCCAACCTGTTAAGTGGAATTCCTTTTTGGTTGGCTTTATCTAATATACTAGCTATAGGTTTTACTCTGCCGGTCACAAATTCTATAGGAGAGTGCTCTGGAACGAAATCAAACTGACTTCTCATCCCTTTTAGTTTCACTTTTAACTCTTCTACAGCTTGTTTATATGGACCTAAAAATTGATCCCAATGCTTCATACATGCACCACCCTTATGTAAGTTCATTTCTCTAACTTGATTTAGTTAGAAATTTTTGCAATAAAGCGACGAAAGAAACTTAGGTACATGATTTACTCTTTATTAGTAGAGAAGTTATTCAAACATAGCCTCGACTTTCTCAACCATTTCATCTCCATAATTACTGTTACCCCGTATATTTTCAATAAGATATTGTAATTCCTCTTGAAATAAAGGTAATTTAAGCTTTTCTTTTCCATCATGCAAATACACTTCACCATTAAAAACCAATGCTTGCTTTAATTGTTGCCATAATGATTCATGTAACATGATATATGTATAATCATCATTTTTTTCTGTTATGTATATAAATGATAAATGGTCGGAATCTACTAGCATCTGTTCTCTTGGCTCGAAATCATTCACAGATAAAGTGGAGTCAATTTCTAATAATAATTCCTTTCCTTCATCATTCCATAACGCACTTTGTACTTCTACTTTTTTATTCATTTCATCTACCTCCAAACTCTTACATTTTACCATAGAAGGGGAAAAAATCTCAAAGAACATTGCAGATTATGAGATACAGCGCCATAATAATGATAAGTATTAAGAAATCAAGTATCCCTTATTTGATTATACATGTAGTCGAGAGAATAGGAAGGATTAATCATGTCACAAAATATAGAAATTGAATTTAAAAATATGCTTACAGAACTGGAATTTGTTCAATTAAAAAAGCAGCTTCATATAGAAGACAAAGATTTCTTCACTCAAATCAATTATTATTTTGATACGCCAACTTTCTTTTTAAAAAACGAAGGATGTGCGCTTCGAATTAGAGAAAAATATAATCAATTCGAACTTACATTAAAGCAGCCTCACCCTGATGGCTTATTAGAAACAAACCATGATCTTCAACCGGAAGAAGCAAAGCATATCATCAAACAAGGGTACATCGATAAGCAATATTTAGCTTCACTTAAAAGTGACCTCCATTTCCCTGAGGAGACGTTTAAATTATTTGGTTCTTTATTAACAAGCCGTGCAGAAAAAAATAATGAGGACGGTTTAATCGTCCTAGATTATAGTGAATATTTAAATAAGGTGGACTATGAATTAGAATATGAGGTTTCGAATAGGGAAAATGGCTTAAATTCCTTTAAAAAACTATTAAAAGAGATGAATATACCGATAAGAAAAACAGAGAACAAAGTGAAAAGATTATTTCGGGAAGTTCAGAAAAGAAGAATAGATGATTAACAAGGACATATGAGGAGAGTCATAATGAATATTGATCAGCTTAAACTATTAATGCAAATGCAAAGCTTACAAACCTTTCTTCCAAATACAACACAAAACAGCAATACAACTGATTTTTCACAATTATTATCAAATTCAATTACAGCAAGAATGAATGATTCTTCTGCTGATTTCTCACAAGAGATAGGAGCAGTTCAAACGATAGCCGAAACAATGCTCACCTCTTTACCTGTTTCTCTTCCTCCTGTACAGCTTACGAAGTTTAAAGGAGAGAATAGTGATCAATCAATTCAAGATATCATTCATCAAGCTGCATCCGCCTATAACGTACCAACTGAATTAATTACTGCTGTTATTCAACAAGAGTCCAACTTTAATCCGAATGCAGTTAGTTCAGCAGGTGCAGGTGGTTTGATGCAATTAATGCCCGAAACAGCTAAGTGGCTTGGTGTGAATGATAGATTTGATGCCACCCAAAATGTTATGGCAGGAACAAAATATTTAAGACAAATGCTTGATCGTTATGGGAATAATACCGAGCTTGCTTTAGCAGCATATAATGCTGGTCCTGGTAATGTTGATAAGTATAATGGCATTCCACCCTTTAAAGAAACACAAAACTATGTTCAAAAGGTGACAGAGAATTTACTAAACCAAAAACAATTTGTCTAAGTATCGTAGTGACTTCATTTTTGAGTCACTACTTTTTTGTTTTAGAAATCCAACCTCGAGAATCATCCTCCGTACTTGTTTTCCAAGAGATCTGCCCCATATAATAGAACTGAAAATACTTGCATACTTAATATTAATTCGTGGCACAAAGCTATTTGTTTGAGATATAGCCGTTACATTGATAAAATAATATCAAAACATGAAGGAATTATGTCTAGCTGATGAAATAATCATCGCTTTTATTAACATACTTTTGTTTAAAGGGGTTCTATCACAATGGTCGAGAATATCAATACTCCGTTCGACGCGTTAGGTGAGGAAAAACTTCACCTACTTGTTGAAGCATTTTATAAACGGGTTGGACAACATCCTGAGCTCGTCCCAATCTTTCCTGACGATCTAA
Organism: Cytobacillus kochii; assembly: GCF_020171845.1. GTDB lineage: Bacteria > Bacillota > Bacilli > Bacillales > Cytobacillaceae > Cytobacillus > Cytobacillus kochii. Next base: position 139,970 of record NZ_JAIVAM010000009.1, on the reverse strand, counting down.
CTGAAACAATTAGAAAACAAAAGCAGTTTCTGACACAATTTTTAGGCGGCCCGCCATTATATACCTCAGAACACGGTCACCCGATGCTGAGAGCACGGCACCTACCTTTTGCCATCACAATGACACGTGCGAAGGCATGGCTCTCTTGTATGGAGGATGCAATGAATGAAGTCGAATTGGATACACGCTTGAAAGAAGGATTTCTCGAGAGACTGACTCTCACAGCACAACATATGGTAAATACACCTGAAAAAGATGAATTAGAGGGTGATGACAAATGAATCATGAAGAATTTGAAAGTAAATCTGTCTCACCACATTGTCATGGTAGTGAAAATAAGCCGTTAGAAATCTATATGTTTATTGATCCGCTATGCCCAGAATGTTGGAGTTTAGAGCCGATAATTAAAAAACTGTCTGTAGAATATGGTCGGTATTTTTCTCTCAAGCATGTAATAAGTGGGAAGCTCAATGCTTTAAATAGAGGCAAAAGACAAAACTACGACCAATTAGTTGAACAATGGGAGAAAACCGCTAGTCGATCAGGGATGTCATGTGACGGCTCTGTTTGGTACGAAAATCCGGTATTATCCCCTCAGTTAGCCTCCATTGCCATTAAGGCAGCCGAACTACAGGGCAGAAAAGCCGGCATTCGTTTTTTGAGAAAACTTCAAGAGAAGTTGTTTCTCGAAAAGAAAAATGTATCAGACTTTGATGTATTAAAAGAATGCGCCAGCCAAATTGGCTTAGACGTAGTTGAATTTGTAACCGATATACATTCGGAAAGTGCTGCAAAAGCATTTCAATGTGATGTAAAGATTACAGCTGAGATGGATGTAGAAGAAATTCCAACGATGGTGTTCTTCAATGAAAACATTGAAGATGAAGGCATAAAAGTTACAGGGCAGTACAGCTTTGATGTGTATGAGCAAATACTAAAGGAAATGGTTCCATATAGACTCGAACCTTCTCCATTACCTGACATAGAGCTGTTTATTAAACATTATAAACTTGTCGCAACTTCAGAAATAGCAGTCGTCTATAATATGACGGAGCAAGAAGTAAATAAAGAAATGAAAAAACTTCAACTGAAGCAAGTGGTTGAGCAAGTACCTGCAAAGCACGGATCTTTTTGGAAATCACTAGACTGATGATACTTATCATCAGTCTTTTTTATGCCGTGGTAAAAGGGCGGACTAAAAGGAAAAACCTCACCATTACAGTACATTACAGTATGAAGCGTCTCCCCTATTCATGCTCACACTCCCTGTCAATGCCTAACACACTCTTTTATTGTTCACACCATTTGCTTCTCTTGTAAGTGCAACGAAACTTCTATCTAATGCTTTTTCTTAGTCAAAATGGCTTGTAAAATCCAATCAAGTGGGAATCAGTTTATGGACGGTGTGTCATTTATTTTTATTAAAAACATAAGTCAATCAACCTTCAATCCACATAGTAAAAAACCCTACACTCTCTCATGAGGCGTAGGGTTTTTCATGTAAATATATTTAACAAAGGGGATGGGAGAAATTTTTCACGATCAAACAAAGGGGTAAATTGTTTGTTTGTGATTAACTTCACAATACAAATATACCATGGCTTTTTTAAGCTCGCAATAGTTTGTGTACCATTTCACATTATTGTCAAATTCTCTACTACTTATAGTGAACTGCCATTATAATTAGTTATGATCAAGAATAGTGCTGGATTTTTTAAACCATTTAAAGGAACCCCATATTGGTTTGAAGTTCCAAGTTCCATTAAAGCTCCATAAGTTAAAAGATACAGGGTTAGTAATAATTCTTTAAAAACTCTACAATATCATTGTTAATGTTTATCAGATGCTCTTCAGATGGGAAATGTCCCATATCGTAAGTCTTAAATGCAATTAAATTTGGAATGATTTCTCTAGCTACTTTATTTAATCTACTTTCAGGAAAAAAGATATCTTTTTTCCCTGCTATAATTAAAGTGGGAGAACTATAATGTGTTAATTCTTCCTTCGTAGTTAATTTCGGCATTTCTTGTTCAAGTCTAATATATTTAAATACATCTCCAATAATTTTTTTATCAATTTCCCTCATACTATTATCTTACATAATATCAGTGATTTTATTGAGATATCTTTGCGATGAAGTACCATTAAATAAGACTAAAGGAAGTAAAATATCTTTAATCATTCTCATCTTAGATCCTAATCTTATTCCTGCTGGTGATACCAAAACAGAACAGTCAATTTTGTCTGGCATAAACGTGGCTAATCTCAAAATAATACCTGCACCGTAGGACGGACCAACAAATGCACTACTATCTATATTAAAGTAATCCATTAGTTCCTTTATCCATTGGGCAAAACTATTGTCCTTCGCTGAAATTCTACTTTCACCACTGTATCCTGGATGACCAATTGTATCTGGTGCATAAACTCTGTATGTATCTACGAGTGGTAAAAACCAAGATAAAGTCATTGGATTTATACAATTACCACCCTGAAATATAAAAATAGGCTTTCCTTCTGGTGGTCCTGCTATAAGAATATGTGTTTCACCATAACTTGTATCAACATATATCTGCTCAACATCAAATTCAAACGACTCTAGATAATTATCGTAATGTTGAGTAATAAGCTGTTTCCCTTCACTTTTATAAATGGTCCTTTCCCCCAAAGAACGTCTCTCCCTTATACCTATACAAATAAAGGTTTATAAGTTTAATAATCAATTAAAAAATTCTGAAAACACAAGCTTATTATAGGTCGCATCCGTTGAGAAAGACAGCTTTCAACAATCATCTGGTTAACCGTTCTGTCGTCATTGCGGTCTCTGGCCTGGTCTAAAAAAATTTTGACCAACTTAAATAATGTTTGTGGTATTTTGTTGCCCACACCATTAAAACGATATATTCAGTCTTCAAACGATTGTGGTAACTATTCATACTTTTTTATATGTACAACCTCTGACCCGTTCTTACCTACTGATTTAACCTGTATTCCGTATACTCAATTCCTTAAGTTAGCAGCCTAAATCATTTGATAAAGGCTGCTTGATAATAATATTAAATCGTTTCTAACAATTGTTCCATCTCATTTAACTTTTCTTCAAACACTTTGCATGCTGCCTTTATCGGTTCTGAACTTGTCATATCCACACCCGCTTTTTTAAGCACTTCTATCGGGTAATCAGAACTACCTGCTTTAAGGAAACCAATAAAGCGATCCACTGCAGGTTTTCCTTCTTTTAAAATTTGCTCACTTAAAGCCGTTGCAGCACTATAACCGGTAGCATATTGGTATACATAATAATCGTAATAGAAGTGAGGGATTCTTGACCATTCTAATCCAATTTCCTCATCAATAATGATATCCTCACCACCAAAGTATTTCTTGTTCAGTTCATAATACTTTTCAGTAAGTGCATCTGCTGTTAAAGCCTCATTATTTTGAGCCATTTGGTGAATCTCATGCTCAAATTCAGCAAACATCGTTTGACGGAATACCGTTCCTCTAAACCCTTCTAAGAAATGATTGAGTAAGAATAAACGTTTTTTATCATCATCAATCGTTTTTAATAAATGATCATTTAATAGCGCCTCATTACAAGTTGATGCTACTTCAGCCACAAAAATGGAATAATCACCATAAGCATATGGTTGCGATTTACGTGTGTAATAACTATGAACAGAATGACCAAATTCATGTGTTAATGTGAAAAGGTTATTGATATTATCTTGCCAATTAAGGAGGATATAAGGGTTCGTACCATAAGCACCAGAAGAATAGGCACCACTTCTCTTCCCTTTATTCTCCCAAACATCTACCCAGCGATTCTGTAGACCCTCTTCCAAAATACTACGATATTCCTCACCTAAAGGAGCTAACCCTTCAATCATTAGCTTTTTCGCTTCATCATAAGTAATCGCCATTTTTACATCCTTGACTAAAGGTGTGTAGAGATCATACATGTGCAATTCATCTAATTGCAAAACTTTTTTCCTTAGTTTCACATAACGATGAAGCAAATGAAGATGATCATTAATCGTGCTTACTAATTGATCATAAACAGATTCTGGTATATTGTTCGCCGATAAAGCGGCATGTCGAGCTGATTGATAGTTACGTACCTTTGCATTGAAATTATTTCTTTTCACATTTCCACTTAACGTACTAGCGAATGTATTACGAAACTGTCCATAGGTTGTATACATCGCACGAAAAGCATCTCGACGTACACGCTGATCATCACTCTCTAGGAAGTTGATAAATCGACCGTGTGTCACTTCAACCTCTTCTCCCTCTTCATTTTTAATCGATGGGAATGTTAAATCAGCATTATTTAACATTCCAAAAGTATTACTTGAGGCATCCATTACTTCTGATGCTTGTGCAAGTAGAGCTTCTTTTTCTGCTGTAAGTACATGAGGACGTTGAAGATTGATTTCTTCAAGTGCATGTTCATAGATTTTTAATTCATCTTTCTCGGCTATATACTGAGCTAATTGATCTTCATCAATGGCAAGAATTTCTGGCACTATGAAAGCAAGTTCACTAGCAACCACTGAATACAGCCCTTTGATTTTATCATCTAAACTTTGATACGTTGCATTTGTTGTATCTTGATCATATCTCATTCTTGCATATGTAAAGAGCTTCACAATACGAGAAAGTAAGTGATCTTGATATTGTAAAACATCATAAAGAACCTCTGTACCTTCATGCAACATCCCTTTAAACTTGCCTGCTTCTTTAGATAACTCTTTTACTTCATTAAATTCTTTATTCCATTCATCGTCACTTGAAAAAATATCTTCAAGACGCCAAGTTTCTTCAACTGGTACCTCGTTTCTTGTTGGTAGTTTCTTAACTGTAGAATCGTTAGCCATATTGTTTTCCTCCTACATTCATTATGTTAAAAATTACTATCTGTTACTATCTTACATCAAATGAAAGTAATTGTTCAGTATTATGTTTCACCAATTTATTTAAAATACTTCAATATCATCTTAATGCCATTTTCATAATCATTTCCCCTTCTTCCTTACTTATTTTCTTATTTTTCATATCAGAAGACCTGATTTGAAATGTGGTACCATCAATTTTCTCAATTACTTTTATAATGTTTAAAAGATATAAATAAGCATCGATTACTTCTTTAAGATCTATGGGTACCTCTACGCGTATACGAATATCTTTTCTCTCCAGGCGGCATTGCATGGAATCATACGCATCTTCTAGAGAAAATAACTCTTCATGTCGTAATATATCTATAAAAATATATGTTTGCCACTGAATTGGTGAAGTACTTAGCTTAGCACTCCCCCTTACAGGGAGACCACAAAAATCTGGTAGATTTCCCATATGAAACCCGCAACGGTAGATTTCATCTTTAAACCGTTTAGAAAATGAGCTATATTTAAAGCTTCCATACCTTTTTATATTCTCCCTTTCCCGCAACCAAGAAGAAAAGCTCATTCTCATTCTATTATTTCTTAGGTTTAATAATTCGTACAAATTATTCGAGCGAAGTGGTTTCAGATCTAGATGGGCAAAAGACTTTTTCGTAGAAATTGGTAGGAGATGTGAGAGTAAATACAAATTTTCTGTATCAACGTTTAAAATAGGGATGATAAATTTATTAGCGGAAGTTTGCTGAAGAAAAGAATAATGAAAAGCAGTGAAAGAAAATAAATGATTCCCTATAGTATGGAGCTGTTGGTGGGATAATATCCATAGTGGTTTTATTCCTGACTTTATATAACCATTTGTACGTTTATGAACTATTTTTGTGGGAATGATTGAACATTGAAACTCAATGGCATAAACACCTCCGTTATGTTCAAAACTGAGATCCGCCCTTTGATGGATGTTAGCGAAATATTTTTCAATCTCAACATTTCTATAGTATTTTTTTAATAAATCGTATAACAATAATTTCCCTTTCAAGTGGATTTCTGACTCTTTTTCATATGATTCAAAGCATTGACTATGCGGTTTATGAGCAAAGTGAGACTTTTTAAAGATGCCATTCTTTAAAATGACAACATCCTTGCACTCTGGGCAGTAAAAAGACTTTTCCTTCAATTTACCGTATTGCACATCTTGAGCAGTAATAAGTTTGCCATCATTCGTTATTGCCTTTAACATAGGGTTCACATCCTTTCTATACATTCTAACTTCTCCCTTCTCGTTCTTTATTCCTGCATAAAAAGAAAAGACCGACTTCTTAACGAAATCGGCTTTTTTATTAAAAGTATTTTTTTAGTTCAATTAAAGCATTTTCAGCGATAATTACCTTTCCATATTCAGAAATGACGTGAATGGTTGTATCTGTTTCATGCCCATATTCAAGTAGTATACTAAGAATATTATCAATTTCATCCTCTTCAAATTGTTCCTCGGGAAATTCAACGATTAAATAATAGTTATTCTTGTATGAACGCAGTTGCGTATGAACATTTCCTAGTTCCACTCGCTTGGCTAATGAAATGATATCCTCAAAGTCTCGAAAGGCAATAACGAAATCTAATTTTTCTTCCGCTTCCTCTTCTTCATTTTCCTGTAATTGATCAAGCATTGCTTCTACTCTTTCATCTACAGCAAAATCCTTCATTTTTTCATCAGAAACAGGGAGCTCTAACTTTTGACCGTCTTTAGATAACTGCGCCTTCGTTACTAAGATTTCTAATCCTTTATCAAGTGCTTGAACTTGAATCCACAATGGACCTTCCATCACAAAATCTTCTTCTGTGTGAACCTCATCCATCATATCCCAAAAAAGTTCTTCACTTCTCTCTCGGTTGTACCATATTTCATCACGATCAAAGCCTCTTTCCTCAATATCAATATACGAGATATAAAACTTCACCGTGTTTTCATTAATTCTCTCGATTTCCACTTAGCAACTCTCCCTTCTTGCTTTTTGTGAAGGGATTATAACCCCTAATTTGTACTACTTTACTACCATTTACCCTATTTCAAGAAAATTATTCTTTTAGTGATCATTCTAGCAAGAATAATGAGAAAATAACGTGTAAAAACAGATATACCTATTATGTTTTACCTTTTGTTATATTTTATGATAAATATGCTGTAAAGGGAATGCCCAAAAATACAATTGGCAAAAAACGAATGAATGCCTATATTCGTTTATACAATATATATTTATTGTGTTTGTATTTTATCAAAAAAACCTGTCCCCTACAAGAAACAAGCTTAGGCTGATGAAAAGCTTTTTTCACTACTGATTTGTGATAAAACGCTGTTATGGATTTTAGAAATAATCGGGTATGAATAACAGTAAAATAATTAGTACGAATATCATGGGGGAAAATGTAGTTCTTCCTCTATTATGTATCAGAAATGTCTAGTGAATAGATTAAAGAAATTGGTTCGGCTATCTTTGCTGGTTTCTCTGCAGATGAACGCGCAAATCTCCTAACCTACGCTTTTCTTATATCAAAAGATGTACAAAACCTCTTTTTATAGAAACTAAAAAACGAACAAATCCGTATAAAAAGGACTTGTTCGTTTTCATTTAAGCACACTTTAGTGAAGTACGAATGGTTTTAGTTAACCAACTTTTGAGCCTCACGTAGATGATACGTACGAACCTTCCTAGGAAGGAAGCGTCGAATTTCATCTTCATTATAACCTACTTGTAATCTTTTCTCATCTAAGATAATCGGTCTTCTTAATAAACCAGGATTATCTCTTATCAATTCAAATAAATCCTGTAAAGGCATCGTTTCAAGATTAACATCCAACTTTTGGAATGTTTTAGAACGTGTAGAAATAATCTCATCTGTTCCATCTTCTGTCATACGAAGGATTTCTTTAATTTCATCAATCGCTAAAGGTTCTGAGAAAATATTTCTTTCTTTGTATGCAATATCGTTTGCCTCTAACCATGCTTTTGCTTTTCTACATGATGTACAACTTGGTGAAGTGTATAATGTGACCATTTTACAATTTCACACTCCTTAGAAATTTAAAGTATATTTTATTCGCCGTAATTGTTTAATTATGCTATTCTTACTGATTGTTACACTTGTTTCCATTTTCAATGAACAGGCTTACTTTCTCATTGAGAATAATCCACTAGGCTGTAACTAATGTTGTAATTTATAATTAATTTAAATAAGCTGTTCCACTTCATTATACACCATCTGTGGAACAGATGATATATATTTTTCTATTCTTCATACACTTTAATGCCAATTAAACAATTAACTTCTGCCTTAGTGAATCTATAATATAAGACGTTTTCATTTAAGAAAGGTTTCATGAAATATTGATTTTTTTATTTGTTCACAAACTGTTCAATTATAGAATAATGAAATCTGTTACTATTTAACTTATATAACTATGATAGACATTTACCCTTTTTTTTTAAGAATAAACATTTACTTTCTCAATAATCGACTTTAAATGAAAAGAACTTTATAAGAAAATGATGTTGAGCCATTCTTTCTATAAAGAAATCCCGAACATCGAGATTGTTCGGGATTTCTAGGGATTAAATATCTTTTAAAAGATCATTATTATTGTCATTCTCAGAAAAAGTAAGGACTTCATCTACTGGTTGATAAGATGCACCATAGAATTGAGTATCTTTGTAAGTATGAATCAATTCATAGGTTTTAATCATTGCATCAAAAATCATTTCTTCCGTTTCGTTATTAGGTGCCCAGAATAAAATTTCCATTGCATTCACTTCATTTGTTGCAAGAGATCGACGACGGTAACCTATAGATTGAGCGTGCTCAAAGCCTTCTCTTTTATAAAATTTCAAGCGTTTCTCTGTATCAGTATCTTCATAATCAACAGGTTCAACTTCTAGTATAATCGGTTTGCCTTTTTCCTTTAATTGATCAATTAACTTATGTCCTAAACCTTGTCCTCTTGAATCTTTCGACACAAATAAGTAGTCGATAAAGACAAAAGTTTCAAGTTCAACATACATTAACACATGCATTGGACCCTCATCTTTATGATAAATATCAGGTCTCTCTTTCAAAAGTGTTTCCATATGCTCTTTTGACTTCATCTCTTCTACAGGAAAATACTGATTCAATTTTTCATACCAATGCATGGACCAAACCCCTTTGTTATTTAAATATTTCCAGTCGTGATAAACTTCCAGCTTTCTCTTCTTGTATAAGAAAATCGTATAAATAAGTCATCATTCACGTATAAATAAACTAAGTTGTTACGCTCTATCAAAGTATTTGTGATTTTCATTCTTTTCATTCTTTAATAAATGCTTTATTATTAGAAATAGAACATCATCAGAATAACTTGAATTTTCCGAAAAGAAAATTGGAGGTTTATCAATGATTGGTTACTTTTCAGACTTGATTATCGTTTCATTGCTCATACTCAGTTTAACTTCCCTTTTAGGTGTACTAATAAACAGCTTGGGAATAAAATTTTTTGGCGGCAAGAAAAAATCCGAATTCGTAGACCAATCTGCATTTATGCAAACCGGATGGAAAAACGTGGGCGGAAAGAAGAAATAATCCTCATCCTATATACTATGATAACGCATACACAATAAGTGTCAAATAATAAGCAGCTGATAAACATCATATCAGCTGCTTCTTTTTAATTTAATGGGGTATAATCAACATTTTCCGTATAATGATTGCCGGCATTCCATAATAAGAATTCGTCAATTCCTTCCTCATTCAGAGCCCTAATTTGATCCTCTATTTCTTGCTTACCATAAGGCTTGTAATTACCGGTACCTAAATAAGATGCAGTAAAATCCTGTAGCCAAGGTCTAGAAATAGGCGGAGAAGCTAGTTCCTCCCGTTTGGCATTCTCTACCTTTGCATACTCTTTAATAAGCTTGTAAGGTTCTAAATCTGGTTTTTGAATCCCAAAGTATGGCCCCCAGTGGCTTGGATAGATCATTGAAGATATGACATCCACATGTTCTGAGATTTTTGAGAAGTTCTGTCCAATCCCAGGTGCCTCTGGTAAAGTAGCCGTATAACCAAAAATATCAACAGATACTTTGACACCATAAGGCTCTAACTGTTCTTTCGCAAACTTAACGAAGTCTGTAACAGCATCTACTCTCAGCTGAACATCATCTTTACCGTTCGTATACTTTCCTTTACTATACTTCAATGAATCAGCCATATGCTCAAATCCTTCAGGGAATCGAACATAATCAAATTGAATTTCCTGGAATCCCATTTTAGCTGCTTCTATGGCAATATCTACATTATATTGCCACACTTCTTCCATAAACGGATTAACAAAGGCTTCTCCTCTTCCGTTTGTCCATACTTTATTTCCTTCTTTATACGACCATTCAGGCTTTAACTTGGCTAGTGTTGAATCCTTAAAAACAACGACCCTCGCAATAGGGTAAATCTCTTTTTCTTCTAATGTCGTTAACATCTCTTTCGTATCTTTTATATAAGGTTCGACAATATCCTTATATTTACTATCATCTTCCGGTTGGTATGTAAGGTTTCCCCAATCATCTTTAATATCAATAACCATCGAATTTAATTCTGTCTTATCAACAAAATTAGATAACCGTTCAAAATTTGCTCCTCCTGCTGATGGACCAGTAACATAAATACCTCTAATAGCGTCTGGGTAGGTAAAGTCGTAGCCTGAATCGTATGTAAACCGTTTCATTTGTTCAGGTAATTCCATTAAAAAGCCAGCATATTCTTTCTGTGCATGAAGCTGATAACTTTGTTGTTCAGCATTCGCATGGTCTAATTGTGGGACTACACTTAATAAAAGTAAGAAAAAAGCAACTTTAATCGACCTCACTATTTTTCCCTCCTCATCCATTTATTTTCTTTTTCTTATCTCCTATTCTACTAGAAGTTAAACACAATGCAAAAGAAAATAGTAATAATGAGAAATATTTTAATTTTTGCGATAGTAATTTCATACAAACTATTGTATACTATATTCATACATTTTAGTGATTGAAAGCACTAAACATATTCCTAATATTCATATTTTTCCTAACTGAATATTTGTTTCGAAAATAAATCTTTAGGATGGAGGCAGGTCTTAAGCAAATTTAATCAACGAAAAAACGACCTCAATAAGAGATCGCTTTTAAGTTAACTTTTATGTTCTTTTTGGTATTGTGCAAATTCTTTTTCAGAACAGAAAACAAAGTGATTAGGACGAACTTCACGCATTTCAACCTTCTCATCAGCACTATATTGATGAACAGCTGGGTCATATGTTTTTCGTTGACGTGTTCTTTCTGACTCTGGATCAGGTAAAGGAATAGCAGATAATAATGATTGTGTATAAGGGTGCATAGGATTGCTATACAACTCTTCCGCAGTGGCAAGTTCAACTAGCTTACCAAAGTACATTACACCAATTCTATCACTAATATACTTAACCATTGACAAATCATGAGCAATGAATAAGTAAGTTAACCCTTTTTCACGCTGAAGTTTTTTCATTAGGTTAACAACTTGTGCCTGAATAGATACGTCAAGAGCAGAAATCGGTTCATCAGCAATAATGAATTCAGGTTCAACAGCCAGCGCTCTAGCAATACCGATACGCTGTCTTTGTCCACCAGAGAACTCATGTGGATAACGGTTAGCATGCTCTTTATTTAAGCCTACTGTTTCAAGTAACTCATAGACGCGTTCCATACGCTCTTTTTTCGACTTTGCAAGCCCATGAATATCAATACCTTCAGCAATGATATCCGCAACTGTCATACGAGGATTTAAGGATGCATAAGGGTCTTGGAAAATCATCTGCATTTTACGGTTAAATGCTTTTAGTTGATTGGTTGACTTTTTACCATGAACATTTTCACCATTAAATAAAACTTGTCCATCAGTGGCATTATACAAGCGTATAATTGTTCTACCGGTCGTTGATTTCCCACAACCTGACTCACCAACTAGACCAAGGGTTTCACCTTTGTAAATATCAAAGGTAATGCCATCAACCGCTTTAACCATATTCGATTTACCAACATTAAAATGTTGTTTTAGATTTTTTATTTCAAGTAATTTCTCTGTCATAACTTAAATACCCTCCTTCACAATTACTGGTTTATCAAAATTGGAGGACATTTGACGTTGACGCAACTTCACCGCTGCAGGTGGTTCAACATGAGGTGCATCAGGGTGTAACAACCAAGTTTTCGCAAAATGTGTTTCAGAAATTTGAAACATTGGTGGTTCTTCCTCGTAATCAATGGCTAATGCATATTTGTTCCTTGCAGCAAATGCATCACCAATTGGCGGATTTGTTAAGTCTGGTGGCGTACCAGGAATCGCAGCTAATTCATCTTTTGTATCATTATCGACACTTGGCATAGAAGCAAGTAGTCCCCAAGTATAAGGGTGCTTCGGATCATAAAAGATTTCATCTACTGTGCCTATTTCAACGATCTGACCAGCATACATAACAGCTACACGGTCTGCCACATTGGCAACAACGCCTAGATCATGAGTGATAAAGATAATAGAAGTATCCATTTTCGCTTGTAACTCTTTCATTAACTCTAAAATTTGAGCTTGAATAGTTACATCAAGAGCGGTTGTAGGTTCATCAGCAATCAATAATTTAGGGTTTGTAGCCAAAGCTATAGCTATCATTGCGCGCTGTCTCATACCACCTGAGAATTCATGCGGATATTGATTCACTCGTTTATCAGGCATTGGAATACCAACTAGCTCTAATAATTTTATTGCACGTTTTTTGGCATCTGCTTTAGATAAGCCTTGGTGCTTAATCAAACCTTCGATGATTTGATTACCAACTTTCATTGTTGGGTTTAATGAAGTCATTGGATCCTGGAAGATCATACTAATATCTTTACCGCGTATGTTTTCCATTTCTTTTTCTGATTTAGGTACAATATCATCACCATAGAAAAGAATTTCTCCACCAGTAATTTGTCCTGGAGGCATTGGAATTAGTTTCATAAGTGTTTGTGAAGTAACACTTTTACCTGAACCTGATTCACCAACAATAGCTAATGTCTCACCTTTATGAAGGTCAAAGCTAACACCACGAACAGCTTGTACCGTCCCTCCATAAGTTTGGAATGAGACTTTTAGATCTTTTACTTCGAGAATTTTTTCCATGTTCTCACTCCTTATTTACGGCTTCTTGGGTCGAGTGCGTCACGTAGACCATCACCGACTACATTGAATGCAAAAATGGTTAAACAAATAAAGATCGCAGGGAAGAATAATCGCCATGGGTAATATCTTAACGCTGGTAAACCATCATTGGCCATTGTACCCCAACTCGCTAGAGGCGGTGTTAAACCTAATCCTAGGAATCCAAGATAAGCTTCTGTAAAGATTGCAGAAGGAATTGTTAATGTCATTGTAACTAAAATTGGACCCATTGAGTTTGGAATTAAATGTTTACCCATAATTCTTGTTGTATTTGCACCTAAGGTTTTAGAAGCAAGAACAAATTCTTGATTCTTTAAGCTAAGTACTTGCCCTCGAACAATCCGGGACATATTTATCCATCCGGTTATTGTCATAGCGATAATCATCGTACTTAAACTTTGGCCAAGTACAACCATTAATAAGATAACTAATAACAAGTAAGGAATACCTGATAAAACATCGGCACCACGCATCATTATTTCATCGGTTCTACCACCTTTGTATCCGGCGATTCCGCCCCAGGCAACACCAATAAATAAATCGATTAACGCAGCTGCAACACCGATAAAGATGGAAATTCTAGCACCTTCCCACGTACGAGCAAACATATCTCGTCCAAGATCATCGGTACCGAACCAATGCTCAGCAGAAGGTGGCTGATTCTTATTTGTTAAATCATTTGACTTGTAGTCATATTCTGTCATATATGGTCCAAAGATTGCCATGAAGATGAGAATAATAAGTAGGACTATACCAAACATAGCAAGCTTATTTTTTCGGAATCTAATGAAGACATCTTTCCAAAATGAAAGACTTGGCTTCGAAATCTTTTCAGCATCATCTAATTGTGTGCCGACAACTTTGAATTTATCATTCGCACTTTGCATGATTGATTATTCTCCTTTCTTCCCAGCTAGTTTAATCCTTGGGTCGATGATTCCATACGCAATATCCACTAGGAGAATAGCTAATAGTAAAAGAATACTATAAAACACTGTCACACCCATTATTACTGTATAATCACGATTTGTAATACTTGTTACGAAGTGGAAACCTAACCCTGGAATACCGAAAATCTTCTCGATAACAAAGCTACCTGTTAAAACACCCGCGGTTAATGGGCCTAAATAAGTAACTACCGGAAGAAGAGCATTTCTCATTGCGTGCTTAACTGTAATTACACCACCGCTCAAGCCTTTTGCTTTAGCAGTTTTAATATAATCATTTGCTAATACTTCAATCATACTAGATCGTGTGAGTCTTGCGATATATGCCATCGGTCCCGCTGCAAGTGCAATAGCAGGCAAAATGGTGTGCATAAATGATTCCCAACGAGCTACAGGGAATATTTGCAGTTTTATTGCTAAGAAATATTGTAAAAATGTTGCCATTATGAATGATGGCACTGATATCCCTAAAACAGCAACAGCCATTGTTGAATAATCTTGCCATTTATTTTGTCTTAAAGCAGCGATAACACCAAATAAAACACCAAAGGCAACGGCAATTAGTATTGCTTGAAAGCCTAATACAAAAGATACAGGGAATCCTTCTGTGATCAAATCATTAACTGTTTGACTTTTGTATTTAAAAGATGGGCCAAAATCCCATGTAACTACATTGATTAGATAATCAAAATATTGTTGATACCATGGCTGATCTAAGCCATAATGTGCTTGTAAATTCGCTTCAATTTCTGGTGGTAGTTTCTTTTCTGAAGCAAACGGGTTTCCAGGTGCAATGCGCATAAGGAAAAATGTTGCCGTTACAATTAGCCATAATGAAATTATCATATATAACAGACGTTTTCCTATATATTTCGTCATTGTCCAACACCTCCAATTGATTTTACTGAGGTCAGTATGTCTACAACTGCAATTCTCACAATAGATAAAATAATACAATTTTACCATTAGAAGGATAATACCTATTACAAGAACGAAGGTATATAGGAAGTTTCATCCCATATACCTTACATTTAAAAGATCAAATTATTCAAAGTGAGCCCATTTATATTGAACATCACCTAAACCAGATACAAATACATCTTTTAAGTTTTCATCTTTAACCCAGTTGTTTGTGTAGAAGTAAATTGGTGCTACTGGCATCGCATCCATAAAGATAGCTTCTGCATCTTTTAACATTTGTTGACGCTTTTCAGCATCTGTTTCAGTTTGTGATTGTTCAAGTAATTTTTGGAATTCAGGATCTTCCCAACCAGTGTTGTTATTTCCACCGTCAGCATCTTTGTACATTTCCAAGAAGTTCATGGCGTCATTGAAGTCACCTAACCAACCCATACGAGCAATTTGGAAGTCTCCACTATTTACACTATCAAGGAAAACATTCCACTCAGCATTATCTAGAGTTACATTAATTCCAAGATTTTCACTCCACATATCTTGAACGGCTTGAGCAATCTTTTGATGTGCTTCAGATGTGTTATAAGAAAGCTTGATTTCTGGTAATTCTGATGCATCGCTTAATCCTAATTCTTCAAGACCTTTATTTAAGAATTCTTTAGCAGTTTCAACATCATTATCAGGGAAGTACCCTTCTTCATTTTCTTGGAACATCGTAGGTGGAACGATTGCCATTGCTGGAAGTTGTTCCCCTTGTGTAATGTTATTAATAATTGATTCACGATTAATTGCGTGAGTTAAAGCTTTTCTAATATTTGCATTATCTAATGGTTCAACTGTAGTATTGAATTTGTAGTTATAAACACCAGCAATTGCTTGTGTTTCTAATCTACCATCATCTTTAAGTGCTTGCATTGCATCTGTTGGAAGAGCTCCTGTTGGAGAACCTGCCCAATCCAATTCACCATTATCAAACATAGATAATTCAGTATTTGGATCATTAATCATGTACATTTCAATTTTATCTAATTTTACAGCGTCTTTATCCCAATAAGTGTCGCTCTTTTCAAGAGTAATTTGGTCACTGTGAGACCATTCAGCTAAGTGGAAAGGTCCGTTTGTTGTATAATTTTCACCAGCATCTGTTGCCCAGTCTGGATTTTCTTTTGCGATTTTACTATTTACTGGTAAATAAGTATAGAAAGCTGTTAGTTCAAGAAAGTAAGGTGTTGGGTTTGCTAGTGTAACTTCTAAAGTTTTTTCATCAACAGCTTTAACGCCAACATCATCTAAGCTACCTTCTCCTGTGTTTGCAGCTTCTGCACCTTCAACATAATATAGTTGATATGCATATGTTGATTGATTAGCTGGGTCTAATGCCCATTTCCATGCATATTCGAAATCTTCTGCAATTACAGGATCTCCATTTGACCATTGTGCATCTTCACGGATATTAAATGTGTATGTTTTTTGGTCCTCTGAGATTTCCCAATCTTCCGCCATAGCGGCCGCTGGTTTATCGTCTTGACCAATTCGAGTTAATCCTTCTAATACGTTACGAAGAACAGTACCAGAAGTAGAATCTTCAGCCAAACCTGGATTTAATGAAGGTGGTTCAGTATTAATATTTACTTTTAATTCTTGAGGTACATCACTACCTCCATCGCCACCATCTGCATTGTCATCGCCTCCGCCAGCGCAGGCTGCTAGAACCATGCTAGCTAAAAGTAGCATACTTAAAAAGATTGACCATCTTTTTTTCACGGTGAAACCCCCTATTTTTAATTCAAACGATTCTTCACAGAAATAACAATTGTTCACATAGCGTAGATTGATGAAAAAATCAAACAATTTTTATTATAAAAAAAGAGTTGATTCCTTAATGCATACTAAGGAAAGGAGTTTATTTTGATAGAACAAATTCCCTCTATTCAGATAATTCAGCTTGAATATTAAAATTTGTATCTATTAGACTACGATAAACTCACCTTTTCATCATTCCATTTACCTGTAACCGAACAAAATGTAATATGTTTGTAAAGATGTCGTTTGGTAGGTTTTATTATAGTTTCTTTAAAAGTTTATTTCAAGCCCGTTTTAAATAATCTAAATTATCTATATTTTTTCAAAAAAATGTCGAAACATGTATTATTATTGTCATGTAAGGGTTTTCATAAGTTTTTATTGGTATATAACAAATAATTTTTTTTTTGCTGTTATAACGCTCACTTGATTTACTTCTACATATATTATATTATGATTACAAATAAATAATACAAATTGCTGTGAGAAAAGAGTAGTACATTTAAGATGGTTTTAAGAGAGCTTATGGTAGGTGAGAATAAGCAACCTATTAAATCGAATGGACTTTTTGAGCATGAATATATCGATTCACGTTAGACTAACGTTATCTGTCTTTAAGAGATTCACATATGTGAATAATTAGGGTGGCACCGCGGACCATTCGTCCCTAGATTTTTTAGGGATGAGTGGTCTTTTTATATGTTCATTTCTCATAGCAAATAGGAGGATTATGATGAAGAAAACACTCTTTTCTGGTATTCAACCCAGTGGCACAATAACAATTGGTAACTATATCGGAGCATTAAGACAGTTTGTCGAGTTGCAAAATGAGTATGATTGCTACTTTTGTATCGTCGATCAGCATGCTATCACTGTTCCACAGGATCGCTTACAACTAAGAAACAATATCCGTAGCCTAGCAGCACTTTATGTTGCTGTGGGCTTAGATCCCAATAAGGCAACTCTATTCGTTCAATCCGAAGTACCTGCACATGCACAAGCCGCATGGATGTTACAATGTATTTCTTATATCGGTGAGTTAGAAAGAATGACGCAGTTTAAAGATAAATCTGCTGGTAAAGAAGCTGTCTCAGCAGGCTTATTAACCTACCCACCACTAATGGCAGGAGATATTCTATTATATGGTACAGATATTGTCCCTGTTGGAGAAGATCAGAAACAGCATTTAGAATTAACAAGGGACTTAGCAGAAAGATTTAACAAGAAATACAATGACATCTTTACGATTCCAGAAGTAAGCATTCCAAAAGTGGGTGCACGAATCATGTCACTTCAAGATCCAACGAAAAAAATGAGTAAATCTGACCCTAATAAAAAAGGATTTATCTCAATTTTGGACGAACCGAAACAAATTGAGAAGAAAATTAAAAGCGCTGTAACAGATTCTGATGGCATCGTTGCTTTTGACAAAGAGAATAAACCTGGCGTTTCAAATTTATTAACGATTTACTCGATATTCTCAGGTGAATCAATTGAAAATATTGTGAATAAATATGAAGGAAAAGGGTACGGTGATTTCAAAGGGGATTTAGCTACAGTAATTATTAGCCACTTAAAACCTATTCAAGATAAATATCATCATCTCATGGAATCAGCAGAATTAGATGAGATATTAGATGCAGGAGCAGAAAATGCCAATAAAGTGGCAGGTAAAATGGTTAAAAAGATGGAAAACGCTATGGGATTAGGAAGAAAAAGGAAATAAAAAAAGGGACGTTCAAATTAAATTGAGCGTCCCTTTTTGATTTAATTTACCTTTGAACCATTTTCCATTTCCCATAACTTTTCAAAAAAAGGTTGTCCTTTAATGATATTCTCACAAAATCTTTCATGTTTCTTAGACCAACCTATCTTACTGTCTTCATATAAATTCATCCATGCATCATGGAAACCCATTGATTGAATACTTTTATACTCTTCAGGCATCCATTCTGTAAACCAATAGCGAATTTCCGCTTCATTTTCTGAACTATGAAGTTGATCTAATGCCATAAACATTAATTGTTTGAGCTGCCTTTCCTTCCTTGTCAGGCCTTTCATTAATTCTGGATCTGGAGAAAGAATGTGAAAACTTTTTAGACTCGGCTTTTGTTCAAAAGTATATTCCATTTCATCGTGATTAGAAATCATTTCATATGTAAGTTGTTCTTGTCTTGGTATCAATCTACTCTTTCGAATTGGAATATGATACCCTATTGTATCAACAGCCATAATGCTTGTCCCATCAGTAATGACAAAACAATAATCCAATTGCACTCTTTCATGATTTTTTCTTAAATACGCTTTTTGATACACGTCATTCAATAGCTGTTGTGGTAATTCAGATAAATCATTTTCAATATAATGAAATAGTGCTGGTGTGATCCTTAGTAATGGTACTTGATCCAATAATTCAACTGCATCATCTTTTCGCCATTCATGAAATTGACAAACATTGTAACCATTCTCTTCCCCTTCAAACCAGTTCACCCAAACATCATGAAGATATAACATTTCCTAACCCCCACTCGCATGATTATTTGTCAATAAGTATGGGCAAACAACTCTGTTTTTATTCCTTTCTTTTACAATCTAATCCATTATTATTCTTTTTTATCTTTGATGAGAAAGCAATTTGTACTTTATATTGAATTATACAATCGATATAAAGTGTATTTAATATGGAAGTAAATGTTATAATATTCATTTATTATTCACTAAAATAAATATTAATATAATTTAGAATAAATAGTAAATGATTGAATTTTCCACTCATTACTAATCAAATAACCAATTTATCCAAAAAAAAAAGAATGCATTTACCTTAAAAGGTCAATTGCATTCTTTTTCAGACTTACTTGCTAGGCCTCTACCTTCTAGATTTAGGGTTTAGAGCGTCTTTTATGCCTTCTCCAATGAAATTAATTGCTAGTATGGTGATTGTAATAGCTGCAGCGGGCGGTACCCAAATCCAAGTTTTATTCCTTAATACATCAGAATCACGGGCTTCAAATAACATATTCCCCCAACTTGGTATATTAGCTGGTACACCAGACCCTAAAAAACTTAAACCTGCTTCAGCAACGATTGTAACTGCCAACATTAAAGTTGCTTGAACAATGATTGTCGAAGCTACATTAGGTAATATATGCTTCCCAATAATCTTGATAGGTCTTGTTCCAATTGATTTCGCTGCTAAAACATATTCATTTTCTTTTTCTGATAAAAAACGACTGCGAACAATCCGGGCAACGCCACCCCAGCTTAATAAACTGATAACTAATATCAATGTCCAAACGCCAGAGACTTTCCCAACTAAAATGGTATTAAGAACAATAACAAAGACTAGAAATGGAAAGTTTAGTACAAAGTCTGTTATTCTCATAAATATTTGATCAATTTTTCCGCCATTGTATCCAGCAATTGCTCCGACTATTGTTCCGATAACAATAATAAATGTCATACATGATAAACCAATTAACAGTGATGTTCTCGCTCCATATACCATACGTGTAAATATATCTCTACCATTTGTATCTGTTCCGAACCAATGCTCCGCAGAAGGTGGCAAGTTCATCGACATAAAATTGATTCGTGTAATATCCTGTGTAGTAAATAGTGGGCCAAAAACCGCTATCAGTACAAAAGAGACGAAAACAATTAAGCTAGTCATTGCAATTTTATTCTTGAGAAATTTTTTTCTCGCTAATTTCCAAGGAGAGAACTGCTTTTGTTTGTTTTTAATTAAAACTTGACCGTCTGTATTTAAAGATGCTTTCACCATATTTGCCTCCTATCCTAATCTAATTCTCGGATCAACAATGCCATAAAGTAAATCCGCAATTAGGTTACCTAATAAAGTTAAAAATGAAAGCAGCATGGTAATCGTCATTAACACAGCATAATCTCTTCTATCCACTGATTCCAAAAACAATAAACCTATACCTGGATAAGTAAAAATTGTTTCAGTGATAACCGCACCACCTATTAATGTAGCAATATCAAATCCTAAAAAAGTGATTAATGGTATCATTGAGTTTCGTAAAATATGTTTATTATAAATAGCAGATTCACTTGTGCCCTTTGCTCTAGCAGTACGTACAAAATCTTTACGGCTGTTTTCGATGACATCATTTCGTAAAAACTGCGTATAGGAAGCTGTCCCCATAAGACCAAGAATTAAAGCTGGTAGGAGCACATGATGCATTCTACTAACATAATAATCCCAAGTACCAGGTTGTAGCCCTACTTCAACAGATCCTGCAAACGGAAACCAACCTAGTTGAAAAGAGAAAAAGTAAATAGCTATGATTCCGGCAACAAAGGAGGGAATAGCAAGACCTACATAATTGTAACCTGCAATTAGATTATCTCCCCATGTATATGGCCTTCTACCGGAATACATCCCCATAGCAAAAGCAAAAATGTATGTAATTATAAGTGATACGATCGCCAAAAATATCGTATTTGGTAAACGGTCTACAATTAAATCAAACACAGGTATTTTATGTGCTGTCGAGTGTCCGAAGTCTCCTTGTACGAAATTTGTCACCCATCTGATATATTGAATATGAATGGGATCATTGTATCCCAGTTTTTCTCTCATCTCTTCAATATATTCTGGATTTGTATTCGATGGGTCAATTTCACCCCCAAAAGGGTCCCCTGGCATAAACTTCGCCAGGGAAAAAACCACAATGGAAGTAAGGAATAACAACGGTATCATACCTAATATTCTGCGAAGTGAATATTGCAGCATGTCCATTCTCCTTATCAATTAAAAGTTCGCGTGACGCTTATTCTGTAACATACCATTCATGAGTATTAGTTTGGAATCCAACAGCATTAATATGAACACCTTGTAAGCGTTTATTAATACCGTATAAATCTAAGTTTTCCCATAATGGAATAGCTGGTATTTCTTCATTGAATAGTTTTTGCCACTCTACATAAACTTCTTTACGATAGTCTTTATCAAACGCTTTTTCACTCAATGCATCGTTCAGTAATTTATCGTTTTCCTCATTTACCCAACGACCAAAATTCCATTCCGCATTATTCGCCCATAATCCTGATGGATCTGGGTCAGAACCAGTGCTCCATGATCCAAAGAATGCTTCTAATGCTTCATCATCTTCTGTTTTCATATCGTTATATAGGTTAAATTCGATTAATGACCCTGTCGCTAACTCTGTTTTTACACCGATATCATTCCAAGATTGAATAATCGCTTGAGCACGGCCTTCAAATGTAGCATTTCCTGCATAATGCCCAAAAGAAATTGAGAAAGGTTCTCCATCGGGATCTTCCACGAACCCATCTCCATCTACATCTTTATAGCCCGCTCCTGCTAATAATTCTTTTGCTTTTTCTGGATTATACTCATATTGATTTAACTCAGATTCGTCTGCTGCTATCCAGAAAGTAGATGGAATAACCGTATTAAAGACTTTACCTTTACCAGCCAAGAATGCATCAATCATTGCTTGACGGTCGATTGCATATAAAAGGGCGTGGCGAAGATCTTTGTTTTTGAACTTATCAATATCATCTTTATTCGTACGTGCTTCTTGGTCACGATGTCCAAACCTTAAACCAATATACGAGTAACCAACTCCTGTTGTCTCTTCAACAGAAATATGATCCATCTTCTCAAGCTCTTCCACTTGGTTAGGAATTACCTCCATAATATCAACTTCACCATTTTGGAGTGCTCCATTAGCTACAGAAGCGTCAATTACTTTTACTACTATATTATCTAGTTTAGGTTCGCCTTTATAGTAATCTGCGAATTTCTCTAACTCTACGTACTCACCTGGTTTCACACTTTTTACTTTAAATGGTCCAAGACCTACAGGATTTGTTCTTACTTGCTCTGATTCACCTAAATCAGCTACAGCTATACCTTCAAAATGCTTCTTAGGCATCGGATAGGACCATAAATTCTCAAGGTTATTTAGCTTCATTTCTTCAAATGTAATTGCGATTGTATAGTCATCAATCACTTTAATTCCTTCAATCGAGTCTGCTTTCCCATCTTTTTTCGCTTTTGCGCCTTTAATTCCTTCTACATAGTTAAAACGCTCACCATCATATGCTGGATCAGCCATTGTTTCTAAAGCAAATTGCCAGTCCTCAACTGTTAACTCTTCACCATTATGCCACTTTACACCTTCCTTAAATTTGAAAGTGTATGTTAACTTATCCTCACTAATTTCCCATGAAGCAAGATCTGGCTCATATTCTAGGTCATCATTTACTTGATAAATACTACCACCGGTGAATTCCAAGATTTGTGCATCAACTGCACTACGGTAGTAAGCATACTCAAATACTCCTTCAGGCGCAGTGGTTACCGCTAACGTGACTTTCCCACCCTCAACCGGTTCACCAGTGTTGGCTTCTTCTTTATCTCCATCTTTTTCATTCCCACTCGTTTCGTTCCCGCTATTACAAGCTGCTAGAAACATAGAGAATACGAGTAATAACGAAATTAACCAAAAAGATTTCTTTTTCATTGTTCTCCCCCTAAATGATTTTTTAGTTATATAAATGACAAGCTACGTTATGACCAGCCTTCACCTCCTTTAAAGTCGGTTTTACTTCCATGCATTCTTTCATGGCATGTGAACAGCGTGGATGAAACGGGCAACCCGTTGGAGGATTGGCCGGACTTGGTACATCACCTTCTAAGATAATTCTCTGTTTCTTCTTTCTCGGATCCGGCTCAGGTATGGCCGAAATCAAAGCTTGTGTGTAGGGGTGAAGTGGTTCTGCAAAAATACTATTCTTATCAGTTACTTCAACAATTCCACCTAAATACATCACAGCAATTCGATCACTCATATGCTTAACAACACTCAAATCATGTGCAATAAATAAAAAGGTTAATTGAAATTCATTTTGCAGTTCCTTTAAGAGATTCAATACTTGGGACTGTACAGATACATCAAGTGCTGATACAGGTTCATCCGCAATAATTAGCTTTGGACGTAGTGCTAATGCTCGCGCAATACCAATCCTTTGCCTTTGACCACCAGAGAATTCATGAGCATATTTATAATAAGCATCTGACGGAAGTCCGACCTTATTAAGGAGATCCATGACTTCTTCTTTTAATTCTTTCACTGATTTCCCTCTAAAATTAACGAGCGGTTCTGAGACGATGTCCCCAACCATTTGCATTGGATTAAGTGAGGCGTATGGATCTTGGAAAACCATTTGAAAATCTTTGCGAATTGCTCTTAAAGTTTTTCCTTTCAAACTTGAAATATCTTGTCCATCAAAAATAATCTTTCCATTTGTTGGATTCATAAGTTTTAAAAGCGTTCGACCTGTCGTTGATTTGCCGCAACCCGATTCTCCAACAAGTCCAAACGTTTCGCCGTTATGTATTTGAAAGCTAACTCCGTCTACAGCTTTGACATGTCCTACCGTTCTTTGAAAGAAACCTGCTTTAATCGGGAAATATGTTTTTAAATCTTCTACTTCTAATAACACTTCTCGCTTCTCAGCTGTGTTATTTGACATATGTATTCCTCCCATTAGTCTGATAGCTGTTCTCATATAAAAGACAAGCAGCCTCATGTCCATTTTCAACAAAACCTAATAAAGGTGTGATTTCAGTACATTCAGGCATTCTTTTTGGACAACGATCAGCAAATCTACAACCAACTTCTGGCATATCTTTAAGAGATGGTACTAAGCCGTCAATCGACCCTAATTCTTTCTCTTCTTCATCCAATTTAGGGATCGATTGTAATAATAACTGTGTATAAGGGTGCTTAGGGTTATGAAAAAGTGCATCTACATTTGTTCTTTCAACAATTTTCCCAGCATACATAACAATTACATCGTCACACATTTCAGCAACGACCCCAAGATCATGGGTAATGAGAATAATCGCCATATTATTGATTGATTGAATTTCCCTTAATAAATCTAGTATTTGGGCTTGTACTGTCACATCTAATGCAGTCGTTGGCTCATCAGCTATGAGTAACTTTGGTTGGCAGGCAATCGCAATAGCGATCATTACCCGTTGCCTCATTCCTCCTGAAAGTTGATGGGGATATTCGTCAACGATATTCTCTGGCCTTGATATGCCTACTTGTCTTAAAAGATGGATGCTTTTTTCTCGTGCATCCTTTTTCGAAATCTTCTGATGATTAAAGAGAATCTCCTGTAATTGAAAACCAATTGTGAATACAGGGTTAAGTGCCGTCATTGGCTCTTGGAAAATCATTGAGATATCATTACCTCGGATGGTATTCATTTGATTAATGGAGTAATTCTCAATATTCTTACCTTCAAAAACAATTTCACCACCAGTGACTTTTCCTGTTTCCTTCGGTAATAACTGCATAATGGACATAGACATGACACTCTTTCCACAGCCTGATTCTCCCACGACACCAAGAATTTGTTTTTTCTTTACGTCAAAAGATACATTATCTACTGCGTGATAGACCTTTCCGTCTATATCAAAACCTGCTTTTAATTCATTTACTTGTAAAATTGTGTCCAAGCTAGGACTTTCTTCTTTCCCTACCATTTCAACACCTCAATCGTAATATCTTACAGTATTGTAAAATATTTAGTACTAGGATTAATTATCTGTATATTATTACAAATAGATTACGAATACAAGGAATTTTTTCAAAAATCTATCTTTTGATAATATTATAAATAGTATGGAGTGGTCATGAAATAGTTCTTACATCCTGTTACTTGTATGTTAATATAAGGAAAAAATACTATTTTACTTACTTTGACAATTTTTTTATTTTCTTTACATGTTTTCTCATCTACTCTATTCTTTTTCCCACTGAGGTACAAAAAACTTTGAAGGAATAACCATACTTTCTTTGAGCTTGATTTTTTTTTCATTGTCATACATTGAGACGATTTCATAGCCAATGGAGTAGCCAAGCATTTTTGGATATTTCCCCTCACCGAATAGAATTTGGTCATGTAATTCATTGTCTCTCTTTATGTCTATATTTTTTTTTACATATTTATGCCAATAGTATTGTATTCTTTCTCTATCATGTTCTGTGCACCACTTTGAACGATACGATTTTCCACAACTTTTCTCCACTGCCCATTCTGCTAATCCTTCTAATACAATGCTATCTAATAATGTATACTCAGCCATTTCTTTTTTTAATCTCTTCATTCGGCAGATATGATGGTATTCGTGGACAAATAATGCTTCTAATTCTTTCTCATCTTCTAATGGAGCGAGAAATAAAAACATCTTGTCAGGGAATGACAAGCCAGACTTCACATAAGATGTTCTAAAGAATAATCCGCCTTGTGCAATTGGAAATAAGTAAATGGGGACATCTGGTCCTTTCCAGTTTTTTCTATACTTGTTTAATAACAATTCAACTTTTTCCCATGTTTTATTTTCTTTTAACTGTTTGAATTGTTCTTTATTCCTTCTATTTGGTGAATACATGCCAAAGGAGGATAAGAATTGGTATAACCTTTGTGGCTCGTTTTCATGGAATGAATTTAACAATGGTTCAATCAACTTTTCTGGTTCAGTAAAATGCTGATCTAACCATTCATCAGTTCTAATTACCGGCATATGGTTCTCTCCCATCAAATGTTGTTGTTTATTTTATGGAAGAGACAAATAATCGGTTCAAAAGAAAACCATAAAAATATAAAAAACACGGACAAATTCCGCCATGTAACAAAGCAGAATTTGTCCGTGTTTGATTTTATTATTGATATTTTTTGAAGACGATTGTTGCGTTATGACCACCAAAGCCTAATGAGTTACTCATAACAGCTCCAATAGTTTTTTCTCTTGATTCATTAGGTACATAATCTAAATCACAATCTGGATCTTTTGTATTGTAATTAATCGTTGGTGGCAACGTACTATCTCTTAACGCTAGGATAGAGAAAATCGCCTCAACGCCTCCGGCAGCACCTAGAAGGTGACCTGTCATAGATTTTGTTGAACTAATGGCTAAATGATAAGCATGTTCACCAAAAACACTTTTCACTGCAACCGTTTCATATTTATCGTTATAATCTGTGCTCGTACCATGAGCATTAATATAATCGATTTGTTCAGGAGTGAGACCCGCATCGTCAAGTGCCATTTTCATTGCACGCGCACCGCCTTCTCCCTCTGGTGCAGGTGCGGTTATATGATAGGCATCTCCAGTTGACCCATACCCAACAATTTCAGCATAAATATTGGCACCGCGAGCTAGTGCATGTTCTAATTCTTCAAGAATGAGAATACCTGCACCTTCTCCGATAACAAATCCATCTCTATCTTTATCAAATGGGCGACTTGCTGTAGCCGGATCTGGATTGGTAGATAGCGCTGTGTTAGCACAGAATCCTGCAACAGACATTCTCGTAATTGGTGCTTCTGCTCCTCCTGTTACCATGACATCCGCATCACCACGCTGAATGACTTTAAACGCATCACCGATTGAATTCGTTCCAGTTGCACAAGCGGTTACTGTACAGGAATTCACTCCCTTTGCACCTAATGTGATTGATACTTGCCCTGCAGCCATATCCGGTATCATCATTGGTACAAAGAATGGACTCACACGGCGGTAGCCTCTGTTTAAAAAGGTTTCAAATTGATTCTCGAATGTTTCCATTCCACCGATTCCTGATCCTACCCAAACACCAACACGATGCGCGTTTTCATCATTTATCGTCAAATTAGCATCTTTCACTGCCATGATTGAAGAAGCCACTGCATAATGAGTAAAGCGATCCATCTTTCTTGCATCTTTCTTCTCTAAATACTCATGAATATCAAAATCTTTCACTTCCGCAGCTACTTTAGCAGGATATTCATCAGCATTTAATCTTGTTAGCGGTCCTACTCCAGATTTTCCAGCTTTAATATTACTCCACGACTGTTCTACATTATTTCCAACCGGTGTTACTGCTCCAAGTCCTGTTACAACGACACGTTTTTTTTCCACTATTATGTCACTCCTTTTATATCAATAAAGCCTATTATATTTATACTTATTTTCCCCATTTTAAAGCGATGGCTCCCCATGTTAATCCGCCACCAAATCCGACCATTACGATAATATCATCATCTTTAATTTTCCCAGCTTCTATCTCCTCAATCATAGCAATTGGTATAGAAGATGCTGATGTATTACCATATTTATCAATTGTTTTTGACATTTTTTCAATTGGTAACTCTAAACGTTGTCTAGAAGCTTCCATGATACGAATATTTGCTTGATGAGGGATAAGAAAATCTACATCCTCTTTTGTTAAACCAGCTTTTTCTAATACATTAATACAACTTTCACCCATTTGTCTAACCGCAAACTTATAAACTTCTCTACCATTCATCACAATGTACTTATCTTGATAAAGATGCTTCGCTCCACCACCATCTGCTCCTAGTTCAAATGATAAAATGCCTCTTCCTTCAGATACAGGAGCAATGACAGCGGCACCCGCACCATCTCCAAAAAGGACAGCTGTATTACGATCAGACCAATCGGTTACTTTAGACAGCTTTTCAACACCTACCACTAGTACATTCTGATACGTTTTTGTTTCAATAAATTGTTTCGCTGTAATCACACCGTACATGAAACCAGCACAAGCTGCACTTACATCCATAGCTGCTGCTTTCTTTGCCCCTAACTTTTCCTGCAGTAAACAAGCAACACTTGGAAATGGCTGATCTGGTGTGACAGTTGAGACAATAATTAAATCGATATCTTCAGGAGACAAATCTGCATCCTGTAATGCTTTTTTTGCAGCAGCGAATGCCATATCAGAAGTATCTGTATCGTCATCGGCAATCCGTCTTTGTTCGATACCTGTTCTCGTGCGGATCCATTCATCTGAAGTATCCATTATTTTTTCTAAATCAGCATTCGTTACTATTTTTTCAGGCAAGTATCTACCTAAGCCCACAATTCCAGCATTCATCTTTCCCACTCCCTTTTTCTCTTCCACTTTGTCGTTATAAGAAATTCAACCTTTTTATTTACGAGAAATAAAATTTAATATCAATTATTAGTACTTGGTACTAATTTTATCAAATAAGCAGGTAAAGTTTCAATATTTTTCTTCATAATTATTATTTTCGTCCAACCTTTTCTTTTATTCACCCATATATTATAAGGAATAACTTATACAATAGAAAATCAAAAGGAGGATTGCTTATATGAGTGAAGAACCGTTTTTTAATCAATTTATGTTTGGTAATAGAGATGCTCGTCAAAGTGAAGATTGGATTCTCGGAAGACAACATAAGCAGGAGGAGGAAAAATCACCTTCTATTTTAAATACAATCGAACAATTAGATCTGGTGGAATTAATGGCCAATATGTCTCAATTAATGGATTCTGCAGAGGAATTAAAACCACTTTTAAAACATGCTGCTCCAATCGTTGAAGTCTTTATGAATAAAAAAAGCTAACGGCAATCCCACGCCGCTAGCTTTTCTCTTATTCATGTTCTTTTTGTGCATCTGCTTTCCCTAATTCATATGCTTCATTCATCACTTGTGTAAACATCGTCATAAACGGTTGAATCATTTCCATTGATAAATTTACACCTGACTTTTCTAGTTCGGCTTTTGCTTCAGGTAGATATTTCATCGCGATTTGCATAAATTCCATTGTTTTATCATTTGACATTCTGTTATCCTCCTATGATGGTTCTGTCGGTAAATTACCTGTTTCTTTATATTTTTTTACTGCTGCATTTAATTGTTGAATAAAGGTTGGAGATAATTCTGGACTATACGCACCTAATGAAATGACATCTTCTTGAAAGTCAAAAGAAAGGTTTCCAGACTGAAGTTCTCCATTATGAAATTGTTCTGCTACTATTTCATACAAATGGTCAACATGTTGAATCGTACTTGTTAATACTGCTGATTTCCCTAGATGGGATTGGTCAGAAACATAACCAATGGCATATAAACCATGCTCTTTTACTTTTTCAATGACAGGGACATTATATCCATCACCTGCTGGATAAACGACATCTGCTTTTTCTATGACCAACTTGTCCATTAACCCTGCAGCCTTATGGGCATCATCCCAATTTTCAACATAATGTATTTTAACATCTGCTTCATCATTTTGAAAGTTCACACCATCAATAAAACCTTTTACTTCTGGTTGCCATTCAAATGCCGCAATAATACCAACAATATTAGTAGCTGTCATCTCACCAGCCACCATACCTCCGAAAAAGCCCATTGCATATCCTTCAAAATTTAAACTTGTCGTATTTTCATTTTGTGCGTCCCCGTTAAAGCTCACAAACTGAATATCTGGATATTGTGCTGATATTTGATTAAAGTACTCTGCATATTCATTTCCATGTCCGAAAATTAAATTGACCCCTTTTTTTGAAAATTCCTTTACCGCTCTTTCGACAACGAGTTGTGAGTTCATCCCTTCTTTATAATACACATCAATATCATAAGTAGACTGTATCTTGAGTAGGCCTTTATACCCTTTCGTACCCCACACTTGATCATTAATGGTATCCGGCACTAATAAGCCAGCCTTTTGCAGCTGACCCCCAGAAAATACCTGTCCACATGACGATAATAAGAGAAGGCATAGAACCAAACTCCCCCACCTAATTAAAGCTTTCTTCATTTCTATATCTTTCGCCCCTTTATGTTAGTTGATTTTTTCTTTCGAAAAGACCAACTAACATCATTCTAACCTTTTATCCTAGTGATTGAAAAGGTTTTTCCGATGAAAGTACTTTATATTTATGGGAGAATATCCACATGTCTTTTCTGTTGACTAAGCGCTTTTTCCACCGATAGATGGTTATGAATATGAATTGTTTGAGGTTCGTCTCTTAAACTGTTATCTTCTTTTACAGTATGATTTTCAAGATTAATTTGTAAATAATCTACACATTGCTGCCAATGGTTTTCAATTCCACTGCTAATTATTTTTTCTCCACTCTTATTGTTTGATAAAAAATCATGCAATAAACAGGTGATGGCTTCGTCAATATAAACAGCATCATTCCGCCATTCCTTTTCACTGACACTTTTATTGTGGTTAGTATGCATCAGCTTTTGTTGAAAAAGCATTTCTTCCGGTTGAAACGGTCCATATACTGTTGGTAAGTAATAGATATGAGCATGAGAAAAGGTCTTTTGCACCCATTTTTTTGAATGACCTGTATACAACCATTGAATGGGCAAAGTAACCACACATTTTCGCTTTTCAAAAGAGATTTTATCTAAGAAAGGAACTAAAAACCTCTCCATGTTTATATCTTTAATATATAAACTGTAACCATCAATAAAAACAGTGGCCTCTTCTTCAAGCAAAGTGTTTAAACTATCTATATCCACTTCGGTTAAGTTCGCATTTCTCCCAACGGATAATTGTTTTTCTAAAGCATCATCTGCCTTCAATGAATTGAGCAGTAAAACCTCGACCCCTTCTTCTAACAACCCTTTACAAGTGCCAAAACCTACAAAACTATAACCATCAATTACAACTGCTTGCTTCATACCCCAGCCTCCAGTCGTCTGTTTTATTGTATACTATGCGGAATTATCTTTATATATCATCGAAATCTCTCACTCAAATATGACTTATAACAAACTAGCAAGTTTTACATTTCAAAAAAAAATTGTCTGAGGGATTTTTTCCTCAGACTTATAATATCGACTCATTTTCGTTGAGAAATCGAATAATATGGTAGCTTAAACTATGCCTTTTTTCTGGTAATAAATAATTGATTGAGACTCGTTGATTGTTTTCTGACCATTTCACTGATAAGTCTTTTAAATGATGAGATTGTTTATATGCACGGCTACTTGAGAGGATATGAATGATTTTTACTGGGAGGTCTACTTGAAGGAATTGTTCTTCATTTATTACGATGGATTCATCTATCTCTTTAATATTACTCACAAGTGCAGCTTCAACTTCTTTCTTTAATTTTTTATAGAAAAATTTATGTTCTTTTTCTTGTTCCAAATGTGTTTTTAATGAAAAGATGGGATTGATAAACGTAATCGACCGTATATTCTCATTCATTTCATTCATTAATGCTCCAGCGACAAGTGCGCCCATACCTTCAGCAATTATATGGATTCTTTCATTAATAATTTCATGTCTAATCGTATGGGCATACAATCTTTTTGCCATCTCAATGGCTTTACGACTTCCCCAATTTCGCCCATATAGATTCGAATAAAAGATAGTATAACCATCTCTTCTTAATGATGAAATGAGAGATGATTTCCCTTCATTTTGTGTCCAGAAGCTTTGTTTCTCATCAACAAAATGGCGTTCATCCCCAATGATAAGAACACCGAAACCACTTGGCTTTTCTGGGTAATGAATCATATTCCATTCTGTATGCAGTTGAAAGTTTCGGCTATCCATTTTATTAACCCCTTTACTGTTGTTCATACTAATGTATGATTGTACAGGTAATTTGAATAGGATATTTGCCTAGCTTTTAATGAATTAGTTCAAACGCTTGATTCCAACTGTTATTCACATTTTAGACATAATCCTATGAAAAAAAATCAGTGAATCACGTTTATAATCCAACCATTGTATGATACTATTAAATAGACTGACATACGTATGAGGTGAGTAAAAATGCAATACATTTGGACGTTCATTTGGACATTCTTACTTATGAATATGGTTACTTATGTAGTAAGCAACATGAATGGTGTAAGTTATGATTTACAAACGGCAACTGTCCTTTCGGTTGCAGTAAGTATTCTCCTTTACATTCTCGCTGCTGTCATTCCTGCAGCACCAGAAGAGAAGGAAGGACTACATTAAGAATGGCAACAAAAGTCATCCAATATGGATGACTTTTGTTTTTTTACTTTCGTTAATATATCCAGTTTATGCTATTTTCCACTGGTTCATGATTGTTTTATGATAAGTTTTGTACTGTCACTAGAGATAGCTACATGTGATTTCGCTTGGATATTTCCCGCGATCATTTCTTTTGCTAATGCTGTTTCAATTTCTCTTTGCATGTAACGCTTCAATGGTCTTGCACCGTATATGGGGTCAAAAGCCGTTTCGGCAATAAAAGCCTTTGCCTTATCATCTATTGTTAAGATAATTTGTTGATGAATTAACCTTTGTTGTAGTTCATGGATTAGTTTTTCAACAATTCCTTTCATCTCTTCTTTACCTAAAGGATGAAATAAAATAACCTCATCTACTCTATTTAAAAACTCTGGCCGGAAATGCGAACGTAACATTTCTAATACTTTATTCCGAGTTTCTTCTATTATATTACCCTTCTCTTTCGCTTCATCGCGTTCAAGCAAAATATGAGACCCTATATTTGATGTCATTATGATAACGGTATTTTTAAAATCAACTGTTCGACCTTGAGAATCAGTAACCCTTCCATCATCCAACATTTGTAAAAGAATATTGAACACTTCAGGATGTGCTTTCTCTATTTCGTCTAGTAATATGACTGCATACGGATTCCTACGAACCGCTTCTGTTAATTGTCCGCCTTCTTCATACCCAACATAACCTGGTGGTGCACCAACTAGTCTTGATACCGCATGTTTTTCCATATACTCCGACATATCAATTCTAATGATATGTTCCTCACTATCAAATAAAGATTCCGCTAACGCCTTTGCCAACTCTGTTTTTCCAACCCCTGTAGGACCTAAGAAAATAAAAGAACCAATCGGCCGTTTCGGGTCTTTTATGCCTGCTCTTGCTCTTAAAACTGCGTCGGAGACAAGTGTGATGGCTTCATTTTGACCGATGACTCTTTTTTGTAGAATCGACTCTAATCGCAATAACTTCTCCCGTTCACTTTCAACTAATCTAGAGACAGGTATACCAGTCCATCTCGATACAATATCAGAAATTTCTTCTTCAGTGACCTCTTCACGTAATAAACGGTTATCATTTTCTTTATTATTCGCCTCTTCTTCTGATTGTTGTAACTCCTTTTCACATGCAGGGATTTTCCCATGTCTTAACTCTGCTGCCTTATTAAGGTCATACTTATTCTCAGCTTCCTCTAACTCTCTTTTCAAAATTTCTAACTGCTCTCGTTTTGATTGTATCGATTGTATCGCAGCCTTTTCTGTTAACCATTTCGCTCTCATTTCTTTCGCTTGTTCCTTAAAGTTAGTAAGTTCTTCTCTTAGTTTCTCTAACCTCCCTTGACTGATTTCATCAGACTCTTTTAGCAGAGCGGCCTCTTCAATTTCAAGCAGCATTACCTTTCTTGTTACTTCATCCAGCTCCGTAGGCATAGAGTCAATCTCTGTCCGGATCATTGCACATGCCTCATCAATTAAATCAATCGCTTTATCTGGTAAAAAACGATCTGTAATATAACGATCAGAT
Organism: Cytobacillus kochii; assembly: GCF_020171845.1. Taxonomy (GTDB): domain Bacteria; phylum Bacillota; class Bacilli; order Bacillales; family Cytobacillaceae; genus Cytobacillus; species Cytobacillus kochii. The sequence continues at coordinate 105,785 of NZ_JAIVAM010000009.1, read as the reverse complement.
AAAGTAGCTGCTGCAACAATAGCCCTGTCATGAATATTGACCCCATGATGAATTTCGAATCGCTCTTTTAAACCTCTTAAAATAGAGATAGAGTCTTCTACATCGGGTTCTTTTACTAATACTTGTTGAAACCTTCTCTCTAATGCCGGATCTTTTTCAATATACTTTCTATGTTCATCCAATGTTGTTGCGCCAATACAATGTAGCTCACCTCGGGCAAGCATCGGCTTCAACATATTACCAGCGTCCATCGCACCTTCTGTTTTACCAGCTCCAACGATTGTATGTATCTCATCTATAAACAGAAGAATACGACCATCACTCTTTTTAATCTCTGCTAACACTGCTTTTAAGCGTTCCTCAAATTCACCTCTAAATTTAGCACCAGCAATTAACGCACTCATATCTAATGAGAAAATCGTCTTATCTTTCAGTCCCTCTGGTACATCTTTTCTAACAATTCTCTGTGCTAATCCCTCAACAATTGCTGTTTTACCAACACCTGGCTCACCGATGAGGACAGGATTATTTTTCGTTTTCCTTGAAAGTATGCGAATTACATTACGGATTTCTTGATCTCTGCCAATGACAGGATCTAATTTCCCTGTTTTCACTTCTTCCACTAAATCTCTACCATATTTATGAAGTACTTCATAAGTACCTTCTGGGTTTTGTGATGTCACCTTTTGATTCCCCCTGATTTCTTCAATTGCTTGTTGGATATCCTTCTTTTTCATTAAAAAGAGGTCTGTAACATTCGTCTTTGCCACAATCACTGCCCATAAAACATGTTCAATGGATATATAATTGTCCTGCCATTGCAATTTTAATTCTTCTGCTTTTGACAAGGTTTTTCTTAAATCATTAGTAAGATAAAAAGAATTTAAATCCGCACCACTTCCACTAACCCTGGGTTTTCTTTCTAATAAATGTTGCAATGATTGTTTCACATTTTCAATTGTAAAATCACTTCGTCTTAAAATATTTGTAAATAGATGATCCTCCTGCAAGAAGGAAAGGAAAAGGTGCACCGTATCCACCTCTTGGTGACCTTTATCTGTCGCCATCCTTTTGGCAGTCATTAAACCTTCTTGCAAAGAGTTTGTCATTTGATTAATATCCAATCGTACGTCACACTCCTGACCTTTTTTGACCTTTGTTTTATTATAAAATTATTTCCTGCCATATGTAAAGCCATCCACATTTTGGGATGGCATCTGATTCGTTCTTTATTATGGTTTTCTTTGATAAGTCCATAATCGATTATGGTTTGAGTTTTCAGGAAATCGATCACCCGCACGAAGACTTACCACTTGTGGGTTATTCACATTACTGCCAGTTTCACCAATCTCAATATATTTACCATTATTTGGCGCTTTCTGCCCTGCTCTAAATTGTCGATTTTGTCCCAAAATGAGCACCTCCTTCAAACTTACACTTTTATTATTTCCGCGAGAAGGAGGAATCATAAAGGAAATTGTAGGTATTGTGTTTTCCTCAAATCAGATTGCAAGCCTGTCTCTGGCGCTTTTATTGTTGGGTGTACTTTTAAATTACTCTTACCCCGCAGCTATCTTTGCGTTTTTCACTCATGAGGTACGAACAAATCCTTTTTGATACGCTATTCCAACGCATTTTCATCTTGATGTACGAGCTCACTCACTTTGCTTCGCTATCCCTGCGTTTTTTCCTCTCAATGTACGAGCAAACCCTTTTTTGCTCACCCTCAAACTTCCTAAATTCCCCCTCAAATGATAAAAAGCACGAACCATTCTAGGAACAGAATAGTTCGTGCTTCAGCTTGTCAACACTATAGTAATTCAGTTAATAAGGCTTTTTGTGCGTGAAGACGGTTGCCTGCTTGTTGGAAAACAGCGGAGTGATCACCGTCAATAACAGGCGCCGAGACTTCTTCCCCACGGTGTGCGGGCAAACAGTGAAGGAATAAATAATCTTCTTTTGCATAGGCTACAAGTGACTCGTTCACTTGATAATCATGAAAGACTTGTAAACGCATTTCATTTTCTTCTTCTTGACCCATACTCGTCCAGACGTCCGTATAGATGACATCAGCGCCATCAACCGCCTTTTTTACGTCGTTTTCGACGACAATTTTACTGCCCGTCACTTCAGCAAATCCTTGTGCTAAAGTGACCACTTTTTCATCTGGTTCGTAGCCTTTCGGACATGCAATCGTCATATGCATGCCAACTTTTGCTGCCGCAATCATTAATGAGTGAGCTACATTATTGCCATCTCCAACATAAACACAACGAATACCTGCTAATTTTCCTTTTACTTCTTTAATCGTTAACAAGTCTGCTAGTGCTTGACAAGGATGATAAAGGTCCGTTAACCCATTAATTACTGGAATAGTAGCATGTGTGGCAAGTTCTTCTATAATATCATGAGAAAATGTACGAATCATAATGCCATCAACATAATTAGATAATACTTTTGCGGTATCTGCAATCGTTTCTCCTCTACCGATTTGCATGTCATTACTATTTAAATAAAGGGCATGACCGCCAAGTTGTAACATACCCGCTTCAAAGGAAACCCTTGTACGTGTAGATGACTTTTCGAAAATCATTCCCAATATTTTGCCCTTCAATGGCTCTTCGGCTTGATGATCCGTTTGCTTCATTAAATATGCCTTTTCGACAAGTCCATTGATTTCTTCAGAAGAATAATCAGCTAATGTTAGCATATCCTGTCCTTTAATATCTAACTTTTTACCACATACAGTCGATGTTGTAATCATGATATCGTCACTTCCTTTACATTGTCGTTTTGCCAATCCTCAATTGCTACTGCTTGCCAATCCTTTTCTGTTAAAGCAAGTAAATAGGCTTCAAGTGACTCTAATTCACTAAAAGTGTGTAGTCGATTTTTAACCGCCCATTCCCGCATACGTTGATTTTCTTCACCAGTGAAAGGATTGTAAAGTGCAACAGTTGTTTCATCTAATTCGGCCCCTTGAGCATCTAGCAATTTGGTTTTTGACTCTTTTGCCAATGTCCTGATGCCATCTGTTAATTCGCCACTATACAAAACGGACCGTTCCTTATCTCCATGTAATTGAAACACTTTCTTTAAAGCTTGTGGTAAAGTCGCTGCTAACGCAATTCCTTCACCAGTTGACTTCATTTCTGGTCCTACTTTAGCATCAAGACCTTTTAGTGCATAGTTAGAGAAAACCGGATATTTGACAGTAACAAATGTTTGCTTCGTATCTTCTGGAAGTTGGTCTTTTTCGAAAAATTGCTTTCCTAATAATACTTTCGTTGCCTCTTGAACCAATGGAATAGCACTCACTTTACTTACAATTGGCACCGTTCGACTTGCCCTCGGGTTTACTTCAAGTAAGTAAACTTTGTTATCATCAATAATATATTGGATGTTCATTAAACCTTTATATCCAAGCTTTTTAACCATCAATTGTCCATACTTAATCATAAGATTTTGTACTTCTTTTGATAAGCTTTGTGGCGGTAAGACTGACATACTATCACCAGAATGAACCCCGGTCCTTTCAATATGCTCCATAACTGCCGGGATGAGAACATGCTCTCCGTCTGCGGCTAAGTCAAGCTCCGCCTCTTTCGCCTGTAAGAATTGATCCACAAGTACAGGGAATGGAATATCCTTCTTTTTATAAACTTGAAACGCTTCATCATTATAAATGGTTTCCATTCCCATCCCACCGATAACATAAGATGGTCTAATCAATACAGGATAGCCGATTTGGTTTACATATTGTTCGAGTTCAACTTCATTTTCTGCAACGTACCCTTGAATATGAGGGATTTCAAGTTCATCTAATAATTGATAAAATAATTCTCTATCTTCAAGGGTATCAATGGTTTTCGAATCAGTACCGAGTAATTTTACCCCGTAATCCTCTAGCTGATTAGCTAAGTTAAGCGCTGTTTGTCCACCTACTTGAACAATGACTTCATTCACTTGTTCCGCTTCAATTACATTCATCACGTCTTCAATGATTAATGGTTCAAAATAAAGACGATCTGCTGTCGTAAAATCCGTACTGACTGTTTCTGGATTATTATTAATCATAATCGTTTCAATACCTTCATCTTTTAAAGCAAAGACACTTTGTACAGAACAATAATCAAATTCAATTCCCTGGCCAATTCGTATCGGACCACTACCAATGATTAAAACTTTTCTTTTATCGCTTGGTATTTGTTCATTTTCTCCAAAATAGCTAGAGTAAAAATAATTGGAAGACGCAGCGAATTCGGCAGCACATGTATCAACCATTTTATAAGATGGGATTATCCCCATTTCTTTTCTTTTATGACGAACAGCTTTTTCATCGACTTGCCACACTGAAGCAAGGTAGGCATCACCAAAGCCCTTTTCTTTGATCAGTTGCATCATTTCTGGCTCAATATTTTCGAGTGAAGCTTGTGCAATCTCTTTTTCTAATGAGATTAAACGTTGGAAAGCTGACAGATAAAAATAATCAATTTTAGTGATGTTTTTTATCTCTTCAGCGCTTACCCCACGTCTTATTAACTCTAATATAATAAAGAATCTTTCATCTGTTTGGCCTGCTAGCTCCTTCAGTAACGTCTCTTTTGTATCTTTTTTAATCCGAGGATAGTGAAGATCAAGTCCTTTTCCTTCAAGGGAATGAACCGCTTTGATCAACGCTCTCTCCAAGTTTCTATCAATCCCCATTACTTCTCCTGTTGCTTTCATCTGCGTGCCTAATTTGCGATCAGCATCAGAGAACTTATCAAACGCCCATTTTGGAAATTTGACAATGCAATAGTCTAGTGCCGGTTCAAAACTAGCAAAAGTATCACCAGTTACTGGGTTAATAATTTCAGAAAGATGATAGCCTACAGCCAACTTTGCTGCCATTCGTGCAATCGGATATCCAGTTGCTTTAGAAGCAAGAGCAGAAGATCGGCTAACTCGAGGATTCACCTCAATCAGGTAGTAATTTTTACTTTCTGGGTCTAGAGCAAATTGAATATTGCATCCACCAATGATGCCTAACTCAGAAATAATTTTGACAGAAGCACTACGAAGCATTTGGTACTCTACATCGCTTAATGTCTGACTCGGGGCAACAACAATACTATCTCCTGTATGTACACCTACTGGATCAATGTTTTCCATATTACAAATGGTGATACAAGTATTGTTGCTGTCGCGCATCACTTCATATTCTACTTCTTTAAACCCAGCAATACTTCTTTCTACAAGTACTTGCGTAATCGTACTTTCTTTTAGGCCGCTCTTAACGAAATGCTTTAATTCATTCATATCTGTTGCAATACCGCCCCCTGTTCCGCCAAGGGTATAAGCAGGTCGGATAATGATAGGGAAACCAATCTTTTCAGCAAACGCAACCGCTTCTTCCACATGATGAACGATTTCACTCTCTGGAACTGGTTCATTTAAGTCATTCATTAATTGGCGAAATGCTTCCCGATCTTCACCTTTTTTTATTGCTTCGATACTACTACCTAATAGTTTCACCTCATATTTATCTAATACGCCTGCTTCACTTAGTTGAAAGGTTAAATTTAGACCTGTTTGACCTCCTAAAGTTCCTAATAAGCCATCTGGTTTTTCTTTTTGAATGATTTTTTCAATACTATTTACTGTTAATGGTTCAAAGTAAATCTTATCTGCAAATGCGTGATCTGACATAATTGTTGCAGGGTTATTATTTACTAATATCACCTTGTAGCCTTCTTCTTTAAGCGCCGCGCATGCTTGCGTGCCTGCGTAGTCAAATTCTGCTGCTTGCCCAATCACGATTGGTCCCGATCCGATGACCAGGATTGATTGGATACTGTTGTCTTTAGGCATATGCGATAACGCTCCCTTTCTTCTCTTCAATCGTTTGAATAAATTCTAAAAATAAATAATGCGTATCGGTTGGTCCAGGGTTAGCTTCAGGGTGAAATTGTACCGTCTCAATCGGATAAATTTCATGAGTGAGACCCTCAACAGATTGATCATGCAAATTAATGAACCTTGTTTTAAATCCAGTTGTTTCTAAACTTACTGTATCAACAACATAGCTATGGTTTTGCGAAGACATCATGACACGTCCTGTTTTTAAATCACTAATAGGGTGATTCGCCCCTCTGTGTCCAAAAGATAACTTTGTTGTGTTACCCCCAAGTGCAAGTGCTGCCAACTGATGTCCTAAACAAATCCCTAAAGTAGGGTAGCTGGTAATTACTTTTTTAAGTTCGGGTAAGACGTGTTGAAGCGTTTTCGGATCTCCAGGACCATTGGACAGAAGGATACCATCAGGATTTAACTTAGCAACTTCATTGAATGTTGTAGAAAATGGCACAGTAGTCACTTTACAATTTTGCTGTAATAAGCTATTAAGTATTGATTTCTTATAGCCGAAATCATAAAGAACAATATGCTTATCACCTTCACCATATGTGTGCATCTGAGGATTAGAAACCATTTCAACCTTATGATCCTCTTGTTTACTCCATGTTGTATCTTTTACAGAATGAGCGGACATAGTTGCTGGCATGGAACCAACTGCCCGAATTTTTTTCACAATTGACCTTGTATCCATATGCCCTAGCACAGGAATATTCCATTTACGCAAATACTCCTTCAGTGTATAGGCAGATTGATAATGAGAAGGTTCATTTGTCCCCTCATAAACAATCACGCCAGCTACATGTGGCTTTTTACTCTCAAAGTCTGATTCATTCACACCGTAATTCCCAATTAAAGGATAAGTGAAAACGATCATCTGATCTTTGTAGGATGGATCTGTTAGCACTTCTTGATAACCTGTCATTCCTGTAAAGAAAACAATTTCTCCTGCAACCTCATTTTGTGGTGGCATATTTAGCCATTCCCCTTTATAACAATGACCGCTTTTTAAATGTAAATACCCTTCCATCTTTAACACCTCGTGAACTTGTATATTCATTAAATAAAATTAATTTTTATGCATTTTTAGTTTTAAAAATGCAGCCATATTTCAGGCTGTCTGAACTGGAACTATATTCTTTTTCAGTATAGCTACTGCTTGATTTATCTCTTCTACTGTTGCTGTTAACGGTGGTAATAATCTCAAGACATTCTCACCCGCCGATAAAGCAAGCAAGCCATCATTTCTTAAGAATTGCATTAAAGATGCCGTATTTGTATTCATCTCTATACCAATCATTAATCCTAATGAACGAATAGCGGTTACCTCTTCTATATTGTATAGTGATTCCTTCAACTGTTCAAGTAAATATTCTGCCTTTTCATTCACTTCTGATAAAAAATCCTCATTGAAGACTATCTCCATTGTAGCGATCGCTGAAGCAATACTTAATGGATTTCCTCCAAATGTGGAACCATGACTACCTGGACCAAAGTATTCCTTTAGATTTTCTTTGCCTATGATAGCACCGATTGGTAGCCCACTTCCAAGCCCTTTTGCACAAGTAATAATGTCTGGTTGTAGGTCATAATGTTGAAAGGCAAATGGTTTACCTGTTCTACCAATGCCTGTTTGAATTTCATCAATAATGAGCAATGCTTGGTATTCTTGACATAATTGTTGCAATTCTTCTAAAAAGGCCGAATCCGCAAGGTGAATACCACCCTCACCTTGAACCACTTCCACCATCACGGCTGCTGTTTCATGATCTATTAATGATTTCACCGACTCGATATCATTAAAAGTAGCATACGAAAATGTTGGCAGCATACTCCCAAACCCTTGTTTTACTTTATCCTGACCTGTTGCCCCCATCGTAGCAATTGTTCTACCGTGAAAAGATTTGTTAAATGTAAGGATTTTGTCTTTACCTGTAGCTTTTTTGGCTAATTTAATTGCCCCTTCATTTGCCTCTGCTCCGCTATTTGCAAAGAATGTATAAGCTAAACCAGATGCATGAGCTAACTTTTCTGCTGCCAATGCTTGTTGTTCTTGTGTAAATAGATTGGATACATGCCAAAACTTATTTAATTGCTTTGTGATCGCTGCTTGGACTGATTCGGGGCGATGACCTAAGTTAGTGACACCAATTCCGGATGTGAAATCTAAATATTCTTTCCCGTTTTTATCTATTAGTTTTGTGCCTTTTGCCTCTGCTGGTTCTACTTCCCAGCGAGCATATGTGGGGAATAAATGATTCATTATTGTACCACCTCTACTTGTTTTTTTGTCATTTTTGTCCCTGTCCATGCTTCTCCATTAAAAAAGTTGTGCTTCCCAGAAGCAATCATTACACTAGCAAGGCCTTGTTCTAACACCGCCACTGCAGAGTTTACCTTTGGTATCATCCCGCCCGATATCTCACCACTGTCAATATGCTGTTTTATTTCTTCTGTATCTAAATGCTCTACGAGTTGTTTATTAATTAATACTCCTTCAACATCGGTGACGAATATACACATTTCCGCTTCAATTGCTTTTGCTACAGATGCAGCAGCAAAATCTGCATTGATGTTTAACTTCTTACCATCTTCTGTTGTAGCAATAGGCGTGACAACAGGTATATAGCCTTTATTAAGAATTACTTCTAATAACTCCGCTTTCACTTTGGTAATTTCTCCTACTAACCCAAGCTCTGCTTCATTAATAAAATCAGCTTGTAGAAAACCGTGGTCACTCCCATTCAAACCAACTGCTTCAAAACCATTACTATCAAGCAATGTTGCTAACTTCCTATTGGCTACACCTGATAACACCATTTCAACAATCTTCATCGTCTCTGGCGTTGTTTTTCTTAAACCATTGATAAATTGTGATTCTACCTTGTGTATTTGCAGCATTTTGTTTATTTCAGGACCACCACCGTGAACGAAAATAAGTTGGTAACCATTCTTCTGTAAATGATGTAAACTTTCAAAGAACGCAGGTGATAGCTGATCCATCACGCTTCCCCCACATTTGATTACAATACGCTTCATTGTCTATTCCTCCTTAGGAACGATAACTTGCATTTATTTTCACGTAATCATACGACAAATCGCATCCCCAAGCTTTTCCTAAGCATTCGCCAATATGTAGATCAACGTGAATTTCCACCATTTCACCAAGTAAATATGCCTTCGCTTCTTCTTCAGAAAAGGAAACGGGAGTACTCTCTTTTAACATTTGAATGGGGCCTATAGAAATATCTACATTATTCGGATCAACCTGTACTTGACTTTGCCCAAGCGCACCAATAATTCGCCCCCAATTAGCGTCTGCTCCGTGAATAGCTGTCTTCACTAAATTAGAACCAACAATTTGTTTAGCCGCTTTTTGTGCCTCTTCGTTTGTGATTGCACCTTTGACTATTACCTCAACAAGTTTTGTAGCACCTTCGCCGTCTCTAGCAATTGATTTTGCCAACTCTTCACATGTTTGTTTTAACAAAGCTATAAAAATCGGCCAATCTTTATGAGCTGGACTCAATCTTTCCGTTTCGCTCATTCCATTTGCCATCACAAGGACCATATCATTTGTAGATGTATCTCCATCTACTGTAATCTGGTTAAATGTCTCGTTTGTGATTTCTTTAAGTGCCATCTGTAAATCACCGGGACTTACCTGCGCATCCGTTGTCACAAAACCAAGCATTGTTGCCATATTAGGGTGGATCATACCTGACCCTTTTGCTGCTCCTGCCATATGAATCGTCCCACCCGCTATTTCAGCTGAGTAGCAAGTCTGCTTATCAATTAAATCAGTTGTTAAAATTGCTGTAGCAAAACTATTAGCATGTTCTTTTGTTGCTTGTGGTTGGATGGATTTTATCCCTTGTTCGATTTTTTCCATATCTAAAAATTCGCCAATGACTCCAGTAGATGCTACTCCGACCAAGTGCTCAGTCAAATTTAATTGCTCTGCAGTCAGCTTTCTCATCTTATAAGCGTCTTCAAGCCCTCTCTTCCCTGTACAAGCATTTGCACAAGCACTATTTACGACAATCGCTTGAAGCTTACCTTTGGCGACAATACTTTCTTGGGTTACTAACAAAGGAGCCGCTTTAAAGGAACTTGTTGTATAAACACCTGCACTACTCGCTGGTTGTTCACTAACAATCATTCCAAGATCCTTTTTCCCTTTACTAAGCCCTGCATAAATACCATCAGCCTTAAAACCTTTTGGTGTTGTAATAGAGCCGTCTTGTATGTATGTAATAAGGCTGTTTTTAGTTGCTTCCATTGTTTGTCGTTCCTCCTTATGGGTATAACGGGGTCATCTCCAGCCCTGTCGTTTCTTCCATTCCAAACATTAAATTTGCATTTTGTACAGCCTGACCAGCTGCCCCTTTCATTAAATTATCAATTACAGAGATAATTGTCATTCGGCCTGTGCGCTCGTCAACATGTAAACCAATATCACAATAATTAGAACCGGCTACCTCTTTTACTGATGGATAATTACCGACTGGTCTGACACGTACAAACGGACTTTGCTGGTAAGTATGCTCGTATAATTCCACTAACTGTTTAGTCGAATAATTTTCTTTCAGTTTCACATAACTTGTAGCCATTATACCTCTGGTAATTGGTAGTAACTGTGTGGTAAAGGTGATTGCTTCCATTTCCTTATTCCACACCTTTAATTGTTGTTCAATTTCAGGTGTATGTTGATGTTGATTCACTTTATATGCCGAGAAGTTCTCATTTGCCTCAGCGTAACTTGACGTCCTTGATAGAGAGCGACCCGCACCAGAGATGCCTGATTTGGCATCTATGATAATTTGATCTTTTTCTATTAAATGCTCAACAACTACAGGAGCTAAACCTAATAATGTAGCAGTCGGATAACAACCAGGATTCGAAATCAGGTGTGAAGTTTTCACTTGGTCTCGATTCCACTCAGTTAATCCATATACCGCCTGGTTAATCACCTCATCAGAAGTAGGATCTTTCTTATACCATTGTTTATATTCGGATGCTGGTAACCTTAAATCTCCCGATAAATCTACTATTTTAATATTTTTATTCACAAATTGTGCCGCTAATTCACCTGATACACCAGAGGGCGTTGCTAAAAACACAATATCTGAACTTTCACTAATTTTCTCAGGCTCTATCTTTTGTAATTGATTGTTCATGATTCCGATTAAATGTGGATATTCATCAGAAATGGCTAAATTATCTCTAGTGGAATGTATAGAAGAGATTTCAAATTCGGGGTGGTTTTTTAATATTCTCAATAGTTCTGCCCCACCATATCCTGTTGTACCAATAATTGAAGCTTTCATCACGTCACCCTTTAGTTTTGTATATTTATAAATTTTTATTTATATTTATTAAATATTTAACTACTATTATAGAAATTTCTGAAAAGAAATGCAACAGGTTTTTGTAAGTTTTTTTAACAAATTAAATAAAAATTTAGATTTAACTTATTTTTCGGACTTTTATTTAAACCCCTACCCGAAAATACGCCAATTAAACCAAAAATGATTTATTTATTTAAAAAATCTTTTTGCTGTTCTTTTTAACTTTAAACTCCTTTCGTTCATCCCCATTTTTCTAAACAATTGAATGCATAATAAAATACTCCCCTACAAGTAGAGTAGGTTTATTTAAAACCTGTCTACCTTTAGGGGAGTATCTTATGTACTAATATCATGTAATGAACTACCGTATAAGTTTATTCACTATTTCTTTTATAACCACTTCGTTGTTATCATCTTTTGTCACTATATATTTGATGTTTGACAGTTGCTCAATAAGGCTTTGATCGGTTTCATCCCTCAGTAAAAGAACTTTAGGATAGTTTGCTTTTTTATGTCCTTCAATAATAATAACATCTGGATTCATATAAGTTAGTACCTGAATCTGCTCTTCAAGTGTCCAATTAAGCTTTTTTGCTTGCATTAATAGCATGCCTTCACCTTCGACAATGGTAGCAGTGGCTCCTGATGCGATATGTCTACTACTATCTTTATTTGATACTACATCAGGTTCTCCGTGGCCATGATGTTTAATCGTTGCGACATTCAAGTCTTTTTCTGCTAAAGCTTGTACAAGTTGAGTGACGAATGTCGTTTTACCACTATTTTGATAACCAACCACTTGCATAATTTTAGGTGTTACCACGGCCAATTGCTACCCACAAAATCTTCAAGCATAAAAACTTCAACAATATCTCCAACACCATAGCCTCTCGTTCCACCTGGCAATGCCATAAATGCATTTGCTCTTGCTAAACTCATGACAATATTTGATTTATCAACACCGCTAGGTCGCACCATCAATGAGCCATTTGTGACATACACATCGGCTCTAACAAATCTTGTAAATGGATTTGCTTTTGGAAAATCCTGTTGTAAGATCGCTGTTTCTTTTCTTAAATGAGGGGAGCGGCAACCTAACTTATAACGAATGATTGGTCTTGCAAATAATTCGAAGCCAACATAACAAGCAGAAGGATTCCCAGAGAGGCCAAATAATAATTTTCCATTTATCTGTGCTACTGTCGTAACACTGCCTGGTCTCATTGCGACTTTATTAAACAGAACCTCCGCCTGTAGTTTCTCGTATATCGCAGGGAGATAATCAAAGTCTCCTACAGATACACCACCTGTTGTGATGAGAATGTCTACATCATCAATCGCAGTTGCAATCGCTTCGTAACATGTATCAAAATCATCTGGTAGTTTACCATAATATTTCACATCAGCACCAACGCGTTCAATTTGCGCTATGAGCATCGTACTATTACTATTTCTTATTTTTCCATCTTCTAGTTCTTCTTCCACTTCTAATAATTCCGTTCCGGTGGCAAATAACCCAATAACCGGTCCTTTAGCTACAGGTACTTCAGCATACCCAAATGTCGCTAGAATGGCTTGGATACCAGGATTGATTTTCGTTCCCTTTTCAACGAGTACCTCACCTTTCTTTGCATCTTCCCCTTGAAAAGAAACATTGTCACCAGCGTTGAAGCTACGCTTAATAGACATATACGATTGGTCCCCATCTTCAAACGATCTCGCTACCTCAAGCATAACGACGCAATCACATGAATCAGGGATTTTTGCCCCCGTCATAATACGTACTGCTTGCATTGGTCCTATTTTTTTTGAGGATACGTAGCCTGCTCCAATATGATCAACTACTTCAAAAACGACCTCATTTTGTAAAGAAGCTTCTTTCGTATCTATAGACCTCACTGCAAAGCCATCGTATGGGGAGCGATTAAAATGTGGTACATCACTTGTTGCAGTTAAATCTTTTCCTAAATATCTACCATGACTTTCCTTAATTGAGACAAATTCAACGGCGCCGCTTTGTTTATAACTCATTACTTTTTTAACTGCTTCAGCAACCTGAATCGGCTTCCTCTTTTCTAGCATCTGTTTCCATCCCCTAAATAATCTTTATCCGCCAATATAAGACATTTCAAGTTTTTTGCGATTTTTTCTCGTTTCGTCTGTTCTGACATCAGAGTAACGATCATTCCGATGGTTCCATATGTCAGTAACATATCCGACAATATCATCATCAGAGACATTTGAACGAATAAATGATTTAATATCATGTCCTTCACCATTAAATAAACATGTGTATAACTGCCCATTAGCAGATAATCTTGAGCGGGTACAACTAGAACAAAAAGATTCAGATACTGAGGTAATGAATCCTACATCTATATCAGTACCAGTGTAGCGATACCTTTTAGCAACTTCGCCAAAGTAGTCAGGATCAACTGGCTCAAGATCATAATGTTCATTTAATTGCTGGAAAATTTCTTTCTTTGTCACCACATCATTCATTTTCCAACCGTTTGTATCACCAACATCCATATACTCAATGTATCTTAACTGTAGTGAATGTTCTTTACAAAACTTCGCCATTGGTAGGACTTCTTCATCGTTTAAGCCTTTTTTTACAACCATATTAATTTTGACACCGAGTCCCGCTTCTTTTGCTGCGTGTATTCCCTTTATCACCGGACCTGTCCCGACATTGCGTCCATTAATTTCACCGAACAATTCATCTTTCAGACTATCTAAGCTAATATTCACCCGTTTTAACCCAGCGGCTTTTAATTGAGTAGCAAATTTAGGTAATAATACGCCATTAGTTGTTAACCCGATATCCTCTAAGCCTTCAATTTGAGATAGTTTCTCCACTAATAAAGGCAATTCTCTCCGTAGTAAGGGTTCTCCACCGGTTAACCTAATTTTTTCTACACCTAAACCAACAAAAATCCGTGCTAATCTTTCAATTTCTTCGTAAGATAACAATTCATTCTTAGGTAGAAAAACAAAATCTGGTCCGAAAATTTCTGCTGGCATACAATATTGGCATCTAAAATTGCAACGGTCAATTACTGATATACGTAAATCTCGTAATGGCCGATTGAGTGAATCCTTAATATGAGTTTGTTTCATGTAAATCAACTCCGTCTTATCGATCACGTCGATAACTTTTTCTATAAATAAAATGTAAAATGATTTTATTCCAATATAACATGAAATCCTCTATTGGCATATGCCAATTAGAGTACTAAATCTCTACTTTAAGCTTTATCCCTGTCTAAGGCAAAGGAGCGCTATTTATTTCAATATTCATTCATACAAAAAAACAGCAAGCAATGCTTTGCTGTTTTTTCTTACACCTTAATTAATCACGTACACCTAATGCAATCTTTGCATATCTAGACATTTTATCTTTTGTCCATGGCGGACTCCATACAATATTAACTTCCGTGCTTTTTACTTCAGGGATATCCGCAAGCGCTGTTTTCACTTGATCAACAATTGTGCCAGCTAAAGGACAACCCATGGAAGTTAAAGTCATTTCAACTTCCGTATTTCCTTCATCATCCATAGTAACATCATAGACGAGTCCTAAATTAACGATATCTACTCCTAATTCAGGGTCAACAACAAGTTCAAGTGCGCCCATAATGCTTTCTTTTAAATCTTTGTCCATCGAACACAACTCCTCATTTCATATATTATAGCTATCATAACAAAAAAGTCATCAATGAAAAAGGAATAGCTGTTTAACTATCACTTTTTCTTATAAATATCGTTGAAACCATTCAACTGTTGCTAATAAACCTTCTCTGCTTACCTTATGTCCTGCATTTTCATCAACAATGAAATTCAACCTGTCTGGATGGTCCTTATATAAAGGTTGTATCGTTTGAAAAAAGTCATAAGTTGGCGCAAATGGAACAGTCGTATCTTTTTTACCGTGCCAAAATAGCAATGGACGTCCTGATAAAACTTCCTCTTGTTTACTTAAATCATACTTTGTAATTTCATCTAGAACAACCTCAACTTGAGTGTCTGATAATGGGAAATCCTTTACTTTTTTCCGCATTGTTTCAATTTGCATCCCAGCAAACTTCTCATAATATGGCATGCCCATTAAACTGACTGCCACCTTCAACCATTTATATTGTGTTAAGGCACCAAGTGTAATAATTCCACCCATTGAAGTCCCTGCCACACCAATACGATTCTCATCAACTAACCCTTTAGCTACTAACTCTTCTTTTATTTCCGGTAATTCTTTAATTGTTTGAATAATCATATCCCAAAATTTCAATTGCAATTCAGGCTCTGGCAATCCATGACCTCTTTCACCATGTTCATTCACTTCTGGTAATATAACACGAAATCCTTTTTCAGCAAGCAGGTAAGCGTAATGTAGGTTATGCTCTTTCGCACTAGTAAAACCATGAATGAAGAAAATGAGAGGCAGCGATTGGGATTTAAACTCATCTTTCACGATATGCAAAGCGGGAATACCTTTTAATTCCTGATGATCAATAATAACCACTATGTCTCCTCCTATGTTAAAAACTATAAGAAAATGTAAACATCTTATAAAAGAGGTTATTTCTTTTACAAATGACCGTATACATTGGTAATATAGTGTAAACTTAGATAATAAATACTACTTGAAAATATTAACTGCCTTTCAAGTTTAACATTTATTAGCGCCTTACCATACTTTAATGCTTATTATATGAATGATTTTTTCCTATAAAAAACTGAAGGAGATATTATGACACAAAAACATTTAATCGTTCTTGATTTAGATGGAACTTTATTAAAGGATAATAAAACCATCTCACAAAAAACAAAAGAAGTCCTATTTAAAGCCCGTGAAGCCGGACATGAGGTGATGATTGCTACAGGAAGACCTTATCGTTCAAGTGAAATGTATTATAAGGAAATGCAAATGACCACACCTATCGTTAATTTTAACGGTGCCTTTATTCATCATCCAACAAATCCAAAATGGGGAATACGCCATACGCCTCTTGATATGAAAGTAACAAGAGACATTATTGATGCTAGTCAAGATTTTAAGTTCAATAATATTATTGCGGAAGTGCTTGATGATGTATATTACCATTATCATGATGAAAAACTGATGAATATGTTTAATCTCGGTAACCCTAAAGTCACTACAGGGGATTTAAGAAACTTCCTGCCTGCTTCACCAACAAGTATGCTCATTCATACAGACCAAGAGCAAATAACACAAATTCAGCGCCATTTGAATGATGTGCATGCTGAAGTTATTCATCAACGTAGCTGGGGTGAACCTTTCCATATTATCGAAATCGTTAAGGCTGGTTTAAACAAGGCAATTGGCATTCAACAAGCTTGTGATTATTTAAATATTCCTAAAGAGCGAGTGATTGCTTTCGGTGATGAAGATAATGATTTAGAAATGCTTGATTTTGCTGGTATTGGTGTGGCTATGGGTAATGGTATTGACGCTGTTAAAACAGCGGCTAATGAAGTGACCTTAACAAATGAAGAAGATGGGATTGGTATCTTCTTAAATGATTATTTAAATTTAAAAACACACTAATCCAAAATCTACCCTTTTTAAAAAAAGTAAAAATGGTACAAAATAAAGGATGTCGTAGCAATTAGCTACTTCAATATTCTTCATTAAGGGGAGATAATAATGGGCAAACGTAATAAATCGAAGCGCTTTATTAAGCAAGGTGCCGATAGTGTCACTCAGCATGATGCACGTATACCCTACCATTCAACATACTCGGAGGCAGAAGCTGAAAAGTTAAAGAATGTAAATGACTCTTCCCTCGGTGGAATATAAAATTTCGCAGGAAAAAGAGCTAACTTTTCTCGAGTTAGCTCTTTTTCAATCTTAAAAACTTTGCAGTATAATCGGAGTTCCTTTACTTCCCTTTTCAGAAAGGTAAGCGATCAGAGAACCGTTTTTTGGTAAATCTTCTTCCTTCACTTTCACTGCAATATTAAAATCACCATTTTTATTCACTTGAACAGGCTGTTCTTTTATAAGTAAAAAATGGCCATCTTCTACAGAATAAATAACCGGCAACTGCCCCTTATAATGCCCCTTAATATGATAGATACCATCTTTGCCCTCAACTGTCATATTGTTAAAGGGCTGTGCTTTACCATACATAAAAGTGGTGTGTGAAGTGTGGTTTATTTCCATTCCCTCTGGCCTAATTACCTGTCCTAAAAATTTCGCCTGAACCTTATAACTGCCTGGGTTTAAGGTACCTTCATTTGCGGTTTGATAATCCCAAGTAGACTTCCACTCCTTTTTTTCTCCCGGAGAAAGGTTCTCTGTTTGAATCATTTGTAAAAAGGCTTTTCCATCCGAATACCTATATATTACTTTTCCATGTTCATCCAACACCTCATAATCATACTTTTGGGAAGAGTTAAATTGCAATTCGACCAATTCATTTGTTTGATTATGAACGGTAAAAGTAAGGACCAATTTTTCTTCCGAAACCGCTTGAACCTCAAATTGAATATCCATATGGTTGTTTGCTTCCATTTCAGACTGCTGTGGAAGAAAATTCGTCGCAAGTATGGCACTAAGCAGTAAATGTAGCATAACTGCCCCCTTTCATTAATCTCTTCTAAAAACACCATAGACATCGGCAGTATTTACAATATTAGTGAATGCGTTAGGATCTACTTCTTGAATGGTCCTTTGTAAGTCAAATAATTCATATCTTGATACTACAATCATTAGCATTTCCCGATGTTCATTGGAAAATGCTCCTCTTGCAGGAATCATTGTAATTCCTCTAACCAATTTATTATGAATGGCCTTTTTCATTTCATCTTGCTTATTAGTAATAATCATCGCTGTAAGCTTTTCATGCCTTGTATGAATCGCATCAATAACCCGTGTGGATGCATATAATGTCACTAATGTATAAAGTGCTTTTTCCCATCCGAAAAGGAAGCCAGCTGTAATAATAATAACAGCGTTTAGTGAAAAAAAGTATGTACCTACTGGTCGATCCTTAGCCTTCGAGAGATACATAGCGATAATATCCATACCGCCTGTTGAAGCACCCCATTTCAATGTGATACCGACACCGACGGCTGCAATGACTCCCCCAAACACAGCATTTAACAAAATATCTTTTGATACACTGATGACAGGGATAATCTCCATAGAAACAGTTGTGATCACAACACTTAAAAAGCTATATAAGGTAAAAAGTTTACCCACACGCTTCCAAGCAAAGATGGCTATTGGTACATTTAAAATAAATAAAAGTATGCCAGTAGAAACCGCACCATTTAATATACTCGAAAGAAGTTGGGCTACCCCAGTAAAGCCGCTCGCATATACATTTGCGGGTATGAGGAAAAAGTTCATCGCTATCGCATTTAATATTGCCCCCACAACAATAATGATGATTTTTCTTGTTTCAATCCAATTCATATTGACCTCCTTAATCATCTCTCTATCTTTTCTTTACCCAAGTTTAGGTTTTTCAATGCATTCCATTGTGTTTTTTCCTAAGTTTCTATAAACTAGTATCATCTAAGTTGAAAGCAGGTGAAATAATGTCAGTTAAAATTCTCGCTGACAGTGCATGTGACTTACCGTTAAGTTTTTTTGAAGAAAACGATGTCACACTTATTCCATTGAAGGTTCATTTAAATGGAGAGGAATACGATGACCTGTTGACGATCGATTCCAAGAATATTTATGAAGCCATTCGCGAAGGTAAGGTACCTAAGACCTCCCAAGCTTCTCCCCTTTTATTTGAAGAGATCTTTACGAATATGGCTAAAAACAAGGAAGATGGTATCTATATAGCCTTTTCTTCCGCACTTTCTGGAACATATTCCACTGCCGTTATGGTGTTAGATCAAGTAAAAGAAACCTACCCAGACTTTAACTTAACCATCATAGATAGTAAATGTGCTTCCTTAGGTCATGGATTAGTTGTACTGAATGCTGTAAAAGATGCAAAAGAGCAACTTGCCATAGATGAAATTGTTAGCAATGCAACATTCAATTGCGAACATATGGAACATTTATTTACAGTTAATGATTTAGAATATTTAGCAAAGGGCGGTAGAGTTTCTAAAGCATCTGCCTTTGTAGGTGGGCTACTCAATATTAAACCACTGTTAAATGTTGAAGATGGAAAACTTGTACCAATTGAAAAGCATCGCGGTCGTAAAAAGCTCTTTAAACGAATCATTGATATCATGAGGGAAAGAGGCGTTGCCTTGGATAGACAAATGGTGGCTATTAGTCATGGTGATGATGAAGCCACTGCCCTAGAAGTGAAAGAGATGATTCAAAAAGAATTTGGTGTTGAACAATTTTATATTTCTCCAATTGGTTCAGCAGTCGGATCCCATGCTGGTGCCGGCACAATTGCAATTTTCTTTTTAAATAAACTTAAAGGTTAATGCACTTATACATACTTCCTTCCATTCTTTCAAACACTAAGTGTGTACAGATGAAGAATGGAAGGGAGTTTATTTTATGTCTCATACAACTGATAATGACAAAAAAGCAAAAGATAACAACGCATTCAACCATGAAAAAAACATGGAAGAAACAAAAAATAAGCAAGAAGGTCGAAAAAGCTTTTCAAAGAAAACAGACCATCTTTGATTGAACAAAAATTTAAAAATGACAAAAGTGAAGTCCTAAGATACCTCAAGTATTTTAGGACTTATACAGTTCACAAAATTTTGTCTTGAAATGGGGATCAATGGACATTTTTCAAAGCTTATTTTTTGTATTTATCCTTAACCATATTGTTAGGATAAGCTATTTTCGTGTGTACAGTGGTTGATGTCTTTTTAACTATGGAATCTGCAACTTTATCTGCAACTTTCCTTTTAACATTGGTTATATTTTCTTTTCCCTCTTTTTTAGTCGCGGTTTTCCTATTTACGCTACTCATTTCTTTAGTTCTCTACTTATTAGTCGTGATTTCTTCATTTGCCCTACTCATTTCTTTCTTCCTTTAATTATTAGTCGCGATTTCTTCATTTGCCCTACTCATTTCTTTCTTCCTTCAATTTTTAGTCGCGATTTCTCTATTTACCCTACTCATTTCTTTAATTCTCCACTTATTAGTCGCGGTTTCTCTTTTTGCCCTACTCATTTCTTTTTTCCCTCAACTATTAGTCACGATTTCTACATTTACCCTACTCATTTCTTTCTTCCTTCAACTTTTAATCGCGATTTCTACATTTACCCTACTCATTTCTTTCTTCCTTCAACTTTTAGTCGCGGTTTCTTCATTTGCCCTACTCATTTCTTTTTTCACTCAACTTTTAGTCGCGATTTCTCTATTTGCCCTACTCATTTCTTTAATTCTCCACTTATTAGTCGCGATTTCTACATTTGCCCTACTCATTTCTTTAGATCACCATTTTTTAGTCGCGATTTCTCTATTTGCCCTACTCATTTCTTTAATTCTCCACTTATTAGTCGTGATTTCTACATTTACCCTACTCATTTCTTTAGTTCTCCACTTATTAGTCGCGATTTCTCCATTTGCCCTACTCATTTCTTTCTTCCTTCAACTTTTAGTCGCGGTTTCACTATTAACTCCTTTCTTTGTTTCTCTCTTTTACATCGCTTATATTTCCTCCTCGCTCTTTTTTAGCAACGACTTCTACCGAGACTAAATTGTAGTTCCACCTTTACTATCAACTAATACAACTTAAGTCTTGCTCGATTTTCATAAGAGTATATTGAAACCCATACAAAAAAAGCGGGATGGCTCTCACACCTTCCCGCTTTGATTTATTTTGACTCATTTTCTTTTATATAAGTCCAACCTTCTTTTTGATACACCTTACCGTCCTTCATCAATCGACCAAGTGCACGTTTAAAAGAAGCTTTACTTAGTTGAAATCTATCCTTTATATCCTCTGGTGCGCTTTTGTCACTGTATGGCATAGCTCCATTACGTGAATGCAAGTAATGAAGAATGATTTCACTATCATCAAGTAATGCTTCTTGTTTTCTTGGATTGAGGGAGACATTAATCGAACCATCTTGTTTGACATCAATGATTCTACCGTTCACTTTTTCCCCAAGTCTTGGCTCTTGACGTCTTTCCGTTTCATGGATGAAGCCTTTTAGGCCCTCTGCTGTGTAAATCCAGCTTCCAACTTTGGCTGTACGATAAATAAATCCGTGGATATCTTTATTAAGTTCTTCCCTTCCAGCCTTATGTGAAATACTAGCTATCACTTGATCTGTAGCAAGCTTGACATATATTCTACCGTTTCGATTAACCCTTAATGTAACGTATACCGTATCATCAACAGTCGGCCATACTCGTTCGTGAACAGGTAAATCCTCTTTTCCCAGTAACATATCTTTACTAATACCAATATCAATAAATACCCCGAGCTCAGGATTAACATCTACTACTTTCGCCCAGCCATATACTCCAACAGTAATCTCAGGTAATGTCATTGTTGCTGTTTTTCTACCTTCAGAATCTACATAAATAAAGACAGAAATTTTTTGTCCTTCTGTAATTTCTTCTTTCACCTCATTCTTATGAAGCAGAACGTCCTCTTCTCCATCTGTTAAGAAATAACCAAAAGCCGCTTCTCTGGAAACTAATAACTCTGTAATTTTGCCGATCTCATCTATTAAAGCCATTTATATCCTCCTAAAGTTGTTCGCATTGCTATATTCTACTATAATAAGAACATAAAGTGAAACTCTTTTCATGAGGAGGACAATTATTTTATGGCTAAAGAAAGTTCATTTGATATCGTATCAAAAGTAGATTTTGCTGAAGTCACAAACGCAATTCAAATTGCAATGAAAGAAATACAGACACGCTATGATTTTAAAGGAAGCAAAAGTAAGGTTACTTTAGAAAAAGAAGAGCTCGTTCTTATTTCTGATGACGAATACAAACTAGAGCAACTGAAAGATGTGTTAATTAGTAAGATGATTAAACGAGGGATCCCGATTAAGAATTTAGATTATGGCAAAATTGAGCCTGCTTCAAGTGGCACAGTTAGACAAAGAGCAAGCTTAGTTCAAGGGATTGACAAAGATAACGCGAAGAAAATCAATACATTAATTAAAAATAGCGGTGTTAAAGTTAAGAGTCAAATGCAAGATGATCAAATCCGCGTCACAGGGAAAAATAGAGATGATCTTCAACAAATCATCTCACTAGTAAGAGATGCTGATTTAACAATCGATGTTCAATTTTCTAATTATCGATAATTACATACTAGCTAAGAGGCAGTGATTCCACTGCCTCTTTTTTGTACTTAAGTTTGTCCTCATAACAATGTAAGGTTTTCAACATAATAAAAAGGGAAAACAACAGCAAGGAGGGATTAGGATGGATAAAAAACAATTGCCAAAAAGCTTTATGGCACAACATCAAAATCATCAACCAGGAACGGAAGAGGAAATGATTCCTAAGCCAATCTATGTGAATGAAGATTATAAACCTGCTGGAAAACTAGAAGGTAAAGTAGCTATTATTACTGGCGGTGATAGCGGTATAGGTAAATCTACAGCTATATACTTTGCTAAGGAAGGGGCAGACGTCATTGTTCCTTATTTAAATGAGCATGAAGATGCAAAAGAAACCAAAACATTAGTCGAACAAGCTGGGAAGACATGTCTTTTAATTAGCGGAGACCTTTCATCAGAAACTTTTTGTCAGGAAGTTGTAAAGCAAGCGTTAAATAAATTTGGGAAAATAGATATTCTCGTTAATAACGCTGGTGAACAGCATCCACAAAAAAACATCGAGGACATAAGTGGTCAACAACTTGAAAAAACTTTCCAAACAAATATTTATGCTATGTTTCATTTAACAAAAGCCACCCTACCACATCTAGGAGCTGGCAGCACGATTATTAATACCGCTTCTGTCACCGCTTATGCAGGTAATGAACTATTAGTCGACTATTCCTCAACTAAAGGGGCCATTGTCTCTTTTACTAGGTCACTTTCATTGCAGTTAGCTTCCAAAGAGATTAGAGTGAATGGTGTGGCTCCTGGTCCAATTTGGACACCATTGATTCCGTCCACTTTCTCTGCTGAGGAAGTTGCATCATTTGGTAAAAATGTTCCAATGAAAAGAGCGGGACAGCCCTTTGAACTCGCTCCGGCTTATGTCTTCTTAGCAAGCGATGATTCAAGTTATATGAGCGGACAAATGTTGCATATTAACGGCGGGAAAATTGTAAATGGATAGGGAAAGTAAGAGGGGACAAGACCAAAAAGAAATGCTAAATAATCTTTTTCTCTCTGCCCCACTATATGTAGTGTAAGTCATGACAATAGCAATAAATATCAATAATATAACTTAAAATGCACCTAACCAATCAAATTACATTTACTATCAAAAAAAGATGCCGAGAGTGTTTCGGCATCTTTTGTTCTCTATTCTCCTGTCCGATTTCTACCTCTTCTTCGAGCCAAGAATAAAAAGGCAAAGAAGGCAAGTAACACTGATAACAATGTTGCTCCATAAACAAAGTTAAACCCTTGCTTTTCGGTAAGAACATAAATTTCAGCTTCTTCTCGGTCTAGGACGAGATGATATTCATTTTGATCATTGCTTCTTACTAACCCACCAGCTAATAACCCTCGCAACTCTTTATCATTCTCTATCTCTTCTCCTGTTAATACTAAATCTTTCGTACCACTTGTATTATTGATGGCTACTATTGATGTTTCTTCTTTAAATTGTCTCTTAAAAACCGTAAAACCTTCACTCTCATGTAAAAGAGTAAAATCTCCTTTTGCAATAGAAGGTAATTTTTCTCTTGCTTTTGTTAGCTGTCCGATAAATTCAATTAACTCAGGATCCGTACGAAAATCCATTTGTCTGCGGTTATCAGGTGTTTCATTCCCAATTAACGCAATTTCACTACCATAATATAACATTGGAATCCCAGGGGTTGTAAACAAATACGTTAACGCTGTTCTCCACCTTGGTCCTGGATGTTCATTTAATGCGACTGGCTGATTTGTAAAGCGAATCATATCTTTACTATCAATTAGTCTTGTAACCATATTTGGTTCTTCATATGTATCAATGTTATTTTCGATGTCACCAATAGTATCAGTCATTGACACATCCGGCTTTACAAATGCTTCCCTTATATTAGATGTTGAAGCATAGTCTGTTAAGCTATCTATTCCAGTCATTTCATATTTAGCAATTTCTTGTGGGTCTGTGGACCATACTTCACCTAAAACAAAAAACTCGTTATCGGTTTCTTTTACACTGTCTACAAAGCTTTCAAGAAAATCTTTATCCGTTAACTGGATGCCTTCTAAACGATAACCATCTACACCTGTTTCTGTTATCCACCATTTAGCGGCTTCGATGATATATTGTGCTGCTTCTTCATTCTCATAATTGATTTGTGGCAACCCAGCTAACCAATCTTTCGTGAACATATCTGGTGTTGAGATTTCCTCAGATTCCTTCAACCAATCTGATTTAGTAGGGTCGTCTACCCATGGGTGTGTAGCTGCAACATAATTTAGTGGGAAATCAATTATAACATTGATATCTCTTTTGTGTGCTTCTTCCACTAGTCGTTTAAATTCTTCCAACGTTCCGAAATGTTCTTCTGTTTCATAGAAGTCTTCCACCCAATATCCATGATAACCTTTATCGGCGTTTGCAAATATCGGGTTCAAGGTAATCGTCGTCATACCTAAATCTTCAATATGATCAAGTCTTTCAATAATACCAACAAAATCACCACCATGAAACGCTTCAAGGTCCTTCACATCCACATGGTAATCATTCTTACTATCTACATTGCTAAAACGATCAATCATAACATAATAAATAAGTTCATCCTGTAAGCTTCGTTTTTCTTCTGCTAATACACTTGACACCAATGACACTAGTAATAGCGGAATTAAGATGAGAGTGATGACCTTTTTCATCTTTCTCCTCCTTAATGATAGTTTGTCTCTATTTTACAAAAACGTTAACCATTATAGATTAGCGGTTTGTTGTTACTTCGTCAAACAGAAGTGAACAAAATATTTAAAATCGTAACATTTCTTTTATATCGTACTAATTAATTGGAGTGAGACCTCAATTTTTATCGTAGAAAAAAAGAGGTGCTCCCATAATAATTAAAAAGGGAACACCTCTTTTTTTAATCAACAATATTAATATTATAATCTTTAAACCAATAATGGATTTGTGCTAGGTGAGCGAGAAGCTGCGGTCCAGTCATTAATTGCCCAAACCATGGAACTTGAAAAGCAGAGCCTTCAGTTGCCACGATTTCTCGTAAATTCTTTTCATCGAATAATTCAAAAAGAACGGAGGATGAATCTTCTAACACGTCATTCAACATTTTTGTCACGATGCTAATATAAGCAGGGTTATGTGTTTTCGGATAAGGGCTTTTTTTACGATATAATACCTCGTTTGGCAATACCCCTTCCAACGCCTTCCTTAAAATTCCTTTTTCTCGATTACCATGCATTTTCATATCCCATGGGATATTCCATACATATTCTACTAGACGATGATCTGCGAAAGGAACACGAACTTCTAAACTAGCTCCCATACTCATTCTATCTTTACGATCTAATAACGTTGTCATAAAGCTGAGCATGTTTATATAGAATAATTGCCGTCTTCTTGCTTCTTCCGATGTTTCACCTTCTAAAAGGGGGGTTTCAGCAATCGCTTGATTAAATTTATCCATACTGTAATCTTTTAAGTTTAATTTCTTTCTCCAATCTTCTTTCAGAAGGCGCTGTCTTTCATCGATTGATCGCATCCAAGGGTATCCAGTTCGACTGAGATCATCCGATCGATGAAACCATGGATAGCCTCCAAAAATCTCATCCGCACATTCCCCCGACAAACTAACCACATGCTCTTTTTTAATTTCACGACAGAACCAAAGTAGAGAAGAATCGATATCTGCCATACCTGGTAAATCTCTTACATGAACTGCTTCAACTAAATGAGCGGCAAGCTCCTCCTGTGAAATAATGCAATTCTGGTGAACGGTATGGAAAGTGTCTGACATTTTCTTAATATAAAAACCATCAGCATTTGGTTGGAAATCGTTTGCCTTAAAGAATTGATCATTGCCTTCGTAATCAATGCTATAGGTTTTTAATGGTGGCTTTCCCTCTTTTTGATATGCTGTGGCTGCAATGGCTGTAATCGCACTTGAATCCAATCCACCAGATAAGAGCGTACATAAAGGAACATCCGATACGAGTTGTCTTGTTACTGCATCTGTAACAAGATGACGTACTTTTTCAGCTGTCTCATCTAAAGAGTCTTCATGTTTTTTGCTTTCCACATTCCAATATCGCCAAATCTTTAGCCCTTGTTGTGATAGTGTTAACGCATGAGCTGGTCGTAGCTCTTTCACCCCGCGAAAAACACCTGACCCTGGGGATCTTGATGGTCCAAGGCCGAATACCTCTGCTAATCCCTCTCTATCTACTTCTGTTTTTACTTCTGGATGTGCTAAGATCGCTTTTATTTCTGAACCGAACAGTAACCCCTTTACTGTCTCTCTATAAAACAGCGGCTTAACTCCTAATCGATCTCTACCAATAAAAAGTTCTTGACCGTTTTCATCCCAAATCGCAAAGGCGAATATCCCATTTAAATATTGAAGGCAATTTTTTCCCCATTCAATGTAAGAAGTTAGTAGAACCTCTGTATCAGAATGACCCTTAAACGAATATCCTTTTATAAGGAGATCTTTTCTTAAATCTTCTGTATTATAAAGTTCGCCATTGTAACAAATTGTATAGCGATTTTGATTCTTATCAATGGTCATTGGTTGCTTCCCACCAACGGGATCAACAACGACTAATCGCTTATGACCAAATCCGGCTGGCCCAGAAGAAAAAATATTCGTATCATCAGGACCCCTTTTAGATAAAGTATTCGTCATTTTTTCTAGTGTCGGACGTTCATTTTGCATATTTGTATTGAAGTCAACCCAGCCCGTGATTCCACACATGGCTTCTTCACCCTTTCTACGAGCATCATAGATGCAGCAATATTTAAGCGGATAATTTAATGATGTCAAACGAGTGGAATTGCCCGGAACATCATGCATGGATTTATTCTATGCGAGCTAAAATAAATGGTTAATTGTCCTAGATAAAGGTTATAAAACAATAGGAAATTGCCAAAAAATAGAGTGAAAGACTTTTACCTGGAGGTTTATGATGAACAGACAACAACGACTCAATTTAATAGAACAACAATCAAGAGCCTATATGGAGGGGAATGTTGAATTTATTAATAATCAGTGGGTATTTTTTGACCAGGAAACGGATGAAGCATCTTCATTAGAAGAATATCGCCAACAAGAAATTGAGGTATTTAGACTGAAACGGTGGAGAAAAGGTGTATTATCACTCAATGGCCAAATCCATTGCGGGAGTGATCTGCTCCATTTAAAAGATCAAGATCAAATAAGAATTAAAAAGCATCTCGTTTTCTCATTAGAATCATTATTAGAAGAAGTAAATGACGATGCCTTTGTACAATTCATCACTAGTTTAAACAGCATTGATTTCTCCATTTTCGATTGTATTTACTGCTATAATCAATTAACATTTTTCGGTGATGAAACAAGAAAAAGCGGTGTTAATTTTATGATCTTTGATAATCAAGAACATATTTGTAGCGTACAGCATCATTTCTTTTATTATGAAAAAGAGACAGACCGTTTCGAATTTACTTTAAATAGTGGAAAAAGAATGGTCATTGAAAAAATCTCTTCTTCCGGATAAAATGGGCATACAAAAAAAAGACTGTAGACACTCTTTCCTACAAGCTCGTCTACAGTCTCATTTCCATTGTTATGATCATTGCTGCTGCAACCCTTTTTCAAATTCCTGGTTAACTAATGGCTTTTGAAAAAAATACCCTTGAGCAAAGTGGCAATCCAATTTTTTCAGCACTTTCATTTGCTC
Organism: Cytobacillus kochii; assembly: GCF_020171845.1. Lineage (GTDB taxonomy): Bacteria > Bacillota > Bacilli > Bacillales > Cytobacillaceae > Cytobacillus > Cytobacillus kochii. Next base: position 77,564 of record NZ_JAIVAM010000009.1, on the reverse strand, counting down.
TTCTGTTTCTACACCCTCTGCTAGCACTTTTAACTGCAACCCTTTCCCCATCGTAATGATCGCTTTCACAATCGCAGCATCAGATGTATTCATACGTAAATTATGTATAAAAGAACGATCAATCTTCAATGTATCAATTGGCAAATCCTTCAAATAACTTAATGAGGAATATCCTGTACCGAAATCATCAATCGATACTTGAATGCCCATTCTTTGCAACTCTTTCATAACTGCAATACTATGTTTTTTATTTTTCAGCATCGTACTTTCTGTTAATTCTAAAATTAAATACTTCGGTGGAAGGCCCGATTGTTGCAGTGCATCTTTAACAACCTTTAAAAAATGCTTTTGTTGAAATTGGCGTGCAGCTACATTAACCGATATTTGTAAATGGGTAAAACCTTGATCATGCCATAATTTATTCTGCTTACATGCCTCATTTAATACCCATCGACCAATATCGTTAATGAGTCCTGTTTCCTCTGCTAAAGGTATAAATTTTGCCGGAGAGATATTTCCAATTTTCGGATGGTACCATCTAATCAAAGCTTCACTACCAAAAAGCTCTCCACTTTCTAAACAAACGAGAGGCTGGTAATGAAGTGTGAACTGTTTATTTTTTAACGCTTTTCTTAAATAGCCTTCCATCTCGAACCGTTTTAACACTTCATCATTCATTTCTTCAGAAAAAAAAGTTACTTGATTCCCACCTTTCTGTTTAGAAAGATGCATCGCGATATCAGCATTTTTCATCAGTTGTTCGGAATCTATCCCATCATTTGGATATAAACTAATGCCGAAACTTGCTGTGACATGAATCTCTTGTTGTTGAATGACAATGGGACGATCGATGGTCTCAAGCAAAGTCTGTGTGATTCTCATTATTTCTTCTGTCTGTAAATTCTCAGGTAATAAGCATAAAAAGCGGTCCCCACCAAAGCTGCCTAAAAAGCTATCTGTTGGTAATGTCTGATTAACACGGTTAGCCAGTTGCTGAATGATTTGATCGCCTATTAAATATCCAACACTTTCGTTAATCATTTTAAAACGATCGATATCAATAGATAGTAAAGCAAAAGATTGTCGATTTTTTTTCGCCCTTTTCATTGACGAGATTAATTGTTCAGTAAATCTATGTTTATTTGGGAGTCCAGTTAAATGATCATAGTACGATAATTCGGTTAATTTATTTTCGATCTTCTTTAGTTCTGTAACATTTTTAGCAATTCCATATATACAACTTACCTTTTCATCTCGAATAACTGGGATGAGTTTAATATCATAAAAGTCTTTCTTACCAAGTTTCCCAATAATATCTGCTTGGAATTGCTGTGTTTCCCCCATTCTTGCACGGTCAAAAAAAGCTTTGATAATTGGAAGTTGGCGATGATCAAATAAACGAGTAAATGGCAGACCAATCAGCTCCTTTGCTGTATAGCCCGAATTTTCCTCTAAAGCTGAATTGACACTTGTAAAACGATCCTCACCATCAATAGTAAAGATAGATTCTGTGTTATTTTGGAACAAAACATGATAGCACTGCTTTAAGTTTTGGCACTCTATCATTAATTGTTTTGTTCGTTTACGATCATTGACAGGTAATTGAATAAACGAATCGACCATCATCGGCTCCTCCTTTGTTACTGAAATAAACGATGGCACCTGATTTTCAAGCTGCATTTGTTCATTTTGTCAATTCCTGATAGTATAGCTGCCATTTCGTGTATCCTCCTGCGAGTGTATGTCCACCTTTCATTCGTCAACATTTGATACTTTATAATCCAACCTCGATTTACCATTATAATGACGTTTATTATCTTTGACGATCATAAAAAGCTCTTTCCTCTAACACTCACAAATCTTTTATCGGTTCATTCTCATTTAATTCAATAACCGCCCACATCTTTTACTTCATAATCAATCATATGGAGGTTCTTATCCTTACAAGGTTAAACATACCCTCAAACAATAAAGCCTGTGTCAGATAGCGCAGCTTCGCCTTATATAGTAGTAAATACCCAAAAAAAGAAAATAAATATAGTACTATCAGATTAAAAATACCATAAAATTCGAGATAAAGACATCAAAAAAAGAAAAAAGCTGCTAGTTTTAGCAGCTTTCAATAGAGTCTTTTCACCTACATAAATGGTTTGAATCCTAATGGCAAACTTAAGCCTAAATAAAGGACAAGTAAAAAAGCGACAATTAATTGTACCCATAAGATGGTTGTTTTTTTGCCCTTTTTATTACGAATTAGGATCATTTCCCACATAGAGATAATCCATAAGCCAACAAGCGCTTTCAATACATACATAATATCAATATTACTAATTGAGAAAAGCATACCTACACCTGTGGCAATGATTAATAAGTAAAATAATCTTAGAATCATATGTACCACTTTATCTTTGCCATTTTTCTGCAATGATAAGGCAACAAAGAATAGAATAAAGGCAACGATCCATGTTGTTAAATGTGCATGTGTCACATTAGAACCCCCTTAAATTTCTTATTCTCTTATCCTTAGAGAATAATTCGTTTACATCATACCATAATCAAATAGATAAAGCCTAAGGATTACTATCAATCTTTACAATAATGATTAATTAATACTCATTATTGTATTAGATAACTGTCCTACACCTTCAACTGTGATTTCAATATGATCACCTGGTTTTAGAAAACGTGGTGGTTTAAAGCCATTACCAACGCCAGCAGGTGTACCTGTGGCAATAATATCTCCTGGTTCTAGCGTCATCCCTTTTGAAAGGATGTGAATAACCTTCTCGATAGGAAAGATAAATTTTGAAGTATGAGAATCTTGTCTTACTTCTCCATTGACCTTAGTCGTAATACGCAAATCATTAGGATTTGTTAACTCTTCTTTCCCAACAATCCACGGACCTATCGGACATGATTGATCCAGGCTTTTCCCTAAAAAGTATTGCTTATGTTTAGATTGTATATCTCTTGCTGTTATATCATTAATAATCGTATAACCAAACACATAATCTAACGCTTCCGCTTCTTCTATCTCTTTGCCTTTTTTACCGATAATAACCCCTACTTCTCCTTCATAATCTAACATTTCTGTTAGTTGTTGATAATGAGGGATTTCTTCGTCTGGAGCAGCTACTGTTGTAGGTGACTTCGTAAAGACAATCATTTCTTTAGGAATATCTGCTGCACTTCCCATTTCAATTGCATGTTCTGCATAGTTTTTCCCTACACAGAAAACATTCTTTTTCGGCCTTGGAATTGGTGCTTTTAATTGAATGTCTTTTAAGGCTATCAACTGGGCAGATTCACTTTCATCGCTTATTAATTCCTGTATGAATGTGTCGCTCCATTTTTCATGTCCGATGGCATCCACTAAATCTTCTGGCAAAGGTACCCCTTTGTTTTGTGCAGCCTCCTGCAAAGGTAAGACCATTTTTTCATCTTTCACAAGTACGCCGTAAGCTTGTTTATTATTGTATTCATATGTAATGTACTTCACTCTCTACACCCCTTTTTAAATAAGTATAGCGTAAATTAACTGAAATGTTAGCAAATGATTGTGAATAATAGATGACTCTTACTTTTGGATTCTTTTAAATGTAGACGGCTTTTGCCAATAAGTGAACCATCTCCAACACCATTCGAATGGGCCATATACAAAATATTTCATCCATATCATGCTGAGTACAATTTGACATACGTATAATATAATGGCGATCATGGTTCCTGTCAGCAATGATACATTGCCATACAATCCAAATCCATAACTGTAAAATAAACATGTAGCTACAATGGATTGCATTAAATAATTCGTCATAGACAAGCGCCCGATTGTTTGTAAAGGTTTTGTGATTATACCTATCTTGCTATTAACGAGCACAAGGATGAGTAGGCTATACCCAACCGCTACCAATGGGCCCCCAAAGATATCTTGTATATATTGCATTGCTAAATTAGTACTAATGAAATATGGTAATAGTTTAATAAGGTACCCAGTAGTAAGAAATACAATCATGAGAACGAACGCTGTCATCCGTCTTTGTTCAAGTTTTTCAACCACTTGAAGCTTTCGTAGCCCTGCTCCAATTAAAAACAATGGTAAAATACTAATCATTAAAATGGGCATTGTGGCCAAATTATTATTCATTAACCAGTCATCTATATTCTGGCGGACGATTTCTAGCCATGTGCCTGATTGATATACCTGAACAATGTCAGCAACAGATGTCGTCATCATTACCGAAAGATCTGGTTCTATGAATAACGTAAGAAATAATACCCCTACTAAGAGTAGATTAGGAATAATATAAATGAGTAGACCAAGTAAAATTAACAGTTTCCCTGACAGTTCTATGAATAAAATAAGAGCAAATCCTGCGATAGCATAGGTAACTAAAATATCTCCATGCCAAATGAATAATGCGTGACATAAACCGATGATTAATAAAAATAGAAATCTTCTTGCGAGTAATAATGGACTATGAACGCCTTTTAACTCTGCCCTTTCTTTTAGAATCATGACACCATAGCCAAATAATAAAGAAAATAACGGATAAAAACTCGCTTGAAAAAATACATCAATAATAGGGAAAACCGTACTATCCCCTGCTTTATCCCAATAATTAAACGGATCTATATGCGTATATGGTGAATGGAAAGATAAAAAATTGACTATTAAAATACCAAATAAAGCGAATCCCCTCATCGCATCGATGGAATGAATCCTTCTGTTTTCGTTAAGCGATTGCATAACTTCCTCCTAAGAAATTAATTTACAATTGAACTAAGTCGTTGCTTTTACCTCCTTCTCTTTTTCCCAGGCTATTCCAACTGCCGGACTGTAATTTGTTAACTGATCACTTATTTCTATTAGAATCTGATTAGAGAATAAAAGTAGAGCCACCTGAAAACAGTTAACCTATTTCTTCCTTTAATTCCAATATTCATCAACACACTACCTTAATATAGCATATTTTCTACTATCAATTTAATCATTTTCTCTTACTATTTTTTTGCAGTTTCTTAACGTACATTACCGAACATGAAAAAAAGCATATCTTTGTCTTAAAAGATATGCCCATACTTCTCATTATTAAAATACATCCAAAAAACATGCGCTCTCGCTTAAAACAAATTGTTCAATTAACATATCTACCGTTTTTCCCGCTTGTAGCCCAATAATCGTTACGCAAATGAATTTTTTGGATTTTTCCTGAAGCTGTTTTTGGTAGTTCGTTTGTAAATGTTACGCTAGTTATCGCTTTAAAATGAGCCATATTTTCACGAGTAAAAGCAATAATATCTTTTTCGTTCACCCCGTCCATCCCTTCCTTTAAAACAATAAAGGCATGTGGGGTTTCGCCCCATTTCTCATGTGGTACGGCAATAACAGCTGCTTCCAAAATTGCAGGATGTTCGTATAATACACCTTCAATTTCAATGGAAGAAATATTCTCACCACCGGAAATAATAATATCTTTCTTACGATCCACAATGTCTATGTTGCCATATTGATCTACTGTCCCCATATCCCCCGTATGTAGCCAGCCATCACGAATCGTTTCTGCTGTTGCTTTTTCATTTTTCCAGTAACCTTTCATTACCCCGTGACTACGTACAACCACTTCGCCAATATCTTTGCTATTATTTGCAACTTCTGCACCATATTCATCAACAACTTTCACTTGAGAACCAATCATTTGATAACCAGCTTTTGCCTTCATTCTATATGTCTCTTTTTCAATTATTTGGATATGAGATCTGATTTGTGATATCGTGCTTAGTGGTGAAGATTCGGTCATCCCATATACTTGGATAAAGTCCCAGCCCATCTCAGCTTCCACTTTAGAAACAAACGCAGGCGGCGGCGCAGAACCTGCAATCACTACGCGAATAGGATGTGAGAACTTCGTTTGATGCTGATCATAGTATTGCATTAAGCTATTCAATACAGTCGGTGCCATATGTACGATAGACACTTTATACTTCTCCATTGCTTGAAAGATGACTTCTGGTGTCGTTTTACGCAGACATAGTTGTTTTGCCCCATTCGCTGTATAATAAAATGGTGAACCCCAGCCGTTAACATGAAACATTGGCAGTACATGAATAAGTGTATCTTGATCACTCACTCGCAAATGATGCATCGTACTTAATGCATGTAAGTAGTTGTTACGATGAGTAAGCATCACACCTTTTGGGTCTCCTGTTGTGCCACTCGTATATAACAAAGAACATACATCCTCTTCGTCTATTTCTTCTCTACAAAAACTTTCTTCAGGAAAAGATGCTAACCAATTGTCATAACCAATTTCAGTTGTATCACTATCCATATCATGAACAATAATCGTTTCTACTGTTACTAACTGATCTTTAATTGGTTGTATCAATCTATACAGTTCTTGATCAACGAAAAGTACTTTTGATTCACTATGATTTAATATGAAAACGTAATCATTTGGTTGTAGCCGGATATTAAGAGGAACCATAATTGCATTTAATTGATATACTCCATAAAACCCTTCAAGCATTTCCACAGTATTTGGCGCTAAATAAGCGACGCGGTCTCCCTTTTGTACACCAATGCTTTGCAGACCATGTGATAATTGATTCACCCTTTTATTCAATTGATTATATGTAAGTGTGAGCGTATCACCATATATTGCTTCTTTATCTCCATATAACCTTACCGCACGATCTAGAAATTCAGTTAATATTAATGGTACCTTCACGGTAAATCACTCCTCGCTAAAATAATTAAAATTTTCTGATTATAATTATTTTAGCATTTCAACAGTCTGACATCTATATTTTTCACCCTTAATCATAAAGTTTCTTCACACTATTACACTAGGCACATAGGATAATGATAAATAGATAATTAGGGCATTCGCCCGTTTTCAAAACTTCAGTGTACGCAAAGGGTGTTGATATGCCAGCAATTGTTGGAGCTGTTCAAGTGATTTCTATAGGAAGTAGTTCCGTTTTTAACATTGGTGATATTTATAAGGTAATGCCCCTCTCTAATGCCAAAACGTTTTCTGGTGCCGGTTCTTTTAATACAGGGGATGGATTAGATGTTGTTAACTACAATAGCACAACCAACACATATGATAACGATAGCGTTGACCAAGGTAACTACTTTAATGCATAACTTTAAGGTGATGAGCGATGAATAATTATTATATTCAACAATCTATTTCTATTCAGCTAATTAAAATCGGCGGGGTCTCAAACTCTTCCGTATTTCAAATCGGCAGTGCAGGTATTATTAAACCAGCCTCCCACTTGTATAATACGGGAGGGTTTACCGAACCTGCACCTGAATATGAAGAAACGCCAATTGCCCCAGGAACAACAGTGGGGACACCACTCGTTCCCTTAACTGCTCCATCGAAACCATAATATGATTTGAGAGGCGGCGATTTTAGGATGAGTCAAGATCTTTACACGTATTTACAACAATTACAAGCTTATGTACAAATGCAAGAACAGCGGATTCAAAAGCTTGAATCTTCAATGAAAAAAATGAAGGAAGAAATGGCACAAAATGATCGCCAGCCTATTCATATCGACCGGATCGAATATAAATTTGACCAGTTAAAAGTAGAGACATTGGAAGGGACATTAAACATTGGCTTAAATCCATCAGATTTGCAAGATATTGATGATTTCTCTGTCGATCAAAAAGAATTACAAACACCTTATTCTCCCAAAAAATTGTTTAAAAGAAATATGGAAATAGAAACAGCATTATTAACTTTTATAGAAGGGGAGCTCCCACAAATTGTTGAAGAAGCAGAAGCAAACTTAAAAATGCCAAATGATAGCTCCTATGTAGAATTTATTAAAGAGGATATTAAAAAGCAACTTTCTAGTCGTGTAGACTACTATTTGAAACAGCAGTCTAATCGTAATCTAGACAGCCAGGAAGAGAAAACAAAGGTGATTGAAACATTAAAAACGGAAATACGAAATGGTGTCTATGCCTTCCTTAGTCATTTACCGGAGAATATGAAGGAGATGAAAAAAGAATGAATTTCCAAGTATATAACCGCGAGCTCTGTGTGGGAGATGTGCGCATAATTGGTGTGTCGAGTTCATCCATATTTATTGTCGGAGATGCGGAAACGATACAGCTTGCCTCTACCTTTGATACACCACCTGAATCACTAATTATCGGTCCCTTTGTACCACTAACACCGGAGTAATTACATGTTTAAAAGAACATCAGTTGTAGACCAGATTAAGGTGGACACATTTGGCTTCTCCTCCATTTTCGAAATCGGTGATACTTCTTATATCCAAGGTTATTCCCGGGCATTGGCACTGCAGCGAGACGCTGAAATCTTTTATGGTAAAGAAGGTAATTACAACGTTTATGACATCTATAGAGAAGAATTAGTTATTCCGAAAATAACTGAAAATATCCAAACTCACTATATTCAACATAAACCCATTATTAAAGTTAAGAATATAGATATTTTAGGCGTTTCATCAAGCGCAGTCCTTCATATTGGCAATACGAAAGATATTAGTATGGAATCTCGTGTGAAACATTTTAGACAATTTGTGAAAAACGAAGAATAAAGGGTGTTTATTATGCCGGCAATTATCGGCCCTGTCCAGATAATCAATGTTTCAGGTGGTATTGTTCAATTCGGCGATTCACTTTATATATCACCAAAAAGTAACTCTAAATCTACTACTGGCTCTGGAACTTTGAACACTGGTGGATTTATAATGACAAACAATGGGCTCAGTGCAAGTAATGTATTAGATGCAAACTTATTGGATCAACCAACTGTAGGCAACTTATAAGAATACACTAAAAAGAGGGCAACTGCCCTCTTTTTATATTTGCAAAAAATAACCGCCATCAAAGAAATAAAGGTACTTTTGTGCGACTTTCCTTTTTGTAATCTGTTCGACCGCTTTCGTATATAAATCAATTTGAACTCGGTATCTATCAATTAAAATCGGCGCTGCCTCATCCATTCCGCCTCTAAAACGATCGGTAATGCGATCTGATTTGTAATCCACGATAACAAGGCCCTTATGATCCTCAAACAAACAGTCAATAATTCCTTGTACTAATACCGTATCTTCTGCTGCTTGATCCCAATGGGAGTAAACTTCACTAGCTGGCAAAGCAAGGTTAAACGGTACTTCTCTTTGCAAAGTCGTTGCTTTTCTCATACGCTCAGCTAGCTCACTTTCAAGGAAGTCAACAATCAAAGCTGGGTCAACGACCGTAGCTTGCTCAGCTGTTAACAGTTCTTTTTTTACTAAATGTTCTACTTTTTCCATTATATGCTTTTCATCTGCTGGATCATGTAAGTCTAAGTGTTGCATCACTGTATGCAAGGCCGTTCCTCTTTCAGCAGGTGTAATGGACTTTTCTTGCATGAATAACGGTCGATTTAAAATTGGCTTTTTAAACCCTTTAACTAATTCTTGTCCACTTTCTTCTTGAGAAAAGATTTCTTTTTGCCTTTTTATTTCAGAAACTGACTGTTTCGATCTTGATTTCATTGCTGATTGATAAGGATATGACCATTCTAGACGATGCTTAATCGTTTCATAATAACGAGATTCTTTATCGACTCTTTCTCCCTGCTGTACTTTTTCTAAGAGAAGGTCAGATTCAACTTGATTTTCATCAATCATCGCCTTTGCTTCTTCTTTTGCAACAATTTGAACTTCCCAACTAGATGGATGCTTATGAATTGCTGCTACTACCGGGTTCAAACTAGTATCTAAAGTTGCGCTATCTTGATGTCGGATGATAGCAGGTGCAATCCAGTCTAAATAGCTTGTACTTTGAGCACGAGTAAAATCATCAAGTAGCCAGTCTGACTTCCTCGACACCCTTTGCCAATCCTTCAACTTCTTAGCCATATTTTTCGGTGAAGCAATCAAGAAAAGCTTTTCCTTCGCTCTTGTCAAAGCAACATAGAGCACTCGCATTTCTTCAGCAAGCATCTCCATTTTTTTCTTACGTTTGAAGGCAAGCTGCGGTAACGAAGCAAGAGAAATCCGTTTATTTGCATTCACATATTTATATGCTAACCCCAGATCCTTATCTAGCAAGAAAGACTTCTTCAAATCCATCGTATTAAAGTTTCGTGCTAGCCCTGGCATAAAGACAAAAGGAAACTCTAACCCTTTACTTTTATGAATAGTCATGATACGTACTACATCTTCCTGTTCTCCTAAGGCACGGGCAGCCCCTAAATCGTCTCCTCTTTCTCTCATTCTTTCAATAAAGCGCAAAAATCTAAACAATCCTCTAAATGATGTAGCTTCATATTGTCTTGCCCGATCATATAAGGCCCGCAAATTAGCTTGGCGTTGTTTTCCACCAGGCATACCACCTGCAAAATCATAAAATCGTGTTTCTCTATATAATTGCCAAATCAAATCAGATAAAGCACCTTGTCTGGCTTTTTGTCGCCAATTTTCTAACTGCAATAAAAACGGCTTTAGCTTATCATAAATGGCAACCTTATCCCCTGTTTGAACTTCAGAACAAAATTGTTGAACCGCTTCATAATAAGCACCAGTTTGATGAGGAACTCTTATGGTCGCCAATTGATTCTCTGTTAGACCAACAATTGGTGAACGTAATACAGCGGCTAATGGAATATCTTGATATGGATTATCTATCACTTTTAAGAGTGACATCATAATGGAAACTTCCGTTGCATCAAAATAGCCTTGTGAAAGATCAGCATAAACAGGAATCCCTTGCTGTCTTAATTCCTCTATCATTTGTGGTGCCCACGTCATTGAACGCAATAAAATCACAACATCCCGATACTTCATCGGTTGCTCTTGCTTAAGCTTTGCATTATACACTTGTTTATGGCTAGCCATTAATTCTTTTATTTTCTTTGCTATGAGTCTTGCTTCTAACTGTGATTGCGCGAGTTCTTCTTCCTCAAACGAATCAGGTTGTTCCGTATGATCTTCATCTTCAAGATCAATCATCGTTAACTCAATCGGATGCGTCACTTCTTCAGGATAAGCAGCTCCAGGAACAAGTTCAGCTGCTTCATCATAAACAATCTCCCCTACATTTTCTCCCATAATTTGCTTAAAGATAAAATTGGTACCATGTAGGACTTCTTTTCTACTGCGGAAATTCCGCGCCAGATCAATGCGCAAACCTGTTGATTCACCGTCAGTCGTGAACCGATTATATTTGTTTAAAAATAAGTTCGGTTCTGCTAAACGGAAACGATAAATCGATTGTTTTACATCTCCAACCATAAAGAGGTTTCCGTTTAACTCATTATCATTTGTGACTAGTTGAAGAATCGCCTCTTGTACCATATTCGTATCTTGATACTCATCGACTAGCACTTCTTTAAATTGGTTTTTATAGGCAAGGGCAGCGTCTGTAGGAATGAATTGATTAGATTGATCAACAACCCCAAGAATATCCAAACAATAATGTTCTAAATCAGCGAAGTCTACTAATCCTTTTTCTGTTTTAACTGCTGCAAACCTCTCTGCAAATGCTTTTACTAATTGTGCTAATCCTGCAATATGTGGCTTCATTTCTAACATATCACTTAGAAAAGATTCTGCTTTCCTGCTAAAAAGCTCTTCTTTCAGTTTCTTCAAGACATCTTTCGCTTGATCTCGCACTTTTTTCGACTCTTCTATTAGTTCTGGCTCAAACTCTTCCCCTTTACAAGCCTTTAATGTTTTAAATTTATAAGACTGCATTGCCTCATACAATGTCTCCCAAGATTGCTCAGCCGCCTGAATTAAGATATCGACTAGTTGGATATCTGCTACAAAGTTGTCCGCTCTTGGCGCTGGTCCCCCAGGTTGCTTTGTTAAATCAAGGCCGTGGACTAATAAACTTCTCACACCTTGTAATTGCAGGTGAACATCCGAGAGGAGATAACCAACAAATGGAATATCGTCCATATTTGCAGTAGGAGTCACATTGTACATCTCAATCATCTTGTCCAAATAATCATCCATTGACGGATTTGCTCGAGCAAAATCATAGATTTGTCTAATCATATCTTGAAGCGCCACATCACTACGATCGTTTGTGAACGTATCCACTAAGTGATAAAATACTTCGTTATCTTCTTTACCATAAGCTTCTTCAAATAAATCATCTAAAACTTCATCTCGTAATAATTGAGCCTCTGTTTCATCTGCAATTCTAAATCCTGGGTCTATATTGATTAAATAATAATATTTCTTTATTACCTCTAAGCAGAAAGAATGCAACGTTGAGATGGATGCTTTATTGAGCAAAGTTAATTGTTTACGTAAATGATAGGAATGTGGGTCCGCTTGAATTGCCTTCTCTAGCGCTTCTCCTATTCTATGACGCATTTCTGCTGCTGAAGCATTAGTAAATGTGACAACAAGAAGCTCATCGACATTCATGGGATTGTCAGTGTTTAATATTTTGGTAATGATTCTTTCAACTAGTACAGCGGTTTTCCCCGATCCTGCTGCTGCCGCTACGAGAATATCTTGATTTGTCGCATGGATCGCTTTCCACTGATCATCTGTCCAAGTAAGATTCTCAGGCTTTGGTGGAATGATAGATTTAGGCATCCTTTTCTGCCTCCTCTCTTATCCGAGTTAGCACTTCATCTCTCGGTTTTTCATCTAATATTCTAAATGTATTCGTTTCTAATGACTCATCAAATTGACAGATGGATTTAAAAGAGCAAAATGTACATGGCGTCCGTTCTTTCAATTTATATGGTGATATCTCCACTTGACCACCTGTCATTTGGTTACCCGTTTTAATATATTTACTTCTCACGAATTGTCGCAAGTAATTAAATTCCGCTTTATCAGCAACCTTGGATCGCTTTGATAGTGTCCCATCTTTATTAAAGCCAGCAGAAATAATCGGCGAATCGCCTGTTGTTAATGACTTGTCCATCAAACGTACAACATTTTCTTCTCCTAATAATAATCCCTTCATTTTGAACTTTTTCAAGATCTCTTTTTCTATCTCGTCTAAACCAAGCATTTTGCTTGAGTTAATCATTGGATTATGAACATGAAAATACAGAACACCCGCTGGATCAGCTTTCATACCGATGAGTTCCTCTGAATGGGCAATGACAATATCCAAATAGGTTAACATTTGTAACGATAATCCGTAATAGACCTCGTTAATATTCACATCTTTCTCACTTGACTTATAATCAATAATGCGTAAATACGATCCTGTCTTCTCACCTTTCGCTTGATCAACACGATCAATGCGTCCCACTAGTTCCATCATACTGCCATTTTTCAATGGAAAAGATAGAGATGGCCAATCACCAGAAGGTCCAAAGCTCATCTCTAAACCGACGGGTGTGAATCCACTGGCTTTTGCATGTTCTCCCATAATAAAGGATGCACGGCTAATGATTTGCTCCAGTTTTCGCTTAATATAGAAGTATCGATTAGAGCTTAAGAGAATTTCATGCTGTAATTTAGGTGCAAGTAGTTCAACTGCTTCTTTTGCAAGTAATTCGCATTGTTCCCTTGTCATATCTGACCATTGCAAGTCCTTATGCATAACCGTTTCGGTTATATATTTTAGGGCGGCGTGAAATAATTCACCAATATCAGGTGCCTCTAATCGAAAGACTTGCCGTTCTCTCAAACGCAAACCATATTGGGCATAATGTGAGAACGGACAGCTATGAAAGAGTTCCATTCTTGATACACTTGCACGAATCGTTTCACCATACAATGCTTTACTAATCTCTTCATCTAGTGGTTCTGTCCTATTCTCATAATGTAAACTTGCTAAAACCTTGTTTGTGATATCTTGCCAGCCTGATTTCTGTAAATAAATATTATACGTATCCCACCACATGTCATAAATGGCATAATTGCGTTTCTGTAATTGTAATTGTGATGTTAAAAACGTTAATGCTGTATTAATATGACTGATATAGTCTATTTGTCCTTTTTCATTTAGTTCTGCTGGATCTGACATCAAATACTCTTCTTTTATTTGTACAAATTGATCTTTTATTCTCTTTATAAATGGAGAGGGAATGAGTGCCTTTCCTTCTTCGTTTGCCATTGGATAGCTAACAAATAAATACTCTGACGGTGTGACAAATGCCTTATACGCCAAAAACTCTTCATCTAACAATCTCGTTTTCGTTGAAGGAGCTACTTTCATTCCTAGTGACAATAACTGCTCGCGATCATCATCTGCTAATACACCTTCTTCTGGAAACTTTGCTGGTAGAACCCCTTCATTTAAGCCAATAATAAAGGCAGCTTTCATATCAGCCACTCGTGATCTTTCCATATCAGCAGCAATTACCTGGTCCATTGCAGGTGGCACAATACTAAATTGTAGGGCTTCAATACCTGCATCTAATATGGTCGCAAAGCGCTCTGTCGTCATCTGCTCACTACCAAGCATTTCTACATATTCATCCAATAGCTCAACCACTGCATTCCATGCTTGGTTATGCTCTCTAGATCTAACAAGCTCTCCTCTTTCTTCCGTCTCTATTTGAAGTTTTTCTATTTTGGCTGGGATATCTGTTTCTTCTAAATATAAATAAAGGGCTTCTGCGTATTCCCTGCCCGTTTCCGCTTTCTTCATTCGCCTTGAAAGTCTCAATAGTGGTGCAGCTACGATATCTCTTAATTGATTTACTTCTTCTTCTATGTCTCTTTCTGCATCTGTTTGCCCTGTATTTGTCATCTCAAGGCCACGAATTCTCCGATATGTCCAGCGCTCTTTCTTTGTCCATTTACTACCTTGTATGCCATAAGATAAAACATAATTTTCTAACCGGTCCATCTTCTCACGTAATAATGGAGACGAATAGTTAAGTGGAAAAAGCATTTCAGTTTTTATCGTACGGAAAACAGGTTCATATCGCCAATTACTCATTAACACCTCTAAACTGGAACGAATAAACTCGACAACAGGATGATGTAACATGGACTTCTTTCTATCAATAAATAAAGGAATCTCATAATCATTAAACACGGTTGTAATTAAATCATGATATTCATGACCGTTTCTCATAAGTACGGTTATATCTTTATACCTTAACCCTTCATCACGAACAAGGGCACGAACCTTCCGGGCAATCCCCTCAATTTCTGCTCTGCGATTCATTGCATGGGCAATCATGACCCGTGCCTCCCCACTAAATGGGATAGTCGGACGCACTTCAAAATTGGCTTCAAAATGTCTCAATGATTCATGCTTGTTTGTCGAAACTTGAGAAAGTAACTCATATTCGACTTGTTGATTTTGTTGCTTAGCTATCTCTAGAATTGTTTGATACGTCTCACCTGTTTGCCTAAATAAATGGAGGGCATCTGGTGGTTCGTTATCAAACGGCTGATCTAGCGTTAGGGCAATTGTCATATTTGGACAATGACGGATAAGTGCTTCAATAACGCGGTATTCCTGTGGTGTAAAGCTATGGAAACCGTCGATATAAACTGTTGCCTTTTGCAAATAAACCGATTCATTTGCTTTTTCAGCAAGTAATTGCAAATAGTCTTCCGAGTCTAAGTATTTATCCAATATACCGGCTTCAAACTTCGAATAAATCAATTCTAAATCATGCAGTTTCTCTGCTAATACTTTTTTCTCATGATCATTCTGTTGTAATTGCGCTATTCGCATTTCTAATTCAGTAGGGTTCACACAATAGCGTTTAAACTCTGTTAACATGCTTTCCATCTGCTGGATAAACCCATTTTTATCAGCTGCATTTTGAAAAATTTTCAGCTCATCCTTCTGTTCCTCAATAATCTTGCGAATGAGCATGTTTGTACCAATACTACTTAAATGATAACGGCTTATTCCACCGGTCTCTTGCAGAACTCGCCATGCTAATCTCGTGATAGAAAAAACTTGTGTTCTAATCATTCCTCCTAAACCTTTAGAACTAGCTAATTTATATTCAGATTGAAACGTCATCTGTTCTGGAACAATATAAATAATTGGTGAGCCTTCAGGATTTTCTTTCATAAGTTGCTTTATCTCACCGACCATCTTCTCGGTTTTTCCTGTCTGAGACCGACCAATTAACATCTTTACTGTCATGTATTTTCACCTTCACTTTCAATGTGAATCGACCTATAGAATCTTTGTTCCTATTTTAGCACATCTCTCACATTTTTCTCCTTTTTGAGTTTAAAGTAAATACAGGGAATTCTACTTGGTCCTTAACTTTGTTGAATGATCGATGCATGTGCTCTATTATTTTTCTGTTCTTATTCAAAAATAAAAAAACCCAGCAAACATCTGCCGGGCTTTCCTCTAACCTATCTATTTTTTCGGTTTTTCTACACTTGTATTTAATTTAATTTCTATTCTTTTACCTACATACCAAAGAATAGCAATGATGAGGATGACGATGGCCGTTCTCGTCGGTTTTGTAATCAGTGATGCAATATCATGCCCGACGAAACTCATTGTAAAAATCATTACCATTTTTCCTGCTATGACTGCCAATGCGTATTGGGCAATACTTATTCTCGATAAGCCAGCCACAATATTTACAATAGCAGATGGTGTAAAAGGGAAGCATAGTAATAAAAATAACGGTGCAAAACCATGCTTTTCAACCCATGCCATTAATTTTTTTACTTTATCATGGTTTTTAATTACACTTAAGAATCGCGCTTGGCCATATTTTCTAATGATAAAAAAAACGAGCAAAGCTCCTGCAACTGAGCCAATCCAAGAATATAAAAATCCGCCCCATAATCCGAACGCATTCGCATTAGCCATCACGAATAAAAAAAGCGGGAGAAAAGGTAAAAATGCCTCTATTAAAGGTAGTAGAATTCCTGGAAGAGGGCCAAATGAACGATATTCTTCAATTAGAGCTAATATATTTTCTAGTGTAAGCCACTGTCTGATACTCTCTAAATCCATCCATACTCTCCTTCTCTCGCTCGAAAAAACATAGATATTCTTCTTTTAGTTAGTTAAAAATTGTTGTAACTCTTGTTTGTTTGCTTCTAAATCAACCTGTAAAACAGCCATTCCACTAATTCTAACATTTTGGTAAGTGCCATCTGCTGGAATTCTTAATGACTCTACTTGCGGGCTTCCATTCATTAAAACATCTTTTCCCATATATAAGATGTCACTTGTTTTCATATTGGTATTGACGTAAGGTGTAACAACTCCTACTAGTTTAGGTAGTTTAGCTATCGTATTTAAACTAGTAAATTGATTCATTACTGCTTTAATCGCGTTTTGTTGTCTTTCAACTCGACCGAAATCGCCAACCGCGTCATTTCTGAATCTGACATATCCTAAAAGGTGTTCGCCATCCAATTTCTGTAATCCCGGCTTTAATGTTACACCGATTTTCTGAGACATCTCTTTCTCCACATTGATTTCTACACCGTTTGGAAAAGCCACATCAATGACCTTTTCAAACCCCTCAAAATCAAGAATCGCATAATATTGCGAGTCGATGTTAAAGTTCTCTTTAATCGTTTGCCTTAATAATTCTGGTCCTCCATAAGCAAGTGCAGCATTAATACGATTTTGACCATGTCCTGGAATATCGACATACATATCGCGCATAAAAGAAATCATTTTATAAGTGCCTGAATCAGGTTGATAATGTGCAACCATAATTGTATCTGCACGTGCATTTTCTTCTCCTCTTGAGTCACTACCTAAGAGTAAAATATTCGTTCCACCGTATTGATCTTTTTCACCATTAAATTCGTATACTTGCTCTGGTACACTTGAATCATTATCTGCTTTAGAAGTTTGTAGACCTTGTTTAAATTGGTAGTAAGAATATCCTACTACTGCAACAACAACAAGCAAGAATATGATAAATAAATTTCTTATTATTTTGCCAAATTTCCGCTTTTTCTTCTTTCCTTGATGTCTTTCAGCTCTCATTTTAAATGTATCCTTTCATCCTATTATTCTTTTCTTTCTTTTTGTAAATTATATCAGATTATCCCGATACTGTTACTTTTGGAATAAACAGAACAGTAACTCTTTTAAAAGATATACTAGAATTATACACGTTGCAGCCTTTTTTCTAAATCATTTCTTCATTATCTTTACATCTTTTTAAAGATATTTTCGTCCCTTTATATATGACTGATACAGCATGAAAAAAGTTTCACTTACGAAATATTACCAAATACCCCGAAAGTGATCACACTTCCGGGGTAAGCATCTTTAAACATATTCATTAAACCAATTTTTTATATAATGAAGTCTCTTCATTCTTAAGTTGGGGTGCCCACTTCTAGAGAGTTCGTGATTAGCTTGTGGAAAACGAATAAACTTCGCTTGTTTGTTATGGTGTTTTAATGCAATGTAAAATTGCTCTGCTTGTTCAATCGGGCATCTTAAATCATTTTCACTATGTAAAATTAATAGTGGGGTTTCTACTTGCTCCACAAATGCTAATGGTGAATGTTTCCATAATTTTTCTATATCCTTTAACTGGCTTTTTATTTGCCAGTCAGTGAAATAATAGCCGATATCACTTACACCATAAAAGCTAATCCAATTAGATATGGAGCGCTGAGTAACAGCTGCCTTAAAACGATTTGTATGTCCGACAATCCAATTTGTCATAAAGCCACCGTAGCTACCGCCTGTTACCCCTAACCTCTCACGGTCAATTCCCTCATCATATTCGAGAACATAATCGACAGCAGTCATGATATCTTCATAATCTTTGCCACCATAATCTCCTCTTACAGCATCTACAAAAGCTTGTCCATATCCATGACTGCCCCGTGGATTTGTATATAACACCGCATATCCCTCTGCGGCTAACACTTGAAACTCATGGACATATGTATTGGCATACATCATGTGTGGACCACCATGAATCTCTACAATAAGAGGATACTTCTCTCCTGTCTCGTGATTTATCGGCTTTATTAACCAACCTTGTAATTCCCATCCATCTATCGATTGATATTGAAGGACCTCTGCATCAGCAACAGCCGTCTCCTCAAAGAAAGCTTGATTAATATTTGTCAGTCTTGTTTTTTCTCCACTAGTCACGTTCAACAAGTATAAATCTCCCGGATTAGTAGGTGTGCTAATCGCTACTATCGCTTTATCTATCGTGCCTCCTGTAGAAACACCATAAATATGATGCCTTTCTTCTAATAATGCCGGATACATCGCTCCTTCAACTGTGCCAAAATACAGTACTGTATTGCCATGGTCAGATGCTAGAAAATAGAAGCTCGAGCTATCCTCAGCCCATAAAAACTGTGAAGCATTTGCAGACTGATGGAAGTCAGCAACAACATAATCACCGACTTGTACATCCCATTCTTCTGTTAAACAAGTCAATTCTCCCGTGGATACATCTAATGTCCATATCCTAGACAAAGAAGCATTCCTATAGGTCGACTTCGACCCAATTAGCCCCAAGCATTTGCCATCAGGGGACCATGATACATGAGAGAAGCTGGCAACTCCTTTTGTCATATTCTCCATCTGCTTACTTTCAACATCTAATATGTATACATCATTATTGAAAGAATGATCTTTATCTGTTGCCAAATCGGCTAATAATGCAATAGATTGATTGTCCGGAGACCAACATTGGAGATAATAATCCTGCTCTCCTGTTGTAAGCCATTCACGCTCTCCTGAAGCAATATCAATTACTCCAATATGTTGATAATCACCAGACCATAAACCTTTGGCGTCAGACTTATATTTCATCCTTTCTATTTCAACCGGCTCTGGTTTATCCTTGTTTTTTTCTGGAAGGTTCTCTTTCTCTACAGTTGATTGAAAAGCGATTCTTTTACCATCCGGTGACCATATAGGATTGGTCGCACCATTCGGTTCATTTGTCAGTTGTTTTGCTTCGCCTCCGTTCATTGATAACATAAATATTTGATTTACCTCATGATTACGATTAGAAACAAATGCGATTTGTGACCCATCTGGTGACCATCTTGGTGCCAAGTTTCTCCCTTTTCCGTATGTTAATTGTTGCGTTTCTGCAGGTTGATTTGTATTTATGTAAAACAAATGAGAGCTATATGTATTTTCTTCTTCACACATGGTCGTTTCTATATAAACACAATCATAGCCATTCTTACTTAATTGTGGATCAGATACCGACTTTAGTTGATATTGATCCTCCGGCTTGATTCGTTTTTTTGCATTCATCCTCTTCACTCCTCTATAGGTTCTTCTCACTTTTATTCGTGACGTAAGTAATATTCCCCTTTATTTATCCACTTTTATTGTGAGCAATTCATACCTCTCTTTCAAGCTAAAAATCAAATAACAAAAAATGGATACAGTTGCATGAATATTTTAATGAGAGTAGAATATAATAAGAACAAGTGTTCTATACTAAAAAAAGGAGAAGTATTTACGATGACAAGAATTCCTGAGCGAGACCGGAATATTATGGAACAAGCGATTTATTTGCCAATGGTGCTTACGATACTTAATAGGGATTTAAAAGTGATTGATGCAAGTCCGTTTAAGTTGAAGCAACCTTATGTGAATTTAGTTGATGAAACAATGAGGGTAATCCAGAAGGAATTAAGAAGCGTGAAGCACTATATGAATAAAGAAAAGTTGAGTGTACAAGAAATTAAGCGCGATGAAGCATTTACAATGTTCATGTTTCTTTATAAAGGATATGAAGAGCAACATAATTATTTTAACCCTCGTATACGAAATAAAGTCCATGAATTACTGGAGTTTTATTTATTCAAACGTTATACTTCATCGCCAATTAGCAAATAATATCCATCATAATCTGCGAAGGAAGTTAATGTTTTCTGAAACTTTCTCTGCTTTTTTTCTTTTTAGAAAGTAAAGCGATTTTCGTTCCGTTTCTTCAATTCTGCTCGATAACGTATCTTTTAACAGAACGGTTCTTAGAATTTGATTTTGAAATATGTTATGTGAAACAGGGATAATATGCGTACGCCTATTTCTAAAAGTTACTTCTGTTTGTCCTCCCTCATGCGGACGATAATGGAGTACATGCTCATTAGATATCCATATACAGTTGGGGTTTGTAGCAGAAGCTGTTGGAAAAAAATAAATGAGATTAGTGGGATCAATTGTAATAGGTGCTTTATGTGTAATACCTGTCAGTTGTCTTGTCCCCTCTTTTCTACCTTCATAGCTAGCACCAAAGAAGCGACAACTTTTCTTAATAATTTCAAGCGGTTTAAAAGGCGAAACCGCTTCACCTTCGATTTCATAAATATGAGAATAAATCTTACTACCATATTCAATTGGCAAAATCATCATAGTTTCTGTATTAATTTCATACTCTTCAATCATCGTTTCCTTCTCAGCCATAAAACGGTACACCCCTTTACTTTTTTTGAAAAATAAACTAAATATTTTTAAAATTAGCTCTATTTTACCAGAAAGGGAAGATGATAACCAGTCTTTTTTCCTATTAAATTGACAATTTATTTGAAAATAATATATTTAATTTTTTAAAAATTCAAAAATAAGTTGAATAAATACAATTCTTTACATATACTAATAAAAAGCCATTGGGGTGATTTTTATGAAAGAAAAATCATACACCGAATTAATGAAAGCAAGCGCCATGAAACGCAAAAGAAAAAAAGAAGCATTTGTTTTAGACTTATATGTCGACATGGTCATTAGCGACGCTATCCTAAACAGAAAACTGCAAGCTGTAAAAGTGAAATTAGATGAAGCATTAGACTGCAAAAATAAAAAAATGTTCATTACACTATCAAATGAATATATTCAACTGCAAAAAGAATATGGCTCGTAACCTATTATCCTCCACCACCAATGGGGGATTTTTTATTTTTGAAATTATAACTACGAGGTAAAGAAGGGGAAAAAAGGAAAAAAAATATACACACCCCCTGTTGCAAATGCAAAAGGCTGTGTGCATAAAATGGTACCTCTTTTTATCTATTCATCGTCTCGATGTTTTATTTGATATTCTTCTAATTCAATGATTCGATCCAACATTGTCGGATGTCCATAGCGAAATACCTTCACAAGTAATGGTGGATTCACTTGACTAAGACCAGCTTTGGTAAGCTCTTGAAAAGTTTCAATCCCCGCTTCTGGATCTTTTGTTAATTCAACTGCATAATGATCCGCTCTTGTTTCTTGATAACGTGAAACCAAATTGGACAACGGACTAGAAATAAACAGAAGCATGGAAATAATCATAAGAAATAATGGGAAGGAACGGATATCATTTACTGCTGGAATCTTCAAAGCTTCTCCATACTTCGTTACCGCCCACTCCATTATGCGATAAGTTAAATACAATCCAACTAAAGATAATAATAAATATCCGCCTATGCCAATATATATATGCTTCTCAACATAGTGCGCCATTTCATGTGCCATAATAAATAAAATACCGTCATCATCTAATCTATTTAAAGTTGTATCCCAGAGAACAATCCGGGAATTTGATCCAATACCAGTCACATAAGCGTTCAAAGCATTCGTTTTCTCCGCCATATCGACTTCAAACACATGGTCAGCTGGGATGTTTGCTTCATGAGCAAGCGTCAATATTTTACTCTCTAATTCCTTATTCTTTAAAGGATAGAAATCATTATACAACGGATCAATGACCACTGGTTGAAGGAACATTAAAAACAATGAAAAAGGAACGGTTAACATCCAAGCATATAGCCACCACCGCTTCCTGCTTTTATTAATAAGCAGATATAATACATAAACGATAAGCACCATCATGCCAAAGTTCACCCAAAAGTCTATAAGTTCATCTTTCATCCAGCTAGCAAAACTTTGAGTAGAAATATTGTACTGCTTTGAAAAATGATAACTGATATAGCTGAGTGGTGTCGTAGCAATAAAGGCGAAAAGTGACAACCAAGCAACATAAATAGACGTTTGCACAAATTTGAATTTAGAAGATTGCTCAGCCCATTTTTTAAAGGCACCAGATAAGCCCAATAAAAGAATTGATAAATAAAATATCCATTCAAATGGTGTAGACAAGAAAAATAGTAAATTACGTATTTTCGAATATTCCTCAGTTAATACAAGTTCTCTACCATTTAAAAAAGTGGCAGGATCAGCAACTGTACCTTGATACTCGAACGGTAAATCTGTATTTGCAAAATGGAATAAATACCAATAAAAGAATAAACCATATAAAAAGTAGCCAAGAATGCCATAAAGACCAATTTTTCTTGCCAATTTGTTCCCTCCTTTAATCTCAATGAAAAAAAGTACAACCCTTCATACTTAGTTTAGTATACTTTTCCATATTTAGAACTGCAAAAAGGAGGAAAGAAATAACTAACTGATGAATAAGGAGTAACCTGACAAAACGATAATAGCACTAAGGACAACAAAGACTACATTCGCGCCAATATAAGCAACGATAAACGCAATCGCCGCACCAAGTAAGCCGTACCAGATGCTTTCTCCAATAAGCAAAACCCCAGGAAAAATAAGAGCACCTAGTGTCGCATAAGGAACATTTTTTAAAACAGATTGCACAAATATAGGCAGTTCCTTTCCTTTAAAAAGTAAAAATGGGGCAACCCTTGGAAGATATGTAACAAGACCCATGCCAATAATTAACCAAAGTACTTCATTGCTCATTTTGCCGATCCCCTCTCTTCATTCCTTCTATAACCTCAACAAGAACGGAAGAAATTAAAGTTGCTATAACAATTGACCATCCTGTTGAAAGTGCACCTGTAAAGGTAAAAATAGTGTTTAATCCGGCAGCAATAGCAGCAAGGTAAACAACCTTAGCACTCCCTTTCATCGAAGGGACAAGTAGACCAATAAACATCGCATATAACGCAACTGTCATGCTTTCTTGTAACACTTGTGGCAAGTTTGCACCAACGACGTATCCAAGGGCCGTAAAAGTAACCCAGCTCATATACCCAATGATATTCACACCTAAAATAAAGCCAGTTTTTTGCACACCGTCTTTTGTAGCAATAACTGAAAAAGATTCATCTGTAATGCCGAATGAATAGAGGGCCTTTTTCATTAGTTTGTCATCTTCTGCTTTTTCATTAAGCGCTGTACTCATCAGAAAATGGCGAATATTAACAATAAAAGTTGTAAAAATAATTTCAAAAGTACTCGTTCCTAAACTAATTAAGCTAAGTGCCATATATTGTGATGCACCTGCAAAAACAACCATACTCATAAGTACGGTCTCTATAAAAGATAAACCTGCTGTCTTTGCTAATAAGCCAAAAGTAAGTGCAACGGGGGCATAACCAATCGCAATACTTACACCAGCCTGCAACCCTTTTCGAAATGGTACTTCTCTTGTTTGTAACAATAGCTCCGCCAAGATTTCTCCCTACCCTTCATCCCCAAAAATAGTATAATATTGAATAAATAAACTGATTAGTTATTTGTACAATATATTATACATTTGTACGTTATATTAAACAATCATTTTCGGAGGAATTATGGATAATATTCAAAAAAATATCGGCGTTAACTTAAAAAATCTACGTAAAGCACGAGGTTTAAGTCTAGATACTACAGCCAACTTAACTAATGTAAGTAAAGCGATGCTTGGACAAATAGAACGTGGTGAATCCAACCCAACTGTGACAACATTATGGAAGATTGCCACAGGATTACAAGTTTCCTTCTCATCTTTAATTCAGGAACAGCAGTCTCCTATTCATGTGGTTAATCGCCATGATATCAGTCCCATTATGGAGTATAGTGGGAAATATCGCGTATATCCGGTCTTCCCATTTGACCCAAGGAAAAAGTTTGAAATTTTTACTGTCGAGATTGAGACAGGTTATGAACATCTATCAGAAAAACATAATGAAGGTGTTGAAGAGTATGTAACGGTGATTACTGGTACACTACAACTTGAAATTAATGAACAACAATATACCATTCAACCAGGTAATTCCATCCGTTTCTCCGCCAACAAGGCTCATACGTATCGCAATATTGGGGAAGATATGATTATTTATCAAACAGTTTTGTATTACCCTTAAGTTTAAGGGTTGCAATTCTGTTTCTTTTTTTGTAGAATCATTTCATAGCTAATGATTCTGAAAATAATAGAGGAGTGATCCTATTCATCAATTAGACGAAGATGGCTATTTGCATCCTGAAGAGTCAACGGTCATTCAAAAGATAAGTAAAAAAACAACGATAGAGCCAAATGCAATAGCCGTAGTCACTAGCCTATATCGCATTGGCCAAGGCATTAAAAATAAGCTAGAGCAAGAAGTGTTAGCCAAGCATAAAATCTCTTGGACTTCCTTTTCGATTCTTTATGATTTATGGATATATGGAAAAATGGAAACAAAAGAGCTTGCCCTTTCTGCAGGTGTATCAAAAGCAACAATCAGCAATATTATGCGTACATTAGAGAATAAGTCATTTTGCAGAAGGGAAACCGACCCAAGAGATCGCCGAAATACCTTTGTTGTGATTACCCCTAAGGGTAAAGAAGTCATTGAAGAGCTTTATCCCGAATTTCATGAGGGAGAAATCTCCATTGTTAATGGGTTAAAAACGGACGATCAAAAGCAATTAGCTGCAACCCTTTACCGGCTCATTAAAGACAATAAATTTTAATAAAGAAAAAGTGATGATAGAAGTCTTAGTAGCAACCTCCTCCCTATCACAGAGAGCCGACAAATGACTGAGAGTCGGTATAAAGGATGAAGCGAATTACAACTTCTTGAACTTTCATTGCTACTTGCAATGAACGGCTACGTTCGTTAAATGTTGAGGTGGAGAAGTATTATACTTCTCAATTAGGGTGGTAACGCGTGAAATCCACGTCCCTTTTATTAGGGATGTGGATTTTTATTATTTATTAAGGATGTGAATAATTGTGAAAGAAAAATTATCAGAACAGCAATTAAAAGAGTTACAGAGACAATTAAAGTTATACAAACAAGGTGTGCAAGAAATAATACCCACTGAAGAATTAGAAGAAAAGTTAGCAAAATCTATTTTATTAAATAAACCTTTAAAGATAAAACTTGGCTTAGACCCTTCAGCTCCTGACGTTCATTTAGGTCATACGGTTGTTTTAAAGAAGTTAAAGCAATTCCAAGATAATGGTCATACGATTCAATTATTAATTGGGGATTTTACTGGTAAGATTGGTGATCCAACAGGTAAGTCCATCGCTAGAAAGCCGTTAACCGATGAAGAAGTGAAGCATAACGCCCAAACTTATTTTGAGCAATTTGGTAAAGTACTCGATATGGAAAAAGTTGAATTACATTATAATTCAACATGGCTCTCTCAACTTAAGTTTGATGATGTCATTCAATTAGCTGGTAAAATTACCATTGCCCGTTTAATGGAACGTGATGACTTTGAAGAAAGAATTGCCTTCGGGAAGCCGATTTCTTTACACGAATTCTTCTACCCAGTCATGCAAGGATACGATTCTGTTGTGCTTGAATGTGATATTGAGTTAGGGGGCACCGATCAGCACTTTAATGTCCTTATGGGTAGGCACTTTCAAGAGAAATTTGGAAAACCTAAGCAAATTGCACTGCTGATGCCACTACTTGAAGGATTAGATGGCGTTGAGAAAATGTCAAAATCTAAGAATAATTATATCGGTATTAATGAACCAGCAAACGAAATGTACGGGAAAGCAATGTCCATTCCGGATGAACTCATGGAGAAGTATTTTACACTTATTACACCTCTTACACCTGAAGAAATAACTGAGATAGAAGAAGGGCTAGATAAGCAAACCCTCCATCCACGTGATGTAAAAATGCAATTAGCAAAGCTAATTGTACAAATGAACCATGATGAAGAAGCAGCTGAAAAAGCAGAACAACAATTTATTACGATTTTCCAAAAAGGAGAATTACCTGAAGATCTGCCGACAATGATATGGTCTGGCCCAACTTCTATCACCATTGTGCAATTGTTAGTGAATACAGGCTTACTACCTTCAAAATCCGAGGCAAAAAGAATGATTGCTGGTGGCGCAATTAAAATAAATGGTAAAAAAATTACCACTGAAATGGAAACGACTACGATTAGCCATAATATGATTGTTTCAGTAGGTAAAAGAAAATTCATGAAATTATTGGTAAAGAATTAGGTTGTGAGGTAATTTGCATAGTCACCTTTTATCAGGTGGCTATTTCTATGTTTACGCTTCTCCTACTAGTCATTCGCCAACTAGAAAGTCCACTTGCACCAATAAGTTGTGACAGTATCACCGTTTATGAATATTGTCCATTAGAAGATCAAGGGTGTACGGTTTTATGAAGAAATTGCTATCTTAGATTATGCTTCATTACAAGATTTGATCAACCATTTCTTCACCAAGTCAAAATCATTAAATAGAAGCCACCCTGGTATCGTATTTATTAACATTCTATTGAAGAAACATAAAAATCAACTCCCGCACCACAAAAAAAGAGCCCATTAACGGACTCTTTCTCACACTAAAATCTTCATTTATGCAAGTATTGCACGGTCACTGTTCATTTTTTCACCACGAATTTGTTGAAACTCATTTAATAATTTTTCAACCGTAAGCTGCGATTTTTGCTTCTCATCCGCAGAGAAAATAATCTGGCCTTTATCCATCATAATTAACCGGTTTCCTAGGTCAATCGCTTGCTGCATATTATGAGTTACCATTAATGTCGTTAATTGGAATTTACCAACAATTTCTTTCGTTAAATTCGTAATCAATTCTGCCCGGGATGGATCTAATGCAGCCGTATGCTCATCCAATAAAAGGATTTTAGGTTCAGTGAAGGTTGCCATTAAAAGAGACAATGCCTGCCTCTCACCACCTGATAATAAACCTACTTTTGCTTGCAGTCTGTTTTCCAAACCTAAATGAAGCATCTCTAATTTTTCTTGAAAAAACGCTTTTCTTTTTTTCGAAACGCCTATATGCAAGCCGCGTGATCTCGTTCTTGTGTAGGCAATAGCTAAGTTCTCTTCAATCGTCATTGCAGGTGCAGTCCCTGCCATTGGATCTTGGAATACGCGCCCTATTAGACGTGCCCGTTTATTTTCCTTTACATTCGATACATTTTTTCTATCAATAATTACTTGACCGACATCCGGTATTAACTTCCCTGAGATAATGTTCATTAAAGTCGATTTTCCTGCCCCATTACTACCAATGACCGTCATAAAATCGCCTTGATGAAGATCGAGATTCATCTGTGTTAGTGCAATCTTCTCATCTGGTGTGCCTTCATTGAAGATTTTATGAATCTGATTTAATTCAAGCATGTCGTCACCCCTCTCTTCTACTTATTCCATTCCTGCTTGAAGCATTCGTTTTTTCTTTCGTTGTCTCTCTTTTTGCTTCTCAAGAATCTTCGGTAGGACAAGCGCGAAGACGACAATCAATGCCGTAATTAATTTCATATCTCCCGTTTCTAAGAACTCCACGCGTAGCGCTAATGTAACAATAATACGATACAGAATCGCCCCACCGATAACAGCTAACGTTGCTCGAAAAATTGTTTTTGCACCAAAAATCGCTTCGCCGATAATAACAGAAGCTAGCCCAATAACAATCATGCCTATACCCATGCCGACATCACTGAAACCATTGTATTGTGCCACTAAGCCACCTGATAAAGCTACCAAACCGTTAGATAGCCCTAGACCTAATATTTTTAATGTATCTGTATTCGCTGAAAAGCTACGAATCATCGTTTCATTATTACCTGTTGCTCGAATGGCCAGACCAATATCAGTTTTCAAGAACCAATCAATCATTACTTTGACAAAAAGAGCCAATATAAGCATAAGAATTAAGATTGCCCATGTTTTTGGCACAAAGCCAATGAAAGCTAAGGCATTATCTAAACCTAATCCTTGCCAAAAATCAGTTAGTTTTGTAATGACGGTTTCCTCTGATAATAGTGGGATATTCGACTTACCCATAATGCGTAGATTAATAGAGTACAAAGCAATCATCATGATAATCCCTGATAATAAAGGATTGATCTTTCCTTTTGTGTGAAGTAACCCTGTCACGCTACCAGCTAGAAAACCGGCAACGAAAGCTAAAATTGTTGCTAAAAATGGATTCGTTCCTCCTACAATTAAAACGGCAGCAACTGCTCCACCAGTCACAAAACTACCATCAACAGTTAAATCAGGAAAATCTAATACTCTAAAAGATAAATATACACCTAACGCCATTAATGCATACATTGCACCTGCTTCAATGGAGCCAAATATTGCTGAAGGCATTATGCTCTCTCCCTTTCATCTGTCGTGCTGAATAAGATACCTGTCAATTATTCAATAAATTCCGCAGATTCTTCCCATTCAGGGTTTAGTTCAACACCCATTGCTTCAGCCGCTTCTTTATTTATAACAAGCTTTAGATTTTGTGGATATTGTACATCCATTTCGCCTGCTTCTTTCTCACCTTTTAATATTTCTGCTGCCATCACACCTGCTTCATAACCGATATCATTATAATCAAACCCGTATGCAGCAAATCCGCCACGAGCGACAGAATCTAATTCCCCAACAAAAAGTGGAATTTTCTTATCTGTTGCCACTTGAACGACTGACTCTAGAGCTGTAACTACTGTATTATCTGTAATGATATAAAGGACATCTGCTTTACCAACTAATGATTCTGTGGCTTGTTTTACTTCAGCTGATGTTGAAACAGTTGCTTCAGCTAATTTCAATCCCGTTCCTTCTATTACTTCTTTCACTGTCTCAATTTGCGATACAGAGTTGGCTTCACCGGAATTATAAACAACACCAATTGTTTCTATATCAAAATATTTGTCTATGAATTCTACTGTGTTCGGTATAGCGTCCGGGTGATTATCTAATGTGCCTGTAATATTTCCGCCAGGTGCTTCCATGGAATCAACAAGTCCACCCCCAACCGCATCTGTTACTGAAGTAAACACAATTGGGATATCCTTTGTTGCATTTAATGCACCTAGTGCACTTGGTGTAGAGTTGGCAAAGATTAAGTCCACCTGATCACTTACAAAGTTGTTCGCAATCGATTGATTATTATTTTGATCCCCTTGGGCAATTTGTGTATCAAATTCTACTTCTAATCCCTCATCCTTCAATGCTTGTTGAAAGCCAACAGATGCTGCATCTAAACTTGGATGTTCAGCGATTTGCGTAATACCGACTTGATAGCTTTTCTCACCGCTTTCTCCACTTGCTTCATTCGTTGTTTCTTCAGAGTTTCCGCACCCTGCCAATATTAATGCACTTAATAATCCAGCTGTCGATAATGTTTTCCACATATTTTTCTTTTTCACTATTCATTCATCCCCTTTACTTTATCGCTTTTACGCTTTTGTGCTTTGGTTCATTAAATTATATACATATAATACTAAGGAGACAAGAACTTTTTATTATTTTCCAAAAATTTATGTTATCTGACACTAAAAAATAGAATGAATTCCATGAAATTGGAACTACACTAATATATAATTAATTATTATAAATTTTCAATTAATTAAGAGTATATTACTACCACTATTGGATAAAAATAATCAGCTAATGAATACCCTTTTCCCAACATACAATTCTACATCGTTTGCATTGAGTCCTGCAGTTGTGTTCGTTTTTAAGCGAAATTGTACTTTTTCTGTAGTAATCATCTACAGTTAATACCGGCTCTGAATAATAGACTCTACGTAGGAATCTTGTTGGATAGTAGCTTGTACTATATTAGACGCCGTAACTGTTGTATATTAATTCATGGCACTAATCTAATATCGCTACTTTTAAATCTAAAATAAGCTATGGGACACCCCTCTATCATAGCTTAAGGTACACCCGGTTTTTCGCTATGTGGTAATCTTCTTGTATACTCGTTGTATCAAATGAAAGGATGCCTCGATACGTGCCTTTATACATCCACTTGTCAACCACTTTTATTGTTACTCCCCCCTCCCCCATCAGCAACGAGCTCCCTACAAAAACTTTTGAATAGTTACCTTCAGCATAAGAACCTTATTTTCAGTAGTCTTATATTTTTCAACCTTGTAAGTTTAACCGCCAGGCACTGATTTTTTCTGTTTCATTTGGTTAAAAACCGCTCTCCACTCTGTTTTGTTCGAAGTGATTGCAATTACCGGTATTCTTCACTGCTTTATACTCTAAACCCGTACCAACAAAACACTTCTGGATCAGTTGCCTCTAAAATAGCATCCCTTCCCCAGTTGATAACCCTATAGACTTTGTTATAACTCGCAAAATATTGGCGCATATCTTTCCTGTAAAGATACTAGGCCAGCCATCTCTCTTCAAACCAATTCCAATAATTATTATTATTAGCAGAAGCACTTTTATTAGGATAAAACGAGAAAACCCCCTTATGAAAGCGCATTCATTTTTAACATGTCGCAAATTGACTAACAGCTTGCGTGCAGTCATGCAACATCACCATTAACGGAACTTAATCACTCCCTTCATAAGATGATGGCACATATAAGGTATAGTTCTCCTGCCGTATGAGCCACTAACACTTTGACCATCTGCTAGCACTGATTCTTTTGGTACAGGGTCAAATACCTTACATACTCATAATAAACTAATTGCCAATAAATTGCATAATTTTTTCATGTTTTTTTTCCTCCTTAAATCTACTCATTCTATTTTAATTTCTAGAAACTACGAAAGAGTTACAAAGAAGTGTCGTTGGCTATAACGAAATACGAATTTGGTCGTCAATTAAAAAACAATATTAGGGGAGGATTTATTTGAAGTGGTTTTTTGGAAGTCTAGGTTTTATCATTTTGGTTCTAACGAGTATTCTTGTTTTTTTCGAAACTCTACTTCACCAGTATCTATCATTACAGTAGGTAAAGATAAAATACCTTCTACTCAAGATTCTTGTTGTTGGCATAGTCTCAATAGTGGCAAATGTGTTGTAGATGTTGGCTGCGTAAAATTATTTTAGGAGGTGCTATATGTCATACATCTTCCCTGGATTGTAGATAAAATGTCTATTCGGATATTTCATCTAGAGATTCTAATAAAATTCATAATGATATCTAATCCGGTAGATTGTATAATAAATCTTCTTTTTGTTAATAGCCCCCTAAAATGCCTAAAGCCACAATCAACATCTAATATTTTTATTGATCTAACTCATGTCCAATTAGCTTATATAGATATTCAAAGGTGATTGTTTGACTAAATTTACTATTCCAAAGTAAATCACGGAGTGTATCAGTACAGTAAGGTCTTAGTAAAAATACATCCAGAATAAAAGTAACAAAAAAGATAAGATTAACAGACCTTCTCTTTTTTATATCCTTTCAACTATTATAATGTCACTCATCTCTAAAAGAGTATTTGCTTCCTCAAGTTCTACTTCAATTTTCTTTGTGAAATATTGATCGTTGTTTAATTTTCATAAAAAAGTTTGGTGATTTTCTAATGGTCATCTCCCATAATTGGGCCTCTATCGTTTTCTTGAAGTTTTTATGCGATTCTCCCCCATAGCCATCAAGCTAACAAAAATGAATATTTTAAAGTTTCTATTCTTAGAAACATTTTCAAAAAACGATTATAGTGAGAGCGCTAAAAGTTAACGGTTCATTTCACGTTGCAGTATATCAAAAAAAAGCGATACATGATAACCATCTACTGTTGCATGATGAACCTTAATATTCACCGGCAGTAGCAACTGTGAACCTACCTTTTCATACCTTCCAATAGTAATCATTGGTGTTAAATTATTTTTAATAGCTCCTGCGTGAGATGAAAAATGTTCAAAATGCATCCAAGGAATTGATGAAATGTTTACCACATTTGGTGGGACCTCTTCCATTGGTGCGATATCTGTTGTGTTTGCATAGTCTTTTATAAGCTTTTTGTACTCACAGTCAACTGATTTATAATCTGTTAATTCTTCCAACCATAAACTATAAAATAACTCTGTTTCTTGATTAAAGTTCGTAAACGTTGGCACTAATTCTTGCCATTCTACTAATTGCTGATTTTTGTGGGCATACCTCAAATTCGGAATCTTGTTAACCGATTTAGTCAAATTAAAAATGGAGTAAGCATAAAAACTTATAGATTCGTCTTTGCATTTTTCAACTGCTCGCGAAACATCAATTTTTACTGTCATTTCAAAGGTTGTGTCTGTCGCCATAAAATACTCATAATAATTTCTTCTTGGAAAACTTTCTAAATCAATGACTTGATAATTTGACATCTATTTCAACCTCTCATTTAAAATATTACTACATGTTGGCAAAAAGAAACTTTGCATAAATATCATCAAAATTTGTTTGCCTTTTATGATAAATAAAGCTTTCATAAGACATTTTGTGCCATTAAAATCAAATTACGAAGTTAAAGGGGACATTACTGTCGGATTTTTAGTCCTAATAACGAAGCGAATTGTATCGCTTGAGACGTTGATACTATACACCCTCTTAAGTTGTCTATTGAAACAGTTAAAGAATCAAAATCGGATGAGCTAATATCAATTCCTTTTAATGGTGTCTCATCAAAGTTTGCGCCATTAAGGTTGCATGACAGAAATTCTACTTTTTTAAGCTTACAGGCAAAAAGGTCAGCGTTTTTTAACGTAGCATTATCAAAAATCACCTTTTCAAGTTTTGAGTCACCGAACGTAACCATATTAAGAATTGATTCCATAAATCTTGTATTACCGATATAAGACTCTGTTAAGCTGCTGCCAAGTAACTTACAATTAAGAAACTCAACTCGATTCATGGAGGCATTACCCAGATTAGCATTGGATAAATCACAATTCTCAAAGCGTACATCAGTAAGATCAATTCGCCTAAAATCCGTATTTGTGAAATTACAATTCCTAATCACTGTTTTATATAGTCTCACTCGATCAAGTACTTCGTTGGCAAATTCTGAATCGGTAACCATACACATTTCAAATTCCGGATCTTCTTCGTAAAAAATATCTGTAAATCTCTTTTCAGTTAGATCTTCAGGGATCTTGGGTGTGTCAAGCTTCACTGTATACCTACCTACTTTCAAAAGAATAGTTCATTTATAAGTTCTTTAGATACAAACTTAAGGGAACATACGTTCTTTTTCAAGACTTGACTTTTAAACATTTTCTGATACATAGGATAATCAAGACGCATATCTTAAATGAAATTGTTTGTCCAAGAAATCCCCTTATTATAGTTAAATGGGACCTGAATTCAGAGTAGCTACATCAAGCATTAGACCCTTGTTAAAAGGAAGGTCCATAAGCCAACGATTGTTTCCCCTAATGAAGACATATATATTGAATTTAAACGCTTATTGTCTATACTCTATTGATTATTCCAACATTCAAAAAAAGACATCCCCAAATAGGATGTCTTTACACTCTGTTTGTAAGTAACCAAGTACAATTACCCGACAGAGCTTTCTGTCTCTATTCTTGGCTTGCGACGTAACTTTACTTGATAATAGGTGGTTTTGTTTTTAATAATAAATTCAGGGATTCCGCCTCTATGGGCATGGGCATCTTTAAATTCTCGACTTTTCATCCAGCCTTTAAAGCCTGTTGTATCTTCCCATCTTGTAACAATAGTTATTTCTTCATAGTCTTTCGTATTTTCCGTTAACATCACTTCTAAACCAACGAAGCCCGGCATCGTTTCTACCTTACCTTCTCGATTAAATCTCTCAACAAACATATCAGCATTTCCTGGTTGAAGGTGAACAGTATTTGTTACAATATACATCTCAGGTTCCCCCTTAAAATTGATTTGGTTTAATTAATGGCACTTTACCATCAAATATTACATCAGCATCAAGTTTATATACTTTTTTAAGTAATTCTGCATTTAGGATATCCTTGGGGAGACCGGTTGCGACAATTTCCCCTCCTTGCAGAACTACCATTGAATCACAATACATCGCTGCATATTGGAGCTCATGAAGTACCATGACAATGGTCATTTTAAACTGTTGATTCAGTTCTTTTAGCAATGACATCAGTTCAATTTGGTGTCCGATATCCAAGTAAGTCGTCGGTTCATCCAAGAGCAAAATATTCGTTTTTTGAGCAAGTGCCATCGCAATGCGGACACGTTGCTGTTCTCCTCCCGATAATGTTTGCACAAGACGATCGCTCATATGAGTAATACCAGTTACCTTCATTGCCCAATCAATGATTTCATTGTCTTCTACGTTCTCACTTTTCATCATTTTTTGATAAGGTGTTCTTCCATATGCAACCATTTGTCGCACTGAGAACCCCGGCATCCCCTCCTTTAGTTGAACGAGCATAGCTAACTCTTTCGCTAAATTCTTTCTTGTATAGTTATTGATACTCTCATGATTTATAAGAATATCTCCTCGGTTAGCGGATATAAGTTTCGCTACCAATTTTAATAGTGTCGATTTACCCGATCCGTTCGGTCCGACAATCCCTGTAATTTGCCCTGTTGGAAATGTCAGATGGATATCTTTTAACTGAAAATTCCCTTGCTTATACGCGACTTGCTGCAAATCAATCATGCAGAAACCCTCCTCTTCCTCAATAAATAAAGAAAGAATGGTGCACCTATGCAAGCGAGCAATATGCCAACAGGTAATTCAATTGGGTCAAACAATGTTCTTGCTACAGTATCGGCAAAAGCTACTAAACTAGCTCCACCTAGGATTGAAAATGGTAAAAGATAGCGATAATCTTCACCAATAATTAATCGAATCATATGAGGTACGACTAGACCAACAAAACCAATTAACCCTCCAACACTGACAGCGGTTCCTGCTAAAAAAGAGGCCAGCAATATCATTTGTAATCTTGCCCACTCTACATTTTGACCAAGTAGTTTTATTGTTTCGTCACCCAAAAGCATAAGATTCGCTTTTTTAATAGCAAAAAAAGAAAGCAGTAGACCAATAACTGCATATGGCAACATGAATTCAAGATGATACCAACTGCGCCCATTCAAGCCACCAGAGAGCCACGAGAGAACAGCTTGCACGCGATCACTATAGATGACCATAACACCATTCATTAAAGCACCTAAAAGGGCATTCATTGCCACACCTGCCAGAATAATTTTCACTGGAGAAGCGCCTTTTTCCCATGCTAGTAAATAGATGAGTATCGTTGTTAGAAATGCGCCAATAAATGCACCTGCCGGCAATAAATAGCTGTAAGCAGAAAAAACGAGCATCGTTATGACAGCAAGTAAACCGCCACCAGCTGAAACACCAATAATCCCCGGGTCAGCCAATGGATTTTTCATCACACCTTGCAACAAAGCCCCCGAGGCAGCAAGACATGCGCCCACTAATAAAGCAACTAGTACCCTTGGTAAACGTAAATCGAATATAATCGTCTGATACATTTCCACCCCATTTCCTTGAAAAGCTTGAAGGATTTCAACTAACGGTATAGAAATGGCTCCGAAGGAAATACCTGCATAGACAGATAGTAGTGTAAGCATAATTAGGACCACGAAAGTCAACACGACTTTCTTATTTTTAACTACATTCAATGATGGTTCACTTCACTTTCAACTTCTCTGAGAGAAAACTGACTGCTTCCACAACCCTTGTGCCAGGATTTGTACCAAATAGGTCAGCCGGTAACACTTCAATTCTGCCGTTTTTCACAGCTTCAATAGAGTTCCAAGCTGCATTTTGTTGCATTTCTTTTATAAACCCATCCCTCACCTCTTCGGGATTCCCGTGGGTCATTAACATGACAAAGTCAGGATTCGCTTCAATAATTCTCTCCGTATTGATTTGTGCATATTGTGGGAAACTCTCTAACGCTTGATAATCTGCAGCAATATTCTCACCGCCTGCATGTGTTAGGATATCCCCACTTAAAGAATTCGGTAGAGCGGCCATATATGTTCCTGGCGCACCATAAACAAGTAAAACGCGAGCTGCAGTCGATGGCTGTTCTACCTCTTTTAACCTCGTTTCTAGATCTGACTTTACACTCTTCGCCTCTTCTTCTTTATTTAACATCGATCCATAAAGTGAAATTTGATTCATAATGTCTTCAATTGAATTTGCTTCCGTTAAAATCACCTCTGCTCCTAATGATTCCAATGAAGGTACATCTTTTTCATTCAACGTTCGATTGGCTAATATTACGTCAGGCTTCAGTAATGCTATTCTCTCTAAATTAACTTCATGTGTAGAGCCAATTTGTTGTTCTTCCTCGGCTTCTTTAATCCACGTATCGGCATTCGGTCTGCCAACTACCTTCTCTCCTAATGAATAAATAATATCGACATCACCATTACTTAATGCAGCTATTTTAGTCGGCTCCTCAACAAAACCAATTTCCCTACCAGCAAAATCTTCTATTGTATATAACGATTCTACTGAAGAGGAGACCGCATGTTCTGTATCTTGTACGCCACAGCCTACTAAACTAATGGATGTGCCAAGCAAAAAAGCGCCTAACCATTTTCTCATCACTTTTTATCCCCTTTCTACTAACTTCGCATGGACAACTAGCCTTCCTTCTGTTCGATCTAAAGAGTAATCACAAGTTGAAAGGGTGACAATTCTATCATTTCCTGTTATTTGCACATCTGTCTCATGTACAGATTTTTCCTTTAACGAATGAATAAAGTCGCCATATTCTTTATCAGATGAAAAATCTGTATCAATATAATAAAAATCAGTCTTCGTTTGATAAACAGAGAAAACTTCCAAATCATAGCCTTGATAAAGCGTATCGTAATAGATGACTTGGTGCTTATTAAAGAAAGATGAATCCAAATACTTCTTCAAACCAGCGAACATTGTACCATCCTTCATTCGATGTCCATATATGACCGTATTAAGATCCTCCTCATCGCTGATATTATTGCGATAATCCATGAAGATACTTCCAGCTCTAGTTTCTTCTCGCAAGTAATTTCTTGTTAAATAGTAGTCATTATCCCGTGTCTGTAATATCGGATAATCAATCGCTGTATCGTCAACCGTAATCCAGCCTATAATATCTTCATTTAATTCTTTTAATGGTTCAAACTGCCCTCTTAATCCCGTTGTTTGCGTATTTGGCTCATGTTCATCTGCCCGATAAATCTCTTGCACATTATTCATGTTTTGCCTGTTCTCATAATAGTCATAAAAAATGATAAAAAGTTGTGAACCAGCATAGAGGAAAACACCAATAGCCAAAAGGTTAACTAATGTTTTGAGCATTTTCATTGTCATGTTCCTAAAGGAACTAAATACAGTCCCGTACGAATATTATGCTCTACACAAACATCTACGCCATATATATCTTTAATTAAGGATTCGTTGACGATTTCTTGGGGCAGACCAGATGCAACAATTTCACCATCACACATGACAATAAGCTGATCAGAATAGCGTACTGCCTGATTAATATCATGAAGAACCATCACAATCGTTAAACCGTATTCTCGGTTAAGTAATTGAATCAGCTCTAATAATTCCAACTGATAATACATATCCAAATACGTTGTTGGCTCATCAAGGAAAAGCATTTTTGTTTTCTGCGCTAACGCCATCGCTATCCAAACTCTTTGCCGTTCCCCGCCAGATAATTGATTCAACGGCCGTTCTCGTTTGTCTTCAAGCTTGGTTAATGAAATTGCCCAATCGATGACTTCCTCATCCTCTAAGGACAACTTTTGAAAGGCTCGCTTATATGGTAATCTACCAAAAGCAATGAGCTTCTCTACTGTTAAATCTATCGGCGCTTCATTTTGCTGGTAGACTGTTCCTACTAACTTTGCAAACTCCTTTGGTTTAAAGGTGTGTATTTGTTTGCCATCGATCATTATCGATCCGGATGTCGACTTTTCATCTCTTGCTAATAAAGATAATAGCGTTGATTTACCGGAACCGTTAGGCCCGATAATGGTAGATATTTTCCCTGCTGGAAAAACCCCAGTATTGTCTTTTAATATTTGTTTTTCTTTATCGTATGAAAATTGAATGGATTTAAATTCCATAAACTTTATCACTCTTTCTTAATAGAAATATTAAGAACGGCCCACCGATGACAGCCATAATCGTCGAAGCTGGTATCTCTAGTGGAGCGATTAGCGTACGACCTAGTGTATCAGCCGTCAAAATTAATAATGCACCTGCAATAGCAGAAAATGGGATTAATCTTTTATGGTCCGTACCGATTAATTGCCTAGCAATATGAGGAACGAGTAAGCCAACAAATACAATGACTCCGGCAACAGACGTTGCAACTGCAGCTAAAAGTACAGCGATGGCTGATATCATTATTCTTGAGACATTGACATTCATACCTAAATTCTTAGCCTTTTTATCTTGCAATGCCAATAGATTACACCATGGGCTGACTAAGAATGCTAGCACGAGACCAAGAATGCCATACATGACAATGATTTCAACCTCTGCCCATGTTTTCATTGTTAACGTAGAGCTATTAGATGGACCGAGTGCGATATTGAAATAACTGCAGATCATTAAGAGTGCTTCTCTTAAACCTGTAAACATTGCGCTAACAGCAATACCCGTTAAAATAATACGTAAAGGACTTAATCCTGATTTCCAGCTCATAGAATAAACGAGAAAACAAGCGATACTTCCCCCAATGAAAGCAAATAACGGCCCACTTATATATAAGCCCGGAAGAAACAACATACCAAACAAAGAAAAGAAGCTCGCCCCGGCCGAAATCCCAATGACCCCTGCATCAGCTAATGGATTCCTCATCACCGATTGAAACAGCACACCCGCTACTGATAGGGCCGCACCAGCAAACATTGCGACGATAATGCGGGGATAGCGTAAATCGCGAATGACAGCTACTTCCTCATTTCCTCCATAAAACAGGTCCATTATTAATTCTTTGATCGTGACAGATACACTTCCACTTAAAACAGAAAAGCCCGTCACTACTAACAAAAGAATGGTCACGATTACAAAATAGAAATTTTTTTTATTCATAAGCTTCTTCCTTTTAATCTACGTATAGTATGTCTACAAGCTCATCAAGTGCATTTGTTACATTCAAATTAGCGGTTGTGGCAAATAAAGGTTCCCTCAGATCGTATACGCGATTATTTTTAACTGCATTAAAATGTTGCCAAATATTATTGTCTTTGAACTCACTATTAAACATTTCAACTACTTCATCAGGCATCCCATGTGATAATCGCAAAATGACATCAGCATCTGCTTCATGTAAATACTCTGTATTTGCTGATATATATTCTTCGTTAAAGCCCGTAATCGCGTTCTCACCACCAGCAACCTTCACTAAATTACCTACATAAGAGTTTTCTGTTGCCACTAAATAGCTACCAGGAATCCCGAGTAAGATTAGTACTTTTGGAGATTGATATTGTGTGGTTTTTTCTTGTATCTCTTCAATTTTACTTTCAATGTTTTGAGATAAAGCTTCTGCTTGAGCTTCACGATGATATGTACCTCCTAATTCCTTGATTGTTGTGATCATACTTTCTACACTTTGAAAGTTGAGGAAATCTGTTTCAATTCCTGCATTTACAAACGAGTCCTTCAAGTCATATTCTAATGTAGTCACAGATAACACTTTATCGGCGTTTAATGTTTTAATGACCTCCATATCAGGCTTCATAGGATTTCCAACCTCGACAACATCTTGATATCGTTCAGGTAGTGGAAATGAAGTGGTAGGTATACCGACTAAATCCAGCTCCAGTTCGCTCATCACTTCTGCTATAGCAGTAGTTGTTGCAACAATTCTTACTTTTTCCTCTTCTGTTTGACCTTCATCTTTCGCTTCCTTCTCTTCACCTGCAGTCTGTCCGCCTGCACACCCAGCAATGAAAAATAATAGCATGATGCAAAATGTTAGTAGAATTCTTTTCATAAGAAACCTCCAAATGGGACTGCTGTTCAAAATGCGAACAGCAGTTTATTACTAAATTCCTTACATACCCATTCCTTTTAATCTGTATTTTCTGAATAAATAGAATCCAGACAAAAGAAGTAATGCTGCATAAATGCCTACTTGAAGAATATTTAATGAATCACCTGTTTTTACATTGGTTACATTTTTTTGATTATCTTTTGGTTGTTCTTGATTATCATTACGGTCAAATGGCAAATGACTATCATTGTTATTTCCACTTCCGCTACCCTTATCTTCCCCAGGAGTGATTGGAGGGGGTGTTTGACCATTACCATCATCGTCAATTTCGACATCCAAGCTCGATACATCTAACACAAATCGAACAGGATAAAGATGTGGGGCACCAATGGCTTCGATAGCAGCTACATATGTTTCTTGGATTGCTTCGATATCAACTGATAGTACACGTTCTCCTGCCTCTTCGTCTCTACTTATTTCTTCTAAAGCAACGGTTTCACCAGCAATATCAAATTCGATTGTCCCTAACGTATCAAGCCCCGTCACTTGTGTAAATTGCAGGGAATACTCACCGTCATTTACAGTTAATAAAGCTTCATCCGCAAAATACTTCGCAAATGCAGATTCCGTATCAGAATCTACACCAAGAATAGATAATGGTAATGGATACTCACCATCTGCTAACACATCATCATTTGGTGCTGGCTCATTATCACCTGGTTCCTCTGTGCCTGGTTCTTCAGTTCCCGGATTCTCTCCTCCAGGTTCTTCAGTTCCTGGATTTTCATTTCCAATCGGCTGGATGCTGTCTACATCATACTCAAGTGCTACATCATGAGTACTACCATAAGACATAACCATACGTAAATTAGTCAATTGGTTCACATCTGCTATTTGGAATTTAACTAGTTTTGTTTGTTCTGCAGCGTTCTCACTTACTACTTCTACATCTTCAAAAACATCATTTAATTCTGATTGAAGATTAGTAATTACATGACTTGCCCCTAAGTTGAAAGAAATATAAGGAACACCATTTGCAATCGTTAACGTCGCTGGGCTTTGGAAAAATCCTGCCCAATTTGCAGGTGCTGGTTGCCCATCATATAACACTTGATAATTGATTGTATATTGACCATCTGCTAACTCTTCATTTCCTGGCTCTTCAGTTCCCGGTTCTTCTGTGCCTGGCTCCTCAGTTCCCGGCTCTTCTGTGCCTGGCTCCTCAGTTCCCGGCTCTTCCGTGCCTGGCTCTTCAGTTCCCGGCTCTTCTGTGCCTGGCTCCTCAGTTCCCGGTTCTTCTGTGCCTGGCTCCTCAGTTCCCGGTTCTTCTGTGCCTGGCTCTTCTGGTTTTGGTTCATCAGGTTGATCTAATTCAACTGTTGTAATCGAATTTTCATCAAAAGAAAGTTGAATGGTATGGGTTCCGTAAGACATGAATAATTTCACATTTGTTGACTGATCCAGTCCATCAACAGGAAATTGATATACTCTTGAAGCCTGGTCTTCACTTACAACTTGGGCATCTTGATAGGTACCATTGGACTCTGTTTGTATCTTTTGCATTACTTGGTTGGCACCATTAATTTTTATTGTGATGCTTAATGCTCCATCTTTTGCTGTTAGTGATGCAGGATTTTCAAAAAAACTATTCCAGCTTGCATTAGGCTGACCATTATATAGAATTTGATAATTAATGGTATACTTCCCATTTGCTAAATCTTGCGCAGCATTTACTTTTATTGGTGAGGCATTTTGTAAAACAGCTAAAGCAAGGACAAATAGTGCAACTGTTACTCTTAATATGCGTTTCATATTTAACCCCTTTTCATTTGTTTTTGATAAGTGAATAAAATAAATAAAGCTGCACCGATAGCTAGTAGAACATAAAGTTGAACATTGTCTCCTGTCTCTGGATTAGCTACAACTTCTTGTTCTTGATTCTGGCCGCTGGTATTATTATCTTCTTCACCACCAGATGAAGCAGGTGCTGTTTCTTGATTATTCGTTGCCGCCTCAATTAACTTTGCATTCGCTTCATCAAAAGACAGTCTAATAGAATACCAGTGATCATAAGAGGCATCTGCAACGACATGAATTTTTGCATTTACAGGTTGAGAAATACTATTTACTGTAAACTGAACTGTTTCATTTTCACCGCTAGTTGATAGCACAGATACATTTTTTGAGTCAACTTGGAAATCTTTAATCATGCTGCTCGTTGTTGTTAATTGGACCGTTATATTGCCACCTTCTACTTTTACTTTTGCTGGCTTTGCAAAATACCCATCTGCCATGGATGCTGAGCCACTATCTGGTTTAATAACTGAGTACGACACAGAATATGTACCATCAGTTAGTGCAGCTGACGTATGTAGGGCTGGAGTAATGGCTAAAAATACAATTACTGATAAAAGTAGAGCCGAAATCTTTTTGACTAACAAGTATATACCCTCCTCTATATAATTGATTATCATTCTCAATTATATTGAAATAAAAAAACTTATCTTCACCCTTATACAATAAGCCATAGGAATTTAATTGATTATCATTCTCAATATTATACAAAAAAATAATATGCCTCCTTCCCCTTTATGGACTAGGTAATTAGGATGATGACCGTTACAACGTAATTGTAGTTGATAATGATTATCATAGTCAATTGTTTTTTTCGCAAATATTTAACATTTTTTTCACTTCTTTCGTTCAACACCAAATATTGGTCTGTATTTTGGTCGAATGTATACTACCCTACTTTGTCAAGCAGCACATTACTATCTACTTGATTTCTAAGCTAAGATACTCACCTTCCATAGATAGTAAGTAACTTATTTGTGACTTTCCCTTATCCTTCTTAATCATCCTATTTTCTTAGATTTATTTCCTATTCCGGATCTAAGCGATACGCATGATTTTGCCCAGCTCTCATTTCCGTCGTATTCCTGAGTGATGCGCCAAAATGACTATGGCTAACCTTACAACAAAGATAACAAAATGAAGATATTGTTTTATATGGTGTATGCTAGGTTCTCCTGTTTCTATGTCTGGTACTGAAGTAAATATATTTAGTTTTTTCAGCCGCTATTATCTCCACAAAAAACCCTTTAACAACTAATGAATAAATAGTGGTTAAAGGGTTTTTAAAACAGTTAGTTTCCTTGGAAATTCGGCTTTCTTTTCTCTGCAAAGGCTTGTAATGCTTCTACTCTGTCTTTTGTAGGCAGTAACACTTCATAAGCTTTTCTTTCTATATGTAATCCTGTATGTAAGTCAGTATTCATTCCTTGTTTTACAGCAAACTTTGCTTGTTTAAGTGCGATTGGGCCGTTATTAAGCATTTTACTCGCAAATTGTAT
This sequence comes from Cytobacillus kochii, assembly GCF_020171845.1. Classification (GTDB taxonomy): domain Bacteria; phylum Bacillota; class Bacilli; order Bacillales; family Cytobacillaceae; genus Cytobacillus; species Cytobacillus kochii. The sequence continues at coordinate 33,397 of NZ_JAIVAM010000009.1, read as the reverse complement.
GACTGTATCGAACAATGTATCTTCATTGCATACCTCATTTACGATACCGTATTGCTCTGCTTCTATGGCTGATAATCTCTTCGCTGTGAGTATTAATTCCATTGCTTTTGCTTCACCAATTAAGCGAGGAAGCCTTTGCGTCCCTCCCGCTCCAGGAATAATAGCTAGACCTGTTTCAGTTAAGCCTACCTTAGCTACATCCGCCGCAAATCTAAAATCACAACATAGAGCAAGCTCTAAACCGCCACCAAACGCAAAACCATTAATAGCTGCAATCGTCGGCTGAGGCAACTCTGCAATCATATTAAAAACGTCCCCCATTTTATATAGGTTTCGCCTTACTTCCTCATCGGTAAGATTTCTTCTTTCTTTTAGGTCTGCACCAACACTAAATGCACGATTGCCTGTCCCAGTTAAAATAACTACTCTCACCTCTGGGTTTGCTCGAACATTTTCTACTTGCTGTTGTAGCTCAATTAATGTTTCATAATTAAATGCGTTTAACGCATCAGGACGATTTAATTTTATTGTAGCAATATAATCGTTGATATCTAATTGAATGTGTTCCATACTCTAGCTCCTTTTCATATAAAATATTCATAACAATATTCGCCACTAAATCATGAAAACCCTTTCAAATATAAAACAAAGCCATTCACCTATAAAAAATTCAAAAGAAAAACTAGCCTTCCTTATGAAGAAAAGCTAGTTACCTTCTTTATAAACCTTTAATATAATTATCTACGACTTTGTTAAAAACATCAGCTTCCTCTAGAAAAGGACAATGACAACTTTCCTCAAATATATGCAGCTTTGCATTCGGTAAAGCATTTAAAAGATGCTTGCCTGCCGCTACTGGGATCAACTTTTCTTCTTTACCAAAGCATAGAAGTGTGGGAATGTCGTAATCGGGTAGAGAGCTGCGATAATCAACGACTGATTGATCAAACAGAATGGCACTTGCAACGGAAGCAGGTAATCTTGTCGTTTCTTCAAGCATCCAATCTAGCTCGCTTTGACTTAATTCTTTTTTAAACATTAGTGGAATGAATCCTTTTAAAAAGGCTTTTTGTTCTCTTTGCACTTCTCTCATAAAACTAGTTAAAGTCTCCATATCAAAGGCGCCTATTGAGAAATCAGGCCATTTAAAATCGGAGGCAAGTTCATCTACAATAACTGTCGATTTAATATGTTTATCACCAAATAACTTTAAGTACTCCCATATGACAAATGCTCCCATCGACCAGCCAATAAGGGTCACATTCTCTAGTTTTAAATTTGTGATAAATTGTCTAATATCTTCGGCATACTGTGCAATGGTATGGCCATGATGGACTTTTTCTGATTGACCATGTCCTCGTAAATCTGGTATTAGCACACGATAATCAGTCTTAAAGTATTCTATCTGCTTTTCAAAGAATCGACCACTCATCCATACACCATGAATAAAAATGACCGGTTCACCATTACCTACATCTTCAAAATAAATACTTGTACCGTCACTTAATTTCATTATTGTCACATCATCAACCCCCATTTAAAAAATTCAATGATAATATAATCTATGCCTCAATCCTTAAAAGTAGTGGCAAAAACAATAGCTAAAATTTATCTTCTCGGAGCTATTATGCAACGCTAAATTTCGAAAAAACATTGTATCTCATAGTTTTTTCAAACAATTAAAGGAGCCGAACAAACAGGAGTTGTTCGGCAAAAAATATATTTACACTTATTTTAGTTGTAATTCCTTCATAGACAATAAAGAATGCAGACGATTTAATTCTTTATCTAATCTTTCCTTTACATGATTTTCGACAAAAAAACGATGATCTTCTGTTCTTTCAATCTCTTTATCTAAAACATATACACCCTGAAGGACTGTTTCTGCTCCTAAACTGGATATAACTGGTTTCAATGCATAATCAATCATAAGTAAATGTCCAAATGAGCCCCCTATCACAAGCGGTAATACAGATTTATCAACGAAACCTTTTTGAGGTAATAAATCCAAATAAGCTTTTAGTACACCTGTATAAGACGCTTTAAATACAGGTGTTAATATGATTACCGCATCTGATTTTTCTACTTTTTCATTCGCTGCGATAATTGCCGGGCTATCAAATTTGGCATGAATTAAATCTTCAGCAGGTAACTCCCTTACTGTAATTTGCTCATATGACACGTCCTTTTTGTTTAAAAAGGCAATCGCTTCTTGCTCTAATCCGTTTAAACGGGAATTGTTTGATGTGCTTCCCGATATGATTACAACATTTGTCATCTTCAGACGCCTCCTATTTTGTAACTGTCAACTTACTAAATTTTTTACCATAATGATGCTCTGGCAAATGGTCATACCCAAATAAATTCTTTCTTAGGGTACCTTCTTCATACTCTCTTCTTACGAGCCCCCTATCTTGTAGGATTGGAATGACATGCTCAACGAACTCTTCGAATGTACCTGGAGTGACAGCATATGCAACGTTAAACCCGTCAACTCCTGTCTCTTCTTTCCATCCTTCTAATTGATCAGCAACAGAGTGTGCTGTACCAACAGCCACTTGACCCATCCCGCCGACACCAACAAATTTGGCAATGTCATCGACCGTCCAACTCTTTGTAGAATCAATATTCGTAAATGTTTCAACGATTGACTGAATGGCATCATTTTTAACGTACTCGATTGGTTGATTTGCTTTATACTCTGAGAAGTCGATACCACTCCACCCCCCAAATAACGCTAATGATCCTTCATAACTTGCATGGTTTTGATAGTCTTCATACTTCGCTCTAGCATCTTCCTCTGTTTCACCGATAATAGGCGTGACGAGAGAAAGGATTTTTACTTCACTAGGGTCTCTCCCTTCCGCTCTTACTGCTTCCCTAATTTTATCGACTATTACTTTACCGGCTTCTTTTGTCGGCACACTTATAAAGACCAACTCTGCGTGTTTAGCAGCAAACTTTCTCCCCCTTGTAGATGCACCCGCTTGAAAAATAACCGGTGTCCTTTGTGGAGAAGGTTCACATAGATGTGCCCCTGGCACCCTGAAATACTTCCCTTCATGGTTAATATCGTGAACTTTACTTGGATCTGTATAGAGCCCTTTTTCCTTGTCTAAAACCACTGCGTCGTCTTCCCAGCTTTGTTCCCACAGTTTATATGTAACATCTAAATATTCATCAGCTATCTCATAACGTTCATCATGACTGATTTGTTGATCTAGTCCTATATTTAGTGCAGCACTATTTAAATAAGAAGTGACAATATTCCAACCTATTCTTCCTTTTGTTAAATGATCGAGCGTGGATATCCTCCTTGCAAATACATATGGATGTTCAAAACTAGTTGAAACCGTTAGACCAAACCCTAAATGATTTGTTACTTGCGCCATTATAGGGACAACGAAAGCAGGATCATTAACTGGCACTTGTACCCCTTGTTTAACCGCCGCTTCTCTTGAATTTTGATAAACATCATATGTACCAAGCACATCTGCCAGGAAAATGGCATCAAAACGTCCCTTTTCAAGTACTTGAGCCAAATGTGTCCAATATGATATGTCTTTATAAGTAGAAGATTGATCATCCTTATGTGTCCATAATCCTGGTGATTGATGCCCAGCGCAGTTCATATCAAAAGCATTGAGGTACATTCTTTTCGCCGTCATTTTTAATTCTCCTTTAGTGATCATATTTTATAAAAAAATCATCAAGTGCTTTACTTAAACCACCTTTTCCAAATATAATTCTCGTTTTATTGTTTCGATTTTCAATTTGATTCGAGGCAAAATCTAAAAACGCGATGACGAACAGTCTTCTAACAATTATTGAATGCAACCCTTTTTCATAAAGTGATTGTTCAACCGTATGGAAGATTCCTTTATTAATATTAAAAGATTGACAACACCATCTAATGAAGTGAAAGTCAGGTAGATTCAAATACATGCAGCCTGATAGGTTTTTAGCTACATTGGGTGCTCGATGACTAATTGTTGACTGCATGTAACTCACTCCTTTTCAATTGTTTCATTCCATCATTTTTTATTTTGTTGTTTCTTTTTCAAAGCAAATCGTTTCTTCTCGGTAATGTCAATTTGGGTAATATCTCCTTCGTGTACAGTAATGGTGACACAACCATATTCGAGTTCCTTTAATGTTGTGAGAATGGTATGAATTTTATCTTGATCAATGTGTTTTTCCATAAAATTCTCCTTTATGGGACTTATTTTAGTCTTTTTACAAGCTCCTCTATTTCTGTAAGTGTTAACTGTTCTAATTCATGTCGCTTGAACTTTATTTCATCTTTAGTAAGCATAAGGTTGATTAAGGTTTGTTTTCTCTTTGCTATCGCTTTTTGTAAAAACTTAGCCAACCTCTTTTCCCCCCCACTCGGTGTTCCTTTTTTCTTCATTTATCGTATTTAGAAATTCTGTTGTATCCTGAATAATTTTGGACTGATCATAATCCATGGATGCTACATGGTATGAGTTGTAGAGGACCCGAAGCCATTTATGATCTGTTTGAATTTCTATAAAAATACGATCTGTATTCTCTGGAGGTACAACATGATCATGGATAGACTTAAAGCATAATATTGGGCAATGAATTTGAGTTAAACTTTTTCCTGCGTCACTCATTACCTTTTGTAAAGAGTGAACTGCTTTTACTGGAATATGATCGTAAGTAATTTCATGTATAGTCGGATTTTTGATATCTGGGCTACCTTCGTCAATATAGTGTTTCTCATCGTAATATCTTAAATACTCGTAATCTGGTAATGTCAGTGCAGTATTAATTAGGATCAATCCGTCCAGCTCTCCATATTTCTTAGCTAACAACAGCGCTAATGCACCGCCCATAGATTGACCTAAACAATAGACTTGTTTGCATGTCTCCTTTAATTGTTTATAAGCTGTAACGACATCATTGAACCAATCATCATAACCATATAACTCTAGATCTCTGCTTTTTGTTCCATGTCCTGTTAGCCTTGGGGCATGAACAGTAAAACCCCTATTTGCAAGTTCCGCACCCAAGTCCTCAATGCTCTGTGGTGTTCCAACAAAGCCATGAATGAGGAGAATACCAATGTCTCCACCTTCATAATAAAAAGAATCCGCACCTGGTATAACTGTTGATTCTACTCTTTTCATTTTTTCGTCCTCCTTTATATCGCAACATTTTGGTGGACAATGGTTGACTACCATTGCCGATTTTTCCCATTGATGTAAATCTAGCTGCACTACTGCCTTTGGAGGTCCAATCAGCAACTATAATTCCAACTTAACAAATAGGTTTAATCAGTTTAAAAACAGCATTTGTATAGAGGAGATCATCCCTTGGTGATTAAATCATGCAAAATAAAAAACCTCTTCCGACAAGAAGAGGTTAAAGTTCCGTTCTTTATCTCTCCTTATCTTTCAAGCTACAGCTTGCTGGAATTGGCACAGTGCAATAAATTGCCTGTTGCCGAGGCTTCAAAGGGCCAGTCCCTCCACCTCTCTGGATAAGAAAAATCATATTAAATTTTATATGATTTACTCTATAATATTTATCAATATTTGTCAATTATTTTTTTAAAAATTAAGATGATTTACTCATTCGCCCATCCATTCTGGCTTATGAAAACCTTTAAAGTTTTCTTCAATTACTTTTGCAAATTCCTCCGACTCTATGGCTTCAATAATATCCTTTGCCATTTGGGCGTCTTTATCTTCTTTACGTACAACAATTCTATTTTGGATTTCCTCAGGAATTTGATCACGATAAATGGCTGTTGTTAAATCTAATCCTGCAGCAACCGCAAAGTTACCATTAACAGCAGCAAGATCAACTGATTCAAGAGACCTTGGCAGTTGGGCTGCATCTACTTCATGGAATTTCAAATTTTTCGGGTTAGATAATACATCATTAACTGTTGCATTGACTGGGTTTATATCATCTTTCAATTCTATTAAACCAGCATCACGCGCAACTGTTAATCCTCTCGCTAAATTTGTAGGATCATTAGCAATGGCCATCGTGCTGCCATCTTTCACTTCTTCAAGGGAGTTGAATTTTTCTGAATAAATACCAATTGGAGCTGTAGGAACAGAAATAATATCTACTAGATCCATCCCTTTTTCAGTGTTAAAATTCTCTAAGTACACTTTATGTTGAAATAAATTACCATCCAAATCTCCACTATCTAAAGCAATATTCGGTTGAACATAATCATTAAATTCCTTTACTTCTACTTTGTACCCTTTTTCCTCAAGTAGTGGTGCTACACCTTGCTTAAGCATATCACTATAAGGAACTGTCGCCCCTAATACCATCTCTTTCTTTTCTTCGCCGGATGAACCTGATGCCCCACATGCACTTAAAACAGTGCAACAAATCAGTACAAAAAATAGTAACCAAACTTTTCTCATACCCTTCACCTCTTATTTTAATTGTTTATTTTTTCGCCTTTACGAAATTTACTTCCTGGATGACCACTCGGTAAAAGAGGCGAGCCGTGAGTAAAAAGCTTTTCTCTTAACGTACCCTGTTTGTATTCCTTTTTATATAAACCACGTTCTTGTAGAATCGGAATAACAAGCTCAATAAAATCTTCCAAATCTGCTGGCGTTACTAAATGATTTAAATTAAAACCATCGACCCCAGAGGCTTCAAACTGATATTGAATTTGGTCTGCTACTTCTGATGGATTGCCGACAATTATGTTGTCTCTATCTAATCCTTCTAATTTTGAAATCGCTTCTTTAATCGATAGTTTTTTCTTCGCATCTTTCGTTAATGAAGCAGCTTTATAATGCCCATGCTCTGTAGCTTTAAATTCAAATGGGTTATCTAACTCATCCTTTGTAAATTCCGCAACATTATAACCGCTTGCGCCCCCAAACTGTGCTTTCGCTGCATCTGCACTCCATAATTGGTTGTATTCAGCAAATTTCTCTTCCGCTTCTTCAGTTGTCTTACCTACAATGACTGTTAGGAAAGTGAATATTTTAATATCTTCCGGGTTTCTGCCATATTCAGCCGCTTGTTTTCGAATATCCTCTGTATAATGTCTTACTCTTTCAGGAGTTGGCCCACCTACAAATACACATTCTGCATGTTTTGCTGCAAAAGCACGACCTTTAGGAGAAGTCCCTGCTTGATATAAAACAGGTGTTCTTTGTTGTGAAGGTTCTGTTAAATGCGGTCCTTCGACTTCAAAATATTCTCCCTTATGGTGAATTTCATGGATTTTCTTACGGTCGATTAATACCCCTTGTTCTGTATCTTCTATCACCGCTCCATCTTCCCAGCTTGATTCCCACAGTTTATAAACGACATCCATATATTCATCGGCAATTTCATAACGCTTATCGTGTTTGATCATATCTTTGAAACCAAAATTTCTTGCTGCATTAGGAAGATAGGAAGTAACGATGTTCCATGCCACTCTTCCTTTTGTCAAATGATCTAATGTGGAAAATCGTCTTGCCTGCCCAAAAGGTGGCTCATATGTTGTACTCACCGTTAATGCAAATGACAGATGCTCTGTCACTGCTGCCATAGCAGGGATGACAAACGCTCCATCATTAACAGGAAACTGTAATCCATCATTAATTGAAGGTTCTTTGCTTTCTTTATACGTATCATAAACACCTAATACATCCGCAAAAAAGACAGCATCGAATTTTCCCTTCTCGAGTGTTTTGGCTAATTCCATCCAATAATTAATATCTTTATAGGCACGATGTCGTTTGGAATCTTTATGCTTCCATAGCCCATGAGAATTGTGCATTGCACTTGTCATTTCAAATGCATTCAATATCATTTGTTTTTTATAACTCATACTGCCATTACCTCCTCTAACGCTTCTACAAAAGAAGCATAATAATGTATTTATCAATTGTGCTAAGAATGTTTATCGCTTTTGGTGGTCCAATCAGCCATAAAAAAACCTCTTCCTAAAAGGAAGAGGTAACGTACGCTCATAAATATTTCATTCTCTTCCTATCTTTCAAGCTAAAATACTAGCTTGCTGGAATTGGCACAGTACTTGCGATGCTAAGTCTGTTGCCGAGGCTTCGTAGGGCCAGTCCCTCCACCTCTCTAGATAGTGGTTATTTAATTGATATAGTAACTCTAAAATATTTAGAATCTTTTGTCAACATGTTTTTTTAACTTATGCTTCTTGATTTTCTAAGACCTTTTTCTTTAGAGCACGACGCAGTATCTTTCCTGTTGTATTCTTCGGCAATTCTTCTAAAAATTCTATAGAGGAAGGGATTTTGTATTTAGCTAACTTTTCTTTACAATACGCCAATAAATGTGCCTCCGTTAAATTTTCAGTTTTAGGTACAATATAGGCTAAAACTTTTTCTCCTGTATCCTGATCAGGTACACCTAAAACAGCCGCTTCAACAATGTCAGGATGGTCATAAAAAACCTCTTCTACTTCCCTTGGATACACATTATAGCCGCCAACAATTATCATATCTTTCTTACGGTCAACAATGTAGAAGTATCCTTCTTCGTCCTTCTTAGCTAGGTCACCTGTATATAACCAACCTTCCTTTAAACAGGCAGCTGTTTCTTCAGGCATTTTGTAATATCCTTTCATAACGTTAGGGCCTTTCACAACAAGCTCCCCTACTTCACCTACAGCGACCTCTTCTCCTAATTCATTAACTACTTTATTTTCAACATGAATAATAGATGTGCCAATCGACCCCGGTTTCCGTGGACGATCTAGTGGGTTAAAGCATGTGACCGGAGAAGCTTCTGATAAGCCATAACCTTCAGAAATAACCACATTGAATTTCTTCTCGAAATTTTCTAACAATGCAACAGGAAGTGAAGCACCTCCAGAAATACATAATCTCATAGATTGGAAGACATCAGGGTTGCCTTCAGGATATTGATAAAGAAAATTATACATTGTAGGAACGCCGGCAAAAACAGTTGGCTTGTATTTTTCCGCTAAACGGAAAATTTCTTTCGGACTAAATTTAGGGTCTATTAAGATCGTTGCTCCACTTATTAGGGGTGCATTCAAAGCAACCGTTAAGCAAAACACGTGAAACATAGGTAAGGTTGTAATCACCGTGTCACGTTCATTAATTTGCAAATAGTCCGCGACATCACTCGCATTACTATACAGGTTACGATGAGTTAACATGGCTCCTTTAGGTTTGCCTGTTGTTCCTGATGTATAGAGTATAATCGCGACATCATCGGGTGTCACATCTGCATCAGCAAATGTTACATCCCCATTGGAAACAAGCTCTGAAAACGATTTCAATTTAGGAAATACCGACTTATCTCTCAGAGCTGGAAGTCCACTTGTTTGACCGGTTTCGCAGACAATATAATGCTTAATATCTGTTAATAAATGATGCATTTTTTCTGCTAATGGTAATAATTGCTCAAGCATAATCACCGCTTTTACATCGCCATCTTTTAAAATATAGCCAATTTCTTCAGGCGTATAGATAGGGTTTATCGGTATTACCTTTGCCCCTAGCTTTAACGCACCATATAAACTAATAACAAAATGCGGCGAATTACCAAGTAGCAAGGCAATATGATCGCCTTCCTTTATACCTAATGACGAAAGTCCTGATGCAAACCTTGTTACTTGTTCATCGAGCTCAGCGTATGTACTTGCTTGATCCATAAAATAATACGCATTTTTTTCCCCATTTTCTAAGGCAATCTTGTGAAGCTGACTTGTTAAATTCAAGTTTCTCCCTCTTTCCTGAATGAATAGTCATTCATTTTTATAATATAAATTTTCTAAATTTATTATATTAAAAGAAATTTCAGGATTCAAGTAGTCTACTAAGATCTACACTATTTTTTTCTTTATTAATAAAATAAAAAAGCATAAAAGTTCTTCATCCTTAACGGTGAAAATACTTTCATGCCTTAGTATTCACAGACTGATACAGCTTTAATATACTAAATTCACAAAGTCTTCTATTGTGATATTACCGAAATAATGTTTTATATTTATACCAGCTAGCGCCTTTTCAATTTCACTTTTTTCATAGCGGATGCCTTCTAATTTTTCTTCAATATCGGTTACATCTCCGACACCAAAGAAATCACCGTAAATTTTACATTCAGTAATTTGTCCTTTTGTTACATTCAGTCTAATGTCAATAGAACCTACTGGGAATCTTTTAGAATGCTCATAATCAAATTTTGGTGACTTGCCATAGTTCCACTCCCAATTTTGATATCTTTGTTCTGAGATTTTGTGAATTTCTTCCCAGTCTTTTTCTGTTAGGCGATATTCACTTACTTCACTACCTTCAAAGATATGCTGTAAAATTAATTGTCTAAATTCTTCAATAGAAATTTTTTCCGTTAAAAATTCTGAGATGTTTGCTACTCGGCTGCGAATAGATTTGATTCCTTTTGATTCAATCTTATCCTTTTTCACTTTAAGTGCAGAGACAACATTTTCGATTTCTGAATCGAGCATTAATGTTCCATGACTAAACATTCTCCCTTTTGTGGAGAACTGCGCATTTCCAGAAATTTTTCTCCCTTCTACTGTCAAATCATTTCTACCGCTTAATTCTGCATTTACACCTAACTTGTTTAGAGCAGTAATCACTGGTTCAGTGAATTTCAAGAAATTATGAAAGCTTTCGCCATCATCCTTTGTGATGAAACTAAAGTTTAAATTACCAAGATCATGGTATACAGCACCGCCACCAGATAAACGGCGCACTACATGCAATCCATTTTTTTCAACGTATTCTGTATTGATTTCTTCAATCGTATTTTGGTTTTTACCAATGATGATTGATGGTTTATTTATGTAGAACAATAGATATGATTCATTAATATCTAAATTCTTCAACGCATATTCTTCAATAGCTAAATTAATGCGAGGATCTGTAATTCCTTGATTATCTATAAATTTCATGGTACCCACTCCTTTAAATTTCAAAAGTCATGCCAAAAGCGGCTAGACTAATCGGTCCGTTGTACTCTGTTAAAGCTTCATCCTTTAACGATTCTATATTACCATAATGGGGCAAATGGGTTAATAGAAGATGCTTCACTTTGGCTATTTGTGCTAACCGACCAGCATCATAGCTATTCATATGTCCCGCATTTTTACCTTCTTGATGTCCATAAAAATTACACTCACATAGAAGTATATCTGCTTTATGAGCGAATCCTTCTAACTCTTCTTTATATGAAGTATCACCTGTATATACAATTACTTTATTATCTACTTTTATGCGCATCGCATAGCATAATACAGGGTGGTTGGTCCGTTGAAAAGTAATTGTAAAGGGGCCAACTGTTAATGGTAGGCTTTCTTTAATAGGTACACCTTCTGAGATATTTTTATAATTTAATTTTTGGAATTCATATTCATTTTCATCATGCCCATAAATCGGTAAAATACTTGTTTTTTTTCCTAAGTATCCTTGAATTAATCGAGCGTGTTGAAGTACACCTATATCAGCATGATGATCTGGGTGGTAGTGGGAAAGTATGACTGCGTCTAACTCCTCTGGTTGTTTAATCTCTTGCATTTTGGATAAAACAGCACTTCCACAGTCAATTAATAATGTAAAATCATCATGCTCTAATAAATACCCAGCAGTTGCTTCTCCCACTTTTGGATAACCTCCACATGCACCTATAACCGTTAATTTCATTGCATTTCCCTCCTTTTGATTCATCTCTAACTATACTAAATTATGCCCATTTTTTCATTTTTTCTAATTTGTATTGAAACAGTTGTTGACTATATTAAACTGTTATAATACAATGTAAATATCAAAACAATTCAATTAACGATTAGGAGGCTTCAACCATGGTTCAAAACATTTTAGATTTCTTTAGGAATCTTCCACAAAAGCAATGTACTGAATGCGGGAAGTCCATCGAAGAGCAACATGAATGTTACGGTAATAAGTGTGACCATTGTTTAGGTGTCTCAGATTTGTAGAATGCTAGTTTCCCATCCCTTAAATATATAACATTGGAAGAAGAAGGCGTGCTCCCCTTAGCAAGTCTTCTTTTTGTTTTACTCCCAATTCAACATCTTGTGGCATCCTGTCGACACCACTTGAGTAAATCATTTTTATGGAAAATAGAACATCTCAAATCTATAATAGTAACTTAGAAAAGAAGACAATAATTGCAGATAATGAATAGTAGTAACGAGCATGCTCCGAATTCAACGATCCATCTAGAATGAATGACTTTTGAATCCATGTGTGAAAAGAATAAATACTGTTAAGAAAAATCTCAGCTTGCCATTTCTTTTCCTGTTTTTGATCTGAGTGAGAGGCAAATCACCTTTGCTCAGCTCTCATTTCCAATTTCCGATTTTGAGTGACTTGCAAACTCTATTTGCTCGGCATCATTTGTGTTATTCAAACAGAATGACATATTTAAGGCAGGACCCTTTTACCCGCTGAGTGAAGATTGGTTTTGCTAGAGTAAGCTAATTCTCACAATATTTTACCGCTGCTTAGATTTACCTTTTAAATTAACACGATGCAAATAACTGTTATCTAAAATCACTTTATTAGAAACAAAAAACCAGCCCACACTTGATGTGCGAGCTGATTTGATGATGATTCCATTCTACATTCATGATTTTATAAGCCCTTTAAACACATACCTTTCCATAAGCTCAGCGATTTCACTTTTCGAAAGTGGAGCATGCTGTCTTTCCCAATCAAAAATGAGTGATATGTATAACTTTAACATAATAAAGGCAGTCAATTCAGGGTCGCACGGTTCTATTTCTCCTTTATCAATACCTAATGTTTTTACCTTTTCTCCTATATAAGAAATGATTTCTCTTTCTATTTTGTTCGTCATCTCTATAACTGCAGTGGTCCCCATTTCTTTTCCCTCTTGGAACAGCTTAATTGTTAATTGATGCTCTAGTCTATATTCCAAAATACGATATAGAGCTAAATGTAAATTTTCTTGTAATGATAAATCCGATGACAAAACCTGCTCTGCCTCTATTTTCATTTCTCTAATAAGTGCCGTAATAATTTCATCGAATAATTCTTCTTTATTTTTAAAGAAAGTGTATATTGTCCCTTTTCCTACATTAGCGATTTTGGCTACCTGTTCCATTGTTGTAGCTTTATAGCCAAAAAGAGAAAATGATTTTGTGGCAGCTTGAATAATTAATTGTTTACGGTCAACGGCCATCTACTTCTCCCCTCTCTATGACCAAACTGTTCACATTGTCAAAAAATCCTAAAAAAAGTAACCGCTCCTTTATGAAAATAAAAAAAGCGGTTGCAATCAACTCATTACTTATTTTTCATTCTGTCTAAGACAACTGTTGCTAAAGAATCAATAAACGCTGGATGACTATTTGGCATTTCTGGACGATAGTAGGCAGCTCCTATTTCATCTGTAACCACCTTACATTCATAGTCATTATCATATAAGACTTCTAAATGATCAGCGACAAAACCGACTGGTGCATAAATAAATGCTTTATAGCCTTTTTTTGCATGTAAATCTCTTGTTAAATCCTGCACATCAGGTCCTAGCCATGGGTCAGGTGTATTTCCTTCGCTTTGCCAACCGACAGCAAATTCACGAACGCCAGCTTCTTTAGCAATTAACTCAGCTGTTTCTTGTAGTTGTTCAGGATATGGATCACCATATTCTTTAATCTTTTCTGGTAAGCTATGTGCAGAGACAATTAAAATATATTGATCTCTTTCTTCACTTGACATTTTAGCAATTTGCTTCTTCACACCATCTGCCCAAAATTGAATAAATTTCGGTTCCTTATACCAACTATCGACTGAGTAAATAGTTGGACCGCCAAGCGTCTGAGCTTTATCTTCTGCTCGTCCATTATAAGATTTAATGCTAAAAGTAGAATAATGTGGTGCAAGAACAAGACTGACAGCTTTAGTAATCCCATCATCATGCATTTGTTGAACTGCATCTTCAACGAATGGTTCTATATGCTTTAATCCGATATAAGCTTTAAACTCAAATTGATCTTGAATTTGATTTAAATGCTCTTGAAGTGATAGCGCTTGATTCTCAGTTATTTTTGCTAATGGCGATATTCCTCCAATCGCTTTATAGCGACTCTTTAGATCTTCTAACATCTCTTCCGATGGAGTTCTACCATGTCTAATATGTGTGTAGTAACGTTCAATATCTTCTTCTTTATAAGGTGTTCCATAAGCCATTACTAACAAACCAATTTTTTCTTTATTCATTCTTACACCTCTTTAAAAATGATTACTTTTTCTTTTATTATTTCCCAAATTGTTCCTTAGAATAACTGTGGATAAACGATGTGAGTTTTTTTAATGTCTCAGGATTGACTTCTGGGAAGACGCCATGTCCTAAGTTGAAAATATATCCGGGTTGACTCATTCCTTCATCAAGAATAGTACGGACCTTTTTCTCAATTACTTCCCACGGAGCAAGTAGCAAGGCTGGCTCTAAATTCCCCATCACTGTCTTTGAAATACCTCTTGACCTTGCTTCACTAATTGGCAACCTCCAATCAAGGCCTACAACATCAATTGGAAGGTCATTCCATTCATTCGCTAAATGACTCGCGCCAACACCGAACATAATAAGTGGTACCCCTTCATCTTTCAAGCCAGAGAAGATTTTTTCCATGACAGGTTTAATATAAATACGATAATCTTCTACATTTAATGCACCAACCCACGAATCAAAAACTTGAATGGCACTAGCACCTGCTTTAATTTGTGCTTTTACGTATGTAATTGCCATTTCACCTAATTTATCCATTAGTGCAAACCATGCTTTTGGTTCTGAATACATAAACGCTTTTGTCTTATAATAATTTTTAGAAGGTCCACCTTCAATCATATAACTCGCTAATGTGAATGGTGCACCGGTAAAACCAATTAACGGCACAGTTAATTGCTCTTTTGTTAATAACTTAATCGTATCTAGAATATATGGAACATCTTCTTCAGGATGTATCTCGCCGAGCTTCTCAACGTCTTGCATCGAACGAATTGGTTCATCAATGACTGGACCCACACCAGGTTTTATGTCAACTTTCACACCGAGACTTGGAAGCGGTGACATGATATCCTTGTACAAAATAGCGGCATCATTGTTATACTGTTCTACAGGAAGTCTTGTTACATATGCGCATAATTCAGGTTGATGTGTAATCTCGAACAAAGAGTATTTTTCCTTAATTGCGCGATATTCCGGCTGTGATCTGCCTGCTTGTCTCATATACCACACAGGCACATAATCAGTCTTTTCTCCTCGAGCCGCTTTAAGGAATGTATCATTTATAGTCATTAAATTAAGTCCACCTTTCATTTGCCTTATGTATTTTCCATACAAATAAGCTTAGAATTATTCTTATTTAGTAAATGTTCACATTAACTATAACTTTTTTCGGTGTTTATTGTACAGTACCCGCTTCAAATGTCGAAAATTTGACGTTTTTATCATCAAAATCGAGGTGAAAGTAATGAATCTTTATATGACAAGCGGCACTAAAAATTTTCTACTTCCACTGATGGAAAAATTCAGTAATGAGAATATCGTTCTCATGCAAAATAGTCAGAATACCCTATTAGTACATGAAACAGAAAGCAAAAAAAGTAAGTTTCAACAACCAAAATCTTATCACATCCATGATTCAACTGGAGACCTTCATAGAAGTAAATTTATTGCTATTCAATATATCCCCTTAACTGATGAAGGAAAACCCATTTTCGAATTCAAATTTCAGCAATTCTCTTCAAACTTTACAAATACAAATGGGTTCCAAGCAGCTAGGGTTTTAACTCCGATGAAAGGTCATACTTATGTAATTATTACAGCCTGGGACTCCGAATCTTCATATAAGAACTGGGAAAGTACAAATCCTATAGCAAAAAAAATACAGGAAGAACAAAGTAGTAAGAAAGAATTACTATCAGATCCTGCATATACCAGTTTTTATTATATACAAACGGCAGATAAATAAAAGCTTTCCCACTTAAAAAAAACATCAGTCAATTACAGTAATAGACAAAAACGCTCGCGACGAAATGTTTATAAAAAGGCTGAGGCTACTTCACTTCGCCTCAGCCCTATCAATT
Organism: Cytobacillus kochii; assembly: GCF_020171845.1. GTDB lineage: Bacteria > Bacillota > Bacilli > Bacillales > Cytobacillaceae > Cytobacillus > Cytobacillus kochii. The sequence goes on along the minus strand of NZ_JAIVAM010000009.1, from coordinate 17,300 downwards.
TTATATCACTATATTAAAAACATCGCTACAATTGTTGTCACAATCAAGCCAATGACGACAGGAAGAAAATTACGCCTCGCTAACTCAAATACATCCACTTTACATATAGCGGCAACGGGAATCATTGCCCATGGAATTAACGCCCCGCCACCTACCCAAATTCCTGCAATTTGACCTAAAGCAGTTAATGTTGCTGCACCACCACCAATCGCTGTACCAAACAAACTACCAATAGATCCAGCCAAAGATATTCCTGAAAAACCTGATCCATCCAAACCAGTTATTGCTCCTACTACCGTTAATGTAATCGCACCAACTTGTGCAGTTAATGGTACAACAGATGCAAGTGCAACGCCTAAATCGTTGACGATTCCATGTGAATGTTGAGGAAGCTGCTCTCCGATGATTGCCTGAAACCCAGCATCTCCCAAATAAAAGAATGCAGCAATTGGAATCACTGGTCCAAATACTTTAAACCCGAATTGAAATCCTTCGACTAAATAAGTGGTTATTTTTTCGAGGCCTTTTTGTCTATGAGAAAATAATGTAATCGTGAGTAAAATGAGAATGGCTGTACCCCCAATTAAAGCGGTCGCATCTCCTCCTTGAAGGTCGAATAAAAACATAACAACCACATCAATCACAAATAAAATGGGAATAAGAATAGCAAAAATCTTTTTTTGTATAGGTGTAAGTAGGTTTGCTTGCGGTAAATCAGTTGGTAAATCTGTACTTTCCGTCATAGCTGTTGACATATTAAGTTTGCCTGAATTCATATCCCTCTTAATAAAGAAAAACGCTGTTAAGGTGGTCACAACCCCCATAACAATGACGAGTGGAATACTTGCTGAGATGACATCACCAACTGGTAACCCTGCTGCGTCTGCAGTCAGTTTAGGAGCAGCCTGAATAACAAAGTCTCCTGATAATGCTATACCATGACCAAATAAGTTCATTGACATCGCTACTGCTAATGCAGGCAGACCTGCTCTTAAAGCCACTGGTAATAACACTGCACCAATTAAAGCAACTGCTGGAGACGGCCAAAAGAACCATGAAATTCCCATCATTAAAATACCTATTACCCAATAAGCTAATGTTGGTGTTTTAATCAGTTTAGTAAATGGTGAAATCATGACATCATTAATGCCAGTTGATGTTAATGTTTTGCTCATACCTACAATAATTGAGATGACTAATATTGTAGGTAATAATTCCGTAATAGCAAAAATAAAACTGTTAAAAATTCCACTGATCGAAGAATTAATCGAATTCGTTGCTGTGATCGCGATTAAGAATATCCCGACTATACAAATAAAGGTTGTATCTCTTCTAGCGACCATAAATCCAATAATTAACAAAATAAACACAACATAAATCCAATGTATTGCTGTTAATTCGACGCCCATGTTCGTCATTCTCCCCCCTCATCCATTTATTAGGCATCTGCCCTAATGGATTACTTTAAAATATGTTTGGGAGAAAAAGTTGTGTGTATCACCATTCGACATGGCCAATTTTTTTGTCGGAATTCCCCGGGAAATATGTTTTAATAACAAAAAACCACAGAAGTAACATCTGTGGCACTTAGTTCAGTTATTTTGTTGGATTCTTCTTAACCGATAAGCATTTTTAGCGACCGCCCCTAATTGTTCTAATAAGTGAAAATTAGCATATGCACCAACGACCGCACCAATCCCAGGAATCATTTGTAGCATTTTAATTAAGTCAATATGGTCCCTGTATTCTTGTTGAAATACCTGCCAATCCATATCTACAAGTTCTGCTTTCCTATTTTCCCAATCTTCAATGATATCCATTGTTTCTCTGCGTTTATCATCACTTGAAAATGCTAATTGGAAAATATGAAGTAAAAATAATCTTTCTTCATATTCTGAAGTATCAAAGCCATATATCATTGCTGCTTCAAATAGGAACTTCATTTTTATGCTAAGAAGCAGTGGAAAATCGGCTAACCCACCTATAAAACCTACAGCACCTGTTCCTGCTCCTTCAACGGAAGCCGTATTTCTATATTTAATCAACGTCTCTGTTAACTTTTCATCTTGTTCCTGTAATGTAACCACTATTTGAGAAGGTCTCTTTGTTGTATATTCACTCCCCCATAATGTAGCTTTTACCATATGCTTTATCGCATCTGTTATCAAGTGATGAGCTTTTTCTGGGATTAATCCATTGAATTTATCTTGGGCCTGTTTGGAGGTTCTTTTCCATAATCTTGACTTTTTCCGCATTTGATAAAGCCAATCTTTTACTTCTCTTGAGACAGCCTCCTCATAACTCCCCATAATATCACCACACTCCATTATCAATTATTACTTTCTATCAGCTTACGGTTGAGAACGCAATGATTTCATCATATAAAGATATGCATAACCAACGGCTACTGACCCACTTAAGACGAGCACACCAAAACCTACAAAGAAATTCCCTTTTATCATAATGAGTAACGCATAAATGATGGCTTGAATGATCAGCACACGAGCAATTAACCATTTAAATGAATTTTCTCGAATTTTAACATCGACTGGGTATAGATCTATCCATAATTTATTTTGATGTTGTCTCCACAATGGCACGAGTTGAAACCCAGTTAGATAGATAAAAAGCATGGCAATAACAATTTGCGCGATTCCATTATTAATAAAATAAATCAACACACCGCCGATGGCTGTTAAACGGAAAAAGATGCCTAGATAATCTCCCGTTCGGAGAAAAGTTCTTAAGTATAAATAATGAAAGGTGTTTTCCTGCTGATAGGAAACCGATTGTAATAACCAGTCCAACCATTTTCTCCGCTTAATTTGATCACGTAAATGTGGTACATCTGTAAACATATTTGCCACACGATAAAACTTGGCCATTTTTCTCTCTTCCGATTGAATTAAGAATTCCCACTTTAATCCTTTTCCTTTTGTTTTCTGATAAAAATACAAATAAAGTAATAAGAGAATACCTATAGTGGCGATCGTGAACCCAATATGTGCTGAGCTAAATATGAAAAATAACAACGCAACATTAATGACGAATCTAACAAATGAGTCAATTAAATGGGTTGTATAATCCATCTCATATTGGACTCGCCAACGAATAAGCATATTCACACCTTTTACTAACAACAAAATAATTAAAAACGGAAAAAACGAACTGAAATCTCCTTGATTTACACTTGCATACAACGGCATTAACACGGCCAAGCCAATAAGAATTAAGTAGGAGGATAATAAAAAGCTAGTTAAAATTGCTTTCTTGAAATACCTACCTAGTTTATTCTCTAATGGCAGTAAAAACACACGATCTGCTTCTTCTAAAAAGGTATAAATCGGGCTATATGTAACGATAAGACCAAGTAGAATGGCCATAATTTCTGCCACTGGAAAATCCGAAGTGAGCGTTTTTAGCCACTCTTGATAATAATAGGCCACTGTACCAATAAGAAATACCATTACAATAACGATGTGGCCATTGAAAATATATTTTAAATAGCGACTTAGTTCCTTTGTTCTATTCGCTAAGCGATTCTTCCAGATACTTTGTATATCATTCATAATTTTCTTCCTTTGTTAACTGGATATATAAATCATCTAATGTAGCACCAGCCATATTAAATTGTACCCTTAGCTCTTCTAATGTGCCTTTCGCTCTAATTTCACCTTCATGTATGATCACAAAGCGATCACAATATCTTTCTGCAGTTGCTAAAATGTGAGTGGACATCAGGATACCTGCGCCGGTATTTTTCATTTTCTCCATTAAATTCAATAGTGATTGAATTCCGAGCGGATCGAGCCCTACAAAAGGTTCATCAACAATATATAAGGAAGGTTGTACAAGGAAAGCACACATAATCATTACTTTTTGTTTCATTCCTTTAGAGAAATGGGCAGGAAACCATTTTAAGCGCTTTTCCATCCTAAATTCCTTAAGTAACTGTGCTTTTCTTTCTTTTAAGGTTTCACGTTCGAGTCCATAAGCCATAGCTGTCATTTCTAAATGTTCATCTAAAGTTAATTCATCATACAAAATTGGCGTTTCTGGTATAAAGGTATATTGTCTACGATACGCATCTTTGTCACTTAAGAATGTTTTCCCATTAATTGTTATCTCACCTTTATTTGGCTCCATAAGACCAATAACATGCTTGATTGTTGTACTTTTACCTGCGCCATTCAGTCCAATTAATCCTACAATTTCATTCGGTTTGACATCAAAGGAAATACCCTTTAATACGGGATTTCTCGTATAACCACCTGTTACCTCTTTAATATTTAATAAAGTCATTTGATCGACCTTCCTTGTAAAAAGTTATTCTTATTGTAAGTAAATTAAAACCATATTGTAAAGAAAACAACTATTTTTTTGGGTGACGCATATCTCTTCTTATTACGGGCATTCTATTTTATGAAGGGGAATACAAATCAACATTCATTATCTTAATGAATGAACTTGAATGAGGTGTCTACGGCAGACAATAATCTTTCAAACCGATTGTAGCTTCAAATGCAACTATTAAAGGAGATGTTTTTATTGCACAAATGTAATGAAAACGCATTGAGCTTTTTTTAAACATTTAAATCGCTTTACCGAAAGTGGTTTAAATCATCATTTCTAAATGAGGTGTTTATTAAAGATACCAATTACAAGTAGTTTGTGATGGTAGTTATTCAATGCATTTAACAAAACTGTCAAATGAGGTGTTTGTTAAAGAGTATTTCCAAGAGTAGAAGCCAAGAAGCATTCCCCTTCAATTTCGGCAGGATTCTTATGGAATCCTGCTTCTTTTATTTATGATTGGTCTTAATTTATGATAAAATATGGTCAATTCAAGTATAAGGGAGATGAAAAAAATATGAGTGACTGCATCTTTTGTAAAATAGTAGCTGGGGAAATCCCCTCAGCAAAAGTGTATGAAAATGAGCATGTCGTTGCATTTCTAGATATCAGTCAAGTAACCAAAGGACATACGTTGATTATTCCAAAGATTCATAAAGAAAATATCTTTGAATTAGATGAAGAAACAGCCCGTCACGTATTTGAAGCTGTTCCAGCCATTAGCCGTGCGCTTAAAGCAGAGTTCCAGCCTGATGGATTAAACACGATTAATAATAATGGGGAAATTGCTGGCCAAACCGTCTTTCATTATCATATGCACCTTATTCCTAGATATGGCCAAGGTGATGGTTTAGGTGTCGTATGGAAAACACATACTTCAGAATATACGCCTGAAGATCTCCAAAAGATGTCACAGCAAATACATAGTCATTTATCATAAAGCTTTTATCAGGCACAGCAAGATCTGTGTCTGATAAAACCTATTTACAATATTTCTATCAACCTTCCATGTAGTTGTATCTACACTCAAGACCCCAAAGCCAATAAATATATATTTTCTCCTCTCCATCTCACTTTCCTTTAACCATCGTCCTGAAAGAAACCTTACTTAAAATATTTCTAAAAAAATTCAAAATCTTTTTAATTAATTCTGTACAAATGTGTTTTTTTTGATAACATAATGATATCTTTATTTCGCTACAGCGATATAGTACAACATTGTGAATGATGGAGGGAAAAGCATGAAACGAGCATTTAACTTTAATGCAGGTCCAGCAACTTTGCCATTTGCGGTCCTAGAAAAAGCAAAAGAAGCTTGGCTAGATTTTAATGGAACAGGTATGGCTTTAATGGAGTTAAGCCATAGAAGTAAAGATTATGAAAAAGTACATAACAAAGCTATTGCCTCATTAAGAAATATCCTATCCATCCCAGATGATTATGAAGTTCTTTTTCTACAAGGTGGAGCGAGTTTACAATTTTCTATGATCCCAATGAATTTGTTAAAGCCAGATCAGACGGCAAACTATATCCTTACTGGCTCATGGTCAGATAAAGCATTAAAAGAAGCCAAAAAGGTTGGTTCCACCCATGTTGCTGCTTCGACGAAGGAAACGGGCTATCATCGCATTCCTGAGCTAGAGGAAATTAATTTGTCAGAAGATGCAGCTTATCTTCATCTAACGAGTAATAATACGATCTTTGGAACACAATGGCACCAATATCCAAATACACAAGTCCCACTTATTGCAGATATGTCAAGCGATATCTTGTCCCGCCCACTTCAAATAGAGCAATTCGACCTTATTTATGCAGGTGCACAGAAGAATTTAGGACCTTCTGGGGTAACAGTAGTTATTATTCGTAAAGAACTCATTCAAAGTCAACCAGCACTACCTACTATGTTAAACTATGAAACGTTTGCAAAAAATAACTCTTTATATAACACACCTCCAACACTAGCGATTTACCTTCTCTCTCTAGTTTTAGAATGGGTAGAAGAAAATGGTGGGATAGATGCAATAAGCAAGAGAAATGAAGAGAAGTCTTCCCTCTTATACAATATGATTGATAATAGCAATGGCTTTTACATTGGGCATGCTGATGAGAAGAGCCGATCTCATATGAATGTCACTTTTAACTTAAAAAGCGAAGAACTTTCTACCAAATTCCTTGAAGAGGCGAAACAAATAGGATTTGTTGGGTTAAATGGACATCGCTCTGTTGGAGGATGTAGAGCATCTATTTATAACGCTGTTCCATTAGAACATGTAGAAGCTTTAGTATCATTTATGAAGAACTTCAAAGAAAAATATTAACCATAAAATAGATATGTTCATATGATATTTGTGATGTTATAATAAATTAAAGTTCTCGCTGCAAGCAATGAGTGCATTGTAGGAGAATACAGTTCAAAATGAGATTAGCTTGAGGAGAGATGAGAAAATGAAAAGTAAAAATATTGTTGCCCTTGCCCTTTTGGCAGGAATGGGTGTTGTCCTACATGCCATAACTCCGCCGATTTTTATGGGTGTAAAGCCTGACATGATGTTAGTCATGATGTTTTTAGGCATTTTATTATTTACCGACGTCAAAAGCGTTGTTCTTATTGGACTTGTAAGTGGTATTCTTTCAGCCTTGACTACAGGATTTCCAGGAGGACAAATTCCTAATATTATTGATAAGCTGATAACTGCCTTCATATTTTATGGTCTTTTGTCACTGTTAAAAAATATCAGCGCTAAATCAATTGTCGCTATTGTCTTAACAGCGATTGGCACACTGATATCTGGATTTTTATTTTTAACATCCGCTTACATCATTGTAGGTCTACCAGGTGCCTTTATCGGGTTATTTGCAGCAAGCGTCTTACCAACCGTATTATTAAATGCCGGTTTAATGGCAGTATTGTTCCCAATTACAAAATCTATTAATAAACGTACTAAATTAAATGAACACGCGATTCATTTATAAACTTCCCCACCTGTAGTAGACTACAGGTGTTTTTTTTATGTTTAATATAGCTATTAAGCGTGGAATATAAGGGGTAATAGATGTTCTTTTTACTGGATTCATGTATGATATACGTAGACATTAAAATTGAGAGGAGAGTTTAGATTGAAAGCGAAATCACTTTTTTTAGGCTTTGTCGTTGGCGGGGTAGCAGCTGCTGCAGCTACACTCTTTACTGCACCTGCTTCTGGTAAAGATACCCGAAAATATATTACTGTACAATCAAAATCGGCTTCTATTCAAATAAAAGAATTAGGTAAACAACTAACTGATATCAAGAATCAGATCGTCCATGTAGGTGAAGAAGGGAAAGTAGCTCTTTCCACCTTAACCGAAGACGTATCATCTTCCATTAAACAATGGAAAAGTGAAATACTTCCCCATCAACAAAACTTACAACAAGAAATCGCAAATATTGAAAAATCAATAGCTGAATTAGAACAAACCTTAAAACATGCCAATCCAATGGACAAAGAATAAATAGCCTTCTGTTTTACAATCCTTCTTTTTTCTCTAATTATTTTAGAAAAAAAGAAGGATTTCTTATTTTAAAAAAGAAATCTAATATATTATGTTATAAAAATGGTTTGCTTTAAGATTATGCCAAATGCTAACAGAAGTATTACTCCTAAAAACAAGAAACAAAATCTAAAAATTATGCAAATTAATATCTTTATTAATTTTTGCTTTATTGGCATAATAAATATACAATAATAAAAAAGTAGGTGAAGCGAAATGTCAGAAACGAATTTCTCAATCAAGGAAGCCATGCTTTTCAGCCAAAGGGTTGCTCAATTGAGTAAAGCTTTATGGAAATCTATTGAAAAAGATTGGCAACAATGGATTAAACCATATGACTTAAATATCAATGAACACCATATTTTATGGATTGCTTATCATTTAAATGGCGCATCCATTTCTGATGTAGCGAAGTTTGGCGTTATGCATGTATCTACCGCATTTAATTTTTCTAAAAAGCTTGAAGAAAGAGGATATCTTGAATTTTCAAAAAGAGAAAGTGATAAAAGGAATACTTACATTAAATTAACGGATAAAGGTGAAAGCGTTTTTCTAGAATTAATGGAAACATATCATCCAGATAAAAATTCTGTTTTTTCAGGTGCGATGCCTTTAAAAGAATTATATGGAAAATTCCCGGAAATCATTGAAGTGATGGCCATTATCCGCAACATTTACGGAGATGATTTTATGGAAATATTCGAAAAATCATTTTCAAATATTGATAACGAATTTGAGGAAAAAGATGGTAAACTATTAAAGAAAAAAGAATATACAAAAGAATTAGTATAATTTTGTACGATAAAAGCGGAATTATAAACAAACTTCTCCGCTTTTTTATTTTGGTATAAAAGACAATATGTTCATTAAATATAAAATAAAATAATGAAAACCCTTACATCCCTTCACTTTTATGTTGAAATTTAACAATCATTTTTTTATCGAAAAAATGGTATTGATTTTTCTTAAAGAGGAGAGTAAAGTAGTGTTTGAATTTAAAACATGAGCGCTGAACTGCGAGGGATTATTTTGTTTATGAGCTGTGTAAAGGAGATAAATGTTAACAAGCAGTATGGACAATTATGGTTGGACTTCATGTCTGCTATACTGGCATTTACAGTCTTTATTATCACATATTTACCAATGAATTATTTGTTTCCTGATACAGTGATTAATACAGAAAGTTTAAGTATCTTCACCCTCTTTCTGATTGGATTGTATCCTGTCCATAAATTGATTCATTATATTCCATTAATGCCGGTAAATAAAAATATAAAGAAATCGTTGGAATTACGATCAAAATGTGTACCCATGATACAATTAAAAGTCAATGAACCAGTACCTAAATTGATGTATCTAAGTGCTTTAATCGCACCGATACTATGTATTAATGGAACACTTTTATTGTTAATGTTATCATTTCAACAATATGGAGCGTTTTTCATCATTCTTTTATCTTTGCATATTGGATTATCATGCCGAGATTTAATCTATATAAAAATCGTAATGAATACACCCAAATTTTCATATATTGAAGAGAATGAGGTTGGACTCAATATATTAATACAAATCAAAGAAACTAGATAAAATCCATTCTTCCAACCTTTTATACTATCTTTTTATGATTATTTTTGATATTGTAAAACAATAGACTACGATTGACTAGGGGAGGGAATCATCGATGATCTCCATTTTTATTATTTTTGCTGTATTTATTCTATATAATATTAACAGACTTACTTTTTCCTTATGTTTACAAAAGGAAATTCCAGAGGAGAAACAACCGAAAGTATATCGAACAATTAATGTTTTAATTACGATACTGCTTATTTCTTCCTTTGTTGAAATTGCATTTACTTAAAATAAATGTAAAAAAAGCGGCGAGATTTTCGCCGCTTTTTCTCTGTATGGAAAAGCTTGAGGTATGAATTAATTAGCAAACCCAAGAAGCTCCAATAATTACTAATAAAATGAAAAGGACAACGAGTAAAGCGAAACCTCCACCGTATCCAAATCCTCCACCGCCGTGTGACATGGATTTTCCTCCCTTCTATCGTCCGTTATAAGTTCTTTCTTTATTGTCTTATAACGCTATTTTTTATAACCAAGCAGCACCTACGATGACTAATAGAATGAAAAGAACAACAATTAAAGCGAAGCCTCCGCCGTATCCAAATCCTCCACCCATGATAACACCTCCCTTATTAGGTTGTTACCACATACTATTCAAACACTCTGTCGTGCGAATAGGCGCGTATCTCGTCTTTTTATATTTTCTATAAACTTCTTTGGACGAAATATCATTTTCAATTTCTTTATATCCTATGTTGGACTCTCTAGAATGGTTAGTCTAATACCCAAAATTTTCTTAAATAAACCTAATTTTGTAGTAAATATTTTTGTTAAGGAAATGATTTGTGTTATAGTATTTACTGTGTATATACAACAATAAACGTGGGAGTGTTCAACATGAAAAAATGGATTTTATCCCTTTCTGTTGCAACAGGTGTATTAGTTTTAAGCGCTTGTAGTTCAGGAGATTCTGAAGTAGTAGTCGAAACAGGAAACGGAAATATTACACAAGAAGACTTTTATCAAGCCTTGAAAGAACAATATGGTGAACAAGTTCTTCAAGAACTCGTTTATGAGAAAGTCCTCTCAGAAAATTATGAGGTTTCCGAGGACGAACTTAATGAACAAGTAGATACAATGAAAGAACAATTAGGTTCTAACTTCCAATTAGCACTTGCACAATACGGTATGGAAAGTGAAGAGGACCTAAAAGAAATGTTAAGAACAGGTCTAATGCAAGAAAAAGCGGCAATTAAAGATGTTGAAGCTACCGAAGAAGAAATGAAGGAATACTATGAGAATTATAAGCCAGAAATCCAAGCGCGTCATATTCTTGTAGCGGATAAAGAAACAGCTGAAGAAGTGAAAAAGAAATTAGATGATGGCGAAGACTTTGCAAAAGTGGCGGAAGAATATTCAACTGATACCGCATCTGCTGCCAATGGTGGCGATTTAGGTTGGTTTGGAGCTGGCCAGATGGTTGCAGAATTTGAAGAAGCTGCCTATGCATTAGAAGTAGATGAAATTAGTGATCCTGTTGAATCACAACATGGTTTCCATATCATTCAAGTAACTGACAAAAAAGAAAAAGAATCATATGAAGATATGAAAGAAGAAATTGAATATCAAGTGAAAGTAGCGAAAGTTGATAGTACGATTATTCAAGAAGCAATGCAGAGGGAATTAGAAAATTCAGGTGTGGAAGTAAAAGATAATGATTTTAAAGAGTTATTCAAAGCTCCTGAAGCAGAAGCCGATGATGCAGAAACAAAAGAAGAACAATAACATAAAAGACCTGGTTATATGACATAACCAGGTCTTTTCTTTGGTCTCAAAACCATTAGACTATTTATGTGTATATTTTCTTTCGTATCTATGGTTCAACCTTTATTATCCTTCTTGCCTTTCATATTGTTCTCGTTTGTCATCCCTAGCGGATTCTAACCTTTGCATATAAACTTCACCTTCCTGCTCAATTTGAGCATTTTCCGCCTTTCTTTCATCCCTACCTGTCTTAATCGCCATAAATGCACTAATGAAAATACCTGCAATCACAAAATAAAGCCATATAGGTACCATTGGACTCCTCCTTACTCTCTTATTAGAAAATATGTCTGCTCGTCCCATAATATGCAAAAAATTTTTCATAACCATTTTGCTCACCTTACTCTCATTTCCATAGTCATGACGAACACATACACCCGACTGTTAAACCGCAAAAAAAAAGCAAGATATGTGACATTCTTACATTCCACATACTTGCTTTTTCTCATTTATTCATGAAAAGTCGGCTTATAAAATGCCCGATTATCTAAAGCAAAAACTCTTTCAGTGTATTCACCTGGTTTGACTCTAGATAATGATCGGTCAAGCATATTCATTTTCGCATCTAAATTATCAATATAATGAATGATTTCCGCTTCTTTAATTAAAGGCGGTTTCGGGCTACCCCATTCTGCTTTACCATGGTGAGACAGAACAATATGCTGTAAAATAACGACCTCTTCTCCTTGAATTGATAGCTCCTCAGCCGCTGTCTCAATCTCACTAACCATGATGGAAATATGGCCGAGTAAGTTTCCTTTTACTGTATAGGTTGTGGATATAGGGCCAGATAGCTCTGTAACTTTACCTAAATCATGCAGAATGATACCTGCATATAATAAATCCTTATCCAATGTAGGGTAAAGGTTTGCAATCGCTTTAGCGAGATCTAACATTGAAACAACATGATAAGCTAAACCTGAGACAAATTCATGATGATTTTTAGTCGCTGCAGGATATTCTAGAAACTCAGCTTGATATTTCTTTAATAAATGTCTAGTGATTCTTTGAATATTTGGGTTTTTCATTTCAAAAATGTATTGTGTGACTTTCCCCATCATTTCTTCAGCGTCAATAGGAGCAGTTTCTAAAAAGTCCGCTAACTTTACCGTATCGTTTTCATTTGACGGACGAATCTGTCTTATCCGTAGCTGTTGTCGTCCACGATAATTTAAGATATCTCCCGCCACTTTGACAATTGTTTCTGGCACGTAATTATTTTCATCCTGTTCGGAAACATCCCAAAGTTTTGCTTCGATATCCCCACTTTTATCTTGAAAAATCAAAGTTAAAAAAGGTTTACCGTTACTTGCCACACCTTTTGTAGCATTTTTTATTAGTAAGAACAATTCAACCTGCTCTCCTGTATCGTAATAAACGATTCCTTTAGTCATCGTTACACCTGCCTCCTCTAAGTCTTACCTTTAAGTAAAAGTATACCATATCTATTTTACAGCCTTCATTTTTAAAAGCTTGTTGCTGTTTGTAGTTCACTTAAATCAATCACTTCATCCCCGTTAAAACTTTGCAACATGCCTTTATGACAAGTAAAGAAAATAATCTGCTGCTCTTTACCTCTTAGTACTCGCATGACTTCTTCCACTCTTTTATGATCAAAGTTCACAAATCCATCATCAATTATAAAAGGGAGCTGATACCGATGGAACACAATTTCTGCCAAGCTCAACCGCAAACTAATATAAAGTTGCTCAGCTGTTGATTGACTTAACGATCTTGGCTCAAAAAACATCCCTTCCTTATGCTCTAATAATAAATGGTCTTTGTCGCTATCATAAAAAATCCTCTTATATTGACCTAATGTTAAATCAGAAAAATACCTCTCAGCTTTCTTTAATATTTTAGGGAATTCTTCTTCTTTAAAGGTGTTCACCGTTTCAGATAGTAAGCTCTTTGCTGTTGCATACACGGCCCATTCCTTTGCCAACTCATTCCATTCTGCTTTTAATTGTTTGTATTTGTGTAATAGTTCAGCATAAATCCCACCTTCTTCTAATTGCTTAATTTCATAAGAAAGATGATGTAGTATTTCTTGTTGCTTGGTAATTCTTTCTTTCCTCGTATCAATGCTTATTTGGTATTCTTTTAAATGTTCTTCTGTCGGTCTTAATTCAACATATTTATTTAATGTCTCTTGTGATAAGTTTGTCATATTTAACTTTAATTTTTCGGTCCGTAGCTCTTCTTTAATGGCTTGCTTCCTTTTAGCAGCCATCCCTTTTTCTTTAAAAGCTATGATTGAAGACACATCAGCTTCTTCTAGTAACGATTGAACATGCTTTTCTCTATTTGCTATTTTCTCGTCTATAATCGTAATATCTGATTGGATTGATTCTTTTATTTCCTTATTTTTTTCAAAGTTTGCAAGTTTGTTTCTTTCTTTATCGATGATATCTTTTAACTGAATCACGCCATCAGCATATGAGCGTGGTTCGATAACCACTAACGAGAAATAATGAGATAGTTTCTCCTCTATATTAGTAATAGATTGGCTTAAGTCATCCAATTTCGTTTTCTTTATCTTCTTTTTTCTAATCGTGCCCTTCATCTCTTCAATCAATAAGAAGGCATCAAGTAATTGATTTTTCATAGTTGATTTATTTAATTTATATGGCTCGGCAATGAGATCTATCTTACTATCAATTTCTCTCATCTCACCTTCCCACACTTCATATGCGGCGATGATTTTTTCATACTGACTATTGACATAATCTAATCGCCGAGCGTATTCTGCAACTTCGGCTTCTTGCTTGTTATCTCTTTCAATTTGCTGCTTCCATTCATCCACCTGCTCCTTAGCTGCGATGGGCTCATCTCTTTCTAATACCACTTTTTGTTGTCTTAAATAATCCAATTCATCCTTTATTCCATCAGAGTAGACTGCCTTCTGTTTAAAAAAAGAACTAATAAAGGTAAGACAGATTCCCCCAATCGCTAATGCTTGGATGAGGAATGAAGCTTCAATAAATCCCCATATGCCAATGAAAATAAATAATAATATAAGTGAACTTATCTTCATATATTCAATTTTTTGGGCTTTCTTATCCTTAGTAATTGCTTGTTTATGTTTCTCCGTGAGCAATTGTATATTGACATTGATTTCAGTTAATCTCTGATGGTGACTTTCCTGTTGCTCAAAAGTAGTGATTTGTTTAACAATGTTTGCTCTCTCTTCCCTTGATAGTAACTTCTTTCTACTTTCATTTATTTTATTTTCTAATTCATTTAATTCAGTTCTTATAGTCTCCGACTCTTCATCCAATTGCAATTTTCTATCGGTCAACCGCGACTTTTTCTTCATTACATTAGAGATGAGCTCTTTTTGAAACATACTCGTATCAAAAGATAAAATTTCTTCCTCAGATATTTGCATATGCAGCTTATCTGACATATGCTGCAATTCTTCCTCCAAAGCTTTTATTTCGAGTTGCCATTCGTTCATCGTCTGCACTTGATTCTCTCTGACAGTATTCAGTTCGCAAACAGCTTCGATTTCTGCTCTATTTTCAAGTATTTGCTTCTGTAACCCTGCATTCATTAATTTTTCGTCAAGGTTACTTCTTTTCATGATGAGTTCATTTCTTTGGTCTTCTAATACTTCCATATTCTGTTGTATAGCATCTAATTGCTTTAACCCATCTATTGGAAAGTCATCTACGTCTAATTGCTTTTCTTCATCTAGTAAACTTAAATAATGAAGATATACTTCCTCAACCGTAAACCATTTCCTTAAAGAACTTAGCATCGCTTCTAACTGTTCCACTTCTTGTTCAAGTAGTTCGTTACTATGAATTAATTCTTCTTTTTTCTCCGTTCGTTCTTTATAAAGGTTATTCGTTTTTTCCGCTTTTTTTAGATTTTCATATGCTTTTTTTAGCTCATTTAAACCGCTGTTTAAAACTGGCTTTGTTCCAGATGGCTTAAAACGCAAATCCAGTTGCTTTTGCAAATATTGTTCTGCCTTTAAAATGCCATCTGTTCCAACTACCGCGGAAGAAAATAAAAAATGCCCTAAATCTTCTTTACTAAATGATTGCACATTTTGAATATCAAACAGGTCAAAAGAAAAGATTGCTCGGTATAATGATTGGTCCATCCCTTGGAGCAATTCCTCTAATAACGTAGAACCACCGCTTCTTCCAGAACTGAGCACAACGTTCACTTCATCTGGTGTTCTTTCCTTTACTCTCTCAATCATTGCTTCATGCCCATCTGGTAAAGTGACAATTAATTTTCCACCATATTGATTACTATTCTTAGGTTTATAATTTCTTTCATTTCCTTTTTTAGATGGAAAACCAAATAACATACTATGAATAAAAGACATTAGTGTTGATTTACCCGCTTCATTTTGCCCGTAAAAACAATGAAAATCGTTTAACTGTTCAATTTTGATATTTTCCCATTTACCGTAACCATAGATCTCCATCCCTTTAAGCTTCATTCGTTCACCCCCTCCACTAATAGTTCAAGTAACAATTGTTTTGCATCTGCAACAATTTCTTTTTGATCTGTTAGTGATAATTCATCTATCCATCGACTTGCTTGTTTATGTCTATATAATGGGGATAATGCCTTCAGAACTATTTCTTCATTTGCAAGATCTAACATTTCTTTATAAAAAGGTGACTGACTTCGTAAACTTTCCTCATCCCACACTAACTGCTTTTTAACTTTTAACTCATTTACCCAAACGAAGGATTGTTGTATTCGTTCAGTTTCTTGGAGAAATTCTATTAATTCACCTGACCGAATGGCTTTTTCTTCTATTTCACTCATACTTAAGTGTTGTAATTCTAATTTAAGTATAATGGCTTTTCCTTCTCTTCTTTTTGATTCTAACAATTTGATACAATTTGATAATAAAACCTCAAAAGAATTGAATGAACTACAATCAAGGACCACTTCATCCCAAACCACATCATTTGTCTCAATAAATCGCTTCTCGCAAATATGCTCTTGTAATTCTATTAAATAACAACCCTTTATACCTGTTTCCTTTTTATGTCTTCCTTGTATATTTCCTGGATAAATAATTGGTGGTACTGTATTGATTTCAGCTCTTTTATGTATATGACCAAGGGCCCAATAATCAAACTGCTTTTCTATCAAGTCAGAAATCGTAAACGGTGCATAGTTCCCGTGTTCTGTTAATCCTTCCAAATTGCCATGTAAAATGCCGATATGATAACCAGCCGCTTCTTCTTTCTGATAAAGCTGAACCATTCTTTCATCGACATGTCGTTCTTTGTAACTAAAGCCATAAAGATGAATAATTGTATCGTTTTTTTGAAATCTAGTTACTTCTGGTATTTCACCAAAAATAAATACATTCTCTGGCATCGTTAATTTAATCCACTCTCCACCAAGATGATCATGGTTACCATGAACAATAAATGCACGAATGCTAGCCTTATGTAAACGTAACATCTGTTCTCGCAAGATGTTTTGTGCCTTTATACTCCGATCGCTTGCATCGTATAAATCTCCCGCTAAGATAACAAAATCAACTTTTTCACTTATTGCAACATCAATGAGCTTAATAAATGAACGAAATGTACTTTCCTTTAACCGCTCAAATATGAAGTCGGGTAAGTCTTTTAATCCAACCATCGGGCTGTCTAAATGTAAATCTGCAGCATGAATAAATTTGATAGGCTCCATTTTTTATCCCTCTTACATTTTTCTTTTATTTTAACGCAAACCAAAAGCGAATGCACGTTCTTACTTGATTGATCGTAGAATTGAAATTCAGAAGACTCAGCTCAGTCTCTTGTTCACCTTAATGGTAGTTTTGCCCTTTATATCAACTTGCTAAATACTAACCATCATGCTTATTTAAGAAATATTCGTTTCTTATCGCATAAAAAAAACCGGACGCATTGGTCTTGCCCCTGTCAAGTAGACAACATAAAAAGCTAAGCAGTGAGCGCGTGTCGATATTCAATCGGCGCGCGTTTCTTTAGTTTCTTTTGTCTTCGTTTGTAATTGTAATGGTAAAT
>NZ_JAIVAM010000008.1 GCF_020171845.1 Cytobacillus kochii | reverse complement strand
CTTGCCCCAGTACCCAAACATAACTCCCACCATCATATGGTTGACAAGTAATACAGTACTTCAATTCTTGTTGAGCCTTATCAAGATATTTTTCTGCTGTCTTATTTAGTGTGGGTAGGGTTTCATAGTATTCCATTTGAACCTCCATAAGTTTGTTAATAAATTATTTCTTTTATTAAACTTAAATACTTTAATACTCTAGTTTTCCAGTACCTATGAAGCCATTATCACCAAGGATAGCCTTTCCACTATATTCTTTTCCACCTTCGTCAATCATTCTTAATTCATAAGTGTCTCTACCTTCGATAAACATTTTTGTCATAAATTCATCTGCGCCTACTACATCGACTTCCCATGATTTAAACCCATTATCTTTTCTTACAATGATATTAGCATCACTAAAATCTAAATTTCCATGTTTCTCAATATTAATTGACGTTATTTTTTCGTCTAGAATAATCAACGTTAACATCCTCCTAATAAAATGATTATTTTAATCCTGCTCATAATTAATTTTAGTTTTTATTTATTATACTTAATCAATTCTTCATTGAATGACTTAATACTAATGTCATATTCAGACTCAAGATCTTCCGCTATATTTTGAGCTTCCTCAAGTTCAAGTGGTGTCACCTGTGAAAAAATATTAACCCACTGCTTTTTCTTTTTATTCCAATACTTTTCATCTTTTAAAACAATTACATACTTATCCATATGGATATCCCCCTAATCTCTATTAATATACTTTTTTATATTAATCCCTATCAATAATGCCTCCAGATACGAATTCGAAAACAGTCCACCTAACTTCTATTAAATCACTAAAATCATCTAAATATGCATTAGCAATCTCTTTAGCCTTTTCTTCAGCTTCTATTCTAGTCTTAAAATTTTGTAAATCTTTCACTACTTCATCTCCACTTTTATCAATCAATAATAAATTTACGCTATACATGTTTGATTCCTCCTAGTTATAATTACTTTTAACTTTACCATCATCTTCCTATAAAGGTTAACTAAACAGTGGATATTTTATGATAAATAAAGAAAATTTTAACTATAATATGGAGCAATTTAACTATATTAGGAGGTGCAGTATTGTCAAAATTTAAATTGTTTTTACCGTATCCCCAAGCTATAGATATCTATATCTTAAAGATAACATCTTAGTTACGATACAAGATTAAAAATGGTTCTTCTGAGGTCATTAAAGCAAAATAAAAAACCTTCTCCTAAACGCCCAAGTTATAGAAGAAGGTACCGCAAATAATGAATTACCTAGAGAAGAAGATACTTCTTCTCTAGGTGATAACTGTTACTATTATAGCATTTTTGCATACGCTCTTGAATACACATTTATAATTTTGAGGAAAAAACATATCTCAATTATGAAGGATCGTTTTAAAAATCTTTATAATAATTTTTGATATAAACTGAAAATGGGCATAGTTTCATAAAGCTTTTGCCTTTCTTCACTTAACATTTTAAACATAATTTCTGATTCAGTTTTATTTTTTAAAAGCACACTTATACAAAACATTAGTTCATAGTTATCAGATCGAGATTCAGTGCGAATAGATATTAATTCAAGATTCTCATACCTAGTCAACTCTTTATTGAAACGTAATTTTGTTTGTAGATAATTAACCATAAATATTTCATAGCTAACTTTGTCAAGCTTTTCTTTATTAGAGAAGGTATCGTCTAATAAAGATAATGCTGTTCTTAAGTATTCTTTATTGTTTGTTTCATCATACAAGTTCAGACATTTTAAAGAGAAATCATTTATCTGGCTAAAAACCAATTGCACTTTATTATAATCAATTTGTTTAAAGCTACTTATCATTGTCCCATAATTTATATTCTTTGCATGTTTTATTGTTTCAGCTTCTAGCATAAAAAAGGGTGAGATAGGAACGATACTATCATCTTCCTTTATTCCAAAATGATACTGTAGCGACAACATTTCTTCTGAAAATGCGTTTATTAATTTCTTTTCGCTTTTCGGATTCAAGAATAAAACAACAATTACATCTCCGATTTTATATTTTATAAAGCCTGGAGCATCCATGTCTAATCCTTCAGTCTCAATAGACGCGAAATCACCTTTTATTAGCACTTCATAAAGTTTTTCAATTGTTAAATATAGTCTATTATTATAATCCAGTATAATATCATCGTTCACTAGTAATTCAGAGAATATCTCTTTTAATTTTAAAAGTGAATTCAATGTATGCTCTAGTTGTACCTTATATTCAACACCTTCAGCTATATTTATATTTGCTCCAAAGCTTTTCGTTTTTAAATTTCCTTTAGTTAAAACATCAATCAAAAGTTTTAATATTTTGATTTGCTTACTTAAAGGTCTATGTCCATCTAACCTAAAATTAAAATTCATTTTCTCGTTTTTTAGATTAAATTCTAAACAATCCTCTATTATTATGACTTTATCGGTTTTATTTATCCTAGTTTCTACTTTAAGGCTATGGTGCTCGGAAGATCCGACTATGACAGTATCCTCATCTAAGATTCCTATCTCCCCTAATTTAACATTGCCTATAGGATATTCAATTTTATCTTTAACTCCAAATTCAACAAAATCGTGATCAAAAATTTCTGTAATGTCCCCTACTTGAGGATTATATGTCAAACTAGAAAGTACAACCTTGTCATAATCAGTCATTTTATACTGATTTTTTTCAATTAACAGCTTACTTTGCTTTTCCATCTGTTCAATGAACCTTCTACAAACAACATATAAGTTTGTCTCATCGAGTGGTCTTAATTCAACATTAGTTTTCTTTTGTGATCCATGTGTTTCAATAATGTATTTTAACTCTAGAGGTAATAACTGTTTATAAAAAATCTTTGTTTCATAATTGCTTTTTATTTCAACAACAAATAATAAGCAGCCACCTCTTCTGTAGTAATTCTGATAATGCTTAATTTCTAAGGAGAACTTTTTCGATCCATCGGTAAAACTCGATACTGCAGTACCTTTCACCTGAGTGGGAACATGGTTAATAAAACTTTCTACTTTCTCTGAACTATCTTTATAGACAGTTATATGACCATCAAATGAAGGTGCCTTGTCACCAACAGGTATCTCAGGAATTAGTTGAGATCCGAATGTTAGGGCATTATTTGTAATTGCTTGGACAGCAACTCTCTCTTTTGTTCCATTTGACATTTTATCCATAATTATCTCCTTCAAGAAGTTAATAATACTAGTCTTTTATAATAGTTATTTTATAATAAAAAAATCTCTATTTCTACCAGTTATTTCATAGGTAGTCTATTACTGTTAAAAAATAGTATTCGAATCAATGTCAATGGAACACATTGATATAATTAAAATTGAATTGATTATCTTCAGTAAACACTAAACAGATTAACCTCATTTCCAAAATAAGTTGACAAAAAATTGTACAACCTGTACTAAAATTCTATTACCCTGCATAAAATAAGATTATGGCAACGTAGGATATGTAACATTAGACAAATTAATCATTATGAACAGAAAGGAGACTTAGTATATGAAAAAGCGTTTGAAAATTATTAAAGATAAAGATGTTCATGATAAGTTTGAAGAAGAATTGTTGAGGGTTATGCCTGAATATATTCAAGTTAACTTAGTAAAGGCAATAAATAAGTATTTTTAATGTAATAGAGTAGATAAAAAGCGAATGTTATAGAAATCTGACAAAAAAGTCCAGAAACCTATAACATTCGTTTTTTATATTTGAAATTTCATCTATAAAAGTAACAATTAACACCAATAAAAGGGATAGCTCATCTTATATCATCTGTCGTATAAACCACGCATTCTACACCTGCATCTGAGCAACACTTCTTTAATATAGATGCTCTATGCTTAGTTGTGGTATAAAAAACTATTTTTGGCCTATGTTTAAATTGTTTTTCAATGATTGGGGAAAGTAGCTGATATTGTTTTATCTTCTTCTTGTTTTCTATCATCGATTGAGTACGATCAACCTCTAAAAAGTGGAATATTTGCTGAAGTGTAAAAGTGGCATCTGGTGTAATGGAGGTTTCTTTATAAGTTAATCCTTGATTAAATCTAAACGTAATTCTTTCTTCTATTCTCCAATCTGATGGGTATTTAAAATATATATACATGTCATTTCTTAGTAGATGATGGTCAACCATTAATGACCATTTAACCTCCATATCTGCCCCTATAAGCTCTCTCCCTGCTTGGTTAATATAATAGACATACCTACCTTCATGCATCCTCTTATTAAGCAAATCTGACATCTGATTGAGCACTTTTGTAGCATTTCTATCTGAACCAAGGGAGTGAATAGTTTGTAATTGTCGTCTTGTAGCAAATGTTAATTTATCCAAACTTAATAAGATTTTCTCCTGTCGATTCTTCTTCCTTTGAGTGCTCAATGTGCTCATCTATCTTAGCCTCCATTACCATTGAAACTTGGTATTTCTCTAACCTACTCCACATTTCATTATTAGAGATATAAGGCGCTTGCATCCCCTTTAATTCATGCGTTTTAAACAATGCTCTACCTTGTATATTAGATGGTAATTCCTCAGCTCCTGTGGTATCTATGGCCACCTTAGACGCATAATCAGACGGTAATCTAAAGGATATCTTTGCATCAGCATTTTGCTTAATCGATCGTGGCAAAGAATCACTTGTCGGATACTGAGTGCAAAATACTTCTCTATAGCCTAGTCCTCCCCCTATGCGAGCTATCTCACCTAATTTGGATTGACATTCTCCTAAGATTTCCTTCTCTCCCTTACTCATCCATTTCTCAGGGGCTAACTGTGCAGCTTCATCTACGATAATAAATCGCCTTCTTCTAATTGATGTATCGGCAATATTAGAGAAATAATTCTTTTTAAAATTAATGTAATCAGCTTGCATTAACAGATTAATAAAAGTGAGCATTTTGTGAGCTTCATCAGGATTACTAGCAACCATTTTAACCTGTTTTAGTTGTTCATAGCGACTAAACTCCAATCCCCCTTTAAGATCAATAATATACACTTCAACGTCATCTGGATGGGTTTCAATTAGATAAGTTAATAACATTTTCAGATAAACTGTTTTACCGAATCGAGTTGTACCAGCAACAGTCATGTGTGGCACTTTTTCAAAATTGTGAGTGATTAATCCTTCCAATCCCATTCCAATGGGAACAGACCAACTATTGTAATCTTTAACCAACTTATTATAAGGAAACATTCTAGGAATATCTCGATTAAATACTTTTACTACTAGATACTTTGGATATAAATTATCATCATCTCTACTCCTGTTAACTATCTCTTCATATTTAAGGATAACTGGCTTATTAAGGCCATCACTAAAGATATTCAACTTACTTTCCATTTCAGCTATTTTAGTTGCTGGTAGTCCTTTAGGTATCGAGTAAACATATTTTGTACCAATCGTTTCCTCACCGTCTTTTATGGGGAGTTTCTTCTTAAATTTAGGGTAAATCTTTTCTCCATCTTTCCTGGTAATACCAAAACCTATATTTTCAAATATCTCTTTAATATCCCCTTTTTCGTTGGTTAATTTGGGTATCAAAGCTGCACCTGCTAAAGCTAATGGGAATGCTAATAATTCGATCATCAAATCGCCTCGCTTTCCATGATGAAATTGCAGAGCAAGTGAATTATGGACTTAGTTTAAAAAAACTAAGGAGTTGCAATTAGAAAGAACCATACAAAACAAGTTAGATAACAGATAATCATTAACATTTTTAGTTCCTGTGACAGTTAACTTAAAATCCAATAACAAGACTACGGATAAGTGGATTCTTTGCTATAGCCCAAGCTAGAGCAAACAGAACACCACCTAGACCAACAATCCGAACAGTCGCATGATTAATCGGTACTCCCATTTTCTCCAAAATACAAAGGCTGACCAAAACAGCCCCTGTGCTAATAAAAAATGCTAATCCACCATCTACCAAACTAAAAATAACTGGATCAGGAGTAAAAGACGAATAACCAGCTACAAAACTTTTAAACGGGATAATTTCAACTCTCATTTTTCTTCCCCTTCATTTTGTTAGTCTTATTTAACGTGCAGTAGTAAATAGAATCATAGCTTCTGATATCTTGGTCTACACACTCATATTTTTCAAGATACTCCATGATTTTATTACAATCTTCAATCGAGTTAGCTTGATTAGATAGGTGATTCAGATAGTCCGATGAGAATAAGAAGGGTGTATGGTCAAGTTCATTATACTGGCGATCATGGTGTTTCTTCTTAATTTCATCTGTTTCAAGATAGGCTTTTACCGCAGTTTGGATGATGTTGTTAATAAACATTAGCTTTACCCTCCTTATCCATTTCACGCTCAATAAACCCTATAAATTTCAGTAAAACTTCAGTGTTGTTTGTTTGGATAAGGTTATCTACGAATCTAGAAACCTTTGTTTTTTTTATAAAGAATTAATTCATTTTTCATACTCAAATCACTCCTTAAGTTTGATTGATAAGAGTATATGGGCTAATGACCTAAAAGATATCTTGTCCACTCAAAAAAGTTTCTGTGGAGCTTGATTTTTTATTAGAGGGATAAACAAAACATTTAGCGAATATAAATGTGAGGTGAGCCTAAATGCCCTATAAATGTAAACTAAAGGTAATTTTAGCCGATAAAGACATTAGACACGGAGAATTTGCAGACAAAGTGGGAATTGATAAATCTACGTTTAGCTCAATTGTAAATAATAAGTCGTTACCTAAGTTTGAGACTTTGTACGAAATTGTTGAAGAATTGAGAAGGATTGATCCTAACCTTAGGCTAGGAGATATTTGGGTTAAGGAGGATTAATTATGAACCTACTAAAAAAAGACGAGTCAGACGAACTATTCGATGAAATAATGGATAGTGCGGAAGATAACAGGAGTCCAAGGAGATGATTAAATGAATGAAAAATTATTCAATGTAGCTGGTATTGCCTTTATTATTGTAGCTATATTTGGATTCATAGGTGGTTGGAATAGTATTGACCATGACACTTACGATACTGCCAAAGAAGTTTATGAAGAACTGTGGGATAACGAATATGCAGAGGCAAGTTTTAATGCGGCTAAATCGCTGTGGATTACAGAGGTATATAACTTAATTACTGTTGTTTCTATTATTCTTTTTGGTGGATTCGTATTGCTTGGTATCGGAACTATAATAAAATATCAAAGAGAAATTGCTTTAAAGCTAACTACAAATGAAAATAAAGAAATAGCGTAAAAAAATAGGGATAACCAAATTAATGGTTATCCCTATTTTTAAATTGTGCCTCCCAAAAGTTTAACTCCTGTAACTATTCCGCCCATAACTTCTTTATTAACAGTATCAACTACTTTCTTTTTAAACTCCCTATCTCCATAGATATTACCGTCAATTTGAAGTGTAATGCTGTTATGTAATACATTTGAAGCACCGTTTGCACTCTTTGTTTCAAAATTAGTTAACTTAGGCCTCTTAGCTAAAATAGAATTGAATTTATTCGAGATCAAACTATTTAAATCAACCCCTTTTAATTTAGAAGATAATCCATCTGCAACATCCATCGCCTTAAGTAGATTTTTTGTGTCATGTTTGTTAGATATCATCTCTTCCTCATGTACTACCATTGCCTTTCCTTCAGAACCCCAGGATGGGAGAATTCCACCTTTTGCAGCAGAGGCAACTTTAATTGGCTTATAATCCTTACCATTTAAATATTTATTAGCCTGATTGATTAAATCGATTAAATTATTACTTAAAGATTTACCAAGTACATTAGCATTATCTTTGATGTTTTTATAATACTTATCTAAATCTTTTTGGATCTGTTTTGAGTTAGCGTTAATAATATCTGAGCGCATTTTATTAAACTTTCGCTCATCATTAATCAAGTTATCGTAATCTGATTCAATTTTCTCCTTTTGCTTATTCAAGTTTTCAATACGATCATTTCTAGTCTTTTCATCTTGCATCTCCATAATGGATTGGTCTTGCTCCTGTAGTTGTTTATTTAACTCAGCAACTTGCTTTTGGGCAGCAAAAGAATCGTCTAATGATAACTCAACGATTTTATCCATTATCTCTTGTCTGTCTTTTTGTGCCTTTTCTAATCGTTTTGTATAATCAGCTTCCTCAGCTTGTTTATTGATTCCATTGATCATTTTATCTATCGCATCAATTGCAGCATTCTTTTGGGCTTCAACTGATTTTTTATATGTATCAATAATTTGATTAGCCATATTAGTTCGTTCATCTAATAACTTTTGCTCTAAGGAGTACAGCGTTTGATAACGGTCAACTAATTGATCTTCAAGTAAGGCTTTTTGAGCTTCATTTAACTTTTTATTGGTTTTTATTTGCTCGCTCATAAATTTAATCGCTTGTTTATCCAGATTGATTTGCTTTGTGATAATAGCCTCTTTTTTACCTTGTTGTTGAATCCATTTGTTTGATGTTTCTACCTCTCTATTTTGGATTAAATCAATCTTAGATAAATCATCTTCATAGGATTGTTTTTGACGATCAAAAGAAGCAATTTGCGAATCAACAATCTCCATATACAGTTGTTGCATTTCATTTTCGATGTTTAAGATTTCTTGTTGCATTTGTAAAACTTCAGATTTTGCTGAATCGATTTGAGATAGTTTATTAGCTGCATCTTTACTTACATTTGATGAAGAGGATGAAGCTGAAGCTGTGAATGCTCCACTACCACCGTAACTATTGTAATAACCTAATACTTTAGGAACATATTTCTGTGTCTCAGCGAAGGGGGGAATACCACCATATTTTCTAACGTTGCCTAATCCAGCATTATATGAAGCTAATGCAAGTTGAATATTTCCGTTATTCGCATCTAACATTTGTTTAATGTATTTAGTTCCACCCATGATATTTTGGTATGGATCATATGCGTTCGAAACACCTAAGCCTCTTGCTGTACCAGGCATAAGTTGCATTAATCCCATAGCACTTGCATGAGAACGAGCGTTAGAGTTAAAACCAGATTCAGCTTTAATAATTGCTGCAACTAGGTTAGCATCTACACCATATTTATTTGCTGCTTGATTAATAATAGAAGCATATTGACCAGAGTATGAACCACCTCTAGAGGAAGAGGAAACAGTAGTTGTTGTGGGAATGGTATAAACTCCTGTTTGTTTTATATTACCTGATTTAATTTGTTTCTCGAGTGACTTAGATTGATCCTGTAGTAACTCTTTCTTCTTCTCTAGTAGCTTCAACTCTGCTTTTAATGAGTCTTGATACTTTTTAGAGTGCTCGGGAAACTTAGCTTGGATTGCTCTTTGCTTTTCTAGCTCTAGATTTAATTTCTCGGTAGCTTGTTTAAATTTATCAGTAGCATAAGCTGACTTATCCGCTTCTTCTGCCGCCTTTGCATTCGCCTTAGCTGTATCAATAGCTGATTGGGTATATCGCCCATGGATATCCAAAGAATTAGATAGTGTTCCTGTGTATTGGTCTAGATCTGACATCAAAGAGTTGATATCAACTGATATAGTTGCATATCGTCTAGATGCTAATTTTTCTTGTTCTAGGGTGTTACCTGTTAAATCAGCCTGCCTAAAGAATTCGTTATAAGCTGTAATTTCCTTATTTAATAAGTTTAATCTATTCTTAGTGCCAATAGCAGTACTCGTTGTCATCTGATCTTGTGCTGATAATTGGCCTTGTGCCATTTTATCGATAGCTTGTTTCAGTACATCTGTGCTCTCAATTTCCTTCTTCATGATGCCTATATTTGCTTGTGATCCCTTAACTAGTGTTGGATAAACGGATGATAGATAAGCAGTGGAATCAGCTAGAAGTTGTTTCTGATTATCGTTGAGATTTTCAGCTTTAGATAACAACTCGTATACACTAATCATCTCGTAAATATTATCAATTTGATTAGTAGAGACACCCATCATTTGTTCGGTTGTAGTTTTAAGCTCATCTTGTGATTGAGATAATCCATTTACGCTACTACTAGCACCATCAATTGACTCGCTGTATGTATCCATACCTTCAATTGCACCATCAACAGCTTGAGTTGTGTCACCAACTTTTTGTGAAGCATTATTTATAGCACCATCATAATCTTGTTGTGCATATGTACCATCCCTAAGACTACTAGACATATCCTTTATGGCTTGTTGTCTCTTTTTAATATCATCTACTTGAGATTCTTTTTCCTGCACCTTTGACATGATCTCATTATATTTCTTTAAATCTTGCCCACCAACTGTAAAGATATTATTATATTGACCAAAATCATTGGCCATTTGTTTATAATCTTCATTAAATAACCCTAATTCATCAAGGGCTTCTTTGGTTTTTTCAGCAAAGGATTGAACACCTGTTACATTATATTTTTTGTTCATCTCATTGACAAAATCAAAATCTTTTTGTACATCTTTAGAGATAGTGCCCTGTTTTTGTATTAATTTTTCTAAATCGTTTTGAGCAGTTAATAATGAGTTGGAAAGTAACAAGTCTGCTTGATTAAGTTGCTCCTGTGACATCTCTTTGAGGACACCAATATAACCACTTAGTTTATCCTTATTAACATCAATGACATCACCATATTTACCTGTAACAGTTGTTACTTGTGGTGCGATTTCGTGTATCTCATCTAAGACGCTTTTATACTCTTCATTGGCTGTGGTATTGTTTTTAATTTGGGGCTCTAATTCTGAGAGTTTAGAAGATAGATAGCTTAACCTTGCAGCATTATCACCATACTTCTGACCAGTCTCCGATAGTGTGTTGGCTGTATCTAAATTAGTTTTAGCAACACCAGCTACAAGAGTTCCGATAGCTTCAAGCCCAACTAAACCAACACCCATCCAACCTAGCGACAATTTAGCACCTTTTGCTACTGTTGATAATAAAGTAAAGGCTTTAACTAATCCATATACTCCTACTGCAAGTAGTGGAAGTTTGATGTTCCATCCGTCTGTTGCTTCAGTAAGGTCGGTAAACCCACGAGTCATGAAGGTAACAGTTTCTAAAAACTTAACAATTGCATCCCTGGCTCCATTTTCACCAATCGCCATTGCTAAGTTTTGAAAGCTTGCTATCATTTCGTTAGTTTGAAATTGTAGCCCTTCCTGAAATGTTTCTAATTCTCTGGTGGCTGAACCGTAGCTATTCATCGACACTTCTGTGTTTCGTAAAACCCTATCTTGATTTTCTATTAAAGCAATTGTTTTGGAATTATGCCAGCCTCCACCTAACTGAGAACTAATAGCGTTTTGCGTTTGACTGTCGAGTGTATCCCACTGCTCACCTAAATCTTGCATAACATCAGTTAATGATCGCAATTCGCCAGAAACTGTTTTAGTTTGGATACCGATTCCTTCAAGAGCATTTTGAGAAGCATCTCGTAAAAATCTACTAGAAAGAGTTTTAAGGAAGGTACCGACTTGGGAACCGCTTATTTTCAAAACTTCCTGTACAGTTGATGCAGTACCTAATAGCTCGTCAAAACTCATCCCTGCAACATTTGCGGAAGATGATGCTTTAGACAAAGCTTCACTCAATCCAACTGTATCTGCACCAGTCTTGTTACTGACCTCGTTTAAGCTATCCACCACTTTGGATACACCTTCTAATTCCAATTTATATTGACGGTAAATTGCCACTAAACTATTCGCTGCATCAGCGTTTGATTGAAATTCTCCCACGGTTTTAAGTAGCATAGATTGGTCATTTAAAAATCCTGCTTCTTCAGCATTGAAACCTAACTTAGCAATCTCACCATAGGATTCTAGAACACTATCGATAGTCTGACCAAAATTCATAGCTGAATCATCGGCATCTTTAAAGATTTGAGATAGGTTACCGTCTTCTAGTACTTTATTAATACTGACTAATCTTTCGTCAAGTAGATAAAGTGTATCAATTAAACTATTTAAAGCCTGGAAAGGTAAAAACATTGCTGTAGCAGCTGCTGCATAAACAGGCATACGGACAAATGCATTCTCCAATGTGCCACCAAAGTCTCTAACCATTCCTTGAGCATTCCTAGCATCAGATGTGATACCTCTAAATTGCATTCTCAATCTATCCATTTGTTGAGTCGCATTAGGAGTAGATGTGTTTAAATTATTCACAGAGTTTAGCCAACTATTTAACCCAGCCTGATCGAAACGTGAGCTATTACCATATCGATTTTTTAGATTTGATGCATCTAGTCTAGCTTGCTGTTTAAACATTTCCAACTGATGCTGCAATTGTTGATTCTGCCTATTAATTTGTGTGTTTATTTTCTGTACGGTTTGTAATTGTCGTTCTCGAGTGTGAGCAGAATTATCCGTTGTTGTTTTACCCACTAAAGCAAATCCATTTGTACCATGTATATTCCTTAGTTTGTCTAACTCAAACTTGAGTCTATCCACTTCTCCGTTGGCTTTGGTGATACTTAGAGTAAACTTTTCTAAATCCTTAGTTGCTGGATTAAAAGTTTTATTAACTTTAACCTGACCAAGTTTACTGTATTTTTCTACCGCTCTATCGAGGGAAGTGTAGAGTTCCTTTACTTTAGTTACTTCTTTATCACCAACAATAGTTACCTTTTTCTTATTTGCTTGCTCCTGCGTTTGTTTAATTTTATTATTTAAAGCATCTATTTGCTTAGTATCGACACCAATGGTTACTTTTAATTTTGAGCTTATTTCATTTAGTTGTTTCTGAATTATTCTTACAGTTTCTGTTTGATTTAACTTGCCAATGATTCTTATTGATAATGGTTTTGTCATATAGCACACTCCTTAAAAATGTAAAAAAATAGCCTAAGAAAACGAACATATGAATGCTCACTTTCTTAGGCTATTTAGTATATATGTTCGAATGGCTAGTATCTGCGAATCTACTAGCCATTTATTCTATCTCTTTAACTAATACTTGATAGTGCCTGTCAAACTTTATAGGATATTCTATCCTGTATGTTTTCCCTTTAAATTGAAATCTCTCATTAAAGTTAAGGATATCATTTGGATCAGTAAAAAATCGATAATTTACTTCTGGTACTCTAATAGCATACCTATCACTAGCCATTTGTGGACTATACGGTTGCCAACTTCTTATTTCAAAAGGGGTAACAGGAATATAGTCTGTAACAGGTCTACCATATTTGTCAGTTAATATATTGCCATCTTCATCCCTCAGTACTTCATTTTTTAACAAATACCCCACTTTTTCTCTACCCATTTAAACTCGCACCCTTCTGTTAGAGTTCAATATAGTCATAATATTGTCAGGGTACGATTGAATATAACTTTCTGATAAATCTCCTTCTTTTCTAGCGCTAATACTTTCATTTGTTAGCTTTTGATAATCAAAAATCACCATTTTTAACAACACTGAATCCAATGTAGAAGGAATTTCATCAAGCCAACAATAGTTCAAAATAAAATCCCTTGCATCATCTAAGAGGATATCTATTTTCAACGCTTTATTTTCATCATTGTCTAAATCGAGCATTATTAAAGCCCTTTCCTTTACACCCATTCCAATTCACCCTCTTCACTCATATGAAAGGATAAGTATTCCAGTGCTTTTTCTTTTCCTCTTATCTTCTCACCATTTGGAAACTCATAATAACCACTGCCCCTATGAAAAGAGTCAACAACTAACAATTCTGTTGAAGTTTCCTCGTTAAGCAAAATGTATTTAAAGTCATTAATCAAGATGTTTTTAACTTGCTCATTGTCAGTTTTTCCAATACCATTAATGAATTTAACACCATATGTAGTACCATTATAAAAACCGTTAGGAGTTTTAATATTATACATGTTTATCTCCTTTCAAATAACAAGGGAGTGATATAGATTCACTCCCTTAAATTTAATCGATATTATACAATTAATCCTTTAAGTCTAGCAGCAGCTTTCCCATTAAACACACCAATTCCAGTATAAAACTCAATCCGTGTACGGTATGATGGTTTCTCTTGAAGTTCTCCTAAATCATAAACTTGTACTCCACCATTTGTTAAACCAGATACAAATTCATCCGCTCCAAATTTAACAGCATAAATAGAAGTCGTATTAGATGCAGTACCTTGCGACTCATCATGACCAATAATCTTAGTTCCATTTGGTTTTTCTCCAGCATCAAAGAATGGAATCCCGTCATAAGCGAATACTGATTTACCAAAACCATCTAAAGTACGTTCATCATATCCTAGTTGTCTGGCGATTGATTTTACCTTTGTTAAAGTTTTTGAGTCCATATAGAGCGCATCTGCTTTACCTCTAACATTTGATAAAAATGAATCCATAATCTCCATAAAAGCGTACATTGAACCTTTATCTTGTGTATCCAATTGGAAGCCATTTTCTTCTGCTGTGATTACTTGATTCCCTGTTAATCTCTTTTTGAGCCCATCAAATGATTTAGGATCTACTGCTGTATCACCATTGAAGAAAGTATCTTGAAACTTATACGCAAGAGCTTTCACCTTTAATGCTGTTTGGATTGCTCGTTGGTCATTAAAGTTGCTTCGTGTTTGCTGAATAAATTTATCTGTATCAGCATCTCCACCCATAATAACAAGTGATTCACTTTTTGGATTAACTGTACCAGTAGACTCTTCATAACCCTCATTCACCGAACGGAAAGCAACACCTGGTAATTCTTTTTCTTCATTGTATGTATAAGCATTCCCCTCAATCCCCATAAATGGTAACTTCTGAAGAACAGGAGCATTTAATACATAAGTTTCCATTACTCCTCTTTTTAATTTATCTTGAGATAATTTTGCTGATTCTAATAGTGTAATTGCCATATTTGTTCACCTTGTCCTTTTTTATGTTTTTATTTTGTTTGTGAAAATCCTTGACTAATCAATTGTGAAGCAGAGAAACCCTCTAAATTAGATGTAATCTTTCCACCACTAGGAGGGATATAATCTCCATCTTTCAATCGATTTTCAACTTCATTTTGTACAAATGACTGCATCGCTTCTTCAAATATTGATAAGCTTTCAAGAGTTTTATCCTCATTATCAGAAACCACTAAATCAATAATAGAAAGAGGAAGTTTTTTCTCATTGGCTACACTTTGAGCTTTTAACTTAACTTCTGCTATTTTGGATTTTCTAGCTTCTTCTTCAAATTTCATTTCTAGCTCTCTGATACGTTGTTGCTCCGGGGTTTCATCGGGATAGCGTTTCTTGATTTCCTCATCTAATTTTTGAGGGAAGGTTTTTTCCATCCACGTATTTAGCCCCTTATCAAAATGTTTATCCTTTTCAGACGAAAACCATTTCTTTGCATCTTCGTTTGATGTAACAAATTGTTGAACCCCTTCAAGTGTTGGTGATTTCAATCCCTGAAGATATTCATTTACCTCTTGATTGTTCTTATTTGACTCGAAAAACTCTTGAATTTCTTTTAATTCCATTTTCTTATCCTCCTATGCCCCTCTGAGTCAATTAGCCCCAAAAGTGCACTTATTTTTATAATAAAAAAGCCGATAAACTTAATTATCCGCTTTAGCTAAATCAGAACCTATTCTTGCTTTTCTTTCTTGTTCCTTAAACCATTTTTCCAATTCAATTGCAGGATTCTCTACAAAAGGTATTTGAGCTAACAGAGTCTCTTGCGGTACTATATCACCCAACTTAGAAAAACTATCCGCTAATGAAGTAATATCCACCGGAATATTCATGCTTAGACGAAGTTTAATTTTGTCATGTGCATATTTCTCTTTAGTCTTTTTATAAATAAAATCAAAGAAATCTTTGATTCTACTTTTATCAATCGTTTCCAACTGACTCTGTAGAATTATACATTTGTTTTCCAATGAGATAAGTCTGCTTCGTAATGCTGATCCTGATAAATTACTTTGTAGTCTCTCATTTGTATCCATATGGCTAGCAGCCTTATAAATTTTATCTTCCAGTGTGTTGAGTAAATTTTGAACAAATGAATCATTCAATTCTTTTATTAAATAATCTACCGTTACTCCAGTTGGAACATTGATGACACCCTTTTTTTTCATATTAGGAATATCCTCATCCTCTAAAGTTCCACCAGCCACCTTAATGAGTGCCTGTCTAAAATCTGACACCTCATTAACCAAATCAGAAAGGGTGTTACAAAATGCATCATTAGCAGATTTAATATCATCAAGCATACTGGCTCTATCTAGATTGGGAGAATACACAGTAATAGGTGGAGATTTAAAATTGATTCGTCTTTTAGACTCAAAAATGATATTTTCATCAGACTCTAAACGATATGTATAAACCATATTTTTATAATATACGTCTAATTTACTCTTCTGTTCAAAGATACCTTCTGAATATGTATGGAGTGCTAATTCAACTTTCTTTTCAACATTGCCTCTCTCAACAACTAAAGTATTTAAAGGAGTAAGAACACCGCATTTGAAAGAAAGGTTATCGGTGTATTTAATTTCATATGACTCTCCAAATTTCAACCCTTCTAAAACTAACCTTTGATTATGAACTCGAATCCACTTTGCAAAATGGTTATCAACCAAAGACAAAGCTTTTAAATCGTCATCCATTGAAATGTATGATGGTCTATTTCCCAATGCATATGCCACTTCATCATGAACAAACTTTCGAAAATAGTTGATTACTACTTTCATGTTGCTCCTCGAATCGTTATAAGCATAATTTTTTAAGATATCAAATTTACCTTCATAATAATCTTGATAAATCTGTTTATCCCGTTGCTGTTGTCTAAGCAACTTAAGATATTTTTTTATTTGTTCTATATTCAATATTTTCACCTCCTTAAATTACCAATCAAAGAATCTAATTGTCCTATCAACAATTATTTCATCAATTAGTCGATCAAACTCAGCAGTTAAATCTGGTGCGTCATCATGTTTGGTGTATCGTTCACCTTCATAGGATAAAATTTGATCTGTAAAATCTTTATCTTCTTCAGCAAATGTGAAAAAGCCACTATCCACTTTTTGGGATATGGCTCTAATCTTGGCCTCTTTATTTTTGTTTTGTCTCTCGTTTAATATTTCTATGTATCTCTTTTTCAACAATGGATCGTTATCAATCATTTTTCTAATATCTCTGACATCGACTCCATTGAAAGTATTTTTCTCAATCCAAATGGTGGAGATATCAGGATATTCATGTAACAGCTCAATCACTTTCTTTATGTAATCTTCATATTCTAATCTTTCTACTATCCCTTTTCTGATCCACCTAAAAGTATTAGGAGTGACAGAGCCAACCAATAACGCTGTATAATCATTATGTTCCTTTGTCTCTACAGCTGGATCACAGCATAGCATTGTCTTTACAAATGTTTGCTGCTCAATCAATTCTCTTGGTTCAGTATTTATTTTGTGGAACGCTTTATCTCCAATTTTAGACGCATCATTTTGCATCTCTTGTTTAAATGCAGTCGGATTAGAATAGTAATCAATCGCCATCGTCAAACAATCATATTTATCTTCCCATAAAACAGGGAAACTCATTTCTTGCTCATTTTGAAAATAAAATTCTTTAGCGTTTTCTATAGCCAATGGATCGTGAGAATTAAAGTAGATTTTCTTGAATTTAGCCCAAAGACCCTCAGAAAATAACTTATCAACATCTTCAACAAGGATAGCTTTCTTCACAATATGATTGTATGTTTTATCCTTGAGTAAACGTGATATAAAGCAATCCTTATGTAATATAGTTCCAAGTACAATATATTTCGTACCCATCTTAATCTTCTTTCCATTTCGAAATACTGGTTTATCACCTGCATAATATGAATCTTCTACCCATGTGCTATATTTTTTATCTCTGGCTTCTTGCGTGATTACATCTGCCTTACTCTGATAATCATCCGCAATCAGTAACGTTGGCCTTTCCCCATTAAATTTTTTACCCCGTGGGGAACTCGTTGAGGATATTGCTTGTATTTTTGTATAATTGGCTAATTCAAGTTCTAAGCGATTGACGGTAAACTTTGAATCAATTAGTTCTCCAAATGCATATCTTATGTATGGATTTTCCTCAAATGCTCTCCTAGAATCTCGTATAAACTCAACAGCATCCTGTTCAGTTCTTCCTGCTACGAGGGTATAGGTGGAAATTTGATAACAATGTGCCCATACAGAGAGAGCAAAATCACAAACTGTTGTTTTAGCTGCTCCCCTTGGCATGACTAATTCAAGCTTATCGAAATTATCATGAATAAAAAGGTCTTCTAATGTATCCCATATTTCATAATGAACAGTAGCTAGTTTTCTTGCTGCATTATTTGGTTTAGGTATAAAAGTATCTTGCAAGAAATAATTACAAAAGAAATGAATTGACCTCTTCCCTAATGAATAGGCTAATCCACCTTTTCCAAATAAATTTTCTTCATTATCCCTCATTAATTGTCTAACTCGTTTTATTGCTTTATCAGTAGGCATTCCCATTTTAATTAAATCCTTTAAAAGATACTTTCTTAAAGTGTTACGATTTTCAGGAGTATCGATTAAAGAGATATCTATTTTATCTGCCAATATACCACCTCCGACTTTTAAAAATTTGTTATAAAACTGTCACCGTTGCTGCGAGGCATCTCATCTAATCTGATTTAGAATACCCCCTATAGCCTTCAGATGGCCATTTGTGACATTTATTTAATCCAAGAGACATATGTATCACTCGACTTAAGTCTGCATAGCAGCTATGTATGTGGGTTACAAGACAACTACTATCATACTAATTTAGCCTTTTCCCCTTAAATTTTATTTCGCATAACTATACTTATGCGAAATTTTCACTGTACTTATACGAAATAATATGGTATAATTTAGTTATAAACATAAGGAAATAAGACATTATCACTAATCCATAATCTAAAATTAAAACAATCTGAATTTCGCATAACTAATATTAGGAGGGAAAGTCAATGAATGATAACACTAAATTGATTGAGGATTTCATTTTTCAACTGAGGAAAGCTGAAAATACAAAGAAAGCATACCAACGTGATCTAGAAGTATTTAATAGATATTTATCTAAAGTAAACATAAGTATAAACGATTTAACACAACCTACAGTCCAGTTATTTGTTTCTTCATTAGAGAATGGATCAGTTAAAAATACCAAAGAAAAAAGATATAGTCCT
This sequence comes from Cytobacillus kochii, assembly GCF_020171845.1. Taxonomy (GTDB): domain Bacteria; phylum Bacillota; class Bacilli; order Bacillales; family Cytobacillaceae; genus Cytobacillus; species Cytobacillus kochii. The sequence goes on along the minus strand of NZ_JAIVAM010000008.1, from coordinate 304,283 downwards.
TCTAGTATTAATCGTATCTTTGCTGCTATTTGTATGTATTGTGATTACTCTAACCAACGTGATTGTGTAAAAGACATTGATATCAACAAGCCTTCTCACATCTCTAAGCAATCTCCTAAATCCATCGAAATAGAAGATATTGAAACGATTAGACTAAGAGTGGCTAATAGCAAAAAACCTTCCTCACAAAGAGATTTAGCTATTGTTGACATGTTGAAATTAACTGGGATACGTGTGAGTGAACTTGTTAATTTAACTAAGGATGATATTAAATATGATAAACAAGATAAAATATACTACATCCACATCACCACTTCTAAAGGGGATAAAGCAAGGGCTATTCCTATTCATAAAAATGGATTCAAGTATATTGCTCGCTACTTAGATTCACGCAATGACGAATCAGAATATGTATTTATTAGTAATCGTAAAACAAAACTATCAACAAGATCCATTCAATTAATGCTTAAAGAATATGATATTACACCGCATATGCTGAGACATTCCTTTGCGACCAGGTTAGCAAGAGAAGGAAATGATTTATCAATGATAGCTAATATGTGTGGCCATTCTGTAGCAGTAGCAGAACGCTATACACAGCCTACAGATAAACAAAAAGCTGAAGCAATAGCAAAAGCCTTTACTCTCAAATGATGGGATGTAAAGGCTTTTTTATTCTTCATTATTCATTTGTTCAATCATTTGCTGCTCCCACTTTTCTTGCTCTTGTTCCAGGATATCCCCATTAACGATTTTTCTTTCTTGCTGATCTGAGTTGACATTAACTTGATTAGCAATTTTCCCATCAATTCGTTCAATGTTATAGATATTAGCATTAAACTTTACCCTTTGGTCTGGTGATCTATCAGCTAATTCAATAATATTTTCGATTGATTTTTGATAGTGGTTATACCAAAGTTGTTCCCCAAAATTTCTGAGCTCCTGTCTAAGCTTGTCTACCTCGCAAACAAACTCAGGATTATTTAACCAGTTATAAATAGTTTGTCTACTCACATCAAATTGCTTACTTATCGTCACTTTATCTAAATTTCCCGTAGCTAAAGCATATTGCACATTTCTTTGTTTTTCAGTCCAGACTTTCTCTGACATTTTTATTTTCCTCCTTTACAAATAGACATAATAAATAGTGTATTTTTACACCAATTATTCAATTAAATTTTTTTACATAACTCACTAAAAACTAGTTTCTTAATCCCATAAACATGGAAAGTATTGTATAATTAATAGAAATATATTGAAAGGTGTGTTCATTTTGGAAACAACAGCAAGTCATATTAGTCAACAATTTTTAAATAAAATACAAAATAAATTAACTACAGATTTTTTTAATCATATGGACTTTAGTATAACTAGCCATGGGAAAAATTATATGAATCCATTAACTATAATTATAAAATATGAATATAACAATGAATTTAAATTAAGAGCAGAAGTCCCAAATCCAGATAAGATTAATTTATCGTATTCACCTGGATATATGTTATCTAGTGAGACTTACAATGATATTAAAAGCCACGAGTTTTTATCTAAAATATCTAAATGGTTAAAAAACATTCAAAATGAAATGAAAGAAAACCCACTCACTAGAAAAGTTGATGAGCATGATCAATTATTAAAAAACATGCAAGAAAAAATAAATGAAATGGAAAATGACGAATCCGTATTCACACATGCTGAAAAAGCTGTAATGGAAAGAAAGCTAGAAGATTTAAATGAAAAGTTCAACGCTTTTTACGAGGAACAACAAGAAGCTAATTCTGATTTAGAATCTGAAATAACTAAATTAAATCAAGATATTCAAACACTAAAAACTCAACTTAGCTTAATGACTAAGAAGAATTGGTTCAAATCATTTTCAGTTAGGCTGTATAATTGGTACCTTCATAATCCAATAATGGCTAGAAGATTGGCTGGAGCTACAAGAGAATTATTACCTCAAGAAGTAAGAGAATTTGTACCAGAAGCAGCTCTAGATCAACTAATACCAATAGATAGCCCATCAAACGAAGAGGATGCTTAATAAGACCCGATTTTGGGTCTATTTTTCTTCATACAAAAAGATCCCCGACACGAAGGAAGGAGATCCATATGTAAGTCCATTATTTAATTAGGACTGCCCAAAAAGGGAAAGTATTATATCCGAAAATATTCGGAGCCCACAAGGGGAAAGTTTTTGTAATTTTAATATACCTCACTGTTAGTCAGAAGTCAACTTTTTGTTGGAGTTTTTCTCTGTTAAGTATAAACTTGTTAACTTCTTGTCGATTAGCTCCAATTTGTCATGACTTAACTGAAAGGAGAATAATTCATCACTTGAATTTTTTGGAGTATGAATCCTTATTTTACTTAGAGAACAAACTTGATTTAATAAAGCAATAGTTCCTTTTTGATAATTGGAGAGTTTCTTTGATAATTTGCTTAAAGATTTTGATATTCCTGAAGTATCTTCACCAATTTTAGAAAGTTGAACAATTAATTGCTTCTTTTTTTCGATTTCATTTTTTGTATTATTTATTTCTTCTTCAAATAAGGAATACCCTAAGAACACTTCATTCTTTTCATTGAGATCTTCAGGATCTTTATTATCAGGTAAGGAACCAAGTGGAATTACCATTACTGTCTTGTTGGATTTGTCGTTATTATTTTCAATAACTAATGCATAATGTAATCCGCCCTGTTCACTTCCCACATTAAACCCAAAGTCTGCCTTAACTACCATACCTCGTTTATAAGCAATTAGCTCTTTATAGTTAAAAGATTGTTCGTTTAGTAGATAGTTGTTGCTCCAAGTATTTAACCAGAATAATAATTTTTTAGCAGTATCTTTATCCTTTGTCATAATCGCTCGATGAAGTTCGTTTGTCACTCGTTTTGCAGAACTATTCATCTTCTGAGGAGTACTTGTATCTATATATGCCATTTTTCCCACACCTCCAATCTCCACCATATTATACCATAATTCGCTAGTATAATAGGATAAAAGAATGAAAGTTATGTTGTATTATGGAATATTATTACGAAAAAAGACTACCTATTATAAGTAAATAATGGTAATATAACTATTGGTAATTACAACAAGATATTACATATTCAATAGGAGGAAACATGAAAAAGTTTTTAATAGTTTTAGGTATTGTTATCTTACTGATTGCTGGCGGCATTGGAATATGGGCTTATACATACACAAAAGCATCAAATGAAGTTCAATCATTCAAAGTAATCTTAGATAATTTCTATCAGCCAATTGAAGACGAGGTTTATGCTTGCATATTTGATGGAGACGAAACAGAATATAATTGCTTACAGAAAGATGTAGAAGATCAAATTAAAGATGTAAAACTGAAAGTCTCATCTTTTATTATTAAGCATGATGATGTAGCTCAATTGAAAGCAAAAGTAGGTACAAACCTTTTACTTCTTGAAGAAATAATAAAAGTAAACAATAAAATAGATGCTGATGATGAAGAAACCTTTATGGACTTAAGCAATAAACTTTATGAGCACAAAGAGAGATTAGAAACAAATAATCAAGAGATACACGATATTTTAAGTGAATACTATCACTATGAGTGATGGAGGGGATTCCTTCCATCACTTTTTTCTTTAGCTTAGTATGTAACAAATATTCCCCTATACAGACCCCAAATATCTCTCTAAAGTATGCAATGAATCATTCGGATAATTCTCAGCCCTCAATATTTCAAAGCCTTGCCTAATCAACTCTTTTTTCATTTGCTCATCATAAAAATAAGGTAAAATCATATTTATAATCTGTTCCATTTTTTCAAGTTTTTCATACGCTTCATCTAACTCAACTTTATTCCTTAAACTCTCATACTCTTCCATTGACATCGTAACCATTGCCATTAATTTATCCCTCCTTATTCAACATAACTTTCCATACTCATCTTTAAGTCATCGTACCATCGGCTTTCTCGATCAACATCACACAATAATATAAAATCTTTCGGTCTTCTATTACCAATTGTTATCCCTCGTACCCTCGCCCCTTTACAAATTGCATGAAAAGGAATATTATTTTCGATAAAATAATTATTAAGATGATTACTAGTTTTATCATCATCAAGAATTACAATGGTTCTACAATTTCTAAAATCAGTTTTTTCTTGTGCTTCAATTTTTAAATACTCATCTCTAAAATTAGCAACCTCTTTAGCAGATTGATTAATACGCTCCATTTCCATTGTTTCATTTAACCTATTGAGTGTATTATCAAGCTCCATCAAAGTTACCAGCAATTTCTCTTCAGTGTTCCTCATTTTCCATTCCCCCTAATGTATAATCCCATTTCCTTCAGCATCTTCATACATCTCAGCTATTTCCCTTAGCTCCATCCACAACTCATTTGAATATCCTCTCTCACACATAACAAGATAAGCACACTCCAATATCTCATCAATCTGATCCTCATCTAAATTAGAGAAAACCATATCAAACAATCTGTATTCCTTCTGATCCATCATCATCTTTCTCTCCTCCTATTAACCCTAATTTATTTATAATCTTCTTATTTGCCTTATTTAAGGCATCTTCAGCTATCTCTAAATCTAATAAGATATCCTTAATCTTATCTTCATTTCCTCTGTCAAAATCCAAAGAAAGCTTACACATCATCACCTTGTCATACCATTTATTAGTAGAAGAATGATAATATCTAATTACCATCTCACCACCACAGCTATTACAAGGGTAATGATGCTTATACACTGGCTCTCTATTGTAATAACCTACAAATAACTTTCTCAATGTATTCGGTCGAATCATATCTCCACAATACTCACAATCTATAAAACTATAAGCCATACGCTATATCCAAAACGTACCGAATAATGTAATCACACCTAAGATAACCAAATAAAAGTATCTCGCCTGGCAATCATTAATCAGCTCCTGTGATACGTGATAGCTAAAATATCCAATCATTGCAATCAATAAAATCTTAAATATAATGAGCATTATTCTTTTCCTACAATAAATAAAGTTTCTTTTTCCCCATTTGTAAAGTGTTTCACAGTTTGCATATGTACCCATTCTTCCTCACCTTTTAATCTTACATGGGTTTCAGCAATCACATAATCATCATTAGTTTCATCTAAATTTATTTTATAATCATAATTTAATACATTCGTAATTTTCATCTTTTTCTCCTTAATTTATCGATTTTTAAGTGGTTGCTTGGGCAGGATTCGAACCTACAAATTGCTATATCTTCTGATATGCTGCTCTACCAATTGAGCTACCAAGCCAGATAAAAAAGCCATTCAAATTGAATCGCTTATAAATTAAACCCTATTTATTCTTTTATGTATTTTGAATAAATCCTTAAGTGATAAAATTTGCAGTTGAGTTGTCCTTATCATCATTTCTTTATTTTGAGATAGTATAAACTCAACCAAAGCGGAATCATTATGTTTATTAACTTTAATCACTTTACCCTGCATTCTACTTTTGTTTGAATAAACAATCTCGCCTTTTTTAAAGTCCATGGCTACCTCCATCACTTAATTTCATTTAAAGCTTTTTCTTTTAAAAATTCGTTTTCGAGTGGTAACTCTTTAATTGTGTTGATAATGTTTGCTTTATCTCGCTCAAACTTTTTGCCAGTTTCAATCACTTCAGCAATTTTTTCATACACTTTCTCCATTGATTCAACAGGAAAAGATTTAATAAGTATCTGACATACCTCACTATTAATCACATATTTAAACTCATCATACAATTTTTTAAATCTGTTTTTTGCTTTTCTGCCATTGTAAAATTGCATATCACTAAAATGTTTTAATATAAAGCAATTAACAATACCAACCTCTTCACTATTATCAATCGAGTGACCTTCTTCATTTAACCCTTTAAAAAATACAGCTAAATCATTAACCAATTCGCTAATCTTAACTGGTGAAAAGAAGGGGTATAATTTAACAATGTATTCTTCCTCATTGTATTTAACAGGGAACTGAAGAGTCTGGCTATATTGGTCTACTTCATCCTTTAACATACTCGCTTTAAACTTCTTTGTCATATGTACCTCCATATTAAAAAGAGCAGGAGAATACCTCCCACCCTCAAACATTATGTATTAATTAACCACGATTTACCTCAACAATTCGACCAATCTCAGTAGCATTTGCTGGAGCTAAAGCATCAAATGTGATTTCTGGTGCAATAGGTGTGCCATTTTCAAACGAAAGCTCGAAATCACTCGACGGAACAACGTGATCCAATTGGATATAAATATCTTTCACCACTTGATTAGTTTCTGGATCATAAGCAATGGTATGATATTCAATTTCATATGCTTCACCAAAAGCTTGAGAATCTAATGGTACAGTTTTACCTGTTACTTTAATTTGATAACTTACAGCAACAGATTCACCTTCTACAGCCTGCCCTGTAGGGATAGTTACTACCTTAGATGTAATTGCAGCAGGTTCAGTTTCACCTTTAGTATTTGTAACATAAGCAGTAGTCCCAACAGGAGTACCTGTAATAGTTACCTCTAAAGTTCCTTCATTATCGACTACCTTTAAACCATTTTCACGCTTATATACATCATGAGTTCCCTCTTCAACTGAAACACCTTGTGTAATTGCAAGAAGTTCTTTGTTATAAAAAGCATTACGTAAAGTTGATGTTACTTCTTTTTGACCTTTCATTACAGCAAGTGGTTTATTACCGATACCACCAAATATTTTTTCGTTGATACCTAGCGATGTAGTAAGAGATGCTAATTGCGTCTCGGCAGTTACAAATACTTCACCGTCAGATTTCCTTTTCATCACTGCATCCGCTGTATCAAATACTAATAAATTTGTCATTTTTATATTCCTCCATTTTTAAAATAAATAAAAACAGCTAATTATTTTAGCTGCCTGATAATATCTTCCCAAAGCTATTATTAAATTGAGATTCACTGACTGCGTGTTTATCCTCTTTGAACAAATTGACATCCTTGCTCCAACTCTCAATCTTCACTTTATCAGCACCTGCTGAAGCTAAAACAACTGTTGTATCAAAATCCTTAAACTGACCAATGCGAGAAAATGTCATATGCATTTGATATAGGGTTAATTCTAAAATGTCACTGTACGGTATACCACAAGCTACAACGATGCTTGATACCATACAACTAAGATCAACACTCTCACCTTCATCTGCATTAACACGCTTGCTTCTCTCAATTGCTGCCTGGATTTCAGGATTCGGATTGATCTTTTCTTCCTTGATGCAATTCATTGATAAAAGTAACTCTCTATAAAAGTCTAGGTTATCTTCATTGACCTCATAAAATGCATCTTCACGAAACATTTTATTAAAAACATTGATATATGAGTTTTTAATATCATCTACTTCATGAATGATTTGTAACAAAGATCTAGATTTAATATAATCAATTATCTCTTTATCTTTTGCATCAGCAAAACTCCTGATAATATGATCTTTATTCAAAGAAATTGCACGTAAATCCTTATTAAAATAAATCAAATCTCTAACCTTCAACTGATTACACATTCCTAATTCAGTCTCAATAGGGAGACCTAAGATAAGTTGCTCTTTAATTTCATCAATCATCTCTTTAATCCTCCAAACCTAAACACATGCTTATAACCCACATATTGATTTGGAACTCCACTTATAATATTTCCACCTGCATAATCCATTTTCCCTAACCCTGTAATAGAAGAGAAGTTGAACATTTGGCTTACCTTATCTGCAATTCGGTTACTTCTAAAATCACCATTTTCATATTCAAAATGACATAATATATCTATATGTAAGTCTTGTGTGACAGCATGGAAACTCTTTACACCACCCATAGGTTCTCTATCACCTAAATACACACAGAGTCTACACAGTGGTTCTTCGTTTAAATCGTCACTCTTTGGGGTAGGCATAATAACATTTTCTCTGATTGACCAATCCAAATCTATTTCTGTTATGTTAGGTAAAGAATCATCTAATGGATCAAGTGTTTTATCTCTTAAACTTTTAGGTTTATAATGTAGCAATCTCAGCAATTCTTCATTTGCCCAAAGTGATTTCATAATATCTTGGATATTTTCATACATGCCCATTTAACTTTTCATCCTGCCTTTCATCTGCATAAAGCAGAGGCTGATTAACTTAATAACCAGCCTAATAACGACTTTGAAAGTCGCTATTCTAATTAAAAATAAAGTATTACAAAGGAGATATCATCAACGATGGGAGTCGTTAACGAATGGCTAATTATTTGTTTATTGACGCTAATTAACCCCAACGACATAGACTTGGTATGCCGGCTAACGTCAAAAATCACTATAAAATTTTAATCTTTATTGCTTCTTTAACTCTTTCTTTCATTTTGCTTGTAAGTTTCTTTTTACCTGACTCGATAACACTGTAATATGACTGTGCAATACCGATTTTTTCAGCTAAGTCTTTTTGAGTTAGACCTCGCATAACCCTATACCGCCTTAAACTCTCCCTATCCATTTTTTACACTCCTTTCCTGATTATTTTTTTATGTGAGTGTTATTAGTTGATTAAAAAGGGAGTCTCCTAAAAAAAGACTCAATTATGTAATTTGATAACGTAAAGCTTGTGCTAATTAATGAGTAGCACGTTAAATTCTATAAACTATAGCGCTTAACGTGACACTCATTGACCAATATCCAATTTTTATGTTAATGTTATTATGGATATTTATATGTATTTTTTATAACTTTTCTCCTATAAGGGGATTATCTCTCCTTAAAATACAAAGAAAGAACCCAATGATATCAAGGGTTCTAAGAGCCTTATTTAAATTGCCTGTTTTATTTTCGCTCCCACTTTTTTCTTATATTTCATCTTTCTAATTCTTTCATTTTCCTTTGCGCACTTTGCGCAGTATTGCTTACCCTTTTCTTTCGCTATTTCTTCTTTACAGTATCTATTTTTACATCTTTTGATACCCAACACATTCATTTCAATATTCTTTAATATCTCCTCACCAAAGCAATACCACAATGTTTGCTTATACTCGGTTTTGATTTGGTTATAAAGATAACTAACTAAAACATTCGTCACATGTTGTGGTTTTTCTCCTGTGACATCTAACAGTTCTTTGCGAATATCCTTATAAACTTTTAATTCAACCTTCCTTTTGTTAGAGCCATTTTTTACTTCATCTTTAACCTTTTTGGTTTTTTCAACATTCAATTTTATGTATAAATCAATGATCTTTTTATTATCCTCTTTTTTGTTACCTTTATCTCCTTCTGCACCAAATGATTTGTCACTCAATAATATCTTATAATCAAATGGCGGAACAATACTCTCATCAAATACAATTCTTTTACTCGGGATAATATTGTCCAATTGATTAACTACACTTATTTTTTCAGCTTCGGTATCTTGATTCTTTCTGATTAAACCTTCAACTTTATCATTTGCAAAATCATTAGCATATTTAAAAAAGTGAGGCATCTTACCTTTTATGTATTTCCTGATAATCTCATCTACTTCAGGTGGTCTTTCTGGCATCCACAAAGTTTTCGCAAAATCAATACACGCATTATTTTCTAGACAGAGGAATTTAACCAACTTCAGTGTTTCTTCATTTACATCATGGTTACCAAATATTTTGGTAATCAAATTGGAGTACTCACCTATGTTCATTTTATATGCAGCAATGAGAGACTCATAGATATTGTTGTTGTTTATTTCTTCTTCCTTAGCCTTCCCCAATTTATATTCGAGAGGTCGTATATCTTTCATGTGTCTTTCGGCCACTTTGACGAAAAGGGGATCAGAGATTAGTAACCCTTCATCCCCATCTACATCAAACATCAGTTGCTTTGATATAGGGTCACGGATGCTTGTATAGACACACTTACTGATAAACCATTGACCAAGGTAATCATTTACCTTATTAACCCTAACACAATGCTCTCTGTACAAATGCGGGCTTCTAAGCACATCTATTTTTAGATTATCATCATACAACGAACAACTTATTTCACCGTTCTTCAATAATCCTTTTGGCTGCTTAACATCCATAAACAACCACTCACAAAAGGCATATAAATCTGGTGCTATATATGTCCTCTTGCTACCTGGGATAAGCAGCTTCCCTGCTTTAGCCGATTTAACTAAACTAGCTTTCTTCTTTTTAAGTGTATTCTTTGTATACGGATCATGTATTAAATTAGGATAAATGTTAATTGCTTGTTGGAATGGATATTTATCCTCTTTATCATCCTCAGCTCCTAAAACTTCTTTTATTACTTCAATATTATTGCCTAGACTAAGTATATTTCCAATTGTCTTACTACTCAATTGGGATAACTCATTTGTTGTCATGTCATTTAGTGTTTGCAACATTTGATATGAAATCGTTTTATCCTCAAACACATCTGCTTCCCTATTACAAATTACTGCTTCACATGTATGTTGAATAAAGTTTCTTTTATAATCAGTCCAATCCGTATAAAACTTCCACATTTTAAACTGACTTTTAGTGAAAATTATCTCGATGCCCTCTTTAATGACATCCCATTCTTTACCGTATATATCCTTTACTTTTGGGTTAGCACTTTTATGCTCCTCAATAAATTTATCAAATGGAAAGGGAACAAGAAGACCCTTAAAGTGAGGAAGCCTAAATTGAAAACTTTTAGTTGAAAGTGAAGGTAATATCATACCAGCTCCATCAACATGATTTATTGTAATTGGCTTTTCTACATCTTCATAAATTTCATATGTATCACTATCAATATAATCAACTTTTGTATTAAATGTTGTTTCAAAGTCATCAACAACTATCGCTTTATGGATATTAAACTCTGGCCATGGTGTGGATGCAGTAGCACACAATGCACTATAAGCATTAAATTTATTGATATTGATGCCACCTTTTTGGTTAATGATATTTTTGTTTAATCCACACATAAGCTGCGATTCAATACTATTGTACTTTTCACTGTTGATCCAAACAGATTTTCTATTTCTAATTTGTCCAGCACTGGAAAATATGTATGTATACGTAACACCATTATAGGTAAATCCATTTTTTATTAGTGACTTAAGCATGTTATTACCATACGCCTTAATGATAAAGATATCTTCACATATTTTATTATCATTAGCTCCAATTGCTCTTATCAAGCTGCTATCAAATAATGAAATCACATTAGAGTCATTTATCGCTAATGGTCGAAGCGTCCTCGGTAATCCTTTTTCATCTACTTTTTGTGATTCTTCTGTGAGTTTAGTTTTAATTTCAGCAATTTGTTTGATTACCTTTTTCTTTCGAATATGTAAGCGTGACTTATTATTTATTTTGTATTCACTTTTTTTGACATTAAATATCAACATATCATCTAAACAGTTTATCTTATCCTTTATTTCACCAATTTTTCTACTTTTTCTATTAAACTCTTTTTTATTAGTTTTATAATAAATGCTGCATACTTCGATGTACTTATCTAATTTACTGTACCCTATATATCTTTCCAGTTTGGTCTGTTTTTTTAATAATGCTGATTCCAAACTTTTTAAATCATCTTTCTTATTGGTAACCATTACTTTATTAAAGCTAGTAACATAATCCTTAACAAGTGAAATAAATTTATTATAATCAACCCTCTGTGCTTCTAATGCTATTTTTTGTGTATGTAAATCGAACTCTCTATCGTTATAAAAATTTTCTGTGCCGAATGAGTAAACGTATGCTTGATAATTCAGTAATTTTAAGTTATCTAATTTCAATAAGATTTCTCTCCTTTTATGTTATTTTAAAAAACAACGATATTTAGTATATATTTAAGATAGTTAATATATAGATTTATTTTTTTACTAATATAATAATTAATAATATTAAAACTTATGAAATCATATTAATAATATATTTTATAAATATGGTAAATATCGTTGTTTTTATACTTGGTTAAAAATTGTTAATAAGGTTTTTAACAACATTGTCTGTCTCATTTTTTGATTGAAGATACTTTTCGTATCTATCAGGTGATAACATTTTCATTTTATGTATTTCAAGAGGCTCGAAGGAATAGCTTTGATAATCATTGGTTTTATATGTGTTTGCTTTGGCATCCTCTAAACCTTTTACATAGAAGTCTTGGTTATGTATACAAGTGATCATATTGTATCTCCTCAACTCATCTAAAACTCGCTCTAGGGTACTTAATGGAATTGCAGCCTTATCTGCTAACTCATCTATGGGAACTGTATAACCTTCTTTATAAAGGTTGTTTTTATGTGATAAGAACCCATAGAGATAAAACCCTCTCACCCCCAAGTTTTTGTTATCCATGCATCTCATAAACACTTCAAATGGAATGAGATGAAAATCATATGGATCAAAGAATAATCCATCGTATCCATCATCTTCTTGTCTACTTTCCTCACTTCTATAAAAACTCTTAATCGGCATTTTCACTCTATAATTTTTGCCTTTGGATTTGCGATATGAGTCTTTATAATAATTGTCTAAGTCATTAATCAATGTGAACTCTAATTCTGTTTCATACTCCCAAGCAATAGGATAATTAGTAGTGGTATCTGTATAATTTAAGCTATCTAAGATACCGTTCTTTTTGATGATAAAATCCACTTCTTGGCTAGTTTTACTGTAGCCTAATATGGATTTTATATCTGATACAGCTATATTTATTTCCCCATATTTAGCATAACGATATAGCCAAGTGATTAAGTAATAGTAACTATACGCAAAAGCAACATGACTGGAAATCGCTTTACGGTTCTTACCCCTCATCTTTCTCATCCCATTAATGGTTGAAACCTTTGGGGCATCTCTAGATTTATCATCATTATTTTTCTCATCTGCGACTTTTTGAAAGTATTGTTGTATATCATTAAAAATTTCATTTGGCATAAAGACATTTTCTTCTCTTGTATCGTATTTTAAAAACTCTTGTATTTCTCTTTTTAAAATTATCGTTCCACCCTCTCTGAATTATCCAAAATCAGCCTATAATTGAGTTATAAGCTGATTTTATTTGAATATTCAGTCTTATAAATTTAGAAAGTTATTAATGTGCTATAACCATTAGTTACATCACATAATTTTAGTTGCTTAACTCAGACAATAAGTCTGAATTAGTATCAATCAACCACTGTGACTGAGCTACGGACTACTTATTTATGTATCTATTAAATTACTGTTGGTAATCACTCCTTTTAATGGCTTCCCAGATATCCTCATCATCAAATAATCCATGTTGGATGCCTTCTTTAATTTTAAATAGCACTGATTTAATGGCCTCTTGGAGGTCTTCATGAGATTTATCTTTATACATCTCATTCACAAGTTGGAGGGTAATTGTATCAATGATAAATGATGGTGCGTAATGCTTCAGATTTTTAATTGATAAGATCACCATCCCCTTATTTAAATCAACTGTTTCTTCTATTAAATTGCGTATGTTACTTGGTAATACTTCAGATTTTTGTGCTTTAAATGTTGCAAGGTCAATTGCTAAACTCATTTCAACATCTCCTTATTAATTTATACTTAATTAAAAACTGGTACTTTAAATACTTCATTAGATGCTTGGTATACTTCACTATCTGTGATGTCATATGTGTTAATTTCTTCCCTAATTATTAGGGAAAACTCAGCCCATTTTGGGTCGTTACTAAGATGTTTTAAATATTGGAGGTAACGATCATATAAGCCATGATCGCTTAAAACAAACTCTGTTAACACCATTGCTCTTTGCAAATTTAGCAAGGAGTCTGTATAGCTATCCTTTGGTTTAATTTTAGTGGTGATCATTTTATTACCTCCAAATTTTTATGTGTTATGTAAAACTTAAAAATTAGAAAACTACTATTATGTAATATGTGATTAATTTTAATTATGCTCTCCGTTCAGCCAAGCTTCAAAAACTCTACGAGAAATTTTAATGCGCTGACCAACTCTCACAACATGAAATTGCCCACTGTTAGCAAGTTCATAAGCTTGTCTTTTTCCAATATTTAATTCCATCTGAAGATCAGCTACATCCATTATTTCTTTTTTCATTCCTTCACCTCCCTCAACTAACTATAGGGTATCATAGAGTATCATGAAAAAGCAATATTTTTTTTAAATACGTGTATAACATTTATTTCCACCAACTTCAAAACCTTTGTATACATATCTATATAAACAGTTAATCCGCCTAATATCATGATACTATTTTATGATACTTTGATTTTTTCATAATACTAATGATATAATACCTTGAGGAAGGAGATGTTAGTTTTGAAAGTCAACAGCTTTGCAGATTTCTTAAAAATCTCCCGAAAAAAATCAGGGATAAGTTCAAAAAATTTAGCAAGAAAGGTAAACAAAGGAGACGCATATGTAAGTCAAATTGAAAACGGAAGAAATAAAAATCCAGACTATGTAACAGCATATAAACTTTTAAAAGCAATTGGCATCGATGAAGCAAATATTGAAGATATATTGCTACAATATAAAATTTTCTCGCCTAACAAACTAACAGAAGAAGAGTTAGCTGAGGAATCTTATATTACTGAAAAATTGATGAATGATCCTTCTTATCAGCATGAACAAACCGAAAGACAAATAGAATGGTTAGAATCAGTTGAAAAGTCTATTGACAAGCAAGCAGAAGAAATAAAAAATGAGTTAATGCTATTTGCAAATATTAACATTGATAAATTTCAACTAGTTACAAGTAATTTAAATAAACTTATATTATCAATGAGTACCGAACACGAGAATTATTTGTTCTTTACTAATTTATTTTCAAAAGACCTAACGGAACTTAATGAAGAAAGCAAGAAGAAAATAATAAGAATAATTGGAGAAGAAATTAAAAAGTCTCGTAAAGAAAATGGATGGTGGGGTGAGATTCCTGATCGGTGAGTCTAAAATTAAATAAAAGGAGAAAACTCTATGCCTATTTATGAATATCAGAAAAAAGGAGAAACTTACTACTATTATGCATTTGAAGTAAAAGATTCTAATGGAAAGAGAAAAACAATCAAGAAAAGAGGTTTTAAAGGGAAAAAAGTAGCAAGAGATGCTGAAAGTCAGGCGAGACTAGAATGGCAAAATGGGAGATATGTTGAACCGAATCAATTATTATTTGGTGAATTTATCACTACATGGTTAAAAAACAAACAAAATATCTCAGAAGGAACTAGGCACACCAATGATGGCCATTTGAGAAATCATATCATACCAGAAATAGGTCACATACCTTTACAGAAGGTTAAAGCAGAACACATCGAAGGTTTAATTAGTGCGCTTTATAAAAAAGGATTAGCAGAAGGAACTGTACGAAAGATATATAATCTAGTGCAAACATGTTTCAAGTCTGCTGAAAAGAAGGAGTATATTGGTAAAAACCCATTTAACATCCTTGATGACGGAGCAAAACCAAAGGTGAGCAAGAAAAAAATGGATTATTGGACTAAAGAAGAAGTTAAATTCTTCTTAAATAGAGTCGATAATCGTTTTAGGATTATGTATGTTTTAGCAATATATACAGGTATGCGTAGAGGCGAAATTATAGGATTAACGTGGAAGAATATTGATTTCGATTCGAAAACAATTCGTGTTAGTCAAACATTAAAGCATATAGAAGGATTTAAAGGTGAAGTTAAAACAGCTTCGGGCTACAGAACTGTTTCTATTTCTGATTCACTAATAATAGAACTCAAGAAACATAGAGCTATGATTTTAAAAGAAAAACTAGCTTGCTCAGACTATGAAGATTTCGACTTGGTTGTATGTCATAAAGATGGGCGACCAATCAATACTGGAAACTTCACGAGAAATTGGCAAAGAATTCTTGAAAAGACAGATGCTAGACCAATTCGTTTTCACGACCTTAGACACACTTGCGCTTCATTGCTGTTTAGTGCTGGGGTTCACCCTAAAGTTGTACAAGAACAATTAGGACATGCATCTATAAAAATTACTCTTGACACATATAGCCATATGCAGCCAAATATGCAAGCAGAAGCAGCAAAAGCATTGGATCAATTGTTAAAATGAATCCACTAGTATCCTACCATTTCTCATATTTATTCATAGTTTCCTACCAAAAACCCTACCAAAACATATAAAAAACCTTCATAAATATTGATATATCAACGTTTATGAAGGATAAATTTAATTAATATTTCACCCTGCCCCGAAGGATATTCTATTAAATTGTTGATACTATAAAGAACAAACAGTATCTATTACTTTTAAATAAATAAAGATTCTCCTGCTCTTATTAAAGTATCTAAATATAGGATAAATGTAAATAAGTAATTAATCAATAGAAAGAATGTTAAATAGGAGATTATACATAAAGAAAACTAAAATAAACCATCTCCCTAACATACGAGACAGAAAAAGGATATTAGTTAAATATCTAATATTATATTTTCAAAACCCTACCTTAATTTTTTTCTTTACTCCTTATAGATGTCTATTCAACTATGATTAATATAATATACAGTTAAATACATTATTCCATTAAATTACACATAATAGAAAGTACCCTTTTGTAAATAACTATTCATCAAGACATACAGATAACAAACAATCACAAAATCCAACTATAAAAGGAGGTCCATCTAAATAGAAAATTAATTATTATTTTCATCTTTCCTTTAATTCTTAGTGTCTTGGGTGATTTATTCTTATAAGCAACCAGTTGTAACAAAAGGAAAGAGCTTTGAATGGAACTTAGATAGCGGAATATAGACCTTATCATTTTCCTAACCCTAAAAGGGATGTGGAAAGGAGAGGCCATTTGGTTAGGAGGGATTAAACCTGAAAGGAAGCGGTCACTTTATTCGATAAGCTAAGTGATTTTCCTCAGGGAGATGTTATTGAATTTGTCAGTATCGAAGGCGCCCCGTTGGATGCGAATTACTCTTTACAAATTAAATGGACATACGAAAATAAGGAATTTGATGAGGAAATAAAACTAGAACGAAAGAAACGCTTTTTCATCTTACCGTTTTAACAATATTAACATTATGCATAAAGCTAATAGCGCTATTAATATTGCTGACAGTATTTTTATCTGAAAATAGCTCCAATTCTTTCTATTGTAAATTCATCACACTCCATAAAGTTTGCTTCATTCACAATATTTCAGTGTTCTACTATCTGCAAGAAGGTTTACAAACCGTTCATCATTGATTTGCACACTATTGGCTTCAATAAAAAAAGAGTCCTTATTATTTACTTGAAAATAAAAATTAGTTTTAGCATGTAATTTCTCGATTTCTTTCAAATCTGATTCTAAGCTTTCAATTTTTATATGACCAAAACCATTCTTGTGATAACTAATTTCGGTTAATAAATTCGCATCAGTAAAATTACGGTCATTTAAGCGTATTGTTCCTACATTAGCCTCTTGATAAACAAAGAACGACATCACTTCCTTTATGAAGATGTAAGTTCTCTTAATCTGTTGTTTATGACAACTAAGTAATTTTAATGTTATGGTTTCATTTATATAATCAATCTGTAAATCATCTAAATCCCAGTATTCTGCTTTTTCGGCAAACAAAGTATTTATTCTATTTAGATCGCTAGACATCTTATCACCCCTTTTACTTTTTTCTTTTACCTGTGGAAAGCACACAATCTACCGGCGATATTTCAGTCAAACATCTTCTTTATGACCTTTTATTCTCCTTTGTTTTCAAGTATCTCAATATACCTTTCAAAATTGTCATTGAATCTTTGTTGTTCATAATGACCATCATTCCCTAAACTATTATCTAGTAGACTCTCAATCGCACCAGCAATAGTACACGATCCCAGTATAAAGCAAATTCCAATAATCCATGCAGCATTAAGTAAATCTTTCCTGTTTATATTCATCATTTTTCTCCTATCCTTTAATTGTTGGACATCGAATTACATATAACCGTTTTTTCAGTAATTTCTTAATGACGGTAACACTATTTGCTAATCCGTCTTACAGAAGATCACTCATCTTCGTAGAAAGTATCATACATTTCAGGGAATAGATCTTTTAATCTCCTTATCGTATGCGCATTTGCAACAATATCCAGTACATCAGAACTAATATAAAATAAACAATCGCGATGCACAAAACAAATATAGAGTGACGTGTGACCATCAATCATTTTAAGGGTATAGCGAAAAAACGCAGATGATTTCACGTTCTTTACTGTTGAAAAGACAAAATAACTGCTCATTTCTTCTTGCCAAACTACTTCATTAGACCAATTATTTATTTTAAAAAACCGCCGTAAGTTTAACTTTTCTCTCCTTACCCTTGTGCTATCAATATCTTGATAACCAGAAATAAACGTCATATCTAACTTTTCCTCTATAGGAAATAGATGATGAAATAAGCTTTTCGCTAAACCTGGATGTTGCCTGAATGTCTCTAAACCGAACCGAATTCGATTGTCTTTCACTACTTGAAAATAAGGCGTTGCGGCGTTCGTCATATCAACACCGAAAGTATTTGCAGGGATCATTCTACCACTCGCTTCTTCACAAAATATAATGATTACCATAATTATACACTCATTTCTTACTAACCGCTTATATATTTCTTTCACACTTCTTTCCATAACCTGCGTTCACTTAGAAAATAAAAAAGCACGTGCTCATTCCACCTTTAAGCAGAATCGACACGTGCTTCATTCAATCATTTCCCTTATTTAATTAACTCTAACTCAACAGGAATAAATTCTTCCACCGTTTCACCATCGAGTACTTTTTTGGCTGTTTCTACAGCTTGCTCGCCCATTCTGTCTGGTTTTTGAGCGACTGTTGCTGCCATATCGCCACCTTCAACTGCAGCGATGGCATCATCTGTTGCGTCGAACCCGACAACAATGACATCTTTTAGACCAGCAGCCGTTAGTGCTTGATAAGCACCAAGTGCCATTTCATCATTATGAGCAAATACAGCTTGGACATCTTTATTGCTTTGGATGATGTTTTCCATTACTGTTAAGCCTTCTGCACGATCAAAATTCGCAGATTGTTTTGTTGCTACTTCCACATTGTCAGATGCTTCAATTGCTTCGTTAAAACCTGCACCTCTTTCACGTGCTGCCGATGAACCAGGGATTCCTTCAAGTTCTACCACTTTTCCTTCATCACCAAGTTTTTCGATGATGAATTCTCCTGCCATTTTACCGCCTTCTGCATTATCAGAAGCTACGTGAGCGACAACTTCGCCACCTTCTGCACTTCTATCAACAGTAATAACCGGGATATCTGCATTATTAGCTGATGTAATGGCAGAAGCAACCGCTGCTGAATCAGCTGGATTAATAATTAATAAGTCAACACCTTGTTGAATTAAATCCTCAATATCACTTACTTGTGTTGCTGGGTCGTCTTGTGCATCTACTGTTTTAATCGCATAACCAAGCTCTTTTGCCTTCGCCTCTGCACTATCACGTAGTGTAACAAAGAAAGGATTATTTAATGTAGAAATCGATAAACCAATTGTTTTTTCTCCTGATGCTTTTTCATCATTATCAGTTGCTTCATTATCATCAGCCCCATTATTTAATGAACATGCACCTAATAAAGCGACTACTAAAACCAAAGTAAGAAGCTTCCATATTTTTTTCATTTGAGTATTCCTCCTTCATAGGTTTGCAAATCATATATGTTAAGCAGCTTTCTTTCTATCAATTAGTACAGCTAATAGAATGACGCCGCCCTTCACCACTTGTTGGTAGAAAGATGATACATTTAATAAGTTCAAACCATTATTAAGTACACCAATAATCAAAGCACCAATTAATGTACCAAAGATCCATCCGCGTCCGCCTGAAAGACTTGTCCCACCAAGTACAACTGCCGCAATGGCATCTAATTCGTAGCTTGTACCAGCAGTTGGCTGTGCAGAGTCAAGACGAGAAGTTAACGTAATTCCTGCAACAGCAGCAAATAATCCTGAAATTGCATAAACACCCATTTTCAAGCGATCCACTTTTAAACCAGAGAGCTTAGCGGCTTCTTCATTCCCACCAATCGCATAAACACCGCGACCAAAAGTTGTTTTCTTGAGCAAGAAGTATAAAAATAAATAAGCTAACAGCATCGTAACAACAGGAAATGGTACGCCGAGAAAATAACCTTTACCAATCATTTGAAAGCTAAAAGCATCAGATAGACCAGTTATTGGTCGACCTTCTGTATAAACAAGTGTCAACCCTCTGAAAATTGTCATTGTCGCTAATGTTGCAATAAAAGGAGCGACTTTACCTTTTGCAATAATTACGCCGTTGACAAGTCCCATTAAAGCACCTGCTAATAAACCGAGAAGAACCGCAATTACCGGATCCATACCACTAGCTAACATACCTGCAGTAAGTGCGGAAGATAACGCTAAAATCGAACCGACAGATAAGTCGATTCCCCCTGTCAAGATAACAAATGTCATTCCAAACGCAATTAAAGCATTGATTGAAACTTGTCTTAATACGTTCAGTATATTGTCAGCTGTTGTAAAGCTTGGACTCATAACCGATAAAATAATAATGATGAGCAGTAAGCCTAAAACCGGTCCTAGCTTTTGTATGGAGCCGATGCCTTTACTAATTTTGTTCATGCTTTGTTCCCTCCTGTTGCTGCTTCCATAATTTTTTCTTGAGTCGCATCTGTTTTTTCCAGAATGGCGGCTACTTTCCCTTCATGAATCACCATAATACGATCAGACATGCCTAGTATCTCTGGTAACTCAGATGAGACCATAATAATGGAATGGCCCTTCATTGTTTCTTCATTCATGATCGTATATATCTCTTTTTTTGCTCCTACATCCACACCACGTGTAGGTTCGTCCAAAATTAACAGTGTTGGATCGATTCCGAGCCATTTTCCAAAGACCACTTTTTGTTGGTTCCCACCACTTAAATTCTTAACTTCTTGTTCAGGACCAGCTGTTTTAATTTTTAACTTGTCTATCATTTCTTTGGAGAAAGCTTTTTCCTTTTTAGTAGACATAATGGCACTTTGCGAAAGCGCTTTTAAATTAGGAACGGCTAAATTCTCCCTTACACTTAATCCAAGTATAAGACCTTCATCTTTACGGTCTTCTGTAATAAAACCGATACCGGCAGCAATGGCTTGCTTTGGTGCACGAATGTGTAGTTCTTGACCATTCAAAAATATTTTCCCAGACGATTTCTTTCTTGACCCAAAAATCGCTTCCATAATCTCCGTTCTACCAGCTCCCATTAATCCGGCGACGCCAAGTATCTCACCTTTTCTAACATCAAATGATATATTAGAAAAATGATCTTTCATACTTAAGTTCTCGACTTTGAAAAAAACATCACCAATTGTGGCCGTCCGAGTTGGGTAACGCTCACCAATTTCTCTACCAACCATCATTTTCACGATTTCATCGAATGAGGTGTCTGTGGTATATTTCGTTCCTATTGATTGACCATCTCGTAAAACCGTAATACGGTCACACATTTTAAAAATCTCTTCCATGCGATGAGAGATATAAATGATTGCCACATTCTCTTTTCGCAATTGATCGATAACGGTAAATAATGTATCAATCTCTCTATCTGTTAAAGCAGCTGTTGGTTCATCCATGATAAGAACTTCAGAATTGGCAGCGATTGATCTTGCAATTTCAATCATTTGTTGTTGTCCAACGGAAAGTTCTCCAGCAGGCTGTTTTACATCCATTTCAATGCCTAAGCGCTTTAAATACTTTTCTGCTTTTACATTCATCTCTCTCGTCTTTAATAAACCGAAAGTACTTAATTCTTTACCTAGGAACATATTTTCAGCCACTGTTAAATAAGGAATAATATTTAACTCTTGATGAATGACAGCAATGCCATTTTTTTCTGCATCTTTCGGTGAAGAAAATACGGCCTTATTTCCTTTATAATAAATCTCACCTTGATTGCTTTCATGGATGCCTGTAAGGATTTTAATTAAGGTCGATTTCCCTGCCCCATTCTCACCCATAAGCGCATGGATCTCGCCAGCTCTCAAGTCAAAATCAACGCCTTTGAGTACTTCCACCGAATAGAAGGATTTATGAATATTCTTCATTTCTATTATTGATGATTGCTTCATTAAAATATCACTCCTGACGTTAAAATGATGTTAGCGTAAGGGGAAGCTTCTCCAGTTCGTATAATCGCCTTTGCTTTTTCCGTTTTTTTCTTAAATGTTTCATGCGAGACATAGCTACAATCAGAGAACTTGTCTTTAATTGCTAAAAATAACGGTTCATTATCTGTTTTAATTTCAGTTGCTAATGTGACACTCTCTATCATTAGTTCTTTTTCAAGCTCATTTAAGACGTCTAAAAAGGAAGGTGTCCCTAGCTTTAGAGCTAGGTCAATTTTTTTCACACCATCTGGGATAGGTAGTCCACAATCAGCAATAACAATTGTATCTGTATGTCCCATATCACTGATGACTTTTGCTATATCACTATTCAGCATTCCTTGTTTCTTCATGATGATTCACTTCCATTTTTTCAATTTCGGCTTTTGTCGGCATCCCTACTTGTGCACCCATTTTCGTTACAGATAAACCCGCAGCCTTTATCGCGAACGTAATTGCCTGTTCTATTGTTAAGTCATCATCAAGGGCAACCGCTAAAGCGCCATTAAAAGTATCTCCTGCTCCAGTCGTATCAACCGCCTTTACCTTAACAGCAGGAATGGTCATAAGTTCCCCGTTTTTAAAGAAAGCGGCGCCTTCATTTCCTTTTGTAATGACAAGCTTTTTTTTCAGTAGTTCCGTTGCCTCAGTATCATTTGCATATGCTTCGAATAACTGTTTCGCTTCATATTCATTCGGTGTGAGGTAGGTTACTAACTCAAACCAATGAGAAGGAATATGATGGAAGGGAGCTGGATTTAAAATGACACCCACATTGCCCTCTGCCGCAATCTCTAGTACTTTTTCTACGGCAGACAATGGAATTTCTAATTGCAGAAGCACCCATTCACTCGCTAAAATATCATCGCGATATGCTTCTATAACGTCACTTGTCATTAAATGATTGGCACCAGGTACAACAATAAT
The DNA here is from genome assembly GCF_020171845.1 of Cytobacillus kochii. Lineage (GTDB taxonomy): Bacteria > Bacillota > Bacilli > Bacillales > Cytobacillaceae > Cytobacillus > Cytobacillus kochii. The sequence continues at coordinate 281,206 of NZ_JAIVAM010000008.1, read as the reverse complement.
TTTATTATCATGGTTATACACTGTTATGCTTGCTGTTCCAGTACGTACAGATTTTTCTATTTGGATACTTTCCGTATTGATATGCATGTCATTAAAATAATTCATATACTCTTGACCAAAAGGGTCATCGCCGACTTTACCAATCATTTTCACATTCGCTCCAAGCTTAGCTGCAGCCACTGCTTGGTTTGCTCCTTTACCACCTGGCACAGTAAAAAATGATTCTCCCATCACGGTTTCTCCCATTGACGGGTCTATACTTGTTACCGTGACTAGATCCATATTGATGCTTCCGATTACTGTAATCATCTAATCACTCTCCTTCTTCTGTTTTAATGCGTTGTTGTTTCTCTTATTTTTAGTTCGGTCGGGAATACAATATGATCCTGACCTTCTTCCTTTCCGTTGATACGGTTCAAAAGCATGGTTGCTGCTTTTTTCCCCATCTCATATATTGGTTGAGCGATGGTTGTAATTTCTGGTGAAACAGTTTCCGTCCACTCAATTCCATCAAAACCAATGATTTGAAGTTCTTTCGGTACATTAATCCCGAGCTTTGTGCATGCCTTTAGGGCACCAACTGCCATCACATCATTACCAGTGAATATAGCATCAATGTCCTTCTGTTCGTGCAGGAGACGAAATGTAGCTTCTTGGGCTGTTTTCATTTGATAATGACCTTCACTTATATACACAGGTCTTTCTAGTGCCATCATGACATCTTGGTAAGCTTTTTTCCTCAGTTGGGAATTGATAATATTTTCTGGTCCACTAATATGGGCGATTTTCTCGCAGCCATTTTCAACTAAATGCATAACTGCCCTTCTCGCTTCCTGATAATTATCTATCGTCACTGAGGGAATACTTTCATGGAACACACGGTCAAGTGCAACTACCGGGATCTGTAAATTGGCGAGATGGCTTTCATTCATATGATTGGATACAATGATTACGCCATCAATATAGTTTTCCGCCATTTTATTTAAATACATCAGTTCCTTTTCTAAATTGTCATCACTATTACATAGAAAAGTAGTATACCCTTGTGCTACTGTCACATCTTCCACAGCGCGGACAAGTTGTGGGAAGAATGGGTTTGTAATATCAGGGACAATGTACCCAATCATTTTTGACTGCTTTTTAAATAGGCTACGCGCTACATTATTAGGTCGGTAGTTAAGTGCTTTGATCGCTTCTTCCACTTTTGTTTGCGTTTCCTTTTGGACATATCCTTTTTTATTTATCACTCTCGATACAGTCGCAACAGAAACATTTGCATACTTTGCTACTTCTTTAATTGTGGCTATATGAATCATCACCTTACATTTGATAATACTGTTATTATTAAACTTATATTAAAAGGTAGTATGTAACCTGTTACATATTAGACACTCACTATCTGAAGCGTTATTCTCTCATGACTAGGAAAGGCATGTAACGGGTTACATATTTCAGAAAAAAACAAAATCTATTAATTGCTATTTTATTTGATATGTAACGCGTTACACACTCATCTGTAACCGTTTACACAAATTTAGTTTACCATCTATTAAAATTTTGTCAACTTTATTTTATCCCTCCTTTTTATAGAGAGGATTTCTGTTCTATCACCACTTGTTTATACGGTCCTTGAATGGTAACTTTCATGAGTTGCGCAGCCATATATTTAGCGGTATACGGATAATCATTTTTCAACCACCATATAATCACACCTAAAAACGCAGAAGCGTAGAAGCGTATGGCCATTTCTCTTGGTATGGTCAATAAGTCATCATCTGGTTGCATAACGGTCATGCCATCTGCAATAAATTCGCTCAACACAGCTGTTAGTTTATCACGAAAATGAGGCATTGTACTTTCAGACAGCAACACTCTATATATGTAATCATATGTGCCAATTTGCGCAAATAATTGAATAAAGCTTTCATTTGGTGATTCAGTATCATACGCCCCTTTACTTGCTACAAAAGAAGTCTTCATTGCTTCTTTTAACTCATCAATCATGTCATCTGTACTTTGCTCAAGCAAATCGTATTTATCTGTAAAATGGAGATAAAAAGTAGCGCGGTTCAGCATCGCTTTTTTTGTAATTGCCTGCACCGTTACTTTTTCAAAACCTTGTTCTTCTATTAAAGAAATAAGGGCGTCAGTTAACATTCGCTTTGTTCTTACTACACGAGGATCGACTTTTTCTTTTTTCGACATTTTTCTGCTCCTTGTATTAATTATTCTTATTTTTAAACAAATTTGTATGAACTGTTGAGTATACAACGATCTCAACTTTTTTGTTCATTGCTTCATTTTTTCATCAGTTGTTATAATCAGATTATCAACGGATTGTTGATAAAGCAACTAGTTGTATTAAAAATCGTACGATATTGTCTAAGTTTTTACCAAATGGGGGTATATCATGAAAAGGTTAGAAGGAAAAGTAGCCATTATTACCGGAGCAGCTAACGGGATGGGTGCTGCAGAAGCAAAGTTATTCGCGAAAGAAGGCGCTAAAGTAGTAGCGACTGATTTACAAATGGAAACTTTAAATAAAGTGGTTGCAGAGATAAAAGAAGCAGGTGGTGAGGCGATTGCCCTTGCCCATAATGTGACGTCTGAAGAGCAATGGCAAGCAGTTATAAATGAAACCATTGAACAATTTGGTAAACTAGATATCCTGATTAACAATGCTGGTGTCGCTTCTCCCAAAACTCTAGAGGATATGTCAATGGATGAATGGAATAAAATTTTGGATATCGACTTAAATGGTTGTGTGATCGGCATGAAATATGTCATTCCCGAATTAAAGAAAAATGGCAGCGGTGCCATTGTCAATATTTCTTCCATCGGCGGTATAGTTGGCATGGCAGGAACAAGTCCATATACAGCCGCTAAGGGGGCATTACGAGTCTTATCCAAATCTGCAGCAATAGAATATGGAAAAAAAAATATTCGAGTCAATTCTGTACATCCTGGGATTATTTCGACACCAATGACAGCTCCTTCAATGGAATCTGCCTTACCGTTCTATCAAACTTATACGCAGTTGCCTTATTTCGGCAACCCTGAAGATGTTGCTTACGGTGTCCTTTTCTTAGCATCAGATGAGGCAAGATTTGTTACAGGTACAGAGTTAGTGATTGACGGCGGTTGGACTGCCATATAATAAAGCCTAATCTAAAAACGAGCCGTGACTTATTTCATCGGCTCGTTTCATTTAATATACTTTTGTTTTATTTTGTTTTGAACTAAGACCAGCATCTACAAATAATAACAACGCTGTAATGATATGCATAATCATTCCGACTACCGGAATCCAACCAATAATAGAAGTAATGATACCTGTGATACTACCGTACTTGTTTTCTCCAGCTCTTACGGATAGTACAAGTGTGATTACATGAAGGAAAAACATAACAATGAGTGGCACCCATCCATTTGCGAGGATAAAAATTCCTCCTAGAAAAGGAATGCCAAGAAATGCTTCACATGCACCTGTTATCCATTTTAGTATTGTTGATGTACTCAATTTGCCACATCCTTATTGCTTAATCTAATATTATTATACATTTATACCCACACATTCGTTTTAGAAAACATCCTCTATGGTAAACGTAAAATTTCCTTTTCCAAGAAGTCTTCATTTAGCGCACCTAATACTTTATTTCGAATAATCCCATCCGAATCAATGAAGTAACTAGTTGGGTAGGCAATCACCTCATAGTTATCTAAAACAACGCCTTCAGGGTCCATAGGTATGATGAAGGAGAGTTCATTCGCTTTCACGAAATCAGCGGCATTTGTTTCGTTTCTTTCCGTTTTGGTCATATTTACAGCTATGACTTCAAATCCGTCATCTTTATATTCTTTATAAACTTTTTCCATATAAGGCATTTCTTCTTCACAAGGTCCGCACCAGCTTGCCCAAAAATTAAGTAATATTTTCTTTCCTTCATAGTCACTTAGTTGAAATGACTCACCATCCAGTGTTTCCAACTGGATTTCAGGTGCCTTCTGACCAATTTCCAGGCCAACAGCTACATTTTCAGGGTTTTCTATTTCCTCATATTGGTCAATTTGTACTTGTGACAATAAACCTTTGTCCTTTAGAATGGTCCGATCTACGATTAATAAAATAATAAGTAATGAAGCCGCAATGATTAAAAACTTTCTCATAGAACACCTCAACTTAGAACACTTTTCAAAACTGTCTTAATCATACTATAGTTGAGACAGCTTTAGCGAATCTTTTACTTCAATGTTGAATGTTTTTTACATACATGATTAATAAACTATAAAAAATTAATTGTTCATCAGCGTGCAAAGGTTGATTCATCATTAAAAAGGGTGTGTTGTTTACCTTGAACGATTCCATCCATTCTCTCGGAATCCATCCTTTTTGTAATTTCCCAAGCTCCCTTCCATTCTCAGATTGAACCAATAGATTCATAAAAGTCCGTTCATACCTTAGCGTATAAGCTCGGCTATCTTTTTGACAAATAAAGCGTTTATTATTGTCATTGTGGAGAAGAATCGTATTACTGTTATAATCAATCTGGATATTGTGTTTCCGCACTGTAATTATTGCAAGCACCCTTTGATCAACAACTAAAGCATAGCGATTTCTATAAATCCAGCGGTCGACAAATGTAGGCAAAAACCAGCGCCACTTATGAAAAGCTAAATCACGAATTTCAGCAGCCGTTCTACCATCTCTATTAAATAATAATAATCTTAAATTCGGTGCTGGTAAAAAACCTATAAGAAATTCCCTTTGTGAAAATATATTTTTTTGCTTGCTATTTGTTGATGCATATGAACTTATCTTTGCTTGATTATTTGCTAACACATAGCTTTGATAAGACATCCCACTATATAAAACAAAGGGTAAACACCACCAAAGAAGCCCGCTAATCTCCTGAAAGAAACTATGATATATGACTAATATCCATAATGGTATACACGCAACTAAACTACCATTAAGAGAGGCTTGTGCTGATTGCTGATAATATTGCTGAATATTCATGAACTTCCTACCCCGATTCTCTCAATAAATGTATTACTACCAATCTATTATAGAACGAAGGAAATCATGAGTAATATTCATTTTTACCGCTAAAAACCAAAAGAAAAAAGACATTTCTCCTCTTCTATGAGAGAAGAGAATGATCTTTTTTCACCAAACTTTCAATTAAAATATAAATCTTGTTAAACTATCTTCTGCATCTTTATAGCCTTGCTCATAAAAGGCAGATAATTTTTTTAAATCTCTTTCCATTCTTCCCACATCTACCTTCTCAGGTCTAATAATCATCACTTGTCCTTTTTTTTCTTGCTCCTCTAAATATTCAACGGTTTCATTATACATTTTGTAACGATTCATCATTGCTCTTTGGAGCCCTGGATATTGTGGATATTTTCTTCGCAATAAAAAACTCATTCTTGATGGTTTTTTTCGGTAACCTTTGGGTCGTGTTAAAACAACAACAGCTTTATCATATCCATCTGCTTGTGCTTTTCTTATTGGTATGGAATCAGCAATACCACCATCAAGTAACATTCGATTATTAAAAGAAATTTCAGGTGCAATAAAAGGTAATGAACTTGACGCTTTTAAAAGAAGCAACAAGTTTTCCCCATAGTCTTTCTTCCCATAATAAACAGCTTCTCCACTCAGACAATCGGTTGTACCAATAATAAACTCACTTTTCCCGTGAGAGAACGCTTCATAATCATAGGGAACCAGCTTATTTGGAATTTCATCAAAAATAAAGTCCATACCAAATAACTGTTTAGATTTTCGATAATTTCGCAAGGAGAAGTATCTAGGATCAGATACATACTCCACACTTACCTTCTTGTTACGGCCCTTTTGTTTCGATAAATATGAGGCAGCATTCGCGGCTCCTGCAGAAACACCAATTACATATGGAAAAGTAATACCTTTATCTAAAAATAACTCCATTACACCAGCAGAGTATGCCGCTCTCATTCCTCCACCTTCTAATACAAGGGCTGTTTGATGTACATTCATTCTCACAACGAATCCTTTCTTATTAAAGTCCTTGTTCTATTATAACAAGCTTGAGTTGTCTATTCTACGAAAGAGAGGTACGCGATGAATGATAAAAATGTTGAAAAAACGAAAATAGCATAGTGTGCTCTATCCTAGTGAATGCATATAAAAAAGTTTGCTAAGAAGCTACCCCACTACTTTTATTAAACAAAATCAGCTGTTCACGAATAATAATATTATTAAAAAATAATAAAGTTGTTTAATAAACAATAAAGTTATTTAAAAATGAAGAGCATACATCGTGATCTTGTAAGTTCTTCTTGAACTAACGGGCAAGGTTAGTGGAAGAAGGATAAATTTTAGATATTTCCACAAACTAAAGTGAATAACACTTTAAGGGTGAAATAGAATGCTTAAAAAAGAATTGCAAGAATGCTTTCAAGAAAATATTAGCAATATAAAGAATACATTTCATCATACATCTGACCTTATCGTTAGAAAAATAAAAATAGGCTTCAAAAGTTCTTTCGAAATCAACGTTGTCTATTTGGATGGAATTATTGATACAGACAGCATACAAGAATATGTGGTCAAACCATTATTAGAGTCCTTCAAGACTGTAAAGCTTAATGAATCACTTATTGATCAAATTATCGAAAGAATGATTGAAGCAGCTGATGTAAAAACCACAAATCAGTACAAAGAGTTAATAGAAGCTATCGTACAAGGAAATACCATTATATTGATTAATGGGTATAGAAAAGGAATTATCATACCATCAGCCAATTGGAAGGAAAGAAGCCTCGAAGAATCACTAGGAGAACGGTCACCAAAGGGACCAGTTATTGGGCTAACAGAACAAATGAAAACAAATATTAATTTGTTAAGAAGTACAATAAAAACTCCCGATTTCTGTGTAGAAGCAATGGAATTTGGGACAATCTCCAAAACAGCAGTTTCAGTATTATTTATAGAAGGCATTGTTGATAAAGGAATTTTAATTAAAGTACGAAAGAGGCTAAAAAGTCTAAAAATAAAGTATGTACTAAATTCAAAAGTTGTGGAAGATGTATTGGAAGGAAAGCCTAAAACATTTTTCAATTTAGCAAGACCTTCAGGAAGAATTGATGGAGTTGTATCCTCATTATATGAAGGAAGAGTAGCAATAATAGTAGATGGGATCCCATATGCTATCATTGCACCCACACTTTTTATGGATTTATTTCAGTCACCAGATGAATATCACGTAAAAATGGGACGGTTTACAAATCGAATAGTAAGAATGATTTGCTTTATCTTATCTGTATACTTACCTGGTATTTATATTGCGATAGCAAATTTTCATAAAGATGATTTACCAAACAAAATTACAAAGGCACTTATATCTAAAGATGAGTTATTACCAACCTTTTGGGAAATTGCAATTCTTTTATTTTTCATTCGCATATTATTAGACGCTTCATTTCGTATCCCGAAAAGTGCAGTGATTTTGCTTTCCTTACTCGGAACAATAGTAGTAGGTGAAACAGCTGTTACGGCAAAACTAATTCATCCAGCTAGTCTCATACTAGTAGGTATAACAACTATTTCTAGTTTACTCCTCGCTAACAGAGGAATGCAAGCTGTAGAAAATACTTTAAGACCCATTTTTTTGATTATTGCTAATTTTTTTGGATTTAACGGAATAATCATCGCGGCAACCATTCAATTAATTTATATGGTAAGTCTTAAATCTTTAGGTGTTCCCTATCTTTCCCCACTGATTCCATTTAGGATACAAGAATTGAAAGATACAATTTATAGGGGAGATTTAAAGACTCTAATTAATAGTAAACATACTTATCCTGAGGATGATAATTAATTTTTTTTATTATGCTCACGATTTTTTTCCTTTTTGCACCATTTTCGAATATGAATACAGATGCAAAACATATGTTGGTTGGTCCCTTCTTAAACTAACGGATGCAAGAGTTAAAGATGAGGATTGCTGGAGCGTTCTTTTTTTCTTGTTTAACAAACGGGGCAGGTTAATTGAATACGAATGAATCAGAAGATCGTCATTAAAGTCGATCTTTTTTCTTGTCACTGTTTCAGATAAAAGAATAACTAACCGTTGGAATCAATTTATAGTAATAAATTTTATTGATTGGAAAATAATAGTACAAAGAATGAGGGAGAAAAGGTATTACAGAGGAAACTTCGCTCGAGTCGATACCCGCTTATAGAGTCATGAGGTTTGGGAAGTCTTGCTTCAGCTTTCGTGCCGGACATGGCACTGCTAAAACCAGTTTGTCCAAATTATATATTTTCTTATCTTATGAATTCAGGCTGATCAAGATAAGTCTTCTTTTCTAATTCTGTTTAAAGGGTGTGTAAGATTATGGAATTTTTCACTTCACAGGAATCTTTAACTATTGTCCAATGGATGCTCCGGGCAATTGTTGGATTTGTGTTTTTCATCATACTTGTCAAATTAATGGGTCAGCGTTCCCTTTCCCAAGTAGGACTTCTCGATTTTGTTATCGTGCTGATTATTGGAAATATTATTGCCCATCCGCTGTCCGATGAAGGATTAGGTCTGGAAGGGTCGATGATTACAATGAGTGTTATTTTAATCTTGTATATAATCGGAATCTACCTAAGTTTGCATTTTAGACATTTTAGAAAGTGGTTTATCACCGATCCGATTCCATTAATAGAAAATGGAATGATTAATAACCGTAATATGAAACGTGCCCGAATTTCACTTGATGAACTGCAGACCGAACTGCGAATGAAGAATATTGAAGAAATCCAAAAAGTCGCACTTGCCTTATGGGAGCATGGTGGCAAGGTTTCCATCTTTCTGAAGACGGAACATTTGCCTTTAACAGCAGTCACATTTAGCAAACCAGTCAAACCTTTTTATTTTCCAAATACCGTTATAAAAGAGGGAACGATTGATTGTAAACAGTTGCATCAATTAGGCAGGGATGAAGAATGGATTCTTAAAAAACTTCAAGATACCTATCCAAACATAACCATCAAAGATATTCTGCTTGGTACCGTAGATGACAAGGAAGATCTAAGTATATTCCTATATAATTCCTGAGCTTCCTCATGATCTTATTTTCCTATGAGCAGGTGCAACCGCCAGGATGTTTTCCAATTTAAATAGCTGGAATTCTTTGTTTGCATAGCAAGAAGCAAGAATTGCGAACAATCCTTTTTTTCTTTGAAGAAGTTAACTAAAAGAAAATGTTGAGGCTAAGCTATTTTATTAGATGTTTTTATATTTATATAAGCGATCTTTCGACATGAATAAATATATAGGAGATGGCTTTTCTCTTTTTGATACACTTTATGAAGACAAAAAATAAATTGGTAGCACGAAAGCTTTTTTGAATAATTTATACTATCGGTTGTGGATGGCAAATGTTTCAAACCCTAATTTCCCACAACTTTATTAAGCATTGTAATGCCGACTAATCCCTTTTTTTCATTAACATTATCATGCAATTATATACATTTAGCTATTAATGGAAGTGATTCCTTAACTTTTTTATAGATCATTGAAGCTTTTCTTGTTTCACTATCAAATATCTTGTTTCTGCCTTAGTAATTCTACATTATGTAGGTGGATTTTTAGAAGTACATCATTCTTATTTATTACTGTTCCGTACGATAAAGTTATTTATTCCTTTGTACCTTGTTATACGAACACGCATAATGGAATGATATTTCAAAATTAAACGTGTTTATTATCTCTATACATCAGCTATCCTATCTTTGACACCCAAACCTACTTAAATCAAAGAATCACCGAATAAGCATTCCTCTATGAATGAAGCAATCATTTACTTTGTTCCTTATTAGTATATATATTATTCTATAAGCCAATAATTCGGCGTACAATGGAAAGGCCAAAAGAAAACACGAACATTGATTTGTTCGCGTCTTCTTTTTGGCCTTTTATATTTACTCGTTTATTAGAGGATACGGATGATAAACGGGATGCGATACTCTTCCCCTTCAAACGCCTTAACGGCTGCAATAATGGTAAATACGATAAATGCAATGCCAAATATCGCTGCTAATAAATAACCAATGAGCACTAACATCAAGATCGTACTAATGATTCCATAAACAAAGTAAGTAATGAGGAAGTTAAAATACTGTCTACCATGATAGTCTACAAGCTTTGAGCTATCTTTTTTTATAAGCCAAATAACAAGTGGTCCTATAAATACAGTAAAGAAACTAATAATATAAATGCCCGCAGCAAGTATTCTGTCTGTTTGTGAATCTTTCATTGTTGTTTTCCCCTTTCTCTTATTCCTTCTTGTACTATATACCTATTTTACGAAGATTATTATAAAAAGTTTCAAAGTTTTTATTTTCAAATTTCGGTTCTTCTATTGGACAACTTGAATACATTTATAAAAGCGAGAGAAAACAAGTTGATACGTGAGTTCCCCTTATTTTACTACTAGGAAAAAAATAAACAAATAGGTGATTTATATGATGTCAAAAATTGAAGCATTTATTCTTGGAATCATTCAAGGGATAACAGAATTTCTTCCTATTTCAAGCACTGGGCATTTGTATCTTGGAAGACATTTATTTGGTCTTGATGAAGCAGGATTATTTTTAGATACCATGCTCCATATTGGTACACTATTAGCTGTCCTTGTTGTTTATAAAAATGAGTTACTAGAAATCATAAAAAATCCATTCGGAAAGTTATCTATGCTGCTTGTCATTGGTACGATTCCTGCTGTCTTTGTTGGTTTATTATTTAATGATCTATTTGAGACGATCTCAAAAACCGGTGTCACCATTGGCTGGGAATTTATTATTACCGGAATCATTCTTTGGTTCTCAGATAGTATTAAAAATGGTGCGAAAAAGATGAAAGATATTAGCTATAGTGATGCATTATTTATTGGTAGTTTTCAAGCAATAGCGATATTCCCTGCTATTTCAAGATCAGGTTTAACAATCGCTGCAGGGCTCATCCGTAAACTTGATCGAGAAACAGCTGCATACTTTTCATTTTTACTATCTATACCGACCATAGCAGGAGGCATTGTGCTGCAATTTGGTGAAATGTATGCTGGTCATATTGAAGCCATTAGCTTTGGCAGTATGTTAATTGCCACACTTGCATCAGCCATTTTCGGTTATATTGCCGTTGTTTGGATGATTAATTTTCTAAAAAGAAAATCACTAAAGATATTTGCCGTTTATGTTTGGATTTTAGGATTAACAATCCTATTTATGCAAATGGCAGGCATTTTTTAAATTTATTCTCATGAGTAGGTTCTTGATTTCTACTCACTTTTTTGTCACTTTAACAGTGTATTTGCTAAGGATGAATTTTATTAAGCAGAAAAAGGAATGGATGCTGATGTCGACGATACTTTTTAAAAATGCCATTGTCTATCCCATTACTTCAAAGCCTTTCCACGGAGATGTATTAATAAAAAATCGTATAGTGAAAAAGATCGGAAAAGATATTCAAGATTTGCATGCACAAGTCGTTGATTGTTCTCATGGTTTTCTGTTACCTGGTTTTATTGATGTGCATACACATATTGGATTATATGACGAGGGGACTGGTTGGGCTGGTAATGATGCGAACGAGACAACACAGCCATTAACACCTCATATTCGGGCAATCGATGGCATCCACCCTTTTGACCCTGCCTTTCGTGATGCACTTAAAGCTGGGATAACTACTGTTCACGTAATGCCAGGCAGTGCGAATATTATTGGTGGCACCACATCCATCTTGAAAACGTACGGCAATAGTGTTGAAGAAATGCTTGTTAAAGAAACTGCTGGATTAAAAATTGCTCTTGGAGAAAACCCTAAAAAAGTTCATAGTCATAGCAATGATCATTCAATTACTAGAATGGGCATTATGGGGATGTTAAGAGAAGCGTTTTATAATGTTCATGCTAATCCAAATGAAGTAAACCTGCGCACATCCCCTATTATTAAAGCACTTACACAAGAAATACCTGTACGAATCCATGCCCATAGAGCAGACGATATTTTAACTGCACTACGATTTGCTAAAGAGTTTCATTTAGATATACGAATTGAACATTGTACAGAGGGTCATTTAATTACTCCTTATTTAGGTAAGAATCTCCAAGTGAGCGTTGGACCAACCTTAACAAGACGATCAAAAGTAGAGTTAAAAAACAAGACGTGGGACACTTATAAAATCCTCGATCAAGCAGGTGTCTCCGTTTCAATTACCACCGATCACCCTTATACACCTATTCAATACTTAAACATTTGCGCAAGTATTGCTGTTCGAGAAGGATTATCCGAACAAAAAGCATTGGAGGGAATAACGATCGCTGCCGCTAAAAACTTAAAAATTGATCATATCGTAGGAAGCATTGAAGAAGGGAAAGAAGCTGATCTTGTACTCTGGAGCCACCATCCTTTTCATTTTCTAGCAAAACCAAAATGGACAATGGTCTCAGGCAATTGGGCATATACAAATGCGGTGGATAAATAACATGATAAGGAGACAGATTTATCTTTAAATTAGAATTTCCGTCTCCTAACTCTGTCTAAATAATGATAAGGTTTCTTCACCATTTATCTCCAATCATTAAACTTTTTTTATGACCCTACCTCACTTCACCTCAATGAATCGTACTTTTTTCACCTTCTCACCTATTGATTGCTTTTTGCCATTTTACCTTTAGAATCAGGTATGCAAAAAATGGAGAAATTTGGCGAAAAAAAATCTTAAAAATAAGGTAAAAAATCTATTCCCTTTTTGCTATTTTTTTAGTATTATACTTTCATAAAATAATATTTTTAGTCGATAATATCTTTTGTTTTTGGATATTGGGAAGGCAAATGGTGCGCCACCAGTTTACTGGTTCTAGTGGGTTCGATTCCCACCCCGAAATTTTTTAGTTACATTACAAAAAATTTCGAGGGTGGGCCTTTTCTGTCTTTTTGGCATGGAGTAGGTTTACTCTCACGTGGAGGGATAACCAATGCTGAAAAAACGTGACCTAAATGATTGTCAAGTTTTATTCGAATTGATGACGCACCCCGATGTCTTCCCTTTTGTGCGTCATAAAGCTCAATCTTATGAAGAACTGTTATTTATTACGAAACAAACGCTCGAAGCTGAGGAACAAGAAAAACTCATCTCTCGCACCATTACAGATGAATGGAATAATCCAATAGGCACAATTAGCTTATATGACATTGAAAACCAAGCTGGTTTTCTTGGCACATGGATCGGTAAACCTTATCATGGTAAAGGTTATAATCAATTAGCCAAAGATGCTTTCTTTAATGAACTTTTTTATGATTTAAATATTGAAACCATTTTTATGCGCATAAAAAAAGAAAATATTCGTTCATTAAAAGCTGCCCAGAAACTACCTTATGCCATTTATGCCAATGAATCACGTAAAAGTTTGTATGAAAAAATAAATGAAACTGGCCAAATTTACGATTTATTTGAAATCCCTAAAGATCTTTATTCTCTTCATATGCTTAGAGAAGGACTTACAGTGGAAGATACAACGCATCTAAAAGAAGCTTAAAAAAACAAGGGAGCTTAATAGCTACCCTTGTTTTTTATTCGCTAAAACCTGTTGATAAATTTTTCTGACTTCATAGGTCTTGTAAAGTTCTAATTTCCGCAACTCTATTGGATGTCTATTGACACCAAATTCTTTTAGTTTTGCAATATACCAGCCTTTTGAACCTTGATAAGCCATTCTCATCTCTCCCACAGTCTTTTTAACAATATATGTGATAAGAATCGGAGACATGCTTATTGATGAAGGTTTTTTCCTAACACATCTTTTGCTCCAGTTATTGGAATGACACTACCCGTGATAAAACTAGATGCAGGTTCAATAAGAAAAGCAATCACCCTCGCCACATCCTCCCCTGTGCCAGGGCGCCCTACAGGAGTTCGATCATCTTTTACTGTACAGGCATCGTCTATATCACTCTCTTTCCACTTGCCAATTATATCCCCTGGGCAAACCATATTAACTGTTATACCATTTTCCGCTTCTTCTAAGGCAAGCGTTTTTGTTAATGAGACTACACCTGATTTTGCTGCAGCAAAAGCCGAACGATACATCCATCCTGGGGCAGTTTCGGCGCGATCAAAACCTATTGTAATGATTCTCCCCCAATTCCCCTTTCTCATGAGTGGAATTATGGCTTTGCCTAATATAAATAAAGCTTGTAGATTTCCATTTATTAAATAAGACCATTCATCTAAAGAGTATTCAATCATTTTCTTTTTTTCATGAATATATGGGCCTGCGTTATGTATCAAGATATCAATTGAATCTGTTTTCGCTAATGATTGCTGTATGAGATAATTACATTCATCTTCATTCGTAATATCTGCTTTAATGGCAATATTTTTTGTCCCATATTTCTTAGTAAGGGCCTCACAAAGTTCAATTGCTTTTTGTTCGCTATGTCTATAATTAATAATCACATTTACATTTTGCTCTGCTACTTTCCAAGCAATACTGCTACCGATACCGGTTGACCCACCAGTAATTAACGCTGTCTTTGTATTCACGTAACAACCCCTTTTAGTTAGAATTTTTAAAATTATTATTTAATTTTAATACTAATCACTATAAAGTAATGTTGCAAGTGATTTGAATTGATGTTTTTTTAACGAAAATAGAAATGTTGCATAAATTAATGAATAGGCGATTATCATCATCGGAAAGATCATCTCTTTTTTTGGAAGGGTGAAAAGTGTATGTTCCCTTGGAATCAATTCCCATTTAATAAAGAAATGAAGGCCAAATTCGAAAAATTAAACCAAAAAGAAGTCAATGAGTATGTACAAGGGATGCTCGGAAAAGTCTTTCCGAATGACCTTCAATATTCAAACGAGCAAAAACAAGAAGAAACTCAACATACAACAGAAAATAGTCAATCACAAAGTAAATTAAGATTTCGTGTCTTGGAGACACATAAATATGTTTTTGTGCGAATAGAAATCCAAAAACGAGAATGGTTAAAGCAATTAAAAATGTATCATACAACCAATCAACTCATTCTCGAACATATTCCAAAGGACAGTGACCAAACACTTATTACATTACCGACTCTTGTAAATAAAAAAGGCGCTAAAGCAGACTACCAAGATGCCATTTTAGAAATCCAACTTTATAAGTTGATTGACCGGCAATTATCTGAAATACATGTCGATGACCATTAGTTAGGAGGGGGAAAAAGTATGTTACTACCTAAATACCCTAACGACATGCTTTCCATCATCAAAAATGGATTACCAAATATAAAACAAAGAAAGAAGAATGTCTTGATTGCAGGTGCAGGCATGGCTGGATTAGTTTCAGCCTCACTCCTTAAACAAGCGGGGCATACTGTCACTGTCCTAGAAGGGAATAACCGTATAGGAGGTAGAATCTACACGCTTAGGTCCCCTTTTACAAATGGGAATTATCTTAATATGGGTGCAATGAGAATTCCTCATACACATAAACTCGTATTAAAATATATAGAAAAGTTTCAATTGCCATTATCGCCTTTTATTAATAGTCATCCAAACGATATTATATATATTAATAATAGGAAAATTTCAAGAAAACAATACGAAGAAAATCCAAACTTACTTGATTTTCATTTAAATAAAAATGAGCAAGGAAAGACAGCCTTTACACTATTACAAGATGCGGTAGAGCCATTTATCACACTCTATAATAATAGTACAGAAGAAGAAAAGAAAAAAATGGTTTCAGAATACGACAAATATTCCATGGTCGATTTTTTAAAATATAACCCTTTAGCAACGGCTTTATCTTCAAATGCGATTAGATTAATTAGTATTCTCTTAGGTATTGAAGGGTTTCAAGAATTATCATTTATATCGATTTTATCTAGTGTCCTCTCCCCACTCTTTCAACCTGATATCAAATATTTTGAAATAAGAGGTGGGAATGATCGGCTTCCCTACTCCTTTCAAATGGAATTAGCATCGAACCTATTTTACAATCAAAAAATAGAAAGTATCAAACAAGGTAGTAACAAAGTAAACATATATGTCCATGATACATATCAACATACTTTTAAAACGTATACAGGTGATTATTGTCTTATTACCTTACCGTTTACTACACTTCAATTTATAGATTTACTACCCAAAAATAGCATTAGTCAAAAAAAATGGCAGGCCATTAGAGAATTGCAAAACATTTCTTCAATGAAAATTGGAATTGAGTTTAGTAGCCCTTTTTGGGAAAGGTACAACTTTGGTCATGTCATAACTGATTTACCGATTCGTTTTAGCTATATTCCAAGTAGAGTAAATAATGATGCACCAGCAGTTTTACTTGCAAGCTATAGTTGGGGCAGTGACGCTTTATTATGGAATAGTTTGTCACAATCAGATATTACGAGGGAAGTCTTGAAATGCTTAAGTGAAGTATATGGCAATATTGTCTATAAAGAATACCTAAGAACCGTTACATTTAATTGGAGCAGAAATTCATTTTCTGCAGGTTGTTTCACGTTATATGCACCAGGTCAACAAAAGCATTTCGGTGAGGAGGTAAGTAAACCCTCCGGCAGACTTCATTTTGCTGGGGAGCATGCATCCTTATTCCCTGGCTGGATTGAAGGAGCAATCGAGTCAGGGATCCGTGCAGCAGCAGAAATTCACATGAGGGAATAGTCATAATAAAAAACGGTGAAAAAGCCATAAATAATACAAAGACCTTTTCACCGTATATGCTATTTAAATGACAGTAAATCCACCGTCAACTGTTACAGGTTGACCCGTAAGTAAGCTTTACCCATCTTTACGCTCACCTCAGCGATGACAACGTTTGCACCTTTTTTCACTGCATGCCTTGACAGCTCCATAGCCAATCTCTGTTGCACCACTCGTGATGATATTTTTCGCGTAAGTTTATCATTTTACTCTTTCTTGTTTTACAAATTAAACCGATGTAGCACCTTGTCCACCATCGATACGATAATATGAACCTGAAATAAATGAAGCTTTTTCTGATGATAAAAATACCATTAGATCAGCAATTTCCTCAGCTGTTGCATATCTTTTCATTGGTACAGAGCTTTCAAATTGTGTACGTGCATTCTCTGTTTGTTCAGGCATGGCGTTTGCTTCAATGGATCTCATCATTTGTGTATCTACACCAGATGGTGCAACCGCATTTACTCTGACACCATAATCTGCCGCTTCTAATGCAGCCGTTTTGTTTAACCCGATTACCGCATGTTTAGATGCAACATAAAGTCCCATACCTGGTGCACCTAATAAACCACCGTTTGAAGCCGTATTAACGATAGCCCCACCTTTTTGAGCTTTCATCACAGGTAAAACATATTTTAATCCTAAAAACGCACCGTAAACATTTACACCAAATACTGCATCAAAATTTTTCTTTGTTTGCTCATCTAAGATGGCAAAATCGCCATTGATTCCAGCGTTATTTATAAATGTATCGATACGACCAAATGCTTGTTGGGTATCTTCAACATATTTCTTTACATCTTCTTCTTTTGTTACATCAGCTGATAATAGTAAAATCTCCTCAGCATCAATAGAAGCAGCAGCCTTTTCTAATGCTTCTTTAGATAAATCTACTAGTGCGAGCTTAGCACCTTCTTTAGCAAAAGCTTTAGCTGCTGCTATTCCAATACCACCTGCGGCACCTGTAATTAGTACTACTTTGTTGGCAAAATTCATCTGATATTCCTCCCTTTTGTTTCATACAAAATAATCATACTACTAAAATTGTATATTGTCGACAATTTTGTTTGCTATAATAGGATGCCCAAAAAGTGGCATCCTTATTCTAACGTTTCTAATAAAAGAGCTGGAACTACATCCTTCGCTTCAGTAATCTTATTTTCCATTAGATTTTTGGTAATTAATTTCATTTTCGGATGAAAACGATTCATCGTATTCATTGTCCATTTCACTTGGGCAAACACCGTCAATATATAAACAGATTCATAATAAAATTTAGATAGTGCTTTATTATTCGCCACTTCAAAAAAGAACGTTGTTAAACCCGTGGATTTCATTTGATAACCAATGAGATCACCTGCAAGGAACGCTTCTTCCACAGCATCGAGTTTTAATTTTAACGTATCTTTCGTTTCATCATGCCATCGATTCGAAGTCATATCTAGTGCCATTTGAATAAGTCCAACCATGACATGTGTATATTCTTTAATATCTTCTGTCGTAAAGGATTTTACAACTGTCCCTTTTCGATGAATACGCTCGACAATATTGTCTACTTGAAGTAAATATAATGCTTCTCTCACTGGAGCTCTGCTTGTTTTTAGCTCTTCTGCTATTTTCTCTTCAATAATTTTATCTCCAGGAATATAAGAACCTTCCATGATTTTCGTTAATATGTATTTGGCAATTTGTTCAGGAAGCGATTCACCAAATCGCTGTTCATTATTAAATAAAAAATCCTTCAAACCATTCACTCCGATGTTTAATTACTCTTTATTTATACATTATATCATTTAATTAGAACGATTTGGAAATTTAATCAGAATTGGATGAGTAAGCCGTCCGGTATATAGTTGTAATCAGATGGTTGTAAAAATTAATTTGGTATCCATCAAATTCATGCACATAAACTCAAACTATATTGGTAGATATTCATAAATAAACCTCACTTTGCTACAATAAGTCAAATCATAAAGTCTGAATATGTATTTGTTTTTATAAAGTAATAATAAAAAGATGAGCAACGTCTGCATCATATGATACAGGTGTTGCTCATCTTGAAGGATAATTTTAAGCATATTTATCCGATTATTATTTACCGATGAACATTTGAGTCCAGTAATTACCGTTCTCAACATAACCTACCCCAAGGTGAGTATAGCTAGAGTTAAGAATGTTTTCACGGTGACCTTGGCTATTCATCCATGCTTGTACTACTTCTTCTGGTGTTTGTTGACCTTGGGCAATGTTTTCACCTGCTGAAGTATAAGAAATACCAAATTGTTTCATCATATCAAATGGAGAACCATATGTTGGGCTGTTATGATCGAAATACCCTTTTGCTTGCATATCACGAGATTTTTCACGCGCTACCTTACTAAGCTCCACATCAAGTTTTAGTGCAGGAAGACCAGCATTTGCACGCTCTTTATTTGTTAAATCAAGGACTTGTTGTTCATATGCACTAACTTCAGATGAAGCTTCTTCTGATGGTGCTTGTGCTTCTTCAGTTACTTCTTGCTCTGGTTGTTTTTCTGGTTTTGTTGCTTCTTCAGCTGGTTGTTTTTCTGGTTGTGCTACTTCTTCAGCTGGTTGTTTTTCCGGTTGTGCTACTTCTTCAGCTGGTTGTTTTTCTGGTTGTGCTGCTTCTTTAGCTGGCTGTTCTGCTTGCTCTGGTTGTGCTGCTTCTTTAGCTGGCTGTTCTGCTTGCTCTGGTTGTGCTGCATGCGCTTTACCTTGTTCTAATGCTGCTTGTGCTTTTTCTTTCGCTTGACTTAAGATATTTTGAATATCTTCTTGATTCCAATTCACATTATATTTACCCATGCAATCTTGCATCACTTTATTAATATAATCTTGGTTTAACATATTAGAAGTTTGATAGACAAAAGCCTTTGTATCTACTTTTACCTGAGCTGGCTCTGCCGCTTCTGCCTTGTTTAAACCTGGTGCTGATACTAGTAATGCAGCTGCTGCCGCTACTGAAAAAATAACTTTCTTACTCATAATCTATTTCCTCCCTAATGGATGTTTTTTGTTGTTTCTTGCTGTGACATAATCATATCATAGGTTTTTTTGTAATATTTTTGGGAGGAAATAGCAATGAATCATTCTTGCATGAATCTATCTAATAATAGAAAGAAAAAACGTTATGATTAGTAGGTTTTTTTGATTTTTAGAGAATAGGTTTTTTTATCATTAATTGGTAATGACACTATCGTGTTTCCATTTATATACTAGAATACTATACTTGACAACTTAAAAAAGTCTTTTTCTCTTTTACGTTTATTACATGAAGGTAACATTCGTGATATTTATTATGCAACTATAATGAAATGATATCAAAGGCTAAAAACCTTGTTGTAAGGCGGTTTGTAGCATATAAACCTATTTTCATTTGCCTATGAAAAGGAAGGGAAATACATCCTTATCCTTCTACATAAAAGGCCACTCTTCTTCTTTATAGAAAGAGTAGCCTTTAAAAATTAATGATCATTTACCATCGGAAGTATAATTTGTATCGTTGTCCCAATATTGTATTCACTTTGAATAAGCAAGCGCCCTCCATGTAAATGAACGAGTTTCTCCACAATAGCCAAACCAAGCCCTGTACCTCCATCAGCTCTTGTCCTTGCTTTATTTACTCGGTAAAATCTTTGCCGGATTTTATCTAAGTCTTCTTCAGGTATCCCAATCCCAGAGTCTTCCAATTGAATACAACAGCCATCTTCTGTTTGGAAAAGATCAAGTAATAAGGTGCCCTCATCAGTATACCTAATCGCATTATCAAAAATATTTTGCATAATTTGTTCGATTCTTCCTTCATCTGCAATAATAATAATATCAGGATCGAGATCAACTTCTATAGATAAGCCTTTTCTTATAATTCGCGGACTATACTTTTGCACGACATCTTCCAAAAGCTGGGCTAAGGGTATTGGCGCCTTCACCAAACGATAGTCATCTGTTTCAAGTTTTGACAAATCTAATAAATCACCGACAAGTCTCTCCATCCGAGTTGCTTCCCGATAAATGAGAGCAAGATATTTTTCTTGATCTTCTTCATTTGTTACAAGACCAGACTTTAGTGCATCACTATATCCTTTGACATAACTAATCGGTGTTCTTAATTCATGAGACACATTAGCAAGAAATTCTCTCTTTCTATCATCTTCTTTTTGAATAGATGTGGCCATTGAATTAAAAGCACTAGCCAGTTCACCAATTTCATCTTGTTGATTTGTCGATAAGTGCACATTGTAATTCCCTCTAGACACTTGTTCAGCTGCTAACTTCATTTCCATTAACGGGCTAGTCATTCTTTTAATGAGGAAAGTACCTGTCATAATGGCGAATAGAAGAAAGATGAGCGCGGCAAGCATCCAAAGATAAGCGAAATCCTGTGTAATATCAGAAATTTTCTCTAACGGTAAATAGACATATATAATACCAGCGAGGCGATTATCATCTAATAACGGGATAATGACACCCATAATACGAGTATCAAACCTTTCTTCAAAACCCGTTTTGTAAATTGGATTTCCCTTTAATAATTGCTCTCGTTCTTCTCCGTTAATGAGCGAATCATATTTCATTTCAAATGGAAAGCATGCGCTCAATTCCCTAGGATTATCTACCATGATGATATCGGTTTCTGATTTATCATTGTACCAAGCTACTTTTTCCTTTAAGTCTGTACTTATTTCTCCACCTTTATAATCAGACGCTAAGGCTAATCCTTCTTCTAATAATGTATCTTCTACATTTTCGACATATAATTTCTCATAAAACAGATAAGATAATATGTAGGAATAAAGAATTGTGATAAGTATCGCTATCGTCACCGTTAACCATAACTTTTTGGCTAATGTGTCGGTAAGGTACTTCATTTGTCTGGTACCTCTAGTTTATAACCTACCCCCCATACGGTTTGAATGTAATCTGCTATACCCAATTTCATCCTTAATGTTTTAATATGGGTATCAACCGTTCGTAGGCTACCATCATATTCAATTCCCCACACATGTTCAAGGAGCTGCTCCCTTGAAAGAGCCTGGTTAACATGTTGAATTAAATAAGAAAGCATTTCAAACTCTTTTAATGTTAAAGATATTTTTTCCTCTTCGACAAGGACTCTCCGCGCTTTTTTATCTATTGATAACTTTCCTATTTTTATTTGCTCTGATTCTTGTTTCACTTTTCCAGATCTCCGAAGGACTGCATGTATTCTAGCAACAAGCTCTCCTGGACTAAGTGGTTTAACAATATAATCGTCCCCGCCTAATTGTAGCCCCTTCACTTTATCCCATTCTTCTCCTTTTGCCGAAAGAAAAATGATTGGAATATCTGAATTAGTACGTATTCTTTGACAAACTTCATATCCATCTTCATTTGGCATCATAATATCTAAAATGACTAAATCAATTTCAGCTTCCTTCAATATCATGTAGCCTTCTTCACCACTCTCAGCTGTATAGCATTTAAATCCCGAATTCTCCAAATACATCTCAATCAATGTTCTCATATCTGGTTCATCATCAATAATTAATATATTTACTTTTCTCATGAATCCTCGTTCTCCCTAAGCAAAATTTGAAACGGACCTTCGCCTACTTCTACTGATCCTTTCAGTTTTATTGTTTTTGAATCGATAAATTGTAACTCAGAGCTATCATACCCTGCGACTAATACTATATCGCTAAAGGTTTCAATTGTGAAAGGGTTAGCTGTTACGCTCATTTCACCTATTACTTCACCAGCCTCATTTAACTTATACAGCAAATTGGTTCCATGGCTCACAACAAATATCGACTCATCAGCTTTGGTAAAATCGACTGGCATCGAAGGAACACTAATTTTCCTTAATGCTTTTCCGGTCTCTCTATCATAAACATGTACATATTTTTCAATATCTAATCCTTCACCATGTCCACCAACCCATATTTCGTTATCTAATGAGAACAAACCTGTTGCATGTGTATGTATTTCATAGTTTTCTTTTATCTCCATTGTTTCCAAATCAATACTTGTAAGAAGATTTTCATCAAACCCTATAATGATGAGTTCATCACGAGCTTCATCATGTTTCATCTCTAGTGGTCGATCAAAGATGTCAATATGACTCGTTTCTTCTCCATTACTATTAAAAAAACGGACGCTATTTTTTCTTTCATCTAAAGCAACTATTGTATCAGGTCTTAGTTCCTCAACATCTACAACACCCTCACCAATCGTCCACTGATGAATCAGTTCCCCTTTAGATAATGAATAAAGATCAATCGTGTTTAACTTTTCACCATACAGTAACAGAGTGTCGCCATCTGATAGTACACTTCCTCCTGTGTATGCTTTATTGACCTTCCATGAACCGATGGTATTTTGCGCCTGTATGTCTATAAATGATAGGCTCATCTCCTTAATATTTACTGTTATCGCAATATCCCGATCAGCTGGTATATTAGTGAATTCTTCTTGTCTACAACCAGTTAAGAAAGAAGAAATCAGTAAGGAAAATATGAACGCCTTGTAATAACGCATATAAAGTTTCTCCCCAGTTTTAATGTTTTATAAGTCAAGGATACCGGATGGTTGTGTTAAAAGTGTGAAAACATTCAATCGATTGTATCGAAAATTTCAAAATGTATATCAATGAGTGCGACTTTCATATCAGAAGAAAGGGAGGAGTCATTAATTCTTTTAATCGCAGCAATTAACTTTTTTTGTTTATCTTTTCTTACTCGCGGGTGAGCATTTTCATCTCTTAATTCTTTTTCTATTGCTATCATTAACACAATATCCGGATTTTCTTCACCTGTTGCCAGTGCTCTATTTTTCCATAATGAACGGTAGCTTTGTAAAAGATCCTTACTATTCATTTTAATTCACTCCTCTCATATTGAATCTACTTGATTCATACATAAATTTCAATTGAACGTTAAAAATAAAAGTAATTCATTAATAGGAAGGGGCTAGTCTATGACTACACCATATTGCTGTCCATCATGTAAAACAAACCGTTCACGCTTTAATATTATTGAACAACATCCGCGTTCAGTTAAGCTTGACCCACAATCAGGCTCTGTACTGGAGGAATACGCAGCAGAAAATTTAACAGCTTTCCATTTAAAATATAATGGTCCAACAGTAAGAATTCAATGCGGCGCATGTGGCCTAATAGAAGATGAAAAAACGTTTATTAAGTTTGGAGAAAACCAATAAAAAATAAGGGTGTAGTAATGAAGAAGGCGTTCAAAATCGATACGATCATGAACGCCTTTTTTTATCTTGTCATTTGCCTAGCTCATTTAAAGTCAAATGCGATTTTTCAACAAAAAATTCTTAGCATCGACCTGCCATGGATCAAGTGGAGAGAATCTTACTAAACGAATGGAACCGCGATAGCTCTTCTTGCCTTTACTCTTTATATACCAATCCACTTGAATGGGAAGATTAACTACTAATGCCGTATTTCCTTTCTCTATGTGACCAATTGAAGTTAACTTAACATTTTCAATCGAACGGATCGCTTTGTCATCTATCTTGTTTAATGCGACAAGAGACAGGAGATAAGCATCTTGTTGTTTCAAGCCTTCTATAAAGGCAGCTGATACTTTTTCCGGATCAGATATAGCCATATACTCATCAAGTTTACCTGCAGCTTTGAGAATCATCAATTTATGAGATAAATCCATTGAATTGGTACGATGTGTCGTACTACCAAAAAAATGAATACAAAAATGACCTGGAAAATTATTCGATAAAGCACCTGCCCCGTGTGGCATCCCGTGCATGGAAGCAGCAATCCATTCTCCATCACTAATGACGATAATTGCTCTTCGCTTCCAACTCCATTTTCCATTATAAATTTCCTTCATTGTCTTTGTATCTTCTTTCGTTAATGGTTGAACATCTGCATGCTCACTACCAGCTCTTCGTTGGACATCAAATCGCTTACCAGTATCGACATCTAGCACAGTAAACTTCTTAAACTTCGGTAAATGTTCTTTCGCTTCTTTCCAAGGCAACATCTGGATAGGTAATCCAATTTCATCATCCACCATACCATACATCTTTGCAGGGAACACTAAATAAAGCATTAAAAACAAGGAGACAATGCACCACTTTTTCATCTTTTATCACTCTTCTTTATTAGGTTTCATCGTAAAGTTTGCCTAAACATGAGCATTTTTATGTATAGTAACTTTTGGGTGGATTTGTCCATCTGAAACACAATAAGGAGAGTAGCTTCTAGAATAACGCCTCTCGACTTGTTAACAGCTAAAGACTTGGATGGTTTTGCGCAAAAAAAACTGAGTAAGAACAAAATCCTACTCAGTTTATTTTTAATCAATATATTCTTTTGGTTTTTCTAGAGATTGTAGTCCGCTTTCGATTTTATCCCAATCAATATTTTCTCCGATGAATACCATGTTTAAAGGAATATTCATTTCTTCTTGAAAATATACAGGCATCCCGTATGAAAATTGGAAAAGCTGTGGATAGGCTAAAGATGAGAACTTAATATATCCCTTCATTCGATAGAGCGTGTCAGGTAATTCCCTCAAAAAATCCTCAAAAGCAGATTGATCTACAGCTCCTTTAAATTGATAAACAAAGGTGCTCAAATGTAAATCTGTGCCAATCCTGCTGCTAGATTGTTTTTCTTTCGGCAATAAGGACAATTCTCTTATTCGTTTAATTGGTACTTTTGCATTTTTTGTTAACAATGTAAAAGCTGTCGAATTAATACTTTGAACTTCTTGGATGACATTTGCTTGTTCATCTTCAGATAACAGGTCAATTTTATTAACAAGTAGGCAATCTGCATGTCTAATTTGCTCAACTAAAAGCTGTAGCACTTGCGGTGTCAATTCTTTTCTGTTTAACCATCTTGCACTATCAAGGATTGAGATAATACCTTTAGGGACAATTGAGTTAGCAAAAAGTGGTGAAAGCACAGCATCTAACACTTCCACTGGATGTGCCGCTCCTGTCGCTTCAATATAGATGACATCTGGTTTTTCAACCGTTAATAAACCTTGTAATTGTCCCTCTAATTTGTCTTGAATGGTACAACAAATACAGCCATCCAATAATTCTTTTAACGGAATGTCCTCATCTATTGCATCTGAATCAATTGATACTTTTCCTAATTCATTCATTAATACAGCCACTTTTCTACCGTTCTCTTTTTCATCCTGTAGCAACTGCTTTAACAGTGTTGTCTTTCCACTCCCTAATAATCCAGCTAATATATAGATCTCTGTACTCATGTTTATTTTTTCCCCTTAAAGTCTATTCTGCAATTGTCTCTTCAATCATATTACTGAGTTTGTTTTTTATTATTTCATACGTATCGTCGGTGATATAGCCTATTTTTTGGAACTCTTCTTGCTTACATTTCCATACGGGAATATATCCATGTGGGAAATATTCATCCTCTTCTTCTAATCCTACTTCAATAAAAGATTGGTAGTCGCTTTCTAAACATTGATCATGTTGTGCTTCTTTTCCTTTTTTACAGCGAATGAATTCAATCACCAAGTGTTCATGTTGTTTGTAATGTCTGAGCATTTCAGCGATTAACATTTCACAAGTTTGTTCGACCTGAACGACCTCCTTCTTCATTTTATCATTCATTTGAACAATCTGCCTCATGGAAACCACCTCTTTCATTGAACCATTGTAAAGGATAGAAGAGAATGGCACAAATATTACGGTCGCCCATTGACCTCCGTAACATTCTTCTCTTTAAAAAACTGCCTGAGGGCGGAGATATTTTCTTTATAATCCATATCTAACACAGCGCCAGCATGCGGAGAATTTTTATCAACAAATGAATCGTCTACCGGAATCCGCATTGTTTCTATATCTGTTATTGGATTCAATAATACAGAGGTCGCCATCGCAAACATCTGATCAATATGTAAATCTGTATCAACATTTGCCATAATCATTTTCATCATTTCAGGTGATTTGGCGATTCCTTCAATAGATGTCATATGGTTTTTTAGTTCTTCCTTTAATAAAGCAAGCACTTCCTGTTGTCGCTTTACTCTTCCATAATCGTATTCATCATCATGACGAAATCGAACGTAATCTAATAGTTGCTCACCATTCAAAAAGTTTTTACCTGGCTCAATGTTCATATTCATATCTTCAATCATTGCTGCAGGAACATCAACTTCCAGTCCATTTGGAGCAACAGTATTTAGGATATTTGCAAATCCTTTAAAGTCAATGACAACTGAATGATCAATCTTTATTTGAAAATTTTCTTCGATTGTTTGTGAAAGTAATTCCGTTCCTCCTAAAAAATAGGCATGATTCAATTTATGGTATCCTTTTTCATAATTCGGGATCTCTACATAGCTATCACGCATAATAGAGACTAGTTTAACTCTTTCTTCTTTTGGTTCATACCGAGCTAACATAATTGTATCAGATCTTGAATCTGCTTCTCCTCTAGAATCAACACCAACAAGTAAAAATGTTTTTGGATCTGAATTGTTCCATGTTGTTCCCTTCTCCTTTTGACGGTTATCTTTCTCAGATATGCCAGATGAACATGCTGCTAATAGCAAAGCTAACAAAATGATGACATATTTTCTCATGGTTCATCCTCCTTATTTTTCCTTATTCATTCATTGTAGGGATAGATGAACAACTTTATACTTTAAAAAAGAGGAAATAGTTTTTTACATTTTTGCCTACCTAGCGTAAGGGTGCTTTCTCATATAAAAAGAACAAACTAACAACCCATTATTGCGTGTTGTTAGTTTGTTCGGTGCTTAACTTAATTTCTTTTCAACTGTCACAATCACTTCTTTTTTAATTCCTGCTGAAAAGAAAATGATACTACATAAACAAATGACGGCGATCACAAAGAAGGCAATTGTTCCCCCGCTGATACCAATCAAGTATCCACCAATCATTGGGCCAATAAAACTACCTGTATTCCTGAACTGAGCAGCACCAAAATACGTGCCACGTAATTCCTCTGAAGCTAATTGATCAATTAATATACTACTTGCTGGAAACGATAATATCTCTCCAAAGGTGAATAAGATTACACCGATAACTGCCATTATCCAATGAGTGGATATAGCAAAAAAGAATAACCCAATAGCTACAAGAGCCGAACCAATAATCATAGATTTTAAAGGGCGAACCTTTTCCATCAGTTTTGCAAAAGGTAATTGTAATATAATTACAAGGATGGCATTAATGGATAAAAGAAATGAATAAATGACGACGCCATTCTCCAATCGGTTATCAAAGTGTTGTGGTAAGTTTGAATCCATTTGCGAATAACCTATCGCAAGTAAAATACCACCTAGAATATAATACAATAGTGACCTATCCCTCCTTACAATGTGAAAGGCAACAGGTAAGGTCACATTTTCTTTATTCTCCAAACGAGGAACACGCTGAATCGTAAACAATAAAATGAACATATATGCTAAATAAATACCACCAGTAATATAAAAAGTGAGAGACGCATTTGTTAATGCTAATACAACCCCGATTAATGGACCAACAGCTGCCCCAATATTAATTGCGACATATCTTAAGGAAAATACTTTCATTCTTTGTTCCTTTTTTGTTAAATCGGCCATCAATGCTTGTGCAGTTGGTTCAAAAAAGGAATTACACAAACCAAGTAAAGCATTGAGTAGCAAAAAAGCAAGAGCTGAGGCGG
The DNA here is from genome assembly GCF_020171845.1 of Cytobacillus kochii. GTDB lineage: Bacteria > Bacillota > Bacilli > Bacillales > Cytobacillaceae > Cytobacillus > Cytobacillus kochii. The sequence continues at coordinate 252,751 of NZ_JAIVAM010000008.1, read as the reverse complement.
ACAAAGCAAAGCCAAAATAAGCGGCTGCTGTACCAATTAATGCAACAAGCATAATCGGCTTTCTTCCAAATTGGTCAGATAAATGCCCCCCTATAAAACCACCTATTGTCGACATTAATGGACCCATCCCGATAATGAGGCCAATTAAAAACGAAGGATAGTCCTGATTCACTAAATATATAGATAAAAAGGGCAACGTCATAAATGCCGCCCCGCGAGATAAGATTGTACCAACTAGTAAAATCCATATCGTGCGATGAAACTGATTATAATAATCTTGTAATCGTTTAATCATGTTGGTTATCCTTTCGATTCTTTTACAATACGCCCTTTAACTAGAAACAAATAAGATAATAGAGCTAAGATTTCTGCACTAGCAATAATATATGCCATTGGCCATGAAGAAGATTCACCAGCTATTCCAACTAACGGAGCAGCCATACCACCAAGCAAGAACGTCATTAAGCCAATTAAGGCTGAAGCACTACCAGCATTTTCGCCTTGTGAAGCCATTGCCATCGAAAAAGTTGATGTATTAACAACCCCAACAGCAGAAACAACTAAAAATAACGGAATAAGAACACCCCAAATACCTAGATGAAAAATTTCACTTAGAAGTAATGTAACCCCTCCAACTAAAGCAATCATCAATCCACCGACTAATAAAGTTCCCTCATGTATTCGCTCTGAAAGTTTTCCCGTTAATTGACTGCCTAAAATAATGCCAATTCCATTCATTGCAAAACAAACACTAAACATTTGCGGAGAAAGACCATAAATGTTTTGCAATACAAAGGGAGATCCAGAAATATAAGCAAACATTGCAGCACCAACAAAACCTTGAGATAAAGCGTATCCCATAAATTTACGGTCTTTTACGATTTTTCCGAAACGGCTAAAGGAAACAAAAACGCCTCCATTTACCCTTTTCTCAGCAGGCAAGCTTTCTTGTAATGAAAAGATAACCAGTAATAAGCTAAGAAACCCGATTAATGTTAAAACAAAAAATACACCTCTCCAAGAGGTAATCGCTAATAGTTGGCCACCAAAAACGGGTGCTAAAATAGGGGCTGCCCCGTTTATTAAACTAAGTGTGGCAAAAAATTTAGTTAATTGTGTACCACTGTATAAATCTCGAACTACCGCTCTTGATATAACAATTCCTACAGCCCCGGCTAATCCCTGAATAAACCTTAATATGATGAACAATTCAACGTTTGGAGAGGCCATGCAGGCAACTGAAATGAGACAATATAAAATAAGTCCAACTATTAACGGCCTCTTACGGCCAACCATATCACTAATTGGCCCGGCAAAAATTTGTCCTAAAGCTAAACCAACCATACATGCTGTTAAGCTTAATTGTGCATAGGATGCACTTGTTTGCATATCATCTGCTAGATTAGGTAATGCCGGAAGATACATATCTAAGGATAGTGGCCCAAAAGCAGATAACAATCCCAGAATAACGGCCAGCATGAGACGCTTACTTCTACTTTCCTCCTTATCGTTACTTAATTCACTCGTTTCGTACATCACACATCCTTCTTTCCATCTTCAATACAATTTTAGAATATTGCTAATTTACCATAAAACCTTTAAAAAAACATCAGTCTTTTTCAAATAAATTCGTCAAGCGAAATAAATATTTTAAATTTATATTAAAGCTCAACAACTAAGCCTCTGTTTGCTATTTTCTATTTAGTGCTAATCTCGGGCTATCTGAATGACATGTAAACCCTCTTTGCGTAAACTCATCATACTCTCTCTCCCAGCCTGAAAATTAACTGTCAAAACTAACATCTCTCAAAAAAAAGAAGCGTATCATTTATAGATTTTGATTAAAAAAAGAAGCGACCTTAACCCTATAAATTATAGGGATAAGGTCGCTTAAACGATTTTCATATGTTGTTTAAGTAACTAGAACGAGTTATTTTTTCATTTCTTCTTTTAAAACTTCTATTGCTTTCTTGATTTGGGTATCGTTCTCTAGTAGTTTTTCACGTAAAGCTTCCATTAGTTTCACGGTTGTTTCACCTTGGATGACACCCGTTTCTTCCAATTTATTATCCTTTTGGAATGCTTTCACTGCAGCTTCTGTCTCTTCATCAAAGAATCCATCATTTTTATCAAGCTCATATTCCAGTGCCTCTAACATCTGCTGTGCTGCCTTAATTTGACTTGATGATTCCGATTTTTTTAATGGTTTCTCAGGATTAATATAAGGCAAGGAAGCATATTCAGGCAAGGAAACTTCATAATCAGGCTCAATACCTTTTTCATGAATCCAATTTGCATCTGGCGTTAACCATTTTTCTGTTGTAAATTTCATATTTGAGCCGTCAGTAAAATCTTGAGCACGTTGTACAGTTCCTTTACCAAATGACTTTTTACCGACTAAACTTACATCAGCTGATTCATGAACGGCAGCTGCTAATATCTCAGAAGCACTAGCACTACCTTCATCAATAACTACGACTAGAGGCGTCTCCATTTGCTTTCCATTAGGAGCTTGCACGGCCTCCCTATTCCCATTACGATCTTCAATTTGGAATAAGATTTCTCCCTCAGGTACAAATAAGCTCGAAATTTCAATTGCTTGATCTAATAATCCGCCAGGGTTTTGTCTTAAATCTAAAACTAGACCCTTCATTCCTTTTTCCTCTAGATCGCTTAATACATCAACGAGTTCTTGCGCTGTATTTTCAGAAAAAGAAGTAATCTGGACTTTAGCAATATCATCTTCTAACATTTCGCCATATACCGTTTCAAGAGGGATTGTATCTCTCGTAATTGTTACATTCATCGGTTCATTGTTACCACCACGACCAATTTCCAGTTCTACTTTTGAACCTTTTTCGCCTCTTATTAATAGGACTGCTTCTGAAGAACTCATTCCTTGCAAGCTCTTTCCATCAACAGATACAATTTGGTCATTTGGTTGTAGACCAGCATCTTCTGCAGGTGAACCTTTTAATGGTGAAACAATGACAATTTGTCCGTCTTGTTCTGTAATTTCTGCGCCAATTCCTTCAAAAGAAGAGGAGATGCTTTGATGGAAATTAGCAGCTTCATCTTCATTCATATAATCAGAATATGGATCATCTAGTGAATCTAGCATCCCATTGATGGCCCCATTAATTAATTCACCCGAATCAATTTCTTGGAAATAATTTTCGTTCAATGAATCATAGGCTTTATATAACTTTGAAAATTCACTTCTTTCATTCGTTCCTACATTTACGGCCTTCTCGTCACCGAAAGACAATGCTAATGTGGTGATTCCAGCTGTTACAAAAACAAGGATGAATACAAGCATAATAAACGGGAATAACTTCATTTTTATTAGCTTAGGCTTATCCTTTACTTCCTGTTTTTCTTCATCATTATTTACTTCATTAGACAACCCTTTCACCACTTTCATCACTGTAAGCTGTGATGCTTACTCAAGTTTAAGATTTTATATTGGCGTTATCGGTATCAATAACTATACTACTGTACTGAAAATTATATCTTATTTCTTTGGAAAAGAGGAAGAATTTTCTTATGTATTCCTTTCATCTTAAGAATTCAAGCTTCTTTTATTATGTATCGATTAAATGGGGAAAGTCTCCTTCTACAAAGTGAATCTCATTTGTTCACTTCTAATTTCCCCAAACCCCACATAATCATTACATAAATGATGAAAGGAGAATGAATGCATGATTCCTGGTATATTACTATGGTGCTGTTTTGCTTTATCTATTATCTTTCTTATCTCAGGAATATTTAATCATTCTTATGGTCAAGCATTATTAAGTTTCGTTTTATTCCTGCCATTGAGTTGTTATTTATTTCGTATTGATCATTTTTTTCAATACTTTTTTCTTTTCCCTATTATTCCATTAATCGCTTTTTGGTACATTTTTATGAAGAAGCGTACTTAAATTTCTTTTACCGACTCAAAGTATTCTTCTAATGTTAGATCTTTCTCAAAAATGACCTTCGCTGCTTCTTTTCCAACATAGCGAAAATGCCAAGGTTCAAATTTGTATCCTGTTATTTCTTCTTTTCCTTTTGGATAACGTAAAATAAATCCGTACTTATGTGCATTCTCTTTTAGCCATTTACCTTCTTTTGTATCTTCGTAATCTTGTGTTAACGTGTAATCGACTGAAGGACTTGAAATATCCATCGCTAATCCTGTTTGATGTTCACTACTTCCAGGTAGAGCCACTGCTTCTGAAGCTTTTTCCTCACCTACGCTATTTACCTCTGCTTGGAAAACTGCTTCCTGCCGATCATATGAACGATACCCAGAAACAGCAAATAACGCTATATTTTCTTTTTTAGCTGCAGAGAATAATTCTTCTAATGCATCTGCGGCTTCTTTTCTAAGGTAACTTTTCTCAATATCTTGATCTCCAAAAGAATATTCAACATCTGCACGAACAAGGTCTTCAGGAGCATAATCTGCCGGTAAAGCAAAGTCTTTATTCACCATTACCATCAAGTTTGTTGGGTTTGCTATTGTTGGTTTTCCATCCACATCTTCAATTTGATTAAAAAATTGAGAAGCTAATGTTAGGTCATCTTCATTTTGTTCATCTTGTTCGGGAGGTTGTTCAGTTGGATTGTTTTCTGTTTCTTGCTGATTGTCCTCTTCTTTTTCTACAGGCTCATCTACTGAAGTTGGTTCCGAATTAGATAGAAAAGGTATTTTTTCTAAATAAGGATCTAATTGACTGCAGCCTCCAAGAAAAAGAGCAACTGTAACTGTTCCTGCAAGTACTTTCTTCATTACTTTTCCCCTATTCTCTTTCTTTATGTCAACGTCTATCATAACACTTTATATGATAAATTGCGAAAGAAGAGAAAGGCATAGTCTATGAACCTTACTATTAGTGATTCTACCAATAACAAATGAGAAGAGGACCACTTTAAGTAGCTACAGATCACTAGAGAAACGAGGGAAATAACAATTCTTAGTAAGAGAAGTGACTAACACATTCAGCATGATTTAAGTTTCACCGAGAAGATGTCTTTATAAAATACATCCCTTCATACGGATGATACATTTGCTTTAACTTTTATCTTAAGGCAATAGAAAAGCGAGTGACTATGAAAAAAATAATCACTCGCTAACATGTACGATTTATGAAATTGCTGCTTCTAATGCTACTTCAATCATTTCATTAAAAGTCGTTTGTCTTTCTTCAGATGTAGTTTCTTCACCAGTAATAATGTGATCACTCACTGTAAGGACAGAAAGAGCTTTTCTTGCATGCTTAGCTGCTAACGTATAAAGTGCTGCTGTTTCCATTTCGATAGCAAGAATTTGGTACTGTGCCCATTTTTCATGTTCAGCATTATCATTGTAGAACATATCAGCTGTAAAAACATTCCCAACTTTCAATTCCAATCCTTTACTTACTCCACTGTCATAAGCTTTGCGCAATAGATCGAAATCAGCCGCAGGTGCATAATCAACTCCACCAAAAGTTAAACGATTCATTTGTGAGTCCGTAGAAGCAGTCATCGCAAGGATCACATCTCTTACTTTCACATCTTTTTGGATGGCTCCGCATGTACCTACACGGATCAGGTTTTTTACATTATAACTATTAATCAGTTCATTCACATAAATAGAAAGGGAAGGAACGCCCATTCCCGTACCTTGAACAGATATTCTTTTACCTTTATAAGTGCCTGTATAACCAAACATATTGCGGACTTCATTATAGCACTTTACATCTTCTAAAAAGTTTTCTGCAATATATTTTGCTCTTAATGGATCACCTGGTAGTAAAACTGTTTCTGCAATTTCATGTTCTTTTGCTCCAATATGTACACTCATCATATTCCTCCATCTATTAATCGTTCATTATCTAAAATATAGCATAGGATGAGTGATGATGGAAATGAAAAAGGAAGAACATACATTTATTACCTAACCATTATTCGGTTCACTAAGGCCCAACCACCCGACTTTAATTGATAATAATATTGCCCTCTTCTCCCTTCATCAATATATAAAATATCTCCCGTTGATAAAAATCTCCCTTGGAAATCAAACGGCATGCGATCAAGGACATTAAATTGCTTAAATACATTTGATAAACATTCTTCATGATTTGCACCTCCAATAAGTGTTCGGTAGACTTCTCGATAGCCCCGTGTTTCTCTATATTTTGGAGTTTGAAAAATGGTAACATCATATTCTTTTGTTCTTGGTTTTACAAAAGTCTTGATCATAGATACCCCTCCAATAAATGATTATTTTAAACAATATATTAGCTTTTTCTACGTTTATTTCCTTCAAAGAAATTCGCCTATTTTTGTCGATTAAAGAGAAATTTTATTATGAAAACGCTTACAATTTTATTTTTCTTTCATAAACTAGTATTAAACATAGTGATGGTACAAAAGGGAGGGATAATTTGAAACGAGAGAAGATTCAATTCCATAAATTCTTTTTGTTGTTTGTTTGTATTTCCATCATATGCAGCTCATTACATTGGCTATTCCCATACAAAAACTATACAAAAATTGCCCATCGTGGGGACGTTGCTTCAGCACCTGAAAATACAATGGCCGCCTTTCATTCTGCACTAAACAATGGTTTTGACGTTATCGAATTAGATATCCATTTAAGTAAAGATAAAAAAATTGTCGTCATACATGATTCATCTGTTAACCGGACTACAAATGGTGAAGGTTTAGTGAGAGATATGACAGTATCAGAGTTACAAAAACTCAATGCGGGCGGTTGGTACAGTCCACGTTTTTCTGAAGAGAAAATTCCATTATTACAAGAAGTGTTAGATGAGTTTGCTGGAAAGATCGTTCTGTTAATAGAAATAAAACCTGGCGCAGAAACACCAGAAATTGTAGACCAATTGGCAACTCAGCTAAAACAAACTGTAGATGCCGGTGTCCCTGAAAAAATGTTACAAATCCAATCCTTTCATATTGATACATTACAGCATTTTACACAACGCGCTCCTGACTTTCCCATTGGCCTTGTCTTATCCGCGCCTATTAATCTTATTCAAATGTATACGTATAAGACAGAAATTAGTTTTTTATCGATTCATTATACAAATTTAACACATTCATTTATTCAACAAGCACAACATTATGGATATACGATTTATGCCTGGACGATAGTTACCCCCTTACAGTTCAAGCAAATGCAATTATTAGGTGTAGATGGAATTATTTCGAATAGTTTGGAGCGGAGAGAAGAGAATAGATATTATGCATTTCTACAATCATTTATAGAAGGTCATAGACTACTAGAAAGATTCTTTGCATAAATATAAAAACCCAACCAACTATAGCTCCATAAAGGAACATGAATAGTTGGTTGGATTTTTGTTTATCTTGTTTCTTACTCTTCCGAATCAAAACTTACATCTTCATCGATAATACACTTTTTGATTAAGTATTCGAATGTAATATCAGCTAATTCATCTACTTCTTGCTCTACAGGAACGAACCCTCTTTTAGTCAACTCATGAAAGAAAAATTCAGCAATTTCTTCAGTATCAATAAAAACTTCAATTTCCTTCATATGCGACTCCCCCTTTGTACAAATTGTATGTGACGCATTAATGAAACATGCAACATTTCAATAGAAAAATATTTTTTATTCTTTTGTCATTAAATCTAGTAAAAGTACATAAATATTTTCTATCACTAGTTTTGAAAGGTTGATTAGATGGAAAAATTCAAAGCAGTCTGCGATCGTTTTGTAGAAGATGTAAATAATGAAGAAGGAAAATGTCTACAACTATTTGATCGGTTATTACATTCTTTATTCATCGCTGTTTTACTAGTAGGCATTCCTGTCATGTCGGTGGCAACTATTCAACTGTTTCATCTTTTGTAAGATTAACTTTTTTTACTTTTGTCGTGATGGTTTCTAGTTTTTTCAAAATGATTTTCATTGCTTTTTTATATTCCTCATCATGAAAAAAGTTGTACAAAAAAGAATAGTCATTATATATGTCTAGCAAACCATCTATGATTTGTTTCTCTTCGTTAGTACAATCCATTAGACCTGATTCAACATCTTGATAACAAACATCCTCAGAATTCTTTATTTCGTTCATTGCTTGTTGGTTAATAAGAAACAACATCCCTAATTTTTCTATAAATTCGTCAGCCTGTTCGGCATCAGATAATAAGGATAGTTCCTCTTCACCAGCCTCAAGCCACTCTCCGTCAGATATTCGAGATAACTCATAAATGACGTCTTCCCATGCATCTTCCTTATAACGCCAAATCTCGGTACGGAAGCCGACTACTTTAAAAATCTCAGTACCATATCCTTTCACTTGGACGAGGTCCCCAAAAAAGTATTGGTACTCAATATCTACATGCTCCTTATCACTTACATCTCCTTCAAACTCTGAAAGAGGCTGTAAACTTGACTCCAAATAGAGACCATCACTTTTATTCACTTCATAAACATACATACCATCAAGCCATTTTACATCTGTTACTTTCCCTACCGTTCCATAAATTGTAATCACGACTGTATCACCAACTTCATATTTCGGTTTTTTACGATTAACCATTGCCCTCATCCTTTCCAATATAGTCGTGACTTTTAATTAAGATAGTATATGCATGAAAAAGCATTTTCGCTCGTATACAGGGCCGTCCAAATTTTTTTAGGGCAATCTTCATCATATGTTTATTTACGCAAAAAAACTGAATAAGATTTTACCTCACTCAGTTTTTTCTTCTTCATCTATTTTGAATTGCACTACTACCTTTTTGTTATCTACTTCAAGTTTATAACCTTATTACCATTTCTATTTTTCTTATCTTTTGTTTCCCAGCGTCTAGGGCAAACAAAAGAAGATTATACTGTTTTGATTAAAGTCCATATTTATTTAGCCTCTTCACATGTGATGAACAGTCTTTCACCTCATATAGAGAAAAGAATCACCACTTTCTCGTTGAGCATAAAACTTTATTTGTTTATCTTCAAGTAATTGTATTATAGAGAAATAACTAAGCTCCTTGGAAAACTTCTTTGTCCATCCTGCTTTTGCTGCCGTATCTCTGATTGGTCCTTTCATACCGACAAAGTATAAAGAAATCCCCTTTTCTTGTTTTAATTGTTCTATCATTTCTTCTAAAGATTTAAAAGAGTGTGCATCTATATCATTTACTCCCGAAAAATCAACAATGACTAATTTAGCATTAGGTTTTATCAATAAAAGCTCATTTAATTTATATTCTAAATATGAAATATTTGAAAAATGTATAGAAGAGTCTATTCGTGCGATAATCAAATCATCTCGCGTTTTTGCATTTGGAAATCGTTTTATATCTCGAAATACTTTCTCCTTTTCTAAATATCCCATTTCTATGACCCTAGGTCTAGATATCTTAATTAATAAAATGCTGAAATTAAAAACAACCCCAATAACTATTCCCCATTGAATGCCAATAACTAATGTCGCAGTAAAAGTAACTAACCAGCTCCAACCATCAACTGCCTTTATATTAAACCATTTCCTTATTTGCTTGAAATCTATTAATTTATAGACCGCTACAATGATAACTGCAGCTAATACTGCATTAGGCAGATAATAAAAATAAGAAGTAAAAAATTGGAGGGCGATTATAACGAGTACGCTTGTAAATATGGATACCATTTGTGTAACTCCACCACTTTGATAGTTTACTGCACTTCTTGAAAAACTACCGTTAATTGGTAATATTTGAAAAAAGGACCCGAAAAAATTGGCAAATCCTAAAGCGGTTAGCTCTCGATTAGGATTTATTTTATAACCTTCTTTTTCTGCAATTGTTTTTCCTATAGAAAGTGACTCCATAAACCCTAATAGCGCAATGGTAAGTGCAGGAAGGATTAATTGCCTAACTGCATCTAGCGTGATTGTTGGAAAAACCGGAATCGGCAAGCCACTTGGTACCCCTCTCACAATTTGAACACCTCGTTCATGTAAATCAAAGGCATAGACACTTATAATAGAAAAAACAAGCAATAGTAACGCACCCGGAATTCTAGCATTTATTTTTTTTAGTACAAGTAAAAATACTATGCTGCATCCCCCAATCAAAAGTGTTAAAAAATGTATCTTCGGAATCCCATTGACTAAATCTATAAATATTAAGTGTATTTGTAGGTAAGTTCCTAATGTTATTCCCAATAAATGCTTTAATTGACTTAATCCAATAATAATGGCAGCGGCAGAGGTGTAGCCTCCCAAAACCGACGGAGAAATATAGTTAACAATCCTCCCCATTTTCAACACAGCTAAGAGAAGCTGAAAAACCCCAACCATCAAAGCTAAAAAGATTACAAGAGTGATATATTCATAGGTGCCCGGTTTTTCAAGTAAAGATACGCCTGAAAAAACCAGTAATGAGGTTATCGCAGTTGGTCCAACGGATAAATGCCTAGAAGAAGCAAATATTGCATATATGATTAATGGTAAGGTTGATGCATATAGACCCATTATTAATGGGAGGCCCGCTAACATCGCATAGGCCATTCCTTGGGGGACAAGCATGACAAAAAGAGTCATTGCTGAAATGAAATCTTTTTTTAGTGTTTGTAATTTGTATGATCTAATCGAAATGAAAGGATTATATTTTTTATCTAACATATCAACCTATCCTTTTTGAGCTTTCTATAAATGAGATTAGAGAGATACCTTGGTACTGCCTAAGATAAGAAATAGGGCATTTCTGCCCTATCCATTAAGGAGTTACAATATTTATAAACTGATCAAAATGATCGAGTAGGTTTAAAAATTCATCCAATTTTGTTTGGTCTCCAAATAATTCTAGTTTGTTTGAAGTAACGGCTTCCCTTGGGTCAAGGATTCCACTTACAATCGCATAAAATGTTGCCTTATTACTAATGAAGGAAAGATCTGGATTATCATCTAGTTTATTTCTCTTATTTAATACACAATTTTCGAGATAAATGGTGTATTTCTCCTCTACATCTGATAGAGAAACATTCATGATCATTTTTTTATCTGCTGCTTTCGGACCATTTAATCTTACAGAAAGTAATTTAAAGAATTCATCAAACGGCATTTTAAGCATCATGCCCGAATGACCTTTTGCTATTGCTTCCTTCTTCCTAGTCCCATTTCTTAGTTCTGACGCACCGATAAGATAAGAGTTACGCCAATTAGCTGATTCGGCCTGATATCCTAATTGTTCAAAAGTGTCTGCTAATAACTCTTTTGCTTCCTTATTATCCGGTTCTGCCATCACTACATGTTTTAATACTTGAGCAACCCAACGATATTGCCCGTTTTCAAAATCAGCTTTCGCTTGTTTGACCACATGAGCAGAGCCACCCATGTAACTGACATATTTTTGACCTGATTCAACTTGCGGAAGTGGATCCAAATCAGAAGGATGGCCACTATAATATCCTAGATAGAAATTATAAATCCCTTTAGAATTATGCTTTAAAGTACCATAGTATCCTCGATTACCCCAATATTGGTCCAACGTCTCAGGGAGCTTGAGCTCTTCTGCTATTTCTTCCATTGTATACCCGTGATTGGCTAGGCGAATGGTTTGATCATGGATATATTTGTAAAGGTCACGTTGTAACACTAAATGTTCAAAAGCTTGCTCTTTTCCCCATACTGGCCAGGCATGCGCCATGACTAATGCATCAATCTCTTTACTTATAGAAAGATCGATGGTTTTATCGATTGCCTTCACCCATTCTAGCGTATCGCGAGTTTTTGCCCCTCTAATCGTATAAATTTGATGCATTGTTTTATTAACATTTTCTGATACAAATAATACTTTGTAATCCTGAATATAAAAGTGCATTTCTGCAGGTGCTTCCGTATTTGGTGTTAACAGGAATTCGAAGTTGATACCATCTATAGTTAATTGCTCAATCTCCTCTTTTATTTCTCTATTGGGCATTTCAAAACCATTTCCTGAGTGGAAAACAGTTCCGATGCCTGCGGATAAAAACCCTTGTTCTCCCACTGGTAACCCTATACCAAACTGATAGGATGCACGCCTAGACATTATTGGACCTAATAGGACATTTTCACTGAACATCTCTTGTGTAAAATGTTCAGGGACAATAATTGGAATGGTAGATGTTTCAGCATATTGAAGAATTGAATGTGTACCCCCAAAATGGTCAGCATGGCTTTGGCTGATGATAATTGCAGTAACTGGGCTTTTAGGTCGATGACTAAAATATAATTCAATGGCCGCACCTGCAGCAGAGTTACTAGATGAAGTATCAATGACAATGACTCCGCTTTTTCCTTCAACAAAAATCACTGTAGCTAACGAAAGTCCGCGAACTTGATACACACCTTCAACGACTTTATAAAGACCTGATTTTGCCTGTAATTGTACATTTCTCCACAAGCTTGGATTTACAGTATCAGGAGATGGCTGATTTTGGATATTTAAATTTTCTATCCTATTTTCACACGGAGCAATTAGACCCCTATCTGCATCTTCATAATCTTGCTTGTTTTCAAAATCTAGAGATTCAAAGAAATCCTTGTTGGCTTTTTTTGTTACAGGAGTAGCATTCTTTGGGAGCTTGGATAAATGACTTGTCGGAACAGTACCTGACATTTAATATACCTCCTAGATTAAGGGATGAGATATGATTTCTCATACTTTTTAATTTATTTGTCTTTCTTTATCTTTCCAGAAGTCCTTTTTCAATTCCTTTTTATCTATTTTCCCTATTTGAGTTAATGGTAAATTTTCATTAAAAAAGATTTTTTTAGGAACCATATAACTAGACGTCCTTGCTTTACAGAACTCAATAATTTCTTCTTCGGAACACTTCTCCCCATCGCGTAAAACAACAAAAACTGTTACTAGTTCGCCCCAATCTGGGTCAGGTACGCCAATACATGCACTCATAACAACTGCAGGATGTTGATTAACAACTTTTTCAACTTCAACAGAATAGACGTTCATTCCACCTGAGATGATCATATCTTTCTTTCTATCAACGATATACAAAAAACCTTCTTCATCGAATTGGCCAATATCTCCTGTATGAAACCAGCCATCTTTGATTGCTTCTAATGTTAAATCGGGCCTTTTATAATAGCCTTCCATTAAGTACGGTGATTTTAAAATCACTTCACCTTTTTCGTATGCTTTAACATCTTGACCTTCCTCGTCTATTATTCGAATCTCGGTCATTAAACAAGGTTTTCCACAACTCTGGAGAAACTTAGCCCCTGTCTCTAATGCTCGTAAGTGATCGAATTTGTGCATCCTTGTGATAAGAACGTTCGCTTCAGTTGCTCCATATTGCTGAACAAATACCGGTCCAAACAGCTCCATCGCTTCTTTTAATCTTTCGGAAGAAATTGGCGAAGAACCGTAGTGTATGCTTCGTAAAGAACTAACATCGAATTTCACCTTTTTCGCTTTGTCGATGATTCTGTAAATGATGGTTGGCACCGTGAATGTAACTGTAATCTTTTTGTCTTGTACCGTCTTTAAAAATGTGTCCGGCTTAAAAGTATCAATATAAATATGCGCTCCACCAGCTAAAGCCCGTAGCATTAAACTTCCTGCTGAATGCTGAAGCGGGGTCGTCAATAACACTTTATCGCGATCATCCATTGGAAACTCTATGAAGCTCGCAATAAGTGCAGCAGCTTTCCCTCCTTGAGAGTGCATAACACCTTTTGGCCTGCCTGTTGTCCCCCCGGTATAGGAAATCATAGAGATATCCTCCGGTAACATGTCTGGGAATGACGACACATTTTCGACCTTTTGAATCTCTTGTCTGCTTACCGTAGTAAATTCTTCAGGGTATTGTAGATTAAAATCCGCCAATCCTATTACTTTTACGGATTGATGCTGCTCTTTTTTATCATTGACATATTTCAATACTGTTTTCATATGCATTTCCGTTGCCATAATGACAAAATCCGTATCAGAATCATTTAAAATAAAGTCAACCTCACGAACGCCTAACTTAACCCCCATTGGAATTGAAGTTGCACCGCAGCGAGCAACAGCTTGGCTAAATAGAACGAATTCTATACTATTTGGAATGAGATAAGCAACGTGCGACCCTTTTTTCACACCTAAATGGACTAAAAAACTGGCAATTTTGTCTATTTCTTTACGTAATTCACGGTAGGTTAAGGTTTCATTTGTTGACATGAATGTTACTGCAGGATGTTCTTCAAATCGTTTTAATGCTTTATTCATATAACCTTGAATAGTCTCTATACTCATCAGAATCACCTATCCTTTATTTTATTTTTACTTTGTCTGTAACAATTCTTTCGCGATTGTATTCCTCTGAATTTCAGAAGTACCAGTTAAAATTCTAAACATTCTTACGGTGCGATACATTTGTTCAATTGGATGGCCCTTCAAAAGCCCCTCGCCGCCGAAGATTTGCACGGCTTTATCCAACACACGTCCAGCCACTTCAGATGTAAACAGTTTTACCATTGAGGCAGTTGCTCGATTATCTTCCCCGCTCTCCATTCTGTCGACAGTATCGTACACCATACACCTTGCTGCATAAATTTCTGTCGCCATATCAGCTAGCATATGTTGAATAGCTTGAAACTCACCGATTGACTGTCCGAACTGCTTTCGTTCATTTGCTCTTTCAATCGATAGATCTAATGCTCTTTGAGCCACCCCAATATATGTAACACCCCAAATGGCTCGATTTTGACTGATCCTTTTTATTCCAAGTAAAAATCCTTTCCCTGATGCTCCAAGAATATTTTCAGAAGGTACTCGACAATTATTAAAAATCAGTTCACCTGTTCCACGTTCTCCTGAAATGGGAATTTGTGTCTCACCTAATTCATAACCCGGTTTTTCATTTGTTTTTTTATCAACTAAAAAGGCCGTTATGCCAGCAAATTTTTCTTCAACGACTTCTTTGCAGATGACAATAGCAAAATCTGAATACGGTGCTGCACTAATAAAGTGCTTGATACCATTTAAAATGTATCCATCTCCATCTTTTACGGCTGTCGTTTGGATTGCTCTTGCATCTGAACCTGCTCCTGGCTCGGTTAAAGCGAAACAGCAACTCGTTTCCCCTCTAATTAATGGATTGACATACTTCTCAATCTGTTCTTTTGTGAATGACTCAAGCATCTGCCCGATTCTTAGGACACCGCCTTTTTCACCTAAAACAAATCCCCATAAAGCAGACCCTGACCGAGCTAGTTCTTCTTTCAGTAAACATAACTCTTTTAAACTTACATTTTGACCACCATATTCGTGTGGTAGAGTAATCCCATAAAAACCTAATTCAATGGCTCTATTTCTCACCCATCGAATAGTTTCGGTCGGAATGACCTCTTCCGGCTTAATATTCATTGCTTTTTCATATGGAAGCAGCTCATTATAAATAAAGTCACGCATTTTAGTTAGTAATTCTTGTGATTCACTCGTTATCACCATATATACTCCCTCCTAATTATGTGTAGACATCTATATACATCTTATATAAAACCAAACGATGACGATTCCTAATTCTATTTACATGTTTTTAGAAGAAGAATCTATTTCTGTTTTATTTTTCCTTATATGTGGAAGTACTAGAACGATAGCTGTTGCTATTAGGAAAAATAGTGAGATCGGGCTTTTAAAGAATACGGTTAAATCACCTGTGGCAGTCAAGATAGCTTTCCTAAGATTGTCCTCAAGCATTGGTCCTAAAATAAATGCAAAAAAGAACGGTGCTAAAGGGAAATTCGTTTTTCTAAAAAAATATCCAAGCAGTCCAAAAATAATCATAAGCCAGATATCAAAAAAACTATAATTAATCATATAAACACCAATAAAACAAAATGCAGCAATAAATGGAACTAGGAACAGTTCGATTTTTTGGATTAAAAAGGCAAAGGCTGGCACAAAAGCAACGTTTAATACTAACAGCAATACATTTGCAATGAAAAAGCCTGCAAAAGATGCCCACACGATGGTTGAAGAATTTTCAAATAATAGCGGCCCAGGCTGTAAGCCAACCATAAGGAGTCCCCCCATCAATATGGCTGCAGAAGCGGAACCAGGTATACCTAAAGCAAATGTAGGAATAAGTGCACCACCTACTGACGCATTATTGGAAGCTTCTGGACCACTCAATCCAGCAGGGGCACCTTTTCCAAACTCCTCAGGTTTCTTCGACAGTTTTTTCTCGACAGTATAAGACAAAAACGTGGATAGAAGACCACCGGGTCCCGGCAAAACCCCTACGATAAATCCGATAATTGATCCTCTTATCATCGAACCCGTGTTACTAACAACCTCACTTACTTTTGGAAATAAAGAGGAGAATTTTATATCTGTCTTCATCCCTCTTGTAGTTACTTTCTCTTCAAGCCTAAACAGTACTTCTGAAATACCAAAAAGCCCAATACCGATGACAGCGATATTCATTCCATCCCATAATTCCACAAAGCCAAAAGTTAAACGTTCCTCACCTGTAACCATATCTGTTCCGATAGTTGATAGTAATAGGCCTAACAATGTAGCGATAATTGGTTTTAATGGGTTTTTTTGCGTTAACCCACAAGCTACAATTAACGTAAATAAGATGAGTGAGAAATATTCCGTGGGTCCAAACATGAGTGCATATCTAGCAAGGATGGTGGTTAAAAATACCATACCCGCAAACCCAAAAACGCCCCCAACAAATGAAGCAATCGCACTTAATGTTAAGGCATACCCGGCTTTTCCTTTTCTCGCCAATGGGTAACCATCGAATGTTGTCACAATGGCGCCACCATCACCAGGTACGTTGATTAAGATTGAACTAATCCGTCCCCCATACATCGATCCTAAATAAATACTCATTAATAAAATTAAAGAACTTAACTGGTCCATCTTAAACGTTAAAGGTAACAGAAGGGCCATGCCGGTAATAGGACCCAAGCCAGGTAATGCACCGATGATTGTGCCTAAAGTTACACCAATTAAACACCAGAGCATTGCTTCTGGACTTGAAAGCATCGTTGTAAATCCAGTTAATAATTCCGATAACAAAATCTCACCCCCAGAAATCAATTATTTTTCATCCAAAAATACCCAATGGCAGCGGACTATTTAACCACAATTCAAAAATCAAATACATCAAAATCAAAACGACAATGGTAAAGGTAAACGCTTTAAACCAAGGTATTTTCTGTACAAATGCTAAAATGGTGAACATAAAAACCCCTATACTTGCTAGCATTCCAATGAAGTACGATAATCCAATCGTCACTGCTAGAAGGAGGATAAGGAAAACTTGTTGAAATCGGATTTTTTTATCCACTTCTTCTTCTGACTCTTTTTTCTTTAGTCTCATTACCTGAATAAGGTGGAAGCAAAGAAACAGGAATATTAATATGGAAATGATTCGTGGAAAAAAGCCTGCTCCAACCGCTCCCAGATTAGTCGAATATACTGGTAAACCAAACGACATGATGAGAAAAACAATACTAATAAACAATAAAAACAAACCAAAATAGCGCTCAACGAACATACGAAACCTCCTTTAGAGGAATGATAAATGATATTGAATTGCTTACTTTCAAATTCTTTTTAGAACTGAAATCATTTTTCTAAATCTTCCAAATATTTTTTAAACTCTATCCCTTCTTCTTCAACTAATTTTGTATATTCTTCTGTATTTAGATAATAAGGAGACAAACCACGGTTCTTTAAGAATGTTTTCCAGGTATCTGTTTCAGTCATTTTCTTTAGGTTTTCTGCCCAATAATTAACAACCTCAGCTGAAACGTCTCCACCTGTCCATATTCCTGTATATCGATGGAAAGCAACCTCCACTCCCGATTCCTTTAAAGTAGGGACATCTGGTAAATCTTTGGAGCGTTCTTCTGAAAGAACAGCTAACACTCGCACTTCACCTGTTTTGATATAGTCATTAATTAATGGAAGTACACCTAAGGTTGTATCGATTTGGCCACCGAGTACAGCCGTCAAGCCTTCAGAAGCCCCTTCCATTGGAACGAAGTTTAATTTATCAATACCTGCCCCTTGTTTGATTAGATCCCATTTAAAGGCTTCACCACCATCAATTGGACCGAGCGTACCAATCGTTACATCTTTTTCCGATTTTAATGAACTTAACAACTCCTCTATCGTTTCATATGGAGAGTCTTTATGGACATAGATAAATAGTTCACTAGTAGCCAGGGAAGCAATGGGTTGAAAATCAGAAAACTTTAAACTAAGTCTAGGGTCCCAACCTGGGCCATATTCAGGAATCACTATTAACTTGTAAGGATCACTTTTTTGCCTCGCTAGTTCTTCACTTGCTATACGACCTCCAGCGCCTGTTTTATTTGTGACGACAAAAGATTGTTTTATTATCTCTGCATCATTTAAAATTTGTGCTGTTGTACGCATAATTAGGTCTTGACCACCACCAGGAGCAAAACCAACTAGTGCATCAATAGATTTATGAGGATAATTCTCTGGTAAGCCATCATTTTCTCCTTTTGCTTTTTCAGACGAAGATGCAACATCTGATGAATTACACGCAGATAAAACTAGCATTACTAATGTAACTAGCAAAACAACAAAGAATGAACGCGCTTTCATTTTTTTCATATTAAAATATTCCCCCCTAATTTTAAATTTATTTTTTTCAGTAAATTGATAACATCTCTAAAGTCGGCTTATCATTATTATCTTTACTGTTACTTCTAATGGTGAATTGATAACAGTCTGTATTTAGATACATGAGCCCTGCTACAAGAGGAGAAGCATCTTTATAGTAAAATACTCTG
The DNA here is from genome assembly GCF_020171845.1 of Cytobacillus kochii. Lineage (GTDB taxonomy): Bacteria > Bacillota > Bacilli > Bacillales > Cytobacillaceae > Cytobacillus > Cytobacillus kochii. The sequence goes on along the minus strand of NZ_JAIVAM010000008.1, from coordinate 233,975 downwards.
CTTAATGTCATTAGAGGTTGGTTATTAGGGACGTTTAGCCTATTTGCTATTTCCTTCGTAACAGGACGTACCCCTATTGAACATCTTATTTCCTCAAGACCTAGCTGAGAATTATCTTTGCTTGTTTTTAACAATGTACTTAATGGTTGGTCCTCCACTTCTTCAATCATCTCTTCTGTAAAAACTAATTCAGGAGATAAATAGGTAATGTTAAAAGCGATCGGCATATCTTTTAAGTAAAATATTCGGTATATTGTACGTATCTTAGTATCCATCGAACATTCTAGTGCTTCGGCAATATTTTTTGAAATCTTTTCTTCACCGTATTTAACTAATTTTATTTTCACATTTAGACCTTGACCTGTTAAAGTTTCATAAAACCCTCTAAAGTTTTGCACGTCCAATACATCGTTCATAATGTCCGTCTGAATGATTGGAAATTTAACATACATACCTTTTCCTTGTTGAATGATAATTAGGTCTTCTTCCAATAAAAGTTTTATTGATTTACGAACCGTTAATCTGCTTACCCCATATTCTTCCGTTAATTCATGTTCACTAGGTAATCTCTGACCTGGCTCAAAGATGTTATTCTCAATCTTCCTTTGAAGGTCTTGAGCAATTTGTTTATACAAAGGGATATAACTTTCACGATTAATAGTCATCATAACTCTCCTCACATATATACATGTATATAGATGTTATATATAAACTTAAAAAAAATATTCTTTCGGGAAAACTCTTGAGATAAGTTCTATAATAAGTTTCATTCACCCTTAGTTTAAATTCCCACCTTCTTTTACGGTTTAGAAACTTCAAACTACCCCATACATTTATACATGTATGTAGACGTTATATAACAAGGTAAAAAATACTAATCTATTCGTCTTATGATTAGGGTATGGCAAACGGGCGTTTAGACATCAACCTATTCCTACAGCCTTTTTCTAAAAATATCTCTTTCCTATCACCCCTCTTAACGAAGATTTGGGTGTATGCATAGCTTATTAACTAACATTTTATTAAAACTATTTGTAATTGTCAATTTATTCTTAATATTATATTTGCATTTATTATGAGTCAATCCATTAAATAAACATGACCTTCACTTCTTATGATGATTATGGTCCTTGATGCTATCAAAGATATTATGTTACTTGCTCGGGGTATAAAACATGGTGGTCATTACCCAAGTCAATGATAAATAAAAAGCACCTTTAGGTAGATTGTTTTACGTATCTACTCTATAAGGTACTTTTAAATTTACTTCCTACTTTCTTATATGAAACGTAAGTCTACACCATTGTTAATAGAATCATAGGCGAAGAAATTGGGTAATACTAAGCATTTATCCCTTATGATTATATAGTTCCCACGCTTCATCAAAGACAGTCATCGTTGCTAAATAAGATCCGTTTAACTCAAGGTAAGAACTGATTTCTTGATAGTTCTTAGACATTTTAGGAAAACTATGATCAAGGTAAGCATCGTTTGCAAAAATACTTATTTCATCCTTTGGTTCAGGATGGCGGTAAGTCATTAAAAAATGATAAAAAGATTTTGCCATCGTACCAACTTCCTTTAATCCGTTTTTCTACATCATGAAGGAAAGTTAATAACAAATCAAGCATTAGGTTAATCTAAATGAGAGAAATCAAAATAATTTCTCTTAAGCAATCGTGGTCTAGCCATCAATTCAGCAAAAGAAATCTCCTTATCTATTGTTTTCGTATCAATTAAAAAAAGTTGATCTTCAATTTCTTTAACTTGTTCATCAGGTTGATATTCCATATCACAGTCTTGGCACAAAATAGATGGTGTTTGGGTAATTTCTATTGCTCTTGTGCCATCTGGGAGCTCCCAAAACACACTGGCTTTTGTCTCTTCAATATGCTTACTATCACACCATGTACAATGGCTTTGCATTGTTATCACCTCACTCATTAGAAGCTGCCGTTTCCGACTCTGACCTTTTCTTTTGCTCTGCTTGGTATTTCTTTTCTTTTAACTCGTCACGTTTTTCCCTACGATTCTTCAAATTACTATGAGATGGATCATGGTCATAATTATCACGACGATTTAATCTTGATAATCCTTCTGGGACAAGATTAAATGCTTCATCATTCAATAGGCCAGCAATTCCTACTTTTGATTTCATATCTTCCATATCTCCATATACACCTTGGAAATAATCATCAGCTTTACCTGCGACATAGTTTTCAGGCTCTGGATAAGTCGTAATTACTCCCTCAAAGTTTCTTAAGACTACTTTATCAGCACTTTGTGAGATCAAGTAATTCGGTTGAAGAGAAATTTTTCCCCCTCCTCCTGGCGCATCGACCACAAAGGTTGGCACAGCATATCCTGAAGTATGACCTCGCAAGCCTTCAATAATTTCTAACCCTTTTGAAACAGGTGCACGGAAATGGCCAATCCCTTCAGATAAGTCACACTGATAAATATAATACGGCCTTACCCTAATCTTAACTAAGTCATGCATCAGCTTCTTCATAATTGCTACACTATCGTTGATTCCTGCCAAAATAACTGATTGATTCCCTACTGGCACACCAGCATTTGCTAACATTTCACAAGCCTTTTTCGATTCTTCAGTAATTTCAATCGATGTGTTAAAATGGGTATTTAACCAGACTGGATGATACTTTTTCAAAATATTACATAGATTCTCCGTGATTCTTTGCGGGAATACGACAGGTGCTCTTGTACCAATTCTAATAATTTCCACGTGATCAATTTCTCGCAAGCTTTTTAAAATATACTCAAGTATTTTATCGTTAATTAATAGACCATCTCCTCCAGATATGAGGACATCACGAACTTCAGGTGTGTTTCTAATATAATCAATTGCATCATCTAATTGTTTCTTCGGCACACCCATGCCGATTTGACCAGAAAACCTTCTCCTTGTACAATAACGGCAATACATAGAACATTGATTAGTTACTAAGAAGAGGACACGATCTGGATAACGATGAGTCAATCCAGCAACAGGCGAATCCTCGTCCTCATGAAGTGGATCTTCCAAATCATATTTGGTTTTATGAATTTCTTCTGAAATGGGTACTGATTGCATGCGAATCGGACAGCGTGGATCATCTTGACTCATCAGTGAGGCATAATAAGGTGTAATATTCAATGGAATGGTTTTCGTTGATATTTTAACGCCTTCTTCTTCTTCAGGCGTTAAATCAATAACCTTTTTTAAATCATCTAACGTTCTTATCGTATTGGTTAGTTGCCATAACCAATCGTTCCATTTTTCCTCAGGTACATCTTTCCAAAGTTCGATATCCTTCCAATGCCTTTTTGGCTTATACAAAAACTGTTTCACATGATTTCCCCCTTCAAAGTAGTCGTCAATTTTAATATGCAAAAGCCATGCCAACTATTTCATTCTAAGAATAAGATATGCGAACACCTACACGGTGGATACAAATGGAAGGAACAGCTTATAGAAGGGCTTTTAACAAATGGTGGTCATAAAAAAAATGCCGATTATTCGGCACTTTAAGAAGAATATTTATTATGTCAAAGCTTAGTCATCCCATATCATCTTTAGCACCTGATATCACTTCAAGCCTTTGTAGTTTATATTGAAGCGTTTGCCTTGGAATTTGTAACAATTTAGCTGCTTTTAATATATTTCCCTCTGTCTGGTTGATGGCTTCCTCTATTAATTGGTTCTCCAATTTGGCTAAAGCGGGACGCAGGGCAAAGTCAGTTTGTTTAGTAGTGTCTTTCTTTTCTTGTACATATTGTTTAAGCATTAGAGGGAGATCTTGAATATTCAGGACTGATCCATTACACACATTCATCATATATTCGATCGTATGCTTAAGTTCCCTGACATTTCCTGGCCATTTGTACTTGAAAAAAAACTGCTGTACTTGTGGGTGTAGACCAGTAATATTTTTTAAAAATTGCTCGTTATATTGCTTAATGAAATGTTCAGTTAAGAAAACAATGTCTTTTTTCCTTTCTCTTAAAGGTAATAATTCAAACGTGAGTACATTTAAACGGTAGAATAAGTCTGCTCGTATGTTCCCTTCTGCTAGGGCAATTTGAGGGTGAATATTCATTGCCGCAATGACGCGAAAGTTCACATATGTGTTTGTTGTGCTTCCTAGTCTCCTCACTTGACCATCTTCTAACACACGTAATAGCTTCGCTTGTAGCTCAATGGGCATCGCATGAATTTCATCTAAAAATAATGTGCCTCCATCAGCCAACTCGAATAATCCTGGCCGATCCATGGCACCAGTATAGCTTCCTTTCGTTGTCCCGAATAAGACACTTTCTAATAAAGATTCTGGAATAGCAGCACAGTTTTGTGCAATAAAGGGAGCATTTGCCGAGAGTGATGCATCATGTATTCCTTGAACAAATAATTCCTTTCCGCTTCCACTTTCCCCAATTACAAGCATCGGTGACTGTGAACGCGCTAGTTTTTTTGCTTCGTTTTTTACCGCTATCATTTTCTCATCTTCTGTTAATAAGCTATCAAGGGTATATTTGGTTGCATGTGAATGACTTGTTGCTGTTTTTCTTTTACTTTTTACTTTTGATCTTAAATCAATCAAACTATCATTCAGTTCTTTAATTCGCGAATAATCTTTCGCAATTTCAACCGCACCAGCAACTTTCCCATCAAGCTCGATCGGTAAAGTAGTATTGACGGTCTCAATCTGTTTTCCATATAAGTTCACATAACTTTGCTGTTCATTGATCATTGGTTGCTGAGTTTGCATGACATTAAACAATGTGCTCGTATTTTTGTTTAACGAGGGAAAAACGTCTAAAAGTGGTCTCCCTAACACTTCTTCTATTTTTAAACCATCATGTTTGGCAGCTATCTCATTGTAGTAGATAGTATAGCCATGTTGATCAACAACATGAATCCCTTCGTCTATGCTATTTAAAATTGCTGATAAGACCTCTTTAGAAATACCGTACTCGCTTGTCAATCTCATTCCCCCTCTATTCCATAAATACAGATGAGGTGCCGAAAACTTGTCATACATTGCCAACTTTTGGGCAAATTATTTTAAAATCGTTGTTGATAAATCTTTTACCCAAACATTCATGTCCTCGAGTTTATTAAAAATATAACAATTCTTTCCTAACCTTCCACGATAGACGTAGTCTAATTGGTGTAGGGCTGCGTTCATACCAAAGGATAAAGAACGAGCAATCGAATAAGCACAAAAGATCCCATCATTTGCAAGTTCCTTCTCTAATCTCTGTAATAACACTTTCATTAATCCATGCTTACGATGTTCCACTAAAGTAGCACAATCCGTTAGCTCTGCGTTTTTATAATCATTATTTACTTCTGCTGAAGCAGCGCTTACAATTTCATCTGCATAAACATAACCAAAATAAATCGTACCATCATTCATTGTTTTCTTAATATACTCGGGGTCATGAAGAGGCGTTGGATATACTTCAAATATAGCCCGATAAAGTTTAGCCAACCCTTTGGCATCATTTTCTGTCATTCTTCTTAATTGATAGTCTGCGGGTGGGATATTTATTTGAAACTCCTTTGACAATTTAGAAACATTTTCAACAATCTCATCTTCTTTTATCCAGTCATCGCTTCTTCTTCTTTCTGTTTGATAATACTTACAGAAGAAGAATAAATCAGACCCAAGAAAATAGCGATTTATGGTAGCTTCACATAGAAAACCATTCTGTATCAGCGTTTCAAAATCCTCCTTTCTTGCTTTAATTATTACCTTTTCAATCTCATGTTCATCGGAAACTTCAGTTATTTTTTTTATGATTGCGCACATATCACCACGATAATCATCAATCCTTATTCGTTTATTATAGAAATCCTTTACAACGTCCATTACGTAATGATTTGTACACAGTTTTTCCTGTATGATTTCAACCATTTTTCGCCCTCCATTATAGAAAAAGCCCGGCTTTCGCCGAGCTTTCATATTCTGTTACTCATTTGGTTCCCTACTCTAAGCGAAAGCTTACTAGTTTCATTTCAGTCATTTCTTCCACCGCATATTTTATTCCTTCTCTACCTGTTCCACTTTCCTTCACGCCTCCATATGGCATATGATCTACTCTAAATGTTGGGAAATCATTAATCATCACACCGCCAACGTGCAGCTTTTTCGCAGCCTGAAACGCTCTTTGCAAGTCATTTGTAAACACACCTGCTTGCAATCCATATTTAGATTGATTCACCCAATCAAGTGCAGTATCAAATGAAGCAAACTCATTAATATGAACGACAGGGGCAAAGGCTTCCTCACAAGAAACTTTATCATCCAACCTTGTATTTAATAATACAGTTGGTTGCAGTACACCCTCTTCTTCTCTTCCTCCATATGCTAACTCGGCACCATTCCTTATCGCTTCATCAATCCATGCTGAAGCCCTCACTGTATCGTCTTCAGATATCAAAGCTGATACATCTGTTCGGTTATCGAGGGGGTTTCCTAAATGAAGCTTTTTGGTTTCAGCGACAAAGGCTTTCACAAAAGAAGCAAAAACATTTTGATGAACGAAGACTCTTTGTACGGAAATACACACTTGACCTTGAAAATTATAAGCTCCAGCAACAATCCGAGGTACGATTCTTTCAATATTTGTATGTTCATCAACAACTACAGCTGAATTGGATCCTAATTCAAGCGTCACCCTTTTTAAACCAGCATTTTCTTTAATTGATTTTCCAACTGCAGGCGAGCCCGTAAAAGTAATCATCGCAATTCGTTCATCACTGGTGAAAACATCGCCGATTACACTCCCGCTCCCTGTAACAACATTGAGCGCACCTGCTGGAAGACCTGCTTCTTGAAACATTTCGGCGATTTTATAGGCTGATAGCAGAGTTTGACTTGCTGGTTTAAGCACAACAGCATTTCCAGCTGCAATTGCAGGACCAACCTTATGAGCAACAAGATTCATAGGAAAATTGAAAGGGGTAATCGCAGCAATAACCCCAAGTGGTTCGCGGACGGTGTAAGCCACCCTTCCCTCTCCTCCTGGAGCCGCATCCATAGGGATTGTTTCACCTTGGATATTCCTTGCTTCTTGAGCGGCAAATCGATAGGTCATAATGGTCCGCTCTACTTCTGCTAATGCCGCTTTTATCGGTTTGGCTGCTTCTTTTGCAATAATCTCAGCACAATTTTGTTTTTGCGCCTTTAACTGTTCAACAACTGATTCTAATATCTCTGCTCTTTGATAAGCAGGCATTTTTCTCATTTTTTTTGCCGCTTCATTTGCTGCTTCTATCGCCTCTTCTACTTCATTTGATGAAGCTTGAGCGATTTCTGCTATTACCTCTTGGTTATAAGGACTTTTTAGTGCTTTTAATGTTTGCGTATTTTTATGTTTTCCGTTAATCCATAATAATTGCTGCATCTAAATTGCCTCCTACTAATCTTTTAATAATGTTTGTTTATCTATTATTTACCCTACTGCAACCAACAACTAACCTAAGCAACTATCTATTTACTCTTCAACCATGCCACACCATGAAACAATGGAGAGGGCAATGACCTCAGCAGCCTCAAATACGTCTTCTAAAAAAATATATTCATTAGCATCATGAGCAGAAGCTGTGACACCTGGACCAATGACAACAACCGGTGTATGACCAACGTTTGATAAGATGCCTCCGTCCGTTCCCCACGGAGATGCTTCAATGATTGCTTCTTTATTTGTCACCCTTTCAAAAGCTTTACCGACAGTAGTGATTAATGGATGATCACTTTCTAGATTCCCCGGTTGCCACCTGCCTCCAAACCATTCAATACTTGGGATATTTTCTGATAGCCATCCATCTTTCTCACACACCTCATCAATGGCCGCTTCTAATTCTTTTTCTACGTCTTCCATTCTCTCATGAGGAGCTACACCGATTCTGCCCTCAATTATAGCTATATCCGGTACAGAGGATGGCCAATCTCCACTCTTAATTTTGCCAATATTCACTGGCACAGGAATGGGTATATTTTTATATAAAGGATCGTCAATTCTCGCATTTCGCACTCTCTCTAGCTGCTGAAGTCCTTCTATGATTAACATCGATTTTTCAATGGCATTGATTCCTTCATATCTGGTGCCACCATGTGCTGATTTACCTTTCACAGATACACGAAACCACATTGAGCCTTGTTGCTTTGGAAATACTTTCATATTAGTAGGCTCTGGGATGATCGCGCCGTCCGCTTGGTAACCTCGTAAAACAGCTGCTAATGTTCCTGCTCCTCCACTTTCTTCTTCTATCACACTTTGAAAGATAACATCACCTTTCAGTTTAATATTTGAAGCAATAATCGCTTCTAAAGCGAGTAGTAATGCGGCTGTTCCACCTTTCATATCTGTTGTACCTCTACCGTACATTTTACCTTCTTGGATATGCCCACTATACGGATCATCTGTCCAGTCATTTATATCCCCTTCTGGTACAACATCAATATGACCATTTAAAATGATTGATTTGCCGTCTCCTTTGCCCTTTAGAACAGCGACTACATTCGGATTACCACTATAATCCTTTCTATCAGAACAATAAGCAGGATGTTTAAGCAGCTCTTCATCTCCAATTTCCCATATATCGAGGGCAAGCCCTAATTTACGGCATTTTTCGATAATAATTGCTTGTGCACTACTCTCGTGTCCACGCGTACTCTTTTCTTGAACAAGCCTTTGTAAAAAACGTGTACCCCTCGCTCGATTTTCATTTAACCAGTCTTTGAGTTTTAAATCTTCATTCATCGAAGCCCCACTCCTTTAAAGATATCGTCGATGGTGAAAAAGCTTGAATCATGTATAAGAAGGAAAAAAGTGCTTTCTTTTCAGTTATTCGCTAATGCTAAGTATTTTCCTTTGCCCTATGAAAAAATAATCTTGTCATGGAGTGACACAGTGGCATCAGTAAGTTGTAATACTTCATCAATAGTATGAGGTTTAAAGACCTCATGAAGAACTAATCCACGATTTTTCTCAACCAAAAAAACTGCCATATCTGTAATAACCATATTGACACAAGCAGTTGAGGTTAAAGGAAGACTACATTTTTGCACAATTTTTGATTGACCGTGTTTATCCGTTTGATTCATGACGACAATCACTTTTTTCGCTTTTTGGGCAAGCTCCATCGCACCCCCCATCCCCGGTACCTTTTTACCCGGGACAATCCAATTAGCTAAATCACCGGTTTCACTCACTTGCAATGATCCTAAAATGGTTAAATCCACCTTACCCCTACGAATCATGCCAAAAGCGAGCGCGCTATCAAAATAAGAACCACCTGCAACTAAAGAAACAGGAAATCCACCGGCATTGCATAAGTTTTCATCTTCTTCACCATGGATTGGGCTCGGTCCCATCCCAATAATGCCATTCTCTGCATGAAACATGACGGCAAAATCTCGAGGGAGATGATTAGGTACTAATGAGGGTATACCTATGCCAAGATTCACAACCATTCCAGATTGGATTTCTGCAGCTGCTCTTTTGGCCATACGATTACGCGTTTCTATTGCCAAGCCCATTTCCAGTCCACCCCCTCAGATTGAATGATATAATCAACAAATACACCAGGCGTAATGATTTCTTCTGCCTGTAAACTTCCAACTGGAACAATTTCTTCTACTTCAGCAATGGTAATGTCTCCTGCCATCGCACAAAGTGGATTCGTATTTCTTGCACTTTTATCAAAAATGAGATTACCAAATGTATCTGCCTTCTTAGCATAAACGATACTAATATCCGCTGTTAACGCCGTTTCAACCATATAGCGCTTTTCACCGATTTCACAAAAAAACTTGCCCTTTTGTACGATATCATTATCGATGGCAATATCTGATAAAATTCCTGGCAACCCCATACCGCCTGCTCTGATACGCTCTGCCAGTATCCCTTGTGGAGAAAATTCAACCGCCAGCCTCCCATCTGTCATTAATTGGCCTGCAATCGGATTAGAGCCGATATGAGAAGTAATGATGTGAGATACACGGCCGAGGCTAACGATTTTTCCAATACCAATATGAGGAAACCCAGTATCGTTACCAATAAGCTTTAACTGTGAGACCCCTTTTTGCTTAATCGCTTCAATCAGTGTCGGCGGTGATCCTACCCCACCAAAACCACCATACATTAATGTCATACCATCAAAAAATAAGTGATCCACTTCTTCAATAGATGAAACTTTATTGAGTGCCTGTTTCACTCTTCATCACCTTCTAACTTTAACTCGACTTCGTTTAAATAAAAGTTCGTAAATTGCTGTAAGGTTTCTTGCAAGCGTTGAATTAAGTCATCCATTTCTTTATAAGTAATATTCAAAGGGGGGGCAATCATAATTGCATCCCCATTCACACCGTCTGAACCTGCACCAGCAGGATAAACAAGTAACCCATGATGTTGAGCAATACTAATCATACTTTCGGTTACTTTCATTGCCCTAGGGAATGGCTTCTTTTCTACAAAGTTCTGGACAAACTCTATTCCCAGCATTAAACCTCTTCCCCTTATATCCCCGATAAATGAGAAACTTTTTTGTAGTTGTAACAACTTTGCTTTTAAATATTCACCTTTTTTCTTTACTTCAGGTATAATTTTATTCTTTTCTAAATATTCTATGACAGCGAGTGATACGGCACAGGCTTGAGGGTTAGCACTCAAAGTATGCCCCCCCATAATTGTCTTAGAACCTGAAACAATCGGTTCCATCACATGATCACCGACTAAAGTAGCAGCAATCGGCGTGTATCCCGCACCCATCCCTTTACCTAATGTAACGATATCTGGTTCAACACCCCACTGCTCACAAGCGAGCATTGTGCCTGTGCGTCCAAATCCAGTCATTACTTCATCTGCAATAAATAAGATTTGATGGCGCTCACAAATCTCTTTAATAATCTTGTAATAATCTTGCGGTGGAGTGATAGCTGCCCCCGATGCCCCAATGATCGGCTCCGCTATAAAAGCAGCAATATGCTCACTCCCTATCCTTCTAATCATATTATCTAACTCATTTGCACAGAGGTAACCACACTCAGGAGCTTCCTTATTGTACGGACACCTGTAACAATAAGGAGGTTGAATCACTGGAAAATCTTCCAATAGGGGAATAAACCGCGCTCTTCTCCCAGTATGTCCTGACATAGAAAGTGCACCTAATGTGATTCCGTGATAACTCATCCATCTAGATAAAACCTTTGTCTTGGTCATCACACCTTTTTCTTGCCAATATTGAATACTAATTTTCATGGCCGTTTCTGTTGCTTCCGACCCGCTATTGACAAAGAAACACCAATTCAACTCTGGGAAGGATAAACTAGCTATTTTCTTGGCTAACTTTTCAGCTGGCTCACTTGTGAACTGTGAGCGATATACAAAAGATACTCGCTTAGCCTGTTCTGTCATTGCATCAATAATTTCCTGAACTCCATGACCGATATTTGCCGTAATCGCTCCAGATGAAGCATCGAGATATTCCTTCCCCTCACTATCGTACAAATATACACCTTTGCCATAATCAATCATTGGATACTCTGCATCTATTACAGGTTTGATTAAATATGTGCGGTCCATCCCCATCCCCCTTACTAATCGAGCATTCAAAAGTACATAAAGAAAACCCGCTAAAACCTACCAATAACATGTGAGGTAAACGAGCAATGAAGTATTATTATTTTTTTGGAGCGGGCGAATCAGATTGATTTATGTTTTTATTTCAATTGTATGTTTGAGAAATGTAAAACTTTCTTAAAGATTTAAAAGAATATTTTAGTTGCCATTGTTATGAACTGAAATGAGGGATTTGATGAAGGCTCTAAGTGTGAAGTCAGCTTGATTTGTGTATTAATGACTTAACGATTAAAAAAACAGTATACCCAATTTCATGGGCACACTGTTTTCCCTATCTATTCACCTACAAAAATCTCCACATCTTCTTTTTCCGCTTTAATGGTGGCATACGATCCAAACGGAATCGTCGCAGCTTGATTTGTATGTCCAAAGTCAATATTAGCAATAATTGGAACGCCGCTCATTTCCTTTTTCGATTCAATCATTTTCTTTAAGAAATATTCAGTAACCTGTGATTCCTTTTGAAATCTCCCGATAAGGATCGCTTTTATCTCATTCGCCTCTTTTTGCTGCAGCAGAGATTGCAGCCCCCGTTCAAAAAGAAAGGGATGTGATTCTTCATTATCCTCAATAAAGATAATCGCATCTTTCAATGAAGGCATATATTCTGTCCCTTGTAATGACGTTAATGTTGATAAATTTCCACCTATTAATTTTCCGCTTGCCTCTCCTTCCTGAAGTACAAGATAGCCTTCGGATGCTATATACTGCTTTTCATCTTGCTCCAGATGCCATGGATCATCACTCCATTTATCCGCAGGCTCAATTTCATACATGCCATCAGTCGTTACTGCTTGAAGGAAGCTATTGAGTGTATATTCAAACCCATATTTTATACCAAAATCAGCAAAGAAAGGGCCGGAGTATGTAATTAAGCCCGTCTTATGATGAATGGCAGCTAGCAATGCTGTTATATCACTATACCCACAAAAAACCTTTGGGTTGTTTTTAATTAATGAATAATCAATTGATTTTAATAATTGATTGGTATTATAACCGCCTATACCAGCTATAATCGCTTTAACATTCGGGTCACCAAACGCATCATGTATATCTGCCACTCTTTGCTCAATACTTGTACTAAAAAAATCATCATGTTCGAGGACATATTGACCATATGTTATATTAAATCCTAAATTAGCTAACCGTTCTTCTGCTAATCTTCTTTGTTCACCCTTTATGACAGCCATACTTCTTGAAGGAGCAATGATTCTGATTTCATCTCCTGATTGTAATCTCTTAGGAAACATCTATGTACACATCCACTTTTTTCTTTCTATTTTACCGTAATTTTCATCTCATTTCGACAAGATACATGAAATCTTGTTAATAATCGCTCAACGATTTTCCATTTGTTATTCACTGACAAATATGTTGATGAAAAAAAGAGAGACTCCTAAAAGCCCCTCCTTATTCTTTATTCTTTATTATTACCAGTTACCGCACCAGCTAGCACCGATGATTACTAACAAGATAAATAATACTACAATTAACGCAAAGCCACCGAATGCTCCATTTCCACAACCACCGTACCCACCTACTGGATAACTATAATAAGGTTGAACTTGTTGAGCACAAGGATCGCATCCATATCCGTAATTCATAATCATTCCACTCCTCTTTTTGTTTTAGGCATTTTCAAAATCATCATATGACATAGGTTCTTGTCCTGCATGTGTTTTTGCCCAATTTTTTTAGAATGTCAGTTTTTTTCTTTTTCCTCTAGACGTAAAGCGTTTTCATCTCATACAATTTAATTACAAGATAAATTGGGTAATCTAAAATTGTCATATTTAAAGGAGTACAAAGAATGAAAAGAAAATCACTCCTCCTATGTTCCATGTTATGTATTGGATTTATATTTTTATTTCAATTCTTTCAAGAACCTAAAGTGGAGGGAGATCAATCAGTAGAGAATTTTTATGAAAAAGTAGGAAGCGAAAAAACAATTAACTATTTAATCATTGGTGATAGTATTGGTAGAGGATCAGGAGCATCAGAGCCAAATAAAAGATGGTTTCAAATATGGGAAAATAAAATGAAAGATACATATGATGTTGATTTTAAGCGTCATATGGTTGTACAAAGCGGAAGCACTGCTTTTGAAGGGTTAAATAAGCTGAACGCCACTACGCACCTTGGAAGCATCGATTTAACTTTTATTGTGTTCGGGGAAAATGACCGAAAATATATGAACGAAAAGCAGTTTGCCCAATTTTATGAGGGACTTCTTAGACAAGTAAAGAAAGATTATCCTGATACAGAAATATATACATTAACGGAATCACCTTTAGATAATGAATTATTCATTCAAAAGATCACAGACATCTCAGCCCATTATTTAGCTAAGAATATTGATTTACGCCCTGTATTTAGTGAATCAACTTATTCTGCTTTTGAATTAACCACAGACCTTGTACATCCAAACGATAGAGGCTATCAACTTTATGCCGAAGCGATTTTTCAAGAAACACAAAAGTTGATGAATCAGGATACGCAAATAGCTGTTCTAGCTGCTCCTCTTCATGATGACGTGAATATCGCCTTACAACAATCTTCTGCCTACACACATGCCAGCCATCCATATAAAGGTATTTACTGGTACAGTGAAAATGCTGGAGAAACAATCAAATTTTCCTTCTCCGGAACTTTTCTCGGGATGAAGGTGAAGAGTCACCCTGCAGGAGGCATGCTAGATATTTATATTGACGGTCAACCTGTACGAACATTATCAACGTGGTGGCCTTTAGAAAAAGAAAGACATCTATATATATCAAGCGGTTTAGAGAAAGGTATTCATCAAGTTACATTTACTGTATCCAAGCAAAAATCCATCTTTAATGAATCAGGTAAAGCGGAAATATTTCTTTCAACGATCATAACCGAGGGTACGAACTAGACCGTTTTTCAAAATAAGTGAATGAGCTCTCCTTCCTTTACACACATTAACAAAAAAGGACAGGGAGAGTTTTTCTCATGTATCGATGTTTAGTATTACTCGTTTTCATAGCCTTCATATATTCCAATCATGTGCTTGCCTCTTTTTCTCCAACAGCAGCAGAATTACAAGAACAAGATTACATTCTTGAACAACTCAACCATATCTTAGATGAACCCCATATCACGAGTAAGGAAGAATCAGTTGAACTTGCACATCAACTTTTCGAAAGTTTAAATGAAGAACAAAAAGAAGAGATGATTCTTCCACTAAATAAGGCAATTGCACATAAATGGTCTAATTTACCTATTAATCAAGCAAGTAGAAATGGCGTCCCCTTATCTGAACTAAATACACAAAGTTTTATACTCGCCATGCTATTACTTCAAGCAAATCTCAGTCCGCTTGGCTTTGAACATATGACAGAAATCATTAAAGCTGATTACTTTTTATCAACAACAATCAAGAACCCTCCATTTAAATGGGGGGCACAAGAATATTATTTCTCTATACACGGAAACCCTTCCTTTACAAAACCTTGGATGATTCAACTAACAGGGCATCATCTTGCAGAGAATATTTTCATTAACCGTTCTAAAACAACGATTACCCCTGAGTTTACGGGGACGCAACCTCGTATGTTTCAAATAAATAATCGTACGTATCATCCAATGGATGCAAAAGTAAATGCTGTCCATGCACTCTTATTATCTCTATGTAATGAGCAAAAACAGCAAAGTAAACTTAATGACGAGTTTAACGACATTTTACTAGGCCCCGGATATGACCAATCGTTCCCCACTCAGGAAGGTTTACTTATAAAAAATCTAAACACGGAGCAACAAATACAAGTAAAACACATGATTGAGGAATGGGTCGCTCATGCACCTTATGAAGCAAGAAAGGCATTGCTACACACGTATTTATCTCAGGAACAACTACAGAAAACGACGATTGCTTGGGCTGGTTCAACTTCAATCAAGCGACCGGGTAGTTACTTTCGTATTGATGGGCCGCAAATTTGGATAGAAATCTATAGTAAAGAGGGGGTTGCCAATAAAAAACAAACACATGTACATTCGATATGGCGCGATAAATTAAATGATTATGGGGGGATATTGAAATAAATAACATCAGTCTAATTTTTCTGTATCTTACCTGTTATAATCCTGGCTCCTTCAATGACAGTTTCAACTAGCTCTTGTTCTTCATAATCATCAATACGAACAGACGGGATGGTAATAGATATACTTGCTAAAATTTCATTTTGAGGATTAAATATCGGTGCGCTATATGAAATCGCACCTTTCACTCTTTCACCATTACTTTTGGCATATCCTCTTTGTTGAATAGATTGTAGCTCCTCATATAATACATCTTTATCAATAATCGTCGTACTTGAAAGAGGTTCGAATTGGATTTTTGCTAAATACTCTTTTTGGATGTCTGCTGGGAAATAAGCCAATAATATCTTTGCTGAAGCGCCTGCATATAGTGGTGATTCTTGTCCCACCGTAATCATCGTTTGTAGTTGATGACTGCTTGCGATAAAATCTATACACTTTCTTTTTTCATTTTCAATCACATTTAAACTAATGCACTCTTCTATTTTCACCCACATTTCTTTCATTACTGGGGCGGCTATGTTTAAAAAACTTGTGTTTTTTTCTACTAAATGACCTAAAAACAATAACTCTAATCCTAACTGATATCTTTTTGTTTCTGAATTTTTATGTAATAAGCCTTCATAAACAAGTGTAGAAAGCAATCTTTGCAAACTAGGTTTAGATAGGCCCGTACGTTTATGTAATTCTGTTAATGACAAAGTTTTATGCTCATAAGAAAAAGATCGTAGAATTTGTAATGCTTTATGTAAGGTTTGCATCGAATAGTTCTTTTTAAACATTTGATCATTCATGGATGCATCCATCACCTCTTAAATAATATTTACTTTACAATAAATTTACCATTTTCAAAACCTTTCCACAAGCGGAAAAAGATTTCTTGGGAAATGAAAAAGAAGGATTCAACTAAAGTGAATCCCCCCTTGGTCTAAATACACTTATATTAAGCTTCTTCAGCAAATAATTTCAGATAACGCCCATAGCCTTCTTTCTCCATGTCTTCATAGGGTATGAATTTTAAAGAGGCCGAATTAATACAATATCTTAATCCATTTTCACCTGGCCCATCATTAAACACATGACCTAAGTGAGAATCAGCTTCCTTACTGCGAACCTCTGTTCGAACCATATTGTGACTGTAGTCTTCTTTTTCTAATACTTCTTTCTCTTCTATTGGTTTGGTAAAACTTGGCCAACCACAGCCTGCATCATACTTTTCAGTTGAACTAAATAATGCCTTACCTGAGACGATGTCAACATATATTCCCTTTCTAAATTCATCCCAGTATTCATTTCTAAATGGCGGTTCCGTACCATTATTTTGTGTGACATAAAATTGCATCTCATTTAATTTATTCTTCAAATCTTTTTTCTCACTCATCTTTTTTCCCACCCCAATTTTGTTTAATAAATCCTGCTCTACCTGAGCCTTGATGGTAGGCCTGGTAATGAGTTGGATTTTTCTTATAATAATGTTGATGATACTCTTCTGCAGGATAGAAAGCTTTTGCTGGTAATATCTTTGTCACGATTGGATCTTTAAAAGGCCCCTCTTTCTCTAATCTTTCTTTTGAAGCTTCGGCCAATTGTTTCTGCTGTTCATTATAATAAAAAATAGCCGTCTGATAAGATTGGCCTCGATCGTAAAATTGACCACCAGTATCGGTTGGATCAATTTGTTGCCAATACAGTTCAAGTAATCTTTCATACGGGAAAATCGTTGGATCAAACGTGATTTGCACCGCTTCATAATGACCAGTCGTTTCCGAGCAAACCTCTTCATAAGTTGGATTTTCTTTATCACCGCCGGTATAACCAGATATTACCGCTTTAATGCCCGGTAACTCATCAAATGGTTTGACCATACACCAAAAACAACCACCGGCAAATGTCGCTTTTTCCTCATTATTATTCGCCATCTTGTCACACCTCATTTTTATTTTCCTTAGCTCTTAAAGAAATAGCTTGTAACACTAAGATAAAGAAAAGTGGATGTAGATGCAAATAAACAACCTTCAATTACTACTTATGTTCTCCGAAATCCTCTTCGCGATAATTTTTTATCGCATTAAACATTTCGATGAATACAATAATGAAAAATCATAAGTAAGGAGGTTGGCTTATTTAATGGTGCAGCAATCAACTTCAGAGCAAAAGGTCTTACAAAAAATGTCGTCATCTGCCAATCAACTACTGAATCAGAACTTAGATGCATTAGGCTATATCCAATTCTTTCATCTTTCTTCAAGTAGCAAAATGATAGATATCTTTATAAATGGTGTCAAGATATACAAACAAATTTCTTATAAACAATTGACTAATAAACTCGCATTACCTGCCTCTAGTTACCATATTGATATTTATCCAACTGACGTCATGGTCTCATCTTTACTTAGTAGAAAAATTGAAGTCCTCCCCGGAACATTGCATAATATCGCACTCTCAGGTGAAGCAAATGACATGAAATATACGGATACACCAACTAGTATCGCTATACCAAATTCACTCAATGCAAAATTTATTCATCTGGTAGCTGATGGTCCATCATTCAAACCGGTAATATTAGCCCCTAAAAGTGAGGAATTGCCACTCATACAATACAAGCAATCGAGTAAATGGATGAATCTTTCGCCTAGTATGCTTCAAGGCTGTATTTACGGTTACCCTTATAGAGATTATCTCACTTCGTTTCGCTTTCCCCTACAGCCTCAAAAGCAACATCTTATCTATATCTTTGGTTCTGTGACAGGAGATCCACCATTAGAACTAATGGTACTTATTCAATAACTGCCAGAACTTTTCTTATTCGTTCATATAAAAACCTGTAGCAGGTATATTACTCAATAAGAGTACTCGCTACAGGTTAATGCTTACTTTACCGGTACTAATAAGGTAAAGTCAATATCATCTTCTTCTAAATTGAAGTCATTCACTTTTACTTTTATATCACTTTTTAGATCCATTTCTGTTAACGCTACATAGATTTTCTCTTCATTTGGTTGGATGACTACCCAATCTGGTGTTTTATAATGATTATTAATGAGTTTGAGTAAGAAGGATATCGGTAAATCCATTTGGCCGATGGATAAATCCTTTTGTTCCAATACAACATCCCCGTTTGGTAATACAGAGGGTTCAAAAGACATTCTTAAACGCAACTGTTGACTGAATACCGGTAAGGTGCCATATAAATTCACTTCATCATCTAACCTTACTTCATAGTCCAGTCCTCCGTCTAAAATTTCTTCCTCTAAGTAATAATTAATTAAGAGGTTTAAATCATTTTTATTTGTTGATATATGAAATGGAGCGTAATCCGCCTCATTTAATTGCACACTTTCATAAGGGTCATCCTTCGCTGGAATACTAACCATAATAAATAAAATAAGCGCAAATAGAATGATTATACCCAGTAGCCCTAAGAAAAGCACTTTCCATTTATTCCCCTTCAATGAAGCTCCCCCTTAATTCTCTTTATTTTCAATGACAGACTTAATTCCTATTTGATCTAAAACTTGATAAATTCTCCCTGCCATTAATTCATATCCTCGATCATTAGGATGGAAATGATCTGTGAATAGTAGATTTTCTTCACTCGCTTCAAAAATATCATCCACATTTACAAAGTACATGTTCTCATACTCACCTAGTACTTGTTGGCTGGCTATATTCCACTGACGCATGATCAAACTTAGCTCTTTAATACTCGAAAACCATTCTAAAAAAGGGTTATATAATCCCACTAATAAAACTGTGCTGTTCGGATTATATTCTCGAATGGTATGTAGAATTGTATTTAAATTATCTTCAAAAACATCTTGTTCTTTTTCAAAAGCAGCGACATTTAATTTGGTAAAATTAGATCGGACTACCTTCATAATATCATTGCCACCAATAGTAATAATAACGAGATCCGATTCTGTTACCGCATTTTTTACTTTGTCCATATTAAGCCGTTCTAATAATTGGTTTGACCGATTCCCTTTTACACCATAATTAATAAAACTTGTATAATTAATCGACCGATGCTCCTCTAAGAGCTTTTCCAAATAGGGTATATACCCACCACTTTCAGTCGTGTCGCCTACACCCTGGGTCAATGAATCACCGATTGATACGACATTTAAATCGATGGGAAAAAATTCTGCAGGAATATCTTGTTTAGTTAAATCCTCCATTTGTTTTGCTTCAGCGGCCTCATTATCGCTTGTCATCGCATTGGTATTACAACCCGCCAATAGAACCATGATTGATAGTAATAAGGTGAATATTCTTTTCAATTCTTTCTCACCTCTTTATTAAAGTATGTTTCATTATATCATGTTGTGGTATTCACATAAAAAAGTGTGATTACTTAATAATATTAAATTATACTCTTTTAACCACTATTAAACTTAAATGAAGAGAATAATTTAAATAAAATACTATCTATGGGACCAGAAGAGACATTTTTTCACTTGATAATTTTATGAAATAAAGTTAAAAGCAATACTTAAAGAGGTAAATATATTAGCACAAAAAAAGAAGCAAGAACAAGCTTTGAGTTTACACTTTAGGCTTGGACTTGCTTCTAAGATCTGTTTAATGAAATTATTGTATTTTTTTTATATCGGCAATGATTTCTTCATAAGGAACATCGGATACACCATCATAATCCTTCATAACCACACCATTTTGATCGACTAAATAAATTGAAGTCTGATGAATGACTTGATCATCATTCTTTGGTTTTTTTACTAATGACTTGAAAGAATCAACAGCAAAGCTTTCAATCTCTTCTTGGGTATAGCCCGTTAAAAAGTGCCAGTTTGAAAAGTCTATTTCATAGTTGTTCGCAAAATCCTTTAATGCCTCAGGACTGTCCACAGTTGGATCCACACTAAAAGAAACAAACTCTACATTTTCAATCCCTTCTTCTTTAACCTTATCTTGCAATTGACTCATATTATATGTCATTGGTGGACAGACCGTTTCACAACTAGTAAAAATAAAATCAGCTATCCAAACTTTCCCTTCTAAATCACTTAAACCTACAGCTTGATTGTCTTGATTAGTATAATTAAAATCTTCCACATCATAGTTTAGTGCATTTTCTATTCCACTTTGGCCACAAGCGGCTAGCATAATTGTAAAAAGACCAATAACCGCGACTAATTTTTTCAACACTGTCACCTGCTTTTATGTATTTATCAATTCAACATTAATGTAACAAACGAAATTGTTTGAATGAAGAAAAAAGTATGACATCTATGTGAACAAAGGAAAATAATGCAAATACCTCTTCTAATAATCGAATAGAAGAGGCATTTACTGCTTAAAGGTTATTCGATGTGATAACAAAAACCAATTGCGCCTTCACCGGTATGGGTACTAATAATTGGTGTTGTATCCTCTATTGTTACATGATTAAATCCTGTTAATTCACTGATTACTTCTTTCAGTTTTCTTGCTAATTCTAACCCACCCGCATGGGTAATTCCTACACTTTTAATCGTCTTTCCTTTTGCATCTTCTACTAATTGTTTGGATAAAAACTTTATCACTTGAGAGTGACTTCGTACCTTTGTTATGGGTGTATACACGCCATCTGCTAACGAAGCAATCGGTTTAATATTTAATAGAGAGCCGATTAAACCTTTTCCTTTGCCTATTCTTCCACCTTTAATCAGGTTTTCCAAAGTGTCTACAACAACATAAAGTTTCGTATTTTCTTGAATTTCTTGAATTCTCTGGATAATACGCTTGTAATCTTCTCCCTTATCTGCGAGTTCAGCAGCAGCTATGACTTGAAATGCCAACGCTTTTGAAATGAACCGAGAATCAATAACAGTCACATTGGCCTCTGTTATGTCTGCGGCCGTTCGAGCAGAATCAACTGTCCCACTCATTCCTCCAGTCATATGGATAGAAATAATTTCATCGTAACCATCTTTGTTTAGTTGATCATACAATTCTACAAATGTCCCTGTTGCAGGTTGAGAACTTTTAGGAAGCTCATCAGACTGTCGCATTAAATCCAGAAATTCTTGGGGCGTAATATCGACACGGTCCTCATAAGATTGTCCATTAATATTGATTGTTAATGGTACAACAGCTATATCTAACTTTGTAATCATTTCAGCTGATAAGTCAACAGTTGAATCCGTTACAATTTTTATTCTAGTCATTCATTCACGTCCTATCATAGCAATTCAACCTTCATTATACATGTATATCACTACGATTAAAAGATTTATGTTGAAACGTCTTTATACTGTCAAAATTACAATAAAAAAGATTATTACATCTATTTTATGATTTTTTTAGTTAGGTAAACTGGACAAATAATCAATAACAAAACAATAGATTTCAAAATAAATGTTAACAAAAATACATGATTTTGAAAGGCATATTAGCTTTTATATCTATGTGGACCCTCTTTATAACTTTCTCAACTTGTTCACTACACTAAAAAAAGACCCCTTTACGGGATCTATCATGCATTGCTTTTTAATTCTTTTGTTTGAAATACCATCTCAACATCTGACCACTTCATCACACGTTTTAAATACTCTTTAAATGAGTACACAGTTGTCTTACAATGTTCCGTATGATAAATTTTCGTTACAAACTGCTGTAGTCGAATGTGTACTAAGAAAAAACAAGGACTATCCTTATCCACTAAAGGAATCTCTGTAATCTTCACCTTCTGTCCAAATACATTTCTGAACTCTAGGCTTTTACATATCAAAATATCAATCCTCATTTTCACCCGTTTAATCGTATTATACATCATTTCGTTTAATAATTCTTCTAGATTTTTTGCGCTTCATAAAATTATGATGAGGAGCTTTCCAATGCTTCTAATTGTTCTTTCTTTAACTTTCTGCGATAAACGATTTTTGATAAGGTAATACTGATTTCATATAGGACAAGAAGCGGAATACTAACGATAATATCTGACATTAAATCAGGTGGTGAAATAATAACAGAAATCACTACAAGAACAAAATAAGCGTATTTCCTGATTTTTGTTAACACGTATGGGTTAATAATCCCGAGGGATGTTAAAAACATCGCCACAACTGGCAATTCAAATAGTATTCCAAAAGGCAACGTCATATGAAATATAAACTGAAAATACTTATCTACCGTAAAACTCATTTCCATCATACCTTCACTTAACCCCGTCAAAAAGTTAAACAATGTAGGCATAATGACAAAATAACCAAAGCTTAGCCCAACTAAAAACAATGCAAAAAGAGCTGGAATGTAAGCTAATGTAACTTTTCTCTCTTTAGGCACAAGTCCAGGTTTAACAAATTGCCATAATTGCAATGCTACAACTGGTATTGTCCCAGCTATAGCAATAACAGAAGCAATCGTAAAATACACCCAAATGATATCACTCGGACCAAGTACAATTAACTGCTCTTTCAAATCACGGACAAACCATTGGTAAATATGATCGACGAACAGAAAACCGACAATAAAAAACAAAACAAATGCCACTATACAAAGAATTAACCGCTTTCTTAATTCCTCTAGATGCTCAATATAATTCAATTCTTCTTGTTTCATAACCTACTCCTGCTTCGTTTTCATTTAACCTGTTGAATCTTGCTTCACTTCTGTCCACTATTTAAGACGAACAAAATGGAAAACCCACACAAAAAACGAGAAACATGTGGTTAGGTCAAAAGTAGTTGATTACCTTGACTAATACATGTTTCTAATTTTCACAATTATTCATTTTCATAACTATATGTAGCCCTATCGATTAGGCCTTTTTATTCATTGTCTCTCTCTCAGCATCATCGTCATTGGCTAATTCTTTCGTAGATTTCTTAAACTCTCTTAATGTATCACCAAGCGCGCGACCAATTTCGGGTAATTTCTTTGGACCGAAGATGATGAGTGCCAGCACAAGAATGAGAATAAGTCCTGGAAAACCTATGTTTGAAAACATGAAAAACATCCCCTTAAACTGTTGTTCAAGCCATCCCCATTATAGCGTTATTTTAAAAGAAAAGTCAATTAATTCCTAACAATCATTAGACTAAAAGATGAAACAAATTTTCATCATTGTTAATTTCTTGGTAAGAGAATCCTTTTCTATTCATGCGCTCGATTAAACTATGATTATCGCGTCGATTCTTTAGCTCAATACCGACTAGAGCTGGACCACTACCTTTATTGTTCTTCTTTGTATATTCAAATCTTACAATATCATCCGTAGGACCAAGCACCTCATCTAAAAACTCTCGTAATGCCCCTGCTCTTTGTGGAAAATTAACAATAAAATAATACAATAATCCTTCGTACAATAAGGATCGTTCTTTAATTTCCTGCATTCTTTCAATGTCATTATTTCCACCGCTTAAAACACATACAATTGACTTTCCTTTAATCTCCTCTTTATAAAAATCTAAAGCTGCAATTGATAATGCTCCTGCTGGTTCAGCAACAATTGCATGCTCATTGTATAATTCTAATATTGTTGTACAAACTTTTCCTTCTGGGACACTAATAATGTCATCTACATATCGTTTACAAATATCAAATGTCATCTCGCCCACTCTTTTCACTGCTGCACCGTCGATGAATTTATCAATTTCATCTAGAGCCACCACTTGATTTTGTTGAACGGATTCCTTCATCGAAGAAGCTCCTTCAGGCTCGACACCAATCATTTTCGTTAGAGGTGACACACTTTTAATGTACGTGGACAAACCAGACATCAATCCGCCCCCGCCAATACTTGCGAAAACATAATCAATTGGTTCATCGCAATCATGAAGCATTTCAACAGCAATAGTTCCTTGGCCAGCTATCACATGCTCATCTTCAAAGGGATGAATAAATGTGCGACCTTCCTGATTACAGCACGCCTGAGCCTCTGCGAATGAATCATCAAATGTATCGCCAACAAGGATAATTTCAATTGAATCTTTGCCGAATAATTCAACTTGGCTTACCTTCTGTTTAGGTGTAGTTGCCGGCATAAAGATTTTCCCATTAATACCTAATCGATGGCAAGCATAGGCCACCCCTTGTGCATGATTACCTGCACTCGCACAAACAACGCCGTTCTTTATACGTTCCTCTGGTAATGACATCACTGAATAATAGGCACCTCTTAGTTTAAAAGAGCGTACATGTTGCAAATCTTCCCGTTTAATATACACATTGCACTCATATCTTTCAGACAAGCGATTATTTTTTTGCAGCGGTGTATGGGCAACGATATCCTTTAAGTGCTGGTACGCAATCAAGATATCCTCCAATTGCACCATTTTCTCTTTCACTGCTCTCTGTTCCATTTGTCAACTCATCCCTTTTCCTTTTGTAATTTGTACATTATAACATGAGAATAATAGATTGATGCACAATTTTTTAAAAATTCATGTTTTTTTAAAATGAAAACGGTTACTTTATTTCTGATTTTAATTCCCAATAAATGGAAGAATAATCATTTGCTTCCTAGAAAAAAATTGATGAGGAGATTATAGTGAATCGGACATAAGACATGGAGTACATACACTTAAAATTGTTACCGACCAATAATAGGTTGCACGCCTTTTTAGAAGTAAAAACTGGATTAACGCTTTTTCATATGTTATTTTCTCGTTATTCATGATATGAGGGCAAATTGGCAATGTCATTTTACGTGCAAGAGTCAGAAGAAAAAAGGAGACAACTGATACAAATCATTTTTTCTTACAAGGATCAGCAGAAAAAAGATAAATGTAGGTGTACCCACCCATAACACATAATTGTTTTTGGACATTCTTAAATAATCAAAATAAGAGATTGATAGCTTAACGTTTATAGTTACGTCGCATAATGCCATTTTCTTACTCCCTGCCTGTTTTAGGGTAGGCAAATAGATAAAGAGCAAACACTTCATAGGAGACCATGAAAAAAACACGAAGCCTCTTCGTGTTTTTAATGACTCCATAAAGAAGCCGTCTCTTTTATTTTCTAACATACACTTGAAATTCGTAATCGTAAGCATTTTTTTCGTCTTTGCTTCGTTTCTCGACGGACACTTGTTTCCATTCAGTGAGGTCGAATGATGGAAAGCTTGTGTCACCCTCGATTTCAGCATGAATTTTAGTAATATAGAGCTTATCTGCATAAGGTAAAGTAGATTGATAAATTTGCGCTCCACCAATGACAAAAACTTCCTGCTGTTTTTCTTGACTGTATGTAATTAATTGTTCAATCGAATTTAATACTGTTGCTTGCTCTGGAGAAAAATCTGTATTCCTAGTAATGACAATATTTTCTCTTCCTGGTAGTGGTCTTCCAAGTGAGAGCCATGTTCTTCTCCCCATAGCAACTGGGTGACCTAACGTCGTCTCTTTAAAAAACTGCAAGTCCCCTGGTAAATGCCACGGTAACTGATTATCTTTTCCTATCACTCTATTCTCACTCATTGCCCAAATTAATGAAATCATTTTCATATCCTCCAATCGGCACTAGCAATTAATTATAAGTTTAATATAATTCTCTGCACTTGAAAAGAAAATCCAATAATAAAGCTTCTCAGCAAAAGAAAAGCACTCATACCATGAAGAGTGCTTTTTCTACTTAAACGGCAACTGGGGCTTTAATTGTTGGATGAGGATCATAGCCCTCAATTGCTAAATCTTCCATTTCTATATCAAAAATCGAGGTTTTATTGTTATCAATTCGTAGTTGCGGCAATGCCTTTGGTGTTCTTGATAATTGTTCCTGTACTTGCTCAAGATGATTCGAATAAATATGCGCATCACTGATTGTATGAACAAACTCACCAACCTCTAAACCACACTCATGAGCAATTAAATGAGTGAGTAACGAATAGGAAGCCACATTAAATGGAATCCCTAAGAAGGTATCGCCACTGCGTTGTAATAGATGGCAACTCAACTTTCCATTTATGACATAAAACTGGAACATGGCATGACAAGGAGGTAATGCGGCTTTGCTTCCTTTTCCACCTGCATTGATCACATCTTCAGGATTCCATGCATTCACAATGATTCGCCTTGAGTCAGGGTTATTTTTTATCTGTTCTATCGCATCTTTTAACTGGTCAAGCTCTTCGCCAGTTGAAGCAGTCCAATTTCTCCATTGCTTTCCATATACATTTCCTAAATCTCCGTATTTTTCTGCAAACTCATCGTTAGTAAGGATTCTTTCACAAAACTGTTGTAATTCTTTTTGATAGATTTCATTAAACTCGCTATCAATTAAACAACGTCTACCAAAGTCTGTCATATCAGGACCGTTATATTCATCTGATTCAACCCATTTTTTAAATGCCCATTCATCCCAAATATGGTTATTATGCTGCAATAAATAGCGAATGTTTGTATCACCTTTAATAAACCAGAGTAATTCACTTGCAATTAAACGGAACGGTACACGCTTTGTTGTAAATAATGGGAATCCTTGACTTAAATCGAAACGCATTTGATAGCCAAAAACACTTAAAGTTCCAGTACCAGTACGATCTTGTTTTTTTTGTCCATTTGTTAAAATATGTTGTAGCATGTCTAAATATGCCTGTTCTGGATGTTTCTCCATGATACTCACCTCTTAAACTTTATATCTTAATGATTATGGCCCGCCATTTGTCTAATAAAAGAAAACGTTTTTGGCGCATTTTCATACAAGTAACTTCTCGTTTCTACATTCAAAAAATAAAGGGCAAAACTCTCAGCAAAATATTCTTCGGAAAACGTAGAGAAATAGGAATCATTTGGAAATAATTGTGGTTGCTCTTCTTGCCAAATACGAATAAATTGGCTATTCGAACGGATTTCCTCAAAGATATAACGATCAATGGAATGTGCCAGCTCATGCAATTCCAAATTAACGGAGCCATGGTCCATCCCTTGGTCACTATAGCCTATTTTTACAAGCACTGTTTTCCCTCCACCAATGCCTGGAACTTGATCCCATGTCGTTGATGAAGTATATCCACGTGGAATCATTCCAGTTAGATGTCTTACGCTAGGATTCTCTGTCAACCTGCCTGAAAAAAGCTTAATCTTAATATTTTGATTGTCTATTTTTTGTAATAAGGTAGACGGTAATTGGTCCAAGCGGGATATGATGGCCGCTGCTTCTATTTCATCAAAAGATTCTGTTGGTAATAAGACAATCTCTCCTAACAAATCTTCTGATGTGAGATCCACTGCTTGCTTTAGGTCTGAAGAATATGGATAGTTCTTTAACTGAATCGCACCGATATCGGCTTGTGAACTTCCCATTAATGTTAAGGAAACAACTAAAAATAAGCCTGTAAATATCCACTTTTTCATAGCTGTTCCTCCCTTTTCTATCATTAATCGTATCATTACTAGTCTATTAATTATATCATAGATTTTCATTAAATATAAAAAGGACTAATCAAAGATCAGCCCTTTTAATCTCGCACACTTATGAATAAGAACGAACAATATCGCTTAAGCTAGCAGCTTGCGTACCATTCCCTACCGCTGCAAATTTCCAGTCTTGACCATGGCGGTAAATCTCACCAGCAACTAAACTTGTTTTCCCATCATAATTTTCCGTTAAGTTAAAATGAATTAACTCTTGATGGTTATTTGAATTGACAATGCGAATAAAAGCATTCTGAATCATACCAAAATGTTGTTTTCGTTTTACACAATCATAAATATTAACAACAAATACAAGTTTATGGATATGACTTGGAATACGACTCAAATCGATAAGGATTTGTTCATCATCACCATCTCCATCGCCTGTTAAATTATCACCGGTATGTTGAATGCTTCCATCACCACTTTTTAAATTACCAAAATAAATGACATCTTTATTGCTACGTAATTTATCGTTATCCCCAAGCAAAATAACCGAAGCGTCACAATCGATATCGACACCCCCACCGCCTCCAAAGAGACCAGCTAATAGTCCACCACTACTTTTTTGCTTTACTGGATCCCATCCTAAACCAACAAGTATTTTTGAAAGACTTGGATTCCCTTTTGTTAAATCTACTCTTTGTCCCTTTTGTAAACTAATCGCCATTGTTTATCTCCCCTTTGTTTTTTTATCTCTTGTTCTTCATATTGCGAAAATTATCTTGCAATTGTTCTAATTTTTTCGTTCCTTCTTCTCTTAATTTGCGATTCTCTTCCTCAATCGACTTTGTTTCTTGCATCCCCTTCATGATGATATCCCAAGACTGTTCAATTGTTTCAATCTTAATACTTGGTCCACCAGCAAGTCTTGCAATGTCTGTACTTTGTTGTGATATATTTTGCGCATTTCTAACTAACATTTCATTTGTTCTGCGATCTAATTCACTCATCGAATCAGCAACGAGCTTTTGCCTTTTCGCTGCCATCGCTTGAATAAGACCATTTTTGAAGATTGGAATCGTCGTCACAAAAGCTGAATTAATTTTCCCAATTAATTTCGTATTCCCTCTTTGAAGCATGCGGATTTGTGGTGCCGTTTGTAATGCAACCATTTTCGCCATTTCTAAATCATACACTCGTTGATCTAATAATTCGACTGCATTTCTTAGAGTATCTAATTGCATAGAGGCCATTTGATCACCTGCAATTGCTTTTTGCTCTAATTGTGGCAATTGATTGGCTTTCAGTTCATCAGATTTCATCTGACCAGCAACAGCATACTGTTCAAGTGAAAGGTAATATTGATAGTTTTCCTCATACATCCTATCTAACGTAGTAGTTGCTTCAACCATTTCATTTTGATATTTAGAGATTTCAACATAAATTTTATCGATTTCCTTGCCCATTGTTTGGTATTTTCCAAACAGCTTTTCAATGAGTTTTTCGCCCTTTTTGAAGAGTTTATCAAAGAAACCTGGCTTTTCTTTCTCAAAATCTTTCGGGTCAAACTGATCCATAATTTTTCCTAGCTGTTTCAATAATTCTCCGGAATCCTCTACTTTTGTTGTTCTCATATTGCCGAGAATTTGATCAGAAAACTTGGATATTTCCTCAGCTGGTTCTTTACCAAATTCTAAAATTTGAATTTGATCGCGCTCGTCTATTGAGGCAGCGAGTTGTTGAACCTCTTTATTTTCTCTTAAAGCTAGTTTAATTTGACTTGCAGATGCTTCTGTTAACTTGTCTTCTGGGTTTGTTGAAATGACATCCAAATTCGTTTGCATACCAGATGAATTCATTTATTTCACTCCTTTATAACTTCTTGAAAATTTTAGTTAGTGCAGATTTTATGAAAGATGGTTCTTTATACTCTAATTCAAAAATGACATCTTCCAACCAATGAACATCATATAAACGCTCATCAATATAATTCTCAATATCATTATGTCCTGCTGGATTATAAACAGTGATATCCACACCGAACTGATTCATTAAAAGTAGCAATACGGCATCATGGCGACTCATTAAGCCATTTAATTCGTTGTTATATAAGATAAGCTTAGGTACATCTTGTGAATAATCAAAACGTTGAATGAGTTGTAGCATCTTACCTTGGAGTTGCATACTTTGAGCGAAAATATAAACCTTTAAATCTTCTTCAGATTCATTTGCTTGTTTTTTTAATAATGATTTTTCACAAATTTTTCTTATCGCATAGGCTATCCCTTGCTGTAAGCCATTAGGTAAATGCTTGTAAGTCCAAAAATGAGCATTCATCACTTTATCTGGATCAACTAATCCGTCTTGATCAAGTGCATTACGATAATGGTAGCGATAATCGCTGCTCACCCCTTTTGAAAAAGGAAAAGAGCGGATTAAATAACTATGATCGTTTTCCTCAAGTGTGTGAAGCCTTTCCCAGTATTCTTTGCGGTCTCTACTGACACCTTGAATTTTTGCAAATACGTGCGGAATTTTCACAACCTTGCCTGCCACTTCAAAATTAGGGCGAATCATCGCCTTTTCTTTAACAAGTAGAAAAAGTTCATCATAAGTTGTTTTCAACGTAAGCGACGCGGGCAAATATTCTCGTAATTGCCATGGCTTAAAAATACCTGATCCATCTTGATTAAGTATCGATTCTATTTCTTTTGATGCACGATAGGCAACGGTCGATTTTCTTCGTCGCTTTTCAGTTGGAAAAGGTTCAGCCTCATTCTTATTTTGAAAATGATGCACCGGAGTATTTGCCCAATCTAATTGAAACGAGGCAAACGCATCTTCTCCACTAGGTGATATGTAAATCACATCACAACCGAGCGAAAGTAAATAGTAAATAAAGTAAGCATGCGTTTTTTTATAAGGTCCATACCAAATAAATTTCGGGAGCTTTACTGTTAAATCAGCGTTGGTTAAGCTTTCTCCCAAATGGTTATGAGACCATTTAATAAGATCTGTTAAGATTCTACGCAAATCATTATGCTTAAGCCCACCTTCCTCTTTATCAGAGAAAAGTTGTAATGTTTCCATTAATGCTTCGCGGATTTTACGCTGAATAGCTGGTAGTTCTGAACGAAGTAGTAATCCTTCCCCATCTAAAAATGCCACAAATCGATTAATTGAAAGCTGCTGATCTCTATGGATATTAATAACCTTTTGAATGGACTTAAAATGTTCATTATTCATCGATTTGTCTAAATGGTCTTCACCGATTACTGAAATATCGAACGTTGGATCATGAGCTAGGTCAAACAGTTCATTATAATAGGCATCCTCGTCTAATGGTACACCTAATAACCGGAGAAAGATTTGATTATAAGTAAGTGTACGATTGGCCACCTCATACATCGGCCTTTCATTTAGTGGCGTTTTTAATGCTTCTTTATACCCTTCATATGTAACTGCCATTCGGATATTTTTCACATGACTATGAGTGACATTCATTGACTGATCCCTTCCCTTTAATACATTCGTCTTACAGGTTCAATTTGTATATATATTGTTGTTTTAGAAACAATGATTATAAACACGTATCCATTTCATCTTAACATAATTAGTTACGATATGAAGCTATTGAATAAGGGCTTCTGCCATTTTCACCATTTACTGTGGTTATGCATATAGTTGCATTACTAAGGATACCTGTATTTGCTTCAAACGAAAGGATAAATGTAATCAAAGGATGGATTAAAAATGAGAATGTTAGCGAAGCGTTCCAAGTTACCTAATATCGATTCAGAATTAAAAATACTAGAACAAACTTTAAATTCCTCAATATTTATAATGCTTGATTTACTCTTTTTGGCTGCCTTTCTTTCATTATTCACCTATACAGTTCACCAGTCCATTTTCTACACGAGCATGATCTTTATTTTCTTTATCACAGCTGGATTGGTTGTATTTTCTGTTGTAAATCGGATCTTTCGCTCCGGTCCGCAGGATTGGTAACTGTCTGAAGTATTTTAGTAAGGAATTCTTCTGTTGCCAGCATCCCTTTTTCCTTTGTTAACCAATGAGAAGACTTCTTTAAATGTTGAGCCAGTTCTCCATGAGCAGGAACAAATGATTCATCACAAATTTTTAAAAAGTCATAATCTAATAATGAATCTCCTGCACCGAATAAATATTGGGCCCCTTCATTTTCTACGATATACTGTAGTGCCCTACCTTTGCTAATCGCATTGGGTATAAAATATAATTTTCTACCTTGCAAAGAAATACGCCATCCAAGCCCTTCTGCAGTTAGGCGTATTTCAGCCAATTGGCAATCTGACAATGTTTCCATTAGCACATAGTAGAAAAACCAACCATCTGCTTCACGCAATCTACCCTCTATCTTAAATGGGAATAAATGATTCAATAGCTTCTCTTTCGTTCCACTCTTATCATAGACTTCTCGCTTGATACTTTCTTCCCAATTAAGCAAAGGCTGACCATTATATAGAATTTGTGCGCCATTGGCAACAACTGCATAACGATGGCTAAAAGGAAATTCAATCCGCTCAAATTGTTGCCGTGTTCGTGTAGTAATTGGCACGAACAGAAGGGTATTGCGAATTTGTTGTAATAATTTTATGGCACGATCACTCATCAC
Organism: Cytobacillus kochii; assembly: GCF_020171845.1. Lineage (GTDB taxonomy): Bacteria > Bacillota > Bacilli > Bacillales > Cytobacillaceae > Cytobacillus > Cytobacillus kochii. The sequence goes on along the minus strand of NZ_JAIVAM010000008.1, from coordinate 201,308 downwards.
AGATAAAGCTTTATTATTTTTATATTCAACAACGGTTGCAGTTTTACTTGGAATTTCTTCCAATTGCGATATCGCTGTCTCTGAATAGATTAATGTCCGATCTAAATCTGAGGCAAAAATTCCTCCTCTCATTGGATAACCTTCTTAATTAGCCCACAACATGTATAGCTCATTTGTGGATAATGAACCAATTCAATCTTTCTCTCCTCAGCAAGTGCAAACAAATGCTTTAGATAAGGACTCTTTTTATCTTTAATCAGTATTTTCCAAGGTACCCTTCTTAAAGCTACTCTCGTCGTTTCACCTACACCTGGTTTAACGAAATGAGAAGATTCGATCCCGAACTCCTTTTGGATTCTTAGTATTTCATTCATACCTGAAAAGGTCGCTCCGTAATTTCCATCCACTATTTTACTTGCTTCCTGCTTTGCTATAGAAACAACTTTTTGAAATTGCTGAGTTATTGTGTCTAAATAGATGTTTGATAAATCCTCATCAATCATATGATGATAATATTTCGCCCCATGAAAATCCTTTTCACCAATCCATTGATTATTTAAGACCGTCCTGCTGACAAGTCCAGAGACAGTCGAATTTAAGCAAGCACTCGGAATTAAAAAGTCTTCCCTCGTTCCAAATACGGTTGTACAATGGCCAGGGTCAGCTAAAACAGCCAATGTATCATCAATTTTCACCCCATATTTATGAAAGAATAAGTGGCATGCATTTGTTAATTCTATCGAAATGGCACCTTTTCCTGTCCAACCGTCTACGAATTGAATTATTCCCTTTGAATGTTTTTCTAAAATATAGTGAAGGGCATTTTCATCGATTCCTCTATCGCGAATAATAGAAATACTATAATGTGGCAAATCTACATGGTATTTAAAAAACAAATATCTTTTGATTAAAATGCCTATTGGTGTACCTGCTCTCGCTAGTGAAACCAAAACTGTCTGTTTGCCTTTAGCTGCATAAATCTGTTCTGCTACAACAGCTATACTTAAAGCCACTTTCTCTTTAAATTCGTCTAAAGAACGAAAGAAAAGATCGATATACGCTTTTGGTGGCTGGTATTCTATTGGTAAGGTTTCACTATAATGAGCACCTGATTGAATGGCGTGTTCTCTGTTTTCTGTTGTATCTTCTAAACGGATATGACTTAAATCCTTTAAAAGAAAGGTGACCTCTCTCGGGTCATATGACCCAAACATAGGCTGCCTGGCGACAATAGTCAAATCACCTCACTCCTTTCAAAAAGACGACTTGAATACTTGGTATCTTTATCTGTTGTAAAAACTTGCTTAAAACCTGTTCATCTACTAATCTTTCAAAAAAGATAAATACTTCATCATATGTTTCCGGTGGAATATTATAGATATAGTTCACCACTTCTTCCATTTCAGGGCTAGGAAAAGTCATACCAAAGCGTGCACCATAGGATGGTTTATTATGGACATGAATAGGGCTACGGGTTGTACTTTGATACTTTACACTCCCCTCCATTAAGCTAGCTATTTTCATTGGCAAATACATAAACTCACCTGTGCCGATACATAAAATATGTTTACCCTTTCTTTTTTGATCAAGAAATGTTGCAACCTTTTCTGCTTTTGAATTTAATAAAACGTTCACTTTACTATCCAAACCGAATCGACCACTCTCAGCAATATAAGGAACAGTGTGGAAGGGAGACTTTTGATTTGTCGTAGGATAATACTTAGAAGCAAACAGCATAGGTAATTCTTTTTCTATGTAAATTTCATTCATTTCTGTAGATGGATGGTACAGGTCTACACTTTCTTCCTCCTTAATAACTGGGTTCCCATCTACTTCAACCTCGCCAGCAAGAAGGGATATATGACGTATAGTGATATCTAACGCTTCCTCTAATTCAATAAATGCATTCTTGTTGGTCTCATTTCTCCAATCAAGAATAGAAACAACAGTATAATGCTTCCTCGGAAACTTATCATGTAATGATGTGATAATATTTCGCGCTGTCTTTCCAGTCGTCACTTCATCATCTACTAATATAATTTCCCGACTATTTTGCAACAAATTGGCATCGATATAACAACGATGAGAAGTAGCGTGTGAATGCTCTTCCTCAAAATGAATGATCGATTCAACGCTTAAAAGATCTTCTCTCGTTGTATGAAAATAATCTGCATTCTTAAACGCTTGAAAAAATGCCTGACCGAGCGCTGTCGCAGTTTCTGCAAAACCAATAATGATGGGAGAATATTGATCGCCAATAAATGCTGTATCACTAAATTTCGTTTGCTTATTTTTCAGTACATCCACAAAGGGTGATGACGGCGAAAGCTTTTTCCCTTCCACATCCTTTAGGTAGTTTTCTGCTAATAACAGTCCCGTTGCTAATCCTTTTGCCGGCGAGATAGGCAGATGTTTTCCTAACACTTTACTAACGAATAAAAAGGATCTTTTTTTATTCTTTCTTGCTGCCATCTGGAATAATTCATCGAATTTAAAATGGTAAGGATTATAGTTGATATTTAGCTTCACCTGCATGGGCTCGATGACGTCTATCATGTGATAACTGTTGGAAGAAATCAATTGTGTTGTATTGTTCATTTAGCACCCCGTAAACTCTTGATTTTAACTCTATTTTCTTTGCCCAATCATAGTGGGGCTTCATTTCGTTCATTTTGTTCTGACTGGCACTTTTCATCACACCATGGGCCCCATTTGAATGATTTAATATATCCATTGCATCATTGTATTCTTCATAAGTCACAGTGTTTAAAGCTTGTACCGGCGTAATTTGCGTGGGATGTATAATCGTTTTTCCGATGATACCATTACTAATATCGAGCAATATTTCTGCTATGAATCCTCTCATCTCTTTCGGTAGTTTGTTCATAAATGACGAGGATTCCATGATTTGCTCCGTTTGATTACTTAGTAAGTTAACTTTTTCTTTAGAAACAAAGTGCTCCCAAACAGGTCCAGAAAGTAAGTAATGATTAGGTGCCCTTTGAAAAAAGTTCATAATGTCTGCTAAACAATCTCTCAATACAGCAATATCATATAATGAAGTGGATGTGTTTCTTCTTATTCCTAATAGTCCACAAAAATCTGTCGCCCCAATCCGGATATTCAAAATAAAATGAGCGTACTTATCGAATATTCCCTTTAGTTTTTTTAACTCTTCCATTCTTGTTTCTTTAAATAGAACTTCTTTCGTTTCAAGGATTGGCATCGCATATAATTCATGGCCACTATTTCGTAAATCACTAACGAGTTGCAGCATTTCTTCACCATCGATTGAAGAGAATTTTGGAATGACAATACCAGTTAGTAACTGCCATTCATCTTTAAATAAAGTGATTAACCGGACTAACTGCTCTTTATTTCTTATACGAATAAAAAGCAATGGCAATTCTTCTAATGTAATAAAGCCTCTAGAAATATCTTGTCGAAGTTTATGTAAGGAATGCTGCAACCCCCTTTCCGCTACTTCCACTTCCAAATCACCAATACTATCTTCCAAACAAATGACAACTGATGTTAGACCAGCGTGCTTTTTATTAATCAAATCTTGATGGATAGCAGGACGTGTTGCAGGCATATAAAGGGTAGCAGCTAATGCATATGCAAGCTCATTCTTCGGTGTGTATTTATTAAATGTCGTCGGTTCTTTAAAAAAGTACTCATCTAGTGCAGCTTGAGATAAATCTGTAAATAACCTCATACGCCAACTCCTTTTTTTAATTTCGGAAAAATTTAATAGAGGGGACCCAGAAATAATTGCAATTATTATCAGATATTGGAAGATATTGATGGAGTGAAAAAAGAGGGATGAAGCAATTCATCCCCTTTTCTTATGAGCCTGCTGCTTCAGTACGTTTTCTCTTCGCATGTACAATAAAAGTAATTGCAAAAACAATCACAAGTACACCAAAGAAATACATATGATCAATGTGAATACCTCCTGCACTTAACAACATCTTTAAAGAGATTAATAGAATAAGAATATAAGAGCTTGTTTCAAGTTCAGGTACACGGTCAATTAATTTTAAGAATACTCCTGCAACACCCCTCATCATAATGATACCTAGCATACCACCAACAAGAAGTACCCATATTTCTTGACTCACACCTAGTGCTGCTAAAATGCTATCAATTGAAAAAGCAATATCCATTAATTCAACGGCAATAACTGTTCCCCAAAATGTCCCGAACAGACGAATTAATAAGCCTCGTTGATTGATTCCTTCCAACGCTTCTTCGTCTTCTGCTTCTTCTGCTTTCTTTTTGTCGATAAAATATTTAATAGCTAACCAGCCTAAGTAAGCGGCTCCTAATACTTTTATCCACCAAAATTTAATTAAAAATACACCTACACCTATCGCTAAAAAACGGAAGAAATAAGCGCCAAGTAACCCATAAAAAAGTGCTTTCTTTCGTTGTTTTGGTGGTAGGTGCTTAACCATTACTGCTAAGACAAGCGCATTATCCGCTGAAAGCAAGCCTTCTAAAATGACCAATGTGCCAATCAGCACCCATGCATCTGGTCGAGATAATGCCTCAACCCACATATCCCAATCAAAGAAACTAGAATAGGTATGTAGGATTCCATCGATAATTTCCATAGTGAATTTTTCCCCCTGATCAACTTTATATACTATCGTTCTTCACCTAGTATATACGAATATGTACTAGAAAAGTTTCAATTTTTGAAATTAACTCATCCATTTTGGCGGGGTATTTTTATCCCAATAGATGGATCCAAGTTCGTGGTGAGTTTGGAATTGATCAAAGGCAGTATGATAATGGAAATTAAACCAATAACCTTGCTGCGGTGGATGATCTCTTCTGACATGAAAACGAATGACATCTTTTTGCTTTGTCTCATCTGCTATATGAAAAATTCGTTCTGAAACGCCCGCAGAGGCCGTTTCAGTGATACTCAAATGATGCAGATTCTCCTCTGTATACTGCTCTGCAACTTCTGAAATCGCCTTTTCTATATTAGGGAGTATGACGATTTGAAATTCTGATTCAATGACCGGTTTAATTTTTTCACCAAACTTTTCGAAAGAATGCTTTTCCGCGGAAGTAACCATTTCCTTTATAAAATCCTCCCTCGAAACTTGTGAAGTTTCTTCTACACTTACATCTGGTAAGCTTTCAGCTAAAACTGCTTTTCTTGGTGACTTATCTTCATCATGCTGAATAGGTAATAAACTCGTTGGTGTCACCAATCCAAATGTAAAGATTGTCACCATCACCACTAATGATTTTCTTAACCAACTCGGCAAGTGTATCTCCTCCTCAGATGACTTTCATTATTTATTTAAAAATGCCACTTTTCTCAATACGGGAAACAACTTCTAATAATGTTTCTTCTGATTGGACAATACCCATGCGTACATAACCTTCGCCCCATTCACCAAAGGCAATTCCAGGTGTTACAACGACTCCTGCTTTTTCAATTAATTCAAGTGCGAATGGCTTAGATTTCATTCCATCCGGTAATCTCCCCCATACGAACATCGACCCTTTAGGTAAAGCCACATCCCAACCTACTTCTCGTAATCCAAGAACAAAAGAATCTCTTCTTTTTTTATAGACCGCTCTCAATTCATCTAAAAAGGACGAATCATCAGCTAACGCCTGTACAGCAGCCATTTGAATAGGATAAAAAACGCCATAGTCAAGGTTAGACTTTAGATTACTTAGAAGAGAAATAACTTTACGATTTCCTGCAGCATAAGCCACACGACACCCTGCCATATTAAAGCTTTTAGATAACGAGTTCATTTCAATCCCTACATCCATCGCACCATCAACTGATAAAAAACTAATTGGCGCCTCTTCAAAATATAATTCAGAGTAAGCAAAATCGTGGAGAATGACAATGTCATTTTCTTTCGCATAATCGATTGCTTGTCCAAAAAATTCTTTTGTCGCCAGGGCAGGAACCGGATTTCCAGGATAATTTAGAATCATTAACTTTGCTTTTTTACTAACTTCTTTTGGAATATCAGCGAAAGAAGGTAAGTAATCATTTTCTTCTTTTAACGGCATACGATACATTTGCCCACCTGCAAGATTCACACCTGCTTCGTACGCTGTATAACCAGGATCTGGAACGAGTACTATATCACCAGGATTACAAAGCACCATTGGTAAATGGACCAAACCATCTTGTGAGCCCATCAGTAACGTGGTTTCTTCCTTCGCATCAAGGGTTACGCCGTATTTTCTACTGTAATAATTCGCCACTGCCTCATGAAACTCTGGAACCCCTTTTAATGTGTAACCATAAAGCTTTGGATCACTTGCCATTTCGCCCATCATCTTTGTTATAATGGGAGGAGGTGGTAAATCGGGACTACCGACACTAAGATCGATTATTTTTATGCCTTCTTCTAGTTTCCGTTGCTTGATTTCAGCTAGTTCCGAAAAAATACTCTCTTGGAATTGCTCCATTCTCGCTGCCATTTGAATATTCATGTTCATTGCCTCACAAAATTTTTCTTTTATTCTACCATATTTTATCACTTTTTGGGCATTGGTTCATGATTAATTGCTGCTTTTTTGGGGGATATATACAAATAAGAATATAAGAAGGGGGAAGGTACATAATGGATTCTAGTTGGATAGCGCTTGTTGGTGGTTTAGTACTACTTGCTTACTTTGTTTATATGTGCATCACTGATTAAAAAACGTTTACCATTAGTTTCGATTGCTGTAGCCATTAGGAAGGCAACAGCAATCTTTTTATCTTTTTTCCCACACACCGTAGTGGAATTTCGCTGATTTACGTTTGATTTGCTGAAATGCAAAGGCTTGGAATCTTTCACTACGGAAATGATCCTTCAATACCACTCTCTCTTTAGACACGCGCTTCGCCTCAATAATCATTTCATCAGTTAAATCACCTTTGTATGTAATCGAATGTAATGCATTGATATTAGACGATTCTTTTATCGTTGTTTCAAACATGGGATCAATATAGACACATTCAAAGGAAGAATCAGGTACAGATTTCAAGTAATCGATGGCTAAATCATGAACTACTTCGATTCTTTCCATACTGTTTTTCATGATTACGTTATCATTTGGCCATTCTTTCAGACCTTGACCAACGAAATACGCTATCACTTTACTTGCTTCTAACCCAATTACCTTCCCGGTCTCACCTACAGCATAACTTGCCACAATGCTATCTGAAGCTAGCCCAAGTGTGCAATCCAGAAAAGAAGAACCCGCTTTTAGTTGACAAATTTCTATCAAAGGATCATGTTCACCTTTTTGCAAACGCTTAAGGCGGAACATTGCTGAACTAGGATGAAAGAAAAAAGGTCTTTCCTCACCCACTTTATATAGTTCCATTCGCTCTTTTCCAACGACAATTCCGTTCGTTTCGTATTGATTGACCATACTCTTTATTGTTCTTTTTCTTCTATGTAAAAAGGGAAGGTTCAGCGTCATTGCTACCTGTTTTGCCTTATTGGTTTCGTCAGGATTTGTCCTTGCTGATGTTGTAACAAACATCAAAACACCTACTTATTTTATTGAAATTAAAAAGCAACAGTCAGGATAAGAGTGCTCCTAACTGCTGCATTCAATCACCTTTTATCGTGTGATCCTTTTTATAATTTATTATCAAACGCTGCTAATAAATTGTGCATAATTTCTTCCATAGAGTGATCTTCAATATCATGACGTGGAATAAAATGTACCACTTCTTTCCCTTTAAGAAGGGCCATAGATGGAGAAGACGGCTCAATACCTGTGAAATATTCACGCATTTTCGCTGTTGCATCTTTATCTTGACCAGCAAAAACTGTCACTAAATTGTCTGGTTTCTTTTCTGCATTTAATACAGCCTGAGTCACTGCTGGTCTTGCTAATCCTGCTGCACAGCCACAAACAGAATTCACGACAACTAATGTTGTACCTTCTGCTTGCTCCATATAATCGTTTACTTGTTCTTCAGTTGTTAATTCGCTAAAACCGGCCTGAACAAGCTCAGCTCTCATCGGCTTCACAACTTGTTTCATATACTCTTCATAAGCCATAGACATAAATATTTCCCTCCTTTACTAATGATTGCACAGTAAGCATACTATATTTCAAGCCTATATTGCAAAGTTATCGTTCTCCGATATAAAAGGAATAGCTCATGGTAGACGTTTGAATAATTGGAAATCCAAGATATTTATGACTGGGCGGATGCTTCTAAGTCTATGGCTGGATTCCACCTTTTTTGAGGTGTTGATGTATGTGTTTTTTAAGATAACACCAAAAGTGCGGTGGTATCGCACGTCTCAAAGGGAGGCATACCCAGACACATTAATTAACTAACAAACGAAAGAGCCCATATTTGAATAGTCTTACTATAAATTTTGCCTGAGGTTAGTCAATTAGCCATAAAAACTGCAACTAGCCGAAGTGACTATTGATTGCCCTTCCTCTTTTTTCTAAGCAAACTATAATGGACAGTATTGTTAGAACATCCGTTGATGAACACAGCGTCACAGTTTATACCTTCTTGTTTAAACCCTAGACGTTCAGATATATTTCTAATCATATTTGAAACAGCTCTTATTACTCAAAACCTGTTTGCACTGCTCTCAACCTTATTTGCGAGCCTGAGTGACTTGCAAAACCTGTTTGCACTGCTCTCAACCTCATTTCCGAATCTGAGTGACTCGCAAATCCAATTTGTATAGCTCTCAACCTCATTTGCGAGCCTGAGTGACTTCCAAATCCAATTTGCATAGCTCTCAACCTCATTTGAGAATCTGAGTGACTTCCAAATCCAATTTGCAAAGCGCTCAACCTCACATGCAAACCTGAGTAACTTGCAAATCCTGTTTGCATAGCTCTCTACCTTATTTGCGAGCCTAAGTGACTCGCAAATCCAATTTGCACTGCTCTCTACCTCATTTCCGAATCTGAGTGACTTGCAAATCCAATTTGAACAGCTCTCAACCTCATTTCCGAATCTGAGTGACTCGCAAATCCAATTTGCATAGCTCTCAACCTCATTTGCGAATCTGAGTGACTTGCAAAACCTGTTTGCATAGCACTCTACCTTATTTGCGAGCCTGAGTGACTTCCAAATCCAATTTGCATAGCTCTCAACCTCATTTGCGAGCCTGAGTGACTTCCAAATCCAATTTGCAAAGCGCTCAACCTCACTTGCAAACCTGAGTGACTTGCAAATCCAATTTGTGCAGCTCTCAACCTCACTTGCGAATCTGAGTAACTTGTAAAACCTGTTTGCACTGCTCTCAACCTCATTTGCGAATCTGAGTGACTCGCAAATCCAATTTGCATAGCTGTCAACCTCATTTGCGAATCTGAGTGACTTGCAAAACCTGTTTGCACTGCTCTCAACCTCATTTCCGAATCTAAGTGACTCGCAAATCCAATTTGCATAGCTCTCAACCTCATTTGCGAATCTGAGTGACTTCCAAATCCAATTTGCAAAGCGCTCAACCTCACATGCAAACCTGAGTAACTTGCAAATCCTGTTTGCATAGCTCTCTACCTTATTTGCGAGCCTAAGTGACTCGCAAATCCAATTTGCACTGCTCTCTACCTCATTTCCGAATCTGAGTGACTTGCAAATCCAATTTGAACAGCTCTCAACCTCATTTCCGAATCTGAGTGACTCGCAAATCCAATTTGCATAGCTCTCAACCTCATTTGCGAATCTGAGTGACTTGCAAAACCAGTTTGCACTGCTCTCAACCTCATTTCCGAATCTGAGTGACTCGCAAATCCAATTTGCATAGCACTCTACCTTATTTGCGAGCCTGAGTGACTTGCTAATCCAATTTGCATAGCTCTCAACCTCATTTGCGAATCTGAGTGACTTCCAAATCCAATTTGCAAAGCGCTCAACCTCACTTCCGAATCTAAGTGACTCGCAAATCCAATTTGCATAGCTCTCAACCTCATTTGCGAATCTGAGTGACTTCCAAATCCAATTTGCAAAGCGCTCAACCTCACTTGCAAACCTGAGTGACTTGCAAAACCTGTTTGCATAGCTCTCTACCTTATTTGCGAATCTGAGTGACTGCAAATCCTGTTTGCATAGCTCTCTACCTTATTTGCGGGCCTAAGTGACTCGCAAATCCAATTTGCACTGCTCTCAAACCTCACTTGCAAACTTGAGTGACTTGCAAATCCAATTTGCACTGCTCTCAAACCTCATTTCCGAATCTGAGTGACTCGCAAATCCAATTTGCATAGCTCTCAACCTCATTTGCGAGCCTAAGTGACTTCCAAATCCAATTTGCAAAGCGCTCAACCTTATTTGCGAATCTGAGTGACTTGCAAAACCTGTTTGCACTGCTCTCTACCTCATTTGCGAATCTGAGTGACTTCCAAATCCAATTGGCACAGCTCTCAACCTCACTTGCAAACCTGAGTGATTTGCAAAACCTGTTTGCATAGCTCTCATTCCCTTTTTCAAACCTGGTCGACGTGCAATTCCGGTTCACCCACTCTTTTTCACTCAACTCATGCAGGCACGCACACAACTCGACATAACACTATTCCTGCTGATGTAAAAACCTTCTATATCTATGTCTCTATCTCTACTTTTTGATCTCGTTTCTTTTGTACTGAACCCTGCTTATGCTCAGTTCTAACACAAAAAAATTTAACTACTCTTCATCGTATACTGATAATGATTGAAAAAGGACACCTGCATGTTGCGCATGCAGGTGTCCTTCTAACTCATCCATTCTTTCGTGATTCTGTCATTTGCTTCCATACAGATCCTTTTGCTTCTTCGCCTTGCTCAATTCTTTCAATTGCTAGTTTAATTTGCAGACTTACTTCAAATTCATTATCATTTTCAGCTGCTTTTAAGGCAGGAAGCGCTTTTTCGTCGCCTACTTCGTATAAGAACATTGCTGCACGCCAGCGAACCAGCTTGCTTTTATCAGATAATGCTTCCATCATTTTTTCAGAAGCTTCTGGGAAGCCTAGATCTGATAAACAATCCCCCGCCGTTCTTCTCACTGTGACCGATTTATCTGTTAGCGCTTTATATAGATAAGGTAGCACTTGAACGTCTTCAATCATCCCTAAGTACACAGTTGCTAATCTTCGCACAGACGCTTTTTCATCTTGAAGGGCAAAGTCAAGTACATCTAAATCATCTAAGGAAGGATCAGCCATTTGCTCAAGCTTTTGATAGCGTATACGCCAGTCCTCCGCTTTTAAATCATCTGGAGTAAGTTTAAGACGGACTCTTGGTGCCAATGCTTCTTCTGATTCTGGACTTTGGGCTGCAGTGATGAGTGTTTTTACTCTTTCCTCTGGGTATGCAGCTAGAATCTCATCCACTACTTCTTTACCTACTTGTTCGAATTCACCATAACGCACTCCTAGTTCTTTCCACTTTCTTACCATGACTACATTATCATCAGGTGCTTGTGCATCACCTACAGCTTTAACATAAAGTTCCGGTAAGCCAAAGCGCTTTTCTTCTGTACCATCTGTTAATTTCACTTGCATCGGTATGCCTTTATACGTTTGCACAAAAGCTTGTACTTCACCAAAATGTTCATTTACTTCCGTTCCCCCAGCACTCTCAGCTTCTTCGCCAAAGGCTGCTCTCACTTGAGGAAGTAAATCTTTCCAATCGAATTTCGCATTTCGTTCGACTGCAAGAAAATCGGCTACATGATAGACACCTTTAATCCCATCTATTTTTAAGATATCAACAATAACTTCCGGCGCACCTTCAGCCTGACCTACTTTGTAATTATTGCTTGTCCCCATAGGCAGTTCTTTATCTAAGATCACCTTCATCGTATTTGGACTTGGTGTAGGTTCAATCGCTTTTATAATCAATGAAATCACCCTTTACTTTAATTATTCTCTCATGATAATTATTCTAACATAAATCATCGTCTACTTTCATTTATCTACATTGATTAAGCATCTGCCCATTCAGACAGATAACTCCAACGTTCAATTAGATATTCTAAATCATGATTTAGCTTTTTTTGTTCATCCATGAGCTGTTGAGCTTTCTCGAAATCACTACCAATATTGTTCATATCCTCATCGATTTCTTTCAAACGACTTTCAATCGCTTCCATTTTGTCATCGATTTGCTCCCATTCTCTTGCTTCATTATAGGAAAGCTTTTTCTTTTTTGGTTTACTTTCTTCCTTTACTTCTACTATCTTTTTCTCTTCCGCTTTTTTACTTGATGCTTGTTTTGATTTTTCAAGGTATTCACTATAATTCCCATAATAACTAGTTATTTCCCCATTTCCTTGTAATACAAGTAATTGAGTGGCGACTTTATCGAGAAAATAACGATCATGTGAAACCGTTATCACCACACCAGCGAAGCTTTCTAAATAATCCTCTAGCACCGTTAACGTCTGTGTATCAAGATTATTTGTCGGCTCGTCTAAAAGCAACACATTCGGTGAAGTCATTAAGATTTTCAATAAATATAATCTACGTTTTTCTCCACCTGAAAGTTTTCTAATTAATGTACCATGCATATAAGGTGGAAACAGAAAACGCTCAAGCATTTGTGCAGCAGATATCGTTTTTCCGTCAGTGGTTTCGATTACTTCGGCCGCTTCCTTTAAGTATTCAATCACTCTTTTGCTCTCATCCATTTCTTCACTTTCCTGTGTGTAATAAGCGATTTTAACCGTCTGACCGATGATTCTCTCACCTTTGTCTAACGGTAACTTGCCGGCTAAAATATTTAGAAAAGTGGTTTTTCCTGTCCCATTTTGACCAATAATGCCTAGTCGGTCACCTGGTTTCACTAGCAGGTCATAGTTTTTTAGGATGGCTAAATCACCATAATATTTTGTCGCTGATTTCAACTCAAATACTTGCTTTCCTAAACGACTACCACTTAAAGACATGTCTAATTTTTCACTTGAAGTAACATTTGTCAATTTTTCATCTAATTGATCAAAACGATCTATGCGCGCTTTTTGTTTGGTTGTTCGCGCCTTGGCACCGCGTCTCATCCACTCTAACTCTCTACGATATAAATTCCGTTGTTTATCGATTACAGCCGCCTCATTCTCCTCTCGAATCGCTTTCGCCTCAAGGAATGCTCCATAGTTACCTTTATAACTGTATAATTGTGCCGCATCAAGTTCAAACATCCGGTTTGTCACACGATCAAGGAAGTAGCGATCATGTGTCACAAGCAGAATCGCTCCCCGGTATCGGGTAAGATGCTCTTCTAGCCATTGAACCGATTCATGATCAAGATGATTCGTTGGCTCGTCGAGAATTAATAAATCACTATCTTGTATCAACGTTTGTGCTAACGCTACCCGTTTTTTTTGTCCGCCTGACAATTCACCAACTTTTTTTTCAAAGTCGGCAATACCTAGTTTTGTTAGGATGGTTTTGGCATTTGTACTTGCTTCCCATCCATTATTAGCATCTAATTTTTTTTGTAATTGGAAAAGATGCTCCTGTACTTCGCTATGATCTGGATGTTCATTCAAAGCGATTAATGCTTGCTCATACTCTCTTAAAAGAACCAGTAAAGGAGAATCGCCTGCAAATACTTGTTCAAGTATAGTCAATTGTTCGTCTAATTTAGGTTCTTGTTCAGCATAGGAGACTGAATAATCCTTAGGCGCAATAATCTCTCCAGCATCAGGCAAATCAATACCAGCGACGATTTTTAACAGTGATGACTTTCCTGTTCCATTTACACCAATTAAGCCTACGCGGTCACTTTCTCCGATAGTAAAATTAATTTGCTTAAATAGCTCTTTTTCACCGTAAGTTTTTGTTATATTTTCTAAAGATATATTTTTCATTTCGACCATCCATTCATTAATCTATCTAAACCAGCTATATTGCGGTTAGGCTATTAACTATTCTAATAGCTAATTGTAACATGAAAAATGGCGATCCGTGATATATTCATGCTTATCAACTTTACTCATACAATTTTTTATAAAAAAAAGTCGAGACAATAGGAACTGGATTTTTCTACTAAGCTCCGCTTTTTAGCGTTGCCGTGTAAGAATACCATCTCACCTATTGTCTCAAACCTCTAATATTGATCTAATACTATTAATGTTTGTTGTGTGTGGTCAATTAAATCAAGTAAGTCTTCTAATTGATCTTCTGTTATCAGTCTGTCAAAATTGACCACTATCTCTTGCGTCCATTCATTCTCTATCTTTATTAATCGTTGTTGAACGGTACGGCGATTCCCCCATTGTTTAACGACTTGCTCGTAAGCTGATTCTAACTTATTTTTTTCCTGTTTTTGCAGGATAAAAGTGATGGATAGATGAGCACCGATTGCATTTGTAAATGGGTGCGCAGGCTGCAACTCTGCCGTAATTTGCTGCAAATTGGCCTGTAAGGTAATTTTTGCTGATAAAGTGCTAGTAACGGTTGTATCCGTAAATGTGATGTCATAGCGTCGGCTAAATTTCGCTAGATTCATCCAATCATTTCGATCGATTATCTTCATTTCACCCGTTAAATCAAAATCATAAATATGCCCCTCTAAAACAACCTTCATATTATCAAAAGCTATTGGGTCAAACAATGTATCAGTTCCCCTTTATATTGATTAAAATAATCCTTTCGCTTGTCCTTGTTGGTCCACATCCATTTGCATCGCTGCAGGTACTTTAGGTAACCCAGGCATTGTCATAACCGCTCCTGTTAATGCCACAATAAAACCGGCACCTACAGAGGGCTTTAATTCTCTTATAGTTATTGTGAAGTCAGAAGGAAGACCTAACTTTGCTGCATCATCGGATAATGAGTATTGGGTTTTAGCCATACAAATAGGGAGCTGAGACCAGCCAAAGCGTTCAAAATCGGCTAATTGTTTCTTTGCTTTCGATGTAAACTCAACTCCACTTGCACCATACACACTTTTAGCAATTGTTTCAATTTTCTGTTCTAAGCTGTCATGTAAATGGTAAAGTGGCGTAAACGATTGGTCTGTTTTTGCAATTTGCTCTAACACTTTCTCTGCTAACTGTAAGCCACCAGTTCCTCCTTCTGCCCACACTTCTGTTAGTGACCATTGTATATTTTGCTCCTCACACAACTCTTTAAAAGTCTCAATTTCATCTGTAGAATCACCATTAAAGCGATTAAGTGCAATAACGAAAGGCAATCCGAAACTCTGAACTGTTTCAACATGCTTTTTTAAATTAGAAAATCCTTTTGCTAGTGCAGCCGTGTTCTCTGAGCTGAGATTTTCCTTAGCGACGCCCCCATGCATCTTAAGTGCACGAATCGTCGCCACAATGACAACTGCATCAGGACTTACACCCATATTTCTCGCTTTTATATGTAAAAATTTCTCTGCTCCTAAATCGGCGCCAAATCCCGCTTCTGTTACAACATAATCAGCTAACTTCAATGCCGTGTTTGTCGCGATCACACTATTACAACCATGTGCAATATTCGCAAATGGTCCACCGTGTATAAGTGCAGGTGTATGTGCAAGAGTTTGTACTAAATTAGGCTTTATCGCCTCTTTTAATAAAAGGGTTAAAGCACCTTCAGCACCTAAATCAGCCACCGTAACCGGTTGTTTGTTAATATTATAAGCAATAATCATTTTGCCTAATCTTTTCTTCAAATCATGTAGGTCTTTCGCTAAACATAGTACTGCCATTACTTCAGAGGCCACTGTAATATCAAAACCATCTTCTCGCGGAATACCTTGAGCAGGTCCCCCCAGACCAACAATGACATTTCTTAGCGCACGATCATTTAAATCCATCACTCTTTTCCAAATAATTCTTCTCTGGTCAATTTTAAGATCATTTCCTTGTTGGATATGATTATCGATTAAGGCAGATAAGGCATTATTCGCTGTAGTAATCGCATGAATATCACCTGTAAAATGAAGGTTAATATCTTCCATCGGTACGACTTGTGAATATCCCCCTCCTGTCGCTCCACCTTTAATGCCCATTGTTGGACCTAGAGAGGGTTCTCTCATGGCAATCATCGACTTTTTCCCTAACAGACTTAATGCATCACCTAAACCTACAGTAACAGTAGATTTCCCTTCGCCTGCAGGTGTGGGGTTAATGGCTGTAACAAGAATTAATTTCCCATTTTCCTTATCTTCCACTCTTTTAAGTGTTTCGGCTGTAAGTTTCGCTTTATATTTACCAAATTGCTCTAGATCATCGGCTGTAAGTCCGAGCTTTTCCCCAATCTGGTGAATTGGTTTCATCGTTGTTTCTTGAGCAATTTCAATATCTGACTTCACATATTTCCCCATCGCTTTTCCTCTCCTCTATACCAGTTGTCATTGCAAGCGTTACTATTGTATCACTTCCTAAATCTAAATAATGATATGTGACGAGAAATTTTCAAATTAATTATAATTTTAAGGTTTTCAGGTTGCTCAATAAGTTAAACGTCTTTATAATAAGTTTATTGAAATTTCACACAGTAGGGGATGATCACTTGCCAATTACCATTCCACAAGGACTTCCAGCACGGGAAATTCTCGAGGAAGAGCAAATATTCATTATGGATGAAGGTCGCGCTAAGGGGCAAGATATTCGCCCATTAAACATACTTATACTAAACCTCATGCCGCAAAAAGAAAAAACAGAAACCCATTTATTAAGGTTATTAGGTAATACACCGCTTCAAGTTCATATTACCTTGTTGAAAACAGTTACACATCAATCAAAAAATACAAGCCACATACATCTTGAGCAGTTTTATTCAACATTTTCTGAAATCAAACAAAAAAAATTTGATGGCATGATTATTACGGGTGCTCCGATTGAATTACTTTCCTTTGAAGAAGTCGATTATTGGGAAGAGTTAAAAGAAATAATGGACTGGACAAAAACCAATGTCACGAGTACACTCCATATTTGTTGGGGCGCACAAGCAGCACTTTACCATCATTTCAATATTGATAAGTTTGAGCTACCGGAAAAATGTTTCGGCGTGTTTGACCATGATGTAGAAAATTGGTCAGAAAACTTATTACGCGGTTTTGATGACTCTTTTGTCGCACCCCATTCAAGGCATACGGATATATCATTAGAAGAGTTAAAGAATCATAGTAAGGTCAAGGTTCTTGCTGCATCACCTCAAGCGGGTGCTTTTATTATGAGCGCCAATGAAGGTAAACAAATTATGATTACCGGTCACCTTGAATATGAAGCAACGACACTTGCTGAAGAATATGAGCGAGATCGAGCAAAAGGATTGCCCATAACCATTCCGAATCACTATTATCCCAATGATGACCCAACCAAGACACCAAAAAACAAATGGCGTTCGCATGCCCATCTATTATTCTCCAACTGGTTAAATTATTATGTTTATCAAGAAACACCTTATGAATGGGATTAAAAATAGCCAATCCGTAGAATATACGGATTGGCTATATTTTATTTTTCATACATTGTGAATAGGAATTGATTTTGAAGAACTAGACAGTTGACAATTAAGAGGATTCTTCTCGGACAAAAATGGCCACAATAGCAATCTCGGCAATAATTTTGATTACTCCGTTTCGTGCAATAGGAGAACTATTATTGAGAGATTCTTAATTCCTCCCCTTGGGAAACAGTAGTTTAAGAACTGAGATTCATTATTGCATTATGATCAGGTCAGTTTCCTTATCAAAAGCGGTGTTTTCCCCTTTTTGCACTACTCCCTATTGTCACTTTCATCGCCCATGAGCAGCGCCTCTCTTTTGAGGCCCTTATAAATACCCTTATACAAACATCCATTGCATGTAAACTAATTCTGCTGCACATAGCCACCTTCTTCATACGGTTGGACAACGACAAAACCTTCGCCTGAAAATTTCATTTGCACTGAGTCACCGCTACCACGGCCTACAAATGTTTTGAATGAGACATCAGCAACGAATTCCGGTTGCAAATGGCCAGACCAAGCGACCGTTGCATGGGGATCTGTTAATACCGGTTTATCAGGAGTTACCTTTAGTGTTAGTGGTTCATAATGAGTCGTTATTGCAGCCATTCCCTCTCCTTCTAAGCGAATATTGAATAACCCACCTGAAACGATGCCTGCTACTTTTCTCATAAGCTTGACGTCCCACTTCAAACTTGGCTCAAACGCTAATAAATCATTGGCACTCACACATAATGTATCATTATGAAAGCGAATAATAGAAATCTTCTTTCCTTGATCCGCTAAATAGAGTTTCCCCCTGCCAGTTGCTTTCATAAGAGCTGTGCTCTCCCCAGAGAAAGCACGTTTAAACATTTTCCCAATTCCATGTTCTAAAATCCCTTCGCGAACAAATTTGATTTGACCTTCATACGCAATCATGGAGCCAGCTTTTGCCCAAATCTGCTGTTGTAAGTTCACTTCTAATAACCGATCCGTTTCTAACTCAAATAATCCCTGACCTCTATCTTCTTGCTCTGTTTTCTCAACAAACTCTGATAATGAGTACCTACTCATAAGCTCACTCCTTTTGGAAAATAAAAATCCACATAAATGATAATGCTTGCTGCAATGGAAGAGGTAATCCGCCTTTAGGTAATGACTCTGCAGCCTTTTTATAAACACCTTGCTCTGCCACTTTTTTCATTGGGAGCCCTTGCATTAGCTGTTCAAACTCCCATGGCATCATCGTGTTGCAAATGACCTTTTCTCCTAGTAACCTAGGAAAACTATTGTTTCTAGGTCCTGCAGTTGGTCCCAGTATCCCAAAACACCCATAACCACCCGGCTTCAATATTCTCACAGCCTCTTTCACTGCATTATACGGATTTTCTGTCCATTCCATAGAATTTATTGCCAACACCCCGTCAAAATGATGCTCAACAAATGGGAGTTCTGTTAAATCCCCTTTGATGAATTGGTTATCATTCGTTTGGTTCACCCGATTTGCTTTTATAAGCATTTCTTCAGATACGTCGACCCCGACTACATTGATGGCATGTGTTGAAAGCTTATAAGCCCCCATTCCATCACCACAACCAAGGTCACATACATGATTATTCGCCTTTAAGTACTGCAGGAAGAAAGGGATAATTTCCTTGCGGCTCCCTTCATTCCACATACTTGCTGATCTCTTATGCCAACTATCCGACCGCTTATCCCATTCTGTAGCCGATGCCTTTTTCCAATCAAATTCAGCCATCAAATATTCACCTAGCTCTCTTTATACCTATTTTTACATTATGTGATATAAAAAATTTAATTTTCTGTCTATATTAATGTAAAAAAAGCAGAGTTATCCACCCTCCATAACTCTGCTTTTATTCTTCTTCATTTTTTCGTTGTACCACTCTTAATGACTCTACTCTATCTTTATTCTCTTCGAAAAACTGTACTAAATCACCAATGCGGTCAATAGCATCCCAACTTAAATGATGCTCAATTCCCTCAACATCTTCATAGATATGTTCTTCTTTCACACCAATAATTCGAAGCATTTGCTCTAATAACTCATGGCGGTAAACGAGGCGTTTGCCTATTTTCTTTCCTTTTGTCGTTAATACTAAACCACGGTATTTTTCATATACGAGATATTCATCTTTATCTAATTTCTGCACCATTTTAGTGACTGAAGAAGGGTGGACAGATAGTGCTTCTGCGATATCAGAAACGCGTGCATAGCCTTTTTCTTCAATTAATAAATAGATTTGTTCTATATAATCTTCCATACTAGGTGTTGGCATGTGGATCCTCCCAAAAAAGGCTAACATCTATGATAAACGATACTTGTTACATACAGTATAGCCGCTTACTTGTTCAAAAAAAGCATAATGATAGTGGTTTCATAAGCTGTTATAACGCAAATGAAAAACCACTACTTAAAATATTACTATAAGAATCCTCATGAAACAAGGAAGATATGGGAATAGACGGAAAGAGTTAGGTTGGAAACTTAAATTTAATTTTATTTTCCTTTTTATCCCACATCAATGCTGCTGCAAACAATTTGTCTTTCCCTTGGAAACCTTCCAGCACATCAGTCTCACCACTTTTCAATAGTTGTTTCACTATTTTTTGTGTCATTGACTTACCGAGAATTTTCTTAGATAAGGTAAATGTACAATTCTTTTTCTGATAGTTACTACAACCAAAAAATTTACCCTTGTCTATCACTTGACCATCACATAATTGACAATTGCCTAATGGGGATTGTCGCTTTTTCTTAAATGTTTTTGGGATAAATTGTTGTTTATCTTCTTCAGAGAATATCCATTCATTCGTTACTTCCTTCGTAGCCGCAATTAAATGATGGACCATTTGACTTGTTTGATCCATAAATTGTTTAGGTGATGCCTCTCCTTTAGAGATTTGCTTTAAGCGTTGCTCCCATTTCGCCGTCATTTCAGGAGACGCTAATATCTCTTTACCAACCGCAATAATGAGAACCTTGGCTTTTGAAGTAGCATAGACCATATTCTTTTTTACATCAATATAACCACGATCTTTTAGCATCGTAATAATGCCCGCTCTTGTTGCTTCAGTTCCAAGTCCTTCTGTCTGTGTTAATACTTGTTCCAGTTCTTTATCATCAATATGTTTTCCTGCTGTCTTCATCAACGTTATTAATTGACCTTCAGTGTACCTTTTAGGAGGCTGTGTTTTACTCTCCTTTACTTCTGTTTTTTCTGTTATTCCTTTATCTCCCTTATCTAATAAGGGAAGATTCACATCTTTATCTTTCTCAACTGGAGAAATCACTTGACGATAGCCTTGATCAGCAATTACTTTTCCTTTAGAAATGAACATCGCTCGCTCATCAACCAAGGTTTTAATTGTCGAGTACTCGATTATTGCTTTCTTATGGTGGGCAGCGATGACACTTTTCGCAATTAGGTCATAAAGTTTTTTCTCCTCCGATGCAAGTTTGGAGAAGTCTGGAATTTGCTCAGTCGGAATAATGGCATAATGGTCAGTGACTTTCTTTTCATCCACATAGCGCTTATTCTGAACGATGGAGGAAAACGGTAAAGGAAAGAAATCCTCAAAATCCTTTATTTTTTCATATCGAGCCAAAATTTGTGGTAATGTGTTTGCTTCCTCCGTGGTAATATGCCTTGAATCGGAACGAGGATAAGAAACCCATCCTTTTTGATATAACTTTTGAACAATATCAAGTGTTTTCTTAGGTGAGAATTTAAAACGCCGATTCGCTTCTGCTTGAAGTGCTGACAAATTATACAATTGAGGCGGTAGGAATTCTTTCTTTTCCTTTTTTATATCTGCTATTGTTGCTTCCTTCCCCTGGCAAAACAAAGCAATTTTCTCAGCTAATGCGCTGTCCATAATACGACTATTACCCTTATCTTCCCATTTCCCCTTATATTTTTTCCCGGTGATCTTGAAGGTTGCTTCTACTTCCCAAAAAGGTTCAGAAACAAATGATTCAATTTCAAGCTCCTTTTTTACAATCAATGCTAATGTAGGTGTTTGTACTCTACCAACCGAGAATACATCTGAGAATCCTTTTTGTTGTAATAATAACGTATATAATCTAGAAGCATTCATTCCGACAACCCAATCAGCACATGATCTTGTATAAGCTTCGAAAAAAAGGTTTCTCGTTTCTTCTTCATTTAATAACTGTTGAAACCCTTTTTTAATGGCATTCGGCGTTAATGAAGAAATCCATAATCTCTTCATTGGCAAATTTGATTTTGCTTGACGCAATATGTTTCTTATTATCAGTTCTCCTTCTCTCCCTGCATCTCCCGCATGAATGACTTCATTCACCTCTGGATGTGATAAGAGCTTTTTAATAACCTGGAATTGCTTTATTTTATCTTTGGAGACTTCGTGCTGAAACTGGTTAGGTAGAAGAGGGAGTGTATCTAATGTCCATTTTTTCCAAGTTGTATTATACACTTCAGGAGGAGAGAGTTGACATAAATGCCCGATAGCCCATGTGATAAAACCACCATCTGTCAAAATTGGATTAGGAAGAATTTCGATATAGCCTTGGTGTTTCTTTTTGGGGAAAACGGAAGCGAGTGTAGCTCCTTGGTCTGGTTTTTCTGCAATAATTAGTTTCATTCTTACTCTCTTTTCTATCAAAATATTATGTTTCTATCTTACTAAAAAATGTGAAGAAAGCAAGAAGTAAGAGTAAGATATACTTAAGAGGGATTACTATAAATGATTTATTACATTCCCGTTCGTAAACTCTTATATAACAAAAGTAGAATAAAGGCTGCTATTTTAAATAACAGCCTTTCTCACATATGAACACGATTTAAGGGGCAGTAGATTCTGATCGAAAACGTTTATGATTCATCTTTTTACCTAACAGTCCTTTTGTTGGTGAAAAGATAAACACGAGCGCGAATAGAACCCCACTCATCATCGCCATTGAACCAGAGATTGAACTGTCAATCCAGGTAGCTACATAATAACCACTAATCGCTGCTAGTACTCCGAAGAATGCACTTAAACACAGCATATGACTTAGTTTATTG
This sequence comes from Cytobacillus kochii, assembly GCF_020171845.1. Classification (GTDB taxonomy): domain Bacteria; phylum Bacillota; class Bacilli; order Bacillales; family Cytobacillaceae; genus Cytobacillus; species Cytobacillus kochii. The sequence goes on along the minus strand of NZ_JAIVAM010000008.1, from coordinate 178,854 downwards.
GTTAATAAATAAGCAGAAGCACCTGGTGCTATTAACATCGCTACGACAAGTATGGCACCGACACTATCAAATGAAGCGACAGTTGATACTGAAACCATGCCCATCAATAAGTAATGAATAAACATAACTGGAATACCAATAGCCGCTGCAAGGGCAGGGTCAAAAGATGTAATTTTTAGTTCTTTATAAAATAACATCATTAAAATAATATTTAGTATCAGTATACTCAATAACATGATGAATGCTTTTGGAAGCGGTGGTAAAAAACCGATTTCCACCATGTCGAATGGAACAAAGGCAATTTCACCCATTAAAGCATGATCGACATCTAAATGAACACTATCAGCAAACACTGTAATAAGTATCACGCCAATAGCAAAAAAGAAGGTAAACACGACGCCAATTGATGCGTCTTCCTGAATGCCTTTATGATTAAGAAATTGGATAAGCATAGCCGTAAATAAACCAACTATTGCAGCACCGATAAGCATATAAATTCCATTCATTGATTGACTGATTAGAAAAGCAAGCACAATCCCCAACAAGACCGTATGACTAATTGCATCAGCGAGCATCGCCAACTTCCGTAAAATAAGGAAACAGCCGATTACACCACAAGTAATGCCCACTAATGATGCGACAATAATAATCCAAATTTCATAACTCATCTACTTCACCTGCCCTTGTTCACGAAGAAGCTTTTGATTGGTCATTCTCCGTTTGATTTTAAGCGTGATGATACCACGAGCAGGTGCAAACAGAATGGATATAAAAAAGATAATCGTAGCAGTTACTACGATAAAGGGGCCAGTTGGAATCCCTCTATCTAGTGAACTAATTAAAGTACCAATCACACCTGATATCGCTCCGAATATGCCAGAAATTATGACCATTTTACTAAGTGAATTCGTCCAATAACGGGCGGATATTGCAGGTGTAATAAGTAATGCCGCCATCAGAATGACACCGACTGCCTGGATACCGATTACAACAACAGCTACTAAAAGGGTCATAAATAAAAAGTTTAACGCGCTAACCGGTAAACCTAAGCCTTTAGCGAATTCCGCATCAAAGGTAATTAGTTTAAATTCTTTAAAGAAAATAATGGTCACCATAAGTAATAATGCTGCTGCCCCTGCCATTAATTTCACATCACTACTAACCATTCCTGCTGCCTGACCAAAGATAAAAGAATCTAGACCGCTCTTATTGCCAGAAGGCATTTGCTGTACTTTCGTTAGTAAGACAATACCTACGCCGAAAAACGTGGATAGAATTAAACAAATGGCCGTATCTTCTTTTAAAATAGACGCGGAGGCAATGTATTGAATACAATAAGCAGCTAATAAACCTGTAACGGTTGCTCCTATTAAAAGGATGATGAGCGACCGCTCTCCTGTTAACATAAACCCTATACATATTCCTGGTAATGCAGCATGTGCAACAGCATCTCCGATTAAGCTTTGTTTTCTTAGTAAGGCAAAACTCCCTAAAATACCACTAGCTAACCCTAGAAGAAGCGTACCAATTAACACCCACTGCGTATTTGCTGCTAGTAGCATTTGCCCTATTTGTTCCATCACTCATGTCACCTCTTTTGTTCCACCATTACTTTTCCTTTATCTAAAAAAGCTAGCTTGCCCCCGTATGTTTGGTGTAATTGTTCTACTGTAAAAACCTCTTCAGTGACACCAGATGCAATGACTTCTTTATTTAATAAAATACAATGGTCAAAGTATTCTTCAACTGTTTGTAGGTCGTGATGAACAACAATGACCGTTTTCCCTTGATCTTTAAGGTCTGTTAATAATTGTATAATCGCTTTCTCTGTTGCTGCATCCACACCGACAAAGGGTTCATCCATAAAGTAAACTTGTGCGTCTTGAACGAGCGCTCTAGCTAAGAATACCCTTTGCTGTTGCCCCCCGGATAATTGACTTATTTGCCTATTGGCGTAAGAATCCATTCCCACTTTCTTCAAACTTTCTTTTGCGAGTATCGTATCCTCTTTACCTGGTCGTTTAAACCAACCGATATGGCCATACCTTCCCATTAAGACAACATCTAATGCACTTGTTGGAAAATCCCAATCCACTGACCCTCGTTGGGGCACATAACCAACAAGACGATCTTTTGCTTTGTAAGGTTTTCCGTATATTTTAATCTCACCTGACACTTTAGGAATTAGGCCCAATATCGCTTTAATTAAAGTGGATTTTCCGGCACCATTTGGTCCAACAATTCCAGTTAAACTGCCTTTTGGTATTGAGAATTGAACATCCTTTAGTACTGCTGTTTTATCGTAGGCTACAGTTAAATTTCTTATTTCTATTGGATTTGTCACTCTAATCACTCCTATATACACTTACATAAAAACAATCTTTATTTTAATGATTGAACAATCGTATCTACATTATGTTTATACATACCAACATAAGTGCCCAGTTCAGTGCCCTCTTCTCCCATAGCATCAGAGTATAATTCTCCCCCTATACTTACCGTATGGCCCTTTTCCTTCGCTCCTTCAATCACTGCATTAATTGAACGTTCGGATATACTTGACTCTACAAAAACGGCATTGATTTCTCTATCAGCAATTGTATTCACTAAATGTTGCACATCCCCTAAACCATATTCAGCGTCTGTACTTAACCCTTGTAAACCCATAACTTCCATATCATAAGCATTACCAAAGTAATTAAAAGCGTCATGAGCAGTGACTAGAACACGTTTCTCTTCAGGAATTAAATGAATTTGTTCAGTAGCATATGCTTTTAATTCTCTCAGCTCTGTAAAATATGCTTCTGCATTCGCTTCATAATCATCTTTATTTTCAGGATCTACTTCAATCAATGCATCCTTTGCTGTAGTCAATGCCTCTATCCACAAATCAATATCGAACCAAATATGTGGGTCTACCGCATTTTGATTATCTTTATCAGCTAGTAAGTTAGATGGTTCTAATGAATCGCCTACTGCCACAACAGTGGTTTTCTCGCCCATTTTCTCTAACACTTCAAGCATCTTGCCTTCTAAGTGCAAGCCATTATACATAATTAAATCTGCATCTTGAAGAAGACTAATGTCACTTTGCGTTGCCTTATAAAGATGTGGGTCTGTGCCTGGTCCCATCAGACTATTTACTTCCACATGTTCACCACCGATATGCTCAATACCATCAGCTATTTGAGCAATAGTCGTTGTTACTTTTAATTGATCATTTTCGGTATTTCCTGCTTCATTACTTGAACAAGCTGTAAGCACCATTAAACTAAACATAGTAACTAATATTCTTTTCATCTCTACCCTTCTCTCCCTTTATATTCCTTATTTGATTATATGCATACTTTTTTAATCGATACACTTTTTTTAACTAAATCTATAAAAGTTTCCTATGTGCAACATTTTAACTCATGGTGAAAAAATCGTCAATAAGTAAACATGACAATACAAAAAAAACCCGCAAACAGCGGGTTTCTCCATTTATATCATTAACTGCATCAAACTAAGGTTCGTTTATCAACTTCAGGAACAATTTTTTTCTCATAAGAGACTAAAGTATCACTACTGCTGATCTTTTTTCCTCGAAACGATTCCATTTTTTATTTGAAACCAATCGACTTCATTTATAATGTGGGCAACGGTGAGGATATATGATGGGATCGTCTCAATTGAAAAAATGATTGCACCGATATCTTTGTCATATAAAATAAAGGAATCCCCATGATTGTAGTGTAAAATCTCATGTCCCATTTTAACAATCGATTGAAAAATAATATTCTTTTCTATATCATCAGCATCCACATTAATAGAAAAACGCAAAATCCACTCCCTCTCATCGATGCGAAAACGATACATATGGCCACCTTCTTTGATTGATTTACCTATCATATGAATGCCGCGTTTAATTATGACACTTTCTTCCTAATAACGCATAATACAAAACATGTATCTAAGCTTGTCATTCTTACTTCAACCAATCATTTAGGATGGTTATATTCTTCTAAAAAAAGCTACTTCTATCACCAAAATATCTATTTGATAACCCAACATAGTAGTGCTCATCCACACCCTTTTGAAAAAACTGAAATTTTTACAATATTTTAAAGAAAAAACTTTCAGATTTCTTGACGGAATTCGATTAGTATTGTATATTTAATACATCATTTAACAGAATATATTTCCTATATTCCATGACAATATTGCAGTATGTTTATGTTGGATGAAAATTTTTTCTGAAGGCTTGGAGCCTTCAAAGTTTTAGGAGGAAAAGTTCACATGCAAAACGGTAAAGTAAAATGGTTTAACAATGAAAAAGGTTTCGGTTTCATCGAAGTTGAAGGTGGAGACGATGTATTCGTACATTTCACAGCTATCACTGGCGAAGGCTTCAAATCTTTAGAAGAAGGTCAAGAAGTTTCTTTCGAAATCGTTGAAGGTAACCGCGGACCTCAAGCTGCTAACGTTGTAAAACTTTAATCTGTATATAATCAAGGCTGGCAAAATTGCCAGCCTTTTATTATGTAAAATTTTTGCCAATACTTTGGATTTTTTCTCCTACGGTACATTTGGTTATACAAAATCGGTGAGCAAAGTTTCGTCCATATTCTTTGCGATGATATTTGTATAAAAAACAATCCTCACAATAAAAATCAATGACTTGATCAACCTCTTTTACTAATTTCTTTTTCTCATCCACAATAAACCTTCCTTCCTATAACAACTGCATTTTACTATAGATTTTTTTCCCGTTTAAACTTTGGGTCGCTAACTTATGTGCTTCTTGATTTTCTTTTCTTACAATAGGAGTGTACGTTACATTTAATGATAATAGGCTCACCTTTTCCTCAATCCGATCTAACCAATCATTTAATACTTTCTCATAACAAGGCCATTCGCCAGCTAATTGCATTAATAGTCCTTTTGCATCTCCTCTTATTTCACAAGTCTGCCGACTGACATTTAATTCTTCTAATTGTGAAAGAGCAAAGAAAAGGGCAGCATATTCCGCTTCATTATTTGATTCTAACTCGTGAAAACATTCATTGGCTCTTATACGATACTTTTTCTTTCCTTGTCGATAGTAGATAACGGCCCCTAAGCCTGAGGTCTTCGTTTCGTCATAAAAGCCACCATCAAAATAAATCACTAAATCATGCGGTTCTTCTTCTACTTCTTCTAATAGCTTATTTAATTCTTTTATGGTCCAAGATGTACCGTTTTCATCCAAACACTTTATTTCCGTCCATTTAGGATGATGAGAAAACTCTTCTCCCATATCAAGGGCAGACTCACCATCTAACCATTCGGAAGAAAATAAATAGATTTCGTTATTTTTTAGTTTATAAGCTGCAATCAATTGATATTTCATTTATTTTAACACGCCTTTTAATAAAATGATGATTCAAAAATAAGGTGCTTGTATGCTACACTTACTTGTAGTTTGTATTTTTCATCATATGTTTTTCTGTAGCAAAATATCTCTTTAATGTTATACGATTATTATGAACATTTCTCCTTCATCGCATTACAAAGAACTCCCACTATTTTATCACAAAAGGAGGAATTGCATTGATTGAAGTATATATAGACGGTGCAAGTGCTGGTAATCCTGGTCCGAGTGGTGCAGGTATATTTATAAAAGCGAACGGAAATGTAGAGAGGCATAGTATTCCACTTGGAAATATGGAGAACCATGAAGCAGAGTTTCAAGCATTGATTTTAGCATTAAGAATTTGCATAGAAAATAATTATCGAACCGTTTCCTTTCGCACGGATTCACAAGTGGTAAATGCGAGTATTGAGAAGGAATTTGCCCGTAATAAAAAGTTTGCTCCCCTTCTTGATGAAGCACTTGAATTAAGTAAGCAGTTCGACCTTTTCTTTATGAAGTGGATACCAAGTATACAAAATAAACCCGCGGACGAATTGGCAAGAGCGGCTATTCGGAGAAATAAAAAATAATGTGGCAGTCAACTAAAACGGCAGACTTCTCTCTTCTACTTGTCGCGTTCATTTGGGGCACTACTTTTGTTCTTGTACAAAATGCTCTCCAATCTCTTAGCGCCTTTTCATTTAATGGTATTCGCTTTCTTATTGCTGCATTTTTCTTAACCATAATGGCGATTATTTTTTATAGGAAGCAGTGGGAAAGACCAACTAAACGTACACTAATGGCAGGTATCTTGTTAGGTTTGTGTCTCTTTATCGCCTATACATTTCAGACAATTGGGCTTCATTATACTTCTTCTAGTAAAGCAGGTTTTATTACTGGTTTGAGTGTGATTCTTGTCCCTATATTATCACTTTTTATATTAAACATAAAGATTACTCGTTATGCTGTTATTGGCGTATTTGTCGCTACATTAGGACTTTACTTACTAACAGCACAAGATATCTCTGCATTTAATAAAGGTGATGGTTTTGTATTCATTTGTGCATTAGGTTTTGCTTTGCATATCATATTAACAAATCTATTTGCACAGGCTCATTCAGCTATTATTTTAACTATTATCCAAGTAACAACTGTGGGTTTACTCTCTATTTTATCAGGTTTTTTCTATGAGGGATGGTCTTACGATAGTGAATTATTATTCAGGCAAGAGGTTATATTCGCCTTACTAATTACAAGTATTTTAGCTACAGGGCTGGCCTTTTTAGCACAAACACACTTCCAGCAATTCACCTCTCCAACAAGAGTCGCTGTTATATTTGCAATGGAGCCTGTTTTCGCTGCACTGACAGGCTATATCTTTGCTGGAGACCGTTTATCGATCATCGCCATATTTGGTTGCCTATTCATCCTACTTGGTATGATATTAGCTGAGTGGCCACAAAAAGAACGTTTTACTGAGAATTCAATCGAAAAAAAATGAACTGTACCTCCAATTGTTAGCTCATATGTCTAAAAATTGGGGCGCAGTTCAGCCTCCACATCATGCTTGTTCATTTTTTATGTTTTAAATAGATATATGCAAACTCTTTTTCATATAGTTAATTGCTTCCTTGCGGTTCGGTATATTATTTCCCATAAAACGCTCTAACAGTGATAAATAAAAACTGCCATCAAATGATTTTTGCGCCTTTAATGTCATCTCTATTGCTGTATTAACTAATTCATCTGGTGCATTTGTGTAATGTTTACCGAAGTATATAAAGCCTATACTATCTTCTTCAAGCTGAAATCCTTTACCTTCTAAATGGCATAAATATTCTTCTAACGATTTCAATGGTCGCGCCAGTCCCCTCTTTTTCTCCTACTCAATACCTATATTTTAGCTTTTTTTTCGACAAGTTTCTACAATATTAAGTGAAGTATTCTAACTTTGCTTCAGGAAAGAATTTTACCATATATTGATAGAGCGTCTCCTTTATATCTTCCTCTTCTTCTTTTTTATAAACATATTTTCCAATCCCATACTTTCCCCATTTATATCTTCTTTTTTCCTCATCTAGTTCAAGTTTTGTCATTGGATAGTTTTTTTCAATTACTCGTTTCGCCGGCTTAGTAAAACGATGTTGAATAAATTCAAAAGTTAAATCTTTTTTTGCTTCAATCGGCAACTCGGCTTCTAACCGTTCAAACATTTCATAATATCCTTGTTGCCAACCGTCATGTAAATAAATAGGTGCCACAATAAAACCGAGCGGATAACCAGCTCTCGCCACTTTACCAGCAGCTTCTATACGATCTTTCAATCTTGATGTTCCAGGTTCAAAAAACTTAATCACATAATCAGCATTCACACTAAAGCGAAAACGTGTTTTACCATTATGGTTCGCATCTAATAAATGATCGACATGATGAAACTTTGTCACAAACCGCAATTTACCATATTCTGATTGCCCAAAATGTTCAATCGCTCTTTTTAATGTGTGAGTAATATGGTCAATGCCAACAATATCTGATGTACAAGATGCTTCAAATCTTGTTATTTCTGGTGCTCTTTCCGCCATATATTCATCAGCAGCAGTTAGAATCTCGTCTACATTTACATATGTGCGAATATAAGGTTTACTTCCCATTGTTGTTTGTAGATAACAATAATGGCAATGTCCCATACATCCAGTTGCGAATGGAATCGCATATTCTGCTGAGGGCTTTGATGTATCAAACTTTAACGTTTTCCTTATACCGACAACTAACGTAGATTTAGCGACACGATATTTTTGAAAATCATTGTCCCCTGGTAAATTTCTGACTTGATTATGGGAGGTTGTATACCTTATTTCTACATCCGTACTTTCAAACCGCTTCTTTAATTGTTGGCCAAGTGGATAATCCAGCGCGTTTGGTTCAAAATAAACAAGTTTTGGCTCGAATGGCTTCAATCGTCTATCCCTCCTTGGAGGGTATCATTAAAATAGCTCCCATATGTTTCATATGCTTCTGCTTCATTCGAGAAAACAGCCACTTCCTCTGTTAATGGATAATAATTTTCATATAAAAACAATGCTAACTCACCTGGTCGCTCTGGGTTATTGACGACCGCAGCAGCCTGAATATTAGCTACATCTTGTGTATGCGGATTACGATAAAAAACATAAACAATATCACCAGCATTATAATTCATCATAACGTCTCCTTTAAATGAATGATCTATCATACATTTTGTGTTAGTTTCTTAAATACTTGCTATAATAATTTTGGTAAATTTATTGAGAGGAAGTGCAATATACGATGAACCGGAAAGTTTTGGTGGGGAAAACGCAATTTAATATAACAAAAAAAGCCATCAGGAATGACTATTCCCAATGACTTAAACGTTAAATCACTGCAGGTTGACGCAGTAATTTAGCAATACCTCTTAGTTCAATTTCTTCTAGCTTCTGATTAACTTTATTTACGTTATATTTCCATTCAGCTTCTAATAAAGTACATTCAACAGGAACATCACATTTAATTTCTGCTAATTGTCTACTTAAATGTAGCATGTCCAAATCTTGCTCGATTTTAGTTTTTTGCCCTTTTGTTAGTGCTTCGATGTTCTCTAATACGCCTTCTATATGCTCGTATGTTTGTAAGAGTTTTAATGCAGTCTTCTCACCAATCCCCTTTACCCCAGGATAATTATCGCTTGGGTCACCCATAAATGCTTTTAAATCGATTAACTGCCTTGGTTGTATCCCTTTCTCTTCATAAAAGCTATCTGGTGTGTGGACTTCATAATTACCCATCCCTTTTTTCAAAAGGGCAACCGATACATTCTTATCTAATACCTGTAAAATATCACGATCCCCTGTAAGAATCACAACCTCTGCTTCTTCTTTTAAAACCTGTGAAAGCGTGCCGATACAATCATCTGCTTCATAACCTGTCACACCGATATTTGGAATATCAAAGCTCGCGACCATATCTTTCGCCAGCTCAAATTGTGGGACCAATTCAATCGGTGCTTCCGGTCGATTTGATTTATACCCGTTATACATATCTGTTCTGAATGTTTTACTGCCCATATCCCAACAAACGGCAACATGGCTAGGGTTAAAATGGTTCACACCCATTAAGAAATGCTTCATAAATCCATATATGCCATTGGTTGGCGTTCCTTTAGAGTTATACATAAATTGACCAGTAACAGCTGTTGCAAAATAAGCTCGAAATAATAAAGCCATCCCATCTACAAGAAGGAATCGCGGGTTTTGTGGTTGTTGATTTTCGTTCAAAATTGTTCCTCCTCCATCTAAAGTATCATTATTATAACATAGATATAAAAAATGTATGGTTTTCGCTCTGTAACGGATTTATTGCTGCAAAAAAAAGAGGAAAATCCGTTGTCATCGCAACCAGTTAAGGTGACAACGAGGTCGGATTTCCCTATAAAAATTATTTCTCTTTCGTAGCAATGGGATGCTCGTCATAAGAAATCCAATCACTAAAGCTACCAGGATAGAGCTTTACATTTTTGTAACCAGCTTCTTTTAATGCTAAATAATTGGGAGAGGCCGTAATCCCTGAACCACAATAAACTATAATATGCTTGTCTTTCTCAATTTCTGAAAACCGTTGCTTTTGCTCATCAATTGATTTAAACTTGCCTTCACTTAAAGTGTCCATCCAAACTTTATTCATTGCTCCAGGTATATGACCTGCTTTCTTATCAATCGGTTCAATCAAACCGAGATATCTCTTTTCTTCTCTTGAATCAATTAACACCACTTCATTATTCGAATGCTCAATTGCTTCTTTTACTTGTTTGTAATCGGCAACCATGTCCGTTTGAATGGTTGCTGTGAATTCACCGCGACCAAATGACTGAACCTTGCTTTCAGTAGGATGACCTGAAGCTAGCCATTCTTTAAAGCCGCCATCTAAAATATATACTTGCTCATGACCAAAATAGTGAAACACCCACCAACAACGAGCAGCAAATGACCCTTCCCCGTTGTCATAAACGACAATTTTTGTATCATTCGTTATTCCAACCGCTTCTGCCTTCTGGACAAATTGCTCTGCTAAAGGCAGTGGGTGTCTACCCCCATGCTCTTCTACTTTTGATGATAGATCTTGTTCTAGGTGAAAATAAACAGCGCCGGGAATATGACCGGTGCGATACTGCTCAAATCCTTCTTCAGGATTAGCGAGGTTAAATCTACAATCAATCACTCTCACATCATTTAGATGTTGGAAGAGCCATTCTACGTTAACTAAGCTGTTCATCCCCGTCACCCTTTCTTTTTTCAATAAGTCTTTTCACATGATCCTTAGGCTCCCAGCAATTAAACTTGTAATTAGGCATCGTTTCATAACCTAAACGTTCACAAAAATATCTCATTCCATTTTCATTTTTAACGGCTAAGAAGTTTACACAAGTTGCACATGCATGAAAGGCATTCACATCTTTCAAGCATGTCACCTCCAATGCCTTAATAGGCCCTCAGACGTTCTTCTGTTGCAACTAGCTGTTCAATTGGGAAGTCTTGAGATAATGTTGCTAACAACCCTTTATAATACTCTTCTGATTCAGCAATTAAATCAGACAGTAGTTGTTGATAAACGGCTGAAAGTTTTTCATCATAATAATCTTTGAGTTGTTTAGATGATTCATGTAAATATACATCTGTTGGTTCTTGCAAGCTTTCCTCAAGACTTTCTGCTAGTAATTTTCTTTCATTCTTCTCAAAGAAGTTCTTAGGGTTTTTAAAATAACTCATTGCTTTTTTAAATGTAGTGCGATCCACGTTACTGAAAGCAGACTCAAAATTCACCCCTTCAAAAGAAGGATTTTCTGGACGACTAAAGGTTACATCGCGATTCAATTGGTTTACTTGGTTACTTCGTTTCTCGTAGGTTTGTTGTAATAACTTTCCTATAAATACTTCTAGACGAATGGTCGTCGCTCGTAATTCTTGAGCAAAATCATATCCGAAACTTTGTAAAAAGTCCTCCAAAGCTACTTGGAGCGCTTTTTTCATATCACGGCCATCCTCTTTTAATTGTCCTGGATTAAAAGATTCTTTTAAGAAATCATTAAATCGTAAGAAAACTCTTTGTTTGATATAAAACACTAGTTCATCCGCTTCTTGATTTAATGCTTGAGTTAATAAATCAAGATCATCTTTAGCAATTTTCTCTTTAATAATCGCTAGTTCATTCGTCAGAAGTTCTCTTTTTGCTAACTTGGCTTCTTTACTTTCTTTAGAAGATTCGATAAATGTGCGCAATTGGTTCATTACTCGATTCCACTCAAGTTCAGCAGCAGATAATGAAAGTGACATCAAATCGTGATTAATGAAACGATAGAAACTTTCTTCAAAATCCTTCATTCCAGAAGAATGTTCTTCGCCTGATTGTTTTTCGAATAATGCCTGTAAACTCGATAACCCATGTAATGTTGGTCTTCTAATGCCGTATTGAATGAGCTGATCATGAACATATTGCAAGACATCGTTTTTCTCCTCTTCATCACTTGCAAGGTCAATGGCATTGACAATAAAGAACATTTTATCAAGTTCGAACGCATCTTTAACCCGGCCCAACTGTATAAGGAACTCACGATCGGCTTTGGAGAAAGCATGATTATAGTACGTCACGAAAAGAATGGCATCTGAGTTTTTAATATAGTCAAAAGCTACTCCTGTATGACGTGCGTTAATGGAATCCGCACCTGGAGTATCAACGAGTGTAATGCCTCTGTCAGTCAAATCACATTGATAATATACTTCAATCATCTCAACAAAACATGATTTTTCTTCTTTAGCAACATAATCTGCTAGTTCTGTGAGGTCTGTGATCACTTCTTTCCCAAGCTTTTCCTGAAAATTATTATAACCTTTGCCAAAGGCCGCAAGAAAGGCAAAGTGCGTTTTTTCATGTGCATCAAAGTCGTGATGCTCTTTTAAAATCACATCTATCTTCCCTATGGCTTCACTAAATGATTGCGCTTGTTGATTAAAGACTTGTAGTGAACGATTAATATCTGCAAACATGACTTTTTCACTTTTTACAAATACCTTAACTGTACCATGAGGGTACTCAGCAGTAACAGGCATAATTTTATTAATGGCAGCAGTTGTTGGATTTGGCGATACCGGCAAGATTTTTTCACCAATTAATGCGTTGGCAAACGAAGATTTTCCAGCACTAAAGGCACCAAACAAAGCAACAGTGAAACTACGTGATTGTAGTCGGTCAGCTTTCTCTAATAGCTCTGCTGATATTTTGTGGAAACCTGGGATATCTCGTAACTCTTTTGCGGTATGCTCGAGCTTACTAATTTGTGCCTCGATATCAGCTTCATGATTATTTTCTTGGTTCATTTCTTTTTCAACAATTGAATGAGTAGTCACTACTTGTTTATTATCAACAAACTCTTCTTCACCTTCACGAATAATTTGGACATCTTCATCCTTTGGTCTCATTAACTCTTGGACGGAAGCTGAAACTTTTTTATGGTCTAGCTCTCCTGCCAATAGCTTCTTAATTTCTGCTTTTTGCTCTGATTGTTTTGCTTTAATTTCCTGTAATATATTAAGTGCCTCACCGAAACGAGCATAAGCATCCCATTCATCTTTCATTGCGAGAATTTTTTCATTAGCTAACTCTTCTAACTCTTTCAAATACAACTCTTTCCAGTTGATTATTTGTTTCTTCGTTTCTTTTTTTACAGCATCAGACACATCCCTTGTATATTGCAAAACATAATCACCTGAGAGCCTCGCCCCTTCTTTAATAGCTGTCTTTAACAGGCTTTCTGGTATATTGATATTAATGTTTTGAGCTTGTGACTGTAACTCATTATGATGTATGTGATCATCTTTTAATTTTTTTAAGAATAACTCTTTCACATGCCATTCAATTTGCGATTGGACTTTTTCCTTTAAATCGTTATATAAAAGACTTAGCCTTGTACTTCGTTCTTGTTCAGTTTTAGCCTTCGCAAATAATAGGCCCACTTTAAAGCCAGGTTGCATCGATTCTAAGTAATTCTCAGCTAATTCTCTCGTTTGAAACGGCATTAAATAAGCATTATTTAAGAGATCTTCCATATCATGATTCAAATCAATTTCTGCTTGATATTTTTTTTGCTGCAATGCTTGTTTATGTGACTGTAATTGTTCAATCTTTTCAAATACGAGCGCTCGTTCATCTTCAGGCAGAGCTGCTAAAATTTCCTCATTAGCTGCTATGTCATGAGCGTCTTTTTCTTCTAAGTAGATAAAATGATCTTCAGTTAACTTCTGTAATGAGTGAAGAACAGATTGTGGTAAGAGCCTATCTTTTTGGCCAATTTGCTCGTAGATGAATTTCTGAAGAGCAGAAAAATCATTATGTGGTAACTCTGGTTTCTTCAACGATGTATAGAAGATTCTTTCAGGTTGAACGCCCCACGAGGCGAAAGAATCCTTTACACTTTCAGTAAAATGTTGAAAACTTAATTCTTCTTCTCGATGTTTATCTATTTGATTGATAATTAAGTATACTTGTTTACCCGCTGCAGTTAAGTCTTTAGTGAATAAGAAATTGAGTTCTGATTGCACATGATTATAATCCATCACATAAAAGACCATATCAGCTAAATGTAGAGCCGACTCAGTAGCAATTCTATGTGCATCATCTGTTGAATCAATTCCTGGTGTATCCATAATAACCGTATCTTTTGGCAAATTTGTTTCCGAATGGCTAATTTCTACGGTATGAATGAGGTCGCCATCTTTACTATATTTTTTAATTTTTTCATAATCATAAGGTGCAGGATAGAGCTTTGGCATCCCTTCCTTTAGATACACCTTGGCATAATCCTCTCCAGATTTCACTTTAACTAAATTCGCACTTGTTGGGATAGGGCTGGATGGCAGTAAGTTTTCTCCCACAATTTTATTGATCATGCTCGATTTACCCGCAGAGAAATGTCCACAAAATGCAATCGCGTATTGTGAATCTCGTAATTTATAGACGAGGTCTCTTGCTCTTGAAGCAGAAACATTATCTCCATTTTGTTCAAAAAACAATGATAATGCTGCTATTCTTTCAATTAATTCATTTTGACTAAGTTGTTTACCCACTGTTTGAACCATAATTAATCCCCTTGTCACATCAATTTACTACTATTACAATTGCGCAAGCTTTTTTCCTATATAGGTATTAATATATTATAAATATGGGGTAAAGTGAACCTTTCGTTAGGAAAATTGGTATTTTCACCAAAAAAAAGAAGAAGCCTCACTCACTAAGGCTTCTTCCTATATGTAATAAAGGGGTAAACGCTAATTTAAGATTTTGCTTCAGACTTTGTAACACCATTCAACACATATTTCATTACTGCACCATATACAGCGATAGTGCCAACCACAAAAAGAGCTGTCAAATGTATCACGCCTTTCATTAATTGAGAATAAGTATCATCTTCAATTAATAATTTATCATAATCGAGAATGATTTTCAATACTAAAATAAACCTTTTTCAAATTTTTCCTATTTCTTCATCTCTCTTCATTGGAAAGGCTTCTTCATATTTCGTTAATGCTTTTAATGCTTCTTCCTCAACTGGAATACGAATGGCTAAAATAAAGAAATTCAACAGAGTGAAAACAAGGGCAGTATAGTAAGCTTGAAACAATAGAGGCATAATAAGAAACTCCATGGCAACGACTGTATAGTTTGGGTGCTTTAGCCAACGATATGGTCCTTTAGTTACCACTTTTGCATGAGGTAAAACAATAATCTTTGTATTCCAGAACCTCCCTAAGGTAGATAACACCCATATTCTTATTACTTGTGTGAGTATAAATAATGGCAGTAAATAATACCAATAAGGAGATAATCCTTTGCCGAACACAATTACCTCAACTGTTAGAACAATAAAAAACAAACTATGTACCATAACGATTAGTGGATAATGACTTTGACCAAATTCAATGCCACCTCTTTTTTTCATCCAGTCCTCATTGAATCTTGCGACGATTAACTCTATACACCGTTGAGTAATAACAAATAGAAGAAAATAAAAAAACATTTAATTCACCTCCATTTTAATAAAAGTAATTCCGAGCTAAAACCCGGCCCTAAGGCAGTTGCCAAACCTATATCATCCTTTTTTCCAAGTAGAAAAAACCTTCGCAAGACATATAATATTGTGCTTGATGACATATTGCCGAACTCCCTTAGAACATTTAATGAAGTGGCGGTCATCTCAGCAGGAATGTGTAAAGACGCTTGATAAGCATCAATCACTTTTTTTCCACCTGGATGAGCAATAAAATGTTGCAAATCGGTTATTTGTAATGAGAATTGATTTAAGAATTTCTGTACATTTGGCTTCAGCCAGCCTTCAATAATTGTGGGAATATCTCTTGAGAATATGACATATAAACCATCATCCTTTACGTCCCAACCCATTACATCAAGCGAATCCTTTTTTGTCGTTGATTGTGTCCCGTATATATGGGGGATGGCAGGCAATTTCTGATATTTTCGATAACCACTTTCATCACCTGCGATTAATGCACAGGCAACACCATCAGCAAATAAAGAAGTACCAACAAGATTACTCTTAGAGCGATCATTTCTTTGAAAAGTTAAACTGCATAATTCAATTGTTAATACTAAAACCTTTGCTTTTGGATAAGCTAAGCAATATTCATAAGCCCTCGATAAACCCGATGCACCACCTGCACAGCCTAAACCCCATATTGGGATCCTTTTTGTTTGCTCAGAAAAGGGTAATAGATTCATTATTCTTGCCTCAAGCGATGGTGTAGCTAAACCTGAGCTAGTAATCGTAAAAATCGCATCTATCTCTTGATACTTAATAGGTTGATTTAGAAACTCCCTCGTTGTTAAACATTTTTCAATCGCCTCACACCCAAGTTTAACTCCCGTTTCAATGAAGGCATCATTTTTATCAGCAAAGCTATGGTCCTCTTTAAACCAATCTAGTTCTTTGGCAAAATGACGTTTTTCAATTTGTCCATTTTGAAATACTTTTAGTAAACGATCGATATCTTTGAACGATTGCCCAAATAAGTGGCGTGCAAATGCTACCACTTCATTTTGAGTAATTTCATTTGGTGGGGGTACTTCTGAGATGGATAAAATAGCTGGCATAAGGAACTCCCTTTCTATCTATGTACGGGTATTTTTTCCTTAATAAGGATATTTATGCATTGATTGGTTTTTAATCTTTCTCGTTCATTTTTTGCATTAAAAAAAGCCGAATGAGTTATCTCATTCGGCTCAGAAAGATGTGTTTTGAAGGAGTTGCTGTGCCCTTTTATCATATCTTAAAGTAGCTCTCTTGGCATTACGCAAACTTTACCAATTATATTTGCTTATTTATTGCCTTGCTTATGCACATCAATGATAATCGTTTTATCAATGATTTGACCACAAACACGGCAAACCCCTTGTTCTTTATATAGCGTTTTACAATAATCACAATAATATTGCTGCATTTGCTCACATCCAATATCTCTAATAGATTATTGTATGTAAGCTATGATGATTGTGTTTCTATTATGAAGCTTTTTTCAACTGAGCATTTGTTTCATTTTTTGGTTTATAGGAGACAAAGTAAGCTAGGCCAACAAAAACAGCCCCTCCAACTACATTACCTAAAAAGGCAGGTATGATATTACCAATGAAATCTATCCAAGTAAACGAACCTGCAAAAATCGCAGCTGGAATAACGAACATGTTGGCAACAACGTGCTGGAATCCAATCGCAACAAATGCCATAACCGGGAACCAAATAGCCAAAATTTTACCTGCAAAATCATGAGCACCATAAGCTAACCAAACAGCTAGGCATACGAGCCAGTTACAACCAATCGCTGAAACAAATGTTTGTAAGAATGTATCATCAATTTTTGCACCAGCAATCGCTACTGTTTTATCTAGATATGGACCTGTCTCTGTTAATCCAACGACATGTCCAAAGAAATAAGCAACAAACAGTGCCCCTACAAAATTGGATAATAACACCCAAAACCAATTATTTAATAATTGCCCAAGACTAATTCTCTTTGAGAACAAAGCACTCGCAACTGACATCATGTTACCTGTAATCAATTCAGCCCCAGCCAATACTACTAATACAAGGCCTAAAGGGAAAACTGCTGCACCTAAAAACGATCCGAAACTTCCCCACTCTGCCGGTAAATTCCCAATAACACGAATGTCTAATAAAAATCCTAGTGCAATAAATGCCCCACCTAAAAAGCCTAAAACCAACAGCGACAAAAGTGGTGTTTTCGTTTTTGCAACACCTGTTGCAATCGTCTGTTCCATAATTTCTTGCGGTTTACTAAATCCCATTCTAACTACCCCCTAAATAAAAAAGGCAGCACTCAGACACCCCCTACTTTTGTAAAGGATTTCAAAGAATGCTGCCTAACCCTTCTGCAATCACCTACAGAAGTATCAGTCATCATATTTATATTGTTTGTTGTAAAAAGAGATAAAACAGTACTTGCCTTACTTCCATTTACCCATTGCAAACTATATGCTACCAAAAAACAAAAACTTTTACTAGACTATTTTTTATTTTTTTCGTGTAGCGAAGTATTTTTTTATAAGAGGATTCGTTCAGGATAAGTATATATATTCATGTTGCCATTACGAATAAATCCAACAGTCGTAATTCCTAATTCCTCTGCTGAGCGCAAAGCAAACTCTGTTGGTGCAGATTTTGAAAGAATCATTTCACAACCAATCTTTGCTACTTTTAAAAGTATTTCCGAAGAGATTCTTCCTGTGAAAACAATGATCTTCCCTTTCATGCTGATACCCTCTCGTAAACTATAACCATATATCTTATCAAGCGCATTATGCCTACCAATATCCATTCTGCTTAATAATATCCCATTTTTGTCACAAAGCGCAGCGCTATGTACACCACCTGTTTGTTTAAATGTAGTCGCAGAAGCTTGTAATTGTTCCATTAACTGATTACATTCATTGACAGTTAATTGAATGTTAACATCTTCCATTTTTTTAGCTGTTAATGCATCGTTAACAAAAACAAAGCCTTGTCTACTCATACCACAACAAGAAGTAATATATCTTTTATTTTGGAAGTTTTGTATATAAGGATTTGTACGATCAGTTGTAACATGAACGAACCCTTCCTTTTCTTGTACCCATATATCTTTAATATGCTTGTAAGATCTTATGATACCTTCTGATGCAAGATAACCTATAACCATGTCCTCAATATATTCTGGTGTACATACCATTGTGACTAGCTCTTCTCCATTCAGCTTAACCGTTACAGCATATTCGGTAACAATGGTATCTTCTATTTTTTCAACTTTATTTCCAGTCACTCGTATGATTTTACGACTCGTTTCCACTTGCTTCATCTTTTCTCCTCTTTCTATGAATCTATGATATTTTTATCGAATACAAATACAGATATCGCCATATTTTCTTCCACTTTAATATCAGAAAACAAATGTAACAGCGTCGCGCCGACCAGTTCTTCCATTCCTTCTGGCGTACCTTCAGCATATACATCTTGAATCATTTTTGTTCTTGCTGAATGCACCATTTCTTTGCCATCTTCTGTACGAGAAATAAATTGTTCTGTCGGTGTGAGATTACCGTATAAAGTCGAAACGGCCATATTCTCTACAAACACTGTGTGGATTTTCTCCGGTCCCTTACCAAATAAGTCTTTTCTTAATTTACGAATGATATCATTAAACTCATGCACCATTTTTGACATCTTCTTTACCCCTTTATATAAGATTCTGTCTCAATTGTATAATCATAGTACAAGCAAAAAAAAAATGAAAGGGGCTGCGAATAGGAAAAAAATTGCACGATGATTGCTTCAATGTTTCAAAATACCAAAATTACCCTATTGAACTGTAATCGTTATAAGATTAAATTCATTATTGTTAAATTTAATTTTTAGCGCTATAATAACTAGTGGAATTGTTGGAGGGGTAATATTTTCATGTTGTCTCTCTATCAATGGTACTTTCTACATACTAAAAATGGTATGGATTGGTATAATAGCAAGCGTTGTTATTTAACTATTCCACCATGGATTATGCTCGCTTTTTGTAAGCGGTATAGTACATGGTGGTTTTTTTATTGGTTTAAGCAGAAACACTCACTTTATTCTCTTTAAACCATTGTTTGATCAAGTGTAAGGGGGAAACAAAATTGACTTCCAATGTAAACATTACAATTAATGGTGTGGATTATGAGGGGCATGAGGGGCAAACCATTCTCCAAATCATTAATCAAAATCAAATTGAACATCCACAGATTTGTTATTTACCAGAGGTAGACCCAATACAAACATGTGACACATGTATTGTAGAAGTAAATGGTCAACTTATGCGCTCATGTTCGACTGTAGCAGAAAGTGGTATGAGCGTTAGCTTAAGTTCAAACCGTGCCAAAGAGGCACAAACAGAAGCGATGGACCGTATTTTAGAAAACCATTTACTGTATTGTACAGTTTGTGATAATAATAACGGCAACTGTAAAGTCCATAATACAGCTGAATTATTAGAGATTGAGCATCAAAAGTATCCTTATACGCCTAAAGAAGATAAATCGGCTGTCGATATGTCGCATCCTTTCTATCGTTATGATCCAAATCAATGTATTGCCTGTGGCCAATGTGTTGAGATTTGTCAAAGTCTACAAGTAAATGAAACACTTTCAATTGATTGGGAAAGAGAAAGACCAAGAGTTATTTGGGACCAAGGTGTATCCATTGATGAATCGTCATGTGTTTCATGCGGACAATGTGTAACGGTTTGTCCATGTAATGCCTTAATGGAAAAATCAATGCTCGGTAATGCAGGTTTCATGACAAAGATTGATGATGAGATTATGACACCAATGATTGACCTTGTAAAAGAAGTAGAACCGAACTATGGCACGATTTTTGCTGTATCAGAAGTTGAAGCTGCGATGCGTGAAGAAAGAATCGAAAAAACGAAAACCGTTTGTACTTTCTGTGGTGTAGGTTGTTCGTTTGAAGTTTGGACAAAAGACCGTGAAATTTTGAAAGTGCAACCAAGCCACGATGCACCAGTAAATGCGATTTCCACTTGTGTCAAAGGTAAATTCGGTTGGGATTTTGTTAATTCTGAAGAAAGAATTACAAAACCATTGATTAGAAAAGAAGGTCGCTTTGTAGAAGCTAGTTGGAACGAGGCATTAGACCTAGTAGCTAGTAAACTAGGTAGTATTAAAGAAGAATTCGGCAAAGATTCAATTGGCTTTATTTCTTCTTCAAAAATTACAAATGAAGATAGCTATTCATTACAAAAATTAGCTAGACAAGTATTTGAAACGAATAATATCGATAACTGCTCTCGTTATTGCCAATCACCAGCCACTGATGGCTTATTTAGAACGGTAGGTATGGGCGGTGACGCTGGAACCATTAAAGATATTGCTGATGCAGGTCTTGTCATTATTGTTGGTGCAAACCCAGCAGAAGGTCACCCTGTTCTCGCTACACGTGTGAAAAGAGCGCATAAATACCACGGTCAAAAGCTAATTGTTGCAGACTTGCGTAAAAATGAGATGGCTGAACGTTCTGATTTATTTATCAGTCCGAAACAAGGAACAGACCAAGTTTGGTTGATGGCTGTAACCAAATACATGATTGATCAAGGTTGGCATGATGCTGAATTTATTAAGGAAAATGTCAATTACTTCGATGATTTTAATGAAGTTTTAGAGAAATATACGTTAGCATATGCTGAAGAAACGACTGGCTTATCACAATCACAAATCATCGAAATGGCCGAAATGATTCGTGATGCTGACGGTACTTGTATCCTTTGGGGTATGGGCGTCACGCAAAATACTGGTGGTTCTGATACTTCAGCTGCTATTTCTAACCTGTTATTAGCAACAGGTAACTATCGTCGCCCAGGTGCTGGAGCTTATCCATTGCGTGGACATAACAATGTACAAGGTGCATGTGATATGGGTACCTTACCTACTTGGTTACCAGGCTATCAACATATTACCGATGATATCGCTCGTGCGAAGTTTGAGAAAGCTTACGGAGTTGAGATCTCAGGTACACCAGGTTTAGATAATATTCAAATGTTACAAGCGATTGAAAAAGATGAAATGAAAGCAATGTACCTTGTTGGTGAAGACATGGCACTTGTTGATTCTGACGCGAACCATGTAGATAAAGTACTTTCTAGTCTTGACTTCTTTGTTGTTCAAGATATATTCTTCTCTCGAACAGCTCAATACGCTGACGTTATTTTACCTGCCGCACCATCGCTCGAAAAAACAGGTACATTTACAAATACTGAACGTCGTGTACAAAGATTGTACCAAGCGTTACCAACATTAGGAGACTCTAAACCTGACTGGTGGATTATACAAGAAGTAGCTAATCGCCTAGGGGCAAATTGGACATATACACACCCTAGTGAAATCTTTGCTGAAATGGCGAGTCTTGCACCACTATTCTCTCAAGCAAGCTATGATGTACTAGAAGGTTGGGGTAGCTTCTTATGGGGAAGTCTTGATGGAGCAAGCACACCATTGTTATATGAAGATGGTTTTAACTTCCCAGACAAAAAAGCGCGTTTCGCCTTATCTGATTGGGCAGAACCTGCATATTTCCCTGAAGAATATGACCTCCATATTAATAATGGGCGTATGCTTGAACACTTCCATGAAGGAAATATGACCAATAAGTCAAGAGGCCTGAATGCAAAAGTACCAGATGTGTTTGTGGAAGTATCAGAAGAACTAGCACAAGAAAGAAAACTTTCGGATGGCTCGACAGTAAGACTCGTCTCTCCATTTGGTGCAGTTAAATTGAATGTTCTAATTACAGACCGAGTGAAGAAAAACGAACTGTACTTACCAATGAATTCAGTTGATAAGGATTCTGCTATCAATTTCTTAACTGGTCCTTTATATGATAAACGAACGCGTACACCGGCTTATAAACAAACGAAAGTTCGTATGGAAATTTTAAATAACAAAGCCGGGGACAAACCATTACCAAAAACGAACCCGCGTAATAAAAAACGCAATCCACAAAACGGCGTGGAAGTTCAACGTAAATGGAATCGCGAAGGCTATGTTCATTTAACAGATCAATAAAGATTGGAGAGGTGATTCATTATGGCAGCGCCTATTACTGAGATTCATCGTGAGAGAAATGAAGCCCTTGAACAAGAGCAAAAGCTTAACGAATTAAAATCATTACTCACTGAAAATGATCAAGCAGTACAAAGCATCATGGCTCTTATTGGCGAATTACAACAAGCAGGTATGCTTGATGCAGCCAATTCCATGTTAAAAGGGAAAGAACAAATTGCTAAAGTAGCACTTGGTCAAGTAACAAAAGAACCTGTAACCAACTTAATTAACACATTAATGGGTGCAACTGGTGCACTTATGCAAGCTGACCCTGAACAAACAACAAAACTCATTAAAAGTGCAGTATCGGGCATGGACGAAGGAAAAAACTTTTTACATGAAGAAAAGAAAATTGGTATTATGCAATTGGCCAAAGTTTTAAATGACCCTGATATTAATCGCGCGATCGGATTCGGTATTCATTTCCTTAAAGGCATGGGTAAAGAATTAAAAGAAGAGAAATAATGCAGTAAACCTCCCACTCGATTATTGTGGGAGGTTTTTCATTATCATTTACCCTGAGCAATATAAAAATTATACAAAAAAGACTCTCCCCCCTTCCTCTGGCTATATATAAAACCTAACTTATCGAGATAGAGGACTTCATCATCCTCCTTTCTTTTCTAGTTAATCGTTCACTTCCTAAAGCTATTCTTATACCATGACTTAATCTCATAGATGAGTGACTATTTTGTGCTCGATCTTCATTGCTGTTTTTTTCCTAAATGCTGCTAAGATTATCTACCTCGTACAGCGTTGATGATCTAACATTAATCAAATACGACCGTTAGTTATCCCCCACGCAACCTCAACAAGCCCGTAAAAAAGGCTAACCTTATCAAGCTTTCAAGCCTGATTCTCTCATATGGAATCAATCCCCTTCAAATGTTTGTCAAGGTCCGTCACAGCAATGGTGACCTTCTAAAAGGAGGTTTTATACTAAACGGGGTTTGCGCTATTTATCTTGTTGGTTCTTCTCTTTTATAGCGGGAATTGGGTTGCCCTACTTATCTTGTTGATTCTTCTCTTTTTAGTAGCGGGGGGTAATTTCGCACTACTCATCTTGTTGATTCTCCTCTTTTTAGTCGCGCTTTTTGATTTTGCCCTACTCATCTTGTTGGTTCTCCTCTTTTTAGTCGTGCATATTGATTTTACCCTACTTATCTTGTCGCTTCTCCTCTTTTTAGTCGCGCTTTTTGGGGTTGCCCTACTTATCTTGTTGATTCTTCTCTTTTTAGTCGCGCTTTTTGATTTTGCCCTACTTATCTTGTTGATTCTTCTCTTTTTAGTCGCGCTTTTTGATTTTGCCCTACTCATCTTGTTGATTCTTCTCTTTTTAGTCGCGCTTTTTGATTTTGCCCTACTTATCTTGTCGCTTCTCCTCTTTTTAGTAGCGCATTTTGGGGTTGCCCTACTTATCTTGTTGATTCTTCTCTTTTTAGTCGCGCTTTTTGATTTTACCCTACTCATCTTGTCTCTTCTTCTCTTTTTAGTAGCGCATTTTGATTTTGCCCTACTCATCTTGTTGATTCTTCTCTTTTTAGTAGCGCATTTTGATTTACCCTACTCATCTTGTCGCTTCTTCTCTTTTTAGTAGCGCATTTTGGGGTTGCCCTACTTATCTTGTTGATTCTTCTCTTTTTAGTAGCGCATTTTGATTTTACCCTACTCATCTTGTTGATTCTTCTCTTTTTAGTCGCGCTTTTTGATTTTGCCCTACTCATCTTGTTGATTCTTCTCTTTTTAGTCGCGCATTTTGGTTTTACCCTACTTATCTTGTCGCTTCTCCTCTTTTTAGTCGCGCTTTTTGATTTTGCCCTACTTATCTTGTCGCTTCTCCTCTTTTTAGTCGCGCATTTTGATTTTACCCTACTCATCTTGTTGATTCTTCTCTTTTTAGTCGCGCATTTTGGTTTTACCCTACTTATCTTGTCGCTTCTCCTCTTTTTAGTAGCGCATTTTGATTTTACCCTACTTATCTTGTCGCTTCTCCTCTTTTTAGTAGCACATATTGATTTTGCTCTACTCATCTTGTCGCTTCTCCTCTTTTAAGTAGCGTATCTTTATTTTGCCCTACTCATCTTGTCTCGTTCCCTCTTTTTAGTAGCTTAAATTGATTTACGCTACTCATTTTACGCTCACGTTCATTTTAAGTCGCACCAATTGATTCTCATTATTGACGTCCAAATCCAATTTGCGAGGCTCTCAACTCCATTTTCACTTTGAGTGACTTAGAAGATACACCCATTTTTTATTCCAACTTGGGTATAAGGGCAGTTTTGTAACCTTCCATTACCTCTACTATTTTTATATCCACAAATAGTTATTTTTTTATAAAAGGCAAAATTGATAGTCTTAAATTTAGCATATCTCTCTCTTTTTCTTCATAAGCATTTTAATAGAAAGGATGGATGATATGCAAAAATCACAAGGCTATCAGTTATTTCTATTTATTAACACTACTGCTCTCTCCATTACTATTGCTTGCATCTTTTTAGCAAGTACCGTCGCACTCGTCACAATAAAGATGTCTTCTGATATTGCTAGTTCTGTCATCAATGGACCTCAATCGCATTCCATTTATCTACACTTATTAAAAAGTGCTAACCAAAGTTTTATTAGTGAGGATGCGATTGAAGAAGTGGCTATCTCTGACCTTGCTTTTAAGTTTGCAACAAGTATTACGCCTGAGGATCCACGGACATTCCTTGGTAGAGAACTCCCTTTATTCTCCTTTTTCGATGGCAAAATTCACATCGCTGGAAAAGGAACAGATTATACAACTTTACCAATTGAGTCAACAAACGTACCAATGGATAAATTAATAAAAGACAAAGAGACTATCGGAAACGATGATGATAATAACGATGACGGGCAGGATGGAACAACATCACCTAAAGAAAAAAATGTGTATATTTATCATTCACATAGTTATGAATCTTACCTTCCATTTATAAAAGAAGCACAGACAGCAGACGACGCTGTAAGTAATGATGAAAAGTATAATGTGATCTCAGTTGGTTCTAAACTACAAAAAGATTTACATGCTGAGGGTATCGGCGTTGAACATAACAGAACAAATATGACAGAAGCATTGCATAGTCAAGGATTACAGCATAATGATGCTTATACAAGGGCAAGAGATTTCGTTTCTGAGGCAATGGCTAGTAATAAAAACTTATCTTACATTATTGATATTCATCGAGATTCACAGAGAAAAGATGTCACTACTATTGACATTAATGGTAAAAGTTATGCTCGACTCTTCTTTGTGGTCGGTGCAGAGAGTAAGAATTACGAAAAGAATTTAAAACTGGCAGAAGATCTTAATAAAGCAGTAGAGGAAAAATACCCTGGTCTAAGTAGAGGAGTCTTAAAGAAAGATTACTCAGTAGGCAATGGTGTCTACAACCAAGACTTATCTGATCGCGCCATTCTCCTAGAAGTCGGCGGTGTCGACAATAACCGTGAAGAACTTGATAATAGTACAGATGCCTTTGCCGATATATTTAGTGAATATTACTGGAAGCAAAAAGAAGTAGAATCTCAGTAATTAAACAGCGACTATTCATTTTGGGTAGTCGCTGTTTACTGGGGATATATTTAACTGCTACATTTCACCCTACTTACAATTGATATAGATAAAGAGATCAAAGGAATTTATAGTAGGATTGATATAAACTTAATTATTGGGGACAGATTATTAGATTCAAACCCGATTGGTGCAACTGGAACGAACTCGAATTATTAATTAAGTTGATTAAGTAAATCGCTATTAAGCATTCACAGTTTCTTTCATTCTCTCTTTCTACCTTAATTGATTTCATACTTATTTAAAATTTTACAAATCTGTCATGCAAATATAATGCAATATCCCTTATAATGAAAGTTGGAAACAATCGACTAATTATATAACAGAGGGGCGTATTAGAATGTTTAAAAAAATTGCTTCAGATGCATTAGGCTTATCAGATATCGGAAAAATTATAAAACCAGAGGATTTTGATAAAACACAATCAGATGATTTTGTACGTCATGAAGATAATGAAAAAATCTATTTTCTTATCATGACGAAAAGTGATGAATATTGCTTTACTAACTTAGGTTTAATTCATATTGACGGGCAAAACGCAATCTCTTCAAAAAGAGTCATGAAGCGTTATCCTTACTTCCAATTTGACGTCAGTGACGTAAAGTTAGAAACAGCTGGTAAGATTGATTTAGATGTAGAGATTAAATTTAATCTTGGTAGTGTCCCATTCAGTATTGATGTTGATAAAAAACAAGTAGATGAATTGAAAGATTTATATAAGGCATTATTATATATTGCTGAAAAAGTGTATGAAAACAAAATTATGTTAAAAATGGCCAATGATAGCCTTGATAAAGCTGTGCAAGTTCTACATAATTCGAGAATCGGTGAACAAGATCTAGCAAAACAATTCCAAGCCCTCACAGAATTTTCATTTAATTGGCTTGACTCAAGTAAAAATCAACTACATGAAAAAGACTTCGGTTCAGTGTTCGAAAAATACATTAATAACTAAACAGAAAAGGCTTTTGCCGATTATAGATGAAACAAAAGGCAAAGGTATGTCGTTTATAATTTCTTATGTATCAGCAATTCGTAGTACATATCTAATAAAACGAGTTTTGCTCGGATATCTTGAATGAATTTCCTTTAGATGTACGAGCAAATCCTTGTTCCACTGCTATCATCCATTTTATATCAAAGATGAACAATCAAACCGAGTTTTAATGAATCGGATTTGAACCGTCTTTTTTTAAAGCAAAGAAAAGCAGCTGACTTGAATTCAGCTGCTTTTCATTACCTATTAAGAAGCTTTCGCTTGCTCAACTTCCTCTTCATTTACTCCACTCTTTTTTCCAAGCATATTAAAAACGATATTTAAAATAATTGCCGTTAAACTCCCAACCACAATTCCGCTTTCAGTAATAATACGGATATTTTCTGGTAGATTCGCAAAGATCGTTGGAACAAATGTAACCCCTACACCTAGACCAACAGAACAAGCGATAATGAGTAGGTTTTCTTGTGAGTTAAAGTCTACTTTGCTTAACATTTTAATTCCTGATGCTATAACCATACCAAACATAGCAAGCATGGCTCCACCCAGCACAGAAGATGGAATAACTGTTGTTAATGCACCGATTTTAGGTACTAACCCTAAGATGACTAAAAATGCACCAGCAACATAAATAACATTTTTGGTCTTTACACCTGATAATTGAATTAAACCTACATTTTGTGAAAAAGTTGTGTAGGGAAATGCGTTAAAAATACCACCAAAAACGATCGCTAATCCTTCTGCACGATAACCGTTTGCTAAGTCTTTATCTTTTAATTTTTTATTCGTAATATCACCTAATGCGAAATATACACCCGTAGATTCGACAAGGCTGACCATTGCCACGAGAATCATTGTAAGAATCGGAATCAAATCAAAGGTAGGCATTCCGAAATAAAATGGCTGTGGCATATGGAAGAATGACGCCTCCCCAACCGCTGAAAAATTCACTTTCCCCATGATAGAAGCAATAATTGTTCCAACAATAATACCAATTAAAATCGAAATAGCACGTACAAAGCCTTTTGTAAACTTATACAAAACTAAGATAACAAGAAGCGTTGAAAAAGCTAAAATAACATTTTCCGTTGAACCAAAATCTGGGCTACCTTCCCCGCCAGCCATATTATTCATAGCTACAGGAACTAAAGTTAATCCGATTATTGTCACAACTGATCCTGTTACGACAGGAGGGAAAAATCTAACCAATTTACCAAAGAAAGTAGCAACCAATATTACAAATAATCCAGATACAAGAATGGCACCATAAATGGATGTAATACCATAGTTTCCGCCGATTGTAATCATCGGCCCTACTGCAGTAAATGTACAACCTAGGACAACCGGCAAACCGATACCAAAAAATCTATTCTTCCAAACTTGCAATAATGTGGCAATCCCACACATCATAATATCAATTGATACAAGATAGGTTAATTGCTCTGCTGTTAAACCTAGGGCACCACCAACAATCAATGGGACAATAACTGCTCCAGCGTACATGGCGAGCACATGTTGTATTCCTAGGGAAGCTAATTTCAACGGATTTTGATTCATTTTGAGGATTCCTCCATCTCTTCAACTTGTGTAAAAGTAACCTTGCTATCCGCAAGTGATTGAACAATTGCTAAAGATTCAACTTTATAACCTTTTTTGCGTAATTGTTTTCCTCCATCTTGGAATCCCTTTTCAATGACAATGCCCATACCAGCGATAGATGCTTTCGCTTGGTCCACGATATCCGCTAAGCCTAGAGCAGCCTGCCCATTTGCTAAGAAGTCATCAATGATCAACAGACGGTCATTTTCACTTATAAATTTTTGCGATACTGAAATCTCATTGGTTTCTTGTTTTGTAAATGAATACACCTCTGCAGTTAACAAATCATTAACCAATGTCAAAGATTTTCTCTTCCTAGCAAAGACAACAGGTACATTCAAATATAATCCAGTCATGACAGCTGGAGCAATTCCTGAAGATTCTAATGTAAGTATCTTCGTCACGCCTTCATCTTTAAACCGAGCTGCAAATTCTTTGCCTATTTCTAACATAAGCTCAGGATCAATTTGGTGATTAAGAAAAGAATCTACCTTCAAAACAGTATCTGAAAGTACTTTTCCTTCTTGTTTGATTTTTTCTTTAAGCAGCTCCATAATTATCCCCCTTGGCTATAATACAAAAAACCTAAAAGTCATCCGCTTCACTTTCAACTTGAGTGCAGCAAGGACCTTTAGGTTTTAAAGGTGTGGAAACAAGAGCAGATAAAAGACTACTCCTCCACTTGCTCACCCATAGTCAAATAATTTACGGTTATTCGGTAGAAACTCGCGGACCATATTTCCGCTATTATATGAATGACAACTATTAAGTTATTTAAATTGAATTACTATCATTATATCATGCGACTTCAAAAATTCAATAGGATAATGATAGAAAAAACGAACAATAGAGAATTTCTTATAATTATCATTCGTATATTATTGGTAATTTTCTAAAATCTCATTTTCCGTTACTACGTTTATATAAAGAAATAACCATTTTATAAAAATGTTCCCTTCTCTTAAAATCATCTTTACTCTTGATATTTCTGCAAACTATATCATTTCTAACAAAAAAACATCTAAACCTACTTCAATGAATAGGTTCAGATGTTTAAATATCTTAATAAGCTTCATTATTGGGTGATTTCATCGCTTGTATAGCGCTTCCTTTTCTTTTGCGGTAAGTTCACCACAACAACTGAACCGACAATAAACAGGGCACCCACTACTTGTAACCAAACAAGGCTTTCATTAAATAATAATACACCCATTATTGTAGCAACCACAGGTTCAACTGTGGAAATGACTGCTGCTGTACTTCCTTCTGTTTTCTCTAACCCTTTTGTATAAAGAATATAAGCAAGTACTGTTGGTATAAGCCCTAGGCCAACACTTAAAAGCATGACATCAGTTTGCATAAAGAGTGTACTTTTCTCCCACAAACTTGTTATTGGTATAAGCACAACAGCTGCGATAATAAAAGTAAAAAATGTTACGGCAAACGGAGAATAGCGGTTGAGTGCAAATTTACCAAATATTGTATAAAGGGCATAACCTATACCTGAGCCTAACCCAGTAATTATACCTAAAATGGTTATTTGACTCTCTCCTAAAGCTAAGCCTGCAATTAATATACAACCCGCCATTGTCATAATAACGGCGATAATTTTATTTATTGTCATTTTCTCTTTTAAAAACATAAATGATAGAATCGTCACAAATGCAGGTGCTGTATAAAGAAATATAACTGCCATGGATATACTCATCTCACTCATAGTCGTGAAATAACAAAAATTGAATAACACGATGCTACAAATGCCTGTACCAAGGAAATACCGTACATCACCTACAGCGTGTAACTTCATCTCTTGGCGATAATGGATAAAACCTATCAGCAATAAAAATAAAACAGCAAAAATAGCGCGAATCGCTACGATTTCCATTGAAGTGAAACCAGCAGAAGCTAATCCCTTCACAAATAAGCCAATAATTCCCCATAAACTTGCTCCAGCCGCAATCATTATAAAGGGCAGAATACGTTTCATCTTCCACTCCCCGTTTCTAGCGATATCTAGTTTAGTTGATAAATTGCACGATACTTATCTGTTAAATAGTCAATAAGATACTGTACATTTAAGCCTTCTCCAGTTGCCGATTGAATGATTTCTAAAGGCTCTTTCATACGCCCGTAGCGATGGACATTCTCAGTTAACCACTCTCTAATCGGGGTAAGATTGCCCTCTTCTAACAATTGATCAAACTCAGGTATACTCTTCAACATACTTTGTTTTAATTGTGCTGCGTACATATAGCCTAACGCGTATGATGGGAAATATCCAAAGCTTCCGCTTGCCCAATGAACGTCCTGCAAGACACCCTCAGCATCAGTTTTAGGCGTAATCCCTAAATATTCTTCATATTTTTCATTCCATAATTGCGGCAAATCTTTCACTTCGATTTCATCATTAAATAATGCCTTTTCTAGTTCATAACGAATCATAATATGAAGCGGATAAGTTAATTCATCTGCTTCTATACGAATCATAGATGGCTTAGATTCATTAATCGCATGATAGAATTCATCTAATGTAATGCCGTCAAATTGATCCGGTGCATATTGATTGAGCAGTGCAAAATTATGTTGCCAGAACCCTTTATGACGACTGACAAAATTTTCATAAAAAAGCGATTGTGATTCATGTATACCTGTTGATGTACCTTGATGGAGGGGGGTATTTTCTAGCTCTTTAGAGATATTTTGTTCATAAATCGCGTGCCCACCTTCATGAATCGTACCGAATACTGCCATGCGAAAATCATTTTCGTCATATCTCGTTGTGATGCGGTAATCTCCAGAATTAATACCAGTTGCAAATGGATGGACGGTATCATCTAATCTCCCCGCCTCAAAGTCATAGCCCATTTGATTAAGAATTTGGATTGTAAATTCCTTTTGTTTTTCCTTAGGGAAAGTTGCATATAGGAAATCTGTTTCTGGTTTACTTTGTGATTGAGCAACTTCTTTTACAAGTGGCACAATCGATTGTCGTAACTGACCGAACACTTCGTCTAATGTTTTCACCGTCATCCCTGGTTCATGGTGATCTAATAATGTATTATACTTATGTTCTTTGTAACCCCAATAATTGATAAAACGTTTATTATAATCGACGAGTTTTTCTAAATACGGCAAAAACATTGAGAAATCTGACTTTTCTCGTGCCCCTTCCCATACTGTTTCAGCGTGCGATTGAATAGATACATATTCTCTAAATTCATCAGCAGGAATTTTTTTATTCAAATCATACTCTTTTTTACATACTTCAACTAACCTATTCGTTCGCTCTGAAAGGTTATTTTTTGCCTGCTCATCACTTAACTTCCCTATGTATGCCGCCATTTCTTCGCTCGTACACATGGCAAAGATCTCAGAAGACAACATACCTATCGTTTCAGCTCTTTGTTCAGCACCTTTGCGCGGGGCACCTGTTCGTAAATCCCAATGCATAAGAGAAACTGCTTCCTTATAAGCCATCACTTTTTTAACAAATGCTAAAAACTCATTTTCAACATTAGTAATCATCGCATCCATCGTCATTCCCCCTTCTTATTACTAGGTTTATTTTAGCATAATCTATTCTATAAAAGCTGATGTTTTATTTATCTTTATTAGTTACTACATAATTAAAAATAACAATCAAAGTATTTATTTAGCCCATAATAAAAGAGAGACCTAAATTGAAGTCTCTCTTTCATTTTAACCATTATTAACCATCACAGGCAGTATATTCAATACTTTTTCCTTAACCTCTTCCGAATGATTTTCGTCAAATAAAATATGCACATTACCATGATCATCATTCGTACGAATCAGGCGGCCTATGCCTTGTCTCATGCGCAACAACATATAAGGCATGTCCACCTCTTCAAAAGCCTTGCTTGTTTGTTCTCTTTTTGATTGGAACACTGGGTCATTAGGTGGAAAAGGCAATGAATAGATAAAGACATTTTCAAGCGATACACCAGGAATATCCAAACCTTCCCATAAATGCACTGACGCAAGAATGGACTGCTCTTCATTTTGGAATTTTGAAACGAGCGTACTAATTTCTGCTTCTCCTTCAAAATAAATCGGGTAGGTAAGTTTTCCTTCTGCATATTCTTTAAACAGCGATAACTCCTCTTTTTTTGAAAAAAGAAGTAAACTACCGCCTTGCATCTTATTTAATTGCGCAATCATATAATCCATTTTTTGCTGATGGTCACCTGTCTCAAAGAATGGTGCCAAGGCAGTCATATTATTTTCGTAATCAAATGGTGATTCTACTGTGAAGGAAAGAAAATCATCGACCCCTAAGCTTTTGGCAATATAGTTAAACGATTGTTCTTCAGATAAAGTCGCTGATGAAAAGATAAAAGGAATGTCCTGAGAGAATACTTCTTCTCTCATAATTTCTTCTACCAATCTCGGCATAATGATTAAAGTTCTTTCTTCTTTTTCTTCTTCAAACCAGGCGATACCACTTTGGTCTTTAATAAATAGTGATAAAGAATAGGAAATCTGCTCAAGATACTCTTCCACAACCTTTAGTTCGTATTCATTAATGACATACATTTCACTCTCAAACACGAGTTCTTCTTCTAGTTGACTAATATGGGCAAATAGTTTTTTCGCCTCGTCTATTAAAGCTTTCTCTCGTTTAATCATTTGTTTTTCAGAGCCTGCAATTTTCTCAGTCGTTTGTGATAGTATGCGAAAGAACATTTCACTTTGGTAAATTGTATCTTCAATTGTATGCAATGTTTTTTCACGTACATCGTTTGCCATTAATCTCGTTAACAAAGACTCTAAAATTTGTTCAGTTAGTCGATAAGTTAAAGCTTTTTGAGCAGCATATTCTAACAAATGTCCTTCATCAAAGACAACACTTGAAGCTTCTGGCAATAGTGGTAGCTGTCCTTCTCGCTTTCTTGATTCCTTTGTCCAAATATGTTCCATATAAAAATCATGAGAGCAAATAATGATGTCTGTTGATTGGCGATAATGGTCTCGATGCAATGTTTGCCCACAACGGTGACGTTTTTCACAAGTGAAACAATCTTGCAAAGAGTCCCAACCAATCTGCTCCCATTGTTCATCAGTCAGCTCCGGATAGCTTTTGCGATCACCATAAGGTGTAAACTTTTTCATGGAGACATTTTCCTCAACAAAGGATGGGAGGCTTTCGTGTACATCCATAAAGATATCATCACTATCAATCGATGCTAGCTGTTTATCCAGCTTATTCAAACATAAATATTGCTCTCTTGATTTAGCTAAACGAACATCGATATTTAAATTTAAAGCTTTCTCTAACTTGGCAATATCTCCTTCTGGCTTTACTAACTGTTCAATTAACGTTTCATCAGCACAAGCAATAATCGCAGGCTGGTGGCGGTACCGCGCGTAACAAAGGGCATATAATAAATAGACTATGGTTTTTCCTGTTCCCACTCCTGCTTCAGCAAATACGACCTTTCGATCTTTCATCGCATTTTCTAATTGGAAGGCCATATAAATTTGTTCATCGCGTATATCAAATCCACTCTCTGGAAGTAGATCATAGAATACATCACCAATCCAATCCCCTAGTTTCTCGTAGAATGATTCTGTTTTTTCAACCGTAAACGGCATCTGACTCTGTTGCATGACGTTCCCCCGTTTTCTTCTTTTATGAACCCTATTGTAGCAAAAAAAAGTCGAAACCCCTCAATCATACAAGGTTTCGATAAGCGATTACTATCTCTTTAATTTATTTTTGATAATGAATACGATAATGCATGCCTAATTTCTTGTTGGGCGGATTGCAATTTTTTTAGTGCATCACTATCTTTCATTTGATCTGTTGATATCGCTTGTATAGATCCATCAATTGCTTGCATTATTTTGTGAAAATCAATTTGCGTATCTTTCATTATCATGACCTCCATGAACCATTCGATATATGTATTCTATTCACTTTTATGGCATCATATACCTGCTTTAAAAAGAGAAATACAATCATAAATCTCATGGAGAGTCCATTAATTATTGCGTGGAGGTCGCTTGCCCCAATATTGATAGTAGTCTGTTTTAATAAACCCATTAAAAAGTTTTCTTTTCTTTGTTGCAGGTTTTCCAAACACTTGTTCAAATTCTTCATCAGAAGTGAGGATATAAATAGACCATGTATCAAGTAAAGACAAAGCTTCACCCATTTCTTTATACATTCTTTGGACTGCTGGTTTATCACCTAACCGCTCACCATATGGCGGATTTCCTACAATGACACCGTAGTCCTTTGTCGTTGTAAAATCACGGACTTGCATCTGTTTAAATTGCACAAGATCGCCAAGTCCCGCTTCAAAAGCATTCTCTTCAGCAATTTTCACCATACGATGATCAATATCCGTTCCAGTAATGTCTAGTGGTTGATCATAATTAGCAAGATCTTCCGCTTCCATTCTTACCTCATCCCAAACTTTAGTAGGGATAATGCCCCAACCTTCTGAAACAAATTCTCTGTTAAAACCAGGAGCGATATTCTGCCCTATTAAAGCAGCTTCAATAGGAATCGTTCCCGACCCGCAGAAAGGATCTACAAATGGTTTGTCTGGATGCCAATTAGTAAGCATGATCAGTGACGCTGCTAAAGTTTCCTTAAGTGGTGCTTCACCTTGTCCGGTTCGATAACCTCTTTTATGCAATCCACTTCCACTCGTATCGATTGTTATTGTTGCTACATCCTTAAGAAGAGCCACTTCAATCTTGAACAACGGGCCATTCTCATCTAACCAACCATCTGTTTTATAATGATGCCTCAATCGTTCGACAATCGCTTTTTTTACAATCCCTTGACAATCAGGAACACTGAATAGTTTGGACTTAACCGATTTACCCGAAACAGGAAACTCTGCATTTTCCGGAAGAAATGCTTCCCATGGTAAAGCCTTTGTTTTCTCAAATAATTCATCAAAAGTTTTTGCTTTAAATTCTCCCACTTTGATTTTGATACGATCAGCAGTTCTTAACCACATATTGCTTCGTGCAATCGCATGCGCATCACCTTCAAAAGTGATTTTTCCATTATCAACTTGACATTCATAGCCAAGCGCACGAACTTCCTTGGCTACAAGTGCCTCTAGCCCCATTGCAGAGGTGGCAATCAATTGAAATTTAGACACAACGTTCATCCTTTTATCTCTTATTCGATCTCGCTTAACAGCAAGTTTACACAAAGTTTATTAAGTCTAAGCGTATAATTTCGTTTATTAAAGTACACCTAATTAACTGATTTCTATTCTTTAATTGAAAGAAAAGCTCTCCTTATAATAGGAGAGCCTATAATTTCTTTTTTTTTACATTAATTCCGTTCTGTAAGCCATGTTTTGTTCTACGTACTACAAACGGCAATGTATTGCCTCGTACATAGTGGTAATCATCTATCTACAGACGAATACGCCTGTCCTTCCTATCAGTTCATTTCCTTTAGGAAAGTGCCCCTACCATAATTTGGGTTTCTCACTCGCGGGGTTTACCTCGTTCCACTCTTCTCATTTCTGAAAAGACTTCGTCACTGTGGCACTTTTATAGGTATTCATACCCTATCTTTAAAAAGACTTAGGTATTTTCCCTGCCGTCAACTGTTAAAGTTGCCCTAGCTTATGTCTTCGCCAGGCACGAACACTACTGGCATCTCAGCCTGTGTGAGCATGGACTTTCCTCTACAATTTAAAAAATTGCAGCGATTACCCGAACGTTATTAATGATACAACGAATATTATATGTAATATTCTTATGAATAGCAAGGGCTTTTTTGAAAGTCACTAATGTTTAATTAATCGTACAATTTACTCCCAAATACATGCTTCTCTAAATTTGATAACCTTTTAAGGATATCAAAATTTGTTGTACCAGCTGGTTGAGAAGCTGCTTGAGGTCTTTTATTATTAGACTCCTCAAGTTCTTTTCTTAATTTCAAGTTTTCATGTTGTAATTCTTCAATTTCAGCATGGAAGGTTTCATAATCTTTAATAATTAAATCTAAAAACTTATCTACATCTTCAGGTTTGTAGCCTCTCATGGCGGTTTTAAATTCTTTTTCTAATATATCCTTACTCGTTAATTTTACTTTATCAGATAGCATTATACTCACCTCTAGTATCGCCAATAGTATTCTTTATTTTTTCAAATAACAACACTTTTGTCAATTTAATTTATCGGTTTCACGCGTTAAAATCCATCTTGGGTCATTTGATCTTCTTCTACTATTAATTGTATATCATAAAACGAGATTTGATGTATGGAGTAATTTTCTTTATTTTGATAATTAAGTGCCTCTTCAAATAAATATTTGGGAGACCCTTCTTTTTCCGTATCATAAAAAAGGATAAGACAATCACTCTTCGATAGATGAAAAATGTTCTTCATTTTAAATTGATTAGGATTTTCATAAGGCTTACGCGAAACTGCATCAACATAATCAGCACTTGCTACAATTGATTCATACCATTCCTTATTATCTTCTTTCCAATTCCCCTCTACATTTAAAAAAGGCGTAATCACACCTAACTGTAAGTGTTCAAATCCTTCCTCCTGCAACTCGTACACGACCTCTGCAGCCCATAGCTCCGTTCCAAGCTGCCCACTAATGAGCACCCACTCTAATCCTTCATCAAGTAATGAAAGCAATTGTTTTTTTATTGCTCTTTTGATATACGTCACTGCTTGTTCATCTTTTTTAAAAATTCCTAATTCGAAAGGCTTATAACCTGATACAGTGGTTACTTTTACCAATTTTAACTTCTCCTTGCGTCTATTTCAACTTCATATTAGCCTAATTTTAACATATTCCCTTATTTAAATCGAAAGATTATAAAGGGAAGACAAGGTATCTTTCATTTTAAGGTGATGATGCCTAGAAATGATAGAGCTTCTCTTGCTTACATTTCGAACCAATCTTTTCTAATAAGTGAACTTTGTAAAACCAGCTTTATCTTTATTCTTTGATTAATCGTCTATTTACGAGGAAGTTTCTCAGCTTTCTTTCCTTATTTTGCTCATTGTTCGAAAGTTTGGATAACTAACCGAAATCCAAATCATGATATGGCCTTCAAATACATATTGTATATTCTTTTCACGCGCTTATTTCAATTGCATTAACGAATAGTAAAAAGGACCCATACAATATGATGAGCCCTTTAATGATTCATGTTCAATATCTCCTAAACCTTCTGTTGAAAGGATGAACTGGCAAAGGGCGATACGATACTTGCCCATGTAAAGCCGGTACTTCTGAAGAAGGATGATTGAAATGTACATGCTGATAATTAATATGTTTCACTGTTGTCGTATGACTGGGATGAAAATGTGGAATAATGATGGTCTCATAAACATGGTTAACATGATGATTAGTTGGATGAACAATCGGTTGCAACTCATTTGGTTTAGGTGGAAATTGGTGCATAAAAATCTCTCCTCTCAATCGATAAAAAAACCTTTTTTTCATTCTATGAGAAGTTAGGAAATCTGCCCTGAGAAATTCACCTATAATCGCACCCAAATTATTTCATTATATAAATAGTAAACTATAAAAACTATCCTTCATCGTGGTCATAAACACGGCAGTAATAATAACGACAAAAAAGAAAATATATAAAATAGCTCTATACATTTAAATATCATCCTCGCAATTAGCATTCATTTCATACACGGAATATTGTACAAGGAAATATCTTATAAAACAACTAAGAAAGTTGTCCTTTTTAGTGGTGTTTTTTTACAAATATAAATACGAATGACACAAACGAAGTAAGTCTAAAGTCTTATAAAATTTCAGACAACAATCAGACGACAAAAAACCTCGCCTCTTTCTATAATAGGATTGAAGAAAGAAATGGAGGTTTTCCAATGACAAAGATATGGTCAAATGGCGCAGCTGTTGCTCAAGTAAGAGTCGCACGTCCGACAAATCAACTAACAGAAATAGAACGGTTTTATTGCAGCGGTTTAGGGTTACAAAAGATAGGGTCTTTCCAAGGTCATAGTGGATATCAAGGTATAATGATTGGTTTACCAAATGCTAGTTATCACTTAGAGATAATCCAACACGAATCTGGACAGCCTGTTCCTTCGCCTACAAAAGAAGACCTATTAGTTTTTTATATTCCTCAATTATCAGAAATCCTAGAAATAAAAAATAGGTTGCATGGCTTGGGATACCACTCTGTTTTACCAGAGAACCCGTATTGGGAGGAGAAGGGTTTCACATTTGCAGACCCTGATGGCTGGGGAGTCATTCTAATGAATACTTCAGGTATATAAACAAAAAAAGATCCACCGGGACAATTATTCATCCTGGTGGATCCTTTTCTGTAATTTCCTTATGAGTCTTTCACGCCGTTTATACAGACCCTCTTTTTGCTTTTTATATTTCTCTTTCGTTTCTATTTGCTTAAACGCCTTATCTGTAAATTGTATCGCTCTCATGAGATCAGGCAGCCTGTGTTCATATATTTTTGCCAACTCAACACATGCGCTAAATTTTTCTTGGTCATCGCCATCAGAGGAAACCATCAGCCATAACTCTGCTGCTTTAGCCCATTGCTTTTTCTTTTTCAACTGCCAAGCTAGCTGATGTTTCGCTTTTATACCAGCTTCATCATTCATTTGTGCTAATTCTTCATACCCCACTTGCGCTTTCTTGATTTCACCAATAGAGCTAAACCACCTCGCTGTCTCATAGGCTTCTCTTGTGGTTTGCTCTTTATCTAACCCTAGTAATTGGTTAGACAAGTGGATATATAATGTGATCAGTGAGAGGATGTCGATTTCATTATGTTTCATTATACCTAGCATGCCTTCAGGGTTTTTAGTATCTAAATAATCAAAGTAAATCATCGGCGCAAGATAACCTGGGATATCATCCTCTCTTTTTACTCCTAATACTTCTCTTTCAACAATAGATAACTTCGTCCGCTCGAGTTTATGTTTCCATAACCTTCTTGAAGCATGATATAAATCAAAATGACCAAAAGGCGGTAGTTTGGGTAAATGTTCTCGAATTAATGTATGCCGTGTTTGTAACTGGGGCCAATCAAACGCTTTACCGTTATAGGTCACCATGGTTGTAT
Source organism: Cytobacillus kochii (assembly GCF_020171845.1). Taxonomy (GTDB): domain Bacteria; phylum Bacillota; class Bacilli; order Bacillales; family Cytobacillaceae; genus Cytobacillus; species Cytobacillus kochii. The sequence continues at coordinate 138,982 of NZ_JAIVAM010000008.1, read as the reverse complement.
AATCAATCGATTCTAAGAAGCTTTTATATAGAGCGATTTCTCCTCCAGGGTCAGGTAATATATGTTGCTTTAATGTGACGCCTTTTCGACTCACGCTCGCATACCCTAATAAGAAAATCGTATTGCCTACTCCACCTCCAAGCCCTGTTGTTTCAGTATCAAAAAAGAACAAATCCTCTGCTTGATGGCCTCTCGCTGTTAACGGGTGACACTCGGTAGTTTCGTTCCATTTTTCAATGACCTTGTATAATTCTTGAAAGCGGTAATTTCCATGTAAATAATCTAGGGGATAATGAATTTCTCTAATGAGACAAGTACTACCTTCTATATCATGATAAGGAGAAACATGGTGTTGTTGCCATACGTCTTGGAAAGGGAAAACGGATGGGGACTTCTGCTCTACTTCTACTTTTTTCTCGGTAGCATGAGACATATGTGATTGTAAACGATTCAATTTATTTTTTAATGACACACTTCTCACCTACTCCTTATAGCCATGTTTGAAATAACTTTAACACATCACCTTTAGCTGTCTCAGAAGAAAGATCTGTTCCAACACAAGAAGGACAACCCGTTTCACAAGGACATCTCTCAATCATTGAGATGGCTTCTCTTATTAGTTGATCAATTTCATCGTAGACTTTCTCACTTAATCCTACACCGCCAGGGTATTTATCGTAGAAAAATAAGGTTGGTTTTTCATTATGAATAGCTTTTACTTGCGGAACGACATGAACGTCCGTCTGATCACACATAACGAATAATGGCACGATTGCTTTAAGGGCATGAGCGGCTCCTATTAAACCTTGCTCCAGTCGTTCTTTTCCGAACATCAATCCTTCTGCAAAAAAGGTCACCCACGTAGCACTTGTGTGCAATTCTTCTTCTGGTAAAGAAATGGGTCCAGAGCCGATGTTATCATGCGTATCAAATTTAATTTTTTTAAATATCGTTGCCATGGCCGTTACACTCACATCACCATAGCCAATCTGTTCGTTTCCAATTCGCTTTGTTTTATCTTCCTCTAACACTTTTAATTCGACGGCTAAATTGGCGTCTGTATAATAATCAACTGCCACTTCTCGTACAAAAGCTTTTTTCTCTTCCCAATCTAAATACTCAACTTGAAATTGAGTACCTTGGTGGAGGTAGATGGCTTCATCATGTAACAATGTCATCGCCGAAAAACGGTCCATCTCACCAATCACCTTCACATTCGCCACATCTGATTGATCGATTATGACAACATTCTCTTGCGATGCAGACCGTAAACTGACATTATGAGCTGGAAAAGAATCATTCATCCAATAATACTTCTCTTGATTTTCGTGCAGTACTTGTTCTTCAGATAAATATTCTAATACTTCTTCTGTTTCAAAGCGACCAAATGACTCTCCTTTCTTAAAAGGCAATTCATAGGCAGCACATTTAATATGATCGATGAGAATAATTAAGTTATCCGGATTGATTCTTGCTGTTTCTGGATTTCGTTTAAAGAAATAATCAGGATGATCAATGATATATTGATCTAATGGGTTTGAGCTAGCAACCATAATGACGAGTGATTCACTATGTCTACGCCCAGCTCTACCAGCTTGCTGCCAAGAACTAGAAATTGTCCCTGGGTAACCAGTCATAATACAAACTTGCAGCTGACCAATATCGACGCCAAGTTCGAGTGCGTTTGTACTAACAACTCCATAAATCTCTCCATGACGCAAACCCTTTTCAATCGATCTTCTCTCAGATGGAAGATAACCGCCACGATAACCTCTGATTGCTTTCGGTCCAATCTTATGCTTGACTAGCTCTTGTAAATACTTGAGTAATACTTCCACTCTCACACGGCTTTTGGCAAAAATAATCGTTTGCACTTTGTTCATTAGCATTTCACTTGCTAGCCTTCTTACCTCGAGTGTCGCACTTCTCCTTATATTTAATGGCTGATTGACAAGTGGTGGATTATAAAACACAAAATGTTTACGGCCGCTCGGCGCACCATTATTGTCAATTAATTTCATATTTGTTTCTGTTAACTCCTCTGCAAGTTCAAGGGGATTGGCAATAGTCGCAGAAGTGCATATAAAAACGGGTTTACTTCCATAAAACTCACAGATTCTTAATAATCTCCGTAGAACATTGGCTACATGAGAACCGAATACACCGCGATAAATATGTAATTCATCAATAATAATAAAACGAAGATTTTCAAATAATGATACCCATTTCGTATGATGTGGAAGAATTGCTGAATGAAGCATGTCCGGATTAGTCATAACAATATGGCCAGCTCTTCTCACTTTTTGTCTTATATTTGAAGGCGTGTCACCATCATATGTATAGCTATTAACGGAAAGAGATGACTCTTCAATCAATTCATTGATTTCCATTTTCTGATCCTGAGCAAGTGCTTTTGTAGGAAATAAATATAGAGCCCTTGCTTGTGGATTATTAATGATAGTCTGCAATACCGGCAAATTGTAACATAAGGTCTTTCCCGACGCTGTTGGTGTAACAGCAACAATGGACTGATGAGCCATAACGGCATCGTAACTTGAGCGCTGATGGGTATACAGACGGGATATTCCTCTTTTTTCTAAGGCGCTCATTAAATGAGAATCTAGTCCAATCGGCATATCCGCTACTTGCGCTTCCTTCTCTTCCAAAGTATGCCAATACGTTATTTGTTCTCCAAATTTATCGGATTGCTTGAGCTCTTTAATCAGTTCTTGTAAATTCTTTTTCACCTTCACGTTCTTCACCTCATCACTTTATTCTAGCGAATAAACGTTCGCAGAAAAAGGTTTTTTTACGATTTATTTATTAGAATATTATTCCATCTAGCCTATTTGAGTTTTAAAATCACCCAAACTTTATCGAGTGCATAGAATAAAAGGAAATGTTTGATTGATTTGGGAGGGAGTTACATGAGTGAAAAAAGAAAGGAGCCGTTCGGAGATTTAATGAAATCCATGAATCAGTTTTTTCATGATAAACCTGTAAAAAACTTCATGCAGACAATGGACGACTTTTTTAAAAATCCGTTTCCTTTCGCTACTTCTTTTCATGTAGAAGTAAATGAAAACGCCGAAGATTATATTATAAAAGCGGAACTGCCAGGCATAAACCGTGAACAAATTGAATTGAATGCCATTAATAATTATATTAAAATTACGATTCACCGACTCGATATTGAGACGCGTGAAGATGACTTACAGCAAATATATCAAAAAAAACAGGCATTCCAACAATCAACTAGGACGATCCCTTTACCTTTTATTATCGATGAAAGCACCATTCAAGCTTCTCACACTAATGGCTTACTCATCGTAAAAGTGCCTAAACCAAAAGGTAAAAGGATCAACTTACAATAATATAATGACTGTAGAGCAAGTAGTAAATCTATTTTCTACTTGCTTCTGTATTTAACCACTGATTAAAAGCTCCTGAAGGTACACTGAAGTAGTCTCGTGTAAACTGAAGGAAAATTTCAGTATCTACTTCTCTTCTGGCAAACTGTTCGTAAAAGGAAGATAAATATTTCTCACCTACTTCTTCGGGACTAATCCCTCTATAAGCGTAATGTTCTTCGATTAATTCGATTATTTTCCAAGCAGGTTGTGCATTTAATATGGCTTCATGTTCAACCTCATTGATATTGGTATTGGATACTTGGCTTCCATTCACATGCTCTTCTAATGCCCCTAATTCTTCTTGTAGGTAAGCCAAAGCCTGTTGCTTACTTTCCTCACCTTGATCAACGCTGTATTGATAAGCAGCTAAATGCGATAGACCCGATCCAATCCAGCTATCCTTTTGAGGGTCCTGACTGATAGCCGATGCAAAATAGAGAGCAGCCACCTCTTTAGCTAATATATATGGATTCTGAGCACCTTCTGCATTCAGTATGACCATCCCAGGCACACTCTCAGTTTCCAAGGAATCGCTTATAAAAATATCTACTTGCTTAAATGGTAGAGGTGCTATCGCCTCTTCAAAATAATCAAAAACTGCTATAATCTCTTCTTCAGTTAATTCCTTCCGTGATGGAGATTGTTGCAAAAAGCTAACCTGCGTATCCTTCTGTGTAATCCTTTCATTTTTCTCCCAATTATCAGACACAATAGAAAAGGAGAAATTCTTCACATCATCAATGGAAACCTTTTCTTTGTCATTCTCAATAGCAGAAGATATAAATGTATATCCTGTTTGAAGGTCATAACTCACTTTAAATGAAGACAATAATGCATGATGATGATGAATATATGGATTATCTTTTGTCGCTTCTGCCCATCTTCCGTTTTTATATGGTGCTAATGCAAAATACCAGTCTTGGAAAATATCAGCATCCTCTATTCCTGTCATGCTATAGTTGAATTGCACATCAAATCTACTCTCGCCTTGCCATTTTTCAGGTAACGTAATGTAATAAACATCATCCTTTATTTCATATGGTAGATTTTCCTGGTTTACAATGATTTCATTCAGTTCTAATTGAGCTAAATTTCTCGGTGCAAAAAATATGAGCTCTTTCCATTTATCTTCTGATTCGTTCTTAACTGACACCTCTTCTTTCACTGTAAACTCATTTTCACTTACCATGGAAAGCTCTAAAGAATAGTCTCCTTTATTTTCATTTGTTACACCAATTTTCGAATCACTATATTGATTAACAAATAGGCCCCCTAAAACAAATAATAAAAAAAGGATAGCAAAACCTACTTTATGTAAACTAAAGTTTAGTATTCGCTTTTCTCCTAATCTTTTTCGTGTGGGTCTCCCTTTTGGTTTAATTCCAGTTTTGATCCAAGGCATTCTAGCATAATCTGCTTGGAATTTATTTTTTAACCCCGCGGTTAATAAGCTAAAAGATATCGTGGTTATTAACAAAATGATAAGTGGCACCATTAAAATATATTGATTGCCCATCAAATTCTCTCTCGCTTGCCCAACAAGACCTGATAATTCTTTTGTAACCGATAAATAGATAACAGGATCATTTCTAACAATCGTTCCGCCGATAAAAATATTTAATAAAGCTAACTGTCCCATGATTGTAATCACATAAACAATTTCCATTGTGAACATCACAAGTAATGATTCTTTTAATTGGGGAAACACGTTACGCCATAACAGTCTCCACCTCTTTGCACCCAGAGTCATTGATGCCAAAACAAAATCTCTTTTATAAATTTCAGCTGTTTTTTGCCTAACAGAAGATACGATACTAGGAGTACCAACAAGTGAGGCAATAACGATGAAATACGCTATAAGAATAGGTGTTTCCAATATAGAACCAAAATTAATAGGCAACAAGCAGAAATATAAAATTAAAAATGCAGGTACATAACTCCAAGCTCCTTCAAAAGCGATAATGAAAGACGGTGTTTTTTTCCATGTACCAATAAACATCCCTAGTACTGTACCGATTATCATTTTTATAGTAGCAACCGCAATGGCAATCCACACCGTATATCGCAAACCATAAAGTATCATTGACAATAAATCGTACCCCCACCGATCAGTCCCTAAAGGGTAAGCCATTGATTCAAATGGTTTTAATGGGGGTGAAATGACATCGCCATCAATATACTTCACCTCTAAAGCCATGAAGATGGAGTGTGGGGCTATTTTCGGACCAAATACCGTAAAAAATAAGACAATCGTTACACTAACTATCCCTAAATACAATGCGTAATTTCGATTATATACCTTATTCATAAATAAACCCTCGTTTAAATAAATAAAGTAAAAGTCTAATAGCTAAAAAGACAAGTAGAGAAATGATTAGCATACAAAAAAGCCCGATGGCAATAGGCTGAGGGTCACCAAAACTTTGAAAAACAAACTTGGTTAGACCTGAGACGTTGAGCAAATATTCCACAATAAATAAATTACCGATGGCAAGGGATAATACTTTCACTAAGTCAGCAGTGAGAAACGGCTCAATATTTTTATACACATGCTGAAAATTAATACGATCAACTTTCAATCCTTTTGCTACAGCTGTACGAATATAATCTTCTCCAGCTATTAAGAAGTACCTCTCAGAAATCAATTTAAATAGATAAATAGAAGGGGCAATCGCAACAAGAACCATCGGGAACCAAATATTCAATGCACCCTCATTCGGTAAAAAGGAGACGACTCTAAAGCCTGTCCATTTATAAATATTCACCGCGAAGAGTAGAGCAAAAATAATAAAAATAAAATCCGGAATGGTTGAGATGATATTCATCATGACACGGAAAATTTTTGTTAAGTAGAATCGACTTAAGAAAATACCGAATAATAAACTTAATAGAATGGAAAGTAATACACCCACAAAAACAATATAAAAGGAAGTGAAAAAATTATCTCCAATCTCTGAAGCAATCGACCTTTGCTCCATCCCTACATAATATGTACCTAAGCTGCCGGTGCTCAACTCTTTAAAAAAATTTCCTACCATTGATGGAAATTGGGCAAAATTCAAACTAACCGTACCATTTGCAGGGTCAACTAAAACGATTGATGGTAAAGTTGCTAGAAATAATATAAGAAAGATGACGATAATCATTTGCTGGATATAACGAACCATTTCTTTCCCCCTTCTGCTTCTTTCGTCATGCTAACTATTTTTCATCTTTCCTCCATTATTGTCAATATTTTTTTGACAATTCTCCCATTTCCGAATAAAGGACTTTTCATTCAAATTTATATTTATTAAATAGCTTTTCAAATGGAAGAAAAAGGGCGGCCAAATATTACTGTGCATTACCTCTTTTTTATGATGTCATGTCTGATACGAGTCATCATAAAAAGCCATGTGATTTTTTGCGGTCACATGGCCAAAGTAAGTATATGTCTGCATTAATCCAATTAATAATTGCCACCTTAAAGAACATTGCCGTATACTTATCCATCAATGAACCTTTTGATCATTTTATTAGCATTTAAACCCTACACCTTAAAGAAACCACCGACCCCTTTTACCATTGACGACATTTGATTAATATATCTTTAAGTTTCCTTACGTTGTATTTAATCACCTACAAAAGCATTAAACTCGTTTGTTTTCTCGTGAATGTTTAGAGTGCGTGATATTTGTGTGGTCAAGCTTATTATTTTGAGACTTGACCACATTCTTTTATTTTATGGAAGAAAAGCGAAACGTATAAACTTCACTCCTTATTCCAGATAACATCACACTTAGTTTTTTCTTTCTATCCTCGGTGGTGGTAAAAAACAATAACTTAGGCACACTTTCTTTTATGCTGGGTAATAACTTCTTATATTGTTGAATCTTCTTTTTGTTATCGATCATTTTTCTCTGGTTATCTACTTCAATTAAATGCATATACCCATTTCTATTAAATACAGCGTCAGCGATAATTTTACGCTTAGACACTACTGGCATATTTCCAAATGATATACCAAAAGAATTAATTGTCTTTTCTTCAAATTCAATGGAATATTCGTTTTCCAATCATGTGGGCATTTAAAGTAGATATATACTTCATTTCGTAGAAATGTGTGGTCAAGTAGACTTCTTTTATTTTCTTCTTTTATAGAACCAATTAATTCTCTTCCAGCTTTATTAAGGTGGATTATTTTTCTTTATTATGAAAAGACTCATTAATGTATGGCGATAGTTGTTTAACTACTTTGCAAGCATTTCTATATGATTTTAAGTCATGAATGACTTGCAAATGTTTTATTTTTACTATGCCCAAGTGATCAATTGTTGTTAACAAACTTTCATTCCTACTTTGTGTTGATGATAACATGTTGTAACCCCTCCAAAAGTTTGAACATAAAACTGTCATTAATATATGGAACCTGAACAATCCTGTTTTTTTCAACTTTATAAATAGCTCTGCCCGGTATACTTGGCAATTCCTCTGCCCCAACATCATCTAAAATTACACGACTACTTATTTGGGCAGCAGCAACAAATGATAATCGCGCAACAATATTCATCTTTACTTGCATGGGGACCGCTTGTGCAGTGGTGTATTGTGTGCAAAATATTAATCTATAACCTAACGCACCCTGACAAAATTTCGCATATTGTTTAGCTTCTGTATTACTACCTACAATATCGGGAGATAACTCGGCACCTTCATCGACATTTATAAATGTACGTTGTTTAATTGAAGTATCTACAATGTTTGTATAACGCTTAGAACGCATATGCTTCTGTTTAAGCTTTAATCGTTCAAGTATCCCGAGTAAAGTCTCTGCTGATTCAACTAGATCACTCGCGACTTTTTTTTACTTGCGGTATATCCTCGTACATACCAAACTCCATTCCACCTTTTAAGTCGAGGATAAAAAACTCTATATTATCAGATTGATTCATCAGCAATGTATAAAATGTTCGTTTAATAAATACGGTTTTTCCGTATCTCGTTACTCCTCCTACTTTTTTTTAGCTAAATTTTTATTGGTAAAACTTTCATTTTCATACTCAGAATCATATATAATTAATTACAAAGATTGGTGGATTGTAGTTCTATCATATTAATAAGATATCTGTTAATCATTATATTATTTGTAAAAAATTATATTTTTTACATACCAAATATTGTAGTTTAAAGAAAATTATGTTATTTTTATACTCGTAATAAACAAATAATGGAAAGTATGGATGAAATACGAAAAAGAAAATGACAAAACTTATTTGCTCGGTATTGGTAGTTGGTTCAATTGGACTAGGTGCAAATACAGCGTTTGGTGCCTCTTTCGGAAATTCTTCTAGTAGAGCCTCTACTAAAGAAGTTCTTGAAATTAGGTATAATGGGGCTGCCTGGAATTACTCTAGTTCTTCTTATAAGTCTACTTCGTTTAAATACTCACGAAATGGTAAAACTTTGCTAAACAAAACCGCCTATTCTAGCAAAGTGACAGGTTCTGTTTGGGACGATTTAAGATGGGGAGACAAGTATACTACGAAATTTTCTTGGAGTCGTGGAGCAAAAAAATAATTTTCTATAATTTTAATATTCATAATTTTTTTGAGAAAAATCCAATATAATATAAGAAATCGTTCGGGCCTGATAGGTACTTTTCTACAGGGCCCGATTAGACTTTTAAATCTTATAAAATACCGCATTACTTTAATTATGAATAATAACTACGTAGTTGATGTCAACTAAAAGGTGATACTATTGAAATATTCTTTATTTAGATTTATCGACGTTATTGAGGCGTTTGCTATCTATCTAATGTGTTTTTCTACAAATTTAATATTTATTTATGTACAAACTTTGGATTTAGGAGATTCTTTTATTTTAGAGTCTTTTTTAGAAAGTATTATAGAGTATCAACTTGTAATAAATATTTTTCTTACATTTATTATGATAGTATTTCACTATCAATTTTTAAATCGTAAGAAAACAGAAATATCCTGCCGAATACTCGTAGGAGATACAATGGTAAATGTTGTAATTCGATATATCTTGAATAGTCTAACTATATTAGTGTTTAGTTTTTTACTGTCACTCTTATTAAACTTCTATTTAGAGTTGAATGTAACCAGTAATCTCTACTTAGTTTTTATTTTTATTATATATATATTAATTAGTGCAGCTAAGGTGGAAAAAGAATGAGAATTTTACGTTTTTTTATACTTAGAATATTTTTAAAAAGACCGATACTTGTTTTGGGTATGATAACATTACTTTTTTTAGCCAATTATCTTTCTTTTACAACTGTTCGTTCAGTTATATCAACTTTTCAAGGCTATGGAGAAATGGAAAATCTAAATCAAGAAGGGACTATTATTGCTAATCTAGACCCAGATAGTGAAGCTGATTTCAATGAAATTAATATAGAAGATACACAAAAAGTATATGAATACTTAAACAACAATTACACTTATGCTCTGCGAGTCGATGGTTTTGTTACTTCATTACCTAATGAACATAAGATGGAAGTTCCTTTCAATTATATCGATGAAGAGGCTTATAAGATAAATCAATTGAAATTATCTCAAGGAGACCACTTAAACTTCAATTATAAATTTAATAAAGATGATATACCTATTTTAGTAGGTGCAGGTTTGGCCACAACATATCCTGTAGGGTCAAATATTGAGATTACAGATCCTGTGACCCAACAACTAGTTAATTTAAAAGTTCAAGGAGTCTTGAAGAAGAATACTCAAAGTTCTAATTTTTATGCTCCCAACTCAAAGAATTATCATAACTTTTCAATTTTTCTACCTATTAATGAAGAATTTATTCAAAATGCGGGTCTTGACCTCCACGTTAATGGTTTAATGGACCTTGTGCTTCTTGATTCGACAAAAGAAGAAGCAATGAATTTAAGAGAAAATATCAAGGAAAATGTAGGTTTAGAGTTTAACTTTTTTAATCAACAAGAAAACTTTGATTTCTTTGAAGATTATTATTTAAATTCATTAATAATCATCTGTACTATCACCCTTATTTTAACTATAATCATTGTAGGTCTCGCTATATGGAATAATTTGGTGAGTGTTCGATTAATGATAAGAGATTTTACAATCAATTTATTAGTTGGATTAAGTTATTCAAAACTAAGAGCAATTTTCTATAGCTATTTTGGAATATTGTTCTCTATTATTCTAGTCATATTATCTGTGATAACCGCTTATAATAGATACGGCTCTTGGTTAAGAAACGATTCAACTTTTGCTACTTACGGAATATTTGGATTAATAAGCATGGATTGGATGGCTTTACTTATTGTTCTTTTTATAGATGTTATTATTGCATTTGTGATTGTTGAACTTACGATAAAAAAAATTAAAAGTATTCCGATATCCGTAGGGGTGTTACAATGAATAGTATAATTAAGCTAGAAATCCAGAAAAAAACATTTAAGAAGAAAGGTTTTTCTATTCTAAATGACTTTGATTTGGAAGTGAAACCTGGGGAAAGACTTTCTATTGTAGGAAAGTCTGGAGTTGGAAAAACTTCTTTACTTAATATTCTTGGTCTACTTGATACAGACTATCAAGGGAATTATAAGCTTTTTGATTCACCTGTTAAGGATTTATCACGAAATAAACTAGCTGAGTGGCGTAATCAAAAAATTGGTTTTGTTCTCCAGGAGTCCTCGCTTATTAATTCTTTGACCATAGAGGATAATATTAAATTGCCGCTTATGTATGGTAACGTTGAAAAAAATCTAACTGTACAAGAGCGCTTTAAACGGATTACTAATAAAATTGGGATTGAGCCCATTTTGAAAAAAAAACCACTTGATTGTTCTGGGGGCCAACGATCTAGAGCCGTTTTTGCTAGGGCCGTAATTATGAATCCCCAAATAATTTTATCTGATGAACCAACTGCGTCTTTAGACTCGGAAAATAAAGAGAAAATTATCAATCTACTATTTGATATGAATAAAGAATTTAATACTACTGTTATTACAGTAACTCATGATTTAGATGTAGCCAATCGTCATGAACGTATAATTACACTCGAAAGGAATGAATAAAATGGGGTTCATTGCAATGATCATGTCATTTATCCTTGGCATATTCTTCTTCACCATTCTTGGCACTTCTCGTAGAAAACGGCATTTTTTATACAAGTTTTTTTAGTGCTAGGAATCATTCTCATACTTTTTGCTGTTTATCTAGCATGGCCTAAATAAGAATCATAATTACATATAGCACATTAAATGAGTTATATTTGTATTGGTTATAAAATCTTGGTTGCCCAATAAGATTCACTAAAACTCTTTTCTGCTTATGAGTTATGGGTGACCCTGATTTTGCTTTATTGTAAACATCTGTTGTTATTTCTTTATACGTACTGTTGGGTATATCTAGTTCTAGTTCATCAATAATTTTAATTAATGTTTCAGCACTTAAAGATTGTAAGGTCATAAACCCATTCTATTTGCGAAAGATATGACATTTGTTCACTTCCTTGCTTATCGCGTTTATTAGTCCTCGTTTAATTCAAATGTAATGACTCCCCATTCTCCTTTTCCTTGATACCATTCAATACTACTTTGAAACACTCTTTTATATCCTTGTTTAGCAATTTCATTCATCCGTTCACCTAATTCAGAAGGTGTAAGACCAAAATATGGTAATATATAGTTAAAAACTTGAGGTGCGATAACTTGATCAACATAATATTAATTATTTTCTTAGCATTAACTTTTTTTGCCTCTATTACTGCATTAATTAATACTCATAAAATCCTAAGAGATCTAACAACGATAAAGGATAAACTAGGAATTAAAGAAGATAACATAAGTTCTAATTCCTTTTTTAAGAATGATCTTGATAAGGATTGATAAAATCGTGAACTTTATTCCAACTACTTAACGAAACATAATACTAAGTCTATTTCTTAAATAACTTACATTACATATAACGCGCCTGAATTAGAAACTGGACAATTTTATAAACTAAATCATCCACAGCTTCATCTATAATGTCCTGATTAATCCCGATGTACCTCATAGTGACAGATGGGGATGAATGATTAAATATCTGTTGAAGAACTGCAACATCCTTATACTTTTGATAAAAATGATATCCGAATGTCTTTCTAAGGGTGTGCCTGCCGATTTCATCTAAGCCCACCTCTTTGGCAGCAGTATTTAATATCTTCCAAGCTTGCACTCGGTGTATACGGGCGTTTCCTCTTCTGGACTTAAACAAATACTCTGCTTCCTCTTTCTTAACGGTAAAATCCGTAATATGGCGCTTTAGATCGTTGTTAATCTTAAACCGTTTCAATTTACCAGTCTTTTGCTCAGTTATAACGATATGGTTTTTGTTTCTCACATCACCTACCTTCAACTTAAGCAAATCACTTATTCTAAGACCGGTATTAATCCCTAATACGAATAAGAAGTAATTCCTTTCATGCTGGTTCATCAAGACTTCTTTCATTGCAGCAACTTTCTCTAAATCACGTATAGGTTTAACGGTGTTCAATGCAACAACTCCCTTTTAATATTCTTCTATGGCTTCCAGCACATACCGGCATGAGAAAGGGAGAAATTCTCGGGTTAACTTGGGAAGATGTTGATGTTGATTTTGAATCTAGAAAATTAAAAGTCAATAGAACACTATATAAAATAACAGGAGAATTTCTCTCGCAATCTCCCAAATCACCTTCATCTGTTAGAACAATATATATGGATGAAGATCTTATAAGATTTTTAAAAAAGCAAAAAGTAAAACAAAACATTGAAAAGATGAAGTTTGGGACTGTCTACAGAGAACATAATATGGTTTTTGCACAAGAAACGGGCGAGTTCATAAACCCTACTGCAGTAAACCAATTATTTTCTCGGTTCATTAGACAGTCCAAGCTCCCTCAGATGAGGTTTCACGACCTTAGACATACCCATGCCACTATTTTATTACAAATGGGCGTAAACCCAAAACTAGTGGCCGATAGGTTAGGACATTCTAGCGTTAAGATTACACTAGATACTTATTCTCATGTTCTACCAGAAATGCAACAAAATCTAATAGACCAATTCTCGAAAGCTATGAAAAGTGGTCAAATTGTGAGCAACTAAGTATTGAGGAGCGCTTAAACCCTACACCTTAAAGAAACCACCGACCCCTTTTACCATTGACGACACTTGGTTTACAGCATTCATCATTTGTCCCGCTGTATCCATCATCTTATTAAAATCAAGTGAACCATCTTGTGACTTAAAGCTATTCATAATCGATTGAACATTATTAGGTTGTTTCGCAACAAAAGATTGTTTTGGATACGGGTTCATGGTGTTATATTGGCTTTGCATATTATAAGATTTATTTACCGGCTGTTCATTGGGCTCGAGTGGATTGTGAAAATAATTCGGACTATCCTGTAAAGGGTAGTCTGGTTGGTGATTATTTACATCATGTTGAGGTGGATACATATTCCCATATGGAATTGTCTGATAGGGATAGTTATTCGTGTAAGCATAATTTATTTGAGATTGGTTCCATAATGGCTGTTGTTGTCCATTCATTATTGGGTGTGGAACGGACTGCATTACCGGCAGTTGTCTTATTTCAGTAGGGTAGGACATATTAGATTGGTAAGGTGCATAATATGGATTAAAGCTCCATGCAACAGGCATATTTCGTTTACTTTTCTCATTTCTTTTACGGCCAAACATGGGCAAACATCCTCCTTATTCATCATCATTATACTGTATGATGAATAGGCGCATTAGGTGATTATCCTCAATAAAATTTGCATTTTAAACAAGATATCCTTACTTTTCATTCTGTCATTAATTGTTGAACTTTGTCGGAAGTTTAAATTTTTGAAAAATAAACAATCTATTTATTTCGTGTTACTATAAATTTAAAGATTTGTTTTTTCCTACATTTCTTTAAAACTTCATATTTCATCGCATGATTGGATGAATATCCTTTTAAGATTATTTCATTATTTGGGGGAGGAAGATTCAAATGAATATTCACGAGCTAAAGCAGAAGTTTCAACAAGTGAAGGAAGTTAAGCCAGATCACGCGAACCAACTACTAGATTTCTCTAAACGAGCTTATATCCACAATGAAATTTCCATTTTGGATTATCGAAATCTTGTTCGTGAATTAGAATCATTAGGTGCTGTCATTCCTGAAAGTTTTTTTAAAGACGGATCCCTAATTACTATGAAATAGGAAAAAACATTCATAACTCAGAAGGAAAAAGGAGTCACTTTTTAGTGACTCCTTTTTCCTTCTATTATTTATACTGAAGCCTGCTCTCCCTTTTCCACTCATTCTTTGTAAGAAAAAGTCGCTCGATTATTTCATTCGTCCAAAGTTAGGACCTTTAAATCCTCAGTCTTAGTCTTGTTCACACTTCACTTTCTTCTACGATTCTTAACAACGTCTCAACAACATATTTTGCAGACTGCAATTGATTTGTAAATCTCGATTTACTTGTTTCAGGATAAAAGGCTTGAATGGAGCATGTTTCAATTTGGTCATAGGCGGAATTAATTTGCATCGGCCACAGCTTCTTCGTTGCTTTGGACTGTAAAAAATGAAGTGCTTCTTCCTGCCATACATCCAACTCTTGTTTCACCTTGTCTGCATAAGGCTTAACTTCGCCGAAAAAATCCGCTTTCTTATTTTCTTTTCTACCATCTATATAGCGCTTCTCTATCCATTCCAAATGCATTAACATCTCTTTTGAGTGTTTGGCTAGCTTGTTCATCATGTTCATCTCCAGTCATTCTGTAAAATCATAGATGAGCTAACCTTATTGTAGCTTACGACTATACTACTCGTAAATGATTAGCGATAACCAAGTTTGTATTTCACAAAATGTGAATCCGTCGTATCTTGTTGATGAAGCTCGTCCATCGGAAATCTTTCTAATTCCTCTAACTTTTTATGACACGCTTCTACTTTTTCTATTTGTTCTTCTTGTTGATTGAACTTTAATTGTTGTAGATTCTTTTGCACAGCTGTCTCTAAAGCCTCCAATTGATTATAGATATCCTCTAGCATGAGTAATAATTCTTGTTTTTCTGTCATATTGGGTTTCATTGACAAGTCATGCCTCCTTTAAGGTCGCGTCTTTGATATAATGTACATTCGCTTTCCTATTTTTTTCTCCTTTGCGATTGACAAAACTAGAACTGATTCGGCAAAGAAAGAAGGATTTTTTATATAATGACCTTCTTTCGACAGCATATGAATAAACGTTTGAAAATATGACTAAACGGCAACACTGAAAAGAAAATGAAACATTTTTGCCTTCTATTACGTCAAATATTACAAAACAAGTACACCTTGTTGGATTAGTGCTTTTTGACCACCCGATTACATCTTGCTTCTGGTATGATAAGGTATAGTTTGTGAGGTGAAGTCTATGGCATTTCATTACCCGAACGGGAGGAAATACGTACCTGCAGAAAAAAGCACATTAGAAAAAAGAAAACGCAAGAATCCGTCATATGGTAAAAGAGGTATGACATTGGAGGACGATATAAACGACAGCAACCAATATTACTTAGATAGAGGGATCGCGGTCATACACAAGAAACCAACACCAGTACAGATTGTTCAAGTGGATTATCCTGCAAGAAGTGCTGCCGTCATTAAAGAAGCATACTTTAAACAGGCATCGACAACTGACTATAACGGCATTTACAAGGGTAAGTATATTGATTTCGAAGCAAAGGAAACTAAAAACACCACTTCATTTCCTTTTAATAACTTCCATTTGCATCAAATTGAACATATGAGGAACATCATTAAACAAAGGGGCATTTGCTTTGTCATTTTACGCTTTTCGACAACTGGCGAGTTATTTTTACTAGAAGCTAAGGAATTACTTGTTTTTTGGGAACGCATGGAAAATGGCGGAAGGAAATCGATGACAAAGGATGAAGTGATAGAAAAAGGGCATCGCATAATACTTGGCTTTCAACCGAGAATTGATTATATTAAGATATTAGATAACATTTATCAGCTTGATAGCTCAACATAAGGTTTGAGATAGAAAGGAAGGACTTATATGTCAGAACAGTATAAATCTAGGGAGGAGCGCCGAAAACAACAACAGCAATCACCTAAACCGAAGAAGAAAAAATCAGGAAAAACGTTATTCAAGAAGATTTTTCTCACATTAATTGCACTCGGTATTGTTGGGATGATTGCAGGCGCAGCTACATTTGCCTTTATGGTTAAGGATGCTCCCGAGCTAGATCCAGCACTATTAAAGGACCCTATTCCGTCGGTACTTCTCGATATAAATGGTGAAAAAATTACGGAAGTCGGTGCTGGAAATTTAGATTATGTTGAATATGAAGATATACCTGACCTTGTTGAAAATGCTTTTCTGGCAACAGAAGATGTTCGCTTTTATGAACATAATGGCATGGATTTAATTCGATTAGGTGGAGCAGTTATCGCCAACGTAACAAAAGGTTTTGGTTCTGAGGGCGCTAGTACGATTACTCAACAGGTCGTAAAGAACTCATTCTTAAATAATGAAAAAACAATTAGCCGTAAAGCACAAGAGGCTTGGCTTTCATTCCAATTGGAACGAAAATATACGAAGCAAGAAATCTTTGAAATGTATGTGAATAAAATTTACATGTCAGAAAATAGTCACGGTGTGTTAACAGCATCACGTTTATATTTTGGTAAAGATTTGGATGAACTGGAGTTACATGAAGCCGCATTACTTGCAGGGATGCCGCAAAGTCCAAACAACTATAACCCGTTTACTCATCCAGAAAATGCCGAAAAACGACGTAACATTGTTTTATCTTTAATGAACCAACATGGATTCATTTCCGAAGAGCAAAAGACTGAAGCACAATCCATTCCTGTCACTGAAGGGTTAGTTGCTGAAGGTGAAAGAGAAATAGAAGATGATACACCTTATGATTCATTTGTCGATGTTGTCATTGATGAAGTAACTGAAAAATATCCTGACCTCGATATCTTTTCCGATGGTTTAACAATTCATACAACAGCAGACAAAGATATCCAAAAATATGTTTCAAATATCTTAAATAGCGAAGATGTCATACAATATCCTGATGAAGAATTCCAAGCAGGGATTACTTTATTAGATTCAAGTACTGGTGAAGTTCGGGCGATTGGTGGCGGACGGAATCAAGAAGTAAAACGTGGCTTCAACTTTGCCACAGACCAAAAACGTCAAGCAGGTTCAACATTTAAACCGATCGCCGGATATGCACCTGCCATTGAATTTAATCAATGGGGCACTTATCATACACTTGTTGATGAGCCATATAAATACAGTGAAGGAACCGAAGTAAATAACTGGGATAACTCGTTTAAAGGGACGATGACGATGCGCCAAGCATTGGCAGAGTCACGGAATATACCTGCTGTTAAAGCTATTCAAGAAGTGGGCACTGAGCAATCAATGGAATTTGCTAATCGACTAGGCTTTAACTTTAAAGATGAATATTATGAGTCATCTGTACTTGGTACAAAGGCCGTTTCTCCAATGGAAATGGCAGGTGCTTATAGCGCATTCGCCAATGAAGGTTTCTATACAGATCCTCATACTGTCAAAGCCATTGAAATGCGTGATGGTACGAAAATTGACACCACACCTGAAAGTGAAGCGGTGATGAATGATTACACTGCCTTTATGATTACAGATATGCTGAAGACAGCTATCTCAAGCGGTACCGGTACAACAGCAAATATCCCGGGATTACCTGTAGCTGGAAAAACAGGGACAACAAATTATACAGCAGAAGAAAAACAAAAGTATGATATCCCTAACGGTGCAACACCAGATGCCTGGTTTGCTGGTTATACAACGAATTATACGGCAGCAATTTGGACCGGATATGAAAGTAGGAAGACTTACCTACCATCAAACGGTTACGATCAGAAGATTGCCCAAATGCTCTTTAAAAACATTATGCAATATGCTTCAGAAGGGAAAGAAACAGCTGATTTCAAAATGCCTAACTCTGTTGAAAAAGTGGCGATTGAAAAAGGTAGCAACCCTGCAAAACTAGCAAGCGAATATACACCAAGTGATCAAATTATTACAGAGTACGCTGTCAAAGGAAATGCACCAAAAACCGTCTCTGAAAAGTTCGATAAACTTGAAGCACCGAATGGTTTCAATGCCAAATATAATAAAGAAGCCAATACGATTGAACTCGTATGGAAACATAAAGACAAAGATAATACTCAGTTTGTAGTGACCGGCGCTATTAATGATGGCGGTGCCCAAGAGCTCACGACAACATCTGAAACATCACTTACAATTGAAAATCCTGAACCTGATAGCACATATACATTCACCGTCAAAGCGGTTCAAGATGATAAGGAAAGTGATGCTGCCCAAACATCTGTTGACATACCGGCCACTGAAGAAGAGCCAGAAGAAGTCGAACCACCTGACGAAGAAACACCAGGTGATGGACAACAACCACCTGGAGACGAAGAAGGTGGCAATGAGAACGAGAATGGCAATGGTGACGGAAATAACAGCGAAAATGGCGATGGAAATGGAAATAACAATGGTGAGGGCAACGATAACAACAATGGTAATGGTAATGAGAATGAGAATGGTAATGAAGATAATAGTGAAGAAGAAAATCAATCACCTGAAGAAGAACAACCACCATCACCACCAGATGAAAACCCTGAGGAATAATCGTTATGTTAAAGGCAGAGAAGCTACCTTCTCTGCCTTTATCTTACCTGTGTGATTGTTTCAAAATATTCAAGAAGGCATTTGCTAAAGCTTCTGCATAATAAAAAACACTCTTCGCATTTTTAGTGCTTCGAGTGTTTTTTTCTTACCCTATTCTTAGCATCTAATTTAATTACTTCATTCATGAGTTCTATTAATTGAATAAAAGCTAAATGAAGTGCAGGTTGCCCCATAATAAATTGTAATCGATCGGCAAAGTTGAATGGGAGATGTACCAAACCATCACCTATTTGTTGTTCATCCAGTGATACTGGTTTTTCATTTAACCAATACACATATTGAACTAAAAGGGCAACTCCCAAAACCATGAGTTGCTCTGCTTCCTGCTTATCTCTTTGTTGATGGGCTGATTTTAGCCTGATCTTTAATTGATCCCATTCTTTAAGAATCATTGCGATGAATCGCTCTGACTCTTCCCAGGGTTTTTCAGAAGCTATTCCTTGATACAACTGTCTTTCGTAATAAAATGGGACAAACTCCCCTACTTGATCCTGTATATTATTAAAAAAAGGATGCTGTAACCTTTTTAACCGCTCATTCATATTATTTTACGCACCTAAACTTTTCATTCTCTTTTTACCTTCTCTACAAATATCAAGAACTGGACATTCTTGGCACTTTGGATTTTGTGCTTTGCAATGATAACGCCCAAAGAAAATTAAGCGATGGTGGGTCACAGACCACTCTTCTTCTGGTATTTTCTTCATAAGTGCTTTTTCGACCTCTAGAACTGAATCCTTCCATCTACAAAAGCCAAGACGTTTACTTACCCTCTCCACATGTGTATCAACAGCTATTGCAGGGACATTATAGGCCACTGATACAACCACATTCGCTGTCTTCCTTCCGACTCCTGGTAACTTTGTTAATTCATCGCGATCAGCAGGAACCACACCATCATAGTCATCTATTAACATGCGACATAGTTTTTGAATGTTTTTTGCCTTATTTCTATATAAACCAATCGAGCGGATATCCTGTTGTAATTCTTCAATGGATACATTTAAATAATCCTCTGGTGTTTTGTACTTTAAAAAAAGCTTGCTCGTCACTTTATTCACTAATACATCGGTACACTGCGCTGATAATGCCACCGCAATAACAAGTTCAAAAGGATTCTTATGAACGAGCTCGCAGTGAGCATCGGGAAACATTTCTCCCATTTTATCTAAACAATATCTAATGTCTTTCTTATTTAACATATATCATCACCATTCAAACTATTGTTCTAACCAATTATAAAAAGGTAGCGACTCATTTCTCTTATCACTATTCTCTACACTTTTCATTCTCTTCACTTGGTTTTGTCTAAATTTCTTCCCTTGATTTGTTGCTTGTTCTACTGTTTTTATACCATTCTTTTTCCACTCAAACAAGATGCGATCAATATAGCGGAAATTCAATTTACCAGATATCACCGCTTCTTTTAAGGCCGCCTTAATGATTTTCACCTCATGATGGTCATCATCTAACCAAAGGGCTAGAGTTTCACATTCAAAAGGAGAAAGTGGCCTGCCAAATTCACTTTCAAACACTGAATACAAATCAATTTCGTCTTGCTGATTTTCTTTTGCTTCTTTTCTTTTATCTGCAATTAAAAAAGCATCTGCTAATTTTTCCCAAAAACTATCTAAACAGTATTTTTCAAAGCGAATACCTTCTTCACTATAACCCTCATTTATAGTGATTAACCCTTTTTGTATTAAACGGCGAAGCATCCCCGCACAGTCCTCTGCTGAATAAGTCATTACTTCTGCAAGTTCAAAAGGTGTCGGGAAGTCATTTCCCTTATCACTAATTGAAATCAAATGGAGGATAAGAACTACTTCTTCTTCTTTTAGGTTCATTGCTTTGTACTGCGTTAATAAAGCTCCAGGAATTGTAATGTCTTTTTCCTGTAACCATTTTAATAATATTTTCTTTGGCATCATACACACCTCCATACAAGTATATCATGAACCCTTTTAAGAAAAGTATAGAAATGTATTCAAATAAAAGGTGTAAAAAAGTGAAAAAGAGCCACAAAATGACTCTTTTTCGTTTGTTATTGTGAAAAGCTTACGGATATAAGCGGTTTAAAAGTCTTGGGAATGGAATCGACTCTCTCACATGCTCCACGCCACTAATCCAAGCAACTGTTCGCTCTAGACCTAATCCAAAACCAGAATGAGGAACTGAACCGTATTGTCTTAATTCTAAATACCATTTGTATGCATCCATATCTAATTCATGTTCTGCTAATCTTTGTTTCAATAGCTCGTAATCGTGGATACGCTCTGATCCGCCAATAATTTCACCATATCCTTCTGGCGCTATTAAATCCGCACAAAGGACAACATCTTCTCTTTCAGCATCTGGCTGCATGTAGAAAGGCTTGATTTTTGTTGGGTAATGTGTAATAAAAACGGGTTTATCATAGCTCTCGGCAATCGCTGTTTCGTGTGGCGCGCCAAAGTCTTCTCCCCATGTGATATCATCAAACCCTTTTTCTTGTAAAAATGTAATGGCTTCATCATATGAAATTCTTGGGAATGGTGCTTGAATTTTCTCCAATTTAGACACATCTCTGTCTAATGTCTTCAATTCAACTTGGCAGTTTTTCACAACAGCTTGGACAATATAGGAGACATATTCTTCTTGCACTTTCAAATTGTCTTCAAACTCATAAAAAGCCATTTCCGGTTCAATCATCCAAAATTCGATTAGATGGCGTCTCGTTTTTGACTTCTCAGCTCGGAATGTTGGCCCAAACGAGAACACTTTCCCTAAAGCCATCGCCGCAGCTTCCATATATAATTGACCGCTCTGAGATAAGTATGCATCTTCATCGAAGTACTTAGTAGCAAATAACTCAGATGTCCCTTCAGGTGCACTACCTGTTAGAATTGGTGGATCAACCTTTGAGAAACCATTTTCATTAAAGAATTCATATGTAGCACGAATGATTTCATTTCGAATTTTCATGACAGCATGTTGTTTTCTTGAGCGTAACCATAGGTGGCGGTGATCCATCAAAAACTCTGTTCCATGATTTTTCGGTGTAATTGGATAATCAGTAGATTCATGAATCACTTCTACACCTGTAACGAGTAATTCATATCCTAAAGGTGAACGATCTTCTTTTTGTACTTTCCCTATTACGTACACACTAGATTCTTGTGTAACCGATTTTGCTGCTTTAAATACTTCTTCAGATACATCTGCTTTTACGACCACACCTTGGATAAAGCCAGACCCATCACGTAGCTGTAGAAAGGCAATTTTCCCACTGGAGCGTTTATTAGCAATCCATGCACCAATTTTCACTTCTTGATCAACATATTTATACGTTTCAGCAATTGTCGTTTTAATCAATTTAATACCCCTTCCAAAAACATTTACCAATTAGATTCAAGTCGCCTTTATTATACCCTTCTCTGATTCTCGAGGCAACTTTTCATCATACATAACTCTTGCATGAGAAAAGGAAGTGAAGGGCTCCACTTCCTTTAACGATTACTGCAGTTTATGATTCACAAATTCATGTATTCGACGAACAGCGGCTTCTAATAGGTCAAGTGATGTTGCATAGGATAAACGAATATTTTTCGGAGATCCAAAACCAGAACCAGGAATAACAGCTACCTTCGCTTCTTCTAATAAACCTTTTACAAACGCATCAACATCTTCATAACCTGTAAGCTTTGCTGCTTCTTCTACGTTAGGGAATAGATAAAAAGCACCTTGTGGTTTAATACATGTGAAACCTGGAATAGCTACTAATTGTTGATAGATAATATTTAAACGTTCTTCAAACGCATTTTTCATTTCTTCTACAGGTTGCTGTGAACCATTATACGCTGCAATCGCGCCGTATTGAGAAGGAGTAGTTGGATTAGACGTACTATGACTTGCTAGGTTTGTCATTGCTTTTATAATGGCTGTATTTCCGGCAGCATAACCAATTCTCCAACCTGTCATTGAATGAGACTTTGAAACGCCATTAATGATAATCGTCTGCTCTTTCAATTCTGGACTGATTTGTGCGATCGAAATATGCTGATGTCCATCATAAGTCAACTTTTCATAGATTTCATCAGAAATAATTAAGATATTATGTTTCAAACAAAACTCACCAATCGCTTCTAGTTCCGGCTTGCTATATAGCATGCCTGTTGGGTTACTAGGTGAATTAATGATGACAGCTTTTGTGCGATCTGTTATAACGCTCTCTAACTGCTGAGGCGTGACCTTATATTCATTTTCTTCAAGACCATCAATAAATACTGGCTTTCCGCCTGATAGTTTAACTTGCTCTGGATAACTTACCCAATACGGAGTTGGAATAATGACCTCATCACCTTTATTTAAGATGACTTGAAATAAAGTGTATAACGCATGCTTAGCACCACTTGTAACAATAATATCTGACGCTGGAATATCAATCCCTTGATCTTGTTTAAACTTGTTAGAAATGGCTTCTTTGAGTTTTGGTAGTCCTGCAGCTGCAGTATACTTCGTATATCCTTCATTCATTGATTGAACAGCTTCATCAATAATATGCTGGGGTGTATTAAAGTCTGGTTCACCCGCACCTAAACCAATAACATCAATTCCTTGTGCCTTCATTTCTTTTGCCTTAGCTGTAATTGCTAAAGTTGTAGATGGTGTCAGTGATTGCACTCTTTGTGCTAGTTCAAAGTTCATTATCCTAATCCTCCAGAATGTGTAATCTATCATTTTATATATGAACTGACCATGGAATAGTCAGCCGAACCACTTATTTAAAGATTTTCTAATATTTTTAATTCTTCGTTACCTGTCTCATAATCTATTACATAATAATTAAGAAGACCTTCGCCAGTTTTATAGGAAATCTCCCACAGAGGGATAGATTTTTCCATTCCAAGGTTGACAGAAATAATATCAGTGGGATTTTTTTTATTCATTGCCTTTTCGATTGCTTCTTCTTTCGAAATCCCATCTTTTTTATTTTTTATGATTACTTCATCCTCAGAATCGGCTGAAACCCATACATACACCTCTTCATCTTCTTTTGTAATTCCATCAATAATGTAATACGTTTCATTACCATTGTATAGAGTTACTCTTTTTACGGTCTGTAGATTCGCCTCATTTTCCGCTTTTTCTTTTGCCACTTTTTCCGCTTGATTTATCGGCTCCATCGCTTTTATATAAACTTTTGCCGAAAAACCGATAATGACAACCATAATGGCTAGTACGATGATTAGTATTTTTTTCATTCTTTTCACTACCTATGTACGATATATTGTAAAAACAGCTTTGCTATCATCATCCTTATCCAATGCTAAGCCGAACATTAAATCTTTTTCTTTTAGTGTTCTGTTTAAACTATCAACAATTTTGTATAAATCTGGACTATTTTGAATCGTTACTGTTGATAAGATCTCAATCTTGCTTTCCATCTGTATTTCCTCCTTGACAAGTAAGGCCCATTTTCTTTGTTACGTCTAATAGTATACCAGTAAAAGTGGTTTGCATAAATATTAGACGATTAGTTTTTAAAAATTATAACCATTGTTCAATGATATGAATCGTTTCATTCAAATCACACTCTTTTGCTTCTACAGACGGTATCGATTGTAGAAAAGCTTTTCCATAACTTGCGGTTTTAATTCTTCTATCAAATACAATCACAACACCCCTGTCAGTATTCGAACGAATTAAGCGGCCGAACCCTTGTTTAAAACGAATCACAGCTTCCGGTATGGCGAGCTCTTTAAAAGGATTTCCCCCATCTCTTTTCATCTTTGCAGCTTTCGCACTAGCTACAGGGTCATCTGGCGGTGCAAATGGTAGGCGAACGATAATCAAGCACGATAAGTCTTCTCCAGGAATATCTACTCCTTCCCAAAAACTACTTGCGCCTAATAATATTGCTTTATCAAACTTTTGGAAATTTCTTGTCAATCGCGAACGACTACCCCCTGAGATTCCTTGAGCAAAGATCGCATAATCACTAAGAAAGTCCGATTCCTTTATGAGTTGATATGTTTCTTTAAGCATTTCAAATGAAGTGAATAAAATGAGCATACGTCCCTTGGTTACTTCAGCAATGGAAATAATTTGCTCTGCGATACTGGCAATATACTCTTCCATTTTCACCGTTTTTATATCTGGTAAGTCTTTCGGTATAATCATTTTCACTTGTCTTTCATATTGAAATGGTGAAGGGATTTGCTGACTAGTACAAGGTAAACCTTCTAGGCCTAATTCTTTCTCCATATATTGAAACGACTGATTTACGGTCATTGTAGCAGAGGCTAAAACAACGCTTTTTTTCTTGGTAAAAAAGGACTGACTTAGTCGTTCAGAGACATCTAATGGTTCTGCATAAATAGAAGTGACATTCTGAATTGCACGTAAATCAACTTCTACCCAAGATGCTAAGGGGAAATTTTGGCTGTTTTTAAAAAAGAAGTGCAACGAATTGACATAACCTTCTAATTCCCTTACAGCAGATGAGACATCCTCTAATAAAGGCTGCGACTTCTCCGCAATAGGAGATGGTCCATTCTGAATAGCATGTAACCTTGCTGTCAACATTTGTATAACCTCTTTTAGAATAGAAGAAAACCTCTCCACTTGAATGTCAATTTGACGCCCATATTTAGCGATTAGGTTTTGGACATTCATTTTCACTCGCACTAATTTACTCTTCTTAGGACTAGATTTTTGCACAAGCTTCGAAATTAAGTAAAAGAACTCATCCATTTCTCTATGTAAGCTCTCCATCATTTCATTGACCTCAAATGAATGAATAACCTCATTTGAAACACCGACTTCTTCTAGCAATTGCTCAAGCTGAAAGATCCACTCTTTTTGTTCGAATAATCCTAATTTATTAATCGTGAGCCGAACAGTCATAAAATCTAGCATGCGTCCAAAATAAGGAGATGCAGCTTTTACAAAATGATGAGCCTCATCAATAATTGCATATTGATATGATGGCAATATATCATAATCACTGATTGTATCAGAAAGTAACATACTGTGATTCGTAATAATCAATTGTGCTGACTCAGCTTGCTTCTTTGCACGATTATAAAAGTCTTTTTCTCTAAAGTCCTTGTCGTTAATGAATAACATGCGGTTATTTTTAATTTGATTCCAATACAATTGACCGCCACTAGATAAATTAAGTTCGTCGACATCGCCTGTTGTTGTTTCTGTTAACCATACTAAAATTTGCATCTTCGTTAAGCATGTATCATAGTTATCATCATGACTTCTAAGTGTATGAATAAACTTTGCTAAACTAATATAATGATTTCTTCCCTTTAGAATACTTGCCTTGATGGGCATTGGTATCATTTGCGTTAGTAAGGGTAAGTCCTTCTGAAGCAATTGATCTTGAAGTTGAGTTGTGAAGGTACTAATCACGATTCTTTCGTTTTCCTGCAAAGAAAAAATAATCGAAGGAAGTAAATAAGCCAATGATTTACCTACACCAGTTCCTGCTTCAATAAGTGAATGTTGTTCGGAAATAAATGCCTTATAAACGGCATCCATCATCTGATATTGTCCCTCTCGTGATTCAAAAGGTTTGAACACTTTTTGCAAATAAGCTTCTTTTTCTTCTTTTGTATAAGGATACAAGATACCAGATTTGTTTAATTTCCCTACTTGCTTGTTTTGACTTTTACGAAGAGCGATCCCATGATTAATTTCTAAATTGCTAGGAAGGGATTGATGGCTCTCCTCTTTCCATTGAATCCAATCATCTAAATATAAATCTAAGTCACTTTTTAAGCCAAAGGAAATATCTTTTAATTGTTTCAAAGTAAGCAATGGTAAGCTTTTCATTTTCTGTTCTAATATTAAAAGTAATTCTGCTGTTACATAAGCATCGCTATCCGCTTGATGTGGCCTCTCATGAGAGAGCCCTAAGTTTAGCGATAAATCAGATAGCTTATAGCTATCCTCACTTGGTAAAAAAATCCTTGCCAGTTCAACTGTATCTATAATTGGGCCATAAAAACCTGCTAAACCAGCCATTTTAAACTCTTCCTGTAAAAACGATAAATCAAAAAGGACATTATGTGCAACGAAGTAGGCACCTTCAAGCATTTGCTCCACTTTCTTGGCAATCTCTGAAAATTTAGGTGCAGAGGCCACCATTTCGTCTGTTAGTCCGGTTAGTTCTTCTATAAATGGAGGGATACTGTGACTTGGTTGTACAAGTGAAGCGTACTGTTCAGTTATCTGTCCATTTTCAATCACTACTGCTGCTAATTGTATAATTTGATCACCCTTTTTAGGTGAATTTCCTGTTGTTTCTAAATCTACGACAACATATTTATTACTCATGGTTACACCTCGAACATTCTGTCACACAAAACGTTATCATAAAAAGGATAAAAGAGAAAGTTATCTTTCTTTATTTCGCAAATGAGGGTTTTAATCATCAAAAAAATACCCTTTGTTTATAGTAAATAAATATAATAAATTTGCATAACCCTATCAATTTACACCCTACCAAATGAGCATTTACTCCTCTTCTGAATACTTTTGCAAATTGTACATTTTATCTTCTTATTCACTCACATTTTTTAAGAATATCTCACTAATCTCTTCCCAGTTATCAAGAAATGATTCCCTATTCAGTTGATCCAGTTCAAGATAAAGATTACGTGCTTCTTTATCGACTTGTAAATAGTATGCCCGATAGTTTTCATCTAAGCGTAAGAAAACATCGGTATCTATCTTGTTTTCCTCATTTAAATAATTGATAGCCAATTGTAGATTTTTACGCTCTCTATTCATCTTTTCCTGCTCTTTATGATGCCAGTCATTTAATTGTTTTTGCACCGTTTTATTAAGATTATTAATGGCATCATTGCTATTTCTATGCCATTCTGACCATACTTCAGCCATTTCCGTGGTTCGTTTAAATTCTGCCTTTAGATCCTCTTGATTTTGGACATTAATAAACTGTCCATTTGCAGCCCTTGCCATTTCTTTCAACTGCGTTAAACCATCGTTATTAACTTGATAGCCAATGATTTGAACGACTGGACTTAAGTTAGAATCACTCAGTTTTTCCATTGCCTGTACAGGATTTCCTCCACAAGTTTCGATTCCATCACTCACAAGATAAATAATATTCGTATTCTCTGAACCATCATGTGATTCTAAATTAACCATTGCTTGTTCAACTGCTTTTGTCATTGGTGTCCATCCAGCTGGATTAAATTTACCTAGGGCATTTGTAAACTCTTTACTATCATAGGCTGAAAGAGAATACACTTGTTCTACAGTACTGCATGAAACCTCTTTATCTGCTTCATCTCCTGTTCCTTTATGTCCATATACAGTTAATGAAACTTTCGCTTTTTCTGGCAAACTATCAACAAATTGATTAATCGCTTCTTTTGCAAGTTCCATTCTTGTTTTTCCATTTTCTAGAGCACCCATACTACCACTAGCATCAAGTAATATAGCTACATTATAATTTTTCTTTAATTGGCTTTCCTCTTCAGTAACGGTTGGATCTGCAAATTTCATTGCTTGCCATTGATCAATCGGTACATTTGGCATACTTAAATTCTCTTTAAATAGGGAAAAGATTTCACGTTCATAGGCATCAATCTCTTCTTCTGTAGCCTCCATCGTAATAGAGGGTAGCTGATCAAGTGCCGACTTTACTTCATTGGAAAATTCCTTCATCGCCCATTCACCTGTGTAACCATAGTCAACTGATTCCTTAAACGATTGGGGAATAGGTAACAAAGTTTGAGAAACTGGATTTTCTTCATCTTTTATATCATTTGCTTTATCTGCTACAGCCTCAATTGATTTATCCTCATCTATAACTTCTTCTTTTTTTGTCTCTTCGTTGCTACATGCAACAATGATAAATATCGACAACACTGCTAATGCAAATAAAAAAGCGGTTTTTTTCACCTTGATCGTCTCCTTCAATGGTTTATTTCTCTTTATCCCTTCATACTCATACGAATTATTTTACCATTATTAACTAAAACTGTTGTCATTTTGTACAAAAAGAAACTATGAAAATAACAAGTCTGTAATGACCCCTTTCGGCTAATAATAAATTAGTAACCATTTGTGTCGATAAACACAATAAAATAAAAAGCACAAACAAATCCTTTTTAAAACAGAATTTGTTCGTGCTTATTCAATCAAGCATTTTTCTCAAACAGTTCAGGCATTTTCACAAAATCGTACTAGCTGGTTCCTGGTGAAGCATATCAATTATTTGATTATCTGCTCCCATAATCGCTACTTTTGGTTGATGACCTTTGAGTTTTTCCTCCGCTACTTGAGCATATGAAATGATAATCACAATATCCCCTTGTTGCACGAGACGTGCGGCAGCGCCGTTAACACAAATAACACCACTCCCTCTTTCACCAGGGATAATATACGTTTCGAATCTTGCTCCATTATTATTATTAACGATTTGTACCTTCTCATTTGGTAACATATCAACAGCATCTAAAATATCACTATCAATCGTAATACTGCCGACGTAGTTTAGGTTCGCTTCTGTTACTGTTGCTCTATGAATTTTGCCATTCATCATTGTTCTGTACATATTAAACCCTCCTCTATGACCTCATGCTGTAATGATGATATTATCGATTAAGCGGGCATTGGAAAATTTCACGGCCAACGCAATAATGATTACACCGTTAACTTCATTGCTTGGTTGTAATTCTGGATAAGAAAGAATCTCAATATAATCGACTTCACCACTTGTCTTCTCATGAAGCATTGTTTTCATCACTTCAATTATACGAGCTGTATTTCTTTCTCCTTCTGTGATGATTGCTTCCGCTGCCTGTAAACTCTCAAAAAGCACAGCCGCCTCTTTGCGTTCTATTTCTGTTAAAAATACATTTCTTGAGCTCTTTGCCAAGCCATCACTTTCTCTCACCGTATCCACCGCAATGAGTTCAATCGGAAAATTTAAATTTTTTACAAGCAAATCTATTACTGCAAGTTGTTGTGCGTCTTTTTTACCGAAGTAAGCTCTTTCCGGCTGAATAATATTAAATAATTTAGAAACAACCACGACAACACCGTCAAAATGTCCAGGTCTAGAAGCACCACAAAGTCTTTCTGTTCTTTCTTCAACATGAATTGTTATCGCTTGCTTCTGCGGATACATTTCATCTGCTGTTGGATGAAACAGGTAATCTACCTTCACTTCTGCTGCTAATTGCATATCTCTGTCTAAATTCCTCGGATAAGTGGCCAAATCTTCATTTTCTCCGAACTGTAGCGGATTTACAAAAACACTCATGACGACTATATCATTCTGTAAACGTGCTTTTTTAGCTAGTGTTAAGTGGCCTTCATGCAAATAACCCATAGTCGGGATAAGCCCAATTGATTTCCCTTCTCTTTGGAAGTCTTTGATGATTTTCTGCATTTCTTTGATGCTTGTCACTTTTTTCATTTCTTTCCTCCGTAGAGACTTAAAAGTTCTTCTTCTTTCATATTAAAAGAATGGCTATCCTCTGGAAATTGTCTACTCTTAACCTCTTTTACATACGCAGAAATGGCTTCTTCCATCATTTCTCCACTATTTAAATAGCGCTTAACAAACTTTGGTACCCTCTCCACGCCATATGTGAGAATGTCGTGGTACACAAGTACTTGGCCATCTGTATGCACACCCGCACCAATCCCAATTGTCGGGATATTTAAGATTAATGATACTTCTTTAGATAGCTGTTGTGGCACACATTCAAGAACAAGAGCAAAAGCCCCCGCCTGTTCACATTTTCTTGCATCATTGATTAGTTTTTGGGCTGTTTTTGCATCTTTACCCTGTACTTTGTAACCACCTAACACACCAACTGATTGTGGTGTTAAACCTAAATGTGCGACAACTGGTATACCTGCATTTGTCATTGCAGCAATTTTATCTATTACTTCATCTCCACCCTCAACCTTAACTGCATGAGCACCAGTTTCTTGAATCAAGGTTCTCGCATTTATGAGCGCATCTTCCATGGAAATATGGTAGCTCATAAACGGCATATCTACCACGATAAAAGTGTCTTTTGCCCCGCGCTTCACAGCTTTAGCGTGGTGAATCATATCATTCATTGTGACCGGAATCGTTGAATCATAACCTAATACAACCATTCCTAGTGAGTCGCCGACAAGAATTATATCGACATTAGCTTGCTCTGATAATTTAGCCTGTGGAAAATCGTATGCCGTGAGCATGGCTATTTTCTCACCTTTACTTTTCATTTTCAAAAAATCAGTCGTTTGTTTCATCCTACTTCCTCCTTTTTTAATAGGAAGAGGTGATGATCTACTGATAATGAGAAAGACATAAAAATAACCTTCTACAAAAAAAGTGCAGAAGGATAGTGTATATTCTCATTATTAAACTCATCCCTCTGTCCTGGTCCTAAATGGATCTAGGCAGATTTCGCGTATAAATGATGGTCAAACAGGTGCAGTTCTTACCGATACTGCCCACACAAAGTATATCAATAATTGTGTTAACTTTCTATAAAAAATATCTATTATTCTAAATCAATATCTGCAGAATAAATTTGATGTCGCACACCAGCCTCATCTTCTAAAAGCAATATGCCTTCATCTGTAATTCCTATCGCTTTACCCGCTATGGTACCAGATAGTGTACGCGCTTTTATATTTTTTCCTATACTAATGGCATAACTTTCCCATAAAATTCTTATCGGTTGAAAACCATTCTGTAAATAAAGTTGATAAAGTTTTTCGAGGTTGAATAAAAGTGTTTGAATAATCTGTGCGCGCGAGATTTCTTCTTTCTTTTCAATTGCAAGGGAGGTGGCGATAGGTTGAATCTCCTCGGGGTAGTCTTCTAATTTCTGATTCACATTAATACCAATTCCCATAATTATAGAAACGATTCGATCTGCATCTGCTTGCATCTCTGTTAATATCCCTGTTACTTTTTTACCATTAATCAACACATCATTAGGCCATTTAATTTCAGCTGTTAAACCGGTCACTTCCTCGATTGCCTGAACAACTGCAACAGCCGCAATAAGTGTTAATTGGGGTGCACGATGAGGGGGAAGCTGT
Organism: Cytobacillus kochii; assembly: GCF_020171845.1. GTDB lineage: Bacteria > Bacillota > Bacilli > Bacillales > Cytobacillaceae > Cytobacillus > Cytobacillus kochii. The sequence goes on along the minus strand of NZ_JAIVAM010000008.1, from coordinate 106,715 downwards.
GGCCTAAGAATGACGCTCATCCAAACACCCGTATATTTAGGGGATATCCATTTTCGGTCCATTCTCCCTCTACCGCTTATTTGCTCTTCTGCTACTACAATCGTACCTTCACAAGCACCATCTGTTGCTAATTGATGGGCTACTTTTTGTGTGGAGTCCACTGATTCCTCATAATGGATATGACTACCAAGTATTTTTGTTTTCAAACCATAACGTATTTCATCAGCAATCACTTTTTTGGGTGTAGCAATGATGCGATATCCTTTTCTTCTCACCGCTTCAAATTCAAACCCTTCTTTCCGAAGATTCTCTATATGCTTCCACACTGCTGTGCGTGAACAACCGAGTAAATCTGCAATAGCTTGCCCGGACAAATAATCATCTTGGTGAGTCGTGAAGGCATTTAATAACTTCTTCCTTATTTCTGATTCCATTGAAACAGCCACTCCCTGATATCTTCTTTATTATTTTGTAATTCTCCAAGTATAATTGCTTCCTCAACTTTTGCTAATAATTCCTTTAGCCAAGGGCCAGCTGATTGCTGACTCCAAGTGATAATATCAGTGCCATTGACTGCTAATTGTTTTCTTGAAGTAATCGACAATTTGCTATACATTTCAACTAAATGATCAGGATATTCTACTCTTTCATGATTGTATACTTGATGAAGTTTTTCAGCACTCACTGCTACTGATAAACCACTGTGGTAAATTGTAGTAGCTTGAAAAGGTGTTGAAAGTCTTTTTTGGAACCACTGATATAGATTGAGTATTTCTTTCAGGTCTTTACTTGACATCTTCCATTCTTTTAATCCTAACTTTGCTTCATGCTCATTTAATTGAAAAACCTTTAAGAGCAGAACCCATATTTCAAGCAAGGATAATGATTGAAGAGGATAAGTGACGAGCTGATCAAGTCCCTTCTCCTTTTGCGAAAGCATTGGTAAATAGAGATGCAAGTTTGAGTCTTGCAGAAGCGTCAAGGCATCTACTCGATAGTCTCCTTGTAATAATTTATTAAATTCAACAAGCTTCCTTTCAACTGCCACATGTTGCAGTAGATGGGCTTTCTTTTTTAATGCATCATATGTTCCTTCTTCGAGCAGGAAACCTAATTGACTTTTAAAGCGAAGCGCTCGCATCATTCTTAAGGCATCCTCATTAAAGCGTTCTTCACTTGAACCAACGGTCTTTATTTCTCTATTTTGAATTGATTCCCTTCCAGCGAAGGGGTCAATTAATTCACCATTTTTATCCATAGCAATGCTATTCATAGTAAAGTCTCTTCTCTGTAAATCTTCCTTTAAATGACGGATAAAACGGACTTCATCTGGTCTTCTAAAGTCACTATACGTTGACTCTGCCCTATATGTTGTTACTTCATATGCTTCACCTTTTAGGAGAATAAGTATGGTACCATGCTCAATACCTACATCAACCGTTTTAGAAAAAATCGCTTTCATTTCAATCGGTGTAGCAGATGTAGCGATATCTACATCTGCTATTTCACGACCAATTAGAAGATCCCTCACTGCACCACCGACAAAATAAGCTTCATAACCTGCTTCCTCAAGCTTTTCAATAATCGGAATAGCTCTTTGAAAAATTGGTTTCATCATTTCGCCTCACTTAATAGATCAAAATAAAGCTGCTCGTATTGTGAAACAATCTTATCGGCATGGAAACTTGTCAGTACAGATTCTTTTGCTTGTAATGATAATTTTGTATGTAATTTTTCATCTTGTAAAATATCTAATGCGACTGCTGCAATACTTTCTATATCACCCAGTTCACAAATATAGCCATTTACACCATCTTGGATAACTTCCGGAATCCCTCCAACATTTGTCCCTATACACGGTACATTGCATGCCATTGCCTCAAGTGCGACTAAACCAAAGCTTTCCTTTTCGGACAATAAAAGCATCAAGTCACTAATGGAATAAAGTTCCGCTAAGTTGTCTTGTTTGCCAAGAAAAATGACTTGGTGTTTTAAGGATAATTGGTCTACTAATTTTGAAATATCACTCATCTGTGGACCATCACCTACAAGTAGGAGCTTAGCTTTTATATGTTCGGCAATTTTAGCAAACGAACGCACGACATCATCTACCCTTTTTACACCACGAAAGTTAGACACATGAATAATAACCTTCTCGTCTTCAGCTATTTGAAATTCTTCTTTCAAGTAATCTACATCTTTTTTTACATATTCACGCTCATCAATAAAATTGTATACGGGAACAATTTTTTTCTGTGGATTGATTAAGTCGTAAGTTTGTGCAATTAATGCATTGGAAACAGCAGTAACACGATCCGATTGTTCAATTCCAAACTTTATTGCATCAGTTAATGATGAGTCATAACCAAGAACCGTAATATCTGTTCCATGCAAAGTTGTAACGATTTTAACATCACGCCCGCTCATTTGCTTCCCTAATATGGCACAGATCGCATGTGGCACCGCATAATGTACATGAAGTAAGTCAAGATTTTCTCTTTTAATGACTTCTGCCATCTTGCTTGCTAACGCGATGTCATAAGGCGCATATTGAAAAACGGAGTATTGATTAACCTCTACTTGATGGTAAAAAATATTATGATATATCTTATTTAAACGAAAAGGAATGCTTGAAGAAATAAAGTGTATTTCATGTCCTCTTTCTGCCAGCATTTTTCCGAGTTCTGTGGCAATTACCCCTGATCCACCAACAGTCGGATAGCAAGTAATCCCTATTTTAAGTTTTCTATTCATTCTTACACTCCAAATAAATCGTTTTCGATCATCAAAGGTTTTTTCACCATAAAACCTTCTGCATATTTAACACCAACTTGCTGTCCAAATAGGCGTTCTCTAGCTTCAACCATTTCCACATAGCCATTTGTTAACGGAGTATCGACAGCTCCCTCCGTTTTCGTGAATTGACTTTGGTAAGCGTTTAAACTGGCGATCTTTTTGTCTATTGTTGATGTAATATCTATCATAAAATCAGGTTGGTGAAATCCATTAATCATATAATAGTAAAAGCTTTTCACTTTATGATCCGTTTGATACTCATTCGTTTGATATTTACGAATACCTGCAGAAAAGACTGCTTCCTCGACAATTTTCGTTGCATTCGCATGATCTGGGTGCCTATCTATTTCATATGGTGCAAAGACAATTGTCGGCTGATACTTCCTAATCATTTCTACTACCTGTTTGATACGCTCACTTGTTAAAAATAACTGTCTATCACCTAAATGAAGTCCTTCTCTTACAGACACATTTAATATTCGCCCTGCTGCAATTGCTTCTGTTTTCCTCAGAGTAGGATTACCGTTAGACGACAACTCGGCTTCTGTTAAATCGCAAATCCCTACTTTATAACCTTTTTCCACATACTTCGCTATTGTTCCTGACATGCCGATTTCTACATCATCGGCATGCGCTCCGAAAGCAAGGATATCAAGCTTTATTTCGTTCATTTCTATTCACTCTCTTTTATAATTTCTCTCCAGGAAAAATCTCCTCGTTCAAGTCCTTTTATTAAGACTTCCGCTGTGCCCATATTTGTCGCTAAGGGTACAGCGTAAACATCACATAATCGGATTAACGCCGTAATATCTGGTTCATGTGGTTGTGCGGTGAGCGGGTCTCTAAAAAACAAGACGAGATCCATTTTATTTTGCGCAATCATACTTCCAATTTGCTGATCCCCACCCAGTGGTCCAGATTGAAAACGATGCACAGTTAGATTAGCTTCCTGCTGTAACCTTAAACCCGTCGTACCAGTTGCAAATAATTGGTGCTGTGAAAGAATAACTTGATACGCTTTAGAAAAATTCACAATATCATTCTTCTTTTTGTCATGAGCAATTAATGCAATGTTCATCGGCACCGCCTCCATACTTACTCCATAATATTTTCTAATCCGTAAACTAACGTATCAATTTTAACTACAGTATCGACAGCTAATGCTACACCACTCATGAATGATTCGCGATTGTATGAATCATGGCGAATTTGCAGTGTTTGTCCACTAGAACCAAACATTACTTGTTGATGTGCAATTAAGCCAGGAAGTCTAACGGAGTGAATATGCATTCCATCAAAATCAGCCCCACGAGCTCCAGCTAGCGTTTCCTTTTCATTAGGATGTCCTTGTTGCTTACTCTCTCTTACATCACGAATCATCTCAGCTGTTTTAACAGCAGTGCCAGATGGCGCATCTAATTTTTGATCATGATGCATTTCAATAATCTCTACATCATTAAAGTACTTAGCTGCCATTTGAGAAAACTTCATCATAAGCACAGCACCAACAGCAAAGTTTGGCGCAATAATCGCACCTAAACTGGTATCATGACATAAATCCTCTAGTTCTTGTAAGTTCTCTTTGGTAAATCCAGTTGTACCAACAACTGGTCTCACTCCATAAGTAAGCGCTGTTTTCGTATGATGCATACCAACTTCAGGCGTGGTTAAATCAATAAGAACATCACACGCTTCATTTTTAAAACATTTTTCTATATCAGAATAAACAGGAACATCGATTCCCTCAAAACCTTTAAAATCACTTAAAATGCCACCATCATTTTTATGATCTACAACTGCTACTAATTCATAATTATCTTTGTTCTGAACTAACTTAACTGCCTCACTTCCCATTCTACCTCTTGGACCTGCAATCACGATTTTAATTGTGTTCATTATTTTTTCCCCCTTCTTCAATACGTGTCCATCTATCTTTATCGCGCGTTTGAAACTTGTGCATTACTTGGTCATGCGCTTTTGCTAAATCTATATTTAGAGAATTAGCAAGACAAATTAAAACAAAAAGCATGTCTCCCATTTCTTCTTCTATTGCCTTTTCTTTTTCTGTACTCTTTTTTGGTTTTTCACCATATGTATGATTGACTTCTCTTGCCAGCTCCCCTAATTCCTCTGTCAATCTTGCCACCATAGCAAGTGGACTAAAATACCCCTCTTTAAATTGCCCAATATAGGTATCTACTTCCCTCTGTAATTCTTCCATCGACTTACTCATTGCTTCTCACCTCATATACATACCTTTTCAAATCATTTTATTCACACTCTCCATGTTAGCTAAACATAGCCATTTTTACAATTCCTATCGTTTAATTCTTTATTTCTGTCCCATAAAAATAGTCTATGAATGAGAGAATGTGCTGCCTTGCTCCCCTGTCAAGCGTGATTGCTTATCCTCTATTGAATCTATATAATGAGATGGCAAGTAATATATTTCATCATTTCGGAGGGCACTGTGAATGTTTGGATTGAAAATTAAGAATATTATCCTTATTCTGTTTGGCGCTAGTATATTCTCTTTCGGTATTGTTCACTTTAATATGCAAAACAACTTAGCAGAAGGTGGCTTTACAGGTATCACGCTCTTATTGTATTTCCTATTTGATTGGAATCCATCTTATACGAATTTGATATTAAATATTCCTTTATTTTTTATAGGATGGAAACTACTAGGTAAAAAAGCATTTATCTATACGATTATTGGAACGCTAGGCGTTTCTCTTTTCCTTGAAATATTCCAAAGATATCAAATACATATGCCATTAAAGAATGATCTTACTTTAGCTGCACTGTTCGCAGGTGTTTTTATCGGTGTTGGTCTCGGTATAATTTTCAGGTATGGTGGAACAACGGGTGGCGTTGATATTATTGCACGACTTGTTAATAAGTATACCGGTACTTCCATGGGTAAAACGATGTTTGTGTTTGACTTTTGTGTGATTGCATTATCACTGATTTTTTATCTCAAATATTATGAGGCAATGTATACTCTAGTTGCCGTTTTTGTTGGCGCGAAAGTGATTGACTTTATCCAAGAAGGAGCTTATTCTGCAAGAGGTGCAATGATTATCTCTGAGAAAAATGAAGAGATATCAGCGAAAATTCTCTATGAAATGGAGAGGGGAGTCACAGTTTTAAAAGGTCGAGGGTCTTTTACTAAGCTGGATCGTGAAGTATTATATTGCGTAGTAGCTAGAAATGAACTAACTAAATTGAAGAACCTTATCCATTCAGTTGATCCTAATGCATTTGTCACCGTATCACAAGTGCACGATGTCTTAGGAGAAGGATTCACATTGGATGAAAACAAAAAACCTTTAGAACGCTGAGATTACTAAAAACTAACAAAAAGCAACTACCTCAAGTGAGCAGTTGCTTTTACATTTTAAAATTTATTAATCATCATTGTTCATGCCAATAAAAGCAAGAACAAAACGCAGTAATTCCATAACAGCGATAACTGTTGCCGCTACATAAGTTAGAGCTGCTGCATTTAATACCTTTTTAGCGCCAGACTCTTCATCATTTCTAATCACACCCGAGCTTACCATAACATTGAGTGCTCTAGATGAGGCGTTAAACTCAACCGGTAATGTAATTACCTGGAATAATACCGCTGCAGCAAAGAAAATGATACCAAGTAACATCATACCAGTAAATTGAAACAACAATCCTCCTAAGATGAAAAAGAAGGATAAGTTAGAGCCAATGTTTGCAACTGGAACAAGCGCATGTCTAAAGCGTAAGAAAGCGTAGTCTTCAGCATCTTGAATGGCATGACCCACTTCGTGTGTCGCCACTGATACGGAAGCAATGGAAGATCCATAATAATTATCCTCAGATAATCTCACGGTCTTATCCCTCGGATCATAATGGTCTGAAAGTTGCCCCTTTACTGGTTCGATAGAGACATTATAAAGCCCATTTTCATCTAAAACTTTTCTAGCCGCTTCTGCTCCAGTCATATTTGAAGAAGTAGATATTTGTAAATGTTTCTTATACGTCTTCTTCAAGTACATTTGAATAGCAATCGGGACAATCATAATAATGATAAAGTAAATCAAAAACGACATAGGTGAACCTCCTAATAAAGTATAAGCTTCTCATCTACATGTGCATCATGTAGACAAACACTGGAAGAAATATTCACATACTAAGCTAAAAGCTTTTAGTTAGTCACTCAGTATGACAGAATGGCTTTGTAAATAGTGAAAACACGACTTTACATGGATGCTTGTTTCTAAAAAAAACTTGATAATTGGTACATTCTTGCTTACAAACAATTCAAAAAAAAATGGGTAGCTTCGTCTCTAGATGCCTCAAGATGAAAGTCCATTTTTCCTGCCATCTCATTCTCCCATTGCCTTTTCCTTCTTTAATCTACCTTAAGGAAAAGCTTATCATGTTTATGCTTTGATTTCATTTTACCTTTTTCTTATAAGACAATTCAAGCGTTTAGCCTTAGCTCTCTGGATTTTTTTCTTTTTTCTTTCCGCCCTTATATTTTTTAAAACCGACATACGAAAGCGTTAATATAATAATACTTCCAGTTGAAATAATTACCCACCAAAGTGATGGATCAGCTTCATCATCTGTTATTGTATCGAAAATATCTTCTAGCTCACTATTCAATAATTCTAGTTCCCTTTTACCTTCTTCTTTCACCATTACATCTCGACGATATTGATCAATATATTGAATGCGTGTATGCAATTGTTGAATAGTTGCTGGCTCTACTTCCAATTTTAATGAAGGGTAAATTGTATCATAAAGAGAGAGAAAGGTATTGTACTGTGTATGAAAGCTCTCGCTATCACCCGCTTCTATTGACTCCCTTACTTCCCCAAGTGTACTTAACATCGGTCCTTTCATTTCATGCCACATCGGTTCTTTTGCAGGAGATAGGGCGTCCATTAATATCCGAAGTTTGGTTGCTTTTTGTACTTTCGACTCATACGAGCTTTGTTCTTTCTTTATTTCTTCAACTACTTCTTGGTGAACAGATGTGACAGTTCTCAAACTTTCCCTCGTCATCGCAGTTGATGTGCTTGTAGCCAATACAAATTGGTCTGTGAAATAATTCAACATTCTACTAGCCTCTTCATATTTTTGCGCTTTAACCAAGTGTAGAACTTCATCTGATAATAGATCCAATTGATTCATCATGCCATCGTCATTTTCTGTCTCTGCTACTATCATGTAAGGGAAAATGAGTGCAATAACTAAAATAATAGCCACAACTCTCCATTTCATACGTACCTGTCCTCCTTATCGGATTGCTAATAGCATTGTATGACGATGTGGACAAGGTTAGACCATTAATCAATAGATTTATCTACGAAACACTAGAAGCAATATTGGCAATAATGAGGAAATAAAGCTAGAAGACTTCTATATGGAAGTTCTAACTTTATTTTTCTATTGATAGGCTATGTTAATCTTTGTTGTTGATATTCGTTATAATCGAACAAACAGGCTATGAATAAGCTATGAATAGCGAGGTTGGTGATGAATGTGAAGGTAACTGATATTTTAAAAGCAATTCATAAACTAAATCCAGCTGAGAAACACCGATTAAGAGAATACCTAATTGAAAAACTTACTGCATCATCTAAGGAGATAAAAGGAAGACAGCCTCGTAAGCGTGGTGGTGCTGCAAAGAAACGTGGCATAAGCAAAGAACAAGTATGTGTTCTAGTCGCAACAGATCGTGATAAACTAGCAATTATCACGTACATTGGGTATGGGTAGAATAACCAAAGGGAATTTAGATAAAGCAATTGGGCATAAGCTTTCAAAAGGTAATGTATGATGTACTGATGCCTGGAGAGCTTTTAAAGTTTACGCGAATGAAAAGGGAATGGAAATATATCAATTCAAATCAGATGGAAAAGTACGCACAAAAGGTCTTTATCACATTCAGAACGTAAACAATTATCAAGAAATGCTAAAAGGTTGATACAACGTTTTAACGGTGTGGCAACCAAATATTTAGAAAATTATCTCACTTGGTTTCAAGTCTTAGAAAGCATACAGTATCAAAACAATGTACATTCAAGTTAAGTAATTCACGATATAGAAATTATTTTCATTCGGCAAACGGCCAATTAAGGGAGAAAGGATTGTTTTTACTAATAATTGAGACTGGAGAGAGTAGGTGGTTTCATTGTTTAGGTCAGCAGTATATTTGGTACACGTATTAATATTCATATTCGTAGCTCTTATTGGTATAGGTCCAATGTTTAGCATTGCTGCACCAGACCCAGACCGAGCCGCAATTTATAATTGGGGTTGGGGTTCATTGATTTGTATTTTTATGTTTCTTGTGTTGGTATCTGCTTATGTACAGTTAAGGATAAAAAAAGTTTGGGTGTTTTTAATATCCGTAATAGGCTTGATTGCTTTTTTTATTCTCACTTTACTATACATATACCCTTTCGTTATGAATTTTTTTTAGAATTAACAAGGTAACAAGTGTTTAATTAACGGTTGGGATAATAGAAGAAGCAAACATTAAGCAATAGAACTTCCATTACTTGGAAGTTCCTTTGTTTTCTATAACTATCAACATTAATTTTTAACATAACCTATTGATAAAAGGTTATTGATGAATGGAGGGCATTTTCAGCTGATATCGCCCTTTTCGAATACATAATAGATAGGTCAGACCTAAAGAAAATAGGCTAAGCCAGAAAGTAAAATAACCGATTTGCGGAATATATTCATTAAGTACAGAATATCTCGGTAACATAAAGAAAACGTAGTCAATCACATCATTATGCAAAGTCCAAATAGCAGCAATTATAAGATGCCAAGCTTTTATGCGATAAAAAGGGGCATAGAGCACACCTTGTACAGCCATAGCACCATGGGAAACAATAAGCATGAGTGCCGTTATCTCCACTTCACCTGTCACTTGGAACACAAGTAAATTCATCACAACTGCCCAGATACCGTATTTCACAAGTGTAACAATTGCGAGCGCTTCAAAAATAGGCCAATTTCTACCTAATAAAAAAGCAATAAGAACAATAACGAAAAACAAACTAGCAGTTGGACTATCAGGAACAAATGGAAGGAATATTGCTGGTGTATCAACTAATTGCCACATATACCAATCGTAACCATATACAGTCCCGGCAATATTGATGATTAAGAGAAGAATTAAAAAGCTTCGATTACCCAATATCGTATATATTTGTTTCATAGACTACCTCACTTACTACTTTTTATGTACGATACGAAAAGAAGCTGACAACTGCTGGTCAGCTTCTTTTTCACTTTATTCAGATTCTATACTGTCGATAAATTCGACCACTTTATCAAGTTCTTCATCACTACCTGTGAATATACCTGCTGGCATAGCTCCACGGCCGTTTTGAATCACATCTTTAATCTCTTCAGGTGATAATTCAACATCGATTAAAGCAGGTGCACCTGCACCACCTTGCAATTCATTACCGTGGCAAGTTAAACAAGTATTCGCTTCCATGAGCTTATACCCCTCTGCCTCGGTATCGACTTCAGCATCTGCGACGATTTTTCCTTGTTCTGCTGCAGCCTCCCAGTCATGGTGAGCAACTGATTCCCATGTTAGGAAGGTAACCCCCGCCAATGCAAGTAACATAAAACCTGTGGCAAAAGGACGTTTTGATGGTCTACGTTCAGGACCGCGATCGATAAATGGCGCCAATGCAAGTGCACCAAATACTAATCCTGGAATAATAAATGCACCAATAACATTATATGGTCCTGATGCATATGTGTATTTTAGCAATTGATATAAGAATAAGAAATACCAGTCTGGTAGCGGAATATAAGCTGTATCACTCGGATCCGCGATTTTTTCAAGCGGTGGTTCGTGCGCAATTGTTAAACATAAGAAACCTACTAGGAAAACGGCTCCTACCATCCATTCTTTTAGTAAGAAGTTTGGCCAGAAAGCTTCTGTTTTGCCTGGATATTCCGAATAATCTTTCGGAATGAAAGTCTTACGTTCAGCAGATATACGGGAATCACCTACGAATTTCATTCCTTTTCCGCGATGCATGTAATAATTCCCCTCCTTTTAATAGAAGATTTCATTTTACAATGGACCAGAAATACCTTGTTTACGAATCATAATAAAGTGAGCAGCCATTAAGCCAAATAATACTGCTGGTAGGAAGAAAACGTGAATGGCGAAGAATCGTGTTATCGTTTGAGCTCCGACAATAGATGCGTCCCCAGCAATAAGTGTTTTTAACATTTCACCAATAAATGGAGTTGATTCGACAATTTGAATGGTAACTTTTGTTGCAAATAAAGCTTTCATATCCCATGGTAATAGATAGCCTGTTAATCCAAGTGCTAACATTACAAAGAATATTCCTACTCCAACGAGCCAGTTTAATTCACGTGGTTTTTTGTAAGCACCTTGGAAGAATACGCGTAAAGTATGTAAAAACATCATAACAATAACTAAGCTAGCTCCCCAGTGATGCATGCCACGAACAATTTGTCCGAATGCTACATGGTTTTGTAAATAATACACAGACTCCCAAGCATTTTTGATATCTGGAACATAGTACATCGTTAAGAACATTCCAGACAAGATTTGAATGACAGTTACAAAGAACGTTAGACCTCCGAAGCAGTAAACAAACGCCGAAAAGTGATGCGCTGGGTTTACATGCTCAGGTACTTCATGGTCAGCAATATCTCGCCAAATTGGCGTAATATCCAAACGTTCATCAACCCAATCATAAATTTTATTGAACAATGATTACGCCTCCTTATCGCGGTTCTGCCTTACCTAAGTGTAAGAACCCATCTACTTCTTTTGTTGGAAAAACATCAAGTGCTGCAATTGGTGGTGTACCTGGAACATTTGTACCATCTTTTGTATAAAGACCTCCGTGACAAGGACAATAGAAATGATTTTCATTTGCCTTATCTCCATTCCAGTTAACTGTACAACCTAAATGTTTACATACAGGTGATAATGCGACAACTTTATCATTCTCATCTTTGTAAACCCATGCAGTTCCAGTTTCTTCCGAAGAATACCAGCCATCTTGTTGTTCAAACGAATAGTCAACCCTAGTAGGCTCTGTTGTTAGGTCAGCAACCTTCTGATTTGTTGCAATAAAATCGCTTTCACCTTTCTTTTGTAGGACCGGATCTACTGCAAACCGCACCATAGGTAACAACATTCCTGCTGCCATGAACCCGCCTACACCTGTGAGTGTGTAATTAAGGAATTGACGTCTTGTCACACGATTTTTGCTCATACTTTTCCCCCCTCTATTATGAAGTTAAGTCCAACGGACAAAGTTCAACACAATATAAAACTAGGACATACCAATGATATATCAATCTTTATGGAAGGTCAATATAATCCTTCACTGAATCATCACAACTATGAGATTTATGTGACTCTTCAATCATTATTCTGCCATTTCTTCACAAATACATTCAGTAATTGTTTTACCTGATCTTCTAAAATTGAAAGCTTGTACTGATCATCCATGTTATCTAGCGGAATTGAAGGCATCCAAATTAACCCTCCATCTAACTGTTCTTCTACAGTTTTCCAATCACTATCAGAAGTTATGTAAAAAATATGTTTAAAATCTTGAGAAATTAATTCTTTTTCCCATTCTATTAAATCTGCAAGCCGTTTCTCCTCAGAAATGGTCTTTAGATAGCTCATTCCTGGTAACATAAGAATTCTGCCTTTGAATTGCTTTTCAAGTTGCCCAGATAAGAGGTTAATAAATTCGGTCATTGCCACTGTTTGCTGGATATCATCTGCAAAAGATACCGGATAAAGAGGAAGTATGACTGTATCAATATAATCTCTTTCTTTCAAAAACAATTGTATATCCTGTGTATGCCACTTCATCCTAATCACTCCAATTACGCCTTAATATTCCTTATTTATCATACCACGGAAATGACCTTCTATCAAAAGGCAACAGTGTCTATTTTTTGAACATTTCAGAATTCATTAAATATATTTTTTATACTTAGACGAAGATGGTATAGGTATTATTAATATTCCTAAGGTTCGTCACGCCCATTATTTTAATTAAAACTTTAAAACTCTTAATGTGGTAGAATTAAACTCTAAAAGCTTGGTGTGCTATATTGGGACTTCCCTATTCGCTTTCACAAGAATCATATGCCCCCTGTTTTCATTTCATCCTCTTCCGTCTCAACATATAATGAAATCAAAAAAAAGATATGACTCCCTTAAAAAAATAGGAAGCATATCTTTTTTGTCTGTACTTTTCTATAAATAAAAACCTATGTTTGAAGTTTATTCAATTTCGTTGTTAATAGAATAAATCTTTCTTTATCTTGTTTATCTAATGCCTCATCAATTTCTTTGAGTAATTTTTCCTTTTGAAAACGCGCTAAGCTCTCTGTTAAGAATCTTTCAGCTATCATACGGTCTTTTTCACTTATTCTTAATGTCTTTGGCATAAAAGGATTTTCTTCTAACACCGCTGCATATTGATGAGCTTTATTGGCAGCATGGAAGTTCAACTGAATAAATATATCTTCTTCTCTATTTAAGCGGATATCATGAAATGACTTTTCTGCGTCAGTTGTCATTACATTCTCTTTGTAAAAACGAAAAGGCGCTTCATCGACACAATGTGTAGACATAATTAATCCTCTCGGACAATACTGAGCCTGTTCCACAAAATGAACCTTCTCCATTAATTGATCATGACTCATTAAGTAGTTAAGAATCCAAACACACTCTCTTCTTTTTAACTGATAATGATTAAGAAACCAACGAATAAAGTCTTTCTTTTCATTGACAGATACAGGGGCCGTCATTTTGATTCCCTCCTCTGCTGCAGCTTTAATTTTTTTTTCACTTAAGCTTCAGGTAGACTTTCTGATGATGCAAACCTCTACGACTCATCTGAAAGCCGCTGCAGGATATCCTGATATTCTTCGTTGTGAGGTTCCAAACGAGTAAGCTTACTAAAAAGTTCGGCAGCCTCCTTTCGTTTTCCTTCTTCAATTAGAAAATATCCATAGTCTGCCAAGAAATCCGGCTGCTGTTTAAAATAAGTATATGCTTCATTGTATTTGTTTAATGCCTGTGAATATTCTTCTATTTCTTGATAACTTTTTGCTGCATCCCATAATAGTTGTGGATCAATCACTTCTGCGCTTTGCATTAATTCTGCAATTTCAATTACATCATTGAAACGCTCGTTATTCATAAAAACTTTATTAATCACAATAGCAGCATCAATATATTCTGGATCAATCGCTAACGCTTCTCTTAGGAGGTCAACTGCTAGTTGTTCATCTGGAATTTTCAAGGCTAGCTTACCACCATAAAAATAAAGTTCTTTATTATATTCATCTTGTTTAATTCCCAGTTTTACTGTTGCTAAAGCTTCTTGAACTTGTTCTTCACGTTCATATGCCTTTGCGAGATGTAAATACAGCGAGTGAAATTCTGGATCTATTTCTTTGAGCTCATTAAATTTCTCAATGGCTACTTGATTATAACCAGCTTGTAAAGCTGTGAATGCATAGCTAAATAGCGTATGTATTTCCAACTTTTCTTCAAGCGCTTTTTCATAATAAGGCAATGCTTCTTCAAAAGCACCCCCTGCACTTAAACTTTCAGCCATTCTTTGGTTAACGTTTACACCGCCAATAAGCTCCTTTTTTGTCAGTACTTTTTCATATAATTTAACTGCTTCTAAAAATTTTCCTTGTTCTGCACTCAACTCACCTAAGGCAAAATCGATAATTGGCTCCTCGGGAAGTATCGCTTTCGCATCTAATAACTTTCTTTCACTTACCTCATATAAACCTTCCATCTGATATAAGTCTGCCAACAATAATAAGGCTTGTGGATAACTAGCATCTTGTTGATTTACTTGCTCTAATACGAGCACTGCTTCTTCTTCATTTCCTAGATCAATGAAGATTTCTGCTTTCATTACAAGCAGTTCGCCTTCCTCAGGGTAGGCATCTAACAGCCTCTCTATTAGTTGGTGTGCCTCTTTTAGAAACCCATATTGCATCAGTTCTTCCGCTAAAACAAACCTTTCTTCATGTGTACCATGAGAAAGTATTTCTTTATATTTTTCTAATGCCTCATCATGTAACCCATTTTCTAACAAGGCTATAATCTTTTTTACTTTATCCATATCTATATCCTTTCAATACAATTATGATAGCTGGTAGTATGATGGTGTCTTAATCATGACTCTCTTACCAAATCCTTCAAGCGGATGATGCCAATCACCTGCCCGTAAGACTCTCCCACGTAAACATGAGATGACCAGCCTCTCTCTATGATAATGATATACATCTAATTCTTCAATATTTGTGATTTCCCTGCCTCGTTTGTAAAAATTATAATTCGCTTCTAATCCAGGTTGTAATTGTGTTTTAAAAGGGTATATACCGATTGTTGCTTGCGTTTGCTCATTGATTAATTCACCATTTTTCAATGGATGAGCCACATATGGCAGGCGATGCTTTTTCATATAATACACCCACTTTTGTTGCAGTAAACGGTAGTCTTTTTCATTATCAACATGCTTAAAAATAGGGATTAAGTTACTAAAGTAAGGAAAGAACGCTTCTTTCACCCATCCCCATGGCATATCGTCTAAATCATTGATTCCCGTTATTTCCACAAAAACAGCAGGAATTTTTTCTTTTCTTAATAATCTTATCATGTCTGGCTGCAGTGAAGCCAATGGCAATTGCACCCCTAACAAATAATCAATTGGAGAAATTTTCAGCTTATCATCCAACAGTTGGATAGCTGACTTTAATTGATGTTTATAGCTTATTTCCACTTTCGTCATGAACACTAAACATCCCTTTAAAATCAGCTCAGAAAGAAAGAAGTTAGGCATATCGTCAGGTATTGTCTCAACATACTTAACGAGGGGAGGAGAAATCACGTACGGATCTCCGTCTATTTTCATATACGTATATTGCCTAAAGGGTGCTTCTCTAACGGAAAGGATTTTCTCATTACCGATAACGTAAGAGGTAGGAACATAGGCGCCCTTGCTTTTATTCTGTCGATAAACGTTCTCAATCATATATACCATTTATCATCATCCTTATCTCATCTTTTTAGACAAGCTATGATGAAAACAAGAATATATGATTAGTTTTTACATTTCGCTCACAAAAAGAAAAACTTGTGGTGCATACCGTATGTCATCATTGGCATGTACCACAAGCGAATAGATATGATTTATATTTACTTTACTAATAAATGATCAATATGATCAAAGAAGCTTGGATAAGAAACAGCGATAGCATCTGGCTGATAGAGTTCTATATCCCCGTCTGAAATTAATGAAGCAATGGACAGCATCATACCAATACGATGATCACCATAGCTCTCGACAGTTCCTCCCGATAGAGAAGTTTGACCTTCAATAATCATCCCATCATCAGTTGCTTCAATATTTGCACCTAGTTTTTTCAACTCATTCACAACTGTATCAATACGATTCGTTTCTTTTACTTTTAATTCTTGCGCATCTTTAATAATCGTTTTCCCGGTAGCTTGTGTCGAAAGTAGGGCAATAATTGGTATTTCATCAATTAATCTCGGAATCATTTCTCCATCAATTGTGACACCTTTAAGTTCAGATGTTTCAATAAAAATATCACCTGCAGGCTCCTCGTGACCGTTACTCTCATAAGGCTCAATCGTCATTTTTGCACCCATTTCTTTTAGTACATCAATGATACCTGTTCTTGTTGGATTTAAACCCACATTTTTGAGGACGATTTTACTATTAGGTACGATAGCTCCTGCTGCTAGGAAAAAGGCAGCTGAGGAAATATCTCCTGGTACGATAAGATTCGTTGCTTTAAATGATTGACCACCTTCAACTGAAATCATTCCATTATCATTTGACACTTTTCCACTGAAGGCATGGATCATTCTTTCTGTATGATCTCTCGTTTTTTCAGGTTCAATAATTTTTGTTGTCCCTTTTGCTTGTAATCCAGCAAGTATGATGGCAGATTTCACTTGAGCACTGGCTACTGGTAAAGTGTAGGTGATTGATTCAAGCTCACCACCTGTAACAGATAAGGGAGTGAACTCACCTGATTGACGTCCCTCAATTTTAGCACCCATTTCCTTTAAGGGTCCAACCACTCTTGTCATAGGACGTTTACCAATTGACGAATCACCGATTAAAACACTATGAAAAGGGCGCCCAGAAAGGATACCCATAATGAGACGAATGGTTGTTCCTGAATTACCGACATCAAGTACTTCTTCTGGTTCTTTTAGGGCGTCCATACCTTCACCATGAATAATAACTGTTTGATTTTCATGCTCTATTTTAACACCAAGTTTTCTAAAACAAGCAATTGTACTAAGGCAATCTTCACCAGCTAAAAAATTCTTAACGACTGTTTTCCCTTTTGCAATTGAACCGAACATAATCGACCGATGAGAAATCGATTTATCACCAGGGATATGAATCTCACCAGATAATCCATTATGTGTAAAATTCAAATTCTTTACGCTCACACTTAATCACCCTTTTTTTAACATTGTTACATGCCAATTGTATGTTCAAAAGATGTTTGTCTATTTATGCAATCTATCGCACGATCACGATCCTCTTCTGTTTGAAAGCTAATCACAAGCACGCCAGTTATTTCTTCTCTCGTTTCTCTAATACTAATATTTGTGATACTAATCTCTTCCTTTGCTAAATATCCAGTAATTTCCGAAATGACACCTGGATAATCAGGGACATCGACAAATAGGTCATAAAAGGCCGGAATGGCTCCTTTTTGTTTTTGTGGCATTTCATCACGAAAGGTTTTGGCAGATTGGAAATATTGAAAGATCTCTTCATTATCCGCAGTAGTAAGCATTTCATAGACATAGTTCATTTCTTTCTTCCAGTCTTCTAATAAATCTAACAACACCTCATTATTTTGCAAGAGAATATCACGCCACATCGCTGGGCTACTAGAAGCAATTCTTGTAATATCCCTAAATCCACCTGCAGCAAGGCGGGGAATCAGCTTTTGTGTTTGACTACTCTCTTCGGCTCGACGAACGAGAGAAGCAGCAATAATATGCGGAAAATGACTAATCACACCTGTTAAGTAATCGTGCTCATGTGGTGTCACTGTAATAAACTTTGCCTTTGTACTAGTCAGCCACTCTTTTAAACGATCGATTTTCTCTTCCGTAATATGCGGTTCAGGTGTTAAAAGATAGAAGGCATTCTCAAATAAAAGTCGTCTGGCTGCAGATACACCACTCTTATGTGAACCGGCCATCGGATGACCACCAATGAATGTAAAACCTTTTTGTTTTAAATCATTGGCAGATGATATAATTTCTTTCTTCGTACTTCCCGCATCTGTTATAATTACATCTCTTTTAAGATCCATGTATGCGAGCTCTTCTACTATTCTTTTTGTCTCATTTACTGGTGTAGCAATAATAATCAGGTCAGCCTTCTCAGCACCTTCACGAATAGTTGAAACTGACTCATCAATTACACCCAACATCTTACCGAGTTTTAACTGTTCTTTATTTACATCATAACCGCTACATTTGGCTTCAAGATGAGTATGCTTAATTGAAAGTGCAATAGAACCACCGATTAATCCTAGACCAATAACAAATACTTGTCCATTCATGTTTTAACACACCTCTTGTTAGAAAACTCATTGATTGACGAAGGTATGAGGTTAAATTGCTAAATAGAAAAATACCACTACCCTACAAATACTTTTTCATGTAAAACAATTTCAGAGACGATTTTCGCCTCTGAAATAAAAAATTCCTAATTAAGATACTGTCTTGATTTCTGATAGAAATTGAGACATCGCTTGTATAACACCATCATTTTGTTCCTTCGATCCAACTGTTACCCGAACAGCTGTAGGAAAACCTAATGCTTGACCCGATCTAACAATATAGCCCTTTTCTAATAGTGATTGAAAGACGCGATTTCCCTCCACAGCAAAGTCAATTAAAATAAAATTTCCTTGGGATGGATAGTAATCTAATCCGTTTTCCTCACAAAATTGATAAAATTGCGCTAATCCACTACGATTCTCTTGTCTACATTTTTCAATGAACACATCGTCAGATAACGCCTGTATAGCTACTTCTTGACCGAAGCGGTTGGCATTGAATGGTTCCCTGACTGGCTCTAACGCGCGAATGAGTGGTGCTTGAGCAATCCCGTAACCAATACGTAGGCTAGCAAGTCCATAAATCTTAGAGAAAGTACGAAGAGCGATGACATGTGGAAAAGCCTCAACAATTTTAATGGAATCATGGTAATCTTCTGCTGTCGTATATTCACAATACGCTTCATCTAGTACCACTAATACATCTTCAGGAACTTTACTAATAAACGACACTAGTTCATCGTTGGGAATATAGGTGCCAGTTGGGTTGTTCGGACTACAAACCCAAACGATTGCTGTTTGCTCATCAATTTGCGCTAACATATTCTCTAGATCATGCTGCCCTTCTTTTAGCGGTACCTCACGTACCTCTGCTCCTTCAATGATTGCATTATGTTTATATTGAGGAAAGGTTGGTGTAGCCATAACAGTATTTGTTTCAGGACTTAATAATGCACGAGAAAGCATCATAATTGTCTCATCCGAGCCATTTCCAAAGATTAATTGATCCTGACTCACACCAAGATGACTAGCTAGGGCTTCACGCAAATTTGCAGCATATCCGTCCGGATATAAAGCAAAAAATGCAGAAGGTTGCTGAATTGCCTCTGACGCTTTTGGTGAACAACCGAAGGGATTTTCATTAGAAGCAAGTTTTGTTATTTCACTTAGTCCATATTGTTTTTTTACTTCATCTATAGATTTTCCAGGTTGGTAAGGGGTCAAATTTAATATTTGCTGCTTCCACTTCATTTTCCTCATACTCCTCTTCTTTATCTATTTAATTCTTGTTGTAAATCCGGTCGTAATGATACTGCATTTCCTAAATAAATATGAGAAATTTTTTCTTGAGCAATCTCCGTGTTCACATGCATCATCACCCGAATACATTTTGTTAAACCTTTTGGAACAGGAATTTCTCTCATACACATAACGGGCACATATGTCCATCCCTCAATTGCCCGGAGCGCCTTTGCTGGAAAGGCTTCTGTGATGTCATCTGTTACAGAAATAAATACACTTACGACAGAATGTGCATCTATATGATTCTCCTTAATCATTTCTCGTAGCAACTGCTCGGTAGCTGCCACTATTTCTTTTTCTTCATTCTTTTCAACAGTAACCGCACCTCTCACCCCACGTATCACCTTTATCCCCCCTTATGAAAGCTTGCCAATTCTTCTAGTATGATTTCATCGGAAATATCCTCTAAAACTGGTTTCCCGATTCTGGTTAACAACACAAACTTTACTTGGCCTGCAACACTCTTTTTATCTTGTTTCATTCTTTTTAATAGATTTTCATGACTTATATGAACAGGAATCGTGGTTGTATATCCTAAAATCTGTAACCATTGTGTGAAATCTTCTACATTAAATGAAAGATTTAATTTTTTCTGACTTAATTTAAGAGCAAAAATCATTCCAACTGCGACCGATTCACCATGCGTCCAACCGCCGTAGCCCATTTCTGCCTCAATCGCATGACCTAATGTATGACCAAAGTTTAAATATGCTCGCACACCTTTTTCTTTTTCATCCGCTGCGACAAACTCTCCTTTTATTTCTATGCCTCTTGTTAAAAAGGATGAAAGTAACGTAGGAGAAAGTTCTTCTAGCGTATGGAGTTCACTACGCATCTGTGCATAAAACACTTCATCATGAATGAGTCCATGCTTAATTACTTCAGCGAACCCTGAGCGTTTTTCCTGCAAAGATAGTGATTGCAAAAATTCTAAATCATAAAAAACTGCTTCCGGCTGATGAAAAGCACCAATCATATTCTTTCCTAAAGGATGATTGATGGCTACTTTACCACCTACTGCACTATCGTGGGCAAGAATGGTTGTTGGGATCTGTATAAAAGGGATACCTCTCATAAACGTAGAAGCAACAAACCCTGCCAAGTCACCAATTGCCCCTCCACCTATAGCAATAATAAGCGATTTTCTATCGAGCTTTTTCTCAAGCAAAAAGCCGGTAATGTCATAATAGACATCAAAAGTCTTTGCATTTTCTCCGCTAGGTGCAATGTAAACGGAGAAGGGCAGCTCATTAAAAGCTGCCTTTAAGTCGTTCCAATAAATATCCGCTACCTTTTCATCAATAATGATGCCAATATTGGTGACTTCCTTCATATTTTCTTGAATGAATGCTTGTACACCATGAATAGCGCCGCTACCAATAACGACTGGATAAGAGTGATGTTGAGTTGAAATTTGCAGCTGCACCATCTTTAAAACTCCTTTGCATACCGTTTTTGATCGGCAATTATATCCTTTAACGTCTCAAAGCGATCTGCATAGAATTGTTCAACAATCGCGCTTGCTAACTCCCAAGCAATTACATGCTCTGCCACTACTGCCGCCGCTGGTACTGCACAACTATCTGAACGTTCAATACTAGCATTAAAAGGTTCTTTCGTATCAATATCTACACTTTCTAATGGTTTATATAGTGTTGGTATAGGTTTCATTACACCTTTAACAACAATCGGCATACCAGTTGTCATGCCTCCTTCAAAACCACCAAGATTATTGGTTTTACGATAATAACCTTTCTCCTCACTCCAAGCAATCTCATCATGTACTTGACTACCTGGCTTTTTAGCGGCTTCAAAGCCAATACCAAATTCAACACCTTTAAAGGCGTTTATACTCAACATCGCATAAGCAAGTTTTGCATCTAGTTTACGATCATAATGAACATAACTACCAACTCCCGAAGGCATACCTTCTACAACTACTTCAACGACACCACCAATAGAATCACCATTCTTCTTGGCATTGTCAATCGCTGCCATCATCTCTTCTGCTGCTACACTGTCTAAACAACGAACTGGAGACTCTTCAGTTATTGTTTTTAATTCTTCCATTGAAGAATAACTTTTCACATTTGAGACGATTCCACCGATCTCCACAACATGACCCACAACTTCAATGCCTAAAGATGATAATAACTTTTTCGCTACTGCACCCGCTGCTACTCTTACTGTTGTTTCTCGAGCTGATGAACGTTCTAATACATTTCTCATATCTCTATGACCGTATTTTACAGCACCATTTAAATCCGCATGACCTGGTCTCGGTCTTGTTATTTTTCTTTTTACTTCTTCTAATTCCTCCGGTTCGATTGGTGCTTGCCCCATAATCTTAGTCCAATGCTTCCAATCATCGTTCTCAACGACAAGTCCAACCGGTGATCCTAATGTATATCCATGTCTAACGCCGGATGTAATCTGGACAGTATCTTTTTCAATTTGCATCCTACGGCCACGACCATATCCTTTTTGCCTTCTTGCAAGTGACTCATTAATATCTGTTTCTAGTAATGGCAACCCTGCAGGCAAGCCTTCAATAATTGTTGTTAATTGGGGTCCATGTGATTCCCCAGAAGTTAAATATCTCATTACTCTTTCCCCCTTCAACGCTTTAAAGGATTATGTATCAATATAACATATGAACATCTATAAACATAGTATAAATTTAAAAATAATCTTTTATTTCTATAAAAAATATGTAACTAGTTAGGTTGAAAAGCCTATTTATTTTATTAACGGCAGTCCGCTTGTCTTTTTATAAAAGAAAGATTGCTGATTTTTCAAGTCATATAGAGAGGGATTAAATATTTGTTCCGTACTTCCAACAAATAAGTAACCACCATTTTTAAGTGCTTTACTAAATTTGCTATAAATCATTGCTTTTGCTTCTTCGGTAAAATAAATAAGGACATTTCGACAAATAATTAAGTCATAGTCTTTTAAAAAAGAATCGGCAAGTAAATTTTGCTTTTGGAAGACTACTGTTTGTTTAATCTCATCTGATAGAATATATTGTTTTCCTTCTTGAAAAAAATACTTCTTTTTCATTTCATCAGGTATCTCCTGAAGAGATCGTTCATGGTAAATGCCTGTTTTTGCTCTCAGTAGTGCAGATTCATCAATATCAGTAGCAAAAATTCGGATTTTTGAAAGAGGTAAATACTTAGATAAGATCATCGCTAGTGTGTATGGCTCCTCTCCTGTTGAACAGGCAGCACTCCATAACTTCAATGGCTCTTTCTTCTGTAACAATAGAGGTAGTATTTCTTTTTCTAACACTTCCCACCTCTTTCGATTTCGGTAAAACTCAGAGACATTAATCGTCATACGATCTAAAAACTCAGCCAACAGCTTTTTGTCTTTAACCATCGCAAGATATAACTGGTTAAAAGATGTATACCCCTTTTTATCATAGAAAGCTTGAAGTCGCCTTTTCATTTGTGTTTCTTTATATTGAGCCAAATCAATGCCCGTATATTGGTTAACCTTTTCAATAAATTGCTCATATTCATGTTCGTACATGAGGTGTACACCTCCCTTATAAAGCTACATTTTCTATCTAGTATAAAACAAAAGTGCAAATAATGTTGAAATTTTTTTGAATTGCCGTAAATAATTCGATTTGCTTTATAAAAAGTATACAAAAGATCAAGTGAGAGTTTATCGTTTTCACTCTACTCATGCTAGAGCAGCTTAATAAATTGTCCTTAAACGACTTTGCTCAGCTAAATTTTTTCTTTCTTACTCTTGATGGATGCGTTAATCCCTTCTCCTCAACTGTATATAAACACAAAAATTAATAGAGCCATTATTTAAGCAAAAAAACGCCTGGCAATTGCCAGACGTTTTTAGAGTGAATAGATTAGTTAGACCAATCGTTGATTAACTTTTTGTATTCGACAATTTGCTCTTCTTTAAAGAACAGACCGATTTCACGTTCTGCACTTTCTTTTGAGTCTGAACCATGAATAACATTCTTACCAACAGTTACTGCGAAATCACCACGGATAGAACCTGGTACAGCATCTTTAGGGTTAGTTGCACCCATCATTTGACGAGCTGTGGCAATCACATTTTCACCTTCCCAAACCATTGCAAAAACGGGTCCAGAAGTAATAAAGTCTACTAATTCACCAAAGAAAGGACGCTCTTTATGCTCCCCATAATGCTCTTCTGCAAGCTCAGTAGGAATACTCATTAACTTAGCGCCTTTTAGTTGGAAGCCTTTCTTTTCAAAACGAGAAACGATTTCTCCAATTAAATTACGTTGTACACCATCTGGTTTAACCATTAAAAAAGTTTGTTCCATTTTCAAACACTCCTCTTGCTCTATGTATTATTTATCATCCATAATCCATCAAAAATATTATCATTGTTTTGACAATTTAGCAACTTCCAATTGATAAAATGACCGTTTCGGTTAAAACTTTCTTTTACCAATTGTTTTCGCAATATCTCGCAGTAAATTTTTTGCGCGGTTTTGTGGAAGCTCAGCAATTAAATTTAGCGCTTTTTCAAGGTATAATTCACTTAATGTTAAGCTACGATCAATCGCATCGGAATTTTTTATCAATTCTAATGCTCGCTCAATTTCTGCTTCTGTTGAATGGTCAGTTATTTTTACTAAATCGTCTTTAATGGCAGGTGTTTCCATAGCCAGTAAAACAGGTAAAGTAATATTCCCTTGCTTCAAATCACCACCAGCAGGTTTCCCTAGCTCTTTTTCTGTCCCTACAAAATCAAGCACATCATCAATAATTTGATAACTCATTCCAATATAATAACCTATATAATATAACTTTTTATGTAACTCATCCTCTACATCAGCTGCGATTGCTCCTAATTGACAGCTCGCTGCAATGAGTATAGCGGTTTTTCTTCTAATTCGACGTAAGTACTTTCGCAAATTTTGATTAAATTGAAATTTATCCTCAATCTGTTCAATTTCACCTAAACATAATTCCACAAGCGTGTGAGCTAAAATTTGGTGCGCAATCGGTTTATTAATGTTAGAGAGAACATCAAGGGCTCTCGCAAAAATATAATCACCGGTATACATAGCAATCCGGTTATCCCACCTAGATTTAATTGTCGGCTGTCCGCGACGCAAATCTGCATCATCAATTACATCATCATGAACAAGTGACGCCATATGGATGAGTTCTAATGAAACTGCTACATTTTTTATGTTATTAATATCATAGTTGCCAAATTTACCACCAAGTAAAACAAATACGGGTCGTAATCTTTTTCCACCAGCCTGTAATAATGAAAGGGATGCCTCATGAAGCAAAGGCGATTCAGCCTGTATAGTGTCCTCTAATTCTTTTTCAATAATATTGATGTCAGCATTCAAAAAAGAATAGATCATCTTTAATTTCATATCGATACTCACCCAGCTTTAAATCCTTCATGCACATTCATACTTGTCAATGATGAATTACATTTCAGAACAAATTATTATTTATGTCCAATATGGACCGCCGCAACGCCACCAGTATATGGCTTATACTCAACATCACGAAAACCTGCTTTTTTAAACATTCCCGCTAATTCTTTTATACCAGGAAAATCTTTAGCAGACTCTTGTAACCATGAATATTCCTCATAGCTTTTTGCAAAGATTTTACCAAATGCCGGCATAATAAAACGGAAATAAAAACGGTAGCCTTGTTTAAAGCCAATCATTGTCGGTTGAGAAGTTTCTAAGCAAACAGCTATACCACCAGGCTTCACTACACGATACATTTCCTTTAAGACTTGCATATAATCAGGAACATTCCGTAAGCCGAATCCGATTGTTACATAGTCAAAGCTATTATCAGGGTATGGTAATTCCATCGCGTTTCCATGGACTAATTCTATGTTCTTGATTGGGTGATTGCTCACCTTCTCTTCACCAATCTTAAGCATATTTTTGCTAAAATCTAAACCAATGACTTCCCCTTTTTCACCTATAGCTTCTGATAATGCTATCGTCCAATCGCCCGTTCCACAACAAATATCGAGCGCTTTTGCCCCAGGCTTTACATCCATTCGTTTCATCGTATCTTTCCGCCAGCGCAGGTGCTGTTGAAAACTAATGACTGAGTTCATCTTATCGTAATTACCATATATTTTTTCAAATACTTTATGCACACGTTCTTCTTTCGATTGTACCATGTATTTAACCTTCCTCTACAAATGACTGAACAGCTTCTTGTTGCTGGCTTTTCATCCATTTTAGTTTTTCTCTAAATAGCTCTGTATGTTCGCATTTATCAATGGATTGCTCAATTTCTTTAAAGGATAAGGAGACGTATTTATCACAAATATGAATAAGACTTTGTTTATTGTTATGCAAAGTAAATGGTACACTTTGCTCAGTCTCAAATAATTTAGATAAAGCGTCAAATAAAATGGACGGTTTACCAGCTAAAAATTGCTTTTTCTCGAGTAACACTCTATTAATAAAAACAAGATTTGCTGCTAATTCTCCAAGCTCACCTCTATTGTAAAAGTGAGTAATACGATCAAATAAAGAGGACTCCGTCTTTTTTAAAGACTCCATTAACGATTCTACAGTAACTCTGGCATGGCTATAAACAGAAACTTTATGTTCATTTACTTCCATAATACCTTCAGCTAAAGTTCGTATCATAAAAATATCATCTATTTCAGCTAAAATTTGGTAGTATAATCCACTATAATAAGTTCCTGCTAAAATGGTGAGCTGCCTTCCCTTTAGACGCTCTAATGGCAGAGGTTCATTTTGAACGCTTTCGTGTGTATCAAGGGCGATTTGCACAAGCATGGTCGTTATGATATATTTATCTGCTTTGGATTTCGGTATTTGCAGGTTATCGACAATAAACATGATTAAAAGAAGCTTGTCTTCGTCAATATATGGTTGTTGAATGATCTTTGACATATAAGGTTGACTTGTTTTTTTCTGAAGAACTTCCTTTAAGTTCATTAATCGTGTATTCATATCTTGTAGTTTGGCGTTCTTGTTTGCATTCATTATATATTCCCCCGATACGGGCAATCCTTATGATCGACATATGAACCAATCATTTACTAAAGATTAATTATAGTAGCACTTCCCTTTTACATTGCCCAAAAAGTGACTTAATTGTTCTCCCTTAGACATAAAAAAAGCCTCTCACTTTTATAAAATCATTGCTTCCATTCCTTTTTTAAAGCTTATTTAACTTGAATGGTAGAGCGCTTGACTTCAATGATAAGCCAGTGACAATTATATCATAAAACAAAGTGACTTGTTAGGGGAATATAAAGGAAAGGCATATAAATTCATGTCAATCGATCATACCTTTAAGCTTTCTTTTCACTTTCTACTTCTCCATATGCTGTTACGATGGACGCATGCCCTCGTATTTTAATAGCAGAAGTATGCTCCGTAAATTGAGCAATCATGACTTCTCCCTCATCTAATTTCTCCGAATGATGAAACCTCGTGTCCGAGCCTCTTGTTAAACCAATCACATTTACGCCATCTTCTTTTGCTTTAATGACGACATATTCATTGCCAGGATTTGTTCTCTCCATTTGAGTCACCTCTATCCTATTACCCTTTTATAAATGACAACACTTCTGCTCTTGTATTTCCATCTTCCGCAAAAACACCTCTAACCGCAGAGGTGACTGTTTTACTACCAGGTTTTTTCACACCACGCATCGTCATACACATATGTTCTGCCTCTACGACTACCATCACACCATGAGGATCTAATTTATGTAATATTGCATCTGCTACTGTAGCTGTAATGCGCTCTTGAAGTTGTGGTCTTCTTGCAACAGTTTCTACAGCCCTTGCTAACTTGCTTAATCCCGTCACCTTACCATTTCTAGGAATATAAGCAACATGCGCCTTCCCAAAGAAAGGGACAAGATGATGTTCACACATTGAAAAGAATGGAATATCTTTTACAAGGACAAGTTCTTCATGGTCTTCACCAAAAACGGTTTCAAAATATTCTTCAGGGTCCTGGTGTATGCCCGAAAACACCTCTTCATACATTTTTGCTACTCTTTTTGGTGTATCTAATAACCCCTCTCGGTTCGGGTCTTCTCCAATAGCGTCTAATATAAGCTTTACAGCTTCTTCAATTTGAGCGCGATTTACTTCTGACATTCAGCTACCTCCTATTACGGAACTATAAACTATTATCTTACATGCTAGCATAATTATTTCCTAACAGACAAAAAGTTATAGAAAAAATAAAGGATAAACTTTCTTCCTTTTAGGATACTATTATATAAATGAACACAAGTACCGTCAAACTCCTATGATGGTTTTGAAAAGAAATCTATATGTTAAGTACAAATAGTAGCAAAAAACATAGTTTTTTATAACTCATTCATAAAACGGTCATTCACTTGAAATGGTGGAATGTGCATTGATTTTGTAAAGAGAATGAAGAACGACGTGAATCATTCATTTTAATTGTCAGTCAGTTATTGGGGTCTTCTTAATCATTTAACGAAGAGTAAAAGAATCCGTAGACTTTAGCCCCTTTACCTTTGTGGATTGCAAACTGTTGTATAGGACTAGGCAATGTTTGAAAATAATCGTAAATTTATAAGAAAAACCGCGAAAAAAATTCGCGGTTTTTCCTTAAGCAATTAATTATGTAATTAATTACTTTACTGCATCTTTAAGCGCTTTTCCTGGTTTGAAAGCAGGAACTTTGCTTGCAGCGATTTCGATTTCTTCGCCAGTTTGTGGGTTGCGGCCTTTACGTGCTGCACGTTCACGAACTTCAAAGTTACCAAAACCAATTAGTTGTACTTTATCACCATTTTTAAGTGCATCAAGCACTGTATCGAAAACAGCATCAACTGCTTTAGTAGCATCTTTCTTAGAAAGCTCGCTAGCTTCTGCAACTGCATTAATTAGTTCAGTTTTGTTCATTACTTTCACCTCCTCCCAAAAAAATATCGTAAACCCAGTAAAATAAAGATTCCTTACATTCATTTGTAAACAAAATTACTGAATTCTATACGTTGTAACGCATTTTTGTTGAAGCAGAAACTTATCATATCTCAAAAAAAGAAGAATTTCAACTTTTTTGATGCAAAAAGCCTTATTTCATAAGGGTTCTTACCGTTACAACGTTAATTCTGCTTAAAAGATTATCATAATCAATTGAGCATATCAAGGATATTTCATGATTTGATGGCAATCTTTTCTTATTTGAAACAAATTTGTAATAAGGGGAAAGAAAACCCGTCAATCTAGGCTTAAAGCTTGACAAATTTGTAGAGATAAAAAATGTAAGCTCTTTCATTTTAATAATACAATTCTTTATAAAGAACAAATCAAAGTAACCATACTGTATTTTTATTCGTTTCTATGTAGACGAAAATTTGAATGGTCTTAGAAGGAAATTCAAGTATAGCTTCTACCGAAATTCCACGCTTCTTTCGTTTTAGATAATACTCTATTTAACCACTCATCCGTTCATACTTTTTTAACCATAAAAAAAGACAACTTTTCATCCGAATAGAATGAAAGTCGCCTTTTATTTCTACAAAATAATGGCAATGAGTCCCCCAGAGCCTTCGTTTATAATTCTTTCTAAAGTCTCTTTGAGTTTATATCTAGCATTCTCAGGCATCAATGATAGCTTCGCTTGGATTCCTTCTCTAACAATCGAACTAAGCGACCGACCAAAGATATCTGAATTCCAAATTGAAAGGGGATCATCTTCAAAGTCTTGCATTAAGTAACGAACTAATTCTTCACTTTGTTTCTCTGTTCCGATAATCGGAGAAAATTCAGATTCGACATCAACTTTGATCATATGAATAGACGGAGCAACAGCTTTCAAACGAACCCCAAACCTTGAACCATGTCTTGTTATTTCAGGCTCATCTAAACTCATATCAGACAGTGATGGAGCTGCGATGCCATATCCTGTCTGTTTCACCATTCTAAGCGCATCTGAGATTTGATCATATTCTGATTTTGCATGGGCAAATTCTTGCATCAGTTCAAGAAGATGATCTTTGCCACGTATTTCAACACCGACAATTTCTTTTAATACTTCATCATATAAATCATCAGGCGCATATAAATCAATTTCAGCGATCCCTTGACCCATTTCTATACCGGCTAAGCCTGCACGATCAATAAATTCGAAATCACTAAACTGATGTACAACACGATCAACATCTCGTAACCTCTTAATATCTTTGACAGTCTCTTTTACGGCTTCTTGATAACTCTCACGTAACCAATGATCTTCGTGGAGGACCATTACCCAACTTGGCAAGTTTACATTTACTTCTAAAACAGGGAATTCGTACAACGCTTCTCGCATCACGCTATATACATCAGATTCCCTCATTCCTTCTACACTCATAGCAAGTACAGGGATATCATATTTCTCTGATAGCTTCAAACGAAGATCCTCCGTCGCCGGATGGTGTGGTTGCACACTATTGATGACCATAATAAATGGTTTTCCTACTTCTTTCAGCTCTTCAATTACTCTTTCTTCAGCCTCGATGTAGTTTGCGCGAGGAATTTCTCCAATTGTACCATCTGTCGTAATGACGACACCAATTGTAGAGTGTTCTTGAATGACTTTTCTTGTACCAATTTCAGCAGCTTCGTGAAATGGAATCGGCTCCTCATACCAAGGAGTATTGATCATTCTTGGACCATTTTCATCCTCATATCCTTTTGCTCCTGGGACTGTATATCCAACACAATCAACAAGACGGATATTTACCTCCAAGCCTTCATCTACATGGACATTAGCAGCTTGATTCGGCACAAACTTTGGTTCTGTAGTCATAATTGTTTTTCCTGCTGCACTTTGAGGGAGCTCATCCTGGGTACGTGCTCGATCAGCCTCATTGTCCATATTTGGGAGGACTGCTAGCTCCATGAATTTCTTAATAAATGTCGATTTTCCAGTACGGACTGCACCTACTACTCCAAAATAGATATCACCGCCTGTTCGTTCGGCAATATCTTTAAAAATATCTACCTTTTCCAAGTGATCCCCTCCTGAATCATGAGTTAGTGGGATAATATTATCCAATAATTTATATTTGTACACTATATATCTATGATGTTGTCCGATATGAATATGCCAACTTTTTAAAAAAATCCCCTTTCTCACTTTTTCTTTATGCAATCAATTGTTGCTTTTCATTATTGTATTAAAAGAGAAAAAAACCCTCCCTCTACAATATATTTTGTAGAGAGAGGGTTATGACTAATTCACTAAAAATATTGGTTCATTCTTTTTTTCATCTATTGTATACGGTAATGAATAAGATGGTACAAAAGGTGAATCTTCAACTAAATGGAAGCGAATATCACTGTTTTCAGCTTTAATATCCCCAGCCTCCATTAATTGCATTAAGTCGGTACGATAATCAACGAATACTTCTCCGTCGCTTGTCACCACATACGATAGTTCGTTACCACTAAACGGACTAACAGCTTTCGGTTCTTCATTATAACCGATTTTAGAGAAATCTAATGAGTATACATTTTCACCGATATTATCCTTATATGGTGGATATCCTTCCATGCGAATTCGAAGAGTAATATCTCTGATTTCATCAGCAATACGTAAATCAGACAATTTCACTTTCGGATCATCTTCAACATCAATCAGTACATATTGAAAAACGCCTCCGGATTCAAATGCATTGCTAGGATACTCAGCCATATACTTTGGTACAAGTTTCTTAAAATCAATTGGATATTTTTGAAATAGCGGTGTATCTTCTTCGGTCGTTTTTATAGGTAATAGACCACCTGTCTCATCTTGATATTGCTTGATGGCTGTTTGTACGCGATTAATTTCATCCTCGTAAGGAATTTGATTTTTTGCTCTTTCTTCTTCTGGATACATACATCCAGATAAAAGAAGGGTTATGAGTATAAATAAGCTAGTTAAATAGCTCTTTTTTTTCATATACATCAACCTTTAATTATGTATTTTCAGGGAAAATCCCTTGCGATGTTCTATTCTGAAACGGGACCGCTAAATACGACTAGAAAAATAATGAGACCACTTACTACCATAAAACTATAGGCAAATAGAGCAGTTACCCCTTTCAATACCCCATTTTTCAACTTAAACCGACTTAAATAAATAAGTAAAATAGCAATAAACATAAAGCCCATTGAAGCAAGGGCAATCCACATTTTCATTAAACCAGGTGACATCTCATTCACTCCTTTTTCCGAATTGTATTATACCATACAGTTCGTTCGCTTTGACAGCATTATCAGATAATTTTATGTATTGCAGTAAAAGGCAAGCAATTATTTGACTAATTGAACATTCTCAATATCCATTGTAGGAATCCCCTCTTTGACTTCTTATTCTCCATTTATATGAATGGTAACATAGCAAGTCAAAGTATAAAAAATAACCGAGGAATAAGAAGGGGCTCCCTTATCCTCGGCAAATGACTAAAATACCCTATTCACCCTGTTCATTTTACCAGTTTGCTTCAAAGGCATTGTATGCAAAGGATAAGCCGCCCGTCTCCTCATATGCCTATATTTTTATAAACAGCACCAAATTATTAGTTAATCTTGATTTTGCGCCATAAAAATATCCGCAATATCTTCCATTTCATTTGTTTTTGTACGCGCCATTAGACGGTCAACTCCATCTTTAGCATCGATATCATTAAATAAAATGTCATATAGAACAGAAGTTATGGGCATTTGCACATCGTATTTCTCTGCTAATTGATAGGCTGCCCTTGTTGTTCGAACACCTTCAACAACCATACCCATATTTTCTAATACTTCATCTAAGTTTTTGCCTTTGCCTAGAAGATTCCCTGCACGCCAGTTTCTCGAATGAGTACTTGTACAAGTCACAATTAAATCACCTATGCCAGCTAGACCTGAGAAAGTTAGCGGACTTGCGCCCATTTTTACACCTAGTCTGGTGATTTCTGCTAATCCTCTAGTTACTAGCGCTGCTTTAGCATTATCTCCATAACCAAGTCCATCTGAAATGCCGGCTGCTAATGCAATAATGTTTTTTAATGCGCCACCAATTTCAACGCCAACAATATCCGGATTAGTGTATACTCTAAAGTTTTGGTTAATAAATAAATCTTGGACTTTTTCAGCTGCCTTCATATTTTTAGAGGAGACAGCTACAGTTGTCGGGTGACGCAAACTCACTTCTTCTGCATGACTAGGCCCTGATAGAACAACCACATCTTTTAAAAGGGTTTTAGGTGTCACTTCTTCAATCATTTCGGAAATTCTTTTTGAAGTATCTGGTTCAATCCCTTTACTCACATGTACGATGGTCAGTGGTTCTTTTCTCACTTCAGCTATGCTCTGTAAAACTTCTCTAATCGCTTTCGTAGGTACAGCTAAAATGATTGTTTCGATACCTTCTAATACTTGATCAAGCTTTGTATAACCTACGATATTTTTTGGTAAAGAAATCGCAGGTAAATATGCCTCGTTTGTATGGTTTTCATTAATTTCTTTGATTTGTTTTTCCTTGTGACCCCATAAACGCACTTCATGGTCATTATCTGCCAGCACCATCGCAAGGGCTGTACCCCAACTTCCGGCACCAATAACAGCTATTTTTTCTTTTTGACTCATCTTGCATTCACCTCATTTCAATTCATTTCGCCTATTTAAAAGAAGGAAAGGAACCGCCAATCTGAGAAAAACGTTAGTACAGCGGAAGAATAGTCGTTTTTTTACCTTTATTAATTGGCATATACTAAAGAGCCGCTGGTCCCATAAAGCTAGAAACATCATTATGTAAGGGACAGCTATTATGAAATGATGAGTCATCAAATCGTACAGCTGTCCGCTTTTACTATGCTAATAGTGAATAGTTTATTTTCGCTCTCTTGCAATAATTTTAATTGGCGTCCCTTCAAATCCAAAAGCATCTCTAATTCTGTTTTCAAGAAATCTTTCATAAGAGAAGTGTAGAAGCTCAGGATCATTAACAAATACGACGAAGGTCGGCGGTTTGATTGCTACTTGGGTAGCATAATATATTCGCAGTCTTCTTCCCTTATCTGTTGGTGTTGGGTTCATTGCCACTGCATCCATTATAACATCATTTAAAACATTTGTTTCCACGCGCATCATATGATTTTCACTAGCAATGTTCACCATTGGAATCAATGTATGAATTCTTTTCTTTGTCAATGCTGATAGAAAAACAATCGGTGCGTAATCAAGGAATTGGAAATGATCCCTAATATTTTGTTCGAACTTCTTCATTGTTTTCTCATCTTTTTCAACAGCATCCCATTTATTCACAACAATGATGACAGCCCTACCAGCTTCATGTGCATAGCCTGCAATTCGCTTATCTTGTTCAATGATACCTTCTTCTCCATCTAGTACAATGAGAACAACGTCAGAACGTTCTATGGCTCTTAAAGCACGTAACACACTATATTTCTCAGTCGTTTCGTACACTTTACCTTTTTTCCGCATACCCGCTGTATCTATAATGACATACTCATCACCATTATACTTAAGCTGTGAGTCAATCGCATCTCTTGTCGTTCCTGCTACATTAGAAACAATGACGCGATCTTCTCCTAGAATAGCATTTACTAAAGATGATTTCCCTACATTTGGACGGCCTATAAGCGAGAACTTTATGACATCATCATCGTATTGATTTTCTTCATGATTAGGGAAGCTCTTAGCTGCCTCATCTAATAAATCACCCAAACCTAAACCATGTGATCCTGAGATTGGAAACGGTTCACCAAAGCCTAGGGAATAAAAGTCATAAATCATTTGTCTCATTTCTGGATTATCAATTTTATTGACTCCAAGAACAACAGGCTTTTTTGCTTTATACAAAATTTTCGCTACTTCTTCATCCGCAGATGTCACACCTTCACGACCGTTTACTAAGAAAACGATCACATCAGCCTCGTCGATAGCGATTTCAGCTTGTTGACGAATTTGTTCTAAAAAGGGCTCGTCCCCAATATCTATGCCACCTGTATCAATAATATTAAAGTCATGAGTTAACCATTCTGCAGAACTATAAATGCGATCTCTTGTAACGCCAGGAATATCTTCAACGATTGAAATTCGTTCACCAACAATTCTGTTAAAAATAGTAGATTTTCCTACGTTTGGACGTCCGACAATTGCCAGTACTGGTTTTGTCACGAACATCACCCCTCAATTTCATTAAAATACTTGCTTATATTAATTTAATGTAAGCAAATTTGATTTAAAAGAAACCCTTCAACTAATGAAGGGTTCAACTATAATATATTACCAAACAGCCACCTTCCTTACAAGGAGAAGCTGCATATTCATTATTTAATGGCGGACAATCACGTACATTTCTTCAGTCAGCATATGAGCGATTCCGTCTAAAATAGCTTCTAAATTTGTAGCAATCACTTCCATTTCTCTTTTATCCTCACAATGAAACACGGCTGCACCACTAGGGACTTTCTTTGGGTTTGTTGTAATAACTGCAAGTACAAATTTATTGATTTCCATCATTTGTCCCTCCCTTTATTTCGGTACATGCATTTCTTTTGGCATTTTTATTGCATTTTCCAGAGTTGGTACACCACCAATTACTTTAATTGCTTTTTCAACTGTTCTTTCCTGAGGAAGAATGAATACCCCTACCCGCCCATCATCTAAATCCCGTTTAGCTAATGGCACAAGTGCTGGGGCACCGGAATCCGTAACGACCCCTAGAGCCGTTGAAACATCATGTAATATCGCTTGTCTTTGCCCTAAATTTGCAATGGTCGTATTTACATTAAAATTTTTCGGAACCAGAATAAAACCCATCCCATACTTTAAAATTTCTTCTTGTCTTTCCGGAAGTCCAATGTTCATAATATAAATGTTATCAACATATAATCCGGCTCCGTCGAAATGCGGCTTTACATATTTGATTTCCACGATATCTGATAACTTACCACCACTCATCATTACTTTTGATAACACGACGGCAATAGCAGCAGCGATAATTGCTACCCAAAGATTAAATAAGAGGTAAAATAATGTAGTAATAAGAGATGTAAACATGACTAAATAATTCCTGCTTTCAAAGGCAATAGCAATTCCTTCTATATAAGTCCTACCTCGGGGAACCATTTCATAACTATCTAACTCAGTTAACGTATTTCTTTCCATATTTCTAACCTCACGGAACTGTGAAGCAGCAACGGTTAAGAAGGTAATTGCAGTAAAATCCTCCTCCATGATTGACGGGATGGCAACACTGCCTAATCCAGCAGCGATAAAACCTAAAGCAATATGAATAATCTTCCCATGTAGATAGGTTGGGTACTGTCGATAATCTGTTCTTAACATATAAATCCTTGTTAATGTGCCAACAATTACACCTAAAACAACTGGATAGATATATTCATTCATGATAATTTTGCTTCTCCTTTACTAATGGGTTTAAGTTTCTTTCTAGGTAAGCAGCCAAATATTCAATCATATTCCATCCAGAAACAACTACAAATGCCATACTTAGGACATCAAGAAAGCCAAAAGATCCAATTTGGAAAGGAAAGCCATACTTTTGAATAATAAGGGCAAATATTACCTCCCCGTTTAATGCAGCAAATATTAATATACAAATACGGCTTAACGCTTGCTTATGAAGAAGTATGACTAAACACGCTAACATACCGGCTAACATCCAGTCACGGTTAAAAACAACCCAAATTGGATCAAACATCTCAAAGCAGAGAAAAGCACAGTAAGCAAATGAGACAATGAGCATACATGTAACCAAATAGAGAGGATGACCACATTGCGATTTTACAAAGAGAAAACTAGCGGCAATGTAGAGAAGAAAGAAACTCACACCAATTTCTGTCGTTCCAATTGAAAAATGATAAGGCGTAATGATAATAAGCAATAATAGTGCGAATGACGCTAAATAACGGTATGTATTTGCCTTACTTACGAAAAATGTGACAATAATCCAAAGCGACCAAGCAATCCAATAAAAGAAAAGACCTTCCAAATAAATACACCTCCTACTATCCCCATTATGGGTAGAAAATATGTAGTTTAATCTATTTGAATAAAAAATGTCTGATTTCTTATCTTAATAATTAGGAGGTGTAGATATGGGAAAAGATCGTCAGGAAAAAAAACTAAAAAGCAGTAAGAGAGTAGAATCAGATCGTGACCAAAGTATTCAATACGACGGGGCAACATCAATGCAAAGTCCAGAAAATGCACGCAAATTAAATAATAATGAATAACTTAAAAGAATTGTGAAACCTCTTAGTAACGCGAATACTCTTTATTTAACTGTTTTACTTTAAGTATTTTTGTCCTTTTCGCGTATTAGCGCGACTTTTGTTTTGTATTCAGTCAACAAAGTCGCGCTCTTCTTTTTTATGACTTTGATTAATGATATAGTTTAAAAATCAAAAAACTTTTAACGTAAAAAAAGAGACTACTTTTGTAAGTAGCCTCTTTTTTTAAACATTATTTTGAATGAATCATTCTTGAACTGTATGTATGTGTATTCACTTGGCGCTGTTGCAGCCACTCAAGCACTTCTCCCTTAAAAATAAGGGGGGCAAGTTGTAATTCGTTAAGATTGCTTGCACCTATAGCTGTCATAATTATTTTTAATTCTTCATGAAGGGAAGTCACTTCTTTTACTACTGCTTCATAACCAGAATCCACTAAGATCTTCAAGAAATATCCTGCCATTCCTACACCGTTAGCACCAAGCGCAATAGCTTTTGCAATATCCATACTCGTCTGAATTCCACCAGATGCAAGTATCGTTATATCACTATGTGATTGTGCTTCAACAATGGAAGTAGCAGTCGGAATCCCCCATCCATCAAAGAACGACAGTACCCTCTCTCTTCGTTCGTTTTCAATTTTAGAGAAATTAGTGCCACCATAACCACCAACATCCACAATATTAACGCCAACACCTTTTAGCTTTTCTACTGCTTCACGACTCATACCGAATCCTACTTCTTTAACGATAATTGGTACATCTAAGTGATTTACAATCTTCTCGATACGCATGAGGGCATGCGAAAAATCACGATCTCCCTCTGGCATCGTTAGCTCTTGGACGACATTTACATGAATTTGTAATGCATCTGCTTGTATCATCTCTACAGCATCTTTGGCTTGATTTACCGTGGCTTCGCTACCCAAATTGGCAAATATTAGTCCATCTGGATTTTCTTTCCTTACAATTTCATACGAAAAGCGTTCTTCTGAATTTTTTATTGCTGCCATCTGCGAGCCTACTGCCATCCCTACCCCTGTCTCTTTAGCCACCCGCGCGAGCAGGCGATTAATTTCAAGTGTCTTTGCACCACCGCCACCGGTCATTGCATTGATAAAAATAGGCGAACTGAGTTGTAGTTCGCCTATTTTCGTTCCCAAATGAATCTTTGAGAGAGATGTGTTAGGTAAGCTTTGATGTACAAAAGAAACACAATCAAATCCAGCGTTATTCGTTTGACCAGTTGTTAGCGCATATTGAATATGATCCCATTTTCTCTTTGCTCTCGTCACTATACTACCACCATTATTTATTTAATTTCTTTAACTGTTCACCAATCATTTCACCTAATTGGAACCCTTTAGACTCTTCAGGCAGTTCATAATCAGTTGGTTCTTCTTCTTTTTCAACAAGATCTTTAATGCTTAGAGAAAGTCTTTCATCGTTCTCATTCACATCAAGGACTTTCACTTGCACTGCTTGACCTTCTTTTAATACTTCATGTGGTGTGGCAATATGTTTATGTGCGATTTGAGAAATATGAACAAGTCCTTCCACTCCAGGGAATACTTCTACAAAAGCACCATAAGATACAAGTCTTTTCACTGTGCCTTCTAACACACTACCTTTAGGTGCTTTTTCAGCAATACCATCCCATGGACCAGGCAAAGTATCTTTAATAGATAGTGAAATTCGTTCATTATCCTTATCTACACTTAGTACTTTTACTTTGACAGATTGACCTTCTGTAACAACATCTGAAGGCTTAGCAACATGCTCATAAGAAAGTTGTGAAATATGGACTAAACCATCAACACCACCGATATCAACAAAAGCACCGAAATCTGTAATACGTTGTACAGTTCCATCAATCACGCTTCCAGCTTCAAGCGAACCAAGTAATTCTTTCTTTTGCTTTCCTTGTTCCTCTTCAACAACTACACGATGAGAAAGAATTAAACGATTTTTATCTTTATCTAACTCAACAATTTTAAAAGCTAATGTTTGACCTTTATAATCTGAGAAATCTTCAACAAAATGTGCTTCAACTAAAGAAGCTGGTACAAATCCGCGAACTCCAAGGTCAACGACTAATCCACCTTTAACAACATCTTTGATTTCAGCATCAAAAACTTCACCGTCATTAAATTTTTGTTCTAGCTGTTCCCAAGACTTTTCAGCATCTACTTTGCGCTTAGATAGTACGAGCGCTTCTTCTTCTACTTTTAACACTTCTAATTGTAGTTCATCACCTTCTGCAACAGCATCGCTAGCTGTTTCTACATGAAGACTTGATAGTTCACTAATTGGAATAATACCATCTAATTTGCTATTTTCGATATCGACAATCACTTGCTTCTCTTCTACTTTTGTCACTTTACCATTTACTTTATCGCCAACTTCAAAATTTGCTACTTCAATTTCATTCATTTCTTCTGACATATGTATTCCTCCTTAATCCAATGGCTAATTTCATTTTCCACTTATAAAATGCAATCTTACAAAGTGTAAATTGCACTAAATAAACTAGAGTTGTAAAACCACTTTGATCCTGAAATATAAAATGCCTTTTTATAAACTTCTTACAAATAGCACCTTTTGTCAAGTAAGAAGGTTTAGCGATTCTGTTCGATTAATTTTTTAATTTCATTCATAATGATATCCGTTGTTTCTTCTGCGTTGACTTTGT
Organism: Cytobacillus kochii; assembly: GCF_020171845.1. Classification (GTDB taxonomy): domain Bacteria; phylum Bacillota; class Bacilli; order Bacillales; family Cytobacillaceae; genus Cytobacillus; species Cytobacillus kochii. Next base: position 66,968 of record NZ_JAIVAM010000008.1, on the reverse strand, counting down.
TTGCCCGGATTTCATCCATTGGGATAGGCTTTCCGTAGACAACTTTTAATTTCTTAAAAGGTTTATACGGGCCAATGATGGCACAAGGTACGACAGCAGCATCAGAACGAAGAGCAAAGAACCCTGCACCAGCAAGACCTTTACCAACTTCTCCCGTTTTACTCCTCGTCCCTTCTGGAAATAAACCTAAAACATGCCCTTCTTTAAGAACCTTTAACCCTTTTCTCAACGCTTCACGATCACTCATTCCTCTTTTTACAGAAAAAGCATTCAGATGTGGTAATAACTTCCCTAAAACTGGCACGTTAAACAACTCTTCTTTTGCCATAAAGTGAATGTCTCGTGGCGCTGTAATCCCTACAATTGGCGGATCCAGGTTATCAATATGATTGCAACATAAAAGGACGCCACCTTCTGCTGGGACATTCTCCCTACCTTTCACATCCATGCGATAAACGGGCTTTAATAAGCCGTATACTAAAGAGCGTGCAAATGTATATACACTCATATTATTGAATCCTTTCCTCAACCAACTTCATAATTCTATCAACAACTTCGTGAATGCTTAGTGATGTTGTATCCAATTCCACTGCATCCTCAGCTTTTTTGAGTGGTGCAACTTCCCTTTCCGAATCTAACTTATCTCTATTAGCAATTTCCTCTTTTAAAAGAGCTAAATCTGAAGGAAAACCCTTTTCTAAGTTTTCAGCGTGGCGTCGAGCTGCTCGTTCATCCACTGATGCTAAAAGAAACACTTTTACTTCTGCATCAGGTAAAACATGTGTACCAATATCGCGGCCATCCATCACTACACCACCTTCTTGACCGAAGCGTTGTTGACGGGCAACCATTTCTTCTCTTACCTGCTTATGTTTAGAAACCGTAGACACTGAATTAGTTACTTCAGCTGTTCTAATTTCCGTAGAAACATCTAACCCATCTAAAAGAATACGTTGGCCAGATTCTCCAGGATTTAAGACAATGTCTGTCTCTTTTAACAAATGAATTAAAGATTCTTCATCATTTATATCTATTTCTGACTGCAACGCTTTAAATGTTAACGCGCGATACATCGCCCCTGTATCTATATAAATATAATGAAGCTTCTCAGCTATGATTTTAGCAACTGTACTTTTCCCCGCTGCTGCAGGTCCATCTATGGCAATTGATATTTTATTCATAAACCCTCCTGAAATACCTATACAAATATATTCTTTACGTTTTATATTCTATCATAAATTCACTTAATTAGTTGTAATGATTATGTGTCATTAATAATCCCCTCTTCTAATAAGGAGTCTTTTTATTAATTAAAATAATATGGTCGTTTAAAAAAAATAAGAGAAACACTAAAAAAGGATGTTCTCAGGAAGAACAATCCAAAAGGTCTGTAAAGCTATTGTTTCTGTTGGCCTGACTTTCATCATAAAATCAAGTTAAGGCCTATTTAAGTAAAATACTTCCTCATCATTATATTCTAAATGATGATTCACTCCTTCATATCTTGTCACTTCATTAAAATCCGGAAATAGATGTAAATAATGAAAAACGGTTTGAAATAATAGTAACAACCCAAGATGAAAAATGATTAATAGTATGAGTGTACGTTCGAATACTTTCACCCTTCCACCTCCATTAATCATTATGGAGACACAAAAGAGATTTTATGCTGTTCTGCTTAAGATTGTTTACTTTTCTTCATATGAAGTAACTGTTGTTCGAAGCAAAACCTCATCATTGCTTGTCTATCTTCTGCATTTATTTGTGGAAATCTAAATGATATAACGAGACGCCCATCTGCTAATGCCTCTTTCCTTACATATTCTGACGCTAAAACAAAGGAACGCTTTTTACCTTCTATCACAAGTGTAAAACGCAATAAATAGGGCGATGGTTTATACAAATAGGTGAAATGATTAACAACTACAGCTATTCCCCCTGCACTTATATTTCTACTTATCCCTATAATAGAATGAGACATCCCTTCACCTACGGGTTGAATTTCAACAGATTCATTGAAATCAACTCTAACATACTCCCTCATTTGTTCCTTCTCATGAGTAAATTCTTTTGCATAAGCAATTTTCAATAATGGTGTTGACTGCATCATTCGACCGACCACTCTTCCAGAGAAGAAAAACATTTTCCCATTTGCATTGTAAGCAACACACTTAATTCTTCTTCCATCTACTAAGTACATTTTCCGATTCGTTTGTAAACAAACGGGATAATGAATATGTAATATATCCTCTTTAATTTCAGCAATTCTAGATATGTACTTGCCCTCACTTGATAGATAATGTTCTATATACAATTGATCACCTGGTGACAATGTATTCCCTCCTAATCTTTTCTACTTTTCCTTATTTTATCACTTAACTGTTACAAAAGAACTATATTTTTATTTGAATGAGATGAGATTTATTAACATCATGGTATAATCGCATTACTCTATTTAGTCCTAATTTTTTTCTACGTTTATATTTCATCTTCATGTCTTTATTTAGCCAATGATTTCCATAAAAAAAACAAAAAGAACCCTTTTCGGGTCCTTATTTGCCTTATACCACATCTTCATAAATCGGTTCTGCATTTTGCAATTTTTCTACTTTTTCTTCTCTTCCATTTTCACTATTAATATAGATGCGATACGTGTCTTCACCTAATGTCCCAGTAAATTCATAACAAAGTACTTCTTCATTACTATCATTCAATATAATCGCTAAACGGTCATCCATAATTTTTAGTTGACTATTGATTTTTTCTCTTGCTTCCTCTTTTGCTAACACAGCTTGAGGAATATCTCGCTTATGATGGGATTTCAAATAATCCTCTGCTGAAAATCCTAAAATTTGCCCATTATCTAATGCTACTTTCATCTTAATTGAATCTGGGTAAATTCTTACATCGTCCTGTTTAGACACAAATGTAAACACGCCCATTTGATCATATTGCACACTTTCAAATAGATCAAGATCTTCAAATTCATTATCCCTTAAAAATTTCACTGCTGATTGATGAGCATCTTCCAGACTAATTTTTTGTTGTTTTACACCTCTTGCCGTGATAAGCCAAATAGGATAACCGCCCTTTTTAGTAATATCTAAATTGGTTTCTATACTTTCTTTAGGAGACCTTAGTGATACACTAAAAAATCCATAATCCGATCCTTCGCCATTTTCTGCCACGGTTGCTTTAACATCATCAGGGGATTGCGCATATTTCTTCGCTTCTGATACAGCTTCTTTTTTAGATATTTCTTTTCCTTCTAAGTATTGATAGTTCTCATCTTTCTTTTGCATACTTACAAATGCGGGACCTAAATCCGTTTCATCGTATCCCTCAACTGTTTTTTCGACGGTTTGAAAGCCGTCTATAATTGTATTATCTGCTGCTTCATTATTTGTAGCAAGCGCTGTTTCTACATCCATCCAACGTAAGTCATTTTTGACGACCATATGCTGCACATTCCGTAATTCTGATTGAATATCTGCTGCCTGCTTATATAATCCTTGTAAAGACTGATATTCTTCATCAGTCAATGGGTCTTTATCCAAGTCTCTAATCGCTGCCTTATAACTAAACTCACCAATTTGTGCTAAAAATTCTTCCGTCTTATTAAATGGTAAAAGGGATAGTGGTAGTTGACCTACATCTGAATGTGCTTGAGAGGTAATTCTCCAAACATCCGCAAGCGCAGGAGACAGTGAACTTCTAGAATTCATTGCCAATGTAGATCCGATTTTATCATGTAATACATCGATTTCATAAGTGAGTTCATGAAATGCACGTTGATAATTGTTTTCTGCGTTAATTAATATCGCATTTTTCTCACGATGTTCTTGATAACCCCAGACAGCAGTTCCGATAACACCAACTGAAAGAACAGTTATGAGTATTCCTTTTAACACGTGACTTCACTCCTTATTTACAGAAAATATGTTGTCCAATTTTTTTAATTTGTGGCCTTGTCCAAATCCATGGACTTGTTGCAGTATCTGGATTAAAGTAATAAAGGGCATCTCCACTCGGATCCCAGCCATTAATTGCATCTATCACTGCTTCCCTCGCTGTTTCATTAGGTGTTAGCCAAATTTGCCCATCTGCAACCGCCGTAAATGCTCTTGGTTCAAAGATCACACCATAAACCGTATCTGGAAAAGACGCACTTTCTACTCTGTTCAATATTACTGCCGCTACCGCTACCTGCCCTATATAAGGTTCGCCACGCGCCTCACCGTATACCGCATTTGCCATCATTTGTATGTCGTTTTCCGAGAATCCACTAGGAACATTTGCTGAAGTTGTACCACCGGAATTACCACTTGATGCATTACCATCATTTTGATTTGATCCACTATTATTAGCAGGTGCTTGTTGACTTAAATCCGTGCCGCCATAATGTGTAAATGAATTCCCTTGATTAATTTGATTCTTCACATATTGCTTATCATAATTTGACGCACTCACCAACTTTTCCTTCGTACCAGAACCAGCAAGCCCATCTATATCCAAGCCAAATTCATATTGAAAATTACGTAATGCCCAATATGTGCCCCATCCGAAGACCCCATCGATTTTACCATTATAGAATCCTAAATATTGCAATCTTGCTTGTAGCTCAATGACATCATCGCCTATCGCTCCTTGTCTAATCACTTGATTCGAAAAAGCATTTGCCGACTTATCCAATTCAGCCATTGGAATAGTCGTCGCTATAAGCAGTAGTATTAGCATCACTTTAGTAAACATCAATAGTTGTTTCATCATACTAACCTCCAAAAATACATCTTTTCATCTGTTAAACAATCAGGTAACCTAATATGGCGTTTTGCAGGCAAAAAATGATGGCTGTAACAGTTAATCCTCGATCTCATCTTTTTTCACGTTTACTAATCAGCGAGGAAGCTAACAATACATCTATTTTTTGTTCCAATTGGCTTTTTATACAAATTCAATGAGAAAATCATTTGGATAAATATAGCATTTACAGGGTGGTCATCAAATAGAGGCTAGTACGCTTGAGATTTAACGATTTTTATAAAATTCAACTTCTATGTTAAATGTTGTGATTACTTATTTTCCTTTAGAAGGTATCCGTCAGCCGTAGGAAGCTTGGTGATTTGACAAAAAGAAAAGAAGGCGGATTTGAGTGTACTCAAATCCACCTTCTTACTTTATCTGAAACTCATTACTCATAGCCTCTTTTTAACCTATGTTAACCATAATTTGTTCTTGTATCTTCTAATGATTGATTATATTTAGCACTTAGTATTCTCGCTTGTTTGGCTTTTTTTAGCCCCATCCACCAAAGAAAGATCATAAATGGAACAATAAACAGCAACCAATTTTCTAATGTTAATAAAATATAATCATATGTTCCATGCAAAAGAAAAGGAGTTGCTAGAGATAGGCATAGCCATTTCCCTCTAGATTTTTTCGAAAACTTTCCTTTTCCTAAATAATAGCCCATAATTACACCAAAAAGAGCATGACTAGAAACCGGGAATAACGCACGACCTAGCGCATGCTCTATACCAAGTGTCAATAAATAAAAGATATTCTCCAATGTTGCAAACCCAAGTGATACTGCTGCGCCATAAACAATGCCGTCATACGGTTCATCAAAGTGCACATGGGGGTAAATAATAATAAGTAGGATAAACCACTTAAAAAATTCCTCAAGCATACTAGAAGAAAGAAAAGCAGAAACAAAATGAGAAGTAAACACTTGTTCTACTTCAAATACATATTGGATAAACATTATGGGAAACACAAGAAGTGCCCCAAATAAAAAGGTTCTAAAAACCATCGAAAAGGGCTCAGTCTCATATTGATCTTTTAAATAAAAGTAACTTAATAATGCCAAGCCAGGAGCAATGGCAGCAGATATTAATCCCAGCATGGGCTGTTCCTCTTTTCAAAGCTTTTCTTTAATCGTATCATGTATAGGTAAGATTGAAAATAAATTTACCAAAATAATTACATATTAATTGGAGGTACCAAGTTGGATAAAAAGAAAATACTCCTAATTCATACAGGTGGGACCATTTCTATGAGTGAGGATGTTGAAACAGGTGCAGTATTAACAAATGAAGAAAACCCATTAACAAGACAAACAAAAGAGTTAAATGAGCTTGCACACTTGATCGTCGAAGAACCATTTCAATTACCCTCTCCCCATATTACGCAAAAAGAAATGCTTATATTACGAAACTTAATTCATTCTTACAAGGATAAGGTATCTGGTGTTGTCATTACACATGGTACTGATACATTGGAAGAAACCGCTTATTTTCTTGACTTAACAGTAAAGGGTTCTTTGCCGATTGTTGTGACTGGGGCTATGCGCTCTAGTAATGAAATTGGCTCAGATGGATTATATAATTTGATTTCTTCTATTCGTGTAGCCATTTGTGATGAAGCGGATGGAAAAGGCGTTTTAGTAGTGCTGAATGATGAGATTCACACAGCTGAAAATGTGACAAAGACACATACATAGAATTAGTTATAGGTACTTTTATGATCCTATGTATGGTCTTTAATTAAAAAGGAAATTGTATTGCCTCAAGTCTATCCCCTTAAAGAAAATTTACAGTCACTCTTACTTCGCTCAGGTCGACTTTCTTCCATATAATATGACTAATAATTGACTTATAGATCGCATTCATTTTTTCAGGACTGCTTCCATTTTTAATAAAATCTACTACATTTTCTATTTTATTAATTCTTTCTTGATTAGTCACCAATGAAAACGAGCCTAAATTTTTCTTATAGTTTTTCAACTCATCTTCTAACTCTAATATCTTTTCTTGTCTCACTTTCATTTTTTTCTTTGCTTTTTCTGCTGTATACATTCCTTCTTCAAATGCCTCTTCAATTTTTTCTAAAGCTCCTTCATTCTTATCTAGTTCATTTTCAAGCATTTCTATTTTCTCTAAAAGAATTCGTTTTTCTTCATTGTTAGTTTGTTCATTATTTATTCTAATTAGGTTCTTCTTTATTTTAATTAGGCTTTCATAAATAGCGTCTTCTGCAAGCTGAACATTGCCTCCTTTACACTCATTGCAGCTAGTGCATTTTTTAAAAAACATTTCACCTTCTTCGTTTTTTTGGATAGTAAGTGTATTACCGCAGTTATAACATTTAACTAATCCACTAAGTGAATTAATATTTCCACCCTTGGAATGTGATCTTTTATATCCCATAAGATGCATTATCCTCATGTGCTGTTCTTCTGTTTTTAAGGGAGTGTGACAATTTTTCACTGTAGTCCATTCCTCTTTTGGTTTAACTCTAAATGGCTTTTTATCCAAGGATTTTGTTTGTGAAGTTCTAACACCTTCTGTTTTATTGAATACTATATGACCTAAATGGACATCGCTTTTTAATAATGCGTTCACTGTAGTAGGAGACCATAAACCATTTCTAGGGGAAGGGATTTGCTTCTTATTTAGATTCCATGCGATATCATGAGTAGACTTTCCATTCAAAAACTCATTCAATATTAAGCTTTTGTATATCTCCGATTCTTTTGGATGAGGTTGCAATTTTTTCAATTCAGCGTTATAGCTATATCCAAACGGTGCTACCCCATTACTCCATCTACCCATTCTAAGTCCAATTTTTCTGCCAGTAGATAGACGCTTTGTAATCATTTTATATTCTCTTCTTGCAATAAACCCCTTAAAATCCATTGTTTCTTCATCACGTTCATCATTATAATCATAAATTTCAAAAGGGTTTGCTTGAATAATTAATGTATCTGTACTTTTAAATAATCTTCTAATAGTGTCTTGATCAGTCCCACTACCACGACCAAGTCGGTCAAAGTCAAATACTAAAACCGCATCATACATCCCTTCTTCTACATCTTTAATTAACTCTTTAATTTTCACTCTGTCAGCTATTGATTCACCAGAGCCAATCTCAGGATACTCAACATAGTTCCATTCATGTTGCTCACAAATTTCTTTCATAATTAGTAGATGCTTCTCTAAATCTTGGTCTACTTCACCTCTAGATTTACGAGGATAAATTGCTACATTCTTAATAGCATTTATCACTTTATTGGTTGAATATAGTGTTTGCAAATTAATTACCTCCCTTTATAAACGACTTCTACAGTGAATAGTTTCTCTCGATTTACATTAATTTCTGTTAGTTCCCATATGGTTGTTGTTTGTTCACGTCTTAGCCCTAGTCGATAAGCAGTTTTTTTGATTTGTTCCTCTGACCTATGATTGTTGAGTAATTCTTTAACTCCTTTTGCTCCCATTTTTTCATAATTCTCTAAAACTATCTTTTTCTCTTCATCTGACCATAAATCATTACGTTGGATAATAGAATTCGATAACCTTGATTGTTTAGCAACTTCAGGTCTTTTTTTTATTCCTAGCTGTTTGGCTTTTCTTAATATCTGTGTATTAGTATATTGTGGGAAGAATTCCTGTAATTCATTTGAAGTTTTTATGTGATAAATTTTTTTTAGTAATTCAGTTTCCTCCAAAGACCAATTGGCTCTCACTGTTAATACCTCCTGTTAAATTCTATTAATACTACTATATAAAAAATAGAGTAGATTGTAAATGATTAACAATCTACTCTATTACATTAAAAATACTTATTTATCGCCTTTACTAAATTAACTTGAATATATTCAGGCATTAGTCTTAGTATTTCTTCTTCAGCTTTATCTTGAATATGCTTATGCTTAATAATTTTCAAAGGTTTTCTCATGCTATCACTCTCCATTCCTATTAATCAGTTTCTCTAATAAACTATTTATGTAGTATCTATACCTTACTTTCTTCTTCACGTTGCTAATCTCTATTCCAATCTCTTCGCATATGTCCAAACTTATACTCGATTTATTTACCTTGGCTTTATATGTATGTTCCTTAATTTGATTCTCAGCTATGTATTTATACTTTAAAAATTCATTAATTGGTACATAATATGTAGAGTTATCATAAGCTCTAAAGTTAAATATGAATCCTGCAACTAATCCATCATATTTACTTGCATTCTCCAAGGCCTTAATTTGATGTTTCTTAATTATCTTTTCACTAAAGCTAACTGACTTTGCTTTGGTTGATTTAAGCTCAACAGGGAATAAATTAGGTTTCTTATATATAAAGCAATCAAAATCATTCTTCGATACAGCAGTGTTAGCTTTAAGAAACATAGGATTTACATCCTTTATTCTATAGAAGAAAATCGATTGATCTGATGCTGATTTCTTTAAATCTTCTTCAAATTGCTTTCCTTCTTTACTCAATTAGATTATCACCCTTTATAAACTAGAAGATTAGTGAGATACTAGTCTCCTAGTACTTTTATCGTTTTTGAAAGTTAGTCAACTCTCTTATCATTGCTAGTAAATCTTTACGTGTTAATACAGTATCGTTTCTATCTTGAATATCAAGGTATTGTTTCTGTAAGCGTTGGATTGCTACTTTAGAAAAGCTTTCTAAGCTCATGTTAAAAGTTGGCTTATCTAGGATGGCTAGTGAATTATAGAAATGATCCCTGCTACTATCAAGTAAGCAATCTACTACTGTTTGCATTTTTAGTGCTCCATTTTCTATTGCCATCTTATAATCAACATCTATGTATTTAACTGAAGGGTTTCTTTTTAGTTCGCTAACATTTTTTGTAGATACGGTAATTTTTCTTTTATAATCACTAGGCTCTAAGTAAGATTCTTTCTCTACAACGTATAAGTCGTATACTTTCCCTTCACTTTTAATATCTGGTGTATGTAAGCGAACCACTTCATCTTTAAAGATTAGTGCATTACCTACTATTTCAAATTTATAAAAGTTTTGTAACCACTTAAAAGTATCAATTAAGCTGTTGTACTGATGTTTCATGTTGGAAAATAGGACTGTTTTAGGCTTGTTTTCTAAAATATATACCGCTACCCCTACTCTTTTACCAGCTCCACGACACCAATTAATTTCAATTTCTCTTTCTTTAGCATTTGCTAGCTCTTTTTGATATGTAAAAAGTTTTAACATCTCTCGCTCACTCTCCGTTTTTAATTTGATTAATAAGATTTCAATTCTAATTTCATTTTTTCAATTAACGATTTCTTTTCTTTAAGAAGTTTAATTTCTTCTTTAACCAGTTCCGATTCTTCGGCATATGGTATCCTTAATTGTTTCTGTTTATCTTTTATTGTTTCCAATAGCTCATTTATAAGAAATAGCTCTTCCTTTAAAACTTCATATCGTGTCATTTATTCTCACCTCCTTTCAATATAGTTTTCAACTCATTTTGCAACTCCTCTACTTTAGATTTCTCCTTTAAGTAAGCTGTCCTATAAGCGTCAGTTTTTTCTAGTTGTTCCTCATGTTGTTCTTTCCAATAATTTGATAGTTCTCTAGCCTCCTCTAAGCCTTCTTTAAATACTTTGCTCATATAGCCAGTGCCCTCAGAAGTTAAGGTAAATTGAGCAATAACTTTTGTAGCATTAATATACCGATTAACAATAAACTTGATTTCGTTTTGCTTTAATTGCTCTTCTTGGAATACTTTTCTAATAATCTCTTGGGTTACTTTTTCAAGTTCAGTTGCGATACCAACCACTCCATTCTTTATATCCCATGAAGTATTTTTCGTTATTGTTTAGTTTCTTAATGAATATCCAATCACTCACATCTAGAGAGTTAGTTTTATTTATTATGCAATTTTCATGACTACATTTAACTCCATTAGTAGTAAACGATAGAACATGCTCCCTACTTCCTTCAGAGTGGATGTGTCGGTCATGGCCAGATGGAGTTTTTATATTTTCACTTTGTCTCAATGATTCTAAAATAAGCACTTTTAACCACCCCTATATTAATTTATTTTCAAATAAAACTGTTATTTTATTTCTCAACTTTTTTTCCTTTTAAATAAGTCTGCTCTCTTATGCTTATCGAGAACATCTATTAGATTTTCTATCTTGTCTGCAATATTGTTCTTTTGTAAGGTTTCTTTTTTAAAAAGCTTCACCACTTCAAAAGTGAGCTCCAATAATACTTCATGTTCTTTCATGCTTATTTGAGAGATTCCTTGTCCTTTCATTGTCTCTATAATCTAAGAATGTACTAGCAGTTCTGTGTCAATTACTTCAATCATATCTAGCAACTTCATCTTTATGCCTCCAAATCTATTCAGTTTCTAATGCACTTCTATCAATTCTTTTCAACTCATTGACAATACGTTCAAAGCGCTCTCTCTTCTCTGGAGAATTCGGATCTTTATATCTAACTCCTATTTCGAGAACCCAATTGGGTTGAAATTTTTCTGTGAATCTAATCCATTTTTTCAATGATACAAAATTAGGCAGCCATTGTTTGCAAATGATTTCCCCTAGCCTATATATTTTTTCGTCATCTACAGACTCATGAAATACTATGTGTGTAAAGTCTTGCCCTCTGTGTCCATAGCAACAATATTTTGTTTTCAACCCGAGCTGAAAGTTTAATACATCAATAACTTCTATCATTTCTTTGTCAATGTTGTCATATGGTATACCTTTATTAATAAACTTTTCTCTTAAATCGTTCATCTATTAACTCCTTTATTGACTAATTTATTATCAAGTTATTGTTTACCCATAGTTCTCTTCCTGGTAAAGTAAGTTTTAAATCTTTTGTGTCAGCATCAAGAATAGCTATTTCATTGTTTTCCATCTTAATAATTATCATTTCTTCATTTATGTATGTAATCATACCGTATCCATAATGTGGTAGATTTAGGGATTCATGTAGATAAACTGGTTCTCCGACTTTTAATAGTTCACAATTAAATTTAATTTATTTAACCTCCCTTGTGTAATCTACAAACATATTAACCTCATGAATTGTTGCAGTTGAGTATTCTTCATCATCACAATTATCAAAATAAAGCTCATTATAATTATTTGGATAACAAAACTGCTCATCACAATATACATTAAAACCTTCATTAATAAGCCACTCTGATGCAGCCCTATATGTAGTGTAAGCTCCTTGCATGTTTGAATATGGTTTATCTAGCCCATCATATTCACTTGAAATCTCTATTACGTAAACTTTCTCCATCTAATTCCTCCAAAAAATTATTTAGCTTATTGAAAACGATGGCACTGTTTCGAAGCTTACATATTCTCTCTTTCTTGACCACCCTTTTATAAAAGGCTTTGATTCTTTATAGAGAATTTCCCACTTGTCAATGCAAATATCTCTGTGAAATTTCCAAACAATTAATTCATCGTCTAGGAAACCTTGTATATCATCGTAATCCCATAAACACCAATCATCCCATTTATTTTCTAACCAGCTTACTATGTCTGAGTCGTCTTTGAAAATATAAAATGTATTATCATAGTTTTCATTTCTGTAAACTAGATAAAGGCTATCGTTCCAATTTTCTTCTTCCATAGATTCTTTTATTCTGCTGGGATCATGCGCTTTCCAAAATTCTCTGCTACGGATATTCTCTTCATCAGTCTCTTCCAGTCTTTTTCTAATTGATTTTAAAGCATCCTTAAGTGAATAGTTTTCTTCTAAAACACTTTTACTCAAATAGAAGCCCCTTCCTCTTATAAAAGATTTGTTTTATCAGTAGTAAATTTTAAACTTTTTCGAATAATCCTCACCATGTTTTTCTACCATTGAATTGTGAATGAGATTTTGATAGTTATCTATTATTCGTGCAACATCTAACGCATGCTTATGTTTAACTGATTCGTGATCATTTTTTTCCATAGTAAGCATTGCATCATTCCAAAGTTCCGCCTCAACTACACCCACTGCATCAAAATAGCTCATATTTTTACCCATTTATTTTAAACTCCTTCGGAATACATTTCCCAATGCCATGCATCTTCATCTTCTAAGTCATCTGAGAAATATAATTCCGCCTTATTTTTTTCACTTATAGCTATGAACAAATCACCATTATGCTTATTGGTTTCACTAGTTTGGAATGAATTTTCACACTCTGAGTCTCCTCCCCAATTTACAAATATGTATTCGCTACTACCATTTTGATAATTGATATTAATTGCTGTAATATCGTTATGATTAGTTAATCTATCAAAAGGTTTTATCCCTGATTCCTCATCATGCCAGGTTGAAATGAAGGATGAATGGACATTTGCTTTTGGTGATATCTGTATGAAAATCTCTTCCGCTGACATTGAATCACTAATGCTATTCATCGCCATTCTGGATATTGATCTCTTAATATCTGATACCTCAAATGTTCCCAAATCCTCTCTTCCGATTTTGATAGACTCACAATTTTCTAGTACTATTTCAATTGAATCAATCTCTTTCATTTGTTTCTCCTCCAGTAGCAAATTTGTAATAAGTCTCACCATATTCCATCATCATTTTGTTATGAATCAAATTACTATAGCTTTCTATTGTTCGGGCTATATCCATTCCTTCCTTATACTCAAGAGAATCTTGACTATTGTTGTTCAACATATCCATAGCCTGATTCCACAATTCAATCTCCATTTCGTATCTAGCTTTAAAGTATTTAATATCATCCATACAAGTTCCACCATTCATAATAAAATTCAACTTTCATATATAACACATTCCCATAACACTCAATTACCCTTACTTATTCTTTTTTCGTAAACTCTGTCAAAAATAAGTTATTTTATATTTATTTATTTTCAATTAAATACTAATTAATCATATAACTAAAGGATTTCAATAATATCCTATCTTCCATAGCTACAACAAGCGTATCGTCAGTTCCTTTTAGCAACTTCTTTTCAGCTAACTTAACAGGCAAAGTAATAAAACGATTAGATTTTACTTTGATTTCTTTTCTTCCGATCTTTAACAATAGAACTTCTTTCTTCATTAGATTGACCTTAATGTCAAAATAATCTCCATAACCTATCCCGTAATTCACTGCTATTTTCTTGGGGATTCTCATATTGATTACATATCCATCTGTATTAGTTTTTACTTTAGTGACTAAATATCCTTTAATAACATATGAATAAATCTCATTTAAAGATGCTTCACTCAGTGATCTGACAATACTTTCAGACCACCTGAGTTTATTATGAATTAGTTTAATCAGCACCTCTCTGTCTAATGTTTTTTCTAATGTTGCTGTCATATTTTCCTCCTTCTATTAAATAGCTATCTCAAATTTCATTTGTGAGTGTTTATTATAATTTTCTAATGTAAAATGTTCTGGTTTAAAATCATAGAAATTTTTAACTGAATCATCAATAAGTAAAGTTGGAGCAGTTAAAGGTTCTCTTTGAATTAGTTCCGTTGCTTGACCAATATGTCTATCATAAATGTGTAGATTATTTATGTAATGGTGTAACCTTCCTACTTTTAAACCAGTAACTTGAGCAATCATATGTTGTAATAAAGCATATTGAGTTACATTAATACTTCCAGCCAATGTGAAATCGCTTGATCTCTGAATTAAGGACATATTCAAACTCTTACCATCTGAATCCCACATTGTCATGAATGCACATGGATATAATGTCATATCGTATAGATCACTATGATTGTATAGGTTAGTGATCATTCTTCTGCTAAAGGGATTTTTCTTTAAATCCCATATCAATCTATCAATTTGATTGAAATAGCCTTCTTTATATTTATGCTCGTATTGCAGCTGCCTACCATATGCTTTACCTAAGTTACCTTCTTCATTTTCCCATTCTGACCAATACATTACTCCATACTTTTCTTCAAGCATTCTTACATCATTAGATTTGTCTTGATAAATCCACATCAACTCTTTAAGGCCAGTTTTCCAGGCAGTAGGTCTTAATGTGACCACAGGAAACTCTTCACTTAGATCATATTCATTTAATACACCAAAGACCTTCTTTGTGTATGAAGGTGTTCCATCTTTCCATTTTGGTCTAACTAGTTGCCCCTTTTCAGATACACCATTAGTCAATAATTTTTCTATGTTATTCTTAATAATTAAATCTGCTTTACTCATATTTCAACTCCTATTTACTAGAGAGAATAAAAATCCTCCCTAGTATTTCTGTATAAATTAACCCTTTTGACGTTCGATTTCTTCTTTCAGCTTAGGCTCTGGAGCGTATTTTTCTTCCCAATGTGGAGGCTTCATTATCTTCCCATCTTTTCTATATCTGGGTTGACTATCTTCCCATAATTTACCCATATTAGCATTCTGCACAATTTTGAACAGGTTGAAAGGTTCAACTCCTAAAATGTTAAATGTTCCTTGATTAAAGTATTCAATGTCTGTTAAAGCATCTGCTTGAGCAACAATTACATCATCTACTTCTGGTTGATTAAATACAATTTTATCACAAGCGTGCTCTAAGCCTTCTTTGAAATCCTCAAATAATTGTAGGAATTCTACAGTGTTTCCACCTACTGTTGCATATAAGAATTCAACTAATTCCTCACCTGTCCATACTGTTCTATTTAAAGCTGTTTCTTTATCAATGGCTGTGGGTGTATCAGAATATTTATGTTTAAATGCTTTATGAAAATCTTGTACCATATAGTACATTTGATTATTTTGTTTATCTTTTGTTTTTGTCATTTGTTAGTCTCCTTTTAATATGAATAATCTTCATCTTTCATGTCTTCTACTTCAGATAGTAAATATCCATTACCAACTGAAGAGAAAAAGTCATGATTAGTTGTTCCAGTTGAAAGGCCATTGATTACAATTGGATTGACATCATCTGCTGTATCAGAAAATAAAGGCGAAAAACCTAGATTCATCAAAGCTTTATTCCCGTTGTACCGTAAAAATACTTTTACATCTTCAGTCCATCCAAGTTCATCATAGAGTAATTCTGTATACTTAACTTCATTTTCATATAGTTTATACAGTAACTCATATGCCCAATTTTTTATGTTGCTTTGCTCATCTTCAGTTAGCTCTTTAAATCCTTGTTGAAATTTATATCCTATATATGTACCATGAACAGATTCATCTCTAAGAATCAATTTGATTACTTCAGCTACGTTAATTAGTTTTGAATTCCCTAAGTAATATAGTGGTGTATAAAACCCCGAATAGAATAGAAAGCTTTCTAAAAACACACTAGCAACCTTTCTTTGTAATGGTGATCCGTTTAAATAGATATCATTAATAATTTCAACTTTCTTCAATAGAAACTCATTATTATCAGTCCAGTTAAATATCTCCCGAATTTCTTGTGCTGTGTTTAATGTGCTAAAGATTGAGCTATATGCTCTTGCGTGTTCTGATTCCATAAATTGAATGTTGTTATATACGGCTAGTTCATGCTTTGTTTTCACTGATTTTTTTAGTGATTCTAAACCTTCTTCAGATTGAAGTGTGTCTAACTTTGCTAAACCTCCAAAAACTCTTTCTACTAGTCTCTTTTCTTTCTTAGGTAACTTAGACCAATCTGCTATATCTTTTGATACTGGCATACGGGTCACGAGCCAAAATTGGCTCGTAAGTTTCTCGTATGTTAATTTATCCACCATATCTTCAATGGCGTTCCAGTTTATAGTATTATGAATCAAATCAAATCCCCCGATATGTGTTTATTTTTAATTTAAATACTACAACTCTCACATTCATTTGCACCGATAGTTTCTCCATCATCTGTGTAAGTCCTAATATAATAAACTGATTTAATACCCTTTTTCCAAGCATAGTTTCTTAGGATACTTAAATCCCTTGTTGTTTTTTTAGTTGGATAGGATGTGTCATTCTTCCACTCGTACATGTCTTCAGGTAGTTCTGACCTTAAAAATAACGTCATACTCATTCCTTGATCTACGTGTTTTTGAGCAGCTGCATATGTATCAATGATTTTTCTTTGGTCAATATCATAAGCTGAAACATAATACGGTATTGTATCTGACGATAAGTAAGGTGCAGGATAATAAACTTTACCTCGTTTTCCTTCTGTTCTTTCTTCTATTCTCTGTACGATAGGATGTATTGATGCAGTCGCTTCATTTACATATGATATAGAACCAGTTGGTGCAACTGCTAACCTGTATGCATTATATAAACCACTCTTCATTACGGACTCCTTCAAATCACTCCATTCTTTTTTAGAAGGAATTGAGATACCTTTGAATAAGTCTTTAATCTTATCATATTCAAAAGAAAACTCATCACCTTTTAAATATTTGTCAAAATACTTACCATTAGCATATGTAGAGAGTTCAAATTCATGGAATGTTTCTTGTCTTTCAATTGCAATCTGATTACTTTCATACAAAGTCCAATAATTTAAAAGTTTAAAATAGACATCTACAAATTCTATGGCTTCTGGTGAGCCATATTCAATCTGATTTTTAGCTAAGAATCCATGTAGATTCATTGCTCCTAACCCAACTGCATGATAAGAGTCGTTACCATTTTTCACTGAAGGTACAACTTCAATATTTGATGAATTAGAGACAAACGTTAATGCTCTCAGCATTGTTCTAACAGATTTACCAAAATCATTTGATCCCATAAGGTTATCTATATTAGTTGAACCTAAATTACAACTAACATCCTTACCTAGGATTGAGTATGATTGATCATCTTCAATTTCTGAAAGCACATGGACTTGGAAAATTTCAGTGCAGTTCCCAGTGACAAATCCATCAAAAATAAGTGAACTGTAATCTTCCTGCTTAGTGTCATACACATTTTCGATACCATTGAAATCAATAGATTCTATTGTAGCTGTAAAATCATGTTTAGGTTTTCTAGACTTTGGTTTTAATTTACTAGTTAATAAGTTGAATTTATACATATCATATTCTTTTAGCTCAATGAATTTAACAAACCTTTCTCTTGAAACTCTATCTTGAACAACTAATTTATATGCAGGTTTTACATTATAGTATTTTGAACCTCCTTTACCATCAGGTAATAGGGCATTGTTTCTCTCTCCTCTATTATAAATGGTTGAGTAAACACCCAAATTTAGCAAAATTGTTTGTAAATCAATCAATAGCTTTTTATGTACAGATGTTAACTCTATACTTAAAGATTTGTATTCAAAACTTGCATTTACTGTTCCATCCATTTGATAAAGTCCACTTAAATAAGCTGCCACTGTTTCTTTGTCCGCATTGCTCAAGAACCCTGGATAATCTAATTTTGTTTCTTTAGTAAAGTTAAACTTTTCAAAAATATAAGCCAACAGACCGCTATTTAAAGCCAGTAACCCTTTCTGAGGGTTAGTGAATTTAGGATTTAAAGAAGCATTATGTTTAATATCTCTATCTAAATACCTTTCTATTACATTGGCTACCAAACTTTCAATTCTATCCTTTAAAACCCTTTTATTATCATAAAGATAAATTTTCACAGCATTCTTAGTAAATGTTCCATCTCCTCCGATTATACCCATCAGATAAGATAGCTCAGGATCATGAAATTGACCAAACGAACCTTCCGAAGATTGAACTAATAACCTGTCACCAATACTAAGTTCGTTTAATGGCAATTTAATTATTTCATCACCTTTCTTCACATAGAACTTATGGTCTTGAGTTGTCTTTATTTCAAACCCCTCTTTAGTGTTAATTTTATAAATTTCTTTTTTAGTTCCTGTTAGCTGCATTGGTATCGCATCTTTTAGAGAAACACCTTTTTCATTTACATTAAGATGTTTTGTTCTATTGTCGATAACTACTTTTAAATCCTCTTTACTCTCATGAAGATCACCAACCGCTCTATATCCATTCTCTGTTAAGATTTTTGTGTCTCCTGTAACACATAAGTTACTCATAATGATTTGTCCATAAATAGGATTATCGTTGTTAACAGTATCAATATTTATGATGTAAGGGTATCCGCTCTCATTCTGTAAATTGCTTATCTCTGTTTCCAAGTCTCTAGCTCTTATCATCGTCTTACGGATTTCTGGATTATCAACCATATTACTATATTCTTCTGTAATATTTACGTATGAGAATGCTTTACCATAGTATCGCTCAACATCATAAGGAGAGAAAAGATACATAACCTCATTCTTTTTAATGAGTTCATAGTATTTATCAGGTACGATTAACCCTAGTGACAAGGTTTTTATTCTTGATTTTTCATCTGCATTCTCTTTTCTTACTGATAAAAAGTTTATAATATCTGGATGAAAGACATTCAAATATACTACTCCTGCACCATCTCTTACCCCACCTTGATTAGCATATGAGAATGAATCTTCAAGCAACTTCATAATAGGAATTACTCCATCAGCCATTCCTTCTACATTTTTTATTGGATCATTGTTTGCTCTAATATTGGAAAGGTTAACTCCCACTCCACCAGAAATTTTTGAAAGTTGCAATGCAGAATTTATTGCTCTTCCGATACTATTCATAGAATCACCAACATCAATAAGGAAACAAGAAACCAATTCACCTGCTCTTGCTTTACCTGCTGATAGAAAGCTGGGTGTTGCTGGTTGATATCTCTGATTAATCATTTCTTCAGACAAATCTAAAGCTAATTGTTCGTTTCCATCCGCAAAGAATAACGCATTGAATGCGATTCGATCCTCATACCTTTCTAAAAACCTTTTACCGTCATTGGTTCTAAGTGCATACTGTGAATAAAACTTATAAGCACCCATAAATGATCTAAATCTAAATTTATGTTTATATAGTTTTTTAAATAGTCCCTTTACAAATTTTCTAGAGTATTTATCTATTACTTCTCCTTTAATGTAATTATGCTCGATTAAGTAGTCTAACTTTTCATCTAGCGTATAGAAGAATACAGTATTTGGATTAACGTATTCGAGGAAGTATGCTTTAACTGCTTCCTTGTCTTTGTCTAGTTGAATCCTACCATCTTTAGGTATGTTAACTAAGTTATTTAATGTGAAATAAGACTCTTTCTTTATTGACTTACTCAGTTCTGGTGACTTCAATATTTTCCACTTCCTTCTTAAATCTTACTAAGTCCTGGCTTGTTCCGCTAAATTCAAACATGAGAATTAAAGGTCTGCTATATTTTTGAGATAAATGTTTTCCATTTAAACAATAATCATCTCCAAAATTCCTATTCCCACTAGCTGCGATTCCTTTTAGATACTGTTTATTGTTTTTATAATTTATAAATGCATCGGCTATCCCATTTATAAGTTCTCCCTCATAAGAAGGGATAACCAACACATAATCTTCAAGAACTTCTTTGAAAGGGAGGTTGTCATCAATAGATATATTATCTAGGCCTGTGTGTTTAACAAACCTTTCTACGTTCCCTGTCAACGAAATATAAACTAGCTTCATTTATTGATTAATCCATTCAGCTTGTCTGGGTCAAAACCTGAGAATATTTCTCCTTCTTCTGGTTCGATAACTGGTAACTGTCTCATCTGTAATGTGTTAACTAAGTAATCAAAAGCACTTGCATCCTCTTCTACATTAATTGTTGCGTATTCTATCTCGTTTGAATTAAGTACATTCTTTACCATTTCACACTTCGGACAATTATTTTTAGTATAAACTTTCAGCATTGTAATCTCACTTTCTTTATTTATATTAATTTATTTTTAATTTAACATTCATTATGTGTTAAATATGTAATCTTCATTGTTGACCCAACTTTGCTTATAAGCATTTTCCATCTCATCGAGATATGCTCTATTCTCAGTTTTAAGTTTCTTTTCTTCTTTTTCTGGAATTTCTTCATATGCAGACTCAAAGATTTCTTTTGATAATACAAGTGGGTTACCTGCTTGATCATATAGAATTATATTACCTTTGAATACTGGTTGTATCCCACTCTGAGTATCAATCGTACTATCCTCAGCTACTACTTCACAGGCAGAGTAAACAGAATCTCTTTTTACATATCTGCTCATCATTATCTCCTTTTATATTAATTTATTTTCAATTAAAGTGTGATTCAAATGTCTCTAACTCTGCGATGATTCTCCAAATAGCTTCAGCCTCTTTGGATTCCCTTTTTCTTGTATGACTGTCTGCTCTTCTTTCCAGTACTTGTAGATAGTCCTGCAATTCTTGTTGAAGTGTTTCTAACAAGTGTCTCACCTCCTTAAAATAAAATGTAACTTTTATTTGCTATTTAATAAATGTAAAAAACCTAATTCTTTTAAAACTGTTTTCATTCTTTTTTTCTTAAAATCTTCAATTCTCTTAATTTGTTCCATCAATCCATCAGTGCAAATGGTGTGACCAGATATCTCAACTCTATCTCCATTATCATCTGTTAATCTAATTGTGCTGCCTGATGTTTCTTTTAATTCATTGCATATCATACATTGTTCGGTCATAATATGGCCTTTCTTGTTTAGTTAAAGTGTCTCTGTACTCGTAATTTAAGCTTATATTTAATAGCATCTTTCCAAAATCTTTGGGAGCCTTCCTTGTATCCACCTTTAACTTTTTGATAATATCTATAATCTATAAATATAGGATCAGCATCTGGTGAGTCGTAAAAGTATTCAGGCTCAAACACTTTAATGTTGTTTTCTCTGAGAAGGGAATTAATATGTTTTCTTTCCCTGGTAACAGTATAAATAATTTTGTTCAGTTTAGGTATTAATTCTTCGTTGTTTGCTTTAACAGCTTTTTCTAATCGATTATGTAACACGTTAATTTCTAAGTCAATATATATTTTCTCAGTAATCATATTCATCAACTCATCTGATATAGCTGCTCTCATAGCAAATCACCCCAGCTAATTTTATCATGAGTTACTTAAGTTATCAAACAAGCGTTCTCTTTCTTGGTAAAGTTTTTTCAGTCTTTTTTCAAGTGTAACGATAAGCATATTCAACTGTTTTAGTCTCTTCAATATCTTCACCCCCTTACAGATCAATAATTTTCAGTCTATCAATCTGTAAGTTTATATTAATTTATTTTCAATTAAAAGTCAATATGCTTATGTAAAATAAACTGAACTATATACTTGATCAAATTTACTGTATACTGCATCTATTTGTTCTCTGAGGCTTTCTATTTCTTCTTCACCAAGGTGTTCTTCTGCTTCTAGTGTATGTATTAATTGTGAATACTTTTCTTCTAGTTCTCCTAATTCAGATAGCAATGTTTCTCTAAGTTCCTCTTTAATTGATCGTTGGATTGTGACCGCCTCATTTAGTTAACTTTATTTATTTTGCATTTCTTCGCATATAAGGTATTTTTTCTATAATATCCACTCAATTTCAGGCTTGCCTTTATAGCCTTTCTCCCACACATACCAAGCAAAACATATAGTACCTCCATGTTTACTTCTATTCCCGTCATCTACTTGCAACAGTTCGTTCCAAAATACGACCCTCTTGCAAAATACGTATACTCTTCGCAAGGGCGTACTTTGAAAGAAATTGTAGCGTTTCTGCCCCTCTAAAAACTGAATTTTCAATATCATAGCTACTTTTCCTCCATCTGGTATTAAATCTAATGATTTTTCTACAGATTCAGTTGCCATAAAGAATGGTGGATTAGTAATTATATTTTTAGCTTGAGTTTCTTCTATTGAAAGTAAGTCAATTCCTTTTTCTCCATAAATATGTTCATCAATTCTAATATCAGAAGAAATAACATCTAACCCATTTTCCTCAAGTACTTTTGAGATTGCTCCTGCTCCACTGCATGGCTCTAAGATCAATCCCTCAAATTTTTCCCTTTTTATTAATTCTTCAGTTGCCCAATTAGGTGTAGCATAATAATCTATCCCATCAGACCTCACTCTTCCTGAAACAGATAATCCCTTCAAACTCATTTATATCCCCCTAGTTTTACTATTTTTAGAAAATTTATTTTCAATTTACTCCGCTCTGTCTGCTGAGAACGCTTAGTCTCTATTTTTATCAAATGCTAATTCTTGTTGCTGTAAAAATATCTTCTTTTACTCATTCGTGTTTTTTATAAAAAATTATTTTCAATTAAAATAGAAGTTTTATCAAAACTTTAAAAACTGTAAAGGACTATCCATTGTCCTATTTGTCCTTTCAAATTGCTTTAAGTAGCTATGTATGCTTCTCATATCTTGATTTGAGAGATTTACAAATTTGACATACTCTGGTCTGCCTTGAATTGATATTACTGCCCAACTATGATTCTCATAGTGATTTATGTCTGCTGATATATTGAATTGTTTCATAAGAGCATTGTTCTCTTTAATAATATTCTCATTTTGCTCTTGTAATTGATTTAACCTATCAAATAATGTAGAAAACCTCTGTTCATTTCTAATAATATCCTTCTGTCTCTTTTCTTCTAGTTCTGTAATACCAAGATATTTTCGTACTTTCTCCCGAAACCAGTCTGCAATCTTCATTATTCTCACTTCCTTTATAAAATTCACATTTCATTCAATATCAATATGCAAGTTATGACCATTTCTTTTTGCCATTAATTGAAGCCATTTGATTTTCATTTCCATTTCAACTTTTACAAGTTCATCGAGGCCTTTTTTTTCGATGTAATCACAAATCGCTTCATGGTATTCATTACTAGCTTCAACTAGGTCTTTACGATACGATTCTTCATTATTTTTTACCTCTGTATAAAATGGAAATCTATTTGTTTATTTTAGTTCTAATGTCTTGCACAAAATTCCCCAATCTCTCGTATAAATAATGATTTTTAGTAGAACCCTTACTAAACAACCAAAACTGTAGTTTAGCCAACATTTAATCGCCCCTTTATAAGCTTCATAATTCTCGCATTTTATCTATTCTGTATCATAAAGCCATGAATCTTTTTTCTAGTCTTTTCTTTTTCTCTCCATTGCTGTCTTACAAATTCTATATTTTCTTTAAATCTTCTTGATTTTGCAATTTCATCTGCATAAAGAATCCCTTCTGTATCTTCACGATAATCCCAAATTCCACCTAAACTCTCATTTCCATCCTCATCAATAACAATTTCAAGCGCCATTCCAAGTGGATGAAGAAACTGACGATTCAATTCTTGCACATATCCTTTTACTCTAAACTCTTTAACATCAATGCGTTTAATCTCATTCATATTTTCACCTCTGTATAAAATGGAAATTTCATTAACCAATATCTAGCTCTTTTATCAGCAAATCAAATAACTCTTTACTAACTACTCTCTTGCTTGTGCCAGAGTAATCATCAAGTTCAACATGGTATGTATTATCGTTATTTTCAACAGCATATACAGTGCCATAGTAGTTATCAATCCCTAAATTATAACGAGTCTTGTCCATAAGGTTTCCTCCTTTATAGATCTTACATTTTATCAGTTCATTTTCAGAGTTTTGTGCCAAAAAAATTTTTCACACTTTTGTTGCATGAAAAGTTGTTTATTGTGATTGTTTAGTAATTTATTTTGAAGTTCTAAGTCTTCGATTTTCTTTCTCAAAATTTGATTCTCTTTTTTCAAATTTGCGTATCACATTCCTATCTTTCTCGTTTTAATACTCATTTTCTTTCACCTCTTCATATCTAAAAAAATAAAACCAACATCAACACTACTCATATTTATTTAATTTCAATTAAAATTAAGAGACATTTATAATCTCTTAATTATTTTCAATCCATCTAATAGTTGTATTACTTCTTCTGGAGTAACATTTCTCTTGGATAATTCATCGTTAAAACTAGTCCACTTATTTGCTAACATGTGATCTTCTGTTTCACTTGAGAACAAAGATGAAAGTTTAATATCATAAAATTCACATATTCTATGTAATGTTTGTAAGCTTGGTATTTGTCCTTTCTCAACTTTGCTTACATAAGTGTGACTAATACCTATTTTGTCTCCAGCTTCCCTTAATGTAAGCTGCTTACTTTCTCTTAACCTTCTTAATTGAGATCCTATTTGCTTATCTAATTCATCCATTGTAGCACCCCTTTCATCTAGTATTATATATATAAATATATAGATGCCACAATGAAGGATAACAATTTACTTTAGTTGTTTTTAATTAATTCCTTATAACAACCTACAACTAAATTAATTTGGTACTTAACATCATCAAATGCATCATGTGCTACTAGAGAATCATTATTATAGCTATCCTTTAATTCCTGTTCAGTAACTCCTAATTTCTTCCCAGCTAAGTCTACAATTGTCCTAACATCACGATCATTCTTATAATAGATAGGGTATTCCCTCAGTTGATACTGGAGCATTTTATTATCGAATAAGATTCCATTTCCCCATAAGTAAATGTTTTTAGCATCATCTGATAAATACTCCAACCATTTTTGGAAGTCATCCAGCAAGTCATCCAAGCTTCCTTTCCCCTTATTCAACAAGTCAGTCAACAGTTCTTTATTGGTGTTTAACCACCATTTCAACGTTGAGCCATCAATAGGCATATATTCTTCTTTTTCAATATCTGCAATTTTATTAAACTTGTCATAATGTTCACCAGTCTCAATATCAAACGCAATTGCAGCAATTTGGAATATAGGTGCAGATGAATCAGTGCCTAGTGTTTCTATATCAACCATTACATCTATTCTCTTGACCATCCTCATCCTCCTTAGAAATAAAGACTTCAGCAATAATCTTTTCCATATCTTCTTTTTCTAGATAATTACTAAGAATTTGAACGATATTTTCAAATGTCTCATATGGAACTTCTTCAACATCAATTTCCTGAGTTTGGTCAACTAGTAGTTTAGCAACCTCTAATCCCTGTATATAATAATGAGTGTCTCTTTCTATTGTTTTTTTATGTTTAGAGATTACCTGATCAATTGCTTTGTTAATTCCTTGGTACACTATGAATCCCTCCATTTTCAGATAAAAACCATCTTTTATTACTTTTCAAAAGTTGAAATAAATTCACTTAAGCTCATTCCATTATCCTCTGCTAAACTTTCAGCAAAAATCGCTACATTCTTCTCTGTGGATAGGCACATTACCTCGCTCAACCAGTCTGTATAACTAGAATAATCCTTATCAAAATAGTCCATATATGTTACTTCATTTATGTAACCTAACATTTGTTTACCATTAACATTGAAGATCTTTTCAGCGCTACCTTCATATATAGATCTGCCACTTCTCCACCATCCGAATGATTCTTCCCATTCCTCACACATTATTAATTCATCAAAACTTTGCTCATTTAACTCCCAAACTTGATATTTGTTTTCTTGTGTTTCTACGAGTTTTTTTGCTTCTATATTTAAAACTTTAAATGCCTTATCTAAGTTTTGCCCTAATATTTGTTTCACTTCTTTTCCCACCTTTTTTATATTTATTTATTTTCAATTTGACTGACTAACTACTTTTTATTTGTCGTATTATGTACTTATAACATACATTTAATAGAAAACACTCAAATCCTGCGCTTTCCCGAGAAATATCAGAACTTACTTCTGAAGTATTCGTAATTAGTTTACCTTATCTTTTAACCAGTATCCTAGTTTAGCAAACTCTTCTAGAGCATCTTCTAAATTTACTTCTCCCTTAGCAGCATCTAAGTGATCTTGTAGTGTTAAACCTTCAGTAGCAAAGTATTCATTTAGCAACTCTTCTAATTTAGTCATAAGTATTTCTCCTCCATTTTAATCGTTTAGTGGTATTAGTCCTACCTTTGACACTTTTGTTATATCGATAAAGTCATTGCTTCCGTATCCATTAGGCAATTGCAATACCCCATGCTTCCCTTCCTTGAATGAGGTGTAAGGTAAACTAATAAATTCCTGCATTTTCTCATCGCTGACTTTTCCTGTTTCATAAATTGTTTCCACACCATTGTCAAACAAAATCTTTACTCTATAATTTTTCATTTTTTTCTCCTTTAGAATTTAAAATTTATTTGATTAAATGAATAAGCATGTATGTATAATATGAAATAAAAACCAACTGAATCACTTTCCCTCTAAATGTGTGCCTTTTATTGAATTTCTTCCGAAAAGCAGCAACTTTTTTCTCTGAAGATAGGTCTTTCTTTTTATTCTTTAATACAGCAACTAAAACAGAAAGTATAAAGTATGCTAACAAAATGATAGTAGGCAAAGTGTGCGGATCATAATTTATAGAAAAACATAAGTAAAGTAAGAGAAACAAAATATATGGTATTCCTAAAGCTATGGTTATTAGTGCTCCTTCGAGCAACTTCTTATCTGGTATATAATTGTCTGATCCAACCTGTTGTTTCCTTATCTCCTCCTCGCCAAACAACTTATTAATTTCGTACCAAGGATTACCTTTAATTAATACAGCTAATTGGAAAATTAACAAAATAACAGTAAGGAAAATCATCATTCGCAAAACAACTCCTCTATATTTATTTATTTTCAATTTAAAATCATAATTTATTTACTTACTTTAATTCGTCTTTCCTTAACTGATTGAGTTTTTGATATTCGCTCGATTTCTTTATTAGCACTAGCTACTCTTGCTCTTGCATGAGCAATGTCATGGCCAATCTGAGTTGAATACGGATCTTTTGGACTTCTTTTCGCTACACCTTTTGCTCCATTGTCCATAATAACGATTGTAACATCACCATTATAGATTGTTTTATATGCATATTCTCTGCCTTCTATTAGTTGCTTTTGAATTACATCTCCATTAGGAAAGGTAACTACACTGTTAAATGTGTAAGGTAAAATTTCATGAATATGTGTGACTTGACTCATAATTTATCAATCCTTTCTAATAAATGAATTATTTTATCAAATCAAAGACACATAAGTTCCATCTCTGATAACTCTTTAATCTCTTTTTTAAATATTTTCATTTCACTAAAATCTACAAGAATAACTTTTATTTCATCTGATTCAAGTTCTTTTGCATGGTTTTTATTTGTTGTAAAAGTAACCTCATATTTTCCATCTGACAATATTGCAGTATTTGAAACCCACAACCTACCGACTTTTGCAAGATACATAATATCACCTCATAAAAGATTCATTTTATTAATAAATTCTGAAAAACTTCTTATACTCATCCCAAGGCATTAGTTCACACATTCTTATCTGCCTTGCAATCTCTTTGGCTGTCGATAAACCTGTTCCATCTTTTGATAATAAGTTTTTCAACCTTGAAACTTCTTTTAACACTCTTTTTCTCTTAAACTTTTCAAACATTTAATCACCTCATGTTTAAAATATTCATTTTATCCATTACTTTTAGCGTAGTTATAGCCTTTCATCAAGCATATCCTAGATGTTTTGAAGAATATCTCTAATTCATTTAAAGTAAGTTTTCGACCTAATTCTTTTTCAACTTTTTCTCTCGCTTCCTCTTGTAATCTCACACCAACAACCATATCCATGTTTATCACCTCTTGATAAAATTATCCTTTTATCTTAATATCTTAGTTCAATGTCACCATCACCAGTTTCTTCGATAGACTCTATCTCTAGAACGCAATCCACAACAATCTTTTTGTCTTTATTTTCAACTTTCATCAATTCAACAATCAGTTCTTGCACTGTCATTCAGAAGACATCTCCTTTCTAACTTATGGGGATTCTGCTTCCCGTATCCTTCGATTTCTCTTTAATTGATACCCCAGATAAAGCACATTCTTCACTACAAAAATCTGCTGCTTTAAAGAATATAAGCTCCCATCCACAATGTTTACAACTTTTATTCTTAACCAATTAATATCACCTCACAGTTCAAAATTAGCAAATATCCCTATACTACTTACAACCGTAACTTTATCTTCAATATTCAAAGTTTCCACAACATCATTCTCAGAAGCATACTTTCTTAATTGATCAAATCGATCCTTCTCAACATAGTAAACACCACTACCAATCTCTTTAAATACAGAACTTGATTTCTCCTTTAATAGTGCCTAATCTGTTTTATCAAAGTATCTTTTCAGCATTATAGTTCTCTCCTTTGTGTTCTATGTATTTATCTTAAATATGGTGGAATATCTTGCTTCCAATTGCAATCCTCACACACTAGAAACAGTTCAAATTGATCCGCTCTTTTCTCTAATTGTGTTACTAAACTTTTGTGATTTCTCGAATCATTGCCGCAGGTTAAAGGGTGATGATAAATGCTGTTTTGCCACTCATTAACGTACAATCTAATTCTATTTAAATCGCTATAAGAGCCCTTCATGAAATGTCTCCTTGCTTATTCATTGCTTGTTTGTAAATCAATGTCTGGAATAATTGACTCTGGTCTAATAATAACTTTGTAATGAAAAGGATCTTCTTTCTTAGCTTCTAATTGTTCTGCAAAGAAACTCACATTATCGCTTAATCCAAGATAGTGTTTTTTATATTCATCTTCACCAACTTTGCATGTAACCGTCATTCTCAAGTCTGTGTCTCCATTGCCTATGGCACAAAGACCTTCAACAACTAATAAATCCTTATCCGTTATCCCATTGAAAAACACAATTTTTCTTTGTACTTGAAATGAATCTGCTGACTTTGATAAATTTTCAGAAACAGTGTCTGCTTCTGTGCACCCTGCCAAAATAATTGCCATAACTCCAATTAAAACAGTTAATAGTTTTTTCTTCATTCTTATCAACCCTTCGTTTTTGGTTTATAAATTTTTTCCACTATAAAAGATACACATGATGTAGCTAAGGCAACACCTAGAAAAAGTGTAATCACATATAAGAACACACTATCTGAAACAAGATCGATTGCATACACAGCTCCTAAAGGAATACCTATGCCTATAGAACATACTAATGTAATTATCAACCCTATTTTTAATTGTTCTATGCTTCTCACCTCTCAATCCACACTATATATAGACACTTTAATTCAAAACCATCTATATATAGTGTTTATTTTCAAATGAAATCCATGTTTTATCACTCTCAATATCTTAAAACTGTTAGACCTAACAAAATGATATTTAATACGCATATTCCTAAAAACCAGTTAGGAACCCATACCTTTTTTGGTGTTGCAAACAGTACAGCTGCAAACACTAACCATAATAGGATTATAATAAATTTAATGTATAATATATTGAACAACCCCTATATTAATTTATTTTTAATTAAAACAAGCTATTATTTTTACTTAGTTTCTTCGCAATATCTTCATTACTTGGTAAGCTATTAATCAATCTGCCCACTACATTTTTCAAACCATTTAGATCATTTGCCTGTTGGACTTCATTAATAAGGTAGTCTTTAATTGATTGGCTTAACACTTATTTCACCTCATTTTTAATAGTATTTAATACCGACTCTATTGATTCTGAATCTGTTGAAATCTCCTTGAAGGCTATCTTTTCTCTGAAAGATTTAATATCCTGATAAGCAAAAAATTCATCAAAACACTTTTTATATTCTTTTTGCTGTTTCAGTGTCTCTTCAACACTTTCTTTAATTGAGCTAAACGGGATTTTATCTCTTTGTAGTCTTTTTGTAAGCTCTTTTTCATCGTGAATTGTAAAATTGTAAATAAATAACTCATCTGCCAGAGTAGGCAATAGCATACTATAAATTTTAAATATTTTACTAAAATCATAGTCTTTATATAAAGCTGAATAAACCCTCTCTGAAAAGAAAAATCTATCACAAATTATTACTTGATCTTTTATCCCGCTTTTCATCTGTCTAAATAACTCTAACCACGAATCATAATATGTAGTTATCTTATTTAATCCTTCTTCCCCACTCTCATTAAAACCAGTAAAATTGATTAAAGTGCTGTGTGGCAAGTGCTGTCTCAACTGAAAAGATACTGAAGATTTCCCTGTTCCTCTCGCACCTTCTAAAATTATAATTTTGCTCACATTATCACATCCACTTGTTTCAATATGTCCTCTAATTGCTTTTCATGTATTCTATAATACCCATCAGCATACCTATGTTTGGCCAATTGCTCACGAATATCTTTTTTATTTTTAACTTGCTTTATCGTTAATGGCGCTACAACAATAGACCCATCATCCTCAAAGTCTAGTCCAACCATTTCATTTATGTAATCTATTTTGTTGATTCTTGCTATTTCATTAGTTGGTGTATAAACAACTGGTTCATACTCTCTGTAATGGATTATCGAAGAGTCTCTTAATCTCTGAACTTCTTCTTCACGCATTTTTACACTTTCAATTATGTTTTTATCTTTATCAATAATTGATACAATGAAGTCATTAACGTTTAATTTGGGTAACTCTTCAATCTCAGCCAAAAACCCATTATAATGTTTCAAGTCACTGCTTTTAGTGTTTACTACAACAATTTCACCCATTAATCTACCTACCTTTTCTGATTAATTTAACCTTCGTCTGTTTTCTACCGAATTGAATAGCTTCATCATAGGTACCTACAAGTAAATCTAATTTATTACCTTTTATTGCTCCACCCTTATCAAGCACTATGGCCTTAAAAGAGCTTTTCCCAATTGCAACTTCAACAATTGAATATAACGGTAAAACTGAATGGTCACTTGCTATAACCCTCATTCCGTTATAATAAATTGTGTTCTGAACGTTGTATCCTGAGTATGTCTTACCTGTACACCCTTTACAGTTACTGGTATAAGCAGTCACTTCCATATTTAGAATTTCTTCACTAGGGCAATTCCTTTAGCCTTTTATTTGATTCGTTTAACTTTTTCTCTAGGTCAGAAATTTTTACTTCCTTCTCTTTAATGGAAGTATTCAACCTTTCAACTTCATCATTCAGAGTATGTATTTCTCCTTGTTGTTTCTCCAATGTGCTATTCCTTTCAAATAATTCATTGTTAAGTATTTGATTATTTTCAATTAAGCTATTAATTTCATTCTCTCTATTTATAATTATGTTATTCATGGTGTAACCTGTGTAAACATTGGATGTTAATAATCCACCGACTAAAGTAACTGTTAACATAGTTTTCTTTTTCATATTAAACTCTTAAAAATCAAGAGTATCCATCACCTCTCTTTTTATGTTAATTAAATAATAAACTATCTTTCTGATAATTACAATACATTATATTAATTTATTTTCAATTAAATTTCTTTTCTTTCTGTTTTAATTATTAAGTTACCTTCTTGATCAATATTATCAATCATTGCTACTGTGTGCTGATAGATAGAATTCTTGTATTTTCTCGGAATAAACTTATTCCCTCTTCTGAAGCCAGTTATAATTAGCTTATTTCCTCTAGTAAACCAGGATGCTTCTACAACCTCTTTTTTATCTTTTGAGATAGGCTTAGAAAGCTGTTGATTATAATGGGAAAAGGCTCCAGCATAGAATTTGACAGTTACAACACCATCTGTTGTAAGAATAGTAATTTGGTGTTTATTCTTATCCTTATCTAATACTGTTCCCGCAATTCTATTTAACTGAAATTCTTTCCTTGGGATACCTTTAGATACATATTCATTAACCACAATAGGATTTTCTGGTAATTGACTAAATGTGCTTAAACCATACTTTTCTTTATTTATGGCAGCTAACTCATGCTCATGATAATAGAATGAAAGAGAATCCATCTCCCATTTGCTAACTGTCCCATTCATATACTCGTCTAATAATTGGCCATATAATAAAGAGTTGATGTGTTTCAATGTATTCTCTTTACTCATCCAATCTTTCATTTCTTTAATTTTTTCATTGTATTCATCTGTAAATTTTTTCTCAGATATAATTAAAGATCCATCGTCAGAGTATTCAACCACTGACTCATCAGTAAAATATTCTTGAAAGAACTGTTGAGATATATCATCTAATTTGAATAGGCGGTCTTTAGGATTCTTAAGTGTTTTACAGACAAATTGAGATATATACTTCTTATATTTATATAGCCTACCCTCAAAGTGATAGTCTTCAGGTAGAAATTCATTGTTCAATAGCATAGGCATGTTCTGCATATTTAAAGTTTTCTTTGGCTCAAATAGTTTTTGTGCAAACTTCTCCATTATTGATTTGCTATCGCCATATTCCGAAAAACATCCACCTTTAATTAATTGAACCAGTTGACCTTTTTTAACTAACTTAGTTTCAAACATTCGCTCATAGAAATCCTCAAAAGATGAATATGGTCTATGTTTGATAATTAAATTAACAACATCATCGCCTATCCCATTCATCCCTTTTAAGCCAAAGATAATTGAATCATTCTCCAAGTCTGGGGAGAATCCGAATTTTGCTTTATTAATATCTGGTAATGCTACTTTCACACCTCTTTGACGAATATTTCCAATCGCAGCTGCAACTTTTCCATAGTTGGTCGAGTACTTCTTCTTATTTTTAGATTCTTCTTCTGTTGAGTCATCATCATCTTGATCAGACTCTATTCCTCCACTATTGACAGTTAAACAAGCAGTATTCCAATAAAGAGGGTTATATTTAAAAATCAAATTCAATTCTTGTAGCGCAATGACTGTGTAAGCTAAAGTGTGAAGTATTGAAAACGAGTAACCCAGTTGTCGTTTAATTTGCACGTTCCATACATAGTTTAATAGTTGATTTGATGCACCCATCTCTTTACCTTTTTTAAAAAATAATTCTTGTACTTCCTTTAACACATCTGCCTTTTTCTTTGCTATAGACTTACGTAAATAGTTTGACTCTTTAATATCAAAGCCAGATATCTTCTCATCCATTACCATTTGCATTACCACTTCTTGTGTGTCTGCTACTCCATATAGATCTTTTAGATAAGTTTCTAATACTGCTATTTCATCTTTACTTAATCCAGCCTTACCCATTTCCTCATACCACAATGAAATATTGTTTTTATATTTAACAAATGTGTCAACTGGTTGCTCATCACCATCTGACATCAATCTCATTAGAGAGTTAGTTACAGCTGCTTCAAGCAATGACTTAGGCTTAACCTTGGTGACTGACTGTAATCCAATGTCTGTGGAAAATTGAAATAGATCCATTACTTCCCCTTTACCAACCATTTCCCATATCTTTGGATTATCATAGTCAAGTGTGTCTGGATGAATATATTTTTTATAGGTTTTTCTAATACTTCCTTGCCATTCAATTTCGTTATGTTCTAAAAGTTGATCAAGGGTTACACGTATCTTATCAAGTCCTTCAATTGTTAAAAGATCGAATTTTATATTCCCCATTGCTTCAGCATCACCCATGTTAAACTGAGTAATATTAGCACCTTTTGGTGTTTTCATTAACGCACTCGTCTTTACATAATGCTCATTAAAAATAAATATTCCACCTGCATGACTTGACCTTTTATTAACCAAACCCTCTATTTTTAAAGCAGTCTCTTTTAAATAAGGATACTTATCCACTTCTCGTATAAATTCTTTAATTGGCTTTCTTTCTTTTTCTTCATGGCCATTAAAACAGTCATTTAGTGACCAGTTAGAACCACGCTCAAAAGGTATCATTCCTGCCAAATACAAGCCAACATCACTGTCTATTCCTAATCCTCTACATGCAGTCTGTATAGCTGATTTAGAACCCTCAGTTCCAAAGGTGGCTATTTGTAATACTCTATCTTCACCAAAATGTTTCTTTAGTGCTCCTATAATTCTATTTCTCTTTGATCCTTCTGTATCAATGTCAATCAGTGATACCCTCCCTTTCGAGATACTTTAACACTCTGTAAAAGTGGGCTTAGACTATATCTTCATCTCTGTAAGACAGGATGGCTGGCGCTTCGCAAATAGGACTTTCACCTATTCACTACGGGACATTACCCTAGTCGTTACACCTTCTTTACCGAGTATCTCACGACATTTCAGCAAAGCTTGGCACGGTATTACCATATTAATTTATTCTTAACTTAGGCTTCCACCGTTAGCGTTCCTCCTGTAGAACACACCCTGCAATTACAGGTTCACCAGCTAGTAATCTATAATGTTACCACTATAGACGACTAAGTAATATACGTTTTTGAGTAATTCTCAAAGTTTAAGTCCTTAAGAGAAGTATACCTTTCATATTTTCGTTTAAGGAATACTTTAGAGTCTTTATAGATGAAATCCAATAATCTTTCAACTTGTTTGTTCCCTGCTATTATTAAAGTCCAATTATTAATATTGTTCTTATGTCGCTTCATCAATTTTAAGTTTAGATCCAAGCTACCTTGTATCCCACTTAAAAATTCTCTAGTTCCACAAAAACTCAGCTGAAATTTGTTTGTTCTAGGTTTGACTATTGATCCATCTCCATCCATGTAGCCTCTAATGAAGTGGTTAACTAGTTTTTGGGGTACTTTTTCACTTGTCGGGAATGAAAGGATTTCAGTTTTCCTTGGTAAAACCCCCAAAGCAATTAAATCTGAAACAATCTTATGAGAAGTAATGACTATCTTGCAATATGTAGTTTGCTCATTATAAGGAGTTTTATGTGTATACACCTTGATATTGTGAGTTGAATCAATGGCAGATTTGAACTTTTCAAGGTGTTCTATATCGTGCATACTTAAAGCTATCCCCAATTTCCCAGTTTTGTATTTTTCATCTGTTATTACATACCCATCTGCATAAATAAAACCAAGCCAGTATGCCTTATCTTCAGTATCAATCACCTCAAAGAAATTTTCATTGCAACTGTATTTAAAATATGACACCTTGACTCCGTTTTCTTTTAGTAGCTTACTTATCTTTTTTCTGTCGTTTTCATTCCCCGTTATCTGTATCGCAATTTGCTTAAGTGTTGCACCATTTTCGTACATTTCTTTTATCTCTACTATTCTATCTGTTAACAAACATATCTCACCTCCTTTAAAATACTATTATTAATTTATTTTTTAAACGTATATTACTTGATCAGGAAAATCTGGTCTTGATTTATGTATATGTCTCCAATGGGGTAAATCATATGTCATTGGATTAATTTGAGTTATGTCTAACAAATAAGTAATAAGGAAACCTGCTGCACTTCCCCTTGCTGCGCCTACTAAACTATTTCCTCCACACTCATCATCCCAAATAATATTAATAATCTCCCTAGTTGTAACATAATAAGATGGCATTGATTGATTTAGCTTCTGACTGATTTCCCATAGTTCACCAAGTTCCACATTTAATCTTGATAGAATACTATGAAATTCTTCTGAAGATAAATCTTTCCTCATTAACTTCTCTTCAAATCCTTCTTCTAAAAGTTTCAGCAAGTATCTGTCTTGATCATTTTCTGAATAAGCTACTTTCTTAATGTATTCATATTTATCATAAGCTGGTTGAAAAGTATGTCTTAATTCAAACTCAGGCAAATCAATCTTAGGGATAATTGGATCATGTTCAATTGTATAATCCTGAATCATATCTCCAATCAATAGTGTATTATTAATTGCATCTTCAATTACTTCTTTTTCTAGATAGTCCATATTGATATAGATTTCTTCTTCTGTATGAAGAAAGCAAGCTGAATAGAAATCATCTACTTCTCTTTCTCCATCTTTAGCGTTTAAAAATGCTCTATGTACTACTCTATCCTCTGGTCTTAGATAATGAGTATCAGTTGTAACGATGTGTTTTAATCCATAAAACTTGGCAATGGCTAAAAGCTTATGATTGCAATATATCTGCTCTTCTGATAAAGCAGGTTGCAACTCTATAAAGAAATTTTCTTTACCAAACACATCAATACACCAAGTTAAAAAGTGATGTAATGCCTCCCTATGATAATTAACTCTTTCTTCATTCCCTTGTTCCTCAAAGTCTCTGATAGATAGTAAATGTATATTCACTTCTGATCCTAAACACGCTGAACTCGCTATTAAGTGGCCAGGATCTTGTTTAACAACTGCCTCAAGATACCCTTTAACAGTAGGTGTTCTTTCCATTGTTCCAGTGTAGAAGCTATTATTCCATGCATGAGATGATAACATTCTTAATTGTTCATGTCCTACTTCATCCTTTGCCAAAAGAAGAAAGTGGGGAAACTTAGTCTCCCCTGATTTATAATTGTCTTTTACTTCTTCCATAGAATTAACTAGATATATTTCGTTACCTAAAATTAGCTTAAAATCATGGTCTAGCTTTTTTTCATCCTTTAATTCTCTTGTAAGTTTAATTGCTTCAAGGTGTGATGATAAGGTTTCATGATCGGTTATAGCAACACCCTTGTATCCTAATTCAGCCGCAGTTTTAATTAGATCTTTTGTTCTGTTTGTTGAATCCAGTAATCTAAAATTGGATTTATCGGTGTGATTATGACAAGATATTCCTACACACACATTATGCACCTACTTTCTAGAAAACAAATTTTTTCTTCTTTGCTTGTGTTACTTCATAATCTTCAATTACTATCTGAGGTATCACTTCACCGTTCCACTCATTAACAGCACCTTTGCCAATGATGTCAATAAATAGCCTTTCCCCTTTTCCTTTTAACTCGTGCCATTCTTCTTCTCTTGTAAAAAACTTTATGTATTCAATACCATTGATTACAAACTTTAGCGTTTTAGATGTTTTACCATTTAAGTAAATCTCTTCAGAATTAACCTCAACATCTTTTATTGCAATAAGTGGCTCATGTACTCCATTTGACCATGTATCTTTACATTTGCTTATTTCCAATATAAATGTCTTACTCAGTGACTTTGTGGTAAAAATAAAGTCAACATCATAGTAAATTTCATTACTAATATTCTTAAGTTTTTCATTGATAATATTATTAACCTCAATCATATTTTCTGGTTTAATTTGAAATCCTGCTGCATTCGCATGACCTTCGACAAAATCAAACTTTCCAACATCAATAAGAAAAGATTTTAAATCCGTTAGTTCCCCTTTATCATTCCCTCTCAATGATCCAGTGAGCGCTTGTTTTTCAGTATTATATCTAAACAAAAGCGTTCCTCTTTGATATTCATCTTTTAATTTATTTGCAACTAAACCTGTAAGATTTTTATCTAAAATGTTAGTCACGTCTACGATTAAAAGCTTATTCATTAATAGCCCTTTTTCTTCAATCTTTTCCTTGATCAGTGGAATACTTGTATCTCTCATTTTAGTTTGCTTATTCTTTACGTTCCCTAGCATTCTAGCAGTATTAACCTCAATCGGCTCATATTCCTTTTTTCTCTTGTAATAGATTAGTTCATCGGACTCTAGCAAAGCTTTCATTAATTGAGTTTTTTCTTCCATTGTTCCTACTCGTATGCATGCATTGATAAGTGGGTTAATATAAAACTCAGTGTTCTTTATATTGACAATACCTTTAGTTGGATAAGCTTGTTTTTCATATAATGCAACTAATAGCTTATTCTTTAAATTCTTTAATCCCTTATCGACAAAATATCTGGTTTCTAATGACCTCATATCTTGACTATCTGCAATATTCCCTATTGCCACCAAGTCCAAATAGTTGTCAGCATAATTTAATCCAAGTTTCTCATCTAAGGCCTTGCAAAATTTATATACAATACCTACTCCTGAAAACTGTTTATTCTCATATTCAGGGGATAGTTGACTATTCACAACGATTGCATCTTTAGACTCTTCATCACATTCATGATGATCTAATACAATAACATCCATACCCATTTCTTTTAACTTCTTATGTTCTTCAAATTGGCTACTTCCTGCATCTGGGATAATTACTAAGCTCGTGTTATTAGGTACAGTGTCTACTATTACTCCATGTTCTTTTCCTTCGTGGAGCCTCCATTTAATTTTCACTGATGGAAAAGCTTTAGATAGATATTTAATTAATAGTGTAGCACTTGTATACCCATCTGGGGATCGCTGTCGACTTGTACAAACAGCTCACCACCTTTTTCAATGTGTTTTACAATCTTTTCAACAGCTTTATTAATATTAACTAATTTTGAATAATGGATGATGTGTTCATCCGATAGTTTGAAAAACTTTTTTATGTCTTGAATCCCTCTGTTTTCTAATATAGTATCAATTGGTTTAGTAAAGTTATTCTTTCCGATTAATTTATAATTCATTTTCCACTCCCTCAATTGTTCCTATTTCATACTTGTTTCTAAGTAATTCTTCCAATACATCTTTCCCTTTATCACATGGACTTTCTTTATAATCTAATAGATTCATATCATCCCAAACTATGTAAGTTCTAACATAAGGAGTAAACTTAGATGCAAATTTCAAAAGTGTTTTCTGGTAAGATTCTATGGCTGCCTCATACTTTTCATCTGTCTCATCTTCTTTCTGTGCTCTAAATTTATCCTGGCAAATAATAACCTCTTCCACACCTAAAGAAAGAAGAATGTTTCTGTGCATATCAGTAATCTGACTAGAACAGGAAGCGACTGAAAAATTGTTGTCTCTATAATAATCCTCACACTTTAATACAGATTTCTCGCCTTCAAATATCACTGCTTTTCTCAGCCTACTTATAGCATCTTTTGTTTTATTGAGACCATATAAATTAAGCATAATTTGATGATTGTACAATCTATTTTCAATTGTTAATGGCATATACTTCTTACCAGCATCTATATCTTCTTGAAGCATCGCCCTACCTCGAATACCAATAAGTCTATTATTAATATCATAGTGAGGAATAACGATTCTTTCCCCTTTTAGATAGTAAGAAATATTAAATTTCTGTTGTGTTTCATAAGATATTCCTTCATCTAACCAAGCTTCATGAGGATAAGGTAAAAACAGATCCATCACTCTTGAATCATATTCAGGCAATGTTTTAATCTGCCTATCCTTTATGTGTTTAATTTTATTTATCCAGTTCCAATCATCTATAATGTCATTACTAATCTTTATTGAAGATGAGAAACCAAACCCTTTATTGGTTAGTCTGGCTACATATTCAACAGCCTTATTTAACGAATACTTATACCCTTGGTTCTCTTTTGCTCCTATCACAACATCATATATATCCATATTTCTTGAGCAATCTGTATAACAATGAAAGGTTTTACTTTCATGATAATAGTAAAGCTTATGTTTATGTCCTCCATGGCAAACTGTTTGATACTGATTGCCTTGAAATGGTTCTTTGCTTCCTAAATCTATTAATATCTTATGTACTTCTTCTTGTGTTAAGCTCTCTCGAATTTTGTCTTTATCGTATCTCAAATGGGGCTAACCCCCTTAGAACACAAACTTAGTGTCATCTTTTTGTTTTGGTTTACTCTTTATTTCCGTTGGTTCAATATCTTCGATCAATGTACAATCATTTTTAGTAACAAAACATTCATCTATTCTCATGGTATCGTAATCTACATGCAGCCATATCTTAACTGGTTTGTATTTTGTCATTCTGTTTTTATATACGTGATATACGATATTTGGAGTTTTATAGAAACCATTTCTTAAAATAGGCTCAATAGATTCTAAATCTTTTTGAGTTACTTCAAATGCAATCATTGCTTTTTGTATCTTATCCGCTAAACTTTTTGCTCCTCTGAGTAAATTCTGATCACCATCTCGTACATTTTTCCATTCTCCATTTAATTGTGATGAAGTAGAAATAAATACATTGTACCTTTCAGCAATCTCAACTAAACGAAACATAAACATGTAAAGAACCATATCTTCACGCATGCTCATACCTTTAGACATATTGGCCATTTCTTCAAGAATCTGAACACTTATATGAATATAGTCAAAGAAGATATATTGAGTTTTATTTTCTACAATATGTGTCTTTATAACTGTTTCAATTAGTTGCGTATTAAAATTAGGAATATATTCAATCCACAAGTTTGATCGCCCTAGAACTTCAATAGCCTTATCTACTCTTTCATACTCTTCATCTGTACATATTCCATCCTTAATGGATGATTCAGGCACACCAGAAATATAAGCTAATATTGTTGGTTGTAGTAAATCAGCATCCATCTCTGTGCTAATGTATAAAACATCTTCTAAATTATTTCTCTCTATCCATTTTCCTAACTTCAAATCATAAATCTCATCAACAGCTAAGTCTGTAGCTTCAGCTAAGGCCAACCTCGTTTTACCTGTATTCTGTGGAGCAGATCTCAATGTAACTGTTTTTAACTTTGCTCCTCTAAATATTGTATTTTGGAGGTTTCCAATTAAAGAAACTCCAAAGTCTGGCTCTGCTTTATAGCTCTCAACTAAAGCTTTTGCTCCCTTTGCTGCATGTTGTGTTTTCTTGCTATTGTCTGTAAGGAACATGTTTCTAATATCTAATTGTTTTCTTTCGAATATTTCAATTATTTCTTCGATTGTTATCCTATCAAACTCTTCAACCATTTTTTCTTTCTCGACTGGATTGATAACTGAATCATCATATACACCTTTTATATCAAATCCCTGTCTCTCGTATTCTCTAAGTAAGCTAAACTTCTTCAGTCTAGTGAAGCTATAGTCAAAATTCCTAATATGTGCATTCTCTAATGCTGTATGTAAATATTCTATACCGTCATTATCATTAAAAGTTTTATATTGTATTTCATATGAACTTAGGAATGAATCCACCATCAATAGGTCAATTTCATCTATACCCTGTTCCTTCAAATTGTTAATTGCAGCAAATATAATCATATAAAAAGAGGATTCACCTTCAACATAAAAATCCTCTTTTGTTAATCGATACCTCTCTTCTTCCAGTAGTGAAGGCTTTTTCATTACATTTCCTAGCACTTGCATTATAGATCTTTTATCAATAAGACTCATTCTTCACCTCTCCTACAATGAAGTAATATCTATTTTGTGTATTTTTGATGTGTAGTTAAAAGTAGGTGATTGGACTTCAACAACTCTTGTTTTCTTAGGAGTAGTATTTTCCACACTCTCTTCTACCTTTGACAATTGAATATAATGTTTCTTTGCATCCTCATAAACGAATGGTATGATGCCTATTCCAGCACCTTCAACAACACTATTTCCTAAAGTGTCATGAAAGTATCTCAGTGCTAATTCCATGCCTTTTAATTTGTATTTATAATCCGTTTGAAAATCCTTAATCTGTTTCAACATCATACCTGTTGGAGCATCCATCTTATATAAGTTACATACATAGCTTAATAATTCTTCTCTGTGTGTTTTTTCTTGATTCCATTCTTCAAAACATTCCACATGATAATAACGTTTTTTGTATTCATAAGACTCATCTTTATCTAGTTTTCTTTCACAATATGGACATTTTACTTGTCTGCCCATAGCTTCACCTCACTTATAGAAGAAGGGAATAAGACACGCCTATTCCCAATATTAAACTTATTCATTTAAAGTAAATCTTTTAAGTCATCTAAAATAATTGAGACTACATCAACTTGATGTTTTGTACATTCTGATACCTTTTTACCCTTGCCTAAATGCTGTTCAACCACATCCACTAATTCTTCAACTCTCTCCTGTTCTACAAGTTGGTTACCGATTTCATCAATTTCTTCCATAATCTTATCGAAATCTAACTCTTCTGAAGCGTAAACTTTTTTCTGTTCGTCAAAAGTTACTGTTTGAATCCCTTCAATCTCCTCTTGCTTTTTAATTGCATCTACAATTGCCGCTTCCAGGTTTTCTGCTGTATACTCATCAATTTTAGTAGCAATATAATCAAAACGACTACGAGCGAAGAAATGCTCAGTTTCCGCTAAATATGCGCTGGATTTAATCACATCTCCATTTTCGTCTACTCCGTTTGTATGTAGGTAAGCAACAATATCACTATTATCAATTACAGGAGCCACCGCACGCTTGTCACCTTTAAGATGGATTTTACCTTCCTTGTCCTCTTTAGCGTGTGCAATGAACACGACAGTGTAGCCTACACCTAGTAGTTTATTGATCTCTTCCCATAGCTCAGTTTCATACTCTGTCCATAAACCGTATCCATCATTTCCATCTTTAATTCTATTTACTCCATATTGATTACAAACATATCTAGTCGCATATTTCGCAAATGCATCAACTTCATCAATAATGATAGTTTGATAAGCTTCTCTTGCTTTTTCAGATTGTTTAGTTAACTGTTTGTTAACTTTCTTGAAATCTGCCCAACTATTAATTGGCATAAATGGTACACCTGCAATTGCGTTCAGGCCTTTTTCAAATGGTAAATATAATGGCTTTTTCATCCTCGTTGCTTGTTTAGTTTTTCCAAGGTTATTACCACCATAAACAGTAATAACCTTTCCTTCTAAGCCATGTGCTACAACTGAAATCTGTGGACTAAAAATATCTAATACTGACATATATGTATTTCCTCCAATTGCTTATATTTAAAATTTCGATTTATATTTACTATTATGTGTTTATTTTCAATTAAAACGGTAATTCAATTTTCTTTTTAGCTGGTGCATCAGAAGACTTTTTACCGAATCCTTTTTTCTCTTCTGCTTTAGGTTGTTGAGATTGATTTTTTAATTCCGCTAAATATGTTTCTCTTTCAACCATTGCTTGCTTAATTGAGTCAACTTTATAAGAGTTTGCATTTTCCTCATCATATGGATCAACACCACCTGTAATAAGATACTCTCTTAAAGTTTTGTATGTAACTTTCTCTTTATCCTTTCCAAATGCAGCTTTCTCCATTACTGTTACCTTCTCTTTGAAGTTGATAATATCTCCATAAACTTTAGCTGTATCACCTGCTTCATAGTTAGAATCAACATAATCTGCTCCTTCTTCATTTACTACAAAACTAAACGGAATTACTTTACCACCGTATAATGGGATAATCCCTTCTAGTTTAAGGCGACCAGTTTCTTCATCGTTTTTAATCTCAGGTGATGTCGATTTAACAAAAACTTCAACTTCAAATTCCGCTTTAGGTGCATATTCTTCACCAGGTGAAACTCTGTTAAAGAAATTCGAAGTTAATTGTGGGAATGACTTTAACTTACCATCTTGACCATAATATTCATTTACTCCAACTTTCCCCTGATTTACTCGAACCTTGTCAGCCTCTTCTCTTCCATGTGAAGCAACTGATTTATATTCATCAATAATTGTTTTATAGCCTTTAGCGATTCCATTTTCTGATCCATCGGCTTTTTTATATTTTGACATTCCTGAAACAGTATGTATTTCATTTTCTGCAACTTCGATATCTAGTTCAATATTTAACCCTTCTTTACTCTTCCACTCTTGATG
The DNA here is from genome assembly GCF_020171845.1 of Cytobacillus kochii. Lineage (GTDB taxonomy): Bacteria > Bacillota > Bacilli > Bacillales > Cytobacillaceae > Cytobacillus > Cytobacillus kochii. The sequence goes on along the minus strand of NZ_JAIVAM010000008.1, from coordinate 23,136 downwards.
TCGAACCTCCAATAATACTCCTTCAATCTCAACGTTATTGTAAGCTTCCCTTAAAGTGTTTTGTTCTGACATATGCGCATTCCTCCATTTATTTATATTAATTTATTTTCAATTAAAATAGTAATTTTATCTTAATTTACTTTACCCTTTTAAACTTTTTCTTCTTGTTTTTAAACTTGCAATCTGTAATTCCTAATCTCTTATTTAAATCCATGTATCTATACTTAGGTGTTTTCCAATGTGTGAACTTCCCTACTTTGTTCTGAACGTCAACTACTGTTCCAAACCTTACGATAATATCTAAGCTACCATAGCTGTATATAATACCTTTCCAACCCCAGCTGATTCTATCTGGTGCTGTCTCTTTCACCAGGATTACATTTCGTGTTAGTTTCTTAATTACTTGATCATCACTTGTATCCTGATTCCCTTTTGTTTGTGATTTGTATTTCTCTTTCGCTTTGTCCGTAACCTTGAGTAACTTCAAATCCTCACCTCCTTTAATTGGCTATGTGATTATATTAAACTATCATTCATTTAATGTCAATATATTAATTTATTTTCAATTAAAATTTTTTCAAGCTGTATTTAGACTAAGTATTTCTCCTGATTTATCAATTACAATAGCATTTAACTGTCCTCCAAAAACAGCTCCACCATCAATATTTATATACTTATTTTTACTGTCAATCCAAATCTCATTACTTTTATCTTCGTACACTGTTTGTGTGGGAGTATGGCCATATACGATTGTTTTACCAGTTCTATTAGAATAATTCCACCAACCTCTAGACCAGTAAAACTTATGAGGTTGAGTATTTCTCCAATTTTCAATATAAGGATCTATGCCGCCATGCACAAACAATACATCACCAAACTCATAATAATCTTTGAACGATCTAATAAAATCAATTTCATCTGTTCTTTCCTTCATTAGTTCAGCTCTTTCTTGATAACTTCTGAACATTAAGTGCTCATCAGATGTAAAATCCATTGCAGTTGTATTTCCACCATTCATGAAAAAATGATTACCTGTTTCATATGTAGGATTATCTAAAAATGTAAGCAACATATCTTCGTGATTCCCTTTAAGAACTACAATTTGCTTACCATATAATTTCTTAAGCTTCATGACCTCTCGAACTACAGCTAAAGAGTCCTCACCTCGATCAATTAAATCACCTAAGATAAATAACATCTGTTTCTCTCTATCCCAATTTTCTAATATATTTTTAAATTGAGTTATCTGACCATGGATATCACTTACAACAAATGCAGCGTTAATTATAATCACCTCATTTTATTAAAATCTATTCTACCTTCTTAAGGCTGCTTAGCAGTCCGTCTGTCATTTCTTTCTCAGTAATTTTAATGTCTATCTGTTTTTTAAACTTTATAATTATATCATCCAAGATGCGATGTACAGTCTCCTCTAAAGTTTCAGAAGGTGGAAATTTAATAAATAAAAATTTAAATCCTTTCTCTTTCATTGCTATTCTTTTTTGGCGCTCACTTATCATCACATATTGACCACTTGGTGATGTTACTTTATATTCTAAAATTACAACATCAGTATTCCCATAATCCCAGGTACAATAATTACTTTTAAACTTCCCATATATATCAATTTTATAGCCTTTATAACTGTCACTTTGTAAATGTTTCATCTTATATCACCTCTCATAGAATTCTAGTTTTCTATTAGCTATTCAATTCTCTATCTTTCAATTCGTTCAACTTATTATTCCAGTCTTCCTTTTTAATTTTAAACATCAGCCACATATCATCGCCACCATACGTATCTTTTAATTCTGTTCCAATAAATTCTTCTGGCATTACTAAAGTTACTTCTCCTAACTTTATTCCATCTGGGTTTTTCTTAGTCTTTTTTACTTTAGTTGCAGCTTTAATACCTTTTAATAAAGCTTTAGCATTAACTCCATAAGCTTTTTTCTCATTCCATAATTCTGCTAAAGCAGTAGCGTTTGAATAAGTTTTCATTGTTAATCTCCTCCTATAAATCATTCGTCTTATTTTACTTCCTCTACTTTTTCAATCTCGCTAACATTTATCAAACAATCATCCCACACTACCCATCCATAAGTTTCATGGGAATTTTTTATAAAGTTTCTATCAATCCATTGCCTAAATTGTCCTTGGTAAAAATCCTTACTATTGATTTCTGTAATTCGACCAGACTTAAAAATGATTCGTATTATCAAGTTTTTCATTTTTTTACCCCCCTAATTAAAGCAGCCATATCCCACAAAGCCTATGTGTCTTTTCTTATCGTCATAACCGTAAAACGGTAGCATTTCTGGAGTATCTTCAATTTCTAATTTTAGGTTTTCATCGGTTTTCATTAATAAAAATATCCACAAATAACACATGTTTTCCGATGAAATACCTACATTACCTTTATAAGGTAAATCAAATCTATCTATATTAATCCCTAAGTCAACCAAACTATTGAAGAGCTCTATACTTATTGAAGAATCTTCATACTCGCTGCAGATTTGCTCAATATCTATACCAGTCTTTTCTAATAATTGAAAGTGGGTTTCCCTAACTTCCTCTACAGATTTATTTGAATTTATGTAATAGTAATCACATTTTCCGTGTCCATCATTTGACCAATCTCCAATTGGCATTGTAAATTTGTATATATCAGTCACTCCCTAATCTTATTTAAAAAACACTGCTTTTTGTTGCATATAAAACTCAAGTTTATAGTCTTTTCTCCCTGATTTTTTAATTACCGCAATGCAATCTTTATACGCAAAATGAGTATTATGAATTTCGTCCCTAGTCTTTCCTGCTTTCTCCTGTTCCTCTAACCAAGCCTCAATGTGATCACTAAGTGTCATTCAGATCATTCCTCCTAATAAAAGTTAAGCTTCATCCATTAATGCACTGTGCCTTGATAGATATAATCGCTATAATCTTTATAAATAATTAATGCAGAACCTTCTAGCTGGCCTTCGCCATTTCCTCCTTGAAAGAAACCGACTGGAGCATATTTAATATCAACTAAGTGAAAATCATCAATATTATTTTCTTTAAGAAAAAGATTAATATTCTCATCTAAAGGTATGTATTTTCCATCGGATCTTCCATAGTTTGTATGAGTAGCAGTTATTTTTTTAGTTTTAATCATATTCTACCACCTTATTATATGTATTTATTTTCAAATAAAATGCATATTTTATTATTATTAAACTTGCTTCATTTTCTCAGTAAGTTCCATGAACCACTTTTTGTCATTGGTACTCAAGGCTAAATCTACCATGTTCAACAAGTCTCTCTGTTTAGTGCTTACTATTTTTTTAAGGTGATTATTATTCATTTTTTTCTCCTCTTTTATAATTCTTAAATTTGTTTAATGATATCTGGAGTAATGAGATTTTTCTAGCTGTCTTTCTAGTCTATTAATTTCTTTCTGTGCTTCGTTAAGTTGGTTGTCTCGTTTAATACCCAGATTGACATAGGAACGTTTAAGAAGCTCTATTTCCTTCTGCTGTTTCTCAATAAGCTCTTCCACTTCCAAAACATCAGAATAATTAACCTCAAGACATTCGTCACCATCTATGAACATTTTCAAATTTGCTAATATCTTCTTTGCCCTTTTCTCCAAATTAACTCCTCCTTTCAAATGATTCCTCTTGCTACTAAAACTACCGCGACCACAAACATCAAAATCATTATTGCTAAAATAAATGCTTGGTGAAGGGAATCTTTATTCAAATTAACTCCTCCTACCTTGTGTTTAATAAATGTTCCGCATCAATGCCAACCGTTTTTAGTGCAGCCAAACAAACTGCTATCGGAACAGTATCTGCTTCACTGAAGAAAGTCGGTTCCTCACTAAAATGATGCAATGAGCATTCACAAGGAGCGCCTAAATCTTCATAAACTTTAACACCATAATCAACAGACAATATACTTACTACCTTCCAAGCATCTTGAATACTGGATAAAGGAGAAAACTCTTTGCCTATAATCACAATGTTTCCTTCCTCGTCTTCTGCTTCACATGTACCAGTATTTTCGTAATTATAGACTTTCCACTTCATAATCTTTTCAGCAATCAGACTGTCAATCTTAATTTGATCCATCCTCTTTCCCTCCTAATCAACTGATCTATTAAACTGCCCTTTTTAACTCATCTAATGGAAAATCACGCTTTATAAAATCTTTAAACACGCCTATTTTTGATGGATAGCATAATTTTTGGTACATCAATAACATGTCATCCTTTGTTAAATTCTTGCCGAAGTATTTATTAAACCGTTCAAGTAAGCGATCAGCATCCTTTTCGCCTAACCCCTTACTGATGGGGCGACATAATGAAAATACAACCCTTGTTTTAACATCATCGAAATCTTCGCATCCGCCTATATATGCATAAGTGTTAGTTTTTTCATCTATAATTAATTCATCGAACCTATTCAATATATCAATGCCGAACTCTTTCATAAATTTAACCATTTCGTTATGTTCCATTGGTTACAAGCCTCCTTTTTAATCAACTCATCTATCATTTTGTTGCTTTAATTTTTGTTATACAAATCTTTTTGATACAATTTTCCATTTTTAAAATATACAACTTCTGTCTCTTCAATGATATTTTCTAATGGGATACTTCTCATATAGTCAAAATAATAGTCCTCTGCACATCTGACAGAACAGAAGTATTCCCCTAACTCTTGACTATATTCAATGTCCATTTTATCTGTTAAAGGTTTTCCACAAGCATGACGGCAACATTTAACTACATCATCCGAAATTATTTCTTCTACTTCACACTCTGTTACAAAAGTACATTCCTTTAAAATTTTATTCAAAGCATTTTCAGCGTTTTTTCTTCGTTTATACACTTTTGCCAAACTTAAATCATCTGTATGTGTGGGAACAGTTACACCCTCATTGCTATACTTGACTATGTTTCCTGCGTAAAATCCTTCTATATCCGTATGATCTTGAGGAATTATTTTCACTACAAACCCCATATACTCACCCCTGATTTACATATTGCTTATCCAGTTGCATAACATCTTCGTGATGTGCAGTTATTGTTCTATCGATTCAATGTTGATTAAAGACTTCGATAAACACATTTCTTTTGACACTCGCGTTATAACACGTTCTTTTGCATCTTCTGTGCCGTAAGCCCATACTTTTCTTGTGCCACTGTAATTAAAGTCCATCCCTCTTGCGTACCATTTAACCTTATAATCTTTACCGTCCATCATTTCCCCTCCTTAGGAAATCCCTTTACTCTTTTGTTTCATACTTAGCTTTTAGCTTTTCAAAAAGCTCACGTTCATCTTTTTCTTTCTTTATTCGAAGCTTTTCTCTTCTTTTACGTTCCAATTCTTCTTGTTCTTTCTTGTATACTTCAATATTAAAAATTCCAAGCTTACCTAATTCACTTCTTAAAAATTTGTGATTTTCAATGTATCTCCTGGCGTGCGGTTCAAAAAGCACTCTTGTTTGCTTTGCTTCTCCAAAGTCTTCGTCTACATCTTGAGTAATTACAACTACGCATCCGTCTTCTGTTGCAATTGTTACATTTTCTGCGAATTGTGCTATATGAGTAAAAGCAATTGTTTTACCCACTAATTCAGGTAAGTTTTTATACTCTAAAATTCTCATTTATAACCTCCTAGTAAACTTAATAATTCTTGTGTTGATTAATCTGCCTATTCATTCAGTCGAAATTCTCATATTATATAGTGGATACGATGAATTTCTCTTTTTTATCATTTCTTCGAAGAGCCACTGCCTGGGCTCTTCTTTTTGCTTTTCTTGATCACTTTATCTCAGGCACGTTCGTTACTACGTATTTACATAATTTGCAATAAAATTGGCAACCTTAATTTAGAAAGGATGTGTCTTATGTTTCCTGCATACAAAAAGAAACTGGTTTCTCTTATGTGGATGGGTGTTGGAAGTGCTGTCCTTTCCAGTATCTTTAGTTCCATTCTCATTAGTTTTATGGTCAAGATTAACAAGAAAATCAATCGGCTTAGCTAGGATTTTTCCTAGCTGTCGGTAGGAAACTTAATGCAAAATCAGTTTAATTATATGTGTTTATTTTTAATAAAAGACTGATTTTATAAAGCAAAACTATCTTTCTTTTTCATGTCACTGTCTTTTAAGTCTCCTTCTCGACCTTCACCAACAAAGTGCTCAACAACAACACTGTCATTTATATCAGGAACATGCATTCCTAAAATGTAATCTGGTCTTCTTTGATCAGGTTGTGGGCATACAGCAATAATTCTCCACCCTTTATAGAGCAATCCTTGTAAAGCTTCAGTGCAGTAATCTATAGCAAATGCTAACTTATTAATACTCATTAAACCTAAATTTGGTACATGAATATCACATTTTTGATTAAACTCGACAACTTTTTCAAAGCGATTTTTAGCTTCATCAATTTTTTCTGCTATCTTATTCATTTCAGTAATCATGTCAGAGTGATCAGCACCAACTGACTTTGGAACACCTTTAATAGAAAACTCGAGTTGCGGGAATGTTGATGTGAATTTTTCTAAATCAACTATGTAATTATTATTGTCATCTATTTTGAATATGCCTGATGGAGTTACTAGTTTATAGTCACTATCTTTTTTTACTATTTCCGAATCAAAGGTGTCTCTCCAACTCAATGTCTCAGGCTTACCTTGCTCACTTAATTTCATTTCTTGTGCATTCACACTTTCCCCTAAGAAATCTTCTAAAACTTTTAATTCCTCACGACTAAGTTGGTTAGAATTTAAGCTCTCTTTTATGAATTTAATTCTTGCTAACATGACTCCACTCCTTTTAACTCATTTTTTAATCCAATCCATTATATAGTTCCCTTGTTAACAACTCCTCTGAAAAATTAGGAATCTCTCTTATTGCTTCAATAATTTTACCTTTAGTTTCTCTACAAGGAAAATAACCATACTTCGCATACCTAAACATCCTATTCAACGAATTGACTGGAAGAATTATTTCATTAATCTCCTGATCAATAACTAATCTCTTCATATGTAAATGTTCAAAAAACTTACTGTGATAAGCAATCTTCCAAACGGATTCTTCTCCATCCAGTGCATCTTCTTTGTAATATACAAACTTTGTAATAGTGAAATCAAATTCGTCTATCATATCCAAAGGACTTTTGAATTTATGCTTAATTAATTCCACCACTACATTAGTATCAGCATTTAAATAAGCTGTAACTTTTTTGTTTTTATACTTTAAACTATACTTAGGACTGTTACTAAATTGAATACTAGCTTCCACAAAATCCTTTTCATTCTCAAAGAATATGTCTATATCTTTATACTTCTCATTGTTGTATATATTTTTAAATACTCCTCCAGCTATATAACCTTTATGTCCAAGCATATACTGATCTAACTGTCTGAGTTTAAGGTGATTTTCTGCTGGCTCATCAATAAGAATCACTTTTTTAACACTCCTACTATTAATTTATTTTCAATAAAACATCTGTTTCATTTACCATGGACAATGTCTGCCCAACGATCAAACTCTCGTTGCTCTCCTAAATTGTAGGCAAGTAAGTATAATTCTCTTTCTTGTTCAGAAAGCTCTCTGCCTAATTTCGCCTCTATTAGTTTAATCACTGATTGACTCATCTTTGATTCTCCTTAAGATTCATTTTTCCGATTTCTTATTTCATTTAATTCTTCTCTCAATAGGCATTTCACAGCCACAGAATCAAATTCTACTGAATCAATTTTACCAAACGCTATTTGAATATCCACTTCGTCAACTTTATCACTTCCACTTTTATCAACAGCATTAATGGCCTCATTTATGTATTCTCTTATCTTGATCATGTATTCTAAAGCCAACATAAAATACCACCACCTAAGTTTTAATAATTTTATATTAATTTATTTTCAATTTAAAGTCAATAGCAATTTTTGAAATTTTCCCACTAGAGCCTTACAAATATATTACAAACTGTTAGATTCTAGTGGAATGTGGTATATTAATAATGTGCTAAAAGTTGGGCTGCAAATCAACTTTAGTATAAGTCTCTGAGTTTAACTTGGAGACTTTTTATATTTCATCATCTTCTTCTAAAACTTCTATTTCTAAAGGCTCCACTTCAACACTTACTTCATCACCAGCTATCAGTAATTTTGATGATACACCGAAGTTAAGATTGCTTAGCAGTTGTACAACACTTTCCTCATTTGACTCAAAATACACATCTGAAACCATTCTCATCTTGTAAAATGCCATTAAAACTTCTCCTCACTATTCTGTAATAAAATTATGATTATTTCCTCCCCTTAGAACAAAAATAGAACTTATGTTCCTATTTTCTATTATAAGGCGAACATTCTTCGAATACAACTGGTATATATAGAAAAAATTAACTTGTGTTCACTAGTTGTCATTGTTAATATAGTTAACACAGGTTGAAAAATATAGGAGGATTTTCCGATGGCAAAAGAATTAGTCGGAAAATGCCTACTCACAGACCTTCTACATAAATCATATATGACACAAGCAGAGCTGTCAGAGAAAACAGGTATAAGTCGTCAACAGCTTAGTAGCTATGTTAACAATAAAAACAACATGTCTTTACCTGTAGCAAGAAAGATATCTGTAGCTCTCAATTGTAAAATTGACGATCTGTATGAATGGAAATTCTAAAGAGTAGGCTGGGGCTATTATATAGCTCCAGCTAAATGTTCATTCTTTAATGAACTTTTATATGTAATTATTAATGGTTAATTAGAACTACTCTCGCTACAATTAATATAATACACTATATTCTGACATATGTCTTTGACTAGTTTTGTCGAATATTGTCATATCTGTAACTTTTTTATTGACTATTGTGTAATATCATGGGTTGCTAATCCAATTTTTCATTTTCGGAAAATTGGATTAGCTGAGACATAAAAAAATAATTATCGTATGTGATTATTTTTAATTATAAATATCCCAAAAGGGATATTACTTATACTTAATTTTAACATTTGTAGTTTTATAAACTTTTTCTGGGCTTAATATTGTTTTCATAAAGGATGTGTTGTAATATTCATATCCATTTGCTTTCATTTTTTTAAATCCAAATTCTTCAGCAATAAGAAATAAATCTTCTTTGGTAATTACTTTATCGTCATCTTCTTTAGCCTCAAATATTTTAGTAATCATATGAATCATACCACTCTCTTTTAAAGAGTTTGCTGTTAAATATTCTAATTCAAACTCATCTTTCAATCTTTTTAATCTTAAATATATTGTGCTCTTGTTTATAGGCCTTTTAACATTCAGATTTCTTTTTGTATTAGCGTTTTTAAAGATAAAGTCAGTTGGAACTAATTCACTCTCTTTATAGTCACCTGTTTTTTCATCATAGTATCTATGAGTTATTTCTTTATATGCATTTTCAATAAATCTCATTGTCCTGTTTTCTACTTCAATTGTTCTCTTACTGTCATCTGTAGAATTAATGTTAATCTTATTGTTATTCCAGTCAATATCTTTATAGTGCAAGTTAATAATCTCACTCAATTTATCTCCAATAACACCCTCAAACATTAATGCTAACATAGCTTGATCCTGAGCATTTGGCAAGAGCTCCAAAAACTCATAGAGCTCATCCTTAGACCAGTGTATTTTTTTAGTATGATCTACAAATTGACTGCTCCATTCTTTTGTTAAGCCCTTTAAAGGGTTTATATTATTATCTCTAATTGCCATTGGACTAATAGCCCACGAAATATATTTTGAAATAAAGCGCTGATACGTAAAGGCAACACTACCGCTCACAGGTCTTGCATTTTGAATAACTTTACCTATTTCGACTGAATTAAAATTATACAAATCTTTTCCAAGCGCTTCTTCAATTAATTCAGCTTTTTGAAATAAGCTCCCTATAGTCGTTTTTGTTTGTTCGTTATCGAATTTCTCAAGATATTTCTCTTTAACTTCCCTATTATATAGGCTTTGTTCCATTGTTTATTCCACCTCTATTTAAATTTCAACTTCTCTGAAGAATTCTTTAACCGCTTGCTTTGCGTAAGAGTATTTATTTAAACTTCCATTCTCATTAACTACTCCAATTTCTTGCCACATTGGATTATCTCTATCGAAATTTAGAGAAGAAACAATATCTATTACTTTTACTTCATCCATTTTTCTATCCATCATTCTTCTAGCTAAAATTAAATATCCTACAAACATGACGCTACTATTAATTAAACTCTTTTTTCTCACTTCTGTATAATTTGAGTTAAACTCTGACTCAAATGTACCCATTAAAATATTAAAGTATTTAATTAAATATCCAGACACTTTATAAACATCGAGCATTTTTTCTAAATTAAATTCATCATCAATAGTTTCAGCCAAAGTTTTATAAGTAACGATTTCATTAGCGTTTCTATTCAAATGAGAATTTTGAGATACTCTTCCTTTTAACTCTGATTTAGGAATCAATTCTTTTAAAACTGCATCGGACATACGTTCACTTAATAGTTCTTTTGCACGTTCTTGTGCAATTGGAGTAGCTTTTGCTAATTGACCTTGATAAGATTTTGCTTCTTCATCAGAGTAATTTGTTAATAGAAGTATAAATGAACCTTGTAGGTTTTTTTGTTTGTTGTATGCGAACTCTGTTGCTTTAGTTCTATGGTATCCATCAACAATATCCAATATGGTTCCTTTAGTAATTGTAATTTGACCAGTAAGATCATCAAATATCAATTCAGGTTCTTCATGATCTGCGGTTCCAATTGCTGCATTATAGACTAGTTGAGTAGGTTTTAAAGTTCTATTTAAAATATGCTCTTCAATTTCAATTACATTCTGCATTACTAACTTCGCTTCCTCAACTATTCCACCTTTATACTTTTTCTTAACACTCTCTCTCTGAATTTCAAAATTATAGTGTAGTTTTGCTGATAAAGATAATTGAGCAATCAAATTCATTGGCACAACACCAACAAATTCATTTTGACTAATTCTTGAAAAGTTTTCTAATGTTAGAGGGAATTTTATAGTATTTTCTAATTCAGTTGTTCCAACATACTGTCTAGACTTTTTAGATTCTAAATCTGTAAAGTAGTCTGATGGATTAATCTTTGAGACACCTGTTTTACTGTATATCTGTTCAGTTAATAAAAACAATCCTCTAGTATCAAGTTCTGGAACCACTTCTTCGGGGTTGTCAATCCATTTTTGTGCATCTAATACTTTATACTTTTTAATTAAATTAAATTTAATATCATCAACAATCTTTTTGTTGTGTTTAATCCTGGTTTCTTTCATCGCACTTATTAGATTCTTTTCTAATTCTGATCTCTCTTTTAGCATTCGAACACCTCTAAAATAGTTTTTACTATAAATTTATTTTCATATAACAGATTATATTTTCTTATATAATTTTATTTTAATTAATTTCAAATAAAAAGTAAACACTATAACTTCCGTATTAATGAAGATGTAATATTTAATTGTTCATTTGCTGTAACTTCATGTTTATAATCATTTGAACATTTTTAGGACAGCTCTCTATAGCTCCAGTTAGTGTTTCCAAGTCCACATTCTTAAACAATTCATTATCAATTTTTCCACCCGATGATACCGCTCCAAGTATTCCATAGTCCTCTGTAGCTAAGTATCTCTGAGTATTAGCTAATGAAGAGTGATTCAATGATCTTTTGGCCTCTAATATGTCACCTGTGACTCTATACCTCCAAGTTGCTCCTGCTTTTCTTAAAGAGTGAAACTTTATATTTCTTTCCTCTTGAATCCCAAGCTTCTTATTCAGTCTAATCATCATATCCGTGAGTCTTCTATTGTCTATATTAAAAACTTTCTCCGAATCAGTTTGCTTTAAAGTTTTCAATTCCTTGAAAAATTCCTTATCAATACTTTCTTTAAATTCTTTGTTTCCTTTTCCTATTCCTCTTACTAGAACCACATCATCTTTTTCCATAAAGTTAGACCACTTTATATTTGTTACATCAGATATCCTCGCACAAGTATCAAAGGCAAATAATATAGCCAATCTTTTAATGTTTCCATTATGTTTCTCCAATCTCGCTGCTTCTGCATACTCTAGAACTTCATCAAATTCTAAAATCCCATGGTGTTTTTGAATTTCTGGTAAAGTTTTAATTAGAGATAAATAACTTATATCATCAATCAACTTTTTAGCTGCTAAATATTTAATTAATCCTTTTACACCTTTTACTTTTCTATTAATAGAGCTATTAGCTAATTTCTTTTCTCCGTTAGTTTTTGTTAGATTGTACAGGTGGCTTATATAATCCTCAAAGTCATCTAATGTAATTTGTATGTCTTCCTTAGTTAAGTATTCAATTTCTTTATCTTTTACAATTCCAAAGAACTTTCTTATATCTAATTCATATGCTCGTCTTGTTTCTTTACTATTGTAACCATGAGTTTCTAAGTATTTTTTAATTTGATCATAAATCAGTGTATTTGATAATTTTACAATATTCTTCTGCAACACTTAGCTAACCCCCTTTAATTCTAATTCTTTCTCTAACATTCTTTTTATGCGATTAATTTCATTTAAATCTTTTTTAATTTGATGACTATTCATTTTCCTAACATTCCTTCTGAACCAACCTGACAAATCTTGCAACATGTAGATTCCCTCCCTAATTCCCTCATATATATTATCCCCACGTTTAATTAAACATAAACTTTTATATTAATTTATTTTCATCTTAATTTAATAATAATACCAATCCGATTTTTTGTAAATAGAAAATTGGATTGTTTTAGTATTATTTTCCTAAATTAACATGGAATAAGTTACTTTTTTCATTATTAAGGCAAACTGTTAAACTTGTATTGAGGTGTTTAAGATGTATGTGTCACCAATGTTACTTCATAAAACTGATGCTCCGTTCGATGATTCTAATTGGATTACTCAGCTTAAATTAGATGGAATTAGATGCGTTCTTTCTAAATTTGACTATAATACTAAATTATATTCAAGGCATAAGAATGAAATTACAAACAGATTTAAAGACCTGGTCAAAAATAGTATCCCTCATGGAACAGTATTAGATGGTGAAATTATTGTTTCAGATCAAAATAGTAAGCCTAACTTTGAACTGGTTATGGAGAAATTCCAATCCACTAAATCTGACTTAAAAATAACTTACTGCATATTTGATATTATTTATTATAAGCATAAAAAAGTTACCCATTTACCTTTATTAGAAAGACTGTCATTGATAAATAGTGTTTTAGAGAATGAATCTGATCAATTTGCACTAGTGCCATTTGTTGATGGTACTGTAACAACTCAATACTTCAACCTAATTAAAGATAATGACCTTGAAGGTATTGTTATAAAAAGAAAAGATTCTAAGTATGAGATAAACAAAAGATCTAATAGTTGGTTAAAATTAATAAATTACAAATATACAAACGTAGAACTATATGCTCTTAGGCAACAAGAGTTTGGAGCATTATTAAGGTTCCCTAGTGGCCATTACGCAGGCTGTATAGAGTTTATGAGTCCAGATATCAAACAGCAGTTATACAGTAAAATTAGAGACATGGAAAAGTACGATAATAATAACCCTACACAGTTCAGCAAACCATTACATCTAGAAGTTAAGTTTAGAAACTACACAAGTAAAGGGCTATTACGAATCCCATCCTTCAATAGATGGCTCTAAATGAAAAAAGTAGTCGAGATTAATTCAATCGACTACTCTTTTCTATGTATTTTATATTAATTTATTTCTTATTTAATAATTTCATATAACCCGTGACCATCTCTTTACGAATATCTCTAGGAGTATTTTTCTTTTTATACGTGATCGGTGGTATATACTCTGTTCCTGATGCAGAAGCAGCATAAAACATTTCATATTGTCTTTCAATTATGCTTGTTACTTTCTTATTCATGCTTAAAAACCTCCTAGTGATAACTTATTTAAATTAAGTTTACCACAAAACGAGGTATTGTCTAGTATTATTTGATTATTTTTAAATAAAATATAAGTCCTAATCCAATTTTTTGTTTATTGATTATTGGATTAATGTCTTAAAATTAGTAAAGGTGCTACCCATATGAATGAGTAACACCTTTGATATTATGTAGTTATTTTTAATTAAGAGCCTGGTTTAGGGTCAGCTGAATGAAAAGGCCTATCATAGTTACTTACGTAGTTGACACCAACTGCTAAACTTGATAATAAAGCTATAGCTATGATGGATTTAATTACAAAATTCCTCAAGAAAATTCACCTCCTTTCAATTTATTGTCGTTAACTCATTTAGCATCTCTCTACATGCTCCTTTTTTTAATAATTCAATCTTAGAAAATCCAGTAGAGAAATAATCGTTTTTCTTTGTATATTTAATTATAGATAACATATGCTTACTCTCACTATTAAAATATATTCCCTCTAAATAAAGTAAAAAAGATTCATCGACTTCACTTTTATTTTCTTCAACATATCTTATGCAATCTTCTCTATTCTTTATTCGTCTAAACATTTCATTTCTTGTGTATTTGCACACTCCGTTTTTTTTATCCCAAAAAACATTAGCAAACTCAATTTTTTCTTCCATCACATTAGCGTCTGACTGTCTTCCAATCAATTCATATAAATTTTTACTTTCCTCAAAATGTGAAACGCAATCTCCACAAGAGCTAAATAAATAAGATTGACCAATAATAAAATTTGCATAAGCTTTAAAAGTGGTTGGAGCATTGGAGCTGATAACTAAATTAGCAAACATTCTTGCTTTTATAGGATCGTTATGTACCCTTAATGAGTTGATTGAAAGTATTTCTAAAGTTCTAATTCTATACATCGTTTGCATAAAATTATTGGTTACAGTGTCTTCTATATACTCTAAATCATAAGTAACGTTATCTAGAGGAAACCTTTTAATTTGACTATAGCAGTAGACAATTAGTATTTTTCTGAATATATCTAGCACCGTACTCTTTATTTTCATTTCATTTAACTCTTTTATTAGAGTTAAATATTCCTTTTCAGTTGTACACTCATGATATCTTAAATCTATTCGATATACCTTACACCATTCCTTACTTTCTTCATTGGTTGTGCCTTCCATTCTATCAAGCATTTCAGATAAATCTTTAAAGAGTCTATTCATTGTTAAATATTCAAGCATATGCCTTGCAGACTGTTTATTTATATCAAGTGAAGCAGCATAGTCTACTAAAAGATTTTCACTTTTGTCAGGAAAAAAATATTTAACTAATTTAATTAGGGAGTCTAAATCACTAAATTCTTTCTTCTCATCATTTAAAACCTTTCTTAAAGCAATTCCTCTGGAGTATCCAGCTATCTTAGCAATATCATCACTTGATCCATGTTTACCACTGTCTATTTCGTTTAAGATCATTTGCTTCAGACTCTTCATTTCGCCTTCCCCCATCAATTGATTATATATTTATTATATTCTCAGCCTACACCCAAGTCAATACTTTATATTAATTTATTTTCAATTAAAATTTATTCACCATCGATCTGTTCTTTTAAAGCTATCCATGTGTTTTCTTTTATTTTTAAGTTACTAGTATAAGAAAATAAAGCATTCACTATTATCTCCCACTCCAGAAGGTGCTATAATATTCATTACATATTACAATCTATGAGGTGACAGAATGGACTACGATTACGACAACTTAGATTTATCCATTATATACAACTACACTGACTTGCCAGATAAAAACGCTGGCCGATGCGATAACTGCAATAATAGTCACTTTAAATCTACTGTTGGTAACGGTCAATTTATAAGAGAATGCAGCAAATGTGGTATGAAGAAGTTGATCTAATACTAGTCAGCTTCTTCATCTATTGTTTAAATTTAAATAGAATCCAAATCAAATTTGTCCTTAAATTTCTTAAGTTTTTTTCTTTCTTTTTCCAAATCATTGTAATATGCTTTTAGCAAAGCTAGATCCCTCTCCCCTTTCCTAATTTTTTTCCTAACTGATTCCATCTCTTCTTCAATCTTTTTGAGAGTCATACGTCTCACCCAATCCCAAAGTTTTCAAACATTACTTTTGTTTATTCAGGACTTTTGTTAATAGTAATATTTACCTATAGAGTATCACAAGTCTTTCGAGTTTTGAATATTATTTTTCAAAAATTGCCTAAAGCATTCGATCTATATTTTCTTGAATTTTTTAATTCCAGGTAACAAGCGTTCGACCTCTTCATAAAAAGGTCTTTCATTACCTTTTAAAAATAAGCATGCGTAACCAAACTCATCTTTAAGAATTCTATACCAATCAACTTTATTTTTTTGAGTTTTCTTTTTATGGTTAAAAACTATGGTAAGACTATCAAAATTTGCAATTGACTTTACATTCTCAATGCGAGCATAGTCCATAAGAATAGGATTAATTGTTTCACCTATTTCTAAATTTTTTGTTGGATCATACATCGCAATGTTTTTGGTAATAAATTCATTAGTTAGATCTGCTGCTCTAAGTTCTCCTCCAGTCTCATTTCCCTTGATTGATACAATGAATTTCGTTTCTCCTTTAAAATCAAAAGAGTTATCATAGACTTGCTCTCTGCCATTTTTACCAATGTGTTTATTTCTTCTATTTCTAAAAGGTGTGATAAAACCATTTCCATCCTTATTATCTATCCCGAGATATTTACATAACAATTTTAAAATTAATAGTTCATCTTTGTATTCTGCTCTATACTCAAAAACTTCGTGGCATGAGATATCCTCTCGGTTTAGAAAATTGTATTTATCAGTAAATATTTCATCAAACTTCGCTTCAATACTCATAGTTACCCCCATTTTTAAAATAAGCTCTAGAAGTATTCAACGCTATAAGTCAAAAGTCCTTCAAAATAAAAACTGTCTTTTATTCTTTTTCTAACAAATAACATCTCCATCTTCATCATACAGGTCAATTTCTAATAACAAGTCGCCATTAATAATTTCAGCATCATTTGAGATATAGGCATGAGTCCCATCAGTGAATTTAATCGTTATATCTACTCTGTCCTTTATTACTTCTTTAATTACTTTGCCCTTTAGTAAATTGCACATATCAAACATGATTAACTTCACATCCATCTGATTCAATTTTCTGTATCAATATTTCATCTGTTATTAATAAATGCTGATCCATCTGCCATTCTCTATAGAACCACGTTCCAGTTTTATTCTTAAATTGAACAGGATGCCCCTGAACATCATTTGCATTGGGGTCAACTTCAAGTAGCTTGTAGTAATCATCACCATCAAATCTCCATTCACCTACGTTTAACACTTATAAAAACCTCCTATATATTATTTGTTTAATTTCAATTAAGTGTATTGACTCTTATCTAGTTAGTTTATCTGCTTTATTTTTATTTCTTTTTATCCAAATAACTCTGGATTCAGTTTCTTTCAAAAGTCTGCGTATATCTTTCATAAGTAATCTATAAATTTCTCTATTTTCACCTTTGAGACTCTTCCCATCATCTAGCCTTCTAACGATTCCTCTATCGTCAATCTTAATGGTAAAATGATTAATTTCATCTTTATTAATTATTAATAAGGTTTCTCTCAAAGCCAGTAATTCTGCATGAGTTGAAGTAAAAACATTTTTGAATACTGTTCTATGCTTCTTACCAGCAATGATCATCCCAGCTTTACATGTTTTTTCTGATTCATTAAAACTTGCATCACAATAGCATACAATGTCTTTCATTCTATTCTTTAATACCATGAGCTTTCATTCTTAAATTCCTCAAAGCGTTATAGACTCTATCCTCAACTACATTACCAGTGTATCTTTCATATTCATCAAAGAAATTAAGCATTTCTTTATAAGATTTCTCTACTTCATTTGTATGATTTTTATTCACTTCACTCATCTCCTTTTTATGGATAAAAACGTTATTTTATCAATATTAATTCATTGCCACCTAAACCATATGTCTTTCCTTCTAGCACTAATTCATAAGCACCAAAAATCTCTTCTTCTACCTCAATAATTTGATTTTCATACCTCTTTACCAGTTCAACAAAACTCTCTGGATAGGTTGCATCTCCGTTTAAAATTTGTTCTACATTAAACTTTGCTTTCAATTTGTTAGAATCCTGCTCCATAGAATCAAACATGCTTACTATTTCTTCTGCTTTCTCAACATCACTCTTATTTTGCGATAAGATTGCCTGTATTGCTTTGGTTTTCCAGATTTCCCCACCCATATAATCACCTCTTAGTAAATTCAACTATCAATTTGTTTCGTAATCTTCTCGGAATTTTTATTAAGTGTTGGGGTGGGTCATAGACTTAATCTTTGTTAATCTCATTAAACCAAGGAGATAATCTAACCACTCATCGTGCGGATTATGGTTGCTAAAGTACTCTGTGGCATCTATTGCAAAATTTTCACCTTTGATTGTTATTACTGCATATAGCTTACCGTTATCGTGAACTAGCTTAAATTCATTTGTCACTACTATCACCTATCCTTTAATAATCTCATCTGTCAGTTTTTTAATTATCGAGCATGTTTATTCAAAAAAGCTTCTGTATCTTTGATTCTCGTAATGAGAATACTGTTTTCGTGCCACCCCTCTATAGAATCGTTTTTTATTCTTTCAAGAATTTCTAACTCATTTTCAGCACTGTCAAGTTGCCCATCGAGATATCCTTTATCATATTGTTTCATTTTCGATTCTCCTTAGTTTACACATTGCTTATTTTGTATATCATCTACTCAACTATCATTAAGCTCACTTAGGTTTAATAGAATCAATAGTTATTTTTTTGGTTTGCTCTATAAATATTTCTTTTTTTAGGTGATTAGCTATTTCGACCGCCTCTATCTTGGCATCTTTTAAATGAGGAAAACGCCCATGATGATTTCCATCAATATCAGAAATGTCATAAATTATTTCCACTGCTTACCCTCCTTTGCTAAATATTTTGCTTAATTTGTTAATTAGTCTTTGTCAAAGAAAGAACCGCATTGTTCACAAAATTGTTCTCCATAAACTTCATCAACAGTTATTTCTTCATGCTTGCATTCATTCACCTGATTTTCCTCCTTAGTGTACTTATTGCTTAATTCGTTTATTAAAATTCAATTTGTCTTACCTTATTCAATGCTTCTTCTAATTCTAAAATCCAAG
Source organism: Cytobacillus kochii (assembly GCF_020171845.1). Lineage (GTDB taxonomy): Bacteria > Bacillota > Bacilli > Bacillales > Cytobacillaceae > Cytobacillus > Cytobacillus kochii. Next base: position 3,960 of record NZ_JAIVAM010000008.1, on the reverse strand, counting down.
ATAATTTTATTTCGTCTGCTTTTTCCACAAGTGGTTTCCTTGTTAAACAAATGAAATAACAATCATTATGCTTAGTTACTTCCTTTCTGTAATTCCAACTTTGCAATGCTTTTCTCGCCTTTTTCACTTCAATCACACTTGTACGTTTATCGTGATAAAGAGTATACATCTTTATCACCTCCTTTATCTATGAATAAAACTCGTATTTTATTTATTCATTAATCCAAACATCCTTGTGTCAACAATTGCAATGTGGGAACTGTCAATTCTTTCTTTAACATCATCAATGCTTTTAAAATAATAATCGCATTCCCAATATGGAATAAATTTATTGTCCTTGCTGTAGATTTTATTTCCTTTATATTCTTCTACAAATCTTTTTTCTTTCAAATTAAATTCAACTTCTTCGCCATGCTCTTTGCAAAACAAACCTATTTTCTCCAAGTCTACATCTAAAACCTTTTTATAATTTCCATTTGTAAATTCTCTAAAACTCAATTCTTTGTTACATTGTTTACATTTTAACAATTTTAATCATCCCTTCTATTTTATCTGGAATTATCCAAACGACCTTCTCGCATCCGCACTATTATCAAAAATTCTATAACCCCAAAATGTCATCATTTCTGAGTTAAAATAACAAGCAAACCCTTCATCTTTTTTTGCTAGATTTTCACAAGCTTCTTTTAAGTCTTTTCCTGTGCAATGACCTAATAGTGTGGCTCCACCACTTTGACCTGTGGCTCGATATCCTTCGCACCAAATATCAAAATCCTTCACTTTTATTCCTCCTTTTTATTGCTTTAAATCTTAATCCCACCATCCACATATGATTCTTTACAGCAACTACATTTCCAGAGACGTTTATAGTCGTGTTTTTTAGACTTCTTACCTCTTATTAGCTTTCCTTTACAGTCTGGACAAATGCCATTTATCATAAAGGCTTTACGCTGTGTCTGTTCTTCTATCATTCTCCATTTCTCTTTTCTTACAGCTTCCTCTTCATCAGTTAATTGAGATTGTTTTAATAGTGAAGAAGCCAGAATTGTATTAATTTCTGAATAAGGTGCTGTTTGAATGCTCCACCCCACATTTATCACTCCTCAATTAGAATAATCTCTTCTATCGAAACAGGTTTATAATTCCTACCATTTTTAATTGCTTCTGCTTGTGCCAATATAAGCGCTTCTCTTCTATTAAATGCTGACAGTTCTATTTCAAATCCTTCTAATATAACTTTATATCTCGATGTAATCATATAATTATCTCTCCTTTAGTTTTGATAAAATCAGCTTTTTATTTATTATATCGGGCATATCTTTCGAGAAGATGCTCAAAAGTAGACCAATGATGGGAAGTATAAGTCTCGTAACTGAATACAATCCCTTCCATTTTTGATTTAATAATTTTAGCATTATAATTATCATTGTTATTGTTGGCTTCTGTTAACTCTTGCTCAAGTCTTAAATAACCTTCAACTAATTTAACTTCATTATCTCCCATTCTTAAACACTCCTTAATATATGGCATTTGATAAATTTAGCTTTTTATCTATTTTGTTTCATTTTGTGTTTTTCTTGACGTATCTTTTTAGCTTCTTCTTTGTTCGGTATATGCTCCCTAGTTGCCAGTTCCTTTTTTATTTCATCAATTGTGTACCATTTGCTACCTTGAAATGCATACCCATTTTCATAAAAAGGATTGTAACTCCCTCCACAATGCCTAGCACTATGCAATAATCTTAATAATTCCTTTGTGTGTAAGGTTTTTAAATAATTTTCATAATCTATACTCATCTCACCACTCCTTGATAAAAGTCGCATTTTATATTAATTTATTTTCATTTAAACTAATTCACTTGTAAACATAACTATACTTTGTCGATCTACATACCCCTTTTCAATCCACTCTTGATTTGGAATATATTCCTTCTCGGCTATTGTCATAAATTCCAGTGGTACACTTTCACCTTCTACAAAATTCAAACTCATTTCCATGGCCTTTCTAGTCCATATCCAGGGATTGATTAATAGTTGATTCATAGCTGCCCACCTCTGAATTCCTTATTATATTCTTCATTTAGTTCTTTCCAAGCAGCTTCAACAAACATTAAATTAAATCCTTCTTTGATCATTCTGTTTCTAAGCTGGAAATATGAATTAATGCCCTTTTGTTGTAACCAAGTATTAAAACTCATAAACAAAAACTCCTTTTATATTAATTTATTTTCAATTATGAGGAGGGAGATTATTTTCCCCTTTAAGCTATCTACTCTTTTTCTTCTTTTCTTTTTGATGAATCTTAATTGCTTTTAAGAAATTAATCTGAAATCCTGCATTTTCGGGTAAGTTATATTTCTTAAAGATAGCTCTGATAAACTGCATTCTTTTCTTATCATTTGTGAGTGTTTTAAACTCTTCACTTTTCTCGATTCTACTTAAAATTAAATCAGATACTTCATATAAAGCATCTCTATCATAAATTGGTCGATCCAGTATGTTTCCAATTACTCGATTATATCCATTTGGATACATTGAATCATAGGCAACAATTGCACTACCCTCTAACTCATTTAGAGTGGAAAAAGATGTTTTATCTAAAGGTATGAGGTTTATCAGAAATTCATTTTTATGAAGATCATAGTCTTCATATAATTCTGGATTACCGCTTTTAGTAAAGTGTCTAGACGCTCTTTTAATTATGTCTTCACCTTTACCTATGTAGTATCTATTTCCAGTTTTATTATAAATTATATAAATCCCTGCAAAAGTGTTAATACCTTTTTCGTTCTGTGCTTTTTTACTCTTTAAATTTATCAATTCATCAGGAGAGTATTCTCTTATTTTCTCCCTCAGTCTCTCTAATTCTATCCTTACTGCATATTTATTTTTTTCACGATTGTTTAATGTTTTTTCCCTATGGTAGTAAGACGGAGCAATCTCAAAAGGATCATAGTCACTTAACTCTTTTCTTATCCACTTCAACTCATCTTTTGTAAACACTTAAAGAAAACCACCTTCCAGATAAACTTATGTCCATATCACTTATTTATCTAAATATTGGTTTTACCATAAATCTCTCAATTTCCGAAAATATCTTCAATCTGCTCTTCCACTTCTTCTAAATATTTAATTTGATTTGTATTATCCAGCTCGCTGAATGGGATTAGCTTATTATATTCCGCCTCCATCATTAGCCATTCTTCAAATTCTTGCTGAGTACATTCTGCTTCTAACTCTTCATTGCACTTTTCATAGTTCTCAACCGCTTCGCTTTTACCACATGCTCCTAGTATGACTATCGCTATTAAAAGAATTAAGTTCAGAGTTCTTTTCATTACCTGCCTCCTATATTAATCGCAATGTGTATTCTCGCACTATACTATCTCGCTTCCATTTAAAATTGTCATTTTATTTTAAAATACTGATGTTAAGTCATCTATACTCTCATTATCTATACTATCTTTCGGATCATATATAAAAACTTTTGGTTTTCCAATGGGACTTATTTTCTCATCGTCAGGGTTAAATAAAACTATATTACTTCCACTACCCCTTGTTGAATTATAAATAATCCCTTCAAAACCTGCCTGCCTTGCACAATCTGATATAAAGTTGGTGACAAAATACTGCGGTCTCCAGTAAGTTGATCTATCTTCAACCTTTTCATATGTAAATCCTGTTGTAATAAGTGCTTCTATTAATTCACTAGTTGAGTAGCTCATATTAGTCCAATCGTTTCTTAAATCTAGTATTTTTTCCAAAGTTTTATGCTGTCTATATTTCTGAATCCAGATAAGTGACGCATCATTTGGTTTATCAAGTGTTTCAATCATAGATAGTTGCTCATTCTCTGCTAGATATAATACACTTTGACCTTGATGATGGAACCTTCCCCCCGATGATAATCCAATACCTGGTGCTTCTAAATCAGTTGATGAAAAGACTTTAGCACTTGTGA
>NZ_JAIVAM010000007.1 GCF_020171845.1 Cytobacillus kochii | reverse complement strand
GAATAACTATTAAAAGTTTGTCCTTTCTTTGCCATAGAAAAATCCCCTCCAAGTAGCATTCTTTCCTTCATGGTAACATGAAGGTTTTTTTGAATGTCTACTTAAAGGGGACATTAACAAATCCAAAGCTTTTTTGTGTACTAAATATTTTGTTACTTCACTTGATAATTGATGTGCGAAGTCATTTGCAATTTGGGTTGGGATATCAGCTCTTACTTAGAAAGGCATAGGTTCTCAACAGGTTCAGCCTCTCTCATTCTCGATTTCCATTTTAATAGGGCGCTACTGTAGTTAAAATAGTATAACGTGTCATATCTTATTCTTAATGAAAAACTTGAAATAAGCGATTGACAGCTTCTTTTATTTTATCCTCTGGCAAATTAGCAAAGCCAATTACAAGGTTAATCAACCCGCTTTTTTGTTTGTTTTCTGTTAATAGGAAACGTTTCATTGTATAGATTTCTAATCTTAGTTGTCGTGCTCTTTCCTCGATTTCCTCATAATCTTTATTACTCTTAATGTGAATGAAAATATGAAGTCCTGCTGGGATATTATCGATTTGGAGATTGTCTCCAAATCGATTGGCTAGCTCTTTTATTAATATTTTTCTCTTTGTTTCATAATAACTATTCATTCTCTTCACATGTTTTTGATATCCTCCACTTTCAATAAAATAATGCAAGGCAAATAGGTTAAGGGTGTTACTAGGCTGCATTAGATCGGCATATTTGTGGCGATAGATTCTTAAGAGTTTTGGTGGTAACACCATATAACTAATACGTAAGCCGGGTAGCATTGTTTTTGAAAATGTTCCTATATAAATTACGCGCTGATTTCTATCTAGGCTTTGTAGGGATGGGATATTATCTGTTTCATATTTGAACTCACTATCATAATCATCTTCAACGATATAACGATCCTCCCCTTCAGACGCCCAATTTAATAATTCAATTCGTCTAGAAATAGGCATGATGATACCTGTAGGGAATTGGTGGGATGGGGTGACAAAAACGAAATGAGAGGGTTGGATTTCCTTGATTTTAATTCCTTTATTATCCATGTTTACTGGAAGTACTTGAAATTTCATTCTTTCTAGTAATTTATATAATCGCTGATATCCTGGGTTTTCTATACTTATTACAGAATTTTTATTCTGAATATCCATTAATTGTCTAATTAAAGAAATTGTACCATCTCCAATCACGACCTGTTCAGGTTCACAAATAACTCCTCGGTTGAAGGCAACTAAGCGAGCAATTGTTTCTCTAACAATATAAGGACCTTGGGGATGAATAATTTCTGAAAGCTCATTTTGATGCACTAAGATGGCTTTTTGTTGACTTCTTATCCATTCTTTAAATGGAAAATCCGAAGTATTAGCTGTCATATGGGACAGTGAAATCCAACCGCTTTTATCGGTTACACTTTCTTTTAAATCTGCTAGTAAGGGGTTAAGTATTTCTTCTTGACTGACAAATGCCTGTATCCGTTCGGCAAAGTATCCCTTTCTTTCTAATGTGTATATGTATCCTTCTGCAAGTAATTGATCATAGGCGTTTATTACAGAGTTTAAGCTTACTTTTAGTTGATGAGCTAGAACTCTTTTAGGGAGCAATTTTTCATTTGGTTGAATTCGTCCGATTAGTATGTTTTTTTTTATTTCTTCATAAATCTGTTGATAGATGAACTTTTCTTTTACCTTCTTATCAATCGACAAATATATCATATGATCCTCCTTGAATATTTGGTACCATATTTTTTTCATTTTTGGTTCTTTTTATTATACCAGTAAGGTGTCAGACTATTGATATGATTTAATCAATTATTTAATAAAAAGGAGGATTTATATGAATTCGACTGATTCAATAACTAAAGAATTGCAAGATAAACGTATGAAGTATATTCCAAAAGGGGTAAGCAATGGGAACTTAAGTATTGCCCAAAAGGCCTCGAATGCCACGATTATTGATATGGATGAAAAGGAATGGATTGATTTTGCGGGGGCGATTGGCACGCTAAATGTTGGTCATTCACATCCGAAAGTGACAGCAGCGGTGAAAGAGCAAGTAGACAAATTTTTACATCCTGGTTTCAATGTTATGATGTATGAGGGATATATTCATCTTGCAGAAAAGCTCTGTAAACTCACTCCTGGAACCTTTGAAAAGCAAGCTATTTTATTTAATTCAGGTGCTGAAGCAGTTGAAAATGCAATCAAAATTTCACGTCGATATACTGGAAGGCAAGCTGTAGTGTCATTTGTTAGAGGTTATCATGGGAGAACAAACCTTACAATGGGCATGACAAGTAAAGTTAAACCCTATAAATTCGGTTTTGGACCTTTCGCACCTGAGATCTACCAAGCTCCATTTCCGTACATGTATCATAAGCCTAGTGAGATGACAGATGAAGCATATATTCAGAGGGTAATTGAAGAATTTAAAGACTTTTTCATTGCAACTGTTGCACCTGAAATGGTCGCTTGTATTGTGATGGAGCCAGTCCAAGGTGAAGGGGGATTTATTGTTCCACCAAAACAATTTGTACAAGCAGTATCTGACTTTTGTAAAGAACATGGCATCGTTTTTGTAGCAGATGAAATTCAGACGGGGTTCGGTCGTACAGGAAAATTATTTGCTATTGAACATTTTAATGTCACTCCAGATTTAATCACCGTTTCTAAATCTCTTGCAGGTGGACTCCCACTAAGTGGTGTAGTTGGTAGAAAAGAAATGCTAAATATTGCTGATCCAGGTGAATTGGGGGGGACTTATGCAGGAAGTCCGGTGGCTTGCGCAGCTGCGCTCGCTGTCATTGACATATTAGAAGAAGAGAACTTAGTTGTAAGAGCCGAAATATTAGGTCAAAAACTAGAAGCAACTAGTAGAGAGCTTGCTTTAAAGCATGAGTATATAGGAGATATCCGCCGTTTAGGAGCAATGGTTGCCATTGAAATTGTTGAGAACAGAAGGAGTAAAGTACCAAACAAAATAATAACAGCTGAAATTATAAATTATGCAAATCGAAATGGCTTATTACTTCTTTCGGCAGGATTAAAAAGCAATGTCATTCGCTTTTTAGCGCCATTAGTCATCACGGATGAAGAGTTAGAAAGAGGACTGTCTATTTTAAAAAGAGCTTTTCAATCAGTAGAGTAACGTTATATAAAAAATTTAAAATAAAGGTGAGCAAAGTGAAAAATACTTACAAAGTGAATAACCCTGCTACAGGAGAGTTCATATCAGAAATTGAAATGAATACAAAAGAAGAAATCAATCTCGCATTGAAAAAAGGACATAATGCCTTTAGAAAATGGTCACAGGTGAATGCTCATGAACGTTCAGATTTATTAAAGAAATGGATGGATAACATTCAAGCACATAAGGCGGAAATTGCAGAATTGATGACTCGTGAAAACGGTAAACCGATAAAAGAATCATTAGGTGAGGTAGATTATGCATCTAGTTACATCGCTTGGTATGCGGAGGAAGCAAAGCGCACATACGGACGTACGATTCCATCCCATAATGAATCCAAAAGAATTGTTGTGACGAAGCAGCCAGTAGGGTTAGTTGCTGCTATCACCCCTTGGAATTTCCCAGCGGCAATGATGACAAGAAAGGCGGCACCTGCTCTAGCTGCTGGGTGTACATTTATCGTCAAACCTGCAGAAGATACACCATTAACGACGATTCGACTAATCGAACTGGCTCATGAAGTTGGCATTCCTGTTGACGCTATACAATATGTCATCGGTGAAGGAAAAGAGATCGGTGAAATTTTCACAAATAGTGAATTTGTACGTAAGATTACTTTTACTGGCTCTACTCCTGTCGGGAAAACATTACTTAAAAATAGTTCGGATACAATAAAGCATGTGACGATGGAACTAGGTGGGCATGCGCCACTTATTATTGCCGAAGATGCTGATTTGGATTTTGCCGTTTCCCAAACCATCGCTTCTAAGTTTCGAAATGCTGGACAAACTTGCGTCTGTGCCAATCGAATCCTCGTGCATGAAAATGTAATGGATGAATTCGCAAATAAACTAACAACAGAAGTGACGAAGTTAAAAGTAGGTAACGGATTGGAAGAGGGCGTAGACATTGGGCCGATTATTAATGAAAAAGGCTATACAAAAATTATTGCTCAAGTGAATGATGCGATTAGTAAAGGTGCAGAGGTATTAGTGGGCAATGAATATAATGCTAATCATCAAATCAATACTTACTTTGTCTATCCAACTGTTCTCAAAAATGTACAATTAGATATGAAAATTACACAAGAAGAAACATTTGGCCCAGTAGCACCACTTATCTCGTTTAAAGAGCTTGAAGAAGCGATTGAAATCGCAAATAGTACACCATATGGTCTTGCTGCCTATTTCTTCACAAACAATTATAAAACGGGTATCTTTTTACATGAACGTTTGAACTTTGGCATCGTTGGCTGGAATGATGGTGCTCCTTCTGCAGCACATGTTCCTTTTGGTGGGATGAAAGAAAGCGGACTGGGGCGTGAAGGGGGCACTGAAGGGATTGAACCTTATTTAGAGACGAAGTATTTGTCTATCGGTGATTTATAGATTTTCTATCAGGAGAAGAAGTTGAAAGGTGTTTTTTGGCAGAATACGAAAACGAACAAAATTTTTTGAAGTGCCCCCTAAAAGTTAGAGACGGTTATTTCATTAAGGTAGCTCGGTAGAAAATGGGTTCGGTATTACACCGGACTCATTTTTCAATTGTTAGCTCAGGTATCTAACAATTGGAGTACAGTTCATTTTATTTTTGTTCGTTTTATTAGAGTGTTGGTGTGATTTTAAAAGAATCATCGTGAGGTATTTATGTCGTTTAGTTTAATTGGTTTTAGGCAATCCGTTTTCATTTGGTCAAGCCACTTCTTAATTTTGACACCCGATATAATGTCGCCGAATACCGCTCCTTTATAAACAGAATTCTCATACAAGTACCTATTTAAGTAATTTAATATTATATTTTCGTATACGTCTCATTAATAGAGATTGGGTAACACCTAATGCTTTTGCTGCTTTTCGAGTAGATTCTTCTTGATCTAATGCTTTAAGAAGGATATCTTTCTCAATCATTTCTAAATACTCAGGCATCGTTTGCCCTTTGACTGGATAAGTGAATGAAGTAGAATCTAAGGTTTTTTGCAACATTTTTCTTGGTAAATCATTCATAGTGATATTTTGTTCAGACAATACAACTAATTTTTCTATTAGGTTTTCCAATTCCCTCACGTTTCCGGGCCATTTATAGGAATGAAAAGTCTTTAAAACATCTGGCGAAAAAATCTTATTGGTATGATACTTTTCATTAAATTTCCTTAAATAATAGAAGGATAAATCTGTAATATGTTCTTTTCTACCACGGATAGGGGGGAGCTTAATTGTAAGGATATTTAGACGAAAGTATAAATCAGCTCGGAATTTTCCTTCTTCTACCATTTGGTCGAGTTTTCGATTAGTTGCAGCTATAATTCTCACATTTGCTCTTTTATATTGTCTTCCACCAATAGGTAAGTAAGTTTTGGTTTGTAAAAAATGTAATAGTTTGGCCTGGAGGTGGATGGGGAGTTCACCTATTTCGTCTAAAAATAATGTACCACCTTCTGCAGCTTGAATAAGGCCCTGTTGCCCAGTTTTGTTTGCCCCTGTAAAAGCTCCTCTCATGTACCCGAAAAGTTCTGACTCTAGCAAACTTTCAGGCATAGAAGCACAATTAATTTGTATAAATGGTTGACTATGTCGGTTACATAATAGGTGAATCCTCTCTGCTGTTACACTTTTTCCAGTCCCTGTTTCTCCAATAATTAAAGCAGTTGTATCTACTCTAGAAATTTTATTAATAATATTTTCAATCTCATTATCAATCATTTGTTCCTTTTGTTCAGGATTAGATTGTCTAGTAGATAGGTAGAGTTTCTTAATCTCTAAACTATATTTTTCTAGTAACTCTTCTGTCTCTTTTAATCGTGAGGAGGTCTTTACTGCTTCGGTTATGTCTCTGCAGTGAGCAACAACTGCAATGACTTGTCCATGCTCTTCCTTAACTAGATGTCCAGTTGCAATAAACTTTCGACCATCTCTCATCTCTTGAACAGTACTTATATTCTTTTTTGCTTCTAATGCAAGTCTGGTGACTGAAGGAGTGAAGACTTTCTCTTTCTCTAGTTCTTGTACACTTCTACCAATGAGCTTCTCTTTTGGAATATTACACATTTCTTCACTTGTAGAGTTTACCCATAAGGTCATACCGTTTTTATCTGTAATATAAACAGCGTCATTGATTGAGTTTAAAATTTCAGAGAAAAATTCAGGTCTCAATTGAGCAATTGCGTGAAGTCTCTTCAAATTGACCCTCCTTTAGTGAGTTGTATTCGAATCATCCCTTCAAAAGAAGGAATTCAAATGGTTTAAGTGAATTGAAATCAACTCAAAGCGAGTCGATATTAAAGAAATTATAACAAATATTTAAAATTTTCTCTATAAATAAAGGGTCAATTGTTACAATTACTTGGCATGCTAATTGCATCTTACTCATTAAAAGAGAAGGAGTGGCTAGGATGAGTCAGCAATTAGCAGAAATTAATATTCAGCGTTTAATGGGAACGATTGAGGAAAGTGCGGAAATTGGAAAGTTACCTAATGGAGGGATTTGTCGTTTGACTTTAACTGATGAAGATAAGGTCATGCGAGACTTATTTTATCAGTGGTTGTTAGATGCCGGTTTGGAGATCAGAATAGATGACTTCGGAAATATGTATGGGCGTCGTGAAGGAGAAAGGGATGAATTAGCGCCTGTCTTAATTGGTTCCCATTTAGATACACAGCCCAATGGTGGTAAGTTTGATGGGATATTAGGAGTTCTTGGTGCATTGGAAGTTATTCGAACTTTAAATGACCTGGAGTTAAAAACAATGAGGCCAATAGAAATTGTTAATTTTACGAATGAAGAAGGCGCACGTTTTGAGCCAGCAATGTTGGGTTCAGGTGCAATGACAAATGTTTTTCCTAAGCAAGCCGTTTTAAATAAGACCGATCAACAGGGGAAGGTTTTTGGTAGTGAATTACGGAGGATAGGTTATGAAGGGACTGAGGAAAATCGAGCTAAAGATATTTTTAGTTTTCTAGAGTTACATATTGAACAAGGTCCTATTTTGGAAGATAGTCATAAAGCAATCGGTATAGTGTCGGGTATCCAAGGCATGAACTGGATAGAAGTAACGGTGAAAGGTGAAACGGCACATACAGGCACAAGGCCGATGGTTAATCGAAAAGATGCCATTCTACATGCAGCAAAACTAATAACAAGAATCTATTCATTAGCAGCGGAGTATCCGGATTTATTAATTTCAGTAGGCCGGATAAATGCCTACCCGAATGTGATTAATTCTGTATCCAGTGAAGCTAAATTTTCAATTGATATTCGTCACCCTAATAACAAAACACGCAAACGATTTACTAACCAATTAAGAGAGACTTTAAGCATGATGACGTTAGTTGAAAATATGGAGATACAAATCACTGATATAGCTGACGTTGAAACAGAGCACTTTACTGATAGCATAATAGAAGTCATTCAAACGGCTGTTAAGAAATATGGTTACTCTTACTTAAACATGCAAAGTGGAGCTGCTCATGACGCGAAGTATTTAAACAAGGTAGCACCTACAGGAATGATATTTATCCCAAGCATTAATGGGGTAAGTCATTGTGAGGAAGAACTCAGTGAAGCAGTAGATATCGAAAGAGGTGTTCAAGTATTGCTTCATAGCGTTATCACACTCGCAAATAAAGAGAATCTAATATAAAAATTAAGGGGGCTAAGGTAAATGACTAAAAATACAAAAGATGTAGTGAACGAGGTTTTTGCAACAGTTGAAAGCTTATGGGATGAAGAAGTTGAATTTTTACAAAAATTAGGACGTTATCCTTCCACTTTAGGAAATGAGACAGCCATTCAAGAATACATCGCTACCTTTTTACAAAATGATTTACGTTTAGAGGTAGAAGAAATGATTCCTGATCCGAAGCAACTTGGTGCTCATCCAGGTTTTTCAACCCCTGAATGGTCGTATAAAGGCCGTCCAGTTGTTGTGGGTAAGTATGAAGCACCTGGTGAGAAAGATGGGAAAAGTATTATCTTACAGGGACATATTGATGTTGTAAGCCCAGAACCAATGACAAAGTGGAGTCATGACCCGTGGGGTTCTTCAATTGTTGGAAATAAAATGTATGGTCGTGGTATTGCAGATATGAAATCTGGTGTAGTTGCTATGATCTATGCCTTAAAAGCTGTACGGGAGGCAGGAATCATTCTTTCTAATGATGTCATTATAAAGACAGTAATTGAAGAGGAATGTACGGGAAATGGTGCATTGGCTGCTATAGAGGCTGGGTATCGAGCAGATGCTGCTTTAATTCCTGAACCTTTAGGGCAAAAAGGATTAATCGGTCAAGTGGGTGTAATATGGGTACGAATCAAAGTAACAGGGTTGGGAGCCCACACAGAAAGAGCAGAGCAATCAATCAATGCAATTGTTAAGTCCTATATAATGGTTCAGGCACTATTAGACTATGAAGAAGCCATTAATAGTAAAGAAAATCACCCCATATTCGCTGATCACCCTCATCCATTGAATGTAAATATAGGAAAAATACATTCAGGAGATTGGCCATCTACGGTACCGTCAGAATGTATTATAGAAGCAAGAGTAGGTTTTAATCCGGGTATCGACCCACAAGATGTGAAGGAAGAGTTGAAGACATTTTTATTAGCTGAAGCGAAGAAAGATCCTTGGTTGATGGAAAATTTGCCTGAAATTACATTCTATGGATTTCACGCAGGTGGGTTTGTCATAGACCCCGACCAGGAAATTTTTCAAATACTTGGTGAAGCACATGAAATTACTGAAAATAAAAAGCTAGAATTTAGTACATTTACGGCAACAACGGATGCTAGATTTTACAATTTGTATTATGATATCCCATCCACATGCTATGGTCCGACAGGAGGAAATTTGCATGCACCTGATGAATGGGTGGATTTAGAAAGTGTTAAAAGAGTAACCAAGACATATGCTGCTTTCTTGCTAAAGTGGTGTAAATATAAAGAATAATTTTATGGGGGGATAGTAATGTATATTGGTGCATGGCTGCTTTTCGGAAGTGCGATTTTTACAAGTGTGCTAGCTTCTGTCATTGTCATTAGAATATTAAGAAAAGAATATTTACCCGTTATTCAAAAATTAGAAAAAGAAGACGGTTCTACAACAAGTGAGAAAGATGACATAACAAAGGAGGCTTAGGATGGAAAAAATAATCTTTTTTATAGTTATAGCAGTTTACATTATTGCGGGTATTATTGTAACAAGATATGTAAAAAGTAAGGATGATTTTTATGTGATGGGTGAAAAGGGTTCAACACTTCTCATCGTAGGAACATTAGCAGCCACTTATCTAAGTGCTGTAACATTGTTAGGTCTTGCAGGAATGAATTATAGCGAAGGTCTTGTAGCACATGCAGGTTTTGGTTCTTTCGGTGCATGGTTGGGCACGTTATTTGCGGTCATTTATATAGGTAGAAAGATGAAAGCAATTGAATGCCAAACGCTTCCTGAGTTCTTTGAAAAAAGATTTAAAAATAAAACAGTTACGGTCATCTCAACAGTTATTATGATTATTGGTTTATTAGCTTACGGAGTCGTTCAGCTTATAGGTGCAGGGGTGGTCTTATCTGAAATATTAGATATTCCGTTCCCGATACTAATATTGCTATTCACTTTTGCCCTCTTAATCTTCAGCGCAATGGGTGGAATGTATGGTGTTGTTATAACAGACACATTGATGTTTTTTACAATGCTAGCTATTTCAATCATTATATCTCCGATTATTATAGGACAAGCTGGTCTCGATCAGATTAAGAACTTAGGAGAAGTAATTCCTAACTACTGGGGAGTTACTGGTGCGGAGAATCGTCCATTTGGATGGATATTCTCTCAATTTTTAATGTGGATATTATTTTTCACATGCACACCGTCACTTGTATCTAGAGTGTTCCCTGCGAAAAATGATTTTGTTATATTAAAAACAGCAGTTATTGGTGTGTTCTTTGCTCCTGTTATGCAATTACTTGTCTTTATTGCAGCAGCAGCCATGCAAGTACTTCAACCCGGAATTGAGCCTGCTGACCGTGTATTTATTGTTGGGATGATGGAATATATTCCTTCTGGTCTTGCGGGGATTGGCCTTGCAGGGTTAATGGCATCCATTATGTCTACGGCTTCAACACTTTTTGTTTTAACAGGTTTTGCATTAGCTAAAGACTTATTTGAAAATGTCTTACATAAGGAAATGAGTGATAAGCAAAGTTTAATTCTAGGGCGTGCTGCTCAAGTGTTTGTCGCTATTCTTGTTTGTATTATTGCCATTATTCAACCATCGTCAATATTCTGGATTTCCATATATGCAGGTTCGATTTTTGCTGTGGCATGGTTGCCAACAATTGTTGGGAGTCTTGAATGGAAGAGAATGAATAGTAAAGCAGCAACAGCTAGTATGACTGTGGGCATAATCTCTTATATCCTATTTGGGGAACTTATTCGCTGGAAAATAGTCTCATTCCCAACGGGTTTTGATAATTTCTATTTAGCTATTATACTTTCTATACTTACTTTGATGATGGTTGGATATTTAACCACACCATCAGAGTATGAGTTGCAATACTATCAAAAGCTAAAGAATGCAAAATTATCTACATTAACTATTCGGAATATACTTAAAAATCCGAATGGTTTAGCCCAACTCAAACGTGAATATAAGCAAACCTTTATCATTGCTATTTCTTTTATTGTGATTTCAGTTGTGCTATGGGGCTATTTCCTTGTAAAGCTAGGGATGTAATTCCTGTCTTAGCAGGCGAAGGTAATAGAAAAAGTCTCTCTCTACAAAAAACATTGATTGTGGAGAGAGATTATATAAAATATATTAATAACTAACGATTATTCTTCTTAAACCGACCATGAATATTATTCCACTTATACGTACCAGCTTCGCTAAATTCATACAGTTCCATTGATAAAGCAAAATAGCGTTGATCATATAGTTCCTTGAAGTGATCCTTCATCATAGTAAAGAGTTCGTCACATACAGCTGCCTTTACCTGCTCACTTCGTCCGGAGCCGATTTTGAGGGTTGCATGAACGAAGGCATCGTCTGCCTGACCATCTGCAATATAATAGTCTTCTAGCTCAATGGCTCTTGAACGGATTCCGCCTATCGGAAAAGTAGGCGATTTACTTATGAGGATTTTGTTCGCTTTCTCTAATAAGGCGGGAATATGTGCAGTGCTTTTGATGTTGCTCGTATATTCAATAATGAAATGTGGCATAAAAATCCTCCTTTCATTGATAGACAGGTTCGCTTATAATGGTGTTCTTGAGTCGGCCGATGCCTTCGATTTCAGTGAGGACCGTGTCTCCCACTTTCGTATCGACTGAACCTTTTGGTGTCCCAGTGAGAATGATATCGTTTTTATTGAGTGTCATGAAACTGCTTAAATAGGCGATGAGCTTTGGAATACTAAAAATCATATCTTTCGTTGTTCCTTCTTGGACGACACTGTCATTTACATAGGTGCGTAAAGTGAGATTCATTGGATTTTTTATCTCATCTGCACTGACAAACCAGGGGCCGATGGGTGTCAATGTATCACGATTTTTCACACGTAGGTTTGGGCGATAGTAGTTTTCTAAATAATCGCGGATGGCGTAATCATTGGCCACGGTATATCCAGCGACATAGTTATAAGCATCCTTTTCTTGTATATTTTTACCAGATTGACCAATGACTACTGCTAATTCACATTCATAATGCATATAGGTAACATCGGCAGGGCGGAAAGTTTCCCCGTTATGACCGATAAGTGTATTAGGTCCTTTTAAAAAAACGAGGGGCTCTTTCGGTGCGTTAAAAGAAAGCTCTGCCGCATGATCGGCGTAGTTGAGTCCTAATGCAAAAATCGTTTGTGGCACAATAGGAGGGAGCCAAACGACATCATCTTCTGAAACGATGGCGCCAGTATCTAATTGTAGCTTACCGTACCATTCTATTGCCTCGTGGATATTCCCTTTATAGGCGACACGTGCGGTTTTCATATCGTATTCTCCTTTACTGGTTGTTTTGTGATAATAAATTGGTTTTCAAGTGAGCCGATGCCAGCAATCGTTATTTTGACAACATCCCCATTACGGGCAAGCGGAGGGTTTTCTGGTACACCGACTAGTAATGTATCGCCTTCAAATAAGGTCATAAAGGAAGTAACCTCTGCGATCAGCTCAGCGACGGGGCGGATTAAGTTTCTAGTTGTTTGCTGTTGCTTTAACTCTCCGTTGATATGGATGGTAATATCTAAGTCGTCAGGGTTCGCCAGCTCTTTTCGATCAACAATCCATGGACCGATTGGACAGAATCCGTCTTGCGCTTTTTCCTTGATGGCAGGACGGTAAACACTGCTATGTGGAATACTGACATCATTAGCAATTGTGTAGCCCAAAATATAATTTTGTACTTCTTCTTTTGATACGTTGCTTGCTTTTTTACCGATGACTACTGCAAGGGTAGCGCCTATTTGTAAGGTATCTTCTTCTTTTGGCATAGGAATGCTCGCTTGATGGTAATTGATTGTATTGACTGGTTTGATATAAAGAATGGGTGCTTTCGGTGGTTGTTGGTAAGGGCTTTCACAAACAGCTGAACCAAGTGCTTCTAACTCACCTTTGTAATTAAGTAATGTTCCGTAAACCGTTCCAGATACTGGGGGATGGACGACAAGCTGTTCAATTGGGGTTGTCTCTTCTCCTCGGGTTATTAGTTGTTTAGTAGAATCGACATAAACCTCTTGTAAAAAGAATTGTCCATTATATCTCATCATTGCTTTCATCAATGTGATCAACACTCCTTTAACAAAATAATGATTAAATCATAATTTATTATTTTAAATATTTCAAATAATGTAAAATAAATTGCATCCTTTTCTACAAAATATCCAAGTGGAATCTTTACGGTACAATCTATCCTTTTTTATATTTGAAATCTCTGAAATTTGTATTTTGATTACTTCAAATCTAGTGGTAAGAGGGAATCGAGTCAGACATACAAAAAAACATAATATACTAAACTTCACTTTAGAAGGTGTCACTCTTCTACTTACTGATAGAAAACTTCCTAGTATTCAATCAAACGTTTGTTTGAAAGGTCTCTATCATTCGACGGGCACTTTTCGATAGGTAACGATTTTTTAACCAAATAATGGCCGATTCCGATTGAATGGTTGCATCTTCTAGCTCTATGACAATCGCTTTATCTGCATAATAAGATTGCAATGTAGACTTAGGTACTATTGTTGCACCAACCCCAGCAGTAACAAGAGATAAAAGCATAGAGGCATCGGGACATTCCAAAATCACTTTCGGTTCAAAGCCGTGACGACGGCATTCATTTGTGACGATTTCGAATTGACCTTTGCCATTGATGCGATGGAGTAAGAGTAATGGGAAGTTTTTGATATCTATCATTTTGATGGAAGTCTTGTTGTGGATATGTTGTTGCCATGATTCTGGAATGACTAGTACGTAAGGTTCTGTTGGAAAGCGAATCATCTCAATATCATCCATCTCTAGCGGAAGGCGAGTGACAGCTAGTTCGATTTCGCGATTTTTCAATAGCTCGCCAATGTAGTAAGTATCACCTTCTCTTAACTGAAAGGTAACAAGAGGGTATTTTTCACGAAACGCCCGTAAGCGGTCTGGTAAAAAGGCGAAACAAGATTTGCTCGCACCAATAGAAAGCTTTCCTTTCACGCCTTCATTTGTTTCTTTGACTTCGTTTTTAGCTTCATCTAACTCAGATAATATTTGTAAGGCACGTTCATAAAGGACGCTACCTGATTTGGTCAGTTCCATTTTCCTACCAATGCGATCGAATAATTTAACGTCTAGTTCTTCTTCTAGTTGTTTCAGTTGGTGGCTAAGTGGTGGCTGTGCCATATGTAACTTCTTTGCTGCACGTGTGATTTGCCCTTCCTGAACAATTGTACAAAAGTATTGCAGCTGCTTTATGTCCATCTTGCTCCTCCTTGAAACGATACTTTTTTTATATCCAAAACAAACAAAAACAATATTTTTTATATAATCTAACACATGTTAAACTGCAAATGAAAGAGCTTACAATAAAAATATTCAAAAATTTCAGAAATAAACTTAAAGAAGGAGTGTTTGTAAATGACGAAGTTTGCTGAAGTAAAACAAAGATTAAGAGGTTCGATTGCACCGATTATTACACCATTTCATGAAGATGAATCGATAGACTTTGACTCATTTAAAAAGCTCATCCATTGGCACATTGAAAGCGGAAGTCATGGTATTTCTGTTACAGGAACAACTGGAGAACCAAGTTCATTAACAATCGATGAACGATTGAAAGTGATGGAAGTGGCGAAAGAAACAATTAACGGAAGAGTACCATTTGTACCAGGTACAGGCTCAACAAACCATCAAGAAACATTGTACTTAACGAAAAAAGCAGCGGAGATGGGTGCAGATGCTGCCCTTATCATCGTTCCTTATTATAATAAACCTTCGCAACATGCGCTTTATAAGCACTTTAAACTTGTCGCTGAATCCGTACCAGATCTCCCCCTCATCGTTTATAACATTCCAGGTCGAACAGGCACAAATATGCATGTGGAAACACTTGCGAAGTTGAGTAAAGATTGCCCGAATATTATTGGTGTAAAAGAATCGAATAAGGACTTCGAACATGTGAACCGTGTACTACTGAATTGCGGTCGTGATTTCCTACTTTATTCAGGAATTGAACTGTTATGTTATCCGATGCTAGCCATTGGTGGCGCAGGACATATTAGCGCAACAGCAAATATTGTCCCAGATAAAGTGGCAGCGATTTATGATGCATGGAAAGCTGGCGATGTAGAACAATCACAAAACTTGCATTACGAACTCATGCAGTTGAATGATGTTTTGTTCAAAGATACGAATCCTGCACCATTAAAAGCAGCACTTGGTCAAATGGGCAAAATTAAGCCGGTACTTAGACTGCCGATGGATTTACCTACGCAGAGCTTGCAAGATGAAATTGCAGAAGTCTTAAAACATTATGTGGACCTTCCTGGCGGTGTCGTGCAGAAGTAAAGTGATTTAAACAAGGAGTGAAACAATATGACTAATCATGTGACCGAGACGAATCAATCAAAGCAAAATTTTGCAGTTGAGGATGTATCCCTATTTATCAATGGTGAATTTGTTGATAGTGTTTCAAAGAAAACATTTGCCAATCTAAGTCCCTTTTCAAATGAAACGATTAATCTTGTAGCTGAAGGCGATAAGGAAGATATTAATGTTGCAGTGGAGAGTGCGAAAACAGCTTTCGAGACAATTTGGAAAACGATGAAAATTTCAGAGCGGATGGTATATATTAACCGCATTGCTGACCTTATTGATGAAGAAGCGGAAGAGATTGCGAGATTAGAAGCGATTGATACAGGGTTGCCTATCAGCCAAACGAAAAAACAAGCGGCACGTGCAGCGATGAACTTCCGATTTTACGCGAAAATGGTTGAATCGACCTTGCATGGTGAAGCCTACCAAGTGGACGATGAATTTATCAATTATACGATCTATAAACCGCTTGGGGTTGTGGGGTTAATTACGCCATGGAATGCCCCATTTATGTTAGAGACATGGAAGGTGGCGCCGGCATTAGCGACTGGGAATACGGTCGTCCTTAAACCTGCGGAGCTATCTCCATTAACGGCGAATAAACTGGCTGAAGTGATTCAAAAAGCAGGTTTACCTAAAGGGGTATTCAATATTGTCCATGGCTTCGGGGAAACAGCAGGTGATGCCCTTGTTCGTCATCCTGATGTGGAAGCGATTTCATTTACGGGTGAAACAACGACTGGTTCAACCATTATTAAAAATGCTGCCGATACGTTGAAGAAAACCTCAATGGAATTAGGGGGGAAATCACCGTTGATTGTTTTTGAGGATGCCGATTTAGATCGCGCCCTTGATGCAGCTGTTTGGGGGATATTCTCTTTTAACGGTGAACGCTGTACATCGAACTCCCGCGTGTTTTTGCACAAAAATATTAAAGAAAAGTTCGTTGCAGCACTTAAAGATCGGGTGAAGAATATCGTCGTTGGTGATCCCATGGATAAGGCCACAGAACTTGGCCCGCTGATTGAAACAGCCCATTATAACAAAGTGAAAAAATATATTGAAATCGCGGGAGAAGAAGGCTGTGACGTTTTCCAAGGGGATGTGCCAGCAGCATTCTCTGCCGGTAATTATGTTCCACCAACTTTATTATTAAACGCGACGAATGATATGAAAGTTTGCCAGGAAGAAATCTTCGGACCAGTGATGGCAGTGATTGAATTTGAAACAGAAGAAGAGGTCATCCAAGTGGCAAACGACGTAAAATACGGCTTAGCTGGCTTCGTTTGGACGAATGATATTAAGCGTGGTCATCGTGTGGCCCAAGCTGTAGAGGCAGGAATGATTTGGATTAATTCGCAAAACACACGGGATTTACGAATTCCGTTTGGTGGAACGAAGGCGAGTGGTATCGGACGAGAAGGTGGACATTATGCCATTTTCGAATTTTATACAGAACCTAAGGTCATTCATGTCGCCATCAGTGATCACCATATTCCACAATTCGGTAAGAAAAAATAAGGAGGGGAATAGATGGGGGCAAAGAATGGAAAGCAATATATCGAGCGGCTAAAAAAGGCGAGCAATAACATTTATTTGCACGGCGAAAGAGTGCAAGACGTAACAGCACATCCTGGTTTAAAAGGTGTCGTGAAATCAATGGCAGATCTATATGATTTGCAGTTTGAAAAACCGGAAAAAATGCTTTACACGTCACCAACAACAGGTGAACAAGTAGGAATGACATGGCTGCAACCAAAAACGATTGAAGATGTAATAAAAAGACGAGAAGCCATTCAAGAGTGGGCCCTTACATCAGGTGGTATGATGGGCCGCTCACCCGATTACTTGAATGCAGAAGTGATGGCTATGGGTGTATCAAATGAATTATTTGCTGAAGCAGATCCGATGTTCGCAGAAAACGCACGTAAGTATTACGAATTTGCTAGGGAAAATGATATTAGTTTGACACATACATTGATTCATCCACAAGTGAACAGGGCTAAGGCACAACATGAACAGAAGGATGCCAATGTCGCTCTCCATTTAGTGAAGAAAACAGATGAAGGAATATATGTGGATGGTATCCGTTTATTAGCAACGCAAGGCGGTATCACTGATGAAATTCTTGTATTTCCATCGACTGTGAAAAAAGCAGGTGAATTGGATGATCCGTATTCTTTAGCGTTTGCCATTCCGAATAATACCCCAGGATTGAAGTTCATTAGTAGGGAATCATTCGATTATGGGAGGAATAGTTATGACCATCCACTTAGCTCCCGTTTTGAAGAAGGAGATGCAATTGTATCATTTGAAAATGTATTTGTTCCGTGGGAGCGTGTATTTGTGTGCGGGAATTCATCAATTTGTAACCGCACCTTCCGCGAAACAAATGCGGTCGTGCATATGTCGCACCAAGTCGTTTCAAAAAATATCATTAAGACAGAATTTATACTCGGAGTAGCTTTGTCGATGATGGATGCCATTGGTATTGATAGTTTCCAACATGTGAAGGACAAAGGAACAGAAATCATGTTGGCACTTGAAACGATGAAATCTCATATGTACCGTGCTGAACATAATGCAAAGCTCGATAAGTGGGGGACCATGACACCTGATTACGAGGCACTCGATGCTGCACGCAACTGGTACCCAAGAGTTTATCCTCGTCTCATAGAAATTCTACGTGTACTAGGTGCATCTGGATTAATGGGAATTCCGACACAAGCTGATTTTCAAAATGAAGAAATTGGTGATATTATTCACCGTGGTTTACAAGGGAAGAATCTAGAAGGTTACGAGAGAGTTCAACTATTTAGGTTGGCTTGGGATATCACGATGAGTGCATTTGGCAGCAGGCAAATGCATTATGAATACTACTTCTTCGGCGATCCTATCCGTATGGGGATGACCTACTTTGATCATTATCAAGCAAAGGATGAGCTAAAGGCCAGAGTACAAGACTTTTTAGGCAAAGCGTCCAATTCAAAGTTTTTAAACGTATAAGGGGGAGCGCGTGATGAGTGTAGATTTTGATATTATTCGCACGGCTAGAGCGATTTTACATGTGACCGATTTAGAGCGTTCTCGTGATTTTTATATCAAAGGACTTGGTTTAGTAGAAACCGAATCGGATGAAAATACGATTTATTTAAGAGGCTTAGAGGAACATGTTCATCATAGTCTAGTGTTGAAGAAAGCAGACGCACCACATGTTGAAGTCACTAGCTATAAGGTAAGATCAGATGCCGATTTAGATGCATTGGCAGCTATGTTTGAAAAGCACGGTATGAAGACAAAGTGGTTAGAAGAGGGTAGCCAGCATGCCATTGGCAGGGCTTTACGGGTACAGGATGTCTCAGGAATCCCGTTAGAATTTTTTGCGAAAATGGATACAGTTGAGCGCCTATTACAACGCTACGATTTATATCAAGGAGCAAAGGCCCAACGGATTGACCATTTCAATAATATGGTCTCTGATGTGGAAGCCGCTTATGGTTTTTATACAAAAGAACTCGGTTTCTCTTGTTCAGAATACACGGCAACTGAAGAGGATAAAATCTGGGCAGCCTGGATTCATCGAAAACCATCCGTCCATGATGTCGCCTTTATGAATGGAGAAGGCCCACGTGTACACCACGTCGCTTATTGGCTCAGCGATCCGATGAGTTTAATTCATGGTTGTGATGTGCTAGCAGCACTGGGTTATGCAGAAAATATTGAACGTGGCCCAGCAAGACACGGCTTATCCAATGCCTTTTTCCTCTATTTAAGAGACCCAGATGGCCACCGTATCGAGCTATATAATGGCGATTATTTAACGAGCGATCCCGACTTCAAACCAATCCGTTGGGAGCTCAACGACAAACGCCGCCAAACATTCTGGGGTGCAGCAGCACCGGACTGTTGGTTTAATGAAGCATCAACCGTTCTAGATGTACACACTGGCAAACCACTTGAAACTGTGGCAGCGAAATTGAAGCAGGCTAAACCGATATTTATTGTGTAATGGGAGAGAGGGAGTGAGTCTTCATTGGAAGCACTCCCTCTATTTCTAGTAAGAAAGCTAATTTTTTTGAAAATAGAATGACTGCGAGTCGTTTCATCTAAAAAAGGGATAGTCGCGACTGATCTGGATGGGAAAGAAAAGTAGAGGAAAAGAGAGAATCGCGACTAATCTAGTTGTGAAGGAAAAGATAAGTAGAGAAAAAGAGAAGGTCGCGATTAATCTCGTTGTGAAAGAAAAGATAAGTGGGGCAAAGGGAAGAATCGCGACTAATCTCGTTGTGAAAGAAAAGATAAGTAGGGTAAAAGGAAGAATCGCGACTAATCTGGCAGTGAAAGAAAAGATAAGTAGGGCAAAGGGAAGAATCGCGACTAATCTCGTTGTGAAAGAAAAGATAAGTAGGGTAAAAGGAAGAATCGCGACTAATCTGGCAGTGAAGAAAAGATAAGTAGGGAAAAAGAAAGAACCGCGACTAATCTCGTTGTGAAGGAAAAGATAAGTAGGGAAAAAGAAAGAATCGCGACTAATCTCGTTGTGAAAGAAAAGATAAGTAGGGTAAAGGGAAGAATCGCGACTAATCTCGTTGGGAAGGAAAAGATAAGTAGGGTAAAAGGAAGAATCGCGACTAATCTGGCAGTGAAAGAAAAGATAAGTAGGGCAAAAGGAAGAATCGCGACTAATCTGGCAGTGAAAGAAAAGATAAGTAGGGAAAAAGAAAGAATCGCGACTAATCTGGAAGAGAAGGAAAAGATAAGTAGGGCAAAGGGAAGAATCGCGACTAATCTCGTTGTGAAAGAAAAGATAAGTAGGGTAAAAGGAAGAATCGCGACTAATCTCGTTGTGAAGGAAAAGATAAGTAGGGTAAAAGAAAGAATCGCGACTAATCTCGTTGTGAAAGAAAAGATAAGTAGGGCAAAAGGAAGAATCACGACTAATCTCGTTGGGAAAGAAAAGATAAGTAGGGTAAAGGGAAGAATCGCGACTAATCTGGCAGTGAAAGAAAAGATAAGTAGGGCAAAGGGAAGAATCGCGACTAATCTAGTTGGGAAGGAAAAGATAAGTAGGGTAAAAGGAAGAATCACGACTAATCTCGTTGTGAAGGAAAAGATAAGTAGGGTAAAAGAAAGAATCGCGACTAATCTCGTTGTGAAGGAAAAGATAAGTAGGGAAAAAAGGTAAGGCCACGACTTTTCCTCCTTCCGGTCATTTGTTTATGGCTTTGCCCTAAATCGTCAAAAAAGTGTTTAGCCTCTTGTTTAATCAAGGACTTTCATGACCTGAGCTACGCTTAAAAATTGCTATTTATGAGTTCATAATAGGTTGCTCGGCCATTTCCGAGTCTTTTAGCGTTTTTCTGCAATATTCTATGAATAATAGCAGTGCTTACTTGCTTCCCAATCCACTCGTATATATCTAATGTTTTAATTTTCCTCTCAGGAAATAGGATTGAATAGTCTTTAATATTGTTGAAGATGATGTCATTTACAAATCCCGAATGGGAGCATTTCTTGCATTTAAACCTTTTTTTACTCAATCGCTCCATCCTCCCACAACACTTACTACAAAACACGCCCTTCGCTAATTCTTCATAATGATATTCTGGTTTGACAAGCATGTTTAGTTTGTTTTTGTGGTTGTCTAATAATGTCTCGATGATTTTAGTGTGAAGTAATGTTGGAGAGACAGTTTGTTTTTTTAATGAGTCAAGGTATTGTGGGATTTGTCCAGGAAAAATGATATTTCCATTTGGTTTTGCACCATATAAAATAAATTGGGGATTAACGAATATGAGGTGGTATTCAAAGGGAATGGGGAGCTGGTACCTCTTAAGAAACTGGTGAATGAGCGGTTCATTTCGTTTGATTTGGATGAGTGGACTTTTCATTTCTTTTTTTGAAGGACTAAGCCATTGGTCACCAACCAGTGTATAATTACCACTGTAATTTTTGATTTCAAAAATAACTATTTTATTCTGCAGAATACAAAGAGCATCTAATTGAATAATGGATTGGTTAATCTCAAAATTGAGATCATAAAGAATGGGAATGTCATCTGGCAGTTCGCTTAAGAGGGTTGTCCAACGTATTTCACCATCTGCTCCTTTTTTCATTGCTTGTAGGTGATGAAGGTGGTCTGAAGATAATTCCTTTCGAGCATGGAGTGCAAGAAGAAAACGGAGTTGTTGGGGAGGGTATAGCGGTTTCATAATGGGCAATCAAAATCATCCTTTCCTACTTTTTCTTATATTATAAAGGAGAAAGTTCGCCATGTTAACTATTACATTGGAGCAAGTGAGAGATTCTTAAGTGCTATATGATTTAGATTTTACTATAGGTAGTAATGAACTTTTGTATTGATGACCACTCAATTACTTTCTTTATTCCGGACAAACTTTTTGAGAAAATAAAGCGTATATCCCTTTTCCCTCGTTCATACCATGTACTACAGCCTAGTGCTGACGAGCATGTTAGGGGGAGTAGGGAATGAATCGATTAGCACACCGTTTTTCAAAAATGGTTGAGAGATTTTTACCGGATGCCTTTGTCATTGCTGTTATCCTGATGTTACTCATGATGGGCCTTGCTTTAATCATGAATCCAAGTGAGCCATTGATGATTGTGGAGTCTTTCGGTGATGGCTTTTGGACTTATTTAACCTTTACTATGCAAATGGTTTTATTATTAATGACGGGAATGGCATTAGCTAAAGTCCCTTTTATCCAACGTTTTCTCAGCCGTGTAGCATCATTAGCCAAAAGTGCAAATCAAGCTTATATTCTCACCTTTCTCGTATCCTCATTTGCCTATTATATTAACTGGGGATTGGCGGTCATTGTCGGTGCAATCATCGCCCGAGAGGTTGGTAAAAGAAATCAGCAGGCGCATTTTCCATTACTGGTAGCAGCTGCATATGCACCCACGGTATTGTACACAGCTGGTTTATCGAGTTCAATTGGATTATCAGTGGCAACAGAAGGTCATTTTCTTCAAAGTGCTATTGGTGTCATTCCTACTTCCGAGACAATATTCCATCCAGGTACAATGACGATTCTTATTGCCTTAGTGATAACGATGCCACTATTCATCATATTAATGGCACCAAAAAAAGACATTATTCCTTTTGTAGAAAAAGAAAAAAAGGTAACTTCTCGACAAAAGGAACAGAAAATAGATAGTCCGGCTATGAAGTTAGAGCGATCGAAGGTTTGGGGAACGGTAACAGGTTTGATTGGACTTATTTATTTACTGGTTTCATTTTGGAATGGTAGAGATTTAGATTTAAATATTATTAATCTTGCGTTTCTATCTTTAGGTTTATTATTTCATCAGTCGCTTACTCAATATGCAGAAGCTTTTAAGGATGCGGCCTCATCGATATCACCGATTATTTTGCAATTTCCTTTCTATGCTGGCATTATTGCGGTACTTGGTAGCTCAGGGATAGCTGAGTCTATTATCAATTGGATAACCAATGTGGCCACATCAGATACTTTTGGTGTTTTTACTTATTGGACTGCAGGCGTGGTGAACCTACTCGCCCCGTCTGGTGGAGGACAATGGGCATTACAAGGTCCATTACAAGTAGCGGCAGGAGCACAGCTAGGAGTAAATCATGCCATCACGGCAATGGCTGTCGGTTGGGGAGATGGTTGGACGAATCTCATTCAACCCTTTTGGGCTCTACCTATTTTAAGTGTTGTTGGTCTGCATATTCGCCATATAATGGGGTATTGCATTTTGTTGAGTGTTTGGGTCGGGGTGATTACTACTATTCTTATCTATTTTGTCTACTAGAGAATTTATAAAAGAAAAGCCGACCGAAAATGGCCGGCTTTTCTTTTATATTTCCACTGTTACCTTCGGCTGAGCAACCCAATGCCCAGGCGTTACTTCCACAAGTTCAGCATTATCGAGTTGATATTCCTCACGTCGCTCTTCTTGTGCGGACAAAGTTTCGCGTTTTTTCTGCCGTTCAATCGCTGGGTCAGGGATTGGGATGGCAGCGAGTAGTGATTTTGTATATGGGTGCTGCGGGTTAGCATAGAGTTCTTCACTTTCTGCGAGTTCGACGATTTTTCCCCCGAACATAACGGCTACACGGTCACTAATATGTTTAACCATGGAGAGGTCGTGGGCAATAAATAGGTAGGTCAATCCAAGCTTTTGCTGTAAGTCTTCAAGTAATTTAACGATTTGCGCTTGGATGGATACGTCTAGTGCAGAGAGTGGCTCATCACAGACGATGAATTTTGGTTCGACGGCAAGTGCGCGGGCAATCCCAATTCGCTGTCTTTGTCCCCCAGAAAATTCATGGGGATAACGCATTGCATGTTCCTTCTCCAAACCCACCATTTCTAGTAATTCTTCTACGCGTTTCCGGCGTTCTTGCTTATTTTTTACGAGCTTATGAATATCTAGTGCTTGACCGATAATATCAATTACTTTAAAGCGCGGGTTTAATGAAGCATAAGGATCTTGAAAAATCATTTGCATATGTCTGCGCATCATCTTCATTTCCTTTGCTGTTAGTTGATTCACAGGAATACCCTGGTACAACACTTCACCAGCAGTTGGTTCATTTAATCTTAAAATCGCACGCCCGGTGGTGGACTTTCCTGAACCAGACTCCCCGACAAGACCAAGTGTTTCACCAGGTTTAATAAAGAAGCTAATATCATCAACAGCCTTCAACACTTGGCCTTTGCCTAAATCGAAGTGTTGTTTCAATGCTTTTACTTCGAGAAGGGGTTCTTTTGCATTGATATCTTCACTAATACGCGGTGCTGGTTTTGCTTTCTTTTTTTCATGAAGCTTTGGTAAAGCGTTGAGTAATCGTAATGTATAAGGGTGAGTGGCATGCTCAAAGATTTCTTCGGTTGTGCCTTTTTCAACGATTTCCCCGTCCTTCATTACGACAACACGGTCACACATGCCAGCAACAACGCCAAGGTCATGGGTGATTAAAATGATCGCAGTACCGAATTTTTCCTGCATATGCTTCATTAGGTTCAGTATTTGCGCTTGTATGGTTACATCAAGTGCTGTTGTTGGTTCGTCAGCGATGAGTAGCTTAGGACGACAAGCAAGAGCGATAGCAATCATTGCCCGTTGCCGCATCCCGCCAGAAAACTCATGTGGGTATTGGGCAAAACGAACTTCTGGCTTTGGAATCCCTACTAATCTTAAAAGCTCAATGGCTTCAGCCTTTGCTTGAGTTTTACCTAATCCTTTTGTATGTTTTAGCATTGTTTCAGTTAATTGTTGACCAATACGCATCGTTGGATTCAACGAGGTCATTGGATCTTGGAAGATCATGCTCATATCTTTCCCTCTGATCGCTTCCAATTCTTGATCACTTGCATTGACCAGATCTTTACCGAGAAACATAATCTCGCCGTCTTTTAAAAGGGAAGGAGGAGACGGGAGCAGTCTCATAATCGAGCGGGCAGTGACACTCTTGCCACTGCCTGATTCACCGACAATGCCTAATGTTTCTCCTTTATTGACAGTAAAGCTGACACCTTTGACAGCTTCAAATTCCTTCTCTCGAGACATAAAGGATACTTGTAAATTTTCTATTTTTAATAACGGTTCCACATTCTCCACCTACCAAACTTTGATGTTTACTCTCGAACAATATTGACAGTCATATTATACTAGAATTAAAATATAGTATACAACTAGGAATTATCGGGACTAAAGGGGGTGAACGGATGAATGAATACAGTCAATAATGCGCCACAGATACATTCATCTAGCGTTCCTAATGTGCTTTCGACACTCAGTCAAACCTTTGGGAAAATGAACCAATACCCATTTTTAAAATGGGCGATGTTGATTATAGGTTTACCAGTTTATGTGATTAGCTTCATTATTTACCTCATAAAGAGAAAAGATGACGCTTATCAGCGGTTATGGCGTGAGCTCCATCAAGCATGCACAGAAGCCGGTTTAAAGGAAAAATTAATTACGAAACATATAGAACAGCAAAGGCGAAAGCAAACGTTCTTTCAGCAAAAGATAGATGAGTTGAAAATGAAACAAGTGGCTGAAAAGAGAGCAGAGGATGAGTTTCTTCAGGTAGTAGAGGATAAAGTTCAGGAGGAATTAGCACAGCGAGGAGAAGATCAATTAACTTTTGCAAGTATCATGCGATCATTATTAGAACATCCAGTATTTGTTGTTCTAACGTTCATACCTGGATTATTGTTCTATACCCTCCTTTTCTTGTATATGAATCCGTATATAAAGTATATTTTTGAAAGGCTTGTTTCCACCCTATTTGTTATTGTTGGGGTCGCTTTTTTTGTGTTTACGATTTTGTATATTTCACCGTTTGATCCAGCTGCCAATATTTTAGGAGTAACGGCTACTAAGGAACAGATCGCGACATTTAACCAAATTTATGGGTTAGATCAACCGTATTGGGTTCAATTATGGCAAGCAATTCAAGGTATTTTCACATTTGATTTAGGTGCTTCTTTTGCCGGAAATGAAAATGTTGTGGATGCCATCGCTAGAAAAATTCCAATCACACTATTACTAACGTTTATTGCCTTAATTTTAGCGATTGTTATTGCCATTCCTATTGGAATCATTTCTGCTACAAGGTCTAATACCTTTTTAGATTATACCCTTATGTTCGTAGCTTTAATTGGGTTATCGATTCCGAATTTTTGGCAAGGTTTAATCTTTATTTTAACATTTTCGATTGAGTTACAGTGGCTGCCGGCTACTTTTACACCAGGTAATTTGCTTTCGATTATCATGCCAGCGGTTGTCCTGGGAACCGGTTTAATGGCTTCCATTGCTCGGATGACTCGCTCATCTACGCTAGAAGTCATCCATGAAGATTATATTATTACTGCAAGAGCAAAAGGTCTTAATGAACGCCGCATACTTTGGCGCCATGCTTTTGGAAATGCTTTGATACCAATTATTACTGTCATTGGTTTAATGTTTGGCGGTATGCTCGGTGGAGCTGCTGTTACAGAAAAAGTTTTTAATATTAGTGGAATTGGAAGTTATATTGTTGATAAACAATTTATCCCTGATATTCCCGCTATTATGGGCGGTGTTGTATATATTGCCATTACAATCTCATTAGTGAACTTATTGATTGATATTTTATATGCATTTATCGATCCAAGAATTCGTTCAAAAATGAAACAATATTAAAAGTAGGTGCAGCATGTCTACTCATAAAGATAGCTTGTTAAAAAAATTCGCCTTAAAGGCGACATCTGAATATGCGCAGGCCAACTTTGCCCTTGTTGTCTCTATTGCCTTAACGCTGATCTTTTTGCTTGCAGGTATTGATTTTTCAACAGGGGCAATCAAGCCAGTTTTCTTTTCATTATTTATTGCTTATGCCGTTTTCTCTATCATTCAATCTTTTATTGCTTATCAAGTGAAGCGGGATTTGAAAAGAGATGGCGTTATACGCTCGTCGACAAGAATGTGGGGTTATTTCCAACTATTAAGTGTATTGGTGGGTAATATTTTCACAACCGCTTTTGCATTTGGTCTTATTAAAAAGAAAAAAAGCCCACAATACTTATTTACTATGTTTATGTTGATGACGCAATTCTACGTGATTGCGGTATCTTCATTAAACTTGTTTAAACCTTACGTAGCGAATACATTCCTCATGGGTATGTTTTTGTTACTGGCCATTTTCGTTTTTCAGTTGGTTGTACTCCTTTTAGTAATAAAAGATAACGGACAATTATCGAAATGGAAGTTGTCTGTAGGAATCCTATTAATACTTACTTCTTTAACCGGTAATTTATTTGCCCTTGCCTTAGGTTTATTTATGCTATTAGAAGTGTTCAGCAAAACGCCATCTACTGTTGCTAAATGGTATGCGATGTGGGAGAAAATTGCGAGTAATATGACAGCGATGCTAGGATTATTTTTCATTCTGTTTATTTTCTCTTTATCGATTTGCAGTTATTGGACCTTCGATTATGGTATGGCGGTTGATAATAATTATGGTGCTACATTACAAATGCCAAGTCTTGCCTATCCTTTAGGTACAGATAATTTTGGTCGCGATGTGTTCTCGCGCATTGTCTTTGGGGCCAGGATCTCTCTGATTGTAGGGGTTTTATCGACCTTCATTCCGTTTGTGGTTGGTGGGATTCTAGGTGCTATTTCTGGTTATTATGGGAAACGCACGGATAATATTTTAATGCGATTATTAGATGTATTATATGCTATTCCAGGTATTTTACTTGCGATCGTCATCATCGCAGCTTTCGGGGCAAGCACAACGACACTAGTGATTGCCTTAAGTGTTGGTTCAATTCCAACGTATGCAAGAACGATGCGAGCAAATGTGCTGATGATTTCCAATATGGAATATGTTATGTCGGCTCGTGCGCTCGGAGCAAGTAATCTATCGATTATTTTTAAACAAATTGTCCCAAATAGTATGGCGCCAATGATTGTAAAGGCTACGTTAACAATCGGAGGAGCAGTAATTGCCACAAGTAGTTTAAGTTATTTAGGATTAGGAATTGAGCCGCATATACCGGAATGGGGTAATATCTTAAAAGTAGGTAGTGCTTATCTAGAATCACATTCCTACTTAGCTATTTATCCTGGTATTGCTATTATTGCACTTGTTTTATCGTTTAACTTTCTTGGGGACGGGTTGCGTGATGCACTTGACCCTAAGCTTGATTAATAAATAAAAGACTTTCAGGGGGGAAAGCAGATGAAAAAGGCGGTACTATCATTCTTGTTAATATTTACATTGATTCTAACAGGATGTGTGAATACAAAATCTGATGTTGAGAATGAAGGTTCAGGTAGTGGTGATGGCTCTAAGCCATCAATAGAGATTCTTGGCATGAGCAGTAGTGAAGAGGACATGAACATTGTTCGTGACCAATTAACGAAGAATGGTTTTGATGTAAAATTAAACATCCAACCTGACTATGGTAGCTTTAAAGCACAACAAGATGCAGGAAACTATGATGTTGCTTTATCAAGTTGGACGACTGTAACAGGAAATCCAGATTACGCTGTGCGTTCATTGTTTATTAGCGGTGGAGATTACAGCATTATGGCTGATAAAGAGATTGATGAGTTGATAGATAAAGCAAGTACTGAAACACCAGAAGAATACGCAAAAACATATAAGGAATTCGAGGAAAAACTTGTATTTGATAAAGCTTATATTGCACCATTATATAGCTCTTACAAAACACAAGCATTGAATAAAGATGTGTTAGTACCAGATTCTGTTCGCCTTTCTAAATCGCGCTCTTTAGCATGGGAAACGATTGATTTCCAAGATGAAGCGAAGAGAGAATCAGATCCACTCGTATTATCGCAAACACTTTCAACACTGACTTCCCTTGACCCAATTAAAGGGAACGATGGTTCTATTAATATGTTGAATTCGAATATGTATATTCGCCTTGTAAACTTAACAGATGATGATGTTGTGACGGCTGATGGTTCCCTATCTCGTAATTTTAGTATTGCAGATGGCAATTCTGAGTATTATTTCTTATTAAGAGATGACGTTAATTTTGCCAAAGTTACTGATAAAAAAGCAGAAGAAACAGATGACCTTGTTGGTGCAGAGGATGTTGTCTTCTCACTAGAACGTGCGAAGGATAAAAATTCTGTACCAGATCACCGCACATATAGCTTACATGAGCATATTGAGACAGCTGAAGTTGTGACAGATGTTTCAGAATTAGAGAAAGTACAAACTTCAGGTGGCGAGGGTACGGTTAAAGCAGCACTTGAAGAAGGATTAGATACAGAGATTGCCGAGTTAGTTGCTGAAGATGATGCAGCAGATAACGCAGCAGGTAAATACCAAGTGGTGAAAGTAACAACTACAGAACCATTCCCACAAGTATTAAACTACCTTGCGCACCAATCTGCAGGTATTGTATCAAAAGAACAAGTCGAATCAATCAACACGTATAAAGTGGAAGACTTTGATGTAAACAAGGACATCGCTTATGGTGACCAAAACACAGTAACTGAAGGCGATAGCTATGACAATACGTTATATGCTAGTGGCCCATACATCTTATCTCATAAAAATGATTATGAAGCTGTATTCTACAAAAACCCAGGTTATATGACGGATACTGAAAATGAACCAAATATTAATCAAGTAAATGTTCGTTTCATTGCCGATATTGATAGCTCACTTTCTGCCTTACGTAACGGAGAAACACATATTCAATACAGCGTACCAGAAAATAAATATGAGACGGTAGAAGGCGATAGCAAACTACAATTACAAAGCATTCCAAGTAATGCTGTATCATACCTTCTATTTAATACAGAAGGTCGTGCCGTTTCTGAAAGTGCCGATCTAAGAAGAGCCGTACTTTACTCTATCAACCAAGAGGAAATCATCGACTACTACCAAGGTAATAAAATCAAAGCCTCATCTACAGTAAGTCCACTAGTAGATACTGGCAATGAACTAAAAGCCGATGCTGATAAAGTGAAGGAATTCTTAGGTAAGTATCAAGCTGAATAAAGGATAGAAATGAAAGATACCCCTCACAGGAATTTGTGGGGGGTTTTTGTATGGAGCTATCGTTCTAGTTGAGTGATGGGGTCAGTAAAAGGAGGAGAACAATTTTCAGTGTGGCATTTCGCACTAGCAAGAGTCATCATTGCTTTCGATATAAAATGCTGATTGGTTACGTGATAAGTGATTTAATATTGAAGCAACAAATTTGTATTACACCGTGCACAAATACAGTAACCCCTGAGGTAACTAGTTATTTTGCCGTTTGTCCACTTCAATCGCAATGAACTCTGGCAAATAGCTGGGAGTACAACCTTTTGCTACTTTTTCATCTTTGTAAAGACCCGTTTTCTCACCAAGATTCATACAACGTGTACGATTCTTTTCATCATAAACGCCTATCCAGCCTGCGGTGAAATTCATAGCCCATTGAACTTCCGGTTCCTCCTGCATAATATTAGCTTCTAATCTAGATAGCAAGTCTGCGGTGTTATCAGGCGGTGTTTGTCCAGTCCATCTCAATCGCCCTTGATAATACCAGAAAGCTCGCCTTTGAAGAGCAGAAGGACTATTTTCCCATGACTCCATCAATGCAATTTTCTTCTTGTCTTTGGTGAGTTGATTAGCCATTAACCAATCCATTAAGTTATTTCGCTCATCAAGAGTGTGAGTCTGCATATCCTTATCAAGCTTATTTAGCACATCTTGAGAAAGAAGTTTTTTGTCCATAATTAAGATTGCTAATAGTCTAGGCAAAAACTCTTCAGTTGACCAAAGTTCCATAGCTAGTTCGTGATCTTTTTTAATATCCTTCGCGATTTTTCGTAAGTCGCCTAGCTTCGTTTTACTATTGATCTGAAGTAGAATGTGTTCTGCTTTTGAAGATCGCTTTATTTCTGTATCTTTGTTTTTATCCATTTTATCCAACTCCTTTTTAAAAGCACTGTTTCACAATATGTCCGTGATGGTCTATATAATTTTAATCCGTGGTGGTGTGCCTCCAAAGTTCCTCGTATTTATAGTGTAGCATATATCGAATTAAAGCTTTCTCTACATATAATAGAAGAAAAACCATCTCTAATATAATACAAACATTCAATTCCTTTTAATTGGCTACGAAAAGAGCATCTCTTTTTAAAGAAATGCCTCGTTTGTTTAAGAACATCTATTCACAAAATAATTTATTAAGTAAACTCACTTTTATTTAGTTTGCCGCCATACTCATCATTTCAATCCCCTGACATTGAGAAGGCGTCCCTTTTATGAGTGTAAAGGAATTTCCGACCTTTTAAAAAGACAGGCCAATGACTAATGTAAGTCGTTTGAAGAGGAAAGTGATAATTTAAAAGCAGTATCCAAAGCTGGTTAAAGAGGAGGAAACATATCCAGAAGAAATCTCCAACAACGAGGAAACCCTAAACTTATGAACTGTTTATATTTCATGCCCACAAAGTTAGGTTTAAAGGTATTCGTAGAAAAATACTAGATAGACTGCTGGTCTTTGCCATTTGTAATGCTATTGGTTATAAATGAGTGATATGATTCAGAACAGATGAAAGTGTATCTTCTGTTAATAATCACTAATAATCATCAACAAAGCATTTCCCAGATAAATGATTTCATTTGTATATATTACCTGATATATTTGAAACGATTTCTTATTTTATTCCGTTTACATACCTTACTGATATTTACCATCAGGCATTGTTTGATTTCGATGGAAAGTTGCCAATAGTAGGGGATATATCGATTATACTTGGCTTAAGTATTGTTTTTTATTTAATGACAATTAAAACATTTAGGTGGCTCTAAAGAAAAAAATTTCGTTTTGAAATCAACTAATTGTATAAAATAATATTATTTCACATCCTTAGAGGACCTTATTCAACAGTAATAGTGGGTCATAATAGAAACAATAGCTAATTAAATAAAAATGGTTTACGGCTAAGAATGTACCCTATAGGTAAAAGTCTACCTATAGGGTACTTTTTGTGAAGTTATGGTCTCGTCGTTGGAGAAGAAGAACAGTACTTCTAACTTAGGAAACCAACATTGTCTATCAAAAAGTGGAGATGAGAGCAATTCAAAAGTAATCCCCGAATCCGAGAAAGAAACAAGAACCGCAAGCGGGATACTGAGAGTAATCCACATCCAAAACTATTTGTTCCTATCACTAACCATATTCATTGAATTGATTTCAACAATAATCTTTTCGCATTTCCCCATTGCCCACAAGTAGTGCTTGGATGTATTCGCAGCAAAATAGCTATATAGATTGCTTGTTTTTGTCCATTTGTAATGCTTTTTGGTGATGATTTCTTCAGTGGTATGGGACTTGATAATGTTCATGATTCGCTCATGGCTTAATTTACATTTCTTGATTGCTTGGTTGAGTTTCATATCTTGGTAGTTTTCCCAAATTTGTTGATTAAGCTGTTGAATCTCTCGCCACTTATACCCGGGTGCCGGCATGGATGGTGTATCTCCGGCCATGCCTTCTCTATACCAGCGTTCCAACATCGCATGCCATTCATATAGGTGCATAAGAATATCGCGGAAATTTTTATCCCGGTCAGCTGTCTCGATGGAAAGGCTTCTTTTTCTTACAGGAACAGATTCAATTAGTTTCATTAATGAGTGGAAATGTTGTTCACTCTCCAGTAAGAGGCGTTCCTTTGTATCATCCATTTCGGCCATATCCCTCCATTTTCAAATCTATTGTTGCACCCCGTAAATAATAATGCTTAAAAAAACACTAATAAATAAAGTAATCAGCCAGTCTCTTTTTCTTGTCATTTTCAACAGAATATTAAGCACAGCACTAATGAGAAATAGAATAAGAAAAATAATAAAAACGTATATTAATTCCATAGTATACCCCTATAAACGATATTTTGTATGAAAACAATCATATATATGAACATCACAATGGCGCAAAATAAAGCGATCCCTTTATGACCTTGTTGAAATAGAGTAATAGTCATAATAAGTAACATCAACCCTAATAGCAGTAACGACAATGGCTGCAATGTGAAATCTTCCGTTATGAAAATATATGTGATGGTAATTAAAGCGGGAAAAGATAAGATCATTTGTAGGATTTTAAGCACACTTTCTCTCCATTCTTAAATTCTTATTGAGGCAGAATAAAATATTCTTCTACTACAAAAATAATAACAAAAATTTCCTTGTTTTACATGGGGATATTCTTAAATTTGGAAAAAAACCGTGTATGTTCATTGTATAAAGACAACAATTACCTTGTAATACGATGTACATCGCATTACAATATAGTTAGCGACTTTCCAAATAAAGGAGAAACAGAATGGATAAAGAAATCATGAAGGGTAGTATTGATATTTTATTGCTTTCATTATTATCTAAAAAAGATATGTACGGATATGAGATGGTGAAGAGCTTAAAGGAAAACAGTCATGAGTTGTATAACATGAGTGAAGGGACATTGTATCCGGCTTTAAAGAGGTTGGAGAAGAATGGCTGGATTGAAGCGTATTGGGAAGATTCACAGTTTGGTGGTCGAAGGAAGTATTATCAATTAACAAACGGTGGAAAAACAGAATTAAGTAGGAAACTAGGCGAGTGGCAAAAAGTGAATGATTTGATTAACGTAACAACGGAGGGGCTCAAGTGGACAAAGAGGTTGAATCCTATATCAAACAAATTGTAAATACAATTGATTGTGACCATGTTGAAAAGCAAGAGATCATTGATGAAATGACAGACCATATTTTACTACTGAAACAAGAACATAGGCAAAATGGCAAGAGTGAAAAAGAGGCCGTACAGCTGGCTCTAGCTGATTTTGGCAATCAGAAAAGCATTGCACATGGTTATAATCAATCTATCTCCCCATTCTATCAGCTCTATAAGGTGAGTAGCTGGTTGCTGTTTTCATTGTTTGCACTAGTCGTCTTATGGCAGTTAATTATTGGTCGGCTCTTGGAGAGAATAATGAATTATGCTAATGGTTATACAGGTAATTTTTATTTTTTATCAAGAGAAGAACAAATGAGCTTTTTTAACTTTAATTTATCTGAATGGGGCATGAATGTAAATATTATCCCTTTTAAAACGACAATCACCTATCTTTTAGGTGCTGATCGCTTTAATTTGGATATTATTATCACTAACACAATTGGAAATATCCTTATTTTTCTGCCATTAGGAATATTACTTCCGGTGCTTTTTAAACATTGTCGACTTTTTTCAGTCGTAACCATCACTGCCATTACTGCGAGTTTTTCTATTGAGCTTCTACAGTTTTTCTTGCAGATTGGGCAGTTTGATATTGATGATATTATCCTTAATACGATGGGTGCAATGGTAGGTTACTTGATGTATAAAACGATCTTTAAGGTGAATTTGTTCATAAAGGAAGCTCATTTAAAATTGAATAAAGGATAAAAGAAGAGTTGGTTCGCGTTTTCGAACTAACTCTTTTTAGGTATTTATTCTCAAAAATTACATTTTTCATAAATAAACGTTTCTAAACGAATTTACAAAGTGTATAATTACACTAAATTAAACAAAATGAGGTATAAGATGATTGTGATCATTTGTTTACTCCTTGGCTCGGTATTTGCCATTTTTGGTCAAGATTTTGCTTATTCCCTTCATGCTATTTTGCCTAATGTTTATCCAATCACTTTTTTAACCATTGTAACGATAAGCAGTTATTTATTTTATATGCTAGCGATTGCGATAACATTTTACCGAGTAATTAAACATAGAATGAAGGTAAAATACTTGGAAACCCTTGTAGTGGTAGTTATGATAAGCTTCATCATGTCAATCTGGTCAACTTTTGTATTAGCCATGTGGTGGGGTTGAGAAAGGTGGAGGTTATATTGTCGAGTGATGAAGAGTTGATGGTAGAGAAGGCGAAAAAGACTAGTAATAAAGTGAAAGAAGAAAGAAAAGAAGGGGAACCATCAGCAGCTTTTAAAGGTGCTTCATGGGCAGCCCTATTAGTAGGTGTGACGGCTTATATCATCGGTCTATTTAATGCTGCGATGGAACTCAATGAGAAGGGCTATTATTTTGCTGTTCTAATATTTGGATTGTATGCCGCTGTTTCTTTACAAAAGGCGGTAAGAGACAAGGAAGATGGTATTTCTGTGACGGGTATTTATTACGGGATCAGTTGGTTCGCTTTAATTGTCGCCGTTTCATTAATGGCCATTGGGTTATATAACGCTGGTAGTATTATTCTAAGTGAAAAGGGATTTTATGCGATGGCTTTTGTCCTTAGCTTATTTGCAAGTGTCGCAGTGCAAAAGAATATTCGTGATACGCAAGCTGCGAGGGAACGAGAATAATAGAGGAGAAAGGGAAAATGCAGTAAATATAGCTATCTATTGCTTTTCCCTAAAGTGTGAAACAAAAGGGGTGTAGGAATGCCATCAGAAGATAGAAAGAAGCAGGAGGAGAATCCTCCCACAGTTACGCTAAATGATAGCATTAATAAAAGTCAGAGTCCGTCACCTGATGTAAGTGGGATGGGCTGGAACGATTTACTCTTACTCGTAATTATTGTTATTGGGGGTTTTTTCTTTTATCAGTGGTTCTTTTGATACTGGGAAAAGTAGCTCTCGATAGAAACCTTTATTATCCCTGTGTTAACAAATAGCGTCTAAGCGGTGGTGGGCATATCAATAAACAAACAATATTCGAACAGTTAATGGAAAAAAAGGAAAATCTATATCATCCCATGCCATTTGAAGACTTAACAAAGATCGATAATGATTTTGGTGATTCGTATCCATTAGAGGATTTAACTGTAGATTTACATACATACTGGATGAATATAGCAGGTAGTCTAAGTTACGTTGCCAACAACCGCCAAGATCAGCTTTCACAAAGGCAAGTATCATTATTGACATCCGACTTTTTTGAGCAGTTCCCTACATATGAGTTTTTAAAACGGGTAATGAGAGATTATCCTCATTTTTTAGATGAATATATGCTGTACGATGAGGTACGTGTGTTACTGTTAACGTATTTGGTGGAATAGAAGTTAATGAATATGGTAACAAATTTTTATTAGCTGAAGTTTCAGTTTATGCTATTAGTTGTTTCTTATATATTAATAACATATTTGTGGAAAATAAAGAGTGGCTATATGAAAATGTGTCCTATATACTAATTAAGCAATAAGATTTTCATTTAGTTGGGAGTAGGAGCCATGGGGTTTGGGGATATGTTTTCATTGGTGAATGGAATCATAATATTGACATTTGTTCTTATCATTCCTACCTTACTTATCATTGTATTTGTAGCCACGAGTAAGGTCATAAAAAGGTATTTAAAAAACGGAGAATTGATGGAGGAAAAATTAAGAATGGAGCTTGATGAAAGGCAGAAACTAGAGCATCGTGTAACGGAGCTAGAAAATCAATTGAAGATGAAGCAAAAATAAAGTAAACCGTTATTTTATAATAACGGCTTAAAGGTGTTCAAGTCATTTCTATCAATACTCCCCCTAGTGCGCCAGCTAAAACAATGAGCCACGGGGGGAGTTTCCAATAAACCAACATAAAGAATAATATAGCTGCTAAGGAAAAATCTAATGGCGTAATAATAGCACTCGTCCATATGGGCATATAAAAGGCTGATATTAGTATTCCAACAACAGCAGCGTTAA
Source organism: Cytobacillus kochii (assembly GCF_020171845.1). Lineage (GTDB taxonomy): Bacteria > Bacillota > Bacilli > Bacillales > Cytobacillaceae > Cytobacillus > Cytobacillus kochii. The sequence goes on along the minus strand of NZ_JAIVAM010000007.1, from coordinate 295,172 downwards.
TGGCAATAAATGCTCCTCTTATGTGATGATTCTTCCTTAATGCATGCCAAAAGGGTAAGACACCAAAGATAAGCAGTATGGCAGGTAAAAAGATAGAAAATGTTGCAATCATGCCTCCTAACCACCCATTCATATCAGCGCCAATAAATGCTGCAAAGGTAAATAGTGGACCAGGCACAGCCTGCGCAGCGGCATAACCAGATAAAAAGGCTTCTTCACTAATAAATCCAGTAGGAACAAATTCTCTTTCTAATAAGGGAAGAACTACATGCCCTCCTCCAAATACCAATGCACCAGCCCGGTAGAAACTGTCAACCATACTTAGCCAAGTATTTGAAATTAAACTGCTTAAAATTGGAAGGATGGTTAAAAGCCCGAAAAATAAGCTTAAACAAACCAATCCTATCTTCTTTGATAACGGTACTTGTAATGATAAACCGTCATGCTCCTCTTTTTTACTAAACATAAAATAACCAAGCAATCCAGCTACCAAAATGACCCCAATCTGCGATAGGTTATGGGGAATAAGTAAGGTGATCAAAAGCGCGAATAAAGCGATTGATTTTCTAGTTAAGTCAGGGGTTAAACTCTTAGCCATCCCTAAAATGGCATGAGCGACAATGACTACAGCAACTATTTTCAACCCTTGGATGATGCCAAATTCCATTAGACCAAGCTGTTGAGCAAAGTAAGCGAATAAAATAAGAGCAATGACTGAGGGCATTGTAAAGCCAATAAAAGATACAATCCCACCTAAAACGCCACCTCTCATGACACCAATGCCAATTCCGACTTGACTGCTTGCTGGGCCAGGTAGAAATTGACTTAATGCTACGAGGTCAGCATAACTTTTTTCGTCCATCCATTTTCTTTTTCGAACATATTCCTGATGAAAATAACCTAAATGTGCGACTGGTCCTCCAAAAGAAGTGAAACCAAGTCTTGTTGATACAATGAAAATCTCAAGTAGTTTTTTAAAGTATTGCATGCAGGACTCCTTTACTCTTTAATTTCTTTGAATAATTCATAGGCCTTTGCTCTTGCTTCAATTAAAATAGCTTCACCTTTTTCAGTAATGCGATAATACTTTCTTATTTTTCCATCTACCAATTGGTCTTCTTTTAACAATAAACCATCAGCTTCCATTCCGTGGAATATAGGGTATAGTGTACCTGCGCTAATGGTATAACCATGTTCTCTTAATTCGTCTAACATCCAGCTTCCATATATGGGATGCTCTTTGGCATGATGTAAAATATGAATGTGGATAAAGCCCAAAAATAACTTTCTTAATATCTTATTGTTTTCCAACCATAAGGACTCCCTTTTGTTTTCCAATACCGATATCGGTTTTCGATAACAATATTAATATAAATCATTTTATATGTAAAGGTTTTTATATGTTCAATTAAAGGAATCTATTTTGAAAGTATAAAAGAATGGACCCCTATCAATGGGGTCCATTCTTTCTTTTATTTCACCCGCAAAATTTGACCCGGATAAATCGTATAATTTGCATCTAATCCATTCCAGTTACGGATTTGCTGTATAGTGCTACCATATCTATTGGCGAGAGCATATACAGTATCTCCGCTGACAACTGTATGATAGATAGCTCCTCCTGATGGAACCAGGTTGAAGGCACGTACGAGTCCATTTACATGTCCTTGGGCAATAGCTTGAATAAATGACGCTTGTTTTAATTTGTTGGCATCAGCAACTGTGTCAATAAAACCGTTCTCTGTTAAAATAGCAGGCATATTGCTTTCTCTTAATACGTGAAAATTGGCTTGCTTTCTCCCACGATCGGCGAAGTTAACGACTTTCATTATTTCTTCATGGATGATATTTTGATAGGTTGTTGTAGGTGTGCCGGATCCAGGATAGATATAATCCTCATAGCCAGTACTGCCACCGGCATTAATATGAATGGATAAGAAGTAATTGGCCCCCCAAGCGTTGGCATCGTTTGTTCTTTGGGCAAGAGAAACGGTTTGGTCACCTGTTCGACTCATTCGTACCTCAGCATTACTATATCCTAATAATAAATCTCTTACCTTTGTAGCTATTTGTAGTGTAAGGTTCTTTTCCTGTAAACCATTACCTACTGCTCCAGGGTCAGTACCACCATGACCAGGATCGATATATATTTTTACCATATGAAAATACCTCCTTTTCTAATAGTTTTATGCAAAGGATGTATTTAGTGCTTGTACACTTAAACTACTTTTTAACCATTTGATTGATTCGCACAAGGAAGGTTAGTAGGAAGAGGTAGATTCTAAACAAGGTCATTAAAGAGGTATGGAGATATTTAGCTTATAAAAGCGGGAATGACTATGATGGTCTTGCTGTCGATAAAGAGGGGAGCGGAGGCTTTCTTCTAATAGGAAGGTTAAGACACGGGGAAATTGCTGAAGAGCAGTAGGAGTTACTGCTCTTCTTCACGTTCCACAATTTGATAACCTAATTTTTTTAGTCCGCCTTCAATACTTCTGACAAATGTCACTTCTAAATCTTGGAATTGGTCTCTCATTCTTGTTGAGCTAGCAAGTGCGGTTGGAATACCCGAAAGCATTACCTTCACGCCCATAAGTTTAAGAGCAGAGACTAATCGATTAAGTGCGTCGGAAAATTCATAATTAGAGATTTGCATTTCAGATAAGTCGATGAGAAAAGAAGAAATTTTATGGCTTAATGTATAATTTAATGTATCCTCAAGAATTTTTCTTTCCCTTTTATCGTTGACGTTGCCTTGTAGTGCCAAGATAGCAATCCCTTTTGATATCGGAATGATGGGTACGCTGAGTAAATCGATATCTTCATAAAGGTCATCGAGTTCAATAATATAGGAGAGGACATCGGCAATGGACTGGACCATTTCCACTTGTTCATTGGTAAAGGTTTTTTCATCTTTATCCATTAAACAGAGCGTGCCGAAGTTTGATCCATCTGTGCGATTTAACGGAACACCAATAAAGGCTTTCACCCCAAGCTCATCGGTGATTTTTCGCTTTTTTGTTTCTTCATCAGCCATTAAATTCATCACGGTTTTCGCAGGTTCATTATTTTCTAATACAAGTTTGCAATTCGATTCTTGATAATCAACAGCAATATCGTCTGGTATGATAAATTCCACTTTATTATAGGAATTAATAACAGTCATTTTATTGCCTACTTTTTTGGCTATATATGCAGAATTGACATCTAATTTTTTAGTTAACAACGCAAATAATTTAGTAGACGTATCCACTAGTGATTGGTAAACTGTTTTATCCTTTACTTTACTGATCATCGAACATCTCTCCAAAATTGATTGATACTATAATTTTAGCATAAAAATAGAATCACTGATTACAGATGCAAGAACTTAATTCTTTTCGCGCTTCATCAATTCTTCTTCAAAGAAAAATGTACCAGGATATTTATTAACGACATAAGAGTATCTTTTCATATTTTTTACATACTGGCTTTTTGATATAATCACTTGCTCTTTCGTCCTTTTTATATTTACCATTTCCCCGATACGAAACATTTCTACGCTCATAATCTCAATCCCTTTCATTAGTGAAGATAATGTGTCCTTACCGTTAATGAAAAAAAGACTCCTAGATGGAGTCTTTTTTTCTATAGTAATTATGCTTTGTTAACGTTAGCTGCTTGAAGACCACGTTGACCTTGTTCGATGTCAAATGTTACTTTTTGACCTTCGTCTAAAGATTTGAAGCCTTCGCTTTGAATTGCGCTGAAATGTACGAATACATCTTCTCCGCCTTCTTGCTCGATAAATCCAAAACCTTTTTCTGCGTTAAACCATTTTACTGTACCTGTTTCCATGTTATCGTCTCCTGTTGTGGGGTTACCACAAATGTATTACTACCCTTGTTCAAACATACGATTTTAAGACAAAAAAATCCTTAGAAGAGATTTCCTCTCTCTCAATTTTACACCGAACAAAAATAATTATATTCATCATACCATTTATCAATGATATTAGCAAATACAGGAAGGTGTTATTTAATGTAAAAAAAGATAAGACTAGCAAGGGGCTGGATTTCAAAAGTCAGTTTAATGTTTTAGGTATGCAGGATTTAAAGAATAGGACTTTGCTTGATGATATACTTAAAGTAAAGATGCAGTTTAGTTAAATAAGAAGCATTAATGTAAAGAAAGAGTACCGTAAAATATAATAGAAAAAGTATTAAATATTCTGAAAGAGAGTTGATTTTGTTATGGATACCCAAGTAACTACGAAATTTAAAATATATAAGCAAGCAAATGAGGTTTTTGAAGCCATAGTAGACCCTTTCAAAATCGGAAACTTTTGGTTCTCATCGAGTTCTGAAAGATGGGAACAGGGCAAGACTATTACATTAAGATATGATGAATACGAAGCAGAAGGTATTATACATGTATTAGAAATCGAAAAAAATAAGAAAATCGTGTTTTCATGGGGCGGAGAATCTGATGAAGAAACAGTTGTTATAATTACACTGAAAGAGTTGGATAATGCGAGAACAATTATTGAGGTGAACGAATCAGGTCTTAATGAAGATGACCCTGAAATAGTAAACAAAATGCTAGGACAAAAAGAAGGTTGGGTTTATATGCTAACTTGTTTAAAGTGCTATTTGGAAAATGGTGTTAGTGATTTGAGAGCTTCATTAATCCATTAATAAAAAACCGACTATTATTATTTTGTGCATTCTTATTGAACTAAACCAGCTTATAGTTTGTCAAAATTTTTCATTAAAATATTTCAAACAACAATGACATATTAAAATAGATCATGCCAAATAACCTTCCACTTTCTCACTTTTGGAGGGTTTTGTTGTATATAGATAGATATAGTTCCTAATCTATATCCTTGAAAGTAGTTCTGTTTTTTAGTAAGGAGTAACCAATTTAAAAGCTTATTTACACAGGCAATAATTGCTATTCTGAAGGGTTTTCCTACTTCACGTTTTTTATCATATGACTTATCTAACAACCAGAAAAATCTGGCTAACCTTATATTACGATCGGATGCTTTACTTTAAGAAGAGTATTTTTTTAGCATGTTTTGAGATTAAATCAAACATACTTCAATAAAACGCCTTATATAGGCCAAAGAAAGCTTGAATTTTAACAGTGTTGCTCAAGAGGCAGGAGTTAGTAAAGCGGCACTATACAATAACACAGAAATTAGAGAGCGAATCGAAATCATTACGTATGCAACAAGCACAAGTCCCAACTGCAAAGCAAATCTAACGTGAAATGGATAAAAAAACACCAAAGAAGCTATGATTGCTTCAATAAAACGTAAGGTTAAGAAGTTAGAGGAAGAAAAAAAGGAATTACGTGAGCAGTTAAAATTTCCTATGAAGAAGTTTATAAAAAAATCTGAGGGAACTCCGTTTCCTATCTTGTTCAATTAAAGGACCATACTGTTGAAGATGAGCAGGGAATATTCACACACTCGCTGAAATATATAGGTATGGACATTAAATAAATCGGGTTTCATATGACGAAACCCACCATAGGAGATGATCGGAGATGGAAACCCTAGTAAATCAAATTGAATTGAATGGGCTCACTTTTCAATATCGCGAGAGTGGAGAACCTTCCGCACCACCGCTTGTTGCACTTCACGCGCTGGGAAAAAGTGCAGAATCATGGGATCAAGTGGCTGCTGTATTAGGAGAAAAATATCGCGTTTTAGCTTTAGATCAACGGGGTCACGGTGGGAGTGCGAGAACTAGTACATATTCTTTTGAACTGATGTCCGATGACTTGTTTCATTTTGCGAATGCTATGAATTTAGAACGATTTGCGCTAATTGGTCATTCCATGGGGGGAACAGTATCCTATCTTTTCTCGGAAACATTTCCGTCAAGGATAGAACGGTTGATTATTGAAGACACTCCTCCTCCTTTTCCGGATAAGCCGATCGAAGTTCCTTCCAAACCTTCTGATCCCCTACCGTTTGATTGGCTTGTTGTGTCTTCGATTCTACAGCAACTTAATGAACCCAATCCCGAATGGTGGGCGCGTCTTACCGACATTATCATGCCGACTCTAATTATAGGCGGTGAGTCCAGTCACATTCCTCAAAACAAATTACAGGAAGTTTCTGAACGCATCCCGAATTGCGAATTGGTGACGATAGAAGATGCTGGGCACTTTGTGCATGATGCTAATTTACCAGCCTTCTTAGCTGCTGTAAAAAGTTTTCTTAATTCATGAGTTTCAGTACACTTTTACCGTTATCCTAATTTTTATTAAACAATCGACGCTTATCTGAAATAAGGTAAACGTCCTTTTTCACAGAAAAAAGATTGAGTTGAGCGAATGATTTTGAAATAATTGGTAATGAGCAATAGGGCCATATTGTTGAGGAATTAAGGACAGTAGATATCCTGATTAAAGATTATTTGTGGGAAGTTACACTTAAGCTAACGGTTGCAGTTGAAGAAGGATACCTTATTAATTAGTTTAAACAACAGCAAAAAGGGAGATTCTTTTTAAACAACCCCCCATTTGTATTGAATTATTTGTTCTTCAAGATTGTGTTAGCTTCTTGTTGCAGGAAATCCTCAGTTGATATAACGTTGGCATACATACCATTAAGTGCACTGACAAACGCAAAATGAACCTGTTCAGCTGGCACGGCCTTATCTTGATAAGATAATCCCCTTGTCGCACATGCATCTTCAATAAGAGTAGTTTCAAAGCCTATCTCTACAGCACCTCTGACTGTGGCATCAATACACATATGCGTCATCATACCTACAATCACTAGCTTGGTCACTCTTTTTTCTCTTAATTTGCGCTCTAGTTCGGTTTTAAAAAAGCTGTTAGGTGCATGTTTTATGATAATACTTTCGTGTTCTAATGGTAAAACAGTTTCATTTAGTTGAACTCCCTCCGTATTTGGAAGAAAGAAGCCTAAACCTGGATTACTTGCAATATGTTGGACATGAAAAATATTATCTTTGTTATTCTGTCTAAACCATTTAAGAACTTTAGCAGCATTAGAGGCTGCTTTTACGGGGTTGCTTAATTCCATCTTTCCATTTGGAAAATAGTCATTTTGAATATCGACAATGATTAAAGCTGTGCTCATTTTTTTCACCTCATTAAAAAATTTATTATAATAAAATGATAAATAATATCTTGGTTTTTATCGATACTTTGATGAAAAACTTTTATATCAAATAATTTCACGGTGAAAGGAATTTATTATGGAAATTGATCAAATTGATTTTGAGATTTTACGGTTACTAACCGAAAATTCACGTATTCAATGGAAGGACTTGGGAGGACAAATTCATATGACTGGACAAGCAGTAGGGAATCGTATTAAAAAACTTGAGGAAAGTGGTGTAATTAAAGCCTACTCCCTAATAATCGATGAAATGAAACTCGGGCTTTCTTATACAGCGTTTGTCATTGTTCATATGAAAACAGCTAATCATGCTGCTTTTATTCGTTTTATTAAAGATCGAAAAGAGGTAGTTGAAGCTCACCGAGTATCTGGAGAAGGCTGTTACCATTTAAAAATAAAAGTTAAATCCCAAAATCAATTGAATCTTCTTCTTAATCAACTTCTCGATCATGGGAACTATAGTTTAAACCTATCAATACAAGAGATTAAACAACGTAATCCGTTGACTGCCATATTACAATAAACATTTGTTTCAAAGAAGTTTTGTGAAGTATTCTGCTTAAACAAAAGGGGGCTTATCTGTAATAGTTAAGTGACTAGAAGGCTCTTAATACTGTTGAACGATCTTCCATTAAAGGGCGCTTATCTTGAAAATAAAGGTAAGTGCTTTTTGATGTTAAGGGCCAGATTGTTGCATAGTATATATTAAAATTAATGGTAATTGGGGGCGATATATTTTGACAAATGAACGAAGAAATATGGGATTATTTCTTTCATAAGTTTGATTGTGAGCATTATTTCCATGGCTGTTTTTTTTTTGGTCGGAGGTACATTGGTTAACGATAATGTCACAATGATAACTGGCTTAATATTTTTAGTTATTACTTTGATTTTATATTTGTTTAGCAAAAGGAATCTATTCGGAAAGATTTTATTATACGTTTCTGCAACATTATATTAATTGTTTTGGTGATTTTTTTCGTAGGTAGGATTTTTATTTTGGAGCACACCGGAATAAAAAGGGGCAACTGGCACGAGTGTGACATAAGATTAAAGGTGGTAGGTATGGATATACTTTTGTTTCTTATTTCTTATATTCTGTTAGATATCATAGGGTCTGCTCTTTATGTTGCTGTACTTTTGTTTTTTTTCGCGACCCCTTGGAAGGGTTTTTAATAAAGATGAGAATAAATGGAACTCATTTTTCCAATTTGGAAAAGGTATAGGATTTTATTTTATAATGATTTTTCCATATTTAGTAATGATTGTTGTGATGTTTTTGGTAAGCAAAGGTTGGTTTGAGTTTATTAACTTTGAATATAGTGTTTTGGGTTCTTTAAGTGTGGTTACATACACTTATTATGATTTCTGAATTCCCTAAGCTCAGAGGTATTGTAAATAACAAGTTACAGTAAAACGATTAAATTGTGTGTAAGAACTGAGATATTGTTTTAAACAATCGGGCGCAATTCTTGAAAAGAATTGTGCCTTCTTTCAGCTAAAGGGGGAGTTTGTGAAGTACGGAAAGAATTTTTTTATTTAAAAGAAGGAAACATCCATTTTTAATAGAATGTAAGTATTTTAATTAGAGGAGGTTGATCTTGTTGGAGAGAAGAGCTTTACTGGTATCCTCATTACCAGAATATGAAGAAGAGATTGGCCGATGGATATGGTGTTTAGCGGATGTTCGACGTACTCTTATTACTGAATTAACTGGAATCAGCCAAAGCTTAATTGACAGAAAAATAGTCGGAAGGCAATCAATTGGGACTCTTTTGTATCACATTGCATTGATCGAGGCAGATTGGTTATATGTAGAAGTACTTGGAACCGATTGGGATCCTGAAATTAGCTCATTATTTCCTTTAGAACATCGAACTGAAGGCAATTTAACTCACTTTGAGGGAGAAAGTATAGAGGACCATTTTTACCGGCTCAATAAGGTACGTGAAGTATTTCTTTCTCACTTTCGTTCAATGGACCTAACCGATTGGCGTAAACCGAGAGCACTTGAACATTATGACGTCACACCTGAGTGGGTTGTTTACCATTTGATTGAACATGAATCACATCATAGAGGTCAAATTTTTCAAATGCTTCGGGAATTACAATATGGTAAGTGTTAAAGAAAGGGAACTTATAATCCCTCTTGACTAACTGACTGGCTTTAGATAATTATAAAATCAATAAATGTGTTTAAGAAACATTTGCTAATTATTCACACTAATAGATAAATCAATTCGAGTGTTTATTTCATTAAAGGGCGCTTATACCAAATGAAGTGAGCCCAAAAAGTTAGACATTATATTAAGTTAAGCAGCTATGGAGGATTGTATTCGGTATTGCCCCGAGCTCAATCCTTTTAATTTTTCCCTTTCATACGTTTGTGATTGTAGTATTCGATATAGAGTTCAAGCTCACGCTTGAATTGAGCCATACTCTCAAATTCTTACATAAAAATAATTCCGATTTTAATAGACTAAAGACGTTCTCAATTACTGTGTTATCTAAACAATTGCCTTTACGAGACATACTTTGAGTAATACCATTTTGTTTTAATGCATAAGAGTATTCTTTCATTTGATAATGGCAATATTAATCTGAATGTAAGATAGGCGCATCTACTTCGGATAAGCATTAAAAGCTCTGACTAACATATCTGAAACAAGTCCATATGAGGAGGGCTTTGAATATTATAGGCTACGATTTTTACACCATTAAATAAATCTAGTATGGGGGAAAAGATAATTTCTCACCAAATAAATGAAATGCGGTTTGTAAGCCAGTAATCATTTGCTGGCATTTTATTTAAAAGTTGACATACCCTACGAGGGTATAGTAATATTGGTTTTGTCAATCCGGTATATCGGCAGTTAATTCTATATCTAGAGGGGGGATAAGAATGGACGAATTGATCATGATTTCTAATGAAACATGATGCAGCAGTCAAGAAAAAGAAAGTGGAAACTATCCAAGTGATTTACAAGATAAACTTCATTAAGAGGATGAACAGAATTGAGGGTCATATTAAAGGAATAAAAAATATGATGACGAGAAAAAATTTTTGTGATGATATTTTACATCAAATACAGCAGCCCAAACAGCATTAGATCTTGTTTCCCGCGTTTTGTTAGAGAGTTATATTAACACTTTGTGTGATTGTGAACGGTTAAGACAAGATGATCCGGTGGAAGAATTTTAACGACCTTTTCAAAAATCACAAAATTTAATCAAAAATTTACTATTTATTATACCTAACATAGGTATGGTAATGTGAATATATTAAAACTAGTAAAGTCATTTAAGGAGGAATTATTATGCAACAAGTTACACTTAATGTACAAGGAATGTCTTGTGGACATTGCGTTAATTCAATTGAGGGAAATGTAGGAGAACTGAAGGGTGTGGAAACTGTAAAAGTGCATCTGCAAGATGGAAAAGTAGACGTAGCCTTTGACCCGGAAAAGGTAGACTTGAAAGATATTACCGAAGTGATTGAAGAGCAAGGCTATGATGTTGCCTAAGAAGAGCGGTCGTGCTTCTGTAGCACGATTTTCTTTTTAAAAAATATATACCCTTATGGGGTACTTGTTTAGGAGGGAAAACAATGATGAGAGCAAACAAAGAAGTAAGTTTGCAAATTCAAGGCATGACTTGTGCAGCATGTGCCAACAAAATTGAAAAAGGTCTAAACAAGATAGACGGTGTAATAGATGCCAATGTCAATTTTGCGATAGAAAAAACAAAGGTTGTTTACAATCCTGAGAAAACAAATGTGCAAGATTTTGAAGATAAAATCGAGAAATTAGGTTATCGCGTGGCACATAATAAGCAAACATTTGATATATCTGGGATGACTTGTGCAGCATGTGCGAATAAAATTGAAAAACGATTAGCTAAAATGGATGGAGTTTCTAATGCTACGGTTAACTTTGCCCTGGAGAATGTCATGGTTGAATATAATCAAGACCAAGTGACAACTGGAGATATGATTGAAGCAGTAAAAAAGCTGGGGTATACGCTTAAGGCTCAAACATCCAAAGAAGAAACGGCCAACAGTAAGGATGAAGAAGTACGAAATCAGACTGGGAAATTCATTTTCTCCGCTATTCTGACGTTTCCTTTGTTATGGACTATGGTCACGCATTTTAAGTTTACTTCTTTTATCTATTCACCAGTTATGTTAATGAATCCATGGGTACAATTGGCATTAGCCACTCCAGTTCAATTTATTGTTGGCGCACAATTCTATCGAGGTGCGTATAAAGCATTACGAAATAAAAGTGCAAATATGGACGTTCTCGTTGCACTCGGTACATCTGTCGCATACTTCTATAGCATTTTTCTCGGTATTGAATGGCAAATGAATGGTCAAGAGGGGATGCCAGTACTCTATTTCGAAGCAGCGTCAGTTATTATTACATTAGTTATCCTTGGGAAGCTTTTTGAAGTGCGTGCCAAAGGACGCACAGGTCAGGCTATTCAGAAATTGCTTGGCATGCAAGCTAAAACAGCACGAGTGATACGTGATGCTGTCGAACAAGAAATAGCAATTGAAGAAGTAATTGTTGGAGATACCATTATTGTTCGTCCAGGTGAAAAAATTCCAGTTGATGGGCAAATTATAAAAGGTGAATCTGCTGTAGATGAATCTATGATTACAGGAGAAAGTATTCCTGTCGATAAAAAAATAGGCGACATTGCCATTGGCTCAACGATTAATAAAAATGGAATGTTAACCATTGAGGCTACCAAAGTTGGAAAAGATACTGCGCTATCCCAAATTGTAAAAGTGGTAGAGGAAGCACAAGGAAGTAAAGCAGATATTCAGCGAGTGGCTGACCATGTATCAGGTATCTTTGTTCCTATTGTTGTAGGGATTGCAATCGTGACTTTTCTTGTTTGGTACTTCATCGTCGAACCTGGTGAATTACGATCAGCACTTGTTCCTGCCATTACAGTTCTTGTCATTGCTTGTCCATGTGCGCTTGGTTTAGCGACACCAACATCTGTTATGGCTGGTTCTGGACGGGCTGCAGAACTAGGTGTTTTATTTAAAGGTGGAGAATATTTAGAGAACACACGCTTATTAAATACAATTGTTTTAGATAAAACTGGAACAGTAACCAAAGGTGAGCCAGATTTAACAGACGTTCTTCCTCAACAAGGATTCACGGAGGAAGAAGTACTATCCTTAGTGGCATCTGCTGAAAATAGTTCTGAACACCCTCTTGCTGAAGCGATTGTTAAAGGTGCAAAAGCAATGGGTACTATGGTTAAAGAACCAGATTCATTTGAGGCGATACCTGGCTTTGGTATTCGTGCTGTAATAGAAGGTAAAACAGTTTTTGTTGGTACAAGAAAATTGATGCAACAACAAGCTATCGATATCACTTCTATAGAAGAAGTGATGTCAAAACTAGAATTAGATGGTAAAACAGCAATGTTAATCGGTGTTGATCAACAATTAGCAGGAGTGATTGCCGTAGCTGATACTGTGAAAGAAACATCAAAAGCAGCTATTGAAAGAATGCACGCGCTTGGCTTAGAAGTCATTATGCTTACAGGTGATAATGAACGGACAGCACAAGCAATTGGTAAACAGGTCGGTATTGACCGTGTTATTGCAGAAGTGATTCCTGAACAAAAAGCAGATGAAATTAAGAAATTACAAAAAATGAATAAAAAAGTAGCCATGGTAGGTGATGGCGTGAATGATGCGCCTGCTCTAGCTGTTGCGGATATTGGAATGGCGATTGGTACAGGAACAGATGTAGCCATTGAGGCAGCTGATATTACACTTATGCGAGGAGATTTGCACAGTGTGGCAGATAGTGTAGAACTGAGCGACAAAACGATGCGAAATATTAAGCAAAACCTGTTCTTTGCGTTTATCTATAATTCTGCCTCTATCCCAATTGCTGCTATTGGTTTACTGGCTCCATGGGTTGCCGGAGCTGCAATGGCGTTTAGCTCCGTATCTGTTGTACTAAATGCCTTGAGGTTACAACGTTTAAAGCTAAAGGGAGGGCAGTAAAGCTATGTCAATCAAAAAGTGGGTTTCTCTAGGTAGTGTATATTTAATATTGGTTATCCTAGCATATAGCTTAATTACTGGAAATAACCCTTTTCAAAGCGGAGAATTAGACCATAATCATGAAACTTCAGAAGTTCAAAAGGAGGAAGAAACAATGGAACATAGGCAGCATAATCATCATCATGACCATCAGGTTGAATCAGAGCTTAATACAAATGTTACGTACAATGATGGAAGAGTTTTTATTAAATTGGAAGCTGATAATGGAAACCCACCTAAACTTGCTAAAGAGCATGAAAAAGAAATGCATTTTATCATTGTTTCTAATGACTTAGAGGCGTATTATCATTTACATCCAGATAAGGAACAACAAGGTTCATATGTAGTAAATCAAGAGTTGAGTGAAGGCACTTACCAAGCATTCGTTGATATTACTCCAGAAAATAAGGCGTACCAGGTCGTCCCAAACCCAGTGCAGATTGGAACAAACGAAACAGATAAAGCAAGCCTAGAGAGTGAGGATAAATGGACAAAAGAAATTGATGGGAAGACCGTCACCTTAGAGGATGTTAATGCTGCGGTTGAAGAAAAAGTTCCTTTGGTATTTGATACGCATGGGGAAAAGCCAGATCCACATCTAGGTGCCTTAGGGCATGTGGTGATTGTTGACGAGGAGGTTGAACAATATATTCATGTTCATCCAGCTTCAGAAGATACAACCACGTTCAATGCGCATTTTTCTAAACCTGGTAAGTACAAAATTTGGGCGGAATTTAAGTTTGGTGATAATGTAAACGTCTATCCGTTTATTTTAGAAGTAAAGGAATAAAACAAAGTTAAAATAAAGGAGTGGGGTTTTGAGATGAAAAGCTATCAACTTGAAGTTTACACTAGACCTACTTGCTCTGATTGCCAAGATTTGAAAAAATTCTTGCAAAGTCATCATATTCCTCACAAGGAATACGATTTAGCAAAACAACCATCAAAAGAAAAAGATCTAATTAAGATAACCGGAAGCAGAATTGTTCCAGCACTTGTGTTTTCTCATCCGTCCCTCTTAGGATGGATGAGAAAACCAAAAAGCATGATAGGGTTCGAAAGGAATAAAGAAGAGATAAAGAAGTTATTAATATAGCATAGATAACATTATGTACCTGCTTTTTGTGCATAGATATATTTTCACTAATTTTATACCCTACCATGGTAAAGTATTCGTAATTAATGAAAAAATAGTTGGATTTAAAAGGGAGAAATGATATGGAGAGCGATGTTAAAAAACTTAAAATAGCCGTAAATGGAGGAATAGGGTTTGGGGCAAAGCTAAACTCAAAACAACTTACGATGATCTCAAAATATATGAATGAAGATGAGGAACTGGAGTTGACAACCTTCCAACAACTCTATGTAGATATCCCAGAAGATAAAAAAGAAGAAATCATAAAAAATTTTGAAAATGTCGGGTTAGCATGTTACCCAGTTGGAAACTATGTGAAAAGTTTGAGAACCTGCAATTTTTGCAAAGGAGAAGAAGAGGAAGGAATGCCGGTAGCAAAGGAATTAAATAAACGCTTTGCGGGAAAACCTGTACCGTTTACCCTGAAGTTTGCTTATACAGGTTGCCCTATAGGGTGCGGTGAACCAATGTTAAGCGACATAGGCGTTATGAAGTTTAAGGATCATTACAATTTATATGTTGGTGGAAAAGCAAAAGGAAGAGATGCGGAAGTTGGTTATCTACTGAAAGAGAATCTAACTCCAGAAGAATTGTACGATACTGTAGAAAAGATTATTGCTAACTATTCGCAAATGGGTAAAAAACGGGAGACATTCTGTAAATTCTGGAAGAGGGTAGGTAAGGACCAATTGATAAGTTAATATAAATGCTTTTTTCGTTGTGGATTAATAAAAAGGTAAAGGGAATTAATTTACTTTTTCAATGATGGACTATCATTTAATATCGAAACTAATTAAACTGTAATTCTGGAGGTAATTTCATTATGCCTACACATGCACAGGCAATTTCGCAACCTGATTCAAAGCGTTGGAAAGCACTAGCTTTGTTGTGCTTTGCAAATTTCCTTGTGATGATGGATTCTGCGATTATTCAGATTGCCCTGCCATCTATCAAAAAAACGCTTGGTTATAGTCAAGAAAGCTTACAATGGGTAATGAGTGCTTTTCTTATTATATTTGGAGGATTTCTACTATTGGGTGGAAGGTTAGCGGATTTATTCGGAAATCAACGCATATTTAATTTAGGCGTTATGATTCTAGTTGTATCATCCTTGTTTGCAGGTATAGCTTGGAGTGAAATGAGTCTAAACGTATGGCGTGGAGTTCAAGGATTGGGCTCTGCTTTCATTGCACCAGCTGCACTGTCCCTGATTATGCTCCTGTTTTCTTCTAATGGTAAAGAAATGGGTAAA
This sequence comes from Cytobacillus kochii, assembly GCF_020171845.1. Lineage (GTDB taxonomy): Bacteria > Bacillota > Bacilli > Bacillales > Cytobacillaceae > Cytobacillus > Cytobacillus kochii. The sequence continues at coordinate 279,562 of NZ_JAIVAM010000007.1, read as the reverse complement.
GCACTTGCTTTCTGGGGACTGTCTGGGGCAGCAGGTGGAGCTTTGGGTATCGTTTTAGGTGGCGTTATTACAGAAGTTCTTGGTTGGCGCTGGACATTATTGATCTATGTTCCACTTGGTATTATCGTGCTTACCTTGTCTCCGAAGCTTTTACAAGAGGCAGGGCGTAAAGCAACTGGTCGTGTCGATTATATCGGTGCCATTTTAGTTACTGTTTCTTCTATGTTAATTGTTTATGGAATTGTAACAGCAGAGCAAAGTGGCTGGCAGTCATCCAATACAATATTCTCCTTGGCTGTCGGTGCTATCTTGTTTCTTATTTTCCTTTTGGTACAGTCCAAGAAAAGAGAACCACTTTTACCACTCAATATATTTAAGACGCCTTATTTAGCTATAGGAAATATTTCTGTTTTCTTAATAGCAGCATCATGGTTCCCGATGATATATATACTTGTTTTATACTTGCAACAGGTTTTACAGCTTTCTCCATTTGTTGGAGCAATGGCATTGTTGCCTATGCCTGTATTTATGGCGCTTTTCATGATATTTATAGCCGAAAAAGTGATGGACAAATTCGGAATGAAAAAGACCATGATTACTGGATTTATCTTACTTGGGGCCGGATCTGTTTTATTTTCACAAACAGCTACAGTAGACGGGAACTATTGGACCAATGTGTTGCTCGCTTCGTTAATAGCATCTCTAGGTAATGCACTTGCTTATTTACCTGCGACTACGGCATCTGTATCAGAGGTCGAATCAGAAAGGTCAGGTATTGCATCTCGTTTATACAATACCTTTTACCAAATTGGATCAGCGGTTGGTCTAGCTTTAATAGTAGCTATTGCAGGCGCAACAACTGCTTCTAGTACAGCCGGGTCACAGGTAGTTGCTTTGAATGATGGGTTTCAACAGGCATTTTTCTGGGGCGGTATAATAGCATTTCTGGGTGCTTTACTGGCACTACTGTTTACACACTCACCAAAGCAAGGAAAATAGAATAGTCCAAAGTGATATAAATTTAAAAAGGGTTTAAACAACTATGCGAATCACAAAATAATCATGAATATTAAAAAAAGAATGGTGGCCTTACTTATAGATAATTACTCAGGTATTCATTGATAGGGATAAAGAAAAAGAGAATTTTATTTTTTATAGAAATGGTACAATCATATAAAATTGTAAAAAGGGATGCATATTATGCCAATTAATTCTTTTGAAAACTATCCGATGAGCTGGAAGCCTTCGGTTGATAAAACTGAAAAACCTATATATCAAGCACTTGCAAGGCAATTGGAGAAGGACATACTTAACGGAGTTTTGTTACCAGGAACAAAACTTCCACCACAAAGAGAATTGGCTGATTATCTAGATTTAAATCTGAGTACCATTTCAAAAGCTTTTAAAGTTTGTGAGTTGAAGGGCTTGTTAAGCGCTTCAGTTGGAAGTGGGACGTTTGTATCATATGACGCGTTATCGAATGCCTATTTACTTGAAGATACAAAGCCGCAGCATTTAATTGAAATGGGAGCAACACTTCCAGATAATGCTTCCTACGAGCCATTGTTAATCCAACTGAAAAGTATGCTGCAAGAGACTGATTACGAAAAATGGTTTGGATATGGTCGGACAGGCGAAAGTCTATGGCAAAAGGATGCAGCTATAAAGTTACTCCGAAGAGGTGGATTCGAAACAACTGTTGAACACATTTTATTTGCAAATGGAGCTCAAAATGCAATTGCTGCTACACTAGCAAGTCTTTGTAAGCCTGGTGATCGCATTGGGGTTGACCAGCATACGTACCCCGGCCTAAAAACAGTTGCAGCGATGCTTAATGTACAAATAGTGCCGATAAAGTCAGAGAACTATGAAATGAGTCCAACTTCTTTTGATTATGCATGTAAAAATGAAAATATTAAAGGCATATACTTGATGCCAGATTATCATAATCCCACAGCTTCCTTAATGTCGGTTGAGAATCGGAAAAAGATTGCTAGCATTGCCAAAAAGTATAATCAGTTCATTATTGAGGATGGATCTTACCATCTTCTTAATAAAAACCCACTACCAGCAGTTGCATCATTCGCCCCGGAACAGGTTGTCTATATTGCAGGTTTATCTAAAGCATTAGCACCAGGATTACGACTAGCCTATGTAGCAGTGCCGAGTCAATATAAGGAGCCCATTTCAAAGGCACTTTATAATTTAAACATAACTGTTTCCCCGTTATTAGCGGAATTGACAGCACGTACGATTGTATCCAACCAATTTGAACTCTTAATTGAGGGGCATCGAAAACAGACCATTCAAAGAAACCAAATAGTAGATCGATATTTGAGTGACTATAAGTGCCTAGGTGTTGAAACGGGTATCTTTCGTTGGTTGCTATTACCAGGCAAGATTACTGGTGCAGAATTTGAAACGTTAGCTGAGCAAGAGGGAGTACAAGTATATGCAGCTGAACGTTTTGTAGTTGGAAATAGTTGTCCCGAAAGGGCAGTAAGAATCTCTGTTTGCGCACCTAATACCACACAAGAGCTTGAACAAGGATTGATTATCCTTAAACGTTTATTAAAGGGTCATACCTAATATTGTTTGCCATACAATTATGATATTGTATGGTTTTTTTGTGCGTGTTATGATATTTCAAATCTTGTTGGAAGATTAATAGAATGAGTTTTTGGAAAGGTAGGTAGGAACATGGTACAAAAAGATCGTGTAGAATTGTTAGAAGTACAAACAACTACGCTGAAAAGCTACATTCTTTCTCCAGAAAAACAAAAAGCGTTATATAAGCGTACATTATTCGTGGTAAGTGTTTCACAAATTTTTGGTGGTGCAGGGTTAGCAGCAGGAGTTACGGTGGGGGCACTTCTTGCACAGCAAATGCTTGGTACAGAAGCCTTTGCCGGACTTCCATCAGCTTTATTTACTTTAGGGTCAGCAGGAGCAGCCTTACTCGTTGGGAGACTTTCGCAAGCTTCTGGACGTCGTATAGGTCTGGGAACAGGTTTTATGATAGGTGGACTGGGAGCAATAGGGGTCATCATTGCAGCAATTATAAATAGCGTTTTGCTGTTATTTCTTTCATTACTTGTTTATGGCTCAGGAACTGCAACAAATTTACAAGCTCGTTATGCAGGTACAGATTTAGCAAATAGTAAACAGAGAGCGACTGCTATTAGTCTTACCATGGTATTTACAACATTTGGTGCAGTTGCTGGTCCGAACTTAGTAAATGTAATGGGCGATATTGCTCTTTCTATTGGCGTTCCAGCACTTGCTGGTCCATTCATTTTGGCGGCAGCAGCATATATCTTAGCAGGTATTGTTCTTTTCATTATGCTTCGCCCAGATCCGTTACTAATAGCAAGAACAATAGAAGCATCGAACAAAGAAAAGAATGAGAAAAAACCTTCAGTCAATACTGAGCAATTAGAGAACAAAAGAGGCATAATTGTAGGTGCGACAATTATGGTTCTGACTCAAATTGTAATGGTAGCTATTATGACTATGACACCAGTTCATATGCGGCATCATGGACATAGCGTGGGTGAAGTAGGTATGGTTATTGGTTTTCATATAGGTGCCATGTATCTCCCCTCACTGGTTACTGGTATCCTTGTTGACAAATTGGGCCGTACTGTTATGGCGATTGCTTCTGGAACTACGTTACTTCTGGCGGGTTTAACAGCAGCATTTGCTCCAGCAGATTCCATGGTTTTCCTCGTAATTGCACTTTCTTTACTTGGATTAGGATGGAATTTTGGTTTGATAAGTGGGACTGCACTTATTGTTGATTCAACTACAACTTCTACAAGGGCTAAAACACAAGGTACGTTGGATGTTTTCGTTGCGTTATCAGGAGCTGCTGGTGGAGCCTTGTCTGGAGTGATTATGGCAGGTTCAAGTTATCTAACTTTATCATTTATTGGAGGGATTCTCTCCTTATTATTAATTCCGATTATCATATGGTCTCGTAGAGGTGGTAATTAGAAAGAAAGGTTATATTACTAACACTATATTTTGGGCATATCTTTATGTAGATTCCTTTAATATCAAAATCAAAATGAAAGATACGACCTAATTCATATTTCACAATCGGGGGATACATCTTAGTCATATATAATATGTATCTCCCTTTATTTTTTTATGACTTTTTACGATTTAAGTCTTGATAAGAAAATTTCTATCGGGTCTTTAATGTTAATATCCATTACCCTTCTTAATTCGATGGGTATGACGTTTCTACCTAGCTCGTCTACATTTCTAACAATTCCAGTGCTTTTCAAATGGTTCACCTCTATTCGTTTTTCTAGATAAATAGAAAACTGCCTTATCAAAGGCAGCTTCCAGAAGAAACTATGCAGAAATTATACAAGGGGATTTACTATATTTTACATAAATGATACAAAAGAACAGCTTTAAGTCTAAACCTTGGGCCTTGCCCAAACCCACCGAGGAAACCTTCCCCAGACCCCATTTAATCGAACTCCCTATCCCCTCAACTCGCTCATTTTACAGAAGCGAGTTTCTTGTTCTTATAACGATTCATTTACTTGTACATGGTATCTGCCCCTAGGTACAACCATAGGTGAGAGGGACACAGGGTCATTGATGACAGTGCAATCTAGACCAAAAACTTTTTTCACAAGATCAGTTGTGATGACTTGAGAAGGTTCACCTTCTGCGATGAGCTGCCCTTTTTCTAATGCGAAAATGTAATCTGCGTAACGTGCAGATAAGTTAATGTCATGCAAAACCATGACGATAGTTGTCCCGTATTTACGATTGAGATCGGTTAATAAATCTAAAATTTCTACTTGATAGGCAATGTCCAAAAACGTAGTGGGCTCGTCTAAAAATAAAATATCTGTTTGTTGTGTCAGTGCCATGGCGATCCATACTCGTTGTCTCTGACCACCAGATAGTTCGTCAATATTACGATCGGCCAGTTCTGCGATATTCATAATTTCCATTGCTTCAGCTACCGCTTCATAATCCTTCTTAGACCAACCACTGAACATTTTCTGGTGAGGATAACGCCCTCTACCTACGAGATCAGTTACTGTAATTCCCTCTGGAACAATAGGGGACTGTGGTAAAATACCGAGTACCCGAGCGAGTTGCTTCGGTGGAATTTGATCAATTGATTTCCCATCAAGAATAACCTGACCGGACTGTGGTTTGATTAGCCTCGCCATCGTTTTTAACAAAGTCGATTTTCCACAAGCATTTGCCCCGATAATGACATTTATTTTATTGCTTGGAATCTCCACATCCAACCCATGGAGAATCGTTTTCTGATCATAACCGGCTACGACTTCCTTCGTTTCAAATTGGTGTATTGTTTTCATTATAAACTACCCTTTCGATTCATACGGATAAGTAAGTAAATTAGATATGGTGCCCCGAGTAATCCAGTAATAATACCAACAGGATATCTAGTTGTAAAAGCAAACTGACCAATCAAGTCAGCTGCTAAAACAAGATTCACACCAACGAGACCTGCAGGAATGACATTAGAATACCCGACACCAACTAGTCTTTTGGCAATCGGTCCAGCTAAAAAGGCAACGAAAGCAATCGGTCCGGTCGTTGCGGTGGCAATGGCTAGCATGGCGACCGAAGTTAGTACAAGGAGTATTCTTGTTTGATTCGTATTCAGTCCGAGCGATGTCGCGGATTCTTCACCTAATTCAAGAATCCCAAGCTGTCTACCCAAAATGGCAACAATAGGCGCGCATAGGATGACAGTAATCATTAATGGAATCGTTGAATCTAGCTGAGCACCATTCAAGCTGCCGTTTAACCATCGTAAGGCAGTAGGTATATCTTCTTGCGCCCCTCGCATTAATAGAAAAGAAATGGCTGCACTCAACATAGCTTGGATACCAATACCGACTAGTATTAATCGTCCGATGGAAAAAGATTTTCCTTTAGATAAAATAAAAATAAGGAAAACCGTTAATAATCCGGCAATGACAGATGCAATAGATACGACCGTGTTACTTGTATGGAAAATAAGAATACAAATTAAAGCTGCCACACTTGAACCAGCAGTAATACCCAGAATATCGGGGTTAGCAAGCGGGTTCCTTAGCATCGTTTGGAATGTATTCCCAGCTATGCCGAAAGCAATACCAGCAAAAAAACCAGCTAACATTCTCGGGAAGCGGATTGTATTGACGGCAAAGGAAGCACCGCCAGCAGCATTCCCTGTTAGTGCACTCCAAATCTCTTGTGGCGGATAATAGGAGTTACCAAACATAAGCATGGCACAGCATAATGCTAAGGATGTAGCAAAGAGTATGCTATTAATCAGTAACCAGCGCTGTCTTCTTTTTATTCGTCCTTGTTTAATAACGGTTAATAATGGATGTCTCATAGTGAACGCACCTTCATTCTAATCGCTAAAAATATTAATAAAGGCGCTCCAATAAAGGCTGTAACAACTCCAGCTTCTAACTCCCCTGGGCTACCGATGATACGACCAGCGATATCTGCGATTGTTAAAATGACTGCACCTGATATTGCCGACATGGGAATGGTGAATCTAAGATCAGCACCTAGAATGAGTCTCATCAGGTGCATCGCTAATAAACCGACAAAGCCAATTGGACCGGCTAGCGCAGTTGCGGCACCACATAAAATAACCCCTGCAAATGCAGCGATTAAACGAATCATACCGGTTCTGACACCTTGTCCGGTAGCCACTTCGTCACCGAGTGCTAATGCATTCAAAGCAGAAGCAGTCATGATCGCAAGCAAAATACCTACAACTAAAAAAGGTAAAAAAGTGAGGATTAAGTTCCAGTTAGCAGATCCTACACTACCTACTTGCCAAAATCTAAATTGATCCATGACATATGTACGAGATAGCATAATGGCACTAACGAGGGAAGAGAGAGCGGCACTTGTTGCTGCCCCAGCTAAGACGAGCTTAAGTGGGGTCGCACCTGAACTCCCCATTGAACCAATTCCATATACAAAAATCGCTGTTAGCATAGCTCCAACAATCGCAAACCAAATATATTCAGCTGCACTGCTAATTTGAAAAAAAGCTATCCCACAGACGACAAAAAGCGCTGCCCCTGTATTTACGCCAAGAATACTAGGGTCAGCAATTGGATTTCTTGTTACAGATTGCATGAGTGCACCGGAAACACCAAGAGCAGCACCGCATAATAAACTAAAAATCGTACGAGGGATACGTTCTTGCACAACACTTGAACTAAATGATTCTATTTCTGGGTGAAATAGACCGGTAAGTAACTCATTCCATGATACAAACCTTGCGCCAAATGCCAAAGAGGCAACAACACATAAGCATAGTAGAATGATAGATGCGACGAGCACAATTATCAGATGCTTTGGTAGATGCCTTTTTGGGACTTGCTTTTCAATTAAATTATTCATCAACTTTCTCAACCGCATCTGCGATTAATTCTAAGTATTCATCGATTGTATATTCGATAGAAAGCGGGTTAGGGTTCCCGGAAGCTGCAAGTGGTGTGTTGTTACCAATAAAGACAACCGATCCTCTTTCTATAGCTTTAATTTTGCCAAGACGAGCGTCTGCTTTTACTGCATCATATGTGCTTTCATCATTATAACCGATGATAATATCAGCATCATTAAGTACATCAGCATTTTCAGCACTCAAAGATAAAGAGAATGCATTTTCATCTTCGATTAGATTGGTAATACTCTCAGGTGTTTCTAATCCCATTTCCATAAGGAAAGATACACGTGGATCAGCAGGTGTATAGAGGTGGAACTGAGACAAATCGTTTGCTGAGAAGTTAGCCCAAACTACTTTCTTTCCCTTTAATTCAGGATACTCTGCAACTTTTTCCGCAACTAAATCCTCTGTATCTTTAATGAGTTGTTCTCCTTCTTTCTCCATACCCATCCCTTTGGCATTAAGAAGCACTTGTTCACGCCATGTTGTTGTCCAAGGAGTAGTTGGATATGCGACAACTGGTGCAATTTGTGTTAATAAATCGTAATCTTCTTGTGTAATTCCAGAGTAACCAGCAAGTATAACATCTGGATTGGAGTCTGCAATCGCTTCAAAATCAAGACCATCTGTATCTTGATAAATATTAGGATCTTTAATATCAAGTTCTTCAAGTTTCTTCGTAGTCCATGGAAGTAAGCCACTACCATCTTCTACACCATAGTTTGCTGCAGAAAAACCGACAGGCTCAACGCCTAGGGCTAGTACAACATCATGGTTCGCCCATTGAATTGTTGCCACTCTTTCAGGTTTTTCTTCAATCACTGTTTCCCCAAAAGCATGTTCAATTGTAATTGGATATTCTGTTTCGGATGGTTGATCTGTAGTTGTTTCCACCTCTTTATCTTTTTCATCTTCAGAAGCAGTTGATTCATTATTTGAGCAACCAATTAAGGCAAACATGGCGGTAGATACCAGTAATAGTAGTAATAAGAACGACTTCTTTGCTTTCATTTTTTTCCCCTTCTCTTCTATTAAACTGTGACAATCGTATGTAGTAATTTAATAACGATAATCATTCTCATTCAGTGTATAATTACCTAGAGTAGAAGTCAATCACTTTCGGAAATTTATAATAACTTTATAGGTGAATGATCAAGGCAATCAAGCTATTTTTGATAGGATCCTGTCATGTGGAAAATTTACAAAAGAAGAAATCATTGTTTAAAGGAAATCCAGGAATGGGGGAACATAGAAACGAGGATCACCTGACATAATCATGGAAGAGTATAAACTTTCATGAGGTAACTGCCAAGATGTATAGTCAAAAAGAAAATGCACACACAACAGATGAAAACCCGGCTAAGATGTGTTGGCAAAAGGAAAATACGCACACAAGAGATGAAAAACCCGCCAAGGTGTGTTGGCAAAAGGAAAATGCGCACACAAGAGATGAAAAACCCGTCTAAGATGTGTTGGCAAAAAGAAAATGCGCACACAAGAAATGAAAAACCGTCTAAGATGTGTTGGCAAAAGGAAAATGCGCACACAAGAGATGAGAAAACAGTCAAGATGTGTTGGCAAAAGGAAAATGCGCACACAAGAAATGAAAAACCGTCTAAGATGTGTTGGCAAAAAGAAAATGCGCACACAAGAGATGAGAAAACAGTCAAGATGTGTTGGCAAAAAGAAAATGCGCACACAAGAGATGAAAAACCGTCTAAGATGTGTTGGCAAAAAAGAAAATGCGAACACAAGAGATGAAAAACCAGCTATGATGTGTTGGCAAAAAGAAAATGCACACACAACAGATGAAAAACCAGCTAAGATGTGTTGGCAAAAAGAAAATGCGCATACAAGAGATGTAAAACCTTCTAAGATGTGTTGGCAACCCCCATAAAACCCCACATCATTTATTTCATTTTGCACTTACTGAAATAATCAAATACGTACATCTCTAGCATGACACTGACAGTTGGTATGTAATTAGAGAGCACCGCAAAGGAGCAGCCACTGCCTTTACCTTTTATCTAGGAGAATAACTAATAGCCACCATAATGCCGTGGTCGCCTCCCCTGACCGTGTGAAAACAATCACTCTAGATGACTACCAATATCATTTTGAATGAATGTATAATAATACCAAATGAATATAAGGAGGTTATTCAAATTTATGAAGTTCACTCAAGCTGTTTTTCCTCTTCTAGTTATCGTAACGATATTGTACTTGATGGTTAATCTTCTACTGTTCATTTTGTTTTCGGTTGCTGATGCTCATATGAATCTTCATACGATGCTATATGTCATTTTACCAAGTGTATTGTATTTTTTATGCGTGTGGTTTGCGATAAAACGCTTACGTCCAAATAGGAGGGAGAAGCCCAAACAACTTTGGTTGTTTTCTTTAGCATGGGTATGGCCAATCGCTTTGATTAGCCTACTAGTATTTAATGGCGTTCATGCCAAATTTAATGAAATGGATTGGAGAAATAATCCACACGAACGAGTGGGAATGATAGACGATTTATTAAATACGTATGATTTAAAAAATAGACATTATAACGAAGTAATTGAAAAACTAGGAACACCAACAGAAAACACGTATTTTAAGAGTGACAATAACATCGTTTATTATTTGGGTAATGAAAGGAGTATCATTAGTATTGATAGTGAATGGCTAATCATTACATTTAAAGAGAATCGAGTAGCTAATTATGAATTGAAAACAGATTAATAAGAAAAGCGCAAGGCGCCCGTAATCGTCGACAAGCATAAGACGAGCCGGCGGAAAGGTTGTTCTTTAACCTTTTTGACGGATTGGCTTATGACCTCGAGCCGATGGCGCCTGGAGCTAGACATGAAAACTCATTGAAAAATTTTATACTTTCTTATCTAATAAAAAAGGGATGCAAGTAATGAATTGCACCCCTTTTTTATCATCATGCTTTTACTAGCCTTTGATCAACTACTTTACCCTCAAAGGCGGCTTCATAAATTGTATAAATATCTTCTTTACACAATTCCATTGGACTTCGAGCGAGTAAACGAGTTTGTTTTGTCGCATCTTCTGTTAAAGAATCAAGTGCATCATGGCCAATGTTAAACCCTTTTAAAGAAGACGGGATGCCAACATCTTCGACTAAGCGTTTTAATTCTTCTACACAGCGGTGGGAAGCTTCTTCTTGTGAAAGATGGGTAGAGCTAAAGCCCATTGTATCGAGAATATCCTTCATCCTTTTTTCACATGCTGAACGAATATAGCCCATCACATATGGCAGAAGAACAGCGTTTGAATCACCATGGGCAATATGGAATTGACCGCCTAGTGGATAAGCAAGTGCATGAACCCCAGCTACACCTGCGTTAAAGAAGGCAATACCAGCTAAATAACTCCCATAGCTCAAGTCAATGCGTGCTTGTTTATTGTCGCCATGATGAACAGCTGTGCGGATGGATTGACTGATTAGGCGAATGGCCTGGAGTGCTAAAGCGTCCGTGACTGGGCTCGCATTTTTAGACACATATGCTTCAATCGCATGTGTAAGGGCATCGATACCAGTAGCAGCTGTTACCTTTGCAGGAAGAGACATTGTGAGTGCTGGGTCAACAATAGCTACATCTGCAAGTAAATAATCATGCGTGACGACATCTTTTGTTGTTTCCAATGAAAGGACGGAGATATTTGTTACTTCTGATCCTGTTCCAGATGTAGTTGGAATTAAGATGCTCGGTAATCCTTTTTTTGTAATCGATTTTGTGCCGGTTAGATTTAAATAATCAGCTACATCACCTTCATGAACAGCGATAACGCCAGCTAATTTTGTTAAGTCAAGTGCACTTCCGCCACCGATGCCGATGACCATATCAAAAGCGTGTTCGCGCGTATAGGAGACCAGTTTTTCCCCAACAGCAAGTGGTGGTTCAGGAACAACATCAGTGTAAACATCAGTGATATATCCTGCCTCATTAAGTGGGTGTGTCACTTTATCCGTTAAGCCAATTTCTTTTAAAAAAGGGTCAGTAATCACAAGGATTTTTTTGACGTTAAACTTTTCTACTTCTTCAACGAGGTGGGAAAGGGCATCCCAGCCCGTGTAGCTTATAGGGGTAAAGGTGATTTTTTCAGACATGATGGTCACTCCTCTAATTAATTTTGGTTCCAAACAATTAATTTTGTTTCTGTCATTTCGTGAATCGCGTATTTCAAACCTTCTTTGCCCGTACCGCTTTCTTTCACTCCGCCATATGGCATTTGGTCTACACGATAGGTTGGAATATCATTAATCATCACGCCGCCCACTTCAAGTGCTTTAGAAGCATGGAAGGCAGTTTGAATATCATTAGTGAAAATCCCAGCCTGCAAACCATAGTCAGAATCATTGATTGCAATAATACCATCTTCAATTGAAGAGATACGGTTAACAATAACAATAGGGGCAAACACTTCTTGGCAAGAAACCTTTGCAGTCGCATCGACATTCGTTAAGATGGTTGGTAAAAATACGCCATTTTCAATTTTTCCGCCTGTAATAATCTCTGCTCCTAAGGAGACTGCTTCATCAACCCAACTCAATGCGCGCTCCTGTTCAGCTGGATGAATCATCGCTGATAGGTCAGTTGTTGCATGCATGGGATCACCGATTGTTAATGCCTGAGTAGCTTCGGCAAACTTTTCAATGAACGCAGGGAAAATCTCTTCTAGTACGTACGTACGTTGCAGAGAAATACAGACTTGCCCTTGGTTAGAAAAGGCACCTGTTACACATTTAGCTACGATTTCTTCTAAGTCTACGTTTCTATCAATAATCAGTCCTGCATTAGAGCCGAGTTCTAGTGCAACTTTCTTTAGTCCTGCTTTATTGCGAATACCAATACCAACGGCTGGGCTACCAGTGAAAGTAATCATTTTCACAAGCGGATTCTCGACAAGGGCATCTCCGACAATACGACCACTGCCAGTAACTACGTTAAATGCACCCTTGGGTAAAGAAGTTTGGTCAAGGAGTTCAGCAAGAAATAGAGCAGATAATGGTGTTTGCGATGCTGGTTTTAATACAATCGGGTTTCCAGAGGCAATCGCTGGTCCCACTTTATGTGCTACTAAATTTTGTGGAAAATTAAATGGTGTAATGGCACCAATTACGCCAATCGGTTCCTCGATTGTATAGCCGAACCGATTAGCTCCGTTTTTGGCTGCGTCCATCGGAATCATTTCTCCTGTTAAGCGTTTTGCTTCCTCAGCTGCGAATTTATATGTCTCAATCGTACGGTCAATTTCACCTAGTGAGAATTTCAATGGTTTCGCTGATTCTAAAGAAATGATTTCAGCAGCTTTTTGTCGATTTTCCTTAAATAATAGAACAAGCTCTTCTAATATTTCTGCACGCTCGTAGGCAGTCAAACGAGCCATCTCTTTTCTTTTTTGATGCGCCATCTCAATGGTTTCTTCCACTTCCTCCTTTGAAGCTTGTGGAATTTGCGCAATCACTTTATTTGTATAGGGAGAGAGGAGGTCAGCATAGTTTGCTGAGTCTCTCCATTCACCATTGATATATAATTGTTTCTTCATAATTAACTCACCTGCTTTTCTTGATTTTTGAGATCTTCACTATCTTTATTAAACGTTTTGTCGATTTCTCCTTTAAAGAAATCTTTTCCGTATAATAATAGACAAAGAATAATACCTACCGCAAACGCCCAAGCAGCGCCTTTAATACATAGAACAGCTGCGACAATCCCAGCTACACCAAGATCTTTTTGACTTCGTGCTTCTAAAATACCAACTTTCACACTTACATATCCTTGAATAAGAAGAGTTAATGCCATCGCAACACCTAGTATAGGCTCAACGAAACTTACGATTGGCAGTAGCCATAATCCAGTATTTGTTCCCCAACGGAAAGAGCCTACGCCACCGTATAATGAGTCCATTGCTTTTCTGCCTTTTTTAAAGCGTTCAACCATAACAACTTGCATCGCACTCCAAGCTGGTCCGGCCATTGTGACATCAGGTCCAATGATACTCATTGCCCCGTTTCGAATACCAAATATCCAGTGAGAACGGTTTGGATTATATTCAACCTTTTCATCTGGACGTTTAGATTGTCCATCCTCTACTAATGCTTTTACTTGTAATACATCACCAAACAACACAATATATGCAGCCAAAACTGTAGGAATCGCGGTAATAAACATCATTAAAGGCGGTAAACCAATACCAAATACTGTGTATTCATTCCATAGAGTAATAAAGTCTGGGGAAGAAAAGCCCCATTCTATTGCAGGTAATTTAGCTTCACTAAAGATTGGAGCGATAAAAACAGCTAATAATATTACTGGGAATATCCCTAATTTAGCGACCGTTTTCCAAAAGACATTCTTATTTTGGAAGTGAATAAAATGTTTTGAAAATAAAAGATAAAACCCAATTCCAATAGCAATCGAGATGGTCCAAGGGAACAATTCAAAACGGCCACCAACTTGGAAAACAGAGATGACAGCTGCTAAACCAGCTCCTAGGATAACACCAGCTTTTAATGCGGGCGGAATAAAGCGAACAACCTTTGATGCCAATCCAGTAGCACCGAGTAATAATGATAGAATACCGAGTGTTAATTGGAAGGCGATCAGTGAGTGAACACGTTCAGGTCCTTCAGGGAATTGCTGACAGTACAGCATGATTAAAGGAATGGCTGGTGTTATCCAACCAGGTACAGCCGGATCACCTAGTAAATGATGTAATAAGTAAAAAAGTCCATTTAAAACAACAATAGCGAGTGCTACTTCAAAAGGCATACCGAGTAATTCCATTAAAAGCGGGATGGCTGATAAATCAACAGCACACATTAATAGTCCTTGCACATAATCGGGCCATTCAAAACGGTAATGGATAAAAGGTAAGCGAACCTTAAAAGGTCCTGCTGGGATATACGGTGATTCTTCGCCGTATTTTCTGTTTTTCCATTTCATGACGGTTTCTCTCCTCCTTAATTGTAAACCCTTACAAGTTAGAATATTAAATTATGAATACGTAACCATTTTTTTGTAAAGCGATTCCACATGAGTCGTTCAAGCTCATATGGAAGAGGGTAAGGGATTATGCTTTCAAAATGGTTACGTATTCATTTTTGCATAAATAAAAACTATTGATATGCCTTTGTTGTTTTCCTATTAAATACTTTAACAGATTCAGTGATTTTCACGCAACTGTTTTTTTTATTTTCAATCATTTCAATCAGTTCATTAATGGCTAGAAAACCTAAATTTTGCTCAGAGATACTTCCGACGGTTGTTAACTCGATACTACCGTGTTTACTTAAGTCAACATTATCGATTCCCACTACGCTAATATCGGCTGGGACACGATAACCGGCTTTTGTTGCTTCATCGATGGTTTGTAGAGCGATTGCATCTGTGGCAGCACAAATAGCTGTAGGTGGAGTTGGTAATTGCATCAGTTTTTCAAATGCTTCTTTTACCGCTTGTTTTGATGTATTCGTTTGAATCACGTATTGCGATGCAAGGTCTTGAGTGTTCATCCCTTCCACGAAGCCATCGTATCTATTTTTAAATGTACTAACGGTAGAGGGACCTCCAATCCAAGCAATTTGTTTATGACCTAACTCTAGCATATGACGAGCTGAAAGTATGCCAGCCTGAAAATTATCGATTTCAACGAAATGTTTATTATTAATATGTTTTCGATTATATGTAATAAATGGTATATCCATTTTCTCAAACTTCTCGAAAATAGGATCATCAAGTAAGATACAGGACATCACGACCCCATCTACCTTATTTTCAACTACTGAAGTATATGCCTCATTTAATTTCTCATCATTCACAAATTGAACATGCACACGATAACCTTTGCTATTAGCGTAATTAACAATTGCTGCTGTTGTATCGACAAAAAAAGGATTATGAAGGGGTCCAGAAAGTAACGCAATCGTGTTTGTTTTATTTTGTACAAGAGAACGCGCATGGGCATTCGGAATGTAATGAAGTTCTTCAATCGCAGCCATCACTTTATCTACTGTTGGTTTTTTGACTAGGTTTGGAGTATTAAGTACACGTGATACGGTCGTTTGAGAAACGCCAGCATGTTTGGCAACATCCTTAGAAGAGACCATCTAGTTTCCTCCTTTCAAGAAAAACTGTGCTTCCTTATTTTATCAGATTCCCATGGGTGAGAGAAGTCAAAATGACCTAGATTAAGTGCCAGTGAAAAGGGTAAGCAGAGAGTATGAAAGGAAGCGACTAAAATGAAAAAAACGATGCTCTTAGTGTTTACAAGTATTTTATTGTTTTCTGGCTCTGCTGTATCGGCTAAAACAATCCATTCATTTAGCGAGCAGACAACAATTTATGATTATATTGTCTCTGAAAGCTACAGTAAGAACGGTGCAAAAGTAGCCGTTATTGGCAGTAGTGTTGCTCGTGGAAAAGGAGCATCTCATCCGATGTTTTCTTGGTTTCGTTTATTAGAAAAGGAAGTGCGAGAACGCCATTTGCCACATAAAAAAAAGCTGTCATTTCATAATTTTGCTAAAAGCGGTTACACCTTAAATATGCTACTTAAGGATGGAACGGTTGAAAAGTTGGTAAAATCAGAGCCTGATTTGGTAATGATTGAAACAGGTGTCGTTAATAGTTATCAATATCATCAAAGCATAAAAGAAACGGAGCAAGCGATTGAAAAAACCGTTGATAAAATTAAAAAGGCCACTCCTGATACGAAAATTCTTTTTCTTTCTCCCAATCCGACAACTGTTCTTTATAACGGAAAAATTGATAATAAGCGCAATCATTCTTATCAAGACTATTTAAAAGCAACAGAACAGTATATTAAAGAAAACGAGTGGCCATATATAGATATTTATCGACCGATGGCAAAAAGAATGGCGGACAGTTCCATTGATTTACAAGACACATTGGCAGATGGGGTGCATCCGAATAATATTGGTTACTATATTTGGTTTCAAGTAATGAATGAGTACTTCAATCAGCCGATCCCGTGGTAAAATGAAAGAAAACCTCGGAGCTGATGAATGTTGAAACAACAATTAAGTTTAATGGAAGCATATATGATTGAGCTTTTACGTAATCAAGGTGTAACGGATGAAGAAATTATAAGAAAATCTTTGTCAAACGAAGTGACAGAGTGGAGGAAGTATAACGAGCAGTTCGATTTTGAACAATTAGCTCATCTGGCTCAAAAAGATGAGGCAAACTTTGTTTCAATGATTAACAATGGTTACCGCATCAAATTCCTTACCTTCCCTGGCTTGCAACGCATGTTAAGTATGAAGTTCGGATTAGAGAAAGACCAAGATTACACGCTTGTAGAAAACGGAGTAACTAATGTAAAAGTAAGTGAGAGTCAATTAAACGAGATAGAAAAAGTTTTATCGTTCAACTGGAAAATAAAGAGAGAAGAAACTTCGGTTTCTATCCAAAATGGCTAAAGAAAGATAGCATTCGTTTCTTCATTAGGCGAATGCTTTTATCATTTCTCTTTACTAGAAGACCATAAATAATAGAATATAGAAAAGAATAAAGAAGCTCCTATTGCGTATGGTATGGGAGAACGAAAAAGAATTAATAGACAAAAGGGCATGGTAATAAGAATGGTTTTTTTCCAAAACAAGCAATGATCTTCCTTTCCAAAAAAGGTTGAATATGTGAAAAAGAAAACTTAGGAGGATATAATCACTTGATGAATTATAAATTTTCACCTGAATTAAGTCAGGCGATTGTTGATGGGATATTAAAAGGATATAGACATTACATTCATGAGCGTGAACAGAAGAAACGTGAAATGCTTATTAGTACAGGTTATGCATGGGTAAAAGGCAATCATATTGAAGATGCCGTAGCACAAGAATGCCGCAAACTCGGGATTCAATTTGAATTTTCTAAAGCCGGTTATGCATGGGGTTATCTTAAATTCGAAAATAAGGCAACAAACTCTTTATTTATCATTAAAAGTGGAGGACCTTCACCACAATCATCACCGAGTCGAAAAGAGGAGCACTATTTAGTTGAACTCTCCAAGATTAATCGTCATATTGATTGGCAGCAATTAGAACAAATGAATGAAGTAGGAGAACAGTTAATGTTAGAAGACGTCACTTCTCAGAATTTTGAACAATTAAGCTTCGGTGGATTCGATTCTCTTAAACAAACGTTTGATCAATTTTATATTGTCTCCTATGAAATGGATGAAACAAAACTATTATCAAAAATTCAACTGCTTATGCCAACTCCGGGCATGAAGAAAATTCATTTAGTTGAAGACTGGTTACCTCTGGCATTTCATTCATCTTATCATATTACAGAGATTGAAGTAGAAGGAATTAGAGGAGAATAACAGGAGGGCTATCTATAGGAGATAGCCCTTCTTAATTATTGTTTTTGTTCTTTTATCCAGTGAATAATGGTATCGATGATCGTTTCTTGTTGTTTCTTAATAGAAATGTCGGCTGGGTTGTCACCAGATTGTTCTCCGTATACACCAAAATAGGCATGGTTTCCTCCTTCGATTTCTACGAAGTCTGCTTCATCTGGAAGAAAAACCTTCTTCTCGTCAACTTTAGCGGGCGTACTTAGTCCATCATTTGAGCCACTTATGGATAAGACAGGTAATTGCGAATTTGTCAGTGTATCATTATCAGAGGCATAGGCACCCAGTAGTATTAAACCATGTACTTGATCTATGTTTTTATCGGCGTACATGGCTGCTGCTGCACCACCCATTGAATGGCCTCCAACAAACCAATCTACATCTTTATACGTACTAATGATTTCGTTAGCTTTAGAAACATCAAGTATGGCGATGTTTAGTGTTACATGTGGTATAGCGATAAATAGATTTTCTTTAGCTAATTCTTGACCAATATAAGCATAAGCTTCGGGTTCTACTTTTGCACCCGGATAAAGAATCAGACCTATTTGACTATTAGGGTCACCGTATAAGAGCCAATCATCTTCAGCGCTTATTTGGTTGTCTACGGGGATCGTTGGCTCATTCACTGAATGATAAGTGAGCTGAGTCCAGATGAAAAATCCACCGATTGCTGTAACTACTAGAGCTGATAGGATAAGGAATACTTTTGATTTGATTATTTTCTTCATAATTTGCCTCTTAAGTTGTATTTACTTTTTGAAAAATTTGTAGAGCGTATAGATAAAAATAACGATTAATAAAAGGATGAGGATCATCACAAAGGTTTTCACAGCATCATTAGGTGTTTCTGCATATATACCAATGTATGCCCAGATGAAAACAAGTGTATAAATAAAGTCTTTAAATCGAATAGAGAAAACAATCGCTAATATTGTAGCAACTGCTAACATAATAAAGGTCCAAGTCACTTCATTCAATCCGAGAAAAACAGTCTGTTCCATCCCTACAAACCAAACAAATACATTTAAAATACTTGCTACAGAAACCCAACCAATATAAATGGAAAATGGTAGTTTTTCAAAGAAAGTATGAGTGGTATCGTTTATTCTGCCATAGATCAGAATTAAGGTGACAAGTAAAGCAAAAATGATGATTACTGATGTAAGTAGTGCTTGAGCAGTAAAAGCTAGAATCCAACAGCCATTTAATAAAAAGTTAAGAGCTGGTAGGTAGCTAGTTTTTACATAAACAGCATCACCTTTCACGAAAAAAGCTCTGATAATCCAAATAAATAAAAGGAAATAAATGAACCCCCAAATGGAAAATGCAAAACCAGCAGGTTGTAATAAAGGTTGGTTAGCATCAGCAACATTGCCAACATTTGTAGCGGACCAATAATTTAAGAAAATCATTATAGCGAAAGTAATAAGGTAGACAATACCTAGTTTCTTTGACTGATTCATGAATGAGCCTCCCCTTGATAAATAAAATGATGGTATTAATTGTAATACCCTAAAGTGAACGGTAATAATCATAGTTATCTACCAGGGGGAAGGCGAAGTGACATATGTCTTAATTTGATAGTAGTTGTTTTATTTTTTCCTCAAAATCACTTGGTTTGTCTGTAGGACCGAAGCGCTCTACCACATTTCCATTTTGATCAATGAGAAACTTAGTAAAGTTCCATTTAATGCTTTTGCTCAGAAAACCTTTTGCTTCTGTCGTTAAATAATTGAATAAAGGGTGTGCTTCTTTTCCATTCACTTTAATGATTTCATGCATAGGAAATGAAACACCATAGGTCATCCGACAAGCTTCACTCGCTTCCTCAGCAGAGTCGAGTTCTTGTTTAAATTGATCCGAAGGAAATCCTAATATAACCAGTCCCGCATCTTTATATTTTTGATATAGGTTCTCAAGTTCTGCAAATTGTGGGGCCAAACCACATTTTGTTGCGGTATTGACAATTAGTAATACCTTGCCTTCATATTGCTCCAATTGATAATTGGTACCGTTTTCGAGTTTTACGTTTATATCATATAAATTCATTTTTTCTCCTCCCCGTCATTTAATTGAGATAACAGTGTATTCAATTCTTGTAATTTTAATTTGAATTGGTCATCAAATATAGCAAATGAATCCCATTTTGTAGCCTTAGTTGAAATCATTTCTGATATCGTACTTTCGGAGTTTCTTCCTTTTGTGGTCAATGAAATGACTACAGATCTTTTGTCCATTGGTGAGGGTGTTTTCGTTATATAATCTTTTTTTACTAGTTTAGAAATAATGGGGTTTAAGGTACCAATCCCTAACGATAACTTTTCACTTAATTGTTTAATAATCATATGATCATTTTCCCACAGAGCGAGTAAGACAATATATTGAGGGTAAGTGAGGTCAAACGGTTCCAGTGCTTTCCGGTATAACTTAGTATATTGATTTGTTGCTTTATAAATAGCAAAACATAATTGACTCTCTAAGGTCTGTGCTTTTACTTTGGCCACCTCCTTATTTAAATCGTACACGATACATTATATATCGGGTACGATGTAAATGCAAAAATAAGATGACAATTAAATCATATGTAACAGTTGTTTTCAGTTTCTGTAAATTCCTCCTTTACAATAACTCAGTGATGTTATAATACGAGCAATAATTGTAAGGAGGTCCATTTTCATGATACTTCAAGAAGAAATTAAAGGACTAACGACGAAAGTATTTGGAAAAAACAATCAACTAATATACGATGAAGAATCGTTTATTTTTAAAAATGCTGAATTAAAAATCACTGGTTCAAATAATAAAATCCATATTGGAAAAGGGACAAAACTATCCAATATATTAATTCACATACGAGGTTCAAATAATGAAATTATGATAGGGGAAAATACCGACTTGATTGGTCATATATTATTAAAAGGCAAAAAACAATCAATTAAAGTGGGTGACCGAACAACCTTTAAGAATGTCTATCTATTATCACAAGAAGGAAAGAATATTACCATTGGAGCGGACTGTATGTTTTCTTATGATATAGCCGTGAGAACAACAGATGCTCATTCCGTTCTTGACCTTGAAACAAATGAAAGATTGAACGGTGCAAAGGATGTGGTCATTGGTAATCATGTTTGGGTTGCTGCTAGTTGCTTGATCTCCAAAGGCGCGGTGATTCCGGACGATACGATCATCGGAGCAAGATCAGTTGTTACTAAACCTTTCTCCGAAGCACATACAACCATTGCAGGCTCTCCAGCTAAGATAATCAAAACAGGAACAACTTGGAGTCGAGAGCGGTTATAGGTGTGGAGTGATAATTATGATGAATTTCATTTCAATAATGAAGAGCCTTATTATATTTCAAATGTAATAAGGCTTAAAATTTATAAATTAAATGGAATAGTGCTTATTGGTCAAGCTTAAGTGAGTAGTATGATAATCTTATAATCTCTTGAGATTGTGGAAGAATAATATATTAAAAATCGTTAGCATCCTTGTCTACTTTTAGCTCATTTTTTTTGCAAATCCAATACTTCTTTCTACATAACCATTCTTTTTATAAAAATTATGAGCGCTAATTCTCTCTGGTCTATCCCCGCTGTTCAGCCCTATTCCAGTTGCTCCAATATTCTTTGCCCAACTTTCCGCTTTTTCTAATAGTTGTTTGCCTATTCCCTTATTCCGATAATTTTTATCTACGACAAGGACAACAATGCGGATATAAAATCCATCCAGTTCATAGTAATAACCCTTAACAAGACCAATCATTCCAACTATTTTGCCATTAGATGATGCTATTAAAGTATGATAATCTGGATTTGAATATATATCATTTAGTCTTATTTTCATTTTATTAATTGTGGTAGGATACCCAAGATGCCCCATCAATTGAGTTATCCCTTCGATATCATTCAATGTGGCTTTCCTAATTTCCATTATTAATCACACCTAACAAATATTATTTCTTTCAGATTTCTATAATGATTAAAAAATTCCCTCCCTGAACGAAGCTGTCTCCTTTTTTCATAGATGTTATTCATACCTTTGTAAAAAAAAGATATATAAATTCTATTAAGTTCAGAAGATAAAAGAACTGAAAAATGGCTCTATTTCTTCCAAAACGATCCATTTAATAGAAGCTATTTAATACAAATGTTGATAACTCTTATTTAGATATCGTTATCTATTCACATCTACCAAAAATTGCTATACTTAAGAATAGACCAACCATTATACATTAAGTAC
Organism: Cytobacillus kochii; assembly: GCF_020171845.1. GTDB lineage: Bacteria > Bacillota > Bacilli > Bacillales > Cytobacillaceae > Cytobacillus > Cytobacillus kochii. The sequence goes on along the minus strand of NZ_JAIVAM010000007.1, from coordinate 257,451 downwards.
CTCAAAAACTCTTCCATTCCAAAATTTGAAATGCAGGTGAAGCTTGTGTTAATTAAAGATTCTTGGTTTACTGTGCAATTAATTGATAGTAAAACGTATGCGATTAGTGAATATGGCCACTGGGAAAAAGTACATTCGTTTTTACTCATTGGTGAAGAAAAAGCGGTACTCATTGATACAGGACTTGGAATAGATAACATTAAACGTATAACCGATCAATTAACTTCCTTACCTATTGAGGTCATAACAACGCATGTTCATGTCGATCATATTGGTGGACATGGATTGTACGATACGATTTACGTTCATGAGCTAGATAAAGACTGGTTAATTAATGGTATTAGTGGTCTTACGCTCCAACAAATCCGCACTGATATACAAAGAGATATTACAATCCCCACCCCAAAAACATTTAATCCTGAAACGTATCAGCCTTTTACAGGAGAGCCGACCGCTTTACTAGCGGATGGTGATGTGCTGCAATTAGGGAATCGAAAACTTAAGATCTATCATACGCCAGGACACTCACCGGGGCATATTACTATTTTTGATGAAACATATAACTACCTATTTACAGGTGATTTATTGTATGATACCGAGCCTATATTCGCTTTTTATCCTTCGACGAGTCCCTCTGATCTCGTACGATCAATTGAAAAAATAGCGCTGATTCCCAATGTTGCAAAAGTGTTCGGATCACATCATACATTAGGATTAGCACCGACTGTTTTGCAGGAAGCATATGATGCAGTTCAGTATTTAAAGAGTCATCAATTGGATCAATTTGGGACAGGCATACATTCCTTTCAACAGATAAGTTTCCGATTTTAGACAGAAAGAAGGGTGAATGGTGAAAATATACATGACAAGACATGGTCAGACAGAATGGAATAGAGAAAGAAGGCTACAGGGAAGATTAGATTCTGACCTAACAACAATTGGGAGGGAGAACGCCAAATTATTAGGAGAACATTTAAGCAAAGTCCCGTTTGATGCGATTTATGCCAGTCCAAGTGGAAGAACGATGATGACGGCGAGCCTGATTAAAGGCAATCGCCCAATTAAGATTTTTACTGATGAGGATTTACAAGAGATTTATATGGGAAGTTGGGAGGGGCAGCAACAATCAGATGTAGAAAAACAATACGCAGATGAGTTCCATGCCTTTTGGCGTGCGCCTCATCTCTATCATCCAACAGAACGAGAAAGTTTTCAGCAAGTACAGGATCGAGCAGTAAAAGTGCTAAAAAGAGTGATGGCAAACCATAAGAATGGAAATGTTTTGCTTGTAACACATACGGTCGTAATTAAAACGCTTCTTGCCTACTTAAAACAAATACCTATGGAAAATCTTTGGGATGCCCCGTACATTCATGATACTTGTCTTTCAGTAATTGACATTGTAAATGGTCAGAAAAATATCCTATTGGAAGCAGATATGTCTCATCTTCAACCGGACCAATATGAATTCACTTAGGGAGGTTACGTTGTGCAGAGAGAAATGACGGAAGCGGGTCATCTTTTAAATGATAAAGGAGAACTTGTTCAAGCAGGGTATGCAAAACAGCTCCTGCTTACATATGATCGAAAGGCCATCAAGGCTCAAGCGTGGAGAATAAAGGAATGGGATTATTATTTAGTTTGTAATGATGATTTTGGTGTCGCTCTGACCATTGCCGACAATTCCTACATGGCTTTATTGAGTGTGTCTTTTCTTGATTTTAAGCGTGCTTCTTATCGAACGACAAGTATGATGAAGCCTCTTACATTTGGGAAGTTGAAATTACCGTCGACTTCAAAGGAAGGCGATATTGTTTACCAAGATAAGCGAATTAAGCTGTCTTTTTCGCATATAAAGAATGGTAGGAAATTATGTTGTCATATGAAAAATTTCGATGGTAAAACTGACTTTGCCTGTGACATTGATTTAGTTAATGAGGCTAAAGATTCTATTGTAATGGCTATTCCATTTAAGGAAGATCGACAAGCGTTTTACTATAATCAAAAAATCAACGGGATGCGTGCAAAGGGCAGTGTCCACTATGGGCAAACAGAATATCAATTTCAGGAAAAGAACAGCTTTGCTACATTAGACTGGGGCAGGGGTGTATGGATATATAAAAATACGTGGTATTGGGGATCAGCATCTGGTGTTGTCGAGGGGAAAACATTCGGCTTTAATATCGGCTATGGTTTTGGCGATACTTCACTTGCCAGTGAAAATATGCTCTTCTATGATGGAGTGGCCCATAAACTGGACGAAGTTACTTTCCATATCCCACAAAATAATGGGATCCTTGACTATCTCTCACCTTGGCGATTCACTTCAAGCGATGGAAGATTCGAAATGGACTTCATCCCCATTTTAGATCGTAAAGACCACACCTCGGTCATAGTTATTTCTAGTGATCAGCATCAAGTATTTGGTCATTTCACTGGTAAAGCGGTATTGGATGATGGAACAACCATTGTACTGAAAGACTTTCTTGGTTTTGCTGAGAGGGTGGAGAATAAATGGTAAGAAAAAGGTGGTTATTATGGGTTGGTTAAATATAGGGAGTCTGGTTTTAGGCATGGTTGCTTGGATCTTACCGTTGCTGAATCTTAGTCGAGAACAAGAAAATACCAAACGGTGGACGACGTATTCATTTTTAAGTTTCATCTGTTGTAGTACGGCTATTTTATTCCAATTAATGGTGCAAAAATTTCTTGTAGAAATAGGAGATTTTAGTGCCTTGATGGATATAACCAGTTCAGCTGTCTTTGCTTCAAGTGTGCTTTTAGTCGTGACAATTCTATTGAATGTATTGGCATGGGTAAAATATACGAAAACGATATAGAAGGGGAATGAGGGTGGGTCGATGATAAACGAAGAATTTATTAAAGTGTGGAGTCATTACTTATCGCGTCTTTTAAGTGATCGTTTTTATGAACTTATCCTTCCCCTCATTGTTCTCGGTATTTCTGGGTCTCCTATTATAACGACGGCTGTATTAATGGTGCAAAAGGCGGCATCGATTCTCTTTGCCATTCCAGTAGGAACGTTTATTGAAAGAATCAATGTGGTGACTGTAGCTTGGGTTGCCAATTTCGTATACGGCTGTTTGTTATTTTTTCTTTCTTATATTTTCGCTAGAGGTATAGGGGACCTATGGTTGATCACTATCATTATATTTTTACTCGGTTTTGCTGGTCTTGTTATTCAAATTGCCCAACAAGCAATGATTCCCCGCATTGTTTCGAGAGAAAGGCTTTTAAGTGCGAATAATTTACTTGAGGCAGCGGATGCCATTGTTACATTCATTGGCCCAGCCTTAGGTGGCTATCTCCTTGCAACATATGGTGGCTCGACTACCCTCATCATTTGTGGCACGCTCTATCTCGCAGCCATGCTTCTGCTTATTTTCATAAAATACAATCATCAACCAACGGTGAAAAAACAACAAACTTTAATAAAAAGTGTAAGGACTTTTATCGAAGAATCGAAAGCAGGAATGGGCCAACTTTTTATTAATACGCCACAAATGTTAATTACTTTAACAGCGATATCCCTCTCTTTTAGTACCACCTTTATCATCCTCAGTGTCATCATGCATGCAGATTTAACGCTATCTTTTTCAGAAACACAAATTGGACTGTTACTGTCATGCGCCGGTATTGGTAATCTGCTAGGTGTTTTTCTCATGCCGCGGTTTAAGCAAATGAATTGGCTACCTTTCCTAGGTATCCTCATGGCTGTCTCAGGGGTTGGGATTATACTTTTGACCACTAGTCATTTTTATTTGATGTGTTTGGGGATGGTTCTATTTGATGGTGCGCTATCAATGGGATTTGTTGTCCAAATCTCTGTCCAACAAGGAATTACACCCGATCATTTAATCGCTCGCGTCAGAAGCGTAGTACATGTTCTGACAAGTCTTACCGGAATGCTCGCTACTTTCTTAGCAGGGGTGATAACTGAATGGAACACTTATTTGCCCTTCTTAATCGGGACCACAATATTAAGCTTATTATCTCTGTTTCTATTCAAATATAGACACAATGGTGTGAGGCTAAGTGAGATGAGACCACTGGATTGAAGGAAAATAGGGATAGTGGAGGTAATTAGGGAAAAAAAGATAAAAAGAAGTGTTGGGAAATGTGAAAGTTTCAATACGAACACAGCTAGGATGAAAAGCAGAACGATGGGTTGTCATATTGGAGAAACGAACACAACTAGGATGGAAAGCAGTGAGATGAGTTGTCAAAATGGGAATACGAACATAACTCGGACGAGAAGGAGGTAGGTGAGTTGCCAAAATGGGAATACGAACATAACTCGGATGAAAAGCAAGTAGACGAGTTGTCAAAATGGGAATACGAACATAACTCGGATGAAAAGCAAGTAGACGAGTTGTCAAAATGGGAATACGAACATAACTCGGATGAAAAGCAGGTAGATGAGTTGTCAAAATGGGAATACGAACACAACTCGTATGAAAAGGAGGTAGGTGAGTTGCCAAAATGGGAATACGAACATAACTCGGATGAAAAGGAGGTAGGTGAGTTGTCAAAATGGGAATACGAACATAACTCGGATGAAAAGGGGGTAGGTGAGTTGTCAAAATGGGAATACGAACATAACTCGGACGAAAAGGAGGTAGGTGAGTTGTCAAAATGGGAATACGAACATGACTCGGACGAAAAGGAGGTAGGTGAGTTGCCAAAATAGGAATACGAACATAACACGGACGAAAAGCAGGTAGATGAGTTGTCAATTTAGGAATACGAACACAACTCGTATGAAAAGGAGGTAGGTGAGTTGCCAAAATGGGAATACGAACATAACACGGATGAAAAGCAAGTAGTTGTGTTGTCAAAAACGAAATCCGAACACATCCCAAATGAAAAAGCAAAAAGATGTGGTGACGGACCTAAAATAGTCATGAGAAAAAGCAAGTGGTAAGATAGATTGCCAAATTCGTGATGACAAACATAACAAGTGACAAAAATGCGCTGAGTCGAAATCCCCCATTCCCCTACTACAAATGTTATCCTATCAGTTTGAACCTCCCCAATCACCTCCAAACGCTACTTATCGCCACAAAAAAAGACACGGAGAATTTTAATTTTGGAATTCCCTCGTGTCTGATTCTAGCTTGCCCTTATTTATAGACAGCAATCGCTGATTCGGCAAGTTTTTGAATGGTGATATTGTCCATTGGCGGATTATGAAGACCAGCACGGACGTCTCGGTAATATCTTTGAAGTGGATTATTACGTTGTAAGCTTTTTGCTCCTGCGACACGCATCGCTTTATCGACAACGGTAAGTGCTGCATGTGTGACTTGGTATTTAGCAACAGATAGTTCGTTTTCAATATATTTTCTTCTATCTATATCATCGTATACTTCGGCCACGTGATAGAGTAGGTGTCTTGCAGCAAGCAAAGCGGCATCGATTTCACCGAGAAGTGTTTGTACATTCGGTAATTCACTAATAGACCCCTTTATACTATTTGGTTTATGCTCTAAGGCAAATTGTACGGCATAATCTCTAGCTGCTTGAGCAATTCCGAGATAGCAGGCGGGGATATGTAATACCCATCCATTTAAAGATTTTCCCCTGTCAGCAATTGTTTCAACGAGTGCCTCTTCAGGAATGACTACTTGATCTAATACGAGATCATGACTTCCTGTTCCTCTCATAGCCACGACGTCCCATGTTTCGTCAATAGATAATCCTGGCGTATCTTTATGAATTAAGAAAAAGCCAATCGTTTGTTTCTCCTCTATCCAGGCAGAAGTGAGAAAATAGGTTAAAGCAGGCGACATGGTTGTAAAATTTTTACGGCCATTCATAACCCACGCACCTTTTTGGCGCACAGCAGTTGTTCCGGGTCTGCCACCTCTTGTCGGGCTACCTGTTTGTGCTTCGCTCACAGACCGGTTCACAAGTGCCCCTTTTTGTACATCATTTGCAAAAGAGGCAAGTTGTTTCTCTGTCCATAATTGCTTTTCATAGATTTCACCTAATCCACCAACATGCCAGCCGATACTTAAGGCAGTGGCACTATCGTAGGAAGCAAGAGTTTCTTGGAAAAGAACCATGTCATACACACCAAGCCCCTCACCGCCATATTTTTTAGGTAATGTCACTTTTGTATAACCTAATTCCACTAATTCACGAATATTCTCATGAGGGAATTTCGCCTCTTCATCTATCTCTTGTGAACGACTAAGAAACGTCGCTTTTTTTGTCTGTAATGCATGTAACCACTTTCTCTGCTCTTCCGTCTTCACGAATAATTGTGAAACCAATGTCTCTTCCTCCTCTAATGAACGATCTAATCCCTACTTCCTTTGTTGGTTTAAATGTTAAACAAGTGGTTCAGGTTCGTCAAGGAGGGGATACTGGTTTGTTGAAATATTTAAAAAATAATAAAATTCCGACTTTACATATAGAAATTGTTTTGTTAATCTTTTTTTATAAAATTCTAACACCGATGCAGTAATGCAGGAAAGTGAGGTTTAAATGATCTTACTGAAGCATATTCATAAAAAGTTTAAAAATAACCATGTATTAAAAGGTATTGATTTAGAAGTATCCAAAGGGGATGTTGTTACAATTATTGGTCCGAGCGGTTCAGGAAAAACAACGCTCCTTAGATGTGTGAACTATTTGGAAAAACCAGACGAAGGAACAATATCAATCCATGATTTAACGATACAAACAAAAAAACCAGTAAAGAAAGACATTCTCCAATTAAGAAGAAGGACGGCGATGGTTTTTCAACACTATAATCTTTTTGAGAATAAAACGGTTCTAGAAAACGTCACAGAAGGTTTAATCGTCGCACAAAAAAAATCGAAAAAAATAGCGAGAGAAATCGGGATAGACATTCTAACTAAGGTAGGTTTAGCAGATAAGATCAATGCGTATCCGCAACAACTTTCTGGAGGTCAAAAACAAAGAGTGGGGATTGCCCGGGCGTTAGCGCTCAATCCGGACGTTATATTGTTTGACGAGCCAACTTCAGCACTTGACCCGGAAATGGTAGGAGAAGTGCTAGAAATTATTCGAGAAATTGCTAGTGGTGGAGTTACGATGATGATTGTCACCCATGAGATAGATTTTGCTCGTGAGGTTTCGAATAGAGTGGTATTTATGGATGATGGCCAGATTATCGAACAAGGGTCGCCTGACGACATTCTTATTCACCCGAAACAAGAGAGAACAAGGAAGTTTTTAAAAAGAATAATGAAAGAACCAGACTTTACTATCTAAGAGAATGGAGGACTAAAATGAAAGGGTTAAATATTGCATTTTTAATTATAATAAGCGTTTTATTCATTGCTGGGTGCTCGTCTTCAAGTAATGGGACAACTGAAGATGGTAAGAAAGTTATTACTGTCGCCATAAGTGACGAGGTGAATCCACCATTCCTATATGCGGACGATAATAATGAGCCAATTGGTTACGATATGGATTATTTGAAAGAAGTAGAAAAGAAATTAGAAGACTACCATTTTGAATATGTTTGGGGAGAAGAGGAAGCAAATTTAGTTGGCGTGGATACAGGCAAATATGATTTTGCGATTAATTGGTTTTTTAAAAACCCTGAAAGAGAAGAAAAGTTCCTTTATCCAGAACAGGAATTTGGTTATTCACTCACTTCTCTCGTAACACAACCAGATCGTGAAGATATCAAAACATTAGAAGATATGGTAGGCAAAAAATTAGCACCGATGTCTCCTAGTGGTGGTTTAAGAACAATATTAAATAGTTATAACAAAAACAATCCTGATGAGCAAATTGATATTGAGAGTATTGAATTTCCTTCTAATGCAGATAACCTAGAGCGGGTTAATGATGGTAAGGATGATGCCATGTTTATTAATGTAACAACATTCAATGCTGTCCAAAAAGAGTTGGATTTAAATTTGAAAGTGGCCGGGATTGTGTCAAAAGAGCCTGTTTATGCCGTCTTTAATAAAGAACACACAGAATTAGCTAAAGAGTTCGATGAGGTGACGAAAGAGCTTATTGAGGATGGTACCTTACCAGATTTGGCTGAAAAATGGTTTGAAGTCAATTTCTTCGAGAACTTAGATTATATCAATGAGGAAAACTATAAATTTAATCCGTAATCACATCGAATTACGGATTATTCTTTGTTATTAGAAAGGGGAGAAGGTTGAATGTCTGTGGTGAATGATTGGTTTAGTTTGTTTATACAAGTATTAGATAAGCTACCAATCACCTTATTTATGTTACTCATTTCATTAGTTTGTTCATTAGTCTTAGGCGTAGCTATAGCGATTATCCGTATTAAGAGATTCAAAGTACTTTATCAAATCGCAACATTTTATCTCTCATTCTGTCGATCGACACCTTTATTAGTGCAATTATTTCTTGTTTATTTTGGGTTACCACAGCTGTTATTAGCTTTTCAAATTGATATTAATAGTATGGATCGGATGATTTTTGTTTTAATTAGTCTCTCCCTGCATAATGCTGCTTATCTTTCAGAAGTTGTACGTTCTGCCTATTTGGCAGTTGGTGAGGATCAATTTGAAGCAGCATATAGTGTAGGAATGACTTATACACAAGCATTATGGAGAGTGGTGTTGCCTCAAGCCTTCGTTTTATCTTTACCGAATTTAGGTAATAACATTATCGAGCTATTAAAAGATACTTCCTTAGCATTCACGATTGGTATTATCGATATTATGGGTCAAGTAAGGATTATATTAGGTAATAACCATGGTATAGGTATGTTTGAGATTTATGTCGTCATTTCTCTTATATACTGGGGCACTTGTATTTTAATAGAAATGGTCATTAGTACATTAGAAAAGGTTTTAAAGAAAGGAAAGATCAGTTTATCCAAATTATAATGAAGGAATGAACACTTAATGCCTATGATCAATTTTGAATTTGCTATTGAGCAGATTCCTGAGGTTTTAAAAGGGGTGCCTATCACCTTAGCGATTGCTGTTGTTGCAATGGTGTTTGGATTGATATTCGGTCTGCTAATTGCTCTTTGCCGAATTTATCGCGTCCCTATCCTTAATCGCCTCTTCATTATTTATATATCATTTATTAGAGGTACGCCATTATTGGTACAATTATATGTATTCCTCTACGGTGTGCCTGTTCTATTAGAAAAAATGAATCAATCTTTCGGTACAGCCTATAATGCTGATCATATTTCACCACTGCTTTACGCTTTTATTGCATTCACAATTAATGTATCAGCTTATCAAGCAGAAATTATGCGGGCATCCTTAAATGCTGTACAAATCGGACAAATGGAAGCGGCCCATTCTGTGGGAATGACTACTTTTCAAGCGTTAAAAAGAATTGTCCTCCCGCAAGCTTTCTTAGTGGCCTTACCAAACTTGGGAAATACATTTATTGGTTTAATAAAGGCGACCTCACTAGCATTTGCGGTAAAAGTTGTAGAAGTGATGGCACTGGCAAAAATCATTGCTAATGATGGTTATCACTTTTTGGAAATGTACTTAGTCGCTGCTCTGATCTATTGGTTGATTTGTTGGTTATTGGAAGTGCTATTTACCTATATAGAAGGAAAAATGAGGAATAAAGAGATAAAGCAAAAGAAAATGAACACAACGATTAGTAAAGATGTTCCTTTAAGAGTCTAAAGCTAAAATGAAGTCTACGGGCTTCTTTTTTTTGGAAAATTTCATTCAGTACCTTGCAATGTATAATACTACCTGCTATAGTATGATTACAGAATTTAATAACATATATTGTTTAGTACTATATAATATATAGTAGTGGAAGGAGGAAGAAAATGAACGTCCAGTTTAAGAAGGGTGTGCTCGAGTTATGCGTCTTAGTTTTGCTTGATAAGCAGGATCATTATGGATATGAGCTCGTACAGAAGATATCTGATCAAATTCAAATATCTGAAGGTACGGTTTATCCATTATTGCGCAGGTTAACGAAGGAAGAGTATTTTACAACTTATTTACAGGAATCTAAAGAAGGTCCACCAAGAAAATATTATCAGTTAACAGATAAAGGACGCATCTATTTACAGGCGTTGTTAGCAGAGTGGTACCAATTTACAAACGGGGTTAATCATTTAATAAAAGAAGGTGTTAAAGATGAATAAACGGGAATTTCTCATCACCTTAGAAGCGGAATTAAAAGATATTGATAAACAAGAAAGAATGGAATTACTTCAAGATTATGAAGCCCATTTCGAATTTGGATTAGAAGAAGGGAAAACAGAGGAGGAAATTGCTAAAGATCTCGGTTCACCGAGAGGCATTGCTAAGGAGGTTAAGGCGAGTTACCATATCGAGCAAGCAAAAGGTGATGGTGGCATCCAAAATATTTTGCAGGCGACATTGGCTGTCATTGGATTAGGTCTATTTAATCTAATCATTGTCCTCGGTCCCTTCCTTGCCATCGTCAGTATAATCTTTTCCGGTTGGATTGTAAGTTTTGCAGGTATTATTTCACCCTTATTAGTGCTCATCGACATTTTTATAACCTCATCATTTGAATTAGTGAACTTATTTGCTGCTATTCTTTTTTGTGGGTTGGGGTTATTATTATTGGTCGCTATGATGTATGTTACTAAATTCATGAAGAAAATTTTTATTCGTTATCTTTCTTATAACGTCTCGATTGTTAAAGGAGGTATGAAGGGTGATTAAGAAGTTATTATTAATTGGTGGATTGCTCGTTTGCGTTGGTGGAGTAGGGTTTGCGTTTACCTATGGGCAATTGCAAGCAGAAAATGTTTCGGAGACGAAAACAATTGAAGAAGCCTTTAACAATGTAGAGGTTAAAACAGATAATGCCCAAGTTATCCTCGCTCCAACCGATGGCGAGGCAGAGGTTAGATTAAGTGGTGAAATGAAAGGAAAAGAACATGAGGATTTCAAAGTATCCGTTGCAGGAGACACTTTGAAAGTAGAGCATCAAACGGATAAAAGAACGTTTCGCTTATTTAGTTTTGATTTAGAAGAGTTTAATAAACAAATAGAAGTTTATTTACCAAGAGAAGCATATGAAGAAATAAGTGTCGAAAGCAGCAATGGTGTCATAGATGTATCGGAGTTGAATGCCAATCAAGTCATATTAGATACGAAGAATGGAAAGCTACGATTAAAGCAACTTGATAGTGATTATATTCATGCAAAAACGAGTAATGGTGCAATCATTGCAAATGATATACAAGGTGAAATAAAAGCTCAAACGAGTAATGGAGCTATCCAAATGTCACTACCAACTATTCACTCTCCGTTAGACTTGGCTACTTCCAATGGAGCGATTATTGTTGAGGTAGAAGAAGCAGTTAACAATACAACCATCACAGCTAACACGAGCAATGGTTCGGTGCATATCCTTGGATCGAATGAAGGAAATCGAACCATTGGTGACGGGTCGGTAGAAGTGAAGTTGAAGACAAGTAATGGGAGCATTGAATTAACGGAAAAATAAGGAAGGTAGGAGGCAGTCCCTTGAGGCTGTCTCTTTTTTCTCGGCAGAAACCCGTTTGTGGAAAATATTATAATTTAGTATGTTGGGAGAGGGTGTCCCGGTGATTAAGAGTTGCTAAAAGGAAGGAATGTTGTACTCGGCTAGGAATTGAGGGGTAGTATAGAAAAATAAGTAATCACGGCACTCAGACAGGAGGGAAAAACGAATGCGTTGTGTGCAAAGGCAAAGGAAAACTTAGAGTCAACTGCGCGTAAAAGGGAAATACGCGCAAAAGCAAAGGAAAACGCAGAGCTAACTGCGCGTAAAAGGGAGATACGCGCAAAAGGAAAGGAAAACTTAGAGTCAACTGCGCGTAAAAGAGAAATACGCGCAAAAGGAAAGGAAAACTTAGAGTCAACTGCGCGTAAAAGGGAAATACGCGCAAAAGGAAAGGAAAACTTAGAGTCAATTGCGCGTAAAAGGGAAATACACGCAAAAGTAAAGGAAAACGCAGAGTCAACTGCGCGTAAAAAGGAAATACGCGCAAGAGCAAAGGAAAACTTAGAGCCAACTGCGTGCAAAAGGGAAATACACGCAAAAGCAAAGAAAAACTTAGAGCCAGTTGCGCGTAAAAGGGAGATACGCGCAAAAGTAAAGGAAAACCCAGTGGCAACTGCGCGCAAAAGGGAGATACGCGCAAAAACAAAGGAAAACGCAGAGCTAACTGCGCGTAAAAGGGGAATACGCGCAAAAGTAAAGGAAAACCCAGTGGCAACTGCGCGTAAAAAGGAAATACGCGCAAGAGCAAAGGAAAACTTAGGGCCAACTGCGCGTATAGGAGAAATACGCGCAAAAGGAAAGGAAAACGCAGAGTCAACTGCGCGTAAAAGAGAAATACGCGCAAAAGGAAAGGAAAACGCAGAGTCAACTGCGCGTAAAAAGGAGATACGCGCAAAAGCAAAGGAAGACCCAGTGGCAACTGCGCGTAATACAGTCTTATGCATATGGTAATTCTTCTTCTTGTAGAAGGCGACTTCTAACCATGCAAATAAAGTGGTAAGAAATTGCTGCCACAAGTATATAAAAAGAAGCATTCACCGCCCTCAGTAAAACCTACACCCTCTAAGACTCTAAGAGTGGATCACATCAATCATGATTCTAAAACAAAGTATTCAGAACAGATTAAAGCGTCTCAATGACTGTGGTATCCACTACACCTTGTTGTTCCATATACTTTACTGTAGCTGTGGCGAGCATGTTTGCTGCAATGAGCATGCCTCTTTCATCAATATCAAATTTAGGATGATGATGAGGGTATGGTGTTCTTCCAACAATAGCTGCACCGGTATTGAAGAAGGTGCCAGGAACTTTTTGTAAATAGTAAGCGAAGTCTTCACCACCCATACGAGGGGCAATCTCTACAGCCGCAGTTACACCAGGAACCTCACCAGCTAATTGAGCAACAAACTTTGTTTCAGCTGCATGGTTGACAAGAGCTGGATAGCCATGAACATATTTATAATCATAACTTGCAGCCGCAGTTAAGCAGGTTCCTTCGATTACACGCTCGATTTCTCTTTCCATCCTATTCCTTATGTTTTCGTTAAAGGTTCGAACCGTTCCTGTAAGTGTGACAGAATCAGCTATGACATTGAATGCATTTTTGGCATCGAATTCACCAATAGAAAGAACAGCAGATTCGAGTGGATCAATACGGCGGCTAACGATTTGTTGGAGATTAACAATGAGTTGAGCGCCGAGAACGATACTGTCATTTGCTTCGTGAGGATGGGCGCCATGTCCACCTCTTCCCTGGAGTTTAATATGGAAGCGGTCAGCTGCTGCCATGAGTGGCCCAGAACGATAGCCGATTTCACCTAATGGTTCACCGGATGAAATATGTTGACCGAAAATAACATCGACCCCTTCCAAGCAACCATCTTCAATCATCGCAATCGCACCACCCGGCATATATTCTTCCGCATGTTGATGAATGAAGACAATTGTGCCCTCAATTTCATTTTGAAGTTTATTGAGTACTTTTGCTAAAACAAGTAATGTCGCTGTGTGTGTATCGTGACCGCAAGCATGCATGACACCGGGTTTTTTAGACTTATAAGGAAAATCATTTTCCTCATGAATGGGTAATGCATCGAAATCCGCTCTTAAAGCGATGGTTTTTCCAGGCTTTGCTCCATGTAATTTAGCGACAACACCACGCTCTCCTACACCAGTTCGGACTTCATGTCCAAGCTTTTGGTGATAGTTAGCAATGAATTTGGGTGTTTCCACTTCTTGAAAAGAAAGTTCAGGGTGCTGGTGCAAATGTCTTCTGATTTCAACCATTTCGTTATAATGTTCTTGTAGTAATGAATAAAGCTTTTCTAACATATAAATCCTCCTTCTATGTAAAAAAATATGGTGAATCCTTCATCACGTTTGAGTGAATAAGTTTATAATAGTTGAAGAGGAGAATAAATTCCAATATATTTTTAGAATATTTCGTTTTATTTCTTGCGGGAGGTGCCTTTCATGTTTATTGAAGACCGTTCAAAGACAAGGGAAAAGCTAGAAAGAGAGGAATTCTTGAAAGTAAGGTATTGGATGTCGCCTGATCCACCTTGTATTTCTTTAGGAGAAACGTTAGGACAAGCTGGTGAAAAGATGAATCGATATCAAGTAAGTAGCTTACCAGTCATTGATGATCATAAGAAGCTAGTTGGCATCGTATCTATGAAAAAATTATTTTCTTATCTTCTTAAAGGTCAAGATAGAGATGTCACCATTCATCCGGTGCCAACGAGGAATTTTGCCTATGTCCGGTTGGATGATTCCATCCTCTATGCAGCTTCCTTTCCTTATGAGGAACTGCCAGTAGTAGATGAAAATGATTATGTTGTCGGAATGATTCATACAAGAGAGATGATGGATGGATATAAAAAATGGATTCATCGCATTGAACAGCAAGAGAATGCCACAGAAGTATTGAAGGTTATTTTAGAACGAGCTTACGAAGGGATCGCTGTTGTTGATCAGTATGGGGTCGTGCAGGAATTTAATGAAGCTTATAGTCAATTTATTGGTGTGAAGAGGGAGGATGCGATTGGCCGTCATGTGACTGAAGTGATTGAAAATACGAATCTTCATCAAACGGTTAAAACAGCTACACCAGAACGTGGGGTAGTCCAAAGAATAAATGGTCAAGATATGATCGTTCACCGTATTCCACTATGGCAAGAGGGGAAAGTGATTGGTGCCATTGGCATGCTTATTTTTGAGGGTGTGACAGAAGTATATAAAATCTATCAATCATTACAAAAAAATCAACAAGAAAACAGTATTAATCGTCCGCCCTTCGTCGAACAACTTAAAAACGATCGCCATGTTACATTAGACGATATTGTTGGTGAAAGTAGGGAAATTAAAGAGATTAAGCGATTAACAAGGCGTGCTGCGCGTACAATGGCTACCACACTGATTACGGGAGAAAGCGGAACAGGGAAAGAAATGGTTGCGAAAAGCATGCATGTATTGAGTCCGTTTGCCGAGGGTCCTTTTATTAGTGTGAATTGCGGGGCAATCCCAGAAAGTCTGTTTGAATCAGAGCTATTTGGCTATGAAGAAGGTGCTTTTACTGGAGCAAAGAAAGGTGGGAAATTAGGTAAATTTGAATTGGCGCAGTATGGAACGCTCTTTTTAGATGAGATTGGCGAATTACCTTTAGTCATGCAAACGAAACTATTACGAGTCTTGCAAGAAAAAGAAGCGGAGAGAATTGGTGGTAACAAGAAATACCCGATTCGTGCGCGGATCATTGCCGCAACTAATCGTAACTTGAAAAAATGTATTCAAGAGGGGAGCTTCCGTGAGGATTTATATTATCGTCTAAATATCATCGAAATTCCCCTTCCTTCCTTAAAAGAAAGGAAAACAGACATTCCGTTATTATTAAATGAATATACGAAAAAAATCTGCAAGCAATATCAAATCGAAGAGAAAATCTACACACCTGAAGCAATTGGAATGCTTGTACAACGGGATTGGCCGGGTAATATTCGTGAACTTGTTAATGTCATAGAAAGGTTAGTTACCCTCGTCGAACAACCAGTGATTGACATTACCCATATACATACTTATTTAGAAGAACAACCAAAATCTATCACAAAGGAACCTTCTTTAATAGAAGAAGCGAAAGATATGGGAAGAAAACGGGAAAGAGACCTCATTATAGATACTCTTCGTCAAGTTGGTGGCAATAAGAAAAAGGCAGCGGAACGTTTAGGTATTCATCGAACCACATTATATCAAAAGTTGAAAAAGTTTCAATTATGAATGAGTGTAGATATTTCACTACATAAAATCTACACATGTAGTGATTCTACTACACTACAACCCTTACAATCTTTTGAATGTAAGGGTTTTCTTTTTGGCACATCAATTGCATATAAATAAATGTAAAGAGGAGGGAGAAAAATGAGTACGCAGATTTTTAGAACACCACAAACGGTCTTATATGGGAAAGGTTCTTTTGAAAAGCTTGGCGAGGAAGCCAGTTTAAGAGGAAAGAAAGCCCTTATTATTAGTGACCAAATTATTGATGGCCTAGGGTGGACGAAAAAAGCGGAAGCCATCTTAACAAAATCTAATGTTGAAACTATTCTTTATTTAGGTGTATCTACTGAACCAACTGATAAGTTTGTGGCAGAGGCATTATCTCTTTTTCAAAAGGAAGCCTGTGATTTAATTATTTCACTTGGAGGTGGAAGTTGCATTGACACAGCCAAAGCGGTAGCTGTATTAGCTACTAACAGTGGATATATTGGTGACTACATGGGCGCGGATAAATTAGCAAGTAGTGCGGCTATCGATCATATTTCTATTCCAACAACTGCTGGAACTGGATCTGAAGCAACAGATGCAACCATCATTACGAATACGACTAATGATGTCAAAATGATGATTAAACAACCAGCCTTTATGCCAACTGTAGCTATTGTGGATCCCGTGCTTTCGATGTCATCTCCCCAACATGTCACTGCAGCTACCGGGGTCGATGCGCTCAGTCACGCGATAGAAGCGTACATATCGAGAAAAGCACACCCAATGACAGATATGATGGCTATATCAGCTATGAAATTAATTGTCGAGAATATCGAGACAGCTTTTACAGATGGTGAGGATTTAGAGGCAAGAGAGGCAATGGCATTAGGTTCAATGCAAGCAGGGATGGCATTTTCTAACGCAAGTGTGTGTCTTGTGCACGGAATGTCAAGACCGATAGGTGCACTTTTCCATGTGCCCCATGGCTACTCCAATGCTATGCTATTGCCGGCTGTTCTAGAGTTTAGTAGAGAAGCTTGTGTCGATCGGCTAGCCGATTTAGGAAGAATCTTTACTAAAGGAAGTGAGCCTCTCACAAATGAACAAGCAGCTGATTTGGCAGTAGAATCCGTTAAAACGTTATGTGTGAACTTAAATATTCCTAATCTGTCTGGATGGGGAATAGATGAGAGTCTATTTAAACAATCGATTAGTAAAATGACGCATGATGCCATTGCAAGCGGTAGTCCTGGGAATAACCCGAGAGTGCCAACAGTTTCTGAGTTAGAAGATTTATATCTTGCTTGCTATCATTATCAATTTGCTCAAAAGGAACAAGTGAAGTAATAGTCCGGGGGAGGGCGTTTAAATGTTAGGAATGCTAGGGTTAATATTAGGTTTAGTCCTACTGATGTTTTTAACATTAAGAGGCATTAATATCATTATTGCTGCCATTCTAAGCTCGATTGTTGTTGCCATAACAGGTGGCTTAAATTTAGAGAAGGCACTGGCAGGTTATTATATGGACGGCTTCACAAATTATTTTGCCTCTTGGTTCTTAATTTTCTTACTAGGAGCGATTTTTGGGAAGATAATGCATGAGACAGGTGCCGCTGAGAGCATTGCCCAATGGATTAAGAGAACATTAGGCGAGAAAAGAGCTGTATTTGCCGTAGTGGCTGCAGCCGCAATCATGACTTATGGTGGAGTAAGTTTATTTGTGGTCGGTTTTGCTGTTTATCCTATTGCTGTTTCATTATTTAGAGCGGCGAATCTTCCACATCGATTTATCCCTGCTGCCCTTGTGTTTGGATCGATTTCTTTTACGATGACCGCACCAGGTAGTCCAGAAATTCAAAACTTAATTCCAACTGAGTTTTTCGGTACAACTCCCACGGCTGGCGGTTGGGTCGGGGTACTCATGGCACTTCTTGTAATGATTACGGGAGGACTGTTATTAAGTAAATTCGTTCAAAATGCTGTTAAAAGAGGGGAAACTTTCTCATTACCAGGAAATAGGGCAAAAGAAGAAGTATCTGCAGGTTTGGCGGAGAAAACAGAAGGAGAAATCTTGGTAGAGGAAAAAACATTACCTCATATTATTTTCTCAATTTTGCCATTAATCTGTGTTATTGTTATGCTAAATATTATTGCACAGTTTGCTTCTTCTACTGCAGCAGCCCTTATTTCATTAACGGCTGGTATTGTCCTTGCATGTCTGACGATGTACAAATTTTTAGCACAATTTTGGAATGCGTTAGCAAAAGGAGCACAAGATGCACTTGTCGCCGTTGCGAATACTTGTGCGGTCGTTGGCTTTGGTAGTGTAGCTGCTCAAGTGTCTGCATTCGATACCGTAGTCGATGGACTTGTAAGTTTGCCAGGTCCACCTATATTAGGTTTGGCGGTGGCCGTCACATTAATTTGTGGAATTACAGGATCAGCCTCAGGTGGTCTAGGAATTGCCCTACCTATTTTAGCGCCGATCTATTTAGCTCAAGGTGTCGATCCAGGAGCCATGCACCGTGTAGCGACATTGGCTTCAGGTGGTCTAGATTCTATGCCGCATAACGGTTATGTTGTTACAACAGTGCGAGCGATTTGTGGAGAAACACATAAACGTGCGTACTGGCCAATATTCTGGCTTAGTGTAGTTATTCCAACCATTGCTATGTTACTAGCAGTAGTCTTGTATTCTATATTTTAAAATTTGAGAGGAGTATGACAAATGACAACAACTACAACATCTACATTAAAGAATTTTATTAACGGACAATGGGTAGAGGCAAAAACAGAAAACTATCAACCGGTTCCTAATCCAGCAACTGGTGAAGAGTTAGCGCAAGTACCGATCTCAACTATTGATGATGTCAACGAAGCAGTAAAAGCAGCAAGCGAGGCATTCAAAACGTGGAGTCAAACGCCAGTACCAAAAAGGGCACGCGTACTTTTTAAATATCAACAACTACTGGTCGACCACTGGGATGAGTTGGCACAGCTTGTGACCGAAGAAAATGGAAAAAGCTTTAAAGAAGCATATGGTGAAGTACAACGTGGGATTGAGTGTGTAGAATTTGCTGCGGGTGCACCGTCGTTAATGATGGGTAAACAACTACCTGATATCGCCACAAATATCGAATCGGGTATGTATCGCTATCCTGTGGGGGTAGTGGGTGGTATTACACCTTTTAATTTCCCGATGATGGTCCCATGCTGGATGTTCCCATTAGCCATCGCTTGTGGTAACTCATTTGTATTGAAGCCATCAGAAAGAACACCTTTACTTGCTAATCGCTTAGCAGAATTATTTAAAGAAGCAGGATTGCCAGATGGCGTATTGAATATCGTTCACGGTGCACATGATGTCGTGAATGGTTTATTGGAACATAAGGACGTTCCAGCTATTTCATTCGTTGGATCCCAACCTGTTGCTGAATATGTATACAAAACAGCTTCCTCTCACGGCAAGCGAGTACAGGCGTTGGCGGGAGCGAAAAACCATTCTATCGTTATGCCAACAGCTGATTTAGACGCTGCAGTTAAAGAAATTATTGGTGCAGCATATGGCTCTGCAGGAGAGCGTTGCATGGCATGTTCAGTTGTCGTGGCAGTAGATGATGTGATTGAGCCCTTATTACAAAAATTAAATACCGCTGCTGATCAAATTACAATTGGTAATGGTATGGACGAAAATGTATTCTTAGGACCAGTGATTCGCCCAGAGCACAAAGCACGTACAGCTAGTTATATTGAATCAGGGGAAGAAGAAGGTGCCGTTTTGGTACGTGATGGACGTAAGGATGAAGCTTACCATGAAGATGGTTATTTTATCGGGCCAACCATTTTTGATAAAGTAACACCGGAAATGAAGATTTGGAAGGATGAAATCTTCGCACCCGTTTTATCAATTATCCGTGTATCATCTCTCCAAGAAGCAATTGATCTAACGAACCAATCAGAATTCGGAAACGGTGCTTGCTTGTTTACAAAAAGCGGCAGCGATGTCCGTCAGTTCAGAGAACGTATCCAAGTGGGTATGCTAGGGGTAAATATCGGGGTACCAGCACCAATGGCCTTCTTCCCATTCTCAGGTTGGAAAAATTCATTCTATGGTGATCTTCACGCAAATGGTAGTGATGGTGTGGAATTTTACACACGTAGAAAAATGCTCACTCAACGCTGGGAGTTTTGATCGATTTAAAAGGAATTTGTCGAAAATAAAGGATTCTCTTCCTTTTTTCAAGAATATTTCTGGGGAAATAAAATGAATCGGAGGGGAATATGTTGGCAAATGACAGTTTGTATCAAAAATCAAAGATTAGAAGAATTGGAGAATTAGGAAAGTCAGCAGCGGAAGCCAATAAAACCTTTTTTGCCTTTGATAAGGCAGCATTAGCGGATGGAGCCATTACGGAAAGAACGAAAGAAATTATTGCTGTCGCCTGTGCTCATGTTACGGGGTGTCCGTATTGCATTGAAATCCATGTAGGTAATGCAAAGAAATTGGGGGTTTCAAAAGAGGAAATTACAGAAGCAGTCTTAGTAGCGACCGCTCTTAAAGCAGGCTCTGCCTTCGCACATGGCACTCATGCGTTAAATGCTTATGAGGAAGTAGAAGCAGATAACCTCTACCAAGCGGCTAATATGAAGAGAATGACTGAGTTGAAAGACTATGCTCCAGATGCGGTAAAAGGTTTCTTTGGCTTTGATGAAGCAGCTATGAAAGACGGGGCCATCAATAAAAAAGATAAAGAGCTTATTGCTGTCGCCGTTGCTCATATTACAGGTTGCGCCTACTGTATTGACATACACACAAAGAATGCGAAAAGACTCGGGATTACAAAAGAAGAACTTGTCGAAAGCATCTTTGTCGCAACTGCTTTAAAAGCAGGTTCCGCGCTAGCACACGGTATCAATGCATTAAATGCCTATGACGAATAGGTGAAATTAGATCACTCCACGGACATCATTGCCCGTGGGGTTTTTTTGATAGGTTAAATGGGGAGTCTAATAGTTTAGCCTCTCCTGAATAAAGTGGGAGAGATTAGGGTTACAACTAAGGGGATTGGCGTAGCTGTTAGCGTATGGGTTTCACGAGCACAAGAGGGAGGGGAGCTGTTAGAAGTGTTAGCAGAATGAGAAATGTACACAAAAGATTAGAAAAATACCAGTTGTACTGGCAAATCACAAATGTGAACAAATGCTCTTATTAGACAACCGTCACTTGCCATATCTGTGCGTAATAACCGTGAAGGATGTCATCTACTAAGGTATAATAGAGTTATGACATATAAAGGACGACATGCTTATGAAAAAACAATTATATTGGCTCCCTAGTATTTTGTGGATGGCAATGATCTTTATTTTATCTCATCAACCGGGGACACAATCAAGTCAATTAAGTGGTGGGATTACAGAAGTTATCGCTGCTTGGGTTCCATTTTCAATTGAAAACTTACATACTTTAGAGACTTTTATTCGCAAAAACGCGCATTTTTTTGCTTATTTTATTTTAGGGATATTTATTCTTTTTGCTATAAGACAAGGGAATATACTTACTCGTCAAAAGCTGCTTATATCCTGGATTCTCACAACAGTTTATGCGGCGTCTGATGAATTTCATCAACTTTTTATTCCAGGGCGTTCGGGTGAAGTAAGGGATGTATTAATTGATAGTGTCGGCGCAGCAACAGGGCTTATTTTATTTTCTATCGTTTATTATTGGCGGAAAAGTAAAAATCGTGGGTCCGTATAGTTACAAGAAGGTTCAAAAGGAGAAACGCCCACAC
Organism: Cytobacillus kochii; assembly: GCF_020171845.1. Lineage (GTDB taxonomy): Bacteria > Bacillota > Bacilli > Bacillales > Cytobacillaceae > Cytobacillus > Cytobacillus kochii. The sequence goes on along the minus strand of NZ_JAIVAM010000007.1, from coordinate 235,897 downwards.
AAAGACGGTTCTAAATCAGCATGAGATCGAAAATCACAAGAAGTGTGGGCAAATTTATAAAGTCCGCACTTGCTCCAATCACCCATTATGCAGACATCAGTCGCTTTTATCTAGAAAGACTTTTACATTACAATTAAACTAAGCACCAATACAGCATTAATCACATGCTTAATGACGAGGCGCTAGTAACATCACGCCAACACCAACCAAGCAGATGGCAGCTCCAATCCAGTCATACATATCAGGCGCTTTTTTATCAATGCCCCAGCCCCAAAGGACAGACAAAATAATGAATACACCACCATAGGCAGCATACACGCGTCCGAAAGATGGGAAGTCTTGAAAGGTAGCAATCACGCCATATAAGGCTAAGGCAACACCACCGCCAATTCCCCAATAAAAAGGTTTCCCCTCCCTTAGCCATAGCCAAATGAAATAACCGCCGCCAATTTCTGCAATTCCGGCTAATAAAAATAGTATAATCGCACTCAAGATTTACTCAACTCCTATTTTCTATTTATGGTAAAATATAGGTAAAGGTAGGTAAAGATAGGTAAAGATAACAAGGAGAGGTCATCTGATGAAAAAAATTTTAATATTCTTACTAAGTTTCATCGTTCTTATTTATGTATTTGAAATCGGATCCGGTCTAATCATGACACTTATGTATACACCAGAGATTACATTTGCTACAACACAAAGCCAAACAGTTCAATTTGGCACAATTTCTCATCCATTCTCCTATGTATTTGCATTATTCGCTAGCTGTATTGCTTATTTTCTATCTCAACGATTATATCATGTGAAGTAAACTTGAGGTCATGGTCATTGAAAAAGAAAAAAGATGAAGGGAGCAAAATAGAGACAGATGATGATTGGAAGAACTTTTTACGGTGCATCAACTGTTGGGGGAATGGTTATTGTTCTTGCCATCATAGGGTATATCACTTATCTAATGAGTTAGTACAATCATGATGTTCTTTAAGAGCATCTTTTTTTATGGAGCATGAATATAAGGAGAGATTCAATGCTAACCTTCAGTTTCATCGGCTTCTATTTGATGCCAGTCCTATGTATTGTTTTTTGCTTAAATTTGGTTTCCCTTTTGAAGAAAATCCGTGATGAAAAAGAAACAGAGAAGAATACTTTTTGGCTGACAGTATCGTTTAGCTTAATCATTTATACGATTATGAGTCTAGCAGCTAGGTAGAAAATAAAAAAAGCCCCTTCGATTGAAGGGCTACTCCTTTTTCACTAATTGCGGAGCTTTACGGCCACCGGCAGCTTTTTCATAGGCATAGGCCATACCAAGTATGTCACCTTCGCTCCACATTGTACTGAAAAAAGCGAGGTTAAAGGGGGAGCCGTTACTATAAAACCCTGCTGGTATTGTTATGAGTGGCAATCCACTAATATTAATTTCGGATATGGTAGAAGTCGCAACATCCTCACGATCTAAAGTTGGTACATCTTCTAGCATTGTTGGGTAAACAAAAGCATCTAATTGTTGCTCAGCCATAATGTAGGTAATGGTGCGTAACAGTTCGTTCTTCGTTTCTTTAAAGCGTGTTAAATCAGGTAAGCGTTCAGCATTTTCGAAAGCTTTGTCGGTTTCAAGTGGTCGGACAAAGGAAGCTAAGGGCTGGTCTCCTTCCCAAGGTATTGCTCCCGCTTTTAAGAAAACTTGTTCCATATTTAACGAAGGATCAAGGTTTTTGAAGTATTGATTAAGGTCGTAAAAAAAGGATTCTCTTCCAATCATTGTATCAATAGTTTTCATATATGGAGCCAGTGGCTTTACATGAAAAGGATCTTCAATCACCTCTGCACCCAGTGATTGCAATATTGAAATACTTTTTTTATAAAGTGCTTCCGTTTCTGCCGTCATTTTCGTTTCTCGCCAACTAGGGCCGTATAAACCAATTCTTTTCCCTTTCAAAGCATGTGATGAAAGGAAAGAGGTATAGCCCTTCTCTGGAATCGTACTAGAAATGGTTTTAGCATCATCAGGTGAATAGCCAGCGATAACATCAAGCATAATCGCTGCATCCCGCACCGTTCTGGCATGCGGCCCTAATACATCTCTTGTACTGCCAGCAAGCGGAGTCACACCTGTAGTAGGAATGAGTCCGAATGAAGGTTTAATGCCAACAATTCCTTGCGCTGCTGCTGGTACTTGTATGGAACCCGCTGTTTCTTCTGCTACTCCAAGAACGGTAAAATTACCAGATACGGCAGTAGCCGTGCCACTACTACTACCACCAGGTGTTAATTTTCTATTTACCGCGTTGTATGTGGGACCTTTCCAACTAGTATTTGCGTGGTATGCACAACTAAAGGCAGGGATATTTGTTTTGCCGAGTATGATGGCATCAGCTGCTTTTAATCTAGAGATAATGGTGGCATCTTTCTGCGGTAATAATTCTATTCCACCTGTATGTTTAGAGAGTGGAGCCCAGCCAAATGTAGATGGAAAACCAACCATATCGACAGCTTCTTTCACAACTACGGGGATACCTGCTAATGGACCCACCTTTTCCCCACGCATCCGTTTCGCATCGATGGTTTTCGCATCAGTAAGCGCCTGTTCGTTCATAAATGTAAAAGCATTATATGTCGATTCATATTGTTCAATGCGCTCAAGAAAAGATCGAATGACTTCTTCAACTGTATACTCACCTGTATCATACAATTTGTGAAGCTTTTCAATTGTTATTTCCTCAAATAAAAATAAATGCTGATTTTCTGATCGTAACGAGTGCGTTTTCATCACATCATCTCCCTTCAACATTTGTGTATTTAATCTATACTATTACAATTGAGGAGAATTTGCATGATTATTGTTAGAAAATTTAACAAAATATGTTATTGTGTTTGTGAGATGGGTTGATTCAAATCGGCCAGGAGGTGGATAAATGTTATCGAGAAAGAACTTTTTTATTTTACTCTTGCCATTCTTTCTTCTCTTTGGTTGCCAAGGTGCAGAAGAAGAAGAATTATTCCGATATAAGGGTGCCTATATTGGTGACAATAGTGCCGTTGGAAATATACTGAATGAGACAACGGACTCGATCGATTATTTTGAATTAAAGACAGATCAAGAACCGTATGGTTTAGAAGTATTTTATCATGAAGTCAATGATGGAGAGGCATTAATGAAAAAACAAGCGACTGTTCTTTTTTCCTTAGTGCGAAACGTGGAATGGATAAGTTTTCATGTAAATGGAAGTGAAACGAAAGTAACGAGAGGTGAAGTAAACAGTTGGTATGAAAAAGATATAGCAGGTGTAGGGAGCCAAAAGGAGCTAGAGCAATTAATAAACAGTTGGAACTAGATCCATTCTACCTATGACTGCTGAACTACAGGCCTGCATCGTCACTTTTGCAGGTCTTTTTTTAATACTAAAACTACCTAGTAAATTGGAATCAGAGATAAGTATTTGGTAGAACAAGTGACCTATTAAATGGATGTGGAAGGTTGAATATTTTTCCTTATTTTTCTTGTTGTACATATAGGTAATTGGATTTAAAAGTCTTGCTAGCAAAGGAGTGGAAGCACTTCTTCTCTATTGTTCAAGTGTGAATGAGTGTAAATAATAGGAAAAAAGAGAAAAACATAGATATCAATAATATATTCTGAATTTTTGGTAAACTATTACGTTTTTCATTATGATGCGTCTCATTTATACTACGTGTAGTGTTTTTTATCAAGAACAATATAGAACATATGAAAGAACAAATGACAAATGAAAGGGGGAAAGTGATGATTCTAGGATAAAAGTCACGGCAGTTGAATACTAGCTTTACTTTGTCCTAATAATGAACACACATCTATGGTTGATTCCCCTATGAAAAATAAATGTGAGCAAGAAAGGACAGTATGAGAGTGAAAAAGGTAACGACCATCACAATCATTATTTGTCTCATGATTGGTCTAACAGGTGTCTTCGTTCAAGCATTTTCGAGCGAATCTCTAGGAAAGTGGAGTAATGAATTATTCGAGATAAGTGAGGAACAGACCAATAATGAGCTGGCAACCGCCTATGAATCTTGGTCTGAACAAATGAAACAGCAAAAGCTAGATGCACAACTAACCTATGAAAAAGCAATGGAAAAAAACGTAGTAGTTTCAAGTGAAGAAGCGAAAAAAGAGATCAACCAATACTTAACTTTATACAAAGTAGATATTCAAAACATAAAAAAAGAACTAAGCCATTCATTTCATACGTATGAAGGTGAAAAGAAGGAAGAACTTAAATCTGAGATGGATCAAGAAATACGATTATTTTTAGAAGAAACGTTAGAAAAATAAATTTCGACAAAGGGGTCGGGAAGATGAAAAAGAAAATCATAGCTGGTGCAGTTACAGTCGGATTGCTAACCGGAGCAGGCTTTTCGTTAGCGAATACAGATGCGGGACAGGCTTTGAAAACTTGGTATGATAACTTATTTAACCAAACAAGTGCTGAGGTTCTAAGTGAATCGGATGCCAATTTTGAACAGTTATTAACAGAGCTCAGAGCAGAAAATGAAACACTAAAGGAGTTAGCAGCCAGTCAAATTGACGAGAAAACATTGCGTGAAATTGAAGGTTCTACTTTAGCTATTGACCAGGCCAAATATGAACATATTGCATCCCTAGATAGTGAGAAATTGTTGATCTTGGAAAATATGGATTATCAATTCTATCAACTATTTTTAGAAGGCTATTTTCATATTAAGGCAAAAGGCGATTTAATGCAGGAGGAAGCAACGGCTGGTTTCCAAGCTTTTGCTAGTGAGAAGGGCCAGTCGGCTTTAGAGCAAGTCACAGCGGAATTAAATCAAGCGAAAGCAGATGCAGTAACAGAACTTGAGCAAGAGATTGTAGCAGCGAAACAGGAAATTGTTACAAAAGTAGAATCTCAAGTTGAAATTAGTAGTCGAAATCTTCGTAATCAGGCGAATTGGAAGGCTGAAGAAATTCGAGAGGCATTAGATGCCATCCTTGCTAATTTAGTCGCAGAACAAGAGGCTGCTATAACAGCGAAAGCCGCTGAACTAGAGGCAGATGCAAAGATGAGTTTAGATGACGTTGTCAACAATATTGTCAATGATTAATTCGTTTCAGGGCCAGCTTGCTTGGCCCTGGAAATCTCGTAAAGGGAGGAAAACAAAATGAATCATAAAAAAAGTAAATATATCAAAATATTGTTTAGTTGCCTTTTCGCAGGTTTCCTTCTTTCTGTTAGTTTTCGATTTGTGTCTGCAGGTGAAGATATGGAATCGATGCTAACGAATTGGTTCTCTGCAAAAAAAGCAGCGTCCATCGCCGAGATAGAAACGGCTGTAAACGAAGAAAAAAATAAGCAAATTGCTAAATTAAAAGAAGAAATCCCACAAAAACTAGCGGCAGCAGATCAACAAATAAAACAGAAAACGGAGTCAGAAGTAGCCAAACGTGTAGCTGAATTAGAAGCGTACACAAATGAATTGATCCAAAATTACGATCCAACCATTGAGGAGAATCAGAAAAAAATCGCTGAGTTAGAAGCCATAATGGAAGCAGCAAAGGCTGATATGACGGCAGTAGCTGAGGAGTAGTTGAGTGGATCCATTCTTAACTAATTCCACGACTTCATCACTAACACGACCCGTCCCTTTATTGATAAAATTTGATTCGATGTGAGTTGAAACCAATCAAACAGAGATCCGCATTTGAAAGCTTGACGCGCTACCGGGTTAAACGAATCAAATTTACCGATGTCTCCAGTTAATTGACGTGTTTCCCACCTAATCTAACAAAAATAATCCAACACTCCCTATATTGCTGCGTTTTCATATTAATCCACTCTAAGATTATTAAAATTTAAAAATCACCTGTCCTCATCTAAACCCAATCAAACTTCAATCTAAACTATGGATTCCAATTTCAATCCATAAAGGTCATTTACCGCACCATAAAAAAAGAACAAAGACCAAAAAGTCTTTGTTCACGCGTAACTTATTTTTCAATGGGTCTCATTGATAGTGGGTGCTATTTCCAAACGATTAATAAAACTTCACTACGCGCTCAAGAGGTAGTCTAGTTGTATTAAAGGCAGGTGCAGCGCTTTTGCCAATAGCGATTAATGTAATGGGGAATATGTTTTCTTCTAGCTCAAATTGTTTGGCGAAGGCAGCTTTATCGAAGCCTCCCATTACGATTGTATCTAGCTCACGTTCTTTTGCGAGCAGAAGCAATTGCATTGAAATCAGACCAGCATCATAGCTTGCGATGTTCATTAGTCCTTCTTTCGGCTGGCCAGGATAAAATTGGTGTGTATTGCTGATGGTACGGTCAGCAATGGATTGATCCATGTAACCAGCTTCGACATTTTGAGTATAGATTTCCTCAACATTTTTATAAGCCTCCGTATCACCAAGTACGGCAATAACAGCAGAAGCATTTTCTACAATCTTTTGGTTGTTGCCAAATACAGGTAAAGCCTTTTTCATTGCTTCATCTTGGATAGCGATAAATCTCCATGATTGTAAATTACTAGAAGAAGGAGCTGAAATAGCATGTGCTAATAGTTCTTCTAAACTTTCTTGATTTATTTTAAAAGAAGGATCGAATACCCTCACAGACTTGCGTTCATTCATAAGAGTAACTAATTCTGACATTTAACTCTCCACCTTTACTTATGTTTAGTAAGTTTATTTCGTTTATAAACTTACCATTCGTAAGTTATGTTGTCAACTAATGAATATATGGTACTATTTAATGAGGACAGGTAAAGGAGCTATAAAGAATGGATTGTAACCATAAATTGAAAACGGATTCTAAGCATATCTGTAGCAACTACCATGAAGCGATTGAATTTATAGGTCGCAGATGGATGGGCATGGTCATCTATTCCTTAATGGACGGACCGAAGAGATTTTCTGAATTAGCAGAGGAAATTAATGGTATTTCTGACCGATTACTTACAGAACGGTTGAATGAACTCATTAAGGAAGAACTTGTGAGTAAAACTTTTTTAGAAGATTCTTCGAAAAAAGTTGAATATGCCTTAACAGAAAGAGGAATGAGCTTGAAGAAAGTTATTGAAGCCATTCTTGCTTGGATTGCTGAAAACGAAAAGTAATAGTCGAGACAAATATTGTAGCTGAAGAACGAACAGATCTATAGAGGATTTGTTCTTTTTTTGGGCTCTTTTTTATATTAGAAGGAGTGTATAATTCTTTTGTTGAAAGCTATAGAGTGAATAATAAATTGTGAATGAAGAGGGGGAGAAGGGAAATGAAAAGTATCTATGATCCGGTATATTTAGAGGAAATTTTAACACGTATAGATCGTTTGAGTTCCAATTCAAAACGGCAATGGGGGAAGATGAATGTCGCCCAAATGATGGCTCATTGCTCAGCATTTCAAGATATTGCGATGGGGGAATCTTCTCCAAAAAGGAGTTGGTTGGGAATCTTTGTAGGAAACTTCGCCAAACCGATTTTTTATAACGAAAAGACTTTACCTAAAAATATGTCTACGATTCCGACCATTTTAATTGTCAATGATAGGGACTTTAGCAAAGAGAAGGAAAAGTTGAAACAAAAATTATTGCAATTCCATGCTGATGGACCAGAAAAGTGTACAACCCATCCCCATTCTTTTTTTGGTAAACTGACCGCTGAGCAATGGGGAAAGGGTATATACAAGCATCTAGACCATCATCTCAAACAGTTTGGTCTATAACGCATCATCTTCGTTCTTCCTTTATTTTCTTCATCAAGGCTTCACAACCAGCGCTCACTAAATCATATGTTTCCTGGAAATTCCCGGTATAGTAAGGGTCCGGCACATCCTTTGCACCTTCAGTTAAATCTAATAAACGGAATATTTTTGGATGCTGAGGTTGACCCAGTATACGGTATATATCTTTTATATTCGATTCATCCATTGCCACAATATAATCAAATACTTCGAAGTCTTCTTTCTGTAATTGACGTCCTTTTAATCCTTTAGAGGAAATACGATAGTCGTTTAAAATTGCGAGTGTTCCTTTATGTGGAGGCGCGTCAATGTGCCAAGAGCTCGTCGCTGCTGAATCTACGAATATTTCCTTCTCTAGTCCAACTTGTTCTACCTTATGTCTAAATATCGCCTCTGCCATTGGTGAACGACAAATATTACCTAAACAAACGAATAACACTTTAATCATGAGGCTGCCCCTTTCCTTTTACAAAAAATGATTCAGTCGAAACGACCATAAGTTCAACAATTTGTTCAGCCATATAAGTGGGTGTATGTGGAAAGTCCTCTTCAATCCAGCGAATAATGAGACCAGCAATGCCATTGGCTCGATAAATATATAACCATTTAGCGTCAACTGAACTGTCCTTAGGCAGCACATAGTCGTATTCATCTAAAAAAAGTTGTTCAATTGCTTGTGCCATTTGATAGCGGAAATCGACACGAATATGGTCACTTAATAATAATTGATATAGTGATGCATGTTCTTTGAAATAATTGAATAGAGTAATCTCCTCAATCGGAAGTTCTCGTAAATAAACTTGTTCATATGCTTGATAAGGAATACCAATTTGTTCAATCATCTCATGTAATGTCTCATCAATGACCTCTTTTAGTAACTCGTCCATCGAATGAAAATTGGCGTAAAATGTTCCACGATTATAATTTGTCTCTCTTGCAATCTCAGATATAGTAATTTGGGCGAAAGGCTTTTTGTATAATAATTCAATAAATTTTGTTTTAATAGCTGCGCGTGACCGTTGTACGCGTTTATCTAAAAAATCATGCTCCAAGAGAATCACCTCTTTCCTTATTATGTTGAATTCCAATATATTTTGCAATTTTACTGAACAAAATAAAATAGGTTGCACATTACTGAACAAAATGACCCAGTTTGTATATTGAGACACTAAAAATGATGAGATTTAATAGTAACTGAACAAAGGAAAGGGAGGAAAGAACAATGACATTTCCAGTATTAGAAGGTAAAGTCGCTATTATTACAGGCGCAGCAATGGGTATGGGGGAAGCGACGGCTAAACTTTTTGCAGAGGCAAAAGCGAAAGTAGTCGTAGCTGATTTTAATGAGGAAAAAGGCCAAGCAGTAGTAGAAGAAATCAAAGCTAGTGGCGGAGAAGCTGCTTTTGTAAAAGTAGATATCTCGAAATCAAAAGAAGTACAAAACATGGTGCAATTTGCTGTAGACACATATGGTAAATTAGATGTAGCTGTGAATAATGCTGCGCTAACACCAGATGATAAATTAGCCGCTGAGTTCGATGAAGATTATTGGCACCGTTTAATGTCTGTAGACTTAACAGGTACGGCTCTTTGTTTGAAATATGAGCTACAACAACTAGAAAAACAAGGAGACGGTGGTTCGATTGTTAATATCTCATCTGTAAGCGGATTCCGTCCACAACCACAAAATATTGCTTATGTAGCAGCCAAGCACGGAGTAGTTGGAATGACTAAAGTAGCTGCAATGGAATATGGTCCAAAAAATATACGTGTGAATTCAGTAGCTCCTGGTGCCATTGATACACCAATGCTTAGAGGTGCGCTTGATCAGTTTGGATTTACGGAAGAAGAATATGCTCCACAATTAAGCTTGTTGAATCGCTTTGGTCAACCAAGAGAGATTGCTCAAGCAAGTCTATGGTTAGCATCAGATGCATCTTCTTATATTACAGGTACCACTATTCATGCGGACGCTGGATATACATCTAGATAAGACGCAATTATGAGAGCTCTTTTTAAAAGGAGCTCTATTTTTTTACTCCTCATAACGATTCATCCCTCACCCATATCGCCTTTGTATAGGCAACCCTCATTCCTGCTCGCTCCATATTCCTCTGACTAACTGAACCATAGGAGGCCTGCCCAACTATCCATTTGCAGCCGATTTCCTGCGCATGTTGAATTCTTTGTTGAATAAATGCAGACTGCACACCTTTTTGACGAAAAGTAGGTAACGTAGAGGCAGCTGCGAGGTTCCCCCCTTTTTCATTACAAAAAAGTACGCCGACACCAGCCGGTTCATGATTCACTAACGCTAAGTAAAATGTCCATTCTGGTAACGAATAAAGGACAGCATTGTTTTGTGCTACGCCTTCAAGTAAGAAAGAAGGCATTTGAAAGCCTTGTGTGTATATGTCAGCAAAAGTCTGGAATTCATCTGGATGTAAGGCGCGAATTTCAATAGCGCTATTAACAGGTTTTATGGTATCGGGTAACTGCTTATATAAAGTGGTATGAAAGTCTATCTGATAAAAACCACGTTTGTGCAAAGCCTTTAATAATGATTGGGAATGATGACTTGGTGCAATTTCGAAGCGAGCAGGGATATGTTTTTCATCATAAAAATCAATTATTTCATCAAGCAATAACTCGTCTTCTCCACAAAGCCCTTTGATCACATTAAAAGCTGGTCCCGGAATACTTTTAACGGTGTAAGCCATCGTTTGTCCGAATGATTGAATGGATACGCCCATTGGATTATTTTGTAGGTTTCCAATAGCAAGAAGGCGCGAAGTTAGTGTATCCATTTCGATTTGTTCCCATAATTTTTCATTCATACATTTCACATCCTTGTTCAACTTTTTTCGACACCCTTCTGGATATTTCCTCTTTGAGAAGTTTTTTTCTATCTTATGTCAGCATCGATGTCACCTGTCATCTAATTTTTATAAAAGAAATACCTACCTACGGACATAAAAAATGTTTTATAAGGAAAACGGTTTGAACAACTAGAAAAAATTGTTTATTAATAGTGATTTATCCCTCCGAAATTGTTGTTTTAAGTCAAATTCGGTTGTCATCTATCGGTAAAAAAAGTTTATTTCCATGTGATGGCTATGAAATATTTATATATTAATATATTAATCGTGCCAATTTGACAATGAAAAAAAAGGAAAAGAGGAGGCGGGCATATGTGGATTATTGTTGTTTGCTGTCTCATTTTATTAACGGCAGGAATTATGGAGAAAAGAAAACATCGTAAGAGGCTAGATGCGTTAAAGATACGAGTGAATATTAATGGAATCCGCGGGAAATCAACAGTTACAAGGCTTATTACCGGGATATTATTCGAAGCTGGTTATAAGACAGTAGGAAAAACAACCGGAACAGATGCGAGGATGATTTATTGGAATGATCCAGAAGAGAAACCAATCGTAAGAAAGCCTCAAGGGCCTAATATTGGTGAACAGAAGGAAGTGATTAAAGAGACGGTTGAGCGTGGGGCGGAAGCATTGGTCAGTGAATGTATGGCGGTTAACCCCGATTACCAAATTACTTTCCAAGAAGAATTACTACAAGCGAACATCGGCGTTATCGTTAATGTATTAGAGGATCATATGGATGTCATGGGACCAACATTAGATGAAGTTGCTGAGGCTTTTACAGCGACTATCCCACATAATGGTTATCTAATTATTACCGATGATGCATATCGTGATTATTATGAAAAAGCAGCTGCGGAGCGTAACACGACCGTGATAGTTGCAGATAATAGTAAGATTTCAGAAGCATTTCTAAAACAGTTCGATTACATGGTTTTCCCTGATAATGCCTCTTTAGCACTGGCTGTAGCAGAAGCGATTGGTATTGATGAAAAAACGGCAAGACAAGGGATGCTCAATGCGCCACCAGATCCAGGAGCGATGAGAATTTCTCCAATTGGACATTCGAAAGAACCATCCTATTTTGTTAATGGTTTTGCGGCAAATGATGCGTCTTCAACTTTGAATATTTGGAAGCGAGTAGAAGAAGTTGGATACCCGACAAAGGAACCCATTGTTATCATGAATTGTCGTGCAGACCGCGTCGATCGTACGGAACAATTTGCTAGAGATGTACTACCATTTATCCCAATGAAAACACTTGTGGTGATTGGGGAATCGGCGGAACCAATTGTGAAAGCATACGAACTAGGACTTATACCTGCCCATTCATTAGAAAACTTAGAAGGGTCGGATACGGGAGAAATTCTCGAACATTTAAAAGGAGAAATGAAAGGTTCTACCATTTATGGAGTCGGCAATATACATGGTGCTGCAGAACCGTTAATAGAAGAAATTCAACATTTGAAAATAAAACAATTAGTCAGTTAAGGAGCGTTTTCCATGTTTGGTGATGATTTATACATATCTCTTATTTTAGGCGTCCTACTCAGTCTCTTATTTGCTGAGAAATTTGGGATTATGCCTGCTGGGTTAGTCGTGCCAGGTTACCTGGCTCTTGTATTAGACCAGCCAATCTTTGTTTTAATAATTTTGCTCGTCAGTTTGCTAACTTATGTGATCGTAAAATACGGTGTATCAAAGGTCGTTATTTTATACGGACGTCGCAAGTTTGCTGCAATGCTGATTACCGGGATATGTCTCAAATTGATATTAGATTATTTTTACCCGATATTACCGTTTGAGATTAATGAATTTAGAGGGCTGGGAGTGATTGTACCAGGATTGATTGCAAATACGATTCAAAAACAAGGAGTTACCATTACATTAGGTAGCACACTGCTTTTATCCGCTGCCACATTTGGCATTATGTACGTGTATTACCTATTTTAAAGGAGAGAGAAGACCACAATGGAACATAAAAAGAAACCTAGGAAGCTTAATTTTCATGAACAACTTCTTCGTTTCTTAAAGAAGCAGAAAAGACGTATTCCTGTACATATCATGATTCTTTTTCCGGTGTTAATTGTTGCATTTGCTATTATCTATAGTTTTGATATTCGTACGGAGGCAGATGCTGAGCCAGAAGAGAATGCGCAAGTAACGGGCGTGGCTGTTGGAGATGTGATGGTCGGGAGACATGTGGAAGAAGTAACAAACCGTTATGGTTATGACTATTTATTCCGTTATGTAGAGCCTTTGTTTAATCAAGCGGACTATGCGACGGGGAATTTTGAAAATGTAGCAAGCGACCGAGAGCTTGAACCGATGGAAAACAAAGAGATTACATTGCAAGCCAATCGTGAATCGGTTACGGCGATGAAGGATGCTGGTTTTCAAACGATGGCCATGGCGAATAACCATATGATGGATTACGGAGAACAGGGAATGATTGATACCCTTGATACTTTTCATGAACAAGGTATCGATGCCGTTGGCGCTGGGACAAATAGTACCGATGCTAGAAATCGTATTTCTTATCAGGAAATCAATGGATTAACGATTGCGACACTTAGTTTTTCCGACTTAAGTTCTGAAGAAACGAAGGCAGGAGAAAAACAAGCCGGGATATTAGATTTTGATCCAGCCACTTTTATCCCATTAACCGCAGAAGCAAAGAAAAAGGCAGATTACGTGATCGTCCATGCCCATTGGGGACGTGAATATAATAGTCGAGCGAGTGATCGACAAAAAGAGCTGGGAAGAGCGTTAGCAGATGCTGGAGCCGATTTAGTTATTGGACACCATCCCCATGTATTAGAGTCGATTGAGGTCTATGATGACACAGTTATTTTTTATAGCTTGGGTAACTTTATTTTCGACCAGGGCTGGTCAAGAACGAGAGAAACAGCACTCGTACAATTTCATCTCATGCCTACAGGGGAAACGAATTTCGAAATTACCCCTATGAAAATACGAGAAGCTACACCCGCCCCTCTATCAAACTGGGACAAGCTCTCACAGCAGTCAATTATCCGACAATTAACGAGAGACTTGGATGTGGATCACGCGACAGTTGATGATAAATTAACGTTTACGGTTAAACAAAGGGAGGGAGAAGAATGAAGAAGGTATTGAAACGTTTATTGCCTTATTTATTTGTAGCCAGTTTATTCCTTTTTATCGTTGGCTTCAGTCAAACAGATACGCTAACAGAAAAAGAGGAACAAGAAATACAAATCGAGTTATTGAAGGTGAAGGTGCAACAAAACCAAGATTAAAGAAGGAGGAACAATGAAGAAAAAACTTATACTGCTAGGATTGCTGGTTGTTATTCTCATTGTGATTGTTCTTCTGCGGGTATTTGATGGAAAGGGTGAAGAAGAGGTGAGCCTCCCGATGATAGGAACAGAGAGCGGTGAATACGGGGTAAGTGCAAGCCACCCGTTAGCTGTAAAGGTAGGAATGGAAGTATTAAACGAAGGGGGTAATGCAGTTGATGCAGCTGTTGCTGTGTCTTATGCATTAGCCGTTGTCGAACCATATGGCTCAGGCCTTGGCGGTGGCGGGGAGACACTTGTATATCAAGAAGGCGCAAACCCATTCGTTCAGCAATATAGAGAAATGGCTCCGCTCTCTTCGGAGGAAGTAGAATCAGATTCAGGCATTCCTGGATTTGTAAAGGGAATGGAAGATATTCATGAAGCTGAAGGAAGTATGTCGTTTAAGAAGATTATGGATAAAGTGATCCCACTAGCTGCAGACGGCTTCGAGGTAGATGAGGATTTATCGTATCGCTTTAAGGTAGCGCTAAAAAATCGGATAGACGAGGATGAAGATTCACCTTTTATTATTGATGGGGAGCCGATAGAAGCAGGTGATCGTCTCGTACAACCAGCTCTTGCTCAGACGCTTAAAAACATCCGTGATGGCGGTGCGGCAGCATTTTACCGAGGTGAGATGGCAGAGTCTTTCGCTGAGCAACATGAATCCTTTGACCGCAGTGATTTTAGTAAGTATACTTCACAAAAAATGAAAGCAGTGCATGGAGAGTTTATGGGATATGATGTTTTTTCATCTGCCCCCCCATACTCAGGGCTGACCGTCATTCAATCATTGCAGATGGCAGAGAAAGTATTAGAAGAACAAGAATGGGAAGATGAACCTTCATTTGTCGCCTCTTTCGGAGAAATTAGTAAAATTGCCTACGAGCAGAGATTATCGCAAATAGGGGATATGGATTATACCGATCTTGATTTGGAAAAATCAATGAGTAAAGAGTTTACTGATGAGTTGGTGGAGGAGCATAAGGATATTTTCAAAAGTGCCCGATTAAATGATTCAGAGGCAGAACGTAAAGATTATGGGCATACCACTCATTTTGTTGTCGTAGATGATAACGGTATGATGGTATCAACAACGAATTCATTAGGGAACTTCTTTGGAACAGGAGAGTATATGGAGGAAGGATTCTTCCTGAATAACGCACTCACGAATTACAGTGAAAATGAAAAAAGTCCGAATGTGTTTGAACCAGGTAAAAGGCCAAGAAGCTTTATCTCGCCAACGATTCTAGCAAATGATAAAGAAGTTATCGGCATAGGCTCACCTGGAGGAAGAAGAATTCCTGCAGTGGTCACCGAATCCATTCTCTATCATCTTGTGTATGGTTATAGTTTACAACAAGCTGTGGAGCGACCACGCTTTTATTTAGAAGACGATAAAATTGAGATTGAACCAGGCTTCAAACGGGAAACCTATAACGAACTACAAAGTAAAGGCTATAAAGTGAAAATCAATGACAACGCCACTTACTTCGGCAGTGTCAATGCCTTATCCCTACAACTAAATGACCGTACATTAGACGGAGCTGCAGATCCCCGTAGAATAGGAGAATGGAAGAAAGCTGAATAAATGAAAAAGGCATTCAATCAAACGTTTGATTGAATGCTTTTTTTTGGGGAATTTAATCTGTGGTTAATCAAAAGGTACCTCATATACTTTCTTTAGAATACCGCCATATTAATCATTTGAATATAGATGGAAAAACTTGTTGTCATAATGGGTGGTTAAATATTTTTACATTTTGTCTAATGATATCATTCTGTTAATAATAGATAATTATGAAATATCTGAATTATCATTTATAGAAAGGAGAAAAAAATGAAAAAGCGCAAATTTATTTCTTTGTATGTGGTTGTTACCATGATTCCGTTTTTATTACTTATTTTTCCGCTATTTGAATTAGTGAATCGTCCAACACCTATTATTTTGGGGCTACCCTTTTCATTTTTTTGGGTGATTTTATGGATATTCATTACATTTGTTGCATTAATTGTACTTTATTTTATTGATCCGGATAAAAATGAAGAGGGGGATTTTTAATGCCTCACTGGCAAATTGCATTGGTCATAATGATTGTATATTTAGTTGTATGCCTACTAGTTGGTATTTTTGCGGGTAGAGGGAGGGATAGTAGTTCGTTAGATGAATTTGCGGTTGCAGGAAGAGGGCTGGGTTTACTTGTCATGTGGTTCCTTATGGGAGGTGCGGTTTTTAGTGCTTTTTCATTTTTAGGCGCTCCAGGTTGGGCATATTCGCGTGGTGCCCCTGCTTTATATATTATTACATATACGGCATTTGCTATACTACCGTGGTATATTATTGGGCCTAAAATTGGGAAGATAGGTAAAAAGAATAATTTATATACTGTATCAGCCTTTTTGAAAGGGAGATTTAATAGTCCATGGCTGGCTATTGTAGTAGGTATGATTGCATTACTTGCTTCCATTCAATATTTGGCTACTCAGATGTCAGGCATGGCAATTATTTTCAATATTATGACAGAAGGGCGTATGCCTATCTGGTTAGGTGCGCTAATTTCTTACGGAATAGTGGTTGTATATGTGGCTACTGGTGGGCTTCGAGCAGCAGCATGGTCCGATGTTTTTCAAGGATTATTGATGATTATTGTTTCTTGGGTTGTAGGCCTCTCTATTGTTTATCAATTACATGGTGGTACATCTGATATGTTCACAACAATCGCCCGCGAAACACCTGAATTTCTTCAAATTGGAAAAGACGGTTCCACTATGAGTCCTATGGCTTTTACTACGATAATTCTTGTCTCTGTTATAGGTTTTCTCATGTGGCCACATCTTTTTTCTAAATCATATGCATCAAATGCCAAAATAATAAAGAAAACAGTACTTGCATATCCAATTTTTGCCCTATTCCTCGTCCCTCTCCTTTTAGTTGGTTATGCAGCTGTAGGGGTGGTCGATTCAGGGGAGTTGAGTAGCCCTGATCAGGTGCTGCCGTATTTAATTACGACAGTAATGAACCTTCCAGGATGGGTTTATGGGTTAGTAGGAGCGGGTGCTTTAGCAGCAGCGATGTCTTCAGCAGATGCCATCACTCATAGTGCTTCTTTGGAAGTGACTGATGGTGTTGTTAAGAATGTAAAAAAGAACTTAACAGATAAGCAAACACTATTAATTATGCGGCTTGGTGTATTTGTTATTGGTGGACTAGCTTACTATATTACTGTTTTTGGTGGACAAGGTTTAGTAGCTCTCCTTTTAGGAGCATATGGTGCTATTGTACAATTCGCTCCAGGTGTTTATAGTGCTTTATATTGGAGAAGAGCGACATCAAAAGGGGTATTAAGTGGGTTAATTATTGGCACTATTTTAAATTTCTATTATCAGCTTGTTGCTGATTCAGTTCCGTTTGATATCCATGCTGGTATTATTGGCTTACTAGCTAATGTATTTGTGATGATTACAGTTAGTTTGCTAACTAAACCTCAAGAAGCTGAACAAGTAAGTAAATATGTAGATGTAGCTTAAAGAAAGGAAGGTAAATATGATAGCAGATATCGTAATGACAAATGGTGAAGTACTGACAATGGATGAGAACAATAGAATTGATGAAGCGGTAGCGATTAAAAGTAATAAAATAATTGCAGTTGGCAAGAATTCTGAAATGAGTTCTTTCATATCTGATCAAACGAAATTAATAAACCTTGAAGGAAGAACACTTTTGCCAGGGTTTATTGATGCTCATCTTCATCTAACAATCTACGGGACGAATTTGCTTAGTGTTAGTTGTAAAGCTTCTCATATAAAATCCCTAAATGATATATTTAAAGATTTGAAAAAGAAATGTCAAGAGACTCCAAAAGGTGAGTGGGTACGTGCATGGGGGTTTAAGGAAGACGCTTTATTAGAGAAGCGTTTTCCAACAAAGCAAGAATTAGATCAAATATCGACTGAACATCCTATTGTTATTATTAGAACCTGTAATCATACTTCAATTGCAAATAGTAAAGCTTTAGAGATTGCAGGGATTAATGAACATACAAAGAACCCTGATGGAGGAATCCTAGAAAGAGATTGTTTAGGATTGTTGACAGGTAAGTTAATTGAAAATGCCCATATGCAATTATTTGAACATGCAGCGTACTCTAGTGAAGAACTAAAAGAAGGAATGGCTTTGGCATCTGATGATTTTGTTAAATATGGCATAACAAGTGTACATGATGCTGGAGCTTATGGAGATGGCGGCGAAACGATGCGAATGATGCAGGAAGCCGTCAATGAAAATAAGGTAAAGGTTAGGGTTTATGCCATAGTAGGGTCATTAACAAATTCACATGATTTCGTGAGGAATATGATTAATGAAGGTAAGTTTAGTGGTCAAGGGGATAATCGATTTAGAATCGGACCTGCAAAGCTGTTTACTGACGGTAGCAGTACTGGTCCAACTATTGCCACAAGAGAAGGTTACACGCATAACCCTAAAGATTTCGGTGTGATATATTATGAGCAAGAGGAGTTAAACCGTATATTAGGTGAAGCACATGATAACGGTTTTCAAATAACTGCTCATGCTCAAGGTGATAAAGCAATTGAGATGGTATTAAATTGTATTGAAGAGGCACTAAAAAAGAATCCGCGAGAGAATCATCGCCATCGAATTGAACATGCGGGTATTGCTGCACCTGATTTACAGGAACGAATAAAGAATCTAGGAGTTATTCCTATCCCTAACCCAGGATTTATTTACGTGAACGGTGATCATTACAAGGAATATTATGGAGATCGTGTAAATGTCATGTATCCTGCCAAAGACTATTTGGATAAAGGTATTATTATAGCTTTTGGTTCTGACACTCCAGTCATTGATTTGGATCCATTACTGGGAATTCATTCAGCAGTTAATCGAAAATCTAGCAGTGGTAATCCTATCGGTGATGAGCAGTCTATAGGAGTATTGGATGCAATTAGAGCTTATACATGGAACGGTGCTTATGCTAGTTTTGAAGAAAATATAAAAGGAAGTATAGAGACTGGAAAATTGGCTGACCTAACGATTCTAAATGAAAGTATACTAAACAAACCTATTAATCAAATCAAAGATATGTTTGTTGAAAAAACGATGATAAATGGTGAGTTTGTTTATTCTTGCCCGCAAAAGGTGCTTTAGGAAAAAAATAGAAGAATAGTAAAATATCTTTAATGCGATAAAAGCCAGAAGTGTATTTAAATACATTCTAGGCTTTTTTTATTATGTGAAACTTATTATATTGAATATTTTTTATATGATGTCGCCAATAGCGAGTCGTGTGGGGAAAGCACATTATATTTCCACTAACAAACGTACCTCTTTCGTTTTTAGTTTAATTGTAAACCCTCTATTAACTATTATGAAAATTTTCTAACAAATGTAAATGTCTATTAAATGGTTTGTAAATAATCGGTAAATCCATCATTTTCCGGCGATTGTCATGATACACTCTAGGCAAATAAAGCGTTAAATACAGCCGATGAATTTGGAGGATGCTAATGGCTCATTTCATGTTTATTCGAGGCAACCGCAATAAGAGGCTTTTTCATGATATTGGGGCTGAGTTGGAGCGAAAAGGTCATCAAGTTCATTTAATACAGCTTGAATTAAATGAGTTACTAATGAAAACGACCATTCCAACCGTTTTTTTACCAAATCATGTGGCGAAAGAGGAATACCCGATTAGTGACAAGGAGTTAATGGATCTACAGATATATAATATTACTTTTACAAAAAGGGTACTGCAAAAGGAAATCCCGCTAAGTGAGCTTAGGATGTATAAGCGGTACATGGCAGCACTAGATCACCTGATTGATAAGTACAACATAGAAGTAATTTGCTTGTTTAATGGCTATCACTGGATTGACCAAATATGCCGTTATTTAGCAAAGAAGAAGGGTTTGCGGACGTATTTCTTTGAAGATGGGCTGTTCAGGCCATATACGATTACGTGTGATCCGAATGGGATTAATGCCTGTTCGAGCGTCCCGAGAGACTTCTCCTTCTATCAGGATATGGAGGTCGACCGTCCGCGTCTAATGAAATTTATGTTTCGCCCGGAGGAAGAATCACTTAAGCACCTAAAGAGGGAAAATCTAGTGAAGGTTGCTTCAGCAAAACTATTATCAATGGCAGGGTCACTTTTGCGTATCCACCCTAACTATTTTGCTCATATTAATTTCTGGCAAGGACTCAAATATTTCGTTCATAAGAAATGGTATAGCCGAAGAAAGGAAGATGAGGTTGACTTGCGGGGTGAATATATCTTTCTCCCGTTTCAAGTGTCTCGTGATACGCAAATTTTTTATCATTCACCACATATTCAATCAATGGAGCAATTACTAGAAATTACTTTAAAAGCGGTGGAACAATATAACCAGACGTATCACAGGCAAATCAAAGTCATTGTAAAGGAACATCCTGAAGACTTATCAAGACAAAACTATCAATCATTAAAGAACAAATATACAAATGTACAATTTGTTCAAAAATATCGGATGGACAAGCTTTTGAAGGCTAGCTTAGCTGTGGTGACGGTCAATTCAACAGTCGGAATAGAAGCGCTTGCTCATTACAAAAAGGTGATTACATTAGGAGATGCCTTATACAATATTGACCCGCTAGTGGAAAGATGTCCGCATCCAGATCTTTTATATCAAAGTTTGCAAAAGTCATTATCGACCCCTTTATCTATAGATAAAATTGAAAAATTTCTCTATTATTTACGATTTCATTACCAAACAGAAGGTGTACTCAATCGACCTAATAAACAAACAGCAAAGAATTTAGCAAATAGATTAGAAGATTATGAGAGAGGTGTATTGGATGAAAGCGATTGGAATCATTCCCGCAAGGTACGCATCGACTAGATTCCCAGGTAAACCACTTGCACTTATTGCTGGTGTACCAATGATTGAACGGGTATATCGCCAAGTGTGCCAATCGGAAGAATTAGAACGCGTCATTGTCGCTACTGATCACGAAGAAATTAAACGAGTAGTAGAATCAATCGGGGGTGAGGCGATATTAACAAGCGCCGCCCATGAAACGGGCTCTGACCGTATGGCTGAAGTAGCATCCAATATAGAAGGTGACTTTTTCATTAATATTCAAGGAGATGAGCCCCTCATCCAGCCTACACTGATTAATGAGATGGTTCGTACCTCTCGAAAACAGCAAAATAGGGCTGTAATCACCGCTATGAAAAAAATTAATCGCCCTGAAGATATCACGGACCCAAATGTGGTAAAAGTCGTTACAAATGAGCAAAATGAGGCACTCTACTTTTCGAGAGCACCGATTCCTTTTCAAAGAGGCGAGAAAACCGATTATTTTAAACATATTGGTGTCTATGGTTATCCACGTGAAATATTAATGAGATTCGTTATGCTCCCACAAACACCGCTTGAACAAGCAGAAATGCTTGAGCAACTAAGACTGATAGAAAATAATATCCTGATTAAAATGATTGCAACAGATGACCCGTTCCATGGTGTAGACACAAAGGAAGATATTCAAAAAATAGAAGAGATTCTAGGGGGAAAACAGTATGTCTAAAACAGTCAGATTAAATGATGAAATCGTATTTGGCGGTGAGCGTCCTTTTGTATTGATTGCCGGACCATGCATGTTAGAAAGCAAAGAAGTAGTGATGGAGACAGCGGCAAGATTAAAAGAAATTACCTCTCATTTAGGCATTCCATTTATCTTCAAAGGGTCATTTGATAAAGCGAATCGATCATCTATATTTTCCGAAAGAGGGCCTGGACTTCAAGCGGGATTAAACATGCTAGCAAATGTGAAGGATGCCTTCCGCATTCCTGTGTTATCAGATATTCATGAGCCTAGCCAAGCGGCTTTGGCTAGTCAAGTACTGGATATTATCCAAATCCCAGCCTTTCTTTGTAGACAAACAGACTTGCTTACTGCTGCAGCCAAAACAGGAAAAGTCATCAATGTGAAAAAGGGTCAATTCCTCTCTCCTACTGACATGAACAATGTTGTGACAAAGTTAAAGGAAGCAGGGAATGAGCGAATATTACTTACAGAAAGAGGCTCAACATTTGGCTATAACAATTTAGTTGTTGATATGCGTTCATTACCAATGATGAGAGAAATGGCACCAGTTGTATTTGATGCCACACATAGTGTGCAAATCCCAGGAGGCAATGGTACAAGTACAGGAGGGAAGCGTGAATTTGTTCCTTACTTATCTCGTGCCGCAGCAGCAGTTGGCGTCGACGCTATTTTTATGGAGGTTCACCCTAACCCTGAAAAAGCGTTATCTGATGGACCGAATATGGTGAAATTAAGTGATGTAGAACAAATATTAAAACCGATTGTAGCCATGGATTGTTTATTAAAAGCATCATCCTATGCAGGAGGGAATGAGCATGCTGAATATGAAAACGAACCAGCTGGATTATACTAATCACGTGATTTCTGTATTGGAAAAAGAAGCAACAGCTATTATGCAGTTAAAAGATCAAGTCGGTCCACATATCAATGAGGCGATTGCCATGATTCTCCAATGTGAAGGAAGAGTGGTTATTACAGGCATAGGCAAATCAGGCATAATTGCCAGAAAAATCAATGCTACTATGGCGAGTACAGGTACACCTTCTATTTTCCTTCATCCATCGGAAGGCTTACATGGAGATTTAGGAATGGTTACGGCTAAGGATGTAGTGATAGCGATATCAAATAGTGGGGAATCGGAAGAAGTATTACAGCTCATTCCATCCATAAAAAGAATCGGTGCGAAAATGATTAGTATTGTGAAAAACCCATTATCGACATTGGCTAGAAAGTCAGAGATCGTCCTTTGTATAGGCAATGTAGAAGAAGCCTGCCCACATGGTTTAGCTCCTACAACAAGCACGACGGTCACTTTAGCTTTAGGAGATGCCTTAGCCATTGCCTTACTAGAAGCAAGAAACTTTCAGCCAGAAGATTTTGCAGTCTTTCATCCGGCAGGCTCATTAGGTAGAAGATTATTACTTAAAACAGCTGATGTGGTCGCTAATACCCGCAAAAACCCGATTATTGCTACACATGCAACCGTTCAAGAGGCACTATTCTCTATGACTTTACAAGGAATGGGCGCGATCAGTGTAGTCACAGAGAAAAATGAATTATTCGGTATTTTAACAGATGGTGATATTCGAAGAGCATTTGCGATGACGAATACAATACTTGAAGAACAAGTCCTTCAATATTGTAATCCACAACCCTATTTTCTATCAGAAAATCACCTTGCTTCTGAAGCGAAGACATTAATGGAGCAGCATAAAGTAAATGTGCTGCCGATTGTCAATGACAAACATGAGCCCACTGGTATGATTCATATTCATGACCTTATGCATCTTGGGTTGTAGGAGGCACACTGATGAAAAATATTCGCTTAATCGTGTTAGATGTTGATGGTGTGTTAACCGATGGCAAACTCTTGTTATCAAGCAGTGGTGAAGAAGTAAAGGCATTTCATGTACATGATGGCATGGGAATTAGCCTAGCGAAGTTTGTTGGGATAGAGGTCGCGATTATAACAGGCAGACGATCTGCGGCAGTTGAGAAACGAGCTGAGGAACTGAACATCAACCATGTGCAGCAAGGTGTGAAAGATAAAGTATCCGCCCTTTTACAATTAGCGGGTGAATTAGATATTGATGTGAATCAAATGTGTTATATCGGTGATGATCTGAATGATATAGAAGCAATGAATATGGTCGGGTTAGCTGCATGTCCAGCAAACGCGATGGAGGAAGTGAAGCAAGAAGCGGAAATCGTTGCGGAACGGATGGGCGGTAATGGCGCAGTGCGGGAGATTATTGAATCCATTCTTCGTCAAAGTTTTGATTACGCGGCACTTGTAAAGGATTTTCTTAACCAACAGGCGGTCAGACAGTAAGGAGTGTTTCTCTTGAATAGCTGTGAAATTTGTGAAAAACAGTTCACTCATAAGCGTGAAGTAATTTACAGTAATGATCGGTGGATGCTTGTTGCGGTTGAATCAAGGACTGCATTAGGCTATTTACACTTGGAAACGAAGAGACATATTGAACAGTGGCACGATTTAAACGAGGCAGAACAGCATGATTTTTTTCATATCGTCAAAGTGGTTGAAAGCGCATTGAAAGAAATAATTGGCAGTGAACGTTTATATATGACTTCAATGAATGAGCTTGTACGGCATCTTCATTTTCATCTTATCCCACGACTAGAAGGTAGTGCTAAGCGGGGGCTGCCATTTATTTCTGAGGTCATTGGAGGAGTCCCATCCGTATCTCTAAAGGAAATGGATTGGGTCAAAGGATTGAAAACACATTTCGTACATGTATAAAGGAAGGAGGTATTGTACGTATGGGTTGGAAAAAGACAATAAAAAAAGGTTTAAAACAACTTTCACTGAAAAAAGGGAACGAACAAAAGCCATTTATTGAAATGGGAGAGAATTGGAGCAAAACTGAGGCAGTGCCTGTCGCCTTTATGTTCGGCTTTAATCCTTGGAAAAGGGAACATAGCAGCAAATTTTTCTCAGAATATCGCACCGCGTTTGTTTTTGGCCAAGGGGATTTAAAAAGATTGCAACCTTTCATCAAAAAGGCTTCTCAGGTAGTATTTATCGTCTGGGGATTCAAAGAACCTGAAGGGCTAACTGCTTATGCAGCTAAGAAAGGTATTAAAGTCCTTCGTGTGGAAGATGGTTTTGTCCGCTCAGTAGGCTTAGGTGCAGCCCATACGTTTCCTCTATCCATTGCTGTTGATTCAAAGACCCTTTATTTCAATGCTCGGCAACCATCAGATTTAGAAGAATTATTAAATACTTACGAGGTATCAGGAGAAATGCTGCAGCGTGCAAGAGAATGTCGGCTACAGCTTATTCAACAGGGCGTATCAAAATATAACCATACGGCGCAAACTGATATCCAAAAGATTTATGGTGAGAAAAAGTCAAAGAGAATTTTAGTTATAGGGCAAGTAGAAGATGACGCATCCATCCAATATGGACTAGAAGCGAAAATGACCAATAATGATCTCGTTCGTGCAGCTGCAAAAGAGCATCCAAAATGTGAAATCATTTATAAGCCACATCCCGATGTTCTTGGCGGATATCGCAAAGCATTTTCTAATCCAATGGATGTGACCGATGTGGCGAAAGTTGTAACTGAACCGCTTGGTATCGTTGATGCGCTCCAGACGATTGATCATGTATACACGATGACTTCTCTCGTTGGCTTCGAGGCCCTTATTCGCGGTATACCAGTTACTTGTTACGGATCGCCGTTTTATGCAGGCTGGGGCTTAACAACAGATAGGCAGCCAAACGCTAGAAGGCAACGGAAGCGTACGATTGACGAGTTATTTGCGATTAGCTATCTTGTGTATCCGCGGTATATGAACCCAGATACCGGTGAACATATTCAACTTGAAGAAGCAATGAAAATCTTAATTAGACAACGTGCAGAGAGTATGGAGCTAGAGGGTGATAAGAAAAGACAAGCACTTGCCTTTTCTGAAGCTGAACAATTATATAAACAAGCATTAAGTTTAGTTTATCAACCTAGAAGAGAGCAAGTGTATATTGAACTCCTAAATGATGCGAGACAATACGAAAAATCCCTGCGGCTAATAGAAGAAAAGCAGCGACAGAACAGCTTACCTGACTCTCTATATTGCGAAAAGGGCATTGCTCATGCCGGTCTTGGGCATTATGAAGCAGCACTTATCTCCTTATTAAAAGTAGAAAAAAAATCTAAGCGACAAATGCTTGCTTTAATCAGATTACTATGGAAGATTGAAGGCCCATCAGATAGGTTATTACAAGCAACAGAAGAGACATTAAAAATGTTGGATGTAGATTTTTCTAAAGAAGATATCATGCAGTTTGCAGCTATCCTTAATCATTGCGGTCACCCCTATAAGGCGAAACGGCTTTTACGGGAGAAACAAATAGAACCAATAGAGGTGCCTTATCTTTCTTTGGCAGTCAATTTTGATTTCGATCAACTAAACGCCTCTACTTATAGTGAAAAAGTGGTTGTCAATCAATTGATTCAATCAGAAGGCCAGTTTCAACAACTGCTGACCACTCCAAAAAAGATAGGTATTATACTAGAAGCGACATCACAAGAGGCGGTGCATCATTTCTGCCAAAAATTTGATACCCTCATCTTTGTCACAAAACCAACCTTTTCATTGGTTGATCGGAACCGTTCATTCGTTATGTTTAGTGCCATTCATCCCGAATTGCATGAGCAGGTGAACTTATCACAGGTGGAATTATTATTATGTAATGAGCCGGGCCTTATTCATCGCTATCCCCATGGCTCAGATAATATGCGTACATTGATAGAACGAGGTGTGAAGCTAGAATCTTACCCACAAGGTTTGTATCGTGAGTTAGTCAATCAACTCGGCAGAAAACCAAGCGATCGTGAATTATTACTCTTCTGGATCGTTCAACAAACAGGAGAGAAAATAGCCGAGGAACAAATCCTATACTCAGGCAACAGTAAAGACAAGGATATGCTTAAATCCTACATCGTAGAAGGTGTCCTACAGTGAACAAATGGCGAGTATTAGCAAAGAAAGGTGTTAGGAAAGTAAAAGAGCTACGAAAATATACACAAAGCGTTCGCCAAGTGAAAAGGAATAGTGGAACAAAACCGATCGCGTTAGCATTTTACTTTTCCCATTGGAAACAAGAGTGTGTGAAGGAATTTTTTCGTGAATATGAGATTATTTTTATCCCCCATACTTTTACTACTGTTTTTTTACACAGGTTGCTCCGTGTAAAAAGGGAAAAAGTGTTCTTAATATGGGGATCTAAACAACATGTACAGCTAGAAGATATAGCCGAAGCCTATCAAGTTCCCATATATCGTGTGGAGGACGGCTTTGTCCGCTCTGTTGGTTTAGGGGCGCTGCATACATTGCCATACTCCTTATGCATAGACAAGACAGGTATTTATTATGATAGTACACAACCAAGTGACTTAGAGCATTTACTGAATCATCATCATTTTGACCAAGATATCTTAGATCGTGCAGCGCGCATCATAGAAGAAATAAAAGAAAACGGCTTAAGTAAATATAACCATCTTTCAACTAAAGATGTGAATGTAGTCTACGGCAGGAAAGCGAACAAGCGGATATTAGTCATTGGACAAGTAGAAGATGACGCTTCGATTATGATGGGAGCAGCTACACGTTGGACGAACAATGACTTGGTCCGCTTAGCTAGGGAGGAAAATCCTCATGCGCAAATTATATATAAGCCGCATCCTGACGTATTATCTGGTAAAAGACCGCTGCAATCCAATCCAAAAGACGTCACGCATCTAGCACAGATTGTCAGCGAACCAATTAGCTTGCATGATTCACTTAAAACCGTTGACCATGTTTATACCATTACTTCTTTATCCGGTTTCGAAGCACTCATGCGAGGCATTCCCGTTACAACAGTCGGAGCCCCTTTTTACTCCAACTGGGGCTTAACAGATGATCGTCAAATGGTAGCCAGAAGAAGAAGGCAACGCACACTTGTAGAAGTATTCGCTGCCGCCTATTTACTTTATCCCAAATATATGAACCCGAATACCAAAGAACCTATCACTCTAGAAGAGACAATCCAATTAATTAATGAAGAAAGGAATGCTCCCGTTCACACTTAATGGCGCGTTCCTTCTCGCCCCATCTTCTTCCTTAAGGATCTCCGTGCCCCTTCCCGCCACTGCTTCACAGCAGAAATAGACACCCCCTCTTTAATGGCAATCTCTCGAATCGAGTGATCATACATGAGTGTATACCATACCCACTTAAACTGCTTCTCCGTCAAACATCCTCGACAAACCCGCAAAAACTCAAGCTCTACAGTAGAATCATCACTCGTTTCATCACCAACCACCAATAACCAAAACTCTTCCTCAGCCACTACCCACCGCTCTGCGTAGTTAATCGACCGCTTCAACTCATTCAACAATTTCCCCTTCACACAAGCATAAGCATAACTAATAAAAGGCTTTCCCAACCCTTCATCATATCGCTCCCAAGCCTCCCACAAAGCAATCACACCCACCTGATAATATTCCTCTTTCTCCCGATAAATCCCCAAACTCCTCATAATCTTAAAAATCATTGGCTCATACGACTTAAGCACAACCTCAAACTCCTGCACTCTCTATCATCCTTAAAGGAAGCGCGCTTACCGGTTTTTTCCTAGGTAGGGGTAGTTTAAGATATGGAAGGGGAATTTACATAAACTGAAATTATTAAAAATAAACTAAATTTAGGAAAAAAAGATGTAAAAGAATTGATAAAACTCCACGAATTATCAATTTCTTCATTTTTTTATAAAAACAACTAATATTTAATTACTGATTATTCAATATATAAATGCGCAATACTGTCATATTTGTATAATTTTATATCCATGGAACTAATAATTTGGTATTCTATAACATATATCAATCAAATTAACACTTGTATGGGGGAAAAGAAATGCGTAGCCAACCTAAGAAAAAGAAGCCGTTATGGTTAAAAATAACTGGTTCTATTGTCCTGTTATTGGTCATTGCAGTTGGCATCTATGGGTTTATGGTCTATCGTTCTGTTTCAGGGGCTGTAGAAACGATGCATCAACCAATCAAGTATAAAACAGAGAAAAGAGAGCAGGAGCTTACACTGACTGAACAAGAGCCATTTTCTGTTTTAATGCTCGGAGTAGATGAAAGAAGCGGAGACAAAGGGCGTTCAGATACAATCATTGTTATCACTGTTAATCCAAATGACCAATCAATGAAAATGTTAAGCATCCCAAGAGATACACGTACAGAAATTGTCGGTAAGGGCTTTGATGATAAGATTAATCATGCTTATGCGTTCGGCAATGAGGAAATGGCGATGGCCACGGTGGAAAACTTCCTTGATATCCCAATTGATTATTATATCAAGGTAAATATGGAAGGATTTAAAGATATTGTTGATGCGGTTGGAGGCATTACAGTTAACAGTTCCCTCTCATTTGAACAAGGGAATTCTTCCTTTACAGAAGGGGCAAACACCTTAAATGGCGACGAAGCATTATCCTATGTCAGTATGAGAAAAGAAGATCCAAACGGTGACTTCGGTCGTCAAGACCGTCAGCGTCAAGTGATTCAAGGAGTCATTAAAAAAGGGATGAGCCTTAACACACTCACAAACTATGATGACATCTTAGATGCGTTAGGTAAGAATGTTAGAACGAACTTGTCTTTCAATGAAATGCGTGATATCCAAAAAAATTATAAAAATGCAGTCGGAAAAATTGACCAGCTAACCATATCCGGCAATGGTCAGCGTATCAATGATGTTTGGTATTTAATCGTTTCAAATGAAGAGCAATTAAAAGTACAAGAAGAATTGAAATCACACTTAGATATATAAAAAAGAGTTCGTATTCAATCAGCCTTTTCATAAGGAATATAGACTCTCTTTATAACAACTTAGAAGTTTTGTACATATGTAATTTATCACTATGAGTTATACTCAATTCTGATTAAGTACTCCAAGGTAACTGCTCCTTATTCAGAAAAGGTGAAGAAGTTTAAGATATGTCAGTTTATTTAGGGAGCTGTTGAGTTAGTATTAATGCGTTTTTTGGGTAGGGAGCAACTAGTCTTCTGCTTAATTGGAGAAAAAATACTGTAATGGGGTCAGAGTAAATGACCTCATTACAATACCGAGGTCATTTACTAACTGCAAATCCCCTTCTTATAGATATGAATCAACAATTTGCATGAATTGTGACTGGATTTCAGCTATTTTTAATTTTGTATTTTCTATAGAATTACTATTTACACCAAAATAAAATTTTATCTTCGGTTCTGTACCAGATGGGCGAAGGCATATCCAAGAACCATCTTGTAAAAAGTATTTAAGTACATTCGATTGTGGTAATTGTATTTTTTCTTCTTCCCCGTTTAAAGGATTTCTCTTTGTACTGGTGTGATAATCTTCTATAGAAACTACTGTGAAATTTGAAAGTTGAGGGGGCGAATGTCTAAATTGGTTCATGATTAATTCTATTTTTTTAGACCCCTCTTTCCCTTTTAAAGTTAATGACTTTAATGCTTCTTGATAATATCCTTGTTCCTCATAGATATTTAACAATGCATCATAAAGAGTCATCCCTTTCTGTTTATAAAATGCAGCAGCTTCAACTGAAAGTACGGCAGCTTGTATAGCATCTTTATCACGTACAAAATCACCAACTAAATATCCGTAGCTTTCTTCATAACCGAATAAAAAACTATGGGTACTATCCCTATTATACTCATTTATTTTTTCAGCGATATATTTAAAACCTGTTAATACATCTGATGTTGCTACACCGTATTTTTGTGCAATTGCTCGACCAAGTTCAGAAGTAACAATTGTTTTTAGGATGATACCATTTTCAGGTAATTGACCTTTGTCTTTTTTTTGAGAAAGGATATATTCTAGTAAGATAGCTCCAGTTTGATTTCCGTTTAATAATTTATAGTTGCCATCTTTATCTTTAACAGCAATGCCTAATCTATCAGCATCTGGATCAGTTGCAATGAGAATATCTGCATGCTCTTTTTTACCTAAAACAATTGCATGCTCAAACGCAGATTTCTCTTCTGGATTCGGGCTTTGTACAGTTGGAAACTTAGGATCTGGAAGCTCTTGTTTTTTAACTACTTTAACATGCTTATAATTTAATGCATGTAATGCAGCTTGAACAGGTATATTTCCGGTACCATGTAATGGCGTATATACAATAGATATTTCGCTCGCATTCCCAATGTGAGGGTTCTCGGATATAGTAGTAATCTTATCGATGTATGCTCTATCTATTTGATCACCTATAATAGTGATGAGTCCATCGGCTATCAAGAGTTCTTCATTTTTAACTGTTATTGCTAATTCATTATTAATTAATGTTACTTCTTCAATAACCTCGTTTGCGATTTGTGGTGTTAATTGTGCACCATCTTCCCCGTATACTTTATATCCATTATATTCTGGGGGGTTATGACTGGCTGTGATGACAATGCCTGCAAATGCATTTAAATACCTCACTGCAAAAGATAGTTCTGGGGTAGGTGCAAGTTTATCAAAAACATACGTTTGAATTCCTAAAGAAGCTAAAGATTTAGCAGATTCAAAAGCAAATTCCCTAGACATATATCTAGAATCATAAGCAATAACAACCCCACGACTTTTAGCTTCATCACCTTTTTTAAGAATATAATTCCCCAATCCCGTAGATGCTTTTCTGACAGTATATATATTCATACGATTCGTACCTGGTCCCATGATACCCCTCATACCGCCAGTTCCGAATTCTAGATCTTTGTAAAAGGCGTCTTCTAACTGTTTCTCGTTATTTGTTAACTCAATTAATTGTTGTTTCAGTACAAAATCTAAATGCCTACATTCAGCCCAAATTGTTGTTTTTTCTTTCCAGTTCATATTTTTAGACCTCCGAAAATAACCTAGGTGTAAAATGCGGTTGTTTTATTTAAGTTATTATTATATTGAATAACATTAAACAAAACAAATAATTTTATGTTTTAAAGATGTGAGTAGTATTTTTATTTATCTTTTCCATTGATTTGATAAATTTTTCTCATCAGCAATAAAGCACCAAACTCCATCTATGGTTTGGTAATTACCAGATATAGTTAATTGATCTGTATTATTAATAGCACCTAGATAATCTTTTTGAATGTTAATCATTTCTTTTATGGTTATATTTGTACGGATGTTTTTATCAAGTGCATCAAAATATTATCGTAATTACTTAATAATAATCGTATATTTGCTCTTTTTTTCTCTAACTGCTTGGATAACTTCCCTTTGTCTATTTTACATTCGGCGGTGCTTCGTCACCATATAATTTAATCTCACCAATTGTAAAATTCTCTTCATTTAATTGTGACTCGAATTTATTATAGAGAGATACATCGCCAACAGCATTCACAATATCTTTAAACCGCCTCCCATATTAAATTTGATATAAGGAATATCTAGTAAACTTCTACTGTGGCAAAACCATTTCTTTATTTCTATACGAGTATGCATGATTAATTTTATCATCAAAATTTCTCCAACAATATCAGTCTTAGTAACACTAGGTATGCTTAGCATTTTAAGTTGATGTCTTTGAAGGGTTAATTGTAATTGTAGTCTTTGTATCTAACCTTTCTTTGTCCCCTTCTCCTTCAACCACACCCAGCAGTAAGGCGTAGAATGATTTATCCTTTTTTATAAGTGCTTTTTAGTTCTGTTAGGTTCTTCATTTTGTTCTGAAGGTTGTTGGATAACATCTAAGGAATGATTAAAATCTTTATATATATTGAATGGTAAACACCTAAAAATATTATAAACATAGTAAAAACTACCTGTAGTATCTCTTTTTTTTGTTTTCTTAGGATCACTAGCTTCCATATTTATCTCCCCGAATTTAAGTTATCCATTATAGATGATTAATAGTTTTTGTGACTTTTTACAAATAATATATTATTTGTAAAAAAAGAATTTAGTACTAAAAGCATGTGTGAATTAGACGATATTAATGAGAAGTAATACCTGTTAATCTTATTTTGGGATAATGCCTAAAGGTAATTCAAAAATTAATTTAATTTGGAGGTTGAAATGAAAAAGATAATAATTATAGCGATATTTATCCTAATTGCTAATCAAGTTATTCCTACTGTTATTTTTGCGAATACAGAAACAACAGTAGGTGATTCTCAGATAAATGAAGAGAAGACAACAGATGAAAAGTCATCTTTTATAAATGAAGATGAAGCAAGTGAGGTTAAAGAAAGTTCAGGCCAAGGAGATTTAGACGATAAGTTAAGTGATGAAAAGGTTGATGTAGGTGGAGAATATTCAGATAATATTTCTGAAGAAGCTGAAGAATTAGAGGAAGAGGAACACATAGATGCGGGTCAAAAAGAAGAAAAGGATAATCTTGATCAAAGCATTGAGGTAGATCATTCTAAGGTAAGCGAAGAAAAGCGGTCTACACCCTTAAAAAGAGATAACTTGAACCAAAATATTGTCTCAGAAGTGGTTAACGAAAGTGTTATAAATAGACTTGGTCAAATAACCAATCAAAAAACTAAAATATACACAAATATAGTAGAGGGCTCATACATAGAGGCTGGAGAAAGATATGCTAATCAAGTTTTTTTCCTTACGAAACAAGCAAGCTATAAGGGAATCTATTATTATTCTATTAGCACTCAGCAAAATAATACAAACGATATAATAGGATGGGTAAAATCATCTGATTTTATGAGTCATCCGTATGAAAAAATAGAAAGTAAAGAGGAACAGCTTTTCATAAATGGTAATGGAAAAGCGTTTAGTAAAGCCTGGGGTGGTGCGAAGGATCTTGTTATAGGAAATTTATCTTCTTATAAGGGATTAGGGTTTACCGTAAAGAAAGCGGAAAAAGTAGGAGGTAATATTTGGTATCAAGGTACTTTAGAAGGTAAAGAAGT
This sequence comes from Cytobacillus kochii, assembly GCF_020171845.1. GTDB lineage: Bacteria > Bacillota > Bacilli > Bacillales > Cytobacillaceae > Cytobacillus > Cytobacillus kochii. Next base: position 202,409 of record NZ_JAIVAM010000007.1, on the reverse strand, counting down.
ATGGGTACATTCGAGTAGTGTGATAGAACTGAATGAAAATAATATAAATAGAATTGGGCAAATTACGAATCAAAAAACCAAAATATACACAAATATAGTAGAGGGTTCATACATAGAAGCAGGAGAAAAATATTCTAATCAAGTTTATTATATGAAGAGAAAGATTAGCTATAAAGGTCTTACTTATTATGCTATTAGCACACAGCCAAACACTACTGGGAATATAATAGGCTGGATAAAATCGACCGATTTGGTAAGCCACCCCCACGAAGACTTAGAAACTAAAGAACTGCAGTTTTCTATAAATGGCAATGGAAAAGCGTATAGTAAAGCGTGGGGAAGTACGAAGGATCTTGTTATAGGGAATCTATCTTCTTATAAGGGATTAGGGTTTACCGTAAAGAAAGCGGAAAAAGTAGGAAGTAATATTTGGTATCAAGGTACTTTAGAAGGTAAAGAAGTATGGATGCATTCCAGTTCATTAAGTTTAATGAATGAAAGTGTAATTAGTAGATTAGGCCAAATATCTGTCAAAAGTGTTAAAATATATACTGATCTAGTAAATAATAAATATGTTTTAGCCGGTGACAAGTATACGAATGAAGTATTCTATATGAAAAAGCAAGCTATATATAATGGCCAAACTTATTATTTAATTAGTACACAACCAAGTAGTGAACAAGGAGTAATAGGTTGGGTGAAATCAACAGAACTAGTGAGTCACCCTCATATAGGGTTAGATAGCTTATCGAAAACATTCTATATTAAAGGTACAGGTACTGCGTATAATAAAACATGGGGTGGTACTAAAAATATAGTATATTCCAGTTTAGCATCGTACAAAGGTGATAAAATTACTGTAAACAAAACAGAAAGAGTCGGTAGTAACATATGGTATAGAGGAACGATAAATGGAAAATTAGTTTGGGTTCATGAGAGTTCGTTAGTCAAAGTAAACGAAGAGAGAATAAGTCGAGTTGGTCAAATTAATAATGAGAAAGTCAAAATATATACTGATTTATCATCAGACAAATATATCACAGCTGGGCAACAATATACTGGTCAAGTTTATTTTCTGAAGAAAAAGGCGGATTATAATGGAAATACCTATTATTCTATTAGTATAGAGCCAAATGGTACAGATGAAATTATTGGTTGGGTAAAATCAACAGACTTTATGAGTCATCCGCATGAAGAGTTAGATAGTAAAGATAAACAATTTTTTATCACTGGCAATGGAAAAGCGTATAGTAAAGCGTGGGGAAGTACGAAGGATCTTGTTATAGGGAATCTATCTTCTTATAAGGGATTAGGGTTTACCGTAAAGAAAGCGGAAAAAGTAGGAAGTAATATTTGGTATCAAGGTACTTTAGAAGGTAAAGAAGTATGGATGCATTCCAGTTCATTAAGTTTAATGAATGAAAGTGTAATTAGTAGATTAGGCCAAATATCTGTCAAAAGTGTTAAAATATATACTGATCTAGTAAATAATAAATATGTTTTAGCCGGTGACAAGTATACGAATGAAGTATTCTATATGAAAAAGCAAGCTATATATAATGGCCAAACTTATTATTTAATTAGTACACAACCAAGTAGTGAACAAGGAGTAATAGGTTGGGTGAAATCAACAGAACTAGTGAGTCACCCTCATATAGGGTTAGATAGCTTATCGAAAACATTCTATATTAAAGGTACAGGTACTGCGTATAATAAAACATGGGGTGGTACTAAAAATATAGTATATTCCAGTTTAGCATCGTACAAAGGTGATAAAATTACTGTAAACAAAACAGAAAGAGTCGGTAGTAACATATGGTATAGAGGTTCATTGAATGGTAAGGCCGTGTGGATACATGAAAATTTTCTTAGTGATAAACCTCTCAAAACAGTTATTCAAGAATATAGCAACTATAATTTAAGTTTTGACAGAATGTCCAAAATTCAAATGTCTGCTGCTCCCATGACAGATAAACGGTATAAGTTATGGATAAGAGAAGATGCCTTCAAGGCCAATAGTATAGCGAATGGAAAAGCTGTCATTGAAGGAGATAATTGGAATCTAAGAAGAGGACCAGGTACATCTTTCTTATCAGGCGGTAAGGTTAGTAATGGTAAAGTAGTCACTCTACACGCAAGTGTTAAGGGAACAGATGGATATACATGGTACCACGTAGATAACACTTCAGGATGGGTTACACCAGATCAAGCTGATTTAAACTATTATCTTAATTCTAATAATTTCATCGGTGATTTAAAAAATTCGCTGCAATTTTTGAAACTATCAACTGCTGCAAATGTTGATGTAAATGAAGTAAATACTAAAGTTCTTTCAAACAAAGGTATTCTTACGAACACTGCAAAATTATTTATTGAAGCAGGGGAAATGTATAATGTTAACGAAATTTATCTAATCTCTCATGCTTTACTTGAAACTGGAAATGGTAAGTCAAGTTTAGCAAATGGGATTGAAGTAGGAATTGATAGAAACGGAAATGCTAAAATGGTTACAACTTCAAATAAAAGTAGCTTATCAAATATTAAAAAAACTTATAATATGTTTGGAATAGGAGCAAAAGATTCATGTGCATTAGAATGTGGATCGGTTTATGCATATGAATCTGGGTGGTTTTCACCTGAGTCAGCAATAATTGGTGGTGCAGCATTTATTGGAAATGGCTATGTTGACAGAGGTCAAGATACACTGTATAAAATGAGATGGAATCCATCCTTTGCAGAAAGAAATAATTATGCTTCTCACCAATATGCAACAGATATTGGTTGGGCATTTAAACAAACTAGTAAAATGTATGAGATATATAGTATGCTAGATTCTTATATAATAATACTAGATATTCCAAAGTATAAATAACTATATTTAAGCTATCTTAACTATTCGAACAAATCGGATGTTAAGGTGGCTTTTGTGTGTCTAGAAAAGGAGTTATTTGACAATGAAGATGATTAGATTAAAATTCTAAAATACCTATTTTTGTGATAAGATATTAATCGTTGATGAGTTTTGGGTATAGATTTATTATTAATCTAAACTTTTTTTTATGTATATTGGCATCAAAATTGTCTAATTAGCAAATTCTATTTTTATTAATAATATAGCCATGTACTTTATTTAAGGAGGATATAATCATGAAGAAGATAAGAAAAGCAATAATTCCCGCTGCTGGATTAGGGACTAGATTTTTACCTGCAACAAAGGCAATGCCTAAAGAAATGCTACCTATCGTGGATAAACCAACTATTCAATATATTATCGAAGAAGCTGTTGCTTCTGGTATTGAAGACATAATAATTGTAACTGGTAAAAATAAACGTGCAATCGAGGATCACTTTGATAATGCACCTGAGCTAGAGAGGAATTTGGAAGAAAAGGGTAAAATAGAAATATTAGAGAAGGTTCGTCACTCATCAAACTTAGCTAATATACACTATATTCGTCAAAAAGACCCAATGGGTTTAGGTCATGCAGTCTGGTGTGCAAGAAATTTTATTGGTGAAGAGCCTTTTGCTGTGTTATTAGGAGATGATATAGTCCAAAGCGACATTCCTTGCGTACAACAGTTAATAAATCAATATGAAGAAACACAATCATCTATTATAGGTGTTCAACAGGTCCCGGAAAGTGAAACTCATAGATATGGAATTATCGATCCAAAGCAAAAGAATGGCCGTTTATACAATGTGAATAAGTTTGTTGAAAAACCCACACAAGGTACAGCTCCATCAAATCTAGCTATCATGGGAAGATATGTTTTAACATCAGATATCTTTGATATTCTTGATAATATAGGTACAGGCGCAGGTGGAGAGATACAGCTGACAGATGCAATACAAACTTTAAGTGAATCACAAAATGTGTTTGCTTATGATTTTGAAGGAAAAAGGTTTGATGTTGGAGAAAAGCTTGGCTTTGTAAAAACAACGTTAGAATTCGCTTTACAGCATGAAGAATTAAAACATGATGTTTTGAAAATAATGGAAGAATTACTAAACGATGTTAGTACTGAGGTGAAATAGCTTTGAATAAGCCAAAACTAAGTGTGATAGTTCCAATCTATAATGTTGAAAAATATTTAGCTGAATGTATTCTATCCTTGTTAAATCAAACATTGAAAGACATCGAGATCATATTGGTAAATGATGGATCTAAAGATAAAAGTGGAAAGATTGCAGATTATTATGCTGAGAATTATGAAAATGTGACTGTGTATCATAAAGTTAATGGAGGTCTTGGACAAGCTAGGAATTATGGTATGCAGTTTGCAACTGGAGATTATATTGCTTTTGTAGACTCTGATGATTATCTCACTGAAGACGCCTATCAAAAGCTTTATAATACTATAAGTAAAACTGGATCCGATATTGCAATTGGTAACGTCGTAAGGTTTAATTCTACAAAGGTTTATCCTTCAGTTTTACACCAGAAAGTTTTTACTGAAGATAAGGTAAAGGCGCATATATCTAGAGATCCTGAATTAATTAATGATACTACTGCATGGAACAAGATATTTAAAAAAACATTTTGGGATAATCACCAATTAACTTTTCCTGAAGGAATGTTATATGAGGATTTACCTGTCACAATACCAGCTCACTTTTTAGCAAGTTCGGTTGATGTTATTTCAGATGTGATTTATTACTGGAGAGCACGAGATAATGGTGATCAATCAATAACGCAACAAAGAACTGATCTAAAAAATCTAACGGATCGTTTAAAAGCCGTAAAAATGGTAGATGATTACTTTTCTGAAAATGTAACATCACAAGAGTTAAACAATATTAAAGATTATAAGATGTTAAGTACAGATTTGTTGGTATATCTCAACCAACTAGATGTAGCAGATGATGACTATATTGTAACGTATTTAGATGAGGTCTCAAATTATCTAGAGACAGTAAACTCTGGTGCTTTTAATAAACTAAAGGCTATAGATCGTTTGAAATATTATTTTGTAAAGAAAAAAGACAAAGAGAAATTACTTGATGTCTTGTCATTTCAAAAAACAGAATTAAAGTATTCAAAGATAGAAAAATTCGGTGAAGATTATTATGGAAACTACCCATATAAAGATGAAGTTCCAAAAGAATTTTTAAAAGTTACAAATGAATTAATAGTAAAAAGAAAAATTGAATCAATGAAATGGACAGAAAACAACTTAACTATTAAGGGTTATTCCTATATCAAAGATATTGATATCAAACAGCGGAAGCAAATGAGCATTAAAGCAACTTTAATGAATGAGGAAACTGGAGAAACAGTTAAACTAGAAAATCTTCGACAAAAGGTAAGGAAAGACATCACAAATAAATTTGGGGTGGACATGTCAGATAAATTGCCATTGAAAAGACTTTATAATTACGATTGGTCCGGTTGGGAGCTAGATATAGACTTTTCAAATCCGAATATTTTTAACATGTCTAATGGAAAGATGGCTATTATTCTTACGTTAAATGCTGGCGGAGTGGAGAGAGAAATTTCACTTGGATCACCGGTTAAAGGGCGTGTTTCAAAACCTAAATATCGTATTATTAACGATTCGGTGATTTTCTTGAAGTACAATGCGGCATGGGATTTAGTAATACAAAAAGAGGAACTACTAACTAAAGTGAACCGGATTGAACTTACACCATCATATTTGAAAGTAAAAGGGTTTACAAAGTTACCATTGTTAGAAAGTCAGTTATGTTTGAAGAATTACAGAGAGGATAAAGAGTTGCTTATAAATTTAGAGGAAACAGTTTTAGACAAAGACTCAAATTTTGAAGCAAACATTTTGATATCAGACCTAGGTGAAGCCAATATAAGGGGAGAATGGTTTGGTCACATTTTTTACGAAAATGAATACACTCCTTTAACTACAGACATTGAACTTTATGGTGAAAAATGGACACTCGGTGAAAATGAATTGAAAATATCTCACAGTCCTGCGGGTAATTTATATTTGCCAATTGGTGATTTTACTGTAGATATAAATGAAGTAAAATATGATGAGAAGAATATACTACTTCATTTCTTGGTAGCAAAAGGATATGTAAGTGAAAATTCGGATTGCCAATTAGTGTTAAAAAACAATAAATTAAACAAGGAAGTAAAAATCAATATTCGCAAAATTAAACAATCTGATGAAAAAGTAATACTAAAAGCTATTATTGAACCTCTAAGTCTTCAAGATGACCTTAGTGAAGGGACTTGGGGTATCTATTTGGAAAATAATGATAAGAACAGACTTGATAGAGTAATATTTGATCTAGAAAACATAGATAGAAAATCAAGAACCTACCGAAATATAAAGTATGTTCTTAAGAGAACTAAAAAGAATAATAAAGCAAGTTTGGTTATTAAAAGAGAATGGAATTGGATTGAAAGAGGTCCAAGAAGACAAGAAATAATAAAGAAAGTGTTATACCCATTAATGAGGTATTTACCAAAAAGAAATAATTCTATTGTTTTTGAAAGTTATTGGGGAAAATCATTTGATTGTAATCCGAGAGCACTATATGAGTATATTGATGAGAATTACAAAGATTTTGAATCAATATGGTTCTTAAAAAATACTGAAACAAGAATTAATGGTTCAGGTAAGAAAATTCGTATAAATTCTCTCAAATATTATTATTATTTAGCTACAGCAAAATATTTTGTTAATAATGTAAACTTCCCTGATTTTTATAAAAAAAGGTCAGGATCTAAGGAACTTCAAACTATGCATGGAACACCTTTAAAAACACTAGGACTGGATGTACCAGGAGACGTAGATACAGAACCTAAACGCTCGAAATATCTTAATAGATGTTCTAGATGGGATTATTTGACTGTTCCGAGTGATTATGTAGAGGACATTGCTAAGCGAGCTTTTGAATATGATCAAGAAGTGTTAAAGGTTGGGTACCCTAGAAATGATAGGCTTTTCACAAACAATAATGTAAAATTTATTGACACAGTAAAATCTGAATTAAATATTCCACTAAATAAAAAAATAATCCTATATGCACCAACTTGGAGAATTAAAAATAAATTTAATGTGGAAATGGATTTAGAAAAACTAAAAAGAGAACTTGGAGATGAATATATAATTTTATTTAAGTTACATCATTTTGTAGCTGATTCTGTACAATTGCCAAATGATGAATTTGTCTATAATGTTTCTAAGTATGATGACATAAGAGACTTGTACCTTATATCGGACATGCTTATAACTGATTACTCTTCTGTAATGTTTGACTATGCAATTTTAGATAAACCACAAATTATATTTGCTTATGACTTAGACAATTATCGTAATAATTTAAGAGGGATGTATCTAGATATCACAGAGTATGCACCTGGACCAATTACTAAAGATACCGTTGAGTTAATAAGAGCTATTAAAAATATTGAAAAGTACGAAGAAGAATACGCAATACAAATAAGTCGTTTTAAAGAAAAGTTTTGTCAATATGACGATGGTCATGCATCTGAAAGAATAACAGCGAAGTTTTTGAAATAAAAGCAGGAATTTATTCCTGCTTTTAAATTTAGTTTAAAAGCTCTAAAATTTTGACGTAGTTACTTTTTTTATGACATAATCATCTTGCATAATGTTTTAAATTTCATGTGGATAAAATAATATTCCAAGATGAGGGGAAAGAATATATGAGGACAATTTATAACCTACTTAACAGTATTGATGTTAACCGTGGAGGGTTAACCAGAGTTATGTTTGAGAGGTCATCATATTTAGCAGAAAAAGGTTATGATACAAAATTATTGACTATAGACTATTCGACAAAATACGAACAAATTGAAAAGGAACTTCACAATTCAGGTAGGTTATCTAACAAAGTAAAAATAATAAATATCTTTGACTTTTATAAGAAGAAGAATACGCGTGGTAATATGACTCTTCAACAAATCGAAGATTATACGAGTTTAAATAAATTAAATGAAGATGACTATTTTATTGAAAATAGATTTTATGAAAATCGAGAAGCCAGATACTTTGATAAAAAAGGACACTATGTAAAATATAAAAAATGGTCTAAGGACGGTTACTTAGTTTTTATGGATTATTTCGATGAAACAAGAGCGAAGGTCAAAAGAGAATTGTATGATCCAAAAGGCTTTATTCAAAAAGTAGTATATTTTGATAAATTTAAAGCAGTACCAAAACAAGAGATATATTATACAGAAGATGGTTTTTGCTACTTAAATATTCAATTGAATATAGAATCTAAAAAGCCATATTTGATATTTTTATTTGATAGAACATCGAATAATGTTCTATCATTTGGTACTAGTAATCCCAATTTATTATTCCATTCACATTGGCTAAATGAGATTTGTGATAATCATGACAAGAAACCGTTTATCATTAACGATGGGATTTTTCTCACTCATACGTTAATGAAATTAGATAAAGATAAGGCATATAGAATCGGCACTATTCATACTAACCATTTTGATGCACCATTTACGTATGGGTCACCTTTAAGAAAAAGTCACATCCACCTATTGGAAAATTACAGCAATTTAGATGCTTTAGTGCTTTTAACAGAGAACCAAAGGCAGATGGTTGTTAAACAGTTTGGTTATCCAGAAAAAACATATGTTATACCGAACTCCACCAATACAGACCAAAAAATAAGATATAAGGGACAAAAGGATCATAATATTATTTCTATGGTTGGTCGTTATCATAAGGATAAGATCATGCATGAGGCTATTAATGCCTTTAATCGGATCCACCAAAATCACCCAAATGTAATATTTAACCTTTATGGGACAGGGCCAGAAGAAGAAGCATTAAGGATATTAGTGGATAAACTAGGACTAAATGAAAAAGTAATAATAAATCCATACACAACTGATTTAGATGAAGTTTATGGAAAATCGTTATTTACAGTCTTGACCTCTAAATATGAAGGTTTTGGACTAGTTATATTAGAATCTATGTTCCAATCTACACCTGTAATAAGTTATGATGCTCCATTTGGGCCAAAGGATATAATAGATGATGGCTTAAATGGTGTTATTATCCATTCTAATTCAGAAAAAGAGCTTGCTGATCAAATGAGTAAACTGCTAGCAACACCTAATAGAGCTATTAATATGGGTGAAAATGCTTATGAGAAAGTTATAAAAAACTATACAAAAGAAATAACACAACTGAAATGGCTAGATTTATTTGATGAAATTTTGGAGAAAGAAAAGAATATATAAACATAAATAAAGGACTGAATTTAAAATGATATTAGTCGTAGGTGGAGCAGGATATATAGGTAGTCACCTAGTTAAAGAATTAATCAAAACTAAGGAAGTAGTTGTTTTAGATAATTTATCTACAGGCTTTAGGTCATTAGTTGATAATAAGGCATTGTTTGTAGAAGGTGATATTGGAAATGTTGAGGTTTTAAATCGAATTTTTACTGAATATAAAATTGAAGCTGTGATGCATTTTGCAGCTAATAGTCTTGTGGGTGAATCGGTAAAAAACCCTTATAAATACTATCAAAATAATGTTTCATCTACTTTGAACTTATTAAATACAATGATTAAATACAACGTAACTAATTTTATTTTTTCGTCAACAGCTGCTACCTATGGTATTCCAGATGTTGATATTATAAATGAATCTACATCTACAAACCCAATTAATCCGTATGGTAAATCAAAGTTGATGGTGGAGGAAATATTAGAAGATTTTTCTAATGCATATTCTCTAAATTATGTAATATTGAGGTACTTTAATGCTGCAGGAGCACATGACTCGGGTGATATAGGAGAAAATCATAATCCAGAAACGCACTTGATACCAATTATATTAAGACATTTGTTAGGTGAAACAGAAAGTATATCAGTTTTTGGTACTGATTATAATACTGAAGATGGTAGTTGTATTCGAGATTATATACATGTTACGGATTTATCATCAGCTCATATATTGGCACTGAATGCTTTGTTAGATAAAAAGGTTGAAAGGTCGACTTATAATTTAGGTAACGGTTTGGGTTATTCTGTAAAAGAGGTCATTAAGACTTGCGAAAATGTAACAAAGAGAAAAGCTAATGTCATTGAAACGGAAAGGCGTTTAGGAGACCCGGCGAGGTTAGTTGCTTCATCGACAAAGATATTTGACGAATTAGGTTGGAAAGCTCGATACGATTTAGAAAGTATTATTACTTCCGCTTGGAAGTGGCATAGTCAAAACAAGCTGTAGAAACTAAGTCTCGTATTGAGATAAGAAGTTGTTGATATGTACGATAAAGTCTAAGTAATATAACAATGTAAATTGGTTTTATTTACATTGTTATATTACTGGAATTAACTATGTTTCTTATTGTATACTGGAATTTGTATGATATAACTATAGAAAATGATATTTGTCGTAAATGATATTTTATAGAAATATAGGAGTAACTAATATGTAAAACTAATTAGATATGATTAATGTAGGGTATATAATTATTGATATTCTACAAGGGAGGTAAGGCAATAATGCGTAAAGTTATCACTTATGGAACTTTTGATTTACTCCACTGGGGTCATATAAATATTTTGAAGAGAGCGAAAGAACTAGGAGATTATCTAATTGTTGCGATTTCATCTGACGAATTTAATGAAATAAAAGGAAAAAAAGCTTATCATAGTTTTGAAAATAGAAAAATGATATTGGAATCAATTCGTTATGTCGATGAAGTAATTGCTGAGGATAATTGGGAACAGAAGGTTAACGATGTTAAGAAGCATGATATCGATGTATTTGTTATGGGTGATGATTGGGAAGGTGAATTTGATTTCCTAAAGGACCAATGTGAAGTAGTTTATTTACCAAGAACGGTAGGTATTTCAACTAGTAAAATTAAGAAAGATTTACTGAAAGTTAATAATGGCTAGAGAAATAATTATTTCTATTTATCTATTATTCTTTAAAATACTATTTAATGTATTTAAATTATTTCCTTTAAGGAAAAAAACTACTTTTATTCTATCATTTGTAGATAATGGATGGCATGTATATAACCAACTGCTAAAGGAAGGCTATTCAGGAGAAATAGTATTTTTAGAAAGCAGAAAGTTAAACCTAAATAACATTGTGAAAAACAATGAAAAGGTGTATCGATTTGAAACGTATCATATCTTTGATACGTTTTTCTCAATTTATCATATAGCTACTTCAACTCATATCATCATTGATAATTATTATGGTTTTTTATCAGAGGTTGAATTTAAAGAAGAAGCTACTTGTATTCAAGTGTGGCACGCAGCTGGTGCAATTAAAAAATTTGGACTAAAGGACCCATCTATTAAGGGGCGTTCAGAAAATGCGAAGAGAAGATTCAGGAACGTTTATGAAAAGTTTGATCATGTAGTAGTAGGCACTGAGAAAATGGCTGAGATTTATTACTCTGCATTTGGCGTAGATGAAAAAAAAATACTTAAAACGGGTATACCACGAACTGACTATTTTTATAATGAAATTGCAGAGACAGAAGTTAAGAGAAAGCTATATAATGATTACCCTCAGTTAATGAATAAAAAGGTAATATTATATGCGCCAACTTATCGTGAGAAAGATTTATCTCATTTCAATCTGAAAATTGATTTAGAAAATATGTTAGGTAATCTGGCGGACAATTATATATTAATTCTAAAGTTACATCCTGAAATTGAAAATAATAATAAAATTCCTGAACAACTAGGAAAAAAAGTATTAGATTTATCAGGTGAATATAAAGTTAATGATTTATTGTTTATTACAGATTATTTAATTACAGATTATTCTTCCATCCCTTTTGAGTTTTCTTTATTTGAAAAGCCAATGATTTTTTATGCACATGATTTAGATGCATATGAAAAGGAGCGGGGATTTTGGCAGGTATATGAATCTTTTGTACCTGGCCCAATTGTAAAAGATACAGATGGTATTATTAATGCAATAAAAAGAAATGACTTCGATATTATGCAAATCAAAGCATTTAAAAATGTGTGGAATGAGTATTCTCTAGGGGAATCTAGTCTAAATTTAATAAGGAAAATCTATAATAAGAATGATTTTTACTAGGAGTAGAGTAGTGACTAAACTAAAAAAGTTTTTATCACCGTTATTAATTTCAATATATAAAATCCTCTTTATTGTTATAGGTAAATTACCTGTTAAGAGGAACTTGGTCGTTTTTGAAAGCTTTTTAGGTAAACAATATAGTTGCAACCCAAGAGCAATTTATGAATATATGTACACGAACTTACCGAAATATAAGCTGATATGGAGTGCCGATCCAAGAAGTGTTTCACAATTTAAAAAACGTGAAATTCCTTTCGTGAAAAGGTTTTCTATTCCTTGGTTAATTCGGTTAGCGAGAGCAGAGTACTGGGTTACTAATAGCAGAATGCCTGTATGGCTACCAAAACCCAAACATACAACTTATGTGCAGACATGGCATGGTACTCCTTTGAAAAAGTTAGCTTTTGATTTAGAATCAATTTATATGGCCGGTACTAATACAGAAGATTATAAGAAATCCTTTTATACAGAATCACGAAACTGGGATTATTTAATTGCTGCAAATCAATACTCTAGTGATATTTTTAGAAGCGCATTTAAATTTAGTGAAAGTATGCTGGTTACAGGTTATCCTCGTAATGATTTTCTAGTGAATAACAAAATTGAGAAATCAAATATAATAAGAAAATTAAGTTTACCAAAAGATAAAAAGATTCTTTTATATGCACCAACATGGAGAGATGATCAGTATCATTCAGCAGGTCGATATAAACTGGAATTGGAATTAGATCTTAAGAAACTAAGAGATGAATTAGGAGGAGAGTATATTGTAATTTTACGAACGCATTATTTAGTTTCTGAGCATATTGATTTATCTAACCTTGAAGAGTTTGTATATGATTGTTCTTCTTATGAAGATATACGAGACCTGTATATAATCGCAGATGTTCTTATTACAGACTACTCATCTGTTTTTTTTGATTTTCTCAACCTTGGCCGTCCTATTATATTCTTTGTCTATGATATTGAGACATATCGCGATAAATTACGTGGTTTTTATTTCAATTTTTTAGAGCAAGCGCCCGGCCCGTTGGTAAAAACAACCGACGAAGTAATTGAATATATTAGGAAATATGAAATGGATCAATCATTGCCTTCAAATTTCCATTCGTTTTATGAAAAGTTTTGCTACTTGGAAGATGGAGAAGCAACTAAGAGAGTAGTCGATGAAGTTTTCAATAAAGCAAAATAATGCTTTTGGTTGTATCAAATGATTTGATTTCGTATAATATCTTTGGTGGCTTAGAAGTTGTAATTGTTTTGAATTTAAGTTGTTTTAGGAAGGAATACTAATTTATGAGCGCTATGATGACAGTCATTAAAGAGCAAATAGCCAATTTTTATTTAATCCGACGCCTTTCTTTGTATGAGTTAAAGAGCAGTAATAACAATAATTATCTAGGTATGCTTTGGGAATTACTCAATCCAGGTATACAGATTACTATTTTTTGGTTTGTATTTGGCTATGGGATACGTGGGGGAAGTGATGTAGAAGGTGTTCCCTTTTTTCATTGGATGGTAGCAGGTTTGATTGTATGGTTCTTTATCAATCCCTCTATCTCACAAGGATCTAAATCAATATATTCAAGAATAAAAATGATATCAAAAATGAGCTTTCCAATGAGCGTTATACCAACTTATGTAATATTTTCTAAATTATATCCTCATATTGCTCTAACTATTATTATTACAATAATTTTTCAATTTTCTGGTTTTCCTATAAGTGTTTATTATTTACAGGTCCCATATTTCATGTTTGCTTCGGTTATTTTATTATTAGCAATCTCATTAATAACCTCTACATTATCAACAATTGTTAGAGATGTGCAGCAGATTATCCAAGCTTTATTAAGAATAATGATTTATATGTTACCAATCTTATGGGTTACATTTAAGTTGCCAGAAAGCCTTCAAGCAGTTATGAAATTGAATCCTGTCTACTATCTAGTTGAAGGGTATAGACATGCTTTATTAGGAGAAGGATGGTATATTACAGAAAGTATATCTTACACATTGTATTTCTGGTTAATCGTTTTGGTATTATTCTTTATCGGTTCAATATTACATTTGAAATTTAGAAGACATTTTATTGATTTCTTATAATGAGGAAGTGTTGATATGGATAAATCAGTTATAGTAGAGAATGTAACAAAAAAATATAAGCTGTATCAAAATCCCTCAGAAAAATTATTAGATATCATCTTACCTAAAAGTTATGGCGAGGATTTTTATGCTTTAAGAAATGTCAGTTTTGAAGCTAATAAGGGTGACATAATAGGTTTTGTAGGAGTTAATGGTTCTGGGAAATCAACACTCTCAAATGTAATTGCTGGCGTTGTACCTCAAACAGAAGGAACAATTAAAATTAATGGTCAGCCGTCTTTAATAGCTGTCTCTGCTGGTCTAAACAATCAGCTTACTGGTAGAGAAAATATTGAACTAAAATGTTTAATGTTAGGGTTTAGTAAGAAGGATATAAAAAACTTAGAACCAAGTATTATTGAATTTGCAGAGTTAGACAAATTTATTGATCAGCCAGTTAAGTCATATTCCAGCGGGATGAAATCCCGCCTCGGGTTTTCTATTTCTGTGCATACTGATCCAGATGTATTAATAATAGATGAGGCATTGTCAGTGGGAGATAAGGCATTTGCAGAGAAATGTTTAGACAAGATGAATGAATTTAAATCTCAAGGGAAAACGATGTTTTTCATCAGTCATTCAATAGGTCAAATGAAACAGTTTTGTGAAAAAGCTATCTGGCTTGAGTATGGACAAATTCGAATGTATGGAGATGTAAATAATGTCATTCCTGAATATGAAAAGTTTTTGAATGAATATAAAAAAATGACTAGTGAAGAGAAGAAAGAATACAGGGATAATTCATTAAAGAAACAAAGAGAATTAAATTTAGTTTAAAAAAGTTCATTTGTTCCTCTCTTGAGGAACAAATGAACTTTTTATT
The DNA here is from genome assembly GCF_020171845.1 of Cytobacillus kochii. Taxonomy (GTDB): domain Bacteria; phylum Bacillota; class Bacilli; order Bacillales; family Cytobacillaceae; genus Cytobacillus; species Cytobacillus kochii. The sequence goes on along the minus strand of NZ_JAIVAM010000007.1, from coordinate 187,385 downwards.
TTTAGATTATGGTGAACCCGAATACTATTTATGGGAATTTGTAATGTGATTTATTTGAACACTTCATCAACAATTTTTTCTGAAGCATTCCCATTTTCCCATGAACAGTACTTTTCGTAAAACGCTTCGTATTTTGGCAAGAATTCTGCCTGCACTTTATCGATATTTTGAATGGCATTAATTATTTCATCAGTTGTTTTCAACAATGGACCAGGTACTTCTTTTTCCATATCTATATAAAATCCCCTTAAAGTGTCACGATACTTTTCTAAGTCATAGGTATAAAACAATATAGGTCGCTTCAAGTTAGCATAATCAAAAAATACAGATGAATAATCAGTTATCAAGATATCTGATATTAAATACAAGTCAGCTATATCATCGTACTTCGATAAGTTAAATACAAAATCTTTAAAGTTACTTGTATCAATGTTATCAGCAATAAAATAATGCATTCTTAGTAAGATAACATATTCATCTCCTAGTGTCTGCTTCATTTTTTCAAGATCTAATTTTAATTGAAATTTATATTTTCCTGGAGCATAGAAATCATCATCCCGCCAGGTAGGAGCATAGGTGATTATCTTTTTATCTAAGGGAATGTTTAATTTTCTTTTAACTTTAATTGAAAATAGATCTTTATCAGGATGATGTAAGACATCATTTCTAGGATAACCAAATTCAAGCATTCTCTTTTCAAATTTAAATGCTCTCTTAAAAATGTCACTTGAATATTTATTTGCTGCTATCAAGTAATCCCATCTTCTAGATTGTTTATAAAAATGTTCTTTATACTTTGGATTTGCAGAATATACTTCATTCATATCAAACACTAGTTTCTTCAGAGGTGTTCCATGCCATGTCTGTAAGTAAATATTTCCTTCTCTTTTATTAAGGTGTAAAGGCATTCTGGAATTACTAACCCAATATTTGGAGGTAGCTAAGTAATAGTAATATTTAAGGCTAAACCTCTTAATTTGTTTTGCGTTACCTGGTATTCTTTTTCTTTCATTAAATATCCAAACAAAATTAAAGTCTTTATTATTCAGTAACATGTATTCATACAAATTTTTTGGACTATCGGAGTAATTTTTACCTAAAAAGCTTTCAAATACTACCGTCTTTTTCTTTAAAGGAAGTTTAGTTAATAGTTTTTTATACAGGAATATTTTAAATTTTGTACGGCCAGATAATGCAATTTTTATATCTTTTAGAATCCTTTCTAGTCTATTGTATACTTGAAACATTTTTTGATTATGCCTTTTTAGTTGAGTGATTTGTATGTTTATAAATGGATTATTTTGTTTTTTTATATCCTCCATCTTATCAAACGCTCTAATCAAATCTTGATATATTTCGAAGTCATTGAAAATGTTAAAATGGTTTTTTCTATAGTATTTTAATAATTGATTATCTAAAAATTCATTTATTATTTTGTTACTATGGTTTTTCAATTTTAAATTAATATATAAATTCAAAAAATCATGCGCTTGTATTTTTGTATCCATTTGCAGTAGTGAAGGATTACTGATTGGGTCATTTCTTAATCTAGAATAATAATGTGCCCCTTGGCAAACAAGAATAGAAGATGTTATATCTTCTTTGAGAACATTTACTATAAATGACATATCTGTATAAAAGTAAAAATCTTCATTGAAAATAATGTTATTTGCCTTAATCCAACTAGAGTCTAAAAGGCAGTTTAAAATAGATAAATCATTGAATGCTTTATTTACTTTTACATTTGTTATTAAATCTTGTACGGGATATTCATCTATTTCATCCACGTTTTTAATTCTAATTGTGTTACCAAAAATATAATGTGAATTGTTAATGTTAGATATGAGTTCTTTAAGTGTGTTTGAAGAAATCATATCATCACTATCAAGAAAATATATATATTCTCCAGTAGCATGGTCTAACCCCTTATTGCGAGCATAGCCAACTCCTTTGTTTTCGTTTAAATAAATTATTTTTACATTTGAGTATGTTTTATAAGGGTATAATGCCTCCTTTACCTTTTCATTAGTAGATCCATCATCTATTATTATAAGTTCGATATTAGAATAAGTTTGATTTAGAACTGAGGTAATCGAATCAGATAAAAACTCAGCAGTATTAAACACTGGTATGATTACCGATATTTTCTTCATTTTAAAGTTCTCCTTTTAATTTAATCCTATTTATTTTAACATTAATTTGTTTATAAAATGTAAATGCCATAAAAAATCAAAAATTGTAATCAATTAGTTAAACATTGATAATTAAACAAATAATTGATAGAAAAAAGATAAGCGGTAAGATACTAGAATTATACTTCTATTTTTAACACCTCCTATAGTAAAATTCCAAATTTCCCATATAATAAATACAAATTCCACCAAAGAGGTTGTTTATTTATGCTGAAGACTGAAAAGAGAAATAAGGTGTTGTGGCTGAGTATGCTTTTTTTGTTATTACAGCCAATTATTGATGTGCTTACATCTTTGTCTATTCGTTTGAATGATCAAGCATTTACGCTTGGTTTAGCGATGCGTTTTTGTTTTTTATTATTTATATGTGCTTACTTATTATTTACATCATATGTAAGAAAACCCGTGATTTTAGGCTATCTGTTGTTATTTGGCTTGTTTATTGTGATTTCGATTGGGGTTCAGTTTACGATGAAACCTGTTTTTATGTGGGGACCTGAGCTGAAATGGTTAATGAAAAATGTTTATTTTGTTGTCTGTTTTCTATTCTTTCTAGTGGCTTTTCGCAGAGGGTTTAGGATTTCTCCGCTCTATTATTTGATGATAGCTGTGATTTTGACTGGGGCGATGATGACGGTGGCGGGGCTTTCTGATACTGCGTTTCCTAGTTATGATTATTGGAAGAGTGGTCATGTTGGCTGGTTTTATGCTGGCAATGAGATTGGCGCCATTTTGGCTATGGGGTTACCGGTTGTATTGCATTTTGCCATAAAACGTTCGTGGTGGTTAATGGTAGGATTACTCACGGTTATGTATGGGTTGCTGGCTTTAGGGACGAAAGTGGGTTATGGGGCGATTTTGATTACATTGCTTATCAGCATTGGTACCTCTATTGTTCTTTGTTTGGTAAAAAGAGAATACATACAAAGAACTAAATTAGTTACACTTGGCATTTTGTTTGTTGTTTTTATTCTTATGACACCATATACCCCAGTTGCCCATAACATGGAGCTACAGCTTGATTGGCTTGGTGTTTCAAAAGAAGAAGGGAAAACACAAGTGATGACAAGTGAACAGAAGGATAACATCGTCTATAGCGGCAGGGAAACTTACTGGGAAGAGTATCAAGCTTATTTTCAAGAGGCGCCTTGGATGCAAAAGCTGTTTGGCATGGGTTATGGTGGCAACTTTACGGATGAAGCCAAAACGATTGAGATGGATTTTTTAGATTTATTCTATTCCTTAGGAATGATAGGGTTTAGTTTATATTTGCTGCCCTTTGTCTATATGCTTTGGCAATTGATTAAACAAGCATTTCAAAATATGAAACGATTGATGGACTTAGAGGTCATTTTAGTACTCACTGGAATAGCTCTAGGTCTTGGGGTCGCTTTTATCGCTGGTCATGTATTAACAGCACCTGGTGTGAGTATTTATTTAGCTTTACTAATGGCTTGGCTAGCCTGTGGAATCCAATCCGTGCGGCTTGAGAATTCTATGAACTAAGAATTCTCAGCTGCAAATTTCGAATGAACGCATTTTTTAAACAAACGTTTGATTGATTCTGTTAGGGCTTTCTCTTGAGTGTCCTAGCCCATTCAGCGAACTTTTCCATTTCGGATATTCTCAATAATGTAGCCACTAGTATAGTGAAAATGACGGCTGTGAAGGTTGTCACTGATATCGACAGCAGTGCTGGTAAGTAGGAATGATAGAGCTTATGTAAGCCGAAAAGACCGCCAGTTACGAGTAAGAACATCGTGAATACTTTTCCTTGAGAAAATAATAAATCCTTCATCTCTTGTCTCGGTATGTCTAATTCCTTCCGTAAAAAATATAGCAAAACAACCGTCTGTGAGACCATGCTGATAGAAGTAGCCAAGGCTACACCACCAATACCCATTAAAGGTGTTAAAATCAAACTAAAAATGATATTGACGATAATAGAGACGATTGCAGCTATCATGGTCATTTTCTCATTTTGTAAGGCAATAAATGAGCGATTTAAAAATTCCTTTAATGCGATGGCGATCATACCGATTGTATAAAAGAAAAAGGCAATGCTCGTTATAGTAGTAGCGTTCGTATTGAATGCGCCTCTCTCATAAGCTACTTCAATCAATGTCCGGCTTTCTATTAACATGACCGCACTAATAGGTATGCCGACTAAGCTAATAATCGTCATACCGCTAATGATTAGTGGAGTAAGCTCATTCTTATTCTCTGCCGCCGTATCAATAATGGATGGAAACAACACGGTGATAAAGGATAGGAGAATGATACTTAACGGCAGAAACATCAGCTTGTTTGCATAGTTTAAGGCTGAAACGCTACCATCTATCAGTCCAGATGCAAAAAAGCGATCAATGACTGTATTAAACTGAAAAGCAATGGACGTAATAATTAATGGCATAAAAGAAAAAAAGGTTCTTTTAATGAATAGAGAATAGGTTTTAAAATGAAAATTAAGTCGAATTACTTTATACTTCTTTATAAACGGGTATTGTACAAGAAATTGACTAATGGCTCCTAACAAAGTGGCAATGGCTACACCGTATATCCCATAGAACTGTGAGAGTACGACAATACTAATGATAATCAGGATGTTTTGCGGGATGGCTCCCATTGCGGGTGGTGCGAATTCCTTTTCGTATTCTAAAATGCCTGTTGAAACGGCAGATAAAACGTAGAAGCAGAAGCTTGGTAGCATGATAATCGTTAATACATTTGTTACATACCACTGTTCTTCGGTGAACCCTGGTGCCATCCATTGGGTAATGATAGGGGTGAATAGAATTGCGATGACAGTAATCACTAATGCAAGAATGAGGAATACAGTCGTAAGTACCCCTACTACGTTTCGTGCTTCTAGTGAATGCTGTTTTTTTAATTCAGCATATAGAGGGATGATACCAGTTGTAATGGACATGCCAACTGCTGAGAATAATAAAACAGGGATAATGGATGCTACAAAGTAAGCATCAGCCACTGTTGAAGTACCGAAATAAGAGGCCATAAGCAATTCTCTTACAAAACCTAGAACCTTACTAATGATTGCAATACCTGTTATGAGTCCCGCAGCTTGGATAAGCTGTTTTTTCATCATGAATCTCCTTTAAGGAAAAGTGCTTTTTATTATTAGTATAATCAGAACGGTGTAAACTAAAACACCGACTATTAAGATAAAGATTGAGGTTATAAAATGAGTCATGATTACGTAAATATACTTGGGGTTCCCTTTATTAATACAAGCTTTACAGAAATGGAATCCATTTTAACCAACCATATAGATAAACAAGAAAAAACATTTGTCGTGACAGCGAATCCGGAAATCGTTATGTATGCCAAAGAGAATAAAGATTATCAAAAGATTATTCAATCAGCTCATTACGTGGTGCCTGATGGTAATGGGATTCTACTTGCTGCGAATATGCTTCAAAAGCCGATAAAAGAGCGTGTAACAGGCTTTGATTTAACAATGTCCTTATTAGATGAAGGAAATAAAAAAGGCTGGCATGTATATCTTCTCGGAGGAAGGGAACAAGTAAATAAAAGAGCAGCTGAAAATATAGAAAAAGATTATCCGGGAATTAACCTTGTCGGTAGACATAATGGTTATTTTGATTGGGAAGATGGGCAAGTGGCTGAAGAAGTAGCAGCTTTAGCGCCAGATATCGTCTTGGTTGCTTTAGGCTTTCCACGTCAGGAAGAATGGATCACCACTAATTATCATCGCTTCTCTAAAGGGTTATTCATGGGGGTCGGTGGCACGATTGACATTATATCTGGTGAAATGAAACGAGCGCCAGAATTTTGGCAAAACCTTAAGTTAGAGTGGTTTTACCGCCTATTGAAGCAGCCCTCTCGTTGGAGAAGGGTGCTCGTTTTACCTCAATTTGTGAAGCAAGTACGGCAATCCAGAAAGCGAGATTGAAGTAAAAATCCCTAGAATCTGCAACTATTTTCTAAGCTGTTCCGTCTGATACTATGAAGAAGGATGGAATATCAACGATGAAAGTACTCCATTTAAATGCAGGGAATGATACAGGTGGGGGCATGACACATATTCTTGATTTATTAGAGAATAGTGACCCTTCTGTTTTTACGCTAGGGATTTTTGAACCTGGACCGATTTATCAGAAGGCATTACAGCGAGGGATTCGCGTAAAGCTTTTCGCTACGAAAAAAAGATATGATCTATCAGTCATTCAACGTTTAAAGAAATATATTGAATCAGAACAAATGACGATGATTCATACACATGGTGCGCGAGCAAATCTTTATGGTTATTTGCTAAAAAAAACCTACCGAGAATGTAAGTGGGTGACAACATTACATAGCAATCCCTATGATGATTTTCTTAATCGGGGCTTGAAAGGAAAAGCCTTTACTAAGTTGCATTTATGGCTTTTGAAGCACCCTGATTATTATTTCGCCATTTCTAATCGTTCCAAAGAGCTCTTGCTCTCACATGGTGTGGATGGGAGTAAAGTGAAGACTATTTTCAATGGCATAGATTTTAATAGACAGATGCAGTCTTGTACGCTTGAACGTAAAGGGTTAGGGCTTGAGGCGAATGATTTTGTAATTGCTATGGTGGCGAGACTCACACCTGTAAAGGGCCATCGGATTGCCTTAGAAGCCATCAGCCGTGTCATGGCTAAAGCACCTCAGGTCAAACTCCTTTTAATAGGAGATGGCTTTTTAGAACAAGAATTAAAAGCTTTTGTGAACAACAAAGGATTAGCTAAACAAATTAAATTTCTAGGATATAGACAGGATATTGATGCCTTATTACAAATTTCAGATCTTCATCTATTATCATCATTAAGTGAGAATTTTCCAATTGTCTTATTAGAGGCAGCAAGAGCGAAAAAGCCGGTGATTTCGACCGATGTTGGTGGGGTCTGTGAATTGATTCCATCGAAAGATTATGGCTGGCTTGTTCCAGTGAAAGATGTCGACGCATTAGCGCTAGCAATTGAAGAGGCGATCAATGCCCATTATGTAGGTTCCTTGAAAAAAATCGGTGAAAATCTCTATAAACATGCATCAAGGTGGTTTAGTGTGGAGCATTTTCGGGAAAATGTGATGGACGCCTACAAAAATTGGACATAAATATTGCGGATTTTGTCAAAAAAAGTACCTTTTTAAATGGTACAACTATGATATAATAGGTTCGATATACAATTGTACGAATTTGTAAATTATGCCTGGTTCCAAGTGTGAAAGAGGGGCATGCTATCCATAAGGAGGGTCTTTATGATTTATTTGACCTTAATATTATGTTTTATATGCTCCGTTCTTTTAACACCGCTGGTAAAACGACTGGCCTTTAAGATAGGAGCAACAGACAAACCAAATAATCGAAAAGTCCATGAAAAAGTGATGCCTCGTTTAGGTGGTTTAGCGATTTATTTAAGCTTCATGCTCGGTGTGCTAATCTTCTCACCAAATAAAGAAGTGCATATCCCGATCATGGTCGGTGCATTTATCATCGTTATAATCGGTATGTTAGATGATAAATATCAATTACCTGCTAAGTATAAATTGATAGGGCAAATTGCTGCCGCATTAATCGTAGTCTTTTGGGGAAATGTGGAAGTTGAGTTTATTAACAACCCATTCTTTGGCGATAATCGGATCGACTTTGGTTATTTTGCTATCCCTATTACAATCTTATGGATTGTTGGTGTGACGAATGCAATTAACCTAATTGATGGGCTTGACGGATTAGCAGCTGGAGTATCATCGATTGCGCTATTTACGATTGCTGGGATGGCTGTATTCATGGGGAATACGTATGTAATTGCCATGGCTTCTTTGTTAATGGTAGCTACACTCGGGTTTCTTGTCTTTAACTTTCATCCAGCGAAAATATTTATGGGCGATACAGGGGCTCTCTTTTTAGGATATATGATTGCTGTCTTGTCATTGCTCGGCTTTAAAAATGTAACAGTGATTTCGTTTATTATCCCTATTTTAATTTTAGGTGTCCCATTATCCGATACGATTTTTGCGATATTTAGAAGGATCTTAAACAAACAACCGATATCAGCACCAGATAAATCACATCTCCATCATTGCTTATTGAATGCAGGCTTTACCCATCGCCAAACAGTCTTATTAATTTATGCGATGGCAGCTACTTTTGGCATGATTGCCATTATCTTCTCTCAAGCAAAAGTATGGGGAGCCATCTTACTAATAGCCGTTGTCCTTGTCATGCTCGAATTATTTGCCGAATTGATCGGTCTACTCGGCAAAGACTACCAGCCCCTATTGAAAAGACTCAAAGGAAAAGGCAACTGATACAAAAGCTAACCATTTTGGTTAGCTTTTTTTTGTAGATTAAGAGGTTGATAAGGTTGATAGAAAAAATTTGGTAGTAAAGCTTTACCTAGAGCTATTGGATAACTATATTGGTGGGCGAGAACTGTTTGAAGAAATGATGCGGAATAATAAATGCTCATGAATGTTGCGAAATAGAACGTAGAATGGTAACTGTGCGCAAGACTTGAGAGGTAATAGGAGAGAATTGCGAACAAATGGTATATGCGCGCAAAAGTGAGAGGGGACAGACAGGGAACTGCGCGTAAATGGAGTATACGCGCAAAAGAGAGAGGGAAAAGACAGGGAACTGCGCACAAGCGGCCTATACGCGCAAAAGAAAGAGAGAAAGATCACGGAATTGCGCGTAAGCCGTGTATACGCGCAAAAGAGAGAGGGAAAAGACAGGGAACTGCGCGCAAGCCGTGTATACGCGCAAAAGTAAGAGAGAAAGATCACGGAATTGCGCGCAAGCGGTGTATACGCGCAAAAATGAGAGGAAAAAGCCAGGGAACTGCGCGCAAATGGCATATACGTGCAAAAGTAAGAGAGAAAGATCACGGAATTGCGCGCAAGCCGTGTATATGCGCAAAACAGAGAGAGAAAAAAGCCAGGGAATTGCGCGCAAATGGCATATACGCGCAAAACAGAGAGAGAAAAAGCCAGGGAATTGCGCACAAGCCGTGTATAAGTGCAAAAGCCAAAAGGAGAAGGCTGAGAAGTGCGGGAAAGCCATGTATAAGTGTAAAGTAACAAGAAACGGAGATGCATGTATAAATTCCCGTACATTCTTATAAAAAGGCTATCAAGCTTTATAAGGTGCCCCTTTAATTGAAGAGAAAAAAATAGAAAGAAGTCTGGACAAACAAGAAATGCCCATACCACTAGCTAGAAAATAAGAGAGAATGAGCCCACCTAAAAGAGAACCACAACAGTATGAGTAAGATGTGTCTGAATAAAAACCCCCAAACAATTTTTTGTTTGGGGGTTTCTATAAAGAATAATTCTATTAATATTCGTTATTATAACCAGCTTCACTTGATTCAGTAGAAATTTCGCCGTCTGTTGAACTCTCGCCATTTGTCGGATCAGTAGATTCATTTTGTCCGAGGTTCGTAGTCCCTAAATCAAGATGGCTTTGTAGTTCTGAAATAACTTCCTGTAATCCAGTATCATCTATTTGATAATAATACACACGATTACCATTAGAGTTTGGTAAGTACATATCTTGACCTTTGAGATTGAGCATTTCAATATCTGGTGTCATGCCACTAGAAGTCGCATAACTAATAAGTGATTTCATTTGGTCGAAGGAAAGGTCTGTTTCCATATTGTTTCCGACTGCTTCGATGACATCCCCGTATTTCGAAATAGCATCTACTGATACGGCTTTTTTCATCATCGCTTTAACGATTTCTTGTTGTCTTTGTCCACGCATAATGTCATTATCTTGCTTTCTCGTACGTGCTAGCGCTAATGCTTCTTCACCATTTAATGTTTGTAAGCCCTCTTCTAATTGAATAGCCCCTGCGTTGTCATTTGAGTCTTGCTCAGATAAGGCATAAGGTACTTCTACTTCCACTCCACCTAGTGCATCAATGATCTCAATGAATGCATCAAAATTTAACTTTAAGTAAAAATCAATGGGGATATCGAGTAGCTGCTCAACCGTTTCAATAGAAGTGAGTGGTCCGCCGTGAGCGTGAGCATGGGTGATTTTGTCTTGATAACCAAGCTTAGGAATCTGAACATAAGAATCACGAGGGATGCTTAATAGTTTAATAGATTTTGATTCCTTATTAAATGTTGCGACCATTAATGCATCTGAACGCGCTGAATTACTAAAACCCCGTTTACTACTATCATCGACTCCGATAATGAGTAGTGAAAAGTTATCAACATCAGGTTGTACAGCTACATCTCGCTTGGTTTCTCTTTCTAGTGGGTTATATGTGCTGTTCATCGCTGTCTCTGCTTTATTATAGAGATAGGCACCGTAGGCAGTGGCACTTAGGGCAAGGACTAGTAGAGGAAGAAGGATAAATGCGAAAACACGTCTTCTGCGCTTCACTTTACGTCTCCTCACCTTTTGGGCATTACGACCATCATAAGACATATGATTGCTCCTTTATTAGTAAAAATTTAATCGATTCTTTACATAGTTAATGTTTATTTTACAATGGATTTGCATATACGTAAAATATTTACTCAGAAATTGTCGATTCTAAATATAACACGTCACCTTCAGTTATTTCTGCTTGTCCATTTGTTAATTCGATCATCCAGGCATTGAAGTTAGCTGTTTCTTCATCTTTTACATAAGTTTCAATTTCAACAAGATCGGCATAATGGATTTCTTTTATTGGATAAATGGAAGCACGTAATTCATTTTCGAGTTTTCCAAGAAAGGTATAATCAACTTTTGTATGCATGATGCGCATTAGCTTTCTTTCAACAATACCTGTAGCAAGTAAACCTTCGGATGTAGCTTTACCGTAAGCGCGAATTAAACCGCCGGCACCAAGTTTAATCCCACCAAAATAGCGGGTGACTACCACGACGGTATCCTTTAATTGTCTCTTTTTTAACACTTCAAGCATCGGTACACCAGCTGTACCACTCGGTTCACCATCATCGTTAGCTTTCTGAATTAAATCATGCTCACCAATTAAATAGGCAGAACAATTATGAGTGGCATTCCAGTTTTGCTTCTTTATTTTCTGAATAAATGCTTGCGCTTCTTCTTCTGTTTCTGCTCGGTCAATATATGCAATAAATCTAGATTTTTGTATAATAATTTCATGTTCCCCGTAACCTTTGACGGTATGATATTGTGGAAGCAAAAATATCGCTCCTTCCTGCAAGTCTCTTCCTATTATAATTCGACAATCTTCGGAAAACATAAATATTAATAGATTGTAAACAAACTTTAATATTGTCGAATCGTTGAAGTGATATAATAAGTATGTATCTGAGGATAACTATAGATATTGCCAATAATCCTCTTTTTTTAACATAAAATTAGGATATATGACATATAAAAAATTTTCAAGCGTGCGACTATTTATCGAATTTTGTGTCAAATGGTATTATTTTCTGCCGCTACACATGGTCGAATACCGCTTTTCAAGGTAAAATAAGGAATAGCAACAACAGGGTATACCCTTGGAGGAATCGCGAATGAGTATAAAAAAATTTGATACGAAGTCGCTCGATTTAATTTTAGAAAAAATGATAGAAACGGTCGGTACGAGTAAGAATGAAATTTTCCGGATTGGTGAGCAATGTCGAAAAGATTATGAGACCTTAACCGAAGAACTGAAAGATGTTAAGGTAATGGTTATTAAAGTCATTGATGAAGGCGACCGTTTAGAAAGTCAAACACGTTTTGCGCGTAAACGATTATCTGAAGTCAGTATGCATTTCAAAGATTACACGGAAGCGCAAGTACGTGATGCATATGAAAAAGCCCATCAATTACAAATGGATCTATCGATGAATCGGCAAATGGAAAAGCAGCTTCGTGACCGTAGAGACGACATTGAAAGAAGATTAGTGGGCGTTAGTGATACGATTGAGCGTGCCGAGCATTTAATTTCCCAAATTACTGTTGTCATGAACTACTTGATGAGTGACATCAAGCAAATGGGTGAGATGCTTGAAGATGCGAAGATGAAACAAGAATTTGGCTTACAAATCATTGAGGCGCAAGAAGAAGAGCGTAAAAGGCTCTCACGTGAAATACATGACGGCCCGGCGCAAATGATGGCGAATGTGATGATGCGCTCTGATTTGATTGAACGTGTTTATAAAGAGCGTGGCACAGATGAAGCCATGGAGGAAATAAGGAATTTAAAGAAAATGGTCAGAAGTGCTTTATATGAGGTCCGTAGAATTATTTATGACCTGAGACCAATGGCTTTAGATGACTTAGGTCTTGTTCCTACATTAAAGAAGTATCTACAAACAATCGAAGAATATCATAATTCGACCAAAATCACTTTCATGAATGTTGGTAAAGAGGTTCGTTTACCAAGTCAATATGAAGTGGCGCTATTCCGACTCATTCAAGAAGCTGTGCAGAATGCGATGAAGCATGCTGATGCAGAAGAGATTATTGTTAAAACTGAAATTAATAATGAAAGAATAGCAGTCGTAATTAGAGATAATGGTAAAGGGTTTGATATTAATAAGAAAAAAGCACAATCCTTTGGTATTATCGGCATGAGAGAAAGAGTTGAACTTCTGGAGGGCCAGCTTTCGATAGATTCCAATATTGGTAAAGGCACAATTATTATTATTCAAGTACCTTATATGAAATAATAGTTAATTGATGTTGAAACTGGTCAAACATCATGATAGATATAAAACAGTTGAAGATTGGGAGGGGAAGAACTTGAATACTAAAATAGTAATTATTGACGACCATCAACTTTTCCGAGAGGGCGTAAAACGTATTCTTGATTTTGAAAAAACATTTAACGTGGTAGCAGAAGGTGACGATGGCGACGAAGCGATTAGACTCGTTGAAGAAAATCAACCAGACGTAGTTATCATGGATATTAACATGCCGAATATTAATGGCGTGGAAGCAACGCGTCAATTAGTAGAGAAATATCCAGATTCTAAAGTAATCATTCTTTCAATCCATGATGATGAAAACTATGTAACGCACGCTTTAAAAACTGGAGCAAGTGGTTACCTACTTAAAGAAATGGATGCAGATGCATTAGTTGAGGCAGTAAAAGTAGTTGCAGAGGGTGGTTCTTACCTTCATCCGAAAGTAACGCACAATCTTGTCAACGAATACCGTCGCCTTGCTTCAGAAGGAACTGGCACAACAGGCGCTTATGGACAAATCGAAATCCGTCGTCCGCTACATTTACTTACTCGACGCGAGTGTGAAGTGCTCCAACTCCTTGCAGACGGAAAAAGTAACCGCGGCATCGGTGAAGCATTATATATTAGTGAAAAAACAGTCAAAAACCATGTAAGTAACATCCTACAAAAAATGAACGTCAATGACCGTACACAAGCGGTTGTCGTAGCCATCAAAAACGGTTGGGTAGAAGTTCGCTAATCCCAGCCTTTCATACATATGAAGAAACACTCCAAATATGGAGTGTTTTTTTGTTGAAAATGGGATCGGTTCGAAAATAGAACGGTAGGTCAAAGGAAGGGAAGGCGTCCATTTAATGAAGGGAGAGACATGATTATAAGAAATATGAGCAATGTATAAGTTTCGTAGATAATAAGGGGAGGAGTAGAACATATGAGTAGCGTGAAAGAAGAAATCGCGACTAAAAAAAGAAGAGAGAAAGAGATGAGTAGCGTAAAAGGCAAGAATCGCGACTAAAAAAAGAAAAGAGGAGAAGATAAGTAGGGTGAAAGCAAGAATCGCGACTAAAAAAAGAAAAGAGGAGAAGATAAGTAGGGCAAAAGTGAGAATCGCGACTAATAAAAGAAGAGCGGGGAAGATAAGTAGGGCAAAGACAAGAATCGCGACTAAAAAAAGAAGAGAGGAGAAGATAAGTAGGGCAAAAGTGAGAATCGCGACTAATAAAAGAAGAGAGTGAAAGATAAGTAGGGGAAAGGCAAGAATCGCGACTAAAAAAAGAAGAGAGGAGAAGATAAGTAGGGCAAAGGCAAGAACTGCGACTAATAAAAGAAGAGCGGGGAAGATAAGTAGGGCAAAGACAAGAATCGCGACTAAAAAAAGAAGAGAGGAGAAGATAAGTAGTGCAAAAGTGAGAACCGCGACTAATAAAAGAAAAGAGGAGAAGATAAGTAGTGCAAAAGTGAGAATCGCGACTAAAAAAAGAATAGAGGAGAAGATAAGTAGGGCAAAAGTGAGAATCGCGACTAAAAAAAGAAGAGAGGAGAAGATAAGTAGTGCAAAAGTGAGAATCGCGACTAAAAAAAGAAGAGAGGAAAAGATAAGTAGGGCAAAGGCAAGAACCGCGACTAATAAAAGAAAAGAGGAGAAGATAAGTAGGGCAAAGGCAAGAACCGCGACTAATAAAAGAAAAGAGGAGAAGATAAGTAGGGCAAAAGCAAAAACCACGAAAAAAAAAGAAGAGAGGAAGAGCTAAGTAGCGTAAAAGCAGGAGTCGCATTTAATTTCTCGGATCCCTCTCGAGCGTAAGATATTGGATATGGATATCCCTAAATTCCCCAATAAAAGGAACCTGAGCTGAGAGTTGCAACACACATATAAGGGGGGATTATCATATAAAATATGTAAATCCTAATTGACTCTAGGTGTTTCAAAATTGAGTTTTTAACTGGATCATGGAAAGTGTTGACTCATGACCGGAGAAGGAGCTACCATACAATCAAAGCCTGCGCTCTTACACCACCGCAAAAGTTAACCCCAGACTTCGAGTATGAATCAAACCAACCACCCCAAAAGCCCACCAAAAAGTAAAAGATTTCCCATTAAACCTCTCTAAACTTAATGCATTTTTATTAACTTTCATATAGAATGGTAACAGAACATATAGTAGAGAAAAAAGTGAAGGAGTCACTCTATTTATGAAAACGGCCGTAGTAACGGATAGTACATCTTATATCCCACAAGAATTGAGAGAAAAGCTGAATATTCACATGATCCCGCTGAGTGTGATATTTGGCAATGAATCATATAAAGAAGAAATAGAAATCACTGCAGAAGGTTTTTATGAGGAAGTCAAACATAAGGATTTGCCGAAAACATCACAGCCATCCGTAGGTGATTTTGTCACATTGTTTGAAACGTTGAAGCAAGACTATGATGCGATCATCTCCATCCACTTATCAAGCGGGATTAGTGGCACCTATCAAGGGTCAGTCTCTGCCGGTAATATGGTTGAAGGCATTACCGTCTATCCTTTTGACTCAGAAATTAGCGCACGTGTACAAGGTTTCTATGTCGTTAAAGCAGCAGAAATGGCAGCTGACGGGAAGTCGCCAGCAGAAATTATGGACAAACTAAATGAAATGAAACAATCCATTCGTGCTTATTTCATGGTGGATGATCTGTCACATCTACAAAGAGGTGGCCGCTTATCAAGTGCGCAAGCAATCTTAGGAAGTCTTCTCCAAGTGAAACCATTGCTTCATTTTGAAAATAAGCTCATCGTGCCATTCGAAAAAATCCGTACGCGTAAAAAAGCAATGAAACGGATCGTGGATTTGTTAGCGGAAGATGCAGCGAGTGGAGAAGCTTATGAAGCCTCTATTATTCATGCAAACCGTTTAGAGGAAGCGCAGAAATGGAAGGAAGAGCTAGAAGCACAATTACCGAATGTCACTTTTGGTATTAGCTATTTTGGTGCAGTTATTGGTACACATCTTGGTGAAGGCTCAATGGGTCTTGGCTGGGTAAAAAAATAATACATCTACTAAGGAGTTATTATCGCAGACAAAACGAACCACTGCTGAAATAACTCCTTTTTTTAGCCACGAAAGGAGTCTATATGCGAATACTCATGAAAGATCACCTACTCATCCCCGTATTTCACCACGACTCAGCTTCTTACACTATTACAGAACTTCCGAACATTCCTCACCATAAACACAACCCTACATACCGCTTCAATTCACAAATTCAGACATTCCTATTCGGTAAACAATTACTACTAGATGAAATCCCTCACCCTGTAGAAGAACTATTCACCCATGTGAACGAAGGTTATATCACGCTTCGTCGACCCTTTATAAAAGAAGGTAGAAAAATCAAATGTGCTCGCTGTGGTAGTAGTCATCATCTAGCGACATATCCTTGTGCTCGTTGTGGAAATGAGCAGTGCCATTATTGTCGCAATTGCTTGATGATGGGAAGAGTGTCGGCTTGTACTCCACTTTTTAGTTGGAATGGACCAAGCCCGAGCACCCTAATAGTCGACCAACCGTTAAAATGGGATGGGACGCTTTCTACAGGACAGCAACAAGCATCTACAGCAGTTGTCGCAGCCATTGATAACAAAAAAGAGTACCTGGTTTGGGCGGTATGTGGCGCAGGTAAAACCGAAGTGCTTTTTGCAGGAATTGCTCATGCACTAAAGCAAGGACAGCGCGTGTGTCTTGCTACTCCAAGAACAGATGTCGTCTTAGAACTGGCACCCCGTCTGAAAAAAGTGTTTCCCCACACCACGATTGCCGCACTGTATGGTGGAAGTGAAGACCGGCACCTTTTTGCCAATCTAGTCATCAGCACAACACATCAGTTGTTCCGCTTTTATTGTGCTTTTGATACAGTCATTGTTGATGAAGTGGATGCCTTTCCTTACACAATGGATGCCACGCTGCAGTATGCTGTTCAGCAAGCGAAAAAGTCTGTAGCTGCCACGATTTATTTAACAGCTACTCCTTCAAGGAAGTGGCAAAAAGAATGTCGGCAAAATAAAAGAGCATACATGACCATCCCTGCTCGTTTCCATCGGTTTCCTTTACCGATTCCCCAATTTAAATGGATTGGACAATGGACAAGCCCCCTAAAAAACGCCCGTCTCCCTTTTGTGTTAAAAAAATGGTTACAGCAACGCATTGAAAAAGAGAAACAGGTTTTGCTGTTTATTCCTAAAATTAAGCTAATAGATGATATGCTACCTCTCATACAAAAACTTCATCCTAAAGTGGAGGCAGTGCATGCGGAAGATCCTTTACGAAAAGAAAAAGTCCAGAAAATGAGAAAGCAAGAGACGCTTATTTTACTCACAACAACGATTTTAGAAAGAGGAGTGACTTTTCCTCATATAGATGTTGCTGTATTAGGAGCAGAAGAGCGCATTTTCACAGAAAGTGCACTTGTTCAAATAGCTGGAAGGGTTGGGAGAAGTGTTGAAGCACCAACAGGGGATGTTGTTTTTTTTCATTATGGTAAAACAACTGCAATGGTACGGGCTAAAAAGCAAATACTGCAAATGAATAAAGAAGCAAAACAAAGGGGCTTACTTCATGAATAGCTGTCTCTTTTGTCAAAAAGAAATGCAACTTCCTGGTGGATTTCAAGCATTGTTTCAAAAAGCTGCGCAGTCATTTTGGTGTGAAGACTGTATAGCAAAATGGGCATTTATCAAAGGTCCTACTTGCCCTACTTGCCACCGGTGGATGGAAACGGCTGAAATCTGTCTCGACTGTAAGAAGTGGCAAGCGGACCCAATATATAGCGGTTGTCTGGACGAGAATATTTCTGTGTTAGCATACAACTCTTTTTGTCAGCAAGTGCTCGCTCAATATAAGTATCGGGGTGATTATATCCTCGCAGTTGCAATTGCTGATTTGCTAAAATCGAAATTAAAACAGACAAGCTTTGATCTTATTACACCGATTCCGCTGAGTGAAGAAAGACGCTATGAAAGAGGGTTCAATCAATCAGAAGCACTGATCACCGCATTAGGCAAAAAGCCCACCATTCTCCTCACCCGTATGCATACAGAAAAACAATCAAAGAAAACAAGAAAGGAAAGATTAGAGACACCACAAGTTTTTCGATTCACGGGTCAACAAGAAATGAGCGGGAAGAAAGTGTTAATCGTCGACGATATTTATACGACAGGTACGACTCTTTATCATGCAGCTAAATTGCTAAAAGAGGCAGGAGCAACTGAGGTTCGATCATTGACGATGGCAAGAAGTTAAAAAAGTTAGCCGATCCTGACGATATATAGAATAGAAGCTATCAGTAGAGGTGAAAAGAATGGCGGAGATCGCAAACTGCCCTAGATGTAATGCCTTATTTATGAAAAATCAAGTCAGCACCATTTGCCAAGCTTGTTTTAAAAAAGAAGAAGAAGCGTACGAAGTCGTATATGCCTTTCTAAGGAAAAGAGAAAATCGTGCTGCGACTATGCAAAGAATAACAGAAGCAACAGGAGTAGAGGAGTGGCTCCTGCAGAAGTTTGTTCGATCAGGTCGATTAAAGGTGGCGCAATTTCCCCAGCTAGGCTACCCTTGCGATCAGTGTGGTACATTAATTCAAGAAGGAAGAATTTGTGAGTCTTGTCGCAAAGCATTACAAAAAGAATTAGAGCAATTTGAACGAGAGCAGGATCGGATAAAAGAAAGAGAGAGAACCTACTATTCTTATAGAGGTAAACAGTCTTAAAGAAGTAAACAGTCTTAAAGAAGGAAGTCTAAAGAACTAATGTTTTCTTTTAGAATGATAGTATGTATGTAAAATTTACTAAAAGTGTAATATCACTTTAAACTCATTCTATTTATACCGATAATAGGAGTAATAAAAGGGACGAAGAAAGCGGGGGATTTATAATGAAGGTTAATCATTTTAACGCGGCAAACCAGGTCAATCCCTACCAACGCCAAGCGAATATGACAAAGCAAGTAGAGCAAGCGAAAACGAATCAAGCAGATAAACTTGAAATTTCTTCAAAAGCATTAGAAATGCAAAAAACATCACAATCAGATCCTGCTCGCCAAGCAAAGGTGGAGCAATTAAAAATGCAAGTGGAAAATGGTACGTATCATGTTGATGCGAATGAATTGGCGAAAAGCCTAGTTCAACATTTTCAACAAAAACGCTCTTAAGGAGGATGTGGTATGTCTGCTGAAGCACTTCTCACTGCGATGGAACGCTTAATATCTTATCATCAAAGCCTTTATGAGCTTGCAGGCCAGAAGACAGATATCATTAAAAAGGGTGATATGGCAGCATTAGATCAGATGCTAAAAGATGAACAAAGCCATGTCGCAACAATTAAGAAGCTTGAACAAGCGCGTATCCAGATCGCAGCAAGTCTTGTACCAAGTATAGATAAGCCAACAATAGCAGACTGTATACTAGTACTGGAACAACATGAACAACAAGCTTTACTTGAAAAAAGAGAGCAGTTATCATCCGTTATTGACAAACTAAAAGAGAAAAATCAATTGAATCAACAATTGATTTATCACTCCTTGCAATATGTGAATTTAACTATGAATCTCGTCAATCCGAAAGCAGCTGCGCAAAATATGAATTATATTCATCCGCAAAAAGCGAAATCTCAGGCTGCAACAGGAATGTTCCAGTCGAAAGTGTAGGATAGAGAAAAGAGAGGAAACGTTATGAAATCTACTTTTATGGGGTTAGAAACGGCGAAAAGAGCCATACATACACAACAAAGTGCACTCTATACAACCGGGCATAATATCGCCAATGCGAATACTGTAGGATATACGAGACAACGGGTGAACTTTACACAAACAAATGCTTTTCCGTCTGTTGGAATGAATGCGCCATACATGCCAGGACAAATTGGAACGGGTGTTCAGGCAGGATCGGTTCAACGCATACGCGAAGACTATTTGGATGTACAGTATCGTAATGAGCACAATAAATTCGGTTATTGGAATACGAGAAGCAGTGAGCTTTCCCGAATTGAAAGTGTCATGAATGAGCCGTCAGATACTGGCCTTGCGAATACATTAGATCAGTTTTGGAATGCTTTGCAAGACTTATCAACTAACCCTGAAGATTCAGGTGCACGTTCGGTTGTTCGTCAGCGTGGGATTGCCGTGAGTGACACTTTTAATTATTTGGCAGGACAACTGAGCGCTCAGAAAGCAGATGTCGGTGAGCAAATTGATATGAATGTGAAAACAATTAATTCAATCCTCACACAAATTAACCAGATCAATGAGCAAATTGCCAGCGTAGAACCACATGGCTATTTGCCAAATGATTTATATGATAAAAGGGACGTCCTTGTCGATCAACTCTCAGGCTTAGTCAACATTAAAGTGAGTGCTACACCAAGTGGTGGGAATGCAAGTAGTCAAGCTGCCGGGAAATATTCGATTGAATTAGTCGATGGGAATGGTAAAAGTGTCGGTACTTTACTTGATGGAAAAAATGATATCGTCCAATCATTGAGTGTCAAAAAAGACCCTGAAACACAAGCTGTTGCTAGTTTGCAAATCGGTAATAAATCGATGGCAGCATCAGATTTCACTTCGAAAGGGAGCTTACTTGCGAATATAGATATGTACGGCAAAATAGATGCCACTGGGAAGGAAACAGGTGTTTATTCTGATATGCTTGCGAATCTGGACTTAATGGCTTTCCGCTTTGCCACGGCCTTTAATGCTGTCCATCAAAGTGGCTGGAGTTTATCTGAAATTGAGAGCGGCGTAAAGAACGGTGTGGACTTCTTTGAAATTGGCGATAATGCAGCAGGGGCCGCAGCCAATATAAAAGTGTCTGATTCAATCATGAATAATTTAAATCATATTGCCGCTTCCTCAAGTAGTGAGTTATTTACGGGTTCTATTACGAAACATGCGGACAACCCATCGACTGGTAACCCAACGATTCTGGGTGCGTTCAGTGGTATTCAAACATATGATACCCCGCCGATCACGATTAGTGAGGCAAAAATTGAGCTGACTTATGATAATGGCTCATGGAAGTACTCCGCTTATGATTTAGACGGCAATCCAATAGCTGACCATCAAAATCAAGCAGTGAAAGAAAATATGAATCTCTTTGGCCTTAAAATCGATACTAGTACAATCGCTAACTTACAATCTGGTTCTACTTGGTCATTTGAGTTAACAGGTATTGGACAAAACCCTTCGAGCGAAAGTTTTGTTGGTGACGGTTCTAATGCAGTTGCTTTGGCAAATGTAAAAGACATGATGCTCGATTTTAATGGATCAGATACAAATATGATGAGCTTCTACCAAGGGATGATTGGGGAGTTAGGAGTAACTACACAAGAGGCTAATCGAATGACGGAAAATGCTGCTACGCTAACCGACACGGTCCAATTTAACCGTTCTTCTGTAAGTTCGGTTTCTCTTGATGAAGAAATGTCCAATATGATCATGTTTCAACATGCTTATAGTGCAGCGGCTAGACAAATCACTGCAATAGACGAAATGCTTGATACCATCATTAATGGTATGGGCAGAGTTGGAAGATAAGGAGGTAATGACTGATGCGCGTAACACAATCCATGCTTTCACAAAATTCACTAAAACATATTCAAAACAACTATCAAAAGCTTGGTAAGTTAGAAGAGCAGCTATATACCGGCAAAAAAGTGAATCGCCCGTCTGATGATCCTGTAGCAGCGATGAAAGGGGTCAATTACCGTTCCCAAGTAACGGCTGTATCCCAATATCAACGCAATTTAGGTGAAGTATATAACTGGATGGATAATACGGAATCGGCACTGGATGAAACGAATAAAATTATCCAGCGTATCCGTGATCTTACGGTACAGGCTTCCAGTGATTCATATGATGCGGGTCAACGTAAGAACGTGGCTAGTGAAATTGAACAGCTGCGAAATCAATTAGAGACGATCGCCAATACAAAAGTGAATAATAAGTATATTTTTAACGGCTCAGATACAACGAATAAGCCAGTAGATTTAAAGAAAATTGATCAAAATGTTGATATCAGCACAATTGATGCGAATAATGCCAAGGATTATGTACTTTTCGATGAGAAGGGTAGTCAGCTTGTTTGGAATGAATCTTCGAATGCATTTAAAGCTCAAGATGGCACTGAAATCGGATTCCCCATACCAGATTCTTTTGTAGCGAAAGAAAAAGGAGCGGTTGTTAGCAATGCTGAAGGCGTAAAAATTGAAGTTTCTGCAGGCATTCATCTCGATGTGAATAGTAAGCCGCAAAATGTCTTTTCATTAGATTTATTTAAAGATATTGGCAACTTAATTGATAAGTTGAAATCACCTGATACAACAGCGGATGATTTATCTGGGGAGCTGGATATGATTGATCATCACCATAATAATGTAATCTCTGAAATGGCAGATATCGGTGCTAAATCTAATCGAGTAGAGATGGTGGAAAGTCGTTTAGGGAATCAAGAGATACTTGCCAAAACCATGATGTCTAATAACGAAGATATCGATGCAGAGAAGGTCATTATTGAATTAACATCCCAAGAAGCCCTCCACCGTGCTTCTTTAGCAGTAGGAGCAAGCATTATTCAACCAACATTAATGGACTTTTTACGATAAAAAACGCTGACGACGGTTCATCTCTATAGATGGGCCGCTCGTCATGTAAAGAGCGGTGAATCTATGCATACACCTTATTTAGATATAACGACAAAACAAGCGCAACTTGGTATCAATTATTATCAACCTGTGATGAAAATCAAACAGTCGCAAGCAGACGTTTCGATGCATCAGCCACCAGCTAAGCTTACCATTAGTCATGAAGCATCCCGGCTTTTTATTGATCAATCAGAGGCGCGAGCTGATCTGGATAATAAAGGGGCAGGCAGGCGAGTCGCAGAGGCGGCTGAACAGGCAAAGATGACGGCAATAACAGGGATCTCTAGGCGAGTCCGTGAAGGTGATGCGATGATGAAAATTGAGAACGGAGCAGGTGCCATCCCACAAATTGCGAAACAAAATAGTGAGCCCAACCAAAAGACACCAGGGATCGGCTATTTACCGAAAAACCATTTCAGGGTACAAATCGATTATGATCCAGGGAACGTCGATGTGAACGTAACCCCGCAAACGCCAGCCATTGATGTAAGTATCAATCGACCACAAATCGCTCATGAAAACTGGCAAGCACAAATTTATTTACAGCAAAAAGAAGCGATTAACTTTGAACTAAGAGATTTTCAAGTGGATCAGCTTATTTAAGGAAGTGTTACGATGAAAATTGAGACAAAATATCAAGGGACAGTGGAAGTGTCAGCAGAGCAACACCTTCATTTTCCGGTAGGCTTGCCAGGGTTTCCAGAAGAACAGCAATATGTGCTTCTTCCCTTTTTAGAAGAACTCCCTTATTTTATTTTACAATCAATCAATACGGCAGAGTTAGCGTTTGTCGTTGTCGACCCGTATGCCTTTTTTGCTGATTACGAATTTCAGCTCAATGAAGCATCGCAACATGCGCTGCAAATTGAACAACCGGAAGACGTAGCTACTTTTGTCATTCTCACATTGAAGGAACCGTTTAAGTCATCAACGGCGAATTTGCAAGGTCCATTGGTGATTAATATGAAAAAACGAATGGGGAAACAGCTTGTCTTAAATGATGCGCGCTACAAGACAAAGCATCCGTTATTCCAGCTTTTGGAGGAGGATGCCTCATGCTCGTACTAACCCGTCGCAAAAACGAATCGATTATCATTAATGAAAACATCGAATTCACGATCGTCGCTGTCGAAGGAGACCAAATCAAACTTGGCATCCAAGCACCAAAAGACATCGACATCTACAGAAAAGAAGTTTACCTACAAATTCAGACAGAAAACAACGAAGCCGCGCAAAACCCTGTAGATTTAATGGCACTATTGAAACATAATACTGAGAAATAAACCGGTTGGAGATATCGGTTTATTTTTTTATATTTGTCTGATGATAAACAAACGAAACAAGAATACGTGTTGAAGTAATGATAAGTGAAGTAATCAGAAGGCAATAGAGACAAGTAATTTCTTAATTATTAATTTAATTATAAAAGTATTAAACAAACTTTATATTACTCCGATAATAAATAAGAATAAAGCGACAAGCTTTACTTCAATCCACAAGGACGTGGAAAAATACAACTCATGGAGGAATTCAAATGATTATCAACAATAATATTTCAGCATTAAACACGTATCGTCAACTTGGAGTTAACAACTCAGCTAACTCTAAAGCGATGGAGAAATTATCTTCAGGTCTTCGTATTAACCGTGCAGGAGATGACGCAGCAGGTCTTGCAATCTCTGAAAAAATGCGCGCGCAAATCCGCGGTTTAGACCAAGCTAGCCGTAACTCTCAAGATGGTATCTCAATGATCCAAACTGCTGAAGGAGCGCTACAAGAATCACAAAACATTCTTCAACGTATGCGTGAACTTGCTACACAAGCAGCCAATGACTCAAACGTAGGTACTGACCGTGAAGAAATCCAAAAAGAAATCAACCAATTAACTTCTGAGATCAACCGTATTGGTAATACAACAGAATTCAATACACAAAAATTGATTAATGGTGATAAAGATGCAGTAGTTGATACACCAGCAACAGCTGCAAAAACTGTAATTACAAAAACGGATACTACTGCTGCAGGTACAATTACTATCGATGGGGTTGGTATCGATACTGACGCAGATGAAACTTATGATTCTATTGCTGATAAAATTAACAACAATAGTGAATTATCAAGTAAGTATACAGCAGTAGTTAACAATGGTGATTTAGAAATTGTTCATAAAACACCAGGTGATGCAGCGCATGCTGTTATTACAGGGGCAGGTTCAGGTGTTGACACTGATGGAGTAGATGCTACTTATTCTAAAACTGCTGATGAAACAAGCCTTAAATTCCAAATTGGTGCAAATGAAAATCAAAGCATGAGCCTTAATATTGCTGATATGAGAGCATCTGCTCTAGGAATTACTACTGATGATACTACAGATTCTAAACTAGGTGTAACTGACGGAACAAGCTCAACAATCCAAGAATCTGCTCTAAGTGTATTAACTCACGAAGATGCAGCTGCAGCGGTTACTAAATTCCAAGAAGCAATTGATAAAGTATCTGCAGAGCGTTCTAAACTAGGTGCTAGCCAAAACCGCCTAGAGCACACAATCTCTAACTTAAACAACTCTTCCGAAAACCTTCAAGCAGCTGAATCACGTATCCGTGACGTAGATATGGCTAAAGAAGTTATGGAAATGACACGTACAAACATTCTTTCTCAAGCTTCTCAAGCGATGCTTGCGCAAGCAAATCAAAAACCACAAGCGGTTCTTCAATTATTAGGTTAATTCGTCGCTTATTGGTATTTTCATCTAAGAAGTCTCAGCTTTGTCTGGGGCTTCTTTTTGTCTTTTTAGGCAAAAAGACCTTATGTATAAGAAAAAGGTCGCTGTTTTTTCTCTAATAAAAACCGAACTTTAGATTGATAGAGAGCCTTATGGTTGTTTCCGATATAAAGAGAAAATAGGTGATTTCGGTAAGGGGCGAATAGGGATGAGAGTAGAGTCGAATATGAGAATGATGGTGGACTCGCCTTTTGTTATTCAGCAGAAAGAAAAAAGCCAACATGAAAGAAATTTTACAATAAAAGATAAAGCAAAGATGTCTGCTCCTGAAGTACAAAAAGACTTCTTGCAATCAAAGGTGGAGCAGGCAAATAGTCATTTGCAGACGCATTATACTTCGGTACAGTTCCAATTACATGAAAAGCTCGATCGCTATTATGTAGAAGTCGTTGATGCAGATACAAAAGAAGTCGTTCGTGAAATACCTCCGAAGGATTTCCTCGATATGATTGCAGAAATGACAGAATTTCAAGGACTGATGGTGGATCAAAAAGTCTAGAAGCTACTGGCTGATGCTAGTGGCTTTTTATTCGTGAACAGTGGCAATTAGTCAAATTTTTACTGTAAACGATAGGACTATAGTCGATATAATAAATAGATAGAGAGAAAAGGGGACGGATGGTCATGGCGAATTTTCGAATAGGTGGTTTAGCATCTGGTTTAGATACAGAATCCTTAATTAATGATTTAATGAGAGTACAGAGAGTGCCGATTGATAAATTGTCACAAAAGAAACAAACGCTCGAATGGCAGCGCGATTCATATAGAGATATTAACTTAAAACTAGCATCATTCCGCGATATGACTTTAAATATGCGCTTGCAATCTTCATTTTTATCAAAAATCACGTCTTCTTCTAATAGCAACAAAGTCACAGCAACGGCAGATTCGACAGCAGGGAACGGATCTTATACATTGTCTGCCGTGAGTAGATTGGCGACTTCTGCTACGAATGCAAGTGCGGGAAGAATAACTAGTACAGGTGAAAAGCTAGATACAACGAAAAGTCTATATAGCCAAAAGGACATTTTTGAAAATAGTTCATTCGATTGGAAGAGTACTGAACAAAGTATAAACGAAGAAATCACAGTAAAGAAAGCAGGAACCGAATTTTCATTACAAAAGCTTGGTAAACATAATATAGAACAAATGGATAGTGTTACAGTTGGTACAGACAACTACCAAGTGGTGACGAGCTTAGATGACTTAGATGCTAGTCAAAAGCAAGTGTTTGTAGATGAGAAAACAGGCAAAATGACTTTCAGCCAACAAATTCCCGCCGACAGTAAAATTGAAGTGGAATACAGTATGGTTCAAAAAGATGCAATTTCTGTTGGTTCTGCAACAAAAGAAGTGCAACTTTCACAAATAGGGATCACAGAATTTGAGGATAGCATTACTTTTACATGGGACAAAAAAGATGCAGCTGGTAATATCATTAAAGACACGAATGGTGACCCAATAAAAGAAACGAAAACATTTACTGCTGGTACGGATGTGAATAATTTAGCAGAAGATCAATTTTATTTAGATAAAGAAACAGGCAAAATCACTTTCGGCTCTGACCTACAAGCAGGTGCAAAAGCGGAAGTGAGCTATGACCACCAATACTTTGAATTCAGTATGTCTACATTCAATGAAACAGGTGAAGTGAGCCAAACATTTACTTTTGATGCCCGTGATTCTTTAACGACAGTAATCGATAAAGTGAATAAATCGTCCTTAGGTGTCAATATGTTTTATGACCAACATTCTGATAAAGTAACGATTGCCCGAACGTCAACAGGTGATTTTAATCAAAGTGGCGATGGGAAAGAGATCTCTTTTAATGGTAGTCCGTTTTTAAATAATGTTCTAAAACTTGATAGCAATAATGAAAAAGGTGGAGAAAATGCGAAATTTACTTTAAATGGTTTAGAAACGGAGAGAACTTCTAATACGTTTACAGTAAACGGTGTTTCTTTTACTTTGAAGGATACATTTGATGCTGTTAATGGCGATTCGCCAGTTACCATTTCAATTAATAACGACACCGATCAAGCCGTAGAAAAAATCAAAGAATTCGTAGAAAAATACAATGAATTAATAGATAATATACAAGGACAGTTATCTGAAGAAAAATATCGTGATTATGCACCGTTAACCAGTGAGCAGCGTGAGGCGATGTCTGAAAAAGATATTGAGCTTTGGGAAGAAAAAGCGAAAAGCGGTTTACTTCGTTCAGATCAACAATTAAGTAGTTTACTAAGCAATATGCGTATGAACTTTTATACACCGCTAGAAGGTGCTACGAGTGAATATAACCAGCTGTCAGCTATTGGTATTACCACAACGAAAAATTATTTAGAAGGTGGTAAGCTGGAAATCAATGAAGATAAGCTGAAGGAAGCATTGGAAAATGATGCAGAAGGTGTATTTAATTTGTTCGCAGCAGATGGCGATACACTTGGTGAACAAGGGATTTCTAGACGATTGCGAGATACCGTTACACAATCAATCGATGCGATTACCTTAAAAGCCGGTAATGGCATGAAGACAAATAGTCAATTTACAATTGGAAAAAATTTAGATGATATCAATAATCGTATAACTGAACTAGAATCGAAATTAGCAGATAAAGAGCAAAGGTATTGGTCACAATTTGCAGCGATGGAGACACAAATGCAAAAAATGAATGAGCAAATGAATTATATGCTCACACAATTCGGTTATAGCTCGCAATAAGGAGTGAAAAGATGACAACCAACCCGTACCAAAAATATCAACAAACTTCTATTAATACAGCCACACCGGCAGAACTAACGATGATGCTTTACAACGGTTGTTTAAAGTTTATTAGCATTGCCAAGCAAGCAATGGAGCGAGGGGAAGTTGCGAAGCGCAATGAAAATATGCAGAAGGCGCAAAATATCATACAAGAATTTATGGTGACACTCAATCAAGAGGTTGAATTATCTAGTGATTTGCTACGAATCTATGATTATGTGTTGAGAACCTTAGTTGACGCCAATACACGCAATGATCTCACAGCTTTAACAGAAGCGGAATCAATGATTATGGATCTTCGTAATACATGGAAAGAAATGATGTTAGCGCAGAAAAAACCTCAAATGGTTGGCAGTGAACAATCATGACAGCGACAACTGATTTGATCGTTTGTACGCGTGAGTTATTACTTCATTTAAACCAAGGCTTACCTGAACATGAACGAGAAGCTTACATAAAGAAGACGGATGATCTGCTTGATCAACGATTTATTTTAATGAAACAAGTTGATTTTCAGTCAACAGAAGCTCAGAAGATGAAAGACGTGCTATTGAAGCAGGATCGTGCAATTAAACAATTATTAGATCAGCACCAGCAAATCATTAAGGATGATATCAAAAGATTGAAGGTGCAGAAAGTAAAGAGTAAGCAATATGCGAATCCGTATGAAGCTGTTGGGATGAGCGACGGTGTTTTTTATGATAAACGAAATTAGGTGATGAAGTTGAAGGAGGAGCAGTATATTCTCCTAAGAGAGTATTGTTCTGTGTTAAATACACTAGAAGAAAGCTTTACCTATATTGTAGATAGCTTCACAGATTTAGATAAAGATGATGGTGATGCGCTTCTTTTTGAGGTGATTGATTCTTTTCCACAAATCAAAGCAGTGAACGAGCAATTACTGCATTTGTTTAAGGAAAACAGTGAAATGGTTCATATTATGCATGTGTTTGAAAAGGTGCAGGAACAAGCTGATCGACTGGAGCAAACCATCGGTAACGCGCCAGAAAAACAAGAAATATTACGTGAGCAATTTTTCCCTTTGTTTGCAGCTTGGCACCGAATGATAGACTATGAATTGCAACCTTATTTATTTTCTTAATACCGTTAAAAAGGTTTTAGCAGGACTTTTTACGGGTAACATAGAAATATAGAGTATAGTCTTATTTAAAGACTAGCTTATAAGGATTAGCTGAAGAAGGACAGGCTAAATCATCCTTATGACTCTTATAAAGAGAAGGAGGAGTTCACTTATGAATTTTAACATTCGGGGTGAAAACATTGAGGTAACTCCAGCAATCAGAGACTACGTCGAGAAGAAAATTATGAAGTTGGAAAGATATTTTACTGAAACTCCTAATGTAAATGTAAACGTAAACCTGAAAACCAATAATGATAAAACGTCAAAAGTTGAAGTAACGATTCCGATGACGAATCTTGTACTTCGAGCAGAAGAGGCTCATGCTGATATGTATGCAGCCATCGACTTAATCAACGACAAGTTGGAGAGACAGATTCGTAAACATAAAACGAAAGTCAATCGTAAATTCCGCGAAAAAGGCGGCATTAACGAATTATTCGCTACTTTTGAGGAGCCTGAAGAACACCCAGAAGAAGACAATGACTTAGAGGTCGTTCGCCAAAAGCATTTTGACCTTAAGCCAATGGACAGTGAAGAGGCCATTTTACAAATGAACATGCTCGGCCATAGCTTCTTCGTCTTCACCAACGCAGCCACAAGCTTAACCAACGTCGTATACAAACGAAAAGATGGACGCTACGGACTCATCGAAGCGCAATAATATAAAAGAAAGCAGGTAGGTGCTATGGCACTGCCTGCTTTTTTCATGTGCGAAGTAAAGTTGATGCTACAGAAGATAAATAGTAGCAGAACATTAATATGTCTTCCCTACGTAAGTCGTGCAAGTATTCATATAGCTCCCATTATTAAGATGCGTTCCCTTATTTGTGCTCGCCATTCTTTTAGTAGTTCTTTTGTTTGTTCGTACTCCTTTGCTTCAATGGATAGGTAAAGTGCTTCATTATAATGAGCACCAGAAAAGATCCGTTTTTCTGGATAAAGCAAGTAATTGGCCATAGAACCAATGATGATTTTGTCCATATGCTGATCCATAATTTGAAGCATGATTTGGTTTTGTCCAGCAGCTATGATTTGTCTTATGAATTGTAATGAGTGAGTTGCATAAGAGAAATAACGATCGTTCTCTTTATCTAGTAGTTGTTGCTCTAAATGTTCATTTAAAAGTGATAAATTAAATGAATAAAGCGGATTTGTTTCTACCTTTTCAAGCGCATACATTTGATGGGTGAAAATGACTTCGAACATATCTAGTATCTCTTTAGATGATACTTCTTTTACCATCACGCCTCTATTTTTTAAGGAGATCACTAACCCTTCTAGTTCAAGTTTAGCCATCGCATTAGAGATGGGTGTGCGACTCATAGCTAATTCCTCTGATAATTTATATATGGATAGTAAGCTTCCCGGTAGGTATTCACAAGTAAGAATTTTCGTTCGAATGGTGTGATAAGCGGTATCTATTAAAGATTTTGTCATTGTCGTAATTCCTCTCTGTCTAAATCCATTAATTGAACATCCTATGATTATAC
This sequence comes from Cytobacillus kochii, assembly GCF_020171845.1. Classification (GTDB taxonomy): domain Bacteria; phylum Bacillota; class Bacilli; order Bacillales; family Cytobacillaceae; genus Cytobacillus; species Cytobacillus kochii. Next base: position 156,672 of record NZ_JAIVAM010000007.1, on the reverse strand, counting down.
AATTATAGCGATGATTTCCTAAGAATACATCTTGTAACCTTTGAATTTACACTAAATTTAAAAATTTCACCAAACTCATAAAATGATTCATGTGAGATTAACATCTTATTAACATGCTAGTTGTATACTTCAGTTGTATTTAAATAAAGGAGGACAACTGGATGCATGTTATAGATCAAAAAAAGCTTGGGACGCAACATTATTTTAAAGAAGATTTTTCTAAGAATGGTAAGAGACCTTGGTTTGGAAACATGTCCACTCACCTTGAAAATGATTTTTCGTTTGCAGTTGTTGGTGATCGCTGTGGGATTACAACACCAGGCATTTTTGAGAAAGGTTTGCAGGTAGTAAAAGGCCTTAATCCTGATTTTGTCCTTTCGGTAGGTGATTTCATTGAAGGTTATTGGGATCAAGAGGAAGCGGCCCATGGAGAGTGGGACTATATTGATCAGTTAATTAAAGATGTAGACATTCCATTTTATTTAACAGTTGGTAACCATGACTATGGAAATGACACTATGGTTAAAGTTTGGCGTGAGCGAAAAGGTTTTGAGTATTACGCTTTTCGATTAAATGATTATTTATTTCTAGTGATGAATACAGAGGAAGATCCTTTAGGTATGCCTGAATCATTTGTAAAGAGTTTTAGAGATATTACCAATCAAGTAGTTGAAAATCCAGCAAAAGCAAGAGGGTACATTGAAGAATTCTTCGGACAAATGACTGAAGGGGCTTCGGAGGAAGATATTGAGAAGGGGAACTTACCTCATATTTCAGATGAGCAATTACAGTTTTTTGCTGAAGTGTTACATGAAAATAATGATGTGAAACATACTTTTGTATTTATGCATAAGCCAGCATGGAAAACGAAGGATCCTAAGTTCAGCCAATTTGAAAATATGCTTGAATCAAGAATGTATACGATGTTTGCAGGACACCTTCATCAATTGGAAGTAATGAAAAAAAATAACAGAAATTATATTCAAATGGGTCGTACGGGTGCATGTTGGCACGGTGATAGTGTAGGATCGATCGATCATATTCTTTTAGTAACAGTAAAAAATGGCGAAGTTGGTTTTCAAGTTATCGAACTAGATGGTGTCAGTGATTTGGAAAAGTATGAGGTGAATCAATGACAACAACAGGACTTTATTCTCAAACTGTTCCCCTAAAAGGGGCTCTGAATTTTCGTGATATGGGAGGGCTCGTTACCGTAGATGGTCGAAAAGTACGAAGAGGCATCTTATATAGAGCGGGAGATTTAAGTGGATTAACGACAGATGATATTGCTCAACTGTCTAAACAAAAGATTAAATATATATTTGACTATCGTAGAGAAGATGAAGCAAATGAAAAACCTGATCCGGAAATTGGTAGTGCCAAGCTTTTACGCGTACCGGTAATCGCTGAGGATAATATCGCCGAGCAAGTATCGAAAGTAAAGAAAAAAGAAGATGTATTCAAACACTATACTAAAGAAACATTTTTAACACTCTATTCTACTTTTCCGGTTCGAAATGCTTCTTACCAAGCTTTGATGAATTTATTAAAGGAACCAGAGAAAAACTTGCCGCTAATCCATCATTGTGCTGGAGGAAGAGATCGAACAGGTATAGGCGCCATGATTATTTTACTTACACTCGGTGTGCCATTTTCAACTGTGATGGAAGATTACCTTTATTCTAATGTTGCTTTAGCCACCTTTCATGAGCAAATGTTTCTGCAGGCAGAAGCAGCACTTGTGGAAGAGGAGGTATTGCAATTAAAAGCAGCTTTTTTATTACAGGAAGAATACTTACTTGCAACTAAATCTGCTATAGAAGAAATATATGGCGATTTTGATACTTATTTGTATCTAGAGTTTGGAATAACAAATGAAATAAGGAAAAAAATAAAAGATTTTTGCTTGCAAGAGTAATTTTCTAAAGGGGATATGAACATGGAGAAATTAAGGTTTGCTCATTTATCGGATACACATATTTTAAGAGAATACAAAGGCAGTTTAATTGAAACATTAACAGGTGTTGACAATAATCCAACTGAAACGTTGAAAGGAATATTACAAGCAATCACACAAGATGAAAAAGCGCCAGATTTCATTTTAATTAGTGGGGACCTTGTTCACGAAGGGACAGTTGAAGATTATGCTTTTTTAGCTAAATTACTAGAAGATCATATCACAGATATTCCTTATTATTTAGCTTTAGGGAATCATGATGTGACAGAAGCTTACTGGGAAGGTGTAGGCAAAGTAAAAGGAGAGAAGCGGGATTTATTTTACGAAGCAATTATTCAAGGCTATCGCCTAATCGTGCTAGATTCTAGCTATGATCATAGTGGAAAAGGTGTAGTAAGTGAGGAACAACTACAATGGTTAAAGGAGACATTAGCTCAGCCTGCCCCTAATGGTTCGATTGTTGTTGTCCATCATCCATTGGAAGCTGGACATGTGGTCGATGGCCATAGCTTATCGAATTCAGCAGAGGTATTGGCTATTATAAAAAATACCGATGTCAAACTAGTTCTTAGTGGTCATACTCATCAGAATAAAGTAACTACCTATGAAAATATTCTATTATCTACTGCGGGAGGAACTTCTTTTAGTATGGAAATTGGTCAAGAATTAGCTTCGTTTAATAATCGTACGGGCTATAGCCTATGTACATTAGGCGAAAATGGTGCAAGTGTAGAACATGTTAGGTACCCAGATAAGTTTGATACATTTTTATCAGTAGAATTGAAGCAGATGCTTCAGCATTCTTAAGTGAAGGGGGAGGGGTAAATGGTTATATTAAAAAGTAAGAGGCTATCGATTATGCTCACTCTATTGTTAGGTATCGCTGCAGTGTTAAGTGCTTGTAGCTCTTCTGACGCTTCAACCGTCTCACAGGAAATGGGAGAATTAGATCCTGAGAACCCTACAAAGATAACTTTTTATTCTTATAGTTTAGCTGCTCCAACAATGAAAGAGGGTATGGAACATCTAATTAATGAGTTCAATGACACAATTGGAAAAGAAAAGGGTGTCATTGTTGAAGGGGTTGCTGATGCCTCTTATCAACAGTTTAAGGCAGATATTGCGGCTGGAAAAGCGGTTGATATTGTTCAACATACTTTTTCAACATTAGATAATTCAAGAGAAACTCTCGGATTCCAAGCTTATGAAGATGTGTTTCCAGCAGAAGAATTAAACAATCATCTCAGTGGCATTTCAGACAATGCATTGAGTTTAGGAAAAATTGATGGAAAGACATATGGGTTGGCATTTACATTTAGCACACCGATTGTTTTTATGAATGGAAAATTATTCGAAGAAGCGGGCTTAGATCCAACCAAACCACCACAAACGTGGGAAGAGATTAAGGAATATTCACTTAAAATAAATGAAGAGACAGGCAAAGATGGCTTTGCGTTAGCACCGGATAATGGTTGGACAACTGAAGGTGTGATATTAAGTAATGGAGGCAAAGTACTTTCTGATGATCGTAAGGAAGCGCAATTCGCAAATCAAGAAAGTATTGAAGCGATTGAAATGTGGAAGGATCTCTATCAAACCGGTGCCCATGCAGTTGGGAGTGATACGGAGTTACCCGAGCAATTTATGGCTGGTAATCTAGGAATGTACATTACTTCTACTGCATTGCATAGCGGATTTAAAAACGCTTCCGAAGCGGGTGGCTGGGAACTTTACGGCGCTGGTTTACCATCATTCGGAAACAATCCGTCTGTACCAGTGAACTCTGGCAGTGTTTTAGCTGTTAGACCAGATAATGATGTGAAAAAGGCAGCGGTTTGGGAGTTTATTAAATATGTTACTGGTAATGAAGGCTATACAATCATAACTTCTGAGGTAGGGTATTTACCGCTCAGAACAGAGTTAGCTGATGATCCCAATTATTTAAAAGGATTTATTGACGAAAATCCATTATATAAAATCAACTTGGAGCAATTGAAAAACATCCAACCAGCAGTAATTTGGCCAGCGGAATATGCAACTGAAATGTCCAATATATTTAGAGATGCGATTGTTCAATCGGTTTCAACGGATGCAGATGTAGAAAAAACTTTAAAAGCAGCAGAAGAAGAAATTAACCAATTAATACAATAGGTGTTCATGAGAGAAGGGAATCTTATGGGTGAGGTAAAAAGCATAATCGTATCAGAGCAAGGAAAAAAAGTGAACGAGCAGAAAAACAGACGTGTTGCTCGTTCACTTATAAAATGGAAACCTTATTTATTTTTACTACCTGCTATTCTTTTATTAGGGGTTTGGATGTATAAACCGTTACTATCTACTTTTGTTTTAGCCTTTCAAAAGTGGAGTATGGTCCCAGGCACAGAACCTATTGCAGTAGGGTTAGATAATTTTATTCGCTTGTTCCAAACTAAGGACTTCGTTCAGTCTATCGAAAATACAGTTTTTTATACAGTGGGTATACTACCTTTCTCTATCATCATTCCAATGCTTTTAGCTGTAGCAACAAATGGGTTAAATGGCAGAGTGAAAAATGTGTATCGGGCAATGTTTTTCATCCCAATGATATTGGCACCAGTAACTGTAGGGGCAATCTGGAGATGGCTCTTTCATCCTGCCAATGGATTAGTCAATATTACATTACAAAAACTTGGAATCACCGATACAAACATCTCTTTCTTTACTGATCCAGTCTATGCGAAATGGCTCATTCTTTTGATGACAGGATGGGGCTTGATTGGATTTAGTACGATTATTTTCTCTGCAGCATTGACCAATATTAACAGAGATTATTTTGAAGCAGCAGCTTTAGATGGTGCGACGAAATGGAAACAATTAAAAACGATCACTATTCCTTTATTGTCACCAACAATATTATTTATGCTCACAATGAGTATTCTATTTTCTAGTCAATTTACTTTCGCTTATATTGATATTTTAACAGCAGGCGGTCCGTTCGGTACGTCAACGAATATTTATTATGAGATGTATAAATATGGATTCAGTAACTTAAATGCAGGATTAAGTTCAGCAGCCGCGACGTTATTTTTTATTGTATTTGCGATCATTGCTATCGGTTTAAATGTGTTAACGAAAAAATTTGCATTCTATGATAATTAAGGGAGTAAAAGTGATGAAACGGATAAAATCAGTAACGGTACTTCAGCATTTTCTATTAATAATGATGAGTATCATCGCTATTTTCCCACTTTATTGGATGATTATCTCTTCATTTAAAAATGAATCTGAAATTTTCACAAGTTCTTTTATACCACAGGCACCAACATGGCAAAATTATCTATATGCATTCGCAGAAATGCCTATTATACAAATGTTATTTAACTCATTTGTAGTTGCTACTTTAATGACGATTTTGCAGTTGTCAACCAGTTTATTAGCGGGGTATGCATTAGTCCGATGGAATTTTAAAGGGAAACTTTTAATTTTTACATTACTTAGCTTAACTTGGCTGATTCCTTTTCAAGCGGTAATGATTCCAAACTATGTATTGATTAATCAAATAGGCTTAAATGAAAATCCATTAGGTATTGTCTTACCATTCGCTGCATCGACCTTTGCCATTTTATCAATCTATCAAAGTTTTAGGTCATTTCCTACAGCACTAATTGATGCGGCAAGGTTAGATGGAGAGTCTGACCTCGGTATTTTATTAAGAATTATCCTACCAAATATTCGTTCGACCGTCATATCATTGGGTATCATTCTTTTTATTAATGCTTGGAATGAGTATTTATGGCCAATGTTAGTGACGAAAGAAATGGAGAATGCACCCATTCAAATTGGCTTGAAGTCTTTTGTCAATTCCGATGTGAATATGTGGGGATCACTAATGGCAGCTACAACTATCTCATGTATACCGATACTACTTATCTATTTATTTTTACAAAAACATATCGTTGACTCTTTTGTTCGATTTGGCATCAAATAAATAAGCTGGGGGCGTAAATTATGGGGAGTATCAAAGTTGAACAAATGAAGAAATCTTTCGGTCAAAAAGAAATACTAAAAGGAATCGATGTTGATATACCAGATGGATCCTTTGCCATTTTACTAGGTCCCTCAGGATGCGGTAAGTCAACGCTATTGCGTATGATTGCTGGTTTAGAAGAACCGACAAGTGGGTCTATTTTTATTAATGACCAAGATATTACCTATAGCGAGCCTAAAGACCGTGATATCGGCATGGTTTTTCAAAATTATGCATTGTACCCGCATATGACAGTGTTTAAGAACATTGAATACGGATTAAAAATAAAAAAAATAGAGAAGAACAAACGTCTGAACATGGTAAATAAAGTGATTGAGATGGTGGAGTTAACAGAACACGCTAATAAGCGTCCAGGTGAGTTATCAGGGGGACAAAGGCAAAGGGTGGCGTTAGCGAGGGCTATTGTTAAAAGGCCGCACGCGTTTCTAATGGACGAGCCTTTGTCCAACTTGGATGCAAAACTGAGAAATCAAATGAGACAAGAACTTATTGAATTACAAAAAGAATTACAAACTACCTTCCTTTATGTCACACATGACCAAATTGAAGCGATGTCAATGGGGTCATATATCATTATTATGAACAATGGTCATATCATGCAAAAAGGGACACCGAAGGAAATCTATACAAATCCAGCCAATCTATTCGTAGCACAATTTATCGGGTCACCCCCCACAAATATATTGTCTTATGGTGATTATTCCATCGGTATTCGACCAGAAAATATGAGTATGAAGGAAGATGAACTTAATGTGAATGATGATTATGTATTAACAGGTGCCGTTGTTTCTACTGAACATTTAGGTGGAGAATCTATCTATTGTCTTACAACGGATTGGGGGAAAGTTTTTGTAAAAGGTGAGTCCACCTGGCAAACACCTACTAAAGAAACCCAAATCGCATTTTCAAAAGAAGATGTCTTGGTATTTGATAAGAGTGGGGAAAGAGTGAGAGATGTTAATTTGGTAGAAAATCTTTTAGCAGATATGAAGGTAAGTAATAATAGAAGAGAACCAGTGGTTTTATAACAGGTAAGCGCAATTCCAGGTAGGAGATTGCGCTTTTTTAAGTTTTGTAGGGGCCACCGGGAATCATTCATTTTGCCGAGTCCTAGAATCGATTTTTTTCTGGTGCTTCTTTTATTTGTGCCTCACAGTAAAATTTCGACGTTTGTTGTATCGCTCACAACCTTTGCTAAATATCGCTTATTTTAGGATACATGACCAAAAAGCTGGATAAACAAAAGCCCCTTCTAAAGTAGAAGAAAGGGCTGATTTAAAACTTTCATTCGTCTTGCGGAAGAGCTGAAACTTGCCACTCTACTCCATATTTATCAGTTACTTGTCCATATGATGGGCTCCAAAACGTTTCTTGTAGAGGCATTGTAACTTTCCCCTCTTTAGACAATTTCTCAAATATTTGTTTTGATGAATCCACTGAATCGATTTGTATGGCAATGGTTACTTGATTTCCAATCGTATAAGGAGATCCAGGAAAATTATCGGAAAGCATCATAGTGGTATTGCCTACTTTAAATTGAGCATTCAATACACGGTCCTGTGCTTCACTTGGAAGTGGGTGATCCGGATCCTCTGGCATCTCTCCAAATGTTTGTAACGAAATAAGCTCTGCGTTAAAGACATCAACATAAAATTGCACTGCTTCTTTTCCATTTCCATTTGTTACTACATAAGGGTTTACTGCTACAATCATTTTTAGCACCTCATCGTCTCATTTTTTGACCACAGAAATTTATTTGATACCTTGTATCAAACTTTATTTCTATATTTCTACTAAAACAGATTTACACCTTCTTATTTCGTCAAAAAAAGAGAAGCATTTAAGCTCTCTCATAACTTCATACTTTAGATAATCCGAAAATAGTGTTAATAAGTACCCTCTACTATAGCCTTCATCTGCCTGTGAAAACCAACAGGCATAAGTTTCTTTAAATTCCCCTTCATATCAGGTATACGAACTGGGAGATTACGTAAGGAATATTCTTTCAAAAGTCACTTCGACTTCACTTCACTTACGGACAGCCTTGAGTAAATAAAATTCTTGCTTCAATAGCTTCCAAAAAGTAACATAACCAACATTGATTCATTGTCTTAATTAAACGCAAAAAAGCCCTCAACAAGAACAGAGGGCAATCCATATATAAGCATTTATTTTATTTCTTCACGGGCTTCTGGTTGTCATCCAAGAGCTTCGAGTACTTCAGTTTCAACCGGTCCGGTGCATATTTAACCATGCTTTGGAGGATAAAGGTTGTGAAGAGTACATCATCTGTGATACCGATGATATAAAGAAAGTCTGGAATGAGATCTATTGGAATGAGGATATAGGCAATCGATACGCCTACAGGAAGTAGTTTCTTCCATAAAGGAATATCTTTAGCTGCTAAGTATTCAAAGAAAAAAGGAATGAATCTCCAGAAGGTTAGGACAAACCCAACACGTTTAAAGAATTTCTTCATCTTCATCTTCCTCTTCCTTTCCGATTGTTGTCTGTTATTTCCCTCATCATACCTGTTGAGACGATTATTGACAATTTAAATGCTGTTTATGTTTCATTACCCCTACTCTTTAGAAGATATCCTTTACTCTATCAGTTTAATTATACTGAATCATTCCATCTTTTATAATTTTCTATTAAATGACCTTAGCCCTAGATTAATGTTAGTATAGAATAGCGATAATTTTGTAGGTTAGCCGGGGGCACTTATTGTGAGTCGGCTTTTAGTTGAGTTGGAATATCCGCGATCAACGAAAGTAGATAACTAATCATATATAATAGAACAAGCTGTTCCTAGGTGATGAGAGGAGAATGAAATATGCAAACAGCTGTGAAAATTAATCGAAATGACCCTTGTCCTTGTGGCAGTGGAAAAAAATACAAAAAATGCTGTGCGAAAAAGGAAACAATTACTATTACAGAACTCATTGATAATGAAGTGAGCGAGTTACAAAAAGAATTACGTATTTTTGCGTATCAAAGATATGGTAATGCCATTAGAAGTGAGTATCAACAATTAATGGAAAAACTGGAAGATACCGATAAAGATGACGCGGAATTTTTCGAATTTATGATGCCTTTCTGGTATATTCCGTTTAAAACGGTTGAAGACGGTGAAACGATTCTTCATAAGTTTATTGAACATAAAGAATCAGCTGTCTTAAGACCAAGATTACAAGAAATTCTACAATCTTGGAAAGTGGCGATCCCGGTAGCTGGGAAAGTGATTGGACTTGATGATAGAGACCTACATTTTGTAGATACACTGACAAATGAATCGTATACAGTCGTATTAGATGAAGCAATGAATGATTTTTCTGAAGGTTGGTTTGCTTTCGGTGTATTATTCCCATATGAGGACAAATATACCGCTTTTCCTTGCTTATTCGAAGTATCAGAAGGAAAAGCAGCAGATTATGAAGGTTATCTAAAAGATGATTTTGCAGCAATCGGAAATAATCATGCTATCCAATATCTCGAAGATCATTTCTTGGAGCTCATGCATCGCCTTCCAGAGGCAGCTGCAAGTGTAGATATGGATGCTTATGAATGGCCAACCGAAGGGGCTAAACAAGTGGCAGAGCAATTTGAAAAAGATATGACTGTAGCGGGAGAACCGCAATGGGTCATTAATTTCGGTGTAGGTGTGTGGGTAGAATACATTAAACAAACGAATAAACGTATTCAAAAAGCAGAAAATTATATTGCTGCCTTACGTTATTTTGTTTATGAACAGTCAGGTGTCGAATCAAGTATGACACAAAAAGAGCTTGGGGAAAAATACGGGCTAACAGCTGGCCGAGTATCTACTTACTATAGGGATATTCAGAGCCAAGTAGCTGCATTTATTGACGATATTTTTAATAAAACAAAGCAAGATATTTAAATGGGAAAGAAGCTAGGAATGAATCTAGCTTCTTTCTTTATTATTTCACCGCCCTAAATGACAAAATTACTCCTTCACACCTGACAAAAGTTGTCTCTACCCATGCGAAGTGGTATCATTAATACCATATATCATTGTTTCAGGAAGACTTTTTAAATAGACATCTCCAATAGATAAAGGAGCGTTTGTATGCTTGGGATTTTAAATAAGGTTTTTGATGTGAATAAACGTGAATTAAAACGCCTAACGAAAACGGCGGAACAAATAGAAGCATTAGCTTCGAAGATGGAAGCGCTGAGTGATGAACAGTTAAAAGCGAAAACGGGTGAGTTCAAAGAGCGTCATCAAAAAGGTGAATCGCTTGATGATTTACTAGTAGAAACATTTGCTGTGGTAAGAGAAGCGTCAAGACGTGTGTTTGGCTTATATCCTTATCCCGTACAGTTAATGGGTGGGGCAGCACTTCATGAGGGCAATATATCTGAAATGAAAACCGGTGAAGGTAAAACTTTAACTTCGACGATGCCGGTTTATTTAAATGCGATTTCAGGAAAAGGTGTACATGTTGTAACAGTCAATGAATACTTAGTGACTCGTGATGCTACTGAAATGGGACAACTATATGATTTCCTTGGACTAACTGTCGGTTTGAACTTAAATGGTATGTCTAAAGAGGAAAAACAAGCAGCCTATGCAGCTGATATTACTTATAGTACAAACAATGAATTAGGATTTGATTATTTACGAGACAATATGGTGCTTTATAAAGAGCAAAAAGTGCAACGGCCGTTAAATTTTGCAGTTATTGATGAGGTTGACTCGATTTTAATTGATGAAGCGCGTACACCGTTGATTATTTCTGGATCCGCACAAAAATCAACGAAACTTTATTTACAAGCGAATGCCTTTGTTAGCCGCTTAAAGGTAGAGGAAGACTTCACTTATGATGAAAAAACAAAAGGTGTGCAATTAACGGAAGAAGGGATGACAAAGGCCGAGAAAGCTTTTGGCATTGACAATTTGTTTGATGTTTCTCATGTTTCTTTGAATCACCATATTACGCAAGCGCTAAAGGCACACACAAGTATGCATAAAGATGTGGACTACGTTGTACAAGAAGGCGAAATTGTGATTGTCGACCAATTCACTGGCCGTCTCATGAAAGGTCGTCGTTATAGTGATGGTCTTCACCAATCAATTGAAGCGAAGGAAGGCTTAGAAATTCAGAATGAAAGTATGACCCTTGCTTCCATTACATTCCAGAACTACTTCCGTATGTATGAAAAATTATCAGGTATGACAGGTACAGCAAAAACAGAAGAAGAGGAATTCCGTAACATTTACAATATGAATGTCATTGCAATTCCGACAAACCGTCCTGTTGCGCGTGATGATCGTTCTGATTTAATTTATGCAACGGTGGATGGAAAATATCGTGCTTTAGTGGAAGACATAGCAGAACGCCATAAAAATGGGCAACCAGTCCTTGTTGGTACAGTTGCCATTGAAACGTCTGAAATTATCTCAAAATACCTAACGAAAAAAGGGATTCCGCATAATGTCTTGAATGCGAAAAACCATGGCCGTGAAGCAGATATTATTTTAGATGCTGGTAAGTCTGGCGCCGTTACGATTGCTACAAATATGGCTGGTCGTGGTACGGATATCAAACTTGGTGAAGGTGTCAAAGAAGTCGGCGGATTAGCTGTTATCGGTACAGAGCGACATGAAAGTCGTCGAATTGATAACCAGCTCCGTGGTCGTTCTGGTCGTCAAGGTGATCCTGGTGTTACCCAGTTCTATTTATCAATGGAAGATGAATTAATGCGTCGTTTTGGTTCGGATAATATGAAAAACATGATGTCGAAGCTCGGCATGGATGATTCGCAACCGATTCAAAGTAAAATGGTTTCACGTGCAGTTGAATCTGCACAAAAACGAGTAGAAGGAAATAACTTCGATGCCCGTAAACAATTGCTTTCATATGATGATGTATTGCGTCAGCAACGTGAGATTATTTATACACAAAGAAATGAAGTGCTTGATTCAGAGAACTTAAGAGAAATTGTCGAGCGTATGGTTCATAGCGTCTTAACACGGAACGTCCATGCTTTTGCTTCACAAACAGAAGAAGATGGTGACGATGAATGGAACTATGAAGGATTAATTGATTACGTTAAAGGAAATCTTCTTCCAGAAGGAACGGTTACAGTGGAAGATATTCGCAGAAAAGAAGCGGATGAAGTAATCGATCATATTTGGGATAAAATCATTGCCTTCTATAATGAAAAAGAAGAAAAAATGCAAAGTGAACAAATGCGCGAATTCGAAAAAGTGATTATGCTTCGTGCTGTTGATACAAAATGGATTGATCATATTGATGCCATGGATCAACTTCGTCAAGGGATTCACCTGCGTGCGTATGGACAAATTGATCCACTGCGCGAATATCAAAAAGAAGGCTTCCACATGTTTGAAATGATGATTGCTGCTATTGAAGAAGATGTAGCGAAATATGTGATGAAAGCAGAAATTCGTGACAATCTTCAACGTCAAGAAGTAGCAAAAGGCCAAGCTGTCAACCCGAAAGAAAGTGAAGACGGTAAACAGAAGAAGAAAAAGCCTGTTGTCAAACAAATGGATGTTGGTCGTAATGATCCATGTATTTGCGGCAGTGGAAAAAAATATAAAAACTGCTGTGGTGCAAAAGGTTAACAATATCTGAATAAGAGCCGGCAAAAACCTGTTTATAAGGGTCGCTGCCGGCTTTTTACACGAAGTGTTTCACTTTGCCTGGAGAAGTTATATAATATAAAGGTTAAAAATATGTGTAGAGGTGACCAAGATGGAATTAGCAGAGATTCGTCATGAGTTAGAGAAAACAGCTAAAATTTTAGCGGACTTTAGGGGGTCTCTTTGACTTAGAAAACAAAGAGGCACGTATTGCAGAACTTGATAACGAAATGCTTCATCCTAGTTTTTGGGATGATCAACAAGCCGCACAAGTAGTGATCAATGAGTCCAATGCATTAAAAGAACAAGTCAATGAGTTCAATGATTTAAATGAGACGTTCGAGAATCTCGAATTAACATATGAATTAGTAAAAGAAGAAGCAGATGCAGAACTTCAAGAAGAGCTTGAAACGGAGATCGTCGCTTTATCTAAGCGTTTAGCTGATTTTGAGCTGCAATTGCTTTTAAGTGAAGAATACGATAAAAATAACGCGATTTTAGAACTTCATCCAGGTGCTGGTGGTACAGAGTCTCAGGACTGGGGTTCGATGTTATTACGTATGTACACTCGTTGGGCAGAGAAAAAAGGATTTAAAGTAGAAACATTAGATTACCTGCCAGGTGACGAAGCGGGAATTAAGAGCGTAACATTGTCTATTAAAGGACATAATGCATACGGCTATTTAAAAGCGGAGAAAGGCGTTCATCGACTCGTACGTATTTCGCCATTTGATTCTTCTGGCCGTCGCCATACTTCCTTCGTATCTTGTGAAGTAATGCCAGAATTCAACGATGAAATTGAAATTGATATCCGGACAGAGGATTTGAAAATTGATACGTACCGTGCCAGTGGAGCAGGTGGACAGCATATCAATACAACGGATTCAGCGGTAAGGATTACGCATTTACCGACAAATGTCGTTGTTACATGCCAGTCAGAACGTTCCCAAATTAAAAACCGCGAACAAGCAATGAAAATGTTGAAAGCGAAACTTTACCAAAAGAAAATCGAAGAACAAGAGCAAGAATTACTAGAGATCCGTGGAGAACAAAAAGAAATTGGTTGGGGAAGCCAAATTCGTTCCTACGTCTTCCACCCATACTCTATGGTCAAAGACCACCGTACAAACACCGAATCAGGCAATGTACAAGGCGTCATGGACGGAGACCTAGACATCTTCATCAACGCTTACCTACGTTCTAAATTGAGCTTAGGTGAATAAGAAGAAAAAGCAGCGTCCACAATGGAGGACGTTGCTTTTTTTATATTGGTGATAATTGAAGCCGGAAACGAGGTTTGGTAAGTGGGGCAGAAGTGAGGTTGGGGATGAACGCTATGTGAAGTGGGTTTGGGAGTCACTTGGAAAGAAGAAGGGAGATGAGAGCTTCGTAAAGTGGATTAGTGAGCGGCTCAGCAGGAACCCTGAAAATGAGAGCTTCGCAAACTGGAATTGTGAGTCACTCAGGAAGAAAACGAAAGCTGAAAGCTTCACAAACTGGAATTGTGAGTCACTCAGCAGGAACCCTAAAAATGAGAGCTTCACAAACTGGAACTGTGAGTCGCTCAGAAAGAGAACCGAAAATGAGAGCTTCACAAACTGAATTAGCAAGTCGCTCAGAAAGAAAACGGAAGATGAGAGCTTCACAAACTGGAATAGCAAGTCACTCAGAAAGAAAACCGAAGCTGAGAGCTTCACAAACTGGAATAGCAAGTCACTCAGAAAGAGAAGCGAAAATGAGAGCTTAGCAAACTGGAATTGTGAGTCACTCAGCAGGAACCCTAAAAATAAGAGCTTCACAAACTGGAACTGTGAGTCACTCAGAAAGAAAACGAAAGCTGAGAGCTTCACAAACTGGAATAGCAAGTCACTCAGAAAGAGAACCGAAGCTGAGAGCTTCGCAAACTGGAACTGTGAGTCGCTCAGAAAGAGAACCGACAGCTGAGAGCTTCACAAACTGAATTAGCAAGTCACTCAGAAAGAAAACGGAAGCTGAGAGCTTCACAAACTGGAATAGCAAGTCACTCAGAAAGAGAACGGAAGCTGAGAGCTTCACAAACTGGAATAGCAAGTCGCTCAGAAAGAGAACCGAAAATGAGAGCTTCGCAAACTGAATTAGCAAGTCGCTCAGAAAGAGAACCGAAAATGAGAGCTTCGCAAACTGGAATAGCAAGTCGCTCAGAAAGAGAACCGAAAATGAGAGCTTCGCAAACTGGAACTGTGAGTCACTCAGGAAGAAAACCGAAGCTGAGAGCTTCACAAACTGGAATAGCAAGTCACTCAGGAAGAAAACCGAAGCTGAGAGCTTCACAAACTGGAATAGCAAGTCACTCAGGAAGAAAACGGAAGCTGAGAGCTTCACAAACTGGAATAGCAAGTCACTCAGAAAGAGAACCGAAAATGAGAGCTTCACAAACTGAATTAGCAAGTCACTCAAAATGAAAATCAGAGGCGGAAGCACAGCTACCCCGTATCACGTAAAAGGTTTTCACATCTATGTTGAGGAAGAACAATTAGCACATCCACTAAAGAAGATTCCACAATGGAAAAGGATTGAGGTTCTATACGAATTATCCCGCTATTCATGGCTACATAAAACCAAAAAACATAACAAGCTGAAACCAAGCAACTCACTTTAAAGAAGCCTCTACTTAGACCCTCCACATGCATCCCTAAAATAAATCTAAATAGAGAACGTATAGTCTTCTCGCATAATCCCACCCACCACAACTCATAATAAATTTTATATCTTTGTTTATTCACCCCTTTAACACAGTAGTTGAATGTCATTTACATAGGATAAAAGCCATGCTATACTCACTCTCTGAAAAGACAAAGGTGATGAAAAGATTGAATTGTGCGCATTTACTCGTAATTGAGACGATTTCTTATTGCCTCGTGTCCTTTAGCAAATGAACATCATATTAGACTTGGCACTAAGGAGGCATTTTACGTAAATGAATAGTCAAAAAGTAAATAAAAAGAAGCGAAAGACTGTATCAGGGAACTCAAAGTTAGTTGAATACGTATTCGTATTGATTGGATCGTCACTTGTCGCTATCAGTTTTAACTTATTTTTACTACCAAATGAAGTGGCCTCAGGGGGAGTAAGTGGGATTAGCACAATTTTGAAGGCTATTACAGGATGGGAGCCAGCTTATGTGCAGTGGGCACTAAATATTCCCCTATTTATTGCTGGGGTCATATTATTAGGGGGATCATTCGGTATTAAAACATTAGTAGGAACCATATTCCTTCCTTTCGTCGTTTTCTTAACAAAAGACTTGGAGCCTTGGACAATGGATCCGCTACTTGCCTCTTTGTTCGGTTGTATCGGTGTCGGTTTGGGTCTAGGTATTACTTTCCGCGGGAAGGCATCTACAGGTGGGACTGACTTAGCAGCTCAGATTATTCATAAATATACCGGATTATCTCTCGGTGTTTGTGTGGCACTGATTGATGGATTGATTGTGATAGCAGCTGCTGTTGTGTTTGATATTGAAAAAGGTTTATATGCATTAATCGGCCTATATGTAACGAGTAAAACCATTGATATCGTTCAGGTTGGCCTTGGTAGGAAAAAAATGGCACTCATTATTACGAACCGTCAAGATGAAGTTCGTGATGGAATTTTGAATAAAATTGATAGAGGTGTGACAAAACTATCAGCATACGGTGGATATACAGATCATGAACGTCCTGTTTTAATGTGTGTGGTTGATCAGACAGAGTTCACGAAATTGAAACAACTCGTTCAATCAATTGACCCATCTGCTTTTATCATTGTTAGCGATGCTTCAGAGGTACTTGGAGAGGGTTTTAAACGGGCGTAATATTGGTATAATTTCACTGTAATCTGTAAATTTTCCTATAAAGGGAGGTAAATGTAATGAAGAAAAAGCTTTTATCAATTCTTTTCGGCTCAGCTCTTGTTTTTTCACTCGCTGCATGTGGTGGCAATGATGAGGCAGGTGACGACACTGCAACAGATGATAATACGAGTGGTGAAGAGTCAACAGCGGATGCGGGAGATGCACAAAAACTGTATGACAATAACTGTATGAGTTGTCATGGTGGAGATCTTTCAGGGGGTGCTGGACCTGCGTTAGATAAAATCGGTGCTAACTACTCTGCTGATGAAATTCACGACATTATTATCAACGGTAAAGGTGCAATGCCTGGCGGACTCTTGAATGAAGAAGAAGCGAATACAGTTGCTGAATGGCTTGCAGCTAAAAAGTAATTAAAGAGAAAAAAACGCGCTCACTCACAGCGCGTTTTTCTTTGGGAAAAATAAAGAAAAATCGACAAATGTTCACATTAACCTAGGGGGAAAAACGTCACTAGCATATCGAGTCAACTATAGAGCTGCTTACATAATATTAAACGGAAAATTGCGACAAAAGAAAGGTCTAATTATCTAATATTGGAAAATAATTCTATTATAATTCCTCAAAAGTAGACATATTTACCTATAATATTACTGTGTTGAAAAGAAAATGTAATAATTTTATGCGTTATTTTGACAATATATGATGTTATAATGGGTGAAGTAAACGTAAGAAATGTTGTTTGATCCCTCGAGTCAATGGTTTTTAGAAGAAGATGTCAGTTTATGTCGATTAAATGCATCTTTATCATTCACACACCGCAATTGCCCCGCCTAAGGAAAAGAAACCCACTTTAACTGATGATTATTTTATAAAAAATAATTGGGTTAGGCTTGCGCAATTTTTACTAAAAATAAACTCCGGATATAAGGTGATCTACATGTTAGAAATGAAAAATGTATATAAAAAATATAAAAATGGTGTTACTGCAACAAATGGCATTGACGTGAAGATTGACCAAGGTGAGTTTGTCTATATCGTTGGTCCAAGTGGTGCAGGTAAATCTACATTTATAAAAATGATGTATCGAGAAGAAAAGCCAACAAGCGGTACAATCACTTTAAATGGCATAGATATGGGTTCATTAAAGAACAGTAAAGTTCCACTCATTAGGCGTAATATCGGAGTTGTCTTCCAGGACTTTAAGCTGCTACCGAAGTTGAATGTATATGAAAATGTAGCGTATACACTTGAAGTTATTGAAGAGAATCCGAAAAATATAAAGAAAAAAGTAATGGAAACATTAGATTTAGTTGGTTTGAAGCATAAGGTGCGCATGTTTCCAGATGAGCTTTCAGGTGGAGAGCAACAGCGTGTTTCCATCGCTCGATCAATTGTCAATCAGCCAAAGTTGGTTATTGCCGATGAACCAACAGGAAACTTAGACCCTGATACATCTTGGGAAATCATGAATATCTTTGAGGAAATCAACACGAGAGGTACAACGGTTATCATGGCTACCCACAACAAAACGATCGTTAATACGATGAAGCATCGTGTCATTGCGATTGAGAGTGGCAGAATTGTCCGTGATGAGCAAAGAGGTGATTACGGATATGAAATCTAATACTTTTTTTAGGCATATAAGAGAAAGTTTCAAAAGCTTAGGTCGTAACGGTTGGATGACATTTGCTTCTGCAAGTGCCGTCACAGTAACATTGATTCTTGTTGGTGTATTCTTTGCCATTATGATGAACCTTAACCATATGGCTAGCAGTATTGAAAGTGATGTTGAGATTCGAGTTTATATTGACCGAACCGCAACAGAAGAAGATGCCACAGCATTAGAAGAGAAGATTGCAGCAATGCCGAAAGTTGATTCTGTGACATTCTCTGGGAAAGATGAAGAACTAGATAGTTTAATTAGTAGCTTAGGTGAAGAGGGAGAAGCGTTTAAGCTTTTCCAACAGGACAACCCATTAAATGATGTTTACGTTGTGCAAGCAAAAACACCAAATGATACGATTCCATTAGCTGAGGAAATCGATGAAATGGAATTCACTGCTAACGTGAATTATGGACAAGGAACGGTTGAGAATTTATTCTCTACCATTAACTTTGGTCGTAATATAGGCATTATTTTAATTGTTGGTTTATTATTTACCGCTATGTTCTTAATCTCAAACACGATTAAAATCACTATCGTTTCAAGACGTCACGAAATTGAGATTATGAGATTAGTTGGGGCAACAAATTCCTTTATACGCTGGCCATTCTTTTTAGAAGGGTTATGGCTAGGGTTACTCGGGTCGATTATTCCAGTCGCTGCTGTAGGTACAGCTTATTATTACTTTTATGATTACGTATCGCCAAAACTTCAAGGCCATTTTATTCAACTGTTAGAGGTAACACCATTTGTTTACCAAGTAGGTGCGATTCTCATACTATTAGGCGCAATTATTGGCGTTTGGGGAAGTTTAATGTCTGTTCGTAAGTTTTTGAAAATATAAGGATGCTTGAGCTGGGTTGGCATGAGATGCTGACTTCAGCTCTTTATACATATTTGCCACGGGGAGAAACATACGAGAGGGGAAAATGAAATTGAAGAAAAAGATGGTAACATTATCTTTAGCCGCAATGATGAGTGTTGGAACGGTTACGGCAACATTGCCAACGAATGCTTTTGCCGATAAGCTTGGGGATTTAGAAAGTCAAAGTGAAGAGCTTAAGAAAGAGCAATCTAATATTGATTCGCAGATTGATAAGTCTCAAAAAGAGATTGAAAGATTAGTAGGCGAACAAGAGGATGCAAAGACTGCTGTAGAAAGACTAACGAAGGAAATCTCAGATGCAGAAGCGCAAATAGATGAGAAAAACAAAGAGATTGAAGCAAAGAAAGCAGAAATTAAAAAGCTTGAACAAGAAATAGAAGATTTAAAAGAACGTATTAAACAAAGAAATGAACTTTTAAAAGACCGAGCACGTTCGATGCAAGAATCAGGTGGAACAGTTAATTACATAGACGTATTACTTGGCGCACAAAGTTTCAGTGATTTTATTGGACGAGTTGGTGCAGTAGCGACAATTGTTGAAGCTGACCAAGAGATTGTAAGACAGCAAGAAGAAGATAAAAAATCACTAGAACAAAAACAAGCAAAAGTAAAAGAAGATTTAGCTTCGCTTGAAGGTATGCGTAAAGAATTAGAAAAAATGAAAGCAAATCTTGATAACCAGAAAAAAGAGAAGGCTAATCTTATTACAATTTTAAAAGAAGAAGAAGATCATCATCACGCTGAAAAAATAAGTGGTGAAGAAGAAAAAGAATTATTAGCTGCACAAGAGAAAGCTGTTGCAAAAGCAATACAGGCAGAAAAAGATCGTCAAGCTGAAGCAGCACGAAAAGCTGAAGAAGCGAGACAAGCCGAACTCGCAAGACAGGCGGAAGCAAAAAAAGCAGCTGAAGCAGCCAAATCAGCAAAACAAAATGCAGGCACAACTAGCAGTTCCGGCAACAGTGGTTCCGATAGTTCTTCAGGATCTAGTGGTGGACAAGAACAAGTACAAACACCACCTCCATCAAGTGGAGATTGGATTCGTCCTTCAGCAGGTGTATTAACTTCAGGTTTAGGACAAAGATGGGGCTCTTATCATGCTGGAATTGATTTAGCAGCTGCAGGAACAGTGCCTATTTATGCGGCAGCTGATGGTGTGGTCATTCAATCTTACCATTCATCTAGCTATGGTGAAGTCGTATTTATTGCACATTCTATTAATGGACAAACGTATACAACGGTTTATGCACATATGAGAAGTGGCTCAAGATCTGTAAGTAATGGCCAAACGGTTTCACAAGGTCAACAAATTGGTTTAATGGGTAACACAGGACAATCGACAGGACAACATTTACACTTTGAATTGCATAAAGGTGGTTGGAACCAATCGAAATCCAACGCAATTAACCCAGTTGGAATTGTACCATTGTAAGAGAGGAGCTTTTAAAGCTTCTCTTTTTTCTTTTACCCATCGTACGATATATAAAACAATTTTAGCATAAAAATGGCCCTTTTGATACCTCAACTGAGGTGAAAAAGAGTCATTTTTCACTTTTTTGGATATTAAAAGACTTGTGTTGCCTTTTTTAAGAACAGGTGGGATATAACAGAGCTCTCTTCGCTTACTTTGTGGTTAAACAATTTCCCAATCATAACTCGTCCTATTCATTCATATATTGGTGAAAGAGCCACAGTTGCTTAAAGAAGGGACGGCGGTTAAGTGGGCAATAAGAAAGTAGTCATATTAATGGTCATATCGTTACTTGTGGGCGCGATAGGTTCTTATGCAGGCTTTCAATTAAAGTTAAATATATCGCAAACAAAACAGTTAGAAGAAATGGGAGGTAATCAACAGCTTGCATCTGATTTGGAGAAAATGAACGCTGCTTATCAGCTCATTTACAAAAATTATGTTGAAGAAGTTGATGCACATAAGTTAACAGAAGGTGCGATTCAAGGGATGCTTTCCACGTTAAACGATGATTATTCCGTTTATATGGATGAAAGTACAGCAAAACAATTTAGTGAAACACTCGATTCTTCATTTGAAGGGATTGGAGCCGAGGTTAGTTTAGTAGATGGTAAGATCATTATTGTATCCCCAGTAAAAAATTCACCAGCAGAGCAAGCTGGGGTGAAACCAAATGACCAAATCATCAAGATTGATGATGAGAGTGTGGAAGGTTTTAATTTATTGCAAGCGACCTTAAAGATAAAAGGAAAAAAAGGGACAAAAGTCAAATTGACCATTATGAGAGAAGGTTTACAAAACCCGTTAGAAATAGAAATTGTCCGGGCAGAAATACCTCATATTACAGTCAATTCTGAAGTTATAATGCATGACAAGGAAAAAGTTGGCTATGTTGAGATTACTTCTTTTGCAACAGATACAGCTAAGGAATTTAAGATTGCTCTCAAGGACCTAGAAGAACAGGGAATGGACAGTTTGTTAATTGATGTACGAAATAACCCTGGTGGACTATTAAAAGTAGTTGACGAAATATTGGAAGAGTTGGTTACGAAGGATAAACCATATGTGCAGATAGAACAAAGAAACGGTGAAAGAATGATGAATTTCTCTCCTTTAGAAGAGAAGAAATCGTACCCTATCGGTGTCCTTATTGATAAGGGTAGTGCATCTGCTTCAGAAATATTAGCAGCAGCCCTCAAAGAAGCTGGTGATTATCCGTTAATTGGTACACAAACATTTGGTAAAGGAACAGTTCAACAACCTGTTCCAATGGGGGATGGCAGTAATATTAAATTGACCTTATATAAATGGCTTACACCTGACGGAAATTGGATTCATAAAAAAGGTGTCGCACCTACTTATGAAGTAAAACAATCTGAACTGTATGAGACTCATCCCATCCAAGTGGAGAAAACGTTAAAAACGGACATGAATAATGATCAAGTGAGGAATGCGCAATTCATATTAAAAAGCTTAGGTTATGCACCTGGTCGAGAGGATGGCTATTATAGTGCTGCAACTGCAACAGCAGTTAGAGCGTTTCAACATGCGGCCGGACTAACAGCAAACGGACAAATTGATGAAAAAACAGCCGAATCTCTTGAAAAAGAAGTCATTAAGCAAAGAAATAATCAGGACAATGATATGCAATTACAAACAGGCTTGCGTATTATGGCAAACCAATAGCGCTTACTCTATATATATCAACGCCGGACAAACTCAATGTTTGTTCGGCTTTTAATGTGAGGTTGATAAAAAAGGCTACGGAGGAAATGGCAAAATAGGAGAAGGGGAGCATAAACAGAAGTACCTGAGTACAGTGGATGAACGAAAGCGAAGATCTTCGCTTTTTGGAAAAAAGGTTTTGCGAGTTACTCAAATATAAAAAGGGATGTAACTGTCAGGTAATAGCGTTAGTGTGTCTTCAAGTTAAAAAACAGAAACGAGAAACCGCCCGGAAACTGCGTGAAAGAAGAAACCCCTTTCCCATTTGAAAGTAAATTCTAGCGGAAAGAGATTTTCTCTCACTATTTGTCTATATTTTGAATACCGGACATCTATTCCTTGTCATTTTAAGAAAATGTATTTACAAGTAGGAAGAAGACAATGGGTTGGCTATGTTTTTAAAGGGATATTTGGTAGAATATAGTCAGATTAGTAGATTAGATTAATGGTAGAGGTTGGTGGGAAGCTTGGCTGAGGCTTGGGCAATAGAGTTATTAAAGGGGTTAGGAAGGTTATTTCTAAACCCGGTCTTTTATTTAGTATTTCTAGCAGCTGCTTATTACGGTATACAAAGAGTCAACAGGGAAAGACAGCATTTCTTAGTCCGTGCTGAAAATGCCTATTTTGAGCTGAAGCAATTATTGCCTTTAGGGCTCATTCTCGGTATTTCTCTTTCCCTTATTACCGTACTAGCTGGTTTAACTGTTCCTATTGAGTTACTTGTTTTTGCAACTGTTGCAACAATTATCTTGATACTGACTCCAAAAGCAAGATGGGCGACACCGGCTTATACGGTAAGTATTGGTTTTATTCTTACCTTCTTTGCATTAGAACAGAACTGGCCACTGCCTGCCTTCATCTCAACACAAGTAGAGGGCGTAGAGTACCTATTGCCAGCTGCCGCAATGATCATTGCCTTGCTTGTGATTGCTGAAGGAATAATGATCACCATCAATGGTCCAAAAGGGACGTCTCCAAGACTAATGAAGAGTCGCCGTGGTCAGGTTGTGGGTATGCATGAAGCAAAAAGAATGTGGCTTTTACCACTGTTTTTACTAATACCTGGTGAAGCCATTAGTTTGGACTCAACATGGTGGCCATTATTTTCAATTGGAGATCAATCGTATGCTTTAGTAGCTGTTCCTTTCGCTATTGGTTTTCAACAACAAATTCAAAGCAAATTTCCGGCTGTAGCCGTCGCAGCTTATGGAAAAAAAGTAATCTTCTTTGGTGTATTGCTACTCCTAATTGCCAGTGGCGCATTTGTTTATCCAATAGTAAGCTTAGCGATACCATTACTAGCAATAGTAGGGAGAGAGTGGTTAAATTATCGTCAACGATCTGTAGATGCAAAGGCAGCGTTTTACTTTGCTAAAAAGAATGTTGGTTTAATGATTATTGGTGTTGTTC
The DNA here is from genome assembly GCF_020171845.1 of Cytobacillus kochii. Classification (GTDB taxonomy): domain Bacteria; phylum Bacillota; class Bacilli; order Bacillales; family Cytobacillaceae; genus Cytobacillus; species Cytobacillus kochii. The sequence continues at coordinate 133,064 of NZ_JAIVAM010000007.1, read as the reverse complement.
CTCATTCACCAGCAGACAAAATGGGGTTAAAAGTAGGAGAAACTGTTCTTAAAGTGAATGGTTTGCAAGTGAATGACGAAAAGGGATTTTATCAAGCATTGCAAAAAAATGCAGCTCATTGCAAACTTGAAGTCATTGACACCAATAATGAAAACCGATTTGTGCAAAGGGCACTTTATAAAACAGATCATCATGAATTAGGTATTCTCTTTATTAAAGAGGAATTTAAGAAAAGTCACCAAGCAGTTTAATATTTTTACCGGTTGTCTCTATGGGGCAATCGGTTTTTTTTATCCAATAGAATGAATCAAGAACATGTCCTTGATTTATTCTATTTATTCCTAATTTATGGAAATAAAGATAAAATATAACAAAATTCAGATAACTTGTGTTAAATTAATCAAAAGGAGGTATTTCATTGACCCATTCGATATTAATCAAAAATATGTCTTTTCAGTATCATTCAATGGATAAAAAGATTTTTAGTGATGTGAATGTAAGTATTGATGAGCATTGGAAGCTTGCGCTGCTAGGGCGAAATGGTCGTGGAAAAACGACATTTATGAACATTTTAACAAATAAACTTCAATATACAGGGACGATTCAAACGCCACTGACATTTAAATATTTCCCTGCCTTTCCACCACAAGAGGAGAATTTAACAGTATTAGAGTTATTGCTTAAAGAAAATCCTAATGTTGACCGTTGGAGAATTGATTATGAATTATCACTCATCGGATTACCACCTCATATTAGTCAAAGAAAGTTCCATCAATTAAGTGGTGGGGAACAAGTGAGAGTGTTACTTGTAGAGCTATTCTTAAATGAGGATGCTTTTCCTTTAATTGATGAACCGACAAATAATCTTGATAAAGAGGGTCGTAACATAGTGGGGAATTATTTGAGGATGAAAGAAGGATTTATTGTAATTAGTCATGATGAATCCTTTTTAAACCAATTCGTCGATCATGTGTTAGCAATCGAAAAGCAGTCGCTCACCTTAATTAAGGGAAATGTGGATGTGTGGCGAAGAGAGAAAGAGAATGCGGATCAGCTTGCTGAATCTAGAAATAGTAAGTTAAAGTCAGAAATCAAACGGTTAAATGAAGTGTCTAGTAAGGTAAACCAATGGGGAATGAAACGAGAAAACAGCACAAAGGATGCGTCGGAAAGACGTTTAGCCGCGAAACAAATGAAAAGGGCGAAGGCAATAAAAAAACGCACAGAAGCAATGGTTATTGAAAAAGAAGGACTTATCGATAATCGGGAGAAGGTCTCACAATTGAAAATGCTTGTGAAACAACCTGAAAAGCAAGTTTTATACTTCCGTGATTTTTCGATATTAAGAGACGGAACCCCCTTATTCCAACCAATTTCCATCGATATGTATCCTAATGATCGCTTATTTATTGAAGGGAGTAACGGTGTCGGGAAGTCAACACTACTCCAATTTATATTAGGGATAAAGCATTTAGAGACAATAGGGGAGTATCGCATTCATTTACCGCGACAGATATCCATTTTAAATCAAAAAAATGAGCAAGATGTAGATTATGCGTCTTATATACAAAAATTGACTTCAAAAGAAGAAAAACAAGCTTTTTGGCATTTACTGTATCAGTTAGGCATAAATAGACACAGTTTCACTGATACATCTAGTCAGCATTGGAGTGCTGGGGAACAGAAGAGGGTATTTTTAGCTCATGCTTTATTAGGGGAAAATAATTTATTTATATGGGATGAAGTCACCAATTACTTAGACATATTTGTCATTCAGCAATTAGTTGAGACGATTAAGGTGTATCAGCCGACGATGATTGCAGTTGATCATAATGAATCTTACATAAATGCAATTGCAACAAAGACGATATCATTAATTCCTTACGAATAGAGGTTCTTGCATCATGTTATAGGCAATATATTAGCAAGAGAAGATGCGGATAGGAAAAAACAATGCTGTTAATGCTATTTATCTATCGACAGCTAATCGATTAGATTATCGTATGTATTTAATAGAAGTCAGCAATATTTCTTTTTTATTGGAACGAAATATGTTTTTTGTCTAGGCTAGTCGGGGTGAAGAAAAAATGTCTCTGTTTTCACAAGGTAAAAGACTCGATCTTAAAATGTAGAGAAAGTCATTTGAAAATGGTGCACAAGCAATATGAGTAGGCGCCCTTTACCTATTGAAACCTTTGCTAGAAGATAAGGTTGCTAGCTATTCTAAAAGGTAGGACATCGAATTAGTTATTTAGTTTTCTACCTATATTGAATGAACACGATGGTTAGAAATTGAAAAAAAGTTGAAAATGGGATTGACATTAGTTTGAATTCGAGATATTATTATCTCATATTCAAGATAATTAAATTAAAGATAAAAAGTGAGGCGATGAAAATGGTTCATAAGAAGACATTAGATTCATTCGCTTGCTTAATGCAAACCAACAGATACATGCAAGATCAGATGAAAGACTGGTTACACAAATATAAGCTCACCTTTACAGAGTATTCCGTACTCCAAGTGCTGCATCAAAAGGGGAGACAATCGGTCCAGCAAATTAGTAAAAGCGTTTGGTTAACGAGCGGCAGTATGACTTATGTGATTGACCGCTTGCAAGAAAAGGGCTATTTATCTAGAAGTGATTGCAAAGAGGATCGCCGGGTTGTTTTTGTAACTATAACAAATGCAGGGAAGGAATTAATGGAGCTAATCAGTCCATATTTATTAGAACAGATTTCAACCTTATTTCAACAAACAACAGAAGAAGAACAACAATTATTAATTGATATTCTTCATAAAATAACACAAAATAAACTAACTCACACCTAATATCTCAAATTCGAGATACTTGAAGGTTAGGGACATGGAAGGATGTTCAAAATGGAAAAACAAACGATGGGAATTCATCACATTACAGCGATTGTCGGTCACCCACAGGAAAATGTTGATTTTTATGCTGGTATTTTAGGTTTACGTCTTGTTAAAAAAACAGTTAACTTTGATGACCCGGGAACGTATCATCTTTATTTCGGTGATGAAGGAGGTAAACCAGGTACAATTATTACTTTCTTCCCATGGGCAGATGCGTACCCTGGCATCATTGGTGACGGGCAAGTGGGAATTACTGCATATGCTGTTCCATCTGGCGCCCTACCATTTTGGGAGGAACGCTTAACGAGTAAAGGCATTCCTTTTGAAAAACAAGTACGTTTTGGCGAACAAGTACTAAGCTTCGATGATCCACATGGTTTACATTTAGAGCTTGTTGAAAGAGAAGCTGGGGACGAGAATACTTGGACATTTAATGGGATAACTCCGGATGTGGCGGTTAAAGGTTTCGCCGGGGCCGTTCTTTATTCTAGCAATGGTGGAAAAACAGGTGAGCTAATTGAAACAATGGGTTTAACCAAAGTGGCTGAAGAAGGAGCATTCGTCAGATATCAATCAAAAAGCGACATAGGTAATATTGTCGATGTGAAGATAACAAGCTCAGGAAAAGGAAGAATGGGTGTAGGAACTGTCCACCACATTGCATGGCGCGCAGCAGATGATGCTGACCAATTAGATTGGAAGAAATATATTGAAAGCTTTGGTTATGGTGTCACACCCGTGCAAGACAGAAACTATTTTAATGCGATTTACTTCAGAGAATACGGCGACATTCTTTTTGAAATTGCTACTGATCCGCCAGGTTTTGCTCATGATGAAAGTCAGGAAACGATGGGGACAGAATTAATGCTTCCTGAGCAATATGAAAAATACCGTGGACAATTACAGAGAAGGTTAATTCCGATTGATGTGAGGGAAGTGTAATTGCAAAAGGAGGAGTTACGCAATGGTAAGTATTGATCCGAACACGCAAACCGAGAGGGAGAATTACAAATTATTGATCGGAAGTATTATCCCGAGGCCGATTGCCTTTGTCACTTCACAATCAAACACTGGTGTGATGAATGGTGCACCATTTAGTTTCTTTAATATCGTGTCTTCTAATCCGCCGATGATTGCTGTTTCTGTAGCAAGAAGAGCGGGTGAGATGAAAGATACTGCTAAAAATGTGTGTGATACGAAGGAGTTTGTCGTTCATATTGTTGATGAGTCGAATGTTACGGAAATTAATGAAACAGCGGCTACTGTCTCACCAAATGTGGATGAATTAAAGCTCAGTGGATTAGAGACAATTTCAAGTACAGTTGTCAATGTACCAGGAATCGTGAAAGCGAAAGTGAGAATGGAATGTCAGCTTGCTCATCATATTAAACTTGAAGGGAATGCTGATCTTCTTATCGGTAAAGTTGTCTACTTCCATTTCGATGATGGCATTTATGAAGCGGGCAAAATCAACGCTAAGAATTTAGGGGCAATCAGTCGCTTGGCTGGAAATGATTATGCGAAAGTAGGAGAAGTATTTACAATGGTTCGACCGAAATAATGGAGGGGATTTACATGAAACATATTTTTGAAAAGGGTAGTGACGCATCAAAACCAACCCTATTATTACTTCATGGTACAGGGGGAAATGAGCTAGACCTTCTACCGTTAGCTGGCAAAATAGATGAAAGTGCATCAGTGCTAAGTGTTCGAGGTAATGTGCTTGAAAATGGGATGCCGCGCTTTTTTAGAAGGTTAGCAGAAGGGGTCTTTGATGAAGAGGACTTAATCTTTCGTACGAAAGAGCTTTATCAATTTTTAGATGAAGCAGCTGACAAATATGGTTTTGACCGCCATAATATCGTTGCTTTAGGATATTCAAATGGTGCTAATATTGCAGCCAGTATGATGTTCCATTATAAAGATGCTGTGAAAGCAGCAATCTTACACCATCCAATGGTACCAAGAAGAGGTATAGAATTGCCTGATTTAACAGGACAAAAGGTGTTCATTGGAGCAGGGACAAATGATCCAATTTGTTCATCCGAAGAATCTGAAGAGTTAAAGAGATTATTAGAAAAAGCGGGAGCCGATGTTCATCTTCATTGGGAACATATGGGACATCAGCTTTCATTCAAAGAAGTTGAAGAAGCAGCAAAATGGTTTAAAGCCAGCATCTAAGAAATGGGGAGAAACAATATGGGCTTTTTAAATAAATTATTCAATAAAAATAATCAACATCCTAAGGAGGAAATGAAAATGGAAAAATTAAATATCGGTATTATTTTAGGAAGTACAAGAGAAGGTCGCGTAAGTCCACAAGTAGGTCAATGGGTGAAAGAAATAGCTGATGCACGTGGGGATGCAAATTATGAAATTATTGATATTGCTGACTTTCATCTTCCGTTCCTTGGTACAACAGATGGCACAGAGCCTGGTATTGCAGCATGGGGAGATAAATTAGATAGTATGGATGGATTTGTGTTTATCGTACAGGAATACAACCATAGTATTAGTGGTGCTTTGAAAAATGCGATCGACTTTGCTCGTGATCAATGGGCGAATAAAGCAGCAGGTATTGTCAGTTATGGATCTACTGGTGGTGCCCGTGCAGCAGAACATCTACGTGGCATTTTAGGTGAGCTACAAGTCGCAGATGTACGCACACATCCAACACTTTCCCTTTTTACTGATTTCGTAAATGGTAATGAATTTAAGCCACAGGACTTGCACCAAGCAAATATGAAAATGATGCTTGATCAAGTGCTAGCATGGAGCGGTGCATTAAAAACATTAAGATAAGTTTAATGTATAGAGCTGAAAGGAATAGAAACAATATAGATGTATGTGAGAGATCAAGGAGGATTCTATTCAAATGAGTATTAAATTAGCAGTCATTTATTATAGTTCAACAGGCACCAACTATCAAATGGCACAGTGGGCAGAACAAGGGGCAAAAGAAGCCGGCGCTGAAGTGAAGTTGTTAAAGATTCCTGAAACAGCACCTGAAGCAGCCATCGATTCCAATCCTGCATGGCGTGCCAATGCTGATGCTACGAAAGATGTACCAGAAGTTACACTTGCTGACCTTGAATGGGCAGACGCGATTGTTTTTAGTTTCCCAACTCGTTTTGGTAACATTGCTTCACAAGTGCAAGCTTTTATTGATACTGCTGGGGGCCTTTGGGCACAAGGCAAACTTGCGAACAAAGTAGTAAGTGCAATGAGCTCTGCTTCAAATCCTCACGGAGGTCAAGAAGCAACCCTTCTTTCATTCTATACAACTATGTTCCATTGGGGCGCGATTGTTGCCGCACCGGGCTTCACTGACCCAAGCATATTTGCTGGTGGCGGTAATCCTTACGGCGCAAGTTCAACCCAAGGACAAGATGGTAAAATCGTTGAAGATAATGAAGCAGCAGTTAAACATCAAGCCAAACGTACGGCAACTGTTGCTGAATGGATTCAAAAAGGCAAAGAATAATCATGCTTTAAAAAGGTATTTTAGGGAGACTCCTAAGATGCCTTTTTTTAACTTGGGATATAAGTGAAATTTCCTATCTAGTTCCCATGCGGTTGTGTGAATGGATAAAGAGATTTTCTTAACACGTGGCTGATTATATAAATGACTGTTGGTTAAAAAACGCCAAAAGGAAATATTTGTCGAAAAAAATTCATGGAAAATATCCTTATGAGGCGACATTTTGTGGTGGAATGCATTACAATAATACATACAAATAAATCCTATTGGTTTTCCTTTTTGAGAAAAAGGGAACTACATATGAAAATGTAGTCTATAGAGAAAAATTTATTTTTTGGGAAAAGGTGAGAATGTGAACAAGAAGAAATTCCAGTACTGGTCTCTTCAAATTCTAATTATTGTGTCCGTCATTTTTGTAGCTTCAAAAATTTCTTTTTTATTTGAACCGATTGGAATCTTTTTTTCCACGTTGTTCTTCCCTATTATTATCTCGGGGTTCTTATTCTTCATTTTAAATCCATTTGTGCATTTAATTGAAAAAGCAAAAATACCTAAGATATTATCGATCATTTTACTATTTGCAATTGTTGCTGGATTGATGGTGCTTGTTGTTAGTATTTTTGTACCAAAAATTTCAGCCCAATTGGCAGGGTTATTAAATGAACTACCTACCTATGTTAAACAAACAGAACAGTTCTTTAACAACTTCTCGCAATCTGAGGGTTATCGCTGGTTAATGAATCAAGATTATGTAACACAAGAAGAAATAATGGGTTATTTAGTTGATTACGCTAATCAACTTCCACAAAGGATTACGAATGGTCTCAGCGATTTAGTTGGATTAGTTGCAAATATAGCCATTACGATTATTACTGTACCATTCCTTTTATTCTTTATGTTAAAAGACGGGGAGAAGTTCCCACCTGCACTAGGGAAATTTGTTCCCAAAAGTTATCGTGCTGAAGCAATTGATACATTAAAAGAAACAGGTAAAACTCTTTCTTCTTATATTCAAGGTCAGATTACGGTCGCATTATTCGTCGGGACAGCGTCTTTTATTGGTTTCTTAATTATTGACCTACCATACGCAATTGTTTTGGCATTAATTATTTCAGTAACGAATATTATTCCTTATGTTGGACCATTTATTGGTGGCGCACCGGCGGTTATAGTTGGTCTATTTGAATCGCCTACGATGGCGATTTTAGCAATAATAGTCATCGTCGTCGCACAACAATTAGAAGGTAATTTAATTTCACCATTAATTTTAGGGAAAACATTAAATACCCATCCAGCAACAATCATTATTATCTTATTGGTAGCAGGAAACTTAGCTGGTATATTAGGCATGTTACTTGCTGTACCAACATACGCCGTTGGGAAAACCATTGTTTTAAGCGGTGTTCAATTTATAAAAGCAAGGAAAATGGCAAAAGAGATGGAAGCTGAAAAAGGTCCGCATCCAGCAGATATATAAATAAGTAGAACCCCATCAAAGTGAGATGGGGTTCTACTTTTCTTAGGGGAAAGCGTTTAGTTTTAAAGTTTTTAATAAAAGAAATGTTAACTAATCAGATTGAGAAGGATGAGCTGAGGTGCGTGTGGTTGATTAAGAAGATGGGAATGAACTATCTTTTATTTTAGTGGGTGGTTGTAATTGACTTGTTTATAACTTTTGATTCAATCATTGTATGTTCAATTAAACTTGGTTAGGTTTTCAAGTTTACTAGATGCCCCTAACTATGGACCCATTCTATTACCCGTTTATGTAGAAGGAAATGCCATCCATTTAGCTAACCCAAATCCAAATACTAAATACACCTATGGGGAATAGAAAAAAGAGAGGGATAAGCCATTTTCGATATTTATAACTAAATGTATAATCTCCTTTTTTACGGTCAAAGGTGTTTTTTGAAAAGAGGATCCTGTAGGTGAAAAAAACGTAAATGATAACGAACAGCAGTAGAAATGTAACGAGAAAAAGCCATTTCATATCAACGAAGCCCAAGTTTGTGACACGAAGTATTTCTGCAATAACAAAAAGCCCCGAAAGACATACAGCACCAACAATTTTAATGACGAAGTCTTTTTCATATGCTTTTTCCTCGTCATTACTGTTCATATAATCTTTAATGGTTTTTAGGGCATAAATAAAAACGGCTAGCCACGCGAATGCAAAAATAAAACCAAACAAAAAATCACCTCGTCTATTTCGCCATATAACAAAAGACGATTATATATAGAATAAAGTTTCAAAATAAATGAAAAGTTAATTTGGACCTTCATACCCTTTTATATTAATCCTAACCTTCTTTTCATCTCTTTGTCGAATGATAATCGAATATTTGTTCGCTTTTTTGTGGTTTAGATAAGAGGATTTGTGGTAGAATGAGGATATAGAAAATCGGAATGCAATAATGATTAGACACGCTTTACTTTTTACATAGAGGAGGTTTCTGATTTGGATCAAACATTTGAGTTAGTTTCAAAATATTCCCCACAAGGTGATCAACCTGCAGCGATTAAAGAGCTTGTAAATGGGATTCAAGAGGGGAAAAAGCATCAGACATTACTAGGTGCAACTGGAACCGGGAAAACGTTCACTGTTTCTAACGTCATTAAAGAAGTGAATAAACCAACGTTAGTAATTGCTCATAATAAGACGTTAGCAGGTCAATTATATAGTGAATTTAAAGAGTTCTTCCCCAATAATGCGGTAGAGTATTTTGTTAGTTACTATGACTACTATCAACCAGAAGCATATGTTCCATCCACTGACACATTTATTGAGAAAGATGCGAGTATTAATGATGAAATAGATAAGCTCCGTCATTCAGCTACCTCCTCATTATTTGAAAGAAATGATGTTATTATCATCGCCAGTGTTTCTTGCATTTATGGTTTAGGATCCCCTGAGGAATATAGAGAACTTGTCTTAAGCTTAAGAACGGGAATGGAAATAGAGCGAAATCAATTATTAAGGAAACTAGTCGACATACAATATGAGCGCAATGATATGAACTTTATACGTGGGACATTTCGTGTACGTGGTGATGTCGTAGAGATATTCCCTGCTTCGAGAGACGAGCATTGTTTACGTGTGGAGTTTTTTGGAGATGAAATAGATCGGATTCGGGAAGTCGATGCTTTGACCGGAGAAATATTAGGCGATCGTGATCATGTAGCCATTTTCCCGGCATCTCACTTCGTTACCCGAGAAGAGAAAATGCGTGTAGCTATCGAAAATATTGAAAAAGAATTAGAAGAAAGACTGGCATACTTACATGAAGAAGGTCATTTATTACAGGCACAACGCCTAGAACAAAGAACGCGATATGATCTAGAGATGATGAGAGAGATGGGTTTTTGTTCAGGGATTGAAAACTACTCTCGTCATTTAACTCTTCGTCCAGCTGGTTCAACTCCTTATACTTTACTTGACTACTTTCCAAAGGACTTCTTACTTGTTATTGATGAATCTCATGTGACATTGCCGCAAATAAGAGGGATGTATAATGGTGACCAAGCCCGTAAGAATGTATTAGTAGAACATGGTTTTCGTCTTCCTTCTGCAATGGATAACCGTCCTCTTACTTTTTCTGAGTTTGAAGATCATATTAGCCAGATTGTTTATGTTTCTGCGACTCCAGGTCCATATGAATTAGAACAAACACCTGAAATGATTGAACAAATCATTAGACCTACTGGATTGTTAGATCCTATTATTGATGTCCGACCAATAGACGGCCAGATTGATGATTTAATTGGAGAAATTAATGACAGAATTGAGAAAAATGAACGTGTTCTCATTACGACTTTAACGAAAAAAATGTCTGAGGATTTAACGGATTATTTAAAGGAAATTGGTATGAAGGTTCAATACCTACATTCCGAAGTGAAAACCCTTGAGAGAATTGAGATTATTAGGGAGCTTCGTATGGGTACCTATGATGTGTTAATAGGTATTAATTTATTGCGAGAAGGGCTTGATATTCCAGAAGTTTCACTCGTAGCGATCCTTGATGCCGACAAAGAAGGATTTTTACGTTCAGAACGTTCACTTATCCAAACGATTGGGCGTGCTGCTCGTAATGCAAATGGTCAAGTTATAATGTATGCTGACCGAATGACAGACTCGATGACAAAAGCTATAAGTGAAACGAAACGCCGCCGTAGCATCCAAGAAGATTACAACATAGAACACGGTATCACGCCACAGACGATACAAAAAGAAATTCGTGATGTGATTAGAGCGACACAAGCAGCGGAAACGCCAGAGGAGTATAATAGTGCTGATAAATTAAGTCAATTAAATAAAAAAGAACGTCAAAAATTAATAGCAGATATGGAGAAAGAGATGAAGACTGCAGCAAAGGATTTAAATTTCGAACGAGCGGCAGAGCTTCGTGATCTTATTCTTGAACTGAAGGCGGAAGGATGATGAACGGAAATGGCAATGGAGAAATTGATTGTAAAAGGTGCTAGGGCACATAATTTAAAAAATGTCGATGTAACAATCCCAAGGGATAAGCTTGTTGTCCTAACGGGATTATCAGGATCGGGAAAATCGTCCTTAGCGTTTGATACGATTTATGCAGAAGGACAGCGCCGTTATGTTGAATCCCTCTCTGCCTATGCAAGACAGTTCTTAGGACAAATGGATAAGCCGGATGTAGATACGATTGAAGGTTTATCTCCTGCGATTTCTATAGACCAAAAAACAACTAGTAAAAACCCTCGTTCAACGGTAGGAACTGTAACAGAAATCTATGATTATTTACGTCTATTATTTGCGAGAGTAGGACACCCAACCTGCCCTAATCATAATATAGAAATTTCTTCTCAAACTGTTGAACAAATGGTAGATCGCATTATGGAATATCCGGAAAGAACAAGATTGCAAGTACTGGGACCTGTTGTGTCTGGTAGAAAAGGAACACATGTAAAGGTATTAGAAGAGGTAAAGAAACAAGGGTTTGTTCGTGTTCGGGTTGATGGTGATATGCTCGATTTAGGAGAAGAAATCGAGCTTGAGAAAAATAAAAAACATTCTATTGAAGTGGTTATTGACAGAATTGTTGTGAAGGAGGGCGTGGAGGCCAGATTAGCTGACTCGCTCGAAACAGCACTGAAAATGGGAGAAGGAAAAGTCATAGTTGATGTGATTGGAGAAGAGGAATTATTATTCAGTGAAAATCATGCTTGTCCTATTTGTGGTTTTTCAATTGGAGAACTTGAACCGAGAATGTTCTCTTTTAATAGTCCTTTCGGTGCCTGTCCCGATTGTGATGGCTTAGGTGTAAAGCTAGAAGTAGATCCGGATTTAGTCATCCCTAATAAAGATCTCACTTTGAAGCAGCATGCGATTGCACCTTGGGAACCGAATAGTTCACAATACTATCCACAGCTTTTGGAAGCAGTATGTACGCATTATGGCATTGATATGGATATCCCCGTATCAGCTATTCCAGATGAACAAATAGATAAAATCCTTTATGGTTCTGGTAAGGAAAAAATATATTTTAAATATGAAAATGATTATGGCCAAGTGCGTGAATCACATATTGCCTTTGAAGGTGTGATGAATAATATCAAGAGAAGATATAAGGAGACAAGCTCTGATTATATTCGTGAACAGATGGAGAAGTACATGGGGGAACATAAATGTCCTACGTGTAAAGGCTACCGTCTAAAGAAAGAAAGCTTAGCAGTCTTGATTGATGGACATCATGTTGGAAAGCTTACAGATTTATCTGTTGAAGAAGCTTATGACTTTTTTGGGCAATTACACTTAACAGAAAAAGAAATGAAAATTGCTAATTTGATCATGAGAGAAATTAAAGAACGTCTTGGATTTCTTATTAACGTTGGCTTGGATTATTTAACGCTCAGCCGGGCTGCTGGAACTCTCTCAGGTGGAGAAGCCCAACGAATTCGTTTAGCAACCCAAATTGGTTCACGGTTGACTGGAGTGTTGTATATTCTTGATGAACCTTCTATTGGATTGCATCAAAGGGATAATGACCGATTAATCGAAACGTTAAAGAACATGCGTGATATCGGTAATACGTTAATTGTGGTAGAGCATGATGAAGATACGATGCTTGCAGCGGATTATTTAATTGATGTGGGTCCAGGTGCAGGGGTGCATGGTGGTGAAATTGTTTCCAAAGGTACACCAGAAGAAGTTATGAAAGATGATTACTCTTTAACCGGTCAATATTTATCAGGGAAAAGATTTATCCCACTGCCGATAGAAAGAAGAAAAGGTGACGGTCGTTTTATTGAGATTAAAGGGGCTAAAGAGAATAACTTGAAGAATGTGAACGTCAAGTTCCCTCTTGGTACATTCACGGCTGTGACTGGTGTCTCAGGCTCAGGGAAGAGTACGTTAATCAATGAGATTCTCCATAAAAGCTTAGCGCAAAAACTACATCGAGCGAAAAGTAAGCCGGGTGCACATAAGGAAGTGAAAGGAATTGATCAATTAGACAAAGTCATAGATATTGATCAATCGCCTATCGGAAGAACGCCACGTTCTAATCCGGCTACCTATACAGGAGTATTCGATGACATTCGTGATGTGTATGCTTCTACAAATGAAGCAAAAGTTAGGGGCTATAAGAAGGGGCGCTTTAGTTTTAACGTCAAAGGTGGCCGTTGTGAGGCCTGTCGTGGAGATGGGATTATTAAAATCGAAATGCATTTTCTTCCTGATGTATATGTGCCATGTGAAGTCTGCCATGGAAAACGTTATAATCGCGAGACGTTAGAAGTTAAATATAAAGGGAAGAGTATTGCAGAAATCTTAGAAATGACCGTGGAAGATGCACTTACCTTCTTTGAAAATATCCCTAAAATTCGTCGTAAGTTGCAAACAATCTATGATGTTGGATTGAGTTATGTTAAATTGGGCCAACCAGCGACAACCTTATCAGGTGGTGAAGCACAAAGGGTAAAACTGGCTTCTGAACTACATCGTCGTTCTAATGGTAAATCATTTTATATTTTAGATGAACCAACCACGGGCTTGCATGTCGATGATATAGCTCGTTTACTTAATGTCTTGCAGCGCCTTGTTGAAAATGGAGATACAGTGCTCGTGATTGAACATAATTTAGATGTAATTAAAGCTGCTGACCATTTAATTGATTTGGGTCCTGAAGGTGGACTTAAAGGGGGGACAATCCTAGCTACAGGTACTCCTGAAGTGATTGCAGAAACAGCCGAGTCTTATACAGGAAAATATTTAAAACCGATTCTTCAACGTGATCGCAAAAGAATGAAAGAGCAAATTGAGCATAAAGAAGCAAGTGTAACGAATGCTTAATGGTTTTAATAGAAAATACCACGGGTCTATCGGCTCGTGGTATTTCCTATTAAAAAAGATAAAGATTTGTAACTCTATAGCAAAAGGGATGTAACTATCCTTCGTTATAATCATAGTATTATAAGGGGAGAGGGTGACTATACGATTATGGAAGATTATTTAGCTAAATCATTAGAGGAATGGAAAGAAGATATCTCTGAAGTGCTTAGTCAAATTAATGAGGAATATGATCAAATTAAGCTTGAGCTAAAACTTTACTCCTATAAATATGGAATAACTAAACAAGTCATTCAATCTACTGTCAACGATGAGATTATTGAAAGTATAAGAGAACGTTATCACAGACCGTTTGAAGAGAAGTATAATGATTTGAAGGAGCATGCAAAAGATTTGGAAGAAAAAAGAAAAGTATTTCAAATGTTCGTTAACAAGATTGATGAGGTTAAGCGTAAGGAATCTCCTCGCACAACTGACTTGGCGGCTTATCAATAAATTTTTATAGGTACATAGCTTAAGTAGGTCCTAGGTCATAAATATCCAGGACCTGTTTGGGTTTTACTAATTTAATTCGCAACGATTTACTTTCTTTAACTCTTCATTTTCCCTATACCACAGGAAACGAACCTTCAAATCTAGACCTCATGACATAAATCCCAGTCAGACTTGAGACTGGTTTTTTTATTTAAGTGAAACTTTTGCCCCTGACTATCGTACAATTGAGTAAAGAAAAATTGAAGTATAAGCCTAATTTTCGCTGATTAGGGGTAAAAATGAAATATAACCAACTTTCATTTTTCAATACTAATCATGCTGGAGATTGTCCTAAGCATACTTATTAGATATTGATACTTATTTAGCCTAAGATAAAAAGGATAATAGGGCATAGACAAAATGAACCTTATGGAGGGAATAGAATGAAGGAAGAAAGAAAACGCATTTTAAAAATGGTGGAGGATGGAAAATTATCTGTTGAAGAAGCTTTAACTTTATTAGAGAAATTAGAAAAAGCCGAAAATACGGCTGAGCAAAAGCAAGAAGAAATTATTAAAGAATTGTCTACAGCAGTAAAATTTGAAGAAGAGAAAAAAGAAGAACCTTTTAATTATAAATTTAATTCAGCAAAAGATAAGATCATTGATTTTGTCGACTCTGCATTTAAAAAGATTAAAGATGTCGATTTAGACTTTAACTTCGGACAGTCACATAGTATATCCCATATCTTCCATCAATCTGACGGTACCTTTAATGAAATTGAAGTAGATGTCGCAAACGGAGCTATCAAAGTTGTACCGTGGTCACAGACTGATGTAAGAGCAGAGTGTGAAGTAAAAGTGTATCGTGCGGAGTCTCAAGATGAGGCTCGGAAAAAATTCTTGGAGGATGCTGTATTTACCGTTGTAGATGATAAGCTGAAGTTCTCTACTCAACAAAAATGGATAAAGTTAGATGCGATACTATATGTACCTGAGAAGGAATATAATAAATTAAAACTTCGTACCTTTAATGGAACGATTGAAAGTGAAAAGCTAAAAGCGAAAACCTTTAAGGCAAAAACGGCAAACGGTAAAATTACAGCAAAGCAATTACAAAGTAAACATGCAGAGTTAGAAACCGTTCATGGAAAAATTCATGTTGAAAATGGCACGGTTGATATACTTGAAGCAGAGACGATAAACGGTGCTGTACATGTAGATGGAGATTATGAGAGAGTGAATGCACATTCTTTTAATGGGAATGTAGCTTGTGCTGTTGGGGGTTCCCGCTGTGAATCGATTGAAGCAAAAGCAACAACTGGAAATGTAGAAGTAACGCTTCCCCCGTTTGCAGAAGTAAGTGGTGAACTTAAAACGAATTTAGGAAGTTTTGATATTCATATTGAGGGAATTGAGATATTAGAGGAAAAGAGTGATGTTATTCAGAAGGTGCTTCGTTTCCGCTCTATTAAAGATCCTCAAGGTGGTTTAAGGTTAAATGCAGATACAAAAACAGGGTCTGTCACAGTAAAAAAATCTAGCTCAGTTTTCTAATGGAAAGGTGTCATATGTATGAAATGGTTAATTGGTATTGTCATTAATGCCATATTATTTATTGCTTTATCTGGCTTTATAGGAGATTCTTTTTATTTATCAGGTTTCGGATCTGCCTTGTTAGCTAGTTTTATCCTATCCATTCTTAATATAATTGTTAGACCGATATTGATTTTATTGACATTACCAATTACGGTCATTTCGTTAGGGTTATTTTTATTCGTTATCAATGCAGTAACCTTAATGATTACGAGTGGATTAATGGGAGATACTTTTGAGATTGCCGGCTTTGGCACAGCTATTCTGGTGGCAATTATTATGTCAGTAGCAAATTTGATTATACAAAAGGTTCTCTGGGATTAAGTAAAAACACACCGCCTTTTTTAAATGGGTGGTGTGTTTTTGCTTTTAGTTGCAATTGAAAACTCCTTAGCAAATGAATGTAATATTTGAATCAAGCGCAGACTCATGTCATCAGGGCTGACATCATAACCATTTTCAATCCAGTTGACGAGTAGTCCTGCTGTCCCATGGGCCATATAGAGTTTATGGACCGAGTAGTTAATATCTAGTTGATTAATCGCTGATAAGATAAAACTCTCCTCCAATACTTCATAAATCGCTTTAGGTAGATCTCGATGCAATCCTGGGATGGTATCGTTTTTTAATAAAAGATTGAAATAAGCTTGCTCAGAGTATATGAAGTGTGTTAGTTCAAATGATTTTGGATCCATCTCGGTAATACTGATGGCTTTGCCTCTTTCATATTTATTCATGCTTTTTTCTTTTACTTGTTTGAACATTTCTCTTTGCAATTCATCCGTTAGGCATTGCTTATCTTGAAAATGAAGATAAAACGTCGTGCGATTATAATCGGCTCGCTTAATAATATCCGTCACTGTTACATGGCTATAGCCTTTTTCATGAATAAGGTCAATGAAAGCTTTTTTGAAAGAGGATTTCGTCCGCTCACTTTGCTTAGAGATATTACTTTTATACTCAACCAATGTATTTTTCCTCCTAAAATAAACACATTATAGTAATGTGTAGATTCTATCGACAAATTCAAAAGAATTACTGATTGTTGCTAATTATGAATCCGTTTACACTAAAAGAGAAGTTGTGAAAATAGTACCACAACGCATATGAAAGGGGTAGTTTTATATGAATCGTTTTGAAGATAAAGTCGTTATCATTACAGGTGGGGGATCTGGCCTTGGTAGAGCGGCAGCAAATCAAGTAGCAGTAGAAGGCGGTAAACTTGTTTTAGTAGATTTAAATGCAAAAGGCTTAGAGGAAAGTAAACAAGAAATACTTACAGCAGCACCTCAAGCAGAGATAGAAACAATCGAAGCGAACGTAGCGAATGAAGAAGATGTAAAAAAATACGTGGCGTTTGCTGTTGAGAAATTTGGTAAAATCGATGGCTTCTTCAATAATGCAGGCATCGAAGGGAAACAAAACTTAACAGAAGACTTCGGTATCGAAGAATTCCAACGTGTAGTTGATATTAACTTAAACGGCGTATTTTACGGTATGAAGCATGTGTTAAAAGTGATGAAAGAACAAGGTCATGGTTCAATTGTTAATACCGCTTCCGTTGGTGGAATCCGTGGAGTTGGTAATCAATCAGGGTATGCTGCAAGTAAACATGGTGTAGTAGGCTTAACAAGAAACTCTGGAATCGAATATGGCCAATTTGGTGTAAGTATTAAAGCAATCGCTCCTGGTGCGATTATGACGCCGATGGTTGAAGGATCATTGAAACAAATGGGCGGAGACAATTGGGAAGAAGCAGGAAAAGAATTTGTTAGCGTCAATCCAATGAAACGCTTTGGTAAACCAGAAGAAGTCGGCTACCTAGTAGCATTCTTACTATCAAACCAAGCAGACTTCATTAATGCAACGGTTGTACCGATCGATGGTGGACAATCTTATAAATATTAATAATGATGAATGAAGCAGGGAGATGAGACATCTTCCTGCTTTTTTGAGCTTAAAATCTAATAACACCTTCGATTCAAGCAAAAACCACGTCGACTACCAAAGAGCCTATAAATCACCGTACAATATAGAATAGTCTTTGAATCCCCGGGCAGAATGCCTTAATTACATCCTTTCACCTTTACAAAAGGTATCTATTACATATAATTCCCTATTTAAAATCACTAAATCAGCTTCCTTGCCACGATCGATACTACCGATGCAATGAAACTGGCCGATTTTCTTTGCTGGGTTGACGGTAGCCATATGGATGGCTTCATGCAAAGCGATATCAGTAAAATGTATCATATTTTTAATCGCTTCATTCATCTTTAGTATACTTCCGGCAAGCGTTCCATCGACTAATGTCGCTACACCTGATTGCAGATGAACTGTTTGTCCACCTAACTCATATTCCCCATCTTCCATATGCTTTGCCCTTATACTGTCAGTAATTAAAATCAGGCTTTGATATCCTTTAACCTTCAACAGCAGTTGAATCATTTCTGGGCTAATATGTAGACCATCGGCAATGATTTCGGCAGTAAAGGAATCAAGTAAAAGTGCGGCACCTGCTGTCCCAATTTCGCGATGATGTATGCCAAGCATACCATTGAAGAGGTGAGTCATATGAGAGACGCCGTAAGAATGAACGGTTTCGACTTGTTCGTAAGTAGCTTCTGAATGACCAATTGATGGGATGGCTCCGTCTGCAATTATTTGGTGTAATAACCTTTGGTGTGGATCCATTTCGGGTGCATACGTAACCAGTTTTATTTGACCTTGAGCCAGTGATTGCCAGTAGGAAAATAAATGGGGATTGGACTCTTGTATATCTGCTTTTGGCTGTGCACCTGCCTGATGTAGATTGATAAAAGGGCCCTCTAGATGTATGCCAAGTACTTTTGCCCCTTTATAAGCATGAAAACGGGCGATATTTTCAATGGCTTGAGTTATTTTTTTTGTTGGAGAAGTAATGGTTGTTGCTAAGAAACTTGTTGTTCCTTCTTTAGGTAATATCTGTGAAATGGTCTTTAAGGCAGTGGCTGTACCATCCATCGCATCGGCACCAGCCACACCATGTATATGGAGATCAATAAAGCCAGGACTAATATAGCTACTGTTTTTTAAATCATATATGTAATCGTAGCGAGTAGTCTGTGGACATGAAGCCATTTCACCGAAATCTTCAATCAGATGGCCATTTAATGTTAGATAACTGTTTGGTGAAACATAATGTTGAAAAATAATATCGGCATTAATAAAAAGGGTCTTCTTATCCATTAACTAAAATCCCTCCCTTTTGTTCAATGTATTGATTAGTCATTCTCTCCATTTATTTCGTTTCAGTGTATAATAAACAACGAGAGTCGACAATGATATGGAACGGGTTTTTTCGTATACAATGACAGTTTCAATTTAAAGCGTTTGGTTCTCGCGTAAAAAGTGCTAAAATAAAAAACGTATCAGATGAGAATGGATGAAAGAAGAATAGATAACTACAGGATAAGGAGGGGTAAGAGTGGCAAAGGTTCGCACAAAGGATGTTATCGAAAAATTCGGGTTAGAATTACTAAGCGGTGAAGAAGGTATCAACCGTCCGATTGTTACGAGTGATATTTCTCGACCAGGTCTTGAATTGGCTGGCTATTTTGATTATTTTCCGGCAGAACGCATACAATTATTAGGGAAAACAGAACTGTCATTTGCTGAAAAACTAAATGACGAAGAGAGAGAAGCAAGACTGGAGATGCTATGCTCTGACATTACTCCAGCAATCATTATTACGAGAGAGCTAGAAGTACCAGAAGAATTACTTGAAGCGGCTGAGAGAGAAGCCGTACCGATTTTAAGAACAAAGCAAAAAACCACGCGTTTTTCTAGCCTTTTGACGAATTTCCTAGAAAGTAAGTTAGCCCCTACGACTGCCATCCATGGAGTGTTAGTCGATATATATGGCGTGGGAGTCCTCATTACAGGAAAGAGTGGTGTCGGTAAGAGTGAGACGGCATTAGAACTTGTCAAAAGAGGACATCGCTTAGTAGCGGACGATTGTGTAGAAATTAGACAAGAAGATGAGGACACATTAGTCGGTAGTGCACCAGAACTCATTGAGCATTTATTAGAAATTCGTGGACTTGGTATTATTAATGTCATGACTTTATTTGGTGCAGGTGCCATTCGCCGATTTAAAAAGATTTCCCTTGTGATGGATTTAGAAATATGGGATGCTCAAAAACAGTATGATCGTTTAGGTTTAGAAGAAGAAAAGATGAAGATTATTGATACGGAGTTAATTAAAATGACCATTCCTGTCCGCCCAGGTCGAAACTTAGCGGTTATTATTGAGGTAGCGGCAATGAATTTTAGATTAAAACGTATGGGTGTAAATGCAGCAGAGCAATTTACAAATCGTTTAACGGATGTAATTGAAGATGGCGATCATGAAGATCGTTGAGATTTATTAATACATAATTAAAGGAGATATGACTATGTTGTTAACAGTGGCGCCAATTGATCCGGTTGCCTTTAGTTTAGGGCCATTGTCTGTTAGATGGTATGGCTTAATCATCGGTATCGGCATTGCACTCGGTCTTATTTTGGCGATGAGAGAGTCAGAGAAAAGAGGACTAGGTAAGGATTTATTTGCTGATTTATTGTTATGGGCTATTCCGATTTCAATTATTTGTGCAAGGATTTATTATGTGATCTTTGAATGGGACTACTATTCTCAGTATCCAGGTGAAATCATTAAAATTTGGAACGGAGGCATCGCCATTCACGGTGCATTAATCGGAGCAGTTGTCACTGCGATTATTTTTGCAAAGAAGCGTGGTGTATCCTTTTGGCAATTAGCGGATATTGCTGCACCTAGTATCATCCTCGGCCAAGCCATTGGACGTTGGGGGAATTTCGTCAACCAAGAGGCGCATGGTAGTGAAGTAAGTCGACAATTCTTAGAAAACATGCATCTACCAGAATTCATTATTAACGGGATGTATATTAATGGGGCTTATTATCATCCGACATTTTTATATGAGTCAGTTTGGAATTTCGCTGGATTTGCACTGCTACTACTACTAAGACGTGCTAATTTAAAAAGAGGGGAATTATTCCTTAGCTACGTGATTTGGTACTCTATCGGTAGATACTTTATCGAGGGAATGAGAACCGATAGCTTAATGGTGACTGAAATGTTAAGAGCAGCACAAATGCTATCGATCATATTAATAGTTGGGGCTATCGTAATTATTATATATAGAAGAATAAGTGGGAATGCAAAAGAGAGGTATTTAGATCCTCCACAGAAACAAGCAAAAGCAAAGTAAGGGTCAGCAGAGGGGGAGTAGCAGGTGATACATTCTGTTAAAGCAGGATTAAAGGTTGGTTTTAAGACGACTTGGACATTGGGGAAAATTATCTTTCCTGTTACGTTAATTGTGGCGTTATTGCAACATACGCCAGTTTTACCATGGGTGATTGAATTAATCGCACCGATTATGGGAATATTTGGTCTATCGGGGGATGCGGCCATTCCTTTAGTTTTAGGAAACTTCTTGAATGTTTATGCTGGTATTGGTGCGATTCTCACGTTGGATTTAACGGTAAAAGAAGTATTTATACTAGCAGTCATGCTTTCGTTTTCTCATAACTTACTGATTGAAACAAGTGTAGCCATGAAAGTAGGCGTTAAACTATGGATTGTGCTCGCTGTTCGGCTCGGTTTAGCCTTTCTATCGGGGATTATTATTAATCTCGTTTGGAATGGCGGTTCTGAGATGGCAGAGTATGGTTTTGTTGGAGCAAGCGAAGAAACGATTGAAGGCATATGGCCGATTGTATGGAATGCAGTAGAAAAAGCAGGTCTCGGTATTTTTCAATTAGCGATTATTGTCATTCCATTAATGGTAATTGTACAGATTATGAAAGACCGTAAATGGCTTGCAGTATTTTCTAAATGGATGGCCCCATTAACAAGAAAGCTAGGGATGAGAGAAAATACATCGACAACTTTAGCATCAGGATTATTGTTTGGCTTAGCATTTGGAGCCGGTGTGATGATTCAAGCAGTAGAAGAGGATGGCGTTAGTCAAAAAGATGTCACTTTAGCGTTTATTTTCTTAGTAGCTTGTCATGCGGTTGTGGAGGATACTCTTATCTTTATACCTTTAGGAATACCTGTGTTACCACTTCTTCTTATTCGCATCGTAGTCGCTGTGATTTTAACAATGATTGTCGGGATGATTTGGAGGAAGCTTGAAGCAACACCGAGAAAGGAAGCGTATTATGGCTAAAATTGATACAATATTATTCGATTTAGATGGAACGTTAATAGATACGAATGAACTAATTATCTCTTCATTTTTGCATACATTAAATCATTATTATCCAGATAGCTATCAGCGTCAGGATGTACTACCTTTTATGGGTCCAACATTAGTCGAGACATTTACATCAATTGATAGGGACCGTGCGGATGAGATGGTTCATATGTATCGTACATTTAATAAAGAAAACCATGATGTATTAGTGAAAGAGTTTTCAGGCGTGTATGAGACGGTCCGCACACTAAAGGAATCGGGTTATAAATTGGGCATCGTAACAACAAAGATGCTAGACGTTGTTGAAAAGGGTTTACGCTTAACAAAGCTGGATGAATTTTTTGAAGTGATTGTTGCCCTTGATCATGTAGAAAAGCCTAAACCGGATGCTGAGCCTGTTTTAAAAGCATTATCACTATTGGACTCAGAACCACAAGAAGCCATCATGATTGGTGATAATCATCATGATATTATAGGTGGCAGAAATGCAGGTACGGTGACAGCAGGTGTTGCTTGGTCAAGTAAAGGAAGGGATCATCTTCTTCAATTTGATCCTGACTATATGTTAGAAACAATGCCGGACTTATTAACGATTTTAGAGGAATTAAACAGATGAGGAGAACCGAACGCTATCCTGTTGAAGGAGCGAACTCCCTTTGGCATGTGTATAAAACGGTCCCTTTTTTGAAAGTAGTAAAGAACTTTGTTGTGATTCAGCTGGCACGTTACACCCCGTTCTTAGGGGTGAAAAGCTGGCTTTATCGTACCTTTTTACGGATGAAAATCGGTGAACAGACTTCATTTGCGCTTATGGTAATGCTCGATGTCATGTTCCCAGAGAAAATCAGTGTGGGCCGCAATAGTGTGATTGGATACAATACTACTATTTTAGCCCATGAATATTTGATTAAAGAATATCGTCTGGGAACTGTAGAAATCGGTAACGAAGTCATGATTGGTGCCAACTGCACGATTCTTCCAGGAATAGTAATCGGAGATGGTGCGATCGTTTCCGCTGGTACACTTGTACATAAAGACGTACCCGCTGGTGCTTTCGTAGGTGGTAACCCAATGCAAATCATATTTACAAAAGAAGAAATGGAACAACGGTCATAAGCATCTGCTAACTTCACTTTCGAAAAGAAAGGGGGACAGCGGATGTTTTTTTTGTTACGGATGAAGGTTAACAAGAAAAAAAGACTGAGGTACGTAAAAAGATTTTTACAGACAGATTTGGCGCCAAGGTGCCATGCCCTCGCATGACATGAAGATTCACCAGTTTCGTGAGGTCGCTCGAAGCGGATAACAGCGCAAAGGAGAAAATCCTACTGCCCGTTTAGATTATCGTAAATAAGGACCTGACTCCCTCGTCCCCTTTTTAGCAATGAAACGAGCTTTTGCACTCCTCCTGTTTTGTTTTCTCACACCTGCCCCTTAAAGATAAGGACGTTGAACAAAAGTAGAACCCTCCATTATCGTAAACGCCCTGAAGTTGAGACTATGGCAACAAGCGGGATCATTACATCCCCATTAGAATATTTTAGATTACATCCCTTTGTTGTGAATTTCTTTCATTTTTCTCAAAATTAAGTGTTTAGGGTTGACGTTTAGAGGTGAGAAGCGTACACTACTAAGTAACTTCAATTTATTAGCATGGTAGCGAACTAAAGTAAAAATGAGGTGAACGAGTTGAGTCGGTTATTTATGTTTGAAAAGCCTTTAGGCATGAGGGATACATTGCCTAATCTATATATGATGAAAGAAGAAGTACGGGTGACAATGGCCAATGAAATGAAACGCTGGGGCTATCAATTTATTGAAACGCCTACGTTGGAATATTACGAGACAGTTGGTACGGCTTCAGCTATTCTCGATACACAATTGTTTAAACTGCTGGATCATGAGGGACATACACTTGTACTAAGACCAGATATGACAGCCCCTATTGCTCGTGTGGCTGCGTCTAAGTTATTAAAGGAAAAGTTGCCACAGCGTTTAGCTTATTCGGCTAATGTGTTTCGGGCACAACAGCGAGAAGGTGGACGGCCGGCAGAATTTGAGCAAATCGGTGTCGAATGTATTGGTGATCCAACAGTTAGTGCGGATGGAGAGTGCTTAGGATTAATATCCTCCGCTCTAATGAAAACAGGATTGGAGCAGTTCCAGATTTCCGTTGGTCATATTGCCTTTGTAAGGAGTTTTTTCCAAGAGATACTCGGTACAGATGAAAGAGTGGAGCAATTGATGCGATTCCTCTATGAGAAAAATTATGTTGGTTATCGTGTACATGTAGATCAGCTATCATTGTCATCTATTGATAAACAAAGGTTAAAACAGTTTCTAAAATTAAGAGGCGGACCAGAAGTCATTAAGGAAGCGGAAGGCCTATTAGAGTGCAATGCAGGCGTCGAAGCGTTAAATGAATTGAAAACCTTATGGGGAATTATAGCTGACTATCAACAGGATGCCCTCATAAAATTGGACCTAACATTAGTCAGTCATATGAGTTATTACACAGGTATTGTTTATGAAGTGTATGCAGGTAATGTTGGTTTTCCAATTGGCAGCGGTGGGCGGTATGATTTATTACTAGAAAAGTTTGGGAAAGCCAAAAGTGCAACTGGCTTTGCCATTCGATTAGATCATTTACTTGAATCGTTAGACAAACCATTTGAACAACCACCTCTTTCCTGTATTGTGTTTAGTTTAGAAAGAAGAAAAGAAGCTTTTATGTTAGCTGAACAGCAACGACTTGAAGGGAAGAAAGTCGTTTTGCAAGATATTAATGGCGTAGAAGATATTGATGCTTGTTCAGCACTTTATGAAGATATCACTTATTTAGTTGGTAAACAGAAGGAGGGGTCGCGATGAAGGATTGGTTAACAGTTGCGATGCCAAAAGGAAGAATTTTTACTGAGGCAGCGGAGATGTTGAGAATGGCTGGCTTCGAGTTGCCTCCTGAATTCGATGATTCGCGGAAATTAATTATCGATGTACCTGAAGAGTGTTTCCGCTTTATTTTAGCTAAACCGATGGATGTGCCAACATATGTGGAATATGGTGTTGCCGATCTTGGAATAGCCGGGAAAGATGTCATGCTTGAAGAAGAACGTGATGTATATGAATTGCTTGATTTACAGATTAGTGCTTGCTATTTAGCTGTTGCTGGCTTGCCTCATACGCAAATGAATGATGTCGCACCGAAAATCGCTACGAAATACCCGAATGTAGCAGCGGCTTATTTCCGTGAACAAGGTGAGCAAGTCGAGATTATTAAATTAAACGGTTCGATTGAATTGGCACCGCTTATTGGTTTAGCTGATCGTATTGTTGATATTGTTTCTACAGGAAGAACATTAAAAGAAAATGGATTAATAGAATATGAAGACATCGTCAATATTACATCAAGGCTCATCGTCAATCCGGTTAGTTACCGCATGAAAGACGCACGTATAAGTGATGTGGTTGAGAGACTGACAGAAGTGATCGAGCAGGAAAAGGTGGTTAAGTAAGTGGACATATTAAAAGTAACAAACGACCTTTCTATCAAGCGTTCCATTGACGGTGGGACAGAAGAACAAAGGCAAACAGTAAAGGAAATCATAGCAGCTGTACGTCAAGAAGGTGATCAAGCGATCATTCGTTATACAGAAAAATTTGATGGGATTCTATTAGATGATTATCAAGTGAAAGCAGCAGAAATAGACCAAGCTTATAGAGAATTATCTAAGGAAACCATTTCAATTATAAAAGAAGCAGCAGAAAATATAAGAAACTATCATATGAAGCAATTGCAAAATTCATGGATGACGACTGAAGTCGATGGCACCTTGCTCGGACAAAAAATAACGCCGATTGATTCTGTTGGTGTATACGTGCCTGGTGGAAAAGCGGCTTATCCATCTTCTGTGTTAATGAATGTTTTGCCGGCAAAAGTAGCAGGAGTAGAAAGAATTGTGATGGTTTCTCCTGTAGAGCGCAAAACAGGAAAAATACCATCTGCTGTCCTTGTTGCAGCGAATATTGCCGGGGTAACAGATATATATAAAGTAGGTGGAGCTCAAGCGGTAGCTGCACTTGCCTATGGTACAGAGACAATCGCACCAGTGGATAAAATAACAGGCCCAGGTAATATTTACGTCGCATTGGCGAAGAGAGAAGTGTATGGTGAGGTCGATATCGATATGATTGCTGGACCAAGTGAAATTGCTATTCTTGCTGATGACTCAGCAATTCCAACCGAAGTAGCAGCAGACTTATTATCACAAGCAGAACATGATGAAATGGCTTGTAGCATCCTTGTTACGAATAGCGAACAACTCGCTAACGAAGTTGCCATCGAGGTGGAAGAACAGTTAGCTACTCTACCAAAATACGATATTGCCAGCCAATCGATTCAACAATTTGGTCGTATTTATGTGACAGAGACGATAGAAGAATCGATTGCAGTGATTAATACAATTGCTCCTGAACATTTGGAGGTTTTAACAGTCAATCCATTATCACTTTTAGGAGCTATCCGCCATGCGGGTGCAATATTCTTAGGTAGATATAGCCCTGAGCCTGTTGGTGATTATTTTGCTGGTCCTAATCATGTCTTACCAACTAACGGCACAGCAAGATTTTCAAGCCCGTTGAATGTGGATGATTTTCGAAAAAAATCGAGCATTATTTACTACAGTGAAAGTAGATTTACAGCAAATGCGGAAAAAATCGCTTCATTTGCAAGACTAGAAGGTTTAGAAGCTCATGCAAGATCGATTGAAAAAAGACTCCAAAGTGAAAGGAAAGAAGGGAAATGACAAGAACGGCTGAGTTGCGAAGAAAGACTAATGAAACAGAAATTCAACTATCACTCAATATTGATGGAGAAGGAACAAGTGATTTGGAGACAGGCGTTCCTTTTATGACACATATGCTTGATTTATTTGCTAAGCATGGGCAATTCGATTTAACGATTGATGCAAAAGGCGATGTCGAAATTGATGATCACCACACGACAGAGGACATAGGGATTTGTCTCGGACAGGCATTGCGAGAGAGCCTTGGTGAAAAAAGAGGAATTAAAAGATACGGCAATGCCTTTGTTCCGATGGATGAAGCACTAGCACAAGTGGTTGTCGACTTAAGTAATCGACCACATTTAGAAATGCGTGCTATCTTTCCTAATCAAAAGGTAGGTACATTTGATACCGAACTAGTGCATGAATTCTTATGGAAATTCGCCCTTGAGGCGAGAATGAATCTTCATGTGATCGTTCACTATGGTCAGAATACCCATCATATGATTGAAGCAGTCTTTAAGGCACTTGGTCGAGCCTTAGATGAAGCAACAACGATTGATCCAAGAATAAAAGGCATTCCTTCCACGAAAGGGATGTTATAAATGATTGCGATCATTGATTATGGAATGGGGAATTTATTCAGTGTCAGTAAAGCACTGGAAAGGTTAGGCGAACCTTATCTGATTACAAATAAAAAGGATGAGATCCTTTTAGCCGATGGTGTGATTGTCCCTGGAGTTGGAGCCATTAGTGATGCCATGCGACTTTTAAATGAGACGGGTATAGCAGATGTCCTCAGAGACTATGCGGCTAGTGGTAAACCAATATTAGGCATTTGCCTAGGGATGCAATTACTGTTTGAAGCAAGTGAAGAAAACGGTGGATGCCGTGGATTGGGATTGCTTCCTGGAACGGTTGTGAAAATACCTGGTGTAACAACTCAAGGTGAAATGTATAAAGTCCCACATATGGGCTGGAACTTATTACAGTTACGACGACAATCAGCGATTTTAAAGGATGTCGAAGAGGGATTTGCATATTTTGTTCATTCTTATTATGTAACAACAGAGACAGATGAAATTATTTTGGCCGATAGCTTATATGATGTTTGTGTCCCAGCAGTTGTAGGAAAAAATAATGTCTTTGGTACTCAATTTCATCCGGAAAAAAGCAGTATGACTGGCATGAAAATCTTAGAAAACTTTACAGTGCTTGTATCAGAAGGGGTGAGTGTAAAATGAGTCTGACCATCTATCCTGCGATTGATATGCGGGGCGGGAAATGTGTTCGTTTATTACAAGGCGACTACGATAAGGAAACGGTATACGGGGACTCTCCTTTTGATATGGCAAAAACCTTTGTAGAAGATGGGGCTAGCTGGGTGCATATGGTGGACCTCGACGGAGCAAAAGCCGGAAAGCCGGAGAACGATCGTTATGTCATTCAAGCAGCAAAGAAGTTAAATGCAAATATCCAAATTGGTGGCGGTATTCGGACCGAGGAAGATATACATTTTTATCTAGATGCTGGGGTATCAAGAGTAATTATCGGCAGTGTAGCCATTTCAAACCCTAAATTTGCTATTGAAATGATTAGGAAGTATAAAGAGCGTATTGTAATTGGTCTAGATGCTAAAGACGGTTTTGTTGCAACAAATGGCTGGTTGAATACATCACAAGCAACAGCTGTTGAGGTGGGCAAACAATTCGCGGACGTCGGTGCTGAAACGTTTATTTTTACAGATATTGCTACAGATGGTACGTTATCTGGGCCGAATATTACAGCAACTGTCCAATTAGCACAAGCGACAGGAAAAGAGGTCATTGCTTCTGGTGGAGTCAGTTCTCTTGCTGATCTCAAATTAATTAACCAAGCAGGTATTCCTGGAGCTATTGTCGGTAAAGCCATCTATGAGGGGCGTTTTACTGTGAAGGAAGCATTGGAAGGGGGGCCTTTTCGTGCTTACTAAACGAATTATTCCTTGTCTCGATGTAAAAGAAGGAAGGGTCGTAAAGGGTATCCAATTTGTTCAATTAAGAGATGCAGGTGACCCAGTGGAATTAGCACGTTTTTATGACGAGCAAGGAGCAGATGAGCTTGTATTTCTTGATATCTCTGCTTCACATGAGGGAAGAAAAACAATGGTTGATGTTGTTCAAGCAGTAGCGGCAGAACTAGCCATCCCTTTTACAGTTGGTGGTGGTATTCATACACTTGATGATATGAAGAAGCTTCTTCGAGCGGGTGCAGATAAAGTTTCATTAAATACCGCAGCTGTCAATCGGCCAGAGTTAATTACAGAAGGTGCTGAATTCTTCGGGGCACAATGTATGGTTGTCGCTGTAGATGCTAAGTACGATCAAGATTGCGGTACATGGGTTGTGTATACACATGGTGGAAGAGTAAAAACAGAGTGGAAAGTGCTTGAGTGGGTTAAAGAAGCCGTGCGAAGAGGTGCTGGTGAAATTCTTCTCACAAGCATGGACTGTGATGGTGAAAAGAAAGGCTTTGATATTGCCTTAACAAAAGCTGTAAGTACGGCAGTAACCGTTCCTGTCATTGCTTCAGGAGGAGCAGGGGGAGCTAGTCATTTTTCTGATATATTCCTTGAAGGGAAGGCAGATGCAGCCCTAGCTGCTTCTATTTTTCATTATAAAGAAACTTCCGTCGCAGAAGTGAAGGCATATATAAAAGATAAGGGAGTGTATGTAAGATGATTGATCAAGTGCAATTTAATGATCAAGGCCTTGTGCCAGCAATTATCCAAGATAGTGAAACGAAAGAAGTCCTAACGCTTGCGTACATGAATAAAGAATCTTTAGCAAAGACGATTGAAACAGGGGAAACTTGGTTTTTCAGCCGTTCACGCAATGAACTTTGGCATAAAGGGGAAACCAGTGGTCACACGCAAAAGGTCGTAGAAATGAAGTGGGATTGTGATCAGGATGCTATTTTAGTACAGGTCTTACCAAATGGTGTTGCCTGCCATAAAGGCGAAATTAGCTGTTTTCATGAAACGATTTATACGGGGAAAGAAAAAGCTGTAATTGCAGATTATCAAATTCTAAAACGGTTGGAAGAAGTTATTGCTGAGCGCGAGCATGCACGTCCCGAAGGAGCTTATACGACCTATTTATTCGAGAGTGGTGTCGACAAAATATTGAAGAAAGTCGGCGAAGAATCAGCAGAAGTAATCATCGCAGCTAAAAATCGTGATCGTGAAGAACTAAAATGGGAATCTGCTGATTTACTTTACCATTTAATGGTGCTTTTACGTGAACAAGAACTGCCATTTGCCGAAGTATTAAACGTCTTGAATAAAAGGCATGAAGAGAAAAAGCCAGTTTCATAAATGGTTGAATGGGACGATTTCTGTAAGTAGAAATTGTCTTTTTTGAGTGCACGATTTTTTAAGATTAGTTTAATCGGGCAAGGAGTACGATCAAATCGTACTTTTCCACTTTTAAATTATTATCAAGATATACCTTGTTAACTACCGTCAATGATATGCACATACAAAACTTATTCTGTACTCTTATTACCTTCTCGTTCAATTTATATGAATGCTAACTAAAGAGTGATGTTCGAGAAATCCGTGCGCTTTATTAGCATGTTACACTTTCTTAATAAAAAAATCATAAAATAGTCACATTTTTGAAAGTGTTGATTTTTTAAGCTGAGTTAGATAATCATGCTATCTTCACTTTTTTCCTTATCTTGTCACCCCCTTCTCGAGCGATTATTCGTATGTTATACTCAATTAGTTAATATATTTTATGGAGGATTCCATGCGTAAAGACTCTAAAGCAAGAGATCATAAAGGAAAAATTTTATCATTTATCCCTACGGGTGAGTATTATTTTTCAAAAGGCATTAAAGCTTACCACCGCAGGGATTTTCATAGAGCGAAGAAGTACCTCCAACGTGCGATGCATTTAGAGCCAGGCGAACCGATGATTGTTTGTCAGTTGGCAGTGGTGCATGCCGAAATGGGAGAATATCAAGATTCCAATCAGCTACTCCGATTAATATTAGAGGAATTAGATGAAGAGATGGTTGAGTGTCACTATTTTTTAGCTAATAACTATGCACATTTAGGTTTTTTCAAAGACGCATACCATCATGCTACATTATATATAGAACTAGATCCAGAAGGCGAGTTTGTTGAAGATACAGAAGAGTTGTTGGAGCTCCTTACGTTAGAGGATGACGATCTAAACGAACATCTATATGAGCAGGACGACTTAATGGTCAAACAGGAACAAGCAAGGGAGTTACTTGAGACCGGTTATTTTCCAAAAGCTGTGGAACTACTCAATGGTGTCATTGAAGAGTACCCAGAATATTGGTCGGCTTATAATAATCTAGCCCTAGCTTATTTTTATCTAGGCGAAACAGATAAAGCCTCGGATGTGTTGAAACAAGTATTTAAAGACAATCCGGGGAATTTGCATGCCCTTTGTAATAAGCTTGTTTTTGCTTTTTACGAAAACGACTTTAAAGAGGTGCGAGCGCTAAAGGATGCTTTATTAAAAGTACATCCCATCTCTGTTGAGCATCAATTTAAATTAGGGGCAACGTTAGCACTTATAGGGGAATATGATAAAGCATATGCATGGCTCGGTCGTCTCTATAAACTAGGGTTTAACGGGGACGCTTCTTTTTACTACTGGCTCGCATACGCTGCCTATCATACTGGTAAAGAGTCAGTGGCTCAAGTGGCGTGGAGAAGGGCTGTTGAATTAAATCCGGAAAAAGAAGGATTGGAGCCTTGGAGCGATACGTCAAAAAGTGCTCAAGGGTTCGAAGATCATGTTTCTTCTATTCAACAAAGGCTAGATAGTGACTATCCAGAAGAACGATTGTTTGCCTTGTTTTTAACAGCAGTTTCAGGTAAAAAGGAACAATTATTAGAATCTGACCGTTTAAAAGGAAATAGGAAGTTCTCTGCGTTAGAGAGGGATTATGTAGCTTATCTAAAATTTGGTGAGGCATCTCAAGATACGTCTACAGCACATGATATAGCTGGATTGCTTTATGAAAATTACTCACCTGTTGGGGCAAAAGAAGCAAGTTTGTATTTAATGTGGTTTTCTGCGTATTTACAGTTAACCCAAGCTGGGGTGACGATTAAAAACCCTCATGCATATGCCGGTGCAATCACTTACTCTTGGCATAAGCTAAGAAATGAGACTGTATCACAAGCAACAATCGCAAAAAATTTCGGAATCTCTACATCAACTTTAAGAAAATATTTGCGATTATTGAATGAATACCTTCGTTGAGCAAAAACTTGGACGTTTTCCTATAAATTTTATAGGATAAAACCAAGAAGGTCATAATAGAACAGAAGGCTTCAAGACAAAGGAGTGGGAATGATGGCTGAAGAAAAAATTTACGATGTCATTATTGCAGGAGCAGGTCCAGCAGGAATGACCGCGGCAGTATATACATCTCGTGCAAATTTATCAACATTAATGCTTGAACGCGGGGTACCAGGCGGACAAATGGCGAATACAGAAGAAGTGGAGAACTATCCAGGATTTGATCATATTCTTGGACCTGAACTTTCTACAAAAATGTTCGATCATGCGAAAAAATTTGGTGCGGAATATGCATATGGAGATATTAAAGAAATCATCGATGGCAAGGAATATAAAACAGTCATTGCTGGTTCTAAAGAATACAAAGCACGTGCGGTTATTATTACAACAGGTGCAGAATATAAAAAACTAGGTATTCCTGGTGAAAAAGAGTTAGGCGGCCGCGGTGTTTCTTATTGCGCGGTTTGTGACGGTGCATTCTTTAAAGAAAGAGAACTAGTAGTTATTGGTGGAGGCGACTCTGCTGTTGAAGAAGGTGTTTACTTAACACGATTTGCAAGTAAAGTAACCATCATTCACCGTCGTGATAAATTACGTGCACAACAAATCTTACAACAACGTGCCTTTGATAATGATAAAATTGATTTCATTTGGAACCATACAGTGAAAGAAGTTAACGATAAGGACGGAAAAGTAGGCAGTGTCACGATTGTATCAACAGAAACAGGTGAAGAAAAAGAATTCAAAGCGGATGGCGTGTTCGTTTACATCGGTATGAATCCACTATCGAAACCATTTGCAAGCCTTGGTATTACGAATGAAGAAGGCTATATCGTAACCAATGACCAAATGGAAACGAATGTTCCTGGTATCTTCGCTGCTGGAGATATTCGTGAAAAAACATTGCGTCAAATCGTTACCGCAACAGGCGATGGTAGCATTGCCGCTCAAGCTGCTCAGCACTATATTGAAGAGCTGCAAGAAAGTCTAAAAACAGCTACAAATTAACGAAAAAGGGGATCATAATCCAACTTTATTCATCATTTACAAAAAGTCATTTCGTTTTAACTCTACTGTAACCTGGGTGAAACAAATTTCGGTTATGATAATAATAGAAATTGACCCCCTTTTAAAGATATATTCCTTTTACAGCACAGGTAGCTCCTGTGCTCTTTTTTTTGGTTTTTGAGCAAATGAGGAAATGGTTCACTCAGAATGAAATCACGAATGAGAGCGAAGTAAAAGAGATTTGCATGTCACTTAGAATGAGAAAAAGAAATGAGAGCGAAGCAAAGTGGGTTAGCGAGTCACTCAGAATGAAAATCACGAATGAGAGCGGAGCAAAAGAGATTTGCACGTCACTCAGAATGAGAAAAAGAAGTGAGAGCGAAGCAAAGTGGGTTAGCGAGTCACTCAGAATGAAAATCACGAGTGAGAGCGAAGCAAAAGAGATTTGCACGGCACTCAGAATGAGAAAAAGAAGTGAGAGCGAAGCAAAGTGGGTTAGCGAGTCACTCAGAATGGAAATCACGAATGAGAGCGAAGCAAAGTGGGTTAGCGAGTCACTCAGAATGAAAATCACGAATGAGGGCGAAGTAAAAGTAAATTGCGCATCACTCAGAATGAGAAAAAGAAGTGAGAGCGAAGCAAAAGAGGTTTGCGCGTCACTCAGAATGAAAATCACGAATGAGAGCGAAGCAAAAGAGATTTGCACGGCACTCAGAATGAGAAAAAGAAGTGAGAGCGAAGCAAAGTGGGTTAGCGAGTCACTCAGAATGGAAATCACGAATGAGAGCGAAGCAAGGTGGGTTAGCGAGTCACTCAGAATGAAAATCACGAATGAGGGCGAAGTAAAAGAGATTTGTGCGTCACTCAGGATGAAAATCACGAATGAGAGCGAAGCAAAAGTGAATTGCGTGTCACTCAGAATGAGAAAAAGAAGTGAGAGCGAAGCAAAAGAGATTTGCACGGCACTCAGAATGAGAAAAAGAAGTGAGAGCGAAGCAAAGTGGGTTAGCGAGTCACTCAGAATGAAAATCACGAATGAGAGCGAAGCAAAAGTGATTTGCGTGTCACTCAGAATGAGAAAAAGAAGTGAGAGCGAAGCAAAGTGGGTTAGCGAGTCACTCAGAATGAAAATCACGAATGAGAGCGAAGCAAAAGAGATTTGCACGTCACTCAGAATGAGAAAAAGAAGTAAGAGCAAAGCAAAATTCTTTTTTACACAGATCGAATGTAGCACACCGGTTGGATATTATAATAATGGATAGACACTTACTATAAAGAAGTCTAGGCAATTTGCTTAGGACGAAGAATCATGTTCAACCTGTATCGTTGTAGCGCTATGACAAAAATAGTATAATATAATGATAAATACTATGCTTTCATTCATTAGAGTATTTAGGTTCATCTGTTCTCTAATAATGAGTGGCACGAAGTAAGAGGTGAATAGGATGCAGCGGGTCACAAACTGCGTATTATTAAAAGATGATCAAGTATTGTTGTTACAAAAGCCACGCCGAGGATGGTGGGTTGCACCGGGCGGAAAGATGGAGCCAGGTGAATCGGTGCGTGACTCTTGTATCAGAGAATATAGAGAAGAAACAGGGATTTACTTAAGGAATCCAAACATAAAAGGGATATTTACTTTCATTATGAAGGATGGAGATCAAGTACTTTCTGAATGGATGATGTTTACCTTTTTTGCTACAGATGCGGACGGATTAAATGTAGATGAGTCAGAAGAAGGAAAATTGCGATGGGTCGAAGTGGACAAAGTGAAGGATTTACCAATGGCTGCAGGAGATCATCATATTCTTGAATATATGATTAATGGCAATCGCATGATTTACGGTACATTTACTTATACACCTGACTTTGAATTAATTAGTTACCGCTTAGATCCAAGCTAAAAATGAATACAGGGGGAAGCGAGAAATGAGTTCGGTTGCAGCAAAAGAAACACAAATGGTCATTATTACGGGGATGTCTGGCGCAGGTAAAACAGTGGCGATTCAAAGCTTCGAAGATTTAGGCTTTTTTTGTGTAGATAATTTACCACCGACCTTATTACCGAAATTTCTTGAACTGATGAAGGATTCAGGGAATAAGATGAATAAGGTTGCGCTTGTGATGGATTTACGTGGCCGTGAGTTTTTTGAGCATCTTTTCAAGGCGTTAGATGATTTAGCAGATACGTCATGGGTCACACCAGAAATTCTTTTTCTTGATGCGGACGATGCGACCCTTGTAAGTAGATATAAAGAAACGCGTCGCTCTCATCCATTAGCGCCATCAGGTTTGCCAATGGAAGGCATCAAGTTGGAAAGAGAATTATTAGATGATCTAAAGGGTAGAGCGCAGATTATCTATAAGACATCTAATATGAAGCCGCGTGAATTAAGAGAAAAAATACTCCATGAGTTTTCTGTTAATAAACAATCTATTTTCACTGTAAATGTGATGTCATTTGGTTTTAAACATGGATTACCGATTGATGCCGATCTTGTATTTGATGTTCGCTTCTTGCCAAATCCGCATTATATTGAGCATATGCGTCCGAAGACAGGCTTGGATGAAGAAGTGTCTAACTATGTTTTGAAATGGAACGAAACAAATAAATTTTTAGAAAAAGTCACGGATTTACTAGCATTTATGCTCCCGCATTATAAGCGTGAAGGAAAATCACAACTTGTTATCGCGATTGGATGTACGGGTGGACAGCATCGATCAGTAGCACTAACCGAGTATATCGCTAACCATTTTAAGGAAGACTACAACACTCGCATCACTCACCGTGACATTGAGAGGAGAAGGCAAACAACATGAATAGAAAGCCGAGGGTCGTCATCATTGGCGGTGGAACAGGGTTGCCAGTTTTATTAAGAGGATTAAAAAAATATCCCCTTGATTTAACAGCCATTGTCACAGTTGCTGATGATGGTGGTAGCTCTGGTAGGTTGAGAGAAGAATTAAATATCCCACCTCCAGGAGATATTCGTAATGTTTTGGCAGCGTTATCAGATGTGGAACCCCTTGTAGAAGAAATGTTCCAGCATCGTTTTAAAACGTCCAATGAATTATCGGGTCATTCTTTAGGTAATCTGATTCTAGCAGCGATGACTTCTATTACTGGCGACTTTGTTCATGCGATTCAAGAGATGAGTAAAGTATTGAATGTGAATGGGAGAGTCTTACCTGCAGCTGAAAAGAGTGTTGTATTACATGCAGAAATGGAAGATGGAAGTATTGTATCAGGAGAATCTAAAATCCCTTACTCTGGCAAGAAGATTAAGAAAGTATTTTTGACTCCTGAGAAGGTAAGTCCGCTTTCGGAAACGATTGAAGCTATTCGAGAGGCTGATCTCATTATCATTGGTCCTGGTAGCCTGTACACAAGCATACTTCCTAATCTACTTGTACCGTCTGTAGGTAAGGAAGTGTGCCGTTCTCATGCAAAAAAACTGTATATCTGTAATTTAATGACGCAGGCAGGGGAAACTTTGGACTATCGTGCGAGTGACCACGTACAGGCAATATTTGATCATATGGCTGAGCCATGTTTAGATCTGATTCTTGTCAATCATGAAGAAATTCCAGAAGATATTCAAGAGCGTTATGAAGAGGAACGAGCGAAGCCTGTCTATTATGACCGTGATCGATTAGTCGAACAGGGGTTGGAAGTGCTACAGGGTGAGATTGTTAGCCTTGAAAAAGGGGCAATTCGTCATAATACGAATGAAGTCGCTAAAAAGATTTATCAATTAATTGTTAATGACATAATGAAAAACTAGTATTTGTCTGGTTAGGGGGGAGAAGGTATGTCTTTTGCTTCGGAAACGAAAAAAGAATTAACGAACTTGGAGACAAAGGATTGTTGCGGAAAGGCAGAACTATCCGCTTTGATTCGTATGAACGGATCTCTCTCTTTTTCAAATAAAATGTTAATTGTAGATATTCAAACGGAGAATGCAGCGATTGCCAGAAGAATCTATACGCTGATCAAAAGGAATTATGATGTGCAAGTTGAGCTGCTTGTTCGAAAGAAAATGAGACTTAAGAAAAATAACGTTTATATTGTTAGGCTAATGGAGCAAGCACAAAAGATTCTTGATGATCTGCATATTATTAGTGCTGGCTTTCAATTTATCCATGATATCTCAATGGATTTAATTAAAAAGAAATGCTGCAAACGTGCTTATTTAAGAGGGGCTTTTTTAGCAGGGGGATCAGTCAATAACCCTGAAACCTCTTCCTATCATTTAGAAATTGCTTCAATGTATAAGGAGCATAATGACGCCTTGTCGAAATTAATGAATACTTTTGGATTGAATAGTAAAACATTGGAAAGAAAGAAAGGTTTTATTACCTATTTAAAAGAGGCGGAAAAAATTACAGAATTCCTTAATATTATTGGGGCTCATAGCGCGCTTTTACGATTTGAAGATATCCGCATTGTTAGAGATATGCGAAATTCGGTTAATCGCTTGGTCAATTGTGAAACAGCCAATTTAAATAAAACAATTGGTGCTGCCTTAAGACAAGTCGAAAACATAAGATATATTGAGAGTACCGTTGGGCTAAAGGTGTTACCAGAGAAATTACGCGAAATTGCTGAATTGCGTGTTACGTATCAAGATGTGACTTTAAAAGAACTTGGAGAAATGGTCTCTGGTGGCACGATAAGCAAATCGGGTATCAATCATCGCCTAAGAAAAATTGATGAAATTGCAGAAAAAATTAAAACAGGGCAATGGAAGGAATCTTAAAGTTTTTTGGAGGTTAGGACATGGTAGAAAGACAAGTGGAAGTCAAAATTAAATCAGGCTTACAGGCGCGCCCTGCTGCAAAGTTAGTGCAGGAAGCCAATCGCTTCACAGCAGATCTCTTTATCGAAAAAGGCGGAAAAAAAGTAAATGCCAAAAGTATCATGGGATTAATGAGCCTATCTCTAAGTGCTGGTTCCACCGTAACCCTCCTCGCTGAAGGCAGCGATGAAACCGAAGCCTTAAATAAACTGACTGCACTCCTACAAGAAGACATTGTTTCATAATCTGTATAATACACAAATAACCTGCGCACCCCCATTACTAGATGCTTCCTTCTACCAATGGGGGTGCGTTTCTGCACAGCTATCCAGGTGGAAAATTGAAAAGAAGCCGTAGTAAAAAGGAATTGCGCAGCCATCGAGAAGAAAAACCACAAAAGAAGACCGAACAAATTAATTTTTCCTCTTATATCGGTTACGATTGCCACTCGACAAATTACGCTATTTCTACTTCTTTTTATCTCACCATTTTTCGTTCACCTCCCAACTATTTGTAAATCGACAATGAAACGTAATCTTATTCAACTATGTATTAACTCTAAATAGTCGATCTAACAACTATTCACTCATCACAAATAACAAAAGCCATCAGCAAAGGAAATGCTGATGGCTTTTGTTATTTGTGATGCTTATTTTTTCTCTTCTGGTGTATTGTTTGTAATGATTTTGTCGATAAGACCATATTCTAGTGCTCTTTCTGCAGTCATGAAGTTATCACGATCTGTGTCTTTAGAAATAACATCTAAAGGTTGACCAGTACGTTCAGCTAGAATTTGGTTCAATTTTTCACGTAAGAATAGGATGCGTTTAGCAGCAATCTCGATTTCAGTTGCTTGCCCTTGAGCGCCACCTAGTGGTTGGTGAATCATGACTTCACTGTTTGGAAGCGCAAAACGTTTCCCTTTTTCACCAGCTGCTAGTAAGAATGCACCCATGGATGCAGCCATACCAGTACAGATTGTTGAAACATTTGGTTTGATGTATTGCATCGTATCATAGATAGCCATACCAGCAGTGATACTTCCACCTGGACTATTAATATAAAGCGTGATGTCCTTTTCAGGATTATCTGCTTCTAAGAATAATAGCTGTGCCACAATTGAGTTAGCCACATTATCGTCAATCGCACTGCCTAACATAATAATGCGATCTTTTAATAGGCGAGAGTAAATGTCATAAGCGCGTTCCCCTCGGTTTGTTTGTTCGATTACTGTAGGGATTAAGTTCATTTCCAATTCCTCCTTTAAAGGTCAAAAAAGTTTTGGAAAGGTATTTTATACCTCGCCATTGGTAAATGTATGTAGTTTCATCATACATGGTTGGTCAATTAAGGTCAAACGAATCGCTTGATTATTTCAAGAGAATTATTCGACATTTTTTTCTAAGTTGATTTCCTCGTATCCATGATACCCACAAATTTTTGCTTTTAAACAACGAATGCTTGCATATAAAGGGTTTTTCCCATATAATTAATATTCGTAACACCAAGAAAAACGTGTTCCTACATATGAAAAATGCCCTCGTGGTGCAACGGATAGCACGTAAGATTCCGGTTCTTAAAATGGGGGTTCGATTCCCTCCGAGGGCGCTACATGCTTATAATATAAGGGATTATGGGAGATGTTTAATTTTTGTCCGACTTTTGTCCGACGAAGTTAAAAATCTCCTATTTTATTTATCCAAATCGGAAATTCATCAATCGATTATCCTTTAATTATTCTTAATATTCCTACATATAGATTATCGCTAATGCTTAAAAGAAGGTTAGTTTTAATATTTGAGGTGAAAAAAATTGAAAAGATAATTGAAGGAAAGGGGAGTTTAAGAGTTATTACAATATGTTTTCTAAAATTCACCAATCTCAAGAGCAATTCTCAAAAGTTGTACATAAGCGATCTACCAGAAAAAAGATGGTCAAAAGGTAAAAGAGCCCTATGGTATGTTTATCTAAATAAAATACAATGCATGTAACAACTAAATATTTAAGCTACATGAAAAAGTGTGCAATAGCCTTCTACTAGATCCTTAATTTTCGATAGGTTCTACCGGTTTTTCAATGTATTTTTGAAAGCCATAATTCAAAAGAGAAAGGAAATAATAAAGGATAAGTATTCCAGTTCTTGTGAATTTTTTGAGTTTAAAGTGTCCAATCTTTTCGAAAAGAGGAGTTAAGAGATAGGCAAAAATAACATCCATAATTAAATTGGTAGTCGCATATAAGGGGAATTTGCCATAAGTAAAGTGAAACACCCATAAATTTATCGTGAAGAATGGTCCTAAAATAAATGCTAATGCATCAAATAACATAAATTTATAACCACCTTTTACTGTCCACCAATTAAATATTGGACTTAACATTTCGACAATGAGTAAAAGAAAAGAGCAAAATAATGTCACTGGTAAAAATCTTTTAAACGAATTTTTAGGTAGAAAAATAATAACGATTAACCATAATACAATTGCATTAAATATTCTAAAAAAATTAGCAAGCATTCACTTCACCTCTATTTTCCTTTAGATTATGTGGATGTTAACTAATTTATACAGGTTTAGTTAATAGAAGGTTTGAACGATATTATCGAAAACAAATAAAAAGAGCCTATAAAGGCCCTAATTATCTAAATCATATAAACCTGGTGCATGTTCATTTGGCATATCGGGCATTGTTGGCACAGGAAACCCTTTAGGTGGTTCAGTAACTGAAAGGTCTCCACCATTCCTACTAGGTGTTGTTCCAGTGAATACTTCCCCAATAAGTGTATCATCTAAACGGAAATTAAATTGGGCGTTGTGAAAGCCCATATCAACATATTTCTTACATTCAGGATATTTATTCAAGTCGTAGTTAGGAACAGGGAAGATTTTTCCCCAATCGACTCCTAATGTTTCTAATGCTTTTGCAAAAGCATTTTGATGCGCATTATCTCTAACCATAAGAAAAGCTACTGTTTCTCTTAGAGTTTTATTACTGCTCATCTCATAAATTCTTGATTTTTGAAGTACACCAGTTGATTCTAATGAAACATTATTGATTAAATTTGCTACTAAATTACCGTGGTCATAAACCCAGGAACCATTCCATGGGTTACCTCCTGCATCAACTGGTAAGGATGCTTTAGCACCTATAATGAAATGATGGGGATTTGCCCCATCTTGAATAACATCATCTAACGGAGCATTATCAAATGCTTGGTTACCTGGGCTAGAACCACCAGCACCATTTAAAAGTTGATTTATTGTCGATTGTACTAATTCTATATGACTAAGCTCTTCTATAAATACCCCTCTTAATAGGTCTCGATATTTTTTTGCTTTTCCTCTGAAGTTGGCACTTTGAAATGAATATTGCATCATTGTACGTATTTCTCCAAATTGTCCACCTAGAGCTTCTTGAAGCACCTTGGCTGCATGTGGATCTGGTTTATCAGGAACGATCATATTAATTAAATCTTCTTTGTAAAAATACATTAATGTATTCCTCCGTTTTTGAGTTGTAAATTCTAATAATAAATCTATTTTGTGTTAAAAAAATCGTTTTATCCATTTATCCATTTATCCATTTAAAAAGCGCATCTGGGGAGAAATCTTTCTTTGTGAAATCAAGGCTTTAGCCCACATTTTTTAAAAAACTAACCAAAAAAAACACAAAATGTGAACAAAAAAGAAGAGTCATGCATTGACTCTTCTTTAAATGAAATTCCGATGAAACTACTCTTATTATGCAATTTTATCATGCAGAAAGGATGAGTAAAGAAAAGAACAGCGAGCGTGAGGGATGCATTCTGGGAAGGGATCATTGGTTGGCAAACCAATGTAACCATTGTATTTTATGTTCAATCATTTTAATGCTGGGGTTAAATAATGATGTTTCATCAAAAAGGTTGAAAATTCATTTATAAATCTATAAGAACGCTAAAGAGAAACATTACAACCAAGATATTTATGTACATGGCTGCTATAACTATGCCATAATGAATTTTTTTAAAAAGGAATAATGAAGTTGGGGCTAGTAATCCCCCGAAAATGAGCATGCCGAATATTTCATTTGAATAGAAGAAAATAATCACCTACAGACAATTTTCTCCTTAGTGTATTTAATTGATAAATTTTTATACGAAGGTTAACGAAATATGTTTAATTCAGTAAGCTTGGACAGTCTATAGGCTAGCTCGTATGAATTGCCTTCATAAAGGTGAAATGAGAGTGAATCATTGAGGTATTCCACTTTTTGTTGGAATTCCTCTAAACAGCCTATTTGTGCTGACCAATGGAGATCAGGAATAGAGACAATATATTTTTCTTCTGGAGTTTTAATAATGTATACATTTGAGTGTCTTTCTCCTAATAAATGCATTTTTTCTTGAAGATATTTCATCTATTCTACACCTCAACTTCTCCATTTATTAAAAGTATTATATAAATGAAAAGGAGACAAAGAAAGCAATATCTATTAGAAACACTGAAAAGGAGACTAAAGGCTCTAGGGAAAAAGTCTACAATATTGGGAATCGTTAACTTTTTCAAAATAAATGAATAAAAGAAGAGCCGATTGGCTCTATAGTACCTTGATTAACTTCTCATTTGTATGGATCAATATACTGCCACTTTTGAAATAAGTAAATGAGTGAAGCACAAATAATACAAGTGATAAAAATGATGATATGGATAGAATCATCCATTTTATAAATCCCGAAATATTCATAAAGGTTCATGATACCAAAAGAAAAGACTGCATCGCTAATTGTATTAATTGTTATATAAATCCAAAAGTTACCAAATGTAAAGTATAGAAAAATAGTAGGTAAGACAATGTATAAGCCGTAGACAAAAGGAGTTGTATTAGTTAATGGGAAAATGGTTTGCACAACTTCAACTAGATGATATCTTTGATATAGTTGAAATACTATTGTTAAAAGCAGGGCACTTACTAATCCACCGGGAATGAAGGACTTTACCCTTTTAGTATCTAAAAAAAGGAGAAAGAACCAAGGTAGAATCAACATAGTCCACAAGAAAATATGGGTAAACATTCAACTATACCTCCAATAAGTAGATAATTATACTCTTACCGATAACACCTTAGTCTATGCATAAAAAGTTGGGAATCGCCGGAACCCTTAAATGAGTTGAGATGAGAAAAATTCTCGAATAATTTGTTCTGCAAACAATAAAAATAGGTTTCTAAATTTTATAATAAAAAATTTAAAAAGAGATGATTGTATGAGAGAAAAATTATTAAGTATTCAACTTCCTGATAGATATGAAGAAAATTTGTTTGAATATATTCCTACACTAGATGGTGTTCCAGAGTTAATTGATTACTTAAACCTCGGATACTCCAAAAACCAATACAAAAAAATGACATCATTAGTCACAATTGAAAGTATGAAATTCAATTTAATTGAAGCAAAAAAAGACAATGCTCTTTCAAAGGAGGAAGTGGAAAAAGGAAATAAATTGATTGTAGAAGCGATTGAAAGATATAACTCAATATAAAGCACTAAATAATCTTCATAAGATAGGTACTAGAAAACAAAAAACAATCATACAGCCATTTTAGCGCCGGAAAGTGATAGTAAAGCTGAAACTGTTCCTTTTCAGCTGTCTTTAGCAATTCTCATGTATACATCTTCATAAAAACTAGAACTAGCATATCTCAAGTTAGATGTGTTTTTTTGTGTTGGGGTAATTCCGTCAAACATCTCACTAAAAAACGCAAGGAGCCGCAAAAAAATAACCGAAAATGGTCCGTTTGTTTTCTTTTTTCGACAAATTCTTCGCTTTTTTGTACCGAAGTACCTAAAAATATTACCCCAATTTACAAGTAATAACTTCACAACCTATCATTAAATTATAAAAATAATAAATTTTCAAAAAATAGGGGTGGAGTTATGAAGTTTAAAAAGCTAAAGCCGTTACTTACGTTGACGATGGCCGCTGGTATGATATTTTCGTTCAGTGTACCTAGTCATTCAATGGCAGCTGAGAATGATAAGTTCAATATGAAACAGATTGAATCTATGCTCAGTGGTTTATCCAAAGAAGAAAGAGCGACTTTGAATGAATTAAATGCGTCACCAACATTTACAATTTCTCCAGATATTAAGCAGGATAGTGCAGAATTAGTTTCTGTTATTGTAGAATTTAAAACACTTCCAGCAAAAGTGGCTGTTAAACAGCAACTTTTATTAGGTAAGCAAAAAGCGGTTAATAATGCAGAACAGCAAGTTGAGGCTTCTCATAAATCCTTTTCAACATTTATATCCTCAATGAAAAAGAAAAAATCTATTGATAAGTTTGATGCCAATAAGCTTGAGATCATTCATGAATACAAACACGCTTTTAATGGGGTATCAATGACTTTACCTGGTACGGCTATTCAATCATTACTTGCCTCTGATGAAGTAAAAAGAATATGGAGTAACAAAGAAATCAAATTAGATTTACCTAGTGAAGATGAGAAGGTTAGTCCGAAAATGGCTGATAGTGTACCTCAAATTGGGGTGGATCAATTGCATGATGAAAATATTAAGGGAGAAGGCATTAAAGTCGGTGTAATCGATACAGGAATTGATTATAACCATCCTGATTTAATGGATGCTTATAAAGGATATCGCTATACCGATGGCGAGAATCCTGCTGAGGTAGAGCCATCTTCAGTTAAAGGCTGGGATTTTGTTGATAATGATGCTGACCCAATGGAAACAACCTATGAAGATTGGGTTGGAAATGATGAAGGGTATCCTGAAGAATACGGTGGAGCGACT
Source organism: Cytobacillus kochii (assembly GCF_020171845.1). Taxonomy (GTDB): domain Bacteria; phylum Bacillota; class Bacilli; order Bacillales; family Cytobacillaceae; genus Cytobacillus; species Cytobacillus kochii. Next base: position 88,347 of record NZ_JAIVAM010000007.1, on the reverse strand, counting down.
TATTATACATCTCATGGCACTCACGTATCAGGAACGATAGCAGCAAACCCTGATAACACTGTAGATTATGCTGTAACCGGGGTAGCACCAGAAGTTGATTTATATAATTATAGAGTGCTAGGTCCATACGGATCTGGAAGTAACGAAGATGTTATGGCTGGTATTGATAAAGCAGTTGCAGATGAAATGGATGTAATGAATTTATCACTTGGAACTTCTGTCAATGACCCACTAGACCCGACCTCTATTGCGATAAACCAAGCGATGCTTTCTGGGGTTGTTGCGGTAGTGGCTGCAGGAAATGCAGGTCCAGATGAAAAAACACTCGGTTCACCTGGTACAGCTGCTTTAGGTATTACTGTAGGGGCAAGTGACTCCGATATGAGTATCCCGACTTTAGATGTAACCGTTAAAGGACAAAAACTATCCTTAATGTTACTAGCGAAGAATTTTTCTGATAAGTTGGCATTACTAGAAGGTAAAGAGTTACCGATTGTTGAAGCTGGGATTGGCCAAGAGACGGATTTCCAAGGGTTAGATGTGAAAGGGAAAATCGCATTAATTGAAAGAGGCACTTTGACATTTGATGAGAAAATTAAACATGCGAAAGATGCAGGAGCAATAGCTGTTATTATCTATAACAATGAAGAAGGGCAAATCCCATCCTACTTGGGAGAAGGAAGTGAATATCTCCCATCTTTCCGCCTGTCAAAAGAAGATGGAGAGAAATTGAAAGCGAGTGGAGTCAATAAAATCACTTTAACAAATCTTGATGAAACGACAACAGAGGGAGATCATTTAGCTGACTTTAGTTCAAGAGGTCCGGTGAATGGAAACTATGATATTAAACCAGACGTTGTGGCGCCAGGAGTAGCGATATTTTCGACGATTCCAGAGTATATCAATAGTCCTGAAGAAGGAGTCGCATATGACAATGCCTATGCTAGAATGCAAGGAACGTCGATGGCAACACCTCATGTAGCAGGTGTAGCAGCATTGATTCTTCAAGAAAATGAAGCTTATGACCCTTTCGAAGTGAAGGAAGTATTGATGAATAACTCAGTCGACCTGAATGGCGATTATTCAGTGAATGAAGTTGGAGCAGGAAGAATCAATGCCTATGCATCTGTACATGCTGAAACGACAATTAAAGTACTTGATGAAACGGAAATGATGGAGGGAGAAGGTACCGTTGTTATAGATGAAGAGACAGCTTCTATAGCATTTGGTAGGGATTATTTACGTGATGATGGTGAAGCGATTAACCACTCTAAAGATATAGTAATCAAAAATAGCGGTAAGAAAAAATCTTATGACCTTACAGTAGAGTTTAATCAATCGATTGATGGGGTCGAAAATGCAAAAGAAAATAAGGTCACTTTAAAAACGAAGAAGTCTGTTACAGTCGGTAAAGGGAAAGAAAAAACGCTAAACGCCACCATCAATGTACCAGCGAATGCGAAGCCGGGTGCATATGAAGGCTATATTCGTATAAGTAATCAAGAGGATGCCCAAGAGAAATATCAAATTCCTTTTTCCATCTTTGTTACAGATAAAGGAATTGATTCTTTTGAAACGGATCGACCAACACTAGCGAATGATGTTGGGTTTTGGCAAAACTACTATCCAATTATTAACGGATTATTTACTTTGAAAAGTCCAATGGAAAGCATCGACGTGATCGTGAAAGATAGTCAGTCAGGTGAGGCACTCGGATATATTGGTTCGCTAAATGCTGAGAATATGATGCCAGATCGAGAATATTTCTTGCTGTATATGTTTACAGGAGCAATGTTGCCATTTACGAAAGACCCTAATCAGCCAATTGCTGAAGAATACGTAAAATTACCAGAGGGAGACTATGAAATAGTCATTTTAGCGAAGGATGATAGTGGAAAAACGTATACAGTTGACGCACCAGCAATCATTGACAATACCGCACCTGAGATTGAGTGGGATCACGAGCCAGGTGTGTATGAACTGAATGACTCGATGTTTACAGTCGAGGATGGGGAAGAGGCATTTTATGTGCATGGTAAAGTAGAAGATGAAACAATCGGACTATTAAATGAAAAAGGTTTACCGTACGATCAATCATCTAATACGATGTATTTTGACACGTCTAAATACGCTTATTTTGCAAGAACATTCCCAATTGATGCAGAAGGAATTGTGAAATTTGGCATTGAAAAAAGTGATATTGAAAATCAAGAGTTATATTTACGGTTAGCCACTTCCGATTTAGCGACAGCTGTTAAGATGGAGAACTATATTTTTGTGAAGGAAGGAACTCCATATGTTTCCGCTAGTTATGATAAGGAAGCGATAAAGAAAAAAGACAATATTACAATGACTCTTTCGCTAAACAATGTTCAAGATATGATGTCAGGGGAATGGCAAGTGAGTTTCCAACATGACTTATATGATTTCAAAAAGGCAAACTTGACGAAAGAGATAGAGCAATACACAAAACAAAAGGGCATTAAAGTGAATTTAGCTAAACCGGTAGTAGAAAAAAGTGATATTTGGAATAGTACGGTTACATTAAATACTGCTTTATCTGGAAAAGCTTTTGATGGGCTAGATGGGGATATGCCATTAATTGATGTGACATTTAAGTTGAAAGATGATGCTTATTATGCTAAAACAAGTAGCTTTGAAGTAGTAAATGGAAAGTATACAAAAAAAGACGAGCAACAAGTTGATATTCCTTATTATAGTATCGATTCATTTGATGTGATTTCTAAACATACGACTGTTTCAGGCTCAGTAAACTTAGAAGCCTTTAATAGTGAGGAAGGATATTTTAACCGCGTTGGAGAAGCAAACGATTTAGGTATTAAAGTGTATGCTCAAACACGTTCAGGTAAGAATTATAAAGGTACGCTGGATGATCATGGACAATTCACTGTAAAAGGAATTCCAGCGAGCAGTCAGGATTATACGTTAGTTATTGAAGCACCAGGCCACCTAAAGAGCGCCACAACTTTTGTGCCTGGTAAGAAAATCGATGGCGAACTCATTGGTCAACATCAAACCATCCGTCCAAAACTAGGATTAGCCGGTGATGTGAATGGTGATAAGGTCATTGATATTAAAGACATTCGAAAAATCGTTGATGCATATGGAGATGAAGATACCTCGAAGAAGAAAGAAGATATTAATCAAGACGGAATTGTCGATGAATTAGACATAAGAATAACAGAAAAGAATTTCTTAACGAAAGGTCCTGATGCTGAATCGAAACAACCAAAAGAAAAAATCGGTAACAAAGACCTTGAATATTTTCTTCGATTAATTGGTTTAACACCAATTGAATAGTACGAATCCTATCGACACGAACTTATTGAACTGCCCCTGTTAAGTAGACAGTGGAAATAATAAAAACAGTCTAAGCGGCTTTAGCTCTATATTCTTTAGGGCTAAGGCCGCTTAATCGTTTCTGATTTGCCCCCTCATTAGGTTATTTTTTCGAGATAAGTTTCATGGTTTACTCTACCGTATAAAACTTGGTCCTCCTAGTTTGTCTATTACTTTTCCGTCATGTGTAAGACTGTTAAATAGGATTTCCTTGCCTTTCTCCTTCATTTTTCTCTGCTATAATAGCCAAAAAGAGACATGATTAACTTTTCACTTATTGGGAGGTTCAAGGATGGAAGGAAAAATCATCAAATACTATCGAGAAGCAAAGAAGCTTACACAGAAGGAGATTGTACAAGGCATTTGCTCTATTACCCATTTAAGTAAAATTGAAAGAGAATCTACTCAATACTCCAGTGAAATTATTTATATGCTTTGTGAACGGTTGGAAATTAACATGGAAGAAGAAATTGAACGATTTCACCAATTTAAGCGAAAGATGACTGACCTACAAAAGCAAATTATTATTCAAGATGATGAGAGAATTGAGCAATTAAAGAAAGAGTTAACAGCAAACTCGTTAAGAAAAGTACCTGATTTTCAAGCGAGTTACTTTTTAACAATGGCGAGGTACTTCTTATATAAGATGAAAGTGACAGAAGCTTATTACTTTATCAACCAACTTCAAAAGGAAGTGATAGAGCTAACCTCTTTTGAAGAGAATTCATTAAAGCATCAATTAGGGATATATTATTTTTTAACGGGGAGAAATAAAGACTGTATTCGAGAATTAAGTTCTATTGACCATGATAGCTATCATCAAAATGAATATTATTACCATCTAGCACTCGCTTATTATGCTGCTAATCAGAACGTACAAGCCTATTATTATGGTAAAAAAGCTGCTGTTTATTTTCATTCAACGATGAATGTTAATCGCATGATAGATTCGGAAACATTATTACTTGTGCAGTTAAATGCGAAAGGTGCTCATGATTTTAAAGAGACGAAAGATAGGTATGAGGCTCTTTTTCGTTTATGTGAAGAGTGTGGCGAAGTAGAGAGAAAAGCAAAGGTATATAACAACTTCGCTTATGACCTTCATAAAAGGAAAAAATACACTGAAGCACACTATTACTATTTGAAAGCATTAGAAATTGCTTGCGAAAACTCTCCATTATACGCCATGTTTTTAGAAAATTATATTCATAATGGTTTTATTAGTGGGTTAGTACATAAAAAGGAATTGTTACAAGAAGTAAGAAAAGGGATTGAATTAGCAAAGACTTACCAATGGAGTGGGCTTTTTACATTTGAGCTTTACTCCTTCTTAATTGAGGGCAGAGAAGAGGAAGCATACGCTATTATAGAAAATAAATTATTACCTTATTATCGTCAGTCGGGTGATACGCTTATGATAGAAAAATACGAGCAACGTTTATTTGCTTATTATAGGAAAATTGGTGACGTTGAAAACGCGTTTGAATTGGCAAAAAGTTTAATTGCTTCACCGACATTAGTTTAATTGTATATGGATGTAAAAAACTGGGAATGTTTCCTTGAAGTTAAGGACACGCTATAGATAATCTTTCAAGTGGGAGGGTTAATATGGCGGAGAAAGATCAAAGGTTAACGGCATCTGAGTTAGCACAGCTATGGAATGCCTATATGAATAATAAAATGTATAAATGCGTCCTGCAATATTTTTATGAAAAAGCTGATAAAGGAGAGATTAAGGAATTTATTGAGACGGCTATCGAGATGTGTGATGAAATTATTTTTGATATTACGACGATCTACAATAAGAACAACCATCCATTGCCGAAAGCCTTTAGTGAAGAAGAAGATGTTAATGTAACTGCTCCAAAGCTTTACTCAGATGTGTTTATCCTTGCGTATATGCATGATATGACTCGTTATGGCATTATTGGTTATGGAACGGCATTAGCTATTGCGATTCATGAAGATGTGGATCAAATTTTCACAAAAGCATTGGAAAAAGGTTCACAATTATATAGAAGGGCAATTAAATTGCAGCAAGATAAGGGTGTTTTTCACCCCTCACCGTCTATTCCAATCCCAGAAAAAATTGAAATCGCTGAAAAAAATAGTTATTTAAACGGCTTTATAAGTGAACAGCGAGCATTATCAGTCGTTGAGATTATGAATGTGTACAATGATATGCAAAGAAATGCTTTAGGAAAGGCCCTGTTTTTAGGCCTTTGTCAAACAGTTACTTCCAATGATATCAAGAAATTCTTGCGGAAAGGCCTTGATTTGTTCGATGAAAATGTTCAAGAATTTGCTAATACTTTAATTAAAGATAGTATTTCTGTTTCACCGACTTGGGACTCAGAAGTGCTTAATTCTACCACACCACCTTTTTCAGAAAAGTTAATGCTATACCAAGTAGTAATGTTTATTGCTACGTTATCCGGCTATTATGGGACAGCATTAGGTACGACTACAAGACGGGATTTAACGGTAATGTATGCAAAGATAATGACCGAAACATTAGACTTAGGCAATCAATCGGCAAGTTTATTAATTAAATACGGTTGGCTTGAACAAGCCCCTCAGTCAGTAGACCATAGAAATATTTCCAAAAAGAAAAGGAAATAGGGATGTTCTGTGAGAAAAAATAACCCGATTGAGAAATTGTTTTGGTCGATTGCTTTTCCCGGTTTTGGTCAATATTTAAATGGTAAATTGTTTAAAGGGACTGTATTTTTAGTTTTAGAAATTTTATTTAATGTCATGGGTAATTTTAACGAAATTATTATGTTGAGCTTTCAAGGGAAAGTTCACCAAGCTGCTGAAGCCGCTAATTATGGATGGTTAATGTTTTATCCGTGTTTATACTTCTTCGCTATTTGGGATGCTTATAAGGATGCCGGGGGTGAAGGGAGTAAGTATTCATTCTTACCATTTGTATTTTGTGCTTATTTTGTAACGGTTGGTCTTATGTATTCAACAGAGGTATCAATATTTGGCGTGTTTTTTGGGCCTGTATGGTTACCGATGTTAGCTGTCATTCCTGGTGTCATAATCGGGTGGCTCATTCGAATGGTCATCCTTAAATTTTCAACTTCATCATAAAAGCCAACCCTTCGCATGGATATATGGTTGGCTTTTAAATTTGGTATGTATACAATTAATCCTCATTTACTGTTGCTTTGCATACGGGACAAGTAATTTTTTCATTCGATCTAAATTGGATTTTCTTCAAATCTTTCCTCGTAAATGTAGCAAAAACATTATAGCGGAAACCGCATATACAAGAGTGTTGGTCTTTTACAATGTGGGTTAAATGGGTTTCTTCGCTTTGAACGGTTGGATAGATCATAAGACACACCTTTCTTTTTTGTGGGAAATTTAGGCAAAATTAGAAAGGTTTTTATATAGGAGACCTTTAGAAAGTCCATAAGAAGTAAAGGTGATTCAAGCGAAAATAATCACCTCACACATCTGCAACCCGGCTGCCATGACAATATATGCTTTAGGCCCGTGGCTTTGCGTCTTTTACTTTCGTAAAATTTGCCCAATATGATAGATTCTATCACATATTCATAGAGTATGGTCGATAAACGTCCTTTTTGTAACTAAAGGGAAAAATAACTGAAAAATCTAATAATTGTTTAGTTTCCACAAATCTTCCTTTTTCTTTTTTGATGATATTTACTCTACAATCTGAATAGTTATGTAGTGAGCTACCAATTTATTTCTATACACTATTTCAGGTGATTATTGTAGAATGGGAATAAGGGGGTTTTTAGAATGAACTTGAAAGCAGGGTTATGGCAACAGCAAACATTAAAATTGACCATGACACAAGAGCTTACACAAGCGATTGCGCTGTTACAATATAATACACAAGAATTATCTGCCTTTTTGGAAAGTAAGGCGTTAGAGAATCCCCTTATGCAAATTGAAGCGAGTCCTGCACAAGCAGCCGATTCGAGATTTGATCGAATGAAACCATCAAAACAAAAAGTAGATGACAATAAACAGGACTGGATTGAACAAATCGGTTCAAAAAACCATACCACATTACAAGAATACTTACATTCGCAGTTAGCGATCGCAGAATTAAATCATATGGAATATAAACTCATTTCCTATCTCATTGGATGTTTAGATGAAAACGGTTACTTACAAACAGACCTACAAACTGTTGCGGAAAAATTCAACGTAAGTGAAGAGGATATGAATGAAGCGTTGATTGAGATTCAAAGTTTAGAACCCGCAGGAGTAGCAGCGAGAGATTTACAGGAGTGTCTATGGTTACAATTAGAGAGACTTCACCCTTATAATGAAATCGCTGAGAAAATCATTAGTGATTATTTTATTCTTTTTGCTGATAAGAAATGGAAAGAAATTGCGAAAAAAATGAAGGTAGACATAAAAGAGATCCAAGAAGTTTTTGATCTTGTGCAAACACTTAATCCAAGACCAGCTGCAGCCTTCCAAAATGAGTTAGCACCATATATTACACCAGAAGTCGTTATTCAGTGGGAAGATGGGACTTTTTCTGTAAGTATTTATGATGATGTGCTACCAAAGATTCGCTTTAATGAGAGCTATTTTCGTAAGTTTCAAGCAGGCGGAGATCAAGAAGTGAATCGTTTTTTGCAAGAGAAAAAAACGGATTTTCAATGGATTGCTAGAAGTATAGAGCAAAGAAAAGAAACATTATTAAAAGTAGCATTAAAAATTGTTGAAAAACAGCCTGATTACTTCTGGAAGGGCCCAAATTATTTGCAACCGATGACAATGAAAGAGATAGCTGATGAATTAGAGATACATGAATCAACGGTCAGTCGTGCGGTCCGTGAAAAATATGCGCAAACGCCATTTGGAACGATTGAATTGCGATCCTTTTTTTCTAGTACGATTAAGACGACGTCATATGAGAATACATCATCTGAGCAGGCGAAAAACGCAATAAGTGACATGGTCAAAGGTGAAGATAAGAAGAAACCTCTTTCAGATCAAGTGATAGTTAAGCGATTAGAAGAGGAAAAAGGTATTGTGATATCAAGAAGAACAGTTGCAAAATATCGTGATCAATTAAAAATTCCATCTTCTTCAAAAAGAAAAAGATACGAATAAAGAGTGGGGTGGATGATTATTGCAGATTGTTAAACTGTATACAAGAAAAGGATGCCCCTTATGTGAGCAAGCTGAGCTTGTCATTGAGATGGTCCAAGAAGAAAGTTTATTTCAATATGAAGCCATTGATATTGAAACAAGTGATGATCTAACAGAACGCTTTGGTTTAATGATTCCAGTTATTGAAGTAGACGGTGAGATCCTTCAATATGGACAAGTAGATTATGCCACTCTTTCTGAGAAGTTAAGTGGGGAAAATGATAAATGATTGAAAAATAAAAATAACCCTGCTAATATAAAGTTGTAGGGTTATTTTTAAAGATTAATGATTAAAATAGTGTAAAAAGGGTATAAGAATAAAGAAGAAAAAAATGAAGTTTTGACTTCATTATATATTTTTATTCTCGTGGGACACAAAATGTCTTGCGTGGACATATAATGTCCATGTAAAGGGGTAAGAAATTGAATAAGTGGATGAATGTTACTCAAAAAGTAATTCCAGACTTGATGGAAATAATGAAAAGACGATATGAAATTTTGCAACAAACCTCTTTAATGGAGCCTGTAGGAAGAAGGAGTTTAGCGACAAAAGTAGGCATGACCGAAAGAGTATTACGCGGAGAACTCGATTTTTTAAGAGAACAAGGCTTAATTATTGTAGATGCACAAGGAACGAAACTATCAGAGGCTGGAAAGCATCTCCTTGTAGATCTCCACGAGGTGATTAAAGAATGGTCGGGATTAAATGATAAAGAAATAAATTTGACTAAAATGCTTCAAATAGAAAAGGTACTACTTACTTATGGGGATACTGATAAGGATGAAACAGTAAAGTCAGAGTTAGGAAAAGAAGTAGCCCGACTTGTTCAGGTGATAGCTAATGGAGGGATGACCATTGCAGTAACGGGTGGATCCACAATTTCAACTGTAGCTGAAGCGCTTAGGAAACAGCAACATATGTCGGATGTCTTATTTGTTCCAGCCCGTGGAGGCGTCGGCACAGATATGAGATTCCAAGCCAATACATTAGCGGCGCGAATGGCAGAAGAATCGGGCGGCACATACCAAACATTGTATGTCCCAGATGTCGTCGGTGAAGAAATGTATCAATCCATCATCAAGGAACCAGAAATTAAGCAAGTGCTGAAAGTGATAAAAAAGGCGAATATCGTTATTCACGGTATTGGCAATGCACTTGAGATGGCAGAAAGACGTGGTACCCATACGGGAAATATAAAGGAATTAACAGAATCAGGTGCGATTGCTGAAGCATTCGGGTATTACTTTAATGAAGAGGGTAAAGTGGTCCATCGTTTGCAAACGGTAGGACTACAACTAGAAGATTTGCAACATGCAGATTATGTGATTGCCGTTGCAGGTGGATCAACAAAGGCTAAAGCGATTGCTGCCTACATGAAACAAGCACCGAAACAAACCATACTTGTCACAGATGAGATTGTGGCACAGGAATTACTAAAAACAATTAATTAACGGAGGTTTCATACTATGACAATCAAAGTGGGAATAAACGGATTTGGAAGAATTGGCAGAAACGTATTTCGTGCAAGCTTTGAAAAGGAAAATGTAGAAATCGTTGCGATAAATGACTTAACAGATGCGAATATGCTTGCTCATTTATTAAAATACGACTCCATTCATGGAGCATTTCCGCACGAGGTAAAGGTAGACGGCGATAACTTAATCGTAGGTGGCAAAAAGGTTAAAGTGTTAGCAGAAAGAAATCCAGCTGATATTGGTTGGGGTGATTTAGGTGTTGAGTTAGTTGTTGAATCTACAGGCCGCTTTACAAAACGAGCAGATGCAGCGAAACACTTAGAAGCAGGTGCGAAGAAAGTGGTTATATCTGCTCCGGCAACCGATGAAGATTTAACGATTGTAATGGGTGTGAACCATGAGTCATATGATCCTGACAACCATCATATCGTATCAAATGCTTCCTGTACGACGAATTGCTTAGCACCGTTGGCGAAAGTTTTACATGATTCATTTACAATCAAACGTGGAATGATGACAACTGTCCACTCCTATACAAATGACCAGCAAATTCTTGATTTGCCTCATAAAGATTATCGTCGAGCAAGAGCAGCTGCAGAAAATATTATTCCAACAACAACTGGAGCAGCAAAAGCCGTTTCCCTTGTTCTACCAGAATTAAAAGGGAAATTAAATGGTGGTGCCATTCGTGTTCCAACACCGAATGTTTCTCTAGTTGATTTAGTTGCCGAGCTTGATAAAGATGTCACAGTCGATGAAGTGAATGAAGCATTGAAATCTGCCGCAAATGGAGAGTTAAAGGATATTCTTAGCTTTAGTGAGGAACCATTAGTTTCAGGTGATTACAATGGCAATCCTGCATCATCAACTGTTGATGGATTATCTACAATGGTCATGGAAGGCAATATGGTCAAAGTCATTTCATGGTATGACAATGAAAGTGGTTATTCTCACAGAGTAATTGATTTAATGGAATATATGGCTGAAAAAGGATTATAAATGTAGGTTTGGTAAACATTAAAAATAAAATTTTGCTTACAAACTCACATCTTTATGGATATTAGATGAATGAACGTCTATAATGATAAATGGTGAAGGGAGAAAGGGACCATACCTCTCCCTTTTATTTTGACTTTTTCTAAACGTTTTCGCGCTTTTCTTGCGCGAGTAAGAAAGAAAACGGTGATTTTTTATACATATAAATGAATGAACATTCGCCTTTCTTGTAGTACAAGCAGCTAACTAGAAAATAGTCTATTATTATGTTTAGGAGGGCCTTTTACTATGAACAAAAAGAGCGTAAAAGATGTTGAACTAAAAGGAAAACGCGTATTTTGTCGTGTAGACTTTAATGTGCCAATGAAAGAGGGTCAAATCACGGATGAAACACGTATCCGCGCAGCGATTCCGACAATTAACTATCTAATTGACCAAGGAGCGAAAGTGATTTTAGCTTCTCATTTAGGGCGTCCAAAAGGACAAGTAGTAGAAGAGTTAAGGTTAACTCCTGTTGCAGAAAGATTATCTGCCTTGCTAGGAAAAAATGTTGCCTATGCAGATGAGGCGTACGGAGAAAAAGTAGAACAGGCAGTAGATGGTTTAGATGAGGGCGATGTTCTATTACTAGAGAATGTTCGCTTTTACCCAGGTGAAGAGAAGAATGATCCTGAACTTGCTAAGGCTTTTGCCCAATTAGCAGATGTTTATGTAAATGATGCTTTTGGTGCGGCACATCGTGCACATGCATCAACAGAAGGAATTGCCCACCATATCCCAGCGGTTTCTGGTTTACTAATGGAAAAAGAATTAGAAGTGTTAGGCAAGGCACTGTCAAACCCAGACAGACCATTTACAGCTATCATTGGTGGTGCAAAGGTAAAAGATAAAATCGATGTCATTGATAATCTATTAGATAAAGTAGATAATTTAATTATCGGTGGCGGTTTGGCCTTTACGTTTGTAAAAGCACAAGGCCATGATATCGGCAATTCTCTATTAGAAGAAGATAAATTAGAATTAGCGAAAACGTTTATGAAAAAAGCGGAAGAAAAAGGCGTGAAATTTCTGATGCCAATTGATGCTGTTGTTGCCGATCGTTTCGCTGAAGACGCAGATAGTAAAACAGTGGCTATTGACGAGATTCCAGGAGATTGGATGGCATTAGATATTGGTCCTGAAACGGCTAATTTATATAGTGAAGTAATTGCAGATAGTAAGCTAGTCATTTGGAATGGACCGATGGGTGTATTTGAAATGGATCAGTTTGCTGGTGGAACAAAAGCAGTAGCAGAAGCATTAGCGGAAGCAAATGACACATACTCTGTTATCGGTGGTGGGGATTCTGCCGCAGCAGTCGAGAAATTCCATTTTGCTGATCGTATGAGTCATATTTCAACAGGTGGCGGTGCATCATTAGAATTTATGGAAGGAAAAGCCCTTCCAGGTGTTGTCGCTTTAAATGATAAATAAGTAATAAAAAGAAAGGACGAGATAGTATGCGTAAGCCGATTATTGCAGGTAACTGGAAAATGCATAAAACAATGAATGAGGCGAAGTCCTTTATGGAAGAGATTAACGGTCTTGTTCCAGATGAAATGGATATGGATACGGTCGTATGTGCACCTGCCCTATTTTTAGAGCGTCTTGTTGATTGTGTGGAAGGTTCGCCTATTGCCATTGGTGCACAAAACATGCATTTTGAAGATAATGGCGCATTTACTGGCGAAATCAGTCCTGTTGCACTTCAAGACTTAGGTGTATCATATGTCATCATTGGTCATTCAGAACGTCGCGAAATGTTCAATGAAACGGATGAGGCTGTGAATAAAAAAGCGAAGTCAGCATTTGCTCATAACCTCACGCCAATCATTTGCGTAGGTGAAACACTTGAGCAAAGAGAAAACAATGAAACAATGAGTTTTGTTGGACAGCAAGTTGAAGCAGCGTTGTCGGGGTTATCTGATGATCAATTAAAACAGACGATCATCGCTTATGAACCGATATGGGCTATTGGTACAGGAAAGTCATCCTCAGCGGAAGATGCAAACGAAGTATGTGCTCATATTCGTTCTGTCGTTAGTAAACAGTTTTCTGAGGAAATTGCCGAAGCTCTTCGCATTCAATATGGTGGTAGTGTGAAACCGGCAAACATTAAAGAATATATGAGTCAAGCGGATATTGACGGTGCACTTGTCGGTGGCGCAAGTCTTGAGCCCTCTTCTTTCCTGCAATTATTGGAGGCGGGTAAGTATGAGTAAATCACCTGTTGCTTTGATTATTCTTGATGGCTTTGCCCATAGAGAAGAAGTCAAAGGCAATGCTGTTGCTCAAGCGAAAAAACCGAATTTTGATCGGTTATGGAATGAGTATCCACACGCTTATTTAACAGCAAGTGGAGAAGCGGTTGGTTTACCACAAGGACAAATGGGGAACTCCGAAGTCGGTCATATGAATATCGGAGCAGGGCGCATTGTTTATCAAAGCTTAACAAGAGTAAATGTGGCTATTCGTGAGGGGCACTTTGAGCAGAATGAAACTTTCCTTGCAGCGATTAATCATGCAAAGAAAAACAATACAAGCCTTCATCTGATGGGATTATTGTCAGACGGTGGTGTGCATAGTCACATTAACCACTTGTATGCCCTCCTTCAGCTAGCTAGTGACGAAGGATTAAAAAAGGTCTATGTCCATGGTTTTCTTGATGGCCGTGATGTTGGTCCGCAGACAGCTAGAGGATATATTCAATCAGCAGAAGCGAAAATGAAAGAAATTGGTGTAGGTGAATTCGCCTCTATTTCAGGTCGTTATTACTCAATGGATCGTGACAACCGCTGGGAACGTGTGGAGAAATCTTATCGTTCGATGGTGTATGGCGAAGGTCCTGCTTATCATAGTGCCCATGAATTAGTCGAAGATAGTTATGCGAACGGTATTTATGACGAATTTGTTATTCCTTCTGTTATTGTGAAGGAAGATGGATCACCTGTTGGAAAAGTTAGTGATAATGATGCCATGATTTTTTACAACTTTAGACCTGACCGCGCAATTCAGATTTCAAATACGTTTACAAACAAAGACTTCCGTTCATTTGATCGTGGTATAGGCCATCCAAAGACTTTATTCTTTGTTTGTTTAACCCATTTTAGTGAAACTGTTGACGGGTATGTTGCATTTAAACCGACAAACCTAGATAATACTCTTGGAGAAGTACTTTCACAAAATCACTTAACGCAACTGAGAATTGCAGAAACAGAGAAGTATCCTCATGTTACATTCTTTATGAGTGGAGGAAGAGAAGCGAAATTTCCTGGTGAAGAACGGATTTTGATTAACTCACCTAAAGTTGCTACTTATGATTTAAAGCCTGAAATGAGCGCCTACGAAGTAACAGATGCTTTGCTTCATGAAATTAGTCAAGATAAGCATGATGCCATTATATTAAATTTTGCTAACCCTGATATGGTGGGGCACTCAGGCATGTTAGAACCAACAATTAAAGCTGTTGAAACGGTTGATGAATGTCTGGGAAAAGTGATAAACGCCATTATTGCTAAAGGTGGAAAAGCGATTATCACCGCTGACCACGGCAATGCGGATGAGGTCATTACTCTTGATGATCATCCAATGACAGCTCATACAACTAATCCAGTACCTGTTATTGTAACGGAAAAAGGTCTAATATTACGTGAAGATGGTATATTAGGAGATTTAGCTCCAACTATACTTGATTTATTAAAAGTGTCTAAACCTGAAGAAATGACTGGTTCTACATTAATTAAATAAGTGCCGGTGTTCACTTCTTTGTGAACATCTGTGCCTTACATATAAATGAAGTTTGACAAGATGACAGCCAATGAAAAAGGAGAGATTATCATGCCATTTATCCAACATGTATATGCTCGTGAAGTATTAGATTCACGTGGAAATCCAACAGTAGAAGTAGAAGTATTAACCGAGTCTGGCTTTTTCGGCCGTGCGATTGTACCATCTGGTGCATCAACTGGTGAATATGAAGCAGTTGAACTCCGTGACGGAGACAAGGACCGTTACTTAGGTAAAGGTGTTCAAAAAGCAGTAGATAATGTGAATAACTTAATTTCTGAAGCAATTATTGGTTTTGACGTAACTGATCAAGTAGGTATTGACCGTACAATGATCGCACTTGATGGCACAGAAAATAAGGGCAAATTAGGTGCAAACGCGATTCTTGGTGTTTCTATGGCTTGTGCTCATGCAGCAGCAGAGTCTGTTGGTTTACCATTATACCGCTATCTTGGTGGTTTTAATGCAAAACAATTACCAACACCAATGATGAATATCATTAATGGTGGTTCTCATGCGGATAACAATGTTGATTTCCAAGAATTCATGATTATGCCTGTTGGCGCTCCTACATTCAAAGAAGCGATTCGTATGGGTGCTGAAGTTTTCCATTCATTGAAAAAAGTTCTTTCATCTAAAAGCTTAAACACGGCAGTAGGTGACGAGGGTGGCTTCGCTCCAAACCTTGGCTCAAACCGTGAAGCGCTAGAAGTCATCATTGAAGCGATTAGCAATGCAGGTTATGAAGCAGGTAAAGATATTTACCTTGCAATGGACGTTGCTTCATCTGAATTCTTTAACAAAGAAACAGGCAAATATGATTTAACTGGAGAAGGTCGTCTTGGATTATCTTCAGAAGAGATGGTTTCTTTCTACGAGGAGCTTGTTTCTGAATTCCCAATCATCTCTATTGAAGATGGGTTAGATGAAAACGACTGGGAAGGCCACAAATTATTAACTGAACGTATCGGTGGTAAAGTTCAATTAGTAGGGGATGACCTTTTCGTTACAAACACGAAAAAGCTAGCACAAGGAATTGAACAAGGTGTAGGAAACTCAATCCTTATTAAAGTAAACCAAATTGGTACGTTAACTGAAACATTTGAAGCGATCGAAATGGCGAAACGTGCTGGTTACACAGCAGTTGTTTCTCACCGTTCTGGCGAATCAGAAGACGCAACAATCGCTGATATCGCTGTAGCTACGAATGCTGGTCAAATCAAAACAGGTTCAATGAGCCGTACAGATCGTATCGCTAAATACAACCAGCTTCTTCGCATCGAAGACGAGCTTGGTGATTTAGCTGTGTATGATGGATTGAAATCTTTTTATAACTTGAGTAAATAATGTCTTTAAAAACAAACATCATTTTGTAAATGGTGTTTGTTTTTTTAGGCTATGTTGGTTTTAAGAGATGTGCGAGCTTCGTAGTGGAAATACGCGTAAATACATGGCGGGATAATTAAAGAATTGTAAACAAAACCAAAAGCCCTGACTCGTTTATTATGGACTTGTGTCAAATTTTTGGATTTACTTTGAATTTTGATTCATTTATCATGGAATCGCGTCAAATTTTCGAATTCACTTCGAATTTTGATTCATTTATCATGGAATCGTGTCAAATTTTCGGATCCACTTCGAATGCTGACTCGTTTATCATGGAATCGTGTCAAATTTTCGAATTCACTTCGAATGCTGACTCGTTTATCATGGAATCGTGTCAAATTTTCGAATTCACTTCGAATGCTGACTCGATAATCAAGGAAACGCGTCAAATTGTCGGATGCCCATCGGATTCTGACTCGTTAATCAAGGAAACGCGTCAAATTTTTGGGTGCACTTCGGATTCTGACTCGTTAATCAAGGAAACGCGTCAAATTTTTGGATTCCCATCGAATGCTGACTCGTTAATCAAGGAAACGCGTCAAATTTTTGGATGCTCATCGGATGCTGACTCGTTAATCAAGGAATCGAGTCAAATTGTCGTATTCCCTTCGGATTCTGACTCGATAATCAAGGAAACGCGTCAAATTTTTGGATTCCCATCGAATGCTGACTCGTTAATCAAGGAAACGCGTCAAATTTTTGGATGCTCATCGGATGCTGACTCGTTAATCAAGGAAACGCGTCAAATTTTTGAATCCACTTCGAATTTTGATTCATTTATCACGGAAACACATCAAATTTTTGGAATCCTCTTCTTAGTATACTTTGAAAAGAAAGGTCAAAGATACAGAAATATACATAAATAGAGACTTTCCTAAACAGCGGCTAATCACATCGTACAAAATATGATCATCGTTTTTGTGAATAATTTGTAGTGTGAGCATCTAGGCATGCGGGCATGAACTTGACATTTCATGATAGATTAACTTGTCTGTACATAGTAAATATGCTAAAATTTGAGTATTAATATTGTACGTAAATGGTTGATATGGAGGTGCCCACATGCATACACTTTTAATTACACTGCTAATCATTGTGTCTATCGGTTTAATTGCCGTTGTGTTACTTCAATCTGGAAAAAGTGCAGGTCTTTCAGGTGCGATTTCTGGTGGAGCGGAGCAACTTTTTGGGAAACAAAAAGCACGCGGCTTAGATTTGATTTTACATCGTTTGACGATTGTTTTAGCTGTTTTATTCTTTATTTTAACAATCGCAGTTTCTTATTTTGCTCTATAAATAGAGACGAACAATGCAATGCCTGGCCTCAACGAAAGGTCGGGTTTTTATTTTGCCTATTACAGGGAAAACTAATCATGTTAAACAAACGTTTGATTGAAAGGAAGTATACAATAATGAAAGTAGTTCAACCCAAACCATTCACATTTGGAGACGGTAAACGAGCAGTATTATTATTACATGGGTTTACTGGTAATACAGCAGATGTCCGCATGATGGCAAGATTCCTAGAAGGGAAAGGTTATACTTGTCATGCGCCATTATATAAAGGCCATGGCGTCCCGCCGGAAGAACTTGTCCATACGGGACCAGAAGATTGGTGGCAAGACGTCATGAATGGTTATCAACACCTAAAGGAAATGGGCCATGAAGAAATCGCGATTGCCGGCTTATCGCTTGGTGGGGTATTTTCCTTGAAATTAGGTTACACTGTACCTGTAAAGGGTATTATAACCATGTGTGCACCTATGCATATTAAGTCTGAAAAAGTGATGTACGATAATGTCGTTGATTATGCCCGACAATATAAGAAGCTAGAAGGAAAATCACCCGAACAAATTGAAGAAGAAGTAGCTAAGTTTAAAGAAACACCAATGGACACATTAAAGGCATTACAAGCATTAATTGCAGATGTCCGTCATAATGTGGATATGATTTATTCTCCGACTTTTGTTGTGCAATCAAGAGAAGATCATATGATTAATACTGAAAGCGCGAATATTATATACAATGAAGTAGAAAATGATCAAAAACAGATTAAATGGTATGAAGAATCCGGTCATGTCATTACACTTGATAAGGAAAGAGATCAGCTGCATGAAGATGTGTATCAATTTTTAGAGCAGCTTGATTGGCAAGTGTAAGTTGGATCGAAGTTTGAGGAGTGTTGTCAATCGTGGATAACCACAAAAAAGAGCTAGTCGATAAACTATTAAATTATATGAAGGACGAGGCGTACAAGCCTCTAACAGTACAAGAAATGGAGGAGGCTTTTGGGATAGAAGACTCCACCCAATTTAAGGATTTTGTAAAAACTTTAGTCATTATGGAGGAACAAGGCCTAGTTGTGCGTACAAGAAGTAATCGCTATGGATTACCTGAAAAAATGAATCTTGTGCGCGGAAAATTATCTGGCCATGCCAAAGGATTTGCCTTTGTTATTCCAGATGAACCAGGACTCGATGATTTATTTATCCCACCAAATGAAACAAATAATGCCATGCACGGTGATATTGTCTTAGCCCGTGTAGCAGCAGAAAGCGCTGGTCAAAGAAAAGAAGGAACCATCGTCCGCATTTTGGAACGTGGTGTGCAACAAATCGTTGGTACATACACTGAGAGTAAGCATTTTGGCTTTGTTATTCCAGATGATAAAAAGTTTGCCAGTGATATCTTTATCCCAAAAGCTGCTTCTAAAGGGGCAGTAGAAGGACATAAAGTCGTTGTTAAACTCACAACTTATCCTGAAGGAAGAAAGAGTGCGGAAGGTGAAGTAATGGAAATTCTGGGTCATAAAAACGATCCAGGTGTTGATATTCTTTCCATTATTCATAAACATGGCTTACCGATGGAATTCCCTGATGATGTGTTAAAGCAGGCAGAAGAAACGCCTGATGAGATCGATGAAAAAGAAATTGAAAACCGTCGTGACTTAAGAGGCGAAACGATTGTTACGATTGATGGTGCAGATGCGAAAGATTTAGATGATGCTGTTACTGTGACGCAGCTTGATAATGGTCATTATAAATTAGGTGTGCATATTGCTGATGTATCTTATTACGTAACTGAAGGATCACCAATTGATGTGGAAGCAGAGGAACGAGCAACAAGTGTGTACTTAGTCGATCGTGTAATACCGATGATTCCTCATCGCCTATCGAATGGGATTTGTTCATTGAATCCAAAAGTAGATCGTCTTACACTTTCATGTGAGATGGAAATTACGCCTGATGGTGAAGTCGTCAATCATGAGATTTTCCAAAGCGTCATTAAAACAACCGAAAGAATGACTTATTCGGATGTGAATAAAATTTTGGAAGACAATGATGAACAATTAATTGAGCGCTATGAGCCACTGGTACCAATGTTTAAGCGTATGGAGGAATTAGCTGCGATTCTTCGTAAGAAGCGTATGCATCGTGGTGCCATTGATTTTGACTTTAAAGAAGCGAAAGTGTTAGTGAATGAAGAGGGTGATCCAAAAGATGTCGTCATTCGCGAACGTTCAGTAGCAGAAAGACTCATTGAGGAATTTATGTTAGCTGCGAATGAAACGGTTGCCGAGCATTTTCATTGGATGGAAGTACCGTTCATCTACCGTATTCACGAAGATCCGAAAGAAGATAAACTCAGAAGATTCTTTGAGTTTATTACAAACTTTGGGTATATTGTGAAAGGAACAGCCAACGCTGTTCATCCGCGTGCATTACAGGATATTATAGAAGAAGTACAGGGGACACCAGAGGAAATGGTGATCTCCACAATGATGCTTCGTTCCATGCAACAAGCGAAGTACGATCCAGAAAGCTTGGGTCACTTCGGACTATCAACAGAGTTTTATACACACTTCACCTCGCCAATTCGTCGATATCCAGATACGATTGTTCACCGTCTCATTCGTACGTATTTGATCGAAGGAAAGATAGACGATCGCACCCAAGAAAAATGGAATGCGATGTTACCTGAAATCGCGGATCATGCTTCTGAAATGGAGCGCAGAGCAGTCGATGCCGAACGTGAAACCGATGAATTGAAAAAAGCAGAATACATGCTTGATAAAATTGGTGAAGAATATGATGGTATGATTAGCTCTGTTACGAATTTTGGGATGTTTGTCGAACTACCAAACACGATAGAAGGTTTAATCCATGTCAGCTATATGACCGATGATTATTATCGCTATGAAGAACGACAAATGGCAATGATCGGCGAACGTACAGGGAATGTATTCCGCATTGGGGATGAAATTACCGTTCGTGTCATTAATGTCAATAAAGATGAACGTGCGATCGACTTTGAGATTGTCGGAATGAAAGGCACGCCTAGAAGAGAACGCCGACAAGAAACAAAAGTGTTTAAAACAGGTAGTTCAGAAAGAAAGCCAAGGAAATCTGCTGCGCCAGAACGAGGAGATAAATCTGGTAAGCCAGATGGTAAGAAAAAGAAAAAACGCAAATTCTATGAGAATGCACCGAAAGCAAAACGAAAAAAGAAACGTAAATAGTCTAATGGAGGAAGCCTTTTTTGTAAGGCTTTCTTCCTTCTTACCTTTGTTTTTGCTAAAATAAATAAAACTGCTGTGATTTAAGGGAGATGAGAAAGAGATGCCAAAAGGTGCAGGGAAAACAATCGCCCAAAATAAAAAAGCCTATCATGATTATACTGTCGAAGAAACATATGAAGCGGGTATTGTTTTACAAGGAACTGAGATTAAATCCATTCGTAACGGACGTGTGAACCTAAAAGATGCCTATGCACGAATTGTTAATAATGAATTATTCATTATTGGTATGCATATTAGTCCTTACGAGCAAGGGAATATTCATAACCACGACCCATTAAGAACGAGAAAACTTTTACTACACCGGAAAGAAATTAACAAACTAATAGGTGAGTCAAAAGAAAGCGGCTATGCCCTTGTTCCATTAAAACTATATTTAAAAAATGGCTTCGCAAAGGTTTTAGTTGGATTAGCGAAGGGTAAAAAGAAATATGATAAGCGTGAGGACTTAAAACGCAAAGAAGCGAAACGAGAAGTTGAACGTGCCTTCCGCGAAAGACAAAAAATGTAATATACCAAAAGCTTACAATTGATATTTCGTTTGTTTGTGCTATAATAGTAATTGTCACTTCAAATAGAAATGCACAATCTTTGCTCAAAGTTTATCGAGCATTCCGTATGCTGCAACGACTCAGTTGCGCACCTAATACAGTTAGCAGCTTTAAAAACTGCTACTATCCAATGGGGACGCTACGGATTCGACAGGGATAGTTTGAGCTTAGGTTGCGAGTCGAGGGGATCGTCCTCGTTAAAACGTCAAAGCCTATAACTGGCAAACAACAAAACAACTTCGCTTTAGCTGCCTAATAGGCCTTTAGCGGTTCCTCCCTCCATCGCCCATGTGGTAGGGTAAGGGACTCAAATTTAGTGGGCTACGCCGGATTCCACCGTCTGAGGATGAAGGAAGAGAACAACCAGACTAGCTGCCCGGACGCCCGTCGATAGGCATAAGGAGCAGCGAAACACGAATATATCGACTACACTCGTAGAAGCTTAAGTGCCAATATCTTTGGACGAGGGTTCGACTCCCTCCGTCTCCACCAAATACATATTTGGTGGTTTTTTATTTGGTTAAAACCAATAACATATAAAACCAAGCTATTCACAAAACTCAATGATCCTCCAATAAGTTAACATCAAACGTCTCTTTATTGCCATTCCATTCTATTTCGAATGTATGCATTTTATTTGGCGTAAACATGAATGTCCCTTCCTCTCTTTTACTAAGCTGGTTTTTATCATCAAGCGTTTCCCCACCGCCGCCGGTGCCAAATAGTGAAGAATGAAAATACCAATGGTCAACTAATACATTTTTGTCACCACCAGTATATTCTATTTTTATCTCATGCCTATAGTTATCCTGATGAATAGATGTATATTTAGAGGTAACAACCCAGTATTGTCCTTCACCCCTAAAAGAATAAACTTCACTAGCAAATCTATAATTGTTTATATAGTTATAAATCAAAAAAGTAATGACACCTAGCAGAAGAATTAATAAGGCAAATATTTTATAGTATCTTTTTTTCATTAGGGCTTATCCCTCCTTTTTCTCCTACTATACATCATATTATAATTGAAAATTAGGAATATTATGTACATAATAAGCAGGATTTGAGAGGCAATAAGAAGTACAGTATTGTTGTTAAGCAAACATATTAATACTAAAGGTAGTTATATTTTAATTTATGCTCCATAGGGATTATAGTAAGTTAAAAAACAAGGCACTGATTCAGTATCTATGTTTTTAAATTACTTGTTATTTTAGGAAATGAAAGAAATATCCCTTAAATATCTACACAGCATCCCTCACTCTGAACCCCGCGATCCGCCTTCGTATAAAAAAACTCCCACTCATTCCCATCTGGATCGGTGATCCAAAACTTGTCTTGTAGAGCGTAGCAGCAAGTGGTATCTCGTTCTTCACGTGCGAAGAATCCTTCTTGTTCTAATCGTTGTTTATGGTGATCGATTTCTTCTTGTGTTTCTACTTGGAAACCAAAGTGATTCACTTGATTACCGTTTACTTCGTCTTTTACATTAAGGGTAAAGTTGAGTCCAGGTTGTTCTAGTAAAAACTTACTGTAAGTGGGCTTGAGCTTGATTGGAGAAACACCAAATACTTTTGAATAAAAGGCGATAGATGCTTCTAAATTGGTTACGTTAATACCGATATGCACATATTTCATTTGAAATGCCTCCTTTTAATTGCAACAAGAATTACTTGATTTTCTAAAGATACAACAAAGTTCTTCTGATAAGAGATGGTTAACGGATTGCTCATTTAATTCATAGTAATTCCATTTTCCTTGTGTCTCTTTTGTAATTAAACCAGCATCGAGCAAAATCTTTAAATGATAGGATAATTTCGATTGCGGAAGAGAGAAAATCTCGGATAAATCACAAACGCATGTCTGTCCCCGTTGGCATAGCTCATACATAATTTCTAGTCTCTTTTGGTCGGCTAATGCTTTAAATTGTTTTTCATATTCAATGAATGGTTTCATGGCTTGCACTTCCTATCAAATTTTTTTGATGTGTTATTAGTATACTTTAACTATAATTGGAAAATCAAGAAATAAATCAAAAAAATTTGATGCGTTTTTTTCTAACAGGGATTGCTTAACTATAGATTTATCTATAAAATAGCATAAGGATATAAGCATTTACTTATACGATAAAGGAGTACCTTAATGAAAAGTACAATTGAGGAAGTTGCGCTTGTGTTAAAGCTGTTAGGCGATAAAACAAGGCTAAAGATGGTGAAGATTCTTGAATCAAGGGAATGCTGTGTTTGTGAGCTTGTTCATTTATTTGATATGAGCCAGCCAGCTATTAGTCAGCATTTACGTAAGTTACGTGATGTTGGTTTGATCTTTGAATCAAGAAGGGGTCAATGGGTTTATTACGGTTTAAATAGACAATATGAGAACTTTCCCTTCGTTTGTACTTTATTAAATCAGCTTCCAAGTCAAGAGGGGCTACTTGAAAGTCTTGAAAAACAAGGTTTGCGCGTATTGTGTGATTAAGGAGGAATGGGTATGACAACGTCAGTGGTTTTGGCATCAGTGATTTTTTTAATCACACTTATTTTAGTCATCTGGCAACCTAAAGGGGTGTCTATTGGTTGGTCTGCCTGTGGTGGAGCGATATTGGCTTTACTAGTTGGTGTGGTAGATTTCCAAGATGTTTTGGATGTAACGTCGATTGTATGGAATGCAACGTTAACATTTATCGCTATTATTATTATTTCTTTAATTTTAGATGAGATTGGTTTCTTTGAATGGTCTGCCTTGCATATGGCGAGAGCGGCAAAAGGGCATGGTGTAAAAATGTTTGTCTATGTGATTTTGCTCGGAGCGATTGTATCTGCCCTGTTTGCGAATGATGGGGCTGCCTTGATTTTGACACCGATTGTTCTTTCGATGGTAAGGAACTTGAATTTTAATGAGAAAATGGTCTTTCCGTTCATTATTGCAAGTGGTTTTATCGCTGATACAGCGTCATTACCCCTTGTGGTTAGTAATCTTGTTAATATTGTATCGGCCGATTTCTTTGGCATCGGCTTTGTGAAATTTTTCACTGTCATGATTGTGCCGAATTTATTTTCTGTTGCGGCAAGTATTTTGGTTCTCTATTTGTTTTTTAGAAAAAGCATACCCGGTCGTTATGATGGTACGCAATTGCGGGAGCCGCGTGTAGCGATAAAGGATCCACGATTATTCAAGTACTCATGGTGGATTTTGGCGATATTACTAGTTGGTTATTTTGCAAGTGAGTTTGTTGGTGTGCCTGTATCGATTATTGCTAGTATCATTGCTTTTATTTTTCTTATGATCTCTAGAAGAAGTGATGCAGTTGATGTGAAAACCGTTATGAAGGGGGCTCCGTGGAATATTGTTTTCTTCTCAGTCGGTATGTATGTTGTTGTGTATGGTTTGCGGAATGTTGGGCTAACGAGCTTGTTAACAGATGTTCTTCAATTAACCGTTGATCAAGGATTGTTTGCCGCAACAATGGGCATGGGCTTTATTGCCGCCATTTTGTCTTCGGTCATGAATAACATGCCGACAGTGATGATTGATGCGTTAGCCATTGCAGATACGAATGCAACAGGTATGACGAAAGATGCTTTGATTTATGCCAATGTCATCGGTTCTGACCTTGGACCAAAAATCACACCAATTGGTTCACTTGCTACGTTATTATGGTTACATGTGTTATCACGTAAAGGGGTGAAGATCTCTTGGGGTACTTACTTTAAAACAGGTATCATCCTAACGATTCCTACCTTATTTATCACCTTATTAGGTCTTTATATATGGTTATTAATTATTCATTAAAGGAGTGTTCATATGACGAAAAAAATCATTTATTTTCTTTGCACAGGGAATTCTTGCAGAAGTCAGATGGCTGAAGGTTGGGCAAAGCATTATTTAAATGGGGATTGGCAAGTCTATAGTGCAGGCATTGAGGCACATGGACTCAATCCAAAAGCTGTAGAAGCGATGAAAGAAGCGGGGATAGATATTTCACAGCAAACATCGGATGTGATAAATACCGACATCTTAAATCAAGCGGATTTGGTTGTCACCTTATGTGGCGATGCTGCTGATAAATGTCCTATAACACCGAAAGAAGTGAAACGAGAACATTGGGGATTTGATGATCCTGCCAAAGCAATTGGCACGGAAGAGGAAAAGTGGCAAACGTTTACTCGTGTAAGAGATGAGATAGCCGAGCGGTTGAAGCGGTTTGCTGATGCTGGTGAAAAGTAGTCATACACCGTCATGGAAGTACCTCCATGGCGGGTATTTTTATTCTGAATAGTTAAAATATATAGTTAATTAAACTTTTGTTATGCTACACTTGTAATAAATAACGACCAACATTGTCTAAGTCACTCAATGAAATAAGGGTAGGAGGGAATAGACGGTTTATGACTAAAAAAGTTGTTCGTAGGAATGGGAAGCGTAATGAAGGCAAAGCTAGACAATTGACAAATGAAATTGATAATTTTTTAATTCTATGTATTTATGAACAGCAAAAAGAAGCAATTGCCAATCAAGAGTCGATTGAAAAAGAGAAGGCACCTATTTATTATATCTCAGGTGTCAAATCTTTTATGATTTGGGAAAAGGCATATCAAGAAAATCCGGCTGTTTTTAATTCGTTAAGACAAATCGCAAGAGATCGCTTTATTCATCAATTGGCAGATCATATCGTGCATTTTCTTATCGAGAAAAACAAAAATTATTCCTCCCTATTTACAACGGTTTTTTTAGATCATCAACTAAGAGGACTTGCCATTTCAGCAATTGAAAATAGGCTAAGAACGGATACCTTTTTAAATGAGGAAGCTGCTTGGGAAGAGTTTTGTCAGTGGTTTCAGCGGGGAATCGCAGAGTGGGTATTAGATGTAATGGCTGACGAACTTGGGATGGAGCACCTTAGTCAACTAAAGAAAGCTGAATTAAATCAGCTCTTCTATCAATACCTGTCTAATTATTTGCTGAACAGTAAAGAATTTCTTTCTATGTTCACGATAATCGTAAATGATTATGCTGATAAATGGATCAATCAACTTTTTAAATATAGTAAATGCACTGTACAGGAATTAGAAAAGGCTATCGCTCATGGAGTAGACTGGAGAAATTCATCTCTAGTCCCTTCTCAGAGAGAGAATATTTGTGTAATGAATAATGCCCCTTATCAAGCAGTACGAGAGGCGCTATATCAAGTTTTTCATTGGGATCAAGAGAAAGAAAGGTATTGTAGAAGAATCCAGAAAGGTCATGTGCAAGGCTTATTGATGATTAACGAGATAGTAGAAGATCAAAATGTAGATCGCTTTACGTTAACAGATTTGGATGTTGATGTACTCGATATGTTATGTGCCAACTTTCTTGCTATCGCCAAGCATCATGAAGATGTTATTACGATAGAGGTGGATGAACTGCTTCGGATGAGGGGCTTGTTACCTAAACGCGGTGGAGAAGGGAGACGCGGAGGGTATGAGCGGAGTCAACGTCTAAGAATTATGAAATCGCTTACAATCATAAAAAATCTTTGGATCGATATAGAGACTGTGGTATATCAAAAAGGAAAACCAGTCGAGAAAAGGTTAATGGGTAATGCTTTTGACGTGTATGACCAAAATGAATCACAGCAAGTGTACAAATATAAACTGGGTCCTATATTTTCCCCATTTCTATATGGATCCGGTAGGCAGGTTATACATCTACCACTTAAAATATTGCAGTATGATCCTTACAGAAGGTCTTGGGAGAAGAGGTTAGGGAGATATATGCATTGGCGTTGGAGAGTCCAGGCAAAGAAGGGCGATTATTTAAAACCACATTATATTTCAACATTACTCGCAGCGATAGGTGAATCATTAAATATAAGATTGCCTTCAAGGACAAGAGAACGATTTGAGAGCGCGCTTGATACGCTACAAGAGGATGGTTTACTCTCTGCATGGTATTACGAAGCATGGGAAGAATCCATTGTGGATAGTAAAGGCTGGGGGAATACTTGGAAGCAAGCAAAGATTATTATTCAGCCACCTGAGGAAGTTATTGAAAGGTATGCTCAATTGAAGAAAACGACTTTTGAAGTGAAAGTGAAAGACCATCAATCGTTAACAGATCACGTCCTTTTAGGTAAACGTGTAAGAGAAGTAAGAGTGACAAATGGCTTGTCGTTATCACAATTAGCGCAAGAAGTTGAGGTGTCACAAGCTTATATTAGTACGATAGAACGAGGAATTAAAGTCCCATCTAAACGGGTGGAAGGTAAGTTATTACGCTGGATAGAGATAATGGAAAAGAGGCAATGAGCACAAGTTGTGTGATCATTGTCTTTTTTTCGTGGTAATCCCTTGCCATTGTCGAGGTGATCTTGTGTCATAGTCGAGATGATGTAGTACGTAAAAAAATAATTGTGAAAGTTTCTGCCTACGGTAAGTAAAGGTTTAGTTGATATTTACTTTTTTTAACTACCTAATAATTAAATGTTTAATGTTTTCTTTACGCCTGATCCATTAGCGTTCATTTTGTAAGCTATCGATAGAAAGAAATTGATTTTTATTTAGTGAGGTGAATGTAATGATAAATGAAAACGTTTCCGCAAAGGATGAGCTACATTCTTTTTTTTATCCGCAATCAGTAGCCGTGTTAGGTGCATCAGAAAACCCGAAGAAGCTTGGCAATATCCAGGTGAAGGCATTATTAGATGGGGGCTTTCAAGGAGATATTTTTCCTATTCATCCTACTTCAAATGCCATTCATGGAGTGAAGTGCTACTCATCCTTACAAGCGGTTTCACATGCAGTTGATTTAGTCATCTTTTGTTTAAGTGCTCACCAGATTCAGCAAGGGCTAGAGCAATGTGTAGAAAAGAAAGTGAAGGCAGCGATTATTTTTGCTTCAGGATTTTCTGAAACTGGAGAGTCGGGAGAAAAACAACAAAAACAAATAGCGGATTATGCAAAAAAGCATGGTCTCCGTTTACTTGGTCCAAATTGTGTCGGCCTTGTTAATACGCTGAATGGTCTAGTCGGTACATTTTCTCCTGCTGTTATGAGCTATCCTCTTAGTGAACAACGCGCAGTTGGTTATGTATCGCAAAGCGGCGCCTTTGGTGTGCTTACGTATATGGCTGCTGCCCAACATGGATTAACGTTCAATTATTTTGTGAGTGTTGGAAATGAAATGGATACCAGTTTTGAAGATGTAGTCGAGTATATGGTTCATGATAAGCAAACGAAAGTGATCAGCGGTTATTTGGAAGGTGCGAAAAAACCTGAAAAATTAAGGGGATTGGCATACGAGGCGCTTGAAAAAGGGAAACCGATTATCGTTATGAAGGCCGGGCGAGGAACTGCAGGAAAAAGAGCAGCCGCTTCTCATACGGGTTCATTAGCCGGCTCGAACGATATTTATGACGCATTTTTTAAACAAACTGGCATGATTAGAGCCAATGATTATGATGAAATTATTTCATTCTCGAAATTATTCTTATCTGGCAAACTGCCAACAGGGAGAAATACCGTAATTATTACAAGCTCGGGTGGCAGAGGGATTAACGAAGCCGATCGTTGTGAAGCTAATGGCTTGTTGATTCCAAAATTAAATGAGGAAACACAACGGAAAATCAAACAAGTGATTCCTTCCTTTGCTAGTGCAGCCAACCCAATTGATCTAACTGCAGCGGCTTCTGTATCGGCACCAGAGCTATTTACTGCGCCATTAAAAGCCTTAATGGAGGATCCGGATGTAGACAATATCATTCTTACAGAGTTCCCCTTATTTTGGGATGAAGAGACGAAGGAATTACAAGAATTTGTTGAGATGTGTAAAAACACGAATAAATTTGTGTTAGTAAGTACATTTCCGTTAGAAGGAATGAGTATACCTAAAGGGCAACAATATATGGTCGACCATGGTGTGCCAGTGATACCGGGTAACTTACAAGCGATATCTGCGCTCGCAAAGTTAGTCGAATATAGCGAAAAATATCGTGCATATCAAAAAGAGAGTGTTCGAGAACGGGCATCTATTCAGAAGAAAGAGAACGTAGCGTATTTACTGCAAGAGAATCAAATTTTAAGCGAATGGGATGCAAGCAAGGTGCTACAGGCTTACGAAATTCCCACTACAAAAAAGAGCTTAGCAACTAAAGTGGATGAAGCGGTTCAGCAAGCGAACTGTATTGGTTACCCTGTTGTATTAAAAATTGATTCTAAAGACATTTTGCATAAAACAGAAGCAGGTGGTATACGTCTTTCCTTGCAAAATGCAGAGCAAGTAAAGCAAGCATTCGATGACATTCTTCTGTCCGCTCACAAATATCATCCTGATGCCCACATTAATGGGGTGATGGTGCAGGAAATGGTGGCAAAGGGGACGGAAGTAATCGTTGGTGTGACGCGAGATGCCAGCTTCGGACCGGTGATTATGTTTGGTTTAGGCGGCATTTTTGTTGAAGTGTTCAAAGATATTGCTTTCCGGGTTGCACCGATCACAAGACAAGATGCACTTGAAATGATAAATGAGATTAAAGGGAAAGCCATTTTCGATGGTGTACGAGGTGGAGAAGCGCTTGATGTAGAGGCCATTGTCGACATCTTACTGCGTGTATCATCACTTGTACAAGATTATGACATTGAAGAGCTAGATTTAAATCCAATTATTGTGACTGAAAAGTGTGCAAAAGCGGTAGATGCACTAATTGTAACAAGCGCTGCGCAAACAGAAAATATGCTCGTTAGGAGGTAGTGGTAACGATGCTCGATCAGACAATTATCGGTAAGACTGGGCCAACGTTCATGTTTGAAGTGGATAAAAGACATGTTAAACAATTTGCTCAAGCTATAGGTGATGACAATCCATTATATACGGAACCAACTTATGCTAATCAGAGTCCCTATAATGGGCTCATTGCGCCACCTACTTTTCCGGTGGTAGCAGGGGTAGAGGGTGAAGGAATAGAGCTAGATTTAGATGAAAAGAGAATGCTTCATGGTGAGCAGTCCTTTATTTATCATCGCCCACTAAAAGTAGGCGAGTCTCTTACTTGCCAAATAAAAGTAGCAGACCTTTATGAAAAAGAAGGAAAAAAAGGAAAGATGCAATTTATTATTCTGGATACCGAAATGAGAGACACAGAGGGGGATTTAGTGGTTACAAGTCGCATGAATATCATTTATACCCAGCCTCCGGTCCAGGCAGTATAACGATACGAGGAGGAATGACAATGCTAAGATTTGCCGATTTGGTAGACGGTCAAGAGTTAAAACCATTAGTGAAGCCTGCGGTATCGAAGGTTCAACTCGTCAAATACGCGGGAGCATCAGGAGATTACAACTTATTGCATACAGACGATGCTTTTGCTAGAAGTATGGGATTACCAGGAGCCATCGCACATGGCATGTTAGTCATGGGATTCTTAGGAGAATATATCCAACAATTAGCGGGTGTGACTGCGAGAGTAGCGAAGTTTAACATGCGTTTTGGAGCGATGACTAAACCGGGGGATGAGATTACTTGCGCAGCTACTGTAAAACGCGTATACGAGGACGAAGGAAAGAAATATGTGGAAATTGAGTTGCAAGCGGCAAAATCAATAAAAGAAATCGTTGGATCAGGTTCTGCATTGTTGGAATTCTTTGAATAAGGGGGAGTTGACGATGGAAAACATTAAAAACAAATATGCAATCGTCGGAGTTGGAGAAAGCGAACGTTCAAAAAAGTCGGGTACAACCCCATTACATTTGGCGTTAGATGCAGCGCGAGCAGCTATTGCTGATGCTGGACTTGAGACAAAAGAGATTGATGGGTTTATGAGTTACAGTGAAAACGATTCATGTCCGGCACATCAATTATCTACCTATTTAGGCGTGAGACCGAAATATGTAAAAGATATTATGGGTGGCGGAAGCAGTACAGAAATGTTAATTGCTGACGCGATTGGTCTGATTGAAACAGGTCAAGTAAATACCGTCCTTATTTATCGATCTATGAATGGCAGATCAGGCGTAAGAATGGGCGGTGGTGGCTGGGATGTGAACATGCTGCAAAATGCGATGGATGGCGGTAGCTTTCTCATCCCATATGGAGCAGGTAGTCCTGGGCAATGGTTTGGCTTATTTGCCACACGTCATATGCATGAAACAGGGTTAACGAAGGAGCATCTAGGTCATGTTTGTGTGAGTTTTTATGAGCATGCACAAAGAAATCCGAAAGCCTTCTTTTATGGAAAGCCATTAACAATGGAAGCTTATCATGATACGCCTGATTTAAGCTTCCCATTTAATAAGCATGATTTCTGCTTAGAGTCAGACGAAGCAAATGCAATCATTGTTACATCCGCCAAACGAGCTGAACAATTACCGAACCAGCCCGCTTATATTATGGGAATCGCCGCTAGACAATGTGTTTCACACGCACATTATTGGACCAATGTAGATGAAGTCGCTTCAGACTATGTTGCTAAGGATGTATACAAGAAGGCAGGGGTTACCGCAAAGGACCTCGATGTCGCTTCTATTTATGACTGCTATAGTTGGGTTGTGTTGCGGCAGTTAGAGGCATATGAGATAGCGAAAAGAGGCGAAGTGGGAGACTTTGTTGCCGATGGACATCTCAAGATGGGTGGGAAGCTGCCGAGTAATACAGCTGGTGGCATGCTTTCAGAAGGATACACACATGGAATGAATAATGTGATTGAAATTGTGCGACAGATTCGTCACGACTATGAGGGATCAGACCGACAAGTGAAGGATTGTGAAGTTGGTTTATGTACGGGATGGGCAGGTCCAGATATTGCTGGTGCGATGATTTTAAGGAATTAGGAGGAATACGAATGAGCTATGAGAAACCGATACCGTTAAAAAATGAAGATAATGCCCCCTTTTGGGATGCGGCTGACCGCCATGAACTTTTTTTGCAAAAATGTCATACATGCCAACAGTTTGCCCATCCACCTGGACCGGCATGTGCAAAGTGTGGCAGCAGTGATCTGACATGGGAGAACTTAGGGACAGATATTAAAGGGCGTGTGTATTCTTACGTCATTTCCCACCGCCCTTTCCTGCCAGGATTTCAAAATGATACGCCACTTGTCATTGCCGTTATTGAATTGGCTACCTATCCAGAAGTGAAAATGATCGGTAACATTTTGAATCATGCGATAGAGGATATCCATATCGGGATGGAAGTTGAAATGACATGGCAGAAGATCAATGATGGGCGTTCCCTACCACAATGGGAATAGGTTGAGAGGAGAGAAGAGATGGACTTTTCATTTTCAAAAAAAGAAGAAAAGTTTAGACAGGAATTACGCACATGGTTAGAGGAAAACCTGCCACAAGGGTGGTTGCATGGAGACAGAGAATTACCAGAAGATATAAATGAGTATTCTCGCTTTTTAAGAGATTGGCAGCGCAAGCTTTATGAAGGTGGCTGGGGAGCGATTGCTTGGCCAAAAGCGTACGGGGGAAGAGAAGCTAGTTTAATTGAAGAAATCATCTATCAACAAGAAATGGTTCGCGTCAGTGCACCGCCTCTAGTAAATTATGTCGGCATCCATATGGT
Organism: Cytobacillus kochii; assembly: GCF_020171845.1. Classification (GTDB taxonomy): domain Bacteria; phylum Bacillota; class Bacilli; order Bacillales; family Cytobacillaceae; genus Cytobacillus; species Cytobacillus kochii. The sequence continues at coordinate 55,479 of NZ_JAIVAM010000007.1, read as the reverse complement.
TGCCCCTTTGCTTATGCAAATGGGAAGTGGCGAACAAAAGTCAGCTTATATTACTAAAATCATTTCTGGAGAAGAGATTTGGTGCCAAGGGTATTCTGAACCAAATGCGGGCTCAGACTTAACAGCTATTCAGACAACCGCAGTAAAAAAAGGCGATCGTTGGGTCATTAATGGGCAGAAGGTTTGGACGAGTTTTGGTCATTTAGCAGATCGCTGTTTCCTATTAGCGCGTACTTCAAAAGGGGAGAAAAAACATCATGGTATTACCGTTTTCCTTTTGGATATGCATCAAGAAGGTGTAGAGACTAGGCCCATTATCCAAATGGATGGGGAACATGAATTTAATGAAGTCTATTTAAATGATGCGATTGCTTATGATAGTGATATTGTTGGTGAGATCGATCGTGGATGGCAAGTAATGATTGCATTACTGATGCATGAACGTACGGGTATTGGTGGTCAAGTGTTTACATTAGAGCAGCAATTTCAAGATTTAGTAACGATGGCTAAGGAATGGACGGAGGACGGGCAGTCTGTCATAAAAAAGGAAAGTGTAAGAAATGCATTAATTGATTTATATGCAAAATCTCGGGGATCTTTGTTGAATTATTATCGTAATTTAACGAAAACATTGAAAAAAGGTCAACCGGGCTCTGAGGGCTCTCTAGATAAACTGATTGTAAGTGAGGCGACACAAGAACTCTTTGCCTTATCCTTATCTATTCAAGGTCCACACGGGATTCTTTGGAAGCAGGATGCGGCTATTGGTGATTCGTATTGGCAGAATAAGTATCTTTATTCTTTTGGTATGACCATTGGCGGGGGAACAAGTGAGGTACAAAGAAATACTATTGCAGAAAGAATACTTGGACTGCCTAAGGATCTAGGACGCTAACAATGTTGGAGGTGAAAAAGAATGGATTTCGCATTAAATAAAGAACAGGAATTATTCGGTAGTTATGTAAGGAAGTATTTAACCGAGCAAGGTACAACCAATATTGCCCGTGCTTTTATTAATGGTGATAGACAAAGATTTGATCAAGCATTTCAAGGATTAGTTGAATTAGGCTATCCAAGTATCAATGTCTCAGAAGACTATGCGGGAATGGGCTTAGGATTATTAGACATGGTATTACCACTTGAGGAGATGGGGAGAAGTGTCCTACCGGGTTTGTTTTTGGAAACGAATAGTTTCGCTGTACCACTTATCGAAAAATATGGTACAGAGAAACAAAAGCAAAAGTATCTACCTGCAATTGCCGATGGTTCCCTGCAGATTTCGGTTGCTTGGATAGAGCCAAAAGGAAGTTACAAGGCGTCGTCGATCCAAGTAAGTGGGGTAGAAAAAGGTGATGATTTTGTTCTTAACGGCGTGAAATCGTTAGTAGCAGATGTCGAACTAGCTGATACTTTTCTCGTTCCGATTCGAACCACTTCATCTAGCCATGAAGAGGGAATTTCACTTTTTCTAGTGGATAAGGCAATGATAAAAAACGTGACACAGCAGCAAAGTATTGATGAAACACGGAAGCTATCGCAAATTCACTTTGAAGATGTAATCGTTAATAAAGAGCAATTACTAGGAGAGCTAAACGAAGGTGATAACATTCTCGAAGAAGGACTGCTATCTTTTAATGCATCAATTTGCGCCATTATGGTGGGTTGTATGGCTGCGATTGTGGATATGGCAGCAGAATACGCAAAGATACGGGAACAATTCGGGCAACCGATTGGCCGTTTCCAAGCCATTAAACATGCGATTGCCAATATGAAAGTGGATTTAGAACTGTCAAGGTCACTATCCTATTATGCCAATTGGGCTTACGATACAGCAGCTGAAGATCGTCAGGAATCCATATTTGCGGGGCGTATTTTTATTCATAACGCCCTGCAAAAAGCAGCAGCAGCCAATGTACAAATACATGGCGGGATTGGATTTACTGAAGAATTAGATTGTCATTTATATGTGAAAAGAGCGCGCTATTATGAACACTATCTAGGTAGTAGAGAGAGCTATTATGAAAAGGCAGCAGCAGCTTTAGGATGGTAAAAGAAAAAAGGGGAGTGATTGTAATGCAGACCATAAATGAAATCGAACATTATTTAAATGTAATCAATGGAAAGCAATTGCCAGCTACTCAAGGAAAACAATTAACAAGTATAAACCCTGCAAATGGCAAGGTATGGGCGACAATCCCCTGTAGTACAGAAGAAGATATTGACTTAGCAATCAAGCATGCCAAACAGGCCGTCCCAGCTTGGTCGCAATTATCAGCAATGGAACGTGCAAAATATTTAAGAGAAATTGCGTTACAGGTTGAAAAGTATGGCGAAGAGTTAGCGATGTTAGAAACGAAGGATAATGGGTGGGTTTATCGGGAAACATTGCACGGTCTCATTCCATCATTAGTGAGTATTTGGTTAGACGCAGCAGGAGCGGCGTCACATGCCAATAAAGGTGAAACGGTCCAACTTGATGAGGAAACAATCGGGTACACGCTTAGGGAACCGTTAGGCATTGTTGTTGGTATTCTTCCATGGAATGCCCCATTATTTACCTTTACGATTAAAGCGGCGTATGCCCTTGCAGCAGGCAATGCCCTGATTATCAAACCTTCCGAGCATGCGAGTGTATCGAGCTTAAAATATACAGAGCTGCTTAATCAAATTCTTCCTTCGGGAATATTAAACGTCATCTCAGGAGATGGTTCTACAGGTTCGTACTTGGTCGGTCATAGAGATGTTGATCGGGTGACGTTAACGGGATCAGGTCAAACTGCTCGTGCGATTACAAAGAAGCTGGCACAATCGCCAAAGCCTGTCACTTTTGAACTTGGAGGGAAATCCCCCAATATTGTGTTCGCTGATGCGGATGTAAAGAAAGCGGCAAAAGGCGTCACATTAAATGGTATTTTCACGGGGAATGCTGGACAAATTTGTGTCGGCGGCTCTCGCATTCTTGTACAAAAAGACATCTTACCCGATTTTCTTCCTTTAATGAAAAAGTCCATTGAAGAGTCAATTCATTTTGGTGATCCTATGAATCTAGCGACATCGATGGGACCAATTGCGAACAATGTCCAATATAAAAAGGTTTGCGACTTTATTGAATTAGGAAAGCAGGAGGGGGGAGAAGTCATCTTTGGAGGAAATTACGGTGGGGAGAGCTTCTTTGACGATCAAGCAGATCTTCAAAAAGGATACTGGGTGGAACCCACGCTGCTACTAGTGAGGGATTCTTCTCTACGAATCTGTCAGGAAGAGGTTTTTGGTCCGGTGGCGGTCGTCTTGCCATTCGATAATGAAGAAGATGCCCTGCGTCTTGCCAATGATACAAGCTTTGGCCTCGGAGCGGGCATATGGACAAACAATTTAGGGAGAGCCCATCGTATGATGAAGAAAATTGATAGTGGAAATGTTTGGGTCAACACGTATCGAAGAGTAGGACCAGAATTACCGTTTGGTGGATTTAAGGAGAGTGGATTTGGTAAAGATTCCTTATTAGAGAACACCCGTGAAAAGGCGTGCGTGATCCATATCGGGTAATTAAGGAGGGAATGGAGTGGAGGAAAAGTCTGTTAATCGTTCGTTTCATATTCTTTGCATCGGCATTTTACTTGTCGTGTTTGCAGAGGCAACACACATCCCAGCTTATCCAAAAATGCTCGAACATTTCGATTTAACTGCAGGCTATTCTGTCTATATGCAGCTAGGGTTTGCTTTAGGATTAACAGGCTTTCAACCGATGATGGGCTGGTTGTCTGATTCGTTTGGCCAAAAAATAGTCATATTGATCGGTTCAGGATTACTAACAATCGGTTCGATTATGGTGGCCATTGCTCCATCTTTTTGGTTGTTGGTGTTCGGTTTATTTTTAAAAGGCTTCGCCGGAGCGGCTGTGATTCCTGCCGGCGTGAACTTTGTTGGTACCGTATATACCGATAGTATGCGTGGTAAAATGATGGGTGTGTATGGATTTTATACGGTTGTAGGTGGTCTCATTGGTCCTATATTAAGTGGGGTTCTCGTGGATCGCATCGGTTGGTCGTCTATCTTTTGGCTCTGCTCAGTCTTTGGTATTATTGCTTTCCTGCTGTTTACTTTTGGCGTACCTTCTGTACAAAGAAGCAAGAAGAGCACAATTGATTGGTTAGGCGTAATATTTGTCTTTCTTCTTTTAGCAGGTCTACTTACGATTCCAACATTTATCAATCAGTATGGTGTGACATCATGGATGTGGTCACCAGCATTAGTAGTTGCTGTTGTTTCATTCATCTTTTTAATTATCGTTGAAAAGAGGACTAAGCAACCGTTACTGGATATTGACTATGCAAAGACACGTCATTTTTGGGTTCCATCTATCATTGCTATTATCATGTACATGTCTTTTAGTAGTGTGATGTATTTATTAACGTTCTTCGTGCAAAGTGTTCAAGGCCATTCGTCTACGGTGGTAGGGTTATTGCAATTTCCATTATTCCTAACTATGGCTATATGCAACCTCATTAGTGGGCGTTTAATGAGTAAAACCCAACCAGTGCATTTAATTCTCTGCAGTATTTTCTTGCTGAATGGTGGGGTTAGCATGTTGATTTTTGCTAATGAGGATACCTCTTTTGTCTATTTATTTATCTCTATGAGTCTTATAGGTTCTGCAATTGGGACAGTAGGACCAATCGTAAAAGCACTCGTTGTCTCTCGGGCACCTGTTACAAGGGTTGGTGTGGTCTCCTTTACTTATTTAACGATAGAAAATGTCGCTTCTCGTGTAGGGGCATCGTTTGCTTTAGTTACTTTCGCAATCTTTGCTGCTGGAGGAAATGGCGCGAAAGGATTATCATCAACCGCAGTTTTACTGACAATCTTTACGACTTTGAGTCTTTTGTTCATCTTTCTCATGCCTAAAGGGGAAGAAAAAGAAGCCCCCGCATCTGTTTCTCAAAAACAAACGATAGAAAAATAGATAGATTTAGCATTGTTGCACTTCCTAATGGGAGTGTTTTTTTGTCTAAGATTATGGACGATGTTAAGAAATAGTCATCCTTTAAATAGTAATAAATGAAATTATTAATAAGGTTGGGTTACTACCATGTACAATGCTTAAATTTACTTCTTGTTAATTTTTCTTTTCATGAGGAAAAAAACAACCGGAATACTAAAAGGAATAAGCGAAAGTACCAAAAGTGAGGCAACAAGATGTTGTTCTACAATGGGCATTTGCCCCAATAAAAGTCCTGCTAATAACCAAAAAAACACCCAGAGGAATCCGCCAAGGGCATTATGTCTAAAGAAAGATCGATAGGAATAATTCATTATTGCACTTGCTAGCGGGACAGTTGTACGCATAAGTGGAATAAACCTAGCGATGATAATAGATATTTTACCGTAACGGGCCATAAATTGCTCAGCCCGTTGGAGTTGTGTTTCTTTTAATAAAATTGGCTTTAATCTTTTACTATTCCAGCCTTTGATTAATCTTCCAATAGAGAAGTTTTGGTTATCTCCACAGATGGTAGCAAGAAAGAAGGCAATGGCTAGTGTTTCGATATTCAAGCTACCCACTGCTGCAAGAGCGCCACTAGCAAATACAAGTGAGTCCCCTGGAATAAATGTAAGTACCACGAAGGCAGTTTTTAAATAAACAAGCAAAAATAACAGTACATATATATATAATCCATAAGAAGTAAGGAACTCCCCCAGTTGTTTATCAAACGTGCTCATCGTGTAAAAGAATGTTCCCATTATACCCGCCCCTGATAGTAGACTCATTAGAGGCATCATATTCATCCAAGGTGAAGAAAGAAATAAGGAATTCGCCCTTTTTTGTTATATAGAAAAAGAGTCATATGTGTTCCTTGACGGTGACACATAATGACTCTTTCAATTATTCTGCCGTGCTTTCAACAAACTCCTTCTCACGCCATATATATGTTATCCCTAAGCCCAGAAGCATGACTACACCTGCAAATAGGTAAGGATAATGGATATTTACATCGAATAGAATGCCTGCAACTGCTGGTCCGGCAATGTTACCGAGACTTGTGTAAGTTGAGTTCATTCCAGCGACAAAGCCTTGTTCTTTCCCCGCTGATCGGGAAAGGAAAGTGGTAAGTGCCGGACGTAGTAAATCAAATGCTAAGAAGATGAAGGCCGTCACTAATAGTACCATCCAAAATCCCGATATGACTGTTGAGGCAAATGCTAAGACAACACCCATGATTAAACAGGCCTGGATCACTTTTTTCTCTCCGAGTTTCTCGACCATTTTTCCGAATAAGAAAATTTGGACGATGACGCCGAATATCGAGCTGATAGTTATAATGATCGCAATATCTTGCGGTGTAAAGCCAAATTTATGGTCTGAGAATAAGCTAAATACTGTCTCATAGGCAGATAGACCGAACGCTAGGATAAAGACGATGATAAACGCAATAAAGTATAACGGATTGAACGAGCGTTTAAAATCTGCGATAAAACTGCTTTTCGTTGCATTTTCAGAAAGCTCTTTCATCTGCTCTTTTGTTAGTGGTTCTTTTAATATAAAGATAGATAAAATACAGGCAAAGAAGGCAATACCGGCTGCAAAGAAGAAAGGCAGGCGAATACCATACTCGGCGATAAAGCCACCGATTCCTGGCCCAATGATGAATCCAGTGCTAATAGCTGCTGACACGTAACCCATTGCCTTTGGTCGTTCTTTTAATGTAGTGATGTCGGCTACATAGGCTGTTACCCCAGGCATAATAAAAGCTGCACTGATTCCACCCAAAATTCTTGATAGATATAAAGCAGAAATATGAGTACCTAATCCAAAAACCAATTCACTGATAGCGAATAGAAATAACCCGATGGTAATGATTTTTTTTCGGCCAAATCGGTCAACGAATCTACCTGCAAATGGGGAAGTAATCAATTGAGCGAAAGCAAAGACAGCGACTAAATAGCCCATTGTACTTCCAGATAAATGCATAATATTCATAAATGAAGGCATGACTGGAATAATAAGTCCGATGCCTAAAAAGGCAATGAAAATATTACTTAATAAAATAAGTAAGACAGCTTTTTGTTCTTTTAACGGTTTTTGTTCCATTTGAAACACCTCTTTTTTTCTCAACGTATCGAGATGCCTCTCCAGAATACTTTCCATGAGGCTTCTAGTTTTTCTTGTAATCGTTTTGTATCACTCATATAGACAAGCTCAAGCATGATGCTATCGACAACACCAAAGAATGCGAGTGTAGGTATGCGTGGGTGTTCTGCATGCAATAGCCCTTCATTTATCCATTTCCGAAATTTCTCCTGTAATAAGGCTTGTGTTTTTTCTTCTATATCAATGACTTCAAGGTCAACCTCTTTTTGTAGATGAGCTGGTGGGAAGAATGACATTCTTAGCCAGAACTTCAGTTGCTCATTTTGTTGAAAGAGATCTACAATTAGTTGTAAAAATCCATATAAATCTTCTTCTGGTTGCGAGCTTCGTAGGTTACTAAAATATTGTAATTTGCTTAGTAGTTCAGTTTCTTTGGCATCATGTAACACTTGAAGAAATAAATCATCTTTACCGCGAAAATGCGCATATAATGACTGTTTCTTCATGCCGACTTCTTCTGCTATTTGGGAAAGGGAAGCACCTTCATATCCATGAATCGTAAAATATTTCAAAGCTGCTTCCTTTATATCATCACTTTTCATTTCACTCACCTCTGATTAACGAACGTTCGTAAGTTATCTTATCAGAGGGGTTAAGTAAAAGCAATAAAAATTAGTTGGCAAATTTCAGCAATATGAGTAGCTTTAATAAGTGAAAAAAATTATTTGGAATCTGTGGATGATGTGATAGAAATACCATTAGATATACACGGGGGTTGATATGTTAAAATAAACTCTTAAAGGATGGATAGTTGCGAGAGAGGTGGATATTCATGTGTGAGTCTCTTCGGGAAGATATAAAAGACAAGCTAGAAAGTGGTTATTACCACTGTGCGAAGGAGTTCACTTTATCAGTGATAAGTGGCAAGTACAAAGTTGTGATCCTTTGGCATTTAGGTATAGAAGGTCCTTACCGTTTTAATGGTCTACAAAAGCTTTTTGATGGTGTATCACATAAAACACTATCTAATCAATTAAAAGAGTTAGTAGAAGATGGGATGATCAGTAGAAAAGTGTATCCAGAGATGCCGCCGAAAGTGGAGTATTCTATGACGGAATTAGGTTATTCACTATTACCTATTATTGAAATGATGTATGAATGGGGTACGAACCGCATCCAACAGCTACAAGAAGAAGGCATATTAAAAACCAGCTTTGAGGAGAAGTAATCCTAAGCTGGTTTTTAATGTTTGTTAAGCTTTAACCTTATTAGTTATTTAATAATTTTAATGCTTCACGATTAAAAGCAGGTAAGTCATCTGGTGTACGACTTGTTACAAGTTGCTGATCAACAACTACTTCTTCATTGACAAATTGAGCCCCAGCATTGATTAAGTCTTTACGTACAGAAATGAAGCTCGTCACCCTTTTTCCTTCTAATAAATCTGTATCAATTAAAAATTGAGGTCCATGACAAATAGCGAATACCGGTTTGCCTTCTGCGATAAAATGTTTCGCAAATCTGGCGTGGTCAGGATTAATTCTTAATAAATCCGGAGAAAACCCTCCAGGAATAAGCAAAGCGTCAAAGTCTTCTGGACTAACTTCATCAAGCCCTTTATCTACAGTGAAATTTTGGCCATTTTTTCCTCTGATTTCTTTTCCTGCTTCAGCATTTACAATGGACACCGTGTGGCCAGCTTTTCTCATTTTCTCAGCCGGATCAGTGAATTCAATTTCTTCCACCATATCTGTTACAAGTGCGGCAATTTTTTTACCCATTCAGTATCACTCCTTCTTTGTCATCTATTCTTATCGTAAATGGTTAAACAACAAATGTGAAGAACGCACTTTCGTTACACATAGTTACATTAAAGTAACTATGAAAAATCAGAATATACATTCGATTTGCATATATTAAAATAATGATTGACATAGATTTGACTCATATGGTAGATTTATTTTATCACTCTAATATATTAGTATACTAAAGTATTTTATATATTATAAATGGGGGCTTAATCATGGGGAAAAAATTAACGCTTTTTGTTTTATCACTTTTAGTAGTCGGGTTTTTAGCTGCTTGCGGCTCAACAACATCTAGTGAGGAAAAAGGTTCAGAAGAAGGAAAGGAAATCGTTATCGGAATAGATGATAAGTTTGCACCAATGGGGTTCAGAGATGAAAATAATGAGATTGTCGGTTTTGACATTGATTTAGCAAAAGCGGCAGTAGAAAAAATGGGTGCAACACCTGTCTTTCAACCGATTGATTGGAAAACAAAGGAGTCTGAATTAAGTAGTGGTCGTATCGATCTCATATGGAATGGTTATACGATTACAGATGAAAGAAAAGAGAAGGTCTTATTTACTAAGCCATATTTAAGTAATGCACAAGTGGTTGTGACACAGGCAGATTCTAATATTCAAACGATTAATGATTTAGAAGGAAAAGTAGTAGGCTTACAATCATTATCATCGGCTGCTGATGCCTTAAGTGGAAATGAAATTAGTGAAAAAGTAAAAGAGGTTACAGAGTTCTCTGATAATGTACTAGCATTAGCGGATTTGAGAAATGGCCGAGTTGATGCAGTAGTCATTGATGAAATTGTCATTGATTATTATATGACAAAAGAAAATGAAAACTTTAAAGTTCTTGAGGAATCACTGGCACCAGAAGAGTATGGTATTGGTGTGAAAAAAGGAAACGATGAATTGTTAGCAGATTTACAAACAGGATTAGATGAATTGATTGCTGATGGTACGGCGGCAGATATTTCCGAGAAATGGTTTGGTGAAGATTTATTATTGAAGTAAATGAATAACAGCAGGTTTTCCTAATTGGAGGAAACCCTGTTTTGTTTTTGGAGGATGAACGATGTCACTTGATTATATTATGACGTTACTTAAACCTATGCTAGAAGGCGCGCAAATTACAGTGTTACTCTTTATCATTGCCATTATTGCCTCAATTCCACTTGGATTTTTATTAACACTAGCAGCTCGTAGTAAGATAAAGCCTTTAACTTGGTTTGCCCATACGTATATTTATGTGATGCGGGGAACACCATTACTACTACAATTATTATTTATTTGTTTCGGGTTACCAATGCTTCCAGTCGTAGGTGAATATTTAGTCCTTGATCGGTTTGTTGCCGCATCTTTAGGGTTCATCTTGAATTATGCCGCTTATTTTGCTGAGATATTTCGCGGGGGCCTAATTTCAGTAGATAAGGGTCAATATGAAGCTGCGCATGTACTAGGGTTAAATCGTTGGCAAACAATGACACGTATCATCATTCCTCAAATGATCCGAGTAGCATTACCAGCGATTGCGAATGAATCAATTACGTTAGTAAAGGATACAGCGTTATTATATGCAGTCGCTGTTCCGGAACTTTTACACTTTGCTCAAACGGCAGTCAATCGTGATTTTACTATCATGCCATTCTTCTTAGCGGGCATCATTTATCTATTGATGACACTTGTACTCTCGTTTATTTTTAAATGGATTGAAAGAAGATTTAGATACGCATAGGAAGGAGCGCTTAGTATGACAGTTATTTCTGTGGTTGATTTAAAAAAGTCATTCGGTAAAACAGAAGTATTAAAAGGAATCAACCTTAATATTAAGAAAAATGAAGTTGTGTCAATTATCGGTCCTTCAGGTTCAGGAAAAAGTACGCTACTTCGCAGTATGATTAAATTAGAAGAAATCAACAGCGGTTCTATCATGATTGATGGGGAGGCATTAGTCGAAGATGGAAAGTATGCTAAACCTCAAAATGTGAAAAATATGATCGCAAAAATGGGTATGGTGTTTCAACATTTTAATTTATTCCCACATTTATCCGTCCGAGAGAACTTAGAAATCGCACCGAAAATGGCCAAAATGGGGACAAAAGCGGAAATCAGACAACGAAGCGAGACTTTATTAGCTAAGGTAGGATTAAGCGAATGGATGGATGCCTTTCCTGGTAATTTATCCGGTGGGCAAAAGCAACGGGTGGCCATTGCAAGAGCTTTAATGATGGAACCAGAAATTCTATTGTTCGATGAACCAACCTCGGCATTGGACCCTGAGCTAACCGTTGAAGTATTGCAAGTAATGAAGGATTTAGCGAAAGAAAAAATGACGATGATCGTCGTTACCCATGAAATGGGCTTCGCCAAAGAAGTCTCAACAAAAAGCATATTTATGGATCAAGGTGAAGTCGTTGAAGAAGGTAAGCCAGATCAATTATTCATTTCACCTCAACATGAGAGAACAAAAGCGTTTCTAAAGAGAAATCTAAAATAAAGTCTTACACCCTCTATCTAATTGGTAGAGGGTGTTACTGTGCTGACTTAAACGATTCAGAAGAGGAACAAGAATAAAAGAAGTTTCCTTCGAAGCAATGTTAAACGAGACAGAATAAGTAAAGAGTTAGCAGTCTGCCCCGAATTGAAACTAATTAGATCAGGTCTACTAAGGAACAAAGAAACTCGCCACTTTTAGGAAAAGAATAAAAAGGAGTCAAGTGCTTCGCAAAAAAAGAAACCTGTTCTACCAAAGCAACGGCTTACCACCAGCTATAGTTTAAATACAAAAATGTGAACGGAGTGCCATTGTTTGTACACTCCGTTCACATTTTCATTAGGCATCAAAATAGGCTTTGGCCTTCGCAATAAAAGACTCTTCCTCATCAGGTACATCTTCTTCATAGAAGATAGCATCTACTGGACAAACAGCTTCACATGCTCCGCAATCAATACAAATTGAAGGATCAATCAAATATTGATCTTCCCCTTTTTCAATGCAATCGACTGGGCATGAGTCAAGGCAATCAGCAGCTTGTTCATCAATACAAGGAGATGTAATTACATACGCCATTTTTCTCTTCCCTCCCAACGTTTAGATCTGAAGTGTTTTCTTCACAAATGTGTGTCTATTGTATAATTAAATATTTTTATCTGTATTCCTCTTTTCTCCAGCGTTTAAACCTATTTTTGGTAATTAGTATGGAGTATTAAGGAAGTGCTATTATTTTTTCAAATATTCTTCATTTTCCTTTGACAATAACCACTTCCATTACATAGACTGAAGTTATAATCAAATATTCGTTTGAATGAGGTGCTTTTATTTTGGTTGCCAAGGTGAAGCTAGATGCTGAAGTTTGTGAAGTTATTTGTAATGATGAAGAGAAGGTTAGTCGAGTCAAACAAGAAATGAGCGATATAACAGGCCTTGAGCTAATCTTTAAAGCTTTATCGGATGCTACACGTATAAAAATTGCTTATGCTCTTACAATAGAAGAAGAACTTTGTGTATGTGATGTTGCAACAATCATTGATTGTTCAATGGCAACAGCCTCCCATCATTTAAGATTATTAAAAAATATTGGGTTAGCGAAATTTCGAAAAGAAGGAAAGCTTGTTTATTATTCTTTAGATGATCTCCATGTGAAACAATTAATTCAGATTGCCTATATCCATCATCAAGAAGGGCGGCCAAATCAATGAGTGAAGGTGAAGCTAAACAGAACTATCGGATTGAAGGATTTTCATGCGCTCATTGTGCGGGGAAATTTGAGAAAAACGTACAAAACATACCTGGAGTGAAAGAAGCGCATGTGAATTTTGGTGCTTCTAAACTTTCAATTGTAGGAGATGCCTCTCTTAGCGACATTGAAAAAGCGGGTGCGTTTGAAAAACTTAAAGTCATTCCTGAACAAAAAATAAATGAAAAGACTTATCGTGTACAAGGATTTTCCTGTGCAAATTGTGCTGCTAAGTTTGAAAGAAATGTAAAGAATTTGTCTGGTGTACAAGATGCCCATGTGAATTTTGGTGCAAGTAAACTCTCTGTACAGGGGGAGGTATCGATTGCAGAGTTAGAACAAGCAGGCGCTTTTGAAAATCTAAAGGTGGCCGAAGAGAATGCCTATGTCGGATTAAATGAAAAGGAGCCAACCTCTTTTATAAAAAAATACAGTCGTGTGCTTATTGCTAGTTTGTTTGTTCTGTTTGGCTATCTATCTTGGATTGGGTTTGGAGAGAGCCATTATCTTACGGTTTCAATGTTTCTTTTCTCAATAATTATTGGTGGCTTAGATTTATTAAAAATAGGGGTAAAGAATCTAATAAAGCTAGACTTTGATATGAAAACATTAATGACTGTAGCCGTCATTGGCGGGGCAATCATTGGCGAGTGGGGAGAAGTAGCTGTTGTTGTCATTTTGTTTGCTATAAGTGAAGAACTTGAGCGTTATTCGATGGAAAAAGCCAGACAGTCTATTCGCTCGCTCATGAGAATTGCTCCGAAGAAGGCAATAATTAGAAGGAGCGGTATAGAGCAGGTTGTGTCTGTTGAAGAAATTCTAGTTGGCGATATTATGTTAGTAAAACCAGGACAAAAAATTGCCATGGATGGCCTGATTGTTAAAGGTATATCATCCATCAATCAGGCATCGATTACTGGTGAGTCCATTCCAGTTGAAAAAGGTATAGATGATGAGGTATTTGCAGGTACATTGAATCAAGACGGTTATTTAGAAGTGAAGATTACGAAATTGGTCGGTGATACGACTATTGCCAAAATCATTCATTTAGTAGAGGAAGCACAGGGTGAAAAAGCACCTGCACAAGCTTTCATCGATCGTTTTGCGAGATACTACACACCAGTTATTATGTTAATAGCTGTCCTCATTGCCATCATCCCGCCATTATTTTTAGATGGGAGCTGGGAATCTTGGGTTTACCAAGCATTAGCTGTTTTGGTTGTAGGTTGTCCTTGTGCTCTTGTCATTTCGACACCAATTGCACTCGTTTCAGCAATCGGTAATGCAGCTAGACACGGCGTTCTCATTAAAGGTGGTATCTATTTAGAAGAGTTGTCGCATATACAAACAGTAGCTTTTGATAAAACAGGGACGTTAACAAAAGGAGAACCGGTTGTTACTGATTTTAATGTGCATGATGATGAGAAAGAAAGTGATGAATGGCTACGAATGATTGCTAGTATTGAAAAACTTTCCCAACATCCATTAGCTTCTGCTGTTATTCATTTAGCAGATGAAAAAGGGTTAAAAGGTAAAGACTTTGAAGTAACAGACTTTGCTTCACTAACAGGTAAAGGGGTCCAGGCAAAGATAAATGGAGAAAAATATTATATTGGAAACCCACAACTTTTTACACAATTACAAGTAATGCCTGAGACTATAGGTGAAATGATTGGAAGACAACAAAGCGAAGGAAAAACAGTCATTGTTTTCGGAACGGAAAAAAAGATACTCGTGACAATGGCCATTGCTGATGAAATCCGTCAAATAAGCAAAGCAGTAGTAGAAAAGCTACACCAATTAGGGATGAAACAAACGGTGATGTTAACAGGAGACCATCATAAGGCAGCCAGTAGAATCGGGGAATTAGCTGGGGTATCGAAAGTGTATGCAGAATTATTACCGGAAGAAAAATTGGCACTGGTAAAAAGACTACAAAAAGAGTCAGGACATGTGGCAATGGTCGGTGATGGCGTAAATGATGCCCCTGCTCTTGCTTCTGCACAAGTGGGAATTGCGATGGGAGGAGCAGGTACAGATGCTGCCTTAGAAACGGCGGATATTGCTCTCATGGGTGACGATTTATCAAAGCTCCCATTTGCGATTAAGTTAAGTAGAAAAACCATGAGAATTATAAAAGGAAACATTACCTTCTCACTTACGATTAAACTCATTGCTCTACTACTTGTTGTCCCAAGTTGGTTAACTTTATGGATTGCAATTGTAGCAGATATTGGTGCTACTTTAATTGTAGCCTTAAATAGTATGCGCTTAATGAAAGTGAAAGAGTAGTGGGAGGCGTAAAGCCTCCTTTTTGCTTGAATAGGAGTATATTATTTCAGTTGCTCTATTGTTTTTCCGAAAAATTCTGCAAACTTCATTAAAGTTTTTTCCTTTGGATTTGCTTGATTCAATTCATACCGTGAAATCGTACGGGCACTAATGCCGATGTGCTCACTTAATTCCTTTTGCGTCATATGCTTCTTTAATCTTTCTACTTTTAAGTTGAATCCTAATTGTTTAGACATAGAGGCTCCTTGTATTTTATGGGTATAATTAACTGGTTATATAGTACCATAAAAAATGAGTTTTTTCAGTATTATTGTGCATTTACACTGTGCTAATAGGAGAAAAGGTGGGTAAGATGGAAATAAGAAATGCGAGTAGAGCGATCATGATAGAAGATGAGCGCTTGTTATTAGTTAAATGTATGGATGAATTGGGTATTTTTTATGTTTTTCCTGGAGGAGGACAAAATCACGGGGAAACCCTTGAAGAAACAGTGAAAAGAGAGTGTTTAGAAGAAACTGGAGCTATTATAAAAGTAGGAAACCTTCGTTATATTCGCGAATATATAGGGGGAAATCATGAATTTACATCGCAACATAAGAATGTACATCAAGTTGAATTCTTCTTCACCTGTCATCTGGTAGACCAGAATGATGCCATACTGGCAGATGATCACCAAGTGGGGATAGAATGGATACCAATAAAAAGCCTTGAGGCACTTCGGATCTATCCACTAGAGCTAACAAAATACCTACTCGATGATCACTCTCCCGTATATCTTGGGGATGTGAACTGAGATTAAAGAATGTAGTTTATAAATCAATTTGTCTAATTGCCATGCCTATTTAGAAAATGGTCAAAAGTATCGATACTTTTGACCATTAATGAAAGCGAATATTTTACACTTTCTCCATATAGGATCTATTTATAACGTGAAATTATTTATAGATTTTCTTCTTCAATTCTTTATTCCGCTCACTAAACAATTCGTTATGTGAAGAAACCATTCCGAATCCATTGGCTTCTGGATCGATGTATGTCTTCGCATGGTTAACAGCATTGGCAGCGTCTTGGAAGGCGCCGGCAATGAGGTGAACTTTACCATCATGCTTCAGAATATCTCCTGCAGCATATAACCCAGGGATAGATGATTCACTTCTGCTACTACCTGCAATATAAAAATCATCAATCATGTCAATTTGCATATCACAATTATTGAGGAGTGCTGAGTCTCTTTCGTATCCATGGTTGATAATTACATCATCTATCGCAAGGGTTGATACCTCACCCGACTCATGATTAGTTAACTCCACATACTCAATACGGTCCTGTCCATCACCAGCAACAAGCTTAGTAATAGAAGAGTGGAAAATGACCTCAGCTGAGCTATTCTTAAGTTGTTCTACTTGTGCCTCATGTCCGCTGAGTTCACCTTTACGGTAAGTCAAATAAACTTTTTTTGCATAAGGAACAAGTTCATTTGCCCAATCGACAGCTGAGTTTCCTCCACCTGATATCACAACCGTTTTATCACGGAAGCTTTGAATGGATTTAACTGTATAGTGAAGATTTGATACTTCATATTTTTCTGCACCTTCGATTTGAAGCTTCTGTGGTTTTAAAATACCCCCACCTACAGCGACAATGACCGTTTTGGAATAATGTATTTGTCCTGATGCGGTATGTAGATGAAAGATACGGTTGTCATCTTGGTCGATTTTTACAATTTTTTCATTTAATACAACAGTGGGATCAAATGTTAAGCCTTGAGTAACGAGTTGTTCGATTAGTTTCTCACCAGGTACAGGAGCTAGGCCACCTACGTCCCAAATCATCTTCTCTGGGTACACATGGATTTTCCCGCCAAGCTGTGGTTGAAATTCAATAATCTTGGTCTTCATGGAACGTAACCCACTATAAAAAGTAGAATACAAGCCTGCTGGACCTCCACCAATAACCGTCACATCAAATAACTCATGCTGTTCCATCTTGATCCCTCCTAAATTCCGCAATTGATTATCATTCTCATTAAAGGATAACGCTTTTTTCCCTTTTCTGCAAGAGAAACTTCCTACTTTTTCATTATAAGATAAATAGGCCAATGGATTTAACAAAAAATCGCAGAGTGTGTGGATATCTCTACGATTTTTTTATTCCTTTACTCTAATCGTTAAAAGGATGATAAATGAAATAATAATCATAGCCCCTACCCATAGCCAAGCCATGGTCATTTGTCCGGAATCGATGGCTAGATAGATAGCAATAGGGATCGTTTGTGTTTCACCAGGAATATTACCTGCAAACATCAATGTTGCGCCAAATTCGCCTAGTGCTCTGGCAAAGCTTAAAATAGCGCCAGAAATGAGCGCCTTAGAAGCTAATGGAACAGATATTAGCCAAAATACTTTCCAATCATTTGCACCATCCACACGTGCTGCATCCTCGATATCACGATCAATACTGAGAAAGCCAGATTTAGCTGATTGATACATTAAAGGGAAAGAGACAACGATGGCGGCAAGGACTGCAGCCCACCAAGTGAAAATAATAGGTCTGTCGAATAGCCAAGTTATGGCTTGACCAGCCCAACTATTTTTACCAAAGATGACAATTAATAAGAAGCCAACGACAGTCGGTGGCAGTACCATTGGCAACATTAAAATCGTTTCGACGACTGCTTTACCTTTAAAAGACCTCCTTGCTAGAAAATAGCCAGCAATTGTTCCAATTATAACGACGATTATTCCAGCGAGAATGGCAATTTTTAATGAAATCCATATGGGACTTAGAAAGGTTGAACTGGTTATATTATTGAGCAGTGAATCCATATTCCTCAAAGACCTTTAATGCTTCATCAGATTGTAAGAAGGTATAGAATTCTTTCGCTGCATCGTAATTTTTCGTGTCTTTTACGATACCAACAGGGTAAATAATTGGTGTATGTGTATCAGCACCTGCTGTATCAATAATTTCAACCTTATCAGAAGCGAGTGCATCTGTTTTATAAACAATACCTGCATTTACGTTACCGGTTTCCACATAAGAAAGAACTTGTCTTACATCTTTTGCGTAAACCGTTTTAGCTTCTAGTTCGTTCCATAAGCCCATATTTTCAAGTGATTCGACACCGTAAGCACCAGCAGGAACAGATTCAGGTGTGCCAAGTGAAATTTGTTCAACTTCCTTTTTTGTTAAATCTGTAAAACCTGTTAGATTTTCTTCATCGGCTGGAGTGATTAACACTAAGCTATTCCCTAATAAATCAACACCATCTTCTTTTGCAATATTTCCTTCTTCTACTAAAATATCGAATTTATCTTCTGCAGCTGAGAAGAAGAGGTCAACGGGTGCCCCCTGGGATATTTGCTGTTGGAGAGAACCTGATCCACCGAAATTGAATGTGAGTTTTGTCTCAGGGTGTTGTTCTGCGTACATTTCATCTATTTCTGACATGGCATCTTGCAAACTAGCAGCAGCAGAAATGGTTAATTCTACCGGTTCTTTTTCTTTATTATTCGTTTCTTTTAGGGCAGTTTCTCCTTCATTTGAAGAACACGCTACGGTAAATAAAGTAACTAAGAGCAATAAACAAATCAGCTTTAAATGTTTTAACAAGTTGAATCATCTCCATCTTTCTTCTAATTAATTATATCTTTTTATATCTTATTATAACTAGTTATGAAATAAAATACTTTTTATACTAAAGGATCACTTTTTTTGACTCTTTATCAAATAGGAGGAGATGTTCACCAGTGAGTGATAAAGGTAATGGGTCACCTTTACTGAAGGATAATAACCCAGGTGCTTTTATCGTTAAATGAATGCGGTTGTGTTTTGCATAAATTATAGTATCTGCACCAAGAGTTTCTAAGTCTTCAACGGTGGCGGTCAAGAGTGGATTATATTCATCTATGATTAAATGCTCTGGACGAATGCCGACTAGTGCCTCCCTAGTTGTTCTTAAGTTTTCACGTGAGAAAATAGTCGGAATTCCATCAATTGTAATGCCATTGGATTCGACCTTTCCTTCTAAAACATTGATACCTGGTGATCCAATAAAGCTGGCGACAAAGAGATTAGCAGGCGTTTCATAAATTTCATGTGGTGTACCCACTTGTTGAATACTTCCATCTTTTAGTACGATAATACGATCAGCCATTGTCATTGCTTCTGTTTGATCATGTGTGACGTAAATGGTCGTAGTTGCTAGCCTTTTATGCAAAAGTGTAATTTCTCTGCGCATTTGTGTACGCAGCTTGGCATCCAGGTTAGAAAGTGGTTCATCCATTAGAAAAACGGGATTATCGCAAACGATTGCCCTAGCAAGGGCTACCCGCTGCCTTTGTCCGCCCGATAGATCTGTCGGTTTTCTTGTTAATAAACCTGTTAAGCCAGTAATCTCTGCAGCTTTCAACACTTTTTTCTTAATATCAGTTTTCTTTTCTTTCCTCATCTTTAAACCGAAAGCGATATTTTGATATACTGTCATATGAGGATATAATGCATAATTTTGAAAGACCATTGATAGATTACGTTCTCTAGTAGGGACGTTATTCATTTCTTTCCCATCAATTATTAATCTTCCAGAAGTGATGTTTTCTAAGCCGGCTATCATTTTTAGGATCGTTGATTTTCCACAACCAGATGGACCAACAAAGACAATAAACTCTTGTTCTTTTGTTTCAAAGTGGAAATCTTTTATGACCGGTTCACCTGAATGATAAGATTTAGAAATATGTTCAAAGATTAATTGTGTCATTTTGCTCACCTTTTAATTAGTTATAATTAGTTATTGTTAATTATAATAAAAACATAAACAAAAAACGAATCCTTTTTGAAATATCCTGGAGGTGATACTTTTGACGAACGATGCATCTTATACAATAGAAGAAGTTTCACAATTATTAAAGGTTTCAAAGTTAACAGTATATGATCTTATTAAAAAGGATCAACTTCCTGCTTATCGTGTAGGGAGGCAAATGAGAATTGATGCCGTCGACTTGGAGCGTTACAAATCCAAGAGCAAAACGGGTATCACCAAGAATAAAGCTGTGAAAGAAGTAAAAGAGAAAGTTCATTCAATTGATGATGGTCATGTGATTATAAGTGGACAAGATATTGTTTTAGATATACTAGCTAAGCATATAGAAAATGAAAAAGGACAACCGCCATTAAGGCTATATAGTGGTAGCTTGAATAGTTTATTTTCGATGTATCGTGGAGAATGTAATGTCGTTAGTTGTCATTTGTTTGATGGTGATACAGGAGAATATAATACATCTTATGTGAAGAAAATTCTTGTCAGTCAACCGTTTATTCAGCTGAATCTTGTTTACCGTACGGCGGGTATTTACGTACAAAAAGGAAACCCTCTGCATATTCAAGGATGGGCAGATCTTGGACGTGCGGATGTTACCATCATGAATAGGGAAGTTGGCTCTGGCGCAAGAGTGTTATTGGATGAACAACTTAGAGTTCATGGATTCAATGCGAGCAAGCTTAATGGGTATGATCATGTGTTAACAAGCCATTACTCAGTGGCTTCAGCTGTCGCGAGTGGTCAGGCGGATATTGGTATAGGTATTGAAAATGTAACAAAAATGGTCAATGTTGACTTTATTCCATTAATATCTGAGCAGTATGACCTTATCATTCTTAAAGAAAATCAAGAACTTGTACAATTGTTGAAAGAAACGGTTAATTCCCCAAGTTATAAAAAGGAAATCGAACAGCTATACGGCTATGATTTAAGCAAATGTGGAGAAGTTATTTATGAATCATAAGTGAAGAAGAACCTATTGTCAGAAAATTAGACAATAGGTTTTTTTGTAGATCATAAAAAGCTTTTACCTACAGTCCCTTATTTCTATGGTAAAATATTTATTGAAAATTATGATTCTTTTGAGTGGGGATAGGTATACATATTTGTGGATAATCATTCAAGCTAATCCAACCCATGTTAATGGGATGATTAAGGTGTGTTCGGATGGATACCGGGTGACCTATAAGGAATGATACACGAAGGAATATATTGAGAAAGTAATCAGTGATTTTTATCATGATGCTAAAGTTTCAGCAGAAGTTGAAACAAGGAATCGACAATGGGGACGTTCCGTTGTAGCGGTAACAATGAGCATGAAAACTCTGAGATATGCGCGGTATATAAGAAGAAAAAAGAGTTGGTGAAATTTAGCTCGAGGTAATCAACTAAACAAAGTAACTAAGCTACAGGGCATAATTAAAAATCGGTGGTGAGAAACGGATGAAACTAGTTTTTTTGCATGGATTAGGCCAGACCAATGATAGCTGGATAAAGGTTAAGAAGTTTATGGGGGACGGATACGATGCTAGGCTCATCTCTATAGATGAATTAGTGAAAACATCTGAAACTATTACTTTCAATCAGTTATCTAAATCTTTAACTAATGTGCTTCATACAATAGATGGCCCGTTTATCATCATTGGACTATCATTAGGAGGATGTTTTGCATTACAACAATCCCTTATCACAAACCCTCATTTAAAAGGTATGGTATTATCGGGAACGCCATACTCCTTAGTAAATGGATGGAAGATTAAAAGCATATTTCAGTTGCAAAAATATATATTTAAGCTCATACCAGCAAAAGTATGGAGGAAGCAAGGGATAGAAAAATCAACCATCATTCCCCTTTACCAATCAATGGAAAGTTATGATTTATCTCATTCATTACATCAAATCAATATTCCTACCTTAGTATTGGCTGGTTCTAAAGACCGTATAAATATGCCTACTGCAAAAGAATTGGCAGAATTGATTCCTCATGCGCAATTACAAATCATAAATAATGGTAGCCATGAACTGAATACACAAATGCCGCAACAGTTTGCAGAGGAAGTGGATACTTTCTTAGCGAATGCGGATTTAAAATAAGCGATTTGACTAAGGAGGATAAATGGTGATTCTTTCAATTTTGATGATTGTTTTTATTGCCATTGCCAATATAGCAGGGGCATTTGTAGTTTTTAAAAAAAGAAGTGTATACAAGGGAGCACTCATTATTCTAGCATTTGCCCCTGTATTTGGTGGTATGGGGAGTTTAATAGCTATCTCTATAATCCGCGATCCGTTTACCGTTTTTTATGGTCTGCAAATAGGCTATATGTTGCTTGTTAATAGTGGGATAGTATTATTTATCGCCGTGATAGTAAGTTGCTTACAAAAAGTACTCAAAATGATGTAAATATAATCAAAAGAAGTACTGTTAAGGAACAGCACTTCTTTTAGTTTGATGCTAGTTTTCTCTTTTTGTCACTTATTGCGCCGTATACCCACCATCCATCACAATCGCCTGGCCAGTTACGCCTCCAGCTAAATCACTGGCTAGGAACATGGCATAGTCAGCAATTTCTTTTACTTGTAGTAAGCGCTTTTGTGGAACGAGTGGATAGATGACTTCTTCAAGGACATTTTCTAATGGCACATTTCTTGTTGATGCTAGGTCTTGTAATTGGTTTTGCACAAGTGGTGTGTCAACATAACCAGGGCAAAGGGCATTGACTGTAATGCCATCTGCTGCGGACTCTAGTGCGGCCACTTTTGTTAAGCCGATTACACCATGTTTCGCACTATTGTAGGCTGCTTTGTTGGCAAATCCAATTAATCCGTTAATGGATGCAATATTTAAGATACGACCAAATTGTTGTTCTTTCATAATTGGTAATACGTGTTTGAGTGAAATAAATGGTGCTGTAAGCATGATTTTAATCATCAGCTCAAATTTCTCAGTAGGGAAATCTTCAATGGGTGCCACATGTTGCAAACCGGCATTATTAATAAAGATATCGATTCTTCCATGTGTTTTCTGTGTTTCTTCAATCAAGCTGATAATGTCTTCCTCTTTTGTTACATCAGCTTTCAGGCCAAACACTTCTAGCCCTTTTTCTTGAAGGGATTGCGCAGATTTTTTGACTTCCTCTTCATTAATATCGGAAAGAACGACCTTGGCTCCGTTTTCGGCAAAAATTTTGCCAATCTCATAACCAATGCCTCGTGCTGAACCTGTTATAATTGCCACTTTATTAGATACCATTTTGACATTCCTCCATATCAATCTAGTGGCTTATTTCAGTATGAAGATGTGTAAAGTCAGTAATAGGGAGTTGGGGAGTTAAAACTGGAAAAATCGTAACATAGATTCACGGTTTTCGCAATTATTTTATTTTTGGCACAGTAATTGCATTTTTAATTTTTGAAAAGTTAAAGGAGGTTACAACGATGATAAGAAATATTACTGTGATTGGTTCAGGTGTAATGGGGACAGGTATTGCGATATCGTTTGCAACTAAAGGTTACGACGTAATACTGAATGATTTAAACGATGAATTATTACATAAAGCAGAAAAAAGAGTAGCTGCAGATGTAGCATTACTTGTTGAAGAGAAAGTGTTATCAGAAAAGGAAGCGGATACAAGCTTGAATGCCATTGGATATGTCACTGAATTATCTCAAGCAGTTCAGGAAGCAGATTTAATTATTGAAGCAATACCAGAAGTGATTGAATGGAAGTGGGATTTATATAAACAGTTGGAAGAATTGAAGCAACCAACAGCGATCGTTGCCTCAAATACATCGACTTTTCCAATTACGAGATTAATGGAGAAGTGCACGTTTGCTAATCAAATGGTGATCACGCATTTCTTTAACCCAGCACATTTAGTTCCGTTAGTAGAAATTATTAAACATGAACAGACTTCTGATTCAATTGTTGAAGAAGTGAGAAACATCATGAAAGAAATCGGCAAAGCACCTGTTATTTTACAAAAAGAAAAGTCTGGCTTTATTGCTAATCGATTACAAACAGCCTTAATGAGAGAAGCTTTTTCATTATTGGCTGAAGGTGTGGCAACAGCTGAAGATATAGATACGGCTATTACCGCAGGGCCAGGGTTCCGCTGGGCATTTACAGGGCCGATTGAAATTGCTGACTTCGGGGGATTGGATACTTGGGAAAGAGTATTTAATAACGTTGCTCCAGAATTAAATGACACAAAGGAAGCGCCAGCAATCATCTCTGACTTAGTATCCGAGAAGAAGCTTGGTGTAAAGACAGGTGAAGGGATTTTCCAATATGAAGGAGAGATGGTCTCTAATAAACTATTAGAAAGAGACCGTTCCTTTATTCGCTTAGCAAAAATGAAAAAATAATGCGTAGGTGTAGAACGATAAAAAGTTCTACACCTTTTATGTGATTAAAAATATTCATTTGCCTGGCTATGATATAATAATGAAAATTATCAGATTGTAAAAAGTCGAGTGTAAGGAGAGATCTAAGATGCAAAACAGTCATGCCATCAGGAATGAACAGTTATTTAACAAAATCATAGATGAGCTGCCGTTAGGGGTGATGATACTTAATCATCAAAAGGAGATACTGTTTTGTAATCAAAGATTGTTGTGGATGATGGATGGCGATGAAAACGAAATGACTCATCTTCTCCAACAAGATTTCCTTCTCAGTACAATCGTGAAGATGAAAATAAATAAAAAAGAGCTATTAATTAAGGGTGAACGGTTAGAAGGTATAAATGGTGCTGCTTATATGTATCTTTGTGCACTGTCAAATGAAGCGACTGCAGATTTGCTACCTACCGGCCAAGGACAGCAAGAGAATGAGATGTTAATAGAAGACATTCTCGAATATGCTTATGACGGCTTAGTGCTTGTCGATGCAAAAGGCTATGTCGTTCTGTTGACACAAGCATATGCGGAGTTTTTGAAGGTCGATCAGAAAAGCTCAATAGGTAAGCATGTTACAGAAGTGATCGAAAATACGAGAATGCATATCGTTGTAAAAACTGGTAAGCAAGAAGCAGCTTCCTTACAGAAAGTAAATGGCGGCTATATGATTGCTACTCGTTCGCCTATTTTTAAAAATGGAAAAGTAGTAGGTGCGGTTGGAAAGCTCCTATTTAAAAATGTTGGTCAGTTTTCCGCCTTATTTAAACGATTACACTCATTGGAAAAAGAGTTGAAGAAATATAAAGGTGATTTTAGAGAAAGTAATAAAGCATCATACTCTTTTCATCATTTAATTGGTGAATCGCCTGCTTTTAAACAAGTAAAAGCCCAAGCAGTCAAAGTGGCCGAAAATGACTCTAATGTGTTGCTCTTAGGTGAGAGCGGGACAGGCAAGGAGTTATTTGCACATGCGATTCATCAGGCAAGCAGTAGGGGAATGGGGCTGTTTGTGAAAGTAAATTGTGCTGCTATCCCAGCTGAATTAATTGAATCCGAACTATTTGGCTATGAAGAAGGAGCGTTTACAGGTGCAAGAAAAGGCGGCAAAGCAGGAAAGTTTGAAACAGCAGATGGAGGCACGATTTTTTTAGATGAAATAGGTGAACTGCCCATTCATATGCAAGTGAAGTTATTGCGCGTGTTACAAGAAAAAGAAGTGGAACGAGTCGGTTCAACTAATAGTAAAGCCATTGATGTTCGTATTATTGCAGCAACTAACCGTAATCTAGAGGATATGGTTGATAAAGGAGAATTCCGATTGGATCTTTACTATCGCCTAAAGGTGATGGAAATAACCATCCCTTCTTTGAAAGATAGAAAAGAAGATGTTTCACGACTGTCTCATTATTTTACAGAAAAATACGCAACAATGATGGCAAAACCAGTCAAGGGGATTGACGAAAAGGCGCTCCATATCTTGAAAAACTACCATTGGCCAGGCAATATTCGAGAACTTGAAAATGTAATCGAGCGCGCGATGAATATGGTTGATCTTAATTGTTTTATTGAACCGAAGCACTTGTCAGCAAATATTAAATTACAAGAAACAGTAGTACCTACACGTACCTTAGCAGAAGTCATGGAAGAAACAGAAAAACAGACCATTTTTCAATGTCTAACAGCAGTTGGTGGAAAGAAAACAGAAGCAGCCAAACGTCTCGGCATTAGCCGTACGACATTGTATGAAAAAATGAACAAATATCATTTGCTAGAAGAGTAAGTAAGGTTTAGAACGGGATCCTACCAAATACTTGTATCGTGTTTGGTAGGATTTTTTTTGTGTATGATACCCCAAACGGTCAAACACAAGATGATGATTGTTAATTATCCACACAAAAAGATTGGAAAAACCCGAAGGAATGTGGCAATTAGAGTTTCCCCACACAAAAGAGTGGAAAATCCAGAAGAAATGCGGGGAATAAATGACGATTTGTCCACAAAAAAGAGTAGAAATCCCAAGAGAAGTGTGGATATCAACGTTTATCCACATTATCTGTACCCCCCCTATCTCACAAAAACGAAAAAGATAAATGAATCGATATTACGTAAATGTGTTAAGTAATCCGTACAATAACTGAGTGGATATTCTTAAAGTGTGCGTAAATCCATACAGAAAAACCGCAGTGTCTTAAAAGTGACAGTTTTTCTGAACGGTTTTTGCGAAAAAATGAGAATGAATATAAAAAAGAATAAGAATAGAGGGAATTTTTAAGTTGGCACATTCATTGCATAGTTTTGACAGACGGTTTATTGTCAGTATGACTCCAAGAGAAATTTTGGGGGAGATGTATATGGAAATGAAAACGTTTTCTACAGGTGAAAGTAAGAGGGAGTTACAAAGGGGGAGAAAAGCAACAATCGGACGACTCTGGGGAGAAGTCAGTTTGATTTGTTAGCGAAAATAAAGGGGGATTTCATTGTTTATTGAGATTTTTGCTATTATACTAGCATTAGGACTTTTAATTTTCTTAGCTTATCGTGGTTATCCAGTTATTATTATTGCCCCAATTGTTACGTTATTAGCTGTTGTCATATCTGGCGGGTTATTATTACCAAGCTATACAGAGACGTATATGTCGAATGCAGCTAATTATATCAAATCATTTTTCCCAATCTTCTTACTAGGTGCGATTTTCGGAAAAGTGATGGAAATGACAGGAGCAGCAGCAGCCATTGCAAGGACAATTGTATCCTCACTAGGGTCAAAACATGCTATTTTAGCTGTTGTACTTGCATGTTCTGCGTTAACATATGGAGGCGTTTCCCTATTTGTCGTCGCATTTGCTGTTTATCCGTTTGCTGCAGCTATCTTCAAAGAAGCTGATATTCCTAAACGGTTAATTCCAGGCGCTATTGCATTAGGAGCATTCACGTATACAATGGACGCACTACCTGGTACGCCACAAATTCAAAATATTATACCAACGAATTATTTTGGAACAGATGCTTATGCCGCACCTCTTGTAGGTATCATAGGAGCAATTATTATCTTCACTGGCGGGATGATTTGGTTAGAACGTCGTAGAAGGAAAGCGCTTGCGAATGGCGAAGGTTATGGTACAGGGCATAAAAACGAGCCTGAAAAAGTCGACCCGAATACGTTACCAAGTTTTTGGTTAGCAATCTTACCACTTGTTGTCGTGATTGCATTAAACTTTATTTTTAGTCGCACAAGTTGGTCTGCGAAATTCTGGTATGATGCATCGCAGCTTTCTGAACAATACAATATTGCTGATCCAAGTACAGTCACTTCAACATGGGCACTCGTTGCAGCATTAACGATCGGAATAATTGTCGCAATGCTCACGAATGTGAGAAAAATTAAAACAGGTTTGGCAGCAGGGTTAACGACAGCCGCTATGGGTTCATTGCTAGCAATTTTTAATACTGCTTCTGAAGTTGGCTTCGGTAATGTTGTGAAAACGCTACCGGGTTTTACAGCGATTCAAGACTGGGTGTTTAATGCAAGCAATAATCCGTTAGTCTCTGAAGCAATTGCTGTGAACGTACTCTCAGGGGTAACTGGGTCTGCCTCAGGTGGGTTATCAATCGCATTAGAGGTAATGGGTGCACAATATTTACAGATGGCACAAACATTAGGTATCTCGCCAGAATTACTTCATCGAATTGCTTCTATGGCTTCTGGTGGAATGGATACCCTTCCTCATAACGGTGCTGTTATTACATTATTAGCGATTACAGGTTTAACACATAGACAATCATATGGAGATATCTTTGTGTTGACAATATTAAAAACGATTACTGTATTTGCATTAGCTTTTGCTATTTCACTATTTATTTAAACTAATAGTTTATAAGGAAGATGGAAGGAGAGTCATACCATGAGTAAAATAATTACATCTTTAGATGAAGTGTTAGAACAAGTTCAGGACGGTGCTTCTATAGCAGTAGGTGGTTTTGGTTTATGTGGAATTCCAGAGAAACTAATTATAGCCCTGCAAGAAAAAGGAACGAAGGAACTAACGGTATACAGTAATAACTGTGGTGTGGATGACTGGGGATTAGGCTTACTTCTACAAAATAAACAAATCAAAAAAATGGTCGCCTCTTATGTAGGAGAAAATAAAACATTTGAAAAACAATTTTTAAGCGGTGAGCTTGAAGTTGAACTCGTTCCTCAAGGTACATTAGCTGAAAGGTTAAGAGCTGGTGGCGCTGGAATTCCAGGATTTTACACAGCAACTGGTGTAGGCACAGAGGTTGCTAAAGGGAAAGAACATAAAGAATTTGATGGGAAAACATATATTTTAGAAAGAGGCATTGTAGCGGATTTCGCTTTTGTAAAAGCATGGAAAGCAGATCCATTTGGCAACTTAGTCTTTAGAAAAACAGCTCGTAACTTTAATCCAACTGTGGCGACAGCAGGAAAAATAACGATTGTTGAAGTAGAAGAGTTAGTTGGTGCGGGGGAATTAGATGCAGATGAGATTCATACACCGGGCGTATATGTTCAACATGTATATGAAGGAAAAGCTTATGAGAAAAGAATAGAGAGACTAACAACGAGAAAAGAAGCTTAAAAGGAGGACATAATCATGAGTGGAAGAGAAAAAATACTCAATAGAGCAGTAAAAGAAATTAAAGATGGTATGTGTGTAAACCTTGGTATTGGCATGCCTACTTTAATTGCAGATCGCATCCCTGAAGAATTTGATGTGATGCTTCAATCCGAAAATGGTTTATTGGGCATTGGTAGCTACCCGAAAGAGTCTGAAGTAGACGCTGATCTTATCAATGCTGGAAAAGAAACAGTGACAGCTAAACGCAATGCTTCGTATTTTGATAGCGCAGAATCCTTCTCTATGATTCGTGGCGGTCATATCGATCTTGCTATCCTTGGTGGTATGGAAGTATCTGAAACAGGTGATTTAGCCAATTGGATGATACCAGGAAAAATGGTTAAAGGTATGGGTGGCGCCATGGACCTTGTTCAAGGAGCAAAACGCATCGTTGTCATCATGGACCATCGTAATAAATATGGTGAGTCTAAAGTGAAAAAGAGTTGTGAATTGCCACTAACTGGTGAAGGAGTTGTGCATGTACTTATTACGGACATGGCAGTCTTCGAATTCACTGAAAAAGGAATGGAACTGGTAGAACTACAAGAAGGTGTAACATTAGAAGAATTGAAAGAGGCAACTACCGCTTCTTTTATTGTACGTGAATCGGTGAAGTAAATTTGTAGCAAAAAGACTGACTCTATTCTTGAGTCAGTCTTTTTGCTATATGAAGGAGGGGTTAGGAAGCCGTTAATTGCTTATTGGTGAAAGTCCAATCTGAGTAAGCACCAAGGCGCTCAATAGCTGACAGGCAACTGGTGGAGAAACCCTAAGGTTGAAGCCCTGTGACAATGTAACTCTTAAAGAGAGTGCTAGCGAACTAACAGGTTGTAACATAAAGTGAATCTTGCCGCCTCGTGAATTACACCCCTCAATAGAGGATAAAAGGGAAGTTGAGCTCGGCGAATATGAGCGAAAACCATGGAAGATGTGAAGAACTTGGAAGAACAGCATCGAAGAATCCCTCGGGGTATGGAGATCGACATGTTAGTACAGTAATTAACGGAACTGGGGATCCCCTCCTC
Source organism: Cytobacillus kochii (assembly GCF_020171845.1). GTDB lineage: Bacteria > Bacillota > Bacilli > Bacillales > Cytobacillaceae > Cytobacillus > Cytobacillus kochii. The sequence goes on along the minus strand of NZ_JAIVAM010000007.1, from coordinate 25,677 downwards.
GTCACTAAAAAGTAAAGCAGAAACCTATAAGTGGAAACGAAATGGTGGATGGACGAGAGGGAGTCGGAGGGGGTCATAGTACCGATGATGGTAACGACAACACAACGTTATCTAGGGAAGGACGGCAAGAGCCAGTACCCTACTTCGTTCATATGTTTAAAGGAGGTAAGAGTCAGTGAATGCCAAGAAAATGGCTAACTACACCAATAATGCCAAAGCTCAAGAACTCTGGAAAACATTTTATCTTTGTGCCAAGGAAAGTAAAACAAGAAGATTTCACGCGCTATATGATAAGATTTATCGACCTGATATCTTATGGGAAGCATGGTAAAGAGTGAAACGCAATAAGGGAAGTGCGGGAGTAGATAAACAATCGTTAGAAGATATCCAAGCGTATGGCGAGGGGAAATTTCTAAATGAACTGTACGTGGAATTGAGGAGAAATCAATATCACCCACAACCAGTTCTGCGAACTTTTATTCCAAAAGATGATGGTAAGAAACGACCATTAGGTATTCCGACCATTAAAGACCGAGTGGCTCAAATGGCAACCAAATTAGTGATTGAACCTATTTTTGAAGCAGACTTTAAAGACGGTTTGTATGGGGTTTTCGTCCCAAAAGAAATGCCCAAAGATACGTAAAGAGAGTAAACATAACTATTGGGTATTAGACGTCGATATCCAAGGTTACTTTGATCACATCAACCCTCATAAGCTAATGAAGTTAGTAGAACAGCGAATAAGTGACCGTAAGGTACTAAAGTTGATTCGAAAATGGCTTCAAGCAGGAATTATGGAAGAAGGAAAACAAAGAAACTCCATTTTAGGCGCTCCTCAAGGAGGAGGCATCTCTCCTTTATTGTCAAACATCTATTTAAACGTGATGGATACATTATGGGAAAAGAAATTTAGTCATATAGGTACACTTATCCGCTATGCCGATGATTTTGTCGTTTTATGTAAGACGAAACAACAGGCATTAGAAGGTGGGCAAGTGATACAAGCCATTATGAAAAAACTGGATCTCTCTATACATCAAGAGAAATCAAGACTAGTTAATATTTGGGATGGCTCTGATGGTTTTGATTTTCTAGGATTCCATTATCGTAAATTCCCCGTTCGTAAGAAAGGGGGACGTACTTTCTTTATCATGAATCATATCCCTAGTAGGAAGGCCATGAAGAAAATGCGAAAGAAAATTAAAGACTATACACAACCACGAAGTAAATTATTAATGGATATAAAGGATATGGTAAAGGGTTTAAATCGGAAACTTCAGGGATTTAAGAACTACTATCAACTTTCTCCATTATCTAAGAGGTGGTTGAATCGCATAGATTGGTATGTGTTACAACGACTGAATCTCTTCAATAATAAGAAGAGAAATAGGCGGCATAAACACGCATATATTCAAGATACAGTAAGAGAAACACAATTCATATTAGTGAAATTGGCAAGTTGAGTGAGTACGTAAAGCCAAAGAAAGAAGAACGTCGGAAAGCCGTATGAGGGAAAACCTCACGTACGGTTTGATGAGGGGGAGCTGAAAGTAAAGAAGGTAACCGAAAGGTCACCTTCTTGAAATCAGTTCTCTACTCTACAAGGAGGGGTTAGGAAGATAAGTGAAGTAGAAGTTTGTGAACAAGTCAGGCATCGTTAGGTGAGTTGTTCTTTAAGTAATGAATACACACAAAAGTGGGAAGGAAAAGGTAGGGAACTGCGTGCAAATCAAGAATACGCGCAAAAGTGAGCAGGAGCAAAGAAAGAATTGCGCGCAAACCAAGAATACGCGCAAAAGTGAGCAGGAGCAAAGAAAGAATTGCGCGCAAACCAAGAATACGCGCAAAAGTGAGCAGGAGCAAAGAAAGAATTGCGTGCAAACCATGAATCCGCGCAAAAGCGAGGAGTAGCAAACAAAGAACTGCGCGCAAATGATGAATATGCGCAAAAGCGAGGAGTAGTAAACAAAGAATTGCGCGCAAATGACGAATCCGCGCAAAAGCGAGGAGTGGTAAACAAATAGCTGCGCGCAAACCATATATAACCCCAAACTCACAAAAACGCAGATGGTGTGTTAAAAAGTTGTTTGTGTACATCTTCCTATAATCATGGCAAGTCTGCCATTTTTGATCAAAGTCCAAATACCTCTCTCTTTTCTCTTGTAAAATAAAAAAAATATATTATTCTATTCCCAAAAGGAATGATTCCTTTGAATCAAAACAATGAATCAATCGCATAGAAGAGCATTATCCTTCGGGTTTCTCAGCACCGGCAACGTTAGTGTTGAAAAGTGATCAATCTCTTAATCAACAAGAATCATTGCAAGCGATTGATGAATTGACAGAGAAAATTTTAGCAGTTAATGGAGTATCCAAGGTACAATCTGTGACAAGACCAGCTAGAGAGAAAATACTAGAATTATATTTAGATATCAAACCGATCAATTAAATGAAGGAATTGGCGATGCAGACAAAGGGATAGGAACAATCCATGATGGTTATCCTCTGCCGAAGGGGAATTATCAAGCAACCAAAATAGTAATCAATAGATGATGTCCAAACATTAATCGATGGCACAGCCAACGCTAAAAATGGGGCTGCCACATTAGAAGAGGCATTGAATGAATTAACAGTAGGAATTCAATCTGGGAGTAGTGGGGCCAGCGAGTTAAACCTGGGAATTGCAGATGTGAAGTCGAGTGTAGAACAACTTTCAGGAGCAACTGGCACATTATTGAATGGTTATACCGAACTGCAATCAGGTCTTGCGAATACAGGAAATGTCTTTACACAGATGAATACTGCTGCAACAAGTATGTCTTTAGCTTTCACGCAAATCGAACAATCATTAACAAAATATATTGGGGAAAATCCAGAAGCTGCATCTGATGAACAAATACAAATAGCATTAGGGACAGCAGGGGAAGCGAAGCAACAAGTACAAGGGCTAATCGCACAATTGGAGAGTGCTTATCCGCAATATGAAATGGCGATGTCTCAGTTTGCTGCAGCAAACTGAGGGGCTTAAGCAAGTAGATAATGGATTATCAGAACTTCAGAACGGCTTAGAGGCATTGGAATCAGGTGCAAATGAGCTACAATCAGGACTAGAAAATGGTGCAACTGCATCAAATGAAATGGTAACAAGAACAGGCGAATTAGCATCAGGATTGGGACAAATCAATGATGTGCAAATCACGCTCCAAACAGGTTTAAACGGTTTAAGTGAAAAAATGGTGGAATTACACAAGGGCTTAGCAGATAGCACAGACGGATTAAATCAAGTAGGAGAAGGTTTACAGGATGCCCAGAAGTATCTTGGTGGTTTAAGTGCATCGAAAGCTTCTGAAAAATTCTTTATTCCAGAAGAAGTGCTTAATGGCGAAGAATTTCAGCAGGCGTTCAATATGTATTTGTCTGATGATAAAAAAATGACCACATTAACAATTGTACTGGAATACAAATGAAGCGATGAAGGTGATGGAGGAAGTTAATCGTCAAGTACCGGCAAGTATGAATGCAACAGTTTTACAAGATGCTGAATATGCAATCGGGGGCCAAACTCAGCAAAATCTCGATCTGCAAAATATGCGACAGAAGATTTTGCGCGTACGGCAACCATTATGCTAATTGGTATTGGCATTGTGCTTATGATTATCACACGATCTGTTATGCAGCCAATGTATAACTTCTATTAGCCTACTATACATCATTAGGGATTAGTGAATGGATAAGTCAATCCATTTTTGGCGTAAGTGAGCTCGCATGGAATGTACCATTCTTTGGCTTTATTATGATTATCGCCCTCGGGATTGACTATAGTATCTTCCTTATGATGCGATTTAATGAAGTCGATGGAAACCCAGTAGCAGCTATTTTAACTGCTGCAAAAAATATAGGAGGCGTAGTTATATCCGCTGCCATTATTTTAGGGGGAACTTTCGCAGCCCTCATTCCTTCAGGTGTGATCACACTAATCGAAGTAGCACTAGTTGTCATAATCGGCCTTATCATGCTAAGCCTGATCATGCTACCAGTCTTAGTTCCATCATTTTTAGCGATTGGAGAAAAGTTGAAAAGGAGGAGAGAGGGAGAATAAGCCAAAGAATGAAAGTGAAAGAAGAGATAGACGTTTGGGTACATCTATCTTTTTTTTATTTATATAATTTTAATTATCCTTTTTAACTACAAATAACTTTCTAACATAGTGGTCAAAGTAATTCTTGTTTTAAATAACAAGCCAATTGAATCTTTAGAGAATTTTCATGATTATCTAACTCCAATTCGGTTAATTCCTCTATTTTCTTTAACCTTTGATAAAGGGTATTAATATGAATATGCAGTTTTTCGGACGTTTTATTTGCAGAACGATTCTGTGCAAAATAGATAATTAATGTGTTTTCTAGATATGTATAATTCTCTAGTGGTTGAAAAACTTCTTTTATAAAATCTTTTAGTTCTTCGTTAGGACTTTGAAGGAATAAGCGATTAATTCCTATATCAGAGTAATGGAGTAAGCCTGGTTTTTGTTTAGATTGAAGAAAAGTAATTGCTTTTTCTGCCTCTTGATGAGTTATTTGTATACCCTCTATACCAGTTTTAATCCGTCCGATACCTATAAAAAATTTCATATGCTCAGTATATATCCAGAAGTTTGAAAGTTCATTAAGTTTGTATTTAATATCAGTTAGTGTGTCCAATTCATGAAACGTAAATAGAATTGTTACTCTATTATTAATGCCGAACACTAGTTTATTTACAGTAGAGAATCTTTGTTTTATTGACCAAACGAAGTGGTGAACTTTGGTTTCTAGGAATTGTAGATCATTGTAGTGTGAAAATTCGACAATTACCGTTAATAGATAATTTTTTATTTGAAAATTATATTCTAGTCCGGTTTTTTCTAATAAAAAAGAGTTTTTATTGGCTAATAAAAGCTGATAATAATCATGCATTTTTTTGTAATAAACTTCAGTAATAGTATGCCTTTTAGCTAGTTCTAGTGATAAAAAGACACTACCTCTTTCAATTATCATATTTTCTAATTGTGTAAGGTGTTTCTTTCCTTCTATGATGAGGCAACCGGTACATACCTCACCCACAAAAATTGGTTGTATTCGATATTGAGAATGTCCGTGTTTTATATCATAAATCGATATAAATAACGGGTTGGTTCTCTTATTTATAATTTTATTCGTTTCTTCAATAGTAAGGGGTATAGGCTTAGTTGAATAATATTCTTCCTCTATCAAATCAATAAAACTGACAGAGGGCTCTATCATTCTGTTTAATTCACTAGCAATCGCTTTTACCCCTTTGTTTTGAGCAGATAGTTGAGTTAAAGTTGTGTGGACTTCGTTTCTTTTACTTAGAACAGTATTTTTTCGTTTGATCTCCGTAAAAAGCCTTGCATTTTCAATTGCAATAGCTATTTGGGATGCGAGAGCATTAATAAGTTGGATATCCCAAGAGGTTAGCTTTCTAGAGCTGCTCTCTTGGTGAATACCTAGCACTCCTTTAATTTCATCGCCAAATTTGACTGGCACCGTAATTGAAGCTTTAACTCTTGAACCATGAAATGAATCTTGTAATAACTTTAAGTTTGATTTTGAAGTTCCCTTCATTGCTTCGTTTGCTTTGCGAAAGGAGTAGTAAATTCTTTGTTTTCCATCAAGATATGTTTTCCCAGTCACACTTTCTCCAACCTTGTAAAATACGTTTTGAATTTCAGGCTTCCAGTTACGAAATGCTTTACACTCTATACGATCTATGACGGGGTTATATTGCCAAAAAGCTGATGTTTGTGCACCTGGTATAACAGATGCTACATTATCTAAAATATTTGAAAGTAAGTTTTGTAGATCAAGTGAAGCAGCGATATTATTCATTCCTTCTATGAATTTTTCTAATTCAATATCTTTATTTTTTACTATGTGAAAGGTATATAGTGGGTAGAGTGAGTGGTATATCTTGAGAATGTCTTGTTTATCATACAGTACTTCACCTTCAAGAGATTGAATAGATATTTTAAATTCATTCGGATAATCTAATGTTAAAAACTCTTTCTTATATATTGGTAAGCCGTCTCCATTAATTATTTCTGTATTAATCATTTCATTGATATTAATAAGAAACCACTTTTGTTTCTTGGGAGAGAAAAGCCATATATGAAAATTTGTTATGTATTTATTTATGTAATGTAGAAAAAGGGAAGTATCCATTTGATTCTCCTCTCATATGTGATTTCCCACATAATATTTTTTGTTTTTATAAAAATATATACATTGTATTAAGGATAACAAATGAATACAATTTTGTTAAGAATATTCTAATTATTAAGAATGTAAACGCATTCATTGAGGGGTGATAATAGTGAGGATCATTTCTAGTGTTTCAGGTACTGTTAACAGATTGTACGTTAAAGAAGGACAAAACGTTGCGTTGAACTCAATTGTAGCCATAATAGAATCAATGAAGATGGAAATACCTATCGAATCAAATTCAGTTGGAAAGGTTATACAATTGAAAGTCAAAATTGGTGAATTTGTGAATGAAGGAGATGAGATTATTGAGTTGGAGAAATAGGATGATTCCTATTCATGAATTAGTACGAGAACATGTAGACAGCATGCCTAATAAAGTAGCAATTATATACAACGATCAAAAAATCACCTATAAGGAATTAAATTGTTGGTCAGATCGAGTTGCTGGTTACCTTTCAAATTGCGGGCTTAAGAAAGGAGATTCTGTAGCCATTTATATGCAAAATTGTCCTCAATTTATTATTAGTTATCTTGCTATACAGAAGATAGGTGGAATTGTAGGACCATGTAGCCCAATGTTTAAAGAGTGGGAATTAGAATATGAACTTAATGATTTACAAGCCAAAGTAATACTTACTACTGATGATTTACTACCTATAGTAAGAAAAGTAGTAGCCAAATTAGAGCTGCAAATAATTCTAACTACAAATGTAGATAATCTCTATACAGGAAATGAATTAGAGGAAAATGAAGTTAATTTAACCAATATTATTCATGGTGAAGAGATTAGTTATACAAGTGTACCTATTGATATGGAAAACGATATAGGGCTCATTGTATATACATCAGGTTCTACGGGTTTACCAAAAGGTGCTATGTTAACATTTCAGAATGCATACTATAAATCTTATATGATGGCAAAAGTTAGAAAATATAAAAAAGAAGATGTCACTTTAGCTGTTATGCCTTTATGTCATATTGCAGGTATGTTAGGGATGAACACAGCGTTATTAAGCGGTAGTACGATTGTCCTTTTTAATCGTTTTTCACCGCAACTTATATTAGAGGCAATTGAAAAATACAAGATAACGGTCATGCAAACTGTAGTTCCTATGAATGTTCAAATGATGAATCATCCCTTATTTACTGAAGTTGACTTCAGTTCTCTAAGAATGAATGGGTGCACAAGTTTTGGCATTCCCTTATCTGAAGAGATTATCAACAAATGGGAAAACATAACAAAATCTCCACTCTTTGAATCAGCTTACGGATTAAGCGAAACTCATACAGCGGATGCTGTAATGGGGCCAGATGAGATTAAGTTTGGTACAACTGGAAAGCCGATTCCCGATACTAAGATTAAAATTATTTCAACTGATACACGGGAAGAAGTAGCAAATAATGAGGAAGGAGAGATAGTGATCAAAAGCCCAGGTGTTTTTAAGGGATATAAAAATAAACTCAAGGAAACGGATGAAGCCTTTTGGGATGGGTGGCTATTAACTGGAGATATTGGAAAATTAGATGAGGAGGGATATTTATATTTTTTAGGTAGAAAAAAAGAATTGATTAAGTGCTCAGGATATAGCGTATTTCCTGAAGAAGTCGAATCAATGCTAAATAAACATCCGGAAGTCTTTGAATCTGCAGTCATTGGTGTAGATGATAGAACTAGAGGACAAGCGGTTAAAGCATTTATTGTTCTAAAAGATGCAACTAAAATGATTGATAAAGATGAAATGATTAGTTGGTGCAAGGAGAAAATGGCAGCTTATAAATATCCTCGGCATATTGAATTTTTAAAGGAACTACCTAAGTCAGGGACAGGGAAAATTATAAGAAGGAGATTAATAAAGGAAGAAAATCTAAGTTAGGTGGAATGAGGATGGGAAAATTTCTGAAAATCTATCTTTTTATTATTTGTTTACTTCTGCTCGTGTCCAGTTGTTCTAGTAATGAAAAATCAGATTCATTAATTAATCAAGATGCAGATATTTCTAGTGAGCCGAAATCTGGGGGAACATTAAACATAGCTTATGATTCAGATGTAAGTAATTATGATCCTATTTTAGGTAATTCAGGTAATGACCATGCTTTGTTGTATCCAGTTTACGATACATTAGTAGGATATAATGCTAATTTAGAAGCAGTTCCAAGTTTGGCTAAAAAATGGGAAATGCCAGATGACCATACCATTATTCTTTATTTGGAGGAAAATGTTACATTTCATGATGGGTCTGAGTTTAATGCAGAAGCCGTAAAATATAATTTAGAGCGTGTATTATCTGATGAATCTAATATATCTGATTTATCAAATGTTAAAGCGGTTGAAGTGATAGATAATTTTACTGTGAAACTAATTTTAAGTCGACCGGATTCCTCGATTATATTAGCCTTATCTGATCGTTCTGGGATGATGGTATCACCAAAAGCTTTAGAGAAATATGGGGAAGATTTTTCTCAGAATCCTGTTGGAACAGGTCCGTACAAAATGAAAAAGTGGGTAAGAAATGGCGAGATTATTTTTGTGAAAAATCAAGATTACTGGCAGGATAGCCTGCCATATTTAGACGAGATTAATATCAAGATTATGCCTGATGAAAATACAAGGTTAAATGCATTAAAGTCTAATCAAGTACAATTTTATTGGAATGTATCTTCAGTTAACGCACAGGCCTTAAAACATGATGCAAATCTTCTATTGAATTCAAAAATGAAAATAGCATTCTATAATATCTATTTAAATACAAAAATGGCGCCTTTTAATAAAAAGGAAGTAAGGCAGGCACTACAAGTGGCAATAAATCGAGAATCTTTAGTGGAAGCGCTTACTTTTTCGGAGGGTGAACCAGCTTATCAAGCTTTTCCAAGTGAATATTGGGCATCGAGCGAGGAACTTAAGATTCCTTATGATATAGAACAATCAAAGGAGTTGCTCAGAAAAGTAGGTCTCAATGAAGTAAGTTTTAATATGTTTGTACCATCAACTCCTGTATATCAAAGAATCGCAGAAGCCATTAAAGGGCAAGTAAAACAAGCGGGGTTTAATATAAATATTGAACCAATGGAGTTAACGAAAGGTGTTTCTCTTTATTTCAGTGAAAAGCAAATTGAATCTAACTTAACATCATGGACAGGAAGACCGGATCCTTTACAAACAGTAGACTTATTATTGAGTGGAGATGGTTATTATAATGCAGGAGGAGAAACAACCGAAATTCGTGAAGAATTAATTACTAAGGCAGCATCAGCATATAACCAAGAAGATCGAGCAGCATTATATAAAGAGATAAATGAGGTAGCAATTCATGATGACGCAATGACAATACCAATAATGTTTGTTCCTTCTATTGGAGTGATGTCACCTCAAGTAAAAGGCTTCGAAGGTACATTATTAGGAAAGCCTAAATTTTCATTTTTATGGCTAGAAAATGGCGGTGAATAAATTGTTTGTTCAATTTTTTTTAAGAAGGCTCATGTATGTAATACCGATGTTGATAATTACCACTCTAATAGTGTTTTCCCTGATTCTATTAATACCGGGAGACCCTGCTGTTGCATTACTAGGTGAAAATGCAACAGAGGAAAAAATAGCAGCACTACGTTCACAATTAGGTCTAGATCAATCTATATTAGCACAATATTGGAATTGGCTTGGAAATGCAGTTCAAGGGGATTTAGGTAGATCATTATTTACTGGGGAGAATGTAAGTCAGACTGTTATTTCAAGATTAGGCGTAACCTTCCAAGTCGTTCTGTTAGCTATGTTTTTTTCTTTCATATTTGGCTCGGTTTTTGCACTGACTTCAGTATTGAAACCAAATAGTTTCTTAGATTATATTGCTAGATTTTTTGGAGTATTGGGGACAGCAATCCCTAATTTCTGGTTAGCCATGATTCTTGTTGTCATATTTAGTGTACAGTTAGGCTGGTTACCAGCAACTGGGTTTATTAGCGTAACTCAAAGCCCTGTGGACTTCTTTAAGAGCTCCTTGTTACCTTCCTTTTGTTTAGGGGCGTTTGGAGCAGCGCAAATAACAAGACAATTACGTTCGTCTTTAATAGAAGTGATGGAATCAGAGTATATTCGTACTGCATTTTCAAAAGGTTTACTTAAGTGGTCTGTTATGTGGAAGCATGGAATTAGGAATGCGCTATTACCTGTAATAACTACAATTGGTTTGTTATTTGGAAATATGCTTGGAGCAACTGTAGTAATGGAAACGGTTTTTGCTTTACCTGGTATGGGTCAATTAGCAGTTCATTCAATCTTACAAAGAGATTTCCCCATGCTTCAAGGTGTAGTGTTAATTATGGTGTTAATGATTATAGTGATCAATTTTATTACCGACATAATCTATGGTCTACTTGATCCTAGAATCGAGTTTAAATAGGGGGATAAATTGATGATCAGACTGTTCCTTACTAAGTTATATAATGAGAAACTTGCATTTTACAGTTTCGTATATTTAATATTTTTAATTCTTTTATCTATAATCGCTTATTTTTTTGCTCCCTATGATCCGGATGTACAGGATCTATCAAATATAATGGCTCCACCCAATAGTGAACATTGGTTTGGAACAGATGAATTAGGGAGGGATATTTTTACACGTACTTTAATAGGAGGGCAAGCTGCAATTCAAGCTGGTATAGTCGGGATATTAATTCCTCTTTTTATAGGTGTCCCACTTGGGGTCATATCAGGATATGTTGGGGGAATCATTGACGATATTTTTATGAGAATTGTTGATGCTGTTCTTTCTTTTCCTGCTATTTTATTAGCCCTTGCAATCACCGGTGCTTTAGGTGTGAATCTTTGGAATGCTATGATCGCTATTGGTGTCATCTTTACACCGCAATTTGCTCGCCTATCTAGAGGTCAAACCTTACAAATCAGAAGAGAGCCTTATGTAGAGGCGGCGAAAATATCTGGATCGGGTCCAATATGGATTATGATGAACCATATAATTCCTAATATAAGTTCTCCTATAATTGTTCAAGCATCATTTAGTTTTAGCCTAGCTATTTTAATAGAAGCATCTTTGAGCTTTTTAGGAATGGGGGCACAATCACCTCAAATAAGCTGGGGGGGGATGCTTCATCAAGCGTATAGTATGATATTTGTCAATCCATTGATGATGGTTTTTCCTGGATTAGCTATATTGTTATCAGTCTTAGCAGGAAATTTTTTAGGAGATGGTCTACGCATCATGTTTGATCCACGTACCAGTAGATTGTAGAAAGGAGAAAGGGGTGATTTTATGAAGCAAGAATTAATTAAAGTTGAAAATTTGCAAGCTAGTTTTTCTAGTCAACAAGGAACTATTCACGCCATTAATAATGTTAATTTCTCTATTAATGAGGGAGAGATTGTTGCACTGGTTGGAGAATCAGGTAGTGGTAAAAGTGTAACTGCTCTTTCAATCATGGGATTAAATGCTGGAAATATAAAATATTCTCAAAATAGTACTATATATTATCGAGGAGAAAATTTGTTAGCTAGTAAACCAAAAACGATGAAAAAAATCAGAGGAAATGAGCTCTCAATGATTTTTCAGGATCCTTTATCTTCATTAAACCCGCTACAGAAAATTGGAAGACAAATAGCAGAGCCTCTAATGTTACATCTAGGTTACTCTTATCAAAAATGTATCGAGCGAATAATCGAGCTATTAACTATGGTAGGCATTCCATCTCCTGAACAAAGAATCAATCACTACCCCCATCAGTTATCAGGGGGAATGAGACAAAGGGTGATGATAGCGATGGCACTTGCTTGTGACCCCAAATTGTTAATTGCAGATGAACCTACTACGGCCTTAGACGTAACCATTCAGGCGCAAATATTGTCTGTTTTAAAGAAGTTGCAAAAAGAGATGAATATTTCAATTATATTGATTACACATGATTTAGGAGTGGTTGCTGAATTAGCAGATAGAGTGTTAGTGATGTACAGTGGGAAAATTGTAGAAGAAGCAGATGTATATTCTCTATTCGAAAGTCCTAAACACCCATATACAAAAGGATTATTACAAAGTGTTCCTAATTTAAGAGGGGATAAGGAGAATCATCTTTATACAATCCCTGGTACAGTTCCAAACCCATTAAATCTCCCAAAAGGTTGTTCATTTTATAATCGTTGTATGCATGCTAGCCCTAAATGTCATGATAAATCACCAACATGGAAATATGATAACAAATCCTTAACTCGTGGTTATTCATGCTGGCATCCATTAACTGATAGGGAAGAGGTGAAACATTATGTCTAATAACTTATTAGAATTGAAGGGAATTAAGAAGTATTTTCCTATAGATAATGGGATGTTCGCAAAAAATAAGAAATGGTTAAAAGCGGTAGACGGTATCAGTTTAAAGGTTGAAAAAGGCGAGACAGTCGGTTTAGTGGGAGAGTCAGGGTGTGGTAAGTCAACTTTAGGTAGATTAATAGCTGGATTATCGAAACCAACAAATGGTAACGTTTATTATCAAGGTCAAGAGCTGCTTAATATAAATAAAAAACAACTAGGTAAAGAAATTCAAATGGTCTTCCAAGATCCCTATTCTTCTTTAAATCCGAGAATGCGTGTTGATCGAATCATAGGAGAGCCACTACACATTCATAAAATTGGTACTAATGAGTATAAGAAGAAAAGAATTGCTGAGTTACTAGAAAAAGTGGGGTTATCTAATGAACATAGTAAACGATACCCTGCTGAATTTTCTGGTGGTCAACGTCAGAGAATTGGTATTGCAAGAGCCTTAGCGTTGAATCCAAAACTAATCATATGTGACGAACCGGTCTCGGCATTGGATGTATCTATTCAAGCACAAATATTAAATCTATTAAAGGAAATACAAAATGATACAGGTATATCCTATATATTTATCGCACATGGTTTACAAGCCGTGAAATATATTAGTGATCGGGTTGTTGTTATGTATTTAGGTAAGGTAATGGAAATCTCTAAAACTCAAGACTTATTTGATCATCCATTTCATCCTTACACAAAAGCCTTAATTTCTGCTGTACCTGAACCAAATCCAAAAGTAAGAGATAGAGAGAGAATTATTTTAAATGGGGATTTACCTAGACCTGAAAATCCTCCTATAGGCTGTCGGTTTTGTACTAGATGCCCCAATGTAGAAGATAAATGTAGAGAATTAAATCCACCTTTACATGAAATTGAACCAGATAGATGGGTAGCATGTTTCTATCCAGTCTAAAGAACAGGAGGAAGGAAAATGAGCTGGGAAAAGGAAGTTGAAGAAATTAATTATAGAAGAGAGCTTGCATGTCGAATGGGTGGAGAAGATAATGTTGCAAGGCATAAATCTGCAGGAAAACTAACTGTAAGGGAAAGAATTGATTCATTATTAGACAATGGAAGTTTTCATGAATCAGGAGCAATAGCTGGTAAAGCAAAATATGATGGTGATGGGAATTTGATAGAATTTACGCCAGCTAATTGTGTTTTTGGTACAGGAAAATTAAAAGATAAAAAGGTAGTTATTTGTGGAGATGATTTTACCGTAAGAGGTGGAGCGGCGGATGGTGCGATTCACGGCAAACAAGTGTATGCTGAAAAAATTGCACATGACTTGCAGATCCCAATTATTAGATTAGTTGATGGCACTGGAGGAGGAGGAAGTGTTAAAACCTTAGATGCTAGTGGGCATACGTATATTCCGGTTAATCCAGCTTGGGATTTAGTTGTAGCAAATATGGAGAGGGTTCCTGTAGTTTCTGCTTGTTTAGGGTCAGTTGCGGGTTTGGGAGCAGCCAGGGTAGCAGCCTCTCATTTTTCAGTTATGGTAGAGAAAACCTCACAATTATTTGTAGCCGGTCCTCCAGTTGTGAAATTTGGTATGGGTCAAGATTTAACTAAAGAAGAATTAGGTGGTAGTCAAATTCATAGAGGAAGTGGGGCTGTAGATAATATTGTTGAGACAGAAGAAGAAGCCTTTACTCAAATTAAACAGTTTTTATCTTATTTACCTCAAAATGTTTGGGAGATACCTAAGGTGCTTCTATCAGATGATACTCCTTCACGTAGAGAAGAAGAATTAATTAGTTTTATTCCAAGAAATCGAAGAGCTCCTTATAAAATAAGAAATCTATTACCATTATTATTTGATAAAAATTCTATCTTTGAAATGGGGAGGTATTTTGGAGGTGGTACGGTTACATGCTTTGCAAGATTAGATGGTCACTCAGTAGGGATAATTGCCTCTGATACCTTTGTTAATGGAGGAGGATTAACTGCTGAAAGTTCAGAAAAATTAGAAAGATTTGTAGATCTTTGCCAAACCTTTCATTTACCAATTGTAAATCTTGTTGACCAGCCTGGGATGGTTATTGGAGTTCCATCTGAAAGAAAAGGAACGATACGTAAAGGTGTTCGTGCTATTTCTGCAGTTTACCAAGCGCAAGTACCTATGATAGAAATTATTCTAAGAAGAGTATTCGGAGTAGGTGGAGCAGGTATGTCAAATGGGCATGGGTTAAACCTTCGATATGCTTGGCCATCCGGAGATTGGGGGTCTCTCCCTGTTGAAGGTGGTGTTCATGTTGCATATCGTAGAGAACTAGCAGCTAGTAAAGATCCGGAAGGTTATCTGAAGGAGCTATTGGAACAAATGGAATCTATACGTTCACCAATAAGAACAGCGGAAGCTTTTGGGGTAGAAGAGATTATTGACCCTAGAGATACAAGGCCCATTCTATGTGATTGGGTGAAAGATGCATATAATTTATTACCTCAACAAGTAGGGATATCAAAACACGGGATGAGACCTTGACGATAATAGAGAGGTGAAAGTGGTGGAAAGTGAAAAATTATTTACTGAGATGTTTTTGAAAGAAGAGGTAGTAACTAAGTGTGTCGATCACTGGGCAAAAATAAGTCCTAATCAAATATTTATATATTATGGTGAAAGTGACAAAAGTTTAACGTATAGACAGTTTAATCAACTAACAAATAGTCTGGCACGTTCTTTGCTTCAAGAAGGAATCAAAAAGGGAGACAGGATTTCTGTATTTTTACGTAATCCATTTATAACAACTATTATTATGTTTAGTATATGGAAGTGTGGTGCGGTATTTAGCCCTATTAACTTTAATTATAGAGGGAAATTATTAAGTTATCAGATTAATGATACGGAATCAAATATAATATTTACTGAACGATCATTAGTACCCCTCATAAATGAAATCTCTTGTGATATCAAAGAAAAGAGTGTAATTATTCATGATCCTTTAGAGGGGGATCATGATTATTTACAGGAAGTCGAAAGTGTCCCTCTAAATGTTAAGTTTAATAGTTTATCTTTAGATAAATTATTTTTAGCAGAAACAAGTAAGATTACTATTGATTTAGACTATGATGATGTAGCAAATATCATCTATACCTCTGGAACAACCGGTCCACCAAAGGGGGTTGTACAAACTCATAGGTGGATTAATGGATATACGTTAAGAATGAGAATGTTTATGACAGCAGAAGATGTAGTGTATAATGATTTGCCACTTTATCATGTTGGTGGTGCTTTTGCGAACATTGCTAAAGCTGCTTATGTTGGATGTACGGTGGCTTTATGGGATAAGTTTAGTCCAACCAAATTTTGGGACCGTATTGGGAAATGTAAAGCTAGTATGGCTATTTTATTAGATGTAATGATTCCATGGTTAATGAAGGCCGAAGAAACACAGTATGATCATATGAATACATTAACTAAAGTCCATATGCAACCGCTTCCGCAATATCATCATGAGGTAGCCAAACGGTTTGGGATTAATTTTGTTTCAGCAGGGTTTGGTCAAACGGAAGTTGGCAATCCATTGGCTGGCATGATTTCTGAGTTAGGAGAGGATGAGGGTACGCCTAAAGAGATGTATAAAGGAATGAAGAGAGATGAAATCATAGCAAAGTGTGAACAATTCTCAATACCATTAATAGATGGCAAAGAACCCTTGAATAAAGGTTTTATGGGAAAACCCACTTTCTATTTTGATGTAGCAGTATTTGATGAAAAGGACCGAATGTTACCAGTGGGGAAGGTTGGGCAGATAGCCTTTCGCCCAAAACTGTCATATCTCATCCTACAAGAATACTTTAAAAAACCTGAGTCTACGCTTAAATCTTTTATGAACCTGTGGTTTCACTCTGGGGATGCTGGTTATTTAGGAACAGACGGTTATTATTATTTCGTTGATCGTCTAGGGGGCGTAATTCGGAATAAAGGGGAGAAAATATCCTCATTTCAATTAGAAGATATTATCACTTCGCATCCTGAAGTAGATTTATGTGCAGCTTTTCCTGTTCCCGCAGAAGTAGGTGATGAAGATGACGTTGCTGTTTATGTCGTTAAGAAAGCATTATCTTCAATAACAGAGAAGGAAATATTTACATGGACGAAAGAGAATATGCCTAAATTTATGAGGCCAAAACATATCAAATTTGTATTAGACCTCCCACGTACCCCAACCAATAAGGTTGAAAAATATAAATTAAGAGAAGAGTTAATAAGTGAACTGTTGCATAAAAAGGAAAAGATATAATTATATTCAATAGAAGGAAAACTAATGGGAATGAAAATAGAGAAGGCAGAATTATAGATTAGCCTTCTCTTGATTTTTTAATCCTTCTTCAACTTAGCAGCCCAAAAATTCCCCAACGACTGCAAGCCTTGTACTAAAATAATCAGTAAAATGACTGTGACATACATCACATCAACTTCATATCTTAAATGTCCATATCGGTAGGCTAAGTCACCAAGTCCTCCGCCGCCAACGAGTCCCGCCATTGCTGTAGCACCAATTAATCCAATTGTTGCAATCGTGAGTCCAAGAACGATTGAAGAGCGAGATTCTCTAACCAGTACATTCCATATAATATGTCTTGTTTTAATTCCCATTGCTTCATAGGCTTCGACAACCCCACGGTCAACCTCAAGTAATGCTGATTCCATTAAGCGTGCAATATATGGAGCAGTATAAATAACAAGTGGGACAATTACGCCTTTTACACCAATCGATGTACCGACAATAAACTTGGTAAACGGTAGAATGAAAAATAATAAGATAATAAAAGGTACGGAACGAATGACGTTAATTACTATGTTGAGCACATTATATACAAATTTATTATCTAGGGCTTTACCTGGTCTAGTCAAAACAAGAAGAATCCCTAATGGTAGCCCGATCAGAATGGAAATAGCGAGAGAGATACCAACCATTTGGAAAGTTTGTATCGTTGATTCCCATAAATCAGCACCCCATGCATCAAGAAATTCGTTGATGGCGTTCATTGAGTGTCACTCCTTCCACATGGACTTGTTTCTCTTGTAAAAATTGTATGGCTTTGTTAATTTCTGCTGTATCGCCTTTAAAATGGACAAGCAACTGTCCGAATGCTTCATCTTTTAATCTTGTAATATTACCAGATAAGATATTAGGGAAAATATCATATTTTTTCGTTACTAATGCAAGTGCAGGATCACCTGATGATTCACCAAAGAAAGATAATGTTGCCACTTGGCCACTTTCACTTAATTCCTCTAATAGATCATCAGGGATATCATGTGAAAATAAGCTATTAACGAATCTTTTTGTTGTACTGTGTTGAGGAGAGGTAAAGATATCCTTCGTTCGCCCCTCTTCAATAATTTCCCCATTTTCCATAACGGCCACACAATCGCAAATCCTTTGGATAACATTCATCTCATGTGTAATAAGGAGAATCGTAATTCCTAATTCTTTATTGATTTTTAAGAGCAAATCAAGAATTGCCTCTGTTGTATCTGGATCTAAGGCGCTTGTTGCTTCATCGCTGAGTAATACTTCTGGTTCATGCGATAATGCACGTGCAATAGCAACCCTTTGCTTTTGGCCACCAGATAACTCAGCTGGATAAGCATTTTGTTTTTCACTTAAACCGACAATCTCTAAATATTTATTAACGCGGCTCTTTACTTCTTTCTTATCTAATCCTGTTAGTTTAAGAGGGATAGCAATATTATCATAAACTGTTGCTGTTTTTAATAAGTTAAACCCTTGAAAAATCATGCCGATATGACTTCTTGCTTCACGGAGTTTTCCTGGTGTCAGCGTGGTTAAATCCACCCCATTAACTTTTACAGAACCACTATCAGGTTTTTCAAGTAAGTTCACACAGCGAATTAATGTACTTTTACCAGCGCCGCTGTATCCGATAACCCCGTAGATTTCGCCTTGATTCACTGATAGTGAGACATCCTTTAATGCATGGATGCTTCCTTGTTTTCCTGTAAAGGTTTTGGTTATATTCTTAAGCTCTAACATGATTTGATGCTCCCTCCGTAACGCTCATTTTTAATCATTTTACCAAGAGACGATAACTGATCCGTCAAATTCCTCTTCAACAAACTTTTCAATTTCTTCACTGCGGTAGATATCAGCTAATTTTTCAAGAATTTCATCATCTTTATTCTCCGTACGGACAGCAGCGTGGTTTACGTAAGGTGAATCTTTAGGCTCGATAAAGATAGCGTCTTTAGAAGGGACAAAACCAGCTTCAATCGCAAAGTTCGTGTTAATAGCTGCAGCGTCAAGCTCTTCTAGCTGACGAGCGATTTGAGCAGAGTCAAGTTCAATAAATTCATAGTTACCATTGTTTTTTTCAATATCACGAACTGTTGAATTAATACCTGTTTCAGGATCTAATTCGATTAATCCAGCTTTTTCAAATAGTAATAGAGCTCGGCCACTATTTGTTGGGTCACTCGGAAGACCGATTTTTGCGCCGTCTTTTAATTCAGCTACATCTTTTACATTGAGTGCATAGATGCCCATCGGGAATGACACGGTATCAAAAGATTTAACTAAATCTAAATTTCTATCTTCTTTAAATGCATTAAAATAAGGCTCTGTTTGAAAAATGTTTAAGTCAATCTCTTTTTCAGCTAATGCAACATTTGGCATCACATAATCAGTAAATACTTGTGGTTTAATATTGATATCTTCTTCTTTAGCTAATTCAATTACTTTTTCTAAGATTTGCTCATGTGGACCTGCAGTGACACCAATGACTAATTCTTCATCGTCATATAACCCTTCTGTAGAGTTGCTGGCTTCATCACTACCACATGCAGCTAAGCCTGTTAAAGATAATAAGAATGTTCCAGTTAATAACCATTTTTTCATGATGTTTGAACTCCTTTTTGTTCATTTTGTTTTTCTAATAATCGAAGTGCTTGTAAAACAGATTGTTCACATATCTCGTTTTTCATAAAGTGAATCGATTCAGTTGGAAGTATCGCCTTTTTCACAATTGTTTTCATTAATTGCTCGTCATTCACATCTATATTTAGAGTAGAGAGACTACTTGGCAATTGCCAGCTCTCATAAAACGGGAGAAGGTAATCAACTTCCGTCCATTTTTCTTCAATGGCCAATTGACCAAGAATCCCGTAAGCGACTAATTCCCCATGAAGGAAATCTTTGGCTGCATTCGCTACGGTTAGTCCATTGTGAAGCGAATGGGCACCAGCGATTCGTCCTGCCTTTTCGCCGAATCCACCGACCATACCCCCAGTCATGATAATCGTTTCAATCACTCGAATAAGTGCTGGTGAGGTTTCGTTTTTGGCTACTGATTGTAGCGCGGCTTCACCATCATTAAGCAATGTATCTCGGCAAATTTTAGCTGAAAATTGCGAAACTTGTTTAGGTACAGGTAGTGTTTCTTCATGGTAAAGACTTTCAATTAGAGCTTCAGCTTCATAAAATTTGGCTAATGTATCCCCAATTCCTGCTTTTAAATAAGTAATAGGCGCATTAGCAATAATTTCAGGTTCAATCAATACGAGGGTTGTCGCAATAGGAAACTCGGTATAATGAGTAAAGCTGCCTTCTTCTTTATAAAAAACACTTAATGGTGTCCATGCGGCACAGGTAGCTGCGATTGTCGGTATAAGAATGGAATGAACAGATGCTTCAATCGCAACTGCTTTTGTTATATCTAATGCTGTCCCACCACCAATACCAATTACGCCATTAGCACCATCATTTGTTAATATTTCTTGGATGTCATGGACCTTTTTTAAGGTAGTGTGACCATCTATGTAATGAAGGTGAATGTTGTTATCTATTACTTCCTTCGGCAAGTAGGGCTGCACGGCTTGCCAAGCTTTTTTACCGGTTATTATATGGTATTTGGAAACAGAAATATCTTTAAGTAGGTCGGGGAGTTCTGTTAGAATGCCTGAACCTAATAAATAATATCCTGGAGCCCCTTTTACGATTGTTGCAGTCATTTCCTCTCCTCGTTTCTCTTTTGATGTGATTATAAAAACAAAAATGCCTCTCATCATGAGAGGCATAAATATACTAGAATAGTAGTAACCTCTCTCATATATCAAAATACCAAATAGTATTTTGCAGGATTTAGCACCTGTTCATATGGGTATATGAATGGTTGCCGGGCGTCGCAGGGCCAGTCCCTCAGCCGCTCTTTATAAGAGAAAATGCTTTATTAAATTATATTCATAATATTATCTATTACATGAAAAGTCAATAACATAATTGAAATTAATCTTTAAACTAGTGATGGTGTTCTACTTGTGGGGTGTTTTCTTCAATCGGATGAATTGAGTTCTTCGCTTCTTGATGAATTCCCGATGCGCAGATAATGGCGATGCTTAATAAGAATGTTAGATAGAAGGGCACAGGTCGATTTTTCAATGCTTCCTTTAATGAATGTTTTTTGTGCATGAGAAGCATCATGGCAAAAATACTAATTAAATAAATCAGATCCATGCTAATGATCATAAATGTAACTTCGCTTGGTACTAACATAATGCCTAGCATTGCCCCCATCATACTTCCCATGAGACTTGACGCTTGAGCTTCAACGAGTCCGTTTGTTTTAAACGGTAGTCCTATTAAAATGGCAATGACAGCGCTAATGAGAATAGATAATACAGTTGCTTTAGCCATTTCTGGTAACCACACAGATATAATCAAACCGATTGTTAAGCTACTCGTCATACCAACCACCATGGGAATACATTTAGAGTATTGGGTAGCTATTTCTTTGTTTTTTCTAACGGCACTAATAAAGAAAAAGAAACTGTAGCCGACAACTAAAAAAAGACTGAACAAAGCAAGCATATTCAAATTACCCTCCTTTGGATGCTCATAAAATATCTCGATGCCTCCTTTCATATATATTTTGTATCGTAGTGATTATGTCAGTGCAATGGTAAGAAACTTTTTATACTGTTCATTCGTAAATAGGTAAAGCAATATTTTTCAAACTAAAAAAAGTGGTAGTCTTAGTTTATAAGTTTTCATTCAGAACAGTTTGACAAAAAAAAGGAGTTTTTATATGGGGGAAGAAATAAAGATTAGACCGATACATATAAATGATGCAAGAGATATTCATGAAATGCAAAGGCAAGATTCTATTATTCAACAGACAATGGCCTTATCATCGGGGAGATTAAAAGATATTGAAGATTATATTGAAGGACTTACAAAAGAAGACCATGTATTTGTTGCAGAATGTAACGGTCATGTTCGAGGGGTAGCTTCCTTAGAAGAGAGAAGTGGAAAGTTGAGATATAGCGGTAATGTGTCCATCTCTATTAATGAAGAAGTACAAGGAAGAGGGATTGGCAAGACGCTTCTTGAGCGTATAGTAAAGCTTGCCGATGAAGAGTTAGGGCTCATCAGATTAGAGTTAGATGTATGTGCAGATAATATAAGGGCGTTGGCGTTATATGAAATGTTTAACGAGGCTTTGTCTAGCTCCGGACGCCATCGGCTCGAGGTCATAAGCCAATCCGTCAAAAAGGTTAAAAAAACAACCTTTCTGCCGGCTCGTCTTATGCTTGTCACCGATAAGCGGGCGCCCTGCGCTTTTCTAATTTTATAGATGTCATTATTATGGGAAGAATTAAAGAGAACCTTTAAATAGAAACGATCTAATGTTAAAATTTCACTTCCTGCACGTTAATTAAATCATAACTAAAGGAGAACAGCTGCTTTGAATCACTTAATAATGGAACAACTAAAAACCTATTTTAAAGGAATCAACCCAGATGATTTAGTTATGGAGCAGATGGAATTTGAAGAAAATGTGTATGATATCCTGTTGGAAGATTGGGGAGAGTCAATTGGCTCGGTTCGTATGGATGAATTAGGTGTGGCAGAGTTTTTCATTTATACGGATGAACTAGATGAAATTCCAGGGGAAATGAGTAAGTTTGATATGATCATGCAAGCAGAGCAGTTTATAGAAAGGTTCTATGATTCGACTTTCAGACATGGGTTATATTTGTCAGCATATATTGACTTAGGTGAATATCATATGATTTTATATAATCGCAAAGATGAGCGATTGAATAAGGAACTCCCTCATTCTGGAATTAGTTTTACAATGCTTAGTAATGGGGTTTTAAGTGCAGTCGAAAGAGAAAGCATGGATTTTGAACTTGTCTATCCAAAAACACTGATTACGAATGAAGAAGCAAAGCGGATTTATTTAAATCATTTAAGGATTCTACCTGTTATTGCAAAGTATGATAAAGACATATTTGTTAATGGTGATGATGAGTATCACTATGTTTATCAGTTGGAGGATTTTATTCTTGGTGTTCACACAAATGGGGGGGTGCTTACCTCGGATTCGTTTGGTGTAGGCAAAACGCTGGTGACATCCTTACCCCATTTAGCCGAATTTATAGATATTTATACTTTGGCGGGAATGACGGAAGACCATATGCTTGTAGCTGAAGCAAAAAAGAAAAGTGGTAGACTAGAGGTGTGGAGTAAGTTACCTAAAGAATCCTTACGGGTGAGTGAGGAAGATTTATTAGATGATGAATTAGACATCCCTGGTGCGATAAAATTTGTATTCAATGCGGATGGAAGACTGCTTAAATTAATGGGCTTAGATGATTCTGAAACGTTTGCTTCTAGACCTGTTAATTCGAAAGTGGCGCTTTTAACTGCTACATCAGTGTTACAAGCAGTTTGTGATAACCCTCATGATTATTTTAAACTGCAACAATTAGACGATCATGTTATAAGTCAAAAACCCGCAAACGGCATATACGATTTTACGTTTATTCGACAAGAAAGAGGCGTTCAAGTAGCTGATGCTTTTGTTCATATTCAAATAGACGATACAGGTTTGGTGAAGTATGTAGATGTAGATAGTGATGTCCTCCAAGATTTCTCACATGTATCATTTGTCGCAAGCCTTCCATTTAAAGTTGCAACAGAAATGATTAAGGAAAAGCTTTTTATGGAATTAAGCTGGGGAAAGAATATAGAGAAGCATCAATACACATTAACTTATTTACCGACCTATCCACTTACTACAGGTCATATTAAGATGATTGATATGACTACAGGGGAACCATGGGTTATTGACACAAGTTGTATGGATCAATATTGAGAAAATTCAGCACTTTTTTTGCTTTCAGAGAATGGCTTAAAAAGTGTTTTTTATGTTCTATCAATGTTAAGCTTGTATATAGGGCAGATTATACCTACCTGAAAAGGATATAAGTATTTCTAGTTAAAAAGATGTTTAAATCTGTTTTAGTTGGGTAAATATTTGTAAGAAATTTGTCGAACGGTGCGTATTCTTTTAAACAAAGAATAAATAAAAAAATTTGTCTCAAACTAAGAAAGAATAAGGTGCAAATCTTTATTGTTTAGAATTACGTGGACAAGAATTTATTTGAAAGGACTATTCTATGAAGCGAGTATCAAATGTGTTTTGGATTACCGTATTTATTGTTTTTATTTTTGTTATTTTAGGTGTAGCAGTTCCAGATTTGTTTGAAAGTGTAACTGCAAATTTACAAGCTTTTTTAACAAATAGTTTTGGCTTTTATTACCTTATATTAGTAACTATTATAGTTGCTTTTTGTTTATTCCTCATTTTTAGCCCCATTGGTTCTATTAAGTTAGGAAAACAAGATTCTAAACCAGAATTTTCTACCCTATCATGGTTCGCGATGTTGTTTAGTGCGGGTATGGGAATAGGGTTAGTCTTTTGGGGTGCTGCTGAACCGCTCTCACATTATGTAAGACCTCCACTAGCTGATGGTCAAACCGATGAAGCTTTTAGGGAATCACTTCGTTATACATTTTTTCACTGGGGTATACATGCTTGGGCGATATACGGATTAGTTGCATTAGTACTGGCTTATTTTCAATTTAGAAAAGAAGAGCCAGGTTTAATTTCAGCAACATTGAAACCTCTTTTTGGAAAAGCAATGGATGGTATTTGGGGTACGATCATTGACGTGTTAGCTGTATTTGCGACTGTGGTTGGTGTGGCAACGACTCTAGGGTTTGGAGCAGCGCAAATTAATGGAGGGCTAACGTATTTGTTCGGAATTCCTGATAGCTTTGTGGTCCAAATAATTATTGTTGCCATAGTTACTGTATTATTTATGATCTCGGCATGGTCTGGATTGAGTAAAGGGATTCAATATTTAAGTAATGCTAATATGGTGTTAGCTGTTATTTTAGTCTTACTTGTCTTTGTGTTAGGACCTACAGTACTCATCTTAAATATGTTTACAGATACGATTGGTGGTTACATACAAAATATTATACGCATGAGTTTTAGTATTTCACCATTAGATGGAGAGCATCGTTCATGGATTAACGATTGGACTATTTTTTACTGGGCATGGTGGATTTCCTGGTCACCATTTGTGGGGATTTTCATTGCGCGTGTTTCTAAGGGACGAACAATTAGAGAGTTTATATCTGGAGTCCTACTTGCTCCAGCGCTAGTCAGCTTTTTCTGGTTTGCTGTATTCGGTACGTCATCTATTAATGTGCAGCGAAGTGGGGCTGTAGACTTAAGTCAATTCCCGACAGAGCAAGTACTATTTGCTGTATTTAATGAGTTTCCATGGTCTATGGTGATTTCTATCATCGCTATTCTGTTGGTATCGACATTCTTTATTACATCAGCAGACTCTGCGACTTTTGTTTTAGGAATGCAAACGACTTATGGCTCCTTAAACCCTCACAATTCTGTAAAGCTTACATGGGGTGTTGCACAGTCTTTAGTAGCCTTAATACTCCTATATAGTGGAGGATTGCAAGGTCTGCAAAATGCATTAATTATTGCAGCCTTTCCATTTTCAATTATAATGATATTAATGATGATTTCCATATATCGTTCATTAATGCAAGAAAGAAAAGAGCTCGGATTATATATAAAACCAAAGAAAAAGAAACCAGAGAAATAAATAGGAAAAAGCCCGAACCATGTTCAATGTTGATATGCTCCCCTCTAGGTAGACAGATAAAAAAATAAAATCTGGCTACTAAAAGGGGAGTATATTTATGTCTAAAAGAGCTCATCCACTCGAAGTTAGGATAGAAGTAATAAATACA
>NZ_JAIVAM010000006.1 GCF_020171845.1 Cytobacillus kochii | reverse complement strand
ATGTATTTATTACTTCTATCCTAACTTCGAGTGGATGAGCTCTTTTAGACATAAATATACTCCCCTTTTAGTAGCCAGATTTTATTTTTTTATCTGTCTACCTAGAGGGGAGCATATCAATGATTGTTCGGATTTCTATTTACCTAAAGCTTTAGTATGTTCTAACTGGCAAAATCAATTGCAAGATTGAATCATCATTAAGTGGTGTGATAATAAATGGTCTCATTGCACCCGTAAAGCTAATTTTTATTTCTGTACCCTCTAATGTTTTTAAAGCATCCATCATAAATTTCGCACTAAACGAAATTTTAAGGTCTTCTCCTTCTTTCGAAATGCTCGGAAGCTCCTCAATAACTTTACCGATTTCTGGAGAATTAGAAGAGATCTCAATGACTTGATCATCAACAGTAGAAAGTTTAACGACATTATTTTTACCTTCTCGTGCAAGTAAAGAAGCACGATCAATGGCTTGTAAAAATGCTTTCGTAGTAACAACGACATCCGTCTTACTTTCATTTGGAATCAATCGTGATGTATCTGGGTAATTTCCTTCTAGTAATCTAGAGAAGAATAATAAATTTTTCGCTTTAAATAAAACTTGGTTCTCTGTAATAACAATTTGAATTGTATCGTTATGATCGTCGAGAATTTTGCTTAGTTCACTCAAGCTTTTCCCAGGAATAACCACATTATAAGATGCTTCTGATGCTGTTTCGATCGTTGCTTTTCTCAATGCTAAGCGGTGGCTATCTGTTGCAATACAGGTTAAAGCACTTCCTTCAATCTGCCAGTTTACACCTGTCAAGATTGGGCGTGTTTCTGAGGTGGACACTGCGAAAACTGTCTGCCTAACCATTGCTTTTAGAAGGTCAGTCGGAATAGAAAAAACATTATCCTCTTCAATTTGTGGTAAATGAGGATATTCATCCGCATCAATACCGTTTAGATTGAATTGAGATTTACCTGAAGTAATAACTGTTTGTAAATGATTTTCTACATGAATTTCTACTTGGTCTGTTGGTAATTTCTTTACGATTTCACTAAAGAATTTTGCTTGCAATACAATTGAACCTGGTTGTTCAATGTTAACTATGACTTCATCTTCTTCAGTTTTAGGAATAAATGACTCAATAGAAATATCAGAGTCACTACCTGTTAAAGCTACACCTTCGTCAGATGCAACAATTTTAATTCCAGTTAAAATGGGAATTGTTGTTCTACTAGTAACGGCCTTCATCACATCTTGAACGCTTTGAACTAACCGATCTCTCTGAATCGTAAATCGCATGATTAACCTCCAATGTATATACATATATTTTTTATTTTAAAATAATAGAAGTATTAGTAGGGCTTGTTAACATGTGGATAACTAGAAAAATGAATGGAAACACAGCCTATCCACATGTGGACAGACTGTGCATAATCATTCGGTAGTTATTCACAATTATACTTTAAGTAATTCATTAATTTCTTTTAATTGCTGTTGAAATTGTGTGTCTGCATGAAGTAATTTAGAGATTTTTTCGTGGGCATGAATCACTGTTGTGTGATCTCGTCCCCCGAATTCCTCACCAATTTTCGGTAGGGAGAAATCGGTTAATTCTCTAGATAGGTACATAGCAATTTGCCTAGGAAAAGCAATAGACTTTGTCCGTTTCTTCGCACTGAAATCTTCTAATTTAACGTTATAATAGCCTCCGACAACCTTTTGAATCTCATGAATAGTAATAACTTTAGGTTTTGAACTCGGAATAATATCTTTTAATGCTTCTGCAGCTAAATCTGCATTAATATCTTTATTTATGAGTGATGAGTAGGCAACAACACGAATAAGTGCTCCTTCTAATTCACGAATATTAGAATCAATTTGATTGGCAATATATAACATGACTTCATTAGGAATGTCTAAACCTTCAGCTTTTGCTTTTTTACGTAAAATCGCAATTCTTGTTTCTAAATCTGGTGGGGTAATATCTGTAATCAGACCCCATTCGAAACGAGAACGCAGGCGATCCTCAAGTGTCGGAATCTCTTTCGGAGGTCGGTCACTCGAGATGACAATCTGCTTTGATTCTTCATGTAATGTGTTAAACGTATGGAAAAATTCCTCTTGGGTTGATTCTTTTCCGGCAAGGAATTGAATATCATCTATTAATAGCACGTCTACTTTTCTATATTTATTGCGGAAATCAATGGTTTTATTATCTCTAATAGAGTTAATAAATTCATTGGTAAATTTCTCAGAAGACAAATAGACAACTTTCGCATTTGGATTATGATCCAATACATAGTGACCAATTGCATGCATTAAATGTGTTTTCCCTAAACCAACACCACCATAAATAAACAGTGGATTATAGGCCTTAGCAGGTGCTTCTGCTACTGCGAGTGAAGCAGCATGGGCAAATCGATTCCCAGAACCAATAACAAATGTATCAAAAGTATTTTTCGTATTTAGCATATTGAAGGTAATGTCTTGGGATTCCTCTTCAACTGGCTTCTTTTTTGCCGGGCTGATGGCTTCAAGCTCTTCTTCGTTCTGGTTTTGCGGAATAATGAATTTAACTTCGAGTCGTTCACCAGTAACTTCTTTTATTGTTTCGGAAATTAAAGGAGAATAGCGCTCTTCTAGCCAATCTCGAGCAAATTCATTAGGTGCTTTGATCACTAATGTGTCTCCTTGAAGATTATGTGCTTTAGTTGATTTCATCCAGGTTTCAAAGCTTGGTTTACTAATTTTCTTTTCTATTTTTGCTAAAGCCTGCTGCCATAGGTCAGATATATTTTCCAATGATGATCCCTCCTTTTCTTTGAAAATAACGGCTGAAAATGCCCACAAAAATGTTTATATAGAAAAAATGAATAAAATAAGATGTGGAAAAATATATAATAAGGAAAAAAGGCGACATTTCGACAATATCCACCACCTGTGGACAACCTTTTCAAAGGGGCTGAATAACCTGTCCACATGATATCCACAATCTGTGGATAATAAAATATATACCGTTCAGTTATTAAGTGTGAAAACACAAATATGATAACAGAAATAACAAGAGCATGCAACGTTTTTTCAATGCTTATCCACAAGTGAAACAACCTGTTTATAACAATTGTCCACAGGTAGTGTTTTTGTGAAAAACTTGTCTATATGTAGTGTGGATAAAATAAATTTGTCGAAAAAAGTATCCACAAGTAAAATTATACGCTGAATGATAAATACGTGGATAAATGGATGTACGTCAGTCTTCTTATAAAAATGGAACATTTTAATTAATGGACGACAAACAATATGGAACTAAATTCTAGTGGATGTGGAAAAAGAATCATGAGTACAACAAAAATGGATTGCGACCATGTGACCTATCGAATGATCATGAAGGTAGTTTGTATAACCTGTTCGAATGGGAAAAATCGCAAATGCTCATAATCAGACATGGAACGAGAAGTGAAGTCTGACCCAAAAACGTGAGAATGAGGAGAGGTCTAAAGTCTAAGTCCAAAAAACTTGTGAAACAGTTTAAATCTCAAAACAGATAATTTAAAATCAGCTCTTAAAAAAAGTTATCAGTAAAATATCCCTACAATCATTGCTATACAGGCTCGTAATCAAGGGATTTCCCCAATAACCAAAAAATACTATTGAAATGAGGGTGACATTAGAGACGAAACAAAGTAAAATTCAGTACAGTACAGTGATGTTTTTTGAAAAAAGTTGCGCGTAAGGGTTAATCATCCGATGGATAGTTGACAATCTTTAGGTAGCATCTATATAATTAATAAGACTGTCTTTAACAGCTATTCCTCAGGGAGGTGTCATATAATGAAAAGAACTTATCAACCAAATAAACGTAAAAGAAGTAAAGTTCATGGATTCCGCAGCCGTATGAGCAGCTCGAACGGACGTAACGTTCTAGCACGCCGCCGTCGTAAAGGAAGAAAAGTATTATCTGCTTAGGCCACTGAAAATCAGTGGTCTTTTTTCACGTAATAGTGTAAAAATAGTGAGTAAACGCATGATTGATCGATTGCCCAAATAGAGAATATAAGACTTATTTATACATGAGCTGTTACGAACCGTGTATGAAAAAGAAGGTGTAAATGACATGAAGAAAGAATTTAGAGTAAAGAAGAATAAAGAATTTCAAGAAGCCTTTAAACAAGGTAAGTCATTTGCTAACCGGCAATTTGTTGTTTATTCTTTACAAAGAAATGACCAGACTCATTTTAGAATAGGATTATCTGTTAGTAAGAAGCTTGGTAACGCTGTCAAAAGGAACCAAATCAAACGTTATATTAGACAAGCCTTCCATGAGCTGGATCAAGAGTTAAAACCAAATTATGACTTTATTATTATTGCACGAAAGCCAACTGCTGAAATGAGCTTTTTTGAAATTAAGAAAAGCTTAATGCATGTTTTGAAGCTTTCTCGGGTTGTTAAAACACATAAACATGGAAATAATAAGTCATAATGTCATAAAAAGAGCTTTTTTTTATGAAATTTGGGAAAGACATCTTTTATTCATATGACATATGAGGAAAAGATGATAAAATACATACCATGAGTAAAATCAGTTTATTCGATTCTCAGTGAAAATGAAGAGATGATAGAAAAACTGTAACAATATTATCAAGGCATTAAGGAGGAAATAACGGTTGAAAAAGCGAATACCTTTATTGGTTGGTCTAATTCTAGTCACCGTACTTTTAGCAGGGTGTACGGAATTTAATGAGCCAATTACTTCCGAGAGTGAAGGCTTTTGGAACTCATACATCGTTTATCCGCTATCATGGCTAATTATTAAAATTGCAGGCCTTATGGGCGGAAGCTATGGTTTGTCGATTATTGTCGTAACAATTCTGATTCGTCTAGTAATTCTACCATTGATGATTAAACAAACAAAGAGTTCTAAAGCAATGCAGGCAGTACAGCCTGAGATGCAAAAGCTACGTGAAAAATATAGTTCGAAAGATCAAAAGACACAACAAAAGCTTCAACAAGAAACCATGGAATTAATGCAAAAACATGGTGTAAACCCATTGGCGGGCTGTTTACCATTGTTAGTACAAATGCCGATTCTTATTGGATTCTATCATGCGATTTCAAGAACGCGGGAAATTGCTAATCATAACTTCTTATGGTTTGATCTTGGCGATGCCGATCCATATTATATCTTGCCAGTTGTAGCAGGTATTACAACGTTCATTCAACAGAAGATGATGATGGCTGGACAAGACTTTAGTGCGAATGAAATGATGGCAACGCAAATGAAAATGATGTTATGGTTAATGCCAATCATGATCGTTATTTTTGCGATTAATTTCCCAGCGGCTCTTTCTTTATACTGGGTAGTTGGTAACTTATTTATGATTGTCCAAACTTATTTCATTAAAGGTCCAGATTTAAAAAAATCTAAAGAAACACAACCTGCGGGAGGAGCGAAAAAGTGAAAGAAATAACTGCTACAGGACAAACCGTCAATGAAGCAGTACATTCGGCTTTAGCTCAATTACAAACAACAGAGGATCGTGTAGAAATAGAGATTCTCGATGAAGGAAGGAAAGGGATCCTTGGTATAGTTGGATCCCGTCCTGCAGTGATAAAAGCAACGATGAAAATGGATCCGATTGCAGAAGCGGAGAAATTTTTATTAGAGGTCAGTGAGAAAATGGGCGCGCCGGTTGAAATTGAAACTGTTAGAGACGGTAAAAATGTTGAATTTATTCTATCTGGTAATAAAATTGCTTTATTAATAGGTAAACGAGGTCAAACATTAAACTCTTTGCAGTATCTTACACAGCTTGTCGTCAACAGATATTCTGATCAATATTTTAATATTATATTAGATGCAGAAAACTATCGCCAAAGAAGAATTGATACGTTGGTGCAGCTTGCTGAAAGATTAGCAAGCCAGGCAATTAAAACTGGTAAAAAGGTCTCGCTTGAGCCTATGCCTTCCTATGAGAGAAAAGTGATCCACTCTGCTTTGTCTCATGATAAGAAAGTAGAAACGTATTCGGATGGCAATGATCCTCATCGACATATTGTCATTTCACCAGTTAAAAATTAATTTTTCTATAGAGAGTGTCCAAGCGGACGCTCTTTTTTTATGGATAAACACGCTATTTCTTCAGAACCATTTTCGGAACTTCCGAAACAGTTTAGAAAACATTCGAAGCTTTTTTCACAAAGAATTGGTCAAAGAGGAAAATAATGAATTCAGTATTGTATGATTGTTATTCACATGTGGATAAGTTAAAATGGAGCATAATACAACTTGGTTTCTGTGGATAATTTTTAGATGAAAAAAATTTGTCTATACTGTTGATAACAGGTATTTTCCTTAGTTGGAGGATTCTTAACGAGGATGATCCTGCTTTTAATAATTGTTTGCATATGATATTCTGTTTTTTTGGGAAATAATTTTTTTCATAGATTGAAGGATGAGTAATTATAGATAAAAATGAAATGAGGTGAAGCCGCTTGGAACTTGATACAATAGCTGCTATATCTACTCCCATGGGTGAAGGCGCAATTGCAATTGTACGGCTGAGCGGACCTGAAGCTTTTGATATAGCGGATCATTTATTTAAAAGTGTGGGAGATAAACGATTAAAAGAAGTCCCATCTCACACAATTCATTATGGCCATATTATTGATCCGAAGACTGACCAAGTTGCTGAAGAAGTAATGGTTTCGGTCATGAAGGGTCCAAAGACGTTTACAAAAGAAGATGTGATTGAGATTAACTGTCACGGTGGACTCGTTTCTGTCAATCGCGTCCTGCAATTGATGTTGACAAATGGTGCTCGCTTAGCTGAACCAGGTGAATTTACAAAGCGTGCTTTTTTAAATGGGCGCATTGATTTATCGCAGGCGGAGGCAGTGATGGATTTAATCCGAGCGAAAACGGATAAGGCAATGAATGTCGCCTTAGGTCAAATGGAAGGTAGATTGTCAAACTTAATTCAAAGGTTACGACAGGAAATTCTAGAAGTACTTGCCCATGTGGAAGTGAATATTGACTATCCTGAATATGATGATGTCGAGGAAATGACCCATCAGTTACTATTAGAGAAGGCCAGCTTCGTTAAAAGGGAAATCGAGCAGTTGCTACGTACATCCCAACAAGGGAAAATTTTACGTGAAGGTTTATCAACGGTAATCGTTGGACGCCCAAATGTTGGTAAATCTTCGTTATTAAATAGTCTAGTCCATGAAAATAAAGCGATTGTGACAGATATCCCAGGTACGACAAGAGATGTAATAGAAGAATATGTGAACGTAAGAGGCGTACCATTAAAATTAGTAGATACGGCTGGTATTCGGGAAACAGAAGATATTGTTGAACGTATAGGGGTAGAGAGATCACGACAAGTATTAAAAGAAGCGGATCTTATTTTACTCGTTGTGAACTATTCGGATGAGCTTACGGATGAGGATATGAATTTGTTTAAAGCGGTCGAAGGCATGGATGTTATTGTCATCGTGAATAAAACCGATTTAGAACAAAAGATTGATATGGAAAAAGTGAGACAGCTCGCAGCTAATCAGAAGCTCGTGACAACCTCTTTATTAGAAGAACAAGGAATTAACGAGCTTGAAGAGGCGATTTCTGAATTATTCTTTACTGGCTCCATTGAAGCAGAAGATATGACATATGTCTCTAACTCAAGACATATTGCTCTTTTACACCAAGCGATAAATTCAATTAATGACGCAATAGAGGGTGTTGATCTGGGCACACCGATTGACATCGTACAAATAGATTTGACAAGAACATGGGAAATTCTAGGGGAGATTATTGGAGATAGTGTACAAGATAGTTTAATTGACCAGTTATTCTCTCAGTTCTGTCTTGGAAAATAAGAAAAAAACCGTTGATATAAATATAAAAATAGAAAAGGGAGGTAAAATGAAATGGCTTATGAAGCAGGTTCATATGACGTTATTGTTATCGGTGCCGGTCATGCAGGAGTTGAAGCAGGTCTTGCCTCAGCTCGAATCGGGGCAAAAACTTTAATGGTCACAATCAATCTTGATATGGTTGCCTTTATGCCATGTAACCCTTCAATTGGTGGACCGGCGAAAGGAATCGTCGTACGGGAAATTGACGCATTAGGCGGCGAAATGGGGAAAAATATTGATAAAACCTATATCCAAATGCGTATGCTTAATACGGGTAAAGGCCCCGCAGTAAGAGCATTAAGAGCACAAGCGGATAAATTTACGTATCAGCATGAAATGAAAAAAACATTGGAAAACCAAGAGAATTTAACATTATTACAAGGTATGGTAGAAAGTTTAATTGTTGAAGATGGTGAATGTAGAGGTATTATTACACAAACAGGCGCTACTTATTATGCGAAATCTGTTGTTATTACTACCGGTACATTCCTCCGTGGGGAAATTATCTTAGGAGAACTAAAATATTCAAGCGGACCGAATAATCAACAACCATCCATTAAGTTATCCGAACACCTAGAAGCTTTAGGTTTTGATATGGTTCGTTTTAAAACGGGAACGCCACCGCGCGTAAATAGTCACTCAATTGATTATAGTAAAACAGAAATACAACCAGGTGATGAAGTACCGAGAGCATTCTCATATGAAACGACTAAATATATTACTGAACAACTGCCTTGTTGGTTAACATATACGAACGAAAAAACGCATACGCTCATCGACAATAACTTACATCGTTCTCCGATGTATTCTGGTATGATCAAAGGGACAGGTCCTCGTTATTGTCCGTCAATTGAGGATAAGGTAGTTCGTTTTAATGACAAACCAAGACATCAAATCTTCCTTGAACCAGAGGGAAGAAACACGCAAGAAGTTTATGTACAGGGGTTATCAACTAGTTTACCTGAAGATGTACAACAAGACATTTTGCGGACGATTCCAGGTTTAGAAAATGTGCAAATGATGAGAGCTGGTTATGCAATTGAATATGATTCCATTGTACCGACGCAATTATGGCCAACATTGGAAACGAAAAAAGTGAAAAACCTTTATACTGCCGGTCAGATAAATGGGACATCCGGTTATGAAGAAGCAGCCGGTCAAGGTCTAATGGCAGGGATGAATGCGGCGCTGCATTCACTTGGTAGAGAGCAAGTAATCTTAAGTCGCTCTGATGGCTATATCGGGGTCCTTATTGATGATTTAGTAACAAAGGGGACGAACGAACCTTATCGTTTATTAACTTCTAGAGCGGAGTACCGTCTATTATTACGCCATGACAATGCGGATCTTCGTTTAACAGAAGTAGGTTATAAAGTGGGCATGATTAGTGAAGAACGTTATCAAAAATTCTTGTCTAAAAAACAGCAAATTGAAGAAGAAAAAATGCGTTTAAAGAAGATTATTTTAAAACCGAATGCTGAGGTTCAAGGTTTAATTCAATCCCTAGGTGGAAGTGAATTAAAAGATGGGATACGTGCAAGTGATTTATTAAAAAGACCAGAAATGTCTTATGCTCATATTGAACAACTCGCTAAAGCAACGAGTGAGTTAGATGATGATGTAAAAGAACAAGTAGAAATACAGATTAAGTATGAGGGCTATATTGAAAAATCACTACAACAAGTAGACAGACTGAAAAAAATGGAAAACAAAAAAATTCCAGATCAAATCGATTATGATGATATCAATGGGCTTGCGTCTGAAGCACGTCAAAAATTGAAATCAGTGCGTCCTCTATCTTTAGCACAAGCATCTCGTATTTCTGGTGTAAACCCAGCAGATATTTCTATTCTACTCGTTTATTTAGAACAAGGAAGAATTGCGAAAGTGGCTAATGAATAAGAGAGGATTGAACGCATGAATACAGAACAATTTGTTCATTTGCTTGAGGAGAAGGGAATTTCCCTCTCCAAGCAGCAAATGGAACAGTATGAATTGTACTATTCGACGCTTGTTGAATGGAATGAAAAAATGAACTTAACGGCCATTACAGAAAAAGATGAAGTATATTTAAAGCATTTTTATGACAGCATCTCAGCTGCCTTTTATTACGATTTCAACCAGCCGTTAAAGGTATGTGACGTTGGAGCTGGAGCTGGTTTTCCAAGTATCCCATTAAAAATTGCCTTTCCTCAAATACAAGTGACCATCGTTGATTCATTAAACAAACGGATTGGTTTTTTAAATCATTTAGCTGAAGAACTTGGATTAGACCATGTCGAATTTGTACATGATCGCGCGGAGACGTTTGGCAAAAACAAAAAATACCGCGAAAGCTTTGATCTTGTCACAGCTAGGGCGGTAGCAAGATTGTCAGTACTGAGTGAATTATGCTTGCCCTTAGTCAAAGTCGGTGGTACCTTTTTAGCTATGAAAGGTGCAGGGGCTGAACAAGAACTAGATAAAGCAAACAAAGCGATAACAACCTTTGGTGGTAAACTGATAGATTCACACACTTTCACATTACCGGAAGAAGAAAGTGAAAGAAACATTCTAGTAATTAAGAAAGAAAAATCTACCCCTAATAAATATCCAAGAAAGCCGGGAACGCCTAATAAATCACCGATTGAATCGTGAGTTTGAGCGTATATGGTTTTTTATATCACTATAAATTGATAGACAATCGCAGGAATTGTCTACTTTGTAGAGAATAGGTTATAGGGAGTTTCGTAAAGGTGGTGCAGGGTGATGAAGCATTCTTTCTCACGCCTTTTTGGCCTAGGCGAAAAGGAAAAAACAAATGAAGACAAGCTAGACGAACAAGCAGATATGGAAATGGAAGAGGCAGAGACATTAGCAAGCAAGGAAGAGGTAAAGAAGATCCCTATCGATCAAATCGTTCCTAACCGTTTTCAGCCTCGGACAATATTTGATGATGAGAAAATAGAAGAGCTTTCTCGTACAATTCATATTCACGGTATTATTCAGCCAATTGTCGTTAGAGAATACGGTGACAATCAATTTGAAATTATTGCAGGTGAGCGTCGCTGGCGTGCAATGAATAAATTGGGTTGGGAAGAAGTACCAGCCATTGTCAAGAATATGAGTGATACAGAAACGGCCTCAATTGCGCTTATTGAAAACTTGCAGCGTGAAGAGCTTTCGCCTATTGAAGAAGCGGTTGCTTATGGAAAGCTACTAGAGTTACATAACTTAACACAAGAAGCATTGGCACAACGTCTAGGAAAAGGGCAATCAACAGTTGCCAATAAATTAAGGTTGTTGAAATTACCAGAAGAAGTACAAGAATCCCTTTTAAGAAAAGAAATAACAGAACGACATGCAAGGGCACTTATTCCATTAAAAAGCCACGAGAAGCAAGTTAGCTTATTAGCTGAAGTCGTTGAAAAACAGCTAAATGTAAAGCAAACAGAGGACCGAGTGGTAAAGCTATTAGAAAAAGATCAACCAAAGGCAAAACCAAGAAGAAAAGCATTTAGTAAAGATATGCGTATTGCTGTCAACACGATTCGCCAATCGCTCTCAATGGTCTCTGATAGTGGCATAAACTTAGATTCACAAGAAGAAGAATTTGATGAATTCTATCAAATAACAATCAAAATTCCAAAAAAGAAAAAATAAATGACCTAGCCAATCTCAAATCACCTTTTGCGAGATATGGCTCTTTTTTTATCCTGAAAATAGCATCTGGAAGATTTTCTTATTTTTCTTAAAATAATTATTCTTCCCCTCACGTTCATGATAAAATAGATTCGTGCGTTCGAAAAAGGGAATGCGCACTAAAACAATGATGTCTTTAATAGGGGTTTTTAATAGATTACATACGTAGAAAAACAAACATGTGAAGAAAGCAGGTGAGTTCAAGTGGGGAAAACGATTGCTTTAGCTAACCAAAAGGGTGGCGTAGGAAAAACAACAACAGCAGTGAACTTAGGTGCATGTCTAGCTTCTATGGGCAAAAAGGTGTTGCTTGTAGATATAGACCCACAAGGAAATGCAACGAGCGGTATTGGTATTGAGAAGGCAGAAGTGGATTATTGCATTTATGATGTATTAGTGGACGATTTAGAAGCAAGTAAAGCCATCAAACCAACAATTGTAGAGAAACTGCATATTATACCTGCTACGATTCAACTAGCAGGAGCGGAAATTGAACTTGTACCAACAATATCAAGAGAAGTTCGTTTAAAAAGAGCTTTAGAAGACGTGAAGGAAAACTATGATTATATTATTATCGATTGTCCCCCATCACTAGGATTACTAACGCTCAATTCTTTAACAGCATCTGACGCCGTATTAATTCCTGTACAATGTGAATATTATGCGCTTGAAGGATTAAGTCAGCTGTTAAATACGGTGAGACTTGTGCAAAAACATTTAAATCAAGATCTGCGTATTGAGGGCGTTTTGTTAACAATGTTGGATGCAAGAACGAATTTAGGTATTCAAGTCATTGAAGAAGTGAAAAAGTACTTTCAAGATAAAGTGT
Source organism: Cytobacillus kochii (assembly GCF_020171845.1). Taxonomy (GTDB): domain Bacteria; phylum Bacillota; class Bacilli; order Bacillales; family Cytobacillaceae; genus Cytobacillus; species Cytobacillus kochii. The sequence continues at coordinate 86,730 of NZ_JAIVAM010000006.1, read as the reverse complement.
ATCGCACGGTGATTCCTAGAAATGTACGCTTAAGTGAAGCACCAAGTCATGGTGAGCCAATTATCACATACGATCCAAAGTCTCGCGGAGCAGAAGTATACTTAGACTTAGCAAAGGAAGTGTTAACAAATGGCTAAGGGGTTAGGTAAAGGGCTTAATGCCTTCTTTACGAATGTGGACAAAGAAAGTGAAGAAATAATTGAAGAAATCAAACTTAAGGAAATACGTCCTAATCCGTATCAACCGCGAAAAATCTTCACAAAAGAGAGTATAGAAGAGCTAAAACAATCGATTCTCACACACGGAATCCTCCAACCAATTATTGTTCGTAAAAGTATTAAGGGTTATGAAATTGTTGTTGGTGAAAGAAGGTATCGGGCAGCAAAAGAGGCAAATATGCAGACGATGCCAGTCATTATTCGCGATCTATCAGAACAACAAATGATGGAATTAGCTATATTAGAAAACCTTCAAAGAGAAGATTTAACGCCGATTGAAGAAGGCGCAGCTTATCAATTATTAATTGAAAAACTAAAAATCACACAAGAGGAATTGGCTAAGAGGTTAGGAAAAAGCCGACCGCATATTGCCAATCATATTCGCTTGCTTTCACTGCCAGCTAAAGTACAAGAGATGATTGCTGATGGAAAATTAACGATGGGTCACGGTAGGACACTTTTAGGGTTAAAGAAAAAATCCCTTATGGATACGGTAGTAGAAAAAGTGTTAAAAGACTCTTTAAATGTAAGGCAGTTAGAACAATGGATCGGGCAATTAAACGAAAAAGTTCCACGTGAAACAAAGAAGAAGGAAAATAAAGATGTGTTTATTCAATCACATGAATCTTCGCTTAGAGAAAGGTTCGGCACGAACGTTCATATTAAAAAAGGAAAAAAGAAAGGGAAAATAGAAATCGAATTCTTTTCTAACGACGATTTGGAGCGAATACTGGATCTTTTAGATCAGCAAAAAGAATCCATCTAGCCGCTTAGTCGTTTGCTAGATAGACATCATGAAAAGATAGAAAGTATATTTGGGTAGCTCTAATGTTTTTATTAGGTACAGTAGTCAATTCACTATTAATTATTGTAGGTACATTAATCGGTAAGTTCCTTAATCGTATCCCTGAAAAAATGAAGGATACAGTGATGCAAGCTATTGGCTTGGCAGTAATGGTACTTGGTTTACAGATGGGGCTTAAGAGTGAAAACTTCTTAGTGGTCATTCTTAGCCTCGTTTTTGGGGCGATGCTTGGAGAATGGTTAAAATTAGAAGATAGACTCAATCAAGTCGGTATTCTATTAGAAAATAAAATTGGATCCAATCATCAAGGTAGCATCTCTCAAGGATTTGTCACAGCAACATTAATTTTTGTTATTGGTGCAATGGGTGTCATCGGTGCGTTAGATAGTGGGATTCGTGGAGATCATTCGGTTTTATATACAAAATCAATTATAGATGGCTTCACGGCTCTAATCTTAACGACCACTTTAGGTATCGGTGTCATATTCTCAGCCATCCCTGTCTTTATCTATCAAGGATTGATTGCGTTATTTGCGACACAGATTGATAAATGGATTCCCCAAGCGTGGATGGACAGCTTTATTCTAGAAATGACAGCTACAGGCGGCTTAATGATTTTTGCTATCGGCTTAAACTTAATGGGATTAACAAAAATCAGGGTAGCAAATCTTTTACCGGGTATTTTTGTCACAGCCCTTGTCGTTTCTTTCTATTACTTCTTTTAATTTAAGTAACGAACAATCCTTGATAGGCATGGATTGTTCGTTTTTCTTTGGTTTCAAGTCTTTAATATAGGGTTGAATGAGATATTCGAGATCCAATGCGTAGAAAGATTCATGGGCAAAAGCAGTTAGACTACTCAACCTGCTTCCTTTCTTCATCATGGTTTTATGCATTCCAGCCTCATCAAATCAGCTTTCCAAAATGTCTTTATTTATGTCGATTCCAAAGAAAATACGCGGCGATTTGCGTCTAGAAAAACGAAAATCGTCACGTATCGGTAGATCTCATATTTATTGTCAGTCGGAAACTCTTGGGTCATATTATAAAGTCTGCTCTTTCCCCCAGTCGATAGGGATAAAATTAGCTTTTTCCATCAAAGTTACTTCATGGATGCCATTGGCAATGGTTTTGGCCATATTCATGACTAAGCTCAGTCTTGTATTCTGTAATACCATAAACTCCATAAACCCGCTCACATTAACGATGCCAGCAATATGTATATCACCAACTTCAGGTAAATCCTTATTTACTCCAGCACCTGGTTTGACAGGACCATCAGCAATTTGAATAATCCCCACACTTTTTACACGCCCTAAGCAGGCATCAATGCCGATAATAAAAGCATTAGGAAATTGTTCTTCAATATATGACAGTTTTTCAGATAAATTTACTGCATGAATAGGGTCTTCTAATGTGCCGAATACATGAAGGTTAGGAATAGATCGTTCTTTTAATAAGGTTCCAACTAATGGACCGAGCGAGTCACCGGTAGAGCGGTCCGTACCGATACAAATAAGGACGAATGGTCTTTCTTGTATATTACTCGGGAGAAACTGCTTGATTTCATGAGCAAGTTTATTAGTAGCACTTTGTTCATCGTGTGGAATCCGAGAGGTTAATTTAGGTTTCTTATCAAAAATACGTGGATAAAAATTCATCAAGCGTCACTCCTTCAATGTCACTCTATAGAAAAGAGCGCTTTACTTTCTTTTTTAGCGATTGAATTGAATAGTAGTAATAGTATACGGAATATTCACTCATTCTATACGTGATTAGGTCACGAAATATATTTTCCTCTGATGTTTATTGGAAATATATTAGTAGGACAAGGTATAATAGTGAAATAGAAGTTGAAGAAAAGGGTGATGAAATTGGAAGAAAAACAATTTGATCTTAATAATATTGTTGAGATGAAAAAGGCTCACCCATGTGGAGCAAATCGATGGAAAATTATACGTATGGGCGCGGATATTCGCATTAAATGTGAAGGTTGCGGTCATAGTGTAATGATTCCAAGAAGAGAATTTACAAGAAAACTAAAAAAAGTATTGGCGTAATCAATGGTAAAGGTTGTCTTTACCATTTTTTTGCAGATAAGAAAGTGTGTTTTTCAATGAGTTTTCATGTCTAGCTCCAGGCGCTATCGGCTTTATGGTCTAAGCCAATTCGTCAAAAAGGTTAAAGAACAACCTTTCCACCGGCTCGTCTTATGCTTGTCGCCGATAGACGGGCGCCTTGCGCTTTTCTTAGAACGCTTAGTGAACTTGCTTATTTTTATACAAATCTCTATAATTGTTAAAGGCTTGTATAAAAATCGATTAATAATTTTTCTTAGATAGATTAAATGATTAGGAGTGACCTAAATGGCATTAACAGCTGGAATTGTCGGTTTGCCGAACGTCGGTAAATCCACCTTATTTAATGCAATAACTCAAGCGGGTGCTGAATCAGCGAACTACCCGTTTTGTACGATAGATCCTAATGTCGGTATTGTTGAAGTACCGGATGAAAGATTAGCGAAGTTAACTGAACTTGTTCAACCAAAGAAAACGGTACCTACCGCTTTTGAATTTACAGACATTGCTGGAATTGTTAAAGGGGCAAGTAAAGGTGAAGGACTTGGTAATAAGTTTCTTTCACATATCCGTGAAGTGGACGCGATTTGCCAAGTGGTTCGTTGTTTTGCTGACGATAATATTACTCACGTATCAGGAAAAGTGAATCCGATTGATGATATCGAAACAATCAACTTGGAACTGATTTTAGCTGACTTAGAATCCGTTGAAAAACGCATTGTACGTGTAAGTAAGCTTGCGAAACAAAAAGATAAGGAATCTGTTTTTGAATTAGAAATTCTTGAAAAATTAAAAGAAGCTTTCGAAGCAGATCAACCTGCAAGAACAGTAGAATTTACAGAAGAACAAATGAAATTGGTTAAAGGGTTACACTTACTAACGATTAAGCCAATGCTTTATGTAGCGAATGTTGGTGAAGATGATGTGGCTGATCCTTCTACTAATGAATACGTTCAAAAAGTAAAAGAATTTGCATCCGCAGATAATGCAGAAGTGATTGTCATTTGTGCAAAAATCGAATCAGAAATTGCTGAGCTTGAAGGAGAAGAGAAGGAAATGTTCCTTGAAGAGCTTGGTATTGAAGAATCAGGTTTAGATCAATTGATTAAAGCATCGTACAGCTTACTTGGCTTAGCTACTTACTTTACAGCTGGCGTACAAGAAGTACGTGCTTGGACTTTCCGTAAAGGAATGAAAGCACCACAATGTGCCGGTGTCATCCATAGTGACTTCGAAAAAGGCTTCATACGTGCTGAAACGGTTTCCTACGACGACCTAGTTGTTGCTGGTAATATGAATGCAGCGAAAGAAGCTGGAAAAGTTCGCTTAGAAGGAAAAGAATACATCGTTCAAGACGGAGATGTTATGCACTTCCGATTTAACGTTTGATAAAATCCCCAATGAATTCTTGTAACAAAGAATTTATTGGGGTTTTTCTATAGAGTTGCAGAGGCGTATCGTCATAATGCTTTAACCGCAAAAAATGTTTCATCGTATTCGTTTTTTTCTATTTATGTTTCGTCTCTCTGTTTTTCCTTTTGAGGCAATTGCATATTGACCAAACGTATGATATACTTTTACCTTGTGAGTAATGAATAATTGCTCCTTGCCCTCACACGGGCCGTTTAGACCAAAAGGAGGTGAAAGTGATGAAAAAGTACGAAGTTATGTACATCATCCGTCCAAACATTGAAGATGAGGCAAAGAAATCTGTAGTTGAGCGTTTCGACGCAATCCTTACTGATAACGGTGCTGAAATCAACGAGTCAAAAGACTGGGGTAAGCGTCGTTTAGCTTACGAAATCAATGATTTCCGTGATGGATACTACCAATTAGTAAACATTAATGCTGATTCTAAAGCAGTTGATGAGTTCACTCGTCTTGCAAAAATCAGTGAAGATATTATCAGATACATCGTTGTTAAAGACGAGAAATAATAAATATGCTTAATTTTATCGAAAGGAGTTGATTCTGATGATGAATCGTGTAGTTCTAGTGGGGCGTTTAACGAAAGACCCAGAATTACGTTATACACCGAATGGAGTAGCAGTGGCTACTTTTACTCTTGCTGTGAATCGTACATTTACGAATCAAAATGGAGATAGAGAAGCGGATTTCATTAATTGCGTTGTTTGGAGAAAGCCTGCTGAAAACGTAGCGAACTTCCTTAAAAAAGGAAGCCTAGCTGGTGTCGATGGGCGCTTGCAAACACGTAATTACGAAGGACAAGATGGCAAACGTGTATATGTGACTGAAGTTCAGGCAGAAAGCGTACAGTTTCTTGAACCAAGAAATGCTGCAGGCTCACAAGGTGGCTCGAATCAATATGGTGGCCAGAGAGATGATTATTCTTATGGTGGCAACAATAATCAGAATCAACGACCATATGATAATAACCGCAGCAACCAAGGCCAAACTCGTGTAGATCAAGATCCATTCGCTAATAACGGTCAAATCGATATTTCCGATGACGATCTTCCGTTCTAAACCAATAAGGCTTTGAAAAAATAATAGGAAAAGGAGTGACAAAACATGGCTGGTGGACGCAGAGGAGGACGTGCGAAACGTCGTAAAGTTTGCTATTTTACTGCAAACGGAATCACTCACATCGATTATAAAGATGTAGATCTTCTAAAAAAATTCATCTCTGAACGTGGTAAAATTTTACCTCGTCGTGTAACAGGCACAAACGCTAAATACCAACGTAAATTAACGATTGCTATTAAGCGTTCTCGCCAAATGGCTTTACTTCCATTCGTTTCAGGTGAATAATAAGTAAAAGTTCAAACACAGTAGGCTTCGTGCCTACTGTGTTTTTTTAGGTTTAATTTAGTTTGTTTGAACACATGTTTCAAACGAGTCGGAAACCTGGCGATGAGTAGAAACTTGATAGGGTTCGGGTGGAAACGCGTCAAAAACCTGGGTAAAGGTAGAAATTTGATAGGATTCAGGTGAAAACGCGTCAAAAAATGGGGGAAGGGTAGAAAATTGATAGGATTCAGGTGAAAATGCGTCAAAAACCTGACCAAGAGTAGAAATTTGATAGGATTTAGGTGGAAACGCGTCAAAAAATGGGGGAAGGGTAGAAAATTGATAGGATTCAGGTGAAAACGCATCAAGAAATGGGCGCAGAGTAGAAATTTGGTAGGATTCAGGTGGAAACTCATCAAAAACCTGGCCAAGAGTAGAGATTTGATAGGATTTGGGTGGAAACGCGTCAAAAACCTGGGTAAAGGTAGAAATTTGATAGGGTTCAGGTGGAAAATCCATCAAAAACCTGGCCAAGAGTAAAAATTTGATAGGATTCGGGTGGAAACGCGTCAAAAACCTGACCAAGGTTAAAAATTTGATAGGATTCGGACAGAAACGAGTCAAAAATTGCCCCAAAGTAAAAAATCTGATTGGGTTAGAGCGAAAACAATTGGAAGATAGCTGAGTAAACCCAGTTAGCACTCATTATTTGTAGCGGTTAGAAACACAAAGCTTTTTATTTCCGCTCCTTGTGCTCATATAGAGTCTCATATGAATCAATCCGATGGTCGACATTCCCTGAGTTGAGATTATCCACATTTTTAATAATTAGAATATTTAAAAATATACCTTGCATTCTAAAAAGTTAGAACGTATTATTAATCTAGAACATACAATACAATTAGATAGGAGAGGTGAAAATGACATCTTTTGAATGGAAGTCCATGAATATTGATATACATCAACAAAAACTAATCTCTAATCCGTTGCGAATGAAAATTATCTTTTTACTGTCGGAACGTGCGCTCACAGCGAAGCAAGTAGCAGATGAGTTGGGGAAATCAGCAGGTAGTATCCATTACCATATTCAGCAACTTTATAAGGGAAACATTTTAGAGATTGAATCAACGAAGGAGTACAAAGGCATTATCGAAAAGTATTACCGAGCGAAGGCGAATCAATTTCATCTTAATCAAACAGGTGCGAATGTTGAGGATAAAGGAAAAAGCACAAGGGGAACGACTTTATCTTTAACCAAAGGAGAGCTGCAATTATTTCAAAATGAGGTAGATGAGCTGTTTTTGAAGTATTTTAAAAAGACGGTTAAACCTGATGAGCAGACAAAAAATCGTGATACTTATGAAGTGAATTGCTCGTTTAAGAAACTACCGAAAGAGGGGGAAAGTTAAATGCCATCGTCAGCAGCCATAAAAAAGAATTTGGTGCTGTTTCTCTTAGCGAAAGTAGTGATTGTGTTTGGGTCCTCTATTTATAGTTTCGCGATAGGATTATATGTTCTTGCGGTTACCGGTTCGGCCGTCAACTTTTCGATTACCCTCTTACTTACTATTCTACCTCGTATTATACTCGCCCCACTTGCTGGGACATTGAGCGACCGATGGAACCGTAAAAGAATCATTATTACAACCAATTTTGCTTGTGCCCTTTGGATTGCCGTTATTTGTGGTTTGTTTATTTTTGTCACACAGGACATTTGGCTACTTTATTTAGCGACATGCGTACTCAGTATCATCAATACCTTCTATTCTTCAGCAGTGATGTCCTCCATATACAATATGGTCGGTCCAGATTTCCTACAAAAAGCAATGTCTCTCAACCAGGCCGTGGCCTCCTTCTCCGTTATATTAGGGCCAATACTTGGAGGCATCCTTTTCGGACTATTACCTCTCTCAAGCTTCATGATGATCAACATTTGTGGATTTTTCCTTTCCGGTATAGCCAGTCTTTTTATTAACTATTACTTATTTGTCGAAAAAACAGAAAAACAACAAGCAGGAACGATTCAGACCGAGTTGAGAGATGGTCTATCCTATGTAAAAAAACAAACCTTGCTTCGGCAATTAATCTTTATGTCTATATGGGTGAATTTTTGGTTTGCAGTTTTTCCCGTAGCACTACCTTATCTCGTTCTTACGATTCGCCAAATGCCAACTTATCAATTTGGTCTGATTGAGGGTAGCTTTGCTGTGGGCATGTTAGTCATGAGTACGATTCTGTCGTTAAAAGCAGAGATGAAAAATAAATCATTAAGTATTGGAATTGGTATGGTGTGCTTGGGAATATTGTTAATGTTAATAGGGATGCCACAACTGATAGAGATTTCTAATCAAGTGGTCTTCGTTTATTTAATAGGGATTGTGCTACTCCTAGCGGCAGCAATCATGATTATTAATATTCCGGTGATGGTACTCATTCAAAAAAGTACAAAAGATGAATATCGGGGAAGAGTGATGGCCATACTCGAAACAGGTGCGAGTGCAGCAACACCTTTAGGGTATATCCTATTTGGTTTATTTCTTGAATGGTGGCCAATATGGGTGATCATGCTCGTTTCAGGAGGCAGTATTATTTGTATGATTCTTTATCATACAAGAAATAAACAGTTTTTTAACCTATTACAACAAACTGACCAAACCAAGGTCGTTTCAACCGAAGCATAAAAGGGAAAATCGTAATGAGAACCTTCTAGAATGATTGAACCTTCATTCTTGGAGGTTTTTTGCATGATTGCCTGTTTTCTATGATAGATAAGGATGATTTGGTTATGAAAGAATATATTTACACGAAATGAAGCATTCATTCAGTTGAATACCTATCCATGAGTGTATACAATAATAGATGCGGGCTTGTGCCCAATTTGAGAGGTGAATCTATTTGAAAAATGTACATAAACTTACTGAAGGGGCAGTTTTATTAGCTGCTTTTGCTGTGTTACTATTGATGTCCCTTTATTTGCCGATTATCGGAACGATTGTCACTTTCGGCTTACCGGTTCCATTTATGTTATTTGCCGCTAAAAATAAGCGTAGTGATGCGGCTATCTTTTTTGTTGCGGCTATTTTGATTTCATTCATTGTTGGAACCATTACAGCCATTCCATTAACCCTTATCTTTGGCTTAACAGGTTTAGTGATAGGAGAGTTAATTAAGCTGAAGAAAGAACGGACAGCGATGTTGCTCGGTGGTTCTTTAGCGTTTTTAGCGATGTTTTTACTCGTTTTTGCTGGCATGAACGTGCTATTGAATATCAATTTTGTTGAGGAACTAAAAGTAGTTCTTGAGCAATCAATGGATATGACAAAAAACATGTTATCTACGATAGATAATAATGAAGCAGAACAAATTATCAAGCAGTTAGAAGCGACAATTACTGCATTAGAGACATTACTTCCAAGTCTCCTTGTGCTTTCTTCTGCAATGTATGTATTTATTATTCAGCTGATTGGCGTACCCATTGTCAGGAGATTTGGTATTGAAGTGAAAAAATGGCGCTCATTTGCCGATATCAGTTTCCCGAAAAGTATTTTATGGTATTATTTATTAACCATCCTTGCCCAAATTGTCATGAGACCAGAGGAAGGTTCTTTTACAACGATGGCCATTATGAATCTCCTTTTCGTTTTACAGTTAATTATGGTGATTCAAGGGCTCGCCTTTATCTTCTTCTATAGCAGATTAAAGAATTGGCCAAAGATTGTGCCTATTGCCATCCTCATATTTACCTTTTTAATGCCAATCTTCCTTTATATTGTGAGGATATTAGGTATAATTGATATAGGATTTGATTTAAGAAAACGATTAGATAATAGGGATGCATAACACTACTGTTTAGGAGTTGAAAACATGCCCTCGTATTTAGAAAAGAAAACGATGCGTTATTGCCTGTTTGCTTTAATTGGTATAACCGTCGTTCTTCTAGCGATTATGGCGTTGTACAATTGGATATTGAGTCTCGTTGCGCTCCTCCTTTTCGGCATTCCTTTCTACCTATTATTTAAGTTTGATTATGAGCAGAGGAAGGAAACAGAGGAGTACATATCGACCTTATCTTACCGTGTGAAAAAGGTAGGGGAAGAAGCATTAATGGAGATGCCAATTGGAATTATGCTGATTAATGATGAGTATTATATCGATTGGACGAATCCTTATATGGCATCATGCTTTGGGGAAGATACATTGGTAGGGAGATCACTTTATGATGTGGCAGATGCCTTAATCCCTATCATTAAGAAAGAGATTGAATCAGAAACCATTACGCTAACAGATCGCAAATTTCGTGTGGTACATAAGCCTGATGAACGTCTGCTTTATTTCTTTGATGTAACAGAGCAAACGCAGATTGAAAAATTATACGAAGATGAACGTACCGTTATTGCTATTATCTTTTTAGATAATTATGATGATTTAACACAAGGAATGGATGACCAGACAAGAAGTAGTTTGAATAATCTTGTCACCTCTATTCTGAATAAATGGGCCATGGAAAATGGCGTTTTCTTTAAGCGCGTATCTTCAGAGCGGTTTATCGCCGTCTTTAACGAAAGTATTTTGGACCAATTTGAGAAAAGTAAATTCACCATTCTTGATTTTGTCAGAGAAACGACGGCAAAACAAAATGTGCCACTCACATTAAGTATAGGTGTCGGAGCAGGGGTTTCCGATTTGCCAGAACTAGGTGTCTTAGCTCAGTCTAGTTTAGACCTTGCTCTCGGTAGAGGTGGTGACCAAGTAGCAATTAAACAGCCAAATGGGAAAGTGAAATTTTTCGGAGGGAAGACGAACCCCGTTGAGAAACGCACGAGGGTGCGGGCACGCGTTATTTCGCACGCTTTAAAGGAATTAGTCTCAGAAAGTGATAAAGTCATCGTCATGGGTCATAAACGACCGGATATGGACGCAATTGGTGCTGCCATTGGTATTCAGAAGGTAGCAGAGATGAACCATCGTGATGGCTATATTGTCGTTAATAAAGACGAATTTGATCAAAGCGTAAATCGTTTAATGGGTGAGATAGAGAAAAAAGAAGAGCTTTATGCGAAATTCATCACGCCAGATCAAGCGTTAGAGCTGGCAACTGACGATACTTTACTTGTTGTTGTTGATACCCATAAGCCTTCTATGGTGATAGAAGAGCGATTGCTTGCTAAAATAGAAGATGTAGTTGTGATTGATCATCATCGTCGCGGCGAAGATTTTATAAAAAATCCGCTGCTCGTTTATATGGAGCCTTATGCCTCTTCAACAGCAGAATTAGTGACGGAATTGCTAGAATATCAACCGAAGAATCGTAAAATTGATATGCTTGAGGCGACTGCACTACTCGCAGGTATTATCGTTGATACGAAGAGCTTTACGTTAAGAACCGGCGCCAGAACCTTTGATGCAGCATCTTATTTAAGAGGACTAGGAGCGGATACAGTCCTTGTGCAACGATTCTTGAAAGAAGATGTCGACACGTATATTAAACGGGCGAAAATCATTGAAACGGTAGAATTTTACCGAAATGGCCTTGCCATTGCTAAAGGTGCTGAGGACGATATATACGACCAAGTGTTAATTGCGCAAGCAGCCGATACATTACTGGCAATGGACGGTGTGACAGCTTCATTCGTCATTTCTTATCGTGCTGATGAAATGATTGGTGTGAGTGCTCGCTCATTAGGTGATATTAACGTACAGGTCATTATGGAGGCGCTAGAAGGGGGCGGCCATTTGACAAATGCTGCTACTCAATTAGATGATGTCTCAATCAATGATGTGGAAGGTAAATTAAAAGAAGCAATTGATGAGTATTTAGAAGGGAGAAAAGAAGAATGAAAGTCATTTTCTTAAAAGATGTTAAAGGAAAAGGGAAAAAAGGTGAAGTGAAGAACGTAGCAGACGGCTATGCACATAACTTTTTAATTAAACAAGGACTCGCTGTAGAAGCAAATAACTCAAATGTGAGTTCATTGAATGCACAAAAAAAGAAAGAAGAAAAAGAAGCAGCAGCTGAGTTAGAAGAAGCGAAACAATTAAAAGAAACATTGGAGAAGTTGACACTCGAATTTTCAACAAAAGCTGGAGAGGGCGGTCGTCTATTCGGTTCGATTACAAGCAAGCAAATTGCCGAAGAATTAAAGAAGGCGCATGATATTAAAATCGACAAGCGCAAAATCGAATTAAGTGACGCCATTCGTACTTTAGGATACACAAAAGTACCGGTTAAACTGCACACAGAAGTATCAGCTACGTTAAATGTACATGTAAAAGAAGCCAATTAAAGAATTTAACAACGCATCAAAAGAATTCATGGTAAAATAATAGAGTGAAAAAATGTGATCGGTGAAGGCTGATCACATTTTTGTCATCTAACGTGTTTAAAATGTGTCAGTATGAGGGGGTTCTATTTGTTTTGAGTGAATTATTTGCTGATCGTCTCCCTCCGCAAAACATAGAGGCTGAACAAGCTGTTCTAGGCGCAATCTTTCTGGAGCCTTCCTCGTTAACAATGGCTTCAGAACTATTAATTCCTGAAGATTTCTATAGAGCGGCTCATCAAAGAATTTTTAATGTCATGCTGAAACTAAATGACAAGGGAGAAGCCGTTGATTTAGTAACAGTAACAGAAGAATTAAACGCAGCCAAAATGTTAGAGGATACAGGCGGAGTAACTTATTTAAGTGAATTAGCTGCATCTGTTCCAACAGCAGCAAATATAGAATATTATGCTAAGATAGTAGAAGAAAAATCGATCTTACGTAGACTCATCCGTACGGCAACAGACATTGCCCAAGATGGATATGCGAGAGAAGATGAAGTTGAATCACTACTTGGCGAAGCAGAAAAAAATATATTAGAAGTATCGCAACGTAAAAATGCAGGAGCTTTCCACAATATTAAAGATGTGCTTGTGCGTACGTATGATAATATCGAGGTCATGCATAACCGTAAAGGTGATATCACTGGAATAGCGACTGGGTTTGCTGAGCTTGATCATATGACAGCAGGCTTTCAACGCAATGATTTAATTATCGTTGGCGCTAGACCTTCCGTTGGTAAAACAGCTTTTGCCTTAAATATCGCGCAAAATGTTGCCGTAAAAACACAGGAAAATGTTGCGATATTTAGTTTGGAGATGGGTGCTGAACAGCTCGTTATGCGTATGCTTTGTGCGGAAGGAAATATCGATGCACAACGTCTCAGAACAGGTTCTTTAACCGATGATGATTGGGGCAAGCTGACGATGGCGATGGGGAGCCTATCGAATGCGGGCATTTTTATTGATGATACACCTGGTGTTAGAATCACTGAAATTCGTTCAAAATGTCGTCGCTTGAAGCAGGAACATGGCTTAGGCATGATCCTCATCGACTATTTGCAGCTTATTTTAGGTAGCGGACGTTCTGGTGAAAACCGTCAGCAAGAAGTCTCTGAAATTTCTCGTTCCCTAAAAGCACTTGCGAGGGAGCTGCAAGTACCTGTTATTGCCTTATCTCAGCTATCCCGTGGCGTTGAGCAACGACAAGATAAACGTCCAATGATGTCTGATATACGTGAATCAGGAAGTATTGAGCAGGATGCTGATATCGTTGCCTTCTTATATCGTGATGATTATTATGACAAAGAGTCCGAAGACAAAAATATCATCGAAATCATCATCGCAAAACAACGTAACGGCCCGGTTGGTACCGTCCAGCTCGCCTTCGTCAAAGAATATAATAAATTCGTCAACCTAGAAAAAAGATTTGACGATTCATTTGCTCCGCCTGGGGCATAAAGAGGGAAACAGCATTTGGCTGGTTCCCTCTTTTTTAATGGAAGTCGCGACAAATGGGTAAATATAAAAGGAGGGGTGAGATTTGCATGTGTTGTGAGATAGATATTGGTGAAAATGGTGGAGAAGGAGTGGTTTAGGGGCGAAAATTATAAAGATAAAGGGGCAGAAGTGAATTGCTTGTACATCAGTGGAGAGATGGGAAAGATAGCGGAGCAAGAGTGGATTGCTCGTTCATCAGTGGAGAAAATTGAAAAGTTAGCGGAATAAAAATGGTTAGCTTTTACATCAGGAAGAAAAAGCACAAACATATCCGAGCAAAAATAATCCCCCATATATTTAATAAAAATCAATACGATATAAGATAATAGTACAAAAACCACCTAACCTTTTTTTTATTTTCGTATATTTACTAATGGAGTTCAAATAACTGAGAAGCAGTAAAAACAGGTGTCATCCAACCCTTGATGGAAGATTACACAAATTGTTTCACGAACGTATTTTTCGTTGTATGAATAAAATGTTCGTGTTTTGTTGACTTTATCATAATAAAATTGTAGAATTAGTTTGTTTGATAAGGGAAAAAGAAACCTCGGAGGTGCATTCGTAATGTCATCAGTAGTTGTTGTAGGAACACAATGGGGAGACGAAGGTAAAGGGAAAATCACGGATTTTCTATCAGAGAATGCGGAAGTGATCGCAAGATATCAAGGCGGTAATAACGCTGGACATACAATTAAATTTAACGGTGAAACGTATAAATTGCATTTAATTCCATCAGGTATTTTTTATAGTGATAAAATTTGTGTCATTGGTAACGGGATGGTCGTTGATCCAAAAGCATTGGTACAAGAATTGGCTTACTTACATGAAAAAGGCGTGACAACAGATAATTTACGTATAAGTAACCGCGCCCATGTCATTTTACCTTACCATTTAAAATTAGATGAGGTAGAAGAAAACAGCAAAGGCGATAACAAAATTGGTACAACGAAAAAAGGAATCGGACCTGCTTATATGGATAAAGCCGCTCGTGTTGGAATCCGTATCGCAGATTTATTAGATAAAGAAGTATTTGAAGAGAAGCTAGCTCGTAACTTAGCGGATAAAAACCGTTTACTTGAAAGAATTTATGAAACTGAAGGCTTCAAAATGGAAGACATTCTTGACGAATATTATGAGTACGGTCAACAAGTGAAGAAATATGTATGTGATACATCCGTTGTATTGAATGATTCACTTGATGATGGCCGTAGAGTATTATTTGAAGGTGCACAAGGGGTTATGCTTGATATTGATCAAGGAACATATCCATTCGTTACCTCTTCTAACCCAGTAGCTGGCGGTGTAGCAATCGGTTCTGGTGTTGGACCAACAAAAATTAAACATGTTGTTGGGGTTTCCAAAGCATACACAACTCGTGTAGGAGATGGACCTTTCCCAACTGAATTAAATAATGAGATTGGTGATCAAATCCGCGAGGTTGGTCGTGAATATGGTACAACAACAGGTCGTCCTCGTCGTGTTGGTTGGTTTGATAGTGTCGTTGTTCGACATGCTCGTCGTGTAAGTGGAATTACAGACCTTTCACTTAATTCTATTGATGTTCTTACAGGTATTGATACTTTGAAAATCTGTACAGCTTATAGCTACAAAGGCGAAATCATTGAAGAATTCCCAGCGAGCCTAAAAGTCCTTGCTGATTGCGAACCAGTATATGAAGAGCTGCCAGGCTGGACAGAAGATATTACAGCTTGCAAATCTTTAGATGAGTTGCCAGCAAATGCACGTCACTACTTAGAGCGTGTCTCTCAATTAACAGGCATTCCATTGTCAGTATTCTCTGTTGGCCCTGACCGTACGCAAACAAATGTGGTCTTAAGCCCTTGGAGACAAAACTAAAAAATAAGCTTTTTAAGATCGTACCTTTAGAAGGTACGGTCTTTTTTTTCTACCTTCAACATTGTATAGGTGTTTGTACAAGCCGTTTTTATCTATTTTCATCTAGTGGGCCAATTCTTGTAACAGATAATGGTACATGTGAAGTCAATGAGTATTGTCAGCCAAATGATGAAGGAATTGCTACGAGAGCAACGGATGGGTTCCGCGTCATTAAACGGACAGGGGAGAACCAAGTATTAGTTTTGATCAAGCCGAATGATGATGAAAACCGAAAGTTAAAAAGAGACATAGCAGTGATAGAAGAGCTGCAAAAGCAAAGCGTTGTGACGATGCAGGAATATCATACGCAAAAAAGAAGAGAGTGACGTAAAGATGCAGGGCTTTACAACTGGAAAATGCAACAATTAGTCGTGAAATAAAAGATTTGAAAAATCAATTAGCTTCTCTAATGAGTAGATTGGATGGAAATAATCATCCTTAAAAATCTAAATAAACGACTTCACTATAAAGATGAAAAGGTGGAGTCGTCACTTTTACATAGAGTGATGTTGAGGATAGTAGAATGGTTTAGAAAGCAAAAAATTAGGGCATTGAACGTACAAAGGTGGTGGGAGAATTTGAAAATATTAAAAGGCATTTATTCATTGATCTTGTTTGTAGCAGGAGTCCTTCATTTTGTCCGAGAACGAAATTTTCGTAAGATTGTGCCGGAATCTTTACCGTTTAAAAAAGGGATTGTCCTCATTACAGGTGTGCTGGAGGTCGCATTTGCGATGTTACTTTGGGCGAAAAGAGGTCAAAGCCTAGTAGGTAAGCTGCTTTCATTCTTCATGGTGCTTGTTTTCCCAGCGAATATCAATATGGCAGTAAAAAATAATACTTTCTATAATGGTAAAAAGGTTCATCCGTTATTTTTATGGATGCGTTTACCGCTACAAATCCCACTTATTTTAGGGGCAATTAAACTCACACATCCATCTACTGAAAAAAAGACTAAATGACCCATGTTATTTAGTTTTTTTCTTTTTTATTAGATAAGTGATGAGAGGATTTTAACTAGAAAAAGTTTTTCTGAAAAAATATTAAAAAAGGAGTGTACAAAGCTATCACCCTATGATAATATAAAAAGCGTCGTCAAGAAAAGAAAACGCTTCAAATTTTAAAAAAGCGAGCCATTAGCTCAGTTGGTAGAGCATCTGACTTTTAATCAGAGGGTCGAAGGTTCGAGTCCTTCATGGCTCACCATTTTTATATTCGTATGGCCCCTTGGTCAAGCGGTTAAGACACCGCCCTTTCACGGCGGTAACACGGGTTCGAATCCCGTAGGGGTCATCTTTTTTAATAGTAGTAATCATAGGGATGCAAGCGCTCATTCTTTCATTGATTACGAATTTTATATAGATTTGGTCCGGTAGTTCAGTTGGTTAGAATGCCTGCCTGTCACGCAGGAGGTCGCGGGTTCGAGTCCCGTCCGGACCGCCATGATTCACTTGTATAGTGATTATGAAAATTGGATAAGCTGTTTTTATGGCTCAGTAGCTCAGTCGGTAGAGCAAAGGACTGAAAATCCTTGTGTCGGCGGTTCGATTCCGTCCTGAGCCATCAAAAAGGGAGTATGAATTTAATTCGTGCTCTCTTTTTTTATGTTTTTCTCCTTCCTCTATTACAATCATATGACAAAATGCCCCCTTTTCTATGTAGTTTTTTCCTATATTACGTCAAACTATGTCACCATAAATACAGTTTAATTACATTACAGAGACATCAAACTCGTAAAAATGACGATATGGTACATTAGTTAGGTGCAATAGTGATTAGTCTGATAGCACTAATAAGAATCAGAAGGTGTAAAGTAGTATAGGGGGAAGAACCATGAAGCAATGGAAGCAAAGACTGACTACATATACAGAACATACATCTAAGCGTGTTACACATAAATGGAAAAAAGCGGCCGCAATCGTTATGATTGGTGGTTGTTTAGCGTGGAGCGGATCCACATCAGTATTAGCAGAAGCAGAAGAGTCGGATTTGTATTATGTATATATCGGTGATCAATATGTGGGGACAGTTGATAATCCCCAAGTGATTGAAAATATAGTAGAGGATGAACTTGAAAACCAAGGGAAGTCCTATGAGGGCATACAAAAGGCGTTAGACCATGAGCTCTCCTATCTACCTGAAGATGAAGAGAAAGCCTTTAATGAAGCAACTGACAAAGAGTTAACGTCAGAAAACGCGCTGAGAGGGATCTCTATTAAAGCAGATGCTTTCGCACTAGAAATTGATGGTGAAACAGTTGCTTATGTAAAGAATCAAGAAGAAGCGAATGAAGTGCTTCAGCAACTACAGTTACAGTACATTTCTGAAAAAGACTATAAAGAGTTAAAAGAGCGCTCAGAAGAAGAAGAACCACTACCAGAATTAGCCATTGGTGATACCCGACTGTTGAATGCAAAATTTTCCGAGGAAATAGAATGGAAGAAAGAAAAAGTAGATCCGAACAAGGTGCAGTCTGTTGATGAGGTCATCAATTTCTTAAATAAAGGAACAGTAGAACAAGAGAAATATAGAGTTGAAGAAGGCGACTCTATTAGTACGATTGCTGACGAATATCATTTATCTACAGAAGAACTTGAAGACCTGAATGATATAGGTCAAGAAGATGTACTAAAGGTTGGTCAAGAACTTGTTGTTGAAACAATCGAACCGTACGTTGATGTGATTACGAATAGATCAGCATATATAGAAGAAGACATTCCCTTTCACACAAAAGTAATAGAAGATGATGATAGGTTGAAAGGGGAAGAGAAAGTAAAGCAAGAAGGGAAAAAAGGAAAACGTAACGTGTTATACCATATGAAAGAATCAAATGGTGAAGAAGTCGATAAAAGTGAACTAAAAGAGGAAATCATTGATGAGCCTGTAGAGGAAATCATTATTAAAGGAACAAAAAATCCAGATGTTGGCGATGGTGACTTTGCTTGGCCAGCAGTTGGTGGATATGTGTCAAGCGAGCTTGGTCATCGTTGGGGGAAGCTCCACAAAGGGATCGATATTGCCAGACCAAGTGATCGAACCATTAAAGCAGCCGATAATGGAAAGGTCATTTCAGCTGGCTTTAGTAGCAGCTATGGCTATAAAGTAGAAATAGACCATCAAAATGGCTACCGTACCTTGTATGCTCATTTAGATTCTCTCTCAGTGAGTACAGGAGAGACAGTTACGAAAGGCTCTAAGTTAGGTGTGATGGGCTCTACTGGTAACTCAACAGGTGTTCACCTTCATTTTGAACTATACAAAGATGGTCAGTTGAAAAACCCATTAGACTATATTAGTCAATGATCAAAAAAGCGCTGGGACATGAGTGTTTTAGCTAACATTAAGCACGAATAACTCTGCTTTGATAAACAGAAGTTATCGTGCTTTTTTGTGTGTATGACAAGGTTCCATCTAAGAGCGCTCGCAAAACAAAAAGCCCCTTCTATCTTGCTTTTCCATAACTTGTACATATATGATACATTACAAATGATGCGTACTTGTATGTAACGTGATAAAGTAGAGTAGGATACATGCTGACGAAATTTTACAAAATGCTTTTACAAGCCCAATAAGCTTAGATATGATAATCTTGAAAAAGATACATGATTGTGACGATAGTAGATAATAATTGGATAAAGGAGAACAACGATGGATAAGAAAATTCTTGTAGTAGATGATGAAAAACCAATTGCAGATATATTACAGTTTAACTTAAATAAAGAAGGCTTCGATGTAACTTGTGTATATGACGGTGTCTCCGCATTGGAAAAAGTAGAAGAAGTAAAGCCTGATATGATTCTATTAGATATTATGCTTCCACAGAAAGACGGCATTGAAGTTTGCCGAGAAGTAAGAAAGAAATATGATATGCCGATTATTATGCTCACAGCAAAGGACTCTGAAATTGATAAAGTATTAGGGCTAGAGCTAGGAGCAGATGACTATGTAACAAAACCATTCAGCACAAGGGAATTAATTGCCAGAGTAAAAGCCAATCTTCGTCGTCATCAACAAATTGCATCAAAAGTGGATGAAGAAGATGAAAGTAATGAAATTGAGGTCGGCTCACTCACGATTCACCCGGACGCATACATCGTGTCTAAACGCGGTGAAACGATCGAACTAACGCATAGAGAATTCGAATTACTTCATTATTTAGCTAAGCATATTGGACAAGTAATGACGCGTGAACATTTACTTCAAACTGTTTGGGGCTACGATTATTACGGAGATGTTAGAACAGTTGACGTAACCGTTAGACGTTTGCGTGAAAAAATCGAAGACAATCCAAGTCATCCGACATGGATCGTTACAAGAAGAGGTGTCGGATACTACTTGCGAAATCCAGAACAGGAGTAAGTAGAACATGAACAAGGTAGGATTTTTTCGATCAATTCATCTGAAATTCGTCATTATATATGTGTTGCTCATCCTCATTGCCATGCAAATTGTCAGTGCTTATTTCGTCAGGCAATTAGAGGATACGTTAAACGCTAACTTTAAAACAACGATTGAAAACCAGATGAAGCTGCTATCTTATTATTTAGAAGAACAATTTGTGAAAGAACGAGTGCCGGAAGACGGTGATGCCACATTGGAGGTGGACCTGCGCAGACTATTGCAGGACTACAACACTGATGATATTAGTGAAGTCGCCGTTATTGAGGGCACGTCTATGAGAGTGCTAGGGACATCGAATGTTTCTGATCAATCAAAGGTTGGTCAGAAGATGTCTAATGCGCTTATTCGTACGTCAATTAAAAATGGTCAACCGAATGAACAGGATAGTGTCATTAATGGCAAGCGAGTATGGATCTACATTAAACCAATTATTATTGATAATGACGTAAAAGGTGTGATTTATGTCACGTCTAAAATTGAGAATGTCTATACACAGATGAGGGAGATTATCAAAATCTTCTCAACAGGTACAGCAATTGCTCTTATTTTAACCGCTGTGCTCAGTGTGTTACTTGCGCAAACCATTACAAGACCTATCACCGATATGAGAAAACAAGCGTTAGCAATGGCAAAAGGAAATTATTCTAGAAAAGTAAAAATCTATGGCCAAGATGAAATTGGTCAATTAGCTATGACCTTTAATAGTTTGACTAGAAAGCTGCAGGAAGCACAAGCTACCACTGAAGGGGAAAGAAGGAAACTATCATCGGTCCTCACCTTTATGACAGATGGCGTTATTGCCACTGACCGCAAAGGGCGTGTCATTCTCATCAACGAACCTGCTGCAGAAATGTTGCATGTTTCACGTGAAACAGTCTTATCTAATTCAATTGTTTCATTATTAGGGTTGGAAGAAGACTACACATTTGAAGAGCTACTTGAAGAGAGAGAATCGGTTATCTTAGATTATAGTGATGAAAAGAGCAATCTTATTTTAAGGGCCAATTTTTCAGTTATTCAAAAGGAAACAGGCTTTATTAATGGACTTATAACCGTTTTACATGATATTACCGAGCAAGAAAAAATTGAAGAAGAGCGCCGCGAATTTGTGGCTAACGTTTCACATGAGCTAAGAACACCACTAACGACGATGCGCAGTTATTTAGAAGCATTAACAGATGGTGCGTGGCAGGATAAAGAGATTGCTCCGAATTTCCTTGATGTCACTCAAAATGAGACGGAGCGAATGATTCGCTTGGTCAATGATTTATTGCAGCTATCGAAAATGGACAGTAGCGATTATCAATTAAATAAAGAGTGGGTTGATTTCACACAATTCTATAACCGAATTATTGATCGCTTTGAGTTCACGAAACAACAAAATGTCACTTTCGAACGTAGGGTGCCAACAACGGCTGATTTTGTTGAGATTGATACAGATAAACTCACTCAGGTACTTGATAATATCATCTCCAATGCGATGAAATACTCACCTGAAGGAGGAAAGATTACCTTCAGTATTGAAGAACAAGAGGGGTATTTAATCATAAGCGTAGCTGATGAAGGCATGGGTATACCGAAAGAAAATGTATCAAAAATCTTTAATCGTTTTTATCGTGTAGATAAAGCAAGAACAAGAAAATTAGGAGGAACGGGATTAGGACTAGCGATTGCCAAGGAAATGGTAGAAGCGCACGGTGGAGAAATTTGGGCGGAAAGTATTGAAGGAAAAGGAACAACGATCTCCTTTAGCTTGCCGTATATCCGTTCCGAAGAGGATGATTGGGAATGACCTATGAGAAGATAAAGAATATCCTATTAATTATCTTAGTAGGTTGTAGTATCTTATTGACGTTTAATTTATGGACGTATCGACCTAATTTAACGCCTGTCGAGAACCCAGGACAAGCGATTGAACCGATAGGAGATGACAAAGAGTATAGTGAAGTCATTAGACCTAGTCAGCTTATTCATTTCTACGATGATAAGAAAATTGGAACAACCCTATCTGCGGAAATCGACCAAATCACTAATGATATGAACAAATGGGAACTATTAAATCTAGCTAATGTCTCCAACGATATCGGTTCATTACATGAATGGATAGAAGAGTCAGGACATTCTATAATGGTCTACCCAGATGACGTTTCACTTAATGCTTTTCGCGAAGTCATGCCCAATATTGATAAGAACGCTACCGATTTTTCATTTGACACAATGATGATTGACACGACTTCTATAGAGGATGATGTCGGTTTAGCCTATTTTATATCGAGAGATCAAGGGACGGTCTACCGTGGAGAAGTGCAAGGTCCATCGATGGCTGATTTCCGTACGAAGTATTACGAGACGGCCAGTGAAGATGAAGATTTCTATTCGCTTCTTGGTTATAAGGGCCAGAATGATCGCGTGATTTATGTACCGGATGAGCATATTCCTGTATCGACACAACGCATCTATTTAATGGATAAAATCAAACCACGTACATTGATGGAGTCATTATTTAGTGATCCATCTGTTGTACAAGAGAGTACAACTCAACCATCCATGATTGAATATACCGATAGTACGAGTATTATGCGTGTCTATGAAGATCGCAATATGATTTCTTATAAAAACATCTCTTCTGTTGTTGGTGATGAGTTTGTTGGGATGAATCTACTGCGACGAAGCATTGATTTTATGAATGCACATAAGGGCTGGACAGGCAATTATCGTTACTTTGAAGAGGTACCAGAGAGTAATAAGGTTGTCTTCCGATTATTTCATAACCAACAAGGAATTCCCATCTTTAGTGATTATCATCGAGCGAAGATAGAAGTAGAGCTTGGTGATACAGACATTAATGAATATACGCGTAGCAACTTCGCACTCGGAACGATTGTGAGTGGTGGGGAGGAAAGCCGTTTACTATCCGGTAAAGAAGTCATCGAAGAGATCGAGCAGCTACCTAATTTTGAGCGTGACTTGCTGCAAGATGTAACGGTGGCTTACGAGATGAAGGTAGAAAAGAATGTGGCTACAACTAATTCGGAAATCATCAATTTGCAGCCAGCTTGGTATTATCGTTATAATAATGAGTGGAAGAAGTTTACCAAGGATGAGTTTATACCAAATTGAGGCAGGAGGGGAAAGTAGATGGATTGGAGCAAAATAAAAACCATTTTTATACTGACCTTTCTTGTGCTCAATGTCTATTTATTGTATGAGTACTTTACTGTCGTCCAAGCAAAAGAACAAGAAACGGAATTTCCTTTATCAAGCACGTTAGAAGAAAAATTAAAGGATGATGACATTTCATATGACGCAAATATTTTTACGACAGAAGAAGTCAGTGGCCAGTTGTTACGGGCAACTCCTAAAGAGTTTGAAAAAGATGAATTGAAGAGCCTGAATGGAGAAGACATTAAGGTTGATGGCGGTGTCGAGTATATATTTGATGTCAATAAGCCATTGATGAAAGTAAGTGAAGACTTTGATCCAAAGGAATTAGAGTCCTTTATTCAGAGTCAAGTCTTATACGGTAATGAGTATCGTTTTTGGGAGAAGAAAGGCAATACCATTACGTATTATCAAACATACCAAGAGAAAATCATCTACCAAAATAAAAATGCTGAATTAACCTTCTTCTTAAATGAAAATAATGAAATTGTCTCTTATACACAAACATACTTGGAAACAATTGAACCAATTGAGGATGATCAAAAATTGATCAAGCCGCCATCTGAAGCATTATCTTCTTTATACAATAGTGGCAAGATCCCGTCTGGCAGTAAAGTATCAGAACCAGAGCTTGGGCTTCATACGTATGTCGATATGAGTAATCTTCAAGTATTAACACCAGCTTGGCGCTTCGTCATTGATGGTGAATACAGTCTATATGTACACGGATTCGAGCTAAATGTACTCGAACTAAATAAAAATGAGAATAAAACAATGGAGTGAGAGAAACCTATGTCTTTTCAATTTAGCGTTCTCGCGAGCGGCAGTACGGGGAATGCCATTTTTGTAGAGACCAACACCCACTCCTTTTTAGTGGATGCTGGCCTCAGTGGCAAGCAAATGGAAGCATTATTTAAAGAAATTGATCGTGATATGAGTCGTTTAGACGGGATACTTGTGACACACGAGCATAGTGACCATATAAAAGGTGTCGGTATTGTGGCAAGGAAATATGGGCTCCCGATCTATGCCAATGAAAAAACATGGCAGGCGATGTCTCCGTTAATTGGACAAGTCCCAACAGAGCAGAAATTCACCTTTGATATGGAAACCGTAAAAACCTTCGGCGACCTCGATATTCAATCATTCGGCGTCTCACATGATGCAGCCGAACCGATGTTTTACGTTTTTCATCAAGGCGAGAAGAAACTTGTGCTCATCACAGATACGGGGTATGTAAGTGATCGCATGAAGGGACTTATTTCAAACGCCGATGCCTATGTATTTGAAAGTAATCATGACGTGCAAATGTTAAGAATGGGACGTTACCCATGGAATATTAAACGTCGGATTTTAAGCGATGTCGGCCATGTCTCCAATGAAGACGCGGCGATTGCGATGAGCGAAGTGGCCGGTGATCGCACGAAAGGCTTTTATCTTGCCCACCTAAGTCAAGATAATAATATGAAGGACTTGGCACGCATGGCTGTCGCCCAAACACTTGAAACAAAAGGCATACGCGTCGGAGAGCGATTCCAGCTCTTTGATACAGATCCGAAAAAACCTACAGCTTTAACAGCTGTTTAAGGCAAGAAATAATGGGTAGAAGGAAGGGGAGGCTTAGATGCTACCCCTTCCTTTTTTGCGCTTTTTACCAAATGAGAAAGAAAGTATGAACAAATTCGTAAGATTTTCTTGTCTTATGCATTTTAGTATTTGTCTTTTTTCATCTATGCGTATAATAATAGTAGCGGAGTAAGCCTCTACACGTTTCATCAGGTAATCTTTCTCATTCCTAGTATGTTTCTAATGAAGAAGAGTTATGATAACACTAGGGAAAAAAGAGACCTCATTTTTTATAAAAATAGAAGGATATATCTTAAAAAAAGAAAATGGTATGAAAGGGTTGGTTGTGTAATGGGCTATTATGATGATCATTATAATCGTGAGGGACGCACCAAAAAGGGAAGTAAAGCAGGTTACATATTCTCTAGTCTTGTCGGTGTCATTATCGGTGCATTGCTCGTTTTATTCGTTGTTCCCCAAATGAACGGGGGCTCTAATGGGGGAGAAACATTAGGCTTATCAAACACAGATGAAAACAGCCAAGTAGAAACGAAAAAAGTATCGGTAGATGTGGAAACAGAAATCACATCAGCAGTCGAAAAGGCAAGAGGAGCGGTTGTTAGCATCTCCAACATCCAATCGGCAGGCATGTGGTCGAATGGTCAAAATGGTGAAAGCACACAAGGAGTAGAAGCAGGCTCTGGCTCTGGTGTCATTTATAAGAAAGAGGGGGACCATGCCTTTATCGTGACGAATCACCATGTCGTCGACGGTGCGGAGAGGCTTGAAGTCAATCTCTTCAATGGTGAGAAAATTGCTGCTGAGCTCGTAGGATCCGACGTATGGACAGACCTAGCTGTACTTGAAATAGATGGCTCGATTGTAGAGGATGTCGCAGAATTTGGTGATTCCGACGCTCTATCAATTGGTGAGCCTGCGATTGCTATCGGAAATCCACTCGGTCAATTTGAAGGCTCAGTCACTAAAGGGATTATTTCCGGCTTAAATCGGACCGTACCAGTCGATATCGATCAAAACGGTACAGTCGATTGGAATGCTGAAGTCCTACAAACAGATGCAGCCATTAACCCAGGAAATAGCGGTGGGGCACTCGTCAATATTAGCGGACAAGTCATCGGCATTAACTCGATGAAAATTGCTGAATCCTCTGTGGAAGGCATTGGGCTTGCCATTCCGATTAATTTTGCGCAAACGGTCATCAGTGACTTAGAACAGCATGGTGAAGTGAGAAGACCATATATGGGCGTACAAATCGCTTCAGTAAGTGATATCCCTGCCTATTATCAAGAAGAAGCGTTAAAACTTCCGAAAGATGTAGAAAATGGTGTAGTTGTGAGCGGAGTCGAGCCAAATGGTCCAGCTGCAGAAGCAGGACTGAAAGAAATGGATGTCATTGTTGAGCTAGATGGCGAAGAAATTACCGATGTCTTAGATTTACGCCACCATTTATATGGTCAGGACGTAGGAGATGAGATGAAGGTGAAGTATTATCGCGAAGGTAAATTAGCAGAAACAACCATGGCATTAAAAACCGAGAATACATTCTAAATTCATCCACAGGAAAGTGAAGGCATCACTTTCCTGTTTTTTTAAGTTTTGATAAGATGAGTTGTGGATAAATTATAAATAGATAAATGAGGAGGCACCGAAGATGATTTATAGCTGCGAAGAACATATTGATATCGCCATCGATACCATTGTAGACGAACACGAAACCTTCCCAGTGTTAACAAAATGTGCACCAGAAGAAAACTTATCAACAACCTGTGAATTTTGCCCCAACCCAGCCATATATATGGTGGCGAACAAATAATCCCATACAAGATGTGGATAGAAAATGTGGATATGTGGATAACTTCTGTGGATATTCTGTTTATGGTGTGAGGATGAGCTGTGTATATCTTTTAAGAAGCAGATAAAAGCACCTTCTAACAGGTGCTTTTGTTATTCATTCATTTAATTCCTCTAATCGTTTGATCATTCGTTCGCTATGTTTATCCTCGGGATTTACCTTATATGCCTCTAATGCCTCAGTAAATTTCTTATCTAACAAAAGTTGGTCGGCTTCAGTTAGTGTTCTCGTTTTTAAGTAAAAAAAGGGAAGATGACCGATCGTATCATTACCTAAGCGGTAGCCGTTGCTTCTCGTCAGTAATTCATCATTTTCATCGAAAGCGTCAACAGACCAAGAAAAGCGGTTGTTTGGGTTGGTGAAAGCGAGTAATGTAATAGGATCAACTGAATTTGGCTCATCACCTGACATAGAGAGTCCCACGCTATGGTCATATAAGTCTTCAATCGGTACATCTATTTTGTTAGTTCCAATATGAGAGCGAAAGGGGCTACTTATCGAACCAGATCCATTATCTATATCGACAGCGAGATGTAGTTGATAATAGGCAGCCCCCTTTACCGGTTCCCAAGAAAAATGCACCGTGTCCGTTGTGATTTTTTTCTGATTAACAGGTGAATTAATCTCAATTAACGGACGAAGCGTGATATCCTTCGTGACTTCAAGCTGATCGCCAGCTGTTAGCCAATCATCCATCGTAGAAGGATACGTCCATCCATCAATCTGATCGAAAGAAAACCCAAGAATCACTTGATAACGTCCTGATTCAACAAAGTTCCATTCATAAAAGCCATCTTTATCTGTCGTCGTAAAATAACGTTCGTCCCCAAGAGCGCCATAATGAATGTCTGATTCATTTCGCAAAATAACCCCAACATTGGCCGCAGGTTTGCCGTCACTATACATAATTCTACCTTTTACGGTACTAGTAGTCGGGTTATTGATGCTACTTTCTATTCGATCCTTAAGTGATACCAATGACTCGTATACGTCAGTAGTATACTCCGATTCTATTGTGTCATCATTCTCTTCAGCTTGTTTATATTCATTTAAAATGACATTCACTTGTTCACGAGCTTCTTGCAACTTCCCCTGTTTCATCGCGATTTCTACTTGTCTTTGCCCGATTTTAGCGTGCCAATAATAATCGCCTTTCTCCAGTTTTTCATCAAATGTCTCTAACAGTTGGTTTGCTTCTGTATATTCTTTGTGGTTAATCGCAAAGTCGACCCGTTCTAGTTGTAGATCATTATAATAGAGACTATAGGAGCTAGCGGCACGTTCTGACGCTTGATCCAAAGTCTGTTTAGCAAGATCGGACTGATTCATCCCTTCATAATAGGACGTAAGCTGTTTGACGGCTAGAACGAAGTAATCATCAAGAGGTCCTTCTTTTACATATTGCTTCAGATAAGGTAATTTTTCTTTCCAAGTAAAGTTTATGATTTTTGAATGATCTAATTGCACCTGTGAAAAAGAAGCACCAGCAAAGACATTAAACCGCTCAACTGGTTGTATGAGCATATATTCTTGAATGATGTTCCATTTTTGCGTCTCAAAAACTGTATCATCTTCAAGTATTTGCAGTAAGGCAACCTTAGCCTCAGAATATCCTTGGTCAGCTTGTTTTTTCGCATTATAAATATTCCATTGTGGGATAATCAAAAAAATCATCGTAGCAATAAGTAGAAGAAAGGCAACAACCAGATAGACGAGCTGCTTCACTTGTAGTTTAATTTTCATATTTCTTAACCAGCTTTTCAAAATCTTCTTTCCAATACACGTTGCCACCGATTTTAATCGTCTCATTGTTTTCCCTCGTCGTGTAACTAATCTCGTTGCCGGCAAAAGTTAAACCAGACAGCAATACAATCATCATCCCAAAAGCTGCAACCGGAAGGAGGGGAATCTCAATCTCCTTATGCCAAAGGGAGTTCAATCTTTGTTTCCACGTTGGTTTGCCCATTCGGTCCATTACATTTCTTTGCTTGGTGAAACGAAGGTGTTCTAACTCCTTATCGAGTTGTTTTTTCATATGCCGATACTCCCTTCAGGAAGAATTTCTTTTAAAAGCAGTCGTGCTCGCTTTAACTTGGATTTGACTGTGTTCTCATTGGTTTTCGTAAATAAGGCGATGTCTTTAATCTTCATTTCGTTAAAGTAAAATAATGTAATGACTTCACGATATTTATAGTCTAATTGTTGAATGCTAGTGCTGATGCTCTCATGCAATTCAGAAAATAGCAGAGCATTTTCAGGATTCAATGTCTGACTGTCTGCTTTTGTTCTCTCAATCAAATCAAGAGGGGCAAGCAGCACTTTCCAACGCGATTTCCTCATCTGGGAGCGGCAGCGATTAAGAAGAATGGTCGTTAACCAACTTTTCAATTTCTCCTCATCCTCAAGCTGATCTATCTTTTGAAAAGCGATCACAAACGTATCCTGAACCGCCTCTTCTGCCAACTGATAATCCTTCAAAAGCAAGAAAGCGGTACGTAGCAGATAATCCCCATACGCAGCCATCACTTCTAAATACGCCTCTTCTTCTTTCTGTTTCAAACGCTCAACAAGATGCAAAAATACCGCCCCTCCTCTCCTGGTAAAATCGAGTATAATACATAGATGCTAAAAGGCATGGAAAAGTTGCAAAAAGAAGGAAAAATTTTTCAGACAATAAAGAGGACCATCAATAAGTCAGCACACTTTATGGTAAACTAGGGGAAGAAAAAACAGCACGGAAGGAAGGCCCAGTATGAACATCACAATCGTATCCGTTGGCAAACTAAAAGAAAAATACTTAAAACAAGGCATCGACGAATATAAAAAACGCTTAAGCGCCTACGCCAAACTAACCCTAATCGAAGTACCAGACGAAAAAGCCCCAGAATCCATGAGCGCAGCCGAAATGGAAGAAGTCAAACGCAAAGAAGGCGACCGCATACTCGCCCACATCGCCCCAGACACCTTCGTCATCACCCTAGAAATCCAAGGCAACATGCTCACCTCCGAACAACTCGCAAAGAAACTAGACGACCTCGCTACCTATGGTAAGAGTAAAATTGCTTTTGTTATTGGTGGGTCGCTTGGTACTAGTAAGGAAGTGGAGAGTCGGAGTGATCTGGCATTGAGTTTTTCGAAGATGACGTTTCCGCATCAGGTGATGAGATTGTTGTTGTTGGAGCAGGTTTATCGGGGGTTTCGGATTAATCGGGGGGAACCGTACATCTTTTAAGGGTAAAATATTAAGCGAATCCATCATTTCGCTCAACATTTTACCATCCTTATTTTCCAACATCCAACTTTCCACAGGCTCGATATAATCCATACCAACAGCATCTAATAACTCCAACGAGTGTTCCTCTAATCCTTCCATTGTAAAATCAAAGTGTAGATTTATCTTCTCAATATGTCTTCCAATTCCTCGAGGTGCCTCTTTACTAATCTGTATATTCTTTATGATAAAGCGGAGTAATGCCTTATGTCTTTCAGGATCAGCATCCTTCATTACTTTCTCAAAGTTACTTAAAAGGTGATGAAGTGCCTGTGCATCTATAGGCGTTGTATCACATTCTCCTAATTCACTATTTAATGCTTCAAGCCTGTTTTGAAAATCCTGTTGTTCATCGGTAAGTCCTTTTAGCTTCGGTTTAAAAATGGCTACTAATGAAGGGGCGTCCATTAATTGCTCCGTTATATTGTTAATCCGTACTTCTACCTTATTTAGCTTAGATTGAAGCACTTTAATTTCCTCATTGATTGGAGTCTTTGCTTCACTACGCTGCTCATTAACATTATTAATAATTTGATTTAATACATATGGTTCAGATACAATACGTTTCAATTCTTCCATCACCTGCTGCTCCGCAAGATCTGCACGTATGGAATGTGCACTACATGCTTTGCTACCTTTATTGTGGAATTGTCCACATACGTAGTAACGATACCTCTTACCTTTTGATCCTTTAGATGATGCCGATACCATTCCAGATCCACATTTTGGACAGCGAACCAGACCATTTAATATATATGGTTTATTAGATCGTGAAGGCTTTACAGAACGTTTTTTACGAAATTGCTGTACACGATCCCATTGCTCCTGTTTGATGATGGCTTCATGTTTCCCATCGACTAAAATATATTCCTCGTTCTTTCCTTTACGGTGTTTCTCAGCCCAATTTTCATACATATTAAAACGAATTTTTCCTATGTAAATTGGATTGTCTAGGATTTGTTTAATGGTATTAATGGAAAAAGGTTTTCCTCGTTTTGTTTTATAGCCCATGGTATTTATACGGGATACAATTGCCTTGTAACCTAGGTCTTGTTCAGCGTAATCAAAAATTAAGTGGATTACATGAGCTTCTTCTTCGTTAATGACTAACTCTTTATTGATGCTATCGTATCCGAGAACTCTACCTCCATTGTAGTACCCTTCCTTAGCACGTTGTATCATGCCCATTTTGGCGCGTTCTACAATAACATTCCTTTCAAATTCTGAAATATTGCTCATCATCTGAAATACCATTTTTCCCATAGGGGTTGCATAGTCAAAATTCTCCCTAAGACTTATTAAGCTAATATTAGCCTGTTCGCATCGCTCTGCAATTTCCATGGAATCTTTTGATTTACGTGAAATACGATCAATCTTATACACTATGATAGTATTAAAAAGATTGGCATCAATATCCTTTAGCATTTGTTTCATCTTGGGTCTTCCAGATATACTTTTTCCACTTACACCTTCGTCAACATATCTCGCAACAATCTCCATGTTGTTATTCTTAGCATAGTTTTCTATTTCCCCAATTTGAGCTTTAATGCTATATCCTTCTGTGGCTTGTTCCTCTGTACTAACGCGTGCATATAGTGCAGCTTTAGTTGGATTAGTCATTTTTATCTTCCCTTTCTTCCAGATAGTGTTTGAGATTATTAGATAACATATTTGTATATTTAACTGCTTGTTCAAAGGCTTTGTTATCTAATCCTAACTTGCCTTTGTTTGAATACCATGGAAATGCATGTAAGGAAGTTTTCCCATATTGAATATAATCTTTAGCTAGTCTTATGGAATCTAGTTGATTATTACTATCGGCAAGTTCTGGTTCGATAGTTACATCTATCGTATTAATTTGATTAATAATATGGGAGAGCAAGTAAAATAAATGTTGTTCGGTATATTTTACTCTACTCTTAAAAATAAACGTTATTTGTTCATCTTCGTTAGAAGCTACTTTACTAACCGTCGTTTTTATTGTGTATTCGTTTTCAAGTAGTGGATTAGTTTCTATAGCCATTTGAGTTTTAAGGAGTTCACTATCATCCTTAGTTTCCTTAGCAGGATCATCTTTGTTATATAAAGGTGGAATTAAGACAACTGATTCAAGGCTTCTATTTATATAAAAGTCATCAAAAAACATGTATAAGTCTGCCCCAAAGTCCTTGGCAATGGCGTATAAAACCTTAGATGGAATATCTTTCGTTTTATCTCTTTCAATCGTTGTTAAGGTAGATTGAGAAAATAACTGAATTCGATTTGCTACGCTTTTTCCACTAAAGGAATTCCCGCACTCGTCTTGAAGATGTTCGCGAATATAACGTACTCTTCTTCCAATAGATAGATTTGCTAGATCCGTTAGGTTTGTCTTATTTATTATAATCTTCTTCATTGTTTCACTTCCTGTTATTTTATTTTCTAAATATACTATAACATAAAATTTAAATATTAGATAGGGATATTGATATTTTTAATTAAGTTGTGTTATGATTTCAATCAAGAAAGCGAGGTGACCTAAATTGAGTGAAAGAATTAATGTGGGAGAATGTAATATTTCCTGTTTAAGTAATGAAGAGAGCATTGCTGATTGGCTCATTGAGAAAGAAGAACAAGGCAATCAGTTTATTCATAGGATAGCAGATATTATGTATGAGCAATTAAATAATAAGAAATAGATTTGTGTTTTCTATGTAATACGTGCACAACTAGCTACTTAAGGAGCGTGATATACATGTTTGATACTGTGAAAATAGCAGTACCTTTAATGTTGTCTAGACAGGAAATAGAGAACATAGATTGGAAAGAAACGGTTTCTTCAAGGAGGTTAGAGGCAAACAAAACTATCTTTAAGAAGCTATATGATAGTGACCATAAGGGTCTTCCATTTATCAGATACACTTACAAAGAAGACGAGCCTTCTAAATGTTGGTTAAAAGTAGAGACTTCCATTCCTTCATTTATATATGGTTCAAATGTTAACGAGTTACAAGATGATGATATTGATACGTTTTTTATAATGATGCGTAAATATATATCTGTAAAGCTCAAAATTAATCTTTCAAGAGTACCATCAATTAGAACTTGGGTGACTGAAAAGGTGCATGTTTGTAAGAATTTTAATGTTGGCCATCTAAAGAGTCGATATTTAAATGCTATGTCCGCTCGTTCAATAGCAAAATATCAAAAGAGAACGTTTAACGCTAAGAGTAGTGATAGGGTTGAATCGGTAGAATGGAAGGCTACCAAGAAGAAAGAGAAGATTTACGATAAAGAGGCGGAGGTGGAACAACAACGCCTATATCCTGATAAAGCCCGGCATCTTAAGAAAGCAAAAGGCATACTTAGATATGAAATTGAGCTTTCGGATACTGAAATACGTAAAATTAGTCCCGGAAGAAAGGCTGTGGAAGTCTTGAGTATGGATGTAGCGGCTAAGATATTGCAAAAGGGGTTGGATCGGAATGGATTAAGTAGTGGTGTAAAATACACATCATTGCAGCAAGTGATAGATGCTATAAACCGGGAAACCATCCCACTCAGAACCAAATCATCTCTAATAGCATTTGCTACAGAGTTGCTGTTTAGTGGTGAAGATGAGTGCTTAAACAAATATGCTGCATCAACATTCAGAAAGAGAAAAATGCAATTAAGAAGTATTCTTGGAACAGATGTATTGCTTATTGGAGATAACATGTTGCCTCCATTACGACTAATGCCACAAAAAAAGACTGCCACTGTAAAACAGTAGACAGCCATAGAAATTATATGTTGATTTGATTATATCATTTGCTAAAATGTGCATCAATGCCTTGATACGTAGAAATAATGATAAGGAGCATCATGATATGAGTGTAATTGTAGATATTATAGATACTTTTCCAACACATGATATACTAGCTGTTGGTCGGGTTAAACTTGACTCAATACATACGATGAACGGTGATTAAAAATAGATGATGACACAGAAATGTATGTAATTGAGTTCCCGCAAACAAATGGACGGGCTGTTGTAGAGATTAATGATGAAGTTGCTCAGAAGATACGGGATGCAATGGTATTTAAATATGAGCAATATATTATGTCTATTGATTTTACTGATATATCAAGCCATATTCCTTATATTTATACAATGGAGAAAGAACGAATAATGAATAAAAAAGGATATCAGTACGCGTAAAAATGAATTCAAACTAGTGCCTTGAAAAATACCAAGGTACTAGCTGAATAATCTTATGAAGAGGAGATTTTTAATGCAAATACAGATTGTAAGTGTTGGTAAAGTAAAAGAAAAGTACATAAAGCTTGGCATTGCTGAGTTTGAAAAAAGATTGCGTCCTTATTGTAAATTAACAATGGACGAAGTAAGTGATGAGCAAGCCCCTGAGCAATTGAGTGATAAGGAACTGTATCAAGTGAAACAAAAAGAAGGAGAACGTATCTTAAACAAGATTAAACCGAATCAATATGTTGTTGCTCTTGATATACAAGGAGATAACTGGTCATCAGAACAATTGGCTAGTGAAATGGAGAAGCTGAGCATACATGGTAAGAGTCAAATTTCGTTTGTTATTGGTGGATCAAATGGATTAAGTGATGATGTTTTAAATCGCGCAGATCGAAAACTATCGTTCTCAAAAATGACATTTCCACATCAACTCATGAAACTAATCTTATTGGAGCAGGTATACCGTGCATTCAAAATACAGAAAAATGAACCTTATCATAAATGATTTATAAAGATAGTTTTCATATCCGAAGGCAGGGTATTTATAAAATATATCAAATTTCAATGTTACAATTCTGGGTTATAGCGGATTAATACATAGTGAATGGCTATTTTGGTTTTTTAGCAGATTCTAATATTTATACAAAATCCTTAGAAAACCCTTATAATTCAAGGTTTAAGGTTAAATTACAAAGAGGTACCTACGAAAAAAGTGCTGACTATTTCCATCTTTAGCCCATAAATTGAGAATAATAAGAGAAAAGCCAGTGTTGGCGCTATCTCTAGCACCTTCACTGACTTTCTTGAAAAAATTTTTTATAGATATCCTTTTTCTTTTAAACTAGTATACTTTTCATGACTGACGATGATATGATCCAAAATCTCGATACCCATCATCTTCCCAGCCTCGCCTAAGCGTTTTGTTACATTAATGTCTTCCATACTTGGTGAAACGTCTCCACTGGGGTGGTTATGCCCCACAATTGCACTTGCACAGCTACGGCGTACTAAATGATTGAACACCTCACGCGGATGTACGATACTAGCATTTAATGAGCCAACAAATACTGTCTCACGGAAGACTATCTGGTTTTTTGTGTTTAAGCCCAGAACCACAAAATGCTCCTGCTGCAAATATTGCATATCCTTTAGGTAATCATAAGCATCTTCAGGTGAGCGAATTGTAAATCTTTGTTCGACTGGGCAAGGGTTCATGCGGGCAAGTTGTAAAGCAGCAATGATTTGTTTGGCCTTTACTTTCCCAATACCTTTGATTTGTAGCAATTCATTCTCAGTTACAGCTAATAACCCCTGAATGGATGGGTAGCGGCTGAATAGTTCACTCACTACATAACTATCTTCCTTTTCACGAGTTGTTGTAGCTAATAGATTCCTAAAAGTGATTTTATCAATTGAATTGTTCATTATAAATTCCTCCATTATTTGTTTGATTGAATTAAAAAAGGAGAGACGCCATACGTCCCTCCCGATTGAGTAAATACTTGTTCTGCAATATACTGATGTTGAGCGAGACTTTTAGATGAGTTCATATGCCGATGAGCTCATCTATTTTTGTGCAATAAAAAAGCACATCGACCGCATTGCAATCCATGTGCTTTCAATCATTATAGTTTTGTTCATCCATCGTCCTCACCTCCTTCAGCATCAGTAAATCCTGAATAAAGTCTGATGCCTGTTTTTGGGTTAGCTGTGTACTACGCTCAACTCCAAAAGTCATCTTCATCAATTCCTTTGCAACATCTGTCGGCATGTCCATTTCATTGACGATACTGAAGATCTTTTGTAGTTGGGCTTTTGTTGTTTGTTCACCACCTCCTTTACTATCTTTTCTTTTTGCTTGTGGAAAATCTTCAATGTCTTGTGTGAAGATACCACTTGAACGTGTTGCAGATAGAACTGCATCAATCAACGCTCTCTTCTTTGCCATCTTTAATACGGTGTTGACTATTGTGTAAGGATCTTGTTGATGAAAAGAAGACTCTTTGCTATTGCATGAACCTAGGCCTTCAGCTTCAACGAGTCCATTGTCTTTGCGTATAAGCGTCATCTTCACTTCATAAGCAAATATACCTGTTTCCCATTGTTCAATACGATTTACGACATCTGCTGATTTCGAGAATCCAAATACATCGCATAGCTTTTCGGCACCTGGCTTAAGTAATGTAGGTTTTGAAAATCCATCTACTAAACCATAATCAACACCTTTCACCAGCACCTCTTCAACAAACGTTTGTAGTTCCACTACACGTCGTTTTGATTCAATAGTCGATACGACAATATTAGGTAGTGAAACTATTTCAGATTCATTATTAGAGAATGGTACTATATTGTCTCTTTGGGAATGCATACCTGATTTCATATGTTTCTCACCTCCTTTCAATAGATTAAGATTTTTTATTAATTACATCTGCAAGTTTGGATAATCCTTGTGATGTTTTCTTTACAAGAAACTTTCCTGCTTTATGATTTAATTGATTTCCTTTACTGACGGTTTTAGATGAGAATTCTAATGACTTAGTTATCAAGCTATGTGTAGAATGATTCATCTTTTCTAAGCTCTTAATAACGTTTAACAGTACATCTTCACCTCTTGATTCCAAGGTTTCAGCAGCATTGGTTAGTACATAAGAAATTCGCTCTTTAGTAGAAACATAGTTTTTCAAATCATCTTCATGTAATTTCTCAACTTCTAATAGAGCTGTTTGAATTTTACTTCTACAGGCTAGTAAATGAGATAGCCTTACGTAGTCATTGCATTCAATGGAATCAACTATCTCATCTTTAATCC
Source organism: Cytobacillus kochii (assembly GCF_020171845.1). Taxonomy (GTDB): domain Bacteria; phylum Bacillota; class Bacilli; order Bacillales; family Cytobacillaceae; genus Cytobacillus; species Cytobacillus kochii. The sequence continues at coordinate 49,850 of NZ_JAIVAM010000006.1, read as the reverse complement.
TTTCATTTTCATTTAATAAAGATTGATAGATTGTTTTAATCTCTGGAATAGGAACTCCTTTCCCATTAATCAATTCATGATCAAGCCATAAGTTCTTCCGCATAATAAAATTCCTCCTAAAAGTTATTGGATAATCCTAATTATTTGTTGAAGTGGTGATAACCCTTGAGTGTTAACTTCAATACCAACCCATCTGACTTACTTTTCATAGTCAGAATGAGTCCATTATCCTCAAGTTCTGTTAGATTAACCTTTTGAATGTCATATTTCACTAGGAATATTGCAGGGATCCATTTGTTAAGTTTCTTAGCCTCAACAAGAATCTTTACCAATGAGTAGTTCATCTCCATTCCTCCTTTCATAGTGCGCTCCTCTCACCACGCATGTCGTCTCTGTAATGCAAAAAAACCGTTATCTATCCAAATGGATAAACAACGGTTTATACGAGGGGGTGGGGCATGAAACGGATGGGTACCCCCCTTTCATATATGAATGCAGGTGCATCGAGAAAATATATACAATTTTTCCCTACGCAGTTGTATTACTAAAGAACTACATATAGAATAAAGATAAAGTATAAAAAAAGTAAGAACACCGAGGTGATTCTATGGAAATTAAGGTATTTCAGAAGACTCAAAGGGATTTAGCGGCAATTATAAACCTTATAATAGATACATATTGGGAAGATGAAATAGATGAATCTAAGATGATTGAGCTTATCCAAAAGTTGTATGCAGCCAATACAAATAAATTTAAGAAGGAAGGCATTTATACAACAATCCTTCGACAGCAATGTGGTAAACGAAGGTTAGAAGTGGTTGATCAAGTTATCCATCAAGATATTGTAAGAGGATAGGTGGAGGAGGTTAAAATGGAATATTCAGCAGGATTTACGAAGGAAAAATGGTCTGAAAATGATATTGCCATTGTTCTCGAGCTATTGCAGAAACTTAACAATAAAAATCAAATTTTAGAAGAAATTATTGATAATAATCTTTTTCAATTAAGAAGTCCAGTCAGTATCAAGAATCGATTTAACATGGTATATAATCGTGCGAAGGCTTTAAATAACGATATGCAGCAGCATTTTTTGCAAGCGAATGATTATGATCGAAAAGCATTAACTCTATATTCGTTTTTACAGGTATATCGAATACCTTTAGAGTTTTACTTAGAAGTAATTATCTATAAATATGAACAGCAAGAACCATTATATAGAAACGATTTTCATTATTTTTTTGAAGCTAAAGCGAATATTAACGATAAAGTCAATCAATGGCGACCTGAAACAATAAAACGTCTCATCAGTACATTAATGTTATTTTTTAGGGAATCAAAGATGATTGAAAAGATTGACCAAACGAAATATAACGTAAATCCAATATATATTAGCCAAACTTTAAAAACTTATGCTGAGAGGGATATCCCATTACTATATTCCTTTACAGTTTTAGAAAAGGTGAATAAAGTATGAAATCAACATATGAACGATTGGAACAAATGGAAAAGCGGATTATACAAGATGGTTTCACAAACCCAAAAGGGATTGGAAGTGATATTCCACATTTTGTATTGGACTATCCTCCAGAAGATGAATTACAAGTACGCGTGTACATAAAGAATATGTTGAAGCGGGCTAAAATGAATATTAGAGAGGTAAATTTATTTGAGTTTTTGCTTTCGTTTTTTGATGAAGATGAGTTAGAAGAATTATTTGAAATGGAGGAAGAGGAAGGATTACAAGGTTTGATTGATGTATTTGAACCGATATTAAATGAGAGCAACACAATGATTCAACAGTTTAAAGATATTACTGAAGAGGCAGATATCATTTTTATAACAGGAGTTGGTTCTGCGCATCCGTTTTTAAGATCTAGTCAATTACTAAAGGCTATTTCTAGCAAAGGTTATAAGAAACCAATCGTCTTATTTTATCCGGGTGAATTTACAGGATTGCGACTAAAATTGTTTGGTATTCTTGACTATGAAGATGACTATCAATTATCACGAATTTCCTAGGGGGTATAGAAATGCAAATAAAGGATTTATTTCTAAAAGATATATTCCGTCCGATTAATAATGTTGTTCAAGCAGAACAGATAGAGGAAGATGTAGTTAAAACGGAATTGGATGAATATGTCTTGACAGAAGAAAGTGAACATTACTTAGAACGTTTTTATCGTAATTACCTAGCTGTATATGATCAACCATCTACTAAGGTAGGAGTATGGATATCTGGTTTTTTTGGATCTGGTAAATCCCACTTCTTAAAGATATTATCTTATTTGTTACATAATCAAACGATTACAGGTAAAACACCTGCTGATTACTTCCAAGATAAAACGGACAATCAAGAACTACTCAATATGATGAAACAAGTCTCTAAAAAGAGAACAGATGCCTTACTGTTCAACATTGATTCTCGTTCCACGTCTTCATCCAAGGATGCAGAGAAAGAAAGAATTATTGAAGTATTTTTAAGGGTATTTAATAATCATTTGGGTTATTCAGATACATTGTGGATTGCTGATATGGAACGTCAACTAGATAACGATGGAGCTTATGAAGCTTTTAAAAAGGCTATTCATGATCAAAACGGCTCGGCATGGGAAGAGTTCCGTTTGAAAATTAAACTTAGAAAAAAAAAGGTTATTCAGGCATTAGAAACAGTTGGTTATGATGCGGATACTGCAGAGAGTTTCTTTATTATGAGTCGTGAGTGGTTTTCTATTGATGCAGACTCAGTTGCCCAGTTGATAGCTGATTATTGTAAAAAACAAGGCCCAGATTATAGAATCGTTTTCCTGGCTGATGAGGTTGGCCAATACGTTGGTAATAATACTAACTTGATGCTAAATCTACAAACAATAACTGAAAGATTGGGTGACTTATGCCATGGTCAAGCCTGGGTGATAGTAACTTCACAAGAAAAGCTAGAAGCAACGGTTTCAGACCTTGATAGTACGAAAGACTTCTCAAAAATCCAGGGAAGATTTGAAACCAAAATTAACTTATCTAGTGCAAATACAGATGAAGTTATCAAAAAACGTCTATTAGAAAAAGAAGATATAGGTGCAGATACATTAAAAACGATTCATGATCAAGAAGGTAAATTAATTCATAATCGTTTAGCGTTTGATAAGCAGAATACACAGTTGCGTTCAGGCTATCGTTCAATTGATGAGTTTGTAGAGTTCTATCCATTTGTTCCATATCAAATTGAGTTATTACAAAAAATCTTTACTAAGATCCGTAATCTAGGGGAAGGTGGACAGCACACTTCACGTGGTGAGCGTTCATTACTTAAGGCATTTCAGGAAGCAGCACAATTAAATGCTGAGGAAAAAGTCGATAATATGGTAACTATGGCAGAATTTTATCCATCTATTCGTGATTATTTGGAGTCATCGATTACAAGTACGATATCAAGAGCCCAGGATCGAGCTAGAAATAATGAGGGTTTAGAAGAATACGATGTAAAGGTATTACAAGTGCTCTATCTAATCAAAGGGATTGATGATATAAAATCTACACCTAATAATATTGCAACACTTATGGTTGAGACAGTTTATGATGAACGTCAGCCTCTAGAATACCGTATAAAAAAGTCATTGAATAGACTCCAAATGGCAATGTTTATCGAACAACATGCTGACGGTTCTTATTCATTTTTATCAGATGAAGAACAGGAAATTAACCGTGAAATTAAAGGAGAAGATTATAATAGTACAGCTGTAAAAAAGGATTTGGGTGATCTTTTCTTTAGGTCAATGTATAGCAATATCAAGTATGAATATAAGTATAAAGATCAATCTAAACACTTTGATTACAATAAACGATTTGATAATTACGTGAAGGGTCAGATGAATCATGAATTAACGATGCAAGTTTTTTCTGAAGGCATGACAGATTCAGAGGCAGCTTTACAAGCTAACTCTGGTCACTTAATCATTCTTTTAAATAAAGACCTGGTCGCCGAAGCAGAAGGTGCTTTAGCCTATATTCAACAAGTGGAGAGCTATGTGCGCCGAAAACAGTCAGGCACAACTAGTAGGCAGCAAAAAAGGATTTATGAGGCCAAAATTGCTGAAGTTGATGAGTATGCAGACAAAGCAGAAGAGTTATTAAGTAAGGCTTGTGAGAATGCTGAATTTTATATCCAAGGACAACATCGCGACTTTAGTGGGACATTTGAGAGTAAAGTGAATCAAGCCATGGACATGCTGATTCGTAACACATTTACAAAGTTTCATTACATTGAGGAGCCTATATCATTTAAAAATAGTAAAAAAGAATGGATGCAAGTTGCTGAGAATCTAGGTCAACAAAGTCTATTTAGTGACTTAAACAAAAATGCAATTGATGAGGTAAAGCATTTCATAGAGGAGCTAGAACGTTCTCATGACCAACGGACATTAAAAGAAGTCGTACAAAAATATAAGGCAGTTCCTTTTGGATGGGAGGAACAAGATACTATTGGTATTTTAATGGGATTAATGAATGCCGGAAAAGTTCGCTTCACTTATGCTGGTGAATCATTTAATCCTAACTCTAATCAATTCTATGACCGATTAGAAAAGGTTTCTGAACGTGATCGTATACTGCTATTACCAATCGTTGAGATGGATCATCAAGTTAAACATGAGCTTATAGCCTTAGTCCGTGATTTCTTTTCTAATGCACAAGCGTATGATACCTATGATGCTTATGAAGAAGTTATACGTAAAAAGGTTGAGGAAGAATTTTTACAACCGATTGAAAAGATTCGAGAAAGAAGACGTCAACAAGATTCAAGAAGCGATTATCCTTACCCAGGTGAAAGCGACATAAGAACAGTTGTGAATGATACGCAAAAATTACTTTCTATTCGTGATCCTGAACAATTCTGCCGTGCGTTTATTCAATATGAAGATGATATAGAAAATTGGTATGACATTTTAGAAACGCTCCAGGGATTCTATGAGGGAAATCCTATAACTAAATTTGATGAAGCGGTTCAGGCTTTGAATGACTATAAGCAAGACTTAGAAATTATTCATAATGAAGAGTTAGAAGAAACCGCTCAACGTATAAAACAAATTTTATTACAGGAAGAACCAACTAAAGAAATAAGTCAATTGCCGAAGTTAACAGATGTTTTAAAGAATATAATTCAGGAAGAAACGAACAAACAAAAACAGGCTGTAATGGTTCAATCCGAAAAAATATTTATTAAACTTGAAAACCTAATCGATCAATATAACCAATATGAAAGCATTGAAGAATATATACAATCACGAAAAAATCAAGCAACTCAGCTTCATGAGAAAATCAAAAAAAGTGAACGTATATCTAGCGCTCGAATTAATCAACAACAGCTTAATGAGCTTTTCGAAGCAACAAAAATAAGAGCACGCCAGATGCTTAACGATTTAATAGATTACTCAGATATCGTTAAAAGACAACCAAAGAAAATAACAGAACAAGAATTATATAATTCCTTCTTTACTCATATGGATATGATTGAATCTGAAGAGGACTTAGAGCGTGCTATCGAATCATTGAAGAAAAGTTTAATAAAAGAGCTACAAACATACTATTTTATTAAAGTATAGATCGTGGGGCAGATAAATAATCTGCTCCTCTACTGAGGAGTGAAACAATGAATAAGGCAGAGCTAAAGAAATATGCTGTAGAATCTAGACGAGAGCTAATGGCCAAAGTCTCATTAAAAGCTGAACAATACGGTATTACCATGGATAATCAGGAATTAAAGATTGAAGAAAACTATGGTCAATTATTTGTAAATGATAACCCTTATCCAATTGAAAGAAAACATGCTTTTCATACGTTACAACAACGCTTAAAAACTGCTGGTTATGATCAGCTTATTGAAGAAGTTGCTTACACATGGTTTAACCGAATCATTGCGATTCGTTATATGGAAGTGAACAATTATTTACCAGACCGAGTAAATGTTTTATCGAGTAGTTCAGGTAAAAACGAACCAGATATTTTACTTCAATATGAAACGATGAACATAGATGTGAAACATCAACAGATAAAAGAGTGGTTACAGAAAGGTGAAAATGAACAAGCTTATCGTGCATTGTTTGTTGCTCAATGCAATAGTTTAAATGACAGTTTACCTACGTTATTTGAGAAAATAAATGACTATACAGAGTTATTACTTCCGGATTATTTGTTAGATAGTGAGTTTTTAATTAGAAAACTAGTCAGTAATGATGAATTGACTAAAAGTTTCAGTGAAGTAGAGGTAATAGGCTGGATTTACCAATATTATATTTCAGAACCTAAGAATCAAGTTTTTGCCAAATTAAAGAAAAATAAAAAAGTTGAAAAAAATGAAATTCCAGCCGTAACCCAGTTATTTACTCCTCAATGGATAGTAAAGTATATGGTAGAGAATTCTTTAGGCAAACTTTGGATAGAAACAAATCCAGAAACAAAAATAGTGGAATCGATGTCGTACTTTGTGGAATCTGCCAAGCAATATACTGAAGTAACTGAAGAAAATAAAAAAAATCGTTATAACACTATTAATATTGAAGAAATAACTATAATTGATCCTTGTGTAGGTTCTGGTCATATCTTAGTCTATGCTTTTGAGATACTTTATAAGATGTATGAAGAGAACGGTTATCCAAAACGTGACATACCTAAACTCATACTAGAAAAGAATTTATATGGCTTAGATATAGATCCGAGAGCTGCCCAATTAGCATCCTTTGCTTTGTTAATAAAAGCTAGAGAAAAAAGTAGAAGGATTCTTAAGGATGAAATAAACTTAAATATTTACGCTATTTCTGAATCTGATAACTTAGAAATAAATGCAATGGTGGATTTAATTGCTAAAAATAGTAGTGAAAAAGAAGAGTTATTAAGTATTTATAATATATTTATTAATGCTAAAAATTTCGGATCAATTTTAAGTGTACCAGATATAGATTTTAATAAATATATTGATCGTTTTCAGAGAATGGAGTCAAACGAAAAACAACTCTCAATTGAAGATTATGAAACCTACGAGCAGAAAGAATATTTTATTCACATTTTAAAGCAGGCAAAAATCCTTTCAACAACATTCGATATAGTAATTACAAATCCTCCATACATGGGTTCGCGTGGGATGAACCCCTCGTTAAAAAAATATTTAGAGAAAAATTTCAAGGATTCAAAAAGTGACATGTTTGCTGTTTTTATGGAAAGAATATCAAGCTTAATTAAAGATAATGGTTTTGCAGCTATGATTACAATGGAATCATGGATGTTCCTAACTAAATATGAGAAATTAAGAAAAAAGGTATTAGGTAATTATATATTAGAAAATGCAGTTCATATGCCCTATGAGGGAAGAGGAAAAACTAGTTTAGGTATTAACTTCGGAGCGGTTGCATTTACATTAAGAAATAGTGTTAACGAAAATTATAAAGGTGTATATCAATGTATTCGTTATAATGAAATTGACGAGAATGGTGTTCCGTTAAACTTTCCAAATGTGAACCAAAGATACAGTATTACAGATTATAGTAAGTTTAAAGGGATTAAGGGTTCGCCTATAACTTACTGGATTGGTGATAAAACGTTAAACGTTTTTTATAACAATCCTTCACTATCAGCAGGTATAGAGATTACGGGAAGTCAACATATAACAGCGAATAATGAAAAGTTTTTAAGGTTTCATTGGGAAGTTAGTGTAGAGGAGATCGGTAATAAATGGATTTCCTATGCAAAAGGAGGGAACTTTCGTAGGTGGTTTGGTAATAACCAACTAATTGTTGACTGGAGTAAAGAAGCTATTGATTTTTATAGAAAAAATAAAACATCTAATCTCTTGTCAGAAGAGTTTAGATTTAGAAAAGGAATAACGTGGACTGCAACCACAAATGGTAAATTCTCTGCCAGGTTACTAGAGCCTAGAGGGTTATTTGATAAAAAAGGCCCCGCATTATTTACTGAGGAAAACGATTTTTTATATGTACTTGGATATTTAAATTCTAAACCAGTTGGATATTTTTTAGATATGTTTAGTGGAACATCAGATTATCAAAATATTGATATTCAACGATTACCTCTTATAGAAGTTCCTTCAAAATTAAAGGAAAAAATAAATAACTTGGTTATTGAGAATATAAATCTCTCGAATAACGATTGGGATATGATGGAAATATCCCCAGATTATAAATCACATCCTTTCATTAAATTAAATGAAAGAACTAACTCTTTAGAAGGAATATACTCAAGACATGAAGGGATTTTACAAGAAAGATTCTTAACAGTTAAAGAAAATGAAGAAGAAATAAATAAGATATTTATTGAAATATATGGTTTAGAAGAAGAACTAAATAATAAGGTAGAAAAAGAAGAAGTTACACTGCTATTAAAAGATCGGGAAAGAGATGTTAAGTCTTTCTTATCTTACTTCATTGGATGTGTTATGGGACGATATTCCTTATATGTTGACGGCCTTTCATATGCAGGTGGTAGATTTGATGAATCCAAATATTCTAAATTCAAACCAAATAATAATGGTTTAATTCTATTAACTGATGATCATTATTTTGAAGATGATATTATTTCTAGGCTTAGAGAGTTTTTATCTGTAGCCTTTAGCCCAGATGCAGTTGACGTAAATATGCAGTGGTTAGCTGAATCGCTCAAATTAAAGAAAAATGAATCTACAGAAGAACGTCTACGAAGATACTTCTTAGATGAATTTTTCAACGACCATTGTAAAACATATCAAAAACAACCAATTTACTGGTTAGTCGACTCTGGAAAGCAAAAAGGGTTACGCACGCTTATTTATATGCATCGATATCAGTCAGATACAATGGCAATCATTAGATTTGAACACTTACAAGAAATTCATTCAAAATACCAAAATGAAATAGATATGATTGATACACGTTTAGTAAATCCAAGCCTATCGGCAAGTGATAAGCGCATCCTTGAAAAATCTAAATCAGCTTATCAGAAGAAGATCGAGGAATTACAAGAGTTTGATAAGAAATTAGCTACCTACGCCAATAAGCAAATTAATATTAATTTAGATGATGGTGTTAAAGTTAACTACGCACAATTTGGAAATGTACTTGCAAAGATCAAATAACTGAAAGAGGGGTCATTCTCCTCTTTCTCTTTACATAAAGAGGTGGAATCCGTGAATGTCATTGAAAGGCTAAAAGAGAGGATACAACAAGAGAAGAATATAAAAGAACGATCAATTGTTTTTTGGTATGACCCTCAATCACAAGTCAGTGTTGAGAAACTAAAGGAACAGTTCAACGACATTGACATTGAGATAAGACAATTAACCAAGCATAATTTTTTCCAGTTAAAAGTAGAGATTGAACTTCAACGACCAACAGAGTCATTTTTAATTTATTCCGATGAAGCGAAACCAAACGATAAAGATAACATGCTATTAGATATATTGTCATACGGTACTGAATTTAAAGCTGATGAAACTGCAATGTTATCAGAAACATTACAAGTATCAGATCAGGTATTACGTCCAATAATGGAACAATATCCTTTGTTCTTTGATAGTAAAGATCGGAAAAGTCGACTAAGCAAAATATTGCCTAAGGATACCGATAACTACCAGTTCGAGCTAAGTATGATGGCTGTTTTAGTGAAGGCCTCTGTACCCGATATACGTATGATTGTACGTCAACTGCTTTTAAGTGTGATACATATGGGAGAAAATGAGTTATTTAACCGATTAGAACGTAACTATTCACTAGAGCGAACTTTAGAATTTATTGGTCGCCATTTTGGTGTTTCTCTAGAAAGGGATAATGAACCTTTATTACAACTCTTAAATGTTCTTATTTATCAACACTTCCGGCAGAATGCAGGCTTTATTGTTGAGGATTGGGATACTAAATGGGCATCCTCATCACCTAACATCTGCGCATTATTTGTCGAAGAGTGGTTACAACACGATGGAGAAGTATTTGAAGAACATATTAAAGAATGGGAAAAAGTCCATCAAGTAAGAGATGTGTTATTAAAGCGCGATATAGAAAACTACCAGTTAGTTGAAACTTTCCCGGTTGTCGATGTACTGATCATTGAAAAATGCATCGATGAATTGATTCATCAAACAATTCATGTAGATGAACGGCTATCTTTAATTGAGCAACGTTTACATACGTATTGGGGATCAAAAGGTAAACTAAAAACACTTTATGAAACTCTATTTGATGTAATTCGGATTGAGAAGCTCAGACCTGTTGTTAATCGTATCCATCAACATGAAGATTTTTATGAAAATTATACAAAACATCTATATGAGATCGATTATGCCTATCGTCATTTTATGCATCATTATACACGCCTTGATGCGAAAGAAATGCTTGAAGAAATTGCTAATTACTTAACAAATTGGTACGAAAATGAATATCTTCGTAGAATATCAGAGGAAATGAATTTTAGGTTGCAAGATGGATATGTATCCAAACTAATGCCTCAACGAACATTCTTTTCTAAGTTAATTCACCCTATTTTGGAAAAAGAACAAACAAGGGTATTCGTTATTATATCGGATGCTTTGCGTTATGAGGCTGCATATGAACTTTATGAAAAATTAAAAGAACGAGAAAACGGAAAATCAAGTATTAATCCTATGGTAGCAAGTTATCCAACGTATACGCAATTAGGGATGGCATCTCTATTGCCTCATAAAGAACTTACAGCAGATGAAAAGAAAGGTATCTTGGCTGACGGACAATCAACGAAAGGCCTCGATAATCGACGTCGCATTTTAGAGTCAGTGGAGCCACATTCTGAAATGTTAAAGTTAAAGGAACTTTTGGATATGAAAACAAGTGAAGTTGACCAAGTGTTGAAAGGTAAAAGATTAGTGTATTTATATCATGATCACATCGATGCTCTTGGGGATTCTGCAAAGTCAGAACGCGAGACTTATAGAGCAGTACACCAAGCGATTTCAGATTTAGAGTATGCGGTTGATCGATTATCACGTCTTCAAGCGAAACGTATTTTTATCACAGCAGATCATGGATTTTTATTCCAATTTAAACAAATTGAAAACCATGGCAAGATACCAGCTGTTGAGGGACAAGTTATGGATCATAATCGTCGTTTTGCTATAGGGCATAATTTATCAGTTCCAGAAGGTTCGATTAAATTAACGGAACGACAAACGCCGATACAAAATGCTGATGTTGTTTTGGCAAAAAGTATTAATAGATTTAAAACTGGTGGAGGCCTTCAGTTTATTCATGGTGGTGCCTTACCACAGGAAGCGGTTGTCCCATTAATAGATTACCGTCGTATTGAAGCAGGAAAACCTGTTGATATTGCAGTTGCAATGATTAATAAAGTGATTACAAATTACCGTATTCCGGTTTCTTTCTATCAAGAGCAAAGTATTGCAGACAACTATACTTCACGAAAAGTAAATATAGCTTTTTACCAAGGTGAGGAACGAATCTCTAATGAAGTAGAACTCGTATTTGATTTAAAGGGAGAAAATCGCGACCGTAATAGGCAAGTAATATTTAATTTAGTCGAAAAGCATTACAAGATAGGTGAGTCATGTATTTTAAGAGTAGAGACTGTGACTAAGAAAGGTAAAGAAGTCTATCTGGAAGAGGAATTTACCTTACGATTATATGAAGCATTATATTAAGTTGAAAGGGAAATGGGGGTGTTACTTTTTGCTTAAAAAAGGAGAAATTGTCGGTGCATCTTTTTGGCCAGAAGCCGTTCAAATTAAACATGTTGAAAGCATAGATGATGATTTATATTTAGTAGAGGCTGTTGGGCGAGAGTCTAATCAATTCTTTGAAAACTACCTTGAGAAACATCAATTACAAGAAGTTGAACGTTATTCTGATGAAGATGCTTCAGATCAATTGAGAGATAGATTCCAACATTACTTACAATATCATGTGTTACGAACGGAGAAAGAATACTCACAATCACGGGCTCGAGGAAATAAAAATATGATTCCTTTACCACACCAAATTGAAGCGGTTTATAGCAAAATGCTACAAGCGCCTCAAGTCCGTTATCTATTAGCTGATGATCCTGGTGCAGGTAAGACGATTATGTCGGGTATGCTTATCCGTGAATTGAAGGCACGGAACATGATTCGAAAGACGTTGATTTTGGTACCACCTCTTGTATTGAAACAGTGGCAAACAGAATTAAAGGAAAAGTTTAATGAAGACTTCTTAATCATTACTCGTTCTTATTTGGATGCTTCAGGTGAACTGAATCCGTTTGATATGCACCAGCAAGTTATTGCGTCGATGTACTGGGCATCTAGAGAAGATATAAAAAACATGATTATTAACTCTCAGTTTGATTTAGTCATAGTTGATGAAGCTCATAAAATGGCTGCGTATACAGTAGGTCAAAAGAAACGCAAAGTGAAGCGGACAAAGATGTTCCAACTAGGTGAAAATTTGTTAAGACATACGGAGCATGCTCTTCTATTGACAGCAACACCTCACAAGGGGGATAAAGAAAATTTTCGTCATTTGATGAGTTTGATCGATCACGATATCTTCTCGCAACTTAATAGAAGTGATTCAATTCTAGAGAAAAGTAATCCATATGTTATCCGTCGACTAAAGGAAAATATGGTTAATTTTGATGGTACTCCCCTATTCCCTAAACGTACAACGACAACGTTAGGGTTTGACTTGAGTCCAGCAGAGTCTGATTTGTACGAATCTGTCACAGAATATGTTAGACATCACTTTAACCGTGCAAAACAGAATGATAAACCAAACGTTGCTTTTGCAATGATGATATTACAACGTCGATTAAGTTCATCTGTTGAAGCAATATATTTATCACTTGTACGTCGGAAAGAAAGCTTACAGAAGGCATTAGAAACAGGGCAAAAAGTAAATCAGATGACATTGGATTATGAAGACTATGAAGATAGTTCACTCGAAGAACAGGAATTGCTTGAAGAATATGCTGAAGGTGAATATGAAGAACTAGATTTAGATGAATTACAAGTAGAGATTGAAATGCTGGATCAATTAATTCGTAAGGCGAATGTCATCAGGCAAAGCCAAAATGAGCGCAAGTATCTTGAACTAGAGAAGACACTGTTTGGTGCAAGTGGATTGTTGGCACAAAATGAGAAGATTTTAATTTTTACTGAATCAAAAGACACACTTAATTATCTTGAGAAGAAATTGAAAGCATACGTTCCAGAGATAGCCAAGATTGTTGGTGACTTTTCTATGGATAGACGACAAGAGGAAGTTGAGAAGTTTCGAAATGATGTGCAAATCATGATTGCTACAGATGCTGGAGGAGAATCAATTAACCTGCAATTTTGTAACCAAATGGTTAACTATGATATTCCTTGGAATCCTAATCGTTTGGAACAACGTATGGGGCGTATTCACCGTATTGGACAGAAAAATGAAGTCTTTGTATTTAACCTTGTTGCCACAAATACACGTGAAGGAGACGTATTAATACGGTTACTTACTAAGATGGAACAAATGCGTGAAGACCTTGGACAAGACCTTGTTTATGATTTTATAGGTGAAGTACTTGAGGATCGCCAAGCAGATTTATCTTCGGTAATGGAACAAGCAATTACAGGTCGTGAGGATTTAGATGAGATAATTGCCAACATGGAAAAGACATTATCGGAAGAACACAAACGGCTATTAGAACTGGCTCAGAGTGAACGATTAGATGATAATTTTGATTTACCTGGGGCCAAGCGTTCATTTGATGGAGTTTCGATAAACAGTATTCCTAATCGTTTATACGGACACTTTGTAGTTGATGGATTAAAAAATACAAGAACGAGGTTGAATATTTCAGCAGATAACAAAACTGCCCGTATAGACCGTTTTCCTAAGCGCATTCGTGATTTTGCGCGAGATCAGAAATTGATGTTCAACTTTGATGATTCCATTCGTTTTGCCTTATCTTCATCTAAAGTATCGGATTCAATACCAATTCTAGAAAATGATAATCCGTTATTTAATTTAGTAATGAAATTAACAGCAAAAGAATTGCAACAAGCTGTACTACCACTCTATGAAGTGAAGGCATCGGTTTCAGAAGCTATGACAGTAGAACTAAATCAAGTGACAATTGTGGACGGTAATGGCCGTGAGCTCGAGCAAAAGTTAATGTTAACTGGTAAACGGGTAAACGATGAATTTATACAAATGTCACCCTATATGCTTTTTAATGAATCGTTGGATGTTAAAAATACGTATGACATAGAAGAACAGGATATTAAACGCCATGTGATTAAACATGCTAGGAAACTATTAAAGTCAATTCAACGTAAGCGCGAAGACTATGCCAATCGAAAAAGAGTTTTCTTGAGAAAGTCATTTGAGGATCAGATGGAAACCTTGCAAGAACGGTTGAAGAAGTACCAGGAAGAAAATGTAGAGGGTAAAAACAGTGCTTTGATTAACCAAACTTATGCACAAATAGATGAAATGGAGGATAGGAGTAAAGAACGTTTAACCGAAATTGATCGTCAACGATCTATTCAATTGAAGCCCATTAAAAGGATAGCGCAATTTAAGCTAGAACCAAATGGAATAGAAAATGGCCGTTTAATTCCAGAAGACTATTTATCTATGATTGAAGCACATGAATTAAAGCAGGGTAGGTTTAACGTAAGAGTTCAGCAGGCTTTTGGGTTAGTAGATTTTATCAGTGAAGAAGTTGATGGTGATAATCGACTTATTGTAATAACTAACGATATACATCAATTTAAGCAGCAGTTGATAGAGGAAGATTATCAAGTGATTAAGAGCCATGTATTTGTGTATGAAATAAGAGAAAGCGAAATTATTGAACATCAACTAAATCAAGGCACAATGTTTATTTAACGAGGGGGATTAACCATGAAGAGATGGTGGATGATTCGTGCGGGAGATAATAATGAATTAATTCCAATATGGAAGGACAAAGGTATTGCTTCCATTGGATGGCCTAAATTGGGAGATCCTAAACAATATCGTTCAAAGGAAGAAATGTTAACTAAAGCAAATACTGTATTTGCTGATAGTAAACCTAATACTAGAAAGAGCTGGATTAACCAGGTATGGCGTTTCAGCACAGAAATAAAGAAGGGTGATAGAGTTATCACTTATTTTAAAGAAACTAGAGAATATTTGGTTGGAACTGTAACTGAAGATCCTTTTTATAATGAGTCAATAGGGGATCCTGCATACCCAAATAATATAAGGGTGGAATGGGAAGAAACTACAGTTATTAGAGACACACTATCACAAGCAGCAAAGAATAGTTTAGGTTCGGTATTAACAGTGTTTCGTGTAGATGATTGGGGAAGTGAGATTGAAAGATTATTAGAGTACCCCTTTGTTGAACCAGAGGAAACAGATGAAGCTGAAGAAAGCGAAATAATAGAAGACTTGGTTAATAAAGCACTGGTAATGGTACAAGACAAAGTAGATAAACTTGACCCATGGCAAATGCAAGAACTGGTTGGAGGACTTTTGCAAGCGATGGACTACAATGTACGGGTAAGTCCAAAGGGGCCTGATGGTGGCGTGGATGTACTGGCTTATAAAGATGCCTTTGGATTTGAAAAGCCGATTATTAAAGTTCAAGTAAAGCATCGTAAGTCTTCTGCATCGGCACCAGAGATTCAACAGTTATTGGGGGCAAATCCGATTGATGCCAATAGTTTATTTGTTTCAACTGGTGGTTTTACATCACAAGCAGAAGCGGTTGCTAGACATAATTCTGTTAGGTTGGTAGATTTGGAGGAATTAGTAGATTTGGTTGTTAAGTGGTACGAGAATATGCCGAATGATGTTAGGGCGTTATTGCCTTTGCAGAAGATGTATGTGCCTGAGTGATTATTTATTGCGGCAATTCTAAGGGGGCTTTTCATGACAAGGTTGAGTGAAATTGAAAGATGCAAAGGTGCAAGGTTTTTAGTGAAATTTGTTAATCAGGAGTATTTAGGTATACTTCTGGATGGTAATTTATACATGAACACTTTAGGTCATTTTATAGAACAAGAAAAAAGGACAATGATACGGGGTCAGGGTGACAAGTACGAAGGAGCACATGTTTTTGGTGTTTATAATGTAAAAATTATCGATCCTAGAAATAATCAAGTCATTGCAACAGCTAATACAGGAACCTTAGAGGAAAGGTACGAGGGTGTAAAAGAAATACCTGTGTTTTGTTTTACAGCATTTTCCGCTAAAGATTTTAAGGTGATAGAGGAAAAGGAGGACTCTGTTTCTTTTGTATTAGACATTGATATTAAAGAAAAAAATAAAATACTAGAAAACTTTGGTGATAAAGCAGTATTACTTCCTAGTAACTTTATTAACTTGATTGAGGAGGAAGCTGATAGCCAAGGTCTAGAATATATTATTCGATCAGTACAATATAATGATTATTCTATTATTAATTCAGATCGCAAGAAAAAGTTTGAAGAGAAATCAGTAGAGATTATTATGTGGAAAGATAATTTTTTCGACTATCAGAGGGAAGTACGTTTTGCAATATTAAATCAGCCATCCCAAGTTCCAACAGAGTTTAACATGAAAAGTATTAGAGAACAGTCAGTCGTAATGGAAGCTGAGAAATTCTTACATGATTATTATGTTGAGATAAAGTTTAGAAATAATAACTAATATATTTGTTTCATTTGTTTAATGCCAAATAAAACCATTTAGTTGTAAAATGTTTTAATAAATCGGGAGGGGATAGGATGATTATTAAAGGTTATAAAGTTTTAAAAACATTAGGTGCGGGAAACTTTGGTACTACTTATTTGGTTGAAAAGGATAAATCACAATTTGCACTAAAATTAATTAGAGAAAATATGCTCGCTATGGGGGAAGACGATGCAAGAAGAATAGAAAGAGAAATAAGGATATTGAAAAGTGTCAACAGTAACCGTGTTTCTAAATATATAGATGATGGATTTTTTCAAGATGGTGAAGAAAAATATCGTTTTATTGTAATGGAATATGCTAATGGGATTAATTTAGATAGTTATCTTAAGGAAAATCGATCTCTATCCATTGATGTGGTGTCCAAACTTGCCCTTAGTATATTCGAATCTGTTAACGATATTCATCAATCAGGTGTAATTCATAGAGACTTAAAACCATCCAATATTATTTTAACTAGTAGCGACACTCTTGAGGTGAAACTACTTGATTTTGGGATATCTAAATTAATAGATGCTAGTACTTTAACAACCACAGGACAAGGGATGGGTACATTTGCTTATATGGCACCAGAGCAACTTAAATCGGCAAAAGATATTGATTATCGTGCAGATTATTATTCTATTGGTGCGATGATATATGAATTTCTTTCAGGTGAAAAGCCATTAAAAATGTCTAATCAATTAGAGGCAATTTATAAAATTATTAATGAACAACCAGAGCCGATAACAAATAAAGTTAGTAATATACCAATTGAATTATCAAAACTGGTTGAAACCTTACTTTTTAAAGAGCCATACCAAAGAAGTTTAACATACCAGGAAATTGAAACAATTTTAACGAACTGTGTAAAAAGAAAAGTAGAAAAAAAGGTGGGTTTTAGTTATAAACCATCTTCCTTAGAATTTATGCCTATTACACAAAATAATGATTCAAAGGTCATAAGCAAGATTATAGAAGAGCAAGAATTTGATGGTGCAGTATTTAATGCTCCACAATTAATTTTTTCAGATAAGAATTTTAAAGAAATTCGTGAAAAAAATGTTAGATTACTAATTGATCCATATACACAAGCGCTTGGATATTCAGCATTTACCTCAAAGAATACCTACAAAAAACTTCCTTATGTTATCCATAAAATAAAAAAAGAAACACCAAAAGATTTTAGAATGGCTATAACTATACAAAAGCGTGCTAAAGAATGTATAGACTTCCAGAGTTTTTATAATCCGGACATTTATATCTCCCCCTACCACTTTTACAATTCTGTAAATAGTGATTGGATTAATGTGGATATAAATGTTTATAACGAATCAAGGGTTTATCTTGAATCTAAAGGGTTAAATAAACCTATTTATTATGGAATATCACTAGACATTGAAAAATATGAGGATATTGATGATATAGAAAGTTTAGTTAATGTTATATCTTCTTCACAACCACATGGTTACTATCTACAAATAGCTGGAGATTTTGATTCACTAAATAGTAATCATTATTATTCATATGCATATCTAGTTAAGCTTTTAAGTTTTACTAATAAAGAGATAATTGTTTCAAGAGTAAACGACTTCTCATTAGGGCTTACCGCTCTTGGAGTGAATTCTATAGCCACGAGTCTTGGACAAGGTGACAGTTTTAAAGAAGATTTTTTAAATAGACAAGATAGTGGGGGTTCTCCCCGTAGATATTATATTGAAGGATTAATGGGGTTATATAATAAGAATATCCTCAGTGATATCATTTCAACTGGAACGGGAAGAGAGCTAATTTGCGATTGCGAGTATTGCGAGGCTTCACCAAATGTAGATAAACTTTTGGAATTTAATAATTGTATCCAACATCATTATATTACTAAAAAAAGACAAATGAATAGTTATTCGATTTTGTCTAATCAGGAACGAGTAAGGAAGTTTATAGATTCCACTGAACAAGCAAAGTTGTACATTAAAGAAATAAATAAAGAGAAGAAAATTAAAGGATTAAGCTACAAACATTTGGACGTTTGGAAAGAGGTTATATTAGAAGTTTCAAAAGTTGACTCTCCCCAAAGCGTCGGTCTTTAAATTTTATTTTGTAGCAAATATTCAGCAACTCTATATCTCATGGTAGGGTCTGAAGGGGGGGTTTCTTTTGGAGATAAAACTTCCTTTACTTTAGATCCTACCGAAATTAGCCCTATATTATAATGTTTAAACTCTTCTATGGTAGCTCTGTGTATAAATTCTTGATCTAATGCTACATAAGACTTTCTTGCAAACTTTTGATATCTAATCGCTTGTTCTAATGCCGTTTGCCAATTACTGAGCTTTCCTTCTATAGCCGTTACATCACTATTAAATAAAGTGAAGTCTTTATTTCTATAATAGGTATAACCATCGTTAAAGATTGCATTAGCATTTATTAAATTTCTTAATATCTTATATTTTAGTGTTGCCTCTGAAATATAATGATTATTTAATATTTCGGAGAAAGTTGCTCCTTTTCGTTTTCGCCTTAAATATGTAAAAATCTTAATTTCGTCATTGGATTGTAAGAAAAGTCCGTTTCTTGACTTACAGAAATCATTAAAAGCCTTCTTATTTTTTATAATTACTAAATCTGCTCTTCCATAACCACACTCTACCTCGGTAAAAGCTAATTTATTTTTAAATTGATCTAACAAGCGTTGTATCAATTGTTCTTCGGTATCGAACATAAAGGGAATGCTCCTTTGTGCAGCGTAATAATTCATAAATAATTATAACAGACACAAATAAATAATAAATGTTTTTAAATAGGTAGGCGCTTTACCATTATGGGAAATTTTCTAGTATGGTATAAGATTTAGAGTAAGTAACTTACTTGGGTGAGAAATGGTATGATTAAATGAGAGTAATATCGTCCTTTGCTAAAGATGTAGATGCAAGAAAAATACATACCTGCACATTCATGTTAAATATAAACATAATCAAGGTACTATGTAATAGTTATCATTGGAGGATAATTTATGATTAATCTAGAATACGATACCTGGAACAATGTCTGTGAAGGGATTTTTAAACAAAGTAAGCAATCTCTAAACAAATATCTACAACTGTATCCTTTTTCTACTTTAACTGATGATGAAAAGGAGTTAATTAAAAGTGAAGAGTTCTTTTATAAGTTTATTAATAATGGCGCTCTTTTTAAGAATAAACTAGTTTTTGACTTTCCACGGCACTATATTCAAAAGAATAATAGCTCATTTAGAAATTCTAAGTTGGTATCTCCAATAATTTATATTTATTTGGAATGTATAGGGTATCATGTATGTAAGGCGTACATTAAGGATTCGACTACAACAAGGTGTTACTATGCAGGAAATATACATGAACTAGATTTTCATTACCAAAGAAGCTATGAGCGTTATTATGCTGATGTTAATGAATGCTCTCAACGATACCGTTATTACTATAAGTTTGATGTTACCAATTTTTTTGATAGTCTGGATATTAACATCTTATTTGACCACATAAATAGAAAATCTACTATTATAGATTCAAGGACAGCATTAATCTATAAACGATTACTGCAATCAATTGGAAGTGGAAAGTATCCTACTATAGAAAAATCATGTTCACTATCATTCTTAGCAACATATGTTTACTTAGATCTGTTTGATAGTAAACTAGAAGGGTTTTTAGGTGATCTCCATGACATTGAAGACTTCCAGATTATTAGATATGTGGATGATCTTTTTATCTTCTTTAATACAAGTGAAGACTTGTTAAATGAAGTTGTCTCTACTATAAAAAACTTCGTTATTCATAATTATAGAGAGGTTAACTTGAATTTAAACGAGCAGAAAAGTAATTATGGATCTTCTAATGATATAAGTGAGGAACTAAGTGTCGCATTATATGATCATTATGTTAATGAGCAAGATATAGATATACCAAGTATGTTTGACGAGAATAACATTAAAGTATTTGTAGATAAATTGTATGAAATTGCCAGAGAAAGATTGCATAACCACGACCGCTATAGAGAAATAAAAGATAAGGTTTTTACCATACCTGATGTACAGTATTCGTCTGATGAGGTATTTCGATACTTAATTTACTACAGAAAAGGAATATTTAATGATGCAGGGCTCATAAGTAAATTAAAAAGGTTGTTAAGACGGGATTACAAGATAATTAAGTACGATACTAAAAATCTAATTAATATGATATTAAACACATCTGATGGGGATTTGATAAAGTTTTTCTTGAATGAGATATTTCGAAATAATAGTTTAGATTCATTTGACATTGCTATAGTTATAAATTATTTGATATTGAGGAATTTCCGAAATCAGGATCTACTAAATAAACTTGCTGAATATGAACCTGATATTTATAAATATATTAACATGTATTGTAAAAAATCCTTTGTAGAATCACTAATTGAGGAAGGCAACAACAGTTACATAAACCTAATTTTTGAGGATCATTACAATTTTAATAATGATTTAAAAGTCTGGTATATATACTTTATGTACAGACATTACAAGAATAGTAACGATATTTTAGAAGCATTTTCATATTATAAATCATATTTTGATAGGGTTACTGCACTGCTGATGCATTATAAGAGTATCGAACAAACTGGAAGAGGAAATCCCAATTACAAAAGGTATTATAATAAAAATCAAATAATAGGTGACTATAAAAAATTTAACTTGCAGCTGAATAATACAGATCTTGAGAACTTAATTAAGAAAGCCCATGATTTAAGAAATCACAATCCGATAAACCATGCAAGTGCTGAAGTAATGGACGATGAAACATTAAATGTTGAGGAAATTGAAATTGTCATCGATAATCTAGAACACTTATTAGAAGAGGCATTTTCGAGTGAAGTTATGAATGAATAAAAATAAAAAATTGAGTAATGAATTTACTATTTATTAGGATGAAAACGATGCTGAAAAACTTTTTGATACTATCATTTATTTATATGACTACTCTATTTCTAGATGTATTTACTTATCAAAAAAAATCAAAACTTATGATTGTAATAAATAATTTAATTTACGGTTTGTTACTATCTATATTTTATGGATTCTCCATTGGTGTTTTTTTCTCACTAATATTTATTAATAATAGTGATTCAATTTGGCCGGTTATAATTAGCACTATTATATTTATCTTAATTATTAATCTAGCCATAATTATGAAATATAGGGATGAAAAATTAATACTACCAAATCAATATATTATTATCTTTTCACTAATTGTTTTAATTCTAACAGAGAAATACATCACAAAGAGTATTATAAAATTACTTGGTTTAACATTATTACTATCGTTTATCTTTGTTAATTTAATAACCATTTTAACAGGAAATTTGGACAATACCTTTGTTATAACTATTGGGATTATTATTATATTTTTACTCACTATAACAATTCTTTATAGAGTAAGAATAAATTCATTTAAACAAGCGGTTAATCAATTTTTACTAATCTTTAATTTGGTTATAATTGTTTTTACAATTGGAACACTCCGTTTAGCCAAGTATTCAGAGATAAATTCATTTACAACTTGGCTAGATATTAGTTTATTAGTATTTTCTATTGTTGGATTTTTATTAGTAGCCCTACCACTTGCAACAGAAGTTTATGAAAGATTTAAAAATGAATTTAATCAAGCTTATCACTTGTTTTGGGGTGAATTGGTAAAAATAAGTGGTTATAACAATGTTAAAAAAGATATAAAGTTAGAAGTCTCAGATTTAATAGATGGGTTGAATGCTCTAAAAAAAGAATGGAAAGAGGGTAATAAAAAAGTAATCATAAAGCGATCTATAATAAGTTTGTCATTATTAGTAATTTTAGCTGCATTTTTGTATTTTTTATTTAGTTATGGAGATAACTTACATGAGTTAACTCAATTATACATAGGAGATCTATATGGCCATTGGAGTAGCTTGTTCAAAGATGAATCAAGGGCTCAATTGACTCTTGTTTTGAGCATCATTACTCTAGTATTTATTTATCTCTTATATAAACTGTGTATCTCAATAAAAAATAATCATCTAGTATCAGCTATATTTTTACAGATTAATAGACTAATATTCGTATTAATCATTTTATTAATATTAACAATTAATCTTTTTAGTATAGAGCTAAACACCATAATTTTAACTATAATAATTATCTTGTTTATTTCTTTAATGTTGTTAATAAAAATACAAGAATGGTTTAAGAAAAAAGGAAAATAAAAAGTAGAGCTTGACAATTATGCATGTACACTCCTGATAGTTAGGGAAGGGATAATACCCTTCCCTATTATTTTACCCTACAAACCGGTACGGTGAACCGTATCACAAGTAAATAATCTTTTCTATTTAAACTGTCTAGAATTGTTTGGACAATATTATGTGTTTTTTGTGGTACATTCGTATTTTATAAATTTGTTCATATACTTCATATTATTTACTACATTTATATACTGAAAGGAAATATTTTTATGCAAATGAATCTACAAATGACCCAATATTTTAGAGATAGTATTGCGGCCAAACTATCAATAGACTTCAAAAAGAGTTCATATGAGATTGTTTCTTTTGAAGATATTGGAATAGGTCAGATCTCAGAAGAGAGTTATCAAAATTTTTTTAAGGGGGCTAATAATTACTCAGGGGATAAAATAGAAATAGTAATTGTTCCAAAAACAATTAAGACCATCTTTGAAGGACAAGAAAGAGTTAATAACAATATCAAAGATTTAAGTGGGATATTTTTCATTCCAGCTTTGTTAGACGGGAGTGGAAGATTATTTCCTCCAGAGGTGAAAACTCCGTGGATACCCAGGGAATATTTATTTCCGTTAATTGATGAATCTTTAGCAGTTGGAAGTTTAGAGATTTTTGATGATTTTATGAGTGCTCATATTCATGAATTTAAAAACTGCCCTGACTGGGCATCTTACTTTGAATTGTGTAAAGGAATGTATGAGCAAATTACAGGATGTGAAATAACTGAACCTATAGTAGGTAGCATAGAGTTGGAGGATAAAATTTATTTATTTAAAGATGATACTATCATCGCAACCAGAAATATCTTAGCTTTATATGATGATTTGATAAAAGGAAATTATAAACAATCTAAATTATATTTAAATTTCATTAAGCAAGAATTTAGTGTGTTAGAACCTTTAATTAAGAACTCTATAGAGGAGTCCCCCAAACATGTTGGCCAAATGGGGGGAGAATATGGATTATCCCCCTCACAAAGAGAATGTCTTATCCATTTTAATCATATGGAAGAAGGTGATATCTTAGCTGTTAATGGTCCACCCGGTACAGGGAAGACGACCTTATTACAAACACTTGTGGCAAATTTATATGTGAAAAGAGCTTTAAATAAAGAAAAGGCTCCAGTAATTGTCGCTTCTTCAACCAATAACCAAGCTGTTACTAATATTATCGAATCATTTGGAAATATAAAGAAAAAGTGGACTCGCAATAATTTAGAGAATAGGTGGGTTGAGGGTGTAAATAGCTTTGCTGTTTATTTTCCTTCTGCTAGCAAAGCGACTGAGGCAACAATAAAAGGATTTCACCATACGAATCCTAAAGGAGAAAACTTCTTTGAAGAAATGGAAAGTGATGAAAATATCCAGAAATCTCAAGAGAAGTTTATAAAGGAATGTTCCACGTATTTTGATACGCCGATCCTCTCTTTAAAAGATTGTGAAGAAAAAATTTGGCATCGATTAAATGGAATAAAAAACGATAGTAATACTATTTTTAAAAATTTCAACGATTTTTTTGCAATGAATCATAATGAAAAAAGTATAGATATGTTTATTGAAGATATTAAAAAAGAGATAGAAGATGGAAAAGAAAATTTACAAAAGTTGCAAGCTAGAGTAAAAAAATGGCAAGAAGAATATAAGAAAATTCCTTTTTATTATCGTTGGCTTAAATTTTTACCAAACTTTAAACATAAAGTCCAAAACAGAATAAGTGCCTTTATTAACTTAGAAGAAGCTTTTCTAGATGATAGTATGGGTATAGAAGAGATTATTTCAAATTATAGTTCGGTAATTAAAAATGTAAGAAACAGCATTCATGAAAAAGAGGAGTTAAGTAAAAAGGTAAAAGATATAAAGATAAATATTCAGCAAGTCATTGACCATTTAGTTAATTTAAATGTGCTTAAAACTGAAGATTTTGATATTTTTAGCGTAAAAAATATAGATGATTTGAATGGACTGTTGGATACTTCTTTAAGATATTTATCATTTTGGTTAGCGGTTCATTATTATGAATGTAGATGGTTAACTGCTAAAAAACTTACTGCTAAACAAAGGGGAAAAAACTTTCAAAATGTATTGACCCTATTCTATGACAATTTAAGTATGATCACACCTTGTTATGTTATGACATTTTATCAATTGCCCAAGCTTCTTCTTGCATATGATGAGGGACAGCAAAAATATTTATATAATAAAATTGATCTATTAATTGTTGATGAGGCAGGGCAAGTAACGCCCGAAATTGCAGCATGTTCATTTTCATTGGCTAAACAAGCAGTTGTAGTTGGTGATGTCCATCAAATAGAACCAGTTTGGAACATACATAGAAAACTAGATATCTCATTAGCAAAAACAGCTGAAGTGATTAAAGTAAAAGATGAATTTGATAATCTAACAACGTTGGGACTAAATACATCAGAGTCAAGTGTAATGAAGGTTGCATGCAAAAGCTGTAAATTTGAAAAGTTTGAAGAACGAGGGCTATTTTTAAGTGAGCATAGAAGGTGTTATGATGAAATCATTGATTACTGTAACAAGCTAGTCTATAAAGGGCATTTAGAGCCAAAACGGGGTCTAGGTGCAAATGATAAAGACAGTAAACTAAGTGAACAATCAATCCCTCACTTTGGACATTATCAGATAGATAGTATCCAATCTAATAAACGAGCAGGTAGTAGATATAATGAAGTAGAAGCAAGGGAAATAGCAAATTGGATAAGTGAGAATTTTGATAATTTAAAAGCTATGTATCCAAAAATTAATCATAAAAATATTTTAGGCATAATCACACCTTTTAAACAGCAGGTTTCAGAGATAAAAAAAGCATTGCCAGAGCATATAAAAAAACTGGTTGATGTGGGTACAGTTCATACTTTCCAAGGTGGAGAAAGACAGGTTATTATTATGTCGACTGTATATGGGAAGAATGATGGATGCTATTTTATTGATGCTAGTAAAAGTTTACTAAACGTTGCCGTATCAAGATCGAAAGATAGTTTTCTAGTCTTTGGTGAAATAAATTGTCTCTCAAGTAGTGAAACTGCCCCTAGTGGGCTATTGAGGAATATGGTAACGCAATTTAACATGGTAAAGATTTCTTAGGATTGTCACTGAGCTTCATCTCAGAATTTTATCACAATTAAATTTTAAAAAGGCAAAATAGTAACATTCTATTTTTAATGCCCTAATAAAGCCATTCCACCCAATTGAATGGCTTTTTATTATAGTATAATATATACAAATAATTGGATCGATCTGTAAACGGAGTGAAGAAATGATTGAGCAACTTATTATTGAACTAGCAAAACGAATAAAATACATCAAAACCTCAAATATTCAAAAAATTACAAAGGTAGATAATCAAGGAATACATATAGAAACAGAATCATCTAGGGATGAATACAACAGAGGTAATAGTATGGTTACAAAGTACATCTTTAATTGATGAAGAGTGGAATCCAACAGAGCCTTATTTTGACACTTTAAATAAAAAGGAGCAGATCATGTCTCAAAATATACGAGAGAAATTAATCAGGATTGCGAATCAATATTTAGCTGCAAAGAGGGAAGCATTCGGGGGGCACCAATTGGGACCCTTTGTTCGAAGTGAGGTGACTGCGGCTATACATAACCTTCCTTTTATTGACCCTTCCGAATATGTTGTGACTGGATCGGTGGGGCAAGGGAACTGGGCGGCTGTTCCTTGGATAGCGATCATGAATCGTAAAATTACTGTTTCAACGCAAAGAGGTTATTATATTGTTTATTTGTTTAGCGAGGATATGCAAAGTATCTATCTTACTTTGGGCCAGGGGGTAACGGAAACTTCTAAGGATGAGATGCTGAGAATTAAAGCTGAGATGAGGGAGTCTATTCCCGCAACTAGCAAGGTTAAGATTGATGATCATATTAATCTGGGAGAGAGTAAGAAGGCAAAGGGCTATGCGTTATCTACCGCAGCATATATTCGTTATGATGTGGATCAGATGCCAGGAGAAAATGTGATTTTGGATGATTTAAGAAGCATGATCGAGATATATGAGCATTATATTTCGTTGAATGACCGTACTATTTATGAAGACCCTTCAAACAATAGTGATGAGGAAATAATTAGGGAGACAAGCTATGAATTCTTGCCTACTAAGGATTTGATCAACCATATCTATTCTTACATACAAAACAAAGGGTTTTATTATCCGAAAGAGGAAGTCATCAACTTATATCTTTCTTTGAAAACCAAGCCGTTTGTGATTCTTTCCGGTATTTCTGGAACGGGGAAAACTAAGATGGTGCAATGGTTTGCTGAGAGTGTTGGTGCGAATGAGAAGAATGGGCAGTTTACGTTGATTCCTGTGCGGCCTGATTGGAGCGATGGTTCTGATTTATTAGGTTATGTAGATATTAAGGGAGATTTTAAAGAAGGTCCTTTAACAAAAGCCATTAACGCAGCACATAAGCATCCTGACCTGCCTTATTTTGTTCTTTTAGATGAAATGAATTTGGCACGAGTTGAGTATTATTTCAGTGATATTCTCAGTGTCATGGAGAGTCGTCGGTTGGAGGATGGGAAGGTGGTTACATCTGCTTTATTATCGGAAGAGGTTGCGAATGAGGTGATTACACTGCCTAATAATCTATTTGTGATTGGCACAGTTAATATGGATGAAACGAAACATCCGTTTAGTAAAAAGGTGTTGGATCGTGCCAATACAATCGAGTTTAATCGTGTAGAGTTGGATCATTTATCTTTTCTTCAAGACCTTGAAGAAGCCGAGCCTGTGGTGATAGGGCAGAGTCAACTGGCTTCAGAGTATTTACATCTGAAGGATCTTTATCGGGAAGATACGGAGATGATTGAGAAAGCTACAGCTGAGCTCGTGAGGATTAATCAGTCTCTCCAGCTAATTAATGCCCATATTGGTTACCGGGTGAGGGACGAAATCTCGTTCTATCTGGCGTATAACAAGGAAGGGGAGTTAATGACCTTTGAGGAAGCGTTTGATCATTGTATTCTTCAGAAGATCTTGCCACGTTTATCCGGAAGCGATGCTAGAATTGATCAATTACTAAGGGAACTGTATCAACTATTCACGAATACGGCGTATCAGGACGATGAGAATGCCTCGTTCGACGTGCAGAGTGCGCTGTACCCTAGGAGCGCCAGAAAAGTGGTTGAGATGCTGAGGAGGTTACAGGCAGATGGCTTTACATCCTTTTGGGTATCGTGATGATGTTGAACTTGTGAAGATCGAAACGGAGGATATGTCTCTTGTCGTGAAAGGAAAGCCGTATCACGAGCGATATGAAGGATTGAAACAATACCGGGCAATGGATCGGCATGATGTCATGCAGTTCTCTGTTCATGGCGATAAAGTAAGTCAGGTATTAATTTATAACATTGAAACACAATTGCTTCAGGAATCATCTCAATTTCGGCCGATTTTTTTTGAAAATGGCGTGTATCAGGTCATTGTCGTGCCGAAGACAAATAGGGAATTATCTTTTTATCATGAACATCCGGGTTTAAGACAAGCCGTCGCTAAGGTAGAGATAGCCCATACTTATATGTTGATGGGTAGCTTGCGATTTCAGAATGAAGTCGGGTTAACCACTTTTGAAATTAGGGATGGTAGCCAAAAGCTGTTGGATGTGACGCTAGAGGTGTTTCCAGCAAAGCTTGATTATCGAAATGACTATAAAAAGCTTCTAGAAGAGGTGAACGATGAAATTTATAACCTCGCCTTCCATTTCATTCGCAAAACTTATTTAGGGGCTAGATTAAAACTTGAGGGCAAGCCTTCAAGAAGTGAATTTTACCGTCTTATTAGTAAGCATTTTGATCAATTTATTCAAGCTGTTAACCAGATTGAACGACAGCCACATCACCTCTTACACAAAACATATGAAAAAGTAAGGGGAGACCAGTTAAACAAATTAGACACGAGAAGCCGAACCTATTTGCAGAAAAGGCCGCATTTGTTTACAGAGGTTAATAAGGGCATCTCAATTCGTCGCGATCACAAAACATTTATGCCTATCGAAGGGCTCCGTGTGAAAAAAGAACTTACCTATGATACGTTAGAAAATCGCTATGTGAAATGGATGATGCAGCGGGTAACTCATAAGCTCTATGATTTACTGGAGGCATTAAGACATCGAGGGACGAGATGGGAAGTCGAAGCGGATCCAGACCTTTTAGACAAATTGATTGAGATGATTAAGCAATTAGAAGCGAAGCAAAAAAGCCCCTTTTGGAAAGGGATCAAAAAACTAGATCGCTCCATTCATAGTTTAGTGCTGCAGATGGCACCAGGCTATCGAGAGGCCTTTCAAATTTATTTGACAGTATCGAAAGGGTTGATGCTGCAAGGAAAGCTGTATCAAATGTCGGTGAAAGATGTAGCTACACTCTATGAATATTGGACATTTTTGAAGCTTGGGCAAATCCTTGATAAGAAGTATCAACTGATCAGTCAGGATATTATCCAAGTCAATCGAGATGGGTTGTTTGTTAATCTGCAAACGAACCGTTCAGCAACGAGAAAATACAAGCATCCTTTTACGAAAGAGGAAATTATTCTAACATACCAAAAGTACGAAAGCGGTTTGCCAACCATTCCACAAAAGCCAGATACGATGCTCAGTATTGCGAAAAAAGGCAAGGATTTTACCTATAACTATGTATTCGATGCCAAATATCGTATCGATTACGCCCAAGAAGGCAGCTATTATCAAAATCGATACAAGCAACCCGGTCCACTTGAAGACGATATTAACACGATGCATCGTTATCGAGATTCGATTGTAGCTTACAATGATGGACCGTACGAACGAACAGCCTTTGGCGCCTACGTCCTTTTCCCATGGTCCTTTGAAGAGTTATACCAAAATCATCACTTCTATAAGAGCATTGATAAAGTAAATATTGGTGGCTTGCCGTTTCTTCCTAATGCAACAGAACTGGTCGAAAGATTTGTAGAGAGACTGATTGAAAAAAGCCCTGAAGAAATCCAACAAGAAGGTATCTTACCAAGAGGGTCCTTAGAAGAATGGCATTCCAATTTGGAAGAAAAAGTGCTTGTTGGCCTTGTGAAAGATCGAGAAGAGTATATTCAATCTAAACAGACAGGCAGCTATCGTATTCCTATCACTAAGCTTAAATCAGGCTGGCAAGAGACAAAGTATATCGCTCTTTACGTAAAAAAAGGTGTTTTAGAACAAAACGGAGTCATCTGCTATGGCAGGGCCAAAGAAATAAGACCTGAAAAA
Organism: Cytobacillus kochii; assembly: GCF_020171845.1. Lineage (GTDB taxonomy): Bacteria > Bacillota > Bacilli > Bacillales > Cytobacillaceae > Cytobacillus > Cytobacillus kochii. The sequence goes on along the minus strand of NZ_JAIVAM010000006.1, from coordinate 19,612 downwards.
GTAGGCAGCGAAGAATACATGCAATTTGAAGTGGACCATTGGATCAACTGCAACCCAATCATTAAACCTGTAGGCTACGGTGTGGCTGCCTATATGCAGACCACATTAAATCATTTGAAAGAGTCGACAGAGCTCCCAGAACTATTTATGAGATCGAAAGAAGAAAAAACGCTCTGGAGAATGCTAAGAAGGGTCTCCGATAAAATATCTATTGAACTGGACTCAGTAGAAATCGATATAGCAACTAAGGTAGAAGAATACAGGATTAAGAATGTTTTAATCAAAATCAATAAAGACAAAAGGGAAGTGTCTCTGATAGGGAAAGATGATCAGAAAACAGTTAGTCTAGATACTTTGCAAAGGAATCCTTCATTTGTTTTTAGGGAGTTGGTTGGTTTGTTAGGTAGAGGATAGTATGTATATGAAAGTGTCCAGAATGATATTAAGAATGCACTAGAAGAGGAGCTAAGATGAGAAAATGACGATACCAGGCTATCAAGATTTTATGTATCCTTTCCTTCAACAGCTGAAGGATGGTAAGGAGCATCGCTTGCAAGATCTATATAGAGAGTTGGCAGATTACTTTAACTTAGATGAAGAAGCGATGGCTGAAACGTTGCCGAATGGAAAACAAACAGTCTTAGTAAACAGAGTTGGTTGGGCAAGGACGTACTTGAGTAAAGCCGGATTAATTAAAGTGGTGAGAAGAGCAGTATTTGTTATCACTGATGAGGGCTTAAATATACTAAAGGATCCAAATGTGAACCAGCTAAATAGAAAGTTTTTAACGCGGTATGCAAGTTTTAATGAGTTTATCAACCAAGCGAATAAAGATAACAATGATGAAAAGAATGCCGAACAAAAAACGCCTTTGGAGTTAATGGATGAAAACTTTCATATCCTTAAAAAAGATTTAGAAGATGCCTTATTAGAAAAAATCTTAGATTGCTCTCCTGCCTTTTTTGAACGATTAATTGTACAGTTATTAGTTGCGATGGGTTATGGTGGTTCAGTACAAGACGCAGGAGAGGCAATCGGTAAATCCGGCGATGAGGGCATAGATGGGATTATTAAAGAGGATATCTTAGGCCTAGAAATGATTTATCTGCAGGCAAAAAGATGGAGAAAAGAAGGTTCAATCGGAAGACCAGAGATTCAAAGCTTTGTAGGAAGTCTCGTAGGAAAGCAGGCAGCCAAAGGAATATTTATCACGACAGCTAAATTCTCCCAGACTGCCTATGATTACGCGCAATCCATTGACAAACGTGTCATTCTCATTGATGGTGCACAGTTAACCGATCTGATGTTTAAATTCAACGTTGGAACAACAGAAGAAGAAGTATTTGTGACGAAAAGGTTGGATTTGGATTTTTTTGAGGAATAACTTTAGCAACCACATAGCCAACAACCTTATGTTTGATTTGTATGTTTAGTTCATGGGCGAAATATCTTTTACTTTCAAAGTAAATCAGGTTAAGTATATGATGTTAAAGTCAAAAGTGGTTGGAGTGTTAAATAGTAATATGAATCAATTGTTATTAAATACTACAAGTAAAGAGGAATTAGAAAAAATAATACTTTTAAATGTTGAAGGGTTGATTGAAGGTATAAATGAAAATTTGATAACAATCGAAGAGTCTGAAAAAATTTTATTTAGTCCTTATATAATGGAATTAGTAGACTCTACAGGAATTTCAAAAGAAGTATTAGAAGTTATACATTTAGGAACAGAATTAGAAGATGTAGAGAGTTTAATACCTGAAGAATTATCTCAAAGTTTAATAGAAATTAAAGAAAAAGTATGAATTTATTACAACAAAGAAAAGAACATAAATTTCAAGATAAAGTAATAAAAAAATATTTAAAATAACCTAATAATGAGTTCTCTAAAAAGCCCTTAAAAAGCCATACAGGCTTTTTAAGGGTTCTTTCTTTCTTGTAAAGAAATATTAGTTATTTAACTGTTAAATTTCGTAATAAATAAACAGCCAAGGTTCTTAAAAATACTATTAAATTATGTGAATTATTTAAGCGGATTAATAATTGGTCTTTAAGAACCAACATTTTGGATTGTGTGGTGTTTTGTTAGATTTTGGGTATCAATTACCTTTAAAATGTTTAGAAGTCAGTTTTGAGGTCTGTCCCTCATGATACCAAGAACCCTCTTGATGTATCCAAAGGCTAAACCTTTGGCTATTCTTTTAAAAGTTAAGGGGGATGTACTAGTTTACATATATAAGCTTTGCAAAAATAGATTTTTTTTAAAAAGGGGTAGAGAAATGAATAAGCGTGATTACTTAATAAAAACTTTCTCAAGAACAAAAAGAAAAGACTATGAAAACTATATTTTAACGGCGATTTGGCATAAGTTGGACAATATGAATATTAAACCTGTAAGTCAACAATATGTGAAGCGGCAAAATGGGCGATATGCTTTGATGGATCTTTATTTTCCTCAATTAAAGATAGGGATAGAGGTAGATGAAGCCTATCATCTAAATAATCATACAGAAGACAATTTACGTATGGATGATATTATTTCGGCGGTTTATGAGGAATCTATTGAGGATTTTCAAGTGTATAGAATGGATGCGACGAAATCTATAGATGAGATAAATGCTAGAATCCATGAAGTCGTATCTATTATTAAAAATAAAGCGGCGGTAGTGAAAACGACATTGAATTGGAAGACATATGAAGAAGAATTAAGCGAATTAAAACAAAAAGAATATCTCTCTATTCACGATAATGTGCAATTCAAGGACATAAAAGATATCGCCAATACTGTATTCGGGAAGAATGCTAAGAGGTATCAATTGAGCTATTTTCGAGTGATAGATAAAACCTGGTTATGGTGTCCGAAACTCTCCATCGTAGAAAACGGGGATACAAAATCAGTTGCCAGCGGTTGGTTAAATCTATTGGCAAAAGATTGGACATACATAGATGAATCTCACCAGGACGTTGCCATCGCCAAAGAAAGAACAAAAATTATATGGAAGAAATGAATGTTGGCCGAGAAAGAGCAGTATTTGCAAAATACAAAAATAATCTCGGCTCTAATAGTTATCGATTTGTAGGTGTCTTCAAAATTTCAGGGGTTTCACCTGATAATGACGAGTTTCTTAGGTATGATCGTATAAGTGAACGGGTTAGAATTATTAAATCAACGGTAAGTAAACAGTTAGAGTCGTAGAGGGGCAGATATCCCCTCTTTTCTAATCCCTTACAATATAATCCGGAAACGCCCGCTTCAAAGAATTCTCCTTCGCACCTTCACTAGATTCCACATGTATGAAATGATCATTTAAATAAAGGCTATAAGTTCCTTTAGGAATATTGTTCATTTCCTCGAGGTCACTTATCACTTGTGTGAAAATCTCTTCACTAGGCTCTGCTTGTTGCTCTTTCATAAACAATTGGATATTAATTTGGAAGTTTTCTTTATCAAATAAGCTTTCCTCATACGCATCTCTTAGCGTTTCAATATTCGAATCGGGGTTTTGTAAATAAAGGTCATACACGGGTTTGATGGCGACATCATCAGGGTCAGTAGAGATAAAATAATAAGGCGTCATAAAGCCATGTCCACCAACAATTTCAAGCGCTGCTTCTATTTTACCAACTACTTCTCCTTCTGCAACCAATGACTCAAAGTAATCATCAAGCTTCTTGAACTCATTGCTAAAAATCATATGATATAACCCGCCCTTCATAGCGTTTTCTACTTGAAAGGCATCGGCTGAAATTTGCTCGGTCATTACTTTCTTTTCTTTTTCATCAATTGGTACAACAGCGTATGTATAAAAATGAGGTTCACCCACCGATTCCACAAAGACCGTGGCGGCATCTAATGCTCCGACTACATTGTGCACTACGACATCGGTTTGGTAGTTTTCTTGAAAAAGTGCGACTGCGGCCTTTTCAATTTGTTCTCGATGATCTTCGGCAATCTGCTCGGTTTCTTTTCCGTATGGTAAGGCATAGCCTTCACCGTTGTATTCCGCCACACTTACTAAGGCGTCATCAGAAGCATTTGTCTCACTCGTGTCAGTTGGATTAGAACATCCACCCAACATGATGATTATTCCCAGACACCAAAGAGAAATCTTAGAGATAGGCACCATTTTTGTTTACTCCCTCCAAAAAGGTCTTCCTTTTATTGTAGCGAAGAAAGTTAGATATTTACAGATTGATAGGTGAAAAATTACCCTTTTTATGCAAAAATAGGAGATATGGAATAGAGGAACGAGGGGAGATTGTATGAAGAATAAGGGGATTTTTATTACCACTGTATGGCTTTTATTAGTGCTTATGATTTCGGCTTGTGGAACTACTGGTAATGAGACACATAAACAGTTGGATCCGGAACAAACAAAACAAGTCCCTACCCAAAGCGAAAAGGAACAGCCTCCAATCACTCATAATGAGAATTCTTTAAAAGAGACGTATATAAAAGAATTCAATCGTACGCAAAAAGAGTTGGAAGAAGTAAAACCAGCGGATGCATCCACTTATGCAATGAAAAAAGTAGAGGGTGATCGATATGATGCTTGGGATGCGTTATTGAATGAAGTTTATCAGGTGTTAGAGGAGGAACTTTCAACAGAAAAGATGGCTCATTTAAGAGAAGAACAACGAAATTGGCTCAATGAAAGAGATGATACGGCAAAAAATGCGTCATTAAAGTTTGAAGGTGGAACACAGGAACAGCTAGAATATGTATCGGTGCTAGCCAATCTTACAGAAGAAAGGTGTTACGAGCTAATCAATACCTATTTGTAGTAGTGGGCCAAAAACTCCCTATACCCATCCCACGATATATCTGCTTTAATTAGTATAGTAGTGCAAATTGTTTGAAGTAGGTAAAGAATCGAGGAAGAGAAGTTGAAAAAGTTCAAGAAGTTTTATTTGGAGATTACGAGTGTTTGTAATTTGGCTTGTAGTTTTTGTCCGCCGACAGAACGGGCGAAGCAGTTTATTTCTTTGGAAGATTTTGCGAAGCGGTTGGATCAGATTAAGCCGCATACGGATTATATTTATTTGCATGTAAAGGGTGAGCCGCTGCTTCATCCGAAAATTGGGCAGTTGCTTGATATCAGTCACGAAAAAGGCTTTAAGGTCAATATTACAACCAATGGGACGCTCATTAATAAGAAGAGGGAGAAGTTATTGAACAAGCCGGCTCTAAGGCAGATGAATTTCTCACTTCACAGTTTTGATGGCCATATTGGTTCGGAGGATAAAGAAGGATATGTAAAGAGTATTCTTTCGTTTATTAAGGAAGCGACGAGTCAATCGGAGCTGATTGTGTCACTAAGGCTATGGAATTTAACGCAGGATAATGCGACAAATTTGGAGAAAAAACGAAATAGAGAAGTGCTGGAAATCATTGAAAAAGAATTTAACTTGGATTATCGCATTGAAGAAAAGGTCGTACCTGGTAGCGGTGTGAAAATTGCTGATCGCATTTATATTAATCAAGATTATGAATTTCAGTGGCCCGCTCTTCATGAAGAAGAGGATGATGGCAAAGGCTTCTGTTACGGCATGCGTAATCAAGCGGGCATCTTAGCCAATGGTACCGTGATTCCATGCTGTTTAGATGGGGAGGGTATCATCAATCTCGGCAATATTAATGAAAATTCTTTTTCGGAGATTATTGAAATGGATCGAGCAAAGAATCTCGTTGATGGTTTTTCGCGAAGAGAGGCTGTCGAGGAATTGTGTAGGAAATGTGGGTATCGTAAGCGGTTTGGGAAATAAAAAGGGAATCTAGGTCAGCCTAGATTCCCTTTTTTACCATTCCTTAGGCTCATAATTCAACTCTCTAAACAATTGATTCTTCTCTTTCTTAGACAAATCGCGCCATTGTCCAGGCGGGAGGGAACCTAAGTTGATATTCATGATGCGGATCCTTTGTAAACGTAATACGTCGTAGCCGAATTCAGCACACATGCGGCGAATTTGGCGGTTGAGACCTTGTGTTAAAGTGATTTGAAAATCAAATTTAGATAAGGGGACGATTTTACAAGGTAGGGTAGTGGTCCCTAAGATTTTCACACCTTCTGACATCTGCTTCACGAATTCAGGCTTGATCGGTTTATCGACAGAAACGATATATTCTTTTTCATGCTGGTTTTCCGCACGTAAGATCTCATTCACGATATCACCGTCATTGGTCATTAAGATTAAGCCCTCTGAGTCTTTATCTAAACGGCCGATATTAAATATGCGTAATGGGTGATTCACGAGGTCAACGATATTCCCTTTGACACCCTTTTCGGTTGTGCTCGTAATCCCTACAGGTTTATTGAGCGCAATATAAACATTATTCCTGGCTACACGGATTTGATTACCGTCTACACGAACGTCATCGCCTGGTTCGACTTGAGTACCAATCGCAGCACGTTTCCCATTAATGGTGACTCTCCCGTCAGCAATTAATTTATCCGCTCCTCTTCTAGAAGCCTTTCCTGATTCACTAATATATTTATTAAGGCGCATATTGCCACATCCTTTTTAAATGATTCGTTAAGTACTAACTATACTTATTTTAAGGAATAATCACAAACGTTTCTGCTATTTTTTTTATTAAATTCTCCGTTTATCTTATCGTTCTACATAAGGTGTTTACTGAATTTGATACTAACATAAACGCAAACGAGAAGTATGATAGATTAAGAGTGTCACAAAACAAGGAAACTAAAGGACCCAATTTGTTTATGTAAGAAAGGTGGGTTGATTTTGCTAAAAATACTTCGTTAAGTCTTATCTGTAGTTACTCTCTTATTTGCTACATATGGAGTATTGACCGAAGATTTTACGTTTGTGGGTATCATGATTTTATTCTTAAGTCTTACTATGTTGGCTTTGGGGATCGAAGCATTTAAGAAAGAAGAGAAGGGAATGGGCGTATTTCTCATTGTTGTATTTTTATTTTCCTTTTATGTATCCATTGAAAGACTCTTATGAAGTAGGAGCCTATAAAATAAATTTTTCCATATCTTACCATTTTAAGCTTACCCCAAAATATTTAGTGGGCTAGGAGTAGGAAATAACGAGCCTGTGGTGATGAAAGATGTCATTAAGAAATATGTAAAGGAAGACCCTCGCAGTGATTTACCTACATACATTATCTTTTTTAGTGATGGCGGCATTTATTTGGATCATAAGATATCAAAAATCCTTATTGATTGTTCCAAGGAAAACTTATTTTGGCAATTCGTCGGCATTGGCAATGCCAATTATGGTGTACTACAAAAGATGGATCAATTACCTGGAAGAGTCATTGATAATGCCGGTTTCTTCGCATTGGATGATTTAGATAAGGTTACAGATGATGAATTATATAATCGGTTATTAGATGAGTTCCCATCATGGCTGACATCAGCTAAACACCAGGGCATGATTCAATAAAGTGATCGCGTTTCGAGGGTTGGATTATGTGTATGAACAGACCGGTTTTCTCTTTCGTATTTGGATACTGTATAATAGAAGTTTATGAACGAGAATAATAAGAAAAAAATGAGGTTTTCACATGACCAAAAAGAGTTTTTCAGATTATCCATTAAGCAATGAGATGATAAAAGCGTTGGATAGTTTAGATTATCATACACCAACAGAAGTCCAAGCAAAGGTGATACCGTTAATACTTGAGAAGATTGACCTTGTGGTGAAATCACAAACAGGGAGCGGGAAAACGGCTTCTTACGCTATTCCGATTTGTGAGTTAGTCGATTGGCAGGAAAATAAGCCGCAGGCGATTGTCTTGACACCAACAAGGGAACTAGCGGTACAGGTGAAAGAAGATATCATCAATGTTGGCCGTTTTAAACGGATTAAGGCCGCAGCAGTCGTTGGTAAACAACCGTTTCATATCCAAAAGAATGAGTTAAAGCAGAAAGTACATGTTGTCGTTGGTACGCCTGGGCGTGTGCTTGATCATATTGAAAAGGGTACGCTCGCGCTCGATGAAGTGAAATATTTAGTCATTGATGAAGCCGACGAAATGCTTAATATGGGCTTTATCGAACAAGTTGAAGCGATTATTGACGAGATGCCGAAACAGCGGAATACGTATCTTTTCTCAGCTACGCTACCTGACCGCGTAAGAACGTTATCACTTGATTATATGAAAACCCCTATAGATATTGAGGTCAAAGCTAGCGGGCTGACCACAAAGCAAATTGAACATAGTCTTTATACGGTATCAGAAAACGAGAAGTTGTCATTGTTAGCGGATGTGGCAACTATTGAAAATCCAGATAGTGCGATTATTTTCTGTCGAACGAAGGAGCGCGTTGACACACTTTGTGACGAGTTAACCGATAAAGGGTACGATTGTGATATGATTCATGGAGGTATGGAGCAATACGATCGTTTAGAAGTAATGGAAGACTTCCGCAGGGGCGAATTTCGTTACTTAGTTGCAACGGATGTCGCGGCAAGAGGAATTGATATTGATCAAATCACGCACGTTTTTAATTATGATATTCCGTTTGAGAAGGAAAGCTATGTGCACCGGACAGGAAGAACAGGGAGAGCAGGACATCACGGTAAGGCGATTACCTTTGTGACACCGCGTGAAGATAAATTTCTTAAAGAAATAGAAGCATATATTGGCTTCCAAATCCCAGCATCTGAAGCGCCTTCGAAAGCGGCAGTGTCAGCGGCGAGGCCGGCATTTTTAGAAAAGCTGAACAGCGAACCACCATTAAAAGAGGCGAAAAGCGAAAAGTTAAATAAACAGATCATGAAACTCTATTTCAATGGCGGTAAGAAAAAGAAACTTAGAGCAGTCGACTTCGTTGGAACCATCGCTAAAATAGACGGTGTCACCGCCGATGACATAGGGATTATTACTATCCAAGATACGGCATCCTATGTAGAAATTCTAAATGATAAAGGTCCGCTTGTGTTGGAAACAATGAAGCATACAACTGTCAAAGGAAAGCAATTGAAAGTCCATGTGGCGAGGAAATGAAGATAGAGAGGGGAAGAATCAGTCGGATTCTTCCCCTCTCTTTAGAATACACCCCATATGTATATAATTAAGTGATTTATTTCTGAAACAGTATTAGGGTGGGGTCTTTATTATCCATTTCTTCTCTCTCACACAATCTGTTATGATAGAGGTAAGAAGGTTTACGATGGAGGAGTTTGGATCATGCCTCGTTTTAATGATGCACAGTTAGAGTCGATACGGGAAGAACGTAAAGAGCAAATTATGAAAGCCGCTATGAAGGTATTTGCGGAGAATGGAATTAAGTTGACGAAAATTAGCATGATTGCCAAAGAGGCAGGAATTAGCCATGGTCTTGTTTATCATTATTTCCAATCAAAAGAAGAGGTACTATTTGAGAGTTTAGAATGGTCAGTTGCATTAGGAGAGTCTCAAGCATTCTTAGAAAAACTGAAACAAGAAGAACGAACGCCCGTTCAAAAGATACATAAATTTACTACCTTTGCACTGACTTCAGGATCAAATCATGTTTTTCGTGTGATTCAACATTTAGAACATAGTGAAAATGTACCTCAGCATATCCTTGCTGTATATAAAAATATTGGGCAAATGTATATTGAATTCTTTCTCCCTATCTTTATCGAGGGACAGCAATTAGGAGAAATCATGGCAGGGGACCCTGAAGAATTAGTTGGATTATTCTTAACGGTCATCTCAGGTATTATGGCAGACGACCCTGATTGGTGGAAGGATAACATTGATGAGAAGGTATCTATTCTATTGCGTATGATTACCTCAAGATAAGCAAATAAAAAAGCGTAAGGCATTAAAGAGAGAAAAAATCCTGAAATTCAGGATTTTTATTTTTTTTGACATGTATTTTGAGAAATGGTTATAAAAATAAAAGGGGGAATGAATTTATCAAAGGAATAGGGAATAAATTGACAAAATGATTAGGCATCTAGTATTATTGACTGAATGAATCAATCAATAATAAAATTAACATATAAACTATTCCTTGAATAAATTGCCCATATTATTTTTTAATTAAATATTGACTGATTAAGTCAATCATTAGGAGGTATTGTATGAACGAGACAGTTATTTCTGTTCGAAATCTAAAAAAAGCCTATCGTAATCAGCAAGTACTAGATGGTTTGAGTTTTGATGTAAGGCGTGGTTCTATTTTTGCGTTATTAGGTGAAAATGGGGCTGGTAAAACAACGACGGTTCGCATTTTATCAACATTAATTCAAGCAGATGACGGGGTAGCAATGATTGCTGGTTATGATACGAAAACCGAAGCTAATCATGTGAGACGGAAGATAAGTTTAACTGGACAGTATGCAGCGGTAGACGAGTTATTAACAGGTGAAGAGAACTTAGCGATGATGGGCAGGCTCAATCACCTAGATAAAGAACTTATAGCGAAAAGGACAGCAGAACTGCTGGAGACCTTTGAGCTCACGAAAGCAGCTCGTAAGAAAGTAAAAACTTACTCTGGAGGGATGCGGCGTAGACTTGATATTGCTATCAGTCTGCTTGCTGCACCAGAAGTGATATTTTTGGATGAACCGACAACTGGTTTGGACCCACGTAGCCGACGAAAGATGTGGGATATGATTAAATTACTTGCCAATCAAGGCGTGACAATTTTTCTAACGACACAATATTTAGAAGAGGCTGATCAGCTGGCAGATAAGATTGCTATTATTGCTGAAGGGAAAATCATCAAAGAAGGAACGGCCGAAGAACTAAAGGAAGTCATTGGAGAGGAGACATTAGAGTTAACCTTTGCCGATACAAGTGGGTACCATGAAGCACAGAATTATATGTCAGGTGAAGTAGATGAGGAAGCGAGAAAGATTTCGATACCTATACGCTCAGTGAGACAACTAAGAGAGTTGCTGAATGATCTATATGTAAAAGGAATTGAACCAGACGCGATTGTTATACGACAGCCTACACTGGATGATGTTTTTATTAAAATGACGGAGCATAATAAAGTGGAGGTGTTAGTAAATGGGTGATGCAAAGTGGATATGGGCATTAAGAGACGGTTTAACGATGTCAAAGCGAAGTCTTATGCATATTTTTCGTGATGTGGAATCATTATTAATGGCAATTGCCTTACCGGTTTCCATCATGTTGCTATTTGTCTATGTCTTTGGTGGGGCAATCCAAACAGGGACTGATTATGTAAATTACGTTGTTCCAGGGGTTATAATTACTTGTGCAGGGTTTGGCAGTTCTTTAATATCCGTTAGCGTGACAAAGGATATGAGTGGAGGCTTATTCGAGCGATTTCGCAGTATGCCCCTTCAACCTTCTTCTTTATTAGTAGGCCATGTTGTTGGAGGATATCTTCGTAATATGATTGCTACATTAGCAGTTTTTATCGTAGCTCTTCTGATTGGCTTTCGTCCAGAGGCTGGGTTGTTAGAGTGGCTTGGCGTTTTAGGGATATTAACGCTCTACATGATTTCGATTAACTGGTTATTTGTCGTCTTAGGTTTACTAACGAAAAATGTTGAAACAGCTGGTGCATTCACTTTCCCAATGTTATTCCTACCCTATTTAAGTAGTGCCTTTGTCCCAACAAATACAATGCCTGCATGGCTAGATGCCTTTTCCAAACATCAACCAATGACCCCATTAATTGAGGTACTAAGAGGGCTGTTAATTGGTACACCAATTGATTATAATCTTTGGTTAACGATCCTTTGGTTTAGTGGGTTGTTAGTGCTCTCCTATATAGCAGCAACTCTTTTATTTCGGAGACGGAAAAATGAGTAGAGTAAGTCTCGGTGGTTTGACGAAGCGCTTCTTAACAATGCCTATGATATTGATGATGTAAATCTACAAGTTCAATTTTAATAGATTAGGAGGGGGGAAAGCCCTCTCCTCTTTTCATACCCTTCTCCCAGGATAAAACCGAGCCTCCTCCACCATTTTATTCTCCTTCGCCGTCACCTCAGATGGTGTCAATTTAAAAACCAGCGTATAACTCCCTAAAGAAGATTGGTATTTTTCCACATGAGTTTGAGCCAGTTTTTTATCGTAGTATCCGGGGACGTATTTATCGAGCATGCCTTGCATAGCGGCGGTGGCTTCTGTTATGTCGGTTACGGCTTGAAGTTGCCCGAAAAGCATAACGCTCATATAGGCAGTGTCCGTTTTCGCCGGAATCGGGCTAACCATTGTACCGTAATCTTCTGCGATGGTGAAACAGCAATGAGGGTTCTCGCGGATTATTTCAATTTTTCTGCCGGCAGCAGCACCGTGAAAATAGAGCGATCCGTTCATCCAGGTATAGTTTAACGGAACGACGTAAGGATGATCACCATCAGTTAATCCCAGATAGCCTGTACGTGTATTACTGATTAGTTGTTCAATTAGGGCCTGATCTGTGCACGCTAATTTTTGATTGCGAATTTCATATGACATTTCCATCCCATCCTTCTTTGTAAATGTTAAAATAATCGTAAGAAAAATCTGTATTTAAGAAAAGTGCCAGAAAGGGAAAGTTTCTTAGGGACAGTTGGGGGTTATGTGGGATGGAAATCACACCATTTATTCACAGGGAAAAAACGATACCACTTTATAGTCAGCTTTATCATTGGATGAAGACAGAAATTGAAGAGGGACGGCTATTGCCGGGGACAAAGGTGCCATCGATTAGGCAACTGACCCATCACTTGCAGATTAGTAGAAATACTGTGGACGCAGCGTATCAGCAGTTACAAGCAGAAGGATATCTTGAGAGTATACCTCGCAGTGGGATTTGGGTGGCAGAAATAGAGGAACGACTCTCGCAATCTTCAGAAGAGGCATCACCAGCAATAATTGAAAGGAAGTCATCATCTAAGACGATGATTGACTTTGAATATGGAAACATCGATGTAGAAAAATTCCCTTTTAAAAGTTGGAAAAAATCTCTCTCTCATGCCATCGAAGAGGAAGGACAGACGTTATCTCAGTATAGCGACAAGCAAGGAGAGTGGTTATTACGGCAAGAGATTGCCACCTATTTATTGCAATCAAGAGGAGTTCATACGAGACCAGAGCAGATTTTGATTACGAGTGGCACACAATCAGCAGTAGAGATCATTTGCCGACTTTTGAAACTGCAGGGAAAAGAGGTGGCGATAGAAGAGCCAGGCTATAGTGGGGTGCGTACCGTCTTTGTTGATCAAGGCTGTGAGATGGTCCCTGTGCCGCTTGAGAAAGATGGTTTATCTATCTATCATCTACAGAAAAGTAAGGCAAAAGCCGTTTATGTGACCCCTTCTCACCAATTTCCGTTTGGGATGATTCTTCCAGTCGGTAAAAGAACGCAAATGCTTAACTGGGCTTATCAATCAGCTGGTTATATTATCGAGGATGATTATGACGGGGAGTTTCGTTATCAAGGTCAGCCTATCCCCTCGCTCAAATCGCTAGATGAAGAAGAAAAAGTCATCTACTTAGGAACTTTTTCAAAATCATTTCTCCCTTCCATGCGCATGAGCTTTATCGTTTTTCCACCTTCATTAATGAAGCAGTACGGACAGATGTTTCCTGATTATAATCAGCCAGTTTCACCAATGATACAAGTAGCTATGGCTAAGTTTATGCATGCAGGTGATTTTGAACGGCATATTCGGAGAATGAGAAAAACATATCAGAGAAAACATCAAACACTATTAAATAGTATTGAGCAACATTTAGGCAATAAAGTAAAAATTATTGGGGAAAAATCGGGCTTACATATCCTCCTAGAATTACAAGGGCAGGCAGCACCACAAGTGATTGAAAAAGGGTTAAAAAAAGGTGTAAAAGTTTACACCCCCTCACGTTTTTGGCTATATCCAATTAGCGACAGCCAAAGGTATATCATGCTTGGGTTTGGTGGACTATCCATTGAGGAAATTGAAGAGGGAATTGCGCTTTTAGCTAGTTGCATATAAACGAAAGTGATCCCACCTTAAAAGTGGGATCACCATTCCTGTTATTTTTTAACAACAGGAATCCACATTTCACCGTATACTGTACCGTTGTCCTCACTCATTTCCACTGTTGTGTTTGGTCCGCCAACATAGGCATAGTCAGTCATTTCTACTAATGCTTGACCAAAGGCCACAGCTGTTAGTTGATTACTTAATTCTTGAGAGGAGTCAGCTTTCCCTTCGACAACGAGGTAGGGTCCTTTAGGAAATTGGATAATTCTCGTTGCATCAGGTAATGTCTTTTCTGTCATCACGCCTGCATAATGCATCATTTTGTTATTGACCGCTTCGTTGACTGCGAAAATATAATTATTGTCTGCCACGGATTTAAGCTGCTCAAGTGTGCCATCCTTTTTCACAGTTTCCCAGAAATCGCTTTTCTGTTGATTGATGCTTTCTTGGTCTCTATAGTCCGCTACAATTTCAATTCCAAAGCCTAATACGACGAAACCTTCTTTTTCTTGTAATGAATAATTAGCCATTTTTATCGTCCCTCTTTCTTGAAATTTAACCAAATGATTGGTGTTTTCATTTGATGAGTTTATAATAACTTTAAATCATGTCAAAAAATGACACTGTTTAGGAGACTGAGATGAAAAAGGTTGAAAGAATTAATGTCATGATGCGATACATTAACAATCGTGCCCATTTTACGATTTCAGAAATCATGCAGGAATTTCAAATCTCTCGGTCAACAGCGATACGAGATATACGCGAGATCGAAAGTATAGGTGTCCCTCTTGTTGCGGAAGTGGGAAGAGATGGTGGTTATGCTGTCATGAAAAATGCTGTTCTTCCCTCTGTTCGCTTCACTGATAACGAGTTAAAAGCACTATTTATAGCCTTTATGGCAACGAGAAATTTGCAATTACCTTATTTAAAGAGTCGCCAATCGTTAGCTGAAAAATTACTCGGTCTGATTTCAGAAGCGCAACAAGATGATCTCGTGCTTTTAAATAAGATTCTCTTATTTGAAGGAACGAACCCTCATAATCCTGAACTCTTAGAACTATCCGATTTACCTCACCCGATGTTAGAAAAACTGATTCAATTGATACTAACAGACCGTTATATGACCCTTTCTATTAAAGATGTGGACTATCCTATTTATCTTATGCACCTTTACCGTGAGAAAAACATCTGGTGGGTGGAAGGCTTTGATATAAGCGAAGAAAAGAAAAGGCTGATAGCAGTCGATCATTTGACCGAAGTGAACGTCTTTCATACGAAAAAAAGATTAAGCAGAAACAGCATGCTAAAAAAGATGGCTGAACATCATGTGAAAGACAATATCGTCATGAAACTTGGACCAAAAGCCATTGCTCAATATAAAAAGTATCATCCTTTCAATGTGGCGCTTACCTATACAGACCCCTATCAAACAACAGCTATAGCAAAAATATATGTCACCATGGAGAAACGAGATCAACTAGAGGAAATAGCCAGCTGGTTGCTCTTTCTTGGAGAGGATGTAGAGTTGGTGGAGATGCCGAGAGAGGTTTATACAGCTTTAGAAGAGAGGCTCTATAATTTTCAGAAGAGAAAGAAAAGCTAATAATAACGCCAACCCAGCAATAAGCTAGATTGGCGTTGCGTTATGCGTATGATGTTTTTCGCCAAAAAGCACCTTTGTCACAAGAGCTAATCGGTGGGAAAACTTCTTCGGTTTCTAGTTGGATTTTCTTTTCCTCGCCGGTTGGACTAGGTGTACGTGTCCCATCTGTATAACCATCCCATTCGTAGTAAGCATGAGCAGTGGAACGTTGACCTGTTTTAAATCTTTCTCCAATTGCCATAAATCTTACCTCCTTTAGGGGTGTTTGTCTCTATTTACCCGCGTTTATACAGGCTAAACCAGAAGCAAGTTCAACTTTATTTCATTGTGGCTGTTGAGGAATTTTTTTCGAAGAAAACCTCAAAAGAACAAGCCAGTAAACGCAATGCTTCTGACTTATTCTTAACCACACAGTATGATTTTTTGACCATTTCGTTTCAAATTTTATTCTTAAAGTAAAATACAAAAATGATACTTGTAATCATATAATACAATCCGATGATAGATGTACCATCTGATAATACAGTCCATAAATGATTTTGTTTAACCAGATACATCCAAATAAAGAAACTAATTATAAATACTAAAGGGAAAAATATATAATATCCCATAAAATACAGCTTTAACTTCTTGTTCATATTCTACACTCCTTAACGTAGACATAGATTTAAGGACTTTGCCTTAGCATAATAAACATCTAACTCCGATTATGTCAAAACGGGAGTATCACTCAAGCTACTATTTATTGATTTTATGTTTAAAAATATTGCTTGTCCAAGGTCCTCATCCATTTTGCTGCTATATTTATGTGAAAATTTCTTAACTTATCTTTTCCACGTTTTGTTGGTAGAACCCCGTAATGAAAAAACATGTAATCCATGCAGTTGTTGTAACGATTATAGCTAGAAATAACCCCATAGCCTGCATGAAAATATCCTCTCCTTGATAGGATGGCTCAAGAGTGATGTACAAAAAAGTAAATAAAACGGTTAATCCCATGTAGAAACTACTTCCAATAGTGGCTAACTTTAATCTATCCCCTTTTGAGCCCTGCCAGGCTTTATTTACTGCCACCCATAAATAGATGCTTGTGCATACGGCTAAAACCATAAAAATTAAGTGAACATAGGGAATGACAAAATAGCCCACAATATAAAGAGCAAGAATGGTAGTAGAAAATAGGGCTGTATTCATGAAGAATAGGAGAATTCCAGCTCGCCAATGTGACTGGAACCATGGCGTCTTTTTTAAAAGATGCACGAATGGATTCCCCTTGCCAAGTTGAGAGAGGATGGGGTTTTTAAAGAATATAATAACTAACATGATGAGTGAACCAACAAATAATATTAAAGTCATTGTAACCCTCCATAATAAAATTATTTCATATATAGGATACAAGGTTATTTATTGAAAAACAATAAAAATTTATCGATATATTCATTTTCCTCATATGGTATATTTGACAGAGGTAGAGGAGATGTGAATGATGAAACTCGTAGGTAGTCATATTTATTTAGCAAGTCCCCAATTGAAAGAATTTCCTTATGTTTGGAATATGCTTAATGATAAGGATGCACGAAAGTATACGGGAGGCATTCCTCAAATAAGTTATGTCGAAAGAGAGTTATTATATGCTGAGCAATGTCAGACCTTTGGTGAAAACGGTAATTGGGAATTATCCATTTATTCTAGGAAAAATAATGATTATTTGGGCTATGCAGGTTTTACTTTTGACGATGTCAATGAAAGATACTACCTCATGTATGGATTAGACAGGCAATATTGGGGAAAAGGTTATGCGACAGACGCAATCACCTTACTTCTAACATTTGCAAATAAAAAATTAAATATTTCTACTATTTATGCGAGTCTTCATCCTAAGAACGCTTCGTCTATCCATTTGTTAAAGAAATTTTCATTTGCAAAAAGGGATAACGAAGATCTTTATATTCATAGTAGTTAAAGTTACTGGAAGTAAAAGAGGGTAGCTATTTTTTTATTTTCATAAAAGAAGAGATATAATAAAACAAATATGATACAAAAGGAGAGGCGATAAGAATGCCAGAAAGACATGTGTCAGGCTGGAATTTGCAAAATAGTTATAAGAAGCTGTCTCCCGGTCTTTTTACAGAAACAAAACCACAGCGAGCAAGTGATCCCGAGATGGTGCAATGGAATAAAGAAGTAGCCGAAAGTTTAGGAATTAACAAAGAGTGGTTACAGAGTGATGAGGGCATGAAGGTGTTAGCCGGAAACCAATTGCCAGAGGGCAGTGAGCCGATTGCACAAAGCTATGCAGGACATCAGTTTGGTCATTTTAATCGCCTAGGTGATGGGCGCGCCATTCTTTTAGGTGAACAGGTGATGGTAAACGGTGATCTCGTTGATATTCAGTTAAAAGGTGCCGGTAGAACACCGTATTCTCGCGGTGGGGATGGCCGTGCGGCGCTTGGACCGATGTTGAGGGAGTATCTCATCAGTGAAGCGATGCATGGTTTGGGCATTCCATCAACGAGGAGCTTAGCCGTAGTCGAAACGGGTGATGATATTGCACGCGAAACTTTATTACCAGGGGCCATTTTGACACGAGTAGCGGCGAGTCACATTCGTGTAGGCACTTTTCAATTTGCAGCTACCTTCACGAAACCGGAAGAATTGCAGGCGTTAGCTGATTATACCATTGAGCGTCATTATCCTGAGCTTTTAAAAGAAGACCATCCATACGTGGCCTTGTTGCGTAAAGTGATCGAAGTTCAGGCGGGTTTGATTGCTAAATGGCAAGCGGTCGGTTTTATTCATGGTGTCATGAACACGGATAATATGACGATCTCTGGAGAAACGATTGATTATGGTCCATGTGCCTTTATGGATACGTATGACCCAGCAACGGTATTCAGCTCTATTGATGTTCAAGGTCGTTATGCATACGGAAACCAACCTTATATGGCGGGGTGGAACTTGGCGCGCTTCGCAGAGTCACTGATTCCCTTATTACATGATGAAACCGAGGAAGCGGTGAAAATTGCGCAAGAGGAAATCGGCGAATACAATCGTATCTATATTCATATGTGGACCGGAGAAATGAGGGCCAAACTCGGTCTGTTTACAGCAGAAGAATCAGATAAGGCTCTTATTCACGATTTACTCGAAATCATGAAGGAGCAGGGGGCGGATTATACGAACACATTCATCGCCCTGACCTTTCGAACATTAGATCAGCCAGCGTTCAAAGAGTGGATAGCTCGTTGGCAAGAGCGGTTAAAGAGACAGGAAGCTTCAGAAGCGGAAGTGGAACAGTTAATGAAAAATCATAACCCAGCTGTTATTCCACGAAATTATTATGTTGAAAAAGCATTAACTGCAGCGGTGAACAAAGGGGATTATCATTTATTTGAGGAGCTATTAGCGGTGCTCGCTCATCCATATGCACATACGGCAGAGCAGGAGAAGTATAAAGAGGTACCGGTACAGGATGGTAATTATCAAACATATTGCGGGACGTAAAAGAAGCGGGGGAATGTCCCTTGCTTTTTTTACGCATGTTTATGGGGATTTTTGTAGGGCTTGCAAAAATTGATCGGATACGGCGAGAAACCGAACGGGTCAAAAATCGAAAGCAGTAGGGAAAACTGGTTGGATTAAGCAGGAAACGCGTCAAAAAACGGAGTCAGTGGGAAAAACTGATTCGATTAGGCAGGAAACGAGTCAAAAAACGGAGGCGGTAGGAAAAATTGATTGGATTAAGCAAGAAACGCGTCAAAAATCGGTGACAGTGGGAAAAATTGAATGGCTTAAGCAGGAAACGCGTCAAAAAACGGAGTCAGTAGGAAAAATTGAATGGCTTAAGCAGGAAACGCGTCAAAAAACGGAGTCAGTAGGAAAAATTGATTGGATTAAGCAAGAAACGTGTCAAAAAACGGAGTCAGAAGGAAAACCTGATTGGATTAGGCAGGAAACGTGTCAAAAATCGGTGTCAGTGGGAAAACCTGATAGGATTAGGCAGGAAACGCGTCAAAAAACGGAGTCAGAAGGAAAACCTGATAGGATTAGGCAGGAAGCGCGTCAAAAAACGGTGACAGTAGGAAAACCTGATAGGCTTAAGCA
>NZ_JAIVAM010000005.1 GCF_020171845.1 Cytobacillus kochii | reverse complement strand
CAAGAAACGCGTCAAAAACCCGTAGCAGAAGGAAAACCTGATAGGCTTAAGCAAGAAACGCGTCAAAAACCCGTAGCAGAAGGAAAACCTGATAGGCTTAAGCAAGAAACGCGTCAAAAACCCGTAGCAGAAGGAAAACCTGATAGGCTTAAGCAAGAAACGCGTCAAAAAACGGAGTCAGTAGAAAAACCTGGTTGGATTAAGGAAGAAACGCGTCAAAAAACGGAGGCAGTAGGAAAACCTGATAGGATTAGGCAGGAAACGCGTCAAAAAACGGAGTCAGTAGGAAAACCTGATTGGATTAGGCAGGAAACGTGTCAAAAATCGGTGTCAGTGGGAAAACCTGATAGGATTAGGCAGGAAACGCGTCAAAAAACGGAGTCAGAAGGAAAACCTGATAGGATTAGGCAGGAAACGCGTCAAAAAACGGTGACAGTAGGAAAACCTGATAGGCTTAAGCAAGAAACGCGTCAAAAACCCGTAGCAGAAGGAAAACCTGATAGGATTAAGCAAGAAATGCGTCAAAAACCCGTAGCAGAAGAAAAACCTGATAGGATTAGGCAGGAAACGCGTCGAAAAACGTAGTCGGTAGGAAAACCTGATAGGATTAGGCAAGAAACGAGTCAAAAAACGGAGGCAGTAGAAAAAACAGATAGGATTAAGCAAAATACGAGTCAAAAACCCGCGTCAGTAGCAAAAATTGCTTGAATCAGCAGTGAAACAGAAGTAACAGCCAAAGGCAATTGCATTCAATCACCTACAACAAAAAAACACACGAACTTACAGCCCGTGTGTTTGCCAACTTAGTTCTTCTCCATCACCGCAAAATAATTATCTTCGTTATCGGCAAAGTTGAATACTTTACCAAAAGGCATTTCAACGAGCTCTCCTACTGTGATTTCTTTATTCTTGTATGTTTGGTAGAGCTTTTCAATGTCATTTGTATAAAACATAAGAGAGGGTGTCCCAAGGTTTAATTCCGGGCTCATCTTTGCAACGGTTTGTTTATCTTGAAGTACAATCGTTGTTTCTGTTTGTTCGGACGAAGCAACCTCATACCATTTAAAATCTCCTTCGTCATTTTCCGCAATCAGTTTGAAGCCGATTTTTTCTATCCAAAATTGCAAGCTTGTTTGTTGGTCGTTGACATATAACATGATTTGTCCTAGTGATAGGGTCAAAATAATTGCCTCCTTTATCTTGTCGTTTGACTATCCATATATATGACTTCCCACGTATGTCCATCAAGATCTTGAAAGCCCATTTGATACATAAATCCAAAGTCTTTTGCTTCAGATGCCAATCTACCACCAGCATCTAACGCCTTTTTAATAATTTCATTGACTTGGTTTCTACTTTCAGCAGCAAAGGATGTAATGACTTCAATTTGGTCATTGGAATCAATGATGTTTTTGGCGGTAAAGTTTTTAAACTGTCCCTCTGTCATCAGCATGGAAAAAGTATGTTCATTGATGACCATACACGCGGCGTCATCGTTAGTGAAATCGTCGTTGAAAGTAAACCCAATTTGTTTAAAAAAGTCCATTGACTTCTTTAAGTCTTTCACAGGTAAATTAATAAATGTCATTTTAGGTTGAAAAGACATTTCTTGTCACCTTCTCTTTCGTAGTTAATGGTAAGACTGATTTCACGTTAATTATAGAGACATGCTATGAGGTAGTCAATTTTAATTTAGAATATTCTGTAAAAAGAACATACTTCATTCCTTCTTATCATTCTTCATAACAGAGATACACCCCTTTTTATAAGTCTAGGAGGGGTGTATTAACTCGTTACATTTGCTGTTTTAATGCAATAACAATCTTTGTACCTTGATGCTGTTCACTAGTCAGATAAACGGTGCCACCGTGGGCTGTAATGATATCTCTCGCAATCGCCATTCCAAGCCCAGTACCTTGTGCTTTTGTATTAGTGCCACGGTAGTATCGGTCAAAAATTTGCTCTAAGTCGTCGGAAGCGATACCGTTTCCATTATCCTCAATGATTAGTTTTCCAGCTTCTAGACGAATATCTACCTCAACGTCTGATGCATTATGGAGAAGGGCATTGTGAATAAAATTCAATAGAGCTCGTTTCATTAAATGCTGGTCGATGGACCAAATGAGTGCCGGATCATCACTTTCAAAACTGATATGATAGCCGTCATAACGAGGATCATTCAAGATGTCAATAACCATTTCCCGCGTAAATCGTTCTGCCTTTATCTCTTGTATGTGCAAAGGTAATTCTTGGTTGCGTAATCGCAGTGTAAGGTTAAAGTCATCTAGTAATTCTTTCATATAAAGAGATTGCCGCTCAATGACTTCTGCGTATTCCTGCCTCTCCGCATGGGAAACTTGCTCCTCATTTAATAACTCGGCATAGCCGCGAATGGAGGCAAGCGGTGTTTTTAAATCATGGGAAACATTACTTATCCATTCGTTGCGCATATTTTCGAGTTTTTTACGTTCTTCCTCATGCGCTTGAAGGGTAGTGGAAACTTCATTCAGATTGGCAAACACAGGTTTATAAATACCTGCTCGTTTCGTCTTTTGAACAGCGAAATTTCGTGCTTTAAGTTGAGAAATGCGTTCAATCATATAATGAACAGGCTTGGTCAGTATTGTGCTAAAGAGTAGCCCAACAATAGCTGCGATAATCAAATCAACAATCGTTATGGCAATGATTGCTTTGAAGACATACGTAATGACTGAAGTGGTATCCATCATGAAAGTAACGCGCTCCTCTTTACTTTGGGGGACACCAATGATGTAACTATATTCTTCGAATTCCCCGAGGAAATACGTATTAAAATGATCGTCCATATACTTATATTTATGTACAAGTTCTACAGGGCTATAATGATTTGCAACTCCATCAGGTGCAAATTTAGAGGAAATCACCTCTCCATTATGATTTAAAATTTGCAGCCACGCACCGAATGATTCTAGCGCCTCTACTCCTTCAGCTGAAAGAGTTGGTTGTTCATCTTCTATTGTTAAATAGTTAGAAAAAGAACGGGTGAATCGTTCGGCTGAACCACTTTCTACTTGATCAATGCCTTGTTGTTGCTGATAAATAAGCAAACCAATTAAAACCATTGTATTAACAATGATGACGATGAAAACGATGCTTAAAATTGAGAATAAATACCTACCAGTTAATTTCCATTTCATTTGTCCTCACCTATTTTACATTCAGTCGATACCCGAGCCCTTTAACCGTCGTAATGAAGGTCGGTTTGGATGGATTATCTTCTATTTTCTCACGTAATCTGCGGATATGAACCATTAATGTATTATCTGCTCCGTAGAAGTCTTCACCCCACACGGTTTGAAACAATGTTTCCTTACTAAGTATTCGATTTGGGTTTCGGATAAAACAAGCCATTAACCCAACTTCCTTAGCAGTTAGTTCTATGCGTTGATCCTGCTTGTACACTTCTGTTTGTTCTTTATTTAAGGCAAAAGGACCGGCAGTCATCATCGTTGTTTCTATCATTGCTTGTTCAGATATCTGTTGTGAATAGCTGCCAGCACGTCGGAGTTGCGCTTTCACACGATAAGCAACTTCTTTTGGGCTGAATGGTTTTGTAATATAGTCATCTCCGCCAATTGCCAATCCTAATATCTTATCGACTTCATCTGTTTTGGCGGATAGGAATAAAATTGGAATTCTTGAGACTTCACGGATTTTTTTACATAAATCGTAGCCCTCACCGTCAGGAAGCATCACATCGAGAATCGCTAAATGTGGGGAGAAAGCCTGGAATTGTTCCCAACCATTCTTAACTGTACCTGCTGTTTGTATGGATTGAAATCCTTCTTTTTTTAGAGAAGTTTGCATGAGCTGACATAAATCTTGTTCATCATCAACGATTAGAATACGAGGCTGTTCCACATTGATTCCTTCCTTTCATCTATCTATTAGCCTTATCTTAACAGTGTTTAACGATTATTATATACAATTTAAGGATTTTGTAAGGTAGAAGTGAATTTAGTGTAAGGATGGGGAGGTAAAGTAGAGACATAAGAAAGAGGTGCTTAATATATGGAATCATTATTAGTTGTAAAAAAGGTAGAAAAAATATACGGAAAAGGTGCAAACACATTTCATGCGCTTCAGAATATATCATTTGACATTAGCCATGGGGAATTTGTAGGCGTTATGGGGCCATCAGGAGCTGGGAAGTCTACCTTACTAAATGTATTGGCAACAATTGACTCTCCGACAAACGGTGATATTTATATTGAAGAAGACAATATTGCCAAAATGAAAGAAGAGAAGTTAGCGGATTTTCGCCGTGATCATTTAGGTTTTATTTTTCAAGACTACAATCTACTCGATTCATTAACTGTTCGCGAAAATATTGTCTTTCCACTTGCGATTGCTAAAAAATCAGCAAAGGAAATGGCTGAAAAAGTAGAGACATTAGCGCATACATTCGGGATTGCTCCTTTATTGGATAAATATCCTTATCAAATATCTGGAGGTCAGAAACAAAGAACGGCAGCTTGTCGTGCACTGATTTCGAATCCTAAATTGATTTTTGCTGATGAACCGACTGGTGCTTTGGATTCAAAGTCAGCAACAGATTTACTAGAAAGCATGAGCCAATTAAATGAAAAGCATGAAACAACGATTATGATGGTTACGCATGATGCTTATGCTGCTAGTTTTTGCCGAAGAATTCTTTTTATTAAAGATGGCCAATTATCAAAGGAAATTTATCGTGGTTCACATACCAGGAAAGAGTTTTTCCAAATGATCTTAGCGGAATTGGCACAACTAGGCGGTGACGATAATGACGCTATTTGATTTAGCGATCAAAAATATTCGTCGAAATGTGAAGAGTTATGGGCTGTACATCGGCTCGATGATTTTCTCTATTATCATTTATTTTACTTTTGTCACGTTGAAATATAGTGAAGACATCACTGCTTTGGCAGCAGTCTCAAAGCAAGTCAGTAGTATTATGAGTGCATCTGCATTTGTTCTGATTATTTTTGTTGCTGTGTTTATCCTTTATTCGAACTCTTTTTTTATGAAAAAAAGGAAGCAGGAAGTAGCGCTTTATTCCTTACTTGGGGTACGTAAACGCTCCATCGGTTTTATGCTTTTTTTCGAGAATATCGTTATTGGCGTAATTGCCTTAATTATTGGTGTTGGCTTGGGCTTCTTACTATCACAACTCCTCTTAATGGTTTTATTAAAATTAATGGGACTTGAAGTAATGAGCAGTCTAGCATTTTCACCAAGTGCAGTTGTTAATACAGTCATCGTCTTTATGATTCTGTTTTTATTTACGTCATTACAAGGTTATCGTGTTATTTATCGTTTTAAGTTAATTGATTTATTTCACGCAGAAAAGAAAGGCGAGGAATTGCCGAAAGCACGTCTTATCTCGGCTGTATTAGGTGTGGCATCATTAGCAGGTGCTTATTGGTTGGCGTTGCAAGATTTGATGACTTCAGAAGTATGGCGCTTACTTAGTGGAGCTATGCCATTAGTGATTATTGGATTAACTGTGTTAGGAACGTATCTGATTTTTAATAGTGTACTTGTCTATATTTTATCGAAATTAAAAAATCAAAAGAACTGGGCTTGGAAAGGATTAAATCTATGGACAACGTCACAGCTATTGCACCGCATTCGTGGGAATGCACGAACACTAACAGTAATTGCAACTTTAAGTGCAACAACAATTACTGCTGGTGGTGCGGTATTTGGGCTTTATTATAATGCGGACAAAGAAATAGAGACCTACACGCCTATTACATTTATGTGGGAGGGCGAGCCACAGAAAATTACACAAGACATTGTTGTGTATGAAGAGGAAATCAAAAGTAAAACTGTCCGTATAGCTGAAGGTGACATGGAAATTGACTACCAAGTAATGGATTATTCAACCTTCAAGCAATTGGCTACACAACAAGGGTGGGAGGGCCTCCCTACCATTAATCAGGAAGAGGCATTTATCCTGGATACGTATTATGATGAGCGTTGGTCGACGAAAGTAGATGAGGTTAAGCTTAATAAGCAAACATTAAACGTAATTGCTTACGAGGATCGATCTGTTGTTAATACCTTCACAATGGGAGGTAAATTATTAGTTGTAACAGATGCTTTTTTTGAACAAATTGACAGCCCTCAGGTGACCTACCAGGCAGTTCAAGTGGAAGATTATAAAAAGCAGCAAGCACTATCTGATGATTTAGCTGCTTCTACAGAACAATTTTCAAGTGCAACACAACAATATAAAGATTCCATTGAAGCTTCAGGCTCTATGCTATTTGTTGGAAGCTTTCTTGGACTCGTATTCTTAGTCGCTACGGGTAGCATCATTTTCTTTAAGATGATGACTGAAGCAGAAGAAGATAAAGGGAAATATCAAGTGTTATACAAAATTGGTGTGTCACAAAAAGAAATGAAACGAACGATTAGACATCAGGTGGGAATGATCTTTACGGCACCACTACTACTTGGATTAATGCATGGAGCGATCGCCTTAGTTGCATTTTCTAATTTGCTAATGATGAATCTGCTTATACCAGTAGTAATATGGATGCTAGCATATACAATAATCTATTTCATCTATTATTTCTTAACGATAAGAAGCTTTCAAAAAACGATATTTTCAATGTTAGGGGAGAGATAAATGAAGAAGACAACTGGGGTTATCGGGGGAATTGTCATCGTTTTTATTGTGGCAGTTATTCTATTAATGAATATGGATTTTAATCGTTTAGGCAAAGAGAACGCGTATGTTCAATTAAATGAAGAGCCGAGAGTAGAAGAAGAAACATTAGAATCAGGAGAAGTGATGAAAAGGTATTGGTATGAGCTTTCAGCTTATAATAAAGAGGGCAAAGCAATCGCAGTAGAATTCTCTTCTTCTAGAGCTTTGCGAGAGGGTGCCTACTTAATGCTTTATCTTGATGATAGTAATGAAGTCACGTCTTACGATGAAGTAAAAGAAAGTGATATTCCTTCAGAAGTAATAGAAAAAATAAATGCGTAAAGATAGGCCCCTGAAAATTTTTTTCGGGGCCTTTTAAGTATTTTGGAATAATAAATAATAAGAATGGTAAAGTTGAATAAAACAGCAAAATATCCGTTAAAAGCAAATAAAAGAATAACCACTAAGAAAAAATGCGCGGAACTTTCCAACTTTTATCTGTTTTCCATTATTTTTTTCAGTCAAATATCAAAAAATTTTATATAATATAAATAGGATTTATACTATTATAGAGGGAGAAGAATTTCTTCTATGATGGATAATTGCCAATTTTATAGTATAATTAGTATTGAGAAATATATATTTTGCAAAGATTGATGACATTTAATTTAGCGCATATTAAAGAGAAGGTGCCTGCACAATGTAAACGTTTGCCTACATCGACCAACAACTGGAAGGGTAGAGAAGCGTTTTTGGTGTAGGTTAGACTATTGTCTTATTTTCTCTGCAAATTTCACGGTATAAGGATGGTAAAAAATGAGCAACGGGGAAACCAAAGAAGTGATTTTAATTGGTGCTGGGATTATGAGCGCGACTTTAGGTTCGCTCTTAAAAGAATTAGTTCCAGACTGGAAAATCAAAGTGTTTGAGAAATTGGATAAAACAGGGGAAGAAAGTTCAAATGAGTGGAACAATGCAGGTACAGGTCATGCTGCATTATGTGAGCTTAACTATACGAAAGAAAATCCAGATGGTTCTGTTGATATTAAGAAAGCCATCAATATTAACGAGCAGTTCCAAGTTTCTAAACAATTTTGGGCTTATCTAGTTGATAGTCAATTAATTAGAAGACCACAAGAGTTCATTATGCCTTTGCCACATATGAGTTTAGTGCAAGGACAAAAAAATGTAGAGTTTTTGAAAAGACGGCATGAAGCAATGTCTAGCAATCCACTATTTGCTAGTATGGAGTATGCGACAGATCATGAAACATTAAAAAAATGGATTCCTTTAATTATGGAAAACCGTGCAACTACTGATGCGATTGCCGCAACAAAAATCGATTCAGGTACAGATGTAAACTTCGGTGCTCTTACACGTTTATTATTCCAACAACTAGAGTCTCAAGGTGTGGAAATGCACTATCAGCATAGTGTAGATGATTTAAAACGCACAAGAGATGGCGGCTGGGAAGTGAAAGTACGTGACCATGCAGGTGGAAACCTGGAAAACCATAAAGCAGACTTTGTCTTTATCGGTTGTGGAGGCGGTAGCTTACACTTACTACAAAAATCAGGTATTCCTGAAGGGAAAGGCATTGGCGGGTTCCCTGTAAGTGGAATCTTTATGTCTTGTACAAACCAAGAGATCGTGGAACAGCATCATGCGAAAGTTTATGGTAAAGCGCCTGTGGGTGCACCACCAATGTCTGTGCCGCATTTGGATACAAGATACATTAATAACAAAAAATCATTATTATTCGGTCCATTCGCCGGCTTCTCACCAAAGTTTTTAAAAAATGGTTCCATGTTTGATTTAATCACTTCTGTAAAGCCAAGCAATGTGTTAACCATGTTATCAGCTGGTGTGAAGGAAATGGGCTTAACAAAATATCTAATTGAGCAAGTGCTACAGTCAAAAGAAAAGCGCATGGAACAATTACGTGAATTCGTTCCAAATGCAAAAAGTGAAGACTGGGAATTAGTCATTGCTGGTCAACGTGTGCAAGTGATTAAAGATACAGAAGAAGGCGGAAAAGGTACGCTCCAATTTGGTACTGAAGTGGTAACGGCAGGCGACGGTTCAATAGCTGCTTTATTAGGCGCATCACCAGGGGCATCGACAGCTGTTCCAGTTATGCTGGATATCATTGAGCGCTGCTTCCCAGAAAACATAAAAGATTGGGAGCCAAAAATTAAAGAGATGGTACCATCTTACGGCCTTTCTTTATCAGAAAATCCGGAGTTACTCCAAAAAGTAAATCAAACGACTGACCGAGCGCTCGGTTTAGATCAAAATAAAGCGATTCATAATTAATAGATGAGAGAGAAACCTGAACATCACAGCTGAAGTGTGGAATGTTCAGGTTTTTCTTTTTTGTGTTTATGAATGGTTATTGATTGGTGGGAAATCTGGTAAGCCTGTCCGATTGCGCTGCCGCATGATAAATAGTTGAAAATCAGAAGAACCTTGATAAATGGATTGTGATTAGTTACAAGTTCCAGAGTAGCGTATTTATGATTGCGCAAAGTGTGGGTATGACGAATTGTCCGCATAAACTGCGAAAACGGAGAGACTACTGTGCACATAGGCGAATTACCCACACAACCTGACAGAATAAATGTAACTATTGTGAGCACAGCCCTTTAGCTCCCTTGCGTTTTCCATACAAACCCTTTTCGTTCATTTTTCCTCTCCAGTTATCAATAAATCATTGATGAAATCCGTCCGTAATGTTGCTGTTCTAAACCCTATATTTGCCATGACGTGGAAGTATAATCTATTGTCAGATCCTAATATAATCTGATATGATTTATTCATAAAGTATTTAGATGTCTAAATATATTATTTTAATAAAGGGGTCTTTCTCATGAAATTGAATGGTAAGGTTGCGATTATTACTGGGAGTGCTTCTGGAATCGGAAGAGGAATGGCGCTTGCGATGGCGAAAGAAGGCGCGCATGTTGCCATTGTTGATGTGAATGAAGAAAAAGGGAAAGAGACATTAGCAGAGATTCGTGTTCACACAGAAGGTATGCTGTTTATCAAAGATATCACAGTACAAGAAAACATTACGCAAATTGTTGAAGAAGTTGTTAGGAAGTTTGGTAAACTTGATATTCTCGTAAATAATGCACATGTATCTAAACAGGTGCTCTTTAATGAAACAACTCAAGAGCATTTTGACCTTTCTTTTAACACTGGTTTTTATCCAACGGTTCGCTTTATGCAAGCGGCGTATCCTGAGTTAAAGAAAAATAAAGGAAAAGTCATTAATTTTGCTTCAGGAGCGGGAATTGATGGACAAGTGACACAAACAGCTTATGCTGCTGCGAAAGAAGCGATACGTGCCATCACACGTGTAACAGCAAATGAATGGGGACCTGATCATATTAATATTAACTTGATTTCTCCAATTGCTTTAACACCAGGAGTGGAACAATGGAAACAACATGCGCCTGAAGCATATGATGCGATGGTAAATAAGATTCCATTACGCCGTTTAGGTGATTCTGAAAATGATATCGGGAAAGTAGCTGTATTCTTAGCAAGTGAAGATTCAAACTACATTACTGGACAAACTATACTTGTTGATGGTGGTTCAATAAAATTACATTAACTCAAGAATCTCCTACCAAAATAAATGGCGGGGGATTTTTTTTGTCTCTAACTCAGATTCCATCATTATAAGTAGACAGAATGTTTGTAAATGCCCGTCAAAATGACATTGTAGAGGGATTGAGCTATAATATATCCGTTATTGATTACCTTTCATAAATGGAAAGGGGGTTTATTTCATTTGATTCAAATGCATGATATAAGTAAACGCTTCGCTGATTACGAAGCGATTAAAGCGGTTGATATCGAAGTAAATGGAGGCGAGATCTACGGCATCATTGGTGCAAGTGGAGCGGGAAAATCGACATTACTACGGTTAATGAACTTGCTTGAAGTACCCGATTGCGGTGAAGTCGTTGTTGATGGAAAAAACTTGATGACGATGAAACCAAAACAGTTAAGAGAAGCGAGAAAATCAATGGGGATGATTTTTCAGCATTTTAATCTTGTGGCGAATTTAACTATTTATGATAATGTCGAGGTTTGTCTTCAGCTAGCAAACTACCCAAAGCATCAACGAAGAGAAAGAGTGATGGAATGCTTAAGGTTCGTAGGTCTTGCTCATTTGGAAAAGCAGTACCCACAAAGTTTAAGTGGCGGTCAAAAACAAAGAGTGGCGATTGCTAGAGCCCTTGCGAACGAGCCTAAGGTGTTATTATGCGATGAACCAACCTCTTCACTTGACCCTCATACAACAGCGGAAATTCTCGCTGTGCTAGAGGAGATTAATCGTACATTAGGGGTCACGATTGTCATAGTTAGCCATGAGATGGAGGTTATACAAAGCATTTGTCACCGCGTATCGGTTATGGCAGATGGCTCTGTCTATAAGACAATTGAGCTTGAACCGAAAGGCATCCCTGATGTGGACCACACCCCTGAATATTTTATTGAAAAATTAACAGGTGAGGTGAGCGGGGATGCCTGAAGTATTGCAAAGGTATGAGGCGGAAATTTGGCAAGCGATTGGCGAGACTTTTGCGATGGTGGGGATGTCCATTCTTGCCGCTGTCATCGTGGGACTCCCTGTTGGAACACTACTTTTTCTTTGTCGAAAAGAGAATTTACTAGAAAGTCGAGCTGTTTTTTCGATTTTAAATTTATTGGTAAATACGATTCGTTCTTTTCCATTTTTATTATTAGTCGTATTCTTGATTCCTTTTACAAGGTTCATTATTGGGACAGCGATAGGCACAGCGGCAGCAACTGTACCGCTTTCAATTATCGCTATCGCACATTATTCTCGCCTTGTAGAACAGTCTTTATTAGATGTCCCTAGAGGCGTAATAGAGGCAGCAAAGGCAATGGGCGCATCGGTTGTCGAAGTTGTCTTCAAATTTTTATTTGTCGAAGCACGTTCAGGGCTAGTCCTTGGCTTAACTACTTCAATTATTAGTTTTATATCCTATTCCACTATTATGGGAGTAGTAGGTGGTGGAGGAATTGGTGATTTCGCCATTCGCTATGGATATCAACAATTTATGACGGATTTAATGATATATATGATCATTATTATGGTCATTCTCGTACAGTGCATCCAGTTTATTGGGACAACTGTTGCGAGAGTGATTGATAAGAGATGACTACATACTGAAGGAGGACAATATGAAAAGACTATTTGCTTTAATGATACTAAGTATTTTGATGCTTGCTGCTTGTGGTCAAGAAACAGAAGATCAAGCAGATGATAAACAAACAAATGGTGGTGACAGTAAAGAAGAGGTAACACTAAAAGTCGCTTCACTTATTCCACCGATGACAGAGATTCTTGAGTTAGTAGCGCCACAACTGAAAGAAGAGGGCATTCATCTAGAGATGGTTGTGCTAAGTGATAATGTGCAACCCAACACAGCTTTAGCGGCAAAAGAAGTAGATGCAAACTTTTTTCAACATGTGCCTTATATGGAAGAGTACAATCGTAGTAATGATGCGAATTTAGTGGCAATACAAGAGATTTATTTTGCCAATTATGGTGTTTATGCAAAGAACTTTGAAGAAATAGCTGATTTACCTGAAGGAGCAACGATTGCCATTGCCAATGATGTATCCAATATTGACCGTTCACTCGCATTACTAGCACAACATGATGTGATTGAATTAAAAGAAAAAACAGGTCCATATTATACGAAATCAGACATCACATCTAATCCAAAGAACTATCAGTTTGAAGAGGTAGATTTATTAATGCTGGCGAGAATGTATGATGATGCTGATGCAGTCGTAATGACTCCTGCTTATGCTGCACCACTGGGCTTAACACCAAAAAGTGATGCACTACTAACAGAAGGTATTGATAATGACTTTGCCATTACACTTGTCGCTCGCGAAGATAACAAAGATTCAGAAGCGATTCAAAAACTTGCAGAAGCAATGACAAGCCCTGAAGTGAAAAAATTCTTAGAAGAAAATTATGATGAAACGGCGATTCCGGCATTTGAATAACATAGAAATGTGTTAGATCCAAGAGGCTGGAACCAAACTAAATTTATCATTTCTAATTCTTAACTAAACTAAACACGTGAAAAATAATAAAAAACGAACTAATCTGAAGCTCTAAAATAGTGTTTCAAATATTAGTTCGTTTTTTTCATTTGCTGAAAACCATTTGTCCCAGCCTCTAGTTGCATTTTATGAATGTGTCTGTCTAAGTGAGTCTGATGCATTGAATCAGAACCTTTTTATTGAATTGGTTGGTGGGAAATGAAGTGGGATGATCGCGCAAAAGTAGGGGGAGAAAAGGGAAGAAGTGCGCATAAATAGGAGATACGCGCAAAAGTGATTAAGGAAAAGGAAGGAAGTGCGCATAAATAGGAGATACGCGCAAAAGTGATTAAGGAAAAGGAAGAAAGTGCACGTAAACAGGAAATACGCGCAAAAGTGAGTGAAGAAAAGGAAGTGCGCGCAAATAGGAAATACGCGCAAAAGTGAGTGAAGAAAAGGAAGAAAGTGCGCGTAAACAGGAAATACGCGCAAAAGTGAGTGAAAAAAAGGAAGGAAGTGCGCATAAATAGGAGATACGCGCAAAAGTGAGTGAAAAAAAGGAAGGAAGTGCGCGTAAATAGGAAATACGCGCAAAAGTGAGTGAAGAAAAGGAAGAAAGTGCGCGTAAACAGTAAATACGCGCAAAAGTGAGTGAAGAAAAGGAAGGAAGTGCGCGCAAATAGGAAATACGCGCAAAAGTGAGTGAAAAAAAGGAAGGAAGTGCGCGTAAATAGGAAATACGCGCAAAAGTGAGTAAAGAAAAGGAAAGAAGTGCGCGTAAATAGGAGATACGCGCAAAAGCGAGTAAAGAAAAGGAAGGAAGTCCCTCAAACAGGAAATGTCCGGACAAAATCGTATCGAAAACCAGTGTGACTTTGTGTGCACATCTTTGCAAGTTTCTTTTGGTGGAGGGAGTTTCAGTTCCTGCCACTATTCCTAGGGTTACTTTGTTTTTCATTTTTCCATTCCATTCAAGCTTTTATAATTTCGGATCGGCTTTTTGACACGTTAACGTTTCTCTCCGAAATAAAAAGCAAAAAGCCGAGTGAGTGGATCGTAACTCTTCCGGCTTTTTGCTCTTTGTCACTTAAACAATCAAGCTTAATAATAAAGTAAATACTAAGCCTGAAATGGAAATGATGGTTTCTAATAAAGTCCATGTAGCAAACGTTTCTTTCATTGATAAACCAAAATACTCTTTAAACATCCAGAAACCTGCATCATTGACGTGGGATGCAATTAAGCTACCTGCACCTGTTGCGAGTACAACGAGAGCAAGGTTAACGTCTGTTTGACCGAGTAAAGGGATAACAAGTCCAGCTGTTGTTAATGCTGCAACTGTCGCAGAACCTAAAGAAATTCTCAAGATGGCTGCGATGGTCCAGGCTAATAAGATAGGTGAAAGGGTCGTGCCTTCGAATAATTGGGCAACATAATCACCAACCCCACCGTCAATCAATACTTGCTTGAAAGCACCACCGCCACCGATGATTAGTAGCATCATTCCAATTTGTGTGATGGCTGTTGTGCAAGAGTCCATTACTTGTTTAATTGGAATATTACGGCCAATGCCCATTGTGTAAATGGCCACAAGTAGAGAGATCAAGATCGCGATTGAAGCATCACCAATGAACTTAATCACGATAATGATTATGCTATCGCTAAAGCCCATCGTTTCTTGAAGTAAAGTAACGATTGTTGCAATTGACATAAGGATCACTGGTAACATCGCTGTAAATACACTGATACCAAACCCTGGTGTGTCTTCAAGTTTAAATTGTTTTTGCTCACCTAAAGAAGCAATATTTCCGCTCTTTGTGAAAGAGTTGGGTACGATTTTCTTCGCAATTTTAGTGAAAACTGGGCCAGCAATAATCACTGTTGGGATAGCAATAATCATCCCGTATAATAGAACTTCACCGATATTTGCACCGTACTCCCCGGCAATGACGGTTGGACCAGGGTGAGGTGGTAAGAAACCATGTGTAACAGATAATGCTGCTGCCATTGGGATACCGAGGTAAAGAATCGATACTTTTAATTCTCTAGAAATCGCAAATACGATGGGAATAAGTAATACAAGACCTACTTCAAAGAATAGGGCAATCCCGATAATAAAGGATGATACGACAACTGCCCATTGGATATTTTTCTCACCAAACTTATTGACAAGGGTCATTGCAATTCTTTGTGCACCGCCAGCATCAGCGATTAATTTACCAAGCATAGCACCTAGACCAAAGATTAAGGCGATATGTCCAAGTGTTCCACCAAGACCACTTTCAATCGTGCCAACAATTTCTGATGCAGGCATGCCAAGAGCTAGGGCAACACCAAATGAAACGATAATAAGTGAGACAAATGTGTTGAGTTTAAGCCCCATAATAAGGAGCAATAGGGCGATAATACCTAAAGCAACAATAAATAATGGCATATTTTTCTCTCCTTTTTATTCGCTATCTTTTCTAATCAAGCCTCTTTGGTAGTTAGCGATTTTTGTATATTCCTCTGTTAATACTCTTGTCAGGTTGATAAAGCTAGGCATTAGTTGACGATACGCATTAGCTGCATCTTCATCTGGTGTATGTCTATGTGTGCTACCGATCATGTCAGAAGCTACTGCAAAATTTTCAATCTCTCCTGTAGCGTATAACCCAAGGATACATGCCCCTAAGCAGGAACTTTCATAGCTTTCAGGTACGACCACTTCAGAATCAAAAATATCCGCCATCATTTGGCGCCAAACAGCAGAGCGGGCAAATCCGCCTGTCGCTTGAATACGCGTAACAGGTTCGTCCATACACTCCATAAGTGCGAGGAAAACAGTGTATAAGTTGAAAATGACACCTTCTAATGCGGCGCGAATCATATGTTCTTTTTTATGTGAAAGGGTTAAACCAAAGAATGAGCCTCTAACATCTGGATTCCATACAGGTGCTCTTTCACCCGCAAGGAAAGGATGGAAAATAAGTCCATTTGCACCTGGTCTCACACGTTCAGCAATTTTCGTTAACACTTCATATGGATCGAGTCCTAAACGTTTGGCAGTCTCTACCTCGGATGAGGCAAATTCGTCACGAATCCAACGGAGGACAATCCCACCATTATTAACAGGGCCACCAATGACCCAGTGATCTTCCGTTAGTGCATAACAGAAAATCCGGCCTTTTTCATCTGTTTGCGGACGATCAATAATCGTACGAATGGCTCCACTAGTTCCGATGGTGACGGCGATTTCCCCTTTGCCAATCGCATTGACTCCGAGATTAGAGAGGACACCATCACTTGCACCGATAACAAAAGGGATATGAGGATCAAGTCCCATTTGTAAGGCAAGCTCACTGTCACAGTGTGTGAATATCTGAGTTGTGGGAACAAGGGTGGATAGCTGGTCCTCGCGAATGCCCGCTATCTTTAATGCTTCTTTGTCCCATGTTAATTCAGTAAGATTCATCATTCCCATTGCTGATGCGATAGAATAATCAACAACATATTGGTTAAAGAACTTCTTGAATATATACTCTTTTATGCCAATGTATTTTTTCGTTCTTTGGGCTATTTCTGGGCGTTCATTTGTAATCCATGTTATTTTACTCAATGGGGACATTGGATGAATAGGGGTCCCTGTACGTTTATAAATCTCATGGCCACCCCATTCATCTTTAATTTTATGTGCCCATGATTCACTGCGGTTATCGGCCCATGTAATACATGGAGTCAATGGTTGATCATTCTCATCGATAGCAATTAAGCTATGCATGGCACTACTAAAGGAAATGAATGCTGGCATCATTTCTCTATTTTTTTTCATAATGTTCGTTATCGCCTGCTTGACCGCTTGATAGATTTCTTCAGGGTCCTGCTCAGCTGTAGACATATCTGGTGTATGCAATGGGTAGCCGATGTTTTCTTTTTGAATGACTTTCCCGTCTTTTGTAAAAAGAACAGCCTTTGTGCTGGTTGTTCCAATATCTACACCTAACATATAGGTTGTCATTTTGTTCCGCCCCCTTCTGCAAGAATTTCTTGGGATTTCCACATATCTTCAACTCTTCCTTGCACATCATCAAAATTTTGATGGAGAGATTGAATCATTAATGCTTTATCTTTTTTCTCAATCGCTTCAATATAGAGTGCGTGGTTTGTGAATATGCGTTCGAAATCGTGCTGGTTTTCTTTAAAACGCTTGCGCATGGATAATAGAATTAACCCCTCCATGACTGGTTTTAAATTATTCCAGATCATTAATATATATGAGTGATTAGCGGCTCGAATAATGGTCTCATGAAATTGTAAATCCTGAAGTGAGAATTCATCCGCATCATTATATTTAATAGAGACTTTCATCATTTCTAAAATCTTATTGAGTTCTTTTACAAGGTCTGTAATATCTGAACGTACAAGTCGTTGATAGATAAACGTTTCAATAAGAATGCGCACATCGTATATTTCTTCTATTTCTTTTTCGGATAAACCAATGACGACTGCACCCATTCGTTCTTGGCGAATAATATTTTCAGCAGAAAGAATTTTTAATGCTTCTCTTATTGGTGATCGACTTACTGAAAAGTCAGCAGCTAATTTATTTTCAGAAAGAATGGTACCGCTTTCAATACGTCCTGAGAGAATTTGCATCCTTAATTCACTTACAACGCGCTCACCTGTCGAAGCTTTCGTGAGCCATTTGGAAGGGTAGAGAAATTCTATTGGTTCGTTCATCATAACACCTTCTCATTTTAGTATACTTGTATACAAGTATTATATCTCGAATTTTCGATTATTCAAGGCGTTAATAAGAATTGTTTTTTTTCAGTATGGAGGAAATGGGGGAAGGGTGGTGGACGAATCCTCTTAGAAAGGTATTCTTAGCTCAAATAAAGATTTAATTATTATTCACTATTTAAGATAAATCATTCGTCATTATTCCATTTAGGTTACATATAATGAAGCAATTTGATGTTGAAGGAGTGGGAAGGGTGTTTTGTAATGGTGAGAATATTATCTTATTGATTGTCTCCTTAGAGAAGGGTCAAGTGACACCCATTCAATGTCACCTGAATGCTTCTTCGCTCTTATATTGTGTACAGGGGCGAATAGAAGTATCATTTGTTTTACCAGATGTACATCAAATCAAGGTGTTCACTATTTCCCCCAACCAAGTAGTTAATATCCCCAAAGGATGTTGGCACCT
This sequence comes from Cytobacillus kochii, assembly GCF_020171845.1. Lineage (GTDB taxonomy): Bacteria > Bacillota > Bacilli > Bacillales > Cytobacillaceae > Cytobacillus > Cytobacillus kochii. The sequence goes on along the minus strand of NZ_JAIVAM010000005.1, from coordinate 331,517 downwards.
TATACAAGCTAAAAAAGATAGCCAGTGGTTAAATGCTTTAGATTGTCCTCTGCCTCAAACCATTTTTGCATCGCAGGTACAAGAGTTAAATGAGCATAGAATACTCACGTCAAAAGCACTTCGTCAACATACCGTAACGGCAATTGAAAGCGAACCCTACTATTATCATCATGGTAACTTATCATTTCCAAAAAAATAGAGCCATCGTTCTACCAGGATAAACAGGTGGGACCATGTAGGGCCCCTCCATAGAAAGCAAAGGTGAAGGCCGAACAAGTAGGATTTGCCCGTCACTTAGAGGATAAATACAAAGCGTAAAAAATACATATCCCATTAATCATTCGTACATACTATAATTAAAAAGGTACGCTGCTCCTATAACATGTACGGTTCGTGTTTGAGAAAAGCATAATGAAGGCCATCATATAAAAGAAGGAGGTGTGAGGCGTGGAAATTAAAAAAGCTAGCAATCGTCATTATGGTATTGATGATAGTGGGAAGGAACAAGGAGAAGTTACTTTTTCGGAAAGAAACGATCACACCATTGTTATTGAACATACATATGTAGAGGAAGAAGCGAGAGGTACTGGACTTGCTGAACAACTAGTGGATTCGGTTGTGCAAGAGGTGAAAAGTCAAAACAAAAAAATTGTCCCAGCTTGTCCCTTTGTCGCTGCTCTATTTAAGAAGAAAGCAGAATATCGGGAAGTGCAAGCTTAAACCAAAAAAAGTAGGCGACCCCTACTTTTTTTATTTGCTTCAATCAGGTGATCCCTCCCATGTAATGTTCAAATTTAAAACACTATCGTTCGATATGATAGGAGGGTCTACCATTTAAGTTTTTCATGAGGTGTTTGAATAAATACAACCCATTCTAGGTTCTTTAAAGGACTCGTATGGGGTAAATCTCCTCTCCCTTAAGGCATTGTTCCCGCTTCAAAAGATTTAATTTTACAGTAATATATTCTTAAAACAAAAGTATTGGTTATTTGTTCGACAGAATTCATCATTATTTTGAAGAAAAAAGAGGTGATTCTTATATAAGAAGAGAATTATAGGCTAATAGTTTAGAATTTTTAGACTTTATGAGTTAAGTTAATTTTCTTACTATGATAAAAATTTAGAAAATGTTCAACAAAATAACGTGGTAATGCTTTAATTCGTATTTATTTTTTGTAAAGAATCTATTATAATATAATAATTCAATCTAATTGTTTATTGTTGTATAACAGAAGATCAAAGAGGAGGGAAAATGATGGAATGGCTACAGAACTTAATAAGCGTAGTAGGTAATTTTGTATGGGGGCCAGTAACCCTAGTATTGATAGTGGGAACGGGGATCTTTCTTACTTTTAGGTTAGGATTTATCCAAATAAGGGAACTTCCGTATGCCTTAAAGCTTACTTTTAGTAAAAGTGATAAAAACAATAAAGATAAAGGGGATATATCCCACTTTCAATCTTTGATGACAGCAATGGCAGCCACACTTGGGATAGGAAATATTACCGGTGTAGCGACAGCAGTGATGCTTGGTGGGGTCGGTGCTTTATTCTGGATGTGGTTAGCTGCATTTTTTGGAATGGCAACAAAATACGGTGAAGCCATTTTAGCAGTTAAATACCGCGTGACGAATAGTAAAGGTGAAATCTCCGGGGGACCGATGTATTATATTGAAAAAGGTCTCGGCTGGAAATGGTTAGCTGTATTATTTGCTCTCTTTGGATTTTTGGCATCATTTGGAATTGGTAATATGACACAAGCAAATACTGTTGCTGGCTCATTTGAAGCCAATTTCGGGGTGAACCCATGGATTACGGGTGTTGTTCTAATGGTATTAACAGGATTAGTACTGTTAGGTGGAATTAAAGGAATTGGTCGAGTTACGGGTATATTCGTTCCTTTCATGGCATTATTTTATTTAGCTGGTGGACTTATTATTATCTTTATGAATATTACTGAAGTACCTCAAGCATTAGGTTTTATTATCTCTGAGGCCTTTAACCCATCCGCAGCAACTGGTGGTGCAGTCGGGATGGCCATTCGTTATGGTATCGCTCGTGGGGTATTCTCTAATGAAGCGGGGCTTGGTTCAGCACCCATCGCAGCCGCAGCGGCTAAAACAGATTATCCTGGTAGACAAGCGTTAGTTTCAATGACAGGAACATTTATTGATACAATTATTGTTTGTTCGATTACTGGTTTAACGATTGTATTAAGTGGTCTTTATGTCGGGCATGAAAATGCTTCTAGTTTAACGGGAGAAGCATTTGAATTCTTCTTACCTGGTGTAGGTAATATGCTTGTAGTTATTGGTATTATGTTCTTTGCTTATTCGACTATTATTGGCTGGTCTTATTATGGCGAGAAATGTTTTGGTTATTTATTTGGTGATCAAAATGCAGTGATATACAAGGTGCTGTTTGTCATAACAGTACTCATTGGCTCGGCTTTAGAGTTAGAAATGGTTTGGGGAATTGCTGATATCTTTAATGCACTAATGGCCTTACCAAACTTAATTGCTCTCTTGCTTCTATCTCCAGTCATTGTGGCTGAATCCCGGAAATTCACTGAGATTAGAAAAAAAGAGAAACAAGAAGAGAAGAAACAATCAATGGCAGGATAAGTTGTTGGTTTATTCATTGAAAGTTTAGCCAGACACCAAAATAATCATTTGAAAAAAATGCAACTGCTATCAATTAGAGTTGCATTTTTCCTTTATTTAGAAGCAATATCAAGAGCAGCTCTAATTGTACTAGCGGTTCTAAGTTTACTTGTAGGTCGATCGGCAAATGTAATTGATTTCTGTGCCATTGCCGGTTTGATTCCACATAATATCATAGACGTACCCATTAATGATAATACATTTGCTAGTTCAATAAATCTTTGCATAATTTCTTCATTATAAGTAGTTAATCCATTTACATCGATTAATAGGGTTTCAGCAAATGTATTCTCTAATGATTGCAATAATTGCGTTGTCATCTTATGGTAACGACTTTCATTCATCTCTCCAACTAAAGGGAGAACAGATACCTTATCTGTGAGTGGAATAATAGGTGTTTCAAGTTCTTCGATTCTCTGTAAGGACTGTAAATACTTTTGCTCGGCCTCTTTCTGTTCAGTTATATCATGTTGAACACCGATAAAAAAATGGGCTTCCTCCTCTTCCATATAAACCGAATCAATTGTTAAGTGATTCCAGAAAATATCGCCGTTCTTCTTATAATTTAGAACTTCACATTGTATGGATTCTTTTCTTGTTACTGCTTCTCTAATACGAGCAATGGTTTCATTACTTGTTTGCTCGCCTTGTAGAAAACGACAATTATTACCGATTACCTCCTCTTTGGTGTAACCTGTCATATCAGTAAAACCTTTAGAAGAATAGATAATAGGGTTATCATGCTGACTCGGATCGGTAATTAAAATACCAACGCGTGTATAATCAAGTGTCTTTAATATGAGTTCCATATTCATTTTATTCAGTGCTAACCCCACCTTTGGCAAATTTCCATCTATTTATTATCTCTTCCTTTTTGGCAAAAAACAAAGGAAAGACCTTTTTGTTTAAGTAGATGAAATAAAACTATATTCTGTTGTAGGTTTCGTTTATGTTTGATATGGGTAAAAAGAACTACTTGCGTATGAAAGGGAGCATGTATGAATACAACAATTGGTTTTCAGGAAAATCATCAAGTGTTAGATAATAATGAAGTGTTAGCATCACTTGAGAGAAATTTAGCCATGATTGAGTTTAATTTGGATAGAGAAGTGATATGGGTTAACGATAATTTTGCTAGAGTACTGGGGTATCAGTCAGGAGAAATGGTAGGAATGGATCATCAGAATTTCTGTACTATTGAAGAGGTGAATGGTTCAACCTATCTTGAGCTATGGCGTAATTTGAGAAGGGGAAGAAAGTTTCAAGAGAAAATCAAAAGAGTGGGTAAGTTTGGCCAATTATTGTGGTTAGAAGCGACATATATTCCTGTTATAGGAACGAAAGGAGAGGTAAAGGGAGTTTTAAAAATTGCCACGGACATTACTGAAAGGGAGCAGCATACAAATGAGATGATCTCAAAATTAAAAATGGCGCCCACACATCTTGTTGAACTGGTATTATCTAACTCTAATGAAAAGGTATTAGCTTTAGAAACGTTGAAACAACAAATGAAGCTAATTGAAGAAACATCTAAACTTATTCGAAATATTGCATCTCAGACGAATTTATTGGCAATTAATGCTGCTATTGAGGCAGCTCATGCTGGTGAAAAAGGAAGAGGGTTTGCAGTTGTTGCCAAAGAAGTTAAAAAGCTATCTGTCTCAGCTGATAATGCGATGAAAGAAGTAAATATAAATATTGAGAATATTACAGAGCAAGTCGTGAATGTGTATGAGATAACTGATGAGCTAAAAGATATTGTTTCACGGACAAAAGATGATATAGATGAAACTTTACAGTCGTTTGCGCGATTGTCTAATTAGTATGGTCCACCAGATTTGGTTTATTTCATTAATTAGTAGATAGATTAGAAAAGCTCACCAGATGGCGAGCTTTTTTTACTTGAAATCACAAATGGTATTTTTACAAGAGTCAGAGAACCAACAAGTGAGGAAGGTATTTAACCAGTTACTCTTTATGCATTTGTCTAAGCCAAATCGCAAGTTGCAATGTAATCGCATCGAGAGTATGCTGTGGGTTATATCCGGTTATTTCTTTGATTTTCTTTAGCCGATAAATGAGTGAGTTTCTATGGATAAATAAACTTTTCGCACATTCTCCAAGGTTTAAATTATTTGCAAACAAGCTTTCAAGTGTCTCAATTAGCTTCTCAGAAAGTCCATTCAGTACTCTTGTATAATAGTAAGTTTTAGATGCTTCACTCAGTTCATTCAGTAATGCTTGTGCTTCAATATCTTTAAAAGTAGCAAAAATAGAAGACTCTGCACTTAATGTTAAAGCTGAAATGGATTGCTGATAGGAATGTTGAATGTTATTGACAGTCTTTACATTGGAACCCAACCCAATTCTTGCAGTAAGTTGATTTTCTTCTATAAATGAAATGAAACTTTGATACCGATGAATGATTTGTTCCTCTGTTAAGCCTGTATGAAGTATAAATTGTTGATTTATTCCTAGGAAACCAATCAATGTATTTTCTTTGGGAAAAAATCTTTCCACCCATTGGATGAAGTCATTTTTTTTCAATTTGGGCATATCTGTTTTAATGACTGACACTTGAAAGGGGGGCAAAAGATGAATCTCAAATAGTTTAAATCGTTGTTCAATCGATGAATCTTCAATTGAGTCCTGCAATAAATCATCGAATAAATGATCCTTCGCTTTTTGTTGCCACTCTAACTGATCTAAACTAAAGGATTGTTGAATCATCATCTCTGTAATCATTTTTACTAACTCACCAAATTCAAAAATTTCATCTGGGTCACCAGTAATGCCAATCACACCGATGATTTTTTTTTGAAAATGAATAGGTAGGTTAACGCCGGGATATGAGTTTTTCCATTGTATATCCTTATCACTAATGGTGACAGCTCTACCAGTACGTAAAACTTCTGTTGCTCCCTCATGAATCATATTGATTCGATCGGGGTTACCAGATGCAATTATTTTGCCTCTATCATCCATAATGTTTATATTTCTATCCAGTCTAACCATGGTTTGCTTAACAATTTCTGCGGCAATTTCACGAGTTAACATATATGGCCCATCCTTATTCTCTTCATTTCGTTTGTTATATATCAGTAAAATAATATCACAATCTGTTTATAATAGATAAAAATTTAACCAAAATAATCTGTTTTTTTGTTCAATCATAACGATGACAAATAGTATGACACATAATTATAATAAGGATAACACAATAGATGTTAGGTGGCGAGTTTATGAAAGTAGTTATTGCACCTGATTCATATAAGGGTAGCTTATCGAGTGTTTCTGCTGCAGAAGCAATTGCTAAAGGTGTTAAGAAAGCGCTTCCTTCGTGTGAAGTTATTTCTGTGCCTGTAGCGGATGGTGGAGAAGGAACAATGGATAGTCTTGTTTCTGCAACGGGGGGAAAAAAGGTAAAAGTTAGTGTAATGGGTCCATTACACAAAAAGGTCGCGGCGGAGTATGGTGTACTCGGCGATGAAAAGACATGTGTTATTGAGATGGCGAGTGCCTCTGGTCTAGAGCTGATAAATAAAAGTGAACGCAATCCACTGATTGCTACAACTTTTGGCACAGGGGAATTAATTAAGCAAGCGTTAGATGATGGTTATCGTCATTTTATTTTAGCAGTTGGTGGAAGCGCTACCAATGATGGCGGAGCTGGTATGTTACAAGCTCTAGGGCTGAAAATGATGAACGATGCCGGAGATGAAATTGGTCTTGGTGGAGAAGCGTTAGGTGAGGTTACGTCTGTTCAATTAGACTCTCTTGATTCGCGGATTAAGGATTGTCAATTTCTAATCGCTTCTGATGTACAAAATCCGTTTATTGGTCCTAATGGTGCTTCTCATGTTTTTGGTCCTCAAAAAGGGGCAAGTCCTGAAGTAGTTGAGATGTTAGATCACTATATGGGTAACTGGGCAGATGTGATTGAGCATGCGACTAAAGTTCGCTTACATGATCGGCCGGGTGCAGGTGCAGCAGGAGGAATTGGTGGTGCTTTCCAAGCCTTTTTCAATGCAGATATGAAAAGAGGGATTGATCTTGTTATTGAGTACACTGGACTGAAGGAAAAAATGGTGAATGCCGATTGTGTATTTACTGGTGAAGGCCAGTGTGATTTTCAAACCGCCTCTGGTAAGACACCTATGGGTGTGGCAGAGGCAGCGAGAATCAATCATATTCCTGTCTTTGTTCTAGCGGGTTCTATTGGTAAAGGTATTGAAGAGTTATATGAATATGGCATTACTAGTGTCCACAGTTTAGTGACAAGCCCTATGGAGTTAGACGAGGCGATGGAGCGTTCAGCAGAATTGCTAGCGGATGCTGCTGAACGAGTAATGAGAACATTTATTGCGTTTCAAAGATAATTCCATTTTTAGGAGGGAAAAGAATGTTATTCTTCATCATTGCTATTGGGGTTTTAATTATCGTATTAGCGACAACAAAGTTTAAGATTCATCCATTTATGTCTTTACTAATAGGTGCTCTATTCGTTGGATTTGCATCAGGTATGCCATTTGATTTAATAGTTGAGAGCATTAATAGTGGATTTGGCGGTGTTATGACAAGTATCGGTCTTGTCATTGTGTTTGGAACAATTATTGGAGTGATCTTAGAAAAAGCAGGTGCGGCTTATCGAATGGCAGAGGTTGTGTTACGTATCGTGGGTCCAAAGAGACCACAGCTTGCCATGAGTATTATTGGTTTCATCGTCTCTATTCCAGTGTTCTGTGATTCTGGTTTTATTATTCTTAATAGTTTACGCCAGGCATTAGCTAAGAGAGCTAAAGTAACGATGGCTTCAATGTCTGTAGCACTAGCTACAGGATTATATGCCACTCATACACTTGTACCACCAACACCAGGCCCAATTGCCGCTGCGGGAAATATTGGTGCAGAAGCCTATTTAGGAACAGTGATTTTAATTGGTTTTATTGTAGCCATTCCTGCTGCTGCCATTGGTTATCTTTGGTCAGTTAAAGTAGCAACAAGAATTGAAGTTCCAGAGGATCGTAACACAGAGGAATTCGATTATGATAAGGTTGTCGCTTCATTTGGTAAGATGCCTTCGACTTTTCAAGCATTCTTCCCAATTATCTTACCTATTCTATTAATCGGGTTAGGTTCAATTGTTGCCGTTCTGGGATACGAAGGTTGGTTTGCACAATTTATTGGTTTCTTAGGTACACCAGTTATAGCATTGTTCATTGGTATTCTCGCTGCTCTACCATTATTACCTCAATTTAATGAGGAAACATTAACTAATTGGGTTGGTAAAGGATTATTAGATGCCGCACCTGTACTTTTAATTACTGGAGCAGGTGGAGTTTTTGGGACAGTAATCAAAAACTCTGGTGTTGCTGATATTATTCAGGGTTGGGACATTTCCGATATGTTTACAGGTGCGCTGTTCTTGATTATTCCTTTCATGATTGCTGCAGCATTAAAGTCAGCACAAGGTTCATCAACAACAGCATTAGTACTAACATCTTCATTAATTGCCCCAATGCTTCCGGTTGTTGGTATTGAAGGAGCAGTACCGCTAGCATTAGTTGTAATGGCTATTGGAGCGGGTGCAATGACCGTTAGTCATGTGAATGATAGTTACTTCTGGGTTGTTACACAATTTACTGGTATGAAGGTAACAGATGCTTACAAAGCTCAAACAATGGCGACATTATTACAAGGACTTGTTTCTATCATCGTAGCAATGATTTTATGGGTTATTTTAGTATAAGAAGAAAATCCGAACAGTCACTCGAATGCCTTCTTTAGGGTTCGTGTGCGTTCGGATTTTACCCCTTTAAACCGATGTTCTTAGCCAATTTTCATTTCCTAATGCAGAGGGCGTTCCTTTTCATAAATGTCACATCTTGTTTGATTGCGCAATAAGCTTATTCATTTCCTGGTTTAATGTTTCAAGGAAAATATCTGTCAGTCGGTTTAGATGTTTTTTCTTTAAATGAACCCAGCCGTAGTGAACTCTTTCTTCTTTTAATTCTTGTATTTTTACCCCGGTAATCCCATCAATATGCTGAAATGAATAATCAAGCCCAATCGTTATCGCATTACCACTAGATACCCATTGGGTAATTGCATTTGTATGATTGGTTTTTACAACTAGATTTCTTTGGCTATTGTTATCAAGAAGCTGTTTGATCGTCTGATTAAGGTAAGCATCTTGATATAAAATAATGGGATATCTTGATAAATCTTTTTTTGAAATAAAAGGCTTTTCAGCAAGTGCGGAATGGGCTTGTACTCCAGCAACCATATAGCCTTCTAGCAGTGGTTCAAAGTGGAATTTATCTTCATTTACTTCAGAAGATGGCCCAACAACAAGCATACCCACGTCCATTTCTTCGTTGATTAGTTTTTCTGTTATCTCCTTTGGTCCTAACTCTTGAAGCTCTATGGAGACATTTGGATGTTCTTTCTTAAAAGAAAATACAGCGGCAAGTAAGGCGTTTGAAGGACCTGGTATTGTAGAGATACGAAGATGCCCTTGGAGTTTTTCTGTTTGCGCTTGCGCGAATGTTTGAAACTCTTCCGTCATCTTCATGATTTCTTCTGCCTTTTCAATTAATAGAGCGCCTTCAGCAGTTAAATGGGCACCAGAACGGGAGCGTTTAAACAACATCAACCCTAGCTCGGTCTCTAAACTACTGATGGATTGACTTAATGCCGATATAGAAAGGAAAAGTTCATGAGCTGCCACAGTGAATGATTGTGTTTTTGCCACAGTTGAAAAATGTTTTAGTTGATCAAAGGTCATTTACTATCACCTAGTTTTTATGGATTCAAAATTAGTATACTGTTAATTCGTCCATTCTATCTATATATTTTTGAGCAGGTTTTTATAGAGCGTTTTGTGTTAAAATAAATATGTTATAGGTAAAAAGAATGTGTTTTATTTTAATTAATTGAGAATTTAGAACTAGATTAGAGCAATTGTGTTTATAGAGAAAGTAAATAGATCCTAAAAAGGAGTAGAAAATTGAATGAAGCAACGAATAAGCAAGTAACCAAAACACGTGAGATTGTGTGTAGTGCTTTAATGGAATTGATGAATCAATTTCAATTTCGTGAAATAAAAATTTCAGCAATTACGAAACAAGCAGGGATTGCACGAATAACTTTTTATAGAAACTTTGGCACAAAAGAAGATATTATACGCATCTATTTACGTCAATTGTATAGAGATTTATTCAATATGAGGAAGAAACAAGATAATCTAACTATAGCGCAAATGATCCATATGATGTTTATGATCACAGAACTACAAAAACCAGTATTGAGGAAGTTATTTGCGCATGATTTGGAATACTTAGTTATGGAAGAATTCATTGAAATGATAGAAGAGGGGCTATCGGAAGTATTCACTGACGTTGATATTGCAGAATACTTAATTCAATTTCAAATTGGTGGGTTCACCAAAATTATACTAAATTGGGTAAAAGAGGATTGCGAGAAAAATGCTACTCATTTTTGTAATCAAATCACGAACTTGATGAATCATTATCAATTAAATACAAAAAACTATTAAGCATTCATCAATAAAGCAACTCTAACAATCTTTATTATTGAAAGATAGTAAATATCGTTAGGGTTGCTTTTTATTTTTAATACTTTATTGTATTATTTAAATAAAATAATCTGTATAGATAGATTATTAGTATAATTGAATTTTTTACAAATAAACTGAACAGCTTAGATAAGGAGGGGTGTAAATTGAAATGGCACTTTTGTCCGTTGGGAGACCAAGCTCTTCTTATAGAATTAGGGGATCAGATTTCATCTGAAACCCAACAACAAATTCAAATGTTCTCGAATTTTCTCGAGGATCAACGCTTACCGTGGATGAAGGAATGCATTCCAGCTTACACGAATATTGCGGTATTTTATGACATTTGGAAGGTTAGTCAATTATGCGATAAAGAGCAACTGCCTTATGAATTTGTATGCGCAGAACTGAATGAATTATTAAAATCTGTGGATACACAAAATCGCTTATCTTCGAGGAAAATTGACATTCCTGTCTGTTATGGTGGGGAATTTGGTCCCGATTTACATGAGGTTGCCCGGTTAAATCACCTAACACCCGATGAAGTAATCGAAATTCATTCAGCTGGTGATTATTTGGTCCATATGATTGGTTTTGCCCCTGGCTTTCCATTCATCGGAGGGATGTCTGAAAAGATTGCGGCACCTAGGAGGAAATCACCAAGGCTACAAATTCCAGCTCGGACTGTTGGGATTGCAGGGATGCAAACAGGTGTATATCCTATTGAAACACCTGGAGGTTGGCAATTGATTGGAAGGACGCCAATCGAATTATTTACACCACAGGAAGAAATGCCAACTTTGTTAAGGGCTGGCGATCGCATTCAATTTAAGCCAATTAGCTTTGATGAGTATAAGCAATTGGAGGCTGAGCAGTCATGATAGAGATTAAGAAACCAGGTTTATTATCGACCCTACAAGATCTGGGCCGAACAGGATACCAGAAATATGGTGTAATCGCCAGTGGTGTCATGGATCAAGATGCGCATAAGATTGCGAATATGCTTGTCGGGAACACCGAAGAACAACCTACATTAGAAATGACATTAATCGGCCCACGCATTGTTTTTCACGAAGATTGTTTGATTAGTCTTTGTGGAGGAGATATCGGTCCGCAAATTAATGGACAGCAAGTAGGGCTGTGGAAACCTATTTGGGTAAATGCCGGAAGTGAGCTAACATTCGCTTCGTATAAAGAGGGCTGTCGTACTTATTTAGCCATTGCTGGTGGGTTTGATATCGAGTTGGTCATGGATAGTTATGCTACTTATTTACGTGCACATATTGGCGGACATAATGGGCGCGCGCTTCAAAAAGGCGATCGATTAACTTTAAAAGAGAAGAGTAGCTTATCGAAAAAAATGATCGCTTCATTAAAACAACCTGACAAGCCATTTGTTGAAGCAAAATGGCATATACCGGTTCAGATGAGAAGGCCCTCTAATCAAAGAATTAGGGTCATTGAAGGGAAGCAATTTTCTCTTTTTAATAAAGAAAGCAAAATAGCATTATTTAATAACCCTTATAAGGTAGCTTCACAGTCGGATCGAATGGGTTATCGCCTGAATGGTAGTGCACTCGCATTATCAGAAGAGAAAGAAATGATCTCAGAGGCTGTTGCTATGGGGACCATTCAAGTACCTCCTGACGGGCAACCAATCATCTTAATGGCTGATAGGCAAACGACTGGAGGATACCCGAAGATTGGGCAGGTGGCATCCATCGATTTACATGTGTTGGCTCAAACAAAGCCTGGAGAAGAGGTATATTTTGAAAAGATATCTTTTACAGAAGCTCAAAAGCTCTTTATTCAAAAGGAGCAAAGGCTCTATGAGTATAAAAGGAGTATCCAAATAAAATATCGATAGGAGGATAACGATGATAAAGATTGATTTAAACTGTGATTTAGGTGAGAGTTTCGGTAACTATTCAATTGGTAATGATGAAGAAATTTTAAATTATGTGACCAGTGCAAATATTGCTTGTGGCTTCCATGCAGGAGATGCGACAACGATGCGTAAGACGGTGAAACTGGCATTAGAGAAAAAAGTGGGGATTGGTGCTCATCCAGGAACACAAGACTTAGTTGGCTTTGGTAGAAGAGAAATGAATATCTCCCCTCAAGAAGCGTATGATATTGTTGTCTACCAAATTGGCGCATTGTCCGCTTTTGTTCAGTCTGAGGGCGGAAAGTTGCAACATGTTAAACCACACGGAGCCCTTTTCAATATGGCAGCAAAAGACGCTCAGTTGTCTGAAGCTATTGCAGAAGCTGTGTACAAAGTCGATCCAGAATTAATTTTGTTTGGCTTAGCTGGTAGCGAGCTAGTAAAAGCGGGTGCGAAGATAGGTTTAAAAACGGCAAGTGAAGTATTCTCTGACCGTACGTATCAAGATGACGGTTCCTTGACTTCAAGGAGAGAATCAAATGCATTAATTACCGACCAAGATGTAGCGGTCGCGCAGGTCGTTCGTATGGTAAAGGAAGGGAAAGTAGCGTCTGTAAGTGGCAAGGATGTTGACATTTTAGCAGATACTGTTTGTATTCATGGTGACGGCAAACATGCATTGGCATTTGCTAAACTCATTCATGCGACTCTACAAAAAGAAAATATCCAAGTGAGACGAATAGGAGAAGCTTAATGAAAACACAATCAACTAGAAGTATTATTTTAGGTGCAGCCTTCCTAATGGCTACTTCAGCAATAGGGCCGGGCTTTTTAACACAAACAACTGTGTTTACAGAAAAACTAGCAGCAAGCTTTGGGTTTGTTATTTTAGTCTCGATTATCATAGATATCGGAGCACAATTAAATATTTGGCGAATTTTAGCCGTCTCAGAAAAGAAAGCGCAAGATATTGCTAATCAGGTTTTACCTGGATTAGGTTATTTCTTGGCCTTACTCATAGTGATGGGGGGACTGGCTTTTAATATTGGTAATATTGCTGGAGCTGGACTTGGAACGAATGTATTATTTGGTGTTTCTCCAGAATTAGGCGCTTTATTAAGTGGATTAGTTGCTATTGGTATTTTTGTTGTTCGAGAAGCAGGAAAGCTAATGGACCGCTTCACACAAGTGCTAGGGTTTGTCATGATTGGATTGATGGTATATGTCATGTTTACTGCCTCTCCTCCAGTTGGTGAAGCTGTGACACGTACATTTGTACCAGAAACGATTGATATTTTAGCCATTGTTACACTAGTAGGTGGAACAGTCGGTGGTTACATTACCTTTGCCGGTGGGCATCGTTTATTAGATGCTGGTATTAAAGGGAAAGAAGCTTTACCACAAGTAACAAGAAGTGCAGTGAGTGCCATTGGAATTGCCTCATTAATGAGAATTTTCCTTTTCTTAGCTGCTTTAGGGATTGTTTCTCAAGGGTTAACTTTAAACCCTGATAATCCAGCAGCATCTGTGTTTCAACATGCTGCCGGCAATGTTGGCTATAAAATATTTGGTGTGATTATGTGGGCAGCAGCGGTTACATCTGTCGTTGGTGCGGCCTATACATCCGTTTCATTTATTCGGACATTCACCCATTTCATTGATAAAAATGCAAAATGGTTTACAGTAGGTTTTATCGCAATATCTACCCTTGTATTTGTTATGATTGGACAACCAGTGAAAATCCTCGTATTAGTTGGTTCATTAAATGGACTAATTTTGCCTATCGCTCTAGGTGTGATGTTAATTGCTGCACATAAGGCGAAGATTGTTGGCGATTATAAACATCCGTTATGGTTAACCTTGTTTGGGCTACTAATTGTCATTGTTATGGCATTAATGGGCGGTTACTCTTTAATTAATGGGATTCCACAATTGTTTGAATAATAGCTTGAAAGGTGTGAATAAGATTGAATTTAACAACAGTAAGTCCTGAAGAAGCACGTAAGCAGATTAGGGAAGGTTATTGGAAGCAGCCCACTGCTGGCATTGCTAATGGCTTTATCCAAGCGAATTTAGCTGTATTACCAAAAGAACTTGCCTTTGACTTTTTATTATTTTGTCAAAGAAACCAAAAGTCTTGTCCGATTATCGATGTAACAGAGGTCGGATCAGTTATACCAAAGTTAGCCGCACCAAACGGCAATATTATGACAGATATCCCTAAGTACCGTATATATAAGTATGGAGAACTTGTGGATGAGGTGCAAGATGCAACCGGTTATTGGCGTACAGATATGGTTGGCTTTCTAATTGGTTGTAGCTTTACTTTTGAAGAAGCGCTTTTAAATAATCATATTCCAATCAGACATATCGAAGAAAACTGCAATGTGCCGATGTATGAAACAAATATTGAATGTGTAAAATCTGGTATGTTTGAAGGGCCGATGGTGGTAAGTATGAGACCAATGAAAGAAGCGGATGCGATAAGGGCTATTCAAGTAACGAGTCGTTTCCCTTCAGTCCACGGTGCCCCGGTACATTTAGGAAATCCTGAAAAAATAGGGATTAAAGATATTAACAAACCTGAGTTTGGAGATGCGGTTACCATTAAAGATGGAGAAGTTCCTGTATTTTGGGCATGTGGCGTAACCCCACAAGCAGTGGCGATGCGGGCAAAACCAGAGATTATGATTACGCATGCCCCTGGTCATATGTTTATTACAGATGTGTTAAATGAACAATATGCAATCCTGTAAGAAAGGGCTTCTATGGAGTTATCAAACTATTTGCAGTCTCAATTTCCAGGATTAAAACTAATGCCAAGTATATATCAGCAATGGAACATCGGTATTCCTTTCACGTTCGCTGAAGAAATCTACCAATTTAACGAACAAGGTCAGTTAAATATGGATAGATTTGAGCTTGTTTATGAACAGGCAACAACCCTTTTTAAGGAGTTATTTGCTAGCGAGGATGAAGTGATGCTAGTGACTAATATGTATAAAATGACTGAAAAAGAAAAGAGAACGAGAAAATTAAAGGTTTACCAATCTCATTTGAAGCAACGTAAAAAGTTGTATCAACTTCAGGTGGAAACCATGCCTTATCCTTTTGAAGTGGAGGATGCAGGCGCATACCAATTACAACAATTCTCTTTATTATGCCAGTGCCGAGACGTACAAATAGATTCACTTATAAAAGCAGCTGCTCATGAAGACTTTCCTTTAAAACCACGTTTTGGTGGTTATCATGTCAATTATCCAGATGTTTTCTTTATTAATTTAACGAGAGATGTCATCTTTTTCATATACGATGATCGTGGTTGTGAAGTCATTGCCCGCAATGTTCAGATTCTGAGACAGCTATATGAAAAGTATGGTAACTGGATTGATGAAGTCGATCGAGCAGATGTCGTTCGAAGATTGGGTTATTAAATGTTTATGGAGAAAGATGTATAGTAACAACGGTGATGAAATCCTGCTTAATTTTACTCGAGTGGTGTGCATGCTGAATTGTGCACACTACTCGAGTAATTTTCTTGTTTCTCATGTATTAGTATGGTCAAAGCTCTGTAATTTTTTTAAAGAGAGTAAGTAGTGACTATTACACCTTCTTTATTATCACCAGAAATGTGATAGTAATCGTCATCCGGTAAGGTAATAGTATTGGCATCATGGACCGGGAAATATTGAATATGATAAGTTACATCACCTAATGTAAAGTCAATTGTCTTTTCTGTTTCTAGCAGTTTTAAATATTCCTCTAATACAAGTTTTTTCTCATGCATTACTGCACTATGTGGTAAACCAACATAGCGGATATGCCATGGTTCATATGAAATGCCGGTAATATCACTTTTGTTTTCAGGGTATCGTAAAATAAAGCCATACATCCAAGCTTTCTCTTCTAACCATTGGGCTTCCTTTGCTTTATACATAGTGGTTGTTTGAGAACCGACATCAAGAGCAAGTCCGAAATTATGTTCACTATAACCAGCAGGTAGAGCGTAATCCGCCCCTTTTTCCTGATACAGCGTTTGTTGTGCGTCCCAGCTTCTATAGCCACTTGTTAGTAAAAATTGAAAATCTCCTTCTTTGTTAGCTGCATGTATCATATCATTAAATCGATATAATAAATCTATCGACAATTCAATATTAGCATCGATAAGACCAAACTCTTTCTCTAATTCATCATATTCAAATACGTTGACTACATCGTCTAGTATTGTATTTTTCTTCAATGGATGTTCTTCATTAACAAGTAATAGCTGACCATCGTTTATCATATCTTCTTCTACAGATAAATTTCTATTAGAAGGTATGGGCTTGAAATCATTGTTTTCGTTCTCCTCATTGGCGTATTCAATATCATCCCTTAATAAATTGGCTTTATTCGAAGTAAGATATTGATTGATGGCTATTAATAAAAATAAAATGATGGCTAAAAAAAATCCCCACTTCTTCATACGTTTATTCCTCCTTCAATTCATAAAATTAAAGATAAAGAATAAAGCTTAAAAAAAAGTAGGGGTAAATATAAAGTTTTTCTTAAATCATCCCTTTAATGATCCAAAGTAGATGGATGAACGGGAAGTCTAATCTCAAAGCTTGTTTGTATGACGGTACTATTGACAGTGATATGACCGCCATGCTGTTCAACAATATTCTTGGCAATAAATAACCCTAACCCTGTTCCACCTTCTTGATGGGCGCGAGAAGGGTCGGATGTGTAAAAGGAATCGAAAATATAAGGTAGGTCCTTTTCTCTGATATCATCACCGTAGTTAATAATCTGCACAATCGCTCCTTCATCGTCTAATGAAGAGTGAATATCGATAAATTGTCCATCCACCCCATAGCGTATTGCGTTATTTAGGAGATTTTCAAATACACGTGCTAATTGTCTCCCATCTGCTTCAATCATTAAGGAGGGCTGTAAATGTAATCTTGCCTCTAAGTGATTCTTCTTTAGGGCAGGATACATTTCCTCACAGAGTTGTAATAATAACTCACTTAAATTAATTTCACTTTTGATAATAGAGAGTTTCCCATAATTTAATTTCGTTATATCAAAAAGATGATCAATTAATTCTTCTAACCGCCCAGCTTTTTTATAGACAATGTTTGTATAATGCTTTTTTTGTTCCTCGGTTAAGCTAGTGTCTTTTTTGATAATATCTAAATAGCCAATGACTGATGTGAGTGGTGTTCGTAAGTCATGGGCGAGATTGACAATTAACTGATCACGGCTTGACTCAGCAAAATCTCCACGCTCAATCGCCTCTTTTAGCTTGAGACTAGCTGTATTTAAATCCATCGCTATTTGGCTAAATTCATCGTTAGTAGAGATTATTGTTTCATATTGAAAATCACTGTTAGCTAATTGCTTTAAACCATGTGAAATATGACTGAAATAAGATGAAATTCGTCTTGTAAGTAATTTGAAAATGACGAGTGTAAATAGAATATATAGAATCGCAAAAATAATAAATAGACCCTTATTTCCTAATGCCCACCTGATTCGAGCTAAAGGATCATCGATGAACACAAACTGATGATAATAATATTGCATAAATGCAAAAAGTGCATAGGTGATTAAGCCAGCTAATATCATGCTAACGAAGACGAGTAGTAATAGTTTCGTTTGAAAATTAATTTTAAATTTAACCATGAAAGGCATAACCTACTCCCCAGACGGTTTTAATAAACTCGTTCTTGTCTTCCCCAAGTTTCTTTCTTAATGTGCGAATATGAACCATCACTGTATTTTGGTTGTCATAATAAGCATCTCCCCACACAGTTTGAAAAATATGCTCTGCACTAAAAACCTTATTCGGGTGGTTAGCGAGTAAGAGGAGAATATCAAATTCCTTCGGGGTGAGAGAGAGGACCGTATCATATTTTGTTACTTTATGTTGATCAGGATCAATCGTAAGTCCTCGAAACTCTAAAATATTCTCTTTTGAAGCTGATTGATTATACAGCATTGTCCGGCGTAATTGTGATTTGACGCGTGCCACTAATTCCATAGGATTGAACGGTTTGGTCATATAATCATCAGCTCCAATGACAAGCCCGGTGATACGGTCAAAATCAGATGTTTTAGCGCTCAAAAAGATAATCGGAAAAAGATAGTTTTGTTCGCGAATCATTCTAGTGACTTCATGCCCGTCTAAACGGGGCATCATAATATCTAAGACAGCCAAATCAATTGGCTGTGATTGTACAATTTTTAATGCTTCTTCTCCATCATTTACTTTGAAAATATGAAAGCCTTCTTTTTCTAAATGGAGCCCTACAAGGTCAGCAATTTCCGCCTCATCATCGGCAATCAAAATATTTACGTGCTTCACGTTGTACACCTCTAATTTTCAGTAAGAATCTCTTATAGTATAGCCGTTAACCCTGTATTCATCCAGCAAGAGAATGATCGTTGCTTTCCTTGAATTCTGTTATAATATGCAATATCTTTCGACTAGGGGGACTTTTTATGTATAAGGAGATTTTAAGCAAAATTGAACAGCCAGAAGCTTTTCAACCATCTGAAAAAATGTTTTGGCAAGATGAGTATATTGCAAAACAGCTTTTAAAAGCACATCTTAATCCAAACCATGAAGGAGCGAGTAGAGAACCGAAATTTATAGATGCTTCGGTAAGATTTATTTCACAGCTTATGAACAGTGGAGATAGAGTAGTTGATCTCGGTTGTGGACCAGGTCTTTATTGTGAACAGCTGGCAATGAGAGGCTATGCGGTTACAGGGATTGATTTCTCCGAGAACTCTATTGCTTACGCCAAAGCCCAGGCTAGTGAAAGGCATTTACCGATACAGTATCGCTTTGAGGATTATCTGAACATGGATGACGTAAATACGTTTGATTTTGCGACGCTGATCTATTGTGATTATGGTGCATTATCGCCAAAGAATCGCAAGCAGTTGTTAAAGAATATTTATCGCTGCTTAACTGAATCTGGACGCCTATTTTTAGATGTATTTACCGTTAATAAGTATCATTCTTTTGTAGAGGGAAAACAATGGTCAATGAATAATCATGGGGGATTTTGGTCTGCCCATCCTTACTTGGAAATCTCTCATAACAAAAAATATGATGAGGAAATTTCTCTTGAACAAACTTTGGTACTGACTGAAGAATCCGCTGATGTGTATCACATTTGGTATCAATACTTTACTAAGGAGCGGTTGATAAGAGAGCTCCGAGATGCTGGATTTAAAGTAATTAATGAGTATAGTAATGTGGCTGGAGAGCCTTACACTGATAGAAGCGAGACAATGGCTATCCTTGTTCAAAAATAATTTTTAAAAATATTCTATTTCTTTTCTTGCGAGAGGAGTACAATGGAAGTAATTTTAATACATGTATTGGTTGAGGGGGAAGATTAGATGTTTGGCATCACAAGTTTTACGGTGTTTTTAGCCGCCGCGATTATTATGAATATTACCCCTGGGACAGATACGATGTATATTGTCTCACGGAGTGTCTCACAAGGTAAGAAGGCAGGGTTATACTCTGTTCTTGGTATATCTACAGGAGCAATGGTGCATACATTTTTAGCTGCTATCGGATTATCTCTTATTCTTACAACCTCAGTCATTTTATTTACTATTGTAAAGATGATTGGTGCGGCGTATTTAATTTATCTTGGCGTACGTATGGTCATTCAAAAATCCTCACAATTTGAAGTTAAAAAGACGAAACCTTTAACTGCAAGGAAAGTGTTTGCTCAAGGTTTACTAACCAATCTAACCAATCCAAAAGTGGCGCTTTTCTATATTTCATTTCTACCCCAATTTATATCTGTAGACAATGGATATGGCCCACTTCCTTTTATCATCCTTGGTATGACCTATGTTGTAACAGGAACCATTTGGTGTTCGATAGTCGCGCTTTTTGCCTCTACAACAACGAAAAAACTTAGAAATAATCCTAAAGCAGAATTTATCATTAATAAGGTAACGGGCATGATCTTTGTCGGCTTAGGTATTAAGCTTCTCCAAACAAAGGCATCCTCATAAAGAAAGGAGCAGAACAAACTCTGCTCCGTTTTTTCATCCATTACAATATTCCCCATTTACAAAGAAGATTAAATAAATTATAGTTATTAAAGAGTGTTTATATCTATAATTAAAAAGGGGTTATTACTTATGAATGAAAAAGTAAAAAGAAAGATTAGTCATCTTGAAAATATTGATCGTTTTTCAGCTGAGGAATTATTTCAATACCTCCCCCTCAATCATAGTGACGTCGTATTAGATATAGGAGCTGGTGCAGGATACGTAGCGCTACCTATAGCAGAAAGGGTAGATTTGGTTTATGCACTTGATTTGGATGAGGAAATTTTAAACTATTTGCAGCTAACAGCAGAGAAGAGAGGGATCACAAATATTCAGCCCGTAATAGCTAATTTTAAAGACATACCATTAGCAGATGAACAAGTAGATATTGCGATCGCTTCAATCTCGCTACATGAAGTAAAACCATTATCCGCTGTACTAGAAGAAATCAAGCGTACCTTAAAATCTCGAGGTACATTCTTATGCATTGATATTGAAAAAACCGCAGATGCCAGAGGACCGAGAGTATCATCTGGGGATATGATGAAGGCAATGGAAAATGCCGGTTTTAGCGATATGAAAATGACCGTTTCTCCACAGAAATTAGGAAGTGAGCCGGTTTATATCATTAGGGCAGTAAAAAAATAATGAATGTTTACATGTAAAGCAACAGTAAACTAACATCCATTACAAATAGTCGTATATATAAAATAAGGCATGATTGAAACGTGAAATATCCGTATCCAACAAAGCTTTTTTAAACAGCAATTCAATAAGGAAAAGTAGTCCTACATCCCTTTAATTAAGGGGCACTTTTTTCTTATCTTAATTAGATAAGTCCCCACAAAAATTTCTCGTTCCACGTGAAACAAACGGTCCATCTTATGAGGGTTTTGTTAGCTGAAATGGTAAAATAGAGGCAGGGGAGAAAGTTTCTGTAATAATGAAGGTGGTTTGCTCAATTGCTCATTTTATATATACTTCTTATTTTAGTTGCATCTATATTACAGGCGAGTACGGGATATGGATTTTCTATTTTAGCGACGCCGTTTTTACTGCTGTTTTTTGAGCCGATGGAGGCCATTCAAATCAACTTAATCTTATCTTTGTTTATTTCGATTGTCATGATAGGGAAAGTCAAGGTCGATGTTGATCAAAAAGTGTTAAAACGACTCATCATCGGCAGTATTTTTGGTTTACCTTTAGGGATGGTCATTTTTCTTTGGTTACCGCTTAACTGGCTAAAACTAGGGATAGGTATTCTAATTTTGGTTTTGACTGTGTTGATGATTGCTCAATTGAAGATGAAGCAAACGAGAAATAGAGATTATGGCGCTGGTGGGCTATCTGGAACATTAACGACAAGTATTGGGATGCCTGGTCCGCCGTTATTATTGTATTTCTCGGGCACCAAAACGAATATGGAAATTCTCAGAGGAACGACAATTGCTTTTTATTTATATATTTATGTAATCAGTCTGACTATCCAAATGGTTGTCGCCGGTACCACACAAACAGTTTGGCTCGCTAGTTTGGTTGGAGCTCCTGTGGCACTAATTGGCATATTTTTAGGACAATTATTATTTAAAGTCATGAGCCAAAAGTTTTTCTCAATTATTTCATACTCCATCCTTTTATTTACTGGATTATACTTATGTATTAACCAATTATTTCTCTAATGCTGCATGGGAATGAGGAGGGAAAAAAGGCTGGTGAGGGGTTCGATTTCGCACGTCTCACTCAGCCTGTCTTTCAAGTATGGATTAATGAATGGCAAATTCTTTGTTTAATAGGGACTCAAATGCTTTAATATTTTCATTAAAGTCCGGCAGTTGTTTTGTTTCTTCTGCTTGTTTGATCAAGCTTGTGACAAGATCATTTACTGGAGTAGATACTTGTAGGGCGTTCCCTTTTGTTGAAATGTAACCATTAATATAGTCGACTTCTGTTTGTAATCCTTTTTCTAAATCTTGTAGCATACTAGCTTTGAGCAGTGCTTGAGGAGCAAATGCTTGTTTAGCAACTTGGATGACCATTGGTAGGTTGCTCTTGTCTTCGCTAATAGAGAAGATACCTACATTTACACCCGCTAGTTCGCTAAATTGAATGTTATTCGCGTATCCAACTTTTAACGTTTCATCAGCTAACATCACTGCACTTGTGACAGCTGCCTCGTTATTCAAAATATCTCCATATGTACAACCTAGTGCTGCCGACATACCGCTCATCGCTACATTAACAAGAAGTTTGGACCATTTTGTACCGATAAGATTATTTGACACGATTGTGCCACCGACATCTTCAAGAACGGTTTTTACTTGATTCACGCGATCAGT
Source organism: Cytobacillus kochii (assembly GCF_020171845.1). Classification (GTDB taxonomy): domain Bacteria; phylum Bacillota; class Bacilli; order Bacillales; family Cytobacillaceae; genus Cytobacillus; species Cytobacillus kochii. The sequence continues at coordinate 308,982 of NZ_JAIVAM010000005.1, read as the reverse complement.
AATCTGTCCGTCTAACTCACCAATTTGAAACGCGTGAGCAGAGAATGCCTCTTTGTCTGATGTTAATTGTGATACACCTGGTTTTACCCAAGTTGCACCAAACTCAACAGAACCACCAATAATGTTGGATGAACCAAGTGATTCTACTAAACTTTCTTCTGGAACACCATTTTGTAAAGAGAGTAATATGCTTGCTTCGTTCATATGCGCTTGTAATTGTAGGAGCACTGATTCATTGTATACTTGCTTTGTTAAAAGTAAGACAAGGTCATAAATGCCATTCATTTCTTGTGGCGTGATGGCTTTTACAGAAGCCTGCAAGTTTACCGTCCCCACAACTGTTGCGCCGTTACTGTTTAAGGCATTGATATGATCAGTATTCACATCGATGCATTCCACATGATGTGCCCCTTTTGATAAGTGTGCCCCAATAATCGTCCCTAAAGACCCTGTTCCCATGATCGCAATTCTCATTATGTATCCTCCTAAAATATTTAGCTATAAAGCACTAACATAATAGTTAATCATACCGAAATAAATAAGAGAAATAAAAGAAAAAAAACCCAAATAATAGGCTTAAAGTCCTTGTTTTTGGATTAATTTAGGAGGAAAAATAATTGGGTACGCAAAAGAACGAATTATTAAGAGTTCATAAAGTGAATATGTGGGGATTGATGACATTAGCTGTTTTATTAGTCTTACCTATTGTTATTGACCGAGGTTTGAGCGATACAATTGTCATTATGTGTGCTGGGATTTCTGTCATTGTCATGGCTATTGTTCTGTACTTTTTGCGTATCAATGATTACGTAAAGGGCTTTTTGTATGCTGCTATACCAAACCTCATTGTGATGATGCTCTTTTTTGTGGACGGATATGCTTTGAATAAGCATTATATTTTATTCTTAACGGTTGCAATGGTGGTGCTGTATTTTAAGAAAGAAATGATTGTTGCTTTTTCTGCATTCTTTAATATTAGTTTTATTGCTACCTACTTTATAATTGGCCATCAGTTATTAGGAGAAAGTAATAGTGTCCGGAGTATTTTTACTATTATTCTTGTCACCAACGGGATTTTGTACTTATTTTATTTATTAGCTAGTTGGGGTAGGGAATTGATTGACCAAGCAGAGCAAAAAGAAACGGAGTCAAAAGACCTTCTCATACAGTTGCAAGACACCTTTGGTTCAATAGATAAAGGTACAGTGACTCTAGAAAATCATATTGGACTTTTTAAGCAAAATATTGAAACGATACATGAGTCAAGCCAACAAGTATTAGAAGCTGCTCAACAGATGGCTACAAGTATTCAGGAAGAAGCGAACAGCTTAAATATTGTCAATGATTCTATGAGTCAGTCTTTACAAAATACAAAAGAATCTGTTGCCATTTCAGAAGGTGTCGTAGAAAAGTCGAAGAGTATGAATGAGAAAGTACAAGATGGTTTAACTAAGATAGTCGATGTTACATCGCATATGAATACAGTAAATACAACGATTAGTGTGACAGCATCGACGGTATCAGATGTTCATTCTAGTATGGAACAAGTGAATAAATTATTAGCAGGCATTAAACAAATTGCCGATCAAACTAATTTACTCGCATTAAATGCAGCAATTGAATCAGCAAGAGCCGGAGAGCATGGGCGAGGGTTTGCGGTCGTTGCAGATGAAGTAAGGAAGTTAGCTGAGCAAAGTGCTGAAATCACGGTGGCGATCTCTGAAGTGACGAATACTCTTTTCACTCAGTCTCTTGAAGCACGTCAAAGCTCTCTTGAAGGGGAAGGTGCTGTAAAGCAGGGACAAGCACTTCTAACAGAGATATCTGCCTTTTTCAACGAGATCCAAACATCATTACAAGAAAACAACTTAGAGTTAGTGAAAGGTGTCAATGAAGTGTCCGCTGCCACAGAAAAATTTGAGCAAATTCAAGAACAGATTGAAAATATGGCAAATATATCAGAGGAAAACGCTGCAGCTACAGAGGAAATCGTTGCCATCATAGAAGATGAACATGAGATGGTGTCAAAAGTAAACCATTCGGTAGCGGATATTAATCATTTGAGCATCCAGTTAAAAGAGTTAGCTTCAAGCAAACAAGCTTGACATTGGTAATTATGCTCTGATCAAAAGGTTGTGCGAAAAAAGGACCAATTTTCCATAGAGTTTATATTGACAGACGCTATTAAACTATTGTAGCCTAATAGATATCAAATTGAATAAACCTCACTTTTTCTGGTGGGGTAGAGGCGCGGTATTTAACAGTCTTTAGTAGAGTGATAAGGCATGATGAAACTAAAGAGAAGGAAATATCGCCGAAATGTGCTATATCCGTTTGTATAGCATGTTGGGTCTGCAGTGAATAATTGCAGGACTGTCTTAATAAATTTACCCGGTTTATTAAGGTGCACTATCTCTAAAATGGGAAAAGTAGAGGATTTAGGCGGAAGAATAACAAGGACCTGAGTTCATCTCAGGTCTTTTTTTGTTATTCTTTTTCTTAATTCGGAATAGTTTAATTAGTAGAAAAATATATTAGGGGGAATAGAAATGAAAAAGAGATTTGCTTTACTAGTTATGGCTTTAGTAATGAGTATGTTTCTAGCTGCTTGTGGTTCAAATGATGAGGCTGAAGGAAGCACAGGTTCAGGTGGAGAAGATAAAGACGTGTTTCGTGTAGGACTAGAGGCGGGTTATGCGCCATTTAACTGGACGCAAATGGATGATAGCAACGGCGCAGTTGCAATTGAAGGTAATTCAGAGTTTGCAGGCGGTTACGATGTTGAGATTGCGAAGAAGATAGCAGAAGGTTTAGGAAAAGAGTTAGTAATTGTGAAAACAAAATGGGATGGTTTAGTACCATCATTAAGTTCAGATAAAATTGACGCCATTATTGCTGGTATGTCACCAACAGCAGAACGAAAAGAGACGATTGATTTTTCTGATAACTATTACGAATCTGATTTAGTCATGGTAGTGAAAAAAGGTAGCGATTACGAAAATGCCACATCCATTCAAGACTTCAGTGGAGCAAAGGTTACTGCCCAATTAAATACATTTCATTATTCAGTAATTGATCAAATTGACGGCGTACAACAGCAAACAGCGATGGAGAGCTTCCCTGCTATGCGTGTTGCATTAGAGTCTGGAATTATTGACGGTTATGTTTCTGAACGTCCTGAAGGTGTAAGTGCTTCAGCTGCTAATGATAACTTTGCGATGGTTGAATTTACTGAAGGATTTGAGACAAGTGAAGAAGATACTGCCATTGCAGTAGGGGTGAAAAAGGATAGCGACTTAACAGATAAAATCAATGAAATCCTTGCAGATATTTCTGAAGAAGAACAAAAAGAATTAATGGATGCTGCTATTGAGAATCAGCCAGCGGCAGAATAATTAAATGAGCCGGCTGCATGAGATGTAGCCGGTTTTATATCGAGAAGAAGGTTAGGAGAGACATGAGAAATAAACAACTAGGGTAGCGCATCCTCTCCCTTTAAGTAATAGAAGGACTAATTAAACCTTTGAAGCGCAAATCCTTAGCAGATTGATTGGTAATGGCCAATCATGATGAGAGAAAAGGAGATTATGTTATGAGTATAGAATGGATTATTCGCATCGTAGTCGAATATTGGCCAATGTTCTTACGGGGCGCCGGTGTGACATTAGTCATTGCCTTAATTGGTACCGTTTTCGGTGCCTTAATTGGTTTGTTGTCAGGCATTCTTCGAACAATACCAATACCGGAGAATGGCCCTAAACGGTTGTTATTAAAAATAGTGAATTTCTTGTTATCTGCTTATATTGAATTCTTTAGAGGCACACCAATGATTGTACAGGCAATGGTTATTTTTTACGGGGCAGCAATGGCCTTTGGCTATCAAATGGATCCGCTCATTGCTGGTATCGTTATTGTTTCCATTAACACGGGTGCTTATATGGCTGAGATTGTTCGTGGAGGGATTATTTCTGTCGACCCAGGTCAATATGAGGCAGCCCAAGCCATTGGGATGAACCATTTGCAAACAATGATGAATGTTGTTTTACCTCAGGTCATTCGAAACATTCTCCCAGCTACAGGTAATCAATTTATCATTAATATAAAAGATACTGCCGTATTAAGCGTGATTTCTATATCTGAATTATTTTTCCAAACGAATTCAATTGCAGGGAATAATTTCCGCTACTTTGAGTCATTCTTTGTTGTTTGTATTATTTATTTCATTATGACTTATACCGTTACTTTAATTCTACGCTATATTGAAAGAAGAATGGATGGACCGGAAAATTACGTCGTTGCAGGTGAAATGGATACGGCAGAAGATATCAAAAGGAAAACAACAGGAGCATAGGTGGCGGAAAGGAGAGTTGGAAAGGTGAATACAGTTGTTGATATTCAAGGGTTAAGTAAGTCTTTTGGTAGTCATGAAGTATTAAAAGATATTAACTTCTCAGTGAATAAAGGAGAAGTAGTTACAATCATCGGCTCATCAGGGTCTGGGAAATCGACACTACTAAGATGTGTCAATCTATTAGAAAAACCAAGTGGTGGACAAATTATCTATAACGGTGAAAATATCCTCGACGATAAACATAATGTCCATCAATATCGTAAAAATCTCGGCATGGTTTTTCAATCTTTTAATCTATTTAATAACCATAATGTATTGGGCAATTGTGTTGTTGGGCAAGTAAAAGTATTAAAGCGTTCAAAAGAGGAAGCAGAAAAAATCGCGAAGAAATATTTGCGTGTGGTCGGGATGGAGGCTTATGTAGAAGCTAAGCCAAGACAGCTTTCCGGAGGTCAAAAACAGCGTGTGGCGATTGCAAGAGCACTTTCAATGGAGCCAGATGTGATGTTGTTTGATGAACCAACCTCAGCACTCGATCCTGAAATGGTTGGCGAAGTGTTAAAGGTGATGAAGGAACTGGCTGGCACAGGCTTGACCATGCTCATTGTCACCCATGAAATGGAATTCGCCCGTGAAGTATCGGATCGCGTTGTTTTCATGGATAAAGGCGTCATTGCTGAAGAAGGGACACCAGAGCAACTATTCAATAACCCCAAAATGGAAAGAACCAAAGCTTTCCTACAACGTACACGTAACTAAAAGAAGCTTGCCCGATTTAATGATTAAATTGGGTTGGCTTCTTTTAGTTTTAGGAATGATAGCCCCATGTCTGGAACGTTGTTAAAAGCCTTGGAATAGGCTCAGAAGTTCATTTTCTAGTTACTTTCGGTTCTTTGGTCAAAGTTGGGCCGCGACAAAGGTGAATGAACCACATTCGTAAGACCAACTTATGCTGTCGTATTTCCGCTCGGGAATGAATCTTATTTCGTGTCTAGCTCGGAAGGAATACTCTTTTTCCTTAGTTAATGATAAATTTTCTCGTCTATATTCACAGGTAAAACCTTTTTATAAATGGCTTCAATATCATCTTTCACTGCTTTTCTTGGATTATAATGTACGGTTCCATGATCGTTCATTGCATCTTCTGCTAGTTGGGCGATATCTTCATCTGTAAAGTGGTGATCGAGATGCGAGAAATCTTGTGGAATATCAATAGAATGCATTAATTCTTCTACTAACGGAATAAGAGTTTTGGCTGCTTGTTGCATACTTACGGAATGTAAGGATGGATCAATCATGCGTGCAATTGTTGCATATTTTTCTGTTGATGCCGGAAGATTGTAGGCAATCACTTTTGGTAATATCACGGCATTCGCAAGTCCATGGGGGACACCGTAGCGTGCAGACATTGGATGTGATAAGGAATGAACAATCCCTAATCCACCAAGGCTAAATGACATGCCAGCCAATGTACTAGCAAGATGGACTTGCCCTCTTGCTTCTAAATTGTCTGCATGAGCATAGGTTTGTGGTAAATAGGTCCAGAGCATGCGAATCGCTTGAAGAGCAAGAGCATCTGTAAAAGGATTAGCAGGTAATGAAACATAAGATTCAATGGCGTGGACAAGTGCATCAGCCCCTGTAGCAGCCACATGCTTGCGTGGTCATCCTAGCGTGAGTGCCGGATCCACAAACACAACTTTTGGTACTAGATAAGGAGACCCTAGAACAAGTTTTCTACCACCGTCGCTATCTGTAATTACACTCGCAATCGTTACTTCAGAGCCAGTACCAACTGTTGTTGGAATCGCAAAAAGTAATGGTAGTTTATCTTCTATTGGCTTACCGCCAAGAGCGTATTCCAGTACATATCCGGGGTGTGTGACTGCTACAGCCAGCGCTTTGGCAAAGTCCATAGAGCTACCGCCTCCAAGGGCAATAATCAAGTCTGCGCCTTCTAGTTGAAAGCTCTTCATGCCTTCCATAACGGAATGAGCAGACGGGTTAGGCTCGATTTCTGCATAAACTGCATATTCAATGGATGCATCTTCTAATACTTGGGTGACTTTTTCTACGACACCTGATGAAATCAGTCCTTTATCTGTACAAACGAAGACCTTCTTCTTTCCTGTCGCTTTAATTTTGTCTGAAAGCTCTTGTTGAACGACCTCATAACCAAATTTTAAATCCGTTTGTAGATTTAAGTGAAATGATGCGTTCAATAAACTCATTCGCTGATCCTCTCCTTCTAATATTTTTTTTACTTATAAATAGTTAAGCGCTTACAAGGTGATTTCCTTCTTTCTCTAACTAAATTTTAGAAAGAGTGTTAGAATACAAGTAAAAAATGAGGGAGTGAGCTTGTTATGCAAAAATCGCTTGTACAAATAAATTCCCCTGTAGGTGTGCTATCAATCGAAGGAACAGAAAAAGCCATCACAGCTGTTCAATTTCTTGATAGAACGGAAATCGCAGAACCATTGAGGGATGACTCGCCAGATGTAATAAAGGAATGCGTACAGCAATTAGAGGAATATTTTCAAGGGAAGCGAGAAGCATTTGACATTACTTATGAGCTCAATGGGACAACCTTTCAAACGAATGTATGGCAAGCGTTAACAACAATTCCTTTCGGCGAGACTGCCTCATATAAAGACATTGCCGTCATTGTTGGAAATGAAAAAGCTGTCCGTGCAGTCGGGAGCGCTAATGGAAAAAATAAAATGAGTATCATTGTACCTTGCCATCGTATTATTGGCACAAACGGAAAATTAACTGGTTATGCAGGTGGGATGGAAAGAAAAGGCTGGTTGCTTGAGCATGAAAGAAAGTTCAGAAAATAGTATAATAGTTCTGGTAAGTAGAATGTTAGAAGAGGTGACTGGAAATGGAGAGAAAAATCGATGAAATCATCAAGGATCGCCGTTCGATTAAAAAATTCAAACAAGATCCTGTAAGCATAGATGAAATTGTAGAATTACTAGAGGTGGCAAAATGGGCACCAAATCATAAAATGACGGAACCATGGCGTTTATTACTATTCGCTGAAAAAGGGAAAGAGAAGTTTATTGACGCATTTTGCCAAACGCAAAAATTAAAGGATGGGACCATACCTGAAAAAGCACAAAATAAATCCGCTTATTTTCGCTCTATACCGTTGCACTTAGTTGTTGTGATGCCTGAGGACCCTCGTCAAAAGACATGGGATGAGGATTTTGGTGCAGTGAGTGCAATGATTCAAAATTTCCAATTAGCTGCATGGGAAAGAGGCATTGGCATGATTTGGCGTACCAATGATTGGATCTATAATCCTGTCTTCCGAGAAGCGATTGGTGTAAAACCAGGGGAGAAAGTAGTAGCTACTTTAATGATTGGTTATGCCGATCATATTCCTGAAGCAAAGCCCCGAACAAGTATGAAAGAAAAGCTGCAAATTATTAAAGAGTAAAATAAGGTGACAATAAAGGCTAGGGCAGGTGCGAAAAGCAGTTCCTAGCCTTTTTTTAGCTGCTAGAATATATAATCCTTTTTTAAAGTCAATCAAATATGTTTGTAGGAAGAGTAGTTAGGTATACTATTGGTATATAAAATATCGATTAATGGCTGTTCATTTGTTAGGGGGACTAGAGTTGATTATTGCTATTATTTTTCTCTTATTTGTTTCATTCTTTTTTTCAGGGAGTGAAACGGCATTAACTGCAACAAATAAGATGAGGCTGCGAACGAAAGCGAAAAACCATGATAAAAAGGCAGAAAAGCTTCTTAATATCGTCTCAAAGCCAAGTGAGTTTATTACTTCTATTCTCATTGGTAATAACATTGCTAATATCTTACTACCAACACTTGTAACAACCCTTGCTATTCAATATGGGTTTAATGTTGCGCTTGCTTCGGCCATTTTAACAGTGGTTATTATTATATTTTCGGAGGTAATTCCGAAATCCATTGCAGCAGCTTTCCCTGATCGTATATCGTATCTTGTATACCCTGTGATTCGGACCGTTATTTTTATTCTAAAACCAGTGACAGTCATTTTAAATGGCTTAACGGGGTTTATTACCCGCATATTATCAAAGGGGCAGAAACAAGAATCATCGATTTCTAAGGAAGAGCTACGGGCAATGGTGGAAATCGCTGACACGGAAGGCATCTTTAAAAAAGAAGAGTCTCATCGTATTAAAGGTGTACTTAATTTTCACAATTTAAATGTAAAAGACGTGCTAAAAACCCCAAGAATAGATCTTGTTGCGTTTCCTATTACAACTACATTTGAAGAAGTAAGAGATACTGTGATTCAACATCCGTATACAAGGTATCCTGTCTATCGGGAGGATATTGATCGTATTGTCGCAGTTTTTCATTCAAAGTACTTATTATCTTGGGCTGCGGAACCACATAAAACACTAGAGGATTATTGTGATACAGATCCCTTAGTTATTTATGAATTTGCTTCTCTTGAGCGTGTTTTTCGCCAAATGACAATGGAGAAAAAACATCTAGCAATTGTCTTGGACGAATATGGTGGAACAGAAGGAATTGTTACTCATGAAGACATTATAGAAGCCATGATTGGGTTAGAAATTGAAGATGAAATGGATCTTGATACTGAAAGGCATATTCATAAGCTGACTGACACAGAAATCATCTGTAATGGAAAAATTACATTATATCAACTCAATTCTGTATTTAAGACAGATATACCAGAGGAAGATGATGTACTGGCAGGTTACATACAAAAGCAAATAGACCATTTTCCAGCAGTAGGTGAAGTCATTGTACAAAACAATCTTACTTTTGAAATATTAGAAGTAAAAGGGAGGGCACTGACTAAAATAAAAATTACTAAAAAATGATGCTGTGCTTTTAAAGGAGTTTGAAAAAGTGAATAAGCATTCAGAATTGAAATCAATTAAAGAAGTTCGAGCATTTGTTCAAGAAAATAACTTTGCCCTCCTTTATATTTGGAGTGATCAATGTAGTGTATGTCATGCATTGTATCCCAAATTATTAGAGAGTGTGAAGGATTTTCAAAAGATAAAACTAGGAAAAGTTAACTATCAGGTTGTAAGCGAAATAGCCGGTGAGTTTTTGGTTTTTTCTGTACCGACAGTCATCCTCTTTAAAGAAGGAAAAGAGTACTTAAGAGAAGGAAGATTTTTGAGAGTACAGGAGTTTAACAAACAATTAAAGCATTTTATTCAAACTTTATGATGTAAAAAATGCATTAAAAAGGCACCGTTCTTAAATGAACGGTGCTCTTCATTCATTACAATGCATCTTTGATCACTTTCTTATAATGTAAAATCGCTAATAATCCAAAGATGGAATAAAGCACAGTATAGATAACCATGACAATAATAGTTGGTGTCATCATTTCTGTTCCAAACAAGAACCAGCCCGATTTAACAGCGAAGTAACTATGAGACAGACTGAGAACAAGGGGGATACCAAAAGTGAAAAATTGTTTCACGCAAATGCCTTTTAGGAGATCGTTCTGAGTATAGCCAAGCTTACGTAAAATCGTATAGCCATTCTTTTCTTCTTCCCCTTCATCCATTTGCTTAAAGTAAATGATACAGCCTGAAGTGATTAAGAATGTAAGCCCTAAGAAGCCGGTAATAAATAATGTCAAACCGATAAATATTTTTACCCCTTCAAATTCTAATTGTAGGGACCAAGTATTGTGAGCGAAATCCATTGTTTCGTATAGATTATTCGCTTTTTCTATGTCTCCTGTGTTTTGCAGGTTTATTTTATAAAAATGGTTACCTTGGTCTTGGAGATTTAATTGTAAATCAGCATTTAATTCATTTTGCAATTGCTTATATAGAGTGTCATCGACAACAGCAGTTGGTGAGCCACCGTTTGTGAAATAAAAGGGAATGACAGGTTCATCATTTAAACCAATAAAGTCTAGTTTGTATTCTTTTGCAGTTGTATGCATCACAATAGAGCTATCATGCTTTACTTTCATCAGTGAGTCATACATTGCTGGCCATCCAGCGAAGAACACTTCATTAGGCAAAACATCTAACCCTTCAACAAATTTATCGCTAACTACTGTAGATTCCATCTTCTTTACATCGACTTCTGCTAATTCGGGATCAACAGTTAGTTCAATCAAATCTATCATATTAAAGGTAGTAACTAAGACTTCCATTGTTTCTTCTGTATAAGCGATATTATGATCATTGAATGCCTCTGTTAGCATATTTGCTTCTTTTTCACTATTAGTAGAAAAATCCGCTTGTACACGTTCAAAAGCACTCTTTTCGGCTGAATAGTATTGGATATAAGATAAAGACAGTAAACCAATGGCAAGTGCCGATACCGTTGAAATAACCGTTAATAGTAACGCATTGGATTTCATGCGGAACATAATAGATGATAAGGACATAACATCTGTTATGCTCAAGTAACCACCTTTGCCTTTACGAATGACATTTCCTAAGAAGGTAATAGAACCACGGAAGAACAGGTACGTACCAACAATCACGCTCCCAAGGATGAAAATCATCACTATAAATAATTCATTTATTGAGGTGAAATCCCCACTGAACAGGCGTGATGAAACATAATAACCAGTAAGAATAAAAGCAATTCCTAAAATACCAATAATTATTTCCACAATTGTTACACGTTTGACGGTGCTTTCTGTCGTAGCTTTAACCTTAAACAGTGATAGGATGCTTTGACGATGAATAAAGAAAAGATTGTTCGCCATAATGAGAAGGTAAATGGCAGCGAACACGATTAATGTCTGTACCAACGCCTGAGTTGAAAATTGTAATTCAGCTAATTCATCCATTGAGATTAACTTAAATAAAATCATTAGCACAAACCTGGAACAAAGAAAACCGAGAAAAATGCCAATGAATAGAGAACCGAAATACAATAAGAAGTTCTCTATTGTGAGTATGCGGAAGATTTGCCCCTTTGTCATCCCAATTAGTTGAAAGAGACCAATTTCTTGTCCACGTCGTTTAATAAAAAGGTTGTTAGCGAATAAAAGAAAAACAGCAACAATTACGATGAGTAGGACAGATGCTGCCCGTATAGCCGCTGCACCTTTTATTGTACCGCTCGCCTCATCTAATGCAGGGTCATATTGTAATGTAACAAAGGCAAAATAAAGACTAGAGCTAAAAGCAAGTGCAAAAACATAAAGGTAATAATTCTTCAAATTCTTCTTTAAATTACGCCAAATGAGCAAATTAATGTTCATTTTGTACACCGCCCAAAATGGCTTGCGTCTTCATAATATCCTTAAAGAAATCTTGCCTCTTCTCATCACCTTTGTTCAATTGGGTGTAGATACGTCCATCTTTAATAAAAATTACGCGACTGCAGTAACTCGCTGCAACAGGATCATGTGTGACCATGATAATCGTAGATTTTCTTGTTTCATTCAGTCGCGTTAATTTATTGAGTAAATCAGAAGCTGCTTTTGAGTCAAGGGCACCGGTCGGTTCGTCCGCAAAAATAATACTTGGCTCATGAATGAAAGCACGTGCTGCTGATGTTCGTTGTTTTTGACCACCAGAGATTTCACTTGGATATTTGTTTGCTAATTCTTCAATCCCTAATTCAGTGGCGATGTCAGAAAAGCGTTTATTGGCTTCAGTCCGTGATACTTTTTTGATTGATAATGGCAGTAAAATGTTTTCTTTTACTGTCAATGTATCAAGTAAATTATAATCTTGAAAAATGAAGCCAAGATAATGTTTACGGAATTCCGCAAGTTGTCTTTCTTTCATTTTCGTCATTTCTTTTCCTTCAATACTAATGGAACCAGAGCTTAAGTGATCAATCGTCGAAAGGATATTGAGCAAGGTTGTCTTCCCTGACCCCGATGCCCCCATAATACTGACAAATTCACCTTGCTTTATATGCAGGTCCAAGCCTTTTAAAACTTCTTGTTTATTCCCTCTACTACCGTAGGTTTTATGAATTTTATGTGCTTCTAATATATTCATGTGAATGCTCCTTTTTCTAAGCTTACCTACATTGTAAAGGGATGGAGGGACTTTCTCCTTCGATTCAGCGAACAAAATATCATTGTGTGTGACATTATTGTCACTTCGTTGTCATTCTTATATAAACGAAATCATTCATTTTAGGGAACACAAGTGTTACTGTCGTCCCTTCATTTATGATTGAACTAACTTGAATGTTTATTTTTAATGTATCAGCTGCTTTTTTGGCCAAATAAAGCCCCATTCCTGTAGCAGCATGTCCTGCATGGTCAGCTGTTGAGGTGAATCCCTTGTCATATATACGCGGTAAATCTTTTTGTGAAATGCCTTTCCCTTTATCTGAAATGGTGAGAACGTTAATGTCACCAAGTGCCTGTGATTCAATGGTAATTTCGGATGAGTGACTGTATTTTACTGCATTAGATAAAATCTGCCTAATCACAAACCCAAGCCATTTACCATCACTTGTCACTTCTTTCACTGCAAGATCCAGTTCAAAACCAATCCCTTTTTGCATGCACCAAGATTGCAAGTCTCGTATTTCCCTAAATAATATTTCCTCAAGTGAGACCTTATCAATATAAAGATCATTTTCTAAAGTTGGCATACGTTTATGGTGAAGCTGCTGATCAAGCAGTAAATGAATGCGAAGCCACTCGTTAGCTAAAGCTGATTTCGAGCTTGGATGCTCTAGGCGATCAATGATGAGTTTCATTGCCGTTAAAGGGGTCTTTACCTCATGAATCCATCGCAATAATTCATCTTTCTCTTGTTCAATCTCCAATTTGATCTGTTGATTTTCCACCTCTAATTGCTGCGTTTGTTTCTGAAGACTAGATTCAATGATTTTTTCAAAAGGTGAGCCGGCCTCTTCTAAATAATGGAGATCAAGTCCAGGTGCCCAATTTTCTAATCGGCGGTAGTAGGAGACCTCTTTTATAAACCGCAAGAATAGAAAGATAATGAAAATAACCAGCAGGATCCCAACCATATAGAGGGTCGAATACATTGATAATCCAGGATCAATATAAGCAAATACAATGATAAGCATCAGAGAGAAGAGGAAGAGAAGTATCCAACTTATTCGTTCTTTTAAGAAAGTAATCACCATATTAATAGTCCTCTTCCATTGCCATATAACCTTGTCCTACCTTTGTATGTATATGTTTGCCTAAATCGATTTCCTCCAGCCGTTTTCTTAGCCGGTTCACATTAACGGTTAAAGTATTGTCACTAATAAATCGCTCATCATCCCATAGAGCTTTTATAAGTTCATCACGGCTTAGTGTTTTATTTTTGTGTTGAAGCAATTGTTTAAGAATAAACATTTCGTTCTTCGTTAAGGTAATCTCACCGTGTTCGTTAGAAACCGCATATTTCTCATAATCGATTTTAGCTCCATACCATGTTTGTAGTGTCTGAGAATCAGCCGTATAGTTATAGGCTCTTCTTAATAAAGCTTGGATTTTTGCCACAAGTACATCGAAATGAAAAGGCTTTTGCACAAAATCATCCGCTCCAAGTTGCATAGACATGACCATATCTGTCGGGTGATCACGAGAAGATAAGAAAATAATTGGGACAGTAGAATGGTTACGAATCATACGACACCAATGAAAGCCGTCATATTTAGGCAATTGAATATCTATGATTACGAGGTCGGGCTTAACCTCTGAAAATCGTTCAATTACTTTTGAGAAATCATCAATTCCATTCACGTTATATGACCATTGTTCTAACCTTTCTCTGATCTCCCGATATAAGCTTTCATCGTCTTCTATAAGTAAGAGAGTAAACATCTTTTCACCACACTTGTTTTTCCATATATTATATTAAAAACGAAAGGGAGGACAACCTTCTAGAAAAAAAGAAGACCGTACAGCGACGATCTTCTTATCCGTTATTTTCCGATAGCTTCAACTGTCGTTGCTACTTTCCCGATAACGAGTTCGCTACCAAGCATTGGAGATTCTTTAGGCTCTTCCCCTTGTTTTGGTTCTGGGCGTTTATGTGCTTGTTTGAATATGTCACTTTCCTTCCAAGCTTGGAAGCTATCAAGGTCTTCCCAATACATATTCACATTCAATTCATCATGTTCTTCTAAGTTTTGTGTAATAACGGTTTCCACTTTAATGAAACCTTTCATTTCTTGTAGAGGACCTGGCTTGGTGAAGTTAGGTGCTAATCTTTCAGCAAAACCTTTTTTCATTTTAATGCGATTCGTTACAATATACATCATGATTCCTCCTTTTAGTGATCATGCTTTTATTATAAACTTACTTTCATCAATTCTGAAATTAAAGCCCTTCATTTGGTAAAATAAAGGCGAGAGGTGAGAGGGATGTATAGTGAAGCGTTATTAATTGATGAATTAGTGAAAAGAATCATTGCAGGTGAGTATCTATCGAATGAAAAGTTCCCATCTGAAAATCAATTAGCAGAAGAGTTTCAGTTGCCAAGAATGACTGTGAGAAAAGCGTTACAACACTTAGAAGGTCGAGGCCACCTTTATTCCGTTCGCGGAAAAGGGCGGTATTTAAAGCCTGAATCAGATGTGATTCATTTACACTTATCGGGGGGCGAAAGTTTTACAGATAAAATGCTAGCTTCCGGTTATGATTTGAAAACGGTGAATCTATTTTCCCCAGCTAATGAGATAGATAAAGAGAACCAAACCTATATGTTGTCGAGACTTCGCTATATTAATGGGGAGCCAATTGCTATTCATCAATCGTATGTCAATACAGAGGTTTTCCCTACTATTAAAAAAGATGCGCCGACAATTACATCCATGTTCGCCTATTACCGAGTTCATGGTTTTCATCACTTCACCAATAATGGAGCAGTATTAAGCGTACAATTTCCCTCCGCCTATGAGCAAGAGTTGCTCAAGTGCAATAATATCCTCCCACTTATTTGTCTTGAAAGTCATACCGTATGCGAAGACACTGAAAAAATACTAGAACGAACGTGCATTCTTTATAGAAGTGATAAATTTAAGTATCGGCTCCGGTAAAATGGGGCCGATTGCTTGGTTTTAGATATATAACTAGAGAGAATGATGTGAGAGAGAGAAAAAAACATGATTTGCGCGCAATACATAGTCAAATCTATAAGTATGGTGCGTGTAGCTAAGATTTGCACGCAGTACATAGCCAAATCCAAAAGTATGTTGCGCGAAACTAAGGTTTGCGCGCAGAACAAAGCTAAATCCAAAAGTATGTTGCGCGAAACTAAGGTTTGCGTGCAGAACAAAGCTAAATTCAAAAGTATGTTGCGCGAAACTAAGGTTTGCGCGCAGAACAAAGCTAAATCCAAAAGTATGTTGCGCATAACTAAGGTTTGCGCGCAGGACAAAGCAAAATTCAAAAGTATGTTGCGCGAAACTAAGGTTTGCGCGCAGGACAAAGCTAAATCCAAAAGCATGTTGCGCGAAACTAAGGTTTGCGCGCAGAACAAAGCAAAATTCAAAAGTATGTTGCGCGAAACTAAGGTTTGCGCGCAGAACAAAGCAAAATTCAAAAGTATGTTGCGCGAAACTAAGGTTTGCACGCAGTACAAAGTCAAATCCAAAAGAATGTTGCGCGAAACTAAGGTTTGCACGCAGTACAAAGTCAAATCCAAAAGCATGTTGCGCATAACTAAGGTTTGCGCGCAGAACAAAGCTAAATCCCAAAGCATGTTGCGCGAAACTAAGGTTTGCGCGCAGAACAAAGTCAAATCCAAAAGTATGTTGCGCGAAACTAAGGTTTGCGCGCAGAACAAAGCTAAATCCAAAAGAATGTTGCGCGAAACTAAGGTTTGCGCGCAATACAAAGCCAAGTCCATCATCCTCTTGCGTGAAACCATGTTTTACACACAGTCTCAGTTTTAAACGCTCATATAAGAATATATATTTTGATTGGATGAGGCTGACAACAGTTTGAAGGATATTGTCGCCAAATTTATATGGAAATGCGGACATGATCACCTTGCATGGTAGGGCGTACCAGCCTCTGATACTCCTGGCTTTTGCGGCGGAATAATTATACCCGTAGAGGCTCGATGTCAAAGGGTATCATGAAATTAAGCTCATAATTGAACAATAACCTTAACGGAATATGGTAGATAATCGCTTGATAAGCAAGAGCAACCACCGACCACCGATCTACTCACCCTACTAGCTGACAACCACATTAATAACCTCAAAAAAGCAGCTCCAGCTCGAAACCATTATAGCTATATTCATTTTCAAAGACCCCTCACCACAAAAAAAAGGAGAGGGGTTTTTTTGCAAGGGTTAATTCTATAAAGGTGTCCGCCATGTAAATCCTTATTTACACAATATTAAAAATAAATTAAAACACAACAGCTTGGCGCCAAGTTACGATGAACTTGCGAGAGGAGGTAGGGAGATGAATCGAAAAAGAAGAACAACGATTTTAGTGAAGGCGGGAGCCTCGTTGGCTAAGGAGATGGCGAGAGAGGTGACCGAACATTACGACGTAAAAGAAATAGTTGCACCGAGAAACGGTTTAACAATGCTGAAGGTAAGAGAAACAGCCAAGCGATCCCTATTTTATCTAGGGGAAGTATTAATGACGGAGACGATGGTAGAAATAGAGGGCAGTATAGGTAAGGGAATGGTCATCGGTCTAGAAGAAGAGTGGTCTCGTGACCTTGCCATCATTGATGCCGCTTATGGCGCGAAATTGCCGATTATGGCGAGATGGAATCAACTTCTCCAAGCGAAAGAAGAAGCAATCATCGATCAGGAAAACAAAGAGCAGGCACACTTAATGGAAACAAAAGTGTCCTTTGAAACGATGTCAATTTAAGGGAGTGAAAATAATGCCACTTGATTATGTCCATGACACACAAGCTGTTTTTCGCAAGGTAATGGATGGCATGGCACAGCCTGGTAAAACAAATAGTTTAGCTAAGCAAATGATTCAAATTGACCATCCAATTGATTGTTATCATTCTACCTTTTTAACGATGGTCACCTTACTCGATAGCGAGGCAACTTTCCATATTAAAGGGAACCATACGTCACTCGTCCAAAGAATCTCCCAACTGACATTAGCCAAGCATGTGGAGGAAAGTGAAGCCGATTTTATCATCATTACAGCTGATTTACCACAAGCTGGTCTAATAAGCGCTATCCAATCGGCGAAAAAAGGGAGTTTAATCGACCCTCAACTTTCTGCCACCATCATTATTGAGACCCCAGAGTTGTCATCAGGACAAGAATGGCTATTAAAAGGACCGGGGATCAAGAAGGTTAAGCGTTTAAAGCTCGCTTATTCTCAGACAATCAACCAAGCACGTGAAGAGAAAAATCAAGAATTTCCGCTAGGAATCGATATCGTGATAACAGACCAAGTAGGTAAGCTTGTTTGTTTACCAAGGACAACAGTAATCAGTGAGGTGAGTAAGTAATGGGATATGTTGCCGTTAAAGGAGGGACAGAGGCTATCGAAGCCTCCATTGAACGCCTTCGTTATAACCGGCTGAAAGGTGAAAGGCATATAGAAATTGAAACAATTCTTGCCACGATGAAGGGTTTAGTAGATCAGGTGATGTCTGAAGCTAGTCTGTATGCGCCTATGTTAGCTGCGCTGGCTATTAAACAATCGGAAGGGAATATGGAGGAGGCCGTATTTACCTTGCGTGCCCATCGTTCGACATTACCACGATTGTATTATAGCGAAGCAATTCAGACAGAAGATATGCGCATTTCTAGGCGGATCTCTTCTAGTTTTAAAGATATCCCTGGTGGACAAATATTAGGAGCAACAACGGATTATACACATAGATTGTTAGATTTTGATTTATTAATAGAGAATCAACAAGAAGAGAAACAATGGTTGCAGCATTATAAAGAAAAAATCGATCAGCTGAGAGAGCAGCCATCATCACAAATTTTCCCTAAAGTTGTGGAATATTTAAGGAAAAACGGTCTTGTGCAAACTTATGTAGATGATAATCGCGAGCCTTTTGATGTCACAAAGAAGAGCCTCCAATTTCCTGCCAATCGAAGTGCAAGGTTGCAGACATTAACAAGGGGACAGACAGGTGCAGTTACTTCTCTTGGTTATGCTTCTATGCGGGGATACGGTCAAGTTCATCCCAATGTAGGGGAGTTGAGGGTGGGTATGATGCCTATTCACATCTCATCGCCACATGAATGTGAGGAAGAGCATTATTATATAGGTGCTATTGAAGTGACAGAAGTGGAATCATTTGTGCCGGTAAAGGGCGCGAGTGAGGAAAGTGAAGAAGCCCTCGACTTTGAAATCGGCTATGGGATGTGCTACGGGCAAAATGAGACAAAGGCGATAGCGATGAGTATTTTAGATCAATGCTTGCAGCACCCATCACCTGATTTTCCTACACATGACGAGGAGTTTGTTTTATTGCATATTGATTCCGTTGAATCGACAGGGTTCATTTCGCATTTGAAACTTCCTCATTATGTGACTTTCCAATCTAAGCTCGATCGTGCAAGAAAAGGACAGAAAGGAGAGTAATAATTATGACAAGACTCCATCATTTTGCTTTCTTCGATGAAGGCTCAAAAAAAGAGATTAGAAGAACGATCTTAAAAGCGATTAGTATTCCAGGTTATCAAGTGCCCTTTTCTTCGAGGGAAATGCCTATCGCTAGAGGCTGGGGTACAGGTGGATTACAGGTGACGCTATCCATCATTGGCAAAGACGATGTATTAAAGGTGATTGATCAAGGGTCAGATGAATCGGTTAATGCAGTCAATATCAAAAAACTAGTTGAAAAAACGACAGGCATTGCCATTACGGAAGGAACGGCAGAAGCAACGATTATTCAGTCAAGACATCGCATCCCTG
This sequence comes from Cytobacillus kochii, assembly GCF_020171845.1. GTDB lineage: Bacteria > Bacillota > Bacilli > Bacillales > Cytobacillaceae > Cytobacillus > Cytobacillus kochii. The sequence continues at coordinate 289,810 of NZ_JAIVAM010000005.1, read as the reverse complement.
AGCAGCCTTTAACAGAAGGTCAAGTGCTCGTCTTGCAGGTCCCTGCTCCAGAACCATTGCGGTCAGTAGAAAAGAGTGAAAGACAAACGAAAATTCTCCATGCGGAAGAAGAATACAGCGGTGCTTGGCTACAGTTATTTGAACAAATTATGAAATATGGTCAGACCAAAACAGGGGCGGACCACCCCGTCTATGTAGCTGACCGTTATGTGATGGCACCGAGTCCTATTCCCCGATTTGATAATCATAAAATGAATCATTCAGAAGCACTTATTTTATTAGGGGCAGGACGAGAAAAGAAAATTTATGCGGTTCCACCTTATACAGATGTCCGTTCATTAGCATTTGAGGATTACCCATTTACTGTCGAATCTTTCGCAGAACAAGCTTGTCATTTATGCGGGTCAACCGATACGTTTTTGGATGAGATCATAGATGCAGATAAGGATAAGGTGTATTACCAATGTAATGATTCTCACCATTGTTTAGCACAAGTAAATGGGGCGATTCAAGGAAAAGGGGATATAAGCTATGCGTGATGAACCTATCTTACAAGTCCAGCGATTAGAAAAAGTGTTTGGAAGAAGCTGTAGTCATTGTCAGCATCAAGATACGAGACAGTTAGAAAAGAATTTTTGCCCTTATTGTGGGACAGTGTATGCCTGTCGAAATATCTCGTTTGAATTATTTCCCGGGGAAATATTAGGGATTGTTGGCGAAAGTGGGAGTGGGAAATCTACGCTTATGCAATGTTTATATTTTGATGAGACTGCGACAGGTGGGGAAATGTTTATCAACCATGAAGATTTTAAGGAGAAAAACATTTTTGCTCTTTCTAATCAGCAAAAAAGATATGTGCGCAACCATATCCTCGGAATGGTTTATCAAAATCCAGCAAAAGGGTTGAAGATGAACTTTTCCTCTATTGGAAATATCGCTGAGAAACTCATTGCAGCAGGCAATCGCCATGTCGGTGAAATGGAGCGTGTCGGAACGGAATTGCTCGACAAAGTCCATCTTCCCCTTTTTAGAATGAAAGAAGAACCCAAGCGGTTCTCAGGGGGAATGCAGCAGCGTGTGCAGATTGCAAAAGCCCTTTCTAACTATCCTCCTATTCTTTTCTTAGATGAAGTAACGACCGGGTTAGACTTATCTGTGCAAGCCAGTGTCCTTGATTTAATTAAAACGATTCAACGTGAGATGGGTATCAGCATGATTGTGGTATCGCATGACTTAGCCGTTATTCGTATGCTAGCTGACCGCACAATGGTGATGTTAAATGGGGAAGTAATCGAAAAAGGGCTAACAGATCAAATCCTTGAAGATCCTCAAGACGCTTACACACAACAGCTTGTTTATTCGTTGCTATAAAAGAGGAGGGTGCATATGTATATTATTCATAACGGTGTGATTGTACTTGAAGATAGAATGCTAGAAAAACATGCAGTATTAGTAGAAGAAGAACGGATCAAGGCGATTGTAAAAGAAGATGAACTCACTTCATTTACCAATGTTGAAAGAATAGATGCAAACGGGGGTTATATTTCTCCAGGATTTATAGATATTCACTCTGATTATATTGAATCTATCATCTCGCCGCGACCGACAAGTATGATGAATGTCCAAATGGGCCTGCGTGAAGCAGAAAAGATCCTCATTGGACACGGGATTACAACGATGTTTCATTCACTTTCTTTCTACCGGGAGGATATTTTCACCCATAAGCCGATGCGCTTACCAGAAAATGTACAGAAATTAGTCGAAGCGATTACGGAAACATCCGAGCAGCAACATCTTATTCGCCATCGCCTACATGCTCGTTTTGAAATAGATAATCTGGAAGGTGTCGACCGTTTAATAGAGAACCTCCGTTCAGGTAAAATTCACCTGCTATCTTTTATGGATCATACACCAGGTCAAGGTCAGTATCGCAATTTAGAAGTTTTTCGTGAAACGATGCGTGGTTATCGTGATTTAACTGAACAGGAGTTAAATCGTATTATCCAAGACCGCCTATCTTCAAAAGTGATGACGATTGACATGATGAAAGAGATTGCTGAAATAGCGATAGGGCAAGGGGTTAGCGTTGCTTCACATGATGATGACCATAAAGGTAAGATTGACCTCGTCCAATCCATTGGGACCACAATCAGTGAATTTCCAATTACATTAGAGGTTGCTAAAAAGGCGAAGCAGAGCGGTCTATATACAATCGTTGGGGCGCCCAATATCCTTTTAGGCGGCTCGCACTCAGGCAATTTATCTGCAGCAGAAGCGATTCGCCATCAATGTGCAGATATTTTATGTAGTGATTATTATCCATCGGCCTTACTCCATTCTATCTTTACGCTCCATGATAAGTATGATCAGAACCTCCTAGATATGTTCCAAATGGTCACTTCAAAGCCAGCGAAGGCAGTAAACCTTGATCATGAAATTGGTTCTATCAAACCTGGCTATAAAGCGGATTTACTCATCATTGAGAAATTGGATGATGGTTTTCCAACTGTAACATTAACAATGGTTAATGGTGTTGTGATAACGACAACGAATTACCGAAAAAACCCGGCGATGGAGGAGGTAATACGATGACATTCTTAAAAATTGAAGGTCTGGAGAAGAATTTTCAAATTGTGCATTTAGGTCAGACGATTCATGCTGTGCAACAGTTGAACTTCTCAATGAACCAAGGTGAATTTATCGGGATCACGGGCAAAAGTGGCAGTGGGAAATCAACGATCTTAAAAAGTATTTATCGCACATATTTACCTGAAGCGGGGCGGATTTATTTTGACTCAGAGAAATATGGATGGATTGATCTGCAAAAAGCGTCAGAAAGGGAGATCATCTATTTACGAAAATATGAAATTGGGTATGTGTCACAATTTTTAAATGTCATGCCACGAACAACCGCCCGCGAATTAGTAGAGCAATCTGTTTTGGAGACGGGGCGGTCATTATTAGAAGCACAAAAAGAAGCAGAGGAAGTGCTTTCTCATTTTGAACTTGATCGCAAACTATGGGATACGTACCCTAATACGTTTTCAGGTGGGGAAAAGTTAAGGTTAAACATCGCCATCGCAGCCGTTAAAAAGCCAAGGCTACTCCTGTTAGATGAGCCAACAGCAAGTCTTGATCAACAGTCCAAACAAAAGGTGAAAGAAGTGATTCAAAAGTTAAAGGAAAGTGGGACAACATTGCTAGGGGTTTTCCATGATATCGAATTTATGGATGAATTATGTGATCATATTTTTGAAATGAGCCAGCAATCGTTCAAAAGGGCAGGAGCGGCGTTATGAGGAAGGCGGATTTACATGTTCATAGCGATTTTTCAGATGGCGCAGATTCCATTCAAGTGGTTATGGAAAAAGCTGCAGCGGCCGGTATCACACATATTAGCATCGTTGACCATGATACGGTAAAAGGGCAAGGGGAAGCCTTGAAATGGGCCGAAACATATCAGATTCAGCTTATTCCTGGGATTGAAATTTCCACATTTGATTTCAAAAGAAACCGAAAAGTACACGTACTAGGCTACCATTATGATGCTAACAAAGGGCATATTTTAGCATTATGTAATGAAGTGCTTAAGCGGAGACAAGCCCATTCCATTTGGCAAATTGGGCAAATTCAACAGCAAGGCATCCATTTGTCTATAAAAGCAATATCGCAAATCGCCTCACCAAGTGAGACGATTTATAAGCAACATATTATGGCGGCCATTACGTCAGAACCTTACGACTCAGAAGCATATAAAAAGTTGTATCGTTCACTGTTTAAAGGAGGGGGAGTAGCTGCTGGGGATATTGCTTATGTGGACGTATATGATGCCATTCGAGCGATTAAAGCAGATGGTGGATTTGCTGTAATTGCCCATCCTGGTCAACTTGATTCCTATGATCTGATTGAAGAGCTTGTAGATAGTCAGATTGGATTGGATGGTGTTGAGCGTAATCATCCTGATCATAGTGAAGCGGATCACCAAAGAATTGATATCCTTATGGCAAGGTATGGTCTTCTTATGACAGGTGGTTCAGATTATCACGGTGCATTTGGTTCATCAGTCCGTATGGGGGACTATGAGTCGCCTCTAAACCGATTGTTAACTGATTATTTGGTTTGTAAATGATTAGTGAAAGCCGGTATATTTCGTGTAAAAAGACAGTAAATTCAGTCTTTTGTGTAGATTATTATGCTTAAATTAAAGTGAAATAAGTTAAATCGTAAATAAAGGGAGTGAATGAAAATGGGTAAAAAATCATATGGTTGGTTGCTGCTTGTATTATTGACTTTGTTACTTGGTGCTTGCTCAGAAGAAGGAAATAGCGAGGCTTCTGCAAGTGATGATGTTGTCGATATTGTTTGGTATCCAAGTGAATCAGGATCAGATATGAAATCATCAAGAGATGACATTGGTGAGGTAATTGCTGATGCAACAGGTCGTGAAGTGAAGCACCATTTAACAACGGATTATGCGATTTCTATTGAGACAATGGTAAATAACAATGCGGAGCTCGCTTTTATGGGTGCACAAGGTTATATAGAAGCGAAAGAGCGTAATGACGCTATTGAACCATTAGTTGTTTCAACAGGAGAATCAGGCACGTTAGACGATGCCGTTTATCATAGCTGGTTAGCTGTCAATGTTGATGATGTAAATAACTATAAAGAAAATGGGGAATTTTCTTTAGATACAATTGCTGATAAAAAAATGTCATTTGTATCAAATAGTTCCACATCAGGATTTAAAGTACCTGCCTCTGATTTGATTGCCCATTTTAGCGATAAAAGTTTAACAGAAGAAGATTTAATGGAAGGTGGTCCATTATTCTCTCAGGTATTATTCGGCAATTCACATCAAGGGTCTGCGGTTAATTTGTTAAAGGGAAGTGCTGATGTAGCAGCTTTTTGTGATACATGTGTAGAAAATTATGTTGAGCTTGTGGAAGGCGAAGCGAATCGTCCGGGTTCGATTTATCGCGTAAAAGATAATGCAGCTGAGCCATTTAGTCTTGTAAAGGGTAAAGAATTTGTGCTCATTAGTGTCACACCGGTTTTAAATGCACCTTTTGTTGGCAATATCGACCTTTTAGGGGAGGATGGTTTTAAAAAGCTACAAGACTACTTATCGAGTGACGAAGTAGCAAATAATGAGAAAATCTTTGTTCCTGAGGGTTCAGATCAATCGGCTTTATTCTTTAAATCTGGTGAAGAAAGATTAGCGCCAGTGGATGATGAATGGTTTAACCCGATAAGAGAGCTATCTAAGTAATCTATGAGGAGGCGAAATCCTTTGGCATTATTAGAAATAAGGGGACTAAATAAATCCTATCAAGATCACCGTGTACTAACAAATATCGATTTTACTGTTGAAACAGGTGAATTTTTATCGGTTATTGGTCCATCAGGAGCCGGAAAATCAACCTTATTGCGATGCATCAATCGCTTAGTGGAAGCGGATAGTGGCGAAATCCTTTTTAATGGGGAAAACATTCTTACACTTGGCAGAAAGTCATTGAGAAAAGAAAGAGCCAATATCGGGATGATCTTTCAACATTATAATCTTGTCCCACGTTTAACAGTTATCGAAAATGTACTTCATGGGCGCTTCGGATATAAGTCAACTTTACAAGGAATGTTCGGTATTTTTAGTGAAGAAGAAAAAGAAAGAGCTTTCTATCTCCTAGAGAAGCTGGGCATCGCTGAACATGCTTATAAACGCTGTGACCAACTAAGTGGAGGACAACAGCAAAGAGTAGGAATTTGCCGCGCACTTATCCAAGATCCGAAGCTCATCTTATGTGACGAACCGATTGCGTCATTAGATCCTCATTCTTCCAAGGTTATTATGGATTATCTGAAGTCTATTACCGAAGAAATGGGTATCACTTGTATCGTTAACCTCCATCAAGTCGAGGTAGCCCAATCCTATTCGCATAGAATTATCGGTTTAAATAAAGGACATTTAGTTTTTAATGGGCCAAATAGACAATTAGACACTCATCATATTGGAGAAGTCTATGGTATGGATACAAGAGAGCTTATAACGGTATGAGGAAGGCGAATATGTTAACAGATCAAAAACGATTAAGTAGAAAATGGCAACATCTCTTCTTGCTGATTATCGTTTGTTGCTTCACATGGTTATCGATTGAGATGGTCCAATTTGACTTTTATCAAAGCTTGTTAGCTATTCCAACAGCTGGTCTATGGATGGTTGAAAATTTATGGATTACGGCGGATACTTGGCGTGAGTTTCCTGACATTATGTTGAAATTGGTAGAAACCATTCTCATGTCAGTAGCTGCGACAACGATAGCGGCATTCATTTCTTTCTTCCTCGGAATATCAGGTTCAACAACGACGAGGCGTAATGGATTAATGGCGGGTTTATCTAGAGGGATAGCTTCTGTCGCGAGAAATATCCCTGTCGTAGCATGGGCGTTAATTCTTCTACTCTCATTTGGACAAAACTCACTAACCGGATTTCTTGCTCTATTTGTTGGTACAGTTGGCTTTTTGACGAGAGCGTTTATGGAAACGATTGATGAAGTGGGCTTAAAGCCTTTTGAAGCCTTAACGGCGACGGGGGCCACATATTTTCAAGTCATCTCTAAAGCTGTTATTCCACAGGCATTACCACAAATGTTGAGTTGGATGTTGTTTATGATCGAAACGAATATAAGAAGCGCAACTTTGGTTGGCATTTTGACAGGTACAGGTATCGGCTATACATTTGACCTGTATTATAAGACCTTAAATTATGAAGCGGTTGCGCTGGTGACATTATTAATTATCCTTACAGTCATCGCCATAGAACTCACATCGAACCGTATCAGGAAGGTGATCTTATAATGGGAATAGCCTATATAAAGCGAGATAAAACGGGTCGAATTAATATAAAAATAGGCAATAAGGTTGACTATACATTAAAGGCGATTCTATGGAGCCTCGGCATTGTAACTGTTGCTGCCTTCCTTTTTTTTGACTATACCGGCTTTCAGTTAACTTCCGCATTAAAGGAGACAATGACGAATTTACAGACAATGTTCCTTACGCCAGCTTTAACTCACTTTTCTTGGGGTGAAGCGTTGTATCAAGTTGGTGTTACATTAGCATTAGCCGTTCTATCGACAGTAATTGGAGCCGTAATTGCCTTTTTCCTTGCATTATTATCAGCGGAAAACTTATCAAATCAAGGTATAGCTAAAGTGATTAAAACGTATGTCGCGTTCATACGAGCAGTTCCAACGGTTTTATGGGTTTTGATTTTTGCTATTGCAGCTGGATTAGGGAGTACGGCAGCTGTTCTAGGCATGCTGTTCCATTCCGTAGCCTATTTGGTAAAAGCTTTCTCCGAATCATTTGAGGAAGTGGATAAAGGGGTGCTTGAAGCGTTACGGTCGACAGGTGCTGGCTGGTGGCAAACTATCGTTCATGCAGTTTTACCATCTACAATGACTTATCTTTTATCATGGACATTTCTTCGTTTTGAAATCAATTTTTCAGTTGCTGTTGCAATGGGGGCGGCCGCAGGGGCAGGTGGCATTGGCTTTGAACTCTTTATGGCATCGGGATTCTACTTTGATTTAAGAGAAGTTGGTTTTATCACCTATTGTATTCTCCTTGTTGCGATACTATTAGAACTTGCGTCGACACAGCTTAAAAAACACTATTTCCCAAGTCAACATTAAAAGGCTGCCTTACATAGACAGCCTTTTTTAAGCTTCAAAGCTTTTTTTACCTGGTGCTTTCATACGGTAAACTTGAAATAATAATAATGCACAAACGGAAAGAATCATTCCTGAAATATAAGGAAATCCAATCGAAACAGTAAATAATAACCCGCCGAGAGGAGGACCAAGTATTCTTCCTAAGGAATCAAAAGAGGATAAAAGCCCTGTTATATTGCCATGCGCTCCTTTTGCTGATTTTGTTAATAGACTTGACACTGCAGGTCTTATCGCGCCATTGCCCATTCCGAAAATTGTAAGGAAGATTGCCGCGGTTAAGAAGGTATCTAATGTTAAAATAAGCCCCATACCAATCACACTGACGATTATGCCCCCTTGAATGACTGCTCCTTCTCCATATTTCTTAGAGAGCCTCCCGACTAACCCGCCTTGAACAAGAGCAGAACCGAAGCCCATTATCATAAAAATGATACCTAGTTCTGTTGGCTGTAGCCCTGCTTTTTGAAAAGCAAAATAAGCAAAGGTAGCCTCTAATCCTGCAAGAGACAGAGATACACACAGATTCAAGATAAATAAAATGGAGGTCGTGCCTTTAAACGCTTCCCAAAATGAAGGACGCTCTCTACCTTCGCCTGTACCTGTTGCAGGTAACGATTCTTTTAAAACAAAAAGGACGAAAAGACTCGTAATTAGCGAGAGAGTTCCTGCTACATAAAAGGGTGTACTTAAACTTGCTTGGGAAAATACCCCACCTATTGCTGGGCCAAATATAAAGCCTAAACCTGTTGCAGCGCCAATCATCCCCATGCCTTTTGCACGGTCTTCCTCTGTCGTGATATCAGCAACATAAGCCATCGCTGTTGGCATATTTGCTGCAGACAGCGTTCCTCCAATGATGCGTGCGACAAATAACATCCATAATTCACTAGATAAAGCCATTAAGAAGAACGAAAGTGAGAGACCTAATATGCCGATGAGCATGACTGGTTTCCTGCCATAACGATCAGACACACGTCCCCATAATGGTGCGAAGATAAATTGCATAAGTGAATAAACGGCCATTAATAAACCTAATTGCGAAGGGGTTGCCCCAATTTCTTCTGCATAGAATGGTATAACCGGAATAATGACACCAAATCCGGACATAACGAGAAACATAACAGCAAACAAAATAGGTAAAGCTTTTTTCTTTTCGATCACAAAAGTCACTCCAATACTGATAACAGCTCTATAACATAAATATCATAAGGGCAGAGAAAAAGAAAGTGCTGTAGGAAATCAAAGTTATATACCTCTATTATGTCCAGTAATGCAGGATTTAGTGCAGATAATAAGAAGTATCTATTAATTATTATTCTTATAAAGTGATTTGGTGAGAAAATCTTTTACTAGCATAGCTTCTTGTGCATTCAGTCTATTATGAACCAATTAAATAAGTTAAAAGAACTTTTTTTAGAAAACTATAGATTTTTTTGTATAAATATACTATTATATTGAAAATACAATATTTTGATATTTCTTATAATTATAGGGAGGTGCTAGAATGAGTAAAGCTCAGAATAGAAAAGTATTAATTGCTAGCCTTGTTGGAAGCTCGATTGAATGGTTTGATTATTTTCTCTATGGTACGGTTGCTGCTCTTGTATTTAATGAATATTTCTTCCATAGTGATGACCCAACAGTCGGCTTAATGTTGGCATATGCTTCATTTGCGTTAGCATTCTTTATTCGACCACTAGGTGGAGTAATCTTCAGCCATATTGGTGATAGGGTAGGGAGAAAGAAAACATTAGTATTAACATTAACCATTATGGGTGGATCTACTGTATTAATGGGCTTCTTACCAACGTATGAAACCATTGGTGTCATGGCACCTATTCTGCTGATTATTCTTCGTCTTATCCAAGGAATTGGACTCGGAGGAGAGTGGGGTGGAGCTGTTTTATTAGCTGTAGAATATGCCCCAAAGGAAAAACGTGGATTATTCGGTAGTGTCCCACAAATGGGGGTAACTATCGGTATGCTTCTTGGAACTATTGCGCTGTCTATTATGACATTATTACCTGAAGAGCAGTTTCTATCATGGGGTTGGCGTGTTCCGTTTATCATGAGTGCATTACTCGTCTTCTTTGGTCTTTGGATCCGTAAAGGAATCGATGAAACACCATCGTTTAAAAAGGCACAAGAAAGTGGAGAGATTGCTAAAATACCAATCGTTGAAACATTTAAAACCTCTTGGAGAGAAGTACTCATTTCAGTAGGAGCAAAAGTAGTAGAAACCGCGCCGTTTTATATTTTCGGTACGTTTATCGTTTCATATGCAACGAGCGAATTAGGCTTTTCAAGAACAGCGACCCTAAATGCTGTGACAGTAGGAACCATTGTAACAACTATTCTTATTCCTATCATGGGGAGTCTTTCTGATAAGATCGGTAGGAAGAAACTCTATATTGGTGGTACAATAGCAATGGCTGTTTTTGCTTTCCCTTATTTTTGGATGTTACAGCAAGGAACGGTTACTTGGCTTGTCATTGCAACTGTCTTAGGATTAGGGATTGTCTGGGCACCGATTACAGCGGTCTTAGGAACAATGTTCTCAGAAATTTTTAAATCAAATGTTCGTTATACGGGTATTACATTAGGTTATCAAATTGGTGCTGCGGTAGCAGGTGGAACCGCGCCATTAATCGCTACTGCATTACTTGCCTACTTTAATGGTTCCTATGTACCGGTGGCATTATATATTATATTATGTGCTGCGATTTCTCTCATTGCCATGATTGCTGTACGTGAAAAAAGTAAACAAGAATTAGATCAAGATGTAGCCATGTAGTAGATTGTTAATTTAAAAGCTCGGTACGTCATCGTATCGGGCTTTATGAGATGTGGTCAATAGTTGTAAGGGAGATGTTTTTATGCTTGTTTTATCAGAGAAAGAAATTAAAACATTATATGTAATGAAAGATGCGATTGAGGATATGGAAGCAGCACTTGTTGCTCATCATCAAGGTAAAATCGCGAGTCCACAAAGAACTGTTTTAGATATTCCTTCAAAAAAAGCATCGGCATTATATATGCCTAGTGCAATGGAGACAATGAAGAAAGCTGCAGTAAAAATAGTCACAATCTTTCCTGAGAACCCTAAAGAAGGGTTAAAAACAACCCAAGGTGTCATCTTGTTATCAGATACAGAAAACGGTACACACGTGGCTTGTCTGAATGCATCTTATTTAACTAGATTAAGAACGGGAGCGCTTAGTGGCGTCGCAACAAAATACTTAGCAAAAAAAGACGCAAAATCTGTTGCCGTGCTTGGTTGTGGTGCAATGGCAGAGGAGCAACTACAAGCTGTATGCGAAGTCAGAAATATTGATCATATATATTTATATAACCGTACAAGGGAAAGAGCGGAGAACTTTTATAACCGAATGAGAGAGATCCTGCCAAATTATAAAGGGAAAGTGGAAGTGGTAGCAGATCCTGATGATGCTGTGAAACGGTCTGATATTGTCAATTGTAGTACACGAGCAGTGGAACCAATATTCAAAGGAGCTAGTTTGCAGCAAGGCACACATATCAATGGCATTGGATCTTATTTACCTAATATGCAAGAAGTGGACGTTGAAACATTAAAACGAGCGAGTAAAGTGGTTGCTGATACGATAGAAGGTGTAAAAGAAGAAGCTGGTGACTTTATTATTCCTAATAATAAAGGTGATTGGCAATTTAATGAGCTACATGGAGAGCTTACAGAATTAGCAGCACATACCATTAAGGGAAGAGAATCAGAGGAAGAAATTACTTTCTTCAAATCTGTTGGAGCTGCTTATTTTGACTTAGCAGCTGCAGCAGCTGTATATGATAAAGCCAAAATACAGGGAATTGGTACAGAAGTAGAGGTTTAAGCGAAAGAAAAAGATGAACCGTCGTATAGGTTCATCTTTTTCTATGGATTTATTTAATTCCTCGCATTTTTTTCTGGATTTTTGGTGCAACCAAGAAAAGAACGAGTGAAAGGACAATGGATAAACCACCAATAATACCGAAATAAAGTACTTCTGTTTCAGCTGAATAAAATCTAACCACTTGTGCATTGATGGCCTGAGCTGCTGCACTTGCTAAGAACCAAAGGCTCATTGTTTGTGCAGAGAATGCAGTTGGAGCTAGTTTTGTCGTTGCTGATAAACCAACTGGTGATAAACAAAGTTCACCAAGTACAACAATAAAATAACTTAATACTAACCAAAGTGGGCTTACTAATGCACCGTCTGCAGCGAAATATCCAGGTACAAGAATAACGATAAAAGAAAGACCTGCAAATAGTAATCCGAGAGAGAACTTTTGTGGAATCGTAGGTTGACGATCACCAAGCTTCACCCATAACCAAGCAAACATTGGTGCCAATACAATAATGAATAAAGGATTAAGAGATTGGAACCATGCTGGGGAAATAGTAATTCCCATAAATTCTAAATCCGTACGATTGTCTGCATAACTGGCTAAGATTGTGGAACCTTGCTCTTGAATTGCCCAAAACATAACTGCTGCAATGAACAAAGGTATATAGGCAATTAATCTTGAGCGTTCCACATCTGTCGTTTTCTTACTTCTGTACATAACAGTAAAGTATATAATTGGAATTCCTACTCCTAAAATTCCGACAATAAAGACAAGACTTTCAAATGTTAAATATCCAGTAGGAATACCTACAGCAACTAGAATAGCAACAATAAGGATACCTAATCCTATTTGTGTAAATACTCGTTTCTTTTCATTTGGTGCTAATGGGTTAGGTACCTGAGTACCTGCTAGACCTAAATATTTTTTCTTAGTTACTTGGAAAGTGACTAATCCAACAAACATACCAACCGCAGCCACACCAAATCCAAGATGGAAACTTGTATCCATTAGTGAACCAACGATTAGAGGAGAAAGGAAACCACCAAGGTTAATTCCCATATAGAAAATACTGAACCCTGCATCACGGCGACTATCATTTTCGCTATATATATCACCTACAACACTTGATACATTAGGCTTTAATAAACCAGTTCCCAAGACAATTAATACCATGGATACAAAGAACATGGCAACGCTTCCAGGAATAGCCAATGCGATATGTCCAAGCATAATAAGGATTCCGCCATAGAAAATAGCTTTAGAAGTACCAAATATTCTGTCAGCGAACCAACCGCCAATGATTCCAGACATGTAAACAAGTGAACCATATATAGACATTATAGATAAAGCCGTTGTTTGACTAAGACCTAAACCGCCTTGTGAAACTTCATAATACATGTAGTAAACAAGGATGGCTCTCATTCCATAGTAGGAAAAGCGCTCCCAAAATTCAGTGAAAAATAGTGTGAATAAACCTTTAGGGTGTCCAAAAAATCCCTTCTGAGGCACACTATCGACAATACGTTGTTTGTCGTCAGACATATAACTTCCTCCTTTTTTTACTTATACTATAATAATGTTTTTCAGATTTTTGTCAAATCAAAGATAAGTATATTTTAGCCATGTGAACGTATAAATATTGATTTAATGGGAATGATCCTTTTTGAAAAAATTATATTAAGATTATTCGGATAATAAAATAATAATGTTTTAGGGAGAAGTATAATAGGTGGACTTTATCAAAAAGTCTAATCATGTTAATTACATTTCAGCAAATTTTGGTAATTATATGTAAATTCTGAAGACCCTCAAGTGGGAACTATAAACCATTGATAGTATTTTCTGCTTAAATGATTCTCATACTTTCATTTATTCACTTTCAATAGACCTCCCTAAGGGCATGAAAGTATCGTTCCCTTTAATATTTTTTATAAACAAATAGGAGGTAGGAAGGTTTGTGTTTACATGTATTCTGTAATTGAATACATGTAAACGAAATAAGTGTGCAAGTTTACGTTATTGTTTACATTCGATTTTTCATATGTGTACAAGTGTGCAAAAGTGTATACATCTTGTTATATCAACATGTATGCTTGTTGTGTATTCTTGTAAACATTAAAGTATACAAGTATGCGTAATTTTGCTGTTTGTTTACGTTTTTACGATTTGGTAACTTTTCACCCTGTTTCATTGCTTATTACTTCATTCTCTATTACTCTTAAACTATTAACTCAAATTTATGAGAATGAAAGGGTTGGATAAGAGATGACGAATACAAGAATTGCGGCTGTCGATGTTGGTAATGATTCGCTTAAAGCTATTTTTGGTAAGGTAGAGAACGAGCTTAATTTACCGAATGTCGTAGCAAGAGATATTGAGGATAGACCAGTCATTGGAATTGAAGAGCTAAATAGTAAGGATCCGCTAGATGGCATACATATTCGTGTCCACTCCCCTGCTTTGAAAGAGAATAATGCAATCTATCGTGTTGGGCATTTAGCAACCAAAAGTGATAACGCGTCAGAGCTTGATCCAGGCAGTAGTAAATCTGAAGAAGATCAAACATTGGTCATGTTATTTACAGCATTGGCATTGGATGCAGTTAACGAAGAAAAAGGAGCTACATTTAAGAGATCTGGTAATGTGGTGGATGCGAATTATTTATTAGGTACAGGCCTTCCATTGAGAGAAGCTAAAGAAGGTAAAGATTCAGGTTATCGTTCTAAATTAATGGGGTCTGTTCATCAAGTTGAATTTTTAATTACGCCTAAATATCAAGGGATAAAGGTTAATATTAAATTTGATGATGTTAAAGTTTATCCTGAAGGCTTTGCTGCATTCATTAATTTGGTGATGGACAATCAATTAAATATTATTAATAAAGACTTAATAGATAAACGCATACTTATTCAGGATATTGGTGGTTTATCAACAGATATCGCAGTTATTAAAGATCGAAATGTGGATGATGATAAAGCTCAAGGCTTTAATTTAGGTGTGTCTGAATCTTTAGAAGCGATTAGAGAAGAAATAAGATCAAAACATGGTATAGAGCTTGATAGCCGCCGCGATGTCGTAGAGATTATTACAAGAAAAAACAATCGCAACCATATTATGGTTAAAGGTAGCCGCACAAGCGTTCATGACATTACAGATCGCATTCTTTTAGACTTAGCGAAGAAGCAATACCGTTTATTAAGAAACGTATGGCAAAAAAATTCGCAAACCGAGATATGCTATTTTGTTGGTGGAGGCTCCATCGTCCTAAAAGATTACCTCAAGACATTGAATAATAATTTAGATGGCTTTAACATCGACTTTTTTGAAGATGAAAAAGAAAGCATTTGGATGATGGCGAATGCCTATTATAAATTGGTTGCAGATTATGCAAGAAGAACAAATAAAGATAAGCAGGATAAGAAACCTGTTAAATCAAACTAGGTGAGTTTTGATGAAAAAACCAGCTTCTTCGGAATTGAAAAGGGGTCAGTCAATTTCATTCCGAATACCATCTGATACACCAGATTATTTACTAAAAGAGCTACAAAGGTTAAAAACAACAGAGAGAAGAAATTTTTCTAGTAAGGTTGCAGAAATTGTCCTTGCGGGAGTCAATCAAAATAAGAGTAATGAGAGAGAAGCTATTACGATTCCACTTCCGAAACACTTAACAAAGGTTCAAAAGGATTGGCTAAAACATGAGCATTCTGAGGCACTACTCGGAAGTATTGTGTACCAGCTTATTTCCGACCCACTCAGAGCTACAGCATTATTAGCCTCTTTAAATAGTGGCTCAGCTAATATCGATGAAGCATTATATTTGCAAGAAGAATCAGGAGTTACCCCTGTTGATGAATGGCAGGAAACTGCTGCTGCGGAAGAACCTGCTGACGATGCGACGTTTGAAGATGAACTAGATAGTTTCGATTGGAATCAAGCGAAGAAAAACGAACCAGAACCACATAAGGAAGAAGCCGAAGAAGATATTGATGATTTATTAGGTGGTTTTTTGTCACATATGAATAAATAGCAGGAAGGTTGCCGACGTGGGTGGGCAACCTTTTTGTTATTTTTGAACCCATGTTGGGCGGGCCTGTGAAGATATGTCTTTAATTAGGGAACAAGAGAGAGAGAATCGCGACTAAAAAGAGAGCTTTCCAAGAAATAAGTAGCGAAAAGGAGAGAATCGCGACTAAAAGAAGAGCTCCCCAAGAAATAAGTAGGGAAAAAGGAAGAATCGCGACTAAAAAGAGAGCTCCTCAAGAAATGAGTAGGGAAAAAGGAAGAATCGCGACTAAAAAGAGAGCTTCCTAAGAAATAAGTAGGGAAAAAGGAAGAATCGCGACTAAAAAGAGAGCTTCCTAAGAAATAAGTAGGGAAAAAGGAAGAATCGCGACTAAAAAGAGAGCCTTCCAAGAAATAAGTAGCGAAAAGGGGAGAATCGCGACTAAAAAGAGAGTTTTCCAAGAAATAAGTAGCGAAAAGGGGAGAATCGCGACTAAAAAGAGAGTTTTCCAAGAAATAAGTAGCGAAAAGGGGAGAATCGCGACTAAAAGAAGAGCTCCCCAAGAAATAAGTAGGGAAAAAGGAAGAATCGCGACTAAAAGAAGAGCTCCCCAAGAAATAAGTAGGGAAAAAGGGAGAATCGCGACTAAAAAGAGAGCTCCTCAAGAAATAAGTAGCGAAAAAGGAAGAACCGCGACTAAAAGAAGAGCTCCTCCAGAAATAAACAAAGTAAAAAGGAGTGTGCCGCAAGTCTGAGTAACTAAAAAGTTAAAAATCAAGTCACTTGAAAAGAATTTAAAGAATATTAGCACTTATCAACAGTTGTCCACAATAAAAAGTGGATAACTTAAAAAGGTGAAATGGATTCAAAGGAAGAAGTTATTTATATCACGGAGAAAAGCTATTAAACCAAGCGTTTGTTCGTATGTGTATAACCCTGTGTATATATATGGTTTATCCACAAGTTAATGTGTTTATTGTGGATAATAAGTTTTTGTTGCCCTTTTTCATTTTTTTTCATCCGTTTGGAAACAATACGAAGATGAAAATGAGGAGGGATGAGGAGTATGAAATACGAATGCATCATTATTGGTGGTGGAATCGCAGGGTTACAGGCAGCGATTCAATTAGGTCGTTATAAACACCGGGTGTTAGTGCTTGATGATAATCAAGGTCGATCGTCAATCTGTCAAAGTTATCATAATATATTAGGTTATCCTAATGGCGTAAGCGGCCCTTATCTTAGGGAAATCGGGAGAGCGCATGGAGAACAATATGGTGTTCATTATCAAGATGAACGAGTGGTAGACATTGTATACGAGGAAGAGGAGTTCATTATTTACACAAGAAGTAATAAGCAATATAGAGGCATGCGGTTATTACTTGCCACAGGAATAATGGACCATATTCCCCCTTATGAATCGCTCGGCCCATGTCTAGGTTTGACTGTGTACGTGTGTCCAGACTGTGATGGGTATGAGGTGAAGGATAAAACAACGGTTGTGATGGGTTCTGGGAACACGGGTGCTAATATGGCATTGACGCTTGCTTATTGGACGAATTCAATAATATTCGTTAATGATGAGAAAAAAGAAGTTTATCCACAAACTTATCAACAGTTAGAGAAATTAGGAATAGAAGTGATTGAAGAAAAAATAGCGGAAGTATTGGCAGAGGACTCATCGTTTCGGGGGGTTCGATTGGAATCTGGGCAGGTGGTAGAAGGTGAGAGGGGTTTTATTGCTTATGGAGGGAATCAGGTAAAATCAGACTTAGCAGCAAAATTAGGTGTAGAACGTTTAGGTAATCAGCATATTATAACGGATGGGCGCTCGAAAATGACGAATGTCCCTCATGTTTGGGCTGCGGGTGATGTTGTGGCTCATTCAGAACAAGTGACAATTGCTATGGGTGAAGGCTCTCAGGCGGCCATATGGATTCATAAATCATTAATTTATCGTTAGTAGAAGGTGAGGAATGGGATGTGACTTGGTGGAAAAACGCAATTGCCTATCAAATCTATCCGCGAAGCTTTCAAGATTCAAATGGGGACGGCATTGGGGATATTCAAGGCATTATTCAACGTTTATCATATTTAAAAGAACTTGGGATTGATTTGATTTGGATTTGTCCGATGTATCAGTCTCCTAACGATGACAACGGCTATGACATTTCAAATTATCAAGAAATACTAGCTGAATACGGGACAATGAATGACTTTGATCAATTATTAGAAGAAGTGCATCAAAGAGGTATGCGACTAATTATTGATCTTGTTCTAAACCATACAAGTGATGAGCATGCATGGTTTATAGAGTCGAAAGCTAGCAAGGAATCGAAAAAACGAGATTGGTATATTTGGAGAAAAGGAAAAGATGGGCAAGAGCCGAATAACTGGGCCAGTATATTTGGTGGTTCTGCATGGACGTTTGATGAAAAAACAGATGAATATTATTTGCATATATTCTCAAAAAAACAACCAGATTTAAACTGGGAAAATCAAGCGGTGCGTCATGCACTATACGATACAGTCAATTGGTGGCTAGAAAAAGGAGTAGACGGCTTTAGAATTGATGCGATTAGTCATATCAAGAAAAGCCCGGGATTACCAGACATCCCTCCAACTAATAAAGAGACATATGTTCCTTCCTTCTCGAAGCATATGAATCAACCTGGAATCCATGATTGGCTTTTAGAATTAAAAAAAGAAACGTATGGGAAGTACCCTGTCGTTACGGTTGGGGAGGCAAATGGGGTTAGTGCAGAGGAGTCTCTTCTTTGGGTTGGTAAAGATCAAGGAAAAATGGATATGGTTTTTCAATTTGAGCATCTTGGTTTATGGGATGCAGAAGAAAAACCAGTCCTGGATATCATTGCTCTGAAAGAAGTATTAACAAAATGGCAAGTCGCGCTAGCTTCAGATGGTTGGAATGCTCTATTTCTCGAAAATCATGATAAGCCAAGAATTGTTTCAACTTGGGGAAATGATAAAGATTATTGGTATGAAAGCGCCACAGCCTTAGCATGTATGTACTTCTTTATGAAAGGCACCCCCTTTATTTATCAAGGCCAAGAAATAGGCATGACGAATGTGCACTTCGAAGGGATGTCCTCCTATTATGATATCCTCACTCATCATTTATATAAGGACAAACAACAGAAAGGTTGGTCACACAAAGAGATTATGAAACTCATCTGGGCTTCTTCTCGTGATAATAGCCGTACACCTATGCAGTGGAGCTCTGATTCAAACGCAGGTTTTACGGAGGGCAAACCATGGATGGAGACAAATGAGAATTATACAAAAATCAATGTTACCCTCCAAAAGAATTCAAATCATTCTGTATTGCAATTTTACAAAGATATGATCACTTTAAGGAAAACTCACGCTACTTTTATTGAGGGTGAATATAATCTTCTTTTTCCAAATCATAAACAGATTTTTGCTTATACAAGAGAAGATGAAGAACAGAGGTTTCTGGTTATAGTAAACCTGTCTGAGTGTAGCGTAACTGTAAATTTAAATCACCAACTTGTCAGGGATAGTGCAAAGCTATTATTATGGAACTATCAAACACAAGGCGATCTATCGCTATCTAAGAAAATGAAACTCCGTCCATATGAAGCTAGAGTTTATCGAACATAAGCAAATATAAATATATTTTTTCGTTATTTCTAGGAGATGTAGATGAATGGCAAAAGGAAAAACAAATGCGATGCGGTTATTAGATCAGTCGAAAGTAAGCTATGAGATCATGACTTATGATGTCGCGGATGGAAAAATAGATGGTCTTTCGGTGGCAGAAAAAACGGGGAAATCAGGTCAAACGGTTTTTAAAACATTAGTGACAGCGGGTGCAAGTAAGCAAAACTATGTCTTTGTTATTCCAGTCAATAAGGAACTGGATATGAAAAAGGCAGCTAAGGCGTCAGGTGAGAAAAAAATTGAAATGATTCATGTGAAAGATATTCAAAAGATAACCGGCTATATTCGTGGCGGCTGTTCACCAATTGGTATGAAAAAACAATATCCTACCATTATCGATGCATCAGCAAAAGATTTGAAAAGTATGATTGTTAGTGGGGGTAAATTAGGTACTCAGATAGAATTAACGTTGCAAGACCTCATTAAAATGACAAGTGCAGAATTATACGAGATCGCTCAATAAAATACCAAATGCCTCAGAAGATGTTACTGCAGGCATTTTTTTGTTTTCTGCATAGGGATTATCGTGAATTTCTAAAGAGGTGTGAGGCCAAATAGTCATTTTTCACATAAGATGTGCATGAGGTGATTAATATGAGTCATTTTAACGTACATGAACCAAAAGGTATGAAAGGGAAGCTGTTAAAAAATATGGATATAGGTACATTCCAGCAAACGCCCCCTTCTTATAAACCGCCAAAAAAAATGCCAAATCTACCTGAAGAACAACCTGAATTCATTTTGAAACAAATTTGTGTGAAAGGCTTATACCGTATTCACTGTATGGCGCTTAAAAATGGAGAACAACTTTGGTTTTGTCCAACCTTCATAAAGGGCCAAACGTTGTATGGGTGGAGGTTTTATCGTAACCGATGGATCTTTTTAGTTATACATCTATCAAAGGTTCAATCAATTCAATGTATATAAAAACGCCACCTGTTAGG
Organism: Cytobacillus kochii; assembly: GCF_020171845.1. GTDB lineage: Bacteria > Bacillota > Bacilli > Bacillales > Cytobacillaceae > Cytobacillus > Cytobacillus kochii. The sequence continues at coordinate 269,561 of NZ_JAIVAM010000005.1, read as the reverse complement.
AATGACAGGTGACGAAAATTTATTTCCCGAGAAAGAATAACGGGTTAAAAAATAAAATGAGCAACCAAAGTAATAATTGGTAAAGCAATAACTGTTCTCAGAATAAAAATGAGTACTAAATCAAAGAAAGATACAGGAATTTTAGAACCTAGTAGTAATCCGCCAACTTCAGACATATAAATGAGCTGTGATACGGATAGAGCAGCGATGACAAACCGTGTCATTTCACTTTCAATTCCTGCCCCCATGACAGAAGGTAAAAACATATCTGCAAACCCAACGAATAATGTTTCAGATGCGGCAGCAGCTTCAGGTAGTCCTAAAAGCTCCAAAATAGGAATAAATGGAATTCCTATCCAAGTGAAGATAGGCGTATATTCAGCTAAAATTAACGCGAGTGTGCCGAGGGCCATAACAATCGGTGCAACACCCATCCACATATCTAAAATATTTTTAAAGCCATCGGTGAAGAAAGCCTTAACATCTTTATTTTTCTTTGCTCTATTAATCGCAGAATCAATACCCCAAGTAAAAGAATTATAGCCTTTAGGAATGTCCTCATCGGCTTCATTTGCTTTCTCTTTATAATAAGTATCCGCTTTTCTTGAAAGTGGTGGGATACGAGGCATAATAAATGCTGCAATAAGCCCTGTTGCTAGTATGGTTAAGTAGAAAGGAATAAAGTAATCCCCCAAACCAACTTGAGAAATAATAACAAGACTGAAAGTGATAGACACAACAGAAAAGGTAGTTCCGATAATAGCCGCTTCTTTTTTTGTATAATAGCCTTCTTCGTACTGCTTACTTGTTAAAAGCACTCCGATTGTGCCATCTCCAATCCAAGAGGCAACACAGTCGACTGCTGAACGACCTGGTAGTTTGAAAAGTGGTCTCATTACCTTGGTAAGTAAAGAACCAAATAACTCTAGTAGACCGAAATTGACTAATAACGGCAAAAGTAAGCCGGCAAATAAAAATACACTAAATAAAACGGGCAATAGATCAAATAATAAAAGTCCACCAGTAGCTGTAGACCAAACTGCTTCAACTCCCCATTGGAGATATGTTAGAACAGCAAATACAGCCCCGATAAAGCGGACAATTACCCATCCATATGTGACATTGAATAGGTTATTTAAAAAGGGTGAGTTTTTGAATATAGCAGGAGATATCTTGGCAATCAAAGTTCCTACTAAAGTAAGGACAATAATAACGACCATAATAAGTGGAATATATCCATTTAATAAATCCTGTATCCAGCCGGATAATATAGCGATAGGAATTGTTACCTCCCCATCAATACTAATAGGAATCATAAAGAATAAGATACCTAGAATTGACGGAATGAGGAAGGTCAACATATCCGATAATTTATATTTACGCATCAGTTGATGTCTCCTTCTAATAAAAATAAGTCAGACTACATTTTAATTCATTCTATATTAATTGCCAACCTTATACTTAAAAATGGTAGAGATGTTATTCTATTGTCAATTTTAATAATTGTCAAACTAAAAGGGGTGAGACTTAGTAAAATTATGTTAAAATGTTTGCAGATGACGTGATTTTTAAAGAAGCAGGTGGGAAGTAGATGTTCAATTATCGATTGTATTGGACGTTTGCCAAAAAGTCTTTTCTTCGTTCGGCTGTGTACCGGTTTGATGTCTGGTCTAGACTCGGTTCTAATGTGATCTTTCTTTTAATGTGGGGTTCTATCTGGACAGCGTTATATGCGGGTAGAGAAGAGGCTGGTGGCGTCAGTTTTCAAGCAATGCTTACATATATTGTAGTAAGTCAATTTCTCTCAGGTGTAAACGGGGCTGGGACTCCTCTCTGGGAAATACAAGAAAAAGTGCGTACTGGTGATATTTCATTAGAATTAATGCGTCCTTTTGATGTACCTTTACGTTATTTATTCGCAGACTTTGGCAGTGTGTTTTTCTATATGATTACTGCACTATTACCTTTGTATATTATATTATTTTTCTTCATGGACCTTTCATTACCTAACGATCCACTTATCTGGTTAGCTTTTTCATTTGCCGCTTTTATTGGGTTTTTAATTCGTTATTGTATTGAAATGGCCTTTGGATTATTAACTTTCTTTCTAGTAGAAACCGGCGGAGTGGAGGATATCTTTTATTTTGCGATGTCATTACTATCTGGTTCGGTTATTCCATTGTGGTTTTTCCCAGGTTGGCTCGCGAGCTTTGCCTCATACTTGCCCTTTCAAGGTATTTATTACATACCAAATGCGATCTTTATTGGTGAGATTGCAGGATATCAAATCCTTACTTCTATTGGGGTTCAGTTGTTTTGGGTGGTCGTTACATATATCTTTTTAAGATTAGTATGGAATAAAGCATCGCAGAAGGTTGTTGTTCAAGGGGGATAAGTACATTCATGAGATATATTGATTTATATTTTAAGCTTGTTGCTGCTGGTATAAGGGCCCAGCTGCAATACCGATTTGCCTTCTTTATGAGGATTGTAGGGATGCTGACCTCGTATGCAGGAACGGCGATAACGATGTGGGTAATGCTTTATCAGTTTCAGGAGTTAGGTACATGGAATTTTTATGAGATGTTATTTTTATTTGCGATAGCTGTGCTCTCTTGGGGATTTTGCATTATTTTATTTTTCCATTTTCGTAGTCTTGATACATACATTTTGAACGGTACATTTGATCGTTTCTTAGTGCGACCGATTAATCCTTTTTTTCACTTTATGGCGATGAAATTTGATGTGGCATCCTTTGGACAGTTTATTTTTAGTATCTTTATTTTTATTTGGGTAAGTGTAGAATTACACATTCATTGGACCATTGCTAATGTCCTGTTTTTATTGGCCGCAGTGATTGGTGGAGTCCTTATACAAGGTGGCTTGCTCGTGATTATCTCAGCTTTTGCTTTTTGGACAACGAAATCGGAGCAATTTTATTGGGTAGTAATGTATCCAGCAAGAAACTTAACGAATTACCCATTAGTCATTTATCCAAAAATGGTGCAATGGTTTACGGCGTTTGTTGTTCCTTTTGGTTTTGTGAATTATTTTCCTGCAAGCGTTATCTTGGGTAAAGAAACGCCATACTTTCCAGAAAATATTGGTTATTTTTCACCATTGGTTGGTATTGTTTTCTTCATTATTGCCTATTACATTTGGATGCTAGGACTCAGCCGTTATAAGAGTACGGGCTCATAAAGCGTAGTGAAGGTTGGCAGTCATAAACAGAGTGGAGGGTAAAGAATGGCTATCATAGAAGTAGATCAGTTGATGAAAGAATTTAAAGTTGCGAAACGTGAGACCGGCTTTCTTGGTGCCATGAAAAGTCTGGTAAAACGTGAATTTTATACGAAGCATGCGGTAAAGGATGTAAGTTTCACTGTGGATAAAGGAGAAATGGTCGGCTATATCGGGCCTAACGGTGCAGGGAAATCAACAACGATTAAAATGTTAACCGGAATTCTTGTGCCTAGTGGAGGAACGGTTAAAGTAAATGGCATCGTTCCTTATGAAAACCGCCAAGCAAATGCAAAAAATATAGGTGTTGTCTTTGGGCAAAGAACGCAATTATGGTGGGATTTACCAACGATTGAATCATTCGAATTATTAAAGGAAATTTATCAAGTTTCGCATAGCCGCTATAAAGAAAATATGGATACATTTACGGAAATTCTTGGGTTAGATGAGTTCATCAATACGCCAGTCAGGCAACTTTCGTTAGGTCAGAGAATGCGTGCTGACATTGCCGCTTCCTTACTGCATGATCCTCCCATTTTATTCTTAGATGAACCAACGATTGGGTTAGACGTAGTGGCGAAAGAACGCATGCGTACATTTATAAAAGAAATCAATAAAGAACGCGATATTACAGTTATTTTAACCACCCATGATATGGAAGATATCGAGCAACTTTGTAAAAGGATGGTATTAATTGATCACGGGCAGAAAGTGTATGATGGAGAAATGGCTGTAGTGAAAAATCGATTTGGGAAAATTCGTACTCTTGTAGTAGATCTAGAACAACATTCTAAGCCATTGACGCTTGAAAAAGCAGAAGTGTTTAAAGAAGAAGCAGGTAAGTATTGGATACGCTTTAATCGAGAAGATATATCTGCTTCGGGTGTTATCACGCAAATTACACAAACACATAATATTAAAGATTTAACTGTCGAAGAGCCTGAAATTGAATCAATTATTAGTCGTATTTATCAAGAAGGCTTTGACGGTGTTGAGCAACCTATTCCTGTTAAAAGTGGGTCATAAAAGAAGCTGAGTAGAGGTATGCCTCTCTCTCAGCTTACGTTTGACTGATATTTAATTGCTTTGTAGCGAGTTGTACGTATAAAGGGTGTGATTGCAGCAATTCAGCGTGTGTCCCTTTTCCTGTGATTTTTCCATTTTCGAGAACAATAATTTGGTCGGCATCAATGATAGTTGACAGTCTGTGTGCAATGACGAGTGTTGTTCGGCCTTTCATTAAATTTTGGAGAGCTGATTGTACGAGTTGTTCGGATGAACTATCAAGATTCGATGTGGCTTCATCTAATAAAAGAATTTTTGGATCACGAATAATGGCCCTAGCAATGGCAATGCGTTGGCGTTGTCCACCAGAGAGTTTAATTCCTCTTTCCCCTACATCAGTGTTTAAACCATTTGGCAATCTCTCTATAAACTCTGCTGCATGAGCTTGTATAGTTGCTTGCCGTAATTCCTCTTCACTAATTTCTCTTTTCGTGCCATATGTTAAGTTTTCTCGAATCGTGCCAGACATCAGCGGGCTCTCCTGAGAAACATAACCAATTTGTTCCCGCCAATTTTCAAGAGCATACTCGTCTGCAGGATGACCATTTAATAGAATAAGGCCACCATTAGGTTCATAAAAGCGTTCGAGCAGAGCGAATAAGGTTGTTTTACCGCTACCACTTGGACCGACAAATGCCGTCGTTTTTCCAGCTGGAATGTGTAAATTGATATCTTTAATGATCTGGTCCTCTTTATATGAGAATTGGAGTTGGTTAAAAGAAATCTCCTCTGGATGAATTATCCCTTTTGTTCCTTCATTCATATTCTCAGTAGGTGTATTTAACATATCCTGAATTCTTTCTGTTGCACCCATTGCTTTTTGATAAGCAGTAAAGAAGGAAGCCATTTGGGTAAATGGAACAACAATCTGGAACATATAAATAATAATAGCTACCAATGAACCTGCAGATAATTCCCCTGAAGCGACTCGTACACCGCCGTATCCAATTAGGACAACAAGAACAAACATCATAATAAAGGTCATAAATGGTGAGACGACAGCCTGGATTTTTGCTTCCTTTAAACCAAATTGGAATAAGCGCTGAATGTTTTTATCCCCTTTTTCAATCTCCGTTTTTTCAGCTTGATAAGCCTTCACAAGTCGAATATCTGATAAGACCCGACCAAGATTACTTGTAAAGTCAGCCATTTGATCTTGGGTAGATAAAGAGACTTTATATATTTTTTGCCCGAGCGGCATAATTATAAGAACGGCTAATGGAACAGCAATAAGCATGATGAGTGTCATTCGCCAGTCAATCATTAGTAGAATAATAATTGCCCCAATGATTGAAATCATTCCCGTTATAAAAGTAATAATATGTTGGGTAATCAACGTTTTTACTATATTTGTATCTTGTGTGATGCGGCTCATTGTTTCTCCTGATTGATGCTTATCAAAGAAAGGAATTGGGAGATGGATGGAATGTTCCCATAGTTTCCTTCGTAAAGAAGCAACCATTCTCTCTCCAATATAAGTCATTAAATAAAAGGAGAAACCTGAGGCAATTGTTTGGATAATGAACGCGCCTCCTAATAATGCAATGAGCGAAAGTTCAAGGCGAGATGTAGCTAACTGGTCGACCATATTAGCTGTGAATAATGGAACGACCAATCCTGCTGCGGTTTCAAGTAGGCTGAGTAGCAAAGCAACAATTATGATCCACTTTGGTACATTTGCGCCTTTTAATAATGACCACAGACTAGTCGTTTTCTTTTTTGTCTTCAATTTTTTCCATTCCTTTCTTTTCTAGATAAATGGAGATAGCTTGGGCAAGCCATTCTTCTTCTTCCACTGTAAATGGAGAGGGGAAAAGAACAGGAGCTTCGGCAAGATGGCGATCAATATCGTCATTTACTTCTGTTATGCGGAGAATGATATCCTCTATATTGGGATAAAGGTCATAGAGGATATCCCAAATGGCTGCAACCACTGTTTGGACATGCTCATCATTATGATCAGTGCCCACCAACTTTTTTATGTTTGCAAATTCTTTAGCGACTCGTTTGTTTAGTTGTTGTTGTTTTTCATCAGAAATATTGTAGATATCTTGAATCATATGCTCAGGGATAAAATTCCTCATCCATTCTTTATGCTCCGCCTCCATTTGAATGGAGTTAATAAGCATAATGAAAATATTGGGATCAACTGTTTGATTTTCTTCTAAAATAGAAAGAGCATGGTCTAATGTTTTAATCATATGATTTATTTGCTGTCTTTTGATAACGAGCTCTTCTCGTTGAAACGAAAGAGATTGTCGCAGATCCCACTCATTGTTGTTGAGAAGTTTCTGTATTTTATTTAATGGATAACCCAAGTATTTTAAAGTAACAATCTTTTGAACTGTTAATATTTCGTTTGTAGAATAATATCTATCACCTGTTTTGCTAGTGCGTGCGGGCTTTAATAAGCCAATCTCATCATAATAATGCAATGTACGAATGGTCGTATTTGTTTTCTTAGCAAACTCTCCAATACGGTAATAATCATTTGTCATAAGAGGCCCTCCTTATGTAGTATTATAAAACCTCACGTTACGTTAGATACAATGGTAAAAATAAAAAACTTATTCGATGTTGCTCAACATAATAACTGGTCGAATTTATGGGGGCTTTTCTCTTCACTTATTGGAGAACTAGATGTAAGAAACGGTAGATGAGTTGTTAAACATATCCTTTGGTCTAATAAATATCCCTATAGGTGAGGATAAGCAGAGGATAGGATAAGCGTGCAGAAGTGATGTAGATGCAAGTGGCAGCAAAAAGAGGTGATTTTGAGCGTAAAAGGGTATGCACCAATAGTTGAAAATAGACTTTAGACAAATGATAATGTTACTATGGCGATTAACCAATCTAATTATCACACAGTCTGAAGCGATTTACATCACGAATTGCTTCAGACTGGTGCATAAATCCTCATACTTTTCGTAAATTTGTTTGTTTTATAATAGTAAGAAACCTAACGAAATAATGATTCCACTAGCAATTAATGTAAGTACACAAAAGCCCATAATATCTTTTGCTTTTAGACCTGCGATGGCAAGAGCGGGTAAAGCCCAAAAAGGCTGTATTAAGTTCGTCCAAGCATCTCCCCATGCTACCGCCATTGCGATTTTAGGGATGGAAACATCTAATGCGATCGCTGCATCTAACATAACAGGAGCTTGCACAGCCCATTGACCCCCACCAGATGGTACAAAAATATTGACAAGACCTGCACTCAGGAAAGTAAATAATGGTAAAGTATGTTCATTAGCAATAGAAACAAATCCATTGGATATAACAGCCGCTAGGCCTGAAGCTGTCATCATACCAATAATTCCTGCATAGAACGGAAATTGAATAATAATGCCACTGCCACCTTTAACAGCATTCGTAACTGCCTGCAAGAAGTGACGAGGGGTACGATGAAAGAGAATACCAAGAAATAGAAAAAGAAAGTTTACAATATCTAAATTTAGGGCAAAACCATTAGTAACAAAATAATAAAATAAGAAGATTAATCCCATCACGCCAATAAGTAACGAGAGTATTTGGCTATTCTCTAATTTCTCTGCTGGTGTCATGGAATCTCTTTCTAATGTCGCTGCAGGTAAATCTTCTTTTAATAACGCTGGATCAACCGTAACAGTATCATCTTTAGCTGGAAGCATGAATCGATTGATAATAGGTAAAACAATAAAAAGTGCGATAGTGATAATCAAGTTAAATGATGAAAAGATGGTTTCGCTTGTTGGAATAATCCCAATCAAATCTTCGGAAAAATGACCTGGAGTGGCAATGGTTAGCGGTGTTGATCCTGAAATACCACCATGCCAAATAACAAAGCCTGAGTAAGCGCTTGCAATTAATAGACGATAATCGACTCCTTTTACATGGCGCGCTAACTCTTTTGCAAATAAAGCACCAATGACTAATCCAAACCCCCAGTTAATCCAACTGGCAAGTAAAGATATGATTGTTACAATAATAACAGCTTGCCCAGGTGTTTTTGCTTTTGAAGCTAAGGCACTCAGTCCAGCTTTGAATATAGCACTGCTTGCTAATACATGACCGGTAATTAACACTAGTACCATTTGCATAGCAAAAGATAATAATCCCCAGAATCCTTCACCCCAGAATTGGACCATTTGATATGGACCACTATCAGTAAATATGAGTCCAAGTGCAAACACTAAAAATGTTAAAATGATAACAAATAGAAATGGGTCTGGTAAGTATCTTTGCATTAGACGATTAAAAAAGCTAACAATAATTTTCATCTATCATTCCCCCTTTTGATAGAATTTTATCATATCATTCTGAAAATTATTACTTTAATATAACAAGATTTTTAAAAAAAGAAAGGATGTAGATTTAGTGAAGAAACTGACTATTTTATTTGTTGTAAGTTTCCTACTTATTCTTATGGGTTGTAATTCTAACAATGAAATGGATGAAGAACCAGAATCGGTAGATGTTTCGAATCAGCAAAAGTTAGAAGTGGTGGCAGAAGATCTTGATATCCCTTGGTCAATTAATAAGCGCGATGACGTATTCTATTTGTCGGAAAGAAAAGGGACAATTGCTAAAATTGAAGGGGGAGAATTAACTCGTCAACCAGTAGAATTAGAGAAATCATTATCAACGGCACAAGAAGCAGGATTACTTGGGTTTGTATTAATTGATGATGGTACAAAAGGAATTGCTTATTATACATATGAGCTCGATGGTCAACCGCTTAATCGTGTTGTCACATTATCATTGGATGATCAAAAACAAGTTTGGGTGGAAACGGATTTGCTTTTAGATGAAATTCCGAGTGGTGCTTTTCATCATGGGGGAAGACTAGCGATTGGTCCAGATGATAAATTATATGTCACTACAGGAGATGCGACAGAACCTGAACTTGCACAAGATCAAAATTCGTTAGCAGGGAAGATCTTAAGGATGGATAAAGATGGTAGTATTCCAGAAGATAATCCTTCAAAAGAATCTTATCTTTATAGCTATGGTCATCGTAATCCTCAAGGATTGGCATGGACAGATGGAGGAGACATGTACGCAAGTGAACATGGTCCAACAGCAAATGATGAAATTAATAAAATAACCGCAAATGGGAATTATGGTTGGCCTGAAATTACGGGCACAGAGGAAAAAGAAGGGATGATTGCCCCACTCGTCACCTCAGGAGATGACACAACCTGGGCACCATCAGGTATTGCTTATGCAGATAATAATCTTTATATAGCAAGTTTAAGAGGTACCGCAGTCATGCAGTTAAATTTAGAGACAAATGAAATGTCTACTTTAGTAAGTGACGTAGGTAGAGTAAGAGATGTTTATGTCGATGGCGATCATCTGTATTTTATCAGTAATAATACAGATGGCCGCGGCAATCCGGCAGAACAGGATGATCGTTTATATCGATTAAAAATCAAATAAGTAGCAAAACGATAAGCGAACAGCAGTTAATCTTCTATTCGTCTAAGATGACAGCAACCCCAACTTTATGGTAAGAATGAATGTAGATAGTTAACGAATGGAGTTGTAGAAAACATAATGTCTGACTTTCGCACAACCGTAATTATTCATAAACCAGTTGAAGAAGTTTTTTCCTATATGGTCGATATAGATAATATTCATGAGATCATGCCACTTGTAGTAAAAAGAGAAAAGATCAATGACGAGCCATTAGCTGTGGGTTCAAAACTGAGAGAAACAAGAAGAGTTCGTGCTTCCGATATCACATCTGAAATCGAAGTATTAGCATATGAAACAAATAAGGTATTTGCAACTCGATCGAATTCCAACGGTTTAATCGCAGAATACTATTATCGTTTTGATGAAGTGGATGAAGGTACACAGGTTGATTTAGAAGCCAATATTAAAACAACAGGATTTAAAATGAAGCTTCTACGTAAATTTTTAGTGAACATGGTACATCGTGAAGATGGCTATCAATTAACGAATTTGAAAAATATGCTTGAAGGTACGAAAGAAGTATCTGATGAAGATGTCTCCAAAGAAGGCGAACAGCTAGAAGAAAAAGTTGAAGAAAACCAAACAAAATAAGCTTTCAATAAAAAACAGAACTTCCAATGGTAAATGGAGGTTCTGTTTTTTTAAGTATTTATTCATCAAATTGATAGGTCCAAAAACGTTCTTGGTTAATTCTAGCCATCACAGCAGGGTCCTGTTTCTTAAGGTTTTCTTCCATTTCCTTAATCATTAACTGTGTTTGTGAGACATGGGCTTTTAATGTATTCAATTTAATGTCAGCAACTTCTGTTACATCATGAACAACATCTGCCGCACCGATTTCTTCCTCACAATTGTTAGAAAAAGCAACGCAATATACCTTTGGACGTTTTTCTTTTGGAAGGCTTTTAACGGCATGAATAACTGCCGCACCTGTTGCATCATGATCTGGATGCACTGCATAACCTGGGTAGAATGTAATGATCAAAGAGGGGTTTAATTCTTCTATGATTTCACCCATATGATGTGCTAGTTTATCTTCTGGTTCAAATTCAACCGTTTTATCGCGGTAACCAAGCATTCTCAAGTCAGTTATGCCCATCGCTTTAGCGGCATTTTGAAGCTCTTGCTTTCGAATATGTGGCAATGATTCTCTTGTCGCAAAAGGGGGGTCGCCCATATTTCTACCCATTTCCCCCAGTGTTAAGCATGCGTAAGTTACAGGTGTGCCATTTTGAATATGCTTGGCAATCGTACCAGAAACGCCAAATGCCTCATCATCTGGATGAGGAAAAATAACAAGTACTTGTCTTTCTTTTTCCATCACTCTTCCTCCTTCCGCTATTTATTCAAAGGGTGTTTCGCTAATTTCTAAAGAAACCGCTAGTTTACCTTTAAAATCATGACCAGCCATTAATAAGCGATCATGTTCATCTATTTCATAATGGGTAATGCCCTCCGCATAGACCCAACCGATGTCAGTTTTTAACCCGATTCGGTAAGGTCCGTTTCCGGCGATTTTACTATGAATGTATTTTAATTTGGCATTACGAATATAGGCACCTGATGAAAAGAAAGTCTCATCAAAGTGTGAAGCGTAAGCACCGTTTGTTGTTTCAAGGTGGATATAAACGTCCTTATTTGCACGTTCATCCAAAGCCAGCTGTACTTGTTCTTTCATAACGATATCCAAATTCATTTCCCCCTTTCGAAAAGCATTTCTATATAATTTGTCAAAATGAGAATTAAGCTATCCATTTGATTCTTTTATTTTACTAAAAATAAAGTGGTTTTGCATAATGAGTGACTCAGGAAGCAGGATGATTAGAAGAATGGATCAAGAAAAAAAAGGAGAATGCTCACTCGAGAGACATTCTCCTTAAAATGTTATTATTGTTCAACCTTCGTACGATCCGCTCCAAAAGTACGGTAAGCACCGTGCATTGTTGGTCCAACATAATCATTTAGTTTGAATCCATGTGTAATGGCTGCAGTGATAAAATCTTTGGCTACATCGATTGCTTCTGTTACCGATTTGCCCTTTGCCAGTTCAGCAGTGATGGCACTTGAGAAAGTGCATCCTGCCCCATGGATGTAAGGCGTATTAATCAGTTCAGCCTGCAAGATTGTGAAATTTTCTCCATCAAATAAAAGGTCGATGGCTTTTTCAGATTGCAGCTTACTGCCACCTTTAATGATGACATATTTTGGTCCGAGTGCATGAATCTTTTCTGCCGCTTTTTTCATTTCTTCAATTGTTTTGATCGGTTTCACTTGTGCAAGTTGTGATGCTTCAAAAAGATTTGGAGTCACAACGGTAGCTAAAGGAACGAGTACCTCACGAAGGGCATCCGCTGTTTCAGGATGTAGTACTTCATCTTCGCCTTTACATACCATTACTGGATCAATAACGGCAGGAACGCCACTCTCTTTAATTGTTTTGGCAGCTGTTTCAATAATTTCCACTGAACCAAGCATACCTGTTTTCATTGCATCTATACCAACAGAAAGAATGGTTTCAATTTGAGCCTCTAATGTACTAATTTCAATTGGAAAAACATTATGATGCCAGTCGTTTTTAGGGTCCATTGTTACAATAGTAGTGAGTGCTGACATTCCGTACACACCAAGCTCTTGAAAAGTTTTTAAATCAGCTTGAATCCCCGCACCGCCGCTAGAATCTGATCCAGCTATAGTTAAGACTTTTTTCATAGTCATCTGACGTTTCCTCCCTGGAGTGATAGATTAGACATGCATTTTATCATCATTATAACAATTATTTTAAAAATGTATATGGTCTCTATTTTAATATAGTGAATATGGTTAAATTTTATTTATAATTGGTTGATTTTTATCAATTCTGTCGTAAAACATAATACCGTTTAGATGATCAATCTCGTGTTGCATAAGAATAGAGGCAAATCCTTTAAAAGAGAGCGTGACTTCCTCACCTTTTTCATTATACGCTCTAACTTTAATTTTTTCATAACGTGGCACTTGGCCGAACACTTCACGATTAACGGATAAGCAGCCTTCTCCTTCTGGAATACAAATAATATTTGTTGAATGACTGATAATCTTCGGGTTAATCAATTGGTATTCATATGATTGCCCTTTTTCATCTTCATATTTAGCAGCGAACATTCGTTTAGCAATACCGATTTGATTGGCTGATAAGCCAGTACCAGGGCGTAATTTGTATTTCTTAGCTAATTTCTCATCCTGGCTATTTCGTAAGTATACGAGCATCGCCTGTAGCTCCGCTAAATCTTCCTCAGTTGCCGGTAACCTTAAATCCTCTATTGGTTGATGAAGGATCTCATGCTTTTCATCGACAAAATCTTTCATGGTAATTATCGTATCTTTAGAAATTTTCCTCATAGTTAAAAACCTCTTCTACATTTGTCTGTAATGACCTTGCAATTTTGAAGGCGAGCGCTAAAGTTGGGTCATATTTATCGTTTTCAATACAATTAATGGTCTGCCTACTAACGTTGCATTCCTTTGCTAATGCCTCTTGTGTTAAGCGCAGCTGTATTCTTAGCGGTTTTATCCGGTTTTTCAAATCGTAGTCCTGCCTCTCTTGTCAAAGGTTTTGGACATTGTTTAAATTAACAAACATTTTCCTGTTTGTCTATCTTTCAGTTTTATCCATTGCATAGCCGTCGGAAAATCGCTTTAATGGTATATATAAACGTGAATGGTGAAAAAGGTGGTAGTATGCAGAGTACCGGAATTATATTAGCAGGTGGCAAGTCGAGTAGGATGGGGGAAAATAAAGCTTTGTTAGCGGTCAATGGAGAAACAGTAATCGAACGCCTAGTAAGGGAGTTGCAATCCGTAACGAATGATATTCTTATTGTAACAAATACACCAGAAGATTATCATTTTCTCCCAGTTAAAAAGGTAAGTGATCGCTACCCTAATAAAGGTCCGTTAGCTGGAATTGAGTCTGGCCTATATCATTCTACAAATGATAAAAATATTATCGTTGCTTGTGATATGCCCTTTGTTGCGGCTGAAACAATGGAATGGCTTTTAAGCCATCTCGAAGGTTATTCAGCTGTTATTCCTGAAGTGAATGGTCAAATTCATCCACTTCTTGCTGTCTACCATAAGAGAGTAAGGGAAATAGTAGAGAAATGTTTAGAGGCAAATGATTTGAAGCTACAGATTTTCTTAAATCAGTTAAAGGTAAAAAAAGTAACAGAAGAAGATATGACTCGGCATCGTCTAGTCAATTTTGAACAAAGCTTCTTCAACATGAATGACCCGAGTGATTGGAGGAAAGCAATACAAATTTCTAGTAAGAATTGATAAAATAGAACTTAGATGAGAGGTGTTAAAATGAAGTTTGGAATTTCTAAAGAGCCAATCAATATACAAGAAGTAATTGATCATGTCGTACAAAGAAACGCAGGAGCTATTACGACGTTTATTGGAACAGTAAGAGAATTAACTAAAGGTAAGAAGACTTTGTTTTTAATATATGAGGCATATGAAAGTATGGCTATAAAAAAGCTTGAGCAAATTGGCACGGAAATTAGGGAGCGATGGCAAGGAGCCGAAGTAGCAATTGTGCATAGAGTAGGTAAATTAGATATAACTGACGTTGCTGTTGTCATTGCTGTCTCGACACCTCATCGTGCTGATGCTTATGAAGCAAACCGATATGCCATTGAACGTATTAAAGAAATCGTACCCATTTGGAAAAAAGAACATTGGGAAGATGGGCAAGAATGGATTGGCGACCAATTGGAAAAAGTATCTTATCCTGAAGGGAAACCGGAGGCGAAACATCTAGATGAATAATGTATTGTTTTTTGCTCATTTAAAGGATGAAGTTGGTGCAGAAAGTTTACAAATAGAGGCGAAGGGTAAGAGCGTATTAGCGTTAAAACAAGTAGTACATGATACGTATGGTTTATCATCAATTGATAGTGTCATGACAGCGATCAACGAAGAGTTTGCTGAAGATGATGATGTGATTCAAGAAGGGGATACGATTGCCTTTATTCCGCCAGTTAGTGGAGGCTAATGTCATGAATGATAGATACTCTAGGCAATTATTATTTTCTCCTATTGGTGAAAAAGGGCAATCACTCATTGGGCGTAAGCATGTCTTAATGATAGGGGCAGGGGCACTTGGTTCTGGCAATGCTGAAGTGTTAGTTCGCTCGGGTGTAGGCAAGTTAACCATCATTGACCGCGACTACGTAGAGGCAAGTAATCTCCAAAGACAACAGCTTTATACGGAAGAGGATGTAAAAGAAAAGTTACCTAAAGCTATTGCTGCTAAGAAGAGATTAATGGCGATTAATTCAGAAGTTGAAGTGGTGGCGATAGTAGCTGATGCTGTGCCGTCCTTGTTAGAAGATCTCGTGAGTGAAGTTGATTTAATTCTTGATGCGACAGATAATTTTGAAACGAGAATGCTCTTAAATGATATATCACAAAAACATCACATTCCATGGATTTATGGCGCATGTGTCGGCAGCTTTGGAATGAGTTTAACCATAATTCCAGGTGTGACACCCTGTCTGCATTGCTTGTTGAAGAAGATTCCTATTCAAGGTATGACCTGTGATACAGGTGGAATTATAGGTCCTGCTGTGCAAATGGTTATCGCTCATCAAACCGCAGAAGCACTCAAGATACTGGTAGGTGATTTAGATGCCATTCGCACGACTTTTACAAGCTTTGACATGTGGCGAAATCAATATTCGAATATAAAGGTTGCTAAAATAAAGGATACAGGTTGCTTATCATGTGGGGAGGCTCCGACCTATCCGTTTCTCCAACAAGAAAACTTAACAAAGACAACTGTACTTTGTGGAAGAGATACCGTGCAAGTGAGGCCATCGACTGCCCAGCAATTAGACTTGCAAAGGCTATCTCAACAAATGAAGGTGTCGGGCTATGACACGAAAGGGAATCCGTACCTTTTGTCAATTGATCTGAAACCGGAAAGAGTTGTGATCTTCCAAGATGGTCGGGCACTTATTCACGGAACAAAAGACCTGGCACAAGCACGCTCCATCTACCAAAAATTATTAGGTTAATAAGAACCGCATCTTCTGTTTGAAGAGCGGTTTTTCTTTTTTGTTTTAAGGAGTCAAAAATAAACAACGTGGTGGGTGTTATTGCCGGTATGAACATAACAAATAAGAAATCGAATAAGTAGTTTGGGGAAATGGGAAATCTCAACCAACACAGGTCATTTCAGATCGAAAACTGAATTAAGTGTTGAGCTAAAGCGATTTGCGGTTCGGTTAGAAGTGAAAACAGAAAGGAACAAACCGCAATCTGTACACTATATATTATTTCCGTGTTTACCGTCGGAGGTGGCATAATAAGAGATTGAATCATTGTCTCTCATATTGCTAATTGTGTAACGTTGTTTTCTTTAAAAAAAATCTTAAAATGAGACAGCAGTGTAAATAGTATTTGATAATTTATGTTTGATATGTTAATTAAATATACAGGTCAATCTCATTTTTTACATAGTCAAAAGAGAAGGTGGTGTTTTTTTGGATCAGGTCGATAAGAAAATATTAGATTTATTAATCGAAAATGGTAGAATGTCTTATGTTGATATTGGCAAACAATTAGGTCTTTCCCGAGTAGCCGTAAGGGAAAGAGTGTCTAAACTTGTGGAAGATGGTGTGATTGAACAGTTTACAGTTGTGATTAATAGTGGCAAGGCAGGGAAGGAAGTTTCCGCATTTTTTGAGATTGATTGTGAACCGAGTTCGTTAGTGAAAGTAGCCGAGGCGTTGGCGGAGAATGCAAGTGTTGCTAGTTGTTACCAAATGACCGGCCCCTCTACTTTACATACACATGTGTTAGTAGATAACTTTGATGCACTTGAGCGGTTTATTAACGAAGAACTATATGCCCTAGATGGCATTACGCGTGTGGAAAGTAACATATTGCTGAGAAGATTTAAAAGTCGTCGCGGGTTAAAATTGTAGTAGCATTGCATAATTTATATCGAATGCAAGCTGCGATAATAACAATTAAGCCAATTGGAACTTCTGATTAGACATTCTGGTAGATAGCGGAGGTAAATCCAAGTTGCACGTCCAACTTCGGAACAACCGAAAAGATAGCTGAACAGCACCAACCAATTTGTCCGTCTTTCTGAAAAGAAAAACTCCTATCTTTGCTAGATTCCTGATTAACGAAATATGATACCTCCTTAAACTTTAATATGTTTTAAAAAACAGGTACTCGCCACTGGCGGGTCTTTTTTTGTATTGGACAAGAAATTGGTAAATTACCTTTTGTTTTTGAAAACGCTTTACCTATCGATAACTAAAAGATGATAAATAATTATACTTAAGTTACATAATGAACATTTTTGTCAAATAATGAAAACAAAAGGAAATGGAAATAAAAAATAATTTAAAAAAATGAAAAAATATATAGAATTTTGTATATTTATGTTTTATAATCATTTTTAAATTATTTTAAACATTTAGTAATTAAAAAAAGGAAAATGATTAACAAATGATTTCGAAGGAGGGGTGAAATTGGTCGGTTTTATATTCAGAAGATTTTTTCAACTTGTGATTCTACTATTTGGTATTTCCTTTCTTGTATTCTCATCCATGTATTTGGCGCCTGGTGACCCGGCATCAATGATTGGAGGGCCAACTGCATCAAAAGAAGATGTGGAGGCGATAAGAGATAATCTTGGTTTAGATGACCCTTTTCTTACACAATATGGTCGCTATGTAGTAGATCTTGTACAAGGTGATTTAGGATATTCTTATCAAAACCAACAGTCTGTAGCTGAGGCGATTGGGGTGAGACTGCCAAATACGCTAAAGTTAGCAATTGCTAGTATGATTGTCGCCATTGTTATTGGTATTTTAACAGGGTTGATATCAGCTCTTAAACAAAATTCTTGGCTAGATGTAGGGTCAACAACCTTTGCTCTTGCGGGTATTTCTATACCGAACTTTTGGATGGGTGCTGTCCTTATCCTTATATTTTCCGTTAACTTACAACTACTCCCGGTCGGTGGGTTATCTTCACCATGGTATACCATTGAAGGGATAAAGGAATTAATCTTACCTGCAATCACTTTAGGGACAGGGGCAGCTGCGATGATTGCTAGAATGACGAGATCATCTATGCTTGAAGTAGTAAGGGCAGATTATGTAAGAACAGCAAGAGCAAAAGGTGTAAAGGAACGCGAAGTTATATGGATTCATACATTAAAAAATGCGATGATTCCTGTTTTGACAGTGATTGGTGTGAACTTTGGTTCACTATTAGGAGGGACCATTATCACTGAAAAAGTATTTGCGATTAATGGTGTAGGTAGGCTAATGATTGACGCCATAGCAGCTAGAGATTTTCCGATGGTACAAGGATCTGTTCTTTTAGTAGCTACACTCTTTGTTGTTGTGAATTTAGTCGTTGATGTGGTTTATACATATATTGATCCAAGGATTAAATATCAGTAATGACGAAGGGAGGAAAAACTGATGCCAGAGGTTGTTCAGGCAACGAATAGTCCAATAGCAGTAACACCGAAAAAGGATAATGAGTGGTTGTTAATTATAAAAAGGTTGCTACGAAATAAGTTAGCGTTTCTTGGGTTAATCATTATTATTCTTCAAATCGCCATGGCGTTGTTGGCCCCTATTATTGCTACCCACGACCCCGTGAAGCAGGACCTATCAGCTAGTGAATTACCTGTATTTAGTGAGGATCATTGGTTAGGCACAGACAATTATGGAAGAGATGTTTGGAGCCGAATTGTCTATGGCTCCCAAATCTCTCTATTAGTAGGGATTGTAGCTGTAGTGCTCGGCCTTCTTGGTGGCGTTACGCTAGGTTTACTTGGGGGATATTACAAAAAATTAGATGGCATTATTATGAGATTTGTCGATTTATTATTTTCATTCCCAGGAATTTTACTTGCTATGCTCATTATTGCTGTACTCGGTACAAGTTTAGTAAATGTAGCTATCGCTATAAGTATTTGGTCGATACCTTCCTGTGCACGAATTGTACGAGGGTCCGTTTTATCGATAAAGGAAAAAGAATATATTATGGCCATGAAATCGGTAGGCGCTTCAGATCTTCGTATTATGATTAAACATATATTACCAAATTGTTTTGCGCCTATTATTGTTTTTGCCACAATGCGAATGGCTACGGCTATTCTTTCAACAGCTGCATTAAGCTATTTAGGCTTAGGTGCACAACCACCTACCCCTGAATGGGGATCAATGATTTCGCAAGGTCAGGCTTTTATGTGGTCATCTCCACATCTAACGATTGTACCTGGGATTGCCATCATGTTAACTGTATTTGCTTTTAATGTATTAGGAGATGGATTACGAGATGCCATTGATCCTAATATGAATGTTTAAAAATTGGGGGGAATTAAGAATGAGGAAAAAGTTATTAGCAATACTAGCGGTATTTACACTAATGATTGTATCTGCTTGTTCAAGCGGTAATGAACCGGCAAGTGGGGAAGGTGAAGGGAACGGTAAAATCGATACATTTACATATGCCTCACTATCAGATGCAGTAGGGCTATCACCTATCATGACAAATGATAGTGCATCAGCTAATGTGACTGACCATGTATACGAAAAGCTGTTTGATAGAAATACAGAAACAATGGAAATAGAACCTAAATTAGCTGAATCTTATGAAAATCCAGATGAGAACACTTGGCTGATTAAATTAAAAGAAGGAATTAAGTTCCATGATGGAACAGACTTTAATGCAGAAGCTGTTAAATATACTTTTGATAAATTAAGAGATCCAGAGACAGCAGCCCCACGAGCTTCACTAATGGAGCCGGTTGAATCTATTAATGTGATTGACGATTACACAGTTGAAATCAAAACTAAATATCCATACGGTCCTTTTTTAGCGGCACTGTCACATTCTAACGCAGCCATTGTAAGCCCAACAGCAGATAAAGAGGGCGATTTAAATAAAGAGCCTGTCGGTACAGGGCCATTCAAATTTGCGAAATGGGTACCAGGGGATCAAGTCGTATTAGAAGCAAATGAAGACTATCGCGATGGCGCACCTGCGATTCAACAATTAATTTTTAAAGTTGTTCCAGAGATATCAACAGCGATCTCGATGTTACAAACAGGAGAAGTACAATTTATTGATAACCTTCCTATGGAACAGATTGAAAGAATTGAAAGTCTGAAGAATGTAACAGTTGAAAAGGTGGATGGGACACCAGAATACTATTTCTCTGTGAATCATGGAAAAGAGGAATTCCAAGATGCAAAATTACGTGAAGCTTTTGCTAGCGCGATTGACCGGGATGCTGTTGTCTCAAAAATGAACGGGTTAGGCATTCGCAGTGATAGTGTCATAGGGCCAAAAGTATTTGGGTACGTAGAATCTGCTGCTGAAGCAGGTACACCTTATGATTTAGAAAAGGCTAAAAGTTTAGTAGAGGAAAATGGATTTGGAGAGAAAACGTATAAGTTATTAACACCAAATAGAAGTAATTTCTTACTGATGGCTGAAATTGTTCAAGCGCAATTGTCAGAGGCAGGGTTTAACATCGAAATTGAGTCAATGGAATGGGCTTCATTCCTAGATACAGCAAGACAAGGGAACTTTGATTTAACCTTCTTAAGCTGGTCTAACTTAACAGCTGATGGTTCAGAATTATTTTATCCTAATTTCCACAGTGATAATGTAGGTGCTTCAAATAGAGCACAATATAGTAACGAAGCATTTGATCAATTAGTAGATGAATCGAGAACAACAACAGACCAAGATAAACGGTTAGAACTATTAGATCAAGCTAATCGCTTAATGTTAGATGAAGATGCAGTCGTGATTATGTATCACTCCATCGTAACAGCTGCAATGGATCAATCTTATGAAGGTCTACTTTTAGAAGCAACTGGTAAATGGAATCTATCAGAAGTAACAAGAAAGTAGGTGCAACAATGGGAGAGGCTTTACTAGAAGTGAAAAATATGATTACAGAGTTTCGGACAGCAGACGGGTATTTACCTGCTGTCCGCGATGTTTCATTCTCGCTAAATAAGGGTGAGACATTATGTATTGTTGGCGAATCGGGCTGTGGTAAAAGTATAACTTCTCTCTCAATTATTGGATTATTACCAAGCAACGGTAGAATTGCAAGTGGAGAAATTAAGTATGAGGGAGAGGCTATTCAAAGTCATACAGCTGAACAAATGAGACAGATTCGTGGCAACCAAATCTCGATGATTTTTCAAGAACCGATGACAGCGCTGAATCCTGTTTTAACGATAGGCTATCAGTTAAGAGAACCTCTAATGATTCATGAGAAATTATCTAAAAAAGAAGCCCATAAAAAGGGAATTGATCTTCTGAAAAGTGTGGGTATTCCTTATCCTGAAAAAAGAATGAGTCAATATCCGCACGAATTAAGTGGTGGCATGCGTCAGAGGGTAATGATCGCGATTGCTTTGTCATGTAACCCGGGATTACTGATTGCGGATGAACCGACGACTGCGTTAGATGTGACGATTCAAGCGCAAATTCTAGATTTGATTAATGATTTAAAGCAAGAATACCATATGGGTGTAATCATGGTGACCCATGATATGGGTGTTGTTGCAGAAGTAGCTGACAGAGTAATGGTTATGTATGCAGGGAAGAAGGTAGAAGAAGGGACTGTAGAGGAGATTTTTAATCATCCAAAACATCCTTACACAATTGGACTGTTAAATTCTGTGCCAGATGTAGACAAACCGGACTTTGAACTTGAAGCTATTCCTGGTTCTTTGCCTAGTTTAAATCAACAAATTCAAGGTTGTCGATTCCACGAACGTTGTAAATTTGCCATGGAAACATGTAAACAACAAGAGCCACCTGCCTTTGATTTGTCTCACTCTCATTCGGTGAGTTGTTGGCTGGAAGCAGAGGAGGTAACAAATCCATGAATGTCGCAGATGATAATGGAAGAAGAAAGACCCTTCTTGAAATCAACCAGTTAAAGAAGTATTACCCAATCAAGGGTGGTTTGTTGCAAAGGGTACAATCTCATGTGAAAGCAGTAGAAAATGTTTCTTTTAAATTATATGAAGGTGAAAGTTTAGGTGTTGTAGGCGAGTCAGGGTGTGGAAAATCGACGTTAGGAAAAGCCATTCTAGGATTAGAAGAATTAACGGCCGGGACAGTTAAATTCAAAGAGACCGAAATACAATCATTAAGAAAAAAAGAAAAGCTTAAATTTGTGAAAGAAATGCAAATGATCTTCCAAGATCCCTTTGCTTCTTTAAATCCTAGACAAAAAATAGGTCCAGCTATAGCAGAGGTTTTTTCCATACATACATCTATGTCCAGTAAAGAAAAAAAGTTAGCGGTTTTAGATTTATTAAAAGAAGTAGGTTTAAAAGAAGAGCATTATGATCGTTTTCCTCATGAATTCAGTGGTGGACAAAGGCAGAGAATTGGGATTGCACGTGCCATCTGTTTAAATCCATCCTTTATCATTTGTGACGAGGCAGTATCTGCTCTCGACGTATCTGTCCAAGCACAAGTGTTAAAGTTATTGAAAACCTTACAGCAAAAGTATCAACTATCTTATATGTTTATTTCTCATGACTTAGGTGTTGTTCGTTATTTTTGCGATAGAGTACTAGTGATGTATTTAGGGAATACGGTTGAGGAGGGAAAGGTAGAGGATTTATATAATGCTCCCCTACATCCCTATACACAAGCATTACTTTCTGCTATTCCTAGACCCTCTATTGAAAAGAAACGAAATAGAATAAGATTACAAGGTGATTTACCGAATCCGGCGGATCCTCCTTCTGGATGTCCCTTTCATACACGTTGCCCGATAGCGAGGACACAATGTATGGAAGAGAAGCCTCAATGGAGAGAGTACGGTGAGGAACATTATGCAGCTTGTCATTTTGCTGGGGAATCTATTTTTAAAGAAGCGAAGTGAAATTCCTTTGAAGAGCGAGGTGCTGTTAGCTAGCATCTCGTGTTTTTTTTTATTGTAGGTTAACATTTGTGTAAGAATAATTAAGATAATTCTACATATTGATTTTAGAGAATTTAAATATATTAGATTTAAATCCTATTATTATCACTAATTTTATTCTATAATCTGTAATGTGTAATATACATTACGTAAGTTAAAATTGATTTTATATTTACAAATGTAAAAGGAGAGGTTAATTTGGATTACTTACATCACCCATTCTCGGCAAAAAGACATACAGTGTTCGCTAAAAAAGGAATGGTAGCGACTTCACAGCCTTTAGCAGCACAAGCAGG
Organism: Cytobacillus kochii; assembly: GCF_020171845.1. Lineage (GTDB taxonomy): Bacteria > Bacillota > Bacilli > Bacillales > Cytobacillaceae > Cytobacillus > Cytobacillus kochii. The sequence goes on along the minus strand of NZ_JAIVAM010000005.1, from coordinate 246,506 downwards.
TATTGAGATATTGCAAAAAGGGGGGAATGCGATTGATGCAGCGATTGCAACAGCTGCAGCATTAACAGTCGTTGAGCCAACTTCGAATGGAATCGGTGGAGATGCCTTTGCTCTCGTTTGGGTAAAAGATCAACTCCATGGATTAAATGCTTCTGGCCCTGCACCTCAATCGATTTCTGCTGATGAGGTAAAAAAGCGTGGATTCACAAAAATGCCAACATACGGTACCGTCCCTGTTACTGTACCCGGGGTACCAGCCGCATGGGCAACGTTATCGAAACGGTTCGGTAAACTATCTTTGCTTGAATCATTAAAGCCAGCGATTAGATATGCAGAAGAGGGCTATCCGCTGACACCGATTCTAGGGAAGTATTGGAAAAGGGCATATACGAAGTTTAAAGAAGAATTTACGGATGAAGCTTTCGAAGGATGGTTCGAAACGTTCGCACCGGGGGGGAAGGCACCAGAAATCGGTGAATTATGGCGTTCAGAAGGGCACGCCAAAACCCTTCAAGCAATTGGGGAGTCGGAAGGCCGCTCCTTTTATGAGGGTGAATTAGCTGAACAAATGGATGCTTTTATGAAGAAACATGAAGGTTTTTTAACAAAAGAAGATTTGTGTAAATATGAGCCTGAATGGGTAAATCCTATCTCTACTCAGTACAGAGGTTACGATGTATGGGAGATACCTCCGAATGGTCAAGGTATGGTTGCGTTGATGGCACTAAATAATTTTGAGAGATTGTCAAAGCCACAATGGCAATCAGCACAAACGCTTCATGAACAAATTGAATCGATGAAACTTGCCTTTACCGATGGAAAAGCATTTATTACAGAGGCAGCAGATATGCCTATTGAAACAGAAGAGTTACTTTCTAAGGAGTATGCGGATAAACGCAGTCAAACCATTTCGGATATCGCTTCCAATCCGGAACCTTATGAGTTGCCGAAAGGCGGTACGGTTTATTTAGCTGCTGCGGATGAAGAAGGAAATATGATTTCTTATATTCAGAGTAATTACATGGGCTTTGGCTCAGGAATTGTGATCCCAGGTACGGGCATTAGTTTACAAAATAGAGGTCATGATTTCTCATTGGATGACAATCATCCGAATTATTTAAAAGGTGGCAAACGGACTTATCATACGATCATCCCTGGCTTCTTGACAAAAGATGGTAAGGCAGTTGGTCCATTTGGTGTAATGGGGGGCTATATGCAACCACAAGGTCATTTCCAAGTAGTAACCAATACGGTAGACTATGCCTTAAATCCGCAAGCTGCACTAGATATGCCAAGATGGCAATGGATCAAAGAAAAATCTATTTTCGTAGAACCAGAGTTTCCTAATTATATAGTGCAAGAGTTGGAAAGAAGGGGTCATCAAGTTACAATTACACCGGATGGAGGAAGCTTTGGGCGTGGGCAAATCATTTGGCGTAATCCTGAGACGGGTGTTTTAATGGGTGGAACTGAATCCCGTACGGATGGTACGATTGCCGCTTGGTAGCCTCAGCGAAAGAAAAACAACGGGAAGAAGCTAAGCCTCAAACACGCCAAGGCTTACGTTTACAAAAAGAATTAATGATTGGGAACTTCCGTACTGGAATGTTAGGGTTTGGCGGTGGACCATCCTCTATACCACTTTTCCAGCAAGAAGCAGTAAAGAAATATAAATGGATGACAGAAGAAGAGTTTGCCGATACTTTGGCATTGGCTAACACGATGCCAGGCCCAATTGCGACAAAGATGGCGGGTTACATTGGCTACCGTGTCGGAGGAATCGTAGGATTGATTAATGCCCTTGTTTCTTCCGTTCTTCCTACTGTTATTATCCTTATAAGTCTTCTGCAAGTTTTACAAGCTTATAAAGATATTCCATGGGTAAAGCATATGTCAGCATCGATTGTCCCGGTTGTAGCTGTGATGCTGGCGCAAATGACTTGGGAATTTGTAAAGAAATCGGGCACGACGCTTGGGTGGAAGAAAGCGATTATTCTCATATTAGCGTCTTTCTTACTTACAGAAGTGACGCACTTACATCCAGGTATTCTCATCATGATATTAATTATTTCCGTCTTTATTCCTTTTAAGAGGAAGGAGAATCCATCATGATTTATTGGGAAATCTTTTTAGCCTTTTTTATTCCAGGTATTCTTGGTTACGGTGGTGGACCTGCGACCATTCCCTTAATTGAAAATGAAGTCGTCGGTAAATATGGCTGGATGTCCACTCAAGAATTTAGTGAAGTCCTGGCGATTGGGAATTCCTTGCCAGGTCCGATTGCGACGAAAATGGCCGGTTATATCGGTTACGCAGAAGGGGGAATTGTAGGGAGTTTCGTCGCCCTTTTTGCTACCATAGCTCCTTCGATTATCTTAATGCTCGTATTGATGGCGATTTTAATGAAATATAAAGACACCCCACAAGTCAAAAATATTTCTAAAATTGTCCGTCCAGTGATTGCAGTGTTGCTAGCCGTCATGACCTTCCAATTTCTGAAGGATTCCTTTACTTCATTAGGGATGATTTATTCTCTTTTGATGGTCATTGGTAGTTATTTTTTATTAGAAAAAATGAAAATGCACCCGGCCATTGTTATTAGTATCGCTTTAGCAGTAGGGGCCATTTCGGGATTGATTATCTATTAGTCTAGGTGAGGGAGCGTAAGACCGAATGAAAAACTGTCTTTGGTTCAACTAGTTATCAGAGATATTTGCAGATGGATTCGTAGCTTCATTCTTTAATCTGAGAAGGACGATTGCCCTGTTTGCAAGATGCTCATGCTGAAATGAAGTCATCAATAGAAGGGAATATGAGAAAAATCTATTAATCTTTCATCCTTCTCTTTAATTATAAAAACCGGTAGCAATTCGCTACCGGTCATATATAGTGAAATGGGGGGAATGATATTAGACATAAGGATTAGTTTTTAGTAGAGCCGACAACAACAAGTTTACCTTGATCAAGTACTTCTTCATACCTCTCAGCTTCAACATCAGTCATACCAACTGATTTCATTTTAGAACGTAATTCATCGCCTCGGCTTTTGAAGACGTTTCCGATGGAGTCAAAAACACCTTGTTCTTTCATACCAATATCATTTGTATCTGTTGCATCTGTTAAATTTTCTGAGCGGTCTCTGTCATGTGCGAATAAGTATATATCCTTCTTAGTATAACCTTCGTTTTCAAGAGAGTTAATGATGCTAACCGCCTGTACTCCGTTTTCTACAACTTCGATTTTATACATAGTTTACATCCTCCTCTTTTTTGAAGAGTATCTTGTGTCTCTTCTTAGTGTATATATATCCGTTCTACAATAGATTAAACCTTAATGTTTATTGGTAAAAAATAGAATCATTAATTGATAGATAAAAATGTTCTTTGGAGCCTTGTGTTATGAAAGTGATTTATTTATTATTTAAATATAAAATATTTATAATTTTCTAACATAATAAGGAGATCATTTTGCGCAAAGTATTGCTCGTTTTCATGTTTTTCACTCTCTTCCCATTCACTCATGTCTTAGCAGAAGAACAAGTGTATCGAATAGGAGCAGAAAAAGCGTTTCCACCATTTTCTTATCTTAATCAAAACGGAGAGCTACAAGGCTTAAGCATTGCCGTCTTAGAAAGGATAGCCGACAAAAATGATGTGAAGTTTGAGTTTATCCCAATGGATGGAAAGCAAGCTGAGGAAGCGTTAAGAAAAGGAGAAATAGAAGGTGTTGCCGGGGTCACCTATAGTATAGACAAGGAGAAGTATATGGACTTTTCCACCCCTTATTTTACGATGTCGGATTCTTTAGTGATACCTAGGCGCTTGAAAGACGAAGTAGAGAATATAGAAGATTTGCGGGATACGCATATAGTTTTAAAAGAAGATACGGCTGGATTAAATACATTAATAAACTTGCGAAATAATAACTTTACCGTGACGACTAACCAATACAACGGTTTATTTATGCTTTGGAATGGCCGCGCGGATGTTTTTATTGGCAACAAATGGACCTCCTATTTTTTTTTAGATCGTTATGAGTTAGAGAAACAATATGTTGTGTTAGATATCATTTTGGATCCTGCAGATTATGCTGTAGCCGTACAAGAAGGGGATGAAGAATTTCGACGGTTCTTAGATAAAGCCATCATTGATTTAAAGGCAACAGGGGAAATGAACCAGCTGGTTGATTTTTGGACGAAAGGTGAAAATGAAGAGGAAATAACAAGGTTAAAGGATTTTATTACTATTTTATCAATATTTATGGCCATTGGTGGTTTTATTCTTATTCTCATTTATATATGGAATTATCGGTTGAAATTAGCTGTCAATAAACATACGAAAGAACTGACCCTTTTGAATGAGGATTTGCATGATCAACGGCAACGCACCGCTGATAGCAATGCTTTTAAAGATCAAATAATCAATAATATAGATGCTGGTATTATTACTTTTGATTTGAATTTTATGATGACGAGTTGCAATCCAAGGGCACTTGATATTCTAGAGTGGCCCCAACAAGAGGGGGTTGAGCAGTCACCTATTTTTAATGAAATACGAACGCATTTCTATCATGATCGTGCCAAACAATTCGTGTTTCACCGAAACGGTCAACGGAAAATTATCTATTATTCACTGAACGAAATGTATAATTCTTTGGAAAATCAAGCAGGGTATTTGCTTACTATCAGAGATGAAACGGAAAAGGTCCAATTAGAGCAGAAGTTACTCACACAGGAAAAGCTTCATGCGCTTGGACAGTTAGTCGCCGGTGTTGCTCACGAAATAAGAAACCCATTAACATCCATTAAAACATTTATCAATTTAATTCCAAGAAAAATAGCACAAAAAGACTTTCAAGAGATGTTAGTCGAACATTTACCAAAAGAAGTTGACCGGCTAAATCAGATTGTCACCGATCTTATTGATTATGCGAGACCAAGCACACCACGTATTCAGCCATGTACTGCATCGGAGTTAACCACTATGCTGACTTTCTTACATGTAACGATGAAGGATGAGTACATTGACTTTCAATTAAAAGTACCAGATGGGTTAGTCTTTTATATTGATCCGCAACAAATTAGACAAGTGCTTTTGAATATTTTACTGAATGCTGTTGATGCAGTAAAGAACGTTACTAGGAAGCGTATAGAGTTAGAGATGTATTATCTAGATGAAGAGTGTGGAGAGATTTCTATTAAAGATAACGGAGAAGGGATGAGTGTGGAGCAACAACATCATATTTTTGATCCGTTTTATACGACAAAAGCAAAAGGAGTCGGTCTAGGGCTTACACTTTCTTATCATTTAATACAAGAAAATAATGGGGACATTAGCGTAACAAGTACGAAAAAAGAAGGGACTAGGTTCGTCATTACTTTACCCATTTATCGAGAGGAGGATTCGCTCAAATGAAGCCAGGTCTACTCGTCATTGATGATGAAGCTGCGATTTGTATGTCCATTAAGTTTGCCTTAGAAGATGATTATCAAGTATATACAACCATAGACCCAAAGGAAGGAATAGAGTGGGTGAAAAGTAAACGAATCGATATCGTCTTATTAGATTTAAGAATGGGGGCTGTTAGCGGTCTAGATATTTTAAAGAAAGTGAAGGAAATACGTTCGGAGCTCACGGCCATTATGATGACAGCTTTTGCTAGCATTGAGACATCGATTGAGGCAATTAAGCAAGGTGCCTATTATTATATTGAAAAGCCGATTGATATGGATAAATTATCTGTATTAATCATGCGCGCACTGCAATATAAACAATTCTCCAATCGGCTGGAGTCAAAAGATAAACAACTGGAAGCACGTGCATTTTTAGGGACAAGCAAGGCGATGCAACAGGTATTCTCAATGATTGATCGCATTAAGGACATCGATTCAAGCGTCCTTATTACGGGAGAAAGTGGAACAGGCAAAGAATTAGTTGCGAGGGAAATTCATTTTTCGGGTAGAAGGTATCAAGGTCCATTAGAGATTGTCAATTGTGCGGCTATTCCTGATAATTTACTAGAATCAGAGCTGTTTGGTTACGAAAAAGGAGCCTTTACTGGAGCCACTCAATCGAAGGATGGCAAATGTGTTGCAGCTAACGGCGGGACATTATTTCTAGATGAAATGAGTGAATTGCCTCTGTCTCTACAAGCAAAGCTTTTACGAGTCATCCAAGAGCGCGAAGTCACACCACTTGGATCAAATAAGAAAAAGCAACTCGACATCCGTATTATTAGTGCAGCCAACAAAAATATCGCGCAAATGGTCAAAAATGGTGAGTTCCGCGAAGATTTATACTTTCGCTTAAATGTGATTCCTATTCATATGCCACCGCTCAGACAAAGAAAAGAAGATATTCCGCTACTCATCAATCATCTGATTCAAAAATTTAATCAATCAATGAACAAACAAAAAGAAGGTCTGACACCGAAAGCGATGGAAGTGCTTCTCCATTATCCATATGCAGGGAATGTGAGAGAACTCGGCAATATTATCGAGTATGCCGTGGCATTATCAATTAATCAATTAATCGATGTCACAGACCTTCCGCATTTCGTCCAAGGTCACGCCGAACATCCGATTGAAGAGGATGAAATGATTCAATTACCACTTGGCATTCCGATGAAAGAGGTCGAGAAGCGAGTCATCACTGCTACACTCAAGCACTATAAAGACCATAGGCAAAAAACCGCTCACTCCTTGCAGATCTCTGAGAGGAGTTTGCGGGATAAGTTGAAGAACTATAAGAAATAAAAGAACCGGCAATATTTTCTGACTCATACGGAAAAAATTGCCGGTTTTTCTTTTGATAAAATTGTAAGCGTATACATAAAACAATATTATGAATTTTGGCATAATATTTGCATTAATAAAAATAAGGAGGATGTTAGTAGGGATGAAGTCATTTTTATGGGTGGCAATTATTTTTCTGTTAAGCGGTTGTTCGAATACTCATTCCGAGATCCGGTCTTCTTATGATCCAAGTAAGGCTCCATCAGAAGAACTAGCGGTTGGGAAAAAGTCAATCGTGCTGGCAACAGGTGATGTATCGGGTGTGTATTATCCGCTAGGTACAGGATTAATGACGATTTTAGAAAAATATAATAAGGCTGCTTTTGGTACGAGAGTGACAAATGCTTCGATTCAAAATGCGAAGCTCGTAAGTAGTAACGAGGTAGAACTTGGGATATCGATGGCTGATGTATTGTATTCTGATGAACTATCACAAAAACATTTAAAGGTATTAACCAATCTTTATCGCAACTATATGCAAATCGTTACGTCAGATCCATCCATTGAATCCTTATCTGACTTAAAAGGGAAGCGAGTCAGTTTAGGTGCAGAAGGAAGTGGCACAAGATTTACAGCAGAAAGGCTGTTAGAAGCAGCAGGGCTTAGTCAAGAGACAATGGATATTTCGTATTTATCCTTTACCCAATCGGCAGCGGGTATGAACAATGGTACCATTGACGTTGCCTTCCTCTCTTCCGGATTACCTAATCCAGTGATCGAACAATTGCTAGAGGAGGAGAATCTTACGTTAGTTAAGGTAGATGAGGAAACAAGTAAGCGCTTAAATCAGCAATACGAGGGTTATGAGTGGCAAGAAATTCCGAGCCATACATATGAGGGAATAACGGAGCCGACACCGACAGTTACAGTGCAAAACGTGCTGTATGCGAATGAAGAATTATCTAATGAGCTGGCTTATCATATTTTAAAAGGTATTTATGAGCACTTAGATGAATGGGCCGTCTATCATCCAGCCGTAGCAAATATGACGGTTGAAAAATCAGCAACTAATATAGCGATTCCGCTTCATCCAGGTGCCAAACAATATATAAACGAAGTAGGGGGAAAGTAAAATGAAAAAAATCATTACGGCATTATCTATTTTTATGTTGCTATGCCTAGCTGCTTGTGGGGCGCCGACACCACAAAAATCCGGTGAACAAGCAAGTTCAGAAGGTGGAGACTCAGATAGTAAGTCAATTACGGTAGCGGGCAATGGTGGCGTGATTGAACAAACGATAAGAGATGTAATCGCACCGAAATTTGAAGAAGAAACCGGTATTAAAGTGAATTATGTCCCAGGCTTATCAGGAGAGATTCTTTCTAAAGTAGAGCTACAAAAGAATGCGCCACATATTGATATCGCTTTCTTTGTACCAACTGATGTTTATCGGGCGAATGAAAAAGATTTAACTGAGACATTAAGTGAAGAGAATGTACCGAACTTCTCCAATGTCATTGATGATTTCGTTTCTGTTGAGGGTGCGGGGGCACCAGTTTTTGGCTTAGCTATTGCCCCAGCATATAATACGGAATCATTCAAGAAAAATGGTTGGGGACCAATTGAATCTTGGAATGACCTTGTATCCGGAGATTATGAAGGAAAAACAGCATTTGTTGATATCACAAATGACTGGGGATTTAATACATTAAACGCGTTAGCAATGGCAAATGGTGGGAGTACAGATAACGTTGATCCTGGTATAGAAAAAGCGAAGGAATTGGCAGGTTACTCAACCACTTTCTATAAAAACTCAACACAAGTGATGCCAGCGATTCAACAAGGTGCTGCTGACCTATCTGTTTTAGGTTCTTATGTAATTAGTGATTTAGCTGAATCAGGCATACCAATTAAAATGGCGATACCAAAAGAAGGTGTTCCCCTACAAGCCTTTAGTGCAACTTTAGTGAAGAACACACCGAAAGAAGAGCAAGCTCTTCAATTTATTGATTATCTTGTGAGTGAGGAAGCACAATCGTTAATTGCAGAGGAAGGATTCTATCCAATTGCTGAAGGAGTAGAACTACCTGAAAAATATCAAGAATCTATTGGGATAGCAGAGGATGATCCAACATTTAAGCCAGATGTCCCTCAATTCGCAGAAATTAGAGCGGAATGGTCAGATCGTTGGAATAAAGAAGTCGTTCCTGAAATTGGCAAACTACTAGAATAATAGAAGAGGAGGCATAAGGAGATGACGACAGCGATAAGCGACGTAGAAATTAAGGGAGCTATAAAAAAATTCGGATCCAATATTGTTCTTAATTCCATCGATTTAGAAGTAAGGCAGGGTGAGCTTCTCACCTTGCTTGGCCCTTCTGGATGCGGAAAATCGACCACTTTAAATTTAATTGCGGGATTTCTTGAGGCAGACCAAGGAGAGGTATTTATTAAAGGAAAAAAGGTGACAAAGGTGCCTCCATATAAAAGAGATTTGGGCATGGTTTTCCAAACGTATTCTCTTTTTCCACATATGACGGTTTATGACAACTTAAGCTTTGGTTTAAAATTAAGAAAAATTGCCAAACCAGAACAAAAAAAGAAAATCGATCGCGTCCTTGAACTTGTAAAGTTATCAGGGTTAGAACAACGTTATCCTCGAGAACTGTCAGGTGGGCAAAGACAGCGAGTAGCCATCGCTAGAGCGTTGGTTGTCGAACCGGAATTATTATTATTAGATGAGCCATTATCGAACCTTGATGCGAAGTTAAGGCATGAGCTTCGCTTAGAAATCAAAAGGTTACAAAAAGAAATCGGTGTAACGACTATCTTTGTTACCCATGATCAGGAAGAAGCTCTATCGCTTTCCGATCGTGTCGTAGTAATGAATGCAGGTAAGATTGAACAAATTAGTACACCGACATCCATCTACAAACATCCAAAAACAGAATTTGTTTTTCAATTTATCGGTAAATCTAACTCTTTTGAAGGTATGGTTATATCAACAGATCAAGACCGGATTATGGTTCAAGCGGGTCAAGAAGTCACATCAGTAAGTTGGGATAATGTGATTGGAGAGAATCGCACGTTCCAAAAAGGGGATGAAGTGAAATTATACATTCGCCCAGAAAACATTCATATTTCTGAGTCACAAGAGGCTGTTGATGGATATGAACTACATCGTGCGAAAATCACACAACTGAATTACTTAGGGACTTCTTGGGAAATAGATGTCGCATTTATGGGGAAATCTCTGCAAATATTAACAAATGAGTACCGTTCATCATGGAAAGAGGGAAGCGAGGTGTTTGTAGGATGGAAGCCGCAAGAGCTCAAAATCATCAGAAAAGAGTAGCACCTGAGGGACAACCGCCGCAACAAGAGAAGCGCGCGAAAAAACGGAAGCCATGGGCACCTGGCTTATTGTTATTAACACCGATCCTCTTGTTCTTATTCGGATTTTTTGTTGTACCGATGTTATATATTTTGTACTTAAGCTTTATTTCAACTGATAGCTTAAGTGGTGAAGGAGCTAGTTACAGTTTATCAAATTATATCACGCTCTTTACGGATAGCTATTATTTAAACTCTTTATGGATTACGGTTAAGATTAGCTTATTATCTAGTCTGGTTGCGCTCATACTGGGTTATCCGATCGCTTTAACGATGGCAAAGGCTTCAGCAAAAATGCGCGCACTTATTACACTACTGATTGCTTCACCGCTTTTAGTTAGTATTGTTGTTCGTAACTTTGGCTGGTATTTATTACTTCTACCTAATGGGACCGTTAATACACTATTAATGGATTTGGGTCTAATTAGCAAGCCTATGAATCTATTGTTTTCAGAGGTTGGTGTCATTATAGGTCTTTCAAACGCGTATTTACCATTTATGGTACTAGCTATAGTCACAAGCTTATACAATATTGACCCATCATTAGAGAAGGCATCGGCCATATTAGGTGCAAGTCCATTAAGAAACTTCCTTTCGATTACATTACCACTGAGCTTACCAGGTATTGTCTCTGGTTGCGTTTTAGTCTTTAGCTTATCGATGAGTGCCTACGTAACACCGGCACTTATGGGTGGAGCGAATGTGCCTGTGATGCCAGTTGTTGTATACGATCAAATTAATAATCTCCTGCAATGGACATTTGGATCGGCATTATCATACGTTTTGCTTGGGACAACGCTTCTATCAGTCTTTTTATTTACTCGAGGGTTTGAGAAGAGTAAATTCAAGGAGGTGTTCCGTTAATGAATGCCATTGGGAAATTACGCGGAGCATTGGCTGTTATTGGGATTATCTACATCTTGATACCACTAATCGCTGTCATCCCTGCATCGTTTACAAAAGCAAGCTATCCAAGCTTTCCGCCAGAAGGATTTTCGTTTCAATGGTATACGAAAATCTTGGAAAGACCTGAATTTATTGACGCCTTCATGAATAGTTTGCAATTTGCAGTGCTTGCTGCACTATTTGCCGTTATATTCGGCACACTAGGTGCGCTGGCAATTGCCAAGTATGATATTCCCGGAAAGTCAGCGATTACATCCTTTTTAACGGCGCCACTTAGTGTACCTCAGCTTGTATTAGGGATAGCGTTATTAATATACTTCACACCATTAATGCTTGCGGGTACGTCAATAGGATTCCTGATTTCACATATTATCATTTGTATTCCATACGTGATTCGTTTAGTGTTAACCGGCTTAAGCGGTTTTGATTATAATTTAGAAAAAGCGGGGGCAATCTTAGGCGCCAATCCATGGACCGTCTTCTGGAAAATCACGCTCCCATTAATCCGACCTGCAATTATCTCCGGTGGCCTTTTCGCTTTCTTAACCTCCTTTGATAATGTAACGGTCTCACTCTTTATGATCTCACCTGAAACACGCACTTTACCAATTGAAATATTCTCTACCATGCAAGATGCTTATAATCCAATTGTTGCCTCTGTATCCAGTGTTGTTATATTCATCTCCGTGATACTCATCGTCATCTTAGAGAAAATCCACGGTGTCGGAAAAGTTTTTGGTGGGGGCCATCATTAATTATATCTTTAGTCAGGATTAGCGCGCACATTAATATGTGCGTGCTTTTGCTCGTTCATAACAACAATAGCAGGAATAAACAAAGCGCGTCTTGAAAGTTAGACTAATCAATAATAAGGGTGAGTATAAATGAGAAGATTAAAAGAGATTTATAGATATATATTATTTCGGCTGTTTGGGAGAAATTCTAGAAGAGCAGGATGGACATTATTTGCTCCACTAAAGATACTCCCTGAATATATAGTTGATACGGAAAATGGTCAAGTGACTGGGTTAGTCATGTATGATGAGAAGGTTTACTTGACCGTTGTTGTAGATGTTCTGAACGAAAAAACTTCCGTAAAAGGAAGTCTTAGAAGAATCCATAAACTTACGAAACCTTTTAAAAAGCACAACTATATAGAAATGATTGAAGAAGAAGCTAAATATTTGCTTGAAAATAAATGCCCAAATGAGTAATCTCCTCAGGAGGTCTAGAGTAAAGTGGGGGTGTGGTAATAATTGTATAATAAGATAATGGAATATAACCGATACGAACCTGGAAGTTTCAAGCTTCCCTTAACAGCAATTAAAAGAACAGATATTACTACAGTCGGTTATAAAGCAGGGCTTTTCATTATTAATAAAAAGAAATATTTTTTATCCTATCATAACGAAGAACAAGTAGTACTCCTTCGTTTAAATAACTTAAATTTGATAGATGAGTAATTGAAAAAGGTGATCCAAAAAAACTCGAGAAAAGCATGGTGAGGCGCTGTGGTCATATGAATAAATAAAAGTACTGTTTATTAAAGTAACAATCTAACAACTTAGAGAATGGGCAATGATAGATCTAAAGGTAGGAGAATGAATTTGAATAGGATTATTAGTATTATACTTGCCATAGTATTTTTTGCTTTCCTCTTTGGATATGAACCAATACAACTTATTTTTGAAGATGTATTTGCATTGATGTACCCATATTTAATCTTAATAGGCTTTATCACATTAATCATTATTCTAGGGGTGTTTATAAAATAGATCTGAAGATGGCATTCTATCTCTATAAGGGTAGATCCGGATGATTAGGAGTATGAAGTGTCTAATCATTCGGTTTTTTTGTAATTTATATCCTTATATGAAAAAAATAGAGGAATAGAGCAAAAGACACTCGACTCCCTCAGGGAAATAGAGGGAAATTTGAGACCTCACAGGTAATGCAGAGAAGGCTCAAGCGTTCCCTCCCCGTGGAAAGCGAATGTCTGTAGTGCAATGGAACGGCCTTTTTGGCAACTGATTTTTTATAGATTATGATTTGTTTTTGTTCGTTTTGAAGTTAGGTCATTTAGTTATGTCCTACCCCGTTTTTATCCATTTAGTTCTGGTTTTTGTATCGCCGGTTTTATATATTTACATAGTAATTTCCTCGAGATAGGGCCAACGATTAATAACTGTGATGGAAGGGCCACAATAATATTTAAAGCTAATGTCTTTAGATAAGCGGTAAAGATAGAACCTTCAATCCCGATTGTTATCAAGGTCAAGATGATTCCGTATGCTGACATGATGGCAACCATTATAGGAACCATACAAAAAGCAAAAACAATAATAAAGTTGAATTCTTTTGATTGATCATAAGGTAGAGATCTTGCAAGTTTGTGTGCGACTGGCTCAACGAAAGACTCTGCGATAAAAGCAACAATAAACGTTATTGCAAATTGAATCAATGCACTACCTAAGCTATACGATGAAAAGCCGTGTAAAGCAGAGTTGTAAACGGACATGATTAAAACCATCCCAAAACACATGAATAGGCCAAAAATAAGGCCTTCTTTTTTATTACTAGGCAAATGAAAAACAACCTTTCTTTTAAGAGAATAAATGTAATTATATCGGTTCAAATTTTTCTTCATAAGTGACATATTTGTGAATTTTACTAAGAGATTTCATTTCCTTATATATCTTTTGGGGGTTTTTTAACTTTATGAAATTAGTTTTGCTAGTTTAAATTTAAAAACATATAAGTTTAACTAATAGGGCTCTCGTTAAAATCGTTCTTTTGAGGGCATTTGTCATTTGCCCATAGAAGGAGTGAAGTTGAAAAATTGTTTAATAAATAGGGATGGAAGCTTCTCATTACGAATATCCGCTTTTTTAACGAAATATTTAAAATTTATAAATAACTACTATATTGAATGTTGAGGAATATGTTATGGTAAAGTTACACAATGAAAAAATATTGCGAAATGAGAGGATGACCATTAAAAAGACTAAATATTGGACAGTTGGAGACTTATCAAAACTAACGGGGCTTACGTTTCGAACTTTACGATATTATGATCAAATTAGTTTATTATCTCCATCTGAATATTCCGAATCTGGACATAGGTTATATGATGAGGAAGACATTTTAATTTTATTTCAAATTCTTACTCTGAAAGATTTGGGGTTATCACTCGAAGAGATTAAATCTACTTTGAAAGATGAAGATTACACACCTAACAAAGTCATTAACCTTCATATAGAGCGGCTGAAAATTGCGATAAAAAATCAGGAAGGTCTTTTAAAAGAATTACAAAATTTATCTTCTCTTATGCAACTAGAACAACATATATCATTTGATGATTTAGCCCAGGTTTTAATGATGAAAAAGAATGCAACACCTACCCAGAGAAGAAGTAAAGCATTAACCTTTAAAGAAATCACATAGTATGATATTTGGTAGAAAGAAGGAGCCCATTTTTCAACATATGTATTATTACTTTGATATTTGCATGGTTTGAATCATAGGTTCAAAAAAGTAAGTAAAAAGCCCGATTACCCTCAAAAAACTGGTAAACGGACTTTTGTTTTATAAATGTGATGGAAAATCATTTCTAATTATGACGATGCGTGTTTTTTCGATTCTTTTGGAAAAATTGTGTAGGAAAAAGAAATTAATCCATCAATAACTAAAATAATTGTCCAAATCCTACTTAAGTTATTTGTTGCTGAATGATCAAAAGGGAACGCAGCGTTACTTGATGCAAACCATTGTTGAAAGAAGTCCCCTATAGAACTAATCGTGGAGAATTGGTTTGATAATCCAAGAAAAAGGGCTAAAAGAATATGCACACCTAAAAATATGAGAAGATGCATAAAAAAGTGTTTTCTTTCTACAGCAGCAAATTCCTTTCCATCCAACTCTTTTACTTGATCTTCTATATTAATTGTTTCGCCTCTCCAGTTTGCTACTTTTTTCTGTATAAATCGATCAAGCTTTCTGAAATCTGATTTCCCATAGGTAAATGCATATACAATCACAATTAATATAACAACCTGGTAGCTTGTAAATTCACCAGTTCTCATATAATCCATAAAGCCCATTGTGGCAATCCATAGGTCGTTCACTATAAAAATGCCGAAGAAAAGAAAACTGAGCTTATTTAACTTGAACCAATATCTTAAAATGAGAAAAGATAGTATTGAAATCCAGAAAATAACTTCAGCAGCAATAAAGAACTCCCATTTATGGTCTAAAATAAAATCCATTTAGTAAACCCTCCTAATTTTCTGTAAGCATTTCTATCCATTTCATGTCAGCTTCAAGATGCAGTATCTTACCATCAATTAAATAATGAATGGCCTCATTTTCTTCAGAAAATACGTGACTATTTCTTAGCTGTTGTAATTGAAAGATGTTTTTAATGATGAGTTCCTTATGTTGTTTAATCATCTCGCCAAGATTTTTAAATGATAGTTGTTTTGCACAAAGTAATTTAAAGTAAAACTCATCTTGAAGGAGAGAGCTTTCAACCGGTAGCAATAGCCATTTTTGAAGCTCAGCTTTCCCCTTTGGTGTAATGCGATAAATTTTCAGTTCTGACTCTTTTTCTTGTGCTTCTTGTACAAATTCATCTCTAATTAATCGATCAATCGTTGTATATATTTGTCCAGCGTTTAAATCCCACTGTTTATAAACCATAGATTCGAAAGAGACTTTTAAATCATAACGATGGCGAGGAGACTGGGATAAAAGCGTCAATATGGCATGCTTTACTGACATATAAATTCCTCTTTCCTCTTTTTAATAATATGAATGGGTAGTTGTAAAAATTCTACCCATCTAATCTTGTTTAAGTGATTTTGATATCGTTATTTTATTCACTGTATATGAAGGTAATACTGAAGCTGCTATGCTGACAATTAAGCCACAAATGATAGAAATGAGTATTGTCTCTAATGGTACAATAAATTCTATCAGTATATCCTCTGAGGTTTTGGCGTTTAAATAGATTGTGGTAATTCCAAGAAATATGCCAATCAAAATACCGTTTAACCCAATAATAAGCCCTTCACTTATGATGGTTTTATAGATTTGCCATCTTGTAAAAGCAATAGCTCTCATCACGCCAATTTCCCTAACTCGGTCCATTACATTCATTGTTAATGTGTTTAATATACCAATTCCCGTTATGATGATAGCAATCATTAATAATCCACTGAAGAGTGATTTTACGCCTGGAAGGGCACGCTCTTGTTTAGATATTTCCTCATTTAAAGTCTGTACAGAGCTTAAATCAAAAGGAAAAGTGTTAAGAAGTTCATTTTTTACAGAGCTTTCATCTGTATATTCATCTAAGAGTATTAATCCCTTAGAAGGAGACACATTGGGATGCAGTTGGTTGATATTCTCTTCTGAAATAAACGCAGTATAACCACCATATTGTGTTGTATTAACTTTCCCAACAACTCTTAAGCTGTTTTCTTTTCCGTTTTGATAAATAGTCATAGTATCGCCTATTTTTCCGCCCCACTCACGAAACGCATATTCTCCTAGTAAAATGGTATCTTTTTCTTCAAGGGCATCCAATATTTGCTTTTGCTCAGATGCATTAGCGTAAAATAAAGGATTATTACTATACCAATCATTCTTCACTTCTATCATTGTAAATTGGCGATTCTCATCGCCTATGCTCCAAGTGGCTTGGCTTTCGCTATAAGCCATAACATCTTTTACACCATCCATCTGACTTATCTGTTCTAGTTTTTCATTAGAGATCGATGTCTCACTGCTAAACTGAATATTACCACCAAAGGAACGGATGACATCTCGGCTTATGTTTTGTTCTAAAGAAGTAAAGATAGATGAAACGAGTAAGCCAAGACAAATAGCAATGGCAAGAATTAATGACATATTTGAAGAACGATTTAATGTAAGCAATGTGCTCTTTCCGGCAATACTTCCCTCGTATCCCAAAAATGAGGTTTTAGAAAAGAGAATCGTCAAAGCCTTCATCATTATAGGATATAAAAGGATAACAGCTACTAAAAGACAAACGATGGATATGGCATGAGGAATAAACACACCTAATAATACAATACACCCAATGATCGTTCGCTTTTTTTGACCGCTGACCTTTTCAGTAGGTATGGACTTTAAGCTACTAATCACATCTACTTTGCTAGCATAAGTAACCGGAATTAAAGATGCGAGCATAGGTATGATAATACCTAATAAAATGGAAAGGGGAAGTGCATACATGAATTGCATTTTGACTTCAATGTTTGTTTGGAAAGAACCGAATAACCCATCTTGGAGTAAGTTTGCTAGCATAAACCCTGATGGAATGCCAAGAATAAGTCCAATAATTACGAGATATAAGACTTCCATAAGAAATAGGATTTTGACTTGGTTAGGTGTATAACCGACAGTCTTCATGATGGCTATTTCATTCTTTCGTTCCGATACACTAACATAAAGGGTGTTGTATAAAATGAAAGCCCCAATAAGCATGGCGAGTCCACCAATGGCATAAAGCATGAAATACAACTCTTCTAATTGATTGGTTTGTCTTTCATCTAAAACGACCTTTTGAAATATGAGTTCTTCATTTTGTAAGCTGTCCTTTATTGCTGTTATACTGCTTATTTGTTCGACATTCTCTTTAAACTTTATTCTTATTTCACCAATTTGGTTTGGTGCATGATACAATTCTTGAATATTATCTAAAGTTGTAAGAGCTCGCCAATTCTTATTACTTGCCTCATTCCAGCTTGCTGGACCTTCCAACAAAGCTGTATCAGCTACAATTGCTGATATGGATACATCTTTATTACCTTTAGGAAGTTGGATATTCAATATTTCCCCTGCGCGTAGATTCCACAATTCGGCGGTAGTCTCTGATATAATAATGCCCTTTTGATCAAGGTTACCAGCAATGACATCTAATGATAATAACTCGTTATCAAAGGAAGAAAGCCCGGTTAATCTCAGATTGCTTTCAGCGGAATGATGTGCACTATCTAAATTAATTTTTGTTTGTCTATGGACTAGCCCTGTTATGCTACTAATATCTGAGTTTGTTTCAACTTCATCCAATATTTCTTCTGAAAAAGTATTGGATGTTGAATTTATGGTATAATCAGCGTTCCCTGTGAACTCCTTTAGTTGCTCCGTTGTAAGATATTTTGCCGTTTCGACAGTGCTGATAACTGCGAACATCGTGGTAATGCCAATGAGAATGGCCAATAAAGTAAAGAAGGAGCGTGATTTTTTACGAATTAAGTTTCGTAATGATGCTAGCCATAGCATTTTGATCCCCGCCTTCTGCTTGCTTAATATCCGATTCAATCATTCCGTCTTTTAACAAAATAATACGATTCGCAAAGCTTGCTGCATACATATCATGAGTAACCATGATAATCGTGAGTTTCTGGTCTTGGTGAAGAGAAGAGAGTAGTCTTAATATTTCTGTTCCCATTTTCCTGTCAAGATTGCCAGTCGGTTCGTCTGCGAGTACTAATTTTGGTTCCATTGATAATGCTCTTGCTATGGAAACACGTTGTTGTTGACCACCACTTAATTGCGAAGGATAATTTTTTTCTTTGCCTTCCAGTTTTGTGGATTGGATGAGATTAGTAACAGTTGTTTGAATACTCGCTTTTGGCAAACGATCGGCGTGCATAGGAAAAGCAATATTTTCTTCAACTGTCATGTTAGGAAGAAGCTGATAATTCTGAAATACAAATCCAATATTCTTTCTGCGGAAAAGTGTTCTTTCCTTTTCTGACATGTCTTGAAGTTTTGCATGATTAACTTGGATGTTTCCAATATCCGCTTGGTCAAGGCCACCAAGGAGGTTCAATAGCGTACTTTTTCCAGAACCCGAGGGTCCCATAATTGCAATAAATTCCCCTTCATTTATTGTTAAATCAATGCCCTTTAATACTTCGTATGATTCCTTTCCAATTTGATAAGTTTTCTTTATACCTTCTATTTGAATCATATAAAGCCTCCTATTCCGTATATACTCAGTATATATGTTGTATACTCAGTATATACCACTAATATATACTGAGTATACACTAAATGCCAATTTTTAATAAAAATAGTTCAATCTCCCTGTTAAAACATTTCACTAAAAGAATGAGTCATACTTATAAAAGAAGGGGGAGACAGGCTGTGATGTACAAAGCGACAATATATAACTAGAAAGAGTGTAAGTATTTAAAAATAATGAATCAGTAGGATAGTTTCTTAAACAAACATCCTTTGAAATGATGGTATGAATTAATTTAGGGTCAGTATAAAACCCAACACCTAATTGTTTTAGTATGGATTCCTTTTGTGTCCAGCAGTGGATGAAAGCTCGTTCGCCATCTGATTCTATTTTCTTCAACTGGTCCAATTCTGTATTGGACATGAATAGCTCAGCAGTGTCATTCATATCAGGTTGGTAAGGTTTGATTTCCTCGATATCAATTCCAACTGAGTGGCTTAAACTAATTGCAATACAAGCCCAATTATTTGAGTGGCTTATATTAAAAGTATAAGGATGTTTATGCTTGTTAGATATGTACGGTTTGCCGTATTTAGAGTATTGGATATGGATTGAAGCAGGAGGAGTATGCAAATAATACCCGAGCAGATTTCTAAGTGCATATCTACAGGTTAAATATCGATGTCTTTCCTTCTTATGTATAAATTGATTGGCTTTAGTGATTTCAACTGCTGAAAGTATACTGTATTGTTCCATGTATATTTTACTCAGGTCAATTAACCATATGGCACATTCCCCGTCTATGATGTGATGCATCTTCTCTTTAAAAACAACCATTTTCCCACCTTCTCGTTTTTTTATTTACATTCTCATACTAATAACTTACTAAAATATGGCTATAACGCAATAGAATCAATTTAATTTTGCGTAAAATACGGATTTTTGAAACCCTTTAGACTATTAAACTTTAGGAGAAATAGTACAAGAAAAGGAGCCGTGATATGGGAAATGAGATGCATATATTTATAAAAATGTTAGTAGTTTTTATCCTAATATTGATTGCCTCCAGAAGTGTCGGAAGGTTATGCACTTATGTCGGACAACCACGTGTATTAGGGGAAATGTTAGCAGGGGTAATATTAGGACCAACATTATTCGGGGCAGTATTTCCGGGCCTGTATGCAAATTTGTTTGATGCTGATATTAAAAATATCCTGTACATGTTTAGTCATTTAGGGCTGGCACTTTATATGTTTCTAGTTGGTATAGAGGTTAATTTTAAAAAGTATGATAAAAAGTTTTATCGAAACTCAGCAAAATTATCGCTATCAGGTTTTTTAATACCCTTCGTAGCAGGAATCGCTTTGGCTTTTATTTTGAAGGATGCTTTCTTTCAAGGGGGGAATTTCCTCCATTTTGCATTGTTTATTGCCATTGCAGTTTCCATGACAGCTTTTCCTATGTTGGCACGTATTCTCCAAGAAAAAAACATGATGAAGACAAAAATAGGTGGAATTACACTTTTATCTGCGAGTGTGATAGATGTCTTAGGCTGGTTGTCGCTAGCTGCAGTTATTGCTTTAGTAGAGACAAATTCCCTCAAAGGTGGAGGCGTGACATTCCTCGGAACGATAATCTTTGTCATTGTTTTATTTAAAGTATGTAAACCATTACTAGAGAGAATATTTGTAAGCGTAGTAGAAACAGGAAAGATGCAACAGGGGCTTTTAGCGCTGATACTTGTCCTCGTTTTAAGTGCAGCAGCATTTACTGATTATATAGGGGTGTATTCAGTATTTGGTGGTTTTATGATGGGGCTTATTATGCCTAAGAATAAAGTGTTTGAACAGCAGGTTCGATCAAAATTAGAAGACATTGTAGTGGTCTTTCTTGTCCCCATTTTCTTTACGTACTCTGGGATCAACACGCAATTTACTACATTGAACATTTCGATGCTCATCATGTTTTTGATCATTCTTATTTTTTCTTCTATCAGTAAATATGCTAGCTGTTTGATTACTATGAGGGCAGCTGGATTTGGATGGAGGGAGTCATCAGGGGTAGGTTCTCTAATGAATGCCAGAGGATTAATGGAATTAATCGTACTTAATGTTGGCTTAACATATAACATTATTTCTCAAGACTTATTTAGTTTAATGGTTTGGATGGCAATTATCACGACTGCGATGGCGTTACCTGCTTATCATTTTTCGGAAAAATTTAAATTCAAGAAGGCGCTACCTTCAAATACTATCACAATAAAATAAAAGGAGAGATTTATATATGGAAGTAAAAATGGACAATCATATCTATGATGTATTGATTATTGGTGGAGGACCAGGTGGAATACAAACGGCACTTACTTATTCAGAGGTTTGCAGAGAGAATGGGACTGAACCTAATATGGTCGTCCTAGAGGCTTTTAACAGAGCTGGATATAGCTTCACAAAATATCCCGTTCACGAAAAACTGATTAGTAATAATAAATTGTATACCGGCAAACCATTTAAAAGCCGATATGCAGAAAGGTTTGATTGGAATAGCTTAATTACAAAAGAGAAGAATATATTAATGAGAAATTATAGCCAGGATTTTTATCCAAATAGGAAAGCAATTGTTGATATGTTAAATGATCTTATTGATGAATGTCATATTCCTATTAGTTATGATACTCAGTGGATTCAAACGAATAAAACAGAACAAGGATTATTTGAGGTTGTTACTACTAAAGGAACCTTTACGAGCAGAACAGTTGTTGTAGCAACAGGTCTAAAACCTGTTATCCCCAAAATAGAGGGAATAGAGCATATAACTATGTATGAAAATATGAAAACAAAAGAATCATACAGAGACAAGCGTGTTCTTATCTTAGGGAAAGGCAATAGTGGACTTGAATGTGCGCAGGAGATATTAAATGAAGCGAATGTGATTATGGTAGCAAGCCCTTCCTCAGCAAAAATGGCTTACAAAACCCACTATGTTGGAAATATCCGAGCGGTTAATTCGATTTTTGCAGAAAACTATCAACTTAAACATCAAGCAGCACTACTTGATTGCCATATAAAGAGTATAGAGAAAGTAGCAACAGGATTTAATGTAACCGTTGAATATATTCATGCAGAAGGTGAAGTTGAAACACTTTTTTTCAATGAAGTAATTGCAGCAACAGGCTTTAAGTCAAATATAGATCAACTGATAAAGGATTTTAACATCCAGTTGATGCATAAAAAATTCCCATCGATCAATGGGGTATTTGAATCGACAGAGGTATCTAATTTGTATTTTGCGGGGGCACAAACACATGGTCTGGATTATAGAGGATATTCTACAAGTGGATTTATTCACGGGTTCCGTTATAACTCTCGAATCCTTGCAAACCATCTAGCTGAAAAATTTAATATCAGTAAAATGGAAAAGTCATTAGTACAAGATCCATCCAAGAGGATATTAGATGAGTTGAATGAATCGCCAGAATTATGGCTTCAGCCTGGATATGTGGGCTACCAATTGAAATTTGATGGGCATCATTGGTATGAGAATGGTCATCGGACAATCAATGAATTTAAAGATTCAACATTGAACACTAATGAATTAACCTTCTTTATTTCGCTGGAATATGGGGACATTAGGAAATTTGAAGAAACATTTAGTATTCCAAGAGTACCAGGGGATGCTACACAAAGTGTGCATATTCATCCAGTCATTAGAGTGAAACAGGGCGACGAAATAATTAAATATGACTTAGAAGAACATTTGGAATCAAAATTTGATGATGATCTTTATATTCCAGTAATAAAAGAGATCGTGACAAATGCATTGGAAAAGGAGTCGTCATTATCCTACTAGACTATTGATTTTTTTTACCAGTTTAAAAATCTATTTTTGCAGTAATTAGGAGGATAAACATTGAAACAAAAAGCAGTTGTAACCGGGATGGGTGTTGTCACCCCTATTGGAATTGGGGTAGAGCAATTTTGGGCAAATTTAATTCGTGGTAAAAGCGGGGTAGAGGCCATTTCTAATTTTGATACGGAGCCTTTTACAACTAAGTTTGCAGCACAAATCAAAGATTACCAAGCCGAAGACTATTTTAATAGTAAGGAAATAAAACGTATGGATGCATATACTCAATATGCATTAATTGCGACAAAAGAGGCACTTAAACAATCACGTTTGCCCTTACAAAATATTGACCCCTATCGGATAGGTGTAATCGTTGGTTCGGGTTCTGGCGGGCTTAATACTGTATTAGAAAATGATAAAAGGCTGATTGAGCGAGGGGCTAAAAGGGTCAGCCCCTATCTTGTTTCATCTATGGTAGTAGATGCAGCCTCTAGTGAAATCACTTTATTAACTGGCGCTAAAGGGAAGAGTGGCGCATTTGTTACTGCTTGTGCCACGGGTACAAATTGTATAGGTGAAGGTTTAAGAGCAATCCAGTGGGGTGAAGCAGATGTAATGATTGTTGGCGGAGCAGAAGGAGATTTGACCCCATTAGATCTTGCGGGATTTTCTAATATTAAAGCACTATCCACTAGAAATGATGACCCACAAGGTGCAAGTAGACCATTTGATAAAGATAGGGATGGATTTGTACTAGGAAGTGGTGGGGGAGTTCTTATTCTTGAGTCTGAAAATTTTGCAAGAAATAGAGGGGCTACTATTCTAGCTGAAGTCGCTGGATATGGCTCTACTTCAGATGCCTATCATCAGACTGCTCCTGACCCAAGTGCTGAGGGAATGATGATGTCAATGAAGAAAGCTATTGAGGATGCTGGCGTAGAACTCTCTGAAATTGATTATATCAATGCTCATGGTACGAGTACAAAATACAATGATTATTATGAAACAATGGCCATTAAAAAACTGTGGGGGGAAGCAGCAACACATATTCCCATAAGTGCAACAAAATCAATGACAGGCCATTTACTAGGGGGAGCAGGAGCGGTTGAACTAGTAGCAAGTATCTGCTCTATAAGGGAAAATCTTATACATCCTACAATCAATTGTGATCATATTGATCCTGAATTAAATCTTAACTTTGTCCCACATGAGGCAGTAGCGAAACAGGTAAAAGTGGCTTTGAGTAACTCATTTGGGTTTGGTGGTCATAACGCAAGTTTAGTAGTGAAAGAATGGAATGTGTAAAGGGAGGGTGGATTATGGATATAACGAAGAAGGGTTCATCATCAATTGAAATAAATTTTCCGAATAGTGATAAATGTATACATGAATTAATTGAACTGCAAGCGATTCAAACACCTAACCTTCCTGCAATTATTTTTGAAAACAAAGCTATGTCATATGCTGATTTAAATCAAAAAGCAAATCAGTTGGCAAATTATCTACTCAGTGAAGGTCTTCAGCCTGAAGAACCTGTACTTGTATGTTTAGATCGTTCCTTTAATATGGTAATCACGCTTTTAGGTATTTTAAAAGCAGGAGGCGCTTATGTGCCGTTAGATTCAGATTATCCATCAGATAGGCTGTCATATATGGTGGAGGATATTCATTCGCCATTTTTAATTACCTCAAAAGAAAAAGAAAACTTATTTATAGCAATGAATAAATTAATAGATAAAAAAATTCTAGTAGATGAGGAGAAATGGAAAGTTCACTCTGGAGAATCCCCTTTGGTACAAGGAGATAATAATCGTTTAATGTATATTATTTACACTTCGGGCTCAACAGGGAAACCTAAAGGAGTGGCAAATACACATCAAGCATTAAACAACCGCTTACAGTGGATGCAGAATGAACATGTCTTAGGAACTGCCGATAGAGTACTCCAGAAAACCCCGTACAGTTTTGATGTTTCAGTATGGGAAATCTTTTTGCCATTAATGACCGGTGCTGCTATCGTATTGGCTAAGCCGGGAGGACATAAAGATCCCACTTACTTGTTGAATTTAATTAGAGAACAGAACGTAACAACCATACATTTCGTCCCGTCCATGTTATCTGTCTTTCTTGAAGTAATTCCAGCTAAACAGAAAACATCATTGAAAAGGGTGATTTGCAGTGGTGAAGCCCTAACAAAGAAAATTGAATTAGATTTTTTTTCTAAATATGAAAACACTAATTTATATAACTACTATGGTCCAACAGAAGCAGCAATAGATGTTTCATTTTGGAAGTGTACAGGTGATGAAAGTGAAAGAGTTGTACCTATTGGTTATCCGATAAGTAATACTCAACTATATATTTTAGACGAAAACCTCGCACCAGTTGTTCCTGGAGAGACTGGGGAATTATATATCGGAGGGATTGGCCTTGCAAGAGGTTATTACAATCGAGAGGAATTAACTAGACATTCCTTTATACATCATCCAAATAAAGAGAGGGGCCGTTTATATAAAACAGGGGACTGGTGTAAGGAAAGGTCAGACGGAGCAATAGAATATATAGGGAGAAAAGATTTTCAAGTAAAGGTTCGTGGTTTTCGAGTTGAACTCGGAGAAATTGAAGCTTCTCTAGAAAAAAGAAAAGAAATAAAAAGGTGCATAGCAACACCGTGGGACCAATCTGGAGAAATGAGTATAGTAGCATATGTGCAATTTAGTAAAGGTTTTGTGCTCGAGGAGTCTGAATTGAGAGATGATCTTAATACTAAGTTGCCTGAACATATGATTCCTTCCGTATTTATAGAAGTGGAATCTATCCCATTATCATTAAATGGAAAAGTGGATAGGAAGAAGCTACCAACGCCTTATAGAAGCAATATAGAAAGTGTCCCTGCCAATATAACAGAGGAAAAGGTGGCTGCGATTTGGAAACAACTTCTAAGCTTAGAGGTTGTTGATATGGATACGCCTTTTATCAAATTAGGTGGTAACTCTCTTTTCGTAGCAAGGTTAGTAGGAAGAATTAATGGAACATTTAACCTTTTCCTTACTTTAAAAGATGTTTTTGAAGCAAAGACGATAAGACAATTATCTATTCTCATAAATGAAAAGTATCAGGATGGTAAAAATGAGGAGTTGGCATGCAAAGAAATACAGAACGGCGAACCATCTTGCCTATCTGATGCACAAAAACGTTTATGGTTTTTAAATAAATTGGAAGGTGACAGTCCTTTATATAATTTACCTCATTATATAGAAATCAATGGACTCTTGGATACTGTTGGTTTAAAGGCGAGTCTTCATCAAACATGTATAGAAAATGATATTTTTTCCTACCGGTTTGGTGACAAGGATGGAGAACCTTACCAATATAAAGATGTCATTGAAGGTATAACTGTATCGGAAGTTGATCTGTCAGACTACCCATTAGAATTGGCAAGAGAACAGGCAGTTAATTTTATGAAGATCGATGCAAAAATTCCTTTCTATATACAAAAAGAAAGGGTTTTTCGATTCAAGCTTTATAAATTAGCAGAAAATACGCATATTTTTTATTTTAATTTTCATCATATCATTTCAGATGGTTGGTCTGATCATGTTTTTATTCAAGCGCTCTTTAGACATTATCAATCATTTATGCAAGAAAAAGAATTGAAAGAAAAAACGAAGGTAACATACCAAGATTATATTTCAATGCAATCTGCCCATTGGAATCAGCCATATATGGATGAGCAACTTGCCTTTTGGAAAAAGGAACTAGAAAAAGAGCAACCGATAGTAAACTTATCAGCTGGTAAGCAAAAGCAATCCAATTCAATGCAAGGAGAAGAAATTACCTTTTCATTACCAGAAGGAATAATAAAGGAGCTAAAAAACTATTGCAAGCATAAGGATGTAACGGTGTACACTGTATTTTTGGCTATTTATATTATATTTCTACATAGACTTTCAGGTGAACATGATATTTCTGTAGGGTCCCCTGTGGCCGGAAGAAAGCAAGCAAATTTTGAAGACATTATTGGCTTATTTGTTAATACGGTTGTGATACGAAATGAAATAGATAATGATAACAGCTTTGAACAATTCTTAAAGCAGATAAAAAATAAAGCGATGAATGTGTTTTCAAATGATGATGTTCCTTTTGAAAAGGTTGTTGAAGAGGTTAGGCCTAATAGGAAGTTGTTTGGAAGTCCTTTCTTTCAATATATGTTTGCTTTTGAAGAAATGCCAAATACAGATGTTACAGTTGAAGATTTAAACCTCAGCCCCATTAAATCTGTTTTTAATGGTTTATCGAAATTCGATTTAACATTATTTATTAAAAAAGAAGGGGCAGAATATCTAGGCAAGTGGGAATATAGAAGTGATTTATTTAGTGAAAAGATTATGAAGCAATATAACAATATCTTTCTTCAAATCCTTCAATCGGTGATGGAAAACACGCAAATCAAAATTAAAGATATTTCTATCATCAAGGAAGAGAGTAAAAGGGAGTTAATAGTAGATTTAAATAATACGAAGGTGGATTTTCCTAACTGTTGCCTACATGAGCTTTTTGAAGAACAGGTCAAAAAAACGCCTTCTGCTACTGCAGCAATCTTTGAAAATGAGATTTTAACTTATGAAGAACTAGATAAGCGCGCCAATCAATTAGCACATGTTCTGATAGAAAGAGGTGTGAAACCTGATCAACCGGTAGGGTTAAGGATGGATAGGTCCTTGGGGCTTGTGGTTGCTATGCTTGGTATTTTAAAGGCAGGAGGCGCCTATTTGCCAATCGATAAGGAAGCACCTGTACAACGTGTGTATAGTTTATTGAAAAGTGCTAAATCAATTGTTTGTATCACAGATGAAAAGGGATTAGCAGCTACAAATACTACATTTATAGAATATGAATTAATAGATTCTTTCAGTACCTACAAGAGTGAAAAGCCAACGGTGAAAATATCTCCAGATCATTTGGTATCTGTATATTATACTTCGGGATCCACTGGCACCCCTAAAGGAGTGAGTAGTACACATAGGGGTTGGGTTAATCGTATGTGTTGGATGCAAAATAAACATAAACTACAAGAAAATGAAGTAGCCTTGCAGAAGACAACTTTAACTTTCGATGATTCAGCAGTAGAGTTTTTCTGGCCATTGATGATAGGAGGAGCAGTCGCATTCATTCCTCCAGGTGCACATCGTGAACCGACAAGTATTATCGAATATGCAATACGATACAAGGTGGCTCTGCTACAATTTGTGCCAAGTATGCTCAAGATGGTTATTGAGGAAATCACACCTTTGCAGAAAGAGAAATTATCTAATTTAAGGGTTGTTGTATCTAGTGGTGAGGCATTAAAGGCTTCATTGGTCAAAAAATTCTACGAAAAAATGCCTGGTAAATTATTTAATTCCTGGGGAGCAACAGAGGTATCTATTGATTCAACGTGTTATGATTGCACGCCTGATGACGAATTTGAAACAGATATTGTATCAGTTGGACGCCCTATTGATAATAATCGGGTATACGTGCTTGATCATCAATTAAATCCACTTCCATATGGGGTTCCAGGAGATCTTTATATAGCTGGCATTGGTCTTGCCAGAGACTATTTGTATGACCCTAAAAAAACAAATGAGTCCTTTGTTGCTGATCCTTTTTTTGAAGGTGAGAAGATGTATAGAACAGGGGACAGAGGATATTTAAATGAACATGGCGAGATTATGTTCCTCGGAAGAGATGATAATCAAATTAAAATTCGAGGAATGAGAGTAGAACTTGGAGAGATAGAAAGTAGTATTGCAGCTTTAGATTTTATAAAAGAAGCCATTGTCACTGCAAATGGACAGCAATTAAGTTGTTATTACATTTTAAATGTAGGTGAAGATAAGCAGGCTGTTGATATAAGAGAACATCTAACAGAACACTTACCTTCTTATATGATACCTGCCTATTATATGAAGTTAGAGAGTTTTCCGCTGAATGCAAATGGAAAAGTAGATAGAAAAGTTCTTCCTCAACCCAATGCGGAACATCTTATGATTAATCAGGATTACGCAATCCCTGAAAGTGAGATAGAGAAGAAAGTAGCAGATATTTGGAGTGAAAGATTAGGCATTGATTCTGTTGGACTGAATGATCATTTTTTTGAATTAGGCGGCCATTCCTTATTAGGCGTACAGATTATCTCGCAAATAAACAAAGCCTTTCAAATCTCTTTAACCGTACGATCATTATTCGAAAATCCTACAGTTAAACAATTATCCAATTTGATTCAAGCTTCTACTTCTATTTCAGAATTGTCACCGATTGTTAAGGTAGCAGATAGACAAGATTGGCATCCTTTGACTGATGCACAGCAAAGAATTTGGTTTTTAGAAAAATTAAATACAGATAATACGAGTTATAACCTTCCGCTTATCTTAAAATCAACTGGAAGGTTTGATATAAATCGTTTAAATGATGCAATAAACAAACTTATTATTCGGCATGAATCATTGAGGACTCAATTTTTAGAAATCGATGGTTTTCCTTTTCAGAAGGTCATTCCTGGATATGAACAGTGTGTGAAGGTTATAGAGGCAAGTGAGGCTACTTTACAAGAGTGCATTAATCTTGAGATGAAAATGAAATTTAACCTAGAAGACCCGCCGTTAATTAGAGGAAGTGTTTTGCGATGTGAGGAACGAGATATCTTCGTACTAATACTTCACCATATTATTTGTGACGGTTGGTCTATAAATGTACTAAAAAATGAGCTTATTCAAGTTTATATGGGGAATGAGGATTGTTTTGCAGAAGAGCCAATTCAGTATTTAGATTATACTTATTGGTTGTCTAATAAGCAGAGTAAAATCCAACATCAACTAGAATATTGGAAAAAGATATTTAATGAAGATATTCCAATTATTCAGCTTCCAATGGATCATTTAGAAAATAACACAAGATATAATCATACGATTCACAAAAAAATTGATTTGAATAAAGCCAATGAAATTAGGGCTTTTGTTAGAAGCAATAAAGTAACCCCATTTATGTTTTTCTTGAGTGCATTTTATGTTCTTTTATCCCGCTTAAGTGGGCAAAAGGAAATTACTCTAGGTACACCGATTATTAATAGAAGTAATACCGAATTAGAAAAGGCAGTAGGGTTATATTTAAATACGCTACCACTTAAAGCGGATATCAATGAGCATTTGAGTTTTACCGAGTTTTTAATGAAGACAAAAGCAATTGTCTTGGGCGCATTCGAAAATCAAGATATTCCTTTTGAACAAATTGTTGAGGCTGTTCAACCTGAAAGAAATATAGACCGGAATCCGTTATTTGACATATTAATAAATTATCGGAAGTTTGAAGAGCAAAAAACGTTCAGCGTTCATGGTGAGGAAATAGCTGAACTAGAAGTAGCGGATATAACGTCTAAATTCCTGATGACTTTATATATTGAAGAGACAGCAGATCAATTTAAATTCAGTATAGCTTATCAAAATCATTTATTTTCAGTGGAGCGAATGGAAGACTTTTTTGAACAATACTTGAGTCTATTAAATACTTTTATCGCTAACAAAGAACAATCGATCCTACGACCGAGTTTAATGACGGGAAAATCAAAAAAAATATTGCCTAACCCAGAGAAACCACTGTACAAAAAAAGCTATCCTTCTGTTACCGAACAGGTTGAATATTGGGCAAAGAACACGCCCGAGAAAATCGCCGTGGAAGAAGGTAATAAATTTTACTCGTATACGCAATTATCTAATTATTCTAATAAAGTGAGCATTGGTTTACGAAGATGTGGCATTAAACCAGGGGATGTTATTGCTATTCAAGGCAAAAGAAGTTATTCGATGATAGGCACAATCGTAGGTGTATTAAAGGCAGGCGGAACGTTTTTAAATATTGATAATGACCTACCTGCACAACGGGTTACTCAAATGATTGAGCAGTCGAAAGCTAAGGCAATTATTCTTACTGACAATTTAGGCATTCATCAGAGCGTTTTTTCAATTAGTACTCTCGCTACATACCATGTAGATGAGTTTGTTAATAGGTTGGAGAATTCAAGAAGTATGAAACCTATCAATCATGACAATGCTTATATATTCTTTACTTCAGGTACTACAGGTCAACCGAAAGGAATATTAGGATCTCATAATAGCCTTTCACATTTTCTCAATTGGCAAAGAAACCATTTTAGTGTCAGTAATGAAGATAGAAGTGCCCAGCTGACTCATACAACGTTTGATGTATACTTACGTGATATATTTTTACCGTTAACAAGTGGATCTACAGTTTGTGTACCTGTAGAGGATGAGGAGGAAGATATTTTTCATTGGCTCAATGAGAAAAAAATCACGCTCCTTCACGCTGTCCCGTCTATTACCATGCACTGGTTTAGAAGCGGTTTGAAGATAAAATTGCCTTCATTAAGGCACATATTTTTTGCCGGTGAACCGTTACCTGATTATTTGGTAGAGAAGTGGAGAGAGGTAACATGTGCCCAGGTTAATAATTTTTACGGTCAAACGGAAACAACTTTAGCCAAGAGCAGTTGTCCCATCGATTCAGCATTACAAAGTAATACAGTAATGCCTATTGGTAGCCCTATTTCTGATGCTCAACTTCTTATTGTGAATAAAAGTGGTGATCAATGTGGAGTTGGTGAAATGGGTGAAATTACAATAAGAACACCTTATATGTCTAAGGGCTATATTAATTCCCGAGACAAGATATTTGAACAACATAAATGGTCAGGTTCTTCAGATGATGTGTTATATAGGACAGGTGATTTGGGGAGATATCGTCCAGATGGATTAATTGAGATTTTGGGTAGGAAAGATCATCAAATAAAAATAAGAGGTGTAAGAGTAGATAAGAATGAAGTAGCAGCGGCTATTGTTAATGAAACTCAAATTACTGATTGTGCAGTAATAGATGTAAATACAGATGACGATGTTCACTTAATTGCTTTTGTCGTAGTAAACAAGGAAATGTTTAATCCGAATGAACTACGGATTCGGTTGAGAGAAGTACTGACATTGTCGATGATACCTAACAAATTTATATCCATACCAGAAATTCCTGTTACGAAAAATGGAAAAGTAGATGTATTGAAGTTAATGGCTTGGTCTAGTCAACAGGAACACACGGGCTCTTATTCTTTTCAAACAAAAATGGAAAAGGATATGAAAAGAATATGGGATCATCTTCTACCAGGAAAAGTGATACGTCCCGATGACAATTTCTTTGAATTGGGTGGCTATTCTTTGCTAATTGTACGTATGATTGCCGCTGTAAAAGATGAAATCGGCAAGGATTTATCCTTAATTGATATTTTTAAATACCCTACGATACGAAGCTTAACGGCCTATCTTTCTCTAAAAGCAGGTCAAAGTGATAATAAGACCGTAGCTGTGAGAAAAGTTGAGCGAATAAAAAGAACAGTTACTTATAGTGGAAAGGAGTGAAAAAATGGACGAGTCATTAGAAGAAAATGTGTATCTTCTCCCGGCTTCTTTTGGACAAAAGAGAATATGGTATTTTGAAAAGTTATTTCAAAAGAGTCCAACTTATAATATTCCTTTTATCTTTAAGCTTAGTGGTAGATTAAATGAAAACATACTAGAACTTTCAATTATGAAAATGATTGAAAGGCATGAAATATTTCGAACGACATTTCTTGAAGTGGATGGAGAGCCAGTACAAAAAGTTTCTGTCTCTTCTCCAACTTTTAAATTGATAATGAAAAATAAGCAAGAAATTGAAGAAGAAGTAAAGTTAGAAGAGTATATACAGAGCTTTGCAAAAAAAGCATTTGATATCGAAAAGGGTCCTCTCATTAATTTTGAATTAATTAAAATCGATGAGCATTTTCATTACTTTCTTTTTAATGTACACCATATTATTTATGATGCGTGGTCCTTAGATATATTCAAAAAAGAACTTTTAAATATATATACACACTTAGAAAAAGGGGATGAGCTTCAAATTAGCGATCCTGAATATCACTATGCGGATTTTGCTAATTGGGAAAGTGAGTCACTTCTTGATGGGAAACTAGAACAGAGTATTGGCTTCTGGAAGGAATACTTGAAAGATGCTTCTCCCTTTTTACAATTACAAGCTGATTTCCCAAGACCAAGAGAACAAACCTACAGCGGCAACAATATTAGGCTATCTTTTCCTAACGAGTTGGTAGGAAAGGTAAGGGAGTATACTCAAAAGAGTGGATCCACAATGAACGCCTTTTTTATGGCAGCCTATTTTATTTTACTTTATAGATATACCGGTCAAAAAGATATTGTCATAGGTAGTCCAATATCTAATAGAAAAGCAGCATTTACCGAAGATATGATTGGATTTATTGTTAATACACTTCCTATCCGTATGTCTTTAAAACCCTATAGTAAATTTTCATCCGTATTGAAAAAGACAATCAAATCTTTTCTAAATGTATACGAAAACAGTACGGTTCCATTTGAGAGAATTGTCCAAGAGGTTAATCCCAAAAGGGAAAACTCTTATCATCCGATATTTCAGGTTCTATTTACTTACCATGAGCAAGGAACAGAAGGTGAACAATGTTTAAAGGTCGAGTATGAAAAAATTAATACAGGTACATCAAAGTTTGATAAGGTCCTGTATATAAATGCTGAAGGAAATCAAGCATATGCAGAAATTGAGTACAACCCTGATATTTTAAGCAAGCAATCAATGGAAAGGTTCATTAATCATTATATTCAATTAGTTCAAGATATTATGGCGGATCCTAATAAGCCAATATCTAAATTGAGCTTTATGAGTAAACATGAAATTGCCGAATTAACAAGCTTTAATATGAAGGGAAGGCCGCCATCTTATATCCATGATAGGATTGCCTATCACTCTCTTTATAAGCCAAATGCCTGCGCTGTCAAAACAGATTCAGGCAGTTATACTTTTGCAGAATTGGAGAGAAAGAGTAATCAGATTGCAGCCATAATAAGAAGAAACGGTAGTAAACAAGGGAGCATAATAGGTCTTTCGATGAGTCGGACTTTAGAGCAAATAGCGGCAATATTGGGAATTATCAAAAGCGGGTGTGCGTATTTACCAATTGATCCAGCGCTTCCTGTAAACAGGATGAATTATATGCTTAGTGATGCAAATGCCCCGCTTTTGTTGACTGATAAAGTAGTGAATCAACATGGGGTCCCTTATCAGATTATAAACATAAAAGAGGCAATGCAATCAGAGCTGGATAAACCACTCCTGTGTTTAAAGGAATTGCCTCCAGATGAGATGCTAGCATATGTAATATATACATCGGGTTCATCCGGCAAACCAAAAGGAGTTAAAGTTACACATGCATCATTGCTCAATCATATTGATGATTACTTAGAAGTGTTTCCTTATCAAGAAAGTGAAAGGGTCTTACAAAACATAAATTTTACTTTTGATGCGTCAATAACCGAAATATTTGGTTCGCTGATAGGAGGAGGAACATTGGTTCTCACGAAACAAGAGAATCAATTTGATATCGCTTATTTAGCGAATTTAATGTATCAAGAAAGAGTCACGAGAGCACAGCTGTTTCATAGTTTAATAGATAAATTGAATGATCAATCTCTATTTAATAATAATGACTCGCTTCGACTGGTTTTCACAGGAGGTGAAGCACTCAATAGGAGAATAGTAGAAAAATTCTATGAATCGATTAATATCGATGCAAGACTAGTCAACTTATATGGGCCAACAGAAGCGACTGTTGCGGCAAGTTATCATATATGTAGTAAAACATACCCTAACGTAACGATGCCAATAGGGAAAAACTTTGGAGGTTACCAACTAATAGTATTAGATGAGAATCTTCAACTCGTTCCTAAAGGCGTTGAAGGAGAATTGTTTATTGGTGGTCCAAGTGTATCACAGGGGTATATTAACAATGTAGAGTTAACAAAAAACACATTTATTACTTTAGATGTAAGTGGAAAAAATCAAATGTTTTACAAAACAGGGGACATTGTGAAGCAACTGGCAAACAATGAGTTTTTGTTTATATCAAGGAAGGATTCCCAAGTAAAGATTAGAGGTTTTCGAATAGAATTAAACGAGATAAAAAGTACAATTCTAGATTACCCTGAGATAACAGATGCTGCAGTCGTTACACATATAAATAATGGAGAAAATCAAATCTATGCTTTTCTTGTTAAAAATAAAGATAGTCAAATAATAGCTGCAAACATAAAACGGAGACTGCAACAAGTGCTTCCACATTATATGGTACCAGCATCCTTTGTTTGGGTGGATGAAATCCCCCTCTCCTCAAATGGTAAACTTCTCGTCAACGAATTGCCTTTTGAGCGAAATGACCTTGTGAGCAAAGTGAAGTTAATGCCAAAGAGCCATGTGGAAATCAAACTTTGTCACATTTGGCAAGAGGTATTAGGTATTAAAGAATTGGGGGTTAAAGAGGATTTCTTTGATCTCGGTGGTTACAGTATAAAAGCCATTGAAGTAGTTGCTGCCGTTCGAAAAGAGTTTAATATCAGTATGACGATTTCTGATTTATTTAAGTATAGAACGATTGAGCAATTGAGTGAATTTATTGAAGATGGCAACAAAGTGAAAGTTGATAATAATGTAGTTGTTTTAAAGCAATCAGATACAACTCACCCCCCATTATTTTTGATTCATCCGGGAGGTGGGGGGGCACTCTGTTATATGCCTCTCGTGAAAGATATGTCTATAAATCTTACTATATATGGAATAGAATCCATTGGATATGGAGATAATCAGCAACCATTAAGTACTATACAAGAAATGGCAGTTAAATATGTGGAGGAAGTATTAAAAATTCAAACAGAAGGTCCGTACAGAATAGCTGGTTGGTCCATGGGTGGGACAATTGCGGTAGAAATGGCAAGAATATTAGAAGAGCGAAACTATCATGTGTCATCAGTGATACTTTTTGATGCTCACCCTTTTCATAACTTGCAGTCAGTAGCTAATAGGGATCCATTGATCGTATGGGCACATAGTTTAGGGATGGACTTAGAGGCATTTAGTCAACTTTCAAATAAGGATAAATATGCAGAAGTCTTAGAGAGAGCGATTAGAAAAGGTGTACTACCTAAAGGCTCAGAACAAGAGGATGTCAAAAGAATCATTGAAGTAATGGGGAAGAATAACATTGCATGTGAGTCGTATAAGTTTGTTCAAGAAATTACTTCAGATTTAATTCTTTTTAAATGTCAAAAGATTGATGAGACTCAGCCTCATGCACTTGTAGATGAAAACATTTGGCGGAATAGGACGTTAGGCAAGGTAACGGTCATACCAGTTGATGGTAATCATAATAATTTACTGGAATCTCCACATTCTGTAGTAATAGGAACAATGATGGATCAATTATTATCGTTAAAGGAGATGAAGCAAATTGAGAATGACAGGAAGAGTCAAGAGTCCCCCGCATGAAATCATGAATAAGCTTATATTATATCCGCAGCTATTGTTTGAGTCAGAAAACTATCTAGAACATTATCTTTCTATTGAAAAAGTGCTCATAAAATCTTATGAGGAAATGAATTTAATTAATACAACAGATGCTGTAAAACTCTTAGAAAGCGTAGAATCTGTACAAAAAGAAAATATTATTAAAAGCGCCTATTCTAATATGAATGATATTGCCTTTTCTATTGAAAAGGCAATTGATGAGAACTTGGGTAAGCCAGTATTAAATTGGCATTTAGACAGAAGCAGAAATGATTTACAGGCATGCGGACAGTTAATGTATGCAAGGGATTCATGGATCAGTCTCATTCAAAAATTTCAAAAGCTCTTGATAGAGTTATGGGCACTGGCTTCTAAGTACAAAAGGACGATTATGCCAGGCTATACACACTTTCAAACGGCGCAGGTGATGAGTGTAGGATTCTATCTGACTGCCATAAGCCGTCATATACAGAAGACATTAGAGAAAATGGTTCTTTGTTTGGAGTCTATAAATGAAAGTTGTCCATTAGGCTCTGGGGCAATGTCAGGTCAGGAGTATCCATGGGATTTGGAAATGATGGCAAATGATCTAGGTTTCGATTCATTTGGTGGACATGCTTTAGTATGTGTGGCATCACGGGATTGGATCTTAGAAATAGGAGAGAGTCTGGCATTCTTTGGTGTGAATATGAGCCGTTTCATGACAGATATGATGAACTGGGGGAGTAGTGAATATCAATTCCTTCATTTTCCTGATGAACTAGTAGGTATCTCTTCCTCCATGCCACAAAAAAGAAATCTTCCTATACTAGAGAGAATTAGAGGAAAAACAAGTCATCTAATTAGTTATTATCAGGATTTTATGTTGGGTCAACGGAATACACCCTTTAGTAATCTAGTGGAGGTTTCAAAGGAATCATCGAGCAACCTTCCACGGCTTTTCCAAACAGCAAATGACATTGCTGATCTTCTGCTACTTATTTTTGAGAATATTGATTTCAACATAAATAAGATGAAAAAAAGATGTGAAGAGGATTACCTTGGTGGATTTACGTTAGCCAATTATTTATCAGCTAAAGAAGGCATTCCTTATCGTAAGGCCCAAGTCATTTCAGGTGAATTCATCACCTTAGCAATCAATGAGGGAATTGCGCCAAAAAAACTACCTATTTTATTATTATCACAAGTCTGCGAGCGGTATGGCTATAAACAGCTTCAGATGAATCAAGCTACTTTAGTTGATATATTTGACCCAGAAAAGGCTTTGTTTGTAAAAATTACAGCCGGCTCTGTTCATCCTGAAGAAGTAAATGAAATCATAGAGTGTCAGAAAAGGCAAAACGCAGAGTTTATTCGTCGTTTTAATCGGATAACAGAAAAGGTGACCGAGGCAAAGCAGAGATTGAATAAATGGGTGCCCGGAAAGGAAAATGTAAATGATTAAGGAAGCCAAAATGGTATGTGATAACGAAGTGATTACCGGTGTTGGTAGAGCATGTGGTACCTTTGGAGAATTCCTACAAGGGATCCTACCAGATAATCAGGAATTTTTAGTCACTTTTCCGATTAATCGGTTTTCGACTTGCTATTTTAACTCATCCCCATCTGCTCAAGAGTTAGAAGTTTTTCCTCCTCATAAGAAAAAAACTAGACAATTAGCTATTAATATTTTGTCTTATTTTAACTTACCTACAGGAGGAAGACTGGAAATAGATAGTGAGCTTGTTGAGGGGAAAGGGTTGGCGAGCTCGACTGCTGATATGGTGGCAGCTATAAGGGCAATAGAAGACTGTTACCCAATTAAGATTCCTATTTATCTTTTAGAAGAGATGATGAGAAGAATTGAGCCCTCCGATGGCATAATGTATGAAGGCGTTGTGTCTTATTACCATCGCGAAGTTAAGATCAGAGGCAACTTTGGTAGTTGTCCACCATTAACCGTTCTTGCAATTGATGAAGGTGGGGTAGTAGATACAATTGAGTTCAACCACCAAATTAAACCATTTAATCAAAAAGAAAAGGTAGAATATGAACGTCTTTTACAACAGGCAGAAGGTGCTATTGTAGTAGGCGATGTGAACTTACTGGGGCAGGTAGCGACAAGAAGTACAGAGATGAATCAAAAGGTTAGACCGAAATTGTTAATAGATAAAATGAAAAGAATTAATCAAGAAATAGGAGGGATTGGTATAGTTACAGCTCATAGTGGTACTTATATTGGAGTTTTACTATCGGATACGGATCCCAATTATATAGATAAATTGAAAAAGGGTATTGAAAAGTTTAAATCCTTTGGACTAAGTGCTGAAGTCTTTCACTCCCTACCCTCTACAAGAGAAGGCGGGGGGTGGCTTTGGTGAATGATAGTATGATCAATCTGATAGGTAGGACACCAGCAGTCAGGCTACGGCTTGAAGCAAATAGTGTCGCACCGGTTTATGCAAAGTTAGAGATGAATAATCCTTTTGGTATGAAGGATCGAGTAGCAAAAAAGGCAATTTATGAAGCAATCAATGCGGGAATTTTAAAACCTGGAGGCGTCATTGTAGAAAGTTCTTCAGGTACATTGGCTATGGGAGTTACATTAGTAGGAACGTATCTCGGCTATGATGTGCATATTATTACGGATCCACGTATTGATCAGTTAACGTTGGCAAAAATGAAGGCTTTGGGAGCCCATGTTCATATTGTAAAAGAAATGGAAGAGGAGGGAGGGTGGCAAAGGGCGAGACTTAATTACCTTCATCGCTTTATGGAATCCCATCCCAATGCCTTTTGGCCAAGACAATATGAAAATCCTAATAACCCCCTTGCTTATGAGGATTTGGCCAATGACTTAATCAATGATATCGGTAGAGTTGATTATTTGGTAGCGGCAGTGGGAAGTGGAGGGTCCTTATGTGGAACGGCTAAAGCTTTAAAAAAGGAGAATCCCTCATTAAAGGTTATTGCAGTAGATGCAGTAGGAAGTGCGATTTTCCAACAAAAAGATCAGCCCCACAGACTGCAAGGAGGATTGGGGAATAGCTTGAAGCCGCAAAATGTTGATTACTCCATAATAGATAGTGTGCATTGGCTGAATGATCAGGAAGCTTTTTCATGGACTCTAGAACTTGCTAGACATGAGAAGATATTTGCTGGAAATA
The DNA here is from genome assembly GCF_020171845.1 of Cytobacillus kochii. Taxonomy (GTDB): domain Bacteria; phylum Bacillota; class Bacilli; order Bacillales; family Cytobacillaceae; genus Cytobacillus; species Cytobacillus kochii. The sequence goes on along the minus strand of NZ_JAIVAM010000005.1, from coordinate 207,021 downwards.
GCTCGGGGAGTGTTTATGCTGTAAGTAGATGGCTAAGTACACAAGTCAACAAAGACAATGTGATTGTTGGCATTTTTCCAGACAGAGGGGATCGCTATTTTCATTCAATATATGATGAGAAGTATTTAAGGAAACACGGTATCTTCAGCAATTGTTTAAACATGAATCCTGTCGAGGAAAAGGATATTAAGGATGTGTGTAATTGGTCATATACCCATATCAATCGAGGGGAGAAAGTGAATGAAAAAGTTGCTGTTTATTGAATCTAATACGACTGGTACAGGAATGCTGGCACTGGAAAAAACGGTGGAACTAGGGTTAAGGCCAGTGTTCATAACAAATAATTCTAGCCGTTATGAGCAATTGACGTTAATTGATTGTGAGGTTGTTATAGCAGAAACGAATGATTTAGAAGGTTTGAAACATACAATTTTGAATCACTTTGCATTAGAAGAGATTGCAGGTATTACAACAACAAGTGAATTTTATATTTATACTGTCGCATGTTTGAATCGCCTTTTTCATTTTTCTGGGAATTCGCCAGATACAATCGAAATTGTAAGAAATAAGTCTGCTGTTAGACAGGTATTAAGAGAATGCTCAGAAGTCTATCAACCATATTTTAGATTAGTAGAATCAGAGCAAGACTTAGAATTATTAAAAGGTGAACTTATTTATCCAGTCATTGTAAAGCCAATTGATGATAGCGGGTCCAATTTCGTACGTAAATGTATGGACTATCCATCATTATCTGCATATGCAAAAGAGATAATGAGAATTACTCATAATGTCAGAGGTCAAATGAAAAAACAAGGAGCTTTGATCGAAGAGTATATAGAAGGGCAAGAATACAGCGTAGAAGTTTTTTCCGTTAAAGGTAAACATCATCTGATAGGAGTGACAGAAAAACAATTAAAGAAGGGCGATTTTTTTATAGAAAGTGGTCATGTATTTCCAGCTAGGATAGGTGAAAATCTTAAAGGAATAATTGAAAAAGGGGTTTTACTTATTCTTGAAAGTTTACATTGGAAATCAGGACCTGCTCATCTAGAGATAAAGATAAAAGATAATAAAGTATTTTTAGTGGAGTTTAATGGGAGACTTGCAGGAGGTATGATACCTGAACTTATAAAATATGCAACTGGAGTGGATCTGCTTAAAGAACAATTAAAGAATGCATCAGGAATTGAACCGATAATTGAGAAAAAAAAGTCTTTAACTGCAGGTATCAAATTTTTAGTGCCTAGTGTGTCAGGGGAAATAAAAGAATTGCATAATGTTACATCTCATAGTGATATAAAAGAGATTCGTTATTCTAAAGTACCTGGTGACTATGTAAAGAAAGCGGAAAATGCGTATGGCCGAATAGGTTATATGGTGGTAGCCTCACAAACTTATAGTGAAATGAAATGTTTATTGGATGGTTTTGAACAATCAATGCGAATTGAGGAGTGTGTACATGATCAATTATTTAAGTGATACAATTACGTTGCCAACAGATGCCATGATGCAATCAATACAAGAAGCAAAGCTAGGTGATGATGTCTATGGGCAGGATGAAACAGTAAATCATCTTGAAGAATTTGCTGCAAAGTTAACAGGGAAAGAAGCGGCCTGCTTTATGCCAAGTGGTACAATGGCTAATTTAGCATCTATCATGGCATACTGCCCAAGAGGAACAAAAGCACTTGTTGGCGATGAATCTGATATCTATATTTTTGAAGCTGGAGGAGCTTCCGTTTGCGGGGGGATTATGTACGAACCTATTCGTACACAGTCAGATGGAAGTCTCTCTATAGAAGATTTAACCAACGCAATTCCAATTGATAAGAACGATCCTCAATTTGCTCTGCCGGCATTAATTTGTCTTGAGAATACACATAACAGGTGTGGAGGGAAAGCGTTAAGCTTAGATTACTTAAGTAAGATAAAGCGTTTTGGGGATGAAAATCATATTCCTATCTATATGGACGGGGCCCGTGTTTTTAATGCAGCTCTCTCATTGGGTGTCGATATAAAAGAGATTACACAGCATGTGGACTCTTTACAATTTTGTTTATCAAAAGGATTATCGGCACCTGTAGGCTCGATTGTATCAGGAACAAAACAACACATTAACGAAGTACGAAGAATTAGAAAAATGTTGGGTGGAGGAATGCGCCAGGCGGGAATTTTAGCAGCTCCCGCCTTGGTGGCCCTTCAAACCATGATAGATAGACTGACAGAAGATCATCAGAAAGCGAAAAGACTTGCGAAAGAATTAGAAGCGATTGATGGGATTGAGGTTGAAACAAAGGATGTACATTCAAATATAATCATGTTCAAAATCAATAATGAAAATTTCACTTGGAAGTCATTTCTTGAGGCTGCAGAAAAAAATAATGTAATATTTTCTGAGATGGGATATGGTAGAATACGAGCGGTTATTCATAGACATATTACAGATGACGATATCACTTCAACAATTAAGATCATAAAAGAGATACTACACTCTACTATTATTAAATCCTACTAGCATACTGTTTTATAGTATGCTTTATTTCTTTTTTGATGGCGTTAGATATTTCTTGATCATTAATTGAATCTGCTATGCTTAATGCTTTGTTAACATGTAACTCACCATTTCTGGAATCCCCTTTTAAATAGTGAATTTCTGCAAGGGAGTGTAGTGATTGGCTACAGAAAGCATATTTCCTTTCAAAAGAAAATATATTTACTGCTTCATCGAAGTATTGTTGGGAGATATCTAAATCGTTTTTTCGCTTATGTAGAATGCCCAATAGATATCTTACTTCTCCTGCACAATAAAATAAGTGATTAGATTGTAAGTAGTACTCTAGGCGATAACAAATATCAAAGCATTCACTATCTCTATGATTTTCATAGTAAAGACAGGCCAGATTATAGGCTACTCTAGGGAAGAGGGACTTATCCTCAATATAGGGACTATTTTCTAAAGCTTTGTATGATGAGCTAAAAAGACGAAGAGCCTCTTTTAATTTATTTTGTTCCAAGAGTAATAATCCAAGAGAATTCGTTATATTAATATCTATTTCGTTAATAATTTTACCGTTTTGGATGAGTTTTCGTAGCAGTATTTCAGCCTTTTCAGGGTTTTGATCTCGTTTATGATAAAGAACTGCCTCAATCCAACTTAGAAATCTGAGGAATTGTCGGTTGTTTAATAAAGGGTTGTTATTAGAGAAATTTTTTGCCTCTTCATAGTGGTATTGTAAAGTGATAAAATCTAATTGATAGAGACTCTCACGGCAAAGCCTCTTAAATTTTTGTACGTAGGATATAAGTTCTGCTTCATCATTATCTGATAAAATGTATTCAATAGGGATATTAAGTTTCATGCAGATCTCTTTCAGTATATCCAATCTAGGCAGTTGCTGTCCTTTTTCGATACGATATAAAGTGGATTCATCACATATATTATCAGCTAAATATTGCCTAGAAAACCCGTTTTTCTTTCGATAATAGGCAATTTTTTCACCTGTTTTCTCCAAAAGACCAATCCTCCTAATGAAATATGTCTAAATATTGCGTAAATACATATACATTTTAACAAATTTTTGGGTGATAATGGTATTAGATAATCAAAAGGAGGGGAAAAAGAGGATGAAAGTCCTAAATAAATTTATTGTTGGTTTACTACTTACTATAGGCGTATTTAATGGAGTGATTAAATCTGAAGTAGTACAAAGTAATGGTGCTGATAACATCGGTATAGGTATATTCGAAGATAAACCTATCCCAGGCCATCACTAGGAGAAAAAGTTATGAAGCCTAAAAAAGTTTTGATTGTGGGGAAAGAGAAGGCGTTCAAAAAAGGCTCGATACATTCCGTATTATTGAATAAGGACAAATATCAGCTTCATTACTTAAACAATGAAAATCTTTTACAAGATCCACTATTTTTAAAGGGATTCTCCTTGGCAATTATTAATAAAGTTAAAAGCATTTATATAGACAGTCTTCTAGAAAATAAAGTTCCTAGCATTGTATTAATTGGAAAAAGGGAGCAGCATTTAATCTCTGTTGTAAGTAATGTCCAAGGAATCGTTTCAAAGGAAAAACCAGAAGAGATACATTTTGCTATTGAAATGATAGAAAAGGGCGGCTTTTACTTTTCGACAGCATTAAAGCAATATATCTTTCCTTTAATGGCTAATAAAATTCCGTTTGATCTTGACGAAGAGTTGAAGTATATACCTACGATTTTAACTGAAATGGAGTTAAAAGTCGTAGAAGAGTTAATAAATGATAAAACCAATCAACAAATCGCAGATACTTTGTATTTAAGTAAGCGGACAGTTGAATACTATATTACATCTAGTATGCAAAAATTAAAAGTAAACTCAAGAGTGGGTCTGGCGGTTAAGATGACGAAGGCCATACTATTGCAGAATCAATCAATAAGTATAAGAAAAGTTCAAACGGTATATGCATAGAGTCTGACCAAATGTCAGACTTTTTTTTATGGAAAAAATAGAGGGAAATAGTTCAAAAGTGAGGTTCACCTCCACTTTATTTATACAGTATACACATCCCAACTAGTAACACAGAACTAAGATAGGAGAATGTAAGAAGACGACTTACATTTGCGTGATTTACGGGTTCTTTTGACCCACTCCTATTTTATGATGAGCTTAATAAATACAAATAGGAGGAAATTATGAAAGGTAATTTTGTTAAACTACAGGCTCTTGAAGAAGAAGATTTTAAGTTGTTCTCAAAATGGGTTTGTCCATCAAAAGTAAGTGCATTGGCGAGAGGAGCCCAAGACTTTGCCACATTGGAGGACATTAAGGCTGATATTAGAACAGGGAATACAAATTATGCCACAGTGCTTACACATGACAATGAAAAGATAGGATTTATTTCCTGGCAGCCTCAGAAGTATGAAGGAAGTTATTTACTTGGTGGTGTAATAGGAAATCCCGATTTATGGGATATGGGTTACGGGGCAGAAGCCTCATTATTGATCTTAGATTATTTATTTCATTTTAAAAATGCTCACAAAGTTCAATTCATTAATGGTTTATACAACTTGAGGACTATTCGTTTTCTAATAAAAAATAAAGTCACAATAGAAGGGGTGCTACGTGACTATTTCTTCTTAGATGGAGAGTATCATGATGCTGTGGTTTCTTCTATTTTGAGGGAGGAATATTACTCTCAGGATGAGGGGAATCTGCCAGAGGATATGATCCCCAAAAGTGAAAAGGAGAAAACTAGAAAAGAATTATATGAATATCTCAATCATCAATGGAAGGATGAGTGCTTTCCAAGTTTGGTAAAAGGTGTTGGTGTTAATGTGGAGTGAAAAGGTAGTAGTCATAACAGGAGCTTCAAAAGGAATAGGAAAAAGTATGTCAAAGCATTTTACTGAATTAGGTGCAACTGTAATCATGCTATATCGATCTTCTTTATCAGAAATCAAACAAGTAGTTGAGGAGATAAAAAAAGAAACGGGTCATGAGCGTGTGTTTTTTGAAAAACTGGATGTCAATGATATTGAAATGGTCAAAAATGTTTTTCAAAATATAATATCCACGCATAAGCGAATTGATGTACTTGTTAATAACGCGGGAATCAGTTTTGGTGGTGCATTAATTCCAAGTAACCCGGTAGAGATGTGGAAAGAGATTGTGGACACCAACATTATGGGAACAATTAATTGCATTCATGCCGTTTCTTTTCACATGTTGTTAGCACAAAGCGGTTCAATTATTAATATATCATCCCTTTCAGGGTTGGTAGGAATAGAACGACTAAGTGCATATAGCGCAAGTAAAGCGGGTGTAATTGGTTTAACACGTTCACTTGGAAAGGAGTATGCCCCTTATAATGTCAGGGTGAATGCAGTTGCTCCAGGATATATTGAAGAAACTGGAATGGTAGATCGAATTCCAGAAAAGCAGATGACTGAGTTTCGAAAGAAAATCGCCATGGGCAGATTAGGGACTGCAAAAGAAGTTGCTGAAGCTGTATCATTTCTTGCTTCAGACAAATCAAGTTATATCACGGGGCAAACATTAGTCGTTGATGGAGGACTAATGTGAATGGATGGAGGTAGAAAAATTGAGAACAGCCATATTGTTTCCCCCTTTAATGAAACTTAAAAAGGGCGATTTCAAAAATTTATATGATTGTTTCCCTATAGTAAGAGAACAGTTTGAACAAGCAAGTGACATTATCGGTATAGACTTAGCAAAAAGTTTTTTTTTAGAAAATGAGGCCATGACAAATCGTGGGGATATTGCCCGAACGAGCATTGTAACAATCAGTTCAGCTTTATATAAGCTGATTAGAAATGAAATTAGTCAGCCAGATTTTTATTTAGGTCCAAGTCTAGGCCAAGTAAATGCTATTCATTGTAGTGGAAGTCTAGATTTTACAGATACTGTTAAAATGATTCAAGCTATGTGCTTAATGGAGGCTGAGGAGAAGAGTAATAAGGGCAATGGAGTTTATTTCTTCTACAACATTGATACCGAGGTACTGGATTACCATATTGCTGAATTACGTAATAAAGGCTGTACGCTAGAACCATGTATGTACGGAACTTCCAATCAAATGATTGTTAATGGAGATACCAAAAGTCTTGAGGAGCTAAGTAGCAAAATATCACCACTTGGGGGCCTTGGAATTACAATTCCTTATGGACCACCAGGTCATTGTTCTCTTCTTCAATCTGTCAAAGAGAGATTTGAGAATGAATTCATGCCCATGATCAAGCCGGTGAATCCCATTAAACCTTTGGTTAGTAACGTAACTGCCACGCCCTTATATACCGGGAAAGAGATAGCGAATGAGTTGGTTAATCAGTACACCAAACCTGTTCAATGGTATCAATCGCTAAAGTTTTTAGCAGAAAATAATGTGCAAAAGTTGATTGTGGTAGGCCCTGGGAATTTTGTAGCCAAATCACTACAATTTACGGATATTGATTTTGAAGTGGAATCATATCTTGTGGCGGAGGAGATCAATAAAATCTGTACAAGAAGTAGTTCGTCTATTGGAGGTTAAAAGATGATAGGTCTAGTATTTCCCGGTTTAGCACCATCATACTACGAAGATATTAAAACTTTTATGCAAAATAGCCCATTTTCAAAAAGAAGATTTGAAGAGGCGAGTGAGGTTTTAGGTTTTTCATTGACTGAGGCTTTCAAAAATGTAGGAGATAAAGATTACGTAATTATGGAATGTGCCTTCCTTGCCAATACAATGGCAATGTTAGACCATTTCTATGAGGAATATCGCCTTTCTCCTCAAGTGGTCATTGGTCCGAGTTTTGGTGGAATTGTTGCAGCGATTTACGTGAAAAGCATTTCTTATAAAGAAGCTGTGTGGATAACAAAAGAATCCAATAAATTATCAGGTGAATGGTATGAACGGCTGGGGGATTTCAAAACTCACTTTGTTTATAATCTTTCATTGAATGAGTCCAATAAAATCATTGAGGATTTCAAGTCGAAAGGGCACTTTTTAGAATTGGTTGGAAATATGGAGAGTGTAATGTGTTTTTGCGGTAGCGCTTCTACAATTGATCTATTAAAAAGAACCTTGAATAATAAGCCAAAGTGTTTTTCTCTTCATACTATGGGACATCCCATCCATAGTGAGATATTAACTCCTTTACGACTAGATGTAGAAAGGGAAGTTTTTGCTAATGTTCAATTTAAGCCGCCTACTCTACCCATCATCTCGGATGTAGATGGAAGATTAATTAATCAGTCAGAGCAATTAAAAGTGATGATGTCGGAAGGATATGACCTCCCTGTACGTTGGGACTTAGTAACTAAACAGATGGAATCTCTCGGAATCAAAGAGGTATATGTTGTAGGTCCTAAAAATTTATTTTACCAACTTCTGAAAAATAAAATTAAGACCATTAAGGTTGATCCTGATTCGATAATTAAACAGGCAGTGACCCATTAAAGGACGGAATAAAATGATATTTACAGAGAGTGGATCCTATACAAAACAAATACTCTTCCATGATATAAGACAATCTATCGAAAGTTTATCTTTTCACAGTATCTCCAGTGGAGATCGAGTTGTAATTTCCGCAGAAAATTCTTATGAGTTTATTGTTACCCTATTTTCGCTAATCCATTTAGACTGCTCCATTATACTTCTAGATGGTCAGGTAGGGGAACAAAAAATTAAGAGAGTTATGGAAGAAACCAATGCAAAGATTTGCTTAATAGATCGTGATTTGCCTATCGTGAATACAATAAGTATAAAGCCATTGGCCTCACCAGATGAAATATCGTATATAGAATTTAAACTAAATATAGAAAAATGGAAATCGAGAAAGGATGCACTAATCCTATATACATCAGGTTCAACGGGCCAATCCAAAGCAATAATTAAGTCTGGGCAGTCCATGTTTATCAATTTAGAAAGTACGATGAAAAGCATGTGCTACCTTCGAAACGACATATTATTACCGGTTATCCCTTTTTCCCATTTTTACGGATTATCTTTGGTGTTCATTTGGTGGATGATGGATTGTCATTTGGTCTTATGTGACTACAAGAAAGTAAGGAAAATTCTAAAGGCTATTTCTGATTACAAAGTAACGGTTGTTGATGCTATTCCTTCTACGTATCATGTTTTAATACAGCTAATGGAAAAAAGGCAAGAGGTTAGAAATGATTTAAAAAGATCAAGTGTTAGATTGTGGTGTATTGGAGGTTCTCCATTATCGGCTAAATTAGCTGCTGATTTTGAAGGTTATGTAGGCAGGCCCTTGCTTGACGGCTATGGTCTATCTGAAGCAGGAAATATAGCTTTAAATACAGGTAACGAGAAAGGCTGCGGTAAAGCTTTAGAGGGTGTAAGAATAATGATAATGGATGAATATGGAAAAGAAGCTCAAGCTGGAAACATTGGTGAAGTGTTAATAAAAAGCCCAGGATTAATGGAAGGATACCTTGGTTTAAAGAAAGAAACAGAAAGAGCCTTTTTAGATGGATGGTACCGTACAAGTGATTTGGGATATATGACACCAGATCAGCATCTTTATGTAGTTGGACGAAAAGGGGAGGGGTTCCTAAGGAAAGGTTATCTCATATACCCAGCAACAATTGAAAAAGAAATATTTGATTCTTTGGGATATAGAGGGAAGGTCTTTTCCTTTAAGGACGAAAAGAAAGATTCATATGTACTTATCTTTATAGAGGAAGATCCTGCAAATATAGCTGAAATTAAACGAAATATTTATACACATATAGATCCATTCTATCAGCCTAATAAAATCTTAGTGTTAAAGGAATTTCCATACTTGTTAAATGGAAAGGTTGATCAGGTTGGATTACAAAAACTTGCATCACAATGGAATCAAAATAGAGAGGAGGATTCAAATTGCATAGCACTATCATAGTTGATCCTTTCCCATCTTTAGTTCTGGAGAGAAAGGAAGCGATTGAGCGTACAATTGAATATCTCGAAAAAAACAGAGAATGTATGATGGAAATATTGACAGAGGTTTCACCTTATCATACAGCTAAAGATGAAATAAATATATCTATTCAAGCTCTCACCCGCGCGATTGCAGAGGTCAATGAAAATAGGCCACCAACATTGAATAGTATGTCAGTATTTATGCCATCAAACGTTTTGTTATACTCATATGTCCTCTACTTGTTAATCCCTTCGCTTTATGTAGAAAAAATTGAATTTAGGGGATCAGGGCTTGTTATTGAACAAGTTAGACAGCTACACAATTTGTTAAAAGAAATACATCAGTTGCCTATTCAATTATTAGAATTGTCTCATCGAAAGTACATTAAAGAATCAGCTCTACAGGCGGAACTAGTCATTTTTACTGGTGCCTATAAAAATGCTGAGGAAATTAAATTCCAACTTTCAGAAGATCAATTCTTTGTTTTCTTTGGTCACGGAGTCAATCCATTTATCTTAACTGAATCAGCGGATGTAGAAAAATCCATTAATGACCTTGTTTCTATACGAACATATAATTCCGGGCAAGACTGCTTAGGTCCAGATGTTATTTATGTACCAGAACATTTGAAAGATCCATTTGTTTCAATGTTAAAACAAAGATTAGAGGTACTCAAATTCGGTAGCAATAAGGACGGAGCAATGGATTATGGCCCTATTCACTACCTATCTGCAATAGACGTTGTGGCCGTACATTTAAATCAATTTAGTAACTATATCTACTCAGGGGGTAATATTCATTATCGTGAAAGAAGAATAGAACCAACGATCTTGTTAAGTAAAATAGAGGATGATTTGCCAATGGCGGAATTCTTTTCTCCTATCTTTAATGTGGTTATGTATAAGTCTGAGGAGGAAATCTTGGAAGTTTTTAAAACAGGTTATTTTCTTGAGAGAGCGATGGGGGCAACGGTGTATGGAGACTGCAATAAAAATTTAATTGATGCATTACATAAGAGGCATACGGTATCAATAAATAAAACCTTATTAGATATAGAAGATGGAAATGCCCCGTTCGGAGGTTATGGACCGATGGCTAATTATGTTTCTTATAAAGGTCAATTAATCATTAAGCCTATTTTACTTTCGAAAATCCTCCATGATTATTGGGAGTCGAAGCATGACTAGTAATACAGTGTGGTATGCAATTACACAAGCCCTAAAATGCAATGGAGTAACTCAAGTTTTTGGTTTGCCTAGTGATGATCTTGCACTAATGATAGAAATAAAAAAGAATAACATTGATTTTTTAATAACTAAGGATCAAAGAAATGCGATGTTCATGGCAACTGGTTATAGTTTGGCCATGAATCAATTAGGTGTATGTGTTGTTGGAAAAGGACCAGCAATGATGAATTGTATGACGGGTGTCCTTGAGGCAGATGCACAATGTGCACCGGTTTTAATCATTGCAACTAGCACTAAAACAGAAAAATATGGCTTTAATAGGTCTTTCCAGGAAGCTAATCAATACGAAGTTGTGGCTCCTCTAGCAAAGTGGGCCCACCGTGTGGAGAGTGCTGATTCAATTCATTGGGTAATGAAGAAAGCAATATTTCTTGCCACATCAGGATCACCTGGACCTGTATATATAGAAATACCAGAGGACATTGGTTTTCAACAGATGCAGAAAAATGAAGTTTCCTCATATATACCTACCATTCATTCAAAGCTTTCTGCAGATGTAGAAAATATAAACAAAGCAAGAAGGATGATTAAAGAATCAACAAAACCGATCATCATTTACGGGGGAGGAACGAAACGAGGAAGAGATAGACATCTATTAAAGGCATTTGCGGAATGGCTTAAAGCACCTATTTTTGTAACAGCCTCAGGACGTGGTGCGATTTCTGAAGAGGATCCTCTTTTTTGTGGTTTAGCAGGATTATATTGTCCAGCTCATATGATGGGACTTATCACACAATCAGATTTGTTTATATCAGTCGGCAGTAGACTCGAAGAAACAGCTACTTTCGGTTGGGAAGCCTCACTAAGAGCAAATAAAATGATACAAATTAATATCAGTGAGCAAGGTTTCAATCTTTTGTATGATAGTTTCAATCTCCAGGGGGATGCAGAAGAAATTTTAAGTAAATTAATGGAGACTAGTATTCCAAGAGAAGATTCATATCAGTGGATTGAATTCACGGAAAATTTAAAGAATCATCTCTTTAGAGAAAAGGATGCAGTAACTTATCATTATAATCAATTAAGGGTTGCTGACATTCTTAAAGTGTTAAATAGTTATTTACCAAAAGAGGTTGTTTTTGTTCATGAAAATGGTTTGCAAGACATGTGGAGTTATTTCTATCCTTATCATGCTCTAAAAGCGGGTCAGGATGCTATTACTCCTAGCGAACAAACGCCCTTAGGATTTGGGGCAGCAGCAGCAGTAGGGGTTGCCCAAGCTCAAAAAGAAAAAATGGTTGTGGCTATAGTAGGAGACGGTGCATTTACTCTTTTCCAAAGCGATCTTTCAACTGTAGTACAGAATAAAATTCCCATCATATATGTTGTTTTAAATAATGGTGGATATGGATGGTTAGCTTATCAAAATAAAAATAATGGGGCATCTTCCGTTTTTATTCATGAAGAGGAATCGGCGCTTATAGGTGTACATTCAAATCTGCATCACCTACAAGTAAAATCCTGTCATGAACTAGTAGATTCAATTAAAGAAGCTATAGCTGCGTATAGAGTAGGTAAATCAGTTGTACTAGAATGCTTTGTACAAGTAAAGGATGTAGCATCTGCTTTAAAAGATATATATGGGGATTTTCCACTAAAGGAGAGGTGAATAAGGTAAATGGAAGCATTACTCACTGAAAAAATATTGAATCAAACAGGGTTAGAAATCCCAGTTAATATTCAAGGGATAGGATTTCGTGTACCAGGCAAAATTGTCAAAAATGAAGATCTAGTGAAAGAACTAGATACAAGTGATCAATGGATACAGGACAAAACCGGAATAAAGGAAAGGAGGTACTTAGAAGAGGAGTATGTGACTTCTGATCTCTGTGCAAGTGCAGCGGCGGAGGCACTCCTGGATGCTGATATTCAAGCAGAAGAGATTGATGCCATTATTGTCACCACTACTTCACCTGATCAAGCATTACCTTCAACTGCAATGATTATCAAAGAAAAAATAGGTGCAGAAAAAGCGATTCCGATTGATCTTACGCAAAGTGGCTGTGCAGGTGGGATTTATGCTATGTATGTCGGGACTCATCTACTCCAAAATAGCAATGTGAAAAATGTATTAGTGATCGGTTGTGAAATCCTTTCGAGGATTAGTGATCCAAAGGATCGCACTACACGTGTATTTTTTGGTGATGCAGCTGGAGCAATGGTGTTGCAAAAAACAAGAGAGGGTGGAGGCATTCTTTCCTTCCATTTAGATTCAGAGCTTAATTATGCAGTTCAAATCCCTGGAGGCGGGACAGTACCACTGGGTGAAAATGAAGATTATAGAACAAGCCAATTTGTTAAGATGAATGGTCGTGAAGTCTGGAATACTGCAACAAGAGTAGTTCCAACTTCTATAAGGGAAGCCATAGTATCTGCAGGATTAACAATAGGTGATATTGATCATTTCTTAGTCCATCAGGCAAATCTTAATATAGTAAAAGAAGTTATGCATGATTTAAATGTCCCACTCGAAAAAACGACCATAACTGTACAAGAATATGCCAATACTGGTTCAGCGACATTATATTCAGTTTTATATAAAGCCTTGAAAGATGGAAAAGTGAAAGAGGATGATACGATTGTTCTTTCAGCTATTGGCGCGGGTTTCTTATGGGGTTCTATCTGCTTAAAATATACTAAAAATGAGAAAAGGGGTTAGGAAAATGAAAGAAAAAATAAAAGAGAAATTTATTGAGGTCTATAAAATGGATATTAAACCGGAGGAATTATTGGATGATAGCTATTTATTTGGGCCAGATTCAGTATATGGTTTAGATTCTATGGATGTTTTGGTTTTCATTAATGAATTAAAAAAAGAATTTGGCTTAGAATATAGCACATTAGATACTGATTCCTTTATGACTATCAATAATATTATTAGTTTTATTGAGAAACAAAAAAAATCTGAATCTGTTTAAGGTTATGGAAAGCTTATCGTATTTACCGCACAAGTATCCTTTCCTATACGTAGATCGAGTAGTTGAAAGAGAACCGATGATGTGGGTAAAGGGTTATAAAAATATAAGCAATAATGAATGGTTTATTAGTGAAAGTCAAAAAAGTATGCCTTCTACACTTATTATTGAAGCAATTGGGCAAATCGGCGCTTTTGTTCGTGTTGAAAAATCAGAAAAATATGAAATATTAGCCGGGATTAATGGCGCACAAATACATGGTTCAGCTTATCCAGGGGATAGGTTAGATTTGTACTTTGAGGTTACAAGAATAAGGAATGGATTAATGAAAGGGAAGGGTATTGCTTCAGTTAATGGTTCTGTAATTGTGTCTATAGAAGAAATTACAACTGTTTACCTATGAAAAAACCTCCTTTTTTAGGAGGTTTTTAGCATTTTTTAATAACAGGCGAAATTTGCGTGATACTCTAATCTTTTTGTTGTTCAAACTGAATACAATAGAGAGGTGTTTGTAGGTGATAATAAGTAAAATATAGAAGGAGTCGAAGAATGAAGTCAATTATTAATTTTTCAATTAAGAACAAGCTCGCAATTTGGATCGTCACAATCTTTATTATAGTCTTTGGTATGTTTTCTGCCTTTCAAATGAAAATGGAGCAACTCCCAAATATTAATGAGCCAATCGTTGATATTACAACTATTTATCCCGGTGCATCGTCTGAAGAAGTTTCGGATAAAATTACCAACCAGATAGAAAATGGTGTGCGGAATTTAGATGGGGTAAAAAATGTGGTATCAACTTCCATGCAAGACGCGTCATCGATCCAAGTAGAATATGGATTTGATAAGGATCTTAAGGAAGCAGAACAGGAAATTGAAGAAACGATAAAAAACCTGAATCTTCCGGAGGATGCCCAGACACCAAAGGTTGCGAGACTTAGCTTTAATGATTTACCAATTTTAGTTGTATCCGTATTAAATCAGAATAGTAACCTTACAGAAGTAAGCAATCTCGTAAAAAATGAAATACAGCCGGCTTTTGAAGAAATTCAGGGAATCTCTACAGTAAATATCGTTGGGAATGAGTCGAAAGAGGTCAGAATCAATCTTTTACCGGAAAGACTACAAGAATATCAACTGCATGATCAAGACGTAGCAGAATATTTGAATAGCGTGTTAAATGAATTTTCATTAGGCGTGAAAGAGGTTGATAATCAAGAAAAGGTCGTTGCGATTCAAAGCGAAGTGGATATAGAAAAACTAAAGGATATCAGTGTGCCAATTAATCCGCAATCTGTAATAGAAGGAGTAGATCAAACAGCAGAAGCAACACCTACCCTTAGTGATATTGCGGAAGTTGAGTTAGAACAAAGCTCATCGTCCATCTCTAGATTTAATGGGGAAGAGTCAATTGGTATACAAGTAGTACAAGGAGTAAACGGGAATACGGTTGAAATTATTGACGCAATAACCAATAAAATGGATGAGTTTGAAAAACAATATGACGGTTTAACATTTGAAACAGTATTGAATAGTGGCGATCCAATAAAAGATTCCATCAGTATGATGTTCAAAAAGGCTCTAATAGGAGCCGCATTTGCAGTATTGATTATATTACTGTTTCTGAGAGATATAAAATCTACCCTTATATCGGTTATTTCAATTCCACTATCATTACTCATTGCATTATTGTTACTTCATCGGATTGGAATAAGCTTGAACTTAATGACAATTGGAGCGATGACAGTTGCCATTGGAAGAGTAGTTGATGACTCGATTGTTGTTATTGAGAACATTCATAGAAAAATAAAGTTATCTAAAGAACCATTGAGTGGAAATGCATTAATTGTAGCAGCTACAAAGGAAATGTTTTCACCAATTATGTCCTCTACGATTGTAACAATTGCAGTGTTCCTTCCATTAGGGCTTGTTGATGGTCCAGTAGGAGAACTATTTTATCCTTTTGGATTAACAATCGTATTTGCCCTTTTAGCCTCACTGTTAGTTTCTATAACAATTGTGCCAATGATGGCTCATTTTATGATGAGTAGAAAAGTGGAAAAGCGTGCTTCTAGAGATAAGAAACATAGAGGAGAAACGTATAGAAAGATACTAAGATGGAGTCTTAATCATAAAATCGTATCTTTCACATGTATCAATATTCTTTTAATTGGTAGTTTGTTTTTGATTCCATTTATTGGCGTCACCTTCATACAAGAAGATGAAAATAACTTACTTATTATCACTTATGATCCAAAAACAGGTGATACAAGAGAAGAAATTAATGAGCAAGTAGAGACTGTAGAGGATTATTTGCTTGGTCGGGAACATATAGAGCTCGTTCAATCATCACAAGGTGGAGGAAATCCACTTAACCCAGCGGATACCCGACAAGTTCTATTCTTCATTAAATATAAAGGAAGCGTTGAAGACTTTGGAAAAGAGCAGGAAGTAATCTCTGCTGAAATTCGGAAGCAAACCGAGGGAGAATGGAGTTTTCAGGATTCTGGTTCAGGCAATAGTCAAATGAATATTTATGTTTACGGTAATAATTTTGAAGAGATTAATCAGTCAATAGGTCAGATTGAAGATAAACTATCAAATAGAGAAGAAGTAAAGAGCATAAAAACCAATGTCTCTGAGTTGCATGATAAGCTTGGTTTTCAGTTGAAACTGGATGAATTAATCGATAATGGTGTGCACCCAGAACAGGTTTATTCAGCACTAGGTGGAGGGGTGGATATGAGACTCACCACTATAAATGAGGAAGGAGACGACTTACCTGTTTACTTGAATACAGCAAAAACGATTGAAAAACAGGAGGATTATCTTAAGTTGCCTATCTCCACTTTGTCTGGTGAAGAGATAGAACTATCAGAGGTGACAGAACTCATTGAGCAAGAAGCTCCCTCAGCTATATACAATCGTAATGGCAAGCAATATGGTGAAGTAACGATTAATGTTCAAAGCAATGATATCAATAAGACAATCAAAGATTTAGAAAGTGAATTAAAAGGAATTTCATTTGGGAATGGAGTCAACCTCGAATTTGGCGGTGTTTCAGATCAAATTGAAGACTCTTTTAATCAATTAATTATTGCTTCAGGTCTTGCTATCTTCGTTGTATTTTTCGTTTTAATTGTCACATTTGGAGGCGGTCTAGCACCATTTGCTATCCTATTCTCCTTGCCATATGCAATTATTGGGAGTTTGGTTGGACTCTTGTTAACTAGAGAACCAATTAGTATTTCAGTAATGATTGGTGCCTTAATGTTAATCGGAATAGTTGTAACAAATGCGATCGTTTTAGTGGCGAGAATTATTCAGAATGAAAAAGAAGGTATTGATTTAAGGGAGGCAATATTAGAAGCGGGTACAACACGTTTGAGACCGATATTAATGACTGCTTTTGCAACTGTAGGGGCATTAGTTCCACTTGTGTTTACTGGTGAGACGGATGGAAGTGGCTTAATTTCGAGGGGGTTAGGGATAACAGTCATTGGTGGTCTTACAACGTCAACAATACTCACTTTGATTGTCGTTCCAGTTGTTTATGAAGCTTTAATGAAGATGAAAAAGAAGTTTAAAAAGAAAAGAGCTCAAAAAGAAGAAGTAAACATTGAGGCTTAGTGGTGTTTTCACTAAGCTTTCTTTTTCTCAATTCTGTGGGTATTTTGGACGAGGATAAGATCTGTTTTTTAATGGTTATGATTTAATATTTAGGTGAAAGTATTCAAAAAGGAGAATGAAAGGTGAGTTCAATTTTTAAAAACCGCTTTATTTATTGTATCCTTTTCTCTGCCTTATTTCTTCAAATGGGTATTTGGATAAGGAACTTTTCGATATTACTATTTGTTACTGAACAAACGAATGGAAACGCTATAGCCATTTCTTTTATAATGCTTGCGGAGTATGCCCCCATTTTTTTGTTTTCTTTCCTAGGAGGAACATTTGCAGACCGTTGGCGACCAAAGAAGACGATGGTATGGTGTGATATTCTTACGGCAATATCAATTTTTGCTATTTTTGCTGCGCTACTTTTTAGTACTTGGAAAGTTGTCTTTTTTATTACTTTAATTTCTGCAGTGCTTTCCCAGCTTTCACAACCAGCGGGTATGAAGTTATTTAAGCAAAATCTCCCAGACAAACTATTACAGCCTGCGATGTCTCTTTATCAAACCTTATCTGCTGTTTTTATGATAATGGGGCCGGTCATTGGTACCATTGTTTATGAAAACTTGGGCCTTCTCCCTTCCATTTTAATCACTGGAAGTGCCTTTCTATTATCTGCTCTTTCGTTGGTTTTCATTACAGAGAGTAAAAATATTGAAAGGGAGTCGTCCATACATATAGCCAATATTTTGGATGATATGAGGGGTGGAATAAAATACGTCCTTAAAAATAATCAATTAAAAGCGCTGGGGGCATGTTTCTTATTTGCAGGACTAGCAGTAGGGCTCATTCAACCAATGAACATTTTTATTGTCATGGAAAAATTGTCATTAGGAACAGAGTATTTACAGTGGCTTCTAATGATAAATGGCTTAGGAATGGTGATTGGTGGAGTAATATCATTTACTTTATCTAGTAAGATACAACCGATGAAGTTTTTAGCAATAGGAGTGGCAATGACCGCAATATCTATAAGTATAATTGGCTATTCAACAGTACTTATGCTAACACTATTAGGACAATTTTTATATGGGGTATTTCTTCCGGTTATTCAAATAGGCATTCATACAATGGTATTAAAAAATACAAATGATCATCTTATAGGAAGGGTCAACGGTATTTTAGTGCCTCTGTTTAGTGGGTCTATGGTAATGAGTATAACATTAGTAGGCATATTAAAAAGTGTGGTATCAGTAACTTTTATCTTTCAAGTGTCTGCTTGTTTATTCCTTGTTGCTTTGGCGATTATTTTACGAAACACAAAGCAGCAGTCATTGAATGAACCAGGACAAGCTAGAAATGTTTAATGTGTGAAGCTACTAAATAGCGAGCAACTACTATATGAATTTATCATTCCTTGTGAATAGGTGGCTTCATTTGAATCCGTATCGATACAAACATTTCTTAATAAAAATGAACAGTAGAGCAATTTAGTGAATAAAAGAAACAAGCAGTGATTATGCTTGTTTCTTAAATCATTTTTGCAGTATATATTGAAAACACCGTTTCGCAGTTGCTTCCGGTGCAACAAGAATAGGGGTGCTGGGTGTCACTTGGTTAGCTACATGTGCCATGCTGTATTGCGAGAGGACGATGACATCTACCTTCCCATCCATTTCCGCCACCATTCTCCTGACTCTTTCGTCATGTTCTTCTTTTTTTCCTTCAAAAAGTAGATGGATGATGCCAGGATCAACAACAGATTCAATGGCACAGTTCGGTTGACGTGCTTGTAGGTAATTAATTAGCGCTTCGGGTGTTTCTCTGACGGTAGAGATTAAACCGATTCGATTATATTCTAAAGCCTCATCTAGCATCGCTTCGTCTGAACGGAACATTTTCACTCGACAAAGTGGTTGAAGGATAGCTGTTAAAGGATTGAATGCCGAACAAGTTAGTTGAATACAATCAGGGCGAGCTTCAGCTGCTAAAGAGACAGATTTTGAAAAGCGCCGAGCAATTTCTGGTGTCAATGAGCCGCTTTCTTCAATCATCGTCAGTAAGTGAGTATCCATGAAATGTAATAATTCAACCTCAGGCGCCACTTTTCTAAACGCTTCTTCTATAGGCTTTAAAGCAGTCGTTGTTGCGTGTATTAAGGCAACCTTCATTTTATCTATCACCTCATCCTTTCCGCTTTCGTGCTTTCATTTCCGAGCAGTTAATTGTATTCTCTATAGTATATCTAATAATCAATGAAAATAGTATAAAAACTAATGAAGGAGAGAAAGAGATGAATTCGGATTGGCAGAAAAGACTTTCTTCGGAGAAAGAAAAGCCTTACTTCCAAAAGTTGATGAGCTTTTTAGAACAGGAATATCGGAATCATACGATTTATCCTGTAAAGGGAAATATCTTTAATGCATTGGAATATACAAGCTTTGAAGAGACAAAAGTGGTTATCCTTGGTCAAGACCCATATCATGGTGCCAATCAGGCGCATGGCTTAAGCTTTTCGGTACAACCTGGTGTGAAAATACCTCCGTCTCTACGAAATATATATAAAGAATTAGCAACAGATATTGGTTGTCCCATACCTAACCATGGTTGCCTCATTTCTTGGGCGAAGCAGGGGGTATTATTATTAAATACGGTATTAACAGTAAGAGAAGGAGAGGCCAATGCTCATCGTGGACAAGGGTGGGAAGAGTTTACGAATCATATTATTACTTCTTTAAATCATAGAGAGAAGCCTATTATTTTTGTGTTGTGGGGGAAGCCCGCGCAAGCGAAGTTAAAGTTAATTAATACAGAAAAACATGCCACTATCCTCGCGCCCCATCCGAGTCCGTTATCTGCTCATAGAGGCTTCTTTGGTAGCAAGCCATTCTCAAAAATTAATCAAAAATTATTAGAATGGGGAGAGAAACCAATAGATTGGAAAATAGACAATATATAAGACTTTTCGTCATGTTTCACGTGAAACGAGAGGGGTAATGTCGAAATGCCGGAGAAAAAGGTAAGCTGTGTCAAATGTAAATATTTCTATGTTACATGGGATCAAAGATTTCCCAGAGGCTGCAAGGCATTTGGTTTTAAAACAAAAAAATGGCCGTCGATGGAGGTTCATACTGCGTCAGGGCAATCGTGTTTGCGTTTTGAAAAGAAGAACTGATACACTATAGGAAGAAAAAGATGGTAGATGAAGTAGGTGAATACATGAGTATTTCAATCGAGAAAATGCTAAGTAAAATGGAAGCTGAGATTATTGAGGCGAAAGGGTTAAATGATTCGGCAGTAAGAGAAAGAGTCCATGCTATTAAAACGTTGTGTGAAGTGATTCTTGATCAATCAACGGGAGTAGTACGGACTGCGCAAACGCAGCAACAACCGATGGTAACTCCTCAGACGAATATCCCCGGTCCTCAACAGGTAAGTCTGAATGAAAAACCAATGAAAATGGGTGATGAGGCAAACGGTGAGTCGATTTTTGACTTTTAAGGAGTAGCTTTACTTTACCTGTTATACTAAATACATACTTAAAAGAAAGAGGCTGAAAATAAATGAAGCTTTTCATCATTATTGGGGCGATTTTTGCCTTTCTAGCTGTTGCATTTGGTGCATTTGGAGCCCATGCTTTAGAAGGTAAAGTAGTAGGCAAGTATATGGATAATTGGCAAACGGCTGTACAATATCAAATGTTCCATGCTATTGGGATTTTTATTGTTGCTTTATTATTATCGAAAATGCCAGACTCTTCCTTATTAACTTGGTCTGGCTGGTTAATGGCATTTGGTATCTTATTTTTCTCTGGAAGTTTATATATCTTAGCATTAACGAAAATATCCATATTAGGCGCCATTACACCTATTGGTGGTGTAGCATTCCTTGTCGGTTGGGTACTTATTCTTGTATTTGCTGTAAAACACTTATAATATAATGAAGGGCTGAACATTTATGATGTTCAGCCCTTTTTCAACAGAAAGTATAAAATTTTTCAATGAGTTATCATGTCTAGCTCCAGCGTCATGGAGCTCGAGGTCATAAGTCAAAGCTGTCTATGAGGTAAAGAATAACCTCAAAGCCATCTTCGTCTTATGCTTGTCACTCCAGAGCGAGCCGCTTCCGCTTTTCATCATGTCTAGCTCCAGCGTCATGGAGCTCGAGGTCATAAGTCAAAGCTGTCTATGAGGTAAAGAATAACCTCAAAGCCATCTTCGTCTTATGCTTGTCACTCCAGAGCGAGCCGCTTCCGCTTTTCATCATGTCTAGCTCCAGCGTCATGGAGCTCGAGGTCATAAGTCAAAGCTGTCTATGAGGTAAAGAACAACCTCAAAGCCATCTTCGTCTTATGCTTGTCGCTCCAGAGCGAGCCGCTTCCGCTTTTCTGCTTACCTTGGGTTGTATTGTGTTAATTGCGCTGGATAATAGTATTCAATCTCCTCAGGGAAAACAACATAATCTAAATAAATCATTGGGATTAAGTAGCGCTCACCCGTTTCGGGATCACTAATAATGACATGATCACGTCCAGCTGCTTCAATGATTCCTTTAAACACTTTGGCATTCCATTGTGAATTATTTTCAAATGTTGTATAGATGGATGCAAGCTTGCCGCGATTTAATCTGAGAATATTTTCAATAAAGGATTGTTCCATTGGCAGTTGACCTGTTGATTGACCTTGAACGTTTGTTGGCATCCCTTGTGTTGGTATGTTTACTGAAGGTGGTTGAGTGTTGAAATTCTGTTGAGGCTGCTGCTGATATTGGTTGTTGTATTGCTGTTGTTGTTGTTGGGGATTCCCACCATAATAAGGATAACCTTGTTGAGTCATTGCACTTCCCTCCAAATAAATTAATAAACAGATGGGCAATCTGATTCGGTAGGGATGTAGAAACAGTGTGATTTGAACCTACCTGAATTCCATTGGTTATACCATTGTGCTGGACAATCGCCACCTGGTCTAAAAAACCATAAAGCATTACTAGCAGGGTGTTGCCTTTCGCCTTTTAAAGCTCTTCTTGCTAAGTTCAATTCATTCGATCGTGCCGCTTGATAAAAATAGCCTTTCTGCGTTGCTTCAAACCCACCAGGATTTTGAAAAACCATTTGCCTAATGGATGTAATGTCTTTAAAATCCAAGCAATTACCAAGGACGCGATTGACGCCGACATTGCCAACCATTAACATACCAAGATTTCCTTCACCTTCTGCTTCTGCACGCAAAAGTCTTGCTAGTAGCTTTACATCTGCTTCTGTGTAGGCTATCACGCCCATACAATCACCTCTTAAAAAGTTTGCCATGTTGCTAGATAGAGGCTTATTCATAAACTCACTATTTATAACTATGTATAAGCCTTTTCATTTATGACAAAAAAACTCCCGCCAATAAATTGACGGGAACGATATCGATTAATTAACATGTAAAAACTTACTTAAACCATTTTCTGGTAAAATGTTACCTACATAGAAGGCACCGAACTCTCCGTAACGAGCACTTACTTCATCAAAACGCATTTCGTATACGAGCTTTTTGAATTGTAGCACATCATCGGCAAATAAAGTGACGCCCCACTCATAATCGTCAAATCCGACTGAGCCAGTGATGATTTGTTTAACTTTGCCAGCATAAGAGCGTCCGATGAGACCATGGCTGCGCATTAATTCACGACGTTGATCCATTGGGAGCATATACCAGTTGTCCTCACCTTGTCTACGCTTATCCATTGGATAGAAGCAAACATATTTCGCTTGTGGAAGTGTTGGATATAATCGACTTCTCACATGAGGATTCTGATAAGGGTCTTCATTAGAATCTCCTGCCATATAGTTACTTAATTCAACGACAGAAACGTAAGAGAAAGTCGGAATCGTATATTCTGCTAATTTTGTTTTATTGAATTCATTTTCTAGCTCATTTAATTCTTCCATTGTTGGGCGTAAAAGCATCATCATAAAGTCTGCTTTTTGACCGACAATTGTATATAGTGCATGGCTACCTTGCTCGGCAGCTTGCGTGGTGTTCCATTTATCAACCAGTGATAGAAATTCGTGAATAGCGGCTTCACGCTCATCGCTAGAAATCATTTTCCATGTAGTCCAATCGATGGCACGGAAGTCATGGAGACAATACCAGCCGTCAAGAGTTTTTGCTGCTTCGTTCATTGTCATCGCTCCTCATATATGTACTATTTACTTCATGTTTACTATACCATAGTTTAGCCAGCAAACCACACGATTAAAACCAGCTAGTGTTGATTAGTTATTTTGCTTAATGGATAGGTTATAAGTATGATATGAATGAAGCGCTTCAGTGCACTGTTTTATTAAAAAGAATTCATTTTTTAGAATTAACCGACATTTGCCTTTTCTATTGCTATTTAACGAGCGGTCTATTGTAATGGAAGAAGAGAAGAAATAATTGTATTTTAAATGATTAATTGGAGGGGCTTAATATGAGCAACTTATTTGAAATAATGAAAGCAAAAATAAACGGGAAGAGCTTGAAAATCGTTTTTCCTGAAGGCACAGACGATAGAATTCTTGTAGCTGCCAGTCGCTTAGCTGAGGAAGGCATTCTTGTACCTATTTTACTTGGAGATGAAGAGGGAATTACTAATCAGGCCACTAAATTAGGGGTTTCTTTAGAAAATTGTACAATCATTGACCCGAAAAATAGTGAGTATATGGATGAATTGCTTCCTGTATTCGTCGACAGGAGAAAAGGGAAAGTAACAGCGGAAGCAGCAAAGGAAATTCTTTTGGATGGAAACTATTTTGGAACGATGCTTGTTTATGCAAACAAAGCGGACGGCTTGGTAAGTGGAGCGGCACATTCAACAGCAGACACTGTCCGACCGGCATTACAAATCATTAAAACAAAAGCAGGGGTGAAAAGGACCTCTGGTGTATTTATTATGGTTCGTGGGGAAGAACAATATGTCTTTGCTGACTGTGCGATCAATATTTCCCCTGATGCAGAAGGATTAGCAGAAATCGCTGTAGAGAGTGCAAAAACAGCAAAAATGATGGATATTGATCCTCGTGTGGCTATGTTGAGCTTTTCGACAAAAGGATCTGCAAATTCTCCAGAAACTGATAAGGTCATTGAGGCAGTAACTATGGCCAAAGAAAAAAATCCAGCGCTTGTCATTGATGGAGAACTTCAGTTTGACGCAGCGTTCGTACCTTCTGTCGCAGAGAAAAAAGCGCCGGGTTCACCAATCAATGGCCAAGCTAATGTCTTTGTATTCCCAAGCCTTGAAGCAGGGAATATTGGCTATAAGTTAGCGCAAAGATTAGGCGGATTTGAAGCGGTAGGTCCGATTTTACAAGGTTTGAATCAACCGGTTAATGATCTTTCCCGCGGTTGTAATGAGGAAGATGTCTATAAGCTTGCGATTATTACGGCTAGTCAAGCTTTAGTCGAATAGTTCTTAAATGGTAAAGGAGCAGAAGGAATGGAAGAGGCTTTAAATTTATTAGAACAAAAAGAATGGCGTATAATTGATCAGTCGCAATCAGGGCGATTTGTCAGTGCACTTCACTCTTTCGGTATGGATGATACTTTATGCGCTTCGGTTGGAGCGGGACTCTCTCCTGCTACTGCGAGAAGCTGGGTGCATGACCGCACAATCGTACTTGGTATTCAAGATACAAAACTGCCTTTTATTAACGCAGGGGTTCAATTTTTACAGCAACAAGGTTATGACTGTATTGTGCGGAATTCAGGTGGGCTTGCGGTTGTTCTCGATGAAGGTGTCTTGAATATTACTTTAGTGCTGCAGGAAACGGAAAAAGGTATTGATATTAACCGTGGATATGATGCGATGTGGTTTTTAGTGAAAGAAATGTTCGCTGATTTTCCCGTAGAAATTGAAGCGAAAGAGATCACCAAGTCCTACTGTCCAGGGAGTTATGATCTAAGCATTGGTGACCAGAAATTTGCAGGCATTTCACAACGCAGATTGAGAAAGGGTGTCGCTGTGCAAATCTACCTTTGTGTAAATGGCAGTGGCAGTGAACGAGCGCAACTCATTCAAGAATTTTACCGTATTAGTAAAGAGGATGAGAAGACTAAGTTTACTTATCCTGACATTGATCCAACAGTGATGGCTTCGCTAGCTGAACTACTCCAAACGGAATTCACCATAGAAGATGTGATGCTCCGCTTCCTACAAACATTAAAGAAATATAGTGGCACGCTTCATTCAGGTCAGTTAACCGTTACTGAAGCACCAATGTTTGAAAACTATTTCGACCGTGTAGTCGATAGAAACGAAAAAATCATGAACAAGAAATAATATGAGTCCAGACAGCTCCCGAATAATTTGCAGATTTTAGAATGAAATAGGTGCTCTTTTGCTTGTTTTACCACTGTTGAAGGGCTTATCAAATGTACGAATAAATCTTAATCTAGTAAGTCACGCAAAATAGAAAGAAAATAACTGAGTAAGCTGATTCAGCCTTTTACTCAGTTATTTTTATAAGTGATTGTGGTAAACCACAGTCTAATCATTTATTCTGCTAGTTTTTCTAAATTGCCATTACGATCCATTTTGAATTTAGTGGCGGTTCTTTCCTCATCATCTAAAATCGCTAATTTTCGAGCACGGTTCATAATATTCATTAATGTCTCGTAATCTTCTTGGATAGTGACACTATTCTGCTCTAGCTTGCTTACTCTTGCCGCTAATTCTTGGTTTCTAGCCTTTAAAGAAGCATTCTCGCGCTTAAGTCTTTCATTCTCATTTTTTAAGATATCCAGTTTAATACTTGAGTGACTTAATGATTCAAGGTATTGAATGACACTTGCCATCGTCATATTAGATGATGAAGTTTCCTCCGTTTTGAATACAGGTGTTTCCACTTCTTCAGTAGGAGTCGCATTAGTTGTTGTGACTTCAGGTTCTTCAAATAGCAAATCATTCATCGGCTCCATCGCTGTTTCTACGTCATCTAATGTAGGAACTGGTGGTGAATATAATAGTTTTTTCTTTCCACCTTGCTCTTTTCCAAGCATTCTTTGTCGTTGCTTTCGTTGTTTTTTTGCTAGTTGAAGGGCTTTTTCATATTGGTGCCGTACAACTGCATTCCAGCGAAACCCGCAAGCAGCTGATGTGCGATTCAACTTATCTCCAACTTCTTCAAATGCATTTAATTGCGTACTACCTTCACGTACATGCCTTAAAACCGTTTCTGCTAATAATAAATCATTTTCCTCTGACCATGCATCTTGACGTACTTTCATGATCTCAACTCCCTAAATTTTTATAATAGTTAAGCTTTAGCAATAGGATTGTCAAGAATAAAAGGTTTTATACATTCTATGTTTGAAAGGATAGTAGAAGATGATTTCTAATAGATACGTATGGTAAATCATGTTAAAAATGTCGAAAAAAATTCTCATTTCGCCAAAAAACAACTAGGACAGGGGTTCGTATGTGCAGGAGAGGTTGGTCTATTACATTCGGGGGGTGAAACAAAAGAAAGAGAAAGATATAATAGGGGAAGAAAAAAACAGATGAAGAGCAGTCAAATGTTTGAATGTAAAAAAAGAAGTTAATATATTGGTTATGTCTATATAAAAAAAGGAGGTGTCATGATGTCATATGCGACAGAAAAATTAACTGAAGAAAAGGTATTTAAAGATCCTGTTCACCGATATATTCACGTGAAAGATCGTCTTATCTGGGATTTGATTGGTACTAAAGAATTCCAACGTCTAAGAAGGATTAAACAGTTAGGAACAACCTTTCTTACCTTTCACGGAGCGGAACATAGCCGGTTTAATCATTCGCTTGGTGTCTATGAAATTGTTAGGCGAATTGTCGATGATGTCTTCAAAGGACGTCCAGAGTGGAATGATGACGATCGTTTATTAACCCTTTGTGCAGCATTGTTACATGATTTAGGTCATGGGCCGTTCTCGCATTCTTTTGAAAAGGTATTTGGCTTAGATCATGAAAATTTTACAAAGAAAATTATTCTCAGTAACACAGAAGTTAACAATGTGTTAAGAAGAGTAAGTGATGATTTTCCAAAAAAAGTAGAAGAAATAATTGCGAAAACGTCTAAAAACAAATTAGTTATCAGTTTAATCTCTAGTCAAATTGATGCCGACCGGATGGATTATTTACAAAGAGATGCCTATTTTACAGGCGTGAGTTATGGTCATTTTGATATGGAACGTATTTTACGAGTGATGAGGCCAAGGGAAGACCAGGTTGTGATTAAACAAAGTGGCATGCATGCTGTTGAGGATTACATAATGAGTCGATACCAAATGTATTGGCAAGTGTATTTTCACCCTGTAACGAGAAGTGCAGAGGTAATCTTAACAAAAATTCTCCATAGGGCAAAGGCTCTATATGAAGCATCTTATCAGTTCAAACAAGCCCCTGCTCATTTTTATTCTTTATTTAAAGGCGAAATAACGGTGGATGATTACATTCATCTGGATGAATCAATTGTTCTATACTATTTCCAAATGTGGCAGTGGGAAGAAGATGAGATTTTAAGTGATTTAGCGCAACGTTTCTTAGACCGTCATCTCTTTAAGTATGTTGAATTTGACCCAGCCAAGGAATATAAGAAACTGTCAGAGCTGTCTATATTATTTTTAAAAGCGGGAATTGACCCTGAATATTACTTAGTTGTCGATTCTTCCTCTGATTTACCTTATGATTTTTATCGACCGGGTGAAGAAGAGGAGCGTTTACCGATTCATTTATTATCGAAAAATGGAGAGGTAAGGGAATTATCTCGGGAATCATCGATTGTTGATGCTATCTCAGGTAAAAGAAGGACCGATCATAAATTATACTACCCTGCCAATCTCCTTCATGATGAAGGGCCACATAAAGAGATTAAGAAACAAATACGAAAATTACTAGACTTAGAATAAAAAAGTTCGAATGGAACGTAATAAATAATTAGGAGATGAATCAATGTGCTGAAAGACCATGCAAAAATCATTCATGCCATTGCTGCCTCGGATGAAATTGTCGGCCGTAAAAAGCTACAAAAAATGATTTACATTGCAAAAAAAATCAATTATCCTTTTCATGAGAAATTTGCCTTTCACTTTTATGGACCTTATTCAGAAGAACTCACTCTTCGTATTGAAGAACTATGCAATATGGGATTCTTGAATGAAATTAAAGAAAAAAAAGGTGGATACTATCAATATCGTTATACACTAACCGAATCGGGAACAGAATTTCTAGAATTAAATGAAGTAAATATGCCTCATTTAAAAGACTGTCTCGTTGATATGAATGAACAATCAGCAAGATTTCTAGAGCTAGTATCCACTGTCTTATACTTCGAGGAACTGCCTAAAGAAGAAGTAAAGGAAAAGATCTTCACGCTCAAAAGCAAACAACGATATACAGAAGAAGAGATTAACCAAGCTTATCACTATATCGATGCCTTAAATACAAAAGCCGCTATCCTATCATAGGAGCGGTCTTTTTCATATTGAGGTTGTTTATATTTATGCTCGTGTGGAAATGATATTGCGTGACTTAATCGGTAATAAGAATTGAGTGCTTCTGTTTTGATGGATTAGAGTTTGTGAGTCACTCAGAAAGAGAAAAGGAACTGAGTGCTTCGCAAATGAGGTTTGTGAGTCACTCAGTGGGAGAAAAGAGAATGAGCGCTTCGCCAATGAGGTATGCGAGTCACTCAAGGTGAGAAAAGAGAATGAGTGCTTCGCAAATGAAGTTTGTGAGTCAATCAAGGTGAGAAAAGAGAATGAGTTTTCGCAAATGAAGTTTGTGAGTCACTCAAGGTGAGAAAAGAGAATGAGCGCTTTGTAAATGAAGTTTGTGAGTCACTCAGAAAGAGAAAAGGAGCTGAGCGCTTCGCAAATGAGGTTTGCGAGTCACTCAAGGTGAGAAAAGAGAATGAGCGCTTCGCAAAAGAAGTTTGTGAGTCACTCAAGGTGAGAAAAGAGAATGAGCGCTTTGTAAATGAAGTTTGTGAGTCACTCAAGGTGAGAAAAGAGAATGAGTGCTTCGCAAATGAAGTATGCGAGTCACTCAAGGTGAGAAAAGAGAATGAGCGCTTCGCAAATGAGGTTTGCGAGTCACTCAAGGTGAGAAAAGAGAATGAGCGCTTCGCAGCTGAGGTTTGTGAGTCACTCAGAAAGAGAAAAGGAACTGAGCGCTTCGCAAATGAGGTTTGCGAGTCACTCAGTAGGAGTAAAGAGAATGATCGCTTCGCAGCTGAGGTTTGTGAGTCACTCAGAAAGAGAAAAGGAGCTGAGCGCTTCATAAATGAAGTTTGCGAGTCACTCAGAAAAAAATGAAGATGAGAGCGCAACTAAACCGTAAAAATACACATATCTCATGCTGTATTTTTACGCTCTTACTTACGCGTATAAAATTTAATTTGTTCCGGCTTATCCTCACCCTGGGAAGTTTCTTCATGTCTGAAAAGAAAACGTTGTATTTCCCTCAGAATTGCGTAGTTCTCTTAAATCTAATGGGATCCGGAAGGCGGAGCGAAAATTTGATTGGATTCGGCCGAAAATGAGTGAAAAAAAGGATTCGAGAGGAAATTCTGATATGAAGAACCTAGGCAAAATCAATAATAGTGTACAAGAACAATAGAGAATCGTACATAAAGGAATTCACCAGGAACACAAAAAAATAACCGGCACCAACGAATAACTAACATTGTCAGTGCCGATATATTTCAATCTTGTATTTTATTGGTCGCTCAGACGCTTGCCACCAACAGCGTAATGGTTCTTGCTCATTTCTTCTATAAATACAGTGATTTTTTCATTTGGAGCACCTGTTGTTTCGCTCACGGCTACTGTGACTTTTTCTACGAGTGCTTTCTTTTGATCTTCTGTACGTCCTTCAAGCATTTTAACAGTTACGTATGGCATAAGTTCTTCCTCCTAAATGAATTCGCGCTGTTTCTGAACAACGATTATTTTAAGTTTTCCATATTTTCTTCATTTAGACAAGCAAATTTATAGTAGCGCATGATTTCCTTATTGCAGGAATGATGCGTTATACTTTAATATGTATGACAAAGATAAGGTTTACATATGGTTAATGAAAAGGTATAAAACACTCATTCATGAGTTAAAAAAGGGGATTAAAGTGTGGAACAATTCTTAGCCTATCCACTTAGGGATATTCCCTATGTAGCTATCACGTTAATTATTGCCTTCACTCTTCATGAGCTTGCACATGCGTGGGTCGCCTATAAATTTGGTGATCCAACGGCAAAAAATCAAGGCAGATTGACGTTGAATCCCATTAGTCATTTAGATCCAATTGGGACACTCTTAATTTTTATAGCGGGTTTTGGGTGGGCGAGACCAGTCCCTGTTAACCGCTTCTTTTTTAAAAATCCGAGGCTTGCTGGTGTATGTGTTTCTTTAGCTGGTCCATTGAGTAATTTTGTTTTGGCTACATTTGCTTTAGGTTTATGGTATTGGTTAATTGGAAATGGTTATACAGTGCCGGAGTCGTTGCTCGCGTTTCTCAATATTTTTATTGGTCTAAATATGCTTCTTTTCATATTTAATTTAATCCCTTTGCCGCCTTTAGATGGCTATCGGGTGATTGCAGATTTAGTACCAAATGATTGGCGAGCGAAGATGACGTCAATTGAGAATTATGGAGGTCTTATTTTTCTCATCCTTGTGATTACACCGCTCAGTCAATATACGATTAGCCCTATCCTGAATACATTACTTCCAGCGATTATGGAAAACCTAAGCGCATTCTTTTATACATTATTTGTGAGATCATAGATGAAGGAGGAGTTTCAAATGGCAGAGAATAAGAAAAAAATGGAGTTTAATATTATTAAAAGTGACCCAACCGAGGGGCATGGTGGATTCGGGGCCGGTGCTTTTAGTTTAGATAATGTTTCGCCGGTTATTATAGATGTCAATGAAAAAGAGGCTTCAATCGAGGTTGGGGCAATGCATGCCCGCAGCCCACAGGAAAAAGGCATTAAGTTTTTAAAGACAAAAGAAGAAGTCCCTAATGGAAAGCCGTACTGGTTAATCTGGGTAACGGTAGAACGTGGGGAAGAAGGTACGTATTATGCGGGTGTAACAGCTTGTGAGTTTACAGTTGATCGATCAATTAGAAGAGGGTATAAGTCACTTCCTGAACATGTGAATCGAATGGATAAATCAATTAAAGGTCAAGTAATCGTGGATCATATGGATGTTTCATCTAAAGAAGTATTAGCAAAATTCCTACAAGATTATGATGCAGGTATGTGGGAGAGATCATCAGAACAACTAAAAACAGATTTGCAAGCATAAGAGACAAATTCAGCCATAATTGTGGCGTATTTGTGACAGTTTATTGAAGGAATTTACAAAGTATTGCTTCAAGTGGATAAAAAAAGTAAACTTAATATTAGTGCGAAGCACTGTATAGAACTAGGACACGAAAAACCTCGGCAGCTACTGTCGAGGTTTTTCATTATTTCTACTATTGTCATGTTTGTGTGCGAATTATGAAGTCCATGGTAATATCTTCTTGTACCAAGGCTTTTTCTCCTTAGGGGCTGGCTCTTTCTCTATTTGTTTTTCCTCTGCATGGTATTCAGGCAGGTGAAGCGAACAGTATTCAGTTGGTTCGGTTCCCTTAATAAAGTAGGTAAGACGTTTGGCAGGGCAATTTTCTGTTGCTAGTTTGCCAGTGGAAGGTTCAACATAAACGCCTACTGTATTCTTTGTTGGTGTGAACTGGCGAATTGGAAGTCCCTGGTGGGCATCTTCCATATAATTCCCCCAAATTTCCTTTGCAAACGCCTTTTCCTTCACAAGGTCGATCGTTTGATTATCATCGTAACCTGTCCATACAGCAGTAACGAGCTGGGGAGAGAATCCAGCCATCCAGCTATCAGTCTCCGTCGAACCAGATTTTGCTGCGTATGGTCTTGTGAGTTGATCGCTAATAGTAGATCCAGTCACACTAGCATAACCATTTAATGTCTGATCAAAAATGCCCGTCATCATCTCTGTCACGACAAAGGCTGTATCCTTATCTAATACTTGCTCATTTGATCCCTTAGCCTCGTAAAGGACATCGCCTTTATAATCCTCAACTCTTGTTATAAAAACAGGGTCAGTACGCTTCCCACCATTAGCCAACATGCTGTATGCATTGGCAAGCTCTGTTACTCTTAATCCGGATGTACCCAGGGCGAGTGAAGGGACTTTGGCCATCTTAGACTGAATACCAAAATCTTTAGCGGTCTTAACGAGCGTTTCTTCACCTAAAAAAAGGTGGGTTTTCACGGCATATATATTATCCGAGAGCGCTAGTGCCTGCGCCATCGTTATATCTCCATCTGCATACTTATTATTATAATTATGAGGTGCATATGTTGATTGTCCATCGTCAAACCGAAAAGTAGTAGGTTTGCTCATTACTGTTGATACTGGTGTAAATCCTTGTTTAATGGCCGCGTAATATAAAAGGGGCTTCATCGTAGATCCAGGCTGTCTAATCGCTTGTAAAGCTCTATTAAATGAGCTCTCTTCATAATCTGTACCTCCAACCATGGCTTCTACATGTCCATTTTTAGGATTCATTGATACGAGCCCGACTTGCATTGAAGTATCTTCTGTCATCACTTCTTCAATTGTTTTCTCTGCTATCTCTTGTTTTTGGCGATCTAGTGTTGTGTAAACTCGTAATCCACCAAGTTCAACCATTCTTTCATCAAGGTCTAATTGAGATTTTAGTACAGCTTTGACTGCATCCTGAAAGTAGGGGGCAACAGTGTTCACGTAATATTGATGCTCACCAACGAAAGTAAGCTCTTCATTAAAAGCATTTACCATTTCCTTTTTCGTAATATATTGATTCCCTACCATAGAAGTTAAGATTAACTTTTGTCTTTGTTTCGCTTTCTCGAATGAGGCAAGAGGTGAATAGGCACTTGGTCCTTTCGGAATACCTGCGAGCATAGCGGATTCGGCTAAAGTTAAATCAGCTGCATCTTTTCCAAAATAAAACTGACTAGCTGCTTGTGCACCGTAAGCCCTGTTACCGTAATAGATTGTATTTAAATAGCCTTCTAGTATTTGCTCTTTTGTGTAACTCATTTCTATTCTTAGGGTATAAAACGCTTCTTTTATTTTCCTTGTCCACGTTTTATCTTGATCGAGAAAAAGGTTTTTAGCGTATTGCTGACTAATTGTACTCGCACCTTGTACCTTTGCCATTGCTTTTAGGTCTGCCAGCAAGGCGCCAGCAATTCTTTTATAATCAAAGCCATGATGTTCATAGAAACTCTGGTCCTCAATCGCGATCGTCGCATGAATTAAATCTGGGGAAATATCAGTAATATCTGCCCAATACCTTTTCTCCCCTGTGTGACTTTCACCAATAATAGATTCGTCACTTGCCATATATAAAGTGGATTGTGGTACGGCAAGTGGTGGTGGACCTAAAATTTTGGCATAAATGAAAATACCGATGAGCAGGCAGACCACTAACGCTGAACCTATTAAGCTACAAATGACGAGTGCTCGCAAATATTTACCTGCATTTCTAAAGCGCTGATTTGTCATGATTTCCACATATACCACCCCCATTTTAATGTGCTTCGTTTACATATAGTATTGAAAACTATAGGGTATTTTAAACATGCATATTTGTGATTACACGAATCTCTAAAGTCTGCATGAAACCCCTGGAATGGGTCAAACATGAATAGTAAAGTCAAAGCCATGAACATAAAAGAGAAAGTCAGGTCAGCAAACATCTAAATCGGTTCAATCATATAGCCAAAAAGTCAAAGACGGGTCCGATTTCATAATGACTGAGTGCGAAGATTCTATTAGCCCACTCTTCTTTTTAAAGGGTATCTTCTTTTTAACAAAATTTTCACTTGCAATTTTGCTAGAATCCTCTATACTTTTCTCATGTTTGTCATTTTGCTTTTCGGGAACGATAAGGTTAAATGAGGCACTTTTTTAATAGAAAGGATTGAAGAATAATGAGCATTTGGTTTACTGAAAAACAAACAGAGAACTTCGGTATCACGATGAAGGTGAATCGAACTTTACATACGGAACAGACAGATTTTCAAAAGCTAGACATGGTAGAAACAGAAGAGTGGGGCAATATGCTTCTTCTTGATGATATGGTCATGACTTCTGTGAAGGATGAGTTTGTTTATCATGAAATGGTCGCTCATGTGCCTTTATTTACTCACCCAAACCCTGAGAATATCCTCGTTGTCGGTGGTGGAGACGGAGGCGTTATTCGTGAAGTGTTAAAGCACCCTAGCGTGAAAAAAGCGACACTTGTAGATATTGATGGGAAGGTTATTGAATTCTCGAAAAAGTACTTGCCAGAAATTGCAGGAAAGCTTGAAGACCCGCGTGTAGAAGTAAAAGTGGGCGATGGCTTCATGCATATTGCTGAAAGTGAAAACGAATATGACGTTATTATGGTCGATTCAACAGAACCAGTGGGTCCGGCAGTTAACTTATTTACTAAAGGTTTTTATGCAGGTATTGCTAAAGCATTGAAGGAAGATGGTTTATTCGTAGCGCAGTCAGATAATCCGTGGTTTAAAGCAGACTTAATCCGCAATGTTCAAAAGGATGTAAAAGAAATTTTCCCAATTACACGTCTGTATGTGGCGAATATCCCTACTTATCCTAGTGGATTATGGGCATTCACTATCGGTTCGAAAAAGCACGATCCACTAAAAGTGGAAGAAGAGCGTTTCCACGAAATTGAGACGAAATATTATACAAAAGAACTACATCAGGCTGCATTTGTACTACCAAAATTTGTTCAAGATTTAGTGGAATAAGGAGGACTCTCTATGCGTTTTGATGAAGCTTATTCAGGAAATGTGTTTATTAAAAGTCATCCGCATTATGAAGACAGCAGTGCTGTTATTTATGGGATGCCAATGGACTGGACAGTCAGCTATCGTCCTGGTTCAAGATTCGGCCCAACAAGAATAAGAGAAGTGTCCATCGGCCTTGAAGAGTATAGCCCTTATTTAGATCGGGAACTAGAAGAAGTGAAATTTTTCGATGCAGGAGATATTCCATTACCATTTGGAAACCCGCAAAAAAGTATCGATATGATAGAGGAATACATTGACGGACTACTTGCAGATAATAAATTCCCTATTGGTATGGGTGGGGAGCATTTAGTTAGCTGGCCAGTCATAAAGGCGATGTATAAGAAATACCCTGACTTAGCGATTATCCATATGGATGCACATACAGATTTACGAGACGATTACGAAGGCGAACCACTTTCTCATAGCACACCAATCAAGAAGGCGGCTAATCTCATTGGTCCAACAAACGTCTATTCATTTGGGATTCGTTCTGGTATGAAAGAAGAGTTTCAATGGGCTAAAGAAGTAGGGATGCATATTTCTAAATTTGAAGTGTTAGCACCTTTGAAGGAAGTTTTGCCACAATTAGCTGGTCGTCCTGTCTATGTGACAATTGACATCGATGTCCT
This sequence comes from Cytobacillus kochii, assembly GCF_020171845.1. Classification (GTDB taxonomy): domain Bacteria; phylum Bacillota; class Bacilli; order Bacillales; family Cytobacillaceae; genus Cytobacillus; species Cytobacillus kochii. Next base: position 171,328 of record NZ_JAIVAM010000005.1, on the reverse strand, counting down.
TGATCCTGCACATGCGCCGGGTACAGGTACTGTGGATGCTGGAGGCATTACTTCTAAGGAGCTTTTAGCCTCTATTCATGAAATTGCTCGTGCCAATGTGAATGTAGTTGGCTGTGACCTAGTTGAAGTGGCACCCATTTATGACCCATCAGAACAAACTGCCAATACAGCTAGTAAGCTTATTCGTGAAATGATTTTAGGTTGGGTGAAATAAATTGATGATGCGAACAAATTCTATTATTGGAGAATTTGTTCGTTTTTTATTTGGTTTTGTGTGATATCTTGTGTTTAGTTCAAAAATAAAAAACTACGTGAAAAGCTTCATCATACGCTTTTCATCAGAAAAGTCCTGTGGACGCCCGTGGTATACTAGTGGTCAAAGTTGTTATTGTATAATTATTCATGACTGGAAGATAACATTAATTTGTTTTATACTAATAAGGTTATAGAAATTTCGTTTGAAACGGTATAAAAGGATGTGGAGGGATTGTCGAAAGTTTTAGATGATCAAATTCCTGTAAAAATAAATGTGAAAACGACCATCCATGATGGGAATAGTAAGGATACTTTTGAATTAACGGCGGTTGGTCGATACTATAAAAAAGGAAATGCTAGATATCTTCAATATGAAGAAGAGATGGATGTAGGCATGGTGAAAACCATTGTAAAAATGACTGAGGATGACGGTTTAATCTTACGAAGTGGTTCGATAAAAATGCGCTTGCCATTTAAAATGCATCAGTCTTTAAGAGGCAATTATACGACCCCATATGGTGTATTTAATTTAAAAACTTTAACGAAGAGAATGGTGCATGAGTTTAAAGAAGAGACAAGCACTGGCTCTATTGATTTGATGTATGATTTAAACATGCAAGGAGCTAAAGCAGGAACCTATCATCTAACCATCGCATTTGAGGAGGAAAACTGAGTGAATATCGTTGAACAGGTGCAACACAATTTGAAACAGGAAATTAAACAAGCGGTCATAAAAGCTGGCTTAGCTGAAGAGGGACAAATTCCTGATGTTATTCTAGAAATACCAAAAGACAAAACGCATGGTGATTATTCTACAAATATGGCAATGCAACTTGCAAGAGTGGCAAAAAAAGCGCCAAAAATGATTGCTGAAGATATCATTACTCACTTTGATCAATCAAAAGCTTCGATTGAAAAGATGGAAATCGCTGGGCCAGGATTTCTGAATTTTTACATGGATAATCGTTATTTAACGAACTTAATTCCTACCGTGTTAGAAGCAGATGAAGCCTACGGTCAAACAAATGTAGGTAATGGCACAAAAGTTCAAGTAGAGTTCGTATCTGCTAATCCAACAGGTGATTTACACCTAGGGCATGCGCGCGGGGCAGCTGTTGGTGATTCATTATCCAACATTCTAGCGAAGGCAGGCTATGATGTTACGCGTGAATACTATATTAACGATGCCGGCAATCAAATTAATAATCTCGCTTATTCTGTAGAAGCCCGTTATTTCCAAGCGTTAGGTATGGAAAAAGAGATGCCGCAAGACGGTTATCATGGGGAAGATATTATTAATATCGGTAAAACACTTGCTAAAGAACATGGTAATGAGTATGTCGATTACGATGCCCAAAAGCGTTTTGACACTTTCCGTGAGTATGGTCTGAAATATGAAATGGAAAAATTAAAAAATGACTTGGAAGATTTCCGTGTTCCTTATGATGTATGGTATTCAGAGACTTCACTTTATCATAATGGAAAAATCGACCGTGCATTGGAAGCATTAAAAGAGAATGGTCATATATACGAAGAAGATGGTGCGACATGGTTCCGCTCTACTACTTTCGGTGATGACAAAGATCGTGTTTTGATTAAAAATGACGGCTCCTATACGTATTTAACACCAGATATTGCTTATCATAAAGATAAATTAGAGCGTGGCTTTGAAAAAATTATTAACGTTTGGGGTGCAGACCATCATGGTTATATCCCGCGTATGAAAGCTGCCATTCAAGCACTTGGCTATAGTAAAGATGCCCTTGAAGTTGAAATTATTCAGCTCGTTCATTTATATAAAAATGGCGAGAAAATGAAAATGAGTAAACGTACAGGTAAAGCAGTAACCATGCGTGATCTTGTAGAGGAAGTCGGTTTAGATGCGACTCGTTATTTCTTCGCGATGAGAAGTGCAGACACTCATTTAGATTTTGATTTAGATTTAGCTGTATCACAGTCTAACGAGAACCCAGTATATTATGCACAATACGCACATGCGCGTATTTCAAGCATCTTAAGACAAGGTGAAGAACAAGGGTTAGTTCTTGACGCCCAAGCTGACTTATCTTTTATCGGAGCAGAAAAAGAACTAGATGTATTGAAGAAAATTGGCGAATTTCCACAAGCGGTAGCTGAAGCAGCTGAGAAGCGCATGCCTCATCGAATTACCAATTATATCTTTGACTTAGCATCTACTTTCCATAGCTTCTATAATGCTGAAAAAGTTTTAGATAGCGAACAGCCTGAAAAGTCAAAAGCAAGACTAGCGCTAATTAAAGCGGTACAAACAACATTGAAAAATGCATTAGCATTGATCGGTGTATCAGCTCCTGAAAAAATGTAAGTGCCGTACAGCAAGCGTCCCACTCATGTAGTGGGCGCTTTTTTTCTTGAAATAAAAATAGATTCACACAATATATTCAGGCTTTGTTGGTTGCTTGCAGAGTAGTAATAGGAGAATTAAAAAGTTTCATAAATATCAAGAGGTGCGAAGCGAATTGCACTGTAGAGGATTATCTATCATGACCAAATATGACCTTATTTTATATTAGGATGGGGATACTACAGGTAGATTTCCTTAACCGAAAAAGGAAGTAGATGCTGGTAGACTAAATAACGCTATCATTCCCACCTCTCTTTATAAAATCTGAAGTTAGTAATCTTCAAAATATTGAAAGATTCATCTCGAATCAATAGAGTAACTAAGTTGTGTTTGCGTGCAAAAAGCAAAGGGAGAAGGAGAAGAATTGCGCGTAAGTCGTGTTTGCGCGCAAAAGGTAAAGGGAGGAGATGAAGAACTGCGCGTAAGTTATGTTTGCACGCAAAAGACAAAGGGAGAAGGAGAAGAATTGCGCGTAAGTCGTGTTTGCGCGCAAAAGGTAAAGCGAGGAGGAGAAGAATTGCGCGTAAGTTATGTTTGCACGCAAAAGGTAAAGGGAGGAGGAGAGGAATTGCGCGTAAGTCGTGTTTGCACGCAAAAGGTAAAGGGGGGAGATGAAGAATTGCGCGTAAGTTATGTTTGCGCGCAAAAGACAAAGGGATAAGGAGAAAAATTGCGCGTAAGTCTTGTTTGCGCGCAAAAGACAAAGGGAGGAGATGAAGAATTGCGCGTAAGTTATGTTTGCACGCAAAAGACAAAGGGAGAAGGAGAAAAATTGCGCGTAAGTCGTGTTTGCACGCAAAAGGTAAAGGGAGGAGATGAAGAATTGCGCGTAAGTTATGTTTGCACGCAAAAGACAAAGGGAGAAGGAGAAGAATTGCGCGTAAGTCGTGTTTGCACGCAAAAGGTAAAGGGAGGAGATGAAGAATTGCGCGTAAGTTATGTCTCCGCAGTAAAAGACAGAAGAAAGGGGATGGTGTTATTAAGTTTTTACATGGCACATTTATCATTACACATAGAAAGAACCTAAAGCAGTTAAATAAGATCATTAGTCTACTTTAGGTTCTTTTATTTTTATCGGTATGCATCAGAGTATATATTGTCTTATCCGCTATTTCCATTCAACCGTTCCACCACCAACACGCTTTACCCCGCGAATGCTAGCGACATCTTCAACAAGTTGTAAACAGGCTAAGTTCTTTGCTTTCGCTTCAATCATTAAATCAACATCTTGTCCTATTTCATGGAGAGTCGAGAGCAGTGGCTTAACAAATTGGAAATCTACATAGTCAGCATGTGATCGGTAGGCTTTATCTGACTTAGGCGAAGACACATGAATTTTTGGTCGCAAACCAATATGGCTCCATGTTTGAAACACGCGAGGCAATAATTCTATTAAAGGAATGTCCACGAGATTAGCCATATGGTGATGATAATCAAAAATCATTGGCACCTTTTCTTCTTCACATACAGCAAGTGTTTCCTCGGCATTATAGGTTTTATCATCGTTTTCTAACGTCATTCTCGACTTGATATGAGTGGGTAAAGTTTTAAGGTTTTTCTCGAAACGTTCTAGTGAGGTTTCCTTATCACCGTAAGCACCGCCTATATGTATATTAATAATTGCGGTATCGCTTAGACCCATTGCTTGGAGCATGTCATAATGGTACTGCATATCAGTCACGGCATTCTCTGTCACTCCTTGTCTTGGAGAAGTAAACAAAGTAAATTGATTAGGATGGAAGCTTACCCGTAATTGATGGTCTGTAATTAATTTACCTAATGCATGCCACTCGTCCTTAAATGGAGTTTGGAAATCCCATTTCACATCAGGGTGTGTCGCAAGTGGCACGATCGAACTTGATAATCGGTATAATGGGATTTCATGAGCAATATTATAATGAACCATTCGCCTTGTGTGAGCAAGATTAAGTGCAGTAATTTCCTTGAGTTTATCTAATCTTTCATGAGCATTTAATTGTTGATAGCGGGCGTAAGTAAGTGTTTTTGCAGGGGAGGCATCCCATAATGTAATCGCATGAGATACATACCCGAAACGTATTGAAATCAATAGTTATCGGCTCCTTATAAAAAGAGATCTACACATCGTGCTAATAATTCTTTCCCTTGCCTCTTCAGGTTGAAACCAGAAATATCTTGATATTGTAGTTTTTCTGCATAGGCTAAATCCTTATGAAATACTTCACTTAGTTCTTTATGAAAATGAGGCTCCTTACTATAACAATTTATTTCATCATTAAGAAAGAAGCTTCTTTTATCAAAATTAGCTGTTCCGACAACAGCCACTTCATCGACGATCATTGCTTTTGCATGATAAAAACCTTTTTTATACTCATACACTTCTGCCCCTGCCTTCAGTAATGGACGTAAGTAACGATGGGAAGCTTCTTTGACAAGAAAGTGGTCGCTCGTATAGGGAATCATAATCGTTACTTTTACCCCTCTTGTTAATGCGGACAATAGATGCTGCATTACTTCTACACCGGGAATAAAATAGGGTGTACCAATTTCAATGAATTGTTCAGCATTTTCAATCAGTGTGATATATTCCTCTTTCAAGAATGCGCCATCAGTCACTTTAAACTGATGTTGTACACTGCCTTTTGTTATATCTTCTGGAAAATACTTTTCAGTTTTACTTATTAGTTGGTTGCTAGCATCTGCCCAATCTTGTAGGAAAACACTTTGTAAAGTATGTGCACCTTCTCCACTTACTTTTAAATGGTAGTCTCGCCATGGTGTGAGTTTACGGTCAAGGTTTATATACTCAGGGCCTACATTAAATCCACCTAAATATCCTACTTTTCCATCAATTACAGAAATTTTCCTATGATTTCTTGCTTGTACGTTGTAAAATAGAAAGGGAAACGTAGGTGTATGGGCAAAGGCTAATTGAATACCATGAGATCGTAACTCTTTTTTGAGTTTAAAATTCAGAATAATCGGTAAACTACCTGCCCAATCTAATAGCAGACGTACCTCTACACCTTCATTTGCTTTTTGCTTTAAGATAGTTAAAAATTCCTGTCCTATTCCTTCGTCTTTAACAATATAAAAGAGAATATGGATATGGTGTTTTGCTTTTTTTAATTCCGTAAAATAATCATCAAATAATGAAGGTCCGTCCGCAAAAAGGACAAAGTTAGCGAAAGCGGGGGAGGGGTTCATTCGGCTGACTGTTTTTAAATGTTTTTTACGACCAAGGGCATAATCGACCCACAGAAGAAAAATAAATACGATAGCAATCAGCAAGATGACCGCAACAGAAAGAAGGATTGTCAAGTTGATCATCTCCCAAAACAGTATGTTTAAATAGTATCTCCATAGAGACCTATTCTATTATCGCTTTTATTGACTGAAGAAAAAAGGATAAAATAAATAAAAAGTAGTTGACTGAATGCTCATTCATTATATAATGGAACTAAGATTTAAATTCAGAAAATTTTAATACGATAAAATTTTCTTTTTACATTGAATAATCTTCTTATACACATGGATTAGACGAGAAAGGAGTAGAACACACGTGAATGCATTATTATGGGTTAACCTTATTGCGACCGTTCTTGTAATCGCTTACGCACTTAGTTTGTTTGCTTATTTGCTCAAGACCAGATATGAGTACATTAAGCTTGGAAAGAAAACGGCATTTGACAATAATGTCAAAGAGCGTATGAACAAAATTTGGGTCAATGTATTTGGACAAAAAAAGCTTTTAAAGGATAAAAAAAGTGGCGCTATCCACGTCATGTTCTTCTATGGCTTTATTTTAGTACAGTTTGGTGCAATCGATTTTATTATCAAAGGAATATCGCCTGGATCACATCTTCCATTAGGTCCGTTGTATCCAGGATTCACTTTTTTCCAAGAAATCGTTACTTTAATGATTTTGGTTGCCGTCATCTGGGCATTTCACAGAAGATATGTTGAAAAGCTTGTTCGTTTAAAAAGAGGTTTTAAATCAGGGCTTGTTTTAATTTTTATTGGCGGCTTGATGTTATCTGTTTTATTAGGAAATGGCATGTCGATGATTTGGCACGGACATGATCCTGTATGGACCGAACCGGTCGCTTCGCTTTTCGCCATCGCCTTATCATGGATTGGTGAAACAGCTTCTATTGTAGTCTTTTATGTTTCTTGGTGGATTCACTTATTATTCCTACTCGCTTTCCTAGTCTATATTCCACAATCGAAACATGCTCATTTGATTGCAGGACCAGTAAATGTATATTTCAATAGATTAGATAACCCAGGAAAGTTAAAACCAATCGATTTCGAAGATGAATCACAAGAGACATTTGGTGTTGGACATATTGAGGAGTTTTCGCAATTACAAATGATCGACTTTTATGCTTGTGTTGAGTGTGGTCGTTGTACAAATATGTGTCCGGCGACTGGAACAGGTAAAATGCTTTCTCCGATGGATCTTATCATTAAGTTGCGTGACCATTTAACATTCCACGGGGCAGCGGTGACTAGAAAACAACCATGGGTACCGACATTTGCCTTTTCGAATACGAAGGGAAATCAAATTGCTTTAGCAGCTGGGGCAGAGGGAGCTGAAGAGGCGGCAGCGAGTCTCGCTTATAGTCCGAGTTTGATTGGAGAAGTCATTACAGAAGAAGAAATATGGGCATGTACAACTTGCCGTAATTGTGAAGACCAATGCCCAGTTATGAACGAACATGTAGATAAAATTATTGACCTACGCCGATATCTTGTTTTAACAGAAGGTAAAATGGATGCCGATGCACAACGTGCGATGACGAATATTGAACGTCAAGGAAATCCATGGGGACTAAATAGGAAAGAGCGAGAAGATTGGAGAAGTCTTCGTGAAGATGTACATGTTCCTACAGTGAAAGAAATGAAGAAAGCAGATGAATCTTATGAGTATCTGTTCTGGGTAGGAGCAATGGGTTCTTATGATAACCGTAGCCAAAAGATTGCCCTTTCCTTTGCTCGTCTTTTGAATGAGGCGGGAGTTAAATTTGCTATCCTTGGCAATAAAGAAAAGAACTCAGGTGATACACCAAGACGTCTAGGGAATGAGTTCTTATTCCAAGAGTTAGCAACAAAGAATATCGAAGAGTTTGAGAAAAATGAAGTGAAGAAAATCGTAACAATCGATCCACATGCTTATAATATCTTTAAAAATGAATATCCAGACTTTGGGCTTAAGGCCGAGGTATACCACCATACAGAAGTATTAGCGAAATTAGTGAAGGACGGTGTGTTAAAACCACAATATGCCGTAGAAGAAACGATTACCTTCCATGATTCCTGTTATCTAGGACGCTATAACGAAGTATATGATCCACCTCGTGAAATTTTAAAATCGATTTCAGGTGTGAAACTAATTGAAATGGAGAGAAATCGCGAAAAAGGAATGTGCTGCGGTGCTGGTGGTGGATTAATGTGGATGGAAGAAGAAACAGGCAATCGTGTTAATGTTTCACGTACGGAACAAGCATTAGCGGTCAATCCAACGGTTATTAGTTCAGGGTGTCCATATTGCTTAACGATGTTATCAGATGGAACAAAAGCAAAAGAAGTAGAAGAAAATGTACAAACATATGATGTAGCTGAGCTTTTAGAAAAAGCTGTTATCGGTGAACAAACACTCGCTTCATAGAAATAAGGAGAGAGGAATTGAAACGTATAAAAATTCAGTAAAAATAAATTTTATGAATTTTTAGGATATTGTTTTAATTCTTCTCTTTTTTCGTGTAAAATAAAGTAAATAAAGCGCTTTCATGATATTTGCAGAAATTCTTCTTTTTCTGTGGACATCCTTTGAGCGAGCGTTCAGTCAATAGCCTCTTTCGTTAAAAGAAAATTAATTGAATAAGAGATAAATAGGAATGGAGTGAAAGTTTTGAGTAAAACAGTCATTGTTGCAGGTGCAAGAACACCTTTTGGTAAATTTGCTGGTGGGCTAAGCTCTTTCACCGCTTCAGATTTAGGCGGAATCGTTGTTAAAGAAGCTCTAAAACGAGCGAATGTTGCTGGGCAAGATGTGGGCGAAGTAATCTTGGGCTCAGTCTTACAAGGAGGACAAGGACAGCTCCCGTCAAGGCAAGCAGCGCGAAAAGCTGACTTACCTTGGGAAGTGAAGACGGAAACAATCAATAAGGTTTGTGCTTCAGGAATGAGAAGTGTGACCTTAGCAGATCAAATTTTGAGACTAGGTGAAGAAGAGATCATTGTTGCCGGTGGGATGGAATCGATGAGTAATGCTCCATATCTTCTGCCAAAGGCTAGATGGGGATTAAGAATGGGCGATGGCAAAGTGCAGGATTTAATGACATATGATGGTTTAACTTGTAGCTTTTCTGGCGTGCATATGGGCACTTATGGGAATGAAACAGCTGAAGCATTCAACATTAGTAGAGAAGAACAAGATAGATGGGCATTGAGAAGTCATCAGCGTGCAACAGAAGCAATTAAATCAGGTAAATTAGCTGAAGAAATTGTGCCAGTTGAAGTACAGCAAAGAAAAGGTGAGAGCATCGTCGTTTCAGAAGATGAAGCGCCTAGGAAAGATACATCCTTAGAAAAGTTAGCTAAATTAGGTTCCGCGTTTGGTCCAGGTGGAAGTATTACTGCAGGAAATGCTCCTGGTGTAAATGACGGTGCGGCTGCCCTTGTACTGATGAGTGCAGAAAAGGCAGAGCGTGAAGGAAAAGAGATAGGGGCAGTAATTCTTGGTCATACAGCAATTGCGGTAGAAGCAAAGGACTTTCCGCAAACACCTGGCTTAGTCATTAATGAGTTATTAAAAAAGACAGGTAAAAGCTTAGATGATATTGATTTATTTGAAATAAACGAAGCATTTGCAGCAGTTGCCTTAACGAGTGGAAGAATTGCCAATTTAGATGAAGAGAAGGTAAATGTGAATGGCGGTGCGGTTGCCCTCGGTCACCCGATTGGTGCAAGTGGTGCAAGGATTATTTTAACACTCATGCATGAATTAAAGCGCAGAGGTGGCGGTATTGGCATTGCTGCGATTTGTTCAGGTGGAGGTCAAGGTGACGCAGTAATGATAGAAGTGGCCAAACAATAATTTTCCTGGAGGGGATAAATAAATGAGTATCAATACAGTAATGGTTATCGGTGCAGGACAAATGGGTTCAGGGATCGCGCAAGTTTGTGCACAAGCGGGATTCAGTGTTTATTTAAATGATTTAAAGCAGGAATTTTTAGACCGCGGATTAAGTGTGATTAAAAAGAATTTAACGAGACAAGTAGATAAGGGCAGAATGCAAGCAGAAGAAATGGAAAAAGTTCTTGCTAATCTGATTCCCTCTACTTCATTAGAAGATGCAAAACTGGTGGATTTAGTGATAGAAGCAGCTGTTGAAAATATGGAAGTGAAGACAAAGATATTTAACCAACTAGATGAAATTACGCCAGCACATACGATATTAGCATCAAATACATCTTCTTTACCGATTACTGAAATTGCCGCAGCGACTAAACGTCCCGATAAAGTGATTGGTATGCATTTTATGAACCCTGTACCAGTCATGAAATTAGTCGAAATTATACGTGGTTTAGCAACAACAGACGAAGTGTATCAAGCCATTGAGGACATGACGAAACAATTAAACAAGGTGCCAGTAGAAGTGGAGGACTTTCCAGGTTTTGTTTCTAACCGCATTCTCATGCCGATGATTAATGAGGCTGTCTATACATTATATGAGGGAGTTGCAACGAAAGAAGCAATCGATGACGTTATGAAACTGGGTATGAACCATCCGATGGGACCGTTGACATTAGCTGATTTCATCGGTTTAGATACGTGTCTTTATATTATGGAAATTTTACACGAAGGCTTCGGTGATGATAAGTATCGTCCATGTCCTTTACTAAGAAAGTATGTAAAGGCTGGATGGCTAGGTAAGAAAACTGGTAAAGGTTTTTACGAATACGCTTAATGATTAAGTAAGTTAAATAATTAGTCGAAGTGGATAAAAATCTGTTTTGAACCTTGCTAAGACACATACAATTGACGACATCGGGGGTTAAGTATATGCATTTAAAGTTTACTGAAGAGCAAGAGATGATGAGAAAAATGGTGAGGGATTTTGCTCAAGCTGAGATAGCTCCATATGTGGAAAGGATGGAAGCGGGCGAATTTCCACGGGAAGTCTTGAGAAAAATGGGAGAGCTTGGATTAATGGGGATTCCCATTCCGGAAAAATATGGTGGCTCTGAAATGGATTTTATGTCCTATATAATTGCTATTAATGAAATCTCTAAAGTAAGTGCAACAATTGGTGTGATTCTATCTGTCCATACATCTGTAGGTACGAATCCAATTGTTTATTTCGGTACAGAAACACAAAAACAAAAATATGTTCCCAAGTTAGCTAGTGGAGAATATTTGGGTGCGTTTTGCTTGACTGAACCAAGTGCAGGTTCTGATGCAGGAAGCTTAAAGTCAAAAGCGGTAAAAAAAGGTGATCAATACATCATCAATGGCTCTAAAGTATTTATTACAAACGGTGGGGAAGCGGATGTCTATATTGTCTTTGCTTCCACAAACACAGCATTAGGGACAAAAGGAATATCGGCTTTTATTGTTGACAAGGATACCCCTGGACTAGTCATCGGAAAAGATGAACATAAAATGGGACTTCATGGTTCAAGAACTTTACAGCTTAGCTTTGAAGATATGGAGGTACCTTCGGAAAACCTTTTAGGTGAAGAAGGTGAAGGCTTTAAGATTGCCATGTCTAATTTAGATGTGGGGAGAATCGGCATTGCTGCCCAAGCCCTGGGGATTTCTGAAGCTGCCCTTGACGCAGCCACTCTTTATGCTAAAGAAAGAGTCCAATTTGGTAAGCCGATTGCAGCCCAGCAAGGTATTGGCTTTAAGTTAGCAGATATGGCAACGGCAGTTGAAGGGGCAAGACTACTAATCTATCGTGCTGCTCATATGAGACAAAACGGTCAAAAATGTGGGAAAGAAGCATCAATGGCTAAATTGTTTGCTTCTAAAACAGCTGTTGAAGTCACAACGGATGCGATTCAAGTATTTGGTGGGTATGGCTATACAGAAGATTATCCTGTAGAAAGGTATTTCCGTGATGCAAAGATAACGGAAATCTACGAAGGTACAAGTGAAATTCAAAAGCTAGTAATCAGTAAACAACTTTAACAACTTATCTTGGAGGAATAATCATGAATTTTCAATTAAGTGAAGAGCATGAAATGATTAGAAAAATGGTAAGAGATTTTGCTCAAAACGAAGTGGCGCCGACTGCTGCTAGTCGTGATGAAGAGGAACGCTTTGACCGCAATATATTCAATAAAATGGCTGAGCTAGGATTAACAGGTATTCCTTGGCCAGAGGAATATGGTGGTATTGGGAGTGATTATTTAGCATACTGTATAGCGGTGGAAGAACTGTCACGTGTATGTGCATCTACAGGTGTAACTTTATCTGCACATACATCTCTAGCAGGATGGCCGATTTATAAATTTGGTTCAGAGGAACAAAAACAAAAATATTTAAAGCCGATGGCACAAGGTGAAAAAATAGGTGCTTATGGTCTAACAGAACCAGGTAGCGGATCTGATGCTGGCGGCATGAAAACAACGGCGAGATTAGAGGGCAATCATTACATTCTTAATGGCTCAAAAATTTTCATCACAAATGGTGGTGAAGCAGAAATCTATGTTGTATTTGCTTTAACTGATCCTTCAAATAAACATAAAGGAACAACGGCCTTTATAGTCGAGTCTAATTATGAAGGATTCTCTGTCGGTAAAAAAGAGAAAAAGTTAGGTATTCGTTCTTCTCCTACAACTGAAATCATTTTCGAAGAGTGCAAAGTACCAGTTGAAAATGTGCTCGGTGAAGTCGGTGAGGGCTTTAAGATTGCGATGATGACGTTAGATGGTGGTCGCAATGGTATTGCTGCACAAGCTGTTGGAATTGCACAAGGTGCGTTAGATGCGGCAACTGCTTATGCAAAAGAGCGTGTTCAATTCGGCAAACCGATTGCGACTCAGCAAGGAATTGGTTTTAAGTTAGCAGATATGGCAACAAGTGTGGAAGCAGCTAGACTATTGACCTATCAAGCAGCTTGGTTGGAATCTGCCGGATTACCTTATGGAAAAGAATCAGCTATGTCTAAACTTTTTGCTGGCGATGCAGCGATGAAGGTGACAACGGATGCTGTACAAGTATTTGGTGGCTATGGTTATACAAAGGATTATCCTGTCGAGCGTTACATGAGAGACGCAAAGATTACACAAATTTATGAGGGTACTCAAGAAATTCAAAGATTAGTCATTTCAAGAATGGTTACGAAATAACAAATAAAGAAATGGGGCTCCGATTATGTTTTGGTACGTATTTAGATCGTTGCCCCGCATTAAATGATTCTTCTCGTAGATCCATTAAGTAAAGAGAGGTTTATACAGTCATCAACATGGATGGAGGGTATAAAAGGACGGTAGATAATCATGTCAAAGAGAGAAGTACAGGCCTCTGTCAAAGATGAAAAGCTTGTAAAAAAAAGAAGAGATCAAATGATCAAAGGAGCGGTGAACTTATTCATCGAAAAAGGGTTCCACCGAACGACGACAAGAGAGATTGCGAAAGCTTCTGGATTTAGTATTGGTACATTATATGAATATATCGGAACAAAAGAAGATGTACTATATCTTGTCTGTGACAGTATTTATGATAAGGTTCGAGAGCATCTACAAAAGGGGCTAGACACAAAAAAGGGAACGATTGATAGCTTGAGACAAGGGATAGCAGATTATTTCCGAGTCGTTGATGGCATGCAGGATGAAGTGCTAGTAATGTATCAGGAAGTAAAGTCTTTATCGAAAGACGCGTTACCTTATGTTTTAGAAAAAGAAATTGAAATGGTGGCAATGTTTGAGAAAGTAATCGTTCTTTGCATAGAAAATGGAGAGCTTTCATTACCTGAGACAAAGGTCAAGATGATCGCTCATAATATTTTTGTCCAAGGACAAATGTGGGCGTTTAGGCGTTGGTCATTACAAAGAATGTTTACGATTGAGGAATATATTGAACTACAAACAGATTTACTTTTTCAAGCAATACATGCAGAGAAACGAGAATAGGTTACCTGTAAAGATAACTGAAAATAAAATATTTTCACAACTAAGTTTGCCTTCACCGAAAGAAAGAAAAGTGATGATTAATGCTGTATGAAGAGGAGGATTTATCCATGAGTACGATAGAGGTTTATAAACCAAAGAATCATGTCCGATTTGTAACCGCTTCAAGTTTATTTGATGGTCATGATGCATCTATTAATATCATGAGGCGTATTATTCAAGCGAGCGGGGCAGAGGTCATTCATCTTGGGCATAATCGGTCAGTTGAAGAAGTAGTGAATGCCGCGATACAAGAGGATGTCCAAGGAATTGCCATGTCGTCCTATCAAGGAGGTCATGTTGAATATTTCAAGTATATGTATGACCTCTTACAAGAAAAGGGAGCCCCTCACATTCGAATCTATGGTGGCGGTGGAGGCGTGATTATCCCACGTGAAATTAGAGAATTGCACGAATATGGCATAGCAAGAATTTTTTCTCCTGAAGACGGCAGAAAGAATGGCTTGCAAGGAATGATTAATGAAATGCTACAAGAATGTGATTTTCCTACGTTTACTCAACAAGATGATAACCTGGTTAAGAAGCTTCCAGAAGGCAATGTGAACTCGATAGCAAGGTTAATTACAATCGCTGAACATCACATTAGTTTAGAGAAAGAACTTGCGGTCAGTCTGGATCCCGTAATGGATAAAGTGAAGAAACTAGAGAAACAAGTCCCGGTCGTTGGTATCACTGGAACAGGGGGAGCGGGTAAAAGTTCATTAACGGATGAACTAATTAGAAGGTTTATCCATGATATCCCTGATAAGAAAGTAGCTATTCTTTCAGTTGATCCGACAAAACAAAAAACAGGTGGGGCATTACTCGGAGATCGGATAAGAATGAATGCGATTTTTCATCCGAGAGTCTATATGCGAAGCCTGGCAACGAGAAAAGCGAGAAGTGAATTGTCACTGGCCATTAAGGATGCGATTTCAGTAGTAAAAGCTGCTGGTTTTGATTTAGTTATTGTCGAAACAAGTGGTATCGGTCAAGGGGATGCAGGTATCACGGATATTTGTGATGTCTCTATGTATGTGATGACTAGTGAATTTGGCGCTCCTTCACAGTTAGAAAAGATTGATATGATTGATTATGCTGATTTAATTGTTATCAATAAATTTGAACGTAAAGGGTCGGAAGATGCGAAAAGACAAGTGCAAAAGCAATATCAGCGCAGTCACATGCTATTTGAAAAAGAACTTGATGACATGCCTGTCTTCGGTACGATTGCCAGCCAATTTAATGACCCGGGCACGAATGCCGTATTTGCTAATCTCGTTGAAATCATAAATAAACAAGCGGGTTTAAATTGGGTAACCACTTACGAGAAAACGGCTGATGTAGAAAAACAAAATGTCATCATTCCGAATGATCAACGTTACTATTTAAGAGAAGTTTCTGATACGGTACGCACCTATCATAAAAAAGCCGAAGAACAAGCGGATTTAGCAAGAAAGCTTTTTCAGCTAGAGGGTGCAATGACCATGTTATCTGAAGAAAAAGATACAAGTGCGCACAGTGCCCTGCAAATGTTAAAAGATAAGACATATGAACAATTAACGATTGAATCTAAGAAGATATTAGAAGGTTGGGAACAGTTAAGAGAGCAGTACAAAGGCGATAGGTTTGTCACAAAAATAAGAGATAAAGAGATAGTAACCATTCTGCGGACGAAGAGCTTATCTGGCTTAGAGATCCCGAAAGTAGCTCTACCGAGTTATAAAGATTACGGGGAAATTATCAAGTGGGTTTATAAAGAAAATGTACCAGGCTCTTTCCCTTATACAGCTGGTGTTTTCCCTTTTAAACGAGAAGGAGAAGATCCGAAGAGACAATTTGCAGGTGAAGGTACACCTGAAAGAACCAACCGTCGTTTTCATTATTTATCTAAAGATGACGATGCGAAACGATTAAGTACAGCTTTTGATTCAGTTACTTTATATGGAGAAGACCCGGACTATCGCCCAGATATATATGGAAAAGTAGGAGAGAGTGGCGTAAGTATTTGTACACTTGATGATATGAAGAAGCTCTATGCGGGCTTTGATCTTTGTCACCCTACGACTTCTGTCTCTATGACAATAAATGGTCCGGCCCCTATCATCCTAGCGATGTTTATGAACACAGCCATTTCTCAGCAAGTTGAAAAGAAAGAAAAAGAACTAGGTAGGGTTCTCACAGTAGAAGAGTGTAAAGAAGTCAGAGCTTTCACTTTACAAACTGTACGCGGAACCGTTCAGGCTGATATTTTAAAAGAAGACCAAGGCCAGAATACTTGTATATTCTCCACTGAGTTTGCCTTAAGAATGATGGGAGATATTCAACAATATTTTATTGATCAAAAGGTTCGAAATTATTATTCTGTTTCAATATCTGGCTATCATATTGCCGAGGCGGGGGCGAACCCTATCTCTCAATTGGCGTTTACTTTAGCCAACGGTTTTACTTATGTGGAATATTATTTAAGTAGAGGGATGAATATCAATGACTTTGCGCCAAACCTTTCATTTTTCTTCTCGAACGGTTTAGACCCAGAATACACTGTTCTCGGTCGAGTCGCGCGACGTATATGGGCGACAGTTATGCGCGACAAATATGGTGCAAATGAGAGAAGTCAAAAATTAAAATACCACATTCAAACATCTGGTCGTTCTTTACATGCACAAGAAATAGACTTTAATGATATTCGTACAACGCTTCAAGCGTTAATGGCACTCCAAGATAATTGTAATTCTCTTCATACTAATGCATATGACGAGGCGATTACAACACCGACAGAAGAATCAGTTAGACGAGCGATGGCTATCCAAATGATAATTACAAAGGAACATGGATTGTCTAAAAATGAAAACCCTTTACAAGGTGCATTCATTATTGATGAATTAACAGATTTAGTCGAAGAACAAGTATTAGTTGAATTTGAGCGAATGAATGATCGCGGTGGCGTACTAGGTGCGATGGAGACGCAATATCAACGCGGCAAAATTCAAGATGAATCGATGTATTATGAAATGAAAAAACATACAGGAGAGCTGCCGATTATTGGTGTTAATACGTATATCAATCCAAATCCACCAGCAGATGATGCAGTTGACAGTATGGAGATTGCCAGGGCATCTAAAGAAGAAAAAGAAACACAAATACGTAATCTGCAACTTTTCCAAGAAAGAAATCAAGCAGTTGCTCAAGAAGCACTGCAACGATTAAAAGAGGTTGCAGTAAGCGGTGGGAATATTTTTGACGAACTAATGGAAACGGTTAACGTAGCAAGTTTAGGACAGATAACAAATGCATTATATGAAGTGGGCGGACAATACAGACGGAATATGTAAATTGTCATAACTGAATAATAACCCGAACCATCTAAAAATGTTAAAAGGTGAGTTCGGGTTTTTAAACGTCTAGAGAGGATATTTTATTCATTGACTTTTCCGGAATGAATAAATTGGGTACAATGGAGTAAAGTGATCGTATTCAACAAAATTTCTTGAGTAAATAAGATATACAATTGCTAACCATCATCATATAATAGTATCGGTATGGATTTTGTTTTTTAAGGTGGGTGCGAGTGTGAAGCAAATTATGATTGTTTTTGCATTCATAGTGTTTATCATATGTGCACGATATCTTTATTCAATACAACTAGGGGCCATCCCCTTCTTTTTGTTGTCTGTCTTTTTTACACTTTTAGCAATAAGATTGTATCAAAAGGAGAGACAACTCGAAGGTCAATGTAAAAAGTAGGAAAACTTATCGTTAAAGGTAGCATAAACACTAATAATTTGTTTATAATGAAGAATATGCGTTTTTTTCTTTTAAGAAGGCACCGCTGCTTGTAACCTAGAGATTGGACGAGTATGTTTAGGTTGTCTTTTTTATTTTTAGCGTTATACTATTAGGCACGAAATATTTGATTACATGTTGCTAATACATAGCTTGATATAGGGAAAGGAAGTGCTGGTCTTGAGTTTAAAAGGATACTCAAAAGAGCAATTAAAAGAAATGGCATTAATTGAAGTGGCTCATGAATTATTAAATGAAAGAAAAGAGCCTTTGGCGTTTGCTGACATTGTGAGTGAATTAAAAAACCTTTTGGATCTTAGTGAAAAAGAATTCCAAGAGAAGATTGCCCAGTTCTATACAGATTTAAATATCGAAGGGCATTTCATTGGTCTTGGAGACAATCGTTGGGGACTGCGTGCATGGTACCCTGTAGAACAGTACGAAGAGGAAGTTGTTACAGTTATTAAGCCGAAGAAGAAAAAGGCGAAAAAATCTGTAATAGATGAGGAAGAGGAAGATTTTGAAGAAGAAGACATCGATTACGATGATTTAGAGGATTACGATGATCTAGATGAAGACGACGATGTGGATGATCTTCTTGATGATGAAGACGATGACGATGAAGATATCGAAGAGGATTTCGATGAAGACGATGAGCTCATCGATGATTTAGAAGATGATGATTTAGATGAAGATGAAGACGATGAGGACAGAAAATAATAGCCTTGACTTTTTTCTTGTAGCCTTGTAGAATCATTTTTGGGCTCCTTTAAAAAGGAACGATCATAAATTGATACGCTAAAAGCGCTCCCTTACTTAAGTAAAGTAAGCGGGGCGCTTTTTATTTTTTTGAGTAAGGCTTGATAGTTGAGCATATGCTGCTTCTACCAAGTTTTTCAAATAAAAGGTCGTGCATGGGACAATTTTTTATGAAAGATAAGATTCATCTTTTTAAACAAAGGATAAATGCACAAGCTATGAATAGTTAAGGGGGAATCATTCATGACAAAATATATTTTTGTTACAGGCGGCGTTGTTTCGTCATTAGGTAAAGGAATCGTTGCAGCATCTTTAGGACGTTTGTTAAAAAATAGAGGGCTTAGCGTAACGATACAAAAGTTTGACCCGTATATCAATGTGGACCCAGGTACAATGAGTCCTTATCAACACGGTGAAGTTTATGTAACAGGAGATGGCGCAGAAACGGATTTAGACTTAGGTCACTATGAGCGTTTCGTAGACATAAACTTAACTAAATACAGCAGTGTAACAACTGGGAAGATCTACTCAACGGTTCTACGTAAAGAGCGTCGTGGAGATTATAACGGAGGAACGGTTCAAGTAATCCCTCATGTTACAAATGAAATTAAAGATAAAGTTTTCCGTGCGGGACATGAAACGAATGCAGATGTCGTTATTACTGAAATCGGTGGAACTGTCGGTGATATCGAATCATTACCATTCCTAGAGGCGATTCGCCAAATTAAGAGTGATATCGGCCGAGATAATGTTATGTATATTCATTGTACATTGGTACCGTATATTAAAGCGGCTGGAGAAATGAAAACAAAGCCGACACAACACAGTGTAAAAGAATTAAGAAGCTTAGGTATTCAACCAAATGTTGTCGTTGTCCGTACAGAAATGCCTATCTCTCAAGAAATGAAAGACAAGCTTGCACTCTTCTGTGATATTGATAAAGAAGCAGTTATTGAATGTAGAGACGCTGAAACACTTTACACTATTCCATTAGCTTTACAAGAACAAGGCTTAGATAAACGTGTATGCAAAGAAATGAAATTAGAATGTGCAGAAGCAGATATGACTGAGTGGAAACAACTTGTAGACAAAGTGCTTCACTTAACGAAGAAAACAAAAATTGCACTTGTAGGGAAATACGTTGCTCTTCAAGATGCTTATATTTCTGTTGTTGAAGCATTAAAACATGCAGGTTATGCACATGATGCAGATATTGATGTGAAATGGATCAATGCAGAGCATGTCACTAAAGAAAATGTTGCTGAACTTTTAGGGGATGTTGACGGTGTTCTTGTACCAGGTGGATTTGGGGATCGTGGGATTGAAGGAAAAATCCTAGCAACACAATATGCCCGTGAAAACAATAAACCATTCTTAGGCATTTGTCTGGGTATGCAACTAGCAACTGTTGAATTTGCTCGTAACGTCCTTGGGTTAGATGGTGCACACTCAGCGGAAATCAATCCTGAAACGAACCACCCAATCATTGACCTTTTACCTGAACAAAAAGATGTTGAAGATTTAGGTGGTACACTACGTTTAGGCCTACAAGCATGTAAACTAGAAGAAGGTACAGCTGCTTATGAAGCATACCAAGATGAAGTCGTTTACGAACGTCATCGTCACCGTTATGAATTTAATAATCACTACCGTCAAGAAATGGAAGAAAAGGGTCTTGTCTTCTCTGGTACAAGCCCAGATGGTCGACTAGTAGAAATCATTGAATTGAAAGATCACCCATGGTTCGTGGCATCTCAATTCCATCCAGAATTCACATCTAGACCAACACGTCCACAACCACTTTTCCGTGACTTTGTCGGTGCTACAATCAATATCAATGAATAAATTGTTATAAGGAGGAGATTTCCGGATCTCTTCCTTTTTTTGTGTAAAATCAAGAATTCAAAAGGGTAAAAATAAAAGTTGGTATTTTTATTACAATCAATCTTCATGAAGCTAGCTTCTGTAAGTGGTATGACGTTACTCAGAAGGAAAAACCAAAGGTGAGCGCTTCGCAAAAGGGGTTTGCAAGCCACTCAGAGAGAAAACCAAAGGTGAGCGCTTCGCAAAAGGGATTTGCAAGTCACTCAGAGAGAAAACCAAAGGTGAGCGCTTCGCAAAAGGGGTTTGCAAGTCACTCAGAGAGAAAACCAAAGGTGAGCGCTTCGCAAAAGGGGTTTGCAAGCCACTCAGAGAGAAAACCAAAGGTGAGCGCTCCGCAAAAGGGGTTTGCAAGTCACTCAGAGAGAAAACCAAAGGAGAACGCTTCGCAAAAGGGGTTTGCAAGTCACTCAGAGAGAAAACCAAAGGAGAGCGCTTCGCAAAAGGGGTTTGCAAGCCACTCAGAGAGAAAACCAAAGGTGAGCGCTTCGCAAAAGGGATTTGCAAGTCACTCAGAGAGAAAACCAAAGGTGAGCGCTTTACAAAAGAGGCCCGCATGTCGTTCAGAAAGAGAAAGAAACATGTATCAGTGTATATCGTAAATTTGTCACTAAAAATGTATGAACGAAACAAAAAAGTTCACAGTAAATAATTTAGAATCGCTTCACACTTGCAAAGAAAAGTAATATTCGTTTAAAGAGACAATAAAACAAACACTAATCATTTATTTCAAAGCCGTTGTGTAGTTAAGAATATATGCGCCCGATAAATAAGCCCTTCTATAACATATAAAAAAAGCAAGGAACCCCGTCAAAACGGAATCCCTCGCCTCATATAAATACACATTTTAATAATCTGCTAATATCTCGTCTAACGTAAATTTAATTCCATGATAGATAAATAATGCTCCAATTGCAGATGGATAACCAACTCGTTCCCCGCTTTCATTTGGAACAAGTCCTTGCTTCAGTTGTAAGTCGAAATGTACATCGGAATAGGAGGCTAATTGTTCCGTGCTATCAGATGGAAGGGCACTTATTGTTGCAAATGGTATGAATTGATTACTCAAATGTTGTGCTAATAGGAGTGCTTCCTGGTCATCACTCTCTCTAGTGATAATGAGAAAACGGTCACTAGCTGAGATATCGTCAAATGATGCAGAAGAATCCCAGACTTTTGCGTTTGCCAGTGCGTCTACTCCCTCAGTTGCTTCGATACCGACAGCGTGCATCTCCTGTTTTCCGTAAATATATATATGGCCCTCACCGACACTCGCTTGAGCTAAAATTCGAGCAGCATCTTCTATTGATTCTTCATGACTGTCTTGCCATTTTTTAAATAAGCCGAATAATTGTGTAGAAAAAATCTTTAACATTAATAATTCCTCCTGTACTTCTCCCAATATTATCATTATATTGAAATAAGACGAAATCACAAAATAATCAGGCTGCACACTTTGGTATTTAGTGCGACAGTATTTGATTGATACACAACGAAAAGAGAACCATCAACTTGTCGAAATATAGCAATTAACGGCGATGACTCATTCTAGTTATTTTCCTAACAAATGCAGGAAAAAAACACTTAGGGTCGAATTTAAAAACATTAAGTATTCTTGATTAAACGAGAATGGGGTGTATTATGAAAGGGAAAATATTGATTGTCGATGATCAGTTTGGTATAAGGATTCTATTAAATGAAGTTTTACAGAAGGAGGGCTATGAAACGTACCAAGCAGCAAACGGAATTCAAGCCCTTGATATTGTAGCGAAGCATGACCCAGACTTAGTATTATTAGATATGAAGATCCCAGGTATGGATGGGATTGAAATTCTAAAGAGAATGAGAGAAGGGCATCATGATATAAGAGTCATCATTATGACTGCTTATGGAGAATTAGATATGATTCAAGAGGCAAAAGATTTAGGTGCTTTAACACATTTTGCTAAACCATTCGACATAGATGACATTCGGGCGGCGGTCAAGAAATATTTACCAGTACCTAAATAAGGTTATACAATTATGCCTTTTTTAATTAATAGTACATCTTATTTATGAAAAGTTATAACCTAATCATAGATTTTCTCTGCACATTTTGGTATGATACAAATGGAATTTATATGTTCATTTCATTTTTTCCGTTTGATGGAGAGCTATTAGGGTACATAAACATGTAGCTGGAAGGAAATCCTTTAAAAGGAATGACTGAAGTGAATAAGACAAGGAGGATTTTTACATATGCCTTTAGTTTCTATGACTGAAATGTTGAAAAAAGCAAATGCAGAGGGCTATGCAGTTGGTCAATTCAACTTAAATAATTTAGAGTTTACACAAGCAATTTTACAAGCAGCTGAGGAAGAAAAATCACCTGTAATTCTTGGTGTTTCTGAGGGTGCAGGTCGTTATATGGGTGGATTTAAAACGGTTGTTAAAATGGTAGAAGGTCTAATGGAAGACTATAATATTACTGTTCCAGTAGCCATTCATCTTGATCATGGTTCAAGTTATGATAAATGTAAAGAAGCAATCGATGCTGGGTTTACTTCTGTTATGATTGATGCTTCTCACGATCCATTTGAGCAAAATATCGAAATCACTTCTAAAGTAGTAGAATATGCGCATTCAAAAGGCGTATCTGTTGAGGCTGAGCTTGGCACTGTTGGTGGACAAGAAGATGACGTTGTTGCAGATGGCGTTATTTATGCAGATGCAAAAGAATGTGAAGAATTAGTTCAGAGAACAGGGATTGACTGCTTAGCGCCTGCTCTTGGGTCTGTCCATGGACCATACAAAGGTGAGCCTAACTTAGGGTTTACAGAAATGGAAGAAATTCGAGGATTAACAGGTGTGCCACTTGTATTGCATGGTGGAACAGGTATCCCAACAAAAGATATTCAAAGAGCAATTTCTCTAGGAACAGCAAAAATTAACGTAAATACAGAGAACCAAATTGCATCTGCGAAAAAAGTACGTGAAGTCCTTGCAGCAGATGAAAAAATGTACGATCCACGTAAATATTTAGGGCCTGCTCGGGAAGCGATTAAAGCAACAGTAATTGGCAAAATGCGCGAGTTTGGTTCTGCTAACAAGGCATAAAATAGAAAAGAAGCCGTTGTTCATTCAACGGTTTCTTAAGCTTATTTAAAGCAACTTCTCAATTCAATCCCTCTTGACTCTCGGAAAACTCATTAGTCAACAATTTCCATCGGTGAATGAATCCATGATGCAAATGTTTCCTTAAAAATTTACATATTCATAACAATTCGAAACAACAACTACATTTCCAATTGTTATGGTGTAAAATAGAAGAAGGAAGATGCATCTAAATGCCTATCATATGTGAGCTTTTTAAAAATTGTTAGACATGTTAACATAAAGATGCTTATTTTTTCAATAGATAGACAACAATGGTAATGTAGATTACACCTGTGTTTTTTTAAAAATGCGGGTTTGTTTTATGACTGATAGAGCAAAGATTCCACATAGGACAAGCTTATTCTTATAGAGCATCCTCTATAAAGGGGTTGCGTTAACGGCTTAGAAGGGAGTTCAAAATGGAAAAGCTTATGATTGCAGGCGGATACCCATTAAAAGGAACAGTGAGAATTAGCGGCGCGAAGAATAGTGCAGTTGCTTTAATACCGGCAACAATACTGGCAGATTCGCCTGTAACAATAGAAGGTTTACCAGATATTTCGGATGTGCAAATCTTAAAAGGTTTACTAGAGGAAATCGGTGGTGAAGTAACATTCGCTGATGGAGATATGCAGGTTGATCCTTCTGCAATGATCTCGATGCCTATGCCTAATGGCAAGGTGAAAAAGCTTCGTGCTTCTTATTATTTAATGGGGGCCATGCTTGGACGATTTAATAAAGCAGTCATTGGACTTCCGGGTGGTTGTCATTTAGGACCGAGACCGATTGATCAGCATATTAAGGGTTTTGAGGCACTTGGCGCAAGTGTAACAAATGAACAAGGCGCGATTTATTTACGTGCAGATGAACTAAGAGGTGCACGTATTTATTTAGATGTCGTCAGTGTTGGTGCAACCATTAATATTATGCTCGCTGCTGTAAAGGCAAAGGGTCGTACGGTTATAGAAAATGCGGCTAAAGAACCTGAAATTATTGATGTTGCTACATTGCTGAATAATATGGGTGCAAAGATAAAAGGCGCGGGTACTGATGTAATCCGTATTGATGGTGTAGATCAGCTCCATGGATGCCAGCATACAATTATTCCTGACCGTATTGAAGCTGGGACTTATATGGTGCTTGCTGCAGCTTCTGGAGAGGGCGTTTTAATTGATAATGTTATTCCCCATCATCTTGAATCATTAACGGCAAAGTTAAGAGAAATGGGTGTGCAAATTGAAGCGGGTGATGATCAAATTTTTGTCGGTCCCGCTGAAAAAATGAAGGCAGTAGATATTAAGACACTTGTATATCCTGGTTTTCCAACTGATCTCCAGCAACCATTAACGGCATTGTTAACGAATGCAGAAGGAACAAGCATGGTAACTGATACGATATATGGGGCTAGATTTAAGCATATTGATGAATTGAGAAGAATGAATGCCAATATTAAAGTGGAAGGTCGTTCGGCTATTATTAACGGCCCTATGAAATTGCAAGGTGCCAAAGTAAAGGCAAGTGATTTACGTGCTGGAGCAGCGCTAGTCATCGCAGGCCTTATGGCTGAAGGGGTAACAGAGGTTACTGGCGTTGATCACATTGATAGAGGTTATAGTCATTTAGTTGAAAAACTCAATGGTTTAGGAGCAACGATTTGGAGAGAAAAGCTAACTGATCAAGAAATTGAACAAATGAATAATGCTTAATGATGAATTGACAATGTTATAAATGTACATCTAGATTCCGCATCGATTTCAGTACATACTGAGACGAAGTGAATATTGGGGAGGAAGTAAAAATGGAAAGAAGTTTATCAATGGAGTTGGTTCGTGTTACAGAAGGTGCAGCACTAGCATCTGCTCGTTGGATGGGCCGTGGATTAAAAGATGAAGCAGATGGTGCAGCAACTGAAGCAATGAGAGATATCTTTAATACAGTTCCTATGCAAGGTAGAGTAGTGATTGGTGAAGGTGAAATGGATGAAGCACCAATGCTATATATTGGCGAAGAGCTTGGAACAGGTTCTGGCCCTCAAGTTGATATTGCAGTCGATCCTGTCGAAGGTACAAGTATTGTTGCCTCTGGTGGTTGGAATGCGCTTGCGGTTCTGGCAGTGGCAGATCGAGGTAACTTACTATATGCACCAGATATGTATATGGATAAAATTGCCGTTGGACCTGAGGCGGTTGGGCAAATCGATATCAATGCTCCAGTGATTGATAACTTGAGAGCTGTTGCGAAAGCAAAAAACAAAGATATTGAGGACGTTGTTGCAACTGTACTTAATCGTGATCGCCACCAACATATTATTGAACAATTGCGTGACGCTGGCGCTAGAATTAAGCTAATTAATGAAGGCGATGTAGCAGGAGCCATTAATACGGCGTTCGATCATACAGGCGTAGATATTTTATTTGGAGCAGGTGGTGCCCCTGAAGGTGTTGTTGCAGCTGTAGCATTGAAATGTCTTGGTGGTGAATTGCAAGGTAAACTGCTTCCCCAAAACGATGCGGAACTAGAAAGATGTATTAAAATGGGATTAGATGTTAACAAAGTATTATTGATGGAAGACCTAGTTAAAGGTGATGACGCAATCTTTGCTGCGACAGGTATTACGGATGGAGAACTTTTGAAAGGCGTTCAATTTAAAGGATCTTACGGTTCGACGTCTTCAGTCGTTATGCGTGCTAAATCGGGCACAGTAAGGTTTATTGATGGTCGTCATAGCTTGAAGAAAAAACCTAATCTTGTAATTAAATAATTGATGATAGACCTAAGAAGTGCATCCTTGCATTTCTTAGGTTAAATTAAAATAGAAAGAATCCTTCCAAATATCCTACTATAAAATGTAGTTGCCTAACATAGAGGTTAGGGGTAAAATAAAAGATATTTTCAAAGGAAGACCAATCATTCCTCTATTACAAGGAGAGTTGACTAAATCAAACTCTTCGTTTACTTCAGGAAGCCTCAAACATACTTTCCTTTCCAACCATATTCGAATATATAATGAATCTTATTTTTTTAGCATATGGGGGAAATAATCGAAAAATCTAAAGAGTGGTGTAGAAATGGGACTAAATATTTCAAGTCTAGAGAATATGAAATTGAAAGAACTTTATGAACATGCAAGAGAATATAAAGTTTCTTATTATAGTAAATTATCAAAGAAAGAACTTATTTTTGCGATATTAAAAGCGAGAGCGGAACAAGAAGGATACTTCTTTATGGAAGGTGTTCTAGAAATCATTCAATCAGAAGGTTTCGGTTTCTTAAGGCCGATTAACTATTCGCCAAGTTCAGAGGATATTTATATCTCTGCATCGCAAATTCGTCGCTTTGATTTAAGAAATGGTGACAAAGTTTCTGGTAAAGTTCGTCCGCCGAAAGAAAATGAACGTTATTTTGGTTTGCTACAAGTGGAAGCGGTTAACGGAGATGATCCAGAGACATCAAAGGAACGTGTTCATTTCCCAGGTTTAACGCCTCTATATCCTGATCGTCATATGAATTTAGAGACAAAAACAAGACATATTTCCACTAGAATTATGGACTTAATTTCACCAGTTGGTTTTGGACAACGTGGCTTAATCGTCGCTCCTCCAAAAGCAGGGAAAACGATGTTGTTAAAAGAAATTGCCAACAGTATTACAACGAATCATCCTGAAGCAGAGCTTATCGTATTACTTATTGATGAAAGACCGGAAGAAGTAACAGATATTGAACGCTCTGTTGCTGGTGATGTTGTTAGTTCAACATTTGACGAAGTGCCGGAAAATCATATTAAAGTGGCAGAGCTCGTATTAGAGAGAGCGATGCGTCTAGTTGAGCATAAGCGCGATGTTGTCATCTTAATGGATAGTATTACACGTTTAGCTAGAGCTTATAACTTGGTCATTCCTCCAAGTGGTCGTACGTTATCAGGCGGTATTGACCCAGCCGCATTCCACCGTCCGAAAAGGTTTTTCGGTGCCGCAAGAAATATTGAGGAAGGCGGAAGCTTAACTATCTTAGCTACTGCTCTGGTTGATACGGGATCACGTATGGATGATGTGATTTATGAAGAGTTTAAAGGAACGGGGAATATGGAGTTACATCTTGATCGTTCGCTTGCTGAAAGACGAATTTTCCCTGCAATTGATATTAGACGATCTGGCACCCGTAAGGAAGAATTGTTGATTCCTAAGGATCATCTTGATAAACTATGGGCAATCCGTAAATCAATGACTGATTCTCCTGATTTTGCGGAAAAACTCATGAGAAAATTAAAGCAAACGAAATCGAATGAGGATTTCTTTGCCTTATTGAGTGAAGAGATGAAAGCAAAGCGCTCTCATTAGGTTTGGAATCAAATGGTAAAGCTCATTCGTAATCGATGATTGCAAATTAAGCTCGACCTTGTTATAATGATTCCAGTGCGTTTCTAAGATTACGGTGAATCCGTAACTATATAACTCTGTTTCAGAATGATTCAGGGCGGAAGGAGATGAAAAGAATGAAAGCAGGAATTCATCCTAACTATAAAACAGCAATGGTGAAATGTGCATGCGGTAACGAATTCGAAACGGGTTCTGTACAAGAAGAAATCCGTGTAGAAACTTGCTCAGAATGCCACCCATTCTATACTGGACGTCAAAAATTCGCTGAAGCTGGCGGACGTGTTGACCGTTTCAATAAAAAATACGGCATCAAACAGAAGTAATTTAAATAACAATCAAAGCAGGCAAGTCATGATACTTGCCTGTTTTTTCATGAATGTCGAAAAATAGTGGTGCACACCACCACTATTTTTCGGCATTTAACATAAGAATGTTTCTTTTGTGAGACCTTAACAGTAAGGACTGTAATAGGTGTTTATAGATAGATTAGATTGTTGCGGAAGGAGAGACCTTTCATGTATGTTATCAATCATCATGGATGGGTTGAGGTAATTTGCGGGAGTATGTTCTCTGGTAAGTCAGAGGAGCTTATTCGCAGAGTAAGGAGGGCACAATTTGCCAAACAGCAAATTGCTGTATTCAAGCCTCAAATCGATAAACGTTATAGTGAAGAATCAGTTGTTTCTCATAATGGGGCATCGTTTATTGCTCAACCTGTAGCCTGCTCAGAGGATATTTTGTCATTTGTTACGTCTGATACAGAAGTCGTAGCTATTGATGAAGTTCAGTTTTTTGATAATCAAATCATTGAAGTTGTGGAGATGCTTGCGGGAAACGGTCATCGTGTCATTGTGGCTGGGTTAGACGTTGATTTTCGTGGTGAGCCTTTTGGTCCAATGCCAGATTTAATGGCTACTGCTGAGTTAGTGACAAAACTACAAGCCGTTTGTGCTGTTTGTGGATCACCTGCTAGTCGAACACAGCGTTTAATTGATGGTAAACCGGCATCATATACAGACCCCACTATTCTTGTGGGCGCATCTGAATCGTATGAACCTCGGTGCCGTGAACATCATGAAGTGATTGGCAAACCAAAAAGTATTAAAAATCACACGGAAATGATGAAGTAACACATTTTTGATTGGAGACGCTAACTTTGGCGTCTTTTTTGGAACGAAAAACTCCTTGTCATACATTTTTTTACATAGGAAAAATTGCTTGCTGAAATTTTAAAATGAATGGGCATTTTATTTAGTAGGGGGTGCCATTCATTCATGAAAAAAACCATTACAGGTGTTTTGTTAATCAGTCTACTAACTGGTTGTTCTTATAATTACGGTGCAAATGCTGATAAAACTTATGATATCAACAAACATACCGAAACCGTTAGAATAAGCAGCCCTTCTGGTCATCGTTCCGAAGATGTTCAGGAATGGTCAATGTATGAACAAAATCCCAACTTATTAAATACCAATGGCGATAAAAAATCTGACCGTAGCGATATTAATCAAGCAAGATCAACGATTAATAAGCTTACTGATTATGAACCAGGTGGTATATGGATTGACGGGGAATATATGCATGTAACTGTGTATACGAATAAAGACTTTTCCTCAAAAGCGGAACGTGAAAAAGCTGAGGAAAGTTTGCAAAAAAAATTAGTTGGTGCGGTGCCGACCTATTATATAAATGTGAAAATTAGAGAAGATCATACAGAATAAAGAGACGGTGAATTAAACCGTCTCTTCTACCTTTTTCTTTTTGAATCCCTTTTGAGGTAAATTGGATACATAACTATGAAGTGCCATGCCGAGTATTACTAAACTGATCCCAACCGTAGCAGTGGCAGAAGGAAGAGGAGCAGATAAAATGATCACTTCACCAATCATTGCGAAAAGCACTTCAAAGGACTGTGTTGCCTCCACAGCTCCAAGTTTTTGCATGTTGCCTTGAACGAGATCGGTGGCAGCAAAGAATAGTACTGTTGCAAAAACACCGGAAAATAAGGCTACTAACCCCGATTGATAAACTTGACTCATCGATGGCATGCCAGCTGTTTGTAAACCAATAAATGCAAGTAAGAGCCAAAAGGGAAGGCTAGCTATTGTCATACCAAGCACTCTTTGATAAGGATCTAAGCGCTTGTTTGTTAAGGCCATCATTTTTCGATTCCCTAGAGGGTAAGCAAACGATGCAATAAGAATGGCTAAGGTGCAAATAAATGTATCTTTCACCGATACAACAGAGGCATGGTCCCATTGGATAACAAATACGCCAACTAAAATAATGAGACTCATGAGTAGTCCTCTAAAAGGAATTTGCCCTTTTATGCGAATGACTCCTTTAGAAGTCTGGCGCATTTCATAAAATAAT
The DNA here is from genome assembly GCF_020171845.1 of Cytobacillus kochii. Lineage (GTDB taxonomy): Bacteria > Bacillota > Bacilli > Bacillales > Cytobacillaceae > Cytobacillus > Cytobacillus kochii. Next base: position 141,217 of record NZ_JAIVAM010000005.1, on the reverse strand, counting down.
GGGGCAAGTAGACTGCCAGAAATAATTGTGATTTGCCAGGTGGCAGCAATTAGCCAGCCGGGACCATAGGCAGCAGCAAAACATATAGGGGCATAAAATAGCCCAAATCCAATTGTGCTCCATAGTATCCATTTTCCAGGGGCTTTTTTCATTTCAATCATAAGTGCACGTAAGCTCTTACGGTATAAAACAATGATAAGTAAAAGTGGGATCATAAAGAAGTAACGGAGCGATGCACTCCAATACCAGCTTCCTCCATTCATTTCCATAGCTGCATTTAAAACAAATGTAAAAGCAAAAAAGAATGCGGAGAGTATTCCAATCATAATGGCTTTCATGTGCTGCACCTCATTTTTAAGTAGATAACTTTACTATAGTAAACGATGAAAGATTCATCAATCGAATAACAGAAATTTCTAAAATAATCTAAAGTGGTTTTGACTGAACAAGGCGGCTATACTATAATTAGAATGTTATACGTTGGAAATGAAACTGCATACTGATAGCAGTGATAAGATAGATGCATGTTAATAATGAATTAGAGGTGAATAACCGTGTTTGATCGTCTTCAATCTGTAGAGGAACGCTATGAACGTCTTAATGAATTGCTTAGTGATCCAGAAATAGTAAATGATCCAAAAAAATTACGTGAGTATTCAAAAGAACAGTCTGATATCCAAGAAACAGTGGATACATATCGTGAATATAAAGAAATACATGAACAATATACAGACGCAAAGGCCATGTTGGAAGAGAAACTAGATGTTGAAATGCGTGATATGGTGAAAGAAGAGATTTCTGAATTAGAGGAAAAAGTGGAGCAATTAGAAGAAAAATTAAAAATCCTTCTCATTCCAAAGGACCCTAATGATGACAAAAACGTTATCGTAGAAGTTCGTGGTGCAGCTGGTGGAGATGAAGCTGCACTGTTTGCGGGTGATTTGTACCGTATGTATAGTCGCTATGCTGAAGTCCAAGGTTGGAAAATTGACGTCATTGAAGCAAGTAGTACAGGGGTCGGTGGCTATAAAGAAATTATCTTCATGGTAAACGGCAACGGTGCTTACTCTAAATTAAAATATGAGAATGGTGCGCATCGCGTGCAACGTGTACCGGAAACAGAATCAGGCGGTCGCATTCATACGTCTACGGCAACAGTAGCGGTGTTACCTGAAGCAGAAGAAGTGGAAATTGAGCTTCATGATAAGGATATCCGTGTGGATACTTTTGCTTCTAGTGGACCGGGTGGACAAAGTGTTAATACGACTATGTCCGCAGTAAGACTTACCCACCTTCCTACGGGAACTGTCGTTTCTTGTCAGGATGAAAAGTCGCAAATTAAGAACAAAGAAAAAGCGATGAAAGTTTTGCGTGCACGTGTATACGATAAATTCCAACGAGAGGCACAAGCTGAATACGATCAGCAGCGTAAATCAGCTGTAGGTACAGGGGATCGTTCTGAACGTATCCGTACGTATAATTTCCCACAAAACCGTGTAACTGATCACCGAATTGGTTTAACTATCCAAAAGTTAGACCAGATCCTACACGGTAAGATTGATGAAATTATTGATGCTCTTATTTTAGAAGAGCAATCGGCTAAACTAGAAAGTGCGACTAATGAGTAATCGCAGAGTATTCGAAGCCCTTAACTGGGCTTCTTCTTTTTTAGAAGAAAATCAACGGGAAGCATATGCTGCTGAAATTTTACTAAGACATTATATGAAGATGAGTCGAGCTGAATTCTTAACAAGATTACGTGAAGAACTTCCTGAGGAGATCGATCAACTTTTTTCAAAGGCGATACTCACTCATATTGCTGGTGAGCCTATTCAGTATATTATGGGCTATGAGGAGTTTTATGGTAGAAAATTTATGGTGAATAAGGAAGTTCTAATTCCTAGGCCAGAAACAGAGGAGTTAGTCCTTGCTACGCTTGAGCGTATTCGTGCACGTTGGCAAGACGATACAGGATTAAAAGTGGCCGATGTTGGTACAGGTAGCGGTGCAATCGCTATTACTCTGAAACGAGAAAACCCTCAGCTTGATTGTTTTGGAACTGATCTATATCCTGCAAGTTTAGAAGTAGCTAAGGGTAATGGGGCTTATTTAGACGCAGACATAAATTGGATAGTAGGGGACTTGCTGCAGCCTTTTATCAACTCTGGAGTAAAATTAGATGTAGTTATCTCCAATCCCCCTTATATTCCAACTGCAGATCGTTCGTGGATGTCAGAGATTGTAACTGAACATGAGCCTAATCGTGCCTTGTTTGCTGGAGAGGATGGTTTAGACATCTATCGCCGTTTAGTAAATGAATTACCACATGTACTAAACGAACAAGCACTTGTTGGATTTGAAGTAGGTGCAGGGCAAGGGGAATTGGTCGCAAACTTATTAAAAGGTGCCCTCCCACAAGCACAGGTCGAAGTCGTCTTTGACATCAACGGGAAAGATCGAATGGTTTTCGCTGAAATAAGTGACTAATGTGAAGAGAGTTTATATCATTAGGAACTAAGTGAAATGTTAAATGGTGTCTGTGTAAAAACCACCGCTCTCTGTAAGGAAATAGGAACAGAGCGCGGTGGAAAAAGAAAAATGACGGCACTTGGTGAAACGTCCAAGAGTAAGACCGTTGCAAAATGAACGGTCCTAGGTAAAAAAGCCAACAGCGGTACAAATGTAAAAACCCCCCAAAGATATTTTCTGCAAGCTTCTCCCATTATAAAAGAAAAAAGACCCGCCATGGACATATGTATGGATTATTAACATAGTAACGCTTGATACATGTTAACTTAATCCGTTTACCATCTAAATGGGGTCTATCTTTCCTTCTTATTTTATAATTTTTTAATTTTAATAGTTTAAGATGTTCTCTTTCTGACCACACTGTGGATAGTGAAGGGATGGTGCAGGAAGATGAAAACGAAATCGATTGTGAACTTATATATCTTAATTTTATCATTAGGTACTTTATTTAGTTTATATATTCCGCAAACAGAGGTAGTGGCTGATGAATCACTAGTCATTCCTAACGAAGCAATCCGTTTAAGAATTCTAGCGAATAGCGATATGGAGAAAGATCAAAAGATTAAACGTGCGGTGAGAGACGAAGTAAATGCAAATATAACTGAGTGGGTATCTGATTTAACCTCTTTAGAAGAAGCAAGAGCATTGATTCAATCAAAATTACCAGAAATCCAAAAAATAGCCGAACGAGTTGTAGCAGAAGCGGGCTCTAAACAAACAGTTAAGACGGAGTTTGATAAAGTAGATTTTCCGACGAAACTTTATGGCCAGTTTTTATACCCTGCTGGTGAGTATGAAGCGATTCTAATTACGCTTGGTGATGGAGACGGTGCGAACTGGTGGTGTGTTTTATTTCCACCATTATGCTTTCTTGATTTTTCAAATGGTGTGGCTGTGAGCGAAGGGTTTAGTGATGAAGAACAGCAAGAGGAAGAATTAGTAGTGGAAGAAGAGAATGTAGAGGAAGAAATGACCGAAAAAGAAGAAGACCCTGTTTATGCAGGTGAACAAGATGAAGAAGAAGTGGAAGTAAAATTCTTTTTAGCAGAGATATGGGATAAGCTATTCGGATAATATTTTAACTCTAGCAAATTTTTAGTTCTATCAATTTCAATTAACTCATATTCATAGACTATAAAATGAGTAGAGGGTGAAGTGAATGAAAACAAGTATTGTAAGAGTTGCACAGAAGCAAGATGAAAACGAGCTCATGAAATTTTTAACAGAAGCGTCAGTTCGATCGGAAGGTGTGGCGGACTTAATTGATTACTTTTTAATTATGGAAGATGAAGAGGGAGAAATAAAAGCGACAATTGGCATCGAACCTTACGAAACGGTTGGTTTGTTACGCTCGCTTGTTATGAAGTCAGAAACAACCGTGCAGACAGATTTATTGTATTTATTGCAACAAATTTTTCTATTAGCAAAAGAAAAAGGGTTATCCACAGTATATTTAGGATCAAATCGCAAAAGTACACTACAATTATTTTTATTAATGGGTTTTCAACAAGTGGATAAATCGGAATTGCCAACATTTTTAGTAGAAAAAGAACATATTAAAAATGTCCAATCTGTGGATAACTCTTTCTTTTTGAAATATTCACTCGAATAATGTGGATATATCCACAAAGTTATACACAAAAACGATGTGTTTATTCACAATTTGTGGATAATACCTTGAGTTATCACCTTGCTTCTTTTATACTGTCTTAGATGATAGACTGAAAATAGGGGGATTTCTCCTATTTAGAATGAAAGATATTGAAGGTGGATAACAATGAAAACAATTAGATGGTCAGTGGATAATAATGTGGATAATTTGAATAGTTACCCACAAATTGTCCAAGCCTCTGATTTACTTAAAGAAAATGAGGTTGTTGCTTTTCCAACTGAAACCGTATATGGGTTAGGTGGGAATGCAAAAAGTGACGGTGCCGTAGAGAAAATTTTTGCTGCCAAAGGAAGGCCGGCAGATAATCCCTTAATTATTCATATAGCAAAGAGAATGCAACTGCAGGAACTGGCTGAAGAGATTCCATTAAAGGCAGAGCAATTGATGGATGCCTTTTGGCCAGGACCATTAACGATTATTCTTAAGAAAAAAAGGGGTAGCCTTTCTGATTTAGCAACAGCAGGATTACAAACCGTTGGCTTCCGTATGCCGGATCATCCTGTAGCGTTAGCCATTCTTGCCCAAACGGAATTACCAATAGCTGCTCCAAGTGCAAATAGCTCGGGAAGACCGAGTCCAACAACAGCGGATCACGTGTGGGAAGATTTAGAAGGAAAAATTGCTGGTGTGGTAGACGGAGGAGCTACTGGCGTTGGTGTGGAGTCAACCGTTATTGATTGCACAGAAGAGATACCTGTTATTTTACGGCCGGGTGGTGTGACCAAGGAACAGATGATTGCGGTGATAGGTGAAGTAAAATTAGATCCCGCGCTACATAATCAACAAGCCAAACCAAAATCGCCTGGTATGAAATATACACATTACGCACCAGATGCACCATTAACATTAGTCGATGCAACTCCGATGCAGTTGCAACAATTGATCAATGAAAAAAGGGCAGAAGGACTGCGAGTAGGTGTACTGACAACAGATGAAAATAAAGATTTCTATGAAACGGATGTTGTCCTTTCTATGGGTGCGCGGGAAGCGCTAGATACGGTGGCTGCAGGTTTATACTATGCCTTGAGAGCATTTAATCATGAGAATGTCGATATCATTTTAGGTGAGGTTTTCCCATATGAAGGTGTCGGTGTGGCGATTATGAATCGCTTAGAAAAAGCTGCAGGCCATCGGCGCATTCAATTATAAGTAGATTTAAAGATGAGTGTTTCAGGACCTGAACGAAAATTGTTCAGGTTCTGATTTGTTATCCCTTGTTACCTTAAAAACTAAAACAGAAGCTCAAATGTTGGTTACTAAGATTTTTTCAATGATTCCTATAGCGTGCTATTTCATTAGAAATCCGGTAAGTTGTGTGGGTAAAATGATCATATTCCGATTGTATTACTTATTAGCGGAGCATTTTTATTTTGTGCGACTAAAAAAGGTGAACCGTCCTTGATAAGTCGCGAAAAGAGGAAAATCGAGACTAAAAAAGGAGAACCGTCTAAGATAAGTCGTGAAAAGAGGAAATACGCGACTAAAAAAGCAGTGAAACTTTTTATAAGTCGCAAAAAGGCAAGAATCGCGACTGAAAAAGGAGAACCAACTAAGATAAGTCGTGAAAAGGTCAAATACGCGACTAAAAAAGCAGTGAAACTCTTTATAAGTCGCAAAAAGGCAAGAATCGCGACTAAAAAAGGAGAGCCGACTATGATCAGTCGCGAAAAGGTCAAATACGCGACTAAAAAAGCAGTGAAACTCTTTGTAAGTCGCAAAAAGGCAAGAAACGCGACTAAAAAAGGAGAACCGTCTATGATCAGTCGCGAAAAGGTCAAATACGCGACTAAAAAAGCAGTGAAACTCTTTATAAGTCGCAAAAAGGCAAGAAACGCGACTAAAAAAGGAGAACCAACTAAGATAAGTCGTGAAAAGAGCAAAAGCCCTACTAAAAAAGAAATCTCATGCCAAATCATGCGCGAAATGCCTACTAAAAATGATTCACCCTGCAAATAATTTACATTTCATCATCTATAAACAACGTTTGTTTCCTTCTTTACTACAAGATATCCACCGCAAGCAACTCTATTGATGCATCTTTGCTAGTGAAGATCACTATGAAAACAGAAAAAACCTACCTTAATTGTGAATCCTCTGGCAAAACAACCATACAAAAATCCCTGTATGTATGCATTTTGCATGATCCTGCGGCGTAACTACATCCCCCAGCCTATAGAGAGGCGCTGAGTTTTTAACCATCATATTTGATTCTATCGAAGCTGTTTTGTTTTCGCCTAAAAAAACAATTCTAATTCTCCTTGGACATGCATATCTTCAAAAGAGCAAGTCCCGAGGAGGCTAAAGAGATGACGTTGTTAGTAGGTGAAGTCTTAACTTTAAGTTTAATGGCGTTTGCCTTAGGAATGGATGCATTTTCAGTTGGATTAGGTATGGGGATGTACAAATTAAGGTATCGGCAAATATTATATATAGGCTTTACGATTGGAGTATTTCATGTCATCATGCCATTGTTAGGAATGATGGCAGGGAAGTTTTTATCGGTTTATTTTAGTGAGATTGCTGCCTATATTGGTGCCGGTTTGTTGATGCTTTTGGGCCTGCAAATGTTCTGGTCAAGCTTAAAGGCTGAAAAAGAAAGTCTGTTAACACCTGTAGGTTTTGGCTTATTAATTTTTGCTTTAAGTGTAAGTTTAGACAGCTTTTCAGTCGGGCTTACATTAGGTGTATTGGGGGCAAAAACGGCTCTTGTTCTTACATTATTTGGTGTAATTGCAATGGTTCTTACTTGGGCAGGATTAATGATAGGAAGAAGAATGCAAGGGTGGTTCGGTAAATATAGTGAGACACTTGGAGGGGCGATTCTTTTTGCTTTTGGCGTCAAAATGTTATTCATGTAATATGGTTAAAATTTCCTAATAAAAAGCAGTTAAGGTGCGTATTATTGATGTATTTCGACAAAAAATTCTTAAAATTGTCGAAATATGTCGGTGATAGACACCTTATTTTGTCTATATCAAATAGGAGTTTTGGATTATAATGTAAGAGAAGGAGGCGAGCTTTATGGCTCACGTTTTATTTATTTGTACAGGTAACACTTGTCGAAGCCCCATGGCTGAAGCGATATTACGTCATATAGACATTCCTGATGTGAAGGTGAAATCTGCGGGGATTTTTGCAAGTCAAGGTGGACCTGCATCTGCTTATACATCGCAAGTTTTAGAAGAAGAGGGCATAAGCATCAATCATCAATCAGCTCAATTGAATGAAGAGCTTATTCAATGGGCGACACATATATTAGTGATGACTAATGGACATAAACATGCGATTTTATCACATTTTCCTAATGCTAAGGGAAAAGTTTTTTTAATAAAAGAGTTTGCTTATGATGGTAAACAAGAAGATATCATTGATCCATTCGGGGGGACGTTGCAACAATATAAAGAAACCTATAATGAACTACAGGGAAGTATAAGAAAAATAGCAGAAATATTAAAAGATAGGAATCAAGATAAACAAAGATGAACAGGTTGAAGTAGGGGGCAATCATGGAGACGCGTAAGATGAAATTTAGTTTAAGAAAAAAATTGGTTCTTCTCATCTCAGTATTAGCCGTTATTACATACTCAATAAGCGCGATATGTATTCAGTTCGTATATCCTTTAATGGGAAATATGCCGATTAGTAAAGAATTTTTTACGATTATTGTCCTTTTGCTTGGAGCGATATGGTCTGCGATCTTAGCGTTTATTGCAGCAGGGTTTATTACAAAACCACTTAAAGACTTAGAGCATTCTGCTATAAAAGCAGCGAATGGTAATTTACAAGAAAAGGCACAGGTGTCGCGTTCGGATGATGAAATACGTTCTTTAGGATTAGCCTTTAATCAAATGTTAACGAGTTTAAGAGAAATGATTGAACGAATTGATGAGAACTTTGCTATGACAAATAAAAAAGTGCACGAAATTTCCTCGGAGTCTTCGGTTGCTAATGAGCAGGCTGAAGCAATTGCTACAACTATCTCAGAAATATCTCAAGGAGCAGAAAACTCAGCGGTCGCAACTCAATCTGTTGCCGAACTTGTTGATGAAGTCATTCGAATTGCTGAAGAAGTTCAGGTGCAGGCAAAGCAATCTGAGCAAGTATCTGAAGAGCTTTTCGGTGATCTGAATAAATCCAAACATGCCATGCATTCACTTATTTCTGGAATAGAAAAACTAGCAGTAGGTAATCAGAAATCGTTAGAGACTGTAAAAATTTTAGAAGAAAATGCAGTCAAAGTAGAACAAATTATCCAACTTGTTGGCGATATTGCCACGCAAACAAACTTATTAGCATTAAATGCTTCTATTGAAGCGGCGAGAGCAGGAGAGCATGGTAAGGGCTTTGCTGTAGTAGCCGAAGAAGTGCGCAAGTTGGCTGATGAAAGTGCGAAAGCTGTGCAAGGAATATCGGAATTAATAAAAAACATTCAAGAAGAAGTGCGTAATGTGGTCAGTCAAATTTCTAATCAAGTGGAGTCTGCCAATCAAGAAGCACAAAAAGGGACCGAGACACATGCCGTCATTGAAGAGATGACGCAAACTGTAGATCAAATGAATGCTGCAGTGACCATGATTAAAGATCTAGTAGATAAACAAATGCATGCCATGCAGGAAACTTCAGCCCAATCGCAGCAAGTAGCAGCGATTGCGGAGGAAACGTCTGCTGGTGCACAACAAGTTGCTGCTTCAACTGAGGCTCAAACATCTGTGATTGATACAGTCGACATACTAGTAAAAGAATTACAAGAGCAAGCAAACCAGTTAAAAACAGATATGAATAAATTTAAAGTGTAGCCTACCCAACTGAAAAGTAATTGCATCTTTATAATTTTTAAATTTTGTGTCAGAATAAAGTGATAATCATACAATCAAGTTTGATTGGAGGCATAAAAAAATGAAAGTTGCAATTGCATCAGATCACGGTGGATTAAACATTCGTGCGGAAATAAAATCATTATTAGAAGAACTCAATATTGAATATGAAGATTTTGGTTGTGAGTGTAGTACTTCTGTAGATTACCCTGATTATGCTTTGCCGGTTGCTGAAAAAGTAGCGAGCGGTGAATTTGATAAAGGTATTCTCGTTTGTGGGACAGGGATTGGGATGTCTATAGCAGCCAATAAAGTGAAAGGTATTCGCTGTGCGCTTGTTCATGATACTTTCAGTGCGAAAGCAACCAGACAGCATAATGATAGTAATGTGTTAGCGATGGGAGAAAGAGTCATTGGCCCAGGGCTTGCAAGAGAGATTGCCCAAGTATGGCTTGGCACGGATTATGAAAGCGGTCGTCATCAGAACCGTATTGGGAAGATAGATCAATACGAAAAAGAAAATTTATAAAACTTTGTTGCATATGTTGACTTCATGAAAGGAAGGAAGACATATGCATCTTTTTTATCTATTAGCTAAGGTTATGAATAAATCTGAGAAGAGAGGGAGCATCTGACGATGGAAGAGTTAACACAACAATGGCGGGATATTTTAACAGAGTTTACACAAAAAGTCTCACTAAACGAAGACAAATTAATTGTTATTGGCTGTAGTACGAGTGAAGTGATGAGTAATCATATCGGCACGGCTGGTTCAGAGGGTGTGGCTGAATTCATCTTTTCAGAACTAATGAACTTACAAAAACAAACAAATGTTCAAATCGCTTTTCAATGCTGTGAGCATTTAAATCGCGCCATTGTTCTCGAACGGGCATCCGCTAAGAAGTATAACTTAGAAGAGGTGAGTGTTGTGCCAATCCGAAAAGCGGGTGGTGCGATGGCGACTTATGCGTTTCAACATTTGGATGACCCTGTTGTAGTCGAGCATATAAAAGCTGATGCAGGGATAGATATCGGTGATACCTTCATTGGCATGCACTTGAAGCATGTGGTTGTACCTATACGTCTTTCATTAAAAGAAGTAGGTGGTGCACACGTCACATTAGCAACGACTAGGCCGAAGTTGATTGGAGGAGAAAGAGCGGTCTACCAATAGAAATAGTCAATGTCTGATAATGTGCCGGTAGCGATAATAAGTAGATAAATGACGTATGTTGCTCATTATTTCTGCACACCTTTTATTCAAAAATACCAACTTTACCCTCTATTTCATAATCATTTACATGTAACCGTTTTCCGTTAGTATGGATAATTTTTTTCTCTCAATAAACAGTAAGCTTGCCTGTATCCTCCCGAAAAAACATGATAGAATAAAGGAGAATTTTCATAATAGCTATTCATTTTTGATAGTGTGGTAGAGATAAGGGAGGATTATTGTATGAAGCATTTAGCGCAGCAGGACGAGCAAGTTTTCAAATCAATTCAAGATGAATTAGGACGTCAAAGAAGTAAGATTGAATTAATCGCTTCAGAGAACTTTGTGTCAGAGGCGGTAATGGAGGCACAAGGATCTGTTCTCACGAATAAATATGCTGAAGGGTATCCTGGTCGTCGTTACTATGGTGGCTGTGAGCATGTAGATGTAGTGGAAGATTTAGCTAGAGATCGTGCGAAGCAAATCTTTGGAGCCGAGCATGCGAATGTTCAGCCTCATTCAGGTGCGCAAGCAAACATGGCAGTGTACTTCACGATTTTAGAACAAGGTGATACTGTCCTTGGTATGAATCTATCCCACGGTGGCCACTTAACGCACGGGAGTCCTGTAAACTTTAGTGGTGTCCAATATAATTTCGTTGAATATGGTGTAGACGAAACATCTCATACCATCAATTACGATGATGTATTAGCAAAAGCGAAAGAGCATAAACCGAAGCTAATTGTAGCAGGTGCAAGTGCGTATCCTCGTGTAATTGACTTCAAGCGTTTCCGTGAAATTGCAGATGAGGTTGGCGCTTATTTAATGGTCGATATGGCTCATATTGCGGGCTTAGTGGCAGCTGGTCTTCACCCTAATCCAGTACCATACGCTGATTTCGTAACAACAACAACTCATAAAACATTAAGAGGTCCACGTGGTGGTATGATTCTTTGCAAAGAAGAATTTGCAAAAAAAATCGACAAATCGATTTTCCCAGGTATTCAAGGTGGTCCATTAATGCATGTCATTGCCGCTAAAGCTGTAGCTTTCGGAGAGGCATTAGAAGATAGCTTTAAAGAATATGCGGAAAGCATTATCACAAATGCTAAGCATTTAGCAGAGTCACTTAAAAAAGAAGGCATCGACTTAGTATCTGGTGGAACAGATAACCATCTTTTACTTGTAGATGTTCGTTCATTAGGTTTAACAGGTAAAGTAGCAGAAAAAGTACTTGATGAAGTAGGTATTACTGTTAATAAAAATACAATTCCATTTGATCCAGAAAGCCCATTTGTGACAAGTGGGATACGTATTGGTACAGCTGCAGTTACTTCTCGTGGATTTGCAAAGAACGATATGGAAGAGATTGCTTCTATTATCGCGTTCACGTTGAAAAATGCGGAAGACGAAGAAAAGTTAGCTGAAGCTTCACAACGAGTCGAAGCATTAACAAGCAAATTTATTTTATATCCAGAAAGATAATCATCTAGTTTATCCAGCCTTCTCTTGAGGGCTGGATTTTTGTTAAGTTATGCCAACTATAACGAATGTTCTAAAAGCATCTTCAACATTTTCTTTTCTTCCAATGGGAATAAATGTTTCTACGTCAAGAATCGTAGTTGCCCCACAAACATTTTTTCTGTAAAATAGTACGAAGTGTGATTTGTACAATCAGTAAAAGGAGAGATATTTATGGCAAAAGTATATGTTTTCGATCATCCATTAATCCAACATAAGCTTACATACATTCGTGAAAAAAATACAGGTACGAAAGAATTCCGTGAACTCGTTGATGAAGTATCAACTTTGATGGCTTTCGAAATCACGAGAGATATGCCTTTAGAAGAAATTGAAATAGATACACCGGTTCAAAAAACAAATTCAAAAGTGCTTTCTGGAAAGAAAATGGGAATTGTACCAATTTTACGTGCGGGTATTGGGATGGTAGACGGTATTTTGAAATTAATCCCTGCAGCTAAAGTAGGACATGTTGGCCTATATCGTGATCCAGAGACTTTAAAGCCAGTTGAGTACTATGCAAAATTCCCTGGTGATATTGAAGAGCGTGATTTCATTGTTGTTGATCCAATGCTTGCAACAGGCGGATCTGCAATTGAAGCAATCAATTCTTTGAAAAAACGCGGAGGAAAAAGCATTAAATTCATGTGTTTAATTGCTGCACCTGAAGGGGTAGAAGCATTAAAAGAAGCCCATCCAGATGTGGATATATATATCGCTGCATTAGATGAAATGTTAAACGAAAAAGGCTACATCGTTCCTGGTCTTGGGGATGCGGGAGATCGTTTATTCGGTACGAAATAATAAAATAAAGTTAATTATAGAAAATGAGCCCGTCCTTGGACGGGCTTTTTTACAAGAAGTGGATCTGATAAAGATCTGTTCGACAGCTGTTTGTCGGAAGGTGAGTGCAACCAGCACTTCTTTTAGAAAGGTGGACGAGTGTTTTATGCAAAGACCGATTAAGGTAATGAGTATATTTGGAACAAGACCTGAAGCGATAAAGATGGCACCGCTTATTCTTGAGCTCAACAAGCACCCACAAGACTTTCATTCTATCGTTACAGTGACTGCTCAACATCGAGAAATGCTTGATCAGGTGCTTAGGATTTTTCAAATAGAACCGGATTTTGACTTAAATATTATGAAAGCAAGACAAACGTTAGTAGAAGTGACAAACCGTGTATTGTCTGGTTTAGATGAAGTAATGAAAGAGGTTGAACCAGACATTGTTCTTGTTCATGGGGATACAACAACATCATTTGCGGCTAGTTTAGCAGCTTTTTATAACGGGATTACTGTCGGTCACGTGGAGGCAGGCTTACGCACTTGGAACAAATTTTCTCCTTACCCAGAAGAAATGAATCGTCAGCTGACAGGTGTAATCAGTGATCTTCATTTCTCGCCAACAGAGAAATCGGCCGATAATCTATTGCGGGAAAATAAATCTGCAGAGCAAATATTCATTACGGGTAATACGGCGATTGATGCGTTAAAAACCACAGTTCGACCGGAATATCAGCATGAGATTTTAGAGAAAATTGGTGACGATCGCTTAATCTTGATGACAGCCCATCGCAGGGAAAATCTTGGCGAGCCGATGAGACATATGTTTAAAGCGATCAAAAAAATTGTCGAAACGCATGAAGATGTACAATTAGTATACCCTGTTCACCTAAACCCTGCTGTAAGAGAAGTCGCGAATGAAATTTTACAAGGGCATCCTCGGATTCATTTGATTGAACCACTAGGAATGATCGACTTTCATAATTTTTCCTCGCGTGCCCATTTAATTTTAACTGATTCAGGTGGTGTACAAGAAGAAGCACCATCGCTAGGAGTGCCTGTGTTAGTGTTGCGTGATACAACAGAACGCCCTGAAGGTATTCAAGCAGGTACATTGAAACTCGTTGGTACAGATGAGGAAGTTATCTATGCAAACGCTCATGAACTATTAACTAGTAAACAGGCGTACGATGCGATGTCGAAAGCTTCTAATCCATACGGGGATGGTCACGCTTCTGAAAGAATCGCAGAGGCCATTAGGTATTATTTTCGTGAAGGTTTAAAGAGGCCAGCTCCATTTAAGCCCTTAATATCATAACGCTATTTTTGTAACGGATGTAGCTTTTAACTACTTATGACACTTGATTCTTTTCATTGTGCACTAGACACTCGCTTTTTCGCGAAGATCATATAAGCATCCTCGGATTTTGCCTGCACGGTAACTCGAGGATTTCTGCTCCATTCCACATGGTTTTAAACAGCCTATAATAAAAAAGGTGATTGCCTAAGTTTAAAAAAGGTATTCACCTTTTTTATTTGCGCTTCCCATTATATTCCGTAGTATAGGGAGGCAAGAAATCGAAGACGCTAACATAAAAAAGGAGGCGTCGTAATGAAGAAAAATCTATTTATTCTCGTTATTATTCTTTTTCTTTTTCCTTGTACGTTAGGTATGAGCGCATCTTCATCTCAACTAATTGTGCCTTCCTTGGATGAAATTCAAACAGAAGAACAAGTAGCTATCATCGTTTATAGTGATGACGCTGACTTACAAGTAGAAAAGGAGAAGCTCAAAGCACAAGGTGTCGCAATAAGATACATATTTAACTATGCCCTCAAAGGATTTTCAGTTGAAGCAACAAATGATAAGTTAGCACAAATAGAAGGGAATCAACCAATTCATCACCTTACGACCGTACAAAATTATACTGTGCAAGCAGAGAATGACAATATTCAGCTGATTGGTGGAGAAGCCATTAGAGGATATTTTGATGATGATAATCACCGCCTCACTGGAGAAGGTGTTAAGGTTGGCGTCATTGATACGGGAATTGATTATCGTCACCCAGATTTACGCATTAGTTATGGTGGTGGGAAAGACCTCGTGGACCAAGATGACGATCCGATGGAAACAGTGAATATGGGACGGTTGGATACATTGCACGGCACCCATGTGGCAGGTATCATTGCAGCCAACGGAAAAGTAAAAGGTGTAGCACCAAAAGCAGAGATTATTGCCTATCGTGCTTTAGGCCCAGGAGGAAGCGGGACGACAGAGCAAGTGTTACAAGCAATAGAACAAGCAATGAAAGATAAAGTAGATGTCATTAATCTTTCATTGGGAAATAATGTGAACGGACCTGATCTCCCTATTAGTCTTGCTTTAAATAAGGCAGTCGATAGTGGAATTGTTGCTGTTACATCATCGGGTAATTCAGGGCCTGGCATATGGAGTGTTGGCTCACCGGGTACGGCTGCCAAAGCTATTTCTGTAGGAGCTTCTACCCCTACATTAAAAGTACCTTATTTACATATTGGTAAAAAAGAAATGAAGTTGTACCCAATGCAAGGAACGATTCCATGGGATTTAAATAAATCATTTGAGTTATATAACGGTGGCATTGGGAAAGAGGAGCAATTAAAAGGGGCTAATGGAAAAGTAGTTATTGTTGAGAGAGGGGAATTAACTTTCACGGAAAAAAGTAAGAATGCCAAGGAAGCAGGAGCAATTGCTTTGCTCATTTACAATAATACACCGGGCTCCTTCATGGGCAATTTAGAAGAGCTGTTAGATATCCCGGTTGTGTCCTTAACGAAGGCAGATGGGGAAGAGATTAATCAAGAGCTTTCACAAGCTAAAAGATTATATGGACAAACAGTGATAAAGGAAGAAAAAGACATCTTAGCTGAATTTAGCTCAAGGGGTCCTGTGACTTCTACTTGGGAAATAAAGCCCGATGTGGTTGCACCAGGAGTAGCCATTAATAGTACGGTACCTGGTGGGTACACACCATTACAAGGAACAAGTATGGCAGCGCCTCATGTGGCGGGGGCAGCTGCTTTGTTAATACAGGCTCATCCTGATTGGCGACCTGAACAAGTAAAAGCAGCACTCATGAATACAGCCTTATCTATGGTGAATGAAGATGGTACACCTTACCGGACTTTTGAACAAGGTGCGGGCCGGATTCAATTGAAGGAAGCATTAATGACATCCACATTGATCTATCCATCGTCCATACAGTTTGGTAAGTTTAAGTTATCAGAACAACATCATGACCATGTAGCAAAAATTACGGTAGAAAATACAACCGATGAAAAGCAGTCCTATGCTTTTGAAATCCCGAAAAAACAAAAGGGGATTGAATGGCGTCTACCATTATCATTTATGCTTGAGCCTAAGGAGAAGAAAACCATTCGTTTACATATGATCGTTAATCCGAAAGAACTCACTGAAAAACTGGCAGACGGTACGATTCGATTGAATAGTAATAAGCAAACGATTCAGCTTCCTTATTTATACGTATTGGAAGAACCGGATTATCCCCGTGTCATGGGCTTTAGTTTTGGTAAAGGTGATAGTAAGAAAACGTATCGCTATGAAGTATATTTACCAGGTGGAGCTGAAGAGTTTGGGATTGCTTTATTCGATTCAACTTCATTAACTTTTATAGGCATGCTCGATTGGAAGAAAGATGTAAAGAAAGGCCAGGTAGAAGAGGATTTAGTCATAAGCGATTTACCACAACCTGGTTTGTATATTGCAAAAGTATTTGCTCGCAAATCTGGACAAGAAGATTGGATAGAGACCCGTTTATTCATTGGGGCTAATGGTGAATTAGAAATGATAGGGAATTAAGCAGTATAAAATTATTATAATTGAAAAACAATTGGCAAAAATAACGCATAAATTTTCTGAATTTGCAAGAAAAATCTAGTGAAGATTTTATGAAAAAAGTGTGAACATCCATATTTTGCCCAAAAGAGAACTGGCGAAATTCCCATTAAACGCATTGACATTGACATGCCCCTATTGTATGCTTACAAAGGGTATTATTGATAAGGTTTTCATGAGCAGATTTTATAGTTTTATATCATATGAAAATGACGATTTAACATACTGCTTTCCTCAGAAAACCTCTTACCATTCTCGACTGAGAGGATGCGTTTTAATGCGTCATAATGACCGTCGCCCTTTTAAAGCGATGGCACTCATGTCCGCCATTCTTTCCCAATTAGTAGGCGCCATCCTTCTAGGTGTTTTTGCTGGAAGATGGTTCGATCGGTTACTAGAGACCGAACCACTGTTTCTAATAATCGGTTTATTACTAGGTTTGACAGTGGGCATTTATGCCATGCTTCGTTTAATCCAACAATTTTTTTCAGGAGAATAAACAAATATGCCGGAAATACAAGAAAGATTCAGTAGACAACGTAAATACATGCTTTTCTTGTTGTCGTTCTTTGTACTCGGCTGGGGCTTTACGTCTTATCAATCTATCTTTCTTGGCCTGATTTTGGGAACCGTTCTCAGCTTCTTTAATCTTTGGTTAATTGTAAGGAAGATGATTCAGTTCCGAGAAGCAGTAGAGAAAGAGCAAAAGGTGCGTTCACTAGGAACAATGTCGCGAATGGCATCTGCCGCTTTGGCAGTTATCATCGCACTGGAGTATCCAGCGTATTTTCACCTTATAAGTGTAGTGTTGGGATTAATGACGTCCTATTTAGTCATTATGATAGATTTTTTTCTTCAATCTTTTCATTTACGTAAAAAGCGGGAAGAGAGGTGAATAATTTATGGATCATGGAGCTCCATTGAGAGAATTTATGGGGTTAACCTTCAACTTATCTAATATTTTGATGATAACAGTAGCAAGTGCGATAGTTTTCTTAATTGCTGTCATTTCAACTCGTCGTTTAGCAATGAAGCCGACAGGCATGCAAAACTTTTTTGAATGGGTGATGGACTTCGTTAAGAACATCATCAACAGCAACATGGCATGGAAAGATGGTGGTAGATTCCACGTGCTTGGAATCACACTCATCATGTACGTATTTGTATCGAACATGCTAGGACTTCCATTTGCAGTCACCTATAACCACGAGCTATGGTGGAAATCACCAACAGCTGATCCGGTCGTAACGCTTACACTAGCAGCGATGGTGGTAGGTCTTTCACATTATTATGGTGTGAGAGTGAAGGGTCTGAAAGAATATGGGAAAGATTTCTTCAAGCCAATGTGGTTTATGTTCCCATTGAAAATCATTGAAGAGTTTGCCAACACATTAACACTTGGTTTGCGTCTTTACGGTAATATTTATGCAGGGGAAATCCTACTGACATTACTTGCAGGATCACTTGCAACAGGGTTCTTAGGACATGCTGTAGCAGTATTACCAACATTATTATGGATGGGATTCTCCGTATTTATCGGTGCTATCCAAGCATTTATTTTCTGTATGTTAACAATGGTTTATATGTCTCACAAAGTGAGTCACGACCATTAATATATACCTGTTCATTACATGAACAAAACATGTTTGATAAAAATAATTATATTCCAAAATTTTAAGGAGGAAACAAATAATGGGTCTTATAGCAGCAGCAATCGCAATCGGTTTAGCAGCACTTGGTGCAGGTATTGGTAACGGATTAATCGTTTCAAAAACAGTTGAAGGTATGGCACGTCAACCAGAAGCTCGTGGTATGCTTCAAACTACTATGTTCATCGGGGTAGCGTTAGTTGAGGCGATTCCGATCATCGGCGTAGTTATCGCATTCATGGTTATCGGTGGCTAATTTTTTGTATTTGTAAAATGGCGAAGATCATCACAAGTGGACCTTCGCCTTTCCTTTATGTGAAAATCAATCGAATGACTTTAAAATAGTTTGACCTTAAGTGAACGTCTCTTGAAGGGAGTGAATCGAGGGTGTTATTAGATAGTTATGTATTAGGTGCATCTGGCGGCTTTAATGGTGGCGACATCGTATTCCAATTGATTATGTTCATCATTTTGTTAGCTTTAATTAAAAAGTTTGCATGGGGCCCACTTATGGGAATCATGAACCAACGTGAAGAACATATCGCTGGTGAAATTGAAGCAGCAGAAGCAAGTCGTGTAGAGGCGAAGAAATTACTAGAAGAGCAAAAACTTCTATTAAAAGAAGCGCGTACAGAAGCGCAAACGTTAATTGAAAGCGCGAAAAAGCAAGGTGAAGCGCAACGCGAAGAGATAATTGTTGCGGCACGTGCTGAAGGCGATCGTTTGAAAAATTCTGCAAAACTTGAAATCGAGCAGCAAAAAGAACAAGCTGTATCAGCTATTCGTGAACAAGTTGCTTCATTATCTGTCCTAGTTGCTTCGAAAGTCATTGAGAAGGAATTAAGTGCAGCCGATCAAGAAAAACTAATTAACGAATATATTCAAGAGGCAGGCGAGAAGCAATGACGAGCTCAATAGTGGCAAAACGTTACGCGTTAGCTCTATTCCAGCTTGCGAATGAACATCAGCTTCTTGACCAAATGGAAGATGAGCTTCGTGCAGTGAAAGACGTAGTGAATCATGACTCTGAATTTAAAGCAGTGCTAAAGACTCCTAAGCTCTCTATTCAAAAAAAGAAAGAGATCGTAAAAGAAGCTTTTGCATCTGTTAACACATATGTGATAAACACTTTACTCATCATGGTGGAGCGTCATCGTGAAGATGAAATCACCGGTATGGTCGAGCATTTCTTAGACCTATCAGATGAGCAAAAAGGAATTGCTGAAGCGAAAGTTTACTCTGTTCGTCCTTTAACTGATGAAGAGAGAAGCGCTTTATCTGCAACATTTGCAGCTAAAGTGGGCAAGCAATCCCTTCGTATAGAAAATATCGTTGATTCAAATTTATTGGGCGGTGTCAAGCTTCGCATAGGAAACAAGATTTTCGATGGCAGCTTACGTGGCAAGCTAGATAGACTTGAGCGACAATTGTTAGGCTAAGATTCGTAGATAGGGGTGAAACTCATGAGCATCAAAGCTGAAGAAATCAGTGCGCTGATAAAAAAGCAAATTGAAGGTTATCAGTCGGAAATTCAAGTGAGTGATGTCGGTACAGTTATCTCAGTAGGTGATGGTATCGCGCGTGTTCATGGTTTAGATAACGCCATGGCTGGCGAACTTGTTGAATTTTCGAATGGCGTTATGGGTATGGCGCAAAACCTTGAAGAAAGTAACGTCGGTATTGTTATTTTAGGACCATTCACAGAGATCAAAGAAGGCGATGAAGTACGCCGCACAGGACGCATCATGGAGGTACCAGTAGGTGAAGAACTTATTGGCCGTGTTGTAAACCCTCTTGGACACCCTGTTGATGGAATGGGACCAATCAATACAACAAAAACTCGTCCGATTGAAGGACCGGCTCCAGGTGTTATGGATCGTAAATCTGTACATGAGCCATTACAAACAGGTATTAAAGCGATTGACGCATTAGTGCCAATCGGTCGTGGTCAACGTGAGTTAATCATCGGTGACCGTCAAACAGGTAAAACATCTGTTGCAATCGACACCATTTTAAACCAAGCTGACCAAGATATGATTTGTATCTATGTTGCAATTGGTCAAAAAGAATCAACTGTACGTAATGCTGTTGAAACATTACGTAAAACAGGTGCACTAGATTACACGATTGTTGTAACTGCATCTGCATCTCAACCAGCTCCATTACTTTACTTAGCACCATACGCTGGGGTAGCAATGGGTGAAGAGTTCATGTATAACGGTAAACATGTACTAGTTGTTTATGATGACTTAACAAAACAAGCATCTGCTTACCGTGAACTTTCATTATTATTACGTCGTCCTCCAGGTCGTGAAGCATATCCAGGGGATGTATTCTACTTGCACAGCCGTCTTTTAGAGCGTGCAGCTAAACTAAGTGACGCAAAAGGTGCCGGTTCAATCACTGCGCTACCTTTCATTGAAACACAAGCAGGTGACGTTTCTGCCTATATTCCAACAAACGTTATTTCTATCACTGACGGACAAATCTTCCTTCAGTCTGACCTATTCTTCTCTGGTGTTCGTCCAGCGATCAACGCAGGTCTTTCTGTATCACGTGTTGGTGGTTCTGCACAAATCAAGGCAATGAAAAAAGTAGCTGGTACATTACGTCTAGACCTTGCTTCATTCCGTGAACTTGAATCATTCTCTCAATTTGGTTCAGATTTAGATGCAGCAACACAAGCGAAGTTAAACCGTGGTGCTCGTACAGTTGAGGTTCTTAAACAAGACCTTAATAAACCACTTAAAGTAGAAAAGCAAGTTGCGATTCTTTATGCGTTAACTCGTGGTTTCCTTGATGATATTCCAGTTGAAGATATCCGTCGTTTTGAAGAAGAATATCTTACTTGGTTAGATCAAAATCATAAAGAATTGCTTGACCATATCGCTACAACTCAAGGCCTTCCGGCTGATGAAGATATGGCAGCTGCAATTAACGAATTCAAGAAAACGTTTGTGGTTTCTGAATAATCATTGCAGAGTTAGACAGGATGGGATTGTTGTCCCTTCCTGCCTTTTCATGCATTGTTTTTACAGGATCTAATGAAATATAAGGGTTGGACAGCCTACGCGCTAACCAATCAAACACACTTAAGTATAAGGGTGGTGAGAACCTGTGGCATCATTACGTGATATAAAGAACCGAATCAATTCTACGAAGAAAACAAGTCAAATTACTAAAGCTATGCAGATGGTATCAGCTTCAAAGATGACTCGTGCGGAAATGAATGCAAAAGCATTTGTACCTTATATGGAAAAAATCCAAGAGGTAACAGCTTCTATTGCACTTGGTAGTGCAGATGCATCACATCCAATGTTAGTGAGCCGTCCGGTTAAGAAAACGGGTTATGTCGTCATTACATCTGACCGTGGACTAGCTGGGGCATTTAACAGTAGAGTTCTAAAAGCCGTTAACCAAACAATTCAACAAAGACATAAGTCTAATGATGAGTTTGCGATAATAGCGATTGGTAGAATGGCCGTTGATTTCTTCAAAGGAAAAGGGATGAATGTAATCGTCGATATCGTCGGCGTAGCAGACCAGCCATCATTTGCTGAAATCAAAGACTTAACAACTAAAACGGTTGGTATGTTCTCTGATGAAACATATGATGAGCTATACATTTATTACAATCACTATGTCAGCGCAATTACTCAAGAAGTAACATCGAAAAAAATCTTACCACTAACAGACATTTCTAGTGGATCAGACCAGTTAACTTCGTATGAATTTGAGCCTTCCGCTGAAGAAATTTTGAAAGTATTGCTACCTCAGTATGCTGAAAGCTTAATCTATGGTGCATTATTAGATAGTAAAGCTAGTGAGCATGCCGCGCGTATGACAGCGATGAAGAATGCTACGGATAATGCGAAAGATCTAATCAATGCATTAGACTTAAGCTATAACCGTGCGCGTCAGGCTGCAATTACTCAAGAGATTACTGAAATTGTCGGTGGAGCAGCTGCTCTAGAATAATTAAATAGCATTTCTTATTAGGAGGGAAAAAGATGAACAAAGGACGCGTTCTTCAAGTTATGGGTCCGGTTGTTGACGTAAAGTTCGAAAACGGTCAATTACCAGCAATCTATAACGCATTGCAAATTGATAACACTTCGCGTAACGAATCTGAAGTTGGAATCAACTTAACCCTTGAAGTTGCCCTTCATTTAGGTGATGACACTGTACGTACAATTGCTATGTCTTCAACAGATGGTTTACAACGTGGAACTGAAGTATTAGATACAGGTGCAGCCATCTCTGTACCAGTAGGTGATATCACTCTTGGCCGTGTATTTAACGTACTAGGTGATACAATTGACCTGGATCCAGCCATTACGGGTGATGCTCGTCGTGACTCTATTCATAGAGAAGCACCTACATTCGAAAAACTTTCTACAGAAGTAGAAATTCTTGAAACAGGAATTAAAGTAGTAGACTTACTTGCTCCTTACATCAAAGGTGGTAAAATCGGTCTATTCGGTGGTGCCGGTGTTGGTAAAACCGTTTTAATTCAAGAGTTAATCAATAACATCGCTCAAGAGCACGGTGGTATTTCTGTATTCGCTGGTGTTGGTGAGCGTACACGTGAAGGTAATGACCTTTACTATGAAATGACTGACTCAGGCGTTATTAAGAAAACAGCAATGGTATTCGGACAAATGAATGAGCCGCCTGGAGCACGTATGCGTGTTGCCCTAACTGGTTTAACAATGGCTGAATATTTCCGTGATGAGCAAGGACAAGACGTTCTTTTCTTCATGGATAACATCTTCCGTTTCACGCAAGCAGGTTCTGAGGTATCTGCCCTACTTGGTCGTATGCCATCTGCCGTTGGTTACCAACCAACACTTGCTACTGAAATGGGTAAATTACAAGAACGTATCACTTCAACGAATGTTGGATCTGTTACATCAATCCAAGCGATTTATGTACCTGCCGATGACTATACTGACCCGGCTCCAGCAACAACTTTCGCTCACTTAGATGCGACAACAAACTTAGAGCGTAAATTATCTGAAATGGGTATTTACCCTGCCGTGGATCCATTAGCATCTACATCACGTGCACTTTCACCTGAAACAGTTGGTGAAGAGCATTATGAAGTAGCTCGTACTGTACAACAAACATTACAACGTTACAGAGAGCTTCAAGATATTATCGCGATCCTAGGTATGGATGAGCTTGGAGACGAAGATAAGCTTATCGTTGAACGTGCGCGTCGTATCCAATTCTTCTTATCTCAAAACTTCCACGTAGCAGAGCAATTTACAGGCCAACCAGGTTCTTATGTTCCTGTAAAAGAAACTGTTAAAGGATTTAAAGAAATCCTTGAAGGTAAATATGACCACCTACCAGAAGATGCTTTCCGTCTAGTTGGTCGTATTGAAGAAGTAATTGAAGCTGCTAAAAAAATGGGCGTAGAGGTATAATTTAGGACCAGGAGGGTAAAAAATGAAGACGATTAAAGTCAGTGTTGTTACTCCCGATGGCCCGGTGTATGAATCCGATGTGGAAATGGTAAGTACCAAAGCTGAAAGTGGAGAGCTAGGTATTTTAGCAGGTCACGTCCCTATGGTTGCACCGTTACAAATTGGAGCTGTCCGTCTAAAGAAAGAAAATCAATCTGATTTGGTTGCTGTTAGCGGTGGTTTCCTCGAAGTACGTCCGGACCAAGTAACGATTTTAGCGCAATCTGCGGAACAAGCGACTGATATCGATCTTGATCGTGCCAAACGTGCAAAAGATCGTGCAGAACAACGTTTGAATGAAACAAAGCGTGAAAACGTCGACTTCAAACGTGCAGAACTTGCACTAAAACGTGCGATGAATCGTATCAATGTTTCGGAGAGAAATATATAATCATCACGAACACGAGCCAAAATGCTGCTGCTGAAGCAGGATTTGGCTCGTGTTTTTTTATGTACGAATTAGTGCGACTAAATATTAAATCCCTTCATGTGATGAAATCCCTTTGGTTTGAGGATTTCTTAAAAGAGTCTAAAATCAGTTCCCAACCCTGTTTCCTTCGTTCATCCTTGACACAAAGCTATATTCGAACGATTTCCTCCCAACTCTATCCATCATTCACATTCTCATTTCAAGATAACAAAAGCAACAATCAATCATTTTTTCAAATAAGATTGAGTAAAAAAGATATATCCTAAACAACTTGTCATATAAATGAGTAAGGACAGGTGGAATTGATCTTTGGATTATCGACAGAATATGGCAGGAATGTTATAATGTATCCGATTACATTTTAAAAATTATGAATAATTTTATTATTGCAGGGGGGATGATATTGGAATTATGGCATCTGTATCAAAATAATTATTTGATAGTCCTTTCTTTTATAATTATCGGTGTGCTATTACCATTAGTTGCTCTATTTTTCGGGAAATTATTGCGACCATATCAACCAAATGAGAATAAGTATACTACTTATGAAAGTGGAATTGATCCCTTTCAAGACTCAAGGGTACAATTCACGGTTCGTTATTACATGTTTGCTCTTCTTTTCGTCATTTTTGATGTGGAGACTGTGTTTTTATATCCATGGGCCGTAGCATATGAAAAATTAGGCATATTTGCTTTAATAGAGATGCTGATTTTCGTGTTTATGTTAGTGATAGGTTTAATATATGCTTGGAAAAAGAAGGTGCTGAAATGGATTTAAAATTAGACCAAATGAGTGAAAAGGAAATGGCTGAAATTCAGCGTAATATATTCATGTCTACATTAGAGCAGCTAAAAGGATGGGCTAGAAGTAATTCATTATGGCCGATGACGTTTGGGCTCGCCTGTTGTGCCATTGAAATGATGGGTGTGGGTTCTTCTCACTATGATCTCGATCGTTTTGGCTCTTTTTTCCGCACTTCTCCACGACAATCTGATGTCATGATTGTATCTGGTACCGTCACGAAAAAAATGGCTCCAGTCATTAGGCGGCTTTACGATCAAATGCCTGAACCGAAGTGGGTGATTGCCATGGGCTCTTGTGCGACTGCAGGTGGTCCATATGTTTATTCTTATTCTGTTGTAAAAGGGGTAGACCAAGTGGTCCCAGTTGATGTGTACATACCTGGTTGTCCACCTAATCCTGCAGCACTCATTTACGGTGTCAATAAGTTAAAGGCAAAAATCCGTTATGAGGCGAAAACAGGAAAGCGGGTGATCTGACTTGGATGAAAAAGATAAAGAGCGGTTAAAAAAGGAAGCAGCGGAAAAAGCAAGAGCAGCTGCACAAAGAAAACGGGAAGAGAGGGAAAAGAAAAAAGAAGAATCGCATGACTCAGTATCGGAAGTGAACCAAACAAAAGATGATGTTACATCCAATCAAGATCTAGAAAAACAAAAAGCAGCGGCCGCCGCTAAGGCAAAAGCAGCCGCAATAGCAAAGAAAAAAGCAAAAGAAGCAGAAGGAACAGAAACAGAGCCAACCTCCAATCAAGATCTAGAAAAACAAAAGGCAGCGGCCGCCGCCAAGGCAAAAGCAGCCGCATTAGCAAAGAAAAAAGCAAAAGAAGCAGAAGGAACAGAAACAGAGCCAACCTCCAATCAAGACCTAGAAAAGCAAAAAGCGGCGGCCGCCGCTAAGGCAAAAGCAGCCGCATTAGCAAAGAAAAAAGCAAAAGAGACAGAAGGAACAGAAACAGATTCAACATCAAACCAAGACTTAGAAAAACAAAAGGCAATCGCTATTGCCAAAGCAAAAGCAGCCGCTGCAGCGAAACGAAAGGCAAAGAACGCGAATGAAAGTGGCGATTCAGAGAAGGCTAAAGCGATCGCAGTCGCTAAAGCAAAGGCAGCTACAGCAGCAAAGGCAAGAGGGAAAACAACTCAAGCAAAAGAAACAGAAGAGCCAGAACCTATCACACCATCACCTCAACAACCAATCTTAGATCGTTACCTCAACATTGTAAAAGAACACTACAAAGATGATATTTTAGAAGATTCCTATATTAATCGTATGAGCAAGCATGTGCCAACTATTGTTGTTAAGCTAGAACATTACTATTCCCTTGCCTTGTTATTCAAACAACATAGTGGTCTTCATTTTGAATTTTTATCAGAATTACATGGAACTGATTTTGAAACATATATGGAGATTTATGTTCATTTATACTCCTTTAAAAATAAGCAGTCTGTCGCTTTGAAAGTGAAAATGGATCGTGAAAATCCAAGGGTTGATTCTATTGCATCTATATGGCCAGGTGCGAACTGGCCAGAGTGTGAAGCATATGACCTCCTTGGTATTCAATTTACCAACCACCCTGACCTACATCGCATTATGCTTGGGGAAGATTGGGTTGGTCATCCTCTCCGCAAGGATTATGAACCTTATGATGTGGAGGTGTAAAAGGCAATGATTAGAACAGAAGAGATGTTATTAAATGTGGGACCACAGCATCCCAGTACACATGGCGTTTTTCGTCTTGTTATCAAAATAGATGGAGAAATGATTATTGATGCCAAACCAGTCATCGGTTATCTCCATAGAGGAACAGAAAAAATAGCTGAAAACCTACAATATACACAAATCATTCCCTATACAGATCGCTTAGATTACTTGGCCGCGATGACAAATAATTATGTGCTGTGCCATGCAGTTGAAACGATGATGGAGCTAGACATTCCTGAACGAGCGGAATACCTTCGCATCATCACGATGGAACTCGGTAGAATTGCTAGTCATCTTGTTTGGTGGGGTACATATTTGCTTGATTTAGGGGCGACAAGTCCATTTTTATACGCTTTTAGAGAAAGAGAAATGATCATTAATTTATTAAATGAAATCTCAGGTGGCCGTCTGACATTTAATTATATGAGAGTAGGCGGAGTGAAGTGGGATGCACCAGACGGTTGGATAGAAAAAGTAAAGGCGTTTATTCCTTACATGAGAGAGCAGTTAGCGGGTTACGGAGATCTCGTAACCGGGAATGAAATTTTCCTTAATCGTGTAAAGGGTATCGGTCAATACACAAAAGAAGAGGCAATGGACTATTCCTTAAGCGGAGCCAATTTACGTTGTACTGGGCTTGCTTGGGATTTACGGAAAAGTGAACCTTATTCCATTTACGACCGTTTTTCTTTTGAAATATGTACAGCAGATACAGGTGATGCATGGGGAAGGTACCAAGTGCGTATCCAGGAAATAGAACAAAGTTTACGGATACTCGAGCAAGCAGTGGAGCAATTCCCTGAAACAGGTGAAGTCATGGGTAAGGTTCCTAAAGTCATTAAACCGCCTAAAGGAGAAGCATTTGTACGCATTGAGTCTCCTCGAGGAGAGATCGGTTGTTATATTGCCAGTGAAGGTAAGAAAGAGCCATATCGTCTGAAATTTAGACGGCCGTCTTTTTATAATCTGCAAATCTTACCGAAGTTACTAGTTGGACAGAATATGGCTAATTTAATCGCGATCCTTGGCGCAATTGATATCGTGCTTGGGGAGGTGGACGGATAATGATTGAAGGATTATTAACCTCTGAAGCGACATGGCTCCATTTCTTCATTTATTTTGCATTAACGGTTCTGCTGTTATTTATTGTTCTAGGCTTTGTCACTTATGCCATTTTAGCAGAAAGAAAGGTTATGGGCTTTATGCAATTGCGGCATGGGCCTAACCAAGTAGGAGGAAGATGGGGGCTATTACAAACAGTTGCGGATGTCTTGAAACTACTGATTAAGGAAGATGCCATTCCGCGAGCAGCAGATAAACCATTATTTATTCTTGCGCCGTTAATTGCTTTTACACCTGCTTTTATGGTTTTAGCAATCATTCCATTCACTGATCGATTTCAATTCGCTGATATCGGTGTTGGTTTGCTTTATTATATTGCTGTCTCTGGTATTACGACTGTCGGAGTTGTGACCGCAGGGTGGGCTTCGAATAATAAATATGCATTAATGGGGGCAATGAGGGCAGCCGCACAGATGATATCATATGAAATTCCACTAGTTATGTCGGTCATTGGTGTCATTCTCCTGACAGGAAGTATGAATTTAAATGATATTGTGTTAGCACAAGAAAATGGCTGGTATATTCTTTGGCAACCGATTGCCTTTATCGTCTTCTTTATTGCAGCAGTAGCTGAATTGAATCGGGTGCCGTTTGATTTGGCTGAAGCGGAGTCGGAACTTGTTGCAGGTTATTTTGTTGAGTATACCGGTTTTCGTTGGGCGTTCTTTATGTTAGCTGAGTATGTGTATATGTTCGCAATGTCAGCGTTAATAACTGTCGTCTTTTTAGGTGGTTGGCTACCATTACCCTATTTAGGGTTTATACCGGGAGCCGTTTGGTTTGCGCTTAAATTTATGGTTGTTATCTTTCTGCTTATTTGGTTCCGTGTTACTTTCCCAAGGATACGTGCCGACCAACTAATGGAGTTCGGCTGGAAGGTATTATTGCCAGTAGCAATTGCGAATATCTTCCTCACTGCATTATTAAAAGAATGGATCAATCTATTTTAAAGGGGTGACAAAGGTATGTTTGGATTAGCAAAAGGATTGAAATACACGTTGAAAAATATGACGCGCAAGAAACTAACCTATGATTATCCTAATGAACCCTTACCACTTCCCGATCGCTTTAGGGGAATTCAAAAATTTTACCCAGAAAAATGCATCGTCTGTAATCAATGTGCCAATATATGTCCGACAGATTGCATTACACTCACGGGGAAAAAGCATCCCGATTCAAGTAAGCGGGGGAAAATTATTGATACGTATGATATAAATTTCGAAATTTGTATTCTATGTGATTTATGTACGGAAGTTTGTCCTACTGAGGCAATCATTATGACAAATCAGTTTGAACTCGCAGAATATAGCCGTGATGAATTATTTAAAGATCTTGTGTGGTTGGATGAAAATGATACCCAATTACGAAAGGAGAATAAGGCATGAGCGGCGAGTTTTTCATATTTATTGTTTTATCACTCATCGCTATAGGCGGTGGGATCATGATGATCAACTTAACGAAGGTTGTTCATATGGTCGTCGCTCTCGTCTTTACTTTCATTAGTATTGCTGGCATTTACGTCATGCTTTCTGCAGAATTTATTGCAGTAGTTCAAATCCTCATCTATTCAGGTGCAATCACAATTATGATGCTTTTTGGCATTATGTTAACGCGTCATAATGACAAGAGCGAGACGAGTGGAGGAGGCTTTAGAAAATTTCTCATCTTTCTTGCCATCCTTGGGTTCGGGCTCGTCTTCTACTTAGGTATATACCAACTTGAACTTGGGGAACCATCCACTTCATTGCATGAAAATAATACAGAGCAAATAGGGATTGCCCTTTATTCGAAATATATTATTCCTTTTGAATTAACTTCGGTTATTTTACTCGTCGCTCTTATTGGTGCGATAGTGTTAGCGAAACGGGATGATAAGGAGGGGGAAGAACGTGAGTAGTGTGCCGTTATCTGCCTATTTAACTCTAGCCATTATCCTCTTTTGTATCGGATTATACGGGGCATTAACGAAGAAGAATACTGTCATTGTACTTATTGCCATTGAATTAATGTTAAATGCGGTTAATATTAACCTCGTTGCTTTTAGTAAGTATGGCATGATGCCTTCAATAGATGGTCAAATATTTGCCCTTTTTGCCATTGCAGTTGCTGCGGCTGAAGCGGCAGTTGGGCTCGCTATCCTCATAGCTATCTATCGAAACCGTAAATCCGTCAATGTAGATGATTACAACTCTTTGAAAAATTAGCTTGAATGAACATACGTCATTCGTATGAATAAAAGGGGACATGAAGAAATGATGGAGATTGCATGGATCATACCGCTTTTTCCGCTTTTCTCCTTCTTAGTGCTACTTATTTTTGGAAGGAAGTGGCGGAGAGGGCAAATTGATTTCGCAGTAATTCTTTCCTTGGTTAGTTTTATATGTGCCTTACTGGTTTTATTTGCGCGTTTCACACAGGAAAATGTAAAGGTAGAGTTCATATGGCTAACCATAGGGGAGACTCAATTGACTGCAGGCTTTGAGGTCAATCAATTAAATGCCCTAATGCTTGTCATTGTTTCGCTCGTTAGCTTCCTCGTACATATGTATTCAAAGGCATACATGGAGGGAGATGAGCGCATAACAGTATTTTTCTCCTACTTAGGACTATTCACCTTTGCGATGCTTGGACTTGTTCTTTCTCCCAATCTATTACAAACATATATATTCTGGGAGCTTGTGGGCGTTGGGTCATTTCTATTAATTGGTTTTTATTTTTATAAAGAAGAGGCAAAAGTAGCTGCCAAGAAAGCATTTATCATGACGAGAATTGGTGATGTCGGCCTTCTCATTGGTATGATTCTTCTCTTTTGGCAAGTAGGGAGCTTTGAGTATGATGAGATTTTTGCTGCTATCTCAGCGGGTGATCTATCAGAAACGATGGCTACCTTAACAGCTATTCTTATCTTTATCGGAGCCGTTGGGAAGTCTGGTCAGTTCCCGTTGCATTCGTGGTTACCTGATGCGATGGAAGGACCTACGCCTGTATCGGCTTTAATCCATGCTGCCACAATGGTAGCAGCTGGTGTTTACCTTGTAGCAGCGCTTTATCCGTTATTCGCCTATAGTGAGGTGGCCATGCTTACCATAGCTATTGTGGGTGGTTTTACCGCCATTTTTGCTGCAACGATTGGGATGACCCAAAAAGATATTAAAAGAGCATTAGCGTATTCTACTGTAAGTCAGCTAGGTTATATGATGCTTGCATTAGGGGTGGGAGGTTACGTGGCAGGTGTTTTCCATTTAACAACACACGCCTTTTTTAAGGCACTATTGTTTTTAGCTGCTGGTAGTGTCATCCATGCTGTTCATACCCAAGATATTGAGAAAATGGGTGGCTTATGGAAGAAGATGAAATGGACTGCGCCATTCTTTCTAATCGGGACAATGGCGATTAGTGGAGTACCTTTATTATCAGGGTTTTTTAGTAAAGAAGAAATATTAGTGTCTGCCTGGGTGAGTGGTCATTACTTATTATTCACACTTGCAATCGTTGCTGCTTTCTTCACTGCATTTTACATGTTCCGCCTATTTTTCTTAGTATTTGGTGGAGAAGAAAAGAAAGAGCATTCAATGGTCAAAGAATCATCCAATTGGATGACTGTTCCCATGCTGGTTCTTGCTTTGTTAGCGATTGTTGCTGGTTATATACAAACCCCTTGGTTCGGAACATTTTTAGGAGATTGGTTAACAACGGGCATAGCTGCAAATGTACATGGTCATCTTGATGGTCCGCTTTGGGTGATGATTGTAGCCACGGTTGTAGCATTCTTAGGTATCTTGCTTGCTTGGTTAATGTATAGTAAGAAAGTTATTTCCCGAGATTGGTTTACATCAAGAGCTCCTTATACGTATCAGCTGGTAGTGAATAAATATTATATCGATGAAGTGTATCAGTATATCTTTGTTAAAGGTAGCCGCTTCGTAAGTCAAGTACTACATTTCGTGGAGGTTTATTTGATTGAAGGTCTCATTTCTCTCGTAACCATCACAATAAGACAGTTGAGCATGCTTGGTTCAAAGTTCCAAAATGGGCAGACTCAATTGTATGGGACGGTTGCTTTTGTTGGGTTAGCCATTCTGATTGTAGTGTTTGCATTGACAGGAGGTGGCTTATAGTGGGATTTCCGTTTATATTGAGCATTATTGTATTTGCGCCCCTTCTCGGTCTCTTATTATTAACACTGGTTGCAAAAACGAAGGAGAAAACGATTAAAACAGTCGCTATACTTAGTACCCTTCCTTCTCTTTTTCTATCAATCTACTTAATTATCTCATCTAAGATGGGTGTAGAATTAGTTAGTTATTCCGGGAAATTAAGTTGGATGCAATTTGGTAATCCCGAAGTCTTTGGCAAATTATACAGTATTGATTATGAATTAGGAGTAGACGGTTTTTCTCTTACTCTATTGTTATTAACTGCCTTACTCTCTACGTTAGCCGCTTTTGCTTCATTTCAGATCAAAGCAGGGTGGAAAGGATATTACATGCTATTCCTATTATTAGAAGTTGGCATGCTCGGGGTGTTTGCTGCTGAGAACTTAGTTTTATTCTTTATCTTTTTTGAAGTGACATTAGTGGCAACCTTCTTTTTAATAGGTAAATGGGGGCTATATGAAAAAGAACGAACAGCCTTCTCTTTGCTCATTTATAACGGGATTGGGTCAGCAATCCTTTTAGTTGTCATCATGGTATTGTTTGCCAAAACAGGTACAGCGAATATCGAGGCCTTAATGTCTATTTTAAGTGCGGATGATGGAACGGTTTTTTCGCCAAAAGTGAAAACGGGCTTGTTGCTTGCCTTATTCATTGCCTTTGGGATTAAGCTTCCTATTTGGCCGTTTCACAGCTGGATGGTTAAGGTTCATTCTGAAGCGCCAGCAGCAATTGTCATGCTTCATGCAGGTGTACTATTGAAAATTGGCGCCTATGGTCTCATCCATTTTGGTTTAGGTTTCTTTCCTAACCAGTTTCAATCGCTCACTTTATGGCTGGGGATACTCGGTGTAATCAACTTGCTTTATGGTGCATTTTTAGCATTATCCCAAAAAGAACTGAGAAAAATTTTAGCTTACTCATCGATTTCGCATATGGGTATCGTGCTTATCGGATTGGCTGCATTAAATGAAGCGGGGATACAAGGAGCGATGTTCCAAGTGGTCTCACATGGGTTAATTGCCGCCTTATTCTTCTATCTTATCGGCATCTTTTATGAAAGATATCAATCTAGTTCCATGGATGATTTAAATGGGCTAGCGAAAACAATGCCAATCGCTTCAGGTTTTTTGTTAGTAGCAGGTCTCGCCTCATTAGGTTTACCCGGTATGTCAGGGTTTGTCGCGGAATTTCTCGCGTTCCTAGGTCTATTCCAAGAATGGCCAGTGCTTGCAGTAATCGCATGTTTAGGCATTATATTGACGGCTGTATATATATTACGAGCAGTGCTAGGGATTACTTTTGGCCAACAAGAGAAGGCGAAAAGGGTAAGAGATATGACGCCATTAGAGATTTGGCCAGCAATTATTTTGCTTTTGTGTATTGTTGGTATTGGTGTTTATCCGGATATTATCAGTTCAACTTTAAAATCAATCATCATTGGATTAGGGGGGTGAAATAAAAATGGATCTTGATACATTATTATCATTTAGTTGGCATGCGATGGTGCCAGAATTTATTATTCTTGGTACAGCTACTCTACTATCCCTCCTAGATTTATTTCTACCGAGATCGTTTCATCGGAAATGGCTCGGTTGGCTTGGTGTAGGAAGTATCATTGCAGCTTTAATCTTTTTACTTACACTCATAGGGGACACACCTTTTGCGATCCTTTATGACACCTTCCGATTAGATTCCTTTGCGATTGCTTTTAAATTAGTGTTATTAGTTGCAGCAGGCTTTGTGTTGTTGTTAGCTATTTCTTATGAACCGAAAGAAAAATTAACGGAGTTCAGGGGAGAGTTTTTCTATTTATTTTTAGTAGCATTACTTGGTGCGATGATTATGTCCTCCAGTGCGGATTTAATTACTCTTTTTGTAGGTTTAGAGCTAATGACCTTATCATCCTATATATTAGTAGGAATAAGAAAGAAGCATCTCCCTTCAAACGAGTCAGCAATGAAATATGTCATTAATGGAGGAATTGCCACAGCTATTACCTTGTTCGGCATGAGTTATTTATATGGGATTGCTGGGACAACCAATATTTTAGAAATGGCTGGTAGGCTTCAAGAGTTAACGAATACTCAACATCTATTTTTATTAGCACTAGCTTTTCTAATGATTTTAGTTGGTTTATCATTTAAAATCGCTGCAGCACCTTTTCATATGTGGACACCAGATGTTTATGAAGGAGCGCCGATACCAGTTACCGCTTTTTTGAGTATTATTTCAAAAGCAGCAGGGTTTATTTTAATCATTCGAATGTTCATCACGGTTTTTTATCATATTCCGGATGTGAGTAACAATTCTTCTTTATTAATGGCGCTGCAAAACTTTTTAGCCGTTCTTGCTGCCGTGACGATGATATGGGGGAATTTAGTGGCTCTAAGGCAAACGAAGATTAAGCGGATGCTTGCTTATTCAAGCATTGCGCATGCGGGATATTTATTAGTTGCGGTAACAGCTTTCTCAGCCTTTATGGTAGAGACGATTTGGTTTTATTTAACCGCCTATTTATTTATGACAATCGCTGTTTTTTCCTTATTACAATTAATGAATATTGAAGAGTTAAAGCAATTGTCTGGGCTTTCCAAACGCGCTCCCCTTTTAGCTGTTGCACTCGCACTTACTATGCTAGGGTTAGCGGGAATACCTGGAACATCAGGGTTTATTGGCAAACTGAATATTTTTCTAGGCGCATTAAGCACAGAACCAACGCATTATCTATTAGCTGTTATTCTAATCGCCACTACGGTGATATCTTATATATATTATTTTAAGTTGATTGTTTACGCCTTTTTCCGAGAAGCGAATCATACTTTTCAAATGAGTGGGAAGAAGTTGAATGGCGTTATCATAAGTATTTGCGTGATGATGACAATACTACTTGGCGTTTTTCCACAATTAGCTTATGATTTCCTCCATCAAAATTTTTTATCATTTTATGATTTCTTACAGTAGAAACGGGTATAGAAGAAGGGAGAGCTCCTTCTTCTTTTTAATTTATGGAAAGCAAAGGGCTTAAAGTAAAGTAAATTATGGAAAAATAAATTTAGGTGAAACGAAAAGTGAAACAAAAACGTCAATTGTTAAGAGGGTGTGTGCTATCTTTCTGAAGGTGATTTGAGTTAAAATAAATGGTGTAGTTTTTGATTGAAGGAGTGGGTCATGTGATCTCTGGATTTGGCCAACAGGCATTGGTTAGTATTATTGTACATTTAATATTTATTGCTGTAGCTTGGTATGCTTTGCAAGCGATTAAAATTGATACGTGGATCAAGGCGAACCATGTTTTCCAAGCAAGGGTATTATATGTATTGTTATCGATCGCACTTGGATCGATTGTCGGTAACTTTGTGCTTGATTATCTTCTTTGGTCTCAACAACTTCCATTTATTTTGCAATAATCCATTTGTCAAAAAATAGACCTGAAATATAGGTCTTCGTACATGTTTTCATTTGCTCAAAGTTTGAGTACAATGCATGATGTTGCTATAAATTTTCTTAAAACTATACATATAAACTGACTTAATCTTCACTCAACTAGTGGATGTCAAAATGTGACGATAATTCCCAAGTATGCGGATCTCTCCTTTGGTAACAATGGTAGTAAGGGAGGGAGTTTAAATGAAGAAGTATTCATTTATATTTTCTATAATGGGAATTGTCGGGTTAGTTTGGATTATTTTCGGCAATCATTCGGATGCAGCATCTGTAGAAGAGCTTTCACTAATACAAATCGCTCAAACTGTACAGGACGAGAATATTTTGATTCAAGAATGGTCAGTTCATGCAAGGGAAAACTTGGAAACATTACAAACCTTTGCAGAAGTAAAAGCATATACTAAAGAGATGAAAAAGAGTTTTACAGACTGGAAATGGTCTGTCCAAAAGGAATCTCAAGAAAGATATGAAGTCATCGGGACGCTTAAAAAAAATGATCTGACTGAAACGATAAAAATACTTTCAACCGACACAAAAAACAATGTACAAACGTATGTCATTTATGAGGCGAAAGGTGCTGGCTACAAAGGCAGTATCCAGGAAAATATGGGGAACTATATGAAAAGTCAGATGTCTGACATTTTTACTAAAAAACCCAATATTTTCTCTTGTATCATTGGTCATTATGATGGTAATATGAGGGAGTCTATGCTTGAACAAATGAACGGATTATTGTCCACATTTAATGCGAAAGAAATAGAAGCGTTAGAAGAAGAGCAATTTATTTCGACATCGGCATATTCACCTATGTTCAAAGAGTCTGTTACAACGGATGGCAAAGATATGAATTTACAAATTGGCTTAAGAAAAGAAGGGTTGGGCGCTAAGACAACTATTGTTATCGGCACACCCATCATAACGATTGAATATTAATATAGAGAAAATGGACGCGGAGGGGAATACACTTTGGAAAAAATCATCGTCCGCGGCGGAAATCGGTTAAGTGGCACAGTCAAAGTAGAAGGCGCAAAAAATGCTGTTTTACCGGTAATCGCTGCAACATTGTTAGCAAGTGATGGAAAAAGCGTAATTCGTGATGTCCCAACTCTCTCCGATGTATATACAATTAATGAAGTATTACGTTTTTTAAACGCCGAAGTGGGGTTTGATAACAATACAGTAACTGTTGATGCATCTAGAGAGTTAAAAGTAGAAGCACCATTTGAATATGTTCGAAAAATGCGTGCATCTGTTTTAGTCATGGGTTCACTATTAGCGAGAAATGGAAGAGCAAGAGTAGCATTGCCAGGCGGTTGTGCGATTGGTTCACGCCCGATAGATCAACATTTAAAGGGTTTTGAAGCAATGGGTGCAACAGTTAAGGTTGGCAACGGTTTTATTGAAGCAGAAGCTCCAGAAGGAAAACTACATGGTGCAAAAATATATCTTGATTTTCCTAGCGTAGGCGCAACAGAAAATATTATGATGGCCGCTACATTAGCAAAGGGTACAACGATTCTAGAAAATGTAGCAAAAGAGCCAGAAATTGTGGACCTTGCGAACTTCCTTAATAAAATGGGTGCAAAAGTTCGTGGTGCTGGAACAGGAACGATTCGTATTGAAGGTGTGGATGTATTATTTGGTGCTGAGCATCATATTATTCCAGACCGAATTGAAGCAGGTACATTTATGGTAGCAGCAGCCATTACAGGCGGCGATGTTCTTGTCAAAGGTGCTGTACCAGAACATGCGACATCTTTAATTGCAAAAATGGAAGAAATGGGCGTTCAGTTTATCGAAGAGGAAGAAGGCGTTCGCGTCATCGGCCCGTCAGAGCTTAAAGCTGTAGATATCAAAACGATGCCTCACCCAGGTTTTCCAACAGATATGCAATCTCAAATGATGGCACTATTGCTTCATGCCAAAGGCACAAGTGTTATTACGGAGACTGTATTTGAAAACCGCTTCATGCATGTGGAAGAATTCCGTCGCATGAATGCAGATGTGAAAATCGAAGGTCGCTCTGTTATTATGGAAGGACCATCCAACCTACAAGGTGCAGAAGTTGCCGCAACCGATTTACGTGCTGCAGCTGCTCTCATCTTAACAGGACTTGTAGCAGACGGCATAACACGTGTAACAGAATTAAAACATCTTGACCGTGGCTATGTCGATTTCCATAAGAAACTAGCGAGCTTAGGTGCAGACATTGAACGTGTGACTGAAGCAGACGAAGATATGTCTACAACTGAACAAACCATCATTACTGATTTGAATGCCTAAAAATGGCTGAACCACTCATCTTTTTAAAGATGAGTGGTTTTTTTTTGGGCTAAGGATGAAAATGCAGATGTACATATATGTGAGATAAGTAATGTGTGGGCGCACAGAGTGTATAAAACTGATGAGATGTGTGGCAAACAGGAAATGCGCACAAATAGAGTTCACAAAACCATCAAGATGTGTGGGCGAAAAAAGACAGAAGTTCATCCACAAATTTTTTTAAGTGTTGTAGGACTCTATCTATGATTTGGTTGTGGACTCAAAACTATTCATTACCATAGTGAAGGTGAACATTTACCTCTCGTAAAAAGCCCTCACTCCATTTTCTCTCGGTTCTCTATCTCTACCATTACATACGAAATAGCTACTTTACTAGAGAAATTCAATAGTGGGATTTTGTCATAATGGCTCTATTTCGACCATATGATTGAATGAGACGTGAATCTTGATGGAGGCTAGCATATGACAAAATTCAAACCATTCATCGTACTATCAGCAGTACTCTTTACACTTGTATTAATTATTCCAGCCTTACTAGTAGTTCTTCCTTTCGGAAATGATGAGAAGCAAGAGAATCGGGAGGCTGTGACTGCGGAGAAGAAGAAGGAGGAGGCAACGCCTTTCAACTCGATGGAACCTGCAGTTGATGTGGCAGTTTATCGCACCGATGCCAAAAAAGTGGAGACATTTGCTTTTGAAGACTATCTTATTGGGGTTGTTGCTTCTGAGATGCCTGCTGAGTTTGAGTTAGAGGCGTTGAAGGCACAAGCACTAGCAGCGCGAACGTATACCATGCAGCATCTACTGGCAGATGAGGGCTCATTACCAGATGGTGCCATGATTACTGATTCCACTGATGATCAAGTTTTTAAAAACAAAGAAGAGCTCAAGAAAATATGGAAGTCCGATTATGATTGGAAAATCGAGAAAATTACGCAAGCAGTTCAAGAAACAAGTGGGCAAATTCTTACCTATGATGGTAATCCTATAACAGCAGCGTTCTTCTCAACAAGTAATGGCTATACGGAAAATGCGGAAAATGTTTGGGCGAATGCCACGCCGTATTTAAAAAGTGTCAAAAGCCCCTGGGACATTGATACACCAAAATTTGCTGATCAAATCTCTATCCCTGTATCCGAATTTGAAAAAAAGTTAAATGTGAAAGTACCTTCGGGTCAAACTGTTGCTAAAATTGTTGAGAAAACAGATGGTAATCGAATAGGGAAAGTAGATATTAATGGAACCATGATTAAAGGAACAGATGTTAGAATGAAATTAGGGTTGCAATCAACTGACTTTACCCTGAAGAGAAATGGTGATCAGATTAATATACAAACAAAAGGGTATGGACATGGGGTTGGCATGAGTCAGTATGGTGCAAACGGTATGGCGAAAGAAGGTAAATCATATAAAGAAATTGTTTCTTATTACTATAAAGGAATCAAAATTAGTGAATCTGATACGATGGTGGCAAAATTAACTGCACAAAAGTAAGTTTAAAAAAACAGCTTCAATCGGAGCTGTTTGTTTTCTGTTTGAATATAGACCTATTGGTACTTCAATATTCAGAATATAATTATTTTGATAAAACATGTATATAAAAATCGAGTTAGTAAAAAATAAATCCAAAAAAATTTTTAGATGATGTATATATCTTCTGGAATCTGTTCAAACTGATGCCAGAGGTGATGAAAAATGAGAGAGGAAGAAAAAAAGACTTCTCAAGATTCTAGTTTTAAAAAGTTTATGAAGAAACGTTGGGCTTATCCAGCAATTTACATCGCGAGTGCAGCACTCATACTTAGTGGCGTTCTATGGTTCCAAAACAGCAATGAAAATGCTTCAGACACAGATGGATTTGATTACGGTGAGACAGATCTTACTGGCAAAGGTAATGAGGATGCAGTTGAAGTGAATAATGCAATGGAGAACTTTGTGCTACCGGTAGAAAAAGCGGACGGAGCAGTAATCCAAACTAAATTCTATGATGTACATGGTGAGGAAGCGGCTCAAGAAGAAGCTTTGGTATTCTACAATAACACATACCAACCAAATGCAGGTATTGACATTGTTATGGAAGATGGGAAAACATTTGAAGTTCGTGCAGCATTAAGTGGAACAGTGACTAAGGTGGAAGAAGATGCAACACTAGGAAATGTCGTTGAAATTCAGCATGCTGAAGGAATTGTGACACGCTACCAATCCATTACTGATATGAAAGTAAAAGAAGGTAGTGTAGTGGAGCAAGGAGATACAATTGCTCAATCTGGTCAAAGCCAAATTAACCAAGAAGCTGGAGAGCACGTACACTTTGAAATCCGTAAAGATGGTGTAGCTGTAAACCCAGAGGAGTTTGTTGGTAAAACGTTAAGTCAATTGGAAAAAGCTGAAATAGCTGAAGAGAGTACACCTGCTGAAGATGCAGCCCAAGAAGGTTCAACGGAAAGTGCTGATGATGAATCAGATGCTGCGCCAAGTGATGAAGGCCAATCAGAAGATGATGGTGCAAGCAATGAAGATGAAACAGACGCTGATGCTTCTTCAGATACACAAGAATCATAAATAAATGTTGAGACAAAAATGGAAAAGTTTCGACATTTCTCGGGAAATATTCATTCGTGAATATTTCCCTTTTTATTTCTTATGGAGTTTGAGTAGAATGTATTGATAGTAATGAATTTCTCTTATATGTAATGAATAAATCTTGTCCAGTAAATGCTTGAAGTCTAGAAGCAGACTGTAGAGGCGCCAGTAAAGTGAAAAACTCTTCATCGTCTTGGAATTCGAGCACACGATCATCTGCAGCCCCAATAAGTTTAGCTTGCGATGTATACATTTCATCAATGATGGTTAATGGTTGAAAAGCGTAAATATGATTATCCTTAAGGTTGTTGAGAGCTTTTAATTCTTCAACGCTTAATCCGTATCTACCGGCAATTCTCCATAATGTTTCCCCAGGAGCGACAATATGTATAAATGGTTCACCTGATAAACCTTGATAATTTGTAGGATATGGAATGTCTAGCGATTGCCCTACAGTAATATAATTGTCTACAAGTTGGTTATGTATCTTTAATTCTTCGACAGAAAGATTATGTTTTTTGGCAATACGATAGAGTGTGTCATTTTTTTGAACTTTATAAGTAGCGGCTTCTGATGATTGCTCATTCAAGCTGAAAATGACAGCAAGGATAATGACTGTAGCAGCCAAGATGCCTGTTAATTTCATTCTTCTTAATTTCATCCTTCTTTGTCTCGCTTCAAAGATTCTCTCTTTCCGTGGCTTTAACACTGTCAAAATAAATCACCCTTCAATTGGAAAATAATTGTTATATAACCATGTTTTATCTATTGGCTCGAATTTTAGTGTAAGTCAGGGATGGATTAAACAACAATAGGAATAAAGAATCTCTTGTTCATTATAAAGAATTGGGTATTTGGTTTTTATGTATAGACTTTTATCACTTTTCGTTGGTTACTGAAATACATTTAATTGAGTGATTAGAACTAAAAATTCTAATTTGTAATATAGCGTAAGAAAAAGGGTTTGCGAAACTTGTCGAAAAATAAGTACTTATAATCAGGTCTAATAACCCTTTTGTAAGTCATAAGTCGCAGGTATTAAATAACAATCATGTTATATAGAGAATGTCTTCTTAAAAAAGATTGCTTAAAATGAAAAAAACATACAGTTACTTGTCCTACTTGTGTTTTTTGTGCATATATTTTAATCCAAGCTAATAAACTGTTACAAACCTTACAAAGAGAATGTTTGAGGTGAGGGGTCGTTTGTTTAGTAACAGCTGTATAATCTCTAGGATATGTTTAGCTACTGCTCGGCAGGTTTACCTGCTACTCTTTTAACAACTAGTAAAACACACACTATAAGACAAAGTAAAAACGAGTCTCATTTCACACTTCTCACATCCAATTTAGGGAGGGCGAGTAGTGTGCACGATTACATCAAAGAGAGAACCATCAAGATTGGAAAGTATATCGTGGAGACGAGAAAAACGGTTCGCGTAATTGCGAAGGAGTTTGGCGTATCCAAAAGTACAGTCCATAAAGATCTTACAGAAAGATTGCCTGAAATAAATCCTGACCTTGCTAATGAAGTAAAAGAAATATTAGATTATCATAAGTCCATTCGTCATTTGCGAGGGGGAGAAGCAACAAAGTTAAAGTATAAGAAAGAAGAGCTTGAAGAAGAACCCATCAAATAATGTATGAAGCGGGCAGAGGGAGGTAAGGTACAACCATCTGCCTGTTTAACCTCACTCCTTTATTACTTCAAAGTGTTCCCGCAGCTTTTATCCCAAGAATCAACCATTTCAACAATTTCTCCTTAAAAAGTCACAATATATTTTGACAAATAGTTATTTATTCTCCTAGAGATGTGCTAAAATAATTAACTAGGATATAATGAACTTGATATGTGCTTTTGTTAACGTGGAAGCCCTAGAATATACATAAAATAACTCTTTTCTCAGGTTGCTTGAGAAAGGCTTTTGTATGGGGAAATATTCGTGCGGAAACGAAAAATCAATGATAGATTGCTTACATAAGCAAAAAACACAAAAGGCATTTTACTAGCCTATTAAGCCATTTGAACTGTAAAAAATGAGAAGAAGATTTAGTTGCGAGGAGGAAGTTAGGAACAATGTTTGCAAGAGATATTGGAATTGACTTAGGTACGGCAAATGTACTGATACACGTAAAAGGAAGAGGGATCGTTTTAAATGAACCTTCTGTTGTAGCCATTGATAAAAACACGAATAGAGTACTAGCTGTCGGTGAAGAAGCACGCCGTATGGTGGGGAGAACGCCTGGAAATATTATTGCTATTCGCCCGCTAAAAGATGGTGTAATTGCTGACTTTGATGTAACGGAAGCGATGCTTAAGCACTTTATTAACAAATTAAATGTGAAGGGTTTTCTATCTAAACCGCGTATTCTTATTTGTTGCCCTACCAATGTAACGAGCGTTGAGCAAAAGGCGATTAAAGAAGCAGCAGAAAAAAGTGGCGGTAAGAAAGTCTATCTTGAAGAAGAACCGAAAGTTGCCGCAATTGGTGCGGGAATGGATATTTTCCAACCAAGTGGTAATATGGTCGTAGATATTGGTGGAGGAACAACGGATGTGGCTGTTCTATCTATGGGTGATATTGTTACATCTTCTTCAATTAAAATGGCCGGTGATAAATTTGACAATGAAATTCTCCAATACGTTAAAAAGGAATATAAGCTTTTAATTGGTGAGCGTACGGCTGAAGATATTAAAACTTCTATTGCAACGGTATTCCCTGACTCTAGAAATGAGAGCATGGAAATTCGTGGTCGTGATATGGTTTCTGGATTACCTCGCACAATTACTGTTCACTCAAAAGAAATCGAACAAGCTTTAAAAGAGCCTGTAGACGTGATTGTCCAAGCTGCAAAAAGTGTTTTAGAACGAACACCACCTGAACTATCAGCAGATATTATTGATCGTGGCGTTATTCTGACTGGTGGAGGAGCATTGCTTCATGGTATCGATATGCTTCTTGCTGAAGAATTAAAAGTACCTGTTCTCATTGCTGAAAATCCGATGGACTGTGTCGCAGTTGGAACTGGAATTATGCTTGATAACATTGATCGTTTACCACGAAAAAAATTAAGTTAACAAATGAGTAAGGCTGACCTAATGATCTTCTATAGGCCAGCCTTTTCGTTGAAGAGCAATGCATTTACCTCTAAGTAAATAATGCTAATTAATTATGCACCCTTTCCGATATAAAAGGGAGACGATAATATACGGGAGTGACCGATATGTTTAGAGGGTTTTACACTGCAGCATCAGGTATGTTAACGCAGCAAAGAAGAACGGAAATGTTAGCTAATAATATGGCCAATGCAAATACACCTGGTTTTAAAGCAGATCAAACAGCAATTAGCAGTTTCTCTGATATGTTACTGCAAAGAATAGATAGTCAAAATATCCCTACAGAAAACGGGTTTCGTATACCAGTTAACGAAACAGTTGGAAGTATTAGTACAGGTGTATATTTACAAGAAGCTATGCCTTTATATACCCAGGGTGATTTAAATGAAACAGGTCTGGCTACAGACTTATCGCTTGAAAATGGTAATCTTCCGGACGGTAGTGCATTGTTTTTTACTGTTGCTGGTGAAGATGGCAATACAAAATATACACGCAATGGTAATTTCACATTAGATAGCCAAGGATATTTGACTTCAGCAAGTGGTCTATACGTTTTAGATCAAAACGGGAACAGAATCCAACCGGGTAGTGAATCATTTACCGTTAATGATGAAGGGTATTTAACAGATGCAGCTGGAAATACCACACGCATTGGCGTAGCTTATGCGGAAACAACAGAAAATCTTCTAAAACAAGGAGATGGGCTCTTCGCTACGGAAGATAATACTGCTTTGCAAAATGGTTACGGTAATGTTGCCTTTCGTATCCAACAAGGTTTCTTAGAACGTTCCAATGTTGATACCTCAAGAACGATGACAGATATGATGGCAAGCTATCGTACGTTTGAAGCCAACCAAAAAGTGTTACAAGCATACGACCGCAGTATGGAGAAAGCAGTAAACGAAGTTGGCCGTCTTGGATAACAACTAGGAAGTTATAAGGAGGCGATGAAATGAACCGTGTAATGATTACAGCAACAAACACCTTATCACAATTACAAAAGCAAATGGATATACATG
Source organism: Cytobacillus kochii (assembly GCF_020171845.1). Lineage (GTDB taxonomy): Bacteria > Bacillota > Bacilli > Bacillales > Cytobacillaceae > Cytobacillus > Cytobacillus kochii. Next base: position 97,008 of record NZ_JAIVAM010000005.1, on the reverse strand, counting down.
CCAATAATATGGCGAATGTCGATACTACAGGTTTTAAAAGAAGAGAAGCGTCTTTTGGTGAACTTCTCGTTCAACAATTTAATAATCAACCTGCTGAAGAACTAATGGGCGTACAGAGAATGACTCCAGAAGGTGTTAGACAAGGTGTAGGGGCTAAACTTGCCCAAGCTAAGCTAGTGAGCACACAAGGCAGTCTAAAATCAACTGATCGGGCATTAGACTTCGCTTTAACAGGAGAAGGTCAATACTTCCGCATTCTTCAACAAACCGAAAACGGTGCTGAAATCCGTTATACAAGAGACGGTTCTTTCCATCTTACGCCGTCAGGGAATAATGAAGTGATGCTCGTAACTGGGAATGGTGATGCCGTTTTAGGACAGAATAATGAACCCATTACTTTTTCGTCAGATGTAAACCAGTTTACATTATTGGAGCAAGGCAGACTCCAAGCTCAGACTGCTAATGGAGGCACTCAAACGGTAAATCTTGGGATTACGGTCGTCCATAAACCACAATATTTAACACAAATCGGTGAAAATATGTTAAGCTTGCCTGCAGAGGCTGAAATGGATGGCATTGATATTTATACTGATTTAGCTGGGCAGTTTAGTGGCGATATTTCACTGTCACAAGGTGTCCTAGAACAATCAAATGTCGACCTTTCAAAGGAAATGACCGACCTAATGAACACACAACGTTCATACCAATTTCAATCACGTTCAATAACGATGGCTGATCAAATGATGGGCCTCATTAATGGAATTCGTTAAAGGGGAAGAAAACGATGTCACTTAATAACGAGCAAGATTCGTCAACAAGAATAACTAAACAAAAAGCGCAACATAATTCAACTACTACACGTGAAGATAAAACCACAGTGAACCGAATTAGAGTGCGACTTATACCGATCTGGCTACGAATTATTATTGTGCTAGTTTTACTTGCCATTTGTATCATCGCGGGTGCAGCGTTTGGATATAGTGTGCTTGGTGATGGCCAGGCAACAGATATCTTTAAAAAAGAAACGTGGATGCATATGATTGATTTGGTTAATAAAGAGAACTGAAGAATGGGGAGCGCATTGATATGCCTCCTTTTTGTTTTGTCTTATTTGAAGAATTTGAAAATGAACTTGTTTTATCTTTGCATTTGGCCTTTTTTTTAGTACAATAATAATTAATATTATACCTATTATTAGTAGGAGGTACTAAAAATGCTTGATATTAATGAAATAAAAGAAATTATTCCTCATCGTTATCCCTTTTTATTAGTAGATAAAATCCTTGAAGTAGAAGAAGGTCAACGAGCTATTGGCATTAAAAATGTAACGGCTAATGAAGAATTCTTTAATGGACATTTCCCTGATTACCCCGTCATGCCTGGTGTTTTAATTGTGGAAGCATTAGCACAAGTAGGCGGAGTGGCAATGCTGAAAAAAGAAGAAAATAAAGGCAAGCTCGCTTTCTTCACTGGGATTGATAAATGTCGATTTAAAAAACAAGTGAAGCCGGGCGATCAGTTACGATTAGAGGTCGAAATGACTCGTGTGAAGGGCCCGATTGGTAAAGGAAAAGGTGTAGCAACCGTCGACGGCGAACTAGTTTGTGAAACAGAAATGATGTTTGCATTGAAATAACATCAAAAGAAGTAATGCCCACTTTATATAGGGCATTACTTCTTTTTTTTCGCTGCAAGGCACTTCACAGGCGGAAAATTTTACAATCAACCAATTTGAAATTTTGTTCAGGTTTTCGGGAACGATAACAAAAGACCACAATAGAGGTCAAAAATTTTTGAAATTGGAAGGGAGTTTTACCCATGAATACAAAGTTGTTAAAATTACTGTCTGCATCTGCTTTAGCGGCGACAATGCTTGTAGGTTGTGGAGCAAACAACAATGAGCAAGATCCACCGCCAGAAGATAATGAAAATATTGAAGAGCCAGCAGAATTAGAGGATGGAAATGACATTAATAATAATGATCAAGACGATCTAAACAATGATGATGATGGTATGCTTGAAGAAGACAATAATACAGATGAAAATTTAAATGAAGAGGCACCTGCGGACGAAGAAAACAAAGATAATATGTAAATAAAAAAGAGGTTCCGATTAATCAATCGGAGCCTCAAAAGTTTAAAGATATCCACACGAATATTTCGAGTATGTACATCTCAAAAAATCGGGTAGAGATCCTCGGAGAAAGCATATATTAGCTTTTCCTTATTTTTTATTACTCGTCAATCTTTGCGCTCTTTTCATTTGTCCTTTAAATTCAGCAAGAAGTTTTTCGCCGCTTAACCCTTTAGAAACGAGATCACTAAGTAATATCTCTGCGAATTCATTTCTTTTATGACGAATGCTCCCTAAGAAAAGGACACTCATATGTTCTTCAAATTCATTAATGGATGCAATTTTAGTTATGAAATGTGCTGGATCATTATCTTTTTTCGTAATTACTACTTGTAGCGGCACGTCGATTTCTTTTTTGCGGAGATTGGAAAAGAAGGAAAGGTGCTTTTTATCAATAAAGGCCTCGAGTAGCCACCGACTATTCTCATCCTCTTTATTAATAATGAGTCCGTCCTCCAATTCGACATCTACTAACTCATCCTCATCCCAAACCTGCATGGAAACTAGCTTAAATGTCTTCATGCGACCCCTCCCTTTCTCAAAAGTTAACTGAGTTGTCTAAATTATATCATAGAAGATATACAAAACGAAAATATCTTACAAAAGGTAAGTTATAGATTATTTACCCCTTTTTTAGGTCCCCTTCACACTTATAAAAAGAAATAGTATATGCTTAAGGAAAACAGATTGAAGGAGATAAAAGTTGGAAAAATATCGGACCAATACCTTACATTTTACATACCATTTCACATGCTCTCCCAATGAAATAACAGCAAGCGATAAACGTGATACTGCAAAAATTCTGTCGATAGATATTTTTTTTACAATAAAGATTAACAATCAATTATATTTCCAAGCAGATTTACCTGCCTTTGAATTTTATAAAGCATTGGCGAAATGGCAAAAGAAATGGTTGAAAAATCAACAAGCGGCATTTTATTATTTTTCAATTGAGTATGATGAAGGAGCTATTTTGGAAATGATTCCTTTTCATCAGTTAGCACGATTGAACACTAGCTGGCCAGAAGCTGAGATTTATCATGTTTTTGCCCACCAATATCTTGTAAACGAGCTAAGCTTATTAGAAGGAAATTTAAAAAACGATATAGAACGTTATTTTGATATTAAAATCAGTTCATTTATGCCTCATATTCCTTATAGAGAAGAATGTTGAAATTTGTCGAAATTTATCTTACCTTTATTGCAAAAGTTAATTTTTTGGCCTATTTTTATGGAAAAATTTAAATTCTGACCATCTATCCGCAGTTTTGAAAGCCTATCGTAAACGAAAATTATTTTTCCGTTTTTTTACAAGTGATACAACCTATATTAACCTAGTGTCAGAAAGGAGGAGGATGATGAATCAAGTTGGCATTGTTGGAAGGTTGACGAAAGAGCCGGATTTAAGACTTGTATCAGATGGAAGGTCAGTGGCAAATATAACGGTTGCGGTCAATCGTCAATTTCGCAATCAAAATGGAGAGGTAGAAACTGATTTTATTCAATGTACACTTTGGCATAAATCTGCGGAAAATCTCGTTCAGTATTGTACGAAAGGGTCGCTTATAAGTGTTGCTGGCAGATTACAATCAAGATCATATGAAAAGGATGGAAAAAGAAAGTATGTGATGGAAGTGATCGTCGAGCAAGTGCGTTTCCTCGATAATCGAAAGAAAGAAAAACAACAAAGAGAGGAGATGAATCCAGATGACTCAAGAACAAAAAGTGATGGAAACACTCATAGAGAGTCTTATCAAAATGCTTGGTAATGCAAACTATCGAATGAGTGAGATGGAGAGTAGACTGGCACAATTAGAATGTATATTGAAAGAATCGTATGATAGAGGAAGAAAAAGAGCTTAAAGGAACCTCAATTTACTTTTATCCCCTTATTACCCTCTATTAGAAAGAATCAATGAACATCCTCATCATATCCCCAACTTGAAGCAGTGCCTATCGCACTGTTTTTTTCTTGTAAGTATTAGGATGACAAAAAAATGGCGTCGTTTATAGGATATTTAAAAGTAAGTTTTGAAGTTCAACAAAATAAGAAAGCAAGTGGAGAATGGAGAAATCTACACTTAAATAGGAAGGCTAAGTCATTGTAGCAAAAGGGTGCTATAAAACACTTAGCAGTATAGAACCATGACAATATATCATTTTTCGTTTCCTTTACTTTTTTATGCTGAAAAAAAGTGCGCTTGTTATAGTTACATTTCTCCACTATACCATTTACGATTTCCCGTTTGTTTTTATTTTGAGAGAGGAAAAAGTGGGTATATGTGAATGGTTCATTAATAAAAAATATTTCGAATTATAAAATAATTATATTTTACTAGGCAAATTAGCATAAATTGGTACTTTAGTACTCTAAAACTAAATTTTTCCTTATGTTAATTTAATAGAGAAACAAAAAATTCTGAATTTTATTTACAGAGGGGGAGTTGAATGTTGAAAAAAAGCAGGATTCTTGTCGTATTAATGGCCTTTTTACTTATTTTCTCTGGATCAGTGTCAGCAGCAGTACCTGAGAAGAAGGTAGAAAATACTAAAGGGAAAGAAAATCAGCTCAATCTACAAAAAATAGAAAAAACGGATGCAGAGGAACAATATAAGAAGTCTGATATTGTTCGTGTAATTGTCGAAATGGATAGTGAGCCGACCATTGCATACGCACAGAAAACAAAAAAAACATTTAAAGAACTACCCGCAGCAACTAAGAAGAAACTGACAAACGAGAAACTAGCAGAACAAAAAGCGGTGAAGCAAAAAGTTAAAGACAACAAAGTAAAGCTCGTCGAACATGAAAGTTTCACAACAGTTGTGAATGGATTTAGTGCAGATGTAATGTATGGGGATATTGAGAAAATTAAAGAAGTAAAAAATGTATCCTCTGTTGAAATAGTGAATGAATATGAACGCCCAGAGGAAAAACCTGACATGGTTTACAGTAAAGAATTGGTACAAGCTCAAGAGGCTTGGAGAGAATATGGTTACAAAGGTAACGGTATGGTTGTCGGGGTTATTGATACAGGTATTGATCCAGATCATCAAGATATGATTTTATCAGATGAGACGGAAGTCGATTTAACAGAATCTAAGGTTAATAGAATAAAAGCAGATAACGAGCTACCGGGAAGCTATTATACTGAAAAAGTACCATATGCTTACAATTATATGGATGAAGACGAAGTAATCGGTGATGTGGCTGAAGGAGCAAGTATGCATGGTATGCACGTATCAGGGACAGTAGGCGCAAATGGGGATGAAGAAGATGGTGGAATTAAAGGTATTGCACCGGAAGCGCAAATTCTCGGTTTGAAAGTATTTGGTAACGATCCTGAATTCGGTTCTACATATGGAGATATCTATGTAAAAGCCATTGATGATGCGATTATTTTAGGAGCGGACGTATTAAATATGAGTCTTGGATCAACAGCAGGATTTGTTTCGCCAGAATCTGCTGAATATAAAGCGATTGAGCGAGCAGTTGATAATGGCGTCCTGATGTCTATTTCAGCTGGTAACTCTGCTCATTTTGGAAATGGCTTTGCCAACCCAACGCCAGAAAATCCTGACTTTGGTGTAGTTGGTTCACCAGGAGTATACACAGATTCATTACAAGTGGCATCTTCTGAGAATTCATTTATGGATCTCGATGCCATTAAGGTGAATATAAATGGCGAAGAGGTGGATGCTCCATTTCTTTCAGCTGGTGACAAGCACCCTAACGATATCGACACAAAAACGTTCGATGTTGCAGATGGAGGACTTGGTTACCCTGAGCAATTAACAGACGTTGCAGGAAAATATGCAATGATTCAACGTGGAGAATTGTCATTCGTTGATAAGGCGGTAAATGCACAAGCGGCAGGTGCTGTTGGCGTAATTATCTATAATAATACAGATGGTTTCGTCAATATGCAGACAGATCCAGCTATTACAATTCCACAATTGTTTATGCCAAAAGTAAATGGTGATCCAATTGTTGAAGCGCTTCGTGCTGGAGAAGAAGTGACATTTACTTTTACTGGTGAAAAAACAACAGCACCAAACCCTGAGGCAGGCAAGATGAGTGCCTTCACTTCATGGGGAGTGACACCGAACTTAGACTTTAAGCCTGAAATTACGTCGCCTGGTGGGCAAATTTACTCGACATTAGAAAATGGCCAATACGGCATGATGAGTGGTACATCCATGGCAGCTCCACATGTGTCTGGTGGTGCAGCACTCGTTCTACAAAGAGTAGATGCTGACTTTGGTTTAACAGGTTATGATCGTGTATATACAGCGAAAAATATTATGATGAACACATCTCAACCAATCGATGATCAAGGCCTTGTTAATGAGTCACTTGAGTGGGATGTTCCTTATTCCCCTCGTAGACAAGGATCGGGCATCATGCAATTACACTCCGCTCTTTCTACACCAGTCGTTGTAACAGAGGTAGAAACGGATGAGGCAAAGGTGGCCTTAAAAGAAGTTGGGGATACTTTTGAGTTCACATTGCAAGCAGAAAACTTTAGTGATGAAGACGTCACTTATGACGCAGCTGCAAATATCCAAACGGATTTTGCTGCATATGGAGAATTAGGTTGGAATCCAAATGAACTTGAAGCACAAGAATTATTAAATGTTGAGGTTACTGTTGATAATCAAGAATCGGCTGAAATAACTGTTCCTGCAGGAGAAACAGTTACGTTTACCGTTCAAGCAGATGTAAGTGATGCACAAGTAGTTGAACCGAGCCAAACGGGTAATTGGACAACACCAGTTGATGTTGATGAAGTATTTCCGAACGGTTATTTTGTAGAGGGGTATGTGACATTAACTGATTCAGCAGATACTCACCCAGAACTTTCTGTACCATATGTAGGATTCAAAGGTGAATGGGATCAATCCCCAATATTAGATGGATTAAAGTATGATGAATCATCCTTCTATGGTATGGGTGGTGCTGTTTATGAATCTGGCGACAGTTACTATTATCTTGGTTATGACCCTATAGCTGATGCGTATAAAGCAGATAAAGTAGCAATTTCTCCAAACGGAGATGGTGTGCAAGATGCCATCATTCCTGCCCTATCATTCTTGAGAAATGCCCATCAAGTGGTATTTAATGTATTAGATGAAGATGGTAAGCAATTGCGCAAGTTGAGAACAGACAATGATCTGAGAAAAGACTATTATGACGCTGGTCAAGGTAGTTATTACAAAATTAACTCAGCATGGAAATGGGATGGAAAAGTCAAAAATAAACTTGCTGCAGATGGTAAGTATTATTTTGAAATTAAATCTGTCATTGACTTCCCTGATGCTGAATGGCAGTCAGTAAAAATTCCGGTTATCATTGATACAGTGGCACCAGAATTGGCATTCAAAGTGACTGAGGGAAATAAAAAGTTAACGATTAATGCATCGGATCATGAAAAAGGTTCTGGCGTATCTTATCTTGATATTTTAATAGATGGTGAGTCTGTATTAGAGACACCGCTTGCAGGGGATACAAAGGAATATACATTCTCAGAACCATTAGAGGTTGGTTCGACTGTAACCGTACAAGCATTTGACTATGCGGGCAATGTAACAACGAAGGAGCTAGAAGTGAAACCTGCCGATCAAAAGGCACCAACTGTTCGTTTAACGACTCCTGAAGCTTTAAGTACAGTGAATACAAATGATATTCAATTTACTGGTACCATTACTGATGAATCTGAGATTAGTGAATTTACTATTGCAAGTGAGGAAGTAGAACTGACTTATGATCAAGAGAAGAAACAATATACTTTTGATACAATTCTTCATTCTGAAGACGGTGCACCTTCCTTTGCCATTAAGGCAGTCGATGCAGCAGGGAATGTGGCCCAGTTCAAACGAACAGTTTTAGTAGATGCAACCGCACCAGAGGTTGAGGTACTTGGATTACCTGAAAGTGAATATATTGAACATGATGCCGAAAATCCAGTTGTGGATGTAAGAGTAGCCGATAATTTTGATCAAATTCGTCTTTATTTAGATGGCGATGAGATTTATTTCAAAGAATTCCAAGAACCTTATGAAATGAGAAGCTTTGAACATGTTGTGGCAGATATTGAGCTTGAATTACAAGACGGAGCGAATGAATTTACGTTCGAGGCAACTGACATTGCAGGCAACAAAACGGTACAAACAGTTGAATTATACAAATTAGGTGAAGGGGAAGAAGCACCTAATGGAGACACACCAAACAACCAATTCCCGATTTCTCCAGAAAAGCCTGGAAATGTTGTGAAACCAACACTACCAGGTAGCGGAGGTGGCATTAAAGCACCGAATCCACTACCAACAAATCCAATTGCACCAGGAAAACCTGTGATTGGTGGTAAAATAGGGTTCTAAATGAGCGTAAGAGTCTAGCAGATTGCTAGGCTCTTATTTATTTGCGTATAGAAAAGACTAGAAATGGGTGAAGGGGTATTCAGTAGTTAAATGAAAATAAGGGCCAGTGGGGTTAGCAAGTCCCTCAGAAGGGAAACTAGAGATGAGCGCGTAGCAAATAGTGTTTTGTGAGTCTTTCAGAAGGGAAACTAGAGATGAGCGCGTAGCAAATAGTGTTTGAGAGTCTTTCAGAAGGAAAACTAGAGATAAGCGCGTAGCAAATAGTGTTTGTGAGTCATTCAGAAGGAAAACTAAAGATGAGCGCGTAGCAAATAGAGTTTGTGAGTCACTCAGAAGGAAACCCAGAGATGAGCGCGTAGCAAATAGAGTTTGTGAGTCCTTCAGAAGGAAACCCAGAGATGAGGGAGTAGCAAATAGTGTTTGAAAGTCCCTAAGAAGGGAAACTAGAGATGAGCGCCTAGCAAATAGGATGTGTGAGTCCCTAAGAAGGGAAACTAGAGATGAGCGCCTTGCAAATAGGATGTGTGAGTCCCTCAGAAGGGAAACTAGTGATAAGCGCGTAGCAAATAGAGTTTGTGAGTCCCTCAGAAGGGAAACTAGAGATGAGCGCGTAGCAAATAGGATGTGTGAGTCCCTCAGGAGGGAAATTAGAAATGAGCGCGTAGCAAATAGTGTTTGAGAGTCACTCAGAAGGAAACCGAGAGATGAGCGCGTAGCAAATAGGATGTGTGAGTCATTCAGAAGGGAAACTAAAGATAAGCGCCTAGCAAATAGTGTTTGAGAGTCACTCAGAAGGAAAAATGAAAATGAGCGCGTAGCAAATAAGATTTGTGAGTCCCTCAGAAGAAAACCCAGAGATGAGCGCCTCGCAAATAGGTTTAGCAAGTCCCTCAGAAGCAAAAACAAAAATGAGAGCGTAACACAACCCATACAGACATGCCATCACATGTGCGAACGGCCATCCGAACAGCCATCTAATTAAAAAAGAAAAACAACCATTTTCCAAAAGGATATTCAGCAAACTTTGTCGAAATGGTCATAAATACCTATAAAGAGGAGGTGAAGTCATGAATAAACCTCTTGTCTACCAAAGAAAAGAAGTTCTATGTCCGCTTAGTTTTTACGATGCCCTCCAATTAATCTCAAATCCAACCTCTAAAGATTTCCACCGTGTTTCCTTCCAACAACACACATCCATCCAACGAATTACTCCCATCAATGATCCGTTATTGAAGCAAACGCTATTTATGTGTAACGAAGCGGTTATCTTCTTAAGTAATCATAAGAAAGATAAGCAGGAATTAAAGGCTTAAAAAGAAGAAGCTGCCCGAATAAGGCAGCTTCTTCAACACACTATGACAGCAAGATCAAATCGCGTAACTCATCTGTAGATAATTCTGTTAACCAGGCTTCACTTTGAATAATTTGTTCATTAAGTGATTGCTTCTGATCAAGCATGCGGTCAATTTTTTCTTCTAATGTTCCTGTGCATATTAACTTATGGACATGGACAAATCGTTTCTGCCCAATTCGATAAGCGCGGTCAGTCGCTTGATTTTCAACAGCAGGATTCCACCAGCGGTCATAATGAATGACGTGGTTTGCAGCGGTAAGGTTTAGCCCCGTTCCACCAGCTTTTAATGATAAAAGAAAGACCGGGAACTCCTTGTTTTGGAAACGTTCAATCATGATATCACGATTCCCTTTAGGCACACTGCCATTCAAAAAAGGGACTTCAAAGCCATATTTCTTCTCAAGCAGTTGTTGAATCATATGCCCCATCTCGATGTATTGCGTAAACACTAAGCAGCTTTCTCCTTGCTCGTGGACAGCAGCAATTAATTCATCAAGTTTCTCTAATTTTGAAGAGCGGGAAATTAATGCATGATTTTCGACTTTTTCCTTTAAATAGAGAGCTGGGTGATTACATAATTGCTTTAGGCGACTAAGTAACTGTAAGATAAGTCCCTTTCTTTCAAAACCAGTTAGCTTTTCAATCTGCGCAAATGTATCTTGCACTAATTGCTCATAAAGAGCAGCCTGTTCTGAAGTGAGTGGACAATATTCCTTCTGTTCGAGCTTGTCGGGCAGATTTAACGCCACTTCTTCATCTTTCTTCGTTCTACGTAAAAGGAAGGGACGAATATATGCTTGCAGTTGTTTAACTTTTTCCTCATCCTGGTCTTTTTCAATCGGAAGAACAAAGCGTTTATGAAAAGCACCTAGACTACCAAGGTAACCATGGTTGGTAAAGTCAAAAATGGACCAAAGCTCAGAGAGACGGTTCTCCATGGGTGTTCCTGTTAAGGCGATATGATGCGTTCCCTGTAATTGCCTGACGGCTTGCGATTGCTTTGTTTGGGCATTTTTAATATTCTGTGCTTCATCAATACTTACAGAACTCCATTCGATTTCCTTTAGGCTATCAATATCTAAGTGAGTTAACCCATACGAAGTAAGCACAACATCTGCTTCCTTCACTGCTTTTTCTAATACTTTCCCTTTGGCACGATAAGAACCGTAATGAAGATAAACATTTAAATCAGGAGCAAACTTTTCAAATTCCTTTTGCCAATTTCCTAAAACAGAAGTAGGACAGACAATAAGGGCAGGTTGTGTATGATTTCCGTCCTCTTGCTCTTTTACAGCCAGTATATATGAAATTAATTGGATCGTTTTTCCAAGTCCCATATCATCAGCAAGGATGGCACCAAATTTAAACGAACGTAAAAATAATAACCAGCTCATGCCGAGTTTTTGATAGGGCCGTAAGTCGCCTGCCAATCCAGCTGGAATAGGTTCAATGGGGATATCATGAATATTCCGTAGTTGATTAACCATTTTCCTCCATTGACGATTTAATTCTATTTGTACTTTGGCGAATGCCCGCTGGCTTTGTGCTTGATCTTCATCATTTTCCCCACCAAGCAATTCTTGTTCGATTAAATCCCGGACATGAAGTCCTTCTTGCTCGGCTTTCTTCATTAAACTTTGAATATGTTTTACGAAATGGGGATCAAGCTTAATCCATCGGCCGCGAATATATATAAGGCGACGTTTTTCTTCAACCATTTGCCGAAATTCTTCTTCAGATAGTTCGACACCATTCATTGAGAAGCGCCAATCATAATCAAGCATAGCCTGCAATCCAACAAAGGATGGCCTGTGACTGCTTGATGCTTTAACCTTTGCCTTTACATTCATGCTTGCCTTTTTCATTGCTTGCCACCAAGAAGGAAGAAGGATTTCAACGTCAAGAGCAAGTAAGGTCTCACTCGCTTCAGTTAAGAATAACCATGCTTCTTCCTCTGTAAGTTGAGTGGTCAATTGTTGTTTCTTTCCTTCTAACCATGGAAACATCTCGAGAATACGGATCATTTCCTTGTCTACTTCCCTCTCATAATCGAGCCAACCAGGAGGATAATTCCCTTCATCTTTGTAATCAACAAAAAGATCTGGATTTTCTTTTCCTCTTAAAAATACCGAAAGGGACCATGTGAGGTCATCTTCTGCTGGCTCCTCAAGTTTAATCCCGAGTGAAAATGGTGTAAGAATTTCTTTTATCCCTATCCATTCCTGCCACTTTTCTTCATCAAAATACGCAGCTAATGCTCTTGCAGAGAGATGCTCGTTGCGTAAAGCAAGTAGCTTCTCTCCGAACGCCGCTTTCGCCTGCTTGTTTTTTTGTAAATAATGGTCAAGGGCATGATGGAAAAGCTGCTGAATCATCGGTTTGATTGGTTCACCTAACAATGACTGTTCCCAAAAATCAGGGTGAAATTCATTAATGACGTCAGCTGGCAATGCCCAGCGAAAGTGGTCACTTTCCCAAGCATCAAAATCGGGCATCCATTGACGCTCATCGATGCAATCTTTGAGGATAGGAGCAGCAGCTAGTAGAATCTCTGCTGTTTCATCCCATTTCCAATGAATAAAACGATTAAACTGCTCGTTAGAAAATAATGTAACAATCTCCCAACTATCTAAAAGAAAGCCACTGATACCCTCGATAGTTTTTTCATTAATCATCGTGCCAAAGAAGCTTTCGCGATGAGAGTAAAAAAGCATGGGCTTCCAGTCAACAGGAGGTATCGTTCTTTCCTTATCATCTTTAGCGAAAATGAAAAAGGCATCCGCTTTAATCATATTTATTTGTATGGAGATCATCCTCGTTTTAAGCATGAATTAGTTTCCCTCTTTTACATTCTTCCTGAAAAGCACGTAGTCGTTTTGTACTTTCTAACAGCTCCTCTAGGAATTGTTCCCATTCACTAGCCAATGATAATTTTTCATAAAGTGAACGAAGTTTTTGCATTTTCTTCACTGCTTGACGGTATTGCTCACGACTTTTTAAATGGATATCGTGTTGGATTGCTTGATGGTATAAGGGAAGTAGCAATGTGGGCTCTGCTTTTTCAAGACGCTCTAGCCGCTCTTGTGAAATGTCAGTGAGTCGGATGCTGAGCAGTGCTTGGAGATCCACCCATTTCTCCCATTGTTCATATTCATATAAGAAATCATCGTAATAATAAAAGCTATAAGGTAAAGTTTCAGTTAAAACTTTTTCGTATAAGTCATTCCGTTTTGTTTGTTGGCAATAAGGTGTAATGACCTCTAAAACCATTTTTACGAGGTCTGAGCATTTATGAAAATCATCTTCTTCCTCTAAATATTTAATTGCATAAGGAAGAAGTGTTTCGATATATTGTTCTGCACGTTTCCATTCTTTTTGAGCATTTAGTTGATATATCCAATAAAAGAAATAAGGTGTATAATCATAATCGCCCTCATCGATCAATTGAAACACTTTTTGATCATCATGTAGTAAAAAATGTAAATGAGCCATGCCGATAATACATGATAGCGAGGCATCAGTTTCATATAGTGTACGTAGTTTCTCTAACTCTTCTTCACGCCAACTCTTTTGTTTGAAAAATTGTGTCCAAAGTCTACGGTATAGTTGAATTCTTTCAAATTGAACAATCTCAGAACGATGGTCTATTAAGGCTGTTGCTTCATTTCTTAACCGTTCGATAAATGGATCAAAGGCAAATGGGACTGTTTGCTGGGAAAGTCTTTCCATCATGACAGAGGACTCTTCCATTAAGTCTTGAAAAAGGTGGAGATAATGGCGTTCTATCTCCTTTTCACTATGTTTACATTCATTAGCAAATTGTTCGAGTAGCAGAAATGTATGCATGCTACCAATTAATTGGTATAGCAATTTCCATTCTTTTTTTATAGGGGCATAGGCATTTATTTTTCGTAAATATATATAAAATAAATCAGAAACGACGTATGGCTTTGGATATTGTCCAGATTGATACATAATTTGCTGGAAATTCTCTGTAAAGGTACGAATCCAATTATCATAATCAGGTTGTTTTGTTGGATTCGTTTGCATAAGGTCACGTGCGCGCTTCAAGCCAAGGTCAGCTAAGGTCTTCCGTTCCTTAATGGGGGCACGCCAACTCTCTATCCAATTAGAAACACTGTTATTTTTCGCTAACAAATAAAAGAATACCGCCATCATATGTCTACAAGTACCTTCCGCAGGACAAGAACAACGACTTATGTGATAATCTTCTATATTAAGGGACACTTGGACTCGGTTTACATCTAATACAGCTGCTGTGATGGAGTGTGACTCATAGCGAATCTGCTTCACGAGCCCTTGACGGTATAGAATTAACCCTTTTTGCACAAGTGCTTGATCAGTAGCTGCGTGTGCGTCTAGCTCTTCCTTCACTTTGCGTGCCATATCCTCTAACGGCTCTAAAAAACGCTCAGGAATCCCATTATCCATAGCCTTCACTCCATTCACATCAATTTTTGTACCTTTTTAGCATTCCTCCATTATACCATTTTCTAGGCAAAGGTTGAAGCCGCCCGCAGGATTATGGAAAGAATGGCTTTCGTAAAAAAATACCCTTTAATACAAACGAAAATATCCATTTCTTAATCGGTCTATTTATGTAAAAAGAACGATAGATGACGAATCGTGTCGAACCTTGACATAAAAGGGTTTTTCGTGCCTTAATGGTACCTTTAAACTATTCAAATATATGATTTTTCAGTTACAATATAAATAGACTAGAAATTTTTGGCTTGGGGGACATAGTATGAGTGAACGAGTACCTCTTTTCCGTGGATTGAAACAGCCGCAATTTGTCGCATATCAATTAGGAAAAGAGGAGGAAGTTGTCGGTTTATGGAAACCGGTTGTTTGGATTACTTTAGCGAGTATCATTATTGCGGGCATTTCAGCTTTTTTCGGTATAGGTAGTGAGTATGTTTCAAGATCATTGCCAGATTTAACGAGGAGTGGATATGAAGCCTATCAAACTCTTTTTGCTGCGGGACAGGTAACATGGGGACTCATCTGGATATTATTAGCTATCTTTATCCCTTCGCTCTTTTTTTGGACCATATTAGAAGTAGATTATCGTAAATTACTATTTGTGCAACTGATTATTACGATGATATTTTTAATAGAAAAATTAGTTTTCATTCCAGTACATTTGTTTTTAGGAATCAGTGCTGAATCGAATATATTTTCACTAGGAATTATCGCCCAAACGTTTACTTCGATTGAGCTCATTATATTCTTACTAGCCAATATTACGTTATTCAAAGTATGGGCTATCATTCTTACATATAAGTATTATCGCCACTTATCTGAGCGGTCCCCACGTTTTATTATTTGGACTTTAATAGGTTTTTATTTATTTGTTGCCGTTATATCATCCTTACTTTCATACATTAAATTCGAAAATATTATTTAAGAAGGGGTTCTCTCATGAAGCTGAAATGGAAGCTTTTGATAGCAGCAGTGATTACGTTGTTCATTGCTTTGAATATCACACTTATATTTACAAGTGAAAAAGAGATTAACCGCGTAAACTATATTTCAAAATGGACCGTTGCCAACGAACAGGATTTAATAGAAACGCTACCTGTTGCTGGTATGTTTATGCCAAAGGAAGAGCAGTTTTTCTACCACGATCAAGATAAAGGAAGTTTTCAGGGCTTTCTTGTGGAGAAAGGTCAGGCAGTAGAACCAGGCACAGCCGTACTTGAATATTCCCCACAAAATATTAATGAAACAAAGAGTGCTTTTCAAATGGAAATCGATCGTCTCAATCAGGAAGTGGCGAGTTTAGATCAGCATATTTCTCAGATGGAACAGTTACTTGCCACATCGAACACAATGCCAGCTTCGTCAACAGGAACGAGTCAGAATCAGCAATTGCAGACCCCAAATGATGATTCAATTATTGTACAAGTAGAGCCATTTGATAGCACAGCGTATATACAACAATCGATCGCTCGCGATATAGAGAATAAAGAATTGGATAAAAGTAAGTTGGAAAGCGAAATCGAGAAATACGAAGAAATGTTAACCGCAGCTGACTCAAGCATGATAGAACTCACTGCAGAAAGCATGATTTCAGGAACGGTAAAGGAATTGAAGCATACGCTTGAAAATCCCATTCTCACAATCATCTCTAACGAGCAAAAAATCGAAGGGGAATTAACAGAGGATGAAGTGCAACAAATCTTACCGGGCATGAAGGTCCTGATTACTTATGAAAATAGTAATAAGCAATTAGAAGGGACTATTGATACCGTTTCCGTATATCCAGAAGAAACACCAGAGATTGGCAAGGAGAATAGCTACTTGTATACGGTACAATTAACCGAGCCAGAAGATGGAACAAGCGTTTTTGGCCAGCATGTCAACGTAAAAATCGTTACCAATGAAGTACAGGGAGCAACGACCGTTCCGGTAAAAACGATTAAACACACAGATAAAAAACAAGTGAGTTATATCCTTGGTGCTGGAGGTTATGTCGAACGAAGACAGTTGGATACCGGGATGAAACTCGACCATACAGTAGAGGTACAAAAGGGAGTAGAAGCAGGAGAACTAATTGTACTCGACCGTCCACTACTAATCAAATCTAACCACCCGTTCATTACACCACTCTCGCCAACCAAAAACACAAAGGCCAGCTACGGGGCTATGTCAGGTATGGAGATCTTTAAAACAATCTCTAAAGGATTTTTATCTAGATAAATTGGAGGCACGAGCAATTTTTTGTTCGTGCTTTTTCGTGGTACCAGCGGGTTCTAAAAAGGGAGGTTGGCAAAATAAAATAAGTCAAGAGGTAAAGAGAGATAAAGCCAAGCGGGTAGACTGATCAAGGGGAATGGGAGTGAGCACACAATATGAGTCGAAATTAGCAGTAAGTATGATGAATAGGTAATAGCCACACGAGAGGGTACCAAATGAGCAAGAAGTATGGCAAATTGGGAATGCCCACACAAGAGGGTACAAAATGAGCAGGAAGTGTGGGCAAACAGGGAATGCCCACACAAGTGAAAACAAAATGATTAAGAAGTGTGAGCAACTATTTTTAGTTTTCTCCTAATCTGTTAGAGTGAAGTGATTCATAATCATCCACTTTTAATCGGATGGTAGGTTGCTTTTCCTTCACTCTTTTCAAAGTAGCGACAATCAGAAAACTCACGATAACAAGTAAGAGCCATGAACTTACTTTTCCTAAATGAACCAAACTCCATGCATCTGTTTGGTTTGGATATTGCCACGCCCCAAAGTAAGTGGCTATATTTTCAGCAATCCAAATAAAGAAGCCGATGAGTACAAACGAGAGGGCCAGTGGCATATGGTAAAACTTTTGACCAACTTTATACGCTACCGAAGTCCTGAAGAATACAACTATTACAGCCGCGCCTAACCACCAACGTATATCAATCCAGAAATGATGAGTGAAAAAGTTTAAATAGATAGCTGTAGCGAGTGGTACTGACAATATAAAAGGTGGCCATTTGATTAATTTGACATCTAGTCTTCGCCAAGCCTGACATAAATAACTCGCCACACTTGCATACATAAAGCCACTATACAAGGGAACCCCGAAAACCTTCGAGTAAGCTTCCTCTGGATAAGCCCATGACCCCATATGTACTTTGAAGATCTCCAATGCCAACCCAATGATATGAAAAAGAGTGATGACTTTCAACTCATCTTTCGTTTCAAGTCCAGAACGAATCATTAACCACTGAGTCACTATACAAATGAGCAGGAGCCAATCATATCTTGGTAATAGAGGGAGGGGGATGATCTGCGTAATTGCCAATGATGCAAAAATAACAACTGGAAAAATACAAGATAACGCCTGTGACCAACCAAATCGTACGAGCTGTTGTATGGAAAAAAACATGAATGGATACCTCCGAATTTTGTTAATGTTACTTTAACAGGTTATTTATTGTTTTTCAATAAAAAAATAATGAAATAAGAAAAATAATTATTCTTTTGCTTCGTACTTAATTAGTTTCAACAGCGTATCTGATAATGAAAGGTTCTACTAAATCACATCAAGAAAGACAAAATCTATTAAAGTCGAAAGTCAAGCTATCAAGTTACCATCTTCAATTACTTAAGAATGTGTAAATAAAGTTAGGTGTTAGGTCGAATATTTATATAACTACAACTTCATTAGCCATCTCCAAGACCTTTTGAGCGTGAATCCTACTAGCGCGCAAAACATGATCGATTGGCAAGCAGAATTGCGCGAAAAGCTCAAATACGCGCAAAAGCGAAAGGGTGTTCGAGCAGAATTGCGCGAAAAGCTCGAATACGCGCAAAAGCGAAAGGGTGTTCGAGCAGAATTGCGCGAAAAGCTCAAATACGCGCAAAAGCGAAAGGGAATTCGAGCAGAATTGCGCGCAAAACCAAAATACGCGCAAAAGCGGAAGGAAGTCCGGGCAGAATTGCGCGCAAAGCCAAAATACGCGCAAAAGCGGAAGGAAATTCGAGCAGAATTACGCGAAAAGCCAAAATACGCGCAAAAGCGGAAGGAAGTCCGGGCAGAATTGCGCGCAAAGCCAAAATACGCGCAAAAGCGGAAGGAAGTCCGGACAGAATTGCGCGCAAAACCAAAATACGCGCAAAAGCGGAAGGAAGCCCGAGCAGAATTGCGCGAAAAGCCCGAATACGCACAAAAGCGAAAGGGTGTCCGAGCAGAATTGCGCGCAAAACCAAAATGCGCGCAAAAGTGGAAGGAAGCCCGAGCGGAATTGCGCGAAAAGCTCGAATACGCGCAAAAGCGAAAGGAGGTCTGAGCACAATTACGTGAAAAACCAAAATACGCGCAATACATCAATAGATGCATTTGTTCTTTTGCGTGAAAGCAGTAAATCACATTAGAAAAGGAAGGTTATCTGCCAAAACCCCTAGCCTAAAGTAAGTCCAGGTTCACTGAGGTGAAGCGACCGGCACGATAAAACCACTCACAATATCTTCATCCATTTAATTCATTCCATTCCCGCAAAAATAGGGGTTCTGTGCTCACCGAGATTTCATTATAACGGTGTAACGAGTACACAAAACAATCAATTGTACCTTGCTCTGCATAATCAAATATTGTAAAGTAAACTTAACATTTAATATGGCTAAACAAATACAAGATTATCTAGATTGTTTTGTTTTGAAAGGAAGTGGCGCAGGTGGTAGGTAAAGCGAAAGAAAATCGTTATCTGTACTTAAGTTTAGGTGTGTTATTAACTATTTTAGGTATTTATTTCTCTTATGAAGATTTTATTCGAGGGGAGTTTGTTGATTCTGTCATGATCTTGGCATTGGGTGTGAGTCAACTTTTCTTTGCATATTTATCTCCGCATATTTTTCCTAGGGATGAACGAGCGAAAGCAATTATTGGTAAGGCAATGACTGCGAATTATTTTATTTTGTTTGTTGTTATTTTGATATTATTCTTAATTACTGGACAAGGGTCTTTAGGTATGTGGCAATTGAGCGCGAACCAAGTATTAATTGTCCTTTTCAGTACAATGATTATCGCAATTCCTGGGACAATGGTTGTTTTTACGAGATTGATGTAATAAGAGAAATTCCCATAGTTAAATGAACTTCAGGTGAATTCAGCTCGTCGAGAGGCACCCATCTAATAAAATGAGTGCCGTTCGTCGATCGTTTAATCCTTTCTCTTTTTCATTAAATCAGTAATTAGTTAACTTTTGACTGAAGATTTATACTAAAAATAAAAAGGAGAGTCAATGATGACAAGTTTCATCATTTATATCATCATCCTTATCCCATTCCTTATTTTCGCTATTGCTCTATCAAAAGGAAAAGGTGCATGGTTAATTGCGGGTTTTAATACAATGTCGGATAGTGAGAAAGCTAAATACAATCGGGTTGCTTTGTGTAAATTCATGAGCAAGGTGATCTATGGTATCTGTTTAAGCATCCTATTATGGGCATTAAGTGATCTATTGAAATTAACTTGGCTCTATATACTAGGTATGGTTCTATTTGTAGCCATTCTTCTTTTTACCATCATTTATGCAAACACAGGAGATCGTTTTAAAAAATGAAACTTTATTCCATTTAAAACGTAAAGATATCATTAGAACCTTTTCAAGGGGGATGGCAATGTTTCAAAATATTAATGAGCGTTTAGCTATAACGAAGGATAATCAAAGAAAGAAACAAAAATACGAAATGCATATAGAACGTCTGACAGACCACTTACGAGAAGAGGGCCTGAAGAAGGAACAATTACAAATTCAGTTAGAAAAAGAAAAAGAAGATGTGAAAAAGCTAGAAGGATTTAGTTTAACAAACATTTTCTATACGATTACAGGGCAGAAGCTCGAGAAGTTAGATAAAGAACAACAAGAGGTGTTAGCGGCAAAATTGAAATATACTGAAGCGATTGAAGCGATTGATGATATGAATGCAGAGCTTATTGAATATAAAGGGAAGTGGCAAGAAGTAGCAGATGCAGATGTGCAATATAAGTCATTATTAAAAGAAAAAGAGAGAATGATTCATTCTCATGATGAGATGGGAAGTAAGCGATTATTTGATTTGGCAAATGAAGAAGCGGAAGTGCACGCGAATTTAAAGGAATTTGAAGAAGCGATTGAAGTTGGTAGCAGGACCGTAAGAGCATTTGATCAAGCTTTAGATTCACTCTCTTCGTCAAAAAGTTGGTCCACTTTTGATATGTTCGGTGGCGGAGCCCTTTCTACTGCGATGAAGCATAGCCATTTAGATCAGGCGAAATCAGCGATTCATATTGCACAACGGTTGTTAAGACAGTTCCAAGAAGAGCTTTTGGATATAGACAATCATTTTTCCTCTCAACATGAGATCGGTAATCTGTTAACCTTTGCTGATTATTTCTTCGATGGTATTATTGTTGATTGGGTCGTTCATGGAAAAATCAATGATAGCTACGACGAGACAGAGAAAACAAAAAGAAAAGTGCAGGCAGTGCTTCATCAAATTAGAGGTGAAAAAGATGTCATGCAGAAAAAACTACAGGAAATAGAGAAAAAGCGTATGCAAATATTTGAGCGGTAACGTTATAGGTCTCTTCTATTGTGTTTTTGCACATACATCCCACTTGTTTGGTTCGCATATTGACCCACAATACTAGCGATGCATATGAATAACCCTCCAACAAAAAAACCGACAAAGTAATATCCGATAAAGAAGAGTACAAAAGAGGAAACAAGTGAGGCAACCATAATTAAGATGATAGCAATTTTGAATTTTTCTTTCATCTGTATTTCACTCCTTATGACTAGTAGGTAAAGAGTATGAAAATGAATGTTGATACAAACAAATAAGGAAATCAATAGGAGAAAAGGCAAGAGTGGGTGATTTCCTTAGTTATTACAATTGGTCGACTGCTTTCGGCAGTGTATCGAGCAATTCAACGCTGCTATTTATTCTTCTTTCTGGTACGATGTTTTATCACAGAGGGTGGAATTGGATTGATTCTTTTTTTATTCATTTGTCAGTCTCATTCCTTCCAGTGTGAATTCAGGTCTAGTTCCGGATCCCAACAATAAGTAATGAATGGGTTTACGATTCTCTATTTAGTCATAGGTGTAGGGGTATTGTTGCTATTAGTAACAATTGGACAAGCTGTGATCAAATTCGAAAAGAAGGAAGAACAAAAACGGCACAAATAAGCATGGCGTTTCTAGTTAGCTGTTATAACCTCCTCCTGTTTCATCTCTTTCCACTCTTTATATATATTGATGGAGGCAATAATGCTTGAAAACCAGAAGAGATAACCATCAAAAGAAAAGCCAATTTGAGATTTCCCCCCTAGAAAAGTGAATAGACTCATTAAAAAGATTATATAAAGAAAGGAAATGATTTGATCTTTCAGACTGTAGGCATGTTTGACAAGATACCCCTTCCCAATTAGGATGCCAATTAACAAAAGGAGTAAGATGCCTTGTGGTATTGTCTCTGCTACTATACTTTTAGGAAAATAATCAGCAAAGAAAAGAACGGTGAATAATATGAGTGTCAGACTATTTAATACAGTTATCCATTTCATTTCTTCATCCCTCAATATGAATTAAGACCAAGCTGGATTCCATACAACTTCCCAAAGATGTCCATCCGGATCTTGAAAATATCCAGCATATCCGCCCCAAAAAGTCTCATGCGCTTCCTTTGTAATCGTCGCACCTGCTTCTTTTGCACGCTGCATGATTGTATTTACTTCTTCCTTACTATTCACATTGTGACCAAGTGAACATTCCGTGGCACTAGCTGGCCCCTGCTGAATTTGAGCATCATGAGCCAAATCCTCCCGTTTCCACAATGCCATTTTCAAACCTGATTGTAAGTCAAAGAAAGCGACAGCACCATGTTCATATTCTGTACCAGCAATTCCATCTGTCGGAAATCCAAGACCATGATGATAAAAATAAACAGCCTTCTCTAAATCATCGACTCCTAGTGTAATCACAGTGATTTGAGGTTTCATGCACATCACGTCCTCTGCTAGATTAATAGTAAGATTTTTCTTAATTGTACTAAAAATGGATAAAAGAAACAATAAAAGATAGATGATAAATGGAATTGAAAAAAAGAATTATTAGATGTGAAAGTGATTTTTACTATCATTTCACCCTCGGACTCTTTCAAATAGAAAATAATATAATATCGTCTAAACATCGTTTTTTCCTAAGATAAGTAGCACAAAAGCGAGAACCGCGACTAAAAAAGAAGAAAGGAGAAGATAAGTAGCGCAAAAGCGAGAACCGCGACTAAAAAAAGAAGAAAGGAAAAGATAAGTAGCGCAAAATTGAGAATCGCGACTAAAAAAAGAAGAGAGGAAAAGATAAGTAGCGCAAAAGCGAGAATCGCGACTAAAAAAAGAAGAGAGGGAAAGATAAGTAGCGCAAAATTGAGAATCGCGACTAATAAAAGAAGAGAGGAGAAGATAAGTAGCGTAAAAGCAGAAATCCAGACTAAAAAAAGAAGAAAGGAAAAGATAAGTAGTGCAAAATTGAGAATCGCGACTAATAAAAGAAGAAAGGAGAAGATAAGTAGCGTAAAAGTAGAAATCCAGACTAAAAAAAGAAGAAAGGAGAAGATAAGTAGCGTAAAAGTAGAAATCCAGACTAAAAAAAGAAGAAAGGAGAAGATAAGTAGCGTAAAAGTAGAAATCCAGACTAAAAAAAGAAGAAAGGAGAAGATAAGTAGCGTAAAAGTAGAAATCCAGACTAAAAAAAGAAGAAAGGAAAAGATAAGTAGCACAAAAGCGAGAATCGCGACTAATAAAAGAAGAGAGGAGAAGATAAGTAGCGTAAAAGCAGAAATCCAGACTAAAAAAAGAAGAAAGGAAAAGATAAGTAGCACAAAATTGAGAATCGCGACTAATAAAAGAAGAGAGGAGAAGATAAGTAGCGTAAAAGCAGAAATCCAGACTAAAAAAAGAAGAAAGGAAAAGATAAGTAGCGCAAAAGCGAGAATCACGACTAATAACAGAAAAGAGGTTTATGGAGAAATGACCACAGCGCGAGTATATGAGAATCAACTAGCTCAGATTCGTTATAAATGCGATAAATTTGTCCAGTTTCATCAATGTCCATTGCCAAAACTGTTGACGATAAAATGGTTGGATGCATTGAAAACAGATCAAAGCTTAGTCATTTAATTAGAAAATCGCTACCAACAAACAAGTAGAACTTGTAGATTAGTAGCGAACGAATCATATTTATATCACACCAATGACTACAGCAGTCAGAACGAGCACAATACTTAGTCCCCAAAGCCAGAAGAGAGAATAGCGTAAATGTTTGCCCATCTCAAGACCAGCAAGACCTAGGGCAAGCCAAACAGCTGGAGCAAGTGGACTGACAAAGGTACCAACAATATTACCAATAATCATAGCATAAGCCGTTGATAAAGAGGCGACTCCGTATGTGGATGCAATTTGATCAACTACTGGTAATAAAGCAAAGTAATACGCATCAGTACTCAACACTAGATCAAAAGGAACACCAAGTATTCCAACGATAATATGGACAAATGGGCCAATAAAGGCAGGTAAAATACTAGCTGCATCCTCAGCGATAGCTGTTAACATACCGGTTCCATTGAGGACACCTAAAAATAGACCTGCTGCGATGATAATGGATGCCATTGTCATTGCTCCTGGTGCATGAGCTTTAACTCTCGCCATTTGCTCATCGACTGTTCTAAAGTTAATAGGTAAGATGATACTAACACCAATTAAAAAGGCCAGTCCTGCAGGGATAATACCTGATACAAGAACCCCTAAGACGAGCAGGGCTAAGATTGCATTCACCCAAATTAGCTTGGGTCTAGCGAGGTGATTTGCTGCTGCCTTTTCTGCTTCTTGATCATGGAAGTCTTCAGCAACTTCAATCGCAGCAGCTGCTTCTAAGGAACCATACATTTTTGTAATACGTTTCTTCTCCCTTATACCCATATAAACGGCCAATGAGAGTATTAATACAAATCCAATAAGTTGGATAGGAATAAGCGGTTGCCAAAGCTCCGTTACATCCATTTCTAATACCGACGCTGTTCTTCCCAAAGGGCCGGCCCAAGGAATCATATTGACAATCCCTGCACTTCCCGCAATTAACAGAAGTAATAGGTAAGGATTCATTTTTAATCGTTTGTACAGAGGTAATAGTGCAGGAATGGTTAATAAAAATGTTGATGCACCAGAGCCATCTAAGTGAGCAACTGTTGCTACCAATACAGTACCGACCGTTACAGCGATAATATTTCCATTTGAAAAGGAAACAAGCTTATTAATTAACGGATCAAATAGGCCAACATCTTGTAATATACCAAAGAAAATAATAGCAAACATAAACATGACTGCGACGTTAATAACAGAACTTATACCGCTTTCAAAAAATCCCCCAACCTCAGCAAAACTATATCCTGCAAGCATAGCGCCGATAATTGGTGGAATCACCATCGCAACAATCGGACTGACTTTTCCACTAATCAGTAAAGCGACAATAATTATAATTGTAATAATACCTATTAAACTCAAACTCAATTTTTTCCTTCCCCTCTTCGTTCATTCATTGATGAATGCGTTTTCAAATATCATAAAAATAAGATTAGTATGAAAATAACACGAGGAGAAAAAAGAAAGAATATTTTGTTCATAATCTGAATATTATTCTTTCTTATCTATTTTGTTCATAAGTTTCATGAACAGATCACGTACTTTCTTTGTGGTCGACCGACACTACCGTAAATGAGTCTCGTCTCTACCCGATTCATAGATACGAGATATTCTAAATATCTACGAGAGGTTGAGCGACTTATACCAGTTTGCTCACTTAATTCAACTGCTGTTAAACCTTCTTCTACTAACCCTTCAAACAAGTGTAAAATCTTTTCTAGCGTAATTGCATCAATGCCCTTTGGGAGTAATTGCTCTTCTTCCACAGGGGTAGGATGAATATGAAATACGTTTGTTAGTTCATCCACTTGTTCTTGATCTAATTGCTCATCTGTCCATAGTTGTCTAAAACGTTCATAGCGATTTAAACTTTGGAGGAGTCGATCCATACTAACGGGTTTCACTACATAATCAAATACCCCTGCTCTTAATGCGATTCTAACAGAGTGGGCTTGTTTTTCAGCACTAATAATAATGATATCAATGGATGGATAAAGCGAACGTATTTTCCAAAGTAATGACATACCCTCCACATCAGGAATATATATATCTAGAAAAATAACATCAATTTCATGAGCATTCTTTTCTAAATAAAATAGTGCATCTGCAGCGCTTCGAGCAACCTCTTTAACGGAGAATTGATGATTTTGCTCAATATAACTTTTGTTAATATCTGCTACTCGGAAATCATCTTCAATGATGAATACGTGGTATTTTTCCATCCTTACTCTTCTCCCTTCTTTGGTAAAATAATGATAAAACTCGTTCCACTATTTTCCCCACTTTCTACAAGAATCTCGCCGTCTACGTCGTTAATCATTTTTTTAGAAATAGCTAAGCCTACTCCACGATAGTCGCCTTCTTTCATCGTAAATCCTTGATCAAAGATTTTCTCCAGCAACTTGTCTTCAATGCCAGTACCTGAATCTTGAACCTCGAAAACACAATCATTTCCGATATCTGTAAAATAAATACTTACTTCGCGCACGCCATTTTTTTGGCCTCTTACAGCTTCTAAGGCATTTTCAATAATATTCCCTAGTGCTGTTAAAATAGCATTCTGTCTTTCTAGCGAAAATGATATCATCATTCTACTCTCTTCATGGATAGTCATCTCGATGCCCCACTCATTTGCCTGATTGTACTTACCTTGTAATAATGCTTGCAATAGGGGATCAGCAATCCTTTTCGTTAAAAAATTTAAACGGGTCATTTGCGAATGATTTTCTTTACGAATAAAGGACATCGCTTTTTGCGTTTCATTATTTTGTAATAGTCCAAGAATGATATGCATTTTGTTAGAAAATTCATGGGTAAATGCCCTTTGTGCATGAGCATATTGTTTAATTCGACTCAATTCTTTGACTACGCCTGCTAACTCTGTTTTTTTCCTAAAGGTATAAACGGCCCCAGGCTGTTCTCCTTGAAGGGAGACTCCGTTTAGGAGAATAATCGTCTCACCTAATATTAATTCTTGATCACGAATAAGTCCTGTTATCTGCTGAGGAACTGGCAGTAATGCGCGAATCTCGCGTCCTATAAATTCGCTCTCTTCGGCATCTGTCCCGATGATCTCTCTCGCATTCTTATTAACGGCAGTGATGTGTCCTAAATGATCAACAGCGATCATTCCTTCATGTGTGGACTGTAGAATCGCTTTATTTTGATAATATAATTGAGAGATCTGCTCCGGCTCCATATGAAATAATATTCTTTTTATATAGTTAGTAATTAAAGCGGCCCCAGCCATACCTAATAAAATCGCTAATAGGAGTGCAACGAATAGTGGTTTGCTTTTATCTTGAATAATTTCCTGAATATTTCCGTTAAGAAAACCAACGGAAACGACACCAATGATTTCCCCATCCTTTTTAATCGGTACTTTCCCTCGAATAGATAATCCCAATGTTCCCTCTTTTTTAGATTGATAAGATTCACCGTTCAAAATCGCCCGTTTATTATCGCCGCCAACCATTTTCTTCCCAATAAAATCAGGGTTAGGGTGAGAATATCTAATGCCCTCTCTATTGCCAACAACAATAAACTCAGCTCCTGATGCCTCTTGAATAGGTGTAACGATTTTCTGAATAGTAGAAGCGGGATTACTTAGCTCAAAGGCATCCTGAATTTCAGGTATATTGGCAACTGTATGTGCTAAGCTTAATGCTTTTTGTCCAGTTTGTTCTTCTACCATATCGGAGAGGTAGCGAAATAAATAAATAGTAAAAATCAAAAATACAAGCAAAATGAGTAAGCTAATTAAAGCGATCATTTTTCCTTTTAAGCCAAAGTTTTTCCACTTCATTTGCTCCGCCCCTAGTAAATTTGTAATAGTGAAAATAATGATATTATAACACGAGATAGTCGTTCCTTTAACAGATAGAAAGCGCCCGAAAATGGACCTCGGGGCGCCTTCTATTTATTATCAATTTCCCTTACAACATCTTCAAGCGTCACATTTAAAAGAACCTTTTCCATGGCAAGCTGTGCTGAGATAAAAATAGGCTCTATCGTTTGTTGAATATTTCTCCCTACAAAACAATCAGGGTTCGGGTGTTCATGGAGACTGAATAATTCATTTTCCGAAACGACTTCAACGGCTTGATAGACGTCAAGTAGAGTAATGTCTGCTAAGCCCTTTTTAAGTTTAGCCCCAGCTTTCCCAGGGTGGACTTCAACGAGATCGACTTTCTTCAGCATCCCGATAATTTTGCGAATGACGGCTGGATTTGTATTAACACTGCCTGCTATTGTTTCAGAGGTATTAATCTCTTTATTCAATTCAAGTAATGTTAATATATGAATTCCCACAGCAAATCGACTGCTTATGGTCATGTTTATCACCTTTCTTTAAAAGGAAGAATCATAGTGAATATTATTATACCGCAATCACAAGAAAAGGAAAAAGGTGAGAATTGACAAAAAAGATACCTGTAACTATAATGATTACATGTAATCAACTTAATTACAACAAGGAGGTATTTTTATTATGAAAATAGGCATTATTGGGGCAAGTGGAAAAGCAGGTCAATTCATTTTGGATGAAGCAGTAGCCAGAGAGCATGAAGTAACGGCAATCGTTAGAAATGCAGAAAAAATAAGTAATAGCCAAGTAGAAGTGATAAAAAAAAACATTTTCGATATACAAGCTAATGACGTAAATAAATACGATATCATTGTGAATGCTTTTAAATCACCTCAAGGTCAAGAGGAACAACATGTGGAAGCAGGCAAAGTACTGATGGATGCGCTAAAAGGTCAGCAATCTAGGCTAATTGTTGTGGGTGGTGCAGGCAGTCTATATGTAGATGAAGAAACTCGTTTATATGAAACAGCAGATTTTCCTAAAGCTTACCTGCCAACTGCTACACAAATGGGGAAAGATTTAGCGCAACTTCAAAACAGCCAAAACGTCAACTGGACATATATTAGCCCAGGTGCTTTCTTCGACGCAGAAGGTAAACGAAGCGGAAGCTATCAAAAAGGTAAAGACAAACTATTCTTCAACAATCAAGGAGATAGTTATATAAGCTATGCAGACTTTGCTATCGCTGTCCTTGATGAAGCTGAACAAGGCAAACATTTAAATGAACGCATTGCTGTTGTTGGCGACAGAGCATAAAGGAATCGAGAACAATGAATTTACCCCTTCTATATAGATGGGGTATTTTTTATGAGCAAATGAAGATGCGAACACAAGAGAGGAGAAGAAACAAAATAGCCCAGGTTAGTCGTGAAATGTAAATTCAAGTTGTAAGGTGTGTATGGAGCTTATCCTCTTTTCCTAGGTGTTTAAATTGATTTTCCAACAAACGGACGTGAAAGTAGAGGAGCTTGCGCGCAAGTCACTAGTTGTACGTATATAAATAAATCCAGCCCATCTCAATAGCGAAAACTCATCACATACTCACAATCCCGCACCTTCAAAACCCTGTTGTTGTTATTGTAAATGGGCAAGTATCTTTCATTATGATTTCCCTGTTCTGGAGATAAAAATTAGTACTTACTGGCAGGATTCGACATGTTTCTACCGAATGTATAGCCTAGACATAGCGATAAAGTGAGGAAAGAATAACATGGAATTAACCATTTGTAAGTCTACGTTGCAGCGCATACTAAAAAATATTAGTAAGGTGTTAAAAAATAGTCAATCTCCTATGAAAATAATTGTAAGCAATCATCAAGTCACATTCATTGCTGGAAATGAAGATGTGCTTATGGTAATAAATATACCCTCCGAAACAGAAGAGGGGCTCATCATTAAACGCACAGGCTCAGTTATTATTTCTGCCAAATACTTTTCTGATATTATTAAGAAGTTACCAGCCAATATACATATTTACTTGAGTGAGCACAGTACGATTAACATTCAATCAGAAGATATTCATACGAGAATTTTCGCTTTAATAGACGTAAAGACACTAAATATTCCTGATGTGCCAGCAGAAGGGGTCCTTTCATTGAATGCAGCAGAACTTCATGCGCTCATCCGGCAAACAGTGTTTGCTGCTGCTGTTCATGACAATCGTCCGGTCTTAACTGGTGTTAAAATCGTTGCTCGTCATGGCGAGCTCACTTTCATAAGTACAGATGCTCATCGTTATTCTATTAGTTCATTGGCGATAACTTCACAGTTAGAAACAGAAATGATTGTTCCAAGTGAAAGTTTACTTGAATGGTCGAAACTTAGCTTACATACAGAGGAAGAGGTTGCATTATCACTTTCTAAAAACCATCTAGCTTTAAAAAGTAAACATTGTCATTTTTATATAAGACTTATAGAAGGACGATATCCGGCCACAAGTGATTTTATTCCAAAGCAAAAGATCAGTTCTTTTCAAATCCATACTGAAACCTTTCTACAAGGAATTGAGCGAGCAGCACTCTTTTCGGATGCTAAGAAAAATCATCATATTAAATTACAAATACAAAATGGGAGACTGAGGATATCTTCCAATGCCAAACAAATAGGTATGATTGAAGAATGGCAACCAATTGAAGAGTTATCAGGGAAAGGTGATGTAGAAGTATTTCTTGATAATCACTTTTTATTAGATTATTTGCGCGTAATAGATGATAAATATATTTGCTGTACATACAGTGGAACGATGAAGCCCGTTTTATTTGAACCAGTGAAGGGTTCTCATTTCCAACATCTGATATCACAAGTGCGATCTTTTTAAGAAATCATGTTCATTTACCTTTTAATAACCAAAAACCAACCAATATCACTACAATTCCGAACCCTGTCCGAAGAGTAGGTGTTTCTTTAAAAAAGAGATAGCCAATGATTAGACTAACAAGAATCTCAATCCCTTTAGAGGCGATGAGGGAAAAAGAGAGGTTATCGACATGTTTGCTTAAAAACTTTACACCATAGCCAATCATTAAACTGGCAGCAATAAATAAAGGAACAAGTTTAATAAAGTACCAAAGTGTAGAAAGAAAAAAGGCATCAATGTGCTTCGTTTGATAGGCATAAATGCCATTGATAATAAATAATCCACAAACCATCAATAGAATCGCTAAGAATATCATATGTTGAGCTCCCTATATAAAAAGAATACTTTAGTTTGCTCAGTTTGTTATTAAATTATGTGTTTGAGTAAGGAGGGATAAAAATGCAAAAAGACAAGGTGAAATTACTTATATTATTATTAGGAAGTGTGTTTATCCTGGGTGCTGCGATGGTTATTATGCTCAAAATATATAACCAACATGTCGAAAATGAACAGATTATTGAGCGCTGTTATGAGGAGTCAGGTGACCGATCATTGACGATTGAGAAGAACGGTGTATTTTCAAAAGTATCTTGCAAGTATCATTAAAGTAGGGATGGTGGAGAAGGATGTGGAAAAGAAAAATGCTCCAAACCCAAAGAGGTGCGTTTGAAATCTTTCAAAAGGGAGTTGGAAAGCCTTTATGCGTTGCGCATCTTTATGCCGTCTTTAATGAAACAGGAGACTATTTTGCTCATACATTCTCTGAACGTTTTTGCGTAACGTTAATAAATTTACGCGGGGTGGGAGAATCAGAGCAAGCACATGAGCCATATGAATATAGTATGGTAGATAGCGTATTAGATATAGAGGCAATAAGAGTAGCATTAGGGTATGAAAGATGGATTTATGCCGGTCATTCAACAGGTGGAATGATTGGCCTTCTTTATGCGCTGCTTCATCAGTCTTCGTTGGAATCACTTGTTATCGTGGGTTCAGCAGCAAGAGACTACACAGAGTCCTCAGCATGCATCTATAATGAAAAACATCCCAAATTTGCTGAAATGCAACAGTATCAATTTGCATTGACTCAGCCAAATATAACGGCAATAGATAAAGAACAGTTAAAAAAGAAACGTATCCAGCTTTCTCTATTTGAACCCGAAAAATATACCCAATATTTTACGGGCAACATATGTAAGGGTATGTCAGGGGCGAGGTTGAATTTTTTCAGTAGAGAGGCGGTTCTTTTTGATATAACAAGGAAATTAAAGCATATCAACATACCGACGAACATTTGTTGTGGACGTTATGATGTCCAGTGCCCAGTTGAGTATTCGAAGGAAATCCACCAAGAAATACCCCAATCACAGCTATTTATTTTTGAAAAAAGCAATCATTATCCATTTTTGGAGGAGAAAGACTTATTCCAGAAAGTGATCGATCAAGCCTTGAATTAATGACGGTACATCTCACTTTCTTCGGAAATATTCACACGGAAACGAAAGAAAATACCTCCAAGAAGTGTTATGACAACTAAAGTCCAAGTAAGAAAAAAGACGGTTCCGATTGTTGAAAAATCAATTAGATAATTCGTTGTTCGCACTTGGTACATCACAGAAAACAGAGGAAAAGAGACGGCACCGAAAAGTAAAATCAATAGACTTAATCGTGTAGCTGTTTTTCGATAGAGCTTTGAAAAGATCAGTAGAAAACTAATCAAAAGCAATATTAATGTCATGATGCTAATAAACATAAAGATACTCAATTCGATTCACCTCTTTTAGAAATTGAAAGGGGGTGAATTGACATGGACCCCCTTTTATTTATTTACCATTGACGGTAAAGATAAACTTGTTTAATAAAGTCGCTTGAAACTATCAAAATGTTTGCTCCAATAAGGGTTATCTAAGCTGGTAATCATAACACCACTTGATGAAGCATGGATGAATTGATTATTTCCGATATAAAACCCTAAGTGAGAGATTCCTTTTTTATAAGTACCCTCAAAGAAAACAATATCACCCGGTACAGGGTCGTTTACATAATACGAACGGCTAAAATAACCCTCGGCGTTTGTTCTCGCAATGTTTGTTCCTGTTTGCTTCAGTACGTAATAGATAAATCCACTACAATCAAACCCACTTGGCGTTGATCCGCCCCAAACATAGCGCGTATTTAAGTGCTTCTTAGCCTCATTAATTATGGCAGCGGCATTTCCTGAGATATTGTCATTTGTTGGATTAGACGGCTTCGTCTCTGTATCCTTACCAGCATTATTACTCGTTACATATAATTTTTTTCCGGCAAAAATTAAATCAGAACTTAACTGATTCCACTTTTTTAAATTGCTAACAGTCGTGTTTGTCTTTTTAGCGATGCCACTTAGTGTGTCTCCAGGCTGAATAACATATGTATCCTTCTTGGAATTGGAATTCCCGCTACTTCCATTTGAACCGCCTGATGGTTTGGAAGAAGCATTTCCAGAATTACTTGAGGATGAACCATTCACTTTAAGTGCTTGTCCTGGGAAAATGAGATCGCCTTTTAAATTATTGAGATCTACTAAAGCTTTGACAGTCATATTATGTTGGCGTGCAATCTTAGATAAAGTATCTCCTGACACCACTTTATATGTACCTGAACTAGACTGATTAGAAGAATTATTCTCTTTTGCAGGTGCTGAGTTTTCACTAGAAACAATGAGCTTTTGATTAATTTGTAAGAAGTCTGAGTTTAAATCATTCCATTTTTTTAGCTGAGAAACAGAAGTATTGTATTTCTTAGCTATATCCCATAATGTATCTCCTTGTTTTACAGTATGAGTTGAGTCAGCGGACGCTTGAGCGGCAAAAGCAGAGGAAACGACAGCAATCGTGGCCATCGACACCATATGTTTTTTCACGTCTAGTAATCTCTCCTTTACTCCAAGATTTCGTCAATTCTATCATAATATCGTCTATAGAATTATATTTTTTACAACCTTTTACAAAATAAGATGAAAAAACATTAATTTCGAGGACTTTCGACTTGGTTCTTAGAACATATGACATAATGTGACAGCTTATGCTAAAGTTCTTGTCGAAGAAAAATGTCGACTATCATCGAATGGGCAGACATATGTCAAATGATGTTGAAAAATGGGGGCAAATTAGGTGGAAGGATATATGTAAATAATTTTATATAAGTCTATTTACAAAAACGGAAATTTTTTGACAATTTTATATTGATTCATATTGGGGATTTTAGTATAATATTCCTAAGAAATACTAGGAGGATAGTTTGGTTTGGATGCAGAAAACCCTATTAATCTACTAGAATTATTATTGAAGGCGCACGAAAATGGAATGAGTCAAGGGGATGTAGATGTAGAGAAATATGTCGAACAATTGGCAGTGGACCTTAAACACTTACTAAGCCCGAGTCGTTCCTTTTAACAAGAAAAAGCACCTTCTGGCGGGAAAGTGCTTTTGCTCAAACCTTATTAATGTTGGGTAGGTAGTGGTGCACCATGTTGAGTCGGCAGCGGTTCAGCGCCATGTTGAGTTGGTAGTGGTGAAGATCCGTGTTGAGTTGGAAGCGGCTCAGCACCGTGCTGAGTAGGAAGTGGTTCAGCGCCATGTTGGGTCGGTAGTGGTTCAGCTCCAACAAATCCTCCGAAAGCAACCATTGAAAGTGCAACAACTGATGCAGAAACGAATTTTTTCATTTCCCTTTCTCCTTTCAATATAGAAATATCTTACAATACAAATATTAACACTTTTCTAATAATTTATCTAGCTCTATCCCTACTAATTTGGCAAATTTTTCATCATTTTGTAGTAAAAAGATAGATTTTGCCCGATTAATATACTCCGTACCTATATCTATCTCACCAATTTTGATGTAACTTTCGCCCGATTGGAAGTAAAATTCCCCAAATAAATAAAGTATCTCATTATTAATGCAATAATTAATCCCTAAATTACTATATTTCAACGAGTCCTCATAATTATTCATTGCTGCTAATGTTTGTGATAGCCCATACAAAATCCGCAATTTCACTTTCGGATCCAGTATATGCGGAAGCGAATCCAAATTATCTAACGCATCCTCAAACATATTAGAGGCAAATATGAAGTCCTTTTCTTCAAGCTTAATAATCGCTAAGCTCGTAAGAATTTCAATTTCGTTCTCTGTCAGTCTACTTCTATCAGGGTTCGTTAAATCGATTGCCTGATAAAGGAGTTTTACCGCATCATCCTCATTTTGGTGTAAATAATACTCACAAATCCCCTCATGCCAAAGCATAAATTGCATAGAAATCCGCTGCTTAAATAAAGGGTTGTCCCTCTCTTGTTCAATAATCCCATAAATCGCTTGATAATCGCGTTCGCGTTTATACTTCTTA
This sequence comes from Cytobacillus kochii, assembly GCF_020171845.1. GTDB lineage: Bacteria > Bacillota > Bacilli > Bacillales > Cytobacillaceae > Cytobacillus > Cytobacillus kochii. The sequence continues at coordinate 62,347 of NZ_JAIVAM010000005.1, read as the reverse complement.
ATTAATAAAAAAACAGCCGTAACATAATTGAAGGTACTTGATGATGCATAGTCAATGAAATGGCTGACTTCTACATTCAACCGTTCAGCCAATTCATATAACTGATCTAATGTTGGATACTTCTTGCCTTTTTCATATTCGATGATTTCTTCTGACGAACAAATTCCTTCTGCTAAATCCTCAATTGATAGTTTTTTAAATTGCCGAAGATCGCTGAGAATTTCTCCAAAACTTACTGGTGCAAGGCTCATAAACATACCTCCTTTTCCTTTTATAATAAGTAAATTTTGTATATTTATCAATAATTTTAAATGTTCAGATATAGGTAAAATTAAGTATTTTTTCGATTTTTTTTATTAAGTATGAAATTATATTGCGGTGGATAAACTGTTAGTCGGGTAAGAATACCAAAAAAAGGTCAATAAATCGACATTATTTCCTAGCGTTTTTTTGTTATAATACTGTCAGTAAGAAAATGGTGTAAAAAACCTATTGAACCATTATATCTTGCAAATATAAAAAGAATAGGTGAAGAAAATGGAAGAAAAGAATAACTATCGCGTATTGTTATACTACATGTACGTACCAATTGAAAACGGAGAAGAGTTCGCGATTGAACACAAAGCATTTTGTAACGAACTAGGATTAAAAGGCCGTATTTTGATTGCAGATGAAGGAATTAATGGGACTTGTTCAGGTACTGTAGAACAAACAGACCGCTACATCGAGCATATGAAAGCAGACCCACGTTTTGCTGATATGATTTTCAAAATCGATGAAGTAGATGAACATGCGTTTCCAAAAATGAAAGTACGTTATCGTCCAGAGCTAGTTACTCTTCGATTAGAAGACGATATCAATCCAAATCAATTAACAGGTAAACATTTAAGCGCGAAAGAATTCTACGAGAGCTTAAATGATGAAAATACAGTTGTTTTAGACGCAAGAAATGATTATGAATATGATCTAGGTCACTTCCGTGGTGCCATTCGCCCAGATATTACAAACTTCCGCGACCTCCCTCAATGGGTAAGAGATAATAAAGAATTGTTAGGCGAGAAGAAAATTGTCACTTATTGTACTGGTGGTATTCGTTGTGAAAAATTCTCTGGCTGGTTACTTCAAGAAGGCTTTAAAGATGTAGGACAACTGAATGGCGGTATCGTCACTTACGGAAAAGATCCCGAAGTCCAAGGCGATCTATGGGATGGCCAATTATATGTATTCGATGAAAGAATCGCAGTACCCGTCAACCGCAAAGAACATGTAGTTGTAGGGAAGGATTACTATTCTGGTGAGCCATGTGAACGTTACGTCAACTGTGCCAACCCAGAATGTAACAAAAAAATCCTTTGTTCTGAGGAAAATGAACACAAACATTTACGTAGCTGTTCCGAAGAATGCCGCTCACACCCACGCAACCGCTACATTGCAGAGCACGGGTTAACTGAAGAAGAAGTTAAAGAAAGATTAGCAGTATTATCATAAATAGTGGAAACCCCCGCAGGCTTTGGTCTGTGGGGGTTTTTTGGTGTGATTTGGTCTTACTAGATGAATGTTTGAAAGATGCAATCAACCCATTTTGTGTGGAGAGGTGGGCATGATAGTCTTCGAGGACGTACTAGCCTTGTACGGAAAAGTTTTTTATGCTGAGTATTTATGTTCGTAGAGTATCCGAACGTATTAGTATCATGAAAATAAGATCACAATTGACCATTAGTAGGCAATTAATACTGTACATGATAGATAAAACTCAGTGAGATGTGTTGGCAAAACGGAAAAACGAACATACTGGAGGTGGAAACCAGTGAGATGTGTTGGTAAAACGGAAAAACGAACATACTGATGCTGGAAACCAGTGAGATGTGTTGGTAAAACGGAAAAACGAACATACTGATGCTGGAAACCAATGAGATGTGTTGGTAAAACGAAAAAACGAACATACTGGAGGTGGAACTCAGTGAGATGTGTTGGTAAAACGGAAAAACGAACATACTGAAGCTGGAAACCAATGAGGTGTGTTGGTAAAACGAAAAAACGAACATACTGGAGGTGGAACTCAGTGAGATGTGTTGGTAAAACGGAAAAACGAACATACTGGAGGTGGAACTCAGTGAGATGTGTTGGTAAAACGGAAAAACGAACATACTGAAGCTGGAAACCAATGAGGTGTGTTGGTAAAACGAAAAAACGAACATACTGGAGGTGGAACTCAGTGAGATGTGTTGGTAAAACGGAAAAACGAACATACTGGAGGTGGAAACCAGTGAGATGTGTTGGTAAAACGAAAAAACGAACACACTAGAGCTGGAAACCAGTGAGATGTGTTGGTAAAACGGAAAAACGAACATACTGATGCTGGAAACCAATGAGATGTGTTGGTAAAACGGAAAAACGAACATACTGGAGGTGGAACTCAGTGAGATGTGTTGGTAAAACGGAAAAACGAACATACTGAAGCTGGAAACCAATGAGGTGTGTTGGTAAAACGAAAAAACGAACATACTGAAGCTGAAACTCAGTGAGATGTGTTAGTAAATCCAAAAAACGAACATAAAAGTGCTAAAGATCAACAAGATGAGTTTAAAAGGCTACACATTATCAATTTTACCTATTTTATGAGCTGAATTTTACTTCAATATGAATAAGTTATTTATCTGTTTTTATATAGTGGGTAGATTTACCTTTTCCTGTTCTCTCAAAGTTATTATAAAGGATTTTCTTTATGGCATTTGCACTAACCTCCCCACCAACCCATTCAAAAATACTTGCCGTAGTTACCTTGCGTTCCGGAAATAGAGTCATATAATCCTGAATATTACACAGGACAATATTGTTCACCGAGGTTGGGTGATGACATCCCGAGCAGGAGAAAATCATTTTATGTGTTCTGTTCATCTTCCCTCCACAAACCCCGCAAAATAGCCCCTTCACCATCTGATCAAAGTGATATTGAGGTTTATGGAGCAAATGGATACCGTTTTTGTGATTAGTTAGTAAGGTATCAATAATGTTTGTGTGCATCCGTGGGGGTGAAAAGGTTTGTTGTTTGAGACCATCCAAGAATTCAGGGATTTGCCCTGGAAGAATGAGTTGTTCTTGATGAGAGGCACCATAGAGGATAAAGGTAGGATGGACGAAAATAAGGTAATAGTCAAACGGTATGTTAAGTTGGTGCTTTTTTAAGAATTGATGGAATAAGGGTTCGGCACGTTTGATCTGGTTGAGGGGATTCTTCATTTCTTTGTGAGAGGGGCTATACCACTTATCTCCATCTATTGTAAAATTCCCTTTGAAGTTTTTTACTTCAAAAAGTACTAGTTTGTTTTGGAGAATACAGAGGGCATCAATTTGAATAGAAGATTGGTTCACTTCAAATTGAAGGTCGTATAGAATCGGGATGTTCTCGGGGAGTTCATTCAAATAGGTGGCCCAATTCTTCTCACCATTATAGCCCTTTTGTAAAGATTGTAGATAGTACGCAGATTCTGGAGGTAATTCGGTGCGAGTGTGGATTGCTCGATAAAAACGGAGAGTAGTCGAAGCTTCGAGTGGTTTATAAACAGTCAAAAACATCATCCTTTCTTTTCCAAAATTATAAACGATAAGAATGCCACTGTCATTCCTTTTCATCAGTAAGTCCAGTCCTTCATATGTTATAAAAGGACATGCAAACGTATACAGCCTCAGAACTGCCAATTATTTTAAATCCACCAGGACCAGTACGTGGTTACCGATTTGTGAATTGGTCTAATACTGCGGGGCAGGTGGTAACGGTTATTCCAGCAGGGACAAAGGGGATCTTATTCTCTATGCAAGGTGGGCTCCAGCTAGTGATATGTTATAATCCACTTCTGATGTTCGATTGAAAACAACATCATTCCAGTGCTAAAATAAATCATCGCTAAAATCAGACGAAACAGGAGATAGAATAAAAAATGTATCATGCAGAAACGTGGAATGAGAAAATTAAGCTATTTTTGCAAGTGCTATGGCCGATTATGGTGACGCAAATAGGGCTATATGCAATGAATTTAACGGATACGATGATGTCTGGCCGCGTTGGAACGGATGATTTGGCTGGAGTGGCAATTGGGTCCAACATATGGATGCCGGTATTTACAGGGATCAATGGGATTATGCTTGCTATAACTCCTATTGTGTCGCATTTACTAGGACAAGGTAAAAAGGAGAAAATATCCTATAGTGTGACACAAGCGTTATACTTAGCTGCTATTATTGCTGTTATTATACTTTTAATCGGTATTTTTTTCTTGGAGCCGATTTTAAGTTTAATGAGCTTGGCTCCAAATGTTGAATATATTGCTTTTCATTATTTACTTGGCTTATCAATCGGGATTGTGCCGTTATTTTTATACAATGTGCTAAGGAACTTCTTTGATGCACAAGGATTCACACAAATCACGATGATTATTACCATATTAGCGGTACCAATAAATATATTCTTGAACTACTGCTTAGTGTTTGGTCATTTTGGTTTTCCAAGGCTCGGCGGAATTGGTGCAGGTTATACAACGGGCTTTACGTATTGGTTCATTCTAATCATTAGTATATTGATCAGTTTTAAAATCGAAAAAATTAGAAACTACAAAATTGGGAAAGTTTGGTTTAAACCATCAATAAAAGCATGGAGAGAACAATTATCCATTGGAATCCCAATAGGATTAACAATTTTCTTTGAATCTAGTATTTTTGCGGTTGTGACCCTTTTAGTTGGTATGATGTTTTCAACGATTACAGTAGCAGCCAACCAAGTGGCGTTTAGTTTCACTTCCTTATTATTTATGATCCCTCTTAGTCTATCAATGGCGATGACAATTATGATCGGGTACTCTGTTGGGGGCAGACGTTTAGACAATGCAAAAAAATACAGTTTGCTTGGTGTTTTAGGTGGAATGGCATTTATGGGCTTTGCTTCTATCTTCTTGTTGTTCTTCAAAGAACAAATTGCCGCCATCTATTCGAATGATCCAGAAGTGATTTTACTTGCGGCTAACTTTTTTGTGATTGCTATTTTTTATCAGATTTCAGATGCTGCTCAAGCGGGGTTACAAGGTGTCTTACGAGGCTATAAAGATGTGAAAATACCATTTATCATTGCTTTTATTTCCTATTGGGTGATTGGTATTCCAGTTGGCTATAGTTTAGCTGCCTTTACAAAGCTTGAGGCATACGGTTTTTGGATTGGTATTTCCGTAGGGCTAACTGCAGCGGCAATCGGTTTCTACATTCGTTTGAAAAGCATTCATCATAAGGAAAAGGAAAAACAAGTAGGAATATCCGAGCTGTCATAAAGGCTCGGATTTTTTTGTTCATAAAATGTTCGCATGAAACCGTTGTTCTATATATGGTATGAAAGTGACCGTAGTGTTAAAATGGTTGATGAGGGGGAGAGACATGAAAAAGGTAGTCTATTTATTTGTGGCCATTACGGTTTTAGCCATTCTTAGTGCATGCAATAAAGAGGTTGATCCAGAACAACGGTTATCTCAATATATAGAATATTGGAATAAAGAGGAGTTCGCAAAAATGTATGGCATGCTCTCAAAAGAGGCAAAGGAATCAGTTAGTGAAGAAGACTTTGTCAGTCGCTATGAAAAAGTATATACAGATTTAGGCATTGCTAACTTAGACATTTCACATAAAAAATCAGAGAAAGAACAAGATACAGATCAGCAATCATTACAACTACCATTTTCGGCAAAAATGGATAGTTTAGCAGGAGAGATTGCCTTTGATCACCAAGCAACATTAGTGAAAGAAGAGAGAGACGAAGAGGAAAATTGGTATATTGAATGGGATACGACTTATATTTTCCCTGAACTTGGCCCGAATGATGAAATTACATACAACACAGTGAAGGCAAAACGGGGAGAAATTGTCGATCGTTCAGGCGATCCACTTGCTTTCAATGGGACGATTTTAGAAATCGGCATTGTCCCAGAACAAATGGACTCTGAAGATGAAACGGTTAAGCAAGTGGCAAAATTACTTGAGATCTCAGAGAACTCTGTTAAGGATAAACTAGGCGCGAGTTGGGTGCAGGCAAATCAATTTGTGCCAATCAAGAAAATTGCGACGGATCAAGAAGAACTATTAAATAACTTGATGAGCATACCAGGTGTATTAAAAAAGGATATTGAAGGTCGAGTATACCCTGGCGGCGAGGCGGCCTCACACTTAATTGGTAATGTCGCTCAAGTGACGGCTGACGACTTGGAGGAACACGAAGGAAAAGGATATGGCAGTAATGATGTCATCGGACGCCGCGGCTTAGAGAAAGTATATGAGGAAAAGCTGCGTGGTTCAAATGGTGTCTTAATAGGGATTAAGAAAGAGGACGGTTCAGAGGTAGTAGTGGCCGAAACACCAGTAGAAAATGGTAGCAACGTTCAGTTAACCATTGACCTCACATTACAAGAGGACTTGTATAAAGAACTGGATCATAAGCCAGGCACTGCGGCCGCCATTGACCCTGTTACTGGTGAAACATTGGCCCTTGTCTCTAGTCCAGGGTTCGATCCGAATCAAGCAACACTTGGATACTCTGCCTCTCAATTAGAAGAGCTAGAAGAGAGTGGTGATAATCCATTCTTGAATCGTTTTCAACACACGTATGCACCAGGTTCCGTGATTAAACCAATAACAGGTGCGCTTGCATTAAAAGAAGGAGCCATTAAACCTGAAGATACAATAGAAGTGAAGGGCCTGCAGTGGCCGGATGATAATCGCTGGGGTGATTACCGAATCACAAGGGTAAGCGATCCTGGAAAGCCAGTCAATTTCGATTTGGCGATGATGTATTCGGATAATATTTACTTTGCAAGGGCAGCATTAGAGCTAGGAAAAGACAAATTAACTGCTGGATTAAAAGAATTTGGCTTTACAGAGGATATTCCCTTTGCCTATCCACTCGAATCTTCTACAATCGGCGAGCTGGATAAAGAAACATTAATTGCCGATTCCGGTTATGGGCAAGGACATGTTGAAATGAGCATCCTTCACTTGGCTACTTCTTATACACCTTTTATCAATAATGGGTCAATGATTAAACCGATCTTGCTCCTGAATGAGGAAGAAAAGAGCCAAGTATGGAAGGAAAATATAATTGATGAAGCTACCGTTAAAACTGTAGCTGAATCGATGAATAAAGTAGTGAACGAACCAGGCGGTACAGCACGTACGGCACGTATTGAAGGCTACCCGCTAGCAGGGAAAACGGGGACGGCGGAACTGAAACAGACCGCTGATGAAGAGGGTAAAGAAAACGGTTGGTTTGTTGCCTATAACCCGGATGACCCTCATCTCCTTATCTCAATGATGGTTGAAGGTGTCGAAGAACAAGGTGGCAGTAAAATCGTCATCGAAAAAGTGAAAGATACATTTGAGAAAAACAAAGATCGTTTCTAATAAAGAATAAATACTGAAGGCTGGGACTAAATAGTTCCAGCCTTTTATTATTTTTAGATGCTTGATGTAATAACATGAGGGTGTAGTGGTAAGGAAGAGGAGTGCTGCGTTGAGGGTGGTTTGAGTGGAAACGTACAAAAATCGGAGTGAGTATGAAAAGATGGTGGGAAACGCCGAGAAGTGTACCAAAAATCGGGGTGAGCATGAGAATATGGTAGGGAAAGTCGAGAAGCGTACCAAAAATCGGAGAGAGCGTGAAAAGATGGTAGGAAACGCCGAGGAACGTATCAAAAACCGGAGATAGCATGAAAAGATGGTAGGATTCGTCCAGAAACGTACCAAAATCCGGAGAGAGCATAAAAATATGGTAGGGAACGTCGAGAAACGTACCAAAAACCGGAGTAAGCATGAGAATATGGTAGGAAACGTCGAGAAACGTACCAAAAATCGGAGAGAGCATGAAAAGATGGTAGGAAACGCCGAGAAACGTACCAAAAATCGGAGTGAGTCGAAAAAGATGGTAGGAAACGCCGAGAAGCGTACCAAAAATCGGAGAGAGCATAAAAAGATGGTAGGAAACGCCGAGATGTGTACCAAAAACCGGAGAGAGTATGAAAAGATGGTAGGAAACGCCGAGAAACGTACCAAAAACCGGAGTAAGCCGAAAAATATGGTAGGAAACGCCGAGAAACGTATCAAAAACCGGAGATAGCATGAAAAGATGGTAGGATTCGTTCAGAAACGTACCAAAAATCGGAGTGAGTCGAAAAATATGGTAGGAAACGTCGAGAAACGTACCAAAAATCAGAGTGAGCAAGAAAAAATGGTAGGATAACGGGGATAGTCGCCACAACAGAGCTTATCCCTATGGCTACCAACCCGACCCACGATTCTCCTTTCTTGAGGGGTTACCTTTCAAAAATTTCTATCACCCCTATAACCATCCCCAACCGATCAAACCTCCGGAAGAGATAAGCAGCACATGACATGACCTACATCGCAAATCAACGCTCAAACATTAACTGACGTCTCCCCCGCAATGGCTTATCAAACAAGCTTAGTCTGGTGATGGGGAGAGCAACCCAGCCTAGTCAACTTTCGACAAAAACCTCATTTATTCTCAAGGGATGATGTCGAAAAATATTCTATCGTAAGTATCTATACAAGCTCATCTATTCGTTATATGATACATCTGTATTGAAAGGAATATATTTCTAAAAATAGAGAGAATAGGGGAATTGGGAATGAAAAAAGCTATCCATCTACTTTTATCCATGATGCTCGTTTTTTCTTTCATCCCTGCATCCGTCCTAGCGGAGACAGAGAGTACGGAGGAAACACCGACATCACCAGAAACAACTGATGTGGAACAACCATTAGATATTCAATTGCAAAATCCAGAATATATTGATGGACAAGTGAAACTGAAATGGCGAGTGAAATATGAAGAATCTGCAAACGGGAATGCAGAATTGTTCACCCTCGTTAAAAACGGAGAACGTTCGGTTCTTGCCAGCCAACCAGAAATGAGTCAAGAACAAACTGGGGAAGATGGCGTTTATCGTATATATGAATTGATTGATTCTGAGGTGAAACCTGGAGATACAGTGACTTATGCGATTGCGCAAGGTAAGGCGCAAAGTAACGAAACAACGTTAACGGTTGAAATGCCGGTTGTAGAAGAGGAAGCTAGCGAAGAGTCACCAAAAGAAGATGAAACAGTTGTTGAGGAAGAAGAACAAGTTGCGGATGAAGAAGCAGCAGTAAAAGATGAACCTGTCCCTACCATAAATATTGTTGCTCATAAGATAACTGATACAACAGCTGACATTTCGTGGAGTTTAGTGGATGTTGATGAATTTAGATTATACGTTGATGGCCATTTAAAAGAAGTCGTTTCACCAAATAAAACCACTTATGCATTAACGAAATTAGCCCCTGCTACTACATATAAAGTGAAAGTAGAAGGTGTTCAAAAAGGTAGTGTAGTTTCTTTTGCAGAGGTAGAAATATCAACATCGGCAGTGCCGACAGGAGACGTTATTCCATTCGAGGATAAAGCACTTGAGCAAGCAATTAAAGATGAATTAGGTTTAAAGCGCGCTATTTATCAAGCTGACTTAGACCGTTTAACCAGTCTATCAATCTCGAATTTATGGGTAACATCTATTGAAGGGTTACAATTTGCGACAAATTTAGAAACATTGCATCTCGGTTATAATGACATTGCTGATTTAACACCAATCAAAGCATTAACAAAGTTAAAAGACCTTGATGTCACAGGATTAGCTATTACAGATACAAGTATTTTTAGTACAAGTTTAGTGGAATTAAATATCTCTCATACTTCCCTAGCCAACCTGGACTTTCTTAAAAAATTAACGAATCTTCAAACAGTTTATGCTTATGGTCTGCCTTGGATTGGTGAAAATGCTGCGGCACAAGCTGTACTGAAAGATTTAACTGCAAAAGGCGTAACCGTGTACAGCAATGAAGCAGATGATGTAAATATGATGGTAGAGCGTGGATTTGTCAATGAATCAAGTATCCAAGTGTATTGGAGTTTCTGGCCTGAAGCCAATATCAATTTGTACCCAGATCATTATATTGTTTCTATTGATGGGAAAGAAACGAAAGTATCTGGTTTAGAAGAACATGTATTTAAGAATTTAAAGGCAGATACAACCTATAATATCGTTATTAAGGCTTACGACGGTAAACAATTAATTGGTCGGGCAACAATGGATGTGAAAACGGCAAAATTACCTGAAGGAAAAAAAGTGTCGATTAAGGATAAAGGGTTAAGAGACATGATTAAGATGACTCTTGGCATTAGCCGTGACATATTTGAAAGTGATATGAAAAATTTAACTTCACTGTATGTTGATTATGAAGGTGTTCGGAATTTAGCTGGGCTAGAGCTGGCTACAAACCTTGAAGAGCTATCGATAACAGGGAACCCAGTCAGTGATCTAACAGCGATTAAAGGCTTGAGTAAGTTATCGGTATTATATATCGATGACACGAAAGTGAAAGATTTAAAACCATTGTCGGGCTTAACAAACTTGAATATGCTTGTTGCTTCCTACAATCCTGGACTAGATTTATCACCAATACAAGGTTTACCTAACTTACAATCGCTTTCAGCAGATAGCAATGGATATAAAAAGCTCCCTGCTTTGCCAAGTAGCTTAATCGAATTATCACTATATGATAATGAACTAACAAGTCTTAAAGGAATTGAAAAAGCAACCAATCTGCAATACTTAATCGTATCGGATAATCCAATTAGTGATTTCAAATCACTAGCGAAATTACAGTTGTTATTTTTACTTGCAGATTATACAAATATGACGAATCTTGATTGGTTAAATTCTGAGAATGCCCATGTTTTACAAGGTCTCATTATTTCGGGTAATGCTATTACTGACATTACGCCACTTAAGAATGGTAATAATCTATTATTCTTAGCAATGGATGAAACAGCTATTACGGATATTTCGCCATTACTAGATTTACCTTACTTAGCTGTTGTCTCTTTCATCTCGGTCCCAACGCTTGACATTTCGGAAGGATCGAAAGCGATGGAAGTGATTAAAGAATTAAGAATGCGCGGTGTGGAAGTTTTCTATGAAGAAGAAATGGGGAACTTAAGCTTTACCTCTTTAACAGCGACACATGATTCGATCTATGCAGAATGGGAATATAATGGAGAAGAAGAAGTAGCAGCTTATGAATTGTATATAGATGGTGAATCAGTAGATACAGTATCAGGAACAGAATCTAGTTACGTATTTACTGGACTGTCTCCGGGAACGCCGTATGAAGTTGCTATTGCAGCACTAAATGCGGATGGAGAAGAAATTGAAATTTATTTCGATTATGTATTCACGATTAGTGAAGATCTTTACTTCACAAAAGTAGAAGCAACAGAAGACTCTATTGAAACAGAATGGATATACGATGGTGAAGGAGCAGTCTATGAATATGAAATCTCTCTAAATGGAGAAGAGTATGAAATCGTGGATGCAGATACACTCTCGCATATTTGGACAGAACTTGAAAAAGATACAACATATACTATTGAATTGATGGCCTATGACGAAGAATATGAAATCCTTGGCTATACTTATGCAGAAGCAACAACAGTAGATGAAGACGGAACGGGCGAGGGCAACACCCCTCCTCCACCAACGAAAAAACCAGACCCAGGCAATGGCAATAAAAAACCAACTGATGGTAAAACACCAGCAGATGTCATCAAAGGGAAAAAAGAACAAATGAAATCTGGCGCCAAACCAGAGGAGAAAACAGGTAAGTCTCTACCAAATACGTCAACCAACAGCTATAACTATTTAGCAATGGGTATGACAATCTTACTAGCAGGTACCATCATGTTATTCCTTGCAAGGAAAAAACAGCCGTCAGTGAAATGATGAACAAAGAGTGACACTAAAATGGTGTCACTCTTTATTAAGTTCCGGCGAACAATGTGAGGAAAATTAGTTTCTATTGTGTTTGTTTTGCTCTAGCCTCTTTACAACCAAACACATGAGCATAAGTTATACCTATACCTTTGGGGAAAAGGTATAGGCAAAGCCAAAATGCGAACAACAGGTATGAAGATGTGCAAGTTACCTAGAAACAATTGGTTTGAATCGGATAGGAAATCATGGCGCGAATTTCCTTAAACTTCTTTCATGCCATAGAAATGGTATAAATACTTAAAGAATAACCTCAAAGGGTCCGGTCGACTTTCATTACTTCCACCTGCTATTAGTGTCTTTTCTGTCATTATTTTTATGGTAATATTTGGTTGAAAACTTCTCCGCCATTACCGTGAATTTTTATCACTTTAAGTCGATTTGTTTTCTTGATGAAGATAGTTTTATATTGTTTTTCACCATTTTGCTCAATAATAAACACGCGTTTACTTCCAGTATCTGATTCTTTTGTGAAGAGATAATCTTGATCACCGATTAGTTCTATAATTTTGCCGTATTCTGGTAATGAAGACAAATCCTTTTCGTTAGAAATCTTATCATTTGCTATGTTTTGTACAGGGACTGAATGGTTACCTGAGTTTGAGTTTGCCTCTTTTTCATCAGATGATTGAGACACTTCGTGGGTCTTCTCTTTATTCATGTCCGATTCCTCAACGGAATTACTGTTACAAGCAGAGAGGAGCAGTATCCCAGTAATTAGTGCAAGTTGCCATTTATACATGATGCAATTTCATCTCCTGTAAATATAATTTTAATTAACCATAACAAATGCTCCGGTTAAATTCATCCAATAAAAGTCTCAATTCAAAAACAAACAATTGTACTAGATAAGTCCTTTCAAAAAAGAAAGCTCATATTTAATTGCCTCTTTTAAAAAATGATGAGAAATGAGCCATTTGGCCGTTTAATAAACACAAATTTTAACAGAAACTGGGGTTGAAAGGTATTAATATAAATATATTCATAAAGTAATAGAATCTTAATAAAAAGAATCTACAATCAATCATAAAGTGGATTGTAAAGGGTGGGTATTTAATGGACAAAAAATCAATTCTCGTCATTGAAGATGAAGAAAAAATTGCACGGTTATTAGAATTAGAGCTGGAATATGAAGGATATAAAGTGACAAAAGCGCTTGATGGGTTAGAAGGATTCCATACTTATAAAAGCAAAATATGGGATCTCGTATTATTAGATATTATGCTTCCGGGTATTAGCGGAATAGAGTTGTTAAGAAGAATTAGGGCTAATGATAGCCATACACCGGTCATTCTTTTAACTGCGAAAAGCTCAGTTGAAGACAAAGTCTCTGGATTAGATTTAGGTGCGAATGATTATATAACAAAGCCTTTTCAAATAGAAGAGTTGCTGGCCAGAGTCCGTGTGGCATTCCGAAATAAAGTCACTGAGGAAGTAGAAAATGAAGAAGATGTGCTTACGATTGCTAATTTAAAAGTGAATGAGAAAACAAGAGAAGTTTTTCGTGGGGATACATCTATTGATTTGACACCGAGGGAGTTTGATTTGCTTGTTTATTTATTGGTAAATCAACGACAAGTACTGAATCGTGATCAAATTGTTGAAGCAGTCTGGGGATATGATTTTATTGGTGATACAAATGTTGTTGATGTTTATATTCGTTATATAAGGAAGAAAATTGACGTTGAAAATCTCCCTGCGCTTATCCATACGGTACGAGGTGTAGGTTATGTAATAAGGGAGATGAAATGAAGTTAAAAAACAAAATCAATCTATATACTTCTATCTTGTTCATCATATTACTAATCGTCATGAATATCTCTATTTATTTGCTGTTTAGCAATATGATGATGAATAGTGAACTTGACCGTGGGAAACTGGAATTGGAAAGAAATGCTGCTGAAATCGATCAGTCACTTGCCACGGTACCAATGGACACGTTACTTCGGGCTTATATTCCTATCGACGGTATGGTTCGTATCGTTTATGAGGATAGCCAAAAAGCAGCTAGTACATTTGTGGATCCTTCTTTTAATAAAGAGGCTCATAACATAGAGAAATCATTTAGTTCCTCATTAAATGTCGAGATTAAAGAGGGTGAAACCTCATATACTTTTGGTTCGATTCCGATTATTTTGAGCAATGGTGAAATAGCTAACCTGCAAATCGCCAAGAGCATTGTAAGAACGACAGAAAATTTAAAAGTATTACGGTTGGTTTTAATCATTGTAACCTTAGTTGCAATGATTCCAGTTATTATTTCTAGTAGGTTATTAGGCAACCTTATTATTGCGCCGATTACTTCAATGATTAAGACGATGAGTGAAATTAGAGAAAGTGGGAAATTTAAACGGCTGCCATTAAATAAAGATTCCAATGACGAATTGCATGAAATGGGTACGACTTTTAATCATATGATTGATTTACTCGAAGTCAACTTTGATAAGCAAAAACAATTTGCTTCAAGTGCTTCCCATGAACTAAAAACACCACTAACTGTAATTGAAAGCTATACCAGTCTTTTAAAAAGACGAGGATTGCATGATGAGGAACTTTTTAAAGAATCAATTGAAGCGATACATTCTGAAGCCATTAGAATGAAAAATTTGACAGAACAACTATTACTCCTAGCACAACATAATCAACAATGGAATATAGAAACAACCAAAATTAGCCTAAGCGACTTTTTGGTAGATTCAGCAAAAGCTTTCCAGAACGGCTACAATCGAAGGATTATTTTTGAAAGTGAAATTGATGGCAATGCGTCCATTTACTCAGATGAACAAAAGTTAAAGCAATTACTTTTTATATTCCTTGATAACGCAAGAAAGTATAGTAATGATGAAATTACAATCACTTTGAGTGAGAATAGTAACGAAGAAATACTTATTCATGTTTCTGACCGTGGAATAGGTATAGATGAGAATGAGCTTCCCAAAATATTTGAACGTTTTTACCGTATTGATAAAGCAAGGTCCAGAAAAACAGGAGGAGTCGGACTTGGACTTTCTTTAGCGAAGGAAATTGCCGACGCTTTAGCCATTGAGATAAAATTACAAAGTGTTGAAAATCTAGGAACAACGGTTACTATGGTGTTTAATAACGAACATAGGAAAACAAAAATTAATTAATCGATCAGTGCTTTCTCATTTTCTTTTAATTTTTTTATTAGATAATAAAGGAAAGGGATATAGAATGGAGGATAATAATGAGAAGAAAAGGGTTATGGATTACTCTTGGGTTAGTTGTCATTGCAACCTTTATTATTATTGTTACATGGCAAGGAGTAACTACTTCTGCGAAAACAATTACTAAAGATGACGCCCTTTCCTTAATTGAGGAAAGGTATAAAGGCAGCAAAGTAACAAATATCGAATTACAGCAAAGTGCTTATCACATAAAAATGACGAGAGAAAGCGGAATATATGAAGTTTCTTTAAATGCAGAAAATGGAGATATAATATCTTTAAAGAAACTTGGAGATAACTCAAGTGGCGGTGATGATCGTAATAAAACGATAAAGAATGAAAAGGAAATAGAAAGTATCTTATTACTGTCAAGCGATGATATTTTATCTATTAGTAAAAAAACAGAAAATCAGAAAGATGTTTATGTAGCTAAAGTTCTGGAGAATAAAGAGGAGTATATTGTTAAAGTAGATGCAGTAACAGGTTCAATTGTTTCAAAAGATAAAGCTGAAAAACCTAAAGAAGAAAACCCGGAAGAAGGCAAACAAAAAGAAGAAGATCGTCCAGTGGCTATTTCTAAAGATGAAGCAATTAAAATCGCGTTGGAACATGTAAAAGGGGCAGTCGATGATGATATCGAAATTGAAAATATTGGAGGCCAAACTTATTATCTCATTGAAATTGAAACCGATGATGATAATGAGGCAACCGTACAAGTTCATACTTTAACAGGGAAAGCTACTATTTCATTTGATGATTAATCTTACTTTTTAGCAAATTCTAATGTTACTCACCTCATTCCTTAATCTTATGCGATTATATTATAAGTAATCAGAAGATTAAAGGAGGATATTAATCATGAAAAATAAAATTTTTGTTGGTTTAATCATAACTGGTGTAATTATGGGTGGAGCGGTTGCTGTTGGGGCTACAAATAATGATGAAACAAATGCTACTTCTATCAATACAGAATTAGATGAAAAAGTATCTCAGGCCGGAGAGGCGGATGTCATTGCCATCAGTAAACAAGATGATGGGGAGAATCAATCTGACGATAGGGGATACGATGACGATAACGATGATGTACAGGACGTAAAAGTAGATGCCTCTTCAGGTGATTCTATCCAAAGGGATCAAGATAATGAAGATGATGATATCGAAAGAGATAGAGACGACGCTAACGATGATGATAAGCAATTAATCAAGCAACGGATCATACAAGAAAAAGATGCGATAGCAATTGCAGAAAAGGCTTCTAACGGTAAAGTGAATGAAATTGAACTGGATGAAGAAGATGGTCTCATTGTTTATGAAATTGAAGCTGATTCCAAAAAAGGCGAAGTGGAAATAGAGATGAATGCAAAAACTGGAGAGATAATAAAAAAAGATTTGGATTAATGAGGCCTGGCATGTATTTGGTGAGAACCATTTACATGTCTTTTTTATTTCGGTTGATTATTTGGGTTCATTCTTATTGATTTCTAATCTAACTATCATGGTTCTTACATAGAGTTCTCATCTTCAAAAACTAGTATAGAAGATAACAAGGAAAGTGAAAAAGCTTAGAAGTGACGGATTTAAATGGAAATGGCTCATTTTCCTAAAAAAAAATGACTTGGAGGCAGTAAAATGAAAATAGTGATTATCCCATCTGGTTTTAAGGAGTGTTTGGAAGCTGAGGAAGTAGCGAGTGCGATTGATAAAGGGATCAGGCGTTTTGATTCCGCTGTGGATACGCATGTTATTCCCATGGTTGATGGTGGAGAAGGTTTTGTCAAAACAATTATTAAAATTAAGAAAGGTGAACTTAAATTTATTGACGCCACAAATCCTGTAGGTGAAAAAGTACAGACATACTTTGGGTTGTATGAGGAAAACAACGTAAAAACAGCCGTAATTGAAATGGCCGCTATTGCTGGGCTTAGAATGGTTCCTCTTCACAAACGTAACCCTTTAAATACTCATACTTATGGTGTAGGAGAATTAATTTTAGCTGCCTTAGATTCAGGAGCGACTCATATTTTATTTGGCTGTGGTGATTCGGGTACATCCGATGGTGGAGCGGGTATG
Source organism: Cytobacillus kochii (assembly GCF_020171845.1). Lineage (GTDB taxonomy): Bacteria > Bacillota > Bacilli > Bacillales > Cytobacillaceae > Cytobacillus > Cytobacillus kochii. The sequence continues at coordinate 45,174 of NZ_JAIVAM010000005.1, read as the reverse complement.
GCACAAGCGTTGGGCGCTAAATTTTATTCTCAAAATCATCAACCAATAGAAATAACGGGAGGGGGCTGCTTAAGTGATATTGCATATATGGATTTAACCAATATAGACCCAAGATTATCTCAAGTACAAATGCATGTCGCGTGTAATTGGCATAATGTACTTTGTGGTCCAAAGGGGGTGGCGCACGTATTTGCACCCCAAAAAGGAGCTTCCTTACTAGAGGTAGAGATATTGGCTAATGGTTTATCGCACTTTGCTAATTTAATAGAGAAGGCTACGGGGCATGATGTGAAAACGCTACCAGGTAGTGGCGCATCTGGGGGGTTAGGGGCAGGTTTAGTGGCATTTGCAGGTGCAAAACTATTTCCACGTTATGAAATTATTATGAAATATATTCAAATTGAAGAACATCTAGAAGGTGCTGACCTTGTATTAACAGCGGAAGGGTGTATAGATAGACAGACACCAAACGGGAAGATTCCTGCGGAAGTTGCTAGATTAGCAAAACAATTGGGCATACCGGTGATTGCAATTACTGGGTCCATTGGAAAGGATGCATGGGTAAACTATACAAATGGGATTGATGCTTATATGAGCATTATTCAGAAGCCAACTTCATTAGAAAAGGCGATGGAAGACGCAGCAAATTTAATTGCTGATTGTGCAGAGGCAGCTGTACGTCAAATTCAGGTTGGCTATCGTATTGCTGAAAGGAAATTGGGTAAAGGTATCATATGAAATCTAATCGTTTACTAGAAACCAAGCAACAATCTACTAAAACATACTTAACTAAGCTGCCAAATGTAACACAAATCATCGTCATTCTTCTCTCATTTGTGTGTTCATTTATTGTTTTCACAGACAATATAGCTTATGATGCAAAGGTTTCTATGATTGTTTTCATTATTACACTAGCTTTATGGGTATGTACAAAACTTCCTGCCGCCTATGTTGCTTTAGGTGCATTACTATTACTCATTTTATTAAATGGGGCAAATACAGATGTGCTCTATTCATCTCTTTCTTCGGAAATCATTTGGTTGATGATTGGCGCTTTTATTATTGGAGAAGCATTTAGTTCTTCTGGTCTATCTCTTCGAATGACGCGAGTGATCATTCATAAAGCAAAAAACACAAACCAACTATTATTGTATTTGATGTTTTCCCTGTTTCCATTGGCTATCTTTATTCCATCCACTTCAGGCAGAGCGGTACTAATGTTGCCAATTGTAAAAGAAATAGCGAATCTTGTTAAGAATAAGCAACAAAGAGAAATCATCGCATTGTTCGTACCAGTCATCATTTTAATGACGACCTCTTCGACATTATTAGGAGCAGGTTCACATTTAATCGGGATAGAAATATTAGAGAAGACGACAGGAGATAGTATCTCTTATATAAATTGGTTGATATGGGGCCTCCCTTTTGCCTTCATCATCAGTTTCATCACTTATTTTGTTTTTAAACTATTTTTTTCAAAGGAATTAACTGCAGCCCCTTTTGAAGCGAGCGATGTCAACAATATATTTGAAGTAAAGCCTGTTTCCAAAAAGGAGAAGCAAACACTTATCCTTTTAACTGTCTTGATTTTGTTGTGGCTAACAGAAGCACTTCATGGCTATGAAATAGGTTTAATCACAATTGTGGGTGCCTTTGTTTTTATGCTGCCTAAGTATGGCGTCATTACCTGGAAAAAAGGCTTACAGGCTGTTTCGTGGAATTTGATTTTATTTGTCGCTGCTGCAACAGCATTAGGTAAGAACTTAGTGGAAACTGGTGCGGTAAGCTGGATAGAGCAGGAAGTATTCAAGCTAATTGGTGCTTTTCCACCTATCCCTGCATGGGGTCTTGTGAGTCTTATCATCCTTATCGCTATTACCAGTCACATTTATATTACCTCTCATACGACAAGGGCTGTAGTGATGGTGCCAGGTATATTAATGCTTAGTATGACACTTAATTTAGAGCCATCCTCCATGCTCTTTTTAAGCTTAGTAGGGATGAACTATTGCTTAACTTTCCCGGTCAGTTCGAAGGCACTATTAGTATACTATGAGCATGACACGATGAGTTATCGTGCCAATATTTTATTAAAGTTAAATATGTTCTTAATGCCGATTTATTTTATATTGATGATTTTGTTTTACTTTACTTATTGGAACTGGACAGGGTTATAAGTGTAAAAAAAGGAGCCTTCATTCGGCTCCTTTTGCATTATATTAGTAAAGCTATAATCATTGAGCGTGAGATGTATATACAGTTTTAATCACTCTTCTGCTATAAAATATTCTCGTAAATATTCTACCCATAGATGATGACCTTGTTCATTCGGGTAGTAATCTTCCTCCAAGTACTCTCGTATGAATGGATCATTAGTATTTGGCCAAGCTTCCCAATGGTTAATATAAGTTAATCCTTGTACAGAAGCATACGTTTCTAACGCATCCACTTGCTGCATATATTTTTGCGGTAAATAAAATGGATTGGCAGGCTGTAACATCACGGTTACTTCTGGATTCGTTTCTGAAAGTGTTTCCCTCCAGTTGTCGATATTCTCTAGCGGTGCAGTCACGTCCTCATACCAATCATTATCTTTCATTAAGAACGGTTCAATTAATACTAGATCAGGTGATAACCGGACTACTTCATCAATATTAAAGTCACCTGAAAAACGATCAAAATGAACGGTTTCTACCTTCATTGTGTCTTGATAATGTTCGTGTAATGAAGCTGATAACTGCGCAGCCCAACTGTCTTCTTCGCCAGTAGTAGAAGTAGAACCAACGAGCACAACGATATATGGGACGTTGTTTTCTAATGTATTTGCATAAGATTGGATGGCATCTTCTGGCCAATTAGCAGCCATTGCTAAATAGTTTGAATGGTTTGCTTTATCCTCGTTTTGTCTCTCTTTTTCTCCCGTACTTACATTCGTATTTCCATTGACGCTTGTTCTTTCCACCCAAGTAACGTGGCTCACCACGATAAAGACTAGACTGAGTATTCCAGTTAATATGATGGATATTATTTTCATATAATCACTCCTTTCAACCTATTTAGTCAGAAAAATCAACAAAACATGACAATTTCGAAATAATACACCTAAAAACCTAATTTTTTATTGTTTAATAATAGAGTATATAGACAATAGTACCAAAAAAATATAAATTTTTTCCTTAAAAATAACATAATGTAACAAATGTTGCATTTTATATGATATAATCAATTTTGCTTAGTTCTTAACTGGGAGGGTCAAATGGAAGAAACTATTAGTCTAAAAGAACTGTATGATACATTAAAAAAGAGAATCGTCTTAATCCTGTCAATTACTATTGCAGCGGCCCTTATTAGTGGGGTGGTCAGTTACTTTGTATTAACTCCTGTCTATCAATCGTCTACACAAATTTTAGTGAACCAAGCAAAAGATAATCAAGAAATAACAAAAAATGATTTAGATGGTAATTTACAATTAATTAATACATATAACGTCATCATCAAGAGCCCGGCGATACTAGATATCGTTAAGGAAGAGCTCAATTTAAGTGTTTCAACAAGTGCATTAAATGAAAAAATATCCGTCCAAAGTGAACAAAACTCTCAAGTTGTAAAGATCACAGTGGAGGATGAAAGTGCTGAACAAGCGGCGCTCATTGCAAATAAAACAGCTGAAGTGTTCAGAAGTGAGATACCAGACATTATGAATATAGATAATGTTTCCATTTTAGCCAGTGCAGAGATAACGGAGAATCAATCACCAATCAAACCCAACCCGCTATTGAATATTGCCATTGCATTTGTAGTAGGGTTAATGGCTGGTGTTGGTCTAGCGTTTTTACTTGAATATATGGATAACACAGTAAAAAATGAAGAAGATATTGAAAAAGCCGTGGGTTTACCGGTCCTTGGATTAGTGGCGAACATTGAAGAAGGAAATGAAAAAGGTAAAGACAATCAAAAAAATCCAAAGACGAGGAGGAGTAACGTTGGCTCTAAAACGGAACAAGCTTAATAATCAGCTGAAACGAAATATCATTACGAGACATCAACCAAAGTCACCGATATCAGAGCAATACCGTACGATTCGAACAAATATTGAATTCTCCTCGCTCGACGAAGATGTTCGTACAATGATGATCACCTCAGCAGGACCGGGGGAAGGAAAATCGACAACTACTGCTAATCTTGCTGTTGTTTTTGCTCAGCAAGGTAAAAGAGTACTTCTTATTGATGCGGATTTAAGAAAACCAACTGTGCAATACACCTTTAATGTCCTGAATACGAGAGGTTTAGCTAATGTTATCTCTCAACAGGCGGTACTTACAGATGCTGTTCAAGAATCAGAAGTAGAGAATCTCTTTATTCTAACAAGCGGGCCCATTCCACCGAACCCATCGGAGATGCTTGGCTCACGGGCGATGGATCGCGTGATTGCAGAAGCGACAACGCTATTCGACATCGTGATATTTGATACACCACCATTATTAGCTGTAACGGATGCGCAAATTCTTTCGAATAAATGTGATGGCACTGTGCTCGTTGCCCAGAGTAAAAAGACTGAGAGAGAACAACTATTAAAAGCGAAGGAACTATTGCAGGCTGCAAAGGGGAAAATCCTCGGGGTTGTTCTAAATAAGATGAATATGAAAAAAACAACTTACTATTACTATGGGTCGTAAAAACCACACCCTTTTTACGCGACTATAGAAACTATCATTTTGTCATTTTTAATAATCAGTCAATTTATAATATTTAAATTATTAAAAGGAGGAAAGTAATGATTGATATCCATTGCCACATCCTACCCCATTTAGATGATGGCGCACAAACATTCGAAGAATCATACAACATGGCAAAGCAGGCAATAAATGAAGGAATCACTGCAATCATTGCCACACCTCACTATCAAGAGAAGTATAGAAATGACAAACAAAAGATTGTTAGAGAGGCATATCGTCTAAACGAAAGATTGCAAGCAGAAGATTTCCCGCTGTCTATCCATCCAGGACAAGAAGTGCGGATATTTGGGGAAGTATTGCAGGAATGGCAAGAAGGGAAAATTCAAACATTAGCAGACACCAACTATATGTTTATTGAATTTCCTTCAAATCATGTACCGAAATACACAGAAAGATTGTTTTATGACATGCAGCTAGAAGGGCTTATACCCATTATCGTCCACCCAGAACGAAACCAGCAGCTGATTGAACAACCGGAACTATTATATCGCCTTGTTAAAAAGGGCGCACTCACCCAAGTGACCGCCGGAAGTCTCGTCGGCCACTTTGGCAAAAATGTAAAAAAGTTTACACAGCAAATCATCGAAGCGAATCTCACCCATTTCATCGCTTCTGATGCACACAATATAACAACCAGACCTTTCCATTTCAACAAAGCAATCGACGCCCTCGACAAGCTTTACGGAACAGAAATCGTCTACCTCTTCACAGAAAATGCCGAGCTACTCCTTAACGGGGAAAACGTTATGAAGGAAATGCCCGGAAAAATCAAGCGTAAGAGGGTATTTGGGTTGTTTTAGATTGAAAATAGGACGGACCTATCTTCTTATTGTGTTTTGCTATGTCTATTATCGGTGAAGCTGTTTGGTTTTTATATAGGTATATAATACTAAAACTTTTACCTTTTTAAGAACGGTGTTCACAGATAAATGATTTACATAATAAGTAGGCCCGATCCTAAAGAAGAAATCATTTAGGTAAGAGGGAGATGGCTAATGACTTATCAAAAAAGGATGACTTTTTGGGTGGCACTTGATTCTATCATTGTGCTATCAGCTATATATATAAGTTATTTTACTTTGCATCCTAGTTTGCAGTTATTAAGTTCTAAATTATTACTCGTAACGTCTATTAGCCTACTCGTGAGTCATCACGTATTTGCTTTTATTTATAAGTTATATGATAAAGCTTGGGAGTACGCTAGTATCGGAGAGCTACTTGCTATTGTCAGAGCAGTAACTTTCTCCATCGTCGTTACGATTATTCTTCAACAACTGCTAGTAGGTCATGTGGGCTATCGTGCCATGATTATGACTTGGATGTTACATGTCCTCCTGATTGGTGGATCAAGATTTTCTTGGCGTATTTATCGTGATCGATACATTAAGCCACAAAACCAAATGGAACGAGCACTAATTATTGGCGCAGGTGCTGCTGGTACAATGCTTGTTAAACAGTTAAAGAATCACCCAGAAACCGGAATATTGCCGGTTGCCTTTATCGATGACAATCGAACGAAATATAAGCTGCAAATACATAATGTGCCTGTCGTTGGTCAGTCCCATCAAATTATCGAAAAGGTAGATACCTTGCTGATTGATAAGATTATAATCGCAATCCCTTCTTTAAAAAAAGAAGAAATGCAAATAATCTTTGATGCGTGTGCACAAACGAGTGCCAAGACCGTTATCATGCCAAGAATTGAAGACATTATGGTCGGTAATCTATCTGTTAATCAATTCCGTGATGTACAAGTGGAGGATTTACTTGGCAGAGATCCAGTTCAATTAGATATGGAGAGTATTTCAAAAAAAATAACCAATAAAGTCGTGCTCGTTACGGGTGCAGGTGGTTCCATTGGCTCTGAAGTATCAAGGCAAATATGTAAATTTTCACCAAGTAAAATTCTTCTCCTCGGTCACGGGGAAAACTCGATTTACCAGATTGATATCGAGCTAAGAAAAATGTATGAACAAACAATTGAAATCGTACCGATCATTGCTGATATTCAAGACCGCGATCGCATCTTTGAAATCATGGAAATCCATCAGCCTGACGTCATCTATCATGCAGCTGCACATAAACATGTGCCACTAATGGAATTCAACCCAAAAGAGGCAGTAAAAAACAACATTCTAGGAACTCGAAATGTGGCTGAGGCCGCCGATACGTTTTCAGTTGGCACCTTCGTCATGATTTCATCAGACAAAGCGGTAAATCCAACGAATGTCATGGGGTCGACAAAACGAATCGCTGAGATGATCGTGCAACAGCTTGATCAACAGAGCCAAACGAAATTTGTTGCCGTACGATTCGGTAATGTCCTTGGTAGCCGAGGAAGTGTGATTCCTTTATTTAAGAAACAGATTCAACAAGGTGGTCCAGTAACGGTGACACACCCAGAAATGACCCGATATTTCATGACCATACCCGAAGCATCGAGATTGGTTTTACAAGCAGGTTCTTTGGCAAAAGGCGGAGAAATCTTCGTTCTTGATATGGGGCAACCGGTAAAAATTGTAGACCTTGCCAAAAATTTAATCCAACTATCCGGATATAATATTGAGGATATAGGAATCAGTTATACAGGCATACGCCCTGGTGAAAAAATGTATGAGGAACTACTAGGCGAGAAAGAAGTGCATGATGAGGCCGTTTTCCCAAAAATTTTCATTGGCAAAGCCATCTTAGAACAAGAGAACGAAATTCAATATTTAATCAGTGAATTTACAAAAATGAACCAGCAAGAAATCAGCGAGTTTGTCGTGAATCTAGCTAATCGTAGGAAGAATAAAATGTTATCTCTAGTCGAATAAATGAGGAGTGGTAGAAATGAAAAAAGTAAAAAAAGCAATTATCCCTGCAGCAGGCTTAGGAACAAGATTTCTACCTGTCACAAAAGCTATGCCAAAAGAGATGTTGCCGATCGTCGATAAACCAACGATACAATACATCGTCGAAGAAGCAGTGGCATCAGGTATTGAAGACATTATTATCGTCACTGGAAAAGGCAAAAGAGCGATCGAGGATCACTTCGACCATTCCTATGAACTAGAAGAAAACTTGTTACAGAAACAAAAATTCGACTTGCTCGAAAAAGTGAAAGAGCCTTCGAAAGTCGATATTCACTATATTCGCCAAAAAGAACCGAAAGGGCTAGGACATGCTGTTTGGTGTGCCCGCAAATTCATCGGCGACGAACCATTCGCCGTCCTTCTTGGTGACGATATTGTTGAAGCGGAAACACCATGTCTGAAACAGCTCATCAATGAATACGATCAAACCCTTTCCTCCATCATCGGTGTGCAAACTGTCCCAATGGAAGAAACGCATCGTTATGGCATTATTGACCCAGCGATACAAAGCAATCGTCGCTACCAAGTCAATCATTTTGTTGAAAAACCAGCAGAAGGAACGGCTCCTTCTAATCTAGCCATCATGGGAAGATATGTGCTCACGCCAGAAATCTTCCTGTTCCTTGAAAAACAACAACGAGGAGCAGGCGGTGAAATCCAACTAACCGACGCCATCCAGGAATTAAATCAAATCCAACGCGTCTTCGCCTACGACTTCGAAGGCAGGCGCCATGACGTCGGCGAAAAACTCGGATTCATCAAAACAACCATCGAAATGGCACTCAAAAACAAAGCACTACAACCCGAACTACTAACCTTCCTAGACGAAAAAATAAACGAACACAAAAACAGCACTATATAATAGTAGATTCTCGGATTTTTTTAATAAAAAACGATCAAAGAAACGAAAAAGGTGATGTCTTCTAACCTTTATCAATGAAGGCACTCGGTTATGCTGTGGGTCTTGGATAGACCTTAGACACTTGGTTGTCGGTAGTGTGGTGTGAGGTGGGGTTGGATGCCTGTTTATTCTATATAAAGTAACTGCATATGTTAAGAAAAGTTACTAGTTATTAGTAATTTCAAGGTAAAAGCGTTTATGGCTATTTCGCTGTAACTGCTTTTTCTTTGGGTTTAAAGATGATAAGAATCTCAAAGTCAGGTCTTTGCAATAATTTTATCAATCATTTTTGTGAGAAATAGAGATTGATTGAATAGATTTTCCAAGGTAGCCTTCGACATAGATAACGTTTAGTGGGTTAGTAGTTGATTGGAATGGAAAAATAACTAATTTTAATTAAGTACTAATCTACTAATATTTAACTTAACAAGGGAAGGAAGTCTAGAAGATGGAATCGACAAAAGTGAAAGAAAGAATATTCCTCTCTTCACCACATATGAGTGATGAAGGTTATGAAATGCAATACATAAAGGAAGCTTTTGATACAAACTGGATTGCACCCCTTGGTGAAAACGTAAATGGATTTGAAAGAGAACTTGCTGAGAAGGTTGGTTCTAAAGCTGCTGCAGCACTGTCTTCAGGAACAGCTGCTATTCACTTAGCTCTTAAAGCAGCAGGAGTTGGGGAAGGTGATATTGTTTTCTGTCCAACACTTACCTTTTCAGCTACTGCAAATCCAATCATTTATCAAAATGCAATTCCTGTTTTTATCGATAGTGATTACGAAACATGGAATATGAGTCCGAAAACTTTGGAAGAAGCATTTGAAAAGTATCCAGAAGTGAAGGCAGTAATTGTTGTTCATTTATATGGTTTGTCCGCAGATATGGATAAGATTATGGAGATTTGTAAGAAACATAATGTAGCGGTTATAGAAGATGCTGCGGAGTCTTTAGGTACTTACTATAAAGGGAAGCATACAGGGACTTTTGGTGATTATGGCATCTTTTCTTTTAATGGGAACAAGATTATCACGACTTCAGGTGGTGGGATGCTTGTTTCTGATAATGAAGAGCGAATTGCAAAGGCGAGATTTTGGGCTACTCAATCAAGGGATCAAGCAAGACATTATCAGCATAGCGAATTAGGGTTTAATTATCGAATGAGTAATGTGGTTGCTGGGCTTGGTAGAGGGCAGCTTAAAGTGTTAAATCAAAGAGTTGCCAAAAAGAACTACATTTTTGAGTTTTATAAAAGAGAGCTTGGTGGGCTTGAAGGTGTTGAATTTATGCCTAGTAATGAATGGGATGAACCAAATTACTGGTTAAGTTCGATGACGTTGACTGGTAAAGTAAGACCGATTGATATTTTTGAAGCATTGGAAGCAGAAAACATCGAGTCAAGACCAGTATGGAAACCCATGCATATGCAGCCTTTCTTTGAGAAATTTGATTTTGTTGGTGATGGTGTATCGGAGAATTTGTTTGAGAATGGTATATGTTTGCCGTCTGATACGAAGGTGACGGATGTGGATTTGGAAAGAGTCGTTAAAACTATTAAAGGGCTATGGTTAGAATAATGAAGAAATCCAAAGGTGGTATTTATAGAACGTTTTTGAAAAGACCAATGGATTTTATACTTTCTTTAATAGCTATTATTGTTCTTAGTCCAGTATTTTTAATAGTTGCTGTACTTGTGAGAACAAAGTTAGGTAGCCCTGTGCTATTTAAGCAGAAACGACCTGGGCTTAATGAAGAAGTTTTTCTAATGTATAAGTTTAGGACCATGACGGATGAAAGAGATGATAAAGGGGAGTTACTACCTGATAGTGTTAGGTTGACGAAGTTTGGTAAGTTACTGCGTTCTACATCTCTTGATGAACTACCGGAACTTTTTAATATTTTGAAGGGTAATATGTCCATAATTGGCCCTAGGCCATTATTGGTGCAGTATTTACCGTTATACAACAATCATCAAAAACGACGTCATGAAGTAAGGCCGGGATTATCTGGTTTGGCGCAGGTTAGTGGTAGAAATGCGATTAGTTGGGAAGACAAATTTAATCTAGATGTTGAGTATGTAGAGAATGTAAGTTTCATTAAGGATTGGAAGATAATCTTTTTAACTATAAAAAAGGTCTTCGTCAGAGAAGGTATTAATTCAGAAACTGCTGCTACGATTGAGCCTTTTAAGGGAACCGAAAAGGAAAGAATGGAAATATGAAAAACAAGCTTTTAATAATTGGCGCTAGCGGCCATGGAAAAGTTGTTGCAGATATTGCATTGAAAATGAATAAATGGCAAAACATTGCGTTTTTAGATGACGACAAAAGCCTTAAATCATCGATGGGTTTAGAAGTCATTGGAACATCAGATGATGTTTTTTCTCATTTGGATGAGTATGAAGTATTTGTTGGTATTGGTAATAATGTTACAAGACAAAGGATTCATGAAATGCTGGAAACAGTAGAGGCCAGTATTCCTGTATTAATTCACCCGAATGCAGTGGTTGGAGAACAAGTAGAGATAGGATTTGGGACCGTTGTTATGGCGGGAGTAATTATTAACTGTTGTACAAATATTGGAAAAGGCTGCATCGTTAATACTGGTTCTACTATAGATCATGATAATCAAATAGAAGATTTTGTTCATATATCGCCCGGCGTGAATCTAGCAGGAACAGTTAAGGTAGGAAAAGGTTCTTGGTTAGGTATTGGTAGTGTGGTAAGTAATAACGTAAACATCTCCAGTGGCTGCAAAGTTGGTGCAGGCGCTGTTGTTGTTAGGGATACAAATGAATCTGGGATATTTGTTGGGGTCCCAGCAAAAAAAATTAACTGATTTTGTATATAGTTTTTGGGGGTGGAATGTATGAAAGTATTCATTTTAGGAAGTTATGGACCCTCATTGGTGAATTTTCGAGGGGACATGATTAAAGCTATGGTTGATAATGGCCATGAAGTAGTAGCGTGTGCTCCAAATGATAACGGAGATATCGAGGAAAAAGTATTAAAACTAGGTGCAAAATATCTTCCAATTAGAATGAACAGGACCGGTATGAATCCTCTGAAAGATGTTGTTCTAGTTTTGGATATTATTCGACTACTCCGTCTTGAAAAGCCAGATGTTTTTCTATCATATACAATAAAGCCCAATATTTATGGTAGTTTGGCGGCCTATTTGAGTGGCGTAAAAAACATTTATGGACTTATGACTGGTGCAGGGTCTGTTATTCGTGGGAGTTCTTTAAAGTTAAGAATGATACAAAAGGTATTGGTACCTATATATAAACTGGCTTTTAAAAAATGTAAAGCTTTATTCTTTTTAAATGACGATGATTTAGAGTTGTTTAAGAAAAGAAAAATTGTTGATAAACAAAAGGTTATTATAATAGGAAGTTCGGGAATAAATCTAAGTTTATTTAATAAAAGGCCTTTAAGAAATTCGGATACTTTTCTATTTATTGCTAGGTTAATAAGAGACAAAGGTATTTATGAATTTCTAAACGCTGCAAAAATTGCAAAAGAAAAACGACCAACTATGAAATTTAAAATTCTTGGTCCATTTGATACAAATCCAACAGCAGTCTCCCCCGAAGAACTGAAAAAATGGACAGATGAAGGTATTGTAGAATATTTAGGCAAGACTGATGACGTTCGCCCGTTTATCGAGGAAAGTTTTGTAGTCACCCTTCCATCATATCACGAAGGACAAGGTAGAGTGTTGGTTGAAGCTATGGCAATTGGACGGGCAGTTGTTGCAACAAATGTTTCAGGCTGTAGACAGACAGTAGATGACGGGCAAACTGGTTATTTGGTACCTCTTAAGAATTCTGATGTGCTGGCTGAAAAAATGATAGCAATGTATGACAGCCCCGAGATGACTATTAAGATGGCGGAAAAAGGATATAAAAGGGCAACTGATATGTTTGATGTAAATAAAATAAATAATGTTATTTTAGAACACATGGAATTGAAGAACCTAGATAAACAGTACAAGATAATTTAGGAGTGGTAAGTATGACAATCTTTGAAAGAATTGTTACTAGAGATGAGAAAATTTCAATAGTTGGCCTCGGTTATGTAGGAATGCCAATAGCGGTTGCATTTGCAAAAAAGGTTGATGTAATTGGTTTTGATGTTAATAAGGAAAAAATCGATCTATATCAAAATGGTATAGATCCTACAAAAGAAGTGGGAAATGAAGTAATCAAAGATACAACAGTTCAATTTACTTCAGATGAAGCAAGACTTAGGGAAGCAAGGTTTCATATTGTAGCCGTTCCAACACCTGTAAAGGATGATCATACACCTGATTTAACTCCGGTGGAATCCGCTAGCCGTACTTTGGGTAGGAATCTAATAAATGGTTCGATAGTTGTCTTTGAATCTACAGTCTATCCAGGTGTAACTGAAGATATTTGTGTACCAATATTAGAAAAAGAGTCAGGATTGAAATGCGGTGTTGATTTTAAAGTTGGTTATTCACCCGAAAGAATTAATCCTGGAGACAAAATTCATAGATTAGAGACCATTATAAAAGTCGTATCAGGGCAAGATAAAGAAACTTTAGATACTATTGCCAAAGTATATGAATTAGTGGTTGAAGCTGGTGTGCATAAAGCAACAAGTATTAAAGTGGCTGAAGCTGCAAAGGTTATTGAGAATTCACAACGTGATATCAATATCGCTTTTATGAATGAGCTATCTATAATATTTAATAAAATGGGAATAGACACAAAAGAAGTTCTTGAAGCAGCAGGAACCAAATGGAACTTTCTCAATTTCTCTCCAGGGCTAGTCGGAGGTCACTGTATAGGGGTTGATCCTTACTATCTAACGTATAAAGCAGAGCAAATGGGTTACCATTCCCAAATCATTCTTTCGGGAAGGAAAATAAATGATGATATGGGTAAATATATAGCTGAAAGCACAGTTAAGAAGATGATTAAGGCAAATAAACAAATAAATGATGCAAAAGTAGCTATTTTTGGTGTTACATTCAAAGAGAATACTCCTGATGTACGAAATACTAAAGTAGTAGATGTCATTAAAGAATTAGAAGAGTACGGAATAGAAGTCAAAGTTGTGGACCCTTCAGCAGATAAAGAAGATTTATGGAATGAATATAGAATTAATCTATACGAAATTGAAGATATAAAAGAAATGGACGCAGTTATCTTTGCAGTTCCACACGAGGAGTTTAGAGCAATTAGTTTGGAAGATGTATTAGCAATGTTCGGGTCCTCAGATTATATTAATTCTGTAGTAATGGCTGAAATTGCTGCCACATCGGAGAATGTATTAGAAAAACTTGATAGAAATAATAACCGTGTATTGATTGATATCAAAGGAATTTTTGATAGAAAAGAAGCTGAAAATGCTGGTCTATTATATTGGAGGTTATAAAGTTGGGATATGAAAGTATTAGGTTTTCAGAGAAAACTAGATTTTTAGTGACTGGATCAGCTGGTTTTATTGGTACTAATTTAGTAGAGGCTATACTTAATTTGGGCTATCAAGTTAGAGGGCTTGATAACCTTTCAACTGGGAAAAAGGAAAACATTGAAGAGTTTATCGATAACCCTAATTATGAATTTATTGAGGGGAATATACGCGATTTTGAAACATGTATGAAAGCCTGTAAAGGTGTCGATTTTGTTTTACATCAAGCAGCATGGGGAAGTGTTCCAAGAAGTATAGAGATGCCATTGTTATATGAACAAATTAACATAAGAGGTACTTTAAACATGATGGAAGCAGCGAGGCAAAATAGTGTTAAGAAATTTGTCTATGCATCAAGCTCATCGGTGTACGGGGATGAACCGAACCTTCCCAAAAAGGAAGGAAGAGAAGGTAACGTTTTATCACCATATTCTCTTACTAAAAAAGTAGTTGAGGAGTATGGGATGCTATATTCCAAATTATATGGCCTTGATACCTACGGGTTACGCTATTTCAATGTATTTGGTAGAAGACAAGATCCCCATGGTGCATATGCGGCCGTTATTCCAAAATTTATAAAGCAGTTGCTTAATAATGAACAACCTACAATAAATGGTGATGGAAAGCAAAGCCGTGACTTTACTTACATTGAGAATGTAATTGAAGCAAATTTGAAAGCATGTAAAGCAGCTCATAAAGCTGCAGGACAAGCTTACAACATAGCTTATGGCGGAAGAGAATTTCTTATTGATATCTATACTCAATTGTTAAGCGCATTAGGTAAAGATATTCAACCGATATTTGGACCAGAGAGAAAAGGTGATATTAAGCATAGTAATGCTGATATTAGTAAGGCGAAAGAGATGCTGGAATATAATCCAGAATGGAGTTTTGAAAGAGGAATTCAAGCTGCCATTGAGTGGTATAAGGAGAATCTATAGTTATGAAGGCATTATTTGTTCATGATCATAAATTTCCACATAGGGATGGAGTTTATTACCATTCATATGGATTTGATGACGAATTTTTCAACAGGTATTTGCTAGTATTTAACGAATTAGAAATAGTCGGACGAGATGCTGAAATCTCTTTAGAAGAATCAAAGAACATTCCAAGGGTTAACAATAATATCAAGTTTCTAAATGTGAAAAGTTTTGGCCAACTCAGATTACTTAAAGTACGAGAAGCTATAGATAAAAAAATTGCTAGTAGTGACTACGTGATAATCAGATTACCTAGTATTTTAGGATTATATGCGTTAAGAAGTACTAAGAAATTAAACAAGCCATTTCTTGTCGAAGTTGTTGGAAGTGCTTGGGATAGCTTATGGAATCAAAGCACTTCTAAGAAAGTAGTTGCACCAATAATGTCAATTTTGTGTAAAAAGGCAATATCTGACGCACCTTATGTTGTGTATGTGACAGAGCAGTATTTACAAAAAGTCTATCCCACTAATGGTCAAAGTATTTCCTGTTCTAATGTAACTTTACCTAATATAAGTGACTCAATTAATAAACGTTTAGAAAAGATAAAGAGTAAAAATTTGAAAGAGAAATTGGTAGTAGGCACTTGTGCTACTCTAAACATCTATAAAGGGCAGCAAGATGTTATTAAAGCTATATCAGATCTAAAATCTCAAGGGTATAACATAGAATATCAATTAGTAGGTGGGGGGGATCAGAACTCCCTAAAATCTATCGCTAATAGTTATGGAGTGGCTGATTCGGTAAAGTTTTTAGGTAAACTAAATCATAATGATGTATTTTTATGGTTAGATGAAATAGATATCTATATTCAATCTAGTTTAACAGAGGGTTTACCAAGAGCTGTTATAGAGGCAATGAGTAGAGGTTGTCCAATTGTGGGATCAAACGCTGGAGGCATTCCAGAATTAATAGATGACGAGTTTGTTTTTAAAAAAGGTAACGTTGATAGTTTTTGCACAGTTTTTAAAAATTTCACACCGGATCTTATGGTAGAACAAGCCATAAAAAATCATAATAATTCGAAAGGATATTTAAAATCAGAATTATATAATCGAAGAACAAAATTTTTAAAAAAATTTGTGGAAGAATCTGCGAATTTAAAAAGAGGGAATTGAAAGTGAAGTATTTAAAATTTTTAGTGAGTTTTTTTGGCCGAGATATTCCAATTCATTTGATTAACTTATTTACTGCTTTGCTCCCAAATCATATTGTGACTAATAGAATAAGAGGAGGCCTTATAGGGCTATTTTTAGGGAGTTGTGGGAAAAGGCTTCAAATTGGAAAAGGCGTTATCATCAATAATCCCGGAAGTATTTTCATAGGGAATGACTGTTACATTTCACATTATTGTTATGTTCAAGGTAAGGGTAGAATTGAATTTGGTGATAATGTAATTATCGGCCCGATGTCTGTTATTGCAAGCAGTAATCACTTAATTAAAGATGGTAAAGTGCTCAATAAAGGAATTAGTGCACCTATAAGTATTGGTCATGGTACGTGGTGTGGTGGTCACGTTGTAATCGTATCAGGAGTTACTATTGGTAAATCAAGTATTGTAGCTGCTGGAGCCGTTGTGACAAAAGATATCGTGGCAGGTGGTAAAGTTGCAGGTATACCAGCTAAGATGATTCAACCAAGAATTTAACCTATTTATATAAACTAATTTTTTGACAACTTTTAATCATCTTATGGATGCTACTTAAATTAAATTTGGATCAGTTAAATTTATATTGACTTTGAACATTAAAGACAAAAGACATGAATAAGCAATGGTTTAAAAAGTTGATAATACTAGAAGAATGTGGGTACTATGAAACTTATTAAAAATCTTTCATGGATATTTTTTGCAAATGCATTTGTCGCACTTGCTAAATGGGTAATGGTTATATTAATTGCAAAGACATTAACACCAATAGAGGTTGGTATATATTCCTTAGGGTTTGCAGTAGCAGCACCAATTTCCCTTTTTGCTAATATGAAATTAAGGTCTTTGTATATTACTGGTACTACAGATGACCTCAGTGATTACATCGTGACACGAAGACTATTTAGTATAACTGCTCTATTGATAATGGTGATTATTGGGGCTTTTGTTTATCCACAATATACTATAGTAATAATACTTGTAGGAATATCTAAAATTCTAGATTTAGATTCCGATTTATACTATTCAGTTCCACATAAATATAACAATCTCAACTTAGTAGGTAAGTTAATGATTGGTAAACAAACAATATTACTACTAATATTTGCTTGTTTCTTAATAATTTTTAGGGATTTAACGATTGCCTTATTATCTCAAATAATTTTACAGTTATTTTTTCTTTTAATGGTAGAAAGAAACATCATTTTATACAAATATAAAACTAACACAAAAAATTCTAGTTGGCTGGGTATAAAGGGACTAATATTATTAGGATTACCATTAGGTCTTGTACAGATGATTGTTTCGATAAATACAAATTACACTAGATATGTCTTAGAGTATTTGGAAGACCCAGAGGTCTTGGGTTATTACTCAGCTATAATCTATCTCGCCAATATTGCTAACCTTTTTATGACTTCTATTACACAAGTGCTTTTGCCTAAGTTATCGTCATTTTATAAAAATAAGCAAATATTATTATTCAAAAAATATATTTTTATTTATTTACCTTTATTATCTTTCCTAATTGGAATTTGGATAATGGGCTTTGCAATATTATTTGGTGAACAATTTTTAAGATTTTTTTATGGTGATAATTACGCAGATTTCCATAATATACTAATTCTTTGTGTGCTTTCAGTTTTAATAAATTTATTTGTTTTTAATTTCGATAATGCAATGATGGCTATGAGATATATCAGTATACAACCAAAGATTAACCTTCTTAACTTATTTCTAACAATTATTGGAGGTTATTGGTTCGTCTCAACATATGGTATTAAGGGAGCAGCAATTACTTTGATAATAAGTGCCATCTTTCAGTTATTATTACGAGTATACTTTATAACTAAAAAGATCAACTCAATTAATTAAATTAAAAATTAAACTGAAATTTAGCTTCAGGGGGATATAATTTTGTATTTGAGCAAAAAAATAGATATTTTTATATCTATAATAGTTTTTACATTATCAACAATGATATCTGTATTTGTCGCTTATAATGTTGCACACCCGGGTTATAGAAATTTGTTTTTATTACCACTAATATACGGCGTTGTGTATGTGATATTTATATCACCTATTAGGAGAAGGTTAAATAATATTTTTATCCATGTATTTATTGCAGTAAGTTTTACGAGATATGTTATCCTACCTCTGTTAATCACTATGACAAAATATTATGGAGGAAGGTCCACAATACCACCTTTAAGTGAATCTTTTCATAGCGCTATATATCTTATGAGTTATGAATTGATTATAGTATCATTATTTACCTTTATAATTTTTAAAAACTATAAAAAACCAAGCAATAGACTTAATAAGGTATTAAAACCACCTAGCAGTATTTTTATATATATTTTATTTATTAGTCTATCATTTGGAATGACTACATTATTCCCACAGGCATTAAAAAGCTTTTCATTTTTAAAAGTATCGGATGATTTTAGAGATTTTGGTCAAGGACCACTATTTGTTACGCTCCTTACTTATTGTTTAGTTATAGCAAAATATTTAATATTTATTATTATCTTAAATTTATTAAATAAAAAGTTTACTTCAAGTGGAAATAAATTTTATATTTTCCTTTCATTTTTATTAGTTTTATTTAGTATATCCATTTATTTTGGTGATAACAGGGCAGACTTCATCATTACTGCGATAGCAAGTATTCTATTATTTTTCAAACTATATCCTCAGGTTATAAAACGTTCATTAATACCATTTTTACTAAGTATACTTCTTGTTACTTCATTTATTAATGATCAACGTAATCATGCAAGTCTATCCGGTGGAGAAGATAAATTATTAGATGTAACAAGTACTTTACAAATTTATTTAGGCGGGCCATATAATGTTGCAATTGCAATTGAGGCTGCTCACCTAAATGAAGGAGAAAGAAAGCTATGGCACTTGGGGCAT
Organism: Cytobacillus kochii; assembly: GCF_020171845.1. GTDB lineage: Bacteria > Bacillota > Bacilli > Bacillales > Cytobacillaceae > Cytobacillus > Cytobacillus kochii. The sequence goes on along the minus strand of NZ_JAIVAM010000005.1, from coordinate 26,187 downwards.
GAATTATTAAGGCCAGTCTTAGGTCTAAATTTAATATTAAAAGAAATTGATATAAAACCAAGCTCTACATTTTTTAATGAACGGATTTTTTTTAGTGACCATGTATCTCAAATTATACCTATTATAGGACAAGGCTATTTTTATTTAGGCTTTTTATTCTCACCAATAATAATGATTTTATATTTACTGTTAGTTAAATATTTTATAAAGATTCAAGATAATCATAATAGAATTGATATGTACTTCTTTTTAAGCATACCGATTGCAAGAATAGGTTTTGCAATGGGGCAAAATGGTTCAATACTTGCAAATGATATATCTTTCTTCTTATTATTATTTATAATAATTTACTACATTAATAATAGGTTAAAAGTAAAATAGTCAGGAGGCTGAGACAAAACACTCCTCTAAAAACAAACAAAGCCAGTAAAATTTTACGAGAAGTAAAATTTCACTGGCTTTGTTTTTCTTCATCAAAAAATTAGTTTGTCCGTTAGAGGAAGAAATGACGCTTACCCGCATTTTGTTGCTCAAGTTAAGAAACAAGTTTTTCTAATTGTTTTTTTCGACATCTTTGACGGGTTGCCTGTTGACGGCGGAGTTCATGGATGAAAGTGGTGCATAGGATGACATCATCCCGAATGCCATTGGATGGGGTGATGCCATGCCTCAATGATGGATTATTTTTGATGCTAGCAAGCTTGTTAGGCTGTTAGGTTTATAGACTTAATGTCTCATTGATAAGTTTTGAAATGCTACTTCTAGTTTACTTTCTTGCAATCCATTTAAAGTTTCATTTACGCCTGTATGTAACTCATTACATCTAATTCCTTCATTACAAATCACCTCATAGTTCACGTACAAACATTGCACATATTGAATTGGAAATATATATTTATATTGTCATTTAATACGAGAATAGTTCTGGTTAAAAAAGGTAGTCTGGAGGAGTTATTTTTTGTCCTGTTGCACAGATCATTCGGTGCAATATAAATGAAGAGTTATATGTAAGCTAAAGGAAAACCCGAACAAGTTCGGATTTTCCTATCTGATTTAGGGGGGAATTGACAATTGCGATAGGTAAATGTTTTGTTGTGTCCTTGCATAGTTAAGATACGTTTTTTACACCGGCACCTCCACCCCCAACAAAGGAGGATACTGCTGACACCCAAATATATCTCCTTCACCTGGACTACCACTCGGGGCGGTTCTGCTGATTGTAAATTTAATGGCGTAGGCAGGGTCAAACTCTACTAAATCAGTGATGCGATCTTTGTTGATATGGAAGAGTGCGGCAATGCTTTCTTTGTTTATTACACCGCTTTTTTTGACTAAATCATAGTTTTCTTGTTCTCGAAAAATAATGTCAAATGTGATGCGATCGGTTCCTGCGTTTTTACTTCGAATGGTCTTGGCTAATTCGCCTAAGGGTATTGTGTTCATGTTATTCACTCCTCATTACACTTTAATGGTTTCTTGTATTGTTTCAATGTTTAGTTTGAAAAGGGACATAGGGTCTTTAACTGGTAAAGTATGATTAATGGTCCACGAATAAGAAGCGGTGGAAGGAAGGACCTCGTCTACAATAAATGCAGCTGTACCAGCCGTTCCCTTTACTTCTGGTAAGCGTGCGTAGAAGATTTGTCTTGTGCCCATGAGTGTAATCGCTTCGGCTAGTTCTTTTGTGTCTGCTATCCCTTCGACTACAATGCCGAGTTCGTGTGATTGAATATCTCGAATAGGTTCCATTTCACCCATCACACCATTTTTGCCGAATATACGGTAGTTCAGATGATAGTTTGTAGTTGGGAATTCTTCTTTTACTTGTTCTTTGCTTAACTGTATGACTTTATCAATATGTTGAATGGTATAGGGGTCACGAACTCCTGCGATGCCAATATATTTTTCGCCGACTTTACCAGAGCCTTCTATTTTTATTTTTGTGTCTCCCTGAATAGGTATATATTTTTGTCCTGTAATTCTTGTTGTCTTTTCATCATATTGTTCGTACTTGCAATGGGTCATGTCAAGCATACCCCCGGCAAAGTATTCAAAATAAGGATTTGACCTCTCATACATTGCATGGCCCGCAACGCTAGCAATGGTACATTTTTGATGTGGTGCCATTGCAGTAACCTTTACATCATTATGTGTAATCGTACCAATTACACTTTCTTTAGCGCCGTAAGGTTCTGCACAAAATGAGGCACATTCGAGAACTTTACCTAAATAATAGGCATGTTCCTCTGGAAATCCTTCAAAAATAGCTGGGGCTGCGAAAACAGCGCAATCGCTTGAGCGACCACCTATAATAACATCTGCCCCCATTTCTAAAGCTTTTATATAAGGGTGGATGCCTGCTACCGCTACCGCCCTAGTTGTCTTTTCAACATCTACTTTTGTTAAATCCTCTCGATTATCTAAACCTTCTATTCGAGTACCTTCTTTGATTCTGTCAGCTAAATATACAGTGTCTACATCAGAGTAGAAATAGGCAATCTTGAAAGGTGGAAGTTGATGTTCCTTAGCTAAATCCTTTATGATCTCTACATATAAATCTACTCTGCTTTTCGTGCCGCAATCACCCGCAGAACCGACAATCATTGGTACATTTTGTTCACGTGAGGCGAGCAACATTAGTTCAAGATCATGCTTTTGCCATTGGTACATACTTACTGATCGGTCTGCACCTAAAGCGGCAGCTCCAATATCGTCGCTTCCTGAATCGCAACAATAATAATCAGGTTTTGTAGCAGCTGCAATACGAAAGCTCTCCTCTTTTGTTGGGGCAAATCCTAAATGTCCATTCGGACTAACGATTCTTAATTGTTCTTTTGTCATAAAGATTCCTCCTTGTGCTAAGTTGTTATAACCACTTAATACAATATAATACACTGATAAAATTATTTGTCAATTCAGAATTTAATTAACAAATAAAAAAAGCCAACAAAAAAGTTGGCTAGGCAGGTTTCACAGTTTTCTTTTTATAAAAAAGCGATATTGGTCACCACGATAGAAGGCTTCCCTATATTCTAAAGGATAAGCATCTTTATACATGATAGAAGTTACTTGGAAAATGGGCCAACCTTCTTCAATTTGCATTGTAGATGCAAGTTCCTTATTTGCTGTATGTGCTTCAAATGTTTGTTCTAAGTGAGTTGGCTGATATGTATTTGTTAAAGGGTAGAGATCCAATGTTGAAAAAGGTTTACCTTGTGTTTCCATTGCTTGTGCATTTGGTATGATGGATTGCCCGACAGGTATAGAAAAATAACTATTATAATAGACCATTGGTTGTTCATCACCGTATCCGATGAGCTGAAGATTACTTACATAATCGGTCGGTTGAAGATTAAGTATTTTAGCCATTTGGACAGAACTGAGTACTTGTTTGTTTGCTAATATTTTGGTTGAAGCAATGACCCCTTGTTGTTCTAACATTTGTTGAAAACTATTGATTTGCTCTAAAGGTTGTTGTAACTTGGTTTTTCGTGAAATAAAAGTGCCCACTCCATGTGTTCTATAAAGAATACCTTGGTCTTCTAATTGTTTAATAGCTTGACGAATGGTAATGCGGCTTACAGCAAAAAGATCGCAAAGTTCCCTTTCGGAAGGGAGTTTTTTACCGGCCTGCCAAGTTTCTTCATTTACTTTTTCTTGAATAAGCTGTGCAACTTGTTCGTAGAGTGGTGTAGAACTATGACGATTAAGCATTTTTAACACCTTCCTGATCCAACTTAGTTTATGTGATTATAACATCTAAAGGGAAATAACTACCATATTTTAATAAGATTTAGAAACTTCTGAATACTTATTGAAAAAATAAAAATACCTGCTATAATATCAAATAAATTGATATAACCACTTATGACAAATTGGGGAAAGAGGGATGTTAATGCCTGCTGCTTTATGGATACTATTAGCATTATTAGTCTTTGTAGCTGTATTTTTCGTGGTTTTCAAGCGACCTATGTATGAAATAATGGCCCTTACCTTTGTTTTTATCATTGCGATTACAGGACAGTGGAATAAGTTTTTAGAGTATTTATTGTATCCCTCCACAAGTAGTTTATTTTATGTGATCTTTGCTTTTATGGTCATTGCTGTACTTTTCGATGCAACAAATGTTGTTAATAGAATTGTGCAGATTATAATTTCCTTAGTTGGAAGATTTAGAGGAGGAGCAGGCTATGTTGCCTTATTAGGTAGTACATTTATGGCATCATTGTCGGGGACAGGTCCAGGTAATGTTGCAACAACCGGTGTATTTACGATTCCTATGATGAAAAGGACAGGGTTTCCTCCACATTTTGCAGCAACAACAGAGATGTCAGCAAGTATGTTAGGTAATATTATCCCTCCAGCTGGAATTATTGTTTTGACATATGGTGTGCTTGAAAAAGTCTCACCTGGTAGTATCACATTAAGTGGATGGATGGTGGCAGCATACAGTATAGGTGTTTGGTTCTTTGTCCAAAGATGGTTAACGTTGTATGTGCTTTGTCGCGTTTATAAAGTACAGCCGATTCCTGCTACAGAAATTCCTTCTTTCAAAAAAAGTTTGAAGTCGGGTTGGGCTACTTTATTCATTCCAATCATCATATTCCTCCCTCTATTCTTAGATGCACAGGCAAAAGATTGGTTATTAGGTAGAATTGGGGAAAGTGGTAGTGGGGCCTATTCTAGTTCGGTATTAATGTTTACCCCTGGTTTAGCTGGAGCTTATGCTGTTTTTATCGGTAGAAAGTCGTTTGCTAAAAGAAAAGAGTTTCTATCAAAAATGTTGTCAACTTTTTCAGGCTCACTTCAACAAGTAGTACCTATTGCGGTTACCATTTATTTTGCTTATGCCACTTCACAGGCTTTCTCTGGAATTGGTGCAGAAAAAGCAATCGAAGAATGGTTTGTTTCATTAGGTTTAAGCATAACGCTCCTTATTATTATTATTCCAATTTTCTTTATGGCTCTTGGTATGGTATTACCTGGAACTGCGCAAGTAGCTATTCTTGGTGGTGCAGTAATTGCTGCCGCCAGTGCACTTGGGGGCGACCCTATTCTATTTGCAGCTTTATTACCAGCTATGACAGGTGCGCTAGAGGGAATGACCCCTCCACTCGCATTAGGCATGTACGTGGCGATGGGGATAGCAAATTCTGATTTTACAAAAACGGTCAAACTCTCAGTAATATGGGTTATTCTTCATTTAATATTGTGTATGATCTTACTAACTGGCATACTACCAATTTTAGGGTTATAGGGGTGATGATATGAGTCTATTTAAAAAGATATATGGAATGATTGCATTGATTACATTAACTTTGGGGTTCATTGTGGCAATCCTTTTTCTAATAGCTATCGTTATGGGTGGGAATCAAGGAGAATTAATAGCCATTTTTGCTGGTATAGTGATGAATTGGTGCATTAAGTTAGCGGCGATAGCAGTATTGTTCGGCATTATTGATATATATATACGAAAAGAACACTCATTAACGATGAAGAGTGAAGGGAAGAAGGAGGAGGAAAAGTTATATATGTGAGGTTTATGGATAATAAGCCTATTAGCAGAGCCAACAAACCATAGGAGATTTTGTCTTTCTTACCTTGATAGTGTAGTAGGAAAGGAATGTTCAAGAATATTTTACAAAAGGCTGCCAACCAGCAGCCTCTTTCACTTTATTCTCAGCAACTGGTATTGTGATGTTTAGATGTTTACCGTAATTTCCTTTACAACTAACACTTTTTTTGTTGCTGAAGCTGCGCTTAGTTGTAATAGTTATTAGTTATAAAAATCGGAGCTGTGTTTGACAAATTTTTTCCTTATTTCCCGAGAAATGATTAATGATGTCGGAATTTGTTTAGAGGTTATTGGCTATTTAGAACATAATATGAGAAATAGTACTTGAAAAGAAGTCATATGGATAGTCCAAAAAATTCTTTAAATCCAGATTTCCCCTCGGTAGTTATAACAATTTCCCTCGAGTTTTCTCTAGATTCTAACCACCCCAATTCGATATATCTTTCAAATAGACCATTCCCTAAAGCGCCGCCTAAATGGTGTGTACGTTCACTCCAGTCCAGACAAGCATGGCAGAAGGAGCGGCGTTTTCTAGATAGAGCAATTAAATCTATTCCTAATTCTTTGAAAAAGTGCTCGCCTTTTGTTGTTATGATAAACCTCTTATTGGATTTCTCAATATATCCTTCTTCTTGCATGATATTGGTTAATGTCACACTCAGACGGCCGGCTAAATGGTCGTAACAAGTTCGGGCGTTTTCTAATCTTTTTAGTTGGCTTGATTGTTTTAAAGAGCGAACTTCAGGTGGAGGGGAGATGGACATAAATATTTCTAGTGTGTTGGCCACTTCCTCGTTTGCTAAGCGGAAATAGCGAAATCGGCCATTTTTTTCACTGATCACGAGATTGTTTTCTACTAGTTTGGCAAGATGAAAGCTGGCTGTCTGGGGTTTAATGGTGGCCATATAGGCTAGTTCGCTTGCTGTATGGAATTTTCCATCCATTAAAGCTGCCAGTATCGTGGCTCTAGATTTTTCAGCAAGTAGGGCTGTTAGTGCCGTAATATTCGGATGTATACTCATTTTTTCACACCTCTGTATTCCATACTTCGATAAGTATCGTATGATATAGGTTTTATAATAATACGAAGAAAACCTATTTACAAGGTAGGTGGGGGTATTGTTTGGGAGGATAATATACATGAAGAAATTCAACTTTTTTACTTTAATTATGTTGACTACAGCACTAATGGGTTCATCTTTTGCGATAGGGAAAATAGGGTTAGGTTACTCATCCCCTTTGTTATTGGCAGGTTTACGCTTTTTTCTAGCTGGTTTAATCATGATGGTGATTGTGTTGATACAGAAGAGAGAGCACCCTCGTAGCATGAAAAATTGGGGGAGAGTGCTATTAATAGGTTCTTTTCAAACAGCTGGGGTCATGGGATGCATATTTATCAGTTTAAGAACGATAACAGCAAGTGAATCTTCTATTTTAACTTTTATGAATCCGCTATTAGTCATTGTTTTTGGCACTATTTTATTGGGTCACCGTTATAAATGGTATCAGTGGAGTGGTGTTGTCTTAGGTTTCGTAGGCGTAGGAATTACATTAGGGGGCATTAATGATTTTAGGGTTGGTCTAGTGTTTGGCGCTTTTTCTGCTGTTTTTTGGGCTATTTCTACTTTATTAGTTAATCGCTGGAGTGGGCGTTTCGATACGTGGGTGCTTTCTGCTTATCAGATGTTGTTTGGTGGCGGCATTCTCCTATTTTTTAGTAGCGTATTTGAAGAACCATTCTTTCATGTGACGAAGCATTCAGTGCTTATTTTGTTATGGCTAAGTATCATGTCCTCTATTGTGCAATTTGCGGTTTGGTATTTCCTTTTACAAAAAGGCAATCCAGGGAGGACGAGTTCCTATTTATTTTTAGCTCCATTCTTTGGTGTTTTGACTGGATACGTCTTGCTTGATGAACCTATTTCTTTTTCGCTTTTAGTTGGGGGTTCATTTATTTTATTAGGCATCTATCTGGTAAATAATAGCTTCAAAAAAGAAGTTGTAGGCGAAACTTCTTTCGTACAAAATAAAACAAAAAGTGGATAATAGATAAACAAAAAGGCCGCCATCCCGAGGCGACCTTTATTCACTCATTCTCTGCAACTATACCCTGAAATATCACTACTACCAAACGCACCATACCGGCCAGATGGCCAAAATACGCCTTGTGTTTGCCCGTTTGCGTCGTGCCCTGTAATATGCATTAATAGGATTTGCCCATCCGTTAGTTGGATGATGCTCCATTTGTTTACACAGGCGGAACCTTTGCTTTGTAGAATGTTTTTGGCGGTTTGTGGATTTTTTAGTAGAGAGTGATATTTGTTGACGGTATAGTGTGATGGTGGTGCTGGTAAGGCAGGTGCTGTTGATCCTTCCTCACCTGCGTTTTCACCTGATTGTCCGTTGCCATTTGTCCCACTACTACCTTCTGATTGCCCGTTTTGTCCGTTTGACTCGTTCGGTTGCGGGATAAGTTCGGTTAGGTCCTCTAAGCTTGGCATACCGCCATTTGATCCAGACCCTCCCTGTCCAGGGAGGATGTCTTGTAAGTTTGGTAAACCTCCACCATTACTGTTGGACCCGTTTTGTCCTGGTAATAATTCTTGTAAGTTTGGCATGCCGCTTCCATTCCCATTTTGTCCTGGTAGGAAATCAGCTGGATTGGGTATACTCCCACCATTATTTTGTCCGGGCATAAAATCCCCTAAGTTTGGCATACCACCGCCGTTATTTGGTGAGCCTTGGCCAGGCATGAAATCATCTAAGTTTGGTGCACCACCTGATGGGGGCCCATCTCCTCCTGTAAAGCCGCCAGCGCCAGGAAATCCTCCTGGTAAGCCGCGAACGTTATGGTTATAGCTCTGAGGTTGATAATAAGGTTGTGGCCCGAATGGACCGTAATAATAATACATACTGTGCCTCCTCATGCAAATCTCCGTATAGTGTCTTCATAATTTATGATGAAATCACCCAATTGTGCTTCGCCAAATAAAAAAATTTTCTATTATAACCATACAAATCATATATTTTCCTTGGATGGTATTCTTTTGAGCATTTATTTTATACAAAGGATGCGTTATCCATGGATAGAAGTTTAAAAACGGGGTGGTAATAGCGAAAACCACTTTATATTCTGAGTAACAGATTGTTCAAAAAGAAAATAAGGTCCCAAAAGGAGAGAAAAATGGCAGGCAAGTAAAAAACACGACCAGCCCTTAATGGTAAAGGGATGGTCGCATTTTGTATCTTATTGACAATAAGGGTGCCACGGCATATATGCACACCAAGGTGGTTTTCCACCAGGTGTTCCGCCGCCTGGATTAGGCATCCCGCCACCGCCGCCAGGTGCACCGCCTCCCGGTTGTCCGGTTGGTCCTCCAGGTGTTCCGCCACCGCCGCCTGCACCACCGGTAACTTCAGGTGGTGGGGTAAATCCTAGTGGTGTTAACCCAGTTAGTTCTGCCTGATTAATCCTCATAAATTCTGGCACATGACTACCAGGGCGATAGACATTTAGCGTCACCACTCCTGTACTAATACCTAATAATTGAGCAACAACCCATCCAAGCCCGGTGATGTGCACTCGAATATATTGATTTTTAAATTGATTAAGATTCTGAATGGCTTCCTCTGGTGACCAAAGAGTGGGTTGTGTTCTATACACATGATAATAATTATATGGATACATACCTAATCTCTCCATTCCATTTTTCTTCAACATAGTGTATGCCTAGATAGCTAGCATGGTGAAGGGAGATTTTGCAAGGTGGAATTTTCAGAAAACATTGACAAATAAAGCAAGTCAGCTTAAACTTATGATTTATAAAGTTATAATATTATAATCTGAGGAGTATACATATATGGAAATTAATAAAGATTCACATCTCCCATTATATCGCCAAGTGGAGCAGGTGTTGGAGTATAAAATAAGTTCAGGTCAGTGGGATGAAGGTTTTCAATTGCCCACTGAACAGGAGTTGGCTACATTATTTAATATTAGTACGATAACAGTAAAGAGGGCAATTATTGAGCTGGTCAATAAAGGCTTTTTGATGAGACAACGAGGGAAAGGGACATTTGTTTTAGGAAAAAGAAAAGAACAAGATATTAATCAATTAATCTCGTTAACAACTGACCAATCGGAGTCGCACCCCCATGAGTTGTTACACTTTGCTATAGAGATTGCTTCTAGTGAAATGGTTGAGAAGATGAAGTTGAATCATGGCGATCAGGTGGTAAGAATTGAACGTTTAAAGCTTGTTGATGGTGAACCGATATCACTGGAATATACATATTTACCATATGTTCATTGTCATGGAATAACAAGTGAAGATATTAATAATGATTTAATTTACAACATGCTACGCCATAAGTTTCATATCAATTTAGGAAAAGCTAAGCTTTTTATAAAGCCTTATATAGCTACAGGTAAACAAGCAGAGGTATTAGGTATTTCTGAGAATACAGCCGTATTTGAGTGGGAACGATTTACATACTCTAAGGAAAAGGAAATCGTGGAATACTCAATGTTTTATGTGAGACCGGACAAAGAAACTTATTTTACAGAAGTTGATTTTAATTAATGGAGAGAGACGTTTGCTTGTTTCTTCTCCTTTACCCTATTAAAGTTATAATATCATATTATTATATTTTTATTATTAAATTACTGAATATTTAAAATTAAAAATCTATTATAGGTAATTAGGCAATCTAATTATAAATGAAGTCAATCTAATGATGGGGGTATGGAAGTGATGAAGAAATGGATGGTTATCGTAATCGTTGGACTGTTACTTTTGGTTGCAGGATGTGGTGGTTCGACTGAGTCAAGTGGTGAGGAGAAACAACAGACACTTGTATTAGCTGCATATGGTGGTAGCTATGAACAAAAGATGAAGGAAGTGTTGATTCCTAAATTTGAAAAGGAAAATAATGTGAAAGTGACTTACATTACAGGTAGCTCTGTTGATACGCTATCCAAAATTCAGGCACAAAAGGATAATCCACAAATTGATGTTGTTTTTCTTGATGATGGACCACAGGCACAAGCAAAATCATTCGGGTTATTAGCTCCTTTAGATGAAGAGATCGTTACGAATTTAGCTCATTTATATGATATTGCTAAGGACAAAGATAATATTGGGGTTGGGTTTGGATTTATTACTACAGGTCTTGCATATAACAAAAAGTATTTTGATGAAAATGGCTGGGAACCCCCAACTTCATGGAATGATTTAGCTGATCCTAAGTATAAAGGCAAGGTAGTATTGCCTTCAATTGCGAATACTTATGGCGTTCACACATTATTAATGGCTTCACTTGCCAATGGCGGAAGTATAGAAGACATGGAGCCGGGTTTTGAGAAGATGAAAGAAATCGCGCAAAACACTATTACTTTTGACAAAACAGCCGATGTTTCTAATTACTTCTTACAAGGGCAAGCGGTAGCAAGTGCCTGGGGGAGTAGTCGTGTCCTAACATTACAAGATTCGGGTTTTCCGATTGAATATGTTACCCCGGAAGAAGGGGCGCCAGCCTTAATGGCAACTGTTAGTGTTGTGAAAGATGCCCCAAATCAAGAGTTAGCACAGAAGTTTGTTAATTTCGTTTTAGATGAGGATGCGCAGCAATTATTTGCAGCTGAGTTATTCGATGGCCCAGCTAATAAAGAAGTTGAGTTAGATGAAGAGGTAGCAAGTAAAGTCGTTTACGGCGAAGAAGAGATTGCTAAGCTCATTAAAGTTGATTGGGAAGTAGTGAATAGTAAGCGTGCTGAATGGACAGAGCGTGCGAATAAAGAAATTGAAGTATCACATTAAGGAGGTGAATCAATTATGGGTTACTTGCGGATAAACAATTTAGTGAAAACATTCAATCGTACAGAAGTAGTGAAGGATCTAACCTTAGAAATTAGTAAGGGGGAGTTAATTTCTTTTCTTGGTCCATCTGGATGTGGGAAAACAACGACATTAAATATGATTGCTGGCTTTCTGGATGTCGATGGAGGACGAATAGAGGTAGATGGACAAGCCGTTCATCTGCTTCCTGCTAACAAAAGAGAAATGGGGATGGTATTTCAAAATTATGCGTTATTCCCACATATGACTGTGTTTGACAATATTGCATATGGGCTCAAATTGAGAAAAGTATCAAAGGTAGAAGCAAAAAAAAGAGTGTTAGAAGCATTAGACATGGTTCGGTTAGCTGGCTATGAGAAAAGGTATCCAAAGGAATTATCAGGTGGGCAACAGCAACGGGTATCATTAGCCCGCGCATTAGTAATCAAGCCAAAAGTTTTGTTGCTTGATGAACCTTTAAGTAATCTGGATGCGAAGCTAAGACAAGAAATGCGTGAAGAGATAGTGGATATTCAAAAGCAAGTAGGTATCACGACTATTTTTGTTACACATGACCAAGAAGAGGCCTTAGCCATATCTGATCGGATTGCCGTGATGTATGAAGGGCGAATTGAACAAGTCGATGATCCAATAACCATCTATAATCAACCTAAAACGGACTTTGTCTCTCAATTTATTGGAGAAGTTAATAAAATACAAGGCGTAGTAGTAGGCGGGGAGAATGGGAATGAAAGTAGAGTTAATTTCTATGGAGATGAACAGTTACTTCCTTTCCAACTCCGAACGAATGAGAAACTTGATTTTTTTGTTCGACCAGAAAAAATTGTCATTACTCAAAAACATGAGGGAGAGGGATTTCAATCGATCGTAATGAAGAAAATGTTCTTAGGTGCTAAAACAAGGTATTTCCTTAAAGTAGAAGATAAAGATTTAATTGCAGACATTCCGAATACAGCTTTAAATCCACACTCAATTATAGAAGGCAGTAAAGTGCAAACCTTCTGGCAAGCAGAGGATATCCTGCCTTCTAGGAATGTGAGGTGAGGAAATGGAGTTAAATACACGCGTAGATAATGAAATCGTCCTTATGCAAAAGAAAAAGAACTTTAAAAAACGGAGAGATACATGGTTATTGCTCATTCCTACACTAGCTATCTTTCTTTTCTTTTTCTTGCTCCCCTTGTTCTTTTTATTTGTTACTAGCTTTAAAACGTTTGATGCTGGTACTGGGATTGGCAATCAGTGGACGCTAGCGAATTATATTCAATTTTTGTCTGATCCTTTTTATATAAGTGTGCTTTGGCGAACAATAAAAATTGGTTTAATTACGACAATCATTACAATTATTATTTCTTATCCTGTTGCCTACCAAATAACGAAGGCCAAGCCTCGGATGAAAAATTATTTAACGTTGCTGGTTCTGTCTCCTTTGTTAATTAGTATGGTTATTCGTTGTTATGGTTGGGTCATCTTACTATCGAATAATGGGGTGATTAATCAAACCCTAATGACAACGGGATTGATTAATGAACCGGCTCCCTTACTTTATAGTGAATTTAGTGTAATTGTCGGAATGGTACATGTGCTGTTTCCTTATATGGTGTTAAGTATTATGGGGGCTTTAGAGAGAATTGATCCTTCTATTATTCGCGCTTCAAAAAACTTAGGGGCAAGTAACTTGAGAACGTTTGTGTCGATTGTATTGCCATTAACTTTACCCGGCATTTTCGCAGGCTCGGTAATGGTCTTTAGTTTAAGCGTTAGTTCCTTCGTTACTCCATCTATTCTAGGGGGACCACAAGTGAAAGTGATGTCCTATATTACTTATGAACAGGTGGCTGTTATGATGAACTGGCCTTATGGTGGAGCGATTGGCTTCTTATTGATCTTAGTTGCTACCATCACCATCCTTATATACAGTAAAGTCCTTAGCAAATCGGAAAAAGGGGTGGCGATCCAATGAAGAAAAAGTTACCGAGCATATTACTAAGTCTTTCTTGTTTAATAGTGTATTTATTCTTATTGGCACCCATTGTCGTCGTTTTATTATCATCTTTAACCACGACAGAATATATCGTTTTTCCACCTGAAGGCGTTACTTTGAGATGGTATATAGAGTTAATCGAACATCCGGAATTTATCGATTCCTTCATCTTAAGTATCAGTGTAGCTTTTGGCACAGCAATCATTGCAACAATCATTGGTACCATGTCTGCTTTAGCAGTTGTTCGAAGGGAGTTTAAGGGGAAAAATGCGATTGTACAATTAATTGGTTCACCCTTACTTATACCTTCAGTTGTCTTTGGTGTGGCGCTATTACAATTTTACTCATGGATTGGACTAGCAACAAGCCCACTGTCATTAATCCTTGGACATATTATATTAACTGTTCCATTTGTAATGAGATTAGTTGTTGCTAGTTTAGTAGGGTTTGACCGAGTGATTGAACAGGCTGCAATGAATCTAGGCGCCAGTTCTATTCGAGTGTTTTTTGAAATCACTTTACCGGTGATTAAGTCCGGGGTTATTGCGGGAGCCATCTTTGCATTCATTACATCGTTTGACGACTTAACCGTAGCCCTCTTTATCGTAAGTACGGATGTAGTGACATTACCGGTACGAATCTATACGTATATGCAATATCAATATGATCCCATTATCGCCTCGGTGTCTAGCATCATGATCATTATGACGGTCGTTCTAATGATTATAATTGAGCGGGTGATGGGAGTAGGGAAAATATTCTCTTCTAAAAATTAGAGAGGTGAAAGTCGTGCATATAAAAGAGCATCCAATATTAGGTGAGCAATTGAACAAACCCATTACTATTTATTTGAATGAGCAACCTCTTGAAGCCTATGATAACCAATCGATTGCTGGTGCATTAATGGCCAATAATGTGAAGAAGCTAGGGCAAAGTAGGAAGCTCGTTCAAGCAAGGGGAATGTTTTGTTCAAAGGGTAGATGTTGTAGTTGTTATATGACTGTGGACGGAGAAGATCACGTGAAAACCTGTATGAGGAAAGTAAGAGATGGGATGAAAATAAGTGAAGGGCTAGAAGACCCCGAATTAAGGAGAGATATTGATGAAGGCTGACGTATTAATTATTGGAGCTGGTCCCGCCGGTTTAACGGCAGCCTATGAAGTAGCCAAGACAGGTCTATGTGTTCTAATCATCGATGAACATCAACAAGCAGGCGGGCAATTATGGCAACAAAGCCAAATATTAGCTTTACCCGATATATTCCCAAACATGAGAGGTTTTGAGCTTGCTCAATTTTTAGTGGAACGGTTAGAAGGACTGGCAGTGGAGTGGTTGTTAGGTCATCGTGTCATTGGTGTATATGAAGATGGACAGATTGGTGTGACAAATGATAAAGATGTTTTCCCGGTATTTGCTGAAAAAATCATCATCGCAACAGGGGCAGCTGAAAATGCGATACCTTTTCCTAAATGGACCTTACCAGGTGTGATGACGATAGGAGCAGCACAAAGTGTAGTGAATCGGGATCGAGTAAAACCAGGATCTTCAGCAGTGATTTATGGTGATAACTCCTTTGCCAGCGATGTTTGTGAACTTCTGCTTAGTGTAGAAGTAAATATCGTCGCTATAGTAAAACAAAACAAACAGTTAGGAAACTCCACTTTCGGGGATATGAATATACCGTTGTATGAAAATAGCTCAATTATTGAGGCTAGAGGCAATGGGAAGCTAGAAGAAATTGACATACAAACTCCTCATGGGATGATCACCTTAAAGCCTGACATCGTTCTAATAGATGGGGGACAATCTCCTATATTAGATATCGTGTATCAATTGGACTGTGCCCTTAGATATCAAGCAGAACTCGGGGGCTGGCTTCCTGTTTACAATCATCAACTTCAAACAAGTAAGGATCATGTATATGTCACAGGAAATGCAACTGGAGTCAGTAATCATTCCGCTCTTATTCTAACGGGAATGTTAGCGGCTGCTAGCGTGTGTGAAGCGCTTCAATCATTACCGCCAGAAGAAACTGAAGTAGTAAGGAATTCGCTATATAGTAAGTTAGAGAATGAAGAAGAGAGCGATACATTTTCAGCAAGAAAAGAGCATATTAAACAATTTTCCACACCACAATTAAAAGATCAATTTATTTCTTAGATTATTAAAATTGAAGATAAGAAGGGGATTGAATGGATAAGTCAGTAATTGTCTGCAGATGTGAAGAAATAAGCTATGAAGAAATAGAAGAAGTAATCACTCAGGGCGGAAGAACATTCGATGATATTAAAAGAATAACTCGTTGCGGAATGGGTGCATGTCAGTCAAAAATATGCAGTAAATTAGTAGCTGAAGTGATACACAAGCAAACAGAGTTGTCGATGGAACAAATTTATCCACCTCGTTTTCGGATGCCCATTTCGCCTGTCAGTTTGGAGGCATTAGCGACAGATAGCCAACAGTTTTCTACAGTCAAGTCTGTACTTGATGAAATAGAGCTGACAGATGGGAAGGTGAAGTGATGAACACTCAATTCGATACAATTGTGATAGGTGGAGGAGTCGTGGGTAGCGGGATTGCCTATCATCTTTCAGAAAGAAGCCAAGAAAGTATATTAGTCATTGATCGAAAATACCCTTTAGCAGGTACTTCTGGCTCTACTCAGGCATGGGTATGGGTGCATAATAAAACACCTTCATGGTATGCAGAATTGAATTATTATAGTGCTGAGTTATATCCTTATCTATCGAAAAAAATTGGTGATGTCGAATATAAACGAACAGGCGGACTATCACCATTTTTTCATGAAAAGGATAGAGTGAAGGCAATGAAACTAGCAGAAGCATATAAAGAAATTGGTATAGATATTAAAGTATTATCAAAAGAAGAGGTATTGGAAAAAGAGCCATTCATGAATCCGGATGTCGAAGGAGCCACCTATAGCTCCATAGATGGAAATGTAAATCCTTTTCGACTCATAGATATGTATATGAGAGCAGCTAAAAGAAAAGGAGTGCAATACTCAACGTATAACCCTGTTCATGACCTTCAGAAAATCAATGGTGGGTTTATCGTAGCTACAACGAAGGATACTTATCGATGTAAAAGGCTTATTCTAGCTGGGGGAACATGGTCCAGAGAGTTGGGGAAAATGATTGATGTTCATATTCCAATGAATCAAGTAAGAGGACAAATTTTAGTTTCCGAACCGCTTAAACCTTTTCTGAATCATACAGTGAGCGGTCTTAGACAAGCAAATAATGGTGAGGTTTTGATGGGGTATTCCATGGAAAATAAAGGGTTTAATCGCTCCACCACACTTAATGTAATGCAAGAAACAGCCAATATGGCCATCCGTTATGTGCCAGCCATTAAAAAAGCAAAAATTGTTCGTGCTTTCTCTGGCATACGTGCCATGCCGGAAGATGGATTTCCTATCATTGGTGCCGTGCCTAATATTGAAAACTTATATGTAGCAGCTACCCACAGTGGTGTAACCCTATCACCGCTTATAGGCACATTAATTACGGAGTTAATAATTGATAAGGAAACCTCAATTCCGATTGAGAGGTATGGGATTAGTCGGTTTGCCTGAAGAGAAGAAACGGAACAACAACGGTTATTTTTGTCGCAATCAAAGTTGTAATTACCATATTTCTCCTGATTCCCTAAGGCGTTTTTCCTTTTTTGCACATGATGGTGAAATATATTTAATTTCTTGCTTCTTACCTTACGGAAAATAATTGTTTCTAGTCGAATGCTTATCTTATTTCCCGGAAAATGATTGGAAATGTAGAATTTTGTTGAAGAGAGGAGGGAGACGCGACTAAATAGGGGGAATGTGATTGAGGTAGTCGCGCAAATCCGCAATATTCCTCTTAAAATATAATGAAACAATTCTTAATCATTGGATTTTCTTACGTAATATTTCCCCGGGGCAGGCTGTTAGAAAAGTAACCACGTATCTCTCGTTAATCCATAGCCACTAGCAGGTTCTAATTTGTATATATAGAGAGTCAGCGTTCGTGAAGCTGAGACTTGGGAGCAATAACGGTTATTTTTCAATATTGTTTATTTCCTTAAAGAAATGTGGTGAGATAGTAAATCGATCTTGCCACATGGTATCTCAAAATGTCCTTTTCTCTGTGCCATTATCTATACTTGATCGTTATAATATGAGCCATCTTCTGCACCCCCTTTTTTATTCTTTACCGGAAGGAGTCAAAATTTCCCCACTTCTCCAATCATATTATGATGAAATTTCGGCTAACTGATCGCGTACGCCCCTTTAGACGACCAGTATGTCTCACAGCTTTCATCAAGATGAAAAAACAGTTCATTCCTTATAATTTCCTTCAATACAATAAAGTATCAGTTTTATACACCGGGATAAAATGAATGACCACTCGGTGAGGCGTAAATAATAAAAGGATGAGTTTAACCAAGATTTGCTCCCTTTTCGTTTGCTTTTTCCTCTTTTTCGTTCATTATGAAGGTACCACTTCTAGAAATCCGTCATAATAAATAGGTTCAGAAGGAGAAGAGTGTATATGTCATTCATTTTTGAAGGTTTTGGGAAGGTCGTTGGCAATACAGTTGTCTTGCCTTCTATACAATTGACCATTGAAAAAAAAGATGTGGTTGCGATTCAAGCAGACATGGAATATATGCATGCATTTTTATCCTTAATGGAGGAAGATAGAAGTTATATGACAAATGAAATCCGTCTCTCAGACGGTGTTCTCCATGGGGTGGAGGATTTATTCTTTTACCGCACGAATATGGGCGAATATAAACGGTTAACCCCCGAGCAAACGATTCGTTTTTGGTGTGACTTGTATGGTGTAAGAGTAGATATAGAGAGGATTTTAGCGCTTGCTGAATTAAATGAAGTCCGTAATAAGAAAAACAAAGGACTAACATTCTCAGAGAAAAAACGATTACAATTTGCACGCAGTTTGATTCAACCTACGACCATTTATATTTTTCAAGAACCTACTTATCACATTGATCTCCAATCGAAGCAGGTATTGAATCGTATTCTTAATGAATTGTTGAAAAAGGATAGTTTCATTATTATTCTTACCTCTTCTTTAGAAGAGAGCATTCGTATAGGGACAAAAGTATTCCGTTTGACCGATAGAGGACTACAGCGGCTTGAATATAATGAGGAAGCCGAAGAAGAAGTAGAGGAAAAAGAGGCTAGTGACACAGAAGACGAAACGATATACCAACAAAGATTCGAGAAAATATCAGCTAAATCAGACGATAAATTTATTCTATTTGACCCATTAGAGATTGATTTTGTGGAAACGAGAGATAGACAAACGATTCTCCATGTGAATAATGAAGAGTTTATATCAACTGTTTCAATGAAGGACATTGAAACGAGATTACATATTTACGGTTTTTTTCGCTGTCATCGCTCTTACTTAGTTAATTTGCAGCGTGTTAGGGAAGTTGTGGTATGGAGTAAGAATAGTTATAGCCTAACATTGGAAAATGAAAAGACGGTTCCTTTATCCAAATCACGATATGGGGAGTTAAAAGAACTGTTGAACTGGTAAAAGGGGTGATTTGCATGAATGTACAGCAAATTAAGGTCTTAATGATAAGGGAGCTAAAAGATTTGCGCTTTAATGGGCAAGTATTATTACTCTTTTTCACTGCCTTCGCGATGATTTTTTTCATTTATGTATTAAATAATTTGACCATCACCTTTTCAAATGAACAGATTACCTTTTTCAAAGGCATGACTTCACTACTTAGTTTTATTAGTATTTTGGTGACAATGTATACACAAGGGAACATAATGGTTGAAGAAAAAGAGCAGGGGACAGGCATATTATATCGTTTGATGAAGATAAGGCGAATAAATATTTTCTTAGCTAAATCCATCGTTACCTATAGTATGTCTTATCTTTTGTTCACTATTGGTATGATTATTTATGGTTATAGTTTAGTGCAAATACTGATGGCCAGTATATTTACCATCCCATTTTTTTGTATGTGGCTTTTAATTGGGACTGCTATCGCTGAATATGCAAAAAATACAATTGATGTAAGTTTATATGGATGGCCAATTATGATTGTTTATTTCTTAATAGAAGGATTGGTTTATTCTTCGATCCTGAATAAGTTAACCATTCTTTTTCCCAATTATCACATCGAACGTGGTCTTACTCTGATTGAAAATGATGACTTTACCTCTGGATTGAAGTTTATGATTGTGCCATTCATTTGGGGTGGCATTGCTTTGCTCTTTCTCATAAAGAGAAGGCAAAAAAAGGTCTCCATTGAGGCATAAATCGTCTCCACTCGGAATGAATTTCCCTCCTTTCATGCAGAAGTTGCTGATATAGAAGGGATTATCCTTCATACTAAAAGTAGGCAAACATGAGAGGGGAGAAAATATGCAAGACATACAAGAATTCTATTTAAATTTAATGCCAGCACTAGAAGATAATTTATTTCTACAGTTACTGAGTATTTTTGTTTTATCGCTCATCCCGTTTTTTGAATCATACGGTGCCATTCCATTTGGGTTTCTTTTAGGATTTCCTGGAGTCCCTGTTATTTTAGTAGCGATATTAGGTAACTGGGTATCAGTCATGGCTTTTATATGGGTCATCAATGCGCTGAGGTCAAAGTTGATGAAAGGAAAGGAAAAGGAGAAAGAACCAAGTAAACGCATGATGAAAGCAAAGAAATATTTTGAAAAGTATGGTGTACCTGGCGTTTCTTTAGCAGGACTTCTATGGGGATTTCATATTTCGGCAGCAATCGGATTAGCAGGAGGGGCAAGAAAAAGCTATGTCAGTTTATGGGCAACCATTGCTATCATAGCACAGGCACTTGTTATTGGAATTTTAATCATGTCTGGTATTAATTTGTTCTCCTAAAATGAAATACTTCCACTTACTATTACAAATACTTTTATCAGTATGCTTTGTATTATGGTCAATCATCTTACTAAATACGATGATAATGAATTTTTGTAAGGAGTGTTGATGTGTTTAAAAAAAGAGAGACCCGTTTTGTAGAAATATTGAAAGAAAGTTACTCATCAGGGCTGCTTTCTATCCTCGTTGATCGTGAAACCGGGGTCCATTATGTTCATACATGGGCAAGTACAGGCGGAAGTGGACTTACACCGTTGTTAGATGAAAACGGGAAGGTTGTTGTAAAGAAACCAGAGTAATCTCTTATGCGAAAAAAGAGTTAGAAACAGTCGTTTCTAACTCTTTTATTTAAATATTTATTTCCATTTCTAATAGGGCACTACTGATGCTTTTTCCGTGAGCATCCCATGCGATGGAAGTCGTCACACCACCGAGAAGGGCCTTTGTACAAACGAAATTAAAAGCATGTAAGTTGGGCAGGTCATATCTGATTACTTCGCCCTTGATGATTGCTTGTAAATGGTCTTTGACCTTCTCACTTGTCACCTGTTCGGCGATAGAAGCGTAATCTTTTTCGTTATAGGGGATGAGGGAGAAGTTCAATGTATCCCCTTTATCACCTGTTCGACTATGTGCAATGTGCAATAATTTAACTGTTGCCATCTTATCACTCCATTATTTCAGTATGAATTGTTATTGCTGAGCGATCAATAAAGGTAGAAACGATTCCTATCACTTCTTCTGTTTTTTTCCGTGCCCCGCCCCCTCCAGCAGGTCCGTTTGTATAGAGTGCTTCAACTTCATGTCCAATCATTTTGGCTGTCTGCTCTTCTTTACATAAAGCGGCAGCTCTCACAGTGACTTCGTAAGGTGTTGTGTGAGTATAAGTTGTATGATGGAGAGCCGTTAAGCCGATTAGGTCTGTTCGTAATTGAGGTACATTGGCACGTAATCTCTCGTTTATCACCCATTCCGCCAGTTTGGCGCGATTGACGGCAGTTGATCCGGCATAGGAAATCATACCTTCTCCAAGGTAACCTGCATGGTAACCGATAGATACTTTCAGTCTATCTGGTTTTCTTTTACCTGTAGCTCCCCAAACAAGCACTTCGTTTGGCTTTATTTCTTCCATTTGTGCTGTACTAAAATTCGCAATACAATCAGGGGTATAGTACTGACTTGGGTCATGCACCTCATAAAGTAATTGCTCTTTTACTGTTTGAGTATTGACGACACCACCACTATTAGGGAGTTTTGTAATTATCGCCTTGCCATCTTCAGCTACGATGGCGAAGGGGAATCCAAGATCTGCTAGGTTATTTACTTCTTTCAGGCCAGGATCAGCAAAATATCCACCTGTCACTTGTCCAGCGCATTCAAGTAAATGTCCAATTAAAGTGCCTTGCCCCATCAAGTCAAAGTCATCTTGATTCCATTGAAAGTGATGGATGAGTGGCGCTAAAAAAAGGGAAGGGTCAGCCACTCTACCTGTAATAATCACATCTACATCTGCTTCTAAAGCAGGTAAGATCGCTTCAATGCCAAGGTAGGCATTAGCCGAAACAATGGGTTCAAATGTCATTAAATTTTCTCCGTCTTCTGTTTCGAACTGATGAAAGTTTAAATCGTTTAAGACATCGTCGCCTGAAACCGCTGCAACTTTACATGTAAGGTTTAAATCTCGAGCCATTTGTAAAATAGTCTTTGCTGCGGCAATTGGATTAGCCGCCCCCATATTTGTGATAAGTTTGACTTTATTTTTTAAAAGAGAAGGGAGTAGTGGGCGAACTCTGTCTTCGAGATATTCGTTATACCCTTTGTTGGCATCCTTCTGTTTCTGTTTTTGAGATAGCGCAATGGTTCGTTCTGCTAATCCTTCCAGTACTAGGTAGTCAAGTTGTGCATTTTCTATTAAAGAGATGGCAGGATCAATACGGTCACCCGCGAATCCTGCTCCTGATCCAATTCGAAGCAAGTCGAACACTCCTTTTCATATAAAATTAGATGGCAATTGCACCAGTAATAAGAGCAACAATTGTCATTACAATGGTTGTGCCAAAAGCCCAGATGAAAATAAATCGTTGATGATCAGCTAACTCTACTCTGGCTAATCCTAGTAGCAAAAAGGTAGCTGCCGTTAAAGGACTGAGAGGGAATCCAGTTGTCATCTGCCCTAATATAGCTGCACGACCAATATTTTCAGCGGCTACCCCGTAGTTGGCGGCTGTTTCACTTAGAACGGGTAGGATACCGAAATAATAAGCGTCTGGTGTAAATACGAGACTGAGGGGCATGCTTGTAATGGCAACAATGAGGCCCATAAAGGAACCAGTACTTTCAGGTATTATGGATACAAGTGTATTTGCCATTGCTTCAATCATGCCTGTGCCTGAGAGAACACCAGTGAAGATACCCGCAGCGAATATAATGGATACCACTGTGACCATGCCTGTAGCTTGTTCAGTTATTCGTTCTTGTTGGTCTTTAGGGTTCGGGTAATTTAGAATTAGAGCTAGAGCAAAGGCAACCATAAAAATCACGGGTAGAGGGAGCCATACCTTTACTAATGCAACAATGGTTAAAATAGTAAGAAGGAAGTTGAGCCAAAGAAGTTTAGGTCTTCTTGCCTTTTTTTCCTCTTCGCTTAATTCTTGATTAAAATCATATTGAAAGTTCTGAATACCGATGCGATTCCTTTCCTTCTTACCAAAGTAATAACTAACAAATAGCACCCAAATAAGCCCAGCGATCATAGCGGGAATCAGGGGATTGAATAATGTTGCCGTATCTATACCAAGTGCACTTGATGCGCGTGCAGTTGGACCGCCCCATGGAACGATATTCATTGTCCCAGCACTAAGGGCCACTACACCTGCGAGCACAAGCCGGCTCATTCCTAAACGTTCATATAAAGGAAGTAAAGCAGGAATCGTGATGAGGAATGTAGAGGCACCCGAGCCATCTAAATGTGTGACCATTCCAATAATGGCTGTACCGATGACTATTTTTAACGGATCCCCTTTCACAAGTTTTAATATTCTAGAAATAATTGGATCGAAAAGACCTGCTTTACTCATGAGACCAAAGAAAAGAATGGCAAAAGCAAGCATAATCCCTGTTGGTGCCACAGAAGTAACTCCTTCAAGAATCATCGCGCCGAGACTGTTCAAGTCAGTTGTGAAAAGCCCAAAGAAAACTGGTACTAATATTAAAGCGACAATCACAGACACTTTTTTCGATAAAATTAAATATAGAAAAATTGCGATGGTTAAGAACCCCATGATGGATAACAAATAAAAACCTCCTTAACTGTATTAAGCGCTTACATTTCGTTATGCATGATTTATGCCAAAAAATAAGCCTTGATAGGAAAGGGATTTTTTAAAATGATGGATTGTCATTTCTAAAGAATTAGAAACATGAAGGTTTAAAAGAGCCCTTCATATCAGTGATAGCGTAATTTCTAGAATATTAGAAAAGGGTTTATAATTTCTAATTCCTTAGAAAGCAGGCTTAAATATGATATTTCGTTAATTTGTTATATAAGGAAGCAAGTGATATACCTAAGATTTGTGCCGCTTTCTTTTTTCCTTTCACTGTCGTCCCTGTTTGATTAAGTACACTTTGTATGGCTGTTCTCTCTGTATCATTCAGTATCTTTTCTAGCGGCTGGAGCGTTATTGATTGTTGTTGCGTTGCATTAAACGCTTTCTTGATTGTGTCAGGTAGATGTTCCTGGCGAATGACTTGATGATCACACATGCTAATGGCGTATTGAATCGCATTCTTCAGTTCTCTGATATTCCCTGGCCAATGGTAGTGTTCAAGGATAAAAATGGTTTCTGGATCAAAAGTAATGTGTGCTTCATTTTTTAATAAAAAGGCGATGATTTCGGTAATATCATTTCTTCTTTCCCTAAGAGGCGGTATGGTTAAATGAACCGTATTAATTCGATAAAAAAGATCTTCGCGGAATCGTTCTTTTTCTACCATGCTTTGCAATTCTTTATTCGTTGCTGCAATTACTCGAACATCAACCGTTTGTTCCTCGAGACCACCAATTTTTCTAAAAGAGCCCTCTTGTAAGACCCGCAAAAGCTTGGCCTGAAGTTCAAATGACATATCACCGATTTCATCGAGAAACAGCGTGCCGTGATTGGCAAGCTCAAAGAGCCCAATCTTTCCGTCACGGTTAGAGTCAGTAAAAGCTCCCTCCTCATAGCCAAAAAGCTCGCTTTCTAATAAGGAGCTTGGGATAGCAGCGCAATTAACTGGAACAAAGGGTGCTACACGTCTCTTACTTTCATTATGGATGGCCTGTGCGAAAAGCTCTTTGCCAGTACCAGATTCACCGGATAATAAAATATTCATATCTGTTTGTGCGGTTCTTTTGGCTTGTTCTATCGTCTGCTTTAATTGGACATCACTTCCGATAATATTTGCAAAGGTGTATTTTGCCTGATGAATTCTACCAACAGCTCTCTCAAGCATAGTGACTCGTTTACGACTTTTTTTCAGCTCTTTATTTAATCGATAAACTTCAGGAATACTTTTACAAACAGAAACGGCACCAATGATTTTCCCTTGATCCCAAATGGGAGCCATATCTACAACATATTCCATTGTCATTTCTTTTCGGAATACACCTTCTCGTGCCAAGCCGTCTTTTAAAACAGTGGGCAGAAGTGCTCCTGGTCGTACCTCTTGTAATAGCTTTCCTACTATCTGTTCTGCACTGACACCTGTAATATGTGTATACTCCTCATTTATTAATTGCACCACACCAACGTGATCGATTACCAGAATTCCATCATGAATGGCCTCAATAATCCCTTCAAGCCAGCCAATCTTATTATTTTGTAATTGCATGATTCTCAACTCCTTAAAAAATACGGAATATTTAAATTATATGGTAATTGGAGAATTTGTACTACCTACGAATCTAGTTGTTTAAAACACCATAGAAAATTCCCTGAGAATAGGATGAAGTCAACGCAATTGTTTTAATGGGACGCTTTTCTGCTAAGAGATATTTGCAGACTTAAGGTAGCAACCTGCAAATGAGGGTACTATTTGAATAGAGATGGGTTTGTCAGATGAGAAAACACAAAGGCTTGTGATACTTATGGTAAGATTTCAACATACGGAAGTAAATTTTAAAAATAAGATTGAAGTGTTGGAGGATTAATTTATAAATGAGTAAACTGCATTTTAAAGATATAGATGTTACGAATGAATTAAACGTTAGAAATATAAAATTAAAGTCTGGACAAGAAAAGTTCATTGAAACCGTAGATGAATGTTTAAATGAAGCGAATGCCCATCGAGAGTGGCATCCAGTAGCTATATATTTGGATGAAGAAATGATCGGATTTGCTATGTATGGTTCTTTTGGTCCTAATAAAGAGACTTGGATTGATAGAATAATGATCGATGAAAACTATCAAGGCAAAGGCTATGGGAAAACTGCGATGAAGAAACTTATTGATATCGTTTCAAAAGAATATGGGGTAAACGTGATATATTTAAGTATCATTGATGAAAATAAAACGGCCTATCGCTTATACGAAAGTATTGGGTTCGAATGTATGAATGAAAGGGACCCTGACAATGGGGAACTCTTATTTAAGTACACAGTAAATGAGAGCAAATAAAATCTAAACCCTTTGCTTTAAATGTAGAACAACCTATTAAAGACACAAAAAAGCTTTGAAATTGGTCTTGCCCCTGTCAAGTAGACAACATAATAAGCTAAGCAGTGAGCGCGTGTCGATATTCAATCGGCGCGCGTTTCTTTAGTTTCTTTTGTCTTCGTTTGTAATTGTAATGGTAAATGTAATCCTCAAGAGCTTGCTCTAGCTCTTCTT
>NZ_JAIVAM010000004.1 GCF_020171845.1 Cytobacillus kochii | reverse complement strand
GAATAACTATTAAAAGTTTGTCCTTTCTTTGCCATAGAAAAATCCCCTCCAAGTAGCATTCTTTCCTTCATGGTAACATGAAGGTTTTTTTGAATGTCTACTTAAAGGGGACATTAACATTATGCACAGCTTTTATCTTATATTTACACTTTTACCGACTTTTTTCCTGTCGTTTTCACATCTAATACATCTAGTAAGAAGACGAACACTGGTATACCGACAATAAGTCCCCATACGCCAAAGAAATGTTCCCCGAAAATCAATACGATAAAAGTATAGAAGACAGGTAAATTGGTTTTTGATGACATTAGCTTTGGATTAAGTATATATGCTTCGATTGCGTGAATAATCATAATGACGACTAATAAATAAATGACTAGCATGAATCCACCAATCGTATATCCGATTAAGCTTAATGGCACCAATGATATAATCACGCCCGCAACTGGTATTAAGCCTAAAAAGAAAATAAGAATAGATAATCCCATTAAATGGGGAAAATCCATTATCCATAGTGCAAATGTTGTTAATGCACAGTTCACAAGGGCAATAATAAATTGTGCCTCAATTACTTTGCCAAATGTTTGAACAAACTTAGAACCAAAGTAAGCAATCTCATTATAAAATGGTGCAACTTTGCTATATTTGAATTTGTTTGTAAAGGCAATCAATTTCGGCTTCTCTAAAACGAAGAAAATACTTAAAATAAGTGAAATCAAAAATTGTATACCAAATGAACTTATATCAGAGAAGTATTTAAGTAGAACGGTTACCCCTTGTTCTAAATAAGATGATATTTCATTTCGTTCATATAATTCTGTAATATAGTTCATGATAATATTGTCATGTTTTTGGCTAAAGAAACTTTGCATTTGTCCAATCAGTTGCGAGATTTCAAAAATAATAACTGGTAAATATCTGCTGATTCCAACAGTAAATATCGCAATAATGAATAAGTAAAGACCGATTACTGTGAATTTTCGATTTATGTTCACTTTCTTCAAGACAAGATTTACTAAGCGGTCCATTAGAAAGGAAATAATAAACGTAATAAGGATGACATTAATCATACTTCTCATTAAAAATAAAGCGAATACGAGAATTGCAAAAATAATAACTCTTTTAATCCCGCTACTTTGTAACCAATTCTTGAAATTTTCCATTTTCACATTCCCCCTATAAAATCTTCAACAATAAAGCATCTTTTTATATAAGGAGATTAGATAAATAACTGGATTGATACTGGACGGGTAGTTGAAATCGATCCTGTTTTGATTGTTGGTTCTCCTGAATGATGCTATGGGGTTCTTCTAAGCGAACAAAATCATTGATTTTATGTACAATAGGATTATTTTCTTCTGGTATAACCATCTCTGTAGGCCTTTTAAATGTAGCAAAAGTAGCCGTTATTTGAACATCATCATCATAATGTAAAGAACGATGCTCGTTTATATCCTCAGTTAAAAATGGCGTAATGAACATATAGCAAATGAACATCATTGATAAACATATCTTATACAAAACCTACATCCTCTCAGTATTTCCTTATATTTATTATTCTATCCTACTTTTTTTTAATTTCATATATTTTTCTTTAGATAAAAAAATATAATAGCTTGTTCTAACATATGCACAATACGTGTCATAAATGTACTAATTGGAATAAAGTGGTTTAGGACAATTCTACTTTCCATCGAATGATTTTAAGTAAGACATGACAAAATAAGAATTCATCAAATGTGTTGAGGTGAAATGATGAAAAGTCATATGCGAAAGATAACTGTCGTTTTCTTTATACTTCCTATCATTGGATGGCTCTTGGGTTTATCGCTA
Source organism: Cytobacillus kochii (assembly GCF_020171845.1). Lineage (GTDB taxonomy): Bacteria > Bacillota > Bacilli > Bacillales > Cytobacillaceae > Cytobacillus > Cytobacillus kochii. The sequence continues at coordinate 518,475 of NZ_JAIVAM010000004.1, read as the reverse complement.
TTTCCTAGCGCTTATGCCACATCAGCAGCTCCAGTAAAATTACGGATTCTACAAACAACAGATATGCATGGTCATATGATGGATGAAAACGATGAAGGCGAATCTGTTAGCGATTTTGGACTCGTTAGAACCGCAACCTTAATTAAAAGTGAACGTAATAAAAACAAAAATGTCCTGTTATTTGATACTGGTGATATCTTAGAAGGAAATGCATTTGCAGATTATATATTTCAAACAAGATTGATGCATTTAGGACAAACTCACCCGGTTATTCATGTCATGAATACACTACGGTATGATGCCATGACACTCGGAAATCATGAATTCAATTATGGTATCGGCTTTTTAACAGAAAGCTTAAGAGATGTGACTTTTCCAATTGTAAGTAGCAATATATACAATGAGGATATGACGAAAAACATCTTTGATGATGTTTCATATATGAACCCATATGTGATTCTTGATCGGACATTGGTCGATGCAAATGGGGATGAACGTGCAATTAAAATTGGAGTGATTGGTTTTTTAACCCCCATTGTCGCCGATTGGAATAGTAATTACTTTAAGCAAAAGTTAAAAATGAGGACAATTACTGAAACGGCCAATCAGTATATTCCCCAAATGAAAGCAAAAGGAGCAGATATCATCATAGCTTTGGCTCATGTGGGTGTGAATGCGGATAAGGGCCTTGCGGAGCAAGAAGGGAATAGTGTCAATGAATTAAAATCAATTGAGAATATTGATGTGATTCTATTTGGACATAGTCATAATATTTTCCCAGAAAAACCGAATGAATGGCTTCAATCTCAGACAACACCATTCATTGTTCAAGCGGGGCATTGGGGAAATCATTTAGGAAGAATAGAACTTGAGTTAACATATGATGGAGAACAATGGATTATTGAAGAAGGAGCTACTTCTGTAATCCCAATTTATAAGCAAGTTAAAGGAAAAAAAGTACCTAATGTCGCCAAAGATAAGCAAGTAGAGGCATTAATGAAGGGTCCCTATAATGAGTTAAAGAGTTTCCGCAAGTGGCACGCGCATTGATTGTAAACGGAAGAATGTAAATAAAAATCAATATATAATAAAGTGAATATATGAAGGATTTCAGTTAAAAGTTGAGGAGTTTAAAACTCCTTTTTTCTTAGTCTCATTTTGTATAAATGATGGCGCTACTGTTACTGCATTAATCGCAAATGTTGCAGTTTTTCCTAATTTTGCTAATTTTAAAAACTGTAATCTTTGATAATCTGGCCCGATTTCTAAAGTATGCGCGGAGCCGAACTTCTCTACTTTGGCAACCACTAAAAATCAGGCAAGTAGTATGTTTGTGAATGAACACCTTCTTTAATCATTGTCACTATTTTTTCGTGTTTTGTCTTTAACACCGTAAGATAGGTTTCTCTTTTTCTGCAGGCTAAAAGGAAGTGTAATGAACATTTTTAGTTCTTCTGACCACTTTCTTTGCCTTGCTATGGTTAAAAAAGGCATACCAAAGGATTTGAGTGTAGATAAGTGGATATATACACAAATTAATGAAAGAATAAAACCAAAAATTCCAAAAGCATAACTAATTAATAGAACAGCCATTCTCAAGAAAAAGACATTACCCGTAAGACTGGCATTGACGAGAGTAAACCCTGCGATGGCTGTAATTCCTACAACAATGAGTAGCGTCGGCGAGGTTATACCGGCTCTGATCGCTGCATCACCAATGATTAAGCCCCCTATAACAGCAACTGTTTGTCCAATTCCTTTAGGCAATCTTGCACCCGCTTCTTTAAATAACTCAAACATAATAAAAATTGTAAACATTTCCAGCAGTGTGGAAAACGGTAAACCCATCTTTGCAACTGTAATAGTGGCAATTAACGGCAAAGGTAATTGCCCAACATTATGGGTAACGAGTGCCGTATAAAATCCAGGTAAAAAAACGGTCAGGAATAAGCTTAGTAATCGTATCATTCGTTCTACTGAGGAGTAATAAAAGCTAATATTACTATCTTCGGCTGTTTTAACAAGGAAGCTTAAGTTGATGGGGGCGATAATCACAGTCGGGGCACCATCAATAATAATCGAAAATCTTCCTTGATTGAGTGATTCAACAACAAAATCAGGCCGACCTGAGAAATTTGTAAGTGGTAGTAGGGAGAATTTATTATCCACAAGTAACTCTTCTAATTCATCACGACTCTGCAAAATATCGACATCAATGTGATTTAGTTTCTCTCGCACATTGTTAATTATTTGTTCATTCATCACATCTTTAATATACAGAAGTGCAACCCTCGTATTTGACCGACGCCCAATTACAAACTCTTCATTAACGAACGAGGGGGTTTTTAACCTTTTACGTACAAGCCCAAGATTAGTGTCAATATTTTCGATAAAACCGTCTTTCGGCCCAGTTACTGATACTTCAATAACAGATTCTTCGGGTTGTCTATTGGGCTCATCTTTCACATCATAATAATAAATACGTTCACGGAAGTTTGATATCACAGCTAATTTACCACAAAATACTTGATTTATTAATTCTTCTTTTGTTAATTTAGCTTTTAAACTGTAATCACTTTGTATGTAGTTATAAAGTTTTTCATTGTCATTATCCTCATCCATTAAAAAAGGAATCACAAGAGAGTGGACTAACTTTATGTTTACAATGGGACGACAATAGATAATAATCAACTCTCCCTTAGGAGTATGCCGAACAGGAACGCTTTTGATCTGTATATCTGCAGAATGATTAAAAACTTCTGCTAACTTTTCTTTTGTAAAAAGGGATTGATCATACAAGCTCTTTAACCTCCTGGGAATAATTGTTTATTCTTAAAGATATATATAGAAACCATAATAAATTGAATAGGTAGAACAATCGTTGATATGGGTAAGAAATAACGAAAAACAAAATTATAAAATAGGTCTTGGTCTAACGGCATAACAACTGCAATGAATAACAAAATAAAGATGATAGAGATAGGTGTTCTGTTTTTCTCCCCTTTTGTAAGAATTTGAGAGGTGAGGTAGATAAAAAATCCAATTCGAATCGTAGCACCTGATAGCCATTGGAAAATTGCAAAAAAGTCTGTATGAGAAATATATCTTCCAATAGATATGATTCGCCACTCTTCAAATGCTGGGTACCTAAATTCGGAAGCGTATTTTGGACCAAATTCCACTATCGCTCCAATTGCCGGCCCAATCATTAATCCGATAATAAGTACACCCAGAATGATTAAATGTTTAATTTTAATCATTCCTTTCATATGGGGTAGGAAAAATAAAACAAAAGCAATCTCAATAATCGGTAAGCTTGTGTAAAACATCCCTTTTAGAATATCTAGTACACCCTCTTGGAATATGGGTAATAACAACTCATAATGTTTTTTCTTCATATTGGCGAAAGAAACAAAAAATCCTAAAAATACGACTACTGGAAGTAACAAGCGGCTAATAATGGCCATTGATTCTACACCGGAAAAACTACAATAGAAGCAGGCAATTAATAGTACACCACCAATGATCATACTGGAGAAATTCTGCATGAAACTTAACTGTGACCAATAGATAATTTCTTTTGTAGAGACAAAGGCAGAAATTATTAAATATAGGAGTAAAGGGAAGAATAAAATATAGAATTTGAATCTCCCTAATTGTTCACTAATAATTCGAATAAATGGTGTTCCTTTAACTGTTTGTCCCACTTTATAAATAAGAGGGGTGAATAGAATCAAAGGAATAATGGCAAGTAACATACTGATCCATGTATCGCGTCTAGAAGTAGACAATACAGCAGGAATAATTTCAACATGAGCAAACAAGCCGATGCCGAGAATCATAATATAGGCAATGCTAATAAAGCTTAGTTTTTGATTCAAAATTACTCACCTGTTTTTTTCCTTATTGTTTCAGCTATTCCAATTATTATGCGCAGATAAAAATATCTATATATATTTATTATTGTGTATTGATTATCAGTTTTTTTTAATCTAGAATTACTAAGGAATATCTTATAGAAGAAGGAGATTGGAATGTCAGACCAAACTATTATTCGTTTTGAAAACGTAACAAAGCAATATGACAATGACCCGGCTGTCTTAAATGATGTTTCATTTGAAATAGAGCGTGGGAAATTCTATACTTTGCTCGGTCCTTCTGGATGCGGAAAAACGACCATACTTCGCTTAATTGCCGGATTTATTTCGCCATCAAAAGGTAATATTTATTTTAATAATAAAAAGGTAAACGAAGTACCTGCAAATAAAAGACAAGTGAATACTGTCTTTCAGGATTATGCACTCTTTCCTCATTTAAATGTCTTTGAAAACGTGGCATTTGGACTTAGAATAAAAAAATTAAAATCTGAAATGATTAACCAAAAAGTGATAGAAGCTTTGAAATTTGTGAACTTAGAAGGATATGAAAAAAGAGAGATAAAAGAGATGTCAGGTGGGCAAAGGCAACGTGTTGCGATTGCACGAGCGATTGTTAATGAACCTGAGCTTATTCTTCTTGATGAACCATTATCTGCATTAGATTTAAAGTTGCGAACAGAAATGCAATATGAATTGCGAGAATTACAAAGAAATTTAGGCATCACTTTTATTTTTGTGACACATGATCAAGAAGAGGCATTAGCAATGTCTGATGAAATTTTTGTTCTGAATAACGGTAAAATAGAACAAAGTGGTACGCCTAATGATATTTATGATGAGCCGATTAACCGTTTTGTTGCCGACTTTATCGGTGAATCTAATATTGTTGAAGGTGTAATGGTTGAAGATTATGTCGTTCAGTTTACAGGCAAAACATTTGATTGTGTCGATGGCGGTTTAAATCAAAATGAAACGGTCGAAATTGTCATTCGCCCAGAAGATTTAGAAATTACTAGCCCTAATGTAGGTAAGTTAAAGGTGAAAGTAGACTCACAATTATTTAGAGGCGTACATTATGAGATAAGTTGTTATGATGAAGATGGCAATGAGTGGCTCGTTCACTCGACAAAAAAAGCAATTGTCGGAAGTGAAATTGGTCTCAACTTTGAGCCAGAAGACATACATGTCATGCGTCTTGGTGAAACAGAAGAGGAATTCGATAAGCGTCTTGAAGCATATGAAGAGGGAAGTTATGAAAGCTAAATCTCGTAATTATTATTTAATTCCTTATGTTTTATGGATTGCTCTTTTTGTCATCACACCAATCGTCCTAGTCGTTTATTATTCTTTTTTTAATATAGAAGGTGAATTTTCGTTAGAGAATTACCAAAAATTCTTTACACCAGTTTATTTAAAAATGACACTTAGCTCCTTTTGGTACGCGTTTTTAATTACATTTTTCACGTTATTAATCGCTTATCCAACTGCTTATTTATTAACAAAAACAAAGCATAAACAACTATGGTTACTCCTTATTATCGTTCCTTCATGGATCAATTTATTATTAAAGGCTTATGCATTTATTGGTATTTTTGGCACATACGGAGCAGCGAATAAATTTCTTGAAGTGATGGGTGTAGGTGGAAAGCAAATTTTGTTTACAGACTTTAGTTTTGTGTTTGTCTCTGTTTATATCTTTTTACCGTTTATGATTTTACCAATATTTAATGCACTAGATGAACTGAACCCATCTTTTATTGATGCTTCAAAAGATTTAGGTGCTTCAAGCTGGCGAACCTTCTCTCGTGTCGTTTTCCCTTTGACTTTAGATGGGGTGAAATCTGGATGTCAAATCGTATTCATCCCTGCCTTATCTTTGTTCATGCTGACAAGGTTAATCGCAGGAAATCGAGTGATTACATTAGGAACAGCTATTGAGCAACATTTTCTCGTGACACAAGATTGGGGAATGGGGGCAACCATTGCTGTTTTCTTAATTATCTTTATGGTTGTCATCATGCTTCTTACTGGTAGAAGAAAGAGAGGCGAAATGAGATGAAGAAATTTAAATGGTCCTCTCTTTATTTAATCATTGTTTTTATGGTTTTATATGCACCGATTTTTTATTTGATTTTTTATTCTTTCAATAGTGGCGGTGATATGTATCACTTTGAAGGGTTTACATTGGATTGGTATAAAGAAATATTTAATGACACTAGGCTACTCATTATAGTATTAAATACAATTATTGTTGCCTTGCTTTCATCAGCAATATCAACAGTTTTAGGGGTAGCTGGCGCTATGGCCATTTATTATGCAAGAAGAAGAAGAACAAAAAATACTTTATTGTCGTTAAATAATGTTTTAATTGTTAGTCCAGATGTCATTATCGGCGCATCTTTTCTCATTTTTTTCACAATGATAGGTATAAAGCTTGGCTTCATTTCCGTCTTGTTGGCACATATTGCCTTTAGTGTACCAATTGTTGTCCTAATGGTATTACCTAAGTTAGAAGAAATGAGTACGAGTATCATATATGCGGCACTGGATTTAGGTGCAAGTCGATTAGATGTGTTAACAAAGGTTGTATTACCTTATATTACCCCTGGTATATTTGCTGGTTTCTTCATGGCACTTACTTATTCTTTGGATGATTTTGCTGTCACCTTTTTTGTGACCGGTAATGGATTCTCAACTCTTTCTGTAGAAATTTATGCGTTGGCGAGACAAGGGGTTTCTCTAAGTATTAACGCCTTATCAGCATTGTTATTTTTATTCACCATGCTTTTAGTTGTTGGTTATTACTTTATAACAAAGAAAACGAGCAAGATAGGTCGAATGGGGGTTAGAAAATGAAAAACCTCATACGTGCTTTGTCACTTGTATTAATTGTTTCTTTTGTCTTGTTGTATATCGTTCACCGCTTAAATACTGCACAAGGATATACAGGCGAGAACACGATTACTGTTTATAACTGGGGAGATTATATAGACCCTGAATTATTAGACCAATTTGAAGATGAAACAGGTATCAAAGTAATATACGAAACCTTTGATTCAAATGAAGCCATGTTAACAAAAATCGAGCAAGGTGGGACTTCATACGATATAGCGGTACCTTCAGAATACATGATTGATAAAATGAAACAGGAAGATTTACTTCTCCCCATTGAACATTCACAACTGCCGAATTTGAAAAATATTGATCCACGTTTTCTTAATTTAGCTTTTGATGAGAACAATGAATATTCTATTCCTTATTTTTGGGGAACAGTAGGTATTCTATATCATCCTGATAAAGTAAGTGATGAAATTGATTTTAAACAATGGGACGATCTTTGGCATCCAAGCTTGAAAAATGATGTATTACTCGTTGATGGAGCGAGAGAGGTCATAGGTTTTGGACTGAATAGTCTCGAGTATTCATTAAACGAAACAGATAAAGCAAGATTACTGGAAGCGAAGAATAAACTGGATACATTAACACCAAATATTAAAGCCATCGTTGGTGATGAAATTAAATTATTAATGCAAAATAATGAAGCGGCCGTTGCTGTTTTATGGTCTGGAACTGCCCAAGATGCGATGTGGGAAAATGAATCACTGGAATATACGGTTCCTGAAGAAGGATCGAATCTTTGGTTTGACAACATGGTCATCCCAAAGACAACAAAAAATAAAGAAGCGGCTCATCAATTTATTAATTTTATGCTAGATCCGAAAGTTGCTGCGCAAAACGCTGAATATGTAGGTTACTCAACACCGAATAAAGCAGCTCTTCCTCATATGGATGAGGAAACAACGAGTGATGAGCGTTTCTATCCGGATGAAGAGCAAACAGCTAAGTTAGAAGTATACGAGAACCTAGGTAAACAAATGCTTGCTTATTATAACGAACTGTTTCTTGAATTTAAAATGCATCGTAAATAAACAATAAAATAAAGAAGAACAGAAAAGATCGTCAGAGCAGCCGCAAAGCGGACAAATTTCAATGGTGGAATTTGTCCGCTTTTTTAATGGAAGAGTACAATGAAATGCTTATAGGCAATAAATGCTGTTCGTACTTTATGATTATTTTGATGATAACAATGGTGGCATTTAAAAAGGGTGAGCAGTTAAATTTATCGGAAGGGTAACGAACGTGGGAGATAGTCATGCTTGGATAAAAAATAAGAACTACTCTAAATAATATATTGCAGCTGAAACTTTTTCTCTATAAAGCATTGAAATAACTGAAAAATTGTGATAATTTACTATAAACAAGAAGTTAACACTTCTAATATATTGCATAAAAAGTACAGACTTCATTTTGAGGTAGGTGTTCAGGTGAATCTGAAAGAAGTTATTACAGGGAGTTATGAAAAACTATCGAAAACACAGCAGAAATTAGCAAGTTATTTACTAGACCATTATCAAGATATAGCCGTATTGTCTGCAAGTGAGTTAGGTAAAAAAGCAGGTGTGAGCGAAACCACTGTGATCCGTTTTTGTTATCGAATAGGATTATCAGGATTTACGCAATTACAAAAAGAAGTACGTGAGCAATTATTTCATGATAAAAGCAGCTTGGATTCTTATATTCAAATGAAGCAACCATTTGTTGGCGAACCACATTTTCTTGAAAAAGTGATGAACATGGATGCAGAGCGAATCACCCAAGCCATTCAGACAATAGATGAAGCAAAATTTGATTTGACTATTGAGCAATTAAAATCAGCCCAAAAGGTTTATATTATTGGTGCAAGAACATCATTTGCTGCTGCAAGCTGGTTAGCATTTACATTAGGGCTTGTGAAGGATGATGTCCATCTTATTCGAACAGAGTCCGATGATTTATTGAAGATTCTCCATTCGATGGATGAAACTTCAGTAGTGGTTTCAATCAGCTTTCATCGTTATGTGAAAAGCACTACTGATTTTACCAAGCAAGCAAAAAGTCGAAATGCCAAAGTCGTTGGCATTACTGACACGCCACTATCTCCATTAAAAAACAATGTCGACATTCTCATTCCACTATTTTCAGGGAGGAAACCTACACTTGATTCTACACCAGTGCTTTTTTCATTCTTGAATGCGTTGATTGCGGCAATGATGACAGAGAATAAAGAGTCATTTAAAGAAGAAAAGGATTACTACGATAAAGTATTCCATGATTATTTTGAATCTAGTTAACAGATTAAAGAGGTGAAAGAATTGCAGGAACTTGAAGCACTAAAGCCAAAATTAACAAACATATTTAATCATCTCCATCAAAACCCGGAAATCAGTTGGCAAGAAACAAAAACGACAACATTTATTGCTGAAGTCTTAAAAAAAGAAGGGATCCTGTTTCAAACCTTGCCTAAAACGACAGGACTTATTGCCGAAATAGGTAGCGGTGAAAAAGCCATTGGCGTTAGAACTGATATAGATGCATTGTGGCAGGAAGTTGATGGAGTAATGCAGGCCAATCATTCGTGTGGGCATGATGCACATATGACCATGGCGATTGGTACATTACTTGTACTGCATCGTTTGAATGCTCAGAAAAAAGGTAGGGTTAAATTTCTATTCCAACCAGCTGAAGAAAAAGGTACCGGGGCATTAAAGTTTATTGAAGAGGGATTAATAGACGATTTGAATTATTTATACGGTGTCCATGTAAGGCCGATTCAGGAGTTGAGAGATGGTCAATGTTCACCAGCAATTATGCACGGAGCTGGACGGTTCGTTACTGGAGAAATCATTGGTGAAGATGCCCATGGAGCGAGACCTCACCTCGGGCAAAGCGCGATTGAAATAGGTGCAGCGATAGTTCAAGAATTGAATCGTGTCAAATTAGATCCTATGGTCCCACATTCAGTTAAAATGACGAAGTTCCAAGCCGGGGGTGACTCAAGTAATATTATACCAGGTAAAGCACATTTCAGTTTAGATTTAAGAGCGCAAACAAATGAAGTGATGCAACAATTAGCAACTAAAGTAGAAGCAATTTTTGCTCACCTTTCTTCTCTTCACGAGGTAGAAATTCATTATAAAACAACGGCTGATATTGCTGCAGCACAAGTAGATACTGATGCAGTGCAATTAATGGGTCAGGCAATTGTTGAAACAATCGGTAAAGAAAAAATGGTTCCACCAATTATCACATCTGGAGGAGAAGATTTTCATTTTTATACTTTGAAAAGACCTGAATTGAAGGCAACGATGCTCGGACTTGGTTGTGGATTAACTCCTGGGTTACATCATCCTGAAATGAATTTTAACCATGAAGCGATATTTACGGGAATTGAAATTCTTGTCAAAACAGTCTTAAATACGTTAGAAAAAGAAGGTGCGTAACCTATGCTCACTGGCTTAGCAATAAAAAAATTGACCACGATAGAAGAGATGGAAACAATCCAAAAGTTAGAGCGAGACGTATGGGGAATGGATCCCATTCCTATCCACCAAACAGCAACAGCAATAAAAAATGGTGGTCTCATGCTAGGCGCATTTGATGAAAATGAATTGATTGGATTTAGCTATGGATTTCCTGGTTATGCAAATGGAGAAGCGTTTCTTTGTTCTCATATGCTCGGTATCCATCAAAGCTATCGTGATAAAGGAATTGGTGCTCTACTAAAAGTTGCACAGAGGGAAGCTGCTGAGGAAATGGGGTACAATCTGATTCGCTGGACATTTGATCCTTTACAAAGCAGGAATGCTTACTTGAATTTATCAAAACTAAATGGTATTTGTAATGATTATCTTGTGAATTGTTATGGTGAAATGGTAGATGGAATTAATAAAGGCTTACCAAGCGATCGTTTCAACATAGAATGGCGAATCAGCAGTTCACATGTCAAACAACAACTTAACTATGATGTGACACCGATCTATCCATTTGAAGTTTTCAATCGAAACGATTTTCCTGCGATAAGCGATATGGAACAAACTTTACAAACCATTGATTATAATGAAATGAGTATTGCTGTTCCCATTCCAGCGGAGTTTATGGAAATTAAAAAACATAATCCTTCACTAGCAAAGGAATGGCGAGAGGTGACAAGAAGGATATTTCAGCAATTATTTCAGCATGGGTACACCGCGTATGATGTCCAAAAAAATAATCATGTAAGTTATATCATCACTATCAAAAGACAAAAATTACAATTAGATGTGAGGAGAAGAAATCAATGAAATTAAAGGAAGTAAAGTTACGCCATCTAAAAATGACAATGAAAGCACCTTTTGCCACTAGCTTTGGATCTTTTCAAGATAAAGAGTTTATCTTATTAGAAGCAACTGATGAATTAGGTAATACTGGTTGGGGAGAATCTGTTGCTTTTGAGGTGCCTTGGTATAATGAAGAAACCTTTAAAACGAATTGGCATATGCTTGAGGATTTTCTCATTCCAGCATTATTAAATAAAGAAATGACTCATCCAGATGAAGTAAATGAAATCTTTTCTTCTATAAGAAAAAACAATATGGCCAAGTCTACAATAGAAGGCGCTGTTTGGGATCTATATGCAAAAAGAAATCAAATCACTTTGGCTAAGGCACTTGGGGGAGAAAAGAAGAAGATTGAAGTAGGTATCAGTATCGGCATACAGAAATCTGTAGAAGATTTACTGCAATTAATTGAGGGCTATGTAAATGAAGGCTATAAAAGAATGAAAGTAAAAATTAAGCCGGGCTGGGACATAGATGTGATGAGACAAGTAAGAGAGAAGTTTCCTGACATTCTCCTAATGGCTGATGCAAACTCTGCTTATCGTTTATCAGACATTCAGCATCTTAAACAATTAGATGAGTTCAATTTAATGATGATTGAGCAACCTTTAGCTTCGGATGATATTGTTGATCATGCTAAACTTCAAGCTGAAATGAAAACGCCGATTTGTCTAGATGAAAGCATCCATTCGTTAGAGGATACACGAAAAGCTGTGGAGTTGGGTAGTTGCAAAATCATTAATATCAAAATTGGACGAGTAGGCGGCTTAACAGAAGCAAAGAAAATCCATGACTATTGTCAAGAACAAGGTATTGCTGTTTGGTGTGGAGGAATGTTAGAGTCAGGCGTTGGAAGAGCTCATAATGTTGCTTTAACTACTTTAGCCAATTTTATTATGCCTGGTGACACTGCAGGTTCCTCAAGATATTGGGAAAAGGATATTATAACACCTGAGGTTGTTGTTGAAGATGGATATATTACCGTACCTGAAAACGCCGGAATAGGTTACGCCCCAGATTTAGCGGTCATTGAAAAATATACAATAATGGAAAAAACGTATCAATAATGTCTAATAAGAAAGCCAGCTGTGTGTATATAGGCAGCTGCTTTCATTATTAATGAAATATCAGAAAATTCAAATATAAGGATGAGGTTTTATGAGAAAAATCATTCAAATAGCAGGTGCTTATATTGGTACAATCATTGGAGCTGGTTTTGCATCTGGACAAGAGGTATTGCAATTCTTCACTAATTTTGGCTGGTTAGGTTTTATTGGTACAATAGTCGCTACGTTTTTATTCATTATTCTCGGTATGAATATTACGCAAATAGGTAGTAGGCTACAAACAGAATCACACAAAGATGTTGTTCACTATATTTGTGGAAAATATATAGGGAGAGTAGTGGATTTTATTATTACTTTCTTTTTATTCGGTGTGGCAACCATTATGTTTGCAGGTGCAGGTTCAACATTAGAACAACAATTTGGTATTGCGAGTCAAATAGGAAGTTTAATCATGGTGCTGTTAACCGTGTTGACTTGTTTTGTAAACGTGAATCGAGTCATGACTATAATCGGTAGTATCACTCCTTTTCTTCTCATGCTTGTTATGATTATTTCAGCGTATGCTCTATTTACAGCTGATGCAAACTTCTCACAATTGAGTCACGTAGCTCAAGAAGGTAGTCCAGCAGCACCACATTGGTTACTAGGTGCAGTACTTTATGTTTCCTATAACATTACATGTGGAGTGGCAATGCTAGCTGTTATGGGTGGCACTACTAAAAACGCGAAACAAGCAGGTTGGGGCGGAGTTCTTGGTGGTTTGGGTCTCGGTCTTATGCTAATACTCATTAATGTCGGAATGTTCACAAGAATAGGGGATGTGGCAACACTAGATATTCCGATGCTCTTTCTAGCAAATGAAATCTCTCCAATCGTTGGTGTGTTGATGACAATTATTCTTTTAGGAATGATTTATAACACTGCCGTTGGAATGATCTATAGCTTTACTTCAAGGATAGTGAAAAGAGAAAGCAAACATTTTAAATGGGCAGTTCTTGCCATTAGTTTAACATCTTTTGTTTCTAGTTTCTTTGGATTTACTAACTTAGTTGGTATCCTGTATCCGATTACTGGCTATTTAGGTTTAGTTCTTATTGCTGCTGTAATCATCGCGTGGGTTCGAAATAGAAAAACGTCCTACACGCAAGTAGAAAAAAAATCAGCTTTATAAAAACGAATGCAATTTTCTTCGAAGTTATGGGAAATTTAACTTTGAGGAGTGATGAGATGAAACGATTATTGTTCATAAGTTTGCTAGTTCATATCATGTTATTTCCATTGATGAGTAAAGACAGTTTCGCACAAGTTGATGAAGGGGGGAAGCCATCTTTATCAATTGTGATTGATGATTTAGGTAACCATATGAATGGAACAGAAGATATTCTTAATTTACAGGCAAAGTTAACTGTTGCGATTATGCCGTTTATGCCTTCAACAACTGCAGATGCCAATGCAGCCATTGAAAAAGGTCATGAAGTAATCGTTCATATGCCGATGGAGCCCAAAGTAGGGAAAAAAAGTTGGTTAGGTCCAGGAGCGATTACTGCTGATCTGAGTGATGAAGAAATTCGCAAAAGGGTAGAGGAGGCAATTGAGAATGTACCACATGCTGTTGGGATGAATCATCATATGGGGTCGAAAATCACTGAAGATAAAAGAATTATGCAAATTGTGCTAGAGGTTTGTGCTGAAAGGGGCTTATATTATCTTGATAGTAAAACCACTGGCAAGAGTGTCATACCAGAAATAGCAGAAGAGCTACACTTACCTTATCTAGAGAACAATCTTTTTTTTGATGACACTTATTCCGTCAGTCATATTGAAAAACAAACTCAGAGACTGGAGAATAGACTTAAAACTGAAAACCGCCTAATTGCGATAGGCCATGTTGGTGTTTCGGGACCAATGATGGTTACCGTATTAAATCGCCATATTGAGCATTTGAAAGAAAATGCTCATATCATTCCTTTATCTGAACAGATTGAGGGAAGTGAATGGCTTCGTTAATAGAATGGTTCCGAGAAGTTAAGAACTAACTTATGAGAAGATATATTAGAAGTGATAATGGCTTCATCTTAAATTATCACTTCTAATATATAAGGAAATAAGGACTTTATTCTCTTGTTATTTCCTAGGCAAGCGCAAGAAGTGACATATTCCTTCTTAATTGAGGGAAATGCGACATCGTTAGACAGAATCTGATGTAGAAAAATACAAATGAATGGCTGTTCCTTCGTCCTCATTACTTTCTATTTCATATTTCCCATTCATTTTTTTTATAATATCAAAGGCAATCATTAAACCAAGGCCAGTTCCTCTCGTTTTTGTTGAAAAATACGGTTGTCCGATTCGTGATAACTCGTCTTTTGACATTCCTTTCCCATTATCTCGAACCGTAATTTTTACTTTGTTTTTTAAGGAAAAAACCTCAATCTCTACCGTGCCATTTTCATTAATGGCTTCAATAGCATTTTTAATAAAATTAATTAGCAGTTGTTTTAACTCATTAGCATTTCCATCTATATAAATGGGGTAGTGGGTTATTTTACACTGCAATTGAATATTCGACAGATGGGCATATGATTTCATAAATTCAGTTACTTCTTGAATGATCGGAATAAGGTCAAATGTTATGACGGTGTTATTAGCAGGTTTTGATAAAGTGAGAAAATCATTAATCATTTGATTGGTTCGTTCTAGTTCTTTTAAAGAGACTTCGATGTACTGTATTTGTGTTTTAGTAAGATTTTGCTCAGCGTGCATTAATTGCATAAATCCTTTTACAGTGGTCATTGGGTTTCTTATTTCATGAGCGATGGATGCAGCTAATTGACTAATCGCATTGAGTTTATCTGCCGCTTGAATCGTCTCTCTCATTAATAAATGAGATTGGTGCATTTCAATCATATAAATAATCAATATTAATGTTAAAGCGTAAACGAAGACAAGAAATAATGCTTGAATAAAAAATTGTGTTTCCTGATTCTTAAAAAATATAATCATTCTAGTACTGGCGATAGGAATATAAAATAATAATCCTATCAATATTTTCTTTCTTAAAGAACTTTTTTGGTAAAATTTTGTTAGTAAATGAAATATGAAAGCGAGGACGAGATAATTGACTATGAGAAATACATCGCTAGTATCGCTTTCAAACAAACGGTAAATAAGAGCGAAAAATAATAAGCATAATCCGGTATATTTATGAACATAGAAAAAACAAATAAATATGGGTATGTACATTAAATCAAAAACAGTATGGTTAGAAAGATGCACTGGAAAAAGAATAGTTAAGATTAATGAAAGTAAAATAGCAACAAAAAAAATGCCAACTTTCTTTTTATGATGATATTTAGAAGGGACAATTATTTTTGTCATTGGTATAATCATTAAAATCAAAAAATGCAGTATAATATTTGTGATGAATTCATACAAAAGCATCATTCCTAACATGGTTATATATTCATATATATACATTATACATTTAGTTGGAGATTCCTGCTTCATTTTGTCGAATAATAGAATCGTATAGGAGAGGGAAGAGGTGAAAAATGAACACTTTCAACAGGCGGTTGAAAGTGTTCATTTATATGTGTTGGCATTTTCATTTGTTTCGTACTAATTGTTCAATTTCATCTCCATCTAATGTTTCATAAGACATGAGGGCGTGAACAATGTTTGCATGCGCCTTACTATGTTCGAGTAGTAAGGACTCTGCTCGTTTTAATGCTTGAAAATAAAGTGATTGTAATAATTCGTCTTTACGCTTTGATTCAAAAGAAAGGGTGAATCCATCTTCTAAGAGACCGTTTTCAACCATCTGTTCTAATAATTGCTTTGCTTGTTGGACATCTCCGCTTACACCGATACTATGCTCACCTAATAGTTGTCTTTCTGCTACTCCTCCACCTAAAATCATTGCCACTTGATCAAGCAATTCGCTAAAAGTAGATAAATGGAGTTCTTTTTGAATAGGTGCAACATAACCCAATGCTTGGCCACGAGGAATAATGGTCGCTTTTCTAACTGAACCCGGTTTTGTCACAGCTGCAATAAGAGCATGGCCCGCTTCATGGATGGCTACTCTTCGCTTAATATTTGTATCTTGTAAAGGTAGGCTGCTATTTCCTAGTATGGTTCGATCCAATGCAAAATTGAGATCATCTTTTGTTATTTCTTTATGATTATTGAGTATTGCTTTTCTACTTGCTGTTTCAAACAGAGAATGGAGATCAGCTCCAGAAAATCCGGATGTTGATTCAGCTAAAACTGTAAGTGAAGCTGAGACATCACTGGCAAGTTGTCGATTTTTTGCATGAATATCAATGATTTCTTTTCTTCCTTTCAAATCAGGTAACTGAATATGAAAGCTGAAATCAATTCTGCCTGGTCGAAGAAATGCATCATCTAGCATATCTTTTCTGTTTGTTGCAGCAATAAATAAAATACCATCATTGGATAGCCCGCCATCTAATTGAACGAGTAATTCCGTTAATGTTTTTTCACTTTCTTCCCCGCCATGAGGCTTTCTTTTGCCTGCTAAAGCATCTACCTCGTCTATAAAAATAACAGAAGGTTGATTCTTGCGGGCATTTTGAAAGAGTGAACGCACTCTTGCAGCACCAATACCAACAAACATTTCATTAAAGGCAGAACCACTTGAAGAGTAAAATTGCGCATTTAATTCCTTAGCTATTGCTTGTGCAAGCAATGTTTTACCAGTCCCAGGAGGGCCATAAAGAAGAATCCCTTTAGGAGGTTTAATCCCTAATTCTACTGCTTTAGCTGGCGACTTCAAGGATGATATGGTTTGTAATAATTCATCCTTCATTTCGGGTTGCAAGCCTCCAACATCATTTAATGTTGTCGAGGGGAGCGGTTTCGCTTTAGATACAGATTGTTTTAATTGATTGGTTGCACCCATTTTTCCTGATTTAAACAAATAAATAACTGTTGCAATGAATAATGATAAGAAAGCAATAATGATCCATATACTATATGAGTTAGTCGCAGAATATTTATATTCTATTGGATAAGTAGCGACAAGGTTTTCAACTTTATCACTATTAGGTGTGATATGAGAAATAAATTTTTTCTCGTCTATTACCACTTCTAATTTTCCGTTTTTATATTCCTTCATTTCAATGTCAGCTTGGGAATAATTTTGTATATTGGCTTCTAATTGAGAGAAGGGGATTGTATGAGTGGTTGGTTTATTCATCAAATAATAGGTGATAAAAATAGCTAACATACATAACAGTGATATAAGAATGAGAGTTGCACGTTTTATTTTATGTGACAAATTTATAACCCCCAAAAAAATTAATATCAAACATGTTTTGGTAATGTAAATATATGTCCATTATAAAGGGAGAGAAAAGCTATTTTTAGTATAAAACGTTGTTAACATAGGAATATAATGCATAATTTGTGAAGAAAATAAGTAGTAAAACCGTTATTTTTGTCAAAAATAAGGCTAAAAGTAAAATCAAACTATAATTATTTGCATAATATAATAAAAAAATAACTAATTAATCGAAAAGTCAACCCAAAAACAGAGGTGTTTTTGTCAAATTTGCGAAAAAATATTGACATAATTGTGAACAGGGTGGATAATGGATGAAAAGGAGGATGATGGAAATGAATACATCAAAAGCTATGTTAAATGCAGTTAAGTATTATGGAGGTACATTATTGATTGCCGGAATCATCATCTTTTCGATCGGATTCTTTGGAAACGTTTCCAGTACGTTAACTGGTATTGGTATTGGTACGGTAATGGGAGCCATTTTTGTCTTTTTAATGGGCGTCTTTTTTGTAGCTACAGAGGAAGTATTAGAAAAGACAGGTAGAAGAAAATCTAAACTAGATACATTAGCAAAAGTAACAGCAACATCTATTAAAACAAAGTAGGAGCGCGCGAAAGAGGACGCTCCTTTTTTATTTATTGAATTTGGTAAGTCCAAACCATTGTTAGTAGGGAACCAAGAATGGTGAAGATTGCAATTAATACACCATAGTAAATTGTAATATAGATGGCGTTTTTATCTTCTGATTCACCAGCATGCATGAATAGTACTAATTGTAGCCCTGCTTGAATAAAAGCAGTTACAAGTAAGATTGTCATTCCAACTGCAAATGACATATCAAAGAAGTAAACCATTAGGGCAACAGCTGTCAGCACGAGTGAAAAGATAAATCCCATCACTTGTTTCATCGGGAATAATTCTTTCATCATTACATCATTCCTTTCAGATAGACGAAGCTGAAGATGAAGATCCAAACAACGTCTAGGAAGTGCCAGTAAAGAGAGAAGATAAATGACTTATTCGTTGTTCTTGGTGTTAAGCCATATTTCTTTACTTGAATTAGGATACATGTTCCCCAGAATAACCCGAAAGTTACGTGCGCGCCGTGTGTTCCTAAAGTTGTTAATAGGATTGCACTAAATGCACTTGTTTGTAGTCCTGCGCCAACATGAACATAATGAACGAATTCATAAATCTCAACACCGAGGAAAATAGCCCCAAGTACGATTGTTGCAATAAAGAATCCCATCATTGCTTTTTGGCGGCCAAGTCTCATCGCGTGAACCATGAGGCCAATTGTGAAACTACTTGTTAGTAGAACGAGCGTTTCAATTAATACAGGTGTGATTTCAAAAATTTCGGCACCCGATGGGCCATCACCTGTACCACCTGACAAAATAAAGTAAGATGCAAATAATGTAGCAAATAACATAACTTCCGCACCGAGGAAAATCCAGAAGCCAAGAATCTTTAAGCGATTTTCATCAGTACTGTACTCAAGAGGGAGAGAGTGATCAATCTTCATTATCTTTTACCTCCCAATTCTTTTTCTGTTTCTTCTATTTCTTCAATAGAAATATATCTTCCATGATCATTTTCAAATGATTGATAAGCCATACAAGCGAAAATACCTAGTGTACAAATAATTAACGGAATCCACATTGCAAAGACGAACGAGAATCCCCACATGAAGAAGATAATTCCCATAATGAATGGAATACCACTGTTGTTCGGCATGTGAATCTTTTCAATTTTATCTGGGAATAACGGTGTGCCTTTTTTCTTTGAATCCCAGAATGTTTCATAGGAATCGATCTTAGGCATAGTTGCAAAATTATACTCAGGAACTGGTGTATGTGTAGCCCACTCAAGTGTACGTGCATCCCAAGGATCTGATCCAATGTCTCGTGGTGCATAACGGAAACTATAGTAAATGTTATAAACGATTAACGCAAATCCTGCTGCTAACATAAGGGCGCCAACCATAGAAATCATATTCCAAATACCAAATCCACTTGCTTCAGAATAAGTGTACATACGTCTTGCTTGACCATCTAAACCAGAGATGAACATTGGCATAAAGGCAACTAATGTACCAATAGCAATAATCCAAGCGCCGATTTTACCAAGACGATCATTTAACATGAAGCCGAACATTTTTGGCCAGTAGTAGTAAAGGGCAGCTAGCATTGCGAACACAACCCCAGGAATGATTACCATATGGAAGTGAGCAACTAAGAACATTGTATTATGGTATTGATAGTCAGCTGCTGACATACCTAGCATAACCCCTGTTACACCACCAAGTGTGAAAAGTGGGATAAACAACATTGAGTAAAGCATTGGCGTTGTCATAGTGATTTTACCTTTATACAGTGTTAACAACCAGTTGAATATTTTTACACCGGTAGGTACTGCTATTGCCATCGTTGTAATAGAGAAAATACTGTTAACGAAAGCGCCTTGACCCATTGTAAAGAAGTGGTGAACCCATACAACGAATGATAATAGTGAAATGATTACCATTGAAGCAACCATTGATTTATAACCATATAGGTTACGTCTAGCGAAAGTAGAGATTACTTCACTGTAAATACCGAATGCAGGCAAGATCAAGATATATACTTCAGGGTGTCCCCAAACCCAGAAAAGGTTGGCCCATAACATATCCATACCGCCATTTGTTGATGCGAAGAAATGTGTACCGAATAAACGATCTAATGTACCCATTGCAAGCGCAACTGTTAATACAGGGAAAGCAAATACGATAATAACGTTCGTAATTAATGCTGACCAAGTAAACATTGGCATTTTCATTAATGTCATGCCTGGAGCACGCATTTTCAAGATTGTCGTCATAAAGTTGATACCTGTTGCTAATGTACCAAGACCGGCAATCTGTATCGCAATCATATAATAGTTGGTACCGACAGAGGTACTAAATTCATTATCTGCTAACGGGAAGTAAGATGTCCAACCCGCATCTGGTGAACCTCCGATAACGAATGAGATATTGAATAACATCGCACCGGCAAAGAATAACCAGAAGCTAAGTGCATTAAGACGTGGGAACGCAACATCGCGAGCCCCAATTTGCAGTGGAACAACAAAGTTCATAAAACCGATAATAAATGGCATAGCCATGAAGAGAATCATAACAACACCATGTGTAGTGAATATCTCGTTATAATGCTGTGCATCAAGCAATTTGTTCTCAGGTGCTGATAATTGCGCACGCATCATAATTGCGTCAGCGCCTCCACGGAATAGCATGAGGATCGCTGCAATAATATACATAATACCTAATCGTTTATGGTCAACAGTTGTTAACCATTCACGCCATAAATAACCCCATTTTTTAAAATATGTTATCCCAACTACAATGGCAATAGAAACAATTGCAATTGCTACCATTGAAGCATAAATAGCTGGACTTGGATGTGGTATGGCAAAACGTTCAAAGAACTCCATCCTGTATACTCCTTTCAGAAGATGTCAATAGACACTTCATCTAATTAATGGCTACTGTGGTCAGAGTGACCTTCGTGCTCATCATGATTTTCATGATTTTCTTCTGAATCTTCATCATTTGATTGATGATGTTCATGCCCTTCAGGTGCTGGGCTAAAGTCTAAATGAGTGCCAGTAAAAGTCATCTTACCTAAGTGACCTGGCTCTAGTAACTCTTCAAATTTATCTTCAGTAATTGGATCAGCTGTTTGATGAACTTCATCTACCCATTCCTCAAATTCAACTGGAGACATTGCTGTTACATCAAATGTATTTTCAGCAAAACCTTTTCCGCTGAAGTTCGCATTTCTACCCATGAATTCACCAGGATGATCAGCAGCTAAATGTAATGTTGTTACCATATCGGCCATTGCATATTTCTGTCCGCCAAGTTGTGGAATCCAGAAGCTAGTAATTGGACCGAATGAGTAAAGTTTAAATTCAAGTGCCCGATCAGTAGGTATATATAAGTAATTTACTGTTTCAATATCTTCTTCAGGATAGCTGAAGTGCCATTTCCAGTTAGATGATGATGCATATACAACTAATGGCTCCTTATCCTCATACCCTGGTGGTGTTGCTTCAACTTTATAGTTACTTTGGACAGAAACAAATGATAGATAAGCAACAATTAGTACAGGTATTCCGACACAAACTGCCTCCACCCATTTATTTCCCTCGATGTGAGGTGGTTCATAATCTTTTCCTTGTTTAGATGAACGAAATTTAATGAGCATATATGCAAGCATTGCAAAAACTACAATAACAATGCCAGACATTAACCATATGGACATCATAATATCGTTAGCCTGGACTTCGGCCTGTGGACCTTTAGGATTTAGAACAGTAAGTGGTTCACACCCAGCAAGTACAGCGGCAATGGCAACTATAGCCAATAAAAGAGCCCTTTTCAATTTCATTGATGTACCCCTTTCTATCTTTCTAAAAATCTATTGTTTTATTTGAACGTGAATATCACGCCTGTAACCCTATGTTAGTATCATAAATGGTTAAAAACAATTGAATGTGATAGGTGTCACAAAATGTTCATGAACAAATGATGAATTTGGTCACAAAATGTTCATGAAACTGAAAGTAAAAAGAAAAAATAATATTATTTAAATACTCTATTTTAAGAAAAAACTGAAAAATGAATATTGTATCATTCAATAAATATTAAAGGTTGCTTCTGTATTTATTATATTAATATAAATGATGTTGCGTATTTGATTGACAGTACCCTCAGAAAAAGTGTGAAGTCTTCGAATGGTTTTGAAACGGATGGAAAAAAGAGGGGGGTTATCTTGTTAAAGAAATTTGATATTGATCAATTTTTAGACGGTGTATATAACCCGACTGATGATATTCATCATTTAATAGACATAATTGAAATAGATGATTTACTTGAGAGAACAAAATAGCCCTTTATGTCTTCCACTTTTTGTTTTAGATGTTGTACGATTACTTTTTTTAAAAATCATAACTAAAACTAATCAAATGAACTAGTAAAGGACATATTCTTATATTTTTTTAAAGGCTATGTTGATATTTATGGTATAAGGGTTAATGGAACAATAGATAAAGAAAAGCGGGCAAGTTTTAACCATTAACTTGCTCGCTTTTCTTTGTCCATTGATATTTACTTTTGCACAAGCAAGTTTTGCCTTGAATTTTTTCTTTCATTATATAACCCATTACCCAAAAAAACTTTCATAAAGAATAAACATTTAAAAGATAGTAAAACTATAAATATTTCCATCAAAAAATGAAAGTGAAGAGGTGAGGAGAAAATGGAGAAAAGAGTGTTTCTCTCGATTGTCATAGTGTTGTTTAGCTATATATTAATTTCAAGCCCTCAAACAAACTATGCCGTTTATGATGCTCCTTCTTATGCAAAATGGGGTAAAGAAGCGATGATGATTGCAAAGGAAAAATATCCATCAGCAGATATTGTTGATTATCAGCATCTTGGAAAAGAAGTAAAGGAAAAGACAGAAATAGAAAAGTTTAAACTTTGGATGCGTCAACAGGAGATAGAATATGGGCTCTATGTGTTTATTGAATATGATAAAGATTCGGAGAAAATCGTCCGTATTTTAACAAAAAAAACTGATCGTTAACGTATTGTATTTTCTTCTATTAATTGTGCGAGTGGAACAACTTGATTCTTATCTACGTTGTTTCTTTCGCACACCCTCGCCATTTTAGTTAATTCATAGAGATCGACAATCACGATTTTTACGCCATCGAAAGTTACTTCATATTCGATTTGATTTTTTAGTAGTTCCCTCGCTCTAGATAAATCCATAAGTTCACATCCTCTCTCGTAGTATTTTATTCAGTTTGAATATTTAGTGCACAATTCTACCAATAATAAGGCTTTTGATATATACTTAAATAGGCAAACGGTTTAGAAGTTGAATGATTTTCAACTTGTAGACGTTAGTTCATCTTTCCAATTTATTACACTAATAGGCGTGATATAGGAATTAAATTAATTCACTTTTTTAATATAAGTATTTTTTCTAAAAATATTAGCTGTATTTTCGTGATTTTCTCTTTTTTCCCTTTGTATATGCGCCTTTAACGTGGTAAAATGGCTTAGGAAACATTTCGTCCTCTGGAAATTAACATTATTCGGAATTTTTATATACGAAATAATATTGTTACTATCCTAGAATGGATATGGGGCGGAAATAAATTATCCAAATATATTTAAAAAAGAGTTGTGGAGGTAATTTTCCATGAAGAAGCCTTCAGAGGGTAGCGGACCTTTAGAACAAAGTTTTTACGGTCCTAACCTTGGCTATGTAATCGAGCTTTATGAGATGTATTTAGAAAATCCAGAATCAGTCGACCAAGAAATGAGAGAGTATTTTGAGGTTAATGGTTCACCATTGCAACAAACAGGGGTAGCTCCTGTAAGTATAGGAGCAGAAAGCACTGGCGTAAGTCCAGAACAAATTGAAAAAACTTTATCAGCTATTCGTCTTGCCGATTTTATTCGTTCAAACGGACATAAAGCTGCTGATATTTATCCCCTAGTTAATAGGGAAGAAAAGAATGTTGCTATTTTTGATTTAAGTAATTATGGATTAACAGAAGCAGATTTACGTGCAATACCAGCTCATCTTATATGTACAGATGCGAATATTCCGTTAAGAGATGGATTAGAAGCATTTGAATACTTAAAAAATGCTTATATGGATACGTTAGCATTTGAGTTCACTCATGTTGACAATTTAGAAGAAAAGGATTGGCTTCGTCGCAAGGTTGAAACAAATAGCCTTAAACTTAACTTGCAAAAACCTGAAAAGGCGAAAGTGTACAAAAGATTAACGGAAGTAGAAGAGTTTGAGAAATTCTTACACCGTACTTTCGTCGGTCAAAAACGCTTCTCTATTGAAGGTTTAGATACGATGGTACCAATGTTAGATGAAATTGTATCAGGTTCAGTGGCGAATGGCACAAAAACAATAAATATTGGAATGGCACACCGCGGACGTTTAAATGTGCTTGCTCATGTACTTGGTAAGCCTTATGAGATGATATTCGCGGAGTTTCAGCATGCGCCAAACAAAGATCTTGTCCCATCTGAAGGCTCTATTGGCATCAGCTATGGATGGACAGGCGATGTAAAATACCATCTTGGATTAGACAAACAAATTAAGGCTGAAAATACAACAGTTGCAAACTTAACACTTGCGAACAACCCAAGCCATTTAGAGTTCGTTGGTCCTGTTGTTGAAGGATATACAAGAGCGGCTCAAGATAAACGTACTTCTGGTGGTTTCCCAGAAGTTAATTACGACGAAGCACTTTCCATCATCATTCACGGAGACGCTGCTTTTCCAGGGCAAGGTGTTGTCGCTGAAACATTAAATCTAGGTCAATTAAATGGCTATAATACTGGTGGTTCTATCCATATTATTGCTAATAACACGATTGGCTTTACAACAGAATCTTATGATTCTAGATCGACTAGATATGCAAGTGATTTAGCCAAAGGCTATGAGGTTCCAATCGTGCATGTAAATGCAGATGATCCCGAAGCAGTCATCAATGCCGCTAAATTAGCTATTGAATATAGAGATAAATTCCATAAAGATTTCTTAATTGACTTAATTGGGTATCGCCGCTTTGGTCACAATGAAATGGACGAGCCGATGACCACAAACCCAGCGATGTATAATATTATCCATAAAAGACCAACGATTAAAGAGCTTTACGGCGAGAAATTAAAAAAAGATCAGTTCTTAACAGAAGAAGAGGTTACTGCTATTCATTCAGAAGTAGCAGAAAAACTTCAGCAAGCTTACGATAAAGTGCCAGATAAACAAGAAGATGCAACTGAATTAAATCCACCTGAGACAGTGGAAAATGGTATACCAAGCATTCAAACTGCTGTGCCATTAGAGTCTTTACAGCAATTGAATGAAGAGCTTCTAAATTGGCCGGAAGAATATAAAGTCTTTAGAAAGCTAAGTAAAATATTACAACGTCGTAAAAATGGACTAGAAGAGGTTGGGAAAATTGATTGGGGTCACGCTGAAACATTAGCATTCGCTTCAATTATTTCAGATGGTACGCCTGTAAGACTTACAGGTCAAGATTCAGAGCGTGGAACATTTGCCCATAGAAATATCATGTTACATGATGAAGTGACAGGTAAATCGTTCTCACCTTTACATCAAATCTCAACTGCTAAAGCTTCATTTGCTGTTCATAATAGCCCGTTGTCAGAAATGGCTGTTCTAGGTTTTGAATATGGTTATAATGTGTCAGCTCCAGAAACTTTAGTTCTTTGGGAAGCACAGTTTGGTGACTTTGCGAACTCTGCACAAGTTATGTTTGATCAATTCATTTCTGCTGGTCGCGCAAAATGGGGGCAAAAATCTGGTCTAGTAATGCTTCTTCCACATGGATATGAAGGACAAGGTCCAGAACATTCAAGTGCAAGATTAGAAAGATTCCTGCAGCTGGCAGCTGAAAATAACTGGACAGTAGCTAACCTTTCTTCAGCAGCACAGTACTTCCATATTTTAAGAAGACAAGCAGCGATTTTGAATCAGGAAGAAGTAAGACCATTGGTCATAATGTCACCTAAGAGTCTTTTACGAAATCCTACAGTTGCTGCAACTGCTAAAGATTTATCAGAAGGACAGTTTAACTCGATTCTTGAGCAATCTGACCTTGGTGAGAAAAAAGATCAAGTGAAGAGAATTGTTTTCACATCAGGAAAAATGGCTATTGATTTAGAAGATAAATTAAAAGATATTGAAGATAAAGAGTGGTTCCATATTGTACGTGTAGAAGAGATTTATCCGTTCCCATTTGCTGACATTACGGAAGTAGTAAAACGTTATCCAAATCTTGAAGAAATGATCTGGGTGCAAGAGGAACCGAAGAATATGGGCGCATGGAATTTTGTTGAACCAAGGTTAAAACATATTGCCCCTGACGGAGTAGAGGTAAATTATATCGGTAGACGCCGCCGCTCAAGCACAGCAGAAGGCGATCCAGTCGTGCATAAAAAAGAGCAGCAGAGAATTATTGAAGAATCTTTAACACGTAAGTAATAAGGAGGAAATTATTGTGGCAGATATTAAAGTTCCTGAATTAGCAGAATCAATTACAGAAGGTACGGTGGCTCAGTGGCTAAAACAACCTGGTGATACAGTCAATAAAGGTGATTATGTTGTTGAGCTTGAAACAGACAAAGTAAATGTAGAAATCATTTCTGAATATAGTGGTGTACTTGCAGAATTAAAAGCAGAAGAAGGCGACACTGTGAATGTAGGGGATACCATCGCAGTTGTAAGTGAAGGTGGAGAAGCTCCTGCTCCTAAAGCAGAAGAGAAGAAAGAGGAAGCACCTCAAGAGGTTAAAGAAGAAGCGAAACCAGCTGATTCCAAACCAGCGGAAGATAATAAACAACGCACAATTGCTTCACCGGCAGCTAGAAAAATGGCGCGTGAAAAAGGAATCGATTTAAGTGAAGTTCCAACTACAGATCCTATGGGAAGAGTACGTTCTCAAGATGTTGCGAACTACGATCCAAATCAAGCGACTCAAGCAGCGCAGCCACAAGCTGCATCTAAACCAGCTCCTAAGCCAGCCGCAACTGATGCAAATAGTGAAAAACCAGTAGAACGCATCCGTATGAGCCGTCGTCGCCAAACAATTGCGAAAAGACTTGTAGAAGTTCAACAAACATCTGCTATGTTAACAACATTCAATGAAATTGATATGACAAATGTTATGAACTTACGTAAAAAACGTAAAGATAAATTCCAAGAAGAAAATGATGTAAAACTTGGATTTATGTCTTTCTTCACAAAAGCGGTTGTCGCAGCACTTAAACGTAGCCCGTTGTTAAACGCTGAAATTGACGGCGACCAACTAGTTCTTAAAAAATTCTATGACATCGGTATTGCTGTTTCAACAGATGAAGGTTTAGTAGTTCCAGTTGTTAGAGATGCTGACCGTAAAAACTTTGCAGAAATTGAAAAGGATATTATGGGCCTTGGTAAAAAAGCAAGAGATAATAAACTAGCTATTTCTGACTTACAAGGTGGAACATTCACCATTACTAATGGTGGTGTGTTTGGTTCATTATTATCAACACCAATCCTTAATGGACCACAAGTAGGTATCCTAGGGATGCATTCTATCCAAACTCGTCCAGTAGCTATTGATGCTGAAAGAATGGAAAACCGCCCAATGATGTATGTTGCTCTCTCTTATGACCACCGTATTGTTGATGGTAAAGAAGCAGTAACATTCCTTAAACGTGTGAAAGAATTAATTGAAGACCCTGAGTCTTTATTATTTGAAGCTTAATTTAAAATAAACTAATACTCAAAAGGGTTTAAAGCGAGGAAGTGAAGCGATTTATTGTTCACTTCCTCGCTTTTTGTTATCAGTCACCCTCATGATTGATCCCTTCATTTGAACCCGAGGGTATTGTAAAAGGGGCATATTCCTCTAAAAGAGAAGAAATCAAAGCTTGAACCTGTCACATAAGGAAGAGCCATAGCCCTTTAGCAGTAAAACAAATATGGTGTCAACGAGCATAAGATCATCACTCATGAACATGTCTCTTAGGAAAGAAGTCAAAAATAAAGCAAATTACTAACTTTTTTTACACATGAACTACGCTAGGTCTGAGGAGAAAACGAGTGAGTTTCATCAAACATGAACAGGTTCAGAAAAAGTACGAGTGGTAACAAATAATATTCACATTTTCCTATATCATTCATCCACATGCTACTCATCCCATTTATTGTTGCATTAAAAAAAGATCATGTATTCCTCACTATTAATCATCATTTCAAGCACTTTAGGAAATAGTAAGGGATATGCACTTGATAAAAAGATTTTTAGAAAT
Source organism: Cytobacillus kochii (assembly GCF_020171845.1). Lineage (GTDB taxonomy): Bacteria > Bacillota > Bacilli > Bacillales > Cytobacillaceae > Cytobacillus > Cytobacillus kochii. The sequence goes on along the minus strand of NZ_JAIVAM010000004.1, from coordinate 490,125 downwards.
ATAAAAATGTTGCATGAAGGAAACTTTATTGATAAAATGCATATTATGATAGAAAAGCAGGAGTGATTACCATGAGAGGAAGGAAAAATAGGATATTGAAATATTCCGTACTGTTCAAAAAGCTAGGTGTTATTTCTGATATGGACTATAAACAGATACTACAAAATAATGAAATTCAAACAACAAAGGAAATAAAGCAACGATAATTAAAATGTGATGGATATCTTCCGCGTTACCGAAAGGATTAAAATAAAAAGGCGAGCAAATATTTGCTCGCCTTATGCTTTACTCTTTAAATGGTTTTAATCCCCGTTTTTGAATTTCATCTTTAAGTATCCGAATCCATTCCTTTTCAGAACCTGACTTTAATGCATCACGATACGAGACGACCAACTGTTCATTACTCATTATCTTCATTTGATACATACCTCCTAGGTAAAGGATTGAATATTCTTTTATTTATTGTAAACGTTATCCCCTGTTTTGAAAAGGAGAAATGTATAAAAATTTTAATTGTTAAGGAAATGTAAAATGTTTATAAAGGACACACAATTCATTTAAGAAGTAAAAGTTGAGTGAAAAACATTCATAGATAAGTAGAAAAGTTATGGTAAACTAATCTTAGCTAAGGTAAAGTTGGATGAATTTTCTTTTGATGAAAGGGGTATCCTTCAATGCAACTTGATCATATCGTTCATTTTATTAAACGAAATCCGCAAGAGATTATCGATTACTTATCTGTTATGAATATAAAAGCGGTTCAGGGTGGTAGGCATGAAAAATGGGGAACATATAATAGTTTATTGTACTTAAACTCATCTTATATAGAATTTTTAGCAATAGAAAATAAAGCAACTGCTATGCAATCAGATAACCCTTTAGTACAACAAGCTGTACAGGATTTAGCTACTTTTGAGGGGTTAGGTCAAGTATGTTTTCGCACAGAAAATATTGAAGTGTTAAAGCAAGAATTGAATGAAAAGGGATATAAAACCTATCCGATCTTCCCTGGTGAACGGATGAGGGCAGATGGGCAAATGATTAAATGGAAGATGCTATTTTTGCAAGCAAAACGAGAAGTGCCTTTTCCTTTTTTTATTCAATGGGAACAAGATGACTATACGAGATATGAAGAATTCAAATCATTAGGTATGATAGATCAACAACTTATCCATACAAAAATAAAGGACATTATGTATATTGTAGAGTCACCTGAAGAAACAGCTGCAGAATGGCGTGAGTTGTTTCAAGGAAAACAACACGGTACAAACGTTATGATTGCAGACGTAGCCTTTGAGTTTGCAGCATATAACAAAAAATACGCGAATAAGAACCGTCCCGTTCATATCACATTACAACCTTTTTTGAAGAACGAGGAAACAATACAACTCTTTGGCTCTTCTTATCATTCGTTATAGAAAGAGGGGTGTCACATGCACATATATGAAACGAAACGAATGTCATTCTTTGTATTTAAAAAAGAGTATATTAAGCAAATGAATGAAATTTGGGGCAATCAGGAAGTAATGGCCAGAAGTGGAGGAGCAGTTGCTTCCGTCAAGATTCCTAAAATCGTCAAATGGTATGAAGACTGTCATAAAGAATACGGCCTATCGGTATATAGTTTAAAAGATAAGAAAAGCAATGAAGTTATTGGAGCGGCTGGATTTAATATTGATGCATCAGTGAAACGAATTGAATTAATTGCCCATTTCAGAAAATCGTATTGGCATAAAGGCTATGCGACAGAAGCTATTACAGGTTGTATCAAATTAGCTAAAAGACATAAAAAAGTAAAATATATTCAAGCCTCATGTGACCTAAAAAACGAAGCATCTATAAGAATCGTGGAAAAATTAGGGTTTACGTTATTAGGAAAAGAGTGGTTTGAAGACACTCGCCAAGAAGAACTTGTATATGAGTTGAGATTATTTTAATAACGATAAACTGGAGGAAAATGATATGGAAACTACCACGTTTAATAAAGTAAAAGAATACGAGGCAGTCATCCTCAGTTCATGGACATATCCACCTCCTTACGATTTTTATAATCACGCTCAAACAGAAGACAGTAAACAAGAATGGCTAACGGGAAACTACTTTTGTATATATAAACAGGAAGAAATGATTGGTTTCTTTTGTTACGGTGAATCAGCAAGAGTACCGGTGAAAAGCAGTCATCTATATATAGATGATTGCATTGATATTGGCATTGGAATGAGACCGGATTTAACAGGAAAGGGATTGGGAAGCAGTTTTTTAACCAAGATTCTTATGGAAATAGAAAGGCTTTTTCCAAATACCCCAATAAGGTTAACAGTGGCTTCATTTAATCAACGAGCCATCCATCTTTATGAAAAACTCGGTTTTATTATTCAACACCATTTTCAAAGAAAAAGTACAAACTTTTATATAATGGTAAGAAAAAAATAAAGGAAATAATACGAGGAGGTTCGAATATATAAATATTCGAGCTTTTTTATTTTTATTAGATAGAAATCTACATTTGTTTTTAACTGTTGGACATAAAGCACCATCGGAATATGAATTTACAAACCTGGGTTGGTTCATTTTGTACTGTACTTTAATATGATAAGTACTAAAATGATACATTCGAATTTTACATAAGAATAAATGAAAGCGTTTCAATCATAATTTTCTGAGGAGGAAAAGAATTGTCTGAATTATTAAATATAACGATTGGCGATTTATTAGAAAAAAGAGCAAAAGAAAATCCTAATCATGAAGCATTAGTCTATGCAGATAGAGGTTTGAGGTACACATATCATAGCTTTAATGAGTATTGTCGTACAGTTGCTAAAGGTTTCATGAAACTCGGTTTAGAAAAAGGAGAACATGTAGCGATTTGGGCTTCTAATACCCCTGAATGGGTGAGTGCTCAGTTTGCAACAGGTAAAACCGGATCTGTGTTAGTAACTGTCAATACGAATTATCAAGCCGCTGAACTTGAATATTTATTACAACAATCTGATGCCACCACTATTATTTTAATGGAAAAATACCGCGACCAATCATATATTGATATTCTCTATAAAATCGCACCAGAATTAAAAACATCGCAGCCGGGCCAGTTAAGATGTAGCAAGCTTCCCTTTCTAAAAAACGTCATCGTGTTAGGAGAGAAGCGCTTTGCTGGCACCTACAGTTGGGAAGATGTTGTAGCTCTTGGTGAAGGATGTAGTGATGAGGCTTTAAATGAGCGTTTGCTTTCACTTCAGCCGGATGATGTTATTAACATGCAGTATACCTCAGGCACAACTGGATTTCCGAAAGGCGTAATGCTCACACATGGTAATGTCGTGAATAACGCATTAAATATTGCCGCTTGTATGAAGCTCACAAAAGATGATCGACTATGTATTCCTGTACCATTCTTCCATTGCTTTGGTTGTGTCATTGGCACCTTGGCTTGTGTGTCAGTTGGGGCAACGATGGTACCTGTACAGGAATTTCATCCTGATACCGTTTTACAAACGGTTGAACAAGAAAAATGTACGGCCCTTCATGGAGTGCCAACAATGTTTATAGCTGAAATCAATAGCAAAAATTTCACAAAATATAATTTACAATCATTGCGAACAGGTGTGATGGCTGGATCCAATTGTCCGATTGAAGTAATGAAGGCTGTCATAGAAAAAATGGGTATTGAAGAGATTACAATTTGTTATGGTCAAACGGAATCTTCACCAGTTATTACACAAACACGCACTGATGATCCTATTAATTTACGCGTAGAATCAGTTGGCCGAGCATTGCCAGAAGTTGAAGTGAAAATTGTTGAACCTGGGACAGCAAATGAAGTGCCAATTGGTACTCAAGGGGAACTCTGCACAAAAGGATATCATGTTATGAAAGGTTATTATAACAATCCCGAAGCGACAGAACAAGCTATCGACAAAGAGGGATGGTTGCACACTGGTGATTTAGCTATTATGGATGAAAATGGTTATTGTAAAATAACAGGTCGTCTGAAAGATATGATTATAAGAGGTGGAGAAAACGTATACCCTAGAGAAATTGAAGAATTTCTCTATAGTCATCCAGAAATTTTAGATGTTCAAGTTGTAGGTGTTCCTGATGAGATATACGGTGAAGAGGTAATGGCATGGATTATTTTAAGAGATCATGCCAACATTACGGCTGAAGAAATTAAAGAATATTGTAAAGACAAAATATCTAAACATAAAATACCTAAACATATTACTTTTACTAAAGAATATCCAATGACTGCTTCTGGTAAAATACAAAAATTCAAATTAAAGGAACAAGCGATTCAATCCATTACTGCCCAGAAATGATGAGTGAAAAGAGGAGACAAATATAAAAAGTGGAGAGTAAAGAGCAAGAGACAAGGCAATCGTTTGCCTTGTCTCTTATTCACCCATATTTCTAGCTCTATTCGATATTGGTGATATTTAGTTAAGGTAAAAATATGGTAAAAAATTGTTAATAAAGAGGGAATCACTTTCAAATTGTTGAATATTGTAGGAGGAGGAAGAATAAGTATATTACTATAGTGACAAAAAAGGAGCGCATTTATGGGTATGGCAACGATTCACCTCTTTGTGTATGGCACATTACGAAAAAATGAGATCCATCATGATTATTTAACTGAAGCTCGTTTAATGGCCGAACAAGCTTGGGTAAATGGAGTCATGTTTGATACGGGTGATGGTTATCCGAGAGTCGAATTGTCAGATAAACTAGCTGAAAAAGTATATGGAGAATTATACGTTTTAAGTGCCGAACATTTAGAGGCAATTGATGTTTTAGAAGGGTATGTAAAAAGTGACAAGCATTCCTTATCTGTAAGAAAAAAAGTACACGTACATACGGATTTAGGAGTGCGACAAGGTTTTATTTATGTTTCCCCCGCTGAAGTTCTACAGCAAGAAGCAATTAAAGTTTCAGACTGGAAGGTATACAACCTGCAAAAGAATTCCCCAAAGACTTTTTACTATTTTGCTTATGGGTCTTGTATGGATACAGAAAGATTTATGAAAGCTGGAGTTGACCATTTTTTTAAAAATGTCGTTGGTATAGGTGTGTTAAAAGGCTATCAAATGGGCTATTATTTCTATGCACCAGATGGGAATCGAGCGGACATCATTGAAGGTTCTGGTGAAACAGAAGGTATTGTTTATCAATTACCGATAGAAGCAATAGATTATTTATTCAAAAGAGAAGGAGTCACTGTTGGTCACTACCGACCGACTTTTGTTAATCTGACAATTGAAGGGGCAATATATAAAGATGTGTTAACCTTCCATGTTTATGATAAAAATCCCCAGTCTTCTCCACCATCCTTTTATGCGAGGGAGATTTTGCGTGCAGCTGAAGGGAGACTCAGTTATCAATATGTTCAGCATTTAAAAGAAGAGATAAATAAGCTTGGAGTCGTGAATTAAACAAAGAAGTTTACTATAAGCTACTTTGGTGGTATATAACAATGTCACCAAAGATGAAAGAAGGTCGTCTAAATGAAACAATTGACGAAAACATGCTTCTTTGAGATTGTTTATGATAAGCAACATTATCAATACTTGGAAATGATTAGAATCGATTATATTTGTGATATACTATATATAACATTTAAAGATTTTTTCACAAGTGAAATGTATACTTTTGAAAAAGAAAAAATTTCTTTTTTACAAAAAGTATTTCTATAAAAACACATTTCAAATGAGTATTTACCATCACAAATAGAAAAAAATCACTATACAGCTTGCAGAACACATTTAATTTTTTTACACTGTATAAGAGAACACATAAGGAGTGGCAAAAATGATTCATCAAACATGGCATGAAAGTGACACGTTAAAAAAGGTAAAATGTGTACATACGAATGCAGCGAAATATATTGTTAATCGTGCTTTAACTGAAGGAAAAATCTATGATGTGAAAAATGAAACAGAAGAGTTTTTCTTCATCGTTGACAACTCTGGTAAAGTTAGTGGTTTTTATAAAGACTATTTTAAAGAAGTTTAAGGCAAAAAGCTGTCAGATTGACTGACAGCTTTTTCGTGTGCAAAAAAATAGCTAAGTTCATAATATATGTAAAATGTACCTTTGAGGATGCATGCAGGTTGGAGCAAGAGATTTATATTGGGATCATAGAGGAAAGCATCGAGTGGAAATGATTGTTATAATTAACACTTACAAAATCTGTAATGTTATAAATTAACTTCTTTACTTTTATTTTTTATACAATAATCGCTTAGTCAAGTGAAGTCAGGATTAAATAGGACTGATAGGGATATTTCCCTACCAGACCACAGATTGACCATTATTCATGATTAGGAAACATTCGTTTCACTGTTTCACTAAATTCATCGAAGAAGCCTTCAATTGGTTTTCCATTGCGAACATCTTTTGCATATGTGTCCATACGGTTGTAGAAATCAGGGTTTACTGATACATAGACATCATCAATGTTCTGGTCAGATGATTTTACTTGATCAGCAATTTTCTTTTCTAGATCTTGTGTAAATTCATTACCATTTGCTAAGGTTGCTGCCACATAGGCATTGTCGTCAGTAAGTAAAACCCTTGCTCTTTTAACTTCGTCCATTTGTGTAATATTATCTGCTGTTTTATCGGCAAACCTCATTGAATGTTGTGTCCCATCATAATCGACATTACGAGTATGAATATTGTTGTCAATACTTGGTCTATCATTGTCACCATTTCTTTCATATCCAACTTTAGCGGGGTCATGCATATCTGGTGCTCTATAAGCAGTGTCGTTCGTATCTTGTCCATTATTCATGCCACAAGCTGTTAATAGTAGAGAACTTGAAAGAGCAACAGCAATGATTGTACCTTTCATCTTTTAACACCCTTTCTTTTTTTCTTACACTGTTAGCTTGGCTCATTTTATCGAGAGTATGCATAAACAATTTTTTTGGAGCAAGGAGGTCAAGGATGAAGTATCTATATATTGGAATTGGCGGGATGATAGGCGCAAGCATGCGGTTTGCTATCACAATTGTCATCGGACGGTTTTGGCAGAGTGCGTTTCCTTTAGATATTTTAATAATCAATGTGTTTGGTGCCTTTATTCTCGGTTATTTATCGTCCATCACATTGCCTATTGATCCTAATCTTAAACAAGCAATCACTGTAGGGGTAATTGGCTCATTTACCACATTATCGACTGTTAGTGCGGATACCGTTTTATTAGTTGAAAATGGATTTATCATTCAAGCTTTTATATATATCTTATTTAATATCGCACTAGGTTTAGTGATGGCCTATCTTGGTGTTGTTTATGGTAAACGTAAAGAGGTGAGGGGAACAAATGAGTGAAATACTTTATGTGATGATAGGTGGATTTTTTGGTGCAATAGCCCGTTTCTCCTTATCAACGTTGATCAATAGCAAAACCAACTCACTCTTTCCCTATGGAACGGTGATCGTTAATTTACTTGGTTGTTTCTTAATGGGTGTGGTTGTTCATTTTCTACATTGGGAAAATGTATCAGCTTTACTTGTAGTTGGTCTTTTGGGGGCGTTTACAACTTTTTCATCTGTTCAGTTGGAGATGGTGGAATTAATTGTGAAGAAACAAAAGATGGCATTTATATATTTTTTTGTCACTTATATAGGCGGTATAGCCCTTTTCATGTTAGGCTTAATAATGTTTCCATAAATCGGTTGTTCATTTATGGACAAGTATTGAATACATATTTAATAGGATCGAAACAAAAGGGGAATGAAAATGGTTGTAAAAGTAGTGAAAAAGGTGAATCATCGTGTCAATTTTTTCTAATCAAAAATTAATTCAAGTAATAAAATATGTTATGCCATGTATTATTTTGCTCATTGTAATAATGGAAGCAAATAAATTCTTTAAAGATTTCAACTGGGCTTTACTTGAGCATTATTTGGATGAGCTTTCATTTTGGCGAATTTTTTTCATTATTATTCTAGGGTTAATTTGTTTGTCTCCAATGTTTTTTTATGATGTTATTTTAAATCGATTACTACAGGTCAAAATTCCGATGCAAAAACTGTTAGGGTATTCGTTATCTGCAAATGCTTACTCAAACTTAATTGGGTTTGGCGGAGTAGCCGGCGCAACATTAAGAACGGTTTATTACCGTCCCTACTTAGACAATAATATCCCATATATTAAGGTAATCGCTAAACTGTCATTATTTTATCTTTGTGGTTTATCCATCTTGTCTTGGATTGTGTTATTTAATGGATCTGAACTTTTCTCAGAATTGAGATTAGCTCATCTTGCTATTTGGATTGTGGCGCTTTATACCCCTCTACTGCTTTTTGTCTATTTTATTAAACGAAAACTGCAAAGTTTGCCTATCAAGAGGGAGTTTATAACGGAACTATTAATGATCTCTGTTTTTGAATGGATCTTTGTCGTTATTTGTATTTGGGGTATTTTAAATATAGTCGGTGTCAATTTTTCTTTATTTTCTGTTTTCCCAATTGTCATTGTAGCTGCTTGTGCTGGCATAATAAGTATGTTACCTGGGGGAATTGGTTCGTTTGATTTAGTTATTCTAATCGGTTTTGAATCTCACGGAATACCAGCAGAATTAACATTTATGGTATTAATGTTTTATCGCCTTAGCTATTACTTTATTCCTGCGGTAGTTGGTACACCGGTTGTTTTGACTACTCTATGTGGACATTTAAAAACAAAAAATTTTTTCAGCTAAGGAAGTAATAAAAAAAATCGACTATTTCAATTTAAACTGCATGCATACTGGTATGAGGGCAAATATAAGAAGTTGGCTAGACTAGAGATCAGAGGGCTTAAATCGGGCGGTCTTAATCAATCATATGGATAGATGTGATTATGGAGATAGAAAAATATCAAAGAGAAAGAAGTAAGCTTAGGAGTGTGAAATGGACGAAGACCAATTTCGGTACTCAAATCCAATGTATATATAATAGAAGGAATGTAAGAATATAATATTGAAAAGTGAAATGCGCACACCATTTAGATGTATGCGCATTCGTTCACTTTTAAAAAAGAATATATCATTAAGAGGCGCTTTTATCGACTGCCTTCGTTGATAATTGATTCGTAAAAAGTAATCGAGCACTAATGAGTCGTTTTCTAACTAGCAATCCAATCCATGCTGCCATCAACGCTTTAATAAAACCACCGATAATAAATGGAGCGAACCCTGACAGAAATGCTGCGGTCCAACTTAAGTCAGCCATCCACTTTAACCACGCCGTTCCAATAATTAACGTAATAAACATACCTATAATATTTGCTGTAAGCGCATGTGCAAATGTGAATTTTGTTTTCTCAAGGTATTTAGCCATAATCCATACTACTGGTATATAGCTAATTAAATAGCCACCAGTCGGTCCGACAATAACTGAGAAACCTGCAGAAAACTCTGCAAAAACGGGCACGCCAGCACAACCTAGGGCTAAATATAAGAGGACGGAAAAAGTGCCATATTTCGATCCTAAAATGACGGCTGCTAATCCAATGGCTAATGTTTGTCCAGTAATTGGGACAAGTGGCAATGGGATAATTAATTGTGCCATAATCCCAATAATAGCTGCGAATAATGCTGTCGTAAGGAGCGACCTTAATCGTAATTGTTCTTTCGTCAAATCTTTCACCTCATTTATAATGTTAACCTTATGTATAATATAGTTTACATTATAATTTGGCGGGTTTTTTATGTCAACTATGTTTTGTTTGTGGTTTACTTATTTTTCGTGCTTTTATATATTCTTTTAATTGTTTCTAAATGCATCCCTTCATGAAAGGTAGAAAAAAGGATACATTCGCCAACCGTTTGAAAAGTAATCCCCATTTTATTGGTGAATGGAGTGGGCAATGTTTTAGTAAATTTGTTTTTGGCAACGGAAATGACTCTCTCCGTCTGTTCCTGTAATACATCTTTGATTTCTAAAATAGATGGCGGATTGCCTTGCCAAAGATGTGGTGCAGTACCTGCAGCAAAAAATGTTTCATACTCACTTGGAATCCCCATTCGCTCTCCTGTTAGTTCAAACACAAGTCTCTCCTGTATATAAGCGATATGACCGAAATTCCAGTGAATATTATTATTAAATCCTTTTGGTACAGTCGAAATGAATGCTGGATTTATTTTCTCAAGTGATTGGATTGTTAATAAACGTACTGTTTGTATGTGATTCGAGACATTTTCAATCATGTTTTCTTTCCTTTCAAAAAAAGTATTATTCCTCTCATATATTCTTTAGGAAAAAAGAAAACTCCTGCATTCAAATGAATCATTAGAGTTGAAGTTTCTTTAAAGTAGGGTAAAATATAATTAACAATTATCAAGTTGTTAATTAATTCATGGTGGTGGGGCAATTACCTTATGACTAAAAAATATCGAACACCAGATGGCTATACAGCAGATATTGCTGTTTTTACCATCGTAACAGAAGAATCTAAACCATTTACTCCACCCGATATGAGCTTAAACCTTTTGTTAATTGAAAGAGCTAAGTGGAATGCAGAAGGGGAGTTAAATACAGAGGGAGGGAAATGGGCGCTGCCAGGTGGCTTTGTTGGCGTTCATGAAAATGCCTTACAAGCAGCTGTTAGGGAATTAAAAGAGGAAACTGGGATTGATTGTGTGCATATGAAGCATTTTGGTATATACGATGAACCCGGTCGAGATAATAGAGGGTGGATTATATCTAACGCACATTATGCAATTATCTCTGAGGATGACTTAAGGGAAATGAATGCAAATGATGACGCATCTGCCGTTAAATTAGTGAATATTCATGATGTCCTGCAATTAGAACTTGCATTTGATCACCGACAGATTATTTGTGATGCACTGAGCGTAATAAAAAAAGAGCTGTTACAAACAACAGCCGCAAAAAATTTATTACAAGATGAATTTACATATTCAGAATTACAAGCCGTATTATCAACAGTTACAAAAGATCCCGCTATACTAAATGAGCAAGCATTTGCTAGAAAAATTAAATCACTCCCTTTTATAGAAAAGGTTGAGGGTAAAACTACGCAAAGAACGTCAAAAAAAGCAACGCAATTATATAGGTTTAATGAAGTCGAAGTAGTGAAACCTATATATACAGGTCGATACCAAGAAAGATAACGGGGGAGATACTAGTGGCAAGGGCTTTGATTAATATCGATTATACCAATGATTTTGTTAACGGAGCATTACCTTGTGGAGAACCGGCAATTGCTATTGAAGATGAAATTGTAAGAATAACCGCTGATTTTATCAAAAATGGTGATTTAACGATCTTGGCTATCGATAGACATGAAGAAAATGATCATTTTCATCCTGAAACAAGGCTATACCCGCCTCATAATATAAACGGCACAGTGGGTAGAGAGCTATATGGTAATTTAAAACAAGTTTATGAGGAAAATAAGGGTTTAGAGCATGTAAAGTGGTTAGATAAAACAAGGTACAGTGCGTTCTGCGGGACGAATTTAGAACTTTTATTAAGAGAACGAAACATTAACGAATTGCATTTAGTTGGCGTTTGTACAGATATATGTGTGTTACACACTGCTGTAGATGCCTATAACAAAGGGTTTTCAATGGTTGTCTATGAAAGAGCCACAGCAAGTTTTAACGAAATAGGTCATAAATGGGCACTCGAACATTTTAGTGGTTCTCTGAATGCAATAATTAAATAACGAAAAAGGGGTATAAAATAGTATGAACAAGCCATATCCAGATGACAGCATGGCATTACACACAGACTTATATCAAATTAATATGGCACAAACCTATTGGCAAGATGGTATCCATGATAGAAAAGCGGTTTTTGATATTTATTTTAGGAAACTACCTTTTGGGAATGGCTATGGCGTGTTCGCTGGTCTTGAGCGCATCATTGATTACCTGCAAGGGTTCGAATTTTCTAAGAGTGATATTGCCTATTTGCGAGATGAATTACACTATCCAGAAGCGTTTCTTGCTTATTTAGCGGATTTGCGTTTTACAGGTAATATTCGTTCAATGATTGAAGGAGAGCTGGTTTTTGCCAACGAACCAATTGTACGAATTGAAGCACCGCTTGCTCAAGCGCAATTAATAGAAACAGCATTATTAAATATCATCAACTTTCAAACATTAATTGCTACGAAAGCTGCACGGATTATGGAAGTGTTAGATGATGGTGTGGCAATGGAGTTCGGTTCCCGTAGAGCCCAAGAAATGGATGCCGGTGTTTGGGGAGCAAGAGCAGCTGTAATTGGTGGGTTTGGGGCTACGTCAAATACGCGTGCTGGTAAAATGTTTAATATCCCAGTAGCTGGGACACATGCTCACTCACTTGTACAAGCATATAAAAATGAATATATCGCTTTCCATAAATATGCACAAACACATAAAGATTGTACTTTCCTTGTTGATACATATGATACGCTTCGTTCTGGTGTACCAACGGCTATTAAGGTAGCAAAAGAGTTAGGAGATCGTATTAATTTTGTCGGTATTCGAATTGATAGTGGGGACTTAGCTTATTTATCTAAAGAAGCTAGAAAAATGTTAGATGAAGCTGGATTTACTCACACAAAAATTGTTGCTTCTAACGATTTAGATGAATATACAATTATGAATCTTAAAGCACAAGGTGCCAAAATTGATTCTTGGGGTATTGGGACAAAGTTGATTACAGGTTATGACCAACCTGCACTGGGTGCTGTGTATAAAATGGTATCTATAGAAAATGAAGCAGGGGAAATGGAAGATACAATTAAAATAAGTGGGAATCCAGAAAAAGTAACAACGCCAGGTTTGAAACGTGTTTATCGAATTATAAATAGGGAAAATCACAAATCAGAGGGTGATTATATCGCACTTGAGAGTGAAAATCCTAAAGAAGAAGAACGTTTAAAAATGTTCCACCCTGTCCACACCTATATCAGTAAGTTTGTCACCAATTTCGAAGCGAAAGACTTACATCAGGACATTTTTACGGATGGACAATTAGTTTATGAAAAGCCTAGTCTTCAAGAGATACAAGGATACGTGAAAGAAAACCTATCTCTATTATGGCATGAGTATAGAAGGTCATTAAATCCGGAAGAATATCCTGTAGATTTAAGTCCAAATTGCTGGAATAACAAAATAGAACTGATTGATTCAATAAAGAAAAAAATTAAAGATAGCCTAAATGCTAAAGCTTGATGAAAGGATGAGTAATGATGTCCATACAAGATAAGATTCGCGCTGCTTTAAATGTCAAATCATTGATTGATCCAAAAGAAGAGATCATTGAACGAATCAATTTTTTAAAAAATTATGTCAAGCAGGCGCGTGCAAAAGGATTTGTATTGGGTATAAGTGGTGGTCAAGATTCTTCACTAGCCGGACGATTAGCACAGATAGCAGTAGAAGAATTACGGGCGGAAGGATATGAAGCCAAGTTCGTGGCGATTCGATTACCATACGGAGAACAGCATGATGAAGATGACGCACAAAAAGCATTGCAATTTATTCAACCGGATGAAACATATGTTTATAATGTGAAATCACCAGTCGATGAGATTCAAAAAGTATATAATGAAGTGGCCGATATTGCTGAGCTAAAAGATTTCCATAAAGGAAATGTGAAAGCAAGAACACGTATGATTGCGCAATATATTTTCGGTGGAGAAATGGGTCTTTTAGTAATTGGTACGGACCACGCTGCAGAAGCAGTTACAGGATTTTATACAAAGTACGGTGATGGAGGAGCAGACTTATTGCCACTAGCAGGATTATCTAAGCGACAAGGTAAAGCTCTATTAAAAGAACTAGGTGCAGAAGAGAGCATCTATATGAAGGTACCGACAGCAGATTTACTTGATCAAACACCAGGACAAGCTGATGAGACAGAACTAGGAATTACTTATGATGAGCTTGATGACTATTTAGAAGGAAAAGAAGTCAGTGCGGAAGCTGCCAAGAAAATTGAGCAAAGGTATATTATAACGGAACATAAAAGACAAATGCCAGCATCTATGCATGACGATTGGTGGAAATAAAGTTGTAGGCAGACTGCTAGTTAGCAGTCTGTTTTTTTAACAGGTAAGTATAATTAACCAACATGATTAGGGGAGGAACCAATCTACTGAATTTAAAAGCTAATAAACAACTAAATAAGTAGACAGTGTTAACATAACGAAGATAAAACGAAGGTAAAAGTCGAGCCAAAACGGACTTCAAATAGAAAACCTGAATGAATACAGAGTATAAGTCGTTTTCACCGAATCATTGTGCATTTTCGCTAAATAATTGAGCAAATGCTACATAATCGCCCCTTATTTTTGTTCAATAACAGAAAGGAAAAAAAGAATGGATCTAAAAAAGATCCATCCCGCTTCTATCGATTTAAATGTCTACCTTTATTTTTTCTTGGCCATACTTTTTCTTCTATTTTTTCGTATACTTCTAAAAGTGTCGTGAACAATTGCATTCTACCTATAAGGTTATACATGATAATCGCACAAATGATGGCAATGAGTGCCCCTGTTATCACATCAAATGGATAATGAACACCAACCCATATTCGTGAAATCCCTACTAATACAGCAAGAATGGGCCACAATACATTTTTCTTATTAAATAACCAAAAGACGATACAGAATGAAAAGAATAATATCGTATGATCACTTGGAAAAGAATTATTTGCCGCTTTATCTATAAGCTTATTGACATTATCCAATTCAACAAAAGGTTGGTAGTTAAAGTGAAGTTTGCTAACAACGAACTTACCAATAATTTCAGCTAAAATAAATGTGAATCCTGCCGTCATCACCATATAACGATGTTTTGTTTTACGTGTAAACCAATACATCAAAGTAATGAAGGCTAATAATATCACGGTATATTCGGCAATAAAAACAATTATTGGGTTCAAATCTGGATATTCAAAGCCTAGGTCATTTATTCCTCTAAATAAACTAATATTGATTTCGTTCATCTCTCAATACCTTTCTATTCTATCAGTTTCTAATGTCATTACTCCATTATAATCATTTTTCCTATTGCTGTCATCTGATTCTAACAAGTAACTTACATTATCATAAGAATAGACGAGAACAAAGGCAAATTCCCTACACCATTGTTCAATAAAATTTTTAAGGGCGTAAAAAAGTAATTTATTTCAAATTTATAGGTAATGATTTTTCCAGTATTACCTTTCATATACTATCTAAGCTTCTTTTACCCAATGTAGGCAACAATTACCGCTATAATAGTTTAATAGGTTTTGGTTTAATATGAATATGAAAAAAACAACTAAATACTTTTCCTTATTTTTGTTAACTGTTACTCTTGTCTTTGGAATAAAAAATATAGCAAGTGCTCAAACCGTACATACAGTGCAATCCGGAGATACAATGTGGAAAATAGCGGTGAAGTATCAAGTAGGGGTGCAGGAGATTATTCAAGCTAATAAACAAATTGGTAATCCTAACCTCATTTACCCTGGTCAAACAGTTCAAATTCCATCCACTGCTCAAGCGACATTATCAATGGAATCTCAAGTCGTTCAGCTTGTAAACGAAGAGCGCGCTAAAGAGGGCTTAAAACCATTAAAAGAAAATTGGGAGCTCGCGCGAGTGGCACGCTTTAAATCTCAAGACATGATCGATCATCGTTACTTTAGTCATCAATCTCCTACATATGGCACACCTTTTCAAATGATAAAAGATTTTGGTCTAACATACCATGCAGCAGGGGAAAACATTGCAGCTGGCCAAACAAGTGCACAAGCTGTTGTAACAGCATGGATGAATAGCGATGGACACCGTAAGAATATCTTATCGAGTCAGTTCACTGAGATTGGTGTTGGCTATGTTACAGGCGGTTCTTACGGTCACTATTGGACACAAATGTTTATTTCAAAATAATAATATAGAAGGGAATTCTACTGTCGTACAAGTTACGGCAGTTTTTTTATGAAGCCTATTGCGATTACCTAATTGTGTTTTTTAGGCTATGTTTTAGCGGTCTTTAACGAGTCGTTTACTGTATTGAATTGATTATCGCATAAATTCTTGAAAAAAGAATATTGGTAAATATAATAAAGGCTGTGTATCCCTTTTGTAGGCTTTATAGTCTCGCTGGAGACAGAAACCCAATCACCAATCATAGATACGATAGCACCAAAAAGAAAAACCATATCTTTAGACACCTTTGTCCCTCCCAAAAATTTAATTATAAGAAAATAGAGTCGTTGTGTATCATTTTTGATTTTTCCAAACGATGTACTGTGGAAAAAATAGGGGGATGCCTAAAGGAGATTATAATAGAAACACGAACAAATCAAAAAGTATGTTCAATTTGTTCGTGTCATTATTCAGTGGTTATTTTCTATATTCAACATTCTTAGAGACAACTATAATCATTGTACAACAATGTAAGCAATCATTTTTCCGTGATCTTCCTCTTGAGAATGGTTATGGCAGATGAGTTGATAGGTACCTTTTTCGTCAAATTGGAGAGGTACTTTAGTTTCTTCTCCTTTTTGAACCACACCTTTAATATCAGTTCCCTCTACATAAAAGGAATGTTCCTTACCCATTACACCTAGTATGTTTAAATTAACCTTTTCTCCGACCTCTAAAAATACAGTTCCTGGATCCCAGCGATAGACTTCCATTTCTTCTCCATTTTCCATTGTTGTTTTATATTCTGTTGTTACCATTTCAATCTCTCTTGTTGTTTCTGTCGTATCCCCAATCACTGCTAAACTCCCATTTTTTGATATAAGCCATACCGAAGCAGATGCAATAAGGGCAATTAATAATAAAACAGTGATTATCGTTTGCTTTGTAATAATTAGAAACTTCATTCTATCTCTCCTCATTATTAGGTTGTACTTCATATGTATGCAGGTTGAACATCAGAACTTGTCTCATTTTTATCTTTTTTTTCAAAATTGTTTACTTTTGCATTTTAAGCTAACATAATAAAAAGGAGATGATGGAATGTATAAAATTTTGATTGCTGATCGAGATAACATCGATGCAGAGGGATTAAAATGGTTAATTAAAACCGTATATCCTACTTGGCAAATTGAAATAAGATCATCTACAAATGAAGTATTCACAACCATGGAAAAACAAAGTCCGGATCTCTTATTGTTGGAAATGGAAATGTTCGATTCAGTGGGATATAAGAAATTAAAACAGCTTGTGCCTATCTTAAACATAAAAATTTTAGCCATCACCATTGAACCTACTTTTGATCAAGCAAAGAAAGCCATTGAAATAGGAGTGAGTGATTTATTAGTAAAACCTGTGTCTCCTGAGGATGTGCTTCGATCACTTCAGGTGCTTTATCGTATGCATAGCAAAAGCCTGAACCATGCACAAATAGCAGAAGACAATACTGAAGAACGAACCTTACTGCAAAAAGATCAAGCCCATCATGTAAAGGTCATAGGAATGAGAACTATTCATCCAAATGGAATATTTAAGTTATATACATATGTAATGGGTCATTCATGGGCAAATGTCAAAAAAGTATTTCTTTTACCTGAGATGATTTTATGCCTTGTCGAGGAGAATGACCAAGATCTTTTAAGAAAATGCCATACCTTTATTCGTGGATGGGAAAAAGAATCAAATGAAGCGATTATTTTAGCCGAAGGAAATACAAATGATACAGGTCAACTGCAATCACAATACGGTAAGATTAAGCAACGAATGGAGCTTTCTTTTTACACTGGTCTAAATAAGCTTATTCCATGGTCAGCAAACGAATGGGTGAGTATTGACCCTTTTTTAACACCAAAAGAGCAGGAGTTTTGGATTGATTATTTACGGCGAGGGAATATAAAAGCAATCAAAACATGGCTGTATGAGCAATTTTTAAGTCTAACTTCGCCTTACCCTGATCCAGCTATTATTAGAATTAGGTTAACGAGTATTTTGGCACAAATTAGGAGATACATGATTTCAAGGCATTTAATTGATAAAGAAAAGGAAGAAAAATATCAAGCATTATTCCAAACGATTCTATACTCACCACTTATCTATCGAGTAATAGAAGAAATGATCAAGCTGATAGCTAGTTTAATAGATACAGACATGCAAATAGACTCGAAGTCCGAGAAGTTAGCCAAGCAAATATATCATTATCTAGAAGAACATTATCATGAGAAAGAGATAAGCTTAGATATGATTGCTGCCAAATTTAATCGTAATACAAGCTATATTAGCTCCTTATTAACGAAGTATTATAAGCAATCTTTTAGAGAAATCGTTACGATGCGTCGTATAAAAAAAGCGACCCAGCAATTGACGGAAACAAATCTTCCTATTAAAATAATTGCGAAAGAATGTGGTTATCGTAATCAACAATATTTTAATAAAGTCTTTAATCAAAACATGAAGTGCTCTCCAAGTACTTTTCGTGCAAACACCAGTCGTACGTACTAACAAAAATGAACATAAAGGTGAAGATGAAAAATGAAAGTTTTATATTTAATTAGAGATCCCTTTATCGAGGAATATCCGACAATCATAGAAGATGCGAAGCAGTTAAATGCTGAAGTGAAGTTCGTTCATAGTGATAGTGGACTTACAAAATCACAATTATTAAAAGAAGTCGAAGAGGTTGATATCATCGTCGTTGCTATTGTGAAAATTGATCAAGAAGTCATTGACCATGCCCCCAATTTAAAGTACATTATTAAATTCGGAGCAGGGTACGATAACATCGATGTGAGCTATGCTGAGAAAAAAGGGATTGTTGTTACAAATGCACCGGGGGAAAATGCACATTCCGCAGCAGATCTTGGCTTTTCGTTATTATTGTCAATTTCAAGACAAATTGCGCAAAAAGATCAAGAGATGAAAACTGGTAAATGGCAGCTTTCTATGGGTAACGAAGTGTACGGGAAAAAGTTGGGCATTATTGGTTTCGGTGCAATCGGACAAGCAATTGCTAAAAGAGCAAGCGGTTTTGATATGTCAGTCATTGCTTTCGGCCATTACCGAAACGAGGAAAAAGCGAAAGAGCTGAATGTTACCTTTACTGAACTTGACGATTTACTATCAACTGCCGATTACATTATTCTCTCTACGTCGTTATCTGAGAAAAATCGCCATCTAATAAATGAAAAAACATTAGCAAAAATGAAGCCGAGTGCGTTTCTTATTAATATCTCACGCGGCGGATTAGTCAATGAAGTGGACCTGCTTGCAGCATTAAAAAACCATGTGATTAAAGGTGCTGCATTAGATGTTTTTGAAAAAGAGCCTTCTATTACGGAGTTGTCAAAACAAGCAAATGTGATAGCAACTCCTCATATAGGTGGGGCTACTTTTGAAGCAGTCCAAAGAATTAACCAGCTGACGCTAAAAAATATACAGCGATTTATTAATGACGAACAGCTAGAACATCTCGTCTCGAAATCATAAACAAAAACTCAATCTGAACAATCATTCAATTTTTCCTTAAAACATAGAATGATTGTTTGGATTTTTTTGTTTTGGCCGTTTATTCACTCCAAGGAAAGTCTCATTATACATATTGTCGAGTCTGGCATGAAGAGAGCAGAATCAACTTTAATTAAAAGAGGCAATTCTACCGTGAAAGAAACGGAATGGGTTCAGACCTTGCAAGAATTATCTTGTTTATAAAGAGGAGAACTAAAATAAAGCAGTAGAATTTAAACGGTTTAGTTATATATTCTTTATATTTTTATATAAATCAAATAAATGAATAAATAACTATATAAATCAAAGTAACAAATCACAAAAAAATATAAATAATCCAATATTAATAGACCGTTTATTCTGAAAATTCTAAGTTAAAATAAACTTATGAATGGGTTGGAGGGATAATAATGGAAAAAGTGAAGAGAGAAATTATTAATTATACAGGTAGTGAACTTCATGCAAAAGGTTGGATTCAAGAGGCTGCTATTCGTATGTTAAGAAATAATTTAAATAAAGAAGTCGCAGAAAAGCCTGATGAATTAATTGTATATGGCGGGATTGGTAAAGCGGCAAGAAATTGGGAGAGCTACGATAGTTTGATGGAAACTCTTCACCATCTTGAAAATGATGAAACCTTGCTTGTGCAATCAGGGAAACCTGTTGCGGTTTTTAAAACACATGAGGATGCACCCAAAGTATTAATTGCCAATTCTAACATTGTTCCTGCATGGGCCAATTGGGATCACTTTCATGAACTAGACAAAAAAGGTTTAATAATGTACGGCCAAATGACTGCAGGTAGTTGGATATATATTGGCAGCCAAGGAATTGTGCAAGGAACGTATGAAACATTTTCAGAATTGGCAAAGCAACATTTTAATGGTTCTTTAAAGCAAACGATTACACTTACATCGGGCCTTGGCGGTATGGGCGGGGCGCAGCCATTAGCAGTGACAATGGCTGGGGGTGTTTGTATTGCAATAGATAAAGATGAGACAAGAATAGACCGAAGATTAGAAACAAAATATTTGGATAAAAAAGTTTACGATATGAAAGAAGCGATTGTGCTTGCACAGGAAGCAAAAGCAGAGGGAAAGTCACTGTCAATTGGCTTGCTTGGAAATGCAGCTGAAATCCTCCCCAAAATGTTGGACGTCGGTTTCATTCCAGATATATTAACAGATCAAACATCCGCGCATGATCCGTTAAATGGCTATATTCCTATTTCTTATTCAATGGAAGAAGCAGCGAAGTTAAGAATTGAAAATCCACAAGAGTATGTTCAACAAGCTAAGAAGTCAATTGCCATTCATGTGACTGCTATGCTTGAAATGCAGAATAAAGGTGCGATTACATTTGATTACGGTAACAATATTCGTCAAGTCGCGCATGATGAAGGTGTGGAAAATGCTTTTGCCTTCCCAGGATTCGTACCTGCTTATATTCGTCCACAATTTTGTGAGGGGAAAGGCCCTTTTAGATGGGTAGCACTATCGGGAGATCCAGAGGATATTTATAAAACAGATGAAGTCATCTTAAGAGAGTTTGCAGATAATAAGCATTTATGTAACTGGATTAAAATGGCTAGAGAAAAAATTCAATTTCAAGGGTTACCTTCAAGAATATGTTGGTTAGGTTATGGTGAAAGAGCAAGGTTTGGCAAAATAATTAATGATATGGTTGCATCTGGTGAATTAAAAGCACCAATCGTAATTGGGCGAGATCATCTTGACTCAGGCTCTGTTGCCTCACCTAATAGGGAAACAGAGGCCATGAAGGACGGCAGTGATGCAGTAGCAGATTGGCCAATTTTAAATGCTTTAATTAATAGTGTTGGTGGTGCTAGTTGGGTGTCAGTACATCACGGCGGTGGAGTCGGCATGGGCTATTCCTTACACGCTGGCATGGTGATTGTTGCTGATGGAACGGAACAAGCGGAGAAGAGATTACAGCGAGTGCTTACAACAGATCCTGGTATGGGTGTAGTTCGGCATGCTGATGCTGGTTATGATCTGGCGAAACAAACCGCCATTGATAAAGGCATTCAAATACCAATGTTGAAGAGAGATACCGAAAAATAATCGATAGAGGAGAGGTAAGGTAATGAGCTCAACTTATTTGTTTATAAAGCATGCGAATGAACTACTTACATTAAAGGGTCATTCACAACAACCAGCAGTCAAAGCAGCGATGAATCAATTACACGTCATTAATGATGGTGCGATACTAATGAAAGATGAAAAAATAGTCGCCATCGGTGAAACAGATGAATTGCTCAGCCAATTTCATCAGGAGATAAATTTAGCAGAAATAATTGATGCGAGTGGTAAAGTGGTCATGCCTGGATTAGTGGACCCACATACACATTTAGTTTATGCAGGGAGCCGTGAAGAAGAGTTTAATATGAGGTTAAATGGTGCCACCTATATGGACATCATGAACAACGGAGGTGGAATTCATGCCACCACAACTAAAACGAGAGCAGCGACAATAGATGAATTAAAAGAGGAGAGTATAAAACGGTTAGATCGCTTTTTAATACACGGTGTAACAACGATTGAAGCAAAAAGTGGCTACGGCCTTGACTGGGAAACTGAATATAAGCAATTGTTTGTAGCTAAAGAACTCAATCACCTTCATGCAATCGATATTGTCAGCACCTTTATGGGCGCACATGCCATACCTGCTGAATACAAGGAGCGGCCAGATGTTTTTATTGATCTAATTATCGATGAGATGCTCCCTCTTGTGGTAGAGGAAGAGTTAGCTGTTTTTAACGATGTATTTTGTGAACGCGGAGTGTTTACTCCTGAGCAATCGAAGAGGTTATTGTTAGCGGGTAAAAATCTTGGATTAATACCAAAAATTCATGCAGATGAAATTGAACCGTATGGTGGAGCAGAATTAGCAGCAGCAGTAGGTGCCATATCAGCTGACCATTTATTGAAAGCATCAGATGAAGGGATTAAAAAAATGGCGGAAGCAGGTGTCATCGCTGTTCTTCTTCCTGGTACAGCCTTTTTCTTAATGGAAGCAGCAGCAAATGGTCGTAAAATGATTGATGAAGGAGTAGCAGTTGCCTTGTCTACAGATTGTAATCCTGGTTCCTCGCCAACAACTTCATTACCTTTTATGATGAATCTCGCTTGTATGCATATGGGCTTAACGCCTGCTGAAGCGATTTACGCGGCAACAATCAATGCTGCCCATGCAATTGGGAAGGGTCATGAGGTTGGCAGTCTGGAAGAAGGAAAAAAGGCAGATATTCTTATACTTGATGTACCTAATTATATGCAAACTCAATATTTATATGGAATGAACCATACGCATACGGTAATTAAAGCTGGAAGAATAGTCATTGACAATGGTGCCCTAGTAACAACTAAGCTAAAAAGTCACTAATAGTAAGGGAGAGATTGGTATGTGCCAGTCTCTTTTTATAAAATAACATTTAAAGGAAGATAGGGTGTGAGGAAATATGGAAACGGAACTGAGTAATCCAAAGACCAAATCTCAAATGAAAAACGCCAATAGTCATGTATGGAAGTTTTTCATTTACAGTATGATTGGTATATTTATGTTTTTTATTCCGATAACATTGAATGGGCAATCTTCCATCATGATCGATCATATTGTGAGTGGGTTGCGCCACCTTCTAGGTAATGTTGTTCCTTATTATTTGCTATTGATTATCCTGATAGGAGGCTTATATCCTTTTATAAAAGGTAATTGGAAAGAAACGATTGTGACAACAGTATTTTCCTTCTTAAAACTTTTGGGTGTAGTCATTGCTTTTATGGTTTATTTTAACTTGGGTCCCACATTCATATTTGATCCAAATATGGGTCCTTTTTTATTTAATAGTCTTGTTACGCCTGTCGGTTTATTAGTTCCTATTGGTTCGGTCTTCTTAGCTTTATTAGTAGGCTATGGTCTGCTTGAATTTATCGGAGTGATGATGAAACCAGTTATGAGACCGATTTTCCAAACACCTGGACGGTCTGCGATTGATGCAGTAGCCTCTTTTGTCGGTAGTTATTCTGTCGGTATTTTAATTACTAATCGTATTTTTAAAGAAGGTAAGTACTCAATGAAAGAAGCAGCAATTATAGTGACTGGGTTTTCCACTGTTTCTGTTACTTTTATGATTGTCGTGGCTAAAGCGTTAGACTTAATGTCTATATGGTCGGTTTATTTTTGGACTTCCTTCATAATTACATTTGCAGTAACAGCAATTACGGTAAGAATTTGGCCAATTAGAAACATGTCAAATGAGTATTATCAAGGTGTGAAGAGAGAGAAAGATGCATATGACAAACCTCTGCTAAAAACTGCGTGGAAAGAAGCAATGAAAGCTGCTGCTTCAGCACCATCAATAGTTGAAAATGTGAAACAAAATTTAAAAGATGGTGTATTAATGACGATGTCCATTCTGCCTTCAATTATGTCTATTGGGCTTATTGGCTTGGTATTAGTCGAATACACGCCAGTTTTTGATTGGCTTGCATATTTATTTTATCCATTTACAGCTATATTGGGATTACCAGAAGCAATGCTAACAGCAAAAGCGACATCGGTTGGGATTGTTGAAATGTTCTTACCTTCTATGGTAGTGACAGAAGCCGCTTTGATGACAAAATTTATTATTGGGGTTGTATCTGTTAGCGGGATTATTTTCTTTTCGGCTTTAGTTCCTTGCATTTTATCAACTGATATTCCTATTACCATAAGGCAAATGGTGATTATTTGGTTTGAACGAACAGTGCTTGCTCTTATTCTTGTCACACCAATTGCATACCTTCTGTTTTAATTTAATGCCCTGCGGTTTCATGCAGGGTTCTTTTCATATATAATAGTACTAACTCTTTTGGGAGAGCATACATATTGAAATATTCTAGAACAGCGGGTGAAGTAATGTATAAATTATATTCTCATAACGACTTAGATGGTGTTGGTTGTGGTATTATAATCAAGCTAGCATTAGGAGAAGAAGGGCAAGTTTATTATAATTCTGTCGGAGGCTTAGACTATAAAGTCGAGAAGTTTTTTTCTGAAAAGGACCATAAAGATACCAAGCTTTACTTAACAGACTTATCGATCAATGAGGATAATACGAAAAGGGTCGATGATTTTGTCAAACAGGGTGGTCAGGCACAACTAATTGATCATCATAAAACGGCCCTACACTTTAATGAATATGAATGGGCTACAGTAACAGTACAATATGATGATGGTAGACAAACTTGTGCTACATCATTATTATATGAGTATTTTGTTGAGCAAAAAAAACTATCTCCAAAAAGGTCTATTGAACAATTCATTGAATTGGTTCGACAATATGATACTTGGGAATGGGACGAAAATAATAATGTAAAAGCGAAGCAGTTGAATGATTTATTTTATATGTTTTCTATAGAAGAATTTGAAGAAATGATACTGCAAAGATTAAAAACCGCAGATGACTTTGAATTTGATGAGCTTGAAGCGAAATTATTATCAATGGAAGAAGCTAAAATTGAACGCTATATTAAGCGTAAAAAAAGAGAACTTATCCAAGCGTCGATTGATAAGCATATTGTTGGTGTTGTTCATGCGGAATCTTATCATTCCGAACTAGGCAATGAGCTGGGAAAAGAATACCCTCATTTAGATTATATTGCAATTCTTAATACGGGTGGTCGCAAAGTCAGCTTCAGAACGATTCACGATCACATTGATGTTTCGGCTGTTGCAGGCACGTACGGTGGGGGTGGTCATGCAAAAGCATCAGGCTGTACGATGAATGAAGAGGCGTTTAGAAAATTTGTTGTAGAATTATTCACAGAAGAATCATTAAAAATTGATGCACCTAAAAATAAATTCAACCAAAAAGAAAATAGTCATGGTACGATTTATGAAGGACGCTCTGGTGACATTTATCGTATCTACCAAAAACAAGAGCAGTGGAAAATAGAAAAGAATCATCAAGAAAATGCGACAGTATTTAAAGATTTCCAATCGGCAGTGAATGCAATTAAGATAGCTGATTTTGCTTGGTTAGCGAAAGATGATGTATACGATAATTATATGAAAAAGAATAAGTAAGTCATAACTCCTCGAAAGATAGCAACCCTTTCGAGGAGTTTTTTATAAATTTGGGGTAAAGTATCGCTTTTGAATGCTTGGTTAACACCTTCCAAATTTATGGTGGGGTACCAATATCTTGTGTATAATGAGCGAGAGGGGGGAAGAGAGAATGTTGTACTTATTTATCATTTTATTCATCATCATGATTCTCGTATTTGCCAAATTCTTAAAACCGACTGTAAAACCTTTAAAGGAATTGCCAATCCCGAATAATCTTGGTTTAGTTCAGCCGATAGCACAATCTTTAGTTCATCAAGTAGAGAATTCATTTACTGAAAGTGATAAAAGGCAGTTAAGAAATCGCGTGCTAAAAGAACATCCAAAATGGAAAGATCATGAATTTGACTGGCTTTTTTTGGAGTTGAAAAGGTATTTCTTCTTATGCAGCATGTTTAAAACAGTACCTATGTATAGTAGCAAAGTAGATACATTATGGCATGAAATGATTTTGTTTACACAAAAGTATGCTGATTTTTGCCAGCAATTATTTGGTCAATATTTACACCATACCCCTAACCTTGGTGGCAATCAATCTGCACATAACGAAAGGGCATTTTTTGACTTTTTGTATTTGAGTTATTTCCAACCATCTGAGAATAGTGTGAAAATATGGGGATCTTTTATGAGAAAACCTTTGCACCCGCAAATTATAGCTGATTTTACTGCTTTGAGTGAAAAAGAATTGTTAATGACTTATTTTCGGACTCATTCTAAATGGAAGGATATCCAATTGGAATTAATTCAATCAATAAAAGAAAATATTAAATTAGCAACTGATTTTCATGAAAATCAAGATAAGAGTTTAAAATCAAAATCAGTATTTTCCCACCAAGGTATTCTTTTTATTAGCATTTATTTTTCAATGTATGAATATGACAATTTTGAGGAAGCGGTAAGTAGTTATTTACCTGAAGAGCTAACCAAGAATAGCTTTACTTCTTCCTCATGCAGCGGTTTTGCCTGTGCTAGTGATGCATCGTCACCTTCCAATGATAGTTCTTGTTCTAGTGGTGATTCAGGTGCGAGTTGCGGTGGAGGCTGCGGCAGTAGTTAATATCATATAATTAGTAAATTAGGGCATCTAAATAAAGGATGCTCTTTTTTATGACCAAAAATTAGGCACGTACTAAGTTTAGTTTTTATCACCATCATTCGTTAACTCATTACAAAATACGACAAAGTTCTTTCAATTATGTAACAATTTGTTATCATCTGTAATTACGTTAGATTTTTTTGGTACAATTCAATAGGGTAAAAAGCACTAGAAATGGAAGTGGATGAATGAAGAAAAAATGGATGATCATCTTCCTATTCCTCATGTTATTAGGTACACAAGCATATGCTAAGGATGATGAACCAGAAATTGTTAGTGAAACGGCAATCGTTATGGAAACAGAGACGGGCGCTATATTGTATGAAAAAAATGCAAACGCAAAAATGTATCCAGCAAGTTTAACTAAAATTGCAACCGCTATTTACGCAATTGAAAACGGAAACTTAAATGATGTGGTCACAATTTCTAAAGAAGCAGTAGATGTTGATGGGACAAAAGTATACTTAGAAGAGGGCGAGCAGGTAACTTTAAAAAAGCTCGTTCAAGGAATGCTCATTAACTCAGGTAATGATGCGGCAAAGGCAATTGCCATTCATTTGGAAGGTAATGAAGAGAATTTTTCGAAAAAATTGAATGCTTACATGCGAAATAAAATAAAAGTGACCGAGACTCATTTTACGAACCCCCACGGATTATTTTCCGAAAACCATTATACAACGGCAAAGGATATGGCAATCATCACAAATTATGCTATGAAAAACGAGACCTTCGCTGAAGTTTTCGGTACTGTAGAATTAAAATGGGATGGTGAATCTTGGGATACGACACTCATTAGCCATCATCAACTCCTAACTGGACAAAGACCGTACGAATGGATTACTGGTGGGAAGACTGGATTTGTCAGTGAATCTAAACAAACACTCGCATCTACTGCAGATAATGGGAAATTGGCATTAACAGCGATTGTTATGAAAGCAGATTTTAAACGTGATATTTATAAAGACACAAAAACCATCTTTGATTACAGTTTCTCTCATTATGAAAATAAAGAACTTGTCCCTGAACAAGAATATTTTGTTGGTGAAAAAGTGTTTCAACCAACAGAAAATAGCTACAAGGTATCTTTACCGATTGAAGGATTTACAGAACACTTAAATAAACAAGGTGTATTAGAAATCGTGGATAATAATGACAAAGTAATACAAGAAATAACTTTGGAAAGAGAACAGCCTAAACAAGAGGTAGCGAACCATCATACGATGAATGATGCTAGCGATGATACTGAGAAGGAAAATCCGACTCATATTATTTATATTGCTATAGGCTCGGTCGCCATCATTTTGATAGTGGTTTTCTTATTTATACGAAAAATGAGGAAACGTAACCGATATGATATCCATAATAGAAGATGGTAGGAAGGAAGCGCAGTAACTTTACTGTGCTTTTTTGCTTTTATATAGATGTGAGTAAATGTGAGAATATAACTTTAAAAAGAAAGAATTATGTTACAATTATCAATAGAAAAGATAGTTTGGGACTAACAAATGGCGGTGAAAACATGATAGTAGTAAGTGCGTGTTTGGCAGGAATGAATGTAAGATATAATGGATCTAATAGTTTAGACGAAAGAATCCAGAAACTTTTATTAGAGAATCAAGCGATGACTGTTTGTCCGGAATTACTCGGAGGTTTTACGACGCCAAGAGAGCCAGCTGAAATCGTGGGCGGAGATGGTGAAGATGTATTAGACGGAAAAGCAAAAGTTATCGAAAAGTCAGGTAAGGATGTTACAAAACAATATATCAACGGTGCATATGCTACATTAAAAAAAGCTCAAGAGTTGGGAGCAAATACAATTATCCTTAAGGAAAATAGTCCATCATGTGGTAGTTCAGTTATTTACAATGGAGCATTCAAAGGGGAACAGATAGTAGGTAATGGTGTCACAACAGCCTTATTAAGAAAAAATGGTTTTAAAGTCATTTCGGAAAATAACTTTAATGAATATTCAATACTTGAAATTAACTAAGGATATATTTATGTATTTTTACGTAGGTGTTTGTTATAGATACAACTTTGAGTGTCCTCAGGTATTCGCGACTTTACATATCCATTTAAAGAAGCTGGTAGCCATATATGGCTACCAGCTTTCTTACAATTATGCCTGATACATTTTGGCGATTTGCTTTTGTAGCTCATCGTTTTCAAGGTATTCATCATAAGTTACTTGTTTGTCTACGATACCGTTTGGTGTGATTTCAATAATTCGGTTAGCAATCGTTTGGATAAATTGATGGTCATGTGATGCAAAAATCATCGAACCTTTAAAGGCAATTAAACCATTATTTAAAGCGGTAATGGATTCTAAGTCTAAATGGTTAGTAGGTTCGTCAAGTAAAAGTACGTTTGAACCACTTAGCATCATTTTTGATAGCATACAGCGAACTTTTTCTCCACCTGAAAGCACGCTTGCTTTCTTCAATACTTCTTCACCTGAGAAGAGCATACGACCTAAAAAGCCACGAAGGAAGCTTTCACTTTCATCTTCAGGAGAATATTGACGGAGCCATTCGACTAAATTCAGCTCACTATTTTCAAAGAAATTTGAGTTATCCTTTGGAAAGTAAGCTTGAGAAGTTGTTACCCCCCATTTAAATGAACCTTCATCTGGATCCATTTCACCCATCAGAATTTTGAATAAAGTTGTTTTAGCAAGTTCATTTGTACCCACAAGGGCAATTTTATCGTCTTTATTCATAATAAAGCTTACATTATCGAGTACTTTCACACCGTCAATTGTTTTTGATAGTCCATCTACTCTTAATAAGTCATTACCAATTTCACGATCAGGAGAAAACCCTACATACGGATAACGTCTTGAGGACGGTCTAATGTCATCTAAAGAAATTTTATCAAGTAATTTTTTTCTAGATGTTGCTTGTTTAGATTTTGACGCGTTCGCACTAAAGCGAGCAATAAAGTTTTGTAATTCCTTAATTTTTTCTTCTTTTTTCTTATTTGCATCTTGGGCCATTCTTTGTGCTAATTGACTAGACTCATACCAGAAGTCATAGTTACCGACATAAATTTGAATTTTACCGAAATCTAAGTCAGCAATATGAGTACAGACTTTATTTAGGAAATGACGATCATGAGATACAACGATGACTGTGTTTTCGAAGTTAATTAAAAACTCCTCTAGCCATGCAATTGCTTTAATATCCAAGTGGTTCGTCGGTTCATCTAGTAATAAAACATCAGGCTTTCCAAACAATGCTTGAGCAAGCAATACTTTTACTTTGTCTCCACCTGATAAATCAGCCATTTTCTTCATATGCAATTCTTCTGGAATGCCGAGACCTTTAAGTAAAATAGCCGCTTCGGATTCTGCTTCCCAACCATTTAACTCAGCAAACTCACCTTCTAATTCAGCAGCTCTCATACCATCTTCATCTGAGAAATCTGCTTTCATGTAAATAGCATCCTTCTCTTGCATCACTTCATATAGGCGTGCATGCCCCATAATAACCACTTTTAATACTTCATATTCTTCATATTCAAAATGGTCTTGTTTTAAGACGGCAAGCCGTTCTCCTGGTCCTAAGCTAACATTCCCGGACTGTGATTCAATTTCGCCAGATAAAATTTTTAAGAAGGTGGATTTTCCCGCACCGTTTGCGCCGATTAAACCATAGCAATTGCCAGGTGTAAACTTAATATTAACATCTTCGAATAATTTGCGATCGCCATAGCGGAGACCTACGTTTGTAACAGTTAGCATTAATTATATTCCTCCATGCATCATAATCGATAAAATTATAACATTAACTCAAGTCACAGTGTTAATCTAGATCATATTTATTTGAAAAAACATGAAAAAATAGAGGGAGTTTACCCCTTTAAAGCGAATATAAATATTTATGGTTTGAAATGAAATTGTTGAGGTTTTGTCATAATTCTAAAAGGGTAAGTAATGATAAAATAGACAATGCGAGGCGTTGGACAATACATACAAGCAAGTTTTCACTTTATCCAACAAAACCATGATCCTTTTTATACTTTTTTCACAAAAAAGTTATAAAAGAAGGAAAAAAATAAAGGATTGTTCATAGTTTTTTCATAATTATCCTTTAATATATAAAGTATAAAGGCAGGAAAAAAGGAGTTTTATAAATGGAGAAAACACAGATCGTAGATTTAGTGAACCGTTTAAAAAAAGCTGGTATTAAAGTGAGCCTTACAAAACCAAGATCATTATTAACCATTCAGCCATGTAAAGCAATGCCATCTGCTTCTAATTAAGGATAAGCAGGGCTACTACATATGATTAATCGATTTTAGAGGTGAGTGTATCACCTCTTTTTTTTGTTTAATGATATTTTTTTATGTATAGACCACATTGCGGACATTTTGTAAGGTAACTTTAGAGTTTAAATGGGAAAGTTACAATATTTTATTTATAGATAATTTAATCCTTTAATGTGAAGGGCATGTTAATAAGGCGCCTTATTATTCAAGTCAAGCGCCCGAATATTGAAACTAGTTGACTAAATGCTGTGCCACCAATCAGTTAAAGAAAATCAAATAAGACGAAGACTAAATGTGTAGTTACTTCATTATTTGTTCAAGTACTTGGACTTTGTACACTTTTGATGCAAAAAATTAACAATCCTTTCCCCTACCACCACATTACTTGAGTGGTTGTTCAACAGTCGTATATTACTCGAATCTATAGGTATAAAATATTCCACCTTATATGTCACGTAAAATACATTGGCGTTTCCAGTCAATTTATCACTCGCCGCTTGCTTAGTTGAGTTCAAAGACCAAAAACCATATTTCTTCCCCAATTCCAATAACTGATCCTTTCGAGAAACAACGTTCTTCTTCTTTTAGATATATTACCTTAGATAATTGTTATCTAAAACCCTATTTGGTACGATATATTCATTGGAAGGAAAGGGACAATGTGTATGAACTTATACTGGATATGGTTGTTGTTTAATGCAGTTGCTTGGAGTTTTGCTATCCTAGGCTTTTCAGGTGATTTGTCAGAGATCACATGGCGGCTATTTGGTTTATCACTGTTTTTTATACTGTTTTTTTTCATGCCGCTTGTTAAGGAAAAGCCTGTCATTTCCACCGTTTTAATTGCTATTAATGCAGTGATTTCGGTCATTATATTATTCCCGCAACAAGGAGAACCATTTAATCTGTTTCTGCTGTTGATTTTATCCTTGTTAATTGGAGAAGCCTATTATCAGCTGTCAACTCGTCTTGCTAGTATTATTGCAATTGTTTCTACTATAGGAGTTATTTTTATCATATTAAATAAGGATCTGTCCGCAACTGAAATTAGTTTTATCTTGCTATATTTAGTTTTTCTCATTGCAGCGATCATTCTTTATAAACAAACAAAGAACGAGAAGGATGATTTTTTCCTTAGGTATGATGTGCTACTCAGTGAATATAGGAGTTTAAAAAGGCGTGTTGTCTCGGAGGAAGAATCAGCAAGGCAGGAGGAACGTACACTGATTGCACATGAAATTCATGATTCTGTAGGTCACAAACTTACTGCGCTTCTCATGCAAATGGAAGCATTCAGGTTAACGGCAGATGAAAAAGATCAGGAGCAGATCCAGTCTTTAAAGTCCCTAGCAAGTGAAAGTCTTGAAGAAACGCGAAATGCGGTGAAAGTGTTAAAGAGCAATGAAATTGGAGGACTTCAGGGCATTTTACGATTAATCCGTATGCTGGAAACGGAGAGTTTTATCCGTATTCAGTTTTCAGTCAAGCATGGGGCGTTTACCGTACCGCTTACAGGTGAACAGTCTTTTGTCATTTTTCGTTCTGTACAGGAAGCACTTACGAATATTATGAAACATAGTAATGCTAGAGAGGCTGAGATTTCGTTTGAAGCTCCAGGGGGCAGTGTTTTTCGTTTTGAAATTAGCAATCCGGTGATGAATAGTTATCGCTTTGAGGAAGGATTCGGATTAACCTCCATGCGAGAAAGGCTTGATAAAATCGGCGGTCAGTTAGAAGTACAGAAAACAGAAGAGCAATTTATCGTTAAGGGTTTTATAAAATTAGCAGACTAGGAGGGGTAATGTTGATACGGATTCTATTGGCTGAAGATCAGGTGATGGTGCGGCAAGGGCTAAAGATGATGATTGAAACAGATGAGGAAATGAAGGTTGTCGGAGAAGCAAGCAATGGTAAGGAAGCAATCGACCTTTGTGAAAAGCATGTATTTGACGTAGTTATTTTAGACATTCGCATGCCTGTTATGGACGGAATCGAAGCTGCTAAAATTATACAATCCCGTTGGAAACCATCAAAAATTTTAATGTTAACAACGTTTGATAATAACGAGTATGTGATGGAAGCATTAAAAATAGGCGTAAGCGGTTATCTATTAAAAAATGCAGATACCGATTCTCTCATTCGCTCTATCCGTAGTGCGCTAAAAGGTGGACTGAGTGTGGAAGATCAAGTTGCAGCCAAAGTGATGCCGCTTCTTCTCCATCGCCAGGAAGAAAAAAATCCAGATCCATCGTTGAATCCGCGTGAACGTGCACTATTAACTTGTATCGGTGAAGGGCTTAACAATCATGAAATTGCAGAGCGACTAGGTTTATCTGTCGGAACGGTGAAAAATAATACGAGTCAGATTTTACATAAATTAAATTTAAGAGACCGGACACAACTGGCTATTTACGCAATCCGCCATAATCTTGTCTGATTAACTGAAGAGAAGCAGCAAATAACTAGGCGAAAAATGAAAATGACTAAAGTCATGACCAATGATGATGAAAATGACTGAAGGCAGTGGTGACACTGTTTTTTTTTATGTATATTGACAATGTCAGGAGAGGATATAAGTATTAGAAAAACGAGCGTTACGTCAAGTTTTTCTGTGCTACCAACTTATACAGGGGTGTGTGGATATGATTGAAACGGTAAAATTAAGCAAAATATTTAAAGGAAAAAAAGCTGTGGATGAAATTGATCTTTATATAGATGAAGGAGAATCCATTGGTTTGCTTGGACCGAATGGAGCTGGCAAGTCTACAACGATTTCCATGATTTCTACTTTACTCAAGCCGACTTCCGGTGATGTGAAACTAAATGGCAAAAGTACCATTAAAAATCCGGGAGAAATCAGGAGAATCCTTGGTGTTGTTCCACAAGAGATCGCCTTATATGAAGAACTTACTGCTTATGAAAATCTAAAGTTCTTTGGTGAAATTTATCACGTCAAAAAGAATATCTTAGAGCAACGTACCCAGGAAGTTCTTGAGATGGTCGGATTGAAAAAACGTCAAAAAGAGCTGGTAAAAACATTCTCCGGCGGGATGAAAAGACGGGTTAATATTGCAGCTGCTTTGTTGCATCAACCAAAAGTTCTTATTCTAGATGAACCTACTGTAGGGATTGATCCACAATCAAGAAACCATATTCTTGAAACGGTGCGTAAACTAAATGAGGAATATGGGACGACAGTGCTTTATACGAGTCACTATATGGAAGAAGTCGAGCAATTATGCAAACGTGTCTACATTATGGATCATGGGAAAGTGGTGGCTGCAGGAAGTAAAGAAGAGTTATTAAGCATTTTGTCCAGTGAGGATATGATTCAAGTAACTTTGAGCGAGACGAGTGAGAGGGTAGTCGAGAAAGTGAAAGCTATTAACAACATACGTCGTGTAGATGTAACAGATAAAAGTTTACGGATTATCTCCAAAAAAGGAAGTAGTATCTTAAGTGATTTAGTACACGCGGTTGAAAGTGAAGCCATTCATTTAACGAATTTTCAAATGGAAAAGCCAAGTCTTGAGGATGTTTTCCTGCATATTACCGGTCGGACATTAAGAGATTAAGAGGAGGAAGGGGAGCCAAATGATTTCATTTTTAAAAAAAGATTTATTGGTTTTTTGGCGGGATCGTAAAGAAGTCTTGATTTCTATATTAGCGCCAATATTGATCTTGATTGTTCTGAATGTTGCCTTCTCCGGAATATCGATAGATGATACCGATGAATTGGATGTAAGGGCTGGTTTGGTTCTGGAAGATGATGAAGCTGCCGCATTTAAACAATTTGAAGAAACGTTACGGGAAATGAACTTGGCAGAAATGGAAATAAATGCAATGATGGACCAGGCTAAAACATTGTCACCAAGTGGGGTAATGGTATCGTTTTTTGAAGATCCTGAATTAAGTTCCTGGATTCATACCATAGAGATGAGTGAAGAGGAAGCGAAAAAACAGGTCGAAAACGGCGAATTAGAAGCCATTATTAAAATTCCAGCAGGATTTACGCATGATATGTTAAGTCAGGTAATGCTAGGGCAACCTGCAGATACAGCTATTCGTTTTCAAATAGCAGAGCATTCATTTGAAACGGATATCTTAGCTAGTGTAATCGATCATTATATCGAGACGCTCAATTTTCAATTGGCACTTGATGCGGTGACAAAAGATGAAGGAACAGAACTAGTATTACCGCAAGGAGGAAGAGACGTAATCAGCGAAAACATTGTTGAAATAGAACTTGCCCAATATTATACGATTGCGATGAGCTCACTCTTTGCGCTATTTATTGCTGCAACAGTTGCAGTAAAGACGGCAACGGAAAAAAGAGAACGTGTTTTCAATCGAATTTTATTAACGAACAGCAGTCCATTTTCGTATTTAATGGGAAAGGTAATTTCTACTTTCCTTCTGGCTTGGATTCAGTTAATGCTTGTGTTTATTGCAACTGATCTGATGTTGGGAATCTTCCCCGAAAAATTATCGGAATTTTGGCTAGGCATCATTGTTATTGTTACGTTTTTCTCATTAACTATTGCTGGGTTATCTGCGATTTTCACTTCGTTGACGTTAAGGATGAGTAATATAAATACAGCGAATGGACTGTTTACAATGGTCGTTATGGTGTTGGCTGCATTAGGCGGAAATTTTTTCTCGTTGGAACAATTCCCGAATTGGGTACAGGAATTGAGTCAATGGACACCGACTGGGGTAGCGATAGATTTATTTACGGAATTTCTGCAAAATGGAAATGCGATTTCTTTTGCCGTACCATTGGTGAAGCAATTTGTTTTTTTCTGTGGATTTTTTGCTCTCGGAATACTCCTGTTTCCTGAAAGGGGGAGGTCGTAATGTTTCCATTGATGAAAGCACAATTCAAGAAGGACA
Organism: Cytobacillus kochii; assembly: GCF_020171845.1. GTDB lineage: Bacteria > Bacillota > Bacilli > Bacillales > Cytobacillaceae > Cytobacillus > Cytobacillus kochii. The sequence goes on along the minus strand of NZ_JAIVAM010000004.1, from coordinate 454,321 downwards.
TAAGAAGTCCATGGTTAGTCATTCTATTGACCATAGGAAGCATACTTTTTACGTTTATTTTCACCGATTTGCATGAACAAACAGAAACAACTGTTCCGATTTTTAGCAGTGAGCCTAATAGTAGAGAAGTGGAAGAAAAATGGGAGCCTCTGTTGAATGCAAATCAGGATTATGATTTTGTGATTACTGATGAATTAGAGGCGCAGACAGATGTGGAAGATGGAAAAAGTGAGGCAGCGATTCGGCTATCAGAAAGTGATTATCAGATTATTGCAGCTTCCAATACTCAGGCGGTCCAATTAGTGGAAGACTATGTTCATTCTGTATTTACGAAAGAGGCGCAGCTCCAAGCCGCATCTGGAACAGGGAATGTTGACACCACACGAGAGAAAGTGAATGGTTATTTGGAAGAGGCTCCATTCCAAATGCAAACGGAATCCATTGAGGGTGGAGAAGTGCCTGAATATAATATGCAGCTCCAATTACTGTTTGGTTTCACCCTGTTTCTAGCCATGTTTACAATTGGATTTAAAGTGAATGCAGTAACTTCCGATAAAGTGAGTGGTGTATGGGATCGAATGATTCTCTCTCCTGTCAGCAAAACGGGGATGTATGCCGGCCATCTGTTTTACAGTTTTATGATTGGGTTTATGCAAATTGTAATTGTATTAGCGATTTTTAATTATGTGATGGACTATGATCTAGGACATAACTTTGGCATGATACTTACTGTCGCTGCTGTCTTTACACTCAGTATGGTGAGTTTAGCCATGTTATTTACAGGATTTATAAAAACACCGGAACAGTTTAATATGATTTTCCCGTCCGTTATGCCAATTGTGCCGGTCATCAGTGGTGTTTACATGCCACCTGGACTGATTAGTCATCCTGTCCTCTCGTTCGTTGCCGATTTATTTCCACTCGTTCATGCGATTGAAGCCCTAATGGATATAGCCATCTTTGATGCCGGATGGCTTGAGATTACAATGCCATTAGTCCTCATGTTATTAATTGGAGTGATTTGTATGGGCGTTGGCGTAAATTTGATCGAAAGAAGGACGAAATAACTGAAGAGGTTGGGACATAAGTATTCTAGCTAAGGATTGATCCGAGTGATTAGGCGTATTTATCATCTAATCATTCGGATTTTTTGTCAGAAAGGAGTGTCTATAGTGCAATGAAATGGACCTTTTTTACAAATGATCTTCATGTTCATAGGGCATCATTTGTTATTGTTCGTTTTAAGGTAGTTCATTGAGTTATAACCCAGCCCCTTTAGTTTATCTTCGGTTATTTTCAAGTTCTATATCTTCTTTTTTAAACAGAACATGGTGTAATGATACAATTGGGTTTTAAGCTAAGTAAATTAGGCTCATATTAAAGGATGATTGAACTACCAAAACGCGTCATGGAAGAAATTATACGCTAAATTAACAATACTTTTACTAAAAGACCGAACTGTTCATAAAACCCAACTAGTTAGACTTTTGGGATATTACCTGACAGGCATCATCAATTCCTTTTCCCATAAAAAGATTTGAGTACATATAAAAGGATTCTTAAAAGCACTTATTGTGAATTTTTCTAGAGAACTTCCGCTAGTGGAGGAGGATGTTACTCGCCATTTGGGGTTGAACATCTGATGACTGTCGTTTAAAGGGTCAAAAAAGCATATAAAAAACATTGTTGCTTTGTATCCTGCATTAAAAGTGGTATGGAAAAATTTTTTTCATTTACGCTTGACCTTTACGCAACGTAAACCTTTATTGTAGTGATTAGGAGGTGAGTTGATGCTCTATTCAATTAAACAAATGGCACAAATGTCTGGTGTAAGTACACGAACTTTAAGATACTATGATGAAATTCATTTACTTAAGCCTACAAAAACCAATGAAGCGGGTTATCGATTTTATTCAACAGTTGAAGTCGATCGATTGCAACAAATCTTGTTCTATAGGGAATTAAACTTCAAATTGTCTGACATACAAAGAATACTATCTTCTGAAAGTCAATCGATACAAAGCATACTGCACACGCATTATGATGCATTAGTTGAAGAGAGGAATCATATTGACAGCCTAATAGAAGCAGTTGAACATACGATTGCTTATCATAAAGGAGAGATAGAAATGAGTAACGAAGAAAAATTTGCCGCATTCAAAAAGAAGAGAATAGAGGAAAACGAAAACAAGTTCGGAGAGGAAATTCGTGAAAAATATGGAGAGGAAGCAGTAGAAGAGGCAAATCAATCATGGATGGGAATGTCTGAGGAAAGCTATAAAGAGATGCAAGAGATTGAGAGCGAATTGATTGAAAGACTTAAACAATTCAATCAACAAAAAAATCAACAAAAAGAAGATGCGAAGCAAATCGTGATGTTACACAAAAAATGGTTACAATATACATGGTCAACTTATTCTTCTGAGGCACATAAAAGTTTGGCAGACATGTATATCGCTGATGAGAGATTTACACAGTATTACGATGAGAAAGCAGGTGTAGGGGCTGCTCAACTCTTAAGAGACAGTATTTTAGCATATGCGTAAAAAAAGAGTAGCCATTTTTTGGCTACTCTTTTTTTATTCTATATTATTTCATTGAAATCCAGACACTTTTCACTTCAGTATAATTATCAAGAGCATAGGATCCCATTTCACGACCGATACCAGACTGTTTATAGCCACCAAATGGTGAAGCTGCATCAAAAGCATTATAACAGTTAACCCAAACGGTACCTGCTCGAAGTTTATTTGCAATATAATGAGCATTTGCTACATCACGTGTCCATACGCCCGCAGCCAAACCATATTCTGAGCGATTAGCCCGATCAATAAGTTCATCCAAATCTTCATATGGCATTGCGGAAATAACTGGACCGAATATCTCTTCCTTAGCAATCGTCATGTCATCTTGCACATTAGCAAAGATTGTTGGTGAAACAAAATAGCCATCATCCTGTGGTTTCGTTCCTCCTACGACCAGTTCTGCACCTTCACTTACACCTTTTTCAATATAACCAAGGACTCGTTTTTGTTGTTCAGTTGACACCAGTGGTCCAATTTCTGTGTCAGCATGTATACCTGCTCCTTGTTTGATATTTTTAGCATGGCTTGCCATATCAGCCACTACATTATCAAATTGTTTCTTCTGAATAAACACACGAGAACCGGCACAGCACACTTGACCTTGGTTAAACATGACACCATTTAGGGCCCCTGGAATCGCTTTTGAAAGGTCAGCATCAGGTAAGATAATATTAGGTGATTTACCGCCAAGCTCCAGCGTTACTCTTTTTAATGTTTTAGAAGCACTGGACATAATCGATTTACCGACTTCAGTAGAGCCAGTAAAAGCAATTTTGTCGACCAATGGATGATCCACTAATGGACTACCTGCCGTTTCACCAAATCCAGGAACAATATTAATGACACCTTTAGGGAATCCAGCTTCCTCGACTAGTTCTGCTAAATAGAGAGCAGATAGAGGAGTTTGCTCAGCTGGCTTTAATACAACCGTACAACCGCTAGCTAGTGCTGCACCGATTTTCCACATAGCCATTAACAATGGGAAGTTCCATGGGATGATTTGTCCTACTACTCCCACAGGTTCATGTCTTGTATAGTTAAAGAATGGACCGCTTACCGGTATCGTCTGTCCTACGATTTTTGTTGACCAGCCAGCATAATAACGCATATGCTCAACAGCTAGTGGGATATCTGCATTTGTTGTTTCTCTAATAGGTTTTCCGTTATCTAAGGTTTCTAATTGTGCTAATTCTTCACTATTCTCTTCCATTAAGTCGGCAAGTTTATAGAGAAGTCGACTGCGTTGTGCAGCAGAGATCTTTGACCATTTACCATTATCAAATGCCTCGCGAGCTGCTTTGACCGCTAAATCAATGTCTTCCTTGTCAGCTTCATATACATGGGCGAGTACTTCACCTGTCGCTGGGTTATAAGATTCGAATGTTTTACCTGATTTGCTTTCGACAAACTCCCCATTAATATACAGCTTTTTCTTCCCACTTAAAAATTTCTCCACCTTTTCTTTCACACTTACAGTTAACTGACTCATCGAATTCCTCCTTAAAAATAGTGTCTATGTACTCTCATGGCTGGAATTGTTAAGCATAGAAACCGTTTACATGAATATAGTACCATTTTTTAAAATTATAAATCAACTAAGAAGATTTATAATTTTCCGTCTATATTCGACATGGACATTTAATGAATATAAGAAAGAAGCTATTTATCGGACAGCACTAATGTAAAGGTTAAACATCGGAATTGATATCTATATGTATGCGCGGATTAACAGGTATTATATTCATCCTGGAGCCGTGTGAAAATACACTTGTATTCCAACAAGAAATGCCTTTTCAACATACTCATGAGTATATAGGAAAAGGTCTTATATTCTATTTTTAGATTTTATGTCGAATTTTTTTATTTATTACTTGTACTTTTTATTAAAATGCGACAAAATTTTATCATTTTATTTAAACTCAGTTTTTTCAAAGATCAATAAATGTGCCGTTCCACTTTTGTTCCAAATTTCATAAATTAATTAGAAAGTTAATTTAAATTAAATTCACTTGTATTCTCTATAAAAAGGAAGGTGACAACCTATGCCAGAATTCTTTGATGGAATAATATCTCAAAATGCTTCCTATGCCAATTCTATAAACATACCAACTTCGTCTGCTTACCAAATTTGGGGACAAGTTGGCCTTAATGTTAGTGAAGCTATCCCCACTTCAAACATTCGTGTTCAATTTGACGGTATTATTACTTTAAAATTAAGTCCAACAGCCAGTACTTATACAAATTTTGTAGAAATAAAAATTGTTCGAGGGACTAATCCTAATGCTAATACTATTTTTACAGGTATCAAGACTATTGTTCTTAATGGCTCCGAGGATGGTCCTCAAGAGTACGCATTTTCCGCTTCAGATTACAATGTCCCCAAAGGTTCTGGGTTTTTAATATATACTGCCTTTGTTCGTAATATTACTGGTGCAGTTGATTCAGATGTAACGCGTGTTGGCCCAGAGAGTTTTAATGCGACAGCTAGTGGAATTACAGGTTTGAGTGGAGTTACAGGAGCCACCGGGGCGACCGGAGTAACCGGTGCCACGGGATCTACAGGAGTTGCAGGTAATACAGGGGCAACCGGAGTAACAGGGGTGACCGGAGCTACTGGAACGATTGGATTAACCGGAGTCACAGGAGCTACCGGAGCTACCGGGACGACCGGAGTAACCGGTCCAACAGGAGCAACTGGAACGACTGGAATAACAGGGTTAACTGGAACAACAGGAATCACAGGAGCGACTGGAGTAACGGGAGCCACCGGAATAACAGGAATAACTGGAGCAACCGGAGTAACAGGAGCAACAGGAATTACAGGTGCAACAGGAATCACAGGAGATACGGGAACGACCGGAATTACAGGAGTCACAGGAGCCACGGGAACCACAGGAGGAACCGGAATAACCGGAGCCACAGGAATCGCAGGAGCCACAGGGTTAACCGGAGCGACAGGAGTCACAGGTAATACAGGTCCTTCAGGAATAACCGGAACAGCAGGAGTAACGGGAGCAACCGGAATCGCAGGATCGACCGGATTAACTGGAACAACGGGAGCAACAGGAACGGCTGGATTAACAGGAGCAACTGGAATCACAGGATCGACCGGATCAACAGGTACCACAGGAGTAACCGGTCCAACAGGAACGACTGGATTGACAGGAGTCACCGGAGCTACGGGAGCCACAGGCATCGCAGGAGCCACTGGAATAACAGGAGCCACAGGGACGACGGGAGTAACTGGTCCAACAGGAGCCAATGGTCCAACAGGAGCCACTGGTGTAACGGGAGCCACCGGAATAACAGGAATCACAGGTGTCACAGGAGCAACAGGAGTAACCGGAATAACAGGAGCAACCGGAGTAACGGGAGCAACCGGAATCGCAGGATCGACCGGATCAACAGGAGTCACCGGAGTAACTGGTTCAACAGGATCGACTGGAGTAACAGGATCGACCGGATTAACTGGAACAACGGGAGCAACCGGAACGGCTGGATTAACAGGAGCCACCGGAATCACAGGATCGACCGGATCAACAGGTACCACAGGAGTAACCGGTCCAACAGGAGCCACTGGTGTAACGGGAGCCACCGGAATCACAGGAATCACTGGAGCAACCGGAATAACAGGAGCAACCGGAATCACAGGAGCAACAGGAATTACAGGAATAACAGGAGTAACAGGAGTCACAGGAGCAACTGGAGCAACAGGAGTAACCGGCGCTACGGGAGCAACAGGAATAACAGGATCAACAGGGACGACGGGAGTAACCGGTCCAACAGGAGCCACTGGAGTAACGGGAGCCATCGGAATCACAGGATCGACCGGAATCACAGGAACAACAGGAATCACAGGAGCAACAGGAACAACAGGAATCTCAGGAGCAACCGGTGTAACGGGAGCAACAGGAATAACAGGAGTAACAGGGACGACGGGAGTAACCGGTCCAACAGGAGCCACTGGAGTAACGGGAGCCATTGGAATCACAGGATCGACCGGAATCACAGGATCGACCGGAATCACAGGAGCAACAGGAATAACAGGAGCAACCGGAATAACAGGAGCAACCGGAATTACAGGATCGACCGGAATAACAGGAGCAACCGGAGTAACGGGAGCAACCGGAATAACAGGAACAACAGTAGCAACCGGAATCACAGGAGCAACAGGAATCACAGGAGCAACAGGAATCACAGGAGTAACCGGAATCACAGGAGCCACAGGAATAACAGGAGCAACCGGAATCACAGGAGCAACAGGAATTACAGGAGCCACAGGAATCACAGGATCGACCGGAATAACAGGAGTAACAGGAGTAACAGGAGTAACAGGAGTCACAGGAATCACAGGAGTAACCGGCGCTACGGGAGCAACAGGAATAACAGGAGCAACAGGAATAACAGGATCGATCGGATCAACAGGTACCACAGGAGTAACCGGTCCAACAGGAGCCACTGGAGTAACGGGAGCCATTGGAATCACAGGATCGACCGGAATCACAGGAGCAACAGGAATCACAGGAGTAACCGGAATTACAGGAGCAACAGGAATCACAGGAGCAACAGGGACGACGGGAGTAACCGGTCCAACAGGAGCCACTGGAGTAACGGGAGCCATCGGAATCACAGGATCGACCGGAATCACAGGATCGACCGGAATCACAGGAACAACAGGAATCACAGGAACAACAGGAATAACAGGAGCAACAGGAATTACAGGAGCAACCGGAATTACAGGAATAACAGGAGCCACAGGGACGACGGGAGTAACCGGTGCAACAGGAATCACAGGAGCAACCGGAATCACAGGATCGACTGGAATCACAGGAGCCACAGGATCGACCGGAGTAACGGGAGCAACCGGAGTAACCGGTCCAACAGGAGCAACTGGAACGACGGGAATAACCGGAGATACCGGAATCACAGGATCAACAGGAATCACAGGAGCGACTGGAGTAACGGGAGCCACAGGAGCTGGATCTCAATTATTTTTTACACAAGTGGCTGGGCCAATTGCGCTAATAACTACTGGAACTGAAACGACAGTGGCTACATTAAATGTGCCAACTACTGTTGCTCAAAACATTAAAATTGACTATGCGGTATCAGTTGATGTAATTACAACAGCCAATTCTAATTTCACCTTCCAAATAAGGCTATATCTTAATGGGACTTTACTTGATACGCGTTCCGCTCAAAGAAGTGTAAGTTCGGCAGGTACATCAAGATTTCCTGTTGCATCAACCAATGTAAATACTGCTACTACCACTGGAACTGCAACATATGATATTAGAATAGCTTATACAGTAGCAACAAATGTAACCTCTTCAAGTGCTTTAAATATCGACATTAACGCAATACGTTTTCCGTAACGAAAGTAAATCAATAAAAATAAAAGCTACCCTTCAAATGAGGATGTCAACATGGGAATTAAAGATAAATATAAGATAGTAGATGTTTGTTATATTGACGTTAGAACATCTTGAGAAGCAGCCTTAATGGCTGCTTTATTATTTTTAAATACTTCTGTTTTTAATTTTTTGAATGTTGTTATGCTACATTGTGAAAGTTTCGCTACTTCAGTTTGGGAACCATTTACTTTCAACTTGCTAAAAAAGTATTCACTTAAGAATAATCTTCTATATTATATTTTTGGAATTTCCCTACGAGTTTATCTCTTTATTTCTTCCATCCTTCAACCTACTTGTGTTCATGGTAATATTCATCAACCAGTCATGATATTAATCATGTGAACAGTTATTCTACTGCTTGTTAAATCGATGATCATTGATTCGAATTGTGAAGAATTCTCTCTATGTAATCATATTGGCAATAGTACATAAATGCTTGAGAACTGTATGAAAAAGTGAAATTTGAACACAATAGTATTACATGAAGGGAGGATAACAGATTTGAAAGAGTATGAGGATATGCCTTTAAGTGAATCCAAAAATCTTTATGAGAATCTATCCTTGCTAAATGGTGATTTAGAAAATTTTGATGAAAATTGGGATGCTATTGAAGGTATTGACATCGCGATTCCAAGAAAAAAATCACAGAATTAAATTAAAGAAGCTGCTTACTGGCAGCTTCTTTAGTTACGCTCATTTTTTGAATTTAAATATTTTGCAGCTAATAATGCTTTTACTTCATTATAAGATAAACCAGACTGTTGATTTAGTCGTTTCACTTCATTAATATCAGTTCCTGCTACTGTAAATCGTTTTTCTTTTGATGACATTATGTTCACCTCTTTCTATAGTTTACGTTACTTACGAAAAAATACACAGAATTAAATTCATTAATCTAAGCTAAGTTGTCCATACTAATAGTAGAAGATAAAATTTAGAGGGGGATTACGATGTTTTTTAATAAAAAAGCACAAGATGAAAAACCTGAAGTAGTGATTTTAAGTACGGATGTATATGCTTGTCTAGATAATACATGTAATGGCTGGATGAGAAAAGATTTTGTATCTGTAGATTTGAAATGCCCTTTATGTGGTAGTGACACAACTTTAGAAGTAAGGGATCTCCCAGAAATCTTAATGTAACTTGACGCCAGTTAAAAATAAAGCAATTAGCATAGTTCTTTGTGTTAATCGCTTTATTTTTAGCAAGATGGATACAAAAAACCGTGTAGTCTACATCGACTGCACGGTTTTTGTCGTTCTATTCACCTTTTTTTGAAAGACAACGATCACATTCCATTAAGTAGGATTCCGCTTGTTCTTCCATTATTTGACCGCATTCTGGGCATACCTTCTTAGGTAAAGTTTGAAAAAATTCTACTGGACTCATCATTTTCTTCCATCTCCTTTTATATAACAATTATTTTATTATTCCTTCTGTTATGATACAGTATACACGATTAAAATAAAAATGTGTACCTATTTTTTGAATTTTTTAATAAAAAGGAAGAAAAATTTTCATTTTAAGGAAGAAGAATTACTATTAATACATTTATTAAGCAACAACCCTCATTTTGTTAAACTTCTGTTATATAAGTCATTAGATTATTATTGTCCTGTTCTTTTCCTGTAACGAACTTTTGTTATGATTATCACCGTTAGCTAATACAAGCTATACAGGAGGTTATGCGAAATGAAAAAATCAGTATTATCATTTTTAGCTGTAGCAACTATTGCAGGAGGAGCTGCAGCAAGCGTGCAAGCCGAGGAAGTAACTGTCAAAAAAGGAGATACAATATGGAGCATCTCACAAAAATACAATACGACAGTTGAACAGGTTAAAGAGTGGAATAACTTATCTTCAAATACAATTTATATTGAAGATGTGTTAAACGTATATGAGGAAGAAAAATATAAAGTAAATAAAGGCGACACGCTTTGGGGCATTGCAAAAGAACTTGATGTGAAGGTTGATTCATTAAAAAACTGGAACAATTTAAGTTCAGAAGTGATACACCCTGACCAAGAGCTTGTTGTATATCCCGGTGCACCGAGTAGTATCGTAAAAGAAAGCCCGGTACATACTCCGGTAGAAAATACCGAATCTACACCAACTAAAGAAGAAAAACCAGCGGTGAATCAAGAGACGAACAAAGAACAGGCAAAAGAAGAACCTGCAGAGGCTGTAGATGCACCTAAGGAAGAGAAAAATACAAACAACACCCCTTCAGAAGAAGGAACAAAAGAAATTACAATGGAAGCAACTGCATATACAGCATCTTGTGAGGGTTGTTCTGGTGTAACTGCAACTGGTATTAACTTAAAAGAGAATCCAGATGCGAAGGTCATTTCAGTTGATCCAAATGTTATTCCACTTGGCACAAAAGTATATGTAGAAGGTTATGGTGAAGCAATCGCAGGAGATACTGGCGGTGCAATTAAAGGAAATAAAATTGATATCTTTATTCCAAATAAAGAGGATGCCATTAATTATGGTAGACAAACAGTAAAAGTGACAATCTTAGATTAATTGTTAAATAGAAAATGGTTAAACTAGTATGATAGTTAGCTGACAAGTCCGAACACATTTCAAACCTATAAAGGTTTATGTGTTCGGATTTTTTTGCTCTATGGGTCTCTTAGACTGAAAGAAAGAGTTGTGAACTCTGCTATTTCGTATTCAAGGTTTCATTATAATTTTTTCTTTGAACGTGACACAACCCATTTTTACCCATCCATCTTGGACAATATACTTATGCCTTGTTATTTTTGCTATGATTTTAGGAGTATATATCCTCTATTCACTACAATTCTATTACTTTAACTACCCCTAAAAATTTTTTATAGACCCAGGTTCTGCTTATTGATCTTTGACATACCTGCCTTAAAGTCTGACATAAACAATATCGAATTGAATGAACTTTTCATTATTAAAAGGGAAAATGAGAAAAAGAAGGTGATGATTATTATAGCGATTTAACTTAATAGTGGAGCTGAAAACAACATTCATCTCACTAGATTCGTTAATTAACTAAGAACACGAAGAAATCTATATCGTGAAATTTCTTGAAAATAAGGATGAGTGCAACGGGCAAATAAATGCGCGACCAGGCAATTAAAATAAACCAAAACCGCGCAAGAAAAAATATAAAACCGGTCTTATTTATTTTTGTTTTTCTCCTCATGATGAACAAAAAAACTTTTTACAGGAGAAATGAGTGACTTAAAGTTTTCTGTAAGGTAAGCTGTTCTTTCAAAAATAATCGATTTTAAATGATCGATTTGTCTTGATAATTTCTCATTAAGTGCATCTTGAGATTCGAGTTTTTCCATAACAGATTGATGATAGATATCTTGTGTTTCCATTTTGTCTTTAATAGCAGCTTGATCATCGGTAATGACTGTTAATTCCTCTAGGATTTTTTCAGTCGGCTTCTCAAGGTTATCTAATTTTCGTGAAAGTTCTAAGATAGCTGTTTCCTGAATAGATGATTGTGCTAATAGAGTTTCATATGAAGACTGACTAGTTCTTAGTTGAATTAGTAATTCTTCGTTTTTATTTTCAATTTGTTGAAGATAACCATTCATTTCGAGTTGATTTTGCTCTTGAGCTTGGTAGGCTGATTGAAGTGCAGTCCAGTCCTCATTGTATTGCTGCATATTTTTTTCGTGGCGTATACTCTCATCTTTAGCATAGCTCATTAAATCTTCATACGTCTCCTCTAACTGATGTTGTAAATCGCGATGCTGTTTTGATACTTTATGATTAAGCTGTGATTGTTCTTCTAAAAGGTCAGATAGATAATTTTTTCTAAAAACATCTTGATTACTAGTGATTTTTTCTTTAAGAAACAATGATGGTGTTACTTGCTCTTGTTTAGACAGAATATAAACCTCCCTTCAGATCTGTTTTTATAGCATATGAGTGTCGTTGTTAAACTGTGGCAATAATAGGCACTCACCTATTAAACGAAAAATTTTTGAAACTATTTATCAGGCGTTTACGTATGTACTATAGACAGGATGCAAAAGAAAATGAGAGTCAGAAATGAAAGAACTTCATTTTCCATAAGCATAAGAAACCATGCTAATTGAATAGTTTTTTTTCACTTGCTTTTTTAAGTAGAAAAGCGAGGGTATATCAGTTTACGTTTTTCTAATAAACGTTTAAACTAAATGTATACATATTTACAATTTTCAATGAAAAGGGAGAGATGAAAAGTGGCAATTTCATTATCAAAAGGACAAAAAATTGATTTAACCAAAACAAATCCAGGGCTATCTAAAGTCGTTATCGGTCTTGGTTGGGATACAAATAAGTATGATGGCGGCCAAGATTTTGACTTAGATACTAGTGTGTTTTTATTAGATGAATCTGGAAAATGTTCTTCGGATAAAGACTTTATTTTCTACAATCAATTAGAAGGTGGAAATGGGTCAGTTGTACATGCAGGGGATAATCGCACGGGTGTGGGTGATGGTGATGACGAAAGTGTAGAAGTTGACTTATCCAATGTACCTGCTACTATTGCAAAAATTTCGTTTGTAATTACGATTCATGATGCAGAGGGAAGAGGGCAAAATTTCGGACAAGTATCTAATTCTTATGTTCGTATCTTAAATGAAGAAAACAATGAAGAATTGATTCGTTATGATTTGGGAGAAGACTTCTCTATTGAAACAGCTGTAATTGTTGGGGAGTTATACCGTCATAATGGCGAATGGAAATTCTCTGCGATTGGTTCAGGCTATCAAGGTGGTTTGGCAAGAATTGCAACTGATTACGGCTTACAAGTAGGATAATCTTAACGCGATAAAAGGGGGAGTCTCTTTGGCTATTCAATTATCAAAAGGACAAAGAATCGATTTAACGAAAACAAACCCGGGGTTAACGAGGGCAGTGATCGGTCTCGGTTGGGATACAAATAAGTATAATGGCGGGGAATCCTTTGACCTAGATGCTTCTGCATTTTTAGCAGATCATCAAAACCGTTGCCAGCAAGATCAAGATTTTATTTTCTACAATCAGTTGGAACATCCATCAGGTTCGGTCATTCATACAGGAGACAATCGTACTGGTGAAGGAGATGGAGATGATGAACAATTAATTGTCGAATTTTCAAAAATCCCTTCAACTGTTGATCGTATCGGAATTGCTGTTACCATTCATGATGCAGAGTTAAGAAAGCAAAATTTCGGACAAGTTTCCAATGCGTTTGTCCGTTTAGTAAATGAAGAAACAAATGAAGAACTTCTACGTTATGATTTAGGAGAAGATTTTTCCATTGAAACAGCTGTTGTTGTATGTGAGCTTTATCGCCACAATAACGAATGGAAATTCAATGCCATTGGTAGTGGCTTCTCAGGTGGACTAGCAGCATTATGTAAAAACTATGGCTTAGAAGTATAAGGAAGATAGGCTCAATCATTTTAAAAATGATTGAGCCTCTTTCATTTATCTCTGGTTCATTCATGATTGCAGAGAGTCATTCTTTACGACAAGGACGTTCTAAAATAAGTAACTAAATATGAAAAATCCTAATATTGAAAGCCGATTAGAAAAAGAAAGGAAGATAGGTGAAATTAGTGGCTTTGAAGTATACAGAATACGGTGATAAGGGTGCTTCTTTAATTGTATTTTTACATGCCATGGATTTCCTATGGAAAAACCTGACTTATTTACTTATATCGTTGAAACGTGGTTACTAAAAGGTGATTTACCAAAGGGATGTAGCGAGATTAGATCATTTTGTACTGAGGATGGTGCTGAAGGCTAATTACCTTTTTTATTTCAAGCAGAGTCTACTTGTTTGTAAATATGGTATAGTAAATATTTATGAATGAAAACAAAGGAAGTATGAGCAAATGGTATCAACAAAAGTTTATATAAAAGAGTGGCAAAAAGCGATTGCAGCAGAAATCAGTCATTTAAAACAATATGGTAGTAAGAGTTTTCATATTTTTGCTGGAAGAAAATTAGATGCAAAAGAGGGCTATAGCTATTACTTTGAAGTCCATTTTCCTTTATCAATTCCAATTGGTTCAACCATTACCGTTCTTTGGGGAGAAAGAAGGTCAAAGGGCCGTATGGTATCTGTAGAAGGAAAAAATATTATTGTAACGATAGAAGATTATTTCGGTGAAGAGATTCATGAAGCCCATTTGCAGCATGACCCGTGGGAGTTATTAGATCAACTCTATCAGAGGCTAGCGGAAATAAAGGATCAAAAGAAAAAAAGAGTAAGAATAAAGCATCTAATGAATCCCTCAACTGAGGTAAAACATCCGCAAGATAAAATTAAATCATCATTACATGAGTTAGTCCTACGATCGAAGTATAATCCAATGACTTATATTTGGGGACCTCCTGGAACCGGTAAAACCTATACGTTAGCAAGAGTAGCTGCAAATCAATATTTAAAAAAGAAGCGGATATTAATTGTCGCACATAGTAATCAAGCAGTGGATGTACTTATGGCAGAAGTTTATCAGTTTCTTTTGAAAAAGGATAAATATAATCTTGGTGATCTATTAAGGTATGGCAGACAGTCAGATGAATTCATGAAGCAGTTTGCTTCAATTACAGCGACTGGCTTATTGAACATGAGCGATGGTGATTTAATAGAAGAGAAAAATCAATTAATGGAGGAAAGAGCAGGATTAAAATTAGATCTATCCTCTTCCTTTAGCCAACGTGATAGTAGGCAATTAGTTGAAATAGAAAAAAAGCTTCATACATTACAGGAAAAACTAAAGAAAAAAGAAAATACGCTAGTAAAGCAATCAAGAATCATTGGCACAACTTTGGCGAAAATGGCTACTGATACCCTAATCTATGAAGATGAATTCGACTATATCATTTTAGATGAAGCAAGTATGGCATATATCCCTCAAATTGCCCTGGCGACTTCTCTAGGAAAACGGACAATTATTTGTGGAGATTTTAAACAGCTACCGCCAATAGCTTCAGCAAAGCATCCTTTAGTAAAAAAATGGTTGCAAGAAGATATTTTCCATCATGCCGGTGTCGTAAGTCAAGAGAAGAAAGGGAAACTTCATCCGCAGTTGTTCTTATTAAATGAACAAAGAAGAATGCACCCAGATATATCGAAATTCACGAATGAATATATTTATCAATCCCTCGTTATCGATCATCCATCTGTCTATCAAACGAGAGAGAACATTGTAGAAAGTCATCCATTTCCTCAACGTGCTTCTATATTGTTAGATACATCAAGTACAGGTGCCTATTGCATAAAGGAAAAATCAACGCATTCACGCGTGAATCTCTGGCAATTATTGCTCTCTTTTCAACTCATTCATGAAGCTTATAAGGCGGGTAATCGCTCAATAGGCTATGTCACCCCTTATAGGGCACAAGCAATATTAATGACACAGTTCTTAGATGAAGTCTATGAGAAAGAGAAAATGGCTGCGCAAATTGTGTCAGCGACTGTCCATCGCTTTCAAGGGAGTGAGCAGGATATGATGATATTTGATACAGTCGATGGGGATCCGGAAACAAGACCAGGTATGTTATTAACCGGTCAAAATAGTGAACGATTATTGAATGTTGCTCTCACACGTACAAAAGGAAAGTTTATCCATATAGCAAATGATACGTTTATAAGGCAGCATGTATCAAGTAAGAAAATATGGAAAAAATTATGGCAACATCAAACGAGCGAAGGACATGTGATTGGCCCCGCTGAAATAGGGCAATGGATGAATCATTCTCATCCGAAATTGTCTTGGCATTATGCTAAAAAGCGTGAACGCCTCCTATATGATCTACATCATGCTAAGAAGCAAGTAATCGTTGGATTGCCGAAAATATTTAGTGTTGGGTCCCCTTATATAGAGGTATTTCAATCACTTATGAAAAGGAATTTACTTACGATTTGTAGCGAGTCTCATTTATCTGAGCTTCCTTCGGCTAATCAGATGAAAGGTCATCCGTGCTTTGCTTTTATTTTGATTGATGATGATATTTTATGGCTTGGAGCTCCTTTTGAAGCAATGACTAATCTATTACCCCCTTATGTCAGTGCGAGAATCATATCAAATACATTAGTCAACTGGGTTAAATCTAATGGTTGGTAGAAGAATAATATAAAAGTGAAACTTATTTTCATTTATTACGTTCTATTTAATAGAGGAGAGGAAATAAAAACTTTTCACTATTGCATTTATATGAAGGAGTAAAACAATGAAAGCTCAACTAAAAGCCAGATTAAAAACTTTATGGCAATGGATAAAGAAGTTTTGGAAAAAATATCATTTAACGCAAATTGGATTATTATTAGGATTGACTTTTATTTTACTTGCGATTCTATTTTTTGCTTTTCTTGCCGTAAATGCCAATGTTTCTACATTACAAGAAGGGTTAAAGCAATCTACTATCATATATGATAAGGATGGGGATGAAGCGTCAAGCTTTGCCACAAATCGTAGCGAAGGAGTAACATTTGAAGATTTACCAGAACATTTACCAAATGCGGTTGTTGCCATAGAGGATGAACGCTTTTATCAACATAATGGCTTTGATTTAAAAGGAATGACAAGGGCGTTTGTAAGCAATCTATTTGCTGGTAGAATCACAGGTGGAGGTAGTACAGTCACACAGCAATTAGCTAAGAATGCACTACTAACATCCGAACAGACATACCGCCGAAAAATAGAAGAACTATTCCTTGCAGTTGAAATTGAAAAAGAATATGAAAAAGAAGATATACTGCAGATGTACTTAAATCAAGTTTATTTTGGTAGTGGTGCCTGGGGAATTGACAGTGCCGCCAACCAATATTTTAGTAAAAATGTTGGCGAGTTAACAATAAGTGAATCAGCCATGCTTGCAGGTTTATTGCAATCACCTTCTTATCTGGACCCTTATAAAAACTATGAAGGCGCAATGAAAAGAAGAAATATTGTATTAGCTAAAATGCAGGAACTGAACATGATTACTACTGCTGAGTACGAAAAAGCTGTTGCCGAAGAGATTGTCTTAAAAGAAGGGGAAAAAAATACATTCGAGAGACAATACCCTTACTATGTAGATGCGGTATTAGATGAAGCAATCAACCGTTATGGTCTAACTCAAGAGGAAATTTTTACAAGAGGATATAAAATATACACACAAATGGACCAAAACATCCAATCAAATTTAGAAGTGACTTATCATAATGACTCTCTATTCCCGAATGGTAATGGAAGTACTCTTGTTCAAAGTGGAGCTGTTCTACTCGATCCGCAAACTGGTGGCGTCCGTGCAGTGGTTGGTGGACGAGGCGAACATGTTTTTAGAGGATTTAACCGTGCCACACATATAAAGGCACAACCAGGGTCAACCTTAAAGCCACTTGCTGCCTACACCCCTGCGCTTGAAGAAGGTTATGAGCCAGATTCAATGTTACAAGATGAAAAAGTCACTTATGGGGACTACACACCAACAAATGTGAACGATCAATACCTTGGTGAAGTAGAGATGACAAAAGCTGTTGCTGAATCTATCAATGCACCCGCTGTCTGGTTACTAGATCAAATTGGATTAACAAAAGGGTTAGATTCCTTGCAGCGATTTGGCATTCCTTATGAAAAGGAAGATGAGTATTTAGGTATTGCTTTAGGTGGAATGCATAAAGGGATTTCTCCTTTAACACTAGCAGAAGCTTATTCTACTTTCCCAAATGAAGGGAAGCGGTATGATGCTCATTTTATTACGAAAATTGTTGGTCCAACAGGTAATGAGATTGTTGCCCATGATGATAAAGCTACAAAGGTCACATCAAAATCAGTCGCAAAAAAAATGGATACAATGCTTGAAGACGTCATTGAAAATGGAACCGGTGCAGGTGCCAAAATAGAAGGTGTGTCACTTGCTGGGAAAACAGGTTCGACTCAATTGCCATATGCTGATTTAAATGGAACAAAAGATCAATGGTTTGTTGGTTATACAGATGAAATCGTTGGCGCAGTGTGGTTGGGGTATGATAAAACGGACCGAGAACATTACTTATCAGGAAGCACCTCGACAAATGTTGTACCGATTTTTAAAGCGGTAATGGAAGGCGCTATTGAACCTAAAGAAGTGAACAACAGCACGGGCGAAACTTTTAACAAAGCAAAAGAGAAAATGGAAACAACCATTAAAGAACAATCTGACAAACTAGGGGAAAAACTAAAAGAAGAACTACCCGTTTGGAAAGAATTTATGAAAGAAAGCATTGAAGACGGAAAAGATTTCGCGAGATACTTGCGCGATAAATGGAATGAATATGTAAATTAAGAAGGAAGTAGCTGGGACATATGTATTCAAGCTAAGGATTGATCCGAGTGATTAGGAAAATACACAACTAATCATTCGGTTTTTTTGTGTGTTTTTACCCTTATATAAAAAGAATAGTGCAATGGAACAGGTTTTTTTGCAACTGATTTTTATAGATCATCATTGGTAATTGTTCGTTTTTAAGGTTAGGTCATTTAGTTTTGTCTCAGTCTCTTTCTTACGATTAGTCAAGGATGTTTTATTTATGAGGTGGTAGAGACATTGCTCACAAACATTTTTGTTAGATAATCAAACAAAACACTAGCAATTTTAAGAGAAAATAAGTAAAATGTATAGTTAAAATATCAATTTCCACATAATATGCCCTAACACTTTCGACAATAATAATGTATATGATAACTTTATAAGCCAACGTTTGTTTAGAGGGGCATAAATATGGTAAAGGATAAAAAGAGGAGGTTATTTTTTATGAGAGATGTTACATTAACAAATATTTTTGATCATCATATTGCCAAAAAATATGTCACAAGATCAGGTCTTGCCCATGCTGTAGCGGTTGCTTATCACGCAGTGAAATTAGCAAAGATCGAAAATGTGGATGTCGACTTAGCTGCAAAAGCAGGGTTTTTACACGATATCGGTCATTACACTTGGTATAATCAAAATGGTAAATGGGACTATGAATTATATCGTAAAAACGATATTCATGCGATCAAAGGAGCGGAAAGAGCCCATAAATTACTGATTCGCTTAGGTGAAAATCCGATTAGAGCCAAACAAGTCTCACTTGCAATATTATTTCATACTGATTCTTTTTTACCAGGTGGAGAAGTGGATCGTACGGCCTTACAATCCATTGTTAAAAGAGCAGATGAAAAGGATGAAGAACCAGGAGGAGCCCATCATTATCGGACCATTACTGCTGACAGAGCAAGACAAAGTCTACAAAAGTTAGATAGTATCATTGATCGTCATTTAACTCAACAACTTCAGCAAAGACAAGCTGAATAAATGGCACTTCATACAAACGAAGGGCTATTTATTTTGCTTAAAGTTGGAGGATTTTGTCACATGAATAACGAATATTATTAACATCTACATAAGGATGGTGATGATATGCAAAAACGGACGAAAAGACAAACTTTTAACACTGAAGAAATAAAATTCAACCTCACTACTTTTTTTCTCCATGTCTCATTTTATGCATCGATCATATTTCTTTTATTACTATTCTTAAGCTTATTTGGTACATAATAAATGCTTCATTTAAATTAATTAACCTTCAGATTTTATTCTTACATAAAAAAATGTTATGATAGAAAAGATTTTGAAATATAAAGGAGTGTTATACATGTCTGAAAAAGGATACATACAGCTACAAAATGGAGAAAAACTTGAATTTGAATTATACCCTAATGAAGCACCAGGTACAGTAGAAAACTTCAAAAAGTTGATTAACGAGGGCTTTTATAACGGGTTAACTTTCCACCGTGTGATTCCTGGATTCGTTTCTCAAGGTGGGTGCCCTTCAGGAACAGGTACAGGCGGCCCCGGTTATACAATTAAGTGTGAAACAGAAGGCAATCCTCACAAACACGAAGAAGGGTCACTTTCTATGGCGCATGCTGGTAAAGACACTGGTGGAAGTCAGTTCTTCATCGTACATGAACCTCAGCCGCATCTTAACGGTGTTCATACTGTGTTTGGTAAAGTAACTTCTGGTATGCCAGCTGTTAAAGCAATGAAAAATGGTGACGTAATGGAAAAGGTTGTCGTTGAAGACTAATTCCACTTTCATCAACTAGAGCAAGGTGGTTTGTTTTAGCTGAAATGTAACCCGGACATGAGTCCGGGTTTTTTGTCGTGTGTGATTCGTTCTATCCATATATGTGATTACGCCTGTGTTGTTAATAATCAAGAGTGTGTAGAAGGTTATTTACATACAATCAGAACGATATGAGTGAGATTACAGAATGTTGTGGATTGGTAAGGTTTTTGAGTTGAAGGAAATGGAATAATTGCTTCGCAAAATGGATTAGCAAGTCACTCAGGAAGGAAAATAGAAAAGAGCGCTTCGCAAAGTGGCTTAGCAAGTCACTCAGGAGGAAAAGAAGAAAAGAGCGCTTCGCAAAGTGGATTAGCAAGTCACTCAGGAGGAAAAATAGAAATGAGCGCTTCGCGAAACGGCTTAGCAAGTCACTCAGGAGGAAAAATATAAATGAGCGCTTCGCAAAACGGATTAGCAAGTCACTCAGGAGGAAAAATAGAAAAGAGCGCTTCGCAAAGTGGATTAGCAAGTCACTCAGGAGGAAAAATAGAAAAGAGCGCTTCGCAAAGTGGCTTAGCAAGTGACTCAGGAGGAAAAATAGAAAAGAGCGCTTCGCAAAGTGGATTAGCAAGTCACTCAGGAGGAAAAATAGAAAAGAGCGCTTCGCAAAGTGGCTTAGCAAGTCACTCAGGAGGAAAAATAGAAAAGAGCGCTTCGCAAAGTGGCTTAGCAAGTCACTCAGGAGAAAAAGAAGAAAAGAGCGCTTCGCAAAGTGGATTAGCAAGTCACTCAGGAGGGAAAATAGAAAAGAGCGCTTTGCAAAGTGGCTTAGCAAGTCACTCAGGAGGAAAAGAAGAAAAGAGCGCTTCGCAAAGTGGCTTAGCAAGTCACTCAGAAAGAATAGAAGAAATGAATGCTTCGCAAAATGGATAGCCAATCACTCACAAGGAAAAATCGAAAGGATGCTTCGTAAAAGTATTTCACTTCCATCAAAAGGGAAACCGCTCATAAAGACTAGCAAAAGTCGTTTTTTCACAAACCCATTACGTATGAATAGCTAGATCAAAAATACATCACTCACTCATAATCTTTGCATAAAGAATAAGAAAACCCTCGTATTTTGACGTAAAAGTTATCTTCCAAAAAAAGAGACATAACCCTCAAATCATTACAATATTGGTTAAAAACATATAAACGTGGTGAAAATTGATAAAAATAGGGGTAGTAAAGGCGATGTGTGGGCATCTGCTAACCGATAATTGTCTATCGAAATTTTTGAGTGGCATTTAGAATCGTCCAAATCTACATTAAATGTGAGAAAGTAGAAAGGCGCTTTATATGAAAACGCCTTTAATTATTTACTATTTGTTTCTCTTTCCAATAATTCGATAATACGATCTAATTTTTGTTCTACATCAAGATTTGTTTTAACAACCCTCTTTTTTAACAAGCTTTTTACAGCGGTAGCAATTATTAATAAGACGGCTAAAAGGAAGAGGAACATAATAATTTGAAACACCATATCCCCAGTCATTTCTTATATCACCTCATTTGAGACGGTTTTACCTTAGTATACATGATATAGAAATATTAGGATGCCGTTTTACTGTTTTTCAGCATCCTCAATAATATCTTCGCCAATAATTTCCTTCCATTTATCATACACTGGCTGTAAATGCTCTTTAAAAGCTTCTATTTCTTCATCAGTCAGTTCATTTATTTCTATATCGCTCTCATTTTGTATTTTTACATAAGCTTCATCATTGAGCTTTTCAGCAGAATCTCTAGCAATCTCTGTACCTGCGTCGATCCCGGCTTGCACAATACGCTTGCTCTCATCATTTAATCCATCCCAAAAAGTTGTGTTTGTTAGTAATGCATAGTCAACACGGTTCATACCGATAATGGTTAAGTACTCTTGTACTTCAGCAAACTTTTTCGATTCGATGTTGCTATACGGGTTATCTTGACCATCGACCGTTCCTTGTTGTAAGGCAGTATATAGCTCTCCGAAAGGGATCGAACTTGAGCCGGCACCTAATGACTTATATAGTTCTTCTAATAGTTGCCCTCCAGTTGTCCGCACTTTCAATCCAGCAAAATCACTTGGAGAGGATATAGTACGGTTATTATTTGTCACATGCTTGGCTCCGTTTGGCCACATGGTTAACCCTAATACTTTATCTTTCTGTAAACGCGCTAATACTTCTTTCCCCTTTGGACCATCCCAAAAATTTTCAGCAGCTTCATCATTTTCAAATAGAAAAGGCATACCTGGAATATTAAAACCGACTTCTGAACCAACTAATTTGGTCATTTCTGGCATGATGAATTGAACATTATTGGCAATTAGGTTTTGATATTCATCTTTATCACCGAACAAGGAGCTATTAGGAAAAATTTCAACTTGGATCTTCCCATTTGATTGTTCTTCAATCACTTCTTTCATTTTTAATGCCCCTTTATGCTTGGGGGTATTTTCAGCAACTACGTGGGATATCTTAATAGTCATTGCTTGAACGCCGTTTACTTGGGTAACATCTGCATGTGTAGGGTGACTTTGACAACCAGACAGAAGTGTTCCAACGATAATCAAAAGGCAAAGGACAAAAATCGATTTTACTCTTAACATGGAAAAACCCCCCTTAGTTACAAAAGAAATCGCTTACAAAATAGTAGATTGGATACAATATCTAAAATTATAACAAAATAAATGAAAATTGTGAATAAATAAAAATAAATAAATATTCTGTTTATTATTCATTTGTTTTATAGTAAAGTATAAATATTGGATACAATCTACAAAAGGGGAGTTGATAATCGTCATGCTTAAGAAACTATCAAACTTAGAAGAGGGAATAGCTGGTTTGTTATTTATTGCTGGTGTGTTTGTAAGTCTGTATGGGGTATTTACACGGTATATCCTCAATATGCCGCAAGCTTGGGTGACAGAGATTTTTGAATTTTTGATTGTTTGGTCCATCTTTTTGGGTTTTGGTATCGCTTTAAAGGAAAATCGTCATATCAGTGTAGAAATCCTATTTGATCGTTTATCTTACAAAGCAAAAATGATTATTAACTGTATTAGCAATTGTATCGGTGCGGGTTTTGCCTTTTTTTTAATGTTTACAAGCATTAAATTGGTAACGCTTACAAGAGTGCAAGGTACTGAAACTGTTGATGTAGGTATTCCGATTTGGATTACCTTACTTGTATTACCTATCAGTATGGGGCTACTAGGGCTTTACTTCATTAGAAAAGCTTATAGATCTGCTAAAGGAGATAAGAAAGAGTTAACAGGTGAAGTAGAAGAATTATATGAAGAAATTGAACAACAAAATAGAGAAAATCATAACAAGGGGGTTAGTTTATGAGTGCGATTATTGTCCTCTTTGTTGTATTTACGATTCTTTGTTTATTAAGAGTTCCAATCGCAGTCAGCCTTGGCCTGTCTAGCATCGTTGCTTTATTTATGGTAGATTTTACGCTTTATACGGTTGGTTTGAAGATGTTTAATGCTTTAAACTCAGCAACTTTAATGGCTATTCCCGGATTTGTTTTTGCAGGGGTGATTATGTCCAAAGGTGGCATATCCTTTCACTTAATTGAAGCACTAAAATCATGGGTCGGTCATTTTCGCGGTGGGTTAGCTGTTGTCACTATCCTTGCCTGCATGATTTTTGCTGCCATCTCAGGTTCAAGCCCGGCCACAGCTGCAGCAATTGGTGGGATTATGATTCCTGCGATGGTAAAGGCAGGTTACAGTAAAAGATATTCGATGGGTTTAGTGGCAGCTGCTGGTACGCTAGGTATATTAATCCCGCCGTCCATTCCGTTAATTATTTATGCAACTGTTGCAGAAGCCTCAGTAGGTAAATTATTTGCTGCAGGAATAATCCCTGGTTTGCTACTAACAAGTTTACTTTTGTGTTCAGCTATATTTCATGCAAGGAGACATAATTATGGTAGATTAGAAAAAGTTCCCTTTCAATTAAGATGGAAGAAGACATATAAGGCAATCTGGGGCTTTTTACTACCCGTTTTTATTTTAGGTGGCATTTATAGTGGGGCTGTCACGCCAACTGAAGCGGCTTTTGTTTCTTGCTTATACGGTTTAATTGTGTCGATATTTATTTACAAAGAGATGACTTTTAATAAATTTCGAGAAGTATTAAAAGAGTCTATTAATATAACTTCGATGATTTTCTTAGTGATTGCTTCAGCCATGGTTTTTGGGATGTTCTTAACGACGGAACAAGTACCGCAGATTTTTGCTCAATGGATTGAAGCTAGTGCAGCCAATAAGTGGATATTTATAATTGGTGTCAATTTGATGTTTTTCTTATTGGGGATGTTTCTAGAGGCAACAGCGATTATTTTAATCACTTTGCCAATCTTACTACCTGTATTAGTATTGTTCGATATCAATATCATACATTTTGCCATTATTATGACGATTAATATGGAGTTAGCGATGATTACTCCTCCGGTAGGGCTAAATCTGTTCGTAGTTAGTGGAATTACAAAAGAAAAAATTGGTGAAGTGATTAGAGGTGTGGTTCCCTTTTATTTGCTTATGGTGGCTGCACTTATTCTTGTAATCATATTTCCTGAAATCTCTCTGTTGTTTGCAGAGTAAATCATTGAGTAATAGAGCCGTCCAAAGCAATGGCTTTGGCGGTCTTTTTGTGTTGTTATAAGCAAACTAATATAAGAAATATGTAAAATCCTTTAAGCGGTTGTAAATGATATTTAAGGTTTTGTAAATGTTTGTGAGATTCTCTGACAGGATGATATACATGTGATATTCTTGCTTATATAATAAAAAACAACATAAAACAAAATAAAACAAAGTAAAACAATAAAAGAATTTTGATTAAGGGAGCAAACATGGATGTCTCTACTAGCCGAAGAAAGAAAGAAAAAGATTATGAGTTTAATCCAAGAGTTTGGGCAAGTGAAGGTTAATCAATTGGCGAAGGAATTTCATGTATCAACGGAAACCATTCGTAGATACTTAGAAGAATTATCAAATGAATATAAAATAAAAAAAGTTCATGGTGGCGCAGTCAAAGTTGAGCCTGTAAATAATGAATTGTCGATGTTTGAAAGAGAAATTCTTCATATCGAAGAAAAGAAATTGATTGGTAAGAAAGCAGCTGCTCTTGTTGAAGATGGTGATGTACTTTTCATTGATGAAGGAAGTACAACGATGCAGATGGCTGATGGTTTATTAATGAAAGAAGGCATTACAGTGATAACGAATTCCTTTCCCATCGCGATTAAATTAATGGAAAGAGAGGAGTTAAGAAGTTTCACAGGTGAACTTATCTTCTTAGGTGGACATGTTCGTAATGACCACTTCCGCACAACCGGATCTCTGGCAGAAAAAATGGCAAAAGAATTTTATGTCGATAAAGCATTTATTGCCATCGACGGTGTGGCTAATCAAGCTGGATTTACAAGTTATGACTTAGATAAATGTCTTCTATCACAAGTTTTTGTCTCGCAATCAAAAAAATCTTATGTTCTAAGTGATGATTCTAAGGTGGATAAGGTAGCCAATTATAAAATCGCATCATTAGAAGAAGTGAATTACTTTATTACGAATATCGACTATTCGCACACAGTTGCCCTTACTAAAGAACAATGGATACAGAGCTAAAAGGAGAGGGATGCACTTTAGTTAGCTGATTGCAGCCCTCCTTAGTTCAGAGGAGAATGGAACAATGATCGCTCCGATGCCAGTTGCCGCACTATTGTATCGGTTAGGATTTCTAGATGCTGATTTAATGATAAAAATGGGCGTCAAAGTAAAGGGACTTACATCAGCAGCGATAATATTTTTTGTAGGCGGTAAAAGGGTCTATAACATGGTTAATTTTTTATCATTGTGACACTTTTTATCATTCGTCTTGGTAGCTGAAAGAGGAAAATGCTCAGTTTAAAATACTGAATTTTCTAACTATAGGAGGATTTAAATATGCTCAAACTTGAGAATGTATCTAAAAAATATCATAACAAATCAGTATTAGAAAATATTGATTTAGAAATACGACCAGGAGAAATCGTGTCACTTCTTGGTCAAAGTGGAAGTGGGAAAACAACGTTATTAAACATCATTTTAGGATTGACAAAAATGGATAGTGGTAAAATTTATTATGAGAATGAAGATTTAACGAATGTAAAGATGAAGGATAGGGGCTTTAACATTGTTTTTCAAGATTATGCATTATTTCCCCATCTAAACGCCTATGAAAATATTGTTTATGGCTTGAAGAATAAGAAATCTATGGACTCAAAGAATGAATTACACGAATATATTGATTTCCTTGAGCTCAGTCCACATTTGGACAAGAAAATCAGTCAACTATCTGGCGGGCAAAAACAAAGAGTCGCGCTTGCGAGAACGTTAGTGATGAAACCAAGAATTCTTCTATTAGATGAACCGTTAAGTGCATTAGATGGGGTGATAAAAGAGTCAATTAAAGAAAGAATCAAGTCGATTGCTAAGCAATTTCAATTGACAACCATTATTGTTACGCATGATCCGGAAGAGGCGTTAACTTTGTCAGATAAGATTTTAATTATTAATCAAGGTCATGTGTCACAATTCGGCACCCCACATGAAATTATTCATGAACCGAATAATGAATTTGTGAAAGATTTTATTCTTAAACAACTCCACATTAAAAGGCAAAATATTTTTCATTTGTTTGGTGAGCAATATGCCTAATATCAAGTTGGAAATGAAGGTCATCTATATGGCTATCATCCTACTATTCTCGGTATTTCTAGTCTTGCCAATGCTGGCATTGTTCTACCGCTCCTTCCAAACAACCAATGGCCTTGAATTAACTAATTATATAAATGTACTAGCGAATGGCGAATTACTAACAGCGTTCATGAACAGTATAAAAGTTTCAGGATTAACAGCTGTCATTTCAACTGTGTTAGCGTTTATGATTGCTTACGCATTACATTGTACGAATATTGAACATCGTTATAAAAGTATCATTAAAGTCGGGATACTTATTCCTATGTTATTACCTACGATTACATACGGTTTTGCAATTATGTATTCTTTTGGTAATCAAGGATTAATCACGCAGCTCATGGGAGAACCTTTATTTAATATCTATGGATTTAATGGCTTGTTGTTAGGTTATACAATTTACACTTTACCGGCAGCCTTTCTTATTATCAATAACTCATTTATGTATATAGATAAGAGATTCATGGTTGTTTCAAAGTTGATGTTAGACGGTACTTGGAGAAGTTTTTTTCATACGATCTTACGTCCATTAACTGGAGCCATAGGTGGAGCCTTTGTACTCTCATTTATTCTAAGTTTTACTGATTATGGGATACCAGCTTCGATTGGCGGAACCTACTCGGTTGTTTCTACTCAGCTTTATCAGGTTATGCTTGGTTCAATCCCGAATTTCAGCCATGGGGCAGTCATCGCTATATTAATGCTCCTACCAGCCTTATTCGGTGTGTTTTTACTGCAATATTTAGAACGATTCAATTTCCATTATGACAAATTCACTGAGATTGAAATGGTTGAAAATAAAGGAAGAGATATTAGTTTTGCGTTATTATCTTCCATTGTCATCATTGGTATGTTATCTGTCTTTCTGGTGATGTTCATTGCACCGTTTTTAACAAGTTTTCCCTACGATTCAACTTTTACATGGAATCATCTCATCAATGTATTTCAATCAAATGACCTCATTGGCGTTTATAAGAATTCTTTAATCGTTGCTCTTTTTACGACATTCTTTGGGATATTGATAGCCTACAGTTCAGCGATTATTAATGCGAGAACAAAGATAAAAGGAAAAGGCGCGTTTGATATTGTTTCAATGATTACAAATACCTTGCCTGGTATGGTACTTGGTCTATCGTATCTATTACTTTTTAATAATAGTAGTCTAAAAGGCACATTTATTATTATTATTGTATGCAATATTGTCCACTACTACACAACGCCTTACTTAATGGCGAAAAATTCTCTATCTAAGATGAACCCGACATGGGAGACAACGGGAGGATTACTCGGAGATAGTTGGTTTAAAACGATTTACAGAGTGATTCTGCCAAACTCTTGGGGCACAGTGATAGAAATGTTTAGTTATTATTTTATCAATGCGATGGTCACGATTAGCGGCATTATTTTTCTCGTATCTGCTCAAACATCGCTTGTTTCAAGTAAGATCAAAGAACTACAGCACTTTGCTAAATTTAATGACATTTTTGTACTATCTTTACTGATCTTCTTCACTAATCTCATTATCAAACTACTCTGTGATTATTTACAAAAAAGAAGATCATTAAAAAACATATAAAAGTGAGGGATGTAACATGAGAAAAAATAAAAAATGGTTCACACTCTTGTCAGTTGCTATCGTCATGATTCTAGCTGGATGTGGAGGGGAGGCAGCAAGTGGTGACAGTAATCAAGTCGTGATTTTATCAAATGGTGATGAAGAAGCTGTAAACGTGATGGAAGAAACATTAAACGATGCTGGCTTTGAAGGAGACTATTTAATTCAATCATTAGGAACATCAGAATTAGGAGGAAAATTATTAGCAGAAGGGAAAAGTATCGAAGCAGATATCGTCACAATGAGCTCTTACTTTTTAGAAAGTGCTGAAAAGCAACATGACATGTTTAAGGATTTAAGTTTTGATACAAGTAGTTTAGAAGAATATCCTGACTTTTATACTCCTTTATTAGCTAATACTGGTTCATTATTTTATAACACTTCTCTTTTAGAGCAAAAAGGGCTAGAAGTACCGACCTCAATAAAAGAGTTGGCAGAACCGCAATACGAAGGCTTAGTGTCAATCCCTAATATTATGGATTCTTCCACAGGATGGATGCTTATTCAGGCAATAATTAGTGAATATGGAGAAGAAACTGGTAAGAATGTAATGGCTGGTATTATAAAAAATGCAGGGCCCCATATAGAAAGTTCAGGTTCTGGTTCTATTAAAAAGGTGCAAGCAGGGGAAGTGGCGGTTGGATTTGGTTTGCGTCATCAAGCGGTTGCTGCAAAAACGGAAGGCGCACCCATTGATTTTATCGATCCAACAGAAGGGAACTTCTCAACTACAGAATCGATTGCCGTCATTGATAAAGGTGAAGGGCAAAAAGAATTAGCGGAAGAAATGGCTGAAGTTCTGGTAAAAGAAGCGAGAGAAGGTTTAATCGACTATTATCCAGTTGCTTTATACGATGGCGAGACGGTTGCAGATGAAAATATTGCTAGCAATCAAAAAATATTCCCAGAACCAATGACAGTAGAGTTATTAGAGAAACATCAAGCATTCTTTAATTCAGCTAAATAAAGGAGAGTTTACGAATGAAACAATATAAATTATTAACACCAGGTCCATTAACAACGACAGAGGCGGTTAAAAGAGAAATGTTGTTTGATCGTTGTACTTGGGATGATGATTATAAGCAAATTACGCAAAAAATTCGCACAGATTTATTAAAACTTGCTCATGCAGAAAATGATGACTATACCGTTGTCTTGATGCAAGGAAGCGGCACTTTTACAGTGGAATCAGTTATGACTTCTGCTTTTAGTAAAGAAGATAAAGCATTGATTATTACGAACGGTGCCTATGGTGAGAGGATTGTCAAAATCGCCAACTATATTGGTATCAAGCATACGCATTACGCTGTAGCCTATAATGAATATCCGAAAGAAGCAGAGATTAGAAATTTATTATCTTTAGATAACGAAATTACACATATCGTCATGGTCCATTGTGAAACAACGACAGGTATTCTTAATCCACTTGAGATGATCGCCAACGTTGCTAAAGAAACAAATAAAACATTAATTATTGATGCAATGTCAAGCTTTGGCGGAATGGAAATTGATATACCTG
The DNA here is from genome assembly GCF_020171845.1 of Cytobacillus kochii. Classification (GTDB taxonomy): domain Bacteria; phylum Bacillota; class Bacilli; order Bacillales; family Cytobacillaceae; genus Cytobacillus; species Cytobacillus kochii. The sequence continues at coordinate 424,361 of NZ_JAIVAM010000004.1, read as the reverse complement.
CACTTGGAATTGACTTCTTAATAAGCAGTGCGAACAAATGTATACAAGGAGTGCCAGGGTTTGGATTTGTGATTGCTAAAAGAGAGAAAATCACCTCTTGTAAAGGTAATGCACGAAGCCTTTCACTCGATTTATATGATCAATGGGTAGTGATGGACAAAGATGGTAAATGGCGCTATACTTCACCAACTCATGTCGTTGCTGCTTTCGGGAAGAGCTTGGATGAACTGGACACAGAAGGAGGGATTCCTGCTCGTGAACAACGATACCGAAATAATAATCAGTTATTAAGGAAGAGAATGAAAGCCATTGGATTTGATACATATATTAGTGAGGACAAACAATCACCAATTATTACTTCCTTTATTTATCCGAACGATCAATTTAGTTTTCAAGCTTTCTATAATTATATGAAAGAACATGGGTTTGTTATTTATCCAGGAAAACTAACTGATGAAGATACTTTTAGAATGGGCAATATTGGCGAAATTTACGAAGAAGATATTAACCGTTTATGTGATATTATCGAAAACTATTTGGGAGTGAAAGCATAATGAAGAAAATAGAAGCAGTGATATTTGATTGGGCGGGTACGACAGTAGATTTTGGTTGTTTTGCACCTGTAAATGTCTTTATTGATATTTTTAAAGATGCGGGTATTGAGGTGACGATGGCAGAGGCGAGAGAACCAATGGGCATGCTAAAGATCGATCATATTCGCGCCATGCTGTCGATGCCCCGGATTGCATGTCTTTGGGAAGAACAAAATGGCAAGCCATTCACTGAAACAGATGTAGAAAGTTTGTATAGCAAATTCGAACCGGCTTTATTGCAGTCATTAGCTCATTTTACTGATCCGATAGCTGGTGTGGTCGAAACGGTTAAAGAGCTAAGAGCATATGGTTTGAAAATAGGGTCAACGACAGGATATACGAGCACAATGATGGATATTGTTGTACCCTTAGCAAAGGAAAAAGGCTATACACCTGATTGTTACTTTACAGCTGATGATACCGATTCGTACGGTCGACCGTATCCGTTTATGATCTTTAAAAACTTGCAGGCATTAAAAGTATCAAGTGTCAAAAACGTCGTGAAGGTTGGAGACACGATTTCAGATATGAAAGAAGGTGCACAAGCCGGCGTATGGACGGTTGGGGTGATAGTTGGTAGTTCTGAAATGGGCTTATCAGCCAATGAGTTTAACAAATTATCTGAAGAGGAACAACGGAAAGAAATGGCACGAACAAAAGAAGCCTTTATAAGCGCAGGGGCTGATTTTACAATTGAGACAATGACAGAATTACCTTCACTGATAGAAACAATTAATCTTCAAGTATCCGGGAAGGAAAGGGAAGCGATTGAAAAATAAAGAAGCACTTCACCGTGAAGGAGACGTGAATAATAGCCCTTCACGGCTGAGATGGAATCATTCACTTGATCAGATAAGTCGAGAAACACTTTGTCGCGACGAAGCGGTCTTTATAAGGCAATCGATGTCGACTCCTTGTCTACAAACCGTTGTTGACTCAGACGGTTGCTACTTAATCGATCGAGAGGGAAAACGTTATTTAGACTTCCATGGCAATAGCTTGCATCAAGTCGGCTATAAAAATCCGTACGTGATTGAAGCTATCATGAAACAAATGAATACTTTGCCTTTTATTCCGCGGAGATTTACTGCTGACATTGCGATGGAGGCAGGAGAAAGGTTAATAGAGAAGACGATCTCAAAAGATTTCAAAGTATTATTCGTTCCCTCAGGCAGTGCAGCAGTAGGGCTTGCTATGAAAATTGCTAGAAAAGTGACTGGCAATCATAAAGTGATTTCCATGTGGGAGTCATTTCATGGGGCAGGCTTAGATGCAATCTCTGCGGGAGGAGAGTCTGTATTTAAAAACGGTATTGGTCCGATGTTGCCTGGGATGATTAAAGTAATGCCCTACCAGTCCTACCGGAATGTCTTTGGTGCAAGCTCACCAGAAGATATCGCTGAAAAGTCGTTAAATTATCTGGAGTATGTGATTATAAATGAAGGGAATATTAGTTGCATCTTACTAGAGCCAATTAGAGCAACAGACACGCATATTCCTCCACGATCTTATTTTAAAAGGTTAAGAAAAATATGTGACGAACATGGAATTCTACTCATTTTTGATGAGATTCCAACCGCCTTTTACCGAAGCGGTGAATGTTATGTGCATCAATTATATGATATCGAGCCAGATATCCTTGTATTGGGAAAAGGATTAGGCGGAGGCATCGTGCCACAAGCTGCCGTTTTAGTGAAAAAAGTGCTTGATACGGCCGCAGATGTTTCACTCGGTCATTATACACATGAAAAGCCAGCAATAGGCAGTGCGGCTATCGTTGCCATGCTTAACTATATTGACGATTACAGGTTAAAAGAAAATAGTTTGAGCCAATCTCAATTCATGGCGGCTAAGTTAAAGAAGCTAGCGGAGCAGTATACTTGCATTGGGGATTTGCGAATCTGTGGATTGTTAATAACGATCGAGCTTGTTAAAAGCCGAGTCACAAAAGAAAAAGATGAGCAGTTGACCGAGTTTCTTCTCTACTATTGTTTACAACATGGACTATCGTTTAAAGTAGCAGCTGGCAATTGCATCACATGGCATCCACCCCTCATCATCAAAGAAAAAGAAGCAAGCTTAGCTATTGAGTTACTGGAGAATGGCTTGAGAGCATATCATGCATAAAAACCTCTCATTTTTAGAGAGGTTTTTTTGTCTTCTGCATGCATAGTGCAACATCATAAAAATTAGGAATCGTCTAAACAGCACTTAAAATGATGAAAATGATTGTCGGGATAATCACTGTCCATTTTTAAGATTGTAAACGTCTTTTTTTCTAGAACATTCATACAAGCAATTGATCATTTTTTCCTTCTACTATAAATAAATTGTAGATTGTATCAATGCAAAAATAATCATTTACATGCTATGGTTATTGTATGAAAAAATAAAGGAGTAAAGATAAATGAAACCGATAGATGATCATCTTAAAAAGGATTTAAAAGTCATATTTATTGGGTTTAACCCGAGCGTAAAGTCTGCAGAAACTGGATATCATTATGCCAATCGTCATAATCGGTTTTGGAAAATCCTCTATCAATCTGGACTGACTGAGCGGATTTACTTACCAGAAGAAAATCATCAATTACTTCAATTAGGATATGGTTTAACAAATATCGTCTCAAGACCAACTAAAGCGGCCAGCGATATTACGAAGGAAGAATATCAAGCAGGTAGATTAGAACTATTAGAAAAACTAGAAACATATCAACCTGAAGTGGCCTGTTATGTAGGGAAAGGTGTATATCAAGAATTTAGTAAGAAAAAGAAGGTATCTTGGGGGTTTCAGAGCGAATCGGTTGTACCTGGTGTAATTGATTTTGTTGCACCTTCGTCAAGCGGGCTTGTAAGAATGAAAATAGATGAAATTGTAGATATCTATAAACAATTGAGGGAAATGTTACGGAAGTAAAAAACAGGAAAAAAGACCGAGAGAAAAAAAGGTCTAATTTCTTTCAGAATATTTAATCTTTTGTTATAATAATGATACAACTTGTATCGCTTCAAAATTCTCTTGTCTATGCGTTGAAGGGACCAAATGGTTTTCACGATTATGTTAGGGAGGGATAAAGGATGAAGCAATTAGTTAGAGTAATGCCTTACACAGTCAATGATCAAGTGACAGATGTCAATGAAACACCGCAAGGAATACAATTGATTCAGGCACCTGAGATTTGGAAAGAGACGAAAGGAAAAGGCATGAAGGTGGCAATATTAGATACAGGTTGTGACATGGACCACCCCGATTTAAAAGCGAGAATTATAGGTGGTAGAAACTTTACAGACGATGATGGGAGTTCACCAGATATCTTAGATGACCATAATGGTCACGGCACACATGTTGCTGGTACAATTGCTGCTACTGCTAATGAATCAGGAGTAATTGGTGTAGCCCCGGAAGCAGATTTGTTAATTGTAAAAGTATTGAACAAAGATGGATCTGGTCAATATGATTGGATTATAAATGGAATATTGTATGCGGTTGAACAGAAAGTAGATATTATATCGATGTCACTAGGTGGCCCTGAAGATGTTCCAGAACTACATGAAGCGATACAAAAAGCCGTCGGAGAAAATATTCTTGTTGTTTGTGCAGCTGGGAATGAAGGTGACGGGGATGATAATACCGATGAGCTTGCTTATCCAGGTTCATATAATGAAGTCATTAGTGTTGGAGCCGTTAATTTAAACCGCGAATCATCTCCTTTCAGCAATTCTCATACCGAAATTGATTTGGTCGCTCCTGGTGAAGAAATATTATCTACTTTTTTAAATGGTAAATATGCAAAACTAAGCGGTACATCAATGGCCGCACCACACGTCGCAGGGGCTTTGGCGTTAATAAAAGATTTATCTCAAGTTACATTTGAAAGAGATTTCTCAGAGCCTGAGTCATATGCGCAACTGATTAGAAGAACTGTTCCGCTGGGCTATTCGCCAAAATTAGAAGGTAACGGTCTCCTTTATTTAACTGTACCAGAACATTTAAACCGTGTATTAACTGAAGTAGTAAAAAATAGATTAGTAAGAAGTTAATATATTGATTGGATTAAAAACAAGAACAAATTCTGTTTCATTGAATTTGTTCTTGTTATTTTTTGTCTAATAAGTTTCTCTAGGCATGGTTTTTTTATTTTATTGATTACATGTATTTTATGATGAATGAATTGAGACTATGTTATGATCCTTTAGTTTATTATACTAGTAACAAAACAAAACGACCCGTTTGGAGGAAAGGATATGCAACCATTTACAGCAACAGTGATTAAAATAATTAAAGAAATCCCTAAAGGCAGAGTCATGAGCTACGGACAAATCGCAACATATGCTGGTAGCCCCCGTGGTGCAAGGCAAGTTGTTCGCATTCTCCATTCAATGAGTCATAAATATGGTTTGCCCTGGCATAGAGTGGTCAATAAAGTAGGTGAAATTAGACTAAATGATAGCCACCAAGCCGATATGCAAAAAGAGTTACTTGAACAAGAAGGTGTTTTCTTTATACAGGCTCATCAAGTGGATATGAGTCGCTCACAGTATGACCGCGCCAAGTGAAGCATTCACACACAGTCAAGGTTTGTTCTCTAACTTTCCTCTTTTTTTCCCCCTAAGTATGCCTAGTTTTGCTGAAAGAAATGATTGACTAGTTATTGCTACCTATTTAGGACAGAAGGAAAAACACATCCATTCACTTACAGGAGAAAAATGAAGAAAAAGCGAAGTTCAATACATATAGATGTAGTTTTTTGTCAATCTATGTAGGAGAAATGTAGACAGGAAGAAAATAGGAGGGGATGAGGAAAAATGAAAAAAGCTTTAGTGAGTTTGTTGACGGTTGTACTATTATTTTCAATTGCCTATACACCGTTTCAATCAGAAGTGGAACCTAAAGTTTCGGCTAATGAAGAAGGAGATGAGTTAGTTCAGAAGCTTAATCAACTTATTAACAATGATCCACTGTTAGCGGGAGCTCTTGCTGGTGTAAGCGTGAGGAGCGCAGAAGAAGGGGAGATTGTTTATGAACATATAGCTGATACTAGATTACGACCAGCTTCTAATATGAAACTATTAACAGCAGCAGCAGCACTGTCAGTATTAGGTGAAGATTATCGTTTTAAAACAGAATTATTATCGAAGGGCCAGCAACGGGGCTCTGTCCACCATGGGGATATTTATTTAAAGGGGTATGGCGACCCTACTTTATTGAAAGAAGATTTTACTAACATGGCTAAAGCATTAAAAAAACAAGGTATTAAAATGATTAAGGGTCAACTTATTGCAGATGATAGTTGGTATGATGATGAACGTTTGTCAGAAGATATCATCTGGAAAGATGAGAGTTATTATTATGGTGCGCAAATATCAGCATTGACTGTAAGTCCGAATGAAGATTATGATGCTGGAAGTGTGATTGTCGAGGTAAAACCAGGTAAACAAGAGGGGAAAAAGCCAGAAATAACTCTGCAGCCGAACAATAAATATGTCAAAATCAACAATAACGCTAAAACCGTTGGTACATCAGATAAAAAAGAAATTGATATTGTAAGAGAACATGGTACAAATGAGATAACCATCACTGGGACGATTCCTATAGAAGCTACATCTAGTAGAGAGTGGATTGCCGTATGGGAGCCAACACAGTATGCTTTAGAGTTATTAAAGGATTCTTTAGCAGATGAAGGTATTAAAATACATGGTGGCGTTAGGGTAGGAGTCGCACCTAATCAAACAGAAGTGTTGTATGAACAACAATCCATGCCGTTAAAGGAATTGCTCATTCCCTTTATGAAGTTAAGTAATAATACACATGCCGAAATCTTAATCAAAGAAATGGGAAAAGTGATTAAAAATGAAGGCAGTTGGGATGCGGGATTAAAAGTTTTAACAGATGAATTGAAGGCTTGGGGAATCAATCAAGATACCATGCTTTTAAGAGACGGATCAGGCATCTCTCATGTCACTTTATTACCAGCTAACGAGCTTTCCAAACTCTTATACGAAGTACAGAAGGAATCTTGGTTTGATGTGTATTTTCATTCATTACCAGTAGCTGGTCATGCGGACAGAATGGTAGGGGGAACATTAAGAAATCGACTGAAAAACTCTCCAGCTGAGGGTCATGTTTATGCAAAAACAGGATCGATTTCAACTGTTAGCTCGCTTTCAGGCTATGTGGATAACAAGTCAGGAGAAAGATATGTATTTTCTATTATATTGAATAATATGGTAGATGGATCAAAAGGGAAAATCATTGAAGATAAAATTGCTACCATTTTAGCTGAACAATAAACTACGCTCTATCATTACAAAAACGCTTGGGTGCTGGACACCAAGCGTTTTGTAATCGTCTTTATTTTAAATAAGATTCGGATAAAAATTACTCACCCTTGCTAGCTTGAACATCTAAACTAATTTTGATTTTGTCTCCGACAAGAACGCCACCCGTTTCTAATGTAGAGTTCCATGTTAAGCCATAATCATTTCTGCTGATTGAACCAGTTACGTTAAATCCAGCTTTTGTATTTCCCCATGGATCAATTCCCGTTCCTTCAAATTCGACTGTAAGCGTTTCTTGTTTTGTTGTATCTTTAATCGTCAGATCGCCTGTCACGCTATATTCATCTTCCCCATTTTTCACAATATTCGTTGCTTTAAAATTAATTTTTGGATAGGTTTCAACATCGAAGAAATCTTGTGATTTTAAATGATTATCACGATCTTCGTTTTTGGTATCAATACTAGCTGAGTCGATTGTTAATGAAATATCCGCTGTTGTTAAATCTTTAGGATCAGCTTCAATAACAGCATCAAACGCTGTAAATGATCCCTTTACATTAGCAATCATCATATGTTTAACAGAAAAATCAACACTACTATGAGCTGGGTCTAACGTCCACTTTGTTTTAGCCATTTTATTTTCCTCCTATATATCTTTGATTAATAAATCTCAAATTAAAAATAATTGATTTCGAAATAATTATAATCTCGTCATCCGTGTTTGTCAATTTATTTTTAAATTTTCTAATTATTTTTTCGTAGAAGTGCGATATGTTATGGTAGTGAAGTGACAAGAGTTCGTATACAATAGGAATAATATGTATTTGTTAGAGGAGTTAAAGGAATGAAGCAATTAGAGGATATCCATCGTCAAGCGATTGAATATACAAAAATGAAAATTTATGAAGATATAGATTATTATTTAGGTGCAAATGAACAAATGTTAAGTTTTTCACAATATATAAAGGATCGAGCCCCGTTTTTAGCACAAGTTTGGCAAAATGTGTGGAGTAATAAAGCGACAAACAAACTCTCTCGTTTTCATAAGAAGGAATATTTAAAGAAAAAAAACTATGTTATTGAAGATATGAATAAGAAAACGTTAAATCAAGCATTTAGGAAAGAAGTCATTGAGTTTCGTCCATTAAATGTAAATAGTTTGCTGCATTCGATTTTTGAAGATCAACCTGAAAAGTGGGCGAAGCGTTATGCTTATGCAAGAGAAAGATATCTTCAAGAAGAAAAAGAACGCCAGATCAAACAAGAAAGGTACGCCTATCAAGAATTTCTATGTGAAGAAGCAGAACAATGGTTGTCAAAAAACAGTGAAAATCTCTTTTTAACTTTAAGACATAAATTGGCTCTAAAGCTTAAAACGGATTTAACAAATAGAGTGAAGTATCATGAGACGGAATCACGTTACTTAGAAGAGCCTTTAGTGGAAGTGGGCCCTTTTGTCGTTGATGATTACCCCCGTGTAGAAGATTTCTTTGAGGAGTTTACAGGTAATCTCCACAAAGTAATGATAAAAAATAAATGGTATTTTGAGTATGAAACATACTATTTTGAATATGAACAAATGGTAGGAGAAACTTTACATACGCTTATACAACAAGCGCTTCTATTACAACTTGGTCAAGATCATATCGATAAGTATCAATCTTTGTTCCATCATAGTTTGACTGGAGAGAAGTTGTTGGATTTAATCGATTGGGAGGATTTAATTCCAAATGCACTAGGCCGAATCATGGAAGATTATGTGAACGATTTATTGACGATAGCAAATGAGGATTTTGATTTAGAAGAGCAGCGAAGCTTATATGAAATACAAATAAAAGAAAGAAAAATGAAGCGCAAACAAGAAGAACGGGAACGGAGACAAAAAGAAGAACAACAACAAAGAATGTTGAATGATATTTTTGCCTCTGCTTATGAGAGCCGAAAGAATATTTATCAGAAATTTGTTCTTCATATTGGTGAAACAAATACAGGGAAAACGTTCCAAGCGCTAGAGAAAATGAAAGCAGCCCCATCCGGGTTATATTTAGCCCCATTACGTTTGTTGGCACTTGAAGTCTATGAAAAGCTAAACAATGAAGGAACACCTTGTTCTTTAAAAACTGGAGAAGAAGAACGAGAAACCTCAGGTGCGACACATTTAGCTTGTACTGTTGAAATGTTTTATGAGAAAGATGATTATGATGTCATTGTTATAGATGAATCACAAATGATTAGTGATAAGGACCGTGGCTATGCTTGGTTTAAGGCAATCACAAAGGCAAATGCGGGAGAAGTGCATATTATTGCGAGTAAAAATGCCGAAGCTATGCTGTTGCAGTTAATTGGAGATAGCAATGTTGAAATACATAGATATAAACGAGAAGCCCCTTTGGAAGTAGACAGTGAAGAGTTCACCCTAAAAAACGTAAAAGAGGGTGACGCGCTGATTTGTTTCTCACGTAAAAGGGTACTCGAAACAGCGTCTATGTTACAGAGAAAAGGTCATCAAGTGAGTATGATATATGGCAGTATGCCACCTGAAACGAGGAAGAAACAGGTTAATCGCTTTACAGCTGGTCAATCTGATGTCATTGTCTCAACAGACGCAATCGGAATGGGATTAAATTTACCGATACGACGGATTGTTTTTTTGGAAACGGAGAAATTTGATGGTACGAAACGTCGCACACTGACTTCTCAAGAAGTGAAACAGATTGCTGGGAGAGCGGGGAGAAAAGGTATTTACCCTGTAGGTAGAGTGGCCTTTTTTGACCGGATTAAGTTAATGAGCGGTTTATTATCACAAGTAGATGCTCCGATTGAAAGTTTTGCTATTGCCCCTACTTCAGCCATTTTTGATCGCTTTCTTTTGTATTATCGTGATTTAGGGAAGTTTTTTGAACTCTGGGATTTGTTTGAAAGTCCAAAGGGAACTAAGAAAGCAACATTAAGTGAAGAAAGGGAGCTTTATGAACTGGTTAGAGGGACAGAGATTGAAGCGAGAATGCCTTTAAAAGATTTGTACAGCTTCTTACATCTACCTTTTTCAAAAAAAGAAGCGGACCTGATTCGGCAATGGGAGCAGACGATGTACAGTATCATTGATCATGAAGAGTTGCCTGAACCAAGGTTAAGAAACCGTAATCTTGAAGACCTTGAGTATTCATATAAAGCAATAGGTCTTCATTTACTATTTCTCTATAAATTAGGTCAACATACTGAAGCCATCTATTGGGAAAGAGTGAGGGACGATATATCTAATCATGTGTTTGAACGATTAGATGATGATATTGCAAATATGAAAAAAACATGTAAGCGTTGTGGGAAATCTTTAGCTTGGGATCATGCCTTTAACATTTGCGATGATTGCCATAAGAATCAACCGAGTAGAAGAAGACGTTACTATAAGAGGTAAACAGGAGGGATAATGTGAAGCTGAGTATTTTAGATCAATCACCAATTGCCAAAGGCAAGACAGCAAAAGAAGCACTTGAGGCCTCACTGCAGTTAGCAAAAACAGCGGATGAATTAGGCTATTACCGCTATTGGATTGCAGAGCATCATGACTTGCCTGGGCTCGCTAGTTCCTCTCCTGAAATTATGATGAGTTATATTGCATCACAAACGTCAACTATAAGGATTGGCTCGGGTGCGTTGTTACTACCGAATTATAAACCTTTTAAAGTGGCAGAGAACTTTCATTTATTAAGCACACTTTTTCCAGGACGTATAGACCTCGGTATAGGAAGAGCACCAGGAGCATCTGCTGAAGCAAGTATTGCACTAGCAGGGAATTATTTGCAAGCTGTCAAAGAGTGGCCACAGTCTATTGATACACTACTTGCTTTTTTAAATGACCATCATCCAGAAGACCATCTTTTTCGTAAAGTGAAGGCAAGTCCCTTCCCACCAATAAAGCCTGAAGTGTGGATGTTAGGAACAAGCCATAAAAGTGCTAGTTTAGCAGCCGAAAAAGGGTTACATTACTGTTTTGGACAATTTATGAGTGAAGCTAATGGTAGAGAGGCGATTGACCTTTTTAAAGAGAAGCGCAAGAACGAACAACAAAATATGATGTTAACCGTCTCCGTTATTTGTGCTGAAACAGATGAAAAGGCTGAGGAAATAGCTACCTCAGTATTATTATGGCATCTCCAATCAGATGATGGAGAGAAGCAAGAAGTGCCTTCAGTAGAGGAAGCAATTAAGCATCCCTATTTCATTGCAAAACAAGAAAAAGTAGCTAAGATGAAAGAAAGAATGATTATTGGTAATCCGGAAAAGGTCAAGAGAGAATTGTTAAGTCTTACAGACCAATACGGCATAGATGAAGTCATGATCGTGACAATAACACATGATTATGACGATCGTCTAAAGTCATATAAATTATTGGCTGATATGATTAACAAACCAGTTTTTTAGAGATATAAAGGGAATGTGAAGCAACCTACACAATGTGAATTAGTGGGTTGACCACCCCCAATCTAAAGCTAATCATCGCGCTACAGACGTCTGTAGTATAGCCATTAGACGATAGCCTAAATTATGACTGCGTTATGGCTCAAATAGACAAAGTAAATCGTAGTATGATCTTTTTTTTAGCAATTGTATAAAGATTGCACGCTATTCTTTAAAGGTGAGAGATTTAATATCGAAACTATCTACTTCGTCCATTGATTTTAATAGAATATAAGGTAGGAATGTATTCTCTTTTTTTCTGCCATTTAAAAGAGCGAACATGATGAGGTATAACGGTTTTATTAAACTGAAGCAATGTCAATTGATTTTAAGCAAGCAGCTTTTACCTCTAGAGTTTCTAATTTGTTTTCGTTAGCATGTTTCCCTTACTGCTTGAATAGAAATAAGGCAGTAGCATCTAAGACGAGAATGAAGGAGAGAGGCATAATGGCAAGCTTTCATCATGAGAAAAAAGTAAATGTATCAATTGAACACCTATGGCAGTTTGTTAGTGATATGAACCATTGGGCACCACTTGTTCCTGGATATATAAGGCATGAAATATTAAATGAAAAAAGCTCCATCTGGGTGTTTAAAGTAGATGTCGGCTTAATGAAAAAGAAGATAGAGCTACAGGTTGATATCACTAGATGGCAGGCACCTAATAAAGTGACATTTAACTTAACAGGTATCAATGAGAAATTTAAGGGCAATGGTTTTTTCTCAAGTGTAAATTCTTCTAAAAAAGAAGTAGTGATGACGGGCTTTTTAGAGATTGTAGCTGAAGGAATGATGGCAAAAATGGCGAATGCTATTTTAGAAACCTCTCTTCCTGAAATTACAACCGAGTTAACGAATGCAGTCGCAGAGAAAGCAGAACAGCAGTATTCACTGCATCAGTAATTTATTTTGTGAATTTATTTGCATAACTAGAGGCGACATATGCCTCTGGTTTTATTTTGGCTTCCACACCAATGGATTCCATCCTTGCGACCATTTCAGCTACATATTCCTTCGTTTTATTACGAGAGCCGGCACCAATATCTAAATGGCCTTCCATCGTAAAACTTGCACCTTGGTAAATAAATGGTAAGACGATATCAATCATCTTGTTTTTCTTCTCTTCATCAAATAATGCAACAATTTCTTCAGTTAAAGAAGTTTCAAAAGAAATTCGTTCATGTAGATGAAGCATTTTTCGTGGGACGGAACATTTTCTAATACAAGCCCACGCTCCTTTTCCTGCATTTTGAACCACTATACCAGTGATAAATAAAGTATGGGCAGGATGTACTTGAGAGTCTGTTCCAACAATCAGTTTATAATTTCCTCTCGGTTGGATGTACATGAAGTGAAGAATGCGCTCAAAAACATCTTCAAATGTTAAGTTTTTCTCTTTTAAATTTTGAAAAGGAAGTATTTGCAAAGTCATCACCACATTTTTAATTTATAGTTTATGCATTCACGAACCTTCATAAATCAATTGCAGCCTATTTTATACATATGAAAGAAGTAAAGATTTTAAGATAAATTTTATGATGCTAGGTTGCAACCTAAACTGATTGAAAGGATGAGATGGCGGTTATTGGAATCATTGATAGTGGATGTTCGTCAATATGTGATTTTCCATTGTTGAAAGCATGATAGAGAGTTGTGTAGAATGTAAAGGAGTAAAACTTGCAATGAAAGACAAAGAGGTGCGAATAATGTTTAAAGAACAGTTAGTTGAAAGAATTAGACAAGCAAAAGAAAATGGAGAATTATTATTTAATGAAGAATTAAACTACGCAAAAAAGCAGAAGTTAATAGATGAAAAAGAGGAAAACGTCCTCGATCCTAAAAAGCGCTTTTTTGATAGTTATATTGAAAGAGGCGATAAAGAAACAGAAAATTTCCTTGGGACAGAATCGGCCAGTGAATTTTTTGAGCAGCCGATCACTTATTTTAAGCAACATATCAATGAATTCGTCTATGTTGAATCCGTATGGTTCGATCAACTAAATGTTGAATCACTTTCTTTTGAAGTAGATGATTTATTCCGTACTTATGATTGCTTGATTGGTTTAAAACAGCCTAAGAAAAAGGAAAAAGAAATTAAAGCCTATTTTATGTCAATCTTCACAAGTGATGAAGCGCGACTCAGCCCCATGTTTAATCAAAAAGATGGCTTATGGGAAATTAACTTTACGTTAGATTATATTGAAGGATTTTCTGAAGATATGAAGATAGGCGAAGCTTTTTCACTTATTTATAAAGTTTTATTTGACCTTATAATTGAGCTTGAAGGCTGATATTAGTAGTTGGTCTTAATGGATACATGACATTTATCATGGTTGCGTGATGACACCTATGTCTTCACAGTATTTTCAGACGTCTTTATTATTAAATTATATTGAAGGAAAGGAACTTACAATATGACAAAAGAACGTTTGAAAACATTGAGAAAACAAATGCTGCCATTTGAAAAGGCGAATCGTAACAAAAGTATATATCAATTAATCAATACGCTGGTACCATTTTTTGGTTTATGGACACTTGCTTATTTTTCACTTTCCATTCATTATTTATTGACATTAGCTTTATCTGTTTTAGCGGCGGGCTTTTTAATACGTATATTTATCATCTTTCATGATTGCTGTCACAATTCATTCTTTAAAAGCCGCAGAGCGAATAAAATTGTGGGAACGATTGCTGGGATTATTACGATTTTTCCATATAGCGCTTGGGCACATGATCATTCCGTTCATCATGCAACAAGCAGTAACTTGGACAAGCGTGGGACAGGAGATATATGGTTGTTGACTGTTAAAGAATATATGGATGCCTCTTTTTTAACGAAGGTTGGTTATCGACTTTACCGTAATCCAATCATTATGTTTGGATTAGGTCCGATTTACACATTTTTATTTAAAAATCGTTTTAATCGAAAGGGTGCTCGTTTACCAGAGAGATTAAATACGTATTTAACCAATGTAGGAATTGTTGCTTTATATGCTTTCATGTGTTATCTCATCGGCTGGGAAGCATTCCTGCTTGTGCAAACCCCGATTTTCCTGATTTCTGGTGCAGCTGGTATTTGGTTATTCTATGTCCAGCATACATTTGAAGATTCTTATTTTGAGCCAGATAAAGAATGGGAATATGTGAGTGCAGCAATTGAAGGCAGTTCATTTTACAAATTGCCAAAACCACTGCAATGGATGACAGGAAATATTGGTTACCATCATGTACACCATCTAGCTCCAAGAGTCCCAAATTACGAATTAGAGAAAGCACATACTAACAGTGAGCAATTACAAAATGTACCGACCATTTCACTAGCAACAAGCCTAGAATCTCTTCGCTTTAAGCTTTGGGATGAAGAGAAGAAAATATTTGTCGGCTACCGTGCAGTAAAACAATACCGAAAAGTACCGATATCTTAATAATCTGCTATAATACTGTTAAGAAACTCCTTTGTATGAAAGAAACAAAGGAGTTTTCTATTTCTACATTGAAGCGGAGGTTTACAATGTCATATCCACTTTTATATAAATTGAAAAGCTCTGGGATGACACCATACATATGGATTATCCTGACGATTCTCCCATTTTATTTTATCTTTCAATCTTCAACGACTTGGGAGATTATTGTTGGTATTATATTAACGGTCGTCTTTTTTATCACTTTTCGTTTTGCCTTTATATCTAATAAATGGCCAGTTTATATATGGTCTCTTTTATTGATTGCAGTTTCAATGACAATGTTAATTATTTATCAGTATGTGTATTTTGCTTTTTTTATCGCTTATTATAATGGATATATAAGAAATAGAGTGGCGTTTTTTATTGTTTATATCATTCACATTGTTTCAACGACTGTAGCCATTAATTATAATATTGTTGTTAAAAGTGACATGTTTTTAAGTCAAATTCCATTTGTGATTATTATTTTAGTGAGTATGATATTGTTGCCATTTAATATCTATAATAAAAGAAAACAAGAGAGGCTAGAGAAACAATTAGAATACGCGAACCAAAGAATTGCCGACCTTGTTAAACAAGAAGAGCGTCAAAGAATTGCGCGTGACTTACATGATACACTTGGACAAAAACTCTCACTAATAGGATTAAAGAGTGATCTGGCGAGAAAGTTAATTCAAAAAGACCCAGAACAAGCAAAAGTTGAATTAAAAGATGTCCAGCAAACAGCCCGTACAGCTTTGAATGAAGTACGGAAAATGGTATCGCAAATGAGAGGAATACGATTGCAGGAAGAAGTCGTTCGTATTAAAGAAATATTACAAGCAGCGCAAATGGATATGGAAATCAATGAACCATTAAAAGAAGCTTACACATCCATTTTTATAGAGAATGTTATTAGTATGTGCTTAAAAGAAGCGGTTACAAATGTAGTCAAACATAGTCGAGCGACAAAATGTTCGGTAGTAATAGAAGAACGAAATAAAGAATTAGTCGTTACTGTAAAGGATAACGGAACAGGCATTACGAATAGTGAGAAAAAAAGCTATGGTAATGGGATTAATGGCATGAAAGAACGATTAGAATTTGTCAATGGTCATTTGGACATCAGTTGTGATGAGGGCACGACAATTTCAATTATTGTCCCACTTGTCGTTAAACAAGTTGAAGGAGGAGATTTGGCATGATTCGAATTGTCATTGCAGAAGACCAAAGGATGATGTTAGGCGCACTCGGTTCTTTACTGAACCTTGAGGACGATATGCAAGTCGTTGGTCAAGCCTCCAATGGAGAAGAGGCAGTTACATTAGTGAAGGAACAAAGTCCCGATATTTGTATTATGGACATTGAAATGCCTTTAAAAACAGGGTTAGAAGCAGCTGAAGCAATTAAAAACAGTGGCATAAAGGTCATTATTTTAACCACTTTTGCAAGATCTGGATATTTTCAACGAGCGATAAAAGCAGGGGTACGGGGCTATTTATTAAAAGATAGTCCGAGTGAAGAGTTAGCTGATTCGATTCGTAGTGTCATGGCAGGCAAAAGAATTTTTGCCCCGGAACTGATGGATGATGTCTATCGAGAAGAAAATCCCTTAACAGAACGTGAGAAAGCGGTACTTGAATTAATGGCAGAAGGAAAAAGCACTAAAGAAATTGCCTCCATATTAACGATTAAAGCTGGTACAGTTCGTAATTATATCTCAGCTATATTAGAGAAGTTAGAAGTAACCAACAGAATCGAAGCCATCACAGAATCAAAAAACAAAGGCTGGTTTCATTAATGAATACTCGTGACGAGCAGGTGGTCACGAGTATTTTTGTATTTCTTGACTAATTATCTAAAAAATCAAACCTTTTTCTGCATAATATTTCATGCAAATCATTTCAATAAAAAGCTAGTAAAATCCTGCGTTTATAGGGAGATTATAAATTTGTAAGAATAATAGAAAAGTTTCAGAAACTGTGTTGACAATACTAAAAATAGGGTTCATAATATTTTAAACAATCAATGTACTTTATTAAGGAAATGTTATATTGATTTTAAGTATTAAAGTAATAAATTCTTAATATCGTATAAATTGCGAAGTAGTAGTTTAATCATCAAAGTATTTCGTTTACAATGGTGCATAATACCAAAGAAAAAGAGTAAAGATGTTTAACAGCACTTTAAATTGATCTTAGACAGGGAGTAGAGTAGAAATGAATGATTATCAGTTTGAAATCCAAAGACGTGCAACCAAAAAAGAAAAACCGGCATTTGATCAGTTGATTTTCGGTAGGAATTTTACAGATCATATGTTTGTAATGGACTATCATGCAGACAAGGGGTGGCATGATGGACGTATTGTCCCTTATGAGCCATTACAAATTGACCCGTCTGCAATGGTATTTCATTATGGCCAAAGTGTTTTCGAAGGATTAAAGGCATATTTATCTGAAGATCAGGAAGTGCTCATGTTCAGACCATATAAAAATATGGAGAGACTGAACAAATCGAACAACAGACTCTGTATTCCGCCAATTGACGAAGAACTTGCTGTTCAAGCATTAAGACAATTAATTGCAGTTGATCGTGATTGGGTTCCAAATGTAGAAGGAACATCTCTATATATTCGTCCATTTATTATTTCTACAGAACCTTATTTAGGCGTTGCTCCATCACATCAATACAAATTTATTATTATCATGTCACCAGTCGGTGCCTATTATAAAGAAGGAATTAACCCAGTGAAAATTGCTGTCCAAAGCGAATATGTTCGTGCAGTCAAAGGTGGAACGGGTAATGCTAAAACAGGAGGAAACTATGCTGCTAGCCTAAAAGCACAAGAAGTAGCAGAACAGGAAGGATATTCACAAGTACTTTGGTTAGATGGCAAGGAAAATAAATATGTGGAAGAAGTAGGAAGCATGAATATTTTCTTTAAAATTAACGGTGAAGTCGTTACACCTGAATTGAACGGAAGCATTTTAGAAGGCGTTACAAGAAACTCTGTTATTGAACTCATTAAAGACTGGGGTATTCCTTTATCTGAGCGTCGTATCTCAATCGATGAGATCTATGAAGCGCAAAAAAATGGCACGCTAGAAGAAGCATTCGGAACGGGTACTGCAGCGGTCATTTCACCAGTCGGAGAACTATTCTGGAATAACGAAAAACTGACCATTGGTGGCGGACAAACAGGTGAAATCGCCGGCAAACTTTACGAAACGCTAACAGGAATCCAAAAAGGAAAAGTAGAAGATAAATTTGGTTGGATCGTGAAGGTGGACGAAGAAAAAGCTGTTACGACAGCAATTTAATAGAAGAGAAAGAACCACTTGCCATTGATGGTAAGTGGTTTTTTAAAAGGGTTAGGCTAGAAATGTGGGTAGCAGTAAAAGTGGACAAAAACTGAAAGAATAAAGTCGAAGTGATGGACTTAGTGAAAAAATGGAATGACTGCATATATTAAAATCACAAAAGGGTTTTACACTTTTTAACAAGCAAATTTGTACTTTCTTTTAGAGAAGTTATATATATTGGTATTTTTTTATGTTAAAAATTCGTTATAATAGAGTAAAAAGAAAGGATGAAGGAATTTGCCAGACCTAAAACCACTCAATCCCTCTTATCAACTCCGATTATTACGCGTGCTCCATCTTAGATCAAAATTGTCCCCTGAGAATGAACAATATCTCAAAATGTTAGAAAAAGGATATGAAGGAGAAAGTAAATGGCGAGATGATTTGCAGCAACTTTCACCAAAATTCCCCATTCTTTATGATGTATTGCTAGAAATTAATCATACATCCTTCCAAATTGATGCACTCTGTTTAACTCCCCACAAACTCATTGCTTTCGAAGTGAAAAATTATAGTGGTGATTTTTTGGTTCAGGACACTAAATGGTATTCACCAACAAACAAGGAAATTAAAAATCCCCTTTTACAAATCCAAAGAAATGAAACCCTCCTACACCAATTCCTTACTAAGCACGAATTAAACATTGCATTTGATTATCTACTTGTTTTTGTTCATCCCGAGTTTATGTTATATGACCGTACAAAGAAACAAAATGTTATTTTTCCACCGCAAATTCCACGATTATTAAGAGAACTAAATCAAATAGACATTCAACACTCTCCATTTCATACAAAAATTGTTCACACTTTTTTGAGTCATCATAAAGAAGAAATGAATTATGCTAGAAAAATCGATTATTGTACGGAGGATTTGGTAAAAGGAGTGGTTTGTCGAGAGTGCAGTGGGCAGATGAGGCGAGCGAGTTTGCGCAAATTTCATTGCTCAAAATGTAGGAGGAACATTTCATCTTATGATGCATTAAGTGAAGCAATCAATGACTTTATTATTCTTTTTCCATCAGAAAAAGTAACAAAGACGGCGATTTATGATTGGTGTGGAGGAGCAATCAGTAGTTCCGCAATACAACGATTCTTACAAGAGAAATATACACTTAATGGTGGTGGAAATTATTTTTATTATCATTAATGGGTTTTAAAAAAGAAGAAATAGTTGAATTATTTAGTAATGAAGTGAAGTAACAGTACCGTATAGATTGATCGGTATTCTGATGGGTTCAATCTACTAGTAAGCAGTTATAAGTTGAACAAAGAACTTTGTGCACAAAATAAAAGAAAAAATCTAGATGACATCGCAAAAAGGGAATAGCAAGTCCCTCGGAAAGAAAGCCAGAGATGAGCGCCTCGCAAAAGGGGATAGCAAGTCCCTCAGAAGGTAAACCAGAGATGAGCGCCTCGCAAAAGGGGATAGCAAGTCCCTCAGAAAGGAAACCAGAGATGAGCGCCTCGCAAAAGTGTTTAATAAGTCACTCAGAAGGAAAACCAGAGCTGAGCGCCCCGCAAAAGGGTTTAGCAAGTCCCTCAGAAGGAAAATCAGAGATGAGCGCCTCGCAAAAGGGTTTAGCAAGTCCCTCAGAAAGGAAACTAAAGATGAGCGCCCCGCAAAAGGGTTTAGCAAGTCCCTCAGAAAGGAAACTAAAGATGAGCGCTCCGCAAAAGGGGTTAGTAAGTCCCTCAGAAAGAAAACCAGAGATGAGCGCTCCGCAAAAGGGGTTAGTAAGTCCCTCAGAAAGAAAACCAGAGATGAGCGCTCCGCAAAAGGGATTAGCAAGTCCCTCAGAAAGGAAACTAAAGATGAGCGCTCCGCAAAAGGGGTTAGTAAGTCCCTCAGAAAGAAAACCAGAGATGAGCGCCCCGCAAAAGGGGATAGCAAGTCCCTCAGAAAGGAAACTAAAGATGAGCGCCCCGCAAAAGGGGATAGCAAGTCCCTCAGAAGGAAAACCAGAGATGAGCGCCCCGCAAAAGGGATTAGCAAATCACTCGAAAAGAAAATCAGAGATGAGCGCCCCGCAAAAGGGTTTAGCAAGTCACTCAGAAGGAAAACCAGAGATAAACGCCCCGCAAAAAGGAGTTATTTAGCAATTTATTAAGAACCAAACACAAATGAAAGCCGAGCAAGGGAGTGCCCGGCTTTCATAAATTCGTTTAGGATAATGCGAAATACTTAGATAGTAGAAGAAACATCCTAATGAACCATAACCATAATCATTACTAGCTTTATCTTATCCCACTAATAATCAATTCAGCAGCTTCTTCAGCTGTTTTCCCGTCAACATTGATTTTTAGATGATATGGTTGATAATGAGCTTGTCTTTCTTTGTATAGATGATACATTTCATCAGTAGAAAGACCATTTAATTTCGGTCTTGTATCTTTAATCAATGGGTATCGGTCAAGCCACTTTTCCCATGAGAGCTCGATAAGGACAACGGTACTGTTTTGTAAACATATTTCGCGGTTCTTACTGTTTAAAAAGGCACCGCCGCCTAATGAAAGAATCTGTTTTTCTTCGGCAGATAGTTGTTCAATCAACTCGCTTTCAGCTTTTCGAAAAACTTCTTCACCATGATCAAGGAAAATTTTTGAAGTTGACATCTTGAACTGTTGTTCAATGCGTTCATCCGTGTCGATTAAACCCCACTGTAATTTCTTAGCTAATTCCGTTCCTATGGATGTCTTTCCGACCCCCATAAACCCAATAAGTACAATACTCTTATCTTCCATAGACTGTCCTCCCGAATGTTATATAAATATCATATCATAACGTTTTATGTCGCAACATCGTTTCTATCCCATGTTTTTTATTTTCATTTCTATCATTTCATGTTATATTGACATCATATATTATAAGTTTTCACTGGGGGTGCCTTCACATAGAGGCTGAGATTGAATGCCGTTCAAAACCCTTTGAACCTGATCTGGTTTGTACCAGTGGAGGGAAGTGTGTCGATGTAGTCGTCCTCGCTTCCTTTTGGAAGTAGAGGATTTTTTTATATATGAATAAATGCTAGGGGTGCCAAATACTTGGCTGAGATGAACCCTTTGAACCTGATTTAGTTAATACTAGCGTAGGGAAGCGAGTGACGTCATACATATCATGATGACCAAAGCCGCTTATACAAACTAGCGGCTTTTTTATTTTTATCGAAAGGAGGAAAGGTCTATGAATAAAATCCATAAAATGACGATGACGGCAACGATTGCAGCCATCACTACTGTGTCGAGTAGTCTCATTTTTATTCCGATTGGAATAGCGAAAATTTTTCCGATTCAGCACTTGGCGAATGTATTATCTGCTGTACTTCTTGGACCATGGTATGCCGTTAGTCAAGCGTTTCTTTCATCTACATTGAGAAATATGATGGGGACAGGAAGTGTTTTTGCCTACCCCGGGAGTATGATTGGCGCATTACTTGCAGGGTTCCTTTATCAAAAAACGAAAAAAATTGGCTTCTCAGCACTAGGTGAAGTCGTTGGAACGGGAATGATAGGGGCAGTAGCGACTTATCCGATTAGTACATTACTTTTAGGACAAGAAGCCACCCTTTTCGGATTTCTACCAGCATTTATGGTGAGCTCGTTTACTGGAGCAATTTTAGGATATGGTTTATTAAGAGTATTAATAAAGAATAAAGCTATTGGAGGTTACATCAATGAAAACAGCATTAACGATCGCAGGTTCTGATTCAGGAGGAGGAGCTGGGATTCAAGCAGATCTTAAAACTTTTTCCGCCAATGGTGTGTTCGGCATGTCCGTCATTACGGCGATTACCGCTCAAAATACAGTAGAGGTACGTTCGGTACAGGATATTGAAATCAATATTATAAAAGACCAAATAGAAGCTGTGTTTGATGATATCCAAGTTGATGCTGTCAAAATCGGGATGTTGTCATCTAGTGAGACTGTAAAAATCGTCGCAGACCGTTTAAATCATTATAGTCCAAAAGTGATTGTGTTAGATCCTGTTATGGTTTCGAAAGGTGGACATCATCTTTTAAAGGAACAAGCTATTGAGGCATTAAAAGCGAAGATGTTACCACTTGCGACTGTAATTACGCCAAACATTCCTGAAGCTGAAGTACTTTCGGGTATGACGATTCGCACGGTTGAAGACATGGAGCAAGCTTGTAAAAAGTTATATGAATTAGGGCCAAAAGCCGTCTTATTAAAAGGTGGACATTTAGAAGGAGAACCGAATGACTTATTATGGGATGGTCAAAGTTTCAACTGGTTTAATGGTCGAAGAGTAGAGACAAAAAACACCCATGGTACAGGTTGCACTCTCTCATCTGCCATTGCTGCCGGGTTAGCAAAAGGAGAAGAACTTATTGAGGCCATACAGTCTGCGAAGAATTATATTTCTATAGCGATTGAGCATAGTCTAGCACTCGGTCATGGGCATGGTCCGACAAATCATTTTTATGAGTTATACAACAAAGCAAAGGTGGAGGAAAGATAATGACGATTTCAAGTGAAGCAGTTGAGAGAATCTTTCAGCAGTTAAAAGAACATACCCCACTCATTCATCATTTAACAAATACAGTAACTATTAATGATTGTGCCAATGTGACCCTAGCAATGGGCGGTTCACCTGTTATGGCCACACAACTTTTAGAAGTAGAAGAAATGGCTATGATGGCAGATGGGCTCGTAATTAATTTTGGTACTATTAATGATGCAATGTTTGCGGCGATGATTAAAGCTGGACAAACTGCCAATCAAAAAGGAATTCCAGTAATATTTGATCCAGTGGGTGTTGGTGCAACCACTTATCGCACAAATAAGGCAAAAGAGTTAATTAGCACAATAAAAGTGTCCATTATTCGTGGCAATGCTTCTGAAATTTCAGCTCTTATTGGTAAGAATACTAAAACGCGTGGTGTTGATGCAGGGGCAATTGAAATGGCACCTGAAGCACTCGCAAAGGAGGCAGCCGAAGTTCTAAACTGTCTCATTGTTATTAGTGGGAAAGAAGACGTCATTACAGATGGTAGACAATTCGTTGTGATTGATAATGGAGATTCCCTTTTGACGAAGGTAACTGGAACTGGCTGCATGACAGCTTCATTAGTAGCAACTGCTGCTGCTGTTTCAGAAAATTGGTTTGACGGTGCTGTTATTGGTATGGCTACTATGAGTCTAGCAGGGGAAATCGCAGCAAAGAGCTTACATGCCGGTGAAGGGTTAGGTTCATTTCGAGTGAAGCTAATGGATACGATTAGTACAATGAATGCAGCCACTTGGCTAGATGGAGTGAGGCAAAACTAATGGATTACCGTTTATATTTAGTCACAGATGATAAAATAGCAAACAATGAATTATATGATATTGTTCGAAGTGGTGTAAAAGGTGGTGTGACCATCGTTCAATTAAGAGAGAAGACAGCGGATGGTCAACTCTTTTATGAAAAGGCGAAAACATTACAATCTATATTAAAGCCATTGGATATTCCACTGATTATTAATGATAGAGTAGACATCGCTTTAGCGGTAGGTGCAGCAGGTGTGCATGTGGGACAAGATGATCTGCCATGTGCCGTCGTTAGAAAGGTTGTTCCTGATGATATGGTAGTTGGTATCTCTGTATCTAATGTGGAAGAAGCGAAACTTGCTCAAGAACAAGGAGCAAATTATGTTGGAATAGGTTCGGTGTTTCCGACAACTTCTAAATCTGATGCTGATTTAATAGCACCAGGTATGCTCGAGGAAATCATTGGAGCGATTGATATTCCTGCTGTCGCTATTGGTGGTATTCAACTAGAAAACATAAAAATGCTTAAAAATCGAGGGTTAGCAGGTGTTTCTGTTGTCTCAGCAATTAGTAAATCTAAAAATCCAGAAAAGTCAGCTCGAGATTTACTTCAGTTATTCCTTTAGACCTAAAATATATCATAAGTGTAGTTAAAGAGAACTTATTCCATTGACAAGATACTATTAATATACTAAAATTACTTTTGGTTCGAGATATTTCATTTTAGTGTATTTCGGATAAATTATTACGACATTCGGAGGTCTTCACATAATGGCAAAAGTTCTATTTGTAAACGCAAGTGATCGTCCAGTTGAAGCTGGAATTTCTGTAAAAATGTATCATGCATTTTTACAATCATATAAAGAATCAAATCCATCAGATGATATTACGGAATTGAATCTTTTTGAAGAAAACATGCCTTACTATGGTAATGATGCAATCAATGGTACTTTTAAAAAGAACCAAGGGTTGGAATTAACTGCTGCAGAAGAAAAGGGTGCGGCGTTAGTTGAGAAGTATTTAAATCAGTTCTTTGATGCTGATAAAATCGTTTTCGCATTCCCACTTTGGAATTCAACTGTACCAGCTCCATTGATCAGCTATGTTTCTTACTTAGCTCAAGCAGGTAAAATGTTTAAATATACTGCTGAAGGTCCAGTAGGATTTGCTGGCGACAAGAAAGTGATGCTTTTAAACGCTAGAGGTTCTGATTATTCACTAGAAGGTATGGCTGCTGGCGAAATGGCAGTTAACTTAGTAAAAACAATTATCAGCCTTTGGGGCATTACTTCTCCTTCAGAAGTTGTGATTGAAGGACATAACCAATACCCAGATCGTACACAAGATATTATTGAAGAAGGATTACAAAACGTAGCTAAAGCTGCTGCTCAATTCTAATTCGATACGTAAGCATCTCTATATTTTTGTAGAGGTGCTTTTTTTGTCTAAAGGACGTCCTAAAAGTTGTATTGAGGAAGTCACGGTCGCTCATTCTTTGCGTAAACCTTGAATAAACTTGATTATTATCACACAACTCGATGATGTGTAAAGAGGTTAGGATTCAAAACAGGAAGACATTTTAAACAAGCTAGATAGGCAGTTAAATAGATATAGTTTAACTACATGCATGAATGATGGCTGAGGAACTATTTGTCGAATCAGTACCCATTTGTTACGAAAGATTACTTGCGTATCTTAAAGTAGAACAAAACAGAGTGAGGAATGGCCTCACTCTGTTTGTTATTGTTTTTCAATTTTTGAAGGATTGTTTATTTTATAAGGAACTGCTTCTTCTGCTTTATGCTCTTCATCGACATCGTCTTGGGCTTTTGGTAATTTCTTTTTGACGATTTTGCCATTAAAGGAAAGTTTGTTTCCGATAGCTAATTCTTGTTTTTTTAATGTTTTAGAGTGACTGCACCAAGCTAGTCCAATTGGTAAAGGGTCGTCTTGATGAATTACAACCTCATCGAGCACAATGACTTCATCATGGTCCTCAGTGAAATGATTATAGCTTAGCGCAAATTGCTTCACAATTGCTGAGAAAGCCACCTTATCTTCAGGAAGTTGGATTTTTTTAGCTGCTTCTTTTTTCTTTGTTTTTGTTTTTGTAGCTGTGGTTTTCGGCGGTGTTGGCGCTTGCTCTTTTGTTTTTTCGTCGGCCTGTTTTTCTTCTATTTGTGCGGTGTTCGGTTGTCCAGCAGCATCAAAAGCTTCTTTACCAAAGTTGCCCGCTTGCATTTCTTTTAAATAAGCGGGATGAATGCAACTTAGTTTTCCATCTTGGAACTTGATTACAATGGTGTAATGATCATCTTCTTCACCGTATGCTTGATAGCCGACAATTTCTACTTTGCGTTGATGGGTTTTTTGTTTAAACCAAAACGCTTTCTTGGCAGGCAGCTTCCATTCTTTTAACTTAGTTTCGTATTCTTCTTCAGATTCAAACGGTTGAATCTCACCTTGAGGTGGGAGATAATTAGTTTGATTCGCATCCTCGATATGAGGTAATGTAATAGCCATGATTGGATCTCCTTTCCTTTTTTCCATTATTAATTACTATAAAAAGGTTTAAGAATGGCGAAATAGAATATATTTAGTTAATATAACGCATATGAGCAAAAAAATGAACTATTTAAGGAGTGTTAAAAATTATGACGGCCTATTCTAGTCGAAAAGAGATTCCCGTAGAAGAAACTTGGAATGTCACTGATATTTATAGTGAGGAGTCTGAGTGGCAAAAGGATTATGATTCCATTCAGTCATTAGCGCAGGAGTTAGCTGGGTTCGAGGGGGAAATAAGCGATGGGCAAAGTTTATTTCAATTTCTGAAGAAGCAGGAAGATTTATCTTATTTGTTTGGTAAAGTCTATGCTTATGCGATGTTACAATCAGATGTTGATACAAGGGATAGTCGTGCTCAAAGTTTATTAGATCAATCGAAACAACTAAGTGTAAAAGTGAGTAGTGCAACTTCTTTCTTTATGCCGTTTTTACTTAGCTTAGATGAAGCGACATTAAAAGCTTATATTAAAGAAGAAGAAGGGCTGCAATATTTTGAAGAAGACTTACTCGAATCGTTTCGTTATAAAGCGCATGTGCTCTCAACTGAGCAAGAAAGTTTATTATCACAACTCGGTGAATCGCTTTCTGCACCATCAAATACATATAATATGATTAATAATGCTGATATTGAGTTTGGACTCGTAACAAAAGATAATGGTGAAAAAGTAGAACTTACACGAGGAATGTATGCGAAATTAATTGAAAGTGATGATCGAGAAAAGCGGAAAGAAGCGTATAAGGCGTATTATAAGCCTTATGTACAACTTAAAAATACAATCGGCTCGACTTTATCAGCGGCAATCAAGAATAATGTTACAACCACAAGAATAAGGCAGTATCCTTCTGCATTAGAAAAAGCATTATTTGGTGATAATGTTCCGAAAGAGGTTTACCATAATCTAATTCAGTCCACAAGAGACCATTTGCAAACGATGCACAAATATACAGCATTAAGAAAAGAGTTATTGCAGTTAGATGAATTAAGACAATATGATTTAAGTGCCCAGCTTGTGAAAGATGTCGATATGCAGATTCCATATGAAGAGGCATTTGCGACGATGTGTAAAGCGTTAGCGCCACTAGGGGAAGAGTATATTTCTACATTGCAATCGTTTAAAGAACATCGTTATATTGATGTAAGAGAAACGAAAGGAAAGCGCTCGGGTGCTTATAATATGGGCGTATATGGTGTACACCCTTATATTCTTTTAAATCATCGTGATGATCTTGATAGTATGTTTACACTTGCGCATGAATGTGGCCACGGTGTTCATAGTAAATGGAGTGCCCAGCATCAGCCGCAAATTACGGCAGGCTACAGTATTTTCGTCGCTGAAGTTGCATCAACTGTAAATGAGGTACTTTTAATAAAATATTTACTTGATCACGAAACCAATGAAGACGTCAAACGACATTTACTTAATCATTTTATTGATCAGTTTAAAGGCACATTCTTTACACAAGTCATGTTCAGTGAATTTGAATGGAAAACGCATCAATTAGCAGAAGAAGGTAAAACGTTAAATACAGAAGTGTTTAATGGCATTTATGAACAGCTATTTAAAGATTATCATGGGGAAAGCCTTGTATTAGATGAAGAGGTAAAATATGGTTGGTCAAGAATTCCGCATTTTTATCGACCATTTTACGTATATAAATATGCGACAGGTTATGCTTCAGCCATTCAATTAGCAACGAAGATTTATAATGGCGATGAGGAAACATTAAAGACTTATCTTGAGTTTCTAAAAAGCGGAAGTTCAGAATTTCCATTAGCCTTATTAAAAAATACGGGCGTGGATTTAACGACGTCAAAACCGATTGACGAAGCGTTACAAACGTTTGAAGAGCTTGTGGAAGAGTTCGCAAGCTTAAGCTAGAAAGAAAAAAGACGGAAAGCATATTGCCTTTCGTCTTTTATCCATGATGGAGGAAAAAATATGCAACAAATGATAGTGATTGGAGCAGGCATACTAGGTGCATCTACTGCTTACCATTTAGCGAAA
Organism: Cytobacillus kochii; assembly: GCF_020171845.1. Lineage (GTDB taxonomy): Bacteria > Bacillota > Bacilli > Bacillales > Cytobacillaceae > Cytobacillus > Cytobacillus kochii. The sequence continues at coordinate 396,390 of NZ_JAIVAM010000004.1, read as the reverse complement.
GCTGGTTTTAAGGTGACAGTAATCGATCGGCAAGATGCAGGGCAAGCGACAGAAGCAGCTGCGGGTATCGTCTGCCCATGGTTGTCACAACGTCGAAACAAAGCGTGGTATCAGCTTGCTAAAGGGGGAGCGAAGTATTATCAACAATTAATTCCAGCACTTGAAGCGGAAACTGATCAAGACACCGGTTATAAAAAAGTAGGTGCGATTAGTTTACATCACGACGAAACAAAACTTGAAAAGATGATAGATAGGGCGATAAAAAGGCGAGAAGATGCACCAGAAATCGGTGAAATCAAAAATTATAATCAAGAAAAAACGAGAGACGCCTTTCCGCCACTGTCGCACGATTTTCAATCAGTATATGTGAGTGGAGCGGCTAGAGTAGATGGGCGTAAACTTAGGAAGGCACTGCTAAAAGCCGCCGAACTATATGGCGCAGATATCATTCATGGTGAAGCTTTATTAGTAGGTGAAAATGGTCAACTAGAAGGGGTAAAGGTGAATGGAGAGCTATTACATGCAGATAAAATCATCGTAACCGCCGGCGTTTGGGCAAGGGAATTATTAGAGCCAATAGGGCTCAACTTTCAAGTTAGTGCTCAAAAAGCACAAATTGCCCATCTTCACGTACCTGATGCAGACACATCTGAATGGTCTGTGGTTCAGCCGCCAACAAATCATTATTTACTCTCTTTTGAAGATGGTAAAGTCGTTGTTGGTGCGACACATGAGGATGAACATCCGTTTAATACGAATGTGACAGCGGGGGGCGTGCTTGAAGTATTATCTAAAGCGTTGACTGTGGCACCTGGTTTACAAGCGGCCACTCTTGTTGAGACAAAAGTGGGATTTAGACCGTTTACACCTGGTTTTTTACCCGTTATAGGTCAAGTTCCTGGGTACGAGAAACTATATGCTGCCAATGGCTTAGGAGCATCTGGATTAACATCTGGTCCGTATTTAGGTGCGCAATTAGCAAAGCTTGTAATTGGCGAGGAATTAGATATTGATATAGCCCTATATAATATTAATGACGCCTTTAGGTAATAAAAAAAGAGGGAGGTGCAAATATAAGAATATTATAGCACTTACCTCTTTATCCTATTGATGAAAGAATATTAGCGAACATTCATATCCGATGGATCTGGGCCTTTTCTTTCATTGCGATTAAGTTTATTAATGGTTTCCATTTGTGCTTGCGAAAGCTCAAAATCAAAGACATCGAAGTTTTCTTTAATTCTAGAAGGAGTAACTGACTTAGGAATAACAATTGTATCGTTCTGCAAATGCCAACGAAGAACTACTTGGGCAGGTGTTTTTCCTACTGAGTTGGCTATTTCTTTAATTGAATCAAGTTGTAATACTTCCCCGCCTTGTTGTAAAGGGCTCCATGCCTCAACATAAATATCATGTTTGTTACAAAATTCCTTCAATTCGTTTTGTGATAAATAGGGGTGACATTCTACTTGATTTAAGACAGGTTTGACTGAACACTCATTTAATATACGTTCTAAATGTTCAATATGAAAATTGCAGACGCCGATCGCTTTTACACGACCATCTTTATATAATTTCTCTAGTGCTTTATATGTATCTACATAAGTATCGAATTGTGGTGTTGGCCAATGAACCAAGTACAAATCAACATAATCTAATCCTAACTTTTCTAGACTTTCGTCAAACGCTTTTAATGTCTGTTCATATCCTTGATCCGTATTCCAAACTTTTGTCGTAATGAATAGATCTTCTCTAGCAATACCAGCGTTTTTAATGGCTTTGCCGACACCTTCTTCATTTTGATAAATCATCGCTGTATCAATGGAACGATACCCAACTTCAATGGCTGTTTGCACAGCAGCGGTTGCTTCCTCATTTTGCACTTGCCAAACACCAAAGCCAAGTTGGGGCATTTCTACTCCATTGTTTAAAGTAATTGTATTCATGTAGTACCTCCTTTAATGTTATGGTCATATTATGGCATATGATGTAATTTTTGCAAAAAGAAAAGCTTCGTGACTAGAAAAAAACAATAAATGCACAATAATTCAAACTTTTTGTTTTTATCTGTACCCGTTTCCATGTATCATAGAATGAAAGGAAAAAATATAGAAGGATGGTTTAAAGATGGGAAAGACTGCGCTGATAGCAGGTGCAACAGGCCTAGTTGGGCAAGAATTATTAAAATTATTACTACAAGATTCGTATGAGAAAGTGATTGCTATTGTTAGAACACCGCTTCATATGAAACATGAAAAATTGATTGAATTAGTCATTGACTTTGATTATTTAGAAGAATATGCCGAACATTTTTGTGTTGATCACGTTTATTGCTGTTTAGGAACGACCATTAAAAAAGCAAAAACAAAAGAGAAAATGATTAAAGTAGATGTAGATTATCCTTATACGATGGCAAAGTTAGCGAAGAGTCATGAGGTTGAACATTTTGTCATTATAAGTTCTATCAATGCAAATGCTCGTTCTAAATTGTTCTATCCAAGGATTAAGGGCTTACTAGAAGATAAACTAAAAACATTGTCATTACCTGCATTATCGATTGTAAGGCCTTCATTGTTAATGGGAGAACGATTAGAAAAGCGTAGAGGGGAACTTGCGGGTAAAAAGCTGTATCAACTTTTGTCGCCATTATTGAATGACGAGAAAAAAATGAAATATGCCATTGAAGCCAAGCATGTTGCTCAAGCAATGAAATGTATCACTGATATGGAGAAACAAGGTGTTTGTATTTATTCTTCAGAGCAACTAATGAAGATTGTTCAGTCTCAACAAAACATATTGTCAAAATAGGGGAGGAGTTGACGTCTGTTTTGGAAAAAATGAAAACTATTTCAAATGAACTACAAGATTGGATTATTGATACATTAAAACAAGGAGTAAGTCCATTAGCTATTACGAATGGTCTGATTAAAAAAGGATTTGATGCTAGGTTTGCCTATGAGACAATGTTTGAAATTGCGTTTGCCAGTTCAGATATTAAAGGTGCCTCAACTTATCAATATGAACCTGTCTATTTAAATGAACAACCTCATACCATTGTGGTAGATAATCAAATGGTGTTTGTTCGCTCAAACTTTATAAAACCAACGATTATCCAACTAGACCATGTATTATCAGATGAGGAATGTGATTTTCTCATTGAACGGGCGAAAAGCCGCCTTCAGCCATCTAAAGTCATAGATGCGAATTCTGGAGCAGAAAAAGCCGCTGCTGGTAGAACGAGCAAAGGGATGTATTTTAAGCTTCAAGAAGATGATTTTATTGCTCGAATTGAAAAACGAATCAGTTTGCTGACCTCTTATCCAATTGAAAATGGGGAAGGTTTGCAAGTATTGCATTATGAAGTCGGTGATGAATATAAGTCTCACTTTGATTTTTTTCCGGAAAACCGTGTAGACAATCGTAAAGGCGGGCAAAGAATAGCGACGATGCTAATCTATTTGAATGATGTCGAATCAGGCGGTGAAACGATATTTCCAAAGATTAATGCTTCATTTACCCCTAAGAAAGGATCTGCTGTCTTTTTTCACTATAGTAATTCTCTAGGTGAAGTCGATCGCAAATCATTACATTCAAGTTTACCGGTACAAAGAGGAGAAAAGTGGGTGGCAACCAAATGGATTAGACAAAAAAGGATTGATTAAAAGCGTGGTGATGATATAAATGTGGGTGCTCTTTTTTATCATTGTTTTTTTATGTAGTATAGCTTTTTGGATTGATAGAAAAAGGAGGCATCATCCATATTTGCCTCCTACTAATGTAAATATGAGAGAAGATAAAAATGTGATGATGGGTGATAACAAGTATTTAAATGGTGGAGAATGACGATGAAACTATGTTGCGGGTGCAACAATTTCAACCTTCATCCGGTCTGGATCTTCAAAATAAACAGCATAATGCCCTGTACCACCAGCGAAGGGGTGCTTATCTTCATAGAGAATTGTAACATGATTTTCTCTTAATTTTTCTGTAATCACATCAACCTGCTCTCGTGACTGTGCATGAAAAGCTAAATGATTAAGGCCAACACGACAACGATGATAGGGAATGTCTAAATATTTCTCTTCTGCTTGTACAATGACTAAATAACTGTTCTCTATTTTCCAACTTTGTCCGTACTTCCATGTTTGAAAACGACTGTAACCCAGCTCTGTTAGTAATGCATCCCAAAAAGCTACACTACTTGAAAGTTCTGACACATACAATTCTATATGATGAATCATTCCTTTAGACATTGGTAATGCCTCCTTAGCTTGCCTCATTAATCACTTGATTCCACAGAGAATGCTCATCCTCATCCACCTTTTTAGTTAACTTATACGGTATCAATAGCAACATCATCTTGTAGAAAAGTTACGGTGTTACGCATAATAACCGATTAGACCGTTATGTATTTGAACTTCTTCTAATTGCGAGCTTTCTATATTCGTTATAAGGGTAACTAAATTTAATGAGCAGGTTTCGATTAACACCCCTATTTTTTGTCTTTGTTAGAAATCCAATCGGAAGGGCAAGAAGTGGTTTTTTTCTACTATCCTTTTACAACCACAAAGTTTCTCATTATAAGATTGCTGTCACAAGATATCAAATCAGCGTTCTGTTGACACTCTGTTAAATAGAATGTGAAGGCAAAAATATGAAAATAAGATTATTTTTTAGTGCAAGTCATGTGTTCATCATCTCAGGAAACATCCCCCAAATTAATTGGGGGAAGCCTTCATTATCACTATATAGACCCGGCGGCAAATCAACAGGCCGTTTCACACCTGCAGTCAGCGTATTATTTCTCAAGCTCAGCTTTTAAATGATTAAGCCTTTGTAGTTCTTCTTCAATTTCTTTCATTCGTAATTCTTGTTTCTCAACTGAACGTCCAAATGACTCTAACTTTTCGATATCATCTTGTAAGCGCATATAGTCCATTTTTAACTCTGCTAATTGGTTTTCAATTTCCTTTAATGTCATTTACTCTCCCCACCTATGTATATAATCCTTTTTAGTTTAACGTATATCTTCACTGGTTACTAGTAAATGGAGACATAATGAAGACGCTTCTGCATATAGATGGAGTAAGGGAAACGTAAGTCTTTACTTCTTAGATAAACCGGAGGAATGAACTTCACCATTTATGGAGGAGGATGATTCCGATCGAAGCCGATGTCTTGATTCAATTACTCGTGTTAATTGTCATGATGATCGATCTCGCCAAAGAAGAGAAGTAAAGCAGTGAATAATAAAAAGCGAGACGCTATAGTCTCGCTTTTTATTATTGCTCATCTTCTTTGTTTTCTACATAAGGTTCTTCTTCATAAGCTTTTAAATCACCGAAAGTGGTCATAATGCCTTCTTCATCAAGTGCTTCTTCATAAGCACGTAACTGTTTAGTGTCAAAAATTTGAATGTTTTTGCCATCGATATCCGTTCCCACACTATTCTCGAACTCTTCTGTATAGCCAACATTTTCACCGGAATTAAGATACATTTTTTCATAATCTGTTGGGGCATCGTATAAATCTGACGGTCCATCTGAATTCCCCCATTTTGCAACAGATTGCCAGCTATCTTCTTCATCAAAACCGTTATTATCATCATGTGGTACCTCGACATCGGCATTAATGACTTCTTCTTCTATTGGTCTGTACTCATTTAAGTTCTGCTGTTGACTATGTTCAATGCAAGTTGTTGCTGTTGGCAATGCCTCAAGTCGGCTTACGGGAATCTCTTTTTGACAAACTTGACACACTCCATAAGTTCCTTTTTCTATAGCAGTAAGAGCTGTGCGAATTTCATCAACTTCATCTCTATAATGATCGTCTATGGCTAGGTCCTTTTCTCTTTCGTATAATTCAGTCGCAGAATCAGCTGGATGATTATCGTAATTAGATAATTCGCCTGAAAAACCAACATTATTTTGTTCCTCATGGAGTCCGAAATGATGATTTTGCTCTATTTGTTGTTCATTTTCGTTTAAAGATTGTGTTAACAATTTTTTAAAATGATGTAGTTGTTCAGCAGATAACATAATGAAGTCCTCCTATCTTTGTTGCTTATATTGTCAGCGGTTTGTCTCTTTATTATGTAAGGTTTATTCAAAGTGATTTGTGTTTCATGTGTTTGGTTTTTTAAGGAATAAAATAGTAGGCAATCTGTGATAGGTGGGATGATTAATTTTTTCTTATTAAATACTCCTCAGTAATTGAAAGAATCAGAAAGATACCTTGTGCTCGCCAATTTTATGCAGATTCATTTATGAGATAGGCGAAGCGTGTTATAGTAGAGTGAAGTTATACCAAAGGATGATGAACAATGACAGACTTGACAATGAAGTTCAAAGAGAAAATTCATTTTCAAGAAAAGATTACATTTAATAATTTGGACGAAGTTCTAAGAAAAACAACAAATATCTTCCCGTTTGAAAACACGAGTATTATGGCGAGAAGCACAACACCTATTACAAAAGAATTAATTGAAGAAACTTGTTTAATCAATGGATTTGGTGGTGTTTGTTATCATTTGAACCCTTTGCTTTTTTATGTATTAAAAGATGAAGGATTAGATGTAAAATTAGTAAAAGGGAATGTCTATGATCACAGTAAACAAACATGGTCAAGTACTGGGGACACGCATGTATGTATCATTCTCACTAAAGAAAATAAACCTTTCTTAGTAGATACAGGTTTTGGCAATAATTTACCTTTAAAAGCTGTACCGTTAGACGGTGAAGAAGTCAAATCAGCGAACGGTTTTTTTAGAATCACATACAATAACGATGAATATATTTTAAATATGAAAAAAAACGGTGTACATGATTGGAAAACAGGGTATAAATTCTCTTTGGCAAACACTATACAATCAGAAGATGAATTAACGACCATACAAGACACCATTATCCATAGTGAATCCTCACCTTTTAATAAGGGTTATCTATTCACATCTATTAGAGAATATGAAACGATTACGTTGACAGAAAGTTCCTATACCCTAAATGTAGGGGGGAATATAACGAAAAGAAAAGTAACAACAGCTGAATTTTTACAATTAGCTAAAGATCTATTTGGGATTACTATAAAAAATAAATAAAAAACTGGAGCCTTTATTAGGCTCCAGTGCGAATGAATTATGCGAACAATGCCAGTTCCTCTTCTATTTTAATGCGTATATTTTCAATGCATTCCGGCAAGTCTTTTCCAAATATCCTTTGTCCGTTTACGAGCGCATATGGTCTCATTTTGCAAAGACCACATAAGTTTTGACAATCATAGCTCATAACAGCTACTTCGGGATATTTTTCTAATAGTGCTTGCAACGCTTCTTCTGACAAGAGGTTCATGTCGCAAATTTCTAGTAATATTAAACCCATGGTTATCACACTTTCTTTCGTCTCACAAAGTACTAGATAAATACATGATTTCATGTTATTTTATTTTTATACCTTTCAGTATAAAAATGCATTGACTTTTTGTAAAGCATAACAGATTGGAGTAAAAAAATGAACATCAAAGAAACATTACGTCAGCTATTAACGAATAGTGATATCTATCATCAAGAGCCGATGTCAAAACATACATATATACAGGTTGGTGGCGAGGCGGAAATTTTCGTGCAGCCAAGAAATACTGAAGACGCACAAAAGGTTGTAAAATTTGCCTTCGATAAAAAGATTCCTCTAACCTTACTTGGAAAAGGAGCAAATGTCATTATTAGTGATCATGGTTTACCTGGAATTGTGTTAAACCTGAATCATTTTAATGATATTGCTGTTAATGAAAAACAAATAACAGCAGGTAGTGGCGCTGAAATTATTCATGTTTCTCGTACTGCTTATGAACACGGACTAGATGGGTTAGCGTTCGCATGCGGGATCCCAGGAAGTGTAGGCGGTGCGGTATTTATGAATGCAGGGGCATACGGTGGTGAAATCTCGAATGTATTAACAAAGGTCATTGCTTTAAATACGGAAGGTGAGTTATTAACGCTAACACCAGAAGACTTTGATTTTGCTTACCGTACAAGTGCATTTGCTAAGAAAAAGCTAATTGTATTAGAAGCGACATTCACGCTACAAAAAGGAAATCAAGCAGACATAAAAGCAAAGATGGATGAATTTACCTTTGCGAGAGAATCGAAACAACCACTAGAGTATCCTTCTTGTGGTAGTGTCTTTAAACGACCTCCGGGATACTTCGCTGGGAAGTTGATTCAAGATAGCGGCTTACAGGGCTTAACGGTTGGGGGCGCGCAAGTGTCGACGAAACATGCAGGTTTTATGGTGAATATGAATGAAGCGACTGCTAGTGATTATATTCAGCTCATTCATCTTGTACAAGAAAAGGTCTTTGCCAATTTTGGTGTGAAGCTAGAAAGAGAAGTACAAATTTTAGGGGATTATGAGGAGAATGAAAGGGGAAAGAATCATGAGTAAAACAGATTTATTTAAAGAAGTCATGGGTAATTACCCTACTGGTGTCACTGTTGTCACAATGATGGACGAAGAAGGCACTCCTATCGGTTTAACGGTGAATTCATTCGCTTCTGTTTCATTAGATCCAATGTTATTATTGTGGTCAATTGATAAAAGAGTATCTTCTTATGAGAAGTTCACGCAAACGAAAAAATTTGCTGTCCATGTATTAGCTCATGATCAAGCAGAAGTTTGTTCATTATTTGCTTCAAAAGGTCTTGATCGTTTTAAAAATACTGATTGGTCTGAATCAGCCAATGGATTGCCAATTATTGCTGATTGCGCTGGTGTATTTCAATGCGAGATGCATGACACAATTGAAGCTGGCGACCACAGTATTTTAGTGGGAAAAGTAATTGATATAGAAAGCAATAAAAAAGAACCGTTATTATATCATAAGCGTAAATTCGCAGGTATCCCTGACAGTTTTTATGAGTGAAATGAATAATTTACATAAACAGGACGGACAAAAGCCAAAAGCACCGTTCTGTTTTTTTATTATATAGTTTAGTTTTTAGGGAGGGTAAAGATGGATACAGTGCTTCAAATAGAAAATGTCTACTGTTCAAGAAATCAAGAGCTCATCCTAAAAAATATGAATTGGCAAGTAAATAATGGGGATCATTGGGCAGTGCTTGGTTTAAATGGTTCAGGAAAGACCACATTATTAAATATGATTATGGGCTATATTTGGCCAACTAGTGGACAAATATCAGTATTGGGTCATACATACGGAAAAGTAGACTTACAGCAAGTAAGGCAATCCATTGGATGGGTATCCTCTTCTTTTCAAGAGAAGATTCGTCCATACGAGCGAGTACAAGATATTATTGTTAGTGGGAAATACGCATCTATCGGACTTTATGACGAACCTTCAATGGATGACATTGAAGAAGCAAATGAATGGTTAGAGCAATTCCATTTAATCCAATTACAGAATGAAACTTATCAAACTTGCTCTCAAGGTGAGAAACAAAAAATATTAATCGCTCGTGCCCAAATGGCCCATCCAAAATTGCTCATTCTTGATGAACCAACAACTGGACTAGATTTTGTTTCTCGTGAACAGCTGCTGGGTTCAATTGCTCGTATCTCAAAACAAAAAGAAGCGCCGACCATTATTTTCGTTACCCATCATATTGAAGAAATCATTCCTATTTTCAATAAATCTCTATTAATCAAAGACGGTACGGTATTTAAAAGTGGAAATACATCTGAGTTACTTACGAGTGAAACATTAACTGATTTTTTTGGCATAACAGTTGAAGTAGACAGGCATTCAAAAAGAATGTCTTTGAAAAAAACATATTGACACAAATATGAAAATAGTGGTAATATTCAAAAGACGCTATTTACAAATGAGAGGAGGTAAGGACGATGAAAGCAAGAGTGAAGGCATTCATGAAAACAAATTCATATTCGTCCCTACCTTTTTTTCGATAATGCTTTATTCTTTTAATGAATGGAGGTATGGCAACACGTTCATACCTTAGAAGAGAAATGCGGCCTCTTTATGGGGACCGCATTTTCTTTTTTTGGAGAAGAAAATAGGGGAGATAAACAGAGACTTGCCATGTAAATTTCTGTGCAAGTCGAGTTTTTCTAATAGATAGTTGAATAAAGATAAGGGGATGTTAAAGATGAACAGAAAACAAAGAATATTACTATTAAAAAATCAGCGTATAGGTTGTGGGTAGAGGAAACAGACAGCAAGAGAGGAAAGGTTGTGTAATAAATGTTTGATGTGTTAAAGAAACTCGGTTGGTTTTTTAAAAAATACAAAAAGCAATACGGTATCGCCGTTCTATTATTGATGTTAGCTACTGTATTAGAAATTATTCCACCGTACTTAATTGGGGTCATTATTGATTACATTACAGAAGGTGAAATGACACGTGATTTACTTATTCAGTATGTAGCGGTCTTCTTAGGTATTATTATTTTTAGCTATATGTTAAATTTCTTTTGGCAATACGGTCTATTCGAAGGATCCGTCAACTTGCAACGATTAATGCGGCGGAAATTAATGAGCCAATTTCTGCGTATGACACCGACTTTTTATGAAAAAAATCGCACCGGAGATCTGATGGCCAGGGCGACCAATGATTTGAATGCCGTCTCGTTAACCGCAGGATTTGGGATTATGACGTTGATTGACTCTACTTTCTTTCTCGGTGGTATTATCTTAGCGATGGGCTTCATGATCTCGTGGGAACTTACTTTTTTCGCCATGTTACCTGTCCCAGTTATGGCCATATTAATTCAATATTATGGCAAACTTGTCCATGAAAGGTATATGAGAGCACAAGATGCTTTTGGCGAGATGAATGATAGTGTTTTAGAATCAGTCTCTGGTGTGAGAGTTATTCGCGCCTATGTGCAAGAGAAGGCAGATGAACAACGGTTTGCTGATATGAGTGAAGATGTTTTTGAGAAAAATATGCATACCGCCAAAATAAATGCTTTATTCAATCCAATCACAACAATTGGAACTGGTATTAGTTATATTGTCGCACTCGGTTATGGATCAGTGTTAGTGGCTAATGGAGACTTATCTGTTGGGCAACTAGTTACCTTTAATGTTTATTTAGGATTAGCGGTTTGGCCAATCTTTGCTATTGGTGAGTTAATCAATGTGATGCAACAAGGGAACGCTTCTTTAGACAGAGTGCAAGAGACATTAAATTATGAAGCGGATATCATGCCGCCAACAAAACCTTTAGCAGTCGATAAGCCCCATATTTTACAATTCCAAGAGTTAACCTTTCAATATCCTACGAGTAAAGTCGTTAACCTCTCAAATATTAATTTAAGCTTAAGAAGTGGTGAAACGTTAGGAATTGTGGGTAAAACAGGCGCAGGGAAAACGACCTTTATTCGCCAATTGTTGAGGGAGTATCCTTTAGGAGAAGGAGGAATATCTATTGATGATATCGACCTTTCCCAACAGACGAAAGAACAAGTATTAGATTGGATTGGCTATGTACCGCAAAGTCACGTGCTTTTTTCTCGAACAATTAAAGAAAATATATTATTCGGTAAAGAAGATGCCACAGACGAAGAAATAGAAAAAGCGATTGATTTGGCTGCTTTTACAAAAGATTTAGCTTATCTTCCGCTCGGGTTAAATACGCTAGTAGGTGAAAAAGGTGTTTCCTTATCAGGGGGACAAAAGCAGCGGGTATCGATTGCTCGCGCATTAATTAAAGATCCTGATATTTTAATATTAGATGATTCCTTATCTGCTGTAGATGCAAAAACAGAGTCTGCAATTATCAGCAATATTCAAAGCGAAAGAGCGGGAAAAACGACAATTATTACAACACATCGTTTATCAGGTATTCAACACGCAGATCAAATTATTGTTTTAGATAATGGTGTGATTACACAAGTAGGTACACATGATGATTTAATTAATGAAGACGGTTGGTATAAAGAACAGTATGTACGCCAACAGCTAGAGGGGGCAAATTCATGAGCACAGGCAAACAATTATTATCGTATGCGCTAAGGTTTAAAGGCACCATTTTACTCGGGTTGTTATTTCTATCCATTGCAGTGTTCACTGACCTAGCGGGCCCCTTTATTGCTAAACATATCATTGATAATCATATGACACTCGGCCAATTTGACTTTACACCAATTCTATACTTACTCATTCTATATTTCTCATTATCAATTTGTACGGCTATTTTCCGTTATTTTATGTATTTACAATTACAAAAGGGTTCAAATAGAATTATTCAAGCATTAAGAAAAGATGTATTCAAGCATATTCAAACATTACCAATTGGTTTCTTTGATCAATTACCATCTGGTAAAATTGTAGCAAGAGTGACAAATGATACAGAGGCAATTAGAAACTTATTTGTGCAAGTACTTTCGAGTTTTGCTACGAGTGCCATTTCTATAACTGGTGTCTATATTGCCTTATTCATTTTGAACTGGAAAATGGCTTTAATCGCACTCGTTATGATACCAATCGTTTATATTTGGATGATTCTATATAGAAAGTATGCTTCACAGTATAATGACGTGATCCGAACAAAAATTGCTGATATTAATGCAATGATCAATGAATCCATTCAAGGGATGACTATTATTCAAGCTTTCCGTCGAGAAAAACAAATGACGAAAGAGTTTGATGAAATGAATGAAGAACATTATCAATATGAGAGAAAGCTAATTATTCTTGATTCTGCGACTTCTCATAACCTTGTAAATACGTTAAGGCTACTGTTATTTACATGTTTTATCATTTATTTTGGGACACAATCATTTAGTGGTACACAAATAGTGACAGCTGGAACCCTATATGCGTTTGTTGACTATTTAACAAGACTTTTTAATCCGATTACAAATATTGTGAATCAATTTTCGCAAATGGAGCGTTCACTTGTAGCCGGGAATCGTGTATTTGAAGTTTTAGCATTAAAAGGTGAGAAGGTATCTAATGAAAAGATACCAAAATATAAAGGGCATGTGGTGTTTGATCAAGTATCCTTCGCATATAAAGAACCTGATTTTGTTTTAAAGGATATTTCATTCCAAGCCAAAAAGGGAGAAACGATTGCGCTCGTGGGTCATACAGGTTCAGGAAAAAGCTCGATTATGAACTTATTATTTCGCTTTTATGATCCAACAATCGGTAAAATTTATATTGATGGAGTTGATATTACGACGATACCACGACAAACGATTCGTGAACATATGGGGATAGTTTTACAAGACCCGTATCTTTTTACAGGGACTATTGCTTCGAATGTAAGTTTAAATCAACCTAATATTACAAGAGAAAGAGTGGAGCATGCGATTCAGTCAGTTGGTGCTGATCGAGTGCTATCACATTTAGAAAAAGGGATAGATGAACCGGTAATTGAAAAAGGAAGTACTTTGTCTTCCGGTCAAAGACAATTAATCTCGTTTGCACGGGCGCTCGCTTTCGATCCAGCGATCCTAATCCTCGATGAAGCAACATCAAATATAGATACAGAAACGGAAGAGATTATTCAAAACGCAATGAATGTTCTAAAACAAGGAAGAACCACTTTTATCATCGCTCATAGACTGTCTACAATTAAAAATGCTGACCGCATTTTGGTGCTTGATAAAGGTGAAATCAAAGAACAAGGCAGTCACGAAGAGCTCATTGCAGCAGGTGGCATATACGAACAAATGTACGAGATGCAAGCGAAATCTTTACAAGCATAAGAAGAAAAAACCAATCTGAGTATAAATCTTAGATTGGTTTTTTCATTTAACTAATAAATTAAACGAACTATGTTCCAAATATTCAATAGGAAAGAAAATAATAAATGCACAATTAAGAGTAAAAAAAATCTTGAGGGAAAAGTTAATAACAGAGGTGATTAAGATGAAAAAAATGTTGATCTTACTTTCTTTCGCACTATTATTATCATTTGTTTCAACAGCTTCTGCACAAGGACTTCCTCAAGTGGAATTGTTTGATGTGGAAGTCAACGACGTTGTAAAAAAACGGCCCCCTAATGAACAAATACAACAAGAAGCAACATCTATTCTTCAATCAATCAATGGGATATATGTGAAAATTAATCCTATGCCTAAAGACGGCTATATGGTTCGTATTCCGTTGGCACCCTCATTGACCGTAAAAAACAAATGGTTTAATGATTTTATCAACGAAATGGTATTAATTATTCCTGAAGAAGAAGAGCCTTATATTATGTTATTAGATGACGAAAATCATCCCCACTTCCTCATTGCCCAACGAGATTTCTACCAAATAGTGACACTTATAATTGGCGAATCAAACAGCTTAAGATGAAGATGACAAGATTAAAAGCTACCAAAGAAGAAGCAATTGTGAACATTATCGTGGATTGCTTCTTCATGTCGTTGTTGTATACTCAGAAAAATGTTGGTTTTTTAATATAGGAACGGTTTGATAAATATTTAAACGGCTACAATGCTTCACATCTTTTTCAAACCCTCTTTCTCTTAATTCTATTCCACTTGTACAATCCCATATTAATCTACTAAGTGTTGACTTTGAATGCTGAAAAGCGCCAATACACACTTGCACCTCAGCTGATTGCTTTCCTTCTATCCTAGAAAGGATGGCACCAGCCCCTAAGTAGTCTTCCATTGCAGGACGAAGGGAGTCTTCAAATTCTTTCACGCCATTCCATAATTCTCCACAAGGAACAACAGTAATATTAGCGTTTAATGAAGCGGATAATTGATTTGCAGCTGATGCCACTGCAGAAGCGTTTAATAAAGACCCAATGAATAAAGCTGGTATATGGGAGGCAATCCAAGTACAAAAGGCACCATTTAAAGAACTCAAAACATATTTTTGCCTATCATGTGAGTGATTAAATGTAACAGGTGATAAAGTGGGTGCACCTAATCTCGCTGCCTCAGCTCTCCCAAGAATATATTGCGCTCCCAATGATTGTGCGTATGCTTTGCCATTTAAATGAGGGGGATAGGGATATATGATTGCTCCGTAGTTTAAACCCGTTACAACTGTAGAAGAAAAACTGAGGACATCAACAATAATCACAATATCTCCTCGATTTGCTGCTTCTCTTGCACCACGTTTTCCCCATTCTATCTGACATTCAGGTAAGTATGAAATGATTATTCTCCTCTTTTCTAAAAGCCTTTATTTTGCTGCATTTGCGGTTAAATAGTTTAAGATAATATTTTTCATTGTTACTAGTTGATGATGCGCAGGTAATTCCGGTTCAATTATATTCGTTTTGCTTTGTACAGCAAGTTTAAGTGTTATATCAATACAGTTTAAGATAAGAAACAATTCCTGCTGCTTTGTTATTCCATGGTTCGGTGCTAAATCTCATGCATCTTTTAATGCAACTAAAATACTTACTATAGTTATTTTTGAACGATAAAAATGAATCCGTCATAATGTACCTACTGACGAATGTAAAAACACAGTAAATTTTATAAAAGCACACGTTTTTATCTTGTCAAAGGTAGATGCGCATTATATAATTTAAAGAACTATAACGTTGCACTTTATCTTTTGGTTAATTACCTGAAGAAATGTTAGACAATTGTAACGTTTCACTTTCAAAAAGGGAGTAATGGAATTGATTAATTGTTTAGTAAAATGCGTTACTGATTGAAAGCTTATAATTCTAAGGTGAAAAGAAGGATAAATAATTTTAAAAAATAATTATGTAAAAAAATAATTATGTAAAAAAATTCTTTACCATTATTTCTATCATATACTATTATAGGTTAGTACGATTACAAACAACAGTTATTAAACAATATATAAGAAGGTATAGGTGACATAGCTAGAATGCTTAAAAAATATGCTCTAAAAATGGGTATAGGAATGAAGAAAATTCATTTATCTACTAATGAAAAAGAATATAAAGAAGGCCATATTATTGAAGGTGGCATAAAATTTTTTGGTGGTCTCATCCCACAGAAGATTAGAAGATATGATATTGATCTGATTGCTTGCAACCAAGAAAATGATAAAGAAGAAATTGTGAGATCTCACTCTGTATTTTGTTCGATTCCTGTCCAACCGAATGAGCAGAAAGAAACAGTATTTACATTGGAAATTCCCTCAGCAAATGAGATGAATGCTAAAGATAATGATTATTATATTCAAGCGAACTTTATGCTCGATCATAAATTAGAGCAATCAGTAAGAGTTGCAGTGAAAATTAGCCCATTAGCAACTATGTAAATTAAATAATCAAAGGGTAGAGCGATCATACAATATGATGGCTCTTTTTTTATAAAGGAATAAAAAACACTTGCAAATCGTAATGATTACGTTTTATACTATGAGATGTAGTATCTGATTGTTTTTAGTTTTTATGAATAGGAAACGGGAAGGAGATAAAAAATTGAGAGTTAAAATCACACTAGCCTGCACAGAGACGGGTGATAGAAATTACATTACTTCAAAGAATAAAAGAAATCATCCAGAAAGAATTGAACTGATGAAATATTGTCCACGATTAAAGAGAAAAACTTTGCATAGGGAAACAAAGTAGAGAATGTAGAAATAGAAAAGGAATGGTGAAAGTTGGCTAAGAAATCTAAAATAGCAAAAGAAAAGAAACGGCAAGAATTAGTGAAAAAATATGCAGAAATTCGGAAAGAGCTGAAAGAAAAAGGTGACATTCAAGGTATTAGAAAACTACCGAGAGATTCGTCCCCGACAAGGTTAAAAAACAGATGCGAAATAACCGGAAGACCTAGAGGTTATCTTAGAAAATTTAAGATGTCTCGTATAGCTTTTCGCGAATATGCACATAAAGGTCAAATACCAGGCGTTAAAAAATCGAGTTGGTAATCCACTATCCTTATTAGATGGGAGTATATAAACGAAAGATAAGAAGAGTATTTTTTTAATTAATAAATCGTAATCATTTTGATTTATAGGAGTGTTTAACAATGAAAAAAATTCCAGTGACCGTTCTTAGTGGTTATCTAGGTTCTGGTAAGACAACATTATTAAATCATATATTAAATAATAGAAACGGTTTAAAAGTAGCAGTCATTGTAAATGACATGAGTGAAGTAAACATCGATAGTGAACTTGTTCGAAAACAAGGAAACTTTTCTCGAACAGAGGAAAAATTGGTGGAGATGTCAAATGGATGTATATGCTGCACTCTTCGAGAAGACTTACTTATAGAAGTTGAACGATTAGCTAAACAGGGTGAAATAGATTACATACTGATTGAATCTTCAGGTATTAGCGAACCTGTCCCTGTAGCACAAACCTTTTCTTATATCGATGAAGAAATGAATATAGATTTAACTCGGTTTTGTAAATTAGATACGATGGTAACGGTTGTTGATGCGAATAGATTTTGGCATGATTTTGAATCAGGAGACACATTATTAGAACGTAGGGAGGCAGTTGGGGAAGAAGATGATAGAAATATCGCTGATTTACTCATTGACCAGATTGAATTTTGCGATGTGCTTATATTAAATAAGTGTGATCTAGTAAATGATAAAGCCCTTGATAAATTAGAAAAAGTGATTAGAACACTGCAGCCACAAGCGAAGATTATTCGTACGGTAAATAGTGAAGTAAATCCGAAAGAAATTTTAAATACTGGGCTTTTCGATTTTGACGAAGCCAGTCAATCTGCAGGTTGGTTACAAGAGCTCTCGATCGGTCCTTCTGATCATACGCCTGAAACAGAAGAGTATGGCATTTCATCTTTTGTCTATTACCGAAAATACCCTTTCCATACTGAACGTTTTAATACTTGGTGTCAAAAAATGCCATCACAAATAGTTAGATCAAAAGGGATTGTTTGGTGCGCGAGCAGAAACAACTTAGCTATATTAATGTCACAAGCTGGTCCTTCTGTAATGATGCAGCCCATATCCTATTGGGTAGCATCACTACCAGAGAAGGAAAAAGATGAGACCTTAAAGGAAAACCCTAATTTGTTAGATGATTGGGATGTGGAATTTGGTGATCGTCATACTAAACTTGTGTTTATTGGAATGGATATTGATGTAGATTTAATAACAAAAGAATTAGATGACTGCTTGTTATCACCAAGTGAGTATGATGCCAAGTGGGATGAACTGCCAGATCCATTTAGCTGGACAATCAATAGTTAGATAAATCGGTCCAGTTATAAAACATGTTAATGTTGTCGAGGAAAGAAAAATTATTTTCTTTCCTCGTTTTTATTTTTAATAGGAGTTTTCATAGATACTGTTATGCATTTTAGCCTTTGGTATTAGAGGTTAACTAATCATTACAAATGCATGAGTACATGATATAAGAATGGACACATTAATAAAATACAATTTCAATACTGGTGGTGTCTTATGGATCTGATTACAATATTAAATTTACTACTACTGGCCTTCTTGATCTTTGCGACCGGTTTTTTTGTGGCAGCTGAATTTGCTGTTGTCAAACTAAGAATGTCACGGATTGATCAGCTTATTGATGAGGGGAATAAAAAAGCAATGACTGTCAAGAGGGTAGCAGATAACTTAGATTATAATTTATCAGCTTGCCAACTGGGGATTACCGTAACAGCTTTAGGACTTGGTTCCCTTGGTAAGCCAACCGTTGAGAAGATATTATATCCTGTTTTTGATTGGTTAAATCTTTCACAATCATTATCATCAGTTCTTTCATATGCCATTGCCTTTATTTTAGTAACAATTCTACATGTAGTTGTCGGTGAAATGGCACCTAAGACCTTAGCGATTCAATTTGCCGAAAAAATGAGCTTATTATTAGCGCCCCCTCTTTACTGGTTCGGAAAAATCATGTTTCCTTTCATTTGGTTACTCAATGGAACATCACGTGTGATATTACGTATGTTTGGCGTGCCGGCAAAAGCAAAAGAAGACTCATATACGGAAGAAGAATTGAAAATTGTCATGACCCAAAGTTATAAAGGCGGTGAAATCAACCAAACCGAACTCGAATATATGGAAAATATTTTCTCCTTTGATGAAAGGGTGGCCAAAGATATCATGGTTCCCAGAATTAATATGGCTGTGTTCGAGCAGAACATGACAAGGGAAGAAATTGCGCAAATGATGATTGAGCATAATTTTACAAGATATCCTGTGATAGAAGACACAAAGGATCAAGTGATCGGCATCGTTAATGTTAAAAAAATGTTGACCAAGATGGCAGGCAAAAGGGAATATCACTTGGCTGATTTTATTCAACCTATTCCGTTTATTTTAGAAACAACAAAAATATACGACGCATTCATCAAAATGCAAAAAATCGGTGTTCACATGGCGATAGTTGTGGATGAATACGGTGGTACCTCTGGTTTACTTACGATAGAAGATATTTTAGAAGAAATTGTTGGTGAAATTCGCGATGAATTTGACGAAGAGGAAGTCGAAGAAATTGAGTATCGTGCACCTAACAAATACTGTATCTCTGGACGCGTTTTATTGGCTGATTTAGAAGAAAAATTCGGGATGACATTCGCAAATAGTGATCAAATTGATACATTAGGCGGTTGGATTCATCAAAAATTAGCGGGCATGGCAAAAAAGGGAGATGTCGTGGAAGAAAACGGTCTCACTTGGACAGTAATGAAAGTAAAACAACTACAAATCCAAAGAGTACAATTAGAAGGACTTCATATTGGAGGTGAACCCAAAGGGGATTGAGAATGGACGGTATGATTATTTTAAATCTATTTCTTGTTGTTGTGTTTATTATTTTAACCGCGTTTTTTGTTGGTGCAGAGTTCGCTATTCTTAAGGTGCGAATGTCACGAATTGACCAACTGATTGAAGAAGGAAATAAAAAGGCTAAAATATCGAAAAAAGTGGTTGTGGGGCTCGATTATCATTTATCTGCATGCCAATTAGGAATTACTGTTACCGCCCTCGTACTCGGTGCATTGGGTGAGCCAACAGTAGAAAAAATTTTACATCCTGTTTTTGAACGATTCGAACTTTCTCAAGCAACAGCCACTTTATTGTCGTATTTCATTGCTTTAGCGATTGTCACGTTTTTCCACGTTGTCTTTGGAGAATTAGCTCCAAAAACATTGGCGATCCAATATTCAGAGAAGATGACATTGTTACTTGCTCCACCATTATATTGGTTTGGGAAAATAACAAAACCGTTTATAAAATT
The DNA here is from genome assembly GCF_020171845.1 of Cytobacillus kochii. GTDB lineage: Bacteria > Bacillota > Bacilli > Bacillales > Cytobacillaceae > Cytobacillus > Cytobacillus kochii. Next base: position 376,281 of record NZ_JAIVAM010000004.1, on the reverse strand, counting down.
CTTAAATGGAGCTTCGCAACGTCTTCTAAGATTGTTTGGTGTCGAACCGTCGAAACATGAAACAGCGCATACAGAAGAAGAAATAAAGTTGATTGCCACACAAAGCTTCGAAAGTGGTGAGATTAACCAAGCAGAACTTACTTATCTAGAAAATATTTTTAGTTTTGATGAACGAAAACTAAAAGATATCGTGATTCCTAAAGCAAGTATCATTACACTTGAAAAAAACATGAGCCTTGCCGTCTTATTAGATATTTTAGAAAAACACGCTTTTACTCGTTATCCTGTTAAAGACAAGATAGATGGAAGGATTGAAGGTTATATAAATGCAAAGGAATTATTAACGAAAAGTCTAGTGGATCAAGATGTATCTATCAGTGATCTTATTCATGAAATTCCAAACTTTCTAGAGACTTCTCCAATTAAGGAAGCTTTACTAACGATGCAAAAAACAAGAAAGCATATGGCACTTATTCATAATGAAGAAAATCAAGCTGTTGGTATTGTCACAATGGAGGATGTTCTAGAGGAAATTGTTGGTGAAATTGGTGAGGAAGGCTATAGCGTAACCTAACAAATATATGATTTACCTAATGCGTGAGAGTTTAAGACCAACCGTAGACCTTGTATGGTATCGTAATTAGGATTATCATCTTTTATATTTTTGATAAGAATGATACTAAACAATAGTAAGTGGTATGATCTTGTGCAAAATATATACAATATCATAGCGGAAAAATCCCTCGCTCAACTATAAGCTAGTAGGTGAGGTGAGCGAGATGTATCAATCAATTCTGCGAAACAACCGGGCATTCAGGTTTTATTTACTTAGTAAGAGTTTCACCAGTTTAGGTAACATGATGATAAATATGGCTTTTTTGTTTTTTGCTTTCTCATTAACGGGTTCATCTAGCTATGTAACTGCTATGGTGGCCGCTCAAGTGTTGCCATATTTGCTATTTGGATTAATAGGAGGCGTACTAGCGGATTGGATTCCTATTAAGAAATGGCTTATTCGGATGGAAATCATTAAAATACCGATAATCATGATAGTGGTTGTTTTATTTTATACTCAGCAATTACAATATTGGCAACTTATTTTTCTCTGTTTATCTATACATACAATAGGTTGCTTATATGATCCTGCGAGTAGAGCGTTATTGATGAAAGTGACGATTGAAGAAGAGAGAACAACGGCCAACAGTTTAGTTGACTCTATTACAAGAGGTGTTGTTATAGTAGGCCCAGTTGGAAACCTCATCATTTTAGCTACGATCGGTAAAATACATTTATTTACATTTTCGATAGTTAGCTATCTTGTTAGTGCAATATTCCTTTCATTTGTGAAGGTATACATTCATAGTGACATCAAAACGAATAAATTAAAAATTTACAGGTCCTTAAAGGAATTTTTTCACTGGTTAATACAGCACCATATTCTTAGGAATGTCATTTTCATCACTGTTGTGATTGTATTTTTCCATACTTGGGTCTGGCAAGTAGGATTATTTTTGTTAGTAGAACAAATGGTTACAAAGGGAGAAGAATGGTACAGTATTTTAACCAGTTGGTACGGCCTATTTGTCATTGTTGTTAATGTAATCATTCCTTTATTTATCAAAAGATTCACTATGATGCAATATGTAATTGGTTCATTTATATGGGGAGCTGGCATTAGTATCGTCGGTTTAGTTAATGGGCTCCCATCTTTGTTTATTGGTGTGTCCCTCGCAGCGATTGGTCTACCGATTTCAGGGTTAGCTAGAGTTTATTTGTTACAAAAACACCTACCAGATGAGATGTTAGGTCGAGGCTTTAGTTTTAGCGCATTTACTTTATATTGTGCGAATGCCTTTTCCTTATTATTATTTGGTTTATTCTCACATATTGTACCAGTAAGATTCCTCTTTGCAATATGTGGCCTTTTTATATGTCTCTTCACATTTTATTACTTCGTGAAGTTGTTTCGAAATGTTCGAGGTGAAATGCCATATACTCTTTTAAAAAGGCGATTATAGACAGCAATGGATGAAAAACCTGCGTTCAGAGCCGTATCGAGGATAGTCGTATCATTCTGTTTCAATGAAAACAAACTTCGTTGCAGACGATAGATTTGTAACCACGAATAGGGTGAAACACCGACGATTTCTTTAAAATAATGAGAGAAATGATAGATATCCCAATCAATAATTGCCGCCATGTCATTGAGTGACCATGGTGATTGATAGGCTTCTCTTAATGAGGAAGTGACTTTGTAAATAGCAGGTGCTACGGTTTGAAAATGTTCAGTTGGTAGCTGATGGTTATTCGTATGTATCGTGTGTTTTAAAAGAAGAATCGCTAACTGGGTATAGCTGTTCTCAAGGAATAACTGAAACATCGGCTGTTGATGATCTTCTTCTAGTGTCATCATTTCAATGACCAGTTCAATCCATTTCGTAATCATTGGATTGAGCTGAATGACCGCAGCAAATGCAATATCAGCAGGTTGATTACCAAAAGATTCATTGACATCTTTTAAAAAAGAAGGATTGATTTCAATGAGAAATTTTTGCTTTTCAACAAATAATTGCTGATGAGGTGTAAATGGATCAACCATAATAAATTGATTAACCTTTAGTTTTTCCACTCTTTGTGATAGATCGTAATGAATGGGTCCGTTTAGAGCATATATCAATTTATACGAAGCATCTGAGCGTAATAGGCTTTCTTGTTGAAAGGTGTTTTTATAGAGAAACAGTCCCTTTTTTGAAGGAATTAATACATTTCCATGTTGCATAAGAGCTCTCCTATCTTAATCATAGTTTTCCTCATGATTACCTTCTTTGAAAATAGTGGCAGCGTCTTGTTTTGTCCATTCCGGAATACTCATTTTCGGATTTTTCTCAATATAATTTTTCACCATTCGGTAGCCTTCAGAATAGCCATACAATGGTGGCAGTGGATCAAATCCGCCATAAAGAATCTCATTAGAGTGCTCGAGTGTTCCTTTTTCGAAATGAGGTGAAGCATAATCCCATGCCTCTTGGTCATAAATCTCATTTGTATTGATCATTTGTTGATTAGGGTAAATGATCTCTTGAAACATCACTGCCTTTCCTTCAAAAACCATATTATCTAGGACAGTCCATTTCTCAGATGACTCTCTATATGCAGCTTGCCAGGCACTATGATGATATTCATGAGCGAGTGTAACCTTAAAACGATCGATGGAAAGGTACTCGTCAAACAAAATGAGAATCTTATCTGATCCTACTGCCATTCCAAAACCAGGGTAGGAAACAGGAAGTAAGCAGACATTGATTTCCTTTTCTATCGGTAAGGCAGCAGCAGAAAGCTCTAATGCTTCGGATAAGCTATCTTTTACTTCCTGACTATTCATCCGTTCGATGACTCTTTGTAGTTTGTCGAAATTCTTCGGGTTATGTGACAATACATCTTCAGCGATATGAAGAAATTCGCCGTCAAGAAAGCATTCATTATAAATAGGATCAATGACCGCTTCTTTATAATCTGCGAATATAGCATCTTCTTCATCATGATCTTTTATGTACCTTTCCATTAAATGTTGGATTTCTACAATATTAAATGATTGTCCGTTTTCAGTTTGGAAAGACCAGTTCGTTTCTAATTTTTCATTCCTACTCATTTCAGAACACCCGCATAATAAAAACAACACTGTTAAGCTAAGACAAAAATAAGTAAAACGCATAGATACCTCCGATTAAAATTTCCGCCCAATGTAGCTAGCAGAGACAGGGTGTAAATTCAATTCTCTCGCCCATATAGACAACTGGCCGATATGATGAATTTCATGGGCAATTATATGATGAAGAATCGCAGTCACATTTTGGTGACTAGAGTCCCAAGGAATAAATACTTGTTTATCTATAGGTACATCATGAGGAAAGGTAGCGCTTATTTCAGTTCTTAGTTGATTTGATAGATATTGAATACGATCAAGTGTCTGATAGTCACTATAATCAAATAGTACATCTTCTTTTCCATTGATACACCGTAGCCAGCTATACTCCACATCAATGATATGGAAGAAGGTATAAAGAATACTCCTGACACCACCGACCCTCTCCTTTAATAGTTCATCAGGAGGGATGTCTTTCAACAGTGTCAACCATTCATCTCTCACTTGCCAATTGTATTGAAAGAACTGGAACAAAATCATTTCACCCCTCTTACAAAATTACATTTTTTCCAAAATATGATACTATTAATTATAGCAAAAAAAGTAAAAGGAAGTTGAACAATTGCAAAAAAATAGGAAATACAGAAAATAAAATAGGCTACAATTTACCAGATAATCACCTGTATCAAATTTCCACCTGTTTTTTATTGCAATCGAAATGTAAGGTAAAGCATGGAGAAAAAGGGCGTGCTCTTTTTATTTTCAAATGGATAACTGAAATTTCGAGAGAAAGACATTCATGCCAAGCAATTTCAAAATAATAGTAATCACTATTTCGTTTTACAAAAAAGGCATTGTTTCTCGCCAATCTTGTTCTATAGAATGGGATGTGAGGCCGTTTAGCAAAGTGTGTTGGTTCTATATCCATAGAAACTGGACTTCTCGTTTGTTTATTTAATGCCTTTTATCTTTAATCATAAAGACTTTCATATTGAAAGGAGTGATTGCCATGTTCACAATGAATCTAACAATAATTGCATGTAGGTGTTTAGGGGATTCTTTTACTTAAGGAGAGAGTAAATGGAAATAAGAGCTTATAGACCAGAGGATGAAATAGGTTGGGTGAGATGTAGAGTACTTGCCTTTTTGGATTCAGCTTATTATGACAATGTTTTAACTGCAAAAGAGCATTACGAAAATCAAGCGATTGAACTTATAGCTATCACGGACCAAACAGTTGTCGGTTTGATCGATGTAGAATATGAAAATGAAGAAAGAAGTATTTGTTTCCAGGGGAGTGGACTCGGTGGCATGATATGGCATATCGCTGTCCATCCAGATTACCGAAGACAAGGGATTGCGCGCGCAACTGACAGAAGCTGAGCGAATAGCTCGTAAAAAAACATCTATCGGTTAGAAGCGTGGACGAGAGACGATAATGGAGTCAACAGTTGGTACCAGCAAAACGGATTTACTAGTGATTACTCCTATCTTCATCTTTATATCAATGAAGAAGAGGGTAGTGATGTCATTTTTAGCAAAGATAAAAATATCCTACCAACGACAACCTTCGCGCATTATGTCGGTGATAACAAAGAAGAAGTGAAGTCACAGTATAAGCGAGCATATGAATGTTTTTGTTATGAGAAGTTTCTGTAAAACCGAATCTAATATAAGTATGATAAAGATTAAATAAAAAAAGAAAAGGCATGTTGGATGTTTCACACCATGCCTTTCGCAAATTTATAGTTCCCCATTTTTAACCTTCTCAATAACTGTAAATAAAGAAGTATAGATTTCTCGTACTTCATTTTTTTGGTCCTTATTATCCTCAATTGGATAAGTAAAATAGCAAACAGAGTTAATCGCACTTACTTATGAGTAGTTGCTTCTATATGGTGGGAGATTAATTGGAGTCTTTTCCCAAGGTAAAGATTAAACATGAGGGTAGAGCAGAATAAAGAATGTCATTGTGCTCGATTCTTAGCGTAAAAAGAAAAGTGGAGATTGTATAAAGAATTTTATATATTTGGATTTACGTTAACTATAAGACTCGAAATTATCGGAATTTTTTCGAGTCTTATAGAGAATGATAGGGGGAAATCTATGGTAACGACAATATATATGGTTAGACATGCAGAATCACCGTTTATATTTGGTGAGGAGAAAACGAGAGGTTTATCGCCAAGGGGAAGAGAAGCAGCAATTAAGGTCACTGAGGTTTTAAAGGATAAAAAGATTGATAGAGTCATCTCTAGTCCATATACACGCGCAATCGAGACTGTTCGAGAGGTTGCAGAAAATAGGCAACTACAAATCAAAACATATGAAAATCTAAGAGAAAGACCAATTAAGGGGCTCGATTACCATGCAGAAGAAAAGGAATTATTATCCGCCATTGAGCAGTCATTTAAAGACGAAAATTACTGTTTAGTTGGAGGAGAATCCACAGGTGCCGCGCAAGAACGTTCTATTCCAGTTATAAAAGAGATTTTGAACAATTATAAGGGAGAATCTATTGTTATTGGAACACATGGAAATATCATGACGATTATAATGAGTTACTTTCAAAAACAGTTTGATTTTCAATTTTTTCAACAAACAACAAAACCTGATATTTATGAGATGGTTTTTGCTGAAGAAAAATTGTTAACGGTTAATCGCCTATGGGGGAACGGTCATCATGAAGAAAAACAATAAAATACAAGCCGTTTTCTTAGATAGAGATGGCACAATTGGTGGCGATGACACCATCCATTTTCCTGGGGAATTTAGACTCTTCCCCGGAGTAAAAGAAAATATAAGCAAGTTACAGGAAAAGGGAATAAAGGTTTTTGCTTTCACGAACCAACCTGGAATTGCGAAAGGATTAACGACAAAAACGGCATTTATTCACGAATTACTTTCTTTCGGATTCGATCAAGTGTATATTTGCCCTCATGCCCCTGAAGCGGAATGTAAATGTCGCAAACCAAATACTGAAATGCTCCAGCAAGCAGCAGAAGATTATAAGCTTTCCCTAGCTCGAACCGTCGTAATTGGCGACCGCTGGAGTGATATGGTTGCCGCTTCAAAAGTAGGGGCAATGAAAATCTTAGTCAAAACTGGGGCAGGAAAGCAAACATTAAAAGAGCACCAGGAGAGACTCAAAGACATTGAGTTGGATAAGGTGGTTGAAGGGATAGAAGAGGCCATGAACGTTATTCATAGAGAGTATACATAAATGTTCGATATGTACGGAACGCTATTTCAAACAGATAAGATATTATGATACTTGAAAAATATTTTATATGAATGTGAAACTTATTTAGATGTAAAGGGAAATAGAACAAGATTTAAGTGGAGAGTTAAAAAACTACTTAACCTCTGAATTTAAATACGCTAAATAAAAGTATCTATAAGATAAATTAAGGGTGGAAATAGTATCCCCACCCTAACAAGACATAGAACCAGAACCTTATGAAGTTTGATTTAATGATGTTGTACCATTTACTGCTGTTCTTTCAAAGTAATTTTTTCCTTTTGGTTTTGTTTCATCACTTTTTTTACTATGATTGCTATCACAAATAGGGCCAATAAGATTAAAGTGATAGTGGCACCCGGAGGCGTACCATACTCATAAGATGTAAATAAACCACTTAACATACCAGTCAACGCAATAGGTATCCCTAATAGAATTGTGCTTGCGAAGCTACGGCTCAATCGCATAGAAATGGCTGCAGGAAGAATTAAAATGGCGGATACGAGCAGGGAGCCAACTATAGGCATAATAATAGCAATCGTAACTCCGGTTAATACATTAAAGGCAATCGACATCGTTTTGATTGGTAATCCAGCAGTAAACGCTGTTTCTTCATCAAATATTAAAACGTACATCGCCTTACGGAAAATGATATACAGTATGACGATGATTCCCGCTAAGAGGTAGAGCATCCATACTTGTTGTGTGCTAATTGTTACGATAGAACCGAATAAAAACTGATTGATATTAAGTGTCGTTCCACCTTGGTTCAAACTCATTAAAATCAATGCTAAGGCCATCCCGCCAGACATTAAAATAGCAATTGAAACTTCTGAATAGGTGCGATATAACATACGTAAGTATTCCAGTAAGATCGCAATGATCACCACCATGATAATGTTCGTCCAAGTCGGATTGATACTAACTAATAATCCAAGTGCTACACCAGCTAAAGAAACATGAGCTAGAGTATCTGCCATCAGAGACTGTCTCCGTAGTATGAGAAACAAGCCTAGCATAGGGGCAATTAAAGAGATGAGAATCGAGGCTTGGAAAGCTCTCTGCATGAATTCATAGAGAAACATCTCCAAGGCAATTCCTCCTTTCGAACAAGTTCAATATGTTTATTACAATAATTTCGTAATTCGTCGTGGTCGTGCGACACCATCAGAATTGCTTTTTCGTGTATTTCACTTTGATGTCGCAATAATTGGTAGAATTCCTCCCTTGATTTTTTATCCATTCCCGTAGTAGGTTCATCTAGAACAAATAAGTCCGGATCTGTAGCAAATACACGTGCGATCGATATTCGTTGTTTTTGGCCTCCTGATAATTCACCAATTTTTTTATGACGCATTTCCCATAATCCTACAGATTCAAGGGATCGTTTCACTTGATCTTTATCCGCTTCAGTCAACTTTTTAAACCACTTGCCCCTTTGATAGAGTCCTGATTGAACTAATTCTAAGACTGTACTAGGAAAACCAATATTAAATGAAGATACTTGTTGGGGAACATATCCAACCACTAACTTCTCACCATATCGATTAGTAGGAGACTGCGTAACTTCCCCCATAGTAGGCTTAAGCAATCCTAAGATATTACGTAACAAAGTTGTTTTTGCGGCGCCATTTTCACCGGTTAACATGACAAAATCACCCGGGTTTAGCTCAAATGAAATATTTGTTAAGACGGGTTCTTTTTCGTAGTGGAAAGAGAGATCAGCTACTTTTATATAGAACACTTTTTCATCTACCTTTCTTCATTTTCCAAAAATAAGGTGGAAGGATTGCAGGATCGTCTATCTGATTCTTTATCTAATAGATAGAAGTTAAATTAACCAGATGGGCTAACTAGAATGATGCAAATCCAAACCTTTGGTTAGTTAGCCTTTTTTTAAATAACCGCCTTCACCAATTGATCCTAATGTACACTAAGTTGCAATGCTTTAAGGTTATGACGCATAGCTTCAATATAACCTAAGTTATTTTCTAATAATTCATCAGAAAGTACCTCTAAATCATACAATACAGCTGTGTCTGTTCCTGTCTCTGATGCAACGGTTTGAGCAATGGAGGAGCTCGCTCCTTGTTGATAATAAATCACAGGTACGTTATTCTCTTCGACTAAATGACCGATTTCAGCAATACGTGAAGGACTGGGCTCAACTTCTGTAGATAATCCCCCAATCGCAACTTGTTCTAGGTTGTAACGTTTCGCCAGATGGCCAAATGCCTGGTGTTGCACGACAAAAACACGATTTTTCGCATCTTTTAAAGTAGTTTGATATTCCTCATCTAGATCCTTAAGTTCATTCATAAAGGATTCAGCATTCTTCTCATATATTTCTTCTCCACCCGGATCTGCCTCAATTAAGGCATCACGAATCGCTTTGATTTGATTTTGTGCTAAAACTGGATCAAGCCATATGTGAGGATCTTGATCTTCATGATCATCAATTAACACAGATACAGGGTTAGATTCTGCCTGAATATGATGTTTATCATCATAAAGAACAGCCTTCAATTCGAAGCTTTTTCCTGTTGTTTTGTATTCAAAATGATCGGTTACTTGTTTTGGTACTGCTTTCCATTCTTGGTTAGCATCTTCTCTCATCATCCAATGCCAATGATTATAATTGAATGAATCATTCGGCTCAGCTTCTAGTGTAACAACATCACCTGTATGATAATGATCTGCTAACCCTTTAATGTTTATTTCCGCTTCCTTCTTGAAATGGTTATGTTCAGCGTGTTCAGTGTCTACCTGGTTATCATGGTTGTCAATATTAATTTCTACTGGCTCTGATTCTGCATATTTATTATGATTATCATCATAAATAACAGCACGAATGTTTAAACTTTTATCTGGAGCAACCATTGTCAACGTATCAGTACTTTGCTCAGAAATAGCTTCCCATTCTTCACTCTCATCTAACTGCTGATACCAATGCCAGTGATCATAATTGGCATTTCCTGTTAATTCAGCTGAAAGTTGAATATCATCACCCGTATGGTAATGATCTGCTACCCCATTGATCTTCACTTGTTCTGTTCCAGTTGAGTCGTGTTCATCATGCACATTTTCATGTTTTGCTTCATCGAGACCGTCTGCAGCACGTGCTATAACGAGATTGTTGTTCTCTACCGTATTAAGTAGGCTCTTTACCCAATACTCCATTTCTTCACTACTGTAGACAAACACATCTGCTTGACTGACAGCTGCTACATCTTGGGCACTAGGCTCATAGTGATGGGTATCTTGACCTTCTGAAACCATAAGTTGAACATTTGCTCGATCACCAGCTACTTGTTTGGTGAATTCATACATCGGTAAGAAGGAAGCGACAACAGTTATTTCAGATTCATTCTTATTTCCAGCTACTTTTGAATTTTGAGACTGACAGCCAAAAAGAAATGCTATCACGGTAAAACATATGAATATAGTTTGGTATTTTTTCATTTTATCTATGAATCTCCTTGTTAGAATGTGTTGCAAAAGTAGAGAGAAGAGAGGACCAATCCATCTCTTCTCCAAAATATTAATGTGCTAATTGATCGCGCACAATATCATCGCCATCTAAGTTAGATGGATAATAAGTCGGCCAGTGAGTAACTTCGTCTAATAATTTCTCGCGATCATCTCCCCAATAAAGATGAAAATGACTAGATACTTGAGGTGATATAATATGATCACTAAATTGAATGTATTGAGGCATCTCTTTAGATTCTTCTGCGAGTTTATAGATAAAACGAACACCACGATTTCCTTTTTCATAAGTCAGAATTTCATAGCCATCATATTCGTAGTCTCCAGAAAACTCTTCTCCGTCCTTGTAAAACGTTACATTACCATTATCAATAACAATACGTTCGACGTCTGTTACATAACCTTCTGTATAATAGTCTTTGTATTCTTCCGCAGTCATGTCACCTTCTTCAGCTTTATGTGCAAAGACTTTATCTAAATCACCATTTAAAAGGTAAGGGTAGACAGACTGCCAATCGCCTTCCCAGTCTGTTAATTCACGATCTGCTACTTGATCATCGTCAAAATACCCTTGATAAATCTGTTTGCTTTCTTCATCATGCCCATGATGATCATCAATAACAATCGTTACTGGTTCTGATTCAGCAAATACCTCATGATTATCGTTGTAAAGAGCTGCTTTAATTTCTAAACCATCGACGCTTGCTTCGCCTGAGAAGGTGTCACCTTCTTGACCAGATGCAACCTCCCATTCTGATTGACCACTTTCTCTTGTATACCAATGCCAGTGATCATAATCAGCCTCTTCACTTAATACAGCAGCCAACTCAATGGTATCCCCAGTGTGATAATGATCACCTAAGCCATCGATTGCAATAGTTGCTGATTCTACTGAAGTTGTATTATCATTTGTAGATTTCCCTTCTTCTGATGAAGTACTGTTAGTAGTTGCTGTTTCTTCTGAATTTTGACAAGCTACTAATGCTAAACTTAAAGCCACTACACTTAAATATAAGTACGGTTTTTTCAAAATAAACACCCTTTCGCGTTAATTTAATCGTAACGATTACGTTTTAAAGAATATACTTTTAGAAGGTTGATCAATATGTATAGAGTATGATTTCTTCAGGGCAGATCTTTGTTAGTTAATCGTAACGATTACGTTTTAAAGAGTATAATGTTTTTTTAGTTTTGTCAATATGAATCTTTTATTTTTAATAAATAACTAATTAATAGCCAAATGGCTGAAAAGAGGGGAATATAGCTTATTTTATTAGTCATATTAATAAAATCCGCTGCAACTAATATATTTAAAATTATAAAAGTATCACAAACAGGAGTGCTTAACGGTACTGTATTATGACACAAAATTGAAGTATGATCACCCTAGTTTTTTCTCAAAAAGGAGGACATCATCACCCAAGAGAAGAATATATGTTCTTAAGAGGTGAGAGTATGAATAATGTAACGTTAATACAAAACAAAAAAAGTTGGGATAAAGCCGCAGAGCGTTTTTTTGCTAGAAACCCGCTACCTGAATATGGTCCGTTCGCACCTACTGAAGATGATTTTCAGTTATTCGGTGAGGTGAAAGGAAAGAGGATATTGGAATTAGGATGTGGGAGTGGTCATTCAATCAAATATTTAGATGGAAAATCTCCTAGTGAGTTATGGGGGCTTGATTTATCTCATGTGCAAATTCAAACAGCTAAGCACTTATTAGCAGAAAGTAATACATCGATTCAATTATTTGAGTCTCCAATGGAAGAGAATCCTGGTATTCCAAGTGCGTATTTTGATATTGTCTTTTCAATATACGCGATCGGATGGTCGACGAATTTAAGCAAGACATTGGCCAATGTCTTTCAATATTTAAATGATGGTGGTTTATTTATCTTTAGTTGGGAGCACCCACTATATAATAGAATGAGCCGCCAAAATGGACAACTCGTTATGACTAAAAGCTATCATGAGGAAGGTGCTTATAATCATCATGCATGGCAGGAACCAGCAACAATGCAACAATATAAATTAAGTACATATATCAATTTACTTACTGCTTCTGGCTTTCATATTGAGCAAATGATCGAAGAGGTCTGTTTAACAGAAGAAGATAAAGATAGACATAGTAATGGCTGGTATTCACCTGATAAAGCCAGTCTATTACCGACTAGCTTTATTATCAAATGTCGTAAGCCAAACATATAGGGCAAACAAACAAAAAAAAGACTTTCAAACTAGAAATGGAAGTCTTTTTTTATCATGCACATTCAATTATTTTATAGCATTTTTTAATTACGAATAATAATATAAACCAAATAAATAATGTATGCGACAGCGAGAATGAACCCTTCTCTTTTGCCGATTTTAAAACTGGTCCGCGAGAATATAAATAGAACAATCGTTAGGATTATCATAAGAATGACATCAATAAAGACTTTATCATTTACGGCTAATGGTGAGATGGTTGCCGAGGCACCAAGTACAAATAAAATATTAAAAATATTACTACCTACAATATTACCCAAAGCGATTTCGCTCTCTTTTTTTAACGCTGCAGTAATTGAAGTTACTAGTTCTGGTAGAGAGGTACCTATTGCAACAATTGTTAACCCTACTAATGTTTCACTCATACCGAGGGAGTATGCAATTTCTGTCCCGTTGTTAACGACCAAATTCCCACCAAAAATAATGGCCGCTAGACCTATAATCGAAATGAATATATTTTTCCCCCACGTAATGTCTTTAGGAGTAGATATATTTTCTTTATTTTGCCGACTTTTAAGGCCAATTTCAATGACATAGTACATAAATATAGATAAAAATAATAAAAAGACAAGCCCATCACTACGAGTAAGTAAATTACTGTCAAAACCCTGCAATGCTATATCACTCATAAGAATGAGCAAAGTAACACTTGCAAGTAATGTGAAAGGGATTTCTTTTTTTATGGTTTCACTTTGTACTTTCAATGGATATAAAAAGGCTGTAACCCCTACCACAAGTGTGATGTTAAAGATATTGCTTCCCAGCACATTCCCTAGTGAAACATCTGCACTTCCTTCTAGTGCCGCAATAATACTGACAGTAGCCTCAGGTGAACTTGTACCAAATGCCACAATCGTTAACCCAATTAAGATGGGTGGGACTCTTAACAACCTAGCAATATTGGAAGAACCGTCAACAAAAAGATCAGCCCCTTTAATCAATAATGCGAATCCAACAAGTAATAAAATATAAGTCATCATAAGTACTCCTTCATTTTCTTTTATGTATAGTTTTATTCATTATTCTTATCTCTTCACTCCTATTCATACCCTCTTTCGGAGTGGATTAAAATATAGCTTTGATTTATTAATAAAAAAAATATCCAATTATGCTCGTATAAATTTGTATAATATCTTTAAAAAATATTATCGTAAATGATAGAAATGAGTTTTCCTTATTAAACTTTTAAATACTTCCTTAACAACTCCTTATTAAAATTGCATAAGTGAGGTGTGCTTAAATTTGTTGCATTGCTTCTTGAAACAAACGAGAACAATGGTTATCCCATTTCAAGTAATCACTATCCTGTGCTTTACATGCATGATGGTCAAAATCTTTTACGTGATCAAGATGCAATTGGTGGTGACTCTTTGTCATTGGAAAAAGGGTTAGATTACCATAATGCTTAACTAATGATAGTGGGTATTGATAGTATACCGGTGCAAAGAACAGAAGGTTATTGCCCTTGGCAGGCAGGTTTATATAGTGAAAAATTTCATGTTGATAAGCATTTTCGTGTGAATGAACAAAAGTACATTGAGTTTATTACGAAAGAACTGAAGCCTTATAGGGTAGCAATTGCTATCCAATTATAAAAGCAAACAAAGTTATTAATTGTAGAAGGAGGAAAAAACATCATTATGTTCACTTTAAAACCCGAGCGCCAAGAGTCCTATGCAATTATTTTCTTAACCAAGAAGAATGGGGAAAATATTACTCGATAGAATAATCCAATAGGCACCCAAGTTAAGGTCATTCCTACTGGTACCACTGGGAAATTTGTTTATTTTGATAGGTTGAGGTCTTTATAAAGACTACAAGAACCATCAAAAACCCCCACCCAAATGAAGTTTGGATGGGGGGGTTTATTAAATCTTAATATCAACTTTCCCTTTTTCTTTCAAGTCATCAACATGTTGAGCAAGTACTTCTTGTTGTTTTTGCTGTTGGATAGATGCTTTAATTTGTTCTTTTACATCTTCAAGTTTTGGCACTTCTTGATCGGCACCTTCACTTTGTGTTTTTACTTCTTCATACGCTTTTTTGATTTCATCTTCTGATACTTCGCCAGTAGGTACTTCTTTTTCAACGTATTGGTTGAATTGAATGCTATCAGCGATTTGTGCTTTTAATTCTTTTTCATCTAATTTAGATTGCTCTAGAGCAGCTGCAAAGGCTTTTTCATCTTCAAACTGACCTTTTGTCTGCTCAAATTGTTCATTGATATCTTCTTCAGAAGCTTTAATCCCTTTTTTATCTGCTTCTTGAAGGATAAGTGCTTGTCCAACAAGGCTATCAATTACTTGAGTCTTCATTTGTTCAGATGTTTCTTTAGTAGTTGGGTCTTGACCCATTTGTTGCATTTGCCCTTGTAGTGTAGTAAGTGTCAAATTATAATCAACACCTAAGATTTTTTCATCATTCACTACAGCAACAGTTGAATCATCCTCAACCATTTGTTCGTCTAATTTCTTCTGCATTTCTTCTTGTTTTTTCTTATCTTCAGCAGATAATTCAGTGTTTTGCCCTTCGTCCTTCTTCTCAGCATCTTTTGCTTCTTCGTCTCCTCCACAAGCGGCTAAGAAAAGCACCATCAAACTTGTCATTAATAAAACTGTCCATTTCTTCATAATCAATCTCCTTCCTGCAAGCAGAATGATTTTTTGATTAAAATCATCTAGTGCGCATTATATAGTATGTTTGGCTAAAAAGAAACCAATTGACCCTCCAATTATGAGATGTAATCAAATTGAAAAATCAATAAAAATTTTAACTATTTACATATGATACCAGCAAAACAAGAGATTAGCCATTCTTTTCATATTAAAGAGGAAAAAATGCCTGTTCTTTTATTACAAAAGTAACAAAAATTATAAGAATTTTCAGAGGGAATATCACATACTTAAACCTAGATAAGATATGATAGAAAGTAGAAGGATAGAGGATATGCAAATTGCTTTCTTTGCGCGACTTGCACCTTTCAACCAACCCCATCTTTTTCTATCCCTATCAAAGTAAAAATAATCAACAGCAATAATTAATAAGAGAAAAGTAATCATACCTAACAAATTCATTGAAAATTGACCTCCTAAGTTAGAATGTATTCTTCTATAATTATATGGAAGGTTTCTACTATCTATGAAGCTTAAGCAAAAGAATGAGTGATAAGGCGCAAAATGATATCGAATATTAGTGGTGCTTTCATTATTCACGATATATTGCTGACGCGTTTAGTGAATATAATGATTCTTCATCTAGTTCCTTAGATGAAACAATGGCAGAAGGAAAAGAGGCAATAGAAAACGGTGAACAAAGTTTAAACAGCTCTCATCAAGATATGCCAGTAGCCGTGGTCAGTTTTCTAATCTTGACTAACGAGCTCTATTCAAGACGCTATGATTAAGGAGGAGACAGGATGAATAAAAAAACGAAGATTTGGATGCAGCGTAATGCTCGACCACTTGAATTGGCACGATGGGAATACCTATTTGATGGAGGGTCACGAGAAAGGGTCATTCAGTATTTAGCGTCCTACCAAAACGAAGATGGAGGTTTCGGTAATGGATTGGAACCCGATTTCTGGCTGCCAGATTCTTCGGCTATTGCTACATGGTCAGCGTGCCAACAATTAATAGAAGTGAATGCGACTAAGGATGAAAAGATAGTAAGGAATCTCGTCAACTATTTATTACTTTCTTATAATAGAGAAGCGGAACTTTGGCTCACAGTAACACCAGAACATAACCTTTATCCCCATGCCCCTCATTGGCACTATACAAAAGATGTTCAATCTACGTGGATGTATAATCCATCAGTTGAATTAGCTGCCTATTTGATACATTGGTCGAACGAGGAGAGTGAAGCAAATAAGTTGGGATGGCAAGTAATTGAAAAAGCCTTCACCTATCTGCAGCAAGCGGAAGACATGGGATTTCATGAGATTAATAATTATCAGAAGGCAGCTAACTTATTACAGGACAAAATGGGTGATTCCAAAAAAGTGCTTGCTAAAATCCATCAACTAGCAGAGCGAGCGATGAACAAATTACCAGATACATGGGGGAAAAGTTATGGCGCACTACCACTAGATTTAATTCATAATCAAGAGGAACTTCTATATCATCAATATCGCAATCTTGTAGAAGAAAATATTGTTTACTTACATAAAACAATTACAACGGAGGGGGTATGGAACCCTTCTTGGGATTGGGGAGACGATCAGTTGAATTTTGCTGTAGCTAAACAACAATGGATAGGCATTATTGCCATTAATAATCAGCAGAAATTACAGATCTTTCAATAAAATCTTTTGCTTCATAGGAGTTGTTCATATGAACACGGATAAAAACCAATCCATTCTATCATATATAATGAATCTATTAACTACACTCACTTGCATACTTATTCTACTAAATGTTTTCCTTCTAAGTAGTGTTGGTTTTGATTTATATGCATGGAAGCAGTCATATCAGTCATGGGTTTATCTTTACTGCATCATTTATGCTCTACTTGCTGCTGTGGTCATTGACGGGTTTTCGATTAAATTATCTTTATCCATATCAGCTCAGGCCATAATTTATACAGTCGCTGGCTTTATAGCTTTCTTTCCTCTTACGGGAATCAGCTTTTTTACCTTTTTTGCAGGTATATTCGCTGCATTTATAGCTGTTATCTTTTTCTTTTGCTATAAAATCGTGAAACACTATCATAAAAAGCTATGGGGAATTGTTCTACTTCTTCCCATGTTAGTTGTATTATCCAACATAGACTATACAGAGAAGAAAGACTGGCATGATCAAAGGTCAGAAAACTCATTTTCTGCTCAATTTACTCATTTTAATGGTATCCAACCTATTCCTATTTCACTTGCCCGTGGTGAGATAGTCTACATAACCATTCAATTTTTACCTGAAAATGAGGGTGGCTATGGTTATTATATTTTAGACGAAAAAAATCAAGATGTGTCTTATCAGATGATAGAGGCAATCGATCAAGACGTGAACAATTTTCGAATCTATTTTACAGCAGATACAACAGGTGAATATCGTGTTTTCGTAACCGGTTCAGATTTAAAAGGGAGAATAAAAGTCAATTGGGAAGTGAAGTGATTACTGAGTGAGGTTAAGGCAAATGGCCGTTGCGTTTTTAACCAATCGATATGGTGAAGTTTTACTATTACAAAAACCTTCCACGCACGCATTTCTTCCAGGGAAACTCGTTCCAATCGGTGGTCATATGGAGCCAGATGAGCTAAATGACCCAGAACGAGCGATTATAAGAGAAGTGCAGGAAGAGACTGGACTTATTTTAGAAAAACTACAGTTAAGGTATATTGTCCATAGATTAAAAGCAGATGAAAATGAGATAAGGGTTCAATATGTCTTCTTTGCAAGCTTAAAGGAGAATGGACCAATTATTTCTGGTGAGGAGGGAGAATTGTGCTGGATCAGGATGAAAAATTTGGAAAAGGAAAACGTTTCTGAAACGTCGAGGGCCATTGCCAGTCATTATAATGAACACCTGGAAAATGAATTAATCTATACCGGCACAATGAAATCAGACAACGGCAAACCCACTATTACTTGGAGTGTACTAGAAGATTGGTTGTAGGAAAGGACGGCATACATGACTAAAGAATTCTTGAAAATCTTTGATGAACAATATAACGAAATTGGTATAGCAACAAGAGACGACGCGCACGACAATGGCTATTGGCATGAAGTCTTTCATTGTTGGCTACTAAGTCAGGAAGGAGAAACAGACTACCTCATTTTACAGATCAGAAGTGCGCAAAAGAAAGATTATCCTAATTTGCTAGATATTACTGCTGCAGGGCATTTATTAGCGGATGAAACCATTGAAGATGGAGTTAGGGAAGTAGAGGAAGAGCTAGGCATCAATGTCTCTATAAAACAACTTTCCTCAATTGGTATGCTTCGCTATGCCATAGAAACCGAAAAGATGAAAGATAGAGAGCATGCACATGTTTTTTTATATCGTGGATTATTCAACTGGGATCAATTTTCTCTTCAAGAAGAAGAAGTAGCCGGCTTGGTTAAAGTGAAATGGACTGATTTTTGCCGATTATGGGTGGGGGAACAAGATACGATTCCTATTATAGACCGATCTATCTTAGATCCTAGGCAAAGTGATGAGCTGAACACTAATATCACTCAAGCACACTTTGTTCCGCATCCGCCTTCGTTTTATCAAGATGTCATAAGACTGATTCAACCATTGCTAGTAAATAAAGGAGGTAGTTGATGGCTTTCAAAATTGAATTATTTGTAATAGACATGCACCAGTCGATTCATTTTTATCAAGAAATATTAGGATGTAGCCTTATGAAACAAGGGGAGAATAGTGCCTTGTTTAAGAATGAGGATACTTTTCTCTTACTCACAGGAGAATCCATTCTAGACGGGGACCATTACTTCAGAAAAAGGAATTTAGCAAATAAGGGAGTGGGCGTTGAGTTGATTCTAAGTGTGGATGACGTCAATGATCATTACGAGCAAATCACAAAAGTCGCACCAAAAGTCATAGAATCTCCTATTAAACACCAAAGTTGGGGGGCAACTGATTTTAGAGTCATTGACCCAGATGGATATTATATACGGGTAACTTCAAAAGGATAGACCTCCAGTACAGTTGAATATTTGTCTTATAAAAATTTTAGGGGGAAGAGAAATATGCAAAAGGTAGTTGAGGGGATCAATCATTGGATAAAAACATTGCCAGATGAGTACAATTCTATGTCAGAATTAGAAATTTCTAATCGACCATTACCAAATAAATGGTCTAAAAAAGAAATTTTAGGACATTTATGTGACTCTGCGATAAATAATATTGAAAGGTTTATAAAAATTCAGTATGAAGAACAAATGTATGTTATTCAATCATATAATCAAGATCATTGGGTAAAGGTTCAGAATTATCAAGATAGACCGCTGGGTGAAATAGTAAACCTTTTTCAGACATTAAATAAGCAAATTCTCACTATTGTTAAAAATGTTCCTAGCGAAAGCCTATCTAAACTTTGTGACATAGGCAATAATCAACATAAGACACTCGAGTGGCTTATTCAAGATTATCTTTCGCATATGGAACACCATATTCGCAATCAAATTTTAATTAAAAATAACAATTGATAAATTTAGTTCTTATTAGAGAATAAGGCGCTTTTTCGGAGGAAGGAGTGTGCTCTTTTTACATCTATGTATTTATAACAAAAACCAGCTAATGTACTGTCTAGGGATTAGCTGGTTTTTGCTACTAATTGAAATAATGATTTCAGAGACTTTTAATAGGTAGTCGCTAACCCATATCAAGTTCAAAAGTTCCGTATGTATTTTTTTATGGTTATTCCTTTATGAATGGATCTCATTTCTATATGATATTCGTATAGAAAATTCAAAAGCAACGAGTTCTTTCATTTAATAGGCACCTTCATTATTTTATTTTCTGCTTATATTTTATGATTGGATAATAGATTAGACGGTATCTCATTTTCGAACATCGGTATTGTATTTTGTATAATTATCTTCACTATTATCATTTTATTGATTCAAAAAATTATTGATTCAAAAAAGGGGAAAGCGTTAGAAGAAGAAGATAAAAGAGAAGTAAAGCGAACAGAACAGCAACTCTAAAGCAAAAAACTATCTTAGTACATGCTCTTTTTTTATATGAGCTTAAAAAATCCATTTAATTACAATAATATAACTTAGATAATTCAGAAGTACGCTTAAATGAATTGAATCAAGAAGCTGAACAAGGAATTATAACTATTTTATCGGATAAACAATAATTCAAAATGTAGAAGTACAAGGAGTAACAAAAACTGTTAAACACTGGTGGGGGATATACACGATATTTAAATAATAGGGATACTGTAAATGCAATAGATCAATTAAGGGAGTTTGATAAAGATGTAAAATCTAGTTCAACTATTTTGAGAATCTTAAAAATACCTGTACTTGATTTTGTTGCAAGTGTAGTAAGTAACTACGGAAAATTGGTGGCAAGTAGACTTGAAAAGAATAATAAAGGAAACGGTACCATCCTGAGCATAACCTGGGCAATGGTGTTTAATGTGAAAGCTCAATAAAATTGATTAAGTTTCTACTTTTTTTTGTTATTTTTCAAAAAATCCCTTATTGATAAAAGACCATCCAATATTGTTGCTACGACTTCTAAAATCCAAATCATATGATTTTTTCTCCTCTAGTAATCTTAATTGGATGGTTACTTTTTATAATAAACTCGTATTAATCCAATTAGAGTGGAATAAAATGAATAAAATTATTATTCTATAGGAGGAACTATTTTTGGATTCTACATTTAAACAAAGTCGTTTACCCATGATATTAGGAGTAACGTCTATATTATTACCATATATCGGGATTATAGTTGGAGTATTCGGGATTTTGACTTCTTCAAAGGTAATGAAAGACAGGGAATACATTGAAGAAACTAAATGGGCATCAAGGGGTAGAATCCTTAGTATAATTGGAGGTTGCATTCAAATTATCCTTATTATTTTATTATGTTTATCGATTATATTTTATTACATTTTACATAGCATCTGATTCTAATAAAACAAGAGTATTTCTTGACAAATAAATATACAGCACCTATACAATCTAGTAGACATAACGTCACAATATTGGCAGTTACAAAAACCAGAACCCATGTGGAATCTGGCTTTTTCTTTGCACTTTTGTTGGCCTAGTATATTATACATATTAAGAAACAGTGAAAAAGCACGATTCGTTCTTTTTAAACAACGAATGAAAACATAAATAAAACCTTGGTCAACCTCCCCCATTTACTGCCTTTTTTCTTAAAAAAAAGCCACCTTAAGGTGGTTAATCAACTAACAGTCGTTTGGGGTGATTTTCACTAAATACAAATGAAAAACTTCTATTAATTGCCAAGCCCCCATTTGTTTATCATTATTATTCAATCTTTTCTCTTTTTGTCTTCTTTCCAACCTATCCAAATAGCTACGGCTAAAGCAAATGCTACTCCAATATAAGCCATTCAGTACCCCTCCTTTTTGGAAACCGCCCTGATTGTTTACTCATTTTCCGCAAAGCCATTGAGAAATCTACGTTTTAACAGTAACAAGCCTTTTATAATTATTACGAAACAATTGTAGGAAAGGTTTCATTAAAGGGAAAAACTACCTTAAAGTGGCGGTCATTCCGCTTCTTTTTTGGTCAATTTCATTCAGCTTTTCCTCCCCAAATCTCTTTTACTAAAAGTTTGGCCATCAATGAATCTGTTTAAACATACTCTTCTCTATCTCTATAAGACACTATGACACTGTCTTAAAGCAAACTAACGAAATGAGGGGATTGTTTTGATTAAAGAAGAGGAGAAAAAGAAAAATATTTATCGGAATTTTTTAAAAGAGATTACCAATTTTCTTTTATATCAATATTTCTTATTAAATATCTAATCATAGAAATAAAACAAGCCCCGAAATTTCCAAATAATATAGGAAATCTCAGAGGCTAGTTTGTCTATTCTGTTTAGTCTGGGTGTTACGCCAAAAAGGTTGGAGAAATCCCCAATAATAGAAGATTAATCTACATAACCATCTATAAATTTACTTGCCTCACTATTAAACTTCCACATTACCCCAAATCTATCGACTAACATTCCAAAACTTGCTGACCATGGCGTAGAAGAAATCGGCATAATCACAGTACCACCTTCTGAAAGGCTTTCGAAATATTGTTCATTTATTTCGGGATCAGCGTCAATAATACTAATTAAGAGGGTATTACCATTTGTGATATCACCTGTGACAGATTGCATAAAAGGCGGAACATCAGAGATCATTAAAATATTCTCCGAAAACTCCATACGAGATTCCATAATCATATTTTGTTCTTTTTTTGTTAATGGGGCATTGGGATTTTGACCGAAGTCGCCAAATTTTACTATTTTTTTGCTAGTTGCTGATAATGCCTTTGCATAAAAGGCCAATGCTTCTTCTGCTTTTCCATCAAATTGTAGATAATTTATTGCTTTCATATTTTATTCCTCCTTTTCATATTTGAAGTATAATAGTACATAAGCGACATATGTATGTCGTATATCGGAGGAGAATATGAAGAAAATTGAGCGACTTATCTCGATAGTAATGATTTTGTTACAAAAGGAAGTTGTATCGGCTTCAGAATTTAGTCAGCTTTTTCATGTGACGAGAAGAACGATTCAACGTGATATGGAAACATTAAGTTATGCAAAAATCCCTATTTATGCGAAATATGGTGTTGAAGGGGGATATGCGCTAATGGAAGAGTATAAATTTGATAAACGTTTACTAAATCACAAGGATATAGAAAATATACTTATAGCTTTAGCAGGCTTTGAGGGACTGATTACAAATCAAGAAATTCAAACGACTATTCAAAAAATTAGAGGAATGACCAGCACAGATATTTCTCCAAATCTTAATCTATCTTTCTATGATTGGGTTGGGAGAAGGCAATCTAAAGCAGATATTTTATTTATTGAGCAAGCAATTAATAATAATCGGTTATTAAAGTTTGAGTATGTTGACCAAATAGGAAACATAACTTATAGGGTGGTAGAACCTTATAGACTACATTTAAGTGAAATGCATTGGTATCTTTTTGGCTATAACTTAGAACGGAAAGACTATCGAACATTTAAGTTGACGAGGATATTAAACATCCAAAAAGGCGGTTATTTTGATGCAAGAATTAATCAGGAATACAAACATGAAAGACAACACAATAAAGAAAAAACAATGGTTAATGTACATCTATCAATAGATGTTGCTGTAAGGGATCAATTTATCGATAGATATGGGAAAGATGCCGTTAAGAAAGAAGCTGGAACAAGTTACGTTGCAACAATTGAATTGCCTGAGAATCAATATGCTTATCAATTTTTGGCCGGATTTGGTAATAAAGTTAAGATTTTAAAACCAAAAGCATTTATTGTGAAATATGTAAAGTTTTTGGAGGGGGCAGTGAAACTTTATAAATAAAATGGTTACTGCTGTTCTTCTAAACAGCTAAACGGACTCGAAGAAGGAGCGTATTTTTACCGAAGTAAGCAAGTGTGTTTCGTCATCTTGCCATATATAACTTCTCGCGATAAGAAATAGATTTGCAGGTTAGGAAAAGGAGAGTAAATAAATACATAGAGAACCCGGAAAAATTCCTATTAGGAAACAGCTCTTTTCCGGGCATTTCTTTTTAACTTATCTGTAGCAAGGCTCTTTTTGTGATTTAATGAATGGTAGACATTTGATGTGCCTGTTTTACCATCTTGATAAATAATTTCATCCAACGATTTTCCTCTGTTAATTCAGGGTGGAAGGAGGTAACAAGTAGATGACCTTGTTTGGCAGCTACAATTTGGTTATCATATGTAGCTAACACTTCCACATGCTCTGTTACTTCTGTAATAATTGGGGCTCTAATAAATACTGCTGGAACATTGCCTGTGAATCCCTTTACTTGTAACATTGTTTCAAAACTATCCTTTTGTCGACCGAAGGCATTTCGCTTTACACTTATATCCATTAACCGTAAATGCGCTTCACTACCATCAACTAACTCATTAGCTAGTAATACTAAACCCGCACAAGTACCAAAAATCGGTTTCTTTTCTGCTGAAAACTGTTGAATTGGTGCTTTGAATTCATAATAATCAATTAGTTTTCTTATTGCCGTACTTTCTCCACCAGGAATAATTAAAGCATCAAGTGACGGTAGTTCACTTGCTTTTTTTACGGCTACAGCGACTTGCCCGGCTGACTCGATTTGTTTTATGTGCTCAGAAACGGCTCCTTGCAAGGCGAGTACGCCAATTTTTAACATTACCAACCACGCTCCTGCATTCTTTCTTCTAAGGATAATTTAGAAATATCTAATCCTTTCATTGCAGCACCGAGTTCTTGCGAAAGCTTTCCGATTAAATCGTAGTCCTTATAGTGCGTTGTTGCTTGCACAATGCTATGAGCAAACTTTTCTGGATTTTCAGATTTGAAAATACCCGAACCTACAAAGACACCATCAGAACCAAGTTCCATCATGAGAGCAGCGTCTGCTGGCGTGGCAATCCCACCTGCAGCAAAGTTTACTATTGGTAATTTACCACTTTTCTTAATTTCACGAAGGATTTCATATGGTGCACCTAAGAGTTTAGCTTCTGTCATGAGTTCATCATCATTCATCAAAGTGATTTTCCGAATTTGTGCTTGAACTTTTCTCATATGCCTTACTGCTTCAACAATATTACCTGTACCCGGTTCACCTTTCGTTCTTAACATGGATGCACCTTCACCAATTCTTCTTGCTGCTTCACCTAAATCACGACATCCACACACAAATGGAACCGTAAACTCACTTTTTAAAATATGGTACTCTTCATCCGCAGGGGTTAATACTTCACTCTCATCTATGTAATCAACACCCATTGCTTCTAACACTCGTGCTTCAACAATATGTCCAATTCTAGCCTTGGCCATGACAGGAATAGACACTGCCTGCATCACTTCTTCAACAATTCTTGGATCCGCCATGCGAGCGACTCCTCCAGCTGCACGAATATCTGAAGGCACGCGCTCTAATGCCATAACAGCAACTGCGCCTGCTGCTTCAGCGACCTTTGCTTGCTCAGCATTGACGACATCCATAATGACACCGCCTTTTTGCATTTGTGCCATCCCGCGTTTTACTGTTTCTGTACCTACTAATTGACTCATTTTCATTCCTCCATTGCATTTTTCAGATTTGTTTATTAGTATAAAAAGGAACTGATATGATTGTAAGTATCAGTTTTTGATAATTTTATAGTATCAGTTAGAGGGGGCAGTTAGATGGATTACTTAGCTTGTGAGTTGTTAAGAGACAGTGATGTGCCTTTATATGAGCAATTATATGACTATATTAAGGGCGAAATAACAGTGGGAAGATTACGAGAAGGAGATAAGCTTCCATCTAAACGAAAATTAGCCACCTTGTTAAAAATAAGTCAAAATACCATTCAAACAGCGTATGAACAGCTTGAAGCGGAAGGTTATATTGAAGTACAAGCGCGCAGAGGCTACTTTATATTACCATTAACAGACTTAGAATATATCGAAAGTAAAATGAAGAATGAAAGTTCAACAGTGGGTGTTTATCCTAAGGAACAAACAGCCATTTATGATTTTCACCCGAGCCAAATTGATACAGTTCACTTTCCATTTGATAAATGGCGAAAGTATGTGAAACAACATATTGAACCTGTTCATCAGTCCTCATTACTGCTTGGTGAAAACCAAGGGGAACTTGATTTAAGGAAAGAAATTGCGCAGTACTTATATCATTCCCGTGGTGTAACTTGCAAGCCAGAACAAATAGTAATTGGCGCAGGTGTAGAAGTTCTTTTACAACAGCTGATTTTTCTGTTTGATAAAAATACGGTCTATGGGGTGGAAGACCCAGGCTACCATTTAATGATGAAGATACTACATAATTACGGATATGAAGTGTATCCACTGTTAGTGGATAGACAAGGAGTCGACATCCACGCCATAAAAAAATCGCCTATAGATATCCTGTATACGACGCCTTCACACCATTTCCCTTATGGAACCGTTTTACCGATTCAACGAAGACAACAATTGTTGAATTGGGCAGCAGAGAAGAATGATCGCTACATTATTGAAGATGATTATGACAGCGAGTTTCGCTATAACGGAAAAACGATACCGTCTCTGCAAAGTATGGACAGAGGGGAAAAGGTTATTTATTTAGGCTCTTTTTCTAAATCTTTTATTCCATCATTGCGCATTAGTTATATGGTTTTGCCGAAACCCCTTGTTAAATCTTATAAAGAAAAATTATCTTTTTATCATTGCACGGTTTCGAGAATAGACCAAAATGCCTTAAGTGGATTTATGAAAGACGGAGAGTTTGAAAAGCATTTAAACCGGATGAAAAAAGTTTATAGAAGAAAGGTAGAAATAGTTCTAAACGTACTCAAGTCCTTTCCGCAATTAGAAGTTATGGGAGAAAGCTCTGGATTACATGTCGTATTGATTGTCAAGAACGGAATGAATGAAAGCGAACTCGTAGCACGCGCAAAAAGAGAGCGCTTGAAAATTTATCCATTATCTAATTACTCCATAATTAGAAGAGAGGATAAAGAACCGCAAATCATATTAGGCTTTGCAGGTATTCGTGAAGAACAATTGGAACACAGCTTGAAGGCATTGTTCAAAGCATGGGGAATGGATGATATTGATTAGATATATCTTGCTTGACTTAAGAAGAAATAATTACAAACAAGTACAATAAGTTAATCAACAACGAACAAATTCTTAATCATATAACTGAACTTGTTCGTTGTTAATATTACTTAGAAAGATTGAAGGAAGTAAAGTTAGGGCATTATCCGATGGCCAAATATGTTAAGGGTGCCCAATCGATAAGAGACGTAATAGGCGATTATTAAAATGATAAGCATGATGATAATAAATAGGTAATCAGTGGCCTTGATTTTCATTACAGTATAATAGGTTCGATCTTTTGACCCTGTAAAACCTTTTGATTCCATTGCAATTGCGACTCTTTCAGCCTTCCGAATGGCACCAGCTAATAGGGGAATAAAATATTGTCTCATATGTTCCACGCGATTTCTCCATCCTTTCGCACGACCAAGGCCCCGAATACGATGAGCTTTCTTTAACAAGTCTAATTCGTGTTTGAAGGTTGGAACAAAGCGATACCCAGCCAAAATACCATAAGTTAACTTAGGTGAAAGGCGAACTTGCTGCATTAAACTTAACATAAATTTTGTGGGATCAGTTGTAAAAGCAAAGAGTAAAGATAACCCTATAAAACACAATGACCTTAGTGCTAAACTCATACTAACTATAATGCTACCCATCCTGATATCAAAAGAAAAGAACGAAAAAACAATAGGACCAGTTGCGTACTTATCATCCGTATATAGCATTGTCATCCAAGCTAATCCGAGCGCAAAAAAGGACATAGGTATAAAGTAAAACAACCATTTCTTTATGTTCAGTTTACTGAAGAAAAAGGTAAGTATCAGGATATAAATAAACATAATCGCTGGTGTAATAATATCAAAGGAAAAGCTCAACAGAATGGCAGGTAAGATAACCGTAATAGCTTTCATGGTTGGATTTAATGAGTGTATCATATTGTCATCTCTTCATTGATCAACCGTAAGCGGTAAGGTATCCTTAATCTGGCTTTTTCTAGAAGCTCAGTTTTTCGCCAAAGTGCTTTAGGTGTACCATCATAAACGATCTTTCCTTGTTGCATAACCAAGACATTATTACAGTATGAATCAACTAAATCCATGTCATGTGTAACGAAAACGATGGTTACCCCTTTATCATTTAGGTGCGTGACTATACGCATAAATTGAGAGGTCGTATAGGCATCTTGTCCAAATGTTGGTTCATCGAATAGAAGTAAATCAGGTTTGGAATGTAACATCGTTGCTACACTCAGCTTTCTTTTTTGGCCACCACTTAATGAAAATGGGTTTTTCCACTTATCAGATAAGAGATCAAAGTCGGTTAATAAATGATGAGCCATTCTTTCTGTTTCTACTCTAGAATAGCCACGTAGCTTGATACCAAAACACACTTCATCGTATACAGTTTGGTTAATAAATTGATGCTCAGGATTTTGAAATACATAGCCCATATTCTTATACAATTCGTTTTCATGCCAATTACTTAATGGAGTGTTTAAAAAATCGATCGAGCCTGAGACGGGCTTAATTAATTTGGCTATTAACTGTAATAACGTAGATTTACCAGCACCATTTTCGCCAACTATTGCGCAAAAGTCCCCTTTTTTGATTGAAAAGGAAAGCTCATTTAGGATTTGCTTATTTTTATAGTTAAATTGTATATCTTTAAGATTAACGATTACTTCTGTACTTTCTTTCTCACTTGATGGTCGAATAGGCATTTTTCTATTTTCATACCTTTTAGGTACTCTTATACGATTCTTCGTCAACTTATGTAAATGATTTTGAAAACCTTCCTTCGGCGTACTATCTAAAAGTAATTCTCCTTTGTTATTAAGCGCAACCAACCGATGAGCGTATGGTTCCCAGTCATCGATTTCGTGTTCAATTACAAGCAAACCAAATCTTTGTTGTTTTTGAATCTTAATAATTGTCTCGATAAACTCGAGGCTAGATATCGGATCTAAATTTGCTGTAGGTTCATCTAAAATTAAATATTGAGGGTCCATTAAAAGGATAGAAGCTAGCGCAACCTTTTGTTTTTGTCCTCCTGAAAGATGGTGAATGTTATGTTTCATATATTGTGATAATCCTACAATATCTAGCACATGTTCTATTCTTTGTTTCATTTGGCATCTGGGAATAGACAAGTTTTCTAACACAAATGCTAATTCATCTTCTACACGAACCATGCAAAACTGACTTTCTGGATCTTGAAAGACAATGCCTATTTCTTGGTTTATTACTCCTTTAGGGTAGGAGGAGATATTTCTCCCTTTATATAAAAGGTCCCCTGAAGTAAAACCATCAATCGCCTCAGGATATAGACCATTTAAACATAGTGTAAGTGTACTTTTGCCAGAACCACTTGCTCCAAGTAATAAAGTCACTTCCTCTGCATATAACTTACAGCTTACATTATTTACAGAAGGTTCATCGTGTTTATCAAAGGAAAATGAGAAAGAGTCTAGTTCAAAAATTGGTTGATGATTTTTCATGCCTTGCTATTACCTCCTTCCCAATCGGGTACCCATTTAACACACCAGTTTTCGCTAGTTGATCCGCTAACATTTTTCCTAAATAACCAGCAATGATGGCTCCACTTAAGAGACGTATAACAAACATTGTCATAATAAGCCAGGATTCATAGGCATGAAAACCTGATACAAAGAAATGGTAAGGAAAACTAATAAATGCTGCGCTAACACCTGAGAAAACGAGAATTCGAGGTTGGTAATTTTTCCATTTTGTCAGTGCAAAAGCGATTTCCGCCCCTAACCCTTGCACCATCCCTGAAAGAATTAAAGTGGGTCCAGATGTTGAGCCGACAAGTACTTCGGTAATAGCAGCAATGGTTTCTGCTGTAAAAGCAACGCCTGGCTTTCTGATAATGTAAGCAGCTATTATTGATACAATAAACCATATGCCATAAATCAATTCATAACCAATGGGTCCAAATCCAAACGGGGTAAGGATGGCAACAAGAACTTTACCGACCCCAAAAAAACCTAAATAAATAAAGCCAAATACTACACCCAGGACTGACATGAGAACAATATCTTTTAGACGCCATGATTTTATCATGAGACTTTCACTTCTTTAGCTTTTCCAGTAGGGCTGTTAGCTGATAATGTGAATGTCATTGTCACATGAGATACATCTTGCTTGGTCTGATCGAAAACGTTCTGTAACAAGTTAAAAATATCATTCACCTTGCCATCAAGCCTTGTGGCATAATGGCTATGGCTTACGTTTACTTCAGTCTCCTTGGACCAATCAATTTGCTCATAAATTTTTTCCATATAATCTTCCCTCCCTAAGGGATAGAGGGCAAATTTACAACCTGCAAGCTGGTCTATTTCTTTTGTATCATCCTTGTTCAAGGCAATGTCAGTTTCGTCCATGTATACATCTGCTGCTGAATCTCCTGGACAACCAATCGAAAAGGTACCACTCATAGCGATGTGTTCTCCCGTTTTAGCTGCGTGTAAAAAGATTGCCCTCACTACATCAAAAACATGAATTTGCTTACCACGGATACAAGTAGATACATCATCAGTTTCAGCCCACACCTTTGACATGTTCACTTCTTTAAGGGCAAATAAGATGATGTCCACATACCTCTCACTCATTGCAGAAAGCGTAAACTGACAACCCACGATACTACTTGTTCCACATAATTGATTCATATAAAAATCTCCTTTTAACATTTTTTGAACAAAAAAACTGCACCCCGATGGAATGCAGTTTGGTTATGCAGAAAAAAAGAGAATACACTGACCAACTGCACTTCCCCACGCTAGTATTATCTAGATCGGGTTATAAGGGTCAGGCACTTGCCTTCTCAGCCATTAAATATAGCTCCCCTAGCGCATTCGATATATTTATTTGTTCGTCTATCCTATCATAAGCAAAAAATCATTATCTGTAAACCAATACTTGTCAATTGATAATGTAGTAGCGATAAATACAATATATTAATTGATACGTAAAATGATGCAAATGAGTAGGGAAGACAACTTAAATTCCAATACAGTAGAGATGAATAAAATATTGATGTGAAGAATGTTGATATATTCGCATCCTATTTAGAATGAAGAATAACCCGATTACTTATTTCAGTAATAATGGTTGTCATTTCTTCCGGAGATTCTTTCATCCCGTTCATTAACCATTTTTCAATTACATAAATACATCCACTAATTACAAAGTAAATCATATATTTTGATTTATCTAGATTTATGACCTGCTGTTCTTCCTTTAAACTATTAATAATGATTGATTGTGCAGTATCAATTACTCTCGTTTGAAAAGCTTTGTTACCATGGTCACTAAATAAAACAAGAAAATCAGCACTACGTTTATAAACATAATCTAATAAATACTTTGTCATTGCAAAAGTTTCATTTGTCTCATTATGGTTGTACTGTTTTAAAGTGACTTGTAATTCTAACAAAATCTCATCTTCAATATGCTGGAGTAAATCAAATTGATCACGATAATGACTATAAAAAGTAGAACGATTGATATCTGCTTTTTGACATAATTCTTTAATGGTAATGGAGGAGATTACTTTTTCTCTTAATAATTCCATTAAACTTTCCTTTAACACCATACGAGTATATTGTTTCCGACGATCCAATTTTTTGTTCATCATACAAACCCTCACTTTTTTAAAGAAATCCAACAAAGTACGCTTAAATGTTGGATGTTAAACATTTTTTACACAACTGTTTGTTGTTTATCTAACACAGTGGTATGTATAATGTTACTGTAAAAGAATTTCAACATCAAGAAGTGGGGAAACCAATAATGATTGAGTTTATTATTCGTTATAAAAAATCTGTAACAATCATTTTCTTTTTGTTATCAGTGCTTTCTGCTATTGGCTTTCTGTTTGTGAATGTTAATTATAATATGAAAGATTATATCCCAGCAGAAGCTGAATCTACCGTTGCTTTAGAAGTGATGGAAGAGGAATTTACTAGTGGTATTCCAAATACAAGCGTAATGGTTGAGAATGTTACAATCCAAGAAGCGCTCGTTATCAAAGAGAAATTAAATAAGGTTCAAGGTGTAACTGATGTGATGTGGTTAGATGATGCGATGGACATAAGAACACCAATAGAAACCGGAGACCAAGGCACAATAGAAAATTACTACAAAAATAATCACGCTCTTTATTCTGTCACCATTGAGAGTGGCAAAGAGGTCGAAGCAACAGAAGATATATATCAAATAATTGGTGAGAAGGGATCACTTATTGGCGAAGCTGCAAATACAGCTACGCAGCAGAAAATGACAGGGCAAGAAACGTTACTCGCTGCAGGGATACTTATTCCCATTATTATCATTATACTAGTTCTCTCGACAAACTCTTGGGTTGAACCGCTCTTTTTCTTAACGGCTATCGGTGTATCGGTAATTATTAATTTAGGGAGTAATGTTTTTATAGGAGAAGTGTCCTTTGTGACACAATCAGTCGCACCAATTTTGCAGTTAGCTGTTTCCTTGGATTACGCTATCTTTTTATTACATAGTTTTCAAGATTATCGTAAACAAGGGCATGAGCCAAATGAAGCTATGAAACTAGCTATGAAAGAATCGTTTAGTGTCATTGCCTCGAGCGCATCTACAACTCTATTTGGATTTATTGCATTATTGTTTATGGATTTTGAGATTGGATCAGACCTAGGTTTAAACCTTGTTAAAGGAATAATTTTAAGTTTTATAAGTGTGATGGTATTCCTTCCAGCACTTACATTATTATTCCATCATTGGATTGAAAAAACACAGCACAAATCATTAATACCAAATTTTAAAGGTATTGGAAAAAAAACATTAAAGTTAAGGTTTCCGGTCTTGATTTTCGTCTTACTTCTCGTTATACCAAGCTTTTTAGCACAAAAAGAAACCTCATTTACTTATGGAATGGGGGATCAACCTGACAGTACTAGGTTAGGGCAAGACATCCAAAAAGTAGAAGAAATATTTGGCGAATCAACCGCTGTAGTATTATTGGTACCTAATAATGAAATAGGTAAAGAAAAAGAAATGATTGCATCTATTGAAGAGGTTGACCATGTCTCAAATGTAATTGGCTACACGAATATGGTTGGTTCGACTATTCCGCAAGAATATTTAGAGGAGGAAGCAAAGGAACAATTCTTATCCAATAATTACAGTCGAATCATCATTAATACTGATGCAGGAACAGAAGGAGATATTCCTTTTCAATTAGTAGAAGAGATAAGGGAAATAGGTACTAAGTATTTTGGTAATCAAGCGTTAACTTTAGGCGAAAGTGTTGCACTTTATGATATGAAATCAACGGTTACAGAAGATAATTCTTTAGTAAATACTTTAACCGTTATCGCGGTTGGATTCGTGTTACTTGTCACATTCAAATCATTATCATTACCGATTATCTTATTATTAACAATACAATCTTCTGTTTGGATTAATCTCGCCATACCCTATTTTACCGATACGTCATTAGTATTTATTGGTTATCTCATCGTTAGCACTGTACAGCTTGCAGCAACGGTCGATTATGCCATTTTATTAACAGAGACTTATAAGCATAAGCGTGGAAAACTTTCTCCAAAACAAGCGATGAGAAAAACAATTGATGAGAAATTATTTTCCATTATCGTGTCTGCCTCCATTTTATCTAGTGTCGGATTTATATTATGGCTAACTTCTTCAAATCCAATCGTCGGTTCTATTGGATTATTATTAGGTAGAGGAGCATTGCTCGCGTTTTTACTCGTTATCCTTTTTCTACCTGCATTATTATTACTATGTGATAAATTGATTCAAAAAACATCTCTACAAATGGACTTTAGTAACAAGGAGGAAAAACATGAAGATCATTAAATGGATGCTTATCACTGCTTCCCTATTTTTCTTTCCTGTGATGAATATACATGCTGAATCACAAACAGTTAAAGGCGGAATGAGTAAAGGGAAAGTAGCAAACAAAAATGAAGTGATTTATGCTAACTTGCTAGCAGACGGTAACCTAACCGAATTATATGTTGTCAATTCGTTTGAACTGATAGAACCTGGTGTGATAGAAGATTTTGGGAATTACCAAAAGGTTAAAAATCTAACTGACACATCAAAAATTAGCAAAGAAAATGATCAGATCACATTACAAGCAAAAGAAGAAAATTACTATTATCAAGGAAACTTACCAAATAACTTTGAGTTACCTTGGCGTTTTACAATTAATTATTACCTTAATAATAAAAAGGTTGAACCAGAAAATTTAGCTGGTAAATCGGGCGATATAAAAATGGAAATTGCTGTAGAAGCGAATGAAGGTAAGCGTTCTTCATTCTCTGAAAATTATATGCTGCAAATTAGCGTACCGCTGAACACTGAAAAATTCAAGGAGATAAAAGCCGAGAATGCCACTGTTGCACAATCCGGCAAAGATAAGCAGCTCACTTTTACCGTTATGCCGGAGCAGGAAGAAGTATTTACGATTGAGGCAGAAACAAATCATTTTGAAACAGAAGGTGTGCAAATATCTGCTTTACCTGCTTCACTTGCCATTGATAGCCCAGATACTGAAGAATTGACGAGTGAGTTTCACTCATTAACTGAGGCAATTGGTGACCTTCATCATGGTGTCGGAGACTTAGCAATAGGAATGAATGAACTATCATCAGGCTTACGGTCTTTAGAGGGTGGGTCTGCACAATATAAAAAAGGACTAAATGAATTAAGTCAGTCTGGTAACCAATTAACAGAAGGATCAGCACAAATAAATAATACTTTATCTTTGATTAAAGATGAGATGAAACAAGCCAGTGGCGTAAGTGGTATTGGGGAACTCGAGAATGTAACAATCGATCTGCCTGAGGTAGCGGATAATCTAGAACAAGCAGCAAATGATGTAGACCAAGTAGTTGTTAATTATAATGAGGTAAAAACACAAATCAATCGTGCTCTGGAGCAGATACCAGATAACCAAATTTCAGATAAAGAGATAAATAAATTATATGAAAGTAATGCGGATAAAGAGGTAATTGATCAATTGGTAGAAACCTATAGAGGGACAAAAGCTGCTCAAGAAGTTCTACTACTAGCCAAAGATAACCTTACAGACATGGTTGAACCGCTATCAACCTTTAGTCAATCAATGAGAGAAGCAGCAGGTAACCTTCGTGCAATATCATCTAATATAGACGAATCTATTCTTCAAATTGACATTGATGAAGGGTTAAAACAATTGACATCTGGTGTTGAAGAAATGGTATCTAACTATAATCAATTCCACCAAGGGTTACTTGCTTATACAGGCGGTGTTTCTGAATTAAGTACATCATATAGTGACATCCATGAAGGAATTAGCGGTTCTCTATCTGGAGCTGAGCAACTAACCAAAGGAGCTGGCTCGCTTCATAATGGAACTGGACAATTACATGATGCAACTAAAGACATTCCTGATGAGGTGACAAAAGAAGTGGATGAAATGATATCGCAATATGATAAATCTGATTATGAGCCAATTTCTTTTGTATCAGATAAAAATAATGAAAAGTTGGAACTAGTCCAATTTGTCATCCAAACAGATAAGATTAAAATAAAAGATAACAAAGAAGATGTAAAAGAAACAAAAGATAAAGTAGGATTCTTCGAGAAACTTCTTAACTTATTTAAGTAAACTTGAAAAACACGCCACTGCAATCTAGGAGGCGTGTTTCTCTTTTTGGTGGTAAATTTATATAAACCTTTCATGTTACATCAAACGATCGGTCAAAATGAAGAATTAGGCTTTCTTCTACTCGGGTTGTAGGAGTGGATTTAATCAATGACTCTAGCTTATATTGTGGTTGGAAGAAAAATGATAAAGAGCCTAACTTTTTCATCATTTTAAGCTGAGAATACATATTCTAAAAAATAAATTGTAAATTTTCCGAAAAATTGATATATTGTTAGTGTGAAAACTAAATAAGCTAAATAAACAGGTGCTTGTTCATCAAGCTTAAAAGGGAAACCGGTTAGACTCCGGTGCTGTCCCGCAACTGTATTTGCGAGCGGATTGTACATAACCACTTATTCATTATTGAATAGGGAAGGAACAAATCCGCCACGACCATAAGCCAGGAGACCTGCCTGTTTTAGCCAACATCATTACCTACGCGGATAGGGGGTGTTAAGTGCGGATAGAAGAACATGTATATTACTCAACACATGTTTATTTGTTTGTCCACTCGTTACTTAACAACTTCTTTTAACAGGAGTTGTTTTTTGTTTGAAGGTGGTTTGCTTCTTGCTACTGATTTGAGCAAGCGCTCAATCAAAGGAGATAGAAAGATGTAAAGGGAGTGCACGATGGCGAAGCTAAAAAAAACACTAGAAGAAAAGGGAGATATTTTTTCTCCTGAAGATTTTCTTGAAGAGGAACAACTCATTGCACAAACGGCAGAATTATTTATTAAGAATGAAGTGTTGCCCCAAATAGATTCATTAGAAAAAAAGAACTATGAAGTGGCTAAGAATCTGTTTCAAAAATCAGGGGAACTAGGTCTACTAGCTATTGATGTACCTGAGGATTATGGCGGGTTTGCACTTGGTAAAAAATTATCCGGGCTTATAGCTGAAAAGATAGGATACGGTGGGGCTTTTAGTGTTTCGTATAATATTCATGTAGGTGTTGGCACATTACCGTATGTTTATTTTGGTTCAGAAGCACAAAAACAAAAGTATTTACCACAACTCATCTCCGGGGATTGGATTGGTGCTTATGCCTTAACGGAAGCAGGAGCTGGATCGGACGCACTTTCACCGAAAACAAGAGCTATTTACAACAGCAAGAGTGATAGTTGGATAATAATTGGGGAAAAACAATGGATTACCAATGCTCACATAGCAAATGTGTTTGTTGTGTTTTGCCAAACAAATGACGGGATGACTGCTTTTATTGTTGAAAGAGACATAGCAGGCGTATCTATTGGTGCAGAAGAAGAAAAGATGGGTATTCATGGATCATCAACAGCTACTCTTATATTGGAAGATGTCGTTGTGCCATCCGCTAATATACTAGGAGAAAAAGGAAAAGGTCATCAAGTTGCCATGAATATATTAAATCTTGCTAGATTGAAGCTAGCTTTCTCGAATATTGGCACAGCTAAACAAGCCTTCAACTTTTCTCTTAGCTATGCGAAAGAGAGACAACAATTTGATAGAGCGCTGGTTGAATTTACGTTGATACAAGAAAAATTAGCTGAAATGGTGACATCTATTTATGCAAGTGAAAGTGCCGCTTATCGCACAGCAGATATGATTGATCAAGCTCCAACAGATGAAGGAATCACCTCTTTAAAAGCATTCGCAATGGAATGTGCCATAAACAAAGTACGATGCTCTGAAATGCTTGGGCATGTAACAGATGAGGCCGTTCAAATTCACGGTGGATACGGTTATATGAGAGATTACGATGTTGAGCGACTATATAGGGATGCTCGAATCAGTCGTATCTTTGAAGGAACAAACGAAATCAATCGCTTAACCATAGCAAAAAACTTACTTCACAAACACTCATCTAAAGATATCACAATCAATACCCCTACACCATTACACCAAGATAGAAACAGCCAATTTATTGAGTTAGGAAAAGAACTGTTATCGCTGTCTTTGGAAGCGGTTTCAAATGCAAAAATTGATATAAATAGGGAACAGCAGTATGCACGTCTTTTAGCTAATATCATCACAGAACTATACACAATGGAATCGACTTATATGCGGACATCAAAACTGCAACATCGAAAACAAAATCAAAAGTGGAAAGATTTAGCGACTGATATTATATGCGAACAATGCTTTCAATATTTGAAACAACAAACGATTAGCCTGATTTCAGCAGCGATACTTGATGAAAAAGAACGATTCGTTGCATTCGCAAACATTGAAAATTACCAAATCCCACTCTACAGCAATCTGTTATTGAAAAAAAGGCAATTAGCACAAATACTTATTGATCAACCAAAATTACTGAAATGAAGGGAGCTTAAATGATGGGTGAGAAAATCGGTTTTATTGGATTAGGGAATATGGGTTTACCGATGGCGCAAAGCTTATTATCAGAAGGCAATGAAGTGTACGGCGTCGACCTCAACAAAGATGCTGAAGCGGCATTGCTAAGGTCGGGAGGTGTGATTGGATTATCTATCAATAATATCATAAAGCAAGTAAATTTTATTTTCACAAGCTTACCTTCAATGAAAGCGGTGGAAGAAATCTATTTAGGTGAGGAAGGATTGATTACAAAAGGACGTGAAGGCATTGTCCTGATTGATACAAGTACGGTTGCTCCTAGCTTGAATCAAAAATTAGCAGAAGAAGCAAAAAAGAAGAGCATTCATTTTCTTGCTGCTCCTGTCAGTGGGGGTGTAATCGGTGCTGAAAATCGTACTTTAACCATTATGGTCGGTGGTCCTAAACAAGCTTTCGAGCAATCCCAACCATTGTTAAATATTCTTGGAGAGAATATTTTTCATGTGAATGAACGAATTGAAAGCGGAACTGCAGTCAAATTAATCAATAACTTACTTATCGGTTTTTATACTGCTGGTGTAAGCGAAGCCTTAAATCTGGCAGAAAAAAGCAACATTAATTTAGCACAATTATTTGAGATGTTGAATGTGAGCTACGGCCAAAGTCGGATATATGAAAGAAACTATAAAAGTTTTATCGCGAACGAAGATTATCGTCCCGGTTTTACCTTGCAGCTATTAAATAAAGATCTTGGTTTCGCGCTTGATTTAGCCAAGGAACACGAATTGCAATTGCCAGTTAGTGAATTACTATTAAATATATACAAAAATGCTGAAAACGAGGGTTATGGTAGCCAAGATATGGCTGTTCTTTATGAAAAAGTGAAAAATGATCAAACAAAAAATGCGAAAGAAACGGGGATGAAGGAATGATTAAAACAGAAATTCCAACAATGAAAAACCATATTAATGGTGAATGGGTTGATTCAAGCAGTAAGGAAGTGGAAGCCGTACCGAACCCGGCGAATGGGACAATTATTGCTTACGTCCCCCTTTCTGGTAAAGAAGATGTTGATTTAGCTGTCAAAGCTGCTGCTGCGGTCTATCCTAAGTGGGCTGAAGTACCCGTCCCAAATAGAGCGCGTCTGCTTTACCAATATCTTCATTTGTTAAAAGAGGAAAAAGAAAACCTCGCTCAAATTATTACAGAGGAAAATGGAAAAACATTAAAGGATGCGCGTGGTGAGGTACAAAGAGGAATTGAAGTCGTTGAACTCGCAACCTCCACTCCTAATTTAATGATGGGAGATGCACTTCCTAGTATTGCCGAAGGGATAGATGGCTCAATTTGGCGCTATCCGCTTGGTGTTGTTGCTGGGATTTCCCCTTTTAACTTTCCAATGATGGTTCCTTTATGGATGTTTCCTCTGGCAATCGCCTGTGGGAATACATTTATACTGAAAGCTTCTGAAAGAACGCCGATCTTGGCTGGTAGACTCGTAGAGTTATTCTATGAGGCAGGTTTTCCTAAAGGGGTACTAAACCTTGTACATGGAGGAAAAGACGTGGTTAATCGCTTATTAGATCATCCAGAAATTCGTGCAATTTCATTTGTTGGGTCAGAGCCGGTCGCCAAACATGTTTATCAAACTGGCACCGCTCACGGAAAGAGAGTACAAGCATTAGCTGGTGCGAAAAATCACGCAGTTGTATCATCTAGTTGTCATCTAGAAAAAACGGTTCAAGGTGTTATTGGCGCAGCGTTTGGAAGTAGTGGGGAACGATGTATGGCTTGTTCTGTGGTAGCCGTTGTAGAAGATATAGCAGATGACTTTATGAACCTACTTGTAGCAGAAACGAAAAAACTTACTGTCGGGGATGGTCGGTTTGAAGAGCATTTTGTTGGACCACTCATTCGTGACACTCATAAATCCCGTGTGTTACAATATATCGCCTCAGGGGTATCAGAGGGAGCCAATTTAATCGTAGATGGTAGGGATACAGAGACGACAGAAGATGGTTATTATGTAGGTGCAACAATATTTGACAATGTAACATCCGATATGAAAATTTGGCAAGATGAGATTTTTGCACCGGTCTTAAGTGTCGTTAGAGTAAAAACATTTGAAGATGGTATCGCCTTAACGAACCAATCAAAATTTGCCAACGGAGCTGTTATTTATACATCTAGTGGTAAAGAAGCACAAATTTTCAGGGAGAAGATTGATGCAGGTATGATTGGTGTAAATGTGAATGTACCTGCTCCTATGGCGTTTTTCTCTTTTGCTGGTAACAAATCATCATTTTATGGAGATTTAGGAACTAACGGAAAAGATGGTGTTCAATTTTATACAAGAAAGAAAGTCGTAACTGAACGTTGGTTTTAAAAAAAATGGAAGGAGAGATTGTATGACAGATGAAGTACTCTTCACAGTAAATGATAAAGGGTTAGGTGTGATTACACTCAACCGTCCGAAAGCGCTAAACTCACTTTCTTTAGCAATGGTTCAACCACTTAAAGAAAAGTTACTGCGATGGAAAAACAATAATCACATACAGATAATTCTGATCAAAGGAGCAGGAGAAAAAGGCTTGTGTGCAGGTGGAGATATAAAAGCTTTATACGATGCCCGCTTGAATGAAAAAAATAAAAGTCTGGCAATGCAATTTTTTAAAGAGGAGTATGAATTAGATCAATTAATTTATGACTATCCAAAGCCCATTATTGCTTATCTTGATGGTATTGTAATGGGCGGGGGAGTTGGACTGACTTATGGGGCAAACTATCGTATCGTAACTGAACGGACGAAGTGGGCCATGCCTGAAATGAATATTGGCTTCTTCCCTGATGTCGGTGCAGCCTATTTCCTTAACAAAGCTCCAGGCTATATTGGCCGTTATTTAGCGTTGACGGCAGAGACGATACATGCATCTGATGTTCTCTACATAGGAGGAGCTGATTATTTCATCAAGAGTGAACAATTTAACTCCCTCTTAGAAAATCTAGAGAATATGAATTGGTTAGATGTAAATCTCGATTATAACTTGAATGATTTACTCAACCAGTACGCCAACGACGAAAGCGGAGAAAGTAAGTTATCACAATTACAAGAAGAAATTGATTTGCACTTTTCTTTTCAAACATTAGAAGAGATTCTACACTCTCTTCGTGAACATCCTAGTGATTTCGCTACAACGACAAGTGATATCTTATTATCTAAATCACCTTCATCACTTAAAGTCACACTTAAGCAACTGATTGACGGTGAAGAACAATCTCTCACAACTTGCTTAGAAACAGACTTCATACTTGCTAGAAATTTTTTAAGCCATAGTGACTTCTATGAAGGTGTACGGTCTGTGGTCATTGACAAAGACCGCAATCCCCAATATGACTTTGCACAATTATCCGATTTTACATCTCAACATGTTGAGGGATTCTTTCAAAAAAAGTAAGCTAACTCTAACGAAAGAAAAACAATTACAATTATAAAAAGTATATTTCATTGAATTAAAAAACCTTGCATGACGTTCGTAGCGATAAGCTCCGCGAAAGCAAGGTTTTTTCGAGTAGTTTTTTATTTTCTTCTGAAACCACGTTGTTATTGTCTATTTCTCATCAGAACCATGCCATATCAAAAAAAGCAAACATAGGATAAGCACTGTAATCGACAGGTCCATTGATATTACCATCTAAGCCCTCATTCATCACAATAACGCTCTAATAACCGACAATTAAAGAATATTTAATAAAGAAAAACAGCCATACTAGATGTAACACAACACCTAATCCGGCTGTCTTAATATTTCTTTGATTTAAAATTTACATTCATTATATTTCAACCTCTGTTTCAGAGAAATTCAACGCTTTCCCGCCCACCTTGACCTCAATAATTTCTTTCCCTTGAGTGGTTAACTCAATAACTATTTCAGAAGGTTTTTTCATAGAGTAACCTTGCTCAACAGACAGATTAATCTCTTTTTCAGAGTTGATTTTACCATATTTATATAAATAACATGAAAGGGCACCATTGGATGTACCAGTTGCAGATTCTTCTGGAATTCCATATAGAGGTGCCAAATTTCTACAGTGAGCATTTGAATCCTTAAGTGATTCAAGGGTGAAGATATGATATCCAATGGTATTATATTTACTGCTGATCTCAGATACTTTTTCAAAATTTGGCTTTATAGAATTTAATATATCTAAGTTTCTAATCGGTACAAGTATATCCCTAAGACCAGTAGATACAATTTGCACTGGTAGATCCCCTAACATTTCATCTATAGTAATATTTAAGGAATCTGCAATTTCCTCCTTGTCTATTATTTCATAATAGCTTGGTGCATTTTGATCCATCATTATGGATAAGTCTTCCATTACTTCTACATTTAAAACTCCAGATTTTGTTTCTTGAGAATATTTCCCTGGTTTAATATAGCCTTGGTTGCAAAGTGTATAGAACGTTGCTATTGTTGCATGGCCACAAAAGTCAACCTCTTCATTAGGTGTGAAAAATCTAACCTTGAAGTCAGCAAGGTCTGACTTCATGACAAAAGCAGTCTCACTAAAGCCGATGATACCTGCTATTTTTTTCATGTCCTCTTCTGATAGATAATCAGCGCTAAGTACCACCCCGGCAGGGTTTCCTCCCTCAATGGATTTTGCAAATGAATTTAATGTATAAACTTTTATCTTCATAATATGATCCCTCCAAATTAGATATTGATTTTATATTTGTACGATTGTCCCGACATTCATTTCTTCTGCTTTTGATACAATATATTTTGAAACTGCAAGATCCTGCAATGCTATGCCAGTACTATCAAAAATCGTCATTTCTACATCACTTGTACGTCCTTTCGCATTTCCAAGTAAGAATGGTCCAATTTCAGTCAAACTGTTTTTGCCTAATATATCAGCCCTTATAGCACTTTTTGTTTCTCCCACTGTCGATACGTGTTTTATATCATCTTCGTATACAGAAACAACCTCAAAATCTTTTCATCCACTTCCTGTTTTCCAGTCATGTCTGCCCCCACACAGCTGATATGTTTGCCTGGCTTAATCCAATCCTTAAAAATCAATGGTTTTCGCGAAGGCGTAATCGTAATTACTGCATCGGTTACTTCCAAAGCTTTCATTGGATTTCTTACAGCTACAAACTGAACTGACACAATTCTTTGTTTCCAGCTCTTATTATAATTATCGTTGATATCATTTATGATTTTACCGAGTTCCGTTTTTATTGAAGACTGGTATATTAATGCATTTTCATATTTTACAGGGTTATATATATACCTTGTTAATTGTCTGAACTTGAGATAGAGTGGCGGCTATTTAAAAAAAACGCCTGAACTCCTGTGCCTATTACCATTAGGGTTTTTGAAAAGATTTAATGTAATTGTATTTGAATAACAACAAAAAGTCTCCAACCATTCTTGGTTGTTAATTAACCAACCAAATGATATGGTGAAAATACTATGTTTTTGGAGGGAATTTATGTTTGATATCAACTGGAAACCTGATAGAAACAATCCATATCGATTGGATATACAGATTGTTAATTTCATAAAAGATAAAATAGTAACTGGAGAATGGCCAGTTGGTTTCAAATTGCCAAGTCAGCGGATGCTTTCTGAAATTTTCTGTGTAAACAGAAGTACCGTAGTATCTGCCCTTGAAGAGCTGGCAGCTGAAGGCCTTATTAGCGGTAATGCTGGTGGAGGTACAAAAGTAATAAACAATACATGGACATTAATGTCCATTAATCATTCACATAATTGGCATCCCTATATATCTTCGGGATTACATCAAACAAATCAAAATATAATGCAGCAGATCAATCAAGCTGAATTCCAACCTGGTATCATCCGAATGGGATCCTGTGAACCTTCCCCTGAATTAATACCTAACAAAATGATTCAGGGCGTACTAAAAAAACTGTCACAGTCTATGACATCGCTGGGTTATGAAGAACCGAACGGGAATATCAATCTAAGAAGAGAGGTAAGCACGTACCTTAAAACAATAGGAATAGAAGCTGATCCATCCTCAATCTTGATTACCTCTGGTGTTTTGCAGGCACTTCAGCTTATTTGCCTTGGCCTTTTGCACACAAACTCAGTAGTCTATGTTGAAAAGCCATCCTACCTTTACTCTCTTAGAACCTTTCAATCGTTCGGAATGCAACTTTCGGGAATCAAGCAGGATGGAGAAGGTATAGAAATAAAAGAATTGGTTGATCGACATAGGCGGAGAAAAGGAGAAATTCTTTTTACAATACCTACTTTTCAAAAT
Source organism: Cytobacillus kochii (assembly GCF_020171845.1). Classification (GTDB taxonomy): domain Bacteria; phylum Bacillota; class Bacilli; order Bacillales; family Cytobacillaceae; genus Cytobacillus; species Cytobacillus kochii. The sequence goes on along the minus strand of NZ_JAIVAM010000004.1, from coordinate 332,059 downwards.
CCTACCGGTAGTGTCATGTCACTTGAAAGAAGAAAAACGCTTGTTGAAGCGTGTGATAGGGACCGTTTGCCTATTATAGAGGATGATGTATATAGGGAGATTTGGTTTGATGAAAAACCTCCACAGCCAATCAAGGCATTTGATAACAACGGACTTGTTTTATATATTGGTGGATTATCGAAGAATTTAAGTCCTGGTCTCAGGATTGGTTGGATTGTTGGATCAGAAAAAGTCATTAAAAGATTGGCAGATATAAAAATGCAAACTGATTATGGAACCAGCTCACTCTCCCAAAATGTAACCACAGAACTATTTTCTAGTGGCCTTTATTATCAGCATAACGATATTATGCGGAAAAATGTTAAGATTCGAAGAGATGTTGCTCTTGAAGCATTAAAGAAATACTTTACTAGCATCGGTACATGGAATATCCCTAGAGGCGGATATTTCATCTGGCTTAAGTTAAATAAAGGTATATCCATGTACCAGCTTTTTACAAAAGCCTTGCGTCGGAAAATACTTGTTCACCCTGGAGATTTGTATGAGTATCACTCTGATCAATATTTGAGAATTTCTTATTCTTATGCATCCTTAGATGAAATTGACTATGGAATTAAAACTCTTTCAGAATTGGTAGCAGAACAAATTCTTTAAGTTCATATCGGGGTAGTCTCAAAAGTGCGGATTTACAACTTTAATCTGCTTATCACTCTAAATTTAAAGATTTAAAAACGTTCATACCTTTGAGACGAGTCATTTGAGACGCTTGAAATCCCTCTTTTATGTAAAAATAACTGAGTCTCAATAGGATTACACTAATGGGATTGTGAAAAAAATGTACTTAAATTAACAGGGCAAGGTAGTTGAATAAATGTTCAATAATTAGTATGAAATCCCTACTTCAATACAGGAAGGAAGGGATTTTTTGTTGAATAGATATAATAGAATATTTTAGATAAGAAAATAGGCGAGGTTAATATATCGATAATGATAATTAAAAAAGAATTTAAAATTGCTGGATTAAAAGGAGATGGGGAGTTTGATTACTTTAGTAATGTAGTACCTTTGCTTGCAAAGCAACTATAAGATTATTACGATATCGAATAGAAGAGAAAGCAATTTTTTTCTATAATATTGATATTTTTCGAGAAAGAAATTATACTTATATAAGTAATATATGGCTAATAGGTAAAGATATTGCCTATTACTATATAATAATAGGTGAATGGTGAGATGGATAACGAGTAGCGTCTGCTGCTTTGCTATTAGCCCGCCATAAAATAGTTTGCGTAAACAAACTATTTTATGGCGGGCTTATTGTATGCATAAAGGAATAGGTTTATCTAATGATCACATGGAGGACCATAAGATTACATTTGCGCTATACACTTACCTGGAAAAACTGTGACTTTATTATTGGAGGACGCTTTTAATGAATATCGAACATCAATTCAATATGATTATAAGAGAAATTCGAAAAAAACATGTAGGCAATGGGCCAAGAGAAATGACTACAAAATTTACAGGCTGTTGGGCGATTACGGAAATGAAAGGGAACTTAACAAATGTCGAGAAGTTCATGATTGAATCAACGAAAGGCTACCAAGTAGTCCATGAAGCTCGAACAACCCTTATCAAACAATTATATAGCGATAAAGAAAAGGTTGAAAAACTTGAAGGACTCGTTGGTGCTCAATTAATCAATATTTTTACTGATATTGATTTAGAAAAAGATATTGCGATGACGATTTATGTTTTTGATAAACCTTTGCAAGTATAACTCTCAACTCGTTAAGATGATTAAAATTGGAAAAATAGGTGATTAAAATCGATATAAAAGAAATGTTAAATCAAGTTCCTGTTGTGAATGAAGAAGAAGGACGGTTATTATTAACTAACTTAAATACGCAAATGATTAAACTATTTCAGGAAAAGGAAATCGCAATCTATTATTCACTATTAGAGGATGTTTTGAAGATTGCAAAACATTTAAATTTAGATACGGTAATTAAATATTTCGGAATCACCCCCGTGGTGAAGGCAAATGAAAGCATGCAGTTCCAAGAGATCTTTCGTTGTCTTCACACAAAGGAAAGGAATAATAATTGGTTCTTGGATTTCTTTTCTTTATATTTAGGTGTTTCTGTCATTTATGGCTTTAAACCTGAAGAAATTAAAAGAGCTGATTCCTAATAAAGAGAAAACATTTCAATCCCTTTTGTTGAAATGTTTTTTTATGCAGTGATAAACGAATAAAATATTCTGTTAATTGAAAGCATTTTACTTGTATTTGTTAGCATTCTTTGTAAAATGAAAGCAAGGAGTGATAAAGATGGTAGAAAAAATTGCAGGGCATAGTTTATTGGAAAAGGTGTCATTTGGAAATGGGCAATTAAAAAGCAGGGTAGTAATGGCACCAATGACAAGAGGATTCTCACCAAATGGTGTACCAGATGAAAAGGTAGCACAATATTATCGCAGGAGAGCAGAAAATGGTGTAGGCCTTATTATTACTGAAGGCACAGCGATTGATCATCCATCAGCAGTTGCTGGTGAAACAATTCCCCTTTTTTATGGCGAGGATGCACTAAAAGGTTGGGCAAATGTAGTAGCTCAAGTACATGAAGCCGGCGGGAAGATTATTCCACAATTATGGCATGTTGGTGCAGCAAGAAAAGCCGGGAGTCTACCTAACATCGATTCACCGCCTGTCAGTCCTTCAGGAATCACGTTAAAAGGAAAGAAAATTGATCAAATCAAGGTACTTACAGAAGAAGATATACATGACCTAGTTGATGCGTATGCAAAGGCTGCTAAATCTGCCAAAGAGATTGGATTTGATGGCATCGAATTACACGGAGCTCACGGTTATCTAATTGATCAATTTTTCTGGGAACTGACTAATAAACGGACAGATCAGTATGGTGGAGACCTACAGGAACGCTCTACATTTGCAGCAGAGGTCGTTAAGGCATGCAGACAAAGTGTTGGTCCCGATTTTCCAATTGTTTTCCGCTATTCTCAATGGAAGGGTACAGATTACAAAGCCAAGTTAGCGAATAATAGTAAGGAACTTGCGACCATATTATTACCTTTAGTTGAAGCGGGTGTAGATATTTTTCATTGTTCAACAAGACGCATATGGGAACCAGAATTTGTAGATGAACACCCTACATATAACTTAGCTGCGTGGACAAAGAAAATCACACAAAAACCAACAATTGCAGTTGGATCCATTGGCATTAATCGCGCATATTTAAGTAGTGAAGATAATGCACAAATCACCATTGAAAAAAATCTTAAAATTGTCGATGAAAAAATGAATGCTGGTGAATATGATTACGTGGCAATCGGTCGTGCCCTACTTGCAGATCCAGAATGGGTAACTAAGTTAAAAGATGGGGCACTTGATCAGGTGAAAATTTATACAAAAGAAGCAGAAGGCACCCTCTATTAATAGGAAATTATTTTAAAAACCGATTAAAATAAGAATCGGTTTTTTTCCCGTTGTTTCTTTCCTCCATAAAGGAGGGCCTTATGTAGCAAGATTGAGTTGTAATGTAGAGACGAATCGAAAAGATATTTTCTTATAATTATTGGTATGAATGTCGAATGTCTTTACTTAATTTCATTCTCTCTATTCAATGAACAGGTTTAGGGAGAGTGTTTTTTTTGCTCGAAAGCTTTCATAAAATAATGATTATGATTAAGCTTTTATCAATGTTTCTAACCTTTATAAATAGGGAATATGAAAATATAATGGTTTGTTTCATAAAAATGAACATTGCAAACCTAATTCCTTGTATACAGATGGGTATAATGTTATATTAATCAAAAATCGAAAGAGGAGAGAAGAGTATGACCAAAACGATTCCACCAATTGTTTCAACCCAATGGTTAGAGGAACATTTAAATGATGAAAATATCCGCATACTAGACGCGACGACTTTCTTAAAGTTACCAGATGGTGATGGACTTTACTCTGTAACGAACGGACGAGACGCTTATAAAGAAGAGCATATTCCAGGTGCTGTGCATGCAGATGTAGTAAACGAATTAGCAAACCCAGATGATCCAAAAGCATTTACATTGCCATCTCGAGAAAGGTTCGTAGAAGGGATTGAAAAATTGGGTGTTGGTGATGGTACGCATGTGATTATTTATGACAAAATCGCTGAAGTCGGCTCCCCGAATGCCGCATCTGATTGGGCATCACGTGTTTGGTGGCAACTTCGCTTCGAAGGATTTGATAATGTCTCAATCTTAAACGGCGGGTTTAGAAAATGGAAAGAAGAAGGTAGAGAAATTAAGTCTGGGATTGAATATTATCCAAAAGCAACTTTTAATGGTAGAAGAAGACGGGAATTATTAGCTACAAAAGAAGATGTCAAAAAAGCGATAGATGATCCAAACATGATTATTATGAATTGTTTATCACCAGATGTCTTTAGTGGTAAGAAAAACACTTACGGTCGTCCCGGTCATATTCCTAATAGTAAAAATGTCTTCTTTGCCGACTTATCAGATGATGAATCACTTCTCATTAAAGATGAAGAAAATTTACGTGAAATTTTTGAGCCGACCGGTGTATTTGATCAATCTAAAAAAGTCATCACATATTGTGGCGGTGGGATTGCTGCTACATGGAATGCTTTCATTCTATATACACTAGGCCGTAAAGATGTCGCTGTATACGATGGTTCCATGACAGAATGGGTGCAAGACGAAAACGCGCCACTAGTAACAACCAATAATGAATAAATTCTTTCCACGAATGTTCTCGCATTTGTTGATTTAAATTAAAATTTATAGGTTGTAAAAAAGTTCGATAATTTATAAAAAAGATTGATAACTTATAATAAAGTTTGATCAAAAGTCCTGTATTGATGCAGGACTTTTTTTTCAGCAATCGGGCCATTTAATGGAGCAAGAATTATCGAGTAAACGGGACAGTTTGATAATAAATTTAAATAATTCTGAGTTTTTTTATGGTAAAATGAGGAAGGTAATTGATACAGAAAGGAAGCTTTATATGAACAAATATAAGATAATTTTATTTGATTTAGATGGAACACTTTCAGACCCAAAAATAGGTATAACTAAATCTGTTCAATATGCGTTAAAGAAAATGGACATTGATGAACCTAATATCGATAAACTTGAATGTTTTATCGGTCCACCACTTCAAGTGTCATTTGCTGAATATTACGACTTTGATGAAGGAAGTACACAAAAGGCAATTCATTTTTACAGGGAAAGGTTCAAGGATAAGGGTATGTTTGAGAATGACCTATATTCGGAAATTCCTTTTCTACTAAAATCATTAAAAGAACAACAATATATTTTAGTTGTTGCAACTTCAAAGCCTACTGTATTTTCTGAACAAATACTAAAGTATTTTAACATTGACCATTATTTTGATCTTGTTGCTGGAAGTAATCTAGACGGAACACGAACATCAAAAACTGAAATTATTCAATACATACTTGATAAGTACAATGAGCATAGGCTAGATGATTTTATTATGATTGGTGACAGAAAACACGATATGATTGGTGCAAATAATATTGGTATTGACTCTATCGGAGTAACTTATGGATATGGTTCATTTAAAGAATTAAGTGATACTAACCCTACACATATTGTTAATTGTGTTGACGAGATAACAGATATTTTAATAGCAAGTAAAGTTGGATAAATAACGAAATTATATTTCCGAAATAAGGAATTGGCAGCTATTCTGCATGAAAAGGGTGCTTTTCTTAGGTTATAAATCGTTTTATTTTCTTTTGTATATTAAAAAATAGTTGACCAATATGAATAAAAGGTGATTAATCATGAGTGATTATCAATGGGTAGGAAGCCAAAACATTATGTAGATGAAGTTCACACTGAATTGTTGAACAACGATATTGTAATAGGTCATTTTGGTGGTAACTCTTCAACTGGGCAATTTAAGAATGAAGATGGATGTTTAATTTGGGTTAATCAAGAAGAAGATTGGGAGTTTGTTATTATTCTTGATGCTCATAATACAGCACAAAGTGCAGAATTAGTTCTTAAAACCTTTGAAAAAGAAAGAGACTCAGTGCAACAAATCTTAAAAATGCAGACAGTAGAAGCTTTCGACACCATATCCACCTTCATTCTAAATATTTTTAAGGGTCAAAGCTTTCGAGAAGCTAATCAAAATGTCCAAGGAGAAACTGCTTGCCTATTTGTTGTTAGGAAAGGAAAATTCCTTTGGTGGCTATCGATAGGAGATTGCATTCTTTATTTGTTTCATCCTGAACTTAAAGCACTAGGAGAATTTCAACAGAATCATAGAAGTTTTTATGAGTGGGTAGGACAAAAGAATACTTTTAATTTAGCTGTACCTTGTTACAGTTCTGGAAGGAAAGAATTACGGAAAGGAGAAAATCATATTTTCTTAACAACAGATGGGCTTATTGAGTGCCCAAATACTAATTTTGACAACCCATTTGAAATATTTAATACCTTCGAAGGGATAACCAATCAATATGGTGTTAAAAGATTATTAGAAGAAATTAAGGAAAATAATGTACGTGATAGTACAACAATAATTTCATGGAAAGTAACTATCAACAATTCAGCTACTTTACCTAGTGATATTCCGCAATAAGGCGCAATTCTTCATCAAGAGTTGTGCTTTTTCTTAATATTTGGATAAAATTACTTAGAACAAATAAAAATTTTGTGATATCGTAAGTAGATAAATTCTAAAAGAGATATGAGGAGAATAATAATTATGGAAAATACAGCACTAATAATTATTGACTTGCAAATTGGTGTTCAGCCTAAAAATGTTCCACTATTTAAACTAGCGAATGTATTAAATGGAGTTAATCAAAGAATTCGTTTGTTTAGAGAAATAAAAAATCCTATTATTTTTGTTCAACATAATGATAGTGATTTGGTTTTTAATTCTCCAGAATGGCAATTGTTTCCGGAACTAGATGCTAAAGATACAGATATCTATATCAACAAAACACATGCAAATTCTTTTTACAAGACTGATTTGAATGAACAACTTAGAAAGTTAAATATAAATAAACTTGAAATTTGTGGAGCACAAACCGAATATTGTGTAGATACAACTATTAGAATGGCTCATGGATTAGGATATAAATTATTTATGAAAAAAGGGTTAACTACCACTCTAAACAGTGACCTTTTGGGAGCTAAAACAATCATTGAACATCATGAGAATCTCTGGAATAATAGATTTTTAAGTTTTTTATAGAATAGAATTCCTTTCATCGAAATTAGTCGTGTCGAAAACAACAAATACCATGCTCCAATGGGGATAAAATTGTTTTTGAATTTTAAATAAGGGTTCACTCTATTTAAGGGCACCTATTCAATAAGATTAGCTTAATTATTTTCCACAATCGGGCGCGTTTCTTCCATAAGAAAAAACGCCTTTTTAATGCAGCAAGTGGGCAGTATATTGAAATAAAGTTGGATTAAATTTACCCTTGAAATAGGGGTTTTCTTTTTATTGACGAATTTATATTGGAAATGAAAAGATTGTTAGAGGTGAAGTGAATGAAAAGGTTTGATCCAGTTGTAGCAGCGAAACAATTTATTGATAAGCACTTTTCAAATTGCCAAGGGGCTTTATTAGCAGGAAGTGTAGTTAGGGGAGAGGCAACAGAAACTTCTGATCTTGATATTGTCATTTTTGATAAAAGACTTACTTCATCATATAGAGAGTCTATGTTTGACTTTGGATGGGCAATAGAGGTTTTTGCCCATAATTTAACTTCATACAAATACTTTATCGAAATGGACTGCAAAGCTGCAAAGCCTTCTATGCCAAGAATGATTTCTGAAGGAATTATTTTAAGAGATGAAGGAATCTTAGAATCTATAAAAAAAGAAGCGAAAGATATATTAGAGAAGGGACCTGAAATATGGTCTAAAGAAATTGTTAGTACAAAGCGATACTTTATAACTGATGCACTTGATGATTTTTTAGGAAGTAATGACCGAGCTGAAGAAATATTTATAACTAACACATTAGCTGATCTTGTTCACGAATTTGTTTTAAGAACTAATCGTCAGTGGGTTGGCTCTTCGAAATGGATTATTCGGGCTTTGAATCAACATGATGAGAAATTTACCGAAGAGTTCGTAGAAGCCTTTAATGTTTTTTATAAAACAGGTGAGAAAAATAAGGTTGTTCAATTAGTAGATAAGGTTTTGGATCCGTACGGTGGGCGTTTATTTGAAGGATTTTCTCTAGGAAAAGAAAAAGATAATCCATAAAACCTTATTAAGCAATCGGGAGTAATTCTGCAGCAAGAATTAGGCTCCTTCATTATGTTAAGGGCAATTTTCTGGAATAACTTATTGTGAAAATAATGAGAATTTGAAATAATTATTATTAAGCTAAAGGACAGGATAGTGTAAGAAAGATTTAACTTTTTAAAACAAAAAGGGGGTTGGAATCTTTGAAACTTAGACAAATGTCAGTCGCTTTCCTTTTTAATGAGGAACAAGAAATTTTATTTCTTCAAAAAAAGAAAAAAGATACTTTCCTTGCAGGGTTATTAGTTCCAATAGGGGGTCATATAGAAGGTGTTGAAATTAATGATCCACAAAAAGCATGTTTCAGAGAAATTGAAGAAGAAACAGGTTTAAAGAGTGATTACATAAAAAATCTTACACTTGGATACGTTGTACTTAGGATAAAGGGTAATCAAGAACTTAGAATACAATATGTTTTCATTGGAATCGTACCTAAAAATACTGTTTTAATTGAAAGCGATGAAGGCTCACTATCATGGATTGGTTATGAAGATATTCTGAATAACAATGTTTCAGCAACAACCAAAGAAATAGTTAAACATTACGACAGTATAGGGAAGCAAAATGAAAAAGTATATGTAGGCTCAATGAAATCTTTAAATGGAAATCCTGAAATAACTTGGGGACTTTTAGAGGACTGGGAATTGCCGATTTTTAACTAAAGAGTGATTTAGTTCATTCAAACATGTAACTAGATCTTCAACAATAGGGCGCGATTCTTGAAAAAGATACGGAATCCCCCTTGTTTTTCAAGGCTTTTATAGATTGAGTTAATTATTAAATTCTTAGATTGTTGAATAATAATGACTTTCCTTGAACATAATAGAATCTAGAATAATTGGTTCATAATCTGGGAGAGTGAAGAATGGTGTTATTATCGGAAGCTTGGGAGAAATACCAACTAGATAAGAAGATTGAGGGATATTCAGCATTAACTATAAAAACATATTGCTTTCAGAATAATTTGTTATTGCGATATTTTGGTAATATTGATATGAATGAAGTGACGACAGAAAAATTAAAAAGTTATTTAATCGATGCAGGAGAGCATTTAAAGCCGTCTAGTCTGGGACATAGAGTCCGAAGTATTCGATCATTATTTAAATGGACATATGATGAAGGATATATATCTAAAAATCCTGCAGCTAAACTGAAGGAACCAAAACTAGGAAAAAGAATACCTAAATTCCTCTCTGAACTTGAAATCGAACATCTGAGGGAAGCTTGCCAAACCACAATGGAGCACCACTTGAAGTGACCCAGAGCTTACTTGGTCACGAGAAGAGTGAAACTACAAAAATATATGCTCAGCTAAGTGGAAAGCTGAGACAAGATTTCTATAGCAAATACTTTTAAATGCATAATCAATCGCTTTGACATAAAAAGGTTCTTTCTCTATAGTGCCTTTTCTTTTTTTGAAGTAAATGATTGAGTATACTCACATATTTGGAAGTAGTTAAAATTGATTTAAAGGGCCAGATTCTTGAATAAATCATTTTAGTTCTTAGGAAAACTAAAATGAGGTGATAATTATTAATAAATTTGCGGTCTTGCTTATGGTTGGAATGCTTTTAGTAATCTCTAATAGAACAGTAAATGCAAAGACAGAAACAATAAATGAAGCCGATACGGAATTATGCGAAACGGTTAAAATGGCACTTATAAGTAGCCTAAGAGAACCAGTAGATAAAGCAATTGTAGAAATCTACAAAGACGACGAAAATGTACCTGAAGTTCTTACATGGGCTTCATATGATACAGAAATCATTAAAATAAAACAGTTATATGGAATTGGTGGATTATATGAGTTAACGCTAAAAGTATACCCTTACTATCGTGCTCATATGGGTTATGGGGAAGATGAAGTCGTGATAAATACAAGAGGGAAACTCATAAATTATAAACACTTGAAAACATATCCTCGAACTTCAACTAAAGGGAGCGATTCATTAATATGAATAAGCGCCCTTTTATATTTCAGACAGATATTTGCAGAAGGTATTTAGGTTAATGATAAAGAAATAAAAAAGAATTATGTTTCTTGGGAGAGATGTTTAGAAAATGGGGGTGAAGATGATTTTTTCTGCAATAGAAGCTGCAGTTAAATTTGTAGAGGGAAACTTTCCGGATTGTAATATTGCTTTATTAGCAGGAAGTGCATCAAGAGGTGAAGAAACTATGACCTCTGATTTAGATATTGTGATTATTGATAATTCATTAAATTCCTACCGAGAAAGCTTTGTTTTATATGGATGGAAAATTGAATCATTTGTTCATAATTTTAATTCTTATTTAGAACAATTTGAAAAAGACAGAAATAAAGGAAGACCTATCTTAGCTAATATGCTAATCGACAGTAAAGTGCTTAAAAATAACGGCGAGTTAGATGATATAAGAAACACCGCAAATAATTTTATCGAAAATGGTCCTCCGCCCCTTTCTGAAGAATTTATAAAAGCTTCAAGGTATTTTATTTATGATCTTCTCGATGATTTTGCAGATTCAAAAAATGAACAAGAGGCATTGATTACTATTAACAATATCTCATTACAGGTTGCTGACTTCATTTTACGTTTAAATGGTCAATGGTCTGGAAGGGGGAAAGGTCTTACAAGAGCTTTAAAAGCATTTGACGGGAGCTTGTACGAAAAGTTTTTTGAAACTCTAAACTGTTATTATAAACACGGAAACAAACAGCCTTTTATCGAATTTGTAGATTATGTTTACAAGCCATTAGGAGGGACCTTTTTTGATGGCTATAAAAAATGAAATTAGATTTTTGAGACTAAGGTCTTCTTTAGGGACGACTTTTACTCCATTAAAGGGTGCAATTTAACAATGGATTAGCGCCATTTCTTTAAGAAAAGGGCCAGATTCTGCAAAAACAAAGGATATTTTCTAATGTTTAAACGTACGCTATATTGCTCTAATTGCAATCGAGAAATTCAAGATGGAGAAGAAATCTATGCAAAGATGAAGGCTCCGAAGAATACGATTATGGTTGAGATTAAAGCCTATTTAAAAAAAGAAAGTGAGATTTTTTGTACGGATTGTATGGATAAAGAAAAGTAACTTTTTTTCTCCGCAATCGGTCGCAAATCTGATGCAAAGCTAAGCGCAGAGCCTGTATTGCAGAATTAGGCCATTTAACGAAATATTATTAAGGACTATAGATCAGTGTGCGAGGTAATAAATTATGAGTATACAAATAAGAAATGCAACAGAAGGTGATTTTTCGACTATCCAATTGGTTGCTCGATTATCGTGGGCAGAAGCATATAGAGAACTTATCCCTGTTTCAGTTCAAAAAAATATTTGCAAACAGCTTATTCAATTGATCCACTTAGAAATAAACTTGAAACAACGGCATTTCTAGTTGGGGAATGGGAGGAAAAGGTCGTTTCGTTTGCTAATTTACATTGCAGTAAGAATGAGAATGACCTTTCAGCTATATACATCCACCCTAAGTTTCAGTCGAAAGGTTTAGGAAGTGCCCTTTTAAATAAAATAAAAAATAAATTACAAAATGGCGATGAACTAGTGGTTTACCTGGAAAAAGGAAATCATCAGGCAGAATCTTTTTATCGGAAACATGGGTTTACCTATATTGAAGAATTTAGCGAGTCATTCTTTGATCATACCTTTAAAACAGTTAAAATGTCTGTGATTATTTAACCCTCATTGTTCAAGAAACGGGCGCATTTCCTGAATAAGGATCTACGCTTATTTTGCATGAAAAGGGCCATTTTCTTTAATAACTAATTGTGGATATTATAGGAACTTGAGATAATTAGTATTAATTTTTTAGAACAATTTCGAAATATGAGGGAAACCTTAAGGGGGAGAGCCTTTATGGGGTTATTATTTTGGCCATTTATGATAGCTTCAATTATATTTTCGTTTATTTCTTTAGGAATGAAAAAGCCTTATTTCTTGTGATTTCCGGTCTACTGATAATTCCATTATCACTCTACCTAGCTGCAACGTCACGTTTTGAATGGTGGGGTTTGATATTCCCATTCTTTTACCTAGGGGCTGCTTTATCCCTAAGAAAAAATATGAGGTGGCTATCAGCATTATTGATTTCCCCGAACATTTTACTAATCGGATGGATTGGTTACGCCGTAATGAATCAATAATTATTTAAAATTATCCAAAATACTTGTTCCAGAATCGGACGCTTATCTGAAATAAGGTAAACGTCAACAAAAAAAAGATTGAGTTGAGCGAATGGTTTTGAAATAATTGGTATTGAGCAAACGGGAAGGAGAGTTGAACAAGGGGAACAGGGGTAAAGGGAGAGGTGATACTTATGCCTTATAAGTTTGAGAATATGACTCAGGAACAAGCTGAAGATATTGCACATAAATGGCACTATGATGGAGAATATTCTTTTTATGATATGGAAGCTGATGAAGAAGATTTAGCTGAATTTTTAGACCCAGAAACAAGAGGTAACCCTATGTTTGCAGTTTTGAAAGAGGATGAAATTATTGGTTTCTTCAGTGTTAGCAAAGTAGCTGCTAATATTTATGATATAGGTTTAGGAATGAGACCAGGTTTGACTGGAAATGGTTGAGGGTTAGAATTTCTCAATGCAGGTATTGATTTTGTCCAATCAAGATTTACACCAGATAAAATTACTTTATCAGTGGCAACTTTTAATCAAAGAGCGATAAAAGTATATAGAAAAGTTGGGTTTAAAGATATTGATTCATTTATGCAAGATACAAATGGTAACATATATGAATTTCCAAAAAATGGATTATGAATGCTAGTTTAAAGGTTCCTTTGTTCAATCAAAGGTCGCTTATCTATAATTAAGAGGTGGAATAAATGAAGATTATAAGGGGTAAACGGAGTTTTGATTTGGATGAATTCTTAACGAAACCATTATTTGCTCATCTATCGACGGCTTCATCCGAAGGACCAAGAGAATCTCCCGTTTGGTTTTTTTGGAAAGATAAATGTCTTTGGATTATAGGAACTCCTGTAGATACTTTTCCATTAAGAATAGACGAAAATCCGAATTGTGCTATCGGTATTGTTGATTTTGATCCGGCTACAGGGAAGGTATTACATGCAGGTTTTAGAGGAAAAGCAACCGTAGAGCCATTTAACTCTAATTTAGCAAAACGGTTATTTTCTAAATATTTAGGTTCAAAAGAAAAGGAGTGGGATGCTAGATTCAAAAATCAAGATCCTGAAAATGTTTTCATTCGTTTTGTACCCGAAACTGTAGTTGTTAGGAATCAATCATATAACGTCAATAGATAATATTCAATAATACGATCGGGCGCTTTAATGGCAAAGTTGTATCAGAATCGGGCCATTTAATTGAATAAGGCTTATTAAATAAATGGGTGCAGTTAAGCTTAATAAAATCGGATAGCTATTCGTATATATAAGTAAAGCAAGGTTAAAGGGGGGGTTAGATTAAAAGATTTTTATTTTATTTCGTTTCCACAGTTGTTATGGGATTTATTTTTTACTTAGGAGTGAAGTATCAAGTGAGGTTACATGAAGAACTTAGAAATTCGTTTAATCTGTTGCCTTTTTTAATATTTGCTACTATATTTCCTATTGCTATCGGATTGTTATTACGATTGCCTAAATTGATTATAGAGATTAAAGAAAAAAAGCAATGGTCATTTGATTGGATTAAGGTTGCCGCAATTGGAATACCATCACTATATATAGCAATGATACCAATTTTGTCATTATCTACTTCTTTTGAGAATTTGTTATTTGCAAAAGAGTTGATCTTTTTAGGTGATACTACATTGACAACAACAGCTGGGATTGTTTCTGGTTATGTTTTATTTGATAGTTTAAAAAAATAAAAGCTTTTCAAACATGCGCTTTTCTGAAGTAAGAATTGTGTTCTTTTGTGAAAGGAGCTGATTTTTACGGAAGTTTTGATTTCTGTATTAGGCGAATTAATAATCGGTATCATGCTTTCTTACTTTTTTCTTGATTATAACGGGTGGACCATACATCATATGGGGAAAAAAGGCGAAGTTATTAAAACTATAAATGAATTAGATTTAAATTTATAAAGAATCTTCATTTAGCAACTTTATGTTACCCCATCCTACAGGAGGGGGGATGTGTATTTCAAGCATTTAACTTAAACAACGTAATATAACCCTTGACATTCCCTTATTGCGGGTGATGTCAGCTTCGCTGGTACTACTCGATATAATAATCCTTTTATTCCTAATTTAGTATATAATTAGTGTAAAAGGAGGGAATGAACAATATGAAACGAATCATCTTATTTACAGTTACATTTATGTGTTTGTTTTTTATCTCAGCATGTTCAGAAGATAGTAATAGCAGCAGTAACGCAGATGAAAAAGAAGTTAAAGAATTTTTAAGTCAATATAAATCCTACCAGTATACAATCGAAAATCCTAAAAACCCCCCTACTGCTGATGAAATAGGGGAAAAAGTGAAACCTTTCTTATCTGATGAAGAATATGAGAAACAATTTGCCAATAGAGCTTTCGATATACCTGCTGAAGTTGCATCTAAAACAAATAACAGCATCGCTTTAGATGATGTTACTCTTGAAAAAGTCGAATCGGAAGAAGAGTCAGAAAAATATAAATATACATTACATTTAATTTTTTCCGATAATGGTTCTGAAGAATCTATAGATAGAAAAGGAGAAATAACAGTCAAAACTAACAACGAGATGAAAATAACTCGCGACTGGGAAAATCGTAATAATGAAATTGATGATCTAACTTTTTAAAGAAAACTTAATTAGCTAGAAAAGTAGTATACAAAGTATAGAAAACCGTCCTCGTATGAAAGATATTACGTACTAATAATATTAAAGATGTAGAAAAATATTTTAAGCCTGCCCTAAAAATTGAATAAATATATCTTCCTCAATAGGGCGCAATTATTGAATAAGGTTATGCTAGATTCGCTTCCATACTGTTGTACAAATCTTTAGCGCAGTTGTAGAAAAGTGAACAGTGAAAGTTATGGTCGGGCGAAGGCGGTTAAATATGACTGACAAAAATAATATTAATAAAAAACAGGATAATAATGATAGGAACTCATATGTGGGTTTTGGAGTTGCTTTCGGATTGCTTGGAGGCGCTGTATTTTCATCTATTGTTGGAATGTTTTTTGAATTTCCACTAACTTGGGCTTTTGGACCTGGAATAGGAATGCTTATTGGAATAATAATTGGCTCAATAATGGATTCAAATAATAATAAAGAATAGTTTAATGTGATGATTTTTAAGAAAAGTTGCGCATCATTTATATAATATACAGTTAGATTATTCTACAAAAGGGTGCGATACTTCAATAATGAGGTATCGCATTTTTAATTGACCTAAAGGGCAGGATTGTTGAAGAGGAATTGAAAAAAATATGTGGAATATATTTTTAAGTGAAGAGGGGTGATTTATATGAAAGTTTGGTTTTCATTATTAGGCGGATTAGTAATCGGTATCATACTATCATACTTTTTCCTTGATTATAACGGATGGACCATACATCATATGGGGGAAAACGGTGAAGTAGTTAAAACGATAAATGAATTAGATTTTAACGTGATTACAAATGGATTCTTGATAGTGGTTGGTGTGTCTTTTTTGATATATGTAGTTTGGACATTAATTGAAAGAAAAAAGAGTGATAAAAGTTTCTTCAACTAAAGGGCGCATTTCTTGAGCAAGGAATACGCCTTATTTAATGAATAAAAGGATTGAGTTATATTGCGAATTTTAAAATAATTGTTATTAAGCAATCGGCTACGTTTATTTAGATACGTCTCTTTCTCGTGTAAGGGCCATTAAGGGAAGGAGCTTTCCTTGAGGCTGGATATTAATGATATTATATGCATGATTGTAATGGTCACAATAATTAATTAGGTTCTAAATTCTAACCCTTAAGGAGTCTTCTTATGAGAATTGATTCAAAAAAGAGAAGAGTACAACAAAAATATAAAGAAATAATTGAGCTTAAAAAACAAGAAAGAAAACACACTATTGAAGTGTTAATAGCTATTTTTTTAATCGTTTTTCTTTCTTTTCTGAATGGAGAAAATGCCAATGTCTTTAATTTTAATTCATCTGCTGTTGAAGTTGGTCACCCTGAGAATAAATGGATAGGAGTTGTTTCAAAAATAGATGAAAAATTAAAAGTGAATTATACTCAATATACTGGTATAGCAATAGATTTCAATCCTAAACCTATAAAATATATTTTAAAAACTTCTATACAAGATTCAGATTTAGATAATGATCAACATTTAAGTGAATTGATTAAAGATGCTAATGCAATTATAGAATCAAATAAATTACCCAACTTACTTCAAGAAGATGAAACATACGAAATTATTGTAAGAGGAATAGATAACGATGAATTAGCCGTAAAAGGATTTTGAATGACAAGGTTAAGTAATTGGTGCACCAGTGAAGCAACTAAAAGCAAAAGAAAATCATTAATTTAATCTTCCGCAAACGGGCGCGATTGTTGAGCAACAAAGGTAGAAAATAATCAAACTTTTTTTATAAAAATCGTCTTCGTAAAATGTTTAAAGAGCCTGTTTTTATCAACCTTTTTTTCAAAAACAGGCTCTTTTATATTTGGGAAATTAACATAATAAGACGTGCATTTGATCAAACTTTTTTATAACCCAACAGCATTCATGGTTTTTCATTTCGCAAAAAATAAGCATTTACATAAATGATCGTTTACACTATATTCTATATTAATACTAAATAAGGTGTGGACAAATATATGACTCAAAAAAGATTATCCGATTCCATCGCTGATGACATTATCTCTATGATTGTCATTGAGAAACGTTTTCAACCTGGAGATAAGCTACCTAACGAAAATGTATTATCGGAAGAATTGAATATTAGTCGAACTACTTTAAGAGAAGCGATTAGAATCCTTGTTACAAATGGCATTGTCGAAATCAAAAGAGGTAGAGGGACTTTTATAAAAGAAGCTTTGGATATTGACCATATGCAACATTTCGGATTGCTTACAGATGCAAAAATTAATGCGAAAGATTTGTATGAAATGCGCTTAATATTTGAACCAGAAGCTGCATACTATGCGACCATTCGTGCAAGTGACCAAGAAATGAAAAGAATTATCGATTATGGATTACAAATTGAAGAGAAGATTAAAAAGAAGCAAGATCGAACGGCTGAAGAGCAGAAATTTCATCAATCAATTGTTAAAGCGACCCATAATGAATTTATGGAAAAGCTCATGCCTGTCATTTATCAAGCCATCGATAAAGGGGTGATTTTATCAGTCGAAAAAGAAGTTGCAATTAAAGATACATTGAATGATCATCAAATGATTATGGATTTTATGAAGAATCGTAACCCTGAGGGAGCAAGAAGTGCGATGAAAATTCATATATTACATGCAATGAGTGAATTAGGAATTGAATAAAAAAGCAAAAAAGAGCATCTTTTTATAAAAGATGCTCTTTTTTGTCTAACAACGTTATTGACAGCAGACAACATACGTTTTACAATACATTATACAAATAATCAAAATAATGAAAATTGAAGGTGTGGTTGTAAATGAGAAGAAGCGATACGATTAAACTTGGAGTAGATAGAGCTCCTCACCGTAGTCTTTTATATGCGACAGGAAAAGTAAAAGCAAAAGATTTAGAGAAACCATTTATTGGTGTATGTAATTCATATATTGATATTATTCCTGGACATGTTCATTTACGAGAATTTGCAGATGTGGTTAAAGAAGCAATCATTGAAGCAGGTGGCATTCCCTTTGAATTTAATACAATCGGTGTTGATGATGGAATAGCCATGGGGCATATTGGTATGCGTTATTCCTTACCTAGCAGAGAGCTAATTGCTGATAGTGCAGAAACCGTTATTAATGCCCACTGGTTTGATGGCGTCTTTTATATTCCAAACTGTGACAAGATCACTCCTGGTATGTTAATGGCAGCCGCGCGTACAAATGTCCCTTCCGTCTTTGTTTCAGGTGGGCCGATGGAAGCAGGAACGAGTGCAAGCGGAAAACAACTTTCATTAACATCTGTTTTCGAAGGAGTAGGAGCTTTTAAGTCAGGAAAAATGACAGAAGAAGAGTTCAATGATATTGAAAATAATGCGTGTCCAACATGTGGGTCTTGTTCAGGGATGTTTACAGCTAATTCAATGAACTGCTTAATGGAAATGCTAGGTGTCGCTCTTCCCGGTAACGGATCGATTGTCGCAACAAGTGCGAAACGAAAAGAGTTAATCTATGAAGCTGCTAAACATTTAGTTCGCATGATTGAAGAAGATGTGAAACCACGTGACATCATTACGAAAGAAGCCATTGATGATGCCTTTGCTTTAGATATGGCGATGGGTGGTTCGACTAATACAGTGCTTCACACTTTGGCAATCGCAAATGAAGCTGGTATTGATTATAATCTTGAAGATATTAATAAAATCGCTACCCGTGTTCCATATTTAGCAAAAATTATGCCAGCGTCAGATTATTCAATGGATGATATTAATAAAGCTGGGGGCATTAGTGCAATCATTAATGAATTAACGAAAATTCCAAATGCCATTCATCCAGAGAGAATAACGATTACAGGTAAAACAATGGGTGAGTTGGTAAGTGGACATGACATTACTAATGAACAGGTTATACGTCCTAAGGATAATCCCTATAGCCCAGTTGGTGGCCTTTCCATCTTATATGGAAATATCGCCCCTGAAGGTGCTGTCATCAAAGTCGGCGCAGTGGACCCAACGATTCAAGAGTTCGAAGGAGAAGCAATTGTTTTTGAGTCACAAGAAGAAGCACAACAAGCAATCGATAATGGAGCTGTAAGAGAAGGCCATGTTGTTGTCATCAGGTATGAGGGACCTAAAGGTGGTCCAGGAATGCCGGAAATGCTAGCACCAACTTCAGCCATTATGGGTCGAGGATTAGGTAGTTCAGTTGCTTTGCTAACAGACGGTCGTTTTTCCGGAGCATCACGCGGAATTTCCATTGGTCATATTTCTCCAGAAGCCGCTGAGGGTGGTCCAATCGCACTTATTGAAAATGGAGATATCATTGTAATCGACTTACCTAACAGAACGATGAACGTAAAATTATCTGATGAAGAATTAGCTAACCGAAAAAAATCATTACAACCATTTGAACCAAAGATTAAAAATGGCTGGTTAGGAAGGTACTCCAAACTGGTAACAAATGCATCAAAAGGTGGCGTAATGAGCATTTAAGTATAGTAAAGTAAAGAAACTTCATTTTAGATAATGAGGTTTCTTACTTATTATTTTCAAGACTATTACTATAATTGATTTAGTAATGGACGAACAAAGTAAATGGCGAGCCCAACATTTTAAAAATATTAAAAGCACGGGTTATAAAAAATGATACAACTTTCACACATCTCTGAGATTGGAGATGAGACGTTGCAAAGTTATTTTTAATTGTTACGAAACAGTCGATAAGCCCTCCTTATTAACAAAATAGAACTAAGCATTACACGTAGCTTTTTAAAAATTACTTAACATGTTTATTCCGGGCTTATTTTCGTGTTCTTTGTAGGTAATATACGTTTTTTCTATACTTAAATAAATTTCCCCTTACTTTTCCAGATGTTTACTCATTTCTTCTTATTGAAAATTCAAAAACCTTAAGTTTGCCTAAAAATCTCATCAGTACCCTCAAACTTGAGGGAATATGTTTGCCTGTTGTCTAAATATATATAACAATAAGTTTTAATTGAAATCATTTGATTGAACTGTATCTATAAAAGACAATATAAAGTTTTTTAAAGTCTGTTCTAAAAAGGTCGAACTCTTATATTAAGGAGGTATTATGGAAAAAGAGTATCTTGGTATATGTAGTAGTTGTGGTGAGGGGATTTATTGTCATGGTGGTTTTTTAGGTGGTGTTCTTGAAGATGATGGTAAAATGATTTGTTTTTCTTGCTTTGAGGAAGAAAACACTGGCTATCATTCAAAAAAACAATAGACCAATAATAAAATTCGATAACACGCTAGAAGTTATTTCATTTAAGCTAGAAAATAGGAACAAGATTTGAAAACGAAAGACCGACCGATCTCTACACCAATTAGATACTATTGAATAAAAGAACAAAGCCGATTCCTAAAAGCCACAAAGGAAGTCTACTCTTTTCATTCAGTTAGGAAGCGAACTTTAACTATTGGTGACTAAATATCATTATACATATGGAATTACTTGCCCCGTGATTTGATAAGAGGAGGGATTGGGAGTGACTGGATTCTTTTTTTGAATAGAATTTTCTCGAAAGGTCCACAATACTCCTTAATAGAAGGGAGTGATGTAGTTTGACGAAAGTACCTAATAACGGCAGTAAGAACCAAAGCTCACCGCAAGGAACTCAAAGCGCAATAAGTGGTGATAATAGTAAGGGGAATAAACGAAATAAAGATCAAAAAAGAAAACCAGATTAGGATCATTTTTGGCTTGTTAGCTTTCGAAGTTAACAAGCTTTTTTTTTAGGTAATTTGTATTTTCACTCAATACAGACGTTGTTTGGTCTTTAACTGAATAGAATAACAATAATTTAGACTGCTATATCACTTTAAAGGAGTAACTCATTATTATTCAGAATTATTTATAAAAATTTTTGATTTAATCTCTAAAGTAAAAATGCTTTGAAATGTGCATTGTTCAGTAGGTGGTTTTATGGTAAAAATAAGTTAATGAAACTTATTTAGAGCTACATTACCCCAGAGGAACTTCATTAAAAAAGATGTAGGGAGCGTTGAGTGATGGATAATAAACGTTTTCAAACAATTTATTCTCAAGGGAAAATAGAAAATTTTAAGATTATTCGGGATAATGAAACCGGAGTGATGTATATGTTCCATTATGCAGGTCCGGTCAGTGGATTAACTGTTATGCTTGATCCAGATGGTAAACCTTTGATAGATAAGGACTTTAAGAAATAGTGTGTAATTTATTAACTGAAAATTCCGTCCTATTAAGTGGGTATGTGTACGGATAAACATGTGAATAAATAACCGGAATTTCAGTTGTTTCTCTTTGGAACAGTTAAGATACGATTATTTTTCCAAGGGGAGACTTTTCTTATTCGGTAGGTTGGTGGTTCAAACATATCTGCTTTTATGCGTGCGAGAGGTCACTCTATATCTTGAACAGGAGAGTTCATGTTGAAGGAAAATGATTTATATATAAGAAAAATGTCTAAAAATGACTATCTGTATATGAGGAAATGGTTAAGTACGAAAGAAGTATTGACATTCTACGGAGATGTTAATGAACCTTTTTCTCTAGAAATGGTGAAAGAGAAATACGGTCCTCGTATAGACGGCGAAATTAATGTCCTGCCATTTATCGTAGAACTCAAAGATCAACCGATTGGATTTATGCAGTATTATCAGGTAGATAATGAAAATGAATATTTTGGATTTGGGGACAATGAACTGATCTATGGAATCGATCAGTTCATCGGTGAACCAATGCTTTTCGGAAAAGGTATTGGAACAAGAATGGTGAAACTATTTGTTAAATACATTGCGCAAAGAACAGAAGCAAAGATGGTTATTTTAGATACTGCGACAAACAATCATCGTGCTATTGCTTGTTATGAAAAAGTTGGGTTTACGAAAGTGAGGAAAATGAATAAGGATAGTAATTGGTTGATGGTATATCCTTTGAAGTAATGTGCAATGTATGGGTAAAAGAAATTAAAATTGCAAAGATATGTTCGTTGTTAATATTGACTAGAAAGCTTCTTTATGTTGAAGGAAGCTTTTTTTTTTATAAAAATTATATCATTTTATGATATAACTATAGACACTTATATCACAAAATGATATATTATGAATATATCCATTTATGATATATCAAAAAAGAATACATTAAGGATGATGTAAATTGAAATCAGAAGGGCAGATAACCGATTCTATGTTTTATATTATGACGGCACTAACCCGTCCAAGGCATGGATATGCAATTATGTCTTTGATCGAAGAGACTACACAGGGGAGAATAGCCATTGGACCAGCCTCGATGTATACGATTATAAAGAAGCTCTTAAAACAAGAATGGATTTATTTGCAGGACGGTTCGGATTCAAGAAGAAAAGTATATGAATTGACTAATCAAGGTAAAGTGGTATTAAAAGATGAAATGAATGTGAGAAAGCTAATGGTTCAATTAGCTGAAGAAGGATTGGGAGGAATGGACAATGAGTAAAACAAAGTATATGATGTCTGGTGGATTAGCATTTGCAGAAAGTAAAGATATGGAGAAATTGAGGCAGCAGTCTCTTAAAGGGTGGCATGTTAAAAAGCTAAGTTTCATGGGATATACATTGGTGAAAGGTGAGAAAAAAGAGTATGTATACAGCATTGATTACCGTACAGTAGAAGAAAATGAGGAAGAGGAATACTTAAGCTATTTTGAAGACGCAGGTTGGAACCACGTTTACTCAGAAGCAGGTATTCATTTATTTCGCGCCGATCCTGGTACTGAACCAATTTATTCAGATAAGGAAACACTTGCCCAAAAACATGAAGAATCTTTAAGTAACACGGCAAGGTGGGGAATAGGAGCATTAGTGTTGTTTGCAGTAAGTTCTTGGACGGGTACAATATTTACAACTGGAATGATAGCAAATATACTCACTGTTGTATCAATAATATTAACGATCATAGCAGTACCAGCTGTTTGGACAGCAATGAAAATTCAATCAAATAAATGGAAAGTACAAGGGAAACAAAGAAGTGTATTTTTCATAAATACAATAATCCTATTATTTTTAGCTGCATTGACAATTTTTCTGTTATATGGAAGTGGCCCAAATGATGCAATTAAAACGCTCGCTTATATGCTTATAGGTGCTTTTGCACTACCTATACTCATCTGGTCAATTTTATCTTTTTATCATAAGCACTTAGGGCGGTAATCTTACATTTAATCAAAGTAAGTATAGGTTCAGTTGAACAAACTCATGATTTAAACACGAAAAAAAGGCATATATCGCTATGCCTTTTTTTCGTGTTTAACTAAATAAACCGACCATAATGGATGTTAAGGTAGATGCCATGGTTGCTGCTAATAGAATCTTCAAACCAAATTTAGCAACGACTGCCGCTTTTTCACCATTAATAGCTTGAATCGAACCACTAATAATACCAATTGAACTAAAGTTAGCGAAAGAAATCAAGAATGTTGAAATAATCGCAACTGTTTTCTCTGAAAGCTCTCCAATAAGTGGTTGGAATTGTAACATTGCAACAAATTCGTTTGTAGCAAGTTTTGTTCCCATAATGGATCCTGCTGTAATAATTTCATTTGATGGTATACCCATCAACCAGGCAATAGGAGCAAATATATAACCTAGTATTGTTGTTAGATCCATACCAAATATTCCATCAAACATGGCATTAAGTAAAGCCATTAACGCAATATAGGCAACAAGCATAGCTGCAACGATTAAAGCTACTTTACCGCCATCAAGTGCACCGTTAGAAATCGCTTCGAATAATGATTTTGACCCCGTTACGTCTTTTACATCAATTTCTTCTTTTTCGTTGTTTTTGATCGGAGCTATCATTGTCGCGATAATCAAGCCTGAAAGCGAATTCAAAATCATCGCTATTAAAACATACTGAGGAGGAACCATTGTCATGTAAGAGCCCATAATACTAGCTGATACACTCCCCATTGCTGATGTACTAATAATAAATAGTTTGTTATCACTCATTTTTGCCAAATGTGATTTAATCGCCAACAATGCTTCACTTTGGCCAAAGAAAATGGAGTTAATACTATTGAATGTAACTACTGTTGATAAACCGGTAATTTTCGCTAAAAACCCACCAATGTACTTTATAGCTAGAGGTAAAACTCTAATATAAGTAAGAATGGATAATAATGCTGAAGTAAAAATAATGAGCATAAGTACATTCATAAAAAAGACTGTTTGTCCTTCTTGCACCAAGCCACCTAATACAAAATCAATACCTTCATAACCAAAATTTAAAACAGTTGTAACGCCATTAGAAATCCATTCAACTAACTTTAAACCAATGGTTGTTTGGAACATGAATAAAGTAATGATAATCTGTAAGACAACCATAATAGCAATCGCTTTATAGTTGATATTTTTTTTATCATTGGAAATAAGGTATGCTAAGCCGAGAACGAGAAAAAAACCTAAAATTCCTATTAAAATATTTACCATGATGTCTCCCCTTAAAAAATTTTCTCCAATAGTATTGATAATAAGGTAGTATGACATCTGATGTCAAATGAATATTAAAAAATGACAGAAATTGCATTATTCAATGTATTAAGAATGAGTGCACAACTTTTCATTCTCACTACTTTAGTAATGGGTATAAAGAATTAAAACAATTATAACTCATTATTTACATTCTCTTTATATTTCACCCTCATAATGAGAACAAGGGGGAGAGATATATGGAAAATGTTTTAGACGCCATCAAAGGGATTGTTGGAAAACTTTCTTTACAAGCAAGACTCTTGATTATTGTGATTACTATTCTGCTTTTTTCAGCAACGGTAGTGACAATGATTTCTATTAGTAAATCAAAAGAAACTATTATTGGCTTTATGGAACAAAGACTTGATAAGGAAACAAGTTATATTTATGAAATTGCCCAAAATTTATTACTCATATACATAGATGACGAGAATGAGTACACAACAAAACTGAATCAAGTGATCAGAAGACAAGAATCACAATTAGCCCAAGATGGATTCAGTGCATATTTCTTTTTGATTAATCAAAACGGAGCAGACCCTTTTTCTGTCAGTGAAAATCGACCAATTAACTTTCCTGATAACGTTGTTGAAACTATTACTCAACAACAAAATGGAATCATTGAGCGTGACATGAATGGGGAAACCTACACGATAGCATTTCGTAACATTCAAGAATTAAAGGGAATCTACACTATTGCTATACCTCAATCACAGTATCTACAAACATTAACAGAAATGAGCCAGTTTATTGGTGTAACAGTCCTTTTATGTTTGTTAGTAACTGGAGTGATTGTCATTCTTTTAGTAAGAAATTTGACCAACCCTATTTCAAAGTTAACAATAATGATGAGACAGGCTAGTAAAGGACAATTAATAAATGATATAAAAATGGAAAGTACAACACCTGAAATTGTCTCACTTATTAATAGTTATCAAACAATGATTGCTCATATGAGGAAGTTATTAACAAATATAATGGATGCTACAGACAATTTATCCCAATCAGGCAATAGTCTTGATCATATTTCTCATAAAGTAAAATTAGAAAATGAAGAATTATTAGTCGGTATTCAAGTGGTAAAACAGGGAGCAGAGCAAACTGCCATTAGTTCTGAAGAGAGTATTAAGAAGTTTCAATCTATGAAAGAAAAAACCAATAAATTATTTGATAGTATGGATAGTATGATGAAAAAAGCATATACAATGGAAGGTACAGCGGTAGATGGTGAAGAGAGTATAAGTAAAGTCATCGCCACATTTGAATCTTTTTCAACTTCATTTTCAAAAATGACTCACACTGTTGCCCAAATGAATAACTATTTTTCTTCTATTGAAAAGGTGACCTCAGTTATACAAGATATTTCAACTCAAACAAAGCTGCTAGCTTTAAATGCTTCCATAGAAGCAGCGCGGGCAGGGGAATCAGGGCGCGGTTTTGCGGTAGTGGCAACTGAAGTCGGTGCTTTGGCAGAAAAATCAGCACAAGCTGTTGAATTAGTCAAAGAAAATATTATTTCAATGAAAGACATCTCATCTAGAACACTCTTTGAATCTGAAGAAACAAATAACCATTTTTTACAATATAAAGAGATCATGAATAAGAATCGAACAGCATTCGATTTGTTAATGAAAGAAGTCCTTTCTGTTTGTAACATTATAGATGAATCAAAACGACAATTGGTTGGTTTACAGACTATTCTACCGCAAATGGAGGACAAAACAGAATACGCTTTAGCGATTTCGCAAGAGACTTTAGCAAAATCAGAGCAAATGGTGATGGATTCAAACCATTTAATGAAGGAAGTGGCACAAAGTCACGAAGAGGGTTTAAAGATTAGCTTACTTGCACGAAAATTAAAGGAATTAAATAAAGAGTATCAAATTTAAGTTTAGCCCAAATTTTAAAAAATAGACCATTGTCCTTGTCCACATTCCCTGCTTGTACATATAGTATAGTAATCCTTCTGAAAAACTGATTCACCTCAAACGGAGAAAAAGACAGCTCGCCCAGGCTGTCTTTTTCATTTGTATTATTGGAAAATATTTACTTTTTCAAGATGTTTGTATGCTTCCTCTTGATTAATTCGTTCTAAATAAACATTGGTCGTAGATATATCTGCGTGTCCTGCCCAATCTTTTACAACTGCTAATGGTACATCATTTTCTAACAACATCGTGACAAAAGTATGGCGGAACCAATGGGGAGAAATATCAGTTTGTTTTCCGGCCATCCGCACCGCTTCTTTCACAATTTTATAAAGTGCAGGATAAGTGAGTCTTTTCTGCTTTCCAGTTAAATCCCGTTTATTATACATAGAAAAAAAGAGAGGAGAGTTGTCTCCGCTTGAAAAACTTGTTGAAGCACCTATTGTTTCGCGATATTGCAACAGCACCTTTTTTGTTTCCTCACGAATAGGAATAGAACGGAATTTATTTCCCTTTCCAATCACATCTGCATATAAGGCACCACGACGATTTAAACGGAAACTACCCCAATTCAAACTGATAAGCTCACTCGCCCTTAATCCAGTTGTATACAATAAGTAACCGATTAACAAATTGCGTTGCTTTAATCCTTCACGATTTGTCTCCGCCTTCACGACTTTTGGGAAACAGGAAATAAGTTGTTCGGCGTCAAAAGCAGTCAGTTCTCTCATACCAACACCTGCAGATGTTTGATCACTAAAATGACCTTTTTTACTTGATGGTTTAGATACCCATGTTGAAAGATGCGCTTTATAAAATTGCGTTTCATAACCGAAGTCTAAGATTCTACGAAAAAATTCTAATTTTCTTATCGCTGACTTGGCTGCATAAGCCTCATTAATGTAACGATTATAAGCTTTCACTTCCGGGAAACCAATTTCCTTGAATGAAAGTTGATGTGTATTCATATAAGTAAGTAAGGTTTTCGCATCACTGCGATAAGCCTTCAGGGTATGAGGAGAAAATGTTTTATTGGTTGTAAAAATCTTTACAACGAAGAACATTTCCAAAAATTCTTGATCACTGGCTTTTTCCAAAATGAGATTGCGATGTTCATCAAGAAGATGACTCGAATGTAACTTAGTTTGTAAAGCTTGTAAGTATTGACTATCAGTCATTTTATGTAAAGGTATCATATCATTCATAGAAGAGAACTCCTTATTATTAACCATAATTTTATTATGTATAGTAAAGATAATGCGTAATTATCTTCACTTATATAGTATCATAGAAATCTATGAAAATAAAATAATATTTTTCCAGTAATTAGGATGCTCGAGAATCGCCCTCAGACGAAATTATCTTTTTTTTAATAGGTATTCACCTAGTTGTTTTCAGTGGAATATTATTGCGATATAGGAGTATAATTCAGACAAATCATAAAAATTAGATTTTTGTCTTGACTTTTATTGATAGTATGTTAGGATTTATCTTATCCAATATTTTCTTATCCAGAGAGGTGGAGGGACTGGCCCGATGAAACCCGGCAACCTGCTTAGTGCAAGGTGCTAATTCCAGCAAAATGTTGATTCATTTTGAAAGATAAGGTGTCAAAATTTTTCCATCCTACACCTTTTCTTTTTGAAAAGGTGTTTTTTATTTAAGAAGGTGATGAATAAAAAAATAATAAGATTCGCTGATTAGACAACTAAAGGCGGACATTTCCTTTTACGGAGGAAATGCCGTCTTTTTTTATTGGAAAAGGGGGATTAAATGAATCAACCGCTCTCTTATAAAAACTGGAAAGACATTTCTGCTACCTTCGCTATTGATCAATCAACGAAAGGAGCCAAACAGGTTCTAGAGTGGGCTTATGGCACATATGACGAAGAGGAAATTGTGTACGCTTCTAGTTTCGGTGCTGAAGCTATTGTTCTAATTGACCTCATCGCACAAATAAAAAGTGATGCCAGAATTGTTTTTCTTGATACCGATTTACACTTTCCTGAAACATACCAAGTAATCGAGGAAATAAAATCACGTTTTCCTACGCTTCAAATTGAGATGAAAAAACCTAAGCTTACATTGGATGAACAAGCCACACAATATGGGTCAGCATTATGGAAAAGCGACCCGAATCAATGTTGCCAATTACGTAAAGTGTTGCCTTTACAAGAAGCAATGCAAGAAAAAAAAGCTTGGATATCTGGACTTAGGCGCGAGCAATCACCTGAAAGAAAACAGACGAATTTCTTAAATCGTGATGAGAAATTCACTAATATCAAAATTTGCCCACTTATTCATTGGCGTATAGATGATGTGTGGGATTATATCAAAGAAAAGCAGTTGCCTTATAACAGCTTACATGATGCAAATTATCCGAGCATTGGTTGTTTTCCCTGTACACAACCAGCTATTGGCGGTGATGATTCCCGTGCTGGCCGCTGGCAAGGCTTAACGAAAACAGAATGCGGCTTGCATACTAATTCATAAAAAAAGGAGTAAACAGATGAGCATACCTAGCCCACATGGAGGAACATTAATTCAAAGATTTGAGCCAGAATTTGATATTTCTAAAGTGTCAAAGTCGATAGAGATTGACAAAGTTGCACTAAGTGATTTAGAGCTAATAGCCGTTGGATTATTTAGTCCATTAATAGGCTTTCTAGGAAAAGAAGATTATGAATCTGTCGTTCATGAAATGAGATTAAGCGATGGGACAATATGGTCCATCCCTATCACATTACCTGTTGATGTTACGGTTGCTGCCCAACTTCAAAAAGGGGAGCAATACCGTTTGGTTTTAGAAAATACTACCTATGGTGTAATTACTGTTTCTGAGTGGTTCGAACCTGATTTAGAAACAGAAGCACAATCGGTCTATCGTACAAAGGATAAAGCCCATCCAGGGGTCAAACGACTTTTTGAAAGAGGCAATATTTATGTAGCTGGAGAAATCATCCTCATTAGAAAAACGGAAAAGAAAGAATTTGCAGATGTCTGGTTAGAGCCAAAAGATACAAGAGCTTTGTTTGCAGAAAAGGGGTGGGAAACAATTGTTGGTTTCCAAACGCGTAATCCGATTCACCGAGCGCATGAGTATATTCAAAAAGCTGCGCTTGAGACGGTCGATGGCTTATTTGTAAATCCATTAGTAGGTGAAACAAAAGCAGATGATATCCCAGCTGATATCCGTTTAGAAAGTTATCGCATCTTACTAAAGGAATATTTTCCTCGTGAACGTGTCCATTTGGGTGTTTACCCGGCAGCGATGAGATACGCAGGCCCTAGAGAAGCAGTGTTTCACGCCATAGCCAGAAAAAATTTCGGCTGTACACATTTTATCGTCGGCAGAGATCATGCCGGTGTTGGGAATTATTACGGTACATACGATGCCCAATATATTTTCCAACAATTTACTAAAGAAGAACTTGGAATTACCCCATTATTTTTTGAACATAGCTTTTACTGCCACCGCTGTGAAGGAATGGTTTCAAATAAAACATGTCCACATGAACAAGAAGATCGAGTGATATTATCTGGCACAAAAGTACGAGAGCTATTAAGCAAGGGTGAACAGCCACCTTCCACATTCAGCCGTAAAGAAGTGATTGATGTATTGATTAATGGCTTAAAAACTGATGCAAGCGTCTAGAAAGGATGATTTATATGGCGAGCCGCAATCTTACTTGGCACGATACGCTCATTTCCAAAGAAGAACGTCGCTTAAAGCAGCAACATGGTAGTTGTACATTATGGTTTACTGGGTTATCTGGTTCTGGAAAATCAACTTTGGCAAATGCTTTATCAGCCAAATTGTTTGAAGAAGGTATGAAGGAATATGTCCTTGATGGTGATAATATCAGACATGGTCTAAATGCAGACTTAGGCTTTACTGAAAAAGACCGTACAGAAAATATCCGCCGTATTGGGGAAGTAGCTAAACTGTTTGTTGATAGTGGAACAATTGTTGTTACGGCATTCATCTCACCATTCGCAGCTGACCGTGATTGTGTGCGTGAACAGTTTGCCTCCAATGAATTTTTTGAAATATTTATTGACTGCCCGTTAACAGAATGTGAGAAAAGAGACCCGAAGAAATTATACGAGAAAGCGCGTAGAGGTGAAATAAAAAACTTCACCGGAATCGATTCACCTTATGAGCCTCCTAAACATCCGGATTTAACTATTAGGTCCGACCGGTTATCAGTAGAGGAAGCAATAACGGAAATACTAACGTTTTTGCAACAACAACAAATCATTAAGGAGTTGTAGACAATGGCTTATACAAAGCATTGGTCAAATAATGAAAAACTAAACAAAACCGAATTAGCTAAACTCGAAAAAGATGGGCTGAAAATTTATGAAGACATTCCACAATATGCAAAGAATGGCTTCACGTCTATTCCTAAAGACCAATGGGATCTTTTTAAATGGGCAGGCTTGTATTTGCAAAAGCCGAAAGAAGCAGGTTATTTTATGATGCGTGTGAATGTACCTTCAGGAATACTAACGAAGGAACAAGCGAAAATTCTAGCTGGTATTGCCAAAGATTATGGTCGCGGGATTTTCGACATTACGACGCGACAAGCGATTCAATTTCACTGGTTAACAATTGAGGATATCCCTGATATTTTTACTAGATTAGAAAGTGTTGGCCTTTCCAGTGCTGGTGCATGTGGGGATATAACGAGGAATATAGTCGGAAATCCGATCGCAGGCATCGACCCTAACGAATTATTTGATACGAGAGATATTGTCAAAGAAGTGTATGAGTACTTTCAATTTAATGAGGAATTTTCGAATTTACCAAGAAAATATAAGATGTCTATCAGTACAAACTTACACAACGCCGCTAATGCAGAAATTAACTGTGTCTCATTTACACCGGCTGAAAAAAACATCGATGGTGAAGTAAAACAAGGCTTTCATTTAAAAGTAGGGGGAGGCCTATCTGCTAAGCCTTTTTTGGCAGAAACGGTTGATATATTTGTAGAAAAAGAGCAAGTGCTACAGATTGCTATTGCCGTAACCACTATCTTCAGAGATTACGGTTATCGAGATAAACGTCATCGTGCTAGATTAAAGTTTTTAATTGCTGACTGGGGTGTAGAGAAATTTAAAGAAAAACTTGAAGAATATACAGGGGAACTGCCTTCTAAAGGAGTTGAACCCGTGAAGAAATGGAATGCAGGGTATTTCTATGGCGTCCATGATCAGAAACAATCAGGGCTTAAGTTCATCGGTTTTAATGTACCTGTCGGCCGTTTAACAGCTGATGAAGTATTTGAACTTGTTCGAATCTCTGATCAATATGGTCAAGGTGAAATTAGAACATGTAATTCACAGAACTTGATTATTCCACATATCCCAGAAGAACATGTAGAATCGCTACTTGCCGAACCCATTTTTAATAGAATTACAGTGAATCCGAATTCCTTTATCGGACATTCCGTTTCTTGCACAGGTATCCAATTTTGTAACTTAGCCTTAGTTGAGACAAAGGAAAGAATGCGCCAAATTGCAGAAGAACTCGATCGTCGCTTAACTGTTGATGTTCCGGTACGCATGCATATGATCGGTTGTCCGAATTCCTGCGGTCAACGGCAAATAGCCGATATCGGTTTACAAGGTGTGATGGTACGAAACAAGAATAAGGAAATGGAAGAAGCTTATGAAGTGTATGTTGGAGGAACGTTAGAATCTGGCGGAGAGTTTAACAAAAAGTTAAAAGGAAAAGTACCAGCCAACTTCCTCACAGATACACTTGAACATCTACTACATTTTTTTAACAAAGAAAAAATGTCAGGTGAGAACTTTTATACTTTTGTGCAAAGAAATGGCACACAATCTTTGCAAGATCAACTAAATATTGTATTGGAGAATCATAAAGATGGCCTTTCTATATAGGTTTGAATTGTCATTGGTAAATAAGGAAATTCCAGCAGTCATTGTAGCTGATTCTGATGATGAAGCATTTACCCAGTTAGATATTGAACTAGAAAAATATTACTTAAAGTTGCCAGAGATAGACGAAGTAACGTTAAGAGAAAAGAAACGGATAACGAAAAAAATCGGTTTTATATTAGATGAATGATGGAGGCGGATAAATGAAGGGTTATGTTTACCTTGTTGGTGCAGGCTGTGGTGATCCTGAATTACTAACATTAAAAGCAATTAAAAAAATTCAGCAAGCGGATGTAATTTTATATGATCGACTAGTTAATCAGGAAATTTTATCATTTGCGAGAGAAGAGGCACAATTGATTTATTGTGGGAAGCTTCCTCATTATCATACGATGAAACAAGAAACGATCAACAATTTCCTCGTAAAATATGCAAAAAAAGGGTTAGCAGTTGTTCGCCTTAAAGGTGGGGACCCCTTCGTGTTTGGTCGTGGAGGAGAAGAGGCCCTTGAATGTGTGAAACATCGTGTTCCATTTGAAGTGATTCCCGGGATTACTGCTGGCATTGGTGCTGCGAGCTATGCCGGCATTCCTGTCACCCATCGGCAAATCAGTCAAAGCTTTGCATTTATTACCGGTCATCAAGCGGGTGACTCAGTTGCTGACCAAAAATGGCATCACTTAGCACATGGAGTTGATACACTTTGTATATATATGGGTGTTTCACAATTGCCTGTCATTGTCGATCATCTTATTAAAAGCGGAAAAAATAGTGATACCCCAATTGCTATTGTGGAGTGGGGAACAACATTGAAACAACGGACGATAACTGGAAAATTAAAATCGATTGTAAAGGTAGCGGAAGAAGAAGCAATTATCAATCCAAGTATGATTATTATTGGGGAAGTCGTTAAACTACGAGATGAACTGAACTGGTATATTGAAAATGGCTCAGCCCTTCAGAAGGTTCATAGCGAATGAAAGCCATCCTTTATATTGCTCACGGCACAAGGTCAAAAAAAGGAATACGGGAAGTAGAATGTTTTTTGCAGACCATCATGAAACAAGTAAATGTCCCTATACAAGAATGGTCCTATTTAGAAATATGTGCCCCAACGATTGAGCAAGGAATAGAAGCTTGTGTTCATCAAGGAGCACGGGAAATTGAAATCATTCCGTTACTTTTATTAAAAGGAGGGCATTACAAGAAGGATATTCCTGGCCTTCTACTATCATTGCAGAGGCGCTTTTCAGCTATTAAAATCGATTTACTTCCACCTTTTGGCGTCCAAAGCTATATTTTAGATGGTATATGTGATTTGATAAACGAAAAATATTCTCCCATTACCGAAAAAGATCATTTACTTGTAGTAGGACGTGGAAGTAGCGACATGAACATTTATAAGGATTTCAACTTAATTACAACTGGGTTAAAGGCAAGGTTAGCTGTGAACAACGTAACCTCCTGCTTTCTTGCTGCAGCCACTCCTCGTCTTGAAGAGGGCTACCATTTATCACAGAGTCGTACAAAAAATAGAGTAATTATTATCCCTTACTTATTATTTTCAGGGTTATTACTAGACGAATTGCAGCAATTTACGGAACAAAAAAGAGCTTTAGGCGATCAGACTTTCATCATTGAACCGTTAAGTCGCATCTCCAGCATACAACTTCGATTGATTCAATATTTAAATAAAGGGGGCCCAGAAGATTGCAACCACTCGTTATTGATTTAAGTAATAAGGCAATTGTCATTGCGGGAGGTGGGAGGATTGCCGCACGCAAAGCGAAAGTTTTATTAGAACAAAGAGCCAATATTACTTTTATCGCACCTGCATTTTCAAATGAAGTCTTGGAATTAGCGCAACAAAATCATTTTCAATGCATAGAAAGAGAGATCGAATTGGCTGATTTCGAGGATGCGTTTCTTTGTATTCTCGCTACCAATAATCGGGCGATTAATAAGCAGTTTGGCGAAATATTAACCCCGCAAAAGTTAGTTTGTGTAGTAGATGAATTAACGGATGGCAATACACTCTTCCCCGCTACTGTAACAAGAGGGCATCTGCAAGTAGCAGTTACTTCAAATGGCAGTAGTCCAAAGTTAACAAGAGCATTAAAACAACAATTAAGTAAACAATTTGATGAAAGTTGGACGGAGTATACAACGTTTCTTGCCGAATATAGGCAGTTGGTTAAAAAATTGCCTATAAGTGAAATTGAAAAAAATGACTATTTACAAGAGGTACTAGCAGATGAATTCCGTGTAAATAATAAACAACAAAGAGAGAGCTTAGAAGCATTACATATAGCTGCTGTTCGGTCAACCGAAGGCAAAATCTAGAAAATAGATTTTGCCTTTTTTTATTTAACGAAAGAGGTGTTACCGTGAAAAATTTATTGATTTTTATTTTTATTGGTTTATTCGCACAGTTAATTGATGGTGCTCTCGGAATGGCATACGGAGTGACTTCTACATCGCTTTTACTTGCTTTTGGCATTGTACCTGCCGTTGCTTCCGCATCGGTACATCTTGCTGAAGTTGTCACTACAGCTGCTTCAGGTATCTCACATATTAAATTTGGCAATGTAGATAAACAAACAGTATATAAGTTAATCATCCCTGGTTCCATTGGTGCGTTCTTAGGTGCCACATTTTTAAGTAATATCCCAGGTGATTTAGCTAAGCCATATATAGCCCTTTTTCTTTTACTATTAGGTGTTTTTATCTTCATACGATTTTTATTTAAATATAAGGAAAGTAGCCACCAGTCATCAATCAATCTCAGTAAAAAGCAATCGATTCCATTAGGTTTTATAGCCGGATTTGCTGATGCCACAGGTGGTGGCGGTTGGGGTCCTGTTACAACACCAGTATTGCTTTCAAAAAAAGGGGTAAGCCCAAGGAAAGTTGTTGGAACTGTTGACACAAGTGAATTTGCGATTGCCCTCTCTGCATCCATTGGTTTTCTTATTTCTTTAGGATGGAACGAGGTAAATTGGCTTTGGGTGGGAGCACTCATGGTAGGCGGTGTAATTGCAGCACCGATCGCTGCTTGGCTTGTACAGAAATTAAATCCACAATTAATGGGGGTGCTTGTTGGAGGATTCATCATTCTCATTAACATTCAAACAATTGTACAAACATGGATTAGTAATGAAGAGGTTTATCCCATTGTGTATAGTGCTGTCGCACTCATATGGGTAACAGCGATTATCTTTACAGTCATTCGAATCTACCATAAAAAAATGTTACATTTAAACTCGTAAAACACCAGTAAGGCTGGGATGAAATGATCCCAGCCTAGCTTCTTTACTCTTTCTCTTCAATTACCATTTTCAAGCCACCAAACTTTCCAGCTAACCAATTATAAATAACGGTCATGAGTGCAAGTATGCCAAAATAAATGGCCGCATACAATACAGATAATAAAAGCATAAATAAAATGCCAGTAAAGGCGATGACACCATCTTCGGTAAACAATAATAATGAAGAAAATAATCCGAAAATAATCATTCCAATAATGGGGATAAATAATAAGTACAAAGTGCTTTTTACAACACTACCAACAGAAAATCTTTTTATCTCTATCGTCTTCATGTGAATTCTCCTTTCTTATGACATATCCACTTTATGTAAGCGGCAAACCTTTTAGACTATAATACTATAAAAATGGCTTAAATAGTTTACGGGTTATATTTTATTCAGTTTGATTCCTCCTTTACAATAAGTGTAAATAGTAAACTAATATTAAAGATATTACTACAACACATGTTGGAAAAAGCAAGTATAATCCTTTGTTTATGGAAAATCGCTATGCATAATTATAATTTTAAAATTATATTATTACAAAAATATCGGGGCTATCATGTAATAAAATAAATTTTTATACAAAATTTACAACTAATCCGGTAATTTACCCTTATTTGCTTTACTGTAATAATTTTTTGTATACATGCAACCTGAAGGGGGATTAGTTTACATAATAATTTTATAGTAACTAATGTTATCGAGATACAATAATTTTCAAAGTAGATGAATGATGTTGTTATTATTCATAGTGGAGTTGCTCGGATCGAAGTGTTTAAATGATTAGATATAGAAAAATTATTACGATTATAGATGAGAGTACTTTTTGCATACTCTGAAGTAGATTGGGCTAATTATTATCATATTATTGATTTTTTTGAGTTCGAGTTCATTATATTTCAGAGGACATTGGTCTCTTCCAAATCAAGGGGGCCTGGTAGCAATACGCGGGAAAACATACGCTAAGTTAAATTTGATATTACGAACGTCGATTTTGGTTATTTAATTTAACTATATAAGCAATAGCCTTACTACATTTTATACATAATAAGGCTCTTTAAAATCGTTACTAACTGTTTGAAATAATAATAGTATTTAATCATACATTAAATTACTCTACTTTTCTAATATACTAAGAAAAGATTGTAGTACTGGAGAGATCCATCTGGATTTATGATAAATCACATTACTTTTAATAAGTTGTGATGCTTCAATTGGCTTAAAGATTAGTTCGTTATTGTTACAATTTTCTTTCACAACAATATAAGGAAGAATAGCTAGGCCCAATCCACACAAAACTGATTGTTTAATCACTTCAATACTTGAACTTTCAAATGTTCTGTCAGGCATCTGTCCACTCATACGTATGTAATTATCCACCATGGTTCTGTACCCACAATTTCTCTCTGTATAGATAAACTGATAATCCTTTAATATCTTTAATGGATTATCACATGAAGCTAAGTCAGCCGGTAAAACCCAACCTAAGGTCTCATCAAACAAAGGAGTCGTAATGAGCTCATCGTACTCCATTGATTGTCCAATCAAAAAAATGATATCTGTTTCTCCGTCTCTCAGCTTCTTAATTGCTTGTTCATTTGTTCCCGTCTCAAGAACAATATTTACTTTAGGATTTATCAGTTTATATTTTTGTAGGATATTTGGTAATCGATAGACAGCTAAAGATTCATTCGCAGTAATCGTAAGCGTACCTTCAGGATGATTGCTATCTTTTGGAATTTCTTGTGCTTTTTCGTAAATCGCAAGTAATTCTAACGCATAAGGATGAAAATGATGCCCAGATTTTGTTAAAAGTACTTTTTTCCCTAACCGATCGAAAAGTGGAGATTGTAAGTCGTTCTCCAAAGCTTTAATATGCGTTGTTACAGTGGATTGTGCATAATCTAATTCACGCGCTGCTTTTGAGAATCCACCATATTTAACAACAGCACAGAAAGTCTTAACATGTCTCATTTCCATAGCTAACCTCTTTTTAGTATCATAATTTATGAATGATTATATCATATATTTCAATTTATCAAATAATAACTCTTCCATTATAGTAAAAGTAGGAATAAAAAAATGGACCTATTCCACTTCTTAAAATTAATTAACGGAGGAGAATAATATGAGGAAAAAGAGCTATCATATCGCTGTTGTAGGTGCTACTGGTGCAGTTGGCCAGAAAATTATTAACTTGCTGGAGCAGATAACTCAATTTGATATAAACGAAGTCACTCTTCTTTCATCGAAGCGATCTGCTGGTAAGAAAATTTCTTTCAAAGGTCGAGAAATCATCATTAAGGAAGCGGAGGAAGGAAGCTTTAAGGGTGTTGATATCGCATTTTTTAGTGCTGGCGGAGAAGTTTCCAGACAATTAGTAAGCTTCGCGGTCGAAAGTGGCGCAGTGGTGATTGATAATACTAGCGAATATCGTATGTCAACTGACGTCCCACTTGTTGTTCCAGAAGTGAATGCCCATACTCTTATTAAACACAAGGGGATTATTGCTGTACCCAATTGTTCTGCTTTACAAATGGTGACAGCACTTCAGCCGATTAGAAGATTATTTGGTTTAGAAAGAATTATTGTCTCTACATATCAAGCTGTATCAGGAACTGGAATACATGCCATCAATGAGTTAAAAGATCAATCAATGAAACTACTCATGGGTGAAGAGGCTACCGCTTCTATAATGCCTGCAAAAAAAGATAAAAAACATTATCCAATTGCTTTTAATGTAATGCCGCAAGTAGATGTATTTACTGAAAATGATTACACCTTTGAAGAGGTAAAGATAATTCAAGAAACCAAGAAGATATTCGAAGATTCTAACCTAAAAATGGCTGCCACTTGTGTCAGAGTGCCAGTTGTAACAGGGCACTCTGAATCTGTTTATATTGAATTGGAACGAGTAGCAACTGTTGATGAAATAAGAGAAGTATTATCTTCGGCACCGGGCGTTGTTTTGCAGGATTCTCCAAGTAATCAACTATACCCAATGCCTATTTACGCAGTCGGAAAAACAGAAACGTTTGTTGGAAGAGTTCGAAAAGACCCTGACAATCCATATGGTTTCCACCTCTGGATTGTATCAGATAATTTATTAAAAGGGGCTGCTTGGAATTCAGTCCAGATTGTATTGACAATGGTCGAAAAAGATATCATTTGATCTCAACCTACTTGAAATGGAACAATAACAATAATAGCAATACCAGAATCTGTTTAATTGTAAATGTTATAAAAAGATTGAGGAAAATACCCTCATAAAGACTTCATAATTTTTTCAATAATCAACAGAACAGGAAGCGCAAACAAAAATCCTCAACCAATTTTCTATTGGAAGAGGATTTTTTATTAACACTTTACTAATTCACGAATGATTTGACTCATTTTAAGGATTCCCTTTTTAAGATCTGTTAATGAGGCATACGCATAGGAAATGCGAATATAACGGTCCGATTCTTGAGCATATATATTCCCTGGGTTAAGAAGAATACCTTCAGCTAATGCTTTTACATAAAGATCCCTCATTGATAGTTTAGGCAAAATGTTTAACCAAATAAAAAACCCTCCCTTTGGTGCATTCCAAAGGGCTATATCTTTCAAATAAGTATCTAAAGCCTTTAACACTACTGTTCGCCTTATTTTTAGCTGCTCTCTGACAGACTCAAGGTGCTGCTGATATAGCCCACTTGTTAACCATTCAGTAGCAACTCTTTGGGATAATGAACTAGAACCATAGTCGGTTTGCATTTTAATATCGGACAATCGTTCAATCACAGGTTCGGGGCCGACAACCCAACCGACTCTTAAACCCGGGCTTAATGTTTTAGATAAACTACCAAGATACAAAATATGTCCATTTCTATCTTTTGCTTTTAAAGGGAAAGGAGGTGGTTCATCGATCCATAACTCCCGATAAATATCATCTTCAATCATTGGAAGTTGTTCTTTTTCACATACTTCAAGGAGCTCTTGGCGTCGTTTTTCAGACATTAAAATCCCTGTCGGATTATGAAAACAAGGATTAGAGTATAAAATTGCTCTGCCTTCCTGGCCCTTTGATATAGAAATGTCATTAGTCAAGAGACCGTGTTCATCTAAGGGTAGACCTGTAAGCTTCATTCCAGCAGATTGAAACACATGTAGAGAATAAAGATAGGAAGGCTTTTCAAGTAAAACGGATGACCCCCTGTGTAGTAAGCCAACTGAAATCAATTGTAAAGCCTGCAATGCTCCAGAAACAATTAATATGGATGAAGGTGAGGCATGAACACCCACTGTTCTTAAATAGTTGCTTAACGCTTCTCGTAATGGCATAAATCCTTTTGGTTCTTCATATCCGAATGCCTCCATTTTGTTAGAAACTCTTCCCATTACGAGCTTCATTGTTTCCAAGGGAAATAGATCTTTGGAAAGTTCGCCTTTACTAAGCTGAATA
The DNA here is from genome assembly GCF_020171845.1 of Cytobacillus kochii. Classification (GTDB taxonomy): domain Bacteria; phylum Bacillota; class Bacilli; order Bacillales; family Cytobacillaceae; genus Cytobacillus; species Cytobacillus kochii. The sequence continues at coordinate 291,858 of NZ_JAIVAM010000004.1, read as the reverse complement.
AGGTTGGTGTTAGATTCGGCTTGATTAATCTCTTGAACTGTTGCTTGACTCGGTTTGTGTAAACCTGATTTGACATGTTCGTTCCAATCAGGTGGAGGATTTGTAGCTAGTAATGTCCATGTATTATTCACTACGATTGTTCCCATTCCCATTTTACCCTCAATTAACCCGTCAGCCATTAATTCTTCTAAAGCAGTGATAACAGTGCTCCGATTTACTTCGAATTTCTTGGCTAATTTACGTTGGCTTGGAATTTTGCTTCCGATAGGCCATTCTCCATGTGCAATTTTCTCTTTTATATCATCCACAATTTGTTGATATTTCGGATATTTTTTATTTGATTTCATCCATAAGTTACCCCTTCACATTCTATTTTTATTCCAAAGTGGTTGGGTTGAAAATTGTCCAACTGGTTGAAGACATTCTATCAAATACTGATTAAGATTAGAAATAATAGGAACCAGAAATAATATTGGTTGGTTTCGTATTCTCAAAGGATGTGTTCAAATGGCAAAAAAATGGGGGTTTAATGTTATAGTCGCTCATAGTCTTGCGATTTTTCTATGGGCTTCAGCTTTTCCTGGTATTCGGGTTGGATTAGAGTCCTATACACCTGAACATCTTGCCCTTTTTCGATTACTAGTTGGTTCTTTAGCCCTCGTAATAATTGCTTTACTCACTCGTATGCATTTACCGGAAATAAAGGATGTTCCAGCTATTTTATTGTTAGGATTTTTAGGTTTCACGGTTTATCATACAGCTTTAAATATTGGAGAGAAAACGGTTAGTGCTGGTGTTGCAAGCCTAATTGTATCTATGACTCCTATTTTTTCTGCTCTATTAGCCGTTTGGTTTCTGCGTGAACGGTTTGGATTTATAAGGTGGATTGGGTCTATTATAAGTTTTTTGGGCGCTATATTGATATCGTTTGGGACAGGAGATCATTTTGAATTTAATACTGCAATTTTATTTATTCTCTTAGCTTCCTTTTCAGAAAGTTTATACTTCGTTTTCCAAAAGCGGTATTTAATAAAGTATGGATTTCTTGCTTTTACTACCTATACGATTTGGGCAGGTACATTTTTTATGCTTTTCTATCTCCCGGGACTGGGTCAGGAAATAATAAGATCCTCTATAGAATCAACACTTAGCATTTTGTACTTAGGTCTCTTTCCTACGGTTATTCCTTATCTTGCATTAGCTTATGTAACATCTCGGGTAGGAGCTTCAGAGGCGACAAGCTCGCTTTACTTAACACCAGCACTTACATTTTTGATTGCTTGGGTTTGGCTTGGAGAGGTACCGACTACCCTTTCTGTTATAGGAGGAATCATAACGCTATTTGGGGTTTTGTTCATTCATATAAAGAGAGATAAATTACCGAAAAGAGTAAAACGAAATATACAAATAGAAGATTAATTTATTATTGAGTTCAGTCCGGAAAGTCATCATTTCTGTACACAATATTTTGTAATCTAGTTTTCTATATTTAATTATAAATAATTTACATTAACTCTGTTAATAAATCTATTTTTCCTTAATAGCTATTGCATTAAGTTATGGTACAATTACTTTTGGGAATAATTAGAAATGACGGTTCTCTATGATAGTAATTTGCTTGCAATAGAAGCTTTAAAAAACTCATGGTTGTGAAGAAATTTTAACTGACAAAATGAGTGGACCAAAAGAGTAAAGAAAAGGATTTGAGGTATCTCTCCGGTTTGTTCGTCCAGGTGACACTGTTATTGGTTAGTGACTTGATCGTTAGAGAGAAACATGCAGCACTTCTTAAAAATTGTCAATGATCTTAATAGTCGAGGTATTAGCTTTCACAGGTTACAGGAAAACATTACGCTGAATAAATCAACTGCAACCTGCCAGTTGATGTTTCATTTATTCACGGCATTTGCAGAATTTGAACGAAATCTTATTTAAGTACGTACAGCAAGCTGAAGAATAGCAGCGAAGGCAAGATGTAGATGAGGATGAAGGCCAGTAAAATTAGATAGGAAGCAAATAGTAATGCAGAAAACAATTGTGGCAAACGGACCACCTATAAAGGATGTTGCTAAATGGGGGGATTTCTCGTACAACTACCTATTGTTATTTAGAGAAGGAAGCAGGCTAAAAAAATAATTTAAAAGGGAAACATAAAGACACCCCTGTATCAACATCAATGCCAAGCAATTTTATAAGATGTCGTTAAGAGGAAGAGCATAACTTACATCAGAACAAAGGTTAGAGTTTTTTAGCATTTCAGATGACATAAGTGAACAATTTCGCGTTTTGCTACTGCGCCCCATCAATGCGTGTAAATTATTCAATCAATTATTATGTTTTCTAAAAATGAACTAAAGGGTATTCAATTAAGAAATTTACGAGTGGTGGAAGGCGATAAGAAACGATAACTTTAACGCTCAGTTAACTTTGTTCAATCGTTTCATTGTAGGTAAAAAACGAATCATTGTGTGAAAAACACATTGTTGAGCAAAACTAGTGAAGGGAGGAATGAAAGAAGATGAAAATAATTATTATAGGTGGCGATGCTGCCGGGATGAGTGCAGCGATGCAAATCATTCGCAACAGCAAGGAAAATCACGAAATTACTGTATTAGAAAAAGGAACGATTTATTCTTATGGACAATGTGGTCTTCCCTATTATATTAGTGGCGTAATTCCACAAAAGGAAGACTTAATTGCCCGTTCTGTTACTACTTTCCGCGAGAAATATGGAATAGATGCCAAAGTAAAACATGAAGTCTCTAATATTAATACAGATACGAAAACCGTTGAGGGATATAACTATATTGATCAACAACCATTTCAACTTACATACGATAAATTATTGATTGCGACTGGAGTTAGTCCTGTTATGCCTGATTGGGAGGGGGCTGATCTTCAAGGAATATTCACTTTAAAAACCATACCTGACGCAAATGAAATAATCCAGGAAATGAATAATCGAACGATTAAACATGTGACGATTATTGGTGGTGGATACATTGGTTTGGAAATGGCTGAAAGCTTTGTGAGGTTAGGGAAAAGGGTCACGATTATCGAGCGCAATAAACAACTTGCTACCATTTTTGATGAAGATATGGCACAGCTGATTCATCAAAAAGCTAAAGAGCATCAAGTGACTTTAAAATTAGGTGAAGAAGTTCAATCCTTTTCAGGAAACACTTTTGTCGAAAGCATTAAGACTGATAAAGGGGCATACAAGACAAATCTTGTCTTAGTGGCAATTGGTGTCAAGCCAAACGTGGCATTTCTCAAACAAACAGATATTTCACTCAGTCAACACGGTGCAATACGGGTGAACAATTATATGCAAACCAGTATTAAAGATGTATATGCAGCAGGAGATTGTGCTACGCAATATCATCGAATTAAAGCCTTAGATGATCATATTCCTTTGGGCACACACGCAAATAAGCAGGGACAAATTGCAGGTCTGAGCCTATTAGGAATTCCTAAGCCGTTTAAAGGAATCGTGGGATCATCTGTCATTAAATTTTTTAACTTAACATTAGGAAGAACAGGTATTTCTGAAAAGGAAGCTAAACAACTAAATATTCCTTACGAGTTTGTCGTAACAGATGCTCACGATATTGCTGGGTATTACCCAGATGCAAAAAGAATGAAGGTAAAACTTTTATACCATAAGAAATATCGCACATTACTTGGGGGACAAATTATTGGAGAGTACGGGGTAGATAAGCGAATAGACGTTCTTGCGACTGCGTTATACAATCAAATGTCTATCGATGACTTAATGGATTTAGATTTATCGTATGCGCCACCTTTCAACGGGGTATGGGACCCCGTGCAACAAGCCGCACGCAGAAGTAAATAAGAAGAACGCCGTCTACATAAGTAGCGGCGTTTCTTTTTAGAATAATATTACTTGCTTAATACAGCATCTTTGATTTTTAAATCAAAACGATCGGCATTCATTACTTTAACCCATGCAGAAATAAAATCAGCGACAAACTTTTCTTTATTATCCTCTTGTGCATACACTTCAGCAATAGAACGTAACACTGAGTTTGAACCGAACACTAAATCCACTCTTGAAGCCGTTCGAACAACTTCTCCTGTTTGACGATTACGACCTTCAAAAATACCGCCTTGAACTGGTTTCCATTCTACACTCATATCAAGTAAGTTCGTAAAGAAATCATTGGATAGTGTGCCTACATTTTCAGTAAATACGCCATGGCTTGTGCCACCATGATTTGTACCTAATACACGCATACCGCCAATTAACACAGTCATTTCTGGAGCAGTTAAGTTAAGTAGTTGTGCTTTATCTACCAATAACTCCTCAGAAGCTACACTGTATTCTTGTTTTTGATAATTACGGAAACCATCAGCAATTGGTTCTAATACTTCAAAGTTTTCTACATCCGTCTGTTCTTCTGTGGCATCTCCACGACCTGCAGAGAATGGAACAGTGACGTCAAAACCAGCATTCTTTGCCGCTTGTTCAATCGCCGCACTACCACCAAGTACAATTAAATCAGCTAAGCTGACTTTTTTATTTAATCCAGCTTGTAAACCTTCTAATGTATGAAGCACTTTAGAAAGTTGTTCAGGTTGATTCACTTCCCAGTCCTTCTGTGGAGCAAAACGGATCCGCGCACCATTCGCACCTCCACGATTGTCAGAACCACGGAATGTACTAGCTGATGCCCATGCAGTTGTAACAAGCTCACTAATTGATAAACCTGAATCTAAAATTTTGGCTTTTATCTCAGACACTTCAGCATCTGTTAGTTCATAGTCTACTTTAGGGATAGGGTCTTGCCATACTAATTCTTCTTCTGGAACTTCTGGACCTAAATAACGATCACGTGGACCCATATCACGGTGTAGAAGTTTAAACCAAGCACGTGCAAAAGCATCGGCGAATTCTTCTGGATTCTCATAGAACCTACGAGAGATCTTCTCATAAGCAGGGTCCATACGTAGCGCCATATCAGCAGTTGTCATCATTGTTTTCACACGGACAGAGCTATCAGCGGCATCAGGCGCCATATGTGCTTCATCTTGACCTACTGCTTGCCATTGGTATGCACCGGCAGGGCTTTTTGTTAACTCCCACTCATATCCAAATAATTGTTCGAAGAAACCGTTATCCCACTGAGTAGGGTTTGCAGTCCAAGCACCTTCAATTCCACTTGTAATTGTGTCACGACCTTTACCACTACCATGTGAGCTGATCCAACCAAGTCCTTGCGCTTCAATTGGCGCTGCTTCTGGTTCTGGGCCAACTTGGGCAGCATCTCCAGCACCGTGTGCTTTACCGAAAGTATGGCCACCTGCAACAAGGGCAACTGTTTCTTCATCATTCATACCCATACGTGCAAATGTTTCCCGAATATCTTTCCCACTTGCTACAGGATCAGGTTTCCCATTTGGGCCTTCAGGGTTCACATAAATCAGACCCATTTGTACAGCCGCTAAAGGATTTTCCAATTCACGATCTCCTGAGTAGCGGTTATCACCAAGCATTTCTTTTTCATTACCCCAGTATACATCTTCTTCAGGGTGCCAAACATCTGCTCGGCCACCACCGAAACCAAATGTTTTACCACCCATCGATTCAATGGCAACGTTTCCTGCTAATAGAATTAGATCTGCCCAAGAAATTTTGTTACCGTACTTTTGTTTAATAGGCCATAAAAGACGACGAGATTTATCAATGTTGGCATTGTCTGCCCAACTATTAAGAGGGGCAAACCGTTGTGAACCTGTACCGCCACCCCCGCGTCCATCACCTGTACGGTAAGTACCTGCAGAATGCCAAGCCATACGAATAAACTGTGGTCCGTAATGACCGAAGTCTGCTGGCCACCAATCTTGGCTATCCGTCATTAATTTATGAAGATCTTGCTTTAAAGCATAGTAATCTAGTTTAGTAAATTCTTCAGTATAATCGAAATCTTCACCCATTGGATTAGACTTTTGATCATGTTGGTGAAGAATATTTAAGTTTAATTGATTGGGCCACCAATCTTTGTTAGTCGTTGCTTCAGATTGCTGCTTAGTTACACTTCCATGATGAAAAGGGCAGCCACCTCCGCCTGAATGGTTTGCTTCAGAAATAATATTATTTTCGCTCATACTGATTCTCCTTTATTGTGAAGTGAGGTAATTATCATCATCTACTAATCAATCTCAGATAATAATAATTATTATATAATGATTATAATAAAATATAATAAAAAAAGTAAAGGGAAAAGATGAAATTTACGAGAAAATTATATTCTAAGAGGATAAACAATGGAATATTAGGGTGCTTTTATTCTTGTAAAATAGTAAAAAGAGAAGGAGAATATGAGAAAATGTAAATGAAATTGATAAAATTAATATGTAAATGAAAATAAATCAGTAAAGGGTATTATCAGTTAATCGAGGTCATAAAATAAAGATAGAAAAATCTGACTATTTATCTTTTATTGTAAATGAAAGTAACTAAAATGGAAAGTATTAGCCTTTGATAAATATAACCTTTCTTAATAATCCTTTTAAATAGGGGGGGTAAGCAATGATTCATCAAAAGGAAAACAGCTTCTTAATCATCATCATCACTCTATTACTATTATGTATTACATTGGTGCTAGGGGCTTGTTTACATATCATGTTTGAATGGGACTTGACCATTATAGCTGGTTTGATCGGATTTGTTGGAGCGATTATTGGCGGAATGATTACCTACTACGGTGTTAGAGTAACCATTTGGCATCGTGATAAGGAAATCTTTCTCTCTACCGCCACCTCAAAACTACTTTTAATAACGACGAAGATTGAACCTAAATATAAAGAGATTGCTAATGAAGCATTACTATACTCTAATGTTTTTAATTTAGATATTGATTACCATCTAAAAGCAAAAAGATTACACGAACTAATGAAACGGTTCATCTATACATCATATGAAGATATGGAAACACTCTATGACATTATGGAATATGAAGACATTAAAGGCTTTCATCAATCACTTAAAGAGATGAGAGAAGAAGTAATGAATGAATCGGATGTGCAACTAAATGATTTAATTCAGCTTATTCAGCAAAGCTACCAATATATCTTTGCAACTTCTGCAAAACTAGAAAAGAAATATTTCCGATACAAGAAGCAAGTTCTTTAAACTGTCAAAATTCTTCAAGGAAATTTTTAAAAAAAGAGGGTTTAATCGCTGATAAATGGAAGTTTTATGTATGCGCTCGCAGTAACATCGCAGTTAATTAGAAGGAGGGAGAAGCAGTATGAAAAACTTTGGACATACGCTCATTTTTGGAGGAACAGGTATGTTAAAGGAAACAACACAATGGTTAATTGATCGCACGACTCAAACAAGAATCTATGGAAGAAAGAGCAAATCTCTAGAGCAATCAAATACAACTTATCGTCTTTTAGATTACACTGATACTGACAAACTTATTGAAGAGATTACCCTTGCTCACAAAGAAGGCGGTCCCATTCACACTGTTTTAGCATGGATTCATAATACAGCCCCCAACGCTATTCCTATAATGAACAAACAAATCGAGCAATTACAAAATGAACCTTGGACACTCTATCTTGTAAAAGGCAGCAGTTCAGACATCGAAAGTATCAAATCCTCCCAACAAAACTACAAAGACCAATGTAAGCTTAAAATCATCCAACTAGGCTTCAAATATAACGGAACATCTTCCAGGTGGCTCACACACGAAGAAATAACAGCTGGTACAATTGACAGTATGCAATCAGCGAGGGATTTCACAATCATTGGCTCACTTAAGCCTTGAGATGGGCGACCTTAACGTAATTCTTTTTAAAAGAGAAATCTACGTCTTCTTAATTTAATGTATCTTCTTAATATTCCAAATAAGAGAATCAACTCCTTTTGAAAAATGAGATATCGGTTCTTTATTAGAAAGATCAATATTAAAAGGTGAAAAAAGTGTATTCACCTCTATATCTATATCTACTTTCTGTAACGGCCATGGCCCATGATGGATTTCTCCACAATAGATGGTGCCATTAGAATCGGTACTATATAGGCAATACCGCTCTGTAAGCCAGTGATCAAGAGTGCCTGTATTTGCAAAAATTACTTCTTGTGAGTGTCTTAACGTCCCACGAAATGCTATTTGGGCATTGTTATTTTTTCTGACACTCTTACAATGAAAAATTTGATCGTCATTTCGAAAAGAAATCTGTGCAGGATAATAGGGCAAACGATACCATTTTTTTGCGATTTTATAGGAAGCCCAGTTCTCGACATCTAAAGAAAGAAAATAGACTCCTGGTTTACCATTATATTTAACATAGGTTCTTAAATTGACTTCTGGAAATTTAGGGGTTATTGAGACAGCAGGTATTCCGCGAGGATAGATTCCTTCCATAACAAATGCAACAATTCCTAACCAAGCATAGTTATTAAAGGTATCAATTTGTAATGAATTAGGAATATGTTCACGTAGCGCTTCAATTGGGACAGGCCAATGAAGAAAATATAGGTTTCTCCATGTTTGTCTCATTATCCATTTTTTTGAATATATTGAAAATGGTCGATGACTGGTATCTTTTAAAATATTCAAGCAAATTTTCTCCTTTCCATGTTAGATGGCAACACTATAATCCATGAGAAAATGATGTTAATAAAAATCACCCGAAGCACGTCTTATTACATTAGTAATTGTTCAATCTTAAAATCATTTCTAGCCTTCCCCTTAAGATGAATTTTATTAGAACTCCATATGTACTACTTGCTAGTGTTCTATATCAATATGATAATAAATTTTAATTTGGGCAATAATGGAGATGATGGTTGTTTATTAATACAAAGTGGAGAAGTGATTATGCCAAACATCTTATACTATTTTTCTTTTGTGATGATTTCAATATTATTTATCTTTTTGATTTTCATCCTTATTGGTTGGCGTTGGATGATAAAAAAAATAGCGAAAAAAATGGGGAAAATCATACTAACCGACGGATATCAAGAAAATCTTATGGAAATATTGCCGGGTTTACGCCATATGGGAATTCAAAATATGCTAGAAAACAGCTTGCGTGCCGAAACAGGCGATGTCCTACATCGTCCATTAGGCTCGTCAAAAAAGTGGCCACATTTTGATCCGATTACCTTTATCCCTACACAAACAACACCATTTCCTATAGATGGCGAAGCAGAGGTAGATGTTAAAGTAACAATTGGACCAAAAGCAAAGAAGCCAATGAAAATAAAAATACCATTACTGATCAGTGGGATGGCTTATGGCATTGCACTGAGCGAAGAAGTAAGGCTTGCATTGGCAGAAGCAGCTAACAATACAGGAACAGCAATTAATTCAGGAGAAGGAGGCGTTTTACCTGAAGAATTAAACGCCGCAGGGAAATATATATTGCAATTTTCAAAAGCGGAATGGTCAAAGGACGAGGATTTAATTAAACGTGCTGATATGATTGAAATTAAATTTGGACAAGGTGCACTATTCGGTGTGGGTACGAAAATTTCTCCAAAAAATCTAACCGGACGTGCGCGTGATGTAATGGGACTGAAAGAAAATGAAGATGCTGTGATTTATGATAATTTCTATGAAGATCAAACGATCGATGATATAAAGGAGCTTGTTAAGGAACTTCGAACTGTATCTGGGGGTGTTCCTATAGGTGTTAAAATGGGGGCAGGCGGAAAGATAGAAGAGGACATCGATCAATTAATTTATCTAGGTGTGGATTTTATTTCGATAGACGGTGGTCAAGCAGCTACAATGGGTGCACCGCCGATTTTATCTGATGATATGGGGATTCCAACCTTACATGCAATTGTTCGTGCTGTTAATCATTTAAAGAAGAGAAATATGAAAGGAGAAATTAGTTTAATTGTTTCTGGTGGACTTTTTGTTCCAGGACATTTTTTAAAGGTACTGGCATTAGGTGCTGATGCTGTTTATTTGGGTTCTGCTATTTTATTTACGGTCGCACATAATCAAATATTTCAGGCAATTCCTTTCGAACCACCTACACAAGTTGTATGGAATGAAGGGAAATTCAAGGATCAGTTTAAGATTGAAGATGGGGTGAAAACTGCAGAAAAATTTTTAACAGCGAGCATTGAAGAAATGAAAATGGCCTTAAGAGCAATGGGGAAACGCTCATTAAAAGAACTTTCAAAAAAAGATTTAGTATCCTATGATGAGTTAACAGCTAAAATGGTGGGAATTCCATTTTCATTTGAACCTTGGAAAGTCAACCATAAAGAGAAATAATCATCAATTATTTTATTAACATAAATAAGTTTGAGTATAATCTGATAAAAAGATGGTTCCAGATAGTATTCTAAAATTATTGCTTCACAATATTGGATTTTAATAATACAAGTTAGTTAAAAACAGGTATTTGATTATATAGAAAAAGAGCCTGATTTACTAATGAAGAGGCATAAATGTATTGGTATATTCTCAATTTATCTTGTCATAATTTACAGCAATTAACAAAGAATAATTTATAACAATTGAGATTATTTTTTGTATATACTATTTAATCTATTTTTAAAAGTGAATGTCCTTTTAAATTCATCCATAGTTTTAGGGCTTTTTCCAATAAATTTAGTATTAGTACAGGAAACTATGCAATCTCTGCACTCGCAACAAAGTCCTATAATATATGAATAGTTGTCACATTATATAAAGGTTTGGGCGGAATAATGATATTGAATCAATGTCACTGTCGAATATCTATGATTACCTGACCTTAATTTGGTAAATTTTAATGTCAAGGAGTATATTAATGATAATTAAAAAGTCGCTCATCCCTATCTGCTGTATTTATTTACTTGTAGGCTGTGTTCAGACAGAAACAATTGAAAATCTTCAGATTGCGGAAGGCATCGGTTATGATTCTGCTGACAATAAAAAATACGAATTAACTTTGGATGTTGCTATTTTCAGTACAGGTAAGGATAAAAAAGTGACTAACACAACCCTCAGCGATGTGAATTTTACTGGATATGGTGCTGCAAGAAGTGCTCAAAATGAGTCGCCTAAACCTGTTACAGTGGGTAAAGTGTTGGTTGCTGTCTACGGGGAAGAATTAGCAAAAAAAGGTGTTATTAAGATTCTTGATGGTCTTAAAAGACATCCATCTATTGGAAGAATGGTTGACTTTTGTGTAATTGAAGGAAACGCCAAGGAATTATTAGAAGGGACATACGCATTTGAAGAAACACCTTCCCGTTATTTAAAGAATCTTCTTGAACATCATAAAACAGGAAATTTACCTTCAACAAATTATCATGAGTTTATGTACAATTATTCATCTAAAGGTCAAGATCCCTTTATGGTGCTTGTCAAAAAACAAAACGATAAAATTAAGCTCAGTGGTCTAGCCTTATTTAAAGAAGATAAATACATAGATGCTATACGGGGGGATAAGCTTTTCTTATTTAAAATGTTATATGAACATATAGATTATGGGACGTACGAGGCCTCTTTTCCTGAAGAAGATACTTATATAGCATTGGAAACTATAAAATCGAAAGTGGATTATCAAATAAAGAAGGGGATGACCAGTCCAGAAATTGAGATCACTGTTAAAGCTAAAGCTTTTATTAATGAAGTTATCTCTGACATTAAGTTGCAGAATGCGGCTGATGAAAGGAAGCTTGAAAAAATGATAGAGGCACATTTAAAGGAAAGCAGTTTACAAATGATTAAAGATTTTCAAGAAAAGGGCATTGATCCACTTGGTTTTGGAGATAGAGTTAGAAGCCAAACAAGGGGATGGAAAGCAGATAAATGGCGGGAACTGTATCCAGATGCCTCCGTAGATGTCAAAATTAAATTCGATATTATAGAAAAGGGCATTACTGAGTAAAAAAACAGAAACGAATAGATTTTAAGTTATTTCTAAATTTTTGTGAGGGGATATTCATACTTTATTTACCCCCTCTCAGCTTCAATATAAGCCTTTGTAAAATAAACAAAATGGGGATGTAACCATATACAAAAAAGAAAGTAACTTCTCCTGAAAATCTTCTAAGTGCTTCGATACTTGTCCGATCTTCAATTAATCCTGAAGCAGCTACTAAAATGATTATGATCACACTCAAAATAAGTTTTTTGTTAAATGAAAATATCTCTATAATTCCACGGTGTGCTCCCCAGAATGTCAAACAAATATTTGGCAATACAATAAATATCCATGCAGCTATTCCTAAATGTTCAAAACGCTCAAAAAATGGAAATTCGATAATTTTCCAAATTGTGATTGTTCCCCATAATATTTCTTGCAGCTGACCTTGATTATAAAAAACGAAAGTAACTAGAGCTATAAAGACATAAACAAGTGTTGTGACTATAACTGCTAAATGAGCCCATTTTTCAGACCTTTTCGGATGCTTAATAAATGGGTAATACATAAATAATAATTCAAATCCGCTCAAACCTAATGTGGCATTTCTTGCTGAATCAATCAATTCTCTAAAACTATGGTCCATTACAGGAAGCAAGTTACTAAAATGAGCAAATTTCAGCGGGAAAAGAAATGTTAGTAAAATTGGTATCGAGTATAGGGTACTTAAAAAACATATCCCAGTTACAACTCGTAGTCCGTTAATCACAAAATAACCGGCTGCTATTAAAAGTATAAGCTAAAAAACCATGGAGTTAATTGCGGAAATACCCATAATTGTATGATTTCGATATATGAACGTAATACAGTGAAACAAAGCATTAATAAATATAAAATAAACAGCAGACTAAGAAAACCACCAACCCATTTGCCAAACAATTCCTTGTGAATAGCAATTAAATCTCCTTGTCCTTTGTTTAAAATACGATATAAGATGAAGATTAGAAGGTGTAAACTTAACCCAGATATTATTATTGAGATCCAAGAATCGTGTCCAGCAGACTTACTTATTCCTCTTAAGTCGAGGACAGAGATACCTGTCTGCATTGAATGAATCAGATAAAAGACAAGGAAGGGTGAAATAAGTAAGTTTTCTTTTAAAAGATTTCGCATAAACCTCACCAAATTTCCATAGTAGTTGTTCAAGATCCATTTGCTGTTACGATAAAAAGCTCTATGCTCCTTATTTATTTTTATTCTTATCATGTTTTTGATTTAGGCGATCTGAATTTGCACGATTTGAGTCTTCAGGTCTTTGGTAGATTGGACGCTTAGCCTGACGATTGAAAGGCATACGAAAAAAGGCATCTTTTAAATCCGTTAAACGTGGCGGAAATATAGGTTCAATAAATGGCCTACCTAAAGAGGTCAACCCTAATAGGTGGCAAATTGTAATTGCAAATAAAATAGCGATTCCGACAAATCCCCACAAATGTGCAAATAATATAAAAGGAAAGCGAATGAAGCGAATGGTGTTGCTCATTTGGTAGACTGGTGTTGTAAAAGATGCTAGTGCTGCAAGTGCTACAATAATTAGTAATACGCTGCTAGTTAAACCAGCATCTACAGAAGCTGTTCCAATTACAATACCGCCAACGATACCAATTGTCTGTCCGACTTTACTAGGCAATCTTGCACCAGCTTCACGCAATAGTTCGATAACAAATTCCATTATCAGCACCTCTAGTACTGGTGGAAATGGGACATTTCCTCTTGATGAATATATGGTGGCTAAAAGATTTATCGGTAACATTTCAAAATGATATGTCAATATTGCGATATAAAAAGGAGTAGAAAAAACTGAAAAAGCTACAGCGAATAGACGAATCAATCGAAAGAATGATGCCATATGCCAAATAAGAAAATAATCTTCAAATGCCGAGAAAAATTCAACTATTGTTATAGGAGCATATAGGGCATGCGGTGAACCATCAACTAGAATCACAATTTTCCCTTCTGTTAATACTGCACAAACACGATCAGGACGTTCCGTATCGAGCAGCTGTGGAAAAGGTGAATTTTTATTATCAGAAATCATTTGAGTTATATACGAACTATCAATTATATTGTCATATTCAATATCAGATAATCGCTGTATTACTGTATTAACATTTTCCTGATTAGCGATGCCATCAATAAAAAGAACAGCGATTCGTGTATTTGATATTTTCCCAACCTCAATCTCTCTTAAATGTAACTGCGGAAGTGGAAGTCTCTTTCTGATTAAGTTAATATTTATATCAAGTGTTTCCACAAATGCTTCCTTCGGTCCAACTACACTAAACTCTACTTCCGGTATTGTTACTTGTCGTGATTCAACAGTAACAGCAGGTATCAGTAAACAGTTCGAATCATGTTCACTAAATTGAATCATAATTGAACCAGTCATTATTTTCTTTTGGATTTCTTTTACATCATCAGTTATTAATTTCTGTTCTATTGGAAGTAATTTTTCTATGTCTTTTAGGCTAGTAAAGGTGTTTTCTGTTAAATGTGACAGTACATCACGATGGATAAACTCCGGGTTTACTAAAGTATTCATATAGCTAATAATGCAACTAGTACTTCCAGTTTTGAATTCAAACCGTTGAAAGTCTTTCGATGGTTTTAACGCTTTAATTAAATCATCTATCTTAAATTCTGTTTCAGTATCGTCATTGTTTTTATTAAATAATGTCTTTTTCGATTGGTTAAGCCATTTTAGCAAGGGTAAAGCCCTCCTTATATATTTGCATTGAAAATAGAAGGTTTTTTTTCCGATACTGATTCTTTGGTTATTTGTATTTATAGGTTATCCAATAAATTGATTAATATTAGGGGAAGAGCAGAGGAAAAGTTAAATTAAAGAGGTAGGTTCTCCAGGAGCGCATCAAGCAGCAATCAAACGTTTATGTATGGAAAATAAGGGATGTAAAAAAGTTTAGTATCACCCTTTATATGCTGAAGAAACTACTTAATTACAAAAACACATATATCAAATCTATTATGTAGGATTTAAAAGTAAAAGTATGTTTAATTTGCTATTCTCCATTTTTAATGGTTCAGAAACTTTGAATGGGTTCACTTAGAATACATGGTTTCCAAGTAGTAATTGGCGTTTCCATGCTACACCAACTCTTCAATAGTCACTTTCTCAACTGTTTTATCAGACCGTATGACAAAGCCACCTTGTCATACATTTTTCCTTTAAGAGAAAGAATAAATCCTCAATCTATCCTCATTCTTGGGTGCAAACAAATAACGGAAAGAAAATCAACCTAATCAGCAAAAATCGGATGTTATGGGGCTGACATTGAACCATTAATGGATAGCTTTTCTGAGTAAATAGATAGCAGATTTTTCGATTTTTCTCCTACCATTTAAGTACCTATATTTACTAACTTTTTTAAGACTAATTTCTTCGGTCACTTCTTTCGGCTGTTTGTTCAAGCCAATGTTGTTTTTCGTTTTTTCATTATTCCTTCTAAAAAAGAACGATTAGATACTGAGGAATTTTCAATTACTATCACTTTTATTACAGTTAATTAAAGACATTGATAATTCTTATACTACCCTCGGCTAAAGTGATGGATAAGTATATCATTCTTTGTTTCCAACAAGAAGACAAATGTCATGAAACATATTTATACATGTTTATACCAATAATATCAGCATCATTTTTTTATAAATTATCCAACCCTATATAAATCAGCTTCCCATTAAAAATGGGAGTTTCCAAAAAAATATTACCGTTACAGGAATGCCAATAACCTCGAATTTTTGGATTAGAAAAAATAACAAACAAGAAATAAGAAAGGAATTAAACCTTAAAAATATTTCCTACTGTTATGGTAATGGGAGGAGGATTAGGACTAGGTGGAATCCAGACACTAGCATATAAACTTATAAAATGGAAAGAAAAGATAAACATATTAATATTCACTGGAAGGAATGAAAGGCTAAGAAGGAATTTTTTGAAAAATGAAGTGTATCATCATCCTAATATTCAAATTATAGGTTTTGTAGAACATATTGACAAATGGATGGAAGCAACAGATATCCTCATCACAAAATCTGGTGGCTTAACCTGTTTTGAAGCATTAACAAAAGGGTTACCTTTGTTTATTTATCAACCAATTCCGGGACATGAAGAAAGTAATTGTGATTATTTAGTTAATGAGGGTTTAGCTATTAAGATCGATGATTCAACTAATATCGATCATTTATAGAAAAGTTACTTTTTTCCCCTACAGAGATGAATTTTTTGCATGATAGTATAAGTACGTTTCAAAAAAAATTAGATCCACTAGCGGGTGCTGAATTCATTGTTAAACTCCTTCGTTAAGTCATAGTAATATCTGAATGCCCGTAGTTGTATATACCTTGCTCTTCAATATAATCATTCATAGAAAATGAATAACTTGGAAAGAATAATTCGAAAAACACGAAGGTGGTAAAATGATGCGATTTCGATTAGTTTTTATTGTATTTCTTTCTATTCTATTATTTTATTCCACTGCCCATACAAATAATCAAGAGCAAGATACCCCAAATGCCATTCAAACGAATAATGAAAACTCCCCTAAAATTGTCCTTATTATCATTGATTCATTGATGGATAAGCCTTTAAAAAAGGCAATTCAAGAGAATAAAGCGCCTGCCCTTGATTTTTTTTTAAATCATGGTCGTTATCATAATAACTTAGTCAGTTCCTACCCAACAATGTCAGTCTCAATAGATAGCTCTTTGATAACAGGAACTTATCCTGATAAACATAAAATTCCTGGGCTTGTATGGTATGACGAAAATGAACAGCGTATTATTAACTACGGAAATGGTTTTTTCGAAATGATGAAGATTGGGATTTCTCAGTTTACTGAAGATAGCATATACCAATTTAATAATGTAGATCTCAGCTCTAATGTTGAAACCATTCACGAAGTTTTAGACAAAAGTGGGAAAGAAACAGCTTCTATAAATTCTATTATATACCGAGGGAACTATGAACACATTCTTAAAATTCCAAAAGTCTTAGCGAAAACAACTACTTTACCTGAACAATACAAAACCTTTGGACCAAAGATCTTATCATTGGGTGCTTTTATTCGTCAAGACGAAAAAAATTCACATTTATTCAATCGGCTAGGGCTTAATGATGCATTTGCAGCTCAAGAATTAAAATATCTTTTAGAGAAAAACATACTTCCTGAATTTACAATTATGTATCTTCCCGCAAATGATCACTTCGTTCATAGAAAAGGGCCTGAAACGATTGAAGGTATTGAGAAGCTTGATAAACAACTACAGGAAATATTAAATGTATTTCCAAATTGGAATAATGCCCTTGATAATATGGTTTGGATTATCATTGGAGACAGCCCACAATCACTTGTTAAGAAAAACAAAAAAGAAGCTTTAATTGATTTAAGAGAAATTCTATCGAACTACAATATTTTAAAGCTTGATGAGCTTGTTCGTAATAATGATGAACTTGTTATAACAGCAAATGAACGTATGGCGTATATATACAAGATCAGTAAGGATTGCTCCATGCACGATATTGCAAGTAGATTGCAAACAGATGAGCGTATAGCATGGGTTGCGTGGAAGGAAAACGATATGATTCAAGTGGAATCAGGCGATCAAAAAGGGGCGTTACAATTTAAACCCAAAGGGGATTTTAAAGATATTTATAATCAAAATTGGTATATAAAAGGAAATAGCTCAATTCTTGATCTGACAATAAAAACTAAAAATCAATTAAAGTATGGAGATTACCCTGATGGATTAGCAAGATTGTATGGAGCACTACATTCACAAAAAGGAGATTTTCTAATAGTTGATGCCAAACCTGGTTACGAATTTATTGGAGAAAGTTCTCCTGAACATACAGGAGGTGGGGCTCATGGCTCGATGCATAAAAATGATTCTCTTGCACCTATAATTGTAACAGGTACCAATAAAAGTATAGATGATTTGCGTATTGTTGATTTAAAAAAATGGATATTAGATTTCTTAGAATAGTATTTAAAAATGAAGTCTTAATCATCCAGAAGTAAAAGGATTGATTCGTCAATAAAGAAAGAAAGAGTAGAATTTTTTGTTGTGAAGATTGTAGTCATAAAATACATATGGATGCCATTAAAAATTTCTTTTGATATTTAAAATAAAGTTGCATAGTTCAATAACTTTTTTCCAAATCGCCATTTAACTAACGGAGCAACAAAAAAACCTAATTTCTTAATAATGAACTGCACCCCAATTATTAGATTTTGTGTCTAATAATTGGGGTGCAGTTCAATGCTGAGAAATTAGAAATTAGGCTTTTTTGATTGTTCTATTAAAGCACCTAGATGACAGAAAATCATCGGTATGTTTCCAGTACAACATTATTTTAAATCAACGGTGACAATCTATATTTCATTCACCATAACGGCCATTATCGGAGGCAACGCTTAGATTTGTTGTGAACAATAATTTAAGAGACAGGAACATACATACACCAATGAAGATCTTCGTTTCCATCTACATGGGAAGCAGAATGAATGCGGAAATTATTTGTTTGATTTTGTACGTCATTTATCGAAATGAAACTAACTTTCTTCTGTTGTATATTGTGCTGGTCCCATAAGTTTTGAAACAGCTTTCTTTGCTGTTTTAGATTAATAAGGATTTGATTAAGAGTTGGGTCATCTGGGTAGCGCTCATAAACTGCTACTGAGTAAGTTGATAGTTTGCTCCAGTTTTGAATCCGATCCCGAACACTGGGTTCTAAGAAAAGAAGTTGCAGCAATTACCTTTCTTCCAGGGCACAAGAAGAAAACAAAAACAATCTTTATTCTGAATTACATTTCGGATGAATCTTTAAGAAGAAAAATACAAAATGGATTGAATAAAGGAAAAGCCATGAATGGAATGGCAAGAACCATTTTCTTCGGAGAACAAGGAGAGCCTAGAGAACCAACCATACAGGATCAACTGCAAAGGACAAGTGTTTTAAACATAATTATCAATGCCATCAGTATCTGGAATACTCTACATCTAACAAGAGCAGTAGAATATCAAAAACGGACAGGTAATTTTAATGAAGACTTATTGCACCATATATTGCCTTTAGGTTGGGAACATATCAATATACTAGGAGAATACCATTTTAATCAATGTAAGCTTAAAATCATTCAACTAGGCTTCAAATATAACGGAACATCTTCCAGGTGGGGCTCACACACGAAGAAATATCAGCTGGTACAATTGACAGTATGCAATCAGCGAGAGATTTCACAATCATTGGCTCACTTAAGCCTTGGGATGCGCGACCTTAATTCACCTTATAAAAGGATTTATTTAAACTCAGGTTTATTTTTCATAAGGTTCATTTAAAGTGAAATTAATCTAAATGCGTCAATATACCAATGGGACATCTCGATTATTTGTTATAATAACTTTAATCTCAGTAAAAGTGGTGATCCTGTTGTTATCTGAATTATATAAAAGTGAAATAACGACAATTGCTATAAGGTTCTTTCGCCACTATTCTTGTAAGATACATATCTATTTTGAGAATTGTGATAGGCAGAATTCAACCTTTGGTGTCCTTATTGAAGAAAAACTCCGGAAAAATAGGAACTCAATTGGACAATTATTTAAAGAATCGTGTAGCATTTGTACTGACTTATGTACATTAACTAAATACCCTGATGAAGAAATAAGTATGACCCCCATTAGGATAGCGAATCAAATAGTGGCATATCTTGTTATGCAAAGTGGCATGAAAAATGAACAGCGATATGAAACATTAGAACTCATTGACTCTCAATTGGACTTATGTAAATCGACAATCGAAATAAAATTACAAAGTCTAGAACTAGAACGTCTTTATCATGAAACATTAGATGAACTGCAAATCTTTTTACAAACTACAAGCGATGTATTTGTCCTTATTAACAAAGAAGACGTCATTGAAACGACCAGTCAAACATTCTCCTCTATTAATGAGGAAAGATTAAATGTAGTAGGCTTAAATATTTCGACTTTAATGTACAGTAAAGATTGGGAAAGACTCAAAAAAGATAAAGTCATTGAAGAGGTTGAATTATTGGTGAATAAAAGAAAAGCTACGGTTTCTTTAAGAACGATCAAATCAAATGATGTAACAATATCCTATTTAATACAAATATTAATGGATAAAGGAACTGTGAAAAAACCGATTGCTAAACAAACGCTCTATACTTTTCAACAAATTAAAGGGACTAGCCATAGTATTCAAAAAACGATTGAAAAAGCACAAAGAGTAGCTAATAGTGATTCATCTATTCTATTAAGAGGTGAAAGTGGTACGGGAAAGGAAATATTTGCCCAAGCTATTCACCATGGAAGCAATCGAAGTAAGAGGCCATTTATTGCGCTAAATTGTGCAGCCATACCAGAATCACTATTAGAAAGTGAATTATTTGGTCATGTAAAAGGTGCATTTACTGGTTCACATACTACAAGGGTTGGGCGCTTTGAGCTCGCAAATGGCGGTACGCTTTTTTTAGATGAGATTGGTGATTTGTCTCCTTCTCTTCAAGCGAAGTTATTAAGGGTTGTTCAAGAAAGAAGAATAGAAAAAGTAGGTGATAATCAATCAACCCCAGTAGATGTAAGGATCATTACTGCTACTCATCAAAACTTGGAGCAATTGGTTCAAGTAGGGAAGTTCAGAAAAGATTTATATTACCGTTTAAATGTTATACCGATTGTCATCCCACCTTTAAGAGATAGAAGGGAGGATATCCCTATATTGATTGAATATTTTATGAAAAACTTATCAAAACAAGCTGGAAAAAAACCGAAAAGAATTTCTAAAGAAGTATTGGAGATTTTATTGAATAACAATTGGAGTGGAAATATTAGAGAGTTACAAAATGTCGTGCACCACTTTGTTCAATTAGAAATCGGTGAATTAGTGACTCAAAAAAGTTTGCCAACGTATCTTAAAGATGAAATACAATCTCAAATACAATTACAACCAAATCATAAGCGTATATATAGAACACAATCCAATGAAAACAAAGAGGAAATCCTCCGACTATTAGATGAATTTGGAAGGGATACCTTAGGTAAAAAAAGAGTAGCAAAATCCTTGAATATAAGTTTACCAACCTTATACCGCAAACTGAATAAATTAAGAATTAAGTAATTTGAGAATCAAAGAGAAAAGTTGAGAAAAAATGAGAAATCAATGTATTTAACCTGTTTTTCTCAATTATCATTCTCATGTTTATATTTAAAAATCCTCTCACTTGAGAGGATTTTCACGTTTAACCTAGATACATAAAATTGCGAGATTCGTGGTTTTTTAAGTTATTATTTTATTTTTTTGAATATTGGTATAGAACTTGCAACTAGTAAAGAAAGGAGAGAAAGAAATGCCTTGGAAAATAACTAAAGAAGACATTCGCTTCATTTCCCTTGGGGCAAGGATATTATCTTGTGGAGGTGGTGGTAATACAAGATCAATGGAAGCTTTAATATTGTCGGTGATGAAAGACGATGATGTGATAGAGGTGATACCCATTCATGAAGTGAGGGATGATTGGTGGGTAACTGCTATTGGAATTATGGGTTCCACAGTCCTCTTTAATGAAGATTTACCGACAGGCGAAGAAATGGAAACAGCACTTAGTTTATATGAAAAGAAATATAACAAAAATGTAGATGCCCTCATTTCTATCGAAATAGGTGGTGTGAATGCTTTGGCTCCCCTTTTACTTGCTCTAAAGCGGCGCCTTCCTGTGATTGATGGAGATGGAATGGGAAGAGCATTTCCAGAGCTTTATATGACTACTCTGCATTTAAATGGTATTCCACTTGCCCCTCTTTCACTAGTAACGCAAGATAATATGAAGTTCGTTCCTTCTTCATACACTTCCGATCAGGCAGTACATGAAGCTAAATCATTTGCTAATAATAATGGAGGGCATAGTCACGTAGTCGGCTATGGTGCAAGTGGAGATGAGATCAAAACTTCGATGTTGTCAGGGACACTTTATTTAGCCTATCGTTTAGGGAAAATTATTACGTCTTATGGCGACGGAATCATCCGATTAAAGCAAATAAAGAACGCATTTGAAAATTCGATCTACGGAGAATTATCTCTCGTTATTAAAGGGTATGTAACAGAGGTCTCTCGTTGGTTTGAAAATGAAGTGATTGTTGGAAAACTATTTATTGAAAGCTATACAAAACAACATAACCAGAAAATTGAAATCCAATTTATGAATGAATTTTTTACCATTCATAATGGCGAAAGCATTTATCGTGTGCCAGATTTAATTGTGTTTCTCCATATAGATTCACTTGAACCAATCAGTGTTGTAGACATTCAAAGGGCTCAATCAGTCATCGTTTTAGTTATACCTGCTCCTAACATATTGCATACTACAGATATGTTAACACTCATACACATGAAAGAATCTTATCAACTGTTAAAGAAAGAGGAAGACCAATGAGGTTAGGAATTGATGTAGGTGGAACAAATACTGATGCAGTTATCATTGATGACTCAGGCAATATAAAGGCCTGGTCAAAGCAATTGACGACAAGTAACTTGGGAGAAACCATCTATGAAACCGCAAAAATAGTATTAAATGAGGCCAATGTAAAGCCAGAATCAATGAAAGGGGTCTTCTTAGGCACTACACATGTACTAAATGAATTGTATTATCCAAAAAATTTAGCCAAGACAGCTTTGATTCGTTTAACCAAGAAACCATCAAAAATCAAACCTGGTTTATTCTGGCCAAGTCATTTAAGTAAATACATTATAAAAGAGTTTCATTTAGAAACAAAATATGATTTTACAAGGCAAATACCTCATTATGATGAAATCGATCATGAAAGTGTATTTAAGATAATGAAGGAATTAGAAAAAGCAAAAGTAGAGTCAGTTTGTATTGTAGGTGCCTTTTCTTCCTTTTATGAGGATGAAGAAAACAACTTAAAAAAAGTGATCGCCTCTCATATGCCTTCTCTTTCTGTCACTGTATCTAATGAAATAGGAAGTATAGGCTTTTTGGATCGTGAGAATGCCTCTTTGCTTAACTCAATGTTGTCATTTGTGATGAAGGATGCGTTAAGCTCCATTAATGATATCTTTAAAAACTTAGGTCTGCATTGCCCTTATTGGATAACGCAAAATGATGGATCATTGATGAAAGTAGAAGAAGCGATTAAGTTACCTATTTTCACAATCGGTTCTGGCATAACTAATAGTTTACGTGGCGCTTCCAAACTTACTGGTTTAAAGAACTTCATAGGGATTGATGTTGGAGGCAGCACAATTGATATTGGTATGGTAAGTCATGGTCATCCACAAACAGAAGAAGGACCAGTAAAAGTATTGGATATTCCAGTGAATGTTAGGCTGCCAAAAGTACACTCACTTTCAACAGGTGGAGGCAATTTAGTCAATACTCATAATGGTGATTTATTAATTGAAGATACAATTGCAAGTGATATAACAAAAGATGGGCTTGCATGGGGAGGAGAACAATGGACAATATCCGACTCGTTTTTAAAAATTTTTCCTCATTCATTCAAGGATAAACACATTAAATATGAAAATCTAGAAGGTATTTCAACAGAAGATTGTTTAAAAGTAGTAAATACGGTATCAAGCAGGATAAGAGAAAAAATTAGACAATTACAACCTAAAGATCAATACGTCCCACTCGTTCTAGTTGGAGGTGGAAGTCCTTTACTTCTAAATAATATTTTCACTAAATTTGATAAAGCTATCCAGCCTGTAGGTTATCAAATATGTAATGCCGTAGGAGCTTGTTATGCTCCCCTAAGCTCAAGTCTAGACAAAGTTTTTTGGCTAAATGATCGTACAAAAGAGGAAATTGTAGAAAGAGAGAAAGAGAGGGTAATTACAGAGTTAATTCATAAAGGAGCAAAACCTGAAACGATCAAAATTAATAGAGTGGAGGAATTTCCATTCGATTATTTAAAAGGTGAAATGTTTCGTTTAAAAATAATGGCATTTGGTGATTTATAATCTTATTTTAAAAAAGAGAGGGCGAAATATGAAAATTAAAGTGATTGCACCTATTATCTCAGACACATTTATGGATGAAATGAAAAAAGAATTTACTGGATTTTCCTATCCTCAAACAACCATTGATGTAACAAACCTAGATTACGGGCCTGCTTCTATAGAAAGTGAGTACGATGAAGCCTTATGTGTACCTGATTTTATCGAAAAAGTAAAACAAGCGGAAGCAGACGGATACGACGGTGTGATTAGTAATTGTTTTGGAGATCCAGGAGTGAAGCCAGCTAGAGAGGTCGTTGATATTCCAGTGATAGGCCCTTGCGAGGCTTCTATGCTGTTTACAAGCACACTGGCAAAACGTTTCTCTGTTGTAACTGTTCTCCCCAATGTCGTTTCAATGATTAGTAACATTAGTAAAGTAACAGGTGTTTATCATAATCTTGCCTCTATTCGTTATGTAAACATCCCCGTTTTAGAAGTACATGAGAAAGAGAAGTTAAAGAGTGCTCTTTTAGATGAAATGTTAAAAGCGATTAAAGAGGACCAAGCAGAAGCACTAATTTTGGGCTGTACTGGATTTATGGGGGTAGCTAGCGAACTCCAAATGAAGCTAACTGAAAAAGGCTATGACATTCCAGTTGTAGATCCTGGCTTTGCAGCGACAAAATTATTAGAAGCTACAATAAGTATGGGAGTGAAGCAAAGTCGCATTACTTATATGAAGCCGCCAAGTAAACAAAGAGTGATGAATACGAATTGAATGGAGGGATAGGACGTTGGCAAATCATTCTACTATTGGGGACGATTATTCATTAACAAGGGTGCCTCAGGAGGCTAGGCGATCACTGTGGAGTATTACGATCATTCGTGTCGGGGCATTAGCAACCATTTCACAATTTATTTTAGGAGCATCTTTAGGATACGGGATGACTTTCTGGCAGGCATTTTGGGCTACGTTTCTAGGTAGTGTGATTCTTCAAGTGGTTGGTTTCCTTTTAGGGTATGCAGGCGCGAAAGAAGGGTTATCTACAAGTCTTTTAGCTAGGTGGACAGGGTTTGGGCGCCATGGTTCGAGCATAATTGGGGCAGTTATAGCTATTTCTTGTATTGGTTGGTTTGGTGTACAAAATTCCGTGTTTGCTGAAGGAATTGTACAATCTACCAATGGAGCGGTTTCTTTACCCTTAGCAGCAACATTAACAGGAATTGGTGTAACCATTTTGGTTATTTTCGGTTTTAAACTTTTAAGTATTACAGCTTCAATCACTGTACCCTTATTTCTAATAGCTGTCAGTATAGGAATTTATCAAACACTAAAAGGACAGAGTTTTTCTGATTTACTAGCAACACAGCCAGCAGGTGAGCCTTTATCAATTGGCGTTGCTGCGACCATGGTTGCGGGTGGATTTATCATAGGTGCGGTGATTACCCCGGATTTTAGTAGGTTTGCTAAGAGTGGAAAAGATGTTTTCTGGATGACTACCATCGGATTATTAGTAGGAGAATTAGGGATTAATATGATTGCTGTCTTAATGGCTTTAGCGGCAAGAACAAATGATGTGGCTAATATTATGATGACAACAGTTGGCTGGTTAGGGGTTATGGTTGTGGTCCTTTCCACTGTTAAAATCAATAATTTAAACTTGTACTCATCATCCCTCGGTTTTACTAATATTTTTGACTCATTATTTCGAATTCAATTAAATCGTGGAATGGTTACGTTACTAATTGGTATTATTGGTACGCTATTATCTGTATTAGGGATATTAGAACGTTTCACTGATTTTCTCGTTTTACTTGGGATACTTGTTCCACCTGTTGCGGGAATTATGGTTATTGACTATTTCATTTTAAAGACACATAGGAAAATACTAGACGAAAGTCGCCAGAAGGGCCAATTGCCTGCAAATACCGAGAAACTTGGCTGGCCTACGATTTTAGCCTGGGGATGCGGAGGATTAGCTGGTTATTTTATTACAATAGGTATACCATCTATTAACTCGTTAGTGATTAGTGCGGTCATTTATTATGTTGCCAAAAAAATGGAGAGATTATATAAAACTGATATTCATGCAGATGTAGCATAAATATTTAGAAACTTCAAAGGAGTGCGTCAAATGAGAAAAATAGGAAAACAAGAAATTGAGGATATGGCAATTGGTGCAGCTTTACTTGGAACGGGCGGAGGTGGAGATCCGTACATTGGTAAGTTAATGGCGCTTCAAGCAATTGAAGAATATGGAGAGGTAATATTATTAGACCCGGAGGAAGTACCTGACGATGCATTAGTTGTCCCATCATCAATGATGGGTGCACCCACTGTTATGTTAGAAAAAGCACCAAGTGGTGAGGAAGCTATTCGTGCTTTTAATCAATTAGAGGAATATTTAGGTGAAAAGATATACGGGACTTTTCCTATTGAAGCGGGTGGTGTAAATAGTATGTTACCTTTTGCATTAGCTGCAAGATTAGGAATTCCAGTAATAGATGCTGATGGGATGGGACGAGCATTTCCAGAACTCCAAATGGTAACCTTTTATTTAGACGGGATATCAGCAACTCCTGCAATAATAGCTGATGAAAAGGGAAATACAGCGCTATTGTCTACAATTGATAATGTATGGACAGAGAGGATTGCTAGATCTGCAACTATACAAATGGGTGGTTCTGTCATGTGTGCGATGTATTCAATGACAGCTAAAGACCTTAAGAAAAGTGGGATTACAAATATTCTTAAGCTTGAAGAGGAAATTGGTAAAAGTATTAGATTAGCCAAAATAAATAATGTGAATCCTATAGAGAAAATTTTAGAAACAGTCAATGGCTTTGAGTTATTTAAAGGGAAAGTCATTGATATAGATAGGAAAACTGAATCAGGTTTTGCAAAGGGTGTCGCTACTTTTGAGGGGCTTGAACAAAATAAAGGTGAAAATTTAAAACTCCGCTTTCAAAATGAACATCTTATTGCTCAAACGAATGAAAAGGTTTTATGTATGACGCCGGATTTAATAGCTGTACTCGATTCAGAAACAGGTTTACCTATAACAACAGAAGGCATACGCTATGGATCTAGATGTGTTGTAATTGGCATCCCTTGTCATCCAAAATGGAGAACAGAAAAAGGCATAGCAACAGTAGGGCCAAACTACTTTGGCTATGATATGGCATATACACCTGTAGAGGAACTTGTAAAAAAAGGAGTGACACAATGATGGCAACATATAGAATTGGAATTGATGTAGGTGGTACTCATACTGACGCGGTCTTGTTAAATGACAAGAATGAAGTCATATCAGAAACAAAAGCTTCAACTACTGAAGATGTAGCTACAGGCATATATCATGCAATGCACAAAATTGTTTCTCATGCGAATGTGCCAAAAGAAAATATAAAATATGCAATGTTAGGAACAACTCATTGCACGAATGCGATTGTTGAAAGAAAGAGACTAAATCAAGTGGCGGTAGTACGAATTGGTGCGCCAGCGACACTGGCAGTCAAACCTTTAATAGGTGTCCCAAACGACCTTAGAGAATTACTAGGTGAACATGTCTTCTTAGTGCGAGGGGGTCATGAATTTGATGGAAGAGAAATAGTTGAACTTGATGAAAATCACTTATATGAAATTGCAAATGAATTAAAGGAAAAAGTGGATTCCATAGCAATTACTTCTGTTTTCTCTCCGGTATCAAAGGCACACGAAGAAAGAGCAGCCGAGATTTTTCAAGAAGTATTGGGAGACTCTATCGCATTATCGTTATCTTCTGAGATTGGTTCTGTAGGGCTATTAGAAAGGGAGAATGCGACCATATTAAACGCTTCAGTTATTAATGTCGCAAAGATGGCTGCAGAAGGGTTTATCGATGCATTAAAAAATGAAGGGATTCAAGCGAAAGTATTCTTTGGACAAAATGACGGAACATTGATGTCTGTAAAATATGCAATGAAATACCCTATTTTCACAGTTGCATGCGGACCTACTAATTCTTTGAGAGGTGCTTCATATTTAAGTGAATTATCTGATGCCATAGTCGTAGATGTAGGAGGAACAACATCTGATGTAGGTGTGTTAGTGCAATCATTTCCACGAGAATCTTCTCTTGCAGTTGAGATTGGTGGAGCAAGAACGAACTTCCGTATGCCGGATTTAGTTTCTATAGGCTTAGGGGGAGGAACAATTATAAAAATAGAAGACGAACATTCTTTTACAATCGGTCCTGAAAGTGTGGGGTATCGATTACCAGAGAAAGGATTGGTCTTCGGTGGAGATACATTAACTACTACTGATGTTGTTGTGGCACTTGGGAAAAGTAATTTAGGAGACGTTAAAAAAGTGTCACATCTTGATAAAAATTTATTAGATAAGATATACGTAAGAATGGTTGAGATGGTCGAAGAAGCAATAGACAGAATGAAAACAAGTGCTGATCCAGTTCCCGTTATTCTTGTTGGAGGAGGTAGTATTTTACTACCAGAAACCCTTAAAGGCGCCTCTCATGTTATCCGCCCGAACCATTCAGGTGTAGCAAATGCCATTGGCTCAGCCATTGCTCAAGTAAGCGGGCAAGTGGAAAAGATATTTGTACTAGATGAGATTGGCAGAGCTGCTGCGTTACAAAGCGCAAAAGAACAAGCAATAAAAGAAGCTGTGGAAGCTGGGGCTGAACCAAGTAGTGTAGAAATTGTAGATATTGAGGATGTCCCATTGGCCTACTTGCCAGGAAATGCAACTAGAGTAAGGGTGAAAGCGGCAGGGGACTTAAAATATCAAAGCGAGGTTGCTACCCATTAATAGCAAAAGTTACAAATAGTAGGGAAAACACAGACTGATGCTTTTATCAGAGTCAAATTCAAAACCAGTCATCTATAGTGTTGATGACTGGTTTTGTTGATTCTTACTACCGTAATGAGATATGAACTGCAAGTCCCGCTCTAATAGAGCTGAAGTATAATAGTTAAATTCATTGCGGTAAAAAAATTGAGATGATTTAGCTATGCTACCTAATGACTTACTGGTTAATAGGGGATTCTTAAATGCATTAAGTGAAGTAACCTCAACTACTTTTGTTGTTTCGCTTCTACCACAGAACGCTTATTACCTTTAAATATGAAATATAAGGCTATTAACATAAATAAAAGAGCAAACCATCGTTTAGTATCCAGTGGAATAATTAAACTATTAAACCATCCAAAGTGATCAATTACAACACTAATGACTAATTGTCCGATTATCACCGTAATACTAGTAGCTATAACGCCAATTTTTGTAACAGCAAAAACATTAAAGAGCAAAAATATAACTCCTAAGAAAACTGCACTTAGTTGCCAAAGAGGTGCGTCAAATATGGCAAATATATTTCCTTGACCAAAGAATAATATGATAAGGGCCAATAACATACTGCCTGTTATAAATGTTAAAAACGTAGTTTCGATTGTACCTGCTCTACGGCTGAATGATCCATTTATTGCTGATTGTGCACTTAATGTTATACCACCAATTAAAGTAAATAAAATCATAATAATTCCCATAATAAAAACCTCTCCTAGTTAACTAATATGAGTGCTATCATCATTAAAATGACAGCTAAAACTTTCTCTCTATTAATTTTCACTTTATTTGTTCCTAACCATCCAAAATGCTCAATTACCATACTCATAATCAATTGGCCAAGGATTACAGCAACCATAGTGATCCCAACTCCAACAAATGGGATACTAATTACTATTGCTGTTAAGTAAACAACACCTAAGACTCCTCCTAAAAGGGACCATTTAGGTGCTTTAACTGCGTATGATAAATTACCTTTTCCAAAAAATAACCATAATAGACCAAGAATGATTGCACCTACAATAAAGTTATAAAAACTAGTCTCTAATTTTCCAATATTTTTACCTAGTTCACCGTAAATAGCTCCTTCAAAACTAAGTGCCATTCCAGCCAATAATGCAAAAATATATGCAATAAACCGCATGATTAAATCCTCCTGTCTTAAATTTAAATATCTAGAATTATCGATATATGCATTAAAAAAAATACGAAAATCATAAAAACTTAGATTTCCGTTTTAAAATATTCAGCAAATTGACTAATAGCTTCCTCATTTCTTCGATAATAAGTCCATTGACCATAACGAACAGATTCTAATAATCCTGCTTTCTGCATCATATTTAAGTAGTGTGACACTGTAGATTGGGAAACTTTAGCCTTTTCTTGTATATCTCCAACACATACTCCGCCTTTGTAACTCACTTCCTTAGGTAGGTGAGCCCCCTGTTTTGGAAAGTGCTTCTCTGGATCTTTTAACCACAGTAAGATATTTAGCCTCGTTTCATTAGATAATGCTTTAAAAATATCGATAGGTTCCATATTGCTATTATATCGATATTTCTATATATGTCAAATTGATGTATTAAACGTTGTTAGCAAAGGCAGAAGAAGGGAGGGAGAATTGTACATAAAATTAAAGATATGCAAATTTACTCTATTAACAAAATCACCAGCTCTGTATAAACATATTAACTATAAGTGGGGGAAGAATATAGTACACTTTTAGTTAATCTCATGTTATTATTTTTAACTATTTAAGCCCAGCGTTCTTAAATGAATGAAAATCCTTTTAAAGTAGCATTCGAGCAATACTTATTATGTAAACTGAGGAATGAATTTTATCATGAATGACAAAAAAATATCCAATACTCCACAATTTTAAATCAACGTGAAAAGTTAATAGGAAGGAACCAAAGTATGTAAAACAAATCATTAGTTTATCATCCTGACCATTCGAAAGAATAAGGATTATGAAAGGTTAAAGAACTTTGGCATAGAAAAATGAACATAGTTGCTATTTTTGGATAGATCGAAGTGAAGTCGTAAGCGGGAAATCGCAATGAAATGAAAGTAACTACTTTTCTTATCATTTTTATCTAGTTTACATAATATATATTATAGGAAGTTAAGTAATTTTAATCATTTCTGTCTCAATATCTAAGTATACTTAAAACATTGAGACAGAATAAAATTTTATGATTCCTGATCTTATTTTTGTGATAAATTGTTTTCCATTGTAATCAAAAATTGCAAATCTATATGTAATCCTATTTAATAACTTTAACAAAATGATTGATTCGCATATGATTCAAGTTTTAGTGTATCAATCAATCTATTATCCAATTAAAAAAATCGCAGTTAACTCAATGATTTTATTTACGTTCTTGCTCTACCTAAGTTGTATACGATTAAAATACCGTATTAACTCTTCTTAGCTACCTTTTCTATTCTTGCTTCAGCATTGCCAGCTGCTGAACGCTCATAACTAAGTTTAGATGTAACAGAAAATAGCTTTATCCATTATCATATTTTTCTGCATGATATAAAAATTACTCCTTGATCTCTTAGGTCATTCACAATTTTAATTGAAAAAAGTTATAAACCATGCTTCGATTTATAACTTTTAGTTTACATAATAATATTATTGTCTTTGTAAAGCTTTGCTTAAAAACTGTCTTACATTTCCATAATATTGTATCTTATTAAACGCAGGATAATCAGATTGAAACTGTACGTAGATTGGTGAATCGAGTAACCATGGATAATGCTGTAAAAAATGTTGATCTCCATATACCAGCGCTGTTAACCAAGTATTGATTTCTCTTTCATAAATAAGATATCGTATCTTAGCATACGGTTCAGTATACTCTCCTTTGCTAATTTGAAATCGGCAGAACAATACATATTGCCCCATTTGCGGTATCCACTGTGCCTGAAGCGCGTCAGAATGAGTGTTCTCATTGCTTTTTACGTTCTCAATAGAAATGCTTAAATAAGCTTGTTCATCTCCATAAGGCTGTCGAAAGTAATAATTTCTATATTCAACTGGCTTAACATTTGTTGCAGGAGCAAGAATATCAACCTTTAATTTTGTTAAATCTAATTCTTGATTCATTGAATCCTTCCCCTTCATTAAAAGATTGTTACTTCTATACATCATATGCCCATTAGCTAAAGTTGTGCTAGCTAGAGATTTGTACCCTATTCTCTACCCATATCATAAAAAATGCTTATAGTTTATCTTTAAAGAAGATAAACTATAAGCTATTTAGCCATAACCGCTTATTTGTTTCTTACATCCAAAATTTCTACGTTCACTAATTGCCATTTTTCATCTTCTCTTTTCCAAAAAGATTGCAAATAAGCTATAGTATCATTTTGGTCTATACCTGTGACCCTTTGCATTCCCTTCAAGCCCTTTTCTCCCTTTGTATTTTCAAAAGGAGTAAGCATATTGTATGAGTTAACAGTTAGTTCAAATGGTTCGTTTAATTTCCCTTTATGATATATACCGAGTTTTTCATATGCTTTTGCATTCCCAGCCAAATCAAAAGTTACTTCCCTATTTTCATTTTCTACTGCAATAACAGCTTCGTAATTATCCTCTAATTGCGCAGTAGAAATGACTGGGTCAGGTACACCTAAGTTAATTAGTTTTCCATCTTGATAACTATAAAGATAGAATGAAGCATTTTCTCCACTATCTTCGCTGTTGATTTTCACTAGCAATTCCTTTTCACCATCATCATTAAAATCAATTATCTTTAATCGTGGGTCAAACCCCGGTTCTAAATCTACTTTGACAGTTTTTTTAAGATCATCTTCTACTTCTAATGATAATTCTTTAAAAAAACCAGCTTCCTCTTCATAACGGATACCTTTAATTTTTATCGTCTCTTTTAACTCTTTTCCAGAAAGCTCTGCTTCTTGGGTAATGATTGTTTTTTGCTCTTCATTCTTGTCTACACCGGCATATACAGCGGTCATCGTGGATAAACTCATCAAGAAAAAGGCAGTTAATGCGACAAGCACTTCTTTCTTCATTATAAAGACCCTCCTAACATTATTATAAGGATGCCCTTTATTGGAAGAATAATGCAAAAAGAGACTTGAAAAATTTATTTTCTTTTTATTGGTCCGTAATGATCACTCATGGCCTGATTTAGCAGTCCTAAACAACGGTCAAGCTCCACTTTCATTTGCTTTCTATATAGTTCGTATTCTTGCTTCCCCTTATCCGTAAGATGATAAATAATAATTTCTTGAAAATCTACTCCAGGTTCACCAAGTAACTTTTTTTCTCTTCTCACCCATCCCTCTCTCGTTAACTCATGTAATGTTTTATAGATTTCGGAATGAGTAGGATGATATCCATATGGTTTAAATTCGGTTCTCAGATCATCTAAAAACTGAGTACCATAACGTTTATTCGCTTCAATCATTTTTAGTAAATACAACTTCAAAAATGCTCTTTGTCTTACAAGAAAGCCCCTCTTTAATTCAGATTCCATTGTTCTCCCCTACCTTTGCTATGAAGAATCCTGTTATTTTTTTATCATTGATTGAATATACCGTTTATTTGCTTTATAACTAAAGAATAAATAGGATAGAACAGATAGTGGAATGAATGTCCAAGCTGCCCCTCTTAACAAGGCAAAAGGTGTCTCAAAAATGAACGAAAACCAAAATGAGGTTCCACTTTTGTCCCATAGCCCCGGCGTTAAGTAAAGTTCACTTGGTCGAATGAAATAGACTGGATCAATAATGTCTGTAAAATAAAGAAAGATTATTAGTGGGAAGTTACCAATGGCAAGCATGAGAGAAGAATGAGCGTAGCGCTGATACCTTTTTGCCTTTGAAACATTATCAGAAAAAATGTCATCTATGGCTTGGTCATCGATTTTCTCAAAATATTGAATCCCTGAATATTTTGATCCCGCTATATGTCTCCACCCACTATCCTCAAACAGTGTAATATAATCCAAAAAGTCTGCTGAATGCTTGAACTTTCTGAAATCTATTTTAATTTTTTTCTCTTTTGGATCAACTAACCGAAATTTGTAGCCGAAATAAGTGCTTTCTAATTGGTATCCTTCACTCCCCATTCTCTCTAACCATTGTTCCTCTTTATCAAAGTCATTAAAAACCTTGAATTTGCGCATCTTCTCCCCTCCACTACTTATCTGTATTAGAGAATAAGTTATTAGTAATGCGAATCATATGGCTCATCCTCTTATAATCTTGTCTTAGTACCTCAATTCCTTTCTCTGTGATCACATACGTTTTTCTACGTTTATCATCACTTTGCACAGATTGTATTAACCTTTGTTTCACTAAATTTTCTATTGCTCCGTACATCGTTCCTGCCGCTATTTTCACTTTGTTGTCACTTAATTCCTCCACTTTTTGCATCATGACATATCCATGGGAAGGTTCAATTAATGATAATAAAATGTAATAGGTTGTTTCGGTTAATGGAGAATATTTATTTATGTCCATGGAATCACCCCGACACTATATATACAGTTAAACTATATAGTACAATTATATACAGTCTGACTGTATATTGCAATAAATCATTTTTCAACTTTCGCCCTTTTCTTACTTAATTGCATATTTTGTTTTTTCTTTATCTATTGAATATTTGGAACATAGTTCTGTTAGAATTATTTTCGTTAATTTTTGTATGCTTATAAATTCGGACATTAAAAAAACCACCTAAAAGGTGGCTAAAAGATTCATTGTTCACGTAAATTGTTTGCTATAAGCGAACAAGTCTTCTTGTGCTTGTTTATATTCCTGTTTTAGTTTATTGACATAATTAGCGGTAGTTGTCACCGCGGAAATGGCAGCAATCCCTTGTCCACTACCCCAAACATCTTTCCATGCTTTTACTCGATTTTCCCCAAAATTCATTTTGCTTGGATCACTATCTGGTAGATTATCAGGATCCAAACCAGCCGCTTTTATGGATGGTTTTAAATAGTTACCATGAACCCCAGTAAATAGATTACTATAAACAATATCATCGGACGAACCATCAACAATAGCTTGTTTATACTCTTCTGAGGCTCTAGCTTCCTCTGTAGCGATAAATGGCGAGCCGATATAGGCTAAGTCTGCTCCCATCGCTTGCGCAGCTAAAATGGCTTGTCCGTTCGCAATAGAGCCCGATAGCGCTAATGTTCCATCAAACCATTGTCTAATTTCTTGAATGAGCGCAAACGGACTTTTATCACCAGCATGGCCACCCGCTCCTGCAGCAACAGCAATTAAACCATCTGCGCCTTTTTCTATCGCTTTATGTGCAAAAGTGTTATTGATTACATCATGGAGTGCAATACCACCATAACTATGAGTAGCGGAGAATACTTCCTCTCTCGCTCCTAGAGAGGTAATTATAATTGGCACTTTATATTTCACGCATAGCTCCATATCTTTTTCTAATCTTTGATTTGATTTATGTACGATTTGATTAATTGCAAAGGGTGCAGCCGGTTTATCCGGGTTTTGTGCATTATAATCAGCAAGCTCTTCCGTAATTTGCGCTAACCATTCATCTAACTGAGAAGAAGGTCTGGCATTTAATGCTGGCATTGATCCAACGATACCAGCTTTACATTGTTCAATAACTAGCTTTGGGTTACTAATAATAAAAAGTGGTGATCCAATGACCGGTAACTGTAATTGCTGAAATTGTTTTGGTAAACGAGACATTTTCTTTTCTCCCTTCAAAGAACGAATGAAAACGGTAACACTTATTTCATCTGTTTTCTATATGTCCAATTTAACCCATATTTCTGTTACCCGTCAATTAAATATCAGATATTTCTAAATTAACAATATTATTTTCTGTAAAAATGAGCTGCGATTCAATCTCGCAGCTCATTCTTTTATTTCATGATTTTCACTTTTGGGTTAAGCGCTTTCTTTAATGCTTGTATATAGTTTTGAATTGCTGCACTACCCAAATCAGAAGTTGGATTTAATAATTCAAAGGCATGATAAGCGCCAGGATAAATATGAAACTCTACATCGACTCCGTCTTTCGCAAGTCGCGAGACATATTCAATTGTTTCATCTCTAAATGGATCCAATTGACCCACACAGGTATAGGTTGGTGGTAGGCCAGAATAATTTTTTGCTCTTGCCGGCGCAGCATACGGTGAAATCTCGCCATTGATATTTTTACCTAAATACATCCTCCATGCTGCTAGGTTATTGCCACGATTCCATATCGCTTTTTCATCGGTGATTTCATAGCTTGATGCACTCGTATTACGATCATCTATCATTGGATAAAGTGGCATTTGAAAGGCTATTTTCGGACCGCTTCTATCTCGTGCTAACAATGAGAGGGCAGCTGTTAATCCTCCGCCCGCACTCTGACCAGCTACTGCGATTCTACTCCTATCAATCTTTAATTCTTCACAGCTCTCATGCATCCATAACAAGGCAGCATAGCAATCTTCTATTGCACAAGGATAGCGATGCTCTGGAGCTAACCGATAATCCACTGACACAACCACACATTCAGCTTCTTTTACAAACGCTTGACAAATAGCATCACTACCATCTGGATGACCAGTAACATAACCTCCACCATGTATGAAAAGAACAGCTGGAAGTGCCTCTTCATTTCTATTAGAAGGTTCATAGATCTTCACTAACATTCTTTGTTTATCTCCACCTTGAATAGATAATTGATTGATTCTTACATAAGGGGATGTTTCGACTGGGACGAATGCAGCCTGCCTTGCTGCTTCTAATCCCTCTGGTAACTTAAATGGTGGGAAATTCTCACAGATTTCTCTTATTTCTTCTGCTACTCTACTCATAAAATCCATTAATAGCACTCCTTTACATACTTTTTGTGATGGAAGAATGTTGGTCAAATCCACTATACTCACTAGTAGCACAGTTCTCGAGGATTTTCCCGTATTGTCCTAGTCCACCCAGATAAATTAAAAATGCTTCAGGCTTTCCTTCTACATTTGCTCCAGAATACCAAGAAGGGGTTTTGCTATATAATGTTTGTCTATATACTTCTTCACAGTGGATACGCCATGTTTCTTCTTGTTGCGCATTCGCTTCTACCATTTCGAGCCCCTCTGCCTCTATATAAGCAATAAAACGGTCAATCCAATCCACATGCTGTTCAATACTTGTCGGCATATTTGTTGCTACAGATGGACTTTGTGGTCCAGTAATCATAAACATATTCGGGAAGAGGTTAGTGGCAACACCTAAATAAGTTGATACATTAGCTCCATGTTCCCATTTCTCCTTAAGTGATTCTCCTCCACGTCCTTTAATATCCATCGTTAATAATGGTCCGGTCATTCCATCATAACCTGTAGCGAACACAACCATATCTAAGGGATACTCTCTGCCTGTTGTGCAAATACCCTTTTCACTGAATTGTGTTATAGGCGCAGCTTTTACATCGACAAAATGAACATGTGGCAAATTAAATGATTCATAATAATTTGTATCAAGAACTAGACGTTTAGTGGCAATTGGGTAAGTGGGTAACAATTTTTCTGCTAACGATTGATCCTTAACAACTTGTTTTATCTTATCTCGAACAAATTGACTAAGTGTTTCATTAGAGGTTTCATTAATTAATAAATCATTATAAGTGGCACTTATCTCAAAGCCGCCTTTCTTCCATGCTGTTTCATAAACTTCCTGCCGTTTATATTGATTTTCCTCTAAGGCAGAAAACGGTCGTGAAAAAAAGGGATAACCAGTATGAGATTGAAACATTTTCTTTCTTGTATCTAATCGCTTTGCTTTATATTCATTGATTTCTTCTTCTGTGTAAGGGTGATTTTGTGCGGGAATCGCATATTGAGGAGTTCTTTGGAAGCTATATACTTCCGCTGCTGTTTCTGCAATAACCGGTAAACTTTGAATTCCACTTGAGCCATTACCAATAATCCCTACTTTCTTGCCATGAAAATCTACTTCGTGATGTGGCCAAGTACCTGTGTGATAGCTTTCACCTTTATACTGGCTATAACCTGGTATTTTCGGTATATTCTTCGCATGTGCTGATAGACAACCGACAGCTGTAATGAAATATTTACATATCAATTGTCGACCATCTTGTAAAAACACTCTCCATTGTGTAATTTCTTCATCAAAATGAGCCGCTCTTATTTCTGTTTCTAACTCAATATCCTCTCTCAGTTGTAAGCGATCTGCTACAAAGTTTAAGTATTCGAGAATTTCTGGTTGTGTCGGATAACGAGAACGCCAAGACCATTCTTCATATAACGTTTCAGAAAAGGTAAAATTATACGTATGGCTTTCTGAGTCACACCTCGCACCAGGATAGCGGCTCCAATACCAAGCTCCCCCTACACCAGCACCTTTTTCAAACACCCGTACCTTCAAGCCGCGTTCTCGTAATCTGTAGAGCATATACATGCCAGAAAACCCAGCACCAACAATAATTGCATCATAGGAAGGGAAATCTTGATGATTGTGGTTGTCCATCAATTACTCACACCTTTCTACTTGAATGATTGCTTACATTTCATAGGTATTGTTAAAAATATTCTGACTATTAATAGTATTAGACCTCCTATTGTAAAATTCCTCTCTCCTTAATTAAATTTTTTCTCACTATAATAGCTCAGTAAAAGGAAGCCCATTAATTTTAGAAGTAACAGCATTACTTATGAAATATATTCAGTAAGATCTATTATTTTAAATAAATTTGTTTAATACAATTAAACTCGTTACAATAAAAGGCTATAATTTGCGTAAAAAACAAGCGTGGGGGATGATGATGCTAAAGAGGAAGTTCGGAGATCGTTCAGATTGGAAAAGAATTGATAAAAGGAAATATTCACAGGCTTTCCTCAATACCAAAAACTTTAAGGGACACATAACTTTATTACATACACTATCCGTTACATCTCCATTATGTGTAAGTTATGGTAGAAAGAAATTATGTATAGTGGATGATGGATATATGTGGCTTCAACAATTTCCTTTAAGAAAAAACCATACAGTAACTACGATGTTCGATTCTAAAGGGAATATCATTCAGTGGTATATAGACATATGCCTCCATTATGGAATAGACAATACTATTCCATGGATAGACGATTTATTCTTAGATATTGTTATATTACCAACCGGGGAATTATATGTTTTGGATGACGACGAACTTGAAGATGCTCTAAAAAATAATATTATTAATCAACCTCTATATGATTTAGCTTGGAAAGAAGTAAAAATCATTAAAAGTTTAGCTAGAGCTGGAAACTTTAATTTGTTAAAATTGTCAAACGCCCATAAAAATTTTCTATCTGAAATTTTGAAGTAACTAAGATTAAATGAACAGAAGTTCTGTCTATTTCCGTTCATGAAAATTAGTTAACTAGAAGACTTAACATTAATATAAAAAAATGATTTTCTAACACAGTAATCTTCCCTGTTGACCAAGAAGCGTTAGAAGGACGCCTTCAGAGTTTTTTAAAAAAATGATCAACTAAAAGAAGGATAATGACACATAAAAAAAGTACATCACTTTAATGAGTGTGTACTTTTTTTATGTGTCATTTAAGTTAAATACAACCTTTCAACTTTTGGAAGAAAACCATTTATGTTTGTTCCTTTTTCTCAGTCCATAAATGAATAATTGTACCATTTTCTTCTTCATCCAAAATGAACGATCCGTTGGAGTAACGATCATTGTATCTAAGTTCATTCATTGCTATGGACTCGATTGTCCCTTTTTCACTTTCAACAAATGCCGTTTCATGGTTATTTGTTATAACCATACCGACAATGCGATGCGGATGTTTTTTCAATTCGCGTAACATCACTACACCTCGTTTTGCCCTTGATGTTTGTTCAAACTCTTGCAGTTTCATCTTTTTCACTGCCCCGCGTTGCGTCGCAATGACAACTGCTTCTTCTTTCTCATTACTAATCATTTTTCCAGAAACAACATAATCATCATCTTTTAGATTGATTCCTTTTACACCCGCAGCTCTTGGACCTACTAAGTTTACTTCTGTCTCATGGAACCTGAGACCATAACCTAAATGAGTTGTGAGAAACACATCATGCTCGCCATGTGTTAGGTGAACATCGACAACCTCATCATCACCTTTTAGGTTAAGAGCAACGAGCGCTTTTGAAAAGCGTTGAGCTTTATATGATTTTAATTCAGTTTTCTTCACCATACCGTTTTTCGTAATAAATAATAATGTCGCATTCTCTTGTTCAAAATCAGTAATAGGGATTGCGTGAATGATACATTCATCACGATCGATGGCAATGATATTGGCAATATGTTGACCCATGTCCTTCCAGCGGATATCAGGTAATTGGTGCACAGGACAATATAAGTAGCTGCCTTTATTCGTAAATAGAAGTAGAACATCCGTTGTATTCATCTCTAGCTTTGTTAATAAACGGTCGGATTCCTTCATCGCTAAATCTTGTCCATTTGAAGCTGAATAAGAACGCTGGCTTGTCCGTTTAATATACCCATCTCTTGTGACAGTAACAATCACATCTTCATTTGCTACAAGAACTTCTAGGTTAATTTTAATTTCTTCTATCTCTGCTTGAATGACTGTTCTTCTATTGTCTTCAAATCGCTTCTTCACTTCACGAAGTTCTTTTTTTATCACTGATGCGAGTTTCTTGTCACTGGCAAGAATCGATGTGAGTTCCTCTACTTTGGCCGCTAGTTCTTCTGCTTCTGCACGCAATGCTGTGATATCCGTATTCGTCAAACGATAAAGTTGTAATGAGACGATCGCTTCTGCTTGAGGCTCTGTAAATTGATACTCTCTCATCAAATTCTCTTTCGCGTCACGCTTATCTTTTGAAGCACGAATCGTCGCAATGACTTCATCTAATATAGATAACGCCTTAATTAGTCCTTCAACGATATGCTGACGTGTTTGTGCCTTTTCTAAATCGAATTGCGTTCTACGTGTGACAACCTCTTTTCGATGGTCAATATAGGCATCTAATAAGGGAACTAACCCCATCGTTTTCGGATGACGGTTATGAATAGCCACCATATTAAAGTTATATGGGATTTGCAGATCAGTATATTTATATAAATAGTGTAAAACACCTTGTGGGTCAGCATCTTTCTTTAATTCAACGACAATTCTTAACCCTGTACGATCCGTTTCATCACGGACTTCGGCGATTCCTTCAATTTTACGATCGAAGCGAAATTCATCCATTTTCTTCACTAAGTTCGCTTTATTTACTTCATAAGGGATTTCAGTAATGACTATTTGCTTTCTACCACCACGAATATCCTCGAAATCTACTTTACCACGGATAATAATTTTACCTTTGCCCGTTTCATAGGCTTTCTTAATGCCTTCCACACCTTGTATGATTCCACCGGTTGGAAAATCAGGTCCTTTTATATACTGCATTAAGTCATCGACAGTACTTTGTGGACGATCCATACGATGAATAACAGCATCAATAACTTCTCCAAGGTGATGAGGTGGAATTTCCGTTGCATACCCGGCAGAAATCCCTGTTGATCCATTTACAAGTAAGTTAGGATAACTAGCCGGTAAAACGGTTGGTTCATTCGAAGTATCATCAAAGTTCGGAATAAAATCAACCGTTCTTTTTTCAATATCATTTAAGAGTGCAGAAGAAATAGAAGATAATCTCGCCTCTGTATACCTCATTGCAGCAGGTGGATCATTATCGATACTACCATTATTGCCATGCATTTCAATAAGAAGCTTGCGCAACTTCCAATCTTGACTCATACGCACCATGGCATCATATACAGACGAGTCACCATGTGGGTGAAAATTACCAATCACATTACCGACCGTTTTTGCCGATTTTCTAAAACCTCTATCATGCGTATTTCCTTCAACATGCATGGCATATAAGATACGACGCTGTACGGGCTTTAGCCCGTCTCGCGCATCAGGTAATGCTCTATCTTGTATAATATATTTACTATATCTGCCAAATCGGTCACCAAGGACATCTTCTAACGGCAGATCACGAAATTGTTCTGCTTTGTTCATGAATCTAACTCCTCA
This sequence comes from Cytobacillus kochii, assembly GCF_020171845.1. Lineage (GTDB taxonomy): Bacteria > Bacillota > Bacilli > Bacillales > Cytobacillaceae > Cytobacillus > Cytobacillus kochii. The sequence continues at coordinate 250,034 of NZ_JAIVAM010000004.1, read as the reverse complement.
AGCGTCGAAATGTTTTCATTTTCTAAAATGCTGCCATCTTCTTCTAACCCAAATGCGACATTGGTTTCAATCCATTTCCTCCGCGGTTCAACTTTATCACCCATTAAAGTGGTAATTCTACGTTCCGCTCTCGCAGCGTCATCAATTTTCACACGGATGAGCGTTCTCGTTTCTGGATCCATTGTTGTTTCCCATAATTGGTCAGCATTCATCTCACCCAGTCCTTTATAACGCTGAATAATATAGCCTTTACCGACCTTTTTAATCGTATCAGGAAGCTCTTCATCACTCCATGCATACTCTATTACTTCTTTCTTTCCTGAACCTTTACTCACTTTATACAATGGTGGTAAAGCAATATAGACTCTACCTGCTTCGAGTAACGGCTTCATATAGCGGTAGAAGAAGGTCAGTAAGAGCACTTGAATATGGGCTCCATCGGTATCAGCATCCGTCATAATAATCACTTTATCGTAATTAATATCTTCAATCGTAAAGTCACCACCGACACCCGCTCCAACAGCGTGTATTATCGTGTTTATCTCTTCATTTTTAAAGATATCTGCGAGCTTTGCCTTTTCAGTATTTATTACCTTACCTCTTAATGGCAATACCGCTTGAAACCTTCTATCGCGCCCCTGCTTTGCTGAACCACCTGCAGAGTCACCCTCTACTAAATATAATTCGTTTCTTTCTGGGTTACGTGATTGAGCAGGTGTCAATTTCCCTGACAGAACCGCTTCAGCCCGTTTCTTCTTCTTCCCGCCTCTAGCGTCTTCCCTCGCTTTACGTGCTGCTTCTCTTGCTTGAAAAGCTCTAATTGCTTTCTTAATTAATAAAGAGCTTGTATCTGGATTTTCTTCAAGGAAGTAAGAGAGATGCTCTGATACAACGGCATCGACAGCTGAACGCGCTTCACTTGTTCCGAGCTTGCCCTTTGTTTGTCCTTCAAATTGTAACAGCTCTTCAGGTACACGTACTGAGACAATCGCCGCAAAACCTTCTCGTAAATCGGTTCCTTCTAAGTTCTTGTCTTTCTCTTTTAGAAGCTGAACTTTACGGGCATATTCATTGAACACCCTAGTCATCGCTGTTTTAGCTCCAGCTTCATGTGTCCCTCCATCTTTCGTACGAACATTATTGACAAAAGAAAGGACATTTTCTGAAAAGCCATCATTAAATTGGAAGGCAAAATCAACTTCAATACCGTTATGCTCCCCTTCAAAACTAACTACTGGATGGAGCGTATCTTTTTCTTCATTTAGGTACTGAACGAATGCTTCAATCCCATTTTCATAATGATAAATCTCTTTAAGATCGTGACGTTCATCCGTTATTTCGATTTTCATTCCTTTTAAGAGAAAAGCGGATTCACGTAATCGTTCACTTAGAACTTCAAAATTATATGTAGTTGTTGAGAAAATTGTCGGATCTGGTTTAAAGTGGATCGTTGTCCCTACTTGATTCGTTTTACCAACCTTCTCAAGTGTGGTTACTGGCTTTCCACCGTTTTCAAATCGCTGTTCATAAACAAGTCCATCGCGTTTAATTTTAACGACTAACCATTGTGATAAGGCGTTAACAACTGAAGCACCCACACCATGAAGTCCACCACTTGTTTTGTATCCACCTTGGCCAAACTTTCCTCCAGCGTGCAACACAGTCAATATGACTTCGGTTGTAGGTTTGCCCATTTTGTGCATTCCGGTCGGCATTCCTCGACCTTTATCTTGAACACTAATTGAATTGTCTTTATGTATTTTGACAATGATATGATCGCCGAAACCTGCAAGTGCTTCATCTACAGCGTTATCGACTATTTCGTATACAAGATGGTGTAACCCTCTTGCATCCGTACTTCCAATGTACATTCCGGGACGTTTTCTAACAGCTTCTAATCCCTCAAGTACTTGTATGGCATCATCATTATAGTCAAATACTTCCTGATTTTTTGCCACAAGCATTCCCCTTTCATCTCTTCAAAAACCATCTATTGTCTATCAATCCGAGTCGGCAATAGAGTTTGATTATATCATAACCGCGCCTTTATGCACCTCTCTACAATAGATATCGGTTTATTATTCCATTCTTATTCACTATATTCCTTCTTATCATGCGAGCCGTATGCATATATGTTCCCCATTGTAACATGCATTAAGATCATGTATATACTGTTGCAAGAGGCAAACAAGAACAAACGTTCTAATCATTATATCATATTTTCACTTCTAAACCGCATATGAAAGAAAAAGCATGAAATCAATGTCATGATCCCATGCTACAAATGTTATTTTGTTAGCGCATGCTCTACTTTAATGCATCGATCCATGACTACGGTATAACCAGCATCGCTTAACTGCTGAAATACGTCTTCATCTACAACACCTAGCTGAGTCCAAAAAATGGGACAATCAATATTTTGAAATTCATTCGCAAGACTTGGCAAATATTCCGACCGTCTAAAGACATTAACAATATCCACTTTGCCTTCTATTTCAGCTAATGATGCAACCGCTTTTACACCTAATACTTCCTTAACTTTGGGATTAACAGGGATAATTTCATAACCACTTTTTTGCATTGCTTCACTTACCATATAGGATGTACGATTAGGGTTATCACTTAAACCTACGACGGCAATCCTCTTTGCTTGTTTTAACATCTTTCCGATTTCAGTTCTTGATGGGTTTTCTATACTCAATACATTCACCTCTTATTTTGAACTCTACACTATTTTATCTGAATTAAAGTATAAATGCGAATGGATCGCAATGCTGTACTTTCTATCTTTTTTATAAAGCTTTCCTTTTCGCTAAATATCACGTAATTCCTCTTAACAAAAAAGTTCTTTTCTACTAATTTTAATCATATATCTATTTAACATTCGTTTCATATAGCGTAATCTTTGCAATAGAAAAGATAATTTAAAAGCAACATAGTACATTCACTTATTTACGTGGTACAATATAAGAACTGTATTTTTATTCCGTGGGGGAGAGTTTATGACATTTGAAGTAATCATCGTTTTTCTTATTGCTTATTTAATTGGTTCCATTCCATCTGGATTAATCATTGGTAAAGTGTTTTATGGCATTGATATTCGTGAGCATGGTAGTGGTAATCTTGGTGGGACAAACACTTTCCGAACGCTAGGAAAAAAAGCAGGTTTTACCGTTACACTGGCCGATATCCTGAAAGGTACCATAGCTGCTGGATTATTACCAATCTTCTTTGATATAGATATACATACAGTGATTATAGGAATTTTTGCTGTTATTGGCCATATGTACCCGATATTTGCAGGATTCAAAGGTGGTAAAGCTGTTGCTACATCTGCAGGCGTTGTGCTGGCGTTCGTGCCCGTCATGTTTGTGGTAATATTAGCTGTTTTTTTCATCTCACTTCTCACTACTAAATATGTTTCATTATCATCAATGATTGCTGGTATTGCAGGATTGATTTATTCACTCATTCTTGGTGATCCAATTTTAATCATAGTGATTGCCTTAATGACATTGTTCATCATTTATCGACATCGTACAAATATTAAAAGGATTATCAATAAAACCGAACCAAAAGTCAATTTATTTAAAAAGAAAAGATAACATTCAAAAGACAGCGTTAGAGCATGCTGTCTTTTTTTATCTATTCATTTCTATACTAGGTAAATCGAAGCTATACTTTTTTCTAGTAATCTATCATTTTTTAACAATTCCTAAAAAATTCCTTTAACGAATGAAAACGGTGATTGAAAGCCATTGAATGACTTTGGTATGATAAGATTAATAATTCCAACATTGCGGTTTAATTAAAAATATGACATTTTAACTCATATACATAACAAGATATGTAGAGATGATTCGTGTTTTATTCTCAATATACTTGTTTTTCTAACATATATTGCAATTTCTTCTAATAGAATAAAAGAGAATGACATTAGATACTACTTCCACATGACAAACAATGGTAAGGATGATAAGAAATGAAATTAACTGAGATTGTCTTAAAAGAACTACCATTTCCATACTTCTTAATTGACAACAATAATCACGTGGTTTCAACATCTATAGTTAATCAGCATACAATCATTGGTACCCCATTCACACAATTAATGAATTACGAAGATGTCGAACAATTTAATGAAATACGGAAGAAAAAAGCAGTTCTTAATTTACAGCTATTTTTCGGTAACGGTTATCACAATTATCGCGTCTATACGATTCCTGAGGAAGAATCATGTCATTTATTTTGCTACCCCTTATTTCATTCATTAACTGCTGACTATAACTATCAAACACAACAATTAGAACAGAAACTCCTCAGATTTAGCTTAGAACTAAATGAAAAAAAGAAAATCATTCATGAAACTGCGTCTCAGATTAATGAAGCAAATTTTACAAATGAGTACGCCCAAAATTTAAGTACACTTGCAGCATCGATGGCACACGAAATACGTAATCCGCTTACAACAGTTAAAGGTTTTTTACAATTGTTAAAACCCTATCTCAACGAGTCAGGGAAAAATCAATATGTTGATATTGCTCTAGATGAGATTAATCGTGCCAATGATATTATTCATGAGTTCCTAAATGCAGCAAAGCCAACGGACAAAATAAAAGAAGGTATTTCTATTAATAAACTTGTTCACGATACTTTCCTGTTGTTTCAGAGTGAAGCGATTTTAAAGAATACTGCACTCTCCTTCCAATTATCAAAAGACGACCCATATATTTATGGAAATGCCAAACAATTAAAACAAGTACTAGTCAACTTAATTAAAAATGCACTGGAATCATTTGATACACAAGAGCAGCATCAAGATAATACGATTAATATCTCTGTTAGAAGTACAGCTGAAACATGTTTAATCGTTATAAAGGACACGGGTTTCGGAATGAATGAAGAGACATTAGAAAAGCTTTTTCAACCTTTTTATTCTACTAAAACGACGGGCACAGGCATTGGGTTATCCATTTGTAAAAGAATTATCGAACAACATAATGGCTGGATTAACATTTCATCTGAAATGAATGTAGGTACAACGATTAAGATTACTTTACCGCTCGATAAAGAAAATACATACAGCAATTGAGAGATTAACTTCACATCCGAATAATTGGCATCGTTTTATAGCAAAAAAAAGCCTCCGTTTTAGTCGGAGGCTTTTTTTCTTATTATATTAATTGTTCTTTTTCATCCTCAACCTTTTTATTTTGAAATAAACCAATGATTATTCCTAGAACCGCTCCTAAAAATGCAGGTACTAACCAACCTAACCCTACATCATATAATGGAAGAATACTAGTGAATAGATTATCTACTGAGGCAATCGTATATCCTGCTGCTTTAAAGCCATCAAAGATACCAATAATAAACGTAAATAACATACTCATTTGATAAACAGTTTTCTTACCATTAAACAATGGGTGTAAAAACGTAAGGATTAATAATACAATCGCTAATGGATAAATAGCTGTTAATACCGGTACTGAAATAGCGATCAATTGAGTTAATCCAAAGTTAGCAATCGCTGCACTAAATACTGAGAAAACAATAACAAACGTATTATAGGAGACTTTAGGCATGATTTTACTAAAATAAGCTGCACATGAAGAGATTAAGCCAATACTAGTCGTTAAGCATGCCGCAATGACAATCACACTTAGAATAACTCCTCCAAATGAGCCGAAATAATGCCCGGAAACTTGAGATAAAACTGCACCACCGTTTCCTAATATACCTAATTGAGAAACACTACTAGCACCAATATAAGAAAGTGAGCCATAAATCACGGCAAGCAAACCGGCTGAAATTAATCCTGCTTTAATCACTGAAAGCATCACTACTTTAGTAGATTGAACGCCTTTGGAGCGAATGGCATCAATCACTATAATTCCGAATACGAAAGCTGCAAGAGCATCCATTGTTAAGTAACCTTCAGTAAAGCCGTTAAAGAAAGAGTTAACAGTATATGCCTCACTTGGTGCTTGTAGAGATCCTAGTGGATTAACAAATGCTACTACAATTAAAATTAAGATAAATAATAGTAGAATGGGTGTTAAAACTTTACCTACAATATCAACAATTTTCGATGCATTCAGAGAGAAGAATGCGGTAATTCCAAAGAAAATGATAGAGAAGATAACTAATCCAATCGTGCTCCATTCATCAGAAATGAATGGTCTTATACCAATTTCATAAGAGACCGTACCAGTTCTTGGTATCGCAAATAATGGTCCGATAGATAAATATAATACAACTGTAAAAAGGAGACCAAAGAGTGGACTTACACGACTTGCAAGCGATTGCAAGTCACTTTTACCAGAATAACCTAGAGCGATTACACCCAATAAAGGAAGACCAACACCTGTTATAATAAAGCCCGCTACTGCGGCCCATACGTTCGTTCCTGCTTCTTGACCCATCATTACTGGAAAAATTAAGTTCCCAGCACCGAAAAATAATGAAAATAACATAAAACCTACTGCAATAATATAAGAAGATGGAACCTTTTGATTCATATCTTCTACCCCCTTCTGCCTCTACTGTTGTAGTTAACAATCATCAAATACTATAATTTACTAATTCTTCAGAAAATTCATATTTAAATATAATATTGTATGAATTACAATCTCTGAAAAAATTCAAGCAATATATTGCATTATTAAAGTAACATATCCATGTAATGAATGCAATATATTATTTTAAAAAAATATAGTCATATGTAATATATTAATAGAATGATTCTTACTTATATTACTAGTATGGACATCGATAATTTTTACGTTCTTAATTGGAATGACTAAGGATAATCCTTCTAGATATCAATAAAATAGTGAATATTATTGGTTACATAAAAAAACCCTTACAAAAGGAAAATCTTTTGTAAGGGTAAAAAAACAGTTAGATTACTTCTTCATTCTCTTTTATCTTTGTCTCTCTTTTAAACAGATCTATAACAATACCTAAAATCACACCAATAATAGCTGGTACAATCCAACCTAATCCCACTTCATACAACGGAAGAATGTTTGCGAATAAATGATAAACAGGCTCTATTTGAACTCCTGCCTCTTTTAAACCATCAAAAACACTAACAATAAACGTTAAAATCATACTCACTTGATAGACAGACTTCTTCCCATTAAAGAACTGATGGAAAAATGTTAAAATTAATAATAAAATCGCCAAAGGATAAATCGCTGTAAGTACTGGAACAGAAATAGCTATTAACTCTGTTAAACCAAAGTTCGCAACTGCAGTACTGAAAATTGCAAATGCAATTACATATGTCTTATAGGAAAATTTAGGCATGATCTTATTAAAATAGCTAGCACATGAACTGATCAAACCTACACTTGTTGTCATACAGGCAATAATCATAACAGCACTTAGAACGATTCCTCCATAAGAGCCAAAATAGGCATAGGCTACACCCGAGAGAACAGCTCCACCATTTTCAAGGATACCTAATTCCGCAACACTACTAGCACCCATATAAGCCATCGCACTATAAAAGAATGCTAATAAAACCGCAGCAATCAAACCAGCCTTCATCGTAGCAAACATAATAGAGCGATTTGACTCTATACCTTTTGCCCGAAGTGCATTAATAACAATTACACCAAAAACAAAAGCAGCCAGTACATCCATAGTTAAATAGCCTTCTGAGAAGCCATTAAAGAATGAGTGTTGTGAATAAGCTTCTGTTGGCTCCCCAAAAGATCCTAAAGGATTAAAAACAGCAACAAGAATTAATAGTAGTATAAAGCTAATTTTAATAGGCGTTAAATATTTACCAACGATATCAACAATCTTTGATGAATTTAATGATAATATCGTCGCAACACCAAAGAAGCAGATTGAGAATATTAATAAACCAATCGTCAGTGAAGATTCTGGCAATAATGGTCGGATGCCAATTTCAAATGAAACACTTCCTGCTCTCGGAATGGCAAATAATGGACCAATAGCTAAATACAATATAATAGCGAAAATCAGTCCAAATGTTGGATTCACTCGACTTGCAAGCGATTGCAAATCACTTTTACCTGAAAAGCCAAGAGCAACAACAGCTAATAATGGCAGTCCGACACCAGTTATAATAAACCCAGCTGTTGCTGCCCAAACATTTGTACCCGCTTCTTGACCCATCATAATCGGGAATATTAAATTACCCGCTCCAAAGAACAAAGAGAATAACATTAAACCTAATACAACCACATAAGAATTTGAAGATTTTTGATTCATATTTACAAGTTTACCCCTCTCAATTACAACTAGCAGATGATGTTCTCACCGCTAGTATTTTTCAGAATATTTATTCTTCATAAAATTAAATATTCTGAAATAATTTTAAAAAATTCTGTCTTTTATCTAATTCCAGTTAATATATTGCATTAATAAGATAACATATCACTATAATGAACACAATAAATTATCTTAAGAAACTAATGGACGAGGGGATATATTGCATTAAAAACTATATTATTATATAATTTTTTCTATATATTACTAATATGGATAGAATATTTCCGTATTTATTTCAGCAAGTTTGAAAAATCACACTATACTAACAGAGTAATTTACAGATATTTGATACGCAAAGGTGGTTTATTATGCCAATTCCAAGTAATTTTTCAACTCCACAACGACTTTCAGCCAAAAAACGAGCATTCTTGCAAATTCAAGAATGGATTATTGATGGTACGTTAAAACCAAAAGAAAAGTTGAATGATGCTGATCTTGCGGAAGCTTTAGGAGTCAGCAGAACACCCATTAGAGAAGCATTACAATTATTGAATTCCCAAGGATTTGTAGAAATGTATCCTGGTGTCGGGACACAAGTTACGGCAGTAAATCACGAAGATATAACGAAAATCCTTCCTCCATTAAGTGTCCTGCAAGCATTGTCTTCTGAATTAGTAGCAGGCAATCTGGGGCAAGAGGTGATTAATCGTTTAAAAGGAATTAATCAGAAATTTGCTGAAGCTATTAATACTGAGGATTCATTCTCTGCTCTTAAATATGACGAAGAGTTCCATCAATTAATAGTAGATGAAACAAACAATCCTTATATAACTCAGGCAATTGAAGGTCTCCAACCTCATGTTATGAGACTTTACTATTACAAAGCCATTATCTTAACAGAATCATCTATCGACGAGCATGAACGGATCATTCAAGCGCTAGAAGCAGGTGACAAACAAACAGCCTCTGATGTAACAAGAATCAATTGGATTCGTGCCATCAATGAATATTTTTCTGAGCATAAATAAGGTTCCCTTCTCTTTCCAATCAAAATCTTAGCAGTGTGTTTCGCTTTCGTATACAATAGGCTTATAAAGGTAAAAGGAGTGGGGACCTTGGACATTCGATTGAGTGAGAAAGCCATTAATTGGTTTAAAGATGAGATGCTTTTAACCGCTGGAGATTACGTTCGTTTTTTTGCCCGTTATGGAGGTTCAAGCCCGATACAACAAGGCTTTTCTTTAGGTATTTCTAATGAAGAACCGGTTAATCCTATCGTTACGAAAGAATCTGAAGGTATCCAGTTTTTCATCGAGGAAAAAGACTTATGGTACTTCGATGATCATCATTTGATTGTGCATTATGATGAGGACTTAAACGAACCGCAGTATAAATATGAAAAATAAACATCACCCCTAGCTCTTAAAACTAGGGGTGATGTTTATTATCTCCAAATATGCTCTTCTTTTCCCTCTAACTTCATAATTTCGATTTGTTTATCTCCTAATAAATCAAAATGAGAGTATCCATCCTTACGATGATGAATCCACTCCGGCTTCAATCCGTATTGCTTCCCCCATAAAATGAGCTGATTCAAATCGGACGCTCCCACCTTCGTGACCGTCTTACACGTGGGGAAACGATCATCAAGCCAATAATGAGTAAGAAAGGCGATCTTTCCAGCATCTATATCAGATTTCCACTTTCTCACATCCACCCTAGTAATACCGAACGCCATTTTTAAGCCTTCTTTCTTTATTTCTTTGCATTTTCGTATGCTTCATGCCAATCTGGAAACTTCCTTCGAAGTGAAATCGGTCGAAAACTATCCTTCTTCACACAAGTGTGTAAGGAAGACCCACTAACAGCGAGAATGCCTTCTTGGTTATATATCTCATACCCATAAGTTGTCCTTAAACCATCATAAGCTTCTACCCAGGTCTTGACTGTAGCTGTCTCCCCATAATGGAGAGGTTTTTTATAAGATGCTTGTATATCGAGTACAGGTGATAATACACCTTGTTCTTCTAATGCCGCATAATTAAAACCTAGGTCTTTTACGAATTGCGTTCGACCTAGTTCCATCCAAATAATATAATTGGCATGATAGACCACACCCATTTGATCTGTTTCCGCATATCTAACTTCTATCTCTTTCGTTGAAACTAGCACTAGTCTTGTCTTCCTTTCTATTCCCGCCTATTGTATTCATAAAATCTCTCTCTGTTAATGTGGATAACGATGACTCACTTGTATGTGAATCTTCCATAATTCTTCTTGCTTGATTCTGAATGGCCCCTTCAGCAAGATTCACAACTAAACGACCATTACCTTCTGTTACTGTATTCGTAAAATATTCTATCAGTAATTGTTCGGCCGCCTTCGTTAAACTCATTTCATAACTTGCTAAAAATGCTTTCATCATCTTCAGCATCTCTTCAGCAGTATAGTCCGGAAAATGTAAAAACTTTTTAAACCGCGACCTTAGTCCAGGATTACTTGCCAATAGCTTTTCCATTTCCATTGGATACCCTGCTAATATCACAACCAAATTTTCATTATGTTTAGTCATTTCATCCACAAGCGTATCTATCACTTCTTTTCCGAAATCCGTAGTGATATCTGATAAAAGAGAATACGCTTCATCAATAAACAAAACACCACCTAATGCTTGGCGAATAAGTTTTCTTGTTTTTAATGCTGTCTGGCCAATATAACCAGCAACAAAGTCAGCTCTACTCGAAACAATAAGATGGCCCCGTTTGAGCAAGCCACATTCTTTTAATAATTGTGCGAAAATTTTCGCTATCGTCGTTTTTCCAGTACCTGGATTTCCTGTAAAAACTGAGTGTAGCTGCACAGGAATGGCCGGTAATCCTTGTTGCCCTCGCATATGCTGTACTTGTACAAATGACACTAAAGTCTTTACTTCTTCTTTAACATGCTCCAATCCAATCATTTCATCCAGTTGCTTCTGCGGTTGATCAATAGACTCTTCCTCATCGATGGTAAAATCATCTTCTTCTAATATGGTTAGTTCTCTAATATCTGCTTGATCACCCTTAATACCTTTAGAAAATATCGCATCGAGAATGACATCATGTACAGCTCTTGCGTTACCAAAGGTGTCATCAACACGCTCTCTTTCTATTCTCTTTAACAACGCCCTTTCTCCTGAACTAGTTAGCACATAATCATTATTTAAAGCGATCCGCTTCCCTATCTCTAACAACTCGTAGTCATTGTAATCTTGAAGATGGAGATGATTTGCTTGTGGGAAACGACTGCGTAATCCCGGATTTACTTCAAGAAACTGTCGCATTTCATCAGGGTAGCCTGCCAATATTACTGCCAACCGTCCACTATACTTTTCACTTGTCATTAACGAAACAAGCGTATCAATTGCTACTTGTCCATAATCGTCCTTTGACTGATCTGATCGATTCAATGTATAAGCCTCATCTATGAATAATACTCCACCTAGCGCTTTTTCGACTAATTGTCCAACATTCTCTTCGGTTTGCCCAACATATGCGCCGACTAATTGTGAACGATTAGTTTCTATAACATTCTCCCTTGGTAAGACACCTAAATGATGGTATATACGCGCAAGTGTTCTCGCTAAAGTTGTTTTACCTGTTCCAGGATTCCCTGTGATCACCATATTGAGACTCATTTGATCTCGCAGGTTAAAACCTAAAGTACGACGTCTATGTTGATACTGTAAAAATTGATAATAAGCTTTAATTCTCTTCTTTACATTAATCATACCAACCATTTCATCAAGTTCATTTAAAGGAGTCACATGTTGCTTTTTCTGTATTTCGTAGGCTTCAATTCTTTGTTGCCACTTTTCTTTCACTTTCAAAAGTTGCTCAATTTTTCTCTTTACTTCATCATAATGTATTGCTGTATGAAATACGCCGGATATCGATTGCTCATATGCTTCAGCAACCTCAACTAATTCATCGCCAATGAATAGAGCGTCTTCGAGGATAGCATATAAATCGTCTACAAAAGGACTCAGCTGATCATTTTTATACTTACTTAGTTCCTCTTTTTGACCTTTTAAATGTTCTTTTGCTTTAAGAGTTTCTTGCATAAAACGGTTTGTGATGGCTATCATTTCTTCTGCAGCATATTTTTTTGTTGCACGATTATCAGTTTCACGAATAATAGGATATTGTAGTTGATCCATGAATTCTTTGTTAATCATCCATTTTGTTTCTGCAAGCGCTTCTTTTGCTCTGAGATTCTGCGGTGATAATTCAATCGCCTTTTGTAACCATGCAACTGGCAATTGAACATCTGTTTTGTCCCTTATAGCAGACAATTGCGCAGCTTCTGTTAGCAACTTTGATAATTGTTCAGCATCCGTTTTTTCATCTAAACGAGAGATTTGTTCAAATATATTTCTTTTAGTATGTACTTGCTGGGAACCATTTTTGTCAATTTCTGTTTTCTTTTGTTTCATTCTATTCACATCACTTTATTCAATGGTTTAAACTAACTATACCATATTTTTTTCTTCATATTGAAGTAAAGCCGCTTACATACAAAAGGATGCTTAGGTACGGCCTACCTAAGCATCCTTTTGACATTTATTCACCTTTTGTTTGAATCACATCAGGTTGTTTGCCTGTTTTATCCTGCATTTGTTTCCCTTTATTGCCACCAAAACCTCTTGATTGTGTACCAAGGTGATTGGGGACAAAAGCTTTACTGTTCTTTTTTGGATTACCCATCACTTATCCCTCCTTCATATTATTATGTTCGGAAGTTAAGTGAAATAGTCAGGTAAAAATCTACTCTGCCTTCAGGTGACTAGCATGTTTTTCTTCTAATCGCATTTCTATTTTATCCATTGCAGATTGATCTTTCATTAATTGAAGCTTATTCTCCAATACCAGATCAGCAAACGTTCTTCTTTTAGGTTTTCTCATAAAATTCTTCACCCACCATTTCTTTCTATTTTATTAGCAGTATGCCCCATTCAATAGAAAGTTATTACAAATTTTAGAAAATTTAATAATGGATTTAGCTATTGGAATCAAATAAGTATAAAAGAGATATATTAAAACTGCTTTAACTTTTCTTTAATTAATGATAAAGGCATAGCACTATAGTATTTATCCCTTATAACGCCCTTTTCATCAATGAAATAAGTTGTTGGTATTACCAGCACTTGATAAACCTCATTTACGTGATCATTCTCGTCTAATAAAACCGGAAAAGTAATACCTAAACGCTCAACATATTTGCTGACATTACTTTTTGTATCAATGTTAATGGCAATGATCTCTATATTAGTATCCTTTTTATTTTGATAAAATGATTGGAAATCACGCATTTCTTGTTTACATGGCGCACACCAAGTAGCCCAAAAGTTGAGCATCACTTTTTTTCCGCGAAATTCCGTTAAACTGACATTTTTACCTTCAATAGTCTGAAGCTTAAAGTCGGGTGCTTTTGTGCCGATCTTCAAACCTGGTAATTGATCTTCTGCTGCAGTTTCTAGCGGGATAAATAGGAAAAGGCAACAAAGGAATAATAAGATTTTTTTCAACTAGAACACTCCTTCCTTTCATTATTGTTCCTAATAGAAAAGAAAATATAGTGTTCTGATCATCCAAAATGAAAGAAAATATGTAAATAAATAAACGAAAGCGATACGCATCCATTGAATCATAGAGAAATGCGAGCGATAGGCTTTTATAAATAAATAAATAAATGACCATGATAACTAAAGCGAAAAATAGACCTTTCAGCCCACTACTTGAATAAACAATGATAAAGGGGTTCTTTATTACATCTGCAAATCTCGTTATGAGTGGCAACCCTTTATAACATAGGAGAAAAATAATTAGACCAGTCACCAGACTAGAACTAACTTCATCTTTTATCTTCCCTTCAACTTTAAACAAAGTTTTTTTAAATAAATAGGTGATTACAAACGCTAATGCAAGACTTAACTGATTTACAGTAATTAAAAACGGACCAATCATCCATGCTTTCAATTGTTATCTCCTTTTGTTTTACTATGCTCAATCATTTTAACTCATTTCATTTAATCCTAAGCTTTTTTAAAAACTTTACATCGTGATTCTATGAGTATTGAATGGAGGCAAATTCCTTCCTAAAAGGGGTGAAGTTTGGAAACTAAAAACCCTCTACACATCTAGATGTGTAGAGGGCAGGATTGCTACAATTATTTCTGCAATCGATTACGAAGTACCATTTGCAAGATACCACCATGACGATAGTAATCAATTTCCACTTCAGAGTCGAAACGAACAAGTGCTTCAAAAGTAGTTACAGTGCCATCTTCTGCAATTGCTGTCACTTTTACAAAGTCGCGAGGTCTCACGTCTTCTCCAATTTCAACACTAATTGTTTCCTTACCAGTTAATCCTAGTGTATCAGAACTTTCCCCAGCTTTAAATTGAAGTGGTAGAACGCCCATTAACACAAGGTTAGAACGGTGAATACGCTCATAGCTTTCAGCAATAACTGTTTTAATACCGAGTAAATTTGTTCCTTTTGCTGCCCAGTCACGAGATGATCCCATTCCGTAATCCTTACCAGCAAGTACAACTAATCCAGTTCCATCTTCTTTATATTGCATACATGCATCATAAATGGATGTCACTTCACCCGTTGGCCAGTACGTTGTGAATCCACCTTCAGTACCTGGTGCAATTTGGTTACGGATACGGATATTAGCAAATGTACCACGCATCATGACTTCATGGTTACCACGACGAGAACCATAAGAGTTAAAGTCACGAACTTCTACGCCATTTTCACGAAGGTATTTACCAGCTGGTGTATCTTTACCGATTGCACCTGCAGGAGAAATATGGTCAGTTGTAACAGAATCACCAAATTTACCAACTACACGTAAACCATTTAATGGTTTTACTTCTTCTGGATCTGGTTTTAAACCTTCAAAGAATGGTGGGTTTTGGATATAAGTAGATGACTCATCAAAAGTATATAATGGTTCATTACTTGTTTTAATTTCATTCCAACGCTCATTATCATCGAATACACGCTCATATTCATCACGGAATAAATCAGGTGTAACCGTTTGTTTAACGACTGCATTGATTTCCTCTGTTGTTGGCCAGATGTCTTTAAAGAATACATCGTTCCCATCTTTATCTTGACCAAGAACATCATGTTGAAGATCAACATCAACTGTTCCAGCTAGAGCGTATGCAACTACTAACGGTGGTGAAGCAAGGTAGTTACCTTTTACTAATGGATGGATACGACCTTCAAAGTTACGGTTACCAGAAAGAACAGAAGTAACAAGTAAATCACTATCAGCAATCGCTTCTTCAATTTCTTCTTTTAAAGGACCAGAGTTACCGATACATGTTGTACATCCATAACCTACTAGATTAAATCCTAATTGCTCTAAATAAGGAAGTAAACCAGAGTTATTTAAGTATCCAGTTACAACTTTTGAACCCGGTGCTAAAGATGTTTTTACATATTTAGGAACTTCCAAACCAAGTTCTACTGCTTTTTTCGCAACAAGACCTGCACCAACTAATACATAAGGATTAGATGTGTTTGTACAGCTAGTGATTGCAGCAATTGCAACTGCACCTGTTTTCATTGTCGTAGAATCGCCATTTTTGAAGTTAACTGTTGCTGTTTTATCAAACTCTTTCTCATCATAACCAAAACCTTGGTTACCTTGAGGAGCAGTAACAGCTTTATTAAATTCTTTTTTCATAGCAGAAAGCGGAATTAAATCTTGCGGACGTTTCGGACCGGAAAGGTTCGGTTCAATATCAGCTAAGTTAATTTCTACTACATCTGTATAAACTGGTTCTAATGAAGGATCGAAGAATAATCCATTTGCTTTAGAATAAGCTTCAACAACTTTGATTTGTTCTTCTTTACGTCCAGTTAGACGCATGTATTCTAAAGATTCACCATCAACAGGGAAGAATCCACATGTTGCACCATATTCAGGTGCCATGTTCGCGATTGTTGCACGATCAGCTAGTGGAAGTGCAGGAACACCTGGTCCGAAGAATTCCACAAATTTACCTACAACACCGTGTGTACGTAAAACTTGTGTTACTTTTAAGGCTAGGTCAGTAGCTGTTGCTCCATTAGGTAGCTCACCAACAAGTTTCACCCCAACCACTTCAGGAACTGGGAAATATGAAGGCTGTCCAAGCATACCAGCTTCCGCCTCAATACCACCAACACCCCAACCGAGTACACCGATACCATTAATCATCGTTGTATGAGAGTCAGTACCAACAAGTGTATCAGGGAATGCTTCAAAATCTCCTTCTGTTGTTTCATTTGCAATTACAACATCTGCAAGATATTCTAAGTTTACTTGGTGAACGATACCTGTCGCAGGTGGAACAGCACGATAGTTATCAAATGCTTTTTGTGCCCAACTTAAGAATTGGTAACGTTCTGCGTTTCTTTCAAATTCTAAAACCATATTTGCATCTAGTGCATCTGGTGTGCCATATTTATCAACTTGTACAGAGTGGTCAATAACAAGATCAACTGGTTTTTCAGGGTTGATCATATCTGGATCTCCACCCATATCAGCCATAGCTTTTCTTAAAGAAGCTAAGTCTACAACTGCTGGTACACCTGTAAAGTCTTGAAGGATAACACGTGAAGGTTTAAATGGTACATCCACTTCCTTCACATCTGCTGTTCCCCATTTTGCTAAGTTTTCAACATGCTCTTTTGTAATTACACGACCGTCATATTGACGTAGTACAGATTCAAGTAGGACTTTAATAGAATATGGTAATTTAGATACCTGTCCTATACCTGCATTTTCAAGTGCTGCTAAGTCATAGTAATGATAACGTTTCCCATCTACATCAAATGATTTACGGGAATTAAACACATCATTTTTCGCCATAGTATTACCCCCTAATTCGAACTACAAAGTACTATAATACCACTTAATGGTAATCAATCGAAAAGTTTGAATTTTTACCCATCCTCACTTTTCTCACAATTTCTATAATAATACAACATTCAACATAAGTAAATAACAAGAAAGTTATTGTTATTGATAAGTTTTTCTTATGGTATTTCTAATAAATGATATGATAAACATAAAAACACCGTAATTGAGAGAGGTTATCAATTACGGTGTGAAATAGACTTCATTTAATTATTATATTAAGAAAATAAACCAATCGTGTTTAATTGACTTTATTCGACTTTCTTAGCACTATTTTTTATTTTTCCGATTGCACTTGGCTTGTAATGGCATCCAAATCCGTTTGAAATTTAAGCAATTGCTCTTTTTGATGCTCTGATGCAACTTCTAAAGCATTTTGAATTTGTTCATAAGTTTCTGCTATTTCTTGAGACAGATGTTTGAGTTGTTGGCCATACGTACTCGCATGTTTATCTATTACATGATACTGTTCTTCTACATCTTCCATACTTTGTTGGGCTGCTTGAAATGCTTGCTGTTTATTTTTATGATAAGGCATAACTTGTTTTCACCTCTTTTGCTTTTCTTACAATTAAATTGTTCAGTGTGATGATAAAATATACCGTATAAAAAATGGGGATTCTTTCATCCTATAAACAAAAGGAGGGAAATAAAAAAATGAATAAAAATGATGGTAAAGATATGAGAAAAAACGCTCCAAAAGGGGATAATCCAGGACAACCTGAGCCTTTAAGTGGCTCTAAGAAAGTAAAGAATAGAAATCATTCAAGACAAAAGAATCACTCTCATCATGATATGTAGAAGTTTGTTCGATACAATTGCATAAGTGATCAAAATAAAAACTTAATGAAATAACTTTGCATTCTTGAAATGGGTTCGGTATTGTACCGGACTCATTTTACCTTATACCCGGACTGTTCCTAATAAAAATAATTCATCATTAATTTGGAAGAGGATATATATTTTTCCCCATTAACATTAAAAAAATCCGTGGTACGATTCACATTATTTGTGTATACGCATACATTATCATACTGGGGTGATATGTATGAATATGGAGTGGCAGAGTTGGTTTGAAAGCATGTTTCTTGATCCGTTAACATCTTTTTTAGACGAGTCTATCTTTCGTATCGATGTATTTGATACAGAATCAGCTTATATTATTGAAGCCTTAATTGAAGAAGATCGTTATCATCATGTGCAAGTAATACCAACAGGAGATGAGCTTATTATCAGTGCTGTCGCAAAAAGTGATGGTGCAACATATAGCAGAAAACTTATGCTTCCTCATATTACAACTCCACTACGAATCGTGCACCAGCATTCTATTTTGGAAATTTCCATAGACAAATAACGATGAAACATTTAGTTGACATAATATATTTATGTAAACCTTTTATCGTCTCAGGATTCGAACTAAAATGAACAAATTTACGATACGATAAATCCTCCTTAGCATGGATATACTAAAATCTATTTTAACTCAAAGAAAAACGCCCGCTTATCAAAAGGGCGTTTTTCTATATCATTATTTTAGTTTATTTAACATATCCTCAGTCATTCTTGCAAGATCATACTCTGCTTTAAATCCCCATTCTTCTTTTGCGGCTGAAGCGTCAATGGCATTTGGCCAACTGTCAGCAATCGATTGGCGAACTGGATCGACATCATACGTTAAGGTGAATTCTGGTATATGCTTACGAATTTCAGCAGCGATTTGCTCCGGTTCAAAACTCATTGCTGTCACATTAAATGAATTACGATGTAATAATTTTGCTGGATCAGCCTCCATAAGGTTGACTATCGCATTTAAGGCATCAGGCATATACATCATATCCATATAGGTACCTTCTGCAATATAAGAAGTATACGCTTTGTTTTTCATCGCTTCGTAATAAATCTCCACAGCATAATCGGTCGTTCCGCCTCCTGGAGGTGTTACGTAAGAAACTAATCCTGGGAATCGTAAACCGCGCGTATCCACACCGAATTTATGATAGTAATAATCTGAAAGAAGCTCTCCAGACACTTTATTGACACCGTACATTGTTGTTGGTCGGCAAATCGTATCTTGTGGTGTAAGGTCTTTTGGTGTAGAAGGTCCAAAAGCGCCAATGGAACTTGGCGTAAAGAATTGCGCACCCGTTTCTCTTGCTGCTTCAAGTGCGTTCATCAATCCACCCATATTTAAATTCCAAGCAAACACTGGATTTGCTTCAGCTGTTGCTGATAATAAGGCAGCCATATGAATAATAGAATCAACTTGATGCTTTTTCGCCACTTCTAACATCGTTTTTCCATCTGTAACGTCTACCATTTCAAAAGGACCTGATGTAGCTGCCTCTGAGTCATTGCTTCTAATATCTGTTGCAATGACATGGTCCGTTCCATAGATTTCTCTCAATTTCAGTGTTAACTCTGAGCCAATCTGGCCAAGTGCGCCAGTAATCATAATTTTTTTCATTTTTTCTCCTACCCTTTTCAACCCTCTCTAAAAGGGTGATTTTATATAATCTCTAGTTCTTTTCCTACCGTTTCATATATAGTTAACGCTTGATCTAGCATTTCTTTCGTATGTGCAGCAGATGGCATATTACGTACACGACCAGTTCCTCTTGGTACCGTTGGGAATACGATGGACTTTGCATACACTCCAGCTTCATTAAGTTTCTTACTAAATTCTTGCGTTTTCACTTCATCCCCAATGATACAAGGTGTAATCGGTGTTTCACTGTCACCGATATTAAATCCTAATTTCTTTAAGCCTGCTTTTAAGTATTCACTGTTTTCCCATAATTTTTCATTTAGCGCTGTGCTCTCCATTAACATCTCAATCGCTTTTTTACTTGCAGCGGCATCAGCAGGTGTAACAGATGTAGAAAATAAGAAAGGTCTACTTCTCACCTTTAACCAATCGATTAATTGTTGTTTACCAGCTACATAACCACCAACTACTCCGATTGCCTTCGATAATGTACCAATTTGGAAATCCACTTTATCAGAAAGACCAAAATGTTTTACCGTACCAGCACCCTTACCTAATACACCAGAACCGTGAGCATCATCTACATATGTTATTAGATCAAACTCTTCAGCGATTTTAACGATTTCTGGTAATTTAGCAATATCACCATCCATTGAAAATACACCATCTGTAATGACCATTACTTTATTGTATTGCCCAGATTCTGTTGCTTCCTTTGCTTTTGCTCTAAGATCGTCCATATCAGAATGATTAAATCGAATAATCTTTGCTTTGGATAAACGGCAACCGTCAATGATAGAAGCATGATTAAGCTCATCTGAAAGGATGGCATCATTTTTATCCATAACTGCAGAAATCGCCGCCATATTACAATTGAATCCAGATTGATAAGCAATTGCTGCCTCTGTATGCTTGAATTTTGCAAGTGTTTCTTCAAGCTCTACATGAATTTGCAACGTACCATTAATCGTCCTAACTGCTCCTGCACCAACACCATATTTATCAATCGCTTCTTTAGCAATTGTCTTTAACGTATCATTTGTTGCTAAACCTAAATAATTGTTAGAAGATAAGTTGATTAACTCTTTCCCGTTAATTTTAATGATTGGACCATTCGCACTTTCTAACGGGTCAATTTCGTTATATAATCCTTTATCTTTTAAATCCTCAAGATTTTCACTTAAAAATTGATTAAGAATATTGCTTGACATATTTCTTTTCCTCCTAGGGTTTCATCTTCATTTTCTTTTCAAAATAGACAACTGTCCTCTGGAAAAATACAACTATTTTCTAGTTATACATTTGCTATGTATAGGTTTTACAAATTATACTTTACCACATTTTAAATAATTGTACACATATAGAGGACATATTTCCAAAAGAACTTTATTAGTTAATTTACCCATTTTACTTAAAAAATGTTCCTTTAATTGAAACGATTAGATTTTCTGAGCATTTATAACAGATTTCAAATAGGTCTATGCTATGATGGAAACATTAATTATTACATAATGGAGGCGTTTATATGAAAATTGCTGCATTTGTTGGAAGCAATCGTAAAGAATCAATAAATAAAAAGTTAGCCTTATTAATGAAAGATCGTTATCAAGAAGAGCTCGAGATAGATATCCTCCCTCTTGAAAGATTACCGATGTATAATCAAGATGATGAACTTACACCACCAGCGGCCGTTTTAGAAATTCGCCAAAGAATTAAAGATAGTGATGGGTTATTATTTTTAACACCTGAATATAATCACTCCATTCCTGCATTTTTAAAGAACGCCATTGATTGGTTTTCAAGAGTGGAAAAAGTAATGGTCAATAAACCTGCGATGATTGTTGGGGCAACGCCTGGTGCAATGGGAACAGTAAAAGCGCAAATGCACTTGCGTCAAATACTCAACTCAGCTGGAGTCGGCGCTGTCACACTTCCAGGAAATGAAGTTTTTATCGGTACCGTGCTTGATAAAGTAAATGAACAAGGAGAACTTGTACACGAACAAACTCTAGATTTCTTAGATCAGGTTGTAAACAATTTTATGAACTGGGCAGAAAAAGTAAAATAACCTTCACTTCCATTATTAGATTAAATATATAAAAATCCGTAATGTTCCAAAAAACGCTAATGTTTTAGGGACATTACGGATTTTATATTTGTACAAAATTCGAACTCTTTTATCAACTAGAATCCCCATTCAAAGTGTAATTGATAATCCCCTTCCGTCTTCAATATTCTTTCACACATTCATGACATGTAACATATTAGTATATTGGTGATTAAAAAAACTAAAATTATTACACACTCAACGAGGATATATTACAGGTAATGTCGAAACTATATTTATACACAGTCCTTATTTATAATTATTATAAAAAAGTATTGATTTTCGAATGAGAAGTGTTATTATTAATATATATCGTTAATATGTTAGTCATTCTCATATTTCGTTATTTTTCACTTTTTCTCATTTGCCTTTAAGTTCTACTTAAAGGCATTCTCTACAATTACATCATTATAAATGAGGGTTATAGCATGAACAAAGACCAAATAGAAAGCTTAATTCCCTTATTAAAAGAAAAAAATTTAAGGGTTACACCACAAAGAATACAAATTTTAACGACACTGATTGACATGAATGGACATCCAACAGCTGAAGACATTCAAAAAAGAATCCCCATCATTAGTCTCGCTACCATTTACAATAACTTAAAACTATTTGTTGAATTAGGAATCATTAATGAGCTACCTTATGGCAATGGATTAAGTCGCTTTGAATTTAGTCAGTCCAATCATTATCACGTTATCTGTGAATCATGTGGAAAAATTGCAGATATTAACTATCCGGAACTTACAGAAATTGAAGAAATGGTAGCTAATCTTACAGGTTTTTCCGTCAATAATCACAATATGGAAGTGTATGGGAAATGCCAAGAATGCATAGAGAAAGGATGATTCCGATGAAAAAAGAAGATAAAATTTGCCCAGTATG
Organism: Cytobacillus kochii; assembly: GCF_020171845.1. Classification (GTDB taxonomy): domain Bacteria; phylum Bacillota; class Bacilli; order Bacillales; family Cytobacillaceae; genus Cytobacillus; species Cytobacillus kochii. The sequence continues at coordinate 227,342 of NZ_JAIVAM010000004.1, read as the reverse complement.
TAAAACAAAATTAATTAAGTTAAAGCATAGTACAATTTGCGCTTGTGGTAATAAGATTATGAAAGATAAAATTCCATCATAAAAAAGCCATCATATATAGATGACTTTTCTCTATGACGACTATAATCTCGGGTCGACTTCATCTCCTTCGAGGGCAAGTATAGCGACAATACATTCATGAATTCGACCTATTTCTTCTTGCTTTACAAAGCGGTTTAACGCCTCTATCCCTAAGGAAAATTCTTGCAACGCTAGTTTTTGTTTACGTTTCGTGTTTCTTTTCTTCAACCGCTCTAAGTACTTCTCTTCTAAATAATCGATGCCATATATGATTTGTAAATACTTTCTTCCCCTTACCTTTAAAGCTGGTTGTAACAGCTTCCCTTTTTCCCATACGGTAAACTGGTTAGGTTTAACAACCATTCCTTCATGCCCTTCTTCTGTTATTTCTTTCCACCAATTAATTACTTGCTTCCAATCCGATTCATCTTCAATAAGTAAATATTCAGTACGTCTAAAAATACTACATATATTGGATAGTTCTTCTACATGAGTCATATGCCATGTATGGGGATTTTCGTGATATACTCTTCCACTATGTGCTAAGATATGAAATGGAGCAATCACAATGCGATCTATGTCAGAAACTTCCCAGCAATACTTTTCATACACTTTTTGAAAACTTTCTGCACGTTCTAACTTTTCCTCATTTTCCTTTAACCACTGGTTCTCAACCATTGATTCATTTAGTGCTTGATCCAAGATTTTTCGATCTAAGATCGCACTTTCAGCTACAAGTTCATATTGTTTATTGATTAAATCTTGTGCCTTTAAATTCCATGGCATGATCTCACAATCCAGTAATACAAAGTCAGTTTCGTACTTACCAAAATAGTCATTTTCCTTTAAACTAGATTGGATAACCGTTAATATTCGCTCTTCTATATCCTTCTTAAAAAAGCGCTTCCCACTTCTTGAATATATCGCACCTAAATTACTAATCCCAGTATAGTTTAACGCTACTTCCTCATTCTTAAAGATGAGTAAAATCCCCCGTGAACCCATATGCTTTTTCTCAACAATCAGTTGATTAACACCATTATCCTGATAATATTTAAAAGCCTCTATTGGATGTTCTAAATAATCTGGCAACTGACTCGGAATAGGAACAGGGCTCATAGTTGGAGGGAGATAAACCAGTTGACCAAAATGGGTATCGGCTGTAGATAACGAGCCAATGACTGGTTTTACATACTTACCTTTCACACTTACATCTTCGAATTCTTCCATTTGTATGCGGAAACCTTCAATAAGCGCTTGTATATTTGGGGGTAGCAATCTTTTGCTCTTCCATTCTATTATTGGGTTATGCTCTACACCGTTATAATTTTTGAGGGCATCAACTGCGACAAATGACTTCTCGGGATATCGATAGGCTGTTAATTTCCCTCCAAATACTACACCTTGATCAATATTAATCGTAGAGTTGATAGTAGTCGGATATGGTCTCGGATCATGCCCCCATATAATGGTCATATGACCTGTATGATGATGATACCATTCATCTCTAATGGGAATACCATCTTTCATGCGACTTGATGATTCACCGTATCGACAATAATCCGATATTTGTTGGGATTTCTTGCCTATATACTCATCTTTAATCCCTGCATGTGTGCATACAAGCATCGGCACGCCTTTATCCTCGATTATATAATGTGCCGGAGCATCTCCTAAAAACTGAATGAACTCATCCTTCAGGCGCTTTTGCTCTTCTTCTGAATAGGTAGCTAACCATTGATTGATTTCTTTAGCTGTCAGTTCGTCACCATGTTGTAAAGTAACTTGATTTCCTTTTAACCATCTGTAGATTTTCCAACCATGATTACTATCAATCATATAAGCTAAGTTATTATTAACATGATTTTTAAAAAATAAAAGCGTTTCTAAAGAGCGCGGTCCCCGACTCATAATATCTCCTAATGATAAAAACTTCCTCCCAAGGGGATGAGTATAGAGCCCTTGTTCATTTTCTTCATATCCTAACTTCTCTAATAAATGTAATAGCTCAGTATAACAACCATGAATATCACCAATGATATCAATTCCTGCTCCCACATCAATAGGAGGAACTTCATCCATTCGTTCTATTTCAACAGAGTGATTCAATTCTTTTATCATATGAAGTTGATGATAACCTTCTGTCTTTAAATAACGCTTATGATATTGGAACCTTTTCATTTGTTGTTTAATGCGCTTTGAGCCCCTTGGGAATACTCGTTCGTTATCTCTCATTAATAATGTATCTAAATCGATATCTAGCACAATTGCGCTTATTGGTAAATGATGGCGATGTGCAATGGAAATCAATTTTTTACGATCATCACTATTTATATTAGTCGCATCAATGAAACTACATTTATTTAAGCGACATCTTGCTTCTAGGGTCAATTCTAGCAGTTCAAATGCCTCTTTAGAAATCCTTTGATACTGTTCAAATAAGATTTGCGCCATCTTATTATCAGTGCTTTCAACTGAGTTGTACTCTTGATCTGCAACTATTTTTCTATATTTATCTGAACTTAAAATTTCTGAGTCTTTTATTTGTCCGCTATCGACCAAGTTCTGCAATAATGTTGTTTTACCGCTACCAGAAGGCCCAACAAGTAAAACGACACCAGCGTTAGGAAGTGTGATTCTCCTCCTCATACCATCACCTCTTTTTCAAATACGACTATCTGAGTCGGTGAACCTCGTTTATGATCTACCTCACCTATACTAGAAATGCTAGCTTTATAAGCATACATATCAGTCATCTTCTCAACCCATGCTAGTAATTCTGCTCTTGTCCATTCAAAGCGATGATCATAATGACGCATGGATTCCCCAAGTTGATAAAGTGTATTATATTCTTTATTCGGTGTTGTAATAATACAAACTGCAGGCTTATACTCTTGAAAAATCAGTTGCATGGCCGTATGCAATTTTTCCTCGGCAATATGTTCGATCACTTCACATAAAATAAAGACGTCTTTATTCTTTAGTCCATCATCATAATAAAATACCGAACCCCATTTTTGCATTGGCATTAAGAAGCCCGGATTTTCGGCAGCTTTTGCATATCTTTTTTTCGCCTTTAACGTTTCTCGTTCACTTGGTTCAACTGCGATTATTTCACTCACATTTGGTAAAAAGCCTAATCTAGTACTAAGCTTTCCTTCTCCACTCCCCATATCTATTATCTTTCTAAGATGAGGTTTAGATTGAATGATTTCGATTATCTTTTCATAACGTAGTTGGTTTAGTCCTTTTTGCTTCTTTTCCTTTTCAACCTTTATGTGTTCGGTTATATGGTCGTCTAACAGCCCTTTATACTTTAAGGCACGTTTATAAATCCATTCTTTTTGAGGATGATCATCTAGCCAACCTTCTCCGAACCGCTGAAGCTTTTCCGCCTCTTTTTCATCAATAAAATAGTGCTTATAATTATCAATAACTGGAATGAGAATAAATAACTGCCTTAACCCCTTTTGTAACGTTGTCTCACCTGTAACAGTTACATAAAGAGGACTGTTTTTCGTTTCAGTTTGCACAGATAAGGTAAATCCAAGCGGTGAAAACAACTCCCGAAGATTCTCTACAGAAAGGTCTGTATTTACTGGACCAAATGAATAAGAAAATTGAAATACCTGCCGTACATATGGTAAATATTCTTCCTTAGGTAAGCCATTTAGGGCTGTCGCAAGAGAAGAGCGTATGAGTGATAAAAACAAACTACTAACTGCAAATTCACGGTCATTAATATAATGTGTAATATCTAATTTCTCTCCACTATCCCTTACTAAACTTATAGCATCCAAAACGACGTATATCGTTACTTTCACCTCATTGGGAGTAAAGGTTTGATAAAAGAGACGTACTTTATGCCCTTTATGTTCTTTTTCATAAAGACGTTCAGGGTGTTTCGCCAATAAGAAAGAAAGGATATTCGCGTCTTCTCCTTTTGCATGGATCGTTAATTGCATAACAATCCCCCTTTTATATGTATTTAAACCATATTATACCACCATCCATTCCTCATAAGGAATTTTTCTTTTATAGATAAATATCGCCTCTCCCCTAGTTAAACATCGAGAAATCTAGTATGATTATTAAATGATTATGAAGAAATGAGGATTACAAAATGAGTTTACTTACAGTTGATCATCTTAGTCATACTTTTGGCGATCGAACATTATTTAAGGACGTGTCTTTTCGTTTATTAGCAGAAGATCACGTAGGGTTAGTTGGAGCAAACGGGGTAGGTAAATCTACTTTAATGAATATTATTACAGGGCAGCTTATTCACGATGGGGGCAAAGTGGAATGGACACCTAATGTACAATATGGGTATCTGGATCAACATACTGTTTTAACCCCTGGAAAAACGATGCGCGATGCATTAAGAGATGCCTTTCTACCATTATATAAAAAAGAAGAAGAATTAAATGAAGTCACAGCGAAGATGGCAGATGCCACACCAGAAGAATTAGAAGTTTTGCTTGAGAAAATGGGTGAAATTCAAGATACACTAGAAGCAGGCGGATTTTATTCAATCGATTTAAAAATAGACGATGCCGCAAGAGGGTTGGGATTAGATGCAATAGGTTTGGATAGAGATGTCGCAGCACTTAGCGGGGGGCAAAGAACAAAAGTCTTACTTGCTAAACTATTGCTTGAGCAACCTCAAGTTTTACTCTTAGATGAACCAACAAACTATTTAGATGTTGAACATATAGACTGGTTATCCCACTATTTAAAAGAATATCCGTATGCATTCATTTTAATCTCGCATGATACTGAATTTATGAACGGAGTCTCAAATGTTATTTTTCATCTAGAATTCTCTAAACTTACTCGCTATACGGCTAGTTATGAAAAATTCTTAGAACTGGCAGAAATCAATAAAAATCAACATATCCACGCATATGAAAAGCAACAAGAATTCATCAAGAAACAAGAAGATTTTATCGCAAAAAACAAGGCGAGATATTCAACAACAGGTCGTGCAAAAAGTAGGCAAAAGCAATTAAACCGGATGGAGAGAATTGATCGTCCTGAAACTGCCGCTAAACCTACTTTCGAATTTAAAGAGTCGAGGGCTAGTAGCCGTTATGTGTTTGAAGGCGAGAATTTTGAAATTGGTTATACACATGCCCTATTGCCAAAAATGTCAATTACGATTGAAAAAGGGGATCGCATTGCCATTGTTGGATGTAACGGTGTCGGAAAATCTACCCTCTTAAAAACGATGCTTGGAAAAATCCCAGCGATTAGCGGGAAAATTGAAAGAGGTGACTTCCTCTACCCTTCCTATTTCGAACAGGAAGTGAAAGGCGAGCAAATTACACCCATAGATGATGTATGGAACGAGTTCCCGGCGATGGATCAGCATCAGGTTCGTGCAGCTCTCGCTAAATGCGGGCTAAAAAATGAACATATTTCAAGACCAATGAACCAACTAAGTGGGGGAGAACAAGCGAAAGTACGTCTTTGCAAGTTAATGATGAACGAAAGCAATTGGCTACTGTTTGACGAACCAACAAATCATTTAGATATTACGGCGAAAGAAGAATTAAAAAGAGCCTTAAAAGCATATAAAGGCACCATTGTCCTCGTTTGCCATGAACCCGACTTTTACGAAGATTGGGTCACAAAAGTGTGGAATGTAGAAGAGTGGTCAGACGCAATGAAATAGAAATATAAACAAGCAAGGTTCCTTTACTCTTACTAGGGGAACCTTGCTTTTTATCATTTATTTATTCTTCATATATCATTTTCTTCGTCATACCACCATCTACAGTAATATTCTCTCCGTTCACAAAGTTATTTTCCGGATCTGTTAAGTAAAGACAAGCTTTAGCTACATCAGCTACCGTCCCGACTCTCCTTGAAGGGTGCTGATGATGATCTACTTCTCGCAGTTCCGCCTTCTCATTCGTCACAATCCACCCTGGCGAAATACAATTAACCGTAATGTGATAATCAGCTAGGGAAAGAGCTAATGCATGAGTTAAACTAACTATGCCACCTTTTGAAGCGGCATAGGCTTCTGAATTGACCTCAGACATCATCGAACGAGTAGAAGCCATATTCACAACGGCTCCACCCGATTCGTTATTTTTCATATATTTTGCCGCTTCTTTCGTGGCTAGAAATACACTTCTTACATTTGTATTGATGACACGATCCCATTCATCTAATGTTAATTCGAACAAAGGTTTAAAGACAGATACACCAGCATTATTAATGAGAATATCTACTTGTCCATATTTCTCGATCGTTTGTTCTAATAATCGTTGAATGTCTGCTTCTTCTTGGACATTTATCTGAAGGCAATCAAGCCCCTTTGCTTCAAGCGCAGCAAAGTTCGAATCATCCCAATCAGCCACTACTACGTTGGCACCTTCCCGTTTATATGCGAGTGCAACCCCTTGACCAATGCCATTTCCTGCACCAGTGACAATAACTGTTTTATTTATAAACTTCATTCACATCTCACCCCATCTATTTCAATTGACTTGCCTTTATTTTAGTTAAAAAGAAAAAGAGATGCCAGTATCAGCACCTCACACACCGATCAAACGATAAATGAAACTCTACTATTGTACATAAAACGAGCGAATAACTGTTCTTTCATAAGGGGCCCCTTGAAGTGTTTTACCTTTTATATCAATAGTCATATTATAAACACCACTACTTAACTTAGCATTAAATTGTCCAATTGACCCATTACGCGAAGTGTTTTGTACATTTAAAGGTGCCACTACTGTATTGCCGTTCTTATCCACTAATTTCGTATTCATTGTGATAGATTGTATATTGTTGTTTGATTGTAGGGAGAAAGCAACTGGATCCTTTGAGAAAAGTGGATTCATCTTTAGTTCTAGATTATTTTTCCCTTCATGGGTAACATTTAAAACATAGGCATTATCCTTCTTGCTAGATGTTAGTTGCACTTGCCAACGACCTGTTTCAGATATAATGCCAGTAAAACTATGTGCTGCTGCCCCATTAAATATTTCTGCACTTTTAGGTGATGAAGTGTAACTTTGATACTCTTTCCCAGTTGGCGAAATTAATTTAACTTTAACATCCTTCGTTGATGTCCAGATTTGTATGTTTTTAAGTTGTTCATCCACATGAAAGGATTGATTATAAGAGGCATACCCTTGCCATTCGCCACCGTGGGTATAGGAGGAAATATCTTTAGACATTAATGTATCGCTACTTTTTACATCATCCGTTGTCAATCCGGTTACAGATGATGAACGCAAATATGGTTCAATTCTAGAAAATACAGCGGAGCCCATACGAATTTTATCATGATCAAGAGAGGTGTCATTAAAGAGATGTGTACCATATGGTAACCTTGTACTCCAATCGTTAACTAAACCATCATTTTCACCTTCAGAGGATAAGTATTGGCCACCCATCCATAAAGCGGACATTGACGGCCCCTTATTTGTCCCGGAAACAGTGTAATACTTATTTTTCGTTGCATGAGAATGGTGATCAGTTATTGAGCGAAAGTGAGCCATTTCACCTACCTGTAAAGAAAATGTCCCATCATCCTTTTGCCCTAATAACGTACCTAACCACCCTGCCCACCAACTATAAGCAAGGTCGGCCAAATGGGAACCATGATGCGGGGAACCTAATGTAATGACTCGACCGACATATGCGTGTGCACCATAATGAATGAGCGCCGCTTGTGTATCTGGTCCACCTTTACTGTGAGCGACAATATTTAATTTTCTCCCTTGGAAATGTGCGGAAATATCAGCAAGCATCGAAGCGAGAAGTTCACCGTTATCCAATTGGCTTGCCGAACCTTCTCCTGCTGCATCATGCAATTGTACAAACACAGTTTGATAACCAGATTCATACGCTTTTGTATACATATCATTTACACCATGATATTCCGTTTCTTCATACCAACTAGTTGAACTACCATTTTTTCCTTGAACAAAGACAATCGGGGGTTTACTTGTATCTAAATTCGGTGGTACACTTCCGAGAAACCACTCTCCCGGCGTGAATACTTCCCCTGGTGGCTTAAGCTTTCCTTGAGGCGTAATCGTTTTAGCAGCAAATGCTTGAGAGGTTGTTAACATAAATAGTGTGACGATGGCAATACAAGCGACCATTTTTTTCACTTCACATTCCTCCCTCTATTCAGGTTGAAAGCAAAAATTGCTCCCTTAAAAGGGTTATGCAAGAAATCCCCTTTTCCTCCTTTAATATGTAAAAACACATCAAAAGATATAAAAAAAAGTATGCAAGATACGAATAATATCCTACATACCTAAAACAATCATTACAATATATATTCATATGTGTGCACATCTGCTCCATTAATAAACGGATTCGTTTGTGATTTTTGCAAGATGACTAATTGATGCATTGCCCGCGTACACACAGTATAGAATAAAAAGCGGTCCCTCTCTTTTTTATACTGTTCACCATCGGGGATAACAACAGCATCAAATTCAATCCCCTTTGCTAAATAAGATGGAATAATGGTAATTCCTTTTTGAAATTCCGTTGTTTTTTGATGGATAAGGTTCACATTGTTAAGATGAGGCAATAATTGACGGTACCACTCCTCACTCTGACTCGCACTCCTAGCAATGATCGCAATGGTTTCATGACCTAGCGAGACGGATCGACGAACGACATCTATGAGTATCGTTAGCGCTTCTTTCTCATCCACATTTTTGATAATGGGCTTTTCGCCACTTCGGTTAAAAGGAATAATATCTTCATTATTTAAAAGCAGACTTGATGTAAATGTCGTAATCTCTTTCGTTGAACGATAACTTTGTCTTAATTGATAGATTGTTGCTTTTTCATTACTAAAAAGGACAGACTGATTGTCAGCGTGATAGTGGATAGTTTGATTCACATCTCCCAATAACGTCCACTTACTATGCGGGAATAACTCTTTTAAATAGGCAAAGTGAAAGGGTGAATAATCCTGTGCTTCGTCAATAAAAATATGACGTACAGACGTATGACCATCTTCCTTTAATAATTGTTGTTTTAAATATAAATAAGGAACCACATCTTCATACAACATATCACCAGATACAATTGCCTCTAATCCCGAATCATCTTTGTTACTTGTACGTAAAAACTCATCGTACATTGCAAGTATATCAACAAAATAGAAAGATTTGATTTGTTTCCGAAGTGGCTTAAGTCTCCTTTTCACAACCATTTTCATCAAATACGCTTGCTCAACTTCTGGTTGCATAAAGCCATCATCATCTATTTGCTGTGCCTTTTTATATGCTTGTAAATAATCTTCTTTATCAAGTAATTCTACTTCATTCTCAACCCAAGCCTTCTTCCGTTCTGCTTTCTCCTTTTTCTTTATAATAGAAAGGCTCCATTCTTGTATAAGTTGCAGTCTGTTCGCGATTGAGATATTACTTTCATAAGAATAAAACTTCTCACCGATTTCATCGACAGTCAGCCATTTTTCATTATGAAAGGTGAGATCACGGAAAATCATCCCTTCTATTAATAAATGGCTAATATATTGGTCCATAGAAGATTGATAGGATAAAGAGGACTTATATTCAATTTCCTGGACTCTTTTTTCACTTGAATCATTTTCTTGAAGAAGAAATTCTAATTGATCAAGCGGTGTTTCTATCGTAAGCTTTGCATCAAACTTACTTTGAATGAAGTGCCAAAAAGTATCCTGCTTCATATTTTTCTCACCCAATTCTGGTAACACTTGAGAAACATAACTATTAAATAGCGGGTTTGGCGAGAAAAGAATTATATTTTCCGCATGTAATGATTTCCTATAATGATATAGAAGGTAAGCGATTCTTTGTAATGCTGCTGATGTTTTCCCACTACCTGCCACTCCTTGAACAATAATTAAATCGTCTTTCACATTGCGAATAATTGCATTTTGTTGCTTCTGAATCGTAGCAACAATACTTTTCATCTGTGCATTTGCGTGTCCACCTAACACTTCCTGCAGCACAGTATCACCAATCGTTAAACCCGTATCAAATAACCCTTCAATATTCCCCTTTTTTATAATAAATTGACGCTTTAATAACATTTCTCCCATAATTGTTTCATATGGGGTGTCATACTTTGCTTTTCCAGGTGTGTAATCGTAATACATACTCGCAACAGGTGACCGCCAATCATAAATAAGAAACTGCTCATCATTTTCATCCATTAATGAGGCAACACCAATATATATGGATTCCTTTTCTTCCCCATCTTCCCTAAAATCAATTCTGCCAAAATAGGGCGAGTCTTTTTGTTTCGACAATATGTTGACATATTGATCGAGCATTCCCATTCGCCGTTCTCTTTCCCCTAATAATTCTGCTTGCTGCTTTACACTTTGAAATGTCTCAATCACATCGTCCATTTCCTCTAGGTTGACTGTCACATCATCCCAAAATCCTGTTTTTAATTGTTTTACATCCTTCTGTACGTGGTCGCGATTTTCTATATAAGCGACTTGCTTCTTATTCACTTCATGTATTATTCTATCTACCCTTTTTTGCTCTTCTTGTCGCTCTTGCATAGAATCACTCCTCGATAAAAAATTAGTTGACACATCTCAATATTTTTGTTATTATTATATTGGATACTTTTATACAATAATAACAAATAGCCATACCTATGTATCATAGCATAGTTTTAAAGTAAGTATCAATAGCTAAAAAATATTCATAATATTCAAATTATTTATAAAAGGTGGACATAATGAAATCAGATATTAGTGTATTACGTATACCTATTCCTACTCCCACTCTTTGGCCATATACAACAACAAATAGCTACATCATCGGTAATAAAGAGGAAACTCTAATCATTGACACTGGTTATAATCAACCCATTACAAGAGAAACACTACATACAGCACTAAAAAAACATGAGCTTCCCATTCCGAAAGCGATTCTTCTCACCCATGGACATAAAGATCATTCACCTGGAGTGAAACAACTTCTTGATTGGCAAATACCTATATTTGCTCATCCACTTGAGGAGTCCGAAATCAGAAGGAATGTTCAAATTGATAACCTCCATTACCTTTCAAATCACGAAGAAATATCTATAGGCGATGAATCTCTGATAGCATTACATCTCCCAGGGCATTCTTCAGGTCATTTAAGCTTTTATTTACCTTCTAAGAAGATTTTACTGGCAGGCGATAATTTAATAGAAAAGGGAACTTCTTGGATTGGTACACCCGATGGGAATATGAAAGATTATTTCATCACATTAGAAAAAATAAAATCATTATCCTTAACAATGGTTGGTCCTGGTCATGGCGATTGGATTAATAATCCATACGAACATATTGATTATGTACTGAATAGAAGAATGCAGAGAGAAGAACAAATTTTACATATTTTAAAAGAGAATGAGCCCCTGTTATTACACGAAATTACGAATAAGATATACGCTGGTCATATTCACCCTTCAAACAAAGTAGTAGCAGAAAAAACAACAGAAGCTCATTTAATTAAGTTGATAGAAGAAAGAAAGGTTATACAGAACAGAAATGCTTACTCAAGTTATTCATGAAGTTGCATCTAACCAACAAATTGCTTTTTCAAGTGAACGGATAGTCGGGTTTATGAGTTTAATTTCACCCTTCTCATAAGCATGCAAAGCATCTTTTGGATAAATCCACCTGGCTTCTGCAACTTCATAAGGATCAGGAATTGGTTGTTGCCGTTTTGGGAGACGTGTAATAAAGAAACGTGTATCAAAACGTATTGGACTTTTTGCTGGTGTCGTTTTATGGCCGATATATGTGAAGCAGCGACAATCAAGCGCGGCTTCTTTTTCTTTTAATAACTCGATAAAACTTATTTCCTTTTTTAAGAGCCTTTTCCTATCGTTCAAACTTTCTTCTTTTTGAAATGAGAGCGGCTCTCCTGTTCTATCACAACCAAGGAAAACTCCAATTTCTTCATAGACTTCTCTTGCGGCAGCAACATAATAAGCTAAAGGGATATTTTCCTGATCTGTTGGAGCAATTAATCTATTAGATAGCAGCGAGTCTTTCTCATCCACTGCGCCACCAGGAAAAACATAATGCCCAGCAAGAAATTTCATTGTTGCTGGGCGTTTCGTCATATATACTTGTCCTTGTGGATTGATTAATAAGACTGTCGCCGCTGGCTTAGGAATAGTTTCCATATATAAGTCACACCTTTTCAGAAGAATATCATCTTATTCATTTATACTTCTCTAACGCTAGCAAAATTCCTTTAACTTTTAGCTAACAATTATTCTCTTATTTGTCCATTACCTTCAATAAAATATTTACTTGATGTTAGTGCTTTTAATCCCATTGGTCCACGCACATGCATTTTTTGTGTGCTAATGCCAATCTCAGCGCCAAAACCAAATTCAAATCCATCTGTAAATCTTGTTGAAGCATTATGATAAACAGCAGCAGCATCTACATGATTCATAAAGGTTTCTGCTCGACTATTATTTTCCGTTATAATTGCTTCTGAATGCTTTGTCCCATACTGACGAATATGAGTAATGGCGTCTTCAACAGAGGCAACTGTTTTAACGCTCATTTTTAAGCATAGAAACTCACTGTGAAAATCTTCTGTAGTGGCTAATTCGATGTGAGGAAGAAAGTCTTTCACATATTGATCTCCAACCATTTCAATTCCCTCGTTCTCCATGTAAGCTAAAAATTCTCCCCCGTATTTTTCCAACCAATGAGTATGAATCAAAAGAGATTCGATACTATTGCAAACAGAAGGTCTTTGTTTCTTCGCATTTAATACTACTTTCTTCGCCATTTCTAATTCCGCAAACTCATCAATATACATATGGCAATTACCTGCACCTGTTTCAATAACCGGCACGGATGCCTCACGTACAACAGTATCAATCAATCCTTTGCCACCTCTGGGGATAAGCACATCGAGAAATGTATGAAGATGAAATAATTCTTTGGCAGCTTCTCTACTCGTATCTTCAATTAATAAGACACTATCAATTGGTAGCTCCGTCGATTGTAATGCGCGATGAACAGTTTGGACAAGCGCACGATTACTATGTAGAGCCGTTTTACTCCCTCGTAAAATTACACAATTATTTGTCTTTAAAGCTAGTGAAGCAGCATCAATGGTTACGTTAGGTCTTGCCTCGTAAATCATACCTATAACACCAAGTGGGACTGACTTTTGTTGAATAAGTAGGCCATTTTCTTTTTTTATTGTCTGCAATACACGATGTATAGGATCGTCAAGTTGTGCGATATCAGTGACCGCTTGTGCCATTGCTCTTATTCTAGACTCATCTAACATAAGACGATCAATCATACTGTCACTCATGTGGCCACGCGCCATCCTTATATCTTTTTCATTGGCTAAACGGATTTCCTCTTGATCTTCTATTAATTGATTGGCAATGGCGTTTAATGCTTGATTTTTTTCCGCTGTCGTAGCGCCACTTAAACGATAGCTCGCTTTTTTTGCTAATTTACCTTTTTCATATACTTCACTTGTCATTTCCCTTCACTCCTATTCGATTCTAAAACTAATTTATCACGATGAATCACTTCTTTAATTCGTTTTTTCTCATGTGATGTTTGCGTGAGATATTGACTAGAACAACTTACTTCTCCCCTAGCAATTAGTTGATTTTCAAACCTCACTTCAACAACCTCACCCGAAAGAAAACTTCCATCAATTTTAACAATTCCAGGTGATAATAGACTTCCACCACCATGTACAAGTGCTTTTTCGGCTCCTTTATCCACATAGATTTTTCCTTTGACCGTCGAATGAAGGGCAATCCATTGCCGTTTTGTATTAATATTTTTCATTTGCTGATTAGAAAGATATGTACCGTCTCCATTTCCATTAAGGATGCTTATAAGTTTGTCTTCACCTTTACCAGTACCGATAAAAACCGGGACGTTTAATTCCATAGCTGTTTTAGCAGCATTCAACTTTGAGTACATGCCGCCAGTTCCAACTTTAGAGCCCGCACCATCTGTCGCTTTCATTTGCACATCAGTAATTTCATTTAAGAAGTCAATTCGGCTGGCATTTGGATACTTAAACGGGTTTTTATCATATAAGCCATTAATATCTGTTAAAATCACAAGTAAATCAGCATGAACAAGCCCGCTAACGAGTGCTGATAACATATCATTATCCCCGAAAGTCAATTCCTCAATAGAAACAGTGTCATTTTCGTTAATAATCGGTATGACTTTACGATCTAACAGTTCCATAATCGTATCGTACGCATTTCTAAAGCGCACTTGATTGTTAAAGTCGGATCGAGTCAGTAAAATTTGCGCTGCCAAGGTGTCAAATTTTAATAAGGCTTCCATGTAACTTTGAATTAATAATCCTTGACCGATAGCAGCCGCAGCTTGTTTCCCTTTTAATGTAATGGGACGGGAAGAATAACCTAGTTTTCTAAAACCTGCTGCTACTGCTCCCGAGGATACGACAATCACTTCATGGCCCATTTTCTGTATTTTTGCAAGTGCTAATATATGATCGGTAAATTTATAGCGGTCAATTTCCCCCCTTTCATTCGTTAATGAACTGCTGCCAATTTTAACGATCATTCTTTTCTTCCCCATATGATTCATTCCTTTTAAGAGCACGAACACCCATGTAGTGATGTCTCAGTCTAGTTTTTTAAAAAATAAAAAACCTAACTCAAGCCTTAATACATAAGGACGAGTTAGGTTTCGCGGTACCACCTTAATTGAATGCTTTCTTTTAAACATTCCACTTTCATGAGTTAACGTCTCAATCACCGCTGATGGTTTTCACCAGACTAAAGAGGCAGGTTCAATAGGTTGAATCATGGTGGAATCTTTCAGCTGATAAATTCCACTCTCTTTCATGCCAATCCCTATTTACTAGCCCTCTTTCAATCGTTCATTTATAATTTTGACTCTTTCTTCAATTAAAACGTTTCAGTATTACAACCATTATAGCAGATATCTTTCTCATGAAAAGAATTATTTATCGTAGTTGATGAAAATATCCCCACTTCATATGTAATATTCATCAAACAAATCTTTTCTTCAACTTTTTGATATTGTAGATGAAAAACAGTTGTACTATTTACGCGTTAGTTGAACCACAAGAAAAGCTCTCCTATAAATGTCTTACCACAATAATAGAAGAGCTCATAAATGGTTTATCTGTTTTTCAGTTTTTTTTCATAAGCTCCAATAACTTGGCTAGTTGAAAGCTCTGCTATTCTTTCTTGCGTATAGCCTAATGATTGTAGGACACAATCAGTATTTTCCCCTAGTTTTGGCGATGCCATTTTCACCTCAGGTGTAGATTTACTTAGATGAAAAGGTAGTCTTGGTAGACGTAAATCTTCAATTGTATCATGTGTTACTTGTTGCCACATGCCAAGGGCTTCTGTCTGTTTTGCATCAATGACTTCCGATATTTTTTTTACTTTGGAACTTGGGATCCCTGCCGCGCTTAATTCCGTCACCCAATAATCAGCCGTTTCCCTTTGAAGTATCAGTTCTATGTTTTCTTTTAAGATGTATTGGTTTTCCACACGATTTTTATTATCTAAAAATCGCTGATCTGATAGCCACTCCATACTATTTAAAACCCGACATAATCTTTCAAATAGCGATTGATTGGAAATGCCAATCATGATATACGTATCACTTGCCAAGTAAGCACCATAAGGAGCAAATGCCGTGTGACCAGAGCCGTTTTTCTGAGGTTCTTCTCCTGTCGCTAAAAAGGAAAGCATATGATAACTACTCCAAAATAAACCGGTTTCATATAAAGAAGTAGAAACAAATTGCCCTTCACCTGTATGCTTTCGATGCAAAAGTGCAGATAGAATACCAATTGCACCCCACATTGCACTTCCTTGATCTAAAATAGAGACAGGTACTCTCGCTAATTCAGCGTCTTTGGCTCCATTGATGCCCATGATGCCTGTTTCAGCTTGAGCAATAGCATCATAGCCCGGTTGCAATTTTTGCGGCCCACTTTGGCCATATGCTGATAATGAGCAATAGATGATTTGATTGTTTATTGCTTTCAATTTAGCATAACCTAATCCCATTTGCTCAGCTTTTCCCTGCCGGAAGTTCTCAACGAATATATCTGCCGATTTGACAAGATCATATACGATTTGTTTCCCATCTTGTTTCTTAAGGTCGATGACAACCGACTCTTTATTGCGATTAATATGGAGAAAATATACGCCTTCACCACTCATAAATGGCCCCATCCCCCTGGCGTCATCTCCCGTACCCGGACGTTCAATTTTAATAATTTCCGCACCTAAGTCCGCTAGAATCATTGTCAAAGTTGGACCGGAAATATTGGTTGTGACATCAATGACTCTCATGCCTGCTAAAGGTCCCGTCATCCTTATCCCTCCCTGTAGTAAAAGAAATGGTACAAGTTAATAAGACCTTGGTAATCCTAATACATGCTGTCCGACAAAGCTTAATACTAAATTATTGGCAATTGGGGCAACCTTAAATAATCTCGCTTCTCTAAATTTCCGTTCAATATTATATTCTTTAGCAAAACCATAGCCACCGTAAGTATCCATTGCCGCATTTGCTGCATTCCATGTCGCTTCGGAAGTAAGGTATTTAGCCATATTTGCTTCTGCACCGCAATTGACTCCCTCATCAAATAAATCAGCCGCCCTATCTCTCATTAGCTTTGCGGCTTCTATTTCCATAAATGCCTTAGCAATCGGAAATTGTACACCTTGATTCTTTCCAATAGGACGATTGAATACTACACGTTCATTAGCATACTGTACTGAGCGATCTATAAAGTATAAGCCATCTCCAACAGATTCTGAGGCAATTAATATTCTCTCCGCATTCATTCCACTAAGAACATATTTAAACCCTTTACCTTCTTCGCCAATTAAGTTTTCTACTGGAATTTCCGCATTTTCAAAGAATACTTCTGTTGTCGCATGATTAATCATTGTATCAATCGGACGAATGGTTATTTTATCGTGTTGTTCTTTCATATCTAGTATGAATAAACTTAAGCCATCAGTTTTCTTCGCTACAGCTTCTTTTGGTGTTGTTCTTGCTAGAAGTAGCATCAAATCAGAATGCTCAGCTCTAGATGTCCAAATTTTTTGTCCGTTAACTATATATTTATCTCCCTCTTTGTGGGCAAAAGTTTCAATACTAGTTGTATCACTGCCAGCTGTTGGTTCCGTAATTCCAAATGCCTGGAGTCTTGCTTCACCACTGGCTATTTTTGGGAGAAATCTCTGTTTTTGTTCTTCACTACCATGCCTTAATATTGCACCCATTGTATACATCTGTGCGTGGCAAGCACCCGCATTCCCGCCTGAGCGATTAATTTCTTCTAATACAATACTCGCTTCTGTCATTCCCAAACCAGCTCCGCCATATTGTTCTGGAATAAGAACTGAAAGCCACCCCTCATCTGTTAAGGCTTGAACGAAACTTGTTGGATATTCTCCCCTTTCATCCGTTTCTTGCCAATACGTTTCCGGAAATCTCTCACATAAACTTTTCACACTTTTCCTAATCATGTCATGTTCAGTATTGACTTTCGTCTGTGCCATTTTTACCCTCCTTTATTTTCCTTGCCATTGTGGTTTTCTTTTTTCATTAAAAGCATAAATTCCTTCTAGACGATCGTTAGAATTAGCACAACGATAATATGCTTCTAATTCTAGTGCGATTCCCGTAGATAAATCGGAATCTGCTCCTTTATTAACAACTTTCTTTAATGCCTTTAATGAAAGTGGCGCGTTCTCTGCAATTTCTGATGCCAACTTAATTGTCTCTTCTAATAAGTTTTCTTCTCGACAAACTTTATTCACGAGTCCATATTTCTCAGCTTCTGTAGCACTGATTCTTTTACCTGTAAATAAAATTTCTTTAGCTATTGCAAGTGGTAATACTCTTACGGCCATTTGTGTACCACCTATCCCTGGTATGAGACCGAGTTTCGCTTCAGGCAAACCGAATGAAGCGTTTTCATTTGCTGTGCGCATATCACAGCTTAATGCAATCTCCATACCTCCGCCTAGCGCATAACCATTTACAGCACAAATAATGGGAAAAGGAAACTCACGAATTAATTCTGTCACTCTTTCAAAAATATCATGTTGTTTTTTCCAGTCACTTTGGCTCATTCCGTTTCGCTCTTTTAAATCAGCTCCAACACAAAAGCTTTTATCCCCCTCTGCAGTTAAAATAATGACACGTAAATCTGGATCATATTTTAAGGTTTCTAAACTTGATACAATCTCACTTGCCATTCTAGTGTTCAATGCATTCATTGATTGT
The DNA here is from genome assembly GCF_020171845.1 of Cytobacillus kochii. Classification (GTDB taxonomy): domain Bacteria; phylum Bacillota; class Bacilli; order Bacillales; family Cytobacillaceae; genus Cytobacillus; species Cytobacillus kochii. Next base: position 208,966 of record NZ_JAIVAM010000004.1, on the reverse strand, counting down.
GGACGGTTTAAACGTAAGATAGCAATTTGATTATGATGGGTTTTTTTTAGGTCAATCGTTTCATATGTCTCAACTTTCATTTATATCCTCCTTTTTTGCTGTAAAAAGAGCATTTAATTCATACTCAATCATTGACATAGTTGCCCTTAATATTCTTGTTGGTTTAGTATGATTCATTAAAGAAATGGAGACGAATACCTGCTCATTTTTCGCCAAATGTTCGTAGATGTTCTTTGTGGAAATGCATAGTAACATTTTCCTTTAAGTGATGTTTTAATGGTTTGCTAGGGGGGAAAACAACGAAGCTTCTCGTTTTTTCTCACAAGTTGTCGTTCGTCTTCACCCTACTTATAAAAATGGTTATCTATAGGATACTGTATCCAATTTTCAATTGCAATATTTTTTAGAATTTTCTATTTACTTAATTGCTCATTAAAATGAGAGATCGCTGATTTGGGGATAGTCACCCAATTGATAACATCTTCTCCCCATTGCCATACACTTTGGTGAAAACACCGACTTTTACTATTTTGGATATGCAGATGATAATAATAACAAGCATTAAAATATTTTCTATAACTGCTTGTTTCCTTTGTTTCAATTTCAGCTTCTTTCAACAATAAGCAATTCGCTAATAAAAAATAAATGCGATGCATGATAGAAATAGCTTCCATTTCTACTTCTGTAGGGCTAACTTGCCCTATTAGATTAAGATCTTCCTCTAATAGATGCATATTAGTTAATAACTTCTTTCTCAATGGGATAAAATCAACAAACGTCACTTCATTTAAAATCGTTTTCATTGTTTGTATTAACACAGTATTTGCCTTATTTTTTGTAATTGCTCTTAAAACATCCAGCGCAACAATATTCGTCGTACCTTCCCATATTGACCCTAAATGAGCATCACGTACAAGTTTAGCATTTGCCCATTCTTCAATATATCCATTGCCGCCTCTCATTTCCATTGATTCACCTGCAATCACTCTTGCTTGTTTGCATATTACACCTTTTAACAAAGGTGTTAACAATCTTAGCATCGTTTTTGCTTTCTCATCCTTTTTAGTTTCGGTCAAATCAAAGGTATGTGCCGTGTATAGTGACATGGATGTCGCCACTTCCGATGTTAGCATCATTTCAAATAATTGTTTCTGCATGAGAGGAAGTTTGGCTAATGGTTTTTTAAATGCGATGCGTCCTCTAGTTGTGTATAAGGCTTCTAAATAAGAGCGCCTGATGAGACCTGTAGAACGGACACTATTTGATAACCTTGAAGCGTTGACCATTGACATCATTTGTTTAAACCCATGATCAAGTTCCCCAACTAAGTAACCAGTCGCCCGCTTAAAAGTTACTTCTCCTGAAGCCATTCCTTTTGTCCCTAATTTATCTTTTAATTTATTGATCGTATAATGATTTCTTTCTCCACTAGGCAAGATTCTTGGTACTAAGAACATGGCCAACCCTTTTGTTCCTTCTTTTGCACCTGTTGGTCTCGCTAATACAAGTGCTACATCAGCACTAACATTTGAACAAAACCATTTATCCCCCGTGATTAACCATGAATCTCCATTAGCTTCTGCTCTGACTGAATTGGCACCAACATCCGAACCGCCTTGCTTTTCTGTCATAAATTGAGCAGCGGTCATTCTATTACTCTCCGTACTAATTAATTGGGGTAAGTATTCTGTCTTTAGTTTCACACTTCCATAATCCTCCAAAATCTTCGCCGCTGAGTCTGTCATACTCATCGGACAACATAAACCAAATTCAGCTTGAGCAAATACATACCAAAAAGTGTATTTCATCACTTTATTAAAAGCCGTTTCAGCCCCCATGACACCGCTGCGATGACTCATGGCAACCAATCCGAATTCTTCATAACCGATTTCCTCGAGACGTGAATAGGATGAATGATAATTAACATCATTTATTCGTTGCCCACGCTTATCATACATTGTTAATGTTGGCGGATGTCTGTCCGCCTCTCTCGAAAGCGGATCGATCTCATTATTTGCTCTATCCCCTAACTCAATTAACTTAGCTTTAAATAATTGATAATCATCGTTTACATAGTGTGCTAATAAAAAATGAATATGGGGATCTGATAAGAAATAATTTATTTCTGTCGGTTCTGGCATGCCACCTTTTATCGGTTCCGGTTGAAGTACTTTAATAGACTCATCCATAAATCCCCCTCCTAACTTATCCGCTGTTTAATAGAAAAGGTACCTAGCGCTTTAGCAACAACACTTCCATCTTCCTGAGTAAGAATAGACTCAACATATTGGATTCTTCTTCCTTCATGTATCATTTTCGCTTCTGCATACAAGATCCCTTCTTTAACAGGTGCGAGAAATTGAGTTGTTAATGAAATCGTCGCCACTTTAACATCTTTCATTGACCGAATAGTGACACCTATAACCGAATCCAATAAGGAGGCGGTTGCGCCTCCATGAACCACACCATTAGAGTTTAAATGTTGTTTTTTTACCGACATCTTAATGCGCGCTCTCCCTGCTTCCAATTCATCCATTGTAATACCAAGGAGCTGCCAATAAGGAGATGTATTAAACTCCTTTTCTAGCCATTGTAAGTATTCATTCTTCATAATAGAGACTTCTCCATTCATAAGGATTCTATTAAATGATCAATTTTTTCATCCCAAACGATGACACCATCTAGGGCAAGCACACCTTCTCCCTCTTCAAGCACAAGAAGAGGGTTGATATCCATCTCTTTTAATCTACCATTTTGATTAGCAGCAAAATGGGATATCTTCTCTATCGCTCGAGCTAATGCCTGAATGTCATGACTGCCTTTTCCCCTAACTCCTTGCAAAACGGCATAACCTTTTAATTCCATTAGCATCTCAATTGCGTCTTCCTCACTGACTGGAGCTTTTCTTAGCGATACATCTTTAAATACTTCAATAAATATTCCTCCTAGCCCACAGACAATAATCGCACCAAATTGAGGATCCTCTTTCACGCCAATGAAAAATTCTACACCTTCTTGCTTAACCATCTCTTCCACAAGAAAGCCATCTATCTGTGCTTCTTTATCATATTTCTTTACACTTTCTGTTATCTCCTTAACCGCTAACGCTAATTCTTGTTCATTCTGTATATTAACAATAACACCACCTGCATCCGTTTTATGAAGAATATCGGAAGAAATGACTTTGCACACCTTAGGAATATCCCAATCTACTTTCATAGTCTCTATCTCATCTACCTTATTGATGAGTACTCCTTTAGGTGTACGGATGCCAAAGCTTGTTAATAAATGTTTAACCTTTACTTCTGTCCAAATTCGTTCTTTAATTTCATCACGATGATAAATGTTTTCACCAGCTACCTGAACATCATTAACAGTCTTTGTTGAATATTGTACTAGTAAACTTAGTGCGACCATCGTTTCATAAGATGTTTTATATACTGGTATTTTATTTTGTTGTAAATATCTTCTTCCTTTTCCCGTTAATTCATCTGTACCAGTAATCGTCACGAGTATCGGTTTATCTGTTTTCGCGTCTATTTCCGCTATTGCTTTGCAAATATTAAAGCCTAATTCGCCTCCAAATGTCGTTTGAAAAACAATGCTGTCTATTGTTGTATCTTCTAATAAAATTTTCAATGTATCGGTTAGAATATGTTGTTCTTTTAAACTTTGCGCAGTCACATCAATCGGATTCATTGCAGATCCGTAAGTAGGGATTAAATCTGCCACTTTTCTCTTCGTTTCTTCAGCCAACGTAATCATATTAAGCTGCAAATCTTCACTATAATCAGCCATTGCAATACCTGCAGCTCCAGAATTAGAAATCGTTACCACTCTATTTCCAGCTGCCCTTTTGTGATTTAAAAAGACTTTGACTGTTGTGATTAAATCATCAATATCATTCACTGTAATAATGCCATATTGTTTGGCGATTGCTTGATACGTTTCGTCAGAACCAGTCATTGAGGCTGTATGCGATAAAGCCGCTTTCTGTCCTAATTTTGACCTTCCAGCTTTCAACATGATGAGTGGTTTATCTTTTTCTTTTGCGGCTTTCGCTAATCGAATGAATTGTTCTCCGTCTGGAATACTTTCTAAATAACCAGTAATGATTGATGTTTGCTCATCCTTTACCATATAACTCATGACATCAAGTGTCGTAATATCCATCTGATTTCCCGTATTCACCACATAGGAAAATCCTATATTCTCTTCTTGTGCCATCCCGAATAATGAAAAGCCAATCGCTCCACTTTGAGAAGCAAACCCTACTGGTCCAGAAATAAATGGCCGATCTGTTTCAAACGAGGTAGCAAACCCCATTGGTAGTGATAAATGAACATTTAATAAGCCGACACAGTTGGGGCCAAGAATATGAATATTCGCTTCCTTCGCCTTTTCTAACACTTCATTCTGTAGATTTGAACCTTCTTCTCCTATTTCTGCAAAACCTGAGCCAAAAAGAACGATACTTCTAATTGCTTTTTGTTTACATTGATCGATGATGGATAACATTCTTTTAGCTGAAACAGCTATTAATGCGACATCAACGGAGTCAGGAATTTCAACTAAAGAAGGGTAACACTTATAACCACCAATTTCTTCATATTTAGGGTTTACAGGATAAATATTCCCTTTATATTGATGCTGAATAAGGTTTTTGATCGGTTTACCACTAATGGATGTGAAATCTTTTGATACGCCTACAATGGCGATTGATTCTGGGTGAAGAAATTTTTGTATCGCTTCATTTTTATCCATTCGTTATACCTCCAGTTCATTGCCTTGATTATATTTACTTCTTTTTCTTCGCCATTTAAGTACATAAAGACAGACAGCTATCACGGTTCCAGCGATAATAAATGACCACATTGGGACAAACATCATCAGACCAGCAACAAATAAAATGATTCGCTCTGCCATAACTAAAATGCCAGCTCCCACAAAATAGCCTTCCAGAGCAAAGGAAATGCAAGCAATCCCTATGACTGCAACAACTATACTAAGGACCGTATCCCACGGATCTCCACGACCAATCAATATGGCAGGATTATAAATCATGAAGAATGGGACAATAAACTTTACTGACCCTAACTGGACAGATTGAAAAGCTGTTTTCATCGGACTTGCTCCTGCTATACTTGCTGTCGAAAAGGCAGCTAATGCTACTGGTGGCGTAATATAGGAGACAGTTGCCCAATAAACAACGTATAAATGTGCTGCTATTGGATCCACACCAACTGCCACAAGTGCCGGTGCCATAATAACTGCTAAAAATACATATACAGCGGATACAGTCATACCCATCCCTAAAATAAAGCAGGTAAGTGCTCCACCTATTAAGATTAAGAAAGTATTATCTCCAGCAGCAGCCACTAATTCACGAGAAAATGAAAACGATACACCTGTAGCAGACAACGCACCAACAATAAAGCCTACCCCAGCAATAATAACAACGATATCAGTTAAGACCTTTCCTATATTCACAACCATATTCGCTAGATCTTTAGCTGACATCCTCGTTGATTTCTTTATCATGGCAATGATTAACAATACAGCACTCGCATAATAAGGTGCTTGCCCTTCTGAGTTAAGTACTGCTAAGAAGAAAATCATGACTACGATTGAAAAGATATAATACCAACCCTCTTTTAACGTTTTCCAGAATGAGGGTATTTCCTTAGCAGACATCCCTTTCAATCCATTTTTGGCAGCATATCCATCAATTTGAATAAATAAGCCAAGATAATAAAGAAATGCTGGGACTGCAGCTGCTAAAGCGATTTCATAATAAGGGACCGCTAAAAAAGAGGCCATGATAAAGGCTGCCGAACCCATAATCGGTGGCGTAATGGTACCACCTGTAGACGCTGTCGCTTCAATAGCTGCTGCATAATGGGGTTTATAGCCTGTTTTCTTCATTGCCGGTATGGTCATTGCTCCTATTGTCACTGCATTCGAAACGGCACTACCACTCAACATGCCAAAAAATGCACTCCCTACAACGGCAACCTTCGCAGAGCCCCCCCTTGTTCTGCCAAAGATAGAAAGAGCGAGGTTGAAGAAAAAGTCACCACCACCAGTTTTCGTAATGACTACACCAAATACTAAAAATCCTAGTAATAAATTCCCAATCGTTGTATAAGCAATACCAAACACGCTATTAGAACTCATGATGTGATTTCTCGCTAACGTAAGAAAATCATAAGACTGTCCTTGGAGCAATTCTATCGGTATAATTCCAGCAATAAGAGGATACAGTGAGATTACTAGACAGATCATCGCTAAAACAAGACCGGCTGTTCTTCTTAAAGCTTCAATAATTAACCCCCATAGAAGAATACTTGCAATGGTCGGTAAAACTGGAGCCTCCCAATCCCATCCCTCAATAATAATTCGTTCACCATTCAAACCAATGGCTATAGCAATGATCATGGATAATAAAAAACAGGCGATATCATACCATTTAATCGAAAGATCCGTTTTCTTTCCGGGAAACATAAGATAGGCACAAGGGAGAAAACAGGCTAATAATAAAATCATGTAAGCATTTTGAATCGGATTTATGCCAAATAATTCAAGATAGAATAACATGTTTACAGATAAGAAAATGCCTATTAAAGTGGAGCTAATAATAATCGTTTTCCAAAAAGTGTTTAAACGTGATTGCACCATAGACTAACCTCACCTCACATTTATCAGAATGGATGGTTATGATTCTCTCATTTCTAATTTACAGATTCCCGTTCCTGTAACCAGAGCGCTTCAAATTCCTCATCTGTTAATTCTTCTTTTTCAGCGTAGGCAACCGTTTTTTCCCATACTTCATTTAACGCTTCGTACCGTTCTATTAATTGATCATTTTTTTGTTGTTTTTCTTCACTCCATAAGCCTTCTTCTTTAAAGAAACGAATTGTGCCCTCATGAAACGGAATTCCTTTTGGCTCTGTTAAGACTTCATCCTTACTATATAGAGCTAGATTAGGTAGGGCATCGCCATATAAATGGAAAGAATCATTTAACGATTTAATAAACTGATAAACTGCCTCTTCACTTTGATCTGCGTATCCACCAATTAAATAGCCATGTCCCATGACATCCATACCTGTGTCCATACCTGCTCCTTGTTTTGTATTAATAGGAAATAACCACGCAGCCACTTCCTCAACTCTTGCCCATCCCCCGTTGTCATCTTTATCCATTTCTAACCAACGAATTCCACCTTTACTATGGGCTTCAAACATTGTAGATGCAGTCGGATTAATACCGGCAACATCAATTTGCCCTTGGATAAGCGCTTCTCCTTGTCCTGAATAGGAAGTGATTTTTACTGGCTCCACATCATTCCAAGTTAAGCCGGCGAAAGCAAGCATTGCTTCATTTTTTAAATTGACGGAAGTGTTTCCAGCTATTATTGGAATTTTCTTTCCCCTTAGATCTTTGAGAGTTTGTATATCTGAGTTTTCTCTTACAGCAAATCCGAATTGACTAATGGGTGCCCAATAAGCTCGAACATTTTGCGGTCCCCATTTTTTTGAAGTGAATTCTTCCTTTCCTTCGAATGCCAGTTGAATTTCATCTCCCACTTTGCCTACAGAAGCAATTTCACGCCTTAAAGGCACCATTCTTCCAACACCACTTGCAGATGGAAGCATTCTCACCTTTGTATCATATTTTTCTGTCAACACATTCGCAATAGCCGACATTTCTGCATAACCACCAGAGCCTACATCATATACACTCCACGTCATTTGCTCAGCTAGGCCCGATTCATCTGCGAGCAACGAAGCTTGAGGAGCAGAGTTACATCCAGCTAAAAGAAAACATAGTAATAGCAGCAGTACTAATGGAAGCATTTTATTCCCTTTATTCATGTAATAACCTCCCATCCAGATATGGCCAATGAAAACAAAGTTATACAGGCGTAAACATGGGTAGCGTCATCTCTCCGACTTTTTGAAAGACGACTTTTACTTGTTGATTGCAATGAATTGCTTCCATATCCGTATCAATAATGTTCGTCATCATCCTAACCCCTTCTTTTAGATCGATGAGGGCAACACAATACGGCAAATCTTCTTTAAACGCAGGGCCACCAGCCCTTCGCGCAATTGTATAAGAATAGATCGTCCCTTCTCCGCTTGCTTCTACCCAAGTAACGTTTTCCTCTCCACAGTGAGGACATAGAATACGTGGGTAAAAGATATGCAAAGAGCAACTTTGACATTGTTGTATGAATAATTTTTCTTTTTCACACCCTTCCCAAAAAAACTTCGAATCATTATCAATAATTGGTAATGGCTTCATTATCTTATCCATCTGTTTAGTCCCTCCCTAAAATGACGACTGATGTTGAGGAAAGTGTTCCCCCTGTTCCATTTACAAGTCCTATTTTTGCTTCTTTCACTTGTCTCTCTCCACACTCACCTCTTAGTTGCCTAACCGCTTCAATAATTAAAAAAATCCCGTACATACCTGGATGGGCATATGAAAGGCCCCCGCCGTTCGTATTCATCGGAAAATCACCGCCTGGAGCTGTACGTTGATTTTTCACAAAATCGCCACCTTCACCACGTTTACAAAAGCCTAAAGATTCTAATGTGAGCAACACCGTGATCGTGAAAGAGTCATAGATTTCAACGAAATCAATGTCATCATGGCCAACTCCGGCCATCTCAAACGCGCGTTTACCTGACTGCGCAGCAGATGTCATGGTTAAGTCAGGCATCGCCTGAATAGACCAATGACTATGTGCCTCCCCTTGACCAAGGATCCAGACCGGTTTTTTCCGGCAATCCTTTGCCCGTTCGGGTGATACAAGCACTACTGCCCCTGCTCCGTCTGTTACAAGACAGCAATCTAGTATATGAAGAGGATCAGTAATCATTGGCGATTGCAGAACATCCTCAATGGATATCGTATCCCTTTTTGTCGCATATGGATTTAATTGAGCCCACTTTCTTGTTGCTACTGCTATTTCTGCTAAGTCTTCATTCGTTGTTCCGTATTGATGCATGTGGCGATTTGCCGCCATTGCGTATGCACCAGCTGGTGAAGGTAAGCCAAAAGGTGTTTCATATTGTGCAGTAAACGTAGGTGGTCTTCCTGCTAAAGATCGCGATCTCTCTGACTTCTGTGTACTTCCATATAAAATTAATGCTACTTCACAAAGCCCTGCTTGAATGGCAGCTGCAGCATGGCCAATATGAGCTTCAAATGAAGAACCGCCTATCTGTGTAGAATCTGTATAGTTTGGCTCAATCCCTAAATATTCTCCCATTACAACAGAAGGAAATGTACCAACACCAGGTACTCCCCATAGACCAGCAACAAACAGACCGTCTACATCAGACTTTGTTAAACCTGCATCATCTAGTGCTCGTTTTGCTGCGATTGCTTGAATTTGTAAGACAGATAAACCGTCTTTTACTTTTCCTTCCTCAAGCTCAACATCACCTACTCCGACAATGGCAGCAGCGTTTTTAATTGACATGATAACCCTCCATCTATGCATTTATTTTTAGAAATCCTTATGAAAGCAGTCATACATACCTAATAGATTGGTATACATATGTTTTTATTGGGTTTGGTCTTTTACAAAGAAGTTAACAGCGAGTATTTCAGGATGTATCTTGGTTGAGGATGTTGTTAGATCATTTTGTAGATTTGAGAAGAGAGATTAAAAATGAATCGATATATTTTTCATGTTTTGCAATCGCTTACATATATCTGCCACCAGTTACTTCAATTACGTTCCCAGTGATATAGTCAGCATAATTAGAACTTAAGAAAACGGCAGCTTTAGCGATATCAAGCGGTTGACCTACTTTTTGCATCGGTATTTCTGCTATTTTCAACTCCTTTAACTTGTCAGGAATGGCTTTGGTCATATCTGTTTCAATAAAACCAGGTTGAATGGCGTTCACATTGACCTGGAATTTAGCTAATTCTTTTGCTGCAGCTTTCGTCATGCCAACAATTCCTGCCTTAGCGCCAGCATAATTCACTTGCCCCATATTACCAACCTTACCGGCAATGGATGAGATATTAACAATCTTCCCCTTCTCTTGTTTTCTCATATGAAGTGCCGCAGCTTGCATACATAAGAATGTCCCTTTCATATGTACTTGAATCACTTGGTCAAATTGCTCTTCTGTCATTTTATGAAGCATTGCATCACGTGTAATTCCTGCATTATTAACAAGCACATCTATATCACCAAAATGACTAATTATCTTGGAGAAAAGCTCGTCAACACTTTCTTTTTTGGCAACATCTACTTTAACTGCTAATCCCCTTGATCCAACCTTTTCAATTTCATTCACGACAGATTCACATGCTTCTACATTCAAGTCACCAACGACTATTTGGGCGCCATGTTGAGCTAATAAAAGACTAATCTCTCTACCGATTCCCTTCCCAGCGCCAGTAACTATCGCTACTTTATTCTTTAAATCCATGAAACTACCTCCATTTCAAAAATATGATATTAATTAAGATTTTATATATTAAAAATTTTTTTGTCAATAAAAAATTAGAAAATTAAGATTATTTAACTACATTCGATTTTCTGCAAAAAAGACATTATTACTCCCTATTTTCTGATTGAATAATAATGTCTTTTCTAATTAGACTAATGGGCGATCTCCGCCTAATTTAATTGTAATTTCATTCGCAATTCCCTTTATTAGTTCACCAATTCTTTCCGCTTCCGCTCCTTGCAACTGACTGGTTAAGCCGACTAATGAAATGGACATCTCCACTGTATTTGTATTATTAAAAATCGGTGCAGCAATGCCAATTAAACCATCAATATATTCCCCATATGAAATGGCATATCCCTTTATTTTTATCATTTCTAACTCTGCTAATAATTCTTTCATTTCGTTTTCCGTTAAAGGACGAAGACCATCATTATAATGAATTAACCGTTTTGCTTCTTCTCGCCTTAGATTAGCTAACAAACACTTACCATAAGCACCATCTACAATTGAGAAATGTCTACCTACTGATACATTTATTCCAAATTGTTCTGCTTCTACCTTAGCAATGATGGTCGATTTTTTCTCACCAATTCGATTGACTAGGAAACTCGTTAATCCAGTTTCTTCTGTTAATCTTTCCAAGTATGGCATAATAACAGATAAATCTAGAATATTCTCTTTCGCTCTTTCTCCTAAAACAACTAAATAGGGGCCAAGACTATATCTTTTAGAGCTTTGATCATAACGTACAACGGATAGCTCTTCTAACTTTTGCAGTATGCGGTAACATGTTGTTGGGGTTAATGATAAGGCATTTGCAATTTCAGTTAAGTTACTTTTACTAAACTTTTTTCGACTCAATAATGTAAGGATTTTAAATGCACTGTCCACTGCAGGTACATTATATTTTCTCTTCGCCTTCTTTACATGCTCATCCATCTTTTCTACCCCTTCATTATCCTTTTTTCAGTAATTTTATATACAAAAAAAATTTTTGTCAACGAAATAAAAGTTGTTTTTTGAATGATATAAATCATCTGATATCTATATGGTAAAATAGTGGGAGCAGGAAAACATGTAAGGAGCGTTATTAGAATGGATATTAAACAATTAGAAGTATTTCTATCAGTATATAAACATAATAACTTTTCTAAAGCTGCTGAGGAACTTTGTATTTCACAACCAACAGTTAGCTCTCAAATCAAATCTTTAGAAGACCAATTAGGGCTGCAATTATTCAATCGTAAAAATAAATCATTAGGTAGCTTAACAGATGCCGGAAAGATTCTTTATCCTTATTCCACACAAATTCTTTCATTAGTAAAAGAAGCCGAAAAATCACTCACTCAATATAAAGGAGGGTATAAAGGTTCCCTCTCTCTAGTGACTTCCGATTCATTTTGTTACTGGATCTTACCAAAAATTTTAGAAAGCTTTCATATTTCCTATCCTACAATTGAAATCATACTACATACCGCTTTTACACCTAAAATGATCGATATGCTTTATCATCGTGAAGTGCATTTTGCCATTGCACGTTCCGCTCAAAAAGAGTTTATAGAAGAAGATTTAGTCAGCCATCATATTGGTCAAGATCCCATTGTACTCGTTGCCTCAGCTAACAATCGTTTAACAAATATTCCAAGTCCTCATTTAAGTGACTTAGCTGATGAAACCTTCATCGTTTATGGGAAAGAGTCAAACTACTGGGCACAAATTGAACAAAAGCTATCTTCCTATGGTTTCGATATGAAAACAGGAATGGAGCTTAACGACATCCATGCAACGAAAAAAATGATCGAGATTAATCTCGGGATTTCTTTCTTGCCAAGTATCTCGGTACAAGAAGAGATTGAAAATGGTAAGCTCCAAATCATTCCAATTAGTGATGACTTGCATTTGTATCGTCACTCTCACCTTGTTTACCATCAAGATACGGTAATTGCTGGAGGAATACAGAAGTTTTTATCGTTTGTAACTGAACAGAAGCCCTATTTGATTTAAGTATATAACCCACCTTATTAATGAGGTTCCTGCACTTTGCCTCATTAATAAGGGTAAGTGAATCAACTATAGATCTCTGCTTGTTTTTTCCCAACAATGACAGCGTCAACCGCTGTAACACCTTTACCTTCTTTATGGACAAGGATTGGATTAAATTCCATTTCTTTCCATTCCCCTTGATGAGATAAACAAAATTCTGATAAAGATTGTATCGTTAATGCCAATGCTTTTATATCTGACTTAGGTTTTCCCCTCACTCCATTTAGAAGTGGAAATGCCTTAATAGAAGCAATCATTTGTAACGCTTGAGCCTCTGTAATTGGTGCAGGCAAGAAAACAACATCCTCAAGCACTTCCGTAAATACCCCACCGATACCAAACATGATTGTCGGTCCAAATGTAGGGTCGTTAATGGCTCCAATAATCACCTCAACTCCTTCATCTGCCATTTCTTCAATCATCATTCCTTCGATAAGATGTTCGATATGATGATGCTTTATCCTATTAATCATGCCTTCATAAAATTGAAGTAACTCTTGTTGACTGTTGATTTTTGTTTGAACCAACTGATAGTCTGATTTATGAGTGATCTCCTTCGAAACTCCTTTTAAGACAAGAGGAAAAGAAAGACTATGCTCATGCAGATCTTCTTGATTACGAACAAAAGAACCTTTAGGCACTTTTATACCAATCGATTGTAATAGTTGCTTCCCTTCCCATTCATTTAGTTTTTCATTAACGATCATGGGTGTCTGCTTACGAATTTCTTTTCTCATTTGACCGTAAGTTTGCTTTTCTGCCGTATAGTAATTTACGACATGTGCAAGGGCATTAATGGTCCGTGTTGGTGTAGGGATCCAAGGAATACTTTTTTCCTTAAAGACCGCCTTTTTTGTTTCTTCCTGTATACCAGACCAACAAACAACAACGGGCTTATTTGCTTGTTTAATCAACTTACTAAGTTTGTCGATAATAGGTGTAAATAAATGATCCGTCATTTGAATATAAAGCACGATGGATTGCACTTCAATTGCTTCAACTAACACAGTTAGAGTATCAAGTATTTGTTGAGGATTTTGATTCACTTGTGCCGTCATATCAACTGGGTTTTTAATAGAAGCAAAAGCTGGAAGAGTTTGTGATAATCTCTCTTTCGTTTCTGCTTTTAAAGTGGCAAGTTTCATTCCTTTACGTTCACATTGGTCAGCCATCATTATGCCTGCACCACCTGATTGTGTGACGATAACCGCCCCTCCGTCTTTAGAGATATTTTTAGCATAATTAAACAGTGATAATGTATCAATTAATTCTTCCTCATCATCAACAAGAACCACATTGTTTGCAGCAAAATAAGATTGATAAATCTTCGCATTTCCTGCTAATGATGCGGTATGCGAACTAGCCGCATCCGCCCCGATAACTGACGTGCCAACTTTCATTAATACTATTGGTTTATTATTTTCATGACTTGCCTTTATTGAACGATTCATTTTAGTTATATTTCTTGCTCCCTCTAAATATCCACCAATGACTTTTATGTCAGGACTTTTAGCAAAATAATCAATATACTCAAAGAAATCAACCGTGCCTTCATTTCCGCTAGATACAAAAGCTTGAAATCCGATACCCATTTCAGTTGCTAATGTATGAGTTAAAGAACCCATTGCTCCGCTTTGTGTAACGAATGCAATCGCTGCAGGATCACATGCTTTTAAACTGGAAAAGGAAGCAATCATCTGTTTATTTAAGTTAAATAATCCGAGAGAATTTGGACCGCAAATCGGCAAATGGTTTCCTTTTGAATACTCCCTTATCTCTTCCTCTAACTTCTCTCCCTCTCCACCTATTTCTGTAAATCCAGAACTAAAAATCAATATACTTTTTACCTTCTTCGCATGTAATTGTTTAATAATAGATAATACACTTTTAGCTGCTACACAAATCAATGCTAAGTCAATATATTCAGGTAGTTCTTCTATCTTCTGATAGCATAGAAAACCTAATATCTCTTCATATTTTGGATTTACAAGATAAACTTCACCTTGATAGCCTACCTCTTTTAAATTCGCTATCGGTTTATAGCTGATTTTCGTTTCGTCTCCACTAGCTCCAATAATAGCTATTGCGTTTGGTTCTAACATTGGTTTAAGGTCGTCACTCGTAAACATATATTCAACCTCCTCTTAATACATATTTTTAGGCAAAAACAGAGCAATATCAGGAAAAAGATAGAGAATAATAATTAATAGGAAAATGGGAATCAAAAATAAACTTGTTCCTTTAAAAATTTGTTCTAAAGAAAGGTCAGGGGCTGATCCTCTTAGTACAAAACAATTCATGCCAACAGGAGGTGTGATCATTGCCATTTCCATCACCAAAACAATAATGACACCGAACCAAATTAAATTCATATCCATCGCTAGAATAATCGGTAGAATAATCGGTAATGTAACAACAACCATAGCAAGAGCATCCATCACCATTCCTAATAAAATGTACATAAGAATAATAAGCACAAATAATAGAAAAGGGGGAACTGAGATAGATTCGAAAATATCCGCTAATAGAAAAGGTAATCTCGTAATTGTTAGGAAGTAATTTAAGATAAATGCCATAATAATTATGGCAAATAAAAATCCTGTTGTTTTTAAAGTAGCAGATAATGCTTTAACAAATGACTGAATCGTTAATTTCCTTCTGATTAATGCAAAAATAAACGTAAAGAATGCCCCAATCCCTGCTGCTTCAGTTGGGTTAAACCAGCCGATATACATACCCCCAATCACAATACCAAATAACAAAATAATCCATATTGTAGATTTCAATGCGATGAAACGATCCTTCCACTCCACCTTTGTATGAATCATTGGTGCTAACTCTGGCCTTACAGAAACAGCCACAAATACAGTAATCATATATAAGATGATAAGCATCAGCCCCGGTATAATGCCAGCCACTAAAAGCTGTCCAATAGATTGTTCAGTCATCATCCCATATAGAATAAACAAAGTGCTTGGTGGAATGAGCACACCCAATGTTCCTCCCGCGACAATCGTTCCTCCGGTTAATGATTTGTTATAACCAGCCTTTAGCATTTCCTTTGATGCAATTACACCCATTGTGGCAGTATTTGCAAGGCTTGAACCTGAAGCGGCCGCAAAAACAGCAGAAGATGCAATTGTCGCCATTCCAAGTCCACCTCTTAATCTACTAAGCCAAAGTCTGAAAGTATTAAAGAGCTCTGTACTAATTCCACAGATAAATAATAATTCTCCCATTAGAACAAACATAGGGATAGTGCTTAACGTATAACTAAAACTATGATCCCATGTCACTGTTTCAACAACTGTGGCTAATGCCGTCCAACCTTTCAAATAAAAGATTCCTAGTACGGCTGGTACAACCATTGCGATAGCAATGGGTACTTTAAAAAACATTAAAACAAACATGATCAAAATAACGATAACGCCAAACCATTCAACCGGCATGTTCATCACCTCCTGTATTTTCATAATTTAATGAAAAGATGAGCTTGAGCATTCTTAGAAAAGCCTCAGCTCCCCACATGAGAAAGCCGAATGTAATGATATAATCAAAGGGATAAAACGGGATTTCTAAAAGAGTAGTAGATATAGGCATTGTTAGTTGATGAAAGATCCCGACATGAAGATATATATAGGCAATGAGGATGGTAATAATAAATGTAAGAAAGGCGCCAAATATCTCTAAGACACGTTGCCACTTATATGAAAGTCTGCTTGTGATAATATCTATGGTAATATGTCCGTTTACTTGTTCTGTATAAGCCAAACCACACATGATTAGCACTACCATACCTAACTGAACAATTTCGATATCACCGATAATAGGTGAAAATAATATCCGACTAATTACAGCAAAGGTAATAAAAATCATCATCAGTGTCATCGTTGCTAACGCAATATATTTTGTTATTGCTGTTAAAAAGTGTATGATCTCTTCCAGCTTTCTCATGCATTCCACCACCTTAACTGTTTTAATTTTCAAATGGTAAAGGGTAATCTTCTTCACGGAGAATTTCAAAAAAAGCTTCGACCATTTCTTCTCCATCATATCCACGTTTATTGGCATCTTCTATCCATAACTCCCAAGCACCTTTACCTGCTTCACGATACTTAATGTCTTCTTCTGTAGAAAGTTTAATATATTCGCCTCTTTTTTCAACTGCTTTCTCTAACTGCTCATTAGAAGCAGCTAACTCTGTAACATAACTCTTTGTAAACATTTCTGATAACGCAGGATTCAATTCTTCTGTAAATATTTTTTGTAAATCTGGCGGGAGCTGATCATAGAAGTTTTTATTCATTACAGGAATGAGTGGGTTTACGAGTACTGACATTTGTGTAATATAAGGGGCAGGTTCATAATACCTTACTGCTTCACCGCCAATAGGTGTATAAAATGCGGTATCAATCATCCCCTTTTCTAATCCTTCGTATATGCCTTCAGATGTGATCGATACTGGCGTTCCTCCTAATGATTGAATAAAGGCATTTTCGCCTTTTCCGCTCATTCTCATTTTTTTATTCTGTAAATCTTCCATTGTGTGAATAGGAGTGGTAGAAAATAAATCATAGGCATCTGTTGATGTTGGTGGCATAAGGATGACATTATCTAACCCTTTGTCTGCAAATCGATCTTCGAATTTACTTAAAACTTTGTTTGCCTCAACAGGTCCTTGTAATGCAAATGGTAAACTACCGATTGTATAAGGAAAAAAAGGGGTATCATAAAAATAGTTCGTTACGAGAAGACTTACATCATAGAGCCCTCCTTTTATATCTTGATAAACAGAGCTAGACTTTCCTAAGGCACTCCCATGATAAATATTGACTTTAACTCTTCCATTCGTCTTTTCTTCCACCATCTTTTTCCATGGCTCCCACGCATTATAAGCATAGTGATGTGTAGATGGCTGCCAATTATTTATATCCATCACATACACCTCATCGGAAGCGCTTTCATTGGATGTCTGTTGACTACAGCCATTTAATAAAATACATACAAAAAATAAAGTCAATAGAAGAATCTTTTTCATTGGAAACACCTCCATTATTGTGCATAATCACACTTTCCACTTGGCTAACAAACCAATAACTCCCTCTTTTCTCAGTTGATCGATCTCTAATTTTTGATACCCTAATGCATGTAGAAGTTCTTCTGTATGTTGTCCTAAAACAGGTGGCCCTGCTTTTGTTTTAACATTTAGCGTAGAATTTTTGAGTGGACTTTTCACCAATTTAATATGTCCAAGCTTTACATGGGAAACTTCTTCTACAACTTCTCTCGCCTCAACTTGAGGATGTTGAAACACTTGTTCAATATTATTTACTGGTCCAGCTGGAACACCTACTTGTGATAATAGACTGAACCATTCATCTGCCGTTTTGGTTATCATCATATCTGCGATCTTTTTTGTTAACACTTCTCGGTTAGTTACTCTGGCTTGATTCGTTTTAAACCTATCGTCCCCAATCCATTCTTCATGATTTAAAACAACGCAAAAATTCGCAAATAATTTATCATTACCACAACAAACCATTAATGGGCGGTCACTGCATTTAAATACTTGATAAGGAACAATATAACTATGATCATTGCCAACTCTTGTGGAAACAGTACCTGTATTTAAATAACTACTTGCTACATTGGCAAGTGCACTTAATTGTACTTCAAATAGGGATAGATCAATATATTGTTCCTTTCCTGTTTGATCTCTTTGTCTTAGTGCTGCTAGAATCGCTATTGTTACATATTGTGACGTCATAATATCGACTAGTGGAAGTCCCACTCTTGTCGCCTCGCCCTCTGAAAATCCAGTAACTTCCATTAAACCACCTATCGCTTGCATAACAGGATCAAATCCCGGTTCCCCTTTATACGGTCCCGTTTGCCCATATCCGGTAACCGAACATAATATAATATCTTTTTTTACCTTTTTAAGTTGATCTAGGTCGAGACCTAACTTTTTCAAAGTACCTGTTTTAAAGTTTTCTAAGACAATATCTGCCTCTTGTACGAGCTTTAGAAAGATATCCTTCCCTTTTTGATTTTTCAAATCCAACTCGACTGATTTTTTATTACGATTAGCGGTAAAATAATACGTACTTTCTCCACCTATGAAAGGAACCCAATCTCTCATACTATCTGTACCGTTCGGTGCCTCTATTCTGATGACATCAGCACCTAAATCTGCTAATATCATTGAACCCCCAGGTCCTGCATATACACGAGATAAATCCAATACTTTAACGCCTTCAAGTGGTTGCCTTTCACTCATCGACTACACCCTCACCTTTTGAATATCACTACTTAAAGAATACTTTCTTTCGATATGATGACGATTAGCATCCTTTTCCCCTAAGGCATCATTGGCAATCAGTATACGTTGAATATTTGCCGACCCTTCACCAAAGTGAAGCATATTCGCATAGTTTACATACTTCATAATCGGATATTCATCTGCGATACCATTGCCACCAAATATCTCTAACGCACTTCTTGCAGCTTTGGTAGCTACTTCGGAAGCAAAATATTTTGCGTATGCACTTTGTCTAGTCGCCGCTTCGCCTTTATCTTTTAAGTAAGCGCTTTTATACGTAAGCAATCTTGCAGCCTCTGTTTCTACTACCATATCCGCAATCAAATGTTGAATCATTTGATATTGACCAATCGGTACACCACTCACTTCTCGTTCGTTTGCATAAGATATCGACTCATCAATACAACCTTGAGCAATGCCAACCAATCGTGAAGAAACCGTTAAGCGTCCATAATCAAGGGCGTTCATCGCAATTTTAAAGCCTTCTCCCTCTTTCCCTAATAATTGACTTTTGGGGATTCGATAATCCTCTAAAAATACTTCACAGCTTCTTGTCATAAATCCTAGAGAGCTGATTTCGATTGGTTTTGCATAAAACCCTGGTACATTAGTCTCAATAATAAATGCAGAAATGCCCTTATGACCAGCTTCTGGATTGGTTCTCGCAAACAACACACCTACATCTGCCTCATTTGCAAAAGTAATCCACATTTTTGATCCGTTCAGTACGTACTCATCACCATCTAAAACAGCCGTTGTCTTCATTGCTCCAGCAGGATCTGAGCCACCACCAGATTCAGTAAGAGCGAACATACCAATTTTCTCAGCCTTTATTAGAGAAGGAACATATTTTTCAATTTGCTGCTTATTTCCCCAATTTAGTATTGTAAAAGGACAGGTCATTGCTTGCATATTAAAGGCATAACCTAACGATGGATGTGCTTTCGATATTTCTTCAGCAATGATAGCTAAATTAAGAAAACCTAATTCAGACCCGCCATATTGCTCAGGAAAACAAGCACCAAAAAAACCTAGATTCCCCATTTTTTCAAAAATATCTTTCGGGAATAATTGATTTTTCTCATAATATTTAATGTGGGGTGACACTTCTTTTCGGACAAACTCCTTTACCATTTGTAAGACTTGTTGGTTTTCACTTGTATATTCGAACTCCATCTCTCCACACCACCTAATTAGAATTTTCTGAATTTATTAATTATACTATTATATATATTAATAATATTCAATATTTTATTAATAAAATAGATAATTTGTTTGGGATAATGGATACAATTGATAGACATGTGAGACTTTGTCCTTTTTAAGAATAGTAATAAATGATTAAAGAGTTGATCTTTCTTGTTGAAACTTCTCTCTTGCTTGTATATACCAGTCATTACCTAAAGAATCGATAATCACTGTAGCTGGAAAATGTTCTACTGTGAGCCTATATACTGCCTCTGGACCTAACTCAGGAAATGCCACAACCTCAGCCTCTCTAATAGCCGTAGAAAGAAGTGCACCGGTTCCCCCTATTGCTGCTAAATAAACGACTTTGTTTCTTTTTATACTTTCCTTTACTTCTTCATTTCGATATCCTTTTCCAATCATTCCTTTTAAGCCATGCTCTAATAATAATGGTGTATATTTATCCATTCTGCTACTAGTAGTTGGACCAGCGGAACCAATCACTTGATTAGGTTTTGCTGGGGTCGGACCAACGTAATAAATAAAAGCATTTTCTAACGTGAATGGGACCGTTTCTTGTTGAGATAAAAGATCATAAATTTTTTTGTGGGCTGCGTCTCTCGCTGTATATATTAAGCCAGTTAATTCGACTTGCTGCCCGGCCCTTAATGTTTCCAACTCTTCTGGTTTTAAGGGTAGTGATAATTGCTTTTTTTCCAATTTTATCAGCCTCACATTCTTAATTCTTTATGTCTTGACGCATGACAATTTAAATTAACAGCCACAGGAAGTGCAGCGATATGACATGGTTCTAACTCGATCTTTACATCTATGGCAGTTGTATCGCCACCTAATCCTTGAGGACCAATCCCCATTTCATTCATGTTCTTCATTAAATCTTTTTCTAATTGGGCAACTATTGGAGACTGATGATGTTGACCAATCGGCCTAAACAATGATTTTTTAGCTAAATAAGCGCAGCGTTCAAAATTCCCACCAATTCCAATTCCAACAACTAGAGGTGGACAAGCATTTGGTCCTGCATTTTCAACGGTTGTTAAGATGAACTCTTTTACGCCTTCGATACCATCTGCTGGGGTTAACATTTTAAGTGCACTCATATTCTCACTCCCTCCCCCTTTTGCCGACATATGGATAACGAGTTGATCTCCGGCTTTCATTTCGATATGAATAATGGCAGGGCTGTTATATGTTTCAGATTTATCTCTTGTCAGGGGATTATTGACGATAGAATGCCTTAAATATCCGTCTTTATATCCTTTCATTACACCTTCATTAATGGCACTTGTAATTGTTCCACCTTTAATCAAACAGTCTTGACCTAATTCAACTATAAAAACGGAAACACCTGTATCCTGACACATAGGCACACGGTTTTCTGTAGCGATATTCGCATTTTCAATTAAATCTAACAGTATATCTTTTCCAATTGGTGATCTTTCTGTTTCTACCGCTTGTCGAAAAGCAGAAATAACGTCTTCGCCAAGGTCAAAGTTCGCTTCCTGACAAAGCTTCGCTACTTGTTCCACTATATGGTCATAAGCAATCACTTTCATCATCAAGCCTCATTTCCATTTACAATTGGGCTATTTACCAGTAGCCAATCCTTTATTTTTACATTTTCAATATTGTATATATCATCTACTCTATGATCTACATCTGTAATTTTATGAGCCACTAATGACTGGAACTTCTCAACCATTTGTTTTTTACTGGCAGGATTCTCTGGGTCTCCTTTTGGAAATTCAGTCGCGAAACGATAACTTTCTTTATTCCTTAAGACAATAGTTACCTTGGCACCCCATTGTTCTGGATAGGCATCCGTAAAATCCTTTGTTGATACTACTCGTACTTTATTCATCATTTCTCTAATTTCACTATTATTTAATGTTCTTTCATTAAAGTCTTGTAGAAAAGCGCTGCCTTTAAGAGCGATTAAGCTAACACAGAATTGTACACTAAATTTTGCTGCATAAATGGAACGAGGTTTGGGATTATCCGTTATATCTAATACAGTTTGATAGGTTTCTATGAGGATTTTTTCAATTTCAGTAGAGTCTATTGAATGTTTGTTCATCAATGTATGCACACAGTCCATACTCGGATGTGTATGACGACAGGAAGCATAAAGCTTAAAACCATTTTCCATTATTTTAAACTGCTCACCGAGTCCTTCAACAATCTTTTGTTCGTTGTACGAATCACTCATTGCCTTGAAAAAACCACGATCACCCTCTAATATCTTTGATGCACCTGTAAAGCCTTTTTTAGCAAGTAGTGCTGCAAGTACACCATTATAGGATGCCTTTGCAGTATGAAGCTGTTTTGAATTGGCACCGTCTTCAATAAATTCCCATAACCCCGCTGCCTGTGTCCCTGCATTCCCCAAAGCATGAACGATTTGTTGTTTATTAAGCCCTAATAACTTCGCTGCTGCAGCTGCTGCTCCGAAAGTGCCACATGTTGCAGTATTATGCCAATAATAATAATGACTAGGCGTAACCGCTTCCCCGATACGATAACAAACTTCATAGCCGATGACGATACTCGTAATTAATTCTTCTATTGATAAGTCATACGCTTCACACACAGATAAAGCAGCAGGAATCACAACTGTTGCTGCATGAATAATCGACCCTTTATGAATATCATCTAACTCCACTATATGGCTAGCAGCACTATGAATCATGGCAGCATTTGCAAGAGAAGTCCTTTCACCGGAAATAAGGGTTGCCTGTTCATTCCCTCCCATTTCAAATAACGTCTCTTTTAAAGCAACAACTGGTGGTTCATCTATGCCTGCTATTGCTGAACCGTACCAATCTAAAATACATACTTTCGTGAATTCAATCACATCTTTTGGTAAATCTTGATAGTCTAAATTAACTATATATTCTGAAATTTTCTCCGTTAAAGCCATTGTCCATTCATCCTTCCTTCGTTAAAGTAAACGTTTGCAAAAGATAAGGCAGCTCTGAAAAATTCGTGCTGCCTTCCTGATGAATCAATATTTATTTCATTCTTTCATTTTTTAAACTATGAATAAGTGATTCACCTGTTCTTAAAATATGATGAGACAAAATCTCACCTGCATGCTCAAATCTTTTCTCTCTAATCGCTTTGATAATCTCCTGATGCTCTTCATTTGATGTAGCCGTCTGACCTGTAATAAAATGTGGGGTTTGTTGTGGTAGCCCATTCCATAGTGAGTCAATAAAACCATTTAATCTCTCCCAATGGCAGTGCTTTAATAATAATTGATGAAATTCTATATTTCTTTCAACAAATTCATCTACATCTTCACTATCTTCCATTAAATGAACAAGATCTATTAATCTCGTGATTTCAGTATCTGTAAGCAGCTTTGCACTTTGGATAAAAGCCATCTTCTCTAACTGTGCTCTTAAGGTGTACACCTCTTGTAAATCTGATAAATGAATCGTTTTAACAATAGCTCCTTTATGTGGTACTAGGGTAATTAAGCCTTCAGATTCTAATTTTCTCAATGCTTCTCTAATCGGCATTCTACTAACACCGAGTTTTTCTGCTAAATCTGATTGTTTTAATCGTTCACCAGGTTTAAACTGACCTTTTATAATTGCTTCTCGGAGAACATTACATACTTTTAAATGCAGTGTATCACGATTATCTAATTTCAAATCAACATCAATCGTCAATGATCACTCACCCTTTACTCCCTTTTAAAACAGGATACAAAATCCAATTACAATTGTCTATACTTTTCAGAAATTTATTTTAAAGAGTAGTAAAACTAAGTGTTCGATGACAAAGGGTCAGCTAATACTAGCGTATCAAACATTTGACAGTTCAAAATATAAAGTGTCATCACTTTGATTCATTACTCTCACTATTTATCTGTAGTAATTTCTTAGCCTGTTTATAAACGGGATAATCCACTAAACGCCCATTCACATTAATTGATGCTTTTCCCTCTTTCTCAGCGTTTTCGAACAGTCTAATCACTTCTTTAGCCTCATAAATACGGTTGTGATTCTCTTGATGATACACATCATTGATTCGTACGACTTGCTTTGGATGAATCGCTAATTTACCAGCAAAGCCTAGTTTCCTGCCATGGGTTGTTTCTTTAATGAAATCATTGTTATTCTCTAAATGAAGGAACACGGAATCAATAGGTGGTAGTGTTTTAGCTGCTGCTGAAGCGTTTACTAGTTGCGAACGTGCGTATAATAACTCTTCCCTCCCCTCTCCTACCTCAATATTTGTATCTAAACAATAATCAACCGCACCAAAAGCCAGTCTTTCAACGGTTTCTGTTGCAGTGGCAATGTCAAATGAATAATGTATCCCTTTTGCCGTTTCAATTAAGGGAATAAGAGCTATCGATTCGTCTGCCAAATAAGTAGCTATCTCCTTTATCATGTTTTTATCTTCTGTTTTTGGGATAAATAGTCCCCGTGGCTTACATACTTTAACTAATTGAAGATCATGATAAAAATACGGACTTTCACTATCATTAATCCTAATATATACCCTTTGCCTATCCCATTTATTAAGTTCACTCATATAACCAGAGACCTTCTCTCTGGCTACATGCTTTTTGGAATGGGCAACAGAATCCTCTAAGTCTAGTATGATGGCCGATTGTTTAATTGTTAAAGCCTTATTTACCATCTTGGTAGAAATCGCAGGTACGAATAAATAACTAAACATTTGATTCATCAAATATCTTCAACCTCCCTACATTCAGCCAATATTATTTTGTAATTGAAGACAAATCTTATTTGTCACTTCATCAGTCGTAGCATTTCCGCCAATATCTCTCGTCTTTACCCCTGCATCAGTAACTTCTTCCATTGCTCGTAAGACCTCTCTAGCTAGTGCTACTTCACCTAAATGATTTAACATTAACGAAGCCGTCCATATTTGCCCGATTGGATTGGCTATTCCTTTACCATAAATATCTGGCGCTGAACCATGTACAGGCTCAAACATAGACGGATATTTCCCATTTATATTGATGTTTCCAGCAGGGGCTATACCAATACTCCCCATAATCGCTCCACCAATATCAGTTAAAATATCTCCAAAAAGATTACTAGCAACGATCACATCGAAATCGCTCGGTTTGGAAACAAAAAAAGCAGCTAGTGCATCAATATGCACAGATGATGTACGCACTCCTGTATAGCGCTCACTCACATCTTTAAACACTTCATCCCAAAATGGCATCGAATGGACTATACCGTTAGATTTTGTAGCTGAAGTGACATGACCCTTACGAAGAACAGCTTGTTTAAACGCATAATCCATTACTCTTTCCGTTGCTTTTCTCGTAAAAATGGCGTTTTGGATAGCGATTTCGTCTGTTCCTTTATGTATCCTCCCACCAGATTCACTATACTCACCCTCACTATTTTCACGTACAACTAGAAAATTAAATGCCCCTGGATCAACGAGAGGGGAGGTTAGCCCTTTGAATAATTTTGCTGGCCGGATATTAATGGTCTGCTCAAATTCTCTCCTAATGTGAATAAGTAAACCCCATAATGAAATATGATCGGGAACTTTGTTCGGATCTCCTACTGCCCCTAAAAAAATCGCATCAAAATTCTTCAGTCGCTCTAGACCGTCATCACTCATCATTTTGCCATGTTTGAGATAATAGTCGCACCCCCATGGAAGTTCAGTTGTCTCTAATTGAATACCGCCATGTAAAGTCGCTGCTGTTTGGAGCACTTTAACGGCAGAAGGTACAACCTCTTTCCCTATACCATCACCAGGAATCACTGCTAAATCATATCTTTTCATCATCTTTACCTCCTCTTTGTTGTCATTGTGATATATTTTCATTTCTTTACTGCCTTTAATAAATCCTTTTCTTTTTTCAAATATTAAGTAAAGTCTTTTTACTAAGTAACCATTAGACCGCGTTTACTTTAAAGAACATCAAGTTATTTCTTTTTCATTTTAAGCAAGAATGTTTTAAATATCTAACCAATCTCATCCTTTAGGATATACTAAGGTTGTACAAAAAGATTAATCATAAATGTAAAAGGGTGGTTATATTTGCAAACAGCGATTTCATTTCAAAATGTACATTATCACACTGATTCATTATCAATTATTAAAGACATAACAGGTACTATTTCTTCCGGGAATATAACGACCGTTGTCGGTCCATCAGGCTCGGGCAAATCTACACTATTCTATTTATGTAATGGAATGAAGTCAGCCTCATCTGGAGACATTTTCATTCATGGTGAGAATATTTCGACCATTACACCAACAGTTCTACGTCGTAATGTAGGAATAGTTCTGCAAAAAGCCATTATGATAGAAGGGGATGTCTATGATAATTTATCGTTGCCACTAACCCTCAATGGAAAACAGTTATCAAAAGAAAAGGCGATCGAAATGCTTAATTTGATTGGATTGAATGAAGAATTCCTTCACCGCAAAGCAACAGACCTTTCTGGAGGGCAACAACAAAGGGTGTCTATCGCGCGGACATTACTGAATGAACCAGCAATATTATTGTTAGACGAAGTTACATCAGCCCTTGATCAAACTTCACAAAGGGAAGTTGAGCAACTAATTACAACGATTAATCAAAAGAGGAAAACAACCATTGTTTGGATTACTCATAATCTTGATCAAGCACTTCGTTTAGGGGATGAGACGTGGGTAATTATAGATGGCAAACTAGCAGCATATGGAAAAAGCACTGAAATTGTTTCATCCTCAAATGATAAGGTCAAGCAGTTTTTTGAAGGTGGTGAGGAAAAATGACTTTTTTTCAATTATCTCTGACATTAATATTTGTTCTTATTCCTATTCTCTTATCTAAAACATTCAGGCTAGGTCTTGAAAAAGATGTCTTGATTGCGACCATTCGATCAATCATCCAACTTCTTGCGGTCGGTTACGTGTTGCAATTCGTTTTTGATTCAGAAAGCTTTTTCTATATCTTTTTAATGATTATTCTCATTATTACTGCTGCCGTACATAATGCAAGAAAAAAAGGTGTGATGATCAAAGGCATTACATGGAAACTTATTCTTACATACTGCTTTATCGAAGTGTTGACCCAAAGTGTCCTTATTAGTCTTAAAATTATTCCAGCAACTGCCCAATACATGATTCCAATTAGTGGAATGATTATTGGTAATGCGATGGTACTATCGATATTATTTCTCAATCGATTTACCGCAGAAATTGAAAACAGAGCAGGAGAAGTAGAGCTTCTGCTATCATTGGGAGGTACACCGAAACAAGCTATTCACCGTCAGTTAATGACAAGTATTCGCGCAAGTACAATACCGACAATAGAAAGTCAAAAAACAATTGGGCTTGTACAACTGCCTGGGATGATGAGTGGACAAATAATCGCAGGCGCTGATCCTGTGCAGGCTGTCATGTTTCAATTGTTGATTCTGTTTATGTTGCTTTCTTCTGCTGTTATCACGAGTATTATACTTGGATTCCTATCCTATCCAACAATGTTTAATGAAAGGATGCAATTTATGACACATACGCCAAATAAAACGGAATGATATCCTTTATAAACGCGGACAAATGGAAATTTGTTCGTGTTTTCGTTTTAATAACTTTTTGCTCTTTTGCATTATTTTTTATTTCTAAAATAAAGCAAAGATGTTTTAAGGGAAGCGTAACTACCAATAGCCCCATAACCGTAAAAGTAACCCATAAAGACACCTGCAATGAGATCCCCTCTATGACTTATAAATATTGATACAATTAACCCAATAAGTATAGCCACTGTCGGCACATAAGGTTTACTAATTCCTAGAAAATATTTTAACACTTGCGTAAGAATCATCAATATGGGAATAGCGATGATAGCATCCCAAAAATTTGTATGTATTATTGGAAATTCCATATCTTATTGCTCCTTTCATTTTTTAAACCAACAACATTGTTCTCTATTATTCTTCATCATTGCTGAAATACTCTTAAAAAAGGATAAACCTCATGAAAATTGGTTACATTATAATTGAACAATTCAAGTGTATAGCAAAGGAAAATAATCATTTAAAAGGTTTTTACTATACGATTTACATAAAGTTCTATATTACCCAAGATGATAAGGCGAATGAAAGCCTAGTCTATCGCATTAATTCATCATGTCAAATGGAGGCGAATCTAGATGGCTATTAAAAAGAATATGGAGTTTAAAATTAAAGATGGTTTTTTACCTAACTTATGTTTGTCAAAATCTTTGAAGGTTTTGGATGTAAGTGATAGTAGTATTATTATTGAAATGGGATCTTCACAAAGGCGTGGTGTTTTCCCGCCAGAGAACTTCAATTATTGGATTAACAAGGGGATTTTAATTGCCGTAAAAGATCATCAAAAGCGTATATCATAAAATTTTATACATACTTTATTACCGTCATCATACCTTTGATAATGGAGGTGACTGTAGTGGAGCGAGAAGGCAAAAAGCCAGAAAATAAAAAAACGAAACAATTAGAAGCATTCATACGTGAAAATAAAAATCAACCGTTAACAACTAATGAAGGGGTAAAAATTGCGAATGACGAAAATACTCTAACAGCTGGTGAACGCGGTCCCACCTTGATGGAGGATTTTATATTTCAGGATAAAATGGCTCATTTTGATAGAGAGCGTATTCCTGAGAGAGTAGTTCACGCGAGGGGATTTGCTGCACATGGGGTTTTTCGCGTATATGAATCGTTAGAAGATATAACAATGGCTCATTTTCTTCAAGATCCTAGTTTAGAAACACCTGTATTCGTCCGTTTTTCTCAGGTGGTGGGCTCTAGAGGGGTAAATGAAACGAACCGAGATGTGCGGGGATTTGCGACAAAATTTTATACAGAAGAAGGCAATTTTGACCTGGTAGGGAATAATATTCCCATCTTCTTTATTCAAGACGGGATTAAATTTCCAGATCTCATTCATGCAGTAAAACCAGAACCGCATAATGAAATTCCACAAGGTCAAACAGCTCATGACACTTTTTGGGATTTCATTTCGAGCAATGAAGAATCTGCAGCAATGATGATGTGGATTATGTCCGACCGAACCATTCCCCGTAGTTTTAGAACGATGGAGGGCTTCGGCGTCCATACATTTAGACTGGTTAATAAAAATAACGAAGCGAGATTTGTTAAATTTCATTGGAAGCCTGTACTTGGACTGCACTCGTTAATTTGGGATGAAGCACAAAAACTTGGCGGAGCAGATGCCGATTTTCACCGCAGAGATTTATGGGAAAATATCGAAGAAGGTCATTTTGCTGAGTATGAATTAGGCATACAAGTCATTAATGAAGAAGACGAATTTAAATTCGACTTTGATATTCTAGATGCGACTAAATTATGGCCAGAAGAGCTTGTTCCCGTACGGAAAATAGGTAAAATGACATTGAATCGAAATGTTGATAATGTTTTTGCCGAAACAGAACAAGTTGCTCTTCACCCTGGTAGTATCGTCCGTGGTATTGACTTCTCTAATGACCCCCTACTACAAACGCGTATTTTTTCCTATTCAGATACACAAATATATCGTGTAGGAACAAATTTTCAACAAATTCCTATTAATCGTCCTGTTTGTCCATTTCATAACAACCAACGAGACGGTGCAGCCAGATATATTATCGATAAGGACAAAGTCGCTTATCACAATAATTCCTTGCAAAACAATACACCTTATGAAGTACCCCCAGCAAGAGGCGGGTTTCTCACATACCCTTCTGAAGTTGAAGGCATGAAAGTTCGAAAGACTGCTCCAAGTTTTACAGACCACTTTTCTCAGGCGAGGTTATTTTGGAATAGTATGAGTGATGTTGAAAGGAATCATATTTTCTTAGCTTTTAGCTTTGAATTAGGTAAAGTAAAAAGTAAAATGGTCAGGCAAAATGTAGTCAACCTTATTGGTCATATTAGCCACGATCTGGCCACATCCGTGGCACATAAAATTGGTATCCAGCCACCAAATGTGAAAGAATCATCAGAAACTGCGTCCTCTAAAGCACTTAGTATGGCAAACACCACTTTTTCTCCAGCTACGTTAAAGGTGGGAATCATCGTAGCTGACCAATATGATGCAGCTATTGTACGTCCATTATTACAACAGCTGCTCGCTGCAAAAACTCGCCCGTTCATTATTAGTGAAACACAGGAAACATTGAATGGAACTGATGGTAGTACGCTTCAAGTCGACGATTCCTTTTTAACAGGTTCTCCCCTGGTTTATGACAGCCTATTTGTCGTATCTGGAAGAGGAGCTACACCTCACTTTAATCAAAAAGCAAAGAGCTATATAATTGAACAATTTAATCATTATAAACCGATTGGCTCTTCTCGAAGTGGTATGTACTTAATCCAAGAAGTTGGAATTATTAATAAACCTGGAGTAACAATCACAAACGGCCCTTTTAAAACTTATATACAAAATGTAGGTAAACAAAGGTTTTGGGAACGAGGATAATAGACAAAATACACCAGCGTCAACCACCTTTGTAATCCATTTTACATTAGACCACTTTTGTAGTGGTCTTCTCTTATGCTATCTATGCGTGTACTTCATTGTAATCTGTGCAAAAGATGAACATGGGTACGAATATCGTATTGAATGATAAGCACTCCTAAGACTTTTTCATTTGATTTTGATAAAAAGAGTACCTAGCGATCTTTGCTCTACTTCTTTCTCCCACATCTCATTCCTTATTAGCCATACTGCTGCTAAACAAACAAAAAAATAAACGCTCTTGAATCGTATAGACACGAGACAAGAATGTTTATTTAAAGTGCTCTATCATATTATTTAACTGCTTTAGCTTTGTTCCCAAAAATCTCTTTTTCTAATCTTCTACCTGTTGGTGTGGCCGCTAACCCACCTTCAGCCGTTTCTCTTAACGCAGAAGGCATCGTTTGACCAATTCGGTACATGGCATCAATCACTTCATCACATGGAATTCTACTTGTGATCCCTGCTAATGCCATGTCTGCTGCTGTCATCGCATTTGAAGCACCCATTGCGTTTCTTTTCACACAAGGGACTTCTACCAATCCAGCTACAGGATCACATACTAAACCGAGCATATTTTTTAAAGTAATCGCCATCGCATGTGCTGCTTGAGAAGGTGAACCGCCTGCCATTTCTGTAATAGCTGCAGCTGCCATCCCACTCGCTGACCCCACCTCTGCTTGGCAGCCACCAGCTGCTCCGGAAATGGATGCATTATTGGCAACAATAAAGCCAAAAGCTGCGGATGTAAATAAGAATTCAATCATTTCCTCTCTTGTTGGATTAAGTACATCCTTAACGGCAAACAGCGTTCCAGGTACAACGCCTGCGGAACCCGCTGTTGGTGTGGCACAAATAGTTCCCATTGCTGCATTTACTTCATTTGTAGCAACAGCTTTGCTAACAGCATCTAGCAGTGTATGACCAGAAAGTGCTTTTCCACTTTTTATATATTTTTGTAATAAAACCGCGTCTCCTCCTGTTAACCCAGAAACAGAAGTTACACCATTTAAACCTCTCTCTACTGCTTGTTCCATAACGGTAAGATTACGATCCATTTGGGCAATAATATCTTCACGTGTGCGCCCTGATACTTTAACTTCTTGACGAATCATCACTTCTGCAATTTTGATTTGCTCTCTTTCTGCTAATTCTACTAATTCTGCCGCGTTCTTAAATAACATATACATCCCTCCTACATGCTGTCATTAATCCACCATCTTGATGACTTGAGTGATATGTGGTAACTGAGCAATTTCGTCCATTAAGTTTTGATCAATATTTTGGTCTACTTCAATGACCATTAATGCCATTTTCCCTTTTTCTTTTCTTGACACTTCCATATGACCGATGTTTATTTCATGTTGTGCTAAAAGGTAAGTAACTTTTGAAATTACACCAAATTGGTCATTATGGACCACTAAGATAGCAGGATGTTCACCTGTAAGTTTGAGCGCAAATGAATTTAATTCAATTATTTCAATAGAGCCTCCACCAATGGAAATACCAACGAGCTCCATTTCTTTATCATCATCAAACAATTTAATGCGCACAGTATTTGGATGATCAACAACTGCTTCTTCAACAGAAAACACGATTTCCATTCCCAGTTGCTCGGCTAATTGAAGCGATCCAGGGATGCGTTCATCAAACGTATCGTAATCAAGAATTCCCCCTACAATTGCCACATCTGTTCCATGTCCCTTATACGTTTTCGCAAATGAACCATAAAGATATATTTCCGCCTTCGTTGGCTGCCTGCCAAATAAGGTCCGAGCTACCCTTCCAATCCGAGCAGCCCCAGCTGTATGTGAGCTAGAAGGTCCGATCATAACTGGGCCGATAATATCAAATGCTGATCTATATTTCATATATTATGCTCCTTTATCATTAACTGACTCTTTATCTTAAACATACTCATGCGTGTTTTCGTTCTCATTCTCATTCATCACTTTTATTTTTTGTAAATAATTATAAATAGTAAACTTAGAAACTCCTAAAATAGAAGCAACATATTCATTGGCTCCTTTAATTAAGAAGGTCCCTTTTTCCTCTAACTTTTTCACTGCCTCAATTTTTTCATCAATCGTCATACTTGCAGGTGCTTTTTTATACGGTTGAAGGACTTGTTCCACCATTTCGTGAACAATATCCTGTACGGATGTAAAGAAAGTTTCATCCTTTGTATCTTCTTCATTAAAGTTTGTTAACGTTTCAAGGACACCACCAAATTGCATCATCAAGCTTATGTCGTAGTTCATACATAGCGCGCCAATAATTTTATTATGTTCATCACGTAAGAAAACGGTCGATGATTTCATTACATTTCCTTTTGGTGTCTGCGTTTTATAGTTGGCAAGATCCTCTGCTTCATAGTTACCCTTTGCTAATTCGTTCAAAACTAAATCCGTAATTGGAGCACCAATTGAACGACCAGTTACATTACCGGCAAGATGTATAAGCGATTTCTTAAAATCCGAGAAATCATGAACACCTACTTCACAATGAGGGCCAAACATTTTTACAAGCATATCAGCCGTTCTAATAGCAAAGTCAAATATATGTTGATCCTTCTTTTTCATCTTTGTCACATCCTATACTCTTCGAATGAAACCGTTTTCAAAATGGTTGTATTTCAAATCCTAATCATCATAACACACATAAACTATAATTAAAATATTTTTTTAATGCATACAATTTTTTTGTAATAACGTTCAAAAGTACGATAAACTAAGAACAAATAAAAATCCGCAAGTCTAAAATACCTTTGTGCAAGTTTAAAAGACAGAAGATTATACCCTCTTTCGCTTGAGAAAGAAGAGGGCATTTGCCTTTCCTATTGACAACTCATCGTTTTGGACTCTTCTCTGAAGGAGATAATATAGCCTTGTGGAGACCTGATTTCTTTATTTTTGTGAAGCTCTCAGCTTGGGCTAATTCTATGAGTGCGACATTGAAATGCTTTAAATCAATATCACCACTAAGTTTTTTCATTTTACATGCATCTGCCCAACAACAAATGAAAAGCGAAAGAACAAAAGTCCTCTCGCTTTATCATCAAACATTTCTTAAGACCAAATGAAGACGATTATTTCTCGTTTCTTGCTCCTCTTCATCAGCTAAATCGTATTTCTTTAATAAGTGAAATACATCGTTTAGGATTTCTTGGCTATGTTCTTCTTGGAAAAAAAGGTCGAACTTTGCATGCAAATCCTTAGGCAAATACGATTGCTGATCTATATACTTATTTTTTACATCAGTCATTGTGTGATCCAATTTGCATTCGCTCATCTTTTATCCCCCTTAATCAATTTCTCAATGTATGAAGTATAACATTGATTATAAGTTGTTTGCTATATTTTAACCCGAAGTCCACATTCAATACTTTAACTTTCCACTTCACCGTCTTGAACATAGTGATAGTCCTCACGATTGATAGGGGTAAACCCTGCTGGATGATAAAACCTTAATAAATCTTTTGTTAATATTTCATCTGAAAGATCAAGTTTTTCTCTTGCAGCTTGTGTCAGTTGATCAAATTCCTCCTCATACGGTATCATTTTCCCGCTTTTACTATCATAAAAACGCCGATTAATCATACTTATATCATTCGAGACAAAATCACCATTTCGCAATGGCGTAAGTTCGATATGAC
Organism: Cytobacillus kochii; assembly: GCF_020171845.1. Classification (GTDB taxonomy): domain Bacteria; phylum Bacillota; class Bacilli; order Bacillales; family Cytobacillaceae; genus Cytobacillus; species Cytobacillus kochii. Next base: position 174,750 of record NZ_JAIVAM010000004.1, on the reverse strand, counting down.
CTTTGGCTAATAAATCTGTTCCTAAACCTAAATAATGATTGGTTTCAACCCCTAATAAATGTAGAAGTGTAGGCCTAATATCTAATTGTCCGCCGATAGGTTGAGGATAATCTCCTGTTTTCACTCCAGGGATATGAATAAAAACGGGGACTTGTTGTAATTTTAGACTTTCGATTGGTGTAATTTCTTTGCCGATAATCTCTGCCATCGCTTCATTATGATTCTCTGAAATTCCGTAGTGATCACCATAAAGGACAATAATAGAACGGTCATATAGACCACTCTTTTTCAAATCTGTGAAAAACTTAGATAATGCGGAATCTAGGTAATTTGCCGATTGGAAATACTGATTAACAACCTTATCATTTGTATTAGCTTGTGGGAAATTTGTATCCCATTCGTCCATTTCAAAAGGAAAATGATTGGATAATGTAATAAATTTTGCGTAAAAAGGTTCAGGTAATTCCTCTAATATTGGCATCGACTCTTCAAAAAAAGGTTTATCTTTCAATCCATAATTCTTCGTATTTCTCTCATTCATATCATAATATGATGCATCATAGAAACGGTCATAGCCTTGAGAACGATACATTTCATTCCGATTCCAAAATGTTTGATAATTCCCATGAAAGGAAGCAGATGTATAACCATATTCCTTTAATATTCCTGGTGTAGATTGAAAGGTATTTTGCGCTTTATTTACATAGGCCGACCCTTGCGGCATGCCATATAAAGAATTATCAAGAATGAACTCAGCATCCGATGTTTTACCTTGACCCGTTTGATTATAGATTTGATCGAAATAAAACGTCTCCTCATCTTCTACTAAAGAATTGAGAAAAGGTGTGACTTCCTTCCCTTCTATTTTCGTATTGATTACAAAATCTTGTAATGATTCCATTGAGACTACTATCACATTGCGATTTTGCGCCAATTGAAAATAATCCTTAGAAGGCGAAACATAGCGATCTTGAATTTCTTTTTTAATCTTCACCACATCTCCGCTATCTGCCATTGCTCTTTCACTCGTCGCATGTATATTTTGATAAATGTCAAAAAGTGTGAAATTGTATAACCCTAAATACTTGACTAAATAGGCGCGATCAAATGAGCGCTGAAATAACCCTGGTCGATCATTTTCTGCTAAAATGACATTTCCTATAACCATCATTACTCCTATGAAAAGGCCTATCAATGCCATTTTCATGCTTCGATTTCCAACAACCTTAACTTTAAATACGGTCAAAAGGACGACCAACACGATCAAATCTATAAAAAAGAGAATATCTATTGGCTGCATGAGAACTAAGGCACTATTACTTAATTGCCCCCCATTTGTTCTTGTTTGCATTAAGACTGGTATTGTAATGAAATCATTGAAGAATCGATAGTATACAACATTTGCATAAAGAAGAATGGTTAAAAGAAGATCCATGATAAGTAAATAAATCATTTGTTTACGTTTATTAAATATATACAAGATAAAAAATAAGCTAGCAGAACTTAAAATATGTGTAGCTAATATAATCATTTGCGTTCCCAGCTCAATATCCATTCCAAACTGTGTGTTATATGTAATCAAGAGCTTCATAACAAAACTACTTAATGCAATGAGAAAAATCGTATGAAATGAAATATATTTATTGTTACTTTCTTCCATGATAAAACCTCTTTCACGTTCTTTTATAAATAAAAATGTAATATGATATAAGCTTGCTCCTATTGAAGACGAAGACAAAAATAATAAAGTTTCAAAAATGCAGCTTTTTGATATCGTCCTGCTACATAAATAAAAATGAGAAAGCCTTCAAAGGTAAAGACCTTCGAAGGCTTTAAGTCATCATTAAACTACTGGTAACTCTACATAACTCACATTACATAACGGAATAATAATCTCGTCCGTTTCATTTGAATAATAACCAGATACGACACGTGCTAACACAAGTGAACCTTCATCTACGCGTAAAAGGACGCCTGTTTGAGAAGAAAAGTTACTTACTACAGTGATTGTACGTCCGATGTAACCTTCTAGCTCTTCTGCAATAGTTGGTGCTAATCCAGAAAACCCTCTAGACAATATAAACCCTCCTTATCCTAAATTAATAACTGATTGAATATTTCTAAATGGAACAAAGAAAGTTGAAGTACCATCAGTAACAACAACATAGTCTTTTCTCACTGCTGCTAATACACCTTCTACTGGACCACCTGTTGTTTCAATTTCTACAAAAGTGCCGACTAAGCGTTTTAATTCATTTCTTAGTCCTTCAAAATTACAGAAGTCATCACCACAGTCATTGTTATGAGATGGTTTTTCACAACCCTCTAACCATTCTTTTTCCTTACCACCTTGGTAACGATGTTTCTTCTTAGAGTCAGTACATAACATATTGTAATACCCTCCCTTCACTCCTTAATCACTAACTATCTTATGTCGTTTTCCTCAAACTGAATGGACGAGTTTCCCAGTACAAACGCCTTTTTTCTAACAATTCCTTAAACAATCCACATATAATGTAAAAAAAACATGATTGGAAGTGTTAAGATGAAATCCATATTAATGGTAGCTGATCACTTAGGAGCAAACGGAACAGTAACTTATATATTTACAATTAGTAAAGCATTAAAAGCCATGGGTTATACGATTATTGTCATCGGGAGACCCGGCGTATTAGGGGACAATTTTAAGCATGAGAACATTCCTGTCTATGAGGTTAATATCCCGACCACCTTTGACAAAAAATCTAATGAATTAGAAGCAAAAATAGAAGAAATCATTCATAACCATCAAATTGATCTCATTCATTGTCATCAAGTATATTCAGGTATTTTATTCCTTCATATGGCACAAAAACATAACATCCCCTATGTCTACACTCTTCATGGTCTATATAACCGAAAAGACGAGTTATTAAAAATACTTCCAAAATGTAACCAAATCATTACTGTTAGCCAATTCGTTCAAGAGCAATTGGTTCATCAATATAATCTGACATCTACCTTCATTCCCAATGGCCTTGATGGAAATGATTATTTTTATCAATCTGATCTAACTGCAAGAAAAAACCTTCATATCCCAGAAACAGGATTTGTTGTCTTTTATGCCAGCCGGCTCGAATTTGATAAAGCAGATATTTGCATGCGTCTGTTAAAAGCCATTGAAGAATTGAGACAACCAAACCTATATGCACTTGTTGCTGGGGAAGGTTTTAGAACGAAACAAATTCATAATATGATTAAAGCGATGAATCGGAAAAGAGCTACACCGTACGTTCATTTATTAGGCTCACAACAAGATTTACGCCCCTTTTACTATTCCGTTAATGCGGTTGTAGGAACCGGAAGAACAGCAATGGAAGCGATATGCTGCGAAGTTCCTGTTATAGCAGCAGGAGCAAAAGGTTATAGTGGAATTGTGACAAAAGAAAACTGGGAAAAAATGAAATATGGTCATTTTGCTGATCATCATGCAGATCAACCTATTCATCAACGGAATATCAAAAATGACATCTTCCAATTGATGACTCATGAAAAAAAACTTGTAGAAATGAAAGAAATTCGTCAAGCATTATTAAAAGATTTTAACATTGCGAAAATCACAAAAGATTTAACTAATTTGTACGTGAACATCCTCAATTAATGTTAAAATATGCTAAAAGAAAAAAAGGAGGTGCAAGCTCTCTATGTCTAGAAAGAAAATCATATTTATTTCTTTCATAAGTTTAACAACGGTTTTCACCGCTATACTTATTTATTTTGCGGTGCTAGAGGGAGTCACCTATCAAGCAGCTTCAAAACTGGCTGACACGCTGCAAGAAGAAGACATGCAAAAATTATTAAACGACCCTACAATCCTGTCATATATCAATGAAAAAGACGAGATTGCAACAATGAACTTAAGTAAAACGGACTTACCGATCAAAACGAGATCAGAAGCCATGACTAAAGTAACACAAACCTTCAGCAATCAAGACATCAAGGATCTTTCTACAAAACTAAAACATGGGTTAACGGAGAAAGATAAGGAAAAATTAATGGACACCGTTAATAAGCATTTTAGTGATGAAGAAATTCTTTCACTAAAAATACTTGCCATACAAGAGCTTAAAAAAAGAGAATATCAATCACAAAAACAATAAAATGCCTGGCATGTTCAGACACACTAAAAAGGCGTATAATAATAGACAATTAAACATATAGGAGGCTCACAAATTTGACTCACTTTCAAACGAAAGAAACACTGCAATTATTAAAAGATTTAGTTTCCATCCCTAGTCCATCAGGGAATACATATGAAGTAATTTCATTCGTTGAGGAATATTTGCATGAACTTGGCGTACAAACAAGAAAAAATCGCAAAGGTGCTCTTATCGCAACAATTACTGGCAAAGACGATTCCCAACATAGGATGTTAACTGCACATGTGGATACATTAGGAGCCATTGTAAAGGAAATTAAGCCGAGTGGCAGATTAAAAATTGATCTAATCGGTGGGTTTCGTTATAACTCTATTGAAGGTGAGTACTGTCAAATAGAAACGTCAGATGGAAAAAAATATACTGGGACGATTCTCATGCATCAGACCTCTGTTCACGTATATAAAGATGCCGGTACAGCGGAAAGAAATATAAATAATATGGAAGTACGTTTAGATGAAGAAATACACTCCATTGAAGACGTTAAAAAACTAGGAATTGCCGTAGGAGATTTTGTTTCATTTGATCCACGAGTGGAAATAACCAACGCTGGATTTATCAAATCTAGACATTTAGATGATAAAGCAAGTGTAGCTATTTTACTGCAGTTAATGAAAGATATCACTACTACTCGTATTGAATTACCTTATACAACTCATTTCCTCATTTCAAATAATGAAGAAATTGGTTATGGAGGCAATTCAAATATCACTGACGAAACAGTAGAATATTTAGCTGTGGATATGGGAGCGATCGGTGATGGACAGGCAACTGATGAATATACGGTTTCTATCTGTGCGAAGGATTCTAGTGGGCCTTATCATTATCAATTGCGTAAACATTTAGTCGCTCTGGCAGAAGAACATCAAATCGGTTATAAAGTGGATATTTATCCATACTACGGTTCCGATGCATCTGCCGCGATTAGAGCTGGATTTGATATTATTCACGGATTAATCGGACCAGGAATCGATTCTTCTCACGCTTTTGAGCGCACGCATGAAAAGAGTATTCGCCAAACTTACGACTTACTTTATTATTATTTACTGTCAGAACTAGTTGGTTAAAGGATCAATCCTGAGTGTAATTGATATAACCCTACCTGCCAAAACATATTGTTTGACGGCAGGTATATTTTCTTCCTAATGCCCACCCCTTCTTAGCTCTGAGATTTTTTTTAATACATGATTTCGATACTGCCTCTTTATGAAGAGAACCTCTTGCTTTATTTCTCTTTGATGATGCACTGTCCCCATTTCTTCATGCACACGATAATTCACTAACTTTTCAGTAAGATAGTGAAATTCCTCACTTAGGCCAACCCGCAACCACATCTCATAATCATGTGTATATCGATAACTAACATCAAATGGACCAACTTCGCGTAATAAATCCATACGCAGCATAACTGTACAACCGTGAATAAAACATATATTTAATAAAGCTTTTAAAAAGTGACTTCTCAATGAATAGGTTTGATTAAAATAAGCATCTATCTGTGAATCACTCTTCCCAATTGTCTCACAGCCGGTATAACAAGCTCTTACACCATATGTTTCCATATACTTTACTTGTTTTTCTATTTTTGTTGGCTTATAGCTATCATCGGCACTAAGCCAACAAAAATATTTACCTGTTGCGATTTGAATGCCAGCATTGAGAGCTGTAGCTGTGCCTCCATTTTCCTTCCTTACATAAGTAACCTGTTTTTTATATGGTTCAAGTTTATCAAGATGTAATGTGGACCCATCATCGATGACAATAATCTCGATATTTCCATATGTCTGTGCAAGCAGACTTTCAATTGCCTCATCAATATACCGGCAATTATAAAAAGGGATGACTACTGAAACTTTATCCATAAATTAAATGCACTCCGTTCTTTCTTTCTAGACGTATTGTCCAAACCACATGTGAGACTTAAGCATATTTATAGTATTAGAGGATAAATGTGATAGGAGGAGTACATCTTGAAAGTATTATTTATATTCTATGTACCAAGTGGAGGAGTCGAAACCTTAAATCGACAAAGAAGTATTGCTTTAAAGGAGGTAGGAATCACTTGTCATTTTCTATATTATGAAAACCGTAGAAATTATATAAATGAACACTATAATCCTGTATTTATTAAAAGTGATGAAGAAGAAATTATTACCCTTATAAAGAAACATCAATATGACGCCATTGTCATTACTTCCGATTTTAAAATGGTGCCTGCTATCAAAAAAAGTGGGTACAATGGTAAAATCTATGTTGAAATCCAAGGTTATGGGTCGATACAACAAACAAGATATGGTTTTTCTATCGGTAAAACATTAGCAGAGAATGATATTGATGGTTTTCTTAATCCAAGAACTCCCCATATTTCCACATTATTAAGTGAGATGTTCCCAAATGTTCCTAAGTATGAATTTAATAATTGCTTTGACTGCAGTCACTTTAACTATAAAGCGACTGGCAAAAGTTTTGTCCAACCAATTATTGGTTGGGTTGGTCGGATCGAGGATAATAAAAACTGGCAGGAATTTTTGAACATTTGTTTTCTACTAAAAAGGAAACTACGTAATCAGCTACAAGTCTACCTTTTTGAAGATCCAACACTATCTTTCCCTAAAGATAGAGAGAATTTTTTAAAGACGATGAAAAAGTACCATTTAGAAAAAAACATCAATTTATTACCGAATATTCCTAATGAGAAAATGGCTGACTACTTTTCCATGATTAGTGATTCTGGTGGATTTCTTTGTTCGACCTCAAAAATAGAAGGTGCCCCCTTAACAGCATTAGAAGCGATGAGCTGTAGATGCCCAATACTCACAACTGATTCTAGCGGTATAAGAACAGCTGTCACTCATAATGTTACCGGTAAATACTATGATATTGGCAACCCAAAAGAAGCTGTTAAAGAAGGAATAGAGCTAATTCAAAACCAGACGCTCAGACAGACAATTATTAATAACGCAGTATCCCATGTAAAAACGAACTTTGCCCCCTCGCTTTATGCTCAGAATTTCAAGAAAATGATGACAAGTACATTACCAGTAAGTAACTGAAATATGTTCTATGACGGAAAAACAACTAAAAAATTCTCATAGCAAATCTTTTACTATGCTGTTGTTTTCTAATTGAAACGTCATGTCATCTTATAAGGAATACGTTGCAACTACTCATTTAACTATTTTATTTATTCAGTAGCCTCTTTAAGGAATTGAAACAAGTAGATTGTAATAATCATACATTAGGAAATGAATTGAGCAGTACATTACACTGCTCAATTCTGTTTTTACTCTATTGGTATAACTCGGAATCTTAACTTCCATTGTGTATTCGCCTTTGGGTTTACCTAATCGGCAATCATTTTTTTAAGGATCTCTATCAGTTTTACAATTAGAACGCACAAAGTATTATGCAAAAAAAGAAACACTCCATATTCAGAGTGTTCATTTGGCATGTATTCATCCAGATCACTATTTTATAAAAACTAGTATTATTTCATATCCACTTTTTTAATAGTTTCCTTAATTTTCTACGATAAATGGCTTCGAGTTTACGTATTTCCATTTTCATTGCCGGCTGATTTTTAGCTGATGTTGAATTACTATGAGAGCGATATTTTGTTAGACTTTCATTTATAAATGCTATTGAAGTTTTGGCAAGGACTACTCTTAACCACATATCATAGTCTTGAGTGAATTTATATAGAGTATTGAAATAGCCCACTTCATTAAATACATCTTTCTTTATCATAACTGTGCATCCATTTACAGGGTTGTAGTATAAAAATGTTTCATAAATATGATTGGTAGATAGAAAATTAATCGTTAAGTTTTTCATCACAACTTCATTATTTTCGTTGATGATATCATAGTTTGTAAAACTCATATCCACTAGACGATCTTCCATAAAATCTACTTGTTTTTCAATCTTTTCATGTTCAAATAAATCATCGGCACTTAACCAGGCAATATATTTACCTTTAGCAGCTTTAATTCCCGTATTTAATGCAGCTGCTGTTCCTTTATTTCTTTGATAAATATAGGTTAGTTTATCTTTATACGCTTGCACTAAGTGTACGTATTCAGTTGAACCATCATCGACAACAATTAATTCTATATTTTTATACGTTTGTTGTAATACACTTTCAATTGCTTGATCGACATATTGGCAATTATAAAAAGGAATAACGACCGAAACTAGTGGCTCCATATTTACACGTCCTTCTTTATCTTATTCCTAAAGTGAGTTAACACATCATTTAAAGATTCTTTTAACGTGTAGTCTCTCACCCAACCTAATTCTCTTAATCTTTGTGCACTCATTGATGATACATAAGATGGTCGTAACTCTTCCACTTCTTCAATATGAATATTTTCATTTGTAAGAGATTTGTAAATAGCCATCACTTCAAGGAGTGTGTAAGATGTTTCAGAACAAATCTCGTACACTTCTCCAACTTTTCCTTTTCTTAACAACAATTCGTAAGCTTTTATTGCATCTCTTACATCGAGAAAATCTCTTTTAGCATTGACAGCAATCTCTATCGCTTCTTCCTTATTATAAGAATGCTTTGTTTCTATTTCTGCAATTCGTTGACCTAAAATGGCACAAATCCCCGTCGAATTTCCTGGCCCAATTAAATTCGTGGGTTTAGCTAAGATGACTTGGCTTTCAAAGAGCTGAATCCAGGACTTTGCCAGTATGACTTGTATCGTTTTGCTAAGACTATAAGGGTTTTTCAGTGTGTCTATTTGATTGGGTTCAAACTCTAAGGCAGAACCCGGTATAAGAATGCGACAGTGTTTCACATGCTTTCTAGCTTCGTCTATTAATTTGGCTGTTGCCATCGTATTAACACTTAATACATCTACTGGATGTTCCCATGAATCAGAAACACTACATCTCCCAGCTAAATGTAAAATATAATCAGGCTTACTGACATTTACTGCTTCTTCAATTTGTTCAAGCGATAATAAATCACAAATGATTACCTTATATGGTAATGATAATATTGGCTGATTCCTCATTAATGCATATACTTGATAACCTTGATTATGAAAGAAATCACATGCATGCCGACCCGTAAACCCACCAGCACCAGTAATAAGGACCGTTTTCCCTTTACCCATATTGCCCCTCTCACTCTCCAATTCGAACAACTTACTAAATAGCATATGAAGAGTTTGTCTATTTGTTTCGGGCTCAAATCGTAAAAAAATGGTGAAACTTGTCCAAGCACCTCGCACTTCATTCACATAATGTATTACTAACTGACAAGCAAAGGAGGTGAACATATTGGGAACATTTTTAGATTCACAAAGTTCACAAAACTCAACAGCAAATGGTCAGATTAGTATACCTGTAACAGCTACACCAGCATTATTCGGTACATTAGGCTTGAATTTAGCAGGTGCTGGTGCTAATCCACGTGTAACATTTTCTATCAGTGCCGCCTTCACTTCATTAGCTACAGTGTTAACACCGATTGTCGTAAACGTATATCGTGTGGTGAACGGTACCCCAACACTTATTTATTCAGCCACACAAACATTAGCAGTTGCAGGTCTTGGAGTAGCTTCAACTACTGTCTTATCTTTCAATGGTGCCGATTACAACCCCATTGCTACAACGACTTTTCCAATTTATCGCGCAACAATCAATGTAGGAGGCGGAGTTGTATTATTTCCAACACGAACAGGACCAGAAACATTTTATGCAGCAGCCTATTCTGATTAATTTCTGAATGACGCAAAACACGGACAATATATGTTTTTATCATATTTTGTCCGCGTTTTAATTTGAAAAAAGCCTTTCTATTTAAGATATTTAGCTGGTATACCCGTCTATAACCGATTATAGCGCACTGCATATACATAGTATGTGGACAATCAAAAAGGAGAGGAACATATGAGGATTTTATTTGCAACCTTTTGGCAAATTCCGCATGTTGGGGGCGTATGGAAATATATGAACCAACTAAAGAATAGGTATGAACTACTTGGTCATACAGTAGATATCATTGGTTTTACTCAAGGCCATAAAGCACTTGCGGTCATTAATCGTAATATTTTTATCCCTACGCCCGCTGGACAACCACCTATGGCTGAGAGTAATGATCCCATTATTGGCTCTTATTCTTCCTTATTAGACATATATATAAATTGTTTCAAACAAATTGACCTTAGCGAATATAATGTCATACATGCCCAGGATATTTTCTCTTCTATAGCGGTCAATCGATTAAAACACCCTCAAACGGCAACAGTTACTACCATGCATGGATGTGTAGCTCAAGAAATTATTGATGCCCATTATCATGGGCAAATAGAAAATCGCTCCATAGAAGGTGTTCAATATTTCTGTCAACTCGAAAAACAAGGAGCTGAAGCTAGCGACTGTACTATTGTGGCAAACCGATGGATGTATGAAAAATTGATCTCCCAATTCGATGTATCGAGTCAGCAATTAAACATTTTACACTACGGCTATGATATTGAAGCTTTTACTGCTAGCGCGAAGGAAACGACCAATATGAAAAAACCACGCAATAAAAAAGTGATCATTTTCACAGGTAGGTTCACACCGTTCAAAGGGGTTAGGTTTCTCATTGAAGCACTTTCAATGCTTAAGAAAACAAGACATGATTGGGTATGTTGGCTTGTAGGGAGCGGCCCTGAAGAAAACGAATTGAAAAAACTTGTTAAAGAAGCGCGACTAGAGAAAGATATTGTCTTTCTAGGGCAACGAGATGATATCCCTGCCTTATTGCAACAGTCAGATATGCTTATTTTACCAACGTTAATTGAGAACCAACCTTTATCTGTTATTGAAGCACAACTTTCTGGGAAAGCCATTATCGCTAGTCAAGTCGGTGGTGTCCCCGAGATGATTCAACATGGTATGACAGGCATGCTAGTACCTCCAAAAAACGCCTACCCCCTTTATGAAACGATTGCTTATCTCTTACAAGAGCCAGCATTCTTAAATAATCTCGGGATGCGTGCCAAACATTTCGCAGATGATTACTGGCGTTTAGGCCCAGCCATTGATCGTGTTATTGCCGTTTACCAAAAAGCCTTGAAGACAAAGCAAATTTAGGGAGGAACAATCATGAATATTGTTATTAGTGGAGGAGCAGGATTTATTGGTTCACATTTAGTGGACTATTTTATAAAAGAAGGGGCAAAAGTATATGTGATTGATAACTTTTCATCTAGTACACAAAAATATCTCCACCCTGAGTCAATCGTTCTTGATTGTGATATAAGAAGTGACAAAATAAAGCAGCATTTTTCTACCATAAAACCTGAGCTTGTTTTCCATCTTGCTGCTCAAGCAGATGTAACAAAATCAATCAAATATCCAACTACAGATGCAGATATTAATATCGTAGGTACAATCAATCTACTAGAAGCTAGTGTACAAGCAAAAGTAAAGCAATTTATATTCTCATCTACCTCCGCTGTATACGGAGAATCATCGGAGGATATTATTCACGAAACAGATCCCACTCAACCAATCTCCTACTACGGTATGTCAAAATATGCAGCAGAAAATTATATCCGCCTTTACCACCATTTATATCAATTACCCTATACGATATTACGCTATGGCAATGTGTATGGTCCTAGACAAACACCCAAAGGAGAAGGTGGTGTTATTGCTGTTTTCCTTCAAAAGATTTTATCCGGGGAATCACTTAATATCCACGGGAATGGTGAACAAACACGAGATTTTATATTTGTCGACGATATCGTTCTTGCAAATGTGTCTGCTAGTAAACAAATCACAAATGATACCTATCACGTGAGCACAGGTTTAAAAACTTCAGTTAATCAAATCATTGAAAAACTTTCGCATATTCATTCTAAGCCGATAAAGAAACAATATGTTACAAGTCGCCAAGGAGATATAAAAGATAGCTGCCTTTCCCGAGAAAAAATCAAACAGAAACTCAATTGGGTACCACACCATTCTATCGACGAGGGCTTACTACAAACCTATCAATTTATGAAAAACAAAAGCTAACTTAATGTAAAGAAGCTTTTTTATGAAGATTCTAGCTACGTATTGGGCGATTCCTCACTTAGGGGGAGTGTGGAATTATATGAATCAGTTAAGAAAAGGGCTCGAGGCAGAAGGTCATGAGGTAGATTTAATGGGGTTTAATACACAAAACCGTCATGTCATTATTATTAATAAAGATATTAATATTCCGATTACACCGCCTCATACAGAACTTCCGCCTGATGAATAAATTATTAAATATACCGCTTATCAAAGCAAGGAATATGAGAAGGCAGCTGCTCAAATGGATTTGGAAGCATATCATACATGAACAAGACGTTATTGCAGCCCGTGCAATTGATCATTTAAAACTCAAACACCCTGCTCTCATTACAACTATACATGGATCCCTGACAAAAGAAATAAAAGAACAGTTTTTCCAAGACCCTTCATCAAAATTGGAGAATTTATCGTATTTTAAGAATTTAGAATACACCGGTTAAAGGGCAGGTTATACCACTATTGTAGCTAATGAATGGATGAAACGTATTTTATGTAATGATATTCACATCGAGAGTCATCAACTAACTATCCTTCAATATGGGTTTGATATTGATGATTTCTTATTACGAGCTGCAAAACCTGCAAACCATATTAGAAAAAGAAAAAAAAGACAACAACTATGAATATATACAGGTAGACTCATTAAAGCAAAAGGTGTACAGTATTTGATCACAGCATTGTCATATGTGAAAGAACAAAATAATAACTGGGGTTGTTGGATCATTGGTGATGGCGAAGAAAAACAGCATCTACAAAAACGAACGAATGATTATCACTTAAGAAATCAAATTCTCTTTTTAGGAGAAAGAAATGATGTCCCCTCTCTATTACAACAAACTGATCTATTCATTTTACCAACACTCTCAGAAAACCAGCCCTTATCAATTATCGAAGCACAACTATCAGGATTAGCTATTATCGCCAGTGATGTAGGAGGCATACCTGAAATGATTGAAGATGGCGTAACAGGATTTCTAACACCGATAGGAGATTCAAAAAAACTAGCTGAAAAAATCGCATTCTTACTACATGAAGAAAAGGTCAGAAAAAGTATTGGTATAAGCGCATTGGAGTTTGCTACTCATCACTGGTCGTTAGCAAATGCCATTAAACAAGTACTATGCCTCTATCATCAGGCGATACAGAAAAAACTGCATGAATAATTGAATCAAAAAAACGATCAATCCGGTTTGATTCGCTAAAAATCTAAATGCGAATAATCGAATAAGTTTTAAATAATAAGATGGCAAACATACAAACGAACCCTCCGCATAATTTAAGGATGAACTGCACCTCCAATTGTTAGGTCATGTGTCTAACCATTAGAGGTGCAGTTTTTCCTTATAGCTGATGACAATTATTCTCTTTCCTTCATTCTTTCCATCTCTTCTTTAAGCTCAATGAGCATTTCTTTATATGATGGTAGTGGATAAGAAAAATCTTTCCTTACCGTTTGCACTGTTCGATCTAACTTTACTACATCATCAGAGATGATCGATACATCTTCTTTGTGAAATACTTCTTTTATTAAAGATAAGAGCTCATATTTAGAAACAGCTTGATGCATACCCAGATGATACAGTCCCTGTATATCCTCCTTGATCATTTGATGAATCGCTTTCGCTAATTCGAAAGTCGTTACGCCATTCCAATACACATTACTGAAACCTTTTATGGTACCTGTTTGTTCCATAAACCATAAGAATAAGCCGATACCATCCTTCTTTAACTCCGGACCTATAATTGATGTTCTTACAGTTAAATGGGGAGGTGAAGATACTTCACCTAATTGCTTCGATTGCGCATAAATAGATGTACCATCTGTTATGTCTTCTTCAGTATAGCCACCCTTATCGCCTAAAAACACACAGTCAGTACTAATATGGATGAGACGACCGCCCCTTTTTTCCATAATACTTGCCAACGCTTGTGGCAGCAGACTATTCACTTGAAAGGCAAGCTTTGTATTAGCACTTGCATGCTCGTTTAAGATACCAACACAATTTATAACGATATCCGGTTGTACCTTATCTATAACCTCTTCGACATCAGTTGTACGGGTCACATCTAAATATAGTTGATGATCACTTTCTGAATGTTCTCTTGAAGTTGTGTAGACGTCAAAGGTGGAATAAGCATGAAAATAGGAGGCAAGCATGTGACCTGCCATGCCCTTCCCTCCCAAAATTAATAATTTCATTTTAAATAAACCCGCCCTTCTTCAACATCTTTCTCAGCTCCTCTTTATCCATTAACGATTGACCAGAATTATATTCTTCTAGATTAATTGGTTGATAATCTTTATAATAAGCCTTCAAACCATCGATATGGATAGAGGGTAGGATAACATAGTATTCATCATCATAAGTGACGGTCATTGTACTTTCATAATCTGATAGTAAAAGTTCATGGATTTTTTCTCCTGGTCTTACTCCAAGAATTTCTGTTCCAATATTCGGTTTTCCTGATGCTTCAATTAATAAGTCAGCGAGGTCAGTAATTTTACATGCTGGCATTTTCATTACAAATGTTTCGCCACCGATACTTTCAAAAGTTGCTTTAAATACCAATTTGATCGCTTCCTCTACTGTTAAGAAAAATCTTGTCATTCTTGGATCGGTGATGCCTACCTTTCCCTTTTCTTGTATTTGTCTCTTAAACACATGAATGACACTTCCATTTGTACCAAGTACGTTTCCTCCTCTTATACAAACAAACTTTGTGGCCGAGTTTAAAGTATTGGCATGGATAATCAATTTCTCCCCCATCGCTTTAGATAAACCGTAGAAGTTCGACGGGTTAGAAGCTTTATCTGTGGATATATATACAACTCTTTCCACTTTATTAATAATCGCTGCATCTATGACATTTTGTGTTCCAATCACATTGGATTTTAATGCCTCAATCGGCTGGTCTTCACATACAGGAACATGCTTAAGTGCCGCAAGGTGAAAAACATAATGTACTCCTTGTGTTGCTTCAATCATGGCATCCTTTTCTTTTATATCTCCAATTAAAAAGTGTAATGAAGGATGATGATCGAATGCTTCCTTCATTGAAAATTGATTTGACTCATTTCTAGATAGTATTCTTATCTCTTTCGGTTGAAAGAAAAGTAATTGTTCGACGAGTTCATAGCCCCAAGACCCTGTACCGCCGGTTACTAAGATGATTTTATCTTTAAACAACTGTCAGTCCCCCTAATAGTAGTTTGATTACTTTATCTGAAACATCCTCTGCTTCGTAGCCTTCAGGCAATTTCCAACTTGTCGGCTGACTCGTCATTATTTTTGCACAGAAAAGTATTCTTTTTGCATCAATACCAGAAATCATATTACTTCCACAGGCTAATGTTTCAGGTCTTTCTGTTGTATGGCGGATCGTAACAGTTGGAATATAGAATAAACAGCACTCCTCTTGGACTGTTCCACTATCCGTTAATACACAGAAAGCATTTTTCTCAAGTTGTACAAAATCAAAAAAACCAAATGGCTGATGGAATTCGACTAATGGATGTAGAACGAAATCGGTAAGGTGATCGATTTTGGATTTTGTGCGGGGATGAATACTGCAAATGACACGTTTATTAAAATGATCAGCTACTTGATTAACACCATTTAAGATCTCAAGCAGCCTTTCTTGATGGTCGACATTTTCAGCTCTATGTGCAGTAAGTAACAAATAATTTCCTTTTTGTAGTGATAATGAGGTTAAGATATTACTTTGATTAATTTGTGGCGAATAGTGTTGGATGACTTCATTAATCGGATTGCCTGAAGTATAAATACTTTGTGGGGCTATCCCCTCTCTTAATAAATTTTCTTTACTTCCTGGTGTATAAGGAAGATTAACTGTTGAAATCGCATCAATTACACGGCGGTTTTTCTCTTCAGGCACTTCTAAATCATAACAACGATTCCCCGCTTCCATATGGTATACTGGAATACCCATGCGCTCAGCTAAAATAGCACTGAGTCCACTATTGGTGTCTCCTAATACGAGAATTTTATCTGGTGCCTCATCTTGTAATATGCCTTCTAGCTCGCTATACATTTTTGCTAATTGTTTTCCTAGTGATTGTTGTTTTGATGCTAATATATAATCAGGTTGTCTTAAGCCTAGTTCTTTAAAAAAGATATCGCTTAATTCGTTTGTAAAATTCTGACCAGTGTGTACAATAAGATGTTCATCAATTAATTGATCGAGTTTTTTTATGATTAAACTTAAGCGAATAATTTCTGGCCTTGTCCCCAAAATTGTCATGATCTTCATCCCTTCACTCCCTTTCCTTTCTATTACTAGACCATAGCACTTTTTTTATCTAATATTAATTTATGCTTGTATCTCGACTTTGCTATAGGCAAGTCTTTGAAAGATAAAATTGAAACATATACCTAAGGGGGAGAAGCCAGTGGAGTATACATAATGAAAAAAAGCTATGATGAAATGGTATTTACCATATCATCATAGCAAGCAAAAATTTAGTTCTTCATTAGTTCACTACATTACATCATCATCCTTAATGAAACGGATAAAAAAAGGCATGACAAGACAAATAAGGATAAATATGAAGCCACTGAATAGATATACAATGGTTTGCGAAGGATTAAAAAGATAAATAAAAGCGATCATAAATGAGGTAACGAGCGGTAGAAAGAAAGTAACTTTTCTTGACCTTACACTTTGATATTGATTTTCACCGCAATACATACACTTTATTGTCCTTCTAATAGTAAATAGTCTTTTAAATGTTTGCATCCAACTCCATTTGTGATGACAATGTTGACAAATAGGCATGACAAACCTCCATAATTCTATTATCGTTTATAACCAAATTCACCCAGATAATGGGCATATGTATGAAAATCTGATCCGCCTGTTTGCAGAATCTCATATTTTTTTGCCATTCTTTTGTATTTTTTCACATCTTTACTCGTATGCCTGCGATGCCAAACTTCAATACCATCGAGACCTAAACGCAGTAATTCTAACACTAATTGATCATCTTTTATGAGACGCGGATGAGCTAGCACAGCATGTCCACCAGCCTCATGAATAGTGGCAATCGCCTCTTCCACAGACATCGTATCGAGTGGAACTTGTGTTGGGCTATCATCACCGAGGTATCGCAGAAAAGCATCATTCTTGCACGATGCATAGCCCTTTTCAACTATAGCCATGGCAATATGGGGACGACAAATTAGCTCTCCTACCATCTGTTTTCTAATATCTCTCATATTAATATGCACGCCATAAGAGTTTAACAGTTTTACCATCTTGTTGGCACGATCTAACCGATTTTCATAAATAAATGCAAGTTTTTTTTTAAGGTGATTAGTTGGGTGAATATCGTAACCTAAAATATCAATTCTTCTGTCTTTATATGTTGATGATAGCTCAATCCCTCTAATGAGTTGAATAGGGAGATTGTGGGAGATGCTATATGCCTCTTCCACACCATTAATCGTATCGTGATCTGTAATACTGATAGTCTTTAATCTTTTTTCAACAGCATATTGCATTAACTCAAGAGGTGTTAGTTCACCATCTGAAGCAGTCGTATGCAAATGCAGATCAAAGCCTTCCTCTTTTGTTACAGCAGCAATATCCACCACACTCAATCCCTCCCTTAACGATATTTATTCTTCTTCTGGTGGTCTTTTCCCCCTTTGTAATTCATTAATCGATAAACCGAAGTCATATTGTAGATGCGGGTAATCTTTAAAATGCTGCCAATCCCCACCCCATTCAAAACCTAATTTTTTCGCTTCTGCAACTACTTCATCCCAGTCAGCTTGGCCATTTCCATTCCCATCATATGTCATATCCCATACTACTTCTCCACCTTTTGTGACTAGTGCAAAATCAACAGCTAACCCATAATTATGATACGATTCTCCACCTTTAGCATGTGTGACAATCTTTCCTTCTTCAGTTCGCCCTTTTGCATACAGCTCATCTTGGTCATGTAAACTGCGATAATCATCTGTAATCAATATATTGATTCCTTTGTCTTCTAATGATGTGATTAGCTGTTCTGTCTTAGCTCTTACTTCGGGATGAACCTCAACTGGTAAGGGTACATCTTTATACTTAAATAATGAACCGAATAAATATTGGATAAATAACAATAGAATAATAATTAATATGAGCACAAATACAAACGCCCTAAAAACTTTCACCATCTTCACCTTTTCTTTTCCCCCACACAAAGTTGTCTCTTTTCAATAGTTTATCAGTTTCATAAACGAATAATCGAAGAAAAAGGTTTCAGTTTTTTGATAAAGGGAATAAATGTAACAAACTTCAAAAGGAGTGGTACAAATGAATAAAGAGCAAATGGATGGTCTTAAAGATAAAGTAAAAGGAAAAATGAAAGAAGAATATGGTGATAGTACAAATAATACATCAAAAAAATCTGAAGGTAAGATGGATCAAGTGAAAGGAACAGTTAAAGAAAAGTTCGGCGATGTGAAGGAAGCTTTTAACAAACAAAAGTAAGAAAAAAGGTGATGATTCCCTTCATCACCTTTTTTCTTCTTTACATTCTGCTATTATCGAAAAAATAACTCATTAAGATGAGATCATCATACTCATTATAACGATTTTTCACTGCCTGCCTTTTAACACCTTCGACTGCAAAACCCGCACTCTCATACAAGTGGATAGCAGCTTTATTTTCAGCCAGCACTTCTAACTCTATTTTTTCTATTTTTGGATGTTGTCTACCCCATAAAAGTAAACTTGAAAGTAACGCTTTTCCTACCCCTTTTCCACGAAAAGAGTGACTCACACTCATCCCGAAAGTTCCTGTATGCGCAATTTTCTTTCGACTGGCTACACTAAAATCTAACCTGCCAATAATCTCCTCTCCAAAAACAGCAATTAACAATAACTTACTTGGACCTTCAAGTATTTGCTGAACTTTTTGCTGTTGCTGTTTGAAGGAAATCTGATATTCATTGGGCTCAATCAATAAATAAGGAGATTGCTCTATGACATCCTTAGTAAACAGTAGCAACTCATTGGCATCCGAGCTTTCAGCATGTCGTATATAAAATTTCTTCCCATCTAACATACGAAATCCTTTTATTAACATCTTTCCCATTTAAGGCACTCCTTAGCAACCTATCATTTGATCATGCTAATATAGTTCTACTCTAAGTATTTTTTTCCTGCCTATTTTCAATCTCATAGGAGATAAATAGAAAAGAGATTCCGAATATCCACATATGATGATTCGCCATTAACTTGCCATCTTTTGAAACAAACATCGTAAATTTTTCATTTAATGGCAAACGGAAGAAGTGATTTCTCCATTGAAAATATATCCCTTCATGCGACTGCTCATTTTCTTGAAAACTAGTTAATACTAAGTTCTCTTTATCCATCTTCAGTGAAAGAATACCGGTCATAGCAGAGAAAGGAAGGGGTAGACTTATATTCATATATTTTTTCCCTAAATGTTCATGTGCTGCATATAAAGCAATAAAGCAAACGTCATTGTTTATTTTTCTCACCCACGCTCGGGGATTTGTTCGCCCATCGACTTTAGATGAGACCGATACCAACTCACCGTTCATTTCTATTTTATTGCTATGGAGGGGTAAATGGATTTGTTTAACGAAGCGGCTCACTTGGTAATAACAGAAAGCAAATGGTTTAAACCATTTAGCCCAATGTACAGTTGCATACAAGCGAAACTCGCCCGTATGTTCATAAAAATCTCGGTATGGTTTTGGAATCGAACGGGATGAATAACTTTGTAGTTCTTCAACAAGTCCCTCTACTTTTCTATTGTCTTTCACTTTAGTTAAAACTTCTTCACCAACCATCATGCCACCTCTCACATGACTCAATGGGATATTATGCTTAACAAAACGACTTTGGGGTCGGATAAAAAACCAAGCTAAGCAACCACATAAAGCAAAAAAGACACTATTCGTTATACCATGAAATTGAAGCATAAAAGGAATAGTAATCCCTTCATTTCCACCAAATCGACTTATGATATAGGCAACAGAAAATAAAATGGTTACACCTAAGGAAGCAAATGAAATCACAGCTAAGGATTTGTAAAACAATCTATGAATTCGTGCTCTTAATGCATAATAAATCAGTCCATAGATTCCATATATATAAAGAACGACGGATACTACTTCTAACCAATAAGAAACAGCAATGCCAATTGCAAGAAGAAGCGGTGCAATAAGGACGGCTGTGCTACAGTAATAAAAACCCCTTCGCTTCCCTTTTAGTACGCGTCCTAAAAAACCAGCAAAAACCGGTAATAAAAAAGAAGCATAATGAAAATGGATACTCGTTAACCAAGTAATCATTGGAGAAAAACCAGTATCAATTCCATTATAATGAGCAAATGTCCATAATCCTCCAATTGCAAAATAAATCAAGCCAACATCAATCAAAAATTCTTCAAAAAGAGTGAAACCTCGATTTAGAAAGCGCCATACCCCATAAAAACATATGAAAACCGTATAGAACAGATAAATTGTAGAGAAAAACCAATTGGTCACACCTGAAGTGAAAACCGTTAGTATAAAAATCGAAAGGACACCAATTGTAATGAATAGCCATCCGTATCTGTCTATCCAATCCCCTTTCTCAACAATAAGCAAGATCATTGTCGGAACATAAATCATTTGTGCTACGGTCAAAAGTAAAAAATAGCCACTATCGATTGATACGATAAGTGTGATAATAAATAAAATGATGTATAGGATAAGTAATGTTTTTTTCTGTCTATTCATCAATAAAAGTCCCTTCATATGTGAACAATGTACCTATAAGCCGATTCATTACTTTTACTTTAATTCGAAACCGGCCAATCTTCTCATCAAATTGTTCATACACCTCTGCTTTTACTTGAAAGAAAGAGGGAATCTCTACCTCGTGTTTACCAATAAGCAACTTTTGCCGACCCGACACAATCTTTAGACCACCACAAGGTTGTACTTGAAAACACAGTGATGAATATAAAGGGGACGGATATCCTAAAAAATCATCCACTTCTCTCGTCTGTTCATTCCACCTCATGTTTGCATCAAAAAAACGTACTTTCCCACCAATGAAAAACTTCCGCTCCCAATACACCTCGTTTTTTTCTACATTCAACGTATTTTTCACTTCAAACGGAATATTTTTACCATGTTCAGGGAACATTAAGCGTCTTTTTGTCGCTAAATATAAAAAAGGGCGTAGCCACCATTTATTTTCAATCATGTCCATTTTCCCTTTTCCTATAAAAGTTGCCTCATTGAAACGGTATCTTTGCTGCATTCTCTTATGTAATTTTTCAAAATGTTCACCTAATACTTGCTCATACATAGTCATTTGCGCTTTTTCACTCTCCTACAATTTTTAGCAGACGGTAGATGAGCCGAACTTAACCACCCAATCAGGGCAAGTATAATTAAACTAGTGTTAAACGTAAAAGGATTAAAGGGGACAGTCATTAAAGATGGAATTCCGACAATTGCCGCTATGCCTAAAGCAAATAAAAGCAAGAGGGCTATTATAAACAGCTTATCTTTTCGCTGAATGAATAAAAAACTTAAGCCAAAGGCAATCTCACCTACACCAGCTATTACCGTCAATATTTTCGCATGCGCATATGAGACTGGCAATACATCCGTAATCATTTGCACCTCTAAAGGATGTTGTGTAATCAATTTAGGAACTAAACCGTGATAGATCCATATAAAAGCAAATAGAAAAGTAACTATCCAGTGAATGATAAAATTTCGATATTGCGTCTGAGGACTTTCCCCTTTTTCTAACCATCTTCGCAATACATCGAAACTAAGCGCCGTTGACCATCCTAATAAAGGTCGGAAAAAATAGTTATCTAGCAACATACCTAACCTACCTAATGGGACATCATAGTCATATTGGGTAATAAATAATGTCTTATTTTCTCCTTTAGTTTCATATTTCCAGTATCCTCTACCTTCCCTTATTGGCGAAAGCGAATAATCGGTACCGAAATGAAGCGATGAAGTCTTTTTTCCATCCCTATCTACGCTACCTCTTGTTTTCCCCCACCCTATTATTTCTAAAAATGGTGGGATATTCCGCTTATATGTAAAAGTTTGTACATCATCATCCAATATTTCTTCATAGTGAATGTTTGAGAACCTGATATCCCATTCCACATGCTTAGTAGGTTCTTGTGTGTATGTCCAAACGTCATCTAGCTCACGATTGATATCAACCTCCACATAAATCGGTTTAGGCTTCATCAACCCACCTCCCTTATTTACCATTATAACTGATAATAAACGGTTGAATCATCAAATGTTGGAGAATAATCCATTCATACATAGCGTTCTTTAATTAGATTAAAAGACGAAATTCTCCTTTGACTATCTTTATACTCTAGAATCGGTAAAAGGTATATTGAACTCATCAAAATAAATAAAATATTCAAATAATATTGACATTAATCAAATCTTTTTTGTATATTTAAAACTATGTATTATATATAAAACAAAGGAGGATTTAACATGAAAAGCAATTTATTCACTTTATTACTGTCAACATTGCTCTTTCTGACAGCTTGTGGGAATGCTTCTTCTACTTCAGAGGATGGGAAGACCGCACTTACTTTTGCAGAACCAGCACGAATTCTTTCCTTCGCTCCTCTCTATGTAGCAATTGAAAAAGGATATTTTGAAGACGAAGGGATCGAGGCAAATATTGCTTCAGGTGGTGGTGGTTCCCAAGTAACAGCGACTATTCTTTCAGGAGATACACAATTTGCGCTAGCAGCACCACGTGCCATGTTATCTGCCATTGAAGCAGGAGAAGACCTTGTAGCCATCCAAGGATTAAATTCTGCTCTCACATATGAAGTAGCGCTGTCTGAAACCTTTATGAAAGAAAAAGGCATAACAAAGGAATCCACTGTTGAGGAGAAAGTAAAAGCATTAGCTGGTGCAAAAATTGGCTCTAATCAAGTGGGAGATTCCGGCGATGTTTATTTACGTTATTTAATGGAAAAGTATGGACAAGATCAATCGACCCTTGAAACAGTAAAAATGGAAGGAACAGGATCAAAAGTCGGTGGAATGCAAGAAGGTATTATTGATGGTGGAATTGCGTCACCTCCATTCTCTGCACTGGTTGAAGCAGAAGATGGTGGTTCACTTGCACTCGAACTAAGTGAAGAAGAAATGTACGCGGAACTAGCTTGGGAGATTGTTTTTGCGAAAAGAGACTATATCGAAGACAACCCTGAACTTACTACAAAAGTTGTAAGAGCATTAGGAAAAGCGATTGAATTTACTCGGGACAATCCAGATGAAGCTGCTGGATTAATTACAGGGTATTTTGAAGGAGTTGATCAAGCAATATTAGAAAAATCGCTCACTTCATTAAAACCAACCTATGTCGGGTATGGTGAAATGACTCAAGCTGCATGGGATCACGCACAAGACCCTTTAGTTGAATTAAGTGAAATTTCTGGTGTAAGCCAAACTCATGATACGGCTGAAGAAAAACTTTGGACAAATCGTTACTTAAAAGAGGCTTTCCCAAAATAATAGGAAAGGAAGGGTACGATGAAAGATACACAATCATTACCTAAACTGCAAAGTCAATTCCTCGATGTCACTTATATGAACCATAAAACCGGTCAAGAGGTAACTGCTTTAAAAAATATTAACCTCTCCATTCAAGAAGGAGAATTTATTTGTATTGTCGGTCCATCAGGTTGTGGAAAAACAACTTTCTTAAATACGGTGATCGGTTTTATTGAACCGAGTAATGGGTCCATTCTTTTAGATAATAAGAAAATAGTCGGACCTGGGAAAGATCGCTCTATGGTCTTTCAATCTCCGAGTCTCCTTCCATGGAGAAATGTAATGGACAACGTCTTATATGGGGTAGAATTACAAAAGAGACTGAGTCCTGATACAAGAGAGCTAGCGAAAACATATATCGAAATGGTTGGCCTCAAAGGATTTGAAAGTCATTATCCGCATGAACTATCTGGTGGTATGCAACAACGAGTAAACCTTGCAAGAGCCTTAACAGTAGAACCCTCCTTACTCCTTTTAGATGAGCCATTTTCCGCTCTTGATGCACAAACAAGAGAATTTATGCAACAGGAACTTGTGAGAATATGGAGTGAAACGAAAAAGACAAGTATTTTTATCACCCATCAAATCGACGAAGCTGTTTTTTTAGCTGATCGCGTTTTTGTGTTTGGTGCAAGACCTGGCCATTTAGTAGAAGATATTTCGATTGATTTAGTAAGACCAAGAGAATTGAAGATAAAAAGAGAACCACATTTTCTACAATATGTTGACCGTATTTGGCAGTTAATAGAAAATGAGTCAGCAAAACAAGGATTCGCCTAAGGAGGAGACATTGAGTGAGTAAAACCGAAATGACATCCACCATTCCAGTGAAAAATAAATCGCTAAAAATAAAAACAAAAAAAAGCACCGTCTGGATTAGTGTAACTTCCGTTATTCTATTTTTAATTTCTTGGGAATTGATTTCTTATTATAAGCTTATTAACCCCCTATTTATAAGCTCACCTATTAAAATTGTTGAAGCGGCCACGACACTTTTTGCAGATCCTAGGTATTGGCAGCATCTAGGTGTTAGTGCATATGAATTTTCACTTGGGTTTATACTGGCGATGGCGATAGGGATTCCGATTGGCATATTTGCCGGGTGGAATCGTATTTTCAACAGTATTATTAGTCCATTTGTATCCGCTCTATACGTTACGCCAAAAGTTGCATTATTACCCATAATCATCATTGCTTTTGGGATTGGTGCGGCATCTAAAATCGTCGTCGTATTTTTAATGGCATTTTTTCCTATTGTCATGAGTGCACAAAAGGCCATGTCCACTCTAGATCAAAACTTAATTAAAGCAGCTCGTAGTTTTACCGCATCTGAATTCCAAATATTTAAAACAATTGCTCTCCCCTCCACGGTTCCTTTTCTTCTAAACGGTATTCGCTTAGGGCTAGGACAGGGATTAATCGCAATTGTCGTTGGAGAAATGTATGCATCTACAGCTGGTATTGGTTATCATCTCACACATGCAGGCCAAAATTTAAAAACTGCGGAAATGTTTGTTGGTGTCGTTGTAATCGCTGTTTCTGGTGTCATTCTCACCGGCATTATCGGTTTAATTGAAAAAAGATTTAGCTCATGGAAACCTGAATAATTACCATTAAGTAGCATAAAAAGGTTGAACTTATAGTAATGATAAGATCAACCTTTTGCTATTTATTTTATATGTTTTTCATTTTTGCATGTCAGTTGGGATTTGATATCTTTGATGAGTGGATGATAATTTCATAGCTGGCCTGGCAACGATAAATAATGTTTTATACCATTTTTCCATCTTAGTCATGCGGTATTTTTAAAACCATTTTCCCAAATACCTTTCCTTTATCCATTTTCTCATGGACATTTTCAATATCTTGTAGATCATATACTCCATCAATTACTGGCTTTAACTTATGAGCCTCGTAGAAATCAATCACTGATTTAAATTCAGAAGCACTACCCATTGTTGTCCCTAGAATATGTAATTGCTTAAAAAAGATTCTTGGCATCACAACTTGCTCTACCGGTCCTAATGTCGCACCAAAGGAGACGATTTTACTACCAGGTTTAGCCAAGTAGATGAGATCATTAAAGGTAGATCCACCAATACTATCAATACTTAAATCGGCACCACCTGACAGTGCTTTTAATTCCTTCACCCAATCCTCATTGCGATAGTTTACTCCATCAGTAGCCCCTAGTTCCTTAGCATAAGCAATTTTCTCATCACTGCTTGAGGTAACAAAGACCGTCGCTCCTTTTGCAACAGCAATTTGTAATGCAAAAGTCGCAACGCCTCCCCCAATACCCGGAATAATAACGGTATCAGATGGTTTGACCTCTCCTTTTGTGACAACGGCTCGGTATGCTGTAAGTGCGCCTAAAGGAATGGCAGCTGCTTCTTCTAATGTTAAATGGGAAGGTTTTTGTAGCACATTCTCAGCAGGTACTGTCACATACTGTGCATAAGTCCCGTTTGAGGGAACACCAAGTACTGTATGTTTAGCTTGAGGATAGTCAATGTTATCTCCCCAATCAAGCCCTGGATTGATGACAACTTCACTACCTACAGCGATACCTGAAACCCCCTCACCTAATGCTGCAATGACACCTGCCCCATCAGAACCTAAAACAGAAGGTACCGCAATCCCAGGATAAGCACCATATCGGATAAATACATCCCGACGATTAACAGCAGCATAATGTAATCTCACAAGCACTTCACCTTTTTTGGGCTGTGGTGTCTCTACTTCTTCATAATATAATGGAGCAATCATATCTCCTTTTTTCATTTTGTCTTTTAATACAACCGCTTTCATTTTTTCTACCCCTTTCCAAACCTCTCCTGTATATATAGCAATTATTTTACTTAATTAAACATAATACAAGTATAACAAACCCATCGATTAATTCAAAAATTCTGATTTATTAGAACATCTATAGATTGACTTTATATGCTTGAAACGACAAATGCGAACATATCCAATGAAGATTATCCTCTGATATGTTCGCATAAAATCACATACATAAACAAACATAATAGCTAAAATCATTGACTTGTTAAGCTTCTATTAGGCTATTATTTTACTTACTTCCAGCATACAACCATTAGTTATTGTTACATTTTAAGCATATTTACGAATGAGCTCTGTAAGTTTCGCTTCCATTTGAGGGATATCATTTACAGACAAATAGACTCTTAATTTCGTCTCATCTGTTTCCATAAGTTCTGAAAGAAAGGAGCCAAAATCTCTTGCTCGACGGTCGACTTCAATGAGTAATTCCACATTACTTTCGTTTTGCTTCATGAAGATTAATTCTATTTCATCCAACCGTCCTCGAAACTCTCCACTAGCAGGAACAAATTCCCACTCTTGAGCAAACGGATATTTATCTCTTAATCTTCTAGGTACTTCCTCGCATACTACTTCTCTTAACCTAAATCCAATATCCTCCATGCTATGTAAAATGGAAGAAGATAATTGATTAGGCTCAACCTTTATAAAGTCTGTGTCGTTAGGATCCATTGCGTTCTTAATATCTCCTGAAGTCTGTAACCAAACCTTTGTTTTTCCGTAAGTCATCGGTGTATCATAAGGTAATTGAAAAGAAAAAGGCACTTCTTTTTCTTCACCTTCTAAAACGGTTATATTTTGTGTAATCAATTGACGACATAGAACTGCTGTTTGTGTGCTTACCCCATTATCATCATTTTCGACATCATATTTACAGCATACTTCTATATATAAATGTTCAATCTGTTGATCTATTTTCCCTCCTCTCACCTCGACTATACCGTTTATTTGCTCTCCTTGCATAAAAGACTCTTTTGAAAGTTTTGTATCCACTTTCGTAGCTCCAATACCTACACTCGCTAACACTTTGGAAAATAAACTCATTTAATCCCATCCTTCATATTATTATTTACCTCTTTAATATTTTAACATGCGATAACCAATACCTACATGCGTTTGGATAAATTTAGATCTTGCTGCTCCCGGTTCCACCTTTCGTCTTAACGTTGCCATAAAAACGCGTAATGAAGCAACATCACTTTGAATATGACTCCCCCATACTTCTTTCAAAATAAAATGGTGGGTCAATACTTTACCAGCATGCTTCGCTAATAAACAAATTAATTTATACTCGATTGGTGTGAGATGAATTTCCTTTCCTGATACATAGACACAGGATGAGCTAAAATCAATCGTTAGCTCGTCATTTGTAAAATGTGATGACGGTATTTCTGTCTGAATCATACTGAGCCTTCTTGTCACCACACGTATCCTAGCCAATAATTCTTCCACGGAAAATGGCTTAGTTAAATAATCATCTGCGCCTCTATCTAACGCCATTATTTTTTCATTCATTTCACTACGGGCACTGATGACAATAATTGGGACAGCAGACCATGTGCGAATTTTCTCGATTACTTCTACACCATCTATATCCGGTAAACCTAAATCAAGGAGTATAATATCTGGATTGATAGTGGCAGCTTTCAAGATGGCTTGCTGCCCATCTGTTACACAACAAAACACATAATGATAGGCTGCTAATGTTGTAGCAATTAACTGTTGAATAGGCAAATCATCTTCGACTACTAGAATCGAGAGCTGGTTTTGATTCATATTTTCTCTTCTCCTGACAGTGGTAAAGTGAAACGAAAGATGCTACCACTTGGGTTATTATCTTTTATGCTCATTGTTCCATCGTGGGCAGTAATAATCGCATGACAAAGGGCTAACCCAATGCCAAGCCCTCTCCTTTGATCGCCTGACGTACGATTTGCGGTATAAAACATATCAAACACCTTCTCTTTTTCACTTTCCTCTATACCAAAACCCTGATCGAGAACTTCCACAACTACATTACTTCCGTTTTTAATCGTCCTAATATCAATGGTAGTATCTATCGGGGAATACTTAAGCGCATTATCTACTAAATTGGTGACAACTTGAATCATCAGTCTCGCATCCATTTTAGCAAATAATAAAGTGGAGTGAGCATGATAGCATACCCTTTCATGGATGTTATTTCCATACATATGATTCAATGTTTCTTCAATGATATCGTCCACACATTCTTCCACCAACTGCAAATGTAGGTGACCGTCTTCCATTCTCGTAATCGAAAGTAGATTTTCGACTAAATTAATAAGCCAAATCGAATCATTGTATATATCTTTGTATAGTGCTTTTCTTTTATCACTTTCTAATAAATGTTCATTTTTTGAGAGAAAATCAGCATGGCCTGAAATGGTTGTTAAAGGTGTGCGAAGGTCATGAGAGATGGAGCGCAATAAATCTGCTCGTAAATGCTCATTTTGCGCTTCGATCGCTGCCTCTTCTCTTTTTCTACTATATAACTCTTTCTCCAATGCCATTCCCGTTTCACCAAGAACGGAAATAAGCAGATTGGCAGCGAAAGGATCTAATCGCTGTCCTCTGAGTGAAATGGCGACAACAGCATAGACAACATTCTTACTTCTGATGGCCATATGGAGACATTTAGCTCCCTGCAAAGTTTGCGTTGATGCGCCTGCCCGTTTATTATTTTTGTACACCCAATGGGCGACAGCTACTTCTTTCTCTTCTAAAAATAATTGCCTTTCTTGATTGTTCATTAAAAATGGCAATGGCTTTAATAAGCCTGATTCGCTAACTGGATAAATAGCGATGTCTTTCTGCAATAATTTTAGCAATTGTTGTCCGGTTGTTTGGATAATTTCTTCACGAGTATTACTTTGCTGTAATCGCTGATTTGCATCTAACAGGATCTTTGTCCGGCTAGCTGTTAGAACTGCTTTTTTCGTCTGCTGGTTAAGCCTTGTTGTTACCGTACTAATAATGAATGAAGCAAGTAACATAAACAGAAAAGTCACTGGATAGCCATTATCATAAGCCATAAATGTAAATGTCGGGTTAGTGAAAAAAAAGTTAAACAACAAAACAGCAAATATAGAGGAAGCAAGACTATACAAACGATGACTTGTGTAAACGGCCGTTATCAATACGCCGAGGATATAGCAAGTAATAATATTAGCCTCACTGAAACCCATTCTTTGGCATATATACCCCACAATTGTTGCCACAATAAGCATGAAAATTGTAAGGGCGCACTCTCGCCATGAAAACGTGAGTTTCTCTTTCTTTCTTTGTGCCGTAAAACGTTTCATAAATTGCTCATGATCAGGAATAATGTATACATCTATATCTGGCGCAAGCACCGTTACTCTCTCCGTAAAGGAAGGGCCCGCTTTGAAAAGTCGTTTTTTTGACTGGCTTCGACCAATTACAATTTTTGATACACCAGCAACTTTTGCATATTCAGCAATTTGATGAGGAATATCCTCCCCATAAACTGTTTCTACTTTAGCACCCAGTTGTTCTGCTAAACGAATATTTTGTATTAATCTTTCACGGTCCTCATTTGCATATTGCCTGTCGCGAGATGTTTCAATATAAAGAGCAATCAGCTCCCCTTTAAATGCCGCTGATAATCTCGCTGCTGTGCGAATAATTCTTGCATTTGAAGGAGACGTTGACAGACAGACGAGAATCGTTTCATCCGCATAATACTGTTGTTCATTAACCGTTGATTTTTCAGCATGCTTTTTTACACGATTAGCTGTTCGCCGCAATGACAACTCTCTAAGGGCTGTTAAGTTCCCTTTTGTAAAAAAATGAGCTAGTGCTCTATTTACATGAGGGGGACGATAGATCTTCCCGTCTTGCATTCTTTGAATCAATTCATCTGGTTCGATATCTACCATCTCTACTTGATCCGCTTCATCAAATACAGAATCAGGTAAAGTTTCTCGGATAGTAACACCTGTAATCATCGTGACAATATCAATCAAACTTTCAATATGCTGGACATTGACCGTTGTGTAAACATTAATCCCTGCAGCAAGTAGTTCATTAATATCTTGATATCTTTTCGTATGGCGGGCTTTCTCTACATTCGTATGGGCTAGCTCATCGACAAGAATAAGTGCGGGCTTTCTCTCTAAAGCACCGTCCAAATCGAAATCGTATACTTTTAAACCGTTATGATTGCTTTCTAGTGGAGGAATCTTTTCCAACCCTTCTAGTAAAGCTAATGTTTCTTCCCTAGCATGCGGCTCAATATAACCACATACGACATCCACACCTTTTCGTTTGGCATCATGGGCTGCTTGTAACATCGCATAAGTTTTACCGACGCCAGCTGCATACCCAAAAAATATTTTCAACTTTCCTCTATCTTGCTTTTCATCATGATGTTGTATCATATGTAAATAATCCTCTGGCTTGGCTCGTTTCATTAGCAAACACCTCAATTTTATCGAAAAAAGGCACTAGAGTATGTGTTCAACTCCAGCAGCCTTTTTCTACAGGTAAATCCTACTTCCGCTTTTGTAACTCTGCGTTTATTGCTGTCACATTGACTGTCGCTTCACCAAATACTGACAGAAACGGTTTTGTCGTATGACGGTCAAATAGCGCTTGTACTTCTTCTTTTGAAAGTTGATTTTCCGTTGCTAACCGGTCCAATTGATAGTTGGCAGCAGCAATCGAAATACTTGGATCAAGCCCACTACCTGAAACAGTCACGAGATCAACCGGTATGGGTTCCTCGCTTTTTGTTGGATGATGTGATTGAATGTAATCAACCCTCTCAACAACAATGGCTTCATATTCATCACTTGCAGGACTGAGGTTGGATGCTACACCGTAAGCTAGTGGATTACCTTCCTCATCTTGATAGGTGCTACTATCGACAATCATTATTCTCCCCCACAAATATTTTTCATCTTGATTAAATTGTGCTAATAAACGACTAGACTGTTCATTTTCTAGTAAACTACCATTCGCTTCCTCATCAAAAAATAATTGTGCATAAGCTGTTACTGTTGCCGTATAGATCACACCACAGACAATTGTAAAGATGAAAAGAAACATCAAAGCTCTTAAACTTTTTTTCATTTTACTACACTCCTCCAATTAATACCAAATACTACTTAAGATGATGTCAATTACTTTAATACAAATAAACGGTGTGACAATGCCACCAAGTCCATAAACGAACAAATTGCTTGAAAGGAGCCGTTGTGATGAAACTTCACGATATTTCACTCCTTTTAGAGCAAGTGGGATTAAAAAGATAATGACAAGCGCATTAAAGATAATCGCCGAAAGAACAGCTGTTTCTGGGCTATGTAGCCCCATGATATTTAACACCGATAATTGCGGATATAGCCCTAAAAACAACGCAGGTACAATGGCAAAGTATTTCGCTAAATCATTGGCCATACTGAATGTTGTTAAACTACCTCGTGTCATTAACAATTGCTTACCAATTTGTACAATATGAATAAGCTTCGTTGGTGAAGAATCTAAATCGACCATATTCCCCGCTTCTTTTGCTGCTTGTGTTCCCGTATTCATTGCAACCGCGACGTCTGCTTGTGCAAGTGCTGGTGCATCATTTGTACCATCTCCAGTCATGGCGACAAGATGGCCTTTTTGCTGATATTCTCTAATCAGTTCTAACTTTGCTTCGGGCGTTGCCTCTGCTAAAAAATCATCCACACCTGCTTCAGCTGCAATGGCTGCTGCTGTTTTGGGGTTATCGCCGGTAATCATAATGGTTTTTACGCCCATTTTTCTTAGGTCAGCAAATTTTTCCTTCACGCCTTCTTTGACGATATCTTTAAGATAGATTACACCGAGCACTTGGTTGCCTTTAGCTACAACTAACGGTGTCCCACCTTTATTAGCTATTTTTTCGACCACTTCCCCGCACTCTCTACTAAATGTGCCAACGTTTTTTACCACATACGCTTTAATCGCTTCAGCTGCCCCTTTTCTAATCTCTATTCCTTCCATACTCACGCCACTCATTCTGGTTTTTGCAGAAAAGGGAATAAAATTAATTTTACTCGTGTCGATATGCTCTGTTCTTATTTGATGTTTTGTTTTGGCAAGGATCACAATACTCCTTCCTTCGGGCGTTTCATCAGCCAAGGAAGAAAGTTGCGCTGCTTCAGCCAATTCATATGATTGTACGCCATCAACTGGAATGAAATCGTCCGCTTGTCTGTTACCGAAAGTAATCGTTCCTGTTTTATCAAGCATGAGGATATCTACATCTCCAGCTGCTTCAATCGCTCTCCCGCTCATCGCCAATACATTCACTCGATTTAAGCGACTCATCCCAGCAATACCAATGGCCGATAATAAGGCGCCAATCGTTGTCGGTGCCAAACAAACTAATAAAGCAACCATTGTAGTGACAGAAACAGGATTATTGATCCCTTGATCTGCTGCGATAAAATGCGTATACGTGTAAAGTGACATTGTGACAAGAATAAACACAAGTGTTAACGCTACAAGAAAGATTTCTAACGCTTTTTCATTCGGTGTTTTTTGCCGATTTGCTCCTTCAACCATCGCAATCATTTGATCTAAGAATCCCTTTCCAGGTTCACTCGTAACGCGAATAATGATATGATCAGAAATAACTGAAGTACTGCCTGTAACGGCACTTCTATCACCGCCACTTTCTCTGATCACTGGTGCAGACTCACCTGTAATCGCACTTTCATCGACAGAAGCGACACCCTCTATTACTTCACCGTCAAGAGGAATCATTTCACCAGCTCTGACAATTACTAAATCACCTTTCTTTAATCGCGTAGAAGGGATAACTTGAATCTCGTTCGCCTTTTCTATCGAAGGAATTTTATTGGCATTGACTTGTTTTTTTGACGAGCGCAATGAATCTGCTTGTGCTTTTCCTCTACCTTCTGCAATCGCTTCTGCAAAATTGGCAAAAAGTACTGTAAACCAGAGAACGATACTAATAAACAATGTATAGCCTGATGGTGCATCTTTTAGTCCGAAATAAGAGATCACGTATAAACCGGTCACTAATATAGCGGATATATAAACAAGTAACATGACCGGGTTTTCTTTTTGCACCTTTGGGTGAAGTTTTTTCACAGCATCAACTATGGCAATTGCCATGATCCTTTTTTCCATTGTATGTTCACTTTTCATCCTTCTACTCCTTATTCATGTATAGTGTTTTTTCACATTGAGAGAAACTCTGCTATCGGGCCAAGGGCCAATGCAGGTAGAAAACTTAATGCCCCCATTAAAATAACAATCAGGATTACCATGAAGATAAATAACGGACTGCTAGTCGATAACGTACCAGATGAAACGGCCACTTTTTTCTTCTCTACCATACTGCCAGCAATCGCTAGAATCGCGATCATTGGTAGATAACGAGCCAATAACATTGTCACACCGAGCGTTATATTTAAAAAAGTTGTATCTGCCGAAAACCCTGCAAACGCTGATCCGTTATTCCCGCCTGCTGAAGTGAAGGCATAAAGAAATTCAGAAAACCCATGTGCACCACCATTATTAAGGCTGTAATGAACACTCGGTATCAGAGCGGCAAATCCACTGCTCGCAAGAATAGAGATGGGCGTTGCCAAACAAATCAGAACAGCCATTTTCATTTCAAATGGAGAGATTTTCTTCCCTAAATATTCTGGTGTGCGTCCAACCATCAACCCAGCGATAAAAACGGTAACAATAATAAAACCGATCATACCGTATAAGCCAGAACCAACACCGCCGAAAATCACTTCTCCTAGTTGAATGAGGATCATCGGAATCATTCCACCTAAAGGTGTATAACTATCAAGCATGGAATTGACCGATCCGTTCGAAGCAGCTGTTGTAAATACGGACCATACAACTGAGGAAACAATTCCGAACCGCGCTTCTTTCCCTTCCATATTTCCTCCACTTTGATCTAACGTAACCGCTGTTAAAACGGCACCATCTTGTTCCAACTGTGGAGTCGCTAAATGTTCATTGATTGCAGATGCACTTAAGAAAAGAATGAGTAGTATGAACATGCTAGCAAAAATCGCATAACCTTGCTTTTTATCACGAATGTTTCTGCCAAATGTAAAAACTAATGCAACCGGAATAAGCAAAATCGATAACATTTGGATAAAATTAGAGACGCTCGTTGGATTCTCAAATGGATGAGCAGAATTCACCCCGAAAAAGCCGCCACCGTTTGTTCCTAATTGTTTAATGGCAATTTGGCTTGCTGCAGGACCAAGCGGAATCAGCTGTTCTTTGATAATGGTCGCCTCTTCCACTACGTCACTGTTTACCGTTACTCTGTCATCGAGAATGGATCCATTGGCAATTACTTCACCATCACCATCAACAGCAAACGGTTCAATAAGCGCTCCAGACGTTGACGCTTGGAATGTTTGCACGACCCCTTGCGAGACGAGCAGACAAGCGATCACTAAAGATAACGGCAAGAGAATATACAAGTGAATCCTTGTCATGTCGACCCAGAAATTTCCTAAGCCTTGATCTTTATCCTTACGGTGTGATAGGCCTCTAATAATCACGAACAAGACAGCGATACCCATGCCAGCAGAAATGAAATTTTGTACCGTCAATCCAAGCGCTTGAGTAAAATAACTCATCGTCGCCTCGCCGCTATATGCTTGCCAGTTTGTGTTAGTGATAAAACTAATCGCCGTATTTAACGCTAAATCCCAGCTTACAGCCTCTTTATTCTCCGGGTTTACCGGTAGTATATTTTGACTGATTTGAATGAGAAATAAGACAACAAAGCCACATGCACTAAGTGCAATAGCATCCTTGGCGTATTGTTTCCAACTTGACTGCGCTGTCGCACTGACTTTTAAAAATCTATATATTAACCTTTCAATAGGCGTGATGACCAGTGAAAGGAATACCCTTTCTCCGTTCATCACTTTACCTATGTATACTCCCAATGGCATAGCGAGTAAAACAAGTATGCCCACATACAATCCATATTCGATGACCATTGCACTCATTGTTTATCTCCTCTTAATAAAATATAAAAATAATAAACGATACACGTACATCCCACTAAACCTAAACACATATTGACAACATTCATTTTCAAAACTCCCTCTTAATAAAAAATAACAAATACGATATTAGGGTAGTGTTAAGGTCAGAGCGGTTTGTATTAAGAAAGTATAAAGAGAGTGAATGATATTCTCGTGTAAGCTTGCTTACAAGGGGAGGAGTACAATGTTTTTTCTAACTAAGGGGTTAGGAAAAAGAAAATCAAACAAAAAATCCGAATGATTAGATGTTAGATACACCTAAACATTCGGATTAATCCTTGAGTTAGCACAGTTTTGTCCCAGTTTCCCTGACATCACCGCTATCGTTTCATCTATATAATGCCTTGCTTTCGCAGTTTTGCAATACTTTCCTCATCCATGCCCAACTGTTCATGCAAGTAAACATCTGTATGTTCTCCTAGTAATGGCGGTGCAAGATCAGTCCTAATATTTAACCCCGAGAAGCGAAGAGGACTTTTCATCATTTTTACTTCTCCTATCACCGGGTGTGCCATTGTTTCTACTGTTTCTCTTGCAAGCACTTGCGGATGGGCTAAGGCTTGCTTAATCGTGTTCACCTTTCCAGCAGGGATGCCGTATTGAGAAAACTGCTCTAACCAATTTTCTGCTGGTTGTGTTTTTAATTTTTCTGCTATAAGTGGAACCAATACTTCTTTATTTTCTAATCGTTTTTCATTTGTTAAAAATCGCTCATCATTGTTCCATTCAGGTTTTTCTAATAGCTTGGATAATTGATGAAATAAATGGTTATTGCCCACACATATCATGAGCGGTTGGTCTTGGCAATCAAAAACTTGATACGGAACTACATTATTATGTTGATTTCCTAAACGTTTGGATTCCATTCCAGTGTTAATATATCCACTGGAAATATTCGCCATATCACTCATTTGCACATCTAATAAAGACAAGTCGATATGCTGGCCGATGCCCGTCTTATCCCTCATTCTTAATGCGGCTAAAAGACCTATAGCGACGTATTTAGAAGTGAGAATATCCGCAATCGGTATTCCTACTTTTGTTGCCTCACCATCTGGTTGGCCGGTCACATCCATTAATCCGCTCATCGCCTGAATAACAGGATCAAAACCTGGTTCTGACTTTAACGGCCCCGTTTGCCCATAACCTGTCACAGAACAAAGTATGATGCCCTTATTGATTTTCTTTAAATCTTCATAATCAATACCAAGCTTTTTCAATGTCCCTGTTTTAAAGTTTTCAAGGACGATATCAGCTTTCGCTACTAACTGCTTAAAAATAGTTAATCCTTCATGAGATTTTAAATTAAGAGTAATAGAACGTTTATTCCGATTGACTGTAAAATAATAGCTGCTGTGACCATTCATAAATGGTCCCCAATCTCGCATGCTATCAGTACCCATAGGTGATTCTATTCTAATTACATCGGCACCTAAATCAGCTAATATCATTGAACCAGCCGGTGCAGCGTAAACTCTTGATAAATCCAATACTCTAATTCCATCCAAGGCTCTATCCACGACTACCTCCCCCCTTCACATCTATTCATTGAAATTTCGGTTTTCTCTTCTCTGTTACCGCTTTTACTCCTTCACGATGATCTTCTAATTCGGTTGTGATTGCCATAAACGAAGAAATCATATCTAATGATGACCTTAGGCTCATTGTTTGATTTTGATAGACAGCTCTTTTAATGAAGCGAATGGCCGTTTGTGGTCCATTTGCTAATTTTTTGGCATAGTTCTCTGTAAAACCTTCCAGCTCATCATCAGCAATTACAAATGTGACCAATCCCATTTCTTTCGCCTCACTAGCCGTCAATACTTTCGCTGTCCAAAGCATATCTAAAGCTTTGTCTATACCAACTATTCTCGGAAGAAAATAAGCAGCACCATCCCCAGGAACTAAGCCGACTTTTGTATAACTTTCGGATAGCTTCGCACCTTCTGCGGCAATGCGGATATCACACATTAATGCCATATCAAGACCTGCCCCAAATGCCGCTCCATTAATTTGTGCAATAACAGGTTGATCAATCTCTTCCAATAATAAAGGAATTCGTTGTACCTTTTTCCATAGAGAATTTTTTCTTGCAAGACCAGTGGTTACACGATCTTCATCAGAGCGATAAAATCCCCTGCCTGCACTCATTTCTTTCATATCCCCACCAGCACAAAAGCCTTTTCCATTTCCTTTAACAATCACAACACGTATATCATTAGAATCTCGCACAGTCTGTAGTGCGTCAATCCATAAATCTAGCATTTCCTCACTAAACGCATTCATTGCATCTGGGCGGTTTAATATAATTTGTGCAATTCCGTCTCTTACCTCAAAATGTAAATCAGACATTCTCTTTACCTCCTTATAAAATGGATTTAACTTCGTGATTATCCACTAATAGTGACCAAATAGTGGCTGGACTGTGTGCTATATATGTGCTTAATTCCCCTTGCCAATAGCGTTCATCTCCAGCTTCATCACGCCACGACCATAACCGTTTTGTTAAATGATGCAGCGTATGTTCATATGTCATCCCAATGGCTCCATGGAGCTGATGAGCGGTCATCGCAATATCACCTGCAACGGAACTCACCTTTATCTTCGTCAACAAGATAAACAACGAATCATTACTACCCTGAAGCATTTCCACTGCATTATTAACAGCAGCTAAGCAAGCAGCGGTTTCTCCTACTAGAAGTGAGATATGTTGCTGCACCGCTTGAAAGCGATATAAATTCCTGCCAAACTGTTTACGCTCACTTGCATAAGACAGGCACTCCTGTACTACTCGTTCACTAATGCCAGCAAGCATCGCCGCTTTAGCCAATGCATACAGTTGCTCTACTATTTTCTTACTCTCACAATCTTCTATTATTTTGATGGCTGAACCTCCAATATGAATGTCATGAAAAATCAAGGAATCACGTGGTTCACCGGCTAGATTCACCTCTTCATGTATCTTGGACTCGTTTACTGGTACGAGGACCATCATCCACTCGTTTTGACATTTGGCGAGGGCAACGATTTCTTTTGCTACCCTTCCCCAAGGTACGTTCAAAGCCTCTCCGCTTATAATATAGTTGCCGTTATGTTTCCTAACTTCCAAAGGTTTTTGTTCATTAAAATAGAAAGATAACGGTTGATCATGATGGATCTTTATCCCGTACTGTGACAGAATCCATTTACTAATTAAAGTTTCAGGTAAAGGTAGAGGAATTGGGTATTGACCAACTAATCTAATAACTGTAAAACCATCTTCATAATCTCCGCCAACTCCCCCATATGCTTCCGGTATATTTACTCCTGTTAGACCCATGTCATTTAAGGATGCCCATAACTCATCATCAAATAACCCCTTTTGTCCCTTTTCAAGTAAGTCCTGTGTAGATTGTTTCTTCAAAAATTTACTGGCCGAATCATAAATATACTCTTTTATTTCACTCATTCTGATACAACCCCTTTGGCAATCATTCCTCGTAAGATTTCCGTTGTTCCCCCTCTTAGAGTGAAACCTGGTCCATGCAAAATAGATTGTGTATACAGCTCAACGATAGGCCTACTATTTAATAAATCAGGGTGTTTAGACAATACTAGCCTCACCGTCTCTGCCACTTTTGTTTCAAAAGTTGTTCCTCTATCTTTAACAAGTGAGGCAATAAATGAAACATCCTTCCCCTCGTCAAGATACTTTGCCACACCAATAGATAAATTTCTAATGCTCCATAGCTCTGGAAGGAGCGAGAGCATTTCTGTTAATCCTTCTCGATCATTTATCCTTTTTAGTTCATCAATTACACCTGAAAATAATGGGTATGTACTGAGTATTCTCTCTGGTCCGCTTCTTTCATAAGCAAGTTCTGCCATTCCTTGTTTCCAACCATTCCCGACTTGACCGACCACTTGTTCATCTGGAACGAAAACGTTTTCAAAAAATACCTCATTAAAATGATGCTCACCTGTTAAAAAAGTGATTGGGCGAATGGTCACACCGTTAACATGTAAATCAACAATTAACTGACTCATACCATCATGGCGATTTTCTCCATCTTCTGGTGATGTACGACATAGCACGACCATATAGTGAGCGATATGAGCACCACTTGACCATATCTTTGAACCAGTGAGTAGCCAGCCACCATCCGTTCGTACTGCTCGGGTTTTGATAGCAGCTAAATCAGAGCCAGCATTCGGTTCACTTAAACCTATAGCAAAGAAGCATTCACCTTTTGTGATTTGCGGTAAAAAAGTCTTTTTTTGATTTTCCGTCCCATATTTAAGAAGCAATGGCCCCGTTTGTCTATCAGCAAACCAATGAGCAGCAACGGGTGCACCTGCTACAAGCAATTCCTCTGTTAAAATATACCTTTCAATGGCGCTCTTTTCACTTCCACCATATGCCTGCGGCCATGTCATTCCAATCCAACCTTTATCACCTAGCTTTTTCGAAAAAGTAGATGATTCTCCACTTAGCCATGAATCACATGCAGGTGTAAAATGCCCGGATTGTATTTCTTCTCTTAAAAATGTACGGACTTCATTTCTAAATGACTGCTGATCAGATGTCAATTGAACAGTTGGCACTTCTAATTTAACCAATACTTTTCACCCTCTCATTTTATCGGTATTCGATACTATATATCTATATATAATATTTTATTTAAAATATTCTTTTTTGTCAATTTTAAATATTTAGAATATTTATTGAGTAATTCAGTGTTTTAAACCTAAAAAAGAGCATCTAGGAACTGTCTCCCAAATGCTCTTTTAAATCCAATGACTATAATGCCGTCTTTGCACCCAAATATTTCGGTTTCCAATAACTTGAAGACATATCTGCAATTGTTACACCTGTGCTTGTTCCAGCATGAATAAATTGATTGTTGCCTAAATAAATACCGGCATGTGATGGTCCTTTTTTATACGTTTCAAAGAAAACAATATCACCTGGTTGTGGAGATGAAACAGATGTAGTCGCTTGCCAAATCGTTTCCACTGTTCGTGGAATGGAAACACCAATTTGATTAAAAACATATTTTAGAAATCCACTACAGTCAAACCCTGAAGATGGTGAATTCCCTCCCCAAGTATAAGGAACACCGATATGTTTTTTCGCTTCTTTTATTAATTGATTTACCTGTGACTGTTGGTTATTACTAGTTTGATTTCCACCAGCCGAGGAGTTAGATGAACTCACTTTTAAAACCTGACCTGGACGGATCACATCCGTTGTTAAGTTATTTATATTTTTTAACTGCGCTACTGATAACTGATGTTTTGAGGCAATTAACCAGAGACTATCACCTGATTGCACTGTATAAGTTGATTGGTTTGTATTAGGGGTTGAAGGTGCTCCCCCTGAACTCACCTTTAGCTTTAATTTCTGACCTGGATATATCCTATCGGAACTCAGCCCATTGATGTTTTTTAAATCAATGACAGAGATGCCATGTTGTTGTGCAATTTTCCAAAGTGAGTCTCCACTTTTGACAGTATAGGTACTTGTTTGTTCTGTCCCATTAACCTTCAGCTTTTGACCAACAACAATTGTAGAACTCTTTAACTGATTCCATTCCATTAATTGATTGATGGAAAGATTATATGTATTAGACAATTTCCATAAAGTATCACCTGATTGCACTGTATGTGTTTGCGCTGCTCCAACTTCTGCATATGTTGCCGCAAAAAGAGTAGTAGCCGCTGCTATTGACACGAGTTGTTTTTTCATCACTTTGTACACTCCTAATCTATCATTATCTCATTCATGATAGTGGTCATACGATGAAAAACAAACCGTGAAAAACATGGTTTATATGTAATATAATGACAGTTTAAAAGAAAATACATACTAAACTTCCAATATCATCCACAATAAACAGTTCTTTATCACTAAAATAAAATGTAACACAAAAGAAAATAGTTGCATTTTATTTGTCCATTTTGTGACACCTATGGAAAAATGGGCCGATGTAATCAACTAATTGTTTTTCTTTTCTCTAGAGGGTCTTTCCTCCTATTCTTAAATGGGAGATACATAAGTACAAATAACAATACTGCTACAGCTTCAAGAACAAAAATGTAATAAGGATAGGGTCCAAAAAAGTCGAGCACAGAACCCGTCGCTGGTTTTCGGGAAAGAAACATATAATTTCCACCCGTAACATAGTTAATAACAGCCGCTATAATTGCAAATATATTAAGTGAAATAAACGCATTTACAACCCCTTTACTTGATGGAGAGTACTTGAAGGTAAATATATAAAGTAGAGCTGTCCATACGATGATCATATGGATAAAGAAAAATTGAAAATAACGAAAATGAGGGTATCCGAAAAACAATTCTGGCGTCAAGATAGCCATGGTCGCTCCCGCAATACCAATATAATAAGTTAATTGAAAGAACAAACGTTTTTGTAAAATAAGTAATAGCAAACAAAGCAGCACACTAATCGAGCATAAGTGAAGAGGCAAAGCAAATGATACATCCCACTTTCCACCTATCCATAACCAATAGTGATAACTTCCTTCTAAAACGAGTAAGAGGAATGAAAATATTACTCTTAACATCGTTTTATGTCCGGCTAACCTTTTTCTCTTGAAATATAAGAAGAAGGATCCTAATAAAAAAAGGACCACCATTACAAGGTGTGAAGTAGAAAATATCTCAAAGGAGTAGTTGCTATGATTTGGCTCAAATAGTTGCATAACATTCCTCCAATCTATGTATCTAATTGTCCCTTATTGTTCTATTACAAAGATTGTAGCAGCAGCAACCATTCACAATGATATGGAGAAGAACAAATCATGCCATAGACACGTTATTTATTCTTCTCCAATATCATGTCCTTATAGTTAGGTCATGTTAATCTTCACTCACTTTAACCAGTTGTTTACCTAAATTATCCCCCTTAAATAAGCCAATAAATGCATGAGGAGCATTTTCTAAACCTTCCACAATATTTTCCCGATATTGAAGCTTTCCTGAATTAACCCATTCTCCAAGTTGCTTCAATCCTTCTTCGTGATTATCTGCATAATCACCAACAATGAATCCCTTCATTAATGCACTTTTTTGTACCAATAACCCTTGTATTCTCGGGCCGTGCTCTACTTCTGTCGCATTATAGGAGGAGATTTGTCCACAAAGAATAATCCTTGCTTTGTAATTAATTCTTTTTATTACTTCATCGGAAATTTCTCCACCTACATTATCAAAGTAAATATCGACGCCATCGGGTGTATATTCTTTAACCTTTTCCTTTATATTATCAGTTTTATAATTGATGACTTCATCAAAATGTAGCTCATCTTTTAAATATTGGCATTTTTCTTCCGTTCCAGCGATTCCAATCACTTTACAGCCTTTTAATTTTGCTATTTGCCCAACCGTTGAACCAACGGCACCTGCTGCTCCAGAGACCACAACCGTCTCTCCCTCTTTAGGCTCACCTATATCTAATAATCCAAAATAAGCTGTTAACCCTGGCATTCCCACAATACCTAATGCAGTTGATATAGGAGCTATAGAAGGATCTAATTTACGTATTTGATGACTTTTAGCTACATTATAATCAGACCAGCCAAGCCGCCCTTCCACATAGTCACCCTCTTTAAAATTACCATCCTTTGATTCAATTACTTGACCTACAATTCCACCAGATAACACTTCATTTAATGCAAATGGCTCAATATATGATTTTCGCCCACTCATCCTGCCTCTCATATATGGATCAACAGAAAGGTAAATGGTTTGTATTAATACCTCCCCTGCATTTAAACGAGGAACCTCTCCACTCTCTACTAATTCAAAATTTTTATCACTTGGCATTCCGTTTGGTCTTTCGACTAGTAGAATACTTCGATTACCCATTTTATCCCTCCATTTTATACTTTCTACTTCTCTATACCCTTATCAATTAAGGTAAAACAAAAGATAGGACGTCTGTGAATTTTCTTCACTCACAGACGTCCACTTTTTATTCTACATCTACTTCTTCAAACTCACCGTCTTTAATTACACCCATTCTGATAAAGTTTTCGATTGCCCCATTTTCTTCAATATGTTTCAAATCATATACTTTTTTATCATCTGGTAAATTAGTTAATCCATCTTCTATATGTTCCCGTATAAGCTTAGCATCATCAACAGATCCCGCTGCTTTCATTGCCTCTACAAATACATACATTGCTAAATAGTGATACCCTGCTTCAGAACCTGGGTCTTTGTCATGCTTTTCACGATACTTATCAATAAAAGCCTTTGTTCCAGAATATTCTGTATATATAAGCGGAACAACACCTATTGCTCCTTCTAATACA
Source organism: Cytobacillus kochii (assembly GCF_020171845.1). Lineage (GTDB taxonomy): Bacteria > Bacillota > Bacilli > Bacillales > Cytobacillaceae > Cytobacillus > Cytobacillus kochii. The sequence continues at coordinate 130,644 of NZ_JAIVAM010000004.1, read as the reverse complement.
TCATATGAACCTGTCACATTTTTCATTTCATCCAATTTCGCTTGGTCCATCACGATAAAACCTCCGTCATATCCAAGCTGTCTTGCCTGTGATACGATTTTAGCAGTAGGTTCTGAAGGTCCACCAATGAAGAGGACATCTGGCTCTTCTTTTAATGCATTCGTTAAAAGAGTAAAAAAGTCGGTATCTTTTGAGTAATCAACTGAAGCTTTATGAACCACTTCTCCTCCTGCACTTTCCCAGTATGGAATAATCGCTTCAGCCCAATCTTTTCCATATTGCGTAACAGGTGGAATAGCTGCTAATTTTTTTCCGAAATTATCCATCGCATAATCGGAGAATGGCTCAATATATCCTTCATAGCTCGGCGGTATTCTAACAGTTAATGTATTCCCACGCTCAACAATATCTGGTTCACTCGAATAGGCTGATACGATGAAATTATCCACTTCGTTAAATACTTGTAACGCTGAGATGCCACCGCTATGTGGCGAGAATATAATTGGTGTTTGGTTTTCTTGAACTAAGCGCTTTCCATTTGATGCTGTTTCATTAGGTAAATATTTATCATCCAAGGCAACAACATTCAGTTTGTATTTATCACCATTTACTTCAAAACCTTCTTTATTAATATCCTCTACTGCCATCTTCAAACCATTTAATGTATTTTCACCATAATAAGCAGCAGCACCACTCAATGGACCACTATAACCAATATTGACAACTTTCTCACCATTGCCACCACTTGATTGTGCACAAGCTGAAAGAAAAAAGATAGTGAATACGACTAAAACACTTAACCATTTCCGCTTTTTCATAAAACTCTCCCCCTTAATGATTATTACTTATGCACCAATATAAGCCTTTCTTACCTCTTGGTTTGATAAAAGCTCATCCGCAGTCCCTTGCAATGCAATCTGCCCATTTTCAAACACATAACCTTTCTTCGCAATACTTAACGCTGCAAATGCATTTTGTTCTGCTAAAAGAATGGTTGTTCCTTCTTGATTAATATTTTTAATGCTTTCAAACATTTGTTCAACAATAAGTGGTGCTAGCCCAATGGAAGGTTCATCAAGTAACATTAACTTCGGTTTAGCCATATAAGCTCTGCCGATTGCAAGCATTTGCTGTTGTCCACCACTTAGTAAACCTGCTGCTTCATTTCTTTTCTCGTAAAGAATCGGAAAAAGCTCGAACACATCATTTAATGATTGTTTCAATTGCGCTTTACGCTTACGATGAATATAACCACCCATCATTAGATTTTGTTCTACGTTCATATAAGGAAACAATTTACGGTCTTCGGCACATTGGACAATCCCCATTTGTACAATCTTTTCAGGTGCCGTTTGATGAATAGGTACATCGTTAAAAAGTATCTTGCCTGAAGTTGCTTTTAATAGACCACTAATTGTTTTGAAAGTCGTGCTTTTCCCTGCTCCATTCGCCCCTAATAAAACAACAATCTCGCCTTCCACCACATCAATATTAATATCTTTAATACTTAAATATTTTCCATATTTAGCAGAAACCCCATCTATTTTAAGCACTCACCGTCCCTCCTAAATAGGCTTTGATGACCTCTTCATTTTTTTGAATCTCTGCTGGTGTTCCTTCCGCAATCTTTTCTCCATAGTTCAACACCATAATATGATGCGCCAACTGCATAATCATCGGCATCTTATGCTCAATAAGACAAATCGTTAAGCCTTTATCCGCCATTTTTTGGATTAATTTTGCCATTTCATCTGTTTCATCAGGATTGACCCCAGCTGTTGGTTCATCGAGAAAAACGATCTCAGGATCAGTAGCAAGTGCTAATGCGAAAGCAACACGTTTCTTCTCTTCTTGAGAAATATTTGTTACTAGTTGATCACTTACATGTGATAAGCCAACGAAATCTAAAGATTCCTCTGCTTTGGCGATACATTGTTGTTCTTCTTCTTTTAGTCTTCTCGTCCGAAAGATACTATCAAACAGATTCGATTTCGTTCGCAAGCGATGGCCGACGATTACATTGTCTTTCACCGTCGACATTTCAAATAAGTGTGTACTTTGAAATGTCCTTGCCACACCTAGCTTTGCTATCACATTCGCTGGTTGTCTAGTAATCTCTTCATTTTTATAGATAATCGTTCCTTCGGTCGGTTCGTGCACACCTGTAATCAAGTTAAAGAATGTACTTTTCCCCGCACCATTAGGGCCAATGATGGCGTTGATCTTCCCTTGTTGTACGGAATAATCCACTGACTTCACTGCTACATTTCCACCAAAACGCTTCGTTAAGCCTTTAACCTCCAGCATTTGTCTCCTCCTCCCTGTTTTTGTAAGCAAGAGATTCTTGTTTTTTCCGTTTTCTTTGATACAACTGCATTTGAATAAACCCAACAATTCCTCTAGGAGAAAAGATGATGAGTAATGTCAGTAATGGACCAAATATGAGCATCCGATAATCTTGTAAGAATTGTAGATTTTGCGAAATGATTACGATAAGAAATGTCCCTACAATCGGACCAGCAAATGTACCAATTCCACCAACAATCATATAAGTAAGCAAATCAAATGTGATCGTTGTATAAGCTATTTCTGGACCGATGAAACGGATAAAACCTGCATACATCGCTCCTGCCAAACCAGCAAAAAAAGTTGAAAGTACAAAGGCAAGAAGTTTATTACGTTTAGTTGAAATACCAAGTGATAACGCTAAATCTTCACTATTACGAATAGCGATAAATGTTCTCCCAGTTAGGGAATGCACGATACGATAAATGACAGCCACAACGAGAAGAAAAATGAAAAACGCTAAATAATATTGAGCTGTTGGCGATTGAAAAGTGATTGGACCGATTGCCTCTGGCAAAGGGATACCAATTAGACCTCTTACGCCACCAGTTAGACCTTCCCACTTATCAATCACTAGGTAAATAATATAGCCTACACAAAGGGTGTATATAGCAAAGAAGTGTTCTTTCGTTCTTAAGGCAAACAGCCCGATGATTAACCCAATGAACATCGTTACCAATGGAGCTAACAAAAAGCTTAACCAAAAACCCATCTCAAGTTTAACGGTAAGAATGCCGATAACATACGCCCCAATTGCAAAGAAACCACCATGAGCTAAAGATAAGTAACCTGTATAACCCGCAAGTAAATTCAAGCCATAAACTGCGATGGTCCAAATAAAAGCCAAAGTCATAATATGAAGATAATAAAGATTCGGGATAATGAAAGGGAAAACGATTCCGAGAACGATGAGCAAAGATATAATTACTTTCTTGTTTGTTAGAACATTCATTCTATACGCCTCCTTTAGAGAAAATTCCTTGAGGCTTAATCGATAGAATAAGAATTAATAATACAAAAGCGATGATGTCTTTATAATCTGCAGAAAGATAGGTTGCGCCTAAACTTTCCGTGAACCCTAGAATATATCCACCTAATATGGCTCCTGGAATACTGCCCATTCCACCGATGATGATAATGACAAAAGCTTTTAGGATTACCAGATGTCCCATTCCAGGAAAGACGAGGTTAATTGGTGACGTAAGTGAAGCACCAATTGCCGCCAGAGCACCAGCAATAAAAAAAGTGAGGATCGCTACTTTATGTGTGTTGATACCTACTAATTGCGCCCCTTCTCTATTTTGGGCCATTGCAATGATTGTCCTACCCGTAAATGTTTTCTTTAAGAACCAGTAAAGCAAAATCATCACGGCAATTGCTGCGAATACAATGAGTATTCTTTGCAATGTCAGTGTGAGACCAAACACTTCCACCACCTGCCCAAAAGGTGTTGACATTTGGCGATAGTCCGCTCCCCATATAAACTGTGCTAATGCTTCAAGAAAAAGTAAAATACCGATGGCAGCCACTTTATCTTGAATAGGAGGAGAGTGTCTTAAAGGATAGAACACAAGTCTCTCCATTAAGACACTTAATAGTCCGACTACACAAATGGAAACAACCATTGCGAGAATATAGTGTAAACCTGCTTCAGTCATCATAATTAAAGTGATATATCCACCTACCATGTACAGAGCACCGTGAGCGAAATTTGGAATATGGAGAATGCCGTATACTAAAGTGAGCCCTAAAGCTACTAGGGCATAGACACTCCCAATTGTTAATCCATTAAACAATTGTTGCATTAAAAGTTCCATCATTTTCCCCCTTTTTCACGTCAGTAGAAGATTAGACTTTTTGTTGATTCAATTTCGATTCTTCTTCTTCTTTCAGTTTACGCCATAATATTTTCCCGCTAGATGTCATTGGGAAAGACTCTCTAAACTCAACCACTTTCGGAACTTTATAGGCAGCCATATGCTCTTTAGCCCATTGAATAATCTCTTCAGCAGATGTCTTTCCTTTACTGTCTTCATTTAATATTACGAAGGCTTTTGCTGCTTCTCCTCGTCTCGGATCAGGAATCCCCACGACACAAGCCTGTTGAATCGCAGAGTGACGATATAGAATCGACTCCACCTCTGTCGGCCAAATCTTATAACCTGAAGAATTAATCATTCTTTTAACACGATCAACAATAAAGAAATAACCCTCTTCATCTACTTTTCCTAAATCACCTGTTCTAAAAAATTGTTTTCCTTCTATAGTAATAAAAGCGCTTTCATTTTCTTCCGGACGATTATAGTAACCTTTCATTACTTGGTGACCATGAATGATGATTTCACCAACCTCATCGATACCCAATTCTTCATTTGTAATAGGATCTATGATTCTAGCATCCACATCGAAGAAGGGAATGCCTAAACATTGCATTTTCGGATGATCTGTTGGATTTGAATGGGTTTGTGCAATTGTTTCGGTCAAGCCATACCCTTCTAAAAAAGTTAATCCAGTTAATTTCTCTAATTTCTGACCAACTGCTTCCGGCAAAGTAGCGCCACCACCGGAAATGCCAATAAGTGAAGCTATACGATCAGCTGTTAATTTAGGATTAGAAATAAAATCAATTAACATCGTACTTATAGCTGTCCAATTACTACACTGCTTTCTCTCAATAAGTTGTAATGCCGTATCTTTATTCCATCTAGTCATAATGACCATGGTACTTCCAGCATAAATGGGTACATGCATACTTTGCACCATTCCGGTCACATGGAAAAATGGCAAAGAAGATAAAATGACATTGCTACTTGAAATCCTCCCCCATAAAGCACCACCAACGGTATTGGCTTGAACAGAATAATTCGTATGCATACAGCCTTTTGGTACACCGGTTGTTCCTGAAGTGTAAGGAAGGACGATTAAATCATCCTGTTTGCTCGTATAATAAGGAACGATTTCTCTCATCTTTATAGCGTCATCCCACCGGAAATGATCTTGCTCTTCTGTCCATTCTTTTCGTGGTTCTGCAACTACATCTGGTCTATCTATGTTATCTTGTGGGTCAATATAATCTGAATAGGAGGCAATAAGTAGGTGTTTCAAAGAAGTCTGTTCAATAAGTGGTTTTACAATAGGTTGTAATTCTTGACCGATAACTGCTGTTTCAATTTGACAATCATTAATATAAAATGCTAACTCACTCGTAACAAGCATTGGGTTAATCGGAACGACGACTGCGCCGATTCTCATAATGCTATAGAAGCTAATGACAAACTGTGGAGAATTCTGCATAAAGAGCAGGACTTTATCTCCTTTTTTTACCTGTAATTCCGTTTGAAGATAACTAGAAACACTCTTCACTTCGTCTAATAATTGCTTAAAGCTTATTTCATTTCCATAATAATGGATAGCCTCTCGCGAAGGATATTGAAGTGCTGAGAATTCCAAGTTTTGGTAAACTGAAGTTTCTGGAACAATCAATTTTTTTGGAAGCTTTGGCCAGTGATCAAAATGTCTTGTTTGCATTAATTTAATCTCCTCCTTAACTTTTTAGAATAGCTCATAGAGGTGTCATATTTAATTTAAGAACGTTTGAAGTCAGGTTGTCTTTTTTCTTTAAAAGCAGTAATTCCTTCATGATGGTCCTCTGTTGTTACCATCGTTCCTTGTGTAATCCTTTCCTGTTCTAATACTTGTTTTAATGATAACTGATAAGATTCGTTAGTAAGTTTTTTAATAAATCCATACGCAATATTTGGCCCAGCACTTAATTTTTCCGCATATTGTTTTACTTCATCTTCAAAGTGACCTTTTTTGTAAATATGGTTTACGATGCCAAATTCGTATGCTTTTTCAACTGTTAATGGCTCTGCGCTAAATAATAGTTCCTTCGCACGTTGCAATCCAACTAATCGAGGTAGAAAATAAGAGCCGCCGCCATCCGAAATTAAGCCTACTTTAGAAAAACTTAAAATAAATTTAGTTTCTTCTTCAGCTAAGATTAAATCACATGCTAGTGCTAGATTAAACCCAGCTCCTGCCGCATATCCATGTACGGCTGCAATGATTGGTTTCTCTACAGATTGTATTAAAAGAATAAGCTCATTCAAATTACCAATATGTTCATAAGTAGCTAGAGGCGACCTTGAACCCATCCTTTTTACATCTCCACCAGAACTGAAAGCTCTTCCTGCACCCTTCAATACAATAACACGAATATCTTTATCTGCTTTCGCTTGTTGTAGTGCTGACTTTAACCCTTGAATTAGCTCAGGGCTAAATGAATTTAATGCCTCAGGTCGATTTAATGTTAATTCCATTACACCATTCTCAATTTTCATTAGTAAATGACTCATTGTTTTCGATGTCATATCTTCACCTCATTTTTTTATTAAACGCCGATTACGCCTTCATCCGTTACAATAGGTGCAACGGCAAAAATATCTTTTTGAGCTGCGAACGCTACTTCTGTCTTCATACCGTGATTTGCAATCATTTTACCTACACGTGAAGCCATTAATAATTCTGTTCCTTTTTCTTTTGCACCCAAATAAAACTGATGGGCACATAGTGCTGTATCTGACATTTCCCAAGCTTTATGACTGCTAGTTATTAAACAATCGATGTAATAACCGACTCCATAAAAGTCCTCGACATTAAATGCACCAGAAGATCCCGAACAAACAAGTACTACCGTCTCATCAAGATGTTCGTTACAAACTGCCTTAGCAGAATGTTTGGCATTTAAAAGGGATGCTATATACACTTTCTTTGCATTAAGTGCATGTTTGATGGCCACTGTTCCATTGGTGGTTGTTAAGATGATATCCTTACCTAATACAGTTTTAGATAACCTTTCTGGATGGGGCGATTCAAAACCGTCTATCGTTAGCCCGTTATATTCTCCAACTAACACATATGTTCCTTTTTCACGAATACTTGCTTCATATAATGCATCCTCTTGATTCGCTACTGGTATAACCGCCTTTGCCCCGTGTTGAATCGCAGTTGTTATAACTGATGTGGCCATCAAAATATCAAAAACAACGACCACCTTCTGCCCATTTAATTTCTCTTTATCGATTTCTTCTTTTTTCATGACTACATGAAGTTTCACCATATCAATAACCTCACAATTTTCTTCTAGATGTCTTTACAGCATGTTGTATTAAGTTATTTACATATAAGTTTAGATTAGAAAAGCGCTCGTCTTTTGTTTGTCCGCGCTTCCAACGATAATAAATTTGCTGACATATAACGGCGAGTTTGAAGTAAGCAAATGTTAAATAATAATGAATTTGACTGACATCTGTCCCACTTTTTAGAGCATATGCTTGAATAAACTCTTCTCTTGTGAAGAAGCCAGGCTTTGTTGTCACCGACTCGTTTCCTAGACCTCTCTTCAATAGATCGGAATCACCTTTTTCATGCCAGTAGCTTAAGGCAACACCTAGATCCGCTAATGGGTCACCAACAGTTGACATTTCCCAATCAAAGACACCGATTAATCTTGTTAACTGTTGATTGAACATACTGTTATTTAACTTGAAATCATAATGGATAATCGTTGTTTTTTCGGAATGTGGGAGATGGGACTCTAACCAATTTGTAAGTTCATCAATCCCAAGAATTTCATCTGTTTTACTACGATGATATCGGCTTATCCATCCATCTACTTGCCTTTGCATGAACCCAGCTGGTCTCGTCATATCTTTTAGTTTGGTCTTCTGATAATTGATATCATGTAATTGTACAAGAGCGTTTACCATCAATTGTGATATCCTTTGACCGACATCATAAGCACTGTCACCATCAGGAATAGTGAGGGAATCGTCTATCACCACCCCTTTTTTTCTTTCCATAATAAAGAACGGTGCACCTAAAAGTTCTTTATCACTGTAAATAAAAGGCTTTGGTGCTTGATTGAAAAAAGGGTGGATCTCCTGTAGTACTTTATATTCCCTCTCCATATCATGCGCTTTAGGTGCTACTGGTCCCATAGGCGGTCTTCTTAACACAGCCTCCCAGTTGCCAACTTTTAATTGATAGGTTAGATTTGATTTACCTGCACTAAATTGGGAGATTTCTAATGGTTTGTTAGGTATTTCATCTATGTTTGCTTTTAAATATTGTTCTAAGCGATGAACATCCAGCCCTTCACCTTCTCGAATGGGAATTGTATCAGATGTCATTGAACACCCTCCTCTGTTGTACTTAGTAATGCGAGAGGCTGATATTTTTCTAAGTTATTCCTTAAATGTTCTGGAATCAAAATAGAATGATCATCTATGAAGTTATAACACACAGTGACACAACTTGCTTTAGCCACCAATTTCCCATCCATCTTTCTTGTCAACAAATGCTGTAATTCAAAGCTTTTACGGCCAATATTGCTAACCTCAGTTGTCACAACTAGTTCCTCACCTGCGAAAGCTGGGGCAACATAATCACAATGAATAGAAGCCAAAATCATGCTACTTTGTTTATTTCTATTAGGTAGGATCTCATAAAATAATTTCGTTCTTGCCTCTTCAAAATAAAGAAAATAACTTGTATTATTGACATGGCCAACAGCATCGGTTTCACTAAACCGTACATACACCTCTATTTGATGTTTTTTATGCATCATCAAATCCCCTCTTTAACAGGCACTTCTTCAATACCCTTTAAAATGATTTCTGTATAAAATCGTGCTAATTCCTTATCCGTTAGTTCACCATCTGTTCGAAACCAATAATAGCTATAATTCGTCATTCCTAAAAATCCGAATGCAAGAATATCCGTACGAATATGATTACTAAATTCTTTTGTCTTTTTACCTTCATCAATAATCTTTTCAAAATTTAATCGATATTCTTTTCTCTTTAATTTAATTTGTTTGACATGATCTTCATGTAAATGCCTTAACTCCCGGTGCACAATTCGTGCTTCTTTGCCCTGGGTGTCAATCTTACTTAATGTTAAATAAATGTTTTCGTAGAGCTTTTCTTTATTACTTAATGTTTGATTTTGTAAGATTTCCTCTTGTTCTTGTAATAAACCTTCGATGTATTCTAAATGGATATCCCTTAATACTTCCTGCTTACTGTTGAAATAATAATAAAAAGTACCTTTTGTCACATCGAGTTGATCCACAATATCTTGAATGGTCGTTTCTTTAAAGCCTTTATCATCAAACAAATCGATGCTTTTCTTTAAAATTTGATTTTTCACTAAAAGCCCTCCTGACTATGACTATGCCTATTCTTAGACTAGTTCTCTTTCAATGAGAAGGGCAATCCCTTGACCTCCACCAATACAAGCGGTAATTAAAGCCGTCTGGCTCAGTGACCGTTGCAATTCATACACTGCTTTCGTAACAAGTATGGCACCTGTTGCGCCTAATGGATGACCATGAGCAATCGCTCCGCCATTCACATTCAACTTTTCAGGATTGAATGATAACTCCCTGTCACAAGCAATGACTTGTGCAGCAAATGCTTCATTTAATTCAATTAAATCAATATCTTCAAGTGTTTTGCCAGTTTTCTTTAATAGTTTTCTAACAGCAGGTACAGGACCTATTCCCATAATATTAGGGTCAACACCAGCGACAGTTGATTCTTTTATGACGGCTAATGGACGTAAACCGAGTGAATTCGCTTTTTCTCTCGACATGATAACAAGCGCCGAAGCGGCATCATTTAAGCCTGAACTGTTACCGGCTGTCACACTGCCAGCTTGCTTAAATGCAGGTTTAAGTTTAGCTAACCCCTCTATATTCGTTTGTGGTCTTGGGTGTTCATCCTCATTAAAAGTAATCGGCTCACCTTTTCTAATAGGAATCTTTATCGGAACAATTTGTTCATTAAAACGGCCTTCTGCCATCGCCTTAGCCATTCTTGCTTGACTACGATTGGCATATTCATCTTGCTCTTGACGAGAAATATCATATTTTTCTACTAAATTTTCTGCTGTTATCCCCATAGGTGGATCTCCAACTTCATCAGGTGAAAGTCGTGATTTTCTAAATTGAGGGGGTCTTGGACTATACGGCTGATCAGCCCTATCCATCAAGTAAGGTGCCCTCGACATACTTTCTACTCCACCTGCAATATAGACATCTCCCTCACCCGCTTTAATCATTGCTGCAGCAAGTGCAACAGCATTCATACCTGATCCGCATTGGCGGTCTATTGTTAAGCCAGGTAGATTAAGAGAAAGACCTGATTGAAGACTTGATAATCTAGCAATATTTCCTCCACCACTTAGCACATTACCAAAAATCACATCATCAATCTCTCCCACATTCACTTGCGCCCGCTCTACTGCTGCCTTAATAACTTCGCCACCAAATACGTGAGCTGGAACGGAGGCAAGAGCACCTCCCTGCCTACCAATCGCTGTGCGTACAGCTGAAACGATTACTGCTTCTCTATTACCCATTTCATCCATCCCCTTCTCTTTACATTGCCGTTGTTCCACCATCTACAGCAATTGTTTCACCAGTAATGAAATTGGACGCACCACTGGCTAAAAATAAAGCCACTCCTTTTAAATCCGAGTCGGAACCAAATTTCCTAAGTGGTGTCCTTTGCAAGAAGCGATCGCTGTTTCTTTCAATAAGAACCTTGGACATTTTTGTTGGGAAAAACCCAGGTGCAATCGCATTGACATGAATGCCTCTCGGTCCCCATTTCACAGCCAAATCTTTTGTAAAAGAAATGACACCACCTTTACTTGAGTTATATCCAATTGCGTCCATTAACTCTGGATTTGACCCCTTAAGTCCAGCAACAGAAGCTATATTAATGATTTTCCCTTGTTTTTCAACCAGCATTGCTTTACCAACAGCTTGTGACATTAGAAATGTGCCTACAACATTTACATTGACCACTTTTTGAAAGGCTTCTAGAGGCATTTCTTCTACTGGAGCCCCCCATGTTGCCCCACTATTATTGACAAGAATATCAATCTTTCCAAAACGCTGAATCGTTTCGTCGACGACTGTTTGCACTTCTTCTGGATTAGTAATATCACATTTAAAAGTCAGTACTTCAACACCAAGTTCTTTTAAACGATCGGCCACTTCATCACAATTCTCTTTTTTCCTGGAACATAACACGATGTTTGCTCCAGCTTCGGCAAACCCTTCAGCAATTTGTTCACCTAATCCTCTTCCGCCCCCAGTGACAATAGCTGTTTTCCCAGATAGATCGAACAGTTCTTTTACATGCATTATTGGACCCCCTGTGCTACTTTTTTATATTTTTTTAACTCTTGTCTTGCAATCGCTCTTTTATGGACTTCATCTGGACCGTCTGCTAACCGTAATGTTCGAATATTCGCCCAACTTGCAGCAAGCGGTGTATCTTGACTTACTCCTTTTGCACCTAGTGCTTGAATGGCGTGATCAATCACTTGAAGTGCCACATTTGGTGCGACTACCTTAATCATGGCAATCTCTGTTTTGGCAGCTTTATTTCCAACAGTGTCCATCATATAAGCAGCTTTCAACGTAAGTAAACGAGATTGTTCTATATTCATTCTAGCTTCGGCAATCCATTCTTGAATAACACCTTGTTCTGCTAATGTTTTGCCAAAGGCAATGCGCTCTTGGACACGCTCACAAAGAATGGATAATGCTCTTTCCGCTGCCCCAATCGTTCTCATGCAATGATGAATGCGCCCTGGTCCTAATCTGCCTTGTGCAATTTCAAAGCCTCTTCCTTCACCTAGTAGCATATTACTAGCAGGGACTCTTACATTGTTATATTCAATTTCTGCATGACCATGAGGAGCATGATCGTAACCAAACACATTTAATGTACGTTTGATTTTTACACCTGGTGTATCAAGTGGGACTAATATCATCGATTGTTGTTTATGTTTTTCTGCGTTTGGATCGTTTTTACCCATGACAATGGCAATTTTACATCTAGGATCACCTGCCCCTGATGACCACCACTTTGTTCCATTAATGACATACTCATCTCCATCACGAATAATGCTGGATTCGATATTGGTCGCATCAGATGAGGCCACATTCGGTTCAGTCATGGAAAAACAAGAGCGTATTTCACCGTTTAGTAATGGTTTTAGCCACTTTTCCTTCTGTTCATCCGTTCCGTAGCGTACTAATACTTCCATATTACCTGTATCTGGCGCTGCACAGTTAAATACTTCAGGTCCTATAGATGACCTCCCCATTAACTCACATAATGGAGCGTATTCGATATTGCTTAAACCTGCACCATCTTCGCTATCCGGTAAGAATAAATTCCATAATCCTTCTGCTTTTGCTTTTGCTTTTAGTTCCTCCATAATGGATGGATGGGTACTAAATCGATTCTCCTTACTTATTTGCTCCATATAGGTTTTCTCATTTGGAAAAACATATTGGTCCATAAAATCACTAATTTTTTCTTGTAAACGCTTTACTTTATCCGAATATTCAAAATTCATTACACGCACCTCCTCTTATCCATTTGTTTTAACAAACGTGACATCACCTTTTAAGACTGCTTTCCCTGCTTGATTGACTGCTTTCACCTCAAATGCGATTTCCTGCTCCTCTTCAGTAGTCACTGTAGCAACCAGTGTAATCACATCATCAATAAAGACCATACCTGAAAAACGAATGCGATAATCCTTTATAAATCCTTCTTCATAATATGGTGTGAATAATTTGGCCAAATTACCCATTGTCCACATGCCATGAGCGATAATTCCAGGAAGTCCCGTTTTCTTTGCTTCCTCATCAACTGTATGAATGGGGTTAAAATCTCCAGATGCACCTGAATACTTTATTAAGTCCATTCTCGATACAGGCGCTAAGGTTTCTGACAATGTTTTTCCTTTTTCTAAAGTCAAGATATTACTCATACACTCATCGCCTTTCTCACAGCTTCTGTAATGATGGTAATGGCTTCTTCTTTAAAAATGAGCTTCCCATCCTTATCTTCTCCATACTTCACTACGGAAAGAAAACCCATTAAACCATTGTTCCCTTTCTTTTCATAATAATCCTTTACTTCGGTCCAAACATAAACATCTTCTCCAACGAGGAGAGGTCTTTCATAATGGAACCTTTGCTCACCATGAATCAAACCTTTCTTAGGGAGCTGTAACTCTTCAATTGTGCCTGATTCAAACACACGTGGAAAAGTAGGTGGCGCAATATTTGTGCCATACTTACTTCTCTTTCCATATTCTTCGTCAATAAAAATGGGATGAGGGTCGCCAATCGATTGCGCGAACCGTTTGACTAACCCACGTTCAACAGTATTCTTCACCTTACCTGATACTTTGCCAATCACATCCGTGTACATCCTGTGTATCAACTCCTTTTTTAATTTTTTGGACCGCCCGCAACATAGATAACTTGACCGTTCACAAATGATGATTTCTCATCTGCAAAGAAAGCAACTGTATTGGCGATATCCTCAGGTTTTCCGCTTCTCGCAACCGGTATAGCCGCAATCGCTCCTTTTATAAAGTCTGCAAAAGGTACCCCTACTCTTTCTGCTGTAGCCTTTGTCATCTCTGTTTCAATGAAACCAGGTGCGACACTATTTGCTGTGATACCATAGCGTCCAAGTTCAATGGCTAAAGTTTTTGTTAACCCTTGTAAACCAGCTTTTGCTGTTGCATAGTTAGCCTGACCTCTATTACCGAGAGCAGAAGTAGAAGAAATACTAATGATTCTGCCATAGTTTTGCTTGACCATATATTTTTGTGCGGCACGCGATGCATTAAAGGATCCCTTCAGATGTACATCCATTACTAATTGCCAATCATCGTCCGTCATTTTAAACAGTAAATTATCGCGGATGATACCAGCGTTATTAACTAAAATATCAAGTGTACCAAACTGTTGCACAACTTCCTCCATTGCTGTTTCTACTTCGCCTGCTTCCACAACATTCGCTTTTTTCACGAAGATATGATAGCCCTTTTCCTTGAATTCTGCGGCTGTTTCTGCTAATGCCTCCTCATTGATATCAATAATAGCAATATTTGCCCCCTCTTGTGCGAAGAGCTCAGCGACGCCTTTACCAATTCCTCGGCTTCCACCAGTAATAAATGCAGTTTTCCCTGTGAATCTTGTCATTTTCATATGCCCCCTGTATCATTCCTTTATATTTGTTGTCCGATTTTCACATGCCCCTTCAGTAAGTTTCTTGAGATAATCATACGTTGGATTTCATCTGTGCCATCATATATTCTCCAAAGTCTTGCCTCGCGGTACCATCTCTCAATCGGAAGCTCTCTTGTATACCCCATGCCCCCATGAATTTGTAATACGCGGTCAACGACTCTGTTCCCCATATTAGACCCATAAAGTTTTGCCATTGATGCATAGTGTCGATTATCTTCCCCTTGATCCAAAGTAAATGCAGCATTTAAAGCTAGCCACTTAGCTGCCTCAATTTCAACGGCTGAATCGGCAATTTGCCATTGAATTGCCTGTCTCTCAGCAATTGGTTTGCCAAAAGTTTCTCGTTCTTTTGCATAATCTAATGCCATTTGCAATAGTCTCTCTGCTGCTCCAACTGCTCTTGCTCCTACTATCCAACGAGCAAATCCAATCCATTCAAGGCCAAGTTTATAACCACCATGCAATTCACCTAGTATATTCTTCTCTGGCACTCGTACATTATCAAATACAAGTCCAGCTGGTCCCCATTCACCCATCGTATGGATAAATTCTGATTTCCAGCCCATTTCGCGGTCAGCGATAAAACAAGTGACACCATCTCTACCCTTTGTTTTCTTATGTAGCTCCTTATCCGTTATCGCGATGACCATAACAAAATCTGCTTCATTACCACCAGTAATGAAAGTTTTCTCACCATTTAGAACCCACTCATCTCCATCTTTCACTGCTGTCATGCGAATATTTTGCGTATCAGATCCTGCTCCAGGTTCAGTCATAGCGAAACAAGATTTTTTCTCACCATTTATCGTCGGAATTAAATAATTTTGTTTTTGTTCTTCATTAGCATAATAAAGAATGTTGTCAGCAGATCCACCAAAACTAAATGGCACAAACGTTTTAGCTACTTCAATACAAACAATGGCTTGCATCATTTGTCCCAAATCAGCTCCACCGTATTCCTCAGGTGTGTTAATTCCCCAAAAACCTGCTTCCTTTGCTTTTAACTGTAGTTTCTTCTGCACTTCTTTAGAAAGACTTGGTTTTCCTTCTCGTTCATTCTTTAACACTTCATTTTCTAACGGAATTAATTCTTTCTCCACAAACTTTCTAATGGTTTGTTGTACCATTTTTTGTTCTTCTGTTAACCGTAAATCCATTCTTTTCACCTCTATCTATTTATTTATACTAACTAGTTAGTATGTTAGAACTTTTTTACATACTAACCGGTTAGTTTTTTCACATTATTAATAACAACATGATCAATTTTGTTTTACTCTTGCCTGTTGCGAAGCATAGAGTAGCCACCTCTAAATGACATTATGAATGTATTCATTTTACAACTGGCTTAGAACAATGATGTTAAATTTCTTTGAACGTAATAGTTAGGAAACGCTTTCATTTCATTGATAAAAACGTTTGGCAGAGGTAGTAATGGAACTAAAAACATAGAAGTGTCTACAGCCAAACCACGCAGTAATTTTGCAAAGTTCTTAGTAGTTGAATGGAAATGTATCATGGAGTAATAAAAACATCAAATATTATCTGACTAGTCAGTATGTTTTTAATATTCATTATAATATCAGAGATTGTTTCTCTTGCCAAGACTAAACCGATGATTTTTTGATTTTTTCTTGATTGCCATTAATGATCGAAGTAACAATATGAAGGGTATCCCATTCACCATTTGATAACGCAATCATTTGATAGTGCTTTGGAAAAAGTAATTGTTGAATCTCTAAAACACTTTTTCCTTCAAGATACAATTGCATGATTTCACCACTGAGATTCTCTAAATAATTCAATTTCGCTTGCAATTGTTCTTTACCATGAGGAAAATACCCTGAATGAGAACAAAACATTGCCTCAAAATCATAAGTTAACAATTTTTTTATTGATTGTATAATTTCCGGAATGGATTCTGTATCCATCGCAATCTTTGTATGAGGCTGAACATATAAATCACCTGTAAACATTATCCCTTTATTGCGGCAAAATAGAGCAACATGGTCATCCGCATGACCGGGTGTCTCTATTACCTCCCAATCAAGCTGTCTTGACGAAACTTTTTGCGATAACGGATAGGCAGGAAACGCTTTTCTTGCTCCCCATGTTTTTTGCCTATACAAGGGGTACGGCGCCTCTTCAGAACAAATCTCTACCCCTAACCGATGACAAAAAATAGGAATTTGTTGTTTAGCAAACCACGAGGCATTGCCAGAATGATCTTCATGACTATGTGTTAAAACGACCTGATCAACAAAATAGGATTGATAAAATTGAGTGAAGGCAGATGACATCGAATACGGCCCAGTATCAATCACCAAACCGTCGATAATAAAAGAGAATATTTTTCTTGAAATTTTACTATTCTTCAATAAATTTCCTTCGGCGCAAATCACACCTTCATGTTTATAAGGTTTCAGCATATCCGTAGTCCTTTCTTTTTTCTTTTTCGTCCCAAAATTTCAAAATACTATATAAAAACATAATCGTTGGCACTTCTATTTTTGTTTCATGGGCAAGTTTAAGAACATACCCACACATCGATTCGTATTCCATGGCCTTACCATTTAACCGGTCTTGTAGCATAGATGTCTGATGTTCTTTGGCATAGGTCGCTTTTTTAAAAATAGACTGAATCACTTTTTCTTTATCAAATGGATAACCTTGTCTTGCTGCCACAGAAACGGCTTCTGCCGCCACGTTTTTCGCCAAAGCACTTAATTCCACACTTTCTAATATTTCGCCAATTGTTGCTTTTGTAATAGCCGACAACGGATTAAAGGTAATATTCCAAAGAAGCTTTTTCCACTTATGGTTAAGGATTTCTTCTGTGAATTTTGCACTTATTCCTGCTCTTTGAAATAAATCAACTATTTTTCTCGCTTGATTGCTATCTTCTTTTTGTAATGCACCTATTAATAATTGATGTGATCCCGATTCTTTCACAATGCCTGGTTCAGTTATACTTGCTTGCACATAAGTCGCACAAGAAAAAATTTTATTATTCGTTAGACTTCGTGCCAATACTTCTTCATTATCCACCCCATTTTGCATCGTTACAATCATTGTCTCATCTTTAATAACACCCTTAAGGCTATCAGCTAACTTTTTCGTATCAGTAGACTTTACACAAAATAGAAGGATGTCTACTGAAGCTAACGCATGTATGTCATTAGTGAAAATCGTATGTTCATTATTTAAGTTAAGGATAGGATATTGCTCACTAACTACTTTTATGCCCCTCTCTTGCAATCTAGTTAAATGCTTACCTCTGGCTAGAAAGGTCACTTCATGATGAGCATTTGCAAGTAATGCCCCAAACAAACTTCCAACTGCTCCTGCCCCGGCCACACCTATTTTCATACTTCTACCTCCCCATCATGAATTAAATGGTAATCAACCTTCTTAGATCCTTCCCATAACACTGTTTCCTTAGTAAGGAGTGAAACCGCTTTAGAAAAAATCGGTCCATCATAAACAAAGCTATGATATTCTCCTGCTTCTCCCATCGGACAGACTTCTTCTAACTTAATCTTCTGAAAAAACTCATCATCTATCTCTCTGCCTAGCCAACTATCAGATAAACAATCCGGACGGACTCTTATCACTTTAGCTCTATAACCACGCTGAATAAACGATTTTAGAAGTGCATCTACTTCTTCTTTTTTTCTCCATAATGGATAAATAGCCTGTAACCCGACTGTTGAAGCAAGCTTCTCTCCCCAATCTTTATGGGGCGTAAAATAAATGTCCCCAAATGCAATTGCCTCTAAATCATATTTTATCTTCATTTGCTTTAATTCTTCTACAAATCTATCTGTATAGTTATCTATGTCTGTGTCAATAAAATGGATAGGTATACCTAATGATTCACTTTGTTTTACTAACAGATTTGTTTTTTCTCCATGACCATATGTCCTTTTTGCAGATGGTTGTTTTGTTGTAATCAATACTTCAACACTTATTCCATTAGCCAATAAGTAGTCTAATGCCAAACAAGCGTCCTTCCCCCCACTCCATGATAAAGCCGTTTTTCCCATATAATCCCCCTTTCAATAAACTGAATATTCTTATAACACATCATACTCCTTTCACTCTTAGGTAGCAAATAAAACTGTTTGCAGAAAAGTCGTATGCAAACATGGCAATTTGCTGTTATTCATCAGAAGACATCTCCTCCCCTTTTTCTGTAAAATAACGTTGAAAAGAATAGCGAAAAATAACTACAACATAAAGACAAGTGAATGCAAAAAGGAGCAGACTCAATGTAATGATAATATTTTTTAATGGAATGAGATGAGTCATTAGTATAATGATACTTAAATATCCTACTTGAAGCATACTTTGCAGCAATTGAAAGATACTTGTTACTCTGCCCATCATTTCTACCGGGATATTATTTTGGTAAAAAGTTAAGGCTCCAGCATTTAAGAAACTATTAAAAAAACCTAATAGAATAAAACTGCTCATCACAGCCGTAAATGATG
Organism: Cytobacillus kochii; assembly: GCF_020171845.1. GTDB lineage: Bacteria > Bacillota > Bacilli > Bacillales > Cytobacillaceae > Cytobacillus > Cytobacillus kochii. Next base: position 111,666 of record NZ_JAIVAM010000004.1, on the reverse strand, counting down.
AGGATAATGAGTAGATAACATATCCGATAGCCATCATGAACATTCCACAAGTAATCATTGATCGGATTGTTAGTCTATTTGCCATTATGGTTAATACTAAAGCGCCACCAACCGATCCTATACCTGTAATACTCAAAAGAAAGCTATAATCAGTCTCAGAAAGGCCGACTACTGTTTGAATAAAAGCGACCTCTTGCGCATCCATAACATAGGCAATGATTACCAGAAATAAACAACCTAAGTAGACAAAGCTGACATATTTCTCTTTTTTTAAGAAGGTAAAAACCATGGTAAAATCTCCTTTTACTCTGTTAACTGTTAATCGAGGGACCTCCATCTTCTTCTTATCAACATCAGGTAGAAAGCAAATAAAGAGGGCTGCAATGACAAAAAACAAACTAGTTAATAAAAGAGTCACCTCAACGGTTGTCAACAAGATAAATACACCAGCTATCGCTGGCCCAATTATAAAAGCACTAGATGATGTGACCGAACGGAATGTATTGAACTTTTTTCTTTTCTCAAAGGGGACTATCATCGTTGTATAGGTTACTGACGCAGGGACAAAAAATGATTGCGCCACACTTAAAGCAATTAAAATAAGATACAAGTAGGTTATATTCGTTGCGAAGAACATGGTTACAATTAATAAAGCACGTAAAACATAAGTAATCATCACGATTTTCTTTTTACTACGATAATCTATAAAACTACCTGTCCACAACTTTGTCATCATGTTGATTATTGGTGAAATCATCCATAGACCAGCGACAGCCGCTGCTGAACCATCTGTTATTTTGTACACCAATACATTAATGGCTGCTAAATATACAAAACTACCAATATGGGCACTAGAAAGTGAGATAAATAAAATGATGGGGTTTTTCCATTCTTTCAAATTATGTAATGATATCAATTGTCGCGCAAATCTCCTTTTTCACTAGAATTTAGGATCTTTGTTATTTACAAATGATACCATAAATATCCTCAACAAAATAAAAAGGTTAATAATTATCTAAATTTTTTTACATTTCATTTTGACATTTTAAATAATACTGTAAAAATCCACATGTATGAAAAGAGGGAAAGGAATTGCTCAAGGATTCCATATCTGTTGTGTAGCGAAAAAAGTGGACAGAACTACAATTGACTGAGGATGTGGGTGTGAACCGACAAACGAGTGGCGCTCCAAAAAAGATACACCCCTTCCTTAATTAGTGTGTTAAGAAGTCGCAATTGCTTAAAGGAGATCACAGAAACTTTTCATTATAAGGGGGGGAATTATTCAGTATCACATCGTTTTCTACCACAAAGAATGTTTATTTTATGTAATTGTCATATTTTTATTGTATGTATAGCTTCCCTCGCACTAGTAAAGAGAAGATAGCAAACAATTGAAAGGGAGGTTGCTGTTCCATCTTTCTATTTTTTCACGTTTACATATCTCCTTCTGTTACCGTTTTAATATACCTATCATACGCTTGAAAAATAACCCAAAAAGGTTATGCTCTTTATGAAATATTGCATGTCCTACTAGCTTTCATTTAAGATAGTAGAGAATGTACATATATTGCAAAAGAAAGGGTTTTCCAATTGAGTTCAACATTCTTTATTTTCTTACCAGCTCTAATCTTTTTTATTCTCTATATTGTGATGGTGTTTGTTCTTAATAAATACTCTAGTAGTAAAATAGCAACTATTGCCTTTACAATTATCGGCTTATTAATCTTCATTTACATTTTATTTTTCATTTTCACCTTTGTCCTTTAAAAAAATATTTCCATAATGCGAAGAAAAACAGGTGCAAATCACATTCGGTTTGCACCCTTTTTTATTGTAGCTGTTCTTAACTAGCATCACCTAACAAGAATAATTTTCTTATTCTAAATTGTTCGTGTCATAAACACACTATTGGGATCTTCCTTATAGTGTTCAAATGGTTGGCAATATTGAAACCCTCTACTTTCGTACAATTTTCTAGCTGGTTCGAAAGATTCCATCGAACCTGTTTCTAAACTTAAACGTAAGTACCCCCGCTCCTTTGCTTCATGAAGCAAATGATCTAATAGTTTTCCTGCTACCCCTTTTCGTAAAGCGTTTTTTGCTGTTCTCATCGATTTGATCTCACCATGTTGGTTGTCTAGCTCTTTTAATGCCGCACAACCAACGAGCAAACCAGATTCCCAGCAGCTCCAAACGGTCACAGAAGGATGTTTTAAACCATTTAAATTTAGAGCATGTGTACTTTCAGGAGGTGATTGACTGCTCATATCCGCTAAATGTTCCATTATCAATTGTTGAATATCTGTACCTGATAAATCATCGATCATCAATTCCATCATCTATTGTCCCCTTGAATTCTTTTTCTATTATTATATTGTTTTGAACTATTAAGTTTCAATATCTACTTTCCGAAAGATGATTTGATAGCTAAAAGCGAGTACGAGTATACATGCAAGCATAAAGTAGACGCGTTCATACTGAATATATAGTGGCAATTCCTCCTGAAGATTCATTAATAATCCACATATTGTCACTCCAATTCCTCCACCAATAAATTGAAGTAGTTGTAACAGACCCATACCTGCACTGTTCAATTCTGCTGATAATAGATAGGCTGTTTCATTGGCAACGCTGCTATTTAGCATAGAAAAACCGATACTTGCAAAAATGTAAGCACCCATAATAAAGTACGAATTGTACGCTTGTAAAAAAGCAAACAGTAAGGAGGCGATCAGTAATGTTAATTGGCCAAGAGAAATAAAACGCTTGCTTCCATATAAATCTATCAACTTACCAATATAGGGTCCAGCAAACATAGCGATGATGGCACCGGGAAATATCAATAGGCCCATAATAATTGGGTCTCTATGATGCAAATTCCCTAAAATAAGTGGCATCATAAATAAATTTGAAAAATGGAAAATAAAACCTGATAAACCAATGACTAATAATCGTATATAGTGTTTATTGAATAGTAATTGCGGAAATATAAATGGGTGATTCTGCTTCATCAAATAGAACATTGTAAGGATTGCTAAACCTACAAATACTGCGCCGAATAAATAAGATGTTTGCGAGATAGTTAAAAGGGCGGCAATAGTTGTACAACTAGTAAGTAAGCAACCAAATATATCAAAGCTCCCTTCCCTTCTTTCATTTTCCGGAGACAGTTGCATTAGTATAGGCAAAAAGACAAGAACCATTAGCGGTATTAGAAATAAGTAATTCCAACCAAAGAATTGTGTTGCCACCCCACCTACTACTGGACCTAAACCAAAACCTAATGCTGCACCTGAACCAATCATGGCAATTGATTTTGCTCTTTCTGATATCGGCACATATCTACTAGCAATGATCATAGATAATCCTGGAACAGCCCCAGCACCCACCGCTTGTAAGATTCGTGAACATAAAAGGATAATAAAATTTTCAGCAAAAAATCCAACCAACGAAGAGCTTATAAATATACTAAGTCCAATAAGGAGCAATTTTTTTATAGAAATATAATCGGATAATCGACTAAATGTGAGTGTAAAAATGGCAAAAGCGATGGAGTATCCAGAAACCATCCACGAACCGATAATCGGGGTAATATGTAAGTTTGTTATTATATTGGGCAAGGCTATATTAAACATTGTTGTGTTCATAACGACAAACCAGCTACAAAAACAGAGTGCTAAAATTAACTTTTTATATTGTGGGTTTTCTTGCTTATGAGCGCTCGTTCGAGTGAAGGATGCAACGGCCATGCCTTTTCACCTCCTTTTAATTATTTTCTGATTATTAATAATTATACAATAATTAAACTTTGATTCCTATTATTCCGCTTTTCGAAAGAAAACATTAAACAATTTTTGCTGGGGTCTTGTTAGGAGTTTTTGAACCTAATTCACTCAGGCTAGCCTTGTTTGTTGGCACAGCTTTCATTTCTATCTTTCGTTCGGAGTAAAGGTCAAACATCATATGCTCCCCTTTTTCACCTTTTGTGCTTCTGAGTGAAGCACTTACTTTTTTACCTTGCTCTTATCTGTCTGTTGCTTTCGCACAAGTATTTTCTTTTTGTGAAAAAGTGACTATAGACAAACACTTCTATTCGCCCGAAAATTCCTAATAATAGTGAATAATCGCTCGAAAAAAATCATTCGAAACGAAGTGATGTCGTTTCTACATAATCCAAACCTTTTTTGTTACGTAAAAAGGACTCCCTTATCAATGAAGAGAGTCCAAAATTACTTAGGCTGTAAAAATAAACTTGGTTGTACTGCCCCCTTTAGATGACTCTACCTCTAGGCGTGCATCCATTCTTTCTTTTAACTCGGGCACGTGGGAAATAATGCCCACTAATCTTCCGCTACTCTGTATTTCGATGAGTGATTCAATGGCTTGTTCTAATGATTCAGGATCAAGTGTACCGAAACCTTCATCTATGAACATGGTTTCCATCGAAACGCCACCTGCATGTGATTGAACCACATCAGCAAGACCTAATGCAAGGGCAAGAGAAGCCTTGAAACTCTCCCCACCTGATAATGTTTTAACATGTCTTTCCTGTCCTGTGTACTGGTCAAATACAAGTAGTTCTAATCCACTTTGTACATTTCCTTTGGAACGATCTGTTTTTCTCGTTAATTCATATCTTCCGTTCGTCATTTTATATAAACGTACATTGGCTTGAATAAGGATATCATCTAAGAAAGCCGCTAAAACAAACCGTTCGAACGTCAATCTATACGTATTTTGCCCTTTCGAAATATCGGATAAATGACCAATGAGGCGATAACGTTCTTCTAAATCGGCAATTTCTTCATGAAGACTTTCTAAACGTGTATATGCCTTTTCATTATCTCTTTTCTTATACATAAGTTGATTGTATTGCTCATTTTCAAATTGCATCTTATTAGCGAGTTCATTTATTTTCAATTCAATTTGCTCTAGATCTGGTTTCATTATATCTCTTAATTGTTTCGTCAACTCATTTAAGCGGTCATTAACAGAACGAAATTCTTCACGATACGAACGTATCTCTTGAGCGATTTGTTCCCTAAGCTCTTCTGAAATTTGCGCATTGGCATATTCACTATAACTTTGAAAGCCTTGCTCCTGCATTCGATTAACAAAGTCCGTTCTTTCCTGATGTAATTGTCCTTGTAAATGGTCATGTTGTTGGGTGAATGTTTCATAACGCGATTTCAAAATGGTTAATTGTTTAGCCACTTTATCTTTCTGTTCTTCTGCCAACTTTAATTGGTCTTTTAATGTCTGCAATTTGTCCTGTTTATTTTGCAAAGCCATTTTGTATTGCGGTAAAGAACGTAAATCCTCTGGAATAATCTTAATCAATCTTTGCAGCGAGGTATGATGCTTTATATATTCATTGTTTAAATCAACAACAGATTGCTTAAGCGTATCTGTTTTTTCTGCATACTGACTTACCTCTTCTTCTAACAAAATGATTTTTTCTTGACATTGCTTTAGCTTTGATTTTTCTTTTTCTAGTTGATTTTTCTGTTGCCTTTTTTTTCTTTCGTTTTCTTCCACTTCTGCTAAAACTTCTTTTGCATTATCTAATGTTAAATGATGTAGATGCTCTGATTGTATTTCTGTTAATAGTTTCGCAATTGATTTTTCGATATGTTGTAATTTAGATTGTACTAGGTAGAAAGCTTGCTCTGCCGCTATTTTTTCCTTTTCAACGACTAATACTTGATGTTTAGCTGCGTTTAAATCCTCCTCAGTTGGAATGGTTTCATGACCATTAGCAATTGATGGATGATGAATTGAACCACAAACAAGACATGGTTCACCTTGTTGAAGCTGCCTTGCTAGAATACTTGCTTGTCCTTCTATCCACTTCTTCTCGAGTTCGTGCTGAAGTGATTTACTATCATTCAAGCGCGCAATTGCATTCTGCAGATATTTATCTTTCTCTTCATAAGATTGCTTTTCAATAACTAATTCTTGCTCTGAGTGTATAAGTGATTGTAATTGTTTGATTTCATATTTGTGTTGATGAAGTTGTTGTTCTATTGATAGCATATGTTCTTGATTTTTCTCAAGCTCTTGCTTTTCTTCTTTTACTTTTTTTAATTCTTGCTGTAAATGATGAAGTTTTTGTTGGCTTTTATCAATCTCTTTCTTTTTACTAGTCATTGCATGATCTAATAATGAAACCTTTTTCTCTGTGTCAGCAAAGATGTGGATATCATCGTGTAAATTTTTTAATGACAACCACTCTGATTCTACTAATTCTCTTTCTTTCTCCCGAAGCAATTCCATCTCTAATGCTTTATTTGCATGTAATAGCCGTTCCTTTTGGATTTTTTCTTCACTTTGGACTGATTGCATTTGCTCGGAAATATGATTCATTTCTTTTTTTAAACGGTGGCAATTTTGTTCCTGTTCGAATAAGACAGCTGCTTTGTACGCCGATGATAAATCTTTCTCTTTCTTCGCTATTATTTCCTCAGTATCTTTTAGCTGTTCATACCTTTCAGTTAATCTTTCCTTTAATGTGAATTGTTCAATAATCCGGTTTCCTTCTATTTTCTTTTGCTGAAATTCTAAACTTCTCTTTTCAAGCTCTTTTATTTTTTTTGACCAGTCAATTATTTTTTCTTCCATTTGTGCTAATTCTTCTGATAAAAGTTTTACAAACTGATGATGATTGATAGACTCAAGCTTATCCTCTTCTAGTACGCTCTGTAACTCCTGATTCATAACAGCATGAATTTGCTGCGCGATTCTCTGCTTTTGCTCAAATTTCACTTCCACATTTTTGCGCAGTTCAGCTGCTTCATCTTTTAATCTTTCTTCTATTCTTTTATATACCTCTGTATGAAATAGTTTTTGCAGTATGACTTCCTTTTCTTTACTATCTGAAGTGAGTAATTTACGAAACTCTCCTTGTGGAATCATCAGTATTTGCCTGAATTGGTTGCTATCAATAAGCATGATTTCTTTAATCTTTTCATCTACATCTCGAACATTCGCAGCTAATTGTTGCTTTGTACCATCATTAGAAATCGAATATAATTCGGCCTTTGCACCAAGGGTTGTGAAGCCGTCCCCTCTCGTTTTTTTCTTCAATTGCTGAGGAGAGCGAACAATATAGAATCGTTTCTCTTTAATTGTGAATGTGAGCGATACTTCCGTTATTAACTCTTCTTCTGCAAACTGACTACGTAAGTCTGCACCCATTCGATCTTCCCCACTCGCCTTCCCATAAATGGCAAATGTTATCCCGTCAAAAATAGTTGTTTTTCCCGCTCCTGTTTTTCCGGATATAACAAACATTGAACGACCACCTAATTGAGTAAAATCAATCATTTCTTTACCGGCATATGGTCCAAACGCTTGCATTGTTAATAACAGTGGTTTCATTGGCCAACTCCCTCCCTTCTCATTTTTTCTATTACATCAACAATAATATTTTGCTTATCATCAGTGAATTCAGCTGTTGTTACTTCTTGATAAAAATGCGAAAATAGTTCAAGTTCACTTTTTCTCTCATCAGTTAAAACATTTAATTTCGTCTTCTTTTTCATATCTTGCAAAGTACGCTTTCGTTCTAAATGAAGAATATTAGGGTAAATTTGTCTTAATTTATTGATGGGGTCAATCAACGCGCCTTCATCCAATAGGGTTACTTTTATATAATCATCCTTCTTCTGCTCGCTATAAAAACGCTCGTCTAATAACTCGTCTAAATAGCCCTCAATTTCCCTCATATCTCGGAGCGGCATTAAACTTTTTCTCTCTAATTGAAAAGTACCATTATCATTCATCTCAATAATTGAAACCGATTTTTGTTGTTTTGCCTCTGAGAAAGAATACTTCATCAAAGATCCCGCATATTTAATTTTGTTATGAGATATCGCATCTGGACTATGTAAATGACCAAGAGCTGTATAATCAAATAAATCGAAGTTACGGGCACTTACACAGCCCGAACCACCTACAGATAATATTCGCTCTGAATCTGTCGTTTCTCCCCCAAGTACAAATGCATGACCGACGAGCACATTTGGCTCATTATGGTTCATCTTCTTTTCTATTTTTTCGATAATCGCTTTCATTGCCTCTTCATGTGAGATAATCCGATCATCATTGAAAGCATATTTTACTAGACCTGGTTCAGCAAAGGGAACAAGATGGAAATTCACTCCCTTAATATTTACACTGTCAACCGTGTCTTTCAGCTTTCCCGCTAAGTAAAAATCACTTTGTTGATACCACGAACTGCCAAATGATAATCGTTCTGCACTATCATGGTTTCCACCAATTGCCACAATGGGGACACCTAATTTTACATTGATTGTGAATAATACTTCATTTAATAATTCTACCGCAGCAACGGGCGGGACAGATCGGTCATAAAGGTCACCTGCTATAACTAAACAATCTGGTTGTTCCTCCTCAACAAGCTTAACTAATTGCTTTAGCATATATGATTGATCCTCTGTCATATAAACCCCATGAACAAGCTTTCCTAAATGCCAATCAGCTGTATGAATAAATTTCACTTATTTTCCCTCTCTTCTATGTATCTTTGTTTGCCTACTTTAACCTTTTATAAAAATGAGGCAAATCTGCCTTCATATTGCTTTTCTTCCACATTGTGAAAACATCTACTGATGTTATCTTATCTTCAATAACCATATATCTTAATAAAGTCGTACTTTCATAGCAAGCGAATGCTGCGGCACATAGGTAATCCTTACATCCCATATCTGCAATCAATCATACAGTATCGATTCGTAAGGTCTTATTGTTAGTAATGACGAAGCCTTCCTTTTCCCATAATCGAACCATTAACTCTGTAACCAATTTTCTCACCATATTATCACAAATAATCTACTATAATTACAAGCTATATCTTAATAACATTTTCTTCATACAAAGATTAATATATTCCATTTCATTTTTTGAATATTTTTAAATAAAAACAAATAAAGGAGTGAGCATAATAATTTATTAAGGAAAAAGATGGGCTAGAACGGACAATAACGCAATGATTGGAAGGATCATCAGATTATCATATAAAAGGTGTACTGCTTGTTAGGGAGTGAACGGGGATGATTATTGGTTCATCATAGTGATTGAGTAATCATCTCGATGATTACTCCTACCGAGTGCAAAAAATGAACCGTGTACGTCAAAATCAACCAATTGTTATACATATGAAAGATTCCAAAAATGAAGAAGCAATGATGATATGAGGGCAAAACCTTGCAAGCATGTGACTCAAGAGATTATTAATGAAAGTGGGCAAGTACGAAGTCAGCAGGTAATACTTTACAAATGTTTTTTAAAATATATTGAAGCATCATTCCTCCTATTCCTTTAAAATGACTGATTTTGATGAGATGTTTCGTAAGTGGGTTCAGCATCTCATTAAGTGAAAAGATCAACTATTATTTATATATATAAAAACAGCCTAACAAATGTTAGACTGTTTATCATCGAATTATATTTTATTAACGTTAGCCGCTTGAGGTCCACGAGCACCTTCAACAACTTCGAAAGAAACTTCTTGACCTTCATCTAGTGATTTGAATCCTTCAGATTGGATTGCAGAATAATGTACGAATACATCATTTCCGTCTTCGCCTTCGATAAATCCAAAACCTTTTTCTGCGTTAAACCATTTTACTTTACCGTTTTTCATAACAAAAAATCCTCCTTATGGTTAAAAAAACAACCATATAAAAATTCACCTTTAATCATTGTACTTACAAAGACCTATCCAATCAAAGGAAAAGCTTTCTTCATATACCACTAATGAGTAACGGTTAATTTAAATTTAGCATCTATCCCCATCACTGTCAACAAATTACGCTTTTAATCTTTTAGCTTCTCAGGCAAGCTTTGAATCGATTGAACAACGACATCTAACTTCGCCTCAATGCGGTAAAGTAAATACAATGTCACAATGATAGGAAAGCCGACTTCACTGATCATTTTAACAAGCTCACTCACATTCGTTCCCTCCTAAATTTAGCGTAATAAGAATATAGAAGATAATTAAAAAGATGAACCTCTTTCCTTGCAAAAGATAGAGGTTCACCTAAAATTACAACTTGGTAACAATGACCTTATATTACACTATCTCATAATCAGTAACGGTTCTTTCTACAAGTCTTGCACCTTTAACATTTGTAAGCTTTCCTTTTGTTGATTGAACCGCTTCTGAAGCAATCATTTCTTCCATTACAGTAATGACTTCAGCGATGTCAATAGGTTCTTTAGGCTCATCAACTGAAATGGTCGAAACACTTCCATCTGCCGTTCCAAAAGTTAACTCTAATTTTTTCGTCATTCTTTATTCTCCCCCTTCAAATAGTATTATTGTAAAATATCATGGTTGTCATTTCTTTGGATAGAAACGAGTGGTGATTGTGCTAAAGATCCATACGCCTCAGCAAATCGATATAATTGGTCAGCCGTAGTTTCTGATCTCACGTGGCTAAAAGTTTTCACCTTATACTCCGCTTCTCCCTTTTCATTTACACCTGTTTCAAAACTTAATCGTAGCTTTGAATCAACTAAAATTGTTTGTGCCATATTCTCTTCCCCCCTTTCACTTCTTATATAAAAGTTAAAATGCAAAAGAGACAGGCTATCATCAGATAAATTAATACTGAGCTACTCACAAGGTGCTTTCATTTATTAGAACTTTTGAGATTGTTCCACTCCTATTACACACAGCAGATCACCTAAAAATAAGCATTTATTTATTACTATTTCTAGTATTTTTCAAAAATAATACCTTTCTGCTTCTAAACTTAGTGCAAGCGAACAAGCAATCTTATGCGGTTTTCATACTATATTTAATAGCCGGAATAAGGAGGTGGTGACATGAACCTTGTGCAATTTTTGAACCAAAATTATTTTGTATTAATACCGGCGCTTTGGCTCATTGGACATGCACTCAAACAGACCCCTATTATCCCTGATTGGACAATCATTTGGATTTTGTTTATTTGTTCTATCGGTATTGGGAGCATCGGATATGGTTTTTCATTAGAGGCGATTGTTAACGGTATTATTGCAGCTGGTATCGCTGTTTTTGGTCATCAGGTTTTGAAACAAACAAAGGAAGGGATAGTGATAAATAAAAAAACAGATAACGAGGGCTGATATTTGAGGAGGTATGGTGTTCGTGAGAGTAAAGGCTACCGGCATGTTTGGTAGCTTTTATTTTGTTTCTAATTGGACATAAAAAAGACCACAAGTTTAAATGACTTGTGGCCAAAGTAGATCAAAAGATCTAATAGGGAGGAGATCTTACACAATTATAGTATGTCCACATCTTTATTTTGTTTGGACAAACATCCCCGGCGAATTCATTATTTTATATAAAAATTGGTTCTCTATATGCATTTCTAGTGACACCAGTAGAAATGGCTGCTTCACTAACTGCTTTCGCCACATTATGTGCTACATTGGTATCAAATGGATCTGGGATAATATAGTCTCTAGTAAGTTTTTCTTCGTTAATCATACCTGCTATTGCATAAGCAGCCGCAATCTTCATTTCCTCATTAATCACTTTGGCTCCTACATCTAATGCACCTCTAAAAATCCCTGGAAAAGCTAATACATTGTTCACTTGATTAGGAAAATCAGACCGGCCGGTACCAATGATGGCTGCTCCAGCATCTTTGGCTTCCTCTGGCATAATTTCTGGACTAGGATTAGCCATCGCAAAAATTATCGCATCACGATTCATTGTTTGTACCATTTCTTTAGATAATACACCTGCTGCAGAGACTCCAATAAACACGTCTGCCCCATTAATTGCCTCTTTTAACGTACCCGATAGAGACTTACTGTTTGTTATTTTGGCTACCTCTTCTTTAATCGCGTTCATCCCTTCCTCTCTTCCGCTATAAATCATTCCTTTTGTATCACAAAGAATCATTTCGCCAACATTTAATTTTCTTAATAATTTAATAATTGAAATCCCTGCTGCACCTGCACCATTAACGACTACTTTTATTTCATCAAGCTTTTTCCCCACAACCTTCAAGCTGTTGATTAAACCAGCTACTGTTACAATTGCCGTACCGTGTTGATCGTCATGGAAGACAGGAATTCCGCATTCTTCAATTAATCTTTGTTCAATTTCAAAACATCTAGGTGCAGAAATATCTTCAAGGTTCACCCCTCCAAATGAGGGCTCTAATAATTTGACCGTACGGACAATCTCATCTACATCATTGGTCTGAAGACAGATTGGCACAGCATCGACATTGGCAAACTCTTTAAAAAGAATCGCCTTTCCCTCCATTACAGGTAAAGATGCCTGTGCACCTATGTTTCCAAGGCCTAAAACGGCACTACCGTCTGAAACGACTGCGACCATATTGCCTTTACTCGTATATTCATAGGCTGACTCTTCATGCTCAGCAATCTTTAAGCAAGGTTCAGCTACACCTGGAGAATACGCCAAACTTAAATCTTCTTTCGTTTTTACTGGCACCTTTGTGCTAATACTAAGTTTTCCCTTATGCAAACGATGAAGCGCTAGTGCTTTCTCCTTTAATTCCATCATATAACCCTCGCTTATTTTTTTATTTGAAAATTCAGATAATAAAAACATCAACTATTGTTATGCAATCACCTGATAAGTATTTCCTTAAAAAATTGAGAGAAGCAACCTTGTATACCTCTTCATTTACAAAGCGCTTCCCAATATTGTTTAATATTTTTCTAACAACTCAATGATGACTTTAAAAGTTGAAGTTGTGTCCATATAAGCATATCTGCCTTTTCCGTTATAAAAATTACCTCTTTGAATAACAGGATAGCCCATTTCTTCTAGAAGTGTAATCTTTTCATCCATATCTTTTACAACAAAGGATATATGGTGAACACCTTCTCCAAATGATTCTAAATGTGTCTTCCATGTGCTTGGCGCTTTTCCAGGCTCTATTAACTCAATTTCTAATAATGGTGTTCGAATGAACATATAGCGACTATCCGCTTCCGTTGCTTCACCGTTATAAACAACTTTTGTTATGTCACTATGACCTGATTGAATCACTTCTGATTTTTTCACACCTAGCAATTGACAAAACTTATCTGCTGCTCTATCTAAATCTTTAACCACGATAGCAAGTTGTTCAACAACATTTGTACCTAAAAGTGGCTTTTCTTCTCCCGCTTTGTATGTAGTATCCCTAGGTTCGGCACTCTCTAATAATTCAATCAAAGTTTTCGTTTCATTCGCTGTATCAACATAAATGTACCTTCCATCACTTGATGTAAACTCACCTGATTGAAGAAGTGGATAACCATTTTTTTCTAGGTTTGACAAATGATTTTGAATCATATCAACATCAACCGCAATATGATGGATTCCTTCTCCTGTCTCATTGAGAAATTCGCGCATTGTTCCCGGCTCCATATTAGGTTCTATAAGTTCAAATTGAACAGTCGGTGTATTTAGGAATGCTAGTTTACTTTGTGAAGCGGTCGGCTTTCCTTTATAAATTACTTTAGAGACTTCCTCATCACCTGTTAAGAACCAGCCAGGATTAGCGATACCTAACAGTTTTGAAAAATCAGCCGAGGCTTTTTCAATATCATTAACAACAAATGCTAATTGATTGACCTCTGTACTACCAAGAAGTGGCTGTATTTTCGTATTCGATGCCATAATCATTTATCCCCTTTCTTAACTAAGCCCTCTGATGGCTAGGCCTCCATCACTCGAAATGACTTCACCAGTAATGGCGCGTGATTTACTCGAAGCTAATAATAAATATGGACCAACATGATCATCAGCATTCATTGCGATTCTTAATGGATTTCTCGTTTTTATGCTTTTCGCTTTCGTATCATTGTCGATTTCCTTCACAAATGGTTTTAAAGGTGGGATGACATTAAGTGCTGTTAATGTCCCACCAGGGGCAACTGCATTCACTCTTACGTCTGGGGCAACCTCAAAAGCTAATTGTCTCATTAAACCAATTTGCGCATGTTTACTAGCGGTGTACCATACCCCACCACCATCAGGGTAAAATCCTGCACCTGAAACGGTGAAAATGATATTACCTTTTGTCTTTTGCAATTCGTGAAGGGAAGCTTTCGCACCGTTGAAATACCCTTTAACATTAATGTTCATTAATAAATCATAAGCATCATTCATTGCTTCAGCGGTCACATTTTCGAATTTTGCAAATCCATCGAATACCCCTGCATTAGCTATAAAGACATCTAGTCCCCCAAATTTTTCAACAGCTTGATATACCGCTTTTTCGTGGTCTTCAAAAATAGTCACATCTCCTTCTATACAAATCACCTGCTCACCATATTGTGCCTTGATAGCAGCTAATCCGTCTTTTGAGCGATCAAGAATCGTCACATTTGCTCCTTCATTCAGAAATGAATCCACCACAGCTCTCCCAATACCTGATGCCCCACCAGTTACATAAAGCGAGCGACCACTAAACTCTGCCATTCTAGTTGTCCTCCTCTCTTCCTTGTGAATAAATTAAATAAAGATTGCTAGATTTCGAGTATTGATTGTTGTTTGATCCACGATAAATACCCGTTTCGATAACTTCCATTTGCCGTTCTCGAACTTGAATTCATCACGACGCTCTCCTGAAATAATATCGTGATGGATATCTGTACTTCTACTTCTATAAAGAAGTAAATAACTATTCACTGACGCAAATTCTCCCTCTTTATAATCATCCAGTTTTACATTACTGACAAAACGTCGAGTTCGAGAAGGTGGAATTTCCGCCCAAGCATAATCTGTTTTTAATCGATCCACTCTGAGTTTTAGCAAGTCAATATCATCATCGAAACAAAACATATCTGTCGTATAATCAGGTCGCTCTGTTCCTTCCTTATTTATACGGACTGGCATTTGATACTTCAAATCTTGATGCATCAAACTGAACCAGCCATCAAAATCGATATCATCCAATAATTGTGCTTCTTTATATAGCCATTGTTCAAATTCATAGTTTGCAAGCATTTTTTCCATACTCATTTCATCTATCTCCTTTCTTCAAGAATATTTAGCTATTCATTAGCTCCAACCAGTATTTATAAAAATTTCTTTGGTTCGCTTCAGAGAATTTATCATCATAAGCAACTCCAGGACCAATAAAGTCTACTGGTTTTCTATGCAGTCCCATTGTGTAGTTATAAGTTAAATTTTTCATTACTGGCATAGGACCTTTTGCTGCGGCAGTAATGTCAGTAAATACTTCCGTATCGTCTTGTTCAAAAATGCCTGATGGGCTGAATGTAAGGACAAAGGATTCACGTGAACGTCTCTTCCAATCTTCCGGTGCATTTTTTTCCACTAAAAACCAAGCAATCACTTCCATTTTGTCGTGATCGATTGGTCGCCATAACCTAACAGTGGTATTGGAAATTAATTGCCCTTTTACTTTCGTATGAGAAATTAAGAAAGATAGATGTGGAAAGATGTTCCCGATCATATTCTTCAAGTTACTTAACACTTCGAACTGTTCTGACGATAAATTCGATTTATATTCTTCTATTAATTCTTCTGGGAAAGCAAAATCAGGGTTTGGTGTCCCAAGATTTAGACCATGGCCATTTTCACTATGAATTTGATAACCCATTTTGGAATACGTTGCAGAGGGTACCATTCCTAATTTAGCAATTGAGCCATGTGTCACCATTGTATGATAGGAGTCACCAACAAAATTATCAGCACCAATTTTCCAATTCGAATGAATCACGAAACGTTGTGGAGCACCGAGCACTTCCATTTCAGCTCGACCTACTAATATATCAAGATACCATTTAAAGTCTCCTAAAAAATCATCTAATGATTCTGCCTCATCATTCCAAGTACCAAATAACAATCCTTTATAGGATTCAATTCGCACTTCTGTTAAACCCATAGTAGATTTATCTAGCTCTTCGCCATAAATGTTTTTTTGTAATGGAACACCAATTAAATCACCATTGTTTTTAAAGTTAAATCCATGATATGGACAAACAAAAGCAGATTTATTCCCTTTGTCTGCACGACACAACTTCATCCCACGATGCGTACACATATTGTAAAATGCCTTGATGCTGCTATCTGGATTTCTAGATACAATAATTGAATATCCGGCTAAGTCTCTCAGCATATAATCATTTTTATTAGGTATTTCTGATTCATGACCAATAAATATCCATGTTTTCATAAAGACTTTTTTATGTTCTAGATCATAAACTTTCGGATCGGCCAATACGTATGCAGGTATTTCTCCTACTTCCGGTTTGACCGTATCATTCAAATGTTCCAATAGTTCCGATTTTGTCATATCCTCTATGTCTTTTACCGTTTTAATCATAATAATCCCCCTTCTTACCAATTGATTCATCGATGTCACAAAGATTATTGTACTAATTCTTACCCCACTTTGATAGATTGATCCTTATGTTTCAATGTTGAGAGAACACTTAAAGCTGCTAAGTAACTTGTCTTTGGGTTGTTTGGCATCGGGTCATTCTCAACCAATAGTTTCACTTTTCCAAACGCCCCTTTAGCTGTAATCTCATGGCTATTTTTCGTTGCTTTTGGATCAGCAATAATCTTCACTTTTGTCTCTTTTGAACCAAGTCCAGCTAACGATAGAATAATTGATACGTTAATATTCTTAGGAAACTGTTTAATCGCTTCATAGGCATTACCTTCAAATAAGACTGTTTTATTCTCGAGAGTAACACCGTTTAAGGCATGCGGTGGCTTTGTTGTTGTTAACGATACTTCTTGTAAAGCACCAATAGCTTTAGCAGCTTTTAATATATCCAAGCCTCCTACCGCACCTGAAGGTAAATGAATCGTTGTCCCTTGTTCTTTACAAATTGTTTCTAATTGGAGAAAATAGTCGTTATCAGAAAATGCGCCAACACTGCTCACAACGAGATCTTTACCATGTGTGAGAACCGATGTGGCATGAGCTCGAACAACTTCTACAGTAGCTGCTTCAACTATCACATCTATATCTGAAGCAATCAACTCATCGATGGATTGGTAGCTTCGCAAATCATACTCTTCTGCCAGCTCATTTGCTTTCTCTTGATTTCTTGTATACAATCCAACGAATTGTGCGCCATCTACCAATTTATCGCTATTGATAGATTGTAGCAAAAATTTTCCGATATTTCCTCCACCTATTAATCCCAGCTTCATTTTTTAACCCTACTTTCTAATTCGCGAATCCATAAGTGTCTGCAAAAAATTCCAAGCTACAGTGTCTCGTTTCGCGTGAAATACCACTTTCTTTTAAACCAGGAAAATCTAAATGAAGGTCCTGGAATACGGTATGGTTATTGATAAATACAGCACCGGCTTCTAATTGATCAGCAAAAGCAATCGCTTTCTTTTCATTTTCTGTCCAAACAGACGCACGCAAACCAAAATGGCTATCATTTGCAAGCTTTAAAGCTTCTTCATTTGTTTGAAATGAGAGAATCGGAATTACTGGTCCAAATTGTTCTGCTTGAACAATTTCGCTATTTTGATTAACACCAGTAATAATGGTAGGTTCAATAAAGTATCCATCATTCCAACCTTCTGGATCAATTTTGATTCCACCTGTAAGGACTTCTGCCCCTCCATCTTTCGCTCTCGAAATTAACCCTTTCACATATTCATATTGTGATTGATTATTTAACGGCCCCATCTCTACATCTGGTTGAATCCCACTACCAACACGAATATATTGGAACTTTTTCCTTAATTTTTCTACAAGCTCTTCATAACGAGATTCATGCACATATACCCTTTTAACTGCTGAGCATACTTGACCAGCTGCTCGTAAGATACCAAATCTTAACTTAGTTATTAATTCATCATCGAGTTTCGCATCTTCCAAGATAATGGCTGCATCATTCCCGCCTAATTCCATGAAAATGTTTTTCACATTGCTAGCTGACGCTTTCATAATTTCTTTACCCGTTTCCGTACTACCAACAAAGGCAACTGTGCGTACACTAGAATCTTTGCAAAGTGCATCTCCTATTATTGAACCTGATCCTGTTACAACATTCAATACACCATTTGGAAAGTATGAAGCCACTTTTTCTAGAAATGTCATAATCGTTAGCGGACAACTTGTAGCCGGTTTAACGATAACTGTATTACCTGTTAAGATAGCAGGAATAACACGCTTAAAGGTTAAAATCATCGGTGAATTCCATGGTGAGATTACCGCAGTTACCCCTCTCGGCCTTCTCCGAATTTGCACTTTCTGTTTTCCATCTAATGACTCTGGTTGCCACCAAGTTAATAATTCATCGGACGCTTCTCTCATAATGTCGACACATCGAAGTAGATCTTTCTTTGCTTCAATTAATATTTTACCATTTTCCCTTACGAGTAAATTCACATTCTCTTCAACGATTTTTTCAATCGCTCCTGCTGCTAGCTTCATTTTTTCTGCGCGTTCGTGAATATCTGATTGTGACCAAGATTCGAATGCCGTCACTGCTGATGTTATCGCTTTATCAACATGCTCCTTTGTACAAAGGGCAACTTCTCCAACTACTTCTTGCGTATTTGCTGGATTAATGACTTCTTTTTTATTTTCCGCTTCCAACCATTTACCATCAATTAAAAATTTTCCTGAAACTTTAGGATATGTTGAAATCATTTTGCTTCCTCCTATACTCAGATGTTTACTTATAACTTCTTCGGTTTAAACGCATCAGCAGCACCAGGAGGTCCCTCAAAAGGTTTAGCCATTGGTCCTACAGCTTCCATATCTACAACGATGATTGTCGGATTAACACTTTTTGCCGCTTTATTAATTTCTACCGCAAATTCATCACTTGAATGAATTCGTACCGCATCAAATCCCATAGACTCTCCCAATTGCACAAAATCAGGACTTAGTAGATCAACAGCTACTTGACGACCATATGCATTTTGTTGAATATTACGAAGAACGCCATAACCACCATCATCAAATAAGATAACAATAAGTGGGAGTGCTTCCTCGGCAGCAGTCGGCATTTCACCAACATTGACCATAAAGCCCCCATCACCAGCCATTAAAACTACTTTGCGATCCTTTGCAGCCATTTGAGCGCCAATCGCTGTCGGTAACCCTTGACCTATTCCACCACCGGAAGCATGAATAGATGTTCTCGGTTCAAGAATCTCGAATAATCTGCTGCCCCATACATTAGCTTGTACTGTTACATCTCGTACGAGCACTGTATCTTTCGGTAATGCTGCTCTCATTTCGTCCATTATTTGCTCATATGGACCTAAAGTTGCACGTAAATTAGCTCGTAATTTTTCTCTTAGTTGCTTTACTTCAGCCTTATACGATGGTTTATCTTGAACGTCTTTTGTCTGTAATTGCGTGACAAAGTTATTTAAAATATCCTTCGCGTCTCCAACCAGTCCATAACTACAAGGATAATTTCGATTCATTCCTTGCCAATCGGCATCAATTGCAATATGATTATTCGGCACTTCAACCTTCCAATTGGACGTTTCATTTCCTCTAAATCTCACACCGACACTAATTAACAAATCCGCATTCTTGAGCATTTCTTTCGTATCTGGATAGGCAGCAAAATGACCAATACATTGAGGATGATCTTCAGGGATGCTTCCTTTTCCAGATTGGCTCGTAATAACAGCAGCTCCTAGCTGATTGGCCAATCTTGTTAACTCTTGGGATGCATTTGCTGAAATGACACCTCCACCAGCCCAAATCACAGGACGTTTCGCTTTAGCAACCAATGAGAGAATATCTTCAGGAATATATGTATTTGAGTTAGCTTCCGGAGTTTTTACCGACCAGTCTTGTAAATGCAGGTCAGGAATAATCGCAGATTGATAATCAATGGGGATTTCTAACGAAACAGGTCCTGCCGGCGCAGTTTGAGCAGTTACAACCGCCTGCCTTACCACTGCTTTTGCTTGATGTGGCACTCTTAAGCGCATCGCTTGTTTAGAACATCCTTCTAACATTGATAATTGATCTTTACATTCATGAATATAGCCACGGCCAGTACCTAAATAGGGGGATGCTACTTCACCAGTTAGATGCAGAAGTGGTACACCTGCTGCCCAAGCCTCAACAAGTGCGCCAGCTGCATTACCTGCGCCTGTTCCTGTACTTGTAATGACAACACCTAACTCTCCTGTAACACGTGCGTAGCCATCGGCCATATTTACCGCGCCACTTTCGCCACGTGCACAAACAAGATGGATGCTTCCTTCTCGTAGAATGGCATCATAAATCGGCATATTATGTATACTTACAATTCCAAATGCTGTCGTAACGCCCGCTTTAACAAGCTCTTGAACAATCGCATCAGCAACCGTATAGTTCATCTCCGAGTTATCTGTTACCCCCGCTGTCTCCATTTGCTTTGTTTCTGTCATAGTATCTTCCTACCTTTTTTGTGTATTTATAACGCCTTTCCTAATGCACCTGCTGTTTCAATAGTTGAGCCAGCGACATAACTTGCATGCTTGGATGCTAAAAATAAAATCACACTAGCTACTTCTTCTGCTTCTCCAACACGACCAAGTGGGATATTTCTTTTCTTCGCTAAGTCTGCATAATAACTTTCTGGATCCATCTCGGGTGCATTTTTTTTCCTTCTTCTCTCCCATTGATCCGTTCTAATTAAGCCAAGACTTACAGAATTCACAAGAATATTATCACTCGCCAGTTCTTGCGATAATGTTTTACTTAAATTAAGTAATCCTGCTCTTGTCGCAGCTGTTGCAATCATATGCCTCTCCGGTTCTTTCGCGAGCGTAGCATTTATATTTATTATTCGACCGCCGCCACGCTTAACTAAGTAGGGATGAACAGCTTTTACAGCGTGGATGATAGCAAAATACTTTAATTGAATCTGTTGTTCCCATTGATCATCAGTAACATCAAAGAAATGTCCCATTACACTTTGCCCTGCTGCATTAACTAAAATATCAATACCTGAAAATTTTTCTGCCGCACCTTTGACAAAACGCTGTACATCTTCTTTATTCGTTACATCACATGTTTCGGCAAAAATGCGATCAGCAGATGCTAAATCAGTTAAATACTTCTCTGCCGTATTTTTTCTTGTTTCATCTCTACCACAAATAGCAACTTTAGCACCTTCAGCTAGGAACATCTCAGCCGTTTTCAATCCAACGCCTGAAGTCCCTCCCATAATAATTGCTACTTTATTATTTAATCCTAAATCCATTACACTCTTCCTTTCTTAAGTTAGGCATTAAATCAAAGATTGTAATTTTGCCCAGCCTGGATCTGGTTTTCCCCCCATTGCTGCACGTGCTTCTTTGGATGGTGGCCCAGCAATCCCCCACTGATCCATTAAGTGTGGTACACGTTTCCATACTCTTGCTTTCCATTCTGCTTCATCCTCAATCGTTTCAAGATAACAAGTGTATTCCATAACAAAATTACCTGGGTCTTTGAAATAGCAAAAGATATTATCTCCTGGTCCGTGTCTACCTGGTCCCCATAGTTCACTCAATCCAGCTTTCCGCACATTAGCAATGCCACGCATTACCTCATCAACTGTGTCAACTTCGTAAGCAATATGATTGACAGATGCATGACCCTCTTGATTAAAAGCAATGGAGTGATGTTTTCGATTACAACGTAAGAACACCATTTTATCTTCGCTCCAGTCTGTCACTTTAAAGCCAAGAATATCTGTATAAAATTCTGTAATCATTTGTAAATCAGCGGTATTCATGACTACATGATTAAGCTTGACTGGATCTACATTTTTTTGATTCCAAATAGATGTATGAATTTCAACCCACGTCGATAATTCGATTACACGATTTTCTGGATCAGCAAAGCGGAGACCATAACCTTTACCTTCCTCATCTAAATAGCCCGGTGCTTGCACAATCGGTACGCCTTTTTCTTGTAAATATTCTGCAGCACGGTCAACAGCATGCTTATCCACCATGCCAAATGCGATATGATGAAGAGCACTTCTGTCTCCACTGTGCAAACTAAGAATATGGTTCTCAGGTCCTGCTCCTCTGAAATAAACCGTTTGTTCATCCTCAGCCGTTTTGTCTAATCCCCAAACTTTTTCATAAAAGGCTGCTTGTTCTTCAATGTTCGGAGTAATAAGACTGATATGTCTTAAATGGGTAATACCAATCATTTTGAAAACCTCCTCTATAAATAAAGCGAAAGTTCGTGGTAAATGTTTCGCTCGTTACAAATTATTGGTAAATATAGAATGTTAATAAAAATCGGTAAGGATAGACCATATGAGATTGGTCTTCCTTACCTCACTTAATTATTTATCTGCAATAATTGCTTCTCTTTCTTTCGCTCTTTGAAGACGAAGTTCTTCTAATTCGCTCCCTTTAACGTAAGTTGGCAAATTCGGTTTAACTGCACCAAGCATAACCAACATTAATGCTTCTTCGTCACCATCATTATGAATCCCACGATATACGCCAGGTGGGGAGCTGATACAATCACGCTCGTTTAAACGAATTTCATGAACCTCATCACTATCTACTTCTTGAATCAACGCTTTTACACTTCCTTTAATAATGAAGAAAACTTCTTCAACATCATCATGTAAATGCAATGGTCCAATACAACCTGCAGGTAATACCATTGTGCTTAATGTAAAGTGCTCAGCTGCAATAACATTAGAATCAGCATTTGCAGTGGCTCCACGACCAATATATCTCATTTGTGCTCTTTTAAATCTTGGGTCAATTTCTTCTTGGAATTTAAGAACATTCCAATCTAATGAACGATCCTGTAATCTTGCTACATGCTTCTTTTCAAATTCTTTAACATCAATTGCCATTTTAAAAACACTCCTTTATGTTTTATATTAGAAACACTGTTTCTCCTATAAATCAATTTTAAAATCTGTTAACAAAAAAGTCAACAAATTTTGAGAAAATTTTAAAAAGATAAATAGTTGAAATAAAACGATTACCCCACTATTGACTGGTTATTATGAACAACCCTTAACTCAGTTGATTCACGCTTAAGAGTAAATAAATATGCAACAAAACCTAACGTGGAGGCAAAAATTAACACAATAATTGATGTCCCAAAGTCTCCGTTTGATAGATCTCGTAAATATCCCATAATATAACTGGCGAAACCACCCATAATATTAGTAAACCCCATCATACCTGCTGCTCTACCAGCGGTTTCAGGTGTAGAGAATTTCACAATAAATAAATTACTTAGATGGAAGACTCCACCTTGTGTACCCATAGCTAACCCCATGCAAATACCAGCAACTATCGCGTTAGGTGACATAATACCACCACATAAAAAGATTGTTGTTAGTACAAATAAAATGGTCGCCATCAGGCTTGGACGGTTTGTCTTATCTGATAAGTAACCACAAATAAGGACAAATCCTAAGGCAAATAACCAAGATAAGGATGTAATACTACTCATTGCTTCCCTAGAAAAACTCTTCGCTTCGATTAAATAAGTAGGTAACCATATACTAATACCAAAAAATAAGAAGGAAGACATCAGCATTCCAAACCATACAATCCAGTACCGATAGTCTTGGGCAAAATTTTTCGATCCATCTTTTTTATCAACCGGGTTTTTCTCACGTATATAGGAAAGCTCATCATGTGTAATCCCTTTGTGCTCTTCTGGTATATCTCTTGTAAGAAAATAAAAAAGTGGCAGTACAAGCAATAAATTAAAAGCAGCGAGTAAGAAAAATGCAGCTTGCCAATGGAGACTAGCAATGATAGCGGTTAACATTAATGCACCAACAGCCGGGCCTAAATAGTTACCAGATAACCATGAAGCTTGTGCTTTTCCTAATTCTTTATAATGGAACCAGTTAGCAATGAATTTTCCACATACAGGAATCATCATTCCCTCACCAAATCCAAGAACGATTCTTGATAAGATAAACATTTCATATGTAGTCGATAAGCCAGCAGTAATCATAGTAATGGTCCAAACAACCAAACCTAACATTGCTGTTTTTCTGGCACCTAGTTTATCAATAATTACACCCCAAAATAGGTTTGAAACCGCATAAGCAATTGTGAATATAAAAGTGATGAAACCAATCTTGGCATTTTCACCAGCA
The DNA here is from genome assembly GCF_020171845.1 of Cytobacillus kochii. Taxonomy (GTDB): domain Bacteria; phylum Bacillota; class Bacilli; order Bacillales; family Cytobacillaceae; genus Cytobacillus; species Cytobacillus kochii. The sequence goes on along the minus strand of NZ_JAIVAM010000004.1, from coordinate 87,570 downwards.
ATCCCTAAGTCACTAAGAAAATCAGCATCTGTTTGAATAATAGAAATACCGAGCTTGTCAATTTGGCCAAAAAACCAAAAGAAAAATATCGGTACAGCAATATATAACCATCTTTTCTTTCCTGTTAACATCCTTTACCCTCCTATCATATGTGGAAAAAATCACTAATTAACAAAAATCACCTCCATTCAAATGTCTATTCATCCAAAACTTTGTTTTTTATACAAAACAAAGTTTATATAATCTTAAAATTTTTAAAAAATTTTGTCAATACAGATTGTTATAAATTAAAACTATTTTCACTATACTTATAATGAAAATTGAACATCTCAAGTGAGTTCGCTTATTCTAATAGTGAATGCGTATTATTTTAAAGAATCCCATAAAGTTTCGAAAATTAAGAGATAAATGTCACTTTATCAGGTGATTTCATTTATTTTTTTAGAATCTATTCAATTTATTGACGTTTTTTATCGTGAACGATTTATAAAAAGAGAGTCAAAGGAAAGACAAATGAAGAGTTGAAATAGTAATGGTTAATCTAGTAGATTAGATTGTAGAGTTATAACTATGAGTGCAACACCAGGGGAAAGATTGTACATAAATGAACCAAACAATTACTCTTTCATAAACTGGAAAGAACTAAGTTTCATGGTAAAGAAAAAGGTAAATCCAATACAAAAACCCGAATCAATAAGATTCGGGTACAACAATTGATAGTGAGTAGTTCGTGTCTTCTAGTGAATCAATTTCCAACAAGTCCGGATAATTGTTTGGATATATCAAGGATTTTCGGTAAAGCTACTTTTTCGATAAAATCATTCTGATATGTGACATCAGTGGCGACAATATTTATGGCTGCTACCACTTTTCCACTACGATCATAGATTGGCGCAGCCACAGATTGAATCCCTTGATGGAATTCACCTAAAGATATCGCATAACCGTTTTTCCTGATTGTTTCTAATTCTTCAAAGAACCCAGGTAAATCAGTTTGCGTTTTTTCTGTATACGGTTTTAAGTTAGATCCATACACTGTCTCACGTAGCTTCCCTTCTGGTTGCATAGCTAATAGAAGCTTGCCATTAGCTGTTGCATGTGCAGGCAATCTTAAACCGATATTTACATTTATGGCAGATACCCCGCGAACAGGTGCACTACCTATGTATACGACTTCATAATCATCTAATATCGATAAATGACATGACGCTCCAGTTGTATCACGGAGTGTATCCAAATAAGGCTGAATGATTTCAGGTAAGTTTAAACTATTCAAATAAGCAAACCCAAGCTCAAGCACTTTTGGTGTTAAGCTATAGCGCTTTGTATGTTCATCTTGATGTAAGTAACCTAACGTTTGCAATGTATAAAGTAAACGGTATGGTACTGTACGACTTACATTTAGTTCCTTCGCAATTTCAGCTAGAGACATCGTTGGACGTCCACCGTTGAATAATTTCAAAATTTCTAATCCTCTGACTAATGAATTGGCATTATATCTCTCTTTTTCACCGTTAGCCACTCCATCACCCCACTTTCCCAGTAAATGCTATATTACTATTTTAACAAAAAATCGATGAAAAAGATATTAAGAATCATTTTCATTTATATATTTACAGGATTTTGCAGAAATGTCCGAACGGCTTCATTAAAAGATGCTGGATCCTCTTGATAGCATAGATGGCCTGTCTTAGGAATGATCACCAACTGTGATTCGGCAATCGCATGATGAAATATTTCTGCTTCTTCAACAGGAGTTGCCTTATCAAATTCACCACATAATATTAAAGTTGGCGTTGTTATACTCCCATAAATGTCTGTGTGATCCAAGGAATATAATGAGTTAGCAACCGAGATATACCCTTTCGGTCGAACTTGTGCCATAATTCTTTCTGCTTCTTTCACAACCTCCAGATTCGCCTCTGGCGCCAACAATTCTCTTACTCTTTGTTTTGCTAGTTCTTCTCCTGTCAGGTTTGTCACATTATAAACTCTTCTAGTTAACTTTTTCCTGTTCTCTTCTTCACTATTCCCAGCAGCCCCTCGTGTTGGATCAGCAATAATAAGTAATTCAACTCTATCTTTGTAACGGTAGGTAAAATCTATAGCTATGGCAGAACCCATTGAATGACCAAGTAAGTAAAATTTTTGTAATTCTAGTGCATCGACAAATTGCTTTAGTACATCAGCAAATTGCCGAAAACTTGTAAACTCTTCCTCCGGATCACTACTTTGACCATAACCTGGTGCATCCCAAACGAATACTTGAAAGTCTTTTGATAAATCATCCAATTGTTTTGTCCACGACTGAGAATTATTACCTAACCCGTGTAAAATAATAAGCGGCTTTCCCTCACCTTTCACTCTGTAATGAATCTTCATTTCTTTACTTACTCTTATGGTAGGCATTTTACTCCTCCTCTTCATTATGTTTCTATAACAAAACATTGTTTTAATTTTAAATAGATACCCATCATTTGTCAATCATTATTCTAAATTTTTAGATATTTCACTATTGTTATGTACTACTCTTACTTTTATTTTTATGAGTAATCTTTATCAAACTAGGGTATGCATTTAATAATAAACTAGGAGGTGGAGAACATGCCCTGGCATACGACAGATTATCCCGATTCATTCAAAAACTTAGAAACAGCGATGAAGAAAAAAGCCATTGAAATAGCTAACAGCCTCATACGTGATGGCTATAATGAAAGTCGTGCTATCCCAATTGCCATTGAACAAAGTAAAAAATGGTATAGCAATGCAACAACGAAAGAACGAAACCAAATGATTCAAGCAACTGACAGTGAGTTACAACCCAAAGGAAAAGGGGATAAAGAAAAGAGTAAACGCGTTCAAGAAGGACAACATGTACTACCACACGATGATGGTTGGGCAATTACAACTGATCAAGGAAAAAAACCATCTGAGATCCTTCCTACGAAGGCAGAAGCAGTCAAAAGAGCAAAGGAAATCGCTCAAAATAAAAATACACATCTTGTAATATATAAAAAAGATGGGACCATTGACGAGAAACATTCTTATGATATAGAAGAGTAACAATATATTACTGCCTATTCAAGCACAAATACAAACAAGCCGAATAAGGTTTCGGCTTGTTTGCATGCTCTTATTCTTTATTTTCTATCCTTAAGAACTTAGGAAAAAGGTTATCCTTTTTTTTATCTTGTTTAACACATTGTTAAACCACCGTTAACAGAAAGTGTTTGCCCGGTAATATAATCCGCTTCCTTCGAAGCAAAAAAAGCGACTGCCCCAGCAATATCCTCTGGTTGGGCTAATTTTCGGAATGGAATGGCTTTCTCTAGTGCAGCAGCAATCCCTTTATTATAAGATCCTATCTCCTGGAAAAGTGGCGTATCGGCTGGACCTGGCGCAATGCAGTTCACATTAATCTGATATCTGGCCATTTCTCTTGCAATCGTCTTTGTAAATGCAATTACACCACCTTTAGCAGCAGAGTAAACTCCTTCTCCACTTGAACCTACTCTCCCAGAATCTGAAGCAATGTTGACTACCTTTCCTTTCCCATTTTCTATCATTAATGGCAGGATCGTTTTACATGTGTGTACTTGACCCATTAAATTAATGTCTATTACCTTTCTCCAAGTATCGGGTTCACTTTGTAAAAATGGTTCAATTTTATCCCATCCCGCATTATTTACAAGTAAATCAATACGCCCATACTTCTGCTGCACTTCCTTTACTGATCGTTCTACACTTTCTAAACTCGTAACATCACAATGTACAGCAAACCCCTCTCCACCTATTTCTTTCACAAGTTCAATAGTTTCTTTCGCATTATTTATATTGATATCACTGGCAACCACTTGATAATTATTTGCAACGGCTAAACAAATTGCTCTTCCCATCCCCCTACCGCCACCGGTAATATAGGCAATTTTACTCATTATTCAAACACTCCTTTTTACTTAAGTCACATTCAATTCTTTAGTAACGATTCTCTTAATTTAAACTTCTGGATTTTTCCACTTGCTGTTCGTGGAAATTCCTCTAGAAGAACAAAATGTTCGGGCCAATATTGTTTCGCTACCCCTTTTTCCAGTAAAAACTGTTGTAACATCGCTAAAGTAAGCGTAGTAGCCCCTTGTTTCAATTGAATAAATGCGCATGCTTTTTCTTGCAATCGTTCATCTGGCATTGCCACAACCTGCACATCATTGATCAACTCATACTCATATAGGACATTTTCAATATAAGATACGGGGATATTTTCCCCACCTCGAATAATAATATCTTTGTTTCTACCAGTAATTCTTAAATAACCATCCTCATCCAACACGCCTCTATCACCAGTAATAAACCAATCTCGATCGAATTCAGACTGCGTTTTCTCTATTTGTTTATAATAACCGCGAAATAAAGCCGGTCCACGGCAATAAATATTACCTTCTTCTCCTGCCTGGCAAGTCTCCCCTTCTTGATTGACAACCTTTACTTCCATGCCAGTGAAAGCAACACCATCTGTTTCCGTCAATTTTTGAATGGAATCAGTTCTCTTTGTTAAGGTAACTAACCCATTTTCTGTTTGCCCCCAACCGGCCAATATTTTGAATGATACAACCTTTTCTGCTTGTTTGACTAAGTTTCTCGGAATAGGGGCGCCTAAAGCAATAAAATACTTCAAACTACTAATATCTGCTGTGCTTTTTTTAGCCGCTGCGATTGTGTCTTTTAGAAAAGGTGTAGCTCCAGCCGTAAAAGTCACTTTCTCTGTTTCTATAAGCTTTAAGAATGAATCTGGATTCCAAGTATCTTGGTAGACGGCTGTACCACCATATTGTGTTGGTAACCTTACACCGTATGCAAACCCAGTTTGATGGGCAAAGGTTGAAGCCATAAATAACACATCTTCATTCGTTAATTGCAAATGATCAATCCAATAATGGGAAGTAATACATAAAGTATTATGAGTATGCATGACACCTTTAGGAAGACCTGTTGTGCCTGATGTAAAGATGATCTCAGTCACTTCATTAGGATCTATTTCTATGTTTAGCTCATCTCTACGTTTTTGAAGTATGTCTATAGAAGTGACTATTGATGCAAACGATTTCATTTTTTTCGGTATTGGTAACGAATTTCCTACAACAACAACATTCTCAAGTTCCGGCCATTCGTTTAGACATTTTCCTACCATTTCAATATAATCATGGCCTCTAAAACAATCTGGAATAATTAATAATTTAGCCCCTGCCTCTTTAACCATATAAGTAAGTTCTCTTTCTCGGTAAATAGGTACAAGAGGGTTCGTAATCGCCCCAATTTTTGAAGCAGCATAATGCAGAATAACAAACTCATTCCAATTCGGAAGCTGAATAGAAATGACATCGCCTTTTTTTATACCTAAGTCCAATAAACCTAGTGCGACGCGATCGACCACTGAACCTAACATTTTGTATGTGTATCGACTTTTACTATCGATAATCGCTGTTTTATTTGGTGTACGTGTGATTGCTTCATCTAAGTAATCAATCATCGTTTTATTGAGCCATTGTGAAGAATATGATGTTAATCCATCTAATTGTTCCACAATAAACACTCCTTCATCTTTCATTTAACTTCTAAACGTAGAAAAATCTACTGGCCGTTTTTCTAGGAAAGCATTTTTCCCTTCCGCTGATTCATTAGATTGATAGAATAATGCTAAATTGGCCATTGACAACTGCGTAATCCCTTGGATATTTGCACTATCTGCATTGAAGGACAGTTTCAACATTTTAATTGCTGTTGGACTTTTTTGCAGTATTTTTTGTGCCCAGTCTTCAGCCGCCTGCTGTAATTCTTGTAATGGTACTACTTTATTCACTAGTCCCATTTCCTTACATTCATCAGCGCTATATTGTTCACATAAGTACCAAATTTCTCTCGCTTTCTTCTCACCAACGATTCTTGCTAAATAGGCAGATCCATATCCTGCATCAAAGCTCCCAACCTTTGGCCCTGATTGCCCAAACTTTGCGGTATCAGCGGCAATTGTTAAATCACACACTACATGTAATACGTGGCCCCCACCGATTGCATAGCCATTAACCGCAGCAATAACTGGCTTAGGGATGTTTCTTATCGTTTGATGGAGATTCTCTATTTCAAGGCCAATTCCATTTCCTAGACCACCTTTACCATCATAGCCACTTTCTCCATCTTTTTGTTTTTGATCGCCACCTGTGCAAAATGCTTTTTCTCCTGTACCTGTTAAAATCACCACACCAATTGTGTTATCATCCCAAGCTTCACGAAAACACCAAATTAATTCTTTAATTGTTTGTGCTCGAAAGGCATTATAAACTTCTGGTCGGTTAATAGTTATTTTCGCTACGCCATTTTTCTTTTCTAGTATCGTATCTATTAATTCCATTAGTGATTCTCCTTTTCTTCTGATTTGTATTTATATTTTTTGATAAGATCGGAATTCTTTCCCTATAAGATGTTTGGCGATTACCATTTGGTTTGCTTGGGCTGTTCCATCACCAATCTCTAATCCAATGACATCTCTTAATCTTTGTTCAAATGGCATTTCTTTTGTATAAGCATAGTGCCCATTTAATAGGAGGCATTCATGAATCGCTTCACTACTATATTTAGGTGCAAGCCACTTAACAGATGCTGCTTCCTTCGTATGTTGTAAACCTTCATCACGCAGCCACAGTCCTCGATAAGCTTGCCATTTAACAAGCTCCAGTTGAGTATAATGGTGTACTATCGGAAAAGAGACTGCTTGATTCACAGCTAGTGGTTTGCCGAAAGAATGTCTTGTTTTCACATGTTCTATTGTTTCATCCAAACTTTGTGTGGCTGTCCCTATACATTGAAGTCCTATTAAAAGTCGACTTAAATCAAAGCCATTCATCACTTGAGAGAAGCCTTCATTTAGATTACCAATCAAGTATTGCTCAGGAATCCTCACATCAGTTAAATAAACGGAGCCTCTACCTATTGGGATATTTCCCATATCTTCATAACCTCTGCAATCTACTCCTGGTAGATCACTAGGTACAAGAAAAGCGGATATTCCTCTATTTCCGGCAGTTGGGTCAGTTTTAGCAAAAAGAATAAATGCATCCGCCACTGTTGCCACACTAATCCCGGATTTCTCACCATTTAGAATGAAATGATTCCCTTTTCTAATAGCTGTTGATTGTATTCCACCTGCATCGGTACCTGCTTGTGGCTCAGTAATTGCAATCCCAACAATTGATTTTCCTTGTGCAATTTTCGGTAGCCACTCTGATTTCATAGCATTATTTGCATGAATAGAGAGAATTTCTCCTATTAATGCATTTAACATTACTGAATAAGTTAAATTAAAATCACCTTTGCCTATTTCTTCAGCAGCAATACCTGTCGTGATACAATCTGCAGCACTTCCACCATATTTTTCTGGAATACGCAGACCTGTTACACCTAACTCCCCTAGCTCCTCCCATAAATGTCTCGGCGTTTTTTTTTCCCTGTCCCATTTTGTATATTGAGGTAATAATACCTCTTTAGAATATTGTCTTAAGGTTTTTCGAAAGTCCTCTTGCTCTTCAGTAAATGAAAATTGTAACATCATCCATCCTCCTCTCAGTTACTAATAAGCAAGAACCATGCCAAATTAATTTATTTGTTTGAAGCTGTTTATTCGGTTTCATTCTTCTTACCATTGCGAATTTATCTCACTTTTGCGAATTATATTTGCAAAAATGTGTCATCATACAGTAAATGAACGAGTGTTATCAACAAAAAAACGTAAACAAATTGGCTCCCTGCCAAAATCTGCTTACGTTTTCTACTTACTTAGGTCTTGATTTGATATTTAGCCATTTTTCTATATAAACTGGCCAAATGAATATTTAATTTGACAGCAGCCATCGTTTTATCTCCATCCGATTTTTCTAAAGCCTCAACAATAGCTTTTTTCTCTGTTTCTTTCACGATCTCTTCTAAGGTTTTTGAATTATTATTGCTTGGTAAACACTGGGTTTGACTAGTTTGAGTCGCTATTCTTTTCACCATTGCATTGTCACCTAACTCTTCTCCTAAAGAAAGTGTTACCCCTCTTTCTACCACAGCTTTTAATTCTCTTATATTACCTGGCCATTCATGATCCATTAAGCATTTTAGCAAATGGGGATGAATCTGATTTATGTTTTTATTTAGTTGTTGATTATATTTATCTAAAAAATAGTGAACAAGCGGTAATATATCTTCTTTTCTGTCTCTTAAAGGGGGGATAGGTAGATCAAATACGAATAAACGATAATATAGATCTTGTCTGAATTCCCCTGCCGAGACGAGCTCAAATAAATCTCTATTCGTGGCGGCTATAATCCGAATATCCACTCGCTTTTTTCCTATGGATCCAAGCCTCTCAACTTCTCTCTCTTGCAATACCCTTAATAGCTTTCCTTGAGCCGCTTTAGGCAATTCAGAAATTTCGTCAAGGAACAATGTGCCATTTTGTGCTAGCTCAATTTTTCCTGGTTTACCTGTTTTTTTCGCTCCACTAAATGCGCCTTCTTCATAACCAAATACTTCAGATTCAAATAATTCTGATGGAATGGCTGCACAATTGACTGCAATAAAAGGACCTCTTCTCCTTGGACTGGCATGATGAATCGCTTGAGCGAATAATTCTTTACCAGTACCACTTTCACCGGTAATTAAAACCGTGGATGAACTAACAGCTATACGAGCAGCTAGTTCTTTCACTTCTAATAACTTTTGACTTTCACCGATAATATGCGCAAATTCATAATTAGCTGTATGATTCTTAGGTGTATATTGCTCTTTTTCTTGTAATAAAGAAAGAAACTGTTTTAAAACAGGGAGAGAAATTTCATCTGCTTTTAAAAAAATAGTTAAACGATAATGCCCATTTTCCTTATTAACTTTGACGATACAGAGAACCGATAAAATCGTTAGACAATGAAGCTTGCCAATCAAATAAGGAAAATTACTAACCTCAATCAACTGATCTTTCAATTCTTGTATTGTAATCGCAAACCGTTGGGTAAATATAGGGTTAGCAGTAACCATTCTTCCGTGCTCAGTTACGATTAATATAGGATTTTGATGAGATTGTTCCATCAATGTTATATCCTTCATCTTATTCAACCTTTAGGCTCGAGTAATTGTACCACGAGCTGACCTCTAATGACTTCATGATGATCTTCGTTTGTACATGATACTTTTATCGTCAACCAATGACGTTCGTTATGACAGTCTAGCAAATCTAACTTAGCTGTGATGGTTTCGTTACGGTAAACAGGGTCATAAAATAACAGTTCTTTTTGAAGGAGCACACATGGACAACCTGGTAATTTCTCACTAACTACTTGATGAATCAGTCCTTCAATTAACAATGCGGGTACGATTGGTTTGTGAAAAGGTTCATCCCATTTCTTTTTGTGTAATTGGTAAACAGGGCTATAATCATTTGTTAGTTGCTGACAACTCAAAATTTCTTCTTCCGTAAATTTTCTTGCAATGGCTGCACTGTCTCCGATTTTAAAACGAATGGTATCCATATCACTCTTCTCCTTTTTTACACGATGATAAGAAAAAGGGGTCTGCATGAAAGCAGCCCCCCTCCTTATTTCACAGATAAAACCATTTCATATTGTGTGTGTACATCTTTTAAAGCAGCTAATATTGCTTGACCCGCTTTGCCCTTATAATGATCTTTTACTCTCTGTATCAAAGGTTCCAAACCATCATTTAAACTATATCCTCTTAATAACTGGCGAATAAATTCTCTTCCATGCTCTGTTGCTAACGTGCATGATGCATCAATGATTACACCATACTTTTGATCCAATTCTAATGTAATTGTAATAGAATCATATAGGTTCCTTGCCGCCATTCCTTGAGGAAGCTTAGCGTGTCCTGCTAGAAAAAATGTATTCATGATAGTTGCTCTCCTTATCTTTGTTGAATTGCCACCTCTTCTTCTTCAAACGGCCAAGATGGCAGTGGGTTACGCAATGGCTTATCTTCACGATAGCCTAGTGCATATTCACCTTGCATAACGGTATGAATTTCTCTCGTTCCTTCGTAAATAACCGGAGCTTTTGAATTTCTCAAGTACCTTTCTACGGGGTATTCATCTGAATAACCATAAGCACCATGGACTTGTACCGCATCATTTGCCGCCTCAAACGCAGCATCACACGCAATCCATTTGGCTAATGATGTTTCTTTTGTATTTCTCTTACCAGCATTTTTCAGCGATCCAGCTTTGAAAACAAGTAGGCGTGAAATTTCTAGGTTAGCAGTCATCTTAGCAATCATTTGTTGAACAAGTTGATGCTTTCCTATCTCTTTACCAAATGTTTTCCTTTCATGACAATATTTCACACTCGCTTCTAAACTAGCAGCGATTAAGCCTACTGCACCAGCAGCTACTGTGAATCGACCATTATCTAAAGCTGACATGGCAATTTTGAAGCCTTCCCCTTCCTCACCTAAACGGTTGGCTACTGGTACTTTTACATCAGATAAGAACACTTCACCAGTATTACCCGCTCGTATACCTAACTTTCCTTTAATAGCCTTTGTTTCTACACCTGCAAATGTTCTCTCTACGATAAAAGCTGTGATACCTTTATGAGCTGCATCATGATCTGTTTTAGCAAATACAAGAAAGTGATCAGCAACATCACAAAGTGAAATCCAAGTCTTTGATCCGTTTAAAATATAATAGTCACCATCTTTTTTCGCTGTCGAATTCATTGCTGCTACATCTGATCCAGCATTCGGTTCAGTAAGACCAAAAGCACCTACTTTTACACCTTTTGCTTGAGGAACTAAATATTTTTGCTTTTGTTCTTCAGTTCCCCATTGCAATAAGGTCATACTATTTAACCCTGTATGAACAGACACTGCTGTTCTATATGCTGTGTCTCCTCTTTCTAATTCTTCACATACAATTGCTAGGGTGTTATAATCCATCCCCGCCCCGCCGTATTGCTCAGGAATACATACACCCATTAATTGAAGTTCTGACAGCCTTTCTAAAATACGAGGTTCAAAATGTTGTTTACGATCCCACTCTTGAATATTTGGCATAATTTCATTGTCAACGAACCGTCTCACTAATTTTTTTACACTTTCTTGTTCTTCTGTTAATTCGAAATTCATCATTATAATTCCTCCTATATCACTTGATTTTTTTTCATTTCTTTTATTTCCGCTCTGGTATATCCCACTCTCTGTAATATTTCGGCTGTCTGCTCCCCATAAAGCGGCGGATGATGTCTTACTTTGACCGGAGATTTTGACAGCTTTAATGGAGAACCTGTTAATTTCAAAGACGGTATATGAGGATGATTGCCCTCTATCACCATCTCTCTTGCAAGAACTTGTGGATCATTAAACATTTCGCTAATTGTATGAATTGGACCGTTTGGAATCGCATGTTCATCAAATAAACGCTTCCAATTTTGTTTTGAATTTTTTAATAACTCTCGTTGAAGAATTGGTATTAGCGAACTACGATTTTCAACGCGACTACGATTGGTGGCATACCGATTATCGTTTATCAACTCAGCTAATTCTAAAATATTACAGAAACGGGCAAATTGTTGATCGTTGCCAACAGCAATGACCATTTCTCCATCAGCCACCGTAAATACTTGATAAGGGGCTATATTTGGATGGCGATTACCTAACCGCTTAGGTTCTGTTTGACCGACCAAATAATTACTCGCTACATTAACTAAGGCCGATATTTGACAATCTAATAATGCTATATCAATTTCTTGACCTTCTCCAGTGTGTTGACGGTGTTGTAATGCACTTAATATTCCAATACAAGTATATAAACCTGTGATCACATCAGAAATGGCAACACCAACTTTCATTGGTGAGCCAGCTTCCTCTCCGGTAATATTCATTAAACCACTCATTGCTTGAATGATGTAATCATACCCAGGTAGATCTTTATATGGCCCACTTTGACCAAACCCTGTAATAGAAGCTAAAATAATTTTACTGTTCCATTCATTTAACTGCTCGTATCCAAGTCCCCATTTATCTAATGTACCTGTTTTGAAATTCTGTACTACGATATCAGCATCTTTTACTAATTGACGAAAAATCTCCTTTCCTTCTTCAGCTTTTAAGTTTAATGTCATACTCTCTTTATTTCTGTTTGCACATAAATAATAAGCGCTTTCACCTTCAACAAAAGGAGGTCCCCAGAATCTTGTTTCATCTCCATTCTGATGATGTTCAATTTTGATGACTTCTGCACCTAAATCACCCAGTATCATCGTACAGAATGGTCCTGCTAACACCCGTGATAGGTCGATAATCTTAACCCCTTCTAATGCAAGCCTCATCTTTTATACACTCCATTTCTACAACAATAAAATAGGAGTCAGTAGAGTAAACTTTCCTCCGAAAAGTTTACTCTACTGACTCCTATTCACGGCTTGTTTTTCGGCAAGAAAAATCAAGTGAATCATTGTCAATGATTTTCATATTCACATTTCAAAAAGGGAAACCATTTTTGCAGTAAGGTAATTACTGTCATTGGTTTATACATTATATAATAATTAAAATTTTTAAAAAATTCAATAGTTTTTGAAAAAATAACGTAAAATAATAAAAAGAGGAGCGCTTATGGCTCCTCTTTTTATTCTCTAATCATATCGTTTGAGTTTGTACTTGATTCAGTGTCAGTAAACAACTTTTTAAAGTCGGCATAATCATAATCTGATCGATTTACAGGAGTGAAATTCTCTGGTTCATAGAATCGAAGTAAATCAGCATTGACGACTTTATCTGAATATGCGAGCTTTTGCTCAACATTTTCATTCATCTCATCGCCTTTAGCAATCACTTCTTCATCTTCTATAAGTTCACCTGTATTTGAATCGTAATATTTTCCACCGATAGCTGTAATTGTTGGACTAACAAAATCTCCATTTCTGAACGGTATTAAATCATCATGTTCTTTTGAGAAAATATCAGTTCCAAAGTGGATATACTCTTTCGAATCGATACCAAGTAAATGTAATAACGTTGGTTTTAAATCAATTTGGCCGGAATATTCATGGTTCGTTCCACCTTCCATACCTGGGACACGAATAAATAACGGCACACGTTGTAAACTTGTATCAAGAAAATCACTATACTCTGTATCTAATACTTGTTCCATTGCTTTCTTATGGCTACTTGAAATGCCATAATGGTCACCATACATAACGATAATTGAATTATCATAGAGTCCTGATTCTTTAAGATAATTAAAGAACTCTTCAAGTGCTTCATCCGCATATCTTGCCGTTTGGAAATAATTATCCACAGATGGATCGCCAGTTGTATGTTTATCAATTGTCGCTTCTTCTTCATCTAATGGATACGGATAGTGATGTGTTACGGTAATAAACTTCGTATAGAAAGGTTGTGGTAATTCATCCAAATAAGCTTCTGATTGCTCAAAGAATGGTTTATCCATTAATCCATAGTCAGTTAAGTTATCTGAATTCATATCAAAATAACTTGAATCATAAAAACGGTCATAACCAAATCCTTTATATATCTCATTCCTATTCCAGAATGTCCCATTATTTCCATGGAATACTGCAGACGTATAGCCTTCTTCTTTTAAAATGGCTGGTGCTGCATGGAATGTATTCATTCCTTTTGTAGTAAAAGCAGAACCTTGCGGTAACCCGTATAAGGAGTTTTCAAGCATAAATTCTGCATCAGCTGTTTTTCCTTGAGCTGTTTGATGGAAGAAGTTATCAAAATAAGTTGTGTTTTCTTCTTCAATTAATGAATTGAGAAATGGTGTAACTTCTTCTCCATGCAATTCATAGTTCATTAAGAAGGTTTGAATGGATTCCAAGTGAAGATATATCACATTCATATCCTTCCCAATACCGAATGTTTCTGGATTTGGTTCAGCATAATTTGATTGCGTAAAGTTCACGACTTCGGTTGTATCATTGCTATCTGCCATAACCCTTTGAGCTGATGCTTTCGTACTTTGTACTGCATCATAAATAGTATAATTGTACATACCGAGATATTTAACAATATAGTTTCTATCAAACCCACGTGTTAATAATTGTGGTCGATCTGCTTCAGCCAGTCCTAGGTTTGCACATGAGATTGCTAATCCTAAAGATAATACGGCAACCATGCGTCTCTTACCATAATCTTTCTTCTCGATCTTAACAAATTTAAATGCTAATAGACCAATTAAGAAAAGGATGTCTATGAAGAATAAGAAATCATATGGGCGTAGTAGAGTGGTTACACTCTTACTAACATCTGCAAAGTTCTGTGTCATTGTTAATGTTGGTAATGTAATAAAATCCGTAAATGAACGATAATATACCACATTCGCATATAACAAGAATGACATTATGCTGTATATCACTAATGTTGCAATATACTTTCGTCTTCCTTTAAAGAATAAAGCTAAACTAAGAAAAATCAACGATGATCCTAAAGGATTTAAAAATAAGAGAAATTGCTGTATTGGGCTGTCAACCCCGAGATTAAATTGAGTTAATTGTGTTATATACGTTTTCATCCAAAGGAAGAATACAGCTAACATAAAGAAGCCAATATATTTATCGAAGAATAAACTTTGACCTTTTTTAGATAAATTATCCATTATTGCACCTACCTTCTAGCACATTATTATAACATGCTTTTAAAAAAATTCTATAAGCAATTGGTAATAAAAACCCTTTTCTTACCAACTACTTTCCCTGTTTGTATTGAACAGAAGCATATTATGATTATAGTCGATAATTATGAACGTTCTATGACAATGTAAATTTTTCTTTAAAATTAACGCTATCACGAGTTATAAATATACTCTTTTTTGAGCAAATGTCAAGAAATAACCTTAAAAACCTCCATAATCAAGAGCTGCTTAAAACTAAGCAGCCCTTAGATGTATTAGCTAACATTTCAGTATTACTCACATACACATTTTGAATTAGCATATGTCACTCTAATTAGAACTGTTCATAGAAAAATGGACTAGCTTCATTAGTATATGATGGCTAACATGAATTATGCTCGTTTCAACTGTTCCTTCAAAAACGTTGCTAGTTGTAACATACCATATTTACCTGCAATTGCTTCAGCGTCTGGATTATAATTCGTATTTGTATTGATGTCATACGTATAAACGTTACCCTCACCATCTTTTATAAATTCAATCCCTGCTACATCAATTCCTGCATATTCAAGAAATTTCTCATATTTAACCATTTGTTCGGTATCCACTTCATCAGTGATTTCGAATTTAGGACGTATCTGTGGCTCTTCTCCCACCGGACAAAAAGCATCGCCAATTTGACAAGCATCTGCCGGACATAATTCAAACCCTTCCGAAGTATCAACATTTACAGCATAATAAAACTTCCCGCCAATGAACTCTGCCCTTGTAATTATCTGATCCTCCGATTTTATATATTGCTGAATAAGAGTAATCCCATCAACAGGTTCTTCGAAGGAATTGCTATTAACATATGTTCTTAAAGAATCGATTGTTTGGAATAACTGCACACCTAAACCTTTTCCTGCACGGTTGTGTTTCGTTATAAAAGGAGTGGTTCCTAATCTTTCAGCTGCAGTTATAATATTTTCTTTCCCAACTGCTCCAATTGTTTTTGGTGTTTTAATCCCGCTTTTTTCTAGTAGAGCATATTGTTTCACTTTACTCACTTCTAACGAAAGTGCGTTACTCCCATTTAACACTTGTCTACCGTGACTTTCTAGCCATGCAATCACACTTGCTGCTAATTCTGGAGCGAAACGATGCCCTCTCGTGTGAGATGAAGCACTCATGCGATTATAAAACACACCTTCTGGTGGTGTAGAAGTTAAATCGATTAATCCCTCATGCAAGTGCCATGTTTCATAAGGTACTTGTAATTCATCTAATCTACTTGTCAAATGGTCTGTCCATTCATCATTCTCGTGAATAATATATATTTTCTCCAAAGAAAACACTTCCTTTTAATAAAAACTATTATGTATTGTACCTATTATTTCACGGGTATCAGAAATTCGCAATTATTTCGTATAAAGATACAACTAATCTTCCTTTTAAAAAATCATAAAAAAATGACTGTGAGATGAGGATCTCCAGTCACTTTATTCTATCATCTTGACGATTCTGTTTCATTTAAAGGTTCTGTTTCTAATGCTTCCGTCTGTTCTTCAGGATCTTTTGCAGGTACTGAGCGTTTCATAAAGAAGACGAGAATCAACGCAATAGCCGAGATAAAGGTTGAAACGAAAAAGGCAAAATTAATCCCGTCTAATGTAGATTGCAACCCAATTTGTATCATCGCTTCTTGAGATAATTCTCCTCCACCATTTTCACGTAGAGTAGTTTTTGCTAAATCTTCTCCGACAGCGTTTGCTTTATTAGACATAATTGTAATAAGTAATGCTGTACCAATGGCACCAGATACTTGGTTAAGT
This sequence comes from Cytobacillus kochii, assembly GCF_020171845.1. Classification (GTDB taxonomy): domain Bacteria; phylum Bacillota; class Bacilli; order Bacillales; family Cytobacillaceae; genus Cytobacillus; species Cytobacillus kochii. The sequence continues at coordinate 71,079 of NZ_JAIVAM010000004.1, read as the reverse complement.
GTATTATTCATCGCCGTACCATGGGGATAAAACCGTGGTGGTAATTGATTCAAACCGTTTGTCGATACAGGCATCATGACCATTGACATACCGAACATTCTAATCGTATGTAATACCATAATATGAATTACCCCTGTATCCATACCAAGACGACTAAAAAAGTAAGTCGAGATAGTCATAATGCTTAAGCCGGTTAAAGCTAATATTTTCCCACCGAATTTATCAAATAACTTTCCAGTTAGGGGTGACATTGCTGCCATTATTAATGCACCTGGCAGCATCATTAAACCGGCATCAAAAGGGGAAATACCTCGGATATTCTGTACATAGATAGGAATGAGTAGCATCCCTGAGAACATCGCCATATTCACAACCATTGTAATAATCGTTGAGAGAGTAAACATTGGAAATTGAAAAACACCAAAGTTTAACATTGGTTCTTTTTGCTTGTTTTGTCTAAAAATAAAAATGAATAGAGAAATAGCACCAACAATGATAGTTAAATAAACGTTCGCAGCACTCCATCCATCATTACCTGCTGAGCTGAATCCATATAAAATTCCACCAAACCCAATACTAGACAATAATAATGAAAGAAAATCTAATTTAATTGATTGCTTTTCTTTTTTATCTCTTAACCATATAAAGCCTAATAGTAAAACGATAATTGCAATTGGAGAAATAAAATGAAACAGCATTCGCCAATCATAATTTTCGACTATCCAACCTGACAATGTTGGACCTATCGCTGGGGCTGCCATTAATATTAAACCAAATATCCCCATCGCAGAACCACGCTTTTCAACAGGGAAAGAAACGAGCATCACATTCATTAGAACAGGCATTAATATAGCCGAACCGGATGCCTGCATCATTCTTCCTATAAGTAACATGCTAAAAATATCGGCAAATCCAGCTACAAATGTTCCTAATGTGAACATAAGCATCGCAAATAAAAACAAAATGCGAACACTATATTTACGGATTAAGAACGCCGTTGCAGGGATTAAGACCCCATTTACTAACATATAGCCAGTTGTTAGCCACTGGACAGTAGCTGTATCTACATTCAAATCCTCCATGATTGATGGTAAGGCGATATTTAATAAAGTATTGTTTAAAAACGCAATAAATGCACCTACCATTAGGATTGCTAATAATCCATAGGGTGGTGTATTTGAGTTTTGGTGATTTGCGGTCATTGGTTCCCCTCCCTATACACATTGTTCAATTGTTTATACCACTATTTCACGTAGGACTTATCATAACTGATATGATTAGTGAATGCAATCATTATATTTCGCTTTGCGAATTTTTTCTTAGTAGAATTTTATGTTATGATACTAATTATTTAAAACTTAAAAATAAGGTGATATTTTTTGAAGGACAGAAAATTACATGTCATTCATTTAGCTCATGAATTATTTATTGAAAAGGGATTTCAAGCTACTTCTATCCAAGATATATTATCTTATACAGGTATATCTAAAGGTACATTCTACAATTACTTTTCATCAAAATCAGAATTACTGATGGCCATCTTTAAAGATAGTTACAAACTGATGGAAAAGGAGAGAGATGCTTTACTTATCGGAAAAAGCCCACAAAGTATTGATGTTTTCAAGCAGCAAGTTGAACAGCAAGTCATGTTTAATCATAAACACCAGCTTGTCTCCTTATTTGATGAAATGTTCATATCAGATGACTTAGAACTTAAAGCATTTATAAGAAAAGGTCAGCTCCAGACAGTTAAGTGGATTTATTACCGTTTTATTGATCTGTTTGGAGAGAATCGGCGAGCATACCTTCTTGATATGTCTATTATCTTCCTTGGTATTCTTCATCAGTTGAGCAAATATTATACTGAATTATTTCAATCATCGGTCAGTATTACTAAGGTTGTTCAATATAGTGTTGAGAGAATTGTAGAAATGACAAATCAAGTTGCGACAAAAGAAGTTCAACTATTCTCACCTTCTTTAATCGATACAGAGATCAACGATTTATTAGGTACTGAAACACAGGATGAAATTAAGTATTTATGTGAACTTATCTTGGAAACGGAAGCAATAACTAAGGACGAAGAATTATTGATACAGTTTATTCAAGACGAACTCCTTTTAAGAAAAAAACCAAGGAAGTTTCTTATTGATAGTGCCTTAGAGACATTAAAACGGACAGATTCAATTTGTAATAAAGGGAGTATTATACGGCTTCAGTCTATTGTTCACAAAACTTTTTCCCAATCATAAAAAAAAGATAGATATTCTAACCATTAGGGTAGAGTATCTATCTTTTTTTAATAAGGTTTATGCTGATAATAATAATTGGGTGACTTACTTACATTTTTATAAGGTTTATGAAAAATGTGAGTAGTAGCTGGTGATAAAGGGGGGATAAGCCAAGTCCACTCTCCAGTGACTTCTCTCTTATGTTTTCTTTCCTTCGTTTCAAATTGTTTGAATTGTTCCGCAGCCGTATGGTGATCTACAATACTAACTCCTGCCCGTCGGAAAGAATGCATGACAGCTAAATTTAATTCAATTAATGCACGATCTTTCCAAAGTGAAGCATTCGAGCGAATATTTAACTCTAACATTTCTGCTATAATAGGTAGCTGATTGTACCTCTCTTCATCTGCTAAATTTCTAGCACCTATTTCTGTCCCCATATACCAACCGTTAAAAGGTGCAGCTTCATAAATAAGACCGCCTATTTCCATTTTCATATCAGCAATGATGGGGATTCCATACCATTTTAACTGTAATTCTTTAAACCAAGTATATTCGGGATGTTCGATTTCTACCTCAACAATTAATTCTGTTGGGATCGTAAACCATTTGGGTTCTTCATTGTTCTTTTGAATAACAAGCGGTAATATATCGAAACGACTATAGGTCGGCTCCCAACCTAGCTCGATGCACTTTTTTGTAAATTCAATAGAAGATGAATCACCTAATATACCATCTTTGGTGTCGTATCCAGCATACCTAATTAATTGGTGATTCCATAGACGAAAGGTTGTATCACTCTCGTTACTTGGAAATACAGTAATAAAAGGTTTAATTTTCCCACTATTCGTCGCTAGTTTTATGTGCTCAAAAAGCGCCTTTGCTACTTCCTCTTCTGTGTTACATAATCTCTTATCGATGACTTGAAGTGTTTCCCAAAAGAAACGCCCTATACAACGATTACTATTACGCCATGCAAGTTTGCTACCATAAGCCAATTCTTCCTGTAATTGCGTATATGTTCCAGTTGATTCTATTTCATCAAATATCATACTTAATCTTCTATCCGCTTGTTCTTTTGATTGCCTTGTTTCTTCGTAAAACTGATAAATAAATTCCTGAGCTTTTTGAAATAGTTCTTTAGACAAGATAGACTGAATCCTCCTGAATGTAGATTCGATAATACTATCTTACCATATCCCTATTGTATATTAGAAAAATCATGGCTTTTCTGTCATTGTTTCTTTCCCGTACATGTTGCCCTTTTCAATATTTAACAACTTCGCCAAATACGGATTGACAAATAAATGGTTTGGATCAAGTTTTGCTCTCCATGTGAGGAATTCTCTTAGGTGGCTGTATTTACTAGTCAACTCTGAAAGCTTTGCTTGATGAATCTTCCCCCAATGAGGACGCCCATTATACTTATTCATAATTGCTTCCATATCGTTAAAATAGGTTTCATATGGCATACCTTTAAACATATGAAAAGCAATATAAGCTGAATCTCTCCCAAAAGATGGACTTAACCAAATATTGTCTCTTTTCACGACGCGACATTCGATAGGAAAATGGACCTTATATTGCTGCTCTTCTATCTTTTTCCTTATTTCATCGAGACAAGCAACCATATGCTCTAATGAAATCGCATACTCCATTTCAACGAACTTTACTTTTCGTGGAGTAGCAAATAAATCATAACTTGGCGCATATTGCTCACTATTACTAATGGCTTTTGCGCTTATACGACTAACTGATTTCGATAGATTTGGCCACTTGCGACATAAGACAGATAGAAAACCAAATATATAATTTTCCATTATCATACTTTCCATCTTACGCCATTTTCTTGTCCTCGGCTTCTTGTCTGTTATATTCATTGTTTTTATTTGCACATGGTTAGAAAAGGGAAATAAGAAGCATTCAAAATGGCGATTGTTATGGATATATAAACTAATATGAGGCTTTAAATCACTATAAAGTATTTTCCTACTTTTATAAACATAGGTCGGCGCTTGAATGACTTTTAATTTCACCTTTACAACGATGCCCAACAACCCTAACGAAACGAGCGAGGCATCGTACAATTGTGAGTTTACTTGACGAGAGATTAGCAGTTCCTCTCCTCCTGCTGTAATCAGCACTAATTCTTCAACTTGTGTAGAAATATTGCCGAATTTCATACCTGTCCCGTGTGTACCAGTTGATATTGCGCCGGCAATACTTTGCGTGTTTATATCACCGAGGTTTTCTTGCGCCCAACCTTTCTCACCTAAGTATTTGCCGATTTCATATAATTTGGTACCACCATATACCTCTACTAAACCTTGGTCCTCATCAAAAGAAATCATACCTGATAAACGGTCTAATGAAACGAACCACTCTTCGGTTTGAATTAGATTTGTGAAAGAATGTCCAGATCCTATCACTCTAATCTTCTTCTCTTCCTTTCTTGCATTATTTACAACTTTTATGACATCCTCTATGCTTTGTGGAAAAAATAGTTGCTCAGCATTAAATTGTACATTTTCTGCCCAGTTACGGATAGATGCGAGCGAAGTTTTTCTCATAGGAAACACATCCCTTCTCCTCTATACGTTTTTACAGTTGATGTGGATTGATTTTCCGAGTAGCAATGAATCTCTGTGAACCTTTCACATACCTCCCCAGCTTTCGCAGCTCTAAAAACAACGGCACTTCCTATGGATAAACGTTCTTTTGAATAAGACAATGGTGTTTGCACCTCGCCAGCACCTTCCATAGATAAAAGTCTCATGCCATGTGGATATACGGGATGTGGCATCTTCGTTTGATCAGTAACACCGGAAGCAATGTAACCTCCTCCGAGACATGTATATATATTCGCTTTCGCTTGACGAACAATAGGTATGGCAAAGAAGAGAGCAGGTTCGTATTTTATCTCTTGATAATAATCAAAAAGAAGTGGTGAATAAAAGCCTGACCCGACAGTAATTTCCGACACTTGTTCGTCTGTCGCCGTATAATGGATACTACCAGTCCCGCCACCATTCACTAAAGCAGGTGTATAACCTTTTTGTTGTAAAGCTGTAATGATTTCTTCCCTCTTCCGTTTTACTTCTCGCTTTGCTTTTTGTTTCATTAAACGAATAATGGTATTTTTCCCATATGAATGCGGGACGTTATCACCAACGCCAGCAATTTGTGCTTCATATCCCATGAGTCCCTTCCAGTGAAGCACATCACTAGCATGAACAGCTTCTACTATAGCTAGGACCTCAGAGGAGCTTCTTAAAGAAGATCGGCGAACACCAAAATGAAATCCAAAAATATTTGTACTCATATCTATATCTATACAAACTGAAAACTGGCCATTAACAGACTTTGCTAGTTTTATTAAATAATCAACATGCGCTAAAGAATCGACCATGACAGTTATTTCTCTCGGGTGCTCTCGAGCAATTAGCATTAGAGAATTTTCATCCATACTTGGGTATCCAAGCAAAATGTCATTAAAACCATATTTCACTAATACTAAGCTCTCATCAGCAGAATAAGTCATAATACCTTGATAGCATTCATTTGAAGCCAAAATACGCTTGATTACTTCAATGGAACGAATAGACTTTGTTGCTACTCTTATTTTTTTTCCTTTTGCATGCATTGCGATGACCTGGCAGTTTCGATCAAGAGCATCTAAATCTAATAAAAGTGCAGGCTTCAATACATTTTCTATTTTTTTCATATCCATTAAATTCTCACCACCACCATTATTTCGCAAAATATAAGAAGAGCGACTTTCTAGTGGAAAGCCGCTCCTGCTCGTTGTATTAAAAATATTATTTAACACCTGTATTCGCTTTAACAGTTACTTCATTATATTTCTTCTCATCTCGTTTATTTGACACAACTGCACCAATATAAGCTGCTAGAAATCCTGCTGGAACTGATATGATTGCTGGGTTGGTTAATGGGAATATTGGATCACCAACAAGGATTGCTGTTCCTTCAGGGCTCAATACACTTGGACTAATAGCTACTAGAACAAGTGCAGTAACGAGACCGGTAACCATTCCTGAAATGGCACCCGCTGTGTTGAACTTCTTCCAGTAAATTGTATAAATGATAACTGGAAGGTTCGCACTTGCTGCCACACAGAAAGCTAAAGAAACTAAGAAGGCAACATTTAACGTTTGCGCAAATAGGGCAAGAATAATCGAAAGTACAGAAACACCAATGGAGGCATATCTTGCAGCTAGCATTTGCTCTCTCTCAGTTGCTTTACCTTTTTTAATAATTTGCCCATAAATATCATGTGCAAAGGCTGAAGCTCCTGAAAGCACAAGCCCAGCAACGACGGCCAGAATGGTTGCAAAAGCAACGGCAGAAACGAATGACATTAGGAAGTCTCCACCAAGTGCTTCAGCTAATAGAGGTGCTGCCATATTACCAGCTGCATTGGCTGCAACGATATCTTGTGAGCCTACAAACGCTGCAGCTCCAAATCCTAGGAAGATCGTTAAGATATAGAATATTCCTACAATCCAAGTAGCTGTGACAACAGAACTTCTCGCTGTTTTAGCATCTTTTACTGTGAAAAATCTCATCAAAATATGAGGCAGTCCAGCAGTACCTAATACAAGAGCGACCATCATTGACAACGTGTCAACACCGTTCGTATATTTCACACCTGGGTTTAAATACGATTCACCGTGGGATGTTACCGTTTTCATTTGCTCAAACATACCAATAATATTAAAGTTAAACTCTTTTAATACAAGGAATGAAATAATAACTGTTCCTATCATTAATAGTGCTGCTTTAATAATTTGAACCCAACTAGTTGCCGTCATTCCGCCAAATAAAACATAAGTTGTCATCATTACACCTACGATTACAACAGCAATCCAGTAATCAATACCCAACAATAATTGTATAAGTGCACCAGCTCCAACTAATTGAGCAATCATATAGAAAATTACAATCGTTATCGTACTAATTGCCGCTACTCCTCGAACTTTCTTTTCACTAAACCTGGCACTAATCATATCAGCAATTGTATATTTACCCAAATTTCTTAGTGGTTCAGCAACAATATATAATACGACTAAATAGGCTACTAAGTATCCAATAGAATAGAAGAAACCATCAAACCCGAATAATGCAATCGCGCCCGCAATACCTAAAAAGGAAGCGGCTGATAAATAATCACCAGCAATCGCTAAGCCATTCTGCCAACCGGTTAATCCCCCTCCAGCTGTATAAAACTCACTTGCTGTATTCGTGCGTTTTGCTGCCCAATAAGTGACCACCAATGTCATCGCTACGATTAATACGAATAAAGTTAAGCCAATCCCACTCATAATTAACGTTCTCCTTGTGTTTTATGACTTTCAATGATTTGTTCTGCATCTTTATCAAATTTTGCAGCTTTTTTAACGTAAATCATGCATAAAACCCAAGTCATCACAAATTGTGCAAACGCATACATCCAAGTCCAAGTAATAGAACCAATTGCCGGTTGATTAAGCACATTCGTAAATGAAGTCAGTATCGGTAGCATAAAATAAAAGAGCATGAAAAAAATAATCATTGGTACTAAAAAGGCTTTCTTAGCACTTAATAATCTTTTAAAAGCTGAACTACTTGCCACAACCTCATAATCTACATTCTCTTCCTTTTGGTCATGTGCTTTCGCTAAGTTATCCAATGGATCCCCTCCCATTTTCTGAAATATATGTATATTCTAAAAAATATAATAAATATATGCAATAGTATTTGTACTAAAAGAAAAGATTTATTTTTAGACAAGTTTCGACAATAACAAGAAATTTTAATATAATAGAAAGTAAATTATTTACTATAGTTTGCGAGGGAAATCATGAAGAAAGTACGTCTATTAAAAGACTATCAAAATTTTCAAAAAGGTACTCCTTTTCTCGTCATTACTGAATCTGAATTTATTGGTGTAAAAGAATATGTATTGAGAACATATGATTTACATCATCGATTACTCATCACCGACAAGGAATACGCCACACTGTTTTCACAAATTGGGAAAAACGAACCTCTTCTGTGACGCTTGCTTGTCTGATTGAATAAGAAGCCTTATAATAATGAGAGAATAAGAACGGTAAGGGTGAAAAGAACATGCTCGATGGTTGGTTTATGTGGTTTATACTTTTTTGGGTTGTCATATTAGTAATCCTTATGTCCATTGGTGGTTTCTTTATGTTCCGAAAGTTTTTAAAACGGCTGCCTAAAGCTGACGGTAAATCTGATATGGATTGGGAAGAATATTATGTAAGACAAACACAGCATTTATGGGGACAACAAGAAAAAGAGTTATTGAATGATCTCGTTAGTCCAGTACCAGAACTCTTTCGTGATGTCGCTCGACAAAAGATAGCTGGAAAAATTGGGGAATTAGCTGTAAAGGAAAAAGCAACAAAGATAACAGAAGAAATTCTCATCCGCGGCTACATAATTGCTACTCCAAAAAAAGATCATAAATTTCTAAGAAAAAAATTGGTACAAAAAGAAATCAACATGACACCATATGAACATCTTTTTTAAAACGAAGCAAAAAATTGCACAATAATAAAGAAGCACCTTTAAAAGTTGGACACTCTTAAAGGTGCTTCTTTTCATTATTAAGTAGTTGGCCTCGATCTTACTTGTTTAACATTTACCGCTTTGTCCATTTTGCGAAATTGAACGAACATCGCCATACGCCATGGAACAATCATCGCAAATGCTAATAAGTAAAACATTCCTGCAAGTGCACCTACATCTATAGTCGAACTTAGCATCAGTTTGGCAACGAGGCGAATAATGAGTAAACCTATTAAGATAAATATAAACGCTTTCGATTTCTTTAAATAGATTTCGTCTTCCTTCTTCTCAAATTTAGTCGTTTTGATTAATATTAAGGAAAACAACGCCCCTACTATAGCAGCTTCCAATAATTCAATTGGCGTAACGCGAAAATAGGGAAAAATAAACATTAATGCCCCCGTACTCATAAACACGGGAGGTAAAATTATCTTCTTGATCGTGACTGGATGATTAGCTGCCTTCATTCGGATGAACATAGCTAATACTGCCATAGAAACAGCTCCAATTGATGTCAACAACACCATGTCCATAAAAAACATCCTTTTACAATAAAATCAATGACACTTATTATTATAGCTAATTCCTATTCAATAGTAAATTATATGTATGATATTAAGATAACACTCGTGATACTGCATCTATTACTCTAACTTCATCAAATGGTTTGATGATAAAATCTTTTGCCCCAGCTTCGATTGCTTCTACTACCATTTTTTGTTGACCCATGGCTGAACACATAACAATTCTAGCTGTTGGGTATTCAGCTCTAATTTTTCTCATTGCTTCTAATCCACTCATCTCTGGCATTGTAATATCCATTGTCACAAGATCTGGTGTTAACTCCTCATATAAAGCAATGGCTTGTTTACCATTCTCCGCTTCGCCCACAATATCATGATTGGCTTTTTTTAATATATTTGTTAAAGTCAGCCTCATAAATTTCGCATCATCTACTACTAGTATCTTTGCCACCTATTATTCCTCCTCCAAACACATCCGCTACAACATCTCATATTACAGAACTACTTTGATTTCAAAGTAATATCCTCATTACAATATATCTAATTTTTCTAATAATTTCAATTTAAACCCAACGACAATTTTCGCAAGGATCAAAAAGCGAGTTATCCTCACTTTTTAATCCAATTATCACTGTTAAAAACCAGTAAAACCACCTGTCAACATAGTGAGGAGGGAGATTATATCAGTCATCCAATCAAAAAACAAGACGACACCCATTACTATCATTAAAATCCCACCAATTCTCATAATCTTTACATTATGTTTTTTAATCCATTTCATTTTACCGATAAAGAAAGACAATATTAAAAATGGCACAGCAAAGCCAATAATATAGGCAATCATATAAAATAAACCAGATCCGGGATTTGTCGCTGAAAGTAAAATAACTGAAGCTAAAATAGGTCCAGAGCAAGGTGTCCAACCAGCAGCAAAGGCTAAACCTATTAAAACTGAACCGAAGTAACCAGTCGGTCGATTTTTAAAATCAAATCTCCTTTCTTTCATTAAGAATGCTGGCTTAAGTAAACCTAAGATCACTAGACCAAATATAACGATAAAAATGGCTCCAATTTGACGGATGAGATCAGCATATTCATAAAAAAAGTTACCTATATAAGAAGAACCAAAGCCGATGGCAATAAACACTATTGAAAATCCTAATAAAAAGCATAGCGTATGTATCAAACTACGTTTTTGTAGCAGTGCATTCTCCGTTTTTAATTCACCTACGCTCATTCCAGTGATATACGATAAAAATGCCGGATATAATGGTAAGCAGCATGGCGAGATGAAACTCAAAAAACCTGCACCAAGAGCAATAATAAAATTCACATCAGTCATACCAACACCTCCATACCTTCCCCTTTTTCCTTCCCCATTCTATCAAAACATTATGAGAAAAGAAATTAATCTTTTTGAATAATTTGTGTCTAACATTTAACACACATGGTAAACACCAGTTTTATTTCGACATTGTATCAATTTCGTTGAATCATTTAGTGATATGTATAATGAATGTAAAAAGTTTTACATAAGTTTCTTTTGAATTAATTACCATAATTCGCTATAATTAATAAAAGTATATTTGGGACAAAATAGAAACTACTTCATGGTTAGACAAAATCGCAGAGGAGTTTTAGGTGCGTGAACAAACAAGACTTACTATTATTAATTGAACAAAAAAGACGAGAACTGATTCAAACTGCTATGAGAAACGGCCTCAACTCTACTTCTGCCATAAAATATAGTCAGGAGTTAGATTCTCTATTAAATGAATATAATCGTCTTTACGAGAGCAGACTCACATTAAATAGACAAGCATAAAAGGCTAACACTTGGATTTATCAAGTAACTTGATATCAAAGAATTCAACAATATGATACCGACTAAAGAAATAGACCAAAGCTAAAGTTTAGCTTTGGTCTATTTCTTAGTTGCAATGAAGAACCGAAAAATAAAGTTTGCTCTGTTTCTATCTATATGCAATTGAACCTAGTAACTTTATCTAACTATAGTTCGTAAGTTATTTTCCAGGTTGTTGCTTATTCATCGCATTCATCATTTGGTTAATTTTCTTTTGAGACGGCTTCATTCCCATTTGCATCATCATCATTTTAAGCATTTGTTCATTAATTGGTGGATTTTTCTTACTCTCCCAAGGGTTTGAGTGTTATGTAAAAGAAAAATCCAACCATTATTTTTAACCGTTTTCAAGTCATATTTTCTGTAAGAAATCTATGAGAAAAGTTAATCATATTTTCACCATATCTGTCAATGATTTTTAACCAGATTAGTAGAGTTGTGGTTAATCCTTCCCTAGATTTTTGCTTGAAAATGAGGTTGAATTTTTCTTATTTACTTTTGTCAAGAGTTATTTTTTGCCAAAGGTTTTCTTATCTGCCACATTCTCACCATTTTCCTTTAACACAAGCAAATAATTCTTCACGAATGCAGGCATTGGCATATTCATCTGTGCGAGGTTCTCAACAATTGAGAGTCCCTCCATTCCGAGATAAAATGTTATTGCACTCATTTTAGCGATTGGCAGTTCATTGAATGTGCTAGCCATTGCAACGTCAATCATATTGGCAAGGATAATGACAACAAAAATCATCCCTTTTCTAACCATGCCCTGCGACATTTTTCTACTTCTTAATCCTTTGTCGTAGAATCCTTTTGCGATTCCTGTAATTATGTCTAGTGCAGTCAATACCATTAAAACACCCATTAAAGGTGTCCAATCTCCAAATATAAATGATAATGGTACTCCAATAGCCGTTGATGCGATTCCTAATTTAAACATTTTATTCTCCTTTTGGAACAGAAAAGAAGACAGCCTCTTAGCCATCTTCCCTAGTCCTTCTATTTTATATAGTTACCAATTGATTGAATCCAGTTCTTCCTGTGTCGTAGCTGACAGGACTTGACTTTTTAAGCTGTCATATTTGAACAATTGCTTTTGCTTGTGCATAAACGCTTCATTATAAACCTTGAGCCATTCTTCTCTAGTGTGAGCAATATAGCCTGCATCTTCAGTTTTCCATTGTACTGTTGAAATGGATTCATCTGAGTTTAGAATGTCCTTTTGTCCTATCATGTTAGTTTGGTCGTCTCTGTTTGTTCTATAGAAGTGACCATTTGCAGAAGAAAAGCCTGCAAGGATAGATTCCTCACAAGCCTTTTTCAGTTTGCTATTTTTACCACTCTTTGCCCTCTCTAACTCAAGGACATCGCTCTTGACAATCTGCCCATCTTGATACAAGAATACTCTCGGAGTGAATTCCTTGCTCAGCAAAGGATGAGTTTCTTCAACCTCTAATTCAATCTCAGAATCCATACTTCTTGTATAGCCAAAACTTTGCAATACACCATTTTCATCTACTAATATATAAATTACTTTCATAATCACATCTCCTACCATGCTAACACCCTGCTTAATACAATATCTCTATGGGTGGCATTAGAGTTGTTTCCTGCATATCCTATAACCCTTTCATTATTAACATATACATACTTAGTTACAGTTTCAGTATCATTTGCAGGCACAAGTATGTATATCCCCTGTCCATTAAAACCATCAAAATGATGTTTAGGTACTACTGAATACACACTATTGAATGGATTTTCTGTATTAGTGCTATCATCATAATCAGACCAATGAAGAATCCATCCATTAGGGCAGTCTATAAGGTTTCTAGAAGGAACACAATATTGCCCATCATACATAAAAGATGCCCCATCCCACAGCACATCTCTTCCATCCAAGAATATAGGAGTGCCATTCAGATAGCCAACACCATTATAAATCCTAAAGCTGTCATGGTGTGCAGGGTCAAGGCTTCCAGTTGGTCTGCTTGACTTAGGGAATTGCAAAGCTTCTGTGTCTGATGTCATAGTATCTGAGAAGAACAATTGATTAAGACCAATCATGTCTGAATTGTTGAGGTCTATTCCTCCACCTGTTGATGCGTATTTATTAGCAGGCAGTTTTAATCCACCTGTTAATTCTAAATCACCATATATCTTAGAAGATACTCCACTTCTTGTATCTAATATCATTGATGTATTGCCATCAACCTTGAATGTTAACCCATAATCTACTGAAGATGAGGCATTCCAATATATCTGAGATGTGTTAGTCCTATCTCTATCAAAATGCAATTCAGACTTTCCATCAATAAGAACGCTACCCTCAACATGTAACGCATACCCACTTTTAGGGAATGCATTAATTCCAATAGCCTTATTGTCGCCATCAATAAAGAATATTGGCTGACCAACTGCCACTCTTTTTACAACAGTTGTTGTATTAAGAGCATCTTTAACAGTAACTTCAATATCCCAAGCTAAGCCATTATCTAGGTTAAGACTTTTATTGGTAGCTGTATAAGAAGAGCCACTCATAGTGTAGGTGAAAGATACTGGTGTTTGGTATGTTGATGATGTACTTTCTTTCAACCTGTACTGAATTGTCTTTATGGAGTTTTTATCTACTCCACCGATTGTTAAAGGAGAAATTTTACCATTCAAAGTTAATGTAGTAGTATTCTCAAAGTTATTTAATCTTGTTGCAGAGGTTGACACTACAGGATTTCCATAAGGTACAATTGTTATTGGCTTATTAAGCTTAGCCGAATTACCACGACTATCAATAGCCTCAACGGTTAGCGTTAGATTCGTAGTAGCATTTACAGCACCGATTGTAGCGTACCCAGTTGTATTGATTGTCTTTTCCACGCCATTGACTGAAATTACATATTTAGAGATTGTCGCACCATTTTTTGCTGTGGCAGGAGCAGTAACAGTTACTTTGAGATCTGATTTATTCTGAATAATGTAAGATTTATTCCCAGTAAGCGCCAATGTCGTAGCATTAGTATCCTCATAGGTAACATTACTGTCAGCGAACGTAGGATTACTATTCCTTACATGGAAATTGATATCATTATCTGTATGGCTTCTTACTAATTCAGAGCCATAATAGGTATAAACTTCAATATTCCCATCTACAACCTTTGAATTAGGAGTTGTAGCGTACATCTTGTCCATTTCAGCCTGTGTAGGTGTCCAAGATACACTTGTTGTAACTCCTGTAATTGTTTTTACGAGCGTGGCAGTTGCAGGATCATTGCCACCCGAATAGATCTTCAATGTATGAGTAAATTCACTATCACGCCTTGTAATGCCAATACTAATCGCTTGGTCAATATACACATCTCTATCTGTACCACTTGAAATAGTAGAAGCGCTTGGAGCAGTAACCGTACTGTAATAGGTGTTATATCCAATACTGCTTCCTCCACTTTCCGTATGAAAGTTCCATCTAACATCTGTTGAAGATCTACCTGCCAATAGATCAAATATTTTTGTCTTTTCAGCAGTTGTAAAGGATGTTGATTTTGATGTTGACGATCCAAAGTCAAGCATTTTCACATTAACATAAGTACCACTGCTATTTTTGACATCAATGTGTACATAGTGAGTAAATGATGAAGATGCTCTTGATATACCTAGTGCGATATCACTACCTGCAGTAAAGTTTGGCGTAGAATCTGTTAGACTAGATTTACGAGGAATTGTATTAAGAGTAACAGTATCGCTTATAGACACTCTGCTTACATATGGAGAAAGGTCTAACTTAATATCAAAATAAGCAGACATTGAAAATGACTTAGTACCATCTGAATTGTGATTAACTTTGACAGTATGTGTTTGCACTAGCTTTTTCTCTGAACCTGTTAATTTTGCTGATGCAGAAAAAGCATCACTAGAACCATTGATAGTTGATGATCCACTTTTAGTTACACTGGTGTAGGTTGTACCATATTTATCTAGACACATCCAATATACTTTAAGAGTAACATTGGAATAGTTACCACTTATAGACTGTGAAGCTGACCACTCGCCTTGTAACCTCCAGTGTGAATTTACATTTTTATAAAAAGTGCCACTAAGAGCCAAAATAATCTACTCCTTACAATAAATTTATCCAATAAAAGCGAGATCAGATTCAACTGACCTCGCCTATGCTTCAATTATTATTCTGTTGTTGGAACAAATGCCCATCCTTTACCACTGTTTGAACTTTTATCTATTTTAATGATCTTTATATTACCCATAGTAAACTCATTATTTGCTCGGAACTTCTTAGACACTGTCTCATCTTCTTTTAGATAGAATACCTTTTCATAAGTCCCATTGTTATCAGAATCATAGAACCCTGCGAACTCTTCCGAACTGATTTGAGTAAAACCTTTTTCCACACCGTTCTCAAGCTGAAATACTTTGATCCCATTTATGTCCATACGAACGTTAGTATTATAGATTTCACCAGTAGCCATAGTCCATTGCAATGGAACGCTTCCTAGGTTAACCATAAGACCTGTAATAGTTGCTTCTACATCTCCAAAAGCATATATCCTTACAGAAACCCTTCCTGTAAAGTCTGGTGTATAAGTTATTGAATCCTGTTCGTATCCATTCGTAGAACTGCTATTTGGGTAAACTTTTTGAAGTAAGGTAGTTGCATTATCTTCTGTTTTAAACTGGAAATGTAGTGAGTCCCCTGTTCCTGTTGAGCCTATCTTATTCACATTCCATGAAAACGTGTATGGTTGTCCTGCAACAACGTCTATGAGTTGATATATATATTTGGAAAGTGTTGGAGTAGACTTGAAAAAGAAAGCACTGCCAAACCCTAGTGAATTTAGTGTATTATTGGTAGTCGTTGATATCCTGCCTCCAATAACACCTTGCCAAGATTCAAACCCTCCAAATCCAATAGAGTTTTTAAGGAGGTTAACCCCACCGCCTGCCTTAAACATTGCTGTAAAACTATCAGATGTTTGAGTTAGATCTGCCTGTGTTATATAATGCGATAAATCAATTTGTCCAATCTTGTCGGCTATTTCATCTCTAAGATTACCTTCTGCAGTGCCTAATTGTTCAAGAGTGGCGTAGTCGCCTAGTGATTCAGAATCAGCCTTCTGATCTAATACGCCTTTGAAAGTATCGTGATTAGTTACCGTAGATATGATTTTATCTGGATCAATTTCTATCTCTGCATTGCTCAATCTTACATCTAGCGCAGGAACAATATTAATATTTAGGTCATCAACAGTATCGGATGCATTGTCTAATTTGTCGCTTTGATCTGGATCAAGTGATGCCAATGACAAAGATTGCGGAATCCATGCATTGCCATCCCATTTATATAATTCGTCAGGAGCATCTGTAATCTCTTTGATCCACAGAGTTCCCACTGTAGGATTAGCTGGTGCTATGCCTGCTATAATAGCATCATTAAGATCCACTAGAGTTAATTGTCCACTAGCAACTATCGCCACAAAATATCATTCCTTTCTGCTTATAAAATTTTGCTTGCCTCCACATCACAAGTGAACGTAGCTTTTGTAACAATATCTGATTCTGTTACTTTTATTTGCTTGCCAAAGCCTTTATGAGAATTAGTCCAATCAACATCTAAAATCCCATTCTTGTCAAACTTCTTCCATATAAAAGCATCAAATGCCAATGAATTAGTAATTTCAGACTTTCCTTTATACACCCTTGCAGTAAGTGTTGAATCTATAATTCCATTTCTAAACACTATGCCATTGGAAGAATGTAATTCTACCTTGTAAACGATATCATTTTTAACTTGATCCAACTCTTCCTTTGTGCCTTCTGCAAGCTTATAAGCTGAATCCCATTGCTTCTCTTTTTCAAAGAGAGTTTGCTGTACTTTATTGATGTAATCATTTTCAGTGAATACAATTGGAATAAAATCGCCAAGAGTAACTTCATCAGTGGTAGGATCAGTTTTACTTCTCTTTAACTCTATTACCCTAGCTTCTAAAATAAGCACAGGTTTAAAAGTCTCATCTTTGACAATGACTGTATCACCTAGGCGAACTTTTTCATGTTCATATCCAGTTAACTTCTCTAGAAGAGTGACTGATAATTTATAGGTAAATCTAGGTTTTGATATCTCTTTTAATCTTGCAAGAGTATTATCCAGTAACTCGCGTTTATTTGTAGCTTTATCATCCTTGAAGATGCCGAAAATGTGACGACCATTCATATTGTATCTCTGAAACGCTTCATCAGAGTAAATGTAATCATCTACTTGAAAATACCCTTTGTCCAAATATGCAGATCCATCATAATTCACTATTGTTAACAGATTACCTTGGTTATCGCCTTTCCCAACACCAATTAAGGCAGTGACAACCTCTCTTGAATCCTCAGTTCTCTCAACTTGAATTAGATCCTTGCCATAAGAGAATATTTTCTTTGTTACTTCTCCACGCTGATTTCTAATATGGATAAGGCGCTTAGACACTCTTGTTCCATTGAATATAACTTCGTATTCAATCTCCATTCCAAACTCTGAAACAGCTTGATGCAATGCTTGAAGAGCAGTTATGTGATCCTTGAACTCAATATCTCTAACACCATAATACTCACATTCTCCAATCTCCCACCCTGTATGAGCGAGTATGTATGTGCCTATCTGCTCCATGTTCTGAGAAGTAAATGTAACAGGTCTAACAATTGCCCCAATTAGTTCTGATATAGCAACATTTTCACAGTATACTCTACGAACCAACTGACCATCAGAGTGCGTATCTTGAATTTCTTTAACCTTGAAAAGTTGATGTTTTCCATCATCATTCTGATATAAAATACCTCCCTCAACTTCTATGAGGGAGGCTGTAGGATGGTCAGCAAATGTTTCAAAGTCAAATAAAAGCATGTAGTTATCTAGACTTTCATGGTGGATATCTGTGAAATATGGACATCCACGGGGGATGTCATTAGACATAGTTCCAACCGTCTGATATCTTTTATCTAATATAAATAACACGCCTAGGACATCCCCTTTCTAGTACCATTTTTTCGGAATAGTATACGAAATCTCTTTCACGATTGGTGGATTAATAGCAATGCCATTAACACCCTTCTTAAGCTTAATGAAATTACTTGCAGGATTTAGAGTACTGTAATAAGGCTTACCATTCTTAAGGATTTCACCAGTTGCATTATTAATCTCTAAAATATCTCCTTCTGTAAATACATTAGCTATCTCTATTTCAGATACTGATTGAGAGCCGTAAACTTTTAAGTCATTAATTCTCATCAGACTAGCAGGCGTTGCACTACCAGAAGCACCAACATGAACTTGAACCTGTGCTAATTTCCCTGTTGTCCACTCATCTCTAGCATCTATCCATGTTTTGGTTAGTCTTGTATGATATTTACCATTCTCATAAATAGCAAAATATGCTCTCCATTCATTGCCATGGCGTTCAATCTCCATGTGTCCATTGGTCAAATCTTTCCAAACCCCAGGGTAAGAACCATAGGAATTTACAAAGTAATGACCATCATTGAGTGTGCCTGCCCTTGCTTCTGCTTTAGGATGAAATCCTGTTACAGCATTATCTACAAATGCCATTTTACCAAGTACAGCACCGTTAATATCTCTTAGGTAAACTTCTACTCTACCTTTTTGCAAAGCTTTTGTTCCACGAAGTCCGATCCTTGCGACTACTTTAAAATCTTGAAGCTGAACACCCAGATCTTTTACCATAGAAGCGCCATGCCAACTTGATCCAGTCCCATAATCAGAGTCTGCTTGTAACATACCATTTTCATCAGCACTTAAAGTACCTGTAATGATACCCCCATCAATAGAACTCGCATTTGTCCATCCTGTAATAGAGTGCATCTCATCTTGAAATACAAGCTGTTCTCTATCCATTGGAAGCTGATCGCCACTTGGAGAAGTGCCAAATAGAAGGAATTCATCACTTGAGACAATGGAGAATTCGGGAGTATTACTTGTAAATTCCATCTTAAGTGTTGGATGTGTTTCTAGCCCACCATCATTTAACAATTTAAGAGTGTTATCAGATGGTAGTTTAGGGAGTGAATCAATATAAGGATCTTCGTATGCAAATGGATTTGTGCAAATGAACTCTAATTCCACACTGCCTTTACGAAGGATCTCTTCTAATTCTGAATCACCTGTTAATTGAGCCATATAATACTTGTCTGGTTCATCAAGGTTTACAAATTTGGCAGGTTTTTCGGTACACAGCCAATTTGCAACGGCTCTAATCTTAGTTCTTAAATCAGCTTCATCTTGACCTAAAATAGAAAGAGAGACTTTAATTAGTCTCTCTCCAATCTCACTGCCAATATTGTATAGTCCCTTACGACCACTAATTTTAAGTGTTCTTGTTTCTATTTTTGGTAATAATGAATCTGTAATACTGTGAATTAGCATATATGAAGGATTTTCAATCCCATTGAATTTGATGTTAGCCACGAAGCACTACACCTCCTGCTCTATTTTTTTGCATTGAAAGCTTTTGTAATTCTTGTGCGATTCGCTTGATATCAGCTTCTTCACGAACAACTAAGCTTGAAATGTTAAAGTTATTGTTAACAGTAGTACCATTAGAGGACTCTTCATCCTTGCCAATCATTCCTGCTAATGCAGTTGCGAATGGTTTGAACTTAGAACGTTTAGATAATGGCAAGATAGCCTCGTCACCGTGGTTTTCGGCTAAACCTACTACTCTACCGTCCTTAGAGCCACTGAAAACACCACCACTTTCATGCCATGAAATACCCAATTTAGGTACACTTGGAGGCTTTAAGCTAAACTTCCCACTCATTGTGAATTTAGGAAGTTTTGGCATTGAGATTTTAGGGAATTTTAATTTCAATCCACTAAAGAATCCCTTGATTGAATCAATCGCTCTCTTGATAGCGTTTTTGGCACTTTCAACTGGCTTCGTCATTGCATTTTTAATAGCATTCCAAGTATTTGATGCAGTGGATTTGATACTATTAAAGGCGTTGGAAATACCATTCTTGATACCGTTAAAGACTGATGTTGCTGTAGATTTCAAACCATTCCACACGCCAACTATGGATGATTTGATACCATTCCAAATTCCAATTGCTGTTGATTTAATTGTGTTAAACGCATTAGAGATAGCATTTTTCAATGTGTTAAAGACTGTTTTGGCAATAGAAACAATGTTATTCCAGAGATTTGCCAAGAAAGACTTGATTTTACCCCAGATATTAACAGCACCTTGTTTAATGGAATCCCAGTTCTTGTGAATTGCTAGAGCCAATATTCCAATCGGTCCGAGAATTACTGCTAGAATCGTTAATCCCCATTTCTTGAAGAATTCAACGATCCAGTTAAACACTTTTGCTACTGTTTGCTTCAAAACATTCCAAGCATTAGTTAACCATGCTTGGATAGCATCCCAGTTCTGATAAATCAAGACACCTACTGCAATTAACGCTGTGACAATAATCATCCATGGGTTCGCCATGAATAATCTGCCTAGCCACATGAAAGCCTGTCCTACAGTCTTGAAGACAGAAACTAGCTTCATTACTCCTGCGCCAACTTTCAAAAAGCCACTAGTTAGTAGTGCGAATCCACCACTAAGTGTGCTAATCATACCCATGAATCCTGCTAATCCTGCTAGTAATATAGGAACAATAGCTACAATTCCACCTATTGCAAAGACAACTTTCTGCCCTGCAGGACTTAGATTGCCGAATGCTGTAGCCAGTCCTTGAACTGCACTAACAACCATTGGCATTACAGCAAGAATAGCGCCTTTTAAAGCTTCCCCTACTGGCTTTATTGCCACTTGGATATCATTCCAAGCACCCTGCATTTGTTGTCCAAATGTTTGATTGTCTTTAGCCATTTGTTTTGCTGTTCCACCAACATCTCCCATGTGGTCAACAATAGTTCCTGTGGAAGCAATAACATCCTTTTCCATGTCCTCATATTGAGTACCAAAAAGTGCTACACCAATTTCATTTCTCTTGGTTT
The DNA here is from genome assembly GCF_020171845.1 of Cytobacillus kochii. Lineage (GTDB taxonomy): Bacteria > Bacillota > Bacilli > Bacillales > Cytobacillaceae > Cytobacillus > Cytobacillus kochii. The sequence continues at coordinate 49,851 of NZ_JAIVAM010000004.1, read as the reverse complement.
CATCTTTAACTTTAGACAATTCAGTAACTACGTCTGCGTATGCTTTCTTAGCACCCTCGCCACCTTTGGCAAATGTATCTGTCATCTTTTGAGCATCAAAACCTAGGTCAGTAAATGCTTGTTTAGTTGTATCAGAGCCATCTTTAGCACGAATACCGAATTCTTTCATGGCATCCCCAACTTTGTCCAAGTTGAATGCACCATTTTCAGCACCTTCTGCTAAAATATTGAACATATCATTTGCAGAGAATCCCATGCTGTCAAAGTAGACACTGTATTCTGATAAAGTATCTTGGTAGTCGCCTGCATAATCCATACCATTTTGATAACCTTTAGAAATCAAGTCCATTGCTTCTTGACCAGAAATACCAAAGTTTTTCATCATGATACCTGCTGTCTTAGATACCTCTCCAACATCAGAACCCATAACATTCGCTAAATGCATAGCTTGTTCTGTCATTCCATCTAGTTCACCGTTATTCAAGCCTTTCATGTTCTGTTTAACAGAAACCATAGAGCCTGCCATTTCCTCAAATGAACCTACACCAGTTGAAGCTAGCTGTTCTAATTCACCTTTATAAACACCTAGATCAGAACCAGTAGCACCTAGCTTTGTTTGGAATTGCTTAAAGGCGTTGGTGACATTCTCAGAAGCTAGAATCCCTGCGCCACCGAATGCACCTAACCCTGCTGATACAGGCGCTAGTCCATCAGAGATTGACTGAAATGAACCTTGTACATCTTCCATTCTGGACTGTACATCTTTCATGGCTCTTTCAAATTGTCGTATATTAGCCCCAATGACTGCGGTTAATCTTTGTTCAGCCACTAATTAGTTCACCCCTTTGGGAAAAATTTGAGCAATAAAAAAAGGGCAACTACAATTACTGTAGTCACCCTCCAAATGTTTGAGTTAAGGCATTAATCTCAGCTTCTCTTTGCTCTTTTGTAATTCTATTTGTTTTAGATTTACCAGAGTTGCCTTGTTTATCGCCCTCGTCCTTTTTGAATAGAGGGAGTATTTTACCTTTTCTCGCAGAAACATATCCCATGGCAATGACATACTCCATCGTTTCATAATGGTCACGTTGCCTTGCTTGGTAACCTTCTGAGTAAGCTAGAATTTCTGCCAAGGTTAGTTCTCCTATATCAGAAATAGGGATACCAACGCTTGCTCCTGTCTTAATAACTTCATCTACATCTAGCTTCCCATTCTTAACTGGGAAAGGATTTACTTGATGCCTTCTCCATAGCTTTCGCAAGCTTCTCAGAAACATAATCCATACCATGTTTTTCAATCATGGAATCCATAATGTCCCCTGTTTTTTCTTCGTTAAGTTCTTTGTCTTCCCAACGTAACCCAACGTACATGATAGTACGTAAATCTTTAATGCCTGTTGATGTTCCAAGTTCTGTTACAGAACGACCTAGCATTTCTTCAATCTCAATTAATTGGTTGACACCATATTTTAAGTGTCTATTTTTATCAGCTTCTACAGCTACGATTTTTGTTGACATCAAGTAAACCCTCCATGATAAGATTCAATTTATTTTAATAGTTTTAGTTTTTAATAATATGTATGGGTGAAATACATCACCCCTACATTGTTTAATACCGATTATAAGTACGTTTCAGTATTACTTAATACTTATAAAAGCGTTGAAGGATTGACGAACGTTAAAGCACCTGTACCTTGCAGTGAAATACTATATGACATTAGATCGTCATAGGGCATCTCAACGCTGAAATCATTGATGATTGCTTCACCATTGTAGATTGATTTAGTACCGTTCATTTGAACGTCAACCTCAACTGCATCACCGCTTACATATGCTTGCTCAATTAGTGCAAAGCCCTCATCAGAGAAAACCACTACACCATCGCCCTCAACAGACCATTCTTTGAAAGAAGGAATGAATGATTTCCATCCTGCTCCATCTTTGCTAGTAGTCTCAATTGTATCTGCAGAACGTGAAAGTGAACCGCCACGTTGCCCTGCTACTTTTGTTCCATCAATGGAAATAGTAAAATTAATACCGTTTTCTGCCATCATTTTACCTCCGTAAGAGTATATTTAATTTGAATTACTGCGTGTTGAATAACTCCAAGATCGTCTAATTCTTTCATATTGACGACATTTTGAAGTTTCTGTACCACAGTGTCAAAGCCACTTACAATCAAGTCTGTATCTACAAGACTATTAATGATGTAAGCAGTCATTTCTTTAACTTGTTTAGTTCCATTTGCCTTAGAAAAGGCATGAATGGTTAATACATGCTCAGTCATGACACTTGATTTAGTATCATTTCTGAGTAAATTTTCTTCGCCAATGAGTATATAAGGCATAGGTTGATTCTTTGGCAAAGCATCATATACTGGATAAGAAAGCCTTGATAGATTTGCAAATACAGCCTTTTGAAGTTCAATACTTGCTATAGCCAAGATAATCACCTGCCCTCTACTATGTCTTTTAATCTAGATTTGAATTCCACTATATTTCTCTCATATGCAGGGTTAAAATAAGGCTGTGCAGGAGTTTTACTAGTCCCATACTCAACCTTGTCTCCATACTCTGCATTACTGGTTACAACCCCAATATGTCCACCATTTTCAATCTTGCTCTTGATATTTCTTCTCAAGTATCCAGTATCAATTGGTGCAAGATTCTTCGCATCAGCCTCAATTGCAAGAGTAGTTTCTCTCACCAATTCCTTTGTCTGTTCTTGAACCTCTACGGTCATACTGTTTACAAGGTTTCTAAATGCCCCAACACCATCTAATCTTGCTTTCATTAGCTCTCTCTAGCTATGACAAGCATTTTCATTTTTCTTCCGAAGTCATTGAATAAAACAACACTGTAAACAGCGCCATTTAACTCAACACTCCCAACTTCTGATGGGATATCTTCTTTTGTAAACGCTTTCAAAGATTGTTTAGTGACAATACCATACTCTCTTCTAGCAACCTCGGCATTAATAGGAGTTGTAAACACATTTACAGTTCTAATTGCCTTATCTTGAACTTCATATCCACCCATACCATCATCAATTTGTACTTCTCCAATGAGAGTCATTGTTTTATCAAATCTCATGTAATCACCTAAATCATTCTTAAACGATTTTTATTTTGTTCAGCAGGCATGTTTCTAGACTTATAAGCATCTAGGTATGGATAGTATTCTTTAAGGAAATCAGCTTGATAGGTCATAGACAGAGAATCAATAGATTCTTGTACAATACCCTCACTACCAACTCTGTTGTAGCGAATAATCGTACATTCCTCTACAATCCATTCAAGTTCTTGAGGCGTTACATTAGTGGAAATGTTCAAATATAGACAAACGGCTCTCTCTACATTGGCATGGATACGAGATAGTAAAATATCCTTGCTATCGTCATTTAAACCTAGTGCAAGTTTGATATATTCTAGATTCATAACTTCGCATCACCTTATATCTTTCTTAGTGTTATTAGTCCTTTGTCTCATCCACCAAAGCTATCAAGCCATTCAGAATAGGTAACTACGTCAATATCAGACTTTCGTTCAAAAGCATAATCAACTAATTCTTGAAACTTACTTACGCCAAAGAACATAGAGTCAACTTCATCTCCAAATCTATGATTCAAGAAGATTACAGTGCCTCCTGTAGCTATAGCCTCATCAATCCAATCTTTAGCCTGTTGGGCAGTGATAGATTGCGTTAAATTTCTGACTTTCGCCTTGGTTATATCAAGTGGTGGCGTAGTTTCTATTTGATCTACTATTGAGCGACCTGCACGATATATATTTTTGATAATATCTATAGTGTCATCATTAAATGAACCATATGGATAAACAACGATATCAGATGCTTTTGTGAAACCATTGTTATCTAACCATTGAGTAGTAATAGATAATTCTGATTCCTGCACTTTTCGTGTTGAATCACCGAGTCTGATGTGTGTATTCGTATGGTTTACTAAATCCCAATCACTGTTGTATATATCTTGAAGTTGAGAAAGGTTCATGTAGTTTGCTTCTCCTACTTTTGTAGGAATAACTGCAATCGTTCCTCTGAAACCCTTTTCTCTCATAATGCGATATGCTTCTGTATACTGGCTAATCCAGTTATCATCCATTGTAAAGATGATTTTAGGACGTTGCTTCTCATCTCTAATCAATGCATCAAAGGTCAAAGATGCATTCATACCTGTTGTTGGGTCAATCCTTACCTGAATGGATTGAACCTTATTGTCAAGAGAAGGCGCACCAGTTGCAGACATATGAGCAGTATCAATCAGAATCTCATTCCAACCCTTGTTTAAACCTGTTCCTTTTATAACCTTCATAAAGAAGTTTTCATATGTTGTGTCATTTGCAAGATACAGAGAGATCTTATTAACTGCGCTAGGATTATCAACGTAAATAGAAAGTTTGAACATCTTAGTTCCCTTAAAGTCAAATGCTCTGGTTGTTCTGATAAATGTAGGTACTCCATCAGCTATTAATTTAATAGAAGACTTGCTTGATTTAACATTTACAGAATCAATCTCCTTGGCTGTGCCACCTTGCAGATTCCATTCAGTAAAATTTGAGAAGTTCTCTATCAAGTATCCTTTGGAATATCCTCGCTTAGCCTCTAAAACAACTTTTAATTTCTCATCTAAGACTTTATTTACCTCTTGTTTAAAAACACTAATTTCAGAGACATGTAAGGCTACTTTTTCTTCTATGTGAGTTGACTTGTCTTTGTTGATATTCGCTTCTAGTTCTAAACGAATGTATCCTTTGCTTGGATATGTCTTGAATTTACCATCATCAAAAACAACCTCAAACTCAGCACGATGAGTTCCTGCTAAAACTGTGTCAGTTTCAGTTAAGGTATACTGTATCAAGCCATTTTTCGCATCTACAATTTCTGCATTTGCATTTGATACTACCTTGCCACTCTTGATATGCTCCATGAAGAAGCGTGTAGTAGCACCTGTTAAATCCATGCCTTCAATTTTGTATTGAATAACATCATGTGTATCATTACGTTTTATATAGAGCGCCAACTAGTAACCCTCCTTACTATTTAGCTTTTTTTGGCTTCTTTGGATTTTCTACCTTGACTACATTCTTCTTTGCAGATTTTGTAGCTTCTGCCTCTTTTTCCTCACGAAGCTTCATCATTGTCATGTGCATTAACACAAGCAACACTCCTTATAGTAAAAAGAGGGCAAGCGCTTACAAAGCACCCACCCTCTTAGTTATTTAAAATTAAGCAGTTACAGTAACTTTGATGACTTTAGAAGCATCACGAAGGTGAGTAGCGAAGTGTTGATCTGCAGAGATAACATTTGACTTAGTCAAGATGTTACGATCAGCTTCTACTTCAAGTTCTTTCTTCAAGTAAAGACCGATAGCGCCTGCTTTCATAACAAATGCTTCTTTAACACCTACACGGTTTGAAACTACTACAGTAGCTTCAAATAGTTTCCCATCTTCATAGCCTGGGTCTTTACGGATAGAAGCCAGTTCTTTAGGGTTAACGAACAAGAATTTTTCTCCTTCTTGGTCTTCACCAAATAGATTCATAGCTTCTAAGTAAACATCACCATTTACTTTTCCAACTGTAGAAGCATCATGCACCAATGTAGTATTAGCTAGTGATTTAACAACTTCTTTTTCTACACCGTTAGCAACTGCACGAGTAATTTGTGCTTCTGCTTCGCCCATAGCATCTCCATAAGAGTTACCTAAAGCTTCGTCAGTAAGTTCTACAGCTTTACCTGCTTTAACTACTGGTACATCAACAGATGTTTGAGAAAGTAATGCAGGATCAATTGCTACGCCTTCCCCGATAATTTCAGCATCACCAATGTATTCATACTTAGGTACTAAAATAGTGCCTCCTGCTTGTCCTTCAAGGTCTTGTTGGAATGCAACTGGAGTGAATTTGATGGCATCTCCAAGTTTTGCTTGAATAGCTTGAGCAAATAACTCTGGATTGATTAAATTCGTAAGTTTCGTTTGAGCCATAATAGGTTGAATCTCCTTTTCTTAAATGAAATATAAAGAAGCAAGAAGCATATGCTCCTTGCTCAGTTAACCGTTTTGTAATTGGTTGTATAGGTCTGGATTTGATTGATATAAAGCCAATCTGTCCTTGTAGCCTAATTTGTTAAATTGTTCTTTTGTCATAGTGCCTTCAAGTCCTGTTCCAGTTGAACTCTTAGGTACTTGACCTTTTAGTTTTTCATTAACTGCTTTTTCAACAGCTTGCTGAAATTGTGTTTGGAACAAATCTAGATTGTTTTTAGTCGCCTCGGCATCATTGCCAAGTACAAAACGACTGAATTCAGTCGGCAAGTTTCGTGTAGACAATTCTTTTACAGTTTCAAGTTCTAAGCGCTCACGCATGAACTGTTGTCTCTCTTGCTCAAATTTCTCTTTTTCTGATTCAAATTGAGCCTGTAATCGTTCTGATTCAGACATCTTTGCAAGCTTCTCAGCTTCTGTTTTTTCTTGCTCTAATTTAGCTTCAAATTCTGATTGCCATTTTGCCTTTGCAGTTTCAAGTGCTTTGGACACCTTGCGATCCGTCTCAGCTTGAAGTAATTTATCTAAATCCTCTTGGGAGTATGTCTTAACTGCCTCTTGAGAATTTTGTTCTTGTTGATTGTGTTCTTGATTTTCCATCTTCTTAACCTCCATGCCCTGTAAGTTTCCTAAAGACCCTTCCAGTTCATTATTTGGTGTGATATGATATTTTGGGAAAATTTTAATGTCCCTCATTTACTACATACCGATTGTTACGCACAAAAGTTTATTTGACGTATTTTTTCTCCCATTCCTTATAAGTAATATTGCGAGGAACTTTATAGTTCTTGCCATCGCTACCTCTAGCCAACCTAGAGCCACCATCTTTATTAGCTTCAATATACGGAACTTCTGTGGAGCGACACATTGGATGAAATGGCGAAGCATTGCGCCCCTGTACACGTTCTGAAAGCAAATAAACCTTACCATCTTGATGTTGACACACCTTTGAAGTCTTGGAATCTAGTGTTGCTAGAATTTGATACTTCTGAACTCCCATTTGTTCATACCCTTTAGCAGTGCCTTCACCAACAACAAATGCCGTCTCAGTTCTCATTAGTCTCATTGCGTTAAATTTGGATACATCAAGTTTGGATCTTATGTTCTTAGCTAGTTTTCTAACCTCAGTACCTTGTACAGCACCACGAATTAATTCTTCTCTCAAAGCCTCAATCATCTTAGATTTATTTGTCCAGATACGATCAGAATAGTGTTTACCAGAGAAAGGGTACTTGAGAATTGTGTCTAGAGCATCTTTATTCACCCTTGCTACTGGAAGCGCCATGCCAACTCCTTGAACAATGTTAAATGCAGTCTGATAGTAGGCTTCTTGGTATGTCTCACCAAGCAGTTCATCCATTGACATTTGAGTATCAACAGAAAGTAATCCGAGCATTACTGTAAGTTCATTGATTAAGCCACCTAATCTTGTAATAGAACGCTGTTTTCCAATTAATTCAAGGTCTTCTAGAGCCTTTTCATCACCAGTTTGCTTATACTTCATTGATAACCCTTTGATTCTTTCGTTGTAATCGTCTAGATCAACGCCAGTAAGAGCCTGTTCTGCACCTTTATAGGAAAGCTTGTTGTCTTTGGCATATTTAAAAATAAACGCTTCAACACTCTTGCTCATTTCAGATATTTGAGACTGATATACTCTGGCAAGCTTCTTCTCGTACTGTGCTTCATTCTTATATACCTTTTTGTCTAAGAGCATGGCTCTCTTTTCCCAATATTCCCGAGTAGGCAAGCTTCTAATGTCTTCTGGCAATCCATTTCACCTCCAATAAAAAGAAGAGTGCTTTATTCAGCACTCTCACCTTCTGTATTCACTTCTAAAGGAAACTCATAGTCTTCTGCTACTTGATTCTGCTTCTCTTCATTGAGCATTTGTAATTCCATTTCGGGGTCTGCGATAAACGGAAGTTGTGACAATAAGGTTTTATGAGATACAGTACCAAATAATTGAGATACCAATTGAATATTTTCTTGGATATTCTGAGGAATGTTACGGATAAATTGGATCTCAACGTCAGTATGAATGAAGTTATGACCTTGAAGGTTCAAAATAGCAGTAATCAATTCAATTCTCTTCATTAACGATTTACGGAATTGTCGCTCTTTATTAGCCGTCAAGGCTTCTGTAGACAATAGCTTGTACTGGATGGCTACACCAGAAATATTGCTCACATTAGCGATCTCAGCCATATCAACAGTTCCACTGAACCTAAAGATGTCGTCAGTAATACGCTTCTTGAATCCATCAATACTAGTAAAATCAGTTTGTTTGACTAACCATTGAGCATCCCCTTGCTCACCTAAGAGCATTACACGATTTTCTTTCATCTCGCTGATATCTTCTGGCTGAGTGTCAATTACACCCTTCAACGCCAAGTAAGCATCTGCAAAGTATTCAAAATCATTTGCTGTGTCTGATTGCATAGTGTCATAGGCATCAATTAATGGTGTAACAACTTGCCAGTCGCCTAATCCATCTTGGTTATTAAAGTATGGAATGACTGGTACGTTACCAAAGTAATGAGGCTCAACACTTTGTTCTACAAAGTCTTTTTCACCTTTGACATATTTGAATACAGCATTTTTGGTGTAAATCTCAACCATAATTTCTTCTTTTTCAGTTAAATAGTTATACACTGTATAGTGACGAACAGCCATTAAAGGTTGTGGATCAAGCTTATTGTCGTATACAACAAGCATTTCATTTATTGGTACTTGATTAAACCTAGGAATACCTTTTTCGTCAACCCAAAGTAATTCATAAGCTACACCATTAATGGAAGCTGTCTTAGCCATCTCTGAATTGTGTGCTGATTCATTATTGATATCAAAAATAAACTGTAGTCGTTCAAGATAGTCTTTAGTTTCCTTCTCAGCAGTGTATCTCACTGGCTTACCTACAAAATAGCTTGTTAACTGATCCGTAATCAATTTACCAAAAGGATTTACTAGCTTCTGGTTAGGCTTTGATGGATCTCGGAATCTACGATTAAGAATGTCATGTTTACCAACATAGTATTTTTGCAGATTCTTATGATGTGGAACATCATCTATTTTATGCTTTTCAATTAGTTTCTCAACGATATCCATATTAGGACTTTCAATACTATCCATTGGCAAACGATATCTCTTGCCTGCTTTAAAAAGAACTTCATCTTTTTTATAGTTCACTATTGTTTCATCTCCTTATAAATACAAATAAACCCACCCTCTAATTGAAGGTGGATTGCTTATAATCCAAAAAGCGATTTACTAACGCCTTTAACTCTATTAATTCGTTGCCATTCCTCAAGGCAATAACGTAGAGCATCTAAGATATGGTTAAAGTTATCCTGTGGCACGTTAATTGTTCGCCCTGTGGACTTGTCCTTTTTATACGAGTAGTTTTCTAGTTCAATCTTGGTATTTACACAGCGAGGATGAACAATCACTTCAAACTGTTGAATAAATTGAATCCCTGCCATGATTGAACCTTTGCCCTTCTTTGCAGGAATAATTCTTGATATACCGTGATGTGTTCTGAGTTCTGCAATTGACTTTTGCTCTGCTGAGTCTGCAGTAATGAGGCTTTTATGCCATCTCTTGTTTTTGATTCTCTCGGCTATTTCAGAGTTAAGTAAGCCTCTTTCATAAACTTCATCAACGATCCATAACTTCTTCTCTTGCATATCTGCAATGACCTCAATGATTCCTGTTGGATCTGCCTTAAAGCCAAAGTCCAAGCCAATTCTATGCTGTAAATTCAAGTTCACTTTAATTAATTCATTAGCATCAAACTCTTCCACTCGCCAGTTCTCATAAATCCTATCTCCAAGGCTTCCAAACTCTCCATCCGCATATATTTTGAAATACAGTGGATTGCGCTCTTTCATTTCCATCAAGTTATCAATGTACTCTTGAGGCAAGAAACGATTATCTTTGTATGTTGTTTTAAGTACAGTGCAGTCTGTAGGAGGATTAACGTGAAACTCTGAGTAAACCCAGTTTTCTTTTGACACTGGGTTGTAAGAGATGAAGAATCTTATTTTCACATTAGGAGTACGTAAACGTAGCTTTAATTGGTCATAAATCTCTTTAGAAACTTCTGTAGCTTCCTCAATCCAGATATCAGTAACGCCTTGAATAGATTTAAGCTTCTCTGGATCATCTGCTCCACGATAGATAATCTGCGAACCATTAGGAAAGATGATTTCCAATGGCATCTTAGTGATTTTGCATTGATTTCTTATTCCAAATTGCTCTAAAACTGCTAGAAATTCAGCATGAACTGAATCCTTCATAGTATTTAAAGTTCCACGAACACATAGAAGCTTTCTCTTCTCTTTTAATAGGTCAATGGTGAGTTTCTGAGCCAAGAACTTAGATTTTCCACTACCTGCACCGCCCATAAAAACATTCATTGTTGTTTTGGTTTTCAGATAAGGAATATAGACATTGTTAAAGAACTCTTTTCCAATGTTGATCTTCATGGCAACAAACCACCTTCTTTCCGTCTCAATAATTCAGTAACTTGTAATTCGCTATTACTTAATACTGATTGAGAAACGGAATGAGGTTGAAGACATAGAGAAACACTTTTTGGCTTGAGTTTTTACCCCACTATTGAACGATACTTTGGACAAAAGTAGTCCTGAGTGATTCGGAAGGGGGGAGAGATGGCTATGTTTTGGACAAAGTTTTGGACAATAGTGTCTGTAAAAGGTTGTACGATATGTGAGCGAATGCGAGGCGTAAGATGTGCGTTTTTAATATAGATGGTCTACATTTAGAGGTTGCGAATGATTCGGAAGGCAAAAAGAACAAACCTCATGCTTGAGATTGGCTCTGTGGCGAAATTAGATTTGATTTTATGGGTGATTTATTATTCATTGCAAATTTCAGCAGGTGTTTTATGTTGTTTTTCTAATTGTGTCTTAGACATATTTATATTATGAAGATCGTCATATTTTAAAGAGTGGTTGACCCACTAAAGAATGTTAATTGGCTGTGGGTGATGGGCTAATGATTTGTGTAGTATTTGGTGGTATATATAATAGAAGAAACTCGGATTAAAATTGGTTTTGGTAGTAAGTTTCAGAAGTCAGTTGCGAATGTTTCGGAGGGTTATTATTAAATAAAATATAGCATCTATACTGATCTGTTACTATAGAGACATCGTGTCCCTCCAGTAAGTTTGCGTAAATTGTTACAAGGGAATATGGGATAAAAATAATTGTTGTACTCCCCATTGGATTTTTTTGAAATTTTGAAATATACCCCCAGATTTTTTCCAGAACAAAATAAAAAAGTTGAAGAAAAATTTTCTCCAACAATCATTTCAAACTATCTTCATATTCTTTTACCTTCTTATAGAACGTTGCTTTCTTCATATCAACAAGCTTCATAAAGTCCACAGCTTTAATCTCTTTAGCTTTCCATTGCTTATAATACTTTGCCCAATCATTAGGTAACTCAAGAACTGGACGACCAAACTTAACGCCTCTTTTGTGCGCTGATGCAATGCCTTCTGATTGTCTCTGCAATAATGTCTCACGTTCCTGCTGTGCAATAGATGTATATACTTCAATGATAATGTTGTTAATCATGTCAATGACCCACTCTTGACCCTCTGCCACATCCTGCATTGTAGTTGGTAAGTCCAGTATCTTAACCCTTATACCTTCCTGCTTAAAGTACTCTAGGTACTGCTTAATCAGTTCTTTGTTACGACCTAGGCGATCTATGGACTTAATATATAATGTATCACCTTTTCTCATAGCCTTAAGCATTTGCTGAAATCCTTCACGCTCCATATCCTTACCACTTGCCTTATCACTGTATATGTACCTATCTTCTGTAACGTATTGCGTGAGTGCTTCATACTGCCTGTCTAAGTGTTGACCTGTAGAACTTACACGAACATATCCAAAATTAATTCCTGTCATTTGAATCATCCTCTCATTTACTATCTGAGAAGATTATAATAAAAAACGTCTATAAAAGTCAATTATTAAGTAGACGTTCGTAAAATACATTTACACACAATTTATAGACGTTAATTTAATCATTTCCTAATAGTCTACAATGGTGTCTCATTTCAGACACTCTTTCCCATAACCTGTGGGAAGAAGTGTCTCATTTCAGACACTTTTTCTTGAGGCGTGGGAAGAAGTGTCTCATTTCAGACACTCTTTCCCACGACACCTACTTTACACGATAATTTCATAAATTGATTTACAAATACTCGTTATTTGTGTTTATAAGGCTCGTTAAATACCTCTCATACTTCTAGAATCGCTCTCAGATCGCTTCTACGAAACTCCTAGAACATTTCCCTTTCAACCTAGCATGGCTTAAAACGGCTTCTAGAGGCTTATTTGAAGATAGGTATATCTAATTCTTTTGCAAGTGTGATAATATCCTCTGTTACAGAAAAATTGTACCACCTTTGAATTTAATTACTGCATAAAGACCAGTTTCTTCTAAGGATAATCCAGTACGTTCTTCTTCATGGGATAAATAATCCATGAGATCATCCATTTGGTCACCTGTAATCTTGCGAACATTCTTCATCTTAAAATACCTCCTAGAAAAATTTTATTCTTCCAACCAATTATAAAATGGTACTCTGCGGACATAATCTGAATCAGATTCTAGTCTCTCAACTTTCTTGATATATGCCTCAGACTTCTCAGATGCCCTAATGCGCTTAGATTCTGCCAAAGCCGACTTAGCACCTTCCTTAATTCTCCTCAACTCCAGAGCCTCAATTTTGTTTGCTAGAGACGTAGCTAAGTAATCTCTGAAATTAACAACCTTGCCTTGATTATATTTGTCTATCACTTTACGTACAACTGACTTGAAGCTTCTGTCTGTGATTTCGTCTTTGGTTTGCTCTCGGAATAGACTAATGACCATATTAATATTTTCTTCGTTATGTACGGCTGAACCCTCCGAAGGGGGAGTTCGTTTATCATCATCAATATTATTTATATATGTATTATTATTATTTTCTTTAGTTAGTTCTTCTTTCTTTAATTCTTCTTTAGTAGCTGTTGATTTTGGGCTGTCCATATTGTGATGTACAAAATCAACATCCCAAATTTCCGAATGCTCCGAACGTGCTGTATCAAGTATCTCAGACTTTTCTGCTTCGGAAAATGGTAGTAACCGAACATAATAAACATACTCCCACTTTTTTCCCGAACGGTATCTATATTCAACAATGTAATTTGATTCAGTCAACTCTTTCCAGTCATTCTTAACTGATGTTCTGCCATCTTTAGCATAGCGCTTATACAATTCAGTCTTATGTAGTTCCCAGTCCTCAGAATAGGACATGATATTGACAAGTAATCCTAAAGCACCATTAGAAATCCTGTCCTCTGATGCTCTAGCAGTTTCATTTGGTACGATTAAAAAGTTGCCATCTAATTGTATACGTTTGACCAATGCCATGAATAATATCCCCCTATATTAGAACAGAAAGCACACAAGCGCTTAACGCCAATGAGAGGATATGTTATAATACTCATATGCTCTCAAGGTTCACTTGGGGCTTGTCCGAACGCCTTAACCTTCCATCTCGCCAAAGTTGAAAAGGTTAGGGCGTTTTCTATTTGTATTAGATTTTAAGCTTCTTGCCCATGTTCATTAATGGACTGATATCTATTGCCTTCTCTGTCAATGTCTTGTCATCTAGTGTCCGTAAATACCTCTGTGTTGTGGACACGTCCGAATGCCCCAATAGCCTTGATAAAGAATATAGGTCAGTCTTATCACTGGATAAGGCTTTTACAGCGTAGTAGTGCCTAAATGTGTGTGGTGAACATCTAGCATCTTCTATCTTTGCCCTCTTGCCTGCTTTCACAATGACATTGTACAAGGCTGTGTGTGAGATTTCTCCCCCTTGGTAGTTTAGGAAGTAGTTATCTGCTGTAGATACCCAATCGTTGAAATACTTCTCTTTCATACGCTCATATTTGATTAAAACCTTCTTTAACGCAGGAGTAATAGGCACATACCGTTCCTTATTACCTTTGCCGTTGACAACAATATTGTCTTTGTCTAGAAGGGTCTTCAATTTGAATGTTCTTATCTCAATGGCTCTAAGTCCACAATCAGCTAACATCATGATTATTGCCTTATTCCGAGCCTCTAAGAAGGTCTTAGTAGTGAATGCGTTAATCATGGCAATGACTTCATCATCAGTGAACCCATTTAGCACCTTCTTAGGCTCTTTAGGTCTTTCAACCTTCACCATCGGATTCTTCTCTATGTACTCTTCTTTTACGCACCAGTTGAAGAAGGCATTTATCATCTTATACATTGAAACAATACTTTGTGGCTGTAAGCCATCCTTCTGTTTCTTTCTAAAGTAGGATTTCAAATCATGGTCAGTAATGTTTTTTAGATCTCTGATACCCCTCTTTTCTACTAGGAAAATCTTCAAATGTTTGTACTCCTGTTTCTTGTTTTTCATTGTTTTAGGAGTATATCCTCTAGCAAGACAATGGACTATATACTCATCTAATGCCTCTTCAAACAACATAAAAAAGCCACCTTTCTGTGAATTTGTGGTTAAACTCTCACAGAAAAATGACTTTTTGGTTAAAAATGGCAAAATAGATGAGAAGGATTAAGCATTTTTGAGCGCTTTTTAGGGAGAAGGTTTCAGTCTAAGCTGTTTTTTTAATGATTTTTTCACTAAAATTTGTCTTCCAAAAATGGCTCAATCCCTTGATATGCTGACGTTCGTAAGTTATTTTCCAGGTTGTTGCTTATTCATCGCATTCATCATTTGGTTAATTTTCTTTTGAGACGGCTTCATTCCCATTTGCATCATCATCATTTTAAGCATTTGTTCATTAATTGGTGGATTTTTCTTTAGGTAGCTCATCATATATTTACGAGCGATGAAAAATCCTAGTGCTACACCAGCAAGTAATGCTAATATACCAACTAGAATATATGTCCACATACTACTTCCTCCTTCATGTTGTCTATCATACAGTGTACTAGACCAAAGGTTATTATACAATATTTGCTGATGATTTTCTCTAATTTAGACAAACTTTCTTTCTTTTATTGGCTTTAACCAGCCAAATCGATTATGAAAAAGGTCGATTGCTAAATAAGAACTTTCTTCTTTTCGTAGGACTTCAAAGAACACCGTCTCTGCATCATAGTTTCCTTGAGCCTCTAAACTAAGAAAACGATCATAGATCATCAACTTAGCTTGACTATTTTTCTCTTTAATATAAAACGCATTGCTCTTATAAGAAACTTTTTTCTCTGCATATAATTCTCTATATAGATCATTATTTACTTTATCTTTTGGAATATTCTTGGTGATAAAGGCAATTTGTTTTCCCAAAATAAATTGGATCGTTCCAGTCGCTTGTTCATATTCCTTGAACAGCTGATAAAACATTTGCTCTCTACCAAAATAATGAGACGCAAAAGGTTCATCTATTAAATATAGCTGATACGTTCTCATAGAATTACTCCTTTTTTAGACAAGTCTTTTTCTTATTATAAAATTTTATTTCAGTATTTTCTGTCTCTTTTTGTTATAAATTTCTACTTTTTTTGTCGAAAAAAAACGAAGAGGGAAATTCCCTCTTCGCTCATGCTTATAAACTTTTTAATTTGCTTACGATATTCTCTACAGTAAACCCATACTCTTTTATTAGAATATCTCCTGGTGCAGAAGCACCGAATTGATCAATTCCTAAAACGTCGCCTTCTAGACCGACGTATTTATGCCAGCCAAATGATGCTGCCATTTCAATGGCTAAACGTTTGGTTACATTTTTAGGTAATACAGATTCTTTATATTCATTTGATTGAGCATCAAATCGTTTCCAATCCGGCATACTGATTACTGCCACATCAAAGCCCTCTTCTTTTAAAGCAGCTTTAGCCTTTACCGCTAATTCTACCTCTGACCCTGTCGCTAAAAGAAGCGCATCTGGTTGCTCTTTTTCTGCTTTTGCAATCACATAAGCACCTTTTTGAACTCCTTCAGGGGCTAACTCTGCTGAGTTTGGTAGGGTAGCAATATTTTGCCTAGTTAACACAAGTGCTGTTGGTTGATCTTTTGACTCAATCGCTAGCTTCCAAGCAGCTGAAGTCTCATTTCCATCAGCAGGGCGAATTACTGCTAAATTTGGCATGGCACGAAGTGCTGCCAATTGTTCAACTGGTTCATGTGTAGGCCCATCTTCACCTACAGCAATACTATCATGTGTAAGAACATAAGTAACAGGTAGCTTCATTAATGCGGCAAGTCGAATAGCTGGTCTTAAGTAGTCAGAGAATACAAAGAATGTCCCTCCAAAAACATTTAGGCCACCGTGTAATGCCATACCATTTAAAGCGGCACCCATAGCAAATTCTCGTACGCCAAACCAAATATTTTTACCAGCATAATTAGTTGCTGAGAAGTCTTCTGCATCTTTAATCATCGTCTTATTCGAACCTGCTAAGTCAGCTGAACCACCAAAGAAAGATGGTAAGTTCTTCGCAATACTATTGAGAGCTTCCCCTGAAGACGCTCTAGTGGCTAAGCTTTTGCCTTCTTCATATACAGGAATATCTTTATCCCAACCATTTGGTAATTCACCTTTGATTGCACCTTCTAACTGTTCTGCTAATTCCGGATGATTTTTTTTGTAAGCAGCAAAAAGATCTTTCCATTCACTATCTGCTTTTTCACCGTTAATAGCTACATTTTGTTTGAAGTGTGCATATACTTCTTCAGGTACATGAAAATCTTCTTCAAATGTCCACTCATAAGCATCTTTTGTTAATTTTAATTCAGCTGAGCCTAGTGGTGATCCATGAGAAGCAGATGAGCCTGCCTTATTCGGGGATCCGTAACCAATTACAGTTTTAACTTCTATTAACGTCGGTTGTGTAGTATTTTGACGAGCGCTGTCAATTGCCTGGGCAATTTCATCGAGATTATTTCCATCTTCTACTCGAAGATAATGCCAGCCATAACTTTTAAAACGATCGGCTACACTTTCAGAAAATGATTGATCTAAATCTCCGTCTAATGAGATGTCATTAGAATCATACATTACGATCAGCTTTCCTAATTGAAGGTGACCAGCAAGAGAAGCTGCTTCTGCAGACACTCCCTCCATTAAGTCTCCATCTCCGCAAATACTATATGTATAGTGGTCTACTACATTGTAGCCATCTTTATTATATTCAGCTGATAGGTGGCTTTCTGCCATTGCCATCCCTACTGCCATGGCAATTCCTTGTCCTAATGGACCTGTTGTCGCATCTACACCTGGTGTATGGCCATATTCAGGATGTCCTGGTGTTTTACTACCCCACTGACGAAATTCTTTAATATCATCTAAAGAAAGACCATATCCCGATAAATGAAGGAGACTATACAAAAGCATAGACCCATGACCTGCAGATAACACAAAGCGATCACGATTAAACCAATCAGGATTTTTGGGATTATGATTCATAAACTTTGTCCATAAGGTATACGCCATTGGCGCAGCTCCCATTGGCATTCCTGGATGACCAGAGTTTGCCTTCTCGACTGCATCGATAGACAATGTTCTTATGGCACTAATTGATAAAGCATCTGTTTTGTTGAACATGAACGACATCCTTTCAATATATATCCTACAAATTAAATATAATAGACTTTCACCTTCAGTTACAACCAGAAAGGTAAAAAATTATATAATTGTCATATAAACAATAACAAAGGAAACTGTTCGTGACAGTTTCCTTTTAAAAATTTATAAACACAATCTTAGTGAAGTGGTTTATTTTGTTCACGTTTTAACTTATCTGGTGTAACATCATTACCTTCAGGGTCAATAACAGTAACACCTTTTAATGTATTTAACATAGAAGCTCTAAACTTCTCTAAATATTCTTTTCTTAATTTAGATTGTTCCTTTGCCTCTGATTCTGATAAACCTTCTGTTTTCGCTTTCTTAGCAAGGGAATTAATTCTCGCCAATTTTTCTTTTGAAATCATTGTGTTACACTCCTTCCCATCCAAAAAGTCTTCATTCCATATGGAGAAGATACTTAATAGCCATAATACTAAATATGAATGGATTTTACAAGAAAGCAGCTTTACACTCATGCTTTTCACTATCATTTCAGAGGACAATAAGTTGGTATCGTATTGCTTTATTATTAGGTATAGCAATGTAGCAGTGTTCTCAACTTAAAAATGTGAGACTTATTTAATGTAGGGAGCGTATGTAAATAAGGGGAATAAGGGAATAATACTTTCACTAACGTTAAATGAAAAAACATGGATGAATCCTCGGCAAACAAATAACCATTCACAATTTACATGTCTGAACTCATGAACGATTGAAGGATCTTTCAGTATGCTTTTATCTTGGAATCAGTACCAGAATTTCTTAGTCTTTAAGTTAAATTACAACTAATCAACTTAACTTATTAGGCCTATATCATGATGATTCATTATCCACCTGCTCTATATCAGCTATATATTCATTATATCTACGGTTTACTGTCGCTTTAGATATTTTATAACCAAAGCCTCTTAACGTTGCAGCAATTTCTGCAAAAGTAAGGTTATTTTGTCTCAATTTTACTATTTCTTCTATTGGTACCTCTATTCGTTCTCTTCCGTTTATATTTCCTTGGTTTTTTAAATTCTTTTCAGGTCGAAAGCCTTTTTGAACAGCTTTTTGCATCCCTCTTTTTATTTTTACATTATGTAGTTTTCTTTGATACTCTTCAACCATGCTAACAATTTGTAATACCATAGAATCAGAATCTGAAAGTTGCAATTCTCCATTATGGGCAATAGTATAAATTTTCCCATTTTCCTTAAGTATACAATGTAAGATGGCAATTTTAGCATTTCCTCTTCCAATCCTGGTTTCATCTTGAATAAGAACAGCCTCTGCTTGATTTTGTTTAAGTAACTCCAATAATTGCAACAAACCAATTCTTTCTAAATCATAACCACTTGCTTTCTCACGTATGACTTCAACCACATTCATATCCTTCATTCTCGCTAAATGTAAAAGTTCTTCCTCTTGTCTAGCAAGAGACGTTTCCTGGGTATCTTTCGTCGTACTCACTCTGCAATATATAATTACATTCATTCTCTTTCATTCCTTTAGTCTTCTAATATCACACTAGCTAAATTTGTTTCAGATATTATTTCACCATCTGTAATGGGAAGATACACCTTATCACCAGGATGTATTTTACCTAAATGTATATGATTAAATTCTTCTACCCAAGCAACAAAGTCTTTAGAAGACATATTATGGGCATCTTTAAATTCCTCCGCCATTTTCCATAAAGAATCTCCTTGTTTTACTTCAACTTTTACATATTCCACCTGATTTGCATTACCAGTGTTCAAAAATAATAAGAAAGCCATACCGAAACTAAAAGCGATAAGAATAATAGCATAACTATAAGAATTCCACAATTGTTTTATCATTAATTGCCACCCCTGAATAGAATATATGTTCGATTTGATAATTTTAGTATAATGCGAACGTTTGTTTCTGTCAATAAGAAAATTCGAACTTATGTTTGTATCTATTTACTACTGATGGTATAATAATCTTAATGAAATTGACGAAGGTGCGTGATAGCGTGAAATTATCTAAGAGGCAGCAAGATATATTGAATTTTATAAAAGATGAAGTAAAACAAAAAGGTTATCCACCTTCCGTTAGGGAAATAGGTGAAGCTGTTGGACTTGCTTCAAGTTCAACCGTACATGGCCATCTAGCCAGACTAGAGAGTAAAGGACTTATTCGTCGAGATCCGACAAAACCCCGTGCCATTGAAGTATTAAATTTAGAAGAAAGCAACCCAATTCCTAAAATGCAAACGGTGAATGTTCCTATTATCGGTAAGGTTACTGCTGGTCACCCCATTACTGCGATTGAGAATGTTGAGGAATATTTTCCTTTACCTGAAAGAATGGCTCCGAGTGATGAAAATATCTTCATGCTTGAAATTATGGGAGAAAGCATGATTGAAGCTGGCATATTAGATGGTGATTATGTCATAGTCAAGCAGCAACAAACAGCAAATAATGGAGAAATCGTGGTTGCTATGACAGAAGATGATGAGGCCACCGTTAAGCGATTCTTTAAAGAGAAGAACTTTATCCGCTTGCAACCAGAAAACCCTACCATGGAGCCGATTATCCTGCACAATGTATCTATTTTAGGCAAAGTAATTGGTGTTTATCGCCAAATACATTAAAAAAGAGTGTCATTATTGACACTCCTTTTTAATAGTTGCAATTATCTTTATATGTTACTCATACAATTATAAAATTTGAAAAATTCAGTAAAATAGAATCATTACATGGAGACAAAAATATATTATAATGAAATTTACACCAAGAATCAACCTAAGGTCGCAAAAAAATCTCGGCTTTAGGAGTGTGAAGGAAAAATGTTAATGAACATTCTCTTCGCTGCGTTGATTGGTGGAATTGTCGGTGTTGCAGGACATTTGCAGAGATTAGGCAAACTAGTCAAGCCACGGATGACAAAAAAATTCATTTATTTAGGGTTCTTAGAAGACATCTTACTAGGAGGACTGGCGGCCGTATTTGTCATTGTGACAACAACACCGGATTCCCCCACTGCTGTTTTCATCATCTCTCTCGTATCTGGTATGGGAGGTGAGGGTATCTTAAAATTATTAGATACCCTAAAAGTAAAAGATCAAGAATAAAATTTTATTCCGTTCTTATGAACGGTTTTTTGTTGTTTATAACAAGAACAAATTATATCTAGCCAACTTCTACTTTTTACCTTTTATTCAAGCGCTAGAAATACCCGCTTAAACAGTCTGTTTCACCTTAATGAAAGGGATATAACACATTACCGTTTCGTTTAACTTTGAGTAGCTTCTTAAATTGTCATATGTATGTCTTACACAGCACATAGAACCACTCTTCTGAAGTACGGTTCATCAATTCGATACGAAATAATGTTTTTAAACATGATGTTTTATGGGTAAATAAAAAATAAAGCATTTTTCATGAAAAACAGATGGCTAAATGGATTAAATGCTAATTATTCAATTGATTGGTAACTAGAACCACTTACTTCTTAATACTTACACCTTAAATTCGGTTCATAAATGAATCATTTGCACCCTTGATTTTACATACCCCATAATCCACAAGTATAGAATCGCTTAAAATACTATTTCTTATTGATTTCGATTATCCGCATCAATACTTATAAATTTTCTTCCTAATATTAATAAATCTGTAGACAAACTCATATAAGGAGTTTGTCTACAGTCTGAAGCTGCCGCTAAAACTGCATTTAATATGCCTTTTAGTATCAGCAATAGTTATTTTCCCATATATTAGCTTCCATTAAAACAAAGTAAAAGCACTTTCAACTTACGGGTTTCCTAAGTTCCTTATACTTCAACTGCAACGATATCATCACAACAGATCGTAGTAATTCGTACACGAGCTTTCTTGTCACAACAACAATGATCGTGACGATCATCGTGACGATCACAGTCTGCTTTAGCTAGGAAGACTAAATTACCGCGAATATCGATAAACTCCCCGAACACATGGCCGCCACCTTTAAGAAATACTCTCACATCCTCACCACGGGAAATGTTCTTAAAGAACTCATCACAGCCACAATCCTTATTGTCATCTTTGCTGTAATTACCACAACCATGATTGTTGTTGTCATATCCATATGAGTCTGAATATCTTGGTCTTCTTCCAAAAAAACAATTATTATATCCCATATCTCTTCCTCCTTTCTATCATTATGTTAATACTATATGTCGAGGGTCTTGGAGATGTACGGGCTATATCCCCCTGTTAAAAGACCATTTTATTTTCTCTGTGAACCTTCTTTTTGTTTGTCAAACCTAACTATAAAATAAAGAAGCAGCCGTTATGGCTGCTTTGGACTCGATTTTTGGTATCTATTAAATAGATACCAAGTTGAATGTTAATACTAAACAGTTATAGCCCTTGCATCCGCTAAGACACAATAAAGAAACTCCTAACTATCGTGTTTCAACTGCAACGATATTATCGCAACAGATCGTAGTGATTCTTACACGATTTTTCTTGTCGCAACAATCGTCGTGACGATCATCGTGACGATCACAGTTAGCTTTTGCTAAGAAAACTAAATTACCGCGAACATCAACGAATTCTCCTGTCACATGGTCGCCACCTTTAAGAAATACTCTCACATCCTCACCACGGGAGATATTCTTAAAGAACTCATCACAACCACAATCCTTGTTGTCGTTTTTACTGTAATTACCACAACCGTGATTGTTGTTGTCATATGAGTCTGAATATCTTGAGCCTCTTCCATAGAAATTATTATTACATCCCATTTTTCTTCCTCCTTTCTATGATTATGTTAATACTATATGTGGATGGTCTTAGAGTTGTACGGGCTATATCCCCCTGTTGAAAGACCATTTTATTTTCTCTGTGGACCATCTTTTTGTTTTTCAAACCTATAAAAAAGCAGCCATTATGGCTGCTTTTAACTGAGACCCTTTTTAGTTTCTATTAATTAGTTGAATGATGATACAAAGCAGTTATAACCCTTGCATTAACTTCTTTTAGACTCATAAAAAGGACTCTTACTATCGAGTTTCAACTGCAATGATATCATCACAACAGATCGTAGTAATTCTTACACGATCTTTTTTGTCGCAACAATCTTTGTGACGATCATCATGACGATCATCGTGACGATTACAGTTAGCTTTTGCTAGGAAAACTAAATTTCCACGAACATCGATAAACTCTCCGAACACATGGCCGCCACCTTTAAGGAATACTTTCACATCCTCACCACGGGAAATGTTCCTAAAGAACTCATCACATCCACAATCGTTATGATCATATCCGTATGAGTCTGAATAGTTTTGATTATTATATCCCATATTCTCATCCTCCTTTCTCTGATTATGTTAATACTATATGTGGAAGATGAAGAGTTGTACGGGCTATATTACCTTGTTAAAAGACCATTTTATATTTGATATGACATCTTCTTAAGTTTTATAAAAAATCAGATGTTAAGGCTACTTCTATAAATTAAATGTAAAGAGGTTCATAATAAACGCCTCAAGGATGATCCTCACCGCTTTACTTTCTTCTATTTTTAAATACAAAAAGACTGTAGGTACCTCGATTACACCGAGTTTACCTACAGTCTGAAAAAAAAACTTTGGTATTATCTATTAATACATTTGTAAATATTGCTCGCGTTCCCATGGGTGAACTTGCGTACGGAACATATCCCACTCAATTTCTTTTGCTTCAATAAAGTGTTCAAGAATATGCTCACCAAGTGCAGCAACCATTACTTCATCTTGTTTGAGAAGTTCTAGCGCGCTATAAAGTGTTGCTGGAAGATCTTTAATACCTTCAGCTTCACGTTCCTCTTTGCTCATAACATAGATATTACGATCTACTGGAGCTGGTGGTGTTAGGTTGTTTTTCACACCATCTAATCCAGCTTTAAGAAGAACAGCCATTGCAAGGTATGGATTGGCAGCTGGGTCAACACTACGTACTTCTACACGTGTACTGACACCACGTGATGCAGGGATACGAATTAGTGGTGAACGGTTTCTTGCAGACCAAGCAACATAACAAGGAGCTTCATATCCAGGCACTAAACGTTTGAAAGAGTTTACGGTTGGATTTGTTACAGCTGTGAAACTTGGTGCATGGTTAATGATACCTGCAATAAAATTACGTGCTGTATCACTAAGTTCTAAATCACCTTTTGTATCATAGAATGCATTTACACCATTTTTAAATAATGAAACGTTACAGTGCATACCTGATCCGTTCACACCGAATAATGGTTTTGGCATAAATGTTGCGTGTAAACCGTGTTTACGTGCAATTGTTTTAACCACTAATTTAAATGTTTGGATATTATCACATGCTGTAAGTGCATCAGCATATTTAAAATCGATTTCATGTTGCCCTGGAGCCACTTCATGGTGAGAAGCTTCAATTTCAAAGCCCATTTCTTCAAGCTCAAGAACGATATCACGACGGCAATTTTCACCTAAGTCAGTCGGAGCTAAATCAAAATAACCACCATTATCATTAAGTTCTAAAGTTGGTTCACCTTGTTGATCTAACTTAAATAAGAAGAATTCCGGTTCAGGTCCAAGATTGAAGTCTGTAAAACCAAGGTCTTCCATTTCTTTAAGGATTCTTTTTAAGTTATTACGAGGGTCTCCTGCGAATGGCGTACCATCTGCATTATAAATATCGCAGATTAAACGAGCTACTTTTCCTTTTTCCGCTGTCCAAGGGAATACAACCCATGTGTCTAGGTCTGGGAATAAATACATATCTGATTCTTCAATGCGAACGAAACCTTCAATTGAGGAACCATCAAACATCATTTTATTGTCCAAAGCTTTTTCAAGCTGACTAATTGGAATTTCTACGTTTTTAATTGTTCCTAGAATGTCAGTAAATTGCAATCTAATAAATTTAACATTTTCTTCTTCAGCAATACGTCTGATATCTTCTTTAGTGAATTTTGCCACCTTGTGTTTCCTCCTTTAAAGTCAAGAAAAGATTTTTTATTTTAATGGAAAAAGCGTGATAAATCACCTTGCCTTAAAGACGATCGAGTAAACCTACCTGCTTGCATAAATTCTTTACGCAAAAGCTTTCTCAATTCGTCATCTGACAAATCGTGTCTCACTTTTTCTTCTTGCTTCTTAAATGCTTGTTCATCCATCTCTTGTTGTTGTTTCACTGTGAATAGTTGCTTTATTCCCGCCATATTGACACCTTGATCAATTAAATCTTTGATCTCTAGCAATTTATCAATATCATTCAATGAATATAGCCTTCTATTCGTATCCGTTCTAGCTGGAGTAATCAATTGGTGTTCTTCATAATAGCGAATCTGTCTTGCTGTTAGCTCAGTCAGCTGCATCACAATGCCAATTGGAAAGAGCGGCATGGAACGACGTATTTCACTTCCAGTCAACCATCTCTCCTCCTTCATTCTTTTACTTTTAATTTCTTTGTATCTTATATCCTATTATATGTCGTGTTAGATAATCTGTCAACAAAATGTTATGTTTTATCACATGGAAATCATGAAATTTTCAAACTTTTTTCCTAATACTGAAAGGAGGCAGCGTATATCCGTCTCCTTTCTCTATATTTATTGATACTTTTGAATGAGGTCTTTCTCTAATAATTGGTCTAAGGCCGTACAAATGGCGATTTTTACATGTGAATAGGTTAATCCACCTTGAACATATGCTTCATACGGGGGCCGAATAGGACCGTCTGCTGTTAGCTCAATACTTGCTCCTTGTATAAAAGTACCCGCAGCCATAATGACATCATCCTCATATCCTGGCATATATGCTGGATAAGCAGTAACGTGAGAGTTGATTGGGGATGCATATTGAATCGCTTGACAAAAGGCAACCATCATTTTAGCTTCACCAAATTGTACTGATTGTATTAGGTCTGTTCTCTCTGCATCCCATCTTGGATTAGTTTTCATCCCAAAGTATTCGAGAATTGCTGCTGTAAAAACCGCTCCCTTCAAAGCCTGTCCCACTACATGAGGGGCTAAGAACAATCCCTGATACATCTCCTGTAAACTATATAGTGATGCTCCAGCTTCCGCTCCAATGCCAGGGGAAGTTAATCGATAAGAGCAGGCTTCTACAAGGGCTTTTTTTCCAACAATGTAACCACCCGTTTTCGCCAATCCACCGCCAGGGTTCTTAATAAGGGAACCGGCCATTAAATCGGCACCAACATGACAAGGTTCCATCTCTTCAACAAATTCACCGTAACAATTATCTACGAAGATAACGACTTCAGGGTTGATGGACTTAACAAAATGAATCATTTCTTTTATTTCATTTATTGTAAATGATGGTCTTTCCGCATAACCTTTTGAACGTTGTATACCAACCATCTTTGTTGAAGATGTCATTCTTTCTTTGATTACCTCAAAATCAACAGTACCATTCGCTTGCAATTCAACCGCATCATACCCAATACGAAATTCTTTTAGAGACCCTACCCCTTTACCTCTTATACCGACGATTTCTTCTAACGTATCGTAAGGTTTACCCGTAATATATAAAAGGTCATCCCCCGGTCGTAAAATACCAAATAGCGCAGTGGATATAGCATGAGTACCAGAAATGATTTGTGGTCTAACCAATGCGGCTTCGCCACCAAAGACATCTGCATAGATTAATTCTAAAGTATCTCTACCCGCATCGTCATAACCATATCCCGTCGAGGGTATAAAGTGGCTATCACTTACACGGTGTTTTTGAAAACTCTGCAGAACCCGAAATTGATTCTCATCTATTCTTTCCTCTATTTTATGTGTCACACAAGAAATTTTTTTTTCTACTTCTTGAACAATCTCAGAAAGAGATTCTCCATTTATTAAGCTTTGGAACATGATCTACACCTTTACTTTCTATACTCTATAATGATTTAGCATTTGTGTGATTGGATGATCTTTGAAGTAAAAACCTTTAGCCAAATACATTTGTTTTTCTTCTATAAACTCACTACTCCGCACAATAGTCACCGTATTTAGGAGCGATAATAACTTTCCTTCTGAAGCAGGGATTGCAACAGTATACGAGTCCATTAATTGGGTGATCGCTCGTTCAATTGCTTCTTTTAGCAAATAGAGATCACGATCATTTAATGCACTCATTTGTAACGTGTCCCTACCTTTTGTTGGAATGAACCTTTCATGTGCTTCATCTTTTTTATTATAAACAATCAATTGTGGAATCTCTTCCTGCTCTAAGTCATCAATTAATTGTTGTACGGTTTGTTCATGTTGGGTGTAGTCCGGATTAGACATATCAACTACATGTAAAATGAGATCCGCTTCGTTTACTTCTTCTAAAGTAGATCTAAAAGCTGCAATTAACGTAGTCGGTAAGTCTTGTATAAATCCAACTGTATCGGTTAAAAGGGCTGTATATCCACTTGGTAAAGACATTTTTCTTGTCATTGGATCAAGTGTGGCAAATAATTGATTTTCTTCATAGGAATCAGCTTCGGTTAGGCGGTTAAACAGTGTCGATTTACCCGCATTCGTATAACCTACTAAGGCGATTTGCAGTGCTTGATTCTTCTTTCTTCTTTCGCGATAACGCTTCCTATGATGAACAACTGCCCTCAATTGCTTATCAATATCATCAATTTTCCTTCGTATGTGACGGCGATCTGATTCAAGCTTTGTCTCACCTGGACCTCTTGTCCCAATTCCCCCGCCTAGTCGTGAAAGTGCTGTTCCTTGTCCCAATAATCTCGGTAGTAAATATTTTAATTGAGCTAGTTCAACTTGCAGTTTCCCTTCTTTTGAACGAGCTCTGCCCGCAAAAATATCAAGAATCAACTGGGTTCGATCAATAATTCTTGCCGAGATGACTTCGGATAAGTTACGAACTTGACTAGGAGATAGTTCATCATTAAAAATAATCACATCTGCTTCGGTCTCTTCTTGTAGGCGTGATATTTCTTCAACTTTCCCTCTTCCTATATATGTAGATGGATGAATTCTCTCTCTTTTTTGTACAACACTTGTAATCACTTCACCTTTAGCTGTTTTTGTTAGTGACACAAGCTCATCCATTGAATAACTATATTGCAAATCGTCTTCAGTCGTTTGACAGCCGACAAGTATCGCTTTTTCTTTAAAAGACTGTTGTTCCATTAAAGCCCTACTTTCTTTTTAACATATCATTATCATATCAAATTCTTTTGTAATTCACTAATTATTCTTTACGTTAAAGGGAGAAAATTTCCGGTTATCCAAAATGTCCCTGCTAAGTTATCAATAAATATTGTTTACCACAAAAATTTATTTATTGAAAATCATTGATTTCATGCTTTTTCATGTTAAAATCTATATGTTTGTGTTTTTGCAGGATTTTAAGAACGTGTGGTGATATGTGATGTTAACTTGGGATTTTTTAAGTATGATTGGTACAATTGCTTTTGCCATTAGCGGTGCTATCGTAGCAATGGAAGAAGATTATGATATATTAGGCATTTATATTTTAGGTATTGTCACGGCCTTTGGTGGGGGAGCCATCCGTAATTTATTAATTGGGGTACCCGTTTCAACATTGTGGGAACAGGGAACTTTTTTTCAAATCGCCCTCTTGTCTATTACATTGATTATTATTTTTCCCCATCACTTATTGAAGCATTGGCATAAATGGGGGAACTTCACTGATGCCATCGGATTATCAGCATTTGCTATACAAGGTGCACTTTATGCTGCTGATATGAATCATCCATTAAGCGCAATTATCGTTGCCGCAGTATTAACCGGTAGTGGTGGTGGAATGATTCGTGATTTATTAGCACAAAGAAAACCTTTGGTATTACGATCAGAAATCTATGCGGTTTGGGCGATTATTACTGGGCTATTAATCGGATTAAACATTTTCACATCTGCAGTAGAACTCATTATATTATTCATAACAATTACCGCCCTTAGAGTATTATCTTACACTTATAAATGGAAACTTCCTACAAAACAATTCAAGTTAAATTAAAGATAAAATAGTAAAAAAACAGAGCCACGTTTCAGCCCACGATAAGAGGTAGGAGACGTGCTCTGCTTTTTTTCAATTTGCATCTCTACTAATAACAAAAAACAAACTCCTAAATTAATCGGAGCTAAAACAAAGTCAATCATCTTCTTCAAAAACTAAGTCGTTGCTTCTAATGGTCATTAATTCATGGCGGTCATAATGACTTTGCATTAAAAGCCTCATGGATTGTGCACGTATTGCCTTTTCGATAATATTTCTTATATATCTTCCATTAGAAAATGTTTGTGGATTTAAGACTGTTTTCACCCAAAGTAAGTGATCTTTTAATTTCCTTTCACTTTCTCTACTAAGTACGTACTCTTTTTGTTTCAGCATTCTTTGCCCGATTTCCATTAGTTGTTCAATTGAATAATCTGGAAAATCAATAACAAGCGGAAATCTAGAATGTAAACCCGGATTCAAAGATAAAAAATAGTCCATTTCTTTTGAATATCCGGCTAAAATCAGTATAAAATCATGCTGTTTATCTTCCATATGTTTCACTAATGTATCGATTGCCTCTTTACCAAAATCCTTTTCCCCTCCTCTACCGAGGGAATAAGCTTCATCGATAAAAAGTATGCCTCCGATTGCTTTCTTAATTAAATCTCTCGTTTTTTGAGCTGTATGGCCAATATATTCTCCTACTAAGTCAGCCCTTTCAGCTTCAATCAAATGCCCCTTTGTCAAAACATCCATTTTTTGAAATAGCTTACTTATTAACCTTGCTACCGTTGTTTTCCCTGTACCAGGATTTCCCTTGAACATCATATGAAGGGACTGCTTTCCCGCTTTCAGTCCTGCTTCTTCTCGCTTCTTGCTCACATAGATCCAAGCATAGATTTCTTTAATCATTCTCTTCATTTCTTCCATGCCAACTAAGGCAGCTAATTCTTCTTCAATTTCTCTAAGAGCAAGATGCTCTGATTGTAAGGTTTTTTGTACAACATTCGGTTCGGGTATTTCCTTTGTTAAGGCTTTTCTTTTTTGAGAATTTAGTACAATACTGATTTGTCCATTATTTTTCAAACGAATCGGCTGATCCAATAGCTTTCACCTCACATTCTCTTGCACCAGTATACGCTAAGATTGCCTTAATTGTGACAAAAGCCTAGTCGTTATCTCAAGTCGTTATTTAGCCTATTCTATTATTAGAAGTTAGAGTCTTCTTGTTCATATATATTCAATTTGGAGGAAAATCATTAAAGTTTTTTTAGTGAAAACAAAATTGTTAATAATTAAATATAAATTATAGATCAACCGAATTTCTTCCAACAAGATTGTCAAAGTATAAGAAAAAGCCCGCATCATTTGCGGACTCGACGAAGCAACTTTATTATTTTTGTTCCATATCTAGCGATACATTTCGTTGAGGAGCAAATGTTGAAATCGCGTGCTTATAAACAAGTTGTTGTTTTCCTTCTGATTCAAATAGGACAGTAAAATTATCAAATCCCTTTACTTGCCCCCTAATTTGGAAACCGTTTAATA
Organism: Cytobacillus kochii; assembly: GCF_020171845.1. Classification (GTDB taxonomy): domain Bacteria; phylum Bacillota; class Bacilli; order Bacillales; family Cytobacillaceae; genus Cytobacillus; species Cytobacillus kochii. Next base: position 19,631 of record NZ_JAIVAM010000004.1, on the reverse strand, counting down.
AGAAAACTGTCACATTGGCATTATCTTTTCGCAATTGATTTAGAAATTGATCTTGGATATTGATTGATGTTTTCATTACAAATCCTCCTCTTTTATCTCTAATATTATGTATTCGATTTAATTTTCAGCTTTCCTTCAATCGTTACATAAATTTCATTTATTTTTTTATGAAAACCCTTTGAATCGAGAGCTTCACTCATATCTATCCAACTAACATCCAGTTTATTACGAAACCAGGTTAGCTGTCTTTTGGCATATCTTCGTGAGTTTTGCTTTAGCTGATCAACAGCCTCGTCTAAAGTAATCAAACCATCAAAATAAGGGTAGAATTCCTTATATCCTATCGCTTGCATGGACTGACAGTTTTGCAATCCTTTATCACAAAACCCTCTCACTTCTTCCAATAGGCCATTATCCATCATCATATCTATTCTCTGATTAATCCGTTTATACAAAAGATCTCTATCCATTGTTAAACCGATTACAGCGGCATTATATACCGATTCAAGTTCTTGTTTACTTTGCCACTCTGTCATCGTTTTTCCCGTACAATGGTATACTTCGAGAGCCCGAATCACTCTTCGAATATTATTAGGATGTATTTTTCCCGCAGATACCGGATCGACCACCTGTAATTCCTTATGTATACAAACATTCCCTTCAACTTTCGCCCTTTCCTCTAAGCGATATCGAAAATCATCATCTGAGGGGGCATTTGAAAATTGATAGTCAAATAGAACGGATTGTATATATAGTCCCGTCCCCCCTACAATAATGGGTAACTTCCCTTTACTACTGATTTCAGTTATCTTTTCTCTGACAATTGTTTGAAATTCAGCTGTCGAAAAACTTTCATCTGGCTCTTTAATATCAATTAAATGATGGCTGATACCTTCTGTCTCTTCTTTCGTTATTTTAGCTGTACCAATGTCCATACCTTTGTAAACTTGCATGGAATCACCACTAATAATTTCACCATTATATTTTTTTGCCAGTTCAATACTTGTTTTTGTTTTCCCTACAGCAGTAGGTCCTATAAGAATAATGATTTTTTCTTTTTGATTTGTCATTCACTCACACTGCCTTTTAGTCTTTCAATTTCTACCTTATCGTACCATAAGCATAGGAAGGAAAAAAGACAATCAATACTCAAACATTATTCACCCTTTTTCTACAAATTAAACCTTTTTTATTGCGGATTCGATTCTTTTTTACAGTAGAGATTACATTTTTATAACGTTTTATTTACATTCAGGCTTCTATAGTCGTTTCATGTTACCTTATAAAAAGCGGAGTTTAAGATAAGATGTCTTATGAATATGGTCTTATGAAAATGGATTGAGACGAAGCAGAATTATAGGAAATTAGGTGATTGATAATGATAGGAAATGCTGAAATTGGAATCGATTTAGGAACAGCTAATATACTTGTTTATAGTAAGGCAAAAGGAATCGCTCTCAATGAGCCTTCTGTTGTTGCGATTGATACAGAAACAAAAAAAGTGCTTGCAGTTGGCTCTGAAGCAAAAGAAATGATTGGTAAAACACCGGGACGAATTGTCGCCATACGCCCACTAAAAGATGGGGTAATTGCCGATTTCGATACAACAACAGAAATGTTACGTCATATTATGAAAAAAGCTGCAAAAGCTGGTGGCTTCTCAATTAGAAAGCCGAGTGTCGTTGTTTGTACACCTTCCGGGTCGACAAGTGTTGAAAGAAGAGCGATTCAAGACGCCGTACGAAACGCCGGTGCAAAAAAAGTTTTCGTTATTGAGGAACCTGTTGCAGCAGCAATTGGCGCGGGTATGCCAGTCGATGAGCCAGTCGCAAATGTAGTAGTTGACATAGGTGGCGGTTCAACTGAAGTGGCGATTATTTCCTTCGGTGGTGTAGTTGCTTGCCACTCCGTCCGTATTGGCGGAGACCGTTTAGACGATGATATTATTCAGTATGTGCGTAAAGAATATAACGTACTTATTGGTGAAAGAACAGCAGAGAATATTAAAATTGAAATTGGCCATGCGCTGATTAATCATGATGAATTAAAAATGGAGATACGTGGGAGAGATTTAGTTACTGGTTTACCAAAAACCATTGAGCTTTCTTCATTTGAAATTAGGGATGCGATGAAAGAAGCGTTACTCAGTATTTTAGAAGCACTAAGAGCAACTTTAGAAGATAGCCCTGCTGAATTAAGCGGTGATATCGTTGACCGTGGAGTCATTTTAACTGGCGGTGGAGCTTTACTTAACGGTATGCAAGAATGGATCAGTCAAGAGATTGATGTGCCTGTTCACCTTGCTCCAAATCCGTTAGAATCCGTCGCAATTGGAACAGGAAAATCATTAAAATACATGGACAAATTACAAACAGCCAATGCGAAATAATTAAAAAAGAGAGAACCGCGTATCACTAATTTTGCGGTTCTCTCTTTTTATGTGACCATAAGCGTTTTAGAGTTGATTTCCTATATCCTACTTAAAACAAAGGTCTCTTTAAAGCTGGTCTTACATAATACGCTTAAACATTTTTTCCATTTCATATATAGAATAATGAATGATAATTGGGCGACCATGAGGACAAGTAAAAGGATCATTCGTTTGTCGTAACTCATCAAGTAATGCTTGAATTTCATCGTTACGTAAATGGCGATTTGCTTTTATGGAACCTTTACAACTCATCATGATAGCCGCTTCTTCTCTCAGTTTTTTTATATCCACTCGCTTCATATTCAGCAATTGTTCTATCATATCCACGATCGTTTCTTGTTCTTCTCCTTTAGGAAACCATTGTGGATGCGCACGAACGATATAACTGTTGTGGCCAAACTCCTCTAAGAAAACCCCCACTTTTTCAAGTTCGTCTTTATATTCTTCAATCTTTATCACATCGTCATTCGCATATTCAAAGGTCATTGGTATCAAAAGCTCCTGTAATTCACTTTCTACTTTCCCAACCTTTTCCTTAAAAAACTCATATTTGATTCTTTCCTGAGCCGCATGCTGATCAATGATATACAAACCATTATCATTTTGTGCAAAAATATACGTACCATGCATTTGACCTATCGGATACATCGCTGGGACTCTTGAAGGAAGCACGAATTCCTCTTCTTCTGCAAGCGTTATATTTTCTTCTTCTTGTGAGTCCACTTCTTTAGGTGGAGCATAAACTTCTATTGCAGGAGCCGTTTCAAAGATCGTATTTTTTACCTGTTCGTTTGGTGTTACTGAATCTTCTTGGATGAATTGTACTTCTGTTGCTTTCCTTTCTCGCTCGATCTCTTTAAATGGTTTTCTTTCAGGTAAATGATCGAGGTGAAGGAATGTTTGTTCATCTTTTGGCTTAATTATTTTCTTTTCGGTAAAGCCACTTGGAATTAATTCTTCTTTTTTAAAGACTTGTTTAATGGTGGCCGTTACTAATTCGTTTAATTCATGCTCTTTACTTAACCGAACTTCCATTTTAGAAGGATGAACGTTTACATCTACTAATAATGGGTCCATTTCAATGTTTAATAAAACAATGGGATACCGTCCTATCGGCAATAATGTATGATAACCTTCCTGAATCGCTTTCACTAAAGGGTAGTTTTTAATAAACCGACCATTGATCATCGTTGAAATATAATTTCTCGAAGCTCTCGTTATTTCTGGTAACGCTACATAACCAGAAACCTTGAAGTCAAGGGACTGAGTTTGAATGGGAATCATTTTTTTGACAATATTTAAACCATAGATCGCCGCTAAAACTTGACGAACATCACCATTACCTGTTGTTTTTAACAATTGCTTATCATTATGGAGTAACCTGAATGAGATCTCCGGGTGTGATAAAGATAAGCGATTCATGACATCTGTAATATTACCTAATTCGGTATGAATCGTTTTCATATATTTAAGTCTAGCCGGCGTATTGTAAAACAAATCTGACACGGTAATATCTGTACCTTTACGACTAGCTGCCTTTTCCATCGTTATAACTTTGCCGCCTTCAAGCACCACTCTCGTACCTATATCACTATGGCAAGTCTTCAATTCGACTTTGGAAACGGAAGCAATAGAGGGCAGCGCTTCCCCTCTAAATCCTAATGTGCGAATCCTAAATAGGTCGCTCTCGTCTTGGATTTTACTTGTCGCATGTCGATGGAACGCATGGAGAACGTCATCTTCTGCTATTCCTTCTCCATTATCGATGATGCGGATACTTGAAAGGCCAGCTTCTTCTACTTCCACTTCAATGACAGAACTGCCAGCATCAATTGCATTTTCTACTAATTCTTTTACAACAGATGCTGGACGCTCAACGACTTCTCCTGCTGCGATTTTATTTGATAGATAATCATCTAAGAGCTTGATTTTACCCATTAGGATTCACCCTTTCAATCTTTATTTTAATTTTTTTTGTATCTCATATAAGGTATTTAATGCCGTCATCGGTGTCATTTCTAGAATGTCTAGTTTCTTTAGCTGATCAAGCAACTTTCTTTCCTTTGTTGCAATATTTGTTCCTCTTTTCGCTTGCGTTTCTTCTTCAAAGAATGACAATTGGCCAACCGCTTCTTCTTGTACGTCTATTTTTGTTGCTGTTGCATTTATTTTTGTTGAATCCTTTGCTTCTAGTCGCGTAAGGATTTCGTTTGCTCTTTGAATCAATGTCTCCGGTAGCTCTGCAAGTTGGGCAACATGTATACCATAACTTTTATCTGCTGAGCCTTCTTTAATCTTATGGAGAAATACGACCTTCCCGTTTTGTTCAACTGCACTTACATGCACATTTTCTAGATGGGGTAACTCCTCTGCCAAAACAGTAAGCTCATGATAATGCGTTGAGAACAATGTTTTCGCCCCAATATGGTGGTGAATATATTCAATAATCGCCTGAGCAAGGGCCATTCCATCATAGGTTGACGTTCCCCTACCAATTTCGTCAAATAGGATAAGACTATTTTCTGTGGCATGAACAATGGCATTCCTTGCTTCTAACATCTCGACCATAAATGTGCTTTGTCCAGAGATTAAATCATCTGCCGCACCTATTCTAGTAAACACTTGGTCAAAAATAGGTAACACCGCTTGTTTAGCAGGAACAAAACAACCAACTTGTGCCAAAATTGAGGTTAAAGCAATTTGTCGCATATATGTACTTTTACCTGACATATTAGGTCCAGTAATAAGTAACAACTCTCTTTCCTCATCCATATAACAATCATTTGCTACATATTCTTGCGCATTCATCACTTTTTCAACAACCGGATGTCTCCCATCCTCAATGACGATTTTCCGTTCACTAGAAAAGGTCGGTTTATGGTATTGTCGCTGTTCGCTAACCACAGAGAAACATTGCAATACATCCAATTCACTTATAAGCTTGGCAAGATTCTGGATGCGTGGAATATGCTCTTTTACCTGTTCTCTTACCTCTAAGAATAATGTGTATTCTAGTTCAACCGATTTTTCTTCCGCTTGTAGAATTAATGCCTCTTTTTCTTTTAGCTCTGGAGTAATAAACCTTTCAGCATTTGTTAAGGTTTGCTTTCGATCATATAAACCTTCTTCTAACAGATGAAGATTAGACTTTGTCACTTCAATATAATATCCGAAGACACGATTGTATCCAATTTTTAATGACTTAATCCCTGTCTTCTCTCTCTCTTTCTTCTCAAGCTGAGCGATCCAATTTTTACCGTTTTTCGTTGCGTCACGATATTGATCGAGTTCTTCATTAAAACCATCAGCAATAATATTCCCTTCCTTGATGGTTAACGGGGGATTATCGGTAATGGCTCTTTCTAACAAGTCGGTTACATCCTCACAAGGATCAAGTTCATTTGCCAACTGTTTAGCTACGTTATTCGTTAACTGATTCACTACATGACCTATTTTGGGTACTTGCTGTAATGATTTTTGCAATTGATATAAGTCACGAGCATTGACATTACCGAATGCGACTCTACCTGCAAGTCGCTCTAAGTCATATACCTCTTTTAAAGTATCTCTTAGCTCTTCTCGTTCGAAATAATGATTCATGAAAGTTTCCACCATTGATTGTCGTTCTATAATGGCATCCTTATTAATTAACGGACGATCTATCCATTGTTTTAACATTCTCGAACCCATCGCTGTTTTCGTTTCATCCAGCAGCCAAAGAAGTGAACCTTTCTTTCCATTTGAACGCATCGTTTCAGTTAGTTCTAGGTTTTTCTTCGAGAAATAATCAATTTTCATAAATTGGTTCACTTCATACACTTCAGCTAGTTGCAAATGGTCAAGGCTACGTTTTTGTGTTTTGTATAAATAATTATATAATCTCATTACTGTTTCACGCAGACGATCATTTACTAACTTTGCTACACTTTCCTGAAACACTTCCCGAGTTTGGATATCGTCTTCAATAGAAATGGTCAGTACCATTCTCTCTTTCATCTTTTTGAGCCATTTATCTGAGAACTGCGAAGAGACGACAATTTCTTTCGCATTAGAAACTGAAAGCTCATTCAAAATGGAAGTAAAACCATCAGTTATAATGGTCGCTTTTGTTTCTCCTGTTGATAAATCACTATATGCAAAACCATAAGTATCATCTTCAAATGCGCTTACTGTAGCAATATAGTTATTTTCCTTTTCATTTAACCCCTTACCTTCCATCCGAGTCCCAGGTGTAATTAATTGAACAACTTCCCTTTTGACCACACCTTTAGCCTGTTTCGGATCTTCGGTTTGTTCACATATGGCTACTTTGTAGCCTTTTTCAATTAAGCGTTCGATATAATTCGGGGCTGAATGATAAGGTACCCCGCACATCGGTATGCGGTCTTCAGCTCCTCCGTCTCTACTTGTTAATGTAATTTCTAACTCTCTTGATGCTGAAATCGCATCTTCAAAAAACATCTCATAAAAATCGCCTAAACGAAAAAATAAAAAGGCATCTTGATAATCTGCCTTTACCCTTAAATATTGTTGTATCATCGGCGTATATGTTGCTGCCATAATTTCCTCCACATAATTCATAATCTATTATTTTCTTATCTCATTATATCATACTTGAAAGTCAACAAACGATTAGAAATGCTTCATACTCTTACCCGCCTTAACTCTTCAACACTTTGAAAAAAGAAAAAAACTAGGAAGTAAAACCTCCTAGTTAGTTTTTATTCCTCTTCAGTTCCAATGATGAAGTCTGGGTTTAAGTCTTCAAATTCCTCATCTTCTGCTTCTAATCCCCAATCTTCATCTTCGCAGTCACCAGCATCAGCAACTGCTACACAAATCTTTGTTTCTCCAATGACTTCAACAATAAACTCTCTCTCTACATGTACAATAATTTTATTGCCATTTTTAGAGATTGTTGCTTCAATACAGTTTGGTTGTTGAACGACCCGTGCAACAACTTCAATATCGTCAAGGATTTCTTCATCACGATACTTCACTTTGATTACATCTTTGTATTCCACGCACTCTGTAACTACTTCAGTTTGCGTGTTATCTTTATAAGAATACCAGATATTGATATCAAAGCTTCCGCTAACCTCTACAGTATTTCCCACCTTTTTCGCTTTGTACTTATGGTTAATGATCCAAGCACCAAGAATACTAGATGGGTGGTGTTGAGGACAAACCGTGTGATTGGACTGGATAAACTTACGTCCTTTCGCAACGACTGCCTTCGTTATTATCTCTCTATAGTCTCCCATTGCGAGCGAACCCTCCTCATTCATTTTCAATTCATCCTATGCGGGATATTAGACTAGTGTGCGACATATTTTCTTGTGGGCAATTAGCCAAATCCATTAGCATGCTTTATCATATGCCGCATACGGGCGAGTGTTACGGACTGAGGTGGGCAAGGGCCCAATCTAGGAAAGATTTTTCATCAACTTCTTATAACATTTTCTCTCACTTTTGGTGCAACTGCCTGTATTGATTGTCACGTAGCTATTAAATTAATTATAAGAGGATGGAAGTGGTGTTATTGGGAGAGTTGTCTAACAAAGGATTTATTGGTCAGTTAAATAGAACGTTGAAAACACATCTTTACTTGTTGAAAATTTGAATTCTCAAATTTCACCTTACTGTATGGTTTGTTCTCAATTATATTGTTTTCTTATAGTCCACTTTTTCATTTCTCACAAAACGGCGTATAATTAGTGATATAAATTTACTCCAAATAAGTTTCATATATAAGTGAGATTAGCCGTTTAAATACACACAGAACGGCAGCGCTGGGTATTATTGCTGGTCTTTAGGCTATTTTTTAACTATATCTTTATCACTTTTCAGTTTTTCATCAACAAAGGTGCTGCAGCTGCAATCGATTCAATCATTGCCCAAAACGACAACGATGCAGATGTATATTCAAATTAATAGTAAAAGTATTGTTTTTAGAAAGGACGATTATGGATTGGAGGAAATTGGTGTAAATACAGTTGCATTGAATGTGATGGATTTATTTTAACAAGCAAAAAAAGACCATATTTTCATCTCACACAACGAAGGAAAAGATGGTAAATCCATATTTTTAACCTATTTTGTTAATCATTCCACACTACAATTTGTCTATCCATATCTATTCAATAATAAGAAGTTTGAAACCTAAGTAATCAATAAGAAACATTTCCTTCCTTAAAAGAACATTAAACTTATAAAAACGAGTTTCTAAAAGCTGCTGATATCAATAGTAAAAAATCAAAAGGGTGATCACATCGACTTGTGATCACCCTTCCATTTCATTCTTAATGTTGACAGCCTGAATTTTTCAATTGTGAACCGGTTTGACCAGATAGTAAATCGCCACCAGTTGACGAAATAATCTCATCCGTTACTCTGTTAGAAATGGCTGAAGAGACAATTTGTAATAAATCATTTACATCCACTTGAGATTGTTTAAACTCTTGAACAACAGGAATTGCATCTAGCTCTTCTTCAAGAGAATCAATTTTTGCTTCTGTTTTTCTTAAAGCTTCCTCTTTCCCATAATGTTGTAAATTAACCGCTTGTTTTTGTAGACCTTTAATTTGCGTAATAATCTTTGAAACTTTTTCATTCTCATTAATTTGTGCTTCCGCACGTTTAAAGAAATCTACTTCTTCCGTTTCAGCAATCATTACAGCTAGTTCCCTTGCACGTTTTACAATATCATCTTTAGAATACTTCGCCATCTTAGCTCACCTCAAGATTTTCTTTTTCTTCAATCATCTCACCATTAAGTGACCAAGTTTTAGCATCCGTCACTTTCACCTTGACGATTTTTCCTATTGCTGTCTTCGGTCCTTTAAAGTTTACCAACTTGTTCTTTCTTGTATAGCCTGCCAATGTATCAGGGTTATTTTTGCTTTCCCCTTCTACTAACACTTCAACTATTTCATCTTTGTATTTCTTCATAGATTCAGCAGATATTTCATTTACTAGCGCGTTTAATCTTTGTAAGCGTTCCTTCTTCACTTCCATTGGTACATTATCCTTCATTTTCGCAGCAGGTGTACCTTCACGAGGAGAATAGATAAAAGTATACGCCGCTTCAAAACCTACTTCACGATAGAGCGACATCGTTTCCTCGAACTGTTCTTCAGTTTCATTCGGATAACCAACAATAATATCCGTAGTAAAAGTTGCTCCTGGTATGTTTTCTTTTATTTTGCGTACTAACTCTAGGAACTGTTCTCTCGTGTACTTTCTAGCCATAATTTTCAATACATCATTAGAACCTGATTGCACAGGTAAATGAATATGTTCTACAAGATTGCCGCCTTTTGCCAGCACTTCAATGAGATGGTCATCAAAGTCACGTGGATGACTAGTGGTAAAACGGACCCTAGGAATATCAATTTTATGAATTTCATCCATTAAATCCCCAAGACCATACTTCATGTCTTTAAAGTCTTTACCGTAAGCATTCACATTTTGTCCTAATAAAGTAATTTCTTGATAGCCTTTTGCCGCTAGTTGACGAACTTCTTGAATGATATCTTCTGGTCTGCGACTTCTCTCTTTTCCTCTTGTATAAGGAACGATGCAATACGTACAGAATTTATCACAGCCATACATAATATTTACCCAAGCCTTGATATTACCTCTTCTCACTTTAGGTAAATTTTCAATCACATCGCCTTCTTTAGACCAAACTTCAAGTACCATTTCCTTAGACATATAAGCTTCTTGTAAAATATTTGGCAAGCGGTGAATATTATGTGTTCCAAACACCATATCTACTTGGTTATATGTTTTAAGAATTTTATTAACAACAGATTCTTCTTGTGACATACACCCACAAACACCGATAAGTAAATCAGGATTTTGTTGTTTTAAATGTTTCAAATGTCCGAGTTCCCCAAACACCTTATTTTCCGCATTTTCACGGATTGCACAAGTGTTTAGAAGAATCACATTGGCATCATCTACGGATTCAGTTGGTTCATAGCCTAAATTCATAAAAATCCCTGCCATTACTTCCGTGTCATGCTCATTCATTTGACATCCATATGTACGGATATAGAACTTACGACCTTCCCCTAAGCCGGCAAATTCACTTGGTATTTCAAAATCCTTATGGTATTCGACATCTTCTTTTCCACGTTTCTTCGCATCCTTTAAAGATGGAGCTGTATACACATGTTCAAAATACTTACTGTAATCCTTTTCGGATTTTTTGTCCGCAGGATTTGCGACCTTTACTTGTTGACTTTCTAATCTTTGTTTTTCATTCATTTACGACATGCCCCTTTCTATGATACTGTAGGCGATTTCTATCCATTATTTCTATACACATTACTATAGTATAAAGCGTATTTCTATTGAACACAATAGCAATGCACCTGATCTATTCTTTTTCGTAGGCAAGTATTAAAAATAGGCTTACATTCTATGAAGAATAAAAAAGACCTAAGAAAATCAACAATGGATTCTCTTAAGTCTTTTATTTAATTTACATAAATTCTTCTACTAATTTATCAAAGTAGGCTTGATCTAAGTTTAAATCAGCCTTTGCTAACGGTGTCTCTGAATAACCATGTAGCATTTCCTGATAAGACTTACGCTCAGTGTCTTGATAAATAAGTCCAGTTACTAATCCTTCGTGTTTCATTAAGGTTTGCATTGCTTGTTCTCTATTAGAAGAATCGTATCCTTCAATATCTTTTAATTTAGTTAAATTCGCTTTAAACCAATCATACGTATTGATTTTGTTATAAGTGACACATGGACTAAACACATTAATAAGTGAAAATCCATCATGTTGAATTCCTTGTTCAATGAGAGCAGTTAAATCTTTCAAGTCGGTTGAAAAACTTTGTGCAACAAAAGTAGCTCCTGCCGTTAAAGCCATTTCCATTGGTGAAATCGCTTGTTCAATGGAACCTTCAGGTGTTGATTTTGTTTTAAAGCCGGTAGATGAACGCGGAGATGTTTGCCCCTTTGTTAAGCCATAAATTTGGTTATCCATTACGATATACGTAACATTTATATTACGGCGAATAGCATGAATCGTATGCCCCATACCGATAGCAAAGCCATCCCCGTCACCACCAGAAGCAATAACAGTTAAGTCCTTATTCGCCATTTTAACACCTTGAGCAATCGGTAATGAACGTCCATGGATTCCGTGAAATCCATATGAATTAATATAGCCAGAAATTCGTCCAGAACAGCCAATTCCAGATACTACAGCTAACTCTTCAGGTTCTAAACCAACATTAGCTGATGCGCGTTGAATAGCAGCTTGAACAGAGAAGTCACCACAGCCTGGGCACCAATTCGGTTTTACATTATTTCGAAAGTCTTTAAACGTAGCCATTTAGAACAACTCCTTGCACTTTGTATGGATTTCGTGCGGCAAGAAAGGATTCCCGTCGTACTTATTATATTTAATGATTTTATTCGCATGTCCAACATTCATTTTGATAATATTTGCTAACTGTCCAGTGGCATTATTCTCAACTACCACAACCTTTTTAGCAGATGCGACTAACGGCATTAACTCATCAGTTGGGAATGGATGAATCAAACGAATATGTGCGTGATTGACCTTCAAACCGTCTGCTTCTAATCTAGTAATCGCTTCTTCAATTGCACCTCTTGTTGAAATGAAACCAACTAATAACAAGTCTGCTTCTTCATGAGGGGCATTTTTATATACTGGTGTATTAAATTTCACATTTTCAATTTTACGGAACCGTTTATCCATTTGTTGAATACGATTTGCTGCTGATTCCGATGGTTTTCCAGATTGATCATGCTCTACACCTGTAACATGGTGGATCCCATATTTCATTCCTGGGATTACCCTTGGCGATACGCCATCCTCTGTCACTTCATAACGTTTAAAATATTCTTTGCTATCTATTTCAGGTAGATCGCCTTGTAGCTTCCCACGGCGAATTTCTACTTCATTAAAATTCAATGGTTCCACTGTTTGTTTACCTAATGATAATTGTAGATCTGATAAAACAATAACAGGACATTGATATTCTTCAGCTAGATTAAATGCTTCAGCAGTATCATAAAACGCTTCCTGTACTGTACTTGGTGCAAGAACAATTTTTGGAATTTCTCCATGTGTTCCATAAATCATAGCCATTAAATCTGACTGTTCTTGTTTTGTTGGTAGACCTGTTGACGGACCACCACGCTGAGTATCAACAATAACTAATGGTGTCTCTGTAATACCCGCTAGACCAATCGATTCCATTTTCAAAGATAATCCTGGACCGGCTGAGGCTGTGAAAGCACGTACTCCTGCATAGTTGGCACCAATCGCCATAGTTGCAGCAGCAATTTCATCCTCCGTCTGAATAACAGTACCACCAAGTTCAGGTAATTTTTTTATTAAATACTCCATAATTTCCGAGGCTGGTGTAATTGGATAAGCAGCCATAAATCGACTTCCTGCAGCTAATGCGCCCAGAGCAATGGCATCATTTCCGATCATGAACATTCTTTTCTTACCATCCGCTTCATCCAACTGCATCAAGCCTTCTGTTTTACCTAATTGTTCAACTGTTGTATCATAGCCAGCTTTTATCGCTTCCATATTTTTATCTACAACGGCTTGTCCTTTGCGAGCAAAAATCTCTTCTACTACTTCTTTGAAAACTTCCACATCCAAATTTAAAACGGCGCAAGTTGAGCCTACAGCGACCATATTTTTCATCAGCGATGTACCCAAATCAGTCGCCATTTGTGTAAATGGAACAGATAGAAGTATCGCGTTTGTATCTTCTGGTTTCACTGGATTAAATTTTGCATCTGCTAAGATGATCCCACCATCATGTAACTCTTTATAATTGACATCTATCGTTTCTTGGTCAAACGCCACAAGAACGTCTAAATCATCCGCAACAGACCGAGTTTGAGAGGTACTCACACGAATTTTATTATTCGTATGCCCCCCTTTGATACGAGAAGAAAAATGACGGTATCCGTATAAATAATAGCCAAGGCGATTCAATGCAATAGAAAATATTTCACCAGTACTTTCAATTCCTTCGCCTTGTTGTCCGCCAACCTTCCACGAAAGTTGTTTCACCATGTCCTACACCCCTTTTATTACATGAGAAATATGTAAATAACTTGTATAATCTCTTTTTATACATCCATTTCACCATTTAACGTACTAAACGCTTTCAATTCTAGACCTAACAATGTAAAAATGCAAGCCTTTAAGATTAAATAATTGATAGATTTGTTTATTTTTTTAGATAGTTTAGAAAAATTCATCTATTTATCTACTACATAACACATTTTTAAAATTATAATAGGTAATCTTTTCTACGACATCGTGTGGAAAATGCTGTAATAATGCGTCAATCAAATATTGATATTCTCCCGCATGCTCAAGTCCTCTTAGTGGTGGTTCAGTGCCATCAAAGTCTGAACCAAGGCCAATATGGTTTTCTCCACCAAGGGAGCAGATATGATCAATATGTTTTAATACATCATTGATTGACGCTTTATGTGGCTCATTTAAGAATTCTCTAACAAAAGTCAATCCAATCAAACCATCTTTCTTAATAAGAGCTCGAATTTGATCATCGGTTAAATTCCTTGGATGTGAACAATAATGAAGACAATTAGAATGTGAAGCAAACGGTCTCTTTGCTATATCCATTACATCCCAGAACCCTTTTTCTGCTATATGAGACACGTCACATAATATATTGCGTTCATTTAATATATCTATAACCTTTTTGCCAAATCGTGATAGTCCTCCTGCATTCTCCTCTAATACACCATCGGCAACAAAGTTTCCGTAATTCCAAGTTAAGCCGACCGATTTTACACCTAACCTTAACAGCGTTTTTAATTTCACTTCATCATTGTAGATTGCATCACAGCCTTCTAGAGTTAAAACCGCCCCTATTTCATTTTCCTGTAATCCTTGAAGATCTTCACTCGACTGGATTACCTTCACTTGAGGATGAGGTTTAACTATTTTCTCATAAAAAATATCAACCATTTGTAGTGCTGCGTTAAACTTTAATTCTGGATGAATTTTCTCTGGTACATAAATAGCAAACAATTGGACTTTCACATCGCCGGCTAATAATCGATTAAGATTAGCCTGAAGCTGCTGCGAATACTGAAACTCAATGGAAGGGTCCAAAAACATTTTTGCTAATACATCACAATGACCATCAACTATCTTCACTTTCTCACTCCCTTATTCTTTAAATATACAAAATATTTCATTCATTCTCTATTGTTTTTTCGTCCTACAAAGAGAAAAAACCCATTTGATAATCAAATGAGCTTTTACTTTTTCTGATGGGACAATGACAGCCATTATCTAGGTTCTACGATCAGCTTTATAGCTGTTCTCTCTTCCCCATCTATCAAAATATCTGTAAACGCAGGAATACATACTAAGTCTACACCGCTAGGCGCTACAAATCCTCTTGCGATTGCTACTGCTTTAACCGCTTGATTCAATGCACCCGCACCAATTGCCTGGATTTCTGCTGCTCCTCTTTCACGTAGAACACCAGCAAGCGCACCAGCTACAGAATTAGGATTAGATTTTGCTGAAACTTTTAATATTTCCATTCCTAGCTCCTCCTCATTTTTCCCCCTCCTGAATGCTCTTTTTTTAAAGAGTTCATCAGGTTTCAATAAATGTTT
Source organism: Cytobacillus kochii (assembly GCF_020171845.1). Taxonomy (GTDB): domain Bacteria; phylum Bacillota; class Bacilli; order Bacillales; family Cytobacillaceae; genus Cytobacillus; species Cytobacillus kochii. The sequence continues at coordinate 4,519 of NZ_JAIVAM010000004.1, read as the reverse complement.
CCACTGCTACTATATTCATAATGAAAAAGACATATTCCAGCTTGACCAGAAAAATTAGAAAATGAGGAGGTTTTTTTTAGCTATAAAATGGGTGATCATCATTAATTAAAACGCTTTCTATCTTCTTCGCTTTTCCTGTTTTCATATCAATGTCAATGGTTACGGCACTCAATATTCCTCTGCCACTTTTCGGTACTTCAAAACGAACCGGCATATTCGTAATAAACCGCTTTAATACAGCTTCTCTTTCCATCCCAAGAATACCATCGTATGGTCCAGTCATACCTACGTCACTCATGAATGCTGTCCCATTTGGCAGAATGCGTTGATCTGCTGTTTGCACATGTGTATGAGTGCCAATGACTGCTGACACTTTACCATCTAAATACCAGCCCATCGCTTGTTTCTCACTTGTTGTTTCACCATGAAAATCGACGAAAATAACCGGAGTTCTTTGCTTTGCCTCTTCAATAAGTTGCTCTGCCTTCTCAAAAGGGCAATCACTTGGTTGCATAAATGTTCGACCTTGTAGATTGATAACAGCTATTTCTTCACTATTATATTTTAAATAAACTAAACCCTTCCCTGGATTATTATCAGGGAAATTAGCAGGCCTAACTAAATACTTTGCTTCCTCAATAAAATCAAATATTTCCTTATTATCCCATGTGTGATTACCTAATGTCACCGCTTGTGCCCCAGCAGATAAAAATTCCCTGTATATTTTTTCGGTAATTCCTCTACCACCAGCAGCGTTCTCCCCATTAATAATGGTTATTTGCGGTCGATACTTTTCCTTTAACTTCGGTAAATACTCTTCTACCATTTCACGGCCTAATGATCCAACAACGTCCCCTACAAATAAAATTCTCATAAAATTCCCCTTCTAAAAATACTTGTATTCATACATACGCCAATCAAGCTCTAAGCTAGATTGTTAGCTCTTTAAGATTTTTTACCCTTCAAAAAAGGAAGCGATGCCTAAAAGGCATCGCTCTTATTTCGCATATTCTACGGCTCTTATTTCGCATATTCTACGGCTCTTGTTTCCCTAATAACCGTTACTTTTATATGACCTGGATAATCGAGTTCTTCTTCGATTTTCTTCCTTATATCTCTTGCAAGACGGTGTGCTTCCAAATCATCAATTTGCTCCGGTTTAACCATAATGCGAATTTCACGACCCGCTTGAATAGCAAATGATTTTTCAACACCATCATATGACTCTGAGATTTCTTCGAGCTTTTCTAAACGTCGAATATAATTCTCAAGCGTTTCTCTTCTTGCCCCCGGTCTTGCAGCAGAAAGTGCATCAGCTGCAGCTACTAAAACAGCGATAATGGATGTTGGTTCCGTGTCACCATGATGGGAAGCGATACTATTAATGACAACTGGGTGTTCTTTATATTTCGTCGCTAGTTCAACCCCAATTTCAACATGGCTTCCTTCTACTTCATGGTCAATCGCTTTCCCAACATCATGTAATAATCCTGCTCGGCGAGCTAATGTCTCATCTTGACCTAATTCCGCAGCAAGCATACCGGACAACTGCGCTACTTCCATCGAGTGTTTCAATACATTTTGACCGTAGCTTGTACGGAATTTTAGGCGACCTAATATTTTGATCAAGTCAGGATGTAAACCATGGACACCAACTTCGAATGTCGTTTGCTCTCCAATCTCTCGAATATGCTCATCCACTTCTCGTCGGGCCTTGTCCACCATTTCCTCGATTCGAGCTGGATGAATTCTTCCATCCTGTACAAGTTTATCAAGTGCAAGACGAGCAGTTTCTCGTCGGATAGGATCAAATCCTGAAAGAATAACGGCTTCTGGTGTATCATCGATAATCAAATCAATACCTGTCAACGTTTCAAGTGTACGGATATTACGCCCTTCACGACCGATAATACGACCTTTCATTTCGTCGTTTGGCAAGTTAACAACTGACACCGTTGTTTCAGCTACATGGTCCGCAGCACATCTTTGAATCGCTAATGATAAGATTTCTTTCGCACGCTTATCCGCTTCTTCCTTCGCCCTTGATTCACTCTCTTTTACCATGATGGCAATATCATGTGCAACCTCTTGTTCAGTACGATCTAAAATGATGGATTTAGCTTCCTCACGAGTTAACCCGGAGATTCTTTCCAGTTCAGTTTGCTGAGACTGTACCATTTTGTCCACTTTGCTTTCCATCTCTTCAATATGCTGTTGTCTTTTGCCAAGAGAGTCGTCTCTTTTTTCCAAAACCGCTTCACGCTTATCTAGCGTTTCATCTTTTCGGTCTAGATTCTCTTCTTTTTGCAATAAACGATTTTCTTGTTTTTGCAGTTCATTCCTACGTTCACGAATTTCACGTTCCGCCTCTGTGCGAAGCTTATGATTCTCATCCTTCGCTTCAAGTAATGCCTCTTTCTTTAGAGCTTCTGCTTCACGTTTTGCATCTTCTAATATTTGATCAGCAGCTCCTCGGGCACCAGCGATTTTTGCTTCCGTAACGGATTTTCGAAAGAAATAGCCAACAAAAGCAGCAACGATTAGGCCAAGCAAAATGGAGATGATATAACCTAGTTCCATCATTTCACCTCCTCTTGCTATAAACTTTTTTGTTACGTTTTTAAAGTGTTGGCATGTATACCGTTTTAACAATATACTGCACTTAAGCTTTTCAACGCTTTCATTCTTCTTATTGTTTGCAAATAATACAGTTATTTGGAAGCATTCTCCATTTGCAACAGAGATATCTTCTGAAAAGGTAATTTCTACCTTCCCTTAACAAATATGCAAATTAACATATAAAAAATGTAAATTATACAGTTTTAATTGTAAAGCCGCAGAATTTCATTGTCAAGTACTTGAAGGTAGAGTATAAGTCCACAATGCCTGTTATTATGTATAATCACGAGCCCAAGAAGATGACGATTTTCACTGCATGATTTTTCTATACAAAAAGAGATATTCAACTATATTTATAAGTTGTGAATATCTCTTTTCGAAGTAACAAGAGCAACAGTAGTCTGTACTCTGCTTTCTCTCAATTAATCGATGAGTTCGAATTCCTCTTGTTCATCATCGCTGTTAGAAGATTTATCTACGTCTAAACCATAGTACTCGCGGATTTTCTCTTGAATTTGCAAACGAATTTCCGTATTCTCTTTAAGGAATTGCTTTGCATTTTCTCTTCCTTGACCTAAACGTTCATCATTATAGGAGTACCAAGAACCACTTTTTTGTACAATATCAATCTCTGATCCGAGATCAATAATTTCCCCTTCTTTTGATACACCTTCACCATACATGATATCAACTTCCGCTACTCTAAAAGGCGGAGCTACTTTATTTTTTACAATTTTAATTTTGGTTTTATTACCGACAATCTCATTGCCTTGCTTTAAAGCTTCTGCTCTACGCACTTCTAAACGTACCGTTGAATAGAATTTTAATGCACGACCACCTGGTGTTGTTTCAGGGTTACCGAACATAACGCCTACTTTTTCACGAATTTGGTTAATGAAGATCGCAATCGTTTTGGATTTATTAATCGCACCAGATAGTTTCCTTAGTGCCTGCGACATTAATCTTGCTTGAAGGCCGACGTGAGAATCTCCCATTTCCCCTTCAATTTCTGCCTTTGGTACTAAAGCAGCTACAGAGTCAATAACTAAAATATCAACGGCACCACTTCGAACTAAAGCTTCAGCTATTTCAAGGGCTTGTTCCCCTGTATCTGGTTGTGATAAAAGAAGCTCATCAATATTTACCCCTAGGTTCTGAGCATATACAGGGTCAAGTGCATGCTCTGCATCGATAAATGCTGCTTGTCCACCTGCTGCTTGTACTTCAGCAATAGCGTGCAGAGCAACAGTTGTTTTACCCGAACTTTCAGGCCCGTAAATTTCGATGATACGTCCTCTCGGATATCCACCTACTCCTAAAGCGGTATCTAAAGCTAATGAACCACTTGGAATAGTGGATATTTTACGCTCTGCTTGTTCTCCTAACTTCATAATCGAGCCTTTACCAAACTGCTTTTCTATTTGTTTCAACGCCATATCTAAGGCTGCTTGACGATCACTCATGCTATTTCCTCCTTTAAATTTCGATTATCTATGATAAATTTATCATTAGGTCTTGCGATTTCATATTTATACTATAGCTTTTTTTTATGACTTTGTCGAGGAAAAAATCGAACATCCATTCGTTTTTTTTATCGGTTGGTTTTTTTGGAAAAATGATCGTTTTGCCAGATAGAAATCCAATAATCAAACCTCTTCCTCAGTATAACCTTCAAATTTCTTTTAATCTCCGACTATTCCTTTAGCTAAATTTGCCCCCTGGGCGATCATAACAAGCATCTATTGCTTCTTTAGAAGTGAGAAATCCGAACAACGTTAATCTGATATGCTCCCCTCTAGGTAGACAGATAAAAAAATAAAATCTGGCTACTAAAAGGGGAGTATATTTATGTCTAAAAGAGCTCATCCACTCGAAGTTAGGATAGAAGTAATAAATACAT
>NZ_JAIVAM010000003.1 GCF_020171845.1 Cytobacillus kochii | reverse complement strand
ATTTTTATATACTGTTCTTCTTCTTTTAGAATAGATATGTCTTCTGTTCCTGCTACTTCATATCTTTCAAATCCGGCCTTTCCACAACTGGGACAAGACAAATGTGATGCAATGTCTTCTTTGTACTTTTCAGGACATTGTACATCATCCAAAATATCGTCAATAGTAGTCTCTTGCCCCAGTACCCAAACATAACTCCCACCATCATATGGTTGACAAGTAATACAGTACTTCAATTCTTGTTGAGCCTTATCAAGATATTTTTCTGCTGTCTTATTTAGTGTGGGTAGGTTTTCATAGTATTCCATTTGAACCTCCATAAGTTTGTTAATAAATTATTTCTTTTATGTTGTTAAATCATCTATTGTAGTTTTCAATATACTTAATTGCATAGTTGAGAATGTCTATATAATCTTCCGCATCAACAGGAGACTCTATTTTATTTAGTCCCTTTTCAATTTCGGTATATATCTGACCGCAATAAGGCTCTTCTTCCCAAACTACGCCAATTTCGCAGTCTTTAAATTTATAAAATCTATTACCCTTTTTAAATTCATCCCTTTGAGTCAAAGCCGCTATAGAAATATCTATTATTTCTTTGTCTTTTTTTGCCCACATGTGAAATTCGTTTGGCGGGTTCCAAAGGTAAGCAATTGGTAAACCAGTAAACCTTAATTCACCCGCTACCAATTCTACATCTAAATTATAAAACCTTTTCATTAGGTCTCTTGTTAAATATGATGTATATACACATGCGTCTCCCATACGTATTCTATGATAACTGAAACCGCCAACTATGCCCTCAACTATTGTCTTTTGAATATGTTCCTTAGTGATCATAAAAACCTCCAATTTAATTAATTGTACATAAATAAAATGATTATTTTAACCTAATTTCTTCTACTCGTTCTTGCCCTTTTGATATTGTCTCTTCTGATATATCTTCTAGGCAGTGCACTATGTAATCAAAAAGTAATATAACTTTGATCGAATTCTGTGCAATTCCATATTTGATATCTGCACCATGTAGTATAGCGTTTCTGCTTATTAGCGATTTTAATTTTTTTCCATGTTTAAAGGTAGCTAAAAGATTCTTAGTGTAATAATAGTGTATTGCTTCATCAAAGTCCCATTCAGCATTTGAATCTTTCAGCAAAAGCTCTTCCAGCAGTGCAGATATTATTTTTCCGCCTACGTTATCATCAATCTTAAAGCAATCAACCAATAAACCTTCGAATTGTGCCAATAAAGTGGGAATTACCAAATCATGAAACCCTAGCTTATACCCCATAATAACTTTTCTTAAAATATGGATTCTCTTCTTAAGGATTTCTTTTGCTTCCCACGAATCATGAATAATTTCAATTACTTCATCATTATAATAATCTACCATTAGTTGATCTATTATTGATTTGGTATATTCTTTATCTTCCTTATAGGAATTGGCAATCATTCTCATTGTAGGTATATCCATTGAGTGAGGTGGAGGGTATCCCATAGATACAATTGCAAATTTAAAAACAATCATATCATCTTCAGTTTCCTTAAATAAGGCTGGCCAATCATATTCGTTAATACCCTGAAGTGATTCGTTAATTGCGTTTCTAATTAACTTAGAAATATCTATAGACAAGTTTGTTGCTTCTTTAAGCCTCTCTGCTATTTGTTCTTGAAACTTAAAAGCATCTACTATCCTGGTTAAACTCTCCATATAAATCTACACCTTTTCAATTTGTTTATATGCTATACTTTCTTAATTCTTCACTAAATGATTTAATACTTATCTCATGCTCAGATTCAAGGTCATTAGCTATTCGTTGAGCCTCCTCAAACTCCAGTGGAGAAACCATAGAAAAAATATTTACCCATTGTTTTTTATTCTCATTCCAAAATTTATTATCATCTGATATAATTACATATTTATCCATAGCAATTGTCCCCCTTCTAATAATAATCTATTAAAATACTTGTTTTATATTAACTCTCTTTTAGCTTCCTCATAAGCCGCTTTTGCTTTTGGATTATGAATATTAATTGTATCTTCGATACCTAGACGTATAATTTCCTTTGCGAATCGTACATTTTCATCCCTAAAATCCTGACCAGTATTATGTAGATACCAATGGCATAGTTCATGAATAAGAACTTTTTCTATTTGTTGGATAGATAACAATATTAAAAACTCTGAACGGAATATGATTGCCTTTAAATTCGAATCATAAGCCCCTTTGAATTGTATTTCAAGTGGTTCATCTGGATCAAAAATTATTTCAGGCAAAGAGTCAATATTCCAATACTTTTTAATAGCTTCTTCTGCTTTCTTTCTCATCCATTGTAAATCAACTGGACTGCAATTTCTTAGTTTTTTTATTTCATCCTTTGTTGAGATACGGACATGTTCACTTTGAAAAAATCCTAGCTCATAATCTTTTTGAAATACTTCTCCAAATGGATTTAAAGCAATCGCATCGAAAAAATAAACATCTTCACCAACATATTTTCCTTTATCGGTTACAAACATTATTATTTTCGCTTTTGGATTACCTGTGTCATAAGTGTAATGTTCACCAATTAGTACTGTCCTCATTCTTTGCACCTCCTATATTAAAATGAAAGAGAAGTTTTATGTTAGAGATTTGTATTATTTGGTATGTGTTTCCTCTTGATTAAATTATATAACAGCCCTACAATCAAGTCAATATATATTAATTTATTTTCAATTAAAAATTAGGCTGCATATGCAACCTAAAATTCTTCTTCCACTTCTATTCCCAACACATCATCAAACAACACTTTCACAATAAATCCCTCACTGTCCTCCAGGTATACCATTTGTTTAAACTGATCTAACCTACATATCTTACCCTTTATTATTTCCTCAGATTCTCTCCATACCTTCAGATGCACATTAAAAGAAAATTCCATAGCATAATGGATCTGGCTTTCAATATGCTCAACTTCAAATGAATCTAAAATGGGCTTTTGTTGCTGATAGTAATCTTCATTAAACTTTCTTAATAAGTTTGTATGCTCAGTCATAAAGAAACCTTGCCACTTTTTCTTTCCTCTATCTTGTATGGCCATAAGATCATCTCCTTACAACTATTATAGAACAAACGTTCTTGTTTATGCATTGTTTTTTATAAAAAAATAAGCCCTCTCGCATGAGAAGGATCATTTAAAATAACTCTTTTATTTACCTTTCTGATTAGACTCGCTTTCCCTTTTATCTCTTTCCCAAGTGTCTACGCAATGTTCGCTACAGAATTTTTGTCTACTTAATATACTTAACTCCCAACCACATTGCTTACATCTCTTTCGTTTAAAAATCATTGCCACCTCCTAAGTTATTAAAATCACGCTTTTATTCATTTATAATTCAGAATATCCATCATATAATTTATAATCATCTTCAACTAATGCTAAATAATAATCAGAGTTCTCTGTCCAATGTTTGTTATTCCATTCTTTAACTAGTTGCTTACCAATAAACTCATTCACATTTTCAGCTATAATCGTTTCAGTGAATAAGTCTCTACAAAAATTGTCCTTAGTTACAATTTTCATATTCCTCACCTCGTGACATTATCTCTCTAATTTCTTCATCTGTCATTGACTCCCAATCTTTCTGACTATAATACCTTGAGCCTTCTAGATTGAACTTATTTAAGTATTCCGTTCTGTTGTAAACATTTTTGATTTCTGGGATATAAACACCTATTTCTTTATGACATTTAGGACATCTAAAATATCTTTGACCACCTTTTATTGGACAACGAGTTTCTTCTCCTGTATCGAAAAATGTATGATTGCATCGTTTTTGCTTTAGCTTTAACTTTATTGTTCTAAACATAAAGTCTCATCTTCTGTCATTTCATTTCCTTCGGTATCAGTAAATAAAAGCTGTGCACTAGCTGACTCAAATTCTAATTCTTCTCTGTAGTTATATTCAAAATGCTCTTCTGCAAATGCAGATATGTAAATTCCATGCTTTGTTTGTAATTGGTTTAATTCTTCTAGAAATAATCTCATCTTTTCTTTATCCATTATTTAATCACCTTAACTCTTTTGGTATAATTTCTATATGTTCTAATCCACATTTATTGCAAGCCTTGATAATAACTCTGTCTCCATCTTCATCTATCCAGTCTTGCTTCTTTATGCAAAAACGATGCTCGTGATTCTTATCTATGAGATAGTTTAGCAATATTAGTAAAAATAAGATGAATAAACATACTAATATGGGTACAAGAATATTCATATTGTTAAATCATTCTTTTTGTTTCTATTTAGCCTTTTTCCCAAACTCATCTTAATCCTCATCTTCCCATCCCATATATTTAGCACCAGTATAATATGATTTCCAAGAACAATCTCTAAGAAATTCCAAAAAACTCTCCATTTTTTCAATTGTATGCTCTTTTTTCTTACTTTTAAATGGCTCTCCTTCCCACATGAAATTTTCGATAATTTTTGCTAATATTTCATGGTCTTCAATCATATCTCTAGGTACACTACTCATATGTTAATCACCCTTTTTCTTCAATTACTACTGTCTCAAGTTTCTTATTTAGCTTCTTTACCTTTCTTTCCAGTAACATGATTTCTAACTTTTTTTCATCAATAAGTCCTTGGGTATACTCTAATTCAAATAAAATATTGCGTGCTTCCATATTCATTAATGATTCACTCCTTTTCTTGATAAAATTCGACTTTCATTTTAGTTAAACTCGCCTAAGCTAGAATTATAAACTCTTGAGACAAAAGGAAACTTCAACAATTTCTTTTTTTTCATATGAGTTTTTATCGCAATTGTCTTGGGAAGTGTCGTGCTTTTCCAAATAATTTTTGCACGATAAAAATCAAGCATAAAAGAAATACTTTCATTTAGATCTTCATTTAAGTACACTATAAAAGTGTTAATCTTATTATTTTCACTCATGCAAATCCCTCACTCTTTGCCAATTAGCCCTATAAATTTCACCTGTCTTAATGTTTTGTAATACTCTATGTCCGCCATCATCAATCATTCTTATACCATACGGTTCTAGCCAATCAGAGTTACCTACATTATCTTCTCGACCAGAAAAAATAATCTTTTCTGTTTCAGCTTCATATAAATCAAACTCATAATTCCATGCGATATGTATAGCTTCTACAATATTATTAGATGGAATTAAAACAAACCTGCCTTCATCCCAATCCCATGCCATAAATTTAGCTTCATTTTTGTTCAATTTGTTCACCTCTATTAATTATCCCAAATTATTTTTAATTTTTTTATAGCTGAATATAGACACTCAATATCCTTTAATAATCCACTAATCTGTGAAGTAGTTAGATTTGTAAGATGTGCATCGTAAACAGCTTTCCTTCTTTTATCTAAATCTGCTTCAAGTACAGTAATGGCAAATTCAATATCTTTCATTACTTCTTACCTTTAGATAATTTATAGATTCCTAGTTCTTTATCCCAAACCATATCATTTTTGTTAGGTTGTTTCGGAAGCAAATAAATCCCTAATTCTTTAGACCAAATCATCTTTTCTTTATTCATTCATCTTTATCCCCTTTGTTTTTATTTAATAATTTCTCCAAACCATATGATCAAACTCAACTACAGGTATTTCATTCTTCCTTAACCACTCACTATTTAATATTTCTGCCACATTTTCACCTTGTGAATGAAGATTATTAAGTAAGCTATTCCAGAATACGCTGTTTCCTTTTATGAATTTAAATCCAATAAAATCATCACCCATGAGCTGCTGTTTATGATGAATCGCTTCTCTCACAACTCTTTCAGCATCAATATATACTGTTTTCATATTATCGCCTCCGCTATTCAAAAGATAAAACTGCACTTTTATTTATTTTCTTTAATATAATTCATTCAATCGGTCTAATTCCATCTCCCAATAATGAATCTGATATTTAGCATTTTCAATTGAATGTTCATGTCTAAGTTGTACTTGTTCTTCTTCAATTCCCTCAAGAAACTCAATTAATCTTTCAATCTCTTTTTGACTACTATGTATCCAATATGAGTTATATATATCTTTAAGTTCATAAGCTAGTTCTAATGGAGTGTAGCTTTCTGGTGAGCAAGAATAATCTTTATCTAAATCCACTAAATAGTTGGTAGTGATATTAAGTTCTTTTAGCTCTTCGTGTGACAAATGTGGAATATTGAAATAATAATTTGCAGATACTTCATTAGGATGAAGCCAGTCATATTTTCCTTCGCTTCTTATAAATGTTACATGCTTCACTTGTGGTTTCTCCATATATAATCCTCCTTAATTAACGTTATATTCTATTGTTTCATAGTCTGCATTCAAAAATATGACTAGTATATCCACTAGTTTCATTCGGAAGGAGATAGTGTATATCTGCTTTATCTAATCCACGTACTTTATTACTATCGTTTAAGCTTCTAACTGCAATGAAACTATCTGAATGCCCAATAACTTTATGCGTTTTTTTAAATCCTTCTAGCCATATTTCGGGAATTTCTTTCTCGTTATCTAAATGAATTAAACGTCCATACGGTAAAAGTGATTTTCGTGTAATCATTGTTTTCCTCCTAATTAGCTCTCTGTTTATTCTTTTGATTAACATACTTTCTTTTTAGTCTGCTATATTGAGAAAATGCCTAACGCTATCACGACAATAAACCCGATAAGCATAAATGCCAAAATGGCCAATTGAAAGAGTTTTGCGACCACGTTAAGGATCTTGGCTGTCAATTCAGGCTTTTCTAGTATTGCTCCAACACAAGCAAAGACCATGAGCAAAAATATGCTAATCAATATAACTATAGGGATAAAAATTACTGACATAATCCCCAAACAATCCCTCCTTTTTGATGAAATCGACCTTTTATCAAATTAAATTATTAATTTATTTTTAAATAATACTTTACTCCATCAAACTTGCTTGCCAACTCCCTCAAACGTTCGACCTCCGCAATCAACTCGAACACATCCCTTGTCATATCTGGTGTAACCGTATAACGATAGAACTCTTCGCCTGTCTTATTAAAATGTTTGACTGATTCGTCAATACTCTTCCATTTTCGTTTAAGTTCGTTCATTAGTTATCACCTCCATTTTTTAAATAAGTATCTAAATTAATTTTTTGCACATTATTCACTCTATAAAAGCTAGGCCTATATTTGTTTCTAACCATCCACATCATAAATACACTATGTAATTCATTTTCAAGTTCATTCTTATGCTCTTCTTTTACTCTGCTTAAAAATTCTTCTGCATAGTCTCCAACTTGTTCATAAACATCTTCTTGTATCTGATCAATAATCATATCTGCACTTATACCTATACTGACATCACAAGTCTGACCTACCCAAATGCAATCTTGGTATTCTTCATATTCATTTTCAAAGTAATAAAGAACTTCCTCAATTGCATCTTCCATAGATTCAAAATCACCTTCGAAATTTTCTTCATTATAGCTAAAACACCATTTACCTACTGACATTCAAATATCACCTCATTCTGTTTTTATTACCACTGTAACTATTCCAACCCGTTATAAGCTACTTCTCCTCGTGGGACAATATTAGCTTTACAACATTTCGTTCTATATTTCTTTGGTGAAGTCACTATTGATTTCTTAAGAGATTCATATTCACCTAAGCAAGCTTCACATATAAACTTGTAGACTTTTCCAACAAATACTGTCTTTGTGCTACCAACGTTATGCTTGCGTAATTCATTCTCAAACTCTAGAGTACCGTCTCTGTATTGCCTTCCTTGCATAAAAAGCGCATAGTGAATGAGTTCATGTCTAAGCGTGTCATATATAACATCATCTGCACCATATTCAATAAGAAATCCTGCCATTTCAATTTCGTGTGGTTTATCTTTAGTTAAAATGAAAGAGCCTAAAGTGGATCTTAGACGCTTATTTATGACTATTGGTATATCTAAGCTCATACCATATTTCTCTTCCAGGAAATTCTGTGCGTAATCTGTTAGTTCCTCAACAATCATAATGTCTCTCTCCCTGTTTAGACTTTTAAAAAGTTTTTATAAAACTACAGTTTTATTTGCTTAATTCTTCTTTATACCATTGAAGAAAATTGTCTAGCTCAAATGCAGCATCATTGTTTTCTATATTTCTTTCATTTGTGATTCTGTTTTCTAATTCTTTAATAATTCGATCCTTACTTACTTTTACTTCATCTTCCCAAACAAGTTTTGTTCCTGGTGCACAATAGATCAATGAACCAAGTTCATCATAGTTTTTTCCCATTCCTTTTCCATCAGAATTATATCGTTCAAACTCTGTTTTATAATAATCAAAGGCAGCCAATTCTACTTGATCTGTGATATCCTCTCGCTTACCTGTAATAAACCCTTTTCCGTCTGTTGTGGCATACTCAATTCTATTTGTAATTTTTGTTAATACTACTTCTTTTGGCATATTTAATATCTCCCTTCAAACATTTCATTTTTAATGAATTCTAAAACGCTCATATCTCCATCTAAATTACACATGTCAATCAATCCCTCTTGCAGCTGCATTGCTAAACATTTTAAATTTGTATTCTCTAACTTTCTTTTATCCTCAGTTGTTAAATTCATCAAAACACCCTTTCTTACTTCATTACATCAATTTGATTAGGACAATCTAAATTACCACAGAAAATATTAATAATCTCATCACCTTCACCATCACCCACTACATCTAACTCAATATTATTTTGAAACCATCTATCCCCCTCTTTAAACACTTGCATCTCTCCACATTGATCACATGTGATTGTAAATGACATTGTTATATCCTCTCCTTCCTTACCAATAAAAGTAGGATTTCATCTTTAGTTTATCTATATAGTCCAGCGATATTTTGTCGTTGCTGTTATATGTAATTTTCCAAGAATGTAATTTGTCTAGTTGTCATATCCCTACATATTTGAAAAAACTAAAAATAACATCGAAGTATAAAAAATAACGAACAGAATTGTGTAAGAGTTATTTGCTATAAACGATTTTAGTAGTTTCAAAGTATCAGATCACCTCCTTAAAAAGTCCAGCAATAAAAAAGGGTTGCTGTTATACAGATTTCCAAACAAGTAATATAGTATTAATTTATTTCTAAATAAATTATGAAATCAATTTTAAAATTTCTTCTGTGTCAAAAAGAAAATAACTCTTATTCTTAAGCACGCTTTCATATGACTCTATACCTTCAAAATTATTAATAACTTCTTTTTCTTCTTGCGTCATATTATTATATTCTGCCTTACCATATGAAGGCGGTAACCAGCCTTTGTTTTGAGTTCCAAATAGGTTAAACTTTTTTAAAAGTTCCATATCCTTAAATTCAATATGGCATGTGCCTTTTTTGTAGAATGACACATAGAAGTATTTCAACTCTATCTTTCTAGTTTCTTGATAATGTTCGGCCATTATTAAAGTGTGCTCAATGTCTAGATCTTCTGTCATTCCACCATCTAAATAGTTAAAAACTTTTTCAATGTCTTTAAGCTTATCTAACACATTATAATTTGTTGGTCTATATCTTCCCCATGAATAGCTAATATCAGTGAATCCATTTAGAGGTATAATAACTTTCTTATTGATCTTGTATGCCTTGTTTGTTTTCCAACCATTGTACAGGTGTATATTTTTTGATGATTCTTCATAATAGTGTTTGTGGCTAAACTCATCAAAGAGACTAATAATTGTTTCCTCTACACCTTTTGTCATATCCTTGCTTAGTTCTAACCTTAATGAATAGATGTTATATAAGGAAAAATCATAATTTGATAATTCGTCAACTCGCTGCATGTATTGACGCTTTAAATTAGTAGTAAACAAACCCATAAATTGATTATTATTAAATAGCGTTTTCCAATACTTAGAGCGAATTTGTTTAATGTAACCATTATCCAAAGTGCTTTCATTATCTTTGTATTCTAAATCTAGCTTTAATATAGGATTACTATTATCGTTAAAATTAGCCAACATTAAAGGCTTTAGGCTGTTATATTCATTTATTAGTTTTAAGCCTGCTTTAATTTCATAGTTATATTGTTGTACTATTCCCTTTATAAAATCTGAATCTATTAAATCTTTACTATTATATTCAGTTTCACTTTTGAGTTTTTCTTCTTGCTTCAGCGATTCTAAGACCACGCTGTTATATGAATTTCTTGATATAGACATATGTATGAGTGCAACTGTAACTGAAGTTGATCGCTCAGAATTTGAAAAAGCATTCTCTATATATTCAACACTTGCGTTATTCTCCTCTAATTTCTGTTTGATTTCTTTTCTTGTGTTGGTAAATGGATTGCGTAAAGTTTCTGCATTTACTAAACAAATTAGATGGCCGCCATTCTCTTCTTGCATTTCGATAGCCTTTTTTAGATGGTGTTCGCCATTTGAAAAGGGGAAATTTGCAATAATAGCATTATACCTCTTAAACGTCTGATAAGATAAGAAGTCATTGTGAACTAACCTAAACCCTTTACCCTTTATCACATGCTGCAAGTTCTCATCTATTTCAATAGTATCTATATCATAATTTTTGTTTCTTCCCTGGTGATATTTAAACTTTTCTGTTATAGCTTCTACAAGATCCCCACGACCTGCCGAAGGTTCTAGCACTGTTTGGATTGTTCTAAAATCAATTTTAGATAACATTTTTGTCATCAAACTCTTAGGTGTAGGATAGAAATCAGGATTATCAGTAAACATTTTAACACCTCTTCATAAATTAGGTTTTTTCTAACAGAAACCTTTAAAAACTGCCAGCGTTAAAAATATGCTGCTGTTATATTAAAATCTAGGCTTATGAGTATTAACAATAGGGTTGATACCCTGTTTATCAAAATGATTTAAAATTTCATCATACTGTTGCTCATCACATGAAAGATATTTACTCCTGATAGTTTTAAAGGCTCCATTTTCCTCCACAGTGTTCAGAACTGTTTCAGGTAACTCCATCCAACCTTTATAAGCTAATAGCTTAGAATGGAAAAATTGATAGTGTAATTTACGTTTTCCTTCTGGTTTAAATGTTAATTTAACAGCATTGTCATATTGTGCATATTTAGTATTAGTCACACTATCTAAAGTGATTCTACTAGTTATCATTGATCCGAAATCAGAAATATAGAATAAAGTTACTTTCTCGCCTTGTTCAATGGCTGCATCATTGAATTGCTCTTGAATTCCGTCTACTTCTTGCAACAATTTGTACATACTAATTTTAAGATCCTCAATGTCAATTTGTTGGATAATATCACTTGTTAGAGTTATTTTATATTTGTTTAATTTCAATTTAATTTTATCCTTATACAATTTCCAGTTGTCATTATTCCAGGTGCTAATAATATCTAAGTCAGAAATTACACCTGTTGAAATATCTGTTAATCGCTCAGCTTGTTGTTGTAGCTCTTCAATTTCTTTATTTGTTCTAACCTGTTCAATAGCAATATCTTTCTCAATTTTTGCATTATCAGTTAGCCCAACATAGCGAGCATATGAATAGCCTTGAGCGTCAACAACATACTGAAGTTTGCCATTGAAATAGATTGCTACTCCTTTTAATGTCCAAGCAACTGATTTTTTAGATAGTTCATCCATATTATAAAAGTCAATCATTGAATTCACTCTATTATCTTCTGTGAAGCTTCCCCCTGTGTTTTCTAAGAAACTGAAGTCAGATAGAAACATGTTAGAAAAGTTTTCAAACGCTTCAACACTGTTAAAATGGATTTCCTTTGTCACTTTAACATTTTCTACAGAGTAATCACCTTTTTTAACTTCTTGTTGATATTCTTTAATTGTGTTTTGCTTGTTCAAATGAGCAAATTCAGCACCAACAATATAATATTGATTATTTTCAATTAAGTTATTTACTCTAATATTATTATAGATTGTTTCAATTCTTTGTTTCTCTTCTTTTTCTCTTTGTTTTGCTTTTTCTCTATTTTGTTCCATTTGTACTTGGAATGCTGCATATTCTTTTTCTTTTCTTTTCTCTTCTTCTTTCTCAGTTTCAATTGCTTTAAGATCAAACAGTTCTATATCCTTTTTAACGGTTTCATTAGCTTCAGTTTGCTTATATTCCCAATCAACACCCACATGAGAATAAAAACTGTAGCTGCTCCCATAATCTCCGTATGGATCGTAACTAACACAATAGTTATACGCATCAACAAGCTGTGTACAATAGTTTACAATTGCATCTAAGTATATTGAACCCTTTTCATAAGGACTGCATTTAATTTCTAAATCAATTTTATTATAAGTAGACCTTACAGAAAATTTACATTGTGGGAAGCGTTTTTTAATATGTACTCTGATTTCTTTTGCAATTTCCTTTGTGCCTTGCTGTTGATTAACCTCTATTTCTTCCCATTGTGTAGATTGCCATAAGTTAAACTTAATTTCTTTAGCTGTTTTAATTGTTTTAGGTTGGTCAATGCTTTCACTATTAGTTAACATTTCAGCAACTTTAAAAGTTTTTTGAGATTGTTTAGCATACCAAACTTTTTTAAATGCTGACCAACGGAAACCATTTTCTTTTAATTCACTTAAAATACTAGCTGCTGGCTTCTGATCAAATTTTAACTCAATCCCTTTAAGTTCCTCGTTAATCATCATAGCTACTGACATTTTAACCACTCCTTGAAATTTGTTTTTATTAACTTATTTATAATTAAATTATATAACAAATATAAACGAATAACAATACTTATATTAATTTATTTTCAATTAAAATTTATTTATTATTTCTTCTAACACACCTTTACTATGATCTAAATATAAATCATTATCATCATAGTAAAATTGTGTTACTTCAGTTGTATTGTCCAGGCCATATTTTTTAATTAAATTATTTAATATGCTTTTTGCTTCAGCATATGATACATTGTCATAATGTTCAGTTGTATACACATATTCCATTTTAAAGAAATCAATATCAACCTTTTCCGAACCCTTCACATGGTGCAGCGTTAACCGTTTCAAAGGTAATGCCTCCTATTAAAATTCTAGTCTATCTTTATCTATCAAACTATATACAATTTCAATATTATCTTTCATATCTTCTAAATCATAATCGTTTCTTTCGTCAATCATGTTCTCAAGATCAAAATATTTATCGTGCAATGGCTCTCCTTCATTTAGTTGTCTTGCTGTATACATCATTGCTTTATAGATAAGGTGTAAAGTTGTTTGATTCATATTAATCCCCCATTATTAAATAATATTTAATTATATTATATTAAGTTATTTATAATTAATAATTTTTATTCATTTTCTAATGTTGTATGATTTTTAATCAGTTGATCCTCATTGTATTCAATTTCAATAACTAACTTTTCTTTTTCCATCCATTATATAAAGTTTTATTAAAATGAACATTTTATCAAATAATACCATATAGTTGAGTGGTTTTTCTAAATGACTTAATTAAGCCACCTTTTGTACCATCTCTTTTGATTTTCCAATGATTTTCAAAACTTGAATAGTCTGAACAGATACGAACGGTTATTGTTTTCGGTGTTTCTTTTACAATTTCATCAACTACCCATAAAAAACCATCGTTTTCCGCTAATTGAGTGCCTACTTTAATATCATTTGCTTCTATAATTGTCGCCATTTTATCATTCCCTTTCATTATAAAATCAACATTTTATCTATATTGAAAAGACATCTTTCGCAAAATCAACGTCACCATTATCATCAAACCATATTTTGCTAATTGAGAAATTGTGAATTTGTTTATGACGTTTGCTTTCTTTGCCGATTGAAAATGAAAAGCCAATCTTACCGAATTTAATTGTAAATTCCATATTATCCACCCCCTGTATAAAATTAGAATTTCTTTTTTTTAACTAATACTCTAAAATGTGCTTTTTGTATGTTGTATCCTCCCGCTGTGATTGTTTCTATTCTTACTGTTTCTTTATCACCTTTTATAATTCCGTTGATTTCTCCGTTACTTCCTAAGTACATTTCTATAACTTCTAAAATGTTTCCAGCTTTCTTAGTGATTGTTTGATAAAATTTCATTTTCTTGTGTCTTACATCTTTATCTAAATCTTTATTTATCATGCTTTCTGAGTATCTCACAATCATATTGTAATCAGCCTTTGTAACCTTATTGAGAAAAGTCATTCGTTCATTATAACTCCCTCTAATTGCTTCATATTCTTTTCTCATTTTTAAGTAATAATTGAATACATTTTCTTTCCAATTTGCTAAGAATTGATCAATTACTGCATCAGCGTTCATCTTTTCAGATGTAACAGCGTCAATATAGGCGACATAACCTTCCAATTCTTCTTTTGTTTCAATAGCTATTTTTTGCATTATACTTCCTAACTTAGCTTTTTTAATTCTGTCTTCTTGTCTTTCAATTGCAGCAACACAATTTTCTCTATAACTTTTTAATTCTTCATTATTCATAACATCAACCGTGTGTTTAACATTTTCTTTATTTCTTTTTATTGTCAAATTTTCCAACTGTTCATTAGTTAACATTTTATCCACTCCTTTTTCTGAAATGTTGTTGTACCTATCAACTAATTTAATTATACAATAAATCATATTTAAACACAATAGTATTAAGTTATTTTTAATTAAATTTTTTAAACTTTATTTCCATTTCTCATTATTTATAGTCCTAGTTTTATGAGTTCATCTAAAGAAAATAAGTGATATCATCTTATAAACTAGACAACACCACTTATATTAATTTATTTTTAAATTAGTATGTTCTTACAGGAAGAATTAAGCTAGTCTTATTGTTTTCTTTAGTTGTTATTGTGAATGGCCTTAAATTAGAAACAATATTTAATGTTAAATCATTCATACAGTCCAGTTGTTTGATAGCTTCCTTCATATAGAGTGAAGAGCAAGCCATTTTAAACCCTTCTTCTATATGGTGCCCAGTGATTCCTATAGTTGTTTCAATTGTTTCACCTTGACTATTCTGAGCGCTCAATTTAAGCGTGTGACGGTCAACTACTTCCAGGTATACAGTATTATTACGCTCATTCTTTGTTAATGTGTGCATATTGCTTAAGATATCTTTAAATTGATCAATATTTAAAATATTTAAATACTGATTAAAGCTATCTGGAATTAATCTGTTTACATCTGGATAGTTTCCTACTTCAGCATTGTGTATGTAAATTCCTTTTTCAGTTTCAATTGAAAGTTGTTTCCCATTACTTTTAATCATTCCTTTAAATGTTTTTCCGCTTTCATTGGCTGCAATTGTTTCAATTAAGTTTTTATGAATAATGATATCTGCATTATATTCCAAATCAGTGGGTGCGCTATATAATCTATGTGAATCAGTTGATATGATTTTACTATTACGAATTAAAACAGTTTGCAATATTGGTCTTGAATCAATTTTTGCTGTTGAAATAGCAGCAAGTTTTAAATTATCTAAATCAGAACTATTGATAAATCCTATAGTTTCAAATGACTTTGTATTTGCTGTTTTAGGGTAATTATCAGCGTTTACAGAAACCCAGGTTTGACTAATTCCATTATTATTAAATGTTATTTTATTTTCTTCAATTGTGAACCCATATATAGAATCTTTCTTAATACCTTTTACTTTTTTAAGTGTATCAATTGGAATTAAAAAACTAATAGGCTGAGAATATTCATTAAAAATTGTGTCTATCTCTTTTATTGTTTGGGTTTGATCAAAATTAGCGTGACTTACTTTAATAGTTGTATTGTTTAATATATCAACTTTTACATTAGATAAAATAGGATAGAGTTTATTATGCTTATGTTTTTTTATTACATTCTTTAGTTCCTTCATTGCATTAGCATTCATAGATATTTTTGTTAACACTTCAGTTTTTGTTGTCATTTTAATTCCTCCGATATAAATTTATTTTTAATTTATACATTAAGCAAATTTCAAATTTATTCAAAGTCAATATTGTATTTACTTAAATAGTTTAGCTTTTTAGATAGCATTTCTTTAAGATTGGATTTATTATTTCCTTTTTTAATAAATGTGTTAGCATCTTGATAAACTTCTTTAGCTCGATCAAAATGCCCTCTGAAACACGCATTATCTAAGTCATTTAAGAGGTCACCGAAAGCATCTTGTTCATCATATTCATACCATTCTTCTGCATAATTAAATGAAATTTCTTTATTGCAGACCTTACATTTACAATGATAAATTTCACAGTCTCCGCGAGTCTCACAATCAACAAAACTTACTTTTAATTTTCCTCCACAATCGCAACGTTCACTTTCTAGATGGATAGGAAGACTAGTTTCATCATTTGGGATACCTTTTTCCGCTGCTTCAATTTCATCCATAAGCTGAAACACTTCACCATCTGACATGTTAGATACAGCTAAACGAGAGTAACCATAGTGATTAATTAAATCATTTCTGCAATCAACTGAAGGATTAAAAGTCATTCCTTGACTAGCCATAGAATTATAAATATTTGATTGCATTTGTGAAAACTGGTTTTTAGTAAGCATTGTTACTAACCTCCTAAATGTTTTTATGTAACGCTTTATCTATAATTAATTATAACACATAAACTAGTAATTGTATAGTTGTATTAAGTTATTTTTAATTAAATATATAAACTTTTTTTTTAAAAAAAGCCAGCCATTAAAGGCTAGCTTAAGAATTTCTTTTATTAATCCAGATTGTAACTAATGTAACTAAGGCTGCAATAGTGATCATAATATCAGCTACCAGGATCAAAGTTGTAGTTTTCTCTATTGTCATTCTAAAAAGCAGATACAGGAAAGCAAAGGTTAAATACAGGATGCTTAAATATTTTCTAATTGTTTGCATAATCATTAAAATGTGAGCTATAATAGTAACAGTTATCACCTAGAGAAGAAGTATCTTCTTCCCTAGGCAATTCATTATTTGCGGTACCTTCTTCTATAACTTGGGCGTTTAGGAGAAGGTTTTTTATTTTGCTTTATTGACCTCGTTCTTTCTATGATAGTAAGTATCTTTTCTATTGCTGTAAGTAAATTTATAATGATGATTGTTGCCGAGGTTACTATTGCAAGAACCGCTGTTACTGTTACTAAATTTATCACATTTATGTACACCTCCTTTCCTCTATCTATTAATAATTATAGCATAGAATAGTATATTTGTATACATATATTAAGTTATTTTTAAATAAAATAGAGTAAAATTTTTGGTTAAATTGATAGAGTGATAAGAGTAGGATATGGATAAGTGTGAAGGATGGGAATGAAAGTATAAAGAATAGTATAAGTAGAGTTTATGTAAATGTAAATATTATAGCTAATGGTTATAGTATGAGTGTGAGTGTAAAGTGTGACAAGGTGAATAGTTAGATATGAATACTTACATTTTTTTCCACATGTTATTATGCGATTTTATCCATATAGATATAATTAAAACTGGCAAAATTAGTATAAATGTAAAAATTTTTTTGAATAAGCTCTACCATATTATAAATAAACTCAATCAACAGTATTTATTTATAATTGGATTATATTTACATAATACGTAGTTAACAGATATTATCACCGCTTTTTTAAGGGTATGGGGGGATTAAAAACATCCATATTTTGGCTATTATGGTAAAATATCCACCTAGCACTTCCATTCACACACCATCTCGAATTTTCCATCTTATCCCATTTTCTTCACTCTCCCTTTCTCACTCAATTATCCTTATTTTCACCCTAATTGTTATCGTAAATGTTATCGTCAACGCACGACTACATCCCTTGATACACCTACATTCTTCCTCTTTCACACTCCCCTAAATTTACATCAATTTTCCCCTTTTCACTCCTCAGACTCCCTCCCAGCCCTTGATACATCTACACTTTCACGACTACATCTTCTTTCCCCCTATTCTCTCTACATTCCCCACATAACATTTCCCTAATAAACACTGGCTTTATCACCCACTTTGACCTTCTATTTTCCCATTTCCACGATCACATGTTATCGTCATTATCCATTTGTCATCCTTCCTGCCTATAAATCCCCATTTCTCCTTGCTAATCAACACTTTATACCTATTAGCTATCAATAATTACCTCTCAAAGATATATCACGACTACACAAATTTTAACCTAAAATTATCCAACTTTTTTCATTTTACCACTAAAATTTTCCATATTATAACAAAAAAAAGACAACCCATATCGGTTGTCTATTATTAATTATTTTGTATTAATTTAATTTTAATTAAAGTATTCTTTCACAAATTGATTATCCCTTCCAATCTCACTAACATATAAGTTTTCTTTTGGTCTAGTCACAGCTACATAAAATAATCTGGCCTCCTCCAAAATATCTGATTTGTCAGAAGGGAACTTTCCATCTTCCACTCCTATAAGAAATACATGTTTATATTCTAATCCCTTACTTCCATGTACAGTCATAAGTTTCACACTATCTTTCTCTTTATGTTTATTCTGCTTATTGCTATATGTAAAGTTAATAAACTGTTCAAGGTTATTATTCTTAACAAAACTTTTTAATAGACTGAGAGATTTCATTTTATCTTCAAGCTCTTCCTTATTGTTAGAGTTATTGTATATGTATGTTTCAAATTTAAATGCCTTAATTAGATTGTCAATCATAGTTGTTACTGAAATCCCTTTATCATATTGTTTTCTAAGATTGTTGATCATATCACAAAATTCTTTTGCGTTTTTCCTTTGGAATGGCTTATCATATTTAAATTCTGGACTAGTTAGCGTTTCAAATATAGATAAATTATGTACACCTGAAAATGATTTTATATCGTTATACAACTTATTAGAGAAGAATTGAATTGGATAATTTCTAAATCTAAATACACTATCAAATGCAACATCATCATGTGGATTACTAATTAATCTTAAATAAGAAATGATTGCTGCTATTTCTCTTCGTTTAAAGAAACTTCCACCCTTGGCATTGTAATAGCTAATATTTCTCAATTTCAATTCATATTCTACATTACTCACTTGTGAATTGTTTCTAAATAGAACTGCAATTTGATTAATATCTTCACCTGATCCAATTAAACTTTCAATCTTCTCAGCTACTGATAACCCTTCTTCTTCTGATGAATAGAAAACATCTTTAGAAATAATCCCCCTATCCTTTAAATGAGCAATTGAATCAGAATAATGCTTGAAATCCCCATAATATCTCTTAATAAAATGATTTGCTTTATCTACTACATTCGCTGGTGAACGGTAATTAATATCCAAGTTAATAATCTTTGCACCAGGGTATTCTTTATCAAAATTCATTGAGAACTCAGGATTGCTTCCTCTAAAGCCATAGATAGCCTGTCTATAATCTTGTACGCACATAATATTTCTACTCGGACATAGATGCTTAATTAATTCATTTTGAACCAAATTAGAATCCTGATGCTCATCCACTAATAAAAATGGGAATGTATAGTGAATTTTCTTCTTCTCTAGCACCCTCAGCGCTTCAATTAACGTATCTTCGTGATCATAGAAATGATTCTTGTCTTTAAAGCTCTCATATCCCCGATAAAAGCGTCTTAATTCATCTTGGGTGTATTCACTCTCGAAGTGTTCAAACTCATCTGTAACACTCTTTAAATAATTCTTCTGATAGCCTATAAAAGACAGAATCGCCTCAGTGTCTAATTTAGTTTCTTTTGATACAATTGCTTGTTCTCTTTTGTATTCAGGTATCAACGTTTTCCCATTTAAGTATCCACTCTTTGAAAGGATATCTCTACAAATTGCATGAAATGTTCCTGTTTTTACTTGGGTTAACCCAAAGCCATTAAGCTTGGCTTTTAACTCCTTAGCAGTAGCACTTGTAAAGGAAATAATTAATATATCCCTTTCAGGAACTCTATGTTTTTCAACTAATGTTTTAATCCTATTGATTAATACTGTAGATTTCCCACTTCCTGCACCAGCTATAACTCCACATGCTCCTTCATAATGATTAATTGCTTCAAGTTGCTTATTATTAAAGTCCAATTTATTTCCTCCTGGAATTGTATTTTTGAATGTTATAGGTTTTCGGACTACATATAATATATATTAATAACTTAGTATTAATTTATTTTTAATTAAACTCTTATATAATATATATATTATATGTAGTCCAGATTTCTATAACATTCGATTTTTAAATCGATTTTATTTTTTACTACCAATGAATTTCATTGTAGTAACTTGCAGCTTTAAATCCGAAAACTCTTCAAAATCATTTACCCTGTATGTATTAGCTTTTCTTTCTTCTTTCAATAAATTAAAGCTAAAGAAATTTTGATTGTAATCACAGGTGATCATTCTATATTCTCTTAAAAGAACCAAGTATTGCAACAAAGTGCTTCTTGGTATCATAGTTTCCACAGATAGATCATCAATACATGAGTCATATCCATTCTCAAACTGTTGAGTTCTCATTTTGAGATAGCTCCATAAATAGAATCCTGTACACCCCAATTCTTTTTTAGACATTGAAAACTTAAAAGCTTCAAACGGAATAAGATGTGTTCTATCAACCTCGTAGAATGTTCCGTCAAAATAATCAGAATCCTTATTTCTATAGAATCCTTTAGCTGGCAGTTTAATACTGTATTTTCTACTTTTATTAGATTTAATAATTGATTGGGTTTCATTATCTAATTCATTTAGTAAAGTGAATTTTAATTCAGTATCGTATTCCCAAGCGATAGGATAGTTATTAGCATGAGAAGTGTATCCTATCTGGTCTAATACACCACCTTTTTTAATTATATAATCCAACCCTCCATAAGTTTTGTTGTATCCCAATATCTCTTTCAATTCTCTAATAGTTAAATGGAATTGATCGTATTTAGCAAATCTATATAGCCAACTAATTAAATAATAAAAAGAATATGCAAAAGTGATATGGTTACTCCCTTTAGTTTTTAAAACACTTAAATCTTGAAACAGTTCATTAGGCATAAAGATTTTGCTTTCCATCGGATGAAAATTTAAAGTATTACACATTGTTTAGTTAGCTTCCTCAAGAATGATATATTTCAAGAATGTGTTTCTAGTAGAACCATGATCAACTTCAATTCCTTTATGTAGAGCACCATTTTCACAAATTACAACTAGTTTTTGGCTTGCTCTAGTCCAAGCAGTATATAACAATTGTCTTGAAAGCATTTTAAAAGCAACATAGTCAAAGGTCGCTAAGACATTTTTCACACCAATCCCCTGTGATTTATGAATTGTGATTGCATAACCGAGCTCAACCATTTTCAAGTCTTGTTGATCATATAAAACTAAATCTTCACTGTCCTCAAACTGGATAAGAACTTCTTTTTTATCCCAATTGATATATCTAATAATCCCCATTGTCCCATTGAAGACATCACAAGTTTCAATTTTAGGCTCATCATCATCAAATTCAAACCCCATTGACATGAAAAGTGACTCATCTTCTGGACTGTATGAATTATTACTTAAATAAGAGTCTAAATCAGAGAAATACATGGCCTTATAGAAGTTTCCATTTTGTATTACTTTGTCACCTTCTCTAAACTGATATCCATTCTTCTCAATGTAGTCTTTTTTTTGGTCATTAAAAATACCTTGCAACTGTATATTTAAATTTTTTACACTGTTTACTCCCCTTGTTTTTAATGCTGTAAGGATTTGAAAATCATTAAATGTTGCCTCGCCATATTTTTCATAGTAATCTTCAGCAATGGATAAAATATGACTGAATATATCCTCTCGATCATCAACAGGAATCAAAACCATATCTTCTAGCTCACCAAATACTTTTGTTCCAGTGTCATATCTATGGCTTATTTTGTTTCCTTCTCTTATCTCATTGGCTGTCGTTAAGATTCCACTTTTCTGAGCTTGTCTGTGTACCTGTGTTAATTCTTTGTTAGGATAAAATTTAGTGCTTACAAGGTCATCGAATATAGCTCCTACTCCAATAGCTGGCAATTGACCATTATCTCCAACAATTATTAATCTTGAACCTTTTCTTATGGCCATTACTAAAGAATAAAAAAGATAACTATTTACCATAGAAGACTCATCAATTATTATAGTTTGATAAGGTAAGGGATTATCTTCGTTATAGACAAACCTTCCATCCTTCCCAATCTTTAATAGTCTGTGTATCGTCATGGATCTAATGCCTTTACTCTCAAGAACTTTAGCTGCCTTTCCAGATAAAGCACAAGTAGCATAATTAAAACCCCTCATAGCGTCTATAACACCCTTTAAAACGGTTGTTTTCCCTGTGCCTGCTTTACCATTCAGAATGAATACACCACTATTATTTGCTAAATTTATAGCATCTCTTTGTTCTTCTGTATATGTAATTTTATTTTCTTTTTCAATTAACTCGATATTAATTAAATCTTTACTCGGTTGATATGACTTAAGCAATATATCCAACTTTTTCTTAATTTCATTCTCATAGTAAAAATTCTTTTTCAAAGCGAACCTGTTTAAATCCAAATGAAATTTTCCTGGTTTGTCTTTGAGTTTATTGATGAAGTCTACAATTAATTCTGTGTCAATTTTCAGTAGTTCCTCTGCTCTCCTTATAGCATCTTCTAATTCAATCCAACTATGACCATCTTTTTCTACCTCTTTCAATATGTGTTCAAAGCAAGCTTTAATTCTGTAAGATGAAACTAAACTGTCTCCCCTTTTCATAGCATATTCATCTACTTTTAAGAATCCAAACAAATCAACTTCAGTAAGGACATATATATTTTCTTTTATCTTATCGATTAGTAAAGCTTCAGAACCAAAATGAGAAACAAGTCTCTGAAGTGCAGTCATGGTAATACCTAACCCTTTTAATTCAATTAAGGCCAGTTGCAGATTTTCATACATTAGAACTCGACTAGTTATTTTCTCTAACTTAGCCTCTTTAATTCCGTTTAGTAAATTAATATCAATATTGCCTTCTTTGATTAAATCAACTAATTTTTCGTTAGGATAAGCTGCTATTAAACTATTAACCTCAGATGGTGGCAATATCTGTCTTAAATATTCTCTTTGATCTTCAACTGTATTCAGCTTTTGCTTTTCAAATTCAACGAATTCATAACCATCCCCATACTTCTTACTCCAACTGGGTTTTATAGTGAAATTATATTCCTTCCCTTCAACTAGAGAATGGCAATTACCAGATACTACAAAATTGTTCCTGTCTATGTTTATGAATTCTGAGCCTTTGATTAACCTAAATGCGAATACTCCATACATATCTTCCTGATTATAGAATAGTTCTCTACTGACTTGTGCTGTTACGTTAATTAATCCAGTCAATTCAACACCCCTTATATTAATTTATTTTCAATTAAAATAGTCCAACCATTTCTCATATATGTGTATAGGTATGTCTCTTGTTTCTTTTTCTAGTTTACTTATGTAACTCTTATGTACGTTAAGGTATTTAGCAATATCACTAGCTTTCTTGTTAGCTATGATTCTTTTAATCTTTAGTTCTTTACCGCTTAGTATCGTGTTCACCTCCTTTTGATAAATTTATATTAAGTTATTTATAATTAAATGTCAACAAGTTGACAAGAAAAAAGAATAGAGGTTTTTTATCTCCATTCTTCGAGTTCTTCTTCGCTTATTATTAATTTATATCCCCTACCTTCTTTTTGAAGCCACCCTTCTTGAACTAATTCCTTAACAAGATTGCTAACATCATTTATTCGTATACCCATCATTTTTTGTAACTCGCTGATTCTTGTTTCACCAGTTTGAGCAATATGTGCTTTTAACTTTTCTATGGGAGTCAATATTCTTACATCGTCTATTTCATCCTTTGAAGTCGGCAACTCTGAAAAATAATTAGACAATTGTTCAAATATTCTCCCCTCTTCTTCACTGTCCATGGATATAACAGGCGCTTGAAACCTTTCTAACTCATTCAGGCAGCCTTCTATTTTAGCTATCCCATCTCCTTTTCCCATTAATTTTTCTGCCCCTGTTTTATCAAGTATAGTTCGACTATCTGTGCCAGATGCTACCTTAAATGAAATTCTAACAGGCATGTTTGCTTTAATTAATCCTGTTACTACATCAACTGATGGTCTTTGAGTAGCTAAAATAAGGTGTATGCCTGCTGCCCTACCTTTTTGAGCAATCCTTATAATATAGTTTTCTACTGTTTTATTTGTTATCATTAAATCTGCAAACTCATCAATTACAATAACCATATAAGGTATACGATTATCTTCTTTTTGGTTGTAATCTTGAATGTTTTTTACACCTTGCTCCTTAAATAATTCATATCGTTTATCCATTTGTATGCAAATTTTATTTAATAGCACTAATGAATCCATCATATCGGTGACTAGTTTCTTAGTTTGAGGGAATGTTTCATATACTGATAATTCTACAAACTTAGGATCAATCAGATATAAATTAAGTCGATCAGACGGAACAGAAAGCAACAGTGTAGTTATAACTGTATTTACAAATACACTCTTACCACTTCCGCTAGTTCCTGATACTAGCATATGTCTGAAGTTAGTCAGTGAGCCAAATAAGGGTTTTCCGTCTGTTTTTTCTCCAATGATAATAGGTAGCTCATTATCCTGCTTAAACTTTTCAAATTGAGGGCTCTCTAAAAAAGTTTTAAGATAAATTGGGTGTTGTTGATCCTGTGGTAAACAAAAGTTAATGATATCGGGTTCATCTCCTATCTCGAGAGTAATATTTTGATTACCTGTAGCTGCTCTAATATCTTCAATTTTGTTTTTAAAGTTACTATAAGCTTTATCTTTTGGAATATAGGCTTTTATGATTTGAACACTAGCTGACTTAACAATTTCCTTAATTTTCAAATCTTGTTTTATTAGCTTTATTCTTTTTAGACCTTGATTTAGCAATTTCTCTTTTGATTCATTTGCAATTTGTTGGGGCGGTGGATCAGCTAATATTTGAAGCGCACTATTATTTTGTGGTGTAGAATTGATTGCTTTTATGCTTGAATTATTAGTAATAGGTTTAAAAGTAGTTTCTTTCTGTAATAGTAGAAGAAGCTCTTGCTTAGAAAAGATAATATCAACTGATTCATGTCTAAAGGATCTAGATTGTAAATAAGGTGCGTATTCCAATGTTTCTACTTGATTAAATTGAGCAGAATTGAATAGCGTTATTGATTTAAGTGATTCGTTAACATTCTTTACAACCGAATCGCTGGCCACTAATCTAACTTCAATTCTAAAACCGTCTTGCAATATTTTATTTTCTATTTCTTCTATCTCATCTATTGTTTCATTTACACCTGTCACAGAGGACAAAAAGTTAATTACTTTAGTTTGAACATTGCATAACAGTGTATTGTCTAGGGGATTGGTATTACCCTTTAAATAAGCCTCGTATTTATTTATAAGTGGGACTCTCCAATTGTCAGTTCTCTTACAAAATAAAATTTGAATATACGAGTCATCATCTAAATTAGCAAGCTCTTTTAGTAAATCTAATTTTTGATTTATGTCTAAAGGTAGAAATGTTGGACTGTTTAAAGACAAGGAAAAGATATTAGTATTTTCTTCAATTTCTAAAGTACTAGTTGCTGCTTTATATGGATATTTATCAAAACTTGGTGTCATTAAAAAGTTAACAATCTCTTCTCCTGCTTTCACCTGTTCAACAGAATACACTCCATTACCGATGTATCTAGAAGATAAAATCCTTTCTAATATGTCTGCCATATCGTTCACTTGATAGAAGTTGTTACTTTTATTTACTAAAGGAGTTTTATTAATGATTTTGTTTAAATAAATGAGAATCATCTCCTTATTTGATTAAATTATCTACAAATCTTTTACCATGCTTCATTCTTAATGCGGTCTTTGTTGCTGCTAGTGTTTTTTGTTTTCTGTAGAAATTTAAAGGTTTTAGGTTTTTAAGTGTGACCGTATTATAAACACCCTGAGCTGTCTTTTTATAGCTATCGAAAAGTTCTACTACATCTTGCTCGCCTCTCGTGTAAGATTTTACAAAATTAGGTGGATTCGCAATTCGATATAATGCACCAAGAATAATCAATATTTTAATAGCCCATAAATCCGCAGCTATAAATCGTGCACCATATAAAAATAATCCCATTAAGACAATAAAAGTAGCAATAACTAATTGGATCATAGAAAGACGCTTGATGGAATTAAACCATATATTAAACATGTGCCGATGCCTATCAAATATCCATGCAGTTAATGCTAGGGGGCTTGCTACGCATAGACAAAATAAATCCCACCATCTTCTCCCTCCTTGTAATAGGATAGGAATAATCAAACCAAGAGCAACAATGTCAAACAAAACCATACCAAGCACATCTATTCCACTTAATGATATGATTTCACTAAAATTGTTCTGTTTAAAGATGTTCCCCCCTAAGCCAGTGATACCTCTTGTTATTTTATTTAGGAGTTTAAATGCTTGTTGGAATAGAAAAGGAGCAAATCCTGAAATTCCTATTGCTATAGGCAGCCTTTTCATTATTTTCATAAAAGGAGTGTAACTTTTTTTAGAAACTTTACTAAACATTTGTATGATAGACTCGTAAATAGTGAGTAAGATGATGATGCTAATTGATATTAAGGAAAAAGTCACTGTTGTGTTTATGGTGTAGGGATTGTTGAATATAAAGCTAGGCGTTTGCAATCCTATGACCATTAACATTTCAAAAACAAAGGAAAATATATCAATGGAGAAGTCGTAGATATGTTGTTTGATATCTTTTAGCCAGTTTATTGCGATAGTTAAATTATTTATTAGTTCACCTATTCCGAGAAAGGTTGTTTTGTCTTCACCTGAGAAGTCTTTAGTGAGTATTCCTTTTTGTTCAAATAAAGTATCTTTTAAAGTGGCTGCTTTTGCTATGCCTGAGTATAGAAAGGATGAAGTCATAACAGCGAATGGGAGAATTGAAGCTTTACTTAACCTTGAAATGGTTGGGAGAATTGAGCGAAGTTTCCTAAAATGATGGTTGTTAGATAATAAAGAATGAAAACGAGTGGTGTTGCGATCATTATTTGAATGAACCCTTTTATTATGTCTACTGTCCATTCTGAAGCTTCTTTTTTCTTTCTGAACTGTCTTAAAGTACCTGCTCCAATCAAAAGTAAAATAGTTAGTAATACTGAACTTCCTACTGCCAAACCGATTAATTCTTGTGTCGTTTGTAGAAGCTCTGTTGGTATCCCTGTGATTACTTGCTCCGAATGTGTAATTTGTGCGCTTGCCATTGACTTTGATGACAATGTTAGAAAACTTGCTGTCGTTGAAATGAATAGCTGAATATTCCTCTTGATGTATTTTCTTTGTTTGGGGCTGAGATTTTCCACCTCCTTTACTAACCCCATTGTAAAATTTTCATTCAGGTAGAAAGTTGATAAATGATAATTAAGATAATTTTTGGGCTTTCTCACGCAAAGATTCACCTTGATTGGTTGCATTATAATCACCTTTCTTTTTAAATTTTAACTCGTAATCATGGAAAAACTTTATAAAAGAAGTTGTTCCCAACCCTATGCAACAAACAGATGCTATTTTAACTAAAGAACCTACAACAAATACTGTGCCGATCCCCATTCAAATCACTCCTTATCTTGATACTTTAATATATTCATTGATACTCAAGTAGAAAATTGTCCTATTCAACTTTTAAAATAAAAGTTTTTATTTTTCAACTTCTCTATATAGAACTTTATCCAGTTGAGGGCACTCAAGAGCAATCCATATTCTTAAAAAGTAATCCAATGAAGGCTGATTTTTATTCTTAAGGATAAGACTGATATTAGATGCTCCAATGCCAGTTTTCTTCGCTAAATCTGCTGGAATAACTCCTTTTTTATCCATATAATCTCTGAATTTATTCTTGAGTTTATATGGCTTCCCTAAATCAGTGTAACCTGATAAATCTTCTTGATATTTTAATTGTTTCAAATAATGACAAACACACCCAACAACAAATTGTTCAACAGAAGCATAGGTACTCTGTGAATCTTGAAAATTTAATGTTTTGGACTTTTGGTAAATAATATAGTTATCTATGTCCTTTAAAATTCCTTCTCTTAGATAAATGGGAATCTCAATATGTTTTTCCATGTATACACTCATCTCCTTTTGTTAATGATATGAATGTAATCATATAAGGAGGACAAAAAATTGACTTTACTAAAAAAAGACGAATCAGATGAATTATTTGATGAAATAATGGATAGTGCAAAAGATAATAGGAATCCGAGGAAATAGAATGGATAAGAATATTGGATGGTTTACAGATGAAAGAATGGCTTGGGAAATTGAGTTTGACAAATTATCTCATCTTGATTTTGAGCGACTAGACATCGAAAAAGAAAAACTTCAACAAATTCTTAGTCAATTGTATGATTGGAAAATAATCAGATGATGTAAATATAGTTACTAAGTTCACTTTTAAATTTATAAGGGCAGAATTAATAAAATCCATATGTTGTTGAAAATAATCAAATAATGACAGTTTATTATTAGTTAACAATGTTAATCCTTCAGTATTCATATTTTGAATATCTGCAATATATTTTGAGGGATCAATAATTTGACCACTCTCATCTTTTAGACCGAAATGCAAATGGCTTCCAGTTGAATATCCTGTATTGCCAGAATGACCTATTAAATCTCCAGGATACACATGTTGACCTTTATCAACATTGAAGTCATTCATATGGCCATATATTGCTGTTTCACCATTTACCCATTTGATTTTCACACATTTACCTGCATTTAAATCTCCATAGTCAAATACCCCAACAACATCCCCCTCACGAATAGATTTTAATGGTGTTCCAGTTTCCATTTTGAAATCTATTCCACTGTGAGGGGAATTTCTAAAGATTTCTTGTTGACCATACTTAGAAGTTATCTTATACATAGTTGAGCCTACTTTCCTAAAAAAGTAATATTGTTGATTATTACCCATTTTTCATTGTAGGTAAATTTTCTTTACCCGTTGCTTTGGTAATTACCCATTCCAGAAATAAAGGTGGGTAACGATAATGGGTAATGTTATAAATTGATTTGGGTAATCTAAAAATCATCTTATTTATTTTTGAAAAATAGTTATCTAGTATTGTATTTTGCTAGGACATCCATTGCGTTAAATTTCTTTTCTTGTTTAACGTTTTTTGAAATGGTGTTAATCATTTCTGTTTTTCCAATGTGTTTTGATGTGTAGCGTGGTTTTACTTCATGCTCAATTGATTTGTGTTTTTCAATAATTACATCTATTTCTTCTACTCTATTATAGATCCAATTTAAACCAGACAGAATGCATATTACATTCCCTTTCCCTTCTGTGTAATAACCCTCAAATAGCTCTAAAGGTTGATTCTTAAACGCATCAAACAGTTTCTCGTATCTGAGGAATTGAAGCATTGATTCATCTCCTTCAAAGATTATCCCAGCTCGAATTATCTTTTCAAATTGAATAGGAGAAAATATTGTCTTCTTCCAAGACTTTTGAATATTGATAGTAAAATTATCAACTGAAAGAACTAGGTTGTTTAAATCAATTAACGATGTTTGAGAAATAACCATAATACCTTTAGTTGAAAACAGTTGATGAGCATCCCTTTTATCGAGAATACCGAACTTTGATTTTTTGTAAGTACATTGGTCAATCTTAGTTAATAAATTGCTAAATTCGGAGTTTATCTTTTGAAAAAGTTCATTTTTTGGGATATTGCTATCATGATTAGCTATAAATGATTGGTTATCCAAGGGTAGAACACAAGTATCTAATTCTGATAATTGAAGAAGTGCCTCTTGTGTGTTCATTTGATTGGCAGTAAATTCTTTTGTGTCAGGTAAAATTGGAACAGCTACAATTGTCTTATTTGTTATACTTCCTTTTAGGAGTTCGATACATATTGGCGCTAGACCACTGCCTGTTCCTCCTGCTGTTGAAAAACAAACAAAGATTACATCAACTGAAGGCTTAGACAGTTTTTGCTTTACAAATTCAATAGTTGATTCCCAATTGTCTTGCATCAAGGCCATTGCTCTCTCTCTTTGTTTCCCTACACCTTCTGAACCAACTAATTTCAGTTTATCAGTAACGCTTTCTAGTGAATCTAGGTCGCTACTTGAGAAGTTGATTGCAATAGATGGATAACCTTTCTTAGCCATTTCATCGACTAAGTTACCTCCAGCTGCTCCTAATCCAATAAATCCGTACATTAAATTGCCTCCTCAGATAATGAAATTCGTAAAGCTTCTTTTCCTATATCGCTTATGAATACTCTGTGATCTTTTTCCCCTGTTACCAATTC
This sequence comes from Cytobacillus kochii, assembly GCF_020171845.1. Lineage (GTDB taxonomy): Bacteria > Bacillota > Bacilli > Bacillales > Cytobacillaceae > Cytobacillus > Cytobacillus kochii. Next base: position 563,517 of record NZ_JAIVAM010000003.1, on the reverse strand, counting down.
AATAAATTGCATTGCGTCTAATCTGTAGAGAGACTTCCTAAAGTTTGACTCTGACAAAAGTGACTCTTCTTTCAATTTCTTCTTCTTTACAGCTTTGAATTTCACATCGATATTTTGATCATGAAGAATCCCAAGTATTTTTAAATCTGTAATGGTTAAACTTTGAACAATAGAGTTAAAATAGTTCACCTTACCACCTCCATAAATAAAAATCTTTGAAAATATTTAATGATATTCATGGATAATTGTTTATCCTAGTGTAATTATATGGGCTTATATGAAAATATTGCAAGTACAAATGAAAGAATTTTTATTACTTTTTAACCTATAATCATTACTTTTATGATAAAATTGCTATAATAAAGCTATGTATGTATATTTATATGGAGGGATAATTTGGAGTGATTATATTGTTAAAACCAAGAATAAAGGTGAAACTCGCAGAACTTAACAAAAAACAAAAAGAACTGTGCGAAGAATTAGATGTAACAAAACAAACTTTAAATAGTTGGGTTAATGGAAGATCTATGCCAACCTTAGAGTCAGCTTTTAAGATTGCCTATATTTTAGACTGTACTGTAGATGAACTTTTTGAATACATAGATGAAGATGAATAAAAGTTTATCCCTCGCTTCAAAAATAACTTTACTTTTAATTATAATTAACTTAATATAGAGTTACTAATTAGAAAGGAGGGTTGTATGTGGGAAACTATAGTCGTGAAGAACAAGAAACATGCTTAGTATTTGAAGTGGAAACTGGAGAATGGAAAGTTTACTCAACTATACCAAAACACATTAGAAAACTAATGGAACTAGGTGAAATGACTGTTGTAGATAAAGATGGTGATCGCCCCACTGCCATTTCAGGAATATTGAGTGAAAAGCAAGTATCAATGAAAAAAGTAAGAGTATTGTCAGAAGAACAGAAACAAAAATTGTCTGAAAGAATGTCTAAGGCTAGAAAAGCCAATAATTAATTAAAAATAAATACATACATATATTTTGGTTATAAATACTCTACCCTATATTTTCATATTAGTTTTTTGTGATTATTATTAGGGAAATTAAGCTTAGAATTGAAATAGGAGGAAATGAATGGCTAAAGGTTTAGATAAGCAAGTTTTCATATATAGTTTGGACACCAGCTCTTTTTACACTGATAAAGAAAATTTAGTGCACAATAAATTATTAAAATTTCATCTTTTAAAAAAATCAATTAAGAACAAACTAAAAAAAATTGAAAAAGAAATAATTAAAACCGATAAATCTCCATCTCTCACTAATAGAAAAGCACAATTAAGAACTGCGTTGAAAAGAATTACAGCTGCAATAAGGCAGAATAAAGAAAAGCTTATTCGCCTTTTGGACTCACACCAGGGAATTAGAGAGTTGCGAACTGACAGCCTGAAAAAGAATCATATTATAGGTATGTTTGATTCAGCGCTAACAAGGACTATAGGAATGAAAGTGGATAAAGTATCACTGGATATGCTTGTTGTGAGAGCTTATTATTATCAAGTATTAAAAGAATTAATAAATGATGGATTCATATATGATGGAGAGAAATACACATACTTTTCATCCAGCGCAGGACAAATTAGAACTAAAAAAGCTGTTTTTATAAAAGAGTCACTTTGGGAAAAACACGAGCCATCTTTAACCTGTGGATTATCATTATCTGAAATCAATGAAAAAGGTGGTATGAATGTAAATAAACTGCTGGCTTATAAAGCTCTTACAGCCTCAGCATCAGAAAAGTGGTCTAATTTTGATATTGATAAGGCAATAGTAGTTCCAGATCTTGAGACTAACGTAAAAGCAATGTTCGACTACATAGACAGAGAAACTTATGAAATTACTGCTCAAGAAATGAGTGTTGCTATTGAACATACTGATGGTTGCGGAATGATTCTTCCAAAGAAAAGCAAAAAATCATTTATGGTGCGCCTTCCTTATGTAAAAGGCCTTTTAGTTCCCTTTCCATTTGATAAATTTGCAGTAGAATTTGGAGCATCAAAAGTAAAAGATATTTATGGTAAAGAATGGGATATCATAAAGGATGATATCCAATACATATTTACAGCATCACAATTTAAAATGAAAAAATTTTATGAGGACTGGCAAGATTATAAGACACGGTTTAAAAAATATAAGTGTCAAGCTGTCAAACTGAACGAAGAAGATGTTGGAGCAGATGCAACACTCAATTATCAAATGCTGCAAACATTAACTGATATTACAACAGAAGAACTAGCTATGCTTGCTGAACCAACAATAAGAGATATTGAAAGATTAGGATCTGACAAAGAAACAATGCTAAGGGTATTAGGTGCAACAGAATCCAATAAAAATAAGAGTCATTTCCAAAAGGCCTTGTTGCTTTATCCTGAACTCCTTAATGATACATATTCTAAGAAAGTTATTAAGGATAAGAAAAAATCAATGATAAATGATGCTATATCTGGGAAGTTAAAAATAAATGGAAAATATACCTTTTTGATTCCAGACCTCTATGCATTTTGCGAAAAACTTTTTCTAGAAAAAGAGCCTTCTGGATTACTTAAGAATGGGGAAGCTTTCTGCAAAATCTATGAAACTGGTAAACTGGATATTTTACGAAGTCCCCATCTTTATAAAGAGCATGCGATTAGACAAAATACGCTTTCTGAGGAATATAAAAAATGGTATATTACAGATGGTATTTACACTAGTATTCACGATCCAATTTCTCGGATTCTTCAGTTTGATAATGATGGGGATAAAGCATTGGTCATTCAGGATGAGCTATTTATTAGTATCGCTGAAAGGAATATGAAAGGTGTCCTCCCCCTCTTCTATGAAATGGGAGTCGCAAAACCTGAGATAATCACTAATGATAAGATATATGAAAGTCTAGTATTAGCATTTAAAGCCAACATTGGTGAAGTGAGTAACAATATAACTAAAGTTTTCAATAGTGAGAACATAGATTTAAGAGTGGTTAAATGGCTAACTGCTGAAAATAACTACATAATAGATTTCGCCAAGACGCTTTATATGCCTAAGAGACCTGAGAAAGTAGATAAGGTAATTAAAGAATACATAAAAAGCAAAGTCCCCTTTTTCTTCATAGAAGCTAAAGGAAAAGAAAGAAAAAATGTTGAACCGATTAATGATAGCACTATTAACAAACTTAGAAAGGTTATTCCAAATAAGAGAATAAAATTTAAAGATATTGCAGGAGAGTTTGACTATAAGAATCTAATGAATCAAGATGTTGTTTATACAAATAAGAGTTTAGTAAACTTATATAAAAAGTTAGACAGAAGTAAAAAGTGGATAATTAAAAAGAATGATCATAAAAATGATGGTTTCTATATTGATACCTACATAAGAAATGAATTAAACAGCTCTTTCATTGAAGAAGATAAAATCGTCAATCAATTAGTCGAATATTTATATAAACAAACAAACGCTTCAATAAAAACCACACTTTGGGATTGCTATGGAAATATTTTATTGGAACACTTAAGACATAACTTAGCCCAAACCAAACAGTGTAACAATTGTGGTACAAGGATAGAAATAACAGGGAGAAATACAAAATATTGCAAGAAGTGCTACAGTAAGAAAGAAAAAGAAAGACAGCGTAAAAAATGGCACACCAACAAAGAAAAATATACGAGCAAAGGTACTACCGTTTTTTAATTGTTGTGAAGGTTGATTTATCGGTATTTCACCTTGAATTCAATTTTTGTTTTTCTTTTAAACACTGATATACCAACGTTTGTTGAACGTTTCCCGTAATAACCCCTAAAGGAAGAAAAAGCTCAAGTACAAATATCATGGCTACTTCCCTCTTTTTATAATAATCTAAGGAGGAATGGCTGTGTCATGAACAAGGAGAGCAAGACAAAAGAAGATAAACAAGAAGTAATCAAAACATACATATACTCAGATAACAGTGGCGTAGTTCATACCACCACTAAAAAATACTTTATAAAATAGCTTTAATTGCAATTAACTTAATACAAAAGGATATTAGGAGGAGTTCTATTATGAAAAAAGTTGAAAAGGAAAAATTAATTGCTGCACATTTTGATATTCCACAAAAAGATGCAACTGCACTTTTAGACAAATTTGTAGCTGTTATTGAAGAAGGTCTAGTTGATTATGGTGAGTTTCCATTGGGTAAGTTAGGTAAATTAGTAGTTAAAGAGAGCGCAGCACGTAAAGGCCGCAACCCACAAACTGGCGAAGAAATAGAAATCGCTGCTAGAAATAATCTAAAAGTAAAGCCGAGTGCTCATATTAAAGAAAAATTAAATAAATAATTAAATGTTGGAGGGGTCTTCCCTCCCCTATTTTAATATTGGAGGTTACATATGCCTTTACCTAATGATTGTTTATTATTTGGATTTGAACCTAAATTAACTAATGAGCAACGAATTTATGTAGATTCTATATTTGATAAAAGTTTAACTTTTGTGAATGCACCGAGTGGCAGTGGTAAAACAACATTAGCTGTTGCCTGTGCAAAATTATTAGGAAAAGATTTGATTTATATTTTTGCACCAGTTGAAGAGAAAAAAATGGGATTTCGCCCAGGAAATCAACAAGAAAAAGAGATGGAGTATCTTCAACCATTAAAAGACGCATTATTGGAAATTGGTGAAGAACCTGAAAGAGTCATACATAGCGAGAACAATATCGACAATCAGAAGAATGGTACTGTATGGGTTTACCCCAAGTCTCATATCTTTGCTAGGGGTACAAATATTAAAGATTGTGTGGTTATTATTTCTGAGAGTCAAAACTTCACTCGTGGAGAATTAAAGAAAATATTAACCAGAATTCATGATACTTGTACAGTTATCGTGGAAGGTCATACTGGCCAATGTGATTTACCTGATCCATCTAAGAGTGGATTTAATGCTTATATTGAGCATTTTACAGGTGAAGATTACGTTTCCGTTTGTGAACTGAGTAGAAATTTCAGGGGTAGAATTTCTAGAAAAGCTGACGAATTACAATGGTAATCATAAAAAACATATAAGGATATCGAGGAGGAATAATAGATGGCAAGTAAAAAAGTTAATCAGGTTAACATTAGAGGTACTTTTGATTTAGATACTATGGAAATTGTTGAGCAAGCGAAGGAAGCTGAATATACATACGATTTCTTAGAGCAACTAAGAGATTTTGACGGTAAGAATATTACTGTCTCCATTAAAGAAGAAAAAGAACTACCTGTTAAGGAAGAACTCTAATCTATGGAGAACATTGAGCGTCAACAAGGTGAAAGTCGTTTTAGACATATGGTTAGGCTTTGTGTAGATAAATTAAATAAAGAAAATGATTTAGATTGGTCTGAGATAGTTGAAATGTTTGAGTTAAATTGCAGCTCTGATCATTTGAGAAAGAAATCTTATGCTTATAAAGAATTCATTGAGAATGAGGAAGTTGAAAAACTTAATGAAGAAGAATCTATTACATATAAAGAATCAACTGAAATTATGGCAAATGGCTCTTATAAATCTGACAAACTAATTAAAATGTCAGCAACTCAAGAAAAAGACCCAATTTATCTATTGAAAGCACACGGTTTTAGCGAGAAAGAATGGGATTTAGTTAGTGCAAGGAATAATATTTGGAATGTTTACAGTAAGCAAGATGGTGTCCAATGTTTATATTCAAGTAAGATTACAGTTAAACCGAAAGTTACTGGTTTTGATGTTGATAAATTTTTAGAGTCAGCTAAAGAAAAAATCGTACCAGAGTTTAAGCATCATATTATTAGTGATGGAGACGGTTTGCTTGAAATACCTCTATTTGATATGCATTTTGGTGTAAATACATATGAAAACTATTTAGAGGTTAGAGATAAAATCATTACAAAAATCAGAAGTAAAAAATGGGATACTATCTTCTTTATTTTGGGTCAGGATCTTCTGCATAACTCTGATTTTTATGGTAGAACAGCAAGTGGAACAGTAATAGAAAAAGTTGACATGACTAAGGCATGGGAAGATGCTTTTAGATTTTATGTTGAATTGATTACTGTTGCACAAAACAGCGCTAGACAAGTAGAATGCAGCTATTCTATCGCCAATCATGATGAATCTATGAGTTGGGCATTCGTTAAAACTTTAGAGGTTAAATTTCCAGAGGTGTCATTCGATACAGAAACAGATATGAGAAAAGCATTTGTTTGGAACGATGTTTTTATTGGGTATTCTCATGGCCACAAGGGAGCAAACAGAATTCATGAAAATTTCTTTAGTGATTTTGGTAAATTGATGGCTGGATGTAAAGTAGTTGAAGTTCATACTGGTCACCTACACGCTGAAGCTGCTAAAGATAAATATGGGATTCTAGTTAGAACTCTCTCAACCAAAGGAAAAACAGATGATTGGCATCAGGATAACGGTTTTGTTGGATCACATAAAAGATTTCAGATGTTTGAATACTCCCCTTTTCATCTTGAAGCAATATACTATATTTAAAAATAAACACATATCAAAGGAGAAATAAATGCCAAAGGTTACTAATTTACACGAAGAAGAACTGGAATGTACAAATTGTTATTTAGTAAATGAGTATTTTCATAGAGTAAAAGATTCAACTACACAAGATGAACTGAAAAATCATTTGTTTAATTTAGTATCAGAAACAAAAGACATAGCTGTAGTTGAGTATTTGTTAGAGGAAGTTAATAAAAAAGTTTCATATTCAGATGATTGTGAAGGCATTTGCGAAGATTTCTGTGATAAATGTTGTTCAGACACTTTGCATGATTTGTAAACCTCCCCTTTCCCCTTCTTCTATTAATTAACGGAGGTAAATGGCATGGAAGAATATCCAAACGTTCTAATAGTACCACCTAATAGTGAGACAGCTGAAGAAATTGTTGAAGATTATACTGAAATGATCAAATATAATTTAGATAGAAATGTTCCATTAGATGAGATTCTAATGGATTTCTTTTTAGATGTGCAAAATTGGTCATATAAGCAATTTCTATTAGATAAAACAAGACAATATCTCCAAGACATTGAAGATATTTGTAATGATATTGACTTTGATGAATGATATAAGGAAGTGAGAATATGGCAAGAGGAATTGGTTATATGGCTAGTAGTTCCTTGGAAACTAGTATGAACAATAAAGAAATTATCCCCTCCCACTCTTCCACTCCAATTGGAAGATACTCATTTTATAAATTTTCATTTATGAATGATCAAAAATGCACTATCAAAGTAAATGATGAAACAGTTATCTATTTAAGAGAGAATCAAGGGTTTACCATTGATCATTTTGATTGCCCTATCCATTCTTTTAAGATTTCTGAAGATGGAATTACTTATAATTGGATTGGTGCTTACAATGTGGGGTAATAGCTTTTTTATCAATGGGAAAGTAACTTCTGACGGAGTAAAAAGTATTCAATTTATTGATGGAAAAGTTATTTACACTCCTCAAGAAAATTTATTCGTAGATGATAATTCAAAAGTTTATTATTCAGAACAAAACTCTAATTCTATTCTAGTGTTTGGTTCAGATAGTAAAATTTACGTAAGAAAGGTGAATTAATGATGCCTGATATTGAATTAGTAACACAAGCTTCATTGGAAAATAGTATGAAAAATAAAGCTGATATTGATCACACTCATACTTCTGAACAAATTGCAGATGCTACTGAAATTGGAAAATCATTATTAGAAGCTATTGATCAATCATCTGCAAGAAGTGTAATTGGGGCTGGAACATCAAATCAAAATTTGAGCACTATGTCAGAAGCAGAAGCATTAGCAGGAACAGCTACTACCGCTAGAGGGATTACTGCAACAGTTTTAAATAAAGCAGTAACTAGTAAGCTTCCTGCTTTCACAGTTAGTGAGAGTATGTGGAATGAATTAGTATCGAGAATTGTAAATTTAGAAAATCCTCCTACCGAAGGAGAATAGGATAAATAATCATAAAACTTCTTACTACAGCGTTCACTTTGTCTACGATTAAGAGTGAACGTTGAATAAGGAGTTTTATTTTTTTTGAAAAAATGAGGTGATTTTTTGAATTTAGATAAATCTGAAGAAAGATTTAAATGCACTAGTTGCGGAAAGGAAAGGATTTTAAATAGAGACTTCTACACTTCTTTTTCAACCTTTCATAAAGCTACAGAACGATTGCATATATGCAAATCTTGCATGCAAGACCACATAAAAAATAATGACTTTATAAGTTTTTTAGATTTATTGAGAAGGATTGACAAGCCATATATTCAGAAGCTATATGATTCTGCATGTAAGCAGAATAACATGCTAGGAGAATATATGAAATTAGTTAACACTAAAGATTATAGACTCTTATCCTGGAACGACAGTGATTTTGAAGGCCATAAAGATATGGCAAGTGTAATTCATACAAAAAGTGACGATAGTTCCTATCTTAATGATGAAAAAATATACAGTAGAAGTTGGTTGGGGTACTATCTCCCCTCTGAAATTGACTACTTGGAAGAATATCTGAAAGGACTAGACCGTGACTTTAGAATAGTAACATTAAGCCACAGAGATTACGCAAAGAAAATTGCAAAAGCTAGTCTACATATGGATAAATGTTTTCAAGAGATGCAAGATGGGGTAAGTGGAGCAGACAAGAGATACAAAGAGGCTAAAGGTATATTTGACACACTATCAAAATCCGCTAAATTTTCTGAAAGCCAAAGAGGAATTACAGACGTGGGTATGGGCTCAATTTCTCAAATCGTTGAGATGGTCGAATCAGAAACATTTGTGTATGAACATAAAAATGACCTTGATAAAGACAATTACGACAAACTTATAGATGACTTCCAACACATCTATAAGTCGCTTTAGGTGTATAAAATGACTTCTTACAACAATTTCAGTCAAACTAGCAGAAGTATTAAAGATTTTTCTGTTTATAACACCGACAACCCATTAAGTTACGATCCAAAGAAACGAGAAACAATAAACATTGAAGCATGGCGAAAATTCATTTCATATTATAGGCATCATATTGATGAATTTGCTGTAGATATTCTTAAAATAAATCTCTATCCTTTCCAAAGGCTTATTCTACGATCAATGGCAAGACACAAAGAAAGTATGTTTATTGCATCAAGAGGCTTGGGAAAATCGTACTTATCAGCGGTCTTTTTTATTTGTGTTGCGATTTTGTATAAAGGGATTAAGCTTGGTATTGCTTCTGGTAAGGGTCAACAAGCCAGAAATGTAATTATACAGAAAATTAAAGGTGAGCTTTTTAAAAATGAAAATGTAGCTAGAGAAATAGTTAATATTAAAACAAATTCTGATGACTGTGTTGTTCACTTTAAAAATGGCTCAGAGGTGCGTGCTATCGTAATTGGACACGATGGTGAATCTGCTCGTAGTTGGCGCTTCCACCAACTTTTAATTGATGAAGCACGATTAGTAAAAGATTCAATCATGGAAGAAATATTAGTTCCTATGACTAAGACAAAAAGACAAACAATGATTGACCTTTCAATGAAGTATGGCAATGACCTCCCTGTAGAAAAAGGAAAAATTATTTACATATCAAGCGCCTATTTAAAAAATTGCAGTCTTTATGATAGATTCACAAATCACTACAATAAAATGTTAGAAGGTAAAAAGGATTATTTTGTATGTACTCTCCCCTATCAAGTCGGTGTTAATGCTGGGATCTACTATGAAGATGATATCATGCAAGAGAAAAACAAACCTTCAATGACAAGAGATAAATTCGCATATGAATACGAAGCAGTGTTTGTTGGAAATTCAAATGAGAGCTTTTTCCCTTATGATTTAACAGATTCATGCAGAATAATGGAACGAGCTGAGATAAAACAACCTAAAAAATCGAAAGTCTCCTATGTTATTTCACACGATGTCGCTTTATCTGAAGCATATGGTAGTGATAATGCTAGTACAGTTGTAATCAAACTCAAGGAAAAGCCTAATGGGAATTACAATAAAGAGCTGGTCTACATTAAGACTAACAACGGAATGTCCTTACCTGATCAAGCTAACTTTCTAAGGGAATTACTACTCAAATTCCCAAATACCATCAAATTAGTATTAGATGTTCGTGGTAATGGTCAACCCCTCCCTTCCCTACTAGACGAATCATGGGAATATAAAAATGACCAAGGGGAAACAGTAGAGTATCCTCCGCTTGTACCAGATGATGACGATGAAAGAAAACAGCTTAAAGGAGCAATTCCGTTAATTAGGAAAGTTGCAGCTACTAATAATTTTAACAATGTAATGTATACATATTTAAAGGCATCTCTTGAAAATAAGAGCTTAAAATTACTAGTTAATTCAGCTGAAGTAGACTTCCTCTATAAATCTGGTGAAATTAGTCAAGAAGAATATAGCTCCTTCATTAATACAGATTTTTTAATTAATGAATTAAGCAATATTAAACAGGCAGAAACAGCACATGGTAATACTGTGTATGAAAGGATTAGTAAGTCTACAAAACGAGACAGAGTAACAAGTCTAGCTTATGCTATGGCTTTTATTTCAGAACTTGAACAAAAGAATAAACTTAATACTGGTATTGCCTATGATGAAGATGATGATCTTGTCTATTTTTAATTGAAAATAACCTAATATAAATAACAATAGTTACAGGAGGTGAATTGATGACAAATAACACTCAAACTAATATTGAATCTGAAGAATATGAGAGGTTAATAGGCGAATATACAGATTATATGTCTACCTATGCGACAAATATAGTTGATAATCTCTTCTCACAAGGAATTGTTAAAGAGGTTGAAAAAGAAACTCTAGTTAAATATTTTGCTAATCCTGATACTCATCAAAAAGAGATTGAAGATATTGCACAATATTATTATATTGCTTCAGGTGAGATACATCAGCTATTTGAACTTATCGAATCACTTCCTACACTTAACTATAAATTAGATTCATTCGATAAGAGTAAAACCACTGAGAAGTACAGTGGTACACTAAATAAAACACTAAATAAGGTTAAACACAAAAGATTGACCAGAGATATCCTTAAGCAAAATGCAGCTGCTGGAACATTAGTTGGGATGTGGCTCGGAGATAAAACTTCCCCCTACCCTTTCATATTTGATAATGTTAAATATGTCTTCCCTGCATATAGACTTAGAGGTGAATGGCAATGTGTAATTGATATGGATTGGATTCATCAGATGAATGAATTTGCCAGAGAAAACTATTTTAAGAACCTTTCTCCACATATCACCAAGAAGGAATATGAGCAATATTTAAAAGATCCGACTAATAATAGATATTTTGCATTACCTCAAGAAATCACCTTTGTTGTTAATACAGGTACATTAAAAAGGAATCAAGCACTAGGTACATCAATCGTAACTTCTGGTCTATATGATGTATTACATAAGAAGAAGTTGAAAGACGTTGAACATTCTATTGCAAATAAAATTATTAACGCTGTAGCAGTGTTAACGGTTGGTGTAAATGGGTCTAAAGATTATGACAGGACAGAAAACTTAAATATCGCAAAGGCTGTTAAACAAAAAATACACACTGGTGTAAAAGCAGCCTTAGAAAAAAATAGTCAGTCTGGTGTAAATGTAGTTACTATTCCTAACTTTGCCGAATTAAATTTTCCTGATATTAAAACTGATGGATTAGATGGAAAGAAATTTGATCATATCAACAGTGATATTCATTCAGCATATGGTATTTCAAGCTCAGTTTTAAATGGTGATGGTGGCAACTTCGCTAGCGCTAAATTAAATTTTGATACCATTTATAAAAAGTTGTCAGTCATGCTTGAAAATATTGAGCAGGAAGTATATCTAAAATTGTTTAACTTAGTCCTCCCTGCTTCACAAAAAGACAATTTTAAAATGGAATATGATAAAGAACCTCCTCTCACTCTTAAGGAGAAAATTGATATTCTAATGAAAATGAATGATAAAGGGTGGTCAACAAAGCATGTAGTTGATGCAATTGGTGATGTGTCTTGGGATTCTTATTTAGATCAAACTATGTATGAAACTAACACACTAAAATTACAAGATAAGATTAAGCCATTCCAAAGCACACATACCATGACTAATGATAGTTCAGGTAGAAATGGTGAGGAGAGCCCTGACAATGAAAACACTATTAAAAGTAAGAGCAATGATGGAAATAATGTTCCTTCATAGTCTCCTCTATCCCCTTTTAAGGAGGTGAAAAAATTGGAGAAGAAAAAACATATATTTGAAATTCAATTAAACTCAATTTCTGATACAGATAATCCAACAAAATCAGAAGTCGAGTTTTTTTTGCATGATTTCAATGTGTCACACAATAAAGCTTTTATAGCCAAGGAAACAGCGCAAAAAGTTCTATCTAGTCTAAATGGTATGCCAATCGTAGCAAAATATTATGAGAAATCTTCTACTGAATCTAATGACGATGCTCTCGGTGGACATGAAATGCAACTAACTAAAGATAGAGATACTGGTAATGCTATTGTCACAATGGGTACTATGCCTATTGGAGTGTTTACTGAAGATGCTTACATAACAACTACTACAGATTCAGAAGGAAATGAAGTTGAAGTGGTAGCTGGTAAAGGTATTCTGTGGACTTCTAGATTTCCTAATGTGGTTGGGTTATTGAAGGAATGGATTGATGAAGGAATTACTGTTTCTACAAGTATGGAAATATTATATGACAGTTATAAAGTTGAAGATGGCATAACGGAGGTATTGAACTTTGTTTATGAAGGAAATTGTATCCTAAACTCTTCTGACAGAGGAGAGCATAAAAAAATCTACCCTGCTTATGATGAATCAAAGATTACTAAATTAATAGCTGAAGCAATTACTCAAGATAAAAATGAGGAAGGTGAAAATATGGAGAAATTTAAAAAAGTATTTGAATTATCACATGGAGATATCCGTTCACTAATTTACAATAGTTTAGATCCTACTTTAGGTGAAAATACATGTAGTTATATTGCAGATGTGTATGAAAATTACTTCATTGCAAATTTATATAGTTGGGATGAAGACAATTCATTTGATAAATATTTCAAATACAATTATACAAATGAAAATGATAAAGTTGTTGTCGATATTGAATCAAAGAAAGAAGTATTCCTAAAAAGAAATTGGGAAGAAGTTGTGCCAGAAGAAATTCAAGCACAATTGAATGAAAAAGAAGAGCAAATCGAAACTTTGGAGAAACAAGTCAATTCAGTAAAAGAATCTAAAGAAGAAATTGAAGGAAAGTTTAATAAGGCATCTGAAACTATTGTTCAATTAAATTCTAAAGTTGAAGAATTGAAACCATTCCAAGAACAAGTGCAAAAAGAGTCATTCGAGAAAGCCTTAGAAGAAAAACAGACATTCTATTCTGCTAAGTTTGAAGCTCTTGGTGCTGTAGAAAAATTCAAAGAAGAAGAAATTCAAGAATTGGTTAAGAAAGCAATTTATGAAGATGAAACTGGAAAAGATGCAAAGCTTCAACTTAATTCTATTCTAGTGGATATGGTTACACTTGATGAAAAAGAAAATGAGTCTGCTACTTTTAGAGAATTATCAAGTATTAGGGAAAATTTAATTCCTGCTGCTGATGACTTTGAAAGTCGTTATTCTAACTAAAAATATATTAATACGGAGGTATTTATAATGGGAAGTCGTTTATTAAAAGCAATGCAAGAAGTTGGTAAACATGCCACAGGTAATTTAAATTCACTAAAAGTAAAAACAGTTGCGAATGGCGCACTTGTAGAAGGTGCTGCTATTGATAACTTTACAGCTGTTGAATTGGGCTTCAATGCTAACGGTGAAAGAACAGTAAAACAATTATCAGATGTGACTAAGAAAACTTATTTAATTGCATCTCCTGAAACACGCTATATGGGTGAAGCAATCGGTGACTTCTATAATGAAGTTGGCGAACGTGCTAGAATTGTTATTTTTGAAGAAGCGTATACTCGCTTCGATACTAGTGCATATACTGGTGAACCAGCTAATGGTAAATTTGCACACTTCGACCCTGCAACAAAGAAATTCTTAATTCATGATGGAACACACGCTGATTATGAAACTGCGTCTGCAAAGTTCTTAGTTGTGAATGATGAGCAAGATATTGAATATACTTTAGGTCAACCATTGGTACGACTTGAAGTAATTGAAGCTTAATTTAATTAAAAATAACTACATATTAAAGGAGTATTTACTATGAAATTTGATAATCTTAAGCTTAAAGGCTTATTTAATCGTGTTGTATTCAACAAAATGGAAGACAATGACTCAACTGACATTCAAGCATATATTAAGAAAGTGTTTAATGATGGTTCAGCTAATCCTGATCCTACTCTTCTACATCAATTTAACCAATTAGTAGTAGAAACAGCTGATCAAATTGCAAAACCTATGGTTACAAACCTTCTATCTTTGTTTGCAACTGTATCTAAAGAACAACGTGGAAATCTAAAAGAACTTCGTATTCCACAGAAAAATAAAGCTAAAGTTGTTTGGTCTGCAACTGGTTCAGGTGTAGATTTAGTTCGTGTAGAAGGTAAAAAATCTATCTTCGCTGTACCTACTCATTTATCTACTGGCTTCTATTACGAGCCACTTGATTTAGTAAAAGATTCAGTTGACCAATTTAATAAACTTGTTAAAGATGTCGCTAATGCAAAAGTACGCCTATATTTTGACAAAGTAAATGAATTGAGTAATGCAGCAGTAACTTCTGGTAGAATCCCTTCTGCAAATGTATTATCAGGTGCTAACTTGACTCTTACTCAATACAATAAGCTTTCTTCTGTTTTACAGCGTTATGGCGGTAGACCACTATTTATTGCCGATTCATTAATGATTGACTATTTTGCAATGCAACAAGCAACTGATTCTACTATTAAGAATCTATTAACTGATGGAATTAAAGAAGAATTGTTAACAGCTTTAAACCCTTCCACTATTGGCCGTACAACTGCTGTTAACTTAGTTAATCCATTTACTGATTCTACTAACTCTAAAGTTGAATTACCAGTAAATAAAGGATATATGTTTGCAGGTGGTGTTGATCAAAAGCCATTCTCCATTGTTGAATACGGTGGATTACGTCAACTACATGACCAAGATATTGAAGATGAAAGAGTAAAACTTAAATTAATTCAAGATGTATCTATCAACCTATTGTTCGGAGAGGCAATTGGACTTATTACGGAAGATGCAGCTATTTCGCTGTGATTAATTGAATTAAATAAATAATCTCAAAGGTGACTGTATATTCTACTGTCACCTTTTAAAGGTATTCAGGAGGAGAAATATAATGGATAAAGTTAAATTAGCAAGACACAGAAACACATCATATTTTGTTAGGTATGATGCAGATGGCTCAAATAAGCAATGGACTTGGGCTGGAAGTAAAAACGGTAGGATCGACACTAAAGAAGTTCCAAGAGAAGTTGTAGATTGGCTTCAAATGAATAGTGTTTGTTTTGACAAAGGTGAACTAGTTATTGTTGGAGATGCAAAAGATATTTCAGAACTCAAAGATGGCATTAGTGACATTGAAGCCTATGAAAGCAACACTCATTCTAATGAAGATATAGAAAAATTGTTAAATGGCAATATCAATAAAATGAAATCTGAATTAAAGAAAATCACAGTGGACTCTGAAAAGCAATTTGTTGTCGAAGTAGCAACACATCTAAGAGATTCTTTAACAAAAGGTAAATTAGACTTTATTGCTGAGTGGATGGGAACTGATTCTTCCATTCTATTTGATTAAGGTGATGAGGATGACTACATATGATGAAATTTGGGAAACTTTCCTTAATAATTGCAAAGTGTCGGATATTGATTTACCGAATGATGATATGGGCATATACAGGCAAATAAAAAATGCGGTAATGCTGTTTAATAATAGAATGAGAACAAAATTCACATGTGATGATACGGATGAAAAAGTTTCTGAAGCATTGAGTGAAGACTATCTTCTAATTGTGGCTAATTATATACGATTGGTTTTCTTAACTAATGAGAAAACATATATCGAATCCCTATGGCAGCCATTTTCTAAAGATGTCGGATTAAAAAACTTCAATACTCAAATAAAGTCACTTGAAACATCAGTTAGAGAACAAAAAGACACAATCAACAGTCTTATTATGAACGCTGAGGAGGATTTTCTATGAGTTGTAAATACAGTGTTGTCATTAAGAATGGCTCCTCAGATGATTATGAAACTCTGTTTAACTACACTTCTCGATTAAGTAAGAAGAATAATTCAATTCTTTACCTACTTGAAAATTATCTAGATAAAAAGCTTCTTTCTGAGCCAGAGCTTTCTGAAATTAGAGATATTATTTTAACCGTTAGTGCTGACTTAACTAGAATCAACGCAAATATTAAAGTTGTTTGTGGAGAAAATTGTGAAAGACTATAGCAATTATCATAACGTAGATTCTAATGAAAAAATAAAGCATGACGGACTTTTATTACTTGAGAAGTCGCTTAATGGTTTTGAGAGTCGTGAAGTGTTGATTAATGAAGAATATTCTTCTAGGTTGCTAGTGTATCAAAAATGGGATGCGAAAAGTGACAGTAAAAAGGTAATTGGTAAGCGAGAAGATATTGAAATGGGCAATGTTTATAAAATTGATCAACATAATTGGTTGGCAACTACTTTCCCCGAAGATAACAATATCTACAAGAAAGCTGAAATAACCTTATGTAACTCTACCTTCCCTATCTCTACAGGTGAAACAGAAGTGTTCCTCGGACATGATAAATATGGTAGACCAATTTACGATATTGTTGATGGTACAACTGTACATATTCCTTGTGTTGCAGAAACAAAAAGTAGTATCAATAACCGTAATCAACAAGTGAATATTCCTGAAGGTAGTATTCAAATAACAATGGCTTATCTTGAAAGTGAAGATATTCAAATCAATAAAGAATTTTCCGTTTTCAATTCATCGTTTAAAATTAGTTTCATTGACTATTCATCCGTTATAAATCAAAAAGGTGTAATGGTAATCACTGCTGAAAGAGTGGTGAAAAGCTAATGAGCATGTATCAAAATATACAAGATATAATGAAAACACTTTGGAATGATGAAGAGTTATTAAGGTTGCTACATTATAAACCAGAAAGCTTAAGAGAGAAAACGCTTGACCCTTTAAACCCCTCTCTTCCAAATATACTTGATACTGATGTTGATTGGACACTTAGAGAAAACTTAGTAATGTCTACTCCTAAACACAAGGACTTAGACGAAAATCCACTGTGTAGACTCTGTGTGTATTTAGGTGACAGAGAACCTATGGGTGGTGTAAAGAGTTTCCATGCTGTCACACAAGACTTACATATAGATATATTATGTCATTTTGAATATGAAAATGGTGATTTTAGAAGTAACCGAATTGCAGATAAGGTAAGCCAAATGTTCAACTTCTCTTCTATTACTGGATTAGGGAAAATGGATTATGCAGGTGGAAATATTATAAGTGGAGTTCCTAATCAATATGTGGGATACAAGCATGTTTTTAAATTTGGTGGACTGAGAAGATGATTGATGATATTAAAGAGCAGCTTATTCTAGGTCTTCCAATTGAAACTAAACTAGGAAAATGTAAACCACTCAAAGTTAGAGACTACCCTTCTACTAACTCAGACTTACAATATATTTCCCTCACTAAAAACCATATTATCAATAAATTCTCTGAAGCATATAAAGATGGATCTCAAGATAGCTTTATCAATGAGCTATATAATTACAGTTTGTTGGAGATTGTCTGTTCAGTACCAGAGATATTTCAAAGCTATCTAAGAATCTTCGATAGAATGTTTGAAGAACACGCTTTCCAACAGATAACTGAGGATAATTTTTCTTTCTATAGAGAGTTAATATTAACAATGAATTGTATCAAGGAAGAAGAAATTAATCCAAACCCCGAAATCCAAAGAGCCATTGAAAGAAGTAAACGTGTTAAAGCTCAGGAATCAGGAAATATCGATCTTGGTGATATTGTTTCTTCTGTTGTTGCTGGAAGTGGAATTACTTATGATATGATTCTTGATTTTACTGTTTATCAACTTTATATGACTTTTCATAGGATTGGTCAATACCAGAACTATAATACTTCTACCCTCTTTGCCACTGTTGCAGGAGACAAAGTAAAAATAGACAGTTGGAATAAGCATATTGATTTATTCGCCAACGAAAAACATGCAATATCTCAATCTGATTTCAAAAAGAATTTTGGTAATACATTTTCAAACAGCTAATTAATAGTTGTTTTTTTTATTGTTTAAAATTAGGAGGTAAAAATTTAATGACAAATTTATTAATAATGGACACTGCTGATGTAACCATCAAGAGAAAATCTGATGGTCATGTATTCGCTTCAGCTGAAACACAATTAGCATCAATCGCATCTTCTTTAGGCATTAACGAGAAAATCTTTGGTGGTATCGGTAATAAACCACTTGCTGTAATGAAAGGTCAAAAAGAAGTAACATCTACTCTTCGTAATGCTTTCTACAATCAAGAATTACTAGCTATTACTCAAGGTGTAACAGTTGAAGAAGGTACACACGATGTCTATAAACGTGAAAATGGTTTAAAAGTTGTTGATAATGAGGGAACTTTAGAAGTTGCTATTGCTGGCACTCCTGTTGGTACAACTGCTTATGTTACAAATGCTAAAGGTGAAACTGAATCTGTTGCTATTGCTTCAAATAAGGTTACTATTCCTACTGGTCATGCTAATGCTGGAGAAGCTGTTGCTGTAAGTTATCAAATTCAAGTTACAGGTAACACAGTTCCAATTGACGCTAAAAAGTTTGGTGAAGCATTTGAAATTGAGTACCATACTATTGGCTATGATCCAGTAACTAATACCGTATTAAAGGATATTTACATTCAATTAGACCATGCAGTTCCAGGTAGTGATTATGAACTTTCATTTGAAAATGGTACACCTATTGCACCTGAGATTACATTTGATGCACTAACACCACAAAATGAAGATGAAATTGGAAGAATTATAGAAGTTGACCGTGTATAAGTAGGTGGAGTCCTCTCCCCTACTTTATTTTTTTAATCAAATAAAACAATCGTTTTATAAGGATATATAGGAGGATAAATTATGAATTTAAAAATTAAAAATAGTTTGTTGAAGGCTTTTGCTGAATTTCTTATGACATTTGAGTTAAAAGGTAAAGAATCAAGACTTAGGACTCGTTTTGTTAAATTACTCGATGCTCAATTAAAACAAATAAATGATGAAACACAATTGTTAGCTAAGGATTATTGCCATCTTGATGATGAAGGCAGCCCAAAGCTTATTGAAGTAGATGGTCATCAACTTTGGGATATTAGAGATCATGAAGAATGGGCAAAAGCCATTAATGAGCTTTTTGCTGAGGAATTGCATATTTCTGGTGAAGATAAAAAGGAAATGTTAACAGCAGTTAAAGAAATCGTATTGAATAGTGAAGACACATATAATGGCCAAGCTGCCTTTGACTATGATATCTGGTGTGAACTAGTAGAAAGTATTGAGGAATAAAAATAAGGGATCAATAGGAGGAATTTTGTTGGCTAAATCTAATAATCTTAAGTTTTCTTCAGTTAAACAAAAAGCTAAAGAAGCAAATGAAACTGAGGTTTATGAGTTTGAAGATGGAACAACTTTAACATTTTACCCTACCTTCTCCCCTTCAATGATTGAAGATATGTTTGTAGATATTCAAAGTGTTCTACAAAAGGTTGGAGATGAGTTGGATTTAAATGAAAGAACGCTACAAAAATATGTACTATATAACGTCATCAAATACTTCACACATCTTAAGAAACAATTGAAAGCAACCACTCTCACTGGTCAAATAAATGAGATGAGTTCTCTGATTGATTCTGGCTACTTTGAAATAATTATTAATGAAGTATTTGACCAAAAGGAAATATCGAAAGTGTTTGACTTCATGAGTAAATTCACAGCACAATTTACTCTATTTGAAAAGATTCAGAAAAAATATGAATCTGAGCTAGAGAGTCTAGAATTAAAAAACAGAGATGTCTTCGAGAAATTAAAAGCTTCAAAGCAAGAATAATTTGAGGTGAATGAAATGCCCACTTTTGACAGTATGAAAGACTTAGAGAAATATGTTAATTCTGAATTAAAAACTGCAATGGTAAGAGGAAACAATGTAAGAAAAACAGTAGTAAATGAAGGTAGAAAACAAGTGGATCAAGTGGTTTACAATGCATATACCCCTAAAGTCTACAATCGAACAGGCAGTCTAAGGGAATCTTGGGCTGTTGAGGAAGCTCCTGATGGAATTGATGTTGTAAACACCAGACGTGATGGAGATAAAGATGTTGCTAGGACAGTTGAAACTGGTCAAGGGTACGATTATACAGGTGGATATCCATATGAAAGGCCTCGACCATTTATTGCAGCTACAGTCAATGCATTGGAGAACAACGATAAATTAACAGATTCACTAAGAAAAGATATGATCAACAATGGATTAGATATGGAATAGCATCAAGGAGGTGAACATATGGGAAGAAAAACTGTTTACAACAGAATATTTAATGAGGAAGAATGGGCTAAAGTAAATCCTGAAAATAAGAAACTACTTAGAGAATGGAAGAACTATTTAATGTCTACCGATAAATCCCAAGGAACTATTAAGCAATATGAGAATGACATGCGTATTATCTTCCTCTTTCTCCTCAACAATTGTGACAATAAATTTATTGGAGATTTGAATAAACGGGACATTATTAGTTTTCAAGGTTATTCAATTAACGCATGGAGTCACAGCTCCAATAGAACTAGGCGAATTAAGTCTTGTCTGAGTAGCCTTTGCAACTTTATTGAAAATATCATGGATGACCTCTACCCTGACTTCAGAAATATTGTTAATAAAATAGAATCCCCACAAAAGAAACCAGTTAGAGAGAAAACAGTTTTAACAAATGACCAAGTTGAACTAGTATTAAAAACATTAGTTGAAAGCCATCAGTATCAAAAGGCTTGTGTGTTTGCGTTAGCTGCTAACTCAGGTGCACGTTTAAACGAGCTACTAAGGTTTAAAGTAAGCTTTTTTACAGAAGAAAACCTACATAATAATGCATATTATAAAACCCCAGTTAAAATCAGAATTAAAGGTCGAGGTCGGGATGGTGGGTCAAAACATAAATTCATTTTAAAAAATGGCTTTAAGGAATATTTCGACTTGTGGATGAAAGAGCGTGATGAATTAGGCATTACTTGTGACGAGCTATTTGTAACTAGACGAAATGGTGAATGGCAACCTGCAACAGATACTACACTTCAAAGCTGGAAGACTCAATTCAGCAAAACCTTAGATACAGACTTCTACTTCCACAGTATGCGACATTACTTAACCACTAAACTTAGAGCAAACAATATTCCTGATAAAATCATTAAGGATTTCTTTGGTTGGGAATCAATCGATATGATTGAAATTTATGATGATAACGAAGCAGAAGATGATTTTGCTAAATTCTTCACATCCGATGGGATCAAAAAAGTCGAAAATAAAAGTTTAAATGATTTATAACTAAAAAGGAGTTGTCGATAATGAAAAATGAAACCTATACTACGAGTAAATGTTCTATTTGTGACAAAAGTATAAGTACATATGTAGGAAATGATAAAGATGAAAGTATTGCGTTCTTAGGGAGTGGTGATATAAAAATGAATTCAGGAAAAATAACTGTTGGCGCAGATAAGTCTAGCAATCCCTTGTTTGATTTAAGCACTACTAGTGCCTTATATATTCGCCCTCGTACAGATGGAGAAGCAAGAGTGACTGAATCAAGTGATATTCAACAATACAAAGTTGTGCGTGCAAGTGAGTACCCAACTGAAAAAGAGTTGGCTTTAGAGTCAAGGATTGGTGACCTAGTTACAAGAATCGATTTATTAGAGCAAGAAATTTCTTTATATCGTCATTTAGTCTAATTATTTTAAATTTGAAAAAGAATTACTACCACTTGAAATAATTTTAAAGTGATTCTTTTTCATTTCAAATTAGTGGTTGAAGTTCCCTCTCCCCTTTCTTCGACTGCTAATTTGAAATGAAAAATTAATTCAAATGATAAAGAAAAACAGTTCCTTTGGGGAACTGTTAAAAAGATTTGCAAAGGAAAAAGGGGGATAAATCCTTCTTTATTAGAATAGCATCTTGGGAATTAATGGTATATAGGAATATGTGGTCATTATTGTCGAACATTTTTTTGGGCAACAAATAACTATTGTGTGATGGTACTAAGTACATCCAAAAAGAAGGTTTTCTTCACCCGAGTTGGAGGTTTTTTGACAACAAAGAAAAACAGATTCTTGTTGGGAGCCGTTTTATTATTCTGGGATTATTTTATTCTTCAATTTGATTCATTCTTCTTTTCTGCTACATGACTTAAAAGTACACTTACAACATAATTGCTAGTACTTCTGTTTTCATTGTCGGCAAGTTTTCTTAGTTCAGCTTTTAAATCCTTTGGGATTATCACAGTTAAACGATCGTTATTGGATGAAATACTCATCTCTCTCCCCCTCTATTTACACATTACATATTAGTAATTACATAATATCAGATTATCATAATAGTTTCTACATGGTTTATAAACTTTTTATAAACTTTATATTGACAAAGGGTTTATAAACCCTTTATTATAGGTCTAACAACTAGACAAACAAAACACTATAATAGGGGGGAATTAATATTGAGCTATGTATTCGGTAAAATCGAACTTACAGTCATGCATTCAGTTGAATCAAGTAATGAGGAAATGGCACTCTTAGAAGCAAATTACAAGGTTAACCCACAGAGAGCGATTACTTGGAAGCTTATTGGAACAGATTCGGATGGTAATGAGTTTGATGTGTATGTTGCTGATATGATTAAAGCAGAACTCGATGAGTTTTTAGAAGGATAATAGATTCATATTTTAGTCATTTGGGATTTACATATGGGGAGATTGATTGAAGGATACCTCTCCCCTATTCGTTAATTAGGGATAAGGAGGATGAGCTAAATATTGCCTAGAAAAAAGACTATACAAGAAATTGAAGAATACTTTGCATCTCATGAATGTGAACTTTTAGATAAGGAGTATAAAAATAACAACACTAAAATTCACTTTAAATGTAAATGTGGTAATACAGATTTACTCACTTGGAGGGAGTTCACTAGATATAAAAGCTGTAGAGTCTGTAAAGGCACTCTTACATATGAGTTTGTTAAGGAGTATTTTCAAAATCACAATTGTGTTCTTTTATCTTCTGAGTACTCAAATGTTTCTAAAGATATTCAGTATCAATGTGCGTGTGGAGAGATAGTTACTACTAACTTCCATAAGTATAAAAAATCAAAATTAAAAAGATGTAAAAATTGCACATATCAACATTTGTCGGCTATCCAATCCTTTGGTTATTCTGATATTAAAAAAATATTTGAGGATGCTGGATGTGTATTAACATCAAAATCATATAAAAATGCAATGACTTTGCTTGATTATATTTGCTCTTGTGGTGAACTTTCAAAAATTAGACTTTCTGATTTTCAAAATGGAGTCAGATGTAAAAAGTGTGGATTTAGTAAATCAAGTGAACAAAAAAGAAGAAGCTTAGATGAAATCAAAACAATATTTGAAAAACATGGAAGTCAACTACTGAGTGTCGAATACACTGGCATGAATCAGAAATTGGAGTTTATATGCTCTTGTGGGAAAATCGACAAACAAACATTAAATAATTTTACTTATAGTCACAAATGCTCCAGTTGTAAAAGTGAAAATTTGTCATCCCTAAGGAAAGGTAAAGTGTTCTTAAATCGAAGAGGTGAAAACCACCCTAATTGGGATCAGACAAAAACTAAAGAAGATCGTGAAAATGGTAGAAACTTTTCTGAGCAGAAACGTTGGAGAGAGAAAGTGTTCAAAAGAGATAACTATACATGTCAATGTTGTGGAGATAATAAAGGAGGGAATCTGAATTCTCATCATCTAGATGGCCATGATTGGTGTATTCAAAGTAGATGGGAAATCAATAATGGAGTAACTTTGTGCGACATTTGCCATTCGGATTTTCATAGTATTTATGGATATGGCTTGAACTCAAGAGAGCAATTCCATGAATATATGGAAGGCATAAGTTGGGACTTTAATATAAATATGCTTGCTGATGCATAAAATGACTTGTGCATATGATATAATGGTAACAAATACCTTAATTGGTGGTGTTATCATGTTAATATGGTTATTATTAGGTTTAATTATAATTGGAGCAATAGTTTTTTCAAGTAGAAATAATAAAAAACCCTCCCCCTCTAATATTCTCATTGCTAATCAAATTAAAATTGATAACTATCTAAAAGAGAATGAATTAGACAGCGGAAGAAAGTTTATGACTAATGATTTTTCAAATGGGATTGCCTATGATGAAAAGACACAGAAATTTGCTATAATATCTAAAACTCACACATTGAAAGATGGGTCGTTTTCCTACAAGTTCAATCACTATTCCTCATCACAATTAATTGAATCAGAAGTCGTTATTGATAATCAATCAATTTATAAGACGGTTAGATCATCACAATTGATTGGTGCAGCAGTTGGTGGAGCAGTTTTCGGTGGTGTTGGTGCTATTATAGGAGGATTATCTGGCAACAAATCAAAAGAAGATAAAATAAAGTCAATCCAATTAAAATTAACTATTGATGATTTAGACTCCCCTTCCCATAAAATAGACTTTTTATCTAATGTGAATATTTATAGTGGATACCAAAATAAAAATGGTTATCTTAAAGATAGTAGCGAAGTACGGACTGCATTAAATCATATTGAGAAATGGCAAGGAATAATGGATATAATTTTAAAACAACAAAATAAAGCGAGTATCTAAGGAGTGTCATAGGACACTCCTTTTTTCTTTTGTGGAAAGGAGTATCCTATGAAACCGTTAAAAATTAGAATTACTGGTACTTTGAATTCAGAAAGTACGATTACTGAACTTAATAAGGCGCTAAGTACGTTAGAGTCTAGGATGGATAAACTAAAACTTAGTGTTCAACTAGATAGCAAAGTATTGAAGACATTAAATGACTTCTCTAAAGCTATGGAGAATCATAAGAAAATAGCTCAAGACTTAAATAGAGTCACGAAAGAAGAAAAAACCGTCACAAAAGAAGCTGATGGTACTGTTAGAGAGAAAATTAGACAGCATCTAAAAAGCGGAGAAATTATTCAAAAAGAAACAACTAAAATTAATGAGAATATAAAGGCCACTAGGAAACAAGCTCAAGAAACCTCCAAGCTAACTGATGAAGTAAACAAATTAGGAGAAGCACAGAAACGTGTTACTAAATTTGATGGAAGTGGAAAGCAAGTCGGTGGCTCACAAACTTTTGGAGACAATTTTAAGAATTCAACAGTATCTTATAACAATCGTAATCAAGTGGTTGGACAAAGAACTGTTGAGAATTTCAAACAGCAAGAACTAGCCATTGAAAAAGTAAGACAGAAATTGAATCAATTAAATAGCGCAGGAATTATTACTAACTCATCTTTGAGTCGAATGAGCACTGCTTTAAATGCTGCTCAAACTGAAAAGGAATTAAATAGGGTTGCTTCAGCTTTATCTAGAATAGAAAGTAGCTCTAAAGTTAGAGAAAAAAACAAAGAATTAGAACATCAATTGAGCTTATATCAACAGCAAGCAAAGATTAACGTTCAGAACCTGCAAAGAAGATATGGTAATGCCATTGGTGATGATGGAGCAAGAGCATTAAATAATTACCTTAATTCTGTTAATAGATTAAATTCACAAACACCATATCTTAACAGGCAGATGCAGCAATTAAATACACAATTTAGGCAAATTAGCTCTAATGTTAATGCAGCTTCAAGTCATGTGGCTTCTTTTGGTTCTCAATTAATGACAGCTATGCAACGTATTCCTATTTGGAGCATAGGTATGTCCTCCTTCTATCTACCATTACGTGGATTACAGGATGCATTAACTCAAATAATTGAAATAGATTCACAATTAACTGTTCTTGAAAGGGTTTCTAATGGCCAAATAGATATCAATAATGCTCTTCAGGAAAGTGTACGAATAGCAGATGAATTAGGTAATAAAATTGCTGAAGTAAATGATGGATTAACCAACTTTGCTAGATCTGGCTTTAGAGGAGAAGATTTATATGCGTTAACTGAGGTCGCAACTCTCATGGGTAATGTCAGTGATCTTTCTGTTGATGAGTCTGCATCAAGTTTAATCGCAGCAGTAAAGGGCTTCGGAATCGCTGCTACTGATGCAATTACAGTTGTAGACAAGTTAAATGAAATTGATAATAACTTCGCAGTAACTACTAATGACTTAAGTCAAGTCCTAAGGAAAGCAACAGGAGCAGCGAATACTTTTGGTGTAGGCATGGATACAATGCTAGGTCATGCAACAGCTATTTCACAGATCACCAGGGAGAGCGGCAACATAATTGGAAATTCCTTGAAAACTTTGTACAGCAGAGTGACAACCATGGACAGATCTGCTGAAGTTTTACAAAGTGTAGGAATCTCAATCCGTAACTTATCTGGAGAAATGCGACCAGTTGAAGACATTCTTGACGAATTAAGTAGTAAATGGTCTAGTTTAAATGCAGAACAGCAACAAGGGCTTGGCATACAACTAGCTGGGAGGTATCAACTCTCCCGATTCTTGGTCTTAATGCAACAGCAGTCAGAAAGTTTAAAGGCTAGAGCAGCGGCATTAGATTCAGAAGGTTCAGCATATGCAGAGAACCAAGCGTATTTAGATAGCTATGAAGCTAAAATTAATGCATTATCAAATGCGTGGACAAATTTTACACAAGTTGCTGGCGAAGATATTTTAGGCAGTTCTATAGTAGTTGCTACTGAAGGTTTAAGCACTCTAGCGAATACAACTTCTTTTCTAGTGGATAATTTCGGCCTACTCCCTCCCCTATTTGGTATTGCAGGGGCGAGTTTATTGGCATTGAATTCTAATATTAGAAATTCTATTACACAAAACGGAATCTTATCTTCTAGCTTAGTTAGAACTGGAGATTCTATGAGCATTGCAACAGGTCGTGCTAGGCTTTATCAAACACAACTGTATAATGTGACCTTGGCAGCAAGAGCAGCTTCAGGAGCACTTACTACAATGGGAACAGTTTCAAAAGGAGTCTTTTCATTTTTAGTGAGCGCAGCATTACCTATTGCTGGATTCATGGCTCTTGGTGCTGCAATATCATACGTAACCAATAAGTTAGTAGAGCATAAAAAGGAACAAAAAGAAGTAAAAGACGAACTAGATAAGTTAAGTAGAACCTATTCAGACAATGAGTTACAAATTAATGCTTTAGTTGGCAAATATGAAGAATTAGAGAATAAAGTGAATTCTGGCTCGCTTTCAGCAAATGATGAAGAATACTTGGGTGTAATGCAAGATATCTATGAATTGTTACCAAATGTTGCAGAGTCTGTTGATGATAAAGGACAAGCGCATTTAAGGTCAGCCGATGCAATTAAGAAAGAAATTGGATATCTTAAAGACTTAAGTATGATTGATGCTGAAAAATTTATTACTGATTTTCAATCTAAGTTAACTGACCTGAACAAACAAATCCAAGAAACACAAGACCAACTAGACGAAATTAGTAATCGTCAAGATAATGGTTACAAAGGAATAATGCCTTTCTTTGGACTAAGAGAAAAAGCTCAACTAGATGATATGGCTAACAGTGTAATTGGTCAGCGTGATATTGATGCCAAATTAGAAGAACGTAAAAGATTATTCCAAGACTTAGGAAATTCTTATGCTCAATATTACGGAGTGCAGTCCAAGATAAAAGAAAGCGATATTGATTATATTGGTACGATTGTAGCGAAAAATCAAAAGTTATTAGATTCTAAAAAAGGTATTTCCGAAGTTGAGAATCAAGTTAAATCATACATTGGCTCAATTGGTGAGATTAGAACAGTGTCAGGTGATTTATTTGATACTGATAGAATTCAAACTATTACTAAATATAACAGTGAACTTGTTTCAGTTTTCAATGACATGTCAACTAAGTTTAAAAAGGGTAACACTGATTGGGCAGATTATGAAACTAAATTAAGTAATGCTGGATTAGCCACAAATGAAGTCGAATCAATAATGAATCTCCTTACAACTGGTGTTGATGAAGCAACAGGGGCAACACTTGCTTATAATGATGCTTCTGAGGAACAAATTGAAACAGAAGAAGAAAAAATTTCTGTAACTGAGCGCTTACTTGGATATGACAGGGAAAAATTAGATTCTCTTTATGAGTTAATTGGTACTTACAAGATCCTTAGCGCTGTTGAAAATGACAGCAAGACAAAATCTGAAGAGCTCCAAAGTATTACAGAGCAATTAGCAGCAACTTATCCGCATCTTGTTAAGGGCAAAAAAATAAATATTGAAGCTATCGAGAAGGAAGCTGCTGCTCAAGATATATTATTAAAGGCCTCTGAAGATTTGTTAAAAGGAACTTTAACAGTCGAACAGCAAAAATCTGCCACTACTGCAATACAAGCTAAAAAAAGAATAGATATACTTAAACAAGAATTAGCAGCACAAAATCAGATTGTTCAAAAGTTCAATGAGCTTTCAAAAACACTTGCTGACAATGCCAACACTCTCGAACAAGAAAAGTTAGCAACTAGAGCCTATCAACGTTCTAAAGACCTAGTGGCGGCCATCGATATTGAAATGCCTGATTTCAACTCTCAAATTGATGCTCTCGCCTCCTCTATCGATTACCAAGGTAGAGCAGCTGAATCGTCTAAATCAGCAAATGAAAAAGCAGCTAAAGAATATGAAAATTCTACTTATGTGTCAGATAAATTTAAACAAGCTGTTGAGAAAGTTAACTTTGAACTAGAGAAGCAAAATGCGATACAAAATCAATTCCCTACCCATTCTAAAAAGTATCAAGACTCTCTAAAAAAGGAATTATCCCTTTTAGAGAAAAAGAAGGATTTACTCGAAGCCCAATCTAAATCTCTAGAAAAACAGATTAAATCAGGCAAAATTCAGCAAACTGGCATAATCACCACTAGTAGTCCTACTGCTACTACTGTTTCTACTTCATCTAGGAGTGGTTCATACTCAGGTCAATATGCTTCCATTATTAATCAAGCAGCAAGTAAATACGGTGTAGATGCTAACTTAGTCGCAGCTATCATTAAAGCAGAATCTGGTTTTAATTCCAATGCTCGCTCTCATGCAGGTGCTATGGGATTAATGCAACTTATGCCTGGTACAGCAAGAGGCTTAGGTGTTTCGAACGCATATGATCCATACCAAAATATCATGGGTGGAACTAAATACATTAAACAAATGTTAGATGCGAATAACGGAAATATTCAACTTGCATTAGCTTCATATAATGCTGGTTTAGGCAATGTTAGAAAGTATGGTGGTATTCCCCCATTCGCTGAGACACAGAAATATGTTCCTAAAGTATTAGGTTATTACAATAGTTACGGTGGTAGTGGAGCATTCACAGCTTCGGCTTCACCTTCATCTTCTTCTAATAAATCTAAGGAAGTTGCAGAAAACCTATCGAACGTTGATAACGCTAAGTCTGAATTGATTCAAATGCAGCAAGATTTGCTCTCTATTGAGGCTGAGATTCAACAATTGTACATGGATATTATTGATGCTCAACTTTCTTCTTTTGATAGAGTTAAAGATTCATACAATGATGATTTGAGTAAAATCGATTTAATTCAGAAACGAGAAATTTCCACATCTAATGAATGGATTAAACAGCAGCTCAACAAAGAGAAAATTGTGACAAAGCAAATTGACCAACAAAAAAAATCCATTGACTTCTTAAAGAAACAAATTAAATCCAACAAAGATTTAAATGCAGCTCAGAAATCTTTGCTCGAAGATCAGCTAGTTGACAGATATCAAGAATTATATTCATTAGAAAGTAACTTGCTTGATGAACGTATTTCTATGGCTGACCAAATAGTTGATACATATAAAAAAGCTGCTGAAGCACAAAAGAACGCTGCTATATCCGCAATTGATGAAATGATTAACGAAATTAACAAAGATGCAGATGAGGCTGATTATAAGAAACGATTAGAGAAAGCTCAGAAGGAGCGCCAAGATCTATTAGATGAAATTGCTCTTTTATCGTTAGATGATTCTTTCACAGCTGAAAAAAGAATTGCGGAACTAACAAAACAACTTCAAGAGCAAGAAGAATCCATCGATGAGATGCAAGAAACAAAATCTCGTGAAGATCGGATTGACAACCTTAACAAAGAAAAAGAAACAATTGAATCTAATTATGACAACTTGATTAATGATGAACGAAAGTTTAATAAAATGCGCTCAGATATTATAAACGCAAACTCAAAACAGATTCAAAAAGATTTAGATAAGTATTATAAAAACATCAAAGATAACGCTAATGTACTTGGTAAATCTTTAAGTAACAATTTAATCGATTTAATCAACCAAGCTAACAAATATTTAAACGGAAAAGATTATAAACCGATTAAAGTTGCTCAAGCTAAAGATGGCGGCCTCTTACCTAACTGGGGTTCACAAGGAAAAAGTATGGTTGTGCATGAAGGTGAATTGATTTCTAATAAGCCAGATACTAAAGCATTATTCCAAGTGACAGATATGGCTAAAAGTATTGTGTCTAAATTTACATCTATACCTAAGTTCCCTAGTAACGCAATTACTACTCCAGGAGGCAATTCAGGTAGTCGAGTAACTGTAGTTATCGAAGGAAATGTCTACGGAGAGAAACATTTAGAAACAAGAATTAAACAAGTAGCAACCAATGAACTTTTTGGAAAGGCCATTACTGGAGTTAAGATTCTAGGTGGCAATATTTAAATAAACATCATGATTGAGAGTCGGTACGTTGTATCGGCTCTTTTCTATATGGAGGTGAATTTATTGATTAAAGAAAGTCTGTATTTTTCATTCGCTGGAAGAAGGTCTACTGAATTCGGAATTAATAATGTCTCAATAAGTGGTGGACTATTTAATGAACAGCTTACATCGGGAAAATCAATAACAGAATTTACAGTACGAGGAAACCCTAAACCTTATTTTGTAGAAACAAAAAGAGATCCAAAACAATTTCAACTACACTTCTTTTTTAATGAGGGATGGAATGACAATTTAATAAATGAAGTAGTCCGTTGGTTAGATGTTGATTATTATGAACCTCTTTTCTTCAGCGAAGATATAGACAGAGTTTTCTATTGCCTTCCTATTGATGGTATTGAACAAATTCACAATGGATTGAAACAAGGATATCTAACATTGAACTTTAGATGTAATTCTCCTTTTAGCTACAGTCATGAGCAAGTAACTCCATGGATAGAAGTTGATGGTAGCAAAGTCATTGAAATTGATAACTTAGGTCATCACTCTACACTACCTGATATTTGGATTGAAAGTGATAAAAGTGGGAGCATTTCTTTCTTTAATCTGACTGATCAAAACACAGAAATGAGACTTGATAATCTTCAAACGAATGAACAACTTTATATAGACTGCGAGAATGAAATATTAGAAACAAATCTCGAAAATGTATATAGACATGATGATTTCAATGAAAACTATCTCACACTTGTTTACGGTAAAAATCACATAAAGATAGTTGGGAAAGCAAAAGTAAAATTTAGCTACAGATATATTTTTTCATAAGGAGGTGTGAAATTTGTACTTTTTTGATAAGACCAAGAAAGCTAAACAACTAGACCTGTATCTAGCTAAACCTAATAAGACTAGAAATACCATTGGTAAAATGAAACACATTAGGAATAGAAAGCTTACAGTTAACTTCGGTAAAATAAATGAACTAACACTTTCAATCCCCTATGAGATCACCATTAAAAACAGACTGATTAGGAATCCGTTAATTGACCAAGTAAAAGAAAAATATTTGATTAAAGCAAAGTTTGATAAGAAAGTTGAATGGTTCATCATATCAAAAATAACCAAGGATTCAAGTGATTCTGATGAGATTTCTCTACAATGTTACTCTCTCCCCCACCTCCTATCAAAAGATAAAATGATTGATTATGAGGTTGTGTCTTATAACATTTTTCAAGCTCTTACCGATACGTTAAAAGGCTCTGGCTGGAAAGTGGGATATATCAATCCTGAACTTAATCTGAAACATAGGCAGTTCAATGTCTCAAGTAAGACTAAGTTAGAGTTTATCTACGAAATTGCAGAAACGGTTGAAGGCATCCCTATCTTTGATACCGAGAAAAATGAAGTAAGCATTTATAAAGAAGAAGAAATATCATCATACAAGGGTTTCTGGATCAGCTATGGTAAATATTTAAATAATATATCTGAAGATATTGACTCTGACGAAATTATTACAAGATTAATTGTAAAAGGGAATGATAACCTAGGGATACAAGGTGTTAACCCTACTGGTCAAGCTTATATTGATGACTTCTCCTATTTCTTATATCCATTCGAAGTTGATGCAAATGGCAAGATTATAAAATCAAGTGACTGGTTTGAAGATGATTTAGCATTAGCGTTAGTTAGATACAATCAATACGTTTCATCAAGAAAGGGCGAATTTAACACCTTACTTGAAAGTAAGCAAAACTCCCAAACAGAGCAGACTAAAAAACAAAATGAGTTAAAGACTCTTGAAGATGAGTTACAAATGATATTGGACTCCATTGAAGCTAAAAAAGCAAATGGAGAATCTGTTACTGAACTGAACAAGCAAAAGAATGCAAAGCAAGCAGATTTAGAGTCTAAAAAGAAACAGATTAAAGATATTGAAACTACAATCAGTGATATTAATACATCCATGACCACATTGAAAAAAGATTTAAAATTAGACTCTCATTTGACTGAAGCGCAATTAGAGGAACTTTCTTATTTCATACATGTTGAAGAATGGACAGACACAAACATTATAGATGAAAATGATCTTTATGAAGCAGGATTGAAACAACTAGAATCTAAAAATAGTCCTCCTGTAAACATTAAATTTGGAATGATAAACTTCTTTGAAGTTATTGAAGAACAACACAATTGGAAAAGATTTAATCTAGGGGATATCATAAAAATAAAGCATGACAAATTAAACATTTGGGTTAAGGCAAGAATTGACCAGTTAGTGTTTGACTTTGATAATGTGAATATTGATGTTACGATATCCAACACAACTCATGTTAATTCTGTTGAAAACAGAATAAAACAAGCATTTTATACGATTAATAAAGTCAACACAGATTACAATAATCGTAAACAAAACTGGATTCAAATGGCTCAAAATTTCAATTTGAGAAATGACAGAATATCAGAGATACCCTCATCCCCCACCTTAAAAGATGGGGCTATTAAGCATATTCAAAATGACGATGGTTCAATTAATTTGAATGTTTCTTGGGATTATCCTGATTTCAATAAAACTAAAAAGAACAGTGATAATATCGATGGCTTCTGGATATATCTGTATTCAAGCATTGAAAATGAATCGTATTATTTTGGTCTTAAATCTGCAAGTGAATCTGTGGTTACTTTGGATTCAACTAAGAGGTCATACACCTTTCCTAGTTTCCCATCAAACCGATTTTATTATATTGGGGTTAGAGCTTATCGTTCAGTAGATGACGATATTTCACTTGATGGTGTTCTATATTCAGATATCATTGCCCCTCCTTCCCTTCCTTATTTACCTAGTACATATGTAAATATTAATGGAAAGGTAAATAACGTTAAACATACAGTAGCTAAAGTATCTCCTACAAATCCAGATGTAAATGATGTTTGGATTAGCACAGAGGATGCTAAAACCAGAGTTTGGGATGGTCAAAATTGGAAGGTGAATGATGACCTTAAAAATGCTAATGATCATACTGATAAGGTAACTGATAAAATCAAAAGTGACTTCGAAGAAAAACTACGAGAAGAAATTGACAGTGCTTTAGAAGAAGTTGATGAGGCCATGTTGGAAGTCGATAAAGAGATGGAACGAATTGAGAATGAAGTTATACCTAATGTCGAAAAAGCTATTAGAGAAACTTACATTCCTCGCTCCCCTACTCCTCCTACCGAGGAACATAATGGGCTTTGGTGGAATACTTCTGTTGAACCACCTCGCTTAATGAGATTCGATGAAGCAACTAATGAATGGATTCCACTTGCACCAAATCAAGAAGAAGTTAGTCAAGCACTAGTAGACCTTAGAGAAAGCATTACACTAGACTATCGAACATATACACAAGAAGAAATCTTATTATCTGAACTTGAGCTACAACAGGAATTAAGTACACGAATTGGTGACGTAAACAGCAATATTACAGAGTTGAATAATAAAGCTGAACAAATCGCTTTACGAGTATCAAATAATGAAGCTGAGTTACTTGCTTCGGATGGAAGAATTACAAATCTCAGACTAGATGTAGACACATTAAACAATTCAATTACAGCCACTATTGGCGAATTATCGAATGTCAACGGTATCATTGGCGAGCAGCAGACTTCCATTAATTTTCTATTGGAGGAGATTTCCTTCAAGGCATCTATATCAGAAATTGACACCCTAACAGGAAGAGTTTCAGATGTAGAAGGAAGTATTACAACTATTGCTGGACAAGTAACGTTAAAAGCTAACTCAGAAGATGTCTACACTAAAAATGAAATTGACTATTCGTTAGGTCAAAAAGTTGACTTAACTATATATGAAAGCAAAATGAGCTCAATCGATGTTTCTGTAAATGGTATCAAAAATAGAGTTGAATCAATTGAAACAATATCAAACAACTTAACAGAAGAATTGGAATTTGCACAGTCAAAGCTTGCAGAATTAACTATAGCATCTGATCAGATTGAGCAGTCTGTCTCTTCTCTTTCTCAAACAGTTACGGATAATGGGAGTTTAATTACGGAGGCTAAGGGAAGCATTGCTACTTTAGCTGGCCAACTTGAATTTAAAGCAGAGAAAACATATGTGGATACTATTGAAGGAAGAATGACTCAAGCAGAAGGCACTATTAGTGTTTTATCAGATGACATTTCTTTAAAAGTTGATAAAGATGGACTAATTGGTGAAATTAATGTTCAGCCTGGCACAGTTAAAATTAGTGGTAGGTTAATTGATATTGGTGATTTTACTAACCTTGTGGACAATGGAACATTTGAAGATGATGAAGCTAATCTCACAAATAAAGCTAGTGGCTGGTTTAACAATAGTCCTAATGATACAGTCTTCATGGTGTATGACCAAACTACTTGGGGAAATAAAAATGGCTCTATGAAAACCATGGCATTATTGGCTAATAATAGTAAAAATGTAGACATTATTCAAGAAAGGTTTATAAAAGTTAATGAAGGCGATGAGTTATTTTTTGAATGGGAATATAGGAATCACAATAGTGCTGGTACTGGCAGACAAATTTTTGGAGTTCGTAATTATTCACCATCAAAAGCACACCACAGTTGGGGCGTTGCTATAATAACGACTAATAAGACAATTAATTGGACTAAAGTGAGCGGCTCATATAAGATCCCTTCTGGCGTTGGATATATTCAACCTCGAATTACTTTTGAGAATAATGGAGAGACATCAAATCGCCTTTATGTTGACAATTTAATAGTTCGTAGAAAAAATAATTCTTCACTAATTGTAGATGGTTCCATTGGAGCTAATCATATTGTTTCTAATTCAATCACAGCTGCTCAGTTGAATGTAAACGAAATCTTCTCAAACTCTGCTGTAGTTGCAAACATTAGAGCAGGTATCGTACAAACCACTGAATTAGATGCAACGTATATTACTACTGGTACATTAGATGCAACAAAAATATCAGTTGTAAACCTTAGTGCTTCTAGAATACTTACTGGTGAATTGGATGCGAGTAAAGTATTAGTTAAAAATTTAAGCGCTTCTACAATAGTTTCTGGAGAACTTGACGCATCAAAAGTAATAGTTTCTAATCTTAATGCCTCAAATATTATAAGTGGAGTTTTAAATGCAAATCTTATTAAAGTCACTGGCCCGATAAATATTGTTCGTCCAGATGGAGCAGTGGCAGTTAATAACGGTGTGATGCAAGGGGATTTTGTGATTGATAGAGCAACACCTTTTTATATGGACACGGAAGTATCAGTCAGCAATAACTTTTTTATGACGAGATCATTCAGTAGTGTAATCGCAGATGCGCTTTATTTTAAGCACGCTGGACGTTTTCTTACTTTTGTTGTTTGGGCAAGAACCCTCCAAGCAGGTTGCCGGGTTGATTTGGTTAACATGGATTCTGGTGAGTCGGTCAAGGTGAATGCAACACTTGGTTTTCCATATAATGATAGAGCAGATTCAACTTTCCAGACGATTACAATTGACTTGGGCAGACCTACGTATAGAAACATAGGCATTTATCTAAAATTTAATAGCTATGCTCAAGGAGTTCCGACATACATGCGTTACACAATTAAAACAATAAGTGGGTGATGAAATACATGCAGGCTTTTTTGAATGTTGATGAAGGTGGAAACATAACAAAATCCTACTGCGGCGTAAATATAGTTGCGGTTGAACCTTATGACTATTTCTTTATTATAGAGGATTATGTTGTTGATCAATTGCATAAATTGAAAGTTGTTATTAATGATGGGAAGCCTGAATTAATAGTGAAAGATGGAGAAGATATGGTTGTCCCTGAGTTAACAGAAGAAGAAAGGAAAATTATAGAGTTGGAAGAAGAATTAGCAAGACTAAGAACGAAATTATAAGATTTATTTTAATCGCACTTTACAGAAAGAAGGGGGTTCTTATGCAACAGAACAATTTGTTTAATGATCCTATTTTATTCAAAAAAAGAAAAGGTACTATTGAAGACCCATTTAAAAATATTGTAGAAACCGTTCAAATTGTAAATGGTAAAGCTCAACTAAAGGAAATTCCCAATAGATTTAATAAAGTAGAGATTTTAAGCGAAGACAATTCCTGGTATGAGACTAACGATTCCACTTTAAGCCTATTGGATAAGAATAGTTTTTATGTTGACTACCTTAATGGGGTAGTATCTTTCGATTCAACACATGAGAAGGAAAGTCTTACATTTAAATATACTGGGGAAGGTGCTTGTTACTTTCCTGATTCAAGAATATATTTAACAGATGACGATGAATTTCCAAACCTAACAGGAAAGATCAATGATTTGGATAGAAACATTAGAGTACAAGGTAATAGAATTGATCAGCAATTATTATCGATACCACAACCAAGTGAAATTGTAGATACTAGAATAGATAGAAACGGTAAAGTTTACTCTGTTTCGAAGAGTAGGATTGATGCTGAACAAAAAAAAATAGAAGAAGCTTACATTGATTTAAATAATACTAGCTACAAATCGCTAAAAAGTAGGATTGATGCTGAACAAAAAAAAATAGAAGAAGCTTATGTAGGACAAAATGGTATTATCTATTCTTCCCTAAAAGAGCGTTTTTTAGAAACTGAAGAAAATTTAGAGAGTTTAACAACTAACCATAAAAAATTGAATGCGGACATATTAAATCGTGGATTAAATGTGAAAAACTATGGAGCAATTGGTGATGGATTAAGTGATGATACCTCGATTATTCAGGAAATACTTAATATAGCAAAAGAAAACCCAGGCTTAGAAGTTATTTTCCCAAGAGGCACATATCGTACAACTTCTACTTTAATTGTACACCCAAATACAAGAATTTCTGGTATAGGTAGACCAGAAATTTTAAGGGGTCACAGCGGAATGATTTTTATGCTTGGTGACCCTTTAAATCCACAAACTGGCTATGGAGATGAAAATCAACAAATATCGTTTGATGGCATTTCTACTAATGGGAATGTACTTGAGTTCAAGAGTGGATTCTCACAAATAGGAATTGGACATAATACTTCAGTAATTTTTAGAAATTGCACATTTAGAGATACTGTGGGTGGACACGTAATTGATCTAAACTCTTCTCAAAAAGTAATTTTTGACTTCTGTTCTTTTCTCGGATATAGAATTGTAGATGGAGATGAAGCTGCTACACAAAGAGAGGCAATTCAAGTTGCAGAACACACTAAAGATGGTTTCCCTGAGTATGGTGATTATGATGGAACACCAACTAGAAATTTAACTATAGAAAACTGCTATTTTGGTAATAGCGACACAGTTGGCATGAGTCCTTATCCAACTGCTATAGGCCATCATGCTGGAGTTAACAATATCTATAATGAGCACATTTGCATAAAAAATAATAAATTCGTGGGTATGACTTTTGCTGGTGTTCGTGTATTTAAATATCGGGATGTAATTATCAGCCACAATAGATTTGAAAATTGTAATGTTGGAGTCAGAATCAATAATGTTGCTCCAAATTCTTATTCGTCAAAGAATTTGGATGGCTCTCAAAGTGGGAATGCTCAGGCTGGTGAAGATGTAATTATAGAAGGTAACTACTTTATCAATTCTGTTCAAGAGTCCATAAGGGCAACTGCATACTCTGGTCAATCTGATTTAGAGAATGCAAAAATGAAAGGAGTTAAAATCCTAAATAATACATTTAAAAATAGAAACAACCATAGAAACACCGCTGCTTCTATTAATATTATTTGGGGTGACGATTACCTAATTGAAGGGAACACATTTAAAAATGTAATGAGAGGTGTCCATTTTAACTTTTTGTCTAGATCAAAAATTTTAAATAATAATTTCGAAGATATGTTAACAGAGGCGATTTTCTCGAACGAGTATGATGAAGAATTGCATAATTTGAATTACACTTCCGATCTTTTTATCTCGGGGAATATAGTTGACAAAACACAAAAAACAGGAATATTTCTTCAAAGAACAAACAACTTCATCATTAAAAACAACATCATAAAGAATACATCAATGGAGAAAGTAAATGAATACAATTCCATATTTATTGCCACCGAATGTTCAGAAGGTCTAATTTCTGAAAACATTGCACCATTAGGACAGAATAGGTTTGGAATTGAAGTGTCTTCAAAGTGTAGGGATGTTCAGACATTCAATAACAATGCTACAGGCATTTCAGGAAAAGTTAGGTTAGGATTAGACAACTTAGGAGATTCTTTTCGGTTGCATAGTGTAGATGGCAATAGAAGTTACAATATAAGATTAGACGATTTTGACAGACTGGTTAAAATTGATTCAAATAAAAATATTACTAGAATTGGTGGAACGCAAAGTTATTCATTTGCTAGTGTTGCTGATTCAATACCAATTTCCAAAGGAGTCAACAATAAAATTGTTTTTAATAATCTTGGAACTAATTTTTCTAATGATGGTTCTTATATTGTGCAAAATGATGGATATTTGCATATTGATTTAAAAGTTACAATAAAGTATCCTCATAAAAACTTTTCACATGTGTTAAAAATCTATAAAAATGGAAATAGTTATTCGGAGCTTTTCCATCATCCTTTTAGCGGTTCGTCCGAAAGCTCCGAATCTTTTATCTACCCTTACTCAACTGCTAAAATTCCCGTTTCAACCAATGATAAAATTCAATTTTATTTTTACTCAGATTGGTCTGGAACTGGAGTCGCTACACAAGGTTCTTTAGCTACATTGCAACATTACGTTAGAATTTTTGAAACTGACTAACTACACTTTAACTAAATGAAAGGATGATTTTATGGCATTTTATTTTCCTAATGTTGATCCTGCTTATGTGTATCAGCGAAAAGGAACATCCTCTGATCCGTACATAAGCTTAAGCGAAGAAAAGACAGTCAAGTCAAATTATGTGACACTTAGAGAAATACCCAGTTTCAATAATAAAGTAAAAGTTAAGCAATTAAATGGAACATATTTATCGGAAACTACTAATGCCTCCCCTACTACTAATCAATACCGAGTC
The DNA here is from genome assembly GCF_020171845.1 of Cytobacillus kochii. Classification (GTDB taxonomy): domain Bacteria; phylum Bacillota; class Bacilli; order Bacillales; family Cytobacillaceae; genus Cytobacillus; species Cytobacillus kochii. The sequence continues at coordinate 523,561 of NZ_JAIVAM010000003.1, read as the reverse complement.
GACTATTCAGTTGGCTTGGTATTTTTTAATTCTATTAGAAATAACCAATCTCTCATATTTGAATATTTAGGTACAGGTTATGTCTCCTTCCCTGCTGAACGAGTTTGGGTTGGAGAACTAGATGAATATGGTCAAAATAGTTTATCTACTATGTTGGAAAACACTCAAAGTTTAATTGATGCTGCTCAAAAAGTGGCTGAAGATAATAAGACAATTCGTAAAGAACCAGTAGCTAATTTTGCAGCAATTGCCACTTCTTACCCTTCCCCATCTCATGGTTGGTCTGTACAAACAATGGATGACAATAAATTCTATCGCTATGAAAATGGACAGTGGAACTTTACAGAAATAGTTAGTAACAGTGCTATTACACAAGAACAACAAAGGATTGCTACACAATTAGAAGAAATGGCTCAGGAAGTGACGGATGCAAGAGGAGCATATTCTACTTTATTAGAGAAATTAAATGCCATAGAAGATAGATTAAGTTACTTAGAAGATGGGGTTCAACCTATCCAACGCATAACATATGAAGGCGGAACTTTCACGACAGCTTCATACACTAAAACAATAAGTGGTGGAAGCTTCATTAACTAGCAAGGAGGAAAATGTATTGTCTGAAACAATCGAAATTGTAAAATTAATACAAAGAAAAGGATTAAAAGCAGACTTACCTGTTCTAGATGAAGGAGAGTTTGGATTTGCAACAGATTCAGGACAAGAACAGCTCTACATAGGTTCAGCAAGAGGAAATATTCTAATTGCGAAGAAATCAGATATTCCAAAAGACTCAGGTAGTGGCGGCTCAACAGTTACAGACAGCACAAATAATGGATATATCAACGTTGATGGTGTGGAACTACAAGTTTATGATGATCGAGCTTTACAACAAGCGATTGAAGGAAAGGCAAATAATGAGCATGATCATGATTTATCGGATTTAACAGGTCTGGATGTTACAAACAAAGCAAATGGATATGCTTTATTATATGATTCAACTTTAGGAAAGTTTGTATCGAAAGCTTTACCATCTGGCTCTGGTTCTGGAGCAACTAGTTTGGATGGATTGAGTGATGTTGATTTAACCACAGTTACTCCATTAGAAGGTAATGCATTAGTTTTTGAAGCTGGCATTTGGAAACCAAAAGATATTGAGGCTCCTATGACATCCCATAAAGGTCTAACGTATGTTATTGAGCTGGATAGATGGGGAATACGTAAAGATGGCACAAATCCCGATGCCACAGCTAAAGGATTGGATTATGCTGTTCAATGGGCTAAGGATAATGGTTATTCAAAAGCATTTTTACCTAGTGGACACTATTTGGTGCGGTTACAATTGAACAGTCGTAGTAGTTCTGGTACTACACCTCATGTTGTAAAGATGCCAGATGACTTCCACTTTGAGCTAGATAGGAATGCTTTAATAGAAGTTGAAACTAATAGTTGGACAAATTATGACGTGGTTTTATTTAATAATGCCATTAACTCTAGAGTTTCAGGGGGAAAAATAAAAGGAGACAGGAAAACTCATAAGTTTGAAATTTATACTTCCTTTGTAAGAGGCGGTATAAATCCAGATGGTACTTTAAACGATGATCCAAATTGGATTAGGACTCCCATCCTAGATAGATTGTCTGAAGGTATCCTTTCTATGTTCAGAGTGTGGTTGCCAGACAAACTACCTAACGCAACTGGTTATCATTTTGCACAGTGGAAAGATGTAATATCACCAAATTCTTTAGCAGGCTATAGAAATAATGGTTTGTTCGCCCCTAATGCTCCAACAGGTCGGGGATGGTTTGCTGAACCAGATTTAGCAAATAAAATGATTATAGCTATTGATATAACAAATAACCCATTAACCGATGAAGAGGTATCAAATTTACGAATTAAACTAGACCATCAGTACTTTACTCATGAAAGTGGATATGGTGTGGCGATTTATGGCGGCTATAACGTAGAAGTAGATCATATGGAACTATTTGATTTCACAGGAGATGGAGTTCTAACTGGAACGGGATATAAATATCAAGCTGACGGTAATTATCCTGATTTAGTTAAGCTACAAAGAGAAATTGGTCAGTATATTTATATTCATCATAATGACATTCATAGAAACCGTAGACAAGGGGTATCACTGTGTGGACCAAATGACCAATATGTTTATGAAAATCACATACATCATATTGGCAAGGATGACGATGGAGTGACACCTCATTTTACTGCTCCTGCATTCGGTATTGATATTGAATCTATGGTAGGTGAATCTAACATACCTTATAAACATTTGTACTATGGGTATGACGGAGTAGAGGTAAACTTCCGTATTAATGTGTTTAATAACTATGTTCACCACAATGAAAGAGGTCATTTTGTTAGTCCAGATGGTTCTTATGTTACAGTGGAAAATAATATTTTTGAAGGCGCTGGTCTTGGTGGTGTAAGCGCTGATTACAGATATCGATTCAATAAGTTTATAAATAATACTTATATTGGATGTGAACAATGGGTAAGCGGAGATAACCTAATACAAGGTGGCACATTTGATAAAGGTGGTAATATCCGTTTAGCAACTACGGAAGGTGCTATAGTAAGGGATGTAAAAATAAAAGATGGAATATTCTATGGAAATTCTAAATATGGTTTTTTTGGAACACCTACAGTAGATGTTACAACAAGCTCTTTTATTTTCTCAGCTCCACATGAAATGGGAAATACAGCTAAAGTTTCTTTTGAAAGTTGGGCTGGGAAAGTTCCTAAAGGATTACAGACCAACAAAGTGTATTATGTCGTAAATCAGCAGGCATACTCTTTCCAAGTTTCTGAGACAGAGGGCGGTAAACCTGTAGTATTCTATGATTCTGGTGAACAAGGTTTTATTGTTTCAAGATATAACTACGGAAGGCTGTACATTGATGGCGTGACTATTGAAAAAGACTATAGATCGAGCGTAAAAGGAATTGATATTGCTTTATCAGGTGCTACTTTAAAAAATATTGTGGTTAAAAATTGCAATGTCACTATTACTGGTTCAGCATACAACTATAGTGGCAGACCTATTACTATTGAAGGTTTAACTGTAATTGATAGTGAAGCACAGTTAAATAATTGTCAAGTAAGTAATGCAAAATTCATCTCAAGTCATGGAGATAGCGTTAGCTTAGGCACAGATAACAATTATAATAAGTACTATGGAGTTAACATTTCTGATGCCACTTTTTTAAATCAAACAGTATATCTTGGAGATGTAAATATCAGAAATTCAAGATTCACAAAAAGTGCTTTAACCAAGGAAAATAATAACCATAAGTCTATTGTAATGGATAGTTATATTGAAAATAGTAAGGTTGCCACAGTGTGGGCTTCTCAACCGAAAGTTTTGTTGGTCACTGGATGTAGTACATACAAGATGACAACATCAACAAGTGGTTCAGACCCTAATGCTTTACAGTTAATTGGAAATACAGACATTGCAACTTCAGTAGTCGACAAAACACCTGTTCAAATTTCTGTAACTCCAGAACCATATATTTATAACACTAAACAAACTGTAAATCTAACATGTGCGATAGCTTCTTCAATAAGATATACACTCGATGGAACTGAACCAACAGCAGCAAGCACATTATATATTAACCCAATTGTTGTAGAATCTCCTACTGTTATAAAGGCTATTGCTTTAGATTCTAATTCATCAGTAATTTCTAAAAAGACATGGTTTTACGATGTTGACTTAATTGCACCAGAAGATGTGACTAGTTTGTTAGCAACTGATATTAAAAATAGCAGCGTTACTTTAACATGGGAACATTCAATAGCTACTGATTGGGTAAAATATGAAGTGTATAATGAGGGAACCTTGCTTAAAACAACATCAGAGGCAAGTGTATATATAGATAGATTTTTGGCAAACACAACTTATACACTAACAGTTGTAACGGTTGATGATGCAGGCAACAAGTCTGACGGGCTATCTGTCACATTTACAACAAGTGACGATGAAATACCCCCTGAGGAAGTTACACTTATTAATGCTAGTTTAATTTCAGATACAAATATTGGCTTAACATGGGAACCTAGCATTGCTGAAGACATCTATTCTTATGAAGTGTATAATGGTTTAACTTTAATAGGTGAATCGTTATCGCCAAACTTTAGTATAACTAATTTAATCCCTTCAACTGAATACACATTTACCATTAAAAGCAAGGATAAAAATGGTAATGTTTCTACTGGTGTACCATTTACTGTGTCAACTTCTTCTACCCCACCAAATAGTTTTATTGGGTATGTAAAAGATGGGCTTATAACATTTATGACTGATGTGCTAGCTGGAACTACTTTATTAAATAAAAATAGCTATTTTGTAGGAAATGAAGACTTTACTGTCACATTTTTGACTAAGGCTAATACAAAAACAAGCTTGATTGAACGAAGGGTTTTAGGACAGGTAAATAATTCGACTCTTGCTATAAGTTCTGCAAACTGGGGAACTTCTAGTGCTTATGTGCAGGCTGTTTTCACAGGGAAAAATCAGATTGATGGGACATATAAAAACTATCCACCTATTTCTACAAATGATAGTGATATGCAAGGAAAAATGGAGCCTGATGCTTATTATATGATAACTATAAGAAGGTCTGGTGATAATATAAGGATATACCTAAATGGTACAGATTACACTATACTTGCTCCAGTTAGTAGTATGTCTTTAGATACTAATTACAGATACCTTAATGGAGATGGAACAACTTCTTTAACAATTGGTGATTCATCACATACATCAAATTCCCATTATAAAGTATTTGCCTATTATAACAGAGCATTAACATCAGATGAGATTGCACAAAATTTTCAATCTCTTTTTGACTTAGTTGTTCCATTGCCTGTAAGTGATTTCTCTGCAATATCTACTGTAACAGGAATTGCAAATTTAAGCTGGACAGATTCAAAAGATAAAGACACTCTTTATAAGAATGCTTACTACAAAAAGACAGCTGACTCAACTTGGACAAAAGCAAATGCTTCCAGAATTACCGAACAGTCCTACCAAATTACAGGATTAACAAGTGGTATTTCATATGACTTCAAAATTGAAATAGTGGACAATCATTTAAATAAGACATCAACTAATTTAATTACGACTTCAATTTTATAAAGAACAAAAACAAAGCCCTCGTATATTAGAGGGCTTTTTTAATCTACAAAACCTATTCCTGATTTTAACTCTGAGTACATCTTCTCTTTTTTAGATGCTGTCACTTTACCCTTTATTGTATAGGTAAAATCATAAATCTTTGAATTATCAATTAATTCTCTGGTCTTTTCACGATAAGCGTCAATAGAGGAAATTACCTTAGCAGGATTACCAGCAACTATACTATTTTCTGGAACATCTTTTGTTACAACACTTCCAGATGCTACTACTGAGTGTTTTCCAATGAACACTCCTGGCATAATGACTGCTCTTGCACCAATAAAAACATTATCTTCAATAGTGACATTGCCAACTTTAGTGTAACCGTGAGTTTGTTTAGTGCTTGCATCATGTGCCAAAATATACGCTTGTGGAGCGATAGTAACATTATTACCAATATTAATTAGCCAACAATGTGAATAATCAAACGTTACACCTGGTTGGATTGAACAATTTTTACCAACTTTCATACCTAGTTTTATATAGTCTTCAAGCCAAATTTCCTCTAATATATACTTTTTTAATCTAGACCTGACGAAGTTGGTAAAACGTTTTAACATAGATTCTCCTCCTTAGCGTTCTTTTAAAAGAACATCTTATTTTAGGATATATCTTTTGGAATTTGATTTCAATATCGAATATATAGGAGAACATATTTTATTGCTAAAAAATTGTAAGAATATAGCATGATTGATGCTGATGTGTTCTGTCAGAGTGTTAAAATTCTAATGAATTAGTCAGTTTATTTTATTAATTAAATTATAAATATATATAAGGTGTGAGACCAATATGCCAGAAATTCAAACAGCTCAAGAAATAGCAGCTTCCCCATACGTATTTGGGATACTGTTTATTATCCTGAGCTTTCTTTTTTACAAGTGGGTTAATAAGCATAATGAAGAAATTAAATTGGAAAACAGAGAAAGAGAAGAAAAAATTGAAAAACTATACGAAGACCACAGAATTGAATCAAAAGAGAGAGAAAAAAACTTGATGGATCACTTGAAACAATCAAATGACACCCAAGAGAAAACTTCTAACACATTAGAAAAAATTGAAGGTAGTCTACATGCATTAGAAAAAAGAATGGATGAAGGCTTTGATAATGTTTGGAAGCAAATTGAAAAGTTTGAGAAGTAACATTCAAAATAAAATGTGTTTTTTATTAGGAGTCCATTTTGGGCTCTTTTTTATTTTTATAAAATTTAGGAGGAGATTTAATGAGTTGGGTAAAAGACAAAGTATTTACAAATGCAGATGAGTTTTTAAATTGGTTAGACAGTAAATTTGGTGACTACATTGGTAAGCATATTAGCGAAAATCATGTGCATCACACATGGAAGCCAAATCATTCAAACTATCCAAAATACACTACACTTCAATTACATAAGAACATGAGAAATTTCCATGTTGGAACGAACGGATGGGATGATATTGCCCAGAATATTACGATCGGAAAAGATGGTGATATTGTCACAGGAAGAGATATTAGAATAATCCCTATCTCAGCCAAAGGATATAACGGTTCTACTTCATGGCACCCTTTTGCTTATGAAATGATCGGTAACTTCGATAAAGGTAATGACTCATTTGAAGGAAAGCAACTGGAATCAGCGATTAAGATTTCTCGATATTTTCATAAAAAAGGTAAGCCAGTTAAATTTCATCGTGAATTACTTATCAACGGTAAACAACCAAAGACTTGCCCAGGTACTGGAATTGATAAGAATTGGTTTATGGGATTAGTCAAGGATAGTAAGTATGATATTGGTAAATCACCTTCTAATCCAACCCCTGCCCCTAGTGTTAAACCTGAAACTAATACTGGAACAAATTCATCTTCTAGTTCAAATAAAGCTCCACAGGCTACTGGAAGCTTAGGTTTAGTTGACTGGATGAAATCTAAGGGAATGGATAGCTCTTTCAACAATCGCTCGAAACTTGCAACTAAGTATGGTATCAAAAACTATCAAGGTAAAGCTGATCAAAACACAGCTTTATTGGGATTTTTGCAAAATGACAATAATAAACCAGCTGCTTCAAAAGGCGACATGAAAACAACTAGTATTGTAGATTACCTAAACAGTATTGGGGTTAATTCAAGTTTCTCTAACCGTAAAAAATTAGCGCAGCAAAATGGAATTAAAAACTACTCTGGTACTCCACAGCAAAATTTAACTTTATTAAATAAATTAAGAAATGGTAATAGCACAAAAACAGCAACTAACAAAACACCAGTGTTTAAAGTAAACGCTAAAGTAAAGATTAAATCATCTGCTAAAAAATATGCTACTGGTCAAAATATACCTTCTTCAGTTAAAGGTAAAACATACACAATCCAACAAGTTAAATCCGATCGAGTATTACTTAAAGAGATCTACTCTTGGGTCAAGAAAAACGATTTAGCTTAAATCTTGAATAGCCCATTAATTTGATGGGCTATTTTTAACTACTTAGACTTTTTGCTATTAAGGTAGTCAAGTACTTCTTGCTTGGTTAACCCTAGTTTTTTAGCTTCATAAATCAAAAAGATCCATTCATCATCAAGTTGCATTGTTAATCCACCCCCAACTTTTAAGTGAATTAACATATTCTACAAATAGGTAAAAAGTCCTTTTAAATTTCAAAAAAATGGAGGTAATATAAATGGATATTTTATTTCAATCAGTAATGCAGTATGTAATTGAAATTATGGTGATCATGGTTGGTTCATTGTTATCAGTAGTATTAGCTAAAGTCAAAAGTTACGTAAATACCTTAAAGAAAAAAGATGAAACAGGTATCGTAGATATGATTACTGATACAGTTGTTGAATATGCTGAAGCTGAATTATCTGGTTCACATGGTATTGTTAAGCGTGACTTCGCAATTGATAAGGCTATTGCTATTTTAAATGATAAAGGTATTGTTGTATCAAAGGAAGAAGTTGTCGCTGGGATTGAGCAAGGTGTAAATAAACTTAAAGCTAAACAACCAAAATAAGGAGTGGGGTTATCCCCTTCTCCTTATTAATAAAGTTGACCATCTTGGAGGTTTTGTTCTATTCAATAATATGCCCTAGAGTATTTAATTATATGCAAGAAAAACTCAAAGTTACCTCTCTCAACTCTCCCCTGCCTACTCCAAATTAAAATTTGATCACCTGTTTGACCACCCTAAACTAAAATTGAATGAATTTCCCATGTAATAAAATCGGTATTTTATTTAATCAATTTTTGGTAATTCATTTAAAATTACTTTGTTCCACTCTATCGATGGATGCAAGTAAGACTGCTAATTTAATTCTTGCCTTTTTACTATCGTAATCTTCTCCAAGAAGAACCTTTTTCTCCATCAAATAATGTGCGCTACCTAAGTATGAATAGGAAGGATATACTTTCCCTTCTTCTGCACTAGTAGTAACAACAAAAATTATTCCTTTCTCAATTCCTTTTTCTATGGACTCTACCATGTAAGGAGAAACTTGACCTCTGCCCACACCTTCTAAAATAATTCCTTTAGCTCCCTTTTCAATATAAGCGTCTATTGCTATTCCATCTGCACCTGAGTAACATTTAACGATATCTACTCTTGGTATCGTCTTATTGATTTGATATGTATCTTTCTTTACTGGTTTTTGATAAACGCTCACTAAATCATTATCTATAATACCTAAATAACCGTAACCAAAAGATTCGAAGCCTTGTAAGTTTGATGCGTGTACTTTTTTCACGTACTTAGCTGAGTATATTCTTTCATTAAATACTACAACCACTCCTACATCGTGTATAACGTCATTAACAGCAACATAAACAGAATTCCTTAGATTAGAGAATACATCTGTTCCTACGTCTTGTGGTGACCGCTGAGAGCCAGTAACAACGATTGGTCTGTCATCATCGATTGTTAAGTCAAGAAAATAGGCTGTTTCCTCTAATGAATCAGTACCATGTGTAACTACAATGCCATCCACCTTTTCATTCTTCAATTCTTCTATTATTGCTTGTCTAACTTTCATCATTTCATTAAAATCTATATGCATACTTGGTTTCTGCATCACATCTACAACTTTAATTTCTATGTCATTAGGTAAATTACATAAAGTTGCTAACTCTTCACCTGTCATTACTCCAGATTCTAGTAGTCCTTTTTCATTTTCTTTGCTTGCAATTGTTCCTCCAGTGGTAATAATTGAAACCTTTTTCTTCATAAAATCCGACACCTCCATCATCTATTTTACACTATTTACTCTATTGTGGATAACTTAAAAAGGAAAAGCACACTATTATAGTGTGCTAAAACCCTTGATATATCAGCATTTTTGGGGATAGACTAATCAATTTCCTTTAAACGGTATATTTAACACATAGCATACTAGCAACGTCTCGACCTTTCAAAGTCCTCAATATGGACCCATAGGTATAGTCACAAAAAGGGGTGTACTTTTTCATCACCTCCCTGTTCAACATGCACATTTCGAAATCGAACAAGCTGATAAACAAGTGATGCTCATTAAAGCTCATGCCGGCATGGACTCTACCCTATTAGGAGCCATTGCACAAACTACATGCGATGGATTGGTGATTGAAGCGCTTGGGCAAGGAAACCTTCCTCCAGCCATGCTTCCTGGTATAAAAGATTTACTTGCTAGAAAGATTCCTATTATTATCGTATCAAGATGCTTTAATGGCATTGCCCAAGATGTTTATGGTTATCCTGGAGGGGGCAAAGAATTAAAAGAGCTTGGCCTCATTTTTTCTAATGGATTAAATGGGCAAAAAGCTCGTATTAAACTATTAATCGCTTTGGAAAGTAGGATGCCTTTGGAAAAACTTGAAGAAATGTTTCAACAATAAAAGTATGATTTACTGAATTTCTTTATTGCATCTATTAGATGGAAAGTGTACTGAGTTGATTGCTAACTCCTTTGGCAGTTGTGAAGATCTTAATGATAGTAAGCGACAAAATTTCAACATATGGAGAAATCAGCCTTTACAAAAGGCTAATGGTATTGACAAGTGATGCCATATCATTTGAAAACCCGAACAAAGCAAAGCACCATTGAAAAGTGTTTTGCATAAAGTTCGGGTTTACTTAAGCTCATATTCTCGTCTGAATTTGTTTGTTTATTGTTCTTTCTCTTTTATCGCGTTGGCAATGATTTCTCCATGATGCCTACCATTCTCGATAAATATTTCATTGGCATTATTACCCGCTGCAATCACGCCAGCAATATATATACCTTCTACATTGGTCTCCATTGTTTCAGGATGATGCTCAGGTTTTCCAGTTTTTTCGTCTTTTTTAATGCCTATTGATTGTAAAAATGGATGATCTGGATGATAACCAGTCATGGCAAAGACAAAATCATTCGCGATTTCCTTGATTTGCCCCTCTTTCTCATAGACAACAGAAGTTTCTCTTATTTCCTGAACATTTGCATTAAATTCCATTTGAATATTCTCATGACGAACAAGTGAATCAAACTGCGGTAAAATCCACGGCTTAACGCTTTTTGAATATTCCTCGCCCCGATAGAGAACCGTCACATTTGCCCCAGCCTTTTCTAATTCAATGGCCGCATCAACACTGGAGTTTTTCCCACCAATAACAACAACATCTTTATTAAAAAACGGATGGGCTTCTTTAAAGTAATGAAAGACTTTATCTAAATCTTCACCAGGGATCCCCATATAGTTTGGTTGATCATAATACCCAGTTGCAACAATAACATAAGATGATTGGTACTCCGCTTTATCCGTTTGCACAGAGAAATCATTATCTTTTTTCCTTGTGATGCTTTCAACCTTTTCATATGCATTGACATTGATTGCTTTTCGTTTGACCACTTCTCTATAATAGGTAAGTGCTTGATTTCTATTGGGTTTATGTTCAACCGTTACAAACGGTATATTACCAATTTCTAATTTTTTACTGGAACTAAAGAAAGTTTGATGAGTCGGGTAACGATAAATGGCATTAACAATGTTGCCCTTCTCAATGACTAAAACATCTTTCCCTAACTCTTTTAAACAAATGGCTGCGGCTAATCCACATGGTCCACCACCAACCACAATCGCATCTTTTTTATTCATGATGATTCACCTCTTGGACTGACCCGTATGATATTTTATATATGTAGAATTGAAAAAAATCTCCTAATGTATATAATAGGAGATTTTTTACCTTCTTTCAAATGTAAGAAATTGTGAAAATTAAATCCAACCTCTAAATCTTGATGCTTCAGCCATTTTACGTACACCAACCATATACGCAGCTAAGCGCATATCTACTCTACGTGTTTGAGCGGTTTCATAAATATTATTGAATGATTTCACTAGAATTTTTTCTAATTTTTCTTCTACTTCTTCTTCAGACCAGTAGTAGCCTTGGTTATTTTGTACCCATTCAAAATAAGAAACTGTTACACCACCGGATGATGCAAGCACATCAGGCACAAGAAGAATATCTCTTTCTGTTAATATTTGCGTCGCTTCTAATGTTGTTGGGCCATTCGCTGCCTCTACTACAATACTTGCTTTAATATTATGTGCGTTTTCCTCAGTAATTTGATTTTCAATTGCTGCAGGAACCAATACGTCACAATCGAGCTCGAGTAGCTCTTTATTTGAAATCGTCTCATTAAATAACTTTGTTACAGTTCCAAAACTATCACGGCGATCAAGTAAATAATCAATATCTAAACCATTAGGGTCATGAAGCGCACCGTATGCATCAGAAATACCCACGACTTTTGCGCCTTCATCATGCATAAACTTCGCTAAGAAGCTACCTGCATTACCAAAACCTTGTACAACCACGCGAGCACCTTTTAAATTAATACCCTTTTTCTTGACTGCTTCATGAATACAGATCGTTACCCCTTTAGCTGTTGCTGATTCCCTACCATGAGAACCACCAAGTACAAGTGGTTTACCAGTAATAAATCCTGGGGAATTAAATTCATCCATTCTACTATATTCATCCATCATCCAGGCCATAATTTGTGAATTTGTAAATACATCTGGAGCTGGAATATCTTTTGTAGGACCAACAATTTGGCTAATCGCTCTAACATACCCTCTACTTAATCTCTCAAGCTCACGGAAAGACATATCCCTTGGATCACAAACAATACCGCCTTTACCTCCGCCATATGGTAGATCGACTATACCGCATTTTAAGCTCATCCATATAGATAGTGCCTTCACTTCTTTTTCTGTTACATTAGGGTGAAAACGAATTCCCCCTTTTGTAGGACCGACTGAATCATTATGCTGAGCACGGTAACCAGTAAAAATTTTCACCGTCCCATCATCCATCCTAACAGGAATTTTCACTGTTAATAAACGCATTGGCTCTTTCAACAGTTCAAAAACCTCTTCTGGATATCCAAGTTTCTCCAACGCTTTGTGGATTACGATTTGAGTTGACTTCAAAACATCCATTTTATCTTCTTGATTCGTATGATCAGTACCTTTATCGGCCACTATTTGAAACCTCCTAGAAAAATTCACATTCTTTAGTTGTCCGCTTTCAAGACATAGTATACACCTTTACTCTATTTATGCAAGGAGAAAAAGCAATTTTTTCTTATTTTTATGTAAACGCTACCAAAGCTATAATATTTCGTATTTTCCTTATTTTCAAAAATATTTACATCTATTTTATTTTGCCTTTAATAGCTGATTTCATTCATAAAATACACATGTGTATTTATCGAGTTAGGTTGAATTCATTTCAGCGATAGGCTCCATATTACATCCTATTCCCAAAGAACTAATACGATAAACATCAAGGCACCTGAATATTCAAACAAATAGGATCACTTAAATCCTATTTGCTTGAATGTAATATCATTATTTAAAATAATATTCGATCTTTTCTAATGCATGGTCCCTAATTAATTCTTTTCCGTATTCTTTAATAATATATAAACTCACAAAAGAAACGGTACCATATTCAGCTAAAATTGAAATCAGTTTTTCTTCCGTTTGTTTTCTATTGCATTCAATCAATACATAATAAAGTCCGTTATACACATATAAAGAATTTACCACTTCTTCTTTCCATATTTTCCGGTGACTTAATGAAATAATATTCTCAAAATCATCAAATTCATATAAAATATAGTCTTGTTTGTCTACATCTACTTGAAAATCAATGATTCCATCCTTAAGCCATTCTTCTTCTACTTCTTCTTGTATCGTTACAATCATAACCATTCCTTGTATTTGCATTGAAAAAATCTCGATACTGATTGTGCCATATATATCAAGGTCAAATTCTTCACTTGCTTCCTCAAGCATATCTTGAAAAAGCTGATGCCATTTTAAAGAGTCCTTCCAAATATCTTCCTTTGACAAGCCTCTCTCAAACAAATCATCTAAAGTAAGCAAAATTTTAATTTTATTATCATTCAAACGCTCCAATTGCATTTCTCCTGCCCCCTGCCCAGAACCGACTCTTGTGATTAGTGTATGGTATATACTTTAGTTGGTGAGTCGTCCTTAACATTTCCTTCTAAACTTGGATATAAAGAAAGGATATGTGTTTGTGCAGGTGCGCCTAGCCTTAAAGGCAAGGCTGTTGTCCCATAACCATTACTTACAAAATAAGGTATACCGTTCTTATGTTTCATCCCACCTTTTTCATAAGGTCCCCAGTTTAAGATACGGATTTGCCCACCATGGGTATGTCCTGACATCATAAACGAGATTTGATATTCTGGTAATAAATAGTCAACAATACCAGGATCATGGCTCATGAGAATACGACAGCCATTCCCAGCATCCTCAATTGCAAGATCAATCTGGTCTCTTTCCCTACTAAAATCATCTGTTCCAAGCAACACGATACGTTTACCATCTGAGCCTTCAAAACTGACTGCTGAATTATCAAGAATTTTCACTCCGAGATCTAATAGCAATGCATCTAACTCATGAAAATCCCCTTCATAATCATTATTCCCCCATACAAAATAAGTCGGAGCAATAGAAACAAGGTTTTCTATATTCCGTTTCGTCCTTGCCAAAGGTACTCCCTTTTCTGTTAAATCTCCGCCAATACATACGATATCCACCTTTCTATCTTTAACAGCTTGAATCAACTTTCCTGATAGCTCTCTACGATGGATATCAGAAATGAAAAAAATGTTCAACCCTGCAAGACTATCTGGTACACCTTGTATTGCAACCTTTCTCACTTCAATTGTATCTTTATGTGCTTCCTTATACATATAAACGACGACACCAACGATAATAAACAGTAATGCACCTGCTAAAATAATATACATGACTCCACCTCATCTATATGTACTAAAATTTAAGTTAGTCAATAAAAAAAGGATGCTCTATAAGCGAACAACCTAAATATCATTTATTTTGTTTCTACAACTCTTATATTTCATGTGAACTTGCCCGATTGTCACTGATGCCTTGAATCACCGTTTGTGTTCTGTAAGAAGTTCTTAGATTTTCACATGATTCATGTCATACAGTCACAAACTGGGGTAGGTTTTAGGAGCAGTTCCTCATTCTCTTCATTCGTATGAAATAGACTTAAATGTCTTTATTCCCTAACTTTGATTATTTGTTCTCATGAAACAGATTAATATCATAATTTTTCTTCATCATATTAAAGACATGATGTCTGTTTTTCCACTCATCCTCTTTTTTCCACAAGTCCTTACTCTTATCGATAATCTCGCATCTAAGTGCATGATATTCTTTTTCCGCTTTATCACGCTTCTGTTGTAACAGAACCATATATCCATAAAAGCCAATTAACGTTACCATACTGTATAAATTGAATGGGTGATTAATATAAACAGAAAAAACAGAAGCAAATGAATAGGAATAAGGTAAATAAAATTGATAATACACAAAAATAACATAAGCAAATGATAGAAATACAACTAGCCACATAATAACCAAATGCCACTCTTTCAAATGATCATATTTCGCTTTTCTTTCAACTACTTTTTGAAGCATTTGTCTCGTTGCTTGGTCTGTTCTTTCATCTAGTTGATTAATTGCTGTTTCCATAAACTCCCCCCAATCATAGCTATGCTTGCCCACATTATATGATTGGTGGAGTAGATTCATGACTAGTCGAGGGGAATCCTTAATACTTGGCCAACGTAAATTTCCTCAGATGGCAAATTATTAGCAGCCTTAATTTTAGCAATCCCATCGGGTGACTTATAATAATTCATAGCAATTCTATACATTGTTTCTTGTGATTGAACCGTATGCTGAACAACTTTTGTTGCTTGTTTTTTTGCTTCCTCTTCTTTCGCCTTTTGTTCTGCTAATTCCTTCTCTTTTTGTGCAGCTTCTTCCCGTGCTTTCTTTTCAGCCTCTTCCTTTTCTTTTTTGGCTGCTTCTTCTTTTGCTATCTTCTCTTCTTCCTCTTGTTTTTTTCGTTCAGCTTCTTCTTGTTCTTTTAATTTTGCCTCTTCAGCTGCTTTCTCCTTTTCTTGTTCTTCCTTCTCTTCTTCCTTATCATCAGGGGCAGCTGCAACATTTTGTGATGACCCATTATTACTGTTATTTGATATACCAACCGTTTCAAAATCTTCTTTTTCTGCTGATGTTGAAGACTGATCAGCTAGCATAGGAACAAGATAATAAACAGACAAAGCCACTATTGGTACCATAATAAAAAATGCTGCAAGTAAACGAATGAGTGGGTAGTCCAACTTTTTATCCAATGTTTGTTTTTCTTTTGTACTGCTGATTTCCGCCATTGCCAACTCTTCACTTACATTTACTTTTTGTAATCTTTGGCGATCTCTCTTTGCCTTCTCCCGATATGATGCCTCTCTATTCATCTATCTTCCCTTCCTGCTCTTTGACTTTTATATATATATAACCCCAATAAACAATCAATAATAAAATGCATAATAATTGTCGCTAACAAATTACCTGTTAAATCATATATCCAACCAATGAAGAAACTTAATAAAACGACATTTATAAATAAAAACCATTGAAATAAATAACGATAATGGACAAGAGCAAAGATTAAACTAGTCACTATCAACCCAAAATGAGTTTGCAGCACACCTCTAAATAACACTTCCTCACTAAAGGCAATAATTAACGTAATTACTACGATATGGGCCGGTGATAGTGAGCTGAATATCCTTATATTTACCCCACCATCATTATAATAGGAGGGAGGTAGGACCCGCATCCCTATTATATCAAGCATAACAATGACTAATCCTGATATTATACCAATCGCAATAGATGGTCCATCCCATTGGAATAGCGCAAAAAAAGAATCCCATGAATGAAAGAGAAATAGGCCAATAACCAATGCAATGAAAAGTAATAACAATTGTGTTAAATATAAATGAAATCTTAATTCTTTATCAGATAACAAACGAATGGTTTCTTCATATTTACTCTTCATTTTTGGATGTCTCACTTAATAAAATGTCTTTTAAAATCTCTTCCCAATTTTCATATAAGGGTATTATCTCCAGCTCTTCAGTTTGCAGATCAGGGTAGTTGCTACCATTACAATGATCGCAGCAGTCTCCTATATTTATTGTCGGCAGTTCACCAAAATAGTGTAAGATTTTTTCTCGTCTACATGTGGAACTATGAATATATTGATAAACAGTCTGAATGGCTTCTAATTTAAGCTGGAATTGTTTGTTCATAATCACCTTTAGTTCATCTAAGGAGGTCGCCTCCTTATAATCAAGGATAGCATGACGATGAAAATCCTTTAATATTCGCATAGATGTTTCGCTAAGGTTGGCAATTACTGTAATATCCTCTTCGTATTTTTCTAACTCCCACCACCTTAGGGAATCTGTTAAAAAAAAACGTTTTAAATTTTCCATTTGACTATCATTTATTAGTTCTGATTCTACCAACTGCATCGGCAGCTGTTCATCAAAAGGTGCATATAACAGTAAAGCAAGACTAGGTTTGCCATCTCTCCCAGCTCTACCAATTTCCTGTAAATAAGATTCCATATTCATAGGCATATGAAAATGAATAACATAACGGATATTTTCTTTATTAATCCCCATGCCAAATGCACTTGTTGCACATATCACATCGAGTTGGTTATGAATGTATTGTTGCTGAATAAGTATTCTTTCTTCATGATTCAATCCGCCATGATAGATGCTCACTCTTTTTATGCCATTCTCTTTTAATGATTGTGCGCAAACTTCTGCCGTTTTTTTACTAGAAAAATAAATAATACCTGGACCGTGTAAGGCTCTTATCTTCTTAATTAACACATCTATTTTCTCTTGATAACTTTCTACTTTCTCAACATGTAATGAGATATTTGGTCGGTCAACTGAATATAGAATATCCATACTGTTTTGCATGTTTAAAGATTTTTTAATATCCTGTTTCACCTTATCAGTTGCCGTAGCCGTTAACGCCAATATAGGCGGATGCCCTAACTCTTTCATTACAGAGCCAATAGCTAAATAGTCCGGTCGGAAATCATGTCCCCATTGAGAAATACAATGCGCTTCATCGACAACAAGTAATGTAATATTAAGCTCACTTAATTTCTCCATGAACAATTTTGATTGCAGCATTTCAGGTGAAGTAAAAATAAACTTATACTGGTGCAAGTTTTTAAGTGCATACATTTTTTTTTGATAATTTAAAAAAGAATTAAATGCGATTGCTCGTTTTTCCCCAATCAATAGTAATTGGTCTACCTGATCCTGCATTAAGGAAAGAAGTGGAGAAATAATTAAAGTTGTGCCTGGGAGCATAAATGTTGGAAGTTGATAACATAAAGACTTCCCAGAACCAGTAGGGAGCATGGCTAACGTATGCTTACCGGCCACTACCGCTTTTATTGTTTCTTCTTGTCCATCTCTAAAAGACGTATAACCAAATTTTTCTCTCAGTAATTGTTTCATTATACGCTCACCGCACTTTTTTGTTTAGCTAGTACAAGCCGTATCTGAAAATAGCTTGCTTCGGGAACTAATTGACGGATATATTTTAACTGCTTTATTCCGTTCGTTGAAGTTTTTATAATGTTTCTTTGTACTTCTGGTGGAACATATATATCTATATTAAATGACGAATCAACAATGGCCAATTCCACAATATGATCTTCAATTGTTCCTTGTTTTAATTTTCTTATTTTAATAATATCCTCAATATCGTATCCTTGATTTAAATAGATAGCTGTTTTTCTTGTTGATTGTGTTAGCTGTAACCACTCATTTTTCTCTTCTGTCTCTAATATTTGCTCGAGTAAAGGATAAGAGGTGTTATTTTCTTTTACTTCAGTTAATATCATGTGAATCACATTTATAAAGTGTAACTGATAGGTTAACACTGACATTTGCAACTGTTCGGCTGCCTGCTGTTGTGTTAAGCCAATTCGATTACTTCCTGTTAACCTTAGAATGAGAATAAGGGGGTCAATTTTTTTATTCGTTAAAATATGTTGTAACTCCTTAAACAGTTGTGTTGCCAACTCATGACGATTGATTCTATTCCTTTGAATAAAGTTTTTTAACCAATCAAGATGAGGTTTATTATTTTGAATAGGGAGATACCTCCCGTTATATGCGACTAGGTTAGAAATTACTTGAACCATAAGAGAAAGGCGCTCCCAAAAAAGTTTGTCCATCCGGTTATATGACCAGCCATTGAGATATCTAGGTATGATTGGTTCATCATACTCTTGGAGATACATATCCCCTTTTTCCGTCATTCGATAAGACCCCTCACCAAGACAAGTGACATAATTCTCCTCTAAAAGATCATCTAATATTTGATTAAATTCCTCTCTTGCCAAATGGGGTAACACATGAAAGTATCGCTTCAAGTGAAATAAATGAGCATCTTGTATTGTTTGAGAAGACTTTTTGCCATTAAGCAAATGTAAAATGGCATAAGCAGTTCTCTGATTCTCAATTGATTTTAGACAAAATAAGACCAATTTCTGAATAACGCTCACATTTCTCTCCCCTTTATTCATTGACTAATTAGTTTTTAGAATAGCATTTCCGTGGTGAATTTGCAGACTTTTTCGACATTATTTTAATTTTTTTTGTTGAATTTTATTGTATCATGAAACCGTTATATACGTGATAATATCAGTCAATTTTTCATCATGAACCAGATGAAAAGTCCCACCATAGACTATTCTAGATGGTAGATTTTTATTGAAATGTTTACAAGACAGATTTACAATAGAACATGTGGTAAGTGTTTCGGCAGATATTTTCGTGCTTTAACATGAAAAAGATTTTAAATAGGAGGTTATTCCATGGCGAAGTATACAATTGTTGACAAAGAAACATGTATTGCTTGTGGCGCATGTGGTGCGGCAGCTCCAGACATTTATGATTACGATGATGAGGGCATCGCATTTGTAACACTAGATGATAATGAAGGAATTGTTGAAATTCCTGATGTTCTTATAGAAGATATGATGGATGCATTTGAAGGCTGTCCAACTGACTCAATAAAAGTCGCAGACGATGCCTTTGATGGTGATCCGTTAAAATACGAATAGAACAAAAAGAAATCTAATGGTAAAAGAGAAAACGAGTAAATCCTAATTTAGGGATTTACTCGTTTTTTCTATGAGCTACAGGAATCACATACTCGTATACTCATTCGAATAAAGGTCGTTTCCCAATCAATTATCCAGTTGGAACTTAAATAGTAGTTATCGAAGAATGCAAATGAGTTCATTGGTGCTTTTACGAATGATGAAAAATGTTGGATAAAAGTGACAATTCTACTTAAGCGGCATAAAATTAATATTAAAAGGCATCTAACTTTTCAAAGTTAGATGCCTCCTTTATAAATTAAGCAATCGTATTTAGTGATCTTTGTTTATTAATCCAATTACTCATCTTAGCAAACACAAGCATAAATACCGATGCCATTAAAATTCCTTTAATAAAGTTAAAAGGTAGAATAAACATGACTGCAGTTGAACGCATTTCTGGTCCTGACATAGCGGGCATATTTAAAAACATTGTATAGGCAGGTAAAAAGACGAAATAATTAAGCAAACTCATGGATACAGCCATTACACTTGTGCCAACGATTAATCCTATTGTCATACCTTTTTTGGATTTCATCTTTGTATAAACATAATAGGTTGGCAAAATAAATAATAAACCTGCTACAAAGTTAGCAATATGACCAACAGGTACGCCAGTAGCACTTCCCGTCATAAAATAATCCAACACATTTTTAAACAATTCGACCAGTATTCCCGCAATCGGACCAAATATTAACGCAGCCACTAAAGCAGGAATATCACTAAAGTCAATCATCAAAAAGTTCGGAAACGGTGGTAATGGAAAGTTTAACAACATAAGAATATACGCGATACTACTCAACATACCGATTGCAACAAAAGCTTTGACATTTAACTTCTTCAATTTTCCTCTCTCCTTTTAGGCTATCTCTCCTATAGAAGAAAGGTTCAGCAAATAAGCGTCTTTGCATAACAAAACCCTCAAGTAAACTTGAGGGAGAATTGAACAAAGACATTCTTAATAAACGTTCTTGTAGTGTATACTTTGAACGTTAGCAGAACCTCCATCTTCTCCCATCCAGACTTTACTGTCGGCTTTGGATTCTCACCAAATCCTGCCCAATACAAACGCTTCGTGCTAATTGCACTCCACTTTTAGGCTCGCGGGCTTAAAGTATAAATACTTATCACCGCCGGTCGGGAATTTCACCCTGCCCCGAAGATAGACCATATTTATTTGACAACTTCATTATACTGAAAAATAATTCATTTGTGAAGCCTAAAATAGTAAATATCTCGAATTAAAAACATTCCTTTCATTATGCACATTTGTCTTCAGGAGATAAAATTTTCTTTGCACGAAGATCGTTTTATTTTACTACATTAAAGCGTTTCCATTTTAAACACAAACAATAAATCCAATTGACAGAATAATATTCGTCTTGTAAAATAATCAGATAATTAAGTAACCAACTTAGGAGGGTTCATACATGTATCAAATATTAGTGGCTGATGCCATTAGTGAAGAAGGCTTATACCCTTTACTTAACGACACAAATGCTGAAATTATTCAAAAGAAAACCGACGATCCCGAGGTTGATTTATCAACTATTGAGGCTTTGTTAGTACGAAGTGCCACGAAAGTAACGGATGAATTAATGGCGGAGATGCCAAAGTTAAAAATTATTGCAAGAGCAGGTGTGGGTGTCGATAATATTGATGTTCCAGCAGCAACTAAAAGAGGCATTATCGTTATAAATGCACCAGACGGAAACACAATTTCTACGGCAGAGCATACTTTTGCTATGATGGCCTCCCTTATGAGAAATATTCCTCAAGCATATAGCTCAGTTAAGAATTTGGAATGGAAAAGAAATCAGTATGTAGGTACTGAACTATTCGGTAAAAGTCTTGGTATTGTTGGTATGGGAAGAATCGGGAGTGAAATCGCCAAGCGAGCAAAAGTATTTGGCATGAGTGTGTTAGTATTCGATCCCTTTTTAACCAAAGAACGTGCAGCAAAACTCGGTGTAGAATCTAGTTCATTAGATGAAATACTGCAAAGATCTGATATTATTACGGTTCATACTCCACTTACACCCGAAACAAGAGGGATTATCAATGAAGAGTCATTGAAAAAAACAAAAAAAGGCGTTCGCTTACTCAACTGCGCCCGTGGTGGTATCATTGATGAGCAAGATTTAGCTAAATATGTGGCTAATGGACATGTCGGAGGAGTTGCATTAGACGTATTCGAAACTGAACCACCTGGTGAACACCCACTTTTAAAATATGATAATGTCATTGTAACTCCACATTTAGGTGCGTCAACAAAAGAAGCACAATTAAATGTAGCAACACAAGTCGCCAAAGAAGTTCGGACTTACTTTGAAGGAAATCCAGTATCTAATTCAATTAACTTACCAGCTATCTCCAAAGACATTTATGAAAAAATACAACCTTTTTACCAAATCTCTAAACAAATCGGAAATATTTTAACTCAATGTGTTAAAGAAGGGGTACATGAACTCTCTATTACTTACTCTGGTTCAGTGACAGATTTAGAAACTGCATACTTAACAAAAGCAATGCTGTCCGGTTTCTTCAAAGGTAGAATTGACGTTAACGTGAATGAGGTTAATGCATTACTCACTGCAAAAGAGCGTGGTATCACTGTTGGAGAAAAGATTTCCACCGATGCATTTGGCTATGACAACTGCATTTCGGTCACAGCAAAAGGAGAAGAAAATGCATTTACAGTTAGAGGAACCTTTATTGATCATTATGGGCCAAGAATTGTCTATTTAAACGGGTTTAATATTGACTTCTTACCAGAGGGTAACCTTCTTTATATTCAACATATGGACAGACCTGGTGTTATTGGCCACGTAGGTCAAGTCCTCGGCGATCACCATATTAATATTGCCACAATGCAAGTAGGGCGTAAACAAGCAGGTGGAGAAGCGATTATGGTTCTAGCTTTTGACAAACCACTAAGTGACAAAGAGCTTTCCTTATTGAACAACTTAGATGAGATTGTTTCTATTAATCCTATTATTTTATAATTCTTTTTTGTAGAGAGTGGCCCTCAGTCGACCACTCTTTTTTATATTTTGGATAAAAGTAAAAGTCATTCACAACACAAACAGTTTCCAATTAGAACCTGTTCATTTTATGAATGACTTTTTAAATTGAACACTAGTCATCATTATTCCTAGCCTAAAGGATATTCTTTACGTTCACCTTTTGAAAAAGTCATGATGGATGAATATCCAATTTCCTTTGCTAATGCAAGCGATTGATCAAAGTCTGCACCAACATGCTCGGGAAAATGAGCATCAGATGATAAAACGATTGGTATATTCTTCTCAAAACATTTTCGTAATAATCTTGGATCTGGATAAAGCTCACCCACAGGTTTTCTTAAACCTGCACTACTAATTTCCACGCATGTTTTTGATTGTGCTAAAGCATCAGTTGCTCTTTCGTATTGTTCTAATAGAAACTCTTCATCTTGTGGAACATACTTAAAAATCTTCACTAAGTCAATATGGCCGACAATATCAAATAGATTAGATTGAGCCAAAGTAACTATCTGATCATAATATTTACGATATACATCATAAAGATCGCGTCGTTCCCATTCGTTTTTGTATTCAGCTAAATCTATGCCAAAGTCACCTACCCAATGGACAGAGCCAATCACATAATCAAAATCATATGATTGAATGAATTTTTCCATTTCCTTATGCTTTCCAGGTGTATAATCCATTTCAATGGACATCTTTACATCTATTTCTTTATTCCATGCTTGGTGAAATAATGAAACATAATCCTTCATATCATAATATCGTCTTTCATTCACCCATTTATTTTGCAGAATATCTGCTGTTTGGTAAAAGTGATAAGCATGTTCAGAAATACCAAATGAACCAATATTTTTATTATTAGCCGCGTTTGTAAATTGTTCTAAATAGTCTAATGTAAGTGTACCGTTCTCTAAATGATTATGATAATCCGTTAACATTTTGCCTGCCTCCTCAATTGTATGTAACAATTATACGCCTTAAAAGAGGCATGGACAATGAGATTTAACTATTTTTTTAGAATAATCAATACTTAAATGGCGTCAAACTATTTTGATCGAAAAATAGATACGATTTTTTTTAAAAAAACAACCTTTTATTTATTTTCATATTAAATGTACGTGCCTTGTATGTATTCCTTTCCATTTAGGGAACCTGTAATATTTGATTAGGATATATGTTTTCTGTCCGCAATCCATTCTTATTTACCAATTCTGCTACCGTCACATTATACCTTTCACTAATCGACCATAATGTATCTCCTGTTTTCACTTCATACGTATCCATATGAGGTCCGTTCATTTTTCCTGAAACAAGCATCGTATCCTCATCGTGATTAAATACTAAAAAAGGATCAAGCGCATTCTCCTTAGAAAAGGTCCACTCGTTTGCGTGAACTTCAAAATGCAAATGTACACCTGAGGAATCACCGGTATTGCCCATTTCTCCTATTGTATCGCCTGCTGAAATCACTTCACCTTCCAATACTAAACGCTTTTTCAAATGAGCATAAATGGTTTCTGTATCGTTATGATGCTGTATAAACACAACATTACCATAGGTATCAGAGTAATATGATCTTGTAACTACTCCACTATCCACTGAGTGAACAGGTGTACCTATCTCAGCAGCAATATCAATCCCTTTATGATGTCCTCCTCTAGTTCCATATGTATCTGTGATGACCCCTTCTACTGGCCATACCCAATTTTTTGTTTTTTCTGGCCAAGAGTCTGCTAAAGCATTTTTTTCACTACTGAATATAAAAAAAAGAAAACATATACTTCCGAACATGAACAAACGGCCTACTTTATACTTCAAAACTTTGCCTCCTAAAGCGTTCTATTATATAGACAAATTAATTACTTCTATGATTACGACAAATCCTGCCAAAAAACACATCCATTACTATGTACGAGTTTTTAAAAAATATGTATATAAAAATTAATTTTTCTTTTTTTAATGGCACCTTATTTTAAAATTATAGTTATGAGTATTTTACTTTTTTCAATATTACCTTTGTCAAAAGCGCAAAAAAAGTTGGTAATATTAGACTTTTACAGTCATAATTACCAACTCTTGATTCTTTCTTATGGTAAATCCCTTTTATTAGGTGCTACTGGCACTTGAATTTCTTTTTCTAAATCAAATCGACCAATTTGATCAATTTCGGTATTTTCCAACTTAACCTCATTATATTCAAATTCCTTGGCCGTTAATAGAATCGCTTCAATCGTATATAAAGTTTCCTCATCATTCTTTATATCGGCATCATCTTCAAAAGTAATTAATAATTGTTCATCGGAAACGACTTCCGTTTCAAAGTCTATGTCATTAGGTATAGAAGCTTTCAGGTTATAAGTTTCAATCCCTTTTTTCATTGCTGCAAAAGCATCTGTCACCGAGTTTATTTTTTCTCTAAACGGAACAAGGAAAGGCGTTGTCCATTCTTCGTTAGGATAGTAAAAATAGTAAGCAGATTTATTAGACGTATCAACTTGATCTATTTTTTCTGTAAAGCCTTCATTTCCCATCTCTACCCCTTGTTCACCATCTGTTAATAAATCGATTTTCTCTATATTAAAATCAGCCATCATATCCGTTAATATTTCTTTAATAGCTTCTGATTGACTGCTTGATGAAATATTTGTTGCAGCAGGAAAATCTACTGCTAGCACTTGATTTGATGTATCATAATGAAAGTCCGCATTAAATGGGTTTAGCTCCCCTAACCCCCATTCAGCTTCTTTTAAATCTGACATATGATTTATGAATAATTCCATTTTAGAAAGATCTGCTTCTTTATTTACCATCACACTAATGGGAATAAAATTTTGAACATTATGATCCGGTATAGAATATGTTAAAACTTCCTCTTGATCTTTAATATCTTCCGCATAGACTGCAGTTGGTTCAATTTGCTGTGTCACTGGTTGCTCATTATTATCATTGGCAGTGGTATATTCTGACTGGTCATTTTGAGCATAAATATCCCCCGTCTGATCTATATCTTCTTGCGGATCTACCTCTTCATCCTTTACTATATCTTCTGTATTTCCTTGCGTATGATTACTCTCATCATTTGTTATCTCATCGTTTTCTTCCTTTTGTTGAGTCGCATTCGATGCCAATTGATTCTCTTGCTCGCTATCATCTATATTACTTCCGGCTGAATCTTGAAAATTAATCATGGTCGGAACGAGAATACATAACAGTAAAACAGCAACTGCAGAGGCTACAGATGGGGTTAACCACCTTTTTCTTTTCTTCTGCTCTTTATATATCATCATTTGTTGATACATATCTTGCTTACTTATGTGGTTGGTGATTTTAGGAAGTTGTTTCAATAGTTCTTCGATGTGATCATCTTTCCAATCTTGTTTTTTCACTATTTAACCCCTCCTTTTCCCACATGTCAGACATGTTTTTCTTCAGAGCCTTTAATGCTCTGTGTTGCGTAGTTTTCACTTTACTTTCCGTCCAGCCTAGAGTTGCTGCCGTCTCAGCAATGGATAATTCTTGAATATATCTCATTATAATAACCGTTCGCTGGTCTACTGAACACTTTTCCATGCACCGATAGATCATTTGGATTTCCTGACTCTGCATAACTACTTCCTCTGGCATAGGGTGCTCATCTTTAATCTGTTGCTTTGACCAATCAAATTTTTCAATTATTTTTTGTTTCCAGCCTTTTTGTTTTCTAAATGAATCAATGGCCACATTCCTTGCAATTGAGAATAACCATGTTTTTTCACTACTCTTGCCTTCGAATTTATCATATGACTTCAAAACTCTTATATATACTTCTTGCATAAGATCTTCTGCCAGCTCTCGATCTCTCACCATATAAAATAAGAATTGAAATACATCCTGATGGTATTTTGTATATAATTCATCGAAAACGGAGTCCAATAACTTCCCCTCCCCGTTCATAAATAATAGTCGTTATTAGAATTAAAAAAGTTACACTCTAACTATAGTATTAATGAAATTAAAATGGAAGGGTTTCTTTAGGAAATCTCTTCTTGCTTATTTCGCTTCTGTTTGCCTTTTAGAATCAAGCTGTTTTCTGACATGAATGGTTTGCCATATACAAATCTATTGTCTGAATCATCACATATCTAGCTCTTTTATCCTTGTTAGAGAAAGGATTCAAACCATGGCTTTTTGTTAATCCCATGTGGTATTGACATCATACGTATAAAGGAAAACAAAAAACCGAACACGCACTCTCATTTAGGAGTTTCATGTCCGGTTTTTTTGAATTGCAGTTACTTTTTTTATTTTTATGATTGGAATGTTCCTTATGAATCAAGAGAATTCGTCAAGAACAGCGCTGATCATTCATGACTTTTCGGAAGAAAGATGGAAAATGTCGTACCATGTCCAATTTTACTCTGAACAGTGATTTGCCCCTTATGGGTATCGACAATATTTTTGGCGATTGCGAGGCCAAGTCCTGTTCCAGATCTTCCTCTTGTTCGTGCTTTATCTGCTTTATAAAACCTTTCAAATACAAATGGTAAATCTTCTTCTGGGATTCCAGATCCAGAGTCAACAACCTCTATCATTAATCCTTTTTCGTTACTACGCTGAACGACAGTGACTTGTCCACTTTCTGGAGTATGTCTAATAGCATTATCTATCAGATTGGTCAACACTTGCTCCATACGATCAGGATCAAAGCTTGCCCAAACCCCTTTATCTTCCAATGACTCAGCCAATATAATTTTCTTTTCAGCCGCCAGTCTTTGAAACTTTCTGGTGACTTTTAGAATAAATGATTTTACTTCTACAGCTTCACGAATAAGCTGAATATGCCCAGCTTCCATTCTTGCGATATCTAGTAGTTCATTCACAAGTCTACTCATTCTTAACGATTCATCATAAATAACCTTAGCCATTTCTTTCTTTTCATCCTCAGTACCAGCGATGTCATCGACAATTGCTTCACTATATCCTTGCATTAAAGCAATTGGTGTCCGTAATTCATGAGAAACGTTGGCGATAAAATCTTTGCGTAATTTATCAAGTTGCCGTTCCTCTGTCATATCACGGATAACTGCAACTGCACCCCGAATAAACGTTTCATTATATAAAGGGCTAATAACCATTACCCAAGTTCGCCCTTGAATATTTACTTCACCTATACTCTCACTTTCTGTATTTACAGCTGTTTGGAACAATTCCATTACATAAGCAGGTACACTATCAACGAGACCATCTTCACGTTCATAGGACCAATGACGCAGAAAACGATCCGCTGGTGGATTTGTTATCACAATTTCACCATCTTTACTAAAGGTGAATACACCATCTGCCATACTGCTTAAAATACTAGATAATTGTTCTTTCTCTTGACTTAAAGCATCAATATTATATTTCAACTGCCGGCCCATCCGATTAAAGGTAATCGCTAGATCACCTATTTCATCTTTAGAAAGATAAGGTACTTTTGTATCAAAATTCCCTCGTGATGCTGCTGTGACGGCTTCTTTCATTTTCCTAAGTGGTGCAGTAATCCTCGTTGACAAGAAGAAGGCAAAAATAGTTGTTAAAATAATCGCTACCCCAGCGGCTAATAAAGTAAACTTAGTCGTTGACTCTGTTGTTTCTTGCATAACCTCCAAAGATTGATATATAAATACTGCACCATCATTTTCATTTGATGGCGGAAGTGGGACCCCACTAATCAGTATATCAGGATTATCTATATTTCCTTCTCCACCATCCGTTAAATAAGAAGAAACCTTAGTAACTGATTCATTTTTTGTAAAAACAGCTTTTAAATCTGGATCACCATGTAAATAGGATAGTGGCAACTCAAATGTTTGATTTTCATTGGGAGAATAGTACACTTGATCATCAGCAATAATAATTACTTTTGTCACTTCATCTACTAATTCCCAAGCAATTTCCAGTCCTATTTCACGATCATGTTTTTCCAAGATCAATGCTATTTTATTGGCAGTTGCCTTCAATCCCTTTTCTGTTTGATCAATATGATAATTCTCAAAGAATTGCAGCAACATAACCGTTAAAATAAATAAGACAAAGGAGACCAGTATAAGAAAAGTTGCCCATAGTTTCCCTACAACACTATGCCATAACCTCATTCATTTACAACCTCAAACTTATAACCCACTCCCCAAACAGTAACAATCATTCTAGCAGCTTGCTCTGATACTTTGTTTAATTTTTCTCGCAACCTTTTTACATGTGTGTCTACTGTACGCAAGTCACCAAAGAATTCATAATGCCATACTTCTTTTAATAACTGTTCACGATCAAATACTTTATCTGGTGCTTTAGCCAAAAAGTAAAGCAACTCATATTCTTTAGGAGTCAAGCTTACTTCTTTACCATCCGCTAATACACGGTGGGCATCATTGTCTATTGTTAAATAAGGAAAGACAATGATATCTTTAGCAGTCGTTTCTGGTGGGACATAAGAAGATTTAGACGACCTTCTTAGTAATGCCTTCACTCTTAAAACCACTTCTCTAGGACTAAAAGGCTTGACGATATAATCATCTGTACCTACTTCAAATCCTTGGACGCGATTTACTTCCTCTCCTTTTGCCGTAAGCATAATGATTGGTGTTGTTTTCTTTTCTCTTATTTCTTTACAAACTTCTATCCCATCTTTACCTGGCATCATTAGATCTAAAAGAATGACATCATATTCATTTGTTAGGGCTTTATCTAGTGCCTCGTCACCATCTTCTGCTTCTTCAATAACATAGTCTTCTCTCTCTAAATACATTTTTAATAATCGGCGAATTCTCTCTTCATCATCAACAACTAAAACTTTTACTTCATTATCCATTTATAGCACTCCTTTAGAATGAAGATTATTTTCATAGAAAAAAGCCTTCACTCCACTACATGTGAAGTGAAGGCATAAAATCTAGCACTACCTTAATGCTCAATTCTATTTTAGCAAAATTTTCACGATCCTGCATAGGAATGCAACCCGGCAATAACTAAGTTGACAACAATTAAGTTAAACATGATAATAATAAACCCAATTACACCGAGCCAAGCAGATTTTTTACCATGCCAACCTTTGGATAATCTGAGGTGGAGGTATGCTGCATAGAATAACCAAGTAATTAATGCCCACACTTCTTTAGGGTCCCAGCCCCAAAATCGCGACCAAGCGATCTGTGCCCATATCATGGCAAAAATTAACGCTCCTAATGTAAACACCGGAAAACCAATTAGGACAGACCGGTAACCTACTTCATCGACTAAATCCAAATTTACTCTCTTCGTTAGTGGTTGCAACGCTAGTGTCATTCGTTTTCTAACAAATAACCTAAAGAGCAAATAGATAATTGCTCCTGTAAACAATGACCATAAAACAGTATTTAACTTTTTGGCATTAATGATACCAGGAGTCTCCACCAATGGGCTAAATTTATCCGGCGTTAAATGTTCACCTTCATGAGGCCCAACGAGAGCAGGTAAGTGATATTCTAACGTTTCTTCTACATTATTATTATCAATCCAATGAAACTCTGACTTGTAGCCTGTTGCCCCAAATACGGAAGAAATGATAATGAAGCCAAGTGTACAAACAACCCCAAAGAGAACAACTTCTAACCAGATTGCCTCTTTTGTTTTTTTCGTATGATCCACTGCTTTGATTAAATAGATTAAGCCAGCAACAAAGCTAATCGCTAAAATCGCTTGTCCTAACGCTGCTGTTGTTACATGGATATGAAGCCAATTACTTTGAAGAGAAGGGACCAATGGTGTTATGTCCCTTGGGAACATGGCAGCATACCCAATAAGGAGAAGTGCCACTGGTAATGTAAATAACCCAAGGGCAGGAAGCTTATAAACAAAATAAATGACAATAAACGCCCCAACTAAACACATGCCAAAGAATGTTGTAAACTCAAATAAATTACTTACTGGTGCATGTCCAGCTGCTACCCATCTTGTAATAAAATAACCTACTTGACATATAAATCCGGCAATTGCTATCGTAACACCTATTTTTGCCCACTTATTTGGTCCATGATCTTTTTCTCTTGCTTTCTTGTCCTTAATCGAACCGGCAAAAAAAGCTGTGCCTACTAAATAGAGCAAAAAGGCGATAAATAATAAATTTCCACTTAATGCAACCATTATTACTCCTCCTTACCCTTCTTATTTGTTATTTCATCTGATTGGTCAATCGGTTCTTGAATACCACTACCATCAAATACATGGGTGATCTCTCGCTTAAGTCCGTGCCAGTTTTTATTTGTATGACCCGCAACTAAAACTTGATCTCCTAACCTTCTAATCCATATTCTGCGATGGTTCCAGTATGCACCTTGCACGACACCAATCATGAAGATGAGACCACCTATAGCTAGAATAGGGAGTGTTAAGTCTTTTCTTACGGTCAAAGCACTAACATTTTGCGTGTCTACTCCTTTAAAGGCCATCTTTAAGTCATTATCACCATATGGTTCAATCGTTTGTTGAATAGCAACGAAGCTAACTTCTCCATCAGGATGTTCAGGTGAGAACATTTTAAAGATAAACGCTGGGTTGTTCGGCACGCGTGATTTCGTGACTGGCTCTGAATTTTCATCAAATTCAAAATCAGGGAAATAGCTCATTAGCTCAACACTGTATCCATTTTCAAATGTATATTCATCTTGTGGGTTATGTAAATCAATCGTCATTTGACCAAATTCTTCATTTGTTTCTTTATTCGTTAAAGCAAACGACATTTCGCTTATCTCACCTAATTTATAGCTTTGTTGATAGAGAGCAAACTGTTCAAACTTTAAAGGTTCATTTACCCTTAATTCGTAATCTTCTACCTTTTCTAGTTCTGGCTCTTGTCCTGCAATTGTTTCTCCAGATTCTTTGTAAAGGCTCACATTTGTTTGAAAGTTCTTCGCGACTGTACCATTGTTTTCTATCGCTGTTGTAAACGCTTCATTTTCTTTTTCTTTTTCATAAGTTTCTAGAATAAATTCGTGATTTTCCAGATAATACTCGCCTTTTGTTTCTGGGATAACGACTGTTTCACCTTCACGGATCCATAGCAATTCGTCAACATACATCCCAGGCACAAAACGCAACATGCCTCCAATTAAAAAAATGATTAACCCAATATGGTTTATATAAGGGCCCCATCTTGAAAATCGGTTTTTCTCAGCAAGTATACTCCCATTCTCTTCTCTTATGTTGTAGCGTTTTTCCTTTAATTTCACCTTGATGTTCTCAAATGAATCCTCTTCAATAGAAGCCAAGGTTGTGGCTCTATATAATCTTTGTCGTTTTAAAAACCCTTCATGCCGATCGACTCTTTGTTTTTTCAAGGCACGATATAGAGGTACGACACGGTCAAGACTACATATAACCAGAGATACGCCAATTGAAGCAATGAGCAATAAATACCACCATGAGCTATACAGGTTGTGAAACCCTAACGTATAATACACTTCCCCAGCAAACCCATATTGATCCTCATAATAAACGGATGCATTTTCTGTAGGCGGTATATACATTTCTTGTGGGAAAATTGTACCAATTGCTGAAGCGGCTAATGTAATAATGATTAAAGTTACCCCTACTTTAACAGAAGAAAAGAAGTTCCATATTTTATCGATGATTGTTTTGTTATACGTTTGTGACCTTCTCGCACTGCCTTCATAACGCATATCAACGAGTTTTTTACTTTTCTCTTCTTCTACTAACACACGACCGCATGATTCACATAGGACTGTACCATGAGGATTTACATGGCCACATTCACACTTTACTTGTTTCATCATAAAAACTCCCCAATAATTACGGTTTGATTTGCGTCATAAAATCTTTTACCATTGGTTCGGTCAAAGTCCCCGTATGATATTTCACGACTTCACCTTCAGGATTAATGAGAAAAGTCGCAGGCAATGGACCGATGCCATATGCTGCCTTTACATCTTCATTTTTATCAATGACTACTGGAAAATTCATGCCATGTCTTTCAATAAACTTGTTCACTGCTAGATTCGATTCACTTATGTTTACTGCGATTGTTTGAACCCCTTGATCTTTAAATTGCTCATATTGATTGTTGATAAATGGCATTTCTTTTTCGCAAGGCTTACACCAAGTACCCCAAAAGTTCAAAAAAACGCCTTGGCCTTTATAGTCAGATAATTGATGTTCTTTTCCATCCATATCGACTAATACAAAATCAGGAGCTTCTTTACCTATTTGTACTTTATGCACATTATCCTTATTAAAGTTTGCATATAGCGTGTAAGCAACGGCTGCAAATAGAATCACTAATATCGCTGTCCTCATAACGAGCCGTCGTTTTTTCATAAAAAATTCCTCCCAAAGTTAAGACACAAATTTTTAGCATTATTTTAACAATTTGGTATTTATTATATCACTAGTATGAAAACAGTCCTTGTAAACGGTGTGAAGGAAATGTGACAACTCTATGACTTTTTCATTTATTTACCTGTACTCTTTTTAGCTAATGCCCTAAATTGCTTTACTTCATGTGCTGTAAGTTCTCTTGCGTCACCTGCTGACAGCCCGTTCAATTGAAGGAATCCATATCTTTCTCGTTTGAGCTTTTGCACTTGATGACCTACAGCCTCAAACATTCTTCTCACTTGACGGTTTCTGCCTTCGTGAATCGTTAATTCGATAATCGCTGTTTGTTTTTGTTTATCACTACTAAGCACTTTTACTCGTGCAGGAGCCGTTTTTCCATCTTCCAAGCGGACACCTCTTTGTAAATGATTTAAACTTTCTTTAGAAGGAATGCCCTTTACTTTCGCTACATATACTTTTTCAATTTCATTTCTTGGATGCATAAGCAAGTTCGCGAATTCACCATCATTCGTCAATAATAATAATCCTGATGTATCATAATCTAATCGACCCACTGGATAAATTCTTTGTTTCACATGTTCAAAGTAATCGGTTACCACTTTTCTACCTTTGTCATCCGCAACACTTGATAATACACCTCTTGGCTTATATAGAAGAAAATAAACCGGCTCTTCACCCTCAACCGGGATACCATCGACTTCGACTTTATCAGAAGGTGTCACTTTCACCCCTAATTCTTTTACAATCTTACCATTAACCTTTACACGGCCATCTACAATTAGTTGCTCCGCTTTTCTCCTAGATGCAACCCCTGCATGGGCTATGACTTTCTGTAATCTTTCCATTATCAGTCACCTCAAAATCTCTATTACTGTCCATATGAATTATGCCATAAGTTCAAGTTTTTTCAAAGAGCGCATTTTTTAACCAAATTGTACATTTTTAAACTAAGTATACAATAGTTATTCCCTTCTTTTTGAATTTGAACAGTTAGTAGGCAATTCTAACATAAAAGAAGCGTTGTAGTAAGCTGTTATCACACTGTACAAAAAAAAGCTGAACAAATGATCCTCATTTGTTCAGCTTCCTCTTTTATAAATTAAAGACTACATTATGAAAAGACAAGTAATACAATAAGGATGGCAGCGATAAAACCTGCTAAGTCTGCTAATAGACCTACTTTCAACGCATCACCCATCTTCTTAATACCGACTGCGCCAAAATAAACAGTCAATACATAAAAGGTTGTATCTGTACTCCCTTGAATGACAGATGCCATTCTTCCAATTAATGAATCTGGTCCGTGTTCAGCTATTAAATCAGTCGTCATTCCTAAGGCTGCATTACCTGATATTGGACGAATAATAGCGAGCGGAACAACATCTGCTGGAATACCGATAGCCACAAATAATGGCCTGATGAAATCAAGGAAGTATTCTAATGCACCTGATGCTCGAAAGATTGCAATAGCTACCATCATACCTACTAAAAAAGGAATGATTGAGATAGCAATTTTAATCCCATCTTTCCCACCTTCTACAAAACTCTCATAAGTCGGTACTTTTTTAAACGTCGCGTAGACCAATATAAAACCTATAAGTACGGGAATAAACCAAAGAGAAATTAAAGATACTATTTCCATCTATCTCATCCTTTTCGTGATCTCCTGTAATAAAAGTATCTATCAATCAAAATAGCGGAAATGGTCGAACAAATTGTCGCTATAAGGGTAGGACCAACGATGTCAGTTGGACTAGCTGACCCGTAATTCATACGGATGGCGATAATTGTTGTTGGAATTAATGTAATACTAGATGTATTTATGGCAAGAAATGTGATCATAGAACGACTTGCTTCTGTACTTTCACCATTTAATGCTTTTAATTGTTCCATTGCTTTAATCCCTAGAGGGGTAGCAGCATTCCCTAAGCCGAACAAATTGGCCATCATATTCGATAATATATAGCCCATTGCCGGATGATCTTTCGGTACATCCGGAAAAAGTCTTGATATGAATGGTTTAAATAGTTTAGCCAGCTTGTCTAACAAACCTGCATGTTCGGCTATTTTCATCATTCCTAGCCAAAAGACTAATATGCTGATTAAACCAATACATAATGTGACTGCTTCTTTTGCCCCTTTAAATATCGCTTCATTTACATCACTTATCGTTCCATTAATCATGGCAAAAACGATACCAATGATCGCTAATCCTGCCCATATTACATTAATCATGTTGTTGTACTCCTAATATCCTTATAAACAGATGTTTAAAGTAATCAAAAAATCTTCCTTTTTCTTCTTTTACTCCATCCTGATTATAGTGAATAGGCAAAGTTTTAATTGCTTCATCATTTAAGTAAACAACTGCTTTTCCTACTATTTCAGGTGATTTTTCACCTTTTCTCCAACTCTCTTTCGGTTCAATAAAATGATATTTAATCCGAAAAGATTCTTTCTCTTTTTCTGTTACCGGGTACGAAAAGGAAGAGTGTAGTGATACTTTATCTTTGTAGAAAGCATATTCTACTCCCTTAATTCTCCCTTCGCTCAATACTTCAACTTGTTCATATTGATCAAATGCTCCCTCATACATGGCAATATGATCATTCCAATCATCCGGTCCATTTAACGTAACAGCAATTAGATCAAGATTGTTTTTTGTCGCTGTTGTTACTAAAGTCCTTTTTGCTCTTTTTGTATAACCAGTCTTTCCACCAGTTGTATATTTATAAAGCTGGGTTAATAAACGATTTTTATTATTCCAGCTATAATCTCTGTTTTCAGATCGATACGATTTTGTCCCTGCTATTTTTTGATACGTCTCATTTTTCATTGCATAGCGAGTAAGCAACGCCATATCATAGGCAGTTGAATAGTGATTTTCATGATCATCCAGCCCATGTGGATTTTCAAAATGCGTATTTGTCATGCCTATTTCTTCAGCCTTCTGATTCATTAAATACACAAAGCCATCTAAGCTTCCACCTACATACTCTGCAATCGCAACTGCCGCATCATTACCCGAGCGAAGCATTAAGCCATAAACTAAATCTTCTAGTTTGATTTCTTCCCCCGGTTTTAAGTAAATGGATGAGCCTTCTGCTTTTAAAATCGTATCAGTTACTTTTACTTCTTCGTCTAGCTTATTTGATTCAATCGCCAATACTGCTGTCATAATTTTTGTTATACTAGCTATCCGATTTTTATCATTGGCTGCCTTATCATAAATGATTCTACCTGATTCCTGTTCGATTAATACTGCATTTCTAGCACTAACAGAGGGTTTCGCCTCTACTAGTTGTGGACTTAAACTAAGCAATAAGGTGGACATTATGAGAATAGTGATTAGGTTTTTCCATTTCTTCATCGCACAAACCCCGTCTCATTTTATGGTTTGTACAATTCTATGCAGGACAAGTTCTGTTATGACAGATTCATGGCGATCGGTTCATAAATTAGTAGTCTGTATTTTATCAACCGTTCATCAAAAGGAGTTGAACTATCCATTCAAATTGGGGTAAGGATACGGGTATTGTAAACTGTTGGATCACTTGGACTTTGTTGACTGACTATGATTGAGGTTCCGCAAGAGTTGAGAGCTCAATACTCTTGCGGGGTGTAAAAACATAAGCAACTGCCTGTTTTCTTGTGCTACTTTCTTAATAAGGTTGCCATTTCATTTCATGTGCTTTTTGAAATCTTCTTGAAACATTGTCCCAGTTTACAATATTCCACCAACTATCAATATAAGCACCTTTGTCATTTTTATATTGTAAATAATAGGCATGCTCCCAAACATCTAACACTAGTAACGGAATCGTGTCCCATTGTGTTAAGTTTTGATGTTTTTCAGATTGTAATACTTCTAAATGTCTAGCTCTCGGAGACCAAACAAGAATGGCCCAACCTGAACCTTCTACTTGCTTTGCCGCTTCTGTAAAATGTTTTTTAAAAGCTTCAAAGCTACCAAAGTATTTGACTATTTCTTTTTTCAATTCCCCCGTAGGTTCTCCACCACCTTGCGGACTCATATTTCCCCAAAATATCGTATGCAAATAATGTCCTGATCCATTAAAAGCCAATTCCCTTGACCAATGTTTAACTAGAGAGAAATCGCCCGAATTCCTCGCCTTTTCTAATTCTTTTTCTGCTTTATTCAGTCCATCCACATAACTTTTATGATGCTTATCATGATGTAATCTCATGATTTCTTCTGAGATATACGGCTCTAACGCATTATATCCATAAGGTAAAGGTGGAAGTTCATGCTTTCCTGCTTGAACACTTACTTCATTGACATAAATTTGTCCAAGAGATAATCGGTGATTGAAATACTGTTCCATTTCACCGTGAAGTTCTTCTACTTTTTCGTGAATTTCTTCTATTTCCTTGTCTCCCATATTATGATCAATTGTCTCCATAATGGCTGTCATATGATCAAGTTTATCCCATAGCTCATTGCTCTCTTCAATATTTTCACTCTCTAAAAAAGCCCTCATATCTTCATTCCATTGAAACACATTCTTTAAGTATTCATTCATGCGATGATTCAAGCTAAATCCCTCCTCTTCATTACATCATATGTATAGTAATGATAAATAATATCGTTTTTTGCCATTCTACTGATGCTTATCATTTGAACGCTATAGGCACAAAAAAGCACGAACAAATTTGTCCGTGCCTTAGCTCATTCTAAAGTATTTCAATATTTATTTTGATTGCATCATTTTAGTACGATAATCTGTTTCGTAGTATTCTAGTTCTTCTCTTATCTTTTGGAAATCGCTTTCTAATCCTCTAAATAAGTTCTCAAGGCGAACGGGTACTTCGTGATGAAAACGAATTGAATTCTTTCCTGTATACGCTGAACGACTATTCTCATACCACGCATCATTTTTAGGTGAAAAAAACTCTTCAATACAATGATGGTAAAGTTTATACAATGTTTGCTCAGCTGCTCCCCGCTGAAATTGATCACTCATGAGTATGATGCGACATGCTTCATGACCTTCCTCGCAAAACACTAGAAGCTTTCTCAAATTGGATAAAATGCTTTTATAATATCGCTCATCACCCTGTCCTTCCTCTTTAAGTACCGACAAGGTTGTTTCATTTAAGAAGTTCTCAAAAGTGCTTACCGTATTACTAAGGAATTGTTGCACATCTTCCATTTGTGATTCAACTATAGAATTTCCCATCATTTTCCTCCCGTGTATTTAGCTACTCTTTTATCCATTTTGTTCTTCAGCCAATTTGTTTATATCAGCTCTTCATTTATTCTGCATCATTGTTTCTATTATGTTAGATATTTGCTTAAAATCAAATCCCTCAAATAAGCGTATAAAAGCGGTCTCATCACTTATAAATAACCGTTTTCTCAGCTTCAATTCCGGATGATTGAGAAGAGAAGCTAGCGCTGCAATATCCTTAAAAGTTCTATCACTTACTGACTGTTCAAATGATGTCAATTGATCAAGCTTTTCTTCAAAGTACTGCAAATAAGTTAATGTGAATTTTCTTTCCTCTCCATCTTCCTCATAAATGACTTCACTTTTATTAAAAAAATCTTCGAAGGAATTAGGAAGAGTTTTTTCAAGCGACCATCCTTTCAATTGCAGAATGAACAATCAGAACCCTCCTTCAGATTCAATCTACTTTTTGATAAGCTTCGTGATTGATAATAATGAAGTTTGCTGATGACATAATTGTTATTAAGGGATTCATTTTCGTTTGTACCATCTGACATTATGTATATATGCCTTTGATGTTTAATTATGCTAAACAAGTAAATCACCCTTAATGTTTTTATATTAACATAAATGAGCTGTTGATTGTTCAGAATTATTCCACTTATACATTATTTAATGTATCAAAGAACAAATCTGCTTCTGTTTGCTCAAACTCTTCGTCTCCTTGATCAGGTAGCTTTGGCAACTCTTTTAAACTTTTTAATCCAAATGTATCTAAGAAACCCTTTGTCGTGCCATACAAGTATGCACGACCATTACCTTCAGCTCTTCCTACTTCTTTGATTAATGCTTTTGCCACAAGTGTTTGTAATGGTCTTTCTGTCTTCACTCCACGAATTTCCTCGATTTCAATTCTTGTAATGGGCTGCTTGTAAGCAATAATCGCTAATGTCTCTAAAGAAGCTTGCGATAAAGAATGGGAAGAAGGAGCTTCCACTAGTTTCTTTAAATAGTCAGCTAATTCCTTTTTAGTTGTTAATTGATACGACCCATCAATTTCAATGATTTGTAATCCCCGTCCTTGGTTATTTGCTAACTCAGTCATTAATTGATTCATTCTTTCACTTGCCTCTTGATCACTCACTTCAAATACCGAAGCGATCGATTTCAAATTAAGTCCTTCATCTCCTGCTGCAAATAAAAGCCCTTCTAAAATGGCTTTCCAATTTTCTTTCTTACTCACTTACTTTCCCTCCGCTACTTCTACATACAATTCTGCAAAGTTATTATCTTGCGTAACGAGCACAGCCTGTCTTTTCATTAACTCTAGAACAGCTAGAAAGGTTACAACAACTTCTTCTCTAGAATGTGCAGTAAATAAATCATTAAAGTTTTTACGGCCATTACTTTTCCTAAGTGTACGTATAACTTCGTCTATTCTTTTTTCAATCGGAATTTCCTGCCTA
Source organism: Cytobacillus kochii (assembly GCF_020171845.1). Lineage (GTDB taxonomy): Bacteria > Bacillota > Bacilli > Bacillales > Cytobacillaceae > Cytobacillus > Cytobacillus kochii. The sequence goes on along the minus strand of NZ_JAIVAM010000003.1, from coordinate 483,777 downwards.
GCTACTTTCGTTGCAAGCGGTTCTTTCCATTTTTTTCTTCTTAATAACTTTTGCAGCGCACCTAACATATCGTAAAGCGATACGTCGACATGGGTCTGTTCCATTTTCACTTCTTTTGCCATGTCAGAAAGGTCACTCGGTGCTTTTGTGTATAATAAGCTTCTTTCTTGTTCAAGTTCTTTTAAGTCCTCGGCTGCTTCTTTAAAACGGCGATACTCTATTAATCTTTCAACGAGTTCATCTCGTGGATCTTCTTCCATTTCCATATCAATATCTTCGTCATAGTTATCTTCTTCGTGCTTTGGGAGTAGCATTTGACTCTTAATAGCGAGTAACGTGGCAGCCATAACCAAATACTCACTTGCTACATCCAGCTCTAATTCTTGCATGGTATGTATATAGATTAAATACTGTTCAGTAATTTCTGCTACTGGAATATCATATATATCAATCTCGAGCCGATTAATTAAATGCAGTAATAAATCGAGCGGCCCTTCGAAGGCGTTAATCTTCACATTATAATGCTCCATATGTTCCACCAAAATTTCTATAAAATTATTTCTTTACTCTATACAGTATAGATGATTCAACGTAGCGAATCCAACATAATTCTTTTCTTCCACAACGGACTCTTTTATCAACTTTTAGAAACTTACTTTTTATTTTATCCTAAGCCCAAACATGAGACAAACTACGCACATACAATGAGAAGGTAATGACAATTAGGTACTATTGGAGGTATAAATATGTCCAGAGAAAATTGTGGTGACAATCATCATAGAGAAGAAGAGTGCTATGGTGGCGGTTTCGGTGCAGGCTTTGCTTTAATCGTTGTTCTATTCATCCTACTTATTATCGTAGGCGCTTCTTGGTTATTTTAATGTAAATAGACATTGCCTGGCATTGTAATTTGCCAGGCATTTCTTTTTTCCAACATTATTATATGATACCATGAAATTAATCGACTGTATGTTTGAGAGGAGGAGTGTAACTTTGCATCCCCAAGCTTTTATTGACTATTTAGCTCATTATCACGGAGATCGTGATTATTTTGAATGCCACGAAATTTTAGAGGAGTATTGGAAAGAAGTAGACAATCGAAACAAGCAATCCCTCTGGGTTGGCTTGATTCAAGTAGCCGTATCTAATTATCATCATCGTAGAGGGAATTTTCATGGTGCTAAAAAAACATTGCAAAAAGCAGCATTGATTCTTTCGTCATATCCAAATGAAGTCAAACAACTTGGTATTGACCATCAACAATTGTTAAATGATATACACAAAATACAAAAAGAAATTGATAAGGCCCTTCCTTATAAAAGCTATTACTTCCCTATAAACGATATTTCCTTATTAGATGAAGTCAAAAAGACATGTGATTCTAAGGGATTCAGATGGGGACAGGAAAGCAATCTTGAAAACGCAGAAATTGTACATCGACATATGAAAAGAGATCGATCAAATGTCATCGCAGAGAGAGAGAAAGCCCTCCAAAGACATCGCTAAAAGGCAGCGAAAATTATTCGCTGCCTTTATTTATCTCTTCACATTTCTGTAAAAAGGCTTCTGTTACATTGTCCGCTGTTAGTTCTTTATGTGGATAAGTGTCATTTAATGCTTTTACCATCGACTTACCGACTCCTTGCTGACGATGAGAAGGGTTGACTGATATATGACGAACTTCAATATGATGATCAGATAAGCATACACCAACTAGCCCAATAATATCTTCGTCTTCTTTCCACAAAAACAATTGCAGATTTTCTTCACTTTCATACTCTTTAATCGTCTGTAACAACTGCTTTAATACTTTTTCTTTTGGCATAAAAGATAAAAGTCCCATAGCAATCTTTTCAAAAGACTTTTTATAGCGTATTAACATGATAACCCCTCATTATTAGTAAAACCGTTTATTTGCTATTATTTCCATTTCACAACTAACTTAAACTATTTTATCATATGTATCTATGGATTGAAATGGAACTAGTTATGATTGCGGGGCAATAAATAACCAATAAATAAGCCCCCATATAAAAGCTATACCTAAAATAAAGACAAATAACATAATATTACTTTTTTTATCCATACTTTCTTCAGTAGCTCCCCTTTTGATATACATTCACCTTCATTGTACATGAAAGGTTTCTACATTCCAATATGTTAAAAGAAGGAGTTAGCCAAATAAGGAGAATAATAGGTGAGTCCCTTATGAAGATTCTAGAAACCCACCTAAATTTCTTGGTTCATGTTAATTACTGATTAACCTTGTTTTTTAAAGGTAAATCTAGACGTGCCATATCTTCAAAAGATTCTCTTTTAATGACCAATCGATCTTCTCCATCTTCCACAAACACAACAGGTGGACGAGGGATACGATTATAATTATTTGCCATTGAATAACCATATGCACCTGTACAAAAAACAGCTAACAAATCGTTGTTTCCAGCCTTCGGAAGTGGCAAATCCCAAATAAGCATATCTCCGGATTCACAACATTTACCTGCGATAGAGACTTTTTCCTCTATTTCATCTAGTACACGATTAGCAAGAACAGCTTCATATTGTGCCTGGTAAAGAGCCGGACGGATATTATCACTCATTCCTCCATCAATAGCCAAATATTTTCTTACAGTCGGAACATCTTTTGATGAACCAATTTGGTAGATGGTTGTACCAGCATCACCAACAAGTGATCTTCCAGGTTCAATCCATATTTCAGGTAAAGTCATCCCGTGATGGCTTGTTTGTTTTTTAACTTCCTTGATAATTTCCTCTACATACGTTTCTGGGGCGAGTGGTTCATCTTCCTCTGTATATCTAATCCCAAATCCTCCACCTAAATTAAGAACTTCAGATTCATAATCATATTCTTGGCTCCACGTTTTCAATTTGGCAAAGATTTTTTGTGTGGCAAGGATAAAACCAGTTGGTTCAAAGATTTGTGAACCAATATGACAATGGAAGCCAAGTAAATGGATGTGTTGGGAATTAAGGGCGATTTTTAATGCTTCCTCTGCCTGTCCATTTTGTAAATCGAAACCAAATTTAGAATCTTCTTGCCCAGTTAAAATATAATCATGTGTATGTGCTTCTATTCCTGGAGTAATCCGTAGTAACACATCGACGCGCTTATTCATTGATAAAGCTACTTCTTCTAATAAGTTCATTTCATGGAAATTATCTATGACGATACAACCGATATTATAGGAAAGCGCCATTTCTAATTCTTCACGGCTTTTATTATTCCCATGAAAATGAATACGTTCAACTGGAAAATCCGCTCTAATGGCAGTGTATAGTTCTCCTCCAGAAACAACATCTAAAGACAATCCTTCTTCTTCCACTAACTGAATCATCGCTACAGAAGAGAAAGCCTTACTTGCATAGGCTACTTGTGCCTTCATATTATTTTCCTCAAACATTTTCTTAAATCCACGTGCTCTTCTTCTTATTAACTCTACATCATAAATATAAACAGGTGTGCCATATTTACTAGCTAATTTTACTGTATCAACACCGCCAATTTCTAAGTGTCCTTTGTCATTTACCTTTGATGTACCGTGAAAAAACATGCTTTCCCCTCTTTCGTCCATTACTTCTCTAATCAAAGAATTGATGCTTATTTTTATCGGACTAAAATGAAGAAATAGACAGAATCCTTAAGAAACTGTCTATTCTGTTATCCTTTAACCCTTTATTCAGTTGAACATACTTTACCATAATTCCCATATGCCTGCAATCGCCATTTACCCAATTATTTTGGTGGCTGCTTAAAACGATTGCGAGAATGGGTAATACTTGGTCGAATTTTTGACCCTGGTACGGCTCTTCTAAAAATAATATGAACGATAGCGCCAGGGCAAAATGGAATGAATGGCCATAAATATGGGGTTCTAAACGAACGCATGGACACAAGGAAAAGAATAAATAGCGTAATTCCAACAACTAAACCTGGTGTATGAAAAATTGCAACTAATATTAACAAGAGCATACGAATAAGTTTATTTGCCACACTTAATTCATAGCTCGGAGTGGCAAAAGTCCCAATTGCCGCAACAGAAACATAGAGAATAACTTCAGGTACAAACAACCCAACAGTGATCGCAATTTCCCCTATAAGTATTGCGGCTATTAGTCCCATTGCTGTTGATAATGGGGTCGGTGTATGGATAGCAGCTAATCTTAAAAACTCTATTCCTAAATCCGCTAATAATAATTGAATAAGAACAGGGATATTTGTCTGTTCATTTGGACCGATATAATCAATAGCATCCGGAAGCAAAGACGGTTCTAAGACAAATAAAAACCACAATGGTAGGAAAAATAAAGAAGCAGCAAGTCCGATAAACCTCATGAATCTAACAAAAGTACCGACAGCCGGGGCTTGCCTATATTCCTCTACATGTTGCAAATGATGAAATAAAGTCGTTGGGGCGATAATCACACTAGGCGATGTATCCACAAAAACCACGACATGACCTTCCATCAAATGAGTGGCCGCAACATCCGCTCTTTCAGTGTACCGAACAAGTGGAAATGGATTATAACTTTGATGAAGGATGAATTCTTCTACCGTTTTATCAGCCATGGGTAGCCCATCGATATCAATTTCATTAAGTTCTTTACGTAACACTTCTACTAGGTTGGGATCAGCTAACCCTTCAATATAGCCTAAGGAAATATCAGTTTTTGACCTTACACCAACATGGAGCATTTCAAACCTTAATCGTTCATCACGAATTCTTCTTCTTGTTAGAGCGGTATTGACAATTATGTTTTCTACGTAACCATCACGAGAACCTCTAATTACCTTCTCCGTATCAGGCTCTTGTGGTGTTCGCCCTGGATAACTTCTTACGTCTATTACTAAAGCGGTACCTTCGCCTTCCATCACGATAACAATAAGCCCTGATAATACTTGGTCAACGAGCTCATCAATTGTCTTAATACGATCAACTGCTTGATGAACGATACGGTTCTCTACAATATCAAAGAGATGGGTCGATAATTTTTCTTTATCATTGATCCCTACAAGCTCTTCAACAATTTCAATGATAAATTGTGTCTCTGTTAAACCATTAATAAAGTATAAATGAACATCCTTTTTTAATACTTTAAGCTTTCTCACTCCAAGGTCAAAGCTTGTTCCAAGACCTACATGGTCCTGCATGTACGCTTCAACTTCTTTGACGGATGTCGGCAATGGTCTCTTTCTTATTTTTTCTTTTTCGCTCATAACATACCGCTCCTTTCCAATATAAGTTCAACAGCTTGTTTCGTAATGGGTGAACCGGCTTCAATTGAATCAATTCTTGCCATTTTACCAATATCACCAATACCGACGATAAAAGGGATATTTAACATCTCAAGACAATAAACGGTATCCCCTACTATTCTTCCTTCATCCATATCTGCTATGCCAGATTTATCAACACCATATTCTGTCAATTCACCAAAGCGATCAATACTTACATCTACCTTTGTCCATTCCTCGTGGTGAGTCCTTGACGCTACAGCTATTGCACCAATGACTTCAATATCAGGATGCTTGGCAACGAAAGTCATCGCTTTCTCTCCTGGACCTTCTCCGATATAACCACTATCATCAAACATGATATAAACAGGATCTGATTGTGCTTGTTTAATTAATTGCACCATTTCTTCACCAGACAGTATCGTTGGATTTCCTTGAGAAGCAGAAATACAACTACCACCTATATCATGAGCAATGAGTTCAATCGTTCGCTTTGCAAACTCATCTCCATCTGTAATCAATATGACTTTTCTCCGTTCTTTCATCGCCATTTCCCTTTCTAAGTGAGCAAACCTACAGATTGACATAATATATCCATTGAAATAAAGATCCGATAATTTTCCCAAAAACAAAAGCCATTAACAAATAGACAATTTTTCCTTCTACACCAATGCGTTTAGCCAATATAGGGAAGACATTTAGAACTTCCGTGAGTGCAGCTGCAAGCATTCCTACAAAGATTCCACATAATAGACCAATCGGAATAAGTATAAAGGGCGGTGCTTGTAGTACTGGCTCCCACATGGAAGCTACAGCCCCAGCGATCACCCCGCACACCGCTGCCCATTCATAAGCATGAATCATCTTCATTGTTTTTGTTAGTTGTGTAAGTCGTGGAATAATTCCTAAGACAGATAAGAAAGCAACTACTCCACCACCTACAGCTATACCACTCGCTAAGCCTATAAAGATGGCAAAGATAATTTTACCGCTCATCAATATTCTTCATACTCTCTTTGTTTTCATGTAGGGCAACATAATTATCCAAATCCATTTGATAATTAAACATCTCTACCTCTAAAGGACTAGGTTCTTCATTTAAACGCTTTTTAAATACATGATTGAAGAAGAGAATCATTCCTAAGCCTAATCCTATTGAGTATGGGATTTGAAAAATCAATGGCCGACTATCGACTTCACCTGTAATCAATGTATAAATCTTTAGTTGAACTTCTTGCATACTAACGTCTTCATGAAAATTCATGATGGTGAGAGCGGCACCAAAAAATAATAAAAACCATATTAGCATAAACAATGGAAGTGAGACTTTTCTTCTTTTCACGGCAACTTCAACAATAATCTGTGTCGGTCCAACCGTTTGGATTTCCAAACTCGGAAAACATTTTGTAATATGCTTAATTACCTGCATAACATCAATAATGATAATATTTTTATCTTCCTTAGACACACGGTATAACAAGAGATTAGCTAATTTATCGTAAACTTCGTCATCTGCAATCAATTGCGCAACATCCGATAAAACGATAGTTTCGTGCGGTTTAACCTGCAATCGATGTCGCAAGCGTAAATAAACGATACGTTCCATCCTTTCACTTCCCACACAAAGATTTCCTTGCATATAGTATGAGTAAAGGTATTTCACTTCATGAAATCCAATAATTTCCTCACACTGATATTGCTTGCTTGTTATTAGTAAATTCATAAACGTCGACTCTTCACTTAAAAGAAGCAAATGAAAAAGCATATAGACTATAAGTCCATATGCTCTTTCATTTGCTTCAATATTTTCTTCTCAAGCCTCGAGACTTGTACTTGTGATATACCAAGCCTGACTGCTACTTCTGATTGTGTTTGGTCTTTGTAATAGCGCAAATAAACAATCAGTCTCTCTCTTTCATCTAATTCATTTATCGCTTCTTTTAACGCGATTTTATCGAACCATCTCCCCTCATCCCCATCATCTATTTGGTCAAGCAAAGTAATAGGGTCACCATCATTTTCATACACGGTTTCATGAATTGACGAGGGAAGTCGACTAGCATCTTGGGCCATGATAATATCCTCTGTTGGGATATCAAGGAATTCAGAAATCTCTGATACGGTTGGCACCCTACCTAATGATTTCGATAACTCATCTTTTGCTTTCCGAATTTTATTTCCGAGTTCTTTAAGTGAACGACTGACTTTAACTGTTCCATCGTCTCTTATAAAACGTTGGATCTCACCAATAATCATAGGAACAGCGTAAGTAGAAAATTTCACATCATAACTCAAATCGAATTTATCAACCGATTTCAACAATCCAATACAGCCAATTTGAAATAAGTCATCTGGTTCGTATCCTCGATTGAGGAAGCGCTGGACAACTGACCATACTAAGCGCATATTCTTTTGGACAATCAAATCTCTAGACGCTTGATCACCATTTTGACTTTTACCAATGAGCTCTTTAACTTCATGATCTTTTAAATATTGCGTCTTTCCTGTTTTAACCTCCACATCCATAGCAAGACTCCTTAATTACATAGCATTTTACTATTTGATAAATGCTTCTTTAAACGGACCTCTGTGCCTTCACCTGGGTGTGATACAATACTAATCTCGTCCATAAAATTTTCCATAATCGTAAAGCCCATGCCTGATCTCTCTAGCTCTGGCTTTGTTGTATAAAGAGGCTGTCTTGCCTCTTCTATATCCATAATACCGAGACCCTCATCTTTAATGGACAGTTCGACTATTCCTTCTTCAATGGTTACTGAAATGTGTACAATGCCATCTGGGCTCATATCATAGCCGTGAATAATAGCGTTCGTTACAGCTTCTGAGACAACGGTTTTAATTTCTGTCAATTCATCCATTGTTGGATCCAGCTGAGCAATAAAAGCTGCCACTGTTACGCGAGCAAATGATTCATTTTGACTGAGAGCAGTAAACTGCATTTGCATAACATTTTTCACTTACGCCACCCCCAATCGTTGCAGGGCAAACGCTTCAGTAGGTTCTAAGCGAATAATTTTAAATAAACCAGACATATCAAAAAGTCTTTTTACAGATGGAGAAATTGCACATACAACCATTTCGCCATTTTTTTGTTTCACTTGTTTATATCTGCCAAGAATTACTCCAAGTCCAGAACTATCCATGAATGTTAATTGTTCCAGATTAAGAATAATATGGTGGATATCGTGTTCCTCAATCGTTTTTGTTGCTTTTGCTCTTAATTCATCCGCAGAGTGATGATCAAGCTCCCCGCTTAAACGAATACATAATACGTTGTTTTTTATTTCTAAATTAATTGCTAGACTCACTAACCATAGCCTCCTTTGTAATCAGTTGTCTCTATGGATTAGACAGGATTGACACATATAGAATATCAACCTGCCTTTAGTGAGTCCAATTCTATACTATGAACTGTTTTTCCTTCATGAAGACAAAACTAGTGTTTATTCGCTAAAACAGGACTTGTCATCACTCGATTCGACATATTACTCTGATACTTTCGTAAACATTCCCATTGAACGCTTAAATAATGTCCAAATGTTGGCTTTTTTACTATCTTGACTTGCGACTAAAGGACTTTCAACCATTGTTTTTCCGTCTTTTTCAAAAATAATCTTGCCGACTTCATCACCTTTTTTAACAGGAGCCTTCATATTCTCATCGAGTACAACCGTTTGTTTCACGTTTTTAATATCTTCACCTTTTTTAGCTAATATTGAAATGGGTTCGCTTGTTAATGCTTCTACTTGTTTCTTTTCACCTTTTGATACTTTCACTTTTGCCACCGCTTGATTCCTTTTATACATGGCATGTGTTTCATATTTATTAAAAGCATAGTCTAGCATTTTCGTCACTTCTGCATTTCTCTCTTTTGAGCTAGGTGCACCAAAAACAACCGCAATGACACGCATGCCATTTTTCTCAGCTGTCGCTGTTAAACAATACTTTGCTTCTTGAGTAAATCCAGTCTTAAGACCATCTACCCCCGGATAAAAACGCACTAATTTATTCGTATTTACTAACCAGAATTTTTTATCAGTGTCTTCACGCAAATAAGCCTCGTAAGTACCGGTAAAGTTAGTAATATCTTCATACTTCAGTAATTCCTTTGCCATCATCGCCATATCATGAGCCGTACTAAAATGATCCGTTACCGGGAGGCCTGTAGGATTTTTGAATACAGTGTCCTTTAAACCTAGCTCCTTTGCTTTTGCATTCATCATTTTGACAAAGTCATCTACCGTACCGGCTAATCGTTCTGCTACAGCAACAGAAGCGTCATTTCCAGAACCGATTGCAATCCCTTGTAACATTTCTTTTGTTGTCATTTCTTCTCCAGGCTCAAGAAAAATTTGTGAACCACCCATTGAAGCAGCATATTCACTTGTCTTAATCTTTTCATCCCATTTAAGTTTGCCTTCATCGATTGCTTCCATAATTAAAAGCATCGTCATAATTTTCGTCATACTTGCAGGTGGTAATTGAACATCACTATTTTTTTCATACAGCACTTTGCCTGTATCTCGTTCAATTAAAATAGCTGACTTTACATTTTTCACAACTTCTTCTTCAGTCATTTTTTCGCTTTCACGTGCAAATACTTGTGGTGCTATGGTAGAAACCATGAGAATACATATAAAAAATACACTTACTATTCGCTTCATCGCACAAACCCTCCATTCTTTATAGTTTCCATGATTACCATTTGTTGATAATTTATACCAATGAAAATACCATAAACTACATTTTATAAATGAAAAATTCCGTGTTTTACTATGAAAAAAGTTCGGAAGGTAAGAGGGATGGAATGAGACCTTGTATACTTTGATGTGGGCATGATTCGAAGGAAATATTCTAAGAATGAGCATCTTTCAGTTAAATTGTACTAAAAAAGCTTAAAGGTTTTATTTCCTTTAAGCTTTTTCTAGTATTTTTATTCAGTGATGACTTGATGTATCAATGTTGGTGCTGTTACTTCTTCTGACACTATTTTAATATGATTAATAAGGATATCTTTCACTTCTTCAACATCTTCCATATTGCTATGAATCGTTAGCAACGCTTCCCCTTTTTGGACAGAATCGCCAACTTTTTTATGAAGAAGGAGACCTGCTGCGAGATCTATAATAGAATCTTTTGTTGCTCTACCCGCACCAAGCATCATTGCCGCAGTACCAAGTTTTTCTGCAGCAATTTCAGAAATATATCCACTCTGTGCAGCTTCTACCTTTATTTGATATTTTGCCTGTGGAAGTAGAGATGGGTCATCAACGACTGCAACATCTCCTCCTTGAGATTGGATAAATGTTTTAAAAGTCTCTAACGCTTTACCGCTACTGATTGCTTCTTGTAATAGCGTGCGCGCACTTTCTAACGTATCGGCCTTTTTCGCTAAAACGACCATTTGACTTCCAAGAGTTAAACATAAATCAGTCAAATCTTCCGGGCCTTCTCCTTTTAAAGTATTAATCGCTTCTTCTACTTCTAAAGCATTACCGATTGCAAGGCCAAGGGGCTGGCTCATATCTGAGATGACAGCCATTGTCTGTCTACCAACATGATTACCGATTTTCACCATTGTTTTTGCTAAAGCAATTGCTTCTTCAATCGTTTTCATAAATGCACCTGAACCCGTTTTCACGTCCAAAACAATTGCATCTGCACCCGCAGCAATTTTTTTACTCATGATACTTGATGCAATTAAAGGGATGCTATTAACAGAAGCAGTCACATCTCTTAATGCATAGAGCTTCTTATCAGCTGGTGTCAAGTTTCCACTTTGACCTATGACTGCTAGTTTATTACGATTGACTAAATTCATAAATTCGTCATTATCAATCTCCACATGAAATCCATCTATAGCCTCTAATTTATCAATAGTTCCACCTGTATGGCCCAGACCTCTTCCGCTCATCTTTGCAACCGGCACACCTACAGCAGCTACTAGCGGCCCTAATACAAGCGTAGTAGTATCTCCTACACCCCCAGTAGAATGCTTATCGACTTTGATTCCATCAATGTTTGAAAGATTGATTTCATCGCCTGATTTAACCATTGCCGTTGTTAAATCAGCTGTTTCTCTTTCATCCATTCCTTGAAAATAAATCGCCATAGCAAGTGCACTTGCTTGATAATCAGGAATTGTTTCATTTGTATAGCCTTGAATAAAATAGTTAATTTCCGCTGTCGTTAAGCAATGACCATCCCTTTTTTTCTCAATGATGTCCACCATTCTCATCGTATCGTTCCCCCACTAAATTTAAATTTTTGTCACGATTCCTTTGACAAAGCTTAAAAATTGTTGTTTTACTTTCTCCGTTGTTTCTATTACTTCTTCATGATTTAATGGTTGGTCTAATATACCTGCAGCCATATTAGAAATACAAGAGATTCCAAGTACATTCATACCAGCATGATTCGCAACAATAACTTCGGGAACAGTTGACATACCAACTGCATCTCCACCGCAAATTCTAAGCATTTTTACTTCTGCAGGTGTTTCATAAACTGGCCCTGTATTAGCTACGTATACACCAGTTTGTATGTCTAATTGTTGTTGTTCTGCGACCTCTTTTGCGACTTGTATCATTTCTTTATTATACGCTGATGACAAATCTTGAAAACGCACACCAAAATGGTCATCATTAGGACCTATAAGTGGGTTTACCCCCATATTGTTAATATGGTCTGTGATGATCATTAAATCACCTGGTGAGAAAGTTTCATTAACGCCTCCAGCAGCATTGGTTACGATTAATTTCTGTACTCCCAACTCCTTCATTACACGGACTGGAAACGTAACTTGCTGCATAGTATAGCCTTCGTAATAATGAAATCTTCCTTGCATAGCAACAACCGCTACACCGTTTAATCGACCAATAACGAGTTGACCTGCATGACCAGCTACTGTTGATTGCGGGAAACCCGGTATATCTCTATACGGTATTTTTATCGCATTTGTTATCTCTTCAGCAAGTACCCCAAGTCCAGAACCTAATATAAGTCCTACTGTTGGTGTTTGATCTATTCTAGATTGAATTAATTCTTGCGCTGCTTTTACCTCATGTAAACTAGTCATTATTTTCCTACTCCCTTGACATTTTTAAGAAAGCTCTCTCCAATCAATGGCTTATTTACTTGGAAATTCTCTGCAATAGTCGCGCCAATGTTAGCAAATGTCTTGCCTTGAGGCAGTTCTTCTCCATGAGATAAGCGCTTAGAATAAACAAGTAATGGCACATATTCTCTCGTATGATCTGTACCATGATGGATTGGGTCATTACCATGATCCGCTGTAATAATCAGAAGATCATTTTCATTTAACTGCTCGAAAAGTTCAGGTAAACGAGCATCGTATTCTTCTAATGCTTGACCGTACCCTAGTGGATCTCTTCTATGTCCATAAAGGGCATCGAAGTCTACTAAATTCAAGAAACTAATGCCTGTAAAGTCTTTTTTTGCTATAGCTACCATCTTGTCCATGCCATCCATATTTGAAGTGGTTCTAATTGCTTCTGTTACGCCTTCTCCATCATATATATCATTAATTTTTCCGATGGCAATGACATCTAGATTGGCATCTTTTAACTCATTCATTACTGTTCTGCCAAATGGCTTTAATGCATAATCATGTCTATTCGCTGTTCTTGTAAACGCCCCAGCTTTACCAACAAATGGTCTAGCAATGACTCTACCTACCATGTATTTTTCATTTAAAGTCAATTCTCTAGCTATTTCACAAATACGATACTGTTCTTCAATTGGTATGATTTCCTCATGGGCGGCGATTTGGAGCACCGAATCAGCCGATGTATAAACAATAAGAGAGCCTGTCTCCATATGCTCTTCCCCTAATTCGTCTAAAATCACTGTGCCACTCGCAGGTTTATTACCAATCACTTTTCGACCTGTCTTTTCTTCTAATTCTTGAATTAACTCCTCTGGAAATCCATTAGGAAATACTTGAAAGGGTTTTTGAATATGAAGGCCCATTATTTCCCAATGTCCTGTCATTGTATCTTTCCCAACAGAAGCTTCTTGAAGCTTTGTATAAAAAGCCTCAGGTTGTGCGACTTTGGCTATCCCTTTTATTTCATTGATATTACTTAATCCGAGACGTTCCATATGAGGCATATGCAAACCGCCCATCTTCTCGGCAATATGGCCTAACGTATGAGCATCTTCATCACCGAAATTTTTCGCATCAGGTGCTTCTCCTATTCCAACAGAGTCCATTACAATAAGAAAAATACGTTTATATGTAAATGTGTTCACAAATAACACTCCTTTCTAACTATTTCTTTACTACAGAAATCCCTACTTATCATACCCCAAAAAGGCTTTCATCAACAGCGAAGGATAGTGTAAAACGTCTAGAACCTAACAAAGAGGAATGTCATGAAAGACTTTAATATACATCACCTTTAAGAAAGATCTCTTTCGTCAGAAGTCTGACATCTATATTGTACTGAAAATAAAAAAAGAAAAACAGTCTTTTATATCACTTTTCACTGTTTTTCTACATATTTCCTGTTAAGCTCTCGGATGGAATTGTTTATATACATCTTTTAATCTCGTTTTTGACACATGTGTATATATTTGTGTCGTAGAAATATCTGCATGGCCAAGCATTTCTTGTACAGCTCTTAAATCTGCTCCATTTTCAAGTAAATGGGTGGCAAATGAATGCCTTAAAGTATGAGGCGTTAACTCTTTTTGAATACCAGCTGCTTGTGCTGTTTTTTTTAAGTTTTTCCAAAATCCTTGCCGTGATAACCCTTTCCCATGATGATTTAAAAATAAGTATTCTGTCGGGTGTTTTGGTGATAACAACTGTTGTCTACCCTTATCTAAATAATCTTGAACAGCTGCTTGTGCTGTTTTTCCTAATGGAATGATTCTTTCCTTATTTCCTTTACCAATGCATCTTAAAAAACCCATCGTTAGATGAACATCATTTATTGTTAAATGGATTAATTCACTGACGCGGATTCCTGTTGCATAGAGTACTTCTAGCATAGCTTTGTCCCTTAAATAAAAGCGGCTGCCATTGTTCGGGAGGTCTAGCAATCTCTCAACTTCCTTCATATTTAAAACCTTTGGCAAAGATTTTTCAGCTTGCGGTGTTTCAATATGAATAGAAGGATCGTGATCTGCTATTTTTTCACGAAGTGCAAATTGGTGAAAGGAACGAATAGACGCTATATGCCTTGCAATTGTTTTAGCAGACTTGCCATCATCCTTAAGCTGAGCTAGAAACTGAACAATATGAACACGTTCAATCTCATTCATCGATTGCTTCATCATCTTCTGCTCAATAAACAATATATAACTTCTTAAGTCTCTTTCATATGACATTATCGTATTTCTGGCTAGCCCTTTTTCAATCATTAAATAGTGGATAAAATCCTGCAGATGATCATTCATAAAATCATTACTCCCCATTTAAATAAAACAGAATCAACCGATCCAACCAAGAAGAGTCCGTTGCATTCGCACTTGCTGCTACCTTCACGGCTGCCCCACTCGGCTCATCATAACGATGATAATCCTGATACTCTTCATTTAACCACATAATTCCATAATAAAAAAGAATTGTGCTTCCTGTAAAAAGAACAAAAACCTTAATGGTTTGATAGACTAATTTAATCCATGCACTCATCATTTCTCCCCCAAATAAAACGTCTTATTAGAGGGTATGCCATTTTGGACAAGATTTATACCTGTTTCCAATGAGGAATCATTTAAGTTCTGTGAGCTTTTACCGAACAAAAACCCTATTTTCGTTCGGAGCTTGAGACACGAGTTAGAGAAAAATAAGAAAACCCTTTCCAATGAAATTAGAAAAGGGTTGTGCCTTATGCTTCTGGCTCTTCATCATTTTTTTTATCTTGACATCGATAGCAGATGCCATGAAAAGTAAGACGATGGTCTTTTATTTTGAAATGCCAACGCTTCTCAACAACTTCTTCCACATCTTCTAGTAGATCTTCTTGAATTTCATCTACTGCACCGCATTCTATGCATACAAGATGATGATGGAAGTGAGCAGCACCTTCTTGACGTAAGTCATATCGGGAAACGCCATCACCAAAATTAATTTTATCAACAATTTTTAATTCAGTTAGTAATTCAAGTGTTCGATAAACAGTTGCTAAACCGATTTCTGGCGACTTTTCTTTAACAAGGAGGTATACATCTTCCGCACTCAAATGGTCCTCTTCATGTTCTAACAAAACGCGAACCGTGGCTTCACGTTGTGGTGTTAGTTTATAACTGGATGAATGCAACTGTTTTTTGATTCTGTCAATTCTGCTTTCCATACCGAAAGTCCCTCCCTCACCACTAACATTCTCATTATAACAGATAGATGTATAGAATCAAACTAAAATCATTATAAAGAGACCTTTATAATAACTCTTATATTAGAATTGTTATAATACCTAAAACAACATAAAAGTACAGAACCTAACGTAGGCTCTGTACATGATCATTTATCCAAGTAGTCATTATTACTAAACTCATATGATAAAAGAATTATAGCATTCAAACCTTATATAAGCAATCGATGAGTTTAGAGGACTGAGTCAATGACTGACTTCATTAGCACCGGTGAAATATAGGCCTCAATAGCTGATGCACCAGCTAATATAATAATGGCAATAAGGAAAGAAATTAAGTATTTACCTAGCAACGGCATAAATGGATTATTTACTTTCTTCATAAACAGCCGACGAATCATCTTCATTGAAAATGAAATTGCAAAAGTAGATGTAATAATAAAAATTGGAATGATAATCATATTTTGTGGCAAAATGGACACAAAAGATAATAAAAACCCATGCCACTTTAATTGACTTACTAAAAAACCGACAGTAAAGCCAACGACCATCCCTTTCACAAATAATAAAACTAAAATAAGCGGTAATCCAATAATAGATATCCCCAATAGCCATATCACGCCTATATATTTTCCATTATGAAGTAAGCTTTGTTCAAATATATTAGCCGGTGTCGCCATTTCCTCATTTGAAACATGACCAAAAAACTGAGTCAAGTATTGAAATAAATCCTCTTTTTGCGTCAAACTTAAACTATTTACGACCACCGCTCCAAATATGACACCCATCAAAAACAATATAATAACAAACAAGTAGATTGAGGAATGCTCACGGAAATGATTTACTACGACGTTCTGGTACATTTTTTTTATCATTGCTCTTCCTCCTGAAAATGATTTCACTTACTAGAATGTATGCTAGACTTGCTGAGATCATGACAGAAAGATACGAAATAATATAACTAATCTAGTAAAATTGTTGTTGTAAATAAGATGTTATTTATTTACACTTTAAGAAAGTTATATTTACTTGATGTAAAAGGGTTTGATAGACCGGCGATAGGCGCTATTAAATTAAAAAGGAGAATAAAGAATGAATCCCATCTTAGTAGATTTTCCAGAGAAAATAGAAACAGAACGTTTGTATTTTAGACCATGTTTGCCTGGTGACGGCAAGATAGTGCATGAAGCCATTGCGGTGTCGCGAGATTCTCTAAAAAAGTGGCTGCCTTTTGCTGTAAAAGAAGAGACTGTTGAAGAAGTAGAAGCTGGAATACGCGCATCTTTTGCCGAATTTATTAACCGAAGCGATTTCCGTCTACATATCTATCTGAAGGAGAATCATCTTTTTGTTGGCTCAATCGGCCTTCACCGGATCAATTGGGATATTAAAAAATTTGAAATTGGTTATTGGTGTGATAGCCGCCAAATAAAGAATGGCTATATAACAGAAGCTGCAGAAGCTTTGACAGCTTTCTGTTTTGAGCATTTCAAAGCGAATAGAGTTGAAATCCGCTGTGATGAAAAAAATATAGATAGTCGGCGAATACCGGAACGTCTCGGTTTCCCATTAGAGGGCATATTGCGTAACGATAGCTTAGCAACAGATAACATATCCCTGAGAAGTACATGTGTGTATGCAAAAGTAAAAGTTGATGACTAATTGATATCCTCATAAAAAAAGGTGAGGGCCTTGTCAAGATCTTAGACAAAGTCCCCACCATCTCAAGAAAAAAATAAACCTATCCCCGATTCATTAACTCGCCTTTGACGACTGAATGAGGTCGTGGTCCTTTTTTGTTTTATGAGCCACGTTACCATAAATAATCCCTAAAATGATAATACAAACCCCTAACCACTGAAGCGGGACAAGTTCTTCCTGTAAAACCAGTACAGACATTAGTAAAGCAACTGGTAATTCTGACGATGTCAATATCGTACCTAACCCAGCACCCACATGAGGCATTCCGATCGCAAATAACAACGGTGGTAAAGTGACACCAAAAAGACCTAGAAACAATCCGTACGGCAAAAGTGCCGTTACAGTTGCAGCATCAGCTAAGAAAACTGGCGGGAAGATGACAAAAGTAATAAGTAATCCACCAATGGCAAAGACAGCGCTTCTTTGGATCGGCGGTACTTCTTTCCCGACCGTGCTACTAATATAGGCGAAGATGGAGAAAGATAATGCCGCAAGCATCCCCCATCCTGCACCAACTAGAGAAAAGTCATTAAATCCTTGTGACAAAATACCTGTTGCCAAGAAAGAGCCAATAAGTAATAGCAAAATCGCACGTAATTTTTTCATTCCTGGCTTTTTTCTATCAATAATAAACTCGATAGCCGTACCAATCCAAACAAACTGAAATAAGAAAATGATGGCTAACGATGCATTTAAAGACTGTAAGGATTGATAATAAAAAATTCCCGTTAAACCAGTTGGCACACCACATAATACGAGAAAGCTAAAACGCTTGAAGCTTATCTTCTGTTTTTTTGTAAACAAGAATATAAGCCAAATCAGTAACGTCCCAGCTAAAAATTGACTTCCAGAAACTTCAGCAAGTTCGAATCCCTCACCGTAGGCAAGCTTGACAAAGGTTGATAATACACCAAAGCAAGCACCTCCGATAAGGACTGCTAAAGGATACATTGATTGTTTCATCCGTATTTCCTCCTCAATCTACCGGTTAACAAATATCGTTTTAGTAAAGATAAGAGCATTTTTTTAAAATACAAAAAGCCACACATCAATGCTGCTTGCATCAATGTGTGGCGAAAAAAGAGTGTCTACTCTTAAAAAGTCCACAAATCCGTACCGGTTTTGGCATTCAATTATTTATACCACTGTATCTTATCCCCGACATGGGTAGTCTGTCAAGTCTAGTATTTAATCAATGCGTATTCTACCATATCTTCCTCCGCCACCTACGTCAAATTGTAAGCTCCCTGATCTCGCCTGCTCAATCAGAAGCGCTGCTTGTTCAGGTATGACTTGTAGCAATGAGGCAAGAGGGACATCATGGATGATGGCCATTTCTGTGCCATAATGAAGAAGTAGCTTTTCTAATGTCTTTACCCCGATTCCGGGAATAAACTCTAAAGGGATTTGATGGATATATGGTGGTCGTTTCCTCCCTTGAGTCATTGGAGTGACATTTGCTAACTCTTGAATACGATTTTTTACCCCTTTAATGATTTTCTTACTAGAACAGTTACTGCATTGTACTGTCCCTTGTGGTTGGGCCTCACCACATTTAACACAGACCGTCTCATGATATTTACCAAGAAGCGGATCTAATCCATAATTTGCTTCAACTGCTCTTCCATCCGTTTGTTGCAGTGCCATAGTTAACTCCTTAAAACTTAATTCTTGGAGGGAGATTCTTTGGTATTCTCTTGCAATTTTCGCTAATGAATGCGCATCAGAATTTGTTATATATGGATAATCATGTAACTCCGCTATCACGTCTGCCATTTCTGTATTTGCGCTTAACCCTAATTCAATTGCATCAATCGAATGAGGGTCAAATACTTCCGCGAGTGAATGCTTTACCCCTTTTCCATATAAGCTTTTAAAAGGTGTAAACACATGGGCTGGAATAAACAAACCTTCTAATTCCTTTACCTTTTGTTGAAGCACACGCCCTTCTATATAAACACGCTGTGAACTCAGTTGAATATTCTTCATTAGAAATGACAACCAGTTTGAAAAATCTTTCATGTGGCTAAGTGTCGGAAAAAACGACAGAACATGGATGGGCCCATGGCAATATTGATCATAAATCTCGAGCTCTGAACCAAGAATAATCATCATATCATCAAATAATAATCCGCCATCCTCATGCTCTTGTAACTCACCCTCCTGAAGTAAAGCCTCTATTTCAGTTATCACTTCTGGAGAATGACAATCGATGATCCCAATGATGTCTAACCCTTTTTGATTTTTTGCATGATGAATAATGTTTGTAAAAGTCAAGTTTTTCGAACCTGTGATTTTAACCGGCTTTCCAGTAGCGGTTCTCCCAATATGAATATGCAAATCTGCATAATAAGATTTCATTTTTGCTGCAACGCTTCTTTTAGTTGCATATATTGAACTGCATAAGCGGTTTTCGCATCATAGATTTTTTGCTCTCCTATTAATTGGACAGCTTCTTGAACAGTGACTTCTTTCAGATTAACAAATTCATCTTCATCAAGAGTGGCCGAATTTTCTATCACATGTAAACCTTTTGCTATATACAAATGAACAATTTCATCAGCAAAACCAGGAGAGGTATAAAAAGAAATAAGCCACTCTATTTCATCACACCCATACCCTGTTTCTTCCTCTAATTCTCTTTTTGCACATTGTAGGGGATCTTCGTTTCCTTCTAATTTACCTGCTGGTATTTCAATTATCGTCTTCTCAAGTGCTTTACGGTATTGTTCAACCATAACCATTTTTCCTTCATCCGTTAGTGTTAATATTGCCACTGCACCTGGGTGCTTGACTACTTCTCTTTTCGACAATTGTCCGTTCGGTAGTTCAACTTCTTCTACTTGGAGTCGAATAATCCTACCGTCAAAGATTTTTTCCGTTTTTAACGTTTTTTCTTCTAGGCGACTCATTTTCTCTCGTCACTCCTGTTCTATCCGATTATTCTGCTCATACATTTTAACATACTTATGTTTAGGAGAGCTCTTGATGAAAATATACGTACATGAAAATGGTGTTACCTTTGTTGGTAAGGCATGGGAAATTAAAGAAAAACTAAAGGTTTATCAGCAGTCATTTACTTATGTAAGAGAATGGGTAGATGGAACAACAAATGATGATTATTACAAGGAGCCCAAAAATAGCAAACGTCACTTATAAATTCTCCATGCAATGAATCAAAAGATTTGTTTAACCTCTCTCAGTATCGGTAAAATAGATAAAAAATACTCAGAGAAGAGCGGAGGTTCACAATGAAAAAAGTACAGTTAGGTAAATCACCATTAATGGTTACTCCACTTGGTCTTGGTTGTATGTCACTTGGAACAGATAAACGAAAGGCACAAGCGATTATTGAAACAGCACTAGAAGAAGGCATTAATTATTTTGATACAGCCGACTTATACGACTTTGGTTTGAATGAACAGCTAGTTGGAGAAGCGTTAAAACGCGTACGAGAGGATGTTGTTATTGCCACAAAAGTAGGTAATCGGTGGACCGAAGGAAAAGAAGGCTGGCGCTGGGATCCGTCAAAAGCTTATATAAAAGAAGCCGTAAAACAAAGCTTGAAACGATTAAGTGTAGAATATATTGACTTATATCAATTGCATGGCGGGACGCTAGAAGATAATATGCTAGAAACAATTGACGCGTTTGAAGAGCTTAAACAAGAAGGTTTTATTAAGGCATATGGTATCTCCTCCATTCGTCCTAATGTGATTCGCGAATATGTTAAGCATGCCTCTATTGATTCAGTAATGATGCAATATAGTTTACTTGATCGTCGTCCAGAGGAAGAAGTTTTACCACTTTTAGCTGAAAATAACATTAGTGTCGTTACGAGAGGTCCACTCGCTAAAGGTTTATTAAGTGAAAACTGGATTGATAAACTATCGGAACAAGGATATTTAGATTATAGTGAAACTGAATTGCGCGCTCTTCTGACTGAGCTTAAAGCAAAGTTTACTGAAACACGCCATCTACAAGAAGCGGCTATACAATATAACTTGGCACATAAAGGGGTTACTTCTATTATTGCCGGTGCCTCTTCTATGGAGCAGGTTAAAGAAAATGTTGCCGCCGTTCGTGCAGAGCCATTATCTAAGTCAGAATTAACCTTCATGGAGCAATTAGCTAAAATGAATAAGTACGAGGCACATCGTTAACACCAATCAAAAAAAGATGACGTACCTTTGGATACGTCATCTTTTCTCGTAATCTATTATTTAAATTCTTTCCAATTTAAGTTACTTTCGCCTAAAAGCTCTTCAAAGCTTTTATTTTTCTCACGTAATTTACGCTCTTCTGCTTTTCTACGTGATTCTTCCTCAAACTTTATTTCTTCCGCTTTTTTTAGCTCATTTTTCTTCACTTGTAATCCTTTGACAAGCTCAGGATTTAACATATCTCCTAAAGTAAGCGGCTTATCCTCACTTATTTTCTTTGATTGTGCTCGCTGTTTTCTCTGCTTCATGACTGGTGTCCTACCCCCTCATTCTTTTAAATAGAATGTATGGTTATTATAGCATAGAACCCTCTCACCATAAATTATTCTGCAAGCTCTATTACAGTTGCCACACCTTGTCCGCCACCAATACACAATGTTGCTAACCCTTTCTTCGCTTGGCGTTTTTGCATTTCATGGATGAGAGTAACTAAAATTCGTGCGCCACTTGCACCAATTGGATGCCCTAGGGCAATTGCGCCACCGTTTACATTTAAGATGTCTTTCTTAAAGTTCAATTCACGATCAACCGCTAAGGACTGCGCCGCAAATGCTTCATTTGCTTCAATTAACTCTAATTCTTCCAATGTAGTATTTGCTTTCGTTAATGCTTTCTTCACCGCTTCTACTGGACCAATTCCCATAATACTTGGGTCAACACCAGCATTCCCATTCCCTTTAATTGTAACAAGTGGCTTAATTCCTAACTCTTCCGCTTTTTGTTTACTCATTACTACCACTGCTGCTGCACCATCATTGATACCTGATGCATTGCCTGCTGTCACACTTCCTTCTTTTCTAAATGCTGGGCGTAGTTTACCTAATTTTTCTGCCGTTGTACCTGCTTTCGGATGTTCATCTTGATCAAAAATGATTGGCTCTCCTTTTCGCTGCGGAATCTCTACCGGAACGATTTCATCTTTAAAGCGTCCAGATTCGATTGCTTGCGTCGCTTTCTCTTGGCTCTCAGCCGCAAATTGATCTTGTTCCGCTCTAGAAATCTCATATTTATCACATAAGTTTTCAGCAGTTACACCCATATGATACTGATTAAATGCACATGTTAGCCCATCATCAATAAGGGAGTCATATAAAGTAGTATTACCCATTTTAAACCCATCACGTGCACCTTTTAGAATATAAGGTGCTTGGCTCATATTTTCCATGCCACCAGCGACAATAATGTCTGCATCTCCAGCGACAATTGCTTGCGTTGCTAAATGAACGGCTTTCAAGCCCGAGCCACACACTTTATTAATAGTCATTGAAGAAACACTTTCAGGTACACCTGCTTTTATAGCCGCTTGTCTTGCTGGGTTTTGACCTAATCCTGCTTGCAACACATTCCCCATAATAATTTCGTCAACTGCTGATGCTTCTACCCCTGCTTTCTTTAATGCTTCCTTAATAACTACTGCTCCTAAATCTATCGCGGATACCCCTTTTAAACTCCCATTAAATGTTCCTAACGCTGTTCTTGTAGCGCTTACAATAACGACTTCTGCTCGTTCCATACTGTTTTTCCCCTCCATGGTTACCTTGTTATGAATCTACCTCTCTATTATGCCATACTTTACTTAATTCTTGCATTTCTGAATATTAAACCACTACAATAAAGTAAACGCTTTCTATAATAGGAGGAATATAATGTTTACACTGCCGAAAGAAGTGACGATTATTGAAGTGGGCCCAAGAGATGGACTACAGAATGAAAAAAACTTCGTTCCAACAGATATCAAAAAACAATTTATTCAAAAATTAAAAAGTGCTGGTGTAAAAGAAATGGAACTTACCTCATTTGTTTCGCCAAAATGGGTACCGCAAATGAGTGATGCAGCTGAAATTGTAGCTGATACCCTTACATCACATACGCGAGATATGGTACTTGCTCCCAACCGAAAAGGGATTGATCGTGTTTATGCTACTGATTGCCAAGCCGTTGCTACTTTTGTTGGTGTTAGTCAAACGTTCAACAAAAAGAATATTAATAAAACAACCGAAGAAAGTGTCACTGAAATTGTGCCAATAATCAAAGAATTAAAAGGAAATGGATATTTTGTACGTGCTTGTATTTCCACAGCTTTTTATTGTCCGTACGAAGGAAAAGTAGATGTAAATGATACATTAAAATTATGCCAGGCTTTTGTCAATGCAGGAGCAGATGAGTTAAGTGTTGCTGATACCATCGGAATGGCAGCTCCGCATGAATCATTTGATGTATTTAAAAAGTTAAAAGATGCTTTTCCTGAAACACTCATTACCGCTCATTTTCATGATACACGAAAATTAGCTCTTCCTAACATCCTCGCTGCTCTTCAAGCTGGTGTCGACCGTTTTGATACTTCTGCTGGTGGACTTGGCGGCTGTCCTTTCGCTCCAGGTGCAGCTGGGAACGCTGCTACGGAAGATGTGGTATATATGTTAGAGAGAATGGGTATCTCAACCAATATAGACTTGCAAAAGCTAGTTGAAGCCATTCATCTCGTAAAGCCACATATGACAAGGTCAATTGAAAGTAGTTATTTTCAACTAAATGCTTAAACAATCTGTCCATCTTATGACACGAACCGGTGTTTTAAGATGGATATTTCTTTTGTCCAAATGGTAAAATAAAGGAAAACACCATGGAGGGAAAAAATGAAAAGAATCCTGCGCTATAGTTTATTACTGCTAACTGTTATTCTCTCTATTGGCACCTACTTCACAAATAAATTAATGTATATTCGTAAAAAAGATAACGCGGTTATCGTTGAAAGAGAAAGCATCGCTGGCAGATTAAATGTCACAGCCTATGATCAATTAGAAAAGGAAGAACATTTTATCCATTCTCCTCTAGGATACTCTCTTAAAGTTGTCGTTGCTGCACCTTATCCTAGTAATAGATACGTCATCATTTCTCATGGGGTGACAGAGAATAAAACGAACTCTATAAAATATATGAACTTGTTTTTATCTCGCGGTTTCAATGTCGTTATTTATGATCACCGAAGACATGGTGAATCTGGCGGGAAGACAACGAGCTATGGCTATTATGAGAAATATGATCTTAAAGCTGTGGTAGATTGGCTCAAAAGACAGAAAGGTCCTGATGTACTCTTAGGTATTCATGGTGAATCAATGGGGGCAGCGACAATGCTCTTATACGCTGGGAGCCTTGCTGATGATGCTAATTTTTATATTGCTGATTGCCCTTTTTCTGATTTATCTGGTCAACTTACTCATCATTTGCGTACGACCTTTAAATTACCACCTAAAGTAATCTTGCCAATAAGTAACGTTTTTCTTAGATTGCGTGACAAATATTCCATCCATGACGTGTCACCACTCGCTGTCGTATCTTATATTAGCAAGCCTGTTCTTTTTATCCATAGTAAAGATGATACATTTATCCCACCTGTTATGACGGAAATGCTTTATGAACAAAAAAATGGACCAAAAAAACTGTTCATTGCTAAATATGGTGCACATGCTCAATCATACAATGAAAATAAAGAAGCCTATGAAGCAGCCATCGACTCTTTCTTTACGGATAATGGAATCCCCTTTCAAGTGGAAGATTCACCTGCCCATAAATTTGAGCGATAGCCTACTACAAGCTGATTTTCAACCAAATTCCCACCCTCTATGATTGACTAGACTGAAGCTTTTGTTTACTTGATGCTCATTTCTCTTTTTAACGCACACAGCTCTTTATAGATGCCCTCACCAAGGCATAGAAAATCAAATTTGCTTAGCATAACTTTTCTAACCTATTATTCCTCGGGTTTATGGTGATAGCCTTTGTCATCATAAGCCTCTTCTTTAAGAATCCATTCTTTTCTCTTTTTTTGCAGTTCGAACTTCATATCGTTGATTTCACTTTTATCCTTCCGCCAGAGTACTTCATAACTAAACACATCTTCACCGTATTTATGCCAATCTTCTTGTAATTCTTTGTTCATATGACGACCATCATTTAAGGTCATTTTAGAAGTAAGCCAACGATTTTTCACATTTGGTACAGCATCAATGAATTTTTTTCCATTGCTTTCGTTTTTTATTCTAATCACACCATAATAGGTTTTCATCTCTTTATACTGTTGTTTTAATTCTTTCTTACGATCGGGTTTCAATAGTATTCCTCCTTAATCATTTACCCAATAGGCTTTGCCATCTGGCGTCCTGTTCATATATCCATAATCGATTAAATATCTTCTTATAGTGACATAATCATCGTATATGCCTACTAGTATTTCTTTCATTTCATCTTCTCCGTATGTGCGCCCAGTAACAAATTCCTTGATGATGCGACTTAAAATCGCGATTTTCTTTTTCTCTTTTTTCGGTAATCGTTTTAACTTGAGCGGATGGAGGCTCTCGAAATTTTCCTTTATGATTTGCTCTCGTTCTTCTATTGTCATAAAGTAGCGCTCATCCACCATCGTCGCACCGTTATGAATAGGGATGATTTCTTCCTGAATATGACCTAGAAATGCATTTTCATATATCGCTAAATATAGCTTTGCTTGCTTTGCCTTTTCACGAAATGAAAACTTTTGATGGCGAATCGTTGAGTGAGATACATTCATCTCTTCTGCAATTTGGGCATCTTTTTTACCCGATTGAAAGGCGCTTAACAACTGCTTTTGTTTATCTGTAAGCGTATTATATTTACTTTCGTCTGAAAGTAGCTGCAGAAAATTCCCTCCGTGCTCTTCGGATATATGCCACTCTACTGCTTGTTTTCCTAAAAACATTTCTTCGGCAAATTGATAAACCCGCCCTGTTTCAAAAGTCTGTTGGCAATAATTACATACGTAAACAGCCTCTTGTGATCGATATTGATATCCTTGCTTTAGTTCAGTGAAAGTTAATGATTGAAAGTCCATATTACCCTCCTTATATAAACAAATTTTAAATATGTTTATTAAATTAGTCAACAAAAAAAGAGAAGATTTCTGTTTCTTCTCTTTCTCATTTCGTATAATCCATGAAAGCCATACGTGGATTCAAGTATTCATAATTATTTTTTAATTGAAAGCATCTCGCCTGTTCACTATAATCAATCGTTACCTCTTCTGATAAAAAGACTTCCTTAGAAGGCTCGATATAAATAGACATAAAATCTGTTTGGACTTCGCTGTCATCTGGCTCTAGTTCTTTTACAAGCCACAAAGCCGTTACACCGCTTACAACACAGCCACACCCTTCAGTATCATATTTTAATTTTAAATAACCCTCTTTATTTTTTAATTTTTCTGTGATTTTTATTATGGCTCTTGGTGTAATTGTTATCTTCAACTTTACCGCCCTTTCTTTCTGTGTTAACCATGATTATAACAACTAAAATGTTTGAATAACAGCTTCAGTCCATTAGATACCATTTGACAACCTATCCCACTGCCATTTATCTAATTGGTTATATTATTTATTTAATCTTTCTATTTCCAATCGGAGTTTTTCTTGGCTTTTAATAAACCAAAGTTCCTCTGGGTATTGCGCCATAATGGCATTTGCAAATTCAACAGGGTCATTACCCATAATATCCTGTAATGGAAGTTGTTCAATTGAACTTTCTTTAAATAATTGAAGCATATTTTCTAACACTTCCATAAAATTTTCTCCTTTGGCGAAATTCCACATATACTGTTCTAACGCATGAAGGGCGTCCTTGTAACTTTGTGGCAACTGCTCTTTTTCAGCTTTATAATCGTTATACCGCTTTTTACTACCAATTAATTTTTCAAATAGGTTTTTCATTTACTATCATTCTCCTTTATTTCATTTAATTTTCTAGAGAGAAAAAACCATTTCTCCCAAAACTTATCGAGCTCATACTTTCCGGAATCATTTAACGTATAAAACTTCCTTGGTGGACCAAGCTCCGATTTTCTTTTTTCAACATGTAAAAGCTCTTTCTTTTCAAGTCTAAGCAACACAGTGTACACAGTTCCTTCTGCAATATCTTCAAAGCCTATGCTTTGTAAATACTGTGTGATTTCATAGCCATAGGTCTCCCCCTGCCCTATTTTCTGAAGCACAATCCCTTCTAACACACCTTTCAATAATTCTGTTAACCCTTTCACTCGCTAAACCCCTCTTTCATTCTTTGCTAAATAGTAATACTAAGTAGTATGCATAAACAACTTGTTTTTTAACATAAACGACACTAACTATATAGTAAAACTAAGTACTACTACATAATATGACTAAGTAGATAAATTGTCAATGGTTTAAAAAAAAATAAAAAACCACCTGAACTTCTTTTCTTAAAAGGCTCAGGTGGGGAACACTTATGCTTACGCAATGATTGCTTGCTGTTTCTTTTCTTTCTTTTTATTTAAAAATAACACTAAACCTACAAGCCCAATACCGATAGCTGTTAAGATTGCTGCTGCGATATAAGCAGTCGTAAAGCTTCCTGTCGTTTCCTTAAAGTAGGAAGCGATACGTGGACCTACAAAAGCGCCCCCAGAATAGCCAAGGAAAACGATGGCATAGTTCATACCGAAATTCTTTGGACCAAATGACTGACTAGTTAAAGGCGGAAACACTACAAGTAAACCACCAAAAGCAAAACCGAGGATAACAATACAAATGGTGAAGTACACAAGTGATGTCGCCATTGTTAATAGTAATAATGCAGCAATCGTCATAACTAAATTAATTAATAGAGCGATATAGGAACCGAATTTATCATAAATAACCCCAAACGCTAAGCGTCCAACAAAGTTCGATAATGTGCTAATACTGACAATGACTGCACCAACTGTCGCTGTTAACCCAACTTGGTCTTGAGCGATTACAGAAGCAGAAGATACCATCATTGTTCCTGCCGTACTCGCTGCCACTAAAGTTAAAAATAATAGATAAAACAGCGGAGTAGCAAGCATTTGCTTCCAATTTAGATTGATGATTGCCGCCTTTTTCTTTTGACTTTGTTCTTGTTCCGATGGTAATTTCCAGCCTTTGGGACAAAAGTTAGCTGGTGCAGTGTACATTAACCAACCCACAGCCCAAACACCGATAAAAAAGACGATCCCCAGTATACGGAATGATACTAGCACCCCGAAACGTTCAATGATCATCGCCGCAATCGGAGACAATATAAATGGACCAATTGCTGCACTTGATAATAATAACCCTGAAATTTTTCCACCCTTATCAGGGAACCAACGCATAGCTGTGACTAAGGCCGAATTATACATCATCCCCGCTCCACTACCAGCGACTAGGCTGAAGGTTACATAAAGCATAGGAATGGTTGTCACTGAAGCGGTTAAAAACCAACCTAACCCAAAGAGTAAGCCACCAATATACATCAGCCACTTGACTCCATAGCGGTCAGTAATCATGCCGGCAAATATGGCAACAATAGCAAAAATTAAAGTGTACAATGAGTAAGCTAAGTTATAGTCCGCACTTGACCATCCATGTAATTTTGTCATCGGTTCCGAAAAAACACTAAAAATCGCAATAGAGGCGACGAGAAAAATAATGATCCAGGCACTAGTGAAAATAAACCAGCGATTTGGTACTTTCTTTGATGTTGACATGTTTATCCCCCTTATTCGAACAATCGCTTCACTTTTTACCTTTAAAGAAAGATAGCCATTAAGCCTTTACTGCTTAATGACTATCTTCAAAAAAGTAATTATACGATTGTGTAGCCGCCATCAATCGGTACGACTGCACCGTTCATAAATTTCGATTCATCTGATGCTAAAAATACGGCTAGATCAGCCACTTCATAGTCATTGCCAAAACGGTCTAACGGTATTTTATTGGTTGGACGTGTTTTTAACATATCTGCTGTTAATGGCGTACGGATTGTTCCTGGTGCAATCGCATTCATTTTGATACCTTTAGAACCATAGACCGCAGCAATATGCTTCGTATAACCAACTACCGCATGTTTGGATGCCGTGTAAGCGGCTCCACCCATTTGTGCAACAAGACCTGCAATGGAAGCAATATTGACGATTGTTCCTTCACCGCGCTTAATCATATTTGGTAATACAAGGTTTGTAATTTTATAAATGGCTTTCACGTTAATATCAAATATTAAATCCCATTGTTGCTCTGTTGTTTCTAAACTGTTCGTGTATTTATCAAAAATTCCAGCATTATTGATGACAACATCAATCTGACCATAGTGATCCATAGCTGCTTTTACCATATTTTCTAAATCAGCTTGTTCTGTTACATTGACTTTTACCGCTAAAGCTTCCCCGTTGTTTTCCTTTATTTCTGCTACTACTGCTTCAGCACCTTCCATATTTAAGTCAGCAACAATTACTTTCGCCCCTTCACTAGCAAAACGAAGGGCTTCAGCCTTGCCCATACCAGATGCTGCCCCTGTAATAATAGCTACTTTATTTTGTAATCTCATAACTGTCTCCCCTTTGAACGTAAATTAAATTAGGATAAGTGATTGCCTATTCCTTTGTCCTACGTTTACTATTGTAAAATAGTCTTTTAATAACGTATAATACATCTTTATCTATAATTTATAACTTTGAAGTTATGAAAGAGGTGGATAGTTTTGGAGCTTTTACAGTTACGCTATTTTCAAAAAGTAGCTCATTTAGAAAGCATCACGAAAGCAGCGAATGAATTACATGTATCTCAACCAGCATTGAGTAAAATGATTGCAAGGCTTGAACATGATTTGGGGGCATCTCTTTTCGATCGTCAAGGACGAACCATTCGCTTAAATGATTTTGGTCGCTCTTATTTAAATAGAATCAATCGTGTGTTTTTTGAATTGGAGGAAGGCGAGCGTGAAATAGAAGAAATGGTAACGACACAACATCGTATCACTTCGGTTTCCATTGCCCTGCCACATATCTTACCCTTCTTTATTGGAGAGTTCATGAAGGAGCATCCTAATGTTCATATTAAACAATACACTGGCACAGCAGCAGCGATGAAAAAGCAATTAGAGGATGGAGATATTGATTTTTGTATTTCTATGAGGCCTATCGAAGGGACAGAAATTGAGTGGATGACCCTCCTTGATGAGGAAATCTTTTTATCTGTCCCACCTGATCACCCCCTTGCCCACCGATCTTCGGTTCATTTAAATGAAGTATGTAACGAGGTATTTATTAATCGTCCGATGGGCTATGATTTTAGAGATTTAACGGATCAGTTTTGCTCTGAAGCAGACTTCACTCCCCATACTCCGATTGAACTTGAAGAAGCAGGAGCTATTTTACGATTGATTGAGCTCGGTTTAGGGATTTCTTTTACACCACAGTTATCATTATTACAAGAGAATTTACCGAAAACAGTGCAAATCCCAATCACTGCTCCTCGTTGTCGACGTAATATTGGACTCGCCTGGCATAAAGGACGTTATTTCTCTCAGGCTGCGACTGATCTCCATCAATTTACGGTGCGTTTTTTTAAACACATCGCTCTTACTTATTTTGACGATCAGAGTGTTGGCGATTGATACGGGGTATAGTTAACTTAACTTTCTTCTATATGAATGATTTCTGGTAGGAAAATGATATCAATACGGTCATCTTCCTTTACGACTCGAAGCGATTGTTTGAATGTATCTACATAATGAATGCGACCGGAAATAGTCACTTGTTCTCCTCGACGGAACAAGGTAAATGTTAACAAAGTATGAAACGCCATGGCCTCGCTAATCACCTCATCGAACTGTTCATATTGTTGTTCATCTAACTGAGGTTTAGTTTGTTTATGGTGACTTTCATCATACTCTCTTAAAAGCTTGACATGTTCCGGTAGCATCATTGAAACCCATTTCTTATTCCCACGATCACGAAGCATCACTTATTCCTTCTTTCTCCTTACTATTTTTTATGACCACCGACAAGTGTTGCTCTATGTCTCGCTGTACCTGCATCGGTATAAGAAACCGCTCGCAATAAGGAAGCAGATCCGAAGCGGGCACGAATGCGATCGACGGTATAGCCGAGCTTGCGCTTGTTAAAGCCGTTTTGATCAAATAAAC
The DNA here is from genome assembly GCF_020171845.1 of Cytobacillus kochii. Taxonomy (GTDB): domain Bacteria; phylum Bacillota; class Bacilli; order Bacillales; family Cytobacillaceae; genus Cytobacillus; species Cytobacillus kochii. Next base: position 452,269 of record NZ_JAIVAM010000003.1, on the reverse strand, counting down.
TAAGCTGATACTCGTGATCATCGGTTATTTGTCCAAGAGAAATAGTAATCTTCCGAACCGTTTTGCCGTTATAATGTTCATCTAATAAAGCTAAACAAACATGATAAATGGTCATTGTTACATTTGTCGGCTCCTCCATTGTCCGAGAACGATAAAATCCACCACCAAACTCATCCTTGCTATATCCAAGCCCAAAATGAACGGTTCTTCCAGCCTTACGATGTGTGCGCGCCCTTCTTGCAACCTCCTCACACATTTCTAAAACAACATGCTTGATTTCTTCTTTATCAGTATAATCTCGAAGCAAGATTTGACTTTTCCCAAAGCTAATTTGACCTTGTAAAATCGGAGCACCGATTTCTGACAAATCTATTCCCCATGCGTGATAATAAAGCTGATTGCCCATAATACCAAACTTTTTTTCTAGTGTAGTTAGATTAAAATGGGCAAGCTGACCAACCGTGAAAATGCCCATACTGTTCAAATTTTTCTCCATTCTACTGCCTATACCCCACATTTGACTTAATGGAGAAATCGGCCAAAGCTTTTCTTCTATTTGTTCATAAGTCCACTCAGCAATACCAGCCTTCTTTGCTTCTAAATCAAGACAAAGCTTTGCCATTAACATATTAGGACCAATCCCAACAGATGAAGGTAGTTGAAATTCCCTTTCGATATCATCTTTTATCTTTTGGGCAATCGTATAGGCGTCACCCCATATATGTTCTGTTCCGTCAATACGAATAAAACTTTCATCGACACTATAAGTGTGCACAGCCTCTTTTGGTACATAGCGATGAAATACACGTGTAATTTCCATAGAGACACGTAAATACGTAGCCATCTTTGGCTCTTCAATAATAATGCGGGGGTCATTGGGTACTTCAAATAGCCTCGATCCTGTTTTTATGCCAAATTCTTTCTTCATTCTCGGTGAAGCAGCAAGAATGACACTGCCTTTACGATCATGATTTCCCGCCACTACAAGATAGCATTCCATTGGATCTAATCCCCGTATAACAGCTGAACAACTGGCATAGAAGCTCTTCATATCTATACATAAAATTTGTTGTTTTGGCATTACACTATAATCAACCATTAGATTGCCTCTTCCCACTATAAAATAAGAACTTATGTTCCGTTTATTTATACCCATAATATTAACCGAATATACGTTCTCTTTCAATGGAAATTTTACGACGAATTTCTTATATTCGACTGTCTAGACAAAACCTGGGATTAAATAAGAATAGCTCTATCATTAGATGAGATGGACTATGGGGAAAAACAAACTCTTGTACTGCAGAAGGCTGCTCCTTCCATTATCCTATGTATAAATATTCGACATATTATGATATTTTACCTAAATCTATAATCAAAAAAGTCCCAGCTTTTCCTCTTTTATTTAACGGGAATGTTTAATGGATAGTCAAAAAAATCACTGTTTTTCCGCTATCTTTGACCGTTTCACTATTGATGTATGAGCAAACCGCTTTTGTAACCAAATAAGACAAAAAAACATGAACAAATTGTTCATGTTCATGTTTTCTAAAGATTCCTAGCGAGTAAATGGGACCCAACCTTCTGCAGCTAGGATCACTTCCCATAATCCGTTCGGAATGTCATATTTATCTCTTTCTTTTAAATTCAGGGCATATTCTATTTTCTCAAGACGATCTTCTTGAATATATGCAGCCCATCTTGGTGAAATGAGTAATTCTCTACCTATAGCAATAAGCGGGATATTTCGTTCTCTAACAGCTAATGCGTCATCAGGTGAATTCACTTTTCCAACGGCCATTAACGGAACACGTCCGTTAATTACTTCATTCACCAGCTCAATTCTTGTGCGCTCTGTATCCGCCCCGCGGTGAGGAGTAGATAGTGCATGCATAAGAGAGATGTGCAAATAATCGAATGGAAGATTTGATAAAGCATCCACTAGTTGAAAGGTTTCAGTCATTGTTAAACCAGGTGTCGACGGCTCTTCAGGTGAGAAGCGATAACCGAAAATAAATGGTCTCTTTGCATGCTTATCAATCGCTCTTTGGCAAGCTTCCGCAACAGCCAATGGAAACTTCATCCGATTTTCTACAGATCCACCCCATTCATCCGTACGGTTATTCGTATAAGGGGAATAAAACTGCTGTACTAAATACCCGTTTGCACCATGAATTTCTACTCCATCAAAACCTGCTTCAATTGCTCTTCTCGTTGCTTCTCCAAAAGCTTCGATGATTTCTTCAATTTCCCCTGTCGATAGGGCACGAGCCTTTTGGTTATCACGATCGATATTTGACGCAGATACAACATCACCATCGGGAACAAGTTCAGAAGGACATGAAATGCCGCCGTGATGAATTTGTATCACCGCTTTTGCCCCTTCTTGTTGAACCGTCTCAGCTAGTTTTTTTAAACCAGGAATAAACTGGTCATCGTAAATAGCTGGTTGACCAGGAAAAGCTTTACCATTTGGTGTTACATTGGCACAAGCAGTAATAACTGTACCTAAATCCTTTGCACGGGCCTTAATAAAGACTAATTCTTCTTCTGAAATAGAGCCATCATCATTAGAAGAATAATGTGTCATCGGTGCGAGTGCAAGTCGATTTTTAACTGTCACACCGTTAGGAAATGTATAGGATTCAAATAACGGTTCAAATTTTGCTTTCATATCTATCACCTTTTCTCTATAAATATCTTCACGAATTTCACCATATAGATAAAAACAGCCCGATGCAAACCATTCAACTTGAAACATTATTTTTTATTAAACACACCGCGTCCAGCCCATTCAAATAATCTGGGAGCAATGGCAAATACTTTACTCCCTAAATTCATCCACCTTGGGAGATTGACCTCTCTTGTTGGCGTCAACATCACATCAACAACTTTTCGCGCAACATACTCCGGCTTTAACATATATCGCTGAACATTTTTCACATATGTGCCTTCTTTATCAGCAATATCAAAAAAATTCGTCTCAATTGGGCCTGGATTCACTGTTGTAATATACACACCTTGAGAAGCAACTTCCATCCGTAGGCTATTAGAATAACCTAATACCGCATGTTTGGTTGCAGAATAGGTACTTGATTTCGGCGTGGCAATTTTTCCAGCTTGTGAAGCGATATTGATAATATGCCCGCTTTTGGTCGCTAACATTTTTGGCAATACTTGCTGTGTGCAAGCAATTAAACCCAGTACATTCACATCGAACATGCTTTTTACTTCTTTCATATCTGCATCATGAGCATAAGTGAAAATGCCGTATCCCGCATTATTCACAAGGACATCGATTACTTTAAACCGTTCGAGAATCAATGGGAAAACTTCCTCTACCTTTTCCATATTAGAGACATCTAAAGAAAATGTATAAATATCAATAGCATAGCGTTGCTCAAGCTCTTCTTTCATTGCAGCTAATTTATCTGTCCTTCTAGCCACTAAAGCAAGATTGGCTCCTCTTTCCGCACAAAGCCTTGCCATCTTTTCACCTATCCCACCTGATGCACCTGTAATAATAATGTTCTTTCCATGTAAATCTTTTCCCATTTTATCACCTCATTTGGCTACTATAGAAAGACACACCGTCCTTCTTATACTCATTTACTTCCCCCATCGCAAGCAAATAGTCGAGCTGACCGATTGTTTCAGATACCGTAAGAGGTAATTGCATTTTGTAAGCTTTCGGAAAAAGGCGTTTGCATATATCAAAGACCGTCATTGATTCTTCCATGAGCCATTTCTTGACCTTCATCGCACGTTCATGCTGTGCTTTTTTTCGTTGAGGTATGATTTCATTTACATTTGTGAAGACTTCTCCATGACCTGGCAATACAAGTGCAAGCGGATAACGGCTTAATTTATCAAGTGATTCATTATATTGCAATAATGATTTAGGGCGCTCAGATTGCCCAGGTAAAGGTGGCTCCATTAACGGATTCGGAGAAATATGAGCCAGCAGATGGTCACCACCAATATAAATTCCATCACTTTCTCGCAATAAACCAATATGACTTTGTGCATGACCCGGCGTTTCGATAACACGCCATCCCTTTAACCCTGGAGGTTCGTCTCCCTCACAAATCTCTTGTGCTAATGAGCGATCACAGAAATAGGCAAGCTCAGTATGTAGTCTTGTCATTACTTTATCGTAATACTGAATCAAGCCAAACTCAGTGAGAACATGCTGATAAAAATCATTATTTTGCTGTAGGAAGGCCTCTGTCCGATTGAGCCATCGCTCATTTAAAGGATGACCAATAATTTGCATATCAGCCGGAAAATAATCCAGCAGACCAACGTGATCTGGATGATGATGAGTCAGAATCACTTGCTCAATATCTGACAGTGTTAAGCCTAACTCATTTAGTTCTGACTGCAACGCTTCCCAAGCTTCCTCTGTTTTAGGTCCAGCATCTATAAGGGTTAGCTTCTCTCCTTTGATGACATAAAGGTTAACATCACCTACAGGAAAAGGAGTAGGAATCACGAGTCGACCGATATCATTAATCCATTGTGCCATTTTCATACCCTCCAACAATCATTATATTTAAATAAAATATGTGTAGAACAATCTAATCTTTAAACATATATATATTTAATCTTAGCTTTATTTCTCAACAATGTCATTATTTTCACATAACTTTTAACAAATTATCTCTAAAAACGAATAAAAATGTTATTGACAATTTCCCTTGTTATCCCTCATAATCACAATAAATTAATGATTTAACGCGATGAATAAGAATAGTAGATGAACATAAGACGAAAAGAGAGTGAAGCTCAATTAGGCTGAAAGGTTTCACCGTCCCCTAGTCCATCGAACCTACCTTATGAGTGTTAGCAAAACTAACCGTAGCCGGCGTTAACGGAGTCGAGATTGTCTGTTCTAACTCAAAGAACATGACAAATGAAGGTGGTACCACGGAAGCACGTCCTTTCGTCCTTTACAGGATGAAGGGGCTTTTTTTTATTGACCTTGACGGAGTTTGCAAGTACGAACCTTATCAACATTATCAAGGAGGAAAAAAAATGAAAATCGCATTTATTGGCGCAGGTTCGATGGCTGAAGCTCTAATATCTGGCATCATTACACAAAAATTAGTAAGTGGAAACAATGTATGGGTAACGAACAAATGCAATCAAGAAAAGCTCTATGAATTACAACAATCTTATGGTGTCAACATATCTTATGACATAAAAGACATCCTCTCTCATGTCAATATCGTCTGCTTAGCTATGAAACCAAAGGATGTCGGAGAAGCGATTCAAAGTATTCGAGCTTATTTACGTAAAGATATGTTAATCGTCTCCGTCTTAGCAGGGGTATCCATTACTTCTATTGAAGAAATGGTAGACACAGACCTAGCTATTGTTCGTGCCATGCCTAATACTTCAGCAACAATCGGTAAATCTGCCAGTGCATTAGCCATGAATCATAATGTAAACCATTTACAATTAGAAACGGTTAAAGGGATGTTTGAAACAGTTGGTTTAACGACCATCGTTAAAGAGGAAGACTTAGATGCGGTTACAGGATTATCCGGAAGTGGTCCAGCCTATATATATTATCTAGTTGAAGCGATGGAAAAAAGTGCAGTAGAAATAGGGCTCGAAAAAGAGGTAGCAAAAAAGTTTATTATCCAAACCTTAATAGGTGCTGCAGAAATGCTTGAGAAATCGTCAAAAGAATCTGCACAATTACGAAAAGAGGTCACTAGCCCTGGAGGAACAACAGAGGCCGGATTAAAGGTACTCGAAGCACATGCGGTACAAGAAGCATTTGTAGAATGCATTAAAGCAGCGACAGCACAATCTAAAAAACTTGGTGAGATTTTTGCTAATAACATGAAAGTTTAACCTAATGAATGGATATTAAAAGAATTACACTGCTGCACATTCATTTTTTATTTGCATTCCTTCATAATTATAGATAGGGACTGGGACAAAAAAATACGAACAAACCGGATTACCGCCATTTGCTCGTATTTCTATTACTCTGGAGCATCTTGATATTGTCTCAGTCTTTCAACTGTTACTTGAATAGATCAAATAAACCAGAAGAATCTAAGAACACAATTATAATAATGATTGGTACGATATATCTCATCAAAAAGAACCAAACATTAAATATCCCTGTCAGCGCCGTAGAGTTCATGACAATTTCGCTTTTTAATAAGTCTTTTTTCATTCGATAAGATACGAATAGAGCAATCATCAAAGCACCAAAAGGTAAAAGAATATTACTTACTAAGAAATCAGCACTATCAAAAATAGATTTACCAAAAATAGTTATGTCAGATAGTAAGCTATAAGAAAGATTAGAAGGAATTCCGACGATGAATATCGCCAAACCAAATAACCAAGCGATTTTACCCCTATTTTTTGTCGCTCCTTTCGTAACGGAAGCTACTGCGATTTCAAGCATTGAAAAGGCAGAAGTCAGTGTCGCGAATAAGAACAAAGCCAAGAATAACAACAAGAAAACTTTTCCAAAAATAATTTGATCAAATACAGCTGGTAAGACGATGAATAGTAGCCCAGGTCCAGCAGTTGGCTCAAACCCTAATGAAAAGACGGCAGGAAAGATGGCCAAACCAGCCAGTATAGAAATGAATAAGTTCATTGCGACAACAGAAAGTGCCGGTTGTAACAAACTTTCTTTCTTTGATAAGTAAGAACTATACGTAACCATTACAGAAATCCCTACACTAAGAGAAAAGAATGATTGCCCCATGGCATATAATAAACTTTCAGAGTTTAATAAAGAGAAATTGGGTTGCAAGAAGAACTTTATTCCCTCTGAGGCGCCTTCTAATGTAACAGAACGAATAATAATAATAATAAACAAGATAAATAATGCTGGCATCATAAATTTACTTACCTTTTCAATCCCTTGCTGTACACCCTTGGCAACAACGAAAATTGTAATGATGAGGAATAACGCCTGTGCACCTAAAGAAATATACGGATTAGATACAGTTTCATTAAACAGACTCTCATACCCCGACATCCCTACACCTTTATCACTTGTTACTCCATAAAATAAATATTGAATAACCCAGCCACCGATTACACTATAAAAAGAGAGTAATAAGAAAGAAGTAAATACGCCTAAGTAACCAACCCAATGCCACTTTGTTTTAGGTGCGATCGTTTTATAGGCAGAAATCGCTTCTTTTCCTGTACTACGGCCGATAACAAACTCAGCCAGCAGTAATGGAAAACCAATAAATAAAGAGAACAAAATGAATAATAAAATAAAAGCGCCACCACCACTTTCCCCAGTCACATAGGGTAGCTTCCATATCGCGCCTAAGCCAATTGCTGAACCTGCAGAAGCAAGAATAAATCCAAGCTTAGAAGACCATTGTTCGTTTTGCATGATTTTTTCCTCCTTTTTTAACCTTTATCTATATCTTCCACATTATTTCATCCCCTGGAAATTAGGACATTTGTCAACGTGAATTTTGTTATAAAAATCCTCTATTCCTTATTAAAAATAAAACAAAAAAGCCGCAAAGCTCATAAAGGGACGTGTGACTCACGCGGTACCACCCTTTTTGAAAGCTTGCGACTTTCCACTCGAATTCATAACGGTATTGATGACCGTCCTTACTGTCTTCGGCCGAACATGACAGCAAAGAAAAAGCTCCAAGAATGAAATTCATCTTATTTATAGTTCAGCTCACACCAACCGCTGACTCTCTTTACTAGGGAAATAAGGTTTACTAGTTTCTCTTCATTGCTTTATAAAATATAATTTTAAAAGTATAAATGTGATTATAGTACGATTACTATCTATAAGTCAATAACTGTTTTTTTAAATTTTTAAGATAAAATGAAACAGACATTTCTCCTTATGTCCTGAGTTGGTTCTACTGTCGCATTTGTTTAAACTGATAAACTACGCAATTATTTCCTAGGGATATCTATTTCTTTAAAATCTTCAGCAAGGATTGCTGCAGGGAAATCTACCTTTGCCTGCTCTTCTAGCTGTGACCACTCACTACGTTCATAGCGTGAACTAATATGTGTGAGACATAATTGTTCTACGCCCGCTTGTTGGGCTACAGCAGCTGCTTGGGCAATTGTGGAATGGTAATAATCATGCGCGAGCTGTTCCTCGCCATTCGCAAAGGTTGCCTCATGAACAAGTAAATTTGCATTGCGTGCTAATTCAATTGCCGCCGAACAAAAACGCGTGTCACCTAAAATAGTCACGATTCTCCCCATTTGTGGTGGTCCAACATAATCTTTAGGATTAATTATGCGACCATCCTCAAGAGTAATTGTCTCACCTTCTTTAATTCTTTTAAAAATAGGGCCTGGCCTTACACCATCTTCTATCAATTGATCAGCCATTAAAGTTCCCGGCAAATCTTTCTCTACAACACGATAACCGAAAGATGGTATACCATGGTCAAGTTTCTTTGCTGTCACTATGAATTGATCATCATAACAAACGACCCCCTCGTCTATTTCAATAATCTCAAGAGGATATTGCAAGTAAGTTTGACTAACCGAAAGAGACACTTCGATATATTCTTTTATTCCCTTTGGACCATATACTGTTAGCTTTTCTTTGCCGCCTTGATGTGAACGACTAGCTAAAAATCCCGGCAAACCATATATATGATCGCCATGAAGATGAGTAATAAAAACTTTCTCTATTCTTCTTGGCTTGATTGTTGTATGTAAAATTTGATGTTGTGTGGCTTCTCCACAATCGAACAACCATATGGCTCTTCTTTCATCTAAAAGCTTTAAAGCGATACTTGTAACATTCCTTGCTTTCGCAGGGACACCCGCACCTGTTCCTAAGAAAAAAACTTTCACTGCCTTTTCTTCCTTTCTCCTCATTCATTATTATCATCATACAGAAAAACACGATAAAGCTAAAGCGCTACAGTTATTTCCTTTCAAAAAAGGTTGCTGTTTTTCACTTTAAGCGATAAAATTTTATACTTGAGTGGGTATATATTTCATCGTTGAGATGAACCTAAAAAAATAGAACTTTTTTACATAGAAAGGAATATCATTGTGAATAATTCTGAAAATCCAACTGCATTGATTATGATATTCGGTGCAACAGGTGACTTAGCGAAACGTAAACTATTTCCATCACTTTACCGATTGTTTAAAAGAGGAAAACTATCTGAACGCTATTGTATTATTGGCGTTGCTAGACGAGAACTAACGAACGGTGCTTTTCAAGAAAGTGTGCGACAATCTATTGAAGAAGCTGAAGGACATCATGATGACCTTAATGAGTTTATCACACACTTTTATTATCATTCCCATGATGTCACAGATTCTAGTTCTTATTTAGCGTTAAAAACACTAGCAAATGACTTAGATACACATTATCAATTAGAAGGTAATCGCATTTTCTATTTAGCGATGGCACCAGAATTCTTTGGGACAATTGCCGATCATTTAAAATCAGATGGGCTAACAGAAGTTGACGGTTTTAAACGTTTAGTAATTGAAAAACCATTTGGTCATGATCTCCCTTCTGCAATAGAATTGAACAATCGCCTTCGTCAAGCGTTTGCTGAGGAAGAAGTTTATCGAATAGATCATTATTTAGGAAAAGAAATGGTCCAAAATATAGAGGTCATTCGCTTCGCCAACGCCATATTTGAACCACTATGGAATAATCGCTACATATCTAATATCCAAGTGACATCAAGTGAAGTATTAGGTGTCGAAGAACGTGGGAGATATTATGAGAATAGCGGTGCTCTTAGGGATATGGTGCAAAACCATATGCTGCAAATGGTTGCCTTACTTGCAATGGAGCCACCAATTAAACTGACAGACGAGGAAATCCGTTCTGAAAAAGTAAAAGTGTTCCGTGCTTTGAAATCACTTGAAGGAGAGGCTGTAAAGGAGAATTTTGTTCGTGGCCAATATGGACCAAGCAAAAAAGATAATGAGCCAATTAACGGTTATCGTCAAGAACCGATGGTCAAAGCTGACTCCAATACCGAGACTTTCGTTGCCGGAAAACTGATAATTGACAATTTCCGTTGGGCCGGCGTTCCTATTTACATCCGTACAGGAAAAAAGATGGCAACGAAATCAACAAAAATAGTCGTTCAATTCAAGGATATTCCAATGAATTTATACTATCAGCATGAAAAGACGTTAAACCCTAATTTACTCGTCATTCATATCCAACCAGATGAAGGAATTAGTCTTTACTTAAACGCACAAAAATCTGGTGACACAATGAATGCCACACCAGTAAAGCTCAACTTCTCCAACAATAGTGTCGATCACATGAACACACCTGAAGCTTATGAGCGACTCCTTTATGACTGTATGCGCGGAGACGCAACAAACTTTGCTCATTGGGATGAAGTGGCTTTATCTTGGAGCTTCGTCGATAAGATCTCACAAATTTGGGAAAACCAACAAGCAGAGCAATTTCCAAACTACGAAGCTGGAACAATGGGTCCAAAAGCGGCTGACGAGTTATTAGAAAAAGACGGCTTCCACTGGTGGCCGGTAGAAAGCGGCGACTATCGTTAATATGTATGCACAATATAAAGCATGGCGTAAGGGGAAAAAACCTTATGCTATGCTTTTATTTTTAGATTCAACTTTTAAGATTAAAAAAACACCACAACAAGAGCGTTTGTGGTGTACATATTTTCGCTTATTCTTTCTCTTTTTTTAATCGCTGTAAAAAATCTTTATTAAAGCTGGTTGATGTACCGATGTTGGCTTTTTTCTTTTGTATAGCCTCAAGAGACGCTGCATGATCAACAATCGATGGGCCATACTTTTTCCTCAAACTTTCAATGGTTTGGTAAAGAGGCTCTTTTTTGGCGTCTTCTTCATAGTGAAATAAATCTAATTGTTTCACAGCTTGTCCTTTTTCGACAAGGTCCGTACCAGTTATGCCAAGCAACCGCACAGCATCACCACTCCAGTGTTTCATAAAGAGAGGCTGAGCCTGATTATAAATTTCTTCCACTGACTGAATAGCAAAACCGATTTTTTTGCTTCTCGTAATCGTATGGCGGTTTTTATAACGGATCATCACGCTTATACCAGTAGCATAGACTTTTTTTCGTTTTAGCCTCGTAGACACTTTAAAAGCAAGGTGATTCAACACTTCAAAAAGTTCTTTCTGCTTACTCATATCCCGCGGGAGTGTCGTTGAGTTACCTATACTTTTAAATTCCTCGGCAGCTTCTGGATCAACCGGACGTGAATCTATGCCATTTGCTCTATCTTTTAAACGCTCACCATTTATGCCTAATGTAGATTTTATCATGAACGTGTCTGCCTTCGCTAAATCACCAATCGTATAAATACGCATACTTTCAAGCTTCTCACTTGTCTTCTGACCAACACCATGCATTTCTTTTACAGGAAGAGGCCACAATTTACTAGGAACATCCCGTTTTCTTAATATTGTAATGCCAAGAGGCTTCTTCATATCAGAGGCCATTTTGGCTAAAAATTTATTTGGTGCAATGCCAATACTACAAGGTAAATCTAACTGCTCTTTTATACGGTTCTGAATAATTGAAGCCACTTCAATAGGGGTGCCAAACTGGTCGCTAGCAGTAATATCCATATATCCTTCATCAATAGAGACAGGCTCTACAAGATCTGAATAATGATTAAGCACTTCAAACATACCAATTGACGCTGCACGATACCTTTCAAAATTAGGGCGTAAAATAATTAACTGCGGACATAACCTTTTCGCTTCCCACAATGGCATCGTTGTTTTTACGCCAAATCTCCTTGCTTCATAGCTGCAAGTAACAATAATCCCTCTACGCTCCTCAGGATTTCCAGCAATAGCAATAGGCTTCCCCTTTAATGTCGGATCATAGGCCATTTCTACAGATGCATAAAAACTATTCATATCAACATGTAAAATCACTCGGCCGGCTTTAGGATACATTGAATTCACTTAAAGCACATCCTTTAGGTTTGTATCCTCCAATTATAGCAAATAGATTATAAAGCTGCCTCTGCTTCCTTAGCTTCTGTTATATATTCTGCAATGGAAACATTACCATCCAATGAGCTCACGAAGCGATGGCTGTCAATGATAGAAATTAATCTATTTTTAAAATTAGCAATTCCTTTTAAGTAGTCTAGACGAATATGTAAAAGAAGTCCTGGCTTTTCAATAAGACCTTCCGCTATATCAATAATCTCCTTCGTTTCCGCAACAAGTAAGCCGTATTCAAATTCTTCTCCTTGAATGATGATGATTCTTCTATCTTTACTTTCTTCAATCGCTCGATTATAAAATATCATTTCAATATCAAGAACCGGGACAAGGTGGCCCCGAGAACGTATCATACCTTTTACATAATGCGGGAGTTGTGGGACAGATGTAAAACCTTCTGCCCGTTCTATAGCAATGACCTGATCAATAGTAATCGCATACTCTTCCTGCCTACATCGAAACACAATATATTTATCCAAAAGATTCACTCCTTCTTTTGTTCATAGTAAAAATATATCATATATTAAGTAAAAAAGAAGAGAGAAGAGTAAGGACTATTTTCCTAATGGAGAATTATATCTTTGATAGGACTCTATCAGGCTCCTCCCAACATTTTCACTGAATTCTTTGAGGATATTCATTTATGTCCATGTTAATTCTAACGATGTACAATTTTGGGTTATTTAAGAAAGTACAAATATGTACTACGGGAATAAATAACCGGAATTTCATCTATTTTCTAGTGATTTTTGTACAAAAACGTGACTCGTGCATCCCTCTAACTTATCCTTTGGCTTTTGCCAGTTAACATGATGTACTCCAATCTTTCTTCTTTTTGAATTGAACGAGCACACCCCATTTGCTCATATATCTTTCTAATCATCAGCAAAGATTTGCTGTGTATGAAAGTTATCCGCCCAACTCATTCTGCTACTTTTCTTCTCATTGATGTTCACCAAAACCCCTCTCAGAATAATTTTTCATCCACAAAAAAGAAAGCCGCTAGCACAAATAAAAGTGTGCTCTGCGGCTTTCAAGGTTGTCCTTACTTGAGCTGTAGCTATGCTCTATCATGAGGATTTAAGCTGCTACTTCCTCGATAATTGCTATTACCATTTCAGCTAACTTATTGAGCTCTTCGATTGACATTCTTTCGTTCGTTGTGTGAATTTCTTCATAACCAACTGCCAAGTTTACTGTAGGAATATCAAATCCAGCAATAATGTTGGCATCACTGCCACCACCGCTATGCAATAATTCCGGTTTACGCCCTACTTTTTCCGCTGCCTTTTTGGCAACTTCGACAACATGGTCACCGTCTGCAAATTTGAATCCTGGGTACATCACTTCAATATTAACTTCTGCTCTGCCACCCATTTCTTCTGCTGCACTTTCAAATGCTGCTTTCATTTTCTCAACTTGCGCTTCCATTTTTTCAGCAATGAGAGAGCGTGCTTCCGCAAGAACGTCGACATGATCACATACGATATTCGTTTGTTTTCCGCCTTCAAAGCGACCGATATTGGCTGTTGTTTCTTCATCAATTCTACCTAAAGGCATTCTAGAAATCGCTTTTGATGCCATCGTGATTGCAGAAATACCTTTTTCTGGTGCTACTCCAGCATGTGCCGTTTTGCCAATCATCGTTGCTCTCACTTTCGCTTGTGTCGGCGCAGCAACAATAATATTACCTACTTTTCCATCGCTATCAAGAGCGTAGCCGAATTTTGCTTGAATGAGAGAAGAGTCTAATGCTTTTGCACCAACTAGTCCAGATTCTTCACCGACAGTAATAATAAATTGGATTGTACCGTGAACAATATTTTGCTCTTTAAGTACTTTGACGATTTCAAGCATTACCGCTAACCCAGTCTTATCATCAGCACCTAAAATCGTTGTGCCATCTGTTACTACATAACCATCCTGAATTGAAGGTTTGACCCCGATACCAGGTACAACTGTATCCATATGAGATGTGAAATAAATAGGGTCAACGCCTTCTTTATTTCCTTGAAGTGTACAAATTAAGTTGCCCGCTCCATGCCCCGTCACTGCAGTCGTATCATCTTCAAATACTTCTACTCCAATGTCACGGAATTTCTTTTTCAATACTTTTGCAATCTGTGCTTCATCCTTTGTTTCAGAATCAATTTGCACAAGTTCTAAAAACTCATTTAACAGTCTTTCTTCATTAATCATCCGTCAATAACCTCCAAATTTCACGAGCCTTATTATGCTTTTAAACAGTTCTCTTCAACACTAATTAGTATACTCCTAACGAAACTTATCAGCAAATAAAGAATGTTTTATAGAAAATTTGACTTCTATCTTTCTATAAAGGCATATTCCCGTGCTTTTTAAACGGGCGTGTTTCCTTTTTATTTTTTAACATATCTAATGCCTGGATAATTTTTATTCTTGTTTCTCTTGGATCAATGACATCATCTACCATACCACGACTGGCTGCGACATATGGGTTGGCAAATTTTTCACGATACTCTTCTATTTTTTGCGCTCTCGTTTGTTCAGGATTTTCACTCGTGGCAATCTCCTTAGCAAAAATAATGTTAGCTGCCCCTTGAGGGCCCATGACAGCCACCTCAGCGTTTGGCCAAGCAAAAACCAAGTCTGCCCCAATAGATTTACTATTCAACGCTACATAAGCCCCTCCATATGCTTTTCGCAGTATGACGGTTAACTTAGGTACCGTCGCTTCTGAATAGGCATAAAGAATTTTTGCGCCATGACGAATAATTCCCCCATGTTCTTGCTTAATCCCAGGAAAGAACCCAGTAACATCCTCAAAAGTCACTAATGGGATATTGAATGAGTCACAGAAACGAATAAAGCGAGCTGCTTTGTCAGATGAATCAATATCTAACCCGCCAGCCATCACTTTAGGTTGATTACAAACAAGTCCAATTGATTCGCCCTTTATCCTCGCTAAGCCAACAACAATATTCTTGGCAAAATCAGGTTGCACCTCTAAGAAAGAATCAGCATCCACCACTTGATCAATTACCTTGCGAACATCATAAGGTCTAATTGCATCAAATGGAATAATATCCGTTAAATCTGGTCGATAGTCATCTGTTGATTCATCTGCTTTTCTTGGTGCGCGCTCTTCATTGTTTTGCGGGAGATAACTTAATAAATCCCGAACTTGCGCAATAACCTCTTCCTCTGTCTTTCCTTTAAAGTGGGCATTGCCACTAATCGTATTATGTACATTTGCTCCACCTAAATCTTCTGCCGTAATTTTTTCTCCAGTAACGGTCTCAATCACTTTTGGCCCTGTAATGAACATTTGGCTCGTATTCTCGACCATAAAAACAAAGTCGGTAATAGCTGGCGAATAAACAGCACCACCTGCACACGGACCTAGAATAACAGATATTTGCGGGATAACACCTGAATAAATTGAATTTCTATAAAAAATCTGTCCGTATCCATCTAAAGAAACGACACCTTCTTGAATACGTGCACCACCGGAATCATTTAAGCCAATAAACGGAGCTCCGTTCTCTGCGGCTAAGTCCATAACATTCGCAATTTTTTTTGCATGCATTTCCCCTAGTGCACCACCAAAAACAGTAAAGTCCTGTGAGAAAAGAAAGATCGGACGCCCGTTCACTTTTCCATAACCAGTAATAACCCCATCACCAGGCCCTTTTTGTTTATCTAAACCAAAATCATTGCTACGGTGTTTAATGAACGGGTTTAATTCCACAAATGTGCCAGCATCGACTAATAAAGCAATTCTTTCTCTTGCTGTTAGTTTTCCTTTTTCATGCTGTTTTTCAATTCTTTCGTCTCCGCCACCAAGCTCTACTTCTCTTCTACGATCATAAAGTTCATTAATTTTTTCATAGATGTCTGCCATTAGCTTGTCATTCCCTTCTTTTCACATAATTCATATAAAACACTGCCAGTTGATTTAGGATGCATGAAGGCTACACTCGCTCCACCTGCACCCATTTTTGGCTGATCTTGAATCATTTGAATGCCTTTTGTTTTCATTTCTTCGATTCTCTCTTGAATAGAATGGACGCCTAATGCCACATGATGAAGACCTTCTCCCCTTTTAGCGATAAACTTCGCTACAGCGCTTTCATCTGTTTGCGGCTCTAATAACTCAAGCTTCATCTCCCCAATTTGAATAAAAGCTACTTTAATGCCTTCACTCTTCACTTCTTCAATTCCTAACAAAGGTAATTGCAATGTTTCCGTATAAAAAGGTAATGATTGCGCTAATGATCGAACAGCGATACCAATATGATCAATTTTTTTGATCAACGAAATCCCCCCTATTCTATCTATTTAAAAATATCATTATTTTCTAACTATATATAATTATAATAATTTTCCACGAATATGTCGAATATACAAGAAAAAAACTCTATGTTGTTCAAATGAGAAAATCCTAGTAAAATAAAGAGGAATACCACTCAAGGAGAGGGTGAAAGAAATTGCCGAAAAAAACAATGAAGATCATAGTCTATTTGATGATTTTCGTTATGCTTGCATCGACACTTCTAATGGGTCTAACGATGTTCTTCTAATATAAAATTAAAAAGCATGAAACTACTTGAAGCTTAACAAGAAAAAGGACGGCTCAGCACTCGGAAATTCCGAATGTTGAGCCGTCCTTTTATAATGCGCCATATTTTTTTGCTAATTGTTCTGTGGTTTCATCAGTTGAAACAATTAATATTTTCGTTCCAATAGGAATTCTCTCAAATAAAGCTTCAACATGGTCATTCTTCAGGCGAATACAGCCATTAGAGACATAGTGACCAATCGTCTCTGGGTCATTGGTGCCGTGAATGCCATAAATTCTGCCATCTGTCTCTTTCGCATCAAAACCTATCCAGCGTGTGCCTAACGGGTTATTTTTCTTTCCACCTGGGATATCTTTTTTTCGATAATAAGGATTTTCCGCTTTTACTATAATCGTAAACATCCCCTCTGGCGTTAAGCTATCAGTCTTTCCTGTAGCAACATGAACAACCTGTTGAACCTCCCTATTATCAATAAAAGTTAGCTCATTTGTGCGCTTATTTACAATCACGAAAGGATCTCCCGGTAACGGGTTTGGGCCAATGGGCCAAAGTGGAGAAATCATTAACACTAGAAAAAGATGACTCATCACATTTAGCAATAGAATCACATCCTTTTTTCCCTTTATTGTTCTCCAGTGGCCGTATTTTGATACAAGCTCTTGCTTCCTTTTAACCCCGCAAATTGACTTTTGATAAAGAGATATTCTTCCATTTCTTTAATAAAATAAAGTAAATCCGCGCGTGCTTCAAATTCTTCTCTTGTTTGTGGTAATGGCATTTCAGCAAATTGGGCCCGCATTTGTTGTAACTTATCGATGAAAAGACTGGCCGTGTTTCCTGGATGGATATGTTCGGATAAATCCTCAATAAAATCAGCTATCATCTCTGCTTGCTCAACATTTTCATCAATCGCCGTCACCACTGGCAAAACATGCTCAATGATTTCAAATTGTTTCTCTCTCATTTTGAAATAACTATAATAGAGACTCTCGTTCCTTAATACATGATTTTCCACTTCTCTGAATGCTAATGCTTTTGCTTCTTCAATTAATTGATACGTCTCCGTGATTTCCTTACCATCCCAAGTACTTTCATTTGTTCTTAAATATATGACAATCTCATCAAAAATCAGTTTGAAATTTTGTTCAATTTCTACTTGATATTCCTTTAATTTCACGTCAAGGCTAGGCATGTATAAATTGGCTAATAATGCAATGCCAACCCCAATGATAATAATTCCTACCTCATTTAAAATCAGTCCCACTGTCACTTGTTCAGCTGAATAAATATGTAGAATAATAACGGAACTTGTAACAATTCCATCGCTAGCTTTGAACATTACCGCTAATGGAATAAACACAAGTAAGACGATACCAATAACTAATGGATGATAGGCAAGTATTTCAAAGAGTAGAGACGCAACAAATATAGCAATGAAACACGCGAATATCCGATCCCATGAAGCACGCAAGGAATCTTTTTTTGTCACCTTCACACATAAAATCGTTAAAATACCGGCGGAGACATAATTCTCCAAACCAAGCATTTGCGCAATCATAATAGCAAGAGTTGCTCCGACTGCCGTTTTCACTGTTCTATAGCCTATTCTAAATTTCATCTTATTACTCCTCGTATGTTCATCATGCTAGAGCATCAAGTACGTATCGTTCTCGTTTATCTACTTTAGTGAATTTTCGTTTTTTTTATTGCCCTGATAACAATACTTTCTCTTATAACCAAAGCCCAGAAAATAATTGATGATAACACACCAACCACAATACGAAAGAATATCACACTAGCTAACATGATATTTCTTATTATTATACAATAATCACATTCTAATAATGAAAAAATAAGATATAAAAAGGGAAAAGGTCTTTACCTCCCAAAAATATGAAGATAAAGACCCTTTTCTATTCCCTTAGGAGTTATTTATTGTTTCAATCTCTTCCTAAAGGCGTCTTTCTTTTCCTGGAAACCTTTGGCGCGCAAAAAGTTTAATATAAACTAGGTGGTATTTGATCATCTCTACCCTTCATTACTGACGGTGGAGTATTAAATATATAATCTGGTGCAGGTTTTAATTTCGGTTTTTTTGCAAAAGGGACAGGGTTTTCCACATAGTTAAAAGTACCCAGCTTATCCATACTCGGTCCATGTGCCCATCTTCCTTCTGCACTTTCATTCCCTTCTGAAAAATTAAATAAGGTATAAGATACTTCTTGTTTTTCAAGTTCTCTCGGAAAAGTACTTGGTACAACGACATTTTCTTTTTCTTCCAATTCTTTAATAGCAGCAATCCATTGATTTTGATGCATCGTATCTCTAGCAAGAAGCCAAGAAAGCATATCTTTCACACCTTTATCATTTGTCGCAGCATATAAACGTGCAACTTGTAACCTTCCTTGTGATTCTGCATTTAAATTAGCTCTAAAATCAGCAAGTAAATTACCGCTAGCAATAATATAATCTGCTGACCACCGTTTTCCGTTACTATCAGCTGGCATTGCACCTAATCCCGAGACAATGGCATGCTGAGGATTCATTCCTCCTAGAATAGCCCCAATAATAGGATCTTTAGCAGCTGCTTCTAAGTCTCCTACTGGTGCTCCATCTAATAAGCGAGCAACCATTGTTGCTAACATCTCTATATGTGCTAACTCCTCAGCACCAGTATCCATTAATAAATCTTTATATTTCCCATTGCCTCTAACGTTCCAACCTTGAAAGAGATATTGTAGCGCAACTGATATTTCTCCAAACTGCCCTCCAATTACTTCTTGCAGTTGGCGAGCGAAGACTGGGTCAGGTCTTTCTGGTTTTGCATGATATTGTAATTCTTTTATATGATAAAACATAGACATTACTCCTAATATTTTATTTATAACACTGTAGTATATTTAGCAAAAATGATTAGGTGTCTGTACTTTAAATACAATATTATTACATCAAGCTCTATGTTAAGTGAATATGAATATGGGAAAACGACCCTTAAACTTTATCACCAGCAAACACTCTTAAAACTTTTCAATGATTCACATATAAAGTACAAATGGATTTTTACATATTAATCAACAAATGATCAAAGAAGAGCTCACTTGTAGTGATACACAAAAGTCTTACCAACCTGATAAAGTAGATGTTCTTCAGGGAATACGTGCAATAGTTCAACTTCATTTTTGCTTAGTTGTTCTTGTATTGAAAAATAACTAATTGATCATAAATTCACCGCACTAAATTTCATAGAACTAGTTGATGTTGAAAATAAAAAAGGCTGCTGAGACTAGACATTCTCAACAGCCCTAGATGGGTTTTTTTCGCTTATAACACTTTTTGTAAGAAATCTTGCGCACGCGAAGACTTAGGATTGGAAAAGAATTCGTTAGGCGGAGCATCTTCAACTAACACGCCACCATCTAGAAATAATACGCGATCCGCCACCTCACGCGCAAACCCCATTTCATGAGTAACAATAGCCATTGTCATACCTGAATGTGCGAGTGTTTTCATTACATCTAACACTTCTTTTACCATTTCAGGATCTAGTGCTGAGGTTGGTTCATCAAATAGCATAATTTCTGGGTTCATCGCAAGGGCGCGAGCAATTGCTACCCGCTGCTTTTGCCCCCCTGATAATTTGTTAGGATACTCCTGCGCTTTTACAGCTAATCCGACTTTTTCTAGTAATTTCATAGCGTTCTTTTCCGCTTCTGATTTTGTTATTTTTTTCACCTTTAATGGTGCATAAGTTAAATTCTCCAACACAGTCATATGAGGGAATAAATGGAAATGCTGAAACACCATCCCTACATTTTGTCGGACTTTTAATATATCTGTTTGTCGATCGGTAATATCCTCATCTTTAATCCATATCTTCCCGTTTGTTGGCTCTTCCAATTTATTAATACAACGCAAAAAAGTGGATTTACCTGAACCAGATGGACCAATGATAGCAACGACTTCACCATTATTTATCTGTGTTGAAATACCTTTTAGCACTTCATTCTTCCCGAAGGATTTATGCAATTTTTCCACTTTAATCACTGGATCTCAACCGCCCTTCAACTAGTTTGCCTAAGAATGTGAGTATCGTTACTAAGATATAGTAAATGATTCCGGCAAGAAGGAGTGGTTCCATAAATTGATACTGATTCGCTCCTACTTGATACGCTCGTCTCATCACATCCATTACCCCAATTGTCGTCACAAGGGCAGATTCTTTCGTTAATGTAATGAATTCATTCATAAGCGCAGGTAAAATGTTCTTCATTGCTTGTGGGAGAATAATATTTATCATTGTCGGACGATACGGAACGCCTAAAGCCATTGCTGCTTCTTGCTGTCCTTTATCAATTGCTTGTATGCCTGCACGAATAATCTCAGAAATATAAGCGGCCGAGTTCAATGCAAATCCGATAATGGCTGCTGTTACACCCTCTATTTGAAAGCCTAGTACTTGTGGTGAGCCAAAATAAATAATCATCAATTGTAGAATTAATGGCGTACCTCTAAAAACGGAAGTATAAGCATTTGCTAGCCAATTTAATAGCTTCATTTTACTAATCTTACATAAAGAAAGGATAATTCCTAATAAAAACCCTAAAATACCCGCTAAACATACAATCTGTAGTGTGACACCGAGCCCTTGTAAAATGAAAGGTAGAGAAGGGAGGACAGAGGTAAAATCTAAATTCATATAGTGCCATTCCTCTCAGTAATTAATATTTGAAATTCATTTGATCCACTCATTGAAGGGAAAAAACGTCCAGAAGGTTTTTTCCCTTCTGAACGTTGATTTGGGTTTATTGTTCAGAGAACCACTTTGTGATAATGTCCTCGATTTCCCCGTTATCAATCATTTCTTGTAAGGCTTTATTAAATTCTTCTGTTAGCTCACTACCTTTTGGTAAAGCAATCGCATAGCCGCCGTCAGCATCCTCAATCGTTACACCAGCTAAATCTTTCTCTTTTTCAAGAAACCCTTGTGCAACTGTATCTTCAATAATGGCTGCTTCAAAGCGACCTGCTTTAATCTCTTGAATGATCTCAGGAATACGATTACGGCTTTCAACCTTCATATCTATCTCTTCAGCTAAATCATTTGCTTTTGTCTCTTGAATAGAACCTAATTGTACACCAACTGTTTTCCCTTCTAAATCTTCAGCTGTTTCAATCCCGCTACCTTCTTTAGAGATAATCATATGTTTAGAAGTATAGTAGATTTCAGTAAAGTCAACATTCTCTTTTCTTTCATCCGTTGCAGACATGGCTGATGCAACAAAATCAACTTGTTCGGAGTTAAGTGCTTGAATCAGTCCACCAAAATCCATATCTTTAATTTCTAAATTGTATCCTAGCTTTTCAGTCACTGCTTTTGCGATATCAGCATCAATCCCAATAATTTCCTCTCCTTGTGCTGTATCGATATATTCAAATGGTGGATAATCAGCTGACGTACCCATTACTAATGTTTTTTTATCGCTATCGCCACCAGCTTCTTCACTTGATCCACATGCAGCTAAAAACCCTCCAATTAATACCAATAACACACTTAAAAGTATCCATTGCTTCTTCACGGTGTTTCCTCCTAAAAATTATATAGTATGAAAATAAATTTCGTTTCTAATCAATTAATATTTATTCATCTAGATGTATTTTAACACATATGTATGAATATGCAATGATATATTTGCATAATTATATTTTTTGATTTTTCTAACTAATTTTTAGTATAAAGGAAGGAATTGTATATGAAAAGAAAAATTTTACTAGTTTTCATTTCTCTAGTAAAAAATGGTAGGAGTGTTACATGCAAAAAAAGAATAACCGTACGGAACGGCTATTCTTTTCCATGATAAAATAATGATATTATACTTCTTCACAATGTTCTTCGAATGATGCTTGAAGCTTTTGAACAACTGCCATTGGATCGTGTCCCTCAATATCATGGCGTTCAACCATCGTAATAATTTCTCCATCTTTTAACAAAGCAAAGGAAGGTGAAGATGGTGGAAAACCTGTGAAATATGAACGCGCTTCAGCAGTTGCTTCTTTATCCTGACCAGCAAATACTGTTACTAAATGATCAGGGCGCTTATCATAATGAATAGAGTGTGCTGCAGCCGGACGAGCAATTCCCCCTGCACACCCACAAACAGAGTTAACCATTACGAGCGTTGTTCCTTTTTTATCTAATGCTTCTTTCACATCGTCTGCTGTTCTTAACTCTGTATATCCTGCATGAACGATTTCTTTACGAGCTTGTTGCACAACATCATTCATAAACAAATTAAAATCCATACTCATGATTTCATTCCCCCTAAAGAATAATTAGGATCAAAGTGTCCTTATACGTTTTATTCATTTACGTATAATTATATCATACCAAGGTCGTGAGTTTTTTTACAGTATAGAAACTTTTATCTTTGAGTTTTAAATGAAAAATTTTGGGGTAACATACAATATATAACCCTCCCCCTGGGTGTTCCTGCTAGTAAAGCAGGCTTATATATACTAGAACTGCCCCTATCACGGTGAAGGGGCAGCTTTTTTTATTCTCTTGTATACTGCCTAAAAAGTTCCTCGACAACCGATGTTACGGTTCGGTTACCTGCAATCACATCATTTTCAATTTTAGGCAACATCTCTTTCACGACTGGTGAACCAAAAAAACGATAATGAAGTTGATCTGTGATCATGGAATAAATCCATTCTTTCGCTTGTTCTCTTCTTCTCTGCTCGAAGACACCAGAAGTTTGTGTATTGGCAATAAATTGTTGGATCACTTCCCACACTTCTTTTATACCTTCTTCATAAAGGGAAGAACAAACATAAGCCCTAGATGGCCATCCTTTCGTTGCAGGTTGAAGAAAATGAAGAATCTTTTCATATTCAGCTCTCGTTTTTTGGGCTGCATGTTTATTATCTCCATCTGCTTTATTAACGATAATCGTGTCTGCTAACTCCATAATTCCTTTTTTCATTCCTTGCAGTTCGTCACCAGCTCCAGTTAAAACAAGGAGCATGAAGAAATCAACCATATCACGTACAATCACTTCGCTTTGACCAACACCGACCGTTTCAACTAAGATGACATCAAAACCAGCCGCTTCACATAAGATCATCGTTTCTCTTGTTTTGCGATGGACACCACCTAGTTTTCCTGATGTTGGTGATGGTCGTATAAATGCGAGAGGATTTCTGGCGAGTTGCTCCATTCTCGTTTTATCACCAAGAATACTACCACCACTTAATTTTGAACTAGGGTCAACAGCCAAAACAGCTACTTTTGCACCTAACTCATTACATAAAAACGAACCAAAAGATTCTATAAAAGTACTTTTCCCTGCACCAGGCACCCCAGTAATGCCAATACGAATAGATTGATTCGCATGTGGTAAAACTCTATGCAATAACTCTTGAGCTCCTTGAAAATGATGCTCAGCATTACTCTCTATTAAAGTAATAGCACGAGCAAGTGCACTTCGGTTACCTTCTAATAATCCTTTTTCCAGATCATCGATGGGTAGTGAGGTTTCTTTTTTCTTTTTAAAGTTACTTCCTCTTGTCAGAGACGAAAAACTGGATGAGAAGTCACCATCCTGAACAGAATCTGTAAAACCTTCATTAGACGGCCTTCCACGCTTCTTATATGTGTCCATATTAATTCGTCACTTCCTCATAGCCTAGACGATGATAAATCTCTCTTATTACCTTTTGCGCAGCCACTGGAATGACGGTTCCTGGTCCAAAGATAGCAGATGCACCATTAGCAAGCAAATACTCATAATCTTGCGGTGGAATTACGCCACCTACTACAACTAAAATATCTTCACGCCCTAGCTTTTTTAACTCAGCCACTAATTGTGGTAACAATGTTTTATGACCAGCAGCAAGAGAACTAAACCCAACCACATGCACATCATTTTCGACTGCCTGTATCGCTGTTTCCTCTGGCGTTTGAAATAGTGGCCCAATATCCACATCAAATCCCAAATCTGCAAAGGCTGTAGAAATGACTTTCGCTCCTCTATCATGTCCATCCTGTCCCATTTTAGCAATTAAAATACGAGGTCTTCTCCCCTCATTTTGTAAAAATTCATCAGCCATTGCCTTTACTTCATTTATTTCCTCTTCATTAGAAAAATGGGAGCTATATACACCACTTATAGAACGGATCATCGCTTTATGTCGTTTAGCGACCAATTCAATACTATCAGATATTTCTCCTAAAGATGCCCGCACCCGTGCAGCCTGAACGGATAAAGCTAAAAGATTTCCTTCACCTGTCTCAGCTGCTCTCGTAATAGCTGCAAGCGCTTCTTTCACCTTATCTTCATCTCTTGTCGCTCTTAAATGCTCTAAGCGTTCTATTTGCTTTAACCGTACTGCGGTATTATCAATATTTAGAATATCTAGAGGCTCCTCCTGCTCAAGACGGTATTTATTCACACCAATGATTGTTTCTTTATTCGAATCTATCTGTGCCTGCCTTCTTGCAGCCGCCTCCTCAATCCTCATTTTTGGTAATCCTGTTTCAATCGCTTTAGCCATTCCGCCAAGTTCTTCAATTTCCTCAATATGCGCCCATGCTTTCTCTACTAACTCATTTGTTAGACTTTCTACATAATAAGAACCGCCCCAAGGATCGATAACGTTGGTTATGCCTGTTTCCTCTTGTAAAAATAATTGTGTATTGCGCGCAATCCTTGCTGAGAAATCGGTTGGTAAGGCAATCGCTTCATCTAGTGCATTTGTGTGTAATGATTGTGTATGTCCCATCGCTGCTGCATGCGCTTCTATCAAAGTTCTTGTCACATTATTGTATGGATCTTGTTCTGTTAAACTCCAACCGGAAGTTTGCGAGTGTGTTCTTAACGCCATGGATTTCGGGTTTTTAGGTGCAAAGTTTTTCATCATCTTTGCCCATATCAGTCTAGCCGCTCTCATCTTTGCCACTTCCATAAAATAGTTCATCCCAATTGCCCAAAAAAAGGATAATCTAGGAGCAAAAGAATCGATATCAATCCCTGCTTTCATACCTGTACGCACATATTCAAGACCATCTGCTAGCGTGTATGCTAATTCTATATCTGCAGGCGCACCTGCTTCTTGCATATGATAACCAGATATACTGATACTATTAAATTTAGGCATATAATGTGAAGTATACTCAAATATGTCTGCAATGATTTTCATTGACATCTCAGGTGGATAAATATAGGTGTTCCTCACCATATACTCTTTAAGGATATCGTTTTGAATCGTTCCCGCAAGCTTTTCCTGGCTCACTCCCTGCTCTTCAGCCGTGACAATATAAAACGCCATAATCGGTAAAACTGCTCCATTCATTGTCATGGAGACTGACATTTGGTCTAAAGGAATGCCATCAAACAGGATTTTCATATCTAAAATACTATCAATGGCTACGCCTGCTTTTCCGACATCGCCAACCACTCGTGGATGATCGGAATCATAGCCACGATGTGTGGCAAGATCGAAAGCGACTGAAAGTCCTTTTTGCCCCATCGCTAAATTACGACGATAGAACGCATTACTTTCTTCCGCTGTTGAAAACCCAGCATATTGCCTAACTGTCCAAGGTCGATTAACATACATCGTTGGATATGGACCGCGTGTGTAAGGTGCGATTCCTGGCATATCATCGAGGTGTTCCATCGACGTTAGATCATTATGGGAATACACGGATTTAATATTTATACTTTCATTTGTTTCAAACAAATCATGATGGATTTTATCAGGTTGTTGCGCTTTGACACCCTCATCAAATAATTTTACTTTTGTAAAATCAGGTTTGGTCATTTCACTTCACCCTCCCAATCTTCCACAATGGTGCTTAGTATATGGTAGCAATCACTTTTCATATGGAGAAACTCGGTGATGCCCGCCTCTTTCCAACATTTTTGTTCCTCTACTGTAGGATGACCGGCCAAATATAGTTTAAATATTCTTTGTTTCTCTGTCATTATTACCTTCACAGCAGTTAAAAGATCATCATCATATTGATCGTTTGCACCACAAATCACGTAATGAGATAAACGATTATTTTCTATTTGTTCCTTTAGGTTCTCTGTATGCATAATTGGAATAAAATGAGACCGAATACCACCTGGAGCTAAAAAGCCGTTTACAAAATCCATACGTGGCTTATGCTTTTTTAAATCTCCAAGACATAATAAGCCCACCTGAATATCAACGCCACTCGCCTTCATCATTTCTACTTGATAGCGCAGCTTTTCATATGGAATGGATAAGCGGTTGCCTAGCGTCACTGCATTCTGCAGCGGTGATTCATCTAAATTCGCATATTTGTTCGTGCCAACAATACTTTGCTTTCGCGTATAAATATCTGCTAGCCGCTTTTTTTGCACTTGCGTGATCTGTTCTTGAATCCAACCTGTCTCGATGGCACCTTCCATACCGCCTTGATTTTCTATTGCTAAAAATAAATCCCAAGCTCTTTCAGCAATTTGATTCGTCATTGTTTCAATATAATAAGAGCCTCCTGCCGGATCAACGACTTTATTTAAATGCGCTTCTTCCCTTAAAATCAATTGGGTATTTCGAGCAATTCGATTCGCAGTAAAAGAGGAGGCTTCACTAGGTTCATCAAATGGTGAGACGTGTAAATAATTGATCCCACCTAGGATGGCTGCAAAGGCCTCATTCCCTGCCCGTAAAAGATTGACATAAGGGTCGTACAATGTTTTCGTAAATGGTGATGTTTGAGCAGAAATGGTCATGTTCATTAGCTTCTCATTTAGTCCGTATGCTTCTAAAGCTTTAGACCATAGGATTTTTGCCGCTCTTAATTTACTGATTTCCGTAAAAAATTGGGCGCCAATGGAAAAATGAAACACGACCTTATCTACTATTTCTTCTATAGAGAAGTCTTCGCTGAGCAAGCGCTCAATATGAGAAACAGCAGAAGCAATGGCAATGGCCAGTTCTTGAATAGCATTTGCACCTAGTTCATGATATATGGTCGTATGAATTAAAATGGTTTTTAGCTTAGGTGAGGAATTTTTCGCATGTACAATTGCTTCCAACCAATCATTATCGTAACCTTTACTATTATTCATTAAACTGGCTAACGGATCTTTCCCAATAAACCCTTTCGAATTTTGCTGACCAATCGTCTTGTATAAATCGAGTAAAGAATTTTCCGTCATTAAACAAAATGGATATTCTTCTAAGCCTTCAACAATCTCTGCTACTTCTGAAAGCTTGTAAAGATCAGGGTTAAATGAAATGGCTGATTGTCCTTTATTTAATTCTTCTAATAATTGTCTTTTCATTTCTTTTGCCGATGTAGAAGAAAGCCGCTGCGAGACGTTCCATGGTTCTTCAAGATATCCTGAAGAGGTATACCCTCGACGAAAGTCTGAACTTCCTGGAAGTGGATTTTGGATAGGTGAAGGTAAATCTTCTCGTGAATAAAGCGGTTTCAATTTAATCCCTTCATAAGTGACTGTTGATAAACGATCGATGGACCCACCCTTTAATGATTCCTCTGCTTTCTCCTGCCAATCGCGTAAAGTCGGCTTTGCAAATGTCTCATTTTTCATTTTATTTAAATTCATAAAATATCTGTCTAAAAAAGACAGGACCTCCCCTCATCATAGCGATCAAAACATTAATAAAATTCTAATAAATCTTAATTTTATTGTAGTATAGATAGGAAAAAGCTGCAATCTTTTGTAGAATTCCATCAATTTATTCATCTAGATATACATTATTTATGGGGTGATTTATTGTGGGTTGTTGAAACTTGATATTTATTTTCAAAAAAAAATGAGAGGCCATTCGCCTCTCATTTTTTACAATCACATCTTAGTATACAGATGTGTTTTCTTTAGAAGTATTTTCAAGAATTTCTCTTACACGTTGCATGAATTGACCACATACTAATCCGTCTAGTACACGGTGGTCAAGTGACATACAAAGGTTAACCATGTCACGAACAGCAATCATACCGTTGTCCATAACAACTGGACGCTTCACAATAGATTCTACTTGAAGAATCGCTGCTTGAGGGTGGTTGATGATTCCCATTGATTGAACAGAACCGAATGAACCAGTGTTATTTACAGTAAATGTACCACCAGACATATCAGCACCTGTTAATTTACCAGCACGCACTTTACCAGCTAACTCACCGATTTCACGCGCAATACCTTTGATTGTTTTTTCATCAGCATTTTTGATAACTGGTGTATAAAGAGCGTCTTGAGTTGCTACTGCAATATTCAAGTTGATGTCTTTTTTACGTACAATTTTGTCGCCAGCCCACATAGAGTTGATTTGTGGATATTCTTTAAGTGCTTGCGCAACTGCTTTTACGAAGAAAGCAAAGAATGTAAGGTTGAAGCCTTCTTTCTTCTTGAACTCACCTTTAATTGAGTTACGATACTCAACAAGATTTGTTACATCTACTTCCATCATTGTCCAACCATGAGGAGCCTCATGTTTGCTCTTAAGCATATTAGCTGCAATTGCTTTACGTACACCAGTCACAGGAATTTCTTCATCTCCTGGTACAACTGGTACATTTGTGCCTGCTGCTTTAGCTGGTTTAGAAGCTGCCGCTTTTGGTGCTTCTTGCTTAGGTGCTTCTTCTTTTGCTGGTGCTTCCGCTTTTGGTGCATTATCAGCAGTTGGAATATTACCAGACTCAATAATTTTGTTTAAGTCTTTACGTGTGATTCTTCCGCCTGCACCAGTACCAGCTACTTGGCTAAGGTCAATGCCATGCTCTTGAGAAAGCTTAAGTACGGCTGGAGAATAACGTCCACCTTTAGGTGCATCTGCTGCAGGTGTAGAAGCGACTGATTTGCTTTCTGATTTTGGCGCTTCTTCTTTTGCTGGTGCAGAAGTTTCTTCAGTAGCTTGAGGCTCGCTGCTTCCGCCACCTTCAGTTTCAATTGTTAAAATCACTTCGCCTACTTCGTATGTGCCGTCTTCTTCGGCAATTAGCTCTTTAATTACTCCATCAAAAGATGAAGGAACCTCAGCATTTACTTTATCAGTCATTACTTCTGCAAGTGGATCGTACTTATTTACTTTATCTCCAACAGATACTAACCATTTACTAATTGTACCTTCTGTTACACTTTCACCTAATTGAGGCATTTTTATTTGTTCGATAGCCATTATTAAAGTGACCTCCTTATTACTTATCAACATCTATTTGGAATGTGGCAAAAAGAGTCGGATTTCCGCTCTCATTGCCACTTTTGATTAATATTCAGCTAATTCTCTCATTGCTTTTTCTACTTTATCCGGGTTAACCATGAAGAATTTCTCCATTGTTGGTGCATATGGCATTGCTGGTACATCTGGACCTGCAAGGCGCATAATTGGTGCATCCAAGTCAAATAGGCAGTTCTCAGCAATAATCGATCCTACTTCACCCATAATGCTTCCTTCTTTTGTATCTTCTGTAAGAAGAAGGACTTTACCCGTTTTAGAAGCTGCTTCGATAATCGCTTCTTTATCTAATGGATAAACCGTACGTAAGTCTAAAATGTGAGCAGAGATACCATCTTTCGCTAGTTTTTCTGCTGCTTGAAGAGCAAAGTGTACGCATAATCCGTAAGTGATGATTGTAATATCTTCACCTTCACGTTTAACGTCAGCTTTACCAATTGGAAGTACATAATCATCTTCAGGTACTTCACCTTTAATTAGACGGTAAGCACGTTTATGCTCAAAGAACATAACAGGATCGTCATCACGAATCGCTGCTTTTAAAAGTCCTTTTGCGTCGTATGGTGTAGAAGGCATAACAATTTTTAAACCTGGTTGGTTTGCAAATACAGCTTCTACTGATTGAGAGTGATAAAGGGCACCATGGACACCGCCACCATATGGTGCACGAATAACCATTGGAGCACTCCAGTCGTTATTTGAACGGTAACGAACTTTTGCTGCTTCTGAAATAATTTGGTTGACAGCAGGCATGATGAAATCAGCAAATTGCATTTCTGCAATAGGACGCATACCGTACATTGCCGCACCAACACCAACACCAGCAATAGCAGATTCTGCAAGTGGTGTATCTAATACACGATCTTCACCAAATTTTTCATATAAGCCGTTTGTCGCTCTGAAAACTCCACCTTTACGACCAACGTCTTCTCCTAGTACAAATACTTTTGGGTCTCTTTCCATTTCTTCGCGCATCGCTAAAGTGATCGCGTCAATATAAGACATTACTGCCATGTGTTATTCCCCCCTACTTATTCTGCGTACACATATTTCAATGCATCTTCTGCATCTGCATATGGTGCATTTTCAGCATAATCAGTTGCTTCATTCACGATTTTCATAATGCGATCGTTCATTTCTTTTTCTTTTTCATCATCGAAAAGACCAATTTCTTTTAAGTAGGCTGCAAAAGTAATAATCGAATCTTTTTCTCTCGCTGCATCTACTTCTTCACGATCACGGTAGCTGCGATCATCATCATCAGAAGAGTGTGGAGTTAAACGATAAGAAACTGTTTCAACTAATGTAGGACCTTCACCTTTACGTCCACGATCAGCTGCTTCTTTAACTGCTTGGTACACTGCTAATGGATCGTTACCATCTACAGTTACACCAGGCATACCGTAACCGATTGCACGATCTGATACTTTCTCACATGCCAATTGTTTTTCAATTGGTACAGAGATCGCATACTTATTATTTTCACACATGAAAATAACTGGTAATTTATGAACACCTGCAAAGTTTGCTCCTTCGTGGAAGTCTCCTTGGTTAGAAGAACCTTCACCGAATGTAACAAATGTACAAAGATCTTTATTTTCCATTTTCCCAGCAAGTGCAATACCTACTGCGTGAGGAACTTGTGTTGTAACTGGAGAAGAACCTGTTACGATACGGTTTTTCTTTTGCCCAAAGTGACCTGGCATTTGACGGCCACCTGAGTTTGGATCTTCCGCTTTAGCGAATGCTGATAGCATTAATTCTTTCGCAGTCATACCGAATGCAAGAACAACACCCATGTCACGATAATACGGAAGGGCATAATCTTTCTCTCTGTCTAATGCAAAAGATGCACCTACTTGCGCAGCCTCTTGTCCTTGACATGAAATAACGAAAGGAATTTTACCTGCACGGTTTAAAAGCCACATACGCTCGTCAATACGGCGTGCTAGAAGCATGGTTTCATACATTTCTAATACTTGCTCATCACTTAAACCTAAAGCTTTATGACGATTTTTAGTTTTACCCATTTCAAAACCTCCTAAATATATATAGAAGAACGTGGAACGCTCTTATATTCTCCACTTAATGAAGTGAGGCTTCTAGATTTCCAACAAAACCTAGAAGTCCACTTTAATAAATCCTAACGCTTATCCGTGAATCGCTTTTCCGTCTACTGCTAATGCAGCTTCTCCAATTGCTTCAGATAAAGTTGGGTGAGGGTGAATCGTATGTGCTACTTCCCATGGTGTAGCATCTAATACTTTTGCAAGACCTGCTTCAGAAATCATATCTGTCACATGTGGTCCAATCATGTGTACACCTAAGATGTCATTTGTTTCTTCGTCAGCAATAATTTTAACAAAGCCGTCAGACTCACCGAATACAAGCGCTTTACCAATCGCACGGAACATGAATTTACCGACTTTCACTTTATAGCCTTGTTCCTTCGCTTGATCTTCTGTGATACCTACACTTGCAGCTTCTGGTGAAGAATAGATACATTTAGAAATAAGATCATAATCCATTGGCTCTGGATTTTGGTCTGCGATATGTTCAACTGCATGAATACCTTCATGTGAAGCAACATGTGCAAGTTGAAGTCCACCAATTACATCACCAATTGCATAAATATGAGACTCTTTTGTTTGGTAATGTTCGTTCACAACGATGCTTCCTTTTTCTACTTGAATATCAGTATTTTCAAGACCAATACCTTCAGTATTTGCTTGACGACCTACAGATACAAGAAGCTTTTCAGCTGTGAATTCTTTTGTTTCGCCTTTTACTTCAGCAGAAACCGTTACACCGCCATCTTGTTTCAATGTTTCAGGAAGTACTTTCGCTTTAGTAACGATATTAACGCCACGTTTTTTCAGTAGACGTTGCATTTCCTTACTTACATCTTTATCTTCAGTAGGGATAATACGGTCAGCAAATTCTAGTACAGTTACTTCTGCACCGAAATCAGCAAGCATAGACGCCCACTCGATACCGATTACACCGCCACCAACGATAATAATTGACTTAGGAATCTCTTCCATAGATAATGCTTCATCAGAAGTCATTACATTTCCGCCAACTTCTAAACCAGGTAATGTTCTTGGACGAGAACCTGTTGCCACAATAACATTTTTAGGTACAAGCATTTCATTCTCATCACCATTATTCATTTCAACAGAAATTGTTCCTGCTGTTGGAGAGAAGATGGATGGTCCTAAAATACGTCCGAAACCGTCGTATACATCAATTTTCCCTTGCTTCATAAGGTGTTGAACGCCTTTATGCAATTGGTCAACAATTTTGCCTTTTCTCTCTTGCACTTTTGCAAAGTTTACTGATACTTCCCCAGTAGAAATACCGAACTCATCACTATTCTTAGCAGTCGCAAAAACTTCTGCACTTCTTAGTAATGCTTTACTTGGGATACAACCTTTATGAAGGCAAGTACCGCCAAGATTTCCTTTTTCTACTAACGCTGTTTTAAGACCAAGTTGAGAAGCACGAATAGCAGCTACATAACCACCAGTACCTCCGCCAAGAATGACTAAATCATATTCTTGTGCCATTAATAAACCCTCCTATTACTACTTACTTAACTGTTGTTGTATTTAATTCATCAATAGTGTAATTCTTAGCTTCTTCTTCGCCACGAAGAACACGAAGTGCACCTTCTGCAAGCGCTTGAAGTTCATCTTCACCAGGTTCAATGATGACATCTGCAATCCAGTTAACATAGCTTGAAATATCATTTACAAATGCTTTCCCATAAGCTAGTCCACCTGTTAAAATGATCGCGTCTACTTTACCTTTTAATACCGCACTTGCAGTACCAATTTCTTTTGCAATTTGGTAACCCATCGCATCATAAACGAGCTTCGCTTTTTCATCGCCAGCTTCAATCATTTTTTCAACTTTTACAGCATCGTTTGTTCCAAGGTAGCCAACAAGTCCGCCTTCACCAACTAACATACTCATGATTTCTTCACGGTAATATTCACCAGAGAAGCACATATCAATAAGATCGCCAGCTGGAACCGTTCCTGCACGCTCAGGACTGAATGGTCCTTCTCCATGAAGTGCATTATTCACATCAATTACACGACCTTTTTCATGAGCACCAACAGAAACACCGCCACCCATATGCGTAACAATTAAGTTTAAGTCTTCGTATTTCTTACCTAATATTTTTGATACTCTTCTTGCTACTGCCTTTTGATTTAATGCATGGAATATGCTTGTTTTATCAATTTGTGGGAAACCAGTAACGCGGGCGATCGGTGCTAATTCATCAACGACAACCGGATCGACAATAAAGGAAGGAATATTTAGACCTGAAGCAATTTCGTAAGCCAAAATCCCACCTAAATTGGATGCGTGCTGACCAGCATAACCAACTTTTAAGTCCTCAATCATTTCATTATTAACCGCATAAGTACCACCAGGAATTGGGCGTAAAAGTCCTCCGCGACCGACTACTGCGCTTAGTTTTGAAATGTTAATTCCTTCAGCGTCTAAAGTTTCTAAAATAGCGTTTTTACGGAATTCATATTGATCGAAAATTGTTTTAAACTTTTTAATCTCGTCTGTATCATGTCTTAATGTTTTTTCAAACACAGAACTATCATTATCGAAAACACCGATCTTCGTTGAAGTAGATCCTGGGTTGATGACGAGCATTCTCTTGATTTGATCTTGCACAACAGACCCTCCATTATTTATCCATTTTTGAAATTACATAAGGAAGTAGCTAGCGCTTATTAAAGCGCTCGCCACTTCAATATGAACCATAATTACTTACGGCGACTTAAGATGTGATGACCATTTTGAAGGAATGTGCTGCGAGATTGTTTCATTGTCGCAATTCTTTCTTCTGCCATACGGTCAGCAGCTTTATAAGTTGGGATATTTTCTTCTTTAGAAATTTGCATAATACGGTCAATTGTATCGTATAGACCTTCAACTTTTTTCATTGCACGTTCAGCATTGTAACCGTAAAGTTCGTCAGCAACGTTAATAACACCACCAGCATTGATTACATAGTCAGGAGCGTATACAATACCCATTTCGTGGATTTGATCACCATGACGTTCTTCTTTTAATTGGTTGTTAGCAGAACCTGCAATTACTTTTGCTTTAAGTTGTGGAATTGTATCATCATTTACAGTTGCCCCTAATGCACATGGCGCATAGATATCACATTCAACACCATAAATGTCATTAATTCCTACTGCTTCTGCACCGAAATCATCAACTGCACGTTGAACAGCTTCTTTGTTAATATCAGTTACGATTAATTTTGCTCCTTCTTCATGAAGGTGTTTACATAAGTGATATGCAACATTACCTACACCTTGAACAGCAATTGTTTTACCTTCAAGAGAGTCAGTTCCGAATGCTGCTTTTGCTGCTGCTTTCATACCTACGTACACACCGTAAGCAGTTACAGGAGAAGGGTTACCAGAAGAACCAAATGCTGGAGAAATACCAGTTACATAATCAGTTTCTTCATGAATTAAGTCCATATCAGCTACAGTTGTACCAACATCCTCTGCAGTGATATAACGTCCGTTAAGACCTTGAATATAACGTCCGAAAGCACGGAATAATGCTTCATTTTTATCTTTCTTAGGATCACCGATGATAACTGTTTTACCGCCACCAAGGTTAAGTCCAGCTGCAGCATTTTTATAAGTCATACCTTTTGCAAGACGAAGAGCATCTTCAATCGCTGCTTCTTCTGACTCATAAGTCCACATACGTGTTCCGCCTAGTGCAGGTCCTAAAGTTGTATCATGAATAGCGATGATTGCTTTTAATCCTGATTCTTTATCTTGGCAAATAACGACTTGTTCGTAATCATATTTCTCTAGATATTTAAAAATTTCCATGGTTGTAAATCCTCCTTGTTTTTAAAAGAAAATATATTATTTAGCAGAGCAAATAGCTAAAGCAAGTGAATATAACTTACTCTCTGCTGAGTCTGCTCTGGAAGTTAAAACGATTGGTGCTTTTGCACCTGCAATCACTGCACCAACTTTTGCTTGAGCAAAGTAGATCAATGATTTGTATAAAGCATTTCCAACTTCAATAGTAGGTACAAGTAAGATATCTGCTTGTCCAGCAACATCACTTGTAATGCCTTTATGCTCAGCAGCTTCAATAGAAACTGCATTATCAAGTGCTAAAGGTCCATCAACAATGCAGCCTTTAATTTGACCACGTTGATTCATTTGCGTTAATGCCGCTGCATCTAATGTTGCTTGCATATTTGGGTTTACTACCTCAACCGCAGCAATTGGTGCAACTTTAGGCATTTCCACCCCAATACTCTTAGCAATACCTACTGCATTAGCTGTTATTTGCGCTTTTTGACTCAAATCAGGCGCAATGTTCATCGCAGCATCAGTGACAATCGTAAATTTGTCAAAGTTAGGAACTTCAAACACAGCAACATGTGAAAGAACGCTACCAGTTCTCAAGCCATATTCTTTGTTAAGTACGGCTTTTAAAATAACTGCTGTAGGAACATTTCCTTTCATAAGTACGCTTGCTTTTTTCTCTTTGACAGATTTAACCGCCATTTCAGCAGCCAAAGCAGCTGTTTCAGCATGCATAATTGTTAAGTGGTCGCTACTAGCGACATCTGCATGGTTTGCATTCAGTATTTGTGTAATCTTTTCAGAGTTACCGAATAACAGAAAGCTTGCCATGTTTTTCTTTAGTGCACCAGCTACAGCTTCTAAGACTTCTTCGTCTTCTGCTGCGGCAACTGCAACTACATTGCCTTCATATTGGGTTGCTTTCTCTATAAGCGAATCCAATTTCATCTGTCTCAACCCCTTTACTTCAAAGTGCGTGCAAGTAAAATGTTTTTTTGCTGCACTCATCTTTTTATTATGCAATTACCGTGCCAAAATTAAAACGCGATGAAAACGCTTTATTACTAAAAACCCACTGTGAAATTTATTGCAAACTATGCAAATTATTGCATGCTTTTATTTTCAATCTGATATTTTTCCAATTTATAGTATAAATTTCTTACAGACAACCCTAAATGTTTGGCAGCTTGTGTCTTATTACCCTCAGCTTGTTTCATTGCTTTCGTAATAATTTCTTTTTCAAAACCTTCCAGTTGCTTTGCTAATGGCTCTCCTTGTTGAATAGATGCATGCATTTCGGAATCTACGAGAACTGGACTGTCACTATTCGCTAATGTAGATAAATGTTCACTGTCAATATGTGTTTGATAGCCCATAAATATAATCGCTCTTCCAATAATATTATCTAGTTCACGGACATTACCTGGCCAATCATATGCCATTAAAACCTTCATCGCTTCTTCCGTTACACCTTCTACATTACGGCCATATTCAATATTGATTTTTTCAATTAAGCGGTCCACTAATAAAGGAATATCTTCTTTTCTTTTTCTCAAGGACGGAATATGAATTGGCATTCGATTCAAACGGTAGTATAAATCCTCTCTAAATCCGCCGTTCGCAATGGCTTTTTCCAGATTAACATTCGTTGCAGCAATAATTCGAACGTTAATCTGAAGAGGCTTTGTACCACCTACTCGGGTAATCTCTCCTTCTTGTAGCACCCTTAATAGTTTAGCCTGTGTGCTGGCAGTTAACTCGCCAATTTCATCCAAAAAGATACTTCCTTTATCCGCTTCTTCAAATAAACCCCTTTTTCCGCCTCTTTTCGCGCCAGAAAAAGCACCCTCCTCATAACCAAATAATTCACTTTCTAGTAATGATTCCGATAAGGCAGCACAGTTTACACGAACAAATTTATTATATTTACGGTCACTTGCATTATGAATGGCATGTGCAAATAATTCTTTTCCTGTGCCAGATTCACCTCTCAATAGAACGGTTGCTGGCGTTTTTGCTCCAAGTTTAGCTTGCTCAATAGCAATGGCCATTTCATCAGATTGACCAATAATATCCTCAAAAGTATACTTAGCTTCTAAATTTCGAATAATTTGTCTCGCGCGGTTTAATTCGCGACTCATACTTTGCAGATCTGAAACGTCATGCAAAACCCCGACGCTTCCTTTTAAAATGCCATCTACAATTACTGGCGCTACATTGACGACAACTTCTTTTCTCTTCGGACCTACACGCATTGGTACACCCCTTATGGCTCTGCGTGTTTTGAGCACCTTCATATGAACACTTTCACCTTCTGAGATATCAGCAGTTGCCGGTTTACCAATGACTTCCTCTTCTGCTAATCCAGTGATTTTTGAATAGGCCGGGTTAATAATTAATCCCTTCCCATCTTCATCTACAACAGAGATCGCTTCATCGCTTGATTGTATAATAGCTTGAAGCATTGTTTTTAAGTTTTTCAAATCAGTAATTTCTTCAGCTAAATCAACTAACTCCGTAATGTCTTTAAAAATAGAAACCGCACCGATTAATTGACCGTTATCACCGATTACAGGGATTCTCGTAGTAATAATTTTCAACCCACTACCTAAAACAAACTCTTGGTTTGTTTCCACTCTCCTTGAATGCAATACTCTCGGCAGTAGGCTTCCACTAATTACATCTCCGATTTTCTTACCTATCGCCTGTTTCTTTTCTATTCCTGTCATCGTTTCTGCGCTTTTATTAAAAAGTATAATTTCCTCGTCAGGATTAATGACGATCATACCGTTATCGGTTGTATTAAAAATGAGGTTGAATTTATATGTTTGATTAGAAAGTGCGGATATGAGCTCTTCCTTTTGATACAAAAGTTTGGCCATTAAATAAGCGACACTACCAGGGATAAAAATGATCTCTTCTTTGATTGAAGATCTAATTTGTTTACTAACTTCTTCGTCTCCTGTTACTTCAATAATAATATCAACAGGTTCTTTAATAAATTGGCGCCAATCGTAACCAATTTGTACACCATCTTCACTCGCAAGTTGTAGTCCATTTGCTTCGCGATTAATATCAACAACCGCTGTTACTTTTAACATTTCTGTTTCTTTTAATAATCGATATATTGAGGAGCCACCTTGACCAGCCCCGATGATAATTACTTTTTGCATACTTTCACCTTACCCTGAATATTCTTTCAAATCTACTATGCAACTTCTTTCATTTATAATGTAACCTTAATTGTCCTTGTTGACAAATATCTTCTACTGTTAGTGTTAATATTTTTCTCATACGTTCCACCAATGAAATCTCCCTTTAATAAACGTTTCCTATCATATATAATGAGTTTATTGAATATTTTAGCAGCGGAAGAAAGGAAAAATATGATTAGACTAATAGCATTAATGATACTTGTACTTCCCGGTGTTTTAGCGGTATATGGAATTAAATTAATGAGGGATATGGTATTTGGCATTTTACAAAGCCCTTTCCCATCTTTACCTTTGCAGTTTGTGTGTGGATTATTATTTGTTATATTAGGAATTGGCTTTATCGCCGGATTTATTTTGCATCGTGATCGTAAAAGAAATAAAGTGCAAGACCGTTTTAAGAAGGAATCATAAAAAGCGTCAGCATAATAAAATGCTGACGCTTTTTTGTTTATTCGTGTGGACGATCTGTTCACACGCCTAGCTTTTTCAAGAAGCCTTATGCTCTAATCTTAACTTATCGGCCACCATGGCAATGAACTCAGAGTTTGTTGGTTTGGCCTTTGTCATGCTGACTGTATAACCAAATAAAGAAGAGATAGAGTCAATATTCCCTCTGCTCCATGCCACTTCAATTGCATGACGAATTGCCCTTTCCACCCTACTAGCTGTTGTATTATACTTCTTGGCAATGTCAGGATACAGAACTTTTGTAATCGAGCCAAGTAACTCAATATCATTATATACCATTGAAATTGCCTCTCTTAAATATAAGTAACCCTTTATATGAGCAGGCACACCAATTTCATGTATGATACTTGTAATACTGGCATCAAGATTTTTGGGTTTTGCCTCTGCTTGTGTACGGTAATTGGTTGTAGAAGGTGATTTACGAATCATCGGACTTGATTTTCCGCTCACTTGGCGGATATGACTAGCCAAATTATCCATGTCAAAAGGTTTCAATATAAAATAAGATGCACCAAGATCAACAGCTTTCTTTGTCACGTCTTCTTGACCAAAAGCAGTTAACATAATAACGCTAGGAAGAGTCTTCAAGTTAAGTTCTCTCATTTTTTCAAGAACTGCCAGTCCATCAAGATGCGGCATTATGATATCTAATACAAGCACATCTGTTTCGATTTCATCAAGAATATTTAAACAGTCTTGTCCATTATGCGCCACTCCGACTATTTCCATATCTTCTTGAGATGAAATATACTCTTCAAGCAAAGCTACTAGCTCTCGATTGTCATCAACTACACACACTTTGATTTTTTTCACTATTTTTTTCCTCCTCAACCCATAGTTGAATCTATTTTCTATTTTTTTGTCTCTATTTGCTAAGTGACAATTTCGACAAAGGGGATAAAAATCCTTTACCAAATTTTATTTTTCTTTAAAAAACTAATAAAATCTTAAGTTTTCTTTGTTTTCCTCTATTATTCGACTATAATCGATGTCTTTCTGCTTCATTGTCGAAAAATCTTTGTTTCTTGCTTATTTTAACATATTTATGTTTGTCATGCTTTTTCTTATAGAATCTAAATTAAATGATTTCAACTCAACATACACCTGACTATATATCTAAACAAACAAAAAAGCGGGCATAACCGCTTTTTTGTTTAAGATGCTCGCTCTTCATTATTTTCATAAATATTAATGCCCGCTTCATTTAACATCCATTCAATATGCACACCATAACCACTCGTCGGGTCATTAACAAAAACATGTGTCACCGCTCCTATAACCTTGCCCTTTTGAATAATTGGGCTGCCACTCATACCCTGGACAATGCCCCCAGTTTTTTCAAGCAATTCATCGTCAGTGACCTTGATGACCATTCCTTTTGTAGCAGGAAATTTTTGCGGGATCGTACTAACAATTTCGATATCAAACAGTTGAACTTTATCATTTTCAACGACTGTTAGAATTTTTGCTGGTCCTTCCTTTACTTGATGTGAAAGAGCAATTGGCATTGGTTTATCCATTAGCCCGTTAGCCAATCCACGATTAAGCCTTCCAAAAATGCCAAATGGGCTATTTCGATCAATGTTGCCTATAACTTCTTTTTCATCTTTAAAGCGTGCTAATTTTTCTCCTGGATTCCCATTACTCCCTTTTTCAATGGAAGTAACAGTAGACCGTAGTATTTGACCATCATCAACGACAATTGGCCTTTTTGTATCCATATCAGAAATAACATGACCAAGAGCACCATATTTTTTTGATTGTGGATGATAAAAAGTCATTGTGCCTATTCCAGCCGCTGAATCACGGATATATAATCCAAGCTTAAAGTTTGGTTCATTTTTATCTTTCAATGGTAATAATTCTGTCTCAAATTTTCCTTCATCACGAGTAACTGATATTTTCAGGGGTTTACCACTATCTCCTGCTGCTTGTACAAATGGAGCAACATCAGACATTTTTTCAATTTTTGTTCCGTTTATTTCTGTAATAATATCACCTATTTTAATACCTGCTAAATCTCCCGGTGACATCTTTCCATTTATTGTATTAATTTGGTGATGTCCGACCACCAATACGCCAACTGTATTCAATTTTACACCTATTGATTGCCCACCCGGTATAACTTTAAAGTCCTTTAAAACTTCCACATCTACTTTTTTTATCGGGAAACCAGCCAAATCAAGAAACATTTCGTTCTTGCCTGGTTCATTAGCAGAGAGTGTAATGACTTCTTTATCCTGAACAACCGCCAATTGTCCATCGGGTGCTTGTATTGTTGCATTTACAGTTTCCGCCATATTATATCGTACTTGTTCACCCTCAAATACGGTAAGGTTTATAGGAATGTGAATATACTCTTGAAACGGTTTAGAAAATCCTATACATATGATTGAAACAAGGAGAATTCCACCAATTATTTTTCTCAATATATCTCTTGTCATTTCAACACTCTCCTCGCTTCTTGTTTCATGGCTACATATATAATTTTGCCTGCTTCAAGAGCAATTATAACTGGCAACTTAATAAAAAAAGCTACCCTCCATTGGATAGCTTTTCATGGTATTTTTACATTTTTGGCAAGGCTCAGTAGTTCCTTCGCATGCTCCCTTGTCAGTTCAGTCATTTCCACACCAGAGATCATACGACCAATTTCTTTAATCTTTTCCTCGTCATCCAACGGCTTTACCGTTGTTTTTGTACGGCCAGCTTTGAGTGTTTTAGAAATAAATAAATGCGTATCTGCCATTGCAGCCACTTGTGGCAAGTGGGAAATGCAAAGAACTTGCGAATCAATCGCTACTTGATGAATTTTTTCAGCAATAGCTTGTGCGACTCTTCCGCTTACCCCTGTATCAACTTCATCAAAGATAATAGATGTTACCCCTTGATGTTTAGAAAAGATACTCTTTAAAGCAAGCATAATTCGGGATAGTTCCCCACCTGATGCAATTTTTGATAATGGTTTTAACGGTTCTCCTGGGTTAGTGGATAAGTAAAATTCGACTGTATCAATACCTTTTTTATGAAAGCTTTCTTTATCCGTAGTAAAATGGACCTCAAATACAGTCTTTTCCATATAAAGTGCTTTTAATTCACGATGAATCATTTTTGTTAATCGTTCCGCAGCATTTCTTCTTAATTCACTCAATTCCTGTCCTTCGACAAGTAAATCAGCTTGTAATTCTTTAGCCTGCTTGAGCAAGTGTTCGATATGTGTTTCTTTGTTGGTTAATGTTTCAATTTCTTCCTCAATCTTTGCAACATATTCTAATATTTCCTCTATTGATGGTCCATATTTTCGTTTGAGCATATTGATTTCATTTAATCGCTCTTCAATTTCATTCAAACGAACAGGATCAAATTCCATAAAATCTAATTTACTCCTTAAAATAGCTACCGTGTCCTCTAATTGATAAAAACTGTTGGCAACTACTTCTTGCAACTCAACTAACTCTTCATCAACTTCTGCCGATTGTTGAAGGTGATTCATAGCTAAACTAATCCAATCAAGCCCTTTTTGTTCTCCTTGCAAGGCATTATAGCTAATTTTTACGCCTTCATACATCTTCTCAAAATTAAGTAAGCGGTTTCGCTCTTCTAGGAGGGCATCATCTTCAAGCAATTTTAAATTGGCGTTTGTTATTTCTTCATATTGAAATTGAATAAGATCCAGTCGATGAGCCATTTGCTGTTCATTTTCTGTTAATGTCTTGATTCTTTTCATTGTTTGCTCGTATTCTCTATAGACCTCTTCGTATTCTTGTCTACTTTTAGCGATTTTGGGACCACCAAATTGATCTAATAAAGGCAGATGCAAACTTTCATTCATTAATTCTTGGTGTTCATGTTGACCATGTATGTCAATTAGCGTACTACCAATTTCTCGAAGGATAGAAATGGTTACAAGTTTTCCATTTATTCGACAGACACTTTTACCTGATTTAGATATATCTCGTCGCAGAATCAACATTCCTTCATCGATATCTATACCAAATTCTAACGCCCGTTTGTAACACGGATGTTGTTCATCGTCTAATATGAATAAACCTTCTATCTCGGCTTTCTCTTCACCATGTCTTACATACTCTGAAGAACCCCTGCCACCAACGAGCAAGTGAACGGCGTCAATAATAATTGATTTTCCTGCTCCTGTTTCTCCTGAAAGCACAGTTAGCCCTTTATTAAAGGCAATTGTAATTGATTCGATAATAGCAAAGTTTCTAATTGATATTTCATTTAACACTGACATTTCACCCCAGCTTATAGCATTTCTAAAAATCTTTTGGAAATCACTTCAGCTTGTTCAGGTGTTCGACAGATAATTAAGCAAGTATCGTCGCCACAAATTGTTCCTAATATTTCATCCCAATCTAGGTTATCCATCAATACACCAATCGCCATTGCATTCCCTGGCAAAACTTTCATCACAAGTAAATGACCGGCAGAATCTAGACGAACAAATGCATCCATTAAGTTACGCTTTAATTTTTGTAAAGGGTTAAAGCGTTGATCAGCTGGTAAACTGTACTTATATCTTCCATCCAAAAGGGGAACTTTCACTAAATGTAGTTCTTTAATATCGCGTGAAACCGTTGCTTGTGTCACGTTAAACCCAGCATTTCTTAACTCTTCTACTAGTTCATCTTGGGTTTCAATATCATTGTTCGTAATTAAATCCCTAATCTTAATATGTCGTTGTCCTTTATTCATTCTTTTCACCTCTATGAATGCAAAGCGTTGCCTGAAACTAGCAACACGATTCTCATTATCTTTTAATTCATATGTTAGCTGATTTTCTCTATATTGTACAATTTATTCTGCATAATTTGTGTTTTTTTGGTAAAAAAGATTGTTTCTTAAGAGAATTTCAAAATATCATTTATATCCGTTATGATGCCTGACACAAAAGAACAGGCTGGAAAATGCTCCCCTAGCCTGCTTACTTTAGTCTGTGTTTATTCTTTCAGTTTTGCTTTTAATTGCTTGTGGGCTTCTTTTACTACTGATTGGATATCAAAATCATTCGTAGCATGCACTTCCTCTGGGCCATGTTGCCACTGCAAATGAGCGAGGAATTCAATATTACCATCTCCTCCTGTAATCGGAGAATATGATAAGCCTTTAATGTGATATCCTTCTGTTTGAGCGAAGGTTAGAATTTTGTCGATTACTTGTTCATGTACGGACGAATCACGAACAATTCCCTTCTTCCCAACTTGTTCTCTTCCTGCTTCAAATTGAGG
Organism: Cytobacillus kochii; assembly: GCF_020171845.1. Taxonomy (GTDB): domain Bacteria; phylum Bacillota; class Bacilli; order Bacillales; family Cytobacillaceae; genus Cytobacillus; species Cytobacillus kochii. The sequence continues at coordinate 407,674 of NZ_JAIVAM010000003.1, read as the reverse complement.
CTTGATTAATGCGATCACGTCACTACCAGGTACGAGTAATGTTCGCAAAACAGGAAGAATTAGTTGTAAAGATATAAATGAGACATCAATGGAAGCTAAATTTGGCATTTGACCGACTAAATCAGCAGGTGTCACATAGCGAAAATTAGTGCGCTCCATTACAACCACGCGTTCATCCTGTCTTAGCTTCCAGGCTAACTGATTATATCCAACATCTAGGGCATAAGACATTTGTGCCCCATTTTGCAATGCACAATCTGTAAAGCCCCCTGTTGATGCCCCAATATCTAATAGAATTTTATCTTCAACGGTTAAATCAAATACCTCTAATGCTTTTTCGAGCTTTAAGCCACCTCTACTTACGTAAGGCATTGCTTTCCCTTTGATTTGTAATGGAATATCACTCTTTACCTTTTCTCCAGGTTTATCTAGCCTCATTTCATTACTATAAACGATGCCTGCCATTACCGCTCTTTTTGCTTTTTCTCTTGTTTCTGCCAAGCCTCGTTCTACAAGAAGAACATCCACTCGTTCCTTTTTACTCATTATCGCTTCATGCCCTCTTTTGTTTTTTTTCAGCTAATCTACTCATGCGCTTTACAATTTCATCAGATGTTAAATTAATCTCTTCTAAGAGTTTGTCCACACTACCATGTTCTATAAAATGATCTGGGATACCAAGTCTATCCACTTTCGCATGATGGTAATGATGATCATGAGCAAATTCTAACACGGCGCTACCAAATCCACCTTGTAAGACCGCTTCTTCAACTGTCAAAATAGGCATGTTCATACTTAAAATATCATGTAACATTGTCTCATCTAATGGTTTAATAAAGCGGGCATTAACAACTTTTACTGAATAGCCTTTCGTTTCAAGAAGAGCTGCCGCTTCCATAGCCATTGGAATGGTTGTTCCAAATGTTAAAATAGCTGCGTCTTTACCTTCTTTTAACACTTCCCATGAACCAATTGGAAGTGCCGTCATCTTTTCATCAATCTCAACTCCAAGTCCATTTCCTCTTGGAAACCTCATTGCAATTGGACCATCATTGTATTGAATAGCGGTATATGTCATATGACGACCTTCATTCTCATCTTTCGGCATCATCAGTACCATATTTGGCAAATGTCTTAAAAAGGCAATATCGAAAACACCTTGGTGTGTTTCTCCATCAGCACCTACTAAACCAGCACGATCGATCCCAATAAAAACATTTAGGTTTTGCCTAGCAATATCGTGGACCATTTGATCATATGCTCTTTGTAAAAATGTCGAATAAATTGCTAAAAATGGCTTCATTCCTTGTGTAGCAAGACCTGCCGCTACTGTAGCCGCATGTTGTTCCGCTATTCCTACATCAAACATGCGATCTGGAAATTCACTTGCAAAACCTTCTAACTTAGATCCCACAGGCATTGCAGGCGTAATGGCAACAATTCGTTCATCTTCTCTTGCCAGTTCTCTGACTGTTTCACTAACTAACTTACTCCATGCAGGTGCAGTATTCACAGGCTTCAGGAAGTCACCTGTTTCCGTTTTATAAGGGCCTGTTCCATGCCAAGTACCAACAGTATCACGTTCTGCAGGCTCATAGCCCTTGCCTTTTTTCGTAATTACATGTAAGAGAACAGGACCTTCTGTTTTCTTGGCATAATTAATGTTCTCAAATAATTCTTCATAATTATGACCATCAATTGGTCCAAGATAAGTAAAACCGAGTTCCTCAAAAAACACGCCTGAAACAAGTAAATACTTTAAGCTATCTTTTAACCTTTCAGCTGTTGAAGCAATTTTACCACCGACAGCTGGAATCTTTTTCAGAAAAGCTTCCAATTCATCTTTTGCCCATTGGTATTTCCCCGCAGTTCTAAGACGACCTAGAACATTATGAAGGGCGCCAACATTAGGAGCAATTGACATTTCATTATCATTCAAAACAACAATCATGTTTTTCTGCTCGTGACCAATATGGTTAAGCGCTTCTAATGCCATTCCACCAGTCAAGGCACCGTCCCCTATTACTGGTATCACATGGCTATTTTCTTTTTTAATATCTCTTGCAATGACCATTCCCATAGCACCTGATAAAGAGGTGGAGCTATGGCCAGTTTCCCATACATCATGAGGACTTTCGATCAATTTAGGAAACCCGCATAATCCTTTATACTTTCTTAAGGTATCGAATTGGCTAGCTCTACCAGTAAGGATTTTATGAACGTATGACTGATGCCCAACATCCCATAAAATTTTATCTGTTGGGCTATCAAACGCTTTATGCAGAGCGATGGTCAATTCAACCACACCTAGATTAGGCCCAATATGACCACCAGTAACTGACAATTTTTCAATCAAAAATTGTCTAATTTCCGAGGCTAGATTCTCTAATTCCTCATTAGAGAGCTTCTTTAAAAAGCTTGGGTCTTTAATTGATAACAGATCCATAAGCCGGATCACTCACTTTCATTACTTATTCATAAATTAGTATACTTCTTCTCATTTCCTTTTCATGATTAGTACTAGATTACAGCAAAAATAAAAATAAGCCAAATGTTATCCCTTTTAATGGTTTCTTTCAGCTAGCATATCTGTAATTTTTTCCAAGTAATAAGTATTCAAACCTGTTTTTGCTAATTTTTCTTTCGCTAGCTGTGTATGCTCATCAAGTGCTGCTTTTGCACCATTCATTGTTAGGATGCTTGGATAAGTACTTTTCGCATTGACTTCATCACTACCTACCGGCTTACCAATAAGTTCCTCAGAACCTTCTAAATCTAAAATGTCATCTCTTATTTGAAAGGCTAAACCTAAATGTGTGGAAAATTCAAGTAAAAGCTGTTTTTCCTTATCTGAGGCACCAGCTAAAATGGCACCAGCGATGACACCAAAACTTAGTAACTTTCCTGTTTTATGTACATGAATGTATTCTAATTCAGGAAGCGTAAGTGTTTTCTGTTCGCCCAACATATCAGCAACTTGGCCACCAACCATACCTTCTGCTCCTGCTGATTGAGCAAATTCCTTAATTAAATCTAATTTAGCTTCAGGAGAAGCAAATGCTTCATCCGTTTCTGCTATTAATTGAAAGCTATAAGTTAAAAGCGCGTCCCCTGCTAAAATTGCATTGGCTTCCCCATACACTTTATGATTTGTCGGCTTTCCTCTTCTTAAATCATCATCATCCATACTAGGAAGGTCATCGTGAATAAGAGAGTATGTGTGCACCATTTCAAGTGCGCATGCACTGTTAAGTCCTTTAATTGTTTCTTGTCCATAAGCAGCTAAAGTAGCGAAAAGCAATAAAGGTCTGATGCGTTTACCTCCAGCCGACAAAGAATATTGCATTGCTTCTTTTAGCACAGCTGGAGATTCTAATCTCTCAACAAAGGATGCCATTTTCTCTTCCAGTAGTGTTTTATGATGTTGTGAAAAAGCTTGTAGTGACTCACCCATTCTCCCTACTCCTCCTCATGTATAACAAACGGCTGTTTTTTTCCATCATCAGTAATCATTTCTGTTAATTGCTCTTCTACATTTTTTAGTTTATCGTGACAAAGCTTGGAAAGTTCCATCCCATTTTTATAAATGGAAATGGCCTCTTCTAGAGGGACATCCCCTTCCTCTAACTTTTCTACGATTTGCTCAAGTTGCTCCATTGCTTCTTCGAAAGTAGGTGTTTTTTCTTTAGCCATTACTTTTCACCTCGATTATCGATTATATTCTTTACTTCAGCTAATATCGTACCATCTTTTACCTTTACTTTTATTTCGTCATTTTGTTTAACTTGGTGGATAGATTTGATGAGTTCTTCCTTTTCCGAATACAGCAAACTATATCCACGGTCCATAATCTTTAACGGACTTAACGTCTCTAATTTTGATATAAGATGTGAGAATTCCCTTTGCTTTCGTTCATTTACAACATTCATGGAACGTCTTAACCGTTTATTGATATCTATATATAGTTTTCTGCTTTCTATGGCTAATGAGTGTGGTGGTGTTCTTAGCAAGCGTTTTCGTTGCTGATCGACTTGTTCCTGCTTATATTTTAATAAGCGGATTGTACTTTTAATTAATTGTTCTTTCGTACGATCAACTTGTTCTAATTTTTGCTCATAAAGTTTTTGAGGGTAACGAAAAGCATAAGATTTCTCCACTCTATGAAGACGTTCAAACTGCCTTGTTAACCTCTCCCTCGTTGCTCGGATCATCCGTGCTTGTTGGTTATGGATGCGTTCACTTAGGTCATCTATATGAGGCACTGAAAGCTCAGCAGCACCGGTCGGGGTTGGTGCCCGTAAGTCTGCGACAAAGTCTGCAATCGTAAAATCCGTCTCGTGACCAACCGCTGATATAATTGGGATAGATGAGGCAAAGATCCCTCTAATTACTTCTTCTTCATTAAATGCCCATAACTCTTCAATTGAACCTCCACCTCTACCAACAATTAACACATCAACCTCTTTCCTTTCATTCGCTCGATTGATTTGTTGAGTGATGGAAGGTGCGGCCCCTTTTCCTTGTACAAGTGCTGGGTAAATATAAATAGGAACAGAAGGATATCGGCGTTTCAATGTTGTAATTATATCTCTGATTGCTGCACCAGTTGGTGAAGTAATCAGCCCAATCGCTTTCGGATACTTAGGAATCGGTTGCTTATATTTCTCTGAAAACAACCCTTCCTTTTCGAGTTTCTGTTTTAACTGTTCATAGGCTAGATAAAGGTCACCAATACCATCAGGGGTCATTTCTTTCACATATATTTGATATTGTCCACTTGCTTCATATAAGGACAAATCACCGGTAATAAGAACATTCATCCCATTCTCAGGGACAAATTTCATCGTTTGATTGTATCTTGAAAACATCACTGCAAGAATTCTTGATTTCTCATCTTTTAATGTAAAATACATATGACCACTCGAATGGCGCTTGAAATTTGAGATTTCACCTTTGACCATTACTTGTTGTAAATGTGGATCTCTATCAAATTTCCGCTTTATATATTTTGTTAATGCGTAAACTGTTAAATATCTCTTTTCTTCCATTCTTATCTCCTTCTTTATTACAACGAATTAATTGTAATAGGAAAGTTTAAGCAGCGGATTCAAATGATGTAATCGCATAAAATAGATGCTCTTAATTCTCACTATAATTATCTTTTATTTTTGATAATACGCTATTTATAAACTTTGGCGATTGGTCGTCTCCATACATCTTTGCAATCTCAATGGCTTCATTAATAACAACATTAACCGGTATATCATCCTCGCTAAAAGCAAATTCAAAAGTGCTAAGACGTAGTAAATTGCGATCAACGGTTGCCAAACGATCCAATTTCCAGTTCTCCAGATTGTTAGATATTAACTCATCAATCTGGGCTTTATGATGAAGAACACCACTGACAAGATGGTTTAAATAAGCATCCTCTGGCTGTTCATCTAACACATGATGAATGGCCTCATTCATTTCCGTTCCACTTAAATCGATTTGAAATAGCGCTTGCAATGCTTTTTCTCTTGCTGTTCTTCTTTTCATTCTTATTTCTCCTTTGTCATTCAATCTATTATATAAATGTCCTCGTGGATTTCTTTAACGACACATAAAAAAACACATAAGAAGATAATAGCATAACTGACTATGATTCGCACAGTGTAGTCAATAATTTTCCTCTATTTTTACTTACAGTCTGATGAACTTTAAATAATGCAGCCATAGCCATTGATATGAATAGACTTCTCTAAAATTTGTTGAAACAAACCTTTAAGTCATGGAGCGGATATATCAATGCAAAAAAAAGACGACTAAAGACACCGATGTCTCTAGCCGCTTTTTTTGTCTTTTTATATTTCTTGTTCGTATTCATCTTCTTGTTTTTGGTTTTCAAAAAGAATACCAACTACATGAATATTAATTTCTTTCGTTTCAAGCGCTGTCATATTTAATAGAGCTTGACGAATATTATCTTGAATACTTTGTGCAACAGTTGGAATAGATACGCCAAATTTCATTAAACAGTAGACATCCACTTTAATGCCATCTTCAGCTAATTCGACTTTTACACCTTTTCCATGGTTTTTCTTGCCTAATTTTTCAACTACACCTGATGCGAAGTTGCCGCGCATTTGTGCAACACCTTCCACTTCAGATGCCGCAATTCCTGCAATTACTTCAATTACTTCAGGTGCAATTTCCACCTTACCTAACCCTGTTTCCTCTTGGTTCATTTCTAGAATATTTTGATCGCTCATTTTGAAACCTCCAATTCTTATTCAGATTTCATAACGTCATTCAATTCCAGGAATTTCGTGTTAAACTCCCCTGCAACAAAATTCTCATTCTCAAGAAGTCTTAAGTGGAACGGGATTGTAGTATGAACACCTTCAATAACAAATTCACTTAGTGCTCGTTTCATTCTAGCAATTGTTTCCTCCCTCGTATCACCATAAGTAATCACTTTTGCAATCATTGAATCATAATACGGAGGAATCGTATATCCAGGATATGCAGCAGAATCAACACGAACACCTAAACCACCTGGTGGAAGGTACATCGTAATTTTCCCTGCGGATGGCATAAAGTTTTTCGCCGGGTTCTCTGCATTAATTCGACATTCCATCGCCCATCCACTATAAGTAACATCCTGTTGGGTCATACCTAAACGTTCACCAGAAGCAACTTTAATTTGCTCTTTAATCAAGTCAACGCCTGTCACCATTTCTGTCACTGGATGTTCCACTTGAATACGTGTATTCATTTCCATGAAATAAAACTTGCGGTTATGATAATCATAAATAAACTCGATTGTACCTGCACCGGTATAATTTACAGCTTCTGCTGCTTTTACTGCAGCTTTCCCCATTTCTTCACGTGTTTCACCGTCTAGGGCTGGAGAAGGCGTTTCTTCTAGTAGTTTTTGTAATCTTCTCTGAATGGAACAATCTCTCTCTCCAAGGTGAATCGTATTTCCATAAGTATCTGCTAGTACTTGAATTTCTACATGTCTAAAGTCTTCAATGTATTTTTCAATATATACACCTGCATTACCAAAAGCAGTTAATGCTTCCTGCTGTGTAATGTTAATTCCTTTTGTTAACTCTTCTTCATTACGTGCGACGCGAATTCCTTTACCGCCACCGCCAGCAGTTGCCTTTATAATAACAGGATAGTCTATTTTTTGCACCAATTCAAGCGCTTCACTAATGTCTTCAATAATTCCATTTGAACCAGGTACGATTGGTACACCTGCTTCCTTCATCGTTTCACGAGCAATATCTTTTGTACCCATCTTGGCAATCGCTTCTGGAGTTGGCCCAATGAATGTAATATGACACTCGCGACATAATTCTGCAAAGTCACTGTTCTCAGCTAGAAAACCGTAACCTGGATGGATCGCATCGCAATCTGTTAACTTCGCCACACTAATGATACTAGTGAAATTTAAGTAACTATCCTTTGAAGAAACTGGACCAATACAATAAGCTTCATCAGCAAGCTGAACATGTAAAGCTTCTTTATCACCTTCTGAATAGACAGCTACACTTTCAATACCCATTTCACGACATGCACGAATAATACGTACAGCGATTTCTCCTCTATTTGCGATTAATACTTTTTTTATCATCGACAAAAGCCCTCCTTACTCAGGCTTCACTAAAAATAATGGTTGCCCGTATTCAACTAATTGACCATCTTTAACTAAAATCTCCACAATTTCTCCATCTACTTCTGCTTCGATTTCATTGAATAATTTCATTGCTTCAACAATACACAGAATAGAGTCTTTGGTGATTTTAGAACCAACTTTTACATATGCATCTGCATCTGGTGAGGATGACTCATAAAAAGTTCCAACCATAGGAGAAACTACTTGATGCAGATTTGAAGTATCTTTATCTTCATTCTTTTCATTTACTTGTTCTACTTTTTGTACTTCCGTTTGAACTGCTGCTGTTTTCTGAGGTTGTTCAGGAGGCGCTACTACAGCCTGTGCCTGTGGTTGAACAACTGGTACTGCTGCAGTTTGAATAGCAGTGACATTTTTCTTCATTTCTACTTTTGTACCTTCATGTTCATAAACAAATTCATCAATATTAGATTGATCAACTAATTTAATCAATTCACGAATTTCTTGGACTTTTAGCATTCTTACACCCCTGTTCTTCATTTACGCTTCAACTTTAATAGATGAAATACTAGTTATGTAAATAATTATGACTAGCTACTATAATCATACGCTAAGACCTAATGAAAGTTCAACACTAACTTTAATAGTAAATATTATCCAAATAATAAGTATCCCTCTAAAACACCACTTATATCCCTTTCTTTCCTTCTGATTTATTAAGAGAACGAGTGAAAGTTGAAGTTCTTCATTCTTGCTAGGTTCGGATTATTTAACTATGTAAAATATTCATCAGTCAAACACGTACAAAAATTATGCACTGATCAAAAACTATTATCTAACTATTATAATTATTTTATCATTCCCCTATAAAAAAATGCAAAAAACTGAGCGATTGTATTCATCGCTCAGCTTTCATACTACTTACTTACTTGAAATTCTACTGCTACCAAAGCTTGTGTACCTAACTCATTCATTACTTCTCTAATAATCTTGTTTGCTTCAGCTTTTGATTGTTCTTCCGCCTTTACAACCACTTTAACATTGGCTCCATCAGCTTTCACAAGAACATCTTCGTAGTTCATTGATTTTATCAAGTTCTCTAACATTTCTTCCTTAGCAGCTAACTCATTAAGTGAATCAAGTTGGTCCTTCGCTTCACTTCTTTCCTCTGCAGGTAATTCTGTCGAAGCTGCGACTTCTGTTAATCTTTCTTTTTCCATACTTCTTTCGTTCATTTGATCAAGTCTCTCTTGGGCAAATTCTTCATCAGATGCTACATCTGAAATTACCGCACCACCGGTTTCTGCATTTTCATTTTCTTCTTGGTCATTTCCCGCAAGATTCATTTGTCCATCTGGAGAAGTTAAGTAATAAATTGACAGAACAACGACTAAACTCAACATAGTTAATAACCATACCGTTTGCTTTTTTAATAACATCATTAAATCCCCCTTAAACATTATTTTTTCTTCGGTAAAACAGAAACTTTATGTGCAGGTACATCTAGTACACGTGAGACAGCTTCCACAATCCATGTTTTCACTTGGATATTATCAGCACCCTTTGCTACTATGAGAACGCCTCTTATATCAGGCTTTTTTGTTTCTATTACAATTGGAACTTCTTTCTCTCCTTCACGGATGATGACAACCTGTTCTTCTTTCGATTGATCTTCCACCACCCTTTTGCCACCTTCCCTATCCGTCTCATCTGTAATTTGACCTTGATTCGTAGTATTTTTTTCTAATACTTTTTTCTCTGTGGAATCCACATTTACGACAACAGAGACATCATCCACTCCAACTATTGTGTCAAGCGCTTCTTTAATCTGTGCTTCATATGCCTTTTCATAATCAGCAATTGAATTGGCTGATTGTGGTTTAGATTGTCCAAAGACTTCTTGCTCTTTTTCTGCTTGCTCACTCTCGGAGTTAAGGACAGAGACTTCATCAGACTGGTCATTATTAAAAAATATATTACTAATTAGCATAATCGCGGCACCAAATAAGAGAACGATCATCAAGTATTGCACTTTACCGGGTTTTTTTTCTCCATCTTTTTCTTTTGATAACCATTCTTTCAGTAATGTAATTGGTCCTTTTTTACCCATCGTCTTTCGCCATCCCCCCTTCTTCTAAAAATACTTCCATCACTTTTTCATCGATTTCCCAATTAGTAGACAGAAGAGAAGTAATATCACCTGGGACAGTAGTTGTTGCTTCTGATTCAATCGGCTTTCCTGTGTCTACTTCTACATTTTGGACAACTTCAACTGCTTCTTGTTCCCCTCCTTCTACTGGTTGTACTTGCACATAGACCTTTTGAAGGTTTTGAGGGAACTCAAGCTCGGACCTATCGTCTTCAATCATTTCTATCTTTGTAATTTCTACACCGTACTTTTCTACCAACTCCTCATTCGCCGATGCTTTCATGGCTTTTTCTACGTTTTCTAAAGCATATGCACGAGAGGAGGCTTGTATTTCTTTTTTTTGCATTTCTATTGAATTTTCTATTTCTTCTTTTGAAGAAGTAGACTCAATTGTTGGTAACGACATAATCGTTTGTTCAAAATCACTAGAAACAAATTTAAATATAGGAGTTAAGATAATCGCTATTAATAATAAGCCCGTAACCATTTTTGTGTATTTCTGTAGCTTTGAACTTGGAAGAATCATATCAATAACCGTTGCTAGTAAAATAAATATGATAATTGTTGTAATCCATTCTTTTAAAAATTCCATGAGCGACCCTCCCTATCTCACCATCATCGTGAGATTTCCAGCTACGATCACGACAGTAATACTAAGAAAAAACATAAGAGACACAATGGCTAATGCTGCAAATACGTACATGACACTTTTACTGATAATATCTAAACATTTAATAATCGGCCCTCCGCCTAAAGGTTGAAGAACAGCTGCTGCAAATTTATATATAAACGCAATCATTAATATTTTGATTGCAGGAAAAGCTACTATAATCATCAAAATGGCGACTCCAGCAATTCCGACAGTGTTTTTCAATAATACAGATGCTGTCACTACCGTATCAGTTGCGTCTGTGAACATTCGGCCGATTACAGGGATAAAATTACTTGTTACATACTTCGCTGTTTTTAGTGTGACACCATCTGTAATGGCTGTCGAAACTCCTTGGATTGATATCACAGCCAAAAACACAGTAAGGAAAATTCCGAGTAAGCCCACACTCCAATTCCTCAAGAGATTACCCAATTGTGTAACCTTATATTGATCTGACAAAGTACTGACGATATGCAGTAGCGTGGATAAAAAAAGCAATGGAAACACAACATATTGAATTAACACACCACTCGTATTCATTAAAAAGAGAATAACTGGATGAAAAAAGGCTGCTGAGATGAGTCCACCTGACGAGGCAATTAATGCTAGCAGCAAAGGAATGAGCGCTAGAATGAATGAAGTCATCTTATGGACAGTATCACTTGCATACTCCATCGCGATATGGAAGCTATTCAGTGCTAAAATAACCAATACCATCAAAACTATCGCATAAGCGACTTTACTTACTGTTCCGGATTCGAAAGCATTTTGCAATGATTGCAGAAACATGCTAAATACAGCTAGTAAGATTAAGGTTCCTAAAAGTTTCCCATTTACAACAAATTCATGAAAAACGAATTTAAGTATGCCTAATGCCCATTGATCAAATGAAAACTCTTTTTCACCTTTTATAAAATCGTATATGCTACCCTTTTGGCTTTCCGGTAAAAAACCCCCATATTCATTGGTGATATCTTCCCAGAATCCCTTTAATTCATCCAAATGGAGTGTATCTATTTGCGACTCTACAATATCTTCCGGATTAAAAACTTCTTGAGCTTCTTCAGTTTGGTATTCATCTGGCTTATCTGCCTCTTCATCTGAGGCATGTACAATGTGGCCTGTCATGAAAATAAACAACATACTAAACAGCAATGTTTTCAATAAATAGGGCTTCATCTTTTACACCTCTTTATATAGGGAAGGTGCTACTCTCTTATGATGTTGTCATTTTCTATTCACACCGCATGGGTGGCTCCTTCATTTTCTCTTTACACTGATTAACTTGGGATCATTTGAATAATTGTTTCAATCAAAACCGTTAATATTGGGATAGCCATTGCTAAGATAAAAATCTTCCCTGCCATCTCAATCTTTGCTGCAATCGCACCTTGACCAGCATCTTTCGTAATTTGCGAGGCAAATTCTGCAATATAGGCAATACCCACTATTTTCAGTATGGTCTCCAAATACACCATATTAATATTGGCATTAACAGCAATGCGCTCTATCATATGAATAATCATATATATCTGATCGACAAGATATAAAAAAATCGTACAACCAACAAAAACAACTAAAAGAAAAGCAAAGTTAGGTTTTTGTTCTTTAATAATTAGTGCCAAGAATGTAGCTATTAAAGCAATTCCTACTATTTTAAGAATATCAATGGCATACCTCTCCCTTCTTATTGAAATAAGAATACTGATTTGATTTTTTGAAAGAGGTTATCTACCACTGATGCAACCAGGAATAAAATATAGATAAATCCAAACAGAGTGACCCATTGGGCATATTCTTTCTTTCCCACTTGGTCAAGAATCGTGTGTAAAAAAGCGACGACTATCCCAACACCGGCAATTTTAAAAATAATCTCGACATCTAATCCCATTATTTTCTCCTCCTACACTCAAACATGAGAAATTTTCTCTACATTAATAAAATAATTAGCAGAAGTCCTGATAAAAACCCGAGGCTTTTCGCCATTCTTTCGTATTTTGCCTGTTTCTCATGCGCATCTACTTCTTCACGTTCAAGATGGGCTAATGTCAGCAAAATTTGCTTTTGTTGGGAGATGCGATCATGTCGCCCTAATGTCTCTCCGAATTGTTTCATGATTTCAAATTCACTGTTTTTCAGAGCCGTTTTCTTCCAAATGTGATTCAAGCTATTCTCCCAAGCCCTCATCACTGTCGTTTCAGTTTCTGTTAGCCGAGAAGCAAAATCAGCAAAGAATAACGAAACTGGGTGACTTAACTGAGAAGCGAGCCGTCGTGATGCCTCATGTAATGGAGTGTGGCCATACATGATTTCCGCTTCCAATGATTGCAAGGCACTCTTTAGCTGCCTTAGTTGACGGGGCCTTTCACTTAATCGTTTTGATATCTCAAATCCTACGAGAGTAGTAGCTACGATGATTAGTATTGCTCCCACTATTTTAATCATGGTCCTAATACCTCTTGCCTTCCATGTAACCGCATACCATTACCATCTTTGACAGCTTGTATATTCCCCGGTCCTGCACGCCTATTAAGTTCAACAAAACGTTCAAATATATCTAATTCAAGTAAAGGTGCCATTAACGGACGTTTTTTTATATCTTCATACGAGAAGCCGTGGGTAGTAGTAATTAACTTTATACCAGCATTAACTGCTTCTAATACGGCTTCTACATCTGCTTTGCTACCCAATTCATCGACCACAAGGACATCTGGGCTCATCGAGCGAATCATCATCATCATACCTTCAGCTTTTGGGCACGCATCTAACACATCAACACGCGGACCAAACCTCATTTGTGGTATACCATGAATACTTCCAGCTATTTCAGATCTTTCATCGACGATGCCTACTTTTTTAGCAGTTGTGTATTTATTTTCACTAGAGACCATTCTCGCTAAATCTCTAAGCAAAGTTGTCTTTCCAGTTTGTGGAGGACCGATAATAACTGTATGCATCCAACCATTCTGATAAATATGGTGAGCAACAGTTTCTGCAATCCCGATTTTTTCCTTGGCAATACGAATGTTAAAAGAAGCGACATCTCTAATCACTTTTACTTGTCCGCCTTCTAAAATAACTTTACCTGCTAGTCCGACACGGTGACCGCCCTCTATCGTGATATAACCTCTACGTAACTCTTCTTCCAAAGTATAGATAGAGAAGTGACTCATCTTATCTAATAACTGAATCGCATCCTCTTCCGTTGCTTGATAAGGTAACAAAACATAGTTACCATGTGTAACAACTTCAATCGGGCGATGAGTCCTAATCCTTATTTCCTCTATTTCTGCTAACTGACGAGTTGGTAATTGCCGTAACTGTTGTGAGATTGAACGTGGTAAAAATGCTAGAATTGTTTCCACCTCGAAAGTCCTCCCTTTCCTTTGTCTCCATAGGACTTGCTCTTTTCTACTCTCAATGTATGCAAGATGAATCTAACGTATGACCATATAGCAAATAATTATTATTAAAAGAGAGACAATAATTCACATGACAATCTATTAAAGAGGATGTGAATTGAGTGAGGAAATTAAAGTACTTGTCTATTCTATGTTTTTCTTTATTCCTACTAATAAATACTACGTCTGTTACGGCAGAAGGAAACAAGCCTACAAACATTATCTATATGATTGGAGACGGTATGGGGGTGGGCCAACTAGAGATAGCGCGGGAATTGGAAAGAGGCAAAGAGGGGCAATTGTTTCTAACTTCCCTCCCGTTTAGTGCCCTTGTTCAAACCTATTCGGCTAATCGAGTCGTAACTGATTCTGCTGCTGCCGGTACTGCCCTCGCAACAGGAAGCAAAACCAATAATGAAATGATCGGAGTCACGCCAGATGGCAAGGAGGTAAAAAGCATCCTCGATTTATTTAAAGAGCAAAAGAAAAAGACTGGTATCATCTCAACCAATGCCATCACGGATGCCACACCTGCCGCTTTCACAGCAAGCGTTCTTAATCGTTGGGCAAACCAGGCGGATATTGCGAAGCAACAACTCACACTCGCTCCTGATGTCATGTTAGGTGGGGGAGAAGTTTTTTATGGTCCTGCCCTGTTAGAAAAAGCAAAGAAGTTAGGTTATACCATTGTCAGAAATAGACATGATTTATTAAGCAATCAGACAGGGGATAAACTGCTTGGCCTTTTTGCTCCGTATCATCTGTCATTTAAAATAGACCGCAAATATACAGATGGCACAGAACCCAGCTTAAGCGAAATGACAAAAACAGCACTACAAAAGCTTAATAATGCAAATGGTTTCTTTTTAATGGTGGAAGGCGCAAGGATTGACCACGCAGCCCATTCAGCAGATATAGCAAGTGTTTGGAGAGAAACAGTAGAATTTGATGAGGCTGTGAAAACGGCTGTCGAATGGGCTCATAACCGTTCAGATACTTTGATTGTAGTTGTTGCTGATCATGAAACAATGGGTATTTCTGCGACCGAACCACTAAAGCGAAAAATGATTAAAAAAATTCAAGCTTCACCAGAATATGTGCTTGCACAAACGAAAATGGGAGAGGACGGTAAATTCATTACCTCTCAATTAGTAGACAATTTATTTAAATTTACTGGGATTTTTTTAACTGAGGAAGAAGGCATACAGCTCAATGCAAGATTAATGAACGCTCGGGGGAAAGTATACAAAAAAAATAAAGCTGCATGGGAACTCGGTAGCTTTATCTCAGAAAGATATAATACTGGTATCGTTAATCACCAAATCCGTGGCATAAGTAGTGCGGGTGGCCATACAGCCAATCCAGTTCCGTTATTTGCCTACGGTGCAGGTGCAGAACATTTTCATGGCATGTTGGATAATACAGATATCCCTAAAAAAATGGCGGAATTATTGGGTTATCAATGGGAATAATGATGGAAAGTATAGGTGGGGAATTCCCACCTTTATCTTTAAGATGGTTGAATAAAAATTTTACTCACTTTTTTATACAGTAAACCAATTAGGTTTATAAGACTTACTCGTTATTTTCTTTTTATTGTAAACTTCGACTTACTATAGCCTCTCTTTGGAAGTCATTTTTAAGGTTGAAACGTAAAAAAGACATCTGAGAATCATCTCAAATGTCTTTATTAGTAAATCAAGTAGCCGCTGTTGCCGCCGATTTATATGGAGTTTCATACCTGCTCCACCAGGTGGGTGCTTGCAATAATCTTCCTAACGTCCTAAACAATGTAGGCATGTTATTTCAATTATGATCTTAAGCTCCCTCAATTAACGTAAAGGTTGAAACTTCATATACAAACGAACAACGCAGCAAGTTGATTATTATATTACTATAAGATCACGAAAATAACAAGTCATCAAACTCAAAAATTAAGCACGAGATACGTAAGAAGCATCTGTTGTGTTAATAATAAGCTTATCACCTTGGTTCACAAAGAATGGTACTTGCACACTTAAGCCTGTTTCTAAAATGGCTGGTTTTGTACCACCAGAGGCCGTATCACCTTTGATGCCAGGTTCTGTTTCAGTTACTTCGAGTACTACCGTATTTGGCAATTCAACACCTAATGTTTCACTTTGATATAAAATAATGGAAACTTCCATATTTTCTTTTAAGAACTTCAATTCATATTCAATTGCTGAAGCACTTAATTCAATTTGATCATAAGATTCTGTATCCATAAAGACGTGTTGATCACCATTAGCATATAAATATTGCATTTTACGATTATCAATTTGTGCTTTAGCTACTTTTTCACCCGCACGGAATGTTTTTTCTTGAATAGCTCCTGTACGTAGATTACGTAATTTTGAACGAACAAACGCCGCACCTTTACCTGGTTTCACGTGTTGGAAATCTATTACTCGCCAAATCCCATTATCTACTTCAATGGTTAAACCTGTTTTAAAATCATTTACTGAAATCATGCAAAAAGTTCCTCCTACTATTCACTCATTAAAGAATAACTAATTCTTTTGTTGATGTATTAAGGTTTTCATTACCCTCTTTAGTTACAATCGTATCATCTTCAATTCTAACACCACCGATGCCTGGTAAATATATACCCGGTTCACAAGTAACAACCATTCCTGGTTCTAATACGATGTCAGATTTAAAAGAGAGCCCTGGTCCTTCATGGACTTCTAAGCCAATACCGTGACCGGTAGAATGACCAAAATATTCACCATAGCCTTTTTCTGAAATATAGTCTCTCGTTAAAGCGTCAGCTTGCTTTCCAGTAATTCCAGCTTTAATCCCTTTCATACCACGTAACTGTGCTTCTAAAACAATATCGTATACTTCTTTCATCTTATCACTTGGTTGACCGACAGCAACGGTTCTTGTTATATCAGAAACGTATCCATTATATAATGCACCAAAGTCAATTGTAACAAGCTCGCCTTTTTCGATAACTTTCTCACTCGCTACACCATGAGGTAATGCACCACGGACACCTGAAGCAACAATCATATCAAACGAAGATGAAGTTGCTCCTTCTTTTCTCATAAAAAATTCTAATTCATTTGCGACTTCTATTTCTGTCTTACCAGGTTGAATAAAGTTAAGAATGTGAGAAAAAGCGCTATCCGCTATTTTCGCGGCTCCCTTTAATATCTTAATCTCTGATTCATCCTTTATCAAGCGTAACTTTTCAATTTCGCCTGATACAGGAATTAATTCAGCATCAATTGTTTCATTAAAAGTTTGGTAAGAAGCATATGTAACATAATCTTTTTCAAATCCTAATTTCTTAATACCTAATTGCTTTACGATTGTTGCCACTTCTTCAGGTATGGTTCCTTTATGTTGCACAACCGTATATCCAGTACATTGCTTGCTAGCTTGCTCAGTATAACGAAAATCAGTAATGAACAATGCATCGTTTTGGCTAATTAAAACAGCACCAGCAGACCCTGTAAAATCAGAAACATACCGTCTGTTATAAGCACTCGTAATCAAAATAGCATCAATACCTACCTGATCAAAACTATTTCTTATTTTATCTATCTTTGTCATAACTTCTACTCTCCCTCTTATTCATCTGTTAATGCAAATAAAGCAAGCTCATAGCCTTTCATTCCTAAACCAACAATTTGCCCCTGTGTTACTGCTGCCATGACGGAATGATGTCTGAATGATTCTCTTTTATGCACATTTGATATATGTACTTCAATAACAGGGACATCAATGGCTGCAATGGCATCACGAATAGCAATACTATAGTGAGTAAATGCTCCTGGATTAAATATAATACCTTCATATTTCCTATTCGCCAGTTGGATTTGATCAATGATTACGCCTTCGTGATTGGATTGCACACAAGTAAGCGCAACATTTCTTTGTTCAGCTATTTGTTTTAAATTATGTTCAAGCGACTCTAATGTAACCGAACCGTATATCCCTGGTTCACGTTGGCCTAGAAGATTCAAATTCGGTCCATTGATGAGCAATATTTTTTTCATGGCGCCACTCCTACGAATACTGAAATATTCAATATGGCTATTTTATCACAAAATAGAGAACACTCACTATAATAAAGCAAATAAAAGCAATCAATCTTCTAACAATTTAAGCTTCTTCTGTTTCTTGTGCTTCTTTCATCTTTTGTTGTTCTTCATTTTCATATGAAATGGAATAACCAACAAATACACCATACAATAAATATAAGCAAACAGATGTAATAATTGTATTTATTTTCAAATCTCCTACAGGGGCAATATTAGGAAACATCGGATTTAGGACAAAAAAAACAAGGGCAAATAAAACAAGTCCATAAAGGGCACCAAACCACATTTTCTTGAACCTTCTCATTGTCCAATAATAAATATAAGCGGCTACAACTGAAACAGCTCCAATTAAAATAATCGAAATCACTGTTCCAAGCCAACCATCCTTCCAATCACCTATTGTCCATGGTTCTAAAATGACTCTTGGTCCTACTTCTGTTAAATTAAGGACATAAGCGATGTAACCAATCGTACTCCAAAAAACACCTCCGACAAATCCAGTGATAAAAGTTAAAGATGTCATTGATAATGGTTGTTCCCGTTCGTTTTGTTCTAATTCATGTTTATCACTCATATGATTCACCTCCGTGCTTATTATGTCCAAAGCAGGTAGAAACCATTGCATCTTTCATAAAATTGTTAAAACCCGTATTTTTTTCTTGTTTTTTATCTATTTGTAGAGGGTTTCACAGTGAAAATAGAGAAATTTATATATAAAATCTTATTGATTGTACAAGATAGTCTAAGATAATATTTTTCTTATATAAGTACTGCTTGAAATCTCAAATATTGGGTAAGATAACTTTAAAAGGGTACGATAAATTGGTTTTTTGCTCTTTCGAAGTTTAAAAGCTTACAAATATGCTCATCATGCTCATAGGGAGGTGGCTTTCTTGAAGAATCGGAAATCCTTATATATTTTTGGCGCACTTATTTTACTTGCAATGATTGGGCTTGGTTCTCAATTAATTAAAGACCCAGCCGGATTATTTCGAGGTATAGCCATTATGGCGCTTGTTGGGGTCGTCATCTATTTTGTCGTCCAGAAACTTAGCGGGTCATCAAGTCCCAATAAGAGTGAGCGAAAAGCATTTGCGCAAGCCGCTAAAAAGTCAAAAAAACGTTTTAAAAATAAAGAGAATCAAACTTCTTCAAACCGAAGAAGTAAGCCAGTCACTTTAACTTCTATAAAAAAATCAAAAAGAAATACCTCTGTACATCTAACAGTCATTGAAGGAAAAAAAGGCAAAAAGAAAAATCGGGCTTCTTTATAAGAGGTCCGATTTTTTTAATGTCAGATTGCGTTATTTGAGACATTTTAGGCTTATTTTCAATAAGTCCATGTGGCAAGAAATTCCTTCGCTCTTTCCCTCCCTAGTTTCAATAAATCTCTCTTACCTTCTTCAGTTAACTCAAACTCTGTTGCTAATACTCCTTCTGTAGGAACAAAAATAACATTCTGTTCATGACTTCTCGAAATATAACGGGAATCATGAGCATCCTTCATAGTTTCAAATAATGCTTCAAACATTTGAATTGCATTCTTGATTCTTCTTGGTGGTTGTTCATTATTATTAATACTCAATTTAACCCCGAGAACCGGTCTTGTTTTCTTTACATTATCTTTATCAAACAACCACATAGGGAAGTTACTTAAGACACCACCGTCCACCATTAAATTATTACGCTTGCCACGACCACCGATTTTCACAGGTTCAAAAAAATAAGGCATACTACAACTCATCCTCACTGCCTTGGCTACGGAAAAACGATTCGGGTCAATTTGGTATTTCGGTAAGTCATCTGGAAGCACGAGTAATCTCCCATTCGTTAAATCTGATGCAATAATGCGTAGAGAAAGCGGGGGAACGTCTGCAAATGTACGAATCCCCCTTGCTGCTAATCGAGCTTCTATCCACTTTTCTAATTCATTTCCCTTATATAATCCCAAACTCCAAAATAAAAATATCCATTTTGCTACAGCAATAGGAATAAGTGATTTTCTACTATCTAAAAACACTTTTAAATCCAAATCATCCATCATTCTTTCTATCTCATCACTTGAATAGCCTGCGATAATTAATGCAGATATAATTGACCCGGCACTCGTTCCAGCCACACGTTTGAATTGGAAACCTTGTTTTTCAATTTCCGCAAGAGCACCAATTAGAGCGAACCCTTTAATGCCCCCTCCTGAAAAAACACCATCGATTTCCATGTATACAATCACCCCATTCTAATTTGCATACACCCTTTTGCAAAAAGAAAAAGCATTATAATACATTTGTAATCACTTGAGCTTGGAAATAGTCCGATTTTTGCGAAAATCAAAAAACTGACAGTTGTTCATAAAAGAACTCGGTAAATCCCCTATTAAACGGACTACTCTTTTCAGGACAATATGTTGAAGCTAATGAAGATGACAGTGAAATTAATTGTTAAGTCCCTAGGAAGAAGAAGTGTTGAGGGGAGTTTTCATGTGGATGATTAGAATTTCTGGTGGTGCTGGCATTCTTTTTTATCCCACGTTTTATGATCAGCGTAGGCAGGAATTTTTATATTCATGAAGGCCGATGAAACTCTTTTGTTCTGCTATCTATGGCGATTACACTTTTTGATGTACGAACCATTCTCTTTTGCTTCGTTATCTTTGACCTAGTTATACGCACACTCCCTTTTGCCATAGACTATCTTTCCATTTTTAACTAAATATGTTCAAGCAAACGATCTTATGTCAATTGTACGTGAACTCCAACTAGAACCGTCTAGCGACTTCCTGATTATACAGACAGAAAAAAAAAGCATGAACAAATTCGCTAGATAATTTGCTCATGCTTATATTTTTATTTAGTGAGCTCGGCTCGCTTTCCTTTCAGTCTTGCTACTTATAATCCACATTTTAATTGTGCATTACAATTGGTGCATGTATTACAGCCACCGATTTCTTCCACTTTCCCTTGACGGCAGACAGGGCAAGTGTTACCAACTTCAGATCCAATAGTGACATCAGTTGAACGTAAGTCATTGATGGTATCAACAAGGACAACATGCTGTTTAGTGGATGATTTCTTCTCTAAGGCTTCTTCTTCAAAAGAATTTTCTTCAGCTTTTAAAGTTAATACTTGAGAGTCTCTTGAGCCATCCACGTATACAGTGCCACCTTTTGCTCCACCTTTGTATAAACGCTCATACACCTTTTGCACTTGTTCTACACTATAACCTTTAGGCGCATTTACTGTTTTACTTATGGAACTATCAATCCAACGTTGAATCACACATTGCACGTCAGCATGCGCTTCAGGAGCTAAATCCATTGCAGCAATAAACCAGTTTGGTAAATTTTCAGGATCCGCCTCTGGGTGACGATCTAGATATTCTTGAACAATGTCTGCTTTTACTTCAATGAATTTACCAAGTCGACCACTTCTAAAATAAGAGAATGAGAAATATGGTTCTAATCCAGTAGAAACACCAACCATTGTCCCTGTTGAACCTGTAGGAGCAACTGTTAATAAATGAGAATTACGAATCCCCGTTTCTAGAATTGCCTGTTTGATATCAGCCGGCATCTTTTCCATATAGCCTGTTTCGATAAAGGCTTTTCTTAAGCGGTTCGTTTCCTCCGTTGTTTCTCCGTTTAAGAATGGGAAGCTACCTTTTTCTTTAGCGATTTCTACTGACGCACGATAAGCCGTTGTTGCAATCGTTTCAAACACTTGGTCAATTAATACATTACCTTCTTCTGAGCCATACTCTGTTTCACAATAAATTAATAAATCATGCAGACCCATGACACCTAAGCCAACTCGACGTTCACCCAAAGCTTGTTTTTTATTGTCTTCAAGGAAATAAGGTGTAGCATCGATGACATTATCTTGCATACGTACGCCAATCTCAACAGTTCTTGCCAACTTTGCGAAATCAACTGTCTTATTTTCCTTGTCAGCCATTTCAGCTAAGTTCACTGCTGCTAGGTTACAAACACTGTAAGGAGCTAATGGCTGTTCGCCACAAGGGTTTGTTGCTACTACCTTTTGGCCATAGCTTTTCGCATTGGTCATATCATTGGCGTTATCAATGAAGAAGATACCTGGTTCAGCTGAATAAGTTGCGCAAATATTGATCAAGTTCCAAAGCTCTTTTGCTTTAATTTTACGATATACACGAACACCGTGACCTAACTTTTCCCATTCACGCACATCGCCAACTTCATGCCATTGCTTGTTGTAGTTATCCATCTGCTCACGATCGTAACTCTCTACATCTGGGAAACGAAGTTCATATTCACCATCATTTTCAACTGCTTCCATAAACTCCTTCGTTAAACAAACTGAAATATTCGCCCCAGTAAGGAATTCAGAATTATGAACAGCATATGTTCCACCTATTAATAGTTTTTCTTCTGCATCTTTAATGATTTTCTCATTAAATCCACCTAAACCTGGAATGGTTTTATAATTAATTATTCCTTGATACATGGCAATCTCTTGCTCTGTAAATGGAGTGAATTTTAGTTTTTCCTTAGCGTAACGTTTAATTGTCTCATCTTCCGTATTTTCAAGTAAGAAACGAAGAATTCTTGGATTTTGCATTTTAGAAATAATAAATTCAATAATATCAGGATGCCACGTTAACTACCGTCCCTTTCAGGATATTTACACTGCTCTTAGCAGTCGGACTAGACTATATCATCACCCTTTATAGGGGCCGGGCGCTATTTGAGAGTTTATTGTTGGGGCTCACTCTCTAGTCGTTGAACCTTCACCACTACCTATGCCCAGTGGCGCTTGGCTGCGGATTGTCCCATGCAAAACATTTTTTATAGCGTTCACGCTCACCGTTGCCAGTCACGTTGTAGCAGTTTTGCCTTTAACAGGATATCCCCGCAATTCACCCGATTTTCTAGTCATTCATTGGTTTGAATGACGCGGACTACAGCATCAATTAATCCGCTAACATTATCATCTGCGCACCTCTTCTTGAACCACCTTGTTCAACGAGATGTGTTAACTTCGCAATATCATCTAACCAAGAAACAGATCCGGAAGATTTCCCATTCACTCCTTTCGCTAGTGTATTACGCGGTCTTAATGTCGAACCATTCGTTCCAACACCGCCACCTCTAGACATGATTTCCATGACTTGTTTACGATGCTCTGAGATACCTTCACGAGAATCTTGTACAAACGGCATTACATAGCAATTAAAGTATGTAACCTCAGTATCAGCACCGGCACCATACAAGACACGACCAGCTGGAATAAAGTTCAAATCAGCTAATTCCTGATAAAACTTTTCAAACCATTCTTTCTGTTTTTCTTCAGTCTTCTCAACCGAAGCTAATCCTGTGGCATTGCGCTTAGCAATTTGCTCGTAAAACACTTCTAATGGCTTCTCTATAACGTCTAAAGAACGTACAATGATTCCCGTTTCTATCTCTTCTTGTGTATCGAGTACACCGCGATAATCTTGTTCAACTTGTACAACTGCTTTTTTATTTTCCCAATCAATCTCTACAATGTACCCTAAACCTCGCGCAGGAAACTTCGGATCCTCCTTAATCGTTAGAACAACAAAGTCACCTTCAGATAACGTTACTTTTTCTGTATCTTTAAATGTATATCTATCAAGCATAACTAGGCGGGAAACACCTTTATGGGTTAATTTCATCTCTGGAGTAATAGGATGCACTTGTGGAAATAAGCGGATGTCCTCATTTAACCTCTCAACATTTAACTTTAATTCTTGTCCTACAGCAACAGACATTACGACAACTCCTTCAATCATTAAAAATTTACTTCTCTTTATGTTTACATCGAAATATGCTTTTATATTGTTTTTAGAGAATACCCTTACGTTATCATAAATAAACCTCGATAATCAATATATAGTACCTACTTTATAAAATATAACACTATATATTGTGTTATATTTATTTTGTCAAATGCAAGAAAGAGGATAAACACTCGAAAACAAGAGCAATTATTTATTTAAGTTAATAAAATAAATGATTTTCACCAATTTTACGACTTGCACTTTAAATCGTTTCTCGCAAATCTAGTAGACAAAACAATTCGACTCTACTCTTTTAAAAATAAAAGAGCGAGTCGAAAAAAATTTATTATCGTTTAAATGTCCATTCATCATTTTCATATCTTTCTTTTGCCAGCTTTTCAACATAAGTTATTTCTTCTGCACTAAGTTCGTAAGGTTCTAGAATGATGTCAAGTCCTTCTTCAAACCCCTTTTTAAAAGCCACTACTGCTTCTTCATATGTAATTGTGCGATCCGTCAGTTCATTTATCGCTACCGCTTTACTACTAAATGCTCTTTGCATTCTTTCTTTCACGCGATCGTTTGAATATTTAAACAGACTAAATAATTTATCCTCATCTAAATCAAGTAAGATGGATCCATGTTGTAGAATCACACCTTTTTGCCGTGTTTGGGCGCTACCTGCTACTTTACGACCTTCAACAACTAATTCATACCAGCTTGGTGCATCAAAACAAACGGATGAACGAGGATTCTTTAACATTTCTTTTTCTTCCTTTGAACGAGGTACAGCAAAGTATGCTTCTAAGCCTAGTTGTTGAAAACCTCGTAATACCCCTTCTGAAATCACACGATAAGCCTCAGTAACTGTTTTCGGCATTTGTGGATGTTCTTCAGGAACAATTACACTATAAGTCAGCTCATGTTCATGCAGAACCCCACGTCCACCTGTAGGCCTACGAACAAAACCTAATCCATTTTCCTTTACAGCTTCAAGCTTAATTTCCTTATCAACTTTTTGAAAATACCCGATAGATAGTGTGGCTGGGTTCCAACCATAGAAACGAATCACTGGTGGCATTTTCCCTTCGCTATTCCAATCTAATAAAGCTTCATCTAAAGCCATATTAAATGATGGAGAACCCATACCTGAATGGATAAATCGCCATACTTCCTTCCCCATAATAACCCTCTTTTACATCTATTTTTAGTAAACGTTTAAGCGTATTTTAGTCTATCAAAATTCGACCAGAAAAAAAAGCCATACATTCTTCTTTCCATCTAGTCTAGAAAAATGATTTGTCCTTACAACTGATGAAGCATTAAAAAGATGAGCGCTTAATGGAAAGATTTTTTACCTTTCTAAATGTGCAAAAAAAGCGGGCTTCATTAAGTTTTCATTACAATTTTCTCGTTCTTGTCCTTTACTAAACCTATGAAAAACTTATATAATATATCTTGGCGTAAGCAATGTTTGAAAGGAGCAAATATTAATTGTCTACTCTATATTTTTTATTAATTATAATCGGTGCTATTATTGTTTACACAGTAATCACAAGGTTGTATCAAAAGAGAATTGTAAAAACATTATCAGAACAAGAATTCAGAGAAGGATATCGTAAAGCGCAATTGATTGATGTCCGAGAACCAAATGAATATGAAGGTGGCCATATTTTAGGTGCCAGAAATATTCCCTTATCTCAGTTAAAAACAAGACTTGTTGAACTTCGTCAAGATAAGCCTGTTTATTTATACTGCCAGAGCGGAATGAGAAGCGGTAGAGCGGCTCAACTATTGTATCGGAAGGGATACAAAAATCTTTCTCATTTACAAGGCGGCTTCAAAAAATGGGGCGGAAAAATTAAATCTAAAAAATAAATCTCTCATACCACCCGACTTAAAACGGGTGGTTTATTCTCATTCGTCATGATGCCTCTATTCCCTCTAAACTACATATTACTAACCACGTTAGACCATTTATATCATACGTAAAGAGTCCCAATATACTTATCTTTTTTATTTAGAAGAATAAGATCCGTTCTTAATCTACAATTATAAACTCCTGTTAGGGGTGATTTTCGCAAAAAAAAACGCGAACAAATACACATAAATGAATTTGTTCACGTTTTATTTAGACCTCGTACATATTTGTAAGAGGGCGTTTTATATTAGTCCTTTTGATAACGTAATACTGGCTTTCTTGCTGCTAGCGTCTCGTCTAAACGGCCAATTACTGTCGTGTGTGGCGCTTCTTGGACGACCTCAGGGTTTTCCTCAGCTTCCTTGGCAATCTGAAGCATCGCATCAATAAAGCTGTCGAGTGTTTCTTTAGATTCAGTCTCTGTTGGTTCGATCATCATACACTCTTCAACATTTAACGGGAAGTAAATAGTCGGTGGATGATAACCGAAATCAAGCAAACGCTTCGCGATATCAAGCGTGCGTACACCTAATTTTTTCTGGCGTTTTCCACTTAATACAAACTCATGTTTACAATGTTTATCATATGGTAAATCGAATGCTGGTGCTAGCTTACGCATCATATAATTGGCATTAAGTACTGCATTTTCAGTAACAGCTTTCAAACCATCTGGACCCATAGAACGAATATACGTATAGGCACGGACATTGATACCGAAGTTACCGTAATAAGGCTTGACTCTTCCAATTGACTGTGGACGGTCATAATTAAATGTATAACCTTCTTCTGTTTTCACTAAGATTGGTTTAGGCAAATAAGGAATTAAGTCTTCTTTTACCCCAACAGGACCTGATCCAGGTCCTCCTCCACCATGGGGACCAGTAAATGTTTTATGCAAATTTAAATGAACAACGTCAAATCCCATATCTCCCGGTCTTGCTTTAGATAAAACGGCATTTAAGTTGGCTCCATCATAATACAGTTTCCCGCCTGCTCCATGGACTATTTCTGCCATTTCTAGAATATTTTCTTCAAACAAGCCTAACGTATTAGGGTTTGTTAGCATAAGAGCAGCTGTATCATCTCCTACCACTCTCCTCAAATCTTCTAAATCTACTAAGCCTTGATCATTAGACTTAACTGTGAAGGTTTCGAAGCCCGCCACAGTTGCCGAGGCAGGGTTTGTACCATGAGCTGAATCTGGAACAATAACTTTTGTACGGTTAAAATCACCATTTGCTTCATGATAGGCACGAATCATCATCAACCCAGTCCATTCGCCATGGGCACCTGCTGCCGGTTGTAGAGTGACTTCGTCCATTCCTGTGATCTCAATTAAATGCTCTTGTAAATCATATAACAACTCCATTGCACCTTGAACAGAGCTTTCGTCCTGTAATGGGTGTAAATGAGCAAAGCCGTTATAGCGTGCTACATTCTCATTTACTTTAGGATTATATTTCATCGTACAAGACCCAAGCGGGTAAAAACCAGAATCTACTCCGTGATTACGCTTAGATAAAGCTGTATAATGACGCATAATATCAAGTTCAGATACTTCAGGTAAATCCGCGTCCTCTTGACGGATATATTCAGCTGGGAGCAAATCAGATAATTCTACTTCTGGAATATCCATCTCGGGAAGGCTATAGCCGATTCTCCCTGGTTTACTTAGCTCAAAAATGAGCGCCTGGTTTTCGTTATGCACGGTAATCCCCCATTTCTGCCACAAATGTATCAATTTCGCCTTTTGTTCTTAGTTCTGTTACAGCAATAAGCATATGATGAGCTAATTCACTATAATCTCTGCCTAAATCATAACCACCAATAATATTCTTTTTCAGTAATGCTTGATTTACCTCACGAACTGGACGATTACACTTAATAATAAACTCGTTGAATGAACCGCCATCAAAAGTAATTTCAAAGCCTGCACTTCTAAATTGTTCTTTCGCATAATGCGCCTTTTGAATATTATCTATCGCCATTTGTTTGACACCGTTTCTACCCAAGGCTGTCATTGCAACAGATGCGGCTAGTGCATTTAAAGCTTGGTTTGAACATATGTTAGATGTAGCTTTATCCCTACGAATATGTTGCTCTCTTGCTTGAAGTGTGAGCACGAATCCACGTTGTCCGTTCTCATCAACCGTTTGCCCCACTAAACGTCCAGGTACTTTCCTCATGAGTTTCTTTGTCACGGCAAAGTAACCACAGTGAGGACCACCAAAAGCTGTTGGAATACCAAAAACTTGCGCATCGCCAGCAACGATATCTGCACCAAATTTTCCTGGAGGTGTTAACGCTCCTAAGGATAGTGGGTTACTTGATACAACAAATAAGGATTTATGAGCATGGATAATTTCTTCTAATTCTGCAAGTGGCTCCACTCTTCCAAAAAAGTTAGGATATTGCACGACTACTGCGGCAATGTCATCACCAATCATTTCTTTTAGTGCGCTCATATCTGTTAATCCATCTTTGTGTGGGATTTCAACTACATCGATGTATTGGCCTTTTGCATAAGTCTCAATTACAGCTTTTGATTCAGGATGTACTGTACTTGAAATCAATACTTTTTTACGCTTCGTATGTCCAGTTGCTAACATAGCAGCTTCCGCAAGTGCCGTTCCACCATCATACATAGATGAGTTTGCTACATCCATTCCTGTTAGTTCAGATATCATTGTCTGAAATTCAAAAATCGCTTGCAACTCACCTTGGGAAATTTCCGGTTGGTAGGGTGTATAAGCAGTATAGAACTCTGAACGAGATAACACGTGATCAACAATAACTGGCATATAGTGATCGTAAACACCTGCACCTAAAAATGAAGTATTTGTTTTTAAATCTGCATTTTTTTGTGATAGAAGCATCAATTCTTTCATTAAAGCAGATTCCGTTTTAGCTGGTTTAATATTATATTCCCTTTTAAAACGAACGCTTTCAGGAATATCACTAAATAAATCATCAATTGTTTTGACTCCGATTGCTTCAAGCATTTCTTTTTGATCAGAATCAGTCATCGGTAAATAACGGTGTTTCATCGCTTCTCTCCCCCTGATTAGTTAGTTCTTTTTCTCTTTTTTATAAAACGGTGTGGCAATTACTTTGGCACGGACACGCTTATTACGAATTTCAACTTCCACTTCAGAATCTAGCGCTGTGTATGGACTGTCCAGAAGTGCTAAGCCGATATTTTTCTTTAAAGTAGGAGATTGTGTACCCGTAGTAACTTCACCAATCCGTTGGTCGTCAGCATAAACTGCATAACCATGACGAGGAATCCCACGTTCAATCATTTCAATCCCAACAATTTTTCTACTTAACCCATTTTCTTTTTGTGATTTTAATGCCGCTTTTCCAATAAAATCTTCTTCTTTGTTCACTTTTACGGCAAAGCCAATACCTGCTTCAAGCGGAGAAATTTCAGAAGACAACTCTTGACCATATAAGGCTAAATTGGCTTCGAAGCGAAGGGTATCTCGGGCACCTAGACCACAAGGAAGAACTCCATCTTCTTTTCCTGCTTCTAAAATCGACTGCCATAAAAAGACTGCATCCTCATTTTGACAATAAATTTCAAAACCATCTTCACCGGTATAGCCAGTTCTCGATACAAATGCATTTTTGCCATTTATATTTACTGTTTGGTTAAATTTAAAAAATCCAATTTCACTTAAATCAACATCTGTAATCTTCTGTAAAACAACCTCAGCCATAGGACCTTGCAAGGCCAATTGTGACATATCCTCTGAAAGGTTTTTAAGTTCAACCTTTCCTTCTAAATGATTTTGTAACCATTGATAATCTTTTTCGATATTAGCTGCGTTTACGACTAAAAG
This sequence comes from Cytobacillus kochii, assembly GCF_020171845.1. Taxonomy (GTDB): domain Bacteria; phylum Bacillota; class Bacilli; order Bacillales; family Cytobacillaceae; genus Cytobacillus; species Cytobacillus kochii. The sequence goes on along the minus strand of NZ_JAIVAM010000003.1, from coordinate 378,231 downwards.
GTATTCATCTTCAGTCATTTTATAAATAAGCAAATCATCCACAGTTCCACCATTTTCATAACACATTGCTGTATATTGTGCGCCAAACGTTTTTAGTTTCGCGACGTCATTTGTCATCATTTTCTGAAGATAACGTAAACTATCTTGACCTTTAACCTCAATTTCTCCCATATGGGATACATCAAACAGACCCGCTTTTGTACGTACCGCTTCATGTTCTTCTTTAATACTAGAAAATTGAACAGGTAGAGCCCATCCACCAAAATCAATCGTTTTTCCACCATACTCTTGATAAATGTCATGTAGTGGTGTTTTCTTCAACTGTGACATTCACTCATCCTCCTTTATATTTCTGTTTTTTTCTAAGATGAATATTTGCATACTAGCCATAGAAGTACTTGGCTTCTCGCCAAATGCTACGACGAAAGCTAAACGCTTTCCACTTTAACCCATTAAAGAAGCTAAGTTTTCTAAAGCACACAAAAAAGGACAGAGAATCTCCTCAAAACCGATCATTTGAGCAGATTCTCTGTCCTTTCACCTGAGAGTTTACGGCGATATTGCAGCCTTTCCCCTTTGGTGGCTCGCTTATTACCTTGAGCTCTCTCCAGAGTTGCGTCAAGCAAGTGTTCTTTTGCCTGAGAGATTCACAATACGATGATTGTTTGCTCCTTCGGCGCTGCAGCACTGCAGTCTCTCCCCTTGCTATCATTCGCGTTTATAATTTTTTCCATTTTTGCACATACTATAATTAACTGCTTTAGAGAGTCGAAGCTTACAAAGACGTATTGTACGTATTTGCAGATTTAGCGTTGAAAATTCACAACTTTCAAAGCTACTTACATCCTACCATCCTATCATTATTTGAGCAATATTTTTATTTAAAAATCTCATGTTTTTTCAACATGACTTAAGCTTAATACGAACATTATATGTATAAATTTAAAATAACGTTCGTATGAAAAGGAGAGAGCAAATGACTTTACAAATAAATTTTGATGCAACTTGGCAAGATGAATTTCAAAATCGTATTGATAATGATGGACCATGGGGAAACTGGGATTTATTCAAGCTTACCATTGAGGTTGAGAATCAAACGGTCATCCCTGCGTTTGATGGACTGCAAGTAGACAAACATTTATCAAACCTCACCCCACTACCACATCAACTAGAGGTTGCCGAACAAGTAGTGGAAAACATGAATGGTAAAGCAATTCTAGCTGATGAAGTCGGATTAGGGAAGACGATAGAAGCAGGGTTAATATTAAAAGAATACATGATCAGAGGGCTTGTAAAGAAAGCACTCATCCTTGTACCCGCTTCCTTAGTGTCTCAGTGGGCAATTGAATTAAACAGTAAGTTCTTCATCCCAGCTGTCGCTCAAAAAAAGAGCTATGTGTGGGAGCAATGTGATGTCGTCGTATCATCAATCGACACAGCAAAAAGAGAACCACATAGGAGTTTAGTCTTTGAACAAAACTATGATTTGATTATTATTGATGAAGCTCATAAATTAAAGAATAATAAAACGAAAAACTATGAATTTGTACAGTCTTTAAAAAAGAAATTTTGCTTACTCCTTACAGCAACACCTATACAAAATCGAATTAGTGAGATCTTTAATCTTGTTTCTTTGTTAAAACCAGGTCACTTAGGAACAGAAACATCTTTTTATGAAAAATACAAAAAAAATGCACGCTCTCTCGATGATGATGAAGGTTTAAAGGAACTAGTCAATAAAGTAATGATTCGTAATCGTAGACAAGATACGGGTATTGAATGGACAAAAAGACATGTCGAAACCGTTCCCATCCATTTCTCAAAAGAAGAAAGAGCCTTATATGATGCGATTTCTTCCATGCACAGAGAAGGTAATTGGATGACTGATAGCCAATTTTCACTTATGACTTTACAACGTGAAGCATGTAGCAGTCGCGAAGCGGTATTTTACACTTTAAGAAATATGTTAAAGAAACAGGAACAACCCTCAGTTGCCTTTCAGCAAAAAATAGAAGAGTTAATTGGGTTAGTAGAAAATATCCAACAAAATGCAAAAGCACAAAAAGCATTAGAGATCATTCAACAAATCAATGATAAAGTCATTATTTTTACAGAATATCGTGCCACACAGCTATTTCTACAATGGTTTTTAAAACAGCATAACATTACGTCTGTTCCTTTTCGCGGTGGTTTCAAACGCGGGAAGAAAGATTGGATGCGCGAATTATTCCAAAACCATGCCCAGGTGTTAATTGCCACAGAAGCAGGCGGTGAGGGAATCAACCTACAATTCTGTAGTTATATCATTAACTTCGATCTTCCTTGGAATCCGATGAGACTTGAACAACGAATAGGTAGAATTCACCGTCTTGGACAAAAAAACGATGTCCATATTTATAACTTCGCCACAAAAGATACGGTAGAAGAACATGTACTCAAACTATTGTATGAAAAAATCCATCTCTTCGAAAAAGTGATTGGCGAATTGGATGATATTTTAACTAAACTACAATTTGGCAGTATTAATGATCACCTAATTGATATTTTCGGGCAATCGGCTTCAGAAGGAGAAATGCGCATAAAAATGGATAATTTAACATCTATGATTGAATTTGCTGAGTCCGTAAAGGAGGAAAATCAACATGCAGCAACATGAAATCCACCATTTTCTATTAAGATACTTTCATGCCAATCATTGTGAAATCCTTGAAAATAAACCAGGCTATTTAGTCATTCAGTTGACAGTAGAATTAGACAAGGAATTAATGAACCGTCCCTTTTATTGGCATTATTTAGAGAAAACAGGCGGTGTTGCAAACCCTATGGAACTTACACTTATAACCAACCCGTCCTTAGCACCAGATGATATAAAGGGAGAGATTATTCACTTTGGATCACCTCGCTTGCATCAAATTTTTCAATCGACGAAAAACTTGGCTGGTTATATCCGTCTGTATGAAAATTACGAGGCCCCACCAGGAACGCAAACTGCCTTACGTCCTTGGCTAGGGCTAAATCTACGGATATCATATCAATGTGATCGTAAAAAAGATTTGTTCAAGTCAATCGGCTTGCACTTAATTAACGGGCAGATGGTTGAACAATTCCATGATAAGCTCCTTCATTTATCACTTACTCCTAAAATACCAGACTTTAGCTTTACATTGTCACCATTTATCAAGCCTCAAAGTGGTGTGATGCGTGTGGCGAATTTTTTACAGTCGGAAATTGAAAAGGAAGATCACACATGGGCAGATGAAGCACGACTAAGATGGCAAAAGGACCTGCAATTATTAGAAAGATTCTATGAAGATGCGGATGAAAAAGGAGAAAGCTTCGAAAACGAAATGACTGCATTACAAGAGCAATATGAACCCCAAGTTCATATTTCTATTGTTAATGGTGGATTATTTTATTTAACAGATGAAGCGATTAGTTAAGCATTAACTAACGTGGACGACTCATGAGATTGCTTAAGGGAACATTTTTCAAGTACCTATGCTTAACCATACTGCTAGCGTATTCCTCATTTTTCTTTTTACTACGGTGGCACCAATATTCTTATCGATACTAAAAAAATATGAACAAACCCAACAATGGGGGTTGTTCATATTTTTTGTTGATTGTCGTTTGATTAATGATTTCTTTTTTTCGTTCCTTTCATTCCGTAAAACAAAAGATAAGGTACAATTCCAAACCACCTAAATAAAACAGGCGCTTTTTCTTGCTTTCTTTCTATTCTTTGTTTCTTTCTCTCAGACTTTGGTTGTTCCATATATTGAACGAATGTCTGAGTAATAAACTTGACATAATCATTAGAATTCATCTGGCATCCCTGCTTTTTTAGCTACTAGTCTTTCCCATTCATAAACCATTTATTCCTATTATTTTCTCTCGATTTCTATCCATTTGACCACTTCTCTTTCAATCAATGAATAATACGCAATCGCTTCTACGTTCGCAACACCGTTTATTTGTACTTCCAGAATGATTTTGATGAGGTTTCCTTCTTGATCTTCTAAATCATAATAAACCGTTCCATGATTGAATGAATACTCCCCTTCTATTGGTAGCTCACCATTCAAATGAAATTGTTCATCTAAATAAATAATAGATTGTTTAAAATAGTACTCCTGTTGTAAAAGGATACTACTTAATTTCAAGATTCTTTTTTCTCTTATTAAAAAATCTGCTTGAATGGTAATCACAAAAGAAAGCAAAACAATGAGGATTAATACAAAAGGATAAAAGAGTCCCTTTTCATTCATTTTCTTCGTCACCGTTTGTACGCCTTATTTTCATTTGATAAAAAGAAGACCGATACTCTTTTTGGAAAATATTTTTATAAATAAGCACCATGTTATCTTCCTTCACCTCAAATTGAACGGATTGAAGCTTTTGTAACACAACTTCATGCCCTGCCCCATTCACACGCCTTCTTAACTTATCACCATATTTTTCATAGCTAATAGATTGATTGTCTATTAATAAAATGAGCACTCCTCGATTATCTAATGATATCTTCTCAGCAACGCGTACTTCTTTTTTTAATTGCTGAATAAATACGAGCCATTCAATCTTTTGCTTTCTTTCATCAATATTTTCGTTAACGGAAATAACCTTAAACACAAGTGGCATAAAGCTCACAATGATTAAAAAGCAAGCTAAAGCAATAAGTGCTTCTATTAACGTAAAGCCGTTTCTTTTAATACTTTTCACAGATCATCACTTCTCGTTGATAGAGATAAGAGATACAAATATTATTATCCTCACTGTTAAAAAGGTGAAATGATATTTCGTCTTTTCTCACCGTCCTAGGTAGCACCCTATCATTGTCCATCATTTCCTCATATAGAATTTGAGTGGCTTCATATCTCAAATTTTCTATATGTGTGTACGTATAGAGACGAATCATGACAGGAATAAAAAGAGTCGCGATTAAAAGCATCGCCGATAACGTGAAGAGTAAATCAATGAGCATAAAACCACTAGTATGCTTCCACATAAAATCTCCCTCTGCCTATTTGAAAAACAAATTTGTACTGCTTAAGCGAGCTTTTGATTTGCAAGTAACCGAAACGGTTAATTTTCCCAGTATTTAAAAATTTGAAATGTAATGGCATTGTACCGCTAGTAATGAAATAATCCTCACTATATTTCTGACGAAGGAAAATATTTCGACCATTAGAAAAGATATATTCATGCTCATCAGGTAAAAGATAAACACTAACCGTTGTTTGATTTACAATCGCATACTGCTGAGCATATAGAAGGTCACCTTCAAATTTGGCAAAGAAAGCTTGATTATCATACTCTTCAAATTGGTGCTGCATGCTTATAGCAGTAATAAAAAGAATAACACTAAAAACAGACCAAACAATTAATGATTCAATCAAAGTAAACCCTGACTGTAAATTTATTCGTCTCTCACCGCCGTCACAATGCCATCTATTAAAACAAGTGTTTCTCCGGTCGGACATGTTGTTTCACCTTCATTTAAATACTCCTCCGTCACAAGCACATCCAATGACTCAGGAAGCTTATTATTAGCTAATTCATACGATTGGACTTGACTCTGAACCATTTTTGTATAAGCACTACAGCCTTTTTCGTTTATTGCCGATTGGTTTTTTGTGATGTTTGGAATTGTAATAATTAAAAGTACAGATATGACTAACAAGACAATCATCATTTCAATCATGGTAAACCCTTTTTCATTATTTATGTTTTTCATCATACGCCCTCCATTAGTTGAAACATTGGTAACATTACTGCCAAATACAATGAAATGATTAAACAACCAACAATAAGATAAATAGTGGGTTGTATTACTTTCATTAATTGATCTATTTTTTCTTCTAACAGCTGCAGACAATAGCGGCTAAAGAATTGTAGTTCTTCTTCTAGCTTTCCATTTTGCTGCCCATGACGAATAACTGTCCTTAAATCTAATTCTAAAAAGCCAAAAACCTGAATCAATTCATCTAATTGTTCACCATTTTCTAGCTTACGACGCAAATATTGACCAACTTCCTTCATTAATGGTTGTTTTTCATCTTTAGCAAATAAGTTCAAGGAAGTTGTGATAGACATCCCACCTGCAAGTAAATAATGCAATTGGATAGCAAAGTAATGTGTATAAAAAAGGGAGACTAGTTTGCCAACAATCGGTATGCGAACAACAAGAGATACTTGTCTGATCATTGATAACCGTCGAAAAATAAAGTAGTAATACAAAGAACTAAATAGTAACAGGATGAACATTACAATTAAAAATAGAGGAGCAACAGAACCAATCCATTGAAGGAGTACCATAAAGGTATTTTCGTTGACATTCATCGACTGAAAAAGTGAGGTAAATCGAGGAAGAATGATTTTTTCAACGAGAAAAAACAGTAGTATGGTGATAAGGAATAAGAAACATGGATACATTAATGCCTTTTTTAACTTTCGCATATCCTCTCCCCTCTTTTGCATCATTTCACTGCCATCAATAAAAGCTTGTTGTAATCCCCCATGTTGCTCAGCAAAAAAGACATAACCAACTAGATGTGAATTAAAGTTCATCGATCCTAGGGCCGAGTGCAGATGGAAACCTTCTTTTAACTGATAAATAACCTCTTGTAATTGGAGCTTTTTCTCTAAGGTCAATTGCAAACTCGCCGACGCCATCGCTTCTGAGAGCGAATAACCCCTGGATAATAATTCTCCTACTTTCTTTAGGAAGTCGCATTGCTCCTTTAATGTCCATTTAACTTTTTTCATCTAAAATCCACCGATTAAACTCACTTTCTTTTACATACCCTAAGGCTACCCCTTTTTTCAAAGCTGACCTGAGCGAAAAATATGGTTCGTAATTATTCTGACTACTTTTCGCCGCTTTCAAAGCTTGATTCAATTCCCTTCCACTCAATAATTCAAACACACCAGCTCTTTTTAACCTGCCACAGCTATAACAGAAATCGGTACATTCTCCTTCACAAAATGGGCAGGTTAATTCTACAAGCCTCTGTGCTGTTATGGCTACTAACGTTTGTTCTATTTGCTTCCACGCTACCCCAAACTCCACTAAACGATGTATGGCTCCAACAGCATTTCTCGTATGCATCGTCGTTAATACTAAATGCCCAGTTAATGCTGCTCTCACAGCTATTTTAGCTGTTTGGGCGTCGCGTATTTCCCCAACCATAATTATGTCCGGGTCGTGCCTAAGGATAGCTTTCAAACCAGTAGCATATGTTACGCCTGCCTTTTCATTTACTTCGACTTGCAGTAAGGAGTCAGTCTTTTTCTCAATCGGATCTTCTAAAGTGATAATACTTCGATTGAATAGGTTGGAATTGTCATTTAGCAGACTATATAAGGTTGAGGTTTTTCCACTACCGGTCGGACCAGTTAGTATGATCATCCCGTGCGCATGTTTAAGCATAGCAAGGATTTTTCGGGACATCGTTGGAAATAGCGAAACATTGTGAGAAGAAATATGAGACGATTGTGGCAGGATACGGATGACAAGACTTTCATTGTATTGAGAGGGCAATGTGGAGAAACGTAAGCCTATCTCATATCCTTCAATATCTGTAGAATAGGCGCCATTTTGTGGCTTTCGTTTTTCACCAATATCCATGGATGCAATAAACTTGAAATGAGAAATTAAGCGGTCAGATTCATAATGAGGGATGTAATGTTTAGGGACAAGGCGCTTGCCATAGCGGAAATAAATGATTGTGTGATTCTTTCTGGGGACAAAATGAATATCTGTTACTTCTGTTTTCACAGCTTCCCTTAAAATTAAGGTAGCCATGCGTTGCATTGAGACCAAGTAATTAGTCACCACCTTTTTTAAGATATTTTATTATTCGCCAAAAAAAGATCGTTTCCTGCATGATTTTAGTCCTTTTCTTTAACTTTTTTTTGAACATTTAAGAGATTCCCTCTACCCTCTCCTCTTTCAACACGCTTTACTATATAATGGTATTAACAAATATAAAACATCCACAAATGACTGACAGTGCAATCGCTTCTTTAAAATCCTATTCATATCACGAAAAAAAGAATAATGACAACCATATGAGAGGTGAGAATAATGAATGAAACATTAAAAATTACGAATACATTATCCGATCCAACGAGATACTATATTTATCAGTATGTTCTTAAAAAACATTTCCCTGTCACTGTTAAAGAAATTGCTAAAGAGTTTTCAATTCACCCGAATGTTGCTAGATTGCATTTATCAAAACTCGCAGAAATCCACATGCTTGAAGCTAAAATAGAAAAAACCGGTCAAGGTGGCCGACCGAGCAAGCGCTATCACCTAACTGATAGCGAGATTGGACTACATTTTCCTTATCGTAATTATCAAATGTTATCAGATATTCTTCTCGAAACAATGATTACACTTGGGCCAGAAGGAAAAAAAGCATTATATATAACTGGGAAAAAATATGGCGAGAAATTGATGGAGACAGCATTACACAGGCAAATGGTTACATTAGAGGACTCATTTGAAAGAAAATTAGCTCTCGTCATTGAAGCAGCAGAAGTGGCTGGTCTTCAGCCAGAATTTAATTTTGATGGAAAAAAGATCATGTTTGAAATGTTTAATTGTCCCTTTAAAGAAACCGCAAAGAAAAATCAAGGTGAAATATGTCATATGCACTTTGAATTTTTACGAGGCATGTTTGAGACGGTTTTTTTAGATATAGAATTAAGGGAATTGGGTAATATGTTAAATGGGTGTATTTCATGTTCTTATGAAGCTGTCGCAAAATAAAAAACATACTGTTTACTTTTAACCAAGTATTACCTTATAATTATTGAGTAATGGACATATGTGTGTGTTAAAGGAGGGATACATATGGATCGCATGTATAGAGTTATGGGATTCTGGACTGCTATTTTTGCAATTATGTTTTATGTAGGTGATATGTATACACCAGCACTACTATTCCTTGGCCAAACTGGTTTCTTTGTGCTACTAGGCTACTTAAAGCTTACAGAGCGTATGTACATTTATATTTTTGGCGCATACTTGACTGTTGCCTTTATCGGATTCACATATTGGACTGTCTTTATGATGGTACCAGGGATGGGGTCACACTAAAAGCACACATAACAAACACAATAAAAAGAGGATGCAACGTCATCCTCTTTTTATTGTGTTTTTAAAGGTTCTTTATCTGAAGAACAAGCTGAAACGATTGGCTGATTCCACTATCCATTAATAATGTTCGAATCTCACGATTTTTCTTAGCCTCATTTGAAAATAGATCGCCACTATGATTGGATAATTCATCTAGAATACCAGATGCAATTAAAAACTCATCTTGCCGCCATTTCTGCATAAAAGTCAACCCATACTTCTCACCAAAACGGATCCACGAATCCCAGTGCACATCATGAGTAATATCCATCTCACCAGCGTGTGTAAGGATATTGGGGATAAGCTGATGTTTCCTGTATCCCCTCAGGCTGCCATCTTTTCTCGTCGGCATTAACCAATCATCGTCCGTGTAACCATAATCAGCTGTCAATACAAGTCCTTTTTCTAACACATCGCTAATCGATGCACTTATGCCATCCATAAATAATGGAATCTCCATTCTTTGGCCATTGTATAAAGAAATCGACATTTGTTCGATGTATGAAATGATTTTCTGATTTTCGATAGGAATATAGACTTCGTTTAGCACATTTTGGTTGGAAGTAATCATTATTTCATATAAACAATCATCTTTTTTTTCTACTAAATGAACAGGTAGCGCATCAAGTAGTTCATTAGAAAAAACAAGCCCTGAAAACGTAGGACATTCATCTAATGATTGAAGAAAATGAAGTTTTACACTGTGATGTTTACTTAATTTATCTTTTTGTAATCTTCTATGATGAGGGCTTTCATCAACTAATATATAAACTAGCGTCTCATCTGTCATCTCTTCCCATTGATTAATAAAGACTTGAGCAAATGAACCGTCGCCTGCACCCATTTCTAACACGGCTGCAGGCAGTTGATTCACTCTCACCTGCTCTATAAACCATTTAGCGATTATTGTTGCATACATAGGAGACATTGTTGCTGATGTATAAAAGTCCCCATCTACACCAATCTTTTTATCATCCTTCATATAATATCCAAAATCAGGATGATAGAGGGCTAACTGAATAAAATCGGCGTAAGTAAGCCGTTCCATCCTATTTTCTTCGATATAGCGGATGATCGGATTCATTATGAAAAACCGTTCAAGAAAGGGTTAGTGTCCATTTCATTGGCAATAGTAGTCACTGGCCCATGTCCTGGCAAGACGAGTGTGTCTTCAGGTAAAATGAGTAATTTATCATGTATGCTTTGCAGAAGCGTCTCATGATGGCCACCAGGTAGATCTGTTCGCCCAATACTGCCTTGAAAAAGGGCATCCCCACCAAACAGCAAGGCAATGTCTGCGAAATAAAAGGAGACACTACCAGGAGAATGACCCGGTGTCTCTAATACTTTGAAGGAAAACCCTGAGATATCTATCTCTTGCTCTTTTACAAATAACTCATCGGCAGGTTGTAAACGTATCGCTGTGCCCATTTGAAATCTTGCTGAACCATTTAAGGCTGGATCTATTAGCCAGTCCTTTTCATTTTCATGTATGTAAACAGGAATTTGGTACTTTTCTTTTACGTCATCTACTGCACCAATATGATCAAAATGTGCATGCGTTAAAAGGATCGCCTTCGGATTCAATTTTTCATCATCCATTATTTTGATTAGTTTTGTTGCTTCTCCCCCTGGATCAATAATTAAACAGTCCTTGTTTTCTTTTATAAGAAGATAGCAATTCGTTTGTAATGGTCCTAATGGTAACTGTGCGTATTTCAAATGAATTCCTCCTTGGTTATTTTCTTTTATTGTACACAACTCTATAGTCTACGAGAAGCAAACATGGTTAATGGACTTGATGTATCTTCCTTAAAATGTTATTATCTGAAAAGTTCGTAGAATATACCTCGACAAAATTTGAAAAAAAGTATAAAATATGATGTGAATGTAAAAATAAGTATTACATACGGTTCCAAACCTTTGCAAGGAATGAGCATAGACTCATTTGTTGATTGAATGAAAAGGGGGCTATAAACATGGGACTAGTAATTATTACTGGTTTAACAGCTATTTTAGCAATTTTCGGTCTAATCAGTGCACTACGAAACAAAAATCTCCTAGGGATTGTATTCGCTTTCGGGACAGCTGCCGTTTTCGGATGGTTTGCTGTAATGACATTAATTCATAGCGGATTCCCAGCTGTCCATTAAAAGGGGATGTAAATAAAAAGTCTGCCTCATTAAGGGCAGACTTTTTATTTATCATTCATCCTCTTGTAACAATGATTCTACTCGTTTAACTTTATCCGCCATCTGACGTTTTACATCTCTACGGTCATCAATGCGAATATTTGTTGCCACTCGCGCAAGTCCTTTTTCAAATGGAACTTCATGCATTGCTTGGATAACCTCGAATAACACTGGTAATTCTCCTTCAATGAGTGTATTCATCGGTGTCAATTGGTAATCAATTTTCCCAGCATCTTTATATTCCTTTAAAACCTTTTGAATATCTGCTACATAAGCTGATACACTTGGACTCTCCGTTCCTATTGGAATAATTGTTACGTCTACTATTGCCATCATGTCATCTCCTTTAAATATCAATATTAGTATGCACAAAATAAAGAGCGAAGAAAATTTATCTGCTCAAGATTTTATAAGTGAAATGACTTCTTTCTCATCTAATAAAATGACTTTATCTAAATAATGACCATATAAACAGGCATTGGCTTTATTAGAACAGGAAAGAGGTTCGTTGTCCATATCTTCTAATAATACGGTCTGTTCTCCCGTTTCCAAATCTGTAGCCATGAAATCAAAGCTACCCCGATACGTATCTGCATCTGTACTGTACTCCGGCTTAAAGTAGAAAAACTCTTTATCCAGCATGGCATATTGTGGAACCATCCAACCGGAAAAGCTTGTTAAATGAGGAACTGAAAAAGATAACACCGATTCAAAGTCATTATTCATAAATGTGTATCGTGCCTCTTCATCATGATTTTCGTTTACACCAATGGTCATCATTAAATCATTGAATGTATCAACAAAATACACATTTTCTTTCTTCACTTCCGCCGTTCCTGTCTTCTTTTGTTCTTTTAACTCCGTCACAATTGAAGGTCCAACCGTACTCCAGTCCAAATACACAAATGAATCAGGACTTAACCAATGGACAAACGGCTCCGCTATAGATATATGTTCCATATTTTTTGTTTCAGCTGATATCAAATAAGAAGTGTAAGACCAGTCCTCGGCAAAACTCGAAACCAATAACTTTGTCGGATCATATTGATTCCAAGAAACAGCTAGTTCGGTGCCATCTATTAACTCCTGCAATATGTAATCACCTTTATGATCCACTATAGCAATACGCCATTTTTGATTACTTGGTTCAGTCTGGACAAATATATATTGTTGATCTGGGCTAATATAGACATTATTAATTGGTGCCTCACCTTCAAAAAACAACTCTTGTTCTCCGGTATAAATATTATATTTAAAGATTTTGTTCAATGTTTCATCTTTGTGATTGAGGAATAATAAGTGCTTGGCATCTAACCAGCCAAAGAAGAAAATTTGATCAGATTCTGAAACAGCAAGAGGTATAATTGATTGTTTTGAAGTTTGCTTCTCTGTCATATTCGTTTCTTTAACAGGTGGCTTATCACCTGTTTCATTCACTTGACAGCCAGCTATAATCATTGTGGAAAAAAATAAAAGCAATATGAGCATATAATCTTGGTGTTCCGCTTTGTGCTTCATAAACTTGGCTTGCCCCCCATCGAATTCCAATCTAGCTTCATTCTAGCGCACTTTTATCTGAATAGACGCGAGAAAAAGCCGTTTCCGGCTTTTCTTCGCTCTCTACGAAATTCTTCCTAATTAATTCCCAAAAACATTGTAATCAATAGTAAATTTTATACTGATTATGGAGGAAATACAAGCAACAACTATTTTTTATTAAAGATAAAGTGAAGCTAAAAAGACACCAAGCATTTCTTCATACATGTCTTCATACTGTGATAATGGCAGTGGGTTTACTCCTTTTCCCAGTTCCATCGTAAAGCCTGGCCTTCGATACTCTTTAATAAACCAATCTCTAAACCCAGCGAAACTATCCACATACTGAACGGAACGATAACCGCTTACTCGTTCAAATTCATCTGCAATGACTTTTGAATCAGGCGGTTCAAGTCCTTCGTATCCCCAGTAAAATTCTTCACCTTGTGTGTGGAAAGCTAATAATAAGCTGAAGTTATTATTCTTAACAAGATTGGCCATCGCTATCGCTTCAGGCTCGGATAACGGTTCATATCCAGGAAAGTCTCGAGATGACGGAACATCTGGCTTTCTTTCTTTTTCATATTCCCAATTTGCGGGATATTGTTTATTCAAATCTACTCCTCTAATATTCGCCTTCCATAGGGAAAAATCATCTTTTTGTTCATTAATTGCTAATATTTCTTCTTTGTAGCCTTCTGGCGGTCCCCCTAAAACCAAGTCAACTCCATCAGGATTGACCATTGGAACAACCGATAACTCAAAACGACTATAATAAGGTAAAGTCTCAATTCCCCTTAAAGGTTTCGCATTAGTCATAGATAACAAGTAGGCATTTATTAAAGACATAAGGACAGGCGTCGTAATCCATTCATTGGCATGAAATGACGCATTATAATGGACCTGCTTTTCACCCGTACCGATTCTTATCTCATATAAAGGCTTGCCTGTCACCGAATAACCAATCTCATTTATTTTTATAAATGGATAAACTTCTTTTAATTGTTTGAGGTCGTCTTGCAAAGTTTTAAAACTATAACTTTTTTTCCTATCCATTAAAGGCATAATCACTCTTGTTGGCACTAGGACTGTTTGATTTACTTGTAGATTTTGAGGCTGTAACTGCTGATTCAATAAAAGCAATGCATCGACAGGGAGATTATTCTTTGATGCTATTTGCCATAGTGAATCACCTTTTTGAAGTTGAATAGTAGATGTATGAAAGCCAGGAATTTGAATGCTTTGGCCAATCTGCAATGAGGAAGGGTCCACTTGTGGATTGCTATCAATGACTAAATTAATCGGAACCATAAACAGCTGACTGTAGTACCATAAAGAATCACCTGACCTAACTTTAATCTTCACCTTTTATCCTCCTCTCCATCAGTTCATACATATGATGAATGAGAAGAAAAGATGACTTACTCACTATTACAGAAATCTTATCCTATTATTAATTGCTTTGCACTCCAGGCGGCACCTACTACTCCTGCATCATTCCCTAAAGTAGCTAGTTTCAATAAAGTAGACCCTCGCATCTCAGGAAATAAGTTTTCGTCATAATAGGATTGTAATGGCTCTAGCAATAATTTCCCGGCTTGAGAAACCCCGCCACCGATTATAATCACCTCAGGGTTTAGTATTGCTGCTACATTCGCTAAGGCAATGCCTAATGGCTTCATTGTTCTTTGAACCACTTCCTTAGCAACTATGTCATTCTTACCTGCAAAGTGAAAGATATTCTGAACTGATAAATGGTCAACTAATAATGTGTTCTTGTTAGAATCAATGATTTCTTTAGCCACACGTACTATTCCAGTAGCTGAGGCAACCGTTTCAAGACAACCCCATTTTCCACAATTACATCGCACGCCATAAGAAGAAACGGCCTTGATATGGCCTATTTCACCAGCAGAACCCCCATTCCCACGCGTTAACTGACCATTACTAATAATGCCACCACCGATACCAGTACCAATTGTTAAAAGTACAATGTCTTTGTAGCCAATTCCGCTACCAACCCAGCGTTCGCCTAACACTGCACAGTTGGCATCATTTTCTAATATCACTGGAAGCGCCATGTAATCTGATAGTTCTTTTTGTAAGCGGTAATGAGGTGACAAATTTATATTTGTTGCTGAAAGTAAAATTCCATTTTTGCTATCTACCGGTCCTGGGGCACCGACTCCAACAGATAAAATCTGCTCTTTTTTTATTTGCGCCCTCTTTCTATGATGTTCAATTGAAGTGGTTATTTGCTCTGCTAAACTGTTGTCTGTATAATTCTGCTTTGTCTTTTCTTGCCATTTTAAGTGAATGTCGCCATTCTCGTTAACAAAAGCAAATTTAATTGTTGTACCCCCTATATCCACACCAACAAACAAAACAACACCCCCTAGAGAAGTAATGAGCAACTATTCTCTTGTTTTCTTTCTCTCTTTTTCTCTCTCAGCCCTTAAGACTAATAAAGCATCTCGATAGGTATCTACTTCAATTATTTTTGCTTTATATAATTCACTCACTTCAAGCTCCATCATTTCAATATCCAATAAACGTTCACCCATATAAATAATGGCACCATATGCTTTTAACAACTGTTGTACATCATAAAAACTTTTCACATTCATTCCCTCGATTCTTTCTTTCATAAAGCAAAGTATAAACGAAAAAAAACTCTTCCTCAATCATTAAAACATGAGAGAAAGAGTAATTCTAACGATCAAAAGAAAAGTGATCATTTATCTATCTGGATCTTTCGGATGCAACATTCTCGGACGTCTATTTTTCAAAGGCATTGGTGAACGTAAAAGGACATCTCTAAAGGCTCTTAGGTTAAAGGGAATAAACGGCCATAAATAAGGGACGCCGAAAGACTTCATTTTAGATAACCAAATGACAAATAGTGTAATACCGATGATAAAACCATACATATGAAATACACTTGTCAGTAATAATAATACAATACGGACAATTCGATTAGCTAATCCTAATTCGTAACTTGGTGTTGCAAACGTACCAATTGCTACAATGGCAAAATAAAGAACGACCTCACTTGTAAATAAGCCAACTGAAACAGCCAAATCACCAATCATGAGTGCCGCTACTAAGCCGAGAGCAGTAGCAAGACTCGAGGGGGTATGAATGGAGGCCATCCTCAGCATATCAATACCTACCTCAATAATTAAGATTTGCAAAATCAAAGGGATTTTCCCTGCCTCCTCTGGTCCTATAAATGATAGGGAATCTGGTAATAAACTTGGATTTGCAGCAAATAAGAACCAAATAGGTAAAAGGAACAACGAAGCCCATACAGAAATAAAGCGAACGAATTTTAAATAAGCACCAATAATCGGTTTGTTTCGATATTCCTCTGCATGCTGCAAATGATGCCAGAACGTAGTCGGGGTTATAATTACACTCGGTGAACCATCCACAATGATACATACATGACCCTCAAATAAATGCGAAGCTGCTGTGTCCGGTCTCTCTGTATACCTAACCATCGGATAAGGATTCCAATGCTGACCAGAAATATATTCTTCAATTGTCTTCTCGGCCATCGGTAAGCCATCTGTATCAATTTTAGATACACTATCTTTTATTTTATTGACCAACTCAGGGTCTGCAATATCTTCAATATATGTAATGACAATATCAGTTTTTGAACGTCTACCGATTTGTAAATACTCCATTCTTAACGTCCGATCTCTTACGCGCCTCCTCGTTAGTGCTGTATTAAAAACTAATGTTTCAACATAGCCATCCCTTGCGCCTCTTACAACCCTTTCAATATCAGGCTCTTCTGGGCCGCGGGCCGGGTAAGTCCTTGTATCAATTAATATCGCTTCATCTGCTCCATCAATGACCAATGCCGTTTGACCAGCTAATACAGCATCAACAATTGCATCCAGATCACTTTCTGTAGCAATTTCGATATAAGGGATATATCTCTTCATTAGCTTCGGAACAGTATCCTCTTCTAATTGTTCTCTTCCAAGCTGAGCAAGAAATTCCATTAACCGATTCATAATATCATCTTTAGCAAAGCCATCAACCAAATAGATTGCCATGTCAATCCCAGTATATTCCACATCTATTTGTAACACATCAAAGTTTTTTCCGACTGCTAATGCTTCTTTTAAATATGATGTATTGTTAATCAATTCCTTAGATACTTTATGATGTTTGTTTGTTTCCATGAGTTCACCTCTCAAATATATTCCTAACAAACATCATAGACATACTAAAAAGGAATCATACCCTCCTAAGAGGTTGATTCCTTTTACTTTATGTTAAACAACAAGTTTTTTAAGTTTCTAAGAAAAGATGTAGAATTTCCTAGGAAATATTCCCTTCCTGTCGAAATATCTTATTTGTTTTCATTTAAATTGTCTTGTAGCTGCCGATAGTCTTCTGAGTCGTGTAATTCTACAGCTTGATCAAGATACTTTTTCGCTTCATCCGTATGGCCTTCCCTTAAATATAATAAGGAAAGATTATAGTAAGCTTCATGGAATTGTTCGTTTACTTCAATAGCAAGATGCAAATGACGCTTCGCTTTCTCTGTTTCCCCTATTTGAATTTCCGCATAGGACAATAAAAAATAAGTTTGTGCGGTTGCACCTTCTTTATCAAACGGAGTAAGCTCTTTAATCATCATTGAGTAATTTTCTTTTTCTAAATAAGTTTGTGCTTCAATCAAAGCCATCTCTTCTTGTGTTTGATCATTAGGGAAGTGAAAGCCATAATAGAGTCCTCCACTTATGAGAAGAGCCGTGAAACAAGCTATCAATAGTTGAGCAATCCTGTTTCTCTTCTTAGGCAAAAGAACGATTCCCGTTGCTAAGAACCCGCCAATTAAACCACCAATATGACCAGCGTTATCAATTCCTGGTATCATAAAGCCTAATGCAAGGTTAAACACAAGAACAATGATAATGTTCATACCCATTGTGCGGAAAAATAATTTGGGTTTCAATATTCCAAAGAAAAGCAACGCTCCAAAACAGCCAAATATCGCTCCGCTCGCTCCAGCTGATACGTTGGGACTAGTAATAAAACTAAGCAATGAACCCATAAAACCAGATAACAAGTAAATAACTATAAACCTTGTATTGCCCATTATTCGTTCAACAGCAGAGCCTAAATAAAAAAGAGCAAGAGTATTCATCAATAAATGCAGGAAACCAATATGTAAAATGATCGGTGTAAAAAAACGCCACCACTCACCTGCCAAAATAAGTGGATTATATTTTGCTCCACTTTCAATCAGCACCGAGGTATTTGTACTTCCACCTTTCCACTCCAACCAAAGAAAAGCTAGGACTTGTAGCACAATAAATAGATATGTAAATATGGGCTTACCTTGATTAAAAACCTCTTTTTCTTCTTTCGCTTTATTTGCTGCTAGCCATAATGTCTGTTTTTTTAAGTTTTCGATTACTTGTTCATCAATTTCATCAGATGGTTCTTCTAAGAAGAGAAGAGGTTTCATAAAGTGTTGCTGCAGCTGTTTAGCTACCTCTTCTAGACTATCCATAGTCATAATGACAGATTCAACCGTTGTCTTCTCCAGTTTAGAATGCTGAAAGGGCTTATTAAGCTTATCCTCATAGTCGTCAACAGGTACAAATGGTGAAATATATATATTGAGCACAGTCATTTCTCTATGCCTTACTTGTTTTCGAATACGCTCACCATTAAAGGCAACTGATTCTATATCTCTTTGTAACCAGTTACTCCAATCTAAATCCTTCCTTAGCAAACGAATGATTTTTGTCTGTTTATTCTCTAACTTCTCAATCCAGAGTTCATCTTGTTTTTCAGAAAGCTGAATGAAGCGATATTCTTCTTGATGTAGCAGATGATTGGCCAATGACCAAAATAAATAAGCTTCCTTACTATGCACTGTTTTCTCACATCCTTACAGTTATATATCTTATTATAGTCAATGTTTCTTTTTAACAAAATAAAAAGCCCTTATATAAACAGGGCCAAAAAGTAACATTGTTATAAACGTTCATCATTATATTGTGGTTGAGGAAAAACTAGCTTCATTGCTCTCTCTCTTAAAAAAGGGCAATTTAATACGGTAGCAATGATAAAATTTTGTCTCGCTAAAAGACCAACTAGGCGATAACGATACTGATAAATGAAAACACCTGACAATACAAACAGTATCAAAGTCATTATTTTTCCCATTTCATTCCCTCCTGTCTATCACTATTATGCGAATCATTCTCTGCAATTATCCACCTGCTACAGTCACAAAGAACAAAACACCTAATATACTCGCAAGAGCACACGATGAAAGGTTAACAAGGTCATTATTAACTATTGTGTTACCGCTCATATATACCGTTTTACGATTACAATGCCATTTCGATTCGACCACCATCTCACAAGACGGACAACGATAGGTTACCTGTATGAAGGCACCTAATAAGGTATCCAAGATATTTCCGAGGAAACCAAAGACAAATATAATAAACAGGGTGGAAAAAGATAATGAATAGGACAACATAGCAATAATAGCAATAGAGAAGGAACCCATTATTGCAGCAAAGGTTCCGAGAAAACTCATTGCTCCTGAAGTACCAGGTTCTACCTGCTTAAAATGCTTAATTGACAAAGGTCTTCTTTTACTTAAAGAACCTATCTCTGAGGCCCAAGTGTCTGAATTCGCACTCGCAATGGTTATCGTAAAAGCAATAAAAAAAATGGGAGAAGGAAAAATAATAAAAAGCACACTAAATAATGCAGGTAACCCACCATTAGCAACCACTTGCTGCCAATCTCTAGTAGACCCTTTTTCATGGCGTGCTTCGATTTGTTGCTTCTGCTTTTTCTTGTATTTAGACAATAAGCTTGAACTAGTGAAAAAGAAGCCAAGAAGCAGCAGTCCCTTCCATCCAAAACCTAAGTTAATCAATACACCTACAACAATTGCTGCTATGGTGCCTGACATTGTAAGAAGTTGAAGGAGATAGCCTAAAAAGGCGGCAATGAGTACAAGAAAAATAAATATCAATTCTTTCACTCCATTATTGTAATAATCTTTTGAACAGGTAAATCATGATGATCTATTGGTATATTATTAACCACTTGCTCTTGGAAAGCTAATGAAAGTGTAAAGCCGCTATAATCCACTAAATAACGATCATAATACCCGCCTCCAAAACCAATACGATCACCCTTTAATGTATAACCAACGCCTGGAACTATTAATAAATCAATTTCACAAGGCCGAACCCTCTTTGTTTTGTCTACTACTGGTTCTTGTAATCCAGAATAAACGACTTCTAAGTTGTCATAACTTGAAAAAATCCTGAAATCCATTTCCCTCGTTTTTGGTAAGCATTTTGGAATAGCCACTTGTTTTCCTTCTGACCAAGCCTTATTAATAATTGGAAAAGTATCGACTTCTGGAAAGCGTGATATTGTAAGGGCAACTACTTTGGATTGTTGCCAATGAGATGTGAGGAATAATTGCGATGCTAATTTTTCTGATTGTGATGTATATTGTTCACTAGGCATTTCTGTTAATTGTTGCATAATCATCTTTCTCAGTTGTTTTTTATCCACCTTTTAACTCTCCTATACGTCTATTTATAAAAAACACACTTGTCTTATAAAAATATTAGTTCCAATCTAAACATATGAAGTAACAACCATTGCTCGTAATTTGACCTCTCGCACCTTTCCCGGCATCACCCCTGTGATGAAACCATAAAAAAAGAGACAAAAAAAGCAGCAGGAATCTACCTACTGCTTATTTTGTCTCACGGTGTGTTGTAGAACGCTTTTCTCTTGGGCAGTATTTTTTTAGCTCAAGACGATCTGGATTGTTTCTTTTATTTTTTTTAGAAATATAGTTACGATCTCCGCATTCTGTGCAAGCTAACGTAATATTTACACGCATGTCATTTCCCTCCAAACTACTAAGCACTAGTTCGTTTCATACGACTTTTATATAATATCACTTTTTAGTTTGAAATGCTAGTATGTTTTTTTAAAAGTGTTTGATTTACTTGTAAAAGCTGTTTTTGACAATCATCTGTAATTGACCAAGCTTGTCCGTCAATAGCAGATTTTCCTGTTATTTTAACTGTATCCCCACATAAACTAACTACCTTTCCTTTTCCTATTGGATTGTATGATAATGTTTGTTTTCCGCCTTTGCCATATGACCATATTTTGTTATTTTCCACTTGTGCTTGTTGCATCACTGTGTTTTCCTTCATTTTCACCCCGTTCAAATGACCATTCACTAAGAATAATTGGCGATCGATCATATGATATATCAAGTGTTCAATCGGAGATATAAAAGAAATCTGGTAGTCACACTCTCTTGGATTACTATGCGCCATAAGTACTTTTATCTCTTTACTCGTAGATAGTTCATTGTAAATGTTGAAATTTAACATAGAAATATGATGACCGATTCTCAGCTTTTCTGTACGTATCGATAAACCTTCTACTTGATATTCTCTTCCTTCCGCCATATCATTCATTTCAATCCAATAAACACTTTTACCAACGGCGATACCTAACGTTTGATGCAATAAGTTTTCCTGATTCGACTGATTCCAATATTCAGTTGTGTAAGGCGTTTGCTCAATTATTTTCACTTTAATCACCTTTTCTTTGGAATTTATTGACTCGTCCGTGATTTCTATACACCTTTAACGTTTGTTTCGCTACCGATTGCCAGCTAAATTCTGTCTTGATTCTTTTTTGAGCTGCACTGACGATTTGGCTTCTAAAGTTAGGTTCTGAAAGTAGAGAATCTATTTTTCTTTCAAGATTTACTACATCTAGAGGATCGAAAAAAACCCCCGACTCATTTTCAACAATCATTTCAATGAACCCGCCAGTTTTAGCTAAAACTACTGGTAGTCCAGCTGCCATCGCTTCTAAAGCAACTATTCCAAATGGTTCGTACAAACTAGGGAAAATAGCTAAGCTAGCATATGCCATCCAGTTGTCACGCTCATATTCGTCAACAAAACCAATAAATTGAATCCATTCATCGATTTGTTTAGCAGGAACTTTTTGTCTGTAATACGATAATAACGGGCCTTCCCCAGCGACAATGATTTTTAAGTTTGTATTTTTTCTCTTTAACTTTTCAGCAAGTGCGATAAGAATATCGAACCCCTTCTCTTCTACCATCCTCCCCAGCGAAAAGAGGTATGGTCTATGTTGGGCAAAATGAAATTGTAGGTTCCTATCTTTTTTCATCGGCTTACTTACGCCATTTGGAATGATGGAAATGGTCGAAGATGGCTGTTGGTATTTATGTAGTAACTCATTTCTCATAAAATGACTACAAACTACAAGGTGATCGGCATATGCCATTAATAATTTTTCTTGTCTATCGATAAAGCTTTGACTCTCTGTATGAATTCCATTATGTCTACCTGCCTCAGTCGAATGAATAGTAGCGATAAGCGGTATATCCATTCGCCTTTTTAAAATGATGCTGCTCGCTGCAACTATCCAATCATGGGCATGAATCATATCTATATCATTTTGCTCAATCAAAGCTCTTGCTTTCTCTTCCATTGCTAAATTCACCGAAGCAACCCAATGAAGAAATGATCCCGTTTGCATAAGCGGTGCTACACGATGAATGACTACATTATTTTGCACTTCAAATTCTTCATCAACTTCATCCCTTTTCACTGTTAGCACATGAACGGACACCTTTTCTTGTGCGAGTGATCTGGCTAATTCACTTACATGGCGACCAAGGCCACCAACAATATACGGTGGGTATTCCCAAGTTAACAGTAGAATACTCCCCATCATTGCTTCACTTCATAATAACTATACCCACACACTTGATGGATCCAGTCAGCATTTATTTCTGATGATAACTTGACAGTTCCCGCTCCACTACCTATCTCAGTAGTAAGTAAAGGGAGGTAATTGTCATCCATTAGTTTCAAACAAAGGGTGATGCGGTAAGAGTGATATTCTGTTTTAATGGCGTTTCTAATGATCCTCATCGATTGGTATGGTGGAATAAAAAACTCATATAGATCGGAATGATTTTTACTGTATGATTGAAGCTGAATTACCTGTAAGCAGCTTCTTATATCTTTGTTGTAGTAGAGCGAGAGGATGTCATACTTTTCTTGCCTAACCTTCCAACTAATATAAATATCTTTGTTGATAATTTCAGTTTTTAAAGGTAATAATCCTGACGAATGTATCATGTGATTCTGTTTACTTTCCATTTTTCGAACCATTCTCCTTGTCAGATTATTCTATACATTAATGTTAGCACTGAATGGCCAAGCCCACAATAAACAGATTTTGTCGGTTTATGCTATCTATCGCTACACTTGTTATTATGATAAGCATTTTTTCTTCACCGACTTATTTCTTCATTCATTCGACAGAAACTATGATCACTTACTCGACAAATTCTATAGGAGATTCTTCAAAGTTAGCACGACTTGTCGATATTTATGGTAGAATAACTTTGATATTAAAGCTTTGAGGTGAGAATCATTATATATATATTTGCTGTTTTATTAGTTATCGCTTTACTGCTATTTATTTTATCCTTTTTTCTTAAAGATCCTTACCGTTCCTTAAAGGATGAGATTGACCAACTATCTATCCAACATGTAAAAGAAACGTATCAAATAAAGAAAAAATTAAAGCTGTTAGAAGAAGAATTACTGATAGACGAAATCAAACTTCCGAATGACACTGGGTTATCTAGACCTAAGAAGAAGGAAGTTCATGAAATTATAAAAAATCAGGTACTTTTACTTCATAAGCAGGGACTTTCCACAGAGCAAATCGCTAAGCAATCTTCTTTATTAGAAGATGAAGTATTGGCCATTATCACAGCTAGTCAACTTAAAGGTGAAAAGGTATGAAAAAATATGTTTTAAGAGGCTTTTCAGCTGGTGTTTTTTGTACCGCATTCATTCTTCTTATTGGTTATATGCTTATGAATGAAGAGAACAAGCAAATGATTGATAAGACAGCGGCTCAGGCTTATGTAAAAGAACAAGGTTTTCATGTTTTGACGGATGATGAGATTGATAAACTCATTGAAGAAAAATTAGAACTTGATAAACAACAGGAAGAAGTACCTAAAGAAGAGACTACCATTACAACAGAAATTAAAATCGAGAGCGGTATGCTTCCGCAAGAGATTGCGCAGCAACTTGAAGAGGCAGGCATTATCGAATATAGTGAGGACTTTACTAGCTTTTTAAAAGAATTCAATTATAGTCAGAAGCTACGTGTTGGTACATATCAAGTGAATAATCAACAGTCTTATAAAGAGCTTGCTGATTTATTTAGCAAATCATAAAAAACGAACCTCTATCTCCATATTTCTGACTTGGCTGCAATTACACTCTTAAAATAGAGTTAATTACAGCCTTTTTATTATTAAATTACCGAAGAATATAGTTACGATTACTGAACTTCGTTCAATACATCAGTTCTTTTAGAAATTGACACTCAATTCCCCCGCTTGATCTATTAAATAAAAGAGTATGCTTGTCACAAAAAGTTCCTACTTCTTTATTTCCCTTTGCTAGTAAATGATACGGAATTTACCTTTACATGCAATAAAGATGTTAGTTGTTCAGATAAATAAATGGGCGATTCTTCAAACTCTGTATCAATCCAATGCTTAATAAGCCCCAAAACTGTATACGCCTGGTAATTTGTATATAATTGATGATCTATCACAAACTTATCATTTCCTCCAAAGTCTATTTGAATATTATGAACATATTGCTTAAGTGCTTTTATAAACTTATTTTCAAATGTATAAGAAACATCACTTTGTAATAGTGACTTATAATAATGTCTATATTTAAATATATGGTTAAATAATTCTTTTGTAGAAGGTAAAACACTTTGGTCAATTTCATAATCTCGTTGATTTAAAGTACTATTTTCCATCTTGTCGATTAAGTCCCCAATTGCTTCGTCCATCACTTCTTTTAGAACTTCTTCTTTCCTATAGTAATGGTAATAATAGGTGCTTCGATTAATATTTGCAGTAGTTGTTAAGTCAGTTATTGTAATTTTATGAAATGGTTTTAGTAGTAATAATGTAACCAGAGCATCTTTAATCCTTTGTTCAGTCATTATATTTTTACTCATTAACTTAGCCACCTCTCCGTGTAACCCCAACAAATATATACTTTTTTGTTGGTTGTTAAAGAAAACAAAAATAATTATAGTGGTATTGTAATCGATTACAACAATGTTTAAAAGCTATATTCTATAATTATTTAAAGGGGACTTTTATATGGGTAGATTAACTGGAAAAGTGGCTATTATCACTGGTGCTGCTAGCGGAATGGGTTTGGCAGGTGCACAAATTTTCGCAAAAGAAGGCGCTCAGGTTGTAGCAACTGATATAGTTGAAGATGCTTTAAAAGTGAAGGTTGCGGAGATTATTGATAATGGTGGAGAAGCCATTGCCTTAAAATTAGATGTTTCAAGCCAAGAATCATGGTTAAATGTCGTTCAAACGACAATAGAAAAATACGGTAAAATTGATATTTTAGTCAATAATGCAGGAATTCATATGGCAAAAGGAATTTTAGAAGCAGAATTAGATGATTGGAATAAAGTGATGGCCATCAATACAACCGGTGTATGGCTTGGAATGAAATCCGTTATACCTTATATGCAACAGAATGGCAAAGGGTCAATTATTAATACATCTTCCATTGCAGCAATTGTGGGCGGAGTCGCTGATGCACAAGGCGCAGCGTACAGTGCATCAAAAGGCGCAGTTAGAGCACTTACTAAACATGGTGCTCAGTGGTTTGGAAAAGATAACATCCGAGTGAATTCCGTACATCCTGGTGCAATCTTTACAGGTATGGTTGAGAAAGCTGGAATTAAAACACAAGAAGAAATGGGAGAGAACTATAAAGGTTTAGCTCCATTACCTCCTTATGCTGGAGAGTCAATGGATATTGCAAATGCATACTTATACCTTGCTTCAGATGAATCTAAATTTGTTAATGGAATAGAATTGGTCGTTGACGGTGGTTGGATCAGTAACTAATTTTAAATTATATAAATAAGATTCACATTCATGTTCTTATTATATAAAAATAACGAACCTCTATGATGAAAGAGGTTCGTTACTTTATCAATCATTCAAATCAAATTGCTTACCTTTCACTAAATAGAAGATATGCTCAGAAATGTTTGTGACATGATCTGCTGCACGTTCTAAATATCTACAAACAAAAGATAATTGAGTAATTTGCGGAATTCGCTCAGATTGTTCCCCACTTATTCTTAGTAAATCAACAATCGTTTGCCCATATAAATCATCCACTTCATCATCCATGTCAGCAACGGCTTTTGCTTTTTTTAGATCTTCTTCATTGAAAGCAGTTAATGAATCGTTTAACATCGTTAAACAAATCGCATGCATTTGTTTAATATGAACAATTGGTTTCACATGGTCTTCTTTCCCAATTCTAATAGCAGATTTAGCTATATTAACAGCAAAATCAGCAATTCTCTCAATATCCGTTGCTATCTTTATTGCGACAATAATTCTTCGCAAGTCAATAGCTACTGGTTGTTGTTTCGCAATTAATAAAATGGCATAGTCATTAATTTCTTCGTACAATATGTTTGCCTTTTTGTCATTTTCCATGATCTCTAGAGCTAATTCAATATCATGATTCTCAAGTGCCTGAATCGATAAAGAAAGGGCATCTTCAGCAAAATGACCTAAGTCTAATAATTTTCCTCTTAATACTGCTAATTCTTCATCAAACTTCTCTCGTACTGGCAAAATAATCAGTCTCCTTTACTTAATTAGCCGAATCTACCGGTAATATAATCTTCCGTTCTCTTATCAGTTGGATTAGAAAAGATTTTATCTGTTTCTGCAAACTCTACAACTTCACCGTTTAAGAAAAAGGCCGTCCGGTCAGATATCCTAGCTGCTTGTTGCATATTATGAGTCACTATGATGATACTATATTCTTTTTTTAATACCTGTACAAGCTCTTCTACCTTTAATGTTGAAATCGGGTCTAACGCTGAGGTAGGTTCATCCATGAGAATAACATCCGGCTCTATCGCCAAACATCTTGCAATACATAGTCTCTGCTGTTGACCACCTGATAAACCATAAGCGTTATCCTGCAATCTATCTTTTACCTCATCCCAAAGCGCTGCCCCTTTTAAACTTTTTTCAACAATTTGATTCAGGACTTTCTTATCTCTTATACCATGAATTCTCGGACCATAAACAACATTTTCATAGATAGATTTAGGAAAAGGATTCGGCTTTTGGAACACCATACCCACTTTTGTTCTTAATTCTTCAACACCATAACGTTTATCAAAAATATTACGTCCACGATATTGAATTTCTCCTGATGTTTTTACTGATGGTACCATTTCAATCATTCGGTTCAACGCTTTAATATAAGTCGATTTACCACATCCTGATGGACCGATAATCGCAGTTACTTCATTTTCATAAATATCTAAATTGATTTGTTTTAATGCATGATTACTTCCATACCATAAATTTAATTCTTTTGTTTGATAAACTTTATTGTTGTCATTAAGATTTTTATAGTTGTCAAGTGAATCGGCGGCTTCTTTTTTGGGTGCAACCAATGTACTCATATTCTCCACTCCTCGTTTAATACCTTTTTTGGAATTTATTTCTGATCAACACAGCAATAGAATTCATCACAATTAACATTACTAGTAATACAATAATGCCCCCCGCTGCAACGGCATGAAACTCTTCTTGCGGTCTACTCGTCCAGTTATAGATTTGCATTGGTAAGACAGTAAACATATCGAAAACAGATTGAGGTAAAAACGCTAAGAAAAGTGGTAAACCAAGCACTACTAATGGTGCCGTTTCCCCGATTGCTCTAGAGAGAGCTAAAATTGCTCCTGTTAATATGCCAGGTAATGCAGCCGGCATAACCACCCTTACAATTGTTTGCCATTTATTAGCTCCCATTCCAAATGACGCTTCTCTTAATTCCATCGGTACACTTCGAATCGCCTCTTGAGACGCGACGATTATGATTGGTAATACGAGTAAACTCATCGTTAAGCCTGCGGCCAATACACTTGTTCCTAAAGTTAATGCTCTCACAAAAACCGTTAATCCTAATAATCCAAAAACAATCGACGGGACACCTGCTAAGTTAGATATATTAATCTGAATCAGTGAGGTAAACTTATTTTTACTCGCATACTCCTCTAAGTAAATGGCTGTTCCTACACCAAGTATAAGCGTCACAGGGGCAACAACACCCATTAACCAAATGGTCCCTATTAAAGCTGTTTTAATACCCGCTTGTTCTGGATCACGTGAAGGTAAAGATTGCAAGAACTGCCAGTCTAAATAACCAATTCCTTGAGTGATAATGCGATACAATAATATCGCAAGAACCACTAATGCAAACGCAGTCGCCAACATGAACAAACCTTTAAAAACGGAATTTTTCCATTTTCGTGGTGACATTTTCTTTAGTACTTGATCATGATTAATTAATTTCATACTAGTATTCCTCCCTAAAGCGCTTGGAGATGAATTGGGCGAGCATATTCATGAACAAGGTGAAAATAAACAATGTAAATCCAACTGCGTAGATACTATAATAGATGGTCGTGCCATATCCAGCATCTCCCTGACTGACTTGGACAATATAAGCCGTCATTGTTTGAATACTACTTGTCACGTCAAAGCTCAAGTTAGGCGTGGAGCCTCCTGCAACAGCGACAATCATTGTTTCACCTATTGCTCTTGAAATTGCTAATACAATAGAAGCAACAATACCTGAAATAGCGGCAGGTATAACAATTTTAATGGCCACTTCAAGTTTTGTTGCCCCTAATGCATAAGCCCCTTCTTTCATCACTTTAGGTACAGACGACATGGCATCTTCTGATAATGAGGCAATCATCGGTGTAATCATAATCCCGATAACAATCCCTGGGCTAAGCGCATTGAATATTTGCAGAGATGGGATCATTTCTCTAAGCACTGGTGTCACAAAAGTGAGAGCAAAAAACCCATAAACGATAGTAGGTACGCCTGCTAATACTTCTAAAATAGGTTTAATAACTCTCCTTGTTCGATCACTCGCATACTCACTCAAGAAAATAGCTACAGCGAGACCAATCGGGACTGCCACAACTGCAGCTATAAGAGCAACTTTTAACGTTCCTGAAATAAGTGGTAGGATTCCATATGAGCCTTGTGTTTCAGAAAATGGATACCACTTTTGTGCGGTAAAAAATTCTTTGATACTTACGTGACTGAAAAAAGTCGTCGTTTCCACAAATAATGTTACAACGATCCCAATCGTCGTTAATACTGACACAATCGCAGTTAATAATAAGATAACTGGAACAATCTTTTCTGACTTCAGTTTATTTTTACTTTTAGATTTTTTTTGTTGTATAAGTTCTTGCACAGAAAACGCTTTTTCTTCTTGTTGTATATTCATAGTTGATCCCCCCTTCATTACGATGATGATCTCTCTTCATCATTCAAACACTTATTTTAAATCTTCAATTGTTGATAACCCTGTTTCATATTCTTCATCTTTTAATTTCACATAACCGACATCTTCTGAAAGTGCCCCCGCATTTTCTAATGTGAACTTAACGAATTCATATGTTTCTTCATTCTTTAGGGAATCATTTTTCACGTAGATATATAAAGGACGTGATAATGGTGCATACTCCCCTGATTCAACCGTGTCATGAGTCGGCTCTACCGGACCATTCCCACCATCGATTGGAACAACTTTTAACTTATCTTGATTCTCAACATAATAAGCAAATCCAAAGAATCCAATGGCATTTTCGTCCCCTGCTACACCTTGAACAAGGATGTTGTCATCTTCTGATAGTGTCGCTTGTTCGACAATTGGCTCATCCTCCAGAATGATTTCATTAAAGTAATCATACGTTCCGGAGTCTGTTCCTGGAGAATAAAATTTGACTTCCTCATCTGGCCATTCTGGTCTAATATCTGACCATTTTTTTGTTTCTCCCGTATTGATCCATAATTCTTTCAATTCTTCGATAGTAAGTGAATCGACCCAATCATTCTCTTTATTTACAACGATTGATAATCCATCGTTGGCTAGCTTTAATTCTGAATACTCAATTCCTGCTTCTTCAATCTGGGCTTTCTCTTCATCTTTAATTTCTCTTGATGCGTTACTGATATCCGTTGTTCCTGCTATAAACTGTTTAAATCCTCCACCTGTTCCAGAAGAAGCGACTGATACTTGTACGCCTGGCTGATCCATACTGAATTCTTCAACAACAGCTTCCATAATAGGATAAACTGTAGAGGAGCCATCAATTTTGATTTCTCCTTGTAACTGTTGATTTTCTTCACTAGTTGTTTGCTCTCCATTACTTGAACTGTTCGCACCGCCATTTGCTCCACATGCCGTTGTAAAAGCAAGAACAGAACCAATCATTAATGTTGATGCCACATACTTGAATCGTTTCTTCATTAGAAATATTCCCCCTAGAAAATCAGTTGTTTTGTCCTACAAACCCATCATAAGACCTAAACGTTAATAGGAAATAAATGTCGTGTAAATATTCTGTAAACCAATGTGAAGAAATGTAAAGTGAAATTCAGGGATAATCATATATCATTTTTATTTTTAAGGAATCGAGTGACATTACCTTACAAACAAACAATGCTGTAAATCACAGAGGTAATAAACATAGGAATAGTCGAGGCACTCCTTAGTAAAAAGAACGAAAATATAGAGGTAGTTGTGTAGGATTGTCAGCCTTCTTTGCCTCTTTCATTACTGATGTTAAAAACAAAAAGCATAAAAATAACTCGGATTCATCCTTCAAAAAAGGGTGAATCCGAGTTTGATTGTTAGTTTATATCTGTTATGCCTGTGTTTTTCAAAACACACAAGCTTATTCTTCCTCTTCTTTGTTAACATCAATTACTTCTTGCTTCGTTAAATCTTCTGGTTTCTTACTTTCTTCTTTCGCACGTTCTTCTTTTAGTTCAAAATATTCATCCATGACGCGTTCGGCAATAATCATATTTGCTTTATGGCCACTTCCACCTTCATAGGCCCAAGGGACCATGACCGCAATTGCCACTTCTGGTTTATCAGAAGGTGCATAACCAACATAGCTGATATTCATTACTTCAGGTGGCTCATCATAATTGCTACGTAGTGGTCCATCATAGAAAGCCTCTGCTGTACCTGTTTTACCTGCAGGGTCATACTCTTTATCACCAAAGAAGGATAGTGCCGTACCTTGTTGTTCTTGTGCAACTTGACGGAAGCCCTCTTTTACACGTTCAATCCAAGAAGCATCCATATCAAGTTTATTAAGAACTTTCGGCGATATTTCTTCTACAATAGGGCCTAATTCTTCATTTTCTAATAAAGGTTCCCTAATTTCTTTTACTACATGAGGCTCCATTCTATTCCCGCCGTTAGCAATCGTGGACACATATTGCACGAGCTGCATATTAGAGTACGTATCATACTGTCCAATCACTAAGTCCAACATAAATCCAGGGAGTTGACTCATTCCTTTAAATCCTGTTTGTTCATTTGGTAGATCAATCCCTGTTCTAACGCCTAAACCAAACTGAGCAAACGATTCTCTGATTGTATCAAACCCTTTAGGATCTAACGGCAATGATTTATTATAGCGATATGTGCCGCCTCCAATTCGAATGGCTGTTTCAAACATATACACATTGGATGAAACCCTTAATGCATACAAATCACTAATTGGTCCGAACGTTTTCCATGATTTTTTTACAGGTGTACCAGCAATTTTTAGTGGCTGGTCATTAATTACTGTACCAGGCTGAATCACGCCTTCCTTATAGCCCGTAAGAATCGTAGCCCCTTTGACTACGGAACCGGCATTATAAGTGGTCGTAATATTTCCTAATGCATCATCTGTCATTCTTGTTTGGCCTGTTTCCTCATCTTTCACAAGCCTTCTACCAGCCATTGTTAAGATTTCGCCGCTATACGGATCCATTAACACGACATAGGCTCTATCTAAAAGACTGGTTCCTCCAGTTTGTTTAGCCGCACGCAACTCTTCTTCAATGATTTTTTCTGTTGCTAATTGTAAATCCATATCGACACTTAATACTAAATCTTTCCCCCGCTGCCCTTCTGAAATTGTCACCGTTTCTAGAATCGTACCACCTTTATCAGTGACATTTTTTACTTTGGCTTTTTGACCATGGAGGACTTCTTCGTATTGATATTCAAGATAACTTTTACCTACACGGTCATTTCTTGAATAATCTCTTGCTAAATAGTAATCAAGCATTTCTTTCGGAATACCTTCTTCAGAAGACGAAACAGATCCAAGGACAGATTTCAATGTATTATCAAAAGCATAGTAACGGTCCCAATCAGTTGTTGTGTCAACCCCTGGAAGATAATCTAAATTTTCGCTTACTAGGGCGAATTCCTTTGCAGTTACTCCATCATTTTTAACAACTTGTGGTGTAAAGGCATACCCACTAGAGAACTCTCGATAGATAGCAAGCACTTCCAAGTCGTCTTCTGTCAGTTCATCCAATTCTTCTTCCGTAATACGATCTAATGTTAATTGATAGACATCTTTATCGTAATCAGCTTCTTCGTCCTCGCGAATATTTTGCTTTTCTTTCTCTGTTACCTTTTCATCCGCGCGATCAGGATTAATCATAATCCAATAATCTTTTTCATCTCGTTCCGTGACTTTTTCTGTCTCTTTTTCAATTAGTTCCGCTAATTTCTCAGCAGTATCAAGCATTTCCTCTTGACTAGCTCCATTATTCGTATATGTAATGGCATTCTGCGGGATATTATCGACAATAATCTTTCCTGTACTATCAAACATCTTTCCCCTAGGTACAGGGTTATTTACAGTGATTTCTTCTGTTCGTTCTATTTCTCGTTTATAGTCATCACCGTAGACAATCTGAACAAACCCTAATCTAAAAATAAGTACAGAGAACAACACAAAGACAATTAAGAAAAGCATGTTCAACCGAAAGGACACACGATTCTTCTTTTTCTTCTTATTCAATTGCTAAAACCACACTTCCCTCTTAATTACATATACTTATTTTAAAAGAAAACCAAAAATAATTCTATTCATAACTATAAGGAAATGATAGTTATTTTGAATATTTTTTTTCACATCATTCGATATTCTTAATAAAGAAATAGATCATACTATGCCCAACACCTAATATTACTAGCAATATCGGCAAGATCACATGATCATCAAAATAGATTACACCCACTATAAAGAACAACAAAGATAATACTCTACCGATGTTCAAGAATAATTCCCTGACAACAATATATTCAATTCTCATTTCTGCTGCTTTCCACGCTGTGCCTATTACATCATAAGTCATTGAAGAATAAGGAACGAGTAATAAAGGATATGCGATGGCAATTAATGCAGCATAAAGCAAAAGGTTAACGTAGGTTATATGAAATACTAACAGGAAAATTGACAGAAATAATAACACACCTCCAACTAATACTGCTCTTTTCCTATGCTCTTTCTTAATCCACCTTGAAGCAATATAATAACAAACTAATGCAATACCTGAATTTATTAATCCGAATGTACCAAGTGCTAATTCGCTCCCCGTAGCTATAAACACAAAGACAGAAACGACAAACGCATATGTACCTTCACGAAACCCTTGGAAAAAATGGGCATTTGTAATCCTCTTCCAATTTTTATTATACTTTCGTTCCTTAATAATCCGCTTAAAAAAATACTTTCCATTTGCTGGACGTCTTTTAATAGAAAAACTTAAAAATACGGCAATCGCGAACAAAGCTAATGAAATTCCAAAAATGACTGAATAACCAGTATACGCCTTCATTTTTGAAATAATTAAACCGGCAGAAATAGGTCCAATCATACCACCAAATGATGAAAGTAACCCGAGAAAACCATTAAAAAAGTCTCGATTTTCTGGATCCGTTATTTCAAATGTTAATACATTAAAAGCAAGCCAATAAAAACCAGAACCTATACCTAATAAAGAACCTAATAAAAGGAGATATGACGACGCTTTATCCCCTACAAGAAGCACAGAAATATAAAAGAAGGCAAGAAATATAACCCCTAACCTTAGAACAATAACACGATCTACTTTTTTCGCCCATTTGCCCGCAATAATAAATGCAATAGGTTGCAGAACAACAGCAGCGAGGTTATATAAGCCTAAATCCACGTATTCACCAGATTGCTTCCACAAAAAAATATTCACAAAAGTATTGGATAACGCAACACTTAAGGAATATAATCCTCCAATTAGCAGCAACAAAACAAGGTCTCTGGTCGGCTCAATATTTCCAATCACTCTCTGCAATTTACTCATAAAAAAACTCCCCTTCGATTCTACAAATAGTCTCCTTCAAAAACGATGGAGTTATGCAAGAAAAGGAAGATCCCCATTGGAAAAATATTTCATGTCGCTTGGTCTTTTTATAAAGAAACAATTATGTCTAACAATTGAATCCCATACATTAGGAAGGAGTGACATTTATCGAACAGAAATGTAAA
Source organism: Cytobacillus kochii (assembly GCF_020171845.1). Classification (GTDB taxonomy): domain Bacteria; phylum Bacillota; class Bacilli; order Bacillales; family Cytobacillaceae; genus Cytobacillus; species Cytobacillus kochii. The sequence continues at coordinate 343,746 of NZ_JAIVAM010000003.1, read as the reverse complement.
AAAGCACTATTCCAATGAATAGCGCTTTTTTTACTATTATATATTTTCATTTAGCTTTTACTTCGCTTCTTGATATCTTCTGCCTACTTCGTCCCAATTAACAACATTCCAAAATGCTTTAATATACTCAGGACGTTTGTTTTGATAGTTTAAATAATAAGCATGTTCCCAAACATCTAGCCCAAGAAGGGGTGTTTTGCCTTCCATTAATGGTGAGTCTTGATTAGGTGTGCTCGTTATGGCTAATTCCCCATTATCAACAACTAACCATGCCCAACCCGATCCGAAGCGACCAGTAGCTGCTTTAGCAAATTCATCCTTGAAGTCGTCAAAGCTACCAAATTTACTAGCTATCGCATCTCCTAAATCGCCTGTTGGTGTACCCCCACCATTTGGTGAAAGAACTTGCCAGAATAAAGAATGGTTGGCATGTCCACCGCCATTATTTCTGACAGCTGTACGGATATCTTCAGGAATATCATTTATATGGGTAATTAATTCTTCTACACTTTTCGATGCGTATGCACTTTTTCCTTCAATTGCATTATTCAAGTTAGTTACATAAGTATTATGGTGTTTCGTATGATGGATATTCATTGTTTCCTTGTCGATATGAGGTTCTAAAGCATCATAAGCATACGGTAATTTCGGTAGTTCATAAGCCATGTAAACATTCCTCCTACTAAAAATATAATCATATGCAGACATCATTAAAATGTCTTCTTATATTTTCTATACCACTTTGCCATAGAATCAAACATAAAAATTAATTTTTTTATAGAACAACAAATAAGAAATAGATAATCATCACTACTTGAACAATTCCTTTAGTAATGATGCTACTTATGAATCCTACAAGTGACCCAAATCCAACTAAAACTGCTTCCTTAAATGGGCGACGATGTACAATTAATTCTGCGATAATTGCCCCGACTATCGGTCCAAGTAATATACCTGCCACCGGGATAACAAAAGGCCCTACTAGTATTCCAATAGTGCTTCCCCATATTCCAGCTTTTGTCCCACCATATTTTTTCACACCAACCATATTGGAGATATAGTCGGCACCAAATAGTAATATTACAAATAAAATTTGGATGGACCAAAACAGTACACCAAAAGGTTCAAAGGAATAGAATAATCCATAAACAATAAAGCCAGCAGCAATAAAAAGTACACTCGGGATAATTGGATATATCAATCCGATAAAAGCTATAACAAATAAGATGATAATGATTGCCCAAGCTAAAATATCCATAACCGTTCCCTCCTATTCATAACAAAAACTTCTCATAGTCTCGCCATAATTAAAACATTAAAATGTTATCTTTTCCATCGAAAGATTTTAAAAAAAGAGGTAAGGAACCCATCCTTACCTCTTTATAATACTCAATCTTCGCCTAATACAGCCTCTGCAATATTAACTGCATGATCACCGATTCGTTCGAGATTACTTAAGATATCCACATATACAATCCCTGCTTGTCCAGAACATACTCCTTCACTTAAGCGAATGATATGCTGTTTACGTAATTTACGTTCCATTTTATCTATTTGATCTTCTTTTTGTACAACATGTTGTGCTGCTTCTTTATCATTATGGTCTAGCGCTTCTAATGCTTCAGAAACCGTAGAGATCGTTAATTGGAACATATCATCTAAATCTTTCATAGCGGATTCCGTAATACTTACCTTATTTGCTTTCTTATAATCCATTAATTCAACGATATTTTCGAAATGGTCACCCATTCTTTCAATATCTCGAATCGTATCCATTAGAACCGTATGTTCAGACGATTCGTTATTAGATAAAGAACTTCTAGAAAGCTGAATAAGATAATCTGTAATTTGTCTGTCCAGATTGTTTATCGCACTTTCGATTTGATAAGCTTTTTCACCATGTTTAGGCGAACCATCTATTAAAAATGATCGTGTTTCATTTAATCCTTCAACAGCAAATTGACCCATTCGAAGTACCTCTTCTTTCGCTTGTCCAAGAGCAATGGATGGCGATTGTTGAATAAAAACAGCGTCTAAATGTTTGGCTTTTTGCTCAATCACTGTATCTTCACCCGGTATAAGCTTCGTTACAATATACGCCAGAACAGCCACAAATGGCAGTTGAATCAACGTGTTAGTAATATTAAATGTTCCATGAGCGAACGCAATTGTCAGCTCTGGATTCAGTCCAAGATTCGCTTGGAACATTTCAACCAATAAAGTAAAAGGATGCAGTAATATTAAAAAGATCGTAGCTCCAATTAAATTAAACGTCACGTGGACTAGCGCTGCTCGTTTAGCTGCCACAGTAGCCCCAAGTGAAGCTAAAATAGCAGTTATCGTTGTACCAATATTATCTCCAAATAAAACTGGAAGAGCTGCATCTAAGCTAATTAACCCTTCAGAAAATAAACCTTGCAATATTCCAATTGTCGCACTTGAGCTTTGTACAATAACTGTAAGCACAGTTCCCACAAGAACACCTAATACTGGAATCTCACTCATACTAACTGTCAGGTCATGAAAGCTTTGTAAGTTACTTAACGGTTTCATACCACCGCCCATTAACTCTAATCCATAAAACAATGCTCCAAAACCAAATATAATAGACCCAATGTTTTGCATACGGTTATTTTTAAAGAATACTAAGCATAATACCCCAATCGCTAGGATTGGTAACGCATATTCACCAATATCTAGACCAATTATAAACGCTGTAAAGGTTGTCCCAATATTCGCACCCATAATTACGCCTATTGCTTGACGTAGATTCATAAACCCAGCGCTAACTAATCCTACTGTTAACACCGTCGTTGCTGAACTACTTTGAATAAGCATCGTTACTAACATTCCTGCTAAAACACCCATTAATGGGTTTGTGGTGAATTTATCCAAAATATCTCTAAGACGATCTCCAGCTGACTTTTGTAGACCATCTCCCATCGTTTTTATCCCGAGAAGGAAAATACCTAATCCACCGACAAACTCAAATATCATCTTTTGAATATCTAATTCCAAGCTATTCAACCCCTAGAAAGTTTTTCAACACTAAATGTAAACCCCACACTATTATTAAAGCTTTCTCTATTAATGTAAATAGTGTAACGGTTAAATTTACAAACCTTTAATATTTTTCTCTTATGTTACAATTAGATGACAAAAGGTTAATTATTCAAAAAACTTATTATTCTTGTATGACGAAAGTATTGTCGTTAAAATAAATAGAATAATGACAAGTAAGGACGTGGAAAATTTTTGAATATCATTAAACAATTTATAAGAAGCATTTATTCTCCAAAAGACATTGCAACCTTTCGTCAGCAAGGTATAGGAAAGACAATAGGTTATGTTTTTTTTCTCACTTTCCTATCCATTATCCCCACTATTTTTTTTCTCAGTACATCCGTCTTTAATGGTGTACAATCAATGGAATCAACAATAACGGATGATTTGCCTGAATTTGAGATTGCTAATGGGACATTACAAGCAAATGAAACAGCACCTATTACTGTTGAGAATGATGGTGTGACCATTATTTTTGACTCAAATAATATTGTAAAGAAAGATGAAATATTGCAAACAAATGATACCATTGCCATTCTACAAGACGAATTGGTGTTTATTAGCGGAAACAATCAACAATCCTATAGCTATAGTATGCTCGGTGATATCAATATTGATAAATCAACTGTTATTGAATTAATACAAGCGGCAGATTCTTGGTTAATCATATTAATTAGTATCGTCGCTATTGTACTGTATTTATTTTCTATAGCCATGCGCTTAATAGAAATTTCCATTATTGCCTTACTCGGTATAATGATTGTGAGAATTGTTCAGAAGACCCTTCCTTATCGCTACATGTGGCGAATAGCCGCTTATAGTATCACATTATCAACCGTATTTTTTATTATCATGGACACACTACAAACCGTTGTTCCAAATGGAGCACTTATTAACTGGTTAATATCCATCATCATTCTTATGTTAGCCATCAAAGAAATACCTCATCAGAAAAAGGAAATACCTGAACAATAGTGGAATCATACTGTAGACGCATATACCGTCTACAGTTTTTTTATACATAATCTGTTCTAATTAGATGTGGACATGCATAAGTATGATAATGGTTATTCTAAAATGACGGGAGCTTGTAAATATGAGAAGAATTTCAGCCTTCATCTTAATTATTATCATTTCATTTGCTGTATACGTCGATCTTTCCAAAGGAACTCTCCCTAAACATATTGCACCCGTTGCTGCAGAGGTCACAAATTTAGAAAAAGACGAACAAGAGGTAGGCCTTCCTTATTTTGAAAAAGAAGTGAATCGGGGAGATACCGTTTTATCCATTATTGAACAGCAAAATATGAACATCGAAAATCTTCCAATTAATGTTATCGCTGAAGATTTCAGCACATTAAATAATGGAATAAAGCCTGAAGAAATTCAATACGGTAATACCTATAAATTTCCTTCATATAATAATGAAAACTAAATGCTTAGCATCTATTTCTTGTCAATTCAATCACTTCATTGATACAATAGTTGATGATAAGAGCTTACATTGAGAAGTTCAAATATATTTTATATATATAAAGGAGCGAATCTCCATTGAGTGAAATGATACATCGTACGAAAACTCGTCCGGTAAAAGTGGGACCGCTAACCATTGGCGGAAGTAATGAATTATTTATTCAAAGTATGACTACAACGAAAACTCATGATGTAGAAGCAACCGTTGCGCAAATTAAACGTTTAGAAGAAGCAGGATGCCAAGTTGTTCGCGTAGCATGTCCAGATGAAAGGGCAGCTAATGCGATTGCTGATATAAAAAAACAAATCGATATTCCACTTGTCGTTGATATCCATTTTGATTATAAGTTAGCTTTAAAAGCCATAGAAGGTGGAGCTGACAAGATTAGAATTAACCCAGGTAATATTGGAAAACGCGAAAAAGTGGAAGCTGTTGTAAAAGCTGCTAAAGCGAAAGGTATTCCTATTCGTATTGGTGTAAATGCAGGTTCATTAGAAAAACGTATTTTAGAAAAATACGGCTATCCTACGGCAGACGGAATGGTTGAAAGTGCACTTCACCATATTAAAATTCTGGAAGACCTAGACTTCCATGATATTATCGTCTCTATGAAAGCGTCAGATGTCAATTTAGCGATTGAAGCTTATGAAAAAGCAGCTCAAGCTTTTGATTATCCACTACACTTAGGGATTACTGAATCCGGAACATTATTTGCCGGTACAGTAAAAAGTGCTGCTGGATTAGGCGCAATTCTTCATAAAGGTATCGGAAATACGTTAAGAATTTCATTAAGTGCTGATCCAGTTGAAGAAGTAAAAGTGGCTAGAGAGCTGTTAAAAGTATATGGTTTATCATCGAATGCTGCGACACTCATTTCTTGTCCGACTTGTGGTCGTATCGAAATCGACTTAATTAGTATCGCGAATGAAGTTGAAGAATATATCTCAACAATTAAAGCACCAATTAAAGTCGCTGTGTTGGGCTGTGCCGTTAACGGCCCTGGTGAAGCAAGAGAAGCTGACATTGGCATCGCTGGAGCACGAGGTGAAGGTTTATTATTCCGCAAAGGGAAAATTGTTCGCAAAGTACCAGAAGATACAATGGTCGATGAATTAAAGATTGAAATTGATAAAATAGCTGAAGAGTATTTTGCAAAACAAAAAGAAGAAGAAGAAAAAGCCAAAGAAACAGTTTAAATAAACAAAGCGCCTAGGGATACTCCTAGGCGCTTGTTGTTTATATTTAAAAGAATGGCATAATAAAAATCCCTACTAAAAGCGATACTATACCGATACCAATCGCCCAAGTGCCAAATCCTCTAGCTCCTTTGCTATTTGCAACAATACCAAGTACGATCCCTGCAGCTCCAAGAAATATCGGCATAATGAATAGTGAAAGGATTGATAATACTAAAGCAGTAATACCTACTCCTCGGCCACCACTACGCGTCCCTTTTCTATCGTCAATATCCCTTCCCCTGTCCTCATCATAAGTTACAGGAGCAGCAATTTCGGCTGCAGTTTCTTCTGAATAATCGCTTGAGACTTCATACTGGTTCTCGTCAACTCTGTCACGACGAAGCTGATCTTCATCATATTTACGCATCTGATCTGCCATCATGATCCCTCGCTTTAATGGTATCCACTTTTCTGTGGTGGAGCATTTATTATTATTAACAAGCGTTACACTTTTACTTGTGTTAAGATTTTCTAGCAACAAAAAGGCTTTTATGGTTTATATAATGAAAAGTTTCAGCTAAAATTAGGAAGTAAAGAAAAAATGAAGTGAACGGTTATATGTTCAAGTTTTAAAGGAGAGCAATGAAATGAAAAAACGATTCGGAATTGATATCGATGGAACTGTCACGAGTCCAGCGGCAATGATTCCTTTTATGAACAAAGCATTTGGGCTACAACTTACTTTAGAAGACATAAAACAATATGACTTGTATCCGCTTGTAGATATAGAACCTCAAGCATTCGATCAATGGTTTAAAGAAAATGAACCGGAAATTTATCGCCAGTCAACCATTGTACCTAACGCAAAATCAATATTAACAAAATGGAAAGAAGAGCATGAACTATTTTTTATTAGTGCACGCTCAACTCATTTGATGAGTGTAACTGAAAATTGGTTCACACAGAATGGCATTACTTTTGATCATATTGATCTTATTGGCTCTCATGATAAAGTCTCAGCAGCTAAACAATATGATATTGACATATTCTTCGAAGATAAACATGATAATGCTGTTATGATCCATGAGGCGTGTCAAATTCCCGTCATATTGTTCGATACACCCTATAACCGCTTACCGACTCCAGACGGCGTAAAAAGGGTGACAAGCTGGAAGGAAGCAGCCACATGGGTAGAGAATTGGTTAAAAGTATCTGTGTAATCTTACTATCTTCATATAAAAAACCCCTCTTATAAGAGGGGTTTTTCCAATTAACAACATTCTGGGCATTTGCCGTAAATTTCAAATTTATGCCCAGAAACATCATAACCTTTTAAATTTTCTGCCAAAGTATTCATCGGACAAGTTTCTATTTCTTTCGTTTTTCCACAATCCAGACAGATAAAATGATGATGATGATGTTCATGAGAACAAGTAAACCGAAAATGTTTTTCACCAGATAACTCGGTCATCTCAAGAATATCTAAGTCCACAAACAAAGATAAATTACGATAAATGGTATCAAAGCTCAAGCCCGGATAATCTGGTTTCATTTCCTCTAAGACTTCTCTTGCCGTTAAGTACTTATTACTATCTGCAAATAGTGCAAGCATTTCTTCTCTCTTGCCTGTATGCTTATAGCCTCGATTTTTCAACAGTTCTAATGCGCCACTCACATTCATGACTGATTCACCCTTTTTTTGCAATTATACTTTAGCTGGTCTAGATGTCTTTACTTTCTTTAAAAGTATCGTTACTAATAATATTAACACAGCAATGATTACAATGGTTCCTCCAGGAGCAAGATCTAAGTAATATGCTAAAAATAAACCGCCAAGTACTGACACTTCTCCAAAAATAACTGACAATAAAATCGTTTGTTTAAAGCCCTTTGCAATCCGCATACTCGCAGCAACTGGTAAAGTCATAAGTGCGGATACGAGGAGAATTCCAACGATACGCATTGATGAAGCGATAACAAGTGCCACCATAACAATAAAAATAAAATGAACAATTTTCACTGGAATACCAGATGCTTGCGCATGCTCCTCATCAAAAGATAATAGGAATAGTTCTTTATATAAAGAAACAATAATGGCTATAATAATCACCGAAATGATGATAATAAGCCATAGATCTTCTCTACTTACTGCACTAACGCTACCAAATAGGTAACCAAACAGATCTGAATTGAAGCCATCAGCTAGTGAAATAAATATTACACTAAGACCGGTTCCCCCAGAAAGAATAATAGGAATGGCAAGCTCCTGATAATGCTTGTATACAGACCTTAATTTTTCAATAAACACAGATCCTGTAACGGAAAAAGCCATCCCCATATAAACAGGATTGACTCCGCTAAAACCGGTTAGTTTCTTTTCAAGTAATAAGCTTGCTGCAATCCCAGCTAACGTTACATGACTAAGCGCATCTGCTATCAATGATAACCGCCTTACTACAATATACACACCAAGTAAAGGGGCAATAATACCAATAATCATACCAGTTAAAAAAGCATTTTGTAAAAACTCATATTCAAATATAGCAGCAATCATTATCTCACCCCTTCATGATGGTGGTGATGATCATGGGATAAGATATGAACGTCATGTCCATAAAACGTCGACACTTCGGCTTTATCAAGACGCTCAAATTCCTCTGTTTTCCCGTGGAAATGCAGAGTTTTATTCATACATGCAACATGTGATACCCGCTCAGAAATTGTCCCTATATCATGTGTAACGAGTAAAAGCGTAATGCCACGGTTTTTATTCAGATCTTCAAGCATATGATAAAAAGATTGCACATGTTGTGCATCTACACCAACAGTCGGTTCATCTAATATAAGTAATTTAGGTTCACTTACTAACGCTCTTGCAATAAACACCCGTTGTTGCTGACCTCCAGATAACTCTCCCACATTACTCGTTTCATACTCGCGTAATCCAACAGAATCTATAGCGTCTATAACATGACGCCTATCTTCCTTTTTCATCCATTTAAATAGTCCAAGTTTTTTTGTTAACCCACTAGCAACAACTTCAAATACCGTTGCCGGAAAACCTGTATTAAATGAATTTGCCTTTTGCGAGACAAAGCCAATTTTTTGCCTGTCCTTAAATTGATTCATTTCTTCCCCGAAAAGAGTGATTTTCCCATTTTGTAATTTTAATAAGTTCAATATTAACTTGAGAAGTGTTGATTTTCCAGAACCATTTGGACCTACAATGGCTAAGAAGTCTCCTTCATTTACAGTTAAATTTACCCGCTCTAATACATTATTTTTTTCATATCTAAAGGAAACATCCTCTATTTTAATCACTGGCTCTTGCCGTGTTTCCATCTTATTCACCTTCGTTTTAAGAATCATTACGATTTAGTACAAGGAGTAGTATACATGAAGTTCCTAACCTTGTAAAGGAGTGAAATGAGGCTTGTTTCATCAATTTTTGTAGAAAAAAAGGCAAATTTTACTGTACAGGTGCATACAGTTTAATGAGGAGTGATGCACATGAAAATCTTTGAGAACATCATTAATCACAAAGTCAATCACATTACCGCAGATGAATTATTAAAGTATGGAAAACAATTTAATATCTCAGTTAGCCGCTCAGAAGCGGAGCAAATCGCCCAATATCTTCGCGGTAAAAAGGTGAATATCTTTAATGAAAATGAACGAAAGAAACTTGTCAAAGAAATTGCCAATATTGCAGGTGTAGACACGGCAAAGTCAGTCAACCAAATATTTCTTATGTTTACTAATTCTTAAGTCTATTACCAGTGCCATTGACATCTACGATTTAAACAGACCATTAGAAGGGCAAAGAAGAAGCATAGAGGATCCCTCTCCTCCATGCTTTTTTATTGTGCTAAAATATCTTCTAATAGATTTTTATTAAACGCTTCTTTACGTAACATATTGATTTCGAATTGATATGGCGGTTTCTTATTTTTCTTGTCCTCGCCAACATAAGGGGTTTCCAAGATTTTCGGTATTGTCGTAAGTTGTGGATGATGAACAATGTTGTTTAGTGCCTTAAAACCGATATGACCAAATCCAATATTTTCATGGCGGTCTTTCCTAGCTCCCTGAATGTTTTTACTATCATTAATATGAAGAACCTTTAATCGATCGATACCAATGATTTTATCAAATTCATTTAATACACCATCAAAGTCATTAACAATATCATATCCAGCATCATGAGTATGACAAGTATCAAAACAAACAGATAAATGTTCATTATGAGTTACACCATCAATAATTTTCGCTAGTTCTTCAAAATCTCTTCCACATTCTGACCCTTTTCCAGCCATTGTTTCAAGCGCAATTTGCACATTTTCATCGCCATTTAGTACTTCATTTAAACCTTCAATGATCCTGGCGATACCGTTTTCTGCACCTGCTCCGACATGTGCACCAGGATGCAAGACAATTTGCTTTGCCCCAAGTGCTTCTGTACGATCGATTTCAGAACGTAGAAAATTCACTCCTAATTCGAATGTAGCTGGGTTCGTTGTATTCCCTATATTTATAATATAAGGGGCATGAACAACAATATCACTTATGCCATTTTCCTTCATATGAGCTAGGCCAGCTTCTATATTTAAATCTTCTATTTTCTTTCTTCTCGTGTTTTGGGGAGCACCTGTGTAAATCATAAATGTATTCGAACCGTAAGAAGCTGCTTCTTCACTGGCTGCTAATAACATTTTTTTTCCGCTCATCGAAACATGGGATCCGATTTTCAACATACAATATCCCTCTCTCTTATTTTCTTTTAATCCTTCTTTCTCTCTTCTTTATCTTTTCCATTTCCCATTTGCGCTTTCTTTTGTATCCTGGTTTTACTTTTTTCGGTTTTTGTATAAGTGAACTCGCTTTTTTATCAATCTCATCTGTTTGACGTTGTCTGTTTTTTCTTTTATTACGATCGTCAAGTGTTACCCAATTTCCTTTAACAAAATCAATATGAGTAAAAGTAACGCCCATTTTCTCTAATTTATTTAATGCGTCTTCATCTGTTGGATCATAAATCGTTAAGGCGATACCTGAAGTGCCTGCTCTTGCTGTTCTACCTACACGATGAATATAAAAATCTAAGTCTGTAGGTAATTCGTAGTTAATTACGTGACTAATTCCTTTAATATCAATACCCCTAGCAGCTAAATCAGTTGCTACGATATATTGGAATTCGAGATCAACGATTTGCTTCATCATTTTCTTTCGTTCTCGTGGATTCAAATCTCCGTGAATTCTTCCGACTTTCAAGCCTTTAGCCATTAAACCATCTGCGACTTCATCTGCCTTTTTCTTCGTATTCGTAAACACGATGGCTAAATACGGGTTAAAAGACTGTAAAGCATCAAACACAAGATTTACTTTGTTGCGGTGTCTTGAAGGTAAGAGTTGATGTTCGATTTTAGCTGCGGTTGGTTGCTTCGGCTCTACATGAACAAATTTTGGGTTTTCCATATATTTTTTCAAAAATGGTTTAAGCTTCTCTGGGATGGTAGCTGAAAACACAAGCATTTGCAATTTCTCTTGCATGTGTGACGCAATTTGGTCAACATCTTCCAAGAAGCCCATATCCAACATTAAGTCCGCCTCATCCACAACTAACAATGAAGCTGTATGGATAAGCAATGCCTGCTCTTTCACTAAATCATTAATTCTTCCCGGTGTACCAACAACTATTTGCGGTTGCGTTTTAAGCTTTTCAATTGTTCTTTGTTTATCTGTACCTCCGATAAAAAGCTTAACTGCGATAGCTTCTTCACTATGGCTCGTGATTTTTAAAACTTCTTGATAAATTTGGTTGGCTAGCTCTCTAGTTGGTGCAGTGATAATTGCTTGTACACCTTTTTTGTTTGTTTGAATTTTTTCAACCATTGGCAGAATATAAGCGTGTGTTTTACCTGTACCTGTCTGGGATTGACCAATGGCACTTTCCCCTTTTAAGACAGTCGGTATTAATCTTTCCTGTATATCTGTTGGTTCAAAAAACCCTAACTTCTTTACTGCTTCTATAATAAAAGGTTTAAACTCATACCTCTCAAATCTTGTTTCATTCATTTTTTTAACTCCTCATTATCGTTATGAAATGATCATAAGTACTTGCACACATGATCACTTAAAATCGCAAACATTTACTCCATCATATTATTATAATAAAATTCCAGGTAAATAACCAGTTATACTTGTTATTCCTTCTTATCCTTTTATAAAGATAAACCCATTTCTCCTTTTTGCATACAATGAAAGTAAAATCCCCTTTTGAGAGGAGGAGATGTGATGTATCCAGGAATGGGACCAAATCGAGGGCAGAGACCAGGCTTCCCTCCACCACACCAAACACCACAAATGATGCAAAACTTATCAGGTAGGCCACCATTTCCACCCAGAATGACTCCATACGGATCAACACAACCAAGAAATAATGGTGGAATGAGAAATAACGGATCTTCAAGAAGTGGAGGTCTATTATCCAAAATCCTTGGTGGTAGAGGTGGTTCTGGTGCGCAGGCAGCTGTAAACACTGCTACTAATGCTGCCACAGAATCTAGAGCCGCTGGTGGAGCAGGCATTCTCCAAACGATAACAAATCCAACAAATATAAGTGGTTTTTTAACAAATACACAAAAATTCTTAAATACTGCAGGGCAAATCGGTCCAATGGTTCAACAGTACGGTCCGATGGTTAAAAATATCCCTTCAATGTGGAAGCTTTATCGCGGTCTTAAGAATATGAGTTCAACAACGGAAGAAAAAGAGGAAGAAAATGAATCTAGCTCACCATCTCCGATAAAGGATAGTCATCCTTCTATGTCAGCAATGAAAACTAATAAAGAAAAATCAGTCACTTTGGAGTCTTTAGAAGACCAGCCAACTCAACAACCCCCTAAAAAAGCGGGTGGTCAGTCTGTACCGAAACTGTATGTTTAGTCATGTGCTTAGCGCTCGCCATTTTGGCGAGTTTTTATTTTATTGTAAATTGCTCATTTCCTTCATTAAATGAATTAAAAACATTGTTAGAGTCATCTCTTAAGTACCAACATGCAAAGTGGACCTATCTATCACCTTCATTGTCTTATTTTCATTCGTCCTTACGGAACAATAGAATAGAGCTTAACTCACCATGGATTTCTTTTATCAATTCTCCTTTTTGTGTTATTGCTTTATGTCTTATATAATAGATTAGAAGAGATGAGTAATTTCATTCATCCAATGTTTTATTTACAATTATATAATTCAAAATATATGTTTCAGATATAGGGAGGATATTCAATGAACGTCATCAAAATATCACCAAGGGGCTACTGCTATGGTGTAGTAGACGCAATGGTGATTGCTAAAAACGCATCACTCGATAAAACCTTACCGAGGCCAATTTATATCCTTGGCATGATTGTCCATAACAAACACGTGACTGATGCATTTGAAGAAGAAGGCATTATTACTTTAGATGGGAAAAACCGTGATGATATTTTAGACCAAGTCCAAAGCGGTACGGTTATCTTTACCGCACATGGTGTATCACCTAAAATTCGAGAAAGAGCTAAAGAAAAAGGGTTAGTTACCTTAGATGCCACCTGCCCGGATGTGAGTAGCACGCATGATTTAATTCGTCAGAAGAAAGACGAAAATTATCAAATTATATATATTGGTAAAAAGGGACATCCTGAACCTGAAGGAGCGGTTGGGGTTGCACCTGAGATCGTTCACTTAGTTGAAACGATTGACGATGTTCAAGCGTTAACATTAACAAATGAAAAAATTCTCGTTACAAATCAAACAACCATGAGCCAATGGGATGTCGGCGATATCATGGAAGAAATCAAAGAGAAATATCCTCAAGCTGAATTTCATAAAGAAATTTGTCTTGCTACTCAAGTACGCCAAGAAGCGGTTGCAGAGCAAGCAGGGGCTGCAGATGTCCTTATCGTTGTTGGAGATCCGAAAAGTAATAACTCGAACAGGCTTGCTCAAGTTTCCGAAGAAATTGCTGGCACGAAGGCCTACCGTATTGGCGATATTTCCGAGCTTAATTTAGATTGGATTAAGGATGCTCAAACGGTTGCAGTAACGGCCGGTGCCTCTACACCAACACCAATTACAAAAGAAGTGATTTCTTTTATTGAACAGTATGATCCAAAAGAAGAATCAACTTGGCTTACAGAAAAGAAAGTACCATTATCTAAAATCCTTCCGAAAATAAAAAAGCCAAAAGCTGTACAAAAGTAAGCAAAAAGCCATCTCCATATGGAGATGGCTTTTTCTATTTTCAATTATACAAATGTAAAAGGATCTGTATGTACTTTAGAAGCAATAAACTCCACCTCTAACCCTTTTTCAGCGCATTTTTTCTTCATATATTCTGCAACACCTGATTTCATCACTTTTTCGACATTATGACCAGGGTCAATAATATTTAAACCAGCTTGCATCGCATCATGTGCAACATGATAATACATATCTCCCGTAACGTAAACGTCTGCACCTTTCATCTTCGCTTTTGCATAATATTTATTGCCATCTCCACCAAGAACGGCTACTTTTTTTACAATTGATTGTAAATCTCCCACTACACGCACGCTAGGCACATCCAACACCGCCTTCACATGCTCTGCAAACTGTGCTAAGGTCATTTCCTTTATATCACCTATTCTACCGAGTCCAAGAACTTCTCCTTGATTAGCTAAAGGGTAAAGGTCATAGGCCACCTCTTCATATGGATGAGCCGCAAGCATTGCTTTGATAACTTTCTTCTCTATATTAGATGGGAATATTACTTCAATTTTATTTTCTTTCACCTTTTCAAGTGTACCCGGTTGTCCAATATGCGGATTTGCTTCCTTACTTGGTAAAAATTGTCCATTCCCTTCACTTGAAAAACTACAATGACTATAATCGCCTAATGCACCTGCACCAGCATTACCTAAAGCTTGCTTGACTGCTTCCTCGTTCTCTACAGGTACATAAACAGCAAGTTTCATTAAAGGTATTTCATATGTTGGTACAAGGACTTCTGTATTTTTTATCTGAAGCGCAGTTGCTAATAGATCATTTACGCCACCCTTAGCAACATCCAAATTCGTATGAGCTGCATAAACGGCTATATCATGCTTAATTAATTTTGTATAGATTCTTCCTGCAGGTGTATCACTGTCTAATTTCTTTAAAGGACGGAAAATCGGTGGATGGTGTGCAATAATTAAGTTAACACCTTGGTCAATTGCTTCATCAACCACTTCCTCTAACACATCAAGTGCAACCATAACTTTGCTTACTTTTTGGTTCAAGCTGCCGATTTGTAACCCAATAGGATCTCCTTCCATTGCGTAGGCTTTTGGTGAAAACTGTTCAAATAACTGAATGATTTCATGTCCATTTGCTTTCTTCAAGATAATACCCCTCCAACAATAGCTATTTTCTTCTGTAAAGCAACTATTTTTTCATTATTTTCATTTGATGATTTTGCTGCTTGGATTTGACTAATTATTCTCTCCCAATTCTTTCGTTCATGTTTCCATTTTTTAATAAAAACTGCCGATTTTTCAAGTAATAAATACGGCCCTAACAAGAGTCCTTCTTCTAAATCGCCGTATCCTCGATTGATATCGCCTTTCTCAGCGATTAAGATCTCATAAATTTTTTCATCTTCTTCGATTATTTCTTCATTTATTAATGCCCATCCGTTTTCACGCAGCCAAAGTCTGATAGAGATGCTACTAATATTAGGCTGGAGAATTAATCGTTTTACCCCACCTAAGCGATCAGAACCTTCTTCCAAAATGGACGCAATCAGTGTTCCGCCCATACCTGCAATTGTTATTACATCTACTTCATCGTCCGTTAAAACAGAAAGTCCGCTTCCTTTTCTCACGGAGATTTTATCTTCTAATTTATCTGCTTTTACTTGTGCTAACGCTGATTGAAACGGTCCTTCGACAACCTCACCAGCAATCGCTTCTTCGGCAATCCCTTGTTTAACAGCATAACAAGGTAGGTAAGCATGATCTGAGCCAATATCGGCTATTTTCGAACCTTTTGGTATATATTGAGCAACTGTTCTTAATCGATTAGATAATTGATTTGTGTTCATTCGTTATTCCACCACTTCTATGTATTAAGTTCTGATTATAGTATAAAAAAAGTCCCTTGCATATGCAAAGGACTTATTCGTTTATTCCAATGTCATTAACCATTCAGCCATTTCTTGCTCTTTACCAGAGACAAGTCCCCCTGGCATTGCACCTTTACCATTTGTTAATACATCAACGATTTCTTCTTCTGAAAGTCTCTCGCCAACACCCGTTAGTGCGGGTCCTACACCACCTTGATATTGGTCACCATGACAGCCAATACAAGATTGTTGATAAATTTCCTCCGGTGACGCTGCTACCTCTTCTGTTGCTTCCTCGTCCCCTTCACTTGTCAGTTCTTTGTGATCACCTAATCCTTTAAATGAAACAAGGAACATTGCGCCAATCCCAAGGATAGCAATAAGAGCGAACGGTATTAACGGATTACGATTCAATGTTTAAACCTCCCTTATGTAAGAACTTCACAATATAAGTAAGTATATACAAACAATCTCTATTTTACTGTAAAAAACGCTATTGGAAAAGCCCTAAAACGAATTTGTTATCAGCAATTCAAAATTATTTTAATAAACTGGCAAAAAAGTTTACTTCCTATCATTTATTTTTTTACCATTTTACCCCTTTTCATTCCTTAAAAATATTTTATGTATAACATGAATTTTTTAAAAAGAAAAACTATCTAAAAAATAGTTTTGATTATAAATGAGGGTAATTTTATACACTTAAAGTCTCTAAAAATCCACCCTCTCTAACCATTCTTAGATAGCATTTTCCTTTAATGCAAAAAATATACTCCTATTAACAACCAATCTGTCTGGCAATCACCATACGTTGTATTTCTGAAGTTCCTTCTCCAATTTCTGTTAACTTACCATCACGCATATATCTTTCTACATGATATTCTTTCATATAGCCATAACCACCATGAATTTGAACGGCCTGATCAGCGATTTCCATACAAATCTCAGATGCATATAACTTACACATTGCCGCTTCTTTGGAAAACGGTTTTCCTTGATCTTTTAACCAAGCTGCTTTATAAACCATATTTCTCGCCAATTCAATTTTCATCGCCATATCGGCAAGTTTGAATTGTATAGCTTGAAAATGAGATAACTTTCTACTAAATTGTTCACGTTCTTTAGCATACTTTAGTGCCTTCTCATATGCTGCTTGGGCAATGCCCACTGCCATGGCACCAATGCCAATTCTTCCTCCGTCAAGAGTGATTAAAAATTGCTTAAATCCATCACCCTTTTTACCGAGCAAGTGCTCAGTCGGCACGCGCACGTCTTCTAATATCAATTCAGTTGTATTGGATGCATTGAGTCCCATCTTCTCATAATTATCCAATACAGTGAACCCGTTCGCATCGGTAGGAACAATAATCGCACTAATTTCTTTATCCGTACCATTCATACTCGTGATAGCTGTTAAGGCTAAATGTTTTGCATAACTCGCATTCGTGATATAGCACTTATTCCCATTGATGATATATTCCCCGTTCTCTTCTACTGCTGTTGTTCTTGTCCCACCAGCATCGGAGCCAGCATTCGGTTCAGTTAAACCAAATGCACCAAGACTCTCACCGGTACAAATAGGTGTTAAATACTTATGTTTTTGTTCTTCAGTACCAAATAATGACAGAGGTGCACCGCCCAATGATATGTGAGCAGAATACGTTATACCTGTTGAGGCGCATGCTTTACTTAATTCTTCAGTTACAATTGCAAAACTAATTGTATCGGCTCCACCACCGCCATATTCTTCCGAAAAGGGCAAGCCCATCATACCCAGGTCTGATAATTTCTTGAACACTTCCAATGGAAATTCTTTCGTTCGGTCCCTTTCCAATGCACCAGGTTCCACTTCTTCCATTGCGAACTCTTTAATCGTTTTAAAAATCATCTTTTGTTCAGATGTAAGGTCAAAATTCATATAAATCCTCCTTCTTATGACTTTTGAATACGCTTTCAATTCCTATTATATAATCACCTCTATAATATTCTCAAGATTTAAAAAATTTAAAATTGTGCATAGTTATGTTTCAATAATAATTTAAAACATTAGAACTAAATAAAACCGCTTTATAAACCTTTTGTTTTGTTTTTCAATATAGTAATAATTATCTAAAAAATAAATAATTTAAGAATTTTTTACAAAAAGTAATTTGCAATATAATTAACTATTCAGTAAAATAAATTGTAAATATAAGTATGGATATTACCGTACATTTGTTTATTTATTAATATATGGTATCATATACAAATAAAGGAATTATCCACACAACTAGAAGTGAATATTGCACTAAAAAAAGATAGCTTACTCATTAAGAGTAAACTATCTTGAGTTGAATTCTATTCTAAAAAGTCTTTCAGCCTTTTACTTCTGCTAGGATGTCTTAATTTTCGAAGGGCTTTCGCTTCAATTTGACGAATCCTTTCTCTCGTGACGCCAAAGACCTTTCCAACCTCTTCTAGCGTCCTTGTTCTTCCATCATCTAGCCCAAAGCGAAGACGAAGTACATTTTCTTCACGGTCTGTTAAAGTGTCGAGTACATCTTCTAACTGCTCTTTTAACAGCTCGTAGGCAGCATGCTCAGATGGAGAAGTAGCGTCTTGGTCTTCTATGAAATCTCCAAGATGAGAATCATCCTCTTCACCAATCGGTGTTTCTAATGAGACTGGCTCTTGAGCAATTTTTAAAATTTCTCGTACTTTATCTGGTGTTAAATCCATGTCTTCAGCAATTTCTTCTGGAGAAGGTTCACGGCCCAAATCTTGTAGCAATTGGCGTTGAACACGAATTAACTTATTAATTGTTTCAACCATGTGAACCGGAATTCGAATGGTTCTTGCTTGGTCAGCTATTGCTCTTGTAATTGCTTGACGTATCCACCATGTAGCATAAGTACTAAATTTAAAACCTTTACGATAGTCAAATTTCTCTACTGCTTTTATAAGACCCATATTCCCTTCCTGGATCAAATCTAAAAACAGCATGCCACGACCGACATATCGCTTGGCAATACTTACAACGAGACGTAGGTTAGCCTCCGCTAAACGACGCTTCGCTTCTTCGTCGCCTTGCTCAATTTTATTTGCAAGTGAAATCTCTTCTTCTGCTGTTAATAGGTCGACACGACCAATTTCCTTTAAATACATTCTTACAGGGTCGTTAATTTTTACTCCAGGAGGTACGCTTAAATCATTTAAATCAAATTCCTCTTCATTTTTTGCTAATTCTTGCGCATTGGGATCTGCATCGTCATCATTATCACCAACTAGTTCCACACCTTGATCACCAAGGAATTCATAGAACTCATCCATTTGATGAGAATCCAACTCATAATGAGACAATCTTTCTGCTATATCATCATAGGCGAGAACACCTGTCTTCTTTCCTGTTTCTAAAATCTGCTCTTTTGCTTGTTCTAGGGTCAATTCTGTTTCAACCTCTTTCGAACGGGCCGATTTTTCAGCCATTTGTCCCCCTCCTTCCAAAAAATCACAAACCTCTGGGACAGCATAACACTTAAATGGTTATTATGGTAATCATTTGCTTTTGCTTATGCAGTCTATAATATAATTAACACGATGAGAGATAATCACTTTTCTAATGATTTTCTTAATTGTAGAATCTCCATCGCAATTAATGCCGCTTTGGCATAGTCCTTTTGACGTTCTGCTTCTTTTTCATCATGAATTTTTTCTTTTATTTTAATCATCTTTTGATGATTTAACACATGCTTAATATAATCAGATAATTCCTTTTCAGTAAAATCTTCATTGACAGGCATCATCACAATATCTGCTACAATATGCCGCAACTCTTTGTCTTTTATAAATTGCATAAAGTTACTTGTATTGGGCACATGACCACTTTCATAATATGCAAGAAGATAAGTATAAATCGCTTGGTGCTCATCTACATTAAATTCATTGCCACTTAACATTTCCTGAACTTTCAATGTAATATCGTGATTATTCATCATATGAGCCAACAACATACGCTCAGCATTTTGAAAAGCTGGCCGTAATACATTATTTGACTTTTGTTGTAATAAAAACGGTTCTTGCGGTAATGACTGTGGCTGATTTTTTGTATTTTTTTGCATTGAATAAAATATTTGTTTTTGTTGCTGTTGTAAGGCATCTAATGAAAGCGAAAATTCGCTAGCAATTTGTCTTAAATAATGATCTCTTTCTACTGCTTTCGTTAGACGACTGATTTCTGTTAGTACTTCTTCTATATAACGAAGCCGTTCTCCTTCATCATTCAACCTTTTTCCTAGTCTTAAATATCTCATTTTAAAGGACATATAAGTAAGACTAGCCTCAATGACCTCATTTTTAAACTTTTCTGCGCCATATTCCTTTATATAATCATCAGGGTCAAGCTCTTCCGGAAGCCAAGCAATTCGCACATTACAACCGACTGATTGAAGCATATCTAAGGCTCGATTGGCTGCTTGAATTCCTGCTGTATCCCCATCATAGCAGATCGTCACATGGTCAGTACTTTTTCGAATTAATTGTACATGTTCATCTGTAAGCGAAGTACCCATCGTAGCAATTCCATTAATGACGCCAGCCGCATCAGCAGCAATGACATCGGCAAATCCCTCAAAGAGAACAGCTCTTTGCTCTTTTTTAATGTGCTTCTTTGCTCGATTAAAATTAAAGACCGTTTTGCTCTTATTGAAAATGGCCGTTTCAGGACTATTTAAATATTTTGGGTCTTCTTCCCCCAATGATCTTCCTGAAAAAGCAATAATATTCCCTTTTTCATTATGGATAGGAAACATGATACGATGGCGAAATCGATCAAAAAAGTTACCATCTCTCTCTCTTTTGATTAATAAACCTGCTCTTTCCATGAGATCCAAGGGAAATTTTCTTTTCTGCAAAAATTTACAGACAAAGTCCCATGAATTTAGTGAGTAGCCAATTTTATACTTCTCAATTGACTCCATTGTAAATCCACGTTTTAATAGGTATTCTAACGCTTCTTGACCATCCTTTGTGTTTACTAGTAAATGATGGTAGAATTTACATAATAATTCATGCGCATCATACATTTGTTGCAATTCAGGTGACTGTTTCACGTTTTTGTCATGTGAAGAAACGTCAATATCAATAGGAATATTTGCTTTCTCTGCTAAGTTAACAACAGCTTCTTGAAAGGAAAAACCTTCTAAATCCATTAGAAATGAAAAAGCGTTTCCTCCTGCATGACAACCAAAGCAATGGTAAATTTGCTTATCAGGAGATACGGAAAATGATGGTGTATTCTCTCCATGAAAAGGGCAAAGTCCAAAATAATTTCGGCCTTGCTTTGTTAAATTCACATAATCTCCAATAACATCAACAATATCAACTGAATTTCGAATTTGATCAATCTTTTCTTCAGGAATACGTTCTGCCATAACGACAACTCCCCACTACATAAAGAAGTATTCTAGAAAAAAAGCTAAAATCCTTCAATTTTCGACAATATTTTTGTCAGTTCTTTCTTGAATCGCTGTCGGTCTTCTTCCTTAAACGGTTTAGGACCTTTTCCATAAACACCTTGGCGCCGTGCTTTTGCAGATAGGTATCGCATATCTAATGCTGTATGGATATGACCTTCCTCATAAACATTACCCCTTGGCGATAAAACATGAACACCATTTAACAAAAGTGTAGAAGCAAGACCTATATCCTGGGTAATTACCACATCTCCTCGTTTGGAGTAATTTTGGATATATAAATCGACAGCTTCTTTACTGGAATCCACGAATGTCCACTCATCTGAGCGATACTCTGCTTTCATATGTGCATAGGATGCAATGAACTTGTAAGCAACCGAATGAATATTGGCCAATTCGACAATTTCCTGCTTAACCGGACAGGCATCCGCATCAACTAAGATGGTTGGTTCGTCTGATGTTCTTATAATTCTACATCACTCCAGTATTTCCTCCTTATAAAGAAGTTTCTTTATAATGGAAGGATTGTCGAATTTTTTTTATATAATTCCCTTGACTTCTCCCAATAAATAGTTTATTCGTTAAAAGTCAAGTCTAAACCTATTTTATCATTTTTTATCACGATTTTTTATTATAATATATAAAACAGATAATTTCCAGACATAAGTTTTATATAGAATGCTTCTACTAGCGCTAGCTTATTTATGCAGCAAAATGGCAATTGCATACAATTTAATCTGGAATGTACAAAGAAAAGGCACATAATCAATTACATTATGTGCTAATCCTTTAAAAGATTTTTACGATAATGATCTAGTACAAGATTTGCTGTTTCTTCAACCGCTTTGTTTGTTACATCAATCACTGAACAACCTATCTGATTTACAATGCGATCGAAATATGAAATCTCATCTTTAATTCTTTCTATATTTGCATAACTTGCGCTATCACTAAGTCCTAAAGAAATAAGCCTTTCTCTTCTAATATGATTTAATTTTTCTGGGCTAATCTTCAAACCAAAACACTTCTCTTTTGGTACGAGGAATAACTCTTCAGGAGGGTCGACTTCTGGTACAAGCGGCACGTTGGCCACTTTTAACCTTTTATGAGCTAAATATTGTGATAATGGTGTTTTCGATGTCCGAGAGACCCCTATTAAAACGATATCAGCCTTTAAAATTCCCCTAGGGTCTCTACCATCATCATATTTAACGGCAAATTCGATTGCTTCAATCTTCTTGAAGTAATCATCATCTAATTTCCTCACTACACCCGGTTCATACAATGGTTCATTTCCATAATTATTTTGAATTTGATCCATGATCGGTCCGATAATATCGTAGGCGAAGATATTTTCTTTTTTAGCTGTTTCAAGCATATAATTACGTATATGTGGCTTCACTAACGTATATGCAATGAATCCTTTGTCGAGTTTAGCTAAAGCGACCACTTCATCGATATGAGCTTGTTCCTCGACGTAAGGAAAACGTTTAATTCTTACATCCCCATTATTGAACTGACTTGCAGCCGCCTTTATGACAAGCTCAGCCGTTTCACCAACAGAATCAGAAACTACATAAATAATTGGCATATTACCCATACTAGCATAATCAACTCCTTATTTGAGCTTTACTTATTCACCCGCTAGTGCAACAAATGCTTTTGTTAAATTAGTTTTTGTTATTCTTCCAATAACCTCAAAGCCTTTATCAGCTTCCTTCACAACGGGCATACCATCAATTTGCTTATCAATGAGTTGTTGCGCTACATCAATAAGTAAGTCTTCTTTCTTACACATTGTGATATTTGGCATCCTCGTCATAATGATATTTACTGGTAGTGCACCGAGCTCTTGCTTTCCGATACTGGCTCTTAACAAATCTTTTCTAGATAATACACCTACTAGTAAAGAGTCCTTGTCAACAACAAATAATGTGCCAACATCCTCTAAAAACATTGTGACAATGGCATCATAAACTGAAGTATTTTCACTAATAACAACTGGAATTGATTGATAATCCTTCACAAATAACTTTTTCATATTCTCAGTTAAAAGTTGAGCACCTGTTTTTCCTGTATAGAAATATCCTACTCTTGGTCTTGCGTCTAAATAGCCAGCCATCGTTAAAATAGCTAAATCCGGACGAAGCGTAGCTCTTGTTAAATGTAATTGATCAGCGATATGTTCTCCTGTAATTGGACCATTTTCTTTCACTATTTCTAATATTTTTTCCTGCCGTTTATTGAGTTCCATTGATCTCACCACCTTGAGTTGGAGCGTCTTCTAAGTAAACCTATGCATATGTAGACGTTTCCCCAAATAAGCAAATTATGAACGAGCAATAAGGTTATACTTTTATATAATTATTATATACTATTTCTCAGAAATGAAAAGAATTTGCTTGTTGAAGTAAATGAGAAAGGGTGGAAAGAACCATATGGCAGCATTTAAAGGTTCTTTCCATTTAAATCATTTCACAAGTATATGATTCATTTGTGCAAACGATTGTATCATCGTTGCTAAATGGGCCATAAAGCTTAAACGATTTGCTTTCACTTTTGGATCTTCAGCCATTACCATTGTATGTTCAAAATACATATCAATTTCTGGTTTTAAAGATACAAGATAGTTGAAGTAATCCTCTGCATTTGTTGTTTCATCAAGGTTATTTCTTACTTCAATGTATTTATTATATAGCTTATGCTCATCTTCATTCTCAAATAGCTCTATTTGAACAGCTTCCATACTTTCTGCTTTTTGAGCGATATTCAAGACCCTACTTAATGCTTCTATTTCACCCTTGAAACGGTCATTATCTTTGTTTGAATGAAGAACTTGCGCCCTTTCAATAATCGCTGGGACCGATGTTAATGCGCTGCCTAACACAGCATCAATTAAATCATAGCGAATGGCTTTTTCTTGTAATATATACTTTATTCTTAAGCGGAAAAAGGCTATTAACTCTTCTTTTATTTTCTCATTCTCTTGCTTATTAATGCCAGCATTTTCGGTAAGGTGGATAGCTTGATTAATTAACTCCTCAAACGAAACCTCCCAATTCATATTCAACAATGTTTGGACGATTCCAGTCGCTTGTCTTCTTAGCGCATACGGGTCTTGTGAACCACTTGGAATAATCCCGATTGCAAAACAAGAAACAATCGTATCTAACTTTTCTGCAATAGATAAAATCGCCCCAGGGACGGATTTTGCAGTAGAATCATGTGCGTTTCTTGGCATATAATGTTCATTAATAGCCTGAGCTACTACAGTATCTTCTCCTTTTTGCAAGGCATATTTCTCACCCATGAAACCTTGAAGTTCTGGAAATTCATAAACCATTTGTGTCACAAGGTCAAACTTACAAATTTCTGCAGCCCTATCTGCTACTTTTTTATCCTCTGATGAAAGTGCTAATAATTGAGCGAGATGATTCGTTAATGCTCGTACACGACCTACTTTCTCAGACATCGTTCCAATTTCTTCATGATAAACGATTTTTTCTAATTTTTTCAAAGAAGCTGCAATGGATGTTTTTTGGTCTTCATTATAGAAAAATGCTGCATCTGATAATCTTGCTCGTAGCACTTTTTCATTTCCTCGAGCGACATTATCCAAATGCTCGTGGCCACCATTCCTCACTGTTATAAATTGAGGCAATAAGTCTCCACTTTTCGATTTAACAGGAAAATAGCGCTGATGTTCTTTCATCGAAGTCACAAGCACTTCCTCTGGTAATGATAAATACTCCTCTTCAAAACTGCCGAATAAAGCAGTAGGATACTCTACTAAGTTATTTACTTCCTCAAGTAAATCTTCATCAATTGGGACGAGCCAATTTTGTTCTTCTTCTAGTTTATTGATTTGCTTATGAATGGCTTCTTTTCTTTCCACAGCATCAACAATCACATATTCTGCAAGCAAAGCTTTTTCGTATGATTTAGGATTCGTAATAATAACATCTTTTCCTAAGAAACGATGCCCTCTAGATGTATTACCTGTTTGTACATCTGTTATTTCAAAAGGAACCACCTTTTCACCGTACATTGCCACTAGCCATTTAATTGGTCTAATGAAGCGCATTTCTTTGTCTGCCCATTTCATATTCTTTGGGAAATGCATAGAAAGAATGAGCTCTTTTAATTCAGGAAGTAATTTCAGCGTTTCTTGTCCTTTAGTAAAGGTTTTAACATGTGCATATTCTACACCTTTGATTTCTTTAAAGAAAATATCATCAGGTGTCGCTCCTTGACCTCTACTAAAGCCAATCGCTGCTTTTGTCCACTCACCTTGGTCATTCAGTGCAATTTTTTTCGCCGGGCCTTTTGCTTCTTCATGGACATCTTCCTGTGCTTCTTCAACATCTTCTACAAGTACAGCTAATCTTCTAGGCGTAGAGTATGATTTCATCCCTGAAAATTGAATACCTTTTTCTACTAACCAAGCCTTTACTTTATCCGATAATTGGTTCATGCTATCTGTTACAAAACGCGCTGGCATTTCTTCTAATCCAATTTCTAATAGGAGATCTTGTTTACTCATTTTCTTTCCCCTCCTTTTCTTGTATCATCGGAAATCCTAATTTCTCACGTTCTTCATAAAAGGTTTTAGCAATTTTTCGAGCAAGTGTACGACATCGACCAATATATCCCGTTCTCTCAGTGACAGAAATCGCTCCTCTTGCATCTAATAAGTTGAATGTGTGCGAACACTTAAGTACATAATCATATGCAGGATGAACGAGTCCCACCTCCATTTGGCGATGAGCTTCTTTTTCATAAATATTAAAGAGATTAAATAACATATCAACATCTGAAGTTTCGAATGTATACTTTGAATGCTCATATTCGGGTTGTCCAAAAATATCTCTGACAGTAAAACCTTCTGTCCATTCTAATTCAAATACATTTTCCTTATCTTGAATATAAGAGGCGAGCCTTTCAATACCATATGTAATCTCAACAGAAACAGGCTTACACTCTAATCCTCCGACTTGTTGAAAATAAGTAAATTGCGTAATTTCCATACCATCAAGCCATACTTCCCAACCGAGTCCAGCACAGCCTAAAGACGGGTTTTCCCAATTATCTTCAACAAAGCGGATATCATGCTTTAACGGATCAATACCTAATGCTTCTAAAGAAGCTAAATAAAGCTCTTGGATATTATCTGGTGAAGGCTTCATTATTACTTGGAACTGATGATGCTGATAGAGACGGTTTGGATTTTCACCATATCTGCCGTCTGCTGGTCTTCTAGAAGGCTCTACATAAGCAACATTCCACGGTTCAGGCCCAATCGCTCTTAAAAATGTATACGGGCTCATTGTACCTGCACCTTTTTCAGTATCATAAGCTTGCATCAAGATACATCCTTGATCTGACCAATGCTTTTGCAACGTTAAAATCATATTTTGAATATTCATAAGCCACCTCTTTCTTTCCTTTTCAGTCACCAAAGACCGGTATCTACATTAGATAAATACTTGCTTTTCGACAAGTATTTATTCTTTTAAAAGCATAAAAAACTCTCGTCTCTATGCCTTTAATAAAGACATAGGGACGAGAGTTAACCCGCGGTTCCACCCTATTTGCTACTTACTTTTACGTAGCCTCTTTTACTTCACCTGTTGCTCCAGAGCGCCCTTCGTTCACTTTCTATTCTCTAGCTCACACTCTCCTAGAGTCGCTTTTATAGAGGGAGTGAAGTACTTTTCTCCTTCATTGCTAAACATAGCTATAATTTAATGAAATAATAGCTGAATTTCTTTCGAAAGTCAATAGCTTACTTTTACTTATTATTGCATGAAACCCTTCATATTGTTCATTTGATTTAAAAACCTTTTTGTTTTTAATTGCAAACCTGCATACTCATCATAGTATGTTTCTATTACTTTTTTCAATTCAAGTTTGGTTTGTTCTTTTACAGATATATTCCCAAGCCTTGACAAGTCCATGTAATAAAAAATGCGAAGTAATCTAACCGTAGCAGGAGAAAGCTTTAGATGATAGGGATCTTTATCCAAACAATGATGACAAATGAAGCCATTTTGGCTAATAGAAAAAGCAAATGTTCCTTCCGTCCGTTGACAGACGGCACAATGATTAAGCTCAGGATATAAGCCAAATAAGCCGAGCATTTTCATTTCGAAAATATGTGTAAGAATTTCAGCATCATATCCTTCATCAATTGCTTGTATGCATCTAAATACAAGTTCGAAAAGATAAGGGTTAGGCTTCTTCTCTTCCGTTCCTTTATCCAGTAAGTCTACTATGTAACTTACATATGCTGTAAGGAAAATATCTTCTTTTATACTTCGCATTGAAAGTGAAATTTCACCTTGTTGAAGGGTCCCCAGCCCTCTGCTTCTTTGTATTAAATAAGTGCCATAAGTAAAAGGCTGGGTGACAGCAGCAAGCCGACTATTTGGCTTTTTTGCGCCGCGTGCCATCACACCAACCTTTCCCCACTCTCTTGTAAAGAGTGTGACAATTTTATTTGTTTCGCCATAATTGACTGTTCTAATGACAATGCCTTCACATTTTTCAAGCATCGATGTCACCATCCTTATACGATGACAACCTATGAAATCGGAAAATCAAATTCTGCTAGTTCTTCATCTTGTTCTACGGGTATATCATGGTAATCTTTTTCAATTTCTTTAAAAAGAAGATATGTGTCAATATTACCTGTTTGGGAAAACACTTTCCAGGTAAAATCTTTCATAGATAACCCCACCTTTATTGTGTTTTTACTAGCAATTAAATCTATACTCTTATCATAGCCTGTCTTCTGAAAATCATAAGACGAAAAAATTGTTAATTAAATGGATGCATAATTCTTTGATTTCACCAATAACCTATGTTGACAGGTTTAATATTCATCTTCCCTAAATCCAAAGTCTCTTAACTGGGTCATTTTGTTACGCCAATCTTTTTGAACTTTCACCCATAATTCGAGGAAAACCTTACTTCCCATGAGATTTTCTATATCTACTCTTGCTCGTTGTCCGACCTCTTTGAGCATTTTCCCTTGTTTACCAATAACAATACCCTTTTGAGAATCTCTTTCAACAATAATCGTAGCCATGACATGAATGATATCCTTCTTATCTTGCCGCTCAATCTTATCAATCACAACCGCTAATGAGTGAGGAATCTCTTCTCGGGTTAAATGTAAAGCCTTTTCTCGTATCAATTCGGAAATAATAAACCTCTCCGGATGATCTGTTACTTGATCAGCAGGATAGTATTGTGGCCCCTCTGGTAAATATTCCTTAAGCTGCTCTAGAAGGCGATCAACATTATTCCCTTCTAAAGCGGATATCGGCACAATTTCACAGAAGTTATATTTCTCCTTATAAGATTCAATGACAGACAATAATGCATCTGGGTGAATTTTGTCAATTTTATTGATGACAAGAAAAACAGGTGTTTTGACTGATTGGAACTTTTCTATAATGAATTCTTCCCCTCTGCCAAACCCTTCTTCAGCATTCACCATAAATATAATGGCATCGACTTCTTTTAGCGTATTTTGTGCAACTTTCATCATAAAGTCACCTAATTTATGCTTAGGCTTATGAATTCCTGGTGTATCGATAAAAATATACTGTGCATCATTTGTTGTGAGCACACCTTGTACTTTGTTTCTTGTTGTTTGTGGTTTATCACTCATAATCGCAATTTTTTGTCCAATGACACGGTTAAGTAGTGTAGACTTTCCTACATTTGGTCTGCCGATAATGGAAATAAACCCTGATTGATGTCCTTGTTGATTATTCATGTAAATCCTCCGATGAAAAAGCTCCTGGTAATAGTTGCTCTACTGTTAATTGTTGTGTATCTCCGTTTAAGTTTGTTAGAACCACCGGCATCTCTTTTGAACATAATTCAGAGATTACCTGCCTGCACGCCCCACATGGTGATACTGGTCTGTCAGTATCTGCAACAACTGCTAACATTTTAAATTCTGTTACGCCATCAGAATATGCTTTAAAAAGCGCCGTTCTTTCGGCACAATTACACATACTATATGCGGCATTCTCTATATTACATCCGTGGAAAACTGTACCATCTACTGCCAAAAGTGCAGCACCAACTTTAAATTTTGAATACGGTACATATGCCCGGTCCCTTGCTATTTTCGCTTCTTCGATTAGTTTATCAATGTTCAATTGTTTCTTCCTTTCTGAAATGGCCGATTGCCTTCTTTTATTTTACACTATTTTTTTTGTAAAATCATGGGTTGTTGTCATTTTGTAATAAAATAATTGAATTTTCAGTAAATAAGCCCATTTAATAAATTTCTTCTGCTCTGTCATTTTAGCTTAATCATGCGTACTATACAAACGGTTTTATCTTCATTTCACAAATCAAGAAATGAAAATTTATTTTCCCATGAATCCAACTTTTTTTATACTATCTTGTACTTATTTTAAAAAAATTAAGCAAATGGTTTTAAAACGTAAAAAAAGCATATAACCGCATATTGCGGCTATACACTTAAAGGATCTTTGGTAAAAAAATAGAAAGACCAATGATCACGGTTAAAACAGCATAAATAAGAACTGCCCCAGCTGCAATATCTTTTGCTTGCTTCGCTAGAGGGTGCTGCTCTGTAGTCACAAGATCAACGACACGCTCTATTGCTGTATTCATTAACTCAAGGGCAATCATTCCAGCTATTGCAAAACTTATCAACAGCCATTCTGTTTTAGTCAATTCAAAAATAATACCGAAAAATATGACTAGTACTGTCATCACAAAGTGGATTTTCAAGTTTCGTTCCGCTTTTAAAGCGGTAATGACCCCGATAAATGCAAAATAAAATGATGAGATTAATGATTGTTTTTTACGTGAATTTTTATCTCTGTAATCCGAATTCATCTAAAATTTCCTTTTGCCGAGTAAACATTATTTTCTCCTCCTCGGTTGTTTCATGGTCATATCCAAGTAAATGTAGGAAACCATGTACAGATAAAAATCCTAATTCTCTCATAAAACTATGTCCATACTCTTCTGCTTGTTCCACTGCTTTAGGAATAGAGATGATAATATCGCCTAACACGCGAGGCAAACCTTCTCCGATAAGAGGGATTTCCCCTTCCCCCATTTCTTCCATCGCAAATGAAATCACATCTGTGGCCTTGTCTTTATTTCTATATTCACGATTGATTTCTTGTATGCGTTCATTTTCAACAAACGTAATAGAAATCTCCGTATCTTCTTCAACCACTTCTTTTACAGCTGCAAATTGTAGAAGGTTTTCAATCTCTTTTGTTTGCGTCTCTGTAAGACCTTCTGTTTCATCAATAAAGTCAATGTGTAATGTCATGCTTGTGTCACCTTCTGATTCGTCATTTCTGGATATTCAATTCGTGAATGGAAAATACCATTCAATGTTTCATTAAATGATTTTGCTACAACCTCTAACTCTTTTAATGTTAAATCACATTCGTTTAACTGCCCATCTTGTAGTCGGTCAGCAATGATTTTACGAATAAGACCATCAATTTGTTCTGGAGTAGGATGAGACATAGAGCGCACAGCTGCCTCAACGCTATCAGCTATACCGATCACAGCCGATTCCTTCGTTTGTGCCTTTGGTCCAGGATAGCGGAAATCCTCCTCTTTCACTTCAACTCCACTTTCTTTTGCTTTGTAGTAAAAGAATTTAAGTAAAGTCGTGCCATGATGTTGTTCAGCAATGTCAATAATTTCTTTTGGCATTTTATGCTTTCTTAACAAATCAGCACCATCTTGCGCATGTGCAATAATAATATTTTTACTCGTCAATGGTGGCAGCTTATCATGTGGGTTGTCTATGTTTATTTGGTTTTCGATAAAGAATTGTGGCCTTTTTGTCTTCCCTATGTCGTGATAATAGCAACCAACTCTCGCTAGAAGTCCATTGGCACCAATAGCTTCACAGGCAGAGTCTGACAGATTTGCAACCATTACACTATGGTGATATGTTCCAGGCGCCTCTGTTAAAATCTTTCTTAAGAGCGGATGATTAGGGCTCGATAGCTCTATTAGCTTCATGGCAGAAAGAATACCGAAACCTGCCTCAAAAAATGGCAAGAACCCAATTGTTAAAACAGCTGCGGAAATGGCTGATATAAATCCAGAAACCATATAAAAACTGTACTCTACAAGATCCATTTGACCATTTCTTAGCAATAGCAGTGCTAAAATCACTAAAATATTAACGACGGAAACCAGTAGGCCAGCTTGTAAAATTTTTGATCGCTGGTTTTGTTTACTTAAAAATAATACGCCCGCTATGCCACTGCAAGTGATATAAATGGCAGCAGTCACATGAAAACTTCCAGTAATAGACCCATTAAAGATAAGGGAGCCACAAATAGCAATAATTACTGAATAATAAAGGGCAAGTTTTTCGCTAATAAGTATTTTAATCAACATCGAACCCATTGCAGCAGGAAATATATAGAGTATATCAGAATACTCAAATGCCTGTATATAGCTAATCCCCTTCATTAGTAGTAAGGAAATAATGAAAACAATGCTATAGACTAATAAGAAATTTTGCTTCACTTCTTGTGGCTTATCGAGCTCATAAAAATAATAATATGTGGCTGCTAGAATGATGAGAACAACTAGCGCTAGTCCAATAAATGGTTGGATGGAATTCTCATTATCTAACATGCCTACTAGTTCAAGTTGACGATAGACTTCCCTACTTATGAGTTGATTTTGCTCAACCAGTATTTGCCCTTGTAATATTTTGACTGGTTCAACGGATTCAACAGCTGTTTGTCGTTTCTCTTGCGTTTCCTCCGGAGCGTAAAACTCATTCTGGTAAATAGCATACCTACCAAGCTCCACCATCGCAGTTTTTAAAGTATTGTTGAGCGATGTTAAGCTAATTTGATCTTGCACACGTTTTTTAGCGTTCTCTACCCCATCAGCAGGGATCCTTTGTTGCATAACGTGATTAATCTCAGTAATTGTGACATCTTTTGCAATTGATAAGTGATTCGGGCTGGCTTCTAATAGCGTCCTCAATACGCTATCTGAGATTTCCTTCGTTACTTCTTCTGTTAATTGTGATTTTGTGCGCTCAAGTTTCTCATCAAGACTAACAAGCTTTGGTTTTTCATCCTTTTCGCTTTCTTTCGCCTTTTCTGAAGCTTGCTCGTTTTCCTCCGCCGCTTCTTCATTTACTTCAGAAACGGTATCAAAAATTGATGTTATGAGATCCACTCGGTTTTGTGCAATTTCTTTTTTTACGACATAAACGTCCTCAACCTGGTTTTCAGCTTCTTTCTTTTTCTTTTCGGTACTTTCTTTATCTTCAATCGTAACCGGTGAACGAATCGTTTGCTCTGCTACAGAAAAAAGACTTAATTCCAATTTCTCTGGGCGTACATTTGAAAACATTGTTGCGTACATAATGATTCCAAGTAGAACAAAGAGCAAAACCCTCACAAATGTCATTTTTAATAAATTTCTAATTTTATGTATGTAGTGCTGGAGTTTATCCATTAACGAGACCTCCAATCCTAAGTATCTCTGAGGAATTCTTTTCTTCCTTAATTATGTAAAATCATAACAGTTTTTTTTCAAAATTACACTAATATTTTTAATTGATGACAATAGGTAATCATCCTTATCTTACCCTATTCATCCATATACTCCAAATAACAATCAATCCTAGCTTGAAGAGATTGTCGTATGAAATCCAACAAAGAGCGAGTATTATTCCTTTGGGTATCGTCACATACACTCTTTTTTGCCTAAGTATTTCACCTTACAAGTTCTTCCCATGTATGATTATTTTAATAAGCATGTATGATTAAAGGCACTCATAAAGTCCAATCATCGTTCACGATAAAAAAGAACAAACTCTGATTCAAAAAGCAGAATTTGTTCTTGATTGTGTTGCTAAAACAGCCATTTATTCAGCATTTTCTTCGTATGCTTGAATGATTTTTGCAACAAGTGGGTGTCTGACAACGTCACTTTGTTCTAAATGAATAAAACTAATTCCAGAAACACCATTTAATATTTGTTCACTTACCACGAGACCCGATCTAGCCCCACGAGGTAGGTCGATTTGGCTTTTGTCACCTGTAATAACCATTTTTGATCCAAAGCCTAAACGTGTTAAGAACATTTTCATTTGCGCTTGTGTTGCGTTTTGCGCTTCATCTAAAATAACATAAGCATCATCTAACGTACGTCCCCTCATATAAGCAAGTGGGGCAATTTCAATTGTTCCTCTTTCAATTAACCTTTCTGTATGCTCTGCTCCAAGTATATCGTGAAGCGCATCATACAAAGGACGTAAATACGGATCGACCTTTTCCTTTAAGTCTCCTGGTAAAAACCCTAAACTCTCTCCTGCTTCTACAGCTGGACGAGTAAGAATAATTTTTTTCACTTGTCCATTCTTAAGGGCATTCACTGCCATTACAACAGCTAAGTAGGTTTTTCCCGTTCCTGCAGGACCAATACCAAAAACTAAATCTTTCTGTCTCATAGCCATAATATATTGGCGCTGACCTAAAGTTTTAACTCGGATCGATTTACCTTTTGCATTTTTCATTATTTCTTCTTCATAAAGTTCTTTGAAATATTCTAATGTACCCTTTCTTGCCATCTCTAATGCGTAAATAATATCCCTACCACTAATTTGAATACCTTTTCTAATAACATAAAGAAGTTGCTCAATTACGTCACCTGCAATGGCCACAGTTTCTTTCTCACCTGAGACATAAACAGATTCGCCTCTTGTAACAATTGATACCGATAACTGTTGTTCAATTAGTTTAATATTTGTGTCACCATTACCTAATAGGGCAATGGCTTCATTTGGGTTTTCGAAATGTACATTTAATGTCTTTAAATCTTCTGTCATTCTTTATCTCCTTGGATTATTGGTTGTTCCTCAGCAATATTCTCAATAATTTGGAAATGTATTGATAATTTAACTTTACCATTCTCTATCGTTTGGTGCAAAACATTTTCCCCTTTAATAGTAGCATCTTCATCTAGCTGCTTTTTAATTTTACTTCTAGCTAATTTCTTCGCTTCTACAATCGCCTCTTTTTCTGTATAAACTTGTGTCATCTCTTCTGCTTCTCTGTAGATGTTTTTTGTAACTGCAATCGGTAACTCCCATTTTAGAAATTTAACTTGTCGCTTGTCCTCTTCCTTTACATAGTGGTCAAAACCTATATTTCCAAAGCCCCAAATAGGAATTTTTAATGAACCAAGCTCCAATATATGTTTCACTTTTTGATCACCAGTGTATACTTTGGACTTTTTCTCTAATGGATAAGCTACATTCGCTTTATACCACGTTTCCGCTAACACTTCCCCTTTGGCAGGCACTATCTTCTTTCTTTCATCATTTCCAATTAGGCCTGAAACTAATAATTGACCTGGTTTTACAAAGTCATTAATTTTCGCCTTTGCTTCTCCCTCTTCAATAAACATACCAACAATGGTTCCTTTTTTCTTTGCCACTAAATGCTGCGGACTTAATAATTCTGTCTTCTTTGGTTCATTTTTTTCTACCACTTGAAGATGATAGGTTGTCCCTTTCAGCTCCACACCGACCCAAGTAATTTCATTCACATTTTCAGTTAAATACCGTTGTATACCTTCAGGTGTATCTAGAAAGAATTGTAGCTTCCCTTTTTTTACGCCAATTTTCTCTAACTCTTTTTCCATCTTATATTCTGTTGCTGGATTTGCTCCTTTAATTTCGATCCCCCACACCATATTTGACAACAAAATAACTACAACTAAGAAAGCTATTGCCCCTAATAAGAATCCACTATTCCGTAGCATACGCTTTTTCATGAAGGGCAATCCTTTGCGGCCGACAAACTCAAATTTGCAGTCGGCACTTCTTGCATATTGTCTTAAAGTCGGTAAATCCTCTAATTTCATTTGAAATGTAAGCACTTGGCTTCCATGAGCTTTAACATTCCAAATGGATACACCAGCTCTCGTTAAAGTATTTAAAAACCTCTCACTTCCTCTACCGCTTGTCCTAACTGTGACGATTCCTTTTAAAAAAAAGAGCCATTGATTTTTCATCTTATCCTCCTCATATTTGAGCAGGTGGAAATCGCTAACCTTGTAATAGAATAGCGACCCTTCCCACATCAAATTTACTCAGCTACAAAAAGAACTTGATCAATTGTTCCTTGCAATAATATTTCTTCAGGCATAATTGTTTTAATGACAAAGTTATTCCCTTTAATGAGCAGTTGACCATGCTCTAATAACAACCTTACTTCTTTATCTGAAAAACCAAGTAAGCCGCGGTGGTTCTCAATATAAATATGAATTTGTCCAATCATAGTAATGCGGGGCAAATCCATCATGACATCTTGAGGAAGTTCCATATTTTTAGTCATCCAGCTTCTTAGTCGTTCTCCCCATTTTTTTGCCATAAAAAAAGAACCCCCTTTCATCTCATATGTATGAGAGAAAGGATGGTTCTAGCACTGAATTCAACAGCAAATTTTATTTTCTTTTCATCGTTCGATGTGGGTTCCTTGATCTCGGTTGTCCGAGGATTTCTGACCAAACAACCGCGTCAACTAATTGTTTATTAGAGACTCTCATACTAGGTTGATCTACATGGTTATTGGCCACATCTTTATTTTTTGTTGCTGAAAGGAAGGCACTTGCTCGTTTTTGCGCTTCTTCTTTTTGTTTTCTTAAATCGGCCAGTCGCTCTTCTGCTTCTTTTTTACGATCCGAGACTTCTACACTAGCTTCTTGCATAGTAGCCTTCGCGTAGCGTTTTAACTTCTCTTCATTGCGATCATAAACAGGTGGCCCTTCTTCTTGTTTCTCAGCATCCTGCATCATCTGACGCCTAGCTTCTTCTTGCTCTTCGACAGACTTTCCACGTGGCTGCTTCTGTTTTTCTGACTGCTGGTCATTTACTTTCTTACCAAATAAGGAAGTAATGATCCCGATAAGAAAAACCAATAATAAAGGATTTTCCAACAAAAAATCAATCATGAGATACAACACTCCCCTCTAGAGGTGAGTCCGATTAGGA
This sequence comes from Cytobacillus kochii, assembly GCF_020171845.1. Taxonomy (GTDB): domain Bacteria; phylum Bacillota; class Bacilli; order Bacillales; family Cytobacillaceae; genus Cytobacillus; species Cytobacillus kochii. Next base: position 307,397 of record NZ_JAIVAM010000003.1, on the reverse strand, counting down.
CATTCAATCTTTCTTCGGCCCTTGTTTTGAGTCATCTGATACTTTACTAATCGAGTCTCTCATTTCTGTATCAGCTTCAATATTTTGGATATTCATATAATCCATCACACCAATATTGCCACTTTTTAATGCATCTGCCATTGCTAAAGGAACTTGAGATTCTGCTTCCACAACTTTCGCTCTCATCTCTTCTACTTTCGCTTTCATCTCTTGCTCTTTGGCAACAGCCATTGCACGACGTTCTTCCGCTTTGGCTTGGGCAATATTTTTATCAGCTTCCGCTTGCTCTGTTTGCAATTCTGCACCAATGTTTTTACCGATGTCCACATCAGCTATATCAATGGATAAAATTTCAAATGCTGTACCGGCATCCAACCCTTTAGCAAGGACCGTTTGTGAGATCATGTCTGGGTTTTCCAATACTTCTGTATGCCTTGTAGAAGAACCAATTGTAGAGACAATCCCCTCACCAACACGGGCAATGATTGTTTCTTCTCCCGCACCCCCGACTAGTCGGTCAATATTGGCTCTTACAGTAATTTTTGCTTTTGCTTTCACTTCGATACCATTTATCGCTACACCAGAAATAAACGGTGTTTCAATTACTTTTGGATTAACACTCATTTGAACTGCTTCAAGTACATCACGACCAGCTAGGTCAATCGCCGCACTTCTTTCAAAACTTAATTCCATATTGGCACGATGCGCTGCTATTAAAGCATTCACTACTCTATCTACATTACCACCTGCCAAATAATGACTTTCAAGTTGATTGGTATGAACTTCTAATCCTGCTTTATGTGCTTTAATTAATGGATTAATTACGCGGCTTGGAATTACTCGTCTTAATCTCATTCCAATAAGGGTGAAAATACTTACCTTAACACCTGCTGCTAATGCTGAGATCCACAGCATAACTGGTACGAATGTGAAGAGTATGGCAAGAGCAATAATTGCTAATACCACAATTACGATCGTCATAATAGAAATAGGTTCCATTCAATTACCTCCTAAAATACTTGGTTATTTATCTAAATTTGTTAATTCACGGACGACTACTCTCGAGCCCTCTGCTTTTATGACTTCCACTTTTGCATCTTTTTTAATAAATCCACCTTCACTAACGACATCAATTCTTTCATTTTCAATGACAATCGTTCCTGATGGACGTAATCCTGTTAAAGCATACCCTTGTTTTCCAATTAGCTCTGAACGGGATTTATTTGAGATGTATCCTCTTTCAGTATTTGTAGAATCGCTTAAGATTAGTTTTTTGAAAAATTTCATTTTTTTACCAAACACCTTTACCATTAGAATAGAAACCGCAATAGATAATATAGCCGCAATCATAATGGAGGTTGCCATTTGTTGCACATCAGCACCTGCCATGAATAAACTCCCAATTACTGCAGCAATCCCCAACACACCGGCGATACCACCTGGGAGGAAAAACTCTGCGATAATTAACCCAATTCCAATAATAAATACAATGAGTGATTCATACCCAGCAAATCCAGCAACCATATGACCATAGAAAAATAAACCAAGAGCTGTGAGTCCCATTATACCTGGAATACCAAAACCAGGAGAATAGAGCTCTAGCAGTAATCCAATGCTTCCAATAGAAAGAAGAATAGGCACGATGATTGGATGTGTAATAAATCTAGCCAATTTCTCAGAAAAACTTTCCTCGATAGACCTTACTTCTGCATCTTCATAACCTAAATGTTCTAAAAGCTCTGCTTGCGTAGCAAATGTTCCTTCTGAATATTCCACCTCGTCTGCTTGACTAGCAGTTAATGTCAATAACTTTCCTTTTGGTGCACCTAATTCAGGTAGATCGATTGAATCATCTGCCATTGCTTGAGCAATCTCTGGATTTCTCCCACTTTGTTCAGCAGCTGCAGTCATTGCAGATAACCATGCTGAAACTGCTTTTTTATCAGCTGTGTTACCTTCTTGATCGATAATCGCCGCCGATCCCATTGTAGCCCCGGGCGTCATATAAATCTCATCCATGTTTAATGAAATAAACGCACCAGCAGACAATGCTTGTTTATTTACAAATGAAATCGTTTTAATATTTGTAGATGTTAATACTCTGCCAATTTCCTTAGCCGCTTCTACTTCACCGCCAGGCGTGTTTACTTCGAAAATAATCGCACTTGCTTGATTTTCTTCAGCTGTAGTCACCGCTCTATTGATAAAAGCATGCAATCCTTTTTCAACAGTCTCTTCTATTGGTACGACATACACAACCTCGTTATCAGCCTTGCTGATCGGTGTCATCATGACGAAAATTGCCCATAAAAACGAAAGGATGATTGTCGCTTTTCTCATTCTCTTCTCCCCTCCCCCCTTTTACAGAAATACCTATGATAGTTATACGGCTGACGCGTGAAAAGGTTTCATTTTTCTTTACTTACTTTGATTATGATTACATAAAGTAAAAAGTGTGACTATGTAATATATATAAAAGAAACCTTACTCCTAGTATGGCATCTTTTAGAAAAAATAAAAAGACCGTAAGCTCGAAAGCTCCGGTCTTTCCGTACATCTTTTTATGAAAGGTGTTGTTGTACAAGTTTATTAATAAGTGCACCGTCTGCCTTACCTTTTAGCTTAGGCATAATGGCTGACATCACTTTACCCATTTCAGCTTTCGATGTAGCGCCTGTATCGGCAATGGTTTGTTTGACGATAGCAGATACCTCTTCATCAGAGAGCTGCTCAGGCATATATAACTCTACGTACTGTAATTCAGTACGAATTTTTTCAACTAGATCTTCACGACCTGCCTTGTCAAATTCATGGAGGGAATCCTTGCGTTGCTTTACTTCGCGAGAAAGGACAGTAAGTTCCTGATCCTCGGTAAGATCTTTTCCTTCCTTGATCGCCTCATTTTGCAATGAAGCTTTGATCATCCGAATCACAGTTAACTTATCTTTTTCTTTGTTCCTCATCGCTTGTTTCATATCTTCATTTAAACGCTCGAGAAGACTCACTTACATACACCCTCTCTTAAAACTTGCGCTTTCTTGCAGCTTCAGACTTTTTCTTACGTTTGATACTTGGTTTTTCGTAGAATTCGCGCTTTCTTGCTTCTTGCAAAGTACCAGTTTTTGATACTGAACGTTTGAAGCGACGAAGAGCATCTTCAAGCGATTCGTTTTTACGAACGACGGTTTTAGACATTCTCTTTCCCTCCCTCCGAGCACAACACACTTACATGTCAACATGGAATACCATGTACTTTGCAATTATAATATAACAGCGGTGTGAGGTCAACTGTATTTCACCTAGTCTTTCGCTGTTTAAAGATAAATGTACGTTTGTCTTATTTATTCTATTATTTAATTTTTTGATTCTTCCTATGCATGTCCCTCCATTTTTCACCATATGCTTTCGTAGGAGGGACAAAGCATGACTTCATTACTCATTTTTATAATAATGATTGCTGTTTTTATTTTTGGCATGACTTTATTGCGGAAAGGGCTATTCTATTTATCAGCAGATTCAACTAAACGCTGGTTAACTAAGTTTACAAATACACCTCTTAAAGGAATGATGGTTGGCATTATCTTAACTGCTATTATGCAGAGTAGCTCCGCAGTTATGATTATTACCATTGGTTTAGTTGCCGTTCACTTACTTACTTTCCGCCAAACGATTGGTATTATTTTAGGGACAAACATTGGCACAACTATCACAACGGAGTTAATTACTTTCGATATAGAATCTTTTATTTTACCGATTGCAATTATTGGCATGTTATGTGCATTCATCAGGAGGCGATCCTTTCAGAGTATTGGCATTGGATTAATGGGTATTGCTTGCGTATTTGCTGCTATGAGGGGGTTTGAACATTTAGCTTTTACCATTAAAGAAACCCCATGGGTAAAAGATTTTCTTATTACATTAGATCAAAGTCTATTATTAGCCGTAATAACCGGTATTGTTCTTACTGCGATTATCCAGTCAAGTACTGCCACTACAGGTATTCTTATGGGATTTTTAACAGCGGGTGGGATGGACCTTAGTACAGCGATTGCTATTATGCTTGGTTCCAACATCGGCACGTGCGCTGACGCATATCTCGCCAGTATCGGTGGACGTAGAGAAGCAAAGTTAACTGCCTATGCTCACATTTGGTTGAATATCATAGGTGTTCTTCTCTTCTATCCATTTATTGAGCTGCTAACAAATTTCGGTATTGGTTCAGCAGACCAGATTGATAGGCAACTTGCTCATGTTGGTGTCCTTTTTAATGTCATTACTTCACTTCTCGTTCTACCTTTTGCCAAACCTTTCAGTGACTTGATTATTCGCCTACATGACCGTAAAAAGTAGGAATAGTGTTATGCTAATACACACCAAAGTTAAAAAGAGAGACGAACATGAAGAATGTCCGCCTCTCTTTCAACAACTAGATTAATAATCTGTTGTACCTGTTAATCCATTTACGATAGCAATGCCTGAGCTTGCGCCGATTCTTGTCGCCCCAGCATCAATAACTGCTTGTGCATCTTCTGCACTTCTAACCCCACCAGAAGCTTTGACCCCAATATCGGGACCTACCGTTTCTCTCATTAATTTCACATCAGCAACAGTCGCGCCACCAGTTGAGAAACCAGTTGATGTTTTAACGTAATCCGCTCCTGCTTTAACAGCCAATTGACATGCAATTACTTTTTCAGCATCTGTTAACAAACTAGTTTCGATAATCACTTTTGTTAAAGCCTTGCCATCTGCCGCTTCCACAACTGCACGGATATCCTCCTCCACAACTTCTAATTTCTCACTTTTAAGTGCGCCAATATTAATAACCATATCAACTTCTGTAGCCCCTTGTTTGATGGCTTGTGTTGTTTCAAAAGATTTCACTTCTTTATCCGATGCACCTAAAGGGAAGCCAATGACTGTACAAACAGCCACATCTGATCCCTGTAGAAGTTCAGCCGCTTGTGAAACCCATGTTGGATTTACACATACAGAAGCAAAACCGTTTTCTTTTGCCTCGTTACATAAAGTATTAATTTGCTCAACCGTTGCATCAGCCTTCAATAATGTATGATCAATCATTTTTGCTATATTATTTGTCATCAATGAAATCTCCTTTTTTTATAAAATGCTTTTATACTTAATTTCTTCTGCTAGTTGTCCGTACCTCTGTTATCATATCATTTAATGAATGAAATATCGAGATTCTCTTTAGTAAAATGAGAAAAACTGTTTTAGTGTAGGTTCAAAAAAATAATAAGACTCTTTTACAAGACGTTAAGATCATTATTTATACCCAGGACTTTTATTATCCTTAGATTGAGAAGCTATTATACATGTAATATATATATTGAATAATGTAAAATATATGTTACAATTTATAAAAGGAGTGATACAATATTTGGATAATAAGGTTAAGATTTCTCGTATACAAGTAAATTTAACACAACAGCAACTTGCAGAAAAGATAGGTGTTACTCGCCAAACTATCAGTTTAATTGAGAAGGGTAAGTATAATCCTTCTCTCAAGTTATGTCTGGATATATGTAACGCAGTTAATAAAACATTAGATGAAGTATTTTGGATAGAAAAAGGAGGCTGATAATAGATGAAAAAAATCACAGATGAACGCTTAGTTCTACAAAATTTAAAAAATATACGTATTGCATTTATCATCCAGACCATTGGAATTCTTGGAATTTTAGGTTATGACTTAGTTACAAGTGGGTTAGACGAAATGAGAAAAAACCCACTATGGACAGTATTTATAATTACCGCAGTTGTTTCAGCCTATTTATCAATGAGTATTAGTGCAGACCATGAAGATAATAAAATGAACCCCCTGAAAAATCTAATTATTTCATTAATAATTCTTATTCTCATTACAACCATTGTTGGTTTTTTTGTATCTCTCACACAAGGATTTTCTCTCATCAATGGAGTAATTGTGGGTGTTATTCTATTTATTTGTGGCCTAATTCCCATCATTTATATCTATTACTTAAGAAAAAAACGACAAGATAAAGACTCCGAATAAAAAAATAACAAGGATTGCTTAGAGTTCCATTCGTTTTCCTAGATTCACCATTTACCTTACCCCAACTATTTTTCTTACGGAATAAAAAAGCAGTTAAAAAAGCTGACCGGTCAATGAACGGTCAGCTTTAATCATTTATACTGCTTTTTCTTTCATCTCATCCATGACACGAATAAATTGCCCTTCGTTATATGGATAACCTGCTTTTGTTATTTTTACTTTGACTAATTTACCTACCATCTCTTCTGTTGCAGGGACAATCACTTTTAAGTAATTATCCGTATAGCCTACATACAAATTCCCGTCTGGCGCATCTTTGTATTTTTCTTCAGGGATGATCTCGAGTACTTCATCTTCAAAGCGACTTGCGTACTCTTTCGCTAGTTGATCAGATAAATGAATTAAGCGATGAACTCTTTCATTCTTAACTTCTTCATCAATTTGATCAGTCATTCGTGCTGCTGGTGTGCCTGTTCTACTTGAATAAGGAAAAACATGCAGCTCTGAGAATTTATGTTTTTTAATAAAATCATACGTCTCCATAAATTCTTCTTCTGTCTCACCAGGAAAACCGACAATGACATCTGACGTAACTGCTAAACCAGGTAAAGCTTCTTTTAAGCGTTCAATACGTTCAGCGAAAAACGCCATCGTATACTTTCGACGCATTCTTTTTAATACTGTGTCCGACCCTGATTGAATCGGAATATGCAGATGACGGACAACGACTTTAGAGTTTCTAATTACTTCAATCACTTCGTCCGTAATTTGACTCGCCTCAATAGAGGATATACGAATCCGTTTAATGCCTTTAACCTGTTCTTCTAAATCCTTTAGTAGCATAGCTAGATTATAATCCTTAAGATCCTCGCCATAACCGCCAGTATGTATCCCGGTTAAGACAATTTCTTTGTAACCAGCTTCTACTAATTGTTGTGCTTGATGAATCACTTCTTTGGGATCTCTAGATCTCATTAAGCCACGAGCCCAAGGAATGATACAAAAAGTGCAGAAGTTATTACAACCTTCTTGTATTTTTAATGAAGCACGTGTCCTATCTGTAAAGGCCGGAACATCTAGTTCCTCATAAACCCGATTTTTCATAATATTACCGACACCATTAATCGGTTGACGTTCACTTTTATATTGCTCAATATACCCTAACATTTTCTTCCTGTCTTGTGTTCCAACGACAACATCCACACCTGGAATGGCCATGATTTCTGCCGGTGATGTTTGGGCATAGCATCCTGTTACGCAAATGACAGCGTCCGGATTTTTCCGGATAGCTCTACGAATGACTTGTCTGCTTTTTTTATCACCAGTATTCGTAACCGTACATGTGTTAATCACATACACATCAGAGGTAGATTCAAAACCGACACGATCGTATCCTTCTTCTTTAAACAATTGCCAGATGGCTTCTGTTTCATAATGGTTTACTTTACAACCAAGTGTATGAAAAGCTACTGATGGCATATATCTTCACTCCATTAATTCAAAATGATAAGAAACAGCTGAAAGTACATAGGAAGGTGCTGTTTCAGTTCTTAATATTCTTGGTCCTAATCCACAAGAAATAAACCCTTCATCCTCTAAAAGTGTTATTTCTTTCTCCGTCAGGCCACCTTCTGGCCCAAATATAAATAATAAAGAGTCTCCCCGGGACATCCCCTTGAGTACTTGGTGAAAAGCTGATGATTCACCTTGTTTACTGCTTTCTTCATAAGCGACACATTTATAATCATAATTTTTACTTATTTCTAGTAACTGCTGTAAGGACTGTGGTCCATACACATGTGGTACTATGATACGATGAGACTGCTCGGCCGCTTCTTTAGCGATCTTTTGCCAACGATCTTTCTTTTTATTCGCCTTTTTTTCGTCTAACTTTACAATGGAACGAGCTGACATAAAAGGGATAAACCGATGGGCGCCAAGTTCGGTGCCTTTTTGTATTATCCATTCGAGCTTATCCCCTTTAGGCAATCCGCTCACAATGGTAACATCAATAGGTAATTCGACATTTTTCTCTATCCATTGTACAACTTCTAACTCTACCACTTCAGAGGTAATGTTAACCAGTTTACATTGAGCTGCTTTTCCGTCAGGGTCTACACAAATAATTTCGTCACCTACATTCATCCTCATTACGCGGGTAATGTGGTGATAATCATCACCTGTAATAAAAAAATGATTATTTTCTCTATGATTCACAAAATATCGTTGCATATATATAACCCCTTACTAAACGAATAAATAGGGGGAATTCATGACTCCCCCTAGTACATTAATGCTTTTTACCTATAATGGCAACCCAATCTTCCATTTGAATCGTCTCAACAATATCAAAACCACTTGAGATCATCGCCTCTTTGACAGCTTGTTTTTTCTGCTGAATAATGCCCGAAGCAATAAAATGACCTCCTGGTTTCACCACTTGCGCGACATCATCTGTAAAACTTACAATTACTTCTGCTAAAATATTGGCAACTACTACTTCAGCTTGTACAGTAATATTATCTAACAGATTACCTTGAGAGACCTCAACAATATCCTGCACTTTATTTAACTTGATATTGATTTTTGCTGAACGTACAGCGACTTCATCCAAATCGAGTGCAGTAATATTCTCTGCACCGAGCATCGCTCCAGCAATACTGAGTACACCTGATCCCGTTCCCACATCGATAATATGATCACCAGATGTAACAATATGCTCTAGTGCTTGAATACACATCACTGTTGTTGGATGCGTTCCTGTTCCAAATGCCATTCCTGGGTCCAATTCAATAATGAGTTCATCACTACTTACTGGTGTATATTCTTCCCAAGTTGGGACAATCGTGAATCGTTTAGAGATTTTTACAGGGTGATAGTACTTCTTCCAAGCAGTCGCCCACTCTTCTTCGTTCACTTCACTAATACTGACCTCATTTTTACCAATATCAATATTAAACGATAAAAGGTTACTAATGGCATTCTTTATTTCTTCTACTGTTTCCCCTAAAAAGCTATTAATCGGTAAATATGCTTTAACGATTACGCCTTCCTCTGGATAATCATGTGGATCGAGCTGGTAGATTTCGCCGTATTGATCTCTTCGTTCTTTCGTCAATTCAAATGGATCTTCAATCACTACACCACTTGCACCTGCTTCATGAAGAATATTTGAAATCGGCTCAACTGCTTCGTTCGCCGTGTGAACACTAATCTCTGACCATTTCATCTTACTACCAACTCCATTTCACTTATTCACCCTTAAAGGCACGCTTTACTTTTGAGAAAAACCCATCTTCTTGTTCACCTTGAGGTACTTTGCCACTCACTTCTGCAAATTCATTTAATAGCTGTCTTTGTTTATCTGATAACTTCGTTGGTGTTACCACTCTAACAATAATATGTTGATCACCAGTGCCATAACCTCTCACATTAGCTACACCTTTTCCTTTAAGACGGAATTTTGTACCTGTCTGTGTTCCTGCTGGTACTTTGAGCTTAACCTTGCCGTGAAGTGTTGGAACTTCCACTTCATCCCCAAGTGCAGCCTGCACAAATGTAACTGGCATTTCACAATAAATATCGTCGCCATCCCTCTCGAAGAACTCATGTGCACGGACGTGGAAAACAACATATAAATCACCTGCTGGTCCACCGTTTACACCAGGTTCCCCTTGAGAAGATACACGAAGTTGCTGACCATCATCAATACCTGCTGGAATTTTCACACTGATTTTGCGACGTTTTTTCACTTTACCGTCGCCACCACATGTCGAACATTTATGTTTAATCTCTTTGCCTGTACCATTACAATAATTACATACACGACGGTTGACAATCTTACCAAACGGTGTATTTTGCTCTACATTTAATTGACCGGAACCATGACAATGTTTACACGTTTCAGGTTTCGTCCCTGGTTTCGCGCCTGAACCATCACATGTTTCACATGTTTCTTCACGTGGAATTTCAATTTCAGTATCTTTACCAAAAGCAGCATCTTCGAAAGATACCGTCATATTATATTGCAAATCAGCACCTTGGCGCGGTGCATTCGGATCTCTTCTTCTTGATCCTCCACCAAAGAAAGAACTGAAGATATCTTCAAAGCCACCAAAGCCTTCGAAGCCACCTCCACCACCAAAACCTTGGTTTGGATCTGTATGTCCAAATTGATCGTAATGAGCTTTTTTCTGATCATCACTCAATACTTCATAAGCTTCTTTCACTTCTTTAAACTTTTCATCCGCACCCGGTTCTTTATTAATATCCGGATGATACTTCTTCGATAATTTTCTGTATGCTTTCTTTATTTCATCCTTAGACGCACCTTTACTTACGCCAAGGACTTCATAGTAATCTCTTTTATCCATGATTACCACTCCCCGATCCATTTCACATAAAAATAATTGTATCATCCCACCAACCCAAAAGGCAATAAGAAAAGCGAAGCGGCTTGCTCTGGAGCGACAAGCATTAGGCGAAGTTGGCTATGAGGTTGTTCTTACCTCATAGACAGCTTTGACTTATGACCCCGAGCTCCATGCCGCTACAGCTAGACAATAAGAAAAGCGGAGTGCCCGCTTATCGGCGACAAGCATAAGACGAGCCGACAGAAGGTTGTTCTTTAACCTTTTTGGCGGATTGGCTTATGACATCGAGCCGATGGCACCTGCAGCTAGACAATAAAAAAGCGAAAGCAGTTCGTCCACTTTATTTCACCTCTACGGGTGAGGATACATGATTTTTATGACTATTTTATGTTCTTTTCATTAACAAAGTGTGGTTTATAGTTTAGAAATAAGAAGTAAGCTGACGATTGCTTCCTTACTTCTTATTTCTAAAACGAATGTCACCTAAATAATGAACTTTTAATGCAAAAATAAAGCCAAAGCCAAGTAATACCTGACTTTGACTTTTGTTAGGACTTTAAAATTATTTTTTATCGTCTTCTACTTCTTCGTACTCTGCATCTACCACATTATCGTCTGCTTTTTTAGATGCATCGCCTTCTGCACCTTGAGCTGCTTGTGCTTGTTGTTGTGCTTCTTCATATAACTTCATAGTCAAAGCTTGAACGATTTCTTGAAGTGCATCTTTTTTCGTGCGAATGTCTTCTAAGTCACCTTTTTCAATGGCAGCTTTCAATTCATCCTTCGCTTCATTTGCTTTTGTCACTTCTGCTTCTTCTACTTTACCTTCAAGATCTTTTAATGTTTTTTCAGTAGTGAAAACTAATTGATCTGCTTCATTGCGAAGTTCAACTTCTTCTTTACGTTGTTTATCCGCTTCTGCATTATCTTCAGCTTCTTTCACCATACGATCGATTTCTTCATCTGAAAGACCTGTTGAAGATTTGATTGTAATAGCTTGTTCTTTATTTGTGCCAAGATCCTTCGCACGAACATTAACAATACCGTTTTTATCGATATCAAATGATACTTCAATTTGTGGTACACCACGTGGTGCTGGTGGAATATCTCCTAATTGGAAACGACCTAATGTTTTATTATCTTGTGCCATTGGACGTTCACCTTGAAGTACATGGATATCAACAGCAGATTGGTTATCAGCAGCTGTAGAGAATACTTGTGATTTAGATGTTGGGATTGTTGTATTACGTTCAATCAGCTTCGTGAAAACCGCACCCATTGTTTCAATACCTAGTGAAAGTGGAGTTACGTCAAGTAAAACAACGTCTTTCACATCACCAGTGATGACACCACCTTGAATGGCAGCTCCCATCGCTACGACTTCATCAGGGTTTACCCCTCTATGTGGGTCTTTACCTGTTTCTTTCTTAATCGCTTCTTGTACAGCTGGAATACGTGTAGAACCACCAACAAGAATGACTTTATCAATTTCTGATGGAGAAAGGTCAGCATCTTTTAACGCTTGGCGAGTTGGCCCCATTGTGCGTTCAACTAAATCTGCAGAAAGCTCATCAAATTTTGCTCTTGATAAAGTAACTTCTAAGTGAAGTGGTCCAGCTTCACCTGCTGTGATAAATGGTAAAGAAACTTGCGTAGAAGTAACACCTGAAAGATCTTTTTTCGCTTTTTCAGCTGCATCTTTCAAACGTTGAAGAGCCATTTTATCTTTAGCTAAATCAATACCATTTTCTTTTTTGAATTGTTCCACTAAGTAGTCAATGATCACTTGGTCAAAGTCATCTCCACCTAGTCGATTATCACCTGCAGTTGCTTTTACTTCAAATACGCCATCTCCTAATTCAAGGATAGAGACGTCGAAAGTACCACCACCAAGGTCATATACTAAAATCGTTTGATCTTCGTCCGTTTTATCCATACCGTAAGCAAGTGCGGCAGCAGTTGGTTCGTTAATGATACGTTCAACTTCTAACCCCGCAATTTTACCTGCATCTTTTGTTGCTTGACGCTCAGCATCATTAAAATAAGCAGGAACAGTGATAACAGCTTTATCAACTGTTTCTCCAAGATAATCCTCAGCATAGCCTTTTAAGTATTGAAGGATAGCTGCAGAAACTTCTTGTGGAGAAAGCTCTTTACCTTCTGCTTCTACTTTATAATCTGTTCCCATATGGCGTTTAATTGAAATAATTGTATTCGGGTTCGTAATTGCTTGTCGTTTAGCTACTTCCCCTACTTGACGTTCACCATTTTTGAAAGAAACAACTGATGGAGTTGTTCTATTTCCTTCAGGATTTGGAACTACCTTTGCTTCACCGCCCTCAAGCACGGCAACACATGAATTTGTTGTTCCTAAGTCAATACCAATAATTTTGCCCATGATCTATACCTCCATTACATAATATGTAGTTATTGATTTACTTTAACCATTGCCGGTCGAATGACACGGTCTTTCAGTAAATAACCTTTTTGAAATTCTTCAACGACTACATTAGAATCGTAGCCTTCTTCTTCCACCTGCATTACAGCTTGATGGAATTGAGGGTCAAATACTTGGCCTACAGCTTCAATCTGTTCAACGCCTTCTTTTTTCAACGCCTCGATTAAACTGCGATAAACCATTTCCATTCCTTGTAGCAATGATTGCACGCTACTATCGTCTGAATTAGATTGTAGTGCTCTTTCAAAGTTATCAAGGGCTGGTAATAAATCTGATACTAAGCTTTGCGCTCTATATTTTTCAGACGCTTCACGATCTAATTTCGCACGACGTCTGCTATTATCAAAATCAGCTTGTAATCTTAAATAACGATTATCGGCCTCTTCCACCTTTTTCTCAAGCTCTGCCACCTTAGCTTCCAGCGCAGAAACCTCACTATTTACCTCAGATGATTCACCTTCAGATTGAGTGTCAGCAGCTTCACCAAAAACTTCTTCTGGTTGAATGTTTTCTTGCTCGGATTTGTTTACCTCTTCTTGTAGAGTCTCTTTTTCTTCTGCCAACTTTTTCACCTCCCTTAAATGCTATTGGATTCATAGTTAAAGGGGTGGAAGCGAATTCCACCCTTATTCAATATTTCCAGGGTTATTCGTTTTGATACAGCCTTGTCAACTCATAAGATAAGCCTTTACTTAAAAATTGTAGCAAACTAATGACTCTGGAATATTCCATTCTGGTTGGTCCTAATATAGCAATCGTCCCCAATTGTTCTGCACCAATAGAATAGCTTGCGGTAATTAAACTACAATTATCCATCGCAGAATTTTTATTTTCGGTACCGATTTTCACTCGTATACCTGAGGAATGATTACGTATTAAATCATATATTCCTTCTTCCTGCTCAATCATATAAAGTAAGTCTTTTACCTTGTCTATATCATGAAACTCGGGTTGACTTAATATATTCGTTTTCCCACCAAAGAACAATTTCTCATTTGCAGGCATTTGAATCGTATCAATAATTGAGTGGTAAAGAAAGTCATAATGTTGGATATGCTGGCGTAAAACGATGGCAACTTCTTTATAAATCGTTTGATTCAGATGTTCAATTGGTACACCCACTAAACGATCATTTAAAATATTTACCATCATTTCAATATCTGCTGGGTTCATAGATTCAGGAAAATGAAACATTCTATTTTCCACATGCCCAGTATCTGTCACAATAATTGCAATGGCTGTGTGATCATTCAATGGAACGATTTGAATTCTTTTTAACCTATTCTCCTTCACTGCCGGACCTAAAACGATCGAAGTGTAATTCGTCATTTCTGAAAGGATTTTAGCTGATTTTTGCACAATTTTTTCTAATTCGTACATTTTATCACTGAAAATACTTTTCATTTGTACTACTTCACGTTTATTTAGTCGCTGTGGGGATAAAAGATGGTCGACATAGTATCTATACCCCTTCTCAGAAGGTATTCGTCCTGATGAGGTATGTGTTTTTTCTAAAAAACCAAGCTCCTCTAAATCAGCCATTTCATTCCTAATTGTCGCCGAGCTAAAAGAAATTTCATCTTTCTTAGATAATGTTCTTGAGCCAACCGGCTGTGCCGTCTGAATAAAATCATCAACAATCACTTGGAATATCAACAATTGACGATCTGTTAACACAGTAATCACCTCTGTTAGCACTCTCATTTAATGAGTGCTAAATCTAATAATAAATTATCAAATCTAGGAGCGAGTGTCAATCATTTGCGCCTTATCTCCATCATAATTATTAAAAGAAAGACAACAAACCATCATTCAAGAAAGAATGTTGAATGTACCACTCGTTTAATCATTGTTTAGAATACAATGATTTCAACATATTTTGCTTCTTTCTACGTATCACCTGATTAACGAAATAGAGCGGTAGCTTTTACCGTTTTAATCATTTAATAAATGATTGAAAAACTTCATTGCCTAACAGTCGGCCTTGCTTTGTTAATTGAATCGAATCACCTTTTATTTCTAGTAATGACTTCTGTTCATGTGCCAGTAATTCTTCACGAAATATTTCCATGATTTCTATATCGTATTTATCCTTAAAAGCTTTCATCGAAACACCTTGTGTTTTACGAAGTCCAAGAAACATTTCTTCTTCCATTTTCTCCTTCTTCGTCACTTCATGTTTATCCATAATAGGCAACTCATTTTGATCTAATGGCTCCATATATTTTTTTAAAGGACCGTAATTCGAGCGACGATAACCTTCCACATAGCTATGGGCACCAGCACCAAACCCAAAATAAGCTTCATTATTCCAATAGGTCAAATTATGTTTACTTTCAAAGCCAGGTTTAGAAAAATTACTAATTTCATACTGCTCAAAGCCATTCTCTTTCATTTTTTCCATCAATAACTCATACATGGCTGCCTCAACATCCTCCCCAGGAGTATGAAGTTTACCTTTGCGCATAAGGTTATAAAATACTGTTTTTGGCTCTATGATGAGAGAATAAGCAGAATAATGCTGAACATCTAATTGAAAGGAAGTGGTTAAAGTTTCTTGAAAGTCTGCCATCGTTTGAGTAGGCAAGCTATAAATAAGATCTATACTCATATTTTTAAAGCCAGCTTTTTTTGCTGATTCCACTGACTGGTATACATCTTTCGCCCGATGTACTCTACCAATTTTCTCTAACAATTGATCATTAAATGTTTGTACACCTAAGCTTAATCGATTGACCCCATAATCATACAAAAGCTTAAGTTTTTCGTATGACAAGTCACCTGGATTAGCTTCAAACGTAAACTCATACTGTCCAGCAAGAGGTAATCTTTTGCGAATTGACTCTAGAAAAGTTGCCAGTTGCTTTTCATTCAAAGCAGTCGGTGTACCTCCTCCGACAAATATAGTCTTAAAAGGAGCGTAGTCGCTGCTGTTCATCGTAATTTCCATTTCTTTATCTAAATATTGTAGATACTCATCTACTGGTTGTCCCTTTAAGAACACTTTATTAAAATCACAATAGTGACAGATATGCTCACAAAACGGTATATGAAGGTATGCCGCTTGAATCATTACTTTCACAACCTTACTTTTTTAGGTTTCTCATCTAGTGATGAGTCTAGCAAAAACAATCCTTGAGACTTTCCAATTATAGTCTCTTTGTTTTTGCCTCTATTTTAAAATATAAAACGGAAAAAAATAGGCTAGGATACGCCTATGGGAAAGCATACCTAACCTATCCTAATAAAGCAATTTATTTTATTTCTTTGTATTATTATCATCCATTTTTAATACAGCCATAAATGCTTCTTGCGGTACTTCAACCGACCCCACTTGCTTCATGCGTTTTTTCCCTTCTTTTTGCTTTTCAAGCAATTTTCTTTTACGGGAAATATCTCCACCATAACATTTTGCAAGGACATTTTTGCGCATCGCTTTTATTGTTGAACGAGCAATTATCTTTTGTCCAACTGCTGCTTGAATAGGGACTTCAAACTGTTGACGCGGAATAAGTTCTTTTAATTTTTCAACTATCACTTTTCCTCGTTCATAAGCAAAGTCACTATGAACAATAAAGCTCAATGCATCAACCTTCTCTGCATTTAATAAAATATCCATTTTCACTAGCTTGGATGGGCGATAACCGATTAATTCATAATCAAAAGACGCATATCCTTTTGTATTTGATTTTAATTGATCAAAAAAGTCATAAACAATTTCTGATAAAGGGATCTCATATATAATATTCACGCGAGATTCATCCATATATTGCATATCAATGAAATTGCCTCGTTTCAATTGACACAGTTCCATAATCGCCCCAACATATTCATTTGGTGCCATCATCGTTGCTTTTACATACGGTTCTTCTACTCTGTCAATTTTTTGTGCATCCGGCATATCTGATGGGTTATCAACTTTCAACTCTGTCCCATCTGTTAGCATAACATCATAGATTACACTTGGTGCAGTTGTAATCAAATCAATCTTAAATTCGCGCTCAATTCTTTCTTGAATAATCTCCATATGCAATAAACCTAAAAATCCACAACGGAATCCAAATCCAAGCGCCTGGGAAGTCTCAGGCTCGTACTGAAGAGCAGAATCATTCAGTTCAAGTTTTTCAAGTGCTTCACGTAAATCATTGAACTTCGCACTATCAATCGGATAAAGTCCACAATAGACCATCGGATTCAGTTTACGATAACCAGGTAACGGATCTGTTGCACCATTCTTTGCACTTGTAATCGTGTCACCAACACGTGTATCGCCTACATTTTTAATTGCTGCTGTTAAGAAACCAACATCTCCAACGGAAAGCTCGTCCATCGGTGTCGATTTAGGTGTAAATACGCCTACCTCGGTCACTTCGAACTCTTTGCCAGTAGCCATCATTTTAACTTTGTCGCCTACTTTAACCGTTCCATCCACGACGCGGATATAAGCAACAACCCCACGATAAGCATCATATAACGAATCGAATATTAACGCTTTAAGAGGCGCATCGGGATCTCCAGTAGGTGCCGGAACCTTTTCTACCACTTGCTCTAGAATATCTTCAATCCCAATTCCCGCTTTGGCAGATGCTAAAACAGCTTCAGAAGCATCGAGTCCAATGACTTCTTCCACTTCATTTCTCACACGCTCTGGATCGGCACTAGGTAAATCTATTTTATTAATAACAGGTAATATTTCTAAATCATTATCTAATGCTAAGTATACATTAGCTAACGTTTGCGCCTCTATTCCTTGAGCAGCATCAACGACTAATACTGCACCCTCACATGCAGCTAAACTTCTGGACACTTCATATGTAAAATCGACGTGCCCTGGCGTATCAATTAGATGGAAGGTATATATTTCTCCATCCTTAGCTTTATATTTGAGTTGTACAGAATTTAATTTAATCGTAATGCCACGTTCTCTCTCTAAATCCATAGAATCTAGGAGCTGGTCTTTCATTTCCCGCGCAGTAAGTGCATTTGTTTTTTCCAAAATACGGTCAGCCAACGTAGATTTCCCATGGTCAATATGAGCAATAATGGAAAAATTACGGATCCTAGATTGCCTATTCAGTCTCTCTTCTCTGTTCATGTAACTTTCTTCACTCCTATATAAAAGCGCAAATCACACATATGTGTATGGTTCACAACAGTTTTCACTAGTAAGTACACTAATTGTCTGGCTGCACAAATCGCTATACGATACGACCCTTCTCTCACGATTACGATTATGATTGTTAGCCAAGTTTCTTAGCACTTAAAAAGTGGATGATATGTACTTCATTTATTTACTCGCTTCTCTTTCTAATCGAAAAGACATACATATTGTTGATTATAGCAGTACAAAATGGAAGATTCAACGAAATTCATGAATGGGTTTACATATTCAATCGGAGTTTCATTTCTTGTGTAAGAATGGAAAAGCTAGTTGGGGGAATTGTTTCATCTGAGATTATTGAACTTTTTTATTAGACCTAGGCGGATCCTTGAATCCACCTAGGGAATGCTCAATTACTCCTCATCTTTTTCTTGTACCTTATCAACTACCATATCAATACCTGTTCTAGTGATGGCTTGCGTTCCTTCTGATATGGACTTACCTATAGATGAAAAGAGATTAAAGGACTTCATTTCCTCTAATTGTTTTTGCTTACCTTGTAAGTCGTGTGTGGATGCGCCCCTATCATCCCCGACTGTTAGCGTACTCATCTCTACCATTGCGTGATTCGCTTGCTTCATACCAAACAAAACAGAAATGAACATAAGAGATATAATTAATATAGTTGCGACCATGAATCTTTTCATTCGAATCACCTTCCCTCATTCTAGTAATAGATTGTATGAAAAGAATAGAAAAGATAGAACCTCTTTATCGCGTATAAAAGCCTGTATTCTCTTGATTTACCTTAGAATGGAGAGCTGCATTTAATCCATTAGCTAGTAAATTAGCCATATCTTCTATAAACACGTCTACTTCTTTTGGGGTCACCATCAAGTTATGGCCCAAGGGAGATAATACTTCTCCGATTAATTTGCGTTTTTCTTCCTCAGGTAATGTACCCACAATACCCATAAATGTTTGTCGCTCTTTCTCCTCGGGTAAATCTTCTTCAGATAGCTTGCGCTTTTCTCCAAATGTCATTCCAGCCGGGATTAGTGAACGAGAAGGCTTGTCCCCTTCTTTCAGTTCCTTTCCAAAATGCTTGAGGATGAAATCTATTGTGTCACTTGTGATCGAAACGGCATCAACAACAGTTGGTACGCCAATTGCAATAACTGGTACACCTAAAGTTTCTTTACTAATTTCCTTTCGTTTATTGCCAACACCTGAACCGGGATGGATCCCTGTATCTGAAATTTGGATAGTAGAATTGACCCTTTCAATTGACCTTGCTGCTAGAGCGTCCAAGGCAATGACAAAATCAGGCTTCGTTTTCTCAACAATGCCAAACAAAATGTCACTCGTTTCAATACCCGTTAAACCCATTACACCAGGCGAAAGCGCACTGACAGGACGGTAGCCATCTTCTACACTCTCTGGCTGTAACTCAAATAAGTGCCGAGTAATTAGTAAGTTTTCACATACTTCGGGTCCAATTGCATCGGGTGTAACATTCCAGTTCCCTAAACCAACAATTAAACACGAATCATTAGGGCCAATACCAAGGTCTTTCATAAAGTAGGCCATCTCTTTAGCAAATAGCTTTTCTACTTGCAGTTGCGTTTCCGTATCTTGTTGTCTAATCCCCTGTACCTCTATTGTTAAATATTTACCTGGTTTTTTCCCTAGCATTTCACTTCCTTGTTCTGTCACTTCAACATAAGAGATTTTCATGCCCTCTTTTTCTTGTTCTTTAATAATAACGCCTTCGATTTGGGACTGATTATCTTCACCTTGTATTCCCTGGTTTTCTAATACGACCTCGCGAGCTTCTATTGCTAAGTCCGTTCTTATACCATATTTGCTTAAATCCAACTTCTCATTCAAAGCCAAACGACCACCTTTTTTGCGTATTATAGTAGTTTTAGGATGACCACCACTTGTTCAAATCATGCATGTTTTATATGTGAACAATATGTTTCTACAGTGAAGGAGAAGATGGATTTCCTCGTTTTGTATTGATTTATTGTCTCAGTTTTGATAGAATATCACTTGTTCTGAATTTATATTAATGATGAATACAAATATCGAGTTCATAAAAATTCGATGCCTTTTTGTAGGAGGTGAATGGAATGCCAAATATTAAATCTGCTATCAAACGTGTTAAAACAAACGAAGCACGCTATGCACGTAACATTCAAGCTAAGTCTAACATGCGTTCTGCAGTGAAAAAATCTGAAGCTGCGATTGCTAACAACGATGCGAATGCTGCTGAAAGCTTTGCACAAGCTGCAAGCAAACTAGATAAAGCTGCTGCAAAAGGACTTATCCATAAAAATGCTGCTGCTCGTAAGAAATCTCGTTTAATGAAAAGAATGAATACTGCAAATGCTTAATTTGTAGAAATCATAAAAAGCTATCCGCATGATGGATAGCTTTTTTTCATTACATATAAAAGATTATTTATAGAACTTCCATATCCCGTTTATTTAATTTAAATAAGAATAACTCAATTAATAATTGCTTGTTCATTCCACCGGTTTTCATTTGATAATCCGCATCTGCGAGAATATCCATGATTTGCGATAACTCTTCTTCACTAAAAAGTCTCGCTTGACCGGCGGCAAGTTTCACTCTAAAAGGGTGCGTTTTAATATATCCAGCTATCTGATTTTGTCCGTAACCTCTTCTGGACAATTCTTTCACTTGGTAAATGAGACGAAACTGATTTGTAATGACTGCCAAAATTTTGATAGGTTCCTCATTTAGCTTCAATAAATCATAAAAAATTCTTAATGCTGCTTCTATATCTCTATGGACGACTTTTTCTACAAGTGTAAAGATATTTTGTTCTAAAGACCGCGACACTAATTGATCCACCATTTCAACCGTAATGCGTCTTTCATCACTTCCATATAAAGCAAGCTTATCCATTTCGCTCGTTAACATAAATAAATTCATACCTGAAAGTGTAAGTAGAAGATTGATTGCTTCTTCATCAATTTGTACGCCATTTTTGGATGCACGATCACGCATCCAAACATGTAGCTCTTTCTCATTCAATTGTTTCGCTTCTAACACTGCAGCGCTTTTTTTGATTTGCTTCGTTAACTTTTTGCGCTCGTCTAGCTTTTCATATGCGCCTGAAAATACGAGAATCGTGTAAGGAGCAGGATCTTTCAAATAATTCTCAAGTGCATTTAATTGATGCTCTACCTTCGCTTTCCCTTTATCTGCTGTTAGAAAATAGGGATTATGTAAAATAATAAGACGGCGCTCCCCCATAAAAGGAAACGTTTCAGCGTCTTCAAGCGCAACTTCAATAGGCGTTTCTTCTAAATCATAGGTAGACAAATTGAAGTCAAGTTCTTCTGGCAGTAACGCATGATTTATTAATAATTGTTTCGTTTCATTTATAAGGTAAGGCTCGGTTCCGTATAATAAATATACAGATGAGAAGCTTTTTGCTTTAATTTGCTTCCATATATCAAAAACCACTTTTTCTCGCTCCGATCATTTTTTATAAGTACTATCTATCCTATAGAAGCAAATCGATTTTGACAAGTGGAATGAAAAGAATGTACGCTGCTTATAATACCAATAAATATAAAGAAAAGCGCTTTTTAAGCGCTTTTCAAACAATCTATATAGAAACGCTTGCAAGCAAGAGGCCTAGGATTCTCTTGCTGAAGCGGTGCACCCTTATACTTATAATATGTCATGACAGTCGCTGAATTATCGCTGTCAACTCATGTAAGTAAAGGAAAAGCATTTCTAGAAGTGTAGATTTTTTCATGGAAATCACTTATACTAATTAAGGAAATAGGAGGGTTGACTGTGAACGAATTTGAAAAAAATGTCCAATCGAAACGTCACGATATTGGTGACTCCGCAATGGGATTCGTTGCTTCTTTCGGATTCTTTACCATTCTATTTGTCATTGCGGTCGCAATTAAAGCAATCGGCGCATAACCCTTGAAGGCTCATTGGCAGATACATACTTCTGCAAATTGCATTGACATCGAGCTTTCGGAAGAGACTGCATTTCGCTTGCAGTCTTTTTTATTTTTTGAAAAGAAAGTTAAATTATTTTCTATTGTCTAGGCATAACATATCCTATGGTAGGACAGTTGAAAAGGTTCCGTTACCTCTAAAAAAAACATAAGAAATTCCACCATGACGATCAGTTCTTACTATTGGAATTTGATGATTTTTTAACCTCTGTAACACTTCTTCCGTTGGATGACCGAAACGATTGTTTCTACCAACTGAAATAACTGCCAGTTTAGGTTTTACACCATCAAGAAACTTCTCAGTCGTCGAAGTTTTACTTCCGTGATGTCCCACTTTTAATACATCAACAGATAACCTTTCATATTTATTGACTAGCTTCGCTTCCCCAGATTCTTCTAAATCACCAGTAAATAACCATGTTAATCCTCCTATGACAGCATAAAGCACGATAGACCCATCATTTTTATTATTTGCTGTTTTATCAAACGGCATAAGAATTTGAAATTCCTCAGCCTTCATACGCCAACGAACTCCAGCGCTTACCTGCCGTACATTAACCTGTTTTGTGTGAGCTATCTTTATTATCTCTGTTTCTAACGCACTTCTTTCATTCGTTATCGGGAGTAATATCTCACTTACTTCAATCATAGACAAAACAGCTGGTGCACCACCCATATGATCACTATCACCATGTGTAAGAATAAGTTTATCAATTTTCCTAATGCCTTTACTTTTCAAAAAAGGCACAACGATATCCTCCCCAGGATCAAATGCGCCGGTTCTTTCCTGCCATTCCTCTTTATCAAACGGAAGTACTCCCCCAGTATCAATTAAATAATTCCCCCTGTTATGAGGTAAACGAATGAAAATACTGTCACCTTGCCCTACATCAATAAAAGATACTTCACCTGTAAAATAAAAATAAGGAGTGAGATAGTGAATGAAAAAGACGAAAAAAGGTGCAATGCTTGCTAATAGAAAATTCTTTCTTCCCTCCCTTTTCTCCCATTGTAAGAAGAAAAGATTGATTGCAATTAAATAGAGAAGAATAAGCCACAAAGAGGGCCTTCCCAATGTTAATACAGCCTGAGGATAATCCGCTATTGTTAAACTCAAATCATTCATTCGCTCTAGTAATGTATTTATCCATTGAATCGGAAACCATGCCCAAGTTCCAACAATCATATGATAAGCCAATAAGAACAGAAATAACGGCAGAATAACAAAAGAAAATATGGGTACAAAGAGTATATTGGCGACGAGAGAGAAGATTGAAATTTCATAGAAGGAATATAGTAATATTGGCGTTGCTGCCAACTGACAAATAAAGGATATTACAAAGAGAGATCTTATAGGAGAGGTGCGTCTTTTGAGGAGAGAATAAGAAGACAAAAGTAAAACATAAGTAACTGTGAAAGAAAGCTGAAAACCAACGTCATAAAGAATAAATGGGTTCATTAATAAATAACAAACAAATACAATACATAACACATCTTGCGTTCTCATAGCTGACAAAAATATCTTAAAAAGCGCTGCGAACATAAGCATTGCTACAGCTCGAATAACTGAAGGTGTGCCTCCGGCAAGGATGCCATAGATCGGTAACAAACCCACTAAAATCATCAACATATGCTGCCTTGTCACACCTAGCCGTAAGCCAACAAATAAGAGCATTCCAGCTAATAAACTTACATGCATACCTGAAATAGCTAATAAATGAATAATGCCTAATCTTTGATAAGCTGTTTCAACGGTTTCATCTAATTGCGATCGGTCTCCATAAACTAGTGCATTCACGAGTGGTGCGGTCTCACTTGGAAAATACCTACTCACGTATTGGATCCCTTTTTCCCGCAATTGCCAAATTTGTGTAACGATATTCGTATTGCCCATTTGGCAGCTTCGTAAATCAAATTGCTCAGTTTGAATTTGCCAATGAATACCTTTGCGTTGTAAATATTCTTGGTAATCAAAGCTATGAAAATTTGTTGCTTTTTGCGGAGTTTCTAGTTTGCCCATCACATTACATATCAGACCTGTACTCGTTACCTTCTCCAGTGAGTCTTTCTCTTCCTTAGATGGAATATAGTATGTAAAAACGAGCTTTTCATTTGAAAGTTGATCGATCGCTTGTGCAGAGAGACGATCTCCATCAATGACCCATCCATGAGTAAAGGTCAGCGTGAAATCAGTCCTTTCACTTCTTAAATCAGTCCCATTATCATAAGAAGCAACATAACCTCTAATGAAAAATAACACACTACATAAAATAAATATTAATGTCAGTCTTCGAGAAAGATATCTTGTAAAAAAACTAAAGAGAAAAAATAGGAAAAGGGGAATGAAATAAAAATAAGAGGAGAAAGAAGATAAGAGTGAAAAAATCGCGACAAGGGAGCAAAAAAACCATTTCCCTGGCAAAGAAATCTCACCACCCATTTAGAATAGTATTGTACACCAAGAGGATGAAACGGCTCGCTACCTAACAAACCGTTTCATCCATCAATTATTTTAAAATTGTTTCTACTTCTTCTTTTAATTGAGCATCTAGAGCGTTCTCACCTTTTAAGTCTCTAATTTCAACCAATAACTTCTTAATTAAGTCGTTCTTTTCTGTTGCTTTTGCATCTAACTGTTGTTGATCGAAAGGTACCTTCTTTAACGAGACTCCAGCTTGTTGAAATAGCTCGATCCCATATGGATGATTTTTATAGTCCTCTGCATAGTATACCTTTTTAATGCCTGCTTGAATAATCGCTTTACAGCATTGTAAGCATGGAAAATGAGTTACATAAATTTCTGCATTCTCTGTTGGTACACCAAATTTCGCGCACTGTAAAATCGCATTCATCTCCGCATGTATTGTTCTAACACAATGATTGTCAATGACGTAGCACCCTTCATCAATACAATGATCGCCACCTGTGATTGACCCATTATATCCGCCAGCGATCATTCGTTTATCGCGAACAATTGTTGCCCCTACAGTTAATCGTGTACATGTACTTCTTAATGCTAGTAAATGGCTTTGTGCCATAAAATATTGATCCCAAGAAATTCTGTCCATTGTACGTCTCTCCCTTTTTTCAAACATCCTCATATTTTAGTTTAATCACACCATACATGTATGGTCAAATCCATTTTCATCTAATCAATCAACACTTATCAGATCTTTTAGTTTTTCAAACGTTTTTTCTCCAATTCCTGATACTTCTTTTAAATCTTCAATAGCTTTAAAAGAGCCGACTTCCTCTCTATACGAAAGAATATCTTCTGCTTTTGAAGGGCCAATTCCTGGCAGTGTTTCAAGCTGTTCAACCGTTGCTTGATTCAAATTGATTTTCCTATCATTACCATCGTTTAACGGCGGTAATGACGACACGCCCTCTTCCCCCACTTTTGGAATATAGATAACCATTTCGTCTGTCAGTTTCTGAGCAAGATTGACTTGTTTTTGATCCGCTTCACTTAGAAACCCTCCTGCAACTTGAATAGCATCTACAATACGCTGGGTGCTTTTTAATGCATAGACGCCAGGATCTTTGACTTCTCCTTTAATGTCAACCATAACATCATCATCTGAATAATTCTCTTCTTCTTCTTGAGATGTTTCTCCCCCTTCTTCAAAACCTTTATCATCAAGCAACCATTCATTTTCCACTTCAACCGTATTGTTTTGATTTAGAAGTGGGGAGAGCAACCACATACATACAGCACCAACAATGAATCCAGCCACTATTAAAATATACAGGGCGTATTGCTTCACCCATTCCATTTTCATCAATTCCTTTCAATAGACATAATTTCAACTGGTGCTTCATATTTTTAATAGGAGTCATTTTTTGTTGGCGAAGGAGGGATGTATTTTGAATATCGGTATAATTGGCACAGGCAATATGGGGAGAATTTTGACAGAAGCCTTGCTTGATAGCAAAGCTGTTTCCCCTTCTTCCATTACCATTACAAACCGTACCATTGCAAAATCATTAGAGATAAAAAAAGCGTATCCAGATATCAACGTGGCACGAGATGCACTGACAACTGCAAAGATGTCTTCACTTATTTTCGTGTGTGTCAAACCGCATGATGTTTACGAAGTCATTCAAACCATTCAACCGAGTCTAAATAGAGACAAATGCGTCATCTCTATAACAAGTCCTATTGCGGTAAATCAATTAGAGTCAGTTTTGTACTGTTCAAGTGCAAGAGTCATTCCGAGTATTACGAACCGAGCATTAGCTGGTGTCTCTCTAGTCACATATGGAGATCATTGCTCAAAAGAATGGCGAGAAAGTATTCAATGGTTGTTTGAACAAATTTCTGTCCCTACCATTATTGAGGAAAATATCACAAGAGTGGCTTCAGATATCGTTAGCTGTGGTCCTGCATTTTTTAGTTACTTAACCCAACGATTTATCGATGCCGCTGTTAAGGAAACAAAGATAGATAATGATACAGCCACAAAATTAGCTAGTGAAATGCTGATAGGTTTAGGGGAATTGTTGCGCCAAGGACATTATACATTACCTACTTTACAAGAAAAGGTGTGTGTAAAGGGCGGAGTTACTGGCGAAGGCATAAAGATACTTGAAAAAGAGTTAGGAGATATGTTTGAACACTTGTTTCAAGCGACTCACTCAAAGTTTACTGAGGATATAAACCTGGTTAAAACGCAATATACAACTATATAATAGTTCTATAAAAAATGCCATAATCCTTCTAACAAAAAAAGAGTCTCGGAATTTTTTCCGGGACTTTTCTTTGTTTATTTTATGTTTTTCAGCTTTTTACAAATAAAAAATAATCTTTCAGCATGGTTCATTTCTGTATTTTTTTCATTAAAATCAACGAAAAAAGTAGTTATTTCAAAACCTGCCTCTTTCAACCATTGTCTATATACGTCGAATTCATACGTTCTCTGAAAATGGCATTCATCATATCGTTTGTATGTTCCTATTTTTTCATCAAGGACGAAGAATGACAAATCATGTTCTACACTATGAGGAAATTCCCCTTCAAAACTTTGCCAAATATAACTTACGTCTTCTTCATTTAGGGCAAACGTTTGATTAACAAACAAATCATCAATTTTATGAACGGTATGCACGTCAAACATAAACAAACCGTCATCAGCTAAATGTTCATATACACCTGAGAAGGTAGATTTTACTTCATCTTCTGATCGGAGATAGTTCAATGAATCACAAAAAATAGTAATGATATCATAGCAACCAATTTCATCTAATTCGGACATATCCTGCTCTAAAAATTGAATTGATAGGGCTTCGTTCGCTGCTTTCCTTTGTGCAACCGCAAGCATATTGTCTGATAAATCAGCCCCAGTCACTTCATATCCTTTTTTAGCCAATCGCAAAGACAGCTCACCTGTTCCACAAGCAAGATCTAGGAGGCGCTTACCTTTTAATTGATGAAGATTACACTGTGATGCAACAATGGATACCCACTTTTCATAAGGTGCATCTACCATTAATCCATCATAGAGATAAGCAAATTGCTGA
Organism: Cytobacillus kochii; assembly: GCF_020171845.1. Taxonomy (GTDB): domain Bacteria; phylum Bacillota; class Bacilli; order Bacillales; family Cytobacillaceae; genus Cytobacillus; species Cytobacillus kochii. The sequence goes on along the minus strand of NZ_JAIVAM010000003.1, from coordinate 279,892 downwards.
TAACTCATTACGGTTGCAGCTCACTTTTAATATCTTCCGTTTTCGCATCGCCCCAAAGACGTTCTAAGTTATAATAACTTCTTTCATCACGATGGAACACATGTGCAACGATATCGCCTAAGTCAACTAAAACCCAGCGTGCTTCATCAAATCCTTCCATTCTTTTGACTTCATAGCCGCTTTCTTCAGCTTGGTCTTTTACCTCTTTAGCAATAGCTTGCACTTGCTTATCTGAATTCCCGTGACAAATAACGAAATAATCCGCTATTAACGAGATTCCTTTCATATTTAGTGCCACAATATCTTCTGCTCTCTTACTGTCTACTGCTTTAACAACTGTTGTAAGTAATTGTTTTTCTGACATATCATCAACCCTTTCTATTCATCACTAAATCATTGTACATCGTTAATGTGAGCGGATAGACTGATTGATTTTTTTTCATTAGAAAAAGAATAGAGTTTTTCACAGCTTGAATTAATGCTTCATCCAAATCACGCTGTGCAAGTTCTCTCACTTCTTCAACACCAGGAAAATGCCTACCCGGCTCAATATAGTCCGCTAAATACACAACTTTCTCTAATAATGACATATTAGCTCGCCCTGAAGTATGATAGCGTATTGCCTCTAATATTTCACGATCAGTAATACCAACTTTCGTTTCAACTAAATATGCGCCCACTGGTGCATGCCATAACTCACTATTATATTCTAGTAAGTCTGAAGGCATGTCTTCTGCTATGATACATGCTTTCATTTCTTCCTTAGGATGAAATTTAGCATAATCATGAAAAATGGCGGACATCTCAGCTTTCTTCACATCTGCTCCGAATCTTTCTGCCAATTCAATGGCACTGTTCATCACACCAATAGTATGTTGATATCGATGGTCTGTTAATTGTTCTTTGACAATCTCTAATGCCTGTTCACGGTTCATATAGGTGATTCTCCTCCATGTATGTGCGGACATTTTCTGGCACTAAATACTTAATTGTCTTTCCATTTTGCATGCGTTCTCTAATCAAAGTAGATGAAATGCCAATCTCAGGAATCTCAACATAATCAACGGGATATTTGGTCGTTAATTGATAATCTGGTCTCTTTACACCTACAAAAGTAACTAGATCGAGTAAATAATCTATATCACGCCATTTATGCAGATACTCTACCATGTCCGCGCCAATAATAAAGAAAAATTTTGTATCTTTCTCTCTTTCATGTAAGATCTTGATCGTATCAACAGTGTAAGAAGGACCTTTTCTTTCTAATTCTACTAATTCTATTTGAAATTGTGGATGATCACTAACCGCTCTTCTTAATAATGCTACTCTATCTTCATTACTTAAATAGTAACTCTTCTTTTTATGAGGTGGCTCTTGGTTAGGCATAAACCAAATCTCGTCTAAGTCTTTTGCATGCAATACTTCATTAGCGATAATTAAGTGACCTAAGTGAGGAGGATCAAATGTACCTCCTAGGATTCCTATTCTTTTCATCCTTTTCCCCCCACAGGATCGTTTAAGGTAATTTAATTTGTTTATTTTCTTTTGATTGTTTATAAAGCACAATCATATTGCCAATCACCTGTACAAGTTCCGCTTTAGTTCCTTTAACTAACAATTCGGCTACAGTATCCTTATCTTCATCACAGTTTTGTAAAATGCTTACTTTTAATAGTTCTCTTGCTTCTAATGCTTCCGCAATTTGCTTCACCATATTATCATTTACGCCGCCTTTTCCCACTTGGAAAATCGGGTTTAAATGATGTGCTTCTGATCTTAAATATCTCTTTTGCTTACCTGTTAACATAATTTCCTCCTAATTGTTGCTCCACATTTCTTCTCATTCGTTCCGTGTCTGGCATTTGAGAAGTCCATAACTCAAACGCTAACGCTCCTTGATAAACAAACATCTCTAGCCCATTTTGTACACGTGCTCCCTTTGCTTTTGCTTCTGCTAAAAAGGCTGTTTCAAATGGATTATATATAATATCGCTAACAAAGACGTCTTCACGCATAAGATTAAGATTAAGTGGTTTTTCATTCATTCTCGGTGACATTCCGATCGAAGTCGTTTGAATGATACAATCATATTCGTTCAGTTTATGTGCTGCATCACCCAATGTCAATGCTCGCATATCTACATCGTACGGACAATCAGCAATCAATTGCGCCGCACGATTAACGGTGCGATTGGCAATTGTGATATGGGAAACACTCGCTTGTGCTAAAGCATAGACAATAGCTTTAGCAGCCCCTCCTGCACCCACTACCAATATTTTACTTTCACTAAACTGTGGTTGATGGTTTTTCAGACCTCGGAGAAAACCCGTTCCATCCGTATTATAGCCAATTAACTTTCCATCCCTGTGAATGACAGTATTTACCGCCCCTATTGCTTCTGCTAAAGGATCTAGTTCATCTAAATACGCCATAATTGTCTCTTTATGTGGCACAGTCACATTAAATCCTGCTATACCACATGCCCTTAAGCCCTTTATTGCATCCGATAAATTTTCCGATTGAATATGCAATGGTAAATAATGCGCATCCATTTCGTAGTACTGAAATAAATCATTATGCATCACAGGTGACATCGAATGTGCAATAGGATCCCCAATTACTGCATAAAACTTCTCCACTCTTCTTCTCCCCTTTGACGATAAGGATTATATCAGTGATTTTCTAAGTGAAACATTAACACCCTTAGGTACATATGCTGCGATTTTGCACCCTGCTGTAGGTACTGTTATCCAACCTAAACCTGAATAAACGACATCTGTCTTATCTTCTTTTATGGTAAATTCATGACGGATGAGTTCAGGAAACTCGTCTAATTCATCCTTACGAGGTGGTGTCAGCATTTCTCCAGCATGCTTTTCGTATAATTCATCTGCTTTTTTTAATTTTGTCCGATGAATTTGGATTTCATTAGAAAAATGACAAATAAATGATGTCCGGTCACCATGAATAAAATCAAATCGACTTAATCCACCAAAATAAAGGGTTTGACCATCATTTAATTGGTATACTTTCGGCTTTATTTCTTTTTTCGGTGTAATGATTTTCAAATCACGCTTGTCAATATAATGTGCCATTTGATGATGATTAATAATCCCTGGTGTATCGATGAGGGCTTTTCCATCCTCTAAAGGAATTTCAATCATATCTAATGTTGTTCCTGGAAAATGAGAAGTAGTAATGATATCCCCTTCTCCAGTTACCTCTTTTATTATCCTGTTAACAAATGTTGACTTTCCAACATTCGTGCAACCGACAATATATACGTCTTTACCTTTTCTATAACGATCAATCTCTGCTGCTATTTCTTTCATTTGTTGCCCTTTTGCAGCACTAACTAAAAAGACATCTTCAGGTTTCAAACCAAGTTCCTTCGCCTGCTGCTTCATCCAGTGAATTAATTTATTATGATTCACTGATTTTGGTAGTAAATCTACTTTATTACCAACTAATAATACTTTATTATTACCTACAAACCTGTGCAATCCAGGCAACCAACTACCATTAAAATCAAAGATATCAACAATCTTTACAATTAAAGCATCTTTATTTCCTAAGCCATTTAGAATTTTTAAAAAGTCGTCATCTGTTAAACTGACATCCTGTACTTCGTTATAGTGTTTCAAGCGAAAGCAACGCTGACAAATAATTTCTTCTTTTTTTAATGCAGAATTTGGCGCATAACCTATTTCATTCGGATGCTCAGTTTGAATATGCACACCGCATCCTATACAAACGTATTCTTCTTTCAAAGTTAATCCTCCCAATTAATCATACCTTTTTTCTTAAACCAGTTGAGTATTCTTCTTTCTATCGTACGATTGATTTTCGTAAAAAACCCATCTGTTTTTGCGACGGGTACTACTAAAATCGTGTTAAACCCACTTCTATTTCCACCTAATACATCTGTTAATAACTGATCACCAACGACAACAACTTCATGCTTTTCTAGTTGCATTTCTAGTAATGCGCGTTTAAAAGCTCTTCCCATCGGTTTTCTTGCTTGATAAATAAAAGGTGTTTTTAAAGGATCAGAGAAATTCTTTACTCTGCTCTCATTATTATTAGATACAATCGTTACTTTAATATCACTTAAGCGCATTTGTTCGAACCAATTAATCAATTTTGGAGTAGCATTAGGTCTATCCCATTCAACTAACGTATTGTCTAAGTCAGTAATAATCCCTTTAATCCCTTGTTCTTTCAAGATATCTGGAGTAATTTCAAAAATATTCTTTACATGTTGATCCGGTAGAAAATTCTTTAGCACGACCGTTTAAACACCTCATTCTTCATTATTTCAAGCTATCATCTTATTCTGACCTAATATGACATATCACAATCAAATGGTCAATTAGCATTATTCTATATTCGAAAATGAATAATCGAATAAATAGAACTAAAACTTTTCGACAAATTCCAACATTACCATTTTTGTGGATAACTTTATACACATTATACACTGTGAGATTATTTACTCGCACAGAGATATGAACAGTTTAATCACACTTTATCCACTTTCCACTGTGGATAAACGAACGATTGTTCTATTCTATTCATTCTGCTATGGTAGAAGTAACAACAAGAACTTCTTTTAAAATAGCCCTGTTCTTTAGATAAACGAGAACGAATGAGCCGTAATGGAGGTGTGATCCTACATGCGAAAGTTATCTGATGAGCTATTAATAGAATCTTATCACAAAGCTATTCAACTTCAATTATCATTGGATTTCATCCGCCTTATCGAAACTGAAATTCACAGAAGATCCTTATCAAATAGAATAAAAGCTTCTTCCTAGCAGAATCATCGCCCTCCACAATTGTAGGGCTATTCTTTTTGTCTACACAATATGACCGATTACTTCTCCAACTTTTATCGGGGCTGGAAACTGTATTGTCGGTACCAATTGAAAGGCATCTTTTTGAAATAACAAAATCACTGTCGAACCAAATGAAAAATAAGCAACCTCTTCACCTTTTTTCAATGAGTCATTTTGATACGTCCGCTCAATTGAATTGACAAACATGGCCCCTACTTTGACCATTGCTAATTCGCCACCGTCATATTGAATTTCTGATATTTTGCGATAATTTTTAGATAAAGTATCTTTACCAAGAGTTAGACCCCATTTATTCACTGGGTAAGATTTCTTTCCTAAAGTCCATTGCCTCTTTACTTGACCATCTACGGGACTATGAATGCGGTGATAATGACTAGGACTTAAGTAGAAAATCATATACGTCCCACCTTTATATTTCTCCGCTTCTTCCACCCCACCCAGCATTTCTGCAATAGAGTAATCTTTCTCCTTCACAGTAATCACATGTTTACTATCCACCATACCTATATCCTCAATCATTGCATCTACAGGGCTGACAATTGTATCCTCCCCTTGATGAATAGGCCGAGCATCTTCCTTCAATAGACGTATAAAGAATTCATGTAATGTATGGAATTGATCCAAACCGCCTTTAATTTCATCTTCGTTGATACGATACGTCTTAGAAAACGGTTTAATTAAAAATCTACTCATTTTAGATCTTGCAAATTTATATAATATCGATGAGGTCATTCGACCATTCGTTAATTCAATCAATGTTCGATATATCGCTTGCTTCATCTTTAACACCTTTCTATACTTTTTTTCCAAGGAACAAGCACCTATTTCGTAAAGGTGTCTCTCTTCAATTTAGGTTTTTCTAATTCCTACTACTCGTTCTTCATTTCTTAAAGTTCATCTATCATCACTGAATAATTATCATAAATAAAGTCAATTATGTTTATGTTTTTTCTTCATGCATTAAAGCGAGAGGTGTCTTTCATATTTAATAACCCACCCTCACCGTCTGCTATTATATCACTAGTTAACAGTCCAGCCTATTAAAATTATCGTAAGGAATGATGATTGTAAAGAGGAAAGAATGAATATGTTGTAAACTTGAGATGATTTACATAGATAGAAGGCATCATTCTAGAGATTTTCGAAGATAGTGAAGATTCATCTTATGATAGAGGCTAAGCAAAAATCGTATATTAATTTGGTCATACTATCCTAGCCTCTATTCTTTCTTTTATAATGAAGTAGTCAACTGCATAAACTCCTCAATATCCTTTATACAAAGGCTGGCAGCGTTTTCCCAAAAGTCAGGTTTTGTTAAATCCTCATTTAGATGCTTCATCGCAAGAGATTCAACGGTCATAGAACCAGTATCTTTTAATAAATTTACGTATTTCTTTTCATAACTTGGACCTACTTCTTGTGCTTGTTTATAGATTCCTAATGAGAAAAGATAGCCAAATGTGTAAGGGAATTGATAAAAAGGTGTATGGGTATTGTAAAAATGCAATTTGGAAGCCCAAAAATACGGATGATAATGTTCTAACGAATGACCATATGCTTGTTTTTGCGCACTTGTCATTAATTCATTTAATCGCTCTCGTGTGACTGTACCTTTTTTTCTTTCTTCATAAAAAGCGGTTTCAAACAAATAACGTGCATGTATATTCATAAACATCGTAACAGTCCGACTAATCTTATCATCCAGAAGAACCACTTTTTCCATTTTTGTTTCCGCCTGCCTTACTGAAGCATCAGCGACAATTAGCTCAGCAAAAGTCGATGCTGTTTCTGCTACATTCATGGCATATTTTCGATTAAAGAAAGGGATGTCTTTCATTACAAAACTGTGAAATCCATGTCCAAGCTCATGCGCAAGTGTAGAAACATTACTAGGTGTCCCAGAATACGTCATAAAAATCCGTGACTGCCCACTGTCGGCAAAATATGTGTGAAATCCTCCTGGACGCTTATTCGGACGATTCTCAGCCTCAATCCAACGGCCTTCAAAAGCTTGTTCTGCAAATGTTTTCATTAAAGGGCTAAATGTACCAAATTGTTCAATGATAAACTTCGCGCCCGCTGTGAAATCTTTCTTTGTATCGACTTCACCGATTGGTGCATCTAAATCAAACCAGCTTAATTTATTTACCCCAAGTAATTTTGCCTTTCTTTCTAAATAACGAGTGACTGGTTCTTTATATTTCTCTACCGCTGCCCACATACTATGTAAGGTTTCTTCTTTCATTCGGTTATTAAGAAGCGGCTCTTTTAGAGGGCTATTCCAACCTCTTTTCTTATTGGCCATTAACCGATATCCTGCTATGTGATTTAATGCTTTTGCAAAGATAGGAGATTTCTCCTCCCATGCCTGTTCCATTTGATTAAAGACCTTTTCTCTTAAGGCTGCATTTGACTGTCCCATTATATTATTTGCTTGTCCTACAGATAATGTTGTTTGGCCATTCTCATCTTCATATGGAATGGTAATCATACTAACAGTGGTATGATATAACTCTCCCCAACTGTGAAATCCATCCATACTTAATGATTGAATTAAATCTTCTTCTTGGATTGATAATTTTTCCTGAGCCATCTGGCGCCATTCATCTAAGACAAAAGCTACCGGAGTAAGCGTTTCACTACTTACATATTGCTTCCATTCATCATTACCTATAAGTGTCAACTTATTTTGAAAGGTTAATAGCGCTGTAGAAAAAGTGGATGATTGTTGCATCACTTGCATTTGTAACCGTTCAACCAAAGGATCTACCGTATTCTCAGCTTTTAAACAACTGACGAAGGCGCTTGCCTGCATGAGCTTTTTAAATACTTCTTCAGATGACCTTAAAACTTGTCCTATACTATTTATAGTATGTTCTTCATTTTCTGTTATTTGCATATCGTTAGCCAGTGAAGTAAATTCTTGCATCAAGATCCCTATTTGCTCTAGATAATTTTGAAACGTTTGTGATTGACTACCTCCTTCAAAAAAACTTTCTAAATCCCAAACCTCCGTATAAGTTGTATGAGTCATTCTAATCTCTCCCTTCTAATATTTAAATACTATCAGAGGTTTCAGATTATTAATACTTTTTAGAACGATTTATATGGCATAAAAATACTCCCTTATAAGTACCAAGCTTATTACTTGTCTACCTATAAGGGAGCGTATCATCGTGTTTTTTGCGTTTAATTTTACTAGATTATGCAAAATGTAGGAGGTTATTTTGCTTCGATTGCAGGTGTTTTAATTGTTTCAATATGATATAGACTGCCTTCAGTTTCTAGAATAAATTCAGGCTTTGGCTTTCCTCTACTTGCTTTATGTCCAGCAATATGTGCTTCGCTTTTCTCCCAGTTCTTCCAATCCTGTTCCGATTCCCAACGGATTTGCAATATAACTTCTTCATTTCCTCGTCGTACTTTTTTTACCATAACTGAGATGTCAATTATCCCTGGCTGTTCATCAATAATGCCTTTTTGGCTGAATTTCTCCACAAGATGATGGGCATTACCTTCAGTTACAGTAAATTTTTTCATTTGAACGAACATATTTAAATCCACCTCTACATTTCATGATATAACTCCATTGTAATCGATAATGATTATCATCGTCAACCGTATGATCTGTCTGCTTTTGCCGTTTACGAAAGGAAATAAGCGCAGTCAACATTAAACAAAGTCTTATGTTGATTTTGTACATTCATAAAATAATCAAATCGATGCGCGTTTCCTTTGAAAATCACACAGGTTACAGTGGTTCTCCATTTTACGATACCCACTTGCATTAGGCGAGTTATATGTGGAGATCAATCATAAGAAATCCGCTTTTCTGTATGCAATCGAATATATTCACACATCTCAAATTCATGTAATAAAAAGTACTTAGTTTAAATTTATTGTGTCAATGATTAAACGACCCTTTTCTTCACAAAGCTCGTTCATTTCACTACTATATCTGCCATAGCTCTTACCTCACTTCATTGCAGTCATTTTTCTATACTACAAAGAAACCACAGCATGGAAACTGTGGTAAATACATACGGTATTCTTAATTCTTCTTCTTCTCTTTTTCCGCTCGATAAAACTCATGAAACATTTTCATTAAGGCTCGTTTTTCAATACGAGAAACGTAGCTCCGTGAAATACCTAATTCTTTCGCTATCTCTCTTTGTGTCTTTTCCTTCTTTAAATCCAACCCAAACCGTCCCACAATCACTTCTTTCTCTCTTTCGTCCAATACATCAATGTATTCTCGCACCTTCTCAAGTTCCATATTCAGCTGAATCGTATTAATCACATCTTCTGATTCAGACTTTAACACATCAATCAACGAAATTTCATTGCCTTCTTTATCCTGCCCGATTGGATCATGAAGAGAGACATCCTTCTTTGTCTTCTTTAGAGCTCTCAAATGCATAAGAATTTCGTTTTCTATACATCTTGCGGCATAAGTAGCAAGCTTTGTTCCTTTGCCTTCAGAATAGCTTTCAATCGCTTTAATTAACCCTATTGTACCGATAGAGATGAGATCCTCAGCATCTTCTCCTGTGTTCTCGAATTTTTTTACAATATGTGCGACAAGTCGAAGATTATGCTCAATCAGCATATTGCGTGCGTGTGAATCCCCTTCTGCCATTTGCCTTAAGTATTTTTTTTCGTCACTTGAAGATAAAGGCTGAGGAAAAGCATTATTCTTCACATATGAGACAAGAAAGACAATTTCTTTAACTAAAAATCCAAGTGCTGTCATAATTCCAGACATAGAGCCACCCCCGCTAGTTTGAACTTTTCGCCTATTAACCATTTCTATGTAGTGGAAAAGCTCTTATTGTCTGTCCTAGCGTATTAATTTTCAATTACAGTGTTTATGGTTTAGTGGAATTGGACGCGGTGTATGCCAATCAGTTAATATGGAGGTATAAGAAATGGATAGAAAGTGGGAACGCTAGTTTGGGAGTGAATCGTTTAGTATTAGGGATTGTTTTTCTTATCATCGCCATGGTTAGTATTGCTGAAATTATATTTGAAGGCTTTTCATGGAAACCAGTTGTCATTTTTGTCATTGGTTTATTTTTAATTATGTTTTTATGGAAACGACCTGATAAATAAAATCATGATGGGACATCTAAAAGCTAGAGGTCCCATCAATTCTGTCTCTATATTTTTCTCTTTTGATTTCTATATCTTTTTGTAAAATAAATCGTGAATAGAGTCATTTTTATCGCCACATACTCTCCCCCTACAAAACATCGTTAGGTTGAGTCCTTCTCAACCCAGAAATAAACCTTTCTTCCTTGTAATAAAAACATCATGATCTCCTCCACCTTTCTTTTTTTCCTTTATCCTTAGTAAAAATTGCGATAGATTTCTTCTTGTCGTGCTTTATGGTCTTCAAGAAGACGGTTCACATATTCATCATGCATTCGTTCTTCAGTCGAGCGTTTTCTAGCTTTAATTGTCACCGTTAGAAAAATTAGATTTAATGTCATCCTGCAGCACCTCCTCTCTTTATCTATCCAAAAATGAACACAAAAATGCCGCAAAGGAGCACTCACCCCCGTACGGCATTAAGAAATAAACATAAAAATGCCGCAGGAGATGACAATTCCTCCCTGCGGCATGGATAGACAAAAATTAAATGAAGCGATCCATTCCAAATAGGTCGAAATTGATTTGTATTTGAGTTTCATTTACTGCTGTAGTTAAATTGCATAAGTTTTTCATTGTTTCCGACCTCCCTTTTCTTTAGAATATTTCCGCTTACATTGGTAAGTATATCCAAGAAACAACCATTTGTAAACGGCTTTTTGCAAAAAATTTTAAAAAGGGCGAAAATAATTATTTTTCTCCTTAGAACGCCCTACCTTTCATTGAAAACAGAAAAAAGCCCACCCCTTAGGTGAGCCTCAAACTTACTTTTCTAAAGCGAGCTTTAAATCTTCAATTAAATCCTCAACATCCTCTAAACCTACAGAAATTCTTACAAGTCCGTCTGTGATACCAAGTTCATCACGACGTTCTTTTGGTATAGATGCATGTGTCATTCTTGCTGGAACGGAGATTAAGCTTTCAACAGCACCGAGGCTTTCTGCAAGAGTAAAGTATCTCACATTTTCAAGTAGCTTATCAGCGTTCGCTTCACTGCCAACATCAAAAGAAACCATTCCTCCAAAACCATCTGCCTGTTTCTTGGCGATGTCGTGATTTGGATGAGACTCAATCCCAGGATAATACACTTTTGATACTGCAGGATGCTGTATAAGAAACTCGACAATCGCCTTTGTGTTACTTTCCGTTTCTTCCATTCTGATTCCTAATGTTTTAATTCCTCTCATTAGCAACCATGAATCTTGAGGCCCTAACACTCCACCGGTTGAATTTTGAACAAAATGTAGTTCTTCTGCGAGCTTCTCATTATTTACAACCACTAACCCTGCAACAACATCGCTATGTCCACCTAAGTACTTCGTCGCGCTGTGAAGCACGATATCTGCACCTAACTCAATTGGCGTTTGCCAATAGGGTGTTGAAAATGTATTATCAACAATTGTTAATAGATTATTTTCTTTTGCTAATTTTGCTGCTGCTTCAATATCCGTGATTTTCAGAAGTGGGTTTGTTGGTGTTTCAATATATACAGCCTTTGTATTTGGCTTTATGGCAGCTGTGATATTGTTTAAGTTACTTGTATCAACAAATGTCGCTTCAATACCGAATCGATTAAGCACTTTCGTAATCACACGATAAGTTCCCCCGTATACATCATCAGTGAGAATGATATGATCCCCACTATTAAAAAGCATCACAGTAGCAGTGATTGCTGCCATCCCTGAGCCATAAGCAAAGCCTGCATGCCCAGCTTCTAAATCTTTAATAAGCTCTTCTAATGCATGTCTTGTTGGGTTACCTGTACGTGAATATTCAAAGCCTTTATGGTTACCTACGCCGTCTTGTTTATAAGTACTTACTTGATAGATAGGTACAGATACTGCACCTGTTGTTGGATCACCAGCAATTCCGCCATGAATTAATTTTGTTTTTCTTTTCATATCAAATACCTCCTTCATAAATCTTTTTACTTAAATAACGCTCACTGCCATCTGGAAAAATCACCACAATATTCGTACCTGCTGGAGCTTGTTCTGCTTCTAATAGTGCTGCATGCAAAGCTGAACCAGATGAACTACCGACAAGCATTCCTTCTTTTTCGGCTAATTGCTTTACTCTATTAAAAGCGTTCTCATCACTTATTGTATGAATGCTATTAAAATAAGTGGTATCCATATAATCTGGTAAAAATTCCATACCGATTCCCTCTGTTTTATGCGGACCAGATTCGCCACCATTTAAGATGGAACCTTCTGGCTCAACAATGACGGTTTTTATTTGTTCTCTTTTTTCTTTTAAATAACGAGCAGTGCCCATAAATGTGCCACCTGTACCTGCACCGGCTACAAATATATCCACATTCCCATCAAGATCATCCCATATTTCAGGGCCTAAAGTTCGGTAATAAGTATCCGGGTTAGCCGGATTTGCAAATTGCTGTGGACAAAATGCATTCGGGGTTTCCTTTAAAAGCACTTCTGCTTTGGCAATGGCACCTTTCATTCCTTCTTCTGTAGGTGTTTGAACGACTGTAGCTCCTAAAGCTCTCATCAGATCTTGCTTTTCAATACTAAACTTCTCAGGTACACAAACAATCACATTCACATCTTCTTTTAATGCTGCTAGCGCTAGACCTATACCTGTATTGCCTGCTGTTGGCTCAATAACTGTTCCACCTTTTTTTAACTTACCACTTTCAAAAGCATTTCTTAATAATTCTTGTCCTAGGCGGTCTTTTACACTGCCACCGGGGTTCATGTATTCTAACTTAGCAAATAAACGCACACCTTCTGGTAAGTCAAACTGCGAAATTTCTACCATTGGCGTTTGTCCAATTAATTCATGAATGCTTCGGTAAACCTTCATAACTTCCCGTCCTTTGTTGATTATTTACTTTTGATTCCTTCGACTATTTTCATAACAAGATTGGCAGAGTGTAATGCTGCTTTCTCTAGGAATTGATCAAAAGAAATATTAGATTCTTTACCAGCAATATCAGATAAAGAGCGAATAATCACAAAAGGTGTATCAAAGGCATGAGCAACCTGCGCAATCGCTGCTGCTTCCATTTCTACTGCTTGCAATGCCGTGAATTTATCTTGTATTAGTGCGGTTTGCGCTGGGTTGCTGATAAATGAATCTCCAGTCGCAATCAGTCCTCTTATAACTGTTATACCTTCTAACTCTTTACCACTCTCTTCAGCAATTTCCAATAACGCCTCATGTGCAATAAAGGCAGGAGGTTGTTGTGGTACTTGACCATATTCATAACCAAATACAGTTGCGTCGACATCATGATGTCTAACTTCAGATGAAATAACGACATCACCTACATTTAATTCAGGGTTGAATCCTCCTGCAGAACCTGTATTGATGACATAATCCGGCTTGAACTTCTCCAAAAGAATGGTAGTGGACATTGCTGCACTCACTTTACCAATGCCAGAACGAAGAAGAACAACGTCTGCTCCGTTCATTTTACCTTCTGTATATTCACAGCCAGCAATCACTTGCTGTTTCTTCTCATCCATATGGTCCCTTAAAATTGTTACTTCTTCTTCCATTGCTCCGATAATAGCTATTTTCATTACTTTCCCTCTTTCTAAGCTTTGACACCTTCCATAATCCAAACAAAATCATTGCAGCGATTAAATGAAACTGAAAAACCATTCACCCGCATAATCTCTCTTAATACGGGAATTGTCGTATAGTATTCTCGCTTTAAATCTTCAGCTAGATTATGGTAACCCTTTTCAGTGGCATCAGTAATAGCCTTTTGATAAGCATCAACAGATTCATACATTGTATCCGCAAACACTATTTTACCACCAGAAGGTAACATCTTTCCATACTGTTCAATCGCCAAAGACTTTTCTTCATCTGTTAAATGGTGAAAGGCATACGAACTTACTATGGTATCTACGTTTTCATCTATTTGAAAGTTTAAGAAATCACCATCGAGCACTTTTGCTTTGTCTTGTAACTTGTTGATAGCAATCTCTCTCATTGATTTCGACGGTTCAATTCCGATAACAGTTAAATCACGTTTTAATAATTTTACGGTTAAATTGCCTGTACCTGGGCCAAATTCTAATACATTACCTGTAGCTCTATCCGCCACCTCTTGTAGCAATTGATCATAGTATAAGAAAACATCCTTATATTCTTCATCATGGCCTGTTACTGTATCATCATATGTTTTAGCCCACTCTTCAAATAATTCAATAAACTCTTTCCCCATTTCGCAACCTCCTGCACGTAATTACAATAGCAATAATTCCTATGAGTATACTATGAATTAATTTGTAACATGTTCCCAATCTACCACACCCCTTCTTAAGTTTCAAGAAAAATCAATATCCACTTTTCTCATTGCACGGAAAATGAAATTTACTTAAAATGAGGAGTGATAGCGTATGAAAGGATGATTAACTTGAACTTTCAATTAGATTTTATTGAGGATAAAGTAGAATTTTTCGAAGCAACAAAGCTAGACGATTTAGAAAAGAAAATAAATGAGCAAATTGAAACAAATAAAGCCATTATGCTAGAAGTTCATCATGTTGCTCACCAAATGCATCTAGATGAAAACGGCAAAAGGTTTTATTCAGCTGTTGTTCATTTTAAACTGAAGAAAAAGTAGAGGGAAAATTCCATGCGATGCAGGTTATCCTTTGTTGCAGGAGGACACTTAGAAGTCACCACTTTCTAAAATCCAACCATATGTTGACTATGCAAAAAAAACGCGAACAAATGAATGTTCGCGTTTCATTCTGGCTAGGAAAACCAGTTTTTCTTATATACTATTTAATTCTTCTACCTTCGTCGGTTTCCATCCTTTTCCGTCTACCCATTCAATATATACACGATACATTTCGTCTTTATTTGGTGAAGCTACTGTACCAACAGAACGATTTACACCGTCATTACCAAGGAAATAAACAGTCATAGCTGAACGATCTAATCCAGTTGCATAAGTGATTGCGCGAAGCATTTCATCCCAATCCACATGACTCTGATCATACACAGCTGTAGGATGGTCGTCTTGTACTGTACCTACAGGTTGCCAAGCCGGATTTTCTACTGTTCTTTTTACATCAGCACTACTGCCGCCTTCAGTGACAATCTCTTCCTCTTTTACTTCTTCTTCATTGTTTTCTTCTTCATTAGTTTCTTCATCTTTATTCTCTTCATTATCTTTATTTTCTTCACTGTTACCTTCTTGACTTCCCTCATCTGTTGCATCATCTTTTTCATCACTGTTATTTTCTTTAGAAGTTTCTTCTTTATTTACTTCTTCATTCGCAGCAGAATCCGCTGGTTGATTCTCGTCTTTTCCACCGGAGAAAATAATCGTACCTACAACGATGATGAGCAGGATAACGACGCCAATTAAGCCATTTAAGATTATGTTTGTTTTTTTCCTTTTCGATCTTTTATCATAACGGGATGAACCATTATCAGTATTATTCAAAGGAATACCTCCTAATTTAAAAAAGAAATATCATAGCTGAAAACATTTTAACATGTCTTTTAAAAAACTTGAAGGGATAACCATTACGTGGAATGATCTAATCTATGTATTTCTTTCACAATATCAGCAAATAAAGAAAGTGGTGATGGGTCGGTACTTTTGGCATCTAACCGGACAGTTACTAGTGCATATCTCGGGTTATCGTATGGGAAATAGCCAGCAAACCATTTATTTTCTAGTTCCTGCCCATTCAGTTTTTTTCCTGTTTCCCCTGTTCCCGATTTGCCTGCTACTTGATACGGTACATTTTGTAGTTGCCTACCTGTCCCCAAATCATGATTGACAACTTCAAGAAGAAGCTTTTGTAATGATATGGCTGTATATGGCTTTATATTTTTACCAACTACTCTTTTAGGCTGAAAGCTCTTTACTTTCGTACCATTTTTATATTCTAGTTGCGAGGCGACACGTACCATCTGCTTTTCTCCCCCTCTCGCGATTGTTGCCATCATATTTGCCACAGCTAACGGTGTACTGCGGACATCTAATTGACCAATGGATGTTAGAGCAATTAGATTTGTATCTTTTCTATTCTGCGGATCACTAAAGACCTGGCCTTGTTCTTCATCTGCCATTTGCTGAAAGCCCTTTAAATGATAGAAATCTCCTTGCCATCCTACTTTTATCGAAAGGCCTAATTTATTGGCATAGCTATCCATCACCAATGGTTCTATAGACATCAGTTCTTTGCCAACCGTTGCAAATGTATAATTACAACTTCTCGCAAAACTATCTTTAAAGTTAAGCATGCCGTATTGATAATTTTTATCTATTTCTCCATTGATTGACTGATTACAATCAAACATACGACTTTTTGCATCTAGCCCATAATCTATCGCTGCTGCAGCGATAACTGTTTTAAAAATAGACCCTAGTACTTGATTTTGCACCATAAAATTATTCGTACCTTCTTCGCCATGAGCGAAAGGGTTGACTGGGTTCACTTTCGGACGAGAAACCATCGCGACAACTGAATTATCCTCAATATCTATTAACACCATCCCCCCTTTGGTAACCTCGTTTTTATCGACAAGCATTTCCATTCGTTGCTGCCATTCAAAATCAAGCGTCGTTCTAATATTCAATGGATAAAAAGGATTCGCAGGGTGAACATACTTTACATTCGAGCCAAATAATGGTCTTCCTTTTCCATCAACATGATAAATGAGCTTTGTTTCACCTTCTCCAGACAAAAGTTCATCAAAGCTTTTTTCCATCCCAGTTGCACCTAGTCTTGTTATGTTAGATAGGTGTTTATTAGGATATCTTTGGGTTAGTAAAAAATCTCTATTGGCAATCCCTAATAATTGTTCTGCTGGTCTCTCATAAATCGGGTATGATTTTCTCACTGCAAACACACCTGGTATTTCCAACTGATTAATCTCCTCCATTTGTTCATTAGACAAAATGAAAGGCTCTCGGTCACCAAACACAATAGGATTCTTTATTGCTTGAACTTTTTGACGGAGTTGATTTTTATCAACTTTAAGAATTTCAGCTACACTCGAGACATCCCATTCTATATCTTTTAGGAACGGAAAAAGGATTAAAACCGTTTTATAGGCAACAGTTAATTGTTTACCATCCCTATCAAGAAAATTCCCTCTCTCGGCATCTATGGCTATTTCCTTAGAACGTTGTGCGACACTTTGACTGATCAAGTTTATGTCTCGATTTGTAAAATGCTTTGTTTCAAACAACTGTATTTGAGCCAGTCTAACAATAAGTATTGATAAAATAATCATCATGACAGAAACAAACAGAATGACTCGTTTTCTTTGCATAAAAACACCTCGTCAAAAGTGTTGACGAGGTGTTTCTATTTCAAACGCTAAAACACGATAATTTTATTAGTTAATACTTGTTATCTTAACACTCATTTCTCCACCTGGTGTTTGCACAGACACTTCTTCGCCTACTTTTTTGCCAATAAGACTTTTAGCAATGGGTGAATCATTGGAAATTTTGCCCTCAAAAGGATCTGCCTCTGCACTACCTACGATAGAATAAGTTTCTTCTTCACCATCAGGTAATTCTATGAAAGTAACCGTTGAACCTAAGCTAACTGCGTCGCCTTTCATCTCATCCTCAGTAATGATTTTAGCATTACGAATCATATTTTCAAGAGTCGTAATACGACCTTCTACAAAAGCTTGTTCTTCTTTAGCAGAATCATATTCTGAGTTCTCAGATAAGTCACCAAAACTACGAGCTATTTTTATACGTTCAACCACTTCTTTTCGCTTAACGGTTTTTAGGTTTTCTAGTTCTTGTTCTAATTTCGTTTTACCTTCTTGTGTCATTGGAAATACTTTTTCTGTACTCAAAACACTCACTCCTTTACCATATATAACCAATTATTATTGGTCAAAAGTATGTATAAATTTTATAAACAATGCATTTACAGCGCGTCCTTATCGAACGCGCCTATCTATGCAAACGTTTGTAGCCTTATTATTTTTCTATGCTATTGTGTCATAAAAAAGACTTTTCTTCAAGAATTGTTTGAATTTTTGTGACCATTAAATCAATTGCCACTTTATTTTGTCCACCTTCAGGAATGATGATATCGGCATATCTCTTAGTCGGTTCGATAAATTGATTATGCATTGGACGAACGACGCTAACATATTGCTCAATTACTGAGTCAATGGAACGCCCTCGTTCCTTAATATCACGCATAAGCCTTCTAATAATTCTAAGATCTGCATCAGTATCGACAAATAGCTTCATATCCATTAAATCACGTAAACGTTCATCTTCAAGTACAAGAATCCCCTCTAAGATAATCACATCTTTTGGTTCAACAACGATGACATCATCTGACCTCGTATGAATAGAATAGTCATAAACAGGCTTTTCGATGACCTCGTGATTCGTTAAAGAGATGATATGCTCAATTAATAAGTCTGTGTCAAACGCAAGTGGATGATCATAATTAGTTTTCAAACGTTCTTCAAAAGGTAGATGTGCTTGATCTTTATAGTAATAGTCTTGTTCTAACATAAGAATAGAATGACCTTGAAATCGATTATAAATCGCCTTCGTTACACTTGTCTTTCCAGAGCCTGATCCACCAGCTACACCGATGACAATCGGTTTTCTCTTCATCTTTATCAATCTCCCTAACATCGTAGCGTTTTTGCTACTGTTTAACAATATACACCTTTTTGCTATGATTGCCAAACATATGGTACTTATACTAGTAATAATTCTTTATCACAACAAAACTTATTTCTTTCTACTAATCGCAACACCATCACCGATAGGCAAAATCACGGTATGGTAACGATCATTTTTCATAAGCCATTCATTAAATTGGTCAATTTTTTGCACTAGGTTGCGGATGCGTTTTTTTTCTATCTCTGCCTTTTCATAAACGAGGCCTTTAAATAACACGTTATCAGTAATAATTACACCAGAATTATTTAAATATTGACTATACATCTCGAAAAACTTCTTATACTGTCCTTTTGCTGCATCAATAAATATCATATCATAGTCACCTAATAATCGAACCTCATCTTCTTGCTCTAATGCGTCGCCTTTAAGTAAGGTGATTTGATTCGCCATGCCGCTTCTTGCAAAGTAGTTCTCTGCCTTTTCATAGCGCTCCTGATCTCTTTCCAATGTTATAATATGAGCAGATGGACAAGCTTCAGCCATTCGTAATGCGGAATATCCGATTGCTGTCCCAATCTCTAATATTTTTGTTGGTTGTTGAATTCGTACAATCTGTAACATGGCTTCAATACCTTCTAGTTCCATAATTGGCACACGATTTTCCCTAGCGTATTCTTCCATTTCCATGAAGAGGTTTGTACGATCCGGTATTAATTTTTGCATATATGTAATTAGCTCATCATTTAGCAATTACTTTCACCTCTATTAATTTAACTTCCATCCTTTGCATATGCAAGAAAAAAAGCGCTCACATTAGTAGATTGTCAAAGAGCTTGGACCATCTACGCTTTTTGCATGATACGCCACCTAAAAAAAAATATATAAAATACTTGTGCTATTTTACCACAAAAAAAAGAGGAAAGCTATGAGATTTTATCATAAATGATGATCTAACATCATTCACACCCCTTTAGCTTCCTCTGTTTTTTAATTATTACTAGTTATGTGCTCATTTTTCTTCACATTATGTTCATCTAATGTTTTAGAGAATAAAACTTCTCCTTCTGGTGTAGCTAGGAAATACAAATAATCAGTTTCTTCAGGATTCAATGCAGCTTCAATAGAAGTTGAACCTGCATTAGCAATCGGTCCAGGTGTTAGGCCATTGTATTTATATGTGTTATATGGGTCATCTATTTCTAAATGCTTATACAATGTCCTTTCCTTATGCTCACCATGTGCATATAAAACGGTGGGATCTGTTTGTAAAGGCATGTCTTCATCCATACGATTATAAAAAACGCTGGCTATCTTATCGCGGTCCACTTGTGCAGTGGCCTCTTCTTCGATTAATGAAGCCATTGTGAGTAATTCATGGACAGACATCTCTTTTTTCTCCATTGCTTCTGTGTACTGAGTAAGCACTTCACTTGTCTTCTTAATCATTGGTGTGATAATTTCTTCTATCGTTGCATCTTCTTTGTAGTAATCATATGTGGCAGGGAATAGATAACCCTCTAAAGGGTATTTAATATTCTCCGCAAAAACATCATCAGTAATGACACTTGGAAATTTCTCCTGCATTTTCTGTACAAATGCTTTATCATTTAATTCTGCAAAGACTTCGTCTGCATCCATGTCTGCTTTTTCTGCTATAATTGCCGCAATTTGCTCCAACTGCTTGCCTTCAGGAAGTGTGACTTTAAACACGACTTCTTGATCTACATTTCCAGTTTTTAGCTCTGATATTACTTGACCTAATGTCATCGCCGGTGCCAATTCATAAGTTCCTGCCATAAATCCTGATTCATTCTTTAGCTTCACATAGTATTTGAATACTCTAGCATCCTTTATTATCCCATTCTCCTCTAGTACTTGTCCGATTCCTGAAACGGATGAGCCAATGGGGATTTCGACATTCTTGACTTTGTCGTTATCTGGATTAACAGGTTTTAAAGCAGAATTCACATAAAGGAACCCACCTAGCCCTCCAACACCTATGATTACAAATAATATTATGGCTGTAATTAACACGATTTTACGCACAACTTTCGCCTCTGTTTGCCTCTCTATCAACTGTTTTTTCATCTTACCTTTTTTATCATCTGTCATGGTAAACCTCCTTGCAACTATTTCCCCTTACTATTCATACTTCCATTACGCCTCATGTTGCTACTGTATTAATAGCTGGAAAATAGCTCTCATACATCTCGGATTATTATACTATACTTTCTGTCATAGGATAGCATATTTAGACAAAATTCTTCTACTATAGAACGAATCAGTTATACTGAAAGCATCAATCAATAATACCTCTCCCTTAAAAAGAAGTTAAGTTTATAGAGAATGAAATAGAAATGAGGACCATGCTGAAAGTGGAGGTTTTTTGTTTGAGATAGTTATATTTTGCTAAGTCCTCTCCTTAGTCGCAAGTTCACCTGCGAAGAATATAGAACATAAAAAAAGACCCACTAAGTACGCGGGTCTTTTCAAACTTACTCTTCTTCATTTTCTAAAAATGTATTTAACATCTCTTCGATAAGGTCCCATTCTTCGTCCGTTTCAATTGGCATTAATTCACCATCAGTATTATCTTCACTTGGAACGAATGCAGATGCATGAATTTCAACCTCTTCTTCATCCTCATCTGCACCAATTGGATAATAAAGAACATAAGATTTGCCAAATTCTTCAGAGTCAAAAGTAAAAAGCACTTCGCAAAGCTGCTCGTTACCTTCCTCATCTACTACTGTGATATTGTTTTCTCCGTGATCCATTTCTTTCACCTCTTAATTCTGGCTATCTAAATAACCTTGTAAAATCATGACTGCCGCCATTTTATCAATCACTTTTTTCCTTTTTTTGCGACTGACATCTGCATCAAGTAGGACTCTCTCTGCAGCGATTGTAGTGAGACGCTCGTCCCAATAAATAACCTCAACACCGAAACGTTTGTTAAGTTCATTGCCATAGAACTGACTCGCTTCACCTCTAGGCCCTATTGTACCATTCATGTTCTTAGGAATGCCAACAACAACTTTTGTTACTTCATATTCTTTGAGCAGCTCACCAATACGTTTAAATCCGTACTGATTCTGTTCCTCATTTATTTTCACTGTTTCGATGCCTTGGGCTGTCCAACCAAGACCATCACTAACAGCCACGCCGACAGTTTTTGAGCCGACATCTAATCCCATTGTACGCATATTATCCCTCTCGTTGCTGTTTTAAATACGACTTCACAAGTTCTTCAATAATTTCATCCCGTTCTAACTTGCGAATCACATTCCTTGCATCTTTGTGACGGGGTATGTAGGCAGGGTCTCCAGAAAGCAGGTAACCTACAATTTGATTAATAGGATTATACCCTTTTTCCTGCAGAGCATCGTGAACATGGAACAATACTTTATTGACATCTTGTTCAAATGGTTCCTCAGGAAAATTAAATCTCATCGTTTTGTCAAATGAGCTCAATTGCTACACCTCACTATTCTGTTCTTAAGCGATTAAGCTACCTATTCAAAAAGAGAAGGATGGATAGCTACACCAAGTTTCATTAAGAAGAGGTGTTATGTAACCTCTTCTTTTTATGATTCGCTTTTGTTTACCTACATTCTACACTAAACTATTCGGGAATCAAACGGATTTTACCCATTCCTCTACAAATTGTAACGCTCCCTCTAATTTTGCTGGGTCTTTTCCACCAGCTTGTGCCATATCTGGACGTCCACCGCCACCGCCTCCACAGCGAGTAGCCACTTCCTTAATTAATTTACCCGCATGATAGCCACTTTTAATCAAATCATCTGTCACACCGGCAATTAAATTCACTTTTCCTTCATTCGCACTACCAAGTACAACCACTGCTGAAGCAAGCTTTTGTTTTAATTCATCTGCCATATTACGCAAGTGGTTCATGTCTGTCGCCTGAACTTTTGCAGCTAATACTTTTACACCGTTCACTTCTTTCACTTGGTCAATCAAGCTTCCAGCTTCAATATTACCCAATTTAGTTGCTAATGATTCATTTTCTCTTTGTAATTGCTTGATTTCTGCATGTAAGCTGTCAATTTTTACTGGTACATCTTTTATATTTGATTTTAATTTAGCTCCAGCCTCTTTTAGTACAGAGATTTGCTCTGTCATCAACTTATAAGCACCTTCACCTGTGACCGCTTCAATTCTTCTCGTGCCTGCACCAATCCCGCTTTCAGATTGGATTTTGAACAAACCAATGACTGCAGTATTCGCCACATGACAACCACCACAAAGTTCTAATGAATAATCGCCGATTTGAACAACTCGTACAATTTTCCCATACTTTTCACCAAATAAAGCCATTGCTCCCATTGCTTTTGCTTCTTCAATATCTTTCAGGTCAATTTGCACATTTAAGCTATTCCAAATCTTCTCGTTAACAATGGTTTCGATTTTCTCTAACTCATCTCCTGTTACTTGTCCAAAGTGAGAAAAGTCGAATCTTAGTCGATCTGGTTCAACGAGAGAACCAGCTTGATTTACATGCGTACCTAATACATCTTTCAATGCTTGGTGAAGAAGATGTGTCGCAGTATGATTTTTTACGATTTTATTACGATTAAAATAATCCACAGTTGCTTTAACCGATGAATGAGCTTTTAATTCTCCTTCAGTGATAACTGCACGATGGAGGTTTTGTCCATTTGGAGCTTTTTGAACATCTTTTATTTCAACCCTCACGCCACTCGCTGTTAGCGTTCCCTTATCAGCGATTTGTCCACCACTTTCAGCATAGAAAGGAGTAGCTGTCAATATTAATTGAACCTCTTCGCCTTGACCAGCTTGGTCTACTAGCTCTCCACCACTTACAATTGAAGCTACTTCAGTATCGATCGTCAACTGTTCATACCCAACAAACTGACTTTCTACCGTAATTTCACCTAGGACACTATCCTGGACTTGCATACTATCTATATCTTGACGAGCAGCTCGAGCGCGATCACGCTGGTTTTCCATCTCTTTTTCAAAGCCATCATGGTCGATGCTCATCCCTTCTTCTTCTGCGTACTCCTCTGTTAATTCAACAGGGAAACCATACGTATCATAAAGACGGAAAACATCTTTTCCATCGATTACAGTATGTCCATTAGCTTTTTCTTTTTTCATTACTTCTGAAAGAATAGCTAAACCCTCGTGTAACGTTTCATGGAAGCGTTCTTCTTCGTTTTTTATGACTTTTTGAATAAAAGCTGTTTTTTCTTTTACTTGTGGATAATAATCAACCATTATTTCTGCAACCACAGGTACTAACTCAAACATGAACGGACGATGAATATTGATTTGTTTCGCATAACGAACCGCGCGACGTAATAATCGTCTAAGGACATATCCTCTACCTTCATTTGATGGAAGAGCGCCATCACCAATCGCAAATGCTACTGTACGAATATGGTCAGCAATCACTTTAAATGCGACATCTTGTTCCGCAGTTTTCCCATATTTCTCAGCAGAAATATCTTCTGTTCCTTTAATGATTGGCATAAATAGATCTGTGTCAAAGTTCGTCTTTACATTTTGCACAACTGAAGCCATACGCTCTAAGCCCATGCCCGTATCAATATTTTTCTTTGGTAGTGGAGTATATGTTCCATCTGGATTATGGTTAAACTCAGAAAATACAAGGTTCCATACTTCCAAATAACGTTCGTTCTCTCCCCCAGGATAGAGCTCAGGATCATTTAAATCGTTACCATACTCTTCTCCTCTATCATAGAAAATTTCTGTGTTCGGCCCACTTGGCCCTTCACCAATATCCCAGAAATTCCCTTCCAAACGAATAATTCGTTCTTCTGGTACACCTACTTTTTCTCTCCATAATTGGTACGCTTCATCGTCCTCAGGGTGGATTGTCACAGATAATTTGTCTTCTTCAAAACCAATCCATTTTGGACTCGTCAAGAATTCCCAAGCATATAGAATCGCTTCTTCTTTAAAATAGTCACCGATAGAAAAATTCCCAAGCATTTCAAAGAATGTATGGTGACGTGCTGTCTTCCCAACATTTTCGATATCATTTGTACGTATTGATTTTTGTGCATTAACGATCCTTGGATTTTCGGGAATCACTCGACCATCAAAATATTTCTTCAATGTAGCTACACCACTATTAATCCATAATAGTGATGGATCTTCATGCGGTACTAAAGAAGCACTTGGTTCCACTGCGTGACCTTTTTCTTTAAAAAAATCTAAAAACATTTGTCTAATTTCTGCACCAGTTAAATGTTTCATAAAAAAACCTCCTAAAAAATTTATGTAACCATAAAAAAAAGCCCTCATCCCCAATACAGGGACGAGAACTTAAGCTCGCGGTACCACCCTGATTGTGAAAGAAAACTCTCACCTCTCAAAGCACCTTAACGCGGTGAACGGCAGTAGTTAACTGCACTCCGGATTAGCTTTCTGTTATCCTTCATCGAGAAATTCTCTCAGCCATGGAATTTCCTCTCTTTCGAATGGGCTATAACATACTTCTTCCATCAACATCTTACATTATATAAATAGATATAGTCGAATTATAGCTAGTTTTTTGCTCCTTTGTCAATATCAATGTCTAACAGTATCAACAAATTCAGCTGAAACTATACCTTATCTGTCCTCTGTCGGTTCATTAACAGTTTACGTGCATGTATAAGACTAATTTTTAGGATCGCCAAAATCGGAACAGCCATAATTAAACCAATGATACCGCCAGCTTCTCCACCAGCTAGTAATGAAAGCATAATAATAAGGGGGTGCATATGTAGACTTTTCCCTACAATTAAAGGAGATAATATATTCCCTTCCACAAATTGTAATACGACAATAATAATTAATGTGATAATCACCATTTTGACTGATAGGGTCGCTGCAATAATCACCGCTGGGACTGCACCAATAATTGGACCAAAATACGGAATAATATTGGTTATTGCAATGATAAAACCAAGTAATAATGGATACTTCATACCGAACACCCAAAATAAAGTAGCTGAAATCACCCCGATTACTAAACATACAAGGAGCTGCCCACGAATATAACCTCCGAGCGACTTATCAACATCTCTTATAAACAAAACAGCCTCTTTTCGCCATCTTCTTGGTGTTAAGTACCAGACTGCTTTTTTTACATCCGTATAATCTTTTAAAAGGTAAAAGGAGATAAATGGGATAATGGCGATGATCAAAGCATAATTAAGAATCTCGAGCAATATATTGATTGCCTTTGTTAATAATTTATCTAATGCTGCTTCAATATCGTTAATCCCATCCTCAACACGTAATTGTAAGGTTTCCGGCCATTCAGATGTGCGTTCTTGAATCAAAGCAATAAAAGAGCGATATTGCTCGGCAAACTCTGGCGCATGATCAACTAAATCATTTAATTGATGAATAAAAGCAGGAATCCCTTTATACAATCCGTAGCCAACACCACCAAAAAATAATAAATATATTCCTAAAGCTGCTAATCCTCTGTGCATACCCGTTTGATGTAACTTTTCAACAATAGGGTGTAAGAGATAAGTAAAAAATGCCCCAAGTAAAAACGGGATCAGCACAACAAGCAGTAATTTTAAAAGAGGGAGCCATAATTCTTTTAATTGGAAAAAGATAAAAAGTAAAATGAGAACAAGCAAAACAAAGCCTAAACGGTACAACCATTTCATACGAACGTCCATACACTACGCCTCCCTTTACTATCTTGAGAAGAGAGCATATGAATTATACATACAAGTTAAAACATGGGGCGGAGTGGATACATTTATTGACATAGCTCAATTATCTGTACGAAAAACGTCCCCAATCGTTTGATTGAGGACGCCATATACATTTAAAACATTTTCATTACTTTTCTTTGTATCTTTTTCATATCCCTTTTTGAGACGATGTTATTTTTCTGCATATAGCTATATGCGGCTACACCTGCGCCTATGACAGCTGCTGAGGTTAACATTTTATTCATCATATGACACCTCTCATAAGAATTTTTATGAAGAAAAACGACGCTCTTCTTCATCAAATAAGTCATCTAAAGAACTTAAAGACCCATCTTCTTCCACTTGGTGAGTGTGGATCATTCCTTTAGACAATGAGAGTTCGATAAAGCAATTCCAACAGTAATATTGATTTATGCCAATCTTACCGACATCTTTGCTTTGACAATTAGGACATTGAAGCATCATGGAAAGGACACCTACCTTATTCTACATTTACAATAATGGCATCCTTTCCAATCGCTGGTGCGCAACTAGCTTTAACTACTTTCTTTCCTTCAAGTACATCAGAAAAGAAGCCATCTGATAGTTCATACCCTACGATTGTGCCCATTTCTTCATTGAAATATACATCTTGAAGAAGTCCTAAGCGATCGCCCTCTCTTGTCATCATCATTCGGCCAGCCAGACGATTTTCATTAGCAATTGTAAAATTACTATGCTTTGGTATAGCTGTTAATACAGCACAACTTTCAATCATCACACCATCCCAACCAAATGAGTACACATCTTTAATATCTAGAAAAAAGGATTTGCGAATAAATGAGTGGTTCTTCACCCATAGTCCCTTTACTAATCCTTCGGGTGAGATGAAGAGATCATTCACTTCACCTATTGCCCTACCGTTATTCAACACGATTACCGACAAGCCTCTTAATAAGGAAAATGTTCGCAAAAGTTACTCCCACCTTCTTTGAACATTGTTATTTTGTTCAAAGATGGTGCGGGTCATTCTTTTTCCAGGTTGGCAATTTGTTTTATGTATATAGGTAAAAAAATAAGATGAGAAAAATCTCTCATCTTAGTCTAATCAGCCTCTAAAAAATCATAAGGTGTGATATTTTCCATTCCTATCAACGGGTCGACTTTCATCAAATAATCTTCATATGTTAATGATTCATCTATAGCTTCAATGGTCTCTCCTTCGAAGATTTCATCCTGTAACTTCAATCGTAAATTAGATCGCCTCGATTGATCATCCAATCGTTGTATACCCATTTTTAACGCTTCTTCATCACCGCATAATATAAGGAACTGCTTGCTTCGTGTAATGGCAGTATATAATAAATTCCTCCGTAACATCCGGTAATAACTTTTAACGACCGGAAGAATAACAATGGGAAACTCACTGCCTTGTGACTTATGAACGGAACAACAATAGGCATGAGTGATTTGATTTAAATCCTGTTTTGTATACGTAGCTTCCACTCCGTCAAAAGAAACAATAACCATATCTTGTTTCTCTGTGTTCTCTTTCGCATAAAATATGGAGATAATTTCACCCATATCACCGTTATAAACGTGGTTTTCAGGTTGATTGACTAATTGCAACACCTTGTCCCCAATGCGATAGACAACATCACCAAAAGCAATTTCCTTTCTACTACCATCTTCATTAGGGTTGAAAATTTCTTGGATCATTTTATTAAGGCGATCAATACCTGCCGGACCACGATACATCGGTGCAAGTACTTGAATATCCTTTGCTAAATAACCCTTTTTCTTTGCATTTCGCACTACTTGGCCGATAACCGTTCCAATTTGACCTGGTTGGCATTGAAAAAAGGAACGGTCTTTTTGTTGCTGAGTAATATTTTGTGGTAATCTTCCCTTTTTCATTTCATGTGCTAACTCAATAATTGAGGAACCTTCCGATTGCCTATAAATATCTGTCAACATAACCGAAGGGATACGTTCAGAAAGTAATAAGTCTCTTAATACTTGACCTGGACCCACAGATGGTAATTGATCTTCATCACCAACAAGAATGACTTGCATTTCTTCAGGTATCGCTTTAAAAAGTTGATTGGCTAGCCAAATATCAACCATGGAAGTTTCATCAACAATAAGTATTTTCCCTTCAAGCGGATTTTCTTCATGATGGTCAAAACCCTCACTTCCATTCCAACCAAGCAATCTGTGAATCGTCACAGCTGGTAATCCTGTAGATTCTGCCATTCTTTTCGCCGCTCTTCCAGTAGGGGCAGCTAATAAAAAGGGAAAAGGCTCTTCTTTTTTATAGTCTTTCGGATTTAAACTACAACCATGTAATTCACCATACAATTCAACAATGCCTTGGATAACCGTTGTTTTTCCCGTACCTGGACCACCTGTTAATATCATCATTGGTGACATTAACGCTTTTTGAATAGCATCTTTTTGAGATGGCGCATATTGTACAGAAAGTCGCTCTTCTAATTGTCCCAAAGCAAGGAGAAATTCCGATTCGGGAAACTGTTCATTAAATTCCGTTTGATTGAGTATACGTTTAATATTTGTAACGATTCCTTTTTCAGAAAAGAAAAGAGAAGGTAAATATAACTGCTGTCCTTCTGCAATCACTTTTCTCTCTTCTCCAAGCTTTATGATTGCTTCACTAATCGCCTCGTAAGGGATTACCTCAGTCGCTTTTTCCTCTAATAGTTTTTTGACAGCAGGGAGTAATTCTTCTGCTTCAGCATATACGTGACCTGCCTGTGCACTTTCACTATCAAGCACATACAAACAAGCTGCTTTAATACGGTCAGGATGACTACCGGACATTCCCACTTGTTGTCCAATCTCATCTGCCCGATGAAAGCCAATCCCTTCAATATCCTCTACGAGTTGATAGGGTTTTTTTTGCAAAATATCTATTGCTTGATCTTTATATGTTTGAAAAATCTTCATAGATAGTTGTGGACCAAAACCAAGTTGATTGAGGTGAATCATGACTTGTTCAATTCCTTGATTCTCCACAAGTGTGTCGTATAAAACTTTCGCTTTTTCACTTGCTAATTTTGGTATCCCATCTAATAATGAAGGATTATTTAAAATGCTATTGATCGCATTTTCCCCAAGCTCGTCCACAATACTTTGTGCCGTTTTCTTACCAATTCCTTTAAAGAGGTCACCTGATAAATAATTAACGACACCTTCTTTTGTTTGAGGCATTTCTTTCTTGTACTGCTCTACATGAAATTGCAACCCAAACTTTGGATGTTCCTTCCATTCCCCTATAAATGTATAGGTCTCCTCTTCATGGATTTTCGGTATGTAGCCAGTAATGACCGCTTCTTTCTCTTCATATTGTGCATTTGTCTCTAGCACCCGAATACGTAAAACCGTATAAAGATTACTCTCATTATGGAAAATAGTCACAAGATGCTTGCCTTTTACATACGTTTTTTGTTCAGCAAATAAATCTAAAGAATTCTGCTCATCCATCCCATATGCTCCTTCCTCTTTAAGCGCATCTTGTTTTTTATATTAGGCTTGTTTTTCAATCATTTTTTTACCGTAGCCGGCAAGCATATGATCCGGTTGAATATCCAATGCACGATTAAAATGAGCGAGTGCCTTTTGCACGTCTTCTTTAAAACCATAAGCTACACCGAGATTATAATGAGCATCTGCATGTTCCTCATCTAATTCAATACATTGTTGTAGTTGCTTAATGGCTTCATCTATTAATTCTAATTGTGCTAAGCAAAGACCATATTGAAAAGCCGCTTCTGCATCCTGTGGATTCAATTCAGTTGCACGTTGCAAGTATGGTAATGCTAATTTCCCTTGCTCTAATTGCATAAGAGAAATACCTAACATAAAATAATTGTCTCCATGGTCGATTCCTTTTTGCATCGCTTGTTCAAACATATTTTTAGCTTCGTCAAATTGTTCTTTTTCAAAAAGTAAATTTCCGACACTATAATATGCAACACCCGCGTTTTCATCAAGTTCGATTGCTTTTAGAAAGAACTTCAGTGCTCGTTCTCCGTCGCCAACGGCTGATAAAACATTACCAAAATTGATATAAGAAACCGCATCCTCAGGGTTTTCATCAATGGCTTCCATAAAAATCTTAGCTGCTTCTTCCCATTTACCTTCTTGCATATATTGAATACCTTGTTGGTTTTTATCCATTATTTATCGACTCCATTTCTATCTCTTTACTCTTCGAAATAGTATAGCATATTTTTCGATAAGACTTCATTCACAGGCTAAACCGTGCAGGCATAATTTGTTGAGGTTTTTAGAATTGGACATAATATGATTAGTACACAGCTTGATTTAATGCTGTTAGCTCAGCGATTTCCCAGCTTCTCCAAAGAATGAGAGGAGAAAAGTTAACTTCGATGATTTCCGGCATTTGTGCGTATCACTTTAGACTCAGTAACCTGTTGAAGATTTATCAAAAAAACGTGGAAAAAATAAAAAACCAGGCAATCAATCTGCCTGATTTTTTATCCTACATATGTGAGTTGATTACTATTAATATACACTTCATCAATTGTTGCTCCACCTAAGCATTCGTCACCGTTATAAAAGACAACTGATTGGCCAGGGGTAATCGCTCTACTTAGCTCATGAAACTTTACTCGAACTTTATTGTCTGCTAAGCGTTCCACCGTTACACTATTGTCTGTCTGACGATATCTAAATTTAGCTGTACATTCAAATGTTTGTGGCATTTCTTTTTCAGATACCCAGCTTACATTCACAGCTACAAGGGAATCGGAATATAATTTTTCATGGTGAAAGCCTTGTCCTACATAAAGAACATTCCTTTTCAAGTCTTTACCAATCGCAAACCAAGGTTCACCTGCTCCACCGATCCCTAGACCATGTCTTTGACCAATTGTGTAATACATTAAACCATCATGCTTACCGACTATTTTACCATCAAATGTCTCCATATTACCTGGTTGAGCTGGTAAGTAGTTACCTAGGAATTCTTTAAAGTTTCTTTCACCAATAAAACAAATACCTGTACTGTCCTTCTTAGTAGCTGTTGCTAAATTCGCTTTTGCCGCAATTTCCCTTACCTCTGACTTTTTAATATTGCCGATTGGGAACATTACTTTTTTTAATTGATCTTGCGAAAGCTGATTAAGGAAATACGTTTGATCTTTGTTTTCATCAAGGCCACGAAGCATTTTTACTTCGCCATCTCTTTCTTCTACACGCGCATAATGGCCAGTTGCTAAATAATCAGCACCTAACTGCATCGCATGTTCTAGAAACGCTTTAAATTTTATTTCCTTATTGCACATAACATCAGGGTTCGGTGTTCTACCTGCTTTATATTCTTCAAGAAAGTAGGTGAACACTTTATCCCAATATTGCTTCTCAAAGTTGACAGCATAGTATGGAATACCGATTTGATTACATACGCGGATTACATCTTCATAGTCTTCCGTCGCTGTACATACACCGTTTTCATCGGTGTCATCCCAGTTTTTCATAAAAATGCCGATGACATCATAGCCTTGTTCTTTGAGAAGGAGTGCAGCTACCGATGAATCAACGCCACCGGACATCCCAACAACGACTCGCGTATCTTTTGGCGCTTTTGTCATTGTCTTCACCTCTCTTTGCTATACTTTATTTATGCTTGAAATCGTTGCACGATTTTACTTACTTCTTTCCCAGCTACACTTGCTTGTTCTAATGTATTACCATAGCCAAAGCTGAACCTTATAGAGTTAGCTAACCGCTCATGTCCTTTACCAAACATCGCGACCAGTACATGCGATGGGTCTATAGATCCTGCTGTACATGCAGAACCACTAGATGCGGCAATCCCTACTAAATCTAAATTAACAAGCATAGCTTCGACATTTGTTCCTGGAAAGCTTAAGTTTAATACATGAGGAAGTGTTTCAGCAAGCGAACTGTTTTGCTTGAACTTTATTCCATTTTCTATCAATGTTTGCAAGAACATATCTCTTAATTGTTGAAAGTGCGTACTTTTAGCCACTCTATTCTGTTGACTTATTTTCACAGCTTCTAAAAAACCAGCAATGGCAGGTACATTTTCCGTTCCAGCTCTACGCTTTCTTTCTTGCTCGCCGCCAAACAATCTTGAAGGAAGGGAAATGTCTTTCCGGCAATATAGAAATCCAATCCCTTTAGGACCATTTATTTTATGAGCTGAAACAGAAAGTAAGTCAATATTTGTTTCATTTACATCTATAGGCAATAAGCCATAAGCTTGTACCGCATCTGTATGAAAGACCGCTTGATGATTAACGAGCAGTTTGCCTATCTCAGCGATGGGCTGAATGGTACCAACTTCATTATTCGCATACATGATGGTAACTAAAATCGTATCATCTCGTAACGCTTTCTTAACAGTGTCTACTTCAATGACCCCTTCATTGTTGACTGGTAAATATGTTACTTCAAATCCTTCTCTTTCAAGCTCTTCGCACGCATGTAGTACTGCATGATGTTCAATTTCTGAAGTGATGATATGCTTACCTTTATTTTGATTCGCTCTAGCTACTCCAAAAATAGCATGATTATCGGATTCGGTTCCACCACTTGTGAAAATAATCTCGTTTGCAAGAGCTCCAATACTTGATGCCATTACTTCTCTTGCCCGATCAAGTACTTGTCTTGCTTCCCTACCAAAAGAATGAATGCTTGATGGATTTCCGTAATCCTCTTGCATCATTCGCATCATTACATCAATTACTTGAGGATGCATCGGACTTGTTGCCGCATGATCCAAATAAATTCTTTCCACTCTTTTCACCTTCTTGCCAATCTGTTAAATATAAAACATATAAGCATCGGATTCACCAGTATCTTTATGGTTTGCTAAATCCTCAATCGTTGTATTATCCAGTACCTCTTTCACTGCGTCACGTATACGCATCCATAATTCTCTTTTGGCTGGTTCTTCATTTTCTATCCCTTCAACTGGACTAATCGGACCTTCTAATACGCGAATAATATCGCCTGAAGTGATCTTTGATGGTTCATCTCCCAGTATATATCCGCCATAAGCTCCTCTTATACTTTTAACAAAACCAGCATTTCTTAAAGGAGCAATTAATTGTTCTAAGTAGTGTTCTGATAAATCATTTGCTTGTGCAATTGTTTTTAATGAAACGGGACCTTCCCCATATTTCTTAGCGAGTTCTATCATAATCGTTAATCCGTAACGACCTTTTGTCGATATTTTCATTCCCGACACCTCTATTCATCTTTATTCTCTCTATAAATTCCATCGTTACCTGTTATGAGGCAATCGATACTTTTCTTTCCTTCATTCGTGCAAGTAACTTATTCGTAAATCGTTGACATTGTGGTAATGCTGCACCGACTATTGGACCAGTAGCCAAGCTTAAAACGATTGTCCCCCAAAAAACAGGACCGCCAAGCTGCCAACCGATAACTAACACAATGATTTCCATACTTGACCTTATATAGGCAACTTTCCAACCTGTTCGATTCATTAATGCCATCATTAAACTATCCCGTGGCCCAGTACCTAAACGAGCTGATATATACAAGCCCATACCATAACAATTAATGAAAAGACCACAAGCAAACATAATGAACTTTCCCCAAATCGTTTCAGGAGTGGTCATAAACGGTAATAATAAATACAAATCAATAAAGATTCCAATAAGAATCATATTAAGATAAGCACCTGCTTTTGGCATCTCTTTACCAATGATTGCCGCAATGGCAAGTACAAGAATACCCACAATAATAGACCAAGTGCCAATTGATAACCCTAATTGATAATACAAACCTACATGCAATACGTCCCAAGGTGTTGCGCCTAAATCTGCAACAATAAGGAGTACAATTCCTAAACTCATTACTAATAAACCGAGTAAATAGATAATAAACCTCGGTCCTGTTTGCCCTATTTTATTATTATTGATCATTTGACAAGCCCTCACAGGATAGATTATTTTTAATCTTTTTTCTTACGCCCTCCATTAAATGGTAGAATACTCTTTAATAAGTAGTTGGATAGGTTAAAAACATTTTTCTTCACAACATATAAATAGACCTTGCTATTATAGCACATTTGCAAGCGTTAATCATTTTAGCTATTTTAATTTTATGATATGTTATCAAAAGGAACAGAATAAGCCTCTTATCTAATTAGGAGTGATATAGTTGAGTATCAAACCGTTAGCTTTTCGAATGAGACCAAGAACAATCAATGAAATTATTGGTCAACAACACCTCGTGGGAGAAGGTAAAATTATTCATAGAATGGTAAAAGCGAAACAACTATCATCGATGATATTATACGGACCACCAGGAATTGGAAAAACCTCTATTGCTAGCGCAATAGCTGGTAGTACTAAATTCGCTTTTCGCACTTTAAATGCAGTGACAAATAATAAAAAGGATATGGAAGTCGTAGCAGCCGAAGCAAAGATGTCAGGTAAGGTTATTTTATTATTAGATGAGGTTCATCGCCTAGATAAAGCAAAACAGGATTTTCTTTTACCTTATTTAGAAAATGGCATGATTACCTTAATAGGTGCTACTACCAGCAATCCTTATCATGCAATTAACCCCGCCATCAGAAGTCGATGTCAAATTTTCGAACTAAAGCCATTAGAAGTGGAAGAGATTAAGACGGCATTAAAAGTAGCTATTGCTGATGAAGATAGGGGGCTAGGTAATAAGACAGTAGACATAGAAGATGAGGCATTAACTCATTTTGCAGCAGCATCTGGAGGCGATGTTCGTAGTTCGCTAAATGCGCTTGAATTGGCAGTGCTTTCAACTGAACCAGATGACTCAGGCACTATCCTCATCACACTTTCAGCTGCCGAAGAATGCATGCAAAAAAAGAGTATGGCACATGACAAAGATGGTGATGCACATTACGATGTTTTATCTGGATTCCAAAAATCCATTCGTGGAAGTGACGTGAATGCCTCCCTTCATTATTTGGGCAGATTAATTGAGGCAGGAGATCTGGTTAGTATTACAAGAAGACTATTGGTTATCGCTTATGAAGATATCGGACTTGCCTCCCCCCAAGCTGGACAAAGAACATTATCAGCCATCGAATCAGCAGAGCGGTTAGGTTTCCCTGAAGCAAGAATTCCGTTAGCTAACGCAGTGATCGAGCTATGCCTTTCACCGAAATCTAATTCAGCTATTATGGCGATTGACCAGGCATTATCAGATATACGTGCAGGCATTAGCGGTGAGGTTCCAGATCACCTAAAAGACGCTCATTATAAAGGGGCGAAAGAATTAGGTAGAGGCATTGACTATCAATACCCGCATGATTATGAAAATGGATGGGTAAAGCAACAATACTTGCCTAATAACATTAAGCAGAAAACTTATTATGAACCAAAAACGAACGGTAAATTTGAACAAGCTCTTTCCACTGTTTACAAACGGCTACAACAGTAAGATGCTTGCTAAAAGAGATAGTAAATCCACCCAGACTTAAATGTTTGAGTGGATTTTCCTCATTTGTTAACAACAAATACTTGGCACTGGCCTACATCTATCTCTGTCACTTTGATTAGTACGTTTAAATCGCAGCGCTTACTTTTTTGTTACACTTATGTCCACTCAAAAAATGGTAAACCAGTTATTCGAAGATAGTTGTTGGAATCTCTTGTGAAAGTAAATTAAGCTCGGACACAGTTACCTATATAAATTCATTACTTTTCATTGTTTTCAAGATTTCAACCATAAAAATAAGCTGCTGGAAATTTCCAGCAGCTTCTAGGTTTTATCCAGCTATATCTCTTTTCTTAAATATGATGAATGCAATGATTTGGAATATCAGAAAATAAACAATCAACATGATTACGGAAAAAGTTAACGTCATTCCTGGTAACATCGGCGTTCCTTCAAAGTACTGAAACAAATCGGTATTAGCAAATAAACTATATTTCGCCCAATCATACTTCATCGCAATGAGGTGAGTAATTTGCCCACCAGCGAACATAAGGAAAATAGATAATCCAATTGCTAATGAACTACTTCTGAATGCTGATGAAATCATAAAGGCCATCGTCGCTAGCATAATGTTTTGGATGGATGATAAGCTATACACATTGATTAAATGCAAAATCATTGACTGTTCTTTTACCACTCCATCTTGATATAAGAGATACGGTTCACTACCACCTAAACCAAATAGAACGAGGCCTAATATCCCAGAGAATATGAAAAGTAAAAAGAGCAAACTGAAACCAAATAACAGCACAGTTATGTATTTGGAGAGAAGAATTTTACTTCTAGTAATTGGCCGAATGAGCAGCAGCTTAATCGTTCCCCAATTAAATTCACTTGCCACAATCCCTCCAGCAATAATAATCATAAATAAACCGGCAAAATCTATTAGCGAAGACATATCAGAAATAAAACTAAGTGCTTCGTAATCTCCATTTGGTGATATATTGTTTTCGATGCGATACTCATTAAT
The DNA here is from genome assembly GCF_020171845.1 of Cytobacillus kochii. GTDB lineage: Bacteria > Bacillota > Bacilli > Bacillales > Cytobacillaceae > Cytobacillus > Cytobacillus kochii. Next base: position 243,055 of record NZ_JAIVAM010000003.1, on the reverse strand, counting down.
GGCAATGATCTTTTCATAGCTTTCTTTTACATCCTCTGGCAGCATATCTCCGGAATTCTCCAGCTCCTTCTGATAGGAGTCAATCTCCATTTGTAACCCTTTTTGCCATTGCTCATTTGGAGGGACTGACCCTTGTACATCTTGGTATTTCATAAAAGCACCTGCTACAGCGACGATAAATAAGAGAATGCCAATCATGACATAAGTGCCACTTCGTTTAAAGATTTTCACCCATTCGTTTCTAATTAATGAGAACATACCTTATTCCGCCTCCTTCTGTAGTGTTGTCACTTCAAGAAAGCGGTCTTCCAACGTTTTCGTCGTTTCTTGAATACGATATATATTAATTCCATCATGAACCCACTCTTTCACCAATAAAGGGATATCCTCTTTTTGTGCTCGCAGCATAAGCGTATTTCCCTTCACTTCTGCTTGCTGTTGTGGAATTAATCTATTGACAGCAAACATTGCTTCTGTTGGATGATCGACGTCGATTTCATATTCCTTTGCCCCTCCTTCTACTTGCTCATGAACAGACTGAATCGTAATTAATTTACCTTTTTGAATGATACCGACTCGATCACACATCATTTCCATTTCTGATAGTAGATGACTAGACACAATGACTGCCATTCCTCTTTCTCTTGCTAACTTCCTTACATGGTCACGGATTTCACGAATACCAGCGGGGTCTAATCCATTTGTTGGTTCATCCAGAATTAACACTTTAGGATCATGTAACAAACATTGGGCTAACCCTAGTCGTTGCCGCATACCTAAAGAATAAGTCTTCACCTTATCATGTATTCTCTCAGTCAAACCAACAAACTCTACTGTCTCCATAATTTTTTCTTTCGTAATTCCTTCTGACATTTTTGCGTAATGTAGGAGATTTTGATAACCACTCATAAATTTATACATTTCTGGATTTTCAACAATCGCTCCTACATGTTGAATTGCCTTCTCAAAGTTTGTTTGCACACTATTACCAAGAATTTTAATATCACCTTCACTAATGCCAATTAAGCCAACAATCATCCGAATAGTGGTTGTTTTACCCGCACCATTAGGACCTAGAAACCCGAAAACCTCTCCTTCCATTACTTCAAAACTTAAGGAATCAATAATTTTTCTCTTTTTAATGATCTTTGTTACATTTTCAATTTTAACTACTGCCTTCATCTCTTTCCTCACCCCTTATATGTTTCTTTCATCCATTCTTTGATAGACAGCCCTTTTTCTTCTCTTATTGTTTCTACATGATACTGACCAAGAAATCTTCCATCTTCTATCATAATTAATTCATCAAGGACTGTTTCAACTTCTTCTATTTCATGTGTAGCCATTAGCACTGTTTGTTTCTCAAAATCAATAAAGCTTAATAATCCCTGAACCAACGTATCCCGAACCATTGGATCTAATCCAGAAAATGGTTCATCTAAAAGTAAAATAGGTGCTCTTCTAGCAAGAGCCAATACTAACTTTAACCGTCCACGGTTTCCTTTCGATAATGACCTAATTTTTACTGAATCATTTAAGTTCATGAATTGAAGTAGTTCCATTGCTTTAACTTGTTCAAAATCAGCAAATTGGCTCTCATAAAAATTCAGCATATCTTTAACCGTAAAAGAAGGATAAAAACTGTCTGCCTCTGTTAAATAGATGACTTTGGACGCAATTCTTCTATTAGCAGGCTCCCCTAATACACTGACTTCACCACTTGAAGGATAGGTTAGACCAGAGATGAGTTTCAGGATGGTCGATTTTCCACTTCCATTCGGTCCCACTAGGCCAATGATTTTCCCAGGGCGTATGGTAAAGCTGATATCTTTCAAAACGTGATTAAAGCCATATTTCTTATTCACCTTATGAAACTCAATCATCATGATCCTCCTTCAGGAATTGAGATAGCCCTTGTTTCATTTCCTCATTAGAAAAACCTAACTCTCGCAAATTATTTACATAGGATTGGATGATCTGTTTTTGCATATCTCTTTTTAAGTTCATTAACTTGGCAGTATCCTCTGTTACAAATGTTCCTTGCCCACGCTTCGCCAAGGCGACTTCCATCCTTTCTAGCTCTTGATACGTTCTTTGAATTGTATTTGGATTCACCCCAAATGTAAGTGCCATCTCACGAACAGAGGGTAATTTTGCCCCTGGAGCTAACTCTTTTCTCACAATCTGTTGACAAACCCGTTCCATGATTTGGAGATATATCGGCTGTGATGAATGAAACTCTTCCGCCATTTTTACACCTCAACCTTCTTTTCGAGCAACCAAGTCGAGGTAATGAATAACAGACTAGCTGTAACGATGTATAAAAGGATTTCTACAATGGAGATTGTACTATCAGCCATATTGAATGTGAACCCGTCTGATTGCACAAAAAAGTTAAAATGCAGCCAATCTACATTTAAATCAAGCTCACTCATATGAACTAATTGTTTGTACCAATCGCTTTCACCTATTAAACCAGAAATGAACATTTGCACAACTACTATGATAGATAAAGATACTGAGCGCACCCTTCCTAAGATCGGTACATTTTTTAAGCTATAGTAAACGAACCAATAAAAACAGAACCATAAACCAAAATAGAAAGACAAACAAGTAATAAATAATAATAAGTAAAGTGGAAGAACAACTGGTATATTGTCATAGAATGAGACACCAGGATTATAATAATAGCTCCCTATTGCTAAGAAAATGGTAATGACTATCGACATTACAAAATAAATACTAATGGCCACTAGCTTACTACTCAATAAATAAGAACCCCGATTTGGGTTATGCAGCCACCCTTGCGTCTTAGTCTCAAAATTTAAGGAATATAAAATAAAAATAGGATAAAACAGAATATGCGCAAAAAATAAGGCAAACAGAAAAGCAGGTAAAATATTGCCTTCCTTAAAATAATGAGTCAATGCGAAGCCTATTAAAACGGTAAAAAACAAGGTTAAAATTACGCCATAAAAGTGAGATTTCATTATCTTTAATTCTTTTACGAGCAAGCCACGAAAAGGATTCATTTTTTCCTCCTTTTTACATCTAGTGTATTAGTTAAATAGTACACCGGTACTTTGTTTCCGTCAAGCCTAATGTATGATTCTTTTTTTAAGGTAGAGGATAATAATAAATGTTTTGATAAGGAGGCTTTCGATGACACATGCATCTTGGCAAGAATCCGACGATCGACTATTAGAAGAATTGGTTAACGAGTATAGCCAAAATGGTGATTCTAAAGCAGATGCCTTTCGCATGGCAGCAAAAAAATTAGGTAGAACAGAATCAGCCTGTCAAACGAGGTATCACAATATGAAGAAGACTAGAGAAGACTCTGCGAGTTTATCTATACAGAAAGTGATTGAATACTTAAAAACAACCCCTGACCTTTTATTATTATCTGAGAACAAGGCACTTTTATTGGAAAATGAGCAATTAGAGGAAAGAAATAAAGAACTTAATCAAAAATGGGAAGAAACTAGCCATCAATTAGAAAACGAGCTTTCACTTTACGAAGGACTAATGTCTGTTATGAAAGAATATCGCAAATAAATGAAGAAAAGCTTGTAGTAACAATAACTACAAGCTTTTCTTCGTTTATTTACTTTCGTCATTTACACGACTAATAGGGATGTCGGCTAATAATTCCTTGACAACATAACTTGCCATAATAAGTCCTGATACAGAAGGCACAAATGCATTAGAAGACGGCGGCATTTTCGCCTTACGTATTTTTGCATCATCTTTCCCAACGGTTTTTCTCACATCTTCACGAATAACGATCGGGCTTTCATCAGAGAAAACGACGGGTATACCTTTACGAATGCCTTCCTTTCGTAAACGAGTACGAATTACCTTAGCAATTGGATCGGTATGCGTTTTAGAAATATCAGCGATTTGGAATCTTGTCGGATCCATCTTATTAGCTGCACCCATACTAGAAATAATCGGTATATCTCTTTTCAAGCACTCTTTCATTAAGTGAATCTTATAAGAAATCGTGTCTGAAGCATCAATGACAAAGTCAGGGTTATAACTAAAGAAATCTTCATATGTTTCTTCTGTATAAAACATTTTCAAAGCAATGACTTCACATTCTGGATTAATATCCATAATTCTCTCTTTCATTACTTCTACTTTTTGCCTACCGACAGTAGAAAGCAACGCAATAATTTGTCTATTGACATTGGTAATATCCACATCATCTTTATCAACAAGCACAAGTCTGCCCACGCCTGAACGAGCAAGGGCCTCAGCTGCAAATGTACCCACTCCCCCGATACCTAATACAGCCACTGTACTATTTTTCATTGTCTCTAAACCATCTTTACCAATGGCAAGCTCATTTCGCGAAAACTGATGTAACATGCTATTTCAACTCCATTCCATATCTATCCTACAAATAATCATACCCGTAAAAAAATATATCATACTTTCCGTTAAATACAAGTAAATCACTGGGATTTCTCGTTCCTTCTTTTGAAAAAGGTGAACAGATTTTTATGGTCAAATGATATCTTTTGACCTTCCTGTTTTGGTACATATTTGTTGGGTTTTTTAAACCCAAAAAATAATGAAGAATGAGGGAGCTTTTCTTTCAGGCGTTGCCGGTTAGAACAGGCGTTTGTAAAGCACTCATACGCTAGGTTCTTTCTGAGGGACTTGCTAATTCATTTTGCGAAGCGCTCACGCCCGGGGGTCCTTCTGAGGGACCTGCTCATCCACTTTGCGAAGCGCTCACGCCCGGGGGTCCTTCTGAGGGACCTGCTCATCCACTTTGCGAAGCGCTCACGCCCGGGGGTCCTTCTGAGGGACCTGCTCATCCACTTTGCGAAGCGCTCACTCCCAGAGGTCCTTCTGAGGGACCTGCTCATCCACTTTGCGAAGCACTCACGCCCGGGGGTCCTTCTGAGGGACCTGCTCATCCACTTTGCGAAGCGCTCAACTCCCAGAGGTCCTTCTGAGGGACCTGCTCATCCACTTTGCGAAGCGCTCACTCCCAGAGGTCCTTCTGAGGGACCTGCTAATCCACTTTGCGAAGCGCTCATACGCCAGATTCATTCTGAGGGACTTGCTCATCCACTTTGCGAAGCGCTCATACACGGGAGTTCCTTCTGAGGGACTTGCTAATCCATTTTGCGAAGCGCTCATACGCCAGATTCATTCTGAGGGACCTACTAATCCATTTTGCGAAGCGCTCACTCCCAGAGTTCCTTCTGAGGGACCTGCTAATCCATTTTGCGAAGCACTCACGCTCGGGGTTCCTTACGAGGGACCTGCTAATCCATTTTTCGAAGCGCTCAGACGCCAGCTTCCTTCTAAGTGACCTGCTAATCCATTTTTCGAAGCACTCAAGCACTCATACACCGGGTTTGTTTCTAACTTGCAAACCTCTTAATAAGTGCACTATTATTCGACCACAAATAAAAAAACCTGATATCTATGATCAGGTTTTTACGTACAATTATAAAGTGAAAGAGTCCCAATTATGCCGTCGTTATTGGTCCTTCATTTTGAACCCGCACTTAGCAGGTGGGTGTCCTGCTCCTCGCATCTGTAAGTCCTCTAGAAATGAGGCATTTACGCTTACGTAGAAAACTCCGGACTCCCGAAGGTAATATGTTCGGTCAAAATTAGGGTAGACGACGTACACATCAGGACTCTTTATGATTGAAGTAATCTTATCATAGCTAAGATATGAATTCAAGAAGTGACATATAGTTCAAAAATCACTTTTTTTACCAATTAATCTTGATTCTTTATATTCAAAGCGAGATGAAGATCATTTAATTGTGCTTCACTTACTTCCCCAGGTGCATCTGTTAAAACGCAACTTGCACTAGCTGTTTTAGGGAAAGCAATTGTATCTCTTAGGTTCGTTCTACCAGCAAGTAACATTACTAGACGATCAAGTCCTAGTGCAATCCCTCCATGTGGCGGAGTACCATAGTCAAATGCTTCAAGTAGGAAACCAAATTGCTCGACAGCTTCCTCTTTAGAAAAACCAAGAATTTCAAACATTCGCTCCTGAATATCTCTTTCGAATATACGTAGGGAACCACCGCCAAGTTCATAGCCATTAAGAACTAGGTCATACGCTTGAGCTTTTACTTCTTCTGGTTGATCAGCTAATTTTTCCAAGTCTTGTCTTTGTGGCATTGTAAAAGGATGATGTGCTGCATAATAGCGACCATCTTCTTCGTCATACTCAAGTAGCGGCCAATCCGTTACCCATAAGAAGTTAAATTTGCTTTCATCAATTAATTTTAATTGCTTACCTAATTTTAGACGAAGCGCACCTAATGCATCGGCAACTACTGATTTCTTATCCGCAACGAATAGTAATAAGTCGCCAGCTTCCACACCAAGCGCTGACTGAATTGCTGCTTGATCTTCTTCAGATACAAATTTAGCAATTGGTCCTTTTAAACCTTCATCTTCTGCTTTTAACCAAGCAAGACCTTTAGCCCCGTATACTGAAACAAATTCCGTCAAGGCATCAATATCTTTACGGGAATAGGTGGAAGCAGCACCTTTTACATTAATTGCTTTCACTTGTCCACCTGATGAAACAGCACCAGCAAATACTTTAAAGCTCGAATCCTTTACGATTTCAGATAGATCCGTTAGCTCCATTTCAAAACGTGTATCTGGCTTATCAGAACCGTATCTTGACATAGCTTCATGATAGGTTAAACGAGGGAATGGGATATGGACTTCTTGTCCTTTGACATCCTTCATGATTTTAGCCATCATACTTTCCATCAACTCAATAATATCTTCTTGGCTCATAAAGCTCATTTCAATATCAATTTGCGTAAATTCCGGTTGACGGTCTGCGCGTAAATCTTCATCTCGGAAGCAACGAGCAATTTGATAATAGCGGTCTACTCCACTGACCATTAATAATTGTTTAAATATTTGTGGCGATTGTGGCAGCGCGTAAAACTCTCCTGGATGCACACGACTTGGCACTAAATAATCGCGCGCTCCTTCTGGTGTACTCTTCGTTAAGATTGGTGTCTCTACATCGATAAAATCAGCATCATCAAGGAATCCTCTAATAGCTTTTGTTACTTGATGGCGTAGCTTTAATGTATTGGCCATCACTGGTCTTCTTAAATCTAGATAACGATATTTTAAGCGAACATCCTCAGATACTTCAGATTTTTCGTCAATCGTAAATGGAGGTGTTTTCGCCTCATTAAGAATCGTTACTTTTTCCACTCGAATTTCAATTTTACCAGTTGTTAAGCTCTCATTAACCGTCCCTTGTTCCCTTTCAATAACGACGCCTTCAATATCTAACACATATTCGTTACGAATTTTTTCTGCTAATGCTAAAGCTTCTTGTGAAACTTCCGGATTAAAGACAACTTGGACTATGCCTGTTCTGTCACGTAGGTCAATAAAGATAAGACCTCCTAAATCACGACGTTTTTGCACCCAACCCTTTAATGTTACTTTCTCACCTATCGCTTTTTCAGTAATCTCTCCGCAGTAGTACGTTCTTCCAAACATCTATGATTCCTCCTAGTTTCTATATAGCGCAGTAAAGTCTTGGATAAATGAAGCAAGCTCCATTTCCTTTTGTTCCCCACTATCCATTATTTTTAAGTTAATTTTATTGTTTTTTAATTCATCTTCACCGATAACAGCTACATATTTTGCGTTCATTCGATCGGCTGCTTTAAATTGTGCCTTAATTTTACGATCAGAATAATCTCTTTCAGCAGAATATCCTGCATGGCGTAATTTGTGGAGCAAACCGACAGAATAATCTCTCGCCTCTTCACCTAATGCGACGATATAACAATCAATGGATTGGTCAATTGGGAGTTCAACATTCTCAGCTTCTAATGCAGCAAGAAATCTCTCAATACTTAGAGCAAAACCAATGCCAGGTGCTTCCGGTCCACCGACTTCTTCTGTTAAACCGTTATACCTGCCTCCACCACAAAGAGTGGTTATTGCGCCAAACCCTTCCGCATCACTCATAATCTCAAAGGCAGTATGCGTATAATAGTCTAAACCACGGACAAGATTCGCATCGACTTCAAATTCAATTTCTAAGTCTGTTAAGTACTGTTGCACTTTTTTGAAGTATTGTTTGGATTCGTCATTTAAGTGATCAATAATTGATGGGGCAGTTTTCATCAATGGATGCTCACGATCTTTTTTACAATCGAGAATGCGCATAGGGTTTTTCTCTAATCTGCTTTGACAATCTGAACAAAATTCATTAATACTCGGGCTGAAATGAGCAATGAGGGCCTCACGATGTTTTGCCCGGCTCTCCTTATCACCTAAACTGTTGATGACTAGTTTTAACTTTTTCAACCCCATTTCTTTATAAAGCGTCATCGCTAAAGCAATAACTTCTGCGTCAATGGCCGGATCATCGCTACCTATCGCTTCTACACCAAATTGGACAAACTGACGGAAACGACCAGCTTGTGGTCTTTCATAACGAAACATTGGCCCCATATAATATAATTTAACAGGCTGATTTGCTTGGCCAAACATTTTATGTTCAACAAATGAACGTACTGTGGAAGCTGTTCCTTCTGGTCTCAATGTTAAGCTTCTTCCACCACGATCTTCAAATGTGTACATTTCCTTCTGGACGATATCGGTTGTATCTCCCACACTTCGTAAAAACAAATCTGTATGTTCAAATATCGGTGTGCGAATCTCCTGATATTGAAATTTATGACAAAGTTCTCTCGCTTTTTGTTCTATTAATTGCCATTTCTCTACTTGACCAGGAAGAATATCCTGGGTACCCCTTGGTAAACGGATTGACATATATACCAAATCCTCCTCTTTCTAAAGCTTAAATAAAAAAACTCTCGTCCCTTGTATTTTTCAATACAAGGGACGAGAGTTGAATATCCCGTGGTGCCACCCTAGTTACAGCATAATAATTATACTGTCTCTTTATACAGATAACGCCTGCATACGTTCTTCCCCTAATAAATTTATATTTTTCAGGGAGAAACCTAAGAAGTGTTCTTTCATCAAATCATCATATAGAAATGCTTTCAGCCTATGGCATTTCCTCTCTTTTTATGTGGAGAATGATTACTCTTCTTCATCATTGGTTCAATTTATTTTATCATTTACTGTATTAAAATATCATTTTATCCTTCTTATCATAATAACCATTGTACAAGATGTCAAGTCTCCATATAGAATTGATGGCGATTTACGTTCTAGAAATTTTCTTTTTCAGTTTTCTCACATCTTGTAAGGAAATTCCGAATTCACTCGCAAGTTCAACCATCGTGGCATCCCCCTCAGCCTGAATAAAATCATGAAAATCAACACCAAATAATTGGTTCTCACCACTTTGCACATTCATCCCTTTTTCACCATATCTCACAGACAATCATCCTTTTACCATATAGTCTTTTACTCATGTTAGTATGGGCAAATCGAATGATATTTATAAAAATAATAAAGAAATAGACAAAAACCATGCAATTCTCCCGAATGGTTTGAAGTGGTAATTACGTTACAACTTGTTTACAAAACAGGTTGATAAACCGATATTAGAAGGGAAACGGCCACACAAAAAAGAAAGTATATATAACCTCATTTATCTTGACGAGAGAGGAAATATTTGCTTATCTTGATAAATGGCAAACAGGAAGGAGGAACGTGGTTGCAAGGCAAAAAACATCTTTGGATAACCATTTGTATGATTCTAGTGATAGCTCTTCTAATACCCATGAAAGAGGCAGAAGCTGAATCAGCAGGACAAAAGCTTCGAATTGCAACAGATAGTCTTAATGTTCGCACAGGTCCAGGATTAAGTTATGCAAGTCTAGGCATGGCGGCAAGAGACGAGACTTACACAATCCTTGATCAAGAAGGTGATTGGTATCAGATTGATTTTGAATCCGGCCAAAAAGGGTGGGTCGCCAATTGGCTTGTTGTAATGGAAACAGAAAATAAGCAAGAAAAAGAAAAACAAGTAAATAGCGGTAGTGAAAAAACCGTTTCCATCAATGCTGATGGTTTAAGAGTTAGAGGTGGTCCTTCAACTGATTATCGCGTTGTTGGCGTTGTCTCAAAAGGAAAAGAATACAAAATCGTCTCCACCGACCAAGATTGGTTCAATATTACGACAGAGTACGGAAATGTATGGGTACACAAAGACTTTGTTCAAGTGAATGGCCAAACCCAAGAAGCAAGCTCTTCATCTAATGAAGAAAAGAAAACGGTGATTAAACAAGGGGTCATTACTGGTAATTCCCTCAACGTTCGTACTAGTCCAGATACAAACAGTAAAGTAATTGGTAAGTTAAATTCAGGTACGTCCGTAGATATTTTATCACAAGAAAATAATTGGACTGAAATCTCATTTCATGGGACAAATGCATGGATAAGTAGTCAATATATCCAAGCAGGCAATAAGCAAGAAAAAAAACAAGAAACTAATAATAATGGCACCATCACCGCTAGTTCGTTAAATGTAAGGGAAAAACCATCATTAAACGGGAACATTATCGGTTCAGTTGCTCAAGGTGACAATTTTCGTATTTTAAAAGAAGAAAATAACTGGACAAATATTGAGCTTCCAAATGGGACAAACGGATGGGTTGCTAGCTGGTATGTGAACAAAGATCAAAGTTCCTCAACGGAATCAAAATCGTCTTCATCTGTCAAAAATGTAACGATTCTGCACAATGGCTCTAATATTCGTCAAAGCGCAACGACTAATGCCACCATTGTAGCAAGAGCCAATCAAGGAGATACATTTGAAGTTGTGGGGACAGAAAAAGATTGGTATGAAATTAAATTAGGTGATGGACAAACAGGTTTTATTGCTGGCTGGATTGTTTCTAATGGCAAACAATCTCAACCAACCGACCAATCTTCTTCTACTCCAGGATTAAAAAACAAAGTGATTGTCTTAGATCCTGGCCATGGAGGAAGAGATAATGGTACAACTGGCGCATCAGGTACACTTGAAAAAACAGTAACGATTCGCACTGCTGAAAAATTGGCTGCAAAATTAAAAGCAGCAGGAGCTACTGTAATATTCACAAGACAACAAGATACATATGTTCCTCTCCAATCACGGGTAAGTGTGTCTCATATGAATAAAGCTGATGCATTCATCAGTATTCATTATGATAGCATAAACGATCGAAGTGTAAGAGGCATGACTACTTATTACTATCACGATTATCAACAGCAATTTGCTGCTGATGTCCATCAAGGGATTATGTCCAAGATCGACTTAAATGATAGAGGATATAGACATGGTGATTATTATGTTATACGTGAAAATAACAGCAAAGCAATATTACTTGAACTAGGTTATTTAAGTAACGCAACAGAGGAAATAAAAGTAACATCTGAACAATACCAAGAAGCTGTTTCGACAGGTATCTTCCAAGGATTACGTACACATTTCCAATAATAATCTCACACCTGCCTTTTTACTTTTAGGCAGGTGTTATTTATATTTTTTGAACTAGTATAAATTAAGGGTTACTTAGCCTAATAAAAAAATGTAGTTTTGCTCGTCTATGTTTGATGTTGTCACTCTAAATGTACGAGCTAATTCATTTTCCTACGCTATCTTTGACGATTCCACTCTAGATGCACGAGCTTAACCTTTTTCCTATGCTATCTTTTGCGATATGTAAGAGCACACACATTCTACTCTCATAAACAACGCCCAATTATTAGAACAAAAAACAACCTGAACAAATCGCCTTCAATCAAGATTTGTTCAGGTTGGATCTTATTTTTTATTTACTTTCTAAAATGAGTGTAACGGGACCATCATTGGTGAGGGATACATTCATCATCGCACCAAATTCACCTTTTTCTACGTGGACACCTTTTTCCTTAAGCATTTCATTAAAGCGAAGATAGATATCTAACGCTTTCTCAGGGCGCGCAGCATTCATGAAGTTAGGGCGTCTCCCTTTACGGCAGTCCCCATATAGGGTGAATTGAGATACAGAAAGAATTTCACCTTGTATATCAAGTAATGACCTATTCATTTTACCTTCTTCATCATCGAACACACGAAGATGAACGATTTTATCAGCTAAATAAGCAGCATCTTCAAACGCATCCTCATGCGTAATTCCAACAAGCAAAACAAAGCCATGCGTAATGCTACCGGTTATTTTTTCACCAACAGTCACTTTGGCTGCTTTACTTCTCTGAACAACAATTTTCAAAACTCTAGCCACTCCTTTTAATTCATAATTCGACGAACCGCATATACATCGGGTATCTGCTTAATACGCTCTACCACTTTTTGCAGATGGTTTACATTATGAATAGAAATCGACATATTGATTGAAGCGGCTTTATTCTTGTCCGAACGACCCGTTACTGCAGATATATTTGTTTTCGCTTCATTTACTGCCTGAAGCACTTCATTCAATAATCCACGTCGATCATAGCCAGTAATTTCTATTTCTACATTATACTCTTTCTGATCATTTAAAGCGGTCTCCCACTCAACAGGTATAAGTCTTGCTTTCGCATCATCTGTATTAATATTCGTACAGTCGGCACGATGGACAGAGACACCTCTACCCTTCGTAATAAATCCGACAATTTCATCACCTGGTACCGGATTACAACAACGCGATAAACGAATAAGTAAGTTATCAATTCCTGATACGCGTACACCTGATTCACGTTTTTTCGCTTGAGGAAGCTGCTTCAATTCGCTCACAGCATTGGAAATATCTTTTTTACCTTCGAGGTCTCTTTGCTTTCTTAACTTTTCAGTTAGGCGATTGGCTACCTGTAATGCCGTAATGCCATTGTATCCAACAGAAGCGTACAAATCTTCTTCAGATGGGAAATTATATTTTTCCGATACACGATTTAGATTTTCTGCGGTCATAATCTCTTTTACTTCAAAATCCATATTACGAATCTCTTTTTCGATTAATTCGCGCCCTTTTTCAACATTTTCTTCTTTTCTTTGCTTTTTGAAGAATTGTCTAATCTTATTTTTTGCTTGTGAGGATTGAGCTAATTTAAGCCAGTCTTGACTTGGACCATAAGAATGCTTAGAAGTTAATATCTCAACAATATCCCCTGTTTGCAACTTATAATCAAGTGTTACCATTTTACCGTTTACTTTCGCACCAATCGTTTTATTACCTATTTCTGAATGAATTCTATAAGCAAAATCTATTGGTACAGAGCCTGATGGTAGTTCAATGACATCTCCTTTAGGCGTAAAAACATAGACCATATCAGAAAACAGGTCCATCTTAAGCGATTCCATAAACTCCTCGGCACCAACCGAATCATCTTGGAAATCCAATATCTCTCTAAACCATTTTAATTTATCTTCAAATGAAGAATTTTCATCGACCTTTGTTCCTTCTTTATAAGCCCAATGAGCAGCGATACCAAATTCAGATATCCTATGCATATCAAAGGTACGTATTTGCACCTCTAATGGATCTCCTTTAGGACCAATAACTGTTGTATGCAATGATTGATACATATTTTGCTTAGGCATCGCAATATAATCTTTAAATCTGCCTGGCATTGGTTTCCAATGCGTGTGGATAATACCGAGAACAGCATAACAATCCTTTATGCTATTTACCACAATCCTTACGGCTAGTAGATCATAAATTTCATTGAATTGTTTGTTTTGTAGAGCCATTTTTCGATAGATGCTATAAATATGTTTAGCTCTACCAGAAATCTCAGGTTCAATCGTTACGTCGTCCAGACGATCCCTCATCATCGCAATAACATCTACTAAATATTGTTCTCTCTCTGCTCTCTTCTTCTTCATCAAGTTAACAATTCGATAATATTGCTGCGGATTCAAGTATCTTAAAGCTGTATCTTCTAATTCCCACTTAATTTTAGAAATTCCTAGTCTATGAGCAAGCGGAGCAAAAATCTCTAAAGTTTCATTCGAGATTCTTCTTTGCTTCTCAGCAGGTAAGTGTTTTAACGTCCGCATATTATGAAGTCTATCTGCAAGCTTAATTAAAATCACTCTAATATCTTGTGCCATGGCAACAAACATTTTACGATGATTTTCAGCTTGCTGTTCTTCTTTTGATTTATATTTAATCTTTCCCAGCTTTGTTACACCATCTACAAGCATAGCTACTTCTTCACTAAAATGTTCTGCGATATCATCTAAAGTGGATTCAGTATCCTCAACAACATCATGAAGAAAACCAGCTGCTACTGTAGCTGGGTCCATTTCCAGATCCGCTAATATTCCCGCTACCTGAATAGGGTGAATAATGTACGGTTCACCTGATTTACGGTATTGTTCACTATGAGCAGACTTAGCGAATTCGTAAGCTCTTTTGACGAACTGGGCATGCTCTTCATTTAAATATTCTCTTGTCCTATCGATGACTTGTTCGGCGGTCAACACCTGATCGTTCGCCATGGAATCACCTTTATCCCAAATTATTTTTAATAACCCTAACCATGTAATATCTTCTTTTCCTTATAAAAAATAAATAGATATCATTAAGAAAAAAGAAACGATTGTTACTATTATCGAAAAAAATAACATAGATGTAAAGAGCTAGCGTTTTATTTTTACAAAAAAACGTAGAATTTGTCGAAATTACTAATAATTAATTCCAATTAATCCTTAATTATCCTAAAAAGAACTATTAATAAAAAAAGAGAACACATATAGTGCTCTCTAGAACTATTAATAAGTCATTAAAGTTAAAACATCATAATCCTTTAATTTCTCTTTTCCATCTAAATAGCTTAACTCGATTAAGAAAGCAATACCTGCAACAACTCCACCTAGTTCTTCTACTAATTTTATTGTTGCCTCAATGGTTCCACCTGTAGCTAGAAGATCGTCCGTGATTAATACGCGTTGACCAGGCTTAATCGCATCTTTATGGATAGTTAAGACATCTTTACCATATTCCAGACCATAATCTACTTTTACCGTTTCTCTAGGTAGTTTACCTTCTTTACGAACAGGTGCAAATCCTACTCCTAAAGAATAAGCTACTGGACATCCAATAATAAATCCACGCGCTTCTGGTCCAACCACAAGATCAATCTGTTTTTCTTTCGCATAAGTAACAATTTGGTCTGTTGCATATCTATAAGCATCACCATTATCCATTAATGTAGTAATATCTTTAAATGTGATACCTGGTTTTGGCCAATCCTCTACTATAGTAATATATTGTTTTAAATCCATCTTCTTTCCTTTGCCTCCTCAATTCACATAGGCATTCTGAAGCAGCCCATCAAACCAATCCTTTAATTGACCTGCTTTTGAATAAAGCAATTCATTTTCTAACTTTACTTGTTGTTGCTTTATGCAAAAAGCCTGTGATTCCGATAAATCTCTCTTTTGTTTTGCATCACTAAGAGAAATCATCCCATTATCTATTTTAACAAATTCTAGTTCAAAAAACACTTCAGTCATAAAATCAATATAAGAAACTTGCCAGCCTTTAAATTTAGCTACCTCTGCTTTTCTTTCTTCAAGGTTAAAAGGCCCTCTCTTAGCAATGAGCGCATAATACCATTTAAAATGGTCACGGTTTGGAGTCGCCATAGAGAATATATCATTTGTTTGATAGAAATGACAATAAATTCTTTCTGGACTTTTCCCACGCAAAATAGCCTCTATTCTTTCCTTTTGTGGTGGTAAATCACAAAAAACCACATGCTTACCATCTAATATAATATTTTCTGCCTCTTCATCAGACAGAATCAATGATACATTGGGATTATAAGGTAAAAATTTATCATAATTTTCCTTATTAAATACGATCCATTCAGAGGTTTGATGATGGACATGTGTGACAATTGTGTCTAAACGTTTGGCGCCTCTAATATCAAATAATTGCCATTCTTGTATACGTATATCTTGGATAAAGACTTGTGGCTTCTTTATATTATTCCATTCGTTAATAGAAAGTTCCCCTACAATAGCAAGACTAGCATCCATAGAAATTTGTTCTGCGTATTCTCCAAATCCAAATCCAATTCCATCCAATGTCACATCATTATCTTCTAATGTGATCTTCAGATGTGTTTTATTTGTCCCAATTCTCTTTAACAGACTGACATTCGCCTCTTTTAACATTACTTTCGGCTTAGGATTATCAATACCAAATGGTGCCAATTGTTGTATTTCAGCGATCATTTCTAAATTAACATCAGCTACCCTTAATTCAGCATCTAAATCAGTAATCGGTATAAAGTCATCTTCGTTTAACTGTTCCTTTGCAAGCTGGATAAGCCTTTGACGAAGTATATCAACATCATCAAGTTTCAAGGTCATTCCTGCAGCCATTGGGTGACCACCAAAATGAGGAAGGATATCTCGAGATTGCGAAAGATTATGAAACAGATCAAAGCCAGTTATACTCCTCGCAGATCCTTTAGCTATTCCTTGTTGTGAATCGAAACTTAGACATATAACAGGACGATAGTATTTCTCTACTAGCCTTGAAGCCACAATTCCAACAACCCCAGGGTTCCAACCTTCTTTACCTACTACGATGACCTGATTGTCCTCAATTGGATATTCCGCCTCAACTTGTTGAATCGCTTCTTCAGCCATCGTATGAACGATTGATTGTCGCTCTTTATTCATTTGGTCGATTTCTTCAGCTAACGCTTCAGCCTCAAGCGCATCTTCAGTTAATAACAATTCTACTGCAGGGTCCGCAGAATCTAATCTACCTACAGCATTTAATCTTGGTGCAATCGTAAAGCCGATTGTCTCTTCTGTCATCTCTGCTAATTTGACATTAGCTAACGATATTAATGATCGGATACCAAGATTTTGTGTTGATTGCAGCTTTTTAAGACCTTTCTTCACAATTAAGCGATTTTCATCCGTCAATGAAACAAGGTCTGCCACTGTACCAATTGCAACAAACTCTAATAAATCATTTGGCACATTACCTAATAGAGCATGAGCAAGCTTAAATGCTACACCAACTCCAGCAAGTTCTTTGAAAGGATAACGACTGTCAGGAAGTTTCGGATGAATGATTGCCAGACACTCTGGTAAGATAGGGCCTGGTTCATGATGATCCGTAATAATTAAATCGATTCCCATTTCTTTAGCCGCTTGCGCAGGTTCGATAGCAGCAATTCCTGTATCAACAGTAATAATTAACGAAACACCGATATCACTAGCATATTGAAATGCCGGAACATTTGGCCCATAACCTTCCGTAAACCGGTTAGGTATGTAAAATTGCACATCTGCTCCTAGTGATGTTAATGTTCTCATCATGACAGTCGTACTCGTAACACCATCGGCATCATAGTCACCAAAAATCATAATCGATTCGTTATTTTTAATCGCTCGTTGTATACGCGAAACAGCCAAATCCATATCTTTTAATAAGAAAGGATCGTGAAATTCTTTTTTTTCATCAAATAAAAAATACCGTGCTGATTCGACGGTATTAAAGCCGCGATTAACAAGTAATGTAGCCAACGCAGATGAAATATTTAATCCGTTTATGAGTTCCTCTACAGAGGCTTCATCTGATTGACGAACATTCCAACGCGTTTTAGAATGTAACATACGTTCACCCCTCAACTTTTACATTATACTAGAGCGTCGTATTCGTTTCAATTATTCTTTGTTGCTTACCTTTAATTGTTTAGCATCATGATATTCACTTTTCACTTGATGCGTTTTATCTGCTTCTTTTTGTCCCTCATTTCCTTTAAGCGCTACTAACTGTTTTTTCAACGATTTGACTTCTCTTTGTAAATTAAAAATTTTTATTAAACCGACTGAACTAACAATTAGCCCTCCCATTAATACAGAACTTAAAATAACGAGAATCAGCGGCCAACTACTTTCGCCAAATAGATAATTAACCGTAACTGGATCGACGTTAATAACAGCAAAAATAGCGACAATTAATGTAAAAACAATACTGAGTAATATAATCCATTGATTTTTCATTTATTCCCCTCCTATGTATGATCATAAGGAATCATTTGAATAAAAACGTTTTGCACTTGATGAAAAGCCATTAGTTTTTCTTTTGCATTTTTTACAATGAGATGACCGTCTTCAACAGTGAGAGATGGGTCTACGGCTATCTTTAAATCAATAATTAAGTAATGCCCATGCTCTCTTGCATGCAACTCTTCTATTCGTTTAATTCCTTCTACTTTATCTACAGCAGAAAATAGATAACTTGATGCCTCAGGGCTTAACACATGGTCCATTGTATTATGAATGGCTTCCTTCCCTAGTTGAAAAGCCATATGGAGAATCATAAATGCTACTACTAAACCAATGACAGGATCCGCATATTCTAGCCAATTGAGCCCTAATTTTCCTCCAATTACCGCACTACCTATACCAATTAATGCAGCTAATGAGGAATAGACATCTGAGCGGTGTTCATAGGCATTTACAATAAGTGCATCACTATTTAACTCTTTTCCCAGTTTAAACTTATATCTAAACATTCCCTCTTTTACTATAATGGAAACAATCACAGCAATAATCGCGTATACCTTCGGAGCTTCAACAGGTTGAAATAATGATTGAAATGATGATATGAAAATCTCAATACCAACAAAGAATAGAAATACAGCAACAATAATTGCAGCGATTAATTCAGCTTTACCGTGTCCATATGGATGGTCCTCATCTGGAGGTCTTTTAGCTGCGATTAAGCCGATATAAACAGCGAGTGAACCTGCTACATCAGAAGCTGAATGGATGGCATCCGCTATTAAAGCTTTACTACCAGAATGAACACCAATTACCCATTTGAAAATAGCTAGGGCAATATTTGCCCCCATTCCTAAAATTGCTGCATTCTCGGCCCGTTTAAACCTCACTTCTTTCTCAACAAGCATTTATAAATCCCCCTCTTGATCATTCATCTACCTATTATTTCCATAACGATCAAAATCATAACCATAACTAGAGCGGGCTTCCTACTTTAACTAATTACTGATTCTAAATAGAGTGGGGATAAAAAAGGGTCCAAATAATAGAGACCTAGCGATATCATCTTTGATAACTCGCTAAACCCATACTTGCGATTTAGTAAAGAATATAGTGACATCTATGTTATGAAAGCAAAAAAAAGCATCTGCCATTTTATGCAGATGCTTGATATCTTCTTTTAAACTTGTGGTTCGTCTGTTTTCTGTTTCTTTTCTTTATAAGTGATTAATACGCCATGCTTTTTCAGTTGCATACCTTTCCATGATAGCCACATTTGCGTCGCAAGGAAGATAGATGAATAAGTACCAGCAATTAACCCTATTAATAAAGCAATATTAAAGTTACGTATCGCTTCACTACCAAATATCAACAGTCCGAGTACAGCTAGTACAACTGTAATAATGGTATTAATTGATCGACCCAGCGTTTGCCGTAAACTTTGATTAGCTATTTGCGCAAGCTCCTCAAAGGTTTTAATTTTCTTCTTCCTAACCATATTTTCACGTATGCGGTCAAATGTAACGATTGTATCATTGATTGAATAACCAACAATGGTTAAGACAGCCGCTATAAATGTAAGATCCGCTTCTAACCTTGTCACACTAAATATAACAACAATAAAGAAGGCGTCATGCAATAAAGCTAGTACTGCGGCTAAAGCCATTCTCCATTCGAAACGGATGGTGACATACAGAATAATTCCTATGGCCGCTATGGCTAATGCTTTTATTGCATTCATCGCTATTTCTTTTCCTACTGTTGGGGTAACAGTACTAATGTTAGGAATACTTCCATATTCATCTTCTAGTTGTGATTGATATTCAGCAATTTGTTCTTTATTGAATACCTCGTCTTTTATACGAGCGACACCAATTTCATTATTATTACCGGAAATAACGATATCGTCCGTTTCTATACCTATTTCTGCTAAAGATGCT
Organism: Cytobacillus kochii; assembly: GCF_020171845.1. Classification (GTDB taxonomy): domain Bacteria; phylum Bacillota; class Bacilli; order Bacillales; family Cytobacillaceae; genus Cytobacillus; species Cytobacillus kochii. The sequence goes on along the minus strand of NZ_JAIVAM010000003.1, from coordinate 223,150 downwards.
TGATAACCGTCTTCCGTTAACGGCTCATTAGACATTTGCTCAATTCTTGTTCCTTGTGAAAAGTCAATGCTCAAGTTTAAGCCGAAGATAAAGAGCACAATAATTCCTAGGACGATCATCAAGCCAGAAAAACTATAGTATTTTTTCCGATGTTTAACGAAGTCAAAACGGTCAAATTTGGTTGTTAAATCTACTGTATCTAGGTTTTCATTTAATTGGTGTATATCTTTCTTATGAACTCCGAACATGCCTGGCATGTTTTTAAACAGATTACTATTTACACATAACCAGAGGAGTAACCTTGCTCCGTATACTGCCGTAATGAAACTCATTAAAATACTTAAAATTAAAGTCGTAGCAAAACCTTTTACAGAACTTGTCCCATAAATAAACAATACGCCAGCTGCTAACAATGTCGTTAAATTGGCATCAAAAATAGTTGATAAAGAGTTTTTACTACCTGCCTTAAATGCAGCTTTAATCGAACGGCCCACTCTTATTTCATCTTTTATTCTTTCATAGGTAATAATATTAGCATCTACTGCCATACCCACTCCAAGAATTAATGCCGCCACACCAGGTAATGTTAGTACCGCATTCATCATATTAAATACGACTAATGTCAAATATAAGTAAACAGATAAAGTGATGACTGCAATGACTCCAGGAAGTCGGTAATAAGCAATCATAAAGATGAAAATCGCAGCAATACCTATTATTCCGCCAATAATGGTTTTATCTAATGCTGACTCACCAAATTGTGCACCAACAGAAGTAGAATAGACTTCATCTAACTTAACTGGTAATGAGCCTGCCGATAATAAATCAGATAAAGTTTTTGCTTCTTCTAAAGTAAAGTTACCTACAATTGAAACCGAATCTTGATTAAATACTTGGCTCACTTGTGGGGCTGATAAGTATTTAGGATCTTCTTTTGTCGCTTCTTCGGCGAATGAATCTCCTTCTTCAAAATCTAACCAAATGACCAGTAGATTCTCTCCTGCTGGTTTGTTTACAATTTCTTGAGTCACTTCTCTAAACTTATCCGCACTCTTTAACTTAATAGACACGCTCGGACGACCATTTTCATCGAATGTTTGTGATGCTCCTCCTTCAACAAGGTCACTCCCATCCATCAACACATTATCATCCACGTCTCTAAACGTTAGATTGGCCTCCGTTGAAAGCATTTCCCTAGCTTGCTCTTGGTCTGTTACTCCAGCCAGTTGCACCCTAATGCGGTTGTCCCCTTCAATTTGAATATTGGGTTCACTTACACCAAGGACATTAATTCGGCGATCTAGGGACTGTGCTGTTGCCGACATTGCAGCTTGGTCAATTTCTTGGCCTTCTTTTGCAGGCGACACCTCATAAAGCACTTCAAACCCACCTTGCAAATCAAGACCAAGCTTTACATCTCCTAAAATATCTTTCGAAGTGAATCCCATCAAACTTGCAAATAAAATAATGATTAGAAAAAATGATAGAATTCTGCTACGCTTCACCATTATGTATATTTCCTCCTCACTTTCCAAACAAGCCCAAATGTTGAGCTTTTTAACGTGACTTTTCTAACAGGATAAACGAAGTAAATATGATTATAACCGTTTAATGAAAACCTTTCTCAAGCGCAATATTATTATTATGAAACAAGAGGAAGGGACTGTCAATTTTATCAACGTACATGTAGAAATAAACGTTTATGACTAGAGTACTAAGTGATTGATAACTTACTCGTTCTATTTTAGTAATTCCTTCATTTCCTCAGCATTTTCAAGAGAAAATTCTGTGTCCATATAAGCTTCAACAGTTGTATAGTTAATAAATTCTCCAACTTTTATCCCTAAAACATCTTCCACAATTTCAAATAATCGTATCGTTGATTTAGGCGTTTTCCACTTTTTCTTCTTTAAGTATTCCCATAATTGCGCTCTTGTCACATGTTCATATCCAAGAAAGCGAAACTCATCGATTTTTACATCAAGTGCAGGTTCTACCTCTTCGAAAAAAATATCATAGGCATGCATTTTCAACTTCAACTCTCCCTTTTTTAAATATAACTCACTTTAATTACGAAAGCTTGTCATGCTTTGTCCATCTTCTTGCATATAGATTAATTGTATATGAATACCTTTCATTTGAGAAGGCAGGGTGTACAATGTCGAAATTTATTCAAGGAACGATTATTCTCTTATTTGCTGGACTTGTAACTAGAGTACTCGGTTTTATTAATCGGATTGTCATCGCAAGGTTCATTGGAGCTGAAGGTGTCGGTCTTTATATGATGGCTTTTCCTACATTTATTCTAGTCGTAACAATTACACAGCTTGGTTTACCCGTAGCAATTTCAAAAAATGTGGCGGAATCGGAAGCAAGAGGAGATACGGAAAAAACAAAAAAAATCCTCATTGTTTCATTAGCTAGTACATTATCATTATCGCTCTTATTTACACCAGCTTTAATTTTATTAACTCCCTATCTATCAGAGCATTTATTAACAGATAACAGGACGCTATATCCATTATTAGCTATCGCACCTGTTGTGCCGATTATTGCCGTCTCTTCTGTCATACGCGGATACTTCCAAGGTAAGCAAAATATGAAGCCGGCCGCTTATTCACAACTTATTGAACAAGTTGTAAGAATTACATTAATTGCTGCATTAACTAAAGCATTTTTGCCATACGGTATTGAATATGCTGCAGCGGGAGCTATGCTTGCATCCGTAATTGGCGAATTAGCCTCACTCATTTATTTACTAACATCATTTAAATTGAAAAAGAAGTTTAAGGTACGAAAACAATTTTTCCAACATATCCGCAAGGGCAAGGATACGTTTAAACAACTTATGGAAGTGGCATTACCTACGACCGGAAGTAGAATGATTGGTTCTGTCGCTTGGTTTTTAGAGCCAATTGTTGTGACTTATAGTCTTACTATAGCCGGTGTTTCTACAATTGCTGCTACAGAAGGGTATGGTGCCTTAACCGGATTTGCACTTCCTTTGTTAATGCTACCATCATTCATTAATATGGCGCTCTCCACCTCACTCGTACCTGCCATTAGTGAAGCGAAAGCAGTTAATAACTTCCATTTAATTGAATATCGTCTGCAGCAAGCATTAAGGATTTCTTTAACAACAGGTGGTCTTTCAGTTGTGGTTATTTATATCCTGGCTGAACCATTAATGACTGTGATGTATGGTTCGACAACAGGTACCGACTTCCTAAAATTAATGGCGCCTCTTTTCCTATTCTACTATTTCCAACAGCCACTGCAGTCTGCGCTACAAGCTCTAGATTTAGCACGTGCTGCCATGATCAATAGCCTGATTGGTGCGGTTGCTAAAATTGCGGTTATCTTTATTCTTGGAAGCCAGCCTGCCTTTGGTATTACAGGAGTAGCGCTCGGCTTAATTGTTGGCTTTGTATTAGTCACTCTACTGCATTTCGCCACTTTGTTAAAAGCCATTTCTTATACCATTCATATGCGGGAATACTTAATCACATCGAGTGCTATGCTCCTCACAGGTTATATCGGATATATTACAATTAAGTTCCTAAACTTCACCATCGTACCTACTATCCTATGTGGGGCAATGGTTATGAGTTTAATCTATCTAATCATCATGATTTTCACAAAGCTCATTAGAAAAGGTGATGTACAAGGCCTTCCAGGAGTCGGTCAGTTTTTAGCGAAATTTATGTTTAGATAGCCCTCATATAATGAACTGAGTGACAAGATTTACTCACTCAGTTTTTTCTACCCCTGAACATATTGTCTATTTCTCATCAATTAAATCAATATAAAATGTAGAATTTTCAAAACTACATAACGACACCCTTGAAATATCATGAACCCCTTTTTCCTTTAATTCTTTCTTCAACCATTCTTCATCCTTATTGATTAGTGTTAAGTTTTCACTATTTATTCTCCCATCCAGGACAAGAGGAAGCGTAAATGATGGGGTAAGGTCCGCTTGTGATGACTGATTGCTCTTTTCAATCACAGACAAGCTCCCGGATACCTCTAGTATTGCATATTCAACATCAGATATTAGTGAAATATCCTTTTCACGTAGTTGCATAAGGAGATCATCTAAATTGTAACGTAGCTTTTTCATCGCTTTCTCATCAATCTTCCCTTTATTAATTAAAATGACTGGTTTTCCATCAACAAGATCCCTTATTTTCTTACTTTTTAGGGACCAATAGGCGGAAACAATCTGTACAACCATCAGAATAAGCATAGGAAGAATATTCCTAAATAATTTCTCGTCACTCTTCTCAATCGCAACAACTGCCAACTCAGCAATCATTATCGAAATGACTAAATCAAGTATACTAAGCTCACCAATTTCCCTTTTCCCCATGATGCGATAGATGATAGTCATTAAAACATATAGTAAAATCGTTCGAAATATAACAATAAAATATTCTTCCAACATTGCCACCTCTTTATAAGATTAGCTTGTACAGGACTTCTCAATTTAATCAAATAGAGTAAGAAATATTTTATGATTTTGCTTCTATTTTGCCATCCGCAGAATATGCTTGTACAAAGGAATTTTATCAAAAGAGAAAGGGGAGGTTTCCAATCGAAGAATCGAAGGCATTAGGGACTTCCGTTTTACATGGCCTTATAGCCATTTTCACATTGGCAATTGTTAGTAGTTTTATTTTCGCTCTTATATTGAGGTTTACTTCCTTACAAGAGTCTTCTGTTCAATATGTAATGACAGCCATTTCTTTTATTGCCCTCTTTACTGGAGGTTTCATTTCAGGTGGGAAAGGAAAACAAAGGGGATGGATGCTCGGCGGGATAACTGGTGCGATTTATACAATCATTATTTTTTTATTCCAATATCTCGGTTTTGATAAACTATTTAATCCTCAACAAATCGTATACTTTATTTGCTATATTCTCATTGCAATGATGGGTGGTATTTTAGGTGTAAACATGAGTTCAAAATCAACAAAATAGAAATTATGTAAAAATGAAAAAAGCTGTTTGAAGTAGTAAAACTACTTCAAACAGCTTTTTCATTCTTAAACGGTACCGGGAGCTGATTCAGTTACTTCACGAATCGCTTGACGGTCGTATGTAAGACGGCTTCCATCGCCACACTTGATAACGACTTTGTCCTCATCGATTGCATCTACAAAACCATGTAAACCACCGATTGTAACTACTTTATCGCCTTTTTTCAGACTATTCTGCATTTGATTAACCGCTTTTTGACGTTTTTGTTGTGGTCTGATTAAAAGGAAATAAAACAGCACAAACATAATGACTAACGGCCCAATAGTAGCTAAAATATCCATATTCTCTTTTCCCCTCCTTTCAAGTATTAGAAGTTTTTCGCGTTCGGCTTATTAAAACCATATTTCTCGAAAAATTCTTCTCTAAAGTCACCTAGACGATCCTCTCTGATTGCCTCTCTGACCTTTTCCATTAATTTTAACAGAAAATAAAGGTTATGATAAGTTGTAAGCCTTATTCCGAAAGTTTCGTCACATTTTATTAAGTGTCTTATATAGGCACGACTATAATTTCGACAAGTATAGCAATCGCAATTCTCATCTAGAGGACCAAAGTCACGTGCATACTTCGCATTTTTAACAACTAATCTTCCTTCGCTAGTCATTAATGTGCCATTTCTTGCAATCCTTGTTGGTAATACACAATCAAACATATCTACCCCACGAATCGCACCATCAATTAAGGAATCCGGTGAACCGACACCCATTAAGTAACGGGGCTTATGATTGGGCAGAAGTGGTGTTGTTTCTTCCAACACTCTATTCATTATATCCTTTGGTTCCCCAACTGATAACCCCCCTATTGCATAGCCAGGAAAATCAAGTGAGACAAGGTCTTTCGCACTTTGAGCACGTAAATCATTATATTCGCCACCTTGAACAATACCAAATAAACCTTGGTCGTTTGGTCGTTCATGTGCTTCTAAACATCTCTCGGCCCACCTAGATGTTCGCTCAACAGATTTTTTCATATATTCATGTGTTGCTGGGAAAGGTGGACATTCATCAAATGCCATCATAATATCTGAGCCCAATGCGTTTTGTATTTGCATTGCCTTTTCAGGTGAAAGAAATAGTTTATCCCCATTCAAATGATTACGAAAATGGACACCCTCTTCTTCAATCTTTCTAAAATCACTGAGACTAAATACTTGGAATCCACCGGAATCAGTTAAAATAGCACGATCCCAATTCATGAATTGATGTAAGCCTCCCGCTTCCTTTATCAACTCATGTCCAGGTCGTAACCATAGATGATAAGTATTACTTAAAATTATTCCTGCCCCCATATTCACTAGATCTTCCGGAGACATTGTTTTCACCGTCGCTAGCGTACCTACTGGCATAAAAACAGGTGTTTCAAATGAGCCGTGAGGTGTGTGAACACGTCCAAGTCTCGCGCCTGTTTGTTTACATGTTTTTATCAATTCATAACGTATAGCTGTCATGACGTAACTCCTTTTCCATATCAAACTCTTTTATTTAATAAACATTGCATCTCCAAAACTAAAGAAACGATACCTTTCTTCTACTGCTTGCTTATATGCTTCAAGCACATTCTCACGACCAGCCAATGCACTAATAAGCATAATTAACGTTGATTTTGGTAGGTGAAAATTCGTGATCATACCATCAATCGCCTTAAATTCATACCCAGGGAAGATGAAGATATCAGTCCAACCACTTGACTCTTCAAAACGTCCGTTAAAAGCAGTAGCAATTGTTTCAAGTGTTCTTGTTGAAGTAGTACCAACACTGATGATTTTATGACCACTTTCCCGTATTTGGTTCAACGTTTGAGCTGTTTCTTTTGTCATTTGATAGAACTCTGCGTGCATTTCATGATGATCAATGTCATCTACATTTACTGGTCTGAACGTACCTAAACCCACATGAAGGGTAATGAAAAGAACCTCAATTCCACGAGCTTTAATTTCTTCTAATAGTTCTTCAGTAAAATGTAAACCAGCTGTAGGTGCTGCAGCAGAGCCATTCTCCTTTGCATAGACCGTTTGATAACGATCTCGATCCTCTAGTTGTTCTTTAATATAGGGTGGCAATGGCATTTCACCTAATTGCTCTAATACCTCGTAGAAAATCCCTTCATATTTGAACTTGAGAACACGTCCGCCATGGTCACTCTCTTCAAGGCATACCGCTTTCAGCTGACCATTACCAAAGATAATTTCTGTCCCTACTTTCACCCGTTTTGCTGGCTTTACTAGTGTTTCCCATTGATCATTTTCAAGCTGTTTCAACAGTAACACTTCTAATTTTGCTCCTGTTTCTTCTTTCATTCCAAAAAGTCGTGCTGGCAATACTCTTGTATCATTCAATACTAGTGCATCACCTGGCTGTAAATATTCTACAATATGTTTAAACACGTCATGACGGACCGCTCCCGTCTCCTTATCTAATACCATTAATCGGCTACTTGTTCTGTCTTTAAGCGGTGTTTGCGCAATTAACTCTTCTGGTAAATTAAAATCAAATAAATCTACTTTCATTTTGTCTCGTCTCCAACTTTTGAAAAATTTAACGTGACTTCCCAATAAAATAGACAATTAAGGAAAGTATCACACTAATAATAATTGACGTTACAATTGGGAAATAAACAGTTGTATTCCCTTTTCTAAATACAATATCTCCAGGGAGCTTTCCTAAATTGAAAAAATGCATAAGAAAGCCAATAACAAATAGAAGACCACCAATAATCATGAACCATTTTGGCAATTGGATGGCACCTCCATTTGAAAATGTTGATAAACAAGCTGTGTCGCAATTCTGCCCCTTGGTGTCCTTTGTAAGAAACCAATTTGTAATAAATAGGGTTCGTACACATCTTCTATCGTATGTGCTTCTTCTCCAATGGTTGCAGCAATCGTCTCTAACCCTACTGGACCACCGCGAAAGCGTTCAATCATGCCCCTTAGTAACTTATGATCAATATGATCTAATCCTAACCTATCGACCTGTAACATCTCTAATGCCTCATTTGCAAACTGTTGGTTTACTGCACCATCCCCTCGCACTTGAGCATAATCCCTTACTCTACGAAGCAATCGGTTTGCAATACGAGGGGTTCCTCTTGAGCGTCGAGCAATCTCATCTGCTGCTTCTCTGTCTATTTCTGTATCGAGAATCGCCGCTGTTCGTACAACGATTTCCTTTAGTTGTCCCTCATTATAATATTCCAGTCTACTCATAACCCCGAACCTATCCCTTAAAGGTGCAGATAAAGAGCCTGCTCTCGTTGTAGCACCAACTAAAGTAAAAGGGGGAAGATCCAGTCTGACGGAACGAGCACTTGGGCCTTTTCCAATCACGATATCAAGACAAAAATCCTCCATTGCCGGGTATAATACTTCTTCTATCGCCCTTGGCAAACGATGAATCTCATCTATAAATAATACATCACCAGGCTCAAGTGAAGTCAAGACAGCCGCTAAATCACCAGGCCGTTCAATGGCAGGCCCTGCTGTTGTCCGTATATTAACGCCCATCTCATTACTAATAATCGTTGCTAAAGTCGTTTTCCCTAGGCCTGGTGGTCCGTAAAGAAGAACATGATCCAATGTTTCATTACGCATTTTCGCTGCTTCGATGAAAATACGCAAATTCTCCTTTACCTGATCTTGGCCAATATACTGTGCTAAGGTTTGTGGACGTAAGCTATATTCAAATGAAGTATCTTGATGATCCGCTTCTCCTGATATAATACGCTCATCCATTTGTTAACCATCCTTCCATGCCTTGCCTTCTTTCTTACTTAAGCAGCTTTTGCAAAGCCAATTTAATATACTGATCGGTAGTTAATGTTTCAGCACTTAAATCTTTCGTTATTTTCTTTAATTCTTTATCAGAATAACCGAGTGCCTTTAATGCCAGAAGAGCTTCATCTAATTCATGGTTTCGATCACTTTTTAATTGTTTCTCTTCTGTAAACAAGTTCGGTAACAAGTCTGGTACAATATCAACTAGTTTCCCTTTCAAATCAAGAATCATCTGCCTAGCCGTTTTTTTACCTACACCTGGGAACTTCACAAGAAAGGCCTCATCTTCATGCTCGATTGCATGAACAACCGCTTCTGGCTGACCTGTAGCAAGAACGGCCAGTGCACCTTTTGGACCAATACCAGTTACATTGAGCAATTTCATGAATAAAGCTTTTTCTTGTCGTGATGTAAAACCATATAGTGATTCAATATCTTCTCTGACATGATGATATGTATAAATTTTCACTTCTTGATCGGTCGTATATCTAAATGGGTTTGGTGTAATCACTTGGTACCCAATCCCATTATTTTCAACTACAATGTATTCTGGCCCGATGAAGTCAACACGACCAATAATATATTCAAACAAAATTTATTCTCTCCCTCTTTTGCATACCTCCCACCATTATACTACAAAATCGTCTTGAAGAAAAAAGGATATCTATTTACGCTACGACTATCATTACTTTTACCTGTTGACCACTGAGAATAGTGGAATAACCATTGCAAATTAACTGCACAGGCTTGCAAGAAAATCGCCGCTTAGGGTATAAAAGAAAAAACCAGCCATTAAGACTGGTCTCCTTCCCGATCTTTCCCTACCAATACTTTCTTTAACTCATCTTGAACAGTGACATCAGCCATTGGAACTTTTGAGCGATAAGCGGAGCGTGAGATGAGATGCGCTGATACAGGTGCTGTTAAAAAAACAAAGAAAATGACTAATATTAATCGAATACTAAAGACACCTTCATGAACAAGAAAAAAGATTAAAGTACCTACAAGCGTAAATAACACACCAATCGTCGAACTCTTTGAAGCTGCATGAGACCTTGTATATACATCTGGTAAACGCAAAATACCGATTGCACTAAGAAAACTAAACAATGTCCCTATAATAATGAGAATTCCTGCTCCTAACTCACTTGTTACGGTCAGATTCAATGACTTTCCCCCTCTCTAGGAAACGCGCAAAGGCTATCGTACCAATAAACGATAAAATCCCCAGTAATAACATGACTGAAAAGAACGCACTCGTCCGCATGAAAATAGAAATAATCGCTATCGCCGCAATAATATTTACTCCTATATTATCAAGCGCCTGCACGCGATCCGGAATAGACGGACCCTTAATAAGACGATATACTGCTGCTAAAATAGATAGGACAAGAAAACATAATGCAACTACTAATAAACTCTCAATCATCTTCCTGTCACCCTCTTAATAGACTTTTCGAATCGAACCTTGGACTTTAATAGCGATTCACTCGAAGTTGGGATATCAAGTCCATGAACATAAAACGTTTTGTTATCATTTCCTACCTCAACCACTACCGAACCTGGTGTTATACAAAGCAGAAAAGAAAGCAATGCTAATTCGATATCACCTTCTAATTCTGTCTCCAATGTAAAAATGCCTGGTCTAATATCTAGTTTTGGTTTAATTACTTGTTTCACAACCTCCATACTAGATGTAAATAGCTCATGAATAAACACTAACAAAAGACTAAGGATGTTCATAAAAGTAACGATATAAAAATTATCATCAAAAAATCTTCTTATTAAAAATAGAATAAATATCCCTACAATATAACCACTAAAAAAAGATAAAAAACTCCATTCATCCTGCAGAAACATCCACAACGCAGCAATGAATAAATTGACTAGTACTTGCATAGCCATGCTCGCTCACCGCCCTTTTCTATTAGAATGACATTAATCGCTATACCCTAGTAAAACGGCTTCAATATAAGAAGAAGGATTCATTAAAGATTCAACAGCTATATTCACGTAATCATATAATCCCTCTGCGCCTAATCCAAGTCCAATTGTTAACAAAACGAGTGTTACTATAGGAAACATGACACCTTTCGTACTGCTCTTTTCCATATCTTCTGATAGAATCGTTTCTCCCCAAAAGCTGTTCATAAATATCTTCATGACAGAAAAGAGCACCATCAAACTCGTTATTAATCCAATTGCCCCTAGCCAGTAATAGCCAACCGCAAAGGTTCCTTCTGTTATATATACTTTGCCGATAAAACCGCTTAATGGAGGAATACCCGCTATTGAAAGAGCAACAATAAAGAACATCCATCCTAGATAAGGGTGTGTCTTAATTAGACCACTAATATCATTCAGTTTACTTGTACCTACAAGAGCAATAATCACACCGCCGATAAGGAAAATAACTGCTTTAATCACCATATCGTGAATTAAATAATAGATTGAACCAGTTAATCCTTCATGTGTATACGTAGCTAAGCCTGCTAAAATAAATCCAACACCAACTATGACATTATATGTTAAAATCTTTTTAATATCATTAAAGGCAATGGCACCAATTGCACCGAGCAGCATAGTAATAGCTGCCATAATACCAATAATTAAATGTGTAACCTCTGGTTGATGATAAAAAATCAAAGTAAAGAATCTAAAGATCGCGTATATTCCTACTTTCGTAAGTAGCGCTGCAAAGATTGCCGCTACAGCTGTCGGGGGTGCACTATAAGATCCCGGTAACCAGAAGAATAAGAATAAACCCGCCTTTAAACTAAAGACAAATAAAAACATCATTGCCACTGCAGTAATAATCCCACTCTGCCCTACTTCTCCTACACGTTCTGCTAAATGAGCCATATTAATCGTCCCTGTTACTGAATATAAATATGCAACAGCTGCTAAAAATAGGAAAGATGCTAGAAGGTTGATTAACACATATTTGATAGACTCTCTTAATTGCTTCTTCTCTCCACCTAACGTGATTAATGCATAGGAGGAGATTAACATTACTTCAAAACACACGAATAAGTTAAAAACATCACCTGTAAGAAAAGATCCATTTACTCCTGTAATTAAGAATAGGAACAGTGGATAAAAGTAATGCCTTTCTCGATCCTCACCAATGGAACCAAAAGCAAAGACGAGACAAAGTAGACCAACAATACTTGTTGTCAATAATAGTAGTCCCGAGAACATATCCGCTACCATACTGACACCAAAAGGCGCTTCCCAACCACCTAATTGTAATGTTTGAATACCATTATATTTCACCTGGTAAATCAAAAATCCTGAAATAACTCCCGTAGCTATTAGCGTAAACACACTTAAAATCTTATGGAAAAGTATTTTCTGTCTAAATATGACCATCACTAAACCAATAATAAGAGGTACAATGATCGGCATAATGACTAAGTTATTCATTCTCGTCACCTCTCATTTCTGCAGTGTTATCCGTTCCCAGCTCTTGATAAGCTCGGTAACTTAACACGAGAAACAAGGCTGTCGTTGCGAAATTGATAACTATAGCAGTTAAAATAAGAGCTTGAGGAAGCGCATCCGTAAATGTAGTTGTATCTATCCCCAATAAAGGCGGACCACCACTTTTTAAGCCCCCCATGGTAAGAATAAGCAAATGAACACCATGACTGATAATTGAAGTTCCTAAAATAATTCTTATCAAGCTCTTCGTTAATATTAAATACGTACCAATTGTAAATAAGACACCAATTAAGATCGACATTAATGTTTCCATATTATCGATCCTCACTAATTGTCATAATAATAACCATTGCTGTTCCAATAACAGCTAATGCGACACCAACATCAAATAGTACTGCTGTAGCCAATTCAGTCTTCCCAAAAATCGGCAAATTGAAATAGTCGAAAGCTTGGAATAAAAATGGTTTATCGAATAAAATTCCACCCAAACCAGTAAAAACAGCGATAAGGACACCAACAGCCGTCAATACTTTAAAATCAAATGGAAAGTTAGCTCGGATTGAATCGATATCATATGTCAGAAACAAAAGCGTAAGGGCTGCAGCAAAGGCAAGTCCTCCAATAAATCCGCCACCTGGATTGTGGTGACCAGCTAAAAACAAATAAATCGCAAAGGTAAGAATAATGACCACCGCAACATTCGTTACTGCCCTTAAAATAATATCATTAGGCTTTTTCATTATTTCTCCCTCCTTGAAAACCGTAATTTAATCAGTGTATATACACTTAACGCTGTAATACATAACACAAAGATTTCTAACATCGTATCAATACCCCTGAAATCAACTAATATTGCATTTACGATATTCTTCGCTCCTGCTAATTCATATGAATCCTCATAATAACTTGCTATCGGTTCAAATATTTGTGTACCATTTGCCGAAAACGCGAATACTGTTACCACTGCACCAACCGCAATCGAGATAATTAAATTCAATGGCTTAAATGGTACACCCTTTTTATGCTTTTGCGTTTGCTCTTTGAATTTTGGTAAATGAAAAAAGCAAAGCAAGAATAAGGCTGTAGTGACCGTTTCTACTACTAGTTGAGTTAAAGCTAAATCTGGTGCTCTAAAAATGACGAAAAACAAGGATACTAAATAACCTAAAACACCTAGCGAAATAATAGCAGTCAACCTTGATTTCGCTAATAAAATTGTAAATGCAGCTACTAGCATGGAGAACATAATGGCTAACTCAAAAATGTTCACAGGGGCATCATTGGTCAAATCAATCGTAATAGAATTAGTAATGATTAAGGTACCACCAATTAATAAAACGAAGAATGTAAATATATAAGCAAGATAATCACGCGTGTATCCTGTCATATATTTATTTGTCATACTTGCTGCAATTCTTTGCGATGTTTCCAAGCTATTATTGTATAGTGCATTAATGGTTAAATTTTGTGGATAAAGACGATAAACTTTGGTCCACTTTTTCAACAATAGATACATGATTGTTCCTACGACAACGACGCCGATTGTCATATATAACTCGGCTGAAAATCCATGCCAAGCTGAAATATGAATATTCAGTACACCTTCTTCTATTAAAGAAGGAAGAATCGCTGATACGGCAGGAACTAATAATAAATCAGCAATTACATTAGGAAAGAAGAAAATAACAATAACCAATGAAGCAAGAATAATAGGTGAAATAAGCATGCCTATTGGTGCTTCATGCGCCTTCTTCTCTAAACGATCTGGTTTATATTTCCCTCTAAATGTCTTAAAGACAAGAATCATACTGTATATAAAGGTAAAAACACTCGCAACCCAAGCGATAATTGGAAACAGTACACCTAATGTTTCCATATTAAATACATCCATTTCCGTTACTTTAACAACAGATGCAAAAAACATTTCCTTACTTAAAAACCCATTAAACGGTGGTAGACCTGCCATTGCAAATGAACCAATTAAGGCAACTGTAAATGTGATAGGCATAACAGTCATTAAACCACCTAGACGTCTAATATCACGCGTACCAGTTTCATGGTCAACGATACCCACTACCATAAATAAGGCACCTTTAAATGTAGAGTGATTAATCATATGAAAAATAGCTGCTGTAATCGCCGCTGCATAAACAGCAGCTTCATTTCCGTAACCGAAATAAAGGGCAGCTGATCCAATCCCAAGCAAGCTCATAATCATTCCCAATTGACTGATCGTGGAATATGCCAGTAATCCTTTTAAATCAATTTGTTTCACAGCGTTGAATGAACCATACAATAGCGTAATTAATCCAACAATTGATATAATCCAAAACCATTCTGCTGTGCCACCAAATATGGGAGTTAATCTTGCAACTAAATAAATTCCTGCTTTTACCATTGTTGCTGAATGCAAATAAGCACTAATTGGTGTAGGCGCCTCCATTGCATCAGGTAACCAAATACTAAAAGGAAACTGTGCTGATTTTGTAAAAGCACCAAGTAAAATTAATATCATAGCTGGTAAGAATAAATCATGAGCAATGATTGTCTCACTCATAGCAAACATTTCTCTAATGCTATACGTGTCCGTTATCATCGATAGCATAATAAAACCAGATAACATCGCTAAGCCACCAAAAATCGTAATTAACATTGATTTTTGAGCACCATATCTGGATTTTTCTCTCTCATACCAATAGGCAATTAATAAAAAGGAGGAGATACTCGTTAATTCCCAGAAAACATATAGAACAAGTATATTATCTGAGAATACAAGTCCTAGCATCGCTCCCATAAAAAGAAGGAGATACACATAAAAATTGTGAAGTGCTTCTTTTTCTTTTGATAAATAATAGATCGAATATAAGATAACGAGAGCACCAATACCCGTGATCAGTAATCCAAAAATCAAACTTAATCCATCTACATACATATCTAAATTAATACCAAACGAGGGGATCCATGGTATCGTTTCGTATATTGTTGCTCCTGAGGATATTTTAGGAATTAATTGAAGCAAATAAACGAATATAATAATAGGAATGAGAATAACAAACCAACCTGAATGCAATCTTTTATTGAAGTATTTATATAACAGCGGGACAAAAATCGCAAAAACAAATGGAATTAAAATCATGATGTGCAACATCGTCAACCGTAGTCCCTCCTCCTGAAATGACTGTGAATAGGTGAATATTAATGAAAAAAAGCTTTTTAAAAATGGGGGTGACATACTTATTCTGTCTTATGTTAATTTATCCATTACATTAATGTTTTAATTAGGGGAAAATAATGTTTCTAACTATCTTGCCACATTTCAAAAATGGCAGAATTCATTAAATTTCATTTTTTAATTGACTGTTTCATTCGCATAGGATATAGTCATACATAGTTTATTGATATTAAATGTAAATTTTTATGAATTTCACATCTATTTCGAGGTGACAAAACATGAAAAAAATTAAAGGACGTATGGACGAAAGCATTTTAGTATGCGTCTATTATGGACCAAATGGTGAAAGACTTATTCAGCGTGGATGCAAGATTGCAAACATGATGGATTGCCCTTTATATATTTTAACGATTGACCCTAAGCCTTTTGATGATATGGATGCAGAGAAGTCTCATTATATTACGAAATGGCAGCAATTAGCTGAAATGCACAGTGCTGATGCTTTCATTTTAAAAGATAATGAAAGAAGACCTGTTTCCAAAGTTATTGCTGATGTCGCTCGCGAAAAAAATATAACACAAATCATTCTTGGGCAAACGGCTCAAAGCCGCTGGGAGCAAATTGCAAAAGGGTCTATTATTAACTCTCTACTAAGAGAAGTACCTTTTGTCGACCTGCATATTATCTCAGTATCACGATCATTAAAAGATGAAGAAGGTCATTTTGAAAAAGGTGTTCGCGCTTATCTCATTAAGGACGGGGACCATTATCGACTTACTTTCAAATATTCTAATGATGTAGAATATGAAGGTATATTCTTCAAAGATCTCGGTACCGATTTTAATAATGGTGTGTTTAAGTTCATGAAAGATAAAAAAACACTGCAGGTTGAATGTACAGATGATGTCATAAAAGATTTCAAAAACGTTGATATGGCTCCTGAATTTGACGAGGAAGATGAAAAATAAAACTTTCTTTCCTCTTAACGCCTCCCATTATATGGAGGTGTTTTTTTTATAAATTGACATCTACTTTTATTAGCTTTTTATCGAATTTATCAATCCCAATATACCTTAACGTTTCAGCTGGCGTATTGTGATTGTATATATTCATTAAAATGGAAATGGCAATCCCTTTCCGATAGGCATGATAACCAAAAGTTTTTCTTAAAGTATGCGTACCGATTTTCCCTTGTACACCAACCTTTTTTGCCGCTTGGTTAATGATACGATAAGCTTGTTGCCTCGTAATAGGTTGTTTGTTCTTTTTAGATTTAAATAAATAATCGTTGTCATTTAATTTAAATAACTTCATATAAGAAGCTAGTTCTTTCAAAATGCTGTTATTTAAATAAAATGCACGAGAGTCACCATTCTTTTCATCCTTAATATATAAAAATTCTTTTAAGCCCTCTTCCTCCCATAAATCTTTAACCTTTAAAAATAATAAATCACTCACTCTTATCCCTGTATTAATCCCTAAGACAAACAGGAGTACATCCCTTTGTGAATGCAATCTTAATTCTGATTTAATTTTGTTAATGTCTTCTATATCCTTAATCGGATCCACAAACTCCACAGGATTTCCTCCTAGAAATTTTAATGTAACTTAATTGTATGTTATCAAAAATTAAGTTACATTACAACTTGTAAGTATACCGTTTAGCCCATTTATTTATATTTTTAAAATTGCTACCATTCTTGATTTTCCTCACTCCAAGACAAAATAAACTTTTACTCATTCAAAATAGCGACCTTTAAAGGTCGCTACAGTTCATTTATAAAGAATAGCCGCTAAAAGATTTTAAAACTTCCATGTAATCATTCTTTGACTTAATTGGAATCCCTTGTTTCAACTGCTCGCATTTTTTACTTTCAAGCTTTCCTAAATCAATAGAAAAAAATGATTGAATAATTTGTGCCTTTCTAGGTTTCCCATTAAAAATGGTGAGTACACCATCTTCAGTAATGCCAAAATATCCATTTGCTTTTAATAATGGCGAAATATCATTTACTTGTTGACGAAAAACCATTTCTCCTTTTTTCATATCCATTAATTGCCACTCATCATATTTTGCCCATAAATCTTCAAATGACCATATCGTTTCGCGCACTCGTTCCTGACTAATTTCTCCATCAATATATTCTCTTTCTAAAATAATATCTATTTGTTCTGGTTTAATTTCTTTATTTGTTTGGTTTTCATTCCCACGACTTACAGCTTGGACGCTATTATGAATACTAAAGGGAAAAGTGATGAGTAAGATAATTAAGGTTATCGCACTTAATTTCTTCATTATTGCCCCTCCTTCACCAAGTATATCCACCTCTTAATACTATTTATTTTCTCCACTTTTTTCTTCCTTATACGCATACTCCCCATTGAGCATATTCCTAGGTCTAAAATCAAATAACAAACATTATGTAAATCATCTAACTCAAAAAAAAATGCACGAACAAATTTATACTCCAAACTTGTTCGTGCTTCATTGATATTGATTACTTTGAATAAAAGATTTCATCAATATTCTCATTTATTTTTTCCATTGGGAGACCTGCTTTTACATCATTATTAATTGTATTTAGGCGAAAGAATTGACTTTCGTTCGTAATAATTCTCACTTTTCTCTCTCCAACAAAGGATTTTACCTTTGAAAAAACCTCTTGTTCAACTTGCTTTTCATCGGCATCTTTATTTAATCTTAAAGCAATTACTACCTTCCCGTCATGCTCTGCCGCTCTCGCTTCTTTTACTTGCTCTACTTCTTCTGCACCATGGATAACTTTTTCAATTAATTCTCCTTCATAAGATTGATAATAGTTAGACCTCGGTACATGATTATACTCAATATGGCCATTATAATTGACATCTGTTTTGCTGAATTTCCCATCTCTTGTTGTATCCGTTTCATCTCCTAGAGAATGATCCATCCACTCTGTTACTGCACCATCATCATCATTTAATAGCTTAAATTTTGATTTTTGATTATGCTGTTCATTCGTATAATAACCCATAGGTACCGTCCCGTTCCGGTTCTCATCTGTCGTCTCACCCGCATCGTTATTCGTACCACAGGCAGCTAAGCTCATCGACATCACAACAGCAAAAGGGACAAATAGAATCTTCTTTCGCATTTAACATACCCCCCACTGGTAATATTAGAGATTTTTCATCTCTTTACTATTTTGCAAAAAACAAGGGGCAGTCATACAAATTAGATTTATCCATCTATTCTTTTTTTCAGCTCTTCCACAAATAATTTCCTTTTCTGAAATTGATCAATGGTTAAGGATAATAATGGTCGCATTTTCTTTGGATAAATATAGGTTCGCTCCCGAATACACCTGTTCCATTCCCGAAAGACATCAGTTGGATAAGAAAGAGCGTACAAAGATTGGTTACTAGTAGTGAGTTCCTTTAATTGAGGGAACTTTTCCATTTCATTTATCTCCCAATCAAGCGTTGGCAAAATTCTGTTTGCATACTGTAAATAATCATATTCCTTTTGGCCAATGGATATTAAGTCAAAATCAATTAAAAATAATTGGTTACTATCATCGCGAATAAAATTATGATGAGCCACATCACCGTGAAGTATCACTTCATTCGCCTCTTTTGTATGCTCTTTTTCCCCCATACCAGATAAAGACCAATCTGCCCATGCTAAATATTCAGCCATTATCTCTTTTGGTATAAAATACTTTAAAATACTTTCATTTTTTTTGAATTGCACAGTCCGAATTCTCCATTTATCTTGCTGGTGGTGGGGAGGCAATAATGTAACATAACGATCCTTCAATTTTTTTGAGACATGATGAAATTTGTCAATGAGATTTAACCCTTCTTTACGGTTGGTTTCGTTTTGGTAAGTAAAAGGCTGTTCAGAAGGGAGGATATAAAATAAACATCCAAAATAAATTCCATCGAAAAATAACGGTGGATCCTTTGCTAAAGGAAGAAAGGAATAAGTATGAACAAATCCCTCCTTTATTAATGAAGAGGTAAATGTTTCTTGAAGCTTAAACTTATGATACGAATGAAACCCTTTTAATATAAATGGTGTGTGGTTTGTTTCTACTTTAAATACATTTTGCCTGATTTGATTGATTTCCAATATGGTCCATGGTATTTGTTTTTGTAAATAGGAGAGGAGACGACTATGATGATCGTCTCCTTTAACATTATCCTTCGAAGTCACTGCTTTCATCATAGCCTCTTGGCATTCCAAACGGTTGTGCGCCACCCATTGGGGCATACCCATAAGGGGAACCATGGTGCGGCATCGGACTATAAGGATAGCCAAAACCTTGATTCATCGGTGCTTGATATTGAGGACCACCACACCCACAATCTTGTGTTCCTGCTACAGTTGGAGGCATTGGCATTTGACTTTGGCTAGGACTTAACGGCATCTGGCTTTGACTTGGACTTAACGGTAATTGTTCTCCTGACTCACTCATACCTTGCACCTGTGGATAGAACGGCATTACACCATGATGATGCATCATATGATGTGGCGGGCATGGCGGTGGACATGGTGGCGGGCATGGATAGCAAGGCTGCTGCATCGCCGGCATCATATAAGTCGGTTGTAGCGGTAATTGCTGATCATACGCTCCTCCTACTTGTGGTGGAAGCTGTGCTTGTTGATCATAGGCACCACTCACTTGCGGCGGGAGTTGTGCTTGCTGATCGTACATACCTCCTACTTGCGGCGGGAGCTGTGCTTGTTGATCATAGGCACCGCCCACTTGCGGTGGGAGCTGTGCTTGTTGATCGTAGGCACCGCCCACTTGTGGCGGGAGCTGTGCTTGCTGATCGTACATACCTCCTACTTGCGGTGGGAGTTGTGCTTGCTGATCGTACATACCTCCTACTTGCGGCGGGAGTTGTGCTTGCTGATCGTACATCCCTCCTACTTGTGGCGACAGTTGTGCCTGTTGTTGATTTTGATATGGTGACATATATGAAGAACTTTCTTCATGGTAATTCGGACTCTCTACACCCGCTACCATACCTTGTTGCTGATAAGGGTTATAAGCACCTTGATTTTGTGGATAATAAGGCTGTTGCATGCCAGGTTGGAACATATTAGGGTTGTAAGGATACATAAGTTGATCATAACCTCCTTGAATTTGCTCCTTCCCTTTAATAGAAGGAGATTGTGATGACTCAGTCGACTTAGGTAAGATATTGGTTGGTTTTGGTGGTAGTTGCGGCATAGGTTTCAACGGTTTCTGTTCTTGAACAGGTTTTAATGGCTTTTGTTCTTGAACAGGTTTTAATGGCTTTTGTTCTTGAACAGGTTTTAATGGCTTTTGTTCTTGAACAGGCTTTAACGGCTTTTGCTCTTGAACAGGTTTTAATGGCTTTTGTTCTTGAACAGGCTTTAACGGCTTTTGCTCTTGAACAGGCTTTAATGGCTTTTGCTCTTGAACAGGTTTTAATGGCTTTTGTTCTTGAACAGGTTTTAAAGGTTTTTGTTTTTCGAAATTCATCATATAGTAGTTGTTTATATCGATATCCGGCAGGATTTGTTTAGGCATTTTAGGTTTATACGGTTTTTTCACTTCTTTTTTTACTGCTTCTTTCTTTACTTCTTCCTTCTTTACCTGTTCTTTTGGCATCTCTTTTGGCATCTCTTTTGGCATCTCTTTTGGCATTTCTTTTTTAGAGCCTACGTTAATCTTTGTTCCTGATAGGGGTGCTTCCTTCTTAATCATCCCACTTGCGCCTGGTACTTTAATTTTCATACCCGGCATAATCATATCAGGGTTACTTAACTGAGTATTCATCTTTTTAAGCTCTTCGAAATTCACGCCGTACTTCTTCGCAATCTTCCATAGGGTATCACCCTTTTGAACGATATGGATTTTCACGCTGGTTCCCTCCTATACAAAACAAACTTTCATTGATGAGAGCTTTATACCATCAATGATTATAACGAATCGGGATAAAAAGTAGCTGCCTAACACCTATAAATAGGTGCGGGCTCATACCTACTTCTCGACGAGTCCATATATTCTATGAAGGAATGGGCAAATTGCTAATAATCTTCAAAAAAACTTATGCAGAAATCATGAAAATTATGATAAACATTATAGGAAAGCACAAAAAAAGGATTTTTTTAATAAAAATTCTGAATACACTTATGAAAATGATTTTTTGTCCACAGAAACATTTATTAATTAATTTACCCATAAAAAAACTACCTAATGAAAGGTAGCCTTATTTCAATTTATTTTATCACCAACATGCGTGCTAAAGCTTGTTTTACTCCTACAGCGATTTGATCATCAACCTTGATTTGATTTATGGGTTCGCCTTTCTCCAACATTTCTAAATTCCATGCCAAATGCATTAAATCAATGCGATTCATTGTCATACATGGACACATATGTGGATTTAATGAAACAATTTGTTTATCTGGATGTGATTGAATGAGACGATTTACTAAGTTCATTTCAGTGCCAATTGCCCACTGAGAACCTGGCTCACTCTTTTCTATTGCCTGAATAATATCATTCGTAGAACCATCCATATCAGACCGCTCAACAACTTCTCTTCTACACTCAGGATGAACAATGATTTTCATTTCTGGTTTGTTTTTTCGTATATCTTCGATGTTCCTTACTGTAAAATTCTCGTGAACTGAGCAATGACCTTTCCATAAAATCACTTTGACCTGCTCATTTCCTCCCTCAAATTCTAATCTATGTTGAATCGGATCCCAGACTGCCATTTCATCTAAAGAAATACCTAACTTATAGGCTGTATTTCTGCCAAGATGTTGATCCGGCAAGAACAAAATCCTTTCCTTTTGTTGGAGCGCCCATTTTACCACTTCTTCTGCATTAGAAGAAGTAACGGTTGCCCCACCATGTTCACCTACAAATGATTTGATGGCAGCTGTTGAATTTACATAAGTAAGCGGTAAAATGGTCTCCCCAAATCGTTCAGTTAATAGATGCCATCCTCTTTCTGTTTGATGGATATTAGCCATATCAGCCATGGAACAGCCCGCTCTCATATCCGGTAAATAGACTTTTTGATTTTTAGTTGTTAGGATATCGGCTGTTTCTGCCATAAAATGTACACCGCAAAACACGATAAACTCAGCTCGGGTATTCTGCACACAAAATTGTGCTAATTTTAATGAATCACCTGTACTATCAGCAAATTGTATCACTTCATCTTTTTGATAATGGTGCCCTGGAATATACAGCTTGTCTCCAAATGTATCCTTCACGCGACGCACAATATTTTCTAACTGCACATTAGATAAAGAACGGTATTTTTCTGGTAAAATCGTTTGTTTTTCAATCGTGTCAAATAGATTCATTTCGTTTCTCCTTCTCGATCACAGACATTCTCACACTAATATCAAGTGCGGCAACAGAATGTGTTAAAGCACCAATTGAAATATAGTCAACACCTGTTTGCCCATACTTATGAAGTTCCTCTAAAACGATACCTCCTGAAGCCTCGGTTATAACACCTTTCGGCACATAAGTTATCCAATCTTCTATTTCTCTAGGTGTACAATTATCAAACATAATGACATCTACGCCAGCAGCAATCGCTTCATTCAATTGCGCTATACTCTCAATTTCGACCTCTATCTTAACCATATGACCAATCTTTGACTTCACACTTTCTACAGCTTTACTTATCGAGCCTGCAAAGCTTATATGATTATCTTTAATCATAACCGCATCATATAACCCGTAGCGGTGATTATAACCACCACCTGTTCGAACTGCATATTTCTCAAGCATCCTTAATCCAGGTGTTGTTTTTCTTGTATCGACAATGCGTGTATGTGTGCTATTTAATAAATCAACCGCTTTCTTTGTTTTCGTTGCGACTGCACACATTCGTTGCACCAAATTTAAAATTACACGTTCTCCCTTTAAAAGTGCTGAGATTGGTCCATACACTTTAAGCAAGACTTCTCCTTGATTAAACCACTCACCTTCCTGTTTGAAGAATTCAAAATGGCATTCATTAGATAACATGGGGAAGCCTACTGTTATGACCTCTCTACCGCAAAACACACCTCTATCCTTCGCTAGAAAAGTAATTGCACCTCTTTCGTGTTCTCCAAAGATCAATTCTGTCGTTAAATCTCTTTCACCAATATCTTCAATGAAGTAATGCTCTAATTGTTTGCGAAGTTTCAATGTATTCATCATGATCACCTTTCTTTTCATGCTTAATTTCTTGTTTCAACCATTCTTCCATTTCAATAGGAAAGTCCTCACGAAAATGTCCCCCTCTACTTTCCTTCCGTTTAAGGGCTGATTTCGTAATGCATCTTGATATTTCCATCATAAAAACGATTTCAATTTCCTCTTGTGATAAATAATCTAATGATTGCGGGAGATGAAAATGATTGAGATAACGTAACTGATCTTGTAAGTTGGCCTTATTCCTTACTATGCCAACATATTCCATCATTCGGTTTTGAATATCTTCTTTTGCAGGTAATCTTCCTTGGATATTCTCTTTCTTAATTTCAAAACGATAATCGCTTCTTTTACCTACGTCATAATCCTTACTCTTATTTATTTGCTGAGCCACTTTTTTACCAAAATACAATCCTTCTAAAAGAGAGTTACTAGCTAAACGATTGGCTCCATGCACGCCCGTCCTTGCCACTTCCCCAATTGCATAAAGATGAGCAATACTTGTTTCGCCACTACCATTCGTCTTGACCCCACCCATAAGAAAGTGGGCACCAGGCGATACTGGTATTAATTGATTTTCAACAATAACGCCATTGGCTTCACATAATTTACTAATAGTCGGAAATCGAGTAGTGAATCGTGCCACCTGCTGGATATTTAAATAAACTTTTCTACCTTGCTTCATAGCTTGATAAATTTCTTGAGCGACAATATGCCTCGGAGCCAAATCCTCAAGTGGGTGAATACCCTTCATTATCGGAATTCCTTGTTCATCAACTAAAACGCCACCTTCCCCACGAACAGCTTCAGAAATAAGACCTTTCGTTTCACCATCCACGTATAATAAAGTCGGATGGAATTGAATAAATTCAAGATCCGTTAATATAGCCCCTGCCCGATATGCAAGAGCTAAACCATCACCGGTAACAACAGGGCTATTAGATGTATATTGAAACAACTGACCACACCCACCAGTTGCTAAAACCACATGTTTGGCGAAAATGATATGGGTTTCGTCTTCTTTTTTTACTTTTACGCCATAGCAAATTTTTTGTTTAACGAGGAGCTCATAAACAAATGCATTTGTTATTACTTCAATATGTCTAGGTAATTGACTGATCATAAAATCAACAAGATGCTTCCCCGTCGCATCGCCGCCACTATGCACAATTCTTTTTTTACAATGCGCTCCTTCTAACCCAAGTGATAATTCCCCGTTTGTATTCTCATCAAATGGAAAGCCTTGTGCACTTAACTCATGAATTAAATCAGGCGCCTCCTTTGTTAAAGCTTCCACAACCTGTTCCTCATTGTGATAGCGTCCAGCATTCAAAGTATCTTGTAGATGGAATGCCCAATCATCTTCTTTACTGAGCGAAGCAGCAACCCCTCCTTGTGCTAAATAAGAATTACTACTTCTGATATCTGACTTTGTGATAATTATCACATGCAAATCATTACGTATTTTTTGTGCTAATTGAAGAGCAGCTAAACCACTCCCAATAATAACCACATCTAAACTTTTCATTGTGATCCTCCTGACAGTAAACTATTCAGGTAAAATTAACATATGTCTTGACACCTATATTTACACAGATTTAAACTGATGACAAGAGTTTTTAACAATATTTATTTCTCCTTCTATCAAAAACAAAGGAATGAAGCCATTTATGATTTACTTAGACTATGCCGCCACCTGCCCCTTATCAAAAGAAGCGGCAGATGCATATGTAAGAACTGCTACTGAATGCTATGGAAACACAGAAAGTTTTCATGATATAGGCAGTCGGGCACATGATTTACTAGAACAATGCCGTTTGACACTAGCTTCTTTTCTACATGTACCGAGTAGTGGAATTTATTTTACAAGTGGAGGGACGGAAAGTAACCTTATTTGTATCCGATCTCTTTTAACCTTAACGGATACAAAAGGACATATTATTACCACTTTAGCTGAGCATTCTTCTATTTCTAACTTTTTATCTATACTTGAAGATAATGGTTATGAGGTGACTTATCTACCATTTGATCATAATGGTCAAATTGATTGTAAGCAATTCGCGGCCGCTATTAGGCCAGATACCATTCTTGCTATTATTCAACATGCCAATAGTGAACTTGGTTCAATCCAACCAATCGAGGAAGTAAGCGCATTATGTAAAATTCATCAAATCTTCCTTCATTGTGACTGTGTCCATTCCTTTACGAAAGTAGATATCACTCATGTGAGCCAAGCCGTTGATAGTCTTGCTATATCTGCCCATAAATTTTACGGACCAAAAGGAGCAGGTTTAGCCTATATACATCCTGCACATCCCATTCGTGGCTTACTACCTAATACTTCACATGAAAAGGGATTGAGGCCAGGTACAGTCAATCTACCAGCTATAGTCGCTATGACAATAGCTGCAGATGAAAGCATGAAAACATGGAAACAAACAAGAACGCACGCACAAATCCTTCGCCAAGCTTTCATCACTCATTGTGCCCATTTTGACTCTATTATTTATGAGGCACCAAGAGAAAGACAAATCCTATCTACTATAGGAATGCGAATACCTGGAATTGAAGGACAGTATGTGATGTTAGAAGCGAACCGCAAAGGCTTTTGCATTGCTACTGGTAGTGCTTGTGCGACCAATGCGCAAATGCCATCCACAGCTATGTCTGCCATCGGGGTTAATGGAAAAGCAGCGAAAGAATTTTTCAGAATATCTACTGGAACAGAAACCTCGAAAGAACAATTAATCGCACTTGCCGAATTTCTAGCAACATTAAAGGAAAGCATGGGATAACTTTATTTATACTGGATTCCTATGGTAAAATTATTGATTATGGTTATAGTAGAGGGGATTAAGAATGAGCGAACAAAAAAAGGTGCTTGGAGAAGACAGACGGATGAAACTACTCCAATTATTGAAGGAAAGTGAAGAGCCTATTACAGGTAGTGAACTAGCAGCAAAATACCATGTTAGCAGACAAGTAATCGTTGGTGATATTACACTGTTAAAAGCAAGAAATGAACCAATTATTGCCACAAGTCAAGGATACTTAAGGTTAAATCATACTTCACCACATCCGGTAGCTACAAGAACAATAGCTAGTAACCATTCACCTGAACAAACAGAAGAAGAGTTAAACTTACTTGTTGATCATGGCGTCACCGTAAAAGATGTCACCATCGAGCATCCAGTATATGGTGATTTGACAGCATCTATTATGGTTTCTGACCGCAAAGAAGTAAAACAGTTTATGAAGAAAATTCATTCTACTCAATCTAGTTATTTATCAGAATTAACAGGTGGGATTCATTTACACACGATTACGAGCAGCAGTGAAGCAAAGCTTGATGAAGCAGAAGAGGCATTGAAAAAATCAGGATTTCTTATCGAAATAGATACATAATACTTGCTAGGAAATAGTACTTGATAAAAAGAAAGTAGAGCATGCACTCTACTTTCTTTTTTGTTATTTATGAGTCAATTCTTCTATCTTCCCGAGTTGATATGAAGGATAACTACCTAAAATTTGCACTTTGCAACCTAAAGCCTCTAATTCCGCTTTCACGCCTGGAATAAGCACATCATCTATTTTCTGGTCGATATCAATAATAAAGAAATAATTCCCTAATCCTGTTTTCATTGGTCTTGACTCGATTTTTGATAAATTTAAATTTCTCCATGAAAAGGCAGATAGCACTTGGTGAAGGGCCCCAGCACGATCATCAGGTAACGAGACCATTACAGTTGTCTTATATCCTTTTGACTTCTGCGCTGTCTTGAGGTGACAATCTTGCTTTGCCACTACAATAAACCGTGTATGATTATGTGAATAATCATGAATATCTTTGTGAGCTATGGTTAATTGATATTCTTCTGCTGCTAAAGCATTGGCTATTGCAGCAACCTTTTCGTCAGGATGTTCACTTACATATTTTGCAGCTGCAGCCGTTGATGTCATATTAACAAGTTCAACATCTTTTAAAGTCGAATGTAGGAACCGATGGCATTGTGCAATCGCATGAGAATGACTATATACCGTTTGAATATCTTCTAGTTTTTGGCTAGGGTGAATAAGTAAATGTTGTCTAATAGGGATGGTCATTTCACCCACAATTGGGTAAAGTGCCTCATGAACTAAATAATCTAAAGTAATATTAACTGATCCTTCTAAAGCATTTTCAATTGGTACAACAGCTAAATCAATTTCATCATTTGCTAAAGAATCTAAACAAGCAGGAATGGTCGCTTGTGGAATTGCTCTATCTTCTGGAAATAACCCGCGAACGGCTATATCTGTAAAAGTAGCAACTGGTCCTAAGAAGCCTATTTTTTTCATTGTGAACACCTTTCATCAGTAGCTTCATTCTATGTAGCCACAACAAATTTGAATTATGAAAAAACTCATTATACTATACTTTAACACTTTAGTTTATGGATGTAAAAGAGGTTTTTTATCTTTTTTATAAGATATCTTTCTTTTTAAAATCGAGATCGTTTATATGAACTGTCAATGCGTAAACCTATACGTTTTGACTTGCCTATTATTTCATTGCCTCTGACTCGTTTCTACATGTACGTTTGAAACTTCACCAGTTTATTTTACTAAGCTGTTCGAGTAATTCATTTTAGGTATAATAATCCCCTTATTAAAATGAATAAGACGCAAGAGTTTTTAACTCATGCGCCTGAACTTAATACTTCTACTTTATCTACAAATTCTAGTTTCCTTAAATCGGATAATAAATGATCGATTCCTACCGCCATATCAGCAACATTTAGTGATAAGGTGACATTGGCACGACCTAAAATCGGAATGGTTTGATGGATGGTTAATACATTACAACCTGATCCAGCCACAATACTTAATAATTGTGACAATGTGCCCGACCGATCCTCCAAATGAAAAAACAATGTAATAATTCTTTCCTTCACGATTGTATGGAAAGGAAAAACAGTATCGCGATATTTATAAAATGCGCTGCGACTCAAATCTACCTTATGGACAGCGTCCCAGACAGACTCTGCTTTTCCCCTTTCAATCATTTCTTTTGCATCCAAAGTCTTTTTCATAGCCTCAGGCAATACATCTTCTCGGACAAGGAAGAATTTTTTATCTAATTTATCCTGTTTCATCTTTCACCTCATTGAAATTTTAAGGTTAGTCAATAAATTCAAATTCATAATCTAATAACTTGACGATATCCCCGTCTTTTGCACCTTTTTCGCGTAATGCTTCATCTACACCCATCCCTCTTAATTGACGGGCGAAACGTCTAACCGATTCATCTCTGCTAAAATCAGTCATCTTAAATAATTTCTCAACTGCATCACCTGACACAATAAAGTCACCAGCTGAATCTCTTGTAATCGTAAATTCTACTTGATCTGCTTCATGTTTATAAAGTACACGGTGAACACCTGTATCCTCTTCTTCATGTTCAAGTGGGAATTCTGGTGTTTCTTCTACCTTATCTGCAATCGCAAATAATAGCTCACGTAGACCAGATCTTGTAACAGCAGAGATCGGGAAAATTGGATACTCCTCTTCAAGTTGCTCCTTAAATGCCGCTAAGTGTTCTTCTGCATCAGGCATGTCCATCTTGTTAGCTACAATAATTTGTGGACGTTCTGTTAAACGTAAATTATATTCCTGTAATTCATTATTGATTGTCACATAATCTTCGTAAGGATCTCTGCCTTCCATTCCTGACATATCAATCACATGAACAATTACTCGTGTACGTTCAATATGTCTTAAAAATTGATGTCCAAGGCCAACTCCAGAATGAGCACCTTCAATTAACCCAGGTAAATCAGCCATGACAAAACTACGATTATCTTCTGTTTCTACCATACCCAAATTAGGAACGATTGTCGTAAAATGATACGCGCCAATTTTTGGCCTAGCAGCAGAAACGACAGAAAGTAAAGTCGACTTACCAACACTTGGGAATCCAACTAGCCCAACATCTGCAAGCAATTTCAACTCAAGCATAACTTCTCTATCTTGACCTGGCTCTCCATGTTCTGATAATTCCGGTGCAGGATTGGCAGGTGTAGCGAACCTTGAATTTCCACGACCTCCACGGCCACCTTTTGCTATGATTGCCTGTTGGCCATGCTCAGTTAAATCTGCAATTACTTCACCAGTCTCAGCATCCGTAACCACAGTTCCCGGCGGTACTTTTATAATCATGTCCTTCGAGTTTCTGCCATGCTGATTTTTAGACATTCCGTGCTCACCACGTTCCGCTTTGAAATGTCGTTTATATCTAAAATCCATTAGCGTTCTTAAACCTTCTTCAACAATAAAGACAACATTCGCGCCCTTACCACCGTCCCCACCAGCTGGACCGCCTTTAGGAACATATTTTTCACGACGAAAGGCTACCATTCCGTTCCCACCGTCGCCACCTTTTACATACACCTTGACCTGATCGACAAACATAAGATCTATTTCCTCCTATTCAAAAGATGCACATGAATATGAACACCCATGACTCTTGCTGTTTATAATATCTTTTACTGACTAGCTTTTTACTATTAAATAAATCCACTTTACTTCTCTTCAAAAAGAACAAAGAAATCAAATGATATTTCATCTTCTGTTAAGCGCCTCACTGTAAGCCCCATACTTGTTGATTGCTCTAGTAAAAATAAGCGAATCTGCTGCATATAAGTAATTGTTCCACTAAAATCAAAAAAGAAACGGACACCCTGCTTTTCTGGATTAATTGATATAGATAAATGATTATCAGCAAATGGCTGTACAGCATCATTTAAGCAAGAGAAAAAAGATCTTGTCCAATCAGTTAAACTTTTATCATCCAGTTGATCACATTTGAATACTTCATAAACGTCATACTCTAATTGAAATTTTGGATTTCGCCAATTGTACGTAAATAAAAGTGAAGCAAATTGAGGCATTTGTAGGTTTGATAACTTTGCCTCTTGTTGCGCTTCCACAACAATTTCATCAATAATTTCTTTTGCCCGTTCCACCTTATTTAAGCTTAAATTGCCTTTAATTAGTTGTATTTTATTTAACCAATCATGCCTTGCATGACGTAGCACTTCAACAATATCCCAATCTTTTTCCATAATTGACTCCTACATCTTCTTTTATGGTCCTCAGCCATTACATTGATATGGTGTTAGTATAACAAAAAAAACCCATAGCCGTATGTACCTTAGCAAAAAGAAAGGTAAGAATTTTTAAATCTGCCCCTATATTTAAGGTTCCATCAATAGAATTGCATAAAAAGTAGCGGACTTTTATCAAAAGAGGACAGTTTGAGGAGAATATATGTGGGATGAATGACATGAAGAGAACTCTAACCATTAATGGTTAGAGTTCTCCACTCAATCTTATGCTTCTTGAGCTGCAGGGTATACGCTAACTTGCTTACGGTCACGTCCAAGACGCTCAAATTTTACAACTCCGTCCACTTTCGCGAAAAGAGTATCGTCTCCACCTTTACCCACGTTTACACCTGGGTAAATTTTCGTACCGCGTTGACGGTAAAGAATAGAACCACCAGTAACGAATTGACCATCTGCACGCTTAGCACCTAAGCGCTTAGAGATTGAGTCACGTCCGTTCTTTGTAGAACCTACTCCTTTTTTAGATGCGAACAACTGAAGATCTAATTTTAATAGCATGAAATCCACCTCCTACTGTTTGAAGGTTATTTTTATATTTTCCGGATAGTTCTCAACGATCGTTTGCAATGAGACAACCATTCCCTCAAGCAATAATTGGACTTTTTCTTCTATATCTTGAGCAAGATCGCTCGGAAGAATACAGGATAATAGTCCAGATTCCATTTGAATATGCGGGGTAACTCCCGCTAACTGATGGATGCTATTAACGCACCCAACTGAAACAGCTGATACACCTGCACAGACAATGTCCTCACCATTATTAGCAAACAGGGCATGACCACTTATTTCAAATGATTGTATGAGTCCAGAACGATTACGATGAATGCTTACATCAATCATCAATCATCAACCTTATGCGTTGATTTTATCAATCACAACTTTAGTGTACGGTTGACGGTGACCTTGTTTCTTATGATAGTTTTTCTTTGCTTTGTATTTGAATACAGTGATTTTCTTCGCACGACCTTGTTTTTCAACTTTAGCCGTAACTGAAGCACCATCAACAACTGGGCTTCCAACTTTCACACTGTCTCCACCTACGAAAAGAACCTTTTCAAAAGTAACTGTTTCGCCTGCTTCTGCGTTAAGCTTTTCGATGTAGATTGTTTGACCTTCTTCTACACGGATTTGCTTACCACCAGTTTCAATAATTGCGTACATAACTGCACCTCCTCTTAAGACTAAGACTCGCCATCCCAGGTGTCCTGCCAAAGCAGAAGCTTAATGACCTTTTCTGCGCGGTTGTAGCATGGGCGCTACAAACATAACATCAAAATGTTATCATACACATACTGTACTGTCAACACGATTACACTTGCATTTCTTTCAAAGGACCAAATCTTTTTATATGATAGCTTGGTTTTGGGCGATCAATGAAATCGAAAACAATGTGTTTCGCACAGCTTTCTTCTAATTGCTGTAACTCCTCTTTAGTGTATACAGCAACGACATCCCTTGTCACCTCTATAAGAACCGCTTCCTCATCACGGGTCCGATACGACCACAATTCTCTCTCTAAACGAAAGGCAACCGTTTCTGCGCGCAATACCTTACCCTTCCCATGACAAACTGTACAATTCTCTTGTAAAGCTTCAGAAAGAGACACCTTCGTTTTCTTTCTCGTCAATTGTAAAATACCAAGAGGTGTAAATCCAATTACTTTTATTTGTCTTTCATCGGTAGCTAGGGCCTCTTTTATAACAGATAAAATATGTATTCTATCCTGCTCTTTTTCCATACTAATAAAATCTATCAGTATCATTCCTGCTAAGTCCCTGATACGTATTTGTCTCGCCACCTCCCTTGCCGCTAATTCATTTGTTTTTAAGACCGTATCTTGCAATTGGTGTTTTCCAGAAAATTTACCTGTGTTCACATCAATAATAGCTAACGCTTCTGTTTCATCAAAAATCAGATAAGCACCATTATCTAACCACACAATTCTTTTTAATGCTTTTTCAATTTCACGTTCGAGACCATAGGCTGTAAAGATAGCTTCTTGATTCGTATGAAGTTGAAATGTGACATTGTCTTTAGGTTGTAACTGCTTTTTGACAGTAGCATCATCCACAATTACTTCCCCACTTTTCATTTTTTGTATGACTTGACGTAATTTATGTAAAAATTGATTTTCTGTTTGAACTACACCGGGTCTTTTTATTAAGAGAGAGGCGGCATGGAGTTGCTGATATTTCACACGCAATTGTGTTAATTCTTTTTCCAGTACAGCCATATCAACATCTTTCGCAGCAGTCCTAATCACTAGACCTTCCTTTGCTTCGAGCAACCTCGCACAGTTTTGCTTTAATTGTTCTCTGACACTCTGATTAGTAATTTTCTTGGATACAGCAAGATAATTCCCAAACGGCAAATAGACCATATAATTGCCTTGCAATTCAACGATCCCAGTTAACCTTGGTCCTTTCGTTCCCGTTTGATCCTTTTCTACTTGTACAAGTAACCTTTCCCCTTGATGGACAAAAGAAGAAAGGTTACGTTTTTCCTTCTTATCATCATCTTCAAGTGCATAACTTTGTAATTTATCCTTATGCAAAAAGCCACTCTTTTCTTCACCAATATTGACAAAGAGTGCATTTAACCCCGGCATTACCTTTTCAACTATGCCTAGATAGATATTCCCTACTTTTGTCTCGAGTTGTAAAGGTTCAATATACAATTCTTCAACTTCATTTTGATCGAGCAGGGCATACCTTTTTTCTCTATTTATTGTATTGATCACTAATCTTTTCAAATCTACTTTCCTCGCTTCTAATAAACATACACTAAGTCACTTATTTGAGCTGACACATTCTTTTCCGCAAAGTACGCATGTAATAACTCATTTTCATCTAGCACACTCTTTTCTTTATTCCCCGTCTCAACAATAATCGAGTGTTTACAACCACGTTGAAATTTCTCGAGCACTTTCATGATTGGTTCAGATTCTTGAACGACTAACGGTTTTAATTTACGTAGTTCACTATGCTTTCCATAGTATCGTTCCAATAAGAACCGCATAAATATATATCTGCGCTGTTTCCATTCATAGTATAAGGAAAAAAGTAAGAATGCAAGGATGATGCAAATATTAATATTAAAAGGGAGAATCCAAAGAGAAGCAATTAAAAACAATATGAGCATAAAAATAGACAGCTGTAACGCCTTCCTATGTGCATCACCAAATGCATAAAAATAAGACAAATACAAAAAGACTAGTTTTCCACCATCCAATGGCCAAATCGGAAGCAAATTAAAAAGTAAGATCATCAAGTTATACTGGACAAACAAAGAAAAGAACTCAGGTGTGACTAGCTGCCATTCAAAACATAGGAAGGCAACAGCAATCATCCAAACATGCTGTATAGGCCCTGCTAAAATTACCATTAACTCTTCTTTTAATGGACGATTGCCATGTTCGTCCATCTCTGCCACACCGCCAAATGGAAGTAACACAATGCTTTTTATTCTCCAAGAAAAAAACTGTGCGGCCACAGCATGTCCTATTTCATGAACAAAAATAATCAATAGTAAAAGAAAAAGCTCGTTGAAATGAGAAGTGATAATAGCTAATCCGACTACCAACCAGAGTAAAGGATGGATACGTATCTGCTTAAAAAGTAAGATCCATTTATTCAAAAGGAATCACCTGTGAAGGATCAACAAAGTCATCCCCTTTTTTAATGGCAAAATAAAACAGGCCTTTCCCATCCTCTTTAGTAGCCGCTTCTCCTACTTCTGCACTTTTTTCAACATAGTCATATGCTTTTACTTCAATTTCAGCTAAATTCCCATACCAAGATTGAGTTTGATCGGCATGTTGAATGATAACGGTTTGTCCAAACCCAGGTTTTTCGCCAATAAATTCAACGACTCCTCCATTTGCAGCCTCTACTTTCTCACCCATGTTTGTTTCAATCGAAATTTTTTGACCATCTTGCTCAAAGGCTTGTAATACCTTGCCTGTTGCTGGTAAGCTTGGTTGCGCTTCCTCAACAGATTCTTCTGTCTGTTTCTGCTTTGGCAAAAGGGCAAAGGTTTGTCCGAATTGCTCTTCATACCAATTAATAACAGTAGCAAACTGAAAATTCTTATCCATTGCCTCTACAACAAAGGCTTTCGGCTTTTCAAAAATTGCTCCATCATTTTTAAACATAATGGCCACTATGAGGAATAAGCAGGCTGATACGAGCACTTTAAATAGAAAAACTTCCTTTTTAAATAATGGGTGATTCGTATTTGAATCTTTAGGAGGTGGACTATCATATGAGGGAAGTTGGTCAAATCCATGCCTCTCCTCATCTTGCAACCAATTCATTTTTTTCGATTTTTTTTGAACAGGCTTATTCTTCTCCATCTCTTTTTTTCTTTTAGCCATCCGTTTTCTTATATCATCAGCTCTTGAGCTCATTATAACTTCCCACCTATTCATCAGCATTTGTACAAGTCTATGATGAGAGGTTTTTAAGTATGACAGATAGATAAGGGAGAAGTTTTTTTGTGTTGTCAAACACCTAGTTGTAGTTGGAAAGCTACCCTCTTATAAATGATCACTATATCTGTGTTTATTCTTAGACTGTTGATAGTGAATCCTTTTATTATGAACGATCTAACTCTTAGAGTGCTTTCTATAGAAGAAGATAGGGGTACTAACAGGGGTAATTGACTATACGTCGCTTTTTTGATAAAAAGCTTACATTTCTGCAATTGAATGGCTTCTTCATGGATGGTGCATTTGGACCGTTTGCTGTACTTCTTATTATTCTTAGCAGAATATTCCATAGTCCTATACCTTTTCCCATGACAAATATTAAGAAATCCTTAGTGACAACAGATCACTAAGGATTTCATTTGTTATTTTACTTTGAAGAAGTTCTTTATCTTTGTAAAAACACCGGTATTCTCTTCTTGAAGTTGTTGAAGTGGTACAGACTCGCCAAGAATTCTGCGGGCAATATTTCGATAAGCAATAGAGGCGATATTATTTGGATCCATTGCGATGGGTTCTCCTTGATTTGTCGCCCGAATCACTTGATCATCATCCGCTACAATGCCTAATAATTCTAAATCGAGGTGTCTCGTAATATCATCAATATCCATCGTATCACGGTTTTTCATAAGTTGTGGTCGGATACGATTAATAACTAACCTTGGACGTTCGATATGATCTTCTTGCTCTAACAACCCGATAATGCGATCGGCATCGCGTACCGCTGTTGCCTCTGGTGTAGTTACAACAATCGCTTTTGTTGCTCCTGAAACGGCATTACGATAGCCTTGTTCAATCCCCGCAGGACAATCAATAATAATATAATCAAAATCCTGCTTTAA
Source organism: Cytobacillus kochii (assembly GCF_020171845.1). Classification (GTDB taxonomy): domain Bacteria; phylum Bacillota; class Bacilli; order Bacillales; family Cytobacillaceae; genus Cytobacillus; species Cytobacillus kochii. Next base: position 187,036 of record NZ_JAIVAM010000003.1, on the reverse strand, counting down.
ATCGTCTATTAATATTTTCATTTCTTCCGGGTCAACCGCATTCTTATCACTTGTTTGTGCCGCAGGCAGGAGATAAAGAAGATCATCAAAGCGTTTATCCTTCACAAGGGCTTGCTGCATCTTACAACGCCCCTTAACTACATCCACTAAATCATAAATAATACGGTTTTCAAGGCCCATAACAACATCAAGATTTCTTAGTCCAATATCTGTATCCACAAGGCACACTCTTTTTCCTTGCAGGGCTAATGCTGTACCAATATTTGCAGATGTTGTTGTTTTACCAACGCCGCCTTTTCCGGATGTAATGACTATCGCTTCTCCCACTCTAGAATCCCCCTTGCAAATTCGATATATTTGGTCTTACATGTACCAATACTTGTAGTCTGTCGATAATGATTTGCTGCTCTTCATTCATATAAGCACATTCCATTTCGCGACTGTTTTCATCTTGTTTTTCATCAGGCGCACGAGTGATACTATCACAAATTCGAAGCTGTGTCGGTTTCATAATAGAAGCTGATATCACAGCCTCCTGGTTACCATAGTAACCCGCATGTGCAATTCCTTTTAGCTCGCCCATAATAAAAATATTGCCACCAGCTCTTACTGTTCCTCCGGGGTTTACATCTCCAATGAGCAATAAATCCCCCGGGACTTCAATCACTTGACCTGACCGAACAATTTTTGTTATAGAGACGATTTCATTTGCTTGCTTTTGCTTTTCAGCCTCATCCTTTGTCAGTACATTAGAAAGCACAGACTCCACAACAAGATTTTTCTTTTGCCTGATTAACTCTTTTATCTCTTCCTCTTGAGAGGAGGTTAAATAGCGATTACCTGTATGTACAAGGACAGATATCAATTTATCTTCTTGACTTTTACTACTCTCTATTAATTTATGATTTAATTCTTTTTTAAGTTCCTCATAAGAACAGGCATCATCAAGATGGAGTGTAATCCCATCCTTTGTGCCCTTCATCGTTACATTTTGTCTTTTATTCATTTCAAGATGTTCACCTCAAGAAAGACAAGAACAGATCCATTCTGTTATCTCGCCTCATTCTGATTCTCAATACATATTGTAGGAATAAATTCGACATCAGTTTGCAAAATCCTTTTTTCTTGCAAACTCAATCTTCACTCTGGTTGAAAAGAATAATTATATGGCAAAAGAAACCGGATAACCGGTTTCTAAAGTTGCCTGAAACAGTCATTCAACTTTATTTCTTCGTTTTTCTTCATTATTGACTAGAACAGACTTAACATTATAACGATAGTCGTTCAACATATCTTTCAAAATATTTCTTCAATGGAAAAATGACTATGACGATAAAAATGAGGTTCAATATAAGTGTTGGAATGAATCTCATAAAGATAAAATCCGAGAATCCCATTGTTGTAATACTAATAATATAGTTGACCCCATAAGATCCTAGCTCCATTAATGCTACACCAAAAAGTGTAATGATTGTCGTCACAATAAGATTATTCTGTAAGATCTTCATTAGTTGATACACAATATAAGTGACAACTGGAAATAAAAATAGGTTAATACCGATAATTTCAGTATAAACAATGTCAAACAGCAATCCAAAAATAAAAGCGTAAAGTAAACCTAGCTTCCTCGAGCCAAAAATAACTAAAAGCATAATCGCTCCAAGTAAAAAATGAGGGATAAGCCATCTCTCATTTGCAAACATCTCTGTTGGAGCGACCATAAGGGCAAATGTACTTTCAATGACGAATAAGAAAATAAATAAGAGAGGGAGAAGGTATTTTCTCAACTTTCTTCCTCCTCATTTAATTCTTCAAGCTCTTCTTGAATCTCTGGATTAATGCTGTTAAGTTTCGTTACCATTACATGTTGAATGTCATATAGGTCCGCATTCGGCTCAATATATGCAGTTTGTGTAAGGCCATATTCCGCAGGTGTAACCTCAACAACTTTTCCAATTGGCAAGCCTTTAGGGAATACTCCACCATAACCAGATGTCACTACCATTTGCCCTTTTTCTACTTTTGCATCATAAGGTATCTTCGTCATAAGCAAACGTTTTGTTTTTTCATCGTAGCCTTCAATTAATCCAAAAGTTTCTTCTTTTTTCTCACCATCTTGAACAACAGCTGAAATACGGTTCGTTGGATCTTTAGAACTCACCAGCTGAATCGTGGACGTGAAGGTTTGTGCACTTTTCACCTTACCAATGAGTCCATTAGCTGTAATAACCGCCATATTTGCCTCAATACCGTCTCTGGTTCCTTTATTTATGGTAAGCTTTTCTTCCCACCTTAAAGGATTTCTACCGATTACTGTAGCCTGTATAGGTTCATAGTCGGTTAAACTATCTTCTTTTTCTAGTATTTCACGAAGCTCAGCATTATCCTTTTCTAACAATTGTACCTCTGCCTCTAAAAATGCTAGTTTATCTAATCTAGATTTCAGTTCTTTATTTTCTTCATATGTATTTTGCAAGTCTTGAACATTTTCAAAGAAACCAGCAATGTACTGTGTTGGACCGGCAACAATGTTCTGCACCCATCCCGTCATATCTTTTAAAAACTGTTCTGGCCATGTAACACTATCTCTCTCTCTTAAAGAAAAGCCTATCAACGATACGAGAATAATGATACTTACAAGCAAAATAATCAGGCGTTTATTCAGAAAGAACTGTGGCATGCTAAACACCTCGATTGTTATATTTTATGCAATAAAAAAACTTGAAAAACAGGGCATTAATGACGGCCACTAATGCCTAATTTTTCTGTAGGTCACTATTCTTAGCGAGAGTCTTTAGATTTATTTTTAAACAAATGAATATGATCTAATGCTTTGCCAGTGCCAATCGCCACACAATCCAGTGGGTTTTCTGCAATAAGAACAGGCATTTTTGTTTCTTCACTAATCACTTTGTCCAAATTGCGTAACAACGCTCCTCCACCTGTTAAAACAATGCCACGATCCATAATATCAGCTGCTAACTCCGGTGGTGTTTTTTCTAATGTTACTTTTACAGCATCAACAATAGAGTATACCGTATCTTTTAATGCTTTTGAAATTTCATCACCTGTAATCTCAATTGTTTTTGGTAATCCAGTTAAAAGATCACGCCCACGGATTTCAAGGTTTTCTACACCCTCCGCTTCACTAGCAGAACCAATCTCTAATTTAATCATTTCAGCAGTTCGATCACCAATCATTAAATTATAAGTTTTACGGATATAATTAATGACTGCATCATCCATTTCATCCCCAGCAATGCGGATTGATTGGCTTGTAACAATTCCCCCTAAAGAAATAATAGCCACTTCAGTTGTACCGCCACCAATATCCACAACCATACTTCCTGTCGGCTCCCATACAGGTAAATTCGCACCAATTGCTGCTGCAAATGGTTCTTCAATGGTAAATGCATCCTTTGCACCAGCTTGTCTAGTTGCATCTACTACAGCTCTTTCTTCTACTGCAGTAATGCCAGAAGGTACACAGACCATAACATTCGGTTTACCTGAAAAAATGCCCTTATTTTTATTCGCTTGTTTCATATAATATTTCATCATTGTTGCTGTCGTATCATAATCAGCGATTACGCCATCTTTCATTGGTCTTAATGCCACGATATTTCCCGGTGTACGACCAATCATATTTTTAGCGTCATTCCCAACGGCAACAATATGTTTCGTATCAGTTTGAAGTGCCACGACCGATGGCTCTCTAACAACGATTCCTTTACCTTTTACATACACAAGTGTATTTGCTGTTCCTAAATCTATCCCAAGGTCTTTTGTACCAAATCCAAACATTCCTGTATCTCCCTTTCTGATACTATACGATTTTTAAAATAAGGTTTATTTAATAGGGCATCTGACAGTCCCTCATTCTTAAAAAAATGATAGGTAAAATACTATACTTCCCCTAAAAAATCATAAACAATATTATATCGTATCGTCAAATAAAAACATAGTGCTAGATATAACCTTTTTCCTTTAAACTGACAAATTTCTTTTCACCAATGATAATATGATCGAGAATATCTATCCCAATTATTTTACCACATTCAGTTAGCCTTTTCGTCACATCAATATCTTCTCTACTTGGAGTCGGATCGCCAGAGGGGTGATTATGCAGACAAATAATCGAGGCGGCAGACTGTCTGAAAGCTTCTTTATACACTTCTCGTGGGTGAACAATAGAGGCATTTAAGCTACCAATAAAAATGGTTTGTTTGCTTAAAACTTGGTTCTTAGTGTTTAAATAAAGACAAACAAAATGTTCCTGAGATAGAAAACGCATTTCGTTCATCACATAATTAGCAGCATCTTCTGGTGAACGAATGCTGTATCTTTCATCGAAGGTTAAATTAGCCATTCTTCTGCCGATTTCTACAGCTGCCATGATTTGAATGGCTTTTGCCTGGCCAATACCTTTCACTTCGGTAATTTCGCTAAGGGAAGCATCATTTAATAAACGCAATCCATCAAACTTTGTTAGCAAGCGATTGGACAGCTGCAAAACGGATTCATTTTTTGTCCCTGTCCGCAATAAAATAGCTATTAGTTCATGATTGGATAAGCTCTCTGGTCCACTTTGCATTAACCTTTCCCTCGGCCTTTCATCTTGAGGGAAGTCTTTAATCATTAAGCTTTCCGTATGCATCCCTTTCCTCCTTTTTCATTATCCAAACAAATGGTGAGGAAGTGAATAGCCCATTTTGCGCAACTCTCTAATCGTTTGTGAAATAGGCAATCCCATCACAGCAAAATAGTCTCCGTGTATTTGTTTAACAAGTGTAGCACCAATTCCTTGGATCCCATAGCCCCCCGCTTTGTCAAAAGGCTCACCCGTTTGGATATAGGCATAGATTTCTTCTTCTGATAGCGGCCAAAATTCAACTTTTGTAACAACGGAAAAACGAGTTATTTTATTAGCTGTTAGTATCGCTACACCTGTGTACACTTCATGTGTACCGTTCGATAGGTTCTTAAGCATAAGATACGCTTCATCTTCATCAATCGGTTTGCCTAAAACCTCGCCTTTTTGGACAACAACCGTATCTGAGCCAATTACAAAAGTATCACTTTCGTTATTGTAGACTGCTCTCGCTTTTCGTTCCGCCAATTGTTGCACAATTTCATCCGGCTTTAAATTGGCTTCAAACTGCTCATCAACATGACTGCCTTTTACTTTGAAAGATAAATTTATTTGTTCAAGTAGCTGTTTTCTACGAGGAGAAGTGGAAGCGAGTATGAGGGTTTGTGTTTGCATGTGGTTCACCTTACTTTCATCGTATTTCAAATTGGGAGATACCTCTCTATCGTATCAAACAATCCATCTATTAACAATTTTAAATCATCTAATAATATGATTTTACACACAAAAAATAGCCCGAAGAAAATCGAGCTAAACAGAGGTAATCTGCTAAAAATAAATATAGACAGTGAAATCAGTGTTTCATAGATTCAATTAGAAATAAAATTAAATTATTCCCCAGAAAATAATATACTAAGAAACTTTTAAGTTTGAACGATGACCGTATATGATTGTAGGAAATTTAAGACTGCCTGTTGAGCGTCCTTACCGTTATTAGCTTTTAGAGCAGTAAGCATTTTTTCCTTTAATGCTATTAAGTCTTCATGGTTCAGCCCTTGATTAATCTCATTTAACGTACTTGAATATGCATTAATTTGTTCAGGGGACGCTTCACCTGTCAATAATTGATACACTTGGGGTGAGAGCTCTAAGATTTTCTTTTCTTCTGCCGTTAAACCTTCTACCTTAGCACCATCAATCGTATACTCTTTAGCAAACACTTCTGCACCTTGACCTTCTAATTGGGTACTCATAGTCTTAGCCGCTTCACTTGTAGCTGCTACTCCGATGATAAGTGTATATTGTTCTTGATTCTGGTGGATAAATGTCGGAATACCTTTTTCCTTATACGAAGCAGCGATACCCTCTGCACTATCCTTGGTAGTAAAAACACCTCCTTGGACGATAAACGTATCTAAAGCAGGTAATTCTGCCGTCTCACTACCCGCAGTTACTGCTCCTGATGCACCTACTAGGGAATTTGCGGCGCCTCCCTCTGCCGTTTCCCCTTTATCGAGAACATTTAACATTACCAACCCAAATCCCGTTCCGATAACAACAGCAAACAGAATGGTAAAAAACATCGACGGGTTTAATTGATATTTCATTTGTTTAAAACTACTTTTCTTAGTTGTGCTTTTACTGTATTTGTTTTTCTTTTTCGTCACTTTTTCTCTATCTGCAAGTTCTTTCTCCCAATCTACTTCTTCTTCTCCACTTGGTAAAATCCAATCAAATTGATCCTCCGCTTCATTTTCCTTTGTGGCCGCTTGCTCCTTTACACCTTCTTCTTTATGCTTCGGTTGACCGTCCTGATTTAATTTTATTGTGATTGTTCTCGCCTTTCCATTATGCTTGTCCATCTTTGTCCACTTCCCTCCCTCTTGCCTTTTACTATTATTTTCATCACTTTATCATAGGAGAAAAAAAAAATAACAAGACTTTTGTCGTCTTGTTACAGAATGATTTCGTCAAATTCCATCATGGATAAAAACTTTGTCAAAGAAAGGCGTCAGTCTCTATCTTCAAAAGGATAGGACTTGCCAGCAGCTTGACCATTGACGATTTTAGGATCATTTTCCTTTAAATCCATAGCGGTAGGAAAATGATAAACTGATACAACCATAATGTAATCTCTTATACCATCTTTCACCTGGGTGATTTCGATTGACTCAATGGTTGTATACCGCTCTAGATGCTGTAATTCCTCTGTGAATGAAAGCCAATCCTCATAGCTTTGAGATTGCAAGTGCATGCTAATCACGGTCTTTTCTAATCCATTGGGCAACTTTACTTCAACCATATCTTCTTCTGATGTTGTCGAAATATCATTGATTGTTTCACTATTTGCCGCCTCATCCGAATGAACGCTTTCAACATTAATGGCCATTTGTGTAAGCTGAATTCTATTGACCGTTGCCGCTTCATCTAATAATAATAAAAATTGTTCTTCTAATGGCTCGACAGGTAGATGCAGTTGAGCATCTTCCCATTGTTCTGTGTGTGATACCGTTGTGGAAGAGCCTTGTTCCTTTAAGCCATTTAACCGTGCTTCTTCTGTGATGACCCTTTTTTGTATGGCCGATTCCTCAAGCTTGAGTGGGTATAAGTAAAGAACGTAGGTTAATACAACTGTAATAAGCATGGATAAAACAATAACCAACAACCAATATTTACTTCCTTTGAACACAGTCAACGTTTTTCCTCCTCTACGATTGAAAAATAAGAGGGATCAAACGTGAAGGAGTAACTAGCTTCAAAACGAGACCGTTCCATTTCAAATGCCTGTTGCTCATTAATCGTTGCTAAAGAAGCATCTTTAGACCAATCAGCTTGTTTAATACTGTGCAACAAATAAGCGGCTTCTCTTTGTGTATCAAATTGAACAATCATCTCAACCTGATTTTTGTTCGATAGCTGCAGCGAAAGAATATAGCCTCTTGTTGGCAAAAGAGCTGTTAATTCAGATAAAAAACCGGTGATATTCACGCGTTCTTGTTCTAGCCAAGTTGTCGCATTTATTAACTCTTCTAGCGATTGTGATTGCTCTCTCTCATTCGACATTTCTGTTTGCTCTAATATTTCAACTTGTATATACGCTAATTCTTCCTCAATTGACTGGATACTTCTTTTTATTTTGTAGGCTCCTACGAAAATCGAAGCTAAGAGTAGTAGCAGGATGACCAACAAGATAACTATAAAAGTTGGGTTAACTAAAGGCTTTTGCTTTTGCAACAAATTTATATTGACTGTCATTTAAAGCACATCCTTTAACGCTAACCCCAGCACCTTATTCATTGAAGGTACAATCGTTTTATCATCCATTATTTTCCTAGCGTCAACAATGGCTATACGGCTTGTCATTCTACTACTTAAAAACAACTGAAAACTATGTATAATATTTTCACCACTTAATAAAACAGTTGTAGTTGCATGATTGGTTTGTTGAAGGGTGAAAAAATGAAAATCTTGTAATCGATCCACTTCACGATACACTTCGGTAAATAAATAATCATCATTGGTTAATTCTATATTGTCATCATAGGGTAAATAATGAACAAGCATAGGAATACCATGATGAATGATAGAGATATGAACACCTTGTTTTTCAAAATGAATGATAACAACACTCTCATTAACCTCAGCTAATCCTAAATAGGCGCTCAACCTCCATATAGATAATGCTGTGATCTCTGCTTCTACTGGGTAAACATTAGCTTGAGCGATTACTTGTTCAAACTGATGAACGAGCGTCTCCTCCGCAGCAACTAACAACACACGTTTCTCTTCATTCACCTCTTTACTAGGCATGAGGTGATAATCAAATACTGGTTGTTGAAAAGGTAAATGAATGCTCGCCCCTATTTCCATATCCAAATATCCATGAATATGCTTTTCAGGCACTTCATCAGGAATAACTACTGACCTTACAACACTTTGTCCATCCGGGACTATAAATCTAACTTTTTTTCGATGAAGCTGCCATTCTTCCACACAGCTTTGGAGGATTAAGGATAACCCCGTTTCATCTATTATTTTTCCTTCTTCAATGATTCCTTTTGCAATAGGTTTCACTGCTAGCTTTGTACCATAAGGAAACTGCCGCTTGTTCACTTGGCAATAGCGAATGCAATCATCCTCTATAACTAAATTACAAAAGCTTTTTCTTAAGAAAGATAAAGCCATCATTTAAACTCCTTTGTCTAAACTAGAAGATTTGTAAATAATACAGCCATATTTCTTTACCGAAAAAGTAAGCAGATAGCGCCCCTGCTGCAATAAAAGGGCCAAAGGGGATGGGGTTGCCTCGTTTAACTTTGCCTAGTAGCATAGCTAGTAAACCGAATACAGCGCCGTAAATCGTCGCAAGGAAAAAGGTTAACAAGACAAGCTTTGCACCAAGTGCAAACCCTAATAACGCAAACAGTTTAATATCACCGCCGCCCATCCCACCATTACTCACAACTGCAATGGCAAGAAGCAAAAAGAAGCCAATAGCGCAACCTACTAAACTATCCCACCAAGGTGAAAGTGGCCAAATCAATCGTTCTATTATAAAAATGACTGCAAAACTTAGCAAAATACGATCCGGTATTAACATATATTGAATATCCGACACAAAAATAATCATAAATAAAGAAATCAACGTTAGAGCAAACAAAAGCTCTGGCGTCCAACCTAACGTGACAAGCGCGAGTACGAATAACAGCCCTGTTAACAGTTCAACGATAGGATATAATGGCGAGATCCTCACACCACAGTGACGACATTTCCCGCCCTGAAATAAATAAGATAACACTGGCACCAATTCAAATGCTTGTAAGTTATGGCCGCAGTCAGGACAAGCTGACCGCGGTTTTACAATCGATTTTTTCATAGGTACCCTCAAACCGACAACATTGTAAAAGGAGCCGAGGATGAGGCCTGTGATAAATAAGTAGATTAGTAGAATGTGATTGACCTCCTAACTTTGTTCCTTAACACTTTCTCTAGATAAGTCAGATTCTTGAACGGCTTCATTATTACCGTCAGAAACTGATCTTTCTCCGTTTGTTAAGAAAACTTTGTATGTAATATTGTTTTCTCTTTTTTCCACCTCAACATAAGAACCATTCTTATTTTTAGTTCTTTTATATCCATTTTTAACTTTATCTGGATCATCCATCTTCTCCAAATACCCAGATTCTTCTAAATCAACTAAATAGAACTTTTCATTTTCAGTGCTTCCTGGAATAACATCCTCTGAAGCTACCATTAATTTAGCCGAACTAATCATCTGCCTTGCATTGGCGACGTGAGCATCCTTTTTACTATTATCAATCAATCCTCCGATACTAGGCACAGCAATGGCTGCTAGTATGCCGAGGATGACAACAACTGCTAATAATTCAACAAGCGTTAGCCCTCGCTCATTTTTACACTGTTTTTTCCATTTTTTCAACATGTTCATCTACCTTTCTATCATTTTATTTAAAATAGGTATAATTACCTAAGTATATTATACTATTTTTCTGTGAAATAAATAGATATTTTTTCCTCTAAATGGTAGATTTTATTCGACATGATTGAAAATATCAAACATCGGCACAACGATACTCATAACGATTGTACCGACGATAAGTGCTAAGATGATAATCATAAGCGGTTCAAGCAGCGCTTTCATCCGTTCGGTTGTCTGATCGATTTCACTATCATATAAATCAGCTACTTTTTCAAGCATCTCATCTAAGGAACCACTTCTTTCACCAACGGCAATCATATGTGAAAGCAATGGAGGTAGTAGGCGATTCTTCATTGGTTTCGCTAATGATTTTCCTGTCTCAATACTGAGGTTTGCATCTTGTAGAATCGTTTTTATTACCGTTAAGGAAGCCATTCTTTCCACTATTTTAAGTGCTTCTACAATCGATACTGAACTGATTAACAAGCTCGATAATGTTCTCGTAAATAAAGCGACCTCTTTAATAATAAGCATTCTTCCGATAAAAGGGGTGCGTAACAATAACCAGTCTCTACAACCTTTAAGGAGTTTATGATCACGAAATAGTAAAATCGTGAGCACAAGCACGAATAAGAAAAAGAGAATCATATACCAGTTCATCGTAAGGTAGTCACTAATACGAAGGACAAATATCGTAATGGCTGGAAGTTCTGCATTGAAACCTGCGAACATTTGAACAAATGTCGGTACCACTTGTAACATTAAAAATAGAACAACAAAAATAGCAATGATGCTAACAACAATAGGATAGGCTAGGGCAGATAAAACCTTGTTTTTTAGCTGATTCTGTTTTTCATAATAATCAGCCAGACGGCGTACGACATCATCTAGCATCCCCCCGGCTTCTCCGGCATGTATCATATGAATCATATAAGGCTGAAACAAATCAGGGTGTTCTTTTACTGCTTCCGATAGAGGCTTTCCTTCATCCAAAGTGTCTCTCATACTTAATAATGCTTGCTTTAATCGTTTATTTTCCGTCTGCTCTGCTAACATATCTGTTGCCTCAATTACTGTAATTCCAGCTTGTAAAAGGGCAGCGAATTGCCTCAAATACACTACAAGCACACTTGTCTTTAATCCCTTTTTTATAGCAATATCTTTCGTCCAGAATGTTTCTCTCACTTCATTTAATTCGATAACCCGAAATCCTTTTTGCTCTAATTTAGTAACCGCCTCTTTTTTTGTCCAGCCATGGATGATTCCTGTTCGCTTTCCTTTTAAGCTTTTAGCGACATATGAGAATCTAGCCATGACGTCTCCTTTCTTTTATAAAGGGAGAAGCCACCTCCGGAGAGATGAGCTGTTTTTGTAATAATTTCGTTACGCTAGTCTCTATTGTATGCATGCCAATCTCTCTTGATGTTTGCATCACATTGATGAGCTGATGGATTTTCTCGTTACGAATAAGGTTAGCTACTGCTGCTGTATTCACTAATAATTCAGTAGCTACCGTTCGACCTGTACCCGTTTTTAAGGGCAAGAGTCGCTGCGAAAAAACCCCTACTAAGACAGATGCAAGTTGAAAGCGAATTTGCGTTTGTTGGTCAGCCGGAAAAACATCAATCATGCGATTAATGGTTGAAGGAGCACTAGATGTATGCAATGTGCCTAGAACGAGATGACCCGTTTCAGCAGCTGTAATCGCTGTTTGAATCGTTTCAAGGTCACGCATTTCACCCACCAATATGACGTCAGGGTCTTGTCTTAATGCAGCCCGCAGCCCGTTGGCAAAGTTTTGTGTATCAAAACCGACTTCTCTCTGATTAATAATTGACCGATGATGTTTATGTAAATACTCAATCGGATCTTCTAAAGTGATAATATGCTTACATAAAGTATCATTCATTTGTTGAATAATAGCCGCTAATGTTGTTGATTTGCCGCTACCTGTTGGTCCAGTCACCAAGAAAAGCCCTTGTGGTTGCTCAACTATTTTAGCTAACACCGGCGGTAAAGAAAGCTGATTCAATGTTGGAATGCTGACTGGAACAACACGAATTGCGAGGCTTATACATGACCTTTGATGATAAGCATTCACTCTAAAACGTGATAAACCAGGAATGCCATATGAGAAATCTAATTCCCCTTTTTCTTTAAATTTTTTCCATAGATGAACAGGAATGATTTCTTTAGCCATCTCCTCTGTCGCCTGTGGTGTTAATACTTCCTCTGTGATTCTTTCTAGCACACCATTGTTACGAATAATCGGTTGAGTCCCTACACTAATATGTAAGTCAGATGCCTGTTTGTTATACGCGCTCGTTAACAAATCTATCATTTTCATTCCCTAAACTCCCCCCTTCCTCTAACATCGTTACCTTTAACACTTCCTCTAAAGTGGTCAGCCCTTGAGAGATTTTATGCAATCCGTCTTCTAATAAGCTTCTCATCCCAGCTTTCTTCGCTGCGATTTTTAATGTAGTAGTATCATGATCAGTAGTAATGATTTTTCGCAAAGCGTCGTTTAATGTAAAAACTTCATGTAAAGCGATTCTCCCTTTATACCCTGTCATCTGGCAATGACTGCAACCTCTCCCTCTTTGTAAGTTTTCGAGTTCAATTCCTTTGTTAGCAAATACCGTTTGTTCATACGAAGTCGGTGTAACGGTTTCCTTACATTCAAGACAGACTTTGCGTACCAATCTTTGAGCAACCACACCATTTAATGCTGAGCTCACAAGAAAAGGTTCAATTCCCATATCGATTAACCTCATCACCGTTGACACACTATCATTTGTATGGAGAGTACTTAAAACGAGATGCCCTGTTAAAGCTGCCCTTATAGCGACTTGGGCTGTTTCTTGATCTCTTATTTCACCGATCATGATGATATTTGGGTCTTGCCTTAATATAGATCTCAATCCACTAGCAAAGGTCATCCCCACTTGCTTATGAACTTGTAGCTGATTGATTCCTTTTAGAATTTGTTCAACAGGGTCTTCGATCGTAATGATATTGACTTCTTCTTTATTCATTTCATGTAAGGCGGCATATAAGGTGGATGTTTTTCCAGCACCAGTTGGTCCTGTAATTAGAACGATACCTGCTGGTTGCTGAATCATCTGCCTTATTTGCATTAAATGTTCTTTTTGAAAGCCAAGATGTTCGAACTGCATAAGCCGCTCCTGCCGATCTAATATTCTTAATACCGCTTTTTCCCCATGAACCGTCGGAATAAGAGACACCCTTATATCGACCGTGCGATAATCAATTGGTATTTTGACACGTCCGTCTTGTGCTATCCTTTGCTCGGTTGTATCCAACTCTGCCATAATTTTAATTCTTGAAAATAGTTCATTTTGGATAGATTTCGGTAATTCCCGCTCTCGATGTAATAACCCATCAACGCGAAAGCGAATAACAACACTGTTTTCTTGTGCATCTATATGAATATCACTAGCCTTCATGGCAATGGCACTACTTAATAATTGATCTATTAACTGGATAATCGGTGCATTCCTTCTACTTCTTTGCTTTCCTTTCCTTTCACTCCCAGCTGCCACTTCTTCTTTAGGTTCATCTCGATAATAGCGATGGATCGTACGAACAATATCATCTTTAGCAGCAATGGCCGGATGAATCTTATACCCTGTTGTTAAACGAAGATCATCAATTGTATAGTAATCTAGAGGGTCCGCCATCGCCACGAGGAGATGGTCACCCTCAAGCTTTAAAGGAATGACAAGATTTCTCTTCGACACTTCCATTGAGATAAGTTGCAAAATAGAGGGATTGATTGGATAAGCCGTTAAGTCCACATGAGGAATGCCCAATTGCCACTCGAGCGCTTGAATGAGTTGTTTCTCCGTTATTAATTCGCTTTGTAGTAAGGCATCCCCAAGCTTTTGACTCTTGTTCTTTTCCCGTAATACCTTCTCTAATGCTTCATGGGTGATGACACCAGCATCTATTAATAATTCGCCTAATTTTTTGCGCAAGAGATTTCCTCCTTTATTTCTCCATTTTTTCGCCCTCTATCCCCCATAAATCATCACGCGGTTCACTTTCTTCATTTGAATCCTTTGTTACTTCTTTGTTCTCTTCTTCTTCCCTACCGTCACCTCTCCATTCAATTGTAGATATGGGGGGATAATAATCTTTCAATCTAGCAAATGTCTCTATGAACATACCTTTTCGCTTTTGGCGCTCAATGACAACCCGTATACCCATGGCACCTTCTTCAATGATTTTCGCACCGTCTTCTAACCCTTCTTGGTTATATACCTTTGTCAGTGGCTCAATTTGCTCCGTCTCTTTTATTACAGCCTCATAATCATAAATAAATGGTGGCCCCAATAAAGTAAAATACATCCTCCCCCTGCTCTCTTCTATTTTGATTGTATAATTGACAGTATGAGGGTTGTAGAATTTGAAATCATGTTGTCTTTTCTTGTCCACGTAAGCTTCATATCCTGCCTCAGTAAAGCTTGGAAGCTTATTTTGAATGTATCTTTCTTCAATGGAAAAATTCGTATGTAAAATAAGTTGATAAATGCCTGTTGCTATTATAGGTAGATCATTTTCCTCACCGAATTGATCTAACACAGAGAAAAGGGAACGTTTATCGATAGCAACGGATTGGGCATAGCCACTCCAATCATCATCTACTTGTAGTACAACTTGAGCGAGTGGTTCTTGTACCAGTGTTACTAGTAAGTACTCCTCTATTTGCACATTAAAGGATGTTTCTAATCTACTAACTTTATCTACCATGTCCTCATAGATTTTATTCATCTCTTCTTCATTCAACGTCAATTGTGAAAATAATTCTTCTACACGCTCATAAAACAATTGCTTATCATATTCAACAAAAAGTGGATGATTTGTTCCTTCTGTTATTTCTTTAACAGTACCCTCCACGTTAAAGCGAAATAATTGCGGGTCAAGTATCCATTCTTCATCTAGATAGGTAACCTTTATTTGTGCTTTATTTCGCCATTGTTCAACTTTTTGCAGTAACTTACTTTTTATTTCTCCTTCACTTAAACCTTTAATGACCACATCTGCCACTTTCGTTTTACTTGAATGAATAGAAGGAGGAGTGGCATGAGCAACATACTGCCAAACGATGATGAGCAAAAGAATTAGTACAATACTTGTTAGAATTATTCTTGCTTTCATTTTTCTTCACCTTCATGTACGAACGCCATTGCAGCTCCGCACTTATTTTTATAAATAGGGATGATACCTAACCCTTCTATATCCAATGCATTGTCACAGGTACAAGCACTCGTCTCATCTCCTATCTCAACCCAAGATGTATCTGTAGCGAAAACCACACAGTGATGGTCAGATAGCGCGATCGCCTTGTTCCCTTCTTGGGTAGAAAATAGGGTTACTCCTACTTCAATCAAACGATGATGTTGGATATCAAATTGACTTTGAGTGATTTGTTTGGTTGATTGAAGGACACCTAACAAAAGCGGTGGGATGATAATAAATAGCAACAATATAATCAAGAGAACAGTAACAAGTGCATACCCCTTTTCGCCATTTTCCTTTACTCGCACCTTGAACCCTCACCTTCAAGTTGTGATATACCATAGAGTTCCTCTAAAGGCTCATCTCCTTCCTTTCCAGTAGAGACAGTAACCTTCAAAATAGCTTTTTCTTCCACCATCTTTTGAATCACTTTAATCACATATTCTTGTTCGTTTATATCAACAGTTTCTTGACCGCACGTTCCCTCTATTAATGCTTTCTCTGCTAGTTGTATTGCAGTAAAATCAGCCTCCGTTCTTGTTATTTGTCCGTTTGCATTGATAAAGACAGAAATAAACACAGTAAGTACAATTGTAATTAACGAAAGAGAAACAATGACTTCAATTAGCGTTAACCCCTTTTGTTTTTTTAATAGTTTAAAAATTTCTCATTCACCTCCAAATAATTATTATGTAAAATAAAGGTATAAAGGGGGTATAAAGAAATGGGTAAATATAACTATAAAAATAACATAGGTATGACATTAATTGAAGTACTAGCGACCATTGCTATCCTTTCAATTATTAGTTCTGTGATTTATGGTACTTTTATTTCAATAGAGAAAACAAAAAGTAAGACTTTTACTTCTGTCAATTTAAGGCAAGAATCTAACCTCATTATGGCTTATTTAAGAGACTTACATCAAGTAAAATATGCAACAACGCCACAATATTCTTTATCGCTACCTTCTTTACTATTAAGAAATGATATTCACTTCAAAGACATCTCGATTAAACCTGATAATCAAAGCAGAGCAGATCCTTATTGTAGTTATCATGAAGATGATGTGAAACCTCTTGAGGATTGCCTCATTTCTAGTGATGTAATTGATGTTCAATTCACTCTTGCAGGCGGAGAAGATACTTTCAGTGTTCATACTAAAATAAACAAACTGCTGTTAGGAGATAAAGAGGACGATTCTGGAAACGAGGGGAATCCCGGCGACGGAGGAGGGGGCGATGATAATGGCGAGGACCCTAATGAAGGAGAAAATTCTACTTGCTCTGACAGCTTCTATCAATGTATGATTGAAAGTCAACTATTTATCCATGGTTCCTCATTTGCCTTTCATGGTAACCGAATCAATGGTAGCGATGCAACCATATATATTGGGGATTCATTAAAAACTACCCACATTAATGGCGGGGCCTTAAGTAGTGTTTCTAATCTATTTATAGATGGAGATGTAAATTTACAAGGAGGTAGTGCAGGATTAGGATCAGCCTCAAAGCCAGGGCAAGTTTGTATTAACGGCGACTTTTCAGCCACAGGTGGACGTTCTATATATGGTCATACCGTTGTGAATGGAAGGGCCAATATTAAGGATACGACTTTTTATCAACCTCTAACCATAATGAAGGATGCAGTGTTACCTGGAGGAACATATAAAGATATCGTACATATTGGTGGTGACACTTACATCAAAGATGCTTACTTTGAGAAGGCGCTTTTTTCTCATCAAGACTTGACGGTTGATTGGACTCCATCCTTTTCTCCTTCCGCTTTAGCAACATATGTTGGAGAATTGTATCATCCGAATAATATAAATTTATCCGCTTATCAAAAAGGAACATCTTTAGAAAAGTTAACGAGTTGTAGCATCCCTTCTTACCCTCTTCTTAAAACCAAACCAGCAGGATGGTATGAAGCAAATGGCTATGGTTCCTCAGTAAAAAGTGAAAATATGAAATTATTTGGAGGAGATATTACCATTTCTCCATATCTTGACGAAAAATACCGTTATATAAACTCCTTTTCAAAAGCAGTAATTATTGCTACCGGTGATGTATATATCGGTTCACAAAGTCAATGGATTGAACGATTTAGCGGAGTCGTATTTGCTCCATATGGAAGTGTAACCTTTTATGGAGGAGAATTTAATGGTAGTATCATTGCTAAAAATGGCGTTTACCTTATGAGTGGGGGAACAACAGTGAACTATATCCCGATTAGTGATTTTTTTGCTCAAGAAAAGGATTTCCCTCTTGAATAAGACACATAATGATGCTCTATTCATGTTGGTCAACTAAAAAGTAAAGGGCGATTCTAAAAGCTATTTGACGCCCTTTACTTATACGGCTACGAGCAATATCCATCGTAACCAATCATTATTGATGAGCGAAAAAACGCTTTACTTCAGAAATAAAGTATAGGGAACCTGTAATCACTAAAACATCATTTTCACGCATCATTTCTTTCGTTTCTTTTATTGCTTCTTGCCAATCAGCTGTAACTAAATGATGATTCTTTTGACTGATTGCAGACAGTTCCTCAGCTTTTGCCGCACGAGGGAAATCAAAACCTACAAAAGTAATCGCTTTCGCACAATCCTCCATTCTTTGAATCATGCCTTGCAGTGGTTTGTCCTTTAATGCTGCAAAAATAAAATAAATATCACGATCGTGATAGCGCTTTTCTAATTCGTCACAAACAGCAGCCATTCCTTCTTCATTATGTGCTCCGTCTAAAATCGTTAGTGGGCCTGTTGCCACGCGCTCAAAACGACCGGGCCAATACGTTTTCTTCAAGCCTCTCCCTATGCTTTCTTCTGAAATCACAAAGGAAAAATATTGATTCAGAAAATCAATCGCCATCAACGCCAAGCTGGCATTTTCTACTTGATGAACACCTGGCATCGATATTTCTAAATAGTCTCTTTGACTAAATGTATTCTGAAAAGAAAAGGACTCACCTACTTCTGTCGATACGATATGCTCCGCTTGGAATTGCTTATTTGCTTGATAAAGTTTTGCATGTTTTTCTTTTGCTGTCTTTTCGATAACAGCCACTGCCTCATCTTGCTTAACACCAGTAATAATTGGTGTTCCAGGCTTTATAATCCCAGCTTTTTCAGAGGCAATCTTCTCAATCGTATCACCTAATATCGCTGTGTGATCAAGACCGATATTTGTAATGATAGATAATAGGGGATGAAGGACATTTGTTGAATCTAGTCTGCCACCTAATCCTACTTCAAACAAAGCAATATCAACCGGTTCAATATGGGCAAAATAATGAATCGCCATTGTTGTTATAATTTCAAATTCAGATGGCTCTCCTAGTTCTGATCCTTCGAGCTCTACTGCAAGTGGATAAATATCATTCACTAGCTGGACAATATCTTTATCAGAAATCGGCTTGCCGCCTAATGTAATCCGTTCATTGAATTGCTCTATATATGGAGAAGTAAATGTACCTACCATAATCCCTTCTGCTTCAAGGATTGAGTGGATATAAGCTAGTGTCGAACCTTTACCATTCGTTCCCCCTATATGTATAACCTTCAGTCTTCTTTCTGGATGATTCAACTTTTCCATCATCCATTCCATCCTTTGTAATCCTGGTTTGATCCCAAGACGAAGACGAGAATGAATCCAACCAATTGCTTCTTCATATGTTGTAAACATTTCTATCTGCCACCTTTATTAATATAACCATTATAAGAGGAGACGATATTTCGCCTCCTCTCCTATTATACCTTATTCACCTTTTAATTCGTTCATTCTTGCTTCAACTGCTGAACGTTTTTCGCTATAATCTTGTTCTTTCGCTTTTTCTTCAGCGATCACTTTTTCAGGTGCTTTCTTAATAAAACCTTCATTGCTTAATTTTTTCTGAACACGTTCTACTTCTTTATTTAACTTATCCCATTCTTTTTGTAAACGAGCAATTTCTTCATCAATATTAATTAAACCTGCTAATGGCAGAATAATTTCTGCTCCAGTAACAATCGCTGTCATCGCCTTATCAGGTGCTTTTGCATCAATCGCAATGGTTAATTGCTCAGGGTTACAGAAGCGTTCAATATAACCAACATTTTTACTTAAAACCTTCTGTACTTTTTCATCTTTTGTTTTGATGAGCATATCAATCTTCTTACTCAATGGTGTGTTTACCTCTGCACGAATATTACGTACAGAACGAATAATTTCTACAAGCAGTTTCATTTCTTCTGCTGCTGCCTTATCGGAAAGCTCTTCATTCACAGTCGGCCAAGAGGCAACTGTAATCGATTCTCCTTTATGAGGAAGGTTTTGCCAGATTTCCTCTGTAATAAACGGCATGAATGGATGCAATAATCTCATTGTTTGGTCTAGTACATAAGCGAGAACAGATCTTGTTGTCTGTTTAGCTGCTTCATCTTCACCGTATAATGGCAGTTTTGCCATTTCAATATACCAGTCACAGAAATCATCCCAAATGAAGTTATAGAGGATTCTGCCCACTTCACCAAACTCATAACGATCGGACAACCTTGTTACCGTTTCAATTGTTTCATTTAAGCGAGTTAAAATCCATTTATCTGCAACCGATTTTTCACCGGTTAAATCAATTTCATCATAAGTTAATCCATTCATGTTCATTAAGGCAAATCGAGAAGCGTTCCATATTTTATTGGCAAAATTCCACGTAGATTCTACTTTTTCAAAGCTGAAACGCAGATCCTGGCCTGGTGAGCTTCCTGTTGATAAGAAATAGCGCAAGGAGTCTGCACCGTATTTCTCAATTACATCCATTGGATCAACGCCATTACCTAGTGACTTACTCATCTTACGACCTTCCGCATCGCGAACCAATCCATGAATAAGTACATCTTTAAATGGACGACCACCAGTAAATTCAATACCTTGGAAAATCATTCTAGATACCCAGAAGAAAATGATATCATAGCCGGTTACTAACGCATCAGTCGGATAATAGCGTTTAAAATCAGCACTTTCTTCATTCGGCCAACCTAATGTGGAGAATGGCCATAACGCGGATGAAAACCATGTATCAAGCACATCTTCATCTTGTTTCCAGTTCTCACTATCACTCGGTGCTTCTGTTCCTACATATACTTCACCTGTTTCCTTATGATACCAAGCTGGGATGCGATGACCCCACCATAGTTGACGAGAAATACACCAATCACGAATATTTTCCATCCAGCGTAAATACGTATTTTCAAAACGATCTGGAACGAAGTTGACTTTATCTTCACCCTTTTGCAAATCAACCGACGCATCCGCAAGTGGTTGCATTTTTACAAACCATTGTGTAGATAAATAAGGTTCTACAACCGCCCCACTACGTTCTGAATGACCCACAGAATGAAGATGCTCTTCAATTTCAAAAAGAATACCTTCTTCTTGCAAATCTTTAACGATTTGTTTACGGCATTCAAAACGATCTAACCCTTGATATTTGCCAGCATTCTCATTCATTGACCCGTCTTCATTCATTACTAGAATTCTTGTTAAGTTATGACGATTACCAATTTCAAAGTCATTCGGGTCATGAGCTGGTGTAATTTTCACTGCTCCTGAACCAAATTCCATGTCAACATAATCATCTGCAACAATCGGAATTTCTCTTCCAGTTATAGGCAGTTTCACCGTTTTACCGATCAAATGTTGATAACGCTCATCTTTAGGGTGAACGGCAACCGCTGTATCACCTAACATCGTTTCAGGTCTTGTTGTCGCAATTTCAATATGGCCGCTACCATCTGTTAATGGATAGCGCATATGATAGAACGCACCTTGCACATCTTTATGGATAACTTCTATATCAGATAAAGCTGTTTTAGTAGAAGGGTCCCAGTTAATAATATACTCGCCTCTATAAATCAAGCCTTTATTATATAAAGCAACGAAGACTTCTTGTACAGCATCTGATAACCCTTCATCTAATGTAAAGCGTTCACGGTTATAATCTAGACCGAGACCAAGCTTAGACCATTGTTGTCTAATATGTCCTTTATATTCATTCGTCCATTTCCACGTTTCTTCTACAAAGGCTTCTCGACCTAAATCATAACGGCTTTTTCCTTCTTCACGAAGTTTTTGCTCAACCTTTGCTTGAGTAGCAATACCTGCATGGTCCATACCAGGTAACCACAGAACATCATAGCCTTGCATGCGCTTCATTCTCGTCAAAATATCTTGAAGCGTTGTATCCCATGCATGACCAAGATGCAATCTTCCCGTTACATTTGGTGGCGGTATCACAATAGTATAAGGTTTTTTCTCCGGATCATCTTTTGCCTCAAAATATTTTCCTTTTAACCACCAATCATAACGACCTTGTTCAATAGACTGAGGGTCATATTTTGTTGGCATCGTGATATTATTCTCTTCCATCGCCTATTCATCCTTTCTCACATTCGCTTATCGTTAACAATCAAACAAAAGCAAAATAAAAAACTCCACTCGTCACAAAAAGGACGAATGGAGTTGCTTCCGCGGTACCACCTTTTTTTCAATTACCATAAACTTTAGTAATTGACTCTCGAATGGATAACGGCGTTCCCGTCTTTCGCTAATAATAGAACCTACGTTCACGAAAGAAGCTCCAGGGCGACCTTCCAATGGGTTCGCTTAGAAAATCTCACAGCAATTGATTTTCCTCTCTTAAAGCAAAGCGCCAATGTACTCTTCCCTATCAAAGCTTTTCATTTGTTTGAATATAAAGTAATACTACCTAAAAACAGTCACTATAGTCAATAAGGATGACCAATTTTTTTTATTATATACATGATAATGAAAAAAGGGAACAAACCTTTAAAAAAATTGCTCATATTTTGAGCCTGCCTATGTATGAGGCAATTATGCGCGGGATGAGGATGCAAAAGAGAAATCCACAACCTAAATGTAAACTTTCGAGGAGAGGTAGAAAGGTATACTCTAAGATATAGACCTTGCTTTTACAGAGGGCGTTTAATTTTCATTTGGATTCTCTTAAAATGAATATAGGAGCCCAGTTTTTATCCATTTTGGGCTCCTTCTTGTTCTGCATTCGCTTTCTCAGCTGCTTCTTGTGCTTGTTTTTTCTGACGCTCAATTTCATCAATTCTCATGGCCACATATTCCGTATTTTTTAATAACCAAAATTGCCTTTGTATATGCTCTACATGCTTTCTTTCATTCTTTTTTGACTTACCATTATGATATTTTTCTGCTGCGCGAATGACAGGCCCTGGATGAGCAAAATAACTTTGAAATAACAGCATTTCATCTTCTCTAAACGGATAATGCTTAAAATAAGTGTAAATCCAATCGACAGCATCGTCGGCACGCTTTGGAAAGGTTTTTAAAGACCTTGATAAGAACGGAAGAAGATCATGCATAGGTGAACTTCTCTTCGCTTCTTCAAAATTCAAAAAATAGCCATATCCGCGCTCATCATACAAGAAATGTTCGGTAGAAATTTTTCCATGTATAACAGCTGTACGAACTTTTTCCTCTTCCTTCGTTTTTTCGTACCAATCCTTTAACTTCTTGGTTGAGAAAGTTAACGCTTGAGCGATATCATTATAATATTGTGTAAACATCAATTCATAAGGAGATAAATATTCCCTAGATTCACATGTTTCAATAAAACCATCCAAAAATTCACTCTGCTTTTCCCATTCTAGTAACGTATTTTCATAATGCTCTTCACGTTCTTCCTTAGAAACTTCCACTTCTTTCGTACTTAAGACATGCAAGCGAGCAAGTTCTCTAAACATTTGTTGATGCCGTTCAAATTGATCTTCTTTAATCTCATTAGGTAGCCAAGGCATTAAATAATACAGCTTTTGGTTGTGTAAAACGGCATACCTACCATCAACCGTCGGATAAATCGGGACGATCCGGTTGTACCCCATTTGGTATAATTGTTGAATATAACGTATGAAGTCCGCACCATGATTTGCTTTTATTTTTTTCAAAGAAAAAACACCTTTGCTAGAGTAAACTTTTTGAACGCTACCAAAACTTTCGATGAAATTAGGCTCAAGTGCATAGTGTTTTAAGATTGGACCATATTTTTTTAATCTATTTTCCTTTGCCACTTAGACCACTCTCTTTCCTCACTTACCTAAACTGTGTAAGTAAACAAGTGACACTGATAAAAATGCGAGCAGACCGATGGAGATCTGCTCATAATGTGCCCCCTTACCCGCTAGTTTGTAACAGCTACAGGGATATATAAAACTTGGCCTTCATGCACTTCTTGATTCAATTCTAGTTGATTGGCTCTCATTAATGTTTGTGGTGTCACATCATATCTTTCTGAAATAAGATCAATCGTATCATTAGGCTGGACAATACATACCTTAACCTTCGTCAATTGTTCTTCATCTTCTTTACGAGCAAAAAATTCCGTCAAACTCATGCTTTTCTTGCCTTTTACTTTTTTCTTTTGTGGTTTCACTTCTTCTGAAGAGGATTCAAGCTCATCTGTCACTTCTTCAAGCTCTTGAACTGGTTTTGTTTCTTCTACTTGCTTAACCTCAAAAATCTCTTCTGCTTCCTGCTTTTTCTCTTCATATCGATTAGCTATAAAAGAAACCTCTGGCATATCAATGGGTTCTTCTTCTTGAGGCTCAAGAATAGGTAAGGATCGATTTAATACCGGTTCTTCTTCAACCACTTCTGGCTCCTGCTTGGCTTCAGCAACAAACACATCTTCATCTTTTTCATTCTCCTCTGGTAGGGAGAAGTTAATTTCTGTTTGTTCTTCTTCACGACTGGTGTCTTCTTCTTCTTCTTCTTGATCCTGAACCGTTGAACGTTCTACCGTATCAAGCTCAAGCACGTTATTCTCATCCTCAGTATATGCCACATGCTGTTGGTCACCATACAAACCAGATATCGTCAAATTAGCATGGAGTTTCATGCAACTTCTTTCAGGAAACATATAATCAAATGACTCTACTTGGACATCAATATCATCCAATCTCTCAATACGGTTATTCGGGATCGTAATATCTACAGGAAAGTAGTGTGTAAACTCACATACCCCCTCTTCCCTTTCTTCCACAGATTGGATAAACCTTAATGTAGATGGCGGTTCATTCATACTGTCCTCGGTTGATTCATCACGATGATATTCGCCTGTTAGTTCTAGTGCACCTTGAATCGTTACATACTGCTCACTATCCTGAATCGTTATATTCGGATCAAGTGAAATCGAAAGTAATTGTGATACTTCCTGTCCTTTTTGAAACCAAACGGATTCCTCTAATGAAAACCGCAAGTTCGACGGATTTCCTTGAGACATATTCGACTCCTCCTCCCATATCATCAAAACAATAACATCTTTTCTCTTACACTTTATGAGGAGGAAAAGTGAATTATGATTACTTTACTTAGAAAGGAGCGCGTCTTCGATAGAATAACTATATTGTTAAAGAGAAATAGATTAATTTAGGGGTTGTGAATTTAAAATCTCACATCTTTCCCACTCTCCACTTTGACTATTTTTCGATGTGAGCCATTTCAATGCACCAAACTCTCTTTTTCTCATTCTGTCTACCGTTGCTCTTCTCTTTGCCCTACTCTCTAAAAGATTGACATCTTTCGATTGAGAATAAAAAAGCGAACAATTCCATTCCGGAATTTGTTCGCTAAAAACTTATTTCAATTTCGCAAATGCCTTTTCAGCTGCGGCAATTGTTTGATCAATATCTTCATCCGTTAATGCTGTAGACAGGAATAAACCTTCAAATTGTGATGGTGGAAGGAATACGCCTTGAAGTGCCATTTCACGATAATAAGAGGCAAAGAAGTCAAGATTAGACGTTCTCGCTTGATCATAATTAATGACATCTTCATTTGTAAAAAATAGACCAATCATCGATCCTGCCCGGTTAATTGTATGTGGAATCTCATATTTTTCTGCTGCTGTTCTCAAGCCTAATTCGAGTTTATCAGCTTTCTTAATAAAGTTAGCATACGTATCCGGTGTTAATTGACTTAATGTTGCATAACCTGCAGCCATCGCAAGCGGGTTACCTGATAATGTACCTGCCTGATAAATCGGGCCACTTGGTGCAACCTGCTCCATAATTTCTCGTTTACCACCGTAAGCACCAACAGGCAGTCCACCACCTATTACTTTTCCTAAGCAAGTTAAATCAGGTGTAACGCCGAAGAAACCTTGGGCACAGTTATAATCAACACGGAAACCTGTCATTACCTCATCAAAAATAAGAAGGGCACCGTATTCAGTTGTCACATCACGTAACCCTTGTAAAAATCCTTCTACTGGTGGAACAACTCCCATATTACCAGCAACAGGTTCAACAATGATGGCAGCGATATCTTCACCAAATTGTTCAAAAGCGTATTTCACACCTTCAAGATCATTGTATGGAACTGTAATCGTATTCTTTGCAATACCTTCAGGCACACCAGGACTATCAGGCAATCCAAGTGTAGCTACACCAGAACCGGCTTTAATTAAGAGAGAATCTCCATGACCGTGATAACAGCCTTCAAATTTAACTATTTTATTGCGTCCTGTGAAACCTCTAGCTAATCTTAATGCACTCATCGTTGCTTCTGTACCTGATGAAACCATACGAATCACATCAATTGAAGGAACACGATCGATGACGAGCTGTGCTAATTCATTTTCAATCAACGTTGGCGCCCCGAAACTTGTGCCATTTTCGGCAACTTCCTTCACCGCAGAAACAACTTTTTCATTAGCATGTCCTAAAATGAGTGGTCCCCATGAAAGGACATAATCAATATATTCATTACCATCAATATCATAGATTTTGGACCCTTGGCCCTTCTCCATAAAAATCGGATCCATATCAACCGATTTAAAAGCACGCACTGGGGAGTTTACTCCACCAGGCATCAATTTAACTGCTTCTTTAAATGCGGCTTGTGACTTTTCATATGAACGCATAAACATCCCTCTTTTCTTATTTGTGTGAGTTCATCCATTTGGCAGCATCTTTTGCATGATAAGTAATAATTAAATCACTACCAGCTCTTTTCATCCCTGTTAACATCTCAAGCACGATTCTTTCTTCGTCAATCCAGCCATTTTGTGCAGCGGCCTTTACCATCGAGTATTCGCCACTTACATTATAAGTAACAAGTGGTAAATTAATATTGTTTTTCACATCGCGAACAATATCAAGATAAGGCATCCCAGGCTTTACAATGAGGAAGTCTGCACCTTCCATTAAATCTGATTCTGCCTCTCTCATTGCTTCTAAGCGGTTTGCAGGGTCCATTTGGTATGATTTCCGATCACCAAATTGTGGTGTACTGCCAGCAGCATCCCTAAATGGTCCGTAAAAAGCAGACGCATATTTAACTGCATAAGACATAACAGGTATATGCTCAAAGCCTGCCTCATCAAGGCCCTCACGAATAGCGACTGTAAATCCATCCATCATATTAGAAGGAGCAATAATATCTGCGCCTGCTTTTGCTTGACTAATTGCTGTTTGCACAAGTAATTCTAATGAAGCGTCATTTAATATTTCGCCATTTTCAATCAAACCACAATGACCATGGTCAGTATACTCACAAAGACAAGTATCTGCAACGACCAAAATTTCTGGATACTTTTCCTTGATTAATCTTGTTGCTTCTTGGACAATTCCATGGTCATGATACGCCTGCGTACCACAAGCATCCTTTTCAAGAGGAACACCAAATAATAAAACAGATTGGATACCTAGAGATACAACCTCATCCATCTCTTCAGTTAAATGGTCTAATGATAAATTATAAATGCCTGGCATAGAAGGAATTTCTTTTTTTATGTCTTGTCCTTCTGCAACAAAAATTGGATAAATAAAATCCTCCACATGTAGATGTGTTTCTCTTACTAGATTGCGCATATTAGCTGTCCGACGTAAACGGCGATGACGATTAAATTGACTATCCATTTGTACTACCTCCAACTTGATTAAGAAATGACTTTTACTACTTCCTTAATTAAATGTTTAAATGTATATATAGTTGGTACAGCATGTACCTTCAAACCGTAAAATTCTGCTCTTTTTGCAGCTATTGGTCCTATACAACCGATGATACTCTTCCTTATTTGATTCTTCAAATCATGACGCTCTACGATTTCCATAAAATGATCAATCGTTGATGGGCTAGTAAATAATAGTATATCAATGCCCTCATTCAATAAACGACCCGTTAATAATTGTTTACTCTCATTAGGAAAAAAATTTTCATAAACGATTCGTTCAGTCACTCTATGCTTTGCTTCCATAAGCCTTTGCTTAATATAATCTCGGGCCAAGTTGCCCTTAGGCAAGAATATATTTTGTTCATCCCCTAAAATTGTTAAAAATTCAAGGGTAAATGTTTCAGCCACAAATTCCGTAGGTATGAAATCAGCTTTCAAGTCATATTGTGATAACTTTTCAGCTGTTTTCTTTCCTATAACGGCCAACTTCGGTAAGTTTGTCTTCTGTGACACATATGTAAAAAACACCTCAACTGACACACTGCTTGTAAAAATAATCCATTGATATTGTGTGAAATCAAGGTTTTTTAAAGAATGGGCTTCTGTTGTTTCTCTAAACGAAATTAATGGGATAATTACTGGATGTCCACCAAGGGATCTGACCAAATCACCACTAGCCTCCGATTGATCTTTACTTCGGGGAATAAGGACAGACATTCCATGTAGGGCACTGTCCTCATGAATCATCCTTCGTCTAACTCCTCTTTGACAGCATCAATTAAGGCTTTTGCACCTAATTCCGATAAGTTTTCTGCTACTTGATACCCTATTGTCTCAGGATCATCACCAACAGCCATATCTTTATAAATCGTACGGCCATCTGGAGAGCCAACTAAACCAGTCAAACTTACTTCTCCATTCTCAGTTAAACGGGCAAAGCCTGCAATCGGCACTTGGCAACCACCCTCCATTTTATGAAGAAATGCACGCTCGGCCAGCACTGTTCTTTTCGTTTCCTCACAAGTGAATGCATCTAAAAGCCTTCTTAGTTCATGATCATCTTCTCTACATTCAATAGAGAGTGCACCTTGACCAACAGCTGGTAAACAAATATCTGGATCAATAAATTCTGTAACGATCTCCTTCGTCCATCCCATTCTTGATAGGCCGGCAGCAGCAAGAATAATGGCATCATATTCTTCTGTTTCAAGTTTAGCAAGACGTGTATCAATATTCCCTCGAATCCATTTAATTTCCAAATCTGGTCTTTTAGCCAAAATTTGTGAACCTCTTCTTAAACTACTTGTCCCGACAATTGCACCTGGTTTTAAGTCAGCTAATTTCACATGGCCTTTGGAAATAAGTGCATCTCGATAGTCTTCTCTTTCCGGAATACAACCAATTGTCAATCCTTCAGGTAAGACAGCTGGCATGTCCTTCATACTATGTACAGCCATGTCAATTTCCTTATCTAACATCGCTTGTTCAATTTCTTTAACGAATAGGCCTTTTCCTCCTACCTTTGAAAGGGTAACATCCAGGATTTTATCTCCTTTTGTCACAATTTCTTTTACTTCAAAGTCAACTGCAGGATTCAAACGGCGTAACTGATCAATCACCCAATTTGTTTGTGTTAACGCAAGCTTACTTCTTCTTGAACCGACAATTATTTTTCTCATGACAGCCTCCCTATTCTTTAAAACATATTCCTTTTCTTATTCATACCAGAAATGGAAAGAAGATAACCTTCCAAATAAGAAAAAATTAATTAATACAACAAGGAAAGCAGCCACATTCCAAGTAGCAAGTGATTTACCACTCATTCCTCTGCCAACCTTTAAATATAAGTAAATACTATACAAAATGAGTACCAATAAGGAACCAAGCACTTTTGAATCCAACCATACCATATTTGGTAATTTCATATAAGCCCATTGTATCCCTAATATTAAACTAATCACTAACATAGGCACCCCTATACTAGCAAATAGATAAGACATTTTTTCTAGTTGTGATAAATTCGCAATTCGAATAAGCCTTGAACCCCACTTTTTCCTCTTCAACAAATCATATTGAATCAAATATAAAAGAGCAAATACAAATGACAATGAAAAAGCACCATATGAGAGAATCGCACCAATAATATGAAAAAAGAGGAGCTCAGACATCAATTGATTCGCCAGCACATCTGATTCAATCTCAATAGGCGCAAATGTATGTAAAGCCATAATAAAAAAACCAAGTACATTTGTGAAGAAAACGATAAAATCAACTTTCATAATGCGATTAATAATTAAAGAAAATGTAATAAGTACCCATGCGTAGAAGTATAAACCTTCAAATATCGTTAACACAGGGAACCTACCCGTATTCCACATATAGAGTAATAAGAATACCGTCTGTAATCCCCATACAAATGCAAGTAACCAGAAGGCGACACGATTGGCCTTCCGGTTACTTGCTAAAAAGTCAATAAAGTAGAGAAGTACACTCGCTGCATAAAGAACGACAGTAAATTCATGCAGGCGTGCCATATAGATATCAAACATGGACAGTACCCCTTTTTATGATTGAAAGGATGTCTGTTGCACCTTTACACGATCTGATTTTGGTTGTTCTTGTTTTTCAATTTGCTGGACAACAAGATCTTCTATATTAAATATTTTCACGAACAATTCTAATGCTTTATCAGCATTTTTATGTCCTGCCAATTCTTTTGCCTGTAATACAGGATCTTTCAACATTTGGTTCACAATACTCTTCGTGTGCTTGCTAACCACTTTTCTTTCACGTTCTGTTAGGTTAGGAAGCTTTCTTTCCAAACTTTTCATTGTGTCAGCCTGAATAGCAAGAGCTTTCTCTCTTAAAGCAGAGATGACAGGTACAACCCCTAGAAGTTTAAGCCATTGCTTAAATTCAACGATTTCACTTTCGATTAATAATTGAATTTTCGCCGCTGCTTTTTTACGTTCTTGCAAATTCGCTTCAACAATACCTTCTAGATCATCAATATCATATAAGAAAACGCTATCTAAATCAGCGAGTGCTGGATCTAAATCACGTGGAACAGCAATATCGACCATAAATAATGGCTTACCTTTCCGCAATCTTTCTACATCTGCCATCATCTCTTTTGTAATCATATAACTGTTTGCACCTGTAGAAGAGATCACGATATCGGCTTCCACTAATGCACATTGTAATTCTTGCATTAATTTCGCTTGTCCTTCATAGCGGTGTGCTAAATTTTTCGCTTTCTCAAAAGTACGATTAATAACCGTAACATTCGCACCATTTGCATGAAGATGTTGTATCGCTAATTCGCCCATTTTACCTGCTCCAAGAATAAGTACTTGCTTATTCGTAATAAGACCGAATATTTTCTTAGCAAGCTCAACTGCAGCATAACTGACAGATACAGCATTTGCACCAATATCTGTTTCGGAATGTGCTTTTTTAGCAAATGTAATGGACTGCTTAAATAATTGGTTGAATATTGTTCCAGTTGTATGTTCAACTTGCGCTTGCAAAAAGCTAGAGCGAACTTGGCCCAAAATTTGAGTTTCTCCTAGAACCATTGAGTTTAATCCACTACCGACTTTAAATAAATGCTCTATCGCACCATCATGTTCATAAATAAAAAGAAAGGGCGAAAATTCATTTTGATCTATTTGAAACCAATCGGCTAAAAATTCTTTAATATAATATCTCCCTGTATGCAGTTGATCGACAACCGCATAAATTTCGGTCCGATTACATGTGGATAGAATTACATTTTCCAAGATGCTTTTCTTTTGTTGCAATGCTTGCATTGCTTCACCCAATTGAGAAGGATCGAATGTTAATCTTTCTCTAATTTCCACAGGGGCTGTTTTATAATTTAGACCAACGACCACGATATGCATTTTTAGTAGACCCCCCAAAAAAATTGCATAAATACATACATATATTATAACATTATCTTTACAAGCTTTTTCGAAAAAATGTGAACAGAGTATGAACACATATGATATGATATTTGAGTAGTAAATGATTACTTTAAAACTATTATAATTTGATATTTATTATCATAAACACTCCACTATGTACAATACCAAAAAACTGCCTAATATTCAAGTGTACCTAACTGAAAGTGGTGAATAAATGAAAAGTCAACGACTATTTGCCGGTATTATATTAATAGGCTACGGCTGTTTCTTTCTCATTCAGCAATTACAGGTTGAGAGTTTACAATCGTTATTGACCTGGCCAGTATTACTAGCTATTACAGGTTTGGCCTTTTTACTCCAAGCATATAGCGGTAAAGAATATAATGCTATATTTCCCGGTGTGATTCTCTTTGGGTTTGGTTTACATTTCATCATTGTTGATCGTTTAAGCATATGGCCTAATCATATTGGTGCCTTTGTCCTTATTATTGCCCTTGCCTTTTTATTATATTACTTAAAAACAGGCAATGGCCTCTTGCAAGGGTTTCTTATGTTAGTATTAGCCATTACTTTATTATTTTATGAAAAAATTTTGCAATATGCAGGTAGCTACGGTGAAATCGTTTCATACATAACGAAATTCTGGCCTGCTATTTTTATTATCATTGGCCTCTTTTTCCTTATTAAAAGAAAATAATCTATTAGAAACTTCCATTGAAAAAACGAACATATCTGCAAAGAAAATGTTCGTTTTTTTCGTTTTAGTAATTAACTCTTTTTAAAGAACAGAATCTAGGAAGCTTTTCGTTCTTTCTTCCTTTGGATGATTAAATAACTCTTCAGGATGACCGACTTCAACGATTTTACCATCATGCATATACACTGCCCAATCTGCCACTTCCCGCGCAAATCCCATTTCATGCGTGACGACAATCATCGTCATTCCTTCTTCAGCAAGTTCTTTCATTGTTGCTAACACTTCACCAACTAATTCTGGGTCTAGTGCAGAAGTTGGTTCATCAAACAGCATTACATCCGGCTTCATCGCTAATGCCCTTGCAATGGCAACACGCTGTTTTTGACCACCTGATAGTTTAGATGGGTAAACATCTTTCTTATCCGATAAGCCAACTTTATCTAAGAGTACTAACGCTTGTTCCTCTGCATCCTTTTTCGATAATTTTTTCACTTGCATCGGTGCTTCCATTATATTTTGTATGACTGTTTTATGAGGGAAGAGATGAAAGTGCTGAAACACCATTCCAACTCTCTGTCTAATTTCATTTAAGTCATGAGAGTCTTTTTCTATTACTTCACCCTCTAATGTAATTGTTCCACTATCTTTTAATTCTAGAAAGTTAAGACATCTTAGTAATGTGCTTTTACCAGAACCACTGGCACCTATTAGACAAACAACATCGCTTTCTTTTACTGTAAAATCAATATCTTTTAATACATGAAGATCACCAAAAGACTTATTTAATTTCTCTATACTAATCATAACTGATTCACTCATCTATATTCATCCCTTTCTATCGCTCACTATTAGACATTTTCTTCTCAACAAGGTTCACAATCACTGTAAATAGAAGAACAAGCACTAAATAATAGACGGCAACAATCAATAAGTAAGTCATATAATCATAATTGATTGATCCTTGTGTTGTGGCAATATTAAAGAGCTCATAGACACCTACAAACGAAGCTAGTGAAGAATCCTTTAACGCAATAATAAATTGGTTCCCGAGTGGTGGCAAAGCGCGTCTGCTTGCTTGTGGTAAAATAATTCTTCTCATTGTTAAGCCTGCACTCATCCCTAGGGAACGACCTGCCTCCATTTGACCACTTTCAATAGATTGAATGGCTCCTCTGAAAATCTCTGCAATATAGGCACCATTATGGAAAGCTAAACCTAAAACAACGGACCAAAAACCGGAAATATTTAATGAAGTTAAACCGAAATAAAAGATAAAGATTTGCACAACGAGAGGTGTTCCTCTGACTAAGAAGATATAGAGGTCCGCAATCCACTCTAATACTTTCACTTTAGATATCTTTAACATAGCAAAAAAGAGACCGATAAAAATAGCAATAAAAATTGAGACTATTGTTAATTGAAAAGTTAGGAGCATTCCCTCAAAAAACATTGGGAAGGTGTCAACAAACGTTGTTAGTATGTCCATATTTCCTCCTTAAGGTAAAATGTATTTTCTCTTTAGATACAAGAGGCGAATGCATACGCAATAAACGGAGATGCATTCGCCAACAGAAAATTATTCTTCTGATTCTACAGTAATATCTTCGCCGATATATTCCTTGCTAATTTCAGTCAAGGTTCCATCTTCATGAAGCTTCTCTAATGCATCGTTAATTTTTTCAAGTAGCTCTTCATTGTCTTTGGCTACAGCAATCGCTTGCTCACTTTTTTCTAAAAGCTGTTTTCCCTCAATATTCATACCCGCACCGATCGCTTCTTTACCTGTAACAAAATCGGTAATTACAGCATCATGCTTTCCATTAGATAAAGCCTCAAGTGCTACGACATCGCTATCATAAAACTTAATATTATCAGTAACTTCTGATACTGTTTTTTGATACGTTGTTCCTTTAGCTACAGCTACTTCAAGACCTTCTAAATCTTCTAATGTTTCTACATCACTATCCGGTCTCACATAAATTTGTGGGCCTGAATAATAGTAAGGAATCGAGAAATCAACAGCTTGTAATCTTTCTTCTGTTATTGTATGACTAGCAACAGCCGCATCAAAACGTCCTGATTTTACACCTTCAACAATTCCACCGAATTTAAATTTTTGCTGCACTGGTTCTAGTCCTAGCTCTTTTGCAACTGCTTCTGCTACTTCAATGTCGAAACCTGTCATTGAACCATCATCTTGCGTTACACTAAATGGATTAAATTCTCCCGATGAAGCATAAGTGAATTTCCCTTCCTCTGCTAAATCCATTCCTCCACTACTCGCTTCTTCATTTGAGCCACATGCAGCTAATACAGCTACAGATGCAGCAACAATCATTCCCTTAAGTATCTTTTTCACTAGTAAAATATCCCCCTTGTATGTTCTTTTTTCATATACGCTATCAACCTTACCACTCTTACAAATTATTCTCAAAATTCATATTTTATGATATTTTAAGATATAAAACTGTAAGAAAGTCTCACACATCCCTCTTATACTCTATCCTCCTTATTAAACATGTATCCTCCTATATCATCTCTATTACTAAGTATAGCGGGAGAAGGGCTCACTTGATTCAAGTGAAATTATGTAAACCGAAATTTACGTACATAGTCTAATTTCCCTAAATTCAGAAAAATAAACGTAAACTTCAAAAAAATGATTAACTTTTCACTTATTTTGATAACCATTGAATACTACCAAGATGAAAGATATAGCAAATGAAATCATTAACAAAAAAAGGCGAACAAATCCGGCTTCATCCGGTTTGTTCGCCTTTTTAAATGTTTGTTTGATATTAACCTTGAACCCGGTTACATCAATCCTTTCATAGCGGCCCATGCTTCTTCTTTCCCTTTTCCTGTTTCTGAAGAGAACAAGATAAG
Organism: Cytobacillus kochii; assembly: GCF_020171845.1. Classification (GTDB taxonomy): domain Bacteria; phylum Bacillota; class Bacilli; order Bacillales; family Cytobacillaceae; genus Cytobacillus; species Cytobacillus kochii. The sequence continues at coordinate 152,249 of NZ_JAIVAM010000003.1, read as the reverse complement.
GGAGTCACTAGGGTCAACATCAAGGGTTTCTCTCGTCACTTTAATATGTTTCTGCCATTTCGATTTTGGTACTTTATCAGCTTTTGTGGCAATAATGATACAAGGAATCTCATAATGTTTAAGGAATTCATACATCATAACATCATCTTTAGTAGGCTGATGTCTTAAATCCACAATCAGAACAACCGCTCGTAATTGTTCTCGAGAAGTGAGGTATGTCTCAATCATTTTCCCCCATGCTTCTCTTTCTTTTTTTGACACTTTTGCATAGCCATATCCTGGTACATCAACAAAATGTAAGATTTCATTAATAAGATAAAAGTTTAATGTTTGCGTTTTTCCTGGCTTAGAAGATATTCTTGCTAATCCTTTACGATTCAACATTTTATTAATAAAAGAAGATTTTCCTACATTCGATCGACCTGCTAATGCGAATTCTGGTAACTCTACATCTGGATATTGCTCAGGCTTTACGGCACTGATGACAATATCTGAACTTACAACCTTCATTGTTCCACCCCGTCTACTAACGCTGCTTTAAGCACTTCATCTACATGGGATACAAGCACAAATGAAAGTTCCTCACGAATCGATTCTGGAATATCATCTATATCCTTTTCATTATCTTTTGGTAAGATAATTTTCGTTAATCCCGCCCGATGAGCACTTAGTGATTTCTCCTTTAATCCACCGATAGGTAAGACACGACCACGCAACGTTACTTCACCTGTCATTCCTACTTCTCTTCTAATTGGTACACCGGTTAATGCTGAAACAAGTGCAGTAGTCATTGTGATTCCTGCAGATGGACCATCTTTAGGAACAGCCCCTTCTGGAACGTGAATATGAATATCGAATTTCTCATGAAAGTTTTCATCAATCCCTAATTCCTTCGCATTTGAACGCACATAACTAAAAGCTGCTTGAGCGGATTCTTTCATCACATCACCAAGTTTACCAGTTAAGACTAACTTGCCTTTACCTTTTGATAAAGAGACTTCGATTTGAAGTGTATCTCCGCCTACAGTTGTATAAGCAAGTCCTGTAGCGATACCGACTTGATCCTCTAATTCAGCTTGGCCGTATCTAAAACGTTTCTTACCTAAGAAATCTTCAAGTGATTTCGCCGTAACTACTACTCTTTTTTTCGTCTCTGATACAATAATTTTTGCCGTTTTTCTACAAATACTAGCCAGTTGACGTTCTAAACTCCTAACACCAGCTTCTCTAGTATAATAACGAACAACAGCTTGAACAGCATCATCTCTCACTTGCAATTGAGATTTCGAAAGACCATGCTCTTTAATTTGTTTTGGCAAAAGATGGTCCTTGGCAATATGAAGCTTCTCATGTTCTGTATAACCAGCAATTGAAATGACTTCCATGCGATCTAATAATGGTCCTGGAATTGTACTTAAATTGTTAGCCGTAGCAATGAACATAACTTTCGATAAATCATATGTCTCTTCAATATAGTGATCACTGAAGTTATGATTTTGCTCAGGATCTAATACTTCAAGCATTGCTGATGAAGGGTCTCCACGAAAATCATTAGACATTTTATCAATCTCATCTAATAAAAATACTGGATTGACTGTTCCTGCTTTTTTCATCCCCTGGATCACTCTACCAGGCATTGCACCAACATATGTTCTTCGATGACCGCGAATTTCTGATTCATCACGGACACCACCTAAAGATACCCGGACAAAATTTCGGTTGAGTGAGGAGGCGATTGATTTCGCGAGACTTGTTTTCCCTACACCCGGAGGTCCAACGAGACAGAGGATAGGGCCTTTTAAAGAGTTCGTTAACTGTTGAACCGCCAAATACTCAAGCACTCTCTCTTTTACTTTCTCTAAACCATAATGATCTCGATCAAGGATTTTCTCTGCTTTGTTGATGTTTAAATCATCGACCGTTTCTTTAGACCAAGGTATAGCTAATAGCCAATCGATATAATTACGAATAACAGAGCTCTCTGCCGAACTAGAAGGAACCTTTTCGTAACGATTTAACTCTTTTAATGCAGTATTTTCTACATTACTAGGCATATTTGCTTCTGTGATTTTCGCTTTTAAATCTGCAATTTCTCCTGTTTTACCTTCTTTATCACCTAATTCGGTTTGAATGGCTTTCATCTGTTCGCGCAAATAATATTCTTTCTGCGTTCTTTCCATCGATTTCTTTACTCGATTACCGATTTTCTTTTCTAAATTAAGCACTTCTTTTTCGTTATGAATAATGCTGATCACACGATTCAAACGATCTTTTATATTAATCGTCTCCAAGATTTCCTGTTTCTCTTTAAGTTTTAAAGGAAGATGAGAAGCAATAATATCAGCTAAACGACCGGGTTCTTCAATATCTGTAACAGATGTAAATGTTTCTGTTGATATTTTTTTAGATACTTTTATGTATTGTTCAAAATGACTTAAAAGAGTACGCATTAATGCTTGGTCTTCTACATCGCGAGATTCAGACTCTTCGAATGCTTCAACTTTTACTGAAAAATAGTCTTCATCATCTAAAACCTCTGCGATTTTTGCACGTTTAAGTCCTTCTACTAGTACACGAATCGTACCATTGGGCAATTTGAGCATCTGTTTTACCCGAGTAAGAGTACCTAAATGATATAAATCATTGCTGTCAGGCTCATCTATAGAAATGTCCTTTTGTGTTGTTAAAAAGATTAAATGGTCATCTACCATTGCTTTTTCAAGTGCTTGTACTGATTTATCACGACCTACATCTAAGTGCAGGACCATTGTAGGATAAACGAGCAAACCTCGAAGCGGCAGGAGGGGGACGATGATCTCTTTCTTATTCGTCATATACTTGCACCTCCAAAATGCATATGTATCAAGATTTCAATTCATTTTCTTTGTACAATTTTATCTTATTTACTTCACAGTGTCGACTTTTTTAATCTAGTTCGTTTGCGAAAAGAGTTAAAAAGTACAACCGTTTTGTTTGTTTTCTTCATTTCTAGCTTGACAATTACTTATTTCATTCCCTATTTATAGGACTTTAAAACGAAGGGAATGAAAAACTCCGGCAGTTGTTGCCGAAGTTATTAGTACCTCACATACTTTCCTTTTTAGCAAGATCAATCGCTGACGCATCTAGTGGTGAAATTAACGGCTTTTCATGTTGATATTCTTTGTGAAGGGCGAACTCGAACACCTCATTCAACGTTTTAACGGTAACAATTTGAATTCCTTCCACCTCATTTAATATCGATTGCATATTCTCTTCAGGGATAATAACCGTCTTTGCACCAGCTTTTTTAGCAGCTTTTACTTTTGGATATACTCCGCCAATAGGCTTAACAGCACCATGAATACTAATTTCTCCTGTCATTGCCACTGTATTGTCTATTGGATGTTTATAAATAGCTGAATAAATACCTGTAGCCATTGCAATCCCAGCAGATGGGCCATCAATCGGCACACCACCAGGGAAGTTCACATGAATATCATAATCATCTGCAGGTACACCCATTGAGCGAAGAACTGTAATCACATTCTCAATTGAGCCACGTGCCATACTCTTTCTTCGAATTGATTTTCCTTGTCCGCCAATACTTTCTTCTTCTACAATTCCTGTAATATTAATTGATCCTTTTTCTTTAGCAGGAATCACAGTAACTTCAATCTCTAATAAAGCACCGGAATTAGGTCCATGAACAGCCAAGCCATTAACTAAACCAACCTTTGCTGTTTCTCCGATTTTTCTTTCCATTCTCGGCACTAACTGACTTGATTGGATAACCCACTCGACATCTTCGTCCTTAATATAATCGCGCTCTTCTTGTATTGCAAGACTCGCCGTCGTTTGTACTAAGTTGACTGATTCACGGCCGTTTCTTGCATAAGATGCTAATGTTTGTAAAGCTTGTTCACTTATTTTTAAGTTCACTTTATCGGCTGCCTTTTTAGCAACTTCTGCGATTTCTTCTTCTGTTAATTCCCGGAAAAACACTTCCATACAACGTGAACGAATAGCTGGAGGCAATTCATTAGGTGTTCTTGTTGTCGCACCCACTAACCGAAAATCTGCCGGTAAACCATTTTTAAAGATATCATGTATATGAGAAGGAATTTGCATATTTTCTTCATTATAATAAGCGCTTTCAAGGTATACTTTGCGATCTTCTAACACTTTTAACAACTTATTCATTTGAATAGAATGTAACTCCCCAATTTCATCTATAAACAAGACCCCACCATGGGCATTTGTGACTGCTCCTTGTTTTGGTTGTGGGATTCCTGCCTGCCCCATTGCTCCTGCCCCTTGATAAATCGGATCATGTACAGATCCAATAAGTGGATCAGCAATCCCCCTTTCATCAAAGCGAGCGGTTGTCGCATCTAGTTCAATAAAGACTGAGGATGGTTTAAATGGTGATTTTTGATTTTTCTTTGCTTCTTCTAATACTAATCTGGCTGCAGCTGTTTTACCTACTCCAGGAGGCCCATAAATAATGACATGCTGAGGATTTGGTCCACAAAGTGCCGCTTTAAGTGATTTTATGCCATCTTCTTGACCTACAATATCATCAAAGGTCGTTGGCCTAACTTTCTCTGACAGAGGTTCTGACAGTTTTATTGACCTCATCTTCTTTAATTGATCCATTTCTTTACGAGACTCTCTATCAATAGAGACTTTTTGTGTACGTTGGTTTTTAAGTAAGTTCCAAAAATAGAGCCCAATAACAATCCCAAAAAATAGCTGTACAAACAATGCAATTCCCGTCCAACTCATCCTATTCCCTCCTGAACATTTTCTTGCTGTTAATGGATAGTATCTCCTGCGCAAAGTTGGAATAAACAAGAATTTTAAATTCAATGAGAGGAAGCTTATGGTTGTTTTAGCATTTATTATAGTTTAGTAAAAAAGGAAATCAATGAAATAAATTTGCCTTTTGTTTAGCTGTAATTGTGATACATAAGAAAGTGGTATATTCTTTTCATCTACTGTTTAACCTCTAGTAATAAACCTCGATCGTACTGTAATTAACAAGTTTTACTATTTTTTACGGATTTATTATTTTACGTTAAAAGAACCCACAGCTTACCTTGACTATAAGGTCTTTTTCGAGTGAGTTGGTTTGTTCAGCCATCTTTGTGGTTTTCACGTTGGATGTACGAGCTAATTGACTTTGTCTGCTATCTTTGACATTTCCACTCTACATGCACGAGCTAATCGACTTTCCTCTGCTATCTTTGCGATTTCCACTCTACAATTACGAGCCACTACCGTTTACTCCGTAGATGGGGCGAAATTACTTATCTTTTTTCTCTATCGTCCTTCACCCTTTTTGTTGGAGTAATAGAAAAGGAACTAAACCGAAGTTTAGTTCCTTTCAAACTTATGCAGACGTTTTTCTTTCTTCTTTCACAATGGTACCGTCTTCAAGTAATAGCTTTGGTGAACCATTCTCAAGGACCGTATCTTTTGTAATGATACATTTTTTAATATCTTCACGAGAAGGTAAATCAAACATGACATCAAGCATGATTCCTTCAATAATTGAACGTAATCCACGGGCACCTGTTTTTCTTTCAATTGCCTTCTTAGCAATTTCGATTAGTGCCTCATCCTCGAATTCTAACTCAACATCATCTAATTCAAGCATTTTTTGGAATTGTTTTACTAAAGCATTTTTCGGCTTAGTTAAAATTTCAATTAATGCTTCTTCATCTAATGGTGTTAAGCTTGCAATAACCGGTAGACGACCAATAAATTCAGGAATTAAACCGAAACGCAATAAGTCCTCTGGTAAAACTTTAGATAGCAACTCATTTTGTTCAAGTTCTTTCTGCTTATTATCCGAACCGAAACCGATCACTTTTTGACCTAAACGGCGTTTAATGATTTGTTCGATCCCATCGAAGGCACCACCGCAAATAAATAAGATGTTCGTCGTATCAATTTGAATAAATTCTTGATGCGGATGTTTTCTTCCACCTTGTGGAGGTACGCTGGCAACAGTGCCTTCAAGAATTTTCAATAATGCTTGTTGCACACCTTCACCAGATACATCTCTTGTAATCGACGGATTTTCTGACTTACGTGCCACTTTATCAATCTCATCAATATAAATAATGCCTTTTTCAGCCTTCTCCACGTCATAGTCAGCAGATTGGATAAGCTTTAGGAGAATATTCTCAACATCTTCACCAACATAACCTGCTTCTGTTAATGAAGTCGCATCTGCAATTGCGAATGGTACATTTAGAATTCTTGCTAAAGTTTGAGCTAGTAAAGTTTTACCACTTCCTGTTGGCCCAATCATTGCAATATTACTTTTTGCCAGTTCTACATCATCTACTTTACTGTTCGAATTAATTCGTTTGTAATGATTGTAAACTGCTACAGCTAGGTTTTTCTTTGCTTGGTCTTGACCAATTACATATTCATCGAGAATGTCGCGAATCTCGGACGGCTTTGGCACATCCTTAAATTCAACTTCTTCCTCTGTTCCAAGTTCTTCTTCCACAATCTCGGTGCATAATTCAATACATTCGTCACAAATGTAAACACCAGGACCAGCTACTAGCTTACGAACTTGATCTTGTGTTTTCCCACAGAAGGAACACTTTAATTGACCTTTTTCATCATTAAATTTAAACAAATCCTTCACCCCTTGATCAAACTTCTAAGCGATATATCTTCTGCGAACTTTTGTTTATCATTAGCTAAATATTTGAGCCAATTCACTCGCCAGTTCTTATTAAAAACGCTTGATAAAAACTAACCTTTAAGTTATGTATTGCATTGTAACACACTTCAGCAAAAGACAGGAAATAATAACACTTACCTCTAAGTTATGTACGTAATACGTTATTCATGATTCGCAGAAGGAAATCACTCAATAAAACTTGTACTTCCATAAGCATGTCCATTTTTATGCCCATCCATAAGTGGAATTTTTTTCAGGCAGTTATGTATGTGATAAGGTATCCTGCTTTTGCCGTACTGCTATTATGTATTATCTAAAATTGTAGAAAACAAGGCACGATGTGATCGCGCCTTGTTATGTTTAAGTTCCGGGTTGCTACCGTTACTTTGTTATATTCATTTTAAACAGTTTTACTATTTTCTACAAGTAAATCGATTGCTTTTTTCGCTTTAATATCAGATTGTAAACCATCAAGGCTACCACCAAGCGCCATTTGAATATTTTCAGCTGTCATATTATACATTTCAGCCATTTTATTTACTTCTTCGTTTATTTCATCTTCAGAAACTTCGATGTTTTCTGCAGCAGCAATTGCTTCAAGAGTTAAGTTAATACGCACGCGCTTCTCTGCGTCAACTTTCATTTGCTCACGTAATGCAGACTCATCTTGTCCAGAGAATTGATAATAAAGCTCAAGGTTCATACCTTGCATTTGTATACGTTGTTCGAATTCTTGCATCATGCGATCTAATTCAGTATCAACCATTGCAGCTGGAATATCAATTGTCGTGTTTTCTGCTGCTTTTTCTACTACAGTATCACGCACATGGTGCTCTGCTTCATGGTTTTTACTATCAACTAGTTGTTTCTTCGTTTTTTCTTTTAGTGCATCTAATGTTTCAACTTCTTCATCTACATCTTTAGCGAATTCATCATCTAATGCAGGAAGTTCTTTTGTTTTGATTTCATGTACAGTCGTTTTGAATACTGCTTTTTTACCCGCAAGCTCAGCAGCGTGATATTCTTCTGGGAACGTAACATTTACTTCTTTAGATTCTCCAGCAGAAACACCAATTAATTCTTCTTCAAAACCTGGAATGAATTGTCCAGAACCAAGTTCTAATGAGAAGTTATCACCTTTTCCACCTTCGAATGCTTCTCCATCAACGAAACCTTCAAAGTCGATAACAACTGTATCACCTTGTTCTGCTGTACCTTCTTCTTTAACAACAAGCTCAGCTTGTTTTTCTTGTAGGCCTTTTAATTCGTTTTCTACATCTTCATCCGTTACTTCTGTATCGAATTTTTCTACTTCAAGGCCTTTATATTCGCCAAGTTCTACTTCAGGTTTTACAGTTACTTTCGCAGTGAAAATAAGCGCTTTACCTTTTTCAATTTGTTCTACATCGATTTCAGGACGATCAACTGGCTCAATGCCTGTTTCATCAATTGCATTTGCATACGCTTCTGGCAAAAGAAAATCAACTGCATCTTGGTATAAAGACTCAACACCAAAGCGTTTTTCAAATAGGCTGCGAGGCATTTTACCTTTTCTGAAGCCAGGAACATTTACTTGTTTAACTACTTTTTTAAATGCAGCGTCTAAACCTTCGTTTAACTTCTCTGCATCTACTTCAATTGTAAGAACCCCTTGGTTCCCTTCTAACTTTTCAAATTTAGCAGACATACTATTATTTCCCTCCAAAATCTATGATCATTTCATTCACAGCAAATAGAATGAATATGTCTAATCGATTATTCATTTATATAAGGTGAATCAGCTTTCTATCCACATAATACAACCATTATATTATAACATAACGTCTCTAGCTTTCAACAATGAGACTATATTTTAGGATAAGAAAATTCTTCTATTGCTTCAATATAAGTAATAGCTGCATGATAATCCTCTTCTTCGACACAATATTTCTCAAGCATCTCATCCACAGCAAGGTCCATTCCTAGGTAATCAATTGCAAGAGTATGATAAGCTGCAGACCATGTTTCAATCGAAAAAGGTTCTAATTCTATCGGATACATGAGAAATAAATGACGGTTCACAAGAGAGGCAGCATGTTCAAGTAAAATGGGGTCATCTTGCTCCATTTTCTCTTCTAACACTTTGAGCATTTCAACCCTTTGTTGGAAATGCTCAAAGTCCGGCAAATGTGCAGGAACGAAACTTTTTATATTACCCATTTTTTCAACAATAACTTCCTTATTATATAGATGCTGTTTTAACACATCGAGAAGTAATGTCTTAAAGAAGGGATGTCCCTCCTCAGATCGTAAATAGAAAAGGATTTCTTTTACATTGTGCACAATATTCTTTTCTGCCAATTCTTTAGCGAGCATCATCTGTTCTTGTTGATCTTTTATTTCAAAAAGCTGTAGGTGAGTTTCCGAGTCGTCCTCTACCTCACTGGACTTTATATCTGCTTCAGCCATTCTACGGCTGAATTCTAACAACCGACTAAAATGTTCAAATTTTTCATGAGGTACTTTATTCTCTTCAAATAAGTATTCAATAGTGGTCACAATTTCATCGTAGCGATGTAATTGTACTAATATCATCAAATACATATCTACCACTTGAAGGTAGTCACCTATCCCATTATGGAGCATGTATTCCGCTTGTTTTTGCGCATGTTGTAATTGACCTGATTCAAAAAAGGCAAGCACAAGACCTGTTTGAATATCTTCATCCTTATCATTTAGCTCTGAAGCTTCTGTTAAGAATTCTACTGCCTCTTGAAACTCCCTACGGTGTAGAGCCTCTAACCCTTTCTCTAATAAACGCCTATCTAAAAAGGGAAAGGGAATCACTTTATTTTTTTTGTCATCACGATTATGTTTTGTCATTTTGCCTACGTCCCTTTAATTCCTTATTTAGAGGTAAGTGTAGCATGAAAAGAGAAAAATGCAAAAGGATTGTGCCATTGAGAGGTTTAGCGGAAAAACTTCATAAAAAAATGAGCCCTATATACAATGCATACGGGCTCACAAGTAATGATTCATTTCTTATCTTAATGCTTGTTCATATGCAGTGATGTGATCAGCTAATTGCAAGGTAATTTCAATCTCATCCCACCCATTCATTAGCATCGTTTTCCAATAAGCATCAATTTCAAATGATACTTGGAACCCTGTTTCATCACCAATCGTTTGCTTCTCTAGATTCACTTCTAATTGATAAGGCTGTTGCTTGCCTTTTTCAAGTAATTGCACAATTTGCTCCTTTGGTAACGCAATCGGTAACACACCATTTTTCATGCAATTCTGATGAAAAATATCTGCGAAGGATGGTGCTAATATCACTTTGAACCCATAATCTAGGAGGGCCCACGGGGCATGCTCCCTAGACGACCCACATCCGAAGTTCTCATTTGCAATTAAAATCGATGCATGTTGATTTTTATCTTGATTCAGTTCAAATGTTGGGTTTAAACTACCATCTGCCATATAACGCCATTCATAGAACAAATATTGACCAAAGCCCGTTTTTTCAATTCGTTTTAGAAATTGCTTAGGAATAATCTGATCTGTATCTACATTGGCACGGTCAAATGCAATCGCTTTTTCCTTTAAAGTTTTAAATCCAGTCATCTACTCCGCTCCCTATCTTACTGGTTGTCTTTCAACCATTTTTCTAACATCGACAAAATGACCATGAATAGCTGCTGCTGCAGCCATAATTGGACTGACTAAATGAGTTCTCGCTCCAGATCCTTGCCGACCCTCAAAATTCCGATTAGATGTGGAAGCACAATGTTCACCGCTAGGGACAATATCATTATTCATACTCAAACACATACTGCAACCCGAATCTCTCCATTCAAACCCAGCTTCTCTAAAAATTTCATCTAGACCTTCTTCTTCTGCAAGCGACTTGACCGTTTGTGAACCTGGCACAACTAGTGCTCGCACATCAGGATGAACTTTATTGCCTTTGATTACAGAAGCAGCCTCACGTAGATCTTCTAGTCGTGAATTGGTACAAGAACCGATAAATACATGTTGAATCTGAATATCTTCTATTTTCTGTCCTTCCTCTAGTCCCATGTATTTAAGAGCACTCTCAAGTGATTTCTTTTCCACAGCTGTTTCATAATCACTTGATGTAGGAATTGAATCAGTAACTTTAGAGGTCATCGCTGGGTTTGTCCCCCAGCTAACCATTGGGGCAATATTGGCTGCATCCATAGTAATCACACGATCATAAGTTGCATCTTCATCCGACACTAATGATTGCCATTTTGTCACTAGCTGTTCAAAGGCTTCCCCTGTTGGGACATACTTACGTCCTCTTAAGTAAGAAAATGTTGTTTCATCAGGGTTCACTAATCCAGCCCTCGCGCCACCTTCTATCGACATATTACAAATCGTCATCCGCTCTTCCATAGACATATGATCAATTACTTCTCCCGTATATTCAATTACATGTCCTGTTCCAAAATCAAACCCATATTGAGAAAGAACATATAGGATAACATCTTTTGCTGATACACCTTGTTGCCTTTTGCCATTGATTTCGATTTTTAGCGTTTTCGGTTTTTGGCGCCAGATGGTTTGTGTGGCTAACACATGCTCCACCTCACTTGTACCGATACCGAATGCAATTGAGCCGAATGCACCGTGTGTGGATGTATGACTATCGCCACATACAATTGTCATCCCTGGTTGCGTTAGTCCTAATTCCGGACCAATGACATGAACAATTCCTTGGTCTGGATGATCAATTCCTGCTAGTGGTATTTGGAACTCTTCACAGTTTTTTTCTAGTGTTGTCATCTGGTTTAATGCAATCTTATCATTAATGACTTTACGATTATCTGTTGGGATATTATGATCCATCGTAGCGAAGGTTTTATCTGGTCTTCTAACCGTTCTTCCTTTCATTCTTAAGCCAGAAAATGCTTGCGGCGATGTTACTTCATGCACTAAATGCAGATCAATGTACAATAAGTCCGGCTTTCCCTCTTCTTGATGAACAATATGTTGTTCCCATATTTTCTCTATAATTGATTGCCCCATTAATATTCACACCTTTCTAAAAGAAACACGGACCCACAATAGGGCCGTGTCCCTTCTCCATTATTTAAGCGTACGCACCCATAATATGCATAATGGCTTCATTATCAAGTAGCATCGCTTTTACTTCCGCAATCATTTCTGTTGTCGATGTCACTTGTTGGCCGAATTCCGCAATATCACTCGTTCTAAAGCCTGCATCTAACACTTGTTTTACAGCACGTTCTACTTCATTCGCTTCTGTTTCTAACCCGAACGATTCACGAAGCATCATCGCAGCAGATAAAATCATTGCTAACGGATTGGCCACGTTTTTGCCAGCGATATCAGGTGCCGAACCATGAATCGGTTCAAATAAATATGGACCCTTCTCAGATAAACTAGCAGATGGTAGCATACCTAATGAACCGGTTAAAACGGAAGCCTCATCACTTAAAATGTCACCAAACATATTCTCGGTTACGACAACATCAAACTGTTTAGGATTTGTCACCATCTGCATCGCCGCATTGTCAACTAACATATGCTCAAGATACACATGCGGATAATCTTTTGCCACTTCCTCTGCCGTTTCCCTCCACATCCTACTTGATTCAAGCACGTTTGCTTTATCAATAGATGTGACTTTTTTTCTTCTCTTATCTGCTAAAACAAACGCTTTTTCGATTACACGCTTCATTTCTGCTTTTTTATAAAATAGTGTATCGACTACCGCAGACTCCCCGTTAGCATCCATGCGTTCACTCGGTTGACCAAAATATAATCCGCCAGTTAATTCGCGTACCATCAATAAGTCTACACCTTGGATCACTTCATCTTTTAGAGGAGAAGATTGCGCCAAACTTTCAAAATAAGTTGTTGGACGAAGATTGGCATAGAGATTAAGCTCTTTACGGATTTGTAATAACCCTCTCTCCGGACGGATCTCAGGATTTACTTGGTCCCATTTAGGACCACCCACTGCTCCTAAAAGAATCGCATCGCTTTCTTTGCATAGTTGAATGGTTTCTTCCGGAAGTGGTTTGCCTTTTTCATCAATCGCATGGCCGCCAATCATACCATAAGAAAATTCAAATTGGTGATTATAGCGCTCTCCGACTGCTTGGAGAATTTCAACTGCTCCCTTTGCAACTTCTTTCCCGATCCCGTCTCCTGGTAGTACAGCGATACGTTTTTTCATCTTTTATCCCTCCGATTAAAATGTATGTTAACTATTCTGCATAGCTGGTTCCGTTTTTTCCTTCATATATATGACTCGGTTAACTGCATTTAAATAAGCTTTTGCTGATGCTTCGAGCACATCTTGAGCGAGCCCTCGACCGCTCGTTTCTACCCCTTGGTAAGCTAACTTAACGAACACTTGCGCAAGTGCATCTCTACCGGCACCAACTGATTGAATGCGATAATCGAGTAAACTAATCTCACCATTCACACTTGCTTCTAATGTGTTATACAGTGCCTCAATACTACCTGCACCCGTACCCGCTTCCTGGATCACTTGATTATCGCTACCGGATAATGTAACCGTTGCTGTCGGCACTTGATTCGTACCGTACTGAATTTGAATTTGAATTAATTCATAGAATCGTTGTTCCTTCGACAATTTTTCTTCTAGCACAAGGGCGACTAAGTCTTCATCTGTCATCTCTTTTTTGCGATCGGCTAAATCTTTGAATACGGTAAATAGTGGTTTGATATCTTCGTCTGCCACATCTAATCCTAATTCGTCTAAACGATTTTTAAATGCATGTCGTCCTGAATGTTTACCAAGAACAAGAGAGTTAGATTGCACACCGACTAATTGCGGTGAAATAATTTCATAAGTGGTTACCTCTTTTAATACGCCATCTTGATGAATACCAGATTCATGAGCATAAGCGTTTGCTCCAATAATGGCTTTATTTGCTGGGACAGGCATTCCGGAAAGTTTGCTTACAAGGCTACTTGTTCGGCTAATCTCCCCTAGGTTTAACGTTGTTTGGGCATTATAGAAATCTTTTCTAATGTGAAGGGCGACAGCTATTTCCTCAAGCGCTGCATTGCCCGCTCGCTCACCAATTCCGTTAATCGTTCCCTCTATTTGTGTCGCACCATTTTCGATCGCAGCTAAAGAATTCGCTGTCGCCATCCCTAGATCATCATGGCAATGAGCTGATAATGCTACTTTATCAATAGACGGGACATTATTTTTTAAATATTTAAAAATCTCTCCATATTCCTTCGGTGTTGCATATCCGACTGTGTCCGGAATGTTAATCACCCTTGCTCCTGCTTGGATGACTTTCTCCACGATTTCTGCCAAGAAGGGCAATTCTGTCCTTGAAGCATCCTCTGCTGACCATTGGACAATGGAGAAGCGTTCCGCCGCATACTTAACGGTGTTAACTGCCGTTTCCACTACTTGCTCTTTTGTCATTTTAAGTTTGTAATCACGATGGATAGGACTAGTTGCCAAGAAGGTATGGAGCCTTGGTTCGGCTCCTCCCTTCAATGAGTCCCATGCTGCATCTATATCCGATAAAACCGCTCTCGCTAAACCTGTTACAGAAGCGTTCTTCACTGTTTCTGCAATAGATTTTACCGATCCAAAGTCTCCTTTAGACGCGGCTGGAAAACCTGCTTCGATGATGTTTACATTCAGTCTTTCTAGCTGTCTAGCAATCTCTAATTTCTCAGAGAAGTTCAAGTTGACTCCTGCTGACTGTTCTCCATCTCTAAGCGTTGTATCGAATATATTAATTTGTTGCACTGCTCACCACTTCTTTCTTTTTATTGTTTTGGACGAATGGCATCATTTTGCGAAGCTCTCTACCAACTCTTTCAATTTCATGTTCACTTTCTTTTGCATTAATAGCTGTAAACACTGGACGATTCACCTGGTTTTCCATAATCCAACCTTTAGCAAATTTACCTTCTTGAATATCTTTTAATACTTCTTTCATTTCTGCTTTTACCCGTTCATCTACAACCCGTGGGCCACTGACGAAATCTCCCCATTGTGCTGTATCTGAAATAGAATATCTCATTCCTTCTAATCCACCTTCATACATAAGGTCAACAATTAATTTGAGTTCATGGAGACATTCAAAGTAGGCGAGTTCCGGCTGATAACCTGCTTCCGTTAACGTTTCAAATCCTGCTTTAACAAGAGAAGTCAGTCCGCCACATAATACTGCCTGTTCTCCGAATAAATCTGTTTCTGTCTCTTCTTTAAATGTCGTTTCTAAGCCCCCGGCTCTTAGTGCACCAATTGCTCTTGCATAAGCTAGTGCTAATTCTCTTGCTTCACCCGATACATCTTGGTGAACAGCGAATAACGCTGGTACACCCGCTCCCTCTTCATATGTTCTTCTTACTAAATGACCTGGTCCTTTTGGTGCGACTAATAAAACATCACTTTCTTTCGGTGGAACGATTTGATTAAAATGGATATTAAATCCGTGAGCAAACATCAATGCTTGATTGGTTAAATTTGGTTCAATTTCTTCTTTATATACTTTCGTTTGCAATTCATCTGGTAATAAAATCATTACGATATCTGCTTTAGCAGTCGCTTCTCCTACTGAGTAAACTTGAAAGCCATCTTCAACTGCTGTCTGCCATGATTTTCCCTGCCTTAAGCCGATTACTACCTCTACACCGCTATCTCTCATATTTTGCGCATGCGCATGACCTTGTGATCCGTATCCAATTACTGCTACTGTTTTCCCGTTTAAGTAGTTCTCATTTGCATCTCCGTTATAGTACATTTTAGCCATTATTCATTCTCCTCTATTCATCATTTATTTTTTTATACAATTGAAAAATTATGTTTTTGTTGCGACTGTCTTTGTGTCCCTCTTGGGAATGCTGTTGTACCCGTTCTAGCAATCTCTTTAATACCATAAGGCTTAATTAACTCTAGGAAAGCTTCGATTTTTTCAGATTCTCCTGTGATTTGGATGACTAAACTATCTTTGCTTACGTCAATGACAGAAGCTCTGAAAGGTTCAATTAAAGAATAAATCTCATTTCTTGAGTGCGGATTAGACTGTACCTTTATCAAAGCTAGTTCTCTAGCAACCACTGCTTGATTTGTAATATCCGTCACTTTCAGTATGTCTATCTGTTTATTGAGCTGTTTCGTAATTTGCTCACTTTGTTGGTCGGACTCTACATAAATTACACATGTGATTCTTGACATCCCCTCCTGTTCAGATAAACCCACTGAAATACTTTCGATATTATAATTACGTTTAGAAAATAAATTAGTAATTCGATTAAGTACACCAGGTTTATTTAAAACAAGGAGCGATATGATTCTCTTCATTCTTTCACACCTACCATCTCATGAATCCCTTTACCCGGAGCGATCATTGGAAAGACATTTTCGTCAGCATCGACACGGAAATCTAGCAATACAGGCTCTCTTGTGTGTAATACTTCAGCTAACACTCTCTCTGCTTCTTCTTCTGTCGTTATGGTATAACCTTTAATATCGTAAGCTTCAGCTAGCTTCACAAAATCAGGTTGAACCGGAATCTTGCTATGTGAAAAACGTGATTCATAGAAAAACTCCTGCCATTGTCTAACCATCCCTAAGGATTGATTATTGAATATTGCGATTTTTATCGGTAAGTTCATTTCTTGTATAACTGCTAATTCCTGTGTTGACATTTGAAAGCCTGCATCACCGACAATGGCAAGCACACAACTATCTGGATCAGCAATTTGAGCGCCAATACTAGAAGGTAAACCAAATCCCATCGTTCCAAGCCCACCAGATGTAACCCACCTATCCGCATGTTTAAAGCGATAGTATTGCGCAGCCCACATTTGGTGTTGACCGACATCTGTCGTTACAATCGCTTCGCCCTTCGTGTTTTCATACAAGAGCTCCATTACTCTTTGCGGCTTTAACTTTGGTGATGCTTTATCATAATGGAAAGGATGTGCAACACTCCACTGTTTTAATGTCTCCATCCATTCGCTATGAGCTGGTTCATTACATTCTTCTTGAAGAAGTGCGAGAAGCGCAGCCTTTGCGTCTGCTACAACCGGAATAACTGTCGGTACATTTTTACCAATTTCTGCAGGGTCAATATCGATATGAGCAACCTTAGCATTCGGAGCAAAGTGTTCCAAATTACCTGTTAAGCGGTCATCGAACCTTGCACCAATATTAATCAATAAGTCACATTGAGAAAGAGCCATGTTTGCTGTGTAACAGCCGTGCATGCCAGCCATGCCTATGAATAATGGATGATCACTTGGAAAGCCACCAAGACCAAGTAATGTATGGACAACTGGTATTTTTGTTTTTTCTACATACTGTAAGAGTTCGTTTGCCCCCTTCGAATGAAGAATGCCTGCCCCCGCTAAAATAACTGGTTTCTGTGCTGCTCCTATCGCATCTGAGAGCTTACGAATCTGAAGGCGATTAGGCTTTAATGTCGGTTGATAACCCGGTAACTCCATTTCTACTTCTTCGGGCCTTTCGGTAATCGTCGAAGCTATATCTTTAGGAATATCAATGAGCACTGGACCGGGTCTGCCTGTCTTTGCAATATAGAACGCTTCTTTAATGACTCTTGGAATATCCTCCAATTGGCGAATTTGAAAATTATATTTTGTAATCGGTGTGGTAATTCCTAATATATCTGCTTCTTGGAAAGCATCTGAACCAATCACACTTGTTGCTACTTGACCTGTAAAAGCTACAATTGGTAATGAGTCCATCATCGCATCAGCCAAACCTGTTACGATATTCGTTGCTCCAGGCCCGGATGTTGCAATGACGACACCAGGCTTACCTGAAATTCTTGCGTAACCTTCTGCAGCATGTATGCCGCCTTGTTCATGTCTAGGGAGAACATGAAGGAATTTCGCATCATAAATCTTATCGTAAATCGGCAAAACCGCTCCGCCAGGGTAGCCAAAGACGACTTCTACATTTTCCCTTTCTAACGCATCCATTAATAAGTCTGCGCCTGTAATCGTCTCAAGCTTTGTTTTCACTTCTTCTGTTAAGGCAGCTTCCCGCACCATCGCTCTTTAACCTCCTTAATAAAATTAAATATAAAAAAGCCTTTTCATCCCTCATTGACCAATCATTGGTCAAGGGATGAAAAGGCTTTGATCACCATTCCACGGTACCACCCTTGTTCGCGTTTTAAATCTCCACGCGCACTCAGTAACAGCATAATAACTGCTAAGCTTAGATAACGGGTTCCTTCGACCCGGAAGACTCTACTTATCATTGTTCAAGTCTCCACTCCGAGGTGAGTTCATTTTAAGACTGGTTTACCGGTTTCCAGCTTGCCCGGCTCTCTGCAAAACCTACATCAAAAAACTACTTATCCTCATCAACGCTTTTAGTTTCTCACTTTAAACCACTAAAATTTCGTTTGTAAAAATAAAAGGAAAATAACGCTGCTTCCAATTTCATTTTCGATTTATTTTATTGTGCTTTGCTTTGTTGAGGACTATCTTACGCCCATTTTTAATAGTCGTCAACACCTTTTTGGAAAATTATTTGATAATTTAGATTAGTCTGTTTTCATGTATCCGCTTACATCATTGATCTATTAACCTTTTAATTGGACAAAATTTTTTATTGATTTATTCATTCTGTGGCATGCGAGAATAGCAAGTGATGTACTTTTAGGATGGGGGTATTTGAACAGCTCATGAGCAAAAGAACGCAACTAATTGAAGGCTATTACAAGATAAATCATGTGCGTTCATTTACGATAAATACTATACAAAGAAACTACAACCTTCAGAGACCATTTCATTTTAATCCATTTTTTTAATATTTAATCACATACAAACGTGATAACTTCTACCATATGCCGACTCATCGGTACATATTCGATAAAAATCACCAGTATTTGAGTAGGTTTTTATTCACTGCATCCTATCGCTATTATTTTAAGATAGTATTTTTGTATTTGTTTTTGGGTTTTTAATTGAGGATGGAGAACAACAAAGGAAGATTACTTATGGAGAAAACTAATATGAAATCGATCTCTAGCTCAAATAAAAAAAGCGCTAATCCAAGTTTTCACCGGAATCAACGCTAGTGTTGGTAGATAAATATGTAGCTAATGGCGTCCCAGGAGAGATTCGAACTCCCGACCGACAGCTTAGAAGGCTGTTGCTCTATCCTGCTGAGCTACTGGGACTTAATATCAAGACAATATTTATTATACGCAGGATAAACTGAAGTGTCAATTAATTTTTAAATAAATTTATGATTGGAAGAGAACTGCTGTAAAAATAGCAGTTCTCTGGCTACGCAAAGGAAAAGGATTGCTGCCATTCCTCGAGCTCGACACCGTCTCTTGTCCAAATGGAAACGACCACTTTTTCCGCTGTCCAATCTACCATCATATATGTTTTTTCTTTCGGCTGCCTTGGAAGCGAGATACTATTTGGATTAAGATAAAGGATTTGATCTACCATTTCAGCCCCCAGTTGATGCGAATGACCAAAGCACACAATACGTGCAGCTACTTCTTTTGCTCTTAAGCTTAAACCTAAAAAGGACGATTTTACGCCATATAGATGACCATGTGTAATCCATACTTTGCCGTTATCCGTATCTATTAATTCTTCGTTTTTAAAGCGAGCATCGGCATCGCAATTCCCTCTCACAGCGACATATCCAGTGATTTCAGCTTGGTCACTACTTAATTCAGAGTCCCCACAATGAATCATATAGTCGACATTTTGACTGTGACGTACTTTTAGTTCTTGCAGGATGTCATCATCACCGTGGCTGTCACTAACGATGAGTAACTTCATGTTATCCTCCTCTTAAAGAATAGTTGGAAGATCTTTTTCTAATTGCTTTAATGCTTGTCCTCTATGGCTAATGGCTGCTTTTTCTTCTGATGTTAACTCTGCCATCGCCTTATTCTTTGCATTCGCCCAAAAGATGGGATCATAACCAAAGCCATTTGTTCCTTTGCGTGCATAAAGAATTTTACCTTCACATGTCCCCGAAACGGTGTATGTTTTCTTTCCAGGGATAGCTACCGCGAGTGCACAATAAAACCGAGCATCCCGCTTCTCTTCCGGTACATGCTTCATTTCTTCAAGTACTTTATCTATATTCGCTTCATCATTTTTATCTTCCCCTGCATAGCGAGCGGAAAATATTCCTGGGCGTCCTTCAAGTGCATCAATTGATAATCCGGAATCATCAGCAATCACCGGTCGATTCATTAAGCGCGAAATCTCTTCTGCTTTTAAAACGGCATTTGCTTCAAAAGTCGTACCCGTTTCTTCCACATCTGGCATATCAGGATAATCATGTAATGTTTTCACTTCATAACCGAGTGGTGCAAACATTTTTTTAAATTCCTCTGCTTTGCCTTTATTCTTTGTCGCAATAATAATCTCAGACATATAGCGTTTCCTTCCTTTTACGTTCGTCATAAAAAAATAAAGAGAAGAGGAGGCCCCTTTCCTCACTCTTCTCATTTTACTATAAAAGGATGGTGATACCAATTAATAGCTTCCTGTATTCACACTTTCAGGTCTTGAAACAGGCTCTAGCTTTTCGCCATCTTCATCAAGTAAATCACCCTCGCCATTCACTGTAACAGCAACAGATTCCACTTCTGCTTGTTCTGTAAGTGATAACGCTAAAACTTTTAATACATTTTCGTTAATGACATTTTCTTCCCCACTAGAGAAAATCGATTCATCGAAATCGAGCGTAATCGTTCCATCTTCTACTTTAGGTTCACCTAATAAAGCGACTTCACTTGGTAAGACGGCAGAAAGTTTAGATCCTAAAGAAGGGTTCCCTAACTCATCAATGATTGCCGTCACGTTATTGTCGACATTATTGGACACTCTTTTTGTTACTGGAACAAAGTATTTATCATCTTCTTCGCCACCCATGTAATAAACGGTAACTGGTTTTGTATTTGTAATATCTGTGACAACAGAGTTATCATAATTGATACCGATAGAACGACTTACTTCTTCGCCAATTGGTGTACCATTGACTGGCATTTCTTTAATCGCATTCCCATTTATACTCAATTTCATTTGTTCTATTTCATCGAATTGGGTCAATGTCCATGTGACTGATTGCAGGATTCTTGCTTCATCTTCTGGATTATACTCAGCAAATTCCTTAGAAAAATCAACATGAGCCACTTTATCTTTCACATCAACCGTCATTTTTGTATCGGCTGGTAAGACTGCACGGAAATTATTTGGTAAGAGTTCAGTTACTTTTCCATCTACCACTAAATATTCTAACGCTTGTTTAGCAACAGAGTTCGTACTTGGTAAATCTAATGTTTGTGATACAACATATCCATTATTGTCAATTAAGTATAATTCTGTTGGAATCGTTGCTGTTTCTGCCGCTTCATCAGTAGCTCCACTTTCCTCACCAGTTGTCTCTTCTGTCTCTACATTGGCATCTTCGTTATTAATGGACATTTCACTCGGTGGGTCAATTTTCTCTTTCTCCTCTCCACCAAATAATCCACAACCTGATAACAAAGCAGATGAAACTAATACAGCGGACACTGCGATGGTCGCTTTTTTATTTAAAGACATAACCTTTCCCTCCTAAGACAGTTTGTACTACATGTATACGAGCCTATTTACAAAATAGACCGCCTTTAGGAAAGAAAGTCTTCTATTCTTTTAGACAAATTTGGACAAAGCGTATTCAAACAAGACGATGTTTCGTTAAAACAGCCTTAATTTGAAAGTAATCAATTGTATCATCATTGATTTCATCTTTAATCGGTCTTAACTTTTCTACACCGACTTTATCTGCAGCTACAAGTACTTCCTCTTCTATCTGCTCATTGAAAACTTGATCCCAGTCAATCGGATGGCCCTCTGCTACCGCTCTAAAAATATGATTTTGAATCGTTATCGGTGAAAAGGAACGCTCTTTAGCAATCTCCGCAATCGTTTTACCTAATAGAAAGGCTTCATATGAATGGATATGACTTCCTGTCCCTTCAGCCGCCTTTTTATTTACTGGTGGTGTCTTCACAAAGTGTTGCTCTTTGACCTCTATGTCATTTTTTTCAGTAAAAATTTTTATCTCCTCTAGAAATGCTTCCCCATATTTACTAAACTTCATTTCACCAACACCTTTAATCGATAACATCGCTTCTTTAGTAGTAGGGAAATAAGTACACATTTCTTTTAAAGCTGTATCAGCAAAAACGACATAGGGCGGCACACCTTGTTCTTGCGCTAAATTTTTTCTTAACTCCCTTAGGATAGTAAATAACTCGCTATTTTCTTCACCAGCCGGACGTTCTTCTAGCTCTTTATCTTCAGAAATTTTCATAGATACTTGGGCTTCTCTTTTTAAAACCGGGACAGCTTCATCTGCTAATGTAACGGTCGGATATTGGCCATCTGTCATTGAAAGATAGCCTTCAGCAAGTAAATAATTAATCATATCAACAATTTGCTTTTCCGTCTTTTCTTTCATAAGCCCATATGTTGTAAGTGTATGAAAAGACAATTGCTTAATCCGCTTATTCGCGGACCCTTTTAACACTTGAGCTGTTAGCTTAACGCCAAAACGCTCTCCCATTCGCTTAATACACGAGAAAATCATCATCGCTTCATTCGTAATGTCAACAGATTGTCTTTCATCTAAACAGTTAGAACATTTATTACATGACGAGACATCTTGATTGGCAAAATAAGCGACAATATAGGATTGCAAGCAACTTTCCGTATGACAATAATTCGTCATCTGTCTTAGTTTTTCATATTCTTGCTCGCGAAGGCTTGTTGACAGCTCGCTCTTTTCTATTAAAAATTTTTGTAGGAGAATATCTTGAGGTGAGTAAAGTAAAATACATTCACTTTCTTCCCCATCTCGTCCTGCTCTTCCGGCTTCTTGATAATAAGCTTCGATGTTCCGTGGCATATTATAGTGCACCACATAACGCACATCCGGTTTATCAATCCCCATCCCAAACGCATTGGTAGCAATCATCAACGTCACTTGATCATGGACAAATTTTTCTTGAGAGTGTTTACGATTATCCTCAGAAAGACCAGCATGGTATCTTTCAACCTTATAACCTTTCTTTAGAAAATGTTCATATAATTGATCGGTTTGTTTTCTGCTAGACGTATAGATAATACCTGATTCTTCTTTTCTACTGGAAACATAGGCTTCTAAATACTTGCGCTTATCTCTTCCTTTTAACACTTGAAAAGAAAGGTTCGTTCGGGCAAAGCCTGTAACAAATATATGTTCTTTTTCTATATGCAATAAGCGACTTATATCTTCTTCTACATTTTTCGTCGCTGTCGCTGTTAATGCAGCAATTACAGGAGTTTCAGTAAGAGAGAAAATCCTGTCTACTACCGATCGATAACTCGGTCTAAAATCATGTCCCCATTGAGAAATACAATGAGCCTCATCAAAGACAATCATTGACAAATGAATCTTTTCCATAATCGTTAGAAACTCCATTGACTCCAGACGTTCCGGAGCTATGTAGACAAGCTTATATTCCCCTGCTAACAGTCGCTCTTCTGTTTCCGAATATTCCTTGTAAGAAAGGCTACTATTCATATAGGCTGCAGGAATTCCTGCTTCAAGAAGGGCATCTACTTGGTCTTTCATCAGTGAAATTAAAGGGGAGATAACGATCGTCACACCGTCATTCATAAGTGCGGGAATTTGGAAGGAGAGTGATTTACCACCGCCAGTTGGTAGAATGCCAAGTACGTTGTGGCCATGATTTAAATTGTAAATAATATCTTTTTGACCTGGTCGAAAACTTGTATAACCGAAATACTTCTGCAAATGCTCCTCTGCTGTTTGCATATCCATCCTCACCTCATTTTTTATTGATATATATTTAAAAGCATAACGCATATCGTTTCTTCCTCGCAATCTATTCATTTAAAAAACACCAAATACAACCAATGATTGTTCATTGATTATATTTGGTGCCTCCATATTATCCGAGTTGTATGCGCTCCACATCGTTTATCTCTCTATGCAACCATTTTGTTGCTATGTCTTTGAACATCGCTTCAGAACCTGTTGTGAAAAAACGGTGCTGAGGATCTTCTTCACTCGTGTTTAAAAAGCCGCGATCATAAAGAATCGTGCTTGCTTCTCGAGCGGTTTCATCTCCGGAACTAATCACGTTAACACCTTCACCCATCACTTGCTTAACAAGATTCTCCAACAGCGGGTAATGTGTACAGCCTAATATCAATGTGTCTAAACCTTTATTTGTTAATGGCCCTAACGTTTCTAGAACGATTTTTTTCGCAAATACACTCTCGTACTCCCCACTTTCTACTAGTGGGACAAATTTAGGACAAGCTAGGCTATGAACTACCGTACGATTATTGATCCCTTTTAAAGCGAGTTCATAAGCACGACTCTTCACCGTTCCCGCTGTACCAATGATGCCAATGATATGATTTTCTGTTACTTTTAACGCCGTTCTTGCTCCAGGAAAAATAACGCCAATGACCGGAATTGGTAACTCATTTTTAATATCATCTAACGCAACAGCAGTCGCAGTATTACAGGCAATAATGAGCATCTTCACTTCTTTTTCTAATAAAAACTTCGTCATTTGCCATGTGAATTCTTTTACTTCTTCTCCAGACCTCGGACCATATGGACATCGAGCTGTATCTCCTAAGTAAATAATATTTTCATTAGGTAACTGACGCATCACTTCCTTTGCAACAGTTAATCCGCCAACCCCTGAATCAATAATACCTATCGGTTGTTTCACTTTCTTCTCGCCTCAATCTCTTTTCATATCTTGATGCAATTTTCTTAGATTCTCCCTTAAATGAACGACCTCTTCACCGGAAAAATCCTTTAATACTTCTTGCAAATAATCTTGCCTTTTGTCGATCACTTCTTCTATAATTCTTTCGCCTTCCTCCAATAAGTGGATTCTTACAACGCGACGATCATTAGGATCTTTTACTCTTTTCACCAATTCACTCTTTTCCATACGATCGACTAAATCTGTCGTTGTACTAAAGGCTAAGTACATTTTATTCGATAATTCTCCAATTGTCATGTCCCCGTCCTCTAATAACCACTGTAAGGCAATAAATTGCGGGGGAGTAATGGTATAATTGCTTAAAATTTCACGGCCATGTTGCTTAATGATTCCAGAAATATATCGTAAATCCTTTTCTATATCTGCTACAACTTCATTAACATGTTCATTTCTATGTTCTCTTACGTTCATTCACTACACTCCTATATATATCATCGAAATATTCGGTTATTCCGTTACTTTTAACCCTAATTTTATTGTCACCTTTTTCGGAGGAAAATTCAAGCGAGAACTGTAAGCAAACTAAAAAAATATGTCAAGAAAAGAAAAACGAGCATTGCGCCCGCCTAGAATACTCAAACTCTATTACATTGATAACCGGCAATCCAGACGGACTGCCGGTCTAAAATTATAACTCTAGCTCTCCCATACGAAGGAGCTCTACAACAGCTTGTGAACGCCCCTTTACACCAAGCTTTTGCATGGCATTAGATATGTGGTTCCGAACTGTCTTTTCGCTTATAAATAATTCACCAGCGATTTCCCTAGTTGTTTTATCTTGTACTAGCAGCTCGAATACTTCCCTTTCTCGTTTTGTGAGTAACGGCTTGTGAGTATAATCATTCTCCTTCAAGTATTGTAACCCTCCTTGCCTTTCGCCAGCCATGAATCGCGGGGTGGGTGTGTATTAGTCATCATATCATATGTATGTTAAACAATGAGAGTGACTGAAATTCTTGAAGTAGAGAATGTTTATTTTCTAAATGTACGCCTGTCCCTATCTAAGATTGAGGTACATTTATTTTCTCATGAAAAGCAAGCTTCATTTCATCAGTCCACTGCGCACCTTTACCAGTTAATTTAGATACCTGAACAATCGTTCCTCTTCCTGTAAAGCAAATGTCACCACCCTCTCTTTTACCCATGTAATGAATATCTACCGAGGATTGTCCGATTCTGCCTGCTTTTACATAAATTAAGAGGTGCTCATCGAAGTAAACTTGCTTCATATAGTCACATTGGAGATCTGCAACGACAATAAATGTTTCGTTTTCTTCCTTCACCCAATCGTCCATAAGATTTAAACTTTTAAAATACTCAATGCGAGCCTCTTCAAAGTAAACAAATGGAACCGTATTATTCAAATGACCAAACATATCTGTTTCAGAAAAGCGCACCTTAACAGGATGAGCAAATATAAATTCTTCTTCCCATGTCACAATATTTTCTATATAATCAGTTTTTTTCACTTTTAAATCCTCCTTGAGAATGAATGAGCATTCAGTCACCTTTTTTCTTATTATAGCTTTTTTCACACAAATACAAAAGGAGAAATTCTTACATATTCTTATGTTACTTTTTCTGATTTTGTAACTATAATTGCTTAATTGAGTCATTCATGTTTAATAACTGTTTAAGGCAAACCGCGTAAAACGTGTTTTGGTGTCATTTGAAGGGATTTCCTTCTCAAATGTAAAAAGCTGATAAGATGACTCGACAAATAATTTACCAACACTTCCTTATAAAAAACGAGAAATCTCAAAGATATGGTGTTAACACTACAATAAAAAGCCCCAGCACAAACTTTTTACAAAGTGTGTGCTGGGGCTTACTTTAAATAGATTTTATCCTAAAACCCAAACCATTTTTTAATCATTTCCCAAATCCATCTTGTGAATTCTCTTACCTTGTCCTTCAAGTGATCAATGATTTCTTGTTTACACTCAGACCAGCTAGTATCGGGGCCAGGAATACATGCGCTCGGCTCTTCAGGGTTTTCTGGTTCACCTGGCTCTTCTGGATCCGTTGATTTCACTTCTGCAATAATTCTTCCTTCAACTTCCGGAGCTACTGGATTATTGTTTTCCAAATAGGTGGAAAACACATCATAATCCACTTCAAATAGTTCAGTAATTCTGCCCTCATCCTTGGCTTTTTTGAGCATATCATATCCATCTCCACCATCGGCCGTGAAAGCGTTGGTCGCAACCGTATAGGTTTCGTCTTCATTGATTGCTATATATTCACCGTCTACTTTCACTTCAACGCCATGGACACGTTCACCCACTGGCTGTGCTTGGTCAAATTTAAAGCGAAGACCTGCCACTTGCATAAATTGGCCAGCACCTTCTTCAATATTTGCTACACTATGTTCTAATGCTTGTTTTATTTCTTCTCCTGTTAAATCAAGGGTTACTAACATATTACCGAAGGGCAACACAGTAAGAACATCGCCAAGCGTAATTTCACCTTGAGCAATAGATGCACGAATACCGCCACCATTCTGCATCGCAATTTGTGTTGGCACAGATTCATTAGCTTTAGAGAGCATACCATCTGCAATCAAGTTTCCTAAATTGGTCTCTTTCGTACGAACATCAGTACGTTCACCATTCAAGGCAACTTCACTGTACCCGACTACTTCTTGTTTTAATTCCTCCAACGGTTCACTTAACTCATCAAGTTTATTACGCGCCCATTCATCTTCTTCATAAACATATTCACCGTTCTCATCTTGACTAACGAGATCAAGTAACTCACCATCCCACTCTGACAGTACGCCTTCATCATCGAAAACAATGTCTAAAGAGCCTAAATATTTATGATATTCATTGGCTTGAACGATTAAAGTTGGTTCTCCATCTTCATTTTTTACAACTGGCTCTTCTAATGTCGTATGAGAATGTCCTCCAACAATCACATCGATACCTTGAACAGCTTCAGTTAATTCCAGATCTGGCGTATAACCTAAATGTGAAAGTGCAATAATTTTATTAATTCCTTCTTCTTCAAGCGCTGCTACTGTATTGCTGGCCATTTCAACTGCATCTTCAAAAACAATGGCTTCATCTGGGTTCGCCAAAAATGAAGTGTCCTCTGTTGTTAAGCCAAATAATGCTACTTTTTCGCCATCTACTTCTTTAATAATGGCAGGATAGATCTTACCGTTTTCTCCAGGATATCCAAACTCATTTACTTTTAATTCACTTAAAATCTCATCATTCTCAACATTCACATTTGCACTAACAAATGGAAAATCCGCATTGGATACAAAGTCAGCCAACACTTGCGAATCTTTGTCAAATTCATGATTTCCAAATGTCATAGCATCATAACCTAGGCGATTCATAAATTGTAAGTCCGCTTGTCCTAGGTACATATTGAAAAATAATGTACCTGAGAATACATCCCCAGCATCAACTAATAGTGTATTTTCTTTTTCATTTCTTAGTTGATTCACTGCAGTAAATAACCTTGGTACATTTTCTAAATGAGCATGGGTATCATTTGTATGAAGGATACTCATTGAGAATGGCCCGTCATTTTCCTCTTCAACTGCGAGGTCTAACTCAACTAATAACGGATCATGATCACTAGCTCTACCATGCTCCTCCATGTATAGAGAATTGATATTTAAAATATCTACTTTGGCAGCTTCTGCTAAATGATTCGATACTAAAATATGATCAAGTACTTGCATATTTCCTTGGTAATTATACGTATACTGTTCGTTTTCCGGTAAAGTATCAACCATATTCGTTAACTCTTCACCTTTTAATGTTTCTAATGTGGGAGTGAATTGAAAATCATTCATATCCCCTAATACAATAACATTCGCATCTGGGTTTTTAGAATCTATATCTTTCACGAACCCATTTACAGCTTCTGCTAACTGTATTCTTTGTGCTTCACTCACTAATTCTGGAGGTTGATTCTTCCCAAATAGTGGTTCATCACCTGACTTAGAATTAAAGTGATTAGCAACGACAATCACATCTTCTCCATTAAATTCAAACTGTGCAGCTAGCGATTTTCTTGTATCTTGGAAAATTTCATTCGTCGGATCGATGCGACCTGGGTTCAATGTTAATTGACCTTCTTCATACGTAACTGCGTCGTTAGCCCCGCCTTTTGGTGCCTCTTTTAATGTAACTCTCTCTGGATTATAGAGATATCCTACTCGGATATTCCCACCCGGTTGACCGCCATCTTGCTTGTCTTCTGGTGCAATATCTGCCCAGTCATACGTCGGACCACCGTTTGCGGCAATGGCTGCAATTAATTTCTCATAACTAGCTTTTGCCGTTGTTATACCATCATCAGTCGGGCCATTATCATCTTGTACCTCTACAAGACCAATAATATCCGGTGAATTTAACTCATTGACCATTGACTGCGCTATTCTATTTGTCTTTTCTTGGCTTGTACCTTCATAATAATTTTCAATATTATAAGAGGCAACTGTTAATTTTCCTTCATCCTTACCAAGTTCTGTCGTTACTTCTTCTTTTTCCGATTCAATAAGATCTGGTAAAGAATCCATATCCACTAATACTTTAAAGTTGCTATAACCATAACTAATTACACCAGTGACTGTACCATCAAAACGATCACCCGTTTTAGCTACATAATTATCCTCTTCTAATAAAAGATGCAGTCTTTCTGGATTTGCATTATCTTCCGTTAATAAAACTCCGCCTTGATCCGTATAGAGTTTATCCTCTTCCTGATTCGCAATGACAGGTATTTCACCATATTTTTGAGGTGCAACAACTTGAGGATTCTCCACTGCGACGCGCATACCTTCTAGACTCTCATAAAAATCGATACCATCTTCCTCAGGGTCAAAAGATTGCAATTCATCATTATCAATAATATCATGAGGTATAGGAAGATCTTTGCCTAAAACAATTGCTTCTGGCAGGTCATTTCCTGATGATTCAATGCTTAACTTCCCATTTTGGGCATTGATTTCCGTCATGGCTAAATCTGTTTCTAACTTTTCACTATATCCGTCAAGAACCCATTCTTTCACAAGCCCATCCACTGTAACCTTATCTCCAACTTTCACTTGATGCGTAGGCTTGTACACGAGAATCCCTTCTGATGTATGGGGATTATCATCGGGTGTATCATCTTGCATATAAAAATTACTGTTATCTACTACTTTTGTTACGATACCTTGTACGGCTGTTACGTTTTGATTTACATAAGGAGACTCATGCCCCGCTCCTTGTATATCACGAATGTGCAGACCTTCAATACCATCAGATGGCTCTTCCTCTTCACCATCATCAGGGTTTCCATCAGCAAATGTAAATGCAGTTGGATTTTTCAAGCCAGGTACGGTAAAATATGCTTCAAGATTGCCTGTTATTTGTACTTTTTCACCTATAATATCAGGGTTAGTCTGTAAGCCAAATGTCGCACGAAAGCTGCTAGACACTTGAACAGGTAAAATTTTTGACGAATCTTGTTCATTCGCATCATCAGCTATCGCAATATTATAGTCATTACTGAAAGGTGGATTAAAATTGTAATTATTCGTCGAAACTGTATGACCTACTATGTAACCTTCTACTGTTGCATTTCCTTCGTTATTTTCAATCGCTTCATTCACCGTCAATACATCTTCTTGTGCTGCTTGTCCCGCTAGAGGGCTGAAGCTAGAAAATATTAACATAAAAATCATCAATAAGGCCAACCATCGATTTCTAGCTAATTTCATTCTGTTCCTCCTTCAAATTATTATTAATCTTTCAACAACTGAAATATACCAGTTTTTCTATGATTCGTGTTTATTTATAACAAAAATTCTACATTTTTTGCCAAAAATAAGCTGAAAGTACTTTCTTTATTTATTAATTAATAGGTATTTTGTTTTATTATTATGAATTTTCAGTACCTATTGCTTAATACTATTAAAAATATTGCTAATTTAAACGAAGATCCACCTCTTACTCTTTTAACTGGATAAAAAAAACACTGAGGCTATAAGCCTCAGTGTTCTATAAAATCTATTACACACGGTCACTTCCAAAGAAGTTTTTAAAAGATTGTAATGTTGTATCACGGTTAAGCGCGGCAATTGATGTTGTTAAAGGAATACCTTTAGGGCAAGATTGCACACAGTTTTGTGAGTTACCACAGTTAGCAAGACCACCGTCACCCATAATTTCCTCTAAACGATCTGCCTTATTCATTTCACCCGTTGGATGCGAGTTGAATAAACGCACTTGAGAAAGTGGTGCCGGTCCGATAAAATCAGATTTGCTGTTTACATTTGGACACGCTTCTAAACATACACCACAAGTCATACATTTTGATAATTCATAAGCCCATTGGCGTTTTTTCTCTGGCATACGCGGCCCTGGTCCTAAATCATATGTTCCATCAATCGGAATCCATGCTTTTACTTTTTTCAATGAATCAAACATGCGACTACGATCAACTTGTAAATCACGTACTACCGGGAATGTTTTCATTGGTGCTAAACGAATTGGTTGTTCTAATTGGTCGATCAGAGCTGTACAAGATTGACGTGGCTTGCCGTTAATGACCATAGAACAAGCTCCACAAACTTCTTCCAAACAGTTCATGTCCCAAGTAATTGGTGTTGTATGCTCCCCTTTTGTATTTACCGGGTTTCTTCGAATTTCCATTAGAGCAGAGATCACATTCATATTTGGACGATAATCAAGTTCAAACTCTTCTACATAAGAATCTGAATCAGGACCATCTTGTCTTGTAATTTGAAATAATACGGTTTTAGACTTTACTGCTGCTTCTGACACGATTAATTACTCCCCTTTCATCGAGTTTTCTCTTAATGTTTCGTTGTATAGTCACGTTTACGTGGCTTAATCAAGCTGATATCCACTTCATCGTAATGGAATTGTGGGGCTGATTTGCCATCAACGAATTTAGCCATAGTTGTTTTTAAGAATTCATCATCATTTCGATCAGGGAATTCTGGTTTATAATGGGCACCGCGGCTTTCGTTACGGTTATATGCACCAATTGTAATAACACGAGCTAATTGAAGCATATTTTGTAATTGACGAGTAAACGCCGCCCCTTGGTTACTCCATTTAGCTGTATCGTTAATGTTGATATTTTCATATCTCTCTAACAATTCAACAATTTTAGCATCTGTTTTTAATAAACGATCGTTATGACGAACAACTGTTACATTATCAGTCATCCATTCACCAAGTTCTTTGTGAAGGATATATGCATTTTCTGTTCCATCAAGAGACATGATTTTATTCCATTTCTCTTGTTCTTGTTGAACTGCACCTTCAAATAATGAAGAAGATAAATCTTCACTTGATTTCTCTAATCCTTCAATATATTCAAGCGCTTTTGGACCAGCAACCATACCACCATAAATGGCAGAAAGCAATGAGTTAGCTCCAAGACGGTTACCACCATGTTGTGAATAATCACACTCACCTGCAGCAAACAATCCAGGGATATTTGTCATTTGATCATAATCTACCCATAAACCACCCATTGAATAGTGAACAGCTGGGAAGATTTTCATTGGTACTTTACGAGGGTCATCACCTTGGAATTTCTCGTAAATTTCAATAATACCGCCCAATTTAATATCTAATTCTTTCGGGTCTTTATGTGAAAGATCAAGGTAAACCATGTTTTCACCATTGATACCTAGTTTTTGGTTTACGCAAACATCAAAGATTTCTCGTGTAGCAATATCACGAGGAACTAAGTTACCGTATGCCGGATATTTTTCCTCTAAGAAATACCAAGGTTTCCCGTCTTTATATGTCCAAACACGACCACCTTCACCACGTGCAGATTCACTCATTAGACGTAGTTTGTCATCTCCTGGTATAGCAGTTGGATGGATTTGAATGAACTCACCATTTGCATAATACGCGCCTTGTTGATAAACGATTGATGCAGCAGAGCCTGTATTAATAATAGAGTTAGTTGATTTACCAAAAATAATTCCCGGTCCACCAGAAGCCATAATGACAGCATCTGCTGAGAATGATTGGATTTCCATTGTTTGTAGGTTTTGCGCAACTACCCCACGACAAACACCGTCATCATCAATGACAGTTCCTAAGAACTCCCAACCCTCATATTTTGTTACTAACCCTGCTACTTCGTGACGACGCACTTGCTCATCCAATGCATAAAGCAATTGTTGACCTGTTGTCGCACCAGCAAAAGCAGTACGGTGATGCTGTGTTCCACCAAAGCGTCTAAAATCTAATAACCCTTCAGGTGTACGGTTGAACATAACACCCATACGGTCGAATAAGTGAATAATTCCAGGTGCTGCTTCTGCCATCGCCTTAACTGGAGGTTGGTTAGCTAAGAAGTCACCACCATAAATTGTATCATCAAAGTGAATCCAAGGAGAATCCCCTTCACCTTTTGTATTTACTGCTCCGTTAATACCACCTTGGGCACAAACAGAGTGAGAACGTTTAACCGGCACTAAAGAAAATAATTCTACTTGTCCGCCAGCTTCAGCAATTTTAACAGTTGCCATCAATCCGGCTAATCCGCCACCGACAACAATAACCTTTCCTTTACCCATATCTGACTCACTCCCTTAATACTAATACCTCTAAAAAACCGAACAAATTATAGAAAAATGTATGTATTCATTACACGAAAGCAAAAATAGCACGAATACCTACAATTGATAATGCGATAAAAATAACTAAAGTTACATAAGTTGAAATCAATTGTGATCTAGGAGATACTGTAATTCCCCAGCTTACCATGAAGGACCATAAACCATTTGCAAAGTGGAAAATTGCAGATAATACACCAACGATGTAAAATGCTAACATGAATGGGCTAGACAAAATATCAGCCATCATATCATAATTTACTTCGGCACCGAACATTGCTGCAATACGAGTCTCCCAAACATGCCAAACGATGAAAATCAATGTAATTACACCGGTTACACGTTGAACTAAGAACATCCAGTTTCGGAAAAATCCGAATCTTGAAGTGTTATTTTTTGCTGTAAACGCAATGTAAAGACCGTAAATTGCATGATATAACAAAGGTAAGAAAATAATAAATATTTCTAGGAAATATCTAAAAGGAAGACTTTCCATGAAATGTGATGCGCTATTAAATGCCTCTTCTCCCCTAGTTGCAAAATGGTTCACTACTAAGTGTTGGATCAGAAAGACCCCAACAGGTATAACTCCAAGTAATGAATGCAATCTGCGATTTAAAAACTCTCGATTACCCGCCATAAGTTTACCCCCTTGAATTTGTAGCATGACACGCTGAATATGTACATAACAAATCCTTCGCATCACTAAGAAAATGCAAATCATTTTCAAAACATTTATATGACATGTCCATTTTACTCCCATCGCCCATTAGCGTCAAGAAAACGGATACAGATTTTGTCGATATTACGAAAATTTTTTCTATTCTAGTTTCACTCAAAAAACCAATGATATAGTTTTTTCAACCCTATTTGGCGGTATATTAAAATAGCTTAAATCACGCAATAATATTCATATTTTACGCATAAAAATACATTTACATTAGATTATTATTAGTGTTAAGATTATTCCCATAATTTACACCAGTTTTACAAACTAAAAATTTTTCCCTTTTCACTGTACGTATTCGTTTTTTCCAAGTAAATTGTATATATTAGACTTTATGAAAGAGGGGAGATTTAGCATAATATGCCATCTCAAGAAGCCCAAATAGAACAAACCGAAAACATGGCAGAATCAATCGAACCAAACAAAGAAGTGATTCCATCCTTTGGTTATGAATTAATTAGAGAAGAACTTTTACATGATTTGCTAGGTAAAGACGCACCAGATATCTTATACTGGGCAGGCAAGAGACTAGCGCGTAAATATCCTCTACAAACAGAAGAAGACTTATTCAGTTTCTTTGTCGAGGCTGGTTGGGGAAAATTAACGAAAAACCTCGAAAACAAAAAAGAAATCGAATACGAGTTAACAAGTGAAGTCATTCAAAAGCGCTGTAAAGAAAATGCTCACGCAACATTCCAATTAGAAGCTGGTTTTATTGCTCAACAAATCGAACAGAAAAAAGAAGTGATTTGCGAAACATTCGAGCACCCACGTAAAAAAGGTGGAAAGGTCCTCTTCACAGTCAAATGGGATAAAAAGGACAATATCCACACCTAATAAATATACCCAACAGTAAAAAAAATCCAAACATCATTCTTTTTAAGGCGTTTAAATGGTGTTTGGATTTTCCTATCTTATACTACTGCTAGCTCATTTAATTTTTTATTAAATCCCCAGCTAAATTAAACGTTTGATGTAAAGCTTGAGCAGCATTTAACATATGCGCTTGGTCAATCACAGCCGAGACCTTTATTTCAGATGTACTGACCATCTTTACAACGATGTTATTAGCAGCTAATACATTAAACATCTCAGCTGCTACTCCAGGATTTGAAATCATTCCTGAACCGACAATCGAAATTTTCGCCAATTGTGATTCCCATTCAATCTGATCATAACTTAAGGCTTCTCGATTTTTTTCTAGTATTTTCACAGTCTCTGTAAGATCTTGGTTTTTAATAGAGAAAGATAAGCCTGATGATTTATCATCTGTAATACTTTGTATAATAATATCAACATTTATATGTTCTTTCGCCAAAAGTGAAAAGATGGATGAAAGGCTTATTAAAGGGTCTTTAATCCCTAGGACAGATACCCTTGTAATATCATCTTCAAAAGCAACCCCTCTAACAACTAAGTTCTCTTCCATTTCCGCAACCTCCTCAATAATTGTTCCTTCTTCTCGTTCCATACTGGAACGTACTTCAAGCTTTACATTGTAATTTTTTGCAAACTCAACTGCTCTTGGGTGTAGAACGCCTGCACCAAGATTAGCTAATTCAAGCATTTCATCGTAAGAGATAGATGGAAGCTTTCTTGCATTTTTTATATAGCGTGGATCAGTTGTGAATACACCTGTTACATCAGTGTATATATCACATTTGTCCGCTTTTAATACTGCTGCAAGAGCCACGGCTGTTGTATCAGAGCCACCCCTACCTAATGTCGTTATTTGGCCAGTCTCACTTAAACCTTGAAAACCCGCTACGATAACAATTCTCCCTTTCTTTAACTCTTGTGAAACAGGCTTTGTGTCAATATCAGTGATTCTTGCGTCACCATGTACTGATTCCGTTTTAATCCCTGCTTGCCAGCCTGTATAGGAAGTTGCCTCATAACCTTTGGAATTTAATGCAATTGTTAATAAGGAGATTGTAACTTGCTCACCTGTAGATAACAACATATCCATTTCTCTCTTACTTGGAGCAGGTGATAATTCTTTTGCCATACCAACTAATTGATCAGTCGTTTTGCCCATAGCCGACACAACGACAACGATATCATTACCATTATTTTTTTCTTCAATGACACGGTTGGCTACATTTTGAATATGATCAACCGAGCCTACGGAGGTTCCACCAAATTTCTGTACAATTAAGCCCACTTTTCTCCCCTACTTTCAAGTCATTCGTTTTTATTCCCTGCCGCCTGTATGTACAACCAACACATTTCTACCCATATTCGGCATAAAAAAAAGCAATGAGATGAAACCCATCCCATTGCTGTGTAGTCAAACGTATGAACAATCTACGCACACACAGTGAGATAGCCCTCCAAGACAGATAGTCTTGACAATCCTGCATTTATTCAATGCAGAACCAGCGAAGAAAATATTGAGTCTTTCTTCACTTCGGCGAATATTCCCTTTCAAAGTCCTTCAAACGAAGCTCAATCTTCTAAGGAACTTTTACTAATGAAACTCGCACCTCTACCTTCACTTTCAAGTTAAAAAGTGATTTGATATAAAGTTAAAAACACTATACCATATTTGTTTTTTTCAGACAATGTCTATTCATGTAACTTTTCATAAAGTTCTTGTGCAACTTTTAATGGTAAGCCAGATTCCCTAAGGTCTTCTACACTAGCTGATTTCATTTTTTTTACAGAACCAAAATCTTTTAATAACTGCTTTTTTCTTTTTTCCCCAATACCATCAATTTCATCAAGAAGTGACTGAAATGCACTCTTTCCACGAACTTGTCTATGAAATGTAATCGCAAATCGATGCACTTCATCTTGAATACGTTGTAATAAATAAAATTCCTGGCTATTTCGAGCGAGGGGAATGATCATTAATGGATTTCCATAAAGAAGTTGAGATGTTTTATGCTTATCATCTTTGACTAATCCTGCTAGTGGAATATCTAAACCGAGTTCATTCTCAAGCACATCTCGAACGACTTCAACATGTCCTTTTCCACCATCAATGATAATTAAATCAGGTAGGGGGAGCCCTTCTTTTAAAACCCGGCTATATCTCCGTCTCGTCACTTCCCTCATAGATTCATAATCATCTGGTCCTTTAACTGACTTAATCTTATATTTCCGATACTCCCTTTTTGCAGGCTTACCATCGATAAAGACAATCATTGCTGAGACAGCATCGGTACCCTGGATATTGGAGTTATCAAAAGCTTCAATGCGATAGGGTATGTAAATTCCTAGCTCCTCACCTAAGCTTTCTATTGCATTCACCGTTCTTTTCTCATCACGTTCAATAAGCGAGAATTTTTCTTTTAAAGCAATCTTTGCATTTTTATAGGCAAGTTTCACTAGTTCTTTTTTTCTCCCTCTTTGAGGAATAAATATTTTCACATCCAAAAGCTGCTCAGCCATCGTCACATCAACAGAGTCTGGCAAGTAGATTTCCTTTGGTTTAAAATGGTTAGCTTGTTCATAAAAACGGCCGAGATAGGTGAGCATCTCTTCTTCAGGCTCATTATAGATTGGAAACATAGACACATCTCTTTCAATGAGTTTCCCTTGCCTAATAAAGAATACTTGTACACACATCCAACCCTTATCAACCGCATAAGCAAACACATCTCGGTCTGTAAAATCCGTCATCGTAATCTTTTGTTTTTCCATCGTCGTTTCTATATGGATAATTTTATCTCTGAAATCTTTTGCTTTCTCAAACTCTAGCGCTGCGGACGCTTCTTCCATTTTCGTTGAGAGTTCTTTTTTGATCTCTTTATAACCACCATTTAAGAAGCGAGTAATCTCATCTGTCATTTGTTTGTATGTGTCAGATTTTACTTCATTTACACAAGGAGCTAGACATTGTCCGATATGGTAGTAGAGACAAACTCTATCTGGTAAGGTGTTACATTTTCTTAAAGGATAAAGGCGATCTAATAATCTCTTTGTTTCATTGGCCGCCTGCACATTTGGATATGGACCAAAATATTTACCTTTGTCTTTTTTTACTTTTCTCGTGGTAATTAATCTCGGATGTCTTTCATTTGTTAATTTAATAAAAGGATAACTCTTATCATCCTTTAACATGACATTATATTTGGGGTCATGCTTTTTAATTAAATTTAACTCTAATAATAATGCTTCCATATCGGAAGAGGTCACGATGTATTCAAAATCTTCAATTTCATTTACCAGCCTTAATGTCTTTCCATCATGCGAACCGGTAAAATAGGACTTAACCCGATTACGAAGCACTTTCGCCTTACCGACATAAATAATTGTCCCTTGGCGATCTTTCATTAAATAACAACCAGGTTGAGCAGGTAATAAAGGTAATTTATTTTTTATATTATCATTCATAATTAGCTGTCACATCCATACCTAAAAAGAATATCATTGCAGGAGGAAACCATACCCTTCTTACTGATTTTGCCATACTTGTACTGTAAAAAAACCCCGATCTTCTAAAAGTAGAAGCCGGGGTTTGTTTTTATGGTACTTCTTATGCACCATGTTTTTGAAGCAATTCAACTAATGCTTCTTTCGGTTGGAAACCAACCACTTTATCTACTTCTGCACCATCTTTAAATACGATGAGAGTCGGGATGCTCATAACACCAAATTTACCAGCAGTTTCTTGGTTATCGTCAACATCAAGTTTAACGATTTTTACTTTATCTCCCATTTCTCCATCAATTTCCTCAAGAACTGGTCCAATCATTTTACAAGGTCCGCACCATGGTGCCCAGAAGTCTGCAAGTACAAGACCTGAACCAGTTTCAGCAGTAAAGTTTTGATCTGTTGCATGTGTGATAGCCATAATATTTATATCCTCCTAATAAATAACTAAAAAATCTTATCGAAAGTATATCATCGATTAATAATGGATGCTATTATTTTGCTCGTATAGATTACCCATTTTTTTATTGTATCATACTGAACCTTTAAAAAGGATTCAATGTCTATTTTATTCAACATTAATCTTTTTGCCAACATAGTAAAGAAGCGGATAGTATAATTCTACCCGCTCATATCAGATGTAAACGAAAATTATGCATTTACAAGTAATTCTTTAAACTCTTTCGTTAGTAATGGAAGGACTTCGAATAAGTCGCCCACAATACCATAATCCGCTACTTTAAAGATATTCGCTTCAGGATCTTTGTTGATGGCAACAATAATCTTTGAATTGGACATCCCAGCTAAATGTTGAATCGCACCAGATATACCGCAAGCGATATAAAGGTCCGGTGTAACTACTTTACCTGTTTGACCGATTTGAAGTGAGTAATCACAGTAGTCTGCATCGCATGCGCCACGTGAAGCTCCAACAGCACCACCAAGGACATCTGCCAATTCTTTTAACGGCTCAAAACCTTCTTCACTTTTCACACCGCGTCCACCAGCAACAATAACTTTTGCTTCAGAAAGGTCTACACCTTCTGTTGCTTTTCGTACAACTTCCTTGATGACTTGACGCAAGTTTTTAATTTCTACAGATAAAGATGAAACATCTCCATTTCTACTTTCATCTTTTTCAAGTGGTGCAATGTTATTAGGGCGAATAGTAGCGAAAAGAAGTCCATCTGTTACAATTTTCTTTTCAAATGCTTTTCCTGAGTAAATCGGACGAGTAAAGACTAAGTTACCACCCTCAACTTCTAGATCTGTTACATCAGAGATAAGACCGGATTCTAACTTTGCCGCAATCTTCGGTGCAAGATCTTTACCTTGGGCAGTATGTCCGAAAATAATTCCTTCAGGATCTTCTTGATCAATAACGGCAAGTAAGGCTTGGGAATAACCGTCAGATGTATATTGTTTTAACAGTTCATCCTCAACTGTTACCACTCGGTCAGCTCCATACTGAATGAATTCAGCTCCTAAAGCGCTTACAGAATCACCAAACAAAACACCTACAACTTCTCCACCTTCAGCAGATGTTTTTGCTGCAGCAACTGCTTCAAAAGAAACATTTCGCAATGAACCTTCTCTTACTTCACCTAATACTAAAACTTTTCTAGCCATTATTATACCCCCAACGTTTTTATTCTTTTATGCTCACTATTAGACAACTTTTGCTTCGTTATGAAGTAGACTGACTAATTCTTTTACTTGACCCTCTAATTCACCTTCAAGCACTTTTCCAGCTTCTTTTTTCGGTGGTAGGGAGATTTCGATTGTCTTTGTTTTCGCTTCTACATCATCTTCGTCTAAATCAAGATCGTCTAATTCAATTTCGTCTAAAGGTTTTTTCTTTGCTTTCATAATCCCTGGTAAAGAAGGGTAGCGCGGTTCATTTAAACCTTGTTGTGCAGTGACAAGTAATGGTAGAGAAGTCTCGATTACTTCAGAATCACCTTCTACATCACGAACAACTGTAGCTGTTGTACCTTCAATATCTAACTTAGTGATGGTTGTGATATAAGGAATAGCTAATAGCTCCGCTACGCGTGGGCCAACTTGACCTGATCCACCATCGATCGCTACATTCCCACCAATAATCAAATCAACCTCTTTATCTTTAAGGAATTCAGCTAAAATTTTAGAAGTCGTAAACTGATCTCCTTCTTCAACGTCATCTTCTGTATTAATCAGTACTGCTTTATCAGCACCCATCGCTAATGCTGTACGAAGTTGCTTCTCAGCTTCTTCTGTCCCTACCGAAACAACCGTTACTTCACCACCATGTTCATCACGAACTTGGATTGCTTCCTCGATTGCATATTCATCGTAAGGGTTGATGATGAATTCTGCTCCATCTTCATTAATTTTACCGCCTGAAATCGTGATCTTTTCTTCTGTATCAAATGTTCTTTTCATTAGTACATAGATGTTCATGGTTTCGCCTCCTAATTTTACAAACATTCCATTGCTTCATAAGATTTTGACAAATAAAACTAAATTGTTGACTGAGCGTATGCTCAGTCTTACAATAACCTATTCCTAAAAATACTTTTCAAATCGATTATTATTTAACAATTTAAATTATTAAATCTATTATAATAGATTATGAACAAAATTGGTAATGAAAACGTTTATATTTAAAAAATTATTTTCCTGAGAAAACTGGATTTCGCTTTTCAACAAATGCAGAAATACCTTCCTTTGCATCCTCACTTACGAAAACTTGACCAAAAAGTTCTGCTTCCTTTTTCACCCCATCATAATAACGGTTGGATTTACTATAATTCAGTAATTCTAATGTTGCACCGACAGATACTGGGCTCTTTTTGGCGATTTTTTGTGCCATTGAATAGGCATTTTCTAACAGCTTTTCTTCAGGGTAAGCATGATTGGCTAAACCGAGTTGTACAGCTTCTAGCCCTGTAATTGGATCACTCGTTAAAATCATTTCAGCTGCTTTTGCCGTTCCAACAAAACGAGGTAATCGTTGTGTACCAGCAAATCCAGGAATTAATCCAAGCTGCAATTCTGGTAGTCCCATTTTTGTATTCTCAGCAACTAAGCGAATATGACAACTCATTGCAAGTTCCAGACCTCCACCTAAAGCTGCACCATGAATGGCTGCAATAATAGGCTTCTTGAAGGTTTCTATTCTCTCAAAGAGCCCTTGTCCATTTTCTGCTAGATGTGAGAAACCTTCACCACTTTCGATAGAAGTAAACTCCTTAATATCTGCTCCAGCAGAGAAGAAGCGGCCTTCTCCATGAATGAGGATCACCCTAATATCTTGGTTTGGCTCAATCTGATCCAGTACTTCACCTAATTCCTCAATCAACCCAGATGATAGTGCATTGGCAGGAGGGCGATTAATGGTAATTGTTGCAACTTCATTATCAATCTTCCAATTTAAGTATTCCACTTTTGCTTACCTCCATTATTTTTAATTACTGGCTTTTGCACCCACTGATTAAAAGGCGATGAACTTCGGGCGCTAACGCAGTTAAATCATATTTTTGATCATTCATCACCCATGTTGTGGCAGTTTCATCCATTGTCCCAAAGATCATCT
The DNA here is from genome assembly GCF_020171845.1 of Cytobacillus kochii. Lineage (GTDB taxonomy): Bacteria > Bacillota > Bacilli > Bacillales > Cytobacillaceae > Cytobacillus > Cytobacillus kochii. The sequence goes on along the minus strand of NZ_JAIVAM010000003.1, from coordinate 110,408 downwards.
GTCTAGCTAATCGGACATCGAGATTACTAGCAAACTCACCCGTTTTTTTTCCTTCGAGTAAGATTGAATCGATTAAGCCTAAATAACCTTTTAAGATGGCATTAATTTTTTGCCGTAAATCGATATTCGATTGCCTTAGTTCTAATTGTGTCACGATAGCTAAATGTTTGTCTTGAGATAAAATATGAAAGTGGGTTTCGACCATCATTAATAACTTCTCTGCTGCTCTTACTTTTCCTGCTATTTTCTCCTCAATCATTTCAACAAAGTGACCCATTTTGTTTTCAAAGAGGGAAATTAAGATATCTTCTTTGTTCTTAAAATATAAATAAATCGTCCCATCAGCCACGCCTGCCTGTTTGGCAATCTTTGAAACTTGTGATTGATGGTAGCCATTCTCAGCAATGACTATCACTGCCGCATCAATAATCTGTCTGTATTTTGGTTTGTTCTTCTTCAAAATCATTCTCCCCCTATATTACTCTTGCTCCTAACAAAGAGTATACCGGAATGGAGATACTCGTTTCCACCTAATCAACAGAACAACCATTCCGAATGATAAAAATGAATGAATAGTCATTCATAAAATTATATTATTATCTAATGATTGTTCTGTCAAGAAACTTTGCATAATTATTATGTTTTTAAATTGGACAAGCTCTAGGTTTCAAAAAGAATGAGCCACATGGCCCGATTATTTTATCGCCTCATTTTGCTCTTCAGCAAATTTCTTTTTATCTTCCTCAATTAAAGTTCTTCTCAGTATTTTTCCTACTGCTGTTTTAGGTAGTTCCTCACGAAATTCATAAATTCTCGGTACCTTATAAGCAGCTAAGTGTTTTCTAGCAAACTCATTTAATTCATCTTCTGTAATATGGGCACCCTCTTTTTTAACAATATAAGCTTTAACTGTTTCTCCTCGGTAAGGGTGGGGCACGCCAGCTGCTACTACTTCCTGGACTGCTTCATGCTCATATAACACTTCTTCTATCTCTCTTGGATAAATATTAAATCCACCGGCGATAATCATATCTTTCTTGCGGTCAACCACATAAAAATAGCCTTTTTCATCCATATACCCTAAATCCCCTGTTAATAACCAGCCGTCTTTTAATGTTTGTTCCGTATCATCTGGACGGTTCCAATAGCCTTTCATGACTTGTGGACCTTTTACACAAATCTCTCCAATTTCACCAACAGGTAAAAATTCGCCATTTTCAGTAGACATAATTTTTGCATCAGTGTCTGGCCAAGGAATCCCAATACTCCCCTTTACTCTCGGTTCATCCCAAAGGAAATTAGCATGTGTCACAGGTGAAGACTCTGTTAGCCCATATCCTTCTACTAATTTACCGCCAGTGATTTCTTCAAATTTTTGTTGGACCTCAATAGGTAGTGCCGCTGATCCACTGATACAGGAATCGATGGAAGAAAGGTCAAATTCTTTAATTTTAGGGTGATTCAATAATCCGATATAAATGGTCGGAGCACCTGGGAAAAGTGTTGGCCTTTGCTTCTGAATCGTCTTTAAGGTTGTTTCAACATCAAACTTGGGTAGTAAAACCATTTTGTTAGCTTCCATAATTGTCAAGATCATAACAGTTGTCATACCATATACATGGAAAAATGGCAGTATCCCTAGAATAACCTCTTCGCCTTTTTTCGTTTGATATAACCATGCTTTACACATCGCAGCATTGGATACTAAATTTTTGTGGGTAAGCATAACTCCTTTCGGAAATCCAGTCGTCCCACCTGTATATTGTAATAGTGCTAAATCTTCATTGAATTCTATCTCATATGTTTGAACTGGTCTTGCTTCACCTTTTAATATTTCTGTTAATAAATGATAATTGCCTTCATGTCTGACATTGACTGATAAGCCATATTGCTTTTTCTGAATAAATGGATACACAATATTTTTTGGAAATGGTAAAAAGTCCTTGATAGCGGTTACAATTACATGTTTCAATTCTGTTTGAGGTAGTATTTTAGTCACTCTCGGAAAAAGTATATCCATTGTGATAATCGCAATCGCTCCTGAATCCTTCATTTGGAATTCAAGTTCTCTTTCCATATAAAGTGGATTTGTTTGGACGACCACCCCTCCTGCGAATAGAACACCATAATAACTTATGACTGACTGCGGGGTATTAGGTAACATGATAGCGACTCGATCGCCTTTCGTTATTCCGATACTTTGCAGGTAGCCTGCAACTTTTAGAGCGGATTCATAGACATAACGATACGTAAATTCTTTCCCCATAAAGTGAATGGCTTTTTTTTCAGGGAACTCATTTGCGGCAGCAACTAAAAACTCCTGAACAGGCTGTTCTGGATAGGCAAGTGTTGATGGGATTTCATTAGGGTACAGCTTCAGCCACGGTTTTTCTTCAGACATTTACGACCCTCCCCAAATATTATATTTTTAGAACATTTAAAATTGTTCACCTATTATTATAATATACACTTGTAAGCAAGACAAATGAAATTATATAAATCTGTGCCTTATTTCCTAAAGGTACCTCTTTATCTTATGCTAAATAGCACAAACCATGCCACCATGAGGGAAGGAGAAAAGTTGTATGAGCAAATAAAGTACGGTGCTCTTTTACTAAAAAAAACTAGACAACCATTCGTTGTATTCCGCATACGAATAATTGTCTAGATCTAACTAATGAATCAATTCCTTTATATCATAAAGATGACGCCCGCTAAGATAAATAATACGCATAATACAAGTAATATTTTTGCTAATCTCTCCATTCAATTACGCTCCCTAAGATATGCTCGCACCAATAATATAAGAAATTCCGATAGATAATATCATAGATATCAGTCCAACAGCAATATTATTATTTTGTATTTCATCATCTACTTTTATTTTCGGACTCATGAATTCAAAAACAAAATAAGCGACTAACAATAAAATAAAACCGAACACACCCCAACCGATCATGACAAGTAAATGATCATTATGCATAATCGAATGACGAAACACATTTGCTATCCCAAATATCTTACCACCTGTAGCCATTGCCACAGCAACATTTCCTTTTTTAATCTCTTCCCAATTCTTATATTTCGTTACAAGCTCAAATACTGCTAAAAAGACAATCATACATAGAATAACCACACTAAAGTAGGCAGCGGTATGAACAAATTCATTTTCCCAAAACTGATTCATTTTATGTTCTCCCCAAAAATTTTTAATGAATTCTTTTTGTACTTACATGTTTTTTCATGCATGTGTAAGATAATCGCTATTTAAATTCTACCACAGTCACACCCGTTCCACCTTCACCAGCTTCCCCAAACCGAATAGATTTGACCGAACGGTGATTTCGTAAATACTCTTGCACACCTTGCCTTAGAGCACCCGTTCCTTTTCCGTGAATGATAGACACGCGCGGATAACCAGCTAGAAGAGCATCATCAATATATTTCTCGACTCTCAAAAGAGCGTTTTCATATCTTTCGCCTCTGAGGTCCAGCTCCAAACTAACATGATAATCTTTTCCTTTTACAGTGGCCATTGGTTTTGTTTCCACCGGCTTAGGTGTTTTAATAAACTCTAAATCTTTTTCTTCCACCTTCATTTTTAAAATGCCGATTTGGACACTCCATTCTTTTTCAGCTAGTTTTTCTAATAGCTGGCCTTTTTGACCGAAACTTAATACCTTTACTTCATCTCCAGGCTGGAATTGATGGGTTTGATTTGCACTTTTTTTCTTTTGTTTCTTCACTATTTCAGGTGCGGCGTCAGATAGACGTTTTCTTGCTTCAATCAGTTCATGCTCTTTAACTTCTGCATGCTTTTCTATGCGCATTTGTCTAAGTTCGCTAATAATGCTTTCTGCTTCTTCTTTCGCTTTCTCTACAATAGATGCGGCTTCTTCCTTTGCTTTTTGTTCTAGCTCATCTTTTTCTTCATAGTAGGAAACCATTTGTTTTTGCAAATCTTTATGAAGCTTCTCAGCGTTTTTTAATAATGCATATGCTTCTTCACGCTCTGCCTCCGCTTGCTTTTTACTACTTTCCAATGAGGCAATCATATTTTCTACTTTGTTACTATCAGCACTTATATATTCCTTGGCATTGGTAATTACACGTTCATTTAAACCAAGTCGTCCTGAAATTTCAAAAGCATTACTACGACCAGGAACGCCAATCAATAATTTATAAGTAGGACTTAACGTTTCTACATTAAATTCAACACTGGCATTTACAACCCCCTCACGATTGTAACCATAGGCTTTTAACTCGGGATAATGGGTTGTTGCAATGACTTTAGCTCCTCTGTTATACACTTCATCCAAAATAGAAATGGCTAAAGCTGCCCCTTCTTGCGGGTCTGTTCCTGCACCTAATTCATCAAAAAGGACTAAACTATTACCGTCCACTTTTTCTAAAATATCAACTATATTGACCATATGTGACGAGAAAGTACTTAAACTCTGTTCAATTGACTGTTCATCACCGATATCAGCATAAACAGCGCCAAATACCGCTACTTCTGACCCGTCTAAAGCAGGAATTTGTAATCCTGCCTGTGCCATCAATGTAGAAAGACCAACTGTTTTTAATGTGACTGTCTTACCACCTGTATTCGGTCCCGTAATAACGATGGAAGAATAAGCTTCTCCCATCGTTATGTCGTTCGCTACGACTTCATTGGCTGGAATCAATGGATGACGAGCTTTGAAAAGCCTAATATGACCTTTGTCGTTTACAGATGGTTTACTTGCCTTTATGCTCTTTCCATATCTTGCTTTTGTGAACATAAAATCCATTTCACCTAAAACATAAACAATGGTTTGCAGTTCATTATTATACTCATTCGTTAATAATGATAGCTGAATCAGGATTTTCTCAATTTCTTGCTGCTCTTTTACCCTGATATTTTGTAATTCATTATTTAGTTGGACAATAGACTGTGGTTCTATAAATAATGTCTGCCCAGAAGAACTTTGATCATGAATAATACCACCATAATGACCACGATATTCTTGTTTAACAGGAATAACGAAACGATCATTACGAATAGTAATAATCGCATCAGAAAGCATTTTCTGTGCGCTGGACGAACGAATCATTGATTCTAATTTATCTCGTACCCGACTCTCTCTCGTTCTTAATTGTGTCCTTAATTGGCGTAAGTTTTCACTCGCACTATCAAGTACATCTCCATTTTCGTCAATACTATTTCTAATCGCCGTTTCTAGCTCAACTAGAACAATGATTTTTTCACTATAGCTGAACAAGATTGGTATTTCATTTTCTTCTTCATCAGCAAATTCTTCAATGAAACGCTTCATTTGTCGACTTACATGAATCGTACTGGCTATTTGCATCAGTTCATGCGGACTCAACATTGCACCAATCTTTGTTCGTTTTAAGTGAGGAGTAATGTCAAAAATCCCCCCTAAAGGTACACTACCTCTCATACGTAACACTTGAGCTGCTTCATCCGTTTCGTTTTGCAACTTAATCACTTCGGAAAAATCTGTTGACGGTACTAAATCTTCCGCTTTTTTCTTCCCGAGGCTTGAGGACACATAGGTTAAAAGCTGTTCTTTCACTTTATGAAATTCGAGCATTTTCAAAATTCTATCTTGCATGAAGTAATCCCCCTTCATTTTTCCTTATCAATCCGCTCTCTTTACTTACGACTCTTTAAAAACTGTAATAAATCATCGGCTTCAAATGTATTAAGGACCGTATCTTTTAATAACCATGCTTTTTTTGCAGCTGATACACCCACTTCCATATGATCGAGTGTTTCTATTTTATGAGCATCAGTATTAATGACAATCTTCACATCAGATTCTTGTGCTAATTTTAATGCTTCTGTTGCGAGGTCTAACCGATTCGGGTTAGCATTTAATTCAAGTACCGTATTCGTTTCTTTTGCTAATGCAATTAATTTCTCAATGTTGACAGCATAACCATCCCGTCTCCCAATCAACCGGCCTGTGGGATGAGCAATAATATCAACATGTGGGTTTCTCATCGCATTTTCTAATCGGTGCATGATTTGCTCTTCTGATTGTGAAAAAGCTGAATGAATAGAAGCAATAACAATATCCATCTCTTTCAGCACATCATCTTCATAATCTAGGGAACCATCCGGTAAAATATCCATTTCTATCCCCGACAAAACTTGAAAATCATCATATTTTTCATTGATTTCGTGAATGATTTCTTTTTGTTTTAATAACCGTTCCTTTGTTAATCCATTCGCTACTTTTAAATATTGCGAATGGTCCGTAATTGCCATATAACGATAACCCTTTGTGCGACAGGCAGCAATCATCTCTTCAATGGAATTAGCACCATCACTCCATGTTGTATGCATATGAAGATCGCCCTTGATATCTTCGTTTTCTATAAGTGGCGTGTTTGCAGTATATGTCTCAACTTCCTGACCGTCTTCACGAATTTCAGGAGGAAACAAAGGTAAATTAAAATGAGCATAAAAATCTTCTTCTGTTTGGAACGTTTTAATCGTTCCTTTTTCTATATCTTCTACACCATACTCACTGATTTTTTCTCCCCGTTCCTTCGCCAATTGACGCATACGAACATTATGGTCTTTAGAACCGGTAAAATGGTGAAGTGTAGAAGCAAACTCTTCAGGAGTTACAATTCTAAAATCAACAGAGACATCATATTTTTCTGCAAGCACTACAGAAACTTTTGTTTCTCCTGCCGCAATCACTTCTTTAATCTCACCTATTTGTAAAAGCTGTTCTTTCACTGAAGCAGGAACCGTCGTTGATATAATAAAGTCCAAATCTTTAATCGTCTCTCTCATTCTTCTAATACTACCTGCTCGAGAAAAACGGTCGATATCTATAAATGAAGATAAAAATCCTTCAATTTTCTCAGCAATCGGTAGCATAAAAGCAAGAGGCAAGCGTTCCGGTCTAGTTCCCACATTAGCTAATGCTTCGAGAATTTTTTCTTCTGTTTTCTTCCCAAATCCGGCTAAAGCTTGTACTTGATGATCATTACAAGCCGTTCTTAAATCTTCAGCATTCTTAACCCCAAGCTCTTTATACAATTTAGCAATTTTTTTACCACCTAAACCCGGCAATTGCAAAAGTGGAATCAAACCTGCTGGTACCTCTTTCTTTAATTCATCAAGTGCACTCGTTGTGCCTTCTTCTACAAACTCTGTGATAACAGCAGAAGTACCCTTACCGATACCAGGTAACTTCGTATAATCCTCTATTTCATCCAACGTTAAATCACTTGTCTCTAACGCCGTTGCTGCTTTACGAAAGGCAGCTGTTTTAAAAGGGTTCTCGCCCTTTAACTCCATATAAATAGCAATCGTTTCTAATAAATGAACAACATCCTTTTTATTAATTGTCATAAGTGTATCGCCTCATTTACCTTCATATTTTCTTAGTCTTTCCCGTTTTCTTACTACCTATAAAATCATACAATATTTCCACCGTTCCAGACAGTCTCGCCCCTTAATGGTAGACCTATCAAAAAAAGATTGGCTTTAAATAAAGAAAACTTCTCTTCCTAAGGTAGAGAAGTTAAGAAGCTACATAATCAATCCATAACTCTTTTATCTGCTGGGAAAACACTGGTGTATGCTCAATAATAAAGTTTGCCATAAACGAGCCGTCTAGAGTTGACTGCACACTATCTATTGGCAATAATGCTGCTATGTATAATAAGATAAACATGATAAGATAAACTTCTATAAATCCTAAAATACTTCCAGCCCAACTGTTTAATTGTTTTAATATCGGAAAACTTGCGAGAAAATCTAGCATACTGCCGATAATTTGTAATACAATCTTAACTGCAAAGAAAATGATTGCAAACGCAATTGCGCGATAATAAGCTGTCTCTAAGTCTGTGTTACCTAAAATCGTTTCAAGCTGTGAATTCCCGAAGTTCGGATATGGAATCCATAAGGTTAATTTAGGAGCTAAAGGCTCATAGTATAGTCTTGCCACAACGAAGGCGACAATAAAGCCTAATAGATGGATAGCTTGAAGAATTAATCCTCTTCGTAGACCTATGAAAAACCCGAAGATTAACATGATAATAATGGCAAGATCAAGCATAATTCGTGTCAGTCCTTTACTCTATTTAATTCTTCTTTAAGACGTTCTACTTCGTCTTTAAGTTTCAAATAATCGTTCATTGTGTTCACAGCTGTTAAAACAGCAAGTTTACTAATATCGAGCGAAGGATTCTTTGCACTAATATCTCTCATTGTTTCATCCACCATGGATGCAACTAAACGGATGTGGCTGGAGCTCTCCGTGCCGACAATTGTATACGGGATACCATATATATCAACCCTTGTTCGGTTTTTATCAGTATTTGACAACATACAAGCCCCCATTCTGAAGAATCCTAAACATTATCATAACACGAACCATTTTTTGAGGGAAGTCAAAGCTTGTCAAAAAGACAGAGGAATTGTCAAAATAGGAGGAATCAATTATGAGTCAAATAGTATTAAAAAAGTCTACAGCAGAACTGCAACAAATGAAAACACATTACCAAGCTCTACTATCACCGAAACAGCCTCCCGGTAGTATTTTCACGGCCAAAACAAACAACTGTACAATTACTGCCTACAAATCAGGTAAAGTATTATTTCAAGGAGCAGGCTGTCAATCAGAAGCAGATAAATGGGGGGGCTCCAATAGCGAAGTCGCACCGAAAAAGAAAGCCAGCTTGCCAAAAGGATCCAAATTACCGGATCATTTTGCATCTTTATCCGTTGTTGGCTCAGATGAAGTTGGGACAGGAGATTACTTTGGACCAATGACAGTAGTAGCAGCTTATGTAAGTGCAACAAAGATTCCGCTATTAAAAGAGCTTGGCGTGCAAGACTCTAAGAATTTAAATGATCAGAGAATTATCCAAATCGCTAAACAAATTAAAGATGTCATTCCCTTTAGTTTACTTACACTACATAATGATAAATATAACAACATGCAACAAAAAGGAATGTCTCAAGGAAAACTAAAAGCTCTCCTTCATAACCAAGCTATTAATAGTGTGCTTGAAAAAATGTCTCCAGAGAAGCCAGACGCCGTCTTAATCGATCAATTTGCTCAAGAAGGAGTATATTATAATTATTTAAAATCTCAAGCCAATATACAAAGAGAAAATGTATATTTCAGTACGAAAGGTGAATCTGTACATATCGCTGTGGCAGCCGCATCAATCCTTGCACGCTATGCGTTTCTCCTTCGGTTCGAGGAATTAAGTAAAAAGGCTGGCTTTCCACTAACAAAAGGTGCCGGTCCTAAGGTTGACGAATGCGGTGCGAAATTAATACATATCCATGGTGAAGATTCTCTAACGCACTTTGTGAAACTCCATTTTGCTAACACCGATAAAGCAAAAGCTCTTTATAGAAAGAAGTATAAAGCATAAGGCAATCGGGCGCCGCTCTTTTATGAAGAGCGGATTTTTTCTTTTGCTGGCGGCTCTCAATCTCTCAGCTTGTGTGCTGCTTCTGATACAATATTTTTCCCTTATACTGCGTTCTCAGCATGACGCTTCTTCTGGGACCAGTGTTTCTTCGTATTACCACTTTCTTGCTCTTATTTCTTCCTATATCTATAGTCTCTTAAGTAGCTAATTGTTCTTTTCAACTACACTGTACAAAAAAAGTGATACTACCGAAAAATAACGGTGAGTATCACTTTGATGATTATTTATCCACGAAGGACAGCACCAGTTTTTTCTTCTAATGCTTTTAACACTTTGTCATGGGCTTTTACAACATCTTCATCTGTAAGAGTCCGTTCTGGATCAAAATATTTCAGTGAATAGGCAATTGATTTTTTACCTTCTTCCATTCGATCGCCTTCATATAAATCAAATACATGAACGTCTTTTAGTAATTTGCCGCCTGCTTCACGAATGACAGTGCTTAATGCTTGAGCCGTCGTTGTTTGATCGACCACTAAAGCAATATCTCTCGTAATAGATGGATAACGAGGAATAGCTTCATAGCGTAAAGGTTTAATTTCAGCATGTAATAATTTCTCTAATGACAATTCAAAAACATACGTTTCTTTTAAGTCTAATTCTTTTTCAACATTTGGATGAACTTGACCAATAAACCCTATACTCGTTTCATTTAGAAATACTTCTGCTGAGCGACCTGGATGTAGCCCATCTTTCTCAAATTTGGTAAACGTGATTTGTTCTAACAAGCCAAGTTTACTAAATAACCCTTCTAGAATTCCTTTCAGAACAAAGAAATCAACTGGCTTTTTCTCCCCTTGCCATTGATGTAACTCCCATAAACCTGTAATGGCCGCAGCTAAATGTTCTTTTTCCTCAGGCAACTCATTCTCAGCTGTACGTAAGAAAATAGAGCCTGTTTCGTAAATAGCAGTAGCGTCAATTTGTCTTGCACTATTATATTTAAGGACTTCTAGTAAATGCGGAGTTAAGCTTAGACGTAACACACTCCGCTCTTCACTCATCGGCATCGCAAGCTTGATTGGGTCTCTAGCTTCTAAGGAATAGTTTTGCGCTTTATCTTCACTCGTTAAAGAATAAGTGATGGCTTGATATAATCCCGCGCCTTCCAAATATTGACGAACGATACGTCGTTTCTTTTGATAAGGCGTTAAACTACCTGCTGAAGCCGTTCCACCAGGCAATGTTGAAGCAAGATTATCGTATCCGTATAGGCGACCCACTTCTTCTACAAGATCCTCTTCTATTGTAATATCCCCACGTCTTGTTGGCACTGTTACTGTCATTTCATTCTCTTCAACCACTGTCGTGAATTGCAGTCTTTCTAAAATATCTTTTGCTTCACTCACTAGTAACGATGTTCCAAGGACACGATTGATTTTATCAATGGTAATGGTGATAACCGCGGGTTCTACTTTTAACGTGTCAACCTCCACTGATCCCTCTAATACTTCTCCGCCTGCGTATTGCGTGAGTAACTGCGCTGCTCTTTCTGCTGCTGGACGAACACGCTGTGGATCAACACCTTTTTCATAACGCGCACTCGCTTCACTTCTTAATCCGTGATCTTTCGAGGACTTTCTAATCGCACCGCCAGTGAAGTAAGCTGATTCAAGTAGTACGGTCGTTGTTTCATTACCAACTTCTGAATTCGCTCCACCCATTACACCAGCTAAAGCAACTGGTACTTCCCCATTTGTGATAACTAGGTGATCAGTTGTTAATTCTCTTTCAGCATCATCAAGCGTAGTGATTTTTTCACCTTGGTTGGCACGGCGAACAAGAATCTCTTTCGAACCTAGGCGATCATAATCAAACGCGTGTAAAGGCTGACCGTATTCAAGCAAAATATAGTTCGTAATATCAACAACATTATTATGTGGACGAATACCAGCTGCTGTTAAACGAGCTTGTAACCATAGTGGTGACGGAGCGATTTTTACATTTTTGATTACTTTAGCGACATATAATGGATTATCATCTGCTGCTTCTACATTTACAGTGATGTAATCAGCGGCCCTCTCAGAAACAGTCTCTACCCTTGGCTGCGGTAATTTCACATCTTTCCCTAAAATAGCAGCGACTTCATAGGCAACACCTAGCATACTTTGGCAATCTGCACGGTTCGGTGTTAACCCTAATTCTAATACTTGATCATCTCTGTGCAATTGCTCTAATGCATTGGTTCCAAGCTCTGTATCTGCTGGAAACACATAGATACCTTCACTATAATCTTTAGCGACTAGCTTACTTTCAAAGCCTAGTTCTTGAAGAGAACAAATCATACCATTCGAAGCTTCGCCACGTAATTTTGCTTTTTTAATTTTAAAATTCCCCGGTAATACTGCACCTACAGTTGCAACTGCCACCTTTTGTCCTTTATCAACATTAGGAGCCCCACAAATGATTTGCACAAGTTCGCCATCGCCAAGGTCTACTTGACAAATATTTAATTTATCAGCACTTGGATGTTTCTCTTTTTCAGCTACATAGCCGACGACAACACCCTTAATTCCTTCATCAAGTGTCTCTACACCTTCAACTTCAATCCCGCTCTTTGTAATTTTCTCTGCTAATTCTTCTGGTGTAATCCCAGATAAGTCAACATATTCTTGTAACCATTTATATGAAACATACATATCGTTGTCCTCCCCCTTTATTCATGAATTGAGAATTGCTTTAAGAATCTACTATCATTTGTATAGAAATGACGAATATCATCGACACCGTATTTCAACATTGCAATACGCTCAGCGCCCATTCCAAAGGCAAAACCTGTATATTTTTTAGAATCAAAACCTGCCATTTCAAGTACATTTGGGTGTACCATTCCTGCACCTAAAATCTCAATCCAACCGGTTGTTTTACATACATTACAGCCTTTTCCAGAGCAAATCATACAAGAAATATCCATTTCTACAGATGGCTCAGTAAATGGGAAGAAACTTGGACGAAGGCGAATTTCTCTCTCTTCACCAAACATTTTTTTCGCAAATACTTCTAGGGTACCCTTTAAGTCTGTCATGCGAATATTTTCATCTATCACAAGTCCTTCAATTTGCATAAATTGATGAGAATGAGTCGCATCATCATTATCACGACGGAATACTTTTCCTGGACAAATGATTTTCACTGGACCTTTCCCCTCATGCTTTTCCATCGTTCTAGCTTGCACAGGCGAAGTATGTGTGCGTAATAAAATATCCTCTGTAATATAGAATGAATCTTGCATATCACGTGCAGGGTGACCTTTTGGTAAGTTTAATGCTTCAAAATTATAATAATCCTTCTCCACTTCAGGTCCTTCCGCTACGGTATAGCCCATTCCAATGAATAAGTCCTCAATTTCTTCAACAACCCTTGTTAATGAATGATGATTACCGGTATGTACAGGACGACCTGGTAATGTCACATCAATCGTTTCTGCAGCAAGCTTAGCTTGAATTTGCGCTTCTTCTAACTGCACTTGTTTTGCCGTTATTCCTTGCGTAATTTGATCACGTACTTCATTTGCTAATGCACCCATTTTTGGACGTTCTTCTGCAGAAAGTTTCCCCATTCCTTTTAGTACTTCTGTGATCGGGCCTTTCTTACCTAAATAAGCAACGCGGATATCATTTAATTCTTTTAAATCTATTGCCGCAGAAACCTTCTCTAACGCTTCTGCTTGCAATTCTTTTAAACGCTCTTGCATCTTGAAACTCCTCCTTTTAATACTTTTTTGACAAAATAAAAAACCTTATCCCATGAAAGGGACGAGGTTTGGAATCGCGGTACCACCCTTTTTAATACAACAATAAAAAACATGTTATATTCGCTTCATTTCGATAACGGCAAAAAGCCGGTGCATCTTTACATCGAAAATATTCGATGGTCCCGATGTCTGCTCAAGAGCTGAAATTTCGAGTAAGTCGCTCATAAAAATGCTTTCAGTCTCAGGCATTTTCTCCCTATTATGAACAAAACATACTTTACTTTGTCTCTATCATAGCTTTTAATTATTTCATTTTGCTATTTATTATATTACATTATGAGTCGACATTCAAATTGTTCTCACGATTTTTTTACTCATTATTCGTTTCGCAAATAATATAGCAATATACCTGCTGCTACAGCTACATTTAAGGACTCACTCTTACCGTATAAAGGAATATACAGATTGGCTGTTGTTTGTGTAAGTAAATCTTTATTTACACCGTTCCCTTCATTACCAACGAGCAATGCAAATTCATCCAGTGGAGCAAAGCTTTGATATTCTTTGCCTCCTTCTAATGCTGTACCGTATACAGGAATATTATTTTCCTTTAACTCCTTCATCCATACATCCAACTTGCCATGGATAATTGGTAAATGGAAGTGACTACCTTGAGCGGAACGTAAAACCTTTGGATTATAAGGGTCCACTGTGCCCTGACCGATGATAACCGCATCCATGCCAGCCGCATCAGCTGTACGAATCATTGTTCCTAAGTTTCCGGGATCTTGCACTTCATCTAATAGTAATAATTTCTTCGTACCAAGCGAATCGAAAGATCTCTCTTCTTCTTGATAACATACGGCCACAATTCCTTGCGGTGATTGTGTATCAGTTAAGTCTCCAATCACATGTGGCGGTAGGATATAAATCGAACAGTCTCCTACATTCCAGCTTTTTGGTATATCCTTTTCCTCACTAATCATTAACTCTTTTACACGATTTTCTTTTAATGCTTCTTCAACAAGGTGAAATCCTTCAACAAGAAAAGTACCTGTTACATCTCTTTCTTTCCTTTTGAGAAGCTTTTTCCACTGCTTCACCTGTGGATTTTTTGCGGATTGTAAGTACTTCATTTTTTCGCTCCTTCAATAAAACACGTGCCATTAATATTTCATTATACCGAAAAACGCATACATAATAAATCTTAAATGAGAAACCCTATAATCGTAACGAATTCTAACGAAGGATGTGTTTACTTTTATGAACTTAAATTTACGTAATGCCATCTTACACAATGTTTCAGGTAATTCACAAGATGAATTAAAAGATACTATTGTTGATGCTATACAAACAGGCGAAGAGAAAATGCTCCCTGGCCTTGGCGTATTATTTGAAGTCATTTGGCAAAATTCATCTGAAACTGAAAAAAAAGAAATGCTAGAGACGTTAGAAAACGGCTTACAATAAGAAAAAAACAGCCTTTCATCAGGCTGTTTTTTTCTATTCAAAAGTTATTTTTGCAACGGTATCGTTATCTAGTCTTTTAATAACAGCTGTAATCAGTTTTACTGCGTTTTCAAAATCATCACGATGAAGAATACCCGCATGTGAATGAATATATCTTGTTGCAATTGTAATTGAAAGCGCTGGCACACCTTTATAGGTTAAATGTATGGATCCTGCATCCGTTCCACCACCTGGTACAGAATCAAACTGATATGGAATATTGAGCTCATCTGCTGTATCTGTTACAAAATCTCTTAAGCCCTTATGTGACACCATAGAAGCGTCATAGAGAATAATTTGAGGACCGTCACCTAATTTACTTAACGCATCCTTTTCTGTTACACCTGGTGTATCTCCTGGTATACCAACATCAACAGCGATACCGATATCAGGCTCAATCATTTGTGCAGCTGTTTTTGCCCCACGCAAGCCAACTTCTTCTTGTACCGTTCCAACCGCATATACTGTATTTGGATGGTTCTCATTTTTCAACCCTTCTAGCACTTTAATTGCAATCGCCAACCCGATTCTGTTGTCCCAAGCCTTCGCAAGTAACATTTTCTCATTGTTCATCACAGTGAATTCAAAATATGGAACAACCATATCTCCTGGTTTTACACCCCAACCTAACGCCTCTTCACGGCTAGAAGCACCGATATCAATGAACATATCCTTGATTTCAATTGTTTTCTTACGCGCTTCTGCTGGCAAAATATGTGGCGGCTTCGAACCAATTACCCCAGTTACATCTCCTTTAGATGTTACAATCGACACACGTTGGGCTAACATCACTTGTGACCACCAGCCTCCAACTGTTTGAAACCGCAAAAAACCTTTATTATCAATACTTGTCACCATAAAACCTACTTCATCTAAATGACCAGCAACCATAATCTTTGGCCCATCTGCTTGACCAATTTTTTTAGCGATTAAACTACCAAGTCCATCAGTGGATAATTCATCTGCTAAGGGTTCTATGTATTTTTTCATCACTTCACGCACTTCTCGTTCGTTACCTGGAACCCCTCTTGCATCAGTTAGTTCTTTTAGCATCGTTAATGTTTCATCAAGCTTAGACATATTTCGACTCCCTTAATATTATTTAAGCCTATTATACATGGTTAGTCCTTCTTTTGTAAAAACTTAAACTACTTCTTACTGTACTTCATTTCTATAGAACTTATACATATGTGTTAACAAGCGGGATGACTTGAAGGTACCTTTGAGGTTTAGACGCTCACTTATTTTCCGGATGAACCAAACCCTCCGCTGTTTCTTTCTGATTGTGTTAAATCACTTACTTGCGCAAGTTCAACTTGAAAAACTGGTGCTATTACCATTTGGGCAATCCTCATCTGTTTTTCTACGCGGAATTCTTCTTTTCCATGATTAATCAAGATGATCTTCACTTCGCCTCTATAGCCCTCATCAATCGTCCCTGGACTATTTAAAACCGTTACACTATGTTTAAGAGCTAAACCACTTCTTGGCCTTACTTGCGCTTCCGTTCCTTTTGGTAACTCCATCTGAATACCGGTGCTAATTAAAGCTGACTGTCCTGATGGTATGATTACATCTTCAACTGAAAATAAATCTAGCCCAGCGTCCCCCTCATTTGCACGGTAAGGCATTTTAGCATCATTGTGAATCAATTTAATGTTTAATATATTCGTCATTGTTTATCCCTCATCTTATTATAGAATGATGTTATTATCTTGTTGCATAAAATTACTTACTAATGGGTATATAAACCGTAAATGTCCCTCAGTTTTTTTCGATTGAAGAGCCAATTATTTTTTACATAACAAAAAAATTATAACAAATTTAAACAAAGTTGAAACCTTTTTCGTTTTTATTCGTAAACACTTAAAAAATGTACAAAGGGGTATTCTTTATGTTATTGATCATTCGCCTATTACTAATCATTTTGATTATTTTGCTCATATATAGCGCCATTAAGTATGTTACAAATCCGATGCGTAAATTAGAAAAAGCCCATAAACAAAAAAAATACTTTTTTTATGACGACGCAAATAACGCTCAGAAAAATTTCTTCATTACTTATAAAGGGGTTATGTTTGAAGGTGAAAAATATCTAGGTACAACAGATAACTCCTTTGATGTGGTTTCAATTTTTATTTGGCCTCATCAGCCATCAGAGTTACAAGGACTTGTTGGTGAGGACTTTATGTTTATCGAAAGCAAATTAAAAAGTCATTATACGAATGCAAAAATCGACTGGAAGAGCCCTGTGAAAGAGCTAATGGATAAAAAGCGTAACCAGTGAAAGATGAGCCCAAACTTTAAGCCCTAACAAAATTTTATAAATTTTGTTAGGGCTATATTTATATCTCTCAGTAGCATTTGCTAGATTTTTACTACAGTCGGTATATTCCTCTTTTCTGCAATCAAATAATTCCCCTCTCAAAGCCAATAAACAAAAAAAGCCAGGATACACGACCCTAACCTTTCATTTATGAAACTTTTTTCACCTTTGTTGTTTTAAAAAATTCTTGCCATTTTATCACAGTCACTTTCTCTCTAATTAGATAGAGAAGAATGGACAAAGACAGTAGAATCATAACAATCATTGTTGGTGTAAATCTACTGATAAATTCACCAAAAACAGTATAAAAGATTGCTAATGGTATATTTGTTAACAAAGCACCTTTGCAGAAATCACGAAATTTCGGGTTTTTTTCTAGCAAGCAAAAGTTAAGTAAATGAAAATGAATAAATGGAATCAAACGAAGAATGGAAATTTGACCAATGGTTAAATTACGATATTCTCCAAACCATTTCTTTTTTAAATGAGATAGTTTTTCATGAAAGGTAGGAAGCTGATAAATTAATATATAAAAAAATAAACAAGATAACATTAACCCTACTAGAGATAAAATACTACCAAATAAACTGCCAAACAATACACCACCAGCAATACAAACAAGTGGCACAGGGATAAAAAGGAACTGCCGCAAAATATGAAATAAAATAAATGCGAATGGAGCGAGAATACCTGCTGTCTCAATAATCCCCTTTGCAAGAGCAAGATGTTCATTCACCTGATAAACGCCCACCTTCCATGAACTATAAGATTCTTGGATGTTAGTACATCATATGGCAACGGCCCTAAAATTATGCCCACTCCATGATGAGATAAACGAGGAATATCAACTGTAACACGGATAAGATAGGAAGACCAAGTTTAAAAGAAAAATGCTTCGTCTTATGTCTATAACGCCTCATTCCCCAAGTCATTCCTATAGCTCCAAACAAAAGAGCCACCAGCCATAGATTTTGCTCACTAATGCGGTATTCTCCCCTTTGCGCTTTTCTTTTATCTATTTTCATCATAATTGCCGCAATGCCATTCAGTATAAAAAAGACGATTATGATAGCAAAAATCATTCCTTACACCCCTATTCTCATGTCGTTATCGAAATTATAGCTGATAAAGTAGATTAATCGTATTTATAAGTTCAAACTCGGTGCCAAAGGTCTTTTAGTTTCATACGCGTGAGATGCTCACTAACGTATATACTTGAACTTTGCAGGTGTTTATTTCGTCTCCTTTAATTTCAATAGACTAAAAATATAACAAAAAAAGCCACCCCCGAAAGAGCGACTCTTAAACTTTCTTATTTAGAAAGGTTTTGTTTTGCAACAGTTGCTAATTCTGCAAATGCATTTGCATCAGAAACAGCTAATTCTGCAAGCATTTTGCGGTTTACTTCGATACCAGCTAGTTTTAAACCGTGCATTAAACGGCTATAAGAAAGACCGTTCATACGAGCAGCTGCGTTAATACGAGTAACCCATAACTTACGGAAGTCGCGTTTTTTCTGACGACGATCACGATAAGCATAGTTGTAAGATTTCATTACTTGTTGGTTAGCAACTTTATATAAAGTATGTTTAGAACCATAATAACCTTTAGCTAATTTTAATACCTTTTTACGACGTTTGCGAGTAACTGTACCGCCTTTTACACGTGGCATAATATTTCCCTCCTATTTTGCAAGTTTACTTAAGTCCTACTAACATATTGCGGATACGCTTGAAATCACCTGTAGATACAAGAGTACCTTTACGAAGCTTACGTTTTTGTTTTTGAGATTTATTCGCGAACATATGGCTTCTGTAAGCGTGAGAACGTTTTAATTTTCCAGATCCTGTTCTTTTAAAACGCTTAGCAGAACCACGGTGAGTTTTCATTTTTGGCATGTGGAATTCCTCCTCTTACTTTTCGTTTTTAGGTGCAAGTATCATAAACATGCTTCGGCCATCCATTTTTGGATGAGATTCAACTGTTGCGACTTCAGAGCAAGCCTCTGCAAATCGAACAAGAACACGCTGTCCAATTTCCTTATGCGTAATCGCACGACCTTTAAAACGAATGGAAGCTTTTACTTTATCGCCTTTTTCAAGGAATTTGATTGCGTTACGAAGCTTTGTATTAAAGTCATGTTCCTCTATCGTTGGACTAAGGCGAACTTCTTTAACACTGATAATTTTTTGATTTTTACGTGCTTCTTTGTCTTTCTTCTGTTGCTCGAACTTAAACTTACCGTAGTCCATGATACGGCCTACAGGAGGCTTTGCATTCGGTGCTACAAGAACAAGATCAAGATTTACACGTGCGGCTATTTCTAGCGCTTCATTTTTAGATTTGATTCCTAGTTGCTCGCCATTCTGGTCAATAAGACGAACTTCACGGGCACGGATACCCTCGTTTAACAACATATCTTTGCTAATAGTTAGACACCTCCATGGTTTTATATGAACACAATGTTTGGGTCACTTTTCTAAAAGAAGCTTCCAGCTGCACCGAGTGATACAATCGAGGCAAATAAAAAAGTGCGGGTGAAGACACCCACACATTACGTACAATGTTAAAATTCACGTAAACCTGCTAACTGCCTAAAAGCGTCAATCAGGTGAGAAGCGGGCGCTTCTTCTTTACTCAAACTGTATTCAAATTACCTTAGAAAATATATCACAAAGCATAATATTTGTCAAATGGTATTGTTTTTTCACAACATAGAAAATGATATCAAAAGTTGCGGTGTTTGGCAACAACTTTTGAAATTTTTTTGTACCCACCTTTATCCAGCTTAACAACATGCATAAAATGATGTTTGAGTTAAGACATGGATGAAGATCCTTTGAACAATCAAATACTTGGTCTGTAATATTTTTATCCTCTTTGAACTTCCTTCTCAATCAATTGTTTAAATTCATTAAAGGAGATAGTTTCTGATTTTTGTTCTCCATATTTACGTACATTAACCGCCTGTTCACTTACTTCATTATCGCCGACAACGAGCATATATGGGATTTTCTGCATTTGTGCTTCACGAATTTTATAACCCATTTTTTCATTACGATCATCGATTTCAACGCGCATTCCTGCAAGCTGTAAATCTTCTTTTACTTTTTTCGCATAATCAAAATGGATATCATTTGAAACTGGAATAACCTGAACTTGAACAGGAGCTAGCCATGTTGGGAATGCACCTTTGTATTCTTCGATAAGGAAAGCAACAAAACGTTCCATCGTTGAAACAACACCACGGTGAATAACAACAGGGCGATGCGGCTTGCCATCTTCCCCAACATAAGATAAGTCAAAACGTTCAGGAAGCAAGAAGTCTAACTGAACAGTTGATAACGTTTCTTCTTTACCTAGAGCTGTTTTTACTTGTACATCAAGCTTAGGACCGTAGAATGCGGCCTCCCCTTCTGCTTCATAGTAAGGCAAGCCAATCTCATCCATTGCTTCTTTTAACATCGATTGTGCCTTTTCCCACATTTGATTATCATCAAAATACTTTTCAGTATCCTCAGGATCGCGATAAGATAAGCGGAACGAATAATCATTAATGTCAAAGTCTTTGTATACTTCGAGAATTAAATTAACAACGCGTATAAATTCTTCTTTAATTTGATCTGGACGAACGAATAGATGGGCATCATTTAATGTCATACCACGCACACGTTGCAATCCTGATAATGCTCCAGACATCTCATAGCGATGCATTGTACCTAATTCAGCGATACGGATTGGTAATTCTCTATAACTATGGATTCCTTGTTTATAAATCATCATATGATGAGGACAGTTCATTGGACGAAGAACAAGCTCCTCATTATCCATTTTCATTACAGGGAACATATCTTCTTGATAGTGATCCCAGTGTCCTGAAGTTTTGTAAAGTTCCACATTTGCCATAATTGGTGTATATACATGGTCATAGCCTAAACGCACTTCTTTATCCACGATATAACGTTCAATATTACGGCGAATTGTTGCACCTTTTGGTAACCATAGCGGTAACCCTTGTCCAACCTTTTGGGAGTTCGTAAAGAGGCTTAATTCCTTACCAATTTTACGGTGATCACGCTCTTTTGCTTCTTCAAGCAAACGCAAGTGTTCTTTTAAGTCATCTTTTGTAAAGAAAGCAGTACCATATATACGTTGTAGCATCTTATTGTCGCTATCTCCACGCCAATATGCGCCAGCAATACTTAAAAGCTTAAATTCTTTAATTTTCCCTGTAGAAGGAACATGAACCCCTCGACAAAGATCAAAGAATTCGCCTTGTTCATAAAGGGTAACTGTTTCACCTTCTGGAATGGCGCCAATCAGTTCAACCTTATATTCGTCGCCAATCTCTTCATAGATTTTTAAAGCTTCGTCTCTACTCACTTCTTTACGCACAATCTCAATATTTTCATTGATGATTTTCTTCATTTCTTTCTCGATTTTCGGTAGATCTTCAGGTGTTAATGACTCCTCCATATCGATATCGTAGTAGAAGCCACTCTCAATAACAGGACCTACACCTAATTTAACGTTTTTATATAAACGTTTAATCGCTTGCGCCATTAAATGAGCTGAACTGTGACGCATAATTTCAAGCGCCTCATCACTGCCTTGGGTAATGATCTCCACAGCCGCATCCTCTTCAA
This sequence comes from Cytobacillus kochii, assembly GCF_020171845.1. Taxonomy (GTDB): domain Bacteria; phylum Bacillota; class Bacilli; order Bacillales; family Cytobacillaceae; genus Cytobacillus; species Cytobacillus kochii. The sequence goes on along the minus strand of NZ_JAIVAM010000003.1, from coordinate 88,750 downwards.
TTGGACGACGAAGGTCGAATAATTCATTATTCACTTTACCGGCTATGGCTTTCTTTTTTAAGCCAGGGCTGATTGATGATGCGATTTCTTCCGTTGTTGTTCCTTTGGAGAACTCCTTTACTGCTCCATCTGGAAACGAAACTTTAATCATTTCTGACATCATAACTTCCTCCTTGTTTTTGAAAAATAAAAAACTCGTCCCTAAAAAAAGGGACGAGTATCATATACACGTGGTTCCACCCTACTTCTCACTTTTAAAAAGTGACTCGTAGCAAGTTAACGGTCTTGTTGCCGCCAATACTTAATCGACGCCATAGACATCTTTATGTATTGGAGTTCAAAGGTGGTAAGCATTCCATTCGTGTTAGGAAGATTGCAGCCTTGTCTTCCCTCTCTATAAACCGTAAAAGAATACCCATATCCTTATCATTACTGTTCATTGATAATTTCAATATGTAAGTATTATAGTTTTTAATTTACGGAAAATCAAGAGGGTTCACTTATATTTTTACACGCATGCTGTTTACGCATATTAAATTCACTTATATGAAGGGTTTTCAATCTCTCTTCAAAAATATTTTTAATTGTACGAACTAAAGGTTGTTCTTCACTTTCACTATATAAACATATTTCCTGAGGAGCGATTGAGAGTAATGGTGCGATTGTAACTGAATCTACATAGACAGGGTGATTAATTAATAGCCTTCGATCTATCATTGCCGTTAGATCCATTCGAGAAAGCTCCTCGAAATGCTGATTAAAAAAGCGGACTTCTTCACCTAAATATAAATGAATCGTGGGTAACTTACTTTCTCTATCCTTAATAAAGTCTCTTAAGGTTTGAATAAACATTTGATATTCCTGTTCCATTTTATATTCATCAATAGACAACTCAACATACTTTGTCATATCATCTAAAAGCGGTTTAAGACGAAACTTTATAAAAGCATCATAAGAAAAAGAGATATCATCATGCACTAGGCGATCTATAGCCGCTCGTAATTGCTCGTGTATATCCACTCTCTGTAAAAAAGTAGATAAATCTTCTCTTTGCCCTTCTAATATGGAATGAATGATTTCAAGAATTTGTTGTTGTTCTTCCGAATCTTGATAATAAAACTTCTCGGCCATTATCTTTCTAAACCAACTATCGCATTTACTCTCCATTAAAAAAGCAGAAAATGTTCGTTTTACTTCTTCAATAGATCGTCCACTGCATTGTTCAGGATACATTCTTACTATATATTGACCTTCATTATGAAGAATTGTCGTTTCGCCTTCCGTATAGTTCTGAATCCGGATTGCGTGCTGAAACAGCTCCTCAGCTTCATGCTTATTCCGGAAAATGATCTCTATCAACCAAATCCCCCCTTAACATCTATCTGATTCATATATATGGGAGACTTGGCCAAAATAGAAGTCATGAAGAAAAACTATTGAAAATTATCTTGCCTAAACCCTTCGATTCGGTCCTTCGACAAGCACAGGATCGGTTAAATATTTAATTCTTTCCATTACTCTTCTTGCCTTCATCCGCTCCTCTTCCCCTCGCTGACTATAGGTCAGGTGATGTTCAAGTCCTTTATAATCAAAGTTTGAGGTAAAAAAAGTCGGTAACTTTTCAAGCATACGATATTGTAGAATCGGCGACAAAATTTCATCTCTTGTCCAACTTGACATCGTTTCTGCACCCATATCATCAAACATAAGTACAGAAGATGATCGAATAGCTTCAAGTTTATCATTTAAAGTCGAATCACTAATTGAGCTTTTCAGTTCCCTAAATAATTCAGGCACATAGACAATCATTGATGAAACTTGCTTCAAGGCAAGTTCATTGGCAATCGCACCTAATAAATAAGATTTACCGACACCAAATTGGCCGTATAAATATAACGCCTTCTGACCATCGCCCTTTTTAAAATTCATACAATAGCTAAGAGCTTTATTGACCGCTTCCATTCTTTTTCCATCATCGTTGTACACCGTATCAAAAGTTGCATTTAGTATGTCTTTAGGGACATATAAACTTTGAATCAACTTCTCATTTTTTCTTTTTTCATCATGGATTTGCTTTCGTGGGCATTTATCATATTTAATATCAATCAGGCCACGTTCAATGACGAGCTCTGGGTGGTAGCCTTGCATAAAATTGATACAACTATCTAGGCTCGGACAGCGATTACATTCTTTACTTAGCTTGCTATATTCATACAATTTAATTAAGCTTCTTTCAACCATATCTGCTGACAATTCATCCTTATGTGCCGTCAAAAAGGCACGGACATCTGGATCATTTAAAGTCTCTGCTCGTTGCTTTTCATATCTCGTTTTAAAATCTTGATTTCCTGCAAGCTTTTTAAGCGTATCATTGATTCTTTCCATCTATTGTCCACCCCCGTTTCTTCTTTTCATTAGTTCTTGAAATTCCTTCATATTAAGATCTACATGATCATCTTTCTTATCCTGCTTCTGTTGGTCGACAGTCTCATTTTTACTTGTTTCCTCGTCAAACCAATCAGGTAAAAGCTCTGTCCTCGTGACAGCTTTTTTCGTATTAGATTTGGATGAACGTTTCCCTACTTTTTTATTCTCTGCCCATTTCAAATATTGTTGGTGCTCTTTCTTCGCCAGAGCCATGGCATTAGCCGTAGTTTGAATGCTCTTTCTCGCCCAATGACTAGCGATCGTTTCCACATATGCCTTTGTCAGCTTTTTATCTGTTTTACGCATCACATAATCAATCAAAACATTCATCACACCGGGAGGCAACTTTTGGTGAAACATCACATCTTCAAGTATTTTCAATTCCGCTTTTGAAGGTTCCGCCCCCCCAGATAAATCTTTCAAAAATTGAATAGGGGAAGTTGTATCAAAGTATTGAATAAGCTCTTCTTCTTTACTTTTGGGCTTTTCAGTTATTGAGAGACTATGAACAGGCTGAGTTTGCGTAATTAGTGATGGCAATTCGTCACGATGATTCATTTGATACCAATCCCTTGCCGATTTCCGCAATTCATCCATCTCAACTTCATCATCTTCGTTCATCGCGCTTATCATAATATTCTTCATTTCCATAACATCAATATCATATAAAAATGCCAAATTACTAATGGCATCCTTTACTGTTTGCGTAAGTGCTTTTCGGGGAACAAGTGATTCACTAAGGCCCGCTTCCAATAACGAGAAATTAAATGTTTGCCATGGGATTTGAATTTTATTCGCTTCCATTCTATCTACCCATTCACCTTTTGGAGAAACAGATAAGTCATCATTATACTCTTTAGCAAGCTGGTGTCCAGATGTATAAACCTCATGAAAGGCTGTTGTTACATCCTTATAATCAAGAGGAAGGTTTGAATACTCCTCATCACTAAAAAAACGCTTTAGTCTTGTATATTGAGTTTTACCGATTTTTTTATAAAGAAAGATATTGAGCATACCATCTAAGAAAAATGTACTTGGAGAAAGGGGGGGCTGTAATTGATAAATAAATTCACGATTTTCCCCTTCTTTCACATAAACTTTTAGCAAGCCAATTCCTTCAAGTTTTTTTCTTGCTTCATAAATTTCTTTTAAACTTAAGTCCATCATACTCATCAGACCATGATGGTTACGCGAAGATGAAGACCAAATACGGTTTTCCTCCACTTCCATCCATAAGGTCATATATAAACTGTACGCAATGGTCCCAATAAGTGGCTGATAAAGAAATACTAAGATTTTTCGATCATAGTCATGTAACAGCCCATTTAAAGCCACTGTATAATGATCACTAGGGATGACTTCAGTCCAATGCTGGGCCATGAAAAATACCTTCTTTCTTTCATATCTTGAAAAAAATGAGCAAAGAAGCTAAATTCACTTTAGCCTATTTGCTCACCTTTACGCTTGTTCCTTCTTCATTAACTCTTTTAGCTCTTCTATAAATACATTAATATCTTTGAATTGACGATAAACAGAAGCAAAGCGAACATAGGCGACATCGTCAACTTTCACTAGCCTGTCCATAACCATTTCGCCAACATCATCACTTTTCACTTCTGATACTCCGTTGCTTCTTAATTCCTTTTCAACTTGAAAAGTGATATCTTCTAGTTCTTTTAATGCAACCGGTCGTTTTTCACAAGCTTTTATTAGTCCACGCAATATTTTCTCTCTGCTAAACTCTTCTCTTGTTCCTTCTTTTTTCACAACAATCAAAGGAATTTCCTCTACCTTTTCAAAAGTTGTAAACCGATAACCACATTTTTCACACTCTCTTCGTCTTCGTATCGATTTACCTTCATCAACAGGACGAGAGTCTAGCACACGAGTATTATTATGTTGGCATGAAGGACATTTCATACAATCAACTCCGTCTCATCTTTACATTCCTAAAATGTATCTTTACTTACTATCATATAAAAAAGGAGTTGTTAGTACAAGTAGATATGTTTTTTTCATAATAAAAAGAGTGCAATTATTCGCTTGCACTCTTGAAGACTTCTTCTTTATTATAACACATTGGCTTTTGTTGCGTTCTTAACTTGAACAGGACCCATTCCACGAGGAATTTCTATATTCTCACGTGTATCAGCACCTAAAGCTTCTGCTATATAGTCAGCCGCGATATGAGGATTAAGATCACCGCAAGTATAAACATCGATGCTTGCATAGCCATGCTCCGGAAAACTGTGTATAGTTAAATGCGACTCTGAAATAATGACAACCCCACTTACACCTTGTGGTGCAAATTTATGGAATGCCACCTCTCGCACTTCTGCCCCTGATTTTAGTGCAGCTGCTACAAATGTTTGCTCAATAAATGACATATCATTCAATTTTTCAAAATCGCATCCCCAAAGCTCTGAGATGACGTGACGACCCATTGTTTCCATATTCAAATTTCCCCCTTTACTAATTGACATGAATTTCTACTGGGCAAAGCATATAACTACCACGGGGGAAAGTTAGTCCAAAGAGGTCCTAACCCTTTAAGTAGCCATTTAGCGCCTTACTCGTTGAGAAGTTCACGATTTTTAGTATACTTTGTTTAATGTTCTTTTGCAATAAATCCTAGAAAATTTATTTAAGTGAATTTCAATAATAATTACATTTTCACATAAAGAAAGGTGACTAAACATTGTTATCATCAGTGTTCATCCCCTCCATTAAGCAAGGGAAATGTCACAATTTATTCAAATTTTTCATAGACATCATTCAGTAATACGTAACGAAAAGACAATCAAAAAGCTTTTTTATTTAAAAGATTGCCCCAACCTGTGATCATCTATGTAGTAATCAGTTTAACATTTCATTTTATCTACATAGTAAAAATGCAAAAAATAGGCAATCCCATTAAAGGATTGCCTACATAAAATTATGCGTTCACTGCAGATTTATTTAGTTCTTCAGCTACGTATTTCACCAAGTCAACTACACGACAAGAATAACCCCACTCGTTATCATACCAAGCTAAAACTTTTACTTTATTCTCACCAATCATCATTGTGGAAAGCCCATCAATAATAGCAGAGTGTGGATTTGTTGTGAAATCAATTGAAACAAGTGGTTCTTCTGTTATATCTAATATACCTTTTAATTCATTTTGTGCCGCATCTTCAAACGCAGCATTTACCTCATCAATTGTTACATCCCTCTTTAAATCAACAACTAAATCAACAAGTGATACATCTGGCGTCGGCACACGAAGAGCCATACCATGTAACTTGCCTTTTAATTGTGGTAACACAAGAGACAATGCTTTCGCTGCTCCTGTTGAAGTAGGAATAATTGACTGCGCGCAAGCTCTAGCACGGCGAAGATCCTTATGTGGATTATCAAGGTTCTTTTGGTCATTTGTATACGCATGTACAGTCGTCATTAAACCGTTTTCAATGCCGAACTTATCTTCTAATACTTTTGCAACTGGCGCTAAGCAGTTTGTTGTACAAGAAGCATTAGAAATGACATCATGTTCAGCAATGTTAAGCGCTTCATCATTTACGCCCATCACAATGGTTACATCTTCATTTTTCCCTGGAGCCGTTAAAACCACTTTCTTGGCACCTGCATTTAAATGAAGCATCGCTTTATCTTTCGAGTTGAACTTACCTGTAGCTTCAACAACGATATCAATCTCCATTTGTTTCCAAGGAAGTTCCTCAGGGTTACGATTGCTTAGTAATTGAACTCTTTTTCCGTTCACTACAAGCGCATCATCTTCGGGAATCACTTCACCTTGGAATGCACCATGAGTAGAATCATATTTAATTAAATGTGCTAACGTTTCTGGTGGATAACTAGCATTTATTGCTACTACTTCCAATGTATCATCAAGAATGGCCTTTCTAAACACCATTCGTCCTATTCTCCCAAACCCATTAATCGCTATTTTCGCCTTCATCTTACGGCCCCTTCCGTATAAATGTTATACTTTTTTAACCATTTTCATGCTAATAGTATAACATATTAACCACAAAATGTGATGAGCAAATTGCGGATATTTTAAAGTTCCACTATTCAGAAATATTGTGCATGTAAAGAAACCATAAAACGCGTGACATTACGTGAAAAATGCATCGTTACGCCCTATTTCTTTAGCGGAAAAAAATAATCCACTTATTATTGTGGACGAAAAGGGTGGAAATATTACTAATGAAACGTAGAAGTCTAAGTAGTAATTGTGTTTTACTGTTTATCTTTTAATTGTAACAGTAAATCATCTAGTTGCTTCTCTGTACTTGCGAGATCGCCATTATTATCAATTAAAAAATCCGCTAGCTGTACTTTTTCTTCCAATAGCATTTGTGATCGAATACGTGCATTCGCTTCTTCTGCATCAAAACCATTTCTCTCCATCAACCGCTGAAGCTGATTTTCTTTATTAACATACACTAAAACGGTGTAATCCACCATATATGTGAGTTTACTTTCAAATAAGAGCGGAATATCTAGAACGACCATTTTTTCACCATTAGCAACTGCTTCGTCCTTTTGCTCGTTCATTCTCCTCCTTACAGCCGGGTGGACAATACTGTTGAGCTTCATTCTTTCCTCTTCACTATAAAAAACAATGGAACCCAATTTTTGACGGTTAATCTCCCCATTTTCAAGAAGAATCTCTTGGCCAAAATGAGAGACAATTTCATCATAAGCAGTCGCACCTTTTTCAACTGCTCGTTTCGCTTCAACATCTGCATCTATTACTGTAATCGCTCTTTCTTTAAACATGGTGGAAACCGTGCTTTTACCACTTGCAATTCCACCAGTGAGTCCGATAATAACTGTCATTCTTACTTTCACACCTTTTTCTCAAATTAAATTTTCCAGATTCCAAGTATAATTAAAATTAATCCTGGTATAAACGAACATCGTTGCATCCATTGAGATTTAGAAAATATCGAGCCAATACTCATCCCACCAAAAACAAACAAGGAACTCATAACCGCAACACATATAGCTAAATAATATGGTGAATACCCCAGCATAGCCGCTCCAATGCCTGCACCAAACGCATCCAGTGACAAAGCAAATCCTAATAAAAAGGCTTCAATACCAGTAATTGTACCTGACTTATCAATATCGGCTACCATCGGTTTTCTTAAAATGTTAATAACTACACCCAAAGACTTGATTTCAAAATTCAAAAGAATTTTCTCATGTGGAAGAGCATCCTTATCCTTTTCCTTTTCAGGGCGGAAAAACTGATACAGTACCCAAGCACCTAATACAATAAGGATGATACCTCCAATACTGTTTGCAAAAGCAGGTGAGATAAACTTTGCTATTGTATGACCAATCCCCATTGAAATGAGAAGAGTAAAAGCTGAACAACAAGCAATAATTAAAATCGATTTAATTGGAATCTTCATTTTTCTTAATCCATACGTTAAACCTACACTAAAACTATCTAAGCTAACAGCTATAGCTAGTATGATAAGTGTCATCATCTGCGTCATTTAAAAGAGCTCCTTCCATGAAATGGCTAACATATTATATGGAAGAAGCCCATCCAATGTTATCTATAATCTAGGCTAAGATGACAAAAGAAAAATGTGGTTATTTTATTTTCGGCTGACATTGTGGACAATAAACAGTCCCACGTCCTCCAGCAATGATTCTCTCAAGCGGTGTAGCACAAACTTTACATTCCTCTCCACGCCGCCCATACACAAATAGCTCTAACTGAAATAATCCTATTTGGCCTTGGGAGTTCACATAAGAACGTATCGTACTGCCGCCTCGTTCCACCGCTTCGGACAGTGTTGCTTTAATTTCCGTATAAAGCTTTTCTACTTCCTGTTTTGTTAATGTTTTAGCAGAGCGCTCTGGGTGAATACCTGCTTTAAACAAAGATTCATCGACATATATATTGCCCAAGCCTACAATTAGTTTTTGATCCAAGAGAGCCGCCTTAATGGGCCGTGCTGTCTTATTCAATACATTTTGTAATATATTTGGCGAAAAGGCATCTGATAAAGGTTCTACACCTAATTGTGAAAGTGGTAGTTGACCAAGCTCATCTCCGCGCTTAAATAAATGCATGGTGCCAAATTTGCGCACATCTTTATACCTTAACTCTGTTCCATCCGTAAAGGAGAAAATCACATGTGTATGTTTATCAATCGTTTCTGATTTCGGATAAACCCCATATCTCCCTTCCATTCGTAAATGAGAAACAAGGGCTAGATCATCCGTATAAAGAATCAAAAATTTTCCGCGACGGGCAACCGCTTTAAATGTCTCCCCTTCTAACGCCTTTGTAAATCGAACGACATCGTCTGGTTCTTTCACCATTTTCGGCCAGTGTACCAATACTTGGTCAATCGTCTTTCCGATAATCAACTCTTCTAAAGTTCTTCTTACTGTTTCTACCTCAGGTAATTCAGGCATTCATAATGACTCCTTTTTTCAATCCGATTGTGAACTCACTTACTTCGCATCAAACCATGTTGGACCGTATGAATAATCTACTTTTAACGGTACTTTTAACTCTACGGCATGCTCCATTACATCTGGAACAATTTCTTTCAGCTTTTCTATTTCTTCAACCGGTGCTTCAAATATCAGTTCATCATGCACTTGTAATAAAAGCTTGGATTGTAATTGTTCATTCTCTAAGCGATCAGCCATGTCAATCATCGCTTTTTTAATAATATCTGCGGCACTTCCTTGAATAGGTGTATTCATAGCCGTTCTTTCCGCAAAGCTGCGAAGATTAAAATTTCGACTTGTGATTTCCGGTAAATATCTACGACGGTGAAGTAAAGTTTCTACAAACCCTTTTTGTTTTGCTTCTTGCACAATATCTTCCATATATTGTTTAACTGCAGGGTAGCTTGTTAAATAACGATCAATAAATTCTCCAGCTTCTTTTCTTGTAATAGATAGACTTTGTGAAAGGCCGTAATCACTTATCCCGTAAACAATCCCAAAGTTAACTGCCTTTGCATGACGCCGCATATTTGCCGTCACTTCTTCCTTAGAAACATGAAAAACTTCCATAGCTGTCTTCGTATGGATATCTAAATCTTCCTTGAATGCAGAGATTAGCTTTTCGTCACCTGCAATATGAGCGAGAACCCTTAATTCAATCTGTGAATAATCTGCTGCAAAAATAACCCAATCTTTCTTTGAAGGAATAAATGCTTGTCTAATCTTTCTACCTTCTTCTAAGCGAATCGGGATATTTTGTAAGTTAGGGTCTGTAGAACTTAATCTACCCGTTTGCGTTAACGCTTGATTAAAACGGGTATGCACTTTATCTGTTTCTTTATTGACCACCTTTAGTAAACCTTCAATATAGGTGGATTGTAGTTTCGCTAATTGTCGATATTCAAGGATTTCTTTGATAATCTCATGTTTGGATTCTAATTTTTCTAATACATCTGCTGAGGTAGAATAGCCCGTTTTTGTTTTCTTCATAACTGGCAAACGCAGCTTATCAAATAAGATTACCCCTAATTGTTTCGGAGAATTAATATTAAATGCTTCTCCAGCATAGGCGTGAATTCGATTCTCAACGGCCGCAAGTTTCTCTAATAGCTCTGTTCCCATTGAACGCAGGCGTTTCAAATCCACTTTAATACCTGCCGATTCCATATCAGCAAGGATCAATGATAAGGGTAATTCTAATTCGTAAAAAAGAGCAGACTGCTGGTTCGTTTGCAGCGACGTATCCAATTTTTCATAAAGCGAATCCATTGCCACTGCTTTCCTTATAATATGAGGAGCAAGCTCTTCTTCCTTTGGAATACTCCTTTTTGCTCCTTTCCCATAAAAAGCTTGGTCAGATTGAACTGCAGAGTATCCGTGATTACGCGCAATAGAAGCTAAATCTTCAATTGTTTCAGAAGGGTTGATAATATAAGCTGCTAAAAGGATATCAAAGTGGATACCTTTTAAATGAATACCATGATGTCTTAGTGAGACTTCAGACCTTTTCGCATCATATACGACCTTTGGAGAGGCGTCATCTTCTGCCCATTTTTTAAACACATTCGATTGACAAGCGTTTTTTGTTGAAATAAAGAAGTGTCCATTTTTGTTTGTGACTGCTATTCCAAGAATATCTGCGTAATGATAATTATCCTCTAACACCTCGATATATAATGCACTATCTCCATCCAACTGTTCCTCTGTAAAATCAGTAACAATCTCAAAATTAATTTCTTCAAGCTCGGCCGTTTCGTCTTCTGCTAAATCAAAGCTTATTTTTTCTAATAGAGAATTAAAACCGAGGTCTTTAAATAAATGATATAGCTTATCTTCATTCCATCCTTCATAGGCTATTTTATCTAGCTCTACTTCAATCGGCGCTTCTCTTAAAATTGTTGCTAATTCTTTACTCATTAAAGCTTGGTCTTGAAATTCCTCTAACTTCTCTTTTAATTTGTTGCCACTCACTTGATCTATCGATTGAACTAATTGTTCTAATGTCCCAAACTCCTTTAATAATTTTAGTGCGGTTTTCTCCCCGACACCTGGCACACCCGGGATATTATCGGAGCTATCTCCCATTAGCCCTTTCATATCAATGATACGTTCAGGTGAGATACCATACTTTTCCTCGATATGCTGAGGGGTGTACTCTTCTATATCAGTAATCCCCTTTTTCGTAATTCCTACTGTTGTCTTTTCCGAACTTAGCTGTGTTAAGTCTTTGTCCCCTGAAATGACCTTTACTTCAAAATCATCTTGTTCAGCTTTTAAAGATAGCGTACCAATAATATCATCCGCTTCATAATTCTCTAGCTCATAACGAGCAATTTGATAAGCATCTAGTAACTCTCTAATCACCGGGAACTGTTCTGAAAGTTCTGGCGGCGTTTTTTGCCTTCCACCTTTATATTCAGTAAACGTTTTATGTCTAAACGTAGTTTTACCGGCATCAAATGCAACAAGAATATGAGTAGGTTTTTCATCTTCCAAAATGCGCATAAGCATCATCGTAAATCCATAGACTGCATTCGTATGTATGCCTTTATCGTTATTTAATAATGGAAGAGCAAAAAAAGCTCGATAAGCAATACTATTTCCATCTATTAAAACGAGTTTTTTCTTTGTCATCTCGCCACCAACCTCCTTCGCTTCTCACAAAGTCATTTCATTGAATATACTTCGAAAAAAGCCATTATCTATTCTATATTTTATCATGTCTAAAAGAATAAAGAAAAATTAGGAATAGAAATTCATGGGGCTATTGTTCTTTAACGTAAGAGATTTACAAATTTCGAGGAAGTATAGAGTATTTGTGGAGGTGGAAACTGTAGAAATTTTTAGGTGATGGTCACTTTTTTAGCGCATAACAGCACAAATTACAATATTATAAATAGCAGATGTTTAATATCCATCCTTTTATTTCATGTTTATCACAGACGAGAACTTCTTTTTAAAAAAAGAGAGAGCGGGGTAGCTCTCTCTTCTTCACATCATGTGATGAAGGGGTTTTACAATACTAATTGTAACCCCCTATTGTTAATGACATAAAAAAACAATGTAAACTTTTTGTAAAACTCTTTATTCGCTATCAGGTAACTTCTTATAAAACGTAAGTAAAAAGGCCGTGCCCTTTCCACTCTTGCTTTCAACAGAAATCAATCCCTTATGTGCTTCTAGTAGATGCTTCACAATTGCCAGACCCAGACCTGTACCACCTGAATTTCTACTCCTTGCTTTATCTACTCGATAAAACCTTTCAAAGATCCGCGGAATCTCACTTTCTTTAATGCCTATCCCCGTATCAATTATTTTTATATACACTTTTTGTTGATCTTCTGTTACACGAATAGACACTTTACCTTCATTTGGCGTGTAAGAAATAGCATTGGAAACAATATTAAGGAATATTTGCTTGATTCTGTTAACATCAGCTTCCATTTCGATTATTTCATCTTCACATTTATAATCTATGGTAATTTCTTTTTCCTCCGCACGTCTTTTAACCATCATTACTACTTCATTTAAGACACCAATAATATTCACTTCTTGTATAGAAAGGTGAAATCCTTGTTGCTCAATTTTTGATAAATCAAGCAAATCTTGAATGAGTGTTTGTAATCGTTCACTTTCTTGGAGAATAATCGTTAAGAATTGATTAAGGGCATCTTGATCATCCATTGCACCATCTAAAAGCGTTTCTGAGAACCCTTTAATAGAAGTTATAGGTGTTTTTAATTCATGTGAAACATTCGCAACGAAATCTCTTCGCACCTGCTCTAATTTCTTTATCTCAGTAATATCATGGAAAACCAAAAGTACACCTTTCCATACATCATTCGTGCCGATAATCGGAACACCGTAGACTTCAAAATGTTTTCGATGAATGCCAATAAGGATTTGTATTTGCTTTCTTACCTTTTGCTCTGTCATAAATAATTCTTCAATAAGCTCAGTGATTTCTTTATATTCAATGACATTATAATACAGTTCGTCCATGTATTCTGTCACATCAGCATGAAAAACTTCTCTATATGTACGATTCACAAGGTTAATATAACCTTTACTATCTATTAAAATTAGCCCACTACCCATGTTTTCAATGAGTGTACTGAGTCTATCTTGATGCATCTCTCTCGATTTCTCCATATCTTGCAAATTACGTGCAAGAATATTAATTGAGCTATTTAACTTACCTGCTTCACCGACATCATTATCATAGGTTCTTGCCCGATAATTTCCTTTCGCTAATTCAATAGCCACTCTCGTTGCAGAATCAATCGGTCTTGTATATCTATTCGTAATAGCAGCTCCTAAGAATATAATTAAAATTAATGCTAGGCTAAGACAGATAATTAGGATCCACCAGATTTGCGAGTAACCACTTTTTACTTCATCTATTTCGGCACTTAAAAATAAATAATAGGAATTCGTACCTTCATTTAATTCCTTCCAAAAGTAATGATAATCGTCGCCTACCACTTTACCAGCCTGCTCATCAGAGTCAGCTGCACCTAATATTTCATTTATTGTCTTACGGTTTTTCATTTGAATTTCTTTATTCACGCTATCAAATATCACTCGATCATTTGCATTGGCAATAGTAACATTAACACCTAACCAGTTAGCAAACTGGTCGACCTTCTCTTGAGTGAGTTGTTCAATTCCACCTATTTCCTCAATCTGGCCTGCTACTAGCTGAATCTCTTTAGATAAGCGTTCATCTATAACATTTATATAATAGGATTTAAATAACTGACCTAATAACAAGCCTAAACAAAGTAAAACAGCGATAATCAACGTAATGATAGCAAAAAATAGTTTTGAACGAAAAGTTTTCATTCAGGCTTAGGCTCCTCTAGCTTATAACCAAGCCCACGAATCGTTTTAATATATGTTGGTTTTTTTGAATTTTGCTCGATTTTATCTCTTAAGTGACTAATATGAACATCTACAATCCTCGTATCACCCGCAAAATCATAATTCCACACAGCACTCAGTAATTGATCGCGTGTTAATACTCTACCTTTATTTTTGGCAAGATATAATAGTAGTTCAAACTCTTTTGGTGTCAGCTCAAGTAATTCGTCTTGATAATAGACCTCATATCTATCTGGATAGATTTTCACTCCAGCTATACGTATACTATCATCCTCATCTTCTGAAACAGGTTCGTCAAATTGAGCTTGTGACCTTCTTAAAATGGCCTTTACCCGCGCAACGACTTCTCTCGGACTAAATGGCTTTGTCATATAATCATCTGCACCTAGCTCTAAGCCAAGAACTTTATCGAACTCATCGTCTTTTGCAGTTAACATGAGTATTGGTGTATTCACTTTCTTTTGTCTAATTTGTTTACACACTTCAATTCCATCTAGCTTAGGTAACATCAGATCTAACACTATTAAATCTAGCTGTTCACTTAAAGCAAGATTTTTGCCTTCTTCTCCATCAGATGCTGTTAGTACTTCATAACCTGCTTGTTGCAAATTATATTGTAGTAACGTTACAATTGACTGCTCATCATCAACCACTAGAACTTTTTTATCCATAAAAGCCTCCGATAAATAGATTCCCCATTAGTATAAACCAATTACTTTAGTAAAACCCCTTATATAAATGTATTATAATATAAAAAAGAAAAAAAAGCGTGCCCACGACAAAAAACTAAGCAGTATAAATTACTTTTGCTTAGTTTTTTTGGTTATCTATGCCTTACCATTCATGATTAGAAGTTTTCTAGCACTTTACTGTTGAGACTCTCAAGTGGATAGGGTGGACATACTTTCATTCGGCCATATAAAACCGTTTCATTTTCTTCATTCGTTGCTTGTACCTTCATTTCAATACTATGCTTCTCTTCATCTACATGAATTACTTCCATCAAGAATTCAATTGTAGAATAGTGATAAACAGGTTTAACATATTCTAACTCTTGCTTAAGTATGTGGCTACCCGGTCCAGGGAGATATTTTGAAACACTAGATGAGACCATACCATTCAGCATAATATTGGGTACAATTGGTTTTTTATAAGGTGTTTGCGAAGCATAGTCATGCTGTAAGTATATGGGATTGGCATCATCTGTTAACCCTAGATATAATAATAAATCCCTATCTTCTATTTTTTCCGTAAAGGTCAGCTTCTCTCCAACCGAAATTTCCTCAAGTCTTCTACCTATTTTTCTCTTCTTCCCTAACATGGATGCACCTCCGATTTTTGTAACCGCTTGCAAAAAATGAAAATATAAACTAATTTTTCTGTTTATTTATAATTATATTAACATTTTATTTTAATAACTAAAAGAAAAATAGTAATAATAATTTTCTTTCTATTATAAAGTTAACAAAAAATAAGCGAAGCTCAGGTAAAAGACTGAACTTCGCCAACAAGTACTTTCTTTATATATTAGGTTTACGACAATATCGATATCACCTGACGCACCGACTCAGCTGACTGATCTAGTGCATCCTTTTCTTCTTTTGTTAAATCTAATTCGATGACTTTTTCAATCCCATTTGCACCAAGGATTGTTGGCACACCTAAATAAATGCCCTGATAACCAAACTCTCCTTCTAAATAAGCGATTGCAGGAAGTATTCTTTTTTGGTTCTTAATCATAGCCTCTGCCATTTCTACTAAGGCTGCTGCAGGTGCATAGTAGGCACTACCATTCCCTAATAAACTAACGATTTCTCCCCCACCCTTTCGCGTTCGATCGACAATTTGTTCTAAACGATCTTTGGAGATTAATTTTTCTAAAGGGACACCGCCTGCATATGAATACCTAACAAGTGGAACCATATCATCTCCATGACCGCCGAGCACAAATCCTGTTATATCTTTTATAGAGATCTGTAACTCTTGAGCCACAAACGTACGGAACCTGGCACTATCGAGCACGCCCGACTGGCCAATAACTCGGTTTTTAGGAAAGCCTGTTTCTTTAAATATTGTATAAGTCATCGCATCCACTGGATTTGATAACACAATAATAAGTGAATCGGGAGAATACTTTGCAATTTCCTTCGCTACATTCTTCATAATCGTTTCATTTGTTTGAACTAAATCTTCTCGACTCATTCCTGGCTTTCGTGCAATTCCAGCAGTAACCACAACAATATCTGAATCTTTCGTATCTTCATAGTTTGCTGTACCTAAGATATTTGCATCAAATCCTTGAACTGGACTTGCTTCTAACATGTCTAAAGCTTTTCCCTTTGTCGGATTTTCCATTTGGGGAATATCAACTAATACAACATCTGCTAATTCCTTTTGTGCCAATAAAAATGCAGTCGTCGCTCCAGTAAAACCGGCTCCGATAACAGAAACTTTCTTACGCTTGAGTGTAGACACTTGCAACATCTCCTTATATATACATTTACAACTATTCAATTTATAACCGCTTCTTATGAGATTAAAACATGAGGAAACAACTTAATTTCAGATATGATGGAAATTATCTTCTACTGAATTTTGCATCGCAATCAATAAGGATGAGGTTTTTGAATAAAAAGAAAAGCAGGCTCAATTTTTAAATTGAACCTGCTAGATCAAGTTAATTAGTCCATGTTTTTAATTAGGACATCACCGAATTCAGAACATTTCACTTCAGTAGCTCCGTCCATTAGACGAGCAAAGTCATAAGTTACAACTTTAGAAGCAATAGATTTTTCCATAGATTTTTCAATTAAATCAGCCGCTTCATTCCAGCCTAAATGTTTAAGTAAAAGCACACCTGAAAGAATAACAGATGAAGGGTTTACTTTGTCTAACCCTGCATATTTAGGAGCTGTTCCGTGTGTAGCTTCGAAAATCGCATGTCCAGTTTCGTAGTTGATATTTGCTCCTGGAGCAATACCGATTCCACCAACTTGTGCTGCTAACGCATCAGAAATGTAGTCACCGTTAAGGTTCATTGTTGCTACTACATCAAATTCCGCTGGACGAGTTAAGATTTGTTGTAAGAAGATATCAGCAATTGCATCTTTAACGATGATTTTACCAGCAGCTTCAGCATCAGCTTGTGCTTTGTTTGCTGCATCTACGCCACTTTCATCTTTAATGCGGTCATATTCAGCCCATGTGAATACTTTATCGCCGTATTCTTTTTCAGCTAGTTCGTAACCCCAGTTTTTAAATGCACCTTCAGTAAATTTCATGATATTACCTTTGTGTACAAGTGTTACTGATTTACGACCTTCGTTGATTGCATAGTCAATTGCAGAGCGAACTAGACGAGTTGTTCCCTCTTGAGAAACAGGTTTAATACCGATTCCAGATGTTTCTGGGAAACGAATTTTATTGACACCCATTTCATCTTTTAAGAAAGAGATTAATTTGTTTACTTCATCTGTACCTTTAGCATATTCAATACCTGCATAGATATCTTCAGTATTTTCACGGAAAATGACCATGTCAGTATCTTGTGGACGCTTAACTGGTGAAGGAACACCTTCAAACCAGCGTACTGGACGCAAGCATACGAAAAGATCTAACTCTTGACGCAATGCAACATTTAAAGAACGAATTCCTCCACCAATTGGTGTTGTAAGTGGTCCTTTAATGGCGATTAAGTATTCATTAATTACATCTAAAGTTTCTTTTGGTAACCATTCGCCTGTTTGGTTAAATGCTTTTTCACCAGCTAAAACTTCTTTCCAAGCAATTTTACGCTCACCTTTATATGCTTTTTCAACCGCTGCATCTAATACACGAGAAGCAGATGCCCAAATATCCGGCCCAGTCCCGTCACCTTCGATAAAAGGAACGATTGGTTCGTTTGGTACATTTAAAACACCATTATTTACTGTAATTTTTTCTGCTGCCATAATAATTTCTCCCTCCAATTTCCTTGTGTTAAAAGTAACACATCACAAACTTATCAGAATCAAAGGCTAGAAGGCAAACCCTCTAACCTTTTACTGGTAGCTTGTTTATCTTTATTTATTATTATCATCTGTTTTGAAAAAACTCAATAAAAAAGTTTACCCTCTTTGTTCAACAGGAACGTAAGCTTGCATTCCTGGACCTGTATAATCAGCACGAGGACGGATTAAACGATTATTAGAGTATTGTTCTAAAATATGAGCTAACCAACCAGATACACGGCTAACTGCGAAGATTGGTGTAAAGAGATCGTGATCGATACCTAAGCTGTGGTATACAGATGCCGAATAAAAATCAACATTAGGAGGAAGGTCTTTCTCTCCAGTCACAATTCCTTCAATTTTCGTAGACATTTCATACCAATGTGGTTCGCCTGTCAATTCTGTTAATCTCTTAGACATTTCTCTTAAATGTTTCGCTCTTGGGTCGCCTTTTCTATATACACGATGACCGAAGCCCATTATTTTATCTTTATTTGTTAATTTTTCACGAATAGCAGGTTCAACATTATCTAATGTCCCGATTTCTTTAAGCATTTTCATTACAGCTTCGTTAGCACCACCGTGTAGAGGTCCTTTTAATGCACCAATAGCTGCTGTAATACCTGAGTACATATCAGATAATGTCGCAACACAAACGCGAGCTGTAAAAGTAGAAGCATTTAATTCATGATCAGCATGTAGAACAAGTGCTTTATTCATTGCTTCAACTGCTACATCTTCTGGTTCTTCCCCATTTAACATAAACAAGAAGTTAGCAGCAAAACTTAATTCCTTTTTAGGAGCAATTGGCTCTAAGCCTTTTCTCACACGCGCAAATGCAGCAACAATAGCTGGCATTTTTGCTTGTAAACGGATGGCTTTTCTATAGTTCGCATCCTCTTCCATTACATCAGCTTCTTCATCATAAAGACCAAGAAGTGATACAGCGGCGCGAAGAGCTGCCATTGGATGAACTTGATCAATTGGATAAGTCTTAAAATGAGCAAGTACCTCTTGTGGCAAATTCATATTTTCTGCCAATTGTGCTTTTAATTCATCTAGTTGTGATTGTGTAGGTAATTTACCATGCCATAATAAATAGATGACTTCCTCAAAACTAGCATTCTCTGCCAAATCATCAATGTTATAGCCTACATATGTTAAAGTATCATCAATGATTGAACTGATAGCAGATGTAGTAGCTACTACACCCTCCAGACCGCGTGTCGCTGTCATAACAAACCATCTCCTTCTTTGAAATATTTTCCCCAAACCCTCTGTCTGCATGAAACTTATTCATTAAGTTGTTATCAGATAAACCTGATAGCTCTATTGGCTATTGTAGCCGATTTAATCCAGCCAATATGTATTAAGCTGGGAGACAGACTAAATGACATTCTTAGTCAGATTTCCATCTGACAGAACAATCTCTGAACGTATGCTCAGTACAAACATGTACAAACAATAATGAAAGAAAATGCTTACATTTTCTTTTTGGTATAAAGTATCTACTATTTTCATAGACTCAACTATCAAACCTATTTGTACATGTATATTATAAACAATTATCTGACTTTTGTGAAACGAAAAATTCATAAAAATACAAGTGATTGATAGCTTTCTACCAATTATTGAATATACTCAAATATCTTCATGAATAAATAGGCGATACCCGCTCCAATTAGCGGACCGACTGCTACTCCTTTAAATAGTGTAATAGCTAGAATTGTTCCTAGAACAAGAGCAGTCGTAATATGTGGATCTTCTGATAGGAGGGTAAGCCCACCCTTTGCTAATAAAGCAACGATAATGCCTGATATACAAGCAACCCAAGCATAAGGTGATTTAAACGCATCTGCTAGATCTTTGAACCCGATTGCTCCACTTGCAATAGGGGCTAAAACAGCAATCGTAATAATCGTTACACCCCAATTAATACCCTTACTTTGGATAAATGAAAACACTTTTAACTCTGTTCCGACTAATTTTAACAATAGGAGGACAGCAATCGCAAATATAAGAGATTGATTTTTAGCCACAATACTGATAGCTAAAAGCAGTAGTAAAAACAGGAATGACTCCATATTCTATCTCACCTTCCTGCTAATGATGTTATTTTAACATAATTTCGAAAAAAGATAAAATTAATTTCTATTTCGCTCATTACGCCACTAAAGATAATAAGGACAAAAGAGCATATTTTAGGTTAAAAGATTAAAATTAGCGTCTAGAAAACAATGTCAGATTATTCAACCTTTTTCACTTAAAATCCATTAAGGAGGAGCGCCGAACAATGACAAGTGCCCTACATTACCAAATCATGAGATTCTTTTTTGTCTTAATCATCATCTTTACTTTATTATCTGCTAGTTTTTACTTGTCATCCATTGCTTATCCTTTTCTAATAGGGTTGGGTATCGCATACATCATTAATAGGACGGTCAATTTTTTTCAATATACATGTAAAATACCACGATCTTTTTCTGTTTTCATTTCTTTAACATTACTAATAGGTGTTATTCTGGGCGGCGCAGTTATTTTGATCACTGAATTGGTCTCTGGGGCAGCTCACCTATCAAAAGTTGTGCCAGCACATGTACAAGTGTTTATTACACATATAGAACACTGGATCGCCAATCAATTTATGCCTGTGTTAAATAAACTAACCAGTTTATTTAACCATCTAGGAACAGAACAACAAGCAAGCGTTATGGCCAATATAGAAGAAATAGGTAAGAATATTGGACAATCATTAGGACTTTTTCTGCAATCTTTTTTCGAAAAGCTTCCTGCATTATTCTCATGGATACCTAATGCAGCAACTGTCATTATTTTTTCTCTTTTGGCTTCATTTTTCATTAGTAAAGACTGGGAAAAAATAAAACTATTTTTTCTTAATCTGGCACCTGAATATGTAAGACGCAGTAGCATTACCGTCTTCACTGACCTGAAATCTGCCCTTTTTGGCTTTATAAAGGCACAAGCAACTTTAATTTCAATTACTACTCTTATCATCTTGTTGGGCTTATTAATATTAAACATAGATTATGCGATGACAATCGCCATTATCGCCGGTATGGTTGATATTCTTCCTTATTTAGGAACAGGTATCATCTTTATTCCATGGATTATTTATTCCTTTTTTATTGGTGAAACGACCATTGCAGTTGGACTCTCTATCCTGTACGTTATTATTATTGTCCAAAGACAAGTAATGGAACCAAAGATTTTATCTTCCAATATTGGTTTAGATCCATTGGCGACTTTAATCGCTTTGTTTATTGGCTTTAAACTATTTGGATTCCTCGGACTCATAATTGGTCCAATTATTCTTGTCATCCTTTCTACTTTGTACAGAGCAAAAGTATTCACAGATATTTGGCTTTATATAAAAAATGGAAGAGAGGAGAAATAGAAGACAGCCATTATAATAGATGCTAAATTTGAGGGACTCCTTTTTTGAACCTCGACTATAAACCAACTTCTCGCCAATGTAAAAATCCGAACATAAATGAATTGGATATGTTCGGATCTTTTTTTGTCTATTCTTTTTTTAATATATGGGATCACCTTTGTCTAAATGCTCACCATTTTATCACTTTGATGTTGCCATGATTAATACGTCTTCTAAGGAAGTGATACAAAATAATTTTTAATTTATTTCTTATAAAAGGAATTAATAAAAGAACACCTATGAAATCTGAAATAAACCCTGGTAACACAAGGAAAACACCTGCTATGAATATACAAAGACCATCTAGCATGGAATCACCCGGCATTTCCCCTCGGCGCGTTTCCATCTGTACCTTTTTCATTACTTCCATCCCTTGCCTTTTTGCTATATAAACGCCAAAAACGCCAGTCAATATAATTAGAAGAAATGTCACGGCCACACCTAAAGCCTTACCGGCAAGAAGCAGTACAACAATTTCAATCGCCGGGATTAAAATTAGCGGTAATAATATATAGCGCATTTAGCCACCTCATTATATTTTATATATATAATGATATCAAAATTATGGGCTCCCGAGAAACATAACACATTTCCATCATTGGAAATTCCCACTTTATAAATTTAAGAACAAAATGCTACTTAAACGAATTCGGGAAAGTACCTATATCGATACCCCATGCAATTGGCATATAGAAATAAATCATTACACCAACAAAGATAATTGTAAAAATACTTAACCAAAATCCGGATTTAGCCATATCTCCTATTTTTAAATAGCCAGATCCAAAGACAATAGCATTAGGCGGTGTGGCCACAGGGAGCATAAACGCACATGAAGCAGCAATTGCAGCAGCTACCATAAGCGCATACGGATGAAGGTCTAACGCTAATGCTAAAGATGCCATAATAGGGAACATCATTGTAGCTGTTGCCGTATTTGATGTAATCTCAGTTAAGAATGTCACAAGTGCTGTTACGCATAGAATGACAATAACAAGATGCACACCCTCTAAAACAGTTAACTGCTCTCCAATCCATGTGGCTAAGCCTGAATCCTTAAATCCTTTGGCGATTGCTAATCCCCCACCAAATAGTAATAATATCCCCCAAGGAATATTCAATGCATCTTTCCAATTTAAGAGCTGAGAATCCTTACTACTTTTCGATGGTAAAAGAAATAGAATAATCGCTGCAGCAATCGCTATAATCGTGTCGTCGATTCGGCTCATAAAATCAAAAGGAATAAACGATCTTGTAATCCACGCAACCGCAGTAGCAAGAAACACTACTAATACTAATTTTTCCTCAAAAGATATATTTCCTAAACGTTTTCTTTCAGAAGAAATGATTTCTTTTCCACCTGGAAGCTCCTTGATTCTCATAGGGAAAGCAATTTTAATTAAGTAAAACCAGGCTACAAGTAATAAAATAGCTGCGAAAGGAACCCCAAATAGCATCCATGTAGCAAAAGAAATATCAATCCCATAAATTTCTTTTACAACACCTGCAAAAATCATATTTGGAGGTGTCCCAATTAAAGTACCTAAACCACCTATTGAAGCTGCATAGGCAATCCCTAGCATTAGTGACTTACCAAACCGGTTAGCAGATTCTCTTTCCGACTTCATGGAATCGTTTACATGTGTAATAACAGCAATGGCAATCGGCATCATCATCATGGCGGTTGCAGTATTCGATATCCACATTGAAAGGAAACCTGTAGCCACCATAAACCCAAGAACAAGCCTAGATGTACTAGTACCAACCACAGTAATGATACCAAGTGCAATTCTTAAATGGAGATTCCACTTTTCCATCGCAATGGCGATAATAAAGCCACCTAAAAATAAGAATATTGTATTATCCGCATATGAACTCGTAATTCCTTCAGTCACTGCACCAGTAACGGGAAAGAGAATGATCGGCAATAGTGAAGTTACTGGTATTGGTATGGCCTCAGTAATCCACCAGACAGCAACCCAAAGAGTACTTGCTAGCACTGCTTGGGCTTCTCTTGACATTCCTTCAGGTGAAACAAATAGGAGGGTTAAAGCAAAAAGAATGGGCCCTAATAATAAACCTATATTCTGTTTTTTCGTTCTTTTTCTCTGTTTCGGATTCTCTCCATTATTTTCATCT
Organism: Cytobacillus kochii; assembly: GCF_020171845.1. Lineage (GTDB taxonomy): Bacteria > Bacillota > Bacilli > Bacillales > Cytobacillaceae > Cytobacillus > Cytobacillus kochii. The sequence continues at coordinate 65,365 of NZ_JAIVAM010000003.1, read as the reverse complement.
GATTGCTTCAATTCATTTGATTGGTTCTTATCAGACTCGTTCTTCACAGAGAATAACCGTAATAAGTCCTTTATTTGATCATGCAACCTCCACATTTCCATCCAAAATCCTTGCATATAATTCAGCATATCCTCACCACTCCCTTTAATTATGTATTTATTTATTTTTTTCAATATTTCTATTCAAAATAATTTAAGAGATATGTTATCATTATAATTGTGATATATTATATTCAATATTATGTTATACTAATATAACGATATTGGCAACAATTATATTCTATTTTGAGTTAAAAATTTAATTAGGTTGTCTAAATATCTCCTCAACCTTATTTTTCAATCATATATAAAAAAAAGAACTGCCGATTAATAGTATCCGACAGTTCTTCTATGTTTATAAGACACTCGCATGGCCGTTATAAATGACACCTCTTTGTGAGTCTACTGTAATGTCTTGACCGTCCTTAATTAATTTTGTAGCCATATCTAAACCGACAATAACCGGAATACCAAGGTTTAAACCAATTACAGCACCATGGCTCGTTAGACCACCTTCTTCAGTAATTAAAGCACTACATTTTTCAATAGCTGGGACCATTTCACGATCAGACCCAATTGTTACGAGTATTGAGCCTTCTGTAACCTTTTCCATCGCTTCTTTCGCATTGCGGGCAATAACTGCTTTACCAAATGCTGACTTTCTGCCAATTCCTTGAGCTTTTGCAATGATATCGCCAACTACATGAATTTTCATTAAGTTTGTTGTTCCTGCTTCTCCAACCGGAACTCCAGCTGTTATAACAACAAGATCCCCCGAATGAACGATTCCTGTTTGTAGACTTTCTTCTACAGCTATATCTAGCATATCATCGGTTGTCTTAGCCTTTTGGCCAACTTGCGAATATACTCCCCATACAAGTGATAAGCGACGAGAAACGTATTCATGTGAAGTGACAGCTACGATTGGATTCACCGGTCTGAATTTAGCAATCATTCTAGCTGTATGTCCACTCTCTGTAGGTGTGATAATGGCGCTGACTCCTAAGTTTAGTGCTGTATGTGCAACAGATTGGCCGATGGCATCGGTCACATTATGTTTATTATTTTTACTTCTTTGAGATAAAATTTCTCTATGATTTAAGGCTGTTTCTGCACGAGAAGCGATATTATGCATCGTTTTAACTGCTTCTACAGGGTAAGAACCCGCTGCTGTTTCACCTGATAACATGATTGCATCCGTACCATCAAAAATGGCATTAGCAACATCACTTGCTTCCGCACGAGTTGGGCGAGGGTTTCTTTGCATGGAATCTAACATTTGTGTTGCTGTAATAACCGGCTTTCCAAGTTCGTTGCATTTTTTAATTAATTGCTTTTGTACAAGCGGTACTTCCTCCGCTGGAATTTCAACACCTAAATCTCCACGCGCTACCATTAAACCATCTGACACTTCTAGAATACCTTCAATATTATCTACGCCTTCTTGGTTTTCGATTTTGGGGATAATATGAATATATTCTGCATTATTTTCTTCTAGTAATTGACGAATTTCTAAAACGTCTGATGGTCGTCTCACAAAGGAAGCGGCAATAAAGTCAACTTCTTGCTCAATTCCAAAAAGAATATCCTTGGCATCCTTTTCTGTGATGCCAGGGAGGTTAACTGAAACACCTGGTACATTCACACCTTTTTTATTCTTTAACGTACCGCTATTTAAGATTTTCGCATGAATTTCTTCTTTCTCTTTATTGATAGCATCGACTTCCAAAGCAATCAACCCATCATCTAAAAGAATACTAGAGCCAATGTGAACATCATCAATGAGGCCACTATATGTAACAGAGAATTTGTCTGTTGTCCCTTCCACTTCATTCATACTCACAATGATATTGTTACCCGCTTCTAATTCAATCGCACCGTCTTTCATATCATTTGTACGTATTTCCGGACCTTTTGTATCTAATAAAATTGCAACTGTCTTTCCAGTTTGCTTGGATGCTTCGCGGATATTAGCAATTCGCTCACCATGTTCTGCAAAATTCCCGTGTGAAAAATTTAATCTTGCTACATTCATGCCAGCATTTATTAATTCAATAATTTTTTCAATACTTTCACTAGCTGGTCCAATTGTACAAACAATTTTCGTTTTACGCATATTAATATATACCTCCTAATTATGTACGCTTAAATTGAAAGCTCTCTTGATAACTCGTATAGGTCTAAATCTAACCTATTATGTTGACTTAAGACATCACGCAAGCTATTTGCTACGACTTGGTTATTATTCAAACCAACTGCTTGTCCACCTTTTTCTTTGGCAAGTAATTCCACTGCATGAGCACCTAAACGACTAGCTAAAACACGATCAAATGCCGTTGGAGATCCGCCTCGTTGGATATGACCAAGAACAGACACCCTCGTTTCAAGTGAGGTTGCGCTCTCAACTTGTTTTGCGAATTCTATACCACTACAAACACCTTCAGCCACAATGATAATACTATGCCTTTTTCCTCTATCAAGTCCACTTTTGAGTTTTGTTGCAATTTCATCTATATCGTAATTTACTTCAGGAATAAGAATGGTTTCTGCTCCACCAGCTAAGCCTGCCCATAAGGCAATATCTCCTGCATCTCTACCCATTACTTCTATAATAAAGGTTCTTTCGTGTGAGCTCGCTGTATCCCTGATTTTATCTATGGCATCAATGACTGTATTTAATGCTGTATCAAATCCAATAGTATATTGTGTACCTGCAATGTCATTATCAATCGTTCCTGGTACACCTACACATGGAAAACCTGCTTCAGTGAGGGCAAGCGCTCCTCGATAAGATCCGTCTCCGCCAATCACAACTAGACCTTCTATTTGATGTGCCTTTAAGTTCTCTATTCCCTTTTGTCTTCCTTCTTCTGTTTTAAACTCTTCACATCTTGCAGAATAAAGAATCGTACCGCCACGATGAATAATATCACCAACAGATCCTAATTCTAGCTTTTCTATATTACCATGAATTAGACCAGTATAACCGCCATAAATACCATATACCTCGATCCCATCATGAATGGCTTTTCTAACAACTGCACGAACGGCCGCATTCATTCCAGGTGAATCTCCTCCACTCGTTAATACACCAATTCTTTTCATCTTCTCTATCACCTCTATTATGGGAAAACAATTTGTATTCTATTAATATGAACGAACCTAGGGGAAAGGGAAAAGAGGACCTACAAAAGGTTAATAAGCTTCTTCTACTGTTAAAATAGCACGAAAAAATAAACATCACAATTATAATTTATTAAGTTTCGTTAAAGAATTGTTACTAAAAGCATATTCAAGCCAAATATGAACAAAGGTATACATTCTATTATGAAGCATATCAGAGTATAAATTACTTTATAGTTGCTCTCGTTTGGTACAAATTATTATATTCTTTTTTAAATAACGTGAATAATAGGAAAAACGTGCAGTTCGCACGTTTTTATTTTACCCCAATATAATCTCTTAAAAACGAATATTTCCCAATTGATTTATATTTCTCATAACGATGATCTACTAATTGCTTTTCATCTAGTTGAGATAAATCTTTTAATGATTGATAAAGAATATCTTCAATTGCTAGTGCTTGCTGCTCAACATCCTTATGAGCTCCACCTTTTACTTCAGGTATGATTTCATCGATAACTCCAAGCTCCTTTAAATCTGGAGCAGTAATACGCATCGACTCAGCTGCTGTTTGCGCTTTCGCCGCATCTTTCCAAAGAATAGAAGCTGCTCCCTCTGGTGAAATAACAGAGTAAGTAGCATTTTCTAGCATATGAATATAGTTACCAATGCCCAACGCCAAAGCGCCGCCACTTCCCCCTTCTCCAATTACTATACACACAACCGGTACTTTCAAACTAGCCATTTCAAAAAGGTTTTTAGCTATCGCTTCACTTTGCCCTCTTTCTTCAGCTGCCTTGCCTGGGTAAGCACCTTTCGTATCTATAAAACAAACAATTGGTCGGCGAAACTTTTCCGCTTGCTTCATTAAACGCAACGCTTTTCGATAACCTTCAGGATGCGGCATACCGAAGTTTCTACGGATATTTTCTTTTGTATCTTTTCCACGTTGATGGCCGATCACTGTAACAGGATGTCCTCTAAACTTAGCAATCCCACTAACAATCGCTTCATCATCTCCGAATACACGATCGCCATGACATTCAAAAAAGTCATCAAACAAATACTCTATATAATCTAATGTAGTAGGACGATTAGGATGACGAGCAATTTGCACTCGATCCCATGGTCCTAGATTTTCATATATATCTTTTTCTAACTTGGCTAATCTTGTCTCGAGCTTATTAATTTCAGATCCTAAATCAACATCTGCTGTCTTCGTAAATTCTTTTAATTCAGCTATTCTTTTTCTTAGTTCAATAATCGGTTTTTCAAACGTTAATTCAGTTACCATTTAAGCTCACCTCCTGGCTGATGAATGGAAAGAATGTTAGCAATCTCCTCTCGCAGCTTAGAACGATGAATAACGGCATCAAGCTGCCCATGCTTCAATAAGAATTCTGCTGTTTGGAAGTCCTCTGGCAACTCTTCACGAATTGTCTGTTCAATAATACGACGCCCGGCAAAACCAATTAACGCTTTTGGCTCAGCAAAATTAAAATCTCCTAATGAAGCGAAACTAGCAGAAACACCACCAGTAGTCGGGTGTGTCATTATCGAGATAATTAAGCCACCATTATCACTGAATCGCTTAAGCGCCACACTCGTCTTCGCCATCTGCATCAAACTCAATACACCTTCTTGCATTCTTGCACCACCAGAAGCAGTAAAGATAATGAATGGCACTTTCAATTCATCCGCCTTTTCGATTGCCCTTGTGATTTTCTCTCCGACCACAGAGCCCATGCTTCCCATTCTAAAAGTCGAATCCATTACGGCCAGAACAATTTGAAAACCATCCAATTCTCCAATCCCTGTCATTACCGCTTCATTCATGCCTGTTTTCTTACGGTCTTTTTCAACTTTTTCAAGGTAATCTGGAAAAGCAAGCGGGTTTTCTGATATCATTTCACGATCTAGCTCTTGAAATGTCCCCTTATCTAGAAAGCTCTCAAAACGTTCTGCTGCGTTCATTGGGTGATGATGACCACAATTAATACATACCTTCATGTTTTTCATTAGTTCTTTCGTATACATTATCTTCTTACATTCAGGGCATTTAGTCATGATTCCTTCTGGGACATCTTGCTTCGCTGCCTCAGAAGGAATAGTTGCATATTTTTTCTTCTTTGATTTTGTAAAGATGTCTTTTAGCAAGGTGAAACCTCCTTGTAATTACAAAGTAAATAACAAAAGTGAAATTTACCTTTCCTACTTTAGTAATCATTACCAATTCCCTAGGTGGCCAGACCACTTAGAAAAAAAACAATTGCCTATCGACGTAAGTGCGAGAATATAGCTTGTCTCATCACTATACAATAATAGGCTTAAAAAAGATGGAAAACATTGTCGTTAAATGCTCGACAAATTTCTTATTAAACAATATTGAATTTTTGCTGTTTGTTCATCTTTCTCTATCATCGCATCTATTAATGACAGATAGGTTTTTTGATCAACAATCGCTGAACCAAAGTCTAACGAATTATAATAATCGGTTAAAATCGTCCAGAGACGCTTAAATAAATGGTTATCTGCTATGAGAACGATGCGATAAAAAAATTCATTCTCTTGAAACACCTCAGAAGTGACCCAATTTCTAAAAGCTTCAAGTTCTTTTGGCGTTGCTTTTCTCATCGCTAACCATATACAATCCCATTCTACCAAATATTTCGTTTCTTTAATATCAGTTTTTGCTTGTTTGTCTTGCAGAATAAATGTACTCAGTAATTGTACCAGATTATGACCGCGAAAATCTTTAATAAAGGTTCCTTCGCCTCTTCTCGTCTCTATTAAACCTAGTAGCTCTAACGCACGAAAAGCTTCACGAACGGAAGAACGCCCAACATTTAGGCGTTCTGACATTTCACGTTCTGAAGGTAGTTTATCACCTGTTTGATAACCTTCTTCTTGAATAATATTTCGCAGCTGTTTCACGATTTCTATATATAATTTCGTTGAATTGTCCAGCGAACTCACCGCCTATCGTTATTTATCTTTTCCGATAGCTGCAAGCTGTGCTGTTCTTTGCTTCACTTCTTCTGGGTCAACTTTAATTCTAGCTACGCCAGTTTCCATAGCTGATTTAGCTACTGCAGATGCTACTGCTGGTGCCACTCGTGGGTCAAATGGAGCTGGAATGACATAATCAGAATGTAAGTCTTCTTCAGCAATCAATTCAGCAATTGCTTCAACCGCAGCAATTTTCATATGCTCATTAATATGAGTTGCACGAACATCTAAAGCACCCCTAAAGATTCCTGGGAAGGCAAGAACATTATTTACTTGGTTAGGGAAATCTGAACGACCTGTACCAACAACAAGCGCTCCAGCAGCTTTTGCTTCTTCTGGCATGATTTCTGGTGTTGGATTAGCCATAGCAAAAATGATTGCCTTGTCGTTCATTGATTGTACCATATCAGCTGTCAGAGCACCCGCCACTGATACACCAATAAATACATCTGCATCTTTAATTGCATCTGTTAAACTGCCTTTAACTTGGTTACGATTTGTGAACCGGGCAACTTCACTCTTAATATCATTCATCCCGTTTGGACGCCCTTCATAGATAGCACCCTTTGTATCACACATAATAATATCTCTTACACCATAACGGTATAGTAATTTAATAATAGCAATACCTGCTGCACCAGCACCGTTTGCAACCACTTTTATCTCGCTCATCTTTTTACCAGCAAGTTTAAGGGCATTGACGAGTCCAGCAACAGTTACAATGGCCGTGCCGTGTTGATCATCATGGAACACTGGTATATTTGTCTCTTTTTTCAAACGTTCTTCAATATAGAAGCAATTCGGTGCTGCAATATCCTCTAAGTTCACACCGCCAAAAGTCGGCTCCATTAACTTCACCGTATCAACGATTTTATCAATATCATTGGTATTCAAGCAAATAGGAAAAGCATCAACACCTGCAAAACTTTTAAATAACACAGCTTTCCCTTCCATTACTGGTAATGCTGCTTCTGGTCCGATATTGCCAAGTCCAAGAACGGCTGTTCCATCAGAAACCACAGCTACCATATTGCCTTTCATTGTATAATCATAAACTGTTTCTGGTTTATCATAAATTTCTTTACATGGCTCTGCAACGCCGGGAGAATAAGCTAAGCTTAACTCTTTCGCATTTGTAACAGCTACTTTTGATTTAGATTCTAATTTACCTTTATGAACCTTATGCATATTTAATGCTTCATCTCTTAATGACATGACCTACACCCCTTAGTGCTTTCTTATAATTCTTCACAAACCCAACATACTAGCTGTCTCTTCTTTTCTTAATATGTAAAATTTGTCTCTCTTATTCTTCATTACATATATCAAGAATGTGGCAAAAACAACTAAATACCTAGGACGTTACAAAATAGCAGTCGACCTCACAATAAACATATACTAGAAAAATGATTCAGTATTCATTAATAAGAATTGCTTCCGTACTAGAGAACAATTTCCCTATAAATAAGGAAATGAAAGCAGCACTTAAAACAAATTCTTTAAAAATCAACTTCATGGTGGTCTGACCAGTTTATGATAACAATATAACATATCTGAAAAACTTGTAAAGGCTAACGCTTAAAAACAATATTCTCTCCTCCGAATAATTCTTTTAAGCGTTCAGTCAATTTTTCGCTGTATGATACAAATTCATCTTGACTAAGTTTGATGGATCTACGATCATTTTCATAGAATAAAACGACAGGTGATTTCCCTACTTCATATTGTAAAATCTCTTTTAACAATGTTAATTTCTCATCTGATTCATTCTCTTTCGTAATCTTAATGTAAAGGGTAGGTGGCTTAGATTCTTCCTTTTCAATCACTTCTTCTACATTTTCAACACTTCTAATAATCCATTGTTTCTTTCCATTCCTTACCTCTATTTCACCTTTCATAAAGACAATATCGCCAGCTTGCATGATAGAAGAATACTTATTATAGATTTTCGGAAAAGCGACTGCTTCCATATCTCCAGTTTGATCACTAAGAAGTAAAAATGCCATCGCTTCTCCTTTTTTCGTCCTAATTTTCTTCATTTCTGAGATATACACAACTGATTGAACAATCGCTTTTCTCTCTTGACTCTCAATGTATTGTAGCGTTTGAGATTTTAACAGTGAAAAAAATGATTCATAGGTTGTTACCGGATGTGCAGAAAGATATAACCCTAAAGCCGCCTTTTCGTTAGCAAGTTTATCTAATAAGGGGATCTCTTCAACAGTTGCGTATTTTGGTTTAGGGAAAAATTCCTCTTCACTAAACATATCAAATTGATCATCATCTGGCTGAACTAAATCGGCATGCTCTAAGGCAATATCTAAGCTAGCAAGTAGTGTCGCTCGGTCCTCACCAAACTCATCAAAACTCCCGGAATGAACTAGCATTTCAAGCATTCGCCTATTGAATACTTTCCCTGACATACGGATACAAAAATCAAATAAATCTTGGAATGATCTACCTGCTCTCACTCGAACAATTTCCTTCCAAGCATTTACCCCGATCGTCTTCACTGCCGCTAAACTATAGCGAATTCCTTGATTTTCCACCTGAAAAGAAAAGATACTTTTATTAATGGAAGGAGGTAAGATCGCAATCCCCAATTGCTTCGCCTCATTTACATATTGGGCTACTTTCGCATCATTACCAATAGCTGAAGTTAACAATGCCGCCATGAAATGGAGCGGATAATGGGCTTTTAAATAGGCAAGTTGATAAGAAATCATACTATAGGCTACTGCATGACTTCTATTAAATCCGTAATTAGCAAACTTGACGATGTAATTATATATTTGATTGGCAGTTTCTTCTGTATATCCTTGGTTAATCGCACCCTGCACAAAATGTGCTCTTTCTTTATTCAGAACTTCTTCTTGCTTTTTACTTACGGCCCTTCTTAATAAGTCCGCTTCCCCTAGTGAAAATCCTGCCATCTTTGCTGCAATCTGCATAATTTGCTCTTGGTAAACAATGACACCATAAGTCGGCTTCAATATATCTTCTAAATCTTGATGAGGATAGGTGATTTCCTCCTCACCATGCTTTCTCGCTATAAATAACGGAATATTTTCCATCGGGCCTGGGCGATATAATGCATTGACTGCAACAATATCCTCAAAAGTAGTCGGCTGCAGTTTTTTTAATACATTTCTCATCCCACTTGATTCTAACTGAAAAATTCCTGTTGTTTCTCCCCTAGATAGTAATTGATAAGCTTTTTGGTCCTGAAGTGGCACTTCTTTTATGGGAATAAGTTTCCCTGTTTTCTTTTTGATAGACTGTAAAATATTTTCAATAAGTGACAAATTACGCAAACCAAGAAAATCCATTTTTAATAGGCCACGATCTTCCAAGTGCTCCATTGAAAATTGTGTTAGAAAAACATCTCCATGTCCCCCGGTAATTGGTACCACTTGAACAAGTGGGCGCTCACTTATGATAACGCCAGCAGCATGTGTAGAAGTATGTCTAGGCAATCCTTCTAGCTTTAGTGCTGTATTAAATAATCTTTTATATAACGATGATTGATTAATCAATGTTTGCAAGGAATGTGACTCTTGCCAAGCTGATTTTAAGGTAATACCTAGTCGACTAGGTACCGCACGAGATAGCTGATCTAGTTCCTTTGAGTTTAAGCCAAATGCCCTACCCACATCTCTAAGTGCCGCCTTAGCTGCTAATGTTCCAAACGTAATGATTTGCGCGACATGTTGCTGACCATACTTGCTGGCCACATACTGGATTACCTCATCTCTGCGATGGTCAGGAAAATCAATATCAATATCAGGCATAGAAATCCGCTCAGGGTTCAAAAACCGTTCAAAAAGCAAATTGTAACGAATCGGATCAACATCTGTTATATAAAGCACATAAGCTACAATTGAGCCGGCTGCTGACCCACGTCCAGGTCCAGTGAATATTTTTTCCCTTCTGCAAAACTGCATAAAATCAGCAACAATTAAAAAATAATCACTAAAATTCATTTTCTTCAAAATAGAAAGCTCATATAAAAGGCGATTCCTGGCTTTCTCATTTCCATCAGGATATCTCTCACCCCACCCTTCCATACAGAGCTGCTCTAATTGTTGATCGGCTGTCATATGGCCATCAGTGGGGAATTTCGGCAAGCTTTTTATTCCAAGGTCCATCTCCACATCACATTCACTGGCAATCATATTCGTCTTTACAATGGCCTCTTCCTCTTCTACAAAAAGGTCAACCATTTCTTTCACACGTTTTAAAGAATATTGATCAGATTGTAATCTTTCCCAACTCTCGTCTTCTAATTTTTCTCCATTGCGTATAGCAAGTGCACATTGTTGAGCAAAGGCATCTTCTTTATTTAAATAATGAACTGCATTTGTCACAACTAGAGATATATCACTTTGCTCTGATAAACCCTTCAGCAACGGCAATAATTTCTCTTCCTCTGTTAGCCCATGTCTTTGCATAGAAAGATAAAAGTCACCTGAAAAAATCTCTTTATACATACGAGCATATTTTTCAGCATCCATAAAGCGGTCTTCTAACAAGTAATTCTCAATTACGCCTTCTAAACCAGGTGTTAAAGCAATTAATCCATTTGAGTAAGCCCTCAACCACTTGAGCGGGAGCCCGCCTTCTGCTGCCGTTTGCAGGCTACTCGTTATTTTGAGTAAGTTTTGATAACCTTGGTTATTTTTCGCTAGTAATACTATTGGGTTCGTCCCTTCTTCTTGTTCCTTTTCAATATCGACAGTCAACCCAATAATAGGTTTAATATTATTCTTTTTACATTCATTATAAAACTGTGCTGTCCCGTACATTACATTTCTATCTGTAAGGGCAATTGCTGGATACCCTTTTACTTTGGCATCTGCTACGAGTTGTTCAACACTAGCTGTGCTCATTAGTAAACTATAGGCACTATATACTTGCAAGTGAATAAAAGACAACTTTCTCACACCCTCATTTTTCTTCTTCTTTTATTATAGAACGTTTGTTTCTTAATGAAAACTCTCATTGTACAATCGCATATGAATTCATTTAAGAATAAACATAATTTCTGATGTTCGTCCATATGATGGAATAGAGAGAATTCATCACTAAAAGGCGGTTATGTAAATGAATGAGCAACCCTTCTTTTCTTCTCTTTTAGAAAGTTACTTTATTGCTCTTGGTGTTTTGATTGGCGGTTCAATCATCGGTGGCATTGCCGCGTTTTTCACAGGAAAACCTCCCTTAACAGAAATTTTCAATTTATCTAATTCTATTAGAATTTGGGCAATTATCGCTGCTATTGGAGGTACTTTTGATACGGTTTATAGTTTTGAGCGTGGAGTCCTTGATGGGCAAACGAAAGATATTATCAAACAATGTCTCTTAATTCTATCAGCTTTTGGTGGGGCTCAAACAGGCGCTCAAATCATCATATGGCTAACTCAGGAGCATTTACCTAAATGAGAATTCCCCCTTATTATCGCAGACCTTCTTGGCAACGTTTTTTTGCTGGAATGGCTATCGGAGGCGTATTAAGTTGGTGTGTTTTCGTTTACATTTTTGGTGAATGGCAAGAGCGTTATAGTTTAGAAATCCACACACAGGAAGCTGAAATTAAGGAACTAGAAAATGAAAAGGAGATATGGCAGAAGGAATTTAAAAAATTAAATAAAGAAAACGAAGAATTATTAACTGTCCAAGAGATCGTTGTTAAAATCGACCAATCTGCACTCAAGAAATATAATTTAGACGAATACAGTCTCTATCAAACGGAGGATGCGATCAAAGAAGATATCAGTATTTTAATGGCGCGAGATATAAAAAGCGTCGGACAAAGTATCGAACTCGTAAAACGCATTATTGTGAATAAAACCCACCCCATTAATGGGAAGCGCTACCGAGCTGATATTCAATCCATTATTATAGATACAACACTCGTATTGGAGGTTGAGCTGTTATTAAATTAATTGCCCAACCTCTTTTAATGATTAAATGGTCCATGATTCACATAAATCATTTAAGTCGGAAATCACTCTTTCAGCTTCATCCCAGCTATATATAGATGCACCTGCTGCAAATGGATGTCCCCCACCTTTATAGCATCGAGCTAGTTGATTAATGATCGGACCTTTCGACCTAAAGCGCACTCTTATTTGATCTTCTTCTTCTATAAAAAACACCCATGCCTTCAATTCTTTAACATGGCCGAGCTCACCGACTAGAACCGAAGCCTCAGCAGGTGTAGCATCGTATTTTTGCAATAAACTACTGTCCATTTTCACCACCGCCGCTCCGCTATCAAGCATATGAAAATGTTGTAAAATATATCCTTGGAGCTTAATTAGATTGGGTGCTAATTCATACATTCTATCGAAAAGCTCTGTCCTTGAGAACTGATATTTAATTAGTTCTCCTGCATAAGCAAAGGTTTTATTCGTAGTACTTGGATAGATAAACCGTCCTGTATCCCCGACAATGCCAGCGAAAATCAGCCTTGCTGCCTCATCTGTCATTATTAAACCATCCTTTTGACCATTTAGAAAAAACTCATAAATCATTTCACTTACAGAGCTCGCCTCAGTATCTACCCAAAGCAAATCTCCATACGGATCCATATTAGGATGGTGGTCAATCTTTATTAATAGATCACCCTTTGTATAACGTTGATCACTAATGCGCTCCGTATTGGCAGTATCACAAACAATCACTAAAGCTCCTTCGTAGACGTCATTACTTATCTTGTCCATTTTACGCAAATAAAGCAGGGTTTCGTCCTCTTGCCCCACTGTATATACTTGTTTCTGCGGAAAAGAAGCTTTTATTATTTCTGCCAACCCTCCTTGCGACCCGTAGGCATCTGGATCTGGGCGAATATGACGATGGATAATGATTTTGTCATACTTTTTGATCGCGGACAGAATTTTATTCTTCATTGTATACTCCTCTCAAATAACACACAAGAAAGAAAAGCATCTTGCAATTATAATAATTATTCTCTCTCTTCTAGCAATTTCCTCTTATAGAAGTTAAAATAAAGACATATGTTCATTTATGGAGGTTTGTACATGCTTGTACTTGCAGTTTTTATTGCACTATCTTTTGCTTTGTACGTATTCTATAAAGTGAAATACGTACGTTCTAGACGTCCTGCAGAAAAAGAATGGATTTCAGCTAAATCACGTATGGCGCTAGGTGCCTTTATATTCTTTTTCGGTGTCAACCAACTATTTCTTTATAGCGGTACGATCACGTATGTCATCTCTGCTCTTTTTATCATTATTGGCGGAATCAGTATTTGGGCTGGTATGAAAGCCTATAAATATTTTCTTCCTCGTGCGATTGAAGAATCAGAATGGATTAAATCGAACCAAAACTAAAACCTTACAATTTCACCTGTGGTGGCTTCAATTGTAAGGTAGTAAGTAAATTCGGTCTAGTTGATGTTTTACTAACTATTAGAAGATGTATCCATCAACTAGCCGATTTGTGCTTATCTTTCTGTTAATTGACACATCATCATCGCTTTTCCAACCAATACCCCGCCATTGAAGACTTCTACATCTACTTTCCCAAACTTTCTCCCAACATCAAGCACTCTTGGAAAAATATCAAGCATACTCTCAATTTGAACTGGTTTTAAAAAGTATATGGTCATATTTTCAACTACAAGGTCACCTTTTTTGTACATTCTTAAAACGCGATTAGCAGCTTCTGTCACTATCGTAGTGAAAACACCGTATGAGATGGAACCAATATGGTTCGTCATTTGCGGTGTAACTTCACAGCGATACATCGCTTCATTCTTCGTTTTTCCATTCGCTAATACCAACTGGTTTGTCACCGTATCATCAATTGTTTCACCAACTTGTGGTTGCCGTTGAATGACTTGAAGCGCTTTTAACACATCCTGCCGACTAATGATTCCCTCTAACTTATGCGATTGATCAACAACTGGGAGGAGTTCAATTCCTTCCCAAACCATCATATGTGAAGAAGAAGCCACACTTGTTTTACCACCAACTGTCATCGGGTTTTTCGTCATGACCTTTTCAATAGGTGTATCTGTATTATGGCCCATAATATCTTTGGAAGTAACCATTCCTTGAACCTTCATATGTTGATCAACAACCGGGAAGCGACTATGACTCGTCTCTCGATTATGCTTTAAATATTCCTCAATCGTATCTGTTGTTTGCAAGCTAATCGTTTGAGTAACAGGTGTAAGTACGTCTTCTACTAAAACAATTTCTTTCTTAATTAACTGATCATATATTGCTCGGTTAATCATCGTTGCTACTGTAAAAGTATCGTAGCTTGTTGAAATCACCGGTAACTCTAATTCGTCAGCAATCCGCTTCACGTCTTCTTCCGTATCAAAACCACCTGTAATAAGAACGGCTGCTCCAGCTTTTAACGCTAGTTCATGGGCATTCGTACGGTTTCCAACGATTAATAAGTTTCCGGCACCAGTATATCTCATCATTGCTTCTAACTTCATCGCACCGATCACAAACTTATTCAATGTTTTATGGAGTCCTGCTCGTCCTCCTAGCACTTGTCCATCAACGATATTGACAACTTCTGCGTAAGTAAGCTTTTCAAAGTTTTCTTTCTTCTTTCTTTCTATTCTAATTGTACCGACTCTTTCAATCGTACTCACATACCCTTTATTTTCAGCATCTTTAATGGCACGGTAAGCTGTCCCTTCACTCACCGATAGTGCCTTTGCAATTTGTCTAACGGAAATTTTTTCTCCGACTGGTAACTCATCAATATAATGTAAAATCTGTTCATGCTTTGTAGCCAAGACATCACCCTCTATTTTCATCCTTCATAGCCTTATTATAGAATGAAAAGTTGTGATGTTCAACGAACGAGCAATATTATTCATAAGACCTCATTCGTTTGCGGTTAGATGTAACCACTTTTCGCCTTGTCCTTACATTTACCTTTGATTTCGGCTCATATAATAAGGCTGTCAAATTTCCGGCAATAACTATCAATGCAAATGCTAACCAAGTAATGGTAAAAACACCCTCAAGACCACTGCTATAAACATCTAATCGAGGGACTGCGTAAAAGAGCATAGCACCTGCAAGCAATAAACAAATAATATAACGATATCTCCTCATCTCATCCTCTCCTCTCATAATCTATATTTATGCAGAGAAGAAAGCGGACATGACCAGTAATCGTCTTCAATACTAGTGTATTTATTATGTGAAAAAGTATTGATATGTACCCAGTTGCCTTTTCAATTCTAATCCCACTATATTAAAGAGGTTTGAGGTTTAATCAATTGTATTAGCTTACGCACGTTTCCATGAAAAAGTGTAACTAGTTGGTTCACAAATTGAAATCAAAAATACCACAGACAGTCATCTGTGGCATTATCTCAGTTTCTATCAACAATAATTTATTATAATTCAACAACTTCTCCAGCTTCCATTACTTTTACATCAGATCCTTTTACTAATTTAGCAAAAGCGTGTGGATCTTGTTTAATTGGTGGAAATGTATTGTAATGAACAGGAACGACTTGTTTCGGTTGCAGCAACTCTACAGCATAAGCAGCGTCCTCTGGCCCCATTGTAAAGTTATCACCAATCGGGATAAATGCTAAATCAATCGGATGTCTCTCTCCAATTAATTTCATATCCGAAAACAAACCTGTGTCTCCTGCATGATAGATTGTCTTACCATCAATTGTTAGTAAGACACCAGCCGGCATACCTAAATAAACAATTTGGTTATCTTCAGTTACGAGCCCTGTTCCGTGTAAAGCTGGAGTTAATTTCACTTTCCCAAAATCAAAATCATACGCACCACCAATACTCATGCCGTGTGCTTCAATACCATGGAAACCTAAATAATATGAGAGTTCTGCATTACATATCACTAGCGATTGATTCTTCTTAGCCAGTTCAATCGTGTCTCCTAAATGATCACCATGTCCGTGCGTTACGATAATAACATCCGGTTTTTCTTCTTCAACCTTAAGGTCTGTTAATTCATTCCCAGTAATAAATGGATCAAATAAAATTGTTTTATCCTCTGTTTTTACTTTTACGATAGAATGGCCATGAAATGATACTTTCACAAATGATTCTCCTTTCTGTTTTTCCTATGTAATTTTTTCAACATCAATATGAAGTTATCCTGTCTCTTCCCTTATTTCTTTCAATTTAAACAGTTCAAAAAGTTTACTTTTTCATATATAGTTGATACGCTTGCTTATAGCTTACTACATAAAGACCAGGAGGGACTACCATGAAGCAAAGAATGGATATTTTATCATCATGGATGAAAGAAAACAAAATTGATGTATCTTTTATTACATCAACAGAAAATGTATTTTACTTGAGCTCTTTTCATAGTGATCCTAATGAGCGTTTACTAGGATTAGCCGTTTTCCAAGATGCTGACCCTTTCCTTGTCTGTCCAAAAATGGAAATAGAGGATGCAAAAAACGCTGGTTGGAATGGTGATATTATTGGATATACAGATATTGAAAATCCATGGACAATGATTAATGATGCCATTGTTACACGTCTTTCAACAGTTAATAAAATAGCCATCGAAAAAGAACATATGAATGTTGAACGTTATGAGGCGGTGAAAGAACTTTACCCTCATGCAAGTATGGTATCTGCTGAAGAAAAGCTTCGCACATTACGAATGGTAAAAAGTGAAGAAGAGCTTGCGATTATTAAAGAAGCTACAGCTCTTGCAGATTTCGCTATTGAAACAGGTTGTGCTGCCATAGCTGAAGGAAAGACAGAACTGGAAGTTTTAGCTACAATCGAATATGAATTAAAGAAAAAAGGCGTTAATGAAATGTCCTTTTCAACAATGGTTCTAACTGGTAAAAACGGAGCATCTCCGCATGGTACACCAGGTATGACAAAAATTCAAAAAGGCGATCTAGTTCTATTTGATCTTGGTGTTGTTTGGAAAGGCTATTGTTCAGACATTACGAGAACGGTTGCTTATGGTGAAATAAATGAGAAACAAAAAGAAATTTATGACACCGTGCTCAAAGCACAATTAGCCGCAATAGCAGCATGTAAACCAGGTGCAAAAGCATCAGAGGTTGACTTAGCAGCAAGAAAAATTATTGCAGATGCTGGATATGGCGATTACTTCCCACATCGTCTCGGTCACGGACTTGGAATTTCCGTCCATGAATATCCTTCATTAACAGAAACAAATGATTTGCTTCTACAAGAAGGCATGGTATATACAATTGAACCAGGTATTTACGTACCAGGAGTTGCCGGTGTCCGTATCGAAGATGATCTTGTTCTAACAAAAGACGGAGCAATACCATTAACACAATTCCCAAAAGAGTTACAAATCATTAAATAACACAGAGAAGACCCCGAGTTTATTGACGGGGTCTTTTTTTATATCGTAATTTCAAAGACGATTGGCATCCAGTAATAAACCTGAACATACACATTAGGTTGTGTTTGTTCAGGTTTTATTTTACTTTGCTTCATTTCGAAAATAACTACTTTGAAACATACCAAAATTTATCGATGATCTGCTGTTGTTGAATTGGTTTTTTATACTGTGTGAACAAACTAACAACTACATAAAGTATGAAAGATAAGAACACTGGAACAACAACCGGGTGCACCCCTAATAAGTCCGGAAATAAACGGTCAATAATAATATAACTACTTACCCCTGTAATCATAGAAGCAAGAGCCCCATAGGCATTTCCTTTTTTCCAATAAAGCCCCATAATAATTGGCCAGATAAACGCTGCTTCTAAGCCACCAAAAGCAAATAAATTAAGCCAGATAAGAAGATCAGGTGGCTCTATACTTACAATATACACTAGAATACCAATGATGGCTGTCACAGATAACGTCAACTTTTTAATAAACTGATCTGTTGCTTTGTTATTAATATAATTTATGTAAATATCTTTCACCAACGATGAACTGACAAGAAGTAACAATGCGTTGACTGTTGAGATAACCGCTGCAATCGGAGCTGCCAACACAATTCCAGCTAACCATGAAGGTAAAATGGTTAGTGTCAATTGCGGCATCACCGTATCCCCTACTTCAATTCCAGGAATCACCACTCGTGCAAATACACCTGTAAGATGCATACCTAGCATAATAGCGCCTGTAACAAGTGTACCGATAATCATCGCCGTATGCATTGCCTTTGCGTTTTTGTAAGACATTGCTCTGACAGCAATTTGGGGCAAACCAACAACACCAACACCAACCAGAAGCCAAAAACTGGATACGTATAAAGGCGTTAGTGAACCGTCCGCACCAAAGGGTGTAATCAAGTTAGGATTTTCTACTGTTAATTTCTCGATAATATTCGGTACTCCACCACCAGCGATGATTGTTCCTACTAAAATAATAATTGTACCAATTATCATGATCATACCGAGAACTGTATCAGTGATGGCAACTGCACGAAAACCACCAATCACAACAAAAATAAGAACAGATAATGTAAAAATTAAAAGTGCTGATTGATACGACAATCCCATAAATGATTCTAATAATCGGCCACCACCAATCCACTGCGCAGACATAGAAGCGAATAAGAAAACAACTATACAAATTGACGATATGATGACTACCCATTTACTTTGATAGCGTTCTCTTAAGAAATCATTTAAAGTAACCGCTTTTGTCTTCCTAGAGATAATGGCAAACTTTTTACCTAAGATAGCAAGTGTAAAGTAGCCTGTTACCACCTGTGACATGGACAATAACACCCAGCCAAGACCCATATTATAAGCAATTCCAGGTCCACCGATGAAGCTTGACGCACTCCCATATGTAGCCACCATCGTCATCGCCAATAATAAGCCACCAAGATTTCTTCCACCTAGAAAATATTCTTGTAAAAAATCAGGTCCATGCTTTAAATATTTTGTTGCATAAATCCCAAAAAAGAATAGTGAACATAAAAAAATAATTAATGGTATAGCTACTCCCCAATTCATTGTTCTTCCTCCTCAAAAGGTACATCAGAGAACAAGAACTTAACAACCAACCAAACAATGACTGTAATAATTAGAAAACCTAACACGCAGCTATAGAAAAACCACGAAGGTAATCCAAAGATAAATTGATACTCTTCAACAGGCTTACTACCTAAGCCGTAGGCAAAAGAATACCATATGAAAAAGTTGATCATCGCAATACCGACACCGATAAGTGCTTCCCGATTAGCAACTTTATATCTTGGATCAAGCTTTTTTTGCTCCATCTTCTTCTCCCCCTTATTTAAACTTTCCCCTATCGTTCTATTCTAATATAAATAGCTATCAATGGACATGACCTATATAAATTGCTTCCTTTAACCAACCGTTTTTTACATCTATTAACATAGAGGGGTAATGACAATATATCTATCACAAAATTATTTTAACAGTAAAGGTGTTTTTGTCTACTCTTATGAAGTTTTTTTGAATACAAACTCAAAAGGCGCTTGTCATATGACAAAACGCCTTTTATATTACTTTAGCTTAATTCATCTTCATTGGTTTCGTTCGTCAATTGTTGGCGACTAACTGCACCACCGTTATATGCCTCCATTATTGAATCGCTAATAGATTGTTCTGCTTCATTTTCATCATACAATTGATTCCATTCATTTCTTTCTTCTTTTTTCAAGATTGTTCACTCCTTTGTCATTATTTTTTCCTCATTATTGTTTGAAAAATGGCTACATTTATTCATAAAAAGGGTATGTATAATAATAGGTAAAGGAGGAGATTTAAATGAGTAAACATTATGCAAACATTTTAGTCGCAGTAGATGGTTCAGTAGAAGCAGATGAGGCATTTAATCAAGCAATTGAAATGGTGAAGGATAGTGGTGCCAATCTCATTTTAGCTCATGTTGTCGATACTCGTACCAATGCTATTGAAGCTTATGATCACTCTACTTCTGTTAGAGCTACAGAATTTGCTGAAAACTTAATGGCACGTTATAAGGAAGTTTGTACTCAAGCAAACGTTACTAAAGTAGAGTATATAATCGAATATGGATCTCCCAAAATCATCATTACCAAAGATATCGCCAAAACAAAGCCAATCGATCTTATTATATGTGGAGCAACGGGGCTGAATGCTGTCGAACGCTTCTTAATTGGTAGTGTATCAGAATATATTACACGCCACGCACCTTGTGATGTACTTGTGGTCAGACCGAATAAATCCGCAAAGCAAAAAAGTGGGGAGGCAAACGCGGCAGAGAAGCACTCTTAAAAATAGCGAAGAAGAGCATGCGCATTTAGGCATGCTCTTCTTTATTTAACTTAGCTTTCGCTTTATCTATAGCGATTCTCACCTGGTCGAAGCCTGTTCCACCCGCGCTATTTCTTCTTTCAACAGCGGTATATGGATCAAGCACCTTATAAATATCCTCTTCAAATAAATCATTAACAGCTCTGTATTCCTCAAGTGATAGATCCATTAAGAAACAACCTTTTTGTACGCAAGTAAGCACGAGCTTACCAACGATTTCATGCGCTTCACGGAATGGTACACCTTTACTTGAAAGATAATCCGCTAGTTCAGTCGCATTAGAGAAATCATTCTTTGTCGCCTTCTCCATTTGTGTTGTCTTCACCTTCATTGTTTCAATCATACCAACAAAGATTTTTAGAGAACCAACGACCGTTTTGACAGTATCAAACATGCCTTCCTTATCTTCTTGCATATCTTTGTTATACGCAAGTGGTAAGCCTTTTAAAACAGTCAACATCCCCATAAGATTTCCGTATACTCGTCCCGTTTTACCGCGTATTAACTCAGCCATATCCGGGTTCTTCTTTTGCGGCATAATACTGCTTCCTGTTGCGAAACTATCATCTAATTCAATGAATTGAAATTCTTGACTTGACCAGAGAATCAATTCTTCACTTAATCGAGATAGATGCATCATCAGTGTTGAACTTGAAGATAAGAATTCCAAAATAAAATCACGATCACTCACAGCATCTAAGCTGTTTTCATAAATCCCTTCAAAACCAAGCAATTCGGCTGTTTGATAGCGATCAATCGGAAAAGTCGTTCCAGCCAATGCACCAGCTCCAAGTGGAGAAATGTTAATGCGTTTGAGGCTTTCTTGATAACGTTGTTTATCACGATCAAGCATCCAGAAGTATGCCATTAGGTGATGAGCAAATGAAATCGGTTGTGCTCTCTGTAAATGTGTATATCCTGGCATCACCGTTTCAACGTTCGCTTCCGCTTGTGTAAGTAATGCATGTTGCAGCTCTTCAACAAGCATAATAATGGTTTGAACCTGCTTCTTTAAATATAAATGCATATCAGTAGCAACTTGATCATTTCGGCTACGAGCTGTATGTAGCTTTCCGCCTACAGGACCGACAAGTTCAGTTAATGCACTTTCTAAGTTAAGGTGAATATCTTCAAGTTTAACTGAATACTCAATTTCTTCATTAGCAGCTTTTTCTTGTAATGTTTGCAAGCCAGATTTAATTTTTTCAGCATCCTCTTTGCTAATAATACCATTTGCAGAAAGCATTGTTACATGAGCAATGCTTCCTTGCAAATCTTCTTGTACTAGCTCCTGATCAAAGGAGATGGATGCGCCAAATTCATCGACCCATTCTTCAGCAGATTTGGTGAATCTGCCTCCCCAAAGCTTTTTCACACTGTCACCTTCTTGTTGCCTTGCACCGCACTTTGTACTTTTGTTGGTAGACCCCATAATTTAATGAAACCGATCGCTGCGTTATGATCAAATTCATCATCAGAAGTGTATGTGGCAAGTTTTTCATCATATAGAGTATAAGGAGACTTTCTTCCTTCAACAATCGCATGGCCTTTAAATAATTTCACTCTTACTGTCCCTGTTACGTATTTTTGCGACTCTTTTAAGAATGCTTGGAGTGCTGTTCTTAATTGAGAGAACCAAAGTCCGTTATAGATTAATTCAGCAACCTGCTTCTCAATAATTGGTTTAAAATGCGCTAATTCTTTCACAAGTGTTAAATCTTCCAGCTCTTTATGTGCTTTCATTAAAGTAGTAGCACCTGGCACTTCATAAATTTCACGAGATTTAATCCCTACTAAACGGTTCTCAACATGGTCAATACGTCCCACACCATGTTTTCCAGCAATGTAATTTAACTCTGTAATTAGCTGAGAAAGCATATATGATTTCCCATTTAATGTCACAGGTACGCCTTCCTCAAAACCGATCTCAATGATTTCTGGTGTATCTGGCGTATTTTCAAGACTATTTGTTAAATCATATGCATCTTCTGGTGGTGCAGCCCAAGGATCTTCTAGAATTCCGCACTCATTACTTCTCCCCCATAAGTTCTGATCAATAGAATATGGAGAATCTAATTGAATCGGTACAGGAATACCATTTTCTTTTGCATAAGCAATTTCTTCTTCACGAGACCATTTCCAATCACGCACTGGTGCCAATACTTCTAAGTCAGGATTTAATCCCGCAATAGCCACTTCAAAACGGACCTGATCATTCCCTTTACCGGTACATCCGTGTGCAACTGCAACCGCACCTTCTTTTTCAGCTACTTCCACTAATTTTTTTGCAATCAACGGACGAGAAAGCGCTGATACTAATGGATATTTATTTTCATATAATGCATGTGCTTGTAAGGCTACAAGGGCAAACTCTTGTGCGAATTCCTCTCTTGCATCAATCACGTAAGAAGCAACCGCACCAACCTGAAGTGCTTTTTCTTTTACGAAATCAAGGTCTTTTCCTTCACCAACATCTAAACAACAAGCAACAACAGCGTAACCTTGATCTCCTAACCATTTAATTGCAACTGAAGTATCTAAACCGCCTGAATAGGCAAGAACAACTTTTGGATTTGACATTTTTTATTTCCTCCTTGAAGTGGATACGTATAAATATTCAATAACTTATATTTTTATTCAACTGATTATGTTAATACTTTAACAACCTTTCCCTAAAATTGCAATAGGTTATCTACAATTTCTATAAAATATCCACAAATGCATAAATCCACATAAATATCCGTCCAACCGAAACAAGTGAAAGTGTAGAGAAGAGCAAAATTTACAGCATATATTGCAAATCATTATAAAAAAAGATAAAAACCTTATTGGCTTTTATCTTAGTTTCCTTACTCTTGTTTTTATTATTTATAGCAATGATTGCTAAGAGATTATCGCCTTATAAATAAGGTCTATTACCTTCCCATAATTACTAATAACTGACTGATCTCCCGCAAAAACATTTGGATTCTTATAAGGATTAATTACATGTGAATGTCTTTTATTTGTTAGTAAACATATGCCAAGTTGATTTTCCTTATCAATAACAGTCATCGTTCCTGTCCAACCTGTATGACCAATGGCAGTGCTCGGTGCACTTTCACTAAAGAATTGATGCATATGATCGTCACTATTTATCCTCCAACCTAATGCAAAAGAAGAGTCAGGGGACGAAGGGGTTGTAAACTGATTGATGGTTGACTGATTAAAAAGTTCAATATTCCCGTAGCCACCTCCATTTAACATCACTTGTAATAATACAGCCATTTCCCTACCAGTAGAAAATAGGCCAGCATGTCCTGATACACCCGCCATGCTATAAAACGCCTTTTCATCATGGACTTCGCCTTGTAATGTATGCTTCCTTATATAGGGAAAGGAAATGGCACCATCTCTTGTATTACCAAATAACTCAGTTGCGGCAAATTCATTTTGGCTTTCTCCTTTTTGTAAAGGATTATACTTAGTATGACTAAGGCCAAGGGGTTTATATATTTCCTTTTCAACATAATCGTCTAATGATACACCCGTCACTTCTTCAATAATCATCCCTAATAACATATAATCAATATCACTATATATTTGTGCTGTGTGGGGCGGATGCTTCAGTGGTGTAGCTATGACCATCTTTTTAGTTAACTCTCTATCTTGAGAATATAACACGCCCGCTTTTTTTGGATCGTGATAGTGTATACTGCTCGGTAGTCCAGCAGTATGCTGCAACAGATCGGTTACTGTTATCTTTGCTTTTCCTTTTATCTCATCGTTATCACGATCTTTAAATGCTGGTAAATAATATTGGACAGATTGCTTTAAGTCAACCTTCCCTTGGGAAACTAACTGTTGCATAGCAAAATTTGTACTGAACATTTTTGTATTTGATGCGAGGTCAAAAATCGTTGTTGTTTTCATTTTTATTGGTTGCGACAATTCGGAATGCCCATCATATCGTTTGGCGAATCCATACGCTGAATCCTTAATGATTTTTCCATCCTTAATGATTACTAAAACAGCACCAGGAAAACCACGCGATATTTCCGTTGTTATACATTCATCAACGACTTTTAAACGCTCACTACTGATACCCACATCTTCGGGCAGCCCTTTTTGTAATTGTGTAAAATAGTTTTTTTTTGCTTGCATGGTGTTTGTATTCGATTTAGCATTAGGAGGGGATGGAGAAAGGCAAAGCAGAATAAATAGAAGAATCCAAACGATATTTTTCAAAATTTGCCATTCCTTTCTCATTATAATTACTTTACTATATTCACTTGGCCAAGCAAACGGAAGGGTATATAGCTATGATTTGAAAAAGAAGATACACTTATAAATAATAAAAATTTTAGCAGGGGGGGTAAACAATGCATCAGCATTTTACGTTTAACCAAAGATTATCTATCGATTTACCGACTATAAAAAAGGATTGGGAGGCATTTTCATCTATTGAGCAACAACAAATTTTAGTACATTGGGAAACCATTCGTGGAAAAATCCCTGACCGGATAAAAAGTATAGAAGTTTTGATTAATAGGAAACAAGAAGAGCTCTCTAATGAAAGCGACTTTGAAACTTCTTGTAAGCTCAATCACGAAATTGCCGAATTAGCCTCACAAATCAATGAATTATGGCTGTGGTTCCGAACAGATCAAGATGTAACACTTAAAGGTCATTATTAATGAATAGGCCCGAACGTAAATGGTTCGGACTCATTCTCATTAAAATAAATCTTTACGCAATTCTTTCACGACATGACTGATCTCAGGTAATATCAATTTATTCATCGCTAATTTGACAGCACCAGAGGATCCAGGTGTACAAAACACTGCTTTATGCTTAATCACACCTGCTATTGCTCTGGACATAATGGCACTAGAACCGATATCCTCTGTATAACTCAGCATACGAAATAGCTCACCGAAGCCATCAATCTCTTTATCAAACAAACGTTGTACCGTTTCTATTGTGACATCACGTAGAGCAATGCCTGTACCACCATTCGTTAATATAATTTCAACATCCTCTTGGTTATATCCAGCTCGTACACTTTGTTCAATTGCGACACTTTCGTCTTTGACAATGTCATAGGCATTGACTTTATGACCCGCTTGTTCAAGTAATGCGATCATTAATTGCCCACTTTTATCTGTTTCCTTATCTCTTGTATCACTTACTGTGATGACTTTACAGCCTACAGTTAACGAATCTTTCTTATGTTCCGTTACGCTCATCGTTTACAATCACCCTGACTTATTTAATAGATAGCGATACTGATAATACTTATGAGCAAAGTCCGTTACATTTCTCGTTAATTGGTAATTAGTACCCGCTCCTATCGCCATACTAATGACTGGTATACCTTGTAACGTTTTTTTTCTAAGTAAAACAATCGCTACTGCTTTAAACATTTGTTTCATCGGTTGTTCTAACCATGTAATATCTGTTAATTCCTCTTTTCCCTCATAAAAATATAAATCGTCATGCTGTTCTAAGTCATTCATTAAGTCCTCCCAAGCTTCTCCTTGGATTCTCCTTGGTAAGGTAGCTGCATGAAAGACTTTTAATGAACTCATCATTTCAAATGGTGTATTGACTTCGACACCATAAGTCATGGCAATTAACTGCACGACTCTTAAATTAATGACAGCCATTGCCGGAATATCACTCCCTAGCATCATAAGCCCGCCAGTTCCTGTTGCACCGCCTTGTGCTAAAGAATACATTCGATGCCTAGCAATTTGCTGTTTAGCTATGTATGATAATTGATCAATCGTCAAAGCATTCATATCATGTAATGTATCAATATCTTTTTGAAAAATCCTTCCTGAAGACAGAATTCTTTCTTTTGCATCAAGCTGTAATTGTGATCCTTGAATGAGTGCATGTAAATGAAACATCCAACTATCCATCATTGAAAACACTTGCTTTTGTACATTCTCTGGTAATAATGCAAAAGAGTATTCTAAATAATGTTCATATGAACGCTCGATGTCATTCGCTTCGTAGCTATATAATTGATTTTCCCATTCACGGATTTCGTTAAGTACCATTTGTTCACGTGCAGATAATGGCATCTCCTTATCCTCCATTCGCTACTAGATTTTGTTAATAGTATAGCAAATTAACTGATAATAAGCACGTTGCTCTTATAATCAAAAAACTTACTATTACTAAATCACTTATTTGTTTTTGACTATAAAATTCTTTGATGAATGATAGCTGTTAGTCAGACGATTAAGATTTTCTAGGCTAACAAGGCGATTTTCTAAATGGTAGATAGAAAACCATCCTTTGCGATCTTTCATCGTTTACATAGAATGATATTTCCTTACCCATTTGCTTATAAAATATAAAAACCGACTCCACCAAAAAGGCGAGTCGGAGCAAATGTTCATTCCATTATGATATTAATTCAATCGTATCTCTTGCAATCATTACTTCTTCATTTGTAGGAATGATGATGACTTTTACCGGACTATGCGGATAATTTATAAACGCCTCACGCCCCCTGACTTTATTAAGAGCAGGGTCCCAATAAACACCCATAAACTCTAGTCCCCTTAATACTCTTTCTCTTACAACATCACTGTTTTCACCGATACCTGCAGTAAAGATTATCGCATCGACACCATACATTTTCGCTGCATATGAACCGATATATTTGTGAATATGGTTTGCGAATATTTCTAATGCTAATTCAGCACGATCATTGCCCTCTTCCGCTGCCATCTCAATATCTCTTAAATCACTTGAAAAACCAGTAACACCAAGCATACCACTTTGTTTATTTAATACATCTAACACTTCATCTGCTGACTTCTCCGTTTTTTGCATGATAAACGGAATGAGGGCAGGGTCAATATCTCCTGATCTTGTTCCCATAGTTACGCCAGCTAATGGCGTAAAGCCCATCGATGTATCGATAGACTTTCCACCTTCAATCGCTGCAATACTCGCACCATTACCTAAGTGGCAAGAAATTAATCGTAATTGCTCAAGTGGTCTCCCTAACAGTTCAGCTGCCCGTTCCGATACATATTTATGTGACGTTCCGTGGAATCCATACTTTCGTATACCATACTCAGTATAATAACTATACGGCAGACTATATAAATAAGAGCTTTCCGGCATTGATTGATGGAAGGCTGTATCAAAAACCGCTACTGCTGGAACATCTGGTAAGACACGTTTGAATGCTAAAATCCCCGTTAAATTTGCAGGATTATGTAGCGGAGCTAAATCAGATAGTTTACTGATTTTATCCATCACTTCATCTGTAATCAACACAGATTGCGAAAAATCTTCTCCACCGTGGACCACACGATGACCTACACCAACGATTTCATCAAGTTCAGCAATAATTTCATGTGCTGTTAACTCATTTAAAAGTAATTGCACAGCTACTTCATGATTGGGAATCTCTAGTTCTTTTGTTCTTTTTTCACCTTTCACTACTATTGTAAAAACCGCATGTGCTAATCCAATTCTTTCTACTATTCCTTTTGTAATTACTTTTTCTTCTGGCATATCGAATAATTGGAATTTCAAAGAAGAACTACCTGCATTAATCGCAATAATTTTTGTCAAATGATTCACTTCCTTATATCTAATATCTCCTACGCTATTTATAAAATCATCGTTTATTGATTGAATTATATCTCATCAAAAATTCATTTAAACATGAGTTTCATCATATTTCAAGAAATAATAACAGGAAATAGAAAATAGTTAAATTCTGAAATATTGTATTACATAAAATAAGACTTCCTTTTTACATGTCTGAATCATAATAATCGTGTACTAATGTAGTTTATAATCTGCAAAAACGAAAAAGGACCTCGGCAATTTTTTACCGAAATCCTTTCATTATCATTAGGAACCTTTGTTTTCTTTAATCCAATTACTCACTTTTGTTAAGACACGATCAACGTCATCTGCTTTTGACAAGGAAGGCAAATTGACAAGTAATGACTCTTTTGGAGGTTTGACAGCTTCACCTTTTTTCTGAAGGATAAATATACTTTTAGCTGCTTGTTCATTTTTGAATAAATTCAATGGTAAATGTAATAAACCTTGAATAATTGCGTACTTCTTCAAAAAGTCATGTAACTTTGGTGCTTGTGGACTTTCAAACAGACCGTTAGGAATTAATAAGAACAGAAATCCGCCCTCTTTTACATGTTTAAAGCTTTGTTCTATAAATAAGTGATGGGCATAAGCATGACCTTCATCAGCTTTAAGCTCATAATCTTGCGCGCGTAAATCGTTTGGATAATAGCCAACTGGTAAATCACTTACAACCACATCTACTTCATTGATGAATAATGGCTCTAAGCTATCTTGATTGTAGAAGCGGATAGGATGCTCCTGCCAGTTCGCATTCACATAAGCAAGTTTAATCAAGAGATCATCAATTTCCACACCTGTTGCTTCTACCACTTTACCAGATTGTGCATTCATCACTGTTGTGATGAGGTTACCGGTTCCAACCGCTGGATCTAATAAGGAGAAAGAAGATTGATCAATAAACTTATTAACTAAATACCCCATTAACAAACCAATAGAGTCTGGTGTCATTTGATGGTTAGGTTGAACATTTTCTTTCATGCCTTTAAGAATAGCCAGCTGAAATCCCTTTCTTAAATCTTCTTTTTCAAATTTACTTATATGAAAGGATTCATAACTTTTCTCAAGTCGCTTGGTTGTCAGTTCGCTTAGTTCCTCTTGAAGTATTGCTCCTTGAAAGACATTTTCTCCCGTTTCTGCTAATGCCTCAAGATATGTAACATTTAATTCTTCCTTCAATAACTCCGCCGTTTCATTTAATAATGTAAACACTTCTTCCACCGGCAAAACTTTCATTGTTCATCATCGCTCCCGTTCCTATACTATATCTCCTTATTGTACCTAGCTTTATAACCATTCACAAGTAATGAAGTTTATTTCATATATTCTAACAAATTGATTTTAATAAAAAACGAAGGAAAACATTTCTATACTTGCGCTAATTTTGACTATCTATAAGGGATAGTATGCTCTACTAGAGAGGAGGCTGTGGTAAATGAAACATGTCATGTAGAGCTTTTTACAGTGGGAGAGCTGCAAAGCGACAACTGATAGAACAACGAAATGGTGAGAGGAGATTGTACTAAAAAGCACAAGCAACTTCTGAAAATGATTCAGAAACTGCTCGTGCTTTATCATTTTATCCTACTTATTTTGCTGATTTTGCTGCTTCAATTGCCGCTTCGTAGTTTGGATGATCTGTTCCTTCTCCAACATATTCTACATAAACCACTTGGTCATTAGAATCTACAACAAATACCGAACGAGCTAACAAACGAAGCTCTTGCATTACAACACCATACGCTTCACCAAAAGATAAATCTCTATGATCTGAAAGAGTTTGCACATTTTCTAATCCGGAAGCAGCACACCAGCGTTTTTGAGCAAATGGAAGGTCCACACTAACGGTTAATACCTCTACATTATCTAGTCCAGATGCTTCTTCATTAAACTTTCTTGTTTGTGCATCACAAACGCCTGTATCAACTGAAGGAACCACACTAATTAAACGGATTTTCCCTTTTGTATTAGCTAGAGTAACTTCAGATAAATCATTGGCTAAGACAGAGAACTGAGGCGCCTGATCCCCAACTTTCACTTCACTTCCTAGCAGTGTAACAGGATTCCCTTTAAATGTAACTGATGCCATCATAACTTCCTCCTTTATTTATAAGTATGTACGTTTAAATGATAGCTTTTCAGAATCTTTTTTGCAATTGAAATGAATCCAATGAAAAAAAGACAGGCACAAAAAAATCCGAACGATTCAAACCTCCTACAGTCGAATTTGAATATTGTTCAGATTTTTAATTGAAACATATTAGATTAAAAGTCTAAATTATTTTTCTCTTGATGATCTTTCTCATTTGATGATTCTTCTTTTTGGTCCTTTTTATTAAATAAATGTTGGATTTTATCTACTGCTTGAGGTGCTAAATCTAAGATTTTTTCGTATAGATGAGTGCTCTCATCTAAATGAACCATTTTTACTTCATGAGAGTTAACGATAAGAAATGCGATTGGTGTGATAGAAACACCTCCACCGCTACCTCCACCAAAAGGATGACCCTTTGATTCACCATTATTGCTATCTTTTTTGCTTGCATCCATCATAAACTCCGAGCCTCCAGCAGCAAAACCAAAGCCCACTTTTGAAACTGTAATAATTACACTGCCATCGGGTGTTTCTACTGGGTCACCAATTATCGTATTTACATCTACCATTTCTTTCAGGTTTTCCATTGCAGTTGTCATCAAGCCTTGTATTGGATGATCAGACATTCTCAATCGCCCCTTCTCATCTAGTATGTTTTAGGTTTATCACCTGATAAAACAGAAAGCTGACTTGTCTTAAAATGAGCTTTGCCACCTTTCCAAAATTTAATCAGTTTAAATCCTGCAAGCATAGCATGCCCGATACGAAATTGAATCATACATATAAAAGAGGTTTGGGCAACCGCAAATTGAAACTGTGGAGAAATAGCAATATCCGGTCTTGTCTTTAATTTCATATAATGGCTTAACACACCAATTATACTGCCTTTCACAGACCAAAACCCACCCGTTAAGACACCCGTTAACGCTGCATTACCTACACCAATAACTGTATGCCAACGCAGCTGACGAACAATGACCTTACTCATGAAATGACGAATAATATGATACAGAGAAACAACATGCTTTAAGAGCTCATCCATATCCTTAAAGCTATTTAACAAATCTTCTGCAGTAATATTCTTCGAGTCCTCTTTCGTCTCTCCTCCTGATGCTGTTTTTTCTTCCTTTATTTTAATTTCTGCATTTTGCGGATCAACTTCCATCAAAGGTATATCAATTGTATACTTGAGCCATTTCCAAAATTTTAACTTTATACTAAGGTGACTTTGTTTATCATAATGATAAAAGTGAACAGTAATGGAGAGTTTTGAAAATAATATAACTAAAATAAGAAGTAAAAATAAGAGAATAAGACCAGCAATTATGATGAACCAAACCATATGAGCACCCCTGCCTTTCAAGCAATTAGTATGGTCATTTTCACCTTTTGTTAAACTTTAAATCCAATTAATATGGGTTATCATTTAAATTTTTTCAAAATAGCATT
The DNA here is from genome assembly GCF_020171845.1 of Cytobacillus kochii. Taxonomy (GTDB): domain Bacteria; phylum Bacillota; class Bacilli; order Bacillales; family Cytobacillaceae; genus Cytobacillus; species Cytobacillus kochii. Next base: position 33,756 of record NZ_JAIVAM010000003.1, on the reverse strand, counting down.
TCTTAACTTCTAATCTTGGATAAGAAAAAATGATTCTACATCAATCTCATAAACTGATTCTTTTGCATAATAAAAAAGCCATCCCTTACAGGAATGACTTTTATATGCCTAGCTATTCAATTATCTCTCATGGACAACTGTTGTATCAGCAAATAGGTCATGTATGCCCTTCTTTTTTGGATGAAAGGCAACGACAAGGTAAGGAAGCATCATCACTGTACCTGAAATGAAGCGACCAATCCACTCTCTAAAAAGAATCGTTCCCCATGAAAGCTTGCCTCCGTCTATTTGTATGACTCTTAAACCGAATACCATTTTTCCTAGAGTTTGCCCGAGGTATTTCGTCATAAGAACAAAATACAAATAGAAGGTCAACGCGGTTGCAATGGCGACAGCAGAAAAGTAAGATGAATTATTTAAAGAAACATCTAACGCTCTAAAAACAGGGTAAATAAGGATACCATTAATGCTACCAATAATTAGCCAATCTAATAAATACGCCCAAAATCTCATCCAAAACCCCGCTAACCGATATTCTTCAGTCATTGTTATCAATTGCCCAGGTTGTTCGGAAAGCACCGCTTCTTCAGAACCTTCTTGTTGGAACAATTCCTTATTTTTTGGTTCGTCTTGATTATGCATCCTAAAGCGCCTCCTTTCTATTCAGCATATAAATACATTAGGCGTGGGGAATTCGGCTGTGTAAGAAGCTTCATTACACCTTCCATTTGCAGATCATTCCCAGCAACTTTATTTGCTGCTACACTAAGAAGTGAGCCAAAACCAACATTATCGCTATATTGAATAACAGCAGCGTCTTCTAAGCCCACATCGTTTTTCATCTCATTAATGACATCTTCTGCATAGCCTAACCCGTCAATCAATTGATTATCTAATGCTTGGCGACCATCATAGATACGACCATCTGCTAGTTCACGGACTTGATTTTCTGACATCTCTCGCCCAGAAGCAATCACTTCTACGAATCCTTGATAAGCATTATCAATCATATCTTGTAAAATATTTTGTTCTTCTTTAGTCATTTCTCTCGTTTGACTCATAATATCTTTAAATTCGCCACTTTTAATTGTATTAAATTCAATGCCTATCTTATCTGCAAGCTCAGTAATGTTTACCCCTTGCATGATGACACCTAATGAACCTGTCATTGTATCTGCACTAGCGAAGATTTTTTCCGCCGGAGCTGAAATATAATACCCACCAGACGCGGCCATAGAACCCATAGAAATATACACAGGTTTATTCGCCTCTTCTTGAATTTCAACAATTTTATCGTGAATTTGCGCACTTTCAACAACGCCCCCACCTGGTGTATTCACTTTAATTACAACACCTTTAACAGTGGTATCATCTTTCACATGGTTTAATAATTTCATAAAACGATTGTGGTTATATGTAGAAGTTGCTAATAATGAGCCACTCTCACCCGTATCCTGAATCGTCCCATTTAAATTTAATACAGCAATTTTATTTAAAGAGTCTCCTGTTTCGATCATTTCTTCAGTAAAAGAATCTTCGCCTGTGGCCATCAAGTTTGAAAAGGTATCTTCAAAATTTGTTGACGCCACGTTAGACATGAAATTAATTCCTACCGAAAAGACAAATAAAACAGCAGCAATTCCCAAGGCAGCCCATCTCTTTGCTGTCATTCCATCATTCCTCCTTTGAATTATACATCATCTTCTCATAGAATAAGAATGAGAAGAGTAGGTTATCTCTTCTTATGATAGCAAAAAATGTCACTTCTTCAAATCATAAGCACCTTTATTCATTCTATCTTTCCAACACATTTTTTATGAAACATTAAAGGAGGTTTTTTTCATGCATCAACGACTTTTATATTTCTACCATAAACAAGACGCCGAAACACTTGTAATTGTTGAAAACTTAAAACAACAAGCAACCCATCATGGATTTACTATAGTAACAGATCCGAGAGATGCGACCATTATTGTTAGTATTGGAGAAGATGGGGCTTTCTTACAAGCAGTAAGGAAAACGGGATTTCGTGATGATTGTCTATACGCTGGAATTTCGACACATGGGCCATTAGGTATTTACTGTGACTTCCAATTAAATGAGCCTTCGAAAATGCTAGAAGCAGCACAAAATGAAAATATAGAAGTACGTAAATACCCCACAATCCAAGTTACAGTTGATGGTGAAACCTCGTTTCAGTGTTTAAATGAATTCTCCATCCGTTCTAGTATTATCAAAACATTAGTGATGGAAATCTATATTGATGGTCAATTATTTGAAACATTCCGTGGAGATGGAATGATTGTTTCCACTCCTACTGGTAGTACCGCTTATAATAAATCTGTCAACGGTGCGATCGTAGACCCCATGCTACCTTGTCTACAAGTAAGCGAACTTGCCTCTTTAAATAATAATAAATATCGCACACTAGGTTCTTCATTTATTTTAGGAGAGCAAAGAACCTTAACATTAAAGATTACACACGAGGGAAATGATCACCCTATCATGGGGATGGATAATGAAGCGTTAAGTATCCAGCATGTAGATGAAATAAAAATTACCTTAAGTCCGCACAGTATAAAAACCGTTAAGCTAAAAGACAACTCCTTTTGGGAAAAAGTGAAGAGAACCTTTTTATAAAGAATTGTCAGGACAACAAATAAACGCTATGTAATAAGTGTTTGAACCGAATGGTAATATCGAAAAGAAAAGCCGTTGAAATTTTAAGATCATAAAATTTCAACGGCTTTATTCTAAATGGTATATCCAATAGTTAAAGTTGAAGATCCACCAACTTAAATGACCTTCATTTAAGAAAACTGCCGATACCGGATAAGATATTAGACAAAGGTGATATCAGCCGAATCTTCACATTCCTACTTGTTTTCCTCTGGCTATTTTACTTTCCCATAATAAAACCCATTTTGTACGGGATAGAGAATAGATACTCAGCGAAATCCATATAAACAAAAAGGATAAGAAATGTGCTTTGGAGAAATATTCACCATATACAAACACACCTAAAATAAGCATGATTGTTGGCGCAATGTATTGTAAAAAACCTACCATTGAGAGAGGTATTCTTTGGACCCCGTTAGCAAAAAGCAGTAAAGGTACGGCTGTTGCTACTCCAGCACCTATCAACAATAAATCTAAACCGACATTTTCATGAAACAGCATCTGTCGTTGTTGCACAAACAAACTACCCATATATAGTAAAGCAATGGGTGTAATGACCATCGTTTCAAGTGTAAGACCAATGGCTGCATCTACTTTCACCATTTTTTTCGCTAACCCATACAGTGCGAAGGTTAAAGCAAGTAAAAAGGAAATCCAAGGAAATGAACCATACGAAACTGTTAAGATAATCACACCAATGGCTGCTAGGGCAAAAGAAACATATTGAGAAACAGATAACCGCTCTTTAAATACGACCATCCCTAGTAGGACACTAATCAACGGATTAATATAGTATCCCATACTTGTTTCAATGATTTGTCCATTATTTACAGCCCATATAAAGATAAACCAATTCGCACTTACTAATAGAGAAGCTATAATTAATCCGTACAACTGCTTCTTTGTTTGCCATAGTCCTTTTACAACAGTCATAAAAGCACGCAATTTACCTAATAATAGCAATAGAATCAGCATGAAAAAAAAGCTCCAAATGACTCGGTTAGCAAGTGTTTCTCCAGCACTAACCCCACCTATCAACTTCCAATAAATCGGCAGTATTCCCCATAACACATACGATAAACCTGCATAAATTACACCTTGCTTAACATCTTGCGCCATTTCCCATCCTCAATTCTTTCTATTATCGAAATAAAATGTATTATACGCCTAAAAGAATGGAATAGACAATAGTTTTTCAACTTTTTGTATAAACAATTTCCTCTGCCACCACAGTCATTTCTATAGAGACGTTGGGAATTTCTTGCACAGGAATGTTAAAGATATCTTCTTTTAAAATCGTAAAATCCGCTACAAACCCCTCTACAATCATCCCACGTTCATGCTCATGACTACATGCATAAGCACTTCCTCTCGTGTATAACCATACCGCCTCAAAAGGTGAAAGTGTTTGGTTGATATCATAAACGGTTTCATTCGGATCATTCACATTTGTTCTAGTAACTGCTTCATGTATACCTAGCAAAGGGCTTAGTGGTTCAATAGGTGCATCCGATCCACCTGCACATATTACACCCTCTTGCATGAGTGTACGCCAAGCATAACACCATTTCATATACGCTTCTCCAACTCGTTCAATTACCCAAGGAAAGTCAGATGAAACAAAGCTCGGTTGAATATCAAGAACTAATGGTTGTTTTTTCGCTCGCTCAATCAGTTCTTCCGTTAATATTTGCGCATGGATGATTCGATCTCTATCTTTAGTATGTTGTGGATGTGCCTCTATTGCAGTTAAGGCCATTTCGAATGCTTGATCGCCAATCGCATGTATGGCAACAGGCATAGAATACGAACGAGCTTTCTCTACTAAGTTATTTAGTTCTTCTTGCGTAAATATCGCTACTCCACTTGTTTCCTTATCATCTGCATATGGATGACTTAATAAGGCAGTTCTTCCGCCAAGTGCTCCATCTGCAAATATTTTCATCGCACCAAATTCAATAAATGGATGAGGAGAAACCACCTTCGCTTGCTGTTCATCGACCACCTCGTGATGAACGAGTAAGTGCGCTCTAAACGGAAGATTGCCCTCTTTTATCACCTTTTTAAAAGTTTGATAGGTCTGTTCAAACCCACCGTAATAATTCAGGTCTTCTGTATGTCCCCCTGTAAGACCTAATCGGTGTGCATCACGAATAGCGGCATTCATAGCCTTCATCATATAAGCATCAGTTACTGACGGTATCACAGTTGTAATCAGTTCTTGTGCTTGATCCTTTAATAACCCATTCGGTTGTCCATCCTCATCTTTTTCAATTACACCACCTGAGGGACAGACTGTCTTTTTTGAAATGCCTGCAAGCTCCATTGCCATTGTGTTCACACTAATCGCATGCCTACACACTCGTTTAAGCATAACAGGGTGATCATTTACCCATCTGTCTATATCACTAGCAACGATAGGTTCTGCTTCATCCCAGAGATTCTCATTCCAACCCTCTCCAATAATCCACTCCCCAGGGTTGGCATCTTCACTATATTCTTTTAGAGCTTGTAAGCTCGCTTTTTTTGAAGTGAATTGCGATAAATCAAGGCGAATAAGTTTTTCCCCATGACCAATTAAGTGCATATGACTATCAACAAAGCCTGGAAGCATTACTCTACCTTTTAAATCCACTAATTTTGTCAATTCATGCTGATAGAGCTGTCTCAACTCAGCTTCATTCCCTGTTGCAATAATTCGCCCTTTTCTTGTAAAAACAGCTTCAACATAATCATTTACTGCTTGCATTGTATACACTTTTCCGCCAAACCAAAGTGTTCCCATTCCATTTGACTCCTTTTATTATTTTTCTTCAGTATAACAAAAAAAGCACATTCTTCTATATCACTCCATATAAAAAAGACAGAAGATTATTATTTTCTTCTGTCTTTTATATTTAGTTTGCTGTCGTTTTTGAAGCCTCTTGTTTTCGTAACTCTCTTCTCATAATTTTTCCTGAAGTTGTTTTTGGTAAATCGCTGACAAATTCAATTTTTCGTGGATATTTATAAGGTGCCGTGAGCTCTTTTACATGATGTTGTAAACTTGGAATTAAATTAGCATCATTTTCATCGACGTCGTCTTTTAAAACGATAAAGGCTTTAACTATCAAACCTCTTACTTCATCTGGACTACCTACAACTGCACACTCTTTGACGGATGGATGCTTCACGAGGGCATCTTCAACTTCAAATGGCCCAATGGTATAACCAGAGCTAATGATAATATCATCACCTCGTCCTTCAAACCAGAAATACCCATCTTTATCCATTTTAGCTTTATCTCCTGTAATATAGTAATCCCCACGGAATTGCATGGAAGTTCTTTCTGGATCTTTATAATAATTCTTAAATAGTGCTGGCGTATCAACATGAACAGCAATATCCCCTACTTCACCCACTGAACATGGTTGGCCGTCTTCATTAATGATCTCTACTCTGTTCCCTGGCGTTGGTTTTCCCATTGAACCTGGTCTTAACCCCATACCTTTTGTGACACCTACAAGCAATGTATTTTCCGTCTGTCCATAACCGTCTCTTACTTCAAGCCCAAAATGCTTTTCAAAAATATCAATAACTTCTCGGTTCAAAGGTTCTCCTGCTGAAACAGCACTATGAAGCTTTGATAAATTATATTGACCAATACGGTCTACTTTTGCCATTAAACGATATTCTGTCGGTGTACAGCAAAGCACATTCACTTCATAATCCTGTAAGAGCTGTAAATATTTTTTCGGTTCAAACTTTCCGTTATAAACAAACCCTGTTGCGCCTGATCCTAATACGGAAAGAAATGGGCTCCATATCCATTTTTGCCAACCTGGACCTGCAGTTGCCCATACAGTATCCCCTTCCTCAATACCAAGCCAATGTGTAGCTGCAGTTCTTAAATGAGCAAATGCCCACCCATGGGTATGAACGACACCCTTTGGATTGCCAGTTGTTCCCGAAGTATACGAAAGAAAAGCCATATCATCTTTCTTCGTTTCTACTATTTTAAACGACTCATTTGCACTTTCCATTTCTTCATCTAAAGAAATCCACCCTTGCGCTTTTCCTCCAATAATGAATTTTGGAAGATTTTCCGCTTCTTTTATCTCGTTGAATTCAGATACATAAGGTGCATAACTAATAATTGCTTTGACATCACCATGATTAATACGATATTTTAAGTCTTTAGTTTTTAACATTTCTGAGCTAGGGATGACAACCATTCCTGCTTTAAGTGCAGCTAAATATGTTTGATAAGCTTCTACAAGACGAGGGATGATTACCAGAACAACATCGCCTTTTTCTAAGCCTTTATCCACGAAAACGTTTCCAATTCTGTTCGCTTTGTTCATTAATTGCTTATATGTAATTTCCTTTTTCTCCCCCTGCTCATCTTCCCATTGAATCGCCAGTTTATCACTATTTTGCGCATAGTGCTCAACCTCTGAGACTAAGTTATAAACCTCGGGTGCTAATAAATCCTCTCGTTTCATCCAAAAATCTCTCCTTTTTCTCAAGATCTATGCGGAATTCAAGATGTCACTAATAATTATACTAAATTATTTAAATAATTAAAATAATTTATCTTTCTCTATCTCAATAGTTAGTTAATAAACACTCACTTCCCCTCTCTGAAACATAGGTATATTTTCCTTTTCAGCACTATCTTTCTTTTTTAAATTCTCTTAATTACCCATATCTGAATCTAAGTTAAATTTATCAAATACAAAAAGACCGAGCTATATTCTCATCTCTTGAATGGAATAATTGCTCGGATTCTTCGTACATTATGTTTGTTTAAGATAATAAATTGATGCTCGTAATGATAATCGGCATAGCAAAGACATCTATAAGAAAAGCCCCTACAATTGGTACAATTAAAAACGCTTTTGGGGATGGTCCATATTTCTCAGTAATGGCAGACATATTCGCCATCGCGTTTGGTGTTGCCCCAAGACCGTGACCTGTAAAACCACCGACCATTACAGCAGCATCGTAATCTTTTCCAAATAGCTTAAATAGAACAAAGATAGAGAACAATACGATAAAGACCACTTGAATAAATACAATGAATAGCATCGGAAGAGCAAGATCAGCAATTTCCCATAGTTTAATGCTCATCAGCGCCATTGAGAGGAATATACCTAATGTAATATCACCAATGAAATTGATTGATTTCATATCAATGATGCGTCCATTTACTTTATCGACAATATTTCTTACGATTACAGCAACAAACATTGCGCCAACATAGCTTGGTAATACAAAACCTGTTGCATCGGAGAATAACTCTCCTAATAATGATCCAACCGTCATACAAAAAGTAATAATGAGAACTTGAACCATAAAATGATTAGTAGAAATTGGTGAATGATCTTTTTCCTCTTCTAATGTTGGAGCAATTTCACTGGCTGAATCACTTGATTGTTTAGGTGTTAATTTGTATTTATTTATTAAATACTTAACTGTCGGCCCCCCAACTAAACCACCAGCTATTAAACCAAACGTAGCAGCAGCTAATCCAGTAGATAGTGCAGACTCTATTCCTAATTCCTCAATGGTTCCGCCAAATGCCGTTGCAGCACCATGTCCACCTTCCATAGAAACTGCCCCCATCATAACACCTAGTAACGGTTCCAGACCAAGAGCGGTTGCTAGAGAAATACCAATTGCACTCTGACACAAGGCAAGTACGCCACAGGCAATCCAGTAGAAGATAAGTAGCTTGCCACCTAGCTTCACTAATTTAAAACTAGCCCCTAAACCAACCGTTGTAAAAAAGGTAAGCATAAAAATGCTTTGTAGTGATGTATCTAATTCAATGTTCATTAGCCCTGTTTGTTTTAAAATTAAAATAAGTAGAGCAAATAATAATCCGCCCACAACTGGCGCAGGTATACAATAACGATTTAACCATGTCACCTTTTTTATTAATATGCTACCGATTAACAAAAGGGCAACAGCAAGAAACAATGTTGAAATTGAATCTAAAGTGATGTTCATCTCTTTGTCCTCCTGTGAAATGCGCTGATTGCTTCACTCACTAATTGAGCTGCAACTGCTGCTGTTTGTCCATCTCTGTCTAATGAAGGATTAACTTCGGATATATCAAACGAAATCGTCTTATCATTATTTGTAACCAATCGAACGAGTTCCCTTACCTCAAATGGAGTTAAGCCAAATGGAGATGGTGCACTTACACCTGGTGCGTAGGCAGAATTAACTGCATCCATGCACAGTGTTAACAAGCACACATCACATTCTTTAATAAAATTATTTATTACTTGTTTTGTTTGATTTAAACCTTCCGCATGAATGGTTTCTTCTAAAATATAGGTTACACCCAGTTTGGAGGCAGTCTCGAAAAGAGAAGCAGTATTCCCTTGTTTTTGTATACCAAGGCATAAATAATTTGCATTTTCGTCTTGATCTAATATTTGTTTAAACATCGTACCCGATGACGGCGCTTCATCATATGATCGCAAATCAAAATGTGCGTCAATATTAATGATACCTAGTTTCTTTTGTTTACCTATCGACTTCCTAACACCTAAATAATGACCGTAAAGTGTCTCATGACCACCGCCTAATATGATAGGTGTAGATTTTTTATTAAGAATTATGCTAACAAAATCCCCTAATTCTACTTGTGCTTCTTCCAACTGCTCACTATCACAAGCCACATTACCAAAATCATAAATATTGGTATCAACATCATATGGAAAAGGTAATTTAGCAACTGCTTTTTTTATGGCATTTGGTCCCTCTTTCGCTCCTAGTCTACCGTTGTTTCTTCTTACTCCTTCTTCACTTTCAAAGCCTATAATTCCAAAGCTAGATATTTGCGTTTTACCACTCGGCGTGAGAAGGTTTTCCATTTTAATAACCTGATGGTATCTAAAACTCTTTCGATCTTCTAAAGAGTCTATTCTACCTATCCATTGATCTTTCCTTCCTTGACTGTACATTGCGAACTCCCTCATTTTTATTAAATTTCTGAACTTTTTGATTAGATTCATTTAAAACGTTTCGTATAAAAAAAGTATATAAAGAGTTATGCTATAATGACCAATACCAAATATATATATATCTATAGCTTTTAACTATAAGCAGGTGAAAAAATGGAAATAAGGAAATTAAAGTATTTTATTACGGTAGCTGATGAACAGAGTTTTTCTAAGGCAGCACAAATTTTACATATATCACAGCCATCATTAAGTAATGCCATTATGAAATTGGAAAATGATTTAAAGATGGAGCTATTTAAACGAGATACAAGAAGCATTTATTTGACAGATATCGGAGAGGTTTTTTATCAAAGAGCTCTACATATAGTAAGACAATTCGAACATTTCCAACTAGAAGTTGCAGAGATGGCCGAAACCGGTGATGGTCATATTAATATAGGCATAATTGAATCTGCCAAGTTTTGGCTATTCAAAGTCATAAAGGCATTTAAAAATACCTATCCTGATATACACTTTCAATTCAATGAAGTACTTGGCCAAAAAGAAGTTATTTCTTCCATATTGGAAGGCGATGTTCATTTTACGATTACCAATCAGCCTATGCATAATCAATTAATTACTTCACACCCGCTTTATCATGAGCCTTTTATGTTAGCAGTTTACGAAACACACCCACTTGCTCGTAAAACTTCTGTAGAGCTCACTGATATTGCTAATCAGGCTTTTATAATTAGCCGTGAGGGGTTCCAAACGAGAGGAGATGTGTTGCAAGCTTTTATGAAGGAACAGCTTTATCCAAAAATTGAATATGAAATCGAGCGCTTAGAAACTGCTTGTAAAATGGTTGAAGAAGGTTTAGGCGTGACTATTTTGCCTAAAAGCTATTTAGATTATAATCCTACACCTCATATTATTGGCTTGCCAATCACTTCTATTTTTCTTAATAGAACTGTTTACCTTGCTTATTTGAAAGACAGATCAATGACGCCTGCCATTCAAAAACTTTTAAGCAAAATACGTCAATTTGAAGTTTTTTAAATATAAAAAGGGCGAAGTGATTACTCCGCCCTTTTGTAGCCATCATATTAAATTATTTTTGGTAACCACCTAATTGTTGTTCAGCCATTTGAACTAAACGTTTAGTGATTTCTCCACCAACTGAACCGTTAGCACGAGAAGTAGTTTCTCCACCAAGGTTTACACCAAATTCAGTTGCGATTTCGTATTTCATTTGATCAAGAGCTTGTTGTACACCAGGTACTACAAGATTATTTGAGCTGTTGTTTGCCATGTGATTTCACCTCCTTGTGAGTATAGAATGTGTAGAATCACATGGCACTATGCAATAAATATTTGGTAATTGTTGCATTTATATTTCCTTTTGTAATCTTTTTGTAATAAAGACCGTTTAAAAAAGATCTTCCATCTCTTTTTCTATGTTTGAATTCGGCATAATAACAAGTTTTTCGGTATTTTCAACCGCTTTTTGAATATACGGCTCGAAGTCTGTATAGCTTTCAAAATGTTGAACCTTTTCAAGCTTCGGCTTCGTTTTAGGTGAAGAAGGTACAAATACAGTACAACAATCCTCAAATGGACGAATAGAAATATCATGCGTATCAATAGTTTGGGCTATATCGATTATATCCGCTTTATCCATCATAATCAGAGGTCTTAAAATGGGTGTGCTAACCACCTCATTAATAGCATACATACTTTCCATCGTCTGACTGGCAACTTGCCCAAGACTCTCACCAGTAATAATGGATAATCCTTGATATTTTTCTCGAAGCGCGTCTGTTATTCTAAGCATTAACCTTCTTGTCGTTGTCATTGTATAGTTATCAGGAATTTGTTTCTGTATCAGCTGTTGTATTTCAGTAAAAGGAACAATATGAAGCGCCACGCCACCATTAATTCGAGAAAGCTTTTCCGCTAGATCAATGACTTTTTGTTTTGATCTTTCACTTGTAAATGGAGGGCTATAAAAATGAACAGCCTCGACTTCAATTCCTCTTTTCATGGATAAATATCCTGCAACAGGGCTATCAATCCCACCAGATAACATGAGCATACCTTTCCCACTTGAACCAGCTGGTAAGCCAACAGCTCCTTTAATATTCTCACATGAAATATAGCTTGCTTCTTTTCTCACTTCAATGACTAAGTTTATACTTGGTTTTTTCACATCAACTGAGATAGAAGGCATATTTGTTAAAATATGTGCACCAAATGCTTGGTTAATACCAAACGTATCTAATGCAAAACTTTTATCTGCTCTTTTCGCTGTGATTTTAAACGTATCGCCTTCTTGATAAACCTTTTGAATTAATTGTAATGCCTTTTCCTTCATTGTATCTAAATCTTTTTCCACCTTCAAAACCGGACTAAAAGACTGGATACCAAAGACACCCTTTAATCTCTCAATAATCTCTTCATGTGGTTGGTCATTAAGCAGAACAAACATGCGATCTCTTTGCCCCTCGACCTTGATTTCAGGAAAATCATGTAGGACTCTCTTTACGCTTTTTCTTAATTTATCTATAAAATTCTTACGATTTCTTCCTTTAGTTGAAATTTCTCCATAACGAATTAATATTCTATCGTATTTCATTAAGCTTTCATTACCTTTCTCAGTTGAAATATAGTGTTTTTCACTTCATGAATAAACTTTTCTACCTCATCAGCCGTTGTATGATAACTTAAACTCACTCTAACGGCACTCAAGGCAATTTCTTCTTTTATACCCATAGCAAGTAATGTACTACTCGCTTGAGCATGTTTAGATGAACAAGCACTCGTGGTAGAAATATAAATATCATTCTCTTCTAAGGCATGAACAAAAACCTCTGACTTAAAGCCTTTAACAGAGAAATTAAGAATATGTGGAGCTGTCTCTTTTATTGGCGTATGGATAATGACATCTTCTATTTCACTTAATGCTATTCTAATTTCATTCATTAAATGAGAAAGTTTAGAGCTAGAGTTGAAATAATCATTTGTCATCCTCAACGCTTTAGCCATCGCGACAATTCCACCTGTATTTTCTGTGCCGCTCCTTAATTCACTTTCTTGGTTACCACCTGCAAGAAGGGGCGTTAAGGATACTCCTTGTCGTAAATATAAAATACCCGAACCCTTTAGGCCATGAAATTTATGGCTTGACATTGTACAAGCATCAATACCAAATTCATATAACTCAAGTGGGACTTTGCCTACTGATTGAACAGCATCGACATGAAAGAAAACCTTAGGATATTCTTTTAATAAAGTTCCAATAGCTTTAATTGGTTGAATGGTCCCTATTTCATTATTGACATGCATAACAGAGACAAGAATCGTTTCTTCCTTTATAGCTACTTGTAAATCATCTAGAGAAATTCTTCCATCCCCATCTACAGGTAGATAGGTCACTTCAAATCCGTCTTTTTCTAACTGCTTCATTGTCTCAATAACAGAAGGGTGTTCAATGGTTGTTGTAATTAAATGATTGCCACGATGCTGATATTGTTTAGCAATTCCTTTAATTGCCATATTATTACCTTCCGTACCACCTGAAGTAAACAGTAATTCTTTTTCTTTTACTTTAAGCAATTGTGCTATCTGTCTCCTCGCTTGTTGCAATAGTTTTTCAGCTTTCTCACCAACTCCATGGAGGGATGATGGATTACCAAAAAAGGTAGAAGAAACTTTTACAAACGCATCAATTACTTCTTTATATGGTTGAGTAGTTGCACTATTATCTAGATAAATCATTACGGCTCCTCCTTGAAGAACACTTATGCAATTTTTAATCATAGCATAATTTTCGCTTAGATAGAAATGTTATTTGTATAAAGACGAAATGTAATTTTACTATTTTGTAAAAACAAATTATTACGATACACAATCAAAAAAAATTTTGTGTATTAATACAGGTTTTGCTTTATAATTTTGGGTTTTTAATTTATAATGAAAATAATTGGTTTAAAAAAACTCCGAAAATCTATTCCTTTCAAAGTTTGCCACCGTTATTTCAATATACCCAAAATTACAACATTTTTATAATTCGACACATTTCGTCAAAACCATGGTACTATAGTTTCTGTTGAAAATTTTATAGTGACTATTGACGAGCGACTTAGGGGGTAAATTGTATGAATAATAACACACTTTCGTTCAAACAAATCTTTTCAATAGGTTTAATGCTCTTTGCTCTATTCTTCGGAGCAGGGAATATGATATTTCCACCATTTTTGGGACAAGAAGCTGGTACTTCTGTATGGGTAGCAATTATTGGTTTCCTAATTACTGGTGTCGGACTACCACTCATTGCTGTTATTGCCATTGCAAAATCTGGTGATGTACAAACAATGGCAAACCGAGTTCACCCATTGTATGGATTAATCTTTACTGTGGTAATGTATTTAGTCATTGGTCCACTATTTGCCATTCCTCGTACAGGAACAGTTTCTTATGAGATTGGGATATTGCCGTTTTTATCTGAAAACGCTGCCAATTCAATTTGGCCACTTTTAATATTCTCAATTGTTTTCTTCGCGCTTACGACTTTATTAGCTATGAATCCAGGTAAGCTTGTAGATGTAATCGGTAACATTCTAACGCCACTGCTATTAATTATTCTAGCTGTAATTGTAATAAAAGCGATTATCTCACCAATAGGAGACCCTCAAGCTCCAACAGGCGCTTATGTAGATAGTGCCTTCTTTAAAGGATTTATTGAAGGGTACTTGACAATGGATACGATTGCCGCTCTAGTATTTGGTATTATCGTTATCGGTTCAATCAAAGGCTTTGGTGTTACAAAAAAAGCTTCAATTACAAAAATTTGTATCGCCGCTGGACTTATTGCCGCAGCTGGTCTAGCTATTATTTATGTATCACTTGCTTATATTGGTTCTACATCTCCAAGTACATTAGGTGTACAACCAAATGGTGGTGCGTTATTATCAGTAGCTGCACAATTTTTATTTGGTTCTGCAGGCGGTTATATTCTCGGATTTGCGATCATTTTCGCTTGTTTAACAACATCTGTGGGATTAACCTCATCTTGCGCAACTTACTTTAATAAAATTGTACCAAGTATTTCATATAAAAAGTTCGTTATTATATTCTCCATTTTTAGTATGGCGATTGCAAATGTCGGATTAACACAATTAATTAATTTCTCAGTACCAGTGCTAACATTCCTTTATCCATTAGCTATTGTGCTTATTCTTCTCTCACTAATAAACAATGTATTTAAAGGAGCAGCTATTGTTTATATTTGTGCGCTCATTCCAACAGGAATAATTAGCATAATCGATGGATTAAATGCAGCTGGTCTTGGAAGCGAAGGACTAAATAACACACTTTCTATCTTACCGTTATTTAGTGTAGGTATTGGATGGCTTGTACCTGCTATCATTGGTGCAATTGTTGGTTTTATTATCGCTTTCAATACAAACCCGAAAGAACAGTTACAAACTCAAGAAGATTAAAAAAAGAAATAGTCACTAAGAAAAGCGAAGGAAAAGGGGCCTTCGCTTTTTGTTATATGTTATTCATTTCTTTTGAGCTTTTGGTCAGACGGTCGCACTAAATTAAGGTCGCAAATCACTTATTAACCGAATGAAACAACTATAGCAAGCGAATTCAAACGAAAAAAACTGATGTAACTACATCAGTTTTTTTCCTCTTCATTTATCCAATCCTTAATCTTCTCTAATGCTCCTGGTTCAACTTCTTCAATCGCGGTTGCTGCCAGTTCAAGCGCTGCTTTGTATTCATAATTCCTAAAGGCAAGCTCAGCATTTGTAAATTTTTCCTTTAACCCTAGATGACGACTACGATATCTATTACCATACTGAATGACTTTCTCAGTTAACGAATATGTCTCTATCATATCCTCCGTATATTCAACTGCTTTCTCTACTGATATAAAGGCGATTTCCATATAATCGTTAACAGATGAAATATTTAGTGGCTTTTCTTCAAGTCGTAAGATAACCTCTTTAATCTGATCGTTTGCTTCTTTCATTACAAATTTATATTCTTCTGGTAACCCCGGAATATTACTTTTTGAAACTAAGCGAGCTAGGTCACTAACCTGCTTTTTTAAATCATTAATTTTTTCCCTTGCTACCATTTCGTCTTTACGTAGTGCTTCTAATTTTTCACTAAAACGAGTTTGTTCCTCTTTTATAATATCTAGTTCTTCTTTTACAGCTGTCAATTCTTCTTTTAAAATTGTATGAGGGACTTTTTGTTCCTTGATTTTATCTTCTAATACTTCATACCTTTTGATGGCATTAGTTAATAGCTTCTGAAGTCTTTCCTGTGTATCACTTTCCGTGTCTGGTACATGATATGTATCGGAAATCATTCGCATTTCTTCTATTAAATCCATATGTCTTTCACTGCTATCAATCAAGAGATCTTTCGCCTTGCTTTCTTCTTTAGAAACGAAATGTTTCGCCATTACTTCCTTTTCTAGCTGTTCATATAAACTATCAATTCGTTCCTTAATTTCATCTTGGAGTTCAGAAGCAGCTTTCACGTTTACCTCTTCAACTAACCCAATTATTTTTTTAACTTCTTCTTCTATTTCACTTATATTCTTTTCTACTTGGAGGTGTTCGAGTAGATAACCTTGCTCCTTCATCTCCTCAAATCCATCCTTTAATTCTGCTAACTGATTAGGCAATTTAGTATTTACCTCAACTAATAATACAGGAATTTGATCTACATGATCGTTCATTTCTTCCATCTTTTGATTTAAAGCGAGAACGATTTCCCTTGCCTCAAGATAGTTTCCTTCATTTGTTTTTTGAGTAAATAACTCGAATTCATTATGCATTTCACCTAACCTGTTTTCGAGTTGTTCCCCCGGCTTGCCAAAGGCATGACGTTGTGTTAGTAATCGTTTTTTATAATTGCGATATGTATCTTTTAACGCTTCCATTTCGAGGCGGTTCTTTTCTTCACTTCCCACTAACTCTTTTAGCTCTATTAAAATCTGGTCGATTTGTTCCTCTACTAGGTTCAATTCTGCTTCAATTTTATTTAAGCTTTCCTTAGCTTTATTGAACCGATATTTATCTATGTATTCTTCCGCATCAAATAATGTCGTTTCAACCTCAGGAAGCTGTGATGTGACGATTTCGTCCCAAGCACTTCGCCATTTTTCAAATAATTTTTCCGTTTGACCTGTCATATTTAGTGCCTTCACCTTCGATAATTCATCCAAAACAGGGCGATCCATAATTTCAAGCTTCCATGTCTCTAGTCGATCCACTTCCTTGAAGTATTTCTTCTTAAAAAAATACCCTGTAAAATAAATGCATATGAAAACTATGAGTACACCAATTACATATCCCATCTGTAAAGCCCCCTGTTCTGTTACCGAACCAAATATATACTTTAAATAAATCATTTTCTTGTTCATTTCAATGCTTTTATGATACCATGTAAACGACATTTTTTGACTATTATTTTAAGATTTTATAGAAATAATTGGACAAAATTCGTATAATCAATCTTTTTACATCTTAAATTGACATTAAAACTTCTATTTCCCTGTAAAGATAACCGAATAATGTTAAATCTACACGTATAAATGATTATTTTTATTTATCTCATATATCGCACTAAATAACAATTATTTCGCTATAAAAAGGAGCTTTCACGTGAAAAAAGATGGTCATATTCATACGCCTTATTGCCCTCATGGAACAAAGGATCAAATGAAACATTATATTAATAGAGCAATAGCGCAAGGCTTTACTGATATCACTTTTACTGAGCATGCCCCTTTACCCACTCATTTTATTGATCCTGCACCAGCCAAAGATAGTGCAATGAAAAATGGTGATATTGCCAATTATATAGATGAAGTTGAGCGGTTAAAACAACAATATAAAAAGGAACTCAATATTCATATCGGACTAGAAGTGGATTATATTGAAGGGTATGAAGACGAAATAACGGCATTTTTGAATGAAATCGGCCCAAGTATCGATGACGCCATCTTGTCTGTTCATTTCCTAAAAGGAGAAACTGGTTATCATTGTTTAGATTACAGTCCTGATGTCTTCCAAGAAATGATTAATGAATATGGATCTATCGATGCCGTATATCAACATTATTTTCGTACAGTTCAAAAGTCCATCTTAAGCGACCTTGGTCAGTATAAACCAACTAGAATTGGACATATTACTTTAGTTAAAAAATTCCAAAAAAAATTTCCCGTTGAACAGGAATTTGAAAAGGAACTTAGTGATATTTTGAATGCTGTTAAAGATAAGCACTACGAACTGGACTATAATGCTGCTGGGCTCATTAAGCCGCTATGTCTTGAAAGTTATCCTCCGGCATCAGTCGCACAAAAAGCCATGAGTATGGGCATTCCCCTTATATACGGCTCCGACGCTCATCAAGCAAAGCTTGTGGGATGCGGTTGGAATAAGTTAAATTCCCAGTTACAAAACATTTAATAATGTCACCTGCTGCTCTTTTGGCTCTTTTCTACAAACAACATGATCAATCCAAGCATGAGTCTCACGTACATATTTCTCCACAAAATAAGTTTCATGAGGAACAAGGTAAAGTACTTCTGTTAAGTAATGAGTATTAAGAAATGGCATAGTAAGCAGACTCTTCCATTGTAGGATTAAATACGCCGTCGTGTTTAAGTAGAATTCTTTCGTCTTGAATCCTTGTTCAAAGATTCTATTGAGATAATACTTCTCCTTTGTTAAATAAGTGGACATAATTTCTCGAACCATTTGCGAATCGATCGACATTTCTCTAATAATCAGTCTCGTTAATTGCACATTTTCAAATTGGAAATAAAGGATATTTTCAGCAACGGCCTTTAGGGAATGGGTCGATCCTCGGTCTAAGAGATTAAACCCTTTCTCAATTTCTTGAATATATGCTTCATAATATTCCGTTAAACATTGCTCTAGCAAACCATTCTTATTACCAAAATAATAGGATATATTAGCAACATTTGTTTTTGCTTTACTGGCGATATCCCTAACAGATGTTCCATTAAACCCTTTATGGTTGAAGAGATAGATAGCTGCATCAATTATTGCCACTTTAGCATTTTCTTTCATGCGCTCTTTCGCCTCCCTATAACAAGATTTTTGTTCAAATATCCGCTGTTCTTGTTATAATAAATCTATTCTTGCATAAAAGAGATTTTCCTTTTATTAATTGTCGACAAAGTCTCCCCTTTTAACCTATTTTATGGCATAATACCTTAAATACTTAAAGAAAGCATGGTGATGCATGATGTTTAACGTCGAAAATTATCAAGGAAATAAAGAAGAAAATTATCAATTAGTAATTAAGCAACTTGCTGCACTATTAGAAGGTGAAAAAAATACAATCGCCAACTTAAGTAATGCTTCTGCCTTATTAAATCAATTTTTAGACCGTACAAATTGGGTTGGCTTTTATTTAATGGAAGAGGGAGAACTTGTTCTCGGACCATTTCAAGGATTGCCTGCATGTGTAAGGATTCCAGTCGGTAGAGGTGTTTGCGGCACTGCTGCTTCTAAACAAGAAACGCAAAGAATTGCAGATGTCCATGCTTTTCCTGGCCATATCGCATGTGATGCGGCTTCTCAATCGGAAATTGTCATTCCTATCGTAAAAGATGGAACATTATTAGGTGTCTTAGATATTGATTCTCCTGAAAAAAACCGCTTCGATGAAATAGATGAAAAAATGCTAGAAGCGTTTGTTAAAGAATTAGTGAAGTTCTTATAATTTCAAGAAATGCGAACAAATGGAGATCTATAAAATTTGTTCGCATTTTGATTAGATGATGTTATTTCAATTGATATAACGCTTCAGAGAGATCTGCTTTAATATCTTCGAATGCTTCTAATCCCACTGAAAGCCGTAATAAATTATCTTCAATCCCCATTTTTTCTCTCTCTTCTTTAGGTACGACAGCATGTGTCATCGTTGCCGGATGTTGAATTAAAGTTTCTGCATCACCTAAACTCACAGCCACTTTAATAAGACTTAGATGATTCATCAATGCCTGTGCTTCTTTTTGTCCTCCTTTAATTTTAAAAGAAATAAGCCCCCCAGGTTGCTTCATTTGTTTTGCGATAATCTTAGCTTGTGGGTGATCAGCAAAACCTGGGTAATAAACCTGCTCAATTTTTTCATGATTTCGTAAAAATTCGGCAAGAATAGCAGCTTGTTGGCTGTGTCGGTCTAATCGAATAGCTAATGTCTTGATACCTCTTAATAAGAGCCAAGCATCAAAGGGAGATATAATACCACCTATATCCTTTCTTGTTTGTCTCGCGATGTCGTCCATCCACACTTTTTTACCAGCCACAATGCCAGCAATGACATCTCCATGTCCACATAAATACTTTGTTGCACTATGGATAACAATATCACACCCAAAGGAAATTGGGTTTTGCAAATAAGGGGAACAAAAGGTGTTATCTACTACAACAGGGATTTGTTTTTCTTTACCTATTGCTGCGACCATTTCAAGATCAACAATATCAAGCGTGGGATTAATCGGTGTTTCAATGTAAATACAAGTGGTTTCTGGTGTAATACAACTCATTAACTCTTCTCTAGAGCTCATAGTAGAAAACTGATGTGAAATCTGGTATTTTTCTTCTAATAAATGCAATAGACCATATGTGCATCCATATACTCCTTGTGAGCATAAAATATGATCTCCCGCTTTCGTTAATGTCATTAACACAGATGAAACAGCTGCCATTCCAGATCCAAATGCTAATGCCACTTCTGCCCCTTCTAATTCTGCCATTCGTTTTTCTAAGATCTCAACAGTCGGGTTACCTAAACGTGAATAAACATACCCTGCTTCTTCAGAGGCAATCCTGCGAGCACCTTCCTCTGCACTTGAAAATGTAAATGTAGCTGTTTGAAATAAAGGTGGTATTAAACTGCCGTTATATACTTGACTATCATAACCAGAGTGAATACATTTGGTCTCTATTCTTTTCTCTTTACCTTCCAAGGATATCTCCTCCAGAATTATAAATTGAAAACGCTTACAATAATAAAAACAAAAAAACATTATCGTATCACCGTATAAATATAAAAAATATTTATATAATTCAGAATATGATACAACGCAAGAATTTTCAACGATTATTATTATTTATGGTTGTCTAATTAAACAAAGAGGCTGGTATAAGTGGCATTAACTAAATAGGATTGGGCGTTTGTGAACGATAAGTAGCCAATTTGGACTTAAAAGTTCTCATTCTAAAACCCATCTATTTAATTTCTATCCAACTAAACTAACCAACCTCTTAGTCTCTATCTTTTTCTAAAAAAACAACTTTATTTTTCCCTGCATTTTTCGCTTCATATAATGCTACATCAGCACGGTGAAATAAGGTTGCATAGCTCTCATCTTCATTAGCTTTCCAATGTGAAACACCACATGAAATACTCACATTTGGACTCGTTAATCGACTCACTTTTTCCTTTAATCTTCTAGCGATTGAAACACCGATCTTCGCATCTACATTTGGAAGATAAATCGCCAGTTCCTCTCCTCCCCATCTTGCGCCCACATCACCCACTCTAATATGATGAATGATGATATCTGCCACTTGAATAAGGATATCGTCACCGACTTGATGACCATATTCATCATTAATCATTTTAAAATCATCAATATCGATTAATATTAAAACACCTTTTTCATCACTTTTTAGTGATTGTTCCACTTGATTATCCAAATAACTTCGTGAAAAAAGTTGCGTTAAGTGATCGGTTACGACTAACTTTTCTAATTCCTCTCTTAATAACGAATTCTTAAATGCAAGCGTTGTATGATGAATTAATGCTTGGAGTAATTTAAATGAATCAAACGGAAAGTAATAAGGCATAGGGTGCAAAATCACGACAAACCCCCACATATCCCCTAAGTTTCCCATAGGTACGGCCATAAGAGAACGGTAACTAGCTTTCATATGGGGAATCGTTAAATCGCCAATAAAGAGGGCATCTTTCTTCTCTAACATCAGTTTTTGCACATATGTTACAAAGGCTTTCGATTTTTTTGCAAAGAAGAAACTGGTGCTACCACTTAATGGAGTCCATTTTTCACCATCTTGAGACAAGAAAAAACCCACTTCTTCTGCGTGAAATGATTTCTTTATTTGTTCTGTCATAAAATGAATCGTCTCTGTAAAACGCAGATCAGCATTTAATTGCTGTGATGTTTCGTTTATAAATTGCAAATCACCAATTAATTGTTGTGATTGTTGATGTAATTGAATATTTTCAATAATTGCTCCTGTCATTTTCGCAATTAAACCAAAATACTTTTGATCTGCTTTAGGAATGGCATATATCCCTTTAGTAATCACTTGGAGAACACCATATACCCCCTGGCTTCCTAAAAAAGGAGCATATAGAACAATGTCGGTTGATGTTTGTTCTATTGTCACTTCCCCTGATACATACGCTTCAAGTGCGAGACTGTTTTCCTCCTGATAATCTAGATCCCTCACTGGTAATTGATTGATTTCTTCATAATCATGTGTCAACAATAAATAATATTGAAATGAAGGATAGAGCCTATCCAGAATTTTTAACATTTCACTTAATAATACGTCCAATTTTAATATTCTATGGAAACTAAAACGTTCGACAAATGCGAACAATTCCGTGTAATGCAGTTTTTCATCGTAAAGCTCATTTATTTTACCTTTCAATAACATATAGGAACTCAAGACATCTGTAAGCTCATTCATAAATGGTTGGCTCAACATAAATTGTTGATCCTCCCTTAGCAAAACCAAATACTCTGGTAAGCCATCTAACCGCTGAAGGAAGAAGATGAGTAAGCGTCCATCTTTACTCGAATAAGCTCCCTGTTTTTTATTAACATACAAAGGATGATTTTCACGATAAACCTCATCTATAGGAATAATAGCAGGTAAAGACAATAACTCAGCATGGTATTCCCCTTCAATGACATATGCCTTTCTCCACTCATTTACGAAATAAAATCCTGCTGCTATACATCCTAAACTAGTAGCAACTTCTTTAACAAAATCATCAAATTGATTCTTAGAAGTGTTTCCTTTATATATAAGGTCTAATATTTTACTTTTTATTTCTAGTAACGCTTTTACTTCTTTTTCCTTATCCATAGTTATATCACCTATATTCAAAAGTGGTTTGTTTATCACCCACATTTTAGATAGAATATGTACTAAATCCAGATGTATAAAACAGACATAATTAATCGTCTCTTAAATGGTATGGGGATTATCATTTTTATGACTTAACAAATGACATAAAAAGATAATCGCACTTAAATATATTTATTATTACACTTAGCTATTTTTTTCTATACTATAGTTCTTTTAACCTACTTCAAAACAGATACTTTAGAACTATATTATATCATATATTTTACAATATCAATCAATCTTTATGATAGTTTTTACTATATTCATAAGGAATTGACTCATTTTCATTAATTGTTTTCAACTTACAACCTCGACATCAGAGATTACTGATTGACTACATATTACACTCAGTAAAACATTGACTTCTAATCAATAAAGATTGTATAATAGTCTTTGTGTAAAATATCGCAGCTTTTGTGTGTACTTTAATGTTTCATTTTGTTCCTCTAACAATCTTTGTTGATGGGGTATTGTGTAACCCTCTGCTGCGAGGGCGAAGATACTTGAAAACAAAATGTTCGTAAAGATGACCACAACTGTTTTTATTTTACCCAAATAAAAACAAAAAGGAGGAGTCATATTATGGCTCGTTATACTGGCCCAAGCTGGAAATTATCTCGTCGTCTTGGTATTTCTCTAAGCGGCACTGGTAAAGAATTAGAAAAGCGTCCTTACGCTCCTGGACAACATGGTCCTAACCAACGTAAAAAATTATCTGAGTACGGATTACAATTACAAGAGAAGCAAAAGCTTCGTCACATGTATGGTGTAAACGAACGCCAATTCCGTAACTTATTCGATAAAGCTGGTAAAATGACTGGTAAACACGGTGAAAACTTCATGATTCTTTTAGAATCTCGTTTAGACAACGTTGTTTATCGTCTAGGTTTATCTCGTACTCGTCGTCAAGCTCGTCAACTTGTGAACCATGGTCACATCTTAGTTGATGGCAAGCGTGTAGATATCCCTTCTTACCGCATGCAACCAGGTCAAACAATTACTCTTCGCGAAAAATCTCGTAACCTAGATATCGTGAAAGAAGCAGTTGAAGTTAGCAACTTTGTTCCTGATTTCGTATCTTTCGATGCAGATAAACTTGAAGGTTCTTTCACTCGTTTACCAGAGCGTTCTGAACTTCCAGCAGAAATTAACGAATCTCTTATCGTTGAGTTCTACTCTCGTTAATATTAGCATTAAGCATTTTAATGCTAATAAAACCCTTGAAATGTTGTTAAATCAATATTTCAGGGGTTTTTTCGTTTTTATTTACTTTGCAATACAGGCCAAGATAATGCACTGATTTGGGACCAAGTTGGTCCCAAAAATATGAATAGAAAAAGGCCCGTTTGCTTCATATTATTACTCATTCTTCAAATCCCCGAACATCGTACTTGACGGTTCACAAGGAATAAAAGAACTTACAGAATGACTTTGTCTTAGAACTATATTTAGTTAAAAGGAATTTCTATTTTATTATTTTTATGAATATCTTCAGTTCCGGAATCCAAAGCTGTTTTGTAATACCAACATTTATGCTTGATGAGTTCCATTGTCTTGTTTAATTCCTCTAGTTGTGATTCCACTATAGCTTTTCGTTCCATAAACATGTCAAATCTTTGTTGCAAGGTGGAATCTCCTTCAGAACACCAATCAATAAAATTTTTTATTTCTTTAATAGGCATTCCGGTGGCTTTTAAACATTCAATTATTTTTAAAGCGTCGATATCGGATTCTTTAAAAAGCCTTGTTCCCCTAGCAGTACGTTCTATAAATGGCATAAGTCCTTCTTTGTCGTAGTAGCGCAGGGTATATGCGGTTAGATTCAATTCTTTAGCAACCTCGCTGATAGAATATGTCTTCATTATTACTCCCCTTTTCTTTTTTTACGATATAGACTTCGAGTTAACTCTAGAAATGAAGGAAATTATATCACGATATTTGTTGATTGGCAAAGTCATCTGTTAATTAGAAATTGGGGTAAAAAGAATAAACGTACCATTTGACCTACAGTTAACTATAAGATTTAAACTGGATTATGTAAGAGAAAAAAGCAAGGATTGAAATGAATAGAAGCTATTTTAACTTGAGTTCTTAGTTTAATCTAGTACAAGTGTTATATAAAATGGATTGGGTCACGAAGATCGGTCAATACATTTTTTTAGCACAAAATAACTGATTTGGTGCAGGCGCGGGGTTGTTGTTAATTATCATAATTATCACAGTAACTCTCACGAGGTTCTCATTGTAGCCAGGGGATTTGGTCACAAGCGTTTGAAGTATATTGACGTCATCAGTGCCTATCCTAAAGGGCAGGATTATAACTTATGCTACGGCTATAGACCAAATGTAGATTCAATCGTATTAGCTGCGAGAAATAAAGACCAGCTGCATGAAAATATTGTATCATTTAAAATTAACGGATGACGATATTAGACAAATCATGGACTTAACGGCACTTGAGCCTATCTATCCATTATGGCATCGTGCGATAAATTCAAACTCATCTAATAGAGCGTCAGATTCAGAAAAGGTATATATGGAAGAATACAGTAAAATGATGAAAAGCAAAAATCGGGATTTATAAAGAAAAATTCAGGGCATAGGTTTTAGCGAACAAATAAAGACGAACGACATCAAGATATCTTGTTATCGTTCGTCTTTTTAGTTACTAATATTTAATTTTTATAGGGCTACCGCCATTGGCTGTCCCCCATAAATATCACTTACGTCATTCACATTGTACTGATGTCAATTACAAATCTATACTTCACATCGGAAGCTACTACACGTTCATAAGCTTCGTCAATTTGATCAGCTGAAATCACTTCAATTTTAGGAGTAATATTATGTTTAGCACAAAAATCCAACATTTCCTGTGTCTCCCGGATGCCTCCAATCATTGAACCAGCAAATGAACGACGATGACCGATTAAATTGAACACGTTTAGTGACAGTGGTTCTGCAGGCGCACCTACGTTTACTAGCGCTCCATCAAGATTGAGTAGTCCTAAATAGGCATCCAGATTAATCTTTGCACTTACCGTGTTAATAATTAAGTCATAGGATCCGGCAAGTTTCTCGAATGTTTCTGGGTCACTTGTTGCATAGTAATGATCTGCACCTAACTTCAGACCATCGTCCATTTTCTTCAATGTTCGAGACAGAACAGTGACTTCAGCACCCATTGCATGTGCAATTTGAACCGCCATATGTCCAAGCCCCCCCATACCAACAATTGCTACTTTCTTGTTAGGACCTGCTCCCCAATGGTTTAATGGAGAATATGTTGTAATACCCGCACAAAGTAATGGTGCTGCTACGTCAAATTCAATATTATCAGGTATTCTGAGTACGAAATCTTCCGATACGACAATGTGGGTTGAATAGCCACCTTGAGTGGGTTCCCCGTATTTATCAACACCTGCATAAGTATCGACTTTTCCTTTTAAACAATATTGCTCTTCTCCTTTACGGCAGTTCTCACACTCACCACAGGAATCAACCATACATCCGACTCCTACTCGATCCCCAACCTTATACTTTGTCACCTCGGCTCCAACATCTGTGACGATTCCCGCAATCTCGTGTCCGGGTACAAGTGGATAGTTCACTGGACCCCATTCACCATGAGCAGTATGAATATCAGAATGACATATGCCCGCATATTTAATTTCTATCAGAACATCTTGTGAATCAAGATCACGTCTTTTAATTTCTGCAACTCTAAATGGTTTGTCTGGACCGTCTACTGCTCTTGCTTTAGCTGTTATCATTTGTTTAAACCTCCAATAATTTGATTTTTAAAGAGAATTGACCTATTTGTTTCTTACAAAACTAGAATAACCCCTATAGTTAACTCTAAGTCAAGGTATAAGTTTATATGCAGAATCAAGCTAAAATCACATAATAGTGATACTGCGAATTTAGAAAAGAACGAGGTTTGAACCAAGGAGATTTCGCTAAAGCAATTCGTGTTTCAAGGCAACTGGATAGATGTGAATTTACTTAATAAGTAATCAATGATGTTTTTTAAACAAACAGCTGTTTAGGTAAAGAGCCCCTCTCGATTGAGAAGGGGCTTTATTAAAACTCGTCATAACTTACTAAAGAAAAGTCATCTTTATTTAATTTCCTTTTACAATTATCCATGTAAGAACAAACATTATTCTTGAAGTTTTTTATAATGTCTACTAAGGCATCCTCAATTTTTAAGCCATATCCTACTGCTCCCTCAAAACCACCTAAAGGATCTTTTAGTTTTAGATTTGTATAACCAATAAAGGTACTAGATTCTTTTTGTTCATAGATTCTCACTTTAAAGGAACCAAAAGCAATTTGGTCACCTTCATATACTTCTTCAAAAAAAGTTAAAGCAGATACTTCAAACTCAGCCACTAACTTTTCAATTGTATTAATTTTCTCTATTTCTAAATCCTTCCAACTCATTCAATCCCTCCATGTTTCGGTTAACCAAAAGATTATACTGTTATTTGGAGCTCAATCAATACTTTTATTCTTTTTATATCTAACCATGCCATAAACTTCATCTAATACTTGAGTTCCGGAGTATTTCCCGAAAAGGAAACTGCTTAGACAATTCACCTATGGAGAACTTTTTTGGATTACTAAATCAGGAAATGTATTTCAGAAAACACGCTGCTCATTTGAGAAAATTAAAAGAGAATAGATCATTTATTATATAAATAAGCGCATAAAGAAAAAAATGGCTGACATGAGTGGTTCAATACCTGTTCATGCCAGCCAAATCGTTGCTTAATATAAAGCTCTAACTTTTAGGAGGCACTACTATATGTTGGTTTTTCTTTATTTAATAATGATATACCTCCTTGCTTAATACTTAAACAACATGGCAACCATCTCATGCCCCGCACCAATAGTCCAAAATAACACCGTATCGCCTCTTTTAATTCTTCCTGTTTCAATACCTTCATATAAACAAATAAAAGGACTACTTGTAGTGGTATACCCATACTTATCACCTATGTAGATAATCTTCTCCTGGTTGATTTCAAAATGTGATTGTATTTTCTTAATGTTTGATAAAGCAAATTGAGAGAAACAGTAAGCATCTACATCTCCTATTGTTAGGTTATTTCTTTCAAGCAATTCTTCGATCATATCACAAGCTACTGGAATGGCCATTGCTCCATCAAAAGGTAGGAATACAATATTTTCTGCTTGTCCTCTCGTTTGAGAAAAACCTGCCTGCGGATAGACAATATTATCTTTATTCGCAGAATCCACTTCGAATATGGCATCAATAAAACCTGTTTCTTCTGTTGTTTTTTCTAAAATAAGAGCTGCTGCTCCATCAGCAAAGTTGGCAAAGGTTATCTCTTGCTGAGGGTGAGAAATGAGGCTATTCGCATCCGATCCAATCACCAATGCTTTCTGCACACGTGGATTGGCCATCATGTAACGTGACACATTTTCCACTGTTAAAGTCATACCTGCGCAATTTGCATTACTATCATATATCATTGTATGATTCTTGGCACCAATGGCCTCATGTACATACATCGCATGACTTGGAAACGTCCTTTCAGGTACCTGTGTGGAAAAGACGATTAGATCTATATCCCCTCCAGCCATTTCAGCCTTAGTTAATACCTTTTTCGCTGCTTCTATTCCCATTGATAAGCTATTCTCCTTACTGTTATCAATGATGTATCGCTCTTTTCTTCCCATGATTTCAAGGAAATGGGTAATATCCCTCCCTTGTTTCTTAAAATGTTCAATATAAAAATCATTTGTCACAACATTCTCCGGATGATAGATAGCTATTGCACGCATTTTAATATTCTGTTCTGTCACTTTCGATTCTCCTCTTGATATGATTTCTTTTCCATATAAATAAGTATGAAGAGCTACCCAAATAGAATAGCTCTTCATACTTATTTAAGCCTCTTCAACACTTGCTTGTAAAAGACCCGCGTTTCTCGCCACTCTTGCCAATTGCATTTTGAGGACTACATTTTCCTTAATCGTATAGATGACTTTCTTGAAGCCTGTCTCTTTGTACATTTTCATCACTTCTGTCAAATTATCAGACAGCTCTTGAGATAAAAGCTTCATTTCCGTACAATCAACAAAAAGGTCATAATCCGGTCCATTGATCGGACCGATTTTTGCCACATATTCCTCAACAAAAAGCTTTGCATCCTCCATCGTCATCTGCCCTGCTACAGACATATTTACTATTTTACTTGCTTCATTCACATGAATCGTTGCTTTTTTCATTTTCCTATAACTCCTTATTATTTTTTACTCGCATATAGGTCTTTACACCCACAAACGAGTTATAAGACTATATAAAACTATTAGTCTACTATAATAATATCGGATGATTAATAAAATTTTTACTAGAATATAGGAAAATAGGCACAAAAAAAAAACACCCTATTAGGGTGCAAAATACTTTTATCACTCATATGTTAACAAAATTGAACTCCTTTAGACTTTTCTTTCTTCGAAAAAACTCCTCGCTACATTCGGAAACATATAGAATGGTTACATTGTTTTTGAACTAGATATATCTTTGCTACTCTTCATATAAGTTTCACGTTTAAGATAGATTAATAGACCACCTATAACCCACCAGCCTGCAAAGATGACCCATTCATATGGCCAGATTAATGCAGCAGGCATTCCCGGGAAGAAGAGGACAATAAAGCCAATACTTAATAGAACCGCTAACCATCCGACAATATTAGAATTACCTGCTTTGAATGGTCGAAGCATATCTGGTTCATTTTTACGTAATTGCAAAAAGGCAATAGAGACGATTAAATAAGCAAAGAGAACGGCCAACCCACCAGCGTCTACTAACCATACAAGCATTGGACGACCTAAGAGTGGCGCTAACATTGATAGTCCACCAATAAAAAGAATCGCATTCGTTGGCGTTTTATTTTTGGGATGTAAGCGACCAAACCAAGCGGGAATCATTTCCTTCTCTGCCATTGAGCAAAGAATACGACTACCCCCAATAATAAAGGCATTCCAACTCGTCAGTATCCCAGCAATTCCTCCAAGAATCAAAATGGTAGCAAAATGATCAGAACCATATATGATTGCCATCGCATCCGCGGTTGGTAAAACCGATGTCGAAAGAATTGTTTTATCTACTGCTATTCCTACTGCTATGACTACTCCAATATAAAATATAACA
Source organism: Cytobacillus kochii (assembly GCF_020171845.1). Lineage (GTDB taxonomy): Bacteria > Bacillota > Bacilli > Bacillales > Cytobacillaceae > Cytobacillus > Cytobacillus kochii. The sequence goes on along the minus strand of NZ_JAIVAM010000003.1, from coordinate 3,721 downwards.
GCAAAGGCGACTGACATTATTAAAAGGCGTCCAATCGATTTTGGAGGTATATTCATTTCCTCAGCCGTTTGTGGGATAACATCAAAACCGACAAACATAAATGGAGTCATCACTAGAACAACAATAATACCTGAAACGCCCCCTACAAAAAGTGGTTCAGCATCTGCTAAGCTTCCAGTCACACCGGCACCTGCAATGAGCATGACACCAATTAAAGAAATCACAATCGTTAATACCATCTGTAAAAAGGCAGCTGATTTCACACCAAAGAAGTTAAAAATGGTAACAAATAGGGCACCTGCTACTCCTACTAAAACCCAGGATAAATAGACATCATAATCATTGATGGTGTACATATAACCAACTTTGTAATTAGGAAACAAATATTCTACAACGGTCGGCAGGGCAACTGCTTCAAAAGCGACGACTGAAATATAGCAAAGTGCTAACCCCCAAGCAGCAATAAAAGCGGACTTACGTCCAATCCCTCTTTCTGCAAAAATCATCGTTCCCCCATTTGTCGGCATCGCTGATGATAATTCTGCATAAGCAAGTCCGACAAAAGAAACTAAAATACCGCCAACAATAAAGGCAATCGTTGCTCCAACAGAACCGGCAGTATGAACCCAGTTGCCTGAAAGCACAACCCAACCCCAGCCAATCATTGCACCAAAAGACAAAAACAACACATCGAATCGAGACAGGACTTTATTCTTGTTAATAAAATTCAACCCCTTCAGATTTAATTGCCATCTAATGTTTCAAAAGTTTGTATAGATACTGTTTTTATCTCTGTAAAAAACTCAATTGCTGCTTGTCCCTGTTCTCTGCTACCTGAGCTTGATGCCTTCATCCCCCCAAATGGTGCTTGGGGTTCTGCACCTCCAGTCTCTCCATTGACTTGAACCATACCTGCTTCAGCATGTTGAATAAAATGAAATGCTTGGTGAAGATTATTCGTGAAAATAGAAGCGCTTAGGCCATATTTAGAGGAATTCGTTGCTTCTAATGCCTCCTTGTAATTCGCTACTTTCCTTAAACAAAGTACCGGGCCAAAGATTTCTTCCTTAACAATCGTCATGTTTTCTTTCACATTTTCAAAAATTGTCGGTTGAATATAGTAACCATTATGCCAATATGTATCAGCAAGCGACTTACTTCCGCAAACAAGCTCTGCACCTTCTTCCAATCCTTTTTGGATATAGGATTGTACTTTTTCATATTGTCTCTTTGATACCACCGGACCAATATCTGTCATCTCTGATAATGGATCTCCTATTTTCAATTCATTGATTCTATCCTCCAATATCGTTCTGAAAGAATCATAGACTGCTTCCTCAACATAAACGATGCCCGTTGCTGTACAGCGTTGCCCAGATTGTTTCATTGCACCGTCTATACAGGATTGTGCAGCAAAAGATAAATCACAATCAGCCATTACAATCGCAGGGTTTTTCCCGCCTAACTCAAGTTGATACTTCTTTTGCTGAGATGCAGCAGTAACAGCAATTTGATTGCCCACGTGGTTTGACCCTGTAAATGTAACTGCAGTTATGTCTTTATGACGAACTAATGCCTCGCCAATCGTTGCTCCTGAACCATTAACCATTTGTAGCACATCTTTAGGTAACCCTGCTTGCCACAGAATTTCTGCTACTTTTATTGCTGTTAATGTAGATTCCTCTGATGGTTTCCAAACAACTGTATTTCCGAAAACTAATGCAGGGGCCATTTTCCAGATTGGGATGGCGATGGGAAAATTCCATGGAGAAATAACAGCTATCGGCCCAATCGGCACTCTTGAAGAGTAGAGGGTTTTTCCAATATACGCAGAAGGAAGACACTCTCCAATTTGTCGCCATCCTTCTTGCCCATAATATCGAAGAATCGCTGCAGCTCTTCCTATTTCACCTCTCGTCTCTCTTATAATCTTTCCTGTTTCTTTTGTCGCAAGTATAGCCAGTTCTTCTATATTTGCTTCTAATAAATCTGCAGCTACACGTAAGATATCCCCACGTTCAATTGAAGGCTTGTTTTTCCATTTTAAAAAGGCTTGCCTAGCAGAAGTAGCCGCTAAGTCTACTTCCGCTAGGGATGATTCTTCTACTTTTCCAATCAATTCATCAGTATTAGCAGGGTTGTAGCGCATATACTTTTTTTTATTTGTTTCAATCTTCAACCTTCTAACACCTCTCTCTTTATATTCGAAATCGCCTGGTCAAGGATATTAACCATCTGCTCTACTTCTGCTTTGTTTATGATGAGCGGCGGTGAGAAAACAATCGAGTCATGATCATACGTAACTGTTCGCAAAATCAACCCTAGCTTCGCAGCTTCCTTTACAATGAGTGGACTTAAATAATCATCAAAACGCTCACCAGATTGACTATCTTTGACAATGTCAATGCCACCGAGTAAACCAAACCCTCTTGCTTGTGTCACGATTTCATGTTTTTCTTCTAAGTACTTTAGCCCTTTATACAATTCCTCTCCCATTTTTTTCGCGTTCTCAATAAGACCATTCCTCTCAATAATTTCAATATTTTTCAAAGCAACATTACAAGCAACTGGATGACCGCTATACGTATAACCATGCAACAGAGTGCCCTTTGAGAGCGTCTTGAAATCATTGTGTAAGCGATCATTAAGCGCGACACCACCTAATTGGGCATATCCACTTGTTACCCCTTTGGCAAAACAAAGCATATCTGGTTGAATCGCTTCATGTTCAATGGCAAAGTATTTTCCTGTTCTTCCAAAGCCAGTAATGACTTCATCGATAATCATTAAGATGCCATATTCATCACATATTTTTCTTATCTCTTTAAAGTAGCCTTGTGGTGGGAGATTGACTCCGCCTGCGCCTTGAACAATCTCAGCAATAAAAGCGGCTATCGTTTCAGGTCCTTCCTTCTCTACTAATGTACGGAATTCTTCTACGCTCGAATTTACATAGTGAAAATGGGGTGCATTAGCATTTGTAAAATCACGAAACGGTTTTAACCCTGTAGCACTTGTAGCCCCCATTGCAACACCATGATACGACATTTTCCGGGAAATAATTTTTTGGCGCTCTGGTTGACCCTTTAATATCCAATAATGTCTTGCTAATTTAAATGCTGTATCGTTTGATTCGGAACCCCCTGATGTAAAAAAGACAGCATTCAAATCTCCTGGTAGTATTTTTGACAACTTTTCTGCTAAGCGAATCGCTGGCTCATTACTAAAAGTGCTAAAATTAGATGTAAAAGCGAGTTTAGACATTTGTTCATAAGCTGCTTCAGCCATTTCCTTCACACCATGGCCTATATTGACATTCCAAAGCGAGGACATACCATCAATAACTTTATGTCCGTTCGTATCTGTCAAATATACGCCCTTACCCTCTGTAAATATATGGCTCGGACCTTCCGCCTGTTGCTGTGCAATTGAGCTAGTTGGATGGATAAAATGCTTCTTGTCTAATTCAGATAACTCTGTTGTTAATAATGTCATCATGTCAATTCCTCCATTATGTGATTATTTAGAATAATATACTTTATAATGCAATTCTTATGCCAAATTTATAAAACTTATTAAATGAAGCCACTTCTTTATGATTAAGGCTGTTTTCGTAAACTTTGTTGTTTTTGCTTATGATTATTTTTGATTAACAGGAACAATTGTTCTATAATAGAAATAAGTGAATATTGAGGTGTAGAATATGAGACCAAATCTAACA
>NZ_JAIVAM010000002.1 GCF_020171845.1 Cytobacillus kochii | reverse complement strand
CATCTTTCAATCTAATTATATGTATAAATAGATATTATCCGGTATTAGCCCCGGTTTCCCGGAGTTATCCCAGTCTTACAGGCAGGTTGCCCACGTGTTACTCACCCGTCCGCCGCTAATCTTTGGGAGCAAGCTCCCTCAGATTCGCTCGACTTGCATGTATTAGGCACGCCGCCAGCGTTCGTCCTGAGCCAGGATCAAACTCTCCAATAAAGTGTTTGATTAGCTCATTTGCACCTATGGTGCTTTGTTGCTGATAAATCAGCTTTTTTTAGAATTACGCTTGACGTTTTATGTTCGTTCAGTTTTCAAAGAACAATCTCGTTCGCTTTAGAAGCGACTTTCCAATAATAACATATCTATTATTATGGAGTCAAGATTTTTTTAAAATCATTCCGTCGCGTTAGCTGTTTTTCATACAGTTATTAGCGACGGTTATTAATATATCATCATTTTTTTCCTTGGTCAACCTCTTTTTGCTTTTTTAATATAATTTATTACAAACTGTAATATCGGTGTTTAATCCCTTTTCCTTTTGTTTCTTCACTAATTACTTTAATAAACCCTTTGTCAATTAAGTATTCTAGTAGAATCACCAAATCCACTGAGTAGTGTCTCAGTTCTTTATGCTGGATGATTTCTTGAATTGTCCAAACTGATTGTTCTGCTAAAACTTCAAGTAAATGGCCAACTCCAGCCTTTGTTCGTGAATGAATTAAAAATTCACTAGCTAAAAATAATAGCTCTAACCTTTTCTCAAGCGGCTCATGACTTTGTACTAACTCTTCATAAAGTTTCATTATTTCTGGTTCCATATGGCGAATTTGATTCCACAGTGTTACTTCTGGATGGAAACCATTTTCTATAACTGAGAGCCTTGCTAAATGATGCAAAGAATGAACAACATTATTATAAGCATCAAAATAATTCTGATTTTCAAACAAAGTTTTCCCATCTGTATATCTTCTTATCAGCTTAGCAAACTCTAGTCCCATTTTGAGCTTTCTGTCCTTGAATGGGAATTCGTTTAATTTATCACGCAAGTTTCCTATATATTCATTGCGATCAAATAAAACCTTCCCACTATAAAGCCAGTCAAAAATCTTCCTATTACTCCCCATAAGTATCCATTGATCCAATTGTTGCTTCGTTATTATTTGCATTGAGGCTTTCTTATCTTCAAATGTGTAATGTTTCACAAAAATAGGCGTATCCGCATTTTCTACGATAATTAATAGTATTGCATCAAACGTATCTCTATTTGAAATTGTCTTTTCATTTCCCTCTACAATTAACACACCTAGTGTATTTAGTTGACTAGCTCTTTCTTGATAAATAGGACGGAGTATATCTTCCATCATAACGCCCCCATAATTTCGTATTAATATATTAGTTCGACAATTCATCTAAATTCCCTTTGATAAACACCAACAAATAGTGACAATTTTTTTATTTTTTCTTACAATGATATGATATAGTTAGTGTTTAGGAGGGAACAAAATGGCAAAAAAATATTCGAGTAAAATAAATAAAATAAGAACCTTTGCTTTAAGCTTAATATTTGTTGGATTTATTGTCATGTACATAGGTATTTTCTTCAGAACTTCACCATTAATTATGTCTCTATGTATGCTTCTTGGTGTATTATTCATTATTGCTAGTACGGTTATTTACTTGTGGATTGGCATCCTTTCAACTAAAGCAATACAAGTTGTTTGCCCAAATTGTAACAAGCCAACCAAAATATTAGGACGGGTTGATATGTGCATGCATTGTCGCGAACCACTAACGCTCGATCGCACACTTGAAGGAAAAGAATTTGACGAAAAATATAATCGAAAAGATACTTCATTAAAGCAGTAGATTTTCTCACATCAAAAAAGAAGTAAATCTTAAAACAGACAATATGTTTACTCATATGTATAGAAAACTAAGTAAAAATACAGAGAAAAAGCTGGCAGCAGTACGCTGACAGCTTTAGACATTTTAATGCATTTCTTTTTTCTTTGAACACTCTGGACATTCCCCATAAACTTCCATTCTGTGGTGACTTACTTTAAAGCCAGTCACATGTGCTGCTAATTGTTCAACTTCATCCAAACCAGGATAATGAAAATCAACAATTTTACCACAACCTTCACAAATGACGTGATAATGTTGTGTTGTTACAAAATCAAATCTGCTGGATGAATCTCCATAGGTTAGTTCTTTTACTAACCCAACCTCACGAAATACTCTTAAATTATTGTAAACTGTAGCCACACTCATATTTGGGAACGTTCCCTCTAATGCTTTGTATATGTCATCAGCTGTTGGGTGCGTCATTGAGTTTATTAAATATTCAAGTATCGCATGACGCTGTGGAGTAATGCGAACCCCTGTATCTTTTAACGTATCCAATGCTTCTTTAAGATGTGTTTGCGCCACCGTCATGCACCTCTCTTCTATTCATTCTTATATTATAATCTTTATAAATAGTTTACTAATAATTATTGAAAGTTGTCAATAACCGCGTTTCAAGAAGTATGTTTTTCTTATTTTATCATATAGACTAAACCCAGCTAATATTCCATCTTTAATAAACTTAACTTTGTTAATACCTTTGTATTTCTCATTCCACAAATCGACAGATCTAACCCGTCATCAAAAAAAAATTCCGGACTCATTTTAAAAGTCCGGAAAATATATTTGAGGAGGTATGCCCTAGTTTAATCATATTCAAACTAGCTTTACTTGCGTGGACAAAAGCCTTAAATTCTTTAAAATGGGCAAGTTATTATCATGTTATTTTAAGCCTGACCTTTTCTATTTTGTAAGAAATGCAACGCATCTTCTACATGTCCTTTTACTTTCACTTTTCGCCACTCTTTTATTAATCTGCCTTCCTCGTCAATCACAAACGTAGAGCGTTCAATCCCCATATATTCTTTACCAAAATTCTTTTTCAACTTCCAAACTCCGTAGCTTTCTGCAACTTCATGATTTTCATCTGCAAGCAAAAGAAATGGTAACCCATGTTTCTCAATAAATTTCTCATGACGTTTGATCGGGTCTGGACTAACACCAATAATGACTGTATTTACATCAGAAAAATCATTATGCCTATCGCGGAAATCACATGCCTCAGTCGTACAACCAGGCGTCATATCCTTAGGGTAAAAATATAATACGACATTCCTCCCACGAAAATCTTCTAGATTAACAACTTCTCCATTACTTGCTTCTAATGTAAATGCGGGTGCTTTTTCTCCAAGTTCTATACTCATAAATCGCTCACTCCTTAACCACGTTTTTCTTAGACTATTAAAAACAAGAGTGAAATACAAGTAAACACCCTTCTTCTCATTGATCATTTTTATTATCAATATTAAAAACAACTCTTGCGACAAATGCAGTTGGAATGACATAGCCTATCAATGCTTCAACCATCGCAACCATACGGCCTAAACCCACGGGGATAACATCTCCATAACCCAATGAAAAAAGAGTAACAGCACTAAAATAAAAACCTGATGCAAGACGATCTAAGAAATTAATCCCTCCATAGCTTGTTTCATCTATTAGCACCACATGCCCATTTAAATCGAGAATAATATATATTAACCCAAAAGCAATCAAAATCGTAGCATATAGACAAATTAAATAAAAAAAGTTATCTAATGACACCCATCTTCCCTTCGTTCTTTTAGGTGTTAAGAGGCTTTGCATACTCATAAAAATACATAATGTAACAGTAAAAATAACGAAAAAAAATAGCACGACTAACCTCACCTCTCTCGTGACGGTATTACCATTATACGTTCAACTTTTTGAGAGTATGACAAGTTGTCTTACTGACGATAGATATGAAAATATTTTGCTTTTAACATATCATTAGCTTACATGTTAAAATATAAAGGGAGATTATATTACTTAAGGAGGAATATTGATGCATTTTATCAATTCCGAACGACTACATAAAGAAGCTGTTGAACACATTGTCGGGGGTGTAAACAGCCCTTCTCGATCTTATAAAGCGGTTGGTGGAGGATCACCTGTGGCAATGGAGAGAGGCCAAGGTGCTTACTTCTTTGATGTAGATGGGAATCAATATATTGATTATTTAGCAGCATACGGACCTATTATTACAGGACATGCTCACCCTCATATAACGAAGGCCATTAAAGAAGCTGCCGAAAGAGGAGTACTATTTGGCACACCTACTCCGTATGAAGTAGACTTCGCTAAACTGCTGAAAGAGGCGATGCCTAATTTAGAAAAAGTAAGATTTGTGAATTCCGGTACGGAAGCTGTGATGACAACCATAAGAGTTGCAAGGGCGTATACAGGAAAAGATAAAATAATTAAATTTGCCGGCTGTTATCACGGACATTCTGATTTAGTACTAGTTGCAGCTGGTTCTGGTCCGTCAACTCTTGGTACACCTGATTCTGCCGGGGTACCTCAATCGATTGCAAAAGAAGTAATCACCGTTCCTTTTAATGACATTGATTCATTTAGACAAGCAATGGATAAATGGGGACATGAGATTGCAGGAGTTTTAGTAGAACCGATTGTAGGTAACTTCGGTATTGTCGAGCCCTTACCAGGGTTCTTGGAAGAGGTAAATGAGATAAGTCACGCACATGGTTCACTCGTTATATATGATGAAGTTATTACTGCTTTTCGTTTTCACTATGGAGGTGCACAGGATTTATTAGGTGTGCAACCAGACCTCACAGCATTAGGAAAAATTATTGGCGGCGGTTTACCCATTGGTGCCTACGGTGGCAAAAAAGAGATTATGGAGAGTGTTGCTCCACTAGGTCCCGCCTATCAGGCAGGAACAATGGCAGGAAACCCTGCATCAATCTTAGCTGGAATTGCTTGCTTAGAAGTATTAAAACAACCTGGGGTTTATGAATACTTAGATAGATTAGGCGAAAAGCTTGAAGATGGCATCATGAATGCGGCCAAGCAGTTCAATATTTCCATATCAATTAATCGATTAAAAGGGGCATTAACTGTTTATTTTACTGATGAAAAAGTAATCAACTATGAACAAGCAGAAAATACGGACGGTGAGACGTTTGCTAAGTTCTTCAAGCTTATGTTAAATAGAGGCATCAACCTAGCACCTTCCAAATATGAAGCATGGTTCCTTACAATTGCTCATACAGAGGAAGATATTGACGCTACCATTCAAGCAGTCCATGATACTTTCGAAGAATTAGCCAACCAATAAATAAAATATTCATTTTTTATACACTAAAAGAGAGCCATCCAGCTCTCTTTTTCTCTTGATACATACTATGAAAACGTTTACAAATATAGATTCCGCTATACATTTTTATACATTCTCAACCTTTTTCATATCCATAAAAATGTATAAATAATTGATTTCTGAAAATTCATGTGATATGATAATGAAAATATTCTGTATAATTCCTTCGTTACCGAAACACTTTAATGCGTTACCCAGTTAAATAACATTTCAATTAACTTCGCTAGAAATCTTAACAATCTAGCAACCTCAAAAACATTACTAAACTAGGAGGTGAACGGCTTAAGGCATTGCCTCAAAAAGCCGAATACTATGACTCAACAATGGACCCCTTCCCAATTCAAAAATTTTAATAATCAAGAACACGATGCATGTGGGATTGTTTCTTCATTAGAAAAAGAAAAGATTCCTACACGTGAAAATATTTTCAGTTGTATAGATGCATTAGTAACAATGAACCACCGTGCAGGATTTATTAATGGAGAAGGAGATGGCGTCGGGATTCATATCGATATCCCCCGTACACTCTGGAAAGAAAAACTTAAAAAAGCTCAAATCGATTCAGCAGTTGTTGACACACCCAATTTTGTCGTCGGTCATCTCTTTTTCACTCGTAATGAACAAAGTGAAACCTTCAAAACAGAAGTACGTCAACTTCTTGATGATAAAGGATTTTCTTTAATTTTCGAATCAGATGAAGTGACAGACTCTTCTGCACTTGGCCCAATAGCGATTCAAGAGAACCCTGTTTTTTGGCAAATTGCATGTATGGTTGATAAAAATGAAACAGATCTGAATCAAGCGATATTAGAAGTCATTGTAGAAGCAGAAAAAAATGAATTTATTCACGTAGCATCCCTTAGTCAGTTTCATGCTGTATATAAAGTAATGGGAGCTGGCGATATTTTACCTAAATACTACCACGACCTAGCAAACCCATTGGTAGCTTCGACTATGACACTTGGCCATAATCGTTATTCGACTAATACACTCTCAAGCTTTTTTCGTGTGCAACCATTTGCCGTCTTAGGGCATAATGGTGAAATTAATACGATTGCAAAATTACGCGACGAAGCTAGAATGATTAATGTACCACTCGTTAGAGGGGGTAGTGATTCCCAAGATTTAAGCAGAACAATTGAAACACTCATTTGTAGAGATGGCTATTCATTATTTGAAGCGATGGACGTACTCTTCCCTCCAATCATTAATGAAATCAAGTCATACCCTCCACATTTGCAAGATTTATATACTTATATAAGGGAAGCATGGGGTCATTTCGCTCAAGGGCCTGCTGGAATTATCTCAAGATTCGGAAACGAAGCGGTATATAGTGTAGACTCCCTTGGATTAAGACCCCTTTGGATGTTAGAGACTGAAAGTTCTTATTTATTCTCATCTGAACCAGGGATTATTTCATCGAGTGAATATGTAAGTGAACCGAAGCCCTTATCTCCTGGTGAAAAAGTTGGCTTCAAATGGAACGGTAATAAACTAGAAAAATATGAACATGAAAACTATCAGGAAGAAACATTTAATCGCTTCTCTTCTCGTGTAAATGTTAAGGATTATAAAAATCGTTTACGTGCGCCAGTTTTGAATAAAGTAACTACAATGGCTTTCCCTACAAAGATTCATAATGGTCAATATAAAGCGTTTGGTTGGGAAAGAGACCATGTGAACTTAGTAGAACAAATGGCAGAAAAAGGCGCGGAACCTATCCGTTCACTTGGCCATGATGCTCCATTAGCTGCTTTAAATGGTGAGAGAACAAATATCGCTGATTTTATTAAAGAAAGTGTTGCAGTTGTTACTAACCCTGCCATTGATAGAGATAGAGAAACAGAACATTTCTCTACTAGAACAATTATCGGTAAAAGACCGTCACTCTTTAATAATGAAGAATCAATAGATGTACTTGAATTACAAACACCTTTATTAATAGAAGGAAAATTAGGATACGAGTGTGTAAAGGAAATCAATCAGCCTAGCTATGATCAAGTAACAGAATATTATCAAGCACAAAAGAAAATTGCCTATCTTTCTATCACTTTTTCAAAAGATGAAACGATTAAAGAGGCCATTTCACGCTTATCAAAAGAAGCGATTGAATCAGTTAAAGCTGGTAAAACACTTATTGTCTTGAATGATGCCAGTGCTCATCAAGAAGATTCCTACTGGATGGATCCACACTTAGTCGTATCTGCCATTGATCAAGCATTAGTAAAAGAAACAATAAGAAGAGACTGTTCTTTACTTTTACGTTCCGCTTCTATCAGGTCATTACATGATATTATTACAGCTTACGGTTTAGGTGCAGATTTAATTAGCCCATATTATATGTTTGTAACTGTTGCTAACGAAGAAATAACTCCTCTTGTTAACTTATATTCAGCTTTAACAAAAGGGTTGGAAAAGGTAATCTCTACAATCGGGATTCATGAACTAAGAGGATATGGTCGCTTATTCTCAACTATTGGCTTAAACGAAGAAATCGCTGAATATTTAAATATCATCAATTTCTTTGGTTCAGGTGAGCTTAAATACAATTTTGGTCATATGAAAGAAGATGCTTTGTTAAGAGCGGAAGACTTTATAAACGATAAAAACAGAATCGGGAAAACCTTCCATCTATTCCCGAGAATTTGGAAAGCAATTGGTGAAGTTGCGTCTACAGGTGAATATGATGCTTACCGTGAAAAGATAAGCGAACAAGAAGCTCAGAACCCAACAACCATCCGTCACCTAACTGATTTTAAACAATCAGAAACCAAAATTTCACCAGAGGATGTTAATATTTCTGTTGGAGATCATAACTTACCATTCGTTATTTCTTCTATGTCATTTGGTTCTCAAAATGAAATTGCTTTTAGAGCCTATGCAGAAGGTGCAGAAAGACTAAATATGATTAGTTTAAATGGTGAAGGCGGAGAAATAAAAGATATGCTCGGAAAATATCCTCGTACAAGAGGTCAACAAGTTGCCTCAGGACGATTTGGAGTAAACGCTGAGCTTCTTAACTCTTCTAACCTTCTTGAGATTAAAATCGGTCAAGGAGCAAAACCAGGTGAAGGCGGACATCTACCAGGCTCTAAAGTAACAGCTAAAATAGCTGAAGCTAGAAATGCAACAATTGGATCTGATTTAATTTCACCTTCAAATAATCATGATATTTATTCTATTGAAGATTTAGCACAAATGATTCATGAATTAAAAACAGCGAACGATAAAGCGAAAGTGTCAGTTAAAGTACCTGTTGTGCCTAATATTGGAACAATTGCTGTAGGAATCGCTAAAGCTGGTGCGGACATTATCACTTTAAGTGGGTTTGATGGTGGTACAGGTGCAGCTAGAATCCACGCGCTTCAACATGTTGGTTTACCCGTTGAAATTGGTGTTAAAGCGGCCCATAACGCCTTACTAGAAGCTGGATTAAGAGATTATGTTGAGCTATGGGCAGATGGCGGCTTAAAAAGTGTTAGTGATGTTTTAAAAGTGATGTTACTCGGTGCAAATAGAGTCGGGTTTGGTACATTATCAATGTTAGCCATTGGTTGTACAACTTGCCGTGGGTGTCATCTAGATACTTGTCATGTTGGAATTGCTACGCAAATTGATTCAGAGGCACAAGCAAAAGAACATGGGTTAAGAAGATTCGTTCCTCGTCAATTTGAATCTGCTGTCCAAGGATTAGTTAACTTATTTTCTGCTTTCGGTAAAGAACTGCAAGCACTTGCCGGCAGCATCGGTATTCGCAATCTACAAGATGCCATTGGACGTACAGATTTACTTGAACAAATAAAAGGAAAAGAACAATTGAATTTAGACTACTTACTTCGTACATTAGACATTTCACAGCTCACTAATAATGAGCAGCCTAAAGAAGTGAGTGAGGCTCAATTACAAGTAGCTGTTGGTGCTGAATATCTAGACAAGAGTGTAGAAGAATTACACCAATCGCGTACCTTCTCTAATGTTACTTCAGAGCAAAGGGTGCTTGGTAGTCGTGTTTCTTGTCACCGTGTAAGAGGACGCTTAGATGGATCATATAAAACTCTTCCTCCAGTTGACCTCAAATATAATGATGGGTCTATCCCTGGTAACGGATTAGGAGCCTATAACAGTTTCGGCATAAACATCGAAGTAGCAGGTGGTGCACAAGATGGTATTGGTAAAACTTCCTTCGGTGGGCAAATCTTAATTTTTAAATCGAAAGGGAAGAATGGACAGTATTATAATGGATCTGTTGGAAAAGGTTTTGGCTATGGTGCACAAGTGGGACTTCTCGTTGCCCAAGGAAACGCTGATGCAAGAGCTGGTATTCGTCTATCTGGAGCTGATATGATTATCGGTGGACAACTAACAAGTGCAATTCCCGAGAAGGAATTTGGGAAAATCGGTACAAATGCGAATATTAAGGGATTTGCGTTTGAATATATGACAAACGGTCGCGGCCTTGTATTAGGTGATCCGGGCCCATGGATCTGTGCAGGGATGACAGGTGGCGTCGTCTACTTAAGACATCAACCTGAAATGGGATTAACAAAAGCAGCAATTGAAAGAAGAATAGCCAAAGGTGCAAAAGTAAACGTAACCGAGCTTGACCAAAATGGACTAGATGATGTAAAAGAACTATTAGAAAAATATATCGATCTATTGATGGATCAAAACCAAGAAGATGAAGCAATTGGTTTAAAAGCTCTTTTATCAGATTTAAGTAGTCACTTTTTGCAAATTGTTCCAGTTAAAGAACAAGCCGACCCTTCTGTTTCAACTGAGTGATATAACATACATTTCTTCTGCTATAAGAAATACTCATTTGATTTTGTTTTTCTGCTAAACTTGAGACACGAGGAATTCTAATGATGAATTTCTCGTGTTTCTTTATGAATTTATGTGTATGTGACTCATTTCACTTGGAGTGCGGAAAAAGATTCGGGCTTCAGCATTATCGGTCATCCGTTTGTCATTAAAGTCCAATCTGAAATTAGTCGATATTTCGCCTCATTTCTAGTAAATTCTTCTCTCTTGCTGGTTTTTTGATGCGATTCTCTGCTAATCCAAACAAATTTCTCCCTCTTGCTTCCCTTTTGATGTGTTTCTATTTTTTTCATTTAAAATTAATCCACTTTAATTTTTTATTAATTTTAACGACTTTTCATATTTGTCTATTGAACTTATACTAATATCCATGTATAGTACATAATTGTTTAATAAAGAAAAAAAACGTATAAAGTAAGAGTGGGTGTTTATCATGACAGCCATACTAATGATTGAGCAGAAAGGATTATTTAAATATGAAGCTTGGCGCCCGCATTCTGAAAACGGGGATCGCAATCATACTATCTTTATTTTTAGCAGAACTTTTTCAACTCCCATCTCCTGTTTTTGCAGGGATTGCAGCTATTTTTGCACTGCAACCAACGATTTATCGTTCTTATTTATCTGTACTTGAACAAATTCAAGGAAATATAATCGGAGCAGTAATCGCGGTATTATTTGTACTATTATTTGGTCATGAAATTCTCATTATCGGTTTAGCAGCAATAGTAGTTATTACGATAAATTTAAAATTAAAGCTTGATAACACGATTGGTTTATCACTCGTTACAATGGTAGCGATTATGGTCACACCTGGAGATACCTTTACCGAGTTTGCCATTCTTAGATTCTCGACAGTTATCCTCGGGATATTTTCTGCATTTATTGTTAATCTGGTGTTTATTCCACCGAAATATGAGAAGAAGTTATATGTGAAGATTTCTAATCTAACCGAAGAAATTACAAAGTGGATTCGCTTAAATATAAGGCATGCTTCTGAACATCATTTATTGAAAAATGATATACGAACCATGCAAGAAGGATTAACAAAGATCGATACACTTTTTTCTTTATATAAAGAAGAACGTAATTACTTTAAAAAGAAGAACCATTCCAAACCGAGAAAATTAGTTATTTACCGGCAAATGAATGCCGCTAATAAAAAAGCTTTAGAAACTTTAACAAAGATGCATCGCTTTGAGAATGATTTAGCAGAAATGCCGGAAGATTTTCAACACCTTATCCAGCAACAATTGGATATTATTACTCATTATCATGAACATGCGGTATTAAAATTTATTGGGAAAGTTCGACCAGAAGTCGTTTTTGAAGAAGGCGATATTACTTTAAGCAGAAAGGAACTTTTCACACTCTTTTTAGAACAACAACATCTCATTTCAGATGATGGGCAGGTAGAATTAGCTCATACTATGCATATTGTATCTGCAATGATGGATTATAATGAACAAGTGGACAGATTGAATTGTCTTATTAGTAGCTTTCAAAAGTTCCATAAAGAAGACTCTTCTTTAACTTTAGATGAAGCCGTTGACGAACAATAATTAATAAGAGGCTATCGGATATAAATGCTCCGATAGCCTCTTTTCTTATAAATCTCTCTAATTCTTCATCCTCGGGTCTAAGGCATCTCTTAATCCATCCCCCATTAAGTTAAAGCCGAGAACTGTTAACATGATGGCTATGCCAGGGAATATCATTGTCCACGGTGCTTGGATAAGTAATACTCTTGCATCTGAAAGCATTTTACCCCATTCCGGATTCGGTGCCTCTGCTCCTAAACCTAAGAACCCTAGAGCTGCTGCTTCAATAATAGCCGTACCAATTGCCAGAGTTCCTTGCACGATAATAGGTGCCATACTATTGGGAAGTACATGCCTAAATAGAATTCGATTATTTTTCATCCCAACTGCCTTCGCGGCTACAATATACTCCTCTTGTTTAACACTTAATACTTTTGAACGAATTAACCTCCCAAAGTTAGGAATATTAATAACAGCTATCGCAATTAATGCATTCTGCAGTGATGGTCCTAAAACGGCCACAATAGCAATTGCCAAAAGAATACTTGGGAAAGCAAGCATGATATCAAAAATCCTTGAGATAATCGTATCAATCCATCTTCCGTAATACCCCGCAATAATCCCTAATAAAGAACCTACAACAGCCGAACCCATTACCGCTAAAAAACCAACCCATAACGATATTCTCGCCCCAAAAATTACTCTCGAAAAAATATCTCTCCCAAAATCATCGGTTCCAAACCAATGTTCCGCCGAAGGCGCTTGAAGCCTATTTGCCATATTCTGCTCATTAATGCCCTGTGGCGCAATGAATGGCGCAAAAATGGCTAGCAGTATAAAAAATACAACAATCCCTGTACCGACTAAGGCAATTTTGTTTTTCATGAAGCTTTGTAACGCCTCCACCCAAGGCGATTGTACTTTATCTTCATTATTTTTTGGCTGAATAGGTGGTTTATTATTTACTGATACTTCCACGTCTATTCCTCCCTTAACGATAATTAATTCGCGGATCGATTGCAGCGTACAATAAGTCTATGAATAAATTAATCATGACAAATATAAATGCAATCACTAATATTCCAGATTGAATGACAGGATAATCTCTCGCACTAATCGCATCGTAAATATATCTGCCCATACCCGGCCAACTAAATATCGTTTCGGTAAGAATCGCACCACCTAACAATAAGCCTGTTTGCAAACCTATCACAGTAAGAACAGGAATCACTGCGTTTTTTAATGAATGCTTGTACACAACCCAAAACATTCTTATTCCTTTAGCTCTTGCTGTTCTAATATAGTCAGATTTCATTACCTCTAACATTGAAGATCTTGTTATTCTAGCAATGATGGCCATTGGAATTGTAGCTAAAGCAAACGCTGGCAATATTAAATGACGTAACACATCAACAAATTGATCAAACCTACCTTGAATCAATGTATCTATTAAATATATATTTGTTATAGATGTAACAGGGTTCCTTACCTCTTCCCTTCCAGATGTCGGTAACCAATCCAGTTGAATAGAGAAGAACCATTGTTCCATCAAACCTAACCAAAAAATAGGTATAGAAACACCGATTAGTGCTAAAATCATCGCTATGTAATCAAACCAAGAATGCTGAAACCATGCACTTATGATACCAGCATTAACCCCTATAAAAATGGCAATTAACATTGCGCAAAAGGATAACTCTAAAGTTGCTGCTAAGTATGGCCAAATTTCTTGATTTATCGCTGTATTGGTTTTGATTGATTCTCCCAAATCACCAGTCAATAAATCCCCCAAATATGTAAAGTACTGAATATACCACGGTTGATCTAACCCGAGCTGTTTCGTTAAGGCCTCTATCGCCTCTTCCGTAGCTAATTGCCCTAATATGATTTGAGCTGGATCACCAGGAATTGCACGAATCATTAGAAAAACAATCAGTGATAAACCTAATAGGACGGGTATTAATGCAATTAACCGCCTAACTGTGTAAGTTAACATCTTCTCACCTCTATTACTACATTATTATCAGATGAATAGAAAAGGGAGTGTGCCACTCCCTTTTTCTATCTCTATTGATTTATTGACTGACCTCCACATGTGAAAGCAAATCAGACCCTGTCGGATGTGGTAGGAAATTCTTAATATTAGATTTCCCAGCTAAAATAGGACGTGAATGTACGAGCGGAATCCATGGTGCATCTTCTTTTATAATTACTTGTGCTTGTTTGTATAACTCATCTCTTTTCGCTTGATCGGTAGTTGCTTGTGCTTCTAATAATAAATCATGTACTTCACTGTTCTTATAGTAAGTGTAGTTATTTGATCCGATGGCATCTTCATCTAATAATACGTATAAGAAGTTATCTGCATCACCATTATCACCTGTCCATCCAAGTAAGAATGAATCAGCTTCTCCATTATTAGCTTTTTCTAAATATGTTCCCCATTCGTATGAAACAATCTTAGCTTTAACGCCAATTTCAGCAAAATCAGCTTGTAGGGCTTCAGCTATTTTTTGGCCGTCCGGCATATATGGTCTTGGAACTGGCATTGCCCATAATTCCATCTCAAATCCGTCTTCATATCCAGCTTCCTTAAGTAATTCTTTTGCTTTTTCTGGATCGTATGGATAATCTTCAATTTCGTCATTATAACCAGAGATTACTGGTGGCATTGGGTTTACAGCTGGGTCCGCTGCGCCTGCATAGAATGCATCGATGATTTCTTCTTTATTCACCGCATGGTTAAGAGCTTGACGGACTAACTTTTCCTGTAAAGGACCTCTCGTATTCGTTAATCCAACATAAGCAACGTTCATTGTCGGTCTCTCAAATGTTTGTAGGTCTGGATTATCCTCAATTTGTTGGACATCGCTGAAATTCACACCATCAATTAAATCAACTTCTCCTGAAGCTAAAGCGTTTAGTCTTGCAGAGTTCTCAGGAATAGATCTGAAAATGACTGAGTCTAATTTTGGTAAATCTTCATCCCAATACTCTTCATTCTTTACGATTGTGATTCTGTCATTTCTTTTCCATTCTTGAAACTTAAATGGACCCGTTCCAACTGGGTTTTCAAGGAATTTATCACCATGCTCCTCAATGGCTGTTGGACTAGCGATACCAAATGGAGACATCGCCAAGTTTTTATAGAATGGTGCAATTGCTGTATTTAACTTGACTTCAACCGTATAATCATCAACTGCTGTTACACTATCAACCTTATCTCCAAATTGAGAATTGTAATAATAGAATTGTTCTTTATTCCCTGCCATCCAACGTTCGAAGTTGAATACGACAGCTTCTGCATTAAAATCTGTTCCATCATGGAACTTAACTCCTTCACGTAGTTTAAGTGTTTGAGTTAAACCATCCTCGCTTGTTTCCCACTCTGTAGCAAGACCAGGATGAAGCTCCGTATCTTGCTCACCAAATTCAACAAGGGTTTCAAAAATATTTTTCGTTACTTTAAAAGCTTCACCTTCAGTTGTAATTGCTGGGTCAAGAGAAGTTGAATCTCCTCCTCGACCAAAGACAAGTGTTCCTCCAGTGCTTCCTTCATCTGCTTCTCCGCCTTCATCTCCATTATCACCTGAAGTAGAACTATTACACCCAGCAAAGATAAGCGTACTAACCATTAATACAATAAGTAGCCAAAAACTTTTCTTTTTCTTCATTCTTCATTCTCTCCCTTCTAATTTGCAATCTCTTTCTCATATAAATGGCAAGCCACCATATGTCCATCTTCTATTTCCTGCAAAAGAGGTCGTTCTTGCTTACAAATCTCCATACATTTTGAACATCTCGTATGGAAAGCACAACCGTTTGGTGGATCAGCAGGGTTAGGGATATCTCCAGATAGCACTCCCTGAGCAACAGCTATTTCTGGATCAGGGACCGGAACGGAACTTAGAAGTGCTTCTGTATATGGATGAAGTGGCTTATCATACAATTGTTTAGCGGTTGTTAACTCAACCATTCTACCTAAATACATAACCCCTACACGGTCGCTAATATGTTTGATCACCCCTAGGTCATGAGCGATAAATATATAGGTCAGACCGAATTCTTTTTGTAAGTCTTCTAATAAATTCAATACTTGTGCCTGTATGGATACATCTAGAGCAGACACAGGTTCATCAGCAATAATTAATTTGGGTCTGGTCATTAATGCGCGCGCAATTCCAATCCGTTGTCGTTGACCCCCACTAAATTGATGGGGATAGCGCTTAGCATGGTAACCGCTTAATCCAACAACTTCAAGCATCTCTCTTACCTGCTTCTTCCGTGTAGCTTTATCTCCAATCCCATGAACAATTAAAGGTTCTTCTAATATTTGTTCGACTGAGTGACGTGGATTGAGTGAAGCAAACGGATCTTGAAAGACCATTTGCATGTCTTTTCTCAATTTTCTCATTTCATAATCTGATAATTTTGTAATTTCTTTACCGTTGAATGAAATTTTCCCTTCCGTTGGCTCAATTAATCTCATTAACATCCTTCCAGTTGTTGACTTCCCACAACCCGATTCACCAACGATCCCTAATGTTTCTCCTTCATTAACAAAAAAGCTAATATCATCTACTGCTTTTACATCCGCAACTTTGCGATTAAATACCCCAGCAGTAATCGGAAAATATTTTTTTAAATTTTCTACTTCTAATATTGCTTTACTCATGAGACTTCCCTCCTCTTCTCATGTAGAAAGCATCTTACGGTATGCTCTTCACCATCTTCCATAAACAATACAGGGTCTTCCATGACGCAGCGTTCATGAGCAAATTCACATCTTTCAGCAAAACGGCAACCTTTTGTAATTGACCCCGGCTTCGGTACATTGCCCGGAATAGAATATAATCTCGAATGCTCTCCCCTAATATCTGGAACCGACTTTAACAAGCCCTGTGTATAAGGATGCTTTGGGTTCTTAAATAAATCTCCAACCTTTGCTTCTTCTACCACTTGTCCTGCGTACATTACAATGACACGCTCACACATTTGCGCCACTACGCCAAGGTCATGCGTAATCATCATAATAGAAGTTTGCAACGTTTTATTTAGCTCTTTCATTAGACCAAGAATTTGCGATTGAATGGTTACATCCAAAGCAGTTGTTGGTTCATCAGCTATTAGTACTTCGGGATTACAGGACAGTGCCATGGCTATCATTACCCGCTGTCTCATTCCCCCAGACAACTGATGTGGATACTCTTTCATTATCGCCTCTGCCCTTGGTAAGCCTACTAGCTTTAGCATTTTAAGTGCGATTTCATTTGCTTCTTTTTTTGACTTTTTCATATGTATTTTGATGCCTTCTGTCATTTGTTCCCCTATTTTAAAAAGCGGATTGAGGCTAGTCATCGGCTCTTGGAAAATCATAGCGATTTCATTACCACGAATTTCTCTCATTCTTTTTTCATTTGCCCCTACTATATTCTCACCGTTAAGTAGTATATCCCCGCCAACTATTTTCCCAGGTGGTTGCGGCACAAGCTTCATAATAGACAATGATGTTACGCTTTTACCACAACCTGATTCACCAACAATACCTATTACCTCTCCTTTATGAATAGTAAAACTTACCTGATCGACGGCGGTTACTTCTCCGTCTTTAGTTACAAACGAAGTTTCTAGGTTTCTTACCTCTAATACCGGAGATTGCGTCACTATGTCACCCCTTTAACAGTTTCTTCTACATTCTCCCTCCGTTTTTTAATATTTTATAAAATATGTAAGAATAAGTCTATCGTTTTTTCAGAAATATTTAAATATAATTATAATTCTCAAAAATTACGCTAGTTTATTAATGTTTTAAAGTATTATTCGGAATTTTACAATTATTAATATAATAAAATAGCAATTAGATATTTTATAGAGAAGGGAGGCACCAGTCTGATCTGTATTCACAATCTAGTTTTATCTTAAGCACTACCTGTTATCGGATACTACTCAAGCCAACGAAACTAAAAAATCACATACATGTCTAAATTCTAAGAAGAATTTTACATGAATGTGATTTCATTCGTATTACCTTATAATTAAGATTCAAGTTGTTGTACTTGAAAAAGCTTATAATAGTGACCTTGTCTCTCCATTAATTCCTCATGTGTGCCCGTTTCCACAATTTCACCATATTCAACGACAACAATGCGATCGGCATGTGTGATTGTAGATAATCTATGAGCAACGATAAACGTCGTTCGATCCGTTGCCAAATCATTTAATGCTTCTTGAATAAGATGTTCGCTTTCTAAGTCTAATGCTGAGGTCGCCTCATCTAATATAAGAATTGGAGGGTTTTTCAAGAAAATACGTGCAATGGCAATTCGTTGTTTTTGTCCACCGGAAAGCTTTACTCCTCGTTCTCCCACTTTCGTTTCATACCCTTCAGGCAAATCCATTATAAATCCATGGGCATTAGCTGCCTTAGCTGCTCTAATGACCTCTTCATCACTAGCATCAGGCTTTCCGAGTAATATATTTGCTTTTACTGATTCACTAAACAAAATATTATCTTGTAGTACCATACCAATATGATCTCGTAAACTTCTTACTTGGAAAGAACGAATATCTTCACCATCAAGTAATATTCGCCCACCTGAAACATCATAAAAGCGTGGAATTAAACTAACTAGTGAAGATTTCCCTCCACCACTCATTCCAACGAGAGCAATGGTTTCCCCTTGTTTCACATCTAAATTAATATTACGAAGAACAGCACCATCTTCATTATTATATTTAAAAAGAACATCTTTGAACTCGATATGGCCAGCTACATTTCTACAAGGGATAGCATTTTCTTTATCATCAATATCATATTTTTCATCAACTAATTCAAACACACGGTCCATTGAAGCAATAGCTTGTGTCAATGTTGTCGAGGAATTGACTAGCCTTCTAAGTGGATTATATAAACGGTCAATATAAGCTACAAATGCCATCATAACACCTAAAGTAATTTGACCTTGTATTACTTGATATCCAGCAAAGGCAATTACTAGTAGTGGCGCAATATCAGTAATTGTATTCACGACTGCAAATGCTTTTGCATTCCACTTTGTATGATCAATAGCTTTTGATAAAAAGTTACTGTTATGCTTCGTGAAATTTCTTTGTTCATAATCTTCTGTGGCAAAACTTTTAATAACGGCCATTCCTTGAACTCTCTCGTGTAAATAACCTTGAACCTCAGCTAAAGCTTGTGATCGATCTCTTGTTAACCTTCGTAAATTTCCAAAGAAATACTTTACACTTAATGCATAGAACGGCATTAAAATAAGCGATACAATCGTCAATTTAACATTCATCGTAAACATTATTGCAACAGCTATAATAATAGTGGCCATATCCAGCCATAAATTCATCAGACCTGTAACAACAAAATTCTTTGTTTGCTCTACATCATTTATGATTCTAGATATCACTTCGCCCGATCGATTATTCGCATAAAATTTAAAGCTTAATTTCTGAATATGAGTAAAAAGTTTATCTCTAATATCAAATAAAATCTTGCTCGCTACCCATTGTGCGAAATATTGTCGATAATATTCTACTGGTGGTCTTACAATTACAAAAACAATCAACATTATACCCATGATCGTTAAAAGTTGTGTCATTTTTTCAGGTTGTGTAAGCGCATCATTTCCGACTATATCATCGATTACATATTTAATTAACAGCGGGATTAATAATGGTATTGCAAATTTCACAATACCAATTAGTATTGTTAAGAAAATCTGTAGGCGATACGGCTTAACAAAATGCATATATCTATTAATTATGTTCAATTTTAGCCTGTCACCCTTTTTGATCTTTTATCTTTTAATCTATCCAGATTATCATGATTCATTTCTTCTTCAAGCCTTCTAGATATTCATTATGTAAAGATAATACCATTTATTTTTCATGCCAAATAAAAACCTGTTGTTTATCATATCAACAGGCGCAAATAAAACATTTTATCTTCGGTAAGTCAAGTATCTTTCATACCAACCATCCACAAAATCCGGTGCAAAAGGACCTTTTCGTTGTCTAATTAAGAATATCAACTTGTCCACATTTGCCCACAAGATTTTATCAATCGGCGTGGGATAACGCATTTCTTGCCGATGACGCTCATATTCATCTTCATCCAATAAATTAAACGTCATATCCGGAAAAACTTTAATATCTAAATCGTAATCAATATACTTAACCGCCTCTCCATCGTAAATAAAAGGAGAGCTTAAATTACAATAATAGTACACGCCATCTTCTCTCAGCATTCCGATAATATTAAACCAATATTGTGAGTGAAAATAACAGATTGCCGGTTCTCTCGTAATCCATGTTCGACCATCTGATTCAGTAACCATTGTACGATCATTTGCTCCAATAATTAAGTTTTGCGTACCTTTAAGGATTGTTGACTCTTCCCAGACGCGATGGATGTGCCCATTATGTTTATAACTATGAATTTGTACCGGTTCACCTTCTATGGGTACCGCCATTCTTTTCCCCTACTTTCCTTTCTGGAAGCTTTGGAACCTTTTATTAAAAAGGACATCCTCTCAAACTTATTACCTTCTATAATGCTTCCGATAAGTTGATTGATGATTAAAGGTAACAAAGTGCAGATCCTATTTTCTATTTATTATAACGTTAAAAAATGAATTTTAAAACAAAGACAGCTTAATTGTCGGCAGATTAAGCAGTAATTAAGTATGTAATGCTCATCCTATTGTATCATTCTTGCCTTTAACATATGTTTACTAAACGATAATCTTCGTATTTTTCATATTTTGTTTGCGAAACAATTTCACCACTTCATTCGTTTGCTGTTCAAATACAGCCACAATTTCATCTAATTCATCTTTCATTTTTTGGATTTCACTGTGAATATCACTTACAGCTGTTCTAGAGCGTAAACGAGAAAGTTCATTTTGAAGTTCATGACATCGCTCCACTTCACTTTGCAAATAAAGTAAATGATCCATTGTTTTCATTTGATCTTCAACCAATGCTTGAAATTCATTCATAAAAATACACCAGCCTTTAAAGTCTTTTCTAAACTATTCTATCTTTTTTGTATCGATTCCTTTGCAGATTATTGTTGATGAGATAGAACTTTTGTCGAAATAAGAGAAGACTAAATATAAAAAAGCACCCCTTTGAAAAAAGGAGCGCCTTTTAATGAAAAACTATTGTTGATTTTGGTTGTTTTGGTTTTTCGCTTTTTGCTTATTAGCTTCAGCTTGTTGATTTTGTTGTCTTACTTCTTGAGCATTTGTTTCACTCGCAAATTCTTGATTATATTGTTGTTGGTTTTGTTGTTGTTGATTTTGCTTTTTAGCCATCCTAATCACCTCCACGCTCATTAATTTAACCAGAGCGAGAGGAATTATCCATTTTTTTCGAAGTAATTATATTCTGAATATTACATCAAACTAATAATGAGATGCCACCATCCACTATTATCGTTTGTCCGCGAATCATGCTGGCATCATCAGATACTAAAAACATGACCGAGTTGACCATATCATCAATAGAGACCATTCTACCTGCTGGCGTTTTTTCACTTGCTTCAGCTAACAACTCTTCTCTATTTGGAAAATGTTTTAATGCCTCTGTATCCACTGCTCCACCTGAGACGGCATTTACACATATATTTTTCGGTGCTAATTCAACAGCTAAATATCTTGTTAAAGCCTCTACAGCAGCTTTAGAAACACCGACTACAGTATAATTTTCCAAGTAGCGAATAGAACCTAGTGAGCTAATGCTGACAATCTTTCCACCGCCATTTTTCTCCATTAACTTAGCTGCTTCTTTCGCACAAAATAACAACGCTTTACTATTAATATTCATTGTCCAATTCCAATGAGTTTCCTCTAATTCCATAATTGGTCTTTGTACGCCGGATGCAGCATTACTAATGAAAACATCTAGACGGCCAAAGGTTTCATCTATTTGCGCAAACATTGATTTTATTTTTTCATTATCGCCGACATTTGCTTTAATTGTTACTACTTTTCTTCCTAATGATTCGATCTCCCGAGCGACTTCTTCCGCTTGTGATCGACTACGAGCATAGTTTAAAACAATATCATAACCTTCTTGTGCAAGTCTCAATGCAGTAGCTCTGCCAATGCCTCTGCTACTTCCTGTAATTAGTGCAACTTTTCTTTCATTCATCTAAAAACTTGCTCCTTTCAATGTTCAATTCTTCCATCGTACCCATTTTATCTTGTTGTGTTATGATTGACAATCTCATTCATCCATTATCCCCTTATACTGCATGTACTGCTTCAACATTTTTTGATGGGAGACGGGAAATGGATATTTTTTTATTTCTTCTAAGGATACTAATTTTACATTCTCTGTTTCAGTTACTGAATGAATTTCCCCTTCATACAAATTGATATGCCAAGTAAGGTGCGTGAACACATGATCAATTTGACCAATTCGCTGATTAATTTTCAAATGCGTATCGTATGACTTAGATAATTGATTTTGGAGTTGCTGTTTATCTGAATCGATTTGAAGATGAATTTCTTCATTCGGAAACTCCCATAAATTAGCTAACAATCCTTTATTTGGTCTTTTACGGATTAATATCTGCCCCTTACGATTAGTGAGGATAGCAGAAGCAATCTGAACATGCTTATTTTTCACCTTTTTTGTTTTTACAGGTAATTCCGCTTGCTTACCTTCATAAAAAGCATGACAATGATCTCTCACGGGGCATAATAAGCAAGATGGGGAAGTTGGCGTGCATATAAGCGCACCTAACTCCATTAAAGCTTGATTAAAATACGATGGGTTATCATGAGAAATTAACTCTCTTACCGCTGCTTCAAATATTTTTCTCGCTGAAGCTTTAGCGATATCAGCTTCGATCATGAGAATACGTGAAAGAACACGCATCACGTTACCATCAACTGCAGGTTCTGGCTCACCATAAGCAATACTTAATATCGCACCAGCAGTGTAAGGGCCAACACCTTTTAATGCAGAAATATCCTTAATATTGTTAGGTACTACTCCGTCATACTGTTCCTGTACTTCTCTGACTGCAGATTGTAAATTTCTTGCCCTAGAATAATAACCAAGACCTTCCCAAAGTTTCAGCACCTTTTCTTCTTCCGCTTCTGCAAGATCTTTCACTGTAGGAAATGCCTCCATAAAACGTAAAAAGTACGGGATAACGGTGTCGACTCTTGTTTGTTGGAGCATGATTTCAGACACCCATACTTTATATGGATCTTTATCCTTTCTCCATGGTAGGTCTCTCTGCTCTTTTTCAAACCAAGATAATAAATCCTGTTGAAATGCATAAATATCTATAGGATTATCTTTTAGTTGAGAATTGTTCATTTTTTTTAACCTCCATGATTTGAAACTATGTTAATTAGGGAATATACTATATAAAATGTTAAAAACAAAAAGGAGGAATTCCTCTTTTGGATACCGGAACTCACGTAGTCATGGGACTGGCGCTAGGAGGACTTGCAACACTTGATCCCGTTGTTGCCAATAGTTCAATAACAGCAGCAAGTGTAATGGTCGGTACAATAATTGGATCACAAATACCAGATATCGATACCATATTAAAATTAAAAAATAATGCTTCATATATTAGAAATCATCGGGGTGTTACTCATAGCATTCCAGCCGTGATACTATGGCCATTACTTATAACAGGTGTTATTTATTTATTTTTTCCGGAAACAAACCTTTTTCACCTTTGGTTATGGACCTTTATAGCTGTATTTTTACATGTATTTGTCGATATTTTTAATGCTTATGGCACACAAGCTTTAAGGCCATTTTCATCAAGATGGGTAGCATTAGGTATGATCAATACATTTGATCCGTTTATTTTTGCCATGCACATCTTCGGCTTGTTTCTGTGGATATTCGGAATGGACCCAGGATATACATTCCTAGTGATTTATTGTATTTTATTTATTTATTATGTTTTACGTTATTTTGCAAAGAAATCCGTTGAAGCGAAAGTTCAAAAGCTCATCCCTGACGCAACAGAAATCATTATATCACCAACTATGAAATACAACCAATGGAGAATTGCTATAAAAAATAAAGATAGCTTTTTTGTTGGACGCGCCCTTAGAGGTCAAGTTCGTATTGTTGATCAGTTTAAGCGTGTACCTATACCAAAAACACCGATTTTTAACGCAGCAACGAAAGATAAGAATATTTCTGCCTTTCTTTCCTTTTCTCCAGTGTATAGATGGGAAATTGAGACAATCGAAAACATTGTAGAAATAAGATTTATCGATTTAAGATATCGTAGCAATGAATATTATCCATTTGTTGCTGTTGCCCATTTAGACAAGGATTTAACGATCATCAACTCATATACCGGCTGGATATTTAGTGAGGAGAAATTGAAGAAGAAATTAGATATTATTACAAACTAAAAAGTAAATGTGCAAACACCATAAAGAAGCTCCCCCTATCAGCTCCTATTAACCAATGGGGGAGCTCTCTTTTATGGCTTAATTCATTTTATTTTTATCTTCCTCAAGTAAATGTTTATATTTTGGATTTTTTGCGATAAACTCATGTAATTTAGCCCCATGATTTTCAATCCATTGGCTGACTACTTTAGCAGTCATCTCTTCACCCTGATATTTTTTTCCTGCCTTCGCATAGGTCGCTTCAAAATCCTCCCAAAGCAATTCAATCCATGTTCTGGCAATGTGAACAGACAATTGATCATTTATCTCCAATAAACGATTAAGAAGTTTATTTTGAAATTCATTCATTTTTTACCCTACTTCCAATTTATTTTTTCCGTGTGTGAGATACGTATTTGCTTATACTAATGAATAGGCGAAGTTGAATAAATGACTTCGCAAATAATTTTAGAAATGAGGCAAAAACGATGCGTAATAAAGCCGCTCATTTCCCTAATCAAAACCACAATAAGTTTGACGGTGAACCACGTGCCAAAGCTGAGTTTGCTTCAAAAAGAGCAGATGGAACGATACAAACACAGCCACAGGAACGGATGAAGGCATCATCAAATCGCAATAGCAATACAACTGATTATTAAACTTAGGGGGTTAATTTACATGGTAAACAAAAAAGAAATCTTTGGTGAAAACGAATTTAACAGTCCGTTTGCATCCGGACATTTCAATCCGAAAAAGGCACATTACCAAGTAAATGGAGAAACACAACAAACGCAAAATCTTATTAAGCTCAAGCGAACTTTACAAAAAACCCCTTAACACTAAAAGAGGATGATAAATGTCATCCTCTTTTTAAAGATTTTTCAACTTGCCGAGCATGGCAATCGGTAATGCTTCTTGCTCTTTTTCTCCAGCTAAGCGATAACCCCAAGCAAAAACACCATTCATATAATCAATTTTAAAGTAAGAGCCTGGATCTCCCTCTATTTCATATATTTCATTTTTAAGAAAGTCATCGGGATTAAGCAAATATGACTTAGCCATCACTGTTTTTCTCTCTAGAACAGCGAATTCATTAACCATGCCTAATTGCTCAGCTTTTCTAGATTTTTCTCTTAATTGAGCAATTTCTTGTTTTAGCTCATATTCGCTCAATTGGCTATATCTTTTTTCTTGCATAGTAAAAAGACCTCCTCATACATCTTTATTTTCTTTTAAATAGGCATCAATTAAATGCAAAGGAAACCCTTTTCGAAATAACGCTTGCTTTAACTTTTGCTCATAGATGAATGGTTCTTCATGATTATATTTTCTACTTATTTTTTCCGCTTGACGTTTCAGAGCTCCCATCTCCTCATCATCGTCTTTCTCTAATTGTATTTCTTCAAGTGCCAACTGAATCATATCATAACTGAAGCCTTTTCTCGTTAACATTTGCTCTATTTTTTGTTGCATCATTCTTGAGGAATCTTTTTTATATTTAAGCGTATATTTCTGACAAAGAGAAATGGCTGTTTCAACTTGCTCTTCCTTTGGGTATAGTTCTAAAACATCCTGTATGATATTTTCAGCTATACCTTTATCTTTCAATTCATGTTTAATTATATTTGGACCTTTATCTGTTGTATTCTTTTGTGTTCTCACAAATGCAATAGCGAATTCTTCATCATTCAAGAATTGGTATTGATATAATTTATGGATCACTTCATCTATCAACTCAACAGCATATTCTTTCTTGATTAAATGTGTACGAACTTCAGATTCAGAACGCATTCTACTAGAAAGATAATGGATGGCCGTATTGTACGCCTTTCTAATCTCATCTTGGAATTGAATTTCTCCGATGAGTAAGGAATCAATCTCTTTCCCTTTTTTCATATTATATTTAATTAACACATCTTCATCCACACTGAAGGCATACGTCTCTCCATGCTCACTGTCGGTATAGATATTGTAGCGATCTTTATTTTTCTTTTGAATCGTAATTTTAGTAATTGTAGGCATATCCTCACCTCACTTTAACTTTACCACAAAAAAAACAGGTTTTAATCCACTTTTCATTGAATTCAATTAGAAATAGAAGAGAATTTTTGCGGAGGGGTCAACATGAAAATTGCTTTAACAGGTGGAACGGGCTTTATTGGACAAAAACTAACTGACCAATTATTACAAAAAAATCACCAAGTTTATATCCTTACGAGAAATAAAGAAAAGAAGCAAGAAAAACAAGGTCTCCACTTTGTTCAATGGTTAAATGAAGGGGATGAACCAGAAGAAATGCTAGAAGGAATAGATGTCCTCATTAATTTAGCTGGGGAATCAATCAACAGTGGTCGTTGGACTGAAGAAAGAAAAAGAAGAATATACCATAGTCGAATGCATGCTACAAATGAGGTAATACGCCTAATCAATTATCTAAACGAAAAGCCATACACCCTTATTAATGCAAGTGCTGTTGGCTATTATGGCACATCAGAAAAGCGTACATTTGACGAGGCAAGTCCTTATTCTGGTGAGGATTTTTTAAGTACTGTCGTTAAGAACTGGGAGGATATAGCAAAAACTGCCGAAAAAGATTGGAATATACGCACGGTATGTTGTCGTTTTGGCATCATTCTCGATAAAAATGCAGGGGCGTTACCTAAGATGGCGCTTCCTTATAAACTCTATGCTGGAGGTAGAATTGGTAGTGGTAATCAATGGCTTTCTTGGATTCATATTAATGACGTTATCTCCGCAATCGTTTATATGATTGAACATGAATCAATAGAAGGTCCCGTCAATTTTACTGCTCCAAACCCAGTAACCATGAATGAGTTTGGCCATATTTTAAGCTCTGTGCTCCATAAACCACATTGGCTACCTGTCCCTTCATTTGCAGTAAGAGCTATCCTTGGTGAAATGAGTATGCTCGTAACTGAAGGGCAAAAAGTTACACCAAAAAAACTTCTGAGTCATGATTACCCTTTTCATTTTACTCATTTAAAAGAAGCATTAAAAGATATTTATCAAAAGTAGCTTTTATATTTTGATGTTACAAATACACTCTGTTGATTAAATAAAGAAGATACGTGATTCTTTAGAGTGTTCACGTATCTTTTGTTTACGTAAATAGACCATTTATTTCCCCTTTTTTGCTCTGATTTTTTCTTTTAACCACTTTTCTACTAAGAGTGGTGGTTTATCCATTCGCCGTGCTTCTCCGTTAAGTTTATTGAACTTTTTCGGAGAAGAAATCCTTCCCTACGACGAGCTGGGGCATGATCCTTTTTTGAGGACGGTGATTTCTCCTATTTCCTCACTCTCGTAAATTTCTGTATAATTTCATGCTAGCAAAGTACTTTTTGATTGTTTGTACTCCTATGGAAATTAATACACAACTGCTTTTTTGTGATTTTTTGGATTTAAAACCGCTTTACGCGCAGTTCTCTCCCTCTTTCTTACTGCCTTTTGCGCGTATCTTCGTTTTGCGCGCAGTTCTTTTCCTTTTCTTACTGTCTTTTGCGCGTATCTTCGTTTTGCGCGCAGTTTTCTACCTTTTCTTACTGTCTTTTGCGCGTATCTTCGTTTTGCGCGCATTCTTTTCCTTTTCTTACTGTCTTTTGCGCGTATCTTCGTTTTGCGCGCAGTTTTCTACCTTTTCTTACTGCCTTTTGCGCGTATCTTCGTTTTACGCGCAGTTTTCTATCTTTTCTTACTGTCTTTTGCGCGTATCTTCGTTTTGCGCGCAATTCCCTCCATTTTCTTGCTACTTTTTGCACGTATCTACGTTTTACGCGCAGTTCTCTCCCTTTTCTTACTGTCTTTTGCACGTATTACGTCTTACGCAGTTCTCTCCCTTTTCTTACTGTCTTTTGCACGTATTACGTCTTACGCAGTTCTCTCCCTTTTCTTGCTGCATTTACACATATACACAACTTGTCTGCAGTTCTCTTTTTACTCTTTTGAGGACGACAGGAAGGCTATTCTTCCTTTTGCGACACTCCCAGTTTCTTTCCCTTCTGAAAGTCAAGCCCTTCGCGGTTCTCTCCCCTTCTCGAACACTTTTATTCTCCTCATCCCTTACTTCCCTCGTATGATACTCGTTAAAATAGGGCAATCTAGTAAAGTTTACTACTAATAAGAAAGGGTGAATGTTATGGCAAATGATAAAAAGAGGAAAGAACGGAGCTTTAGTGGTCTTTCAAGCATGCAAGAAGTTACATATGCAAAAGAATTTAAACGTGCTGATCGTGCAGCCAAAAACCCCCTTCAGCAAAGACATTAAATTTATTTTCTCAACAAAAAAGATGCCAGTACATCAAACAAAAGGTTGATGTACTGGCATCTTTAATTAACCACTTCTTTCTTTACTATTTTGCAACTGATGATAGAAACCTTTTTCTTTCATCAATGATTGATGTGTACCCTCTTCTATTATTTTTCCATCTTTTAATACGTAGATTCTATCCGCATTTTGAATAGTATTTAACCGGTGGGCAATGACAAAACATGTTCGATTAATCATTAACTTTTGTAATGCTTGTTGAATCTTCACTTCTGTTACTGTATCAATATTACTCGTAGCTTCGTCTAAAATTAAAATTTTTGGTTGTGCCAAAAAAGCACGGGCGATACTAATTAATTGTTTCTGTCCTTGACTAATCCCGCTGCCATTAAAACTCAAAGTCGTATCATACTGTTGTGGTAATTTCATAATAAATGAATGAGCATTTGCCTTCATTGCAGCTTGAATAACACCCTCATCCGTTGCCTCAAGATGACTATAGCGGATATTATCCTTAACGGTCCCTTGAAAAAGAAAGGAATCTTGCAGAACAAAGCCCATATGGGATCGTAAGCTCTCTTTATGTATTGTGGAGATATCATGATTATCTAATAATATTCTCCCTTTACTCACTTCATAGAAACGACTAATAAGTTGAATTATGGTTGTTTTACCTGCGCCTGTTGGACCTACTAAAGCAACAGTCTCACCAGGACGGGCTTCAAGATATATATGGGAAAGTATTTCTCTGTCTTCCCCGTAAGTAAACGACACGTTATCAAAAATAACCTCACCATTTACATTTTCAAGCATCTGCTTATCTTTTTCACTTGTTAATTCATCTTTTTCATCAATCAGCTCAAAAACTCTTTCAGCTCCAGCAATGGCAGATAATAACGTATTAAATTGATTGGCTAAATCATTGAGTGGTCTTGTAAATTGTCGAGAATACTCGGTAAAAACAACAATTGTGCCAATGCTCACTCCACCGTTTAATGCGAGTATCCCGCCAATCGCAGCAATGACGGCAAAGCTGAAATTATTCAATAAATGCATCAACTTAGGAATAAACCCTGAGAATGTTTGTGCCCAAAATCCAGAAATTCTTAGGTTTTCTGCTTTATGCAAAAAATCATCCATCACTTTCTCTTCTTGTGAAAACATTTTGATTAATTTCTGCCCAGAAATGGATTCCTCAATATAGCCATTCATTTCTCCTAAGTTTTTTTGCTGTTCTTTAAACAACATACTTGTTCGCTTCGTAATCCATTTCATTCCATAGAACATCATCGGTATGATTAAAAGAGTCAGAATTGTTAGCAACGGACTCAACCATAACATGACTGCAATCGTACCAACGAGTGTGAAAACACTAGATATGATTTGGATAATTGAACTATTTAAAGTCGCACTAACATTTTCAATATCATTTGTAATCCTACTCATCAATTCCCCAAGTTGTCTTTTGTCAAAAAAAGCTACAGGTAAGCGGTGTATTTGTCGGAATAAATCTGCGCGCATATTAAATACAGTATCTTGAGACACACCGATCATCCAATAGTTTTGTAGCCATAGTGACAATGATTGAACGATATAAGTTACAAGTAAACCTAGTAATAACCAAACGAAAACAACCGCTTCATTTTCTTCTATAAAAGTATCTATTGTTATTCCTACTAAAAATGGACCAAGTAAAGACATCGCTGAACTAATGACAATCATAAAAAAGAGTAATAATAGCCGTGTTTTATAGACGGCAAGGTAAGACCAAATTCTTTTAATGACCGCACCGAAGTCATTCGGCTTACGTTGCTTTTTCTTCCTATCGTTTATTTGATTATGTATCTTTGGTTGTTTGAATGGGGCCATTATTTTAGTAAACACTATTCATAGCCCCCTGTTCTGACTGAGAATAAGCTATTTCTCGATAAAGAGTAGATGTATTCATCAATTGATCATGTGTTCCCTCTTCAATGATTTTTCCATCATCTATAAGCATAATTTTATCCGCTCTCTTGGCTGTACTTAATTTTTGTGTGACAATAAATAAAGTACATTTATATTTATCAATCGCATCCAATACTTTGGACTCTGTTTGTAAATCCAAAGCACTCGTACTATCATCCAATATGAGAATATTAGGCTTTCTTATTAAAGCACGAGCAACCGATAATCTTTGCTTTTGACCTCCTGATAGATTAATTCCTTTTTGTCCTAATTTTGTTTCATAGCCATCTTTAAGATCATTAATGGTTTCATGTATTTGCGCGTCTTGTGCTGCCGCTTTCATTTCAGATAAAGTCGCGTCTGATTTACCCCATGCTAAGTTTTCTTCTACTGTCCCACTAAATAAGATGGACTCTTGTGGGGTAAAACCAATTCTCTTTCGTAAATCATCCATTTTAATATCTTTCAGATTCATGCCATCCACATAAACTGCACCTTCAGTAGGATCATATAATCTAGGAATAAGTTGTAGAATAGAACTTTTACCAGCACCTGTACTACCCAATATAGCGACAGTTTCTCCTGGACGAATATGAAAACTAATATCTTTTAAGACATATGTAGACATCCCTGGGTACCTAAATGAGACATGCTCGAATGTAACCGCTCCTTTTAACTGCTCAAGGCTTTTGCCATCTTCTTCATCTTCTAAATCAATCTTCGCTTCAAGTACTTCAACAATCCGCTCAGATGAAGCACGCGCTCTCGAAAAAGCCATAATGATGAATGAAAACATTGAAAAGGCAGTAGTCATTCTCGTAGCATAATTAATAATTGAAACGACTTCCCCGACTTCTATATTTGTCGCTTGCAATTGTTCTCTACCGATCCATAAAATAAAGATAATACAAACATTCATTATGAATAGTAATGCAGGCATAGCTGCTTCCATCAATCTTAGAGCGCTTGCTGTTTGTTCCCTTAAGTTATTACTTACATTCATAAACTTTTTTACTTCATGAGTTCTGCGGTTATACGCTTTAATTAACCTTAATCCTATTAAACTCTCCTGCATGACATTATTGACTGTATCCAGTTTTTGTTGAACAGACCTAAACATCTTACCGCCTTTAGTCATCACAATAACAAGGAAGACCACTACAACCGGTATGGTAATTAGAAAAATAAGCGCTAATTGCCAATTCACGAGGACAGCTAATATAAGACTACCTATAATGAGTAAAGGAGCCCTTAACATAATTCTTAAGCCCATAAACACGATATTTTGCACTTGTGTCACATCATTAGTCATTCTTGTAATCAAGGATGCGTGAGGAAAAGTATTAAAGTTGGTGAATGAAAAAGATTGCACCTTTTTCATTAGTTTCTTTCGAATACTAAATCCTAAATTTTGTCCAACGTATGCAGCATAATATGAGTTTGTAATCCCTGAGAAGAAGGCAATTAATGAGAGTAGGAGCATCATACCTCCCCAATAAAGGACCACACTCATATCATTATTTAGAATACCCTCATCAATAATTTTGCCGATTAATAATGGTTGAAGCAATTCAACTGATAACTCAATAAGCATAAGTATTAATGCAATATATGCCGCGACTCGATAAGGTTTAATAAATTTGAGTATCTTTGTCATAGCTTTCCCCCAAACTAATACTTCGTTTAACTAAATAGATATGAACTATCATATACCTTTTTACATAATTTTTAAATAATTCATTCTGATTTTTATTTCTTTAATGTTATGTTAAAATTTTTAGAGGTAGAGAACATTGATTTTTTCAAAAGGTGTTCTTCGTTCTTAACACAATTTAGCATACTAATCTTGACCATTTTTCAATGCTTACTAAGCATTTAACCTATTATTCAATCATAAGGGATTTTTTAACTATACGACTAAATTTTCTTTGTAATCCATATACTAACATGCATCATGTCATGAGTATTGTATTCTCAAAATGGTTAAAAAAGTAACTTACTTATAATTATAAAACTAAAGGATGCGATAAAAGGTGAAAAATACGAATCACGACCAACAATTACATAATGATGTTATTGAAACATTAAGAGAGACAAGCCGTACTTTTTTCATTCCAATTAGCTTATTAGTAACAGAGTTACGAGAAACCGTTGCATCTGCTTACCTTTGTATGCGCGCAATTGATGAAATTGAAGATCATCCTGATTTGGAACCAGCTTTAAAAAGCAAACTATTGCATAATATCGGTGACGTCCTTCGATCCGCTCAATACAGTAAAGAAACCTTTATTGAGATGTTCAAGCCATTTGAAAACGAATTACCGGAAGTTACTCTTCGCCTATATGATTGGATTTCTTTCTGTCCAGATGAAATTAGAGTAAAAGTAGTTGAATCAACTGCAATCATGGCATCTGGTATGGGTGATTGGGTTGATAAAGATTGGCAAATACAATCAGAAGCGGACCTTGATCAATATACGTATACAGTTGCTGGATTAGTTGGTGTGATGTTAACCGACATATGGAAATGGTATGACGGAACTGAAGCCGATAAAGAGCTTGGAATTGGTTTCGGTCGTGGACTTCAAGCTGTTAACATTTTAAGAAATTATAAAGAAGATGCAGAACGCGGTGTAAGTTTTTTCCCAGATAGTTATAGCCTAGATGATATGTTTGATTATGCGCATAAAAATCTATCTCTAGCTGACGAATACGTAGCGAGTATCGAGACAGAGACAATCGTGAATTTCTGTCAAATACCACTTTCACTTGCCCATGGAACATTAAAAGCGTTAGTCGATGGTCGTGAAAAAATGACTCGTGATGAAGTAAATGAAACTGTTAATAAAGTAATAAAGAAAACATCATAATAAAAGGCAGCGACTGTAAACTTCGCTGCCTTTTATTTTCACATCTAGGAGATTAATTTTAATCCAATTGCTGCGCCTAAGATAAGCGCAATACAAACAAGTCTTTTCCATTCTCTCGGTTCATTAAAAACGACCATTCCTACTATCGCTGCTCCAACGGTACCAATTCCTGTCCAGATAGCGTAAGCAGTACCCATAGCAATATCTGTCATAGCAAATGAAAGTAAAGAAAAACTGATTGCAAATGATAAAGCTAGGAAAATGATAGATTTCCATTGCTTTTCAGCTACTTTTTTCAAATGGTATACACCGAGAACCTCAAAGCAACCTGCAACAACTAAGGCAATCCAGTACATTATTGAGATCCTCCTTTTTCAACCGGTGCACGGTCAGATAATAGCTTCAACCCGACCACACCTGCTAGAAGCATAATAATTAATAGTACTTTCATCAATTTAAATGGCTCCCCGAAAACAGCCATTTCTACAATTACTGTACCAGCCGTACCTAAACCAGCAAATACTGCATAAACAGTTCCTACTGGTAAATGCTTCGTAGCCAGAATTAATATTATAAAACTTAACGTAATTATAATTCCAGTAGCAATCCATTCTAGTGTGTTTTGAGCATATTTTAATCCTGAAACCCAACCAACCTCTAACACGCCTGCTATAAATACAAGTAACCAATGCCTAGTCATCTATACCCCTTCTTTCTAGTTGTTTATCTTTGTACGCCTTTAAAGTATATCGGCCAGATAGCTCGAACTCTCCTGTAATAGCTGTCTTCTCCATTAAAAATAAGTTCAATAACCGCACCATCAACAATCGTAATATAAGCAAGTGCTTCCTTTAGATACTTTTTTTGCTCATTTTCTTCACTCGAGTGTTTCCTCATATATTTTGCTAACAACCGTTCCATATCTGCAAAGAATGGATTGACTATTCGCATTAACTCATTATAAAGTTTCGCTGGAGGGAAGTAAGACACTCTCAGTAAAAACTTTGCATGCTCGTTATGCTTGTTTTCCTCGACAATCCAATCAAAAAAATAAACTAAATTCTCTTCTAATGAATGATCTTTCCTCGAAGCAAATAAGGTAATCATCTTCCGCTTTTCCTGCTGAAACACATAGTTTGCAACATGTAAAAACAAGTCATCTTTTCCTTTAAAATGAGCATATATCGAAGGTTTCTTAATACCTACATCTGTGGCTATATCCTGTAAAGATGCTCCCTCATATCCCTTATCTGCGAAATGGACTAGCGCAACATCACGAATCAGTTCTGCACTCACCAATTATCACACTCCTTTAACTAACGACCGTTAGGTAGATTATTTCACAAGATAATATGAAAGTCAATAATGACATTTGTTTATTTCACTTTCAATAGATGCCCCTCTTTGCCCTAGTTTCATTTTTTATAGAGATTGATCAAGTCTTCAAACGCCTATGAAGCCCCACCTTCTCATTATCTCCAAATTTCCCTTTTCATCTCGCTTCCAATTTATTGTCACTTATTTTTAAAAATCGACAATAATCACTACAAATATCAAACTGAGACAAATTCACAAAATAAAAAGACCAGAGGGACCGTTTTTTAACCGGTCTCCTCTAGTCTTCGGATGTGATTATATGCTAAGTTGAACTACATTAGTTTAACTTGATTTCTTTCCAAGATACGCTTCCATAATACGCGCATCACTTAATAATTCTGTTGCATTACCACTTGCAACCATTTTTCCAGTTTCCAGCACATAACCTTTATCTGAGATTTTCAGAGCTTGTCTCGCATTTTGTTCTACTAACAATACAGTCGTTCCTGATTGATTAATCTCTTTAATGATTTTAAAAATATCGGCAACAACAAGTGGAGCTAATCCCATTGAAGGCTCATCTAATAGCAACAATTTCGGCCTACTCATAATCGCACGAGCAATTGCAAGCATCTGCTGTTGACCACCAGATAATGTTCCCCCAAGCTGTTTTTCTCGTTCCTTCAAAATAGGAAAGCGCTCGAGCATTTTGTTTAAATCTGAGTCTATCTCCGTATCCTTCCTATGATAAGCACCCATTTCTAAATTCTCTAGCACTGTCATGCCTGCAAGAATCTGTCTTCCCTCAGGAACGAGGGCAATACCCTTTCTTAAGAGCTGATCAGGGCGTAACCCCGTTACATCTTCACCAAGAAAAGAGATCTTCCCTGCAGAAGGTTTTAATAATCCGGATACACTTTTCATTGTGGTTGATTTCCCAGCGCCATTTGCCCCTAAGATGGTTACAATCGTTCCTTCTTCTACTTCTAGCGATACATCTTTTAACACTTGAATTTTCCCATACCCTGCATGAATACCACTAACTTCAAGCATATTGATCTTCCTCCTCCTTACCGAGATAAGCTTCAATTACTTCTGGGTGGTTCTGTATCTCAAATGGAGTACCTTCTGCAATCTTTTTGCCAAAGTTTAATACAGCTATGCGATCACATAATTTCATCACAAGTGGCATATCATGTTCAATAATTAAAACCGTTATGCCCTTCTGTTGAATCTTCTTAATTAAATCAAATAGGTCACTTGTTTCAGTCTCATTCATACCAGCTGCCGGTTCATCAAGCAGGAGTACTTTTGGCTCACTGGCAAGTGCACGTGCAATCTCGAGCCGCCTTTGTTGTCCATAGGCGAGATTTTCTGAAGTAACATCAGAAAAAGTAGATAATCCGACAAAGTCTAAAAGTTCTTCTGCTATATCTTTTATTTTTGCTTCTTCTTTCTTTTGAGACGCTGTACGAAAGACGCTTTTTAACACACCTGAGCGAGTGCGGGAATGCTGCCCAACCATGACATTTTCTAGGGCCGACATTTCAGGGAATAAGCGGATATTTTGAAACGTTCGGCATATCCCTTTTTCGGTAATGTTATGTGATTTCATCGTTGTAATATCTTCATCTTTAAAAGTAATTTGTCCTGAAGTTGGTGTAAACATAGACGTAATCAAATTGAACATCGTTGTTTTACCGGCACCATTAGGCCCTATTAAACCAAATATTTCTCCCTCATTTATTGAGAAGGTAACATCAGTCAAAGCACTTAATCCACCAAAATTTTTACATACTTTTGTGATTTCCAGTACCATGCTTCTGCCCCCTTTTTCTACCCTTTTTACTTAAAGCCTTCAATAATGGCACATCGATAAGTCCTTGTGGGCGGACAGCCATCATAATAATGATAATCAGTCCATAAATCATATAACGATACTCGCTAATAAACCTTAGCACCTCAGGCATTAATGTTAAGAAGAATGCTCCGAATATTGGACCCCAAATCACTTCACTACCACCGAACACAACAAAGATTAAAATTTCAACCGCACGATGATAGGCAAAATCGGCAGGGCTAATATAAGCAAGTATATGAGCATACATTGCCCCGGCAAAACCGGCAACAAGTGCACCTTGTGCAAAGGCTAAAACCTTATAATAAGTGATATTGATTCCCATTGATTCCGCAGCTTTTTCATCTAATTTGATTGCGGCAAAAGCTCTTCCCACTCTTGATTGGTGCTGTCTTCTGAAAAACCAAATCACAAAAATGGTAATTAATAATAGAAGGATAAAAATACTTAAAAATATAAATTGATTATTTTGTAATCCAATAGAAATCGGTTGAAAGCCAAATCCTTGTAATGTTTTCAGTATTTCTCTTCCTATATGAGGGATTCCTGATATACCTACTGAACCATTCGTTACGCTTTCCCAATTGACAAAAATCACACGAATAACTTCTCCAAAACCTAAGGTTACAATGGCTAAATAAACACCCTGAAGCCTTAATGTTGGAATACCAATAAGTACTCCACATAAAGCGGCAACCAATGCACCGATGATAATACCGATAATAATAGGCAATTCAAAATGAATCGTTAATAGTGCTGATGTATAAGCGCCAATTCCCATGAAACCAGCATTCGCCAATGATAACTGTCCTGTTGATAGTGTTATATATACACTGATACCTAAAATAATATTAATTAAAATAAAGCAACCTACTTGTAAATAGTACGGATTAATTAATTCTGCTAGCATCCTGCGTTCACCTTCTTACGTTGAAATTTTCTGGCCAAACAACCCTTGAGGCCGAATGAGAAGAATAATAATAATAGCTAAGAATGCAATAGCATCTCGATAGCCTGAATCTCCGTATACAACGATGAAGGTTTCCGCTAATCCTAAAATGAGGCCACCGAACATGGCTCCTCTCACACTGCCCATTCCGCCAAGAATGATAATCGCTAAACCTTTTAAGCCCATTGATAGACCCATCTGCGGCGTTACTGAGTTAAAAGCCATACCGACCAATATACCAGCTATTCCCCCCATGGCTGAAGCAATGATTACTGTCATCAAAATGGTTTTTTTCGTATCCACACCTAAGAGACTCGCCGTTTCTAGATTTTCTGCCGTTGCTCTTAATGCTTTTCCAGCTCTTGTTTTACCTAACCAAAATGTTAATACGAGCATTAACACGATAGAAATGACGAAAATAACGATTTGTACTAAATAAACGGTAATTGATCCGATTTGAAAACTGATTTCAGCAAAGCTTGTTCTAAATGGATGATTCCCTGCACCAAAAAGATGGTGTGATAAGTTCTCTAAAAGAATAGAAACACCTATTGTACTTATTAGTGGGGCTAGATGTGATACACCTTGTTTATGCCTTAACGGTCTTAAAGCAAACCTCTCCAATAAGTAACCCATAATAGCCGTAATAATGATTGCACCTAGAAAAGCAACCCATAAAGGCGCATTTAATGTCGATGTAATCATTACTCCAATAAATGCTCCAAACATAAAGATCTCGCCATGTGCCATATTGATAATACCTAAAACGCCAAATACTAAAGTAAATCCAAGGGCAACAATTGCATAAATGCTGCCCAATGTTAGTCCATTAATTAATTGTTCTATTAACACGGTGTCTCACCTTCTAACACATTTTTCTTCTTACTTAAATTCAACGAATTTTTCTCCTTCAATAACTAACACCGTAGGGTCCATTAATACATCGCCCTCTTCGTCAAAAGAAAAATTGCCGAGAATTCCTTCAAAATCCTTTGTTTTTGCTAATGCATCTCTTACAGCATCACGATCTGAACT
This sequence comes from Cytobacillus kochii, assembly GCF_020171845.1. Lineage (GTDB taxonomy): Bacteria > Bacillota > Bacilli > Bacillales > Cytobacillaceae > Cytobacillus > Cytobacillus kochii. The sequence goes on along the minus strand of NZ_JAIVAM010000002.1, from coordinate 500,122 downwards.
TCCGGCATTTTTAAGTGCATCTGCTAGAATGTATAATGCGTCATAGGCTTGAGCAGCGAATTGATCTGGAACATGACCATGTTCCTCTTCAAATTTCGTAACAAATTCCTGTACCTTTTCATCTTCTTTTTCGCTATACCATGGTGTTGCTACTATCAACCCATTTGAAGACTCACCGGCAATATTGATAACTTCCGGAGAATTGAATCCGTTACCACCAACAAACGGGACATCGATTCCCATTTTCCGTGCTTGGTCCATAATGACTGCCCCTTCGTTATAAAGCGCTGAAGCAAGAATTAAATCGGGATTCAAATTTTTAATCTTCGTTAATTGGGCATTATAATCCGATTGACCTTTTTGGAACGTTTCTGTCGTTAAGACTTCAAGTCCCATTTCTTCAGCTGTTTTCTTCATCGTGTCATAACCAGACTTTGTAAACACATCATCATTCCCATAAAGAATAGCCACTTTTTTTACATCATATTTGTCTATTGCTTGTTGCATTGATGCAGGAATAGCCAACGCTTCAGGAATAGAATTACGGAAAACATAATCGCCAATCTGAGGGATCCCCTCAGCAGTTGTAGACGTTCCGATAATCGGCACACCACTTAAGTCTGCTTCTGGTCCGACGACATTCATTTCTGTACTAAGTGTCGGACCAATAATTGCTGTTACATTATCTGAGTTAATTAATTTTTGAGCAGCAGTTAAGGCTTGGTCTTGCTTACCTGCTGAATCTTCAAAGATTAGATTGATTTTCACATCACCTTTTGCATTTATTTCTTCCTGAGCTAACTTTAACCCACCTTGTATAGCTTCACCGTATGCAGCACCTGAGCCAGTTAAGAAGGAGACCACTCCAACGTCTGCTGAAACCTTTCCTCCTTCAGCACCACTTGATTCTTCATTACCACCGCCTCCACATGCGGTTAAAAAAAGCACACTTGAAAGCGCTGTAAGTCCTACCAATTTTTTCATTAAACCTCTCATTTTCCTTGCCCCCCCGAGAAATTGATTCATTTTTCAAAACCATATTACTATTAAAATATAAATATATTACATTGTAAATAAAATATTTTAAAAATTCAGTACATAAATTCATTAATATACTAAATATTATCTTCTTTTGTCTATATGGGACAAAAGAATGACCATATCATTGTGTTGAAAATATATTGATATAGCTCATATAAAAATATATGATTAATAAGGTGAGCATTTGGGTAGTTACTATAATTGACTTTCTAAAAAAATTTTGAGGGAGACTCCCTATTTGAACGTCTTTTTTTTATTGTCTTTTCTATATAAATAAAATCCCTCTTTTTTTGGAATGTTAATTATTAAACTAGAAAAAATTGTATTGGAATGTGGAAGGAGAAAAAGAATGGAAACAGGAATTATAATTTCTATAGCAATTTATATGCTAGGTATGCTTTATATAGGTTATTACTCCTATAAAAGAACATCTAATTTAAATGATTATATGCTAGGTGGACGAGATTTAGGACCATTAACAACTGCACTTAGTGCTGGAGCCTCAGATATGAGTGGCTGGCTTGTAATGGGTCTTCCTGGTGCTATGTTTGCCACAGGATTAAGTTCGGGTTGGATTGCTGTAGGATTAACAGTTGGGGCCTTATTAAACTGGGTTTATGTCGCACCACGATTACGTGTGTACACTGAAATTGCGAATGACTCTATTACTATTCCAGGTTATTTAGAAAATCGTTTTGGCGAAAAAGCCAAAATATTGCGAATGGTTTCTGGTGTTGTTATTTTAGTATTCTTTACATTTTATGTATCATCTGGGATGGTTTCTGGTGGCGTATTATTTGAAAGTATCTTCGGCCTTAATTACCATACTGGACTCTTAATTATTGCTGGGGTAACAATTGCTTATACTTTATTTGGAGGATTCCTTGCTGTTAGTTTAACCGATATGGTACAGGGGCTCATTATGGTTACCGCTCTTGTATTTGTTCCCATTGTTGCACTAAGCGAGATCGGTGGGATAGGGGTCGCGGTTGATACGGCTCGCGAAATTGATCCTGCACTACTGGATATTTTCCGTGGCACTTCTACGCTCGGTATTATTTCTTTACTAGCATGGGGGCTTGGTTATTTTGGTCAACCTCATATCATTGTACGCTTTATGGCCATTAAATCTGTGAAGCAAGTTAAGAAAGCAACATGGATTGGTATGATATGGATGGTATTTTCAATTATCGGTGCTATGTTTATCGGTTTTGTAGGTATTGGGTATTTTAACAATACTCAATATACGATAGATGATCCTGAAACAGTGTTTATATTATTAGGTGAAATTCTATTTCATCCTCTCATTACCGGTGTAATTATTGCAGCAATTTTAGCCGCGATTATGAGTACCGTATCTTCACAATTACTAGTTACATCTAGTTCCTTAACAGAAGATATCTATAATTCATTCTTACGTAAATCTGCTACTGATAAAGAACTTGTATTCATTGGTAGATTATCCGTACTCATCATTTCTATCATTGCATTAGCATTATCATGGGAGAAAAACTCCACCATACTCGATCTTGTCGGTTATGCATGGGCTGGATTTGGTTCTGCATTTGGACCTTTAGTATTACTTAGCTTATACTGGAAGCGTATGACAAGTTGGGGTGCACTAGCTGGTATGATTTTCGGAACTGCGACAGTCATCATTTGGTCAGCAGCCGGTTTATCTGATACCCTTTACGAAATAATTCCAGGATTCCTTATCAGCTTATTAGCTATAATTGTGGTTAGCCTTTTAACTAGCAAACCACCGAAAAAAGTGGAAGAAGACTTCGAAGAATATCAACGAGTGATTAAATCTTAATTACTAGAGAATGAAACGACCTAGGCAAGTTGCCTAGGTCTTTTTTTGCTCTTTTTATACTATTGGCTTTCATAGGTCTTTTTTAATATAATATGGGGTATGCGACTTGAATGTCCATTTCGTAAGGAGGATAAAAGTATGGATTTACAATTAGATAGAATAGAATCCTCTACCAATATAGAAGAAATAGCTGAAATGATTAGTATCCAACTAAAAAAACCTGTTGTTATTGAAGACGCACAGTTTTCATTAATTGCCTATAGTTCTTATTTTACCGAGGATTATGATGAAGTGAATAAGCAAACCATCTTTAATAAACAATGGCCCATTTCAATCTTTGAAAGATTTACAGATGAAGGGATCGTTGACCAATTAACTAGGCATAAGAAACCTTTTCGTATAAAAGCAATGAAAGATATTTCACTGAATAAACGGGTTGTTGTTTCCGCTATTTATCAAAATGACATTTACGGTTATATATGGATACAAGAAACAGCACCTAAGTTAAAAGAAAAAGAGTTAGCGTTCCTGGATGCCGCTTCTTCTCATATCGCATTCTTGCTTAATCGTGACAAACTCGCTAAAGATGGTAAGGTTGAAGAAGATCATTACTTTTATGAAAAAGTCATCGAAGACTCATTCCAAACGAAACATCAATTAAAGGTAGAGGCTGCTTCCGCAAAGGTTACATTACCTAAAGCTTTTATTGTTGCTGTATTTAAAGTGGAAGAAGGCGATGATAAAAACTTTGAAGAAATCATTAATACGGTAAGATTATCTGTCAATAATATGACTCAGTCTGCCTATATTTTCTTCTACCACTTAGAAATGATCGTTTTGCTTGCTAGTCATGATCAACAAGATGTTTCTTTAGAAGAGAATGCAGAACACCTCGTGCAGTCAATACGATTGCAATATGCAGATACATCGTTGGTCGTTGGGATTGGAAATAAGTATTCTTCTATCTATAAATTAAGGCAAAGCTATACAGAGGCTCTTGAGGTTTTACAAACCGCTATGTTTTTTAATAAGGAACAGTCTCTTCCAATCAATTATCGAAAACTAAAAACATTACGCTATTTAGCTATCATTGAACAACATAATAAACAAACCAATTATAGTAATGAAGATTTAGTTATTTTATTGACGAAGGATCAAAATAATCATACGAATTATATTGATACATTAGAAGCTTACCTTCTCAATAACTGTCGTCTCAAGCCTACAGCAGAAGAATTGTTCATTCATGAAAATACGCTAAAGTACCGATTAAAGAAAATACATCAATTAACTACGATTAATTTTGATGACTTTAATACAAGATGCCAATTATTTATAGATCTACAATTACTGAGGCGCAAACAATCAATTATAGCCAACCATCAAAACTCAGGATTTAACAATAATAATCCTTTATGAATGGAAAAGAAGAAACCAATCAATGAATGATTGGTTTCTTTATTGTCATTTAAGATTTACTTATGATTACAGAAGCTAGCTTATTAAGCTTTTAATAAGTAAGTCCAGGCAAATTGTGCATATAGCTCTGCACCCGTTACTAAAGCATCTTCATCTATATTAAACCTACCATGGTGATGTGCCCATTCGGTATCCTTATCCTTATTTCCACTTCCTACAAGCGCAAAGCTGCCTGGTGCGTAATCCAGATAAAAACTGAAATCTTCTCCGCCCATTGTTGGTTTTTCATCAAATAGGACATCAGGGCCAAAACAGTCGACTGCAACCTCTTGGACTAACGCAGCACTCTCCTCATGATTAATTACTGCTTGGGTCCCTCTCGTATACTCAACCACTGCTTTGCCACCGTATAGACCAGCAACATGATTTGCATAGTGAGTTAATTGCTCCTCTATGTGATCTCTGACTGCAGGTTCAAAACAACGAACGGTTCCCTCAAGTTTAGCATTTTCGGCAATGACATTAAATCTAGTTCCAGACTCAAGCTTTCCTACCGTTACAACTGCTCCTTGCTGTGGATCAATTGTTCTTGAAACAATCGACTGCAGATTCATCACAAAGGAAGAAGCCATCACTGTTGCATCTATACAATCATGTGGAATTGCACCATGTCCCCCTTGGCCTTGAAAAGCTACATGAAAAATATCAGCAGATGCAAATTGAGGTCCCGCGGTACAAGCAATTTTATTTGTGTCCATTTGGGACCAAATATGAATACCAAACACATGATCAACCTCTGTCATTGCTCCTTGCTCGACCATTGCTAATGCACCTCTGGCTGCTTCTTCAGCTGGTTGAAAAATAAGACGAACACTTCCACTTAATTCTTCCTTCATACTATTTAGAACATCCGCTGCTACTAATAGCATGGCTGTATGTGCATCATGGCCACAAGCATGCATTTTCCCTTCTACTTGTGATGCGTATGATAATTCTGAATTTAGCTCTTCTACAGGCAAGGCATCAATATCCGCTCTTAAAGCTACTTTTTTTCCAGGCTTACTGCCAGTAATTTCAGCAACTATACCAGTCGGTTTCATTCTCCGATAAGGAACTTGTATATCTTCCAAGTAGTTAGCAATAAACTCTGTTGTCTTTATTTCTTCCCATGATAATTCTGGCTCACTATGAAGCTTTCTTCTTAATTGAATCACTTCATTCGCTCTCGCAAGTATTGCCTCTTTAATATAATTGTTCATGCTAGTTCACCTCCGTGAGATGTTTTGCTGCTTCAAATAAAACATAAACTGCTTTTTCAATATCTTGATGGTCTGACCATTCTTCAGGGCAGTGGCTTAATCCATCTTTGCTTGGGATAAAAATCATAGCCGCCTTCGTTTGTTCAGCAAATACCATGGCATCATGTCCAGCCCCACTGAAAATCGATTGATGAGATATTTTATATTTCTCGCAGCCCTTTTCTAATTGCTTCTTCATCTCATCATCTAATATTGTTGGTGACATATATAATTGTTCTGCAATAGAGATGGATATTTTCTCACTTTGTAACTGACGAATAAAAGTTTTTGTTTCCTCTAGTAGAGTTTTCAATTTAGCTTCTTCTGTTGACCGTAAATCAATCGTAAATGTAACCGAACCAGGGATAACATTTGCTCCATTCGGATAGACTGATAGTTTACCAACTGTAACGACAGTCCCTTCTCCGTAAGATTCAGCAATCTTTGGCAGCTTAGCAATCATATGTGCTGCCATTACAAGCGCATCTGCACGACCATCCATTGGTGTTGTTCCTGCATGACCTGCCTTTCCCTTAATTGTTATCTCCAATTGTGATAAACCCACAATGCCTTCTACGATACCAATTGAGGTCTTCTCATTTTCTAAAATCGGTCCTTGTTCAATATGCAGTTCTAAGTACGCCTTCATCGTATCTCTGTCACGCTTCTTTACGAGGTCTGGGTTCAAACCAATACTCTTCATCGCTTCAACTGTAGAAACTCCTTGTGAATCCGCCAACTCTCTAAATGTCTGGTCTGTAAGCTTACCAGTTATACTTCTAGAGCCCATTAACCCGCCACCAAACCTTGACCCTTCTTCTTCTACTAGTGCCACTACTTCCAATGGATACTTAGGTTTAATGCCATTCTCTTGGAATAGCTTTGCCACTTCCAATCCAGCTATCACCCCAGCAGGGCCATCATAATCACCACCATGTGGAACAGAATCAAAATGAGAGCCGATTAAAACGCTTGGCCCATTCACCTCTCCAGCCAATTTACCAAAAATGTTCCCTACACCATCTTCCGATACAGTTAATCCGTAGTCTCTCATGACTTCCTTCAAATAGTTTCTTGCTTGTAAATCTTCATTTGAATAAGTTAGTCTCGTTGTACCGTTTCCAGGCGTACTTGTATACTGACCAAGTGTTTTTATATGTTGATCAATTCGAGTTAATACATTACTCAACATTCATCACTCCTTCATTTCGATTGCGAATTTATAAGAATTGCACAAATAGACCTGCTAAAATAACCGATACGATCGTGACGGTTATAAACCCGCCCACTAACATTGGTGGCAACATATGACTAGTGAGGATATTTCTTTCCTCTTCATCATCTGTTAACGATTTAATTACTTCATTGGTAATAATGTAATCCGCCGGAAATCCATATAATGCCGTTAAAGATACAGCAAAGGCCATCTCTTTACTCACCTTAAGCATTTTACCGACGATCATTGAGAAAATGTACATACCGATTACACCAATGACGATTGTCGCAATTAAAGGATAAATTATTTCTAGCATCATACTTGGTGTTGCTTGCTTTAGTCCATCAAAGATAAATAACATCAGTGCCATAATTGCGAAACCAAATCCATTTGCTTTTTGTAACGACTGCTTCTCTAAAAATCCAAAACTTGTAGCAATCACACCAAATAATAAACAGAGGACAAACGGACTAATTGAAACAACCGGGGCTAATACAGTTGACACAAGATAGGCAAAGAAAGCAACAATACCTAGACGGAAAAACTTAAAAAAGTCTGTATTGTACTTCTCAGGTAGCCATTTAAACAACTTTAATTCTACTTCTTCAGTTGTGGCTGCTGTCTCCTCAACAGAATCCTTTATTTTCAATTCACCTTTACGTACTTGCTGAAGAAGCTTTTTCCCTTCCTTTTTCAAGACAAAGGATGTTAGTGGATAACCAGCAAAACCTTGCATAACGTAAATGACAATGGCAAATACGGATAAAGATACAAGTCCCGCTTCGGCAGCTGCGTCTGACATCAATAATGCCGATACCACACCACCAACAAGTGGTGGAATAGCCACTACCATTGTTTGAAAATCAAAAAGTAGTACACCAACAGTAAATAAAATGACAATAATGCCCAAGATTCCAGAAAGAGCAATCACTACCGTTTTCCACTGCTGCTTTAATTCCCGTAAAGAAAGCAATGTACCCATATTGGTAATGAGCAAATACATTAATAATGTTGCTACAGACGATGGGATACCAGCGACTTCAACAATATCCGTAGGGAAGAACGTCCAATATCCAAGGAGAAATAACGAAGCACATATAAACATGGATGGCACCCATGCCTTTGTTCTGGTAGCTACCACATCCCCAATAAATAAAATTCCAATTACAATTACAAAAGCCATTAGCTGAGACATACATGCCACTCCTTTAAATTCGATTTTGATATTTTACAATAGTATCACGCTCCTTTTTAAATTAAAAGAACATTTTGTCTTTTATTATTATTTTTAATAATCTTTTTATTTGAAAGCGCTTTTATTTCTATAAATTCACTTAAATAGCATATAATTGTTAGCTAGTTCATCACTTCTCTTAACATGAAGTAAAGGTAAACGATTACTGTCACCTATTACGCATAGTAAGAATTAAAAGTGTTGTTCCAAAAAAAAAGACATACCCCCTGAATTAAAAAGGTATGTCTTTGCATTACGATAATAAACTTTTCGCAGCAACTGCTAGCTCCAATCTTTCTAAGGATTTCATATACGCCAGTTTCACGTTATGATCTTTTACATTCATTTCTTTAAATAGCATTTTTACTATGCCCTCATTCTTAAACCAATCTTCTACCCCCGGCTTCTTATGACTAGTATCTTTCCATACATGAACAAGTACAGGACTAAATAACTTTTTCTCACCGCTTTTTAAATGACCATCTGCAATTCTTGGCTTATAGGTTTTTGTCGGTATTCCCTCCTGAACGACGCAATAGACATTCCTCCAGTAATCACTCCTTGACCCTGTATGGGGATGTTGGTTCGCCCACTTCACAAAGCTTCGTAGTTGAGAAGGGTTTTCGTATAGAAGTGTGTACAATTTAAACCCTAATTCTATTCTCTGATTCAACTTTGTAAATAAATGAACAACTAAACCTTTTAACTGTGATATCCCATGTGTCTGATACGGAAAAAGAATATAGTTAAAAGCAAAAACATCTTGTAATTTGAACTCAAGTGTTGAAGTCACTTCTTCTTTAAAAATTGGGTTTTGTACAACCCTTTTTTCGATATAGTTTTGTTCATTAATAATAAGCGCATGCGTAAGTATCTGTGATTGCTTTTTCTTCCAAAAAATGGACCATACAGCTTGCATAAATGAAGAGACTCCTAAATGAGAGAGCAAATGAAATAACGGCTTACTTTGTCTGACACTTTCCTCGTATAGCAATAACTGTGGATATGCATCTTGAAAAATCAACCAATTGGCTCGTTCCATAAATTGAAAGAACGCATTCTGTTCTGCCTCACTTAATATCTTTGATAATAAATCCCCCTTTAAATCTGTCATATTCCATCCTGCATTTCTGGAGACAAAATGGGCTAGCAAAGCCCAATGCACTTGGGGGTATTTCAAATAAAACGCGAGATAAGCATTCGTTCTTGTCACATTATTGAGATTACAAGCTGTTGTTTGTTGGATTATTTTTTCTAGAATCTGTTGTTCGTCAAGATCAAGTTCATTTATTGAATCCTGCTTGTTTTTCTTTAATAAGGTCACTAATTCTTTTTTTAGCTTTCTCCTAGTAATAGAAGATTTTAAGCTTTTTCTTCGCCATTTATAAATTAAAAACATGGAAAACACCACCATTATGAATGATAATTTTGTCCAATGAATACTCATGTATTAATATTGCTTACATTGTGAGGAAAAGTAACGAAAAGGGTGAATATCATGAAGGTCTCAAATGGAATCAATCATTTAATTTCTACTTTAAGAGCTGACCAAACAGCTTCGGGTACTTGGGAATATCCTTTTGAATCTAGTATATCCACTGATACGTATATGATTATTTTATTAAGAAGTTTAGAAATTGATGATGAAGAGATGATAAAACAATTGGTTAAAAGGATACTAAGTAAACAAGAGGGAAACGGAGCATGGAAACATTATTACGATGAAAGAGGAGGCAGTCTTTCCTTAACTGTCGAGGCATATCATGCATTGTTGTATTCAGGTTATATCAATAAAAAAGATGATCGAATGAAAAAAGCGAAACGATTCATTCTACAACAAGGAGGTATAGAGGAAACCCATTTCCTAACCAAGCTGATTCTTACCATCACAGGGCAGTATGAATGGCCAAAGTTCTTTCCCCTACCAATTGAACTAATGCTTATCCAGCCTGTCATGCCAATCAATTTCTATAGCATCTCCGTATACGGCAGAGCAAATATAGTTCCCATTATGGTTATCGCAGAAAAGAAGTTTCGTTTTCGAACAGCTGGCAGTCCAGATTTATCAGATCTGTTCACTTCAAGAGAGGAAGCAAATTTTAGTTGGTCCCGTTCCTCCGAATGGCGAACCATACACAAAACAATCAAATCAAGTATTAAGAAAATGATAGGCCTACCACAAGAATTACACCAACTGAGTATGAGCCGTGCAAAACAATATATGATGAATCACCTAGAACCAGACGGGACCTTATTTGGCTATATTAGCTCGACATTTTTAATGGTGTTTGCATTACTTTCATTAGGACATAAAAAAGATGATCCGTTAATCGAGAATGCGGTAAAAGGATTATATGGATTCAAAACACAAGTAAAGGGTCATACACATATCCAATTCACTACTGCTTCTGTATGGAATACAAGCTTGCTCAGTTATTCTTTACAAAAAGCTGGATTAACACCAAATGATCCAATGATAAAGAAAGCAACTAATTATTTACTTAGTAGACAACAATATAAATTTGGAGATTGGATCATTCATAATCCCAAGACTAAACCAGGAGCTTGGGGGTTTTCTAACATCAACACTTTTCAGCCAGATACTGATGATACCTCGGCCACTCTTCGTGCAATTACAAACCCTGCAAAAATCGATGGTAACATAAAAGAGGCTTGGAATTTAGGCGTGAATTGGCTCGTTTCCATGCAAAATGATGATGGCGGTTGGCCAGCTTTTGAAAAGAATACCAATAATAAGTTACTAGCTTTAGTACCAATCCAAGATAGTGAATTTATTCTCACCGATCCAAGCAGTGCCGATTTAACAGGAAGAGCCATGGAGTTTTTAGGCAATTACACACAAATGCCACACCAACATTCTCATTTCGACAAAAGTATTGAATGGCTTAAAACACACCAAGAAAAGAATGGTTCATGGTATGGCCGATGGGGCATTTGCTATATTTACGGGACTTGGGCAGCTCTTACGGGATTATCAGCAATTGCATATGATAATAAAAGTGAAATGATCAAGAAGGCTACGAGTTGGCTCCGATCCATTCAAAATGCTGATGGAGGTTATGGGGAATCCGCTTTAAGTGATAAACAAAAAAAATATGTCCCATTAGGTGATAGTACGCTCACACATACTGCATGGGCCATAGATGCATTAATTTCGGTAAGTCAGAAGCCAAATGAGACAATTAAAAGAGGCATAAAATACCTCCTCACATCTTTGGACAATGACGATTGGCGCGAAGACTACCCTGCAGGGCAAGGCCTCGCTGGTGCTATTTATTTTCATTATCACAGTTACCGTTACATTTTCCCTCTTTTAGCCTTATCACACTATCGTGAGAAATATGGAGAGGAATGAGGAAATCAAAATTAAAAAGGCCTTAGCAATTTTCTAATGAATATTGTTAAGGCTTATCTCTCGATCATTCCTATCCTATCAACTTCCTTGCTACATACGAACTGATTCTTTCATGCTATTTAACGATGGTGGTCGTAAATCATTAGGAATTGCTGCTTCATATTTCTTTCCAGCAGTCTCTTTAACAAACTCTTCTCTTGCCACATCGATTAAGTTTGTATCCGTCAATAAATCAAATAAAGTTAATGCCATTGATTTTGCTGCTAAATGCATCCCCTTCAGTCCAATGGATGACCCATAAGAAGCTGTAGCCTGCCAAGAATGGGGTTGAACACCAACTGGTGCACAAGTTGTCATGATTTGACCTACAGGTGTAATCCAGCTTACATCACCAACATCTGTTGATCCACCTATACATTGCCCTTTCAAATGTTTGAAATGGTTTTTACCCGTTGGTAATAGACTTTCTAGTTCAATACCGAACTGCTTCTTGGACATTTCAACAACATCGTTATCAACTGTTTCTACCAGCTTTTCTGCAAATTTTAATTCATCTTGATTAAATGAAAACGACACACCTTCCATATTTTTTAACATTACCTTATTAAGTGTGTCATTAGGCAAGACATTATACGCATATGCCTTTACTTGATGCTCAACTTTTGTTTCAGTCATTAGTGCTGCACCTTGTGCAATTTTCTCTAATCGGTTGAACATACTATCTACTTGTTCTTTCGTAGTCGCACGCAAATAATACCATACACTTGCTTGATCAGGTACGATATTAGGTGCCAGCCCGCCATTAGTAATGACATAATGTATCCTTGAGCCATCTAATACATGCTCTCTCATATAATTTGCTCCAACATTCATTAATTCCACTGCATCTAATGCACTTCTCCCTGCATGAGGAGCTCCAGCAGCATGAGCAGTTATTCCCTTAAATTGATATTCTACCGAAACCATTGCTTGCATGGACATATTGACAACAAAATTCGCTACACCTGGATGCCAAGTTAATGCACAGTCTAAATCATTAAACACTCCTTCTCTTGCCATAAATGTTTTCCCAGAAAGAACTTCTTCTGCAGGACATCCATAATAACGAATTGTTCCATTTATTTTACTCGTTTTCATTGCTTCGCTCATCGCGATAACAGCTTCCACACCAGCCGTTCCTAACAAATTATGGCCACATCCATGTCCAGGTCCACCACTAATAATTTCTTCCCTGTTTGTAGATACCGCTTGCGAAAGTCCTGGTAAGGCATCGAATTCTCCTAATATTCCAATAACAGGCTTCCCACTTCCATATTCGGCAACGAATGCTGTTTGTGCTCCTCCTACGTTTTCTTGAATATCAAACCCAGCCTCTTGTAATACTTGTTTTTGTAAATCCGATGCGTATTCTTCCTCATACGCAACTTGCGGATGATTCCATATATCTTTTGCCATATCTGAAAAAAAGGCTTCTTTCTTATTTATCCAATCTACAAGTTCTTCTTTGATCATTATAAATTCCTCCCTTTTAATTACTTTCTTTTCTCTAATGATATACAAATGATGATAGTTAAGATGATACAGATAATTCCTTTAAAAAAAGTGGGAATAGGTATTAGATTTACAAATAATCCTACTGATAATGCAATACCTCCGTATAACGGCTTCTTAAGGGCAAATTGCGCAAATATACCTCCAAAAATAGCAGGAACAATATATATAAATGTTCCTTGAATCGATTCTGGAATAATTGATACGAGATAAGATCCTGAAACAATAATGAAAATTAGTATGGCCATATTCATTAGTGATGTTGCTCCTATTGCAAGAGCCGCAACAATTTCACCTTTTTTCGTTCCAGGTTCAGCACCAACAGCATTTTGAGCTGCCGCAGCAGACGGCAAGCACATATTAGCAATATTTCCTGTTAAAAAGGCTTGATAGGTACCAGATATCCCTAAGGTTGGATAATATGATATTGGCTCCATAAACCAGGCATACCCGATGGCGGCAGCATAAGCTATCAACCCTGTAATAATGGGTTGCCAACCTGGATGAATACTTAATACAAAGGAAAGATATAAGGGAAGTGAGATTGTCAATAATATTACTAATCCAACCGTCATACGACCCCAAAAATGTGATTTTTGATGAAACATATTCATCTCATATGAATGAATAACCTCATTTTTTTTAGCCACTATATTACTTTCGGAAACCGCCATACTATTCCCTCCTTAAAGGACAAAATAACTAACTGTTAAACCAACAATAATCGATACACCTAATGACCATTCATGTAAGAATTTGAGTTGATGACTTTTATTTGCGATAAAACTTACGATTAGCATCGTAGTAGCTGCAGTTAAAGCAACAATTGCTGTTTCCACCCCTTTAAATATTTCACCTGCAACAAAGTTACCAAAAACCGCAAGCATAGCAGCACTTGACACAATCATCATAATGGGGAGTTTACCAGCCGTCGTTTGTTGCTTATTTGATACCTTCCTTTCAATATTTGCTAATGATTTAGTAAAAAAGAAAACAAAAAGCAGCCAACCACATCCGCCAATACATAAAACCCATGCTACAGTCGCAAACGCTTCTGCTGTAAAACTATCAGAACCAAGTTCTGTTCCATAAGCAGTTGCAGCCAAATTGGCCCCCATCGATTCAGTAGCAGCAGAACCAATAATGCCTATTCTCATTAATGTTAAAGGGTCACCTAGTAAGGTAATTAAAGATACAGCTACAACCACAATTCCAAATGAGGGCCCTATTGCGTTTATCATCCCAACTTTTAAAGCGCTGTTTACATCTTGCTTACTTAGACCTACACTTTCTCTCGTTTTCATTGCCATTTGAATAAATTTAATCCCTTGGAAAATGACTACACCAATGACTGTAAGTGAGATAATCCACACAACTGGATGGCTTGCTATTTTTATTGCCTCCTCCATCATCATCCTCCTAAAATTTATAATTTTCTGTTTTTTTATGATAGTTATATTGAAAAACAATTTATACAAGCTGTCAATTATGATGTAAGGAAATCTAACAATTAAAACTCCGCAAAGATAAGGATATTTACTTACTTTACTAATTCTTTTTGAATAAAAAAGCGCTTTCATCGTTTTTTTAGAATAAAAAAATCGAGGAAAATTCCCCGATTTAGGTATTACGATTTATTTTTAAAAAACAACGGTTTTATTACCATATACAATCACGCGATCTTCAAGATGCCACTTTACTGCTCTCGCTAATACACTGCGTTCGATTGAGGCTCCTTTTCTCTTCAAGTCCTCTACTTCATCCCTATGATCAACTCGACTTATATCTTGCTCGATAATCGGCCCCTCATCTAAATCATTGGTTACATAATGTGAAGTTGCACCGATAATCTTTACTCCCCGAGCATAGGCACGATCATATGGTTTCGCACCAACAAATGCCGGTAGAAACGAATGATGGATATTAATGATTTTATTAGCTTGAGCAGAAACAAATCGAGACGTCAAAATTTGCATATAACGAGCGAGAATGACAACATCTATATTATACTCTTCAAGTAATTGTAGCTGCTGTGTTTCCACTTCTTCACGATTTTCTTTCGAAGCAGGGATATGATAAAAAGGAATTCCTAATGACTCAACAATCTCTTTTGCCTCTAGATGATTACTGATAACTAATGGAATTTCCATCATCATATCGCCATTCTGCCATTCTAATAGTATCTCTCTTAAACAATGGAGCTGCTTTGAAACAAAGATTGCTGTTCTTTTTAATTCACTATTTTGTTGTAACTTCCATTCCATTTCGAAATCTTGAGCAACATTTATAAATGACTCTTTCATTTGTCCAAATTTTTGTGGAAGGTCAGGACACTCAAATTCAATACGCATAAAAAAGTTGCCGCCTTCATGATCAGTGGAATATTGACTGGATTCGATAATATTAGCTTGATGTTGAAATAAAAATTTCGAGATATGGGCGACAATACCTGGTTGATCAGGACATTTGATGAGCAGGCGACCCCTGTTTTTATTTTTCTCTTTATAAACTTTTGCTTGATTATTAAATAATGTATTCATGTTGCACTCCTTCAAACTATTTATTGCATTTTAACCTTTTCTTTCATAAAGACGCAAACCTTTTACAAAAAAAAACACACTCATTGTACATTGCTTGAATTTAGACCCCATTCTCTTATACTATAATAGAAGCATGCAACCTGTGTTTTTATGTTACAAAAATATGACTTTAGTGGCATTTTTGACATAAATAATCGTATTTCGACAAAAAGGAAGGTATAATTATAAAATCACAGGATAATAGTTTCATATAAGGAGGAATTATAAGATGGAATGGGTATTAGCCATTTTACTTGGTGCAGCTGTTGTGTTGCTCATTTTATCATTTGTTAAGGGTAAACAATCGAAATCAGAACAAGAACAACATATTGACCAGGTTTCTTTTTCCTTAATGGATGAAATTCACCAACTGCAGCAAAAAGTAAAATTCATGGAAATAGATGCTGAGATAACAGCGGTAGAAGCAGGTACATCTGAAGTACAATCGGATCATAGATTACTTCTACGTGAAATGATTGACCTACATAGAAGAGGATACTCCAACGAAAGCATCGCTCAAAAACTAAAGATGTCATTACAAGAAGTGAATAACCTACTAGCTCCATACGAAAAACGTAGTACGGAAAGGAGCAAAGTAGCTCAATGAGTGAGAAAACGATGCGCAGCTTTGCTGGTGGTTTAATTGTCGCAGCAGTCATTCTCGGGATTACTTATTTCCTTAGTCCGGCCGATAGCAAACAGACAGAAGCTGCCGAGCCAAAAGCAACAGAAGAAGTCGATCAACCCGTAGAAGCAACGAAAGAAGAAATTAGTACAGAAGAGATGGAAGAAGCCCTACAATCTCAAGGATTTATTATTCACAGTGAAGAAGAATGGAACAATATCAATAAAGATATGAAAGATATTGCAACTGTTAAAGAAGAAAATGAAAAGCTTAAAAAGCAACTTAACGATGCAAAAGCAAATGAAAACGAAAAAGCTGTTTACCGTACGATGCTCACAGTTACCTCTGGTATGACTAGTATCGACGTCGGTAATGCGCTTGAGTCTGCAAAAATCATTAAAAATGGTAAAGACTTTTTTGATGCCGTAGAGAAAAAGGGTCTAGAAAATGATCTACGTCCAGGGACTTTTGAAGTAAATAGTGACATGTCAATGAACGAACTTGTAAATAAGGTATTTAAGAAGTAACCATCATGGGAAAAGCATCTGATGTCATCAGGTGCTTTTTTATTGCCTTCCTAACTCTTCATTCATAAACCTCATAAACAAATAGTGAGTAGCAACTGTTTCCTCATACCAATCAAAGCGATATCAGATAGTTAGCTGGGCATATGTGACTTGCTCGTTCATTATGTGTAAAAATCGGAAAGGTAACTACGCAAATTTTGATTTGCTCGGTCATCAAGCATGAATACTACATTGTTAGCTGGGCAAATCCCATTGGCTCGTTCATCAAGTGTGAATTCCACATTGTTAGCTGCCCAAACTTGATTTACACTTACATAAAGCATAAATTCTCCAACTGAGTAAAAGTCGATTTTCCCCTACCTTTAAAGACACTCCGTTAAATAATAGAGCAAAAACTACATAACTCCCTAACGTTAATTAAGTTTCTAAGAAGAAAATGAATAATCGTGGTATATTAATGTCAAAATACTCCTATATCATTCTATATCGACCAAAATTGAGTGAAGTTTAAATTGATAAAAGAAGATTGGGGAATGTTCATTATGAGTATTTATGTATATCAATCATTTCAACTAAAACAAGAAAACTTTCAAGAAGGCATTCAAAATCTCGCTAATATCAAAAGCTTTCGCAACGAAAACTACAGTCACGAGATTGAAATCCTCTGCCCTATTTCTGGCAATGACCATACCTATTGTCTCATTGCCAAATATGAAGGACTCGCTGAGATGGAACTGCAAAATAAAAAAATGTTTGAAGACGAGAAGTATAAAAAAATGATTAGTGATTTCTTCATCGAGCATACTGTTCAGAATAGTATAGAGACCCAATTGTTACGAAGCCTCCAATTACCACCTAAGACCAATAAATAATAGATAAACATTTCATTGCCCTATACAAATATCAGAAAATTCATTATAATTAACGCGTCTTTGATTACTTGAAAAGAGGCGTTAATTATGACAGATAGAAGCGTTCAAGGTAGGAATATACTTATTTTTATAGGGATTATCACAATTGCATTCAATTTACGCCCTGCGATTACTTCAGTTGGCCCCATTATTGGTGACATACAACATGAATTGCAGTTTAATACGAGTACAGTGAGTTTACTAACCACGTTCCCTTTATTAGCCTTTTCGGCTATCTCCCCCTTTGCGCCTTTTTTTGCAAAGAAATGGGGAATTGAGAGGGTGCTTTTTTGTGGGCTAACACTGATAGGTCTAGGTATCTTCATGCGCTCTACTAATTTTATGTTCATACTATTTCTTGGTACCTTCATGATCGGATTAGGGATAGGTATTTGTAACGTGTTACTCCCTAGTCTTGTTAAAGCACAATTCCCCTTAAAAATAGGGCTAATTACTGGCATATATACGCTATCAATGGGGGTATTTGCTGGTTTTGCACCAGGTATTAGTGGCACACTTTCTAGCTATGGGATTGCATGGAAAACCAGTCTATTAATTTGGGTAATCCCTGTTTTACTTGCTTGTCTTCTATGGATACCATTTATTAAAAAGGCACCTAAAAAAAATCCTGTTCCGCTCCTTTCATTCTCTACATTGTTTAGGTCGGGAATAGCATGGCAAATCACCGGTTTTATGGGATTACAATCGTTTATCTATTTCGGTTTTTCCACATGGTTACCAGAGATATTGATAGGAAAAGGTTTCACGTTAGAAATGGGTGGTTGGATGCTTACTATCATGCAATTCTCGGGGCTACCAGCAAGTTTTTTTATTCCTATTTTAGGAGAAAGATTATCACATCAAAAATGGATTGGGTTAGGGATTGGTACAACCCTTATCACTGGTTTATGCGGGTTATTTCTCACTTCAAATATGGTGATCACATTTCTGAGTATTATCCTCATTGGTCTTTCTTTAGGCGCTGCGATAAGTCATTCATTAGCATTAATGAGTCTACGATCTATGAACAGTGAACAGGCTGCCTCTCTTTCTGGCATGGCCCAATCTTTTGGTTATTTATTGGCAGCATGTGGTCCTTTCTTACTTGGACTTCTTTATGACCTTTTTCACCAATGGCATACAGCATTTTTTGCCCTTATTACTATTGCCGTTCTTTTTACTTTATGTGGGATCGGGGCTGGAAGAAATGTTTTTGTGCAGGAAACCACAAACCTCAAGCAAACCTCTTAAATCATTTAGCTGGGTTCATGATTACAACCCAGCTTTTTTACTTACAACTCTTTGATTACAGGGATCCAAATTTCTGAGTAAAAATCGCTACGATTAGAGCCATCTTCAGGATATACCTCTAACTCAGCGGTTCCCGCATGTCTATAACCGCTTGTTGGAAACCATTCTGAGAATATTTGTTTCCACGTTTGCTGGATTGCTTTAGGCATCTCTCCTTTCACTTGAAATACGGCCCAAGTTGAGGCTGGAATCGTTATTGTTTCAAAGCTAGTAGAATGGCCCTCATGATTGACAGCAATCCAATAGTCAATCTCCCTTTGATTTATATGATCCACGCAAACACCAAGTACACCTTTTATTGAGCCATTATTTAATGAAAGTAAGCGATCACAAGTCCCATCTTGATTCACTTGATTCCATAACTTTGGGATTTCTGCTAGGTTTTCATCTTTTTCAAGGGAATAATTTTTTCTTATGCCTACTACTTGAAAGCTTTCTTTTGAAATAATCGTATGATTCATTGGTTCGGCTCCTTCTAATGTTACATGTATTTTTAAGGGCTGATATAATTTCAACTTTCCACGGTATTTCTTTACTTCTGATGGTGAGATATGATGTTGCTTTTTGAATGCCTTAGTAAATGCTTCTGGGGTTTCATAGCCATATTTTAGAGCAATATCAATAATTTTCTCATCATTATTACCAAGCTCAATGGCTGCACCCGTTAATCTTCGTCGCCTTATATATTCCCCTAGCGTCATATCCGTTAAAATCGCAAACGTTCGTTGAAAGTGAAAAGGAGAAGTATTCGCTTGTTTGGCTACCTCCTTACTGTTTAACTTTTTCAACAGGTTTGCTTCAATATAATCCAACGCTTTTTGTATATCTGTTACCCAACTCATAGACTCTTCTCCCTTCGGTTTGATTGTATATCGCATCATTTATTTACGCCTGTCATTTATTGCTCTGTTTGGATAGGTTAACTCCGGTCGCATAAAGGTACAAAAATACATCCTATCACTGCAATATTCCTTATTCCACACACCATTTTCACATGATAAGTGTACATAATATTTATCTTAATTCGAAACACTAGAAAAGGTAAAAGAATTACAGTAGGGATTTTTCCATTTAATATCAGGAGTTACGCTTTGACAATAAAAAAGGTGGTATATGATAGTGAATAATGAAACTAAACATCAGAAATTCGGGGCCGTCTTTTATTGGTCAGTCGGTATTTTACTTGTTTTAATTTTTATCGGTGCATTCGCTCCAAAAGTGATGGAAAACTATACAGCTGCTATTCAATCAGCCATCACCTCTACTTTTGGCTGGTATTATTTAATCATAGTCACGATTTTTGTCTGTGTTTGCTTATTTTTAATTGTTAGCCCATATGGGAAATTAAAACTGGGGAAGTCAGATGAAAAACCAGAATATAGTTATCCTACTTGGTTTGCCCTTTTGTTTAGTGCTGGGATGGGAACAGGTCTTCTTTTTTGGGGAACAGCAGAACCTATTTCTCATTTCGCTATTGATTCTCCTACAGGGCAGACTGGTACCGATCAAGCAGCTATGGACGCTTTAAGGTATGTCTATTTTCATTGGGGTATTCATGGTTGGAGTATATACGTCCTTATTGCTCTTTGTCTTGCCTTTTTCAATTTCCGTCGAGGGGGAGATGGTTCAATTAGCTCTACACTATCTCCTATTATGAAAAATACAGACGGTCCGTTAGGTAAAATAGTGGATATTATCGGGATTATTGCCACTGTTGCAGGAATCGCAACTACTCTTGGCTTTGGAGCTAGTCAAATAAATGGCGGGATTTCTTACATTTGGAATATCCCTAATTCTTTTCTTATCCAATTAGTGATTATTATCATTATTACAGTCATTTTCTTAATATCAGCCACTACTGGGATTGATAAAGGTATTAAAATTTTATCCAATGTCAATATGATACTTGCCCTTGTACTCCTAGTCTTTTTTATTGTTTTTGGTTCGACTGTTTATTCTTTAAATTTGTTCACAGATACGATTGGGAAGTATATACAAAGACTGCCAGAAATGAGCTTTAGATTAACACCAAATAATGAACAAAGTAGAGAATGGATTAATAATTGGACAATTTTTTATTGGGCATGGTGGATGGCATGGTCACCGTATGTTGGCACTTTTATAGCAAGAGTATCTAGAGGAAGGACCATACGTGAGTTTACTATTGGAGTATTGCTTGTACCTACCATCGTTACATTTATTTGGTTCGCTTTCTTAGGAGGCACAGCTATCGATATGCAAATGACAGGGATAGCTGATTTGGCTTCGATGAATACTGAGCAAATGCTATTTGGGACATTGAAAGAGATGCCTATAAGTTTTATCACATCTCTCCTCTCTCTCATCTTGATTTCCATTTTCTTTATTACTTCAGGTGATTCAGCTACGGTTGTATTAGGTATGCAATCAGTAAAAGGTGTGTTAAATCCTTCTAATCGTAATAAACTCATTTGGGGCGTCTTATTATCTGCCATTGCTACTGTATTGCTTTACTCCGGAGGGCTTCAAGCACTACAAAATACAATGATTATTGCTGCATTCCCATTTTCCTTTGTAATGATTCTAATGACTATATCCTTAATAAAAGAACTCCAGCAAGTGAAAAGAGAAATAGAGCTTTCAGGAGCAACAAAAGATAAATTGATGTCAAGAAGGTTACAAAAGCAATTAATCAAACAAGAATTAAAAGAAGAAAAACGTTGGATTGAAAGTAAAATGGAAGAAGAGAAAAAGCGCTTAAAAAAGAAAAAGAAAGAAAAAATGGAAGAACTAAATAACAAGAAGGAGGAATAACCTTCCCCCTCTTGTTTTTTTACTTCTTCACAATGTAGCTGTTATTCTTCTAGCCACTTCAATACCATTCTCCATACAATCCGGAATCCCTGAACCATAGTAAGAACTTCCTGCTATATACACACCAGGATATTTCTCTATAAGTGTTTGTTCAATTCCTTTGATTAATTGCGGGTGGTCCAGTGTATAAGTAGGCATTAATTCATTCCATTTTGTTATATCCCATACAATGGGTTCAGCAGCTAGTTTTAAGCTTTTCTGTAAATCTTCTCTTGCTAGATCAAGTAATCCTATATCTTCCATATCCTTCACTTTACCGAATGAAGGATGGCTACTTTTGTAAAAGAGACGGACAAGGAGATTTCCACTTTTAGACGTATGTTTCCATTTTCTACTTGTCCATGTACATGCATTACAATGTAGCTCATTATTGTTTGAAGTAATAAAGCCAGTTCCATCTTCGGGTAAAACCGCATCAGGAACATCAAATCCTATGTAAACACTAATGAGTGAGCTGTTTTTCATGTTAGAAAAATACTGATTCAACGCTGAGTCTTCAAGTAATTGTTGCGCAACTTGATGTGGAGTGCTTAAGACAATATGATCTGCTTTCATCACTTCACCATTTGAAAAACTCACCTTATAATGTTGCTTCTCTTTTTGTATTGATTTTGCCTCGTATCCTTTTTTGATTTCCACTGCTCCAAGAGATTTTTCATATGCGCCAATAATTGTTGACAGACCATTTTTGAAAGAGAGGAACTTCCTTTCACCGCTACTCTGATATTTCTCTTTATGAGCATTGAACCCCATGATAATGCTTCCGTATTTCTCTTTGTATTCGAAAACAGCTGGCAAGGTAGATGAGATCGTCAAATCTTGTAGTTTCCCAGAATAAACACCCGATAATACCGGAGCAATCTGCTTCTCTACTAATTCTTCACCAAAATAATAGGTAAGAAAGTCACCAATACTATCTTCAACTGTAAATGGATTCTCATGGTGATAAACGTCTTTTAATGCTCGAACTTTACCTTCAGCAGAGACTAATGTACTTTTAGCCAATGACTCGATACTTGTCGGTATACCAAATACGGCATCAACTGGGATGGGCTTTATCTCGCCATCGGTAAATAAATAAGAGCGACCTGTCCCGTTATAAACGACCTCATCACTTAAATTCAGTTCTGAAAAGATTTCTCTCCCCATTACTTTCCTTGAGACAATAGAATCAGCGCCCGTTTCCATCATAAATCCACCCGCTTCAACGGTTTTAATTTTTCCACCTAGATGATTTTGTGCTTCAGTTAATATAATGCGAATGTCGCGATTGTTTGCGTTTTTCCATTTTTGTAGTTCATGGGCAGCTGACAGACCATTTATGCCACCACCGACGATCAACACCGTTTCCATTACGTACACCTCAACTTTTTCTCAATGATAATAGTTTATCACAACATCACTACTTCAACTCGATCTCTATCAACAATTGAATGACTTTTGCATTTAAAAAAGATTTTTTAGCTAAATATGTAGGGATACTTCATTTCACTTACGTCTATTATGTTGTATTCAAAAGAAAAGGTGGGAAAATGCATGATTGAGGTAAATAAGATTTATCATTCTTTTGAAATAGGTAAAAAAGAGAAGAAAACGGTCATACCTGTTCTGAAGGATGTATCATTCCAAATTAACAAAGGAGAAATTGTATCCATTGTAGGTAAAAGCGGATCTGGAAAATCAACCCTATTAAATATCATTAGTGGATTTATTAAACCAACTGAGGGTGAAGTTAAGATTAATAATCAAACTGTGACTGAGCTTTCTGAAGGAGAGTTTGCTTCCTTTAGACTTCAGCATATCGGTTTTATCTTTCAAAACTTTCAATTGATTCCAAGTATGACAGCATTCCAAAATGTTGAATTGCCGCTAACTTTTAAAGGGATGAATGAAAAGGAACGTAAACAAAAAACGTTAGAGACACTTGAGCGTGTTGGACTAGCAGAGTTCAAGGACCATTATCCCAGCGAGTTATCCGGTGGCCAGCAACAAAGGGTCAGTATTGCACGTGCACTTGTAGTGAATCCACCTCTTATTCTTGCTGATGAACCAACAGGTAGTCTAGATAGTGACACAGAGAAAAGCCTACTCGCTTTCATTAAACAATTAAATGAAGAATTAGGGATTACTTTTCTTATCATTACTCATGATGAAGAGGTTGCCGAGTTCGGTCATCGTACAATAGAAATTGTTGACGGTCATGTATTGGAGGAAGTAGCGAAATGACATTTAAAGATCAGTTTAAGTTCGTTAGACAAAATTTAAAGAAAAATAAATCTAGATTGTTTATGACAGTACTTGCTACTGCGATTGGTGTTGCATTCTTAATTGTACTTGCCTCTGTCGGCTTCGGACTTCATAAATCGATTATTTCTGATATGATGCAAAACCAATTGGTTACCCAAGTGGAGATATACGGGAAAGAAGATTCACAAGGACTAACAAATGAAGATATTACTTATTTTGAAGAGATGGAGGGAGTGGAAGCCGTTACCCGCAGGAATGAATTGGCGCAGATGCCTTTCTTCCATCTAGATGACTATACATCTAATACGAATGCCATCGTCACACACTTTCCATCAGAGATAAAAGCAGACTTCAAGCTCGCATCTGGGCGCTTACCTGAGGGGGAGAATGAAGTTGTTGTCGGTTATCACTTTACTGAAAGCTTAATTAAAAACGGTGCTAACCCTGAGAAGTTGTACGATGATGAAGGAAATATCAACGAGGACTATGTCTATACTGATGACTTGCTAAATAAAGAAATGGACATGGAAGTCATTAAATTAACAGATGGGAAAGAAACGAAGAAAACCATTTCTGTTAAAATTGTAGGAATCGCTGAAAAGCCTGCTCGTGATTGGGCGTATGAAGAGCATGTCTTTATTTCCGAAGAAATTTTACAAGAAGTTGAACAATTCACTGGC
The DNA here is from genome assembly GCF_020171845.1 of Cytobacillus kochii. Lineage (GTDB taxonomy): Bacteria > Bacillota > Bacilli > Bacillales > Cytobacillaceae > Cytobacillus > Cytobacillus kochii. Next base: position 475,438 of record NZ_JAIVAM010000002.1, on the reverse strand, counting down.
GTTATGCGTGGGGCAACTGAAATGTACGAAGGCGGCGAACTTGACGCCAATCAATCGGAAGAAGTCTATGATTATGTAAAAGTATACGCAAATAACGTACAAGAAGTAGAAGGAATTAACAAGACTCTTGAAGATAAAGGCTATATGATTTATTCAATTGCCAATGAAATGAAACAAATTAATGTCATCTTCCTTATTATGAAAATTGGCCTTATCTTTATTGGTACGATTGCATTGATCATTGCATCCATTGGTATATACAATACGATGACAATGGCTGTAACGGAAAGGGCACCGGATATCGGTATTATGAAAGCGATTGGTGCACATCCACGTACAATTAAAAATATCTTTTTATTAGAAAGTACTTATATCGGCTTATTAGGCGCCATCTTTGGGACGATTGTTGCTTATGGTGTCAGCTTCCTAGTCAATTTATCTGTACCATTTATTATTCAAACAGCATTTGATGAGGCAGCTCCAGAAGGACTATTATTGTCATACATCCCTTGGTCACTGACCCTTATTAGTGTCGGTATTTGTTTACTCGTTACCGTATTCTCAGGTCTCCGCCCCGCAAAGAGAGCAACAAAAGTGGATGTTCTTAAGGCGATGAGAAGAGAATTATAATCAAAATCAGTACCATGAAAGGCCACCCTAAAGCCAGCTTGCGCATTTCTTCCTTTGCACAACTGGCTTTTTCTTTTTTATCATTTCACTTAAACCAATTCGCCCCTTCATCCATATGAAGAAAAGGAATATCCGTTTCCACTTCACCCGTCATTCTCTCGATTGATAACTCTTTTCCTAATAGCCAAGAAGCAAAGTCAATCTCATAAGGTTGTTGATTTCCTCCCAATGCCATCCATACTTTTTGGCTACGCGGAAAATAAACAGATGTATGAATGGTCCCCGCCCAGCTTCCATACAAATCAGAAAATACACCTTGACCTATACCATTCATCAATTGAAAAGCTTGCTCTGGACTGCTCATTGCTGCGCGATTTTCTTCCATAACAGCTAAACGACGCTTTGAATCTGCTAATTGATGACGGTTTTCTGATAAGAGTTTCTCAAAATGGTTTGTACAGGATAGAGTTTCACGCACTGTCACTTCTCTTGGGGTGGTTTCCACTGCCGCACTTCTTCCCTTTTTATCATGAACAACATAAGTAAAGGAATGACGATGAGGAATTTCTTTTAACATCGCAACTGCTTCTTCAACATCTTGACATGACTCTAAAATAAGTCTGCCAATCATACAACAAATAAAACCATCACCTGGTCTTCTTCTATTCATAAAGTTATAGCCCATTGCTAAACCACACTCATTCATACCATCCATTCGCCCTGTTACTCGTTGCGATGGACCAATCATACTATAGCCCATTCCATCAGTCGGTTGGAATAGTGTATATCGCCCTTCATATGTTTTGGGATGATAATCATAATTGCGGATTAAATAATCCTCACCTATATATATAGAACAGCCTGATTTATGATGATTCACGCGATAGCCACCGTATTCCTGTAATACTCGCTCTATTGGCCATTCTAATGCCTCTTGTAAACCCATTAGTTCATCCCAAACACCTGGAGCAAAGTGTGTAATCATCGACTTTGCTTCTTTTACATTGATCGTAAAGCGTGGCTTTCTTACCTTCCACTGGTCTTCTCTATTTTTTACGGACAATGAGTCCTTTAATAACTCCCCTTGCAAGAAACCATAATCATAATGATTACCTCTAAATTGAATAATATCACTATAGATTTTCTTCATATGTATCCTCCTCACAGTTGCTCTCAACATAAGCATACTGGAAGTCCTTCGGAAAATAAAGACAACCCGCCAGTGCAAATTAAAAAGCAGGAAACCATTAACTTTTCATCTAATATTCAACTTGTTGCGTTTATAACCATTAATGTGAACTCCTTCCATTTCATTCTTTGCCAATACAAAAAACGAACAAAGCTATTGAAATAGCATTTGCCCGTTTTAATGCGAGAACATGTTTATATCGTTCTCTTAATATTTCTCCCAGACTGCCTCTCATAATTACGTATAATCATGCTATTCCCCTTCGTCATGGCGAATCTTTCATAGTATGGAACTAAATCATCATCACAAGATAAGTCAATCATATAAATATCGCTCAGTTCCTGTAGCATCATCTTTACAAGTGTTTCTCCAATTCCTTGCTGTTGATAGTCTGGCCGTACTTCTAGTAGCGGAATGTATGCCGAGATCACACCATCACTGATAGCTGTAATAAAGCCTACGACTCTTTTGTTTGTTTCATCAATGGCCACAATCGCTTTATAGCTGTTGTGCATTAGGTATAGATGCGTTTCCGGTTGCGGATAATTCCCCCATCCTACAAAAAACCCTGATAGCATGTCTATCGTTATATTTTGTAGATTACTCGTATATATCATTCTTTAACCCCTTTTCTCGTTAGATTAGGCTGAAAAGAAGATATATATTGATTCATACAATAACAAACAACTTGCCCCCCATTTTATGTGAGTACTATTTATTCCCGGTAAACCATTTGTATAACTGTTGCGATTCAATAGTTAGATAAACATTCGTATCTTTTCTAAAATCGATTACACCAGCCTGAGAAGTATTGACACGATCCGCTGTTAATTTCCAAACTTTTGGACCAGCGTAATATTCATGATCTGTCACAACTTTATACCATGTATTTCCTCCCTCTTGTGATTCTGTTATTGTAAAATTACCGACTTTTTTCTCGAACTCCCCATTCCCTTCTCCCATTTTCACTTCAATGACTTTATTGCCTTGGTCATTCTTATAAAAATTCACTTCTTTATTTGCTGTTGTTCTGATATCCCCTGAAGGTGTTGCCTTAAAAGCAATTGAACCAGTATAAAACGGAGGTCCTTCCTCTTCATCTACTTGCGTAGCGACAACTTTCAATTTTAAGTTTCCTGTTTTCCCTTGGAAGTTAATATCATTGTCACCATGTGGCCACCTTGCGAAAATACGAAATTGCTCGTTATCGACTGTCGGTTTAAATGTTGAAGTATGATCGATTTCCTTCCACTCCCCATTCACTTTTCTTTCTAATGACAAAACAATTGGCGAGTTGCCATTGGCAGGGAATAATTTACCCGATGGAATTAAATCTACTTGATAAGTAACGGGCACCTCCGTATCATTCTTTTGAATTTCAAAAGCATAAACTTTGACAGGATCCATCCCTGGGTAAAAGTTTTCACCTAAGGAGAATTGTCCATCCCCAATTGTCTCACCGCTTTCATTCACTGCGTTCACATTAAATTTTGCTGCTTGAACTGTGTTTCCTGTACTCGTAAAACTTTTAGAAAAATAAGCAACTGTCCCAAAAATAGCTGTAGCAATTAATAATAATGCCAATGAACTTAACGATAATTTTGTTTTCAACTCTTCTCCCCCTCAAATTCATTTATGATTTTTTTGTTCCTTTTAAATAACTTGTCTGAAAAAATAATGACAAGAACAATGAAAAACATCAAACTTAAACCAATTGGACTGATTAAGAATTCAGCTATAGAGCCTACTTTCGGCAACACCCACTCTACTTTACCTGTTAGATGTTCAGACCGTATCTTCGTCTCATCCTCTGTATTATTTGCATCGCCTTTCGTCTTAAAAAAAGAGCCAGACTCATCCTTAGCTACTTCAGTTACTCTGTGAGTGACAAAGTCTGCCCCATTTCGGTATGTAATCACATCATTCTCGTTGATTTGATTAAACGTAGATTGTTTAATCACAACAACATCACCTGGTGAGATACTCGGCTCCATGCTTCCTGTTAATACAATAAGAAGGCTTCTCCCAAATAGAGATGGTGGCTTTTCTTGATTTTGGTCACTAGTGATTAGCGTGTATAAAGAAAGAACACCTAATAAAATGAGAAGGACAAATAAACTATTACCAATGACCGAAATGACCTTTCGAATACTCCCTCCTCCCTTCTCGTTTCAATTGTTCTTCAATTAAGAATAAATATAGTAATATTAGGAAAATATGACAAGAGAGTAAATACCTAAATATTCAGAAATTTAAGTATAAAAATCAAAACCTGTAATAAACCAATACTTTTTACCTAATGATTTATTATTCCTATCTTATCATTCGTTTACGTAACAATTTGCTATAAAAGTAGAAAAAAGCCCCTGTCATCAAATGATATAGAGGGCTTTTTGGACTATTACTATTTATTCATTTATAATTCTGTTCTAATCATCCATAACTCAGGAAAGAATTGTTGATCGATGACTTTCTTTAGATAACCGACGCCAGATGAGCCACCTGTACCTTTCTTGAAGCCTATTATTCTCTCTACTGTTTTCATATGCCTAAATCTCCATTGTTGAAACGAATCCTCAATATCTATTAGTTTCTCTGCTAATTCATAGAGCTCCCAATACTTCTCGTTATTTAAATACACCGATTTCCATGCTTCTTTAACCGACTCATTATATTCATAAGTATCTTCTACATCTCTACAAAGTATCGTCTCATCAATTGTTAAACCATTACGCTGTAAACAATGGATACTCACATCATAGAGACTTTTTGCTGCATATGATTTCAACAACTCTTCTTTCAAGTCGGCATCTTTTTGATAGATTTTCAGCACATGCGGTGTTTTATACCCTAGCGCGAATTCAATCATACGATATTGATAAGATTGAAAGCCTGAAGCTTGTCCGAGGAAAGGTCGAAACTCGATATACTCAGATGGTGTAAGAGTAGATAGAACGTCCCAAGCTTGTATAATTTGTGATTGTGTTTTCGTTACCCTAGATAAGCATTTTTGTGCTGTCGACAAGTCATCAGCTTCAATGGCCGCAATACTTGATTGAATTTCATGTAAGATAAGTTTCATCCATAATTCAGATACTTGGTGAATAATAATAAACAACATCTCATCATGGTGACCAGACAACCTTTTTTGCGCGCCCAGTACTTGATCTAGTTGCAAGTATTCACCATATGTCATATTCTCATCGAATGCGGTGTGTATCCCCTTTTCATTCTCAAACGGGGGCTGCCCCTGTTTTTTTGTCATCATGCACCCCCTCCTTCTAATTTTCTTATTACTGCTCTTACTGGACTGCCATCTCCGCCTTCAATTCTTAGTGGAAGAGCAATCAGTTCATAGTCTCCCTGTGCAATATCATGAACAACGATATTTTCTAGTATATGAATATTATGTTGATGGAGCTTATGGTGAATAGGTAATGCTTTACTATCCAATTCATCCACTGACGGAAAATCAACACCAATCAGTTCCACCCCACATTTTTTTAAATATAACGGGACATCTTCACTGATGACAGGGACCCTTGTTGGAAAATGCTTTGGCTTAGGCTCACTACTCGTTTTGATTAATAGTCGCTTTACATTCTGTAATGGGAATTGATCTAATAGGGCAGTCGTGATTCTTTCTTCACCTGATAAATCAATCAATTTAGCTCTACCAATATACAAATTAATATCTAATTCATTTGTCTTTTTACCATCTTCTATAAAATGAAACGGTGCATCTACATGGGTACCGATATGTATACTTGTAGACAGTTGACCAATATTAACCGAACCAGTCTCTTCTCTCGTTGCAGATAAGTTAAAAGAAAAAGCCTCATCTCCTGGCCAATGTGCCATCCCATTGTGCAGTGGCTGAGAAATATCTATCCAATGTCCCATCAGGCAATCACTCCTCGTATATTTTCGAACTTTTTATATGTTTCCTCTTCCATGATTTTCTTCAATATGTTTATTGCACGCCAAACATCTTCAAAGGAATTATATAAGGACACAGGGGCTAAACGGATCCCATCTGGCATGCGAAAATCAGGAATAACACCTTCCTCCTTTAAAGCTTTGCAAATTCTCGCAGCCTCTTTATGCCCAAGTAAAATATGTGCCCCTCTACTCTCATCTGTTCGGTTGTATAGTTGAAAGGCAAAAGGTTTTAATTCATTGTGAATTAAGTCCATCATATAATCTGTTAATTGCAATGACTTTTGCCTAATAGCATTAATCCCTACTTCATCAAACATAGAAAGCGCTCCCAATAATGGTGCCATACTTAAAATTTGTGGCGTGCCCATTTGATATGCACTTGCGTCATCTGCTACAGTCATCTCATGTTCCATATCAAATTGCTTCTGTTTATGAGAACCAAACCATCCAGCCAAGCCAGGAGCTGTTCCATGATGACATTCATTGATATATAAACCACCTACAGCACCAGGTCCACCATTTAGATGTTTATAGTTGCACCAAAAGGCAAAGTCAACATTCCATTCTGTTAATGAATGGGGAATGGCACCAATTGAATGACATAAATCAAATCCAATTAGTATGTCTCTTTTATGAGCTTCTTCGACTAACCTTTTCATTTGTAGAATCTGTCCACTTCGATACAATACACTTGGTAAAATAATCAGTGCAATTTCTTCATTCATCGCTGCAATAATATCTTCTTCGCGAATAAACTGACCATCTCTACTCTTAATACTAATGAATTGTTCTTCTGAATAGCCTCTCAGACGAAGATGACTTTTGATCGCATAAATATCAGACGGAAAGTTTAGCTCATCTGCGATAATTTTATTTTTACCTTCTTTTGGTTGGAAAAAGGTAGCTAATATTTGATGCAAATTAACTGTCGTAGAATTTGATGCGATAACTTCTGCTTTCTTAGCACCTACGAGCTTGGCCAAGCTTTCCCCAATTGTTTCGGCCATATAATACCACGGAGCCCCTCCCTCGGTCCAACCATCAATTGCGTATTCCTTCCAGGATTGAATTACTTCATGTAGTGATTTTTCAGCTCTTTTAGATAATAACCCTAAAGAGTTGCCATCTAGATATATTAAATCGTCTCTCAGGTAAAATTCCTTACGATATTTTGCCAGTTGATCTTGTTGGTCCTTTTCTTTTGCAAACGCAAGTGAGTATATGTTCAAGTAAACACAACCTTTCTGAAAATTATCTATATCGCGAAAATTATAGCTGACTTCTATCATCATTGCAATGAATAACCGTTTAAATCATTTATGTCAAAAAACGCACAATCTAATTTTGCTTACAAATAGTTAACCTATTTTGATATAATAAGTAGTAATACACTATTAGGGGGAACTATAGATAATGAAGAAAATTTTTGCAGCTTTACTTACTGCAGCACTTGTCTTTTCACCAGTAGGAACAACAATCTTCCAAGACCAGGTTTCAACTGTTGAGGCGAAATCTTATAAATCAGGTAAAAAAGGTGTAAACTTTAATAAAAGCACGACAAACAATAACAACCAATCGAACGTTCAAAATAATCAGCAACAAAAAAACAACACAGCTACAAATCAACAACAAAAGAATAATGGTGGTTTCTTTTCTGGCGGATTAATGAAAGGACTTATGTTAGGTGGACTAGCAGGATTATTATTTGGCGGCCTGTTTGGAAATATGGGTATGTTAGGTAGTATTCTTGGTTTACTTGTCAATGTTTTAGCTATCGTCTTTGTCATTATGATTATTCGTAAAATCTTTACGATGATTAAAGATAAAAAGAAAAAACAGGAACCAAATCCATGGAACAATTAATTATTCCTGAACAAGATATTGTCAATGCATTATGTGTGTACATTTCTCGTAAAAAACAAGTGAAGCTAGAAGAAGTCGAAATTGAGCTCATGTATGATGACGATTATGGTTTCTCTGCCGAATCTCATGTTGGCGGCCGTAAGCAAGTCTTGATTACAGCGAATATGATCGAAGCATTAAGATTATGGTTAGATGAATTTCTTAATCGTGATCCATATGCAGGTATAAACCTCGTACTTGACGATGAACAAGGAATTATCGCTGTTGTACAGTAAACTAGTATATTCTCTTATTTTTAAAAAAGAGCATCCGTAGTGGATGCTCTTTTATTATTGGTATATAGTTAAATTGCTTTTGTTTCTTTAGTGATTACCTCTTTTTCTTTTGCTGGTTTTTTGGACCAGTACGTAGCTAAGATAGGACCAGATATATTATGCCAAACAGCACCTAAAGCACTTGGAATAGCGGCAACTGGACCAAAGTGAGCAGTTGCTAGTGAAACACCTAGCCCTGAGTTTTGCATGCCCACCTCAATAGCAATCGCTCTTCTCGTACCTTCATCCATTTTGAAAAGCACGCCAGCCATATATCCTAATAGTAAACCTGCTGCATTATGGAGCATCACCGCAATAAAGACAGAAAGCCCAGAAGAAGCAATTTTCTCAGCATTCCCTCCTACAACAGCAGTTACGATAATAATGATTGCTGTAACAGAAATAAGTGGAACAACGTTAATACTTTTTTCTACGATAACCGGGAATATTCTCTTCACTACTAAACCAAGTATAATAGGAACGATAATTACTTGAACAATTGATACAAACATACTCCACGCATCAACGGGCATCCATTGACCTGCTAGAGCTAAAAGTATGAGCGGTGTAGCTATTGGTGCAATCAAAGTGGATAACGATGTCATAGTTATCGATAATGGTACATTTCCTTTTGCTAAATACACCATTACATTAGAAGCTGTACCACCTGGGACTGATCCTAATAGTACTAAGCCTGCTGCTAATTCTGCCGGTAATTGCATAAGGTAGGCAATAGCGAAAGCCATCAAAGGCATGATTGTAAACTGCGCCACAAAACCCAGTAAAACAGGGAGTGGGTGAGAAAATACTAATTTAAAGTCCACCGGTTTTAAAGTTAAACCCATACCGAACATGACTACGCCAAGTAACAAGGTAATGTATCCACCGAAGACTACGAATAACGGTGGATATAGATAAGCCACAACTGCTGCAATAATAACAAGAAAAGCGAAATATTTTCCTGCGAGATTACTAACCGCCTCCAGAATCTTCAATTAACTCTCCTCCTCCAAATTAAAAGGAATAACCTTATTTGGGTTTAAGATGTGATTTGGATCTAAAACATTCTTAATGTTCCTCATCACTTCTAATGCTTTCCCATGCTCTTGTTCTTGATATTTCATTTTTCCTACCCCAACACCATGTTCGCCAGTACAAGTGCCACCCTTTTCTAAGGCATACAAGACAAGTTGTTCATTGAAATGTTTGGCTTTGTTTACTTCTTCTTCATTATTCAAATCAATCATCACAAGCGAATGGAAGTTTCCGTCTCCTACATGTCCTGTCAGGCCACCAATTAAATTAATCTCATCTAGGCATTTTCTAGCATATGTAACAGCACCCGCTAATTCTGAGATCGGTACACATACGTCTGTTACCATCATTTTCTTACCTGGATAGCCATGCACATAAGCGTAGGCTAAATTATGTCTTGCATCCCATAAAAGATTACGAGCAGCCGTATCTGTTTCAAATGTTATATCTTGACAATGGAAATCAGCTACAATTTCTCTCATGAATTCAACATCTTGTTGAAGCCCAGCTTCATTACCATGAAATTCTAAAAATAGCGTTGGTTTAATCTCGTAATTAGTCTCACTAAAAATATTCACTTGATTAATTGAAGCTTCATCTACCAGTTCAACTCTGCCAATCGGAATGCCAGCTTGTAGGATGCCAACTACAGCACCAACTGCATCATCAATTGTAGGAAAGGTTGCTCTACCAGCCATTTGGAATTCTGGAATACCGTACACTTTTAACGTCAACTCAGTAAAGCAGCCTAAAGTCCCTTCTGACCCGACAAATAATCCATTTAAATGATAGCCAGAAGAAGATTTGGCGGCTAAACTACCGGTATGTATGATCTCCCCATTAGCTAAAACCACTTCTAAATCTAGTACTTGATCTCTCATTACACCATACTTAACAGAAGTGGTACCACTTGCATTGGTTGCTGCCATTCCGCCTAATGTAGCATCAGCACCTGGGTCAACAGGAAAAAACAAACCGTATTTTTTCAACTCTTTATTTAGTTGCGAACGAGTCACACCAGGTTGAACCTTTACTAAAAAGTCTTCTTCCTTTACTTCTAAAATTCTATTCATTTCAGTAAAATTCATCGTTATTCCCTTTTTGTAAGGAATGACATGTCCCTCTAAACTCGACCCAACCCCGAAAGGAATAATCGGCGTTTGGAATTCTCCCGCCTTTTGTATAATTTGACTTACTTCACTAGCATTTTTGGGATAAACAACAATATCAGGATGACTACCTTTATGATAGGATTCATCTTTACTATGTAAGTTAAGAATGGTTTCATTAATAGATACTTGTTCATCTGTTAAAAAGCTCAATAAAGCGCTTACTAATTCTTGATTATTCGTTTGACTGCCCTCTGTTGTTTTCATTGTTTAGTCTCTCTCCTTACAAATCAAAATTGTACAGACCAATTATTGAATTTTGAGAAAATTGGTCTAACATGTTCTCATTGTACAAGAAAATTCAAAAAAATCAATAATTAAAAATTTAAAATTGCTGCATTTTCCCTTTTTTTGTATGATGATATGAAAGGGAGTGGAAATCATGTCGCAAAAGAAAAAAACACATATGATTATTACAGAACAATTAGAAGGATATATTATCAACCAAAAACTTTCATCAGGAGATCGCCTCCCCCCTGAAAGAGTACTTGCAACTCTCTTTTCCTCTAGCAGAACATCAATTAGAGAAGCATTGAAAATTTTAGAAATGAAAGGTCTCTTAGAGATTAAGCAAGGGAGTGGAACATACATTAAATCAGTTGATTGTTTAACTTCTGAAGCACCTATCCTTTCTGCTAATCCGAAGACAAATATATATGAAATGTTAGATTTACGAAAAGTTTTAGAAGTGGAGTGTGCTGGATTGGCATCAACTAGAGCGACATCAACAGATATAGCCAATATCCGCCATTCGCTTTTAGCGATGGAAACGGCATCCACGTCCGAAGACGGCATCCACGCGGATTTTCAATTTCACTTACATATCGTTTATGCGTCACACCATTCTATATTTATTAAACTTATGACTAACCTTACTGAACATATGAAAAATACTATAAAAGTAACGAGGTCAAACCGGTTTGCCGAAGACAATAAACGGGAAAAATCTACTATGGAAGAGCACCGTGATATTTATCTAGCAATTGCATCAGGAAATGGTAATGAAGCGCGGCAATTAATGAACAACCATATTAATAGGGTAAGAAAAGAATTAAGCGAATCAATGCTTTTCAATGAACAAGCGGAATCCTACCTATAAATAGTAAAGTCGGCTAAAATAAACCTACTTGATGTTTGGAGGAATAATAATGAAAACGATTTATGACTTTGAAGTAAAAAAAACAAATGGTCATACTCAACAGTTAAAAGATTTTGAAGGAAAAGTAATCCTAATCGTTAATACGGCAAGTAAGTGCGGTCTTACTCCTCAGTTTGAAGGATTGCAAGAGCTATATGAAAAGTATAAAGAAAAAGGCTTTGTCATCCTTGGATTTCCATGTGCTCAATTTAACAACCAGGAATTCGCAAATATCGATGAAACAACAGAGTTTTGTCAAGTGAATTATGGTGTCTCCTTTCCAATGTTTGCAAAAATAGATGTAAACGGTGATAACACAGATCCACTGTTTGCTTATTTAAAAGAAGAGAAGAAAGGTGTACTTTCAAAGAATATTAAATGGAATTTCACTAAGTTTCTTATTGACCGGAATGGGGAGGTATACGACAGATACGCACCAACAACCGAACCTGAAAAAATAACAAGTGACATTGAAAAATTGCTCTAAAATTAACATAAGGAAACCCCTATTAAATGTAGTGACCCCTAAAAGTTAGACACAGTTATTTCATGAGGCAACTTGTTCAAAATGAGTTCGGTATTGTACCGGACTCATTTTCAATTTTCCCTTTAACCGTTTCCTATTATAGTATTCTATATATTTTTCTAATTCTAGTTTAAAGTGGTTCACACTTTCAAATTCCTTAAAATAAAGCAATTCTGACTTCAGTATCCCAAAGAAGTTTTCCATTACAGAGTTATCGTAACAGTTACCTTTACGTGACATACTCTGTTTAACCCCTTTTGCTTGAAGCAAGTTGCGATATTGGTTCATTTGATAATGCCATCCTTGGTCGGAATGCATGAGTAATTGATGCCTTTCTGGTAAGGATTCTAATGCTTTTTCTAACATGTCCGAAACTAATGAATACGTTGGTCGAGAACCGATGGTATACGTAATAATTTCACCATTAAATAAATCTAATACAGGCGATAGATACAGCTTTTCACCAAATAGCTTGAATTCTGTAATATCTGTTACCCATTTTTCATTCGGTGCGTCCGCACTAAATTGACGGTCTAAATGATTTGGCGCTATTTTACCGACTGTGCCTTTATAAGATTTATACCTTTTCATCCGCACTAGGCATCTTAAACCCAGCTCTTTCATGATTCGTTGAACCTTCTTATGATTTACTTTTTTCCCACGATTCACTAGCTCATCCCGAATACGACGGTAACCGTAACGACCTTCATGTTCTTCATAAATGGCTTGGATTTCTCCTTTTATATCGGTGTCTGGATCAAGTCGATTCATTCGTTTTACTAAATTATAATAGGTGCTGCGTGGAATGCCAGCGAGTTTTACGAGTGACTTCACCGAATACTTATGCCTTAACTCATAGACTACTTGTGCTTTGTCTTGTTTGGTGATTTTTCCTTGTTTTGAACTAAGGCATTCAACTTTTTTAAATACTCATTTTCCATTTCCAGTTGTTTTATTCGATTTTCTAGTGCTTCAAAAGAACGGTCAGTAGAACTTTGTTTATTTGAATCTTTTTTCATGGATAGACGCCCCTGTTCCTGTGACTGAAGGGCATCTATCCCTTGTGTTTCAAACTTTCTTTTCCATACAGCTAGAGTGGAATGCGCTGGGATATTAAAAATAGCTGCCGTTTCACATAGAGAAGTACCATTTTCAGTCATATATTGTAGTACTTCTAGTTTAAACATTTGTGTATAACTTGTACAACGTTTCACCAATGCCTCTGCACCATTGTAGTTGTATTGTCTTACCCATTTAACAATCGATTTGTGATCTATTCCAATAGATTCTCCAATTTCTCTGTAACTTTCTTTTCCGCTTAAATAGCGAGTCACGGCTTGTAGCTTCATTTCCGCAGTAAATTTGGACAAAAAAACTGCACCTCCAATAGTTGTAGATAGTGTCTAACAATTGGGGTGCAGTTCAAAATATAGGGGTTCCTTATGTTCTATTTTCTATAATCAAAAAAAGGCTCCTATTCGGAACCTTTTATTATATCAGTTTATTTTTTCTTTTTAGATAATCTACCGAGTAAGAATGCACCCGCAGCAACACCAAGAATGGTATTTGTCTTTTTATTAAATACTTGTTTTGCAACGAGGTTGATGTTTTGTGGTCTTTCTGCGAGACGTCGCATGTAATAGCCGTACCAGTCATCACCAAACGGAATATATGTGGTAAAATTATAGCCTTCTTTCGCAAGCTCTAATTGCATTTCTTTTCTGAATCCATATAACATCTGGAATTCAAATTGATCATTTGCAATATCGTGTTCCTTTACAAATTTCTTCACATGATTAATTACATGATGATCATGTGTTGCAATAGACGTGAATTTACCATGTAATAAATGATATTCTATTAGTTTAATATAGTTGCTATCGATTTCTTCTTTCGCAGTATAAGCAACTTCAGTTGGTTCTTTATATGCACCTTTTACAATACGTAAACGATAATTTTTATATTTTTCTATATCTTCTATTGCTCTATAAAAATAGGCCTGGATAACAGTCCCTATATTATCATAACTTTTTGATAATTCATCCAATAAATCAAATGAAGGTTGTAAACGGCCATGATCCTCCATATCAAAATTGATAAAGATGCCATATTCATGAGCCTTACTTACTATTTCTTTTAAGTTCTCCAAACAAAAGGAGTAATCAATGTCTAAGCCTAATTGAGATGGTTTTAACGAAATATGGGCATCGACTTCATGCTCATGAATCGCTTCAACAACTGCTAAGATTTGTTCTTTTGCTGCAGTCGCATCCTCTTTTTGATTAACAAATTCCCCTAGATTATCGACTGTACATGCGATACCATGGGCATTTAATTCCTTAATCCTAACAATCGCTTCTTCAATATTTGTACCCGCAACGACACTTTGAGCACCCAGTTTTAAACCATATTTTTTTGCTGCACTATTTAAAAATTGATTTTGAGATAAGCCTATAAATAGATCTTTCAGCATAGCGATTACTCCTTGTCTATTAATTTTTACATGGTCATTATATCATAAATTAGCAATAAAAATTATTTTGCGAATAATTATTTTTTTCCTACATTTAAGAAGAAACAATGATTTCTTTCTTTAAAATAAATGTACCACTAAAAGAACGGAAACAAACCAAAAAATTATATTTAAAAAATAAATAAAGGCGGATAAGAATAAAAAAATGGCCATTTCTAATAATTGTATATATGTATGATAATTGCGTGGGAGGAAATCTAGAGAAGCGCATTGACGAAAATCATAACAAACAACCGAATGAAGAAAACTAATCCATTTCATAAAAAAAACGAACAAACACTAATCCCTAGTATTTGTTCGGATTCTCATTTTGCATAATCCCTTGTTCCTCTGTAATCTTATAAATCAGAGATAATAATATATGTTGCATTTATGGGTCCATGTACACCGACGACTAAGTTCATTTCAATATCAGCAGAATTACTTGGTCCAGTTATAAAGTTAATACAACTAGGAATGACTCCTGTTTCTTTTATTTTTTCCTGGATATAGGCCGCTGCTTGTGTCATTCTCGGTACAATAGAACTTCTAGGTACAAGTATAATTGATTTTTCCGGTAAGAAGCTGACTGTCCTGCCTTTGTGTTTATCACTAAATAATACGACAGTCCCCGATTCTGCAAGGGTAATCTCACTAATCGTTAATCCGATGTTTGCTTTTTCAGCTATTGCGATATTTTCTACTTCAACTTCATGATTCCATTCATAGTACGCTACCCCTTGCTTATGCAATTCTTCAAGCTTGGCTGTAACTCCCCATGCTTTTAATCTACTATCACGCCAAGTTACGATGGATTCACCGCCGTAATCTGACACTCGGTCCTCTAATGTTTGCGGTAAGTTTGATAGATTTGTTTCAATCAAGTCCGTGTGAATTAATTTGCATTGGTTTTTTAAGACCGAAATTAAATCGGACTGCGATGCCCCCTTTAACACCCGCTTTTGCGGGGCATATTTCCACTCGGGTTTTTCTATCCTCTTCCTTACTTCTTCTTTTCCTAATCGTGCTGCAATTTTCTTAAGAAATATTTCTCTATTTTCAATCGCCATGATTCTTTTCCTCCTTGCCCCTTTGTTTAAACCAGTCACGGAATCTTTCCTTTTGCGGAGCAGGAAAATCACGGATTTCCGTCCACGCCTTTAATGGACCGACACCTTTTGTGAGCTTTGTCCCATCAGAAAATGGCCCAACAGCCTTTGAGGCAAATTTCCCACCCATTTTATATAAAGCAGGAGAAGCTGCTCCGAGACCAAAAGCTTTCATCGCTAACTTTTCAGATATGGGGGCTTTTCCTTCTTTTTCAACAATGACTTGCCTATGTTTATGAAGAAGGTCATGCAATGGTATTTTCACCGGACAAACCTCAGTACACGCCCCGCATAATGTGGAAGCATAAGGAAGCTCTTTATATTCTTCATAACCACCGAGTAATGGAGACAATACTGCACCAACTGGACCTGAGTAGATAGAACCGTATGAATGTCCGCCTACATGACGGTAAACGGGACAGACATTTACACAAGCGGCACAGCGTATACATTGTAGAATCGATTGGAATTCTCCACCTAAAATATTTGAACGACCATTATCAACAATAACTAAATGAAACTCTTCTGGGCCATCCACTGCTCCCTCTTCTTTTGGGCCACTTAAAACGGTAACATAGCTGGGTAATTTCTGTCCGACTGCACTACGAGAAAGCATTCCTACTAATAC
The DNA here is from genome assembly GCF_020171845.1 of Cytobacillus kochii. Taxonomy (GTDB): domain Bacteria; phylum Bacillota; class Bacilli; order Bacillales; family Cytobacillaceae; genus Cytobacillus; species Cytobacillus kochii. The sequence goes on along the minus strand of NZ_JAIVAM010000002.1, from coordinate 459,383 downwards.
TTCTAATTCTGTAAACGAGGGCACAAGTCTCTCCATTCCCATTACAGTGATTTGTGTATCGGGCAAAGAAGTTGATAAGTCGGCATTTCCTTCATTCGTTACGAGACAAATTGAACCTGTTTCAGCGACGGCAAAATTACACCCAGTTATACCTATATCTGCTGTTAAATATTCATTTCTTAGCATTTTCCTAGCATGTTGTGTTAATTCTTCCGGTCTATCTGTTCCCTGGTAACCTAGTTTCCTTGTAAACACATCTCTTACTTGCTCTTTATTTTTGTGTAGTGCTGGAGCAACAATATGTGATGGAAGGTCATGATCATCAATTTGCAAAATATATTCACCTAAATCTGTTTCAATGACCTCACACCCAACCGATTCTAAATGATGGTTGAGATCGATTTCTTCTGTCACCATTGACTTCGACTTTACTACTTTCTTGGCATTTTTCTTCTTAATTACACCTTTAATGTAATCATTAGCCTCTTCTGGTGTTTGCGCGAAAAAAACATGTCCGCCTAACTTTTCTACATTTTCACTTAGTTGAAACAGATAATAATCTAGATTTTCTAATACATGTTGTCTAATTTCTTCCCCATGTGCTCGCCATTCTTCCCAATCACCCAATTCATTTGCTGCATCCTGTCTACGCACTTCTAAGCGATCTTGCGCCCCTGAAACCGCCCCTCTCATAAAGCGATTTTCTAAACCAGACGCTACTCGATCAGTAAATTGCTCATTTCCAATCCTCATTGGCATATCAATCACCTATCTTTCTGTTCTACTATTTAATACTTCAGCAATATGCATCACTTTCACTGGTTCACCCACTCTATCCATTCGACCACCAATATTCATTAAACAGCCACCGTCAGCGCCAATTAAAAGCTCTGCTCCTGTTTCATTAATATGGGCAACTTTTTCATCTACCATTTGTTCTGAGATGGCCCCCATCTTTACAGAAAATGTTCCACCAAATCCACAGCATTGACTTTTATTTGGCAATTCAGTAAACTCTAATCCCTTTACATGTGATAATAATTTCATCGGCGCTTCTTTTACACCTAACAATCGTGTCATATGACAGGAAGTGTGATAAGTAGCTTTCGCCTGATAGCTTGCGCCTACATCCTCAACTTTTAACACATCAACGATAAACTCTGTTAATTCATACGTTTTTTTAGCTAATTTTTTTGCTTGCGGCCCCCAATGTGGATCGTCTTTAAATATATGCTCATATTCATGAAACATATAGGCACATGAACCAGATGGACAAACTACATATTCAGAATGACTAAAGGTTTCTATCATCCTTTTCATTGCATCCCTTGATTCTTTTACGTAACCACTATTGTAAGATGGTTGACCACAACATACTTGATTTTCAGGGAAATCCACCTCACAGCCAAGCCTTTCTAATAATTCTACAGTTGCTACCCCCGCTTTACTGTTAAACATATCGACTAGACAGGTAGCAAAAAGTGAAACCTTCATCTCAAAAACCCCCTTATCGCGCTAAGAAATAATCAGATAACTACTATCTATCGTACCATTGTTTGTATATTTATTAAATTCTAAATATTAATACGTTCTATTCATAAGACGAATAAAAGATGTATGCTTTAAGGGAAGGAAAAGTTTCCAGACAAGCAGTCATTGTAAAGGTGAAGAGAATTGATGTATATCATTCATTATTTAGGAATGTACAAAATGAAGGGTTCAAAATTGCACTTTTCTCAAATTTTTTTATTTTCCACCAACATTTGCAGCATCTATTTCGTTATCTATATGAAGCTAAGAAGAAAAACTACTTTTCCATGGAATAAAGGTGATTGTATTGCAATCTATTTATTTATCATTGCGCGATGATTTATATAAATTTGCTTCGTCTATTGCTTATGATGAGCATGAAGCACAGGATTTGATCCAACAAGCTTTAGAAAAGGCCATGCATTTAGATGATTTGTCTTCTTGGCCAAAATATAAGCAAAAAGCTTGGTTTTACCGTGTCATGAAAAATCAATTGATTGATCAGCGGAGAAAATTCAAACGAGAAATGAATATTGATCAAAATGAAGAAGTGATTTTACCTACCTTTATGAAAACCTCAATTGAAATGGTAGAGTTACTTAGTCAATTATCAGCTATTGAAAGTGATATCATTTTCAAAAAATACTGGATTGGTTTAAAAAGTGATGAAATTGCTATAAAGCTTGGTTTATCAGCTTCAACTGTTAGGTATCATTTAGCAAAAGCAATGAAAAAACTACGAAAGATCTTAGAGGAGGAACAATAATAATGGGAAAGAAATATAGTAATGTCGGGGTTTTAAATCTTATTCAAGCGACTGAAGAAAGCATTCAAGAAATAGAAAAGATTAATAATGTAGGGTTACTCGTCTATTCACAAAAGAATGCATACCTCGTGCCAAAATTAAATATAAAAAATATTGGCCAAACCATTATGGTAGAGAAGAATGTGAAAATGGCTAACGGTGTCTACAAGGTGGATTCTGCTTATTTAAAAATTGTAGATGACAATGAAACGGTGCTTATCAATGGAGCAGTCATTGTGAATGTAGATGTTACACTGGAAGAACTTCAGCAAAAAAACATCACATTTATTGTCAACGGTATCATCTACTCTCCTTTTCACTTGAACGGCGCTATTCAATCCAAATTATTAACAACAAATGGTACATTAGTCAGTTATGAAGGGCCAGAACCTAAATTAGAAAATGGAAACCTTCATTTAACAACAGGATATTTAGAAGGGCTAGGTGAAGGCACAAATCTATTAGTAAATGGAGTAATAACAATTGATGAGCATGTTGATTTAACATTATTAAAGGAAAAGATCGCGAGGTTAGATATTAACGGGACGATTCGTTATTATGATTTTCAACAACCTTTAATCTCAGGAAAATTAAGTATTAACGGTAACCAAAACATGATCCCAAAAGGGTATCAAGTACTCTCAACTCAAACCCATTTAAATAAACATAATATTAAGAGATATAAACAACAATCGATTTATACAACCAAACCTATATTTATTGATTCAACTGTAACTAGAGAAGGATTGAATGAAGCATTCTCTTCTATTCATTCTTTATCTTATATCTTGTGCCCAGAAGGTACAGAAGATATTTTATTTGAAAAATTAGCCAATCTCGAAAATGAAGTTTTTGTTTATGTTAAAAACTATATAGCAGTAAAAGAGGAGACATGGTTTTCGACTAACTTTAAACAGTTAGATCCACAAACAACGATAATCATCCAAGATCAACTAACAATAAATGACACGTTAACTCATGCAGATATGGACCATATCTCAGAAATTATTTTAGCAGGGGATATTTTAGTTGTAGATGAAACAACAAAAGTGATATTAAAGAAAAAGATCAGTCAATCTTTTAAAGGTGAAATACATGTTTTACAAGATCATGATGAGCAAAAAGTAACTAATATTGGCGAACTTGTTTTATAACCCATGGATCATTATACTTTTGAAATAGCGAAAATCAAAATAGAAGAATTGCTGAGTACAGTGGAAACTCGCACTCAGCAGTTCCCTTCATCATGGCAACCACAAGAAGTTGCGCGTTCCATTTGGGAAATCAAAGGATACAGTAGGTTATTTATCTCTTATTGCCTATCAATGATTGGTCAATGGTTTGACATGGTAGCGATTATGGTCCTATTCGGATATGTATGGCAAACGAGTTCTTTTCTACTTGCTTTCATACCCATTGCTTATGCTTTACCACAAGTTTTATTTTCGCAATTTTCCGGCATCTTTGTACAAAAGCGCAATAAAATTATCCTTATGGGATGTGCTGACTTAGTAACGGTTTTCTTTACAATTTTGCTATTCTTTGCAAACACTCCATGGTTAGCACTCATTTTATTGGCACTCCGATCTTTTGTTGGTACTGTTCACTTTCCCGCTCAACAAGGTTTAGTTCATGAGCTCATTCCAGCTCATCTAAAACTAAAGGCTGTTTCCTGGAATGGAGGTGTGAATCAAGCAGCAAAAATCATTGCACCATTAATAGGTGGCGCATTACTCACCTTATTACCTGCAAAACATTTACTACTATTTAACGCATTCGCTTTTATGATTTCTGCTTGTTTATTATTTTCTTTAAGAAAAATCATACAAACAAAAGCAAAGTTTTCACAATCATCGCGTGAAAATGTTGACAATACTTTTTTAAATCAATGGAAAGCCAGTTGGAAAAGTTTATATCGTGCTCCAACTTTAATGATTGTCTTGTCACTAAATATAGTAGGAATGTTCATTATCCAATTAGTTGACGCACAATTCCCTGCGCTATTTCAACTAGTTGCACCAACAAAACCTGCATATATGACACTATTGATTGCAAGCATTGGGTGCGGTTCAGTCTTAACAATCTATATCATTAGTAAAAAAGAAAGGTTTGTGCGCTTAGAGAGATGGCTTAGTTTTGCCCTTCTTAGTCTTGGCTTAGGGTTTACTGGCCTTAGCTTTTTAGAAAAAGACTTTTCCCTTAGCTATATTCTCCTTCTTGGTGTCCTGTGCGGGATAGGAACTGGCATATCTATTATTATTACTAACTATTGTATACAAACAATTCCACAGGAAGACGAAGTGAGTTCCATTGCAGGTATTTATCAATCATTAACAAGTTCAACGATTTTCATCTCCCCTCTTGGGGGAGCCTATCTTATTCACCTTTTCGGGATTCAAAATATATTCTTAGTAAGTGGCTTATCTCTAATTATATTAACTTTTTTACCTTTTCTCATGAATAAAAAGACAGCTATTTACACATTTGTTAAAAGTAATAAAAGCTAGGTACAACCATGTGTACCTAGCTTTTACTTAAATAAATTTTGTTTGATTTTTACACAAATGGGTAAATAAGTAGGGACAGAAATAAATAGGAGTGTTGATCATGTTAACAACAGCGGAACAATTTCTTTTTCTTCGTGATTTATACTATTTAAAAAAACTCCTACAAAAAACACCCAAACATCAAAGAAAAACAAAGGACCAAATAGCTGAGCAGATTCTATTAATAGAAAGTGTTGTACAGTTTAAGATAAAAAGCTAGACTGGATTGAACAACACTTCTGTCCTCATTTTAATAAAGGATTTAGCATACCTTTTCATTTACCCATGTAATATTCTTTCTAATCGTCACATATCTTGTGCAATTGAGGTTAAATTCTCTGCTGTAAACGCGACCTCTTCAAACCCTTTTCCTAAAAGATGGACTACGTTAACAATTCCATCGATTTCTTCCATAATCTTATGATTCTGATGCATCGTATCTTTCATTGTACCAACAATATATTCAAAATGTTCTTCTGTCGCTTTCATATGAGATTGACCGTTTTGGACTGTATTACTTACTTCTTGAAGTGATTCACTTAATTTATCAATTTGTCCATTTGTATTAGCGATTAACTGTGAGACATTTTCTACAGACGATCTTGTTTGATCCGAAAGTTTTCTCACTTCCTCTGCCACTACCGAAAACCCACGTCCATGTTCCCCTGCTCTAGCGGCCTCAATAGCAGCATTGAGGGATAATAAATTCGTCTGACTCGATATATCCGTTACAATTGTAGTGATTTCATGCATTTCATCCATCACATACAATAAACTTTTAACATCTTGTTTAATTTCTGCAACAGAGTCGACAATCGTCAACATTAACTCACCTTGTTCATTGATAAATTGCTTGCCGTTTTCCGCATACTCCTTTGCTTTTAGAGAAAAATCTTGCCCCTTTTCAGCATGCTCGACTACTTCTTCTGCTTGAGCGATTAATTCTTGGAAAGATGCGTTAGTTTCCTCAGAAATGGCTGCAAGGGTTTCTGTTTCTGTTGCTACATTTCCCCTTATTTCTTGTTTCTTTTCTTCTTCTCTTGCTTTTAATGTCTCTATTTCTGTATCATAAGCCTCTAAAACCAGTTGTTGTTCAAAGCTAAAAATTTTCGTTACGGCAGCAATTAGGTGACAGCAATCACGCGAAGTAAGCTCCATCTTTTCTACAAGCTGGATAATCGATAATAATAATCCTTGGAAGGCAGACATATACCATTTCGTTTGTAAGCCTATTTTCACATGCACGTGAGCAATCCGTAACCGTTTCGCCACATACTCTTCATTTATTATACCGGCAAACATTTCTTCAATATGTACCCTCAATGTTCCTTTTAAACGCTCTACCGTACTATAATCTTCAATAATTTCAATAAGTGATTGCTCTTTGTAAATATTATCATAGAATTGATTAACTAATTGTTCACTGTTCTTTTGAATGATTGGCTGCATCTTGTTTATGAGACATAAATCAGTTTCACTTAACTGAATTAATTCCATTTGTTGTGTGAACTTAGATGCGTCACCAAGGTCCAATACACCCTTTCCTTCTTCAACCTCTTCATTTAACTTTTTACTTGTTCTTTTTTTAAACAAACTCATGAATGCTTCCCCCGAATGATTTAATAGGTAAATTATACTATTAATATCGGTTGTTTTTGAAATAATTCCATATTCTTTCATAAATATAGATACCCATCAAATTCATCTTTCTATTCAAAGGTCCTTTTAAAATGAGAGAACATTTTCGACTGTAAAAAGTTCAAATAATGTAGGCGGTAATTTGAAACAATATAAAAATAATCACGAAGCAGTTCAAAAAACATCAACTGTTCGTGATTGATTTGATACACTTAATCGATTTCATGATACATCGTTACTTTATACACCTAAATGGACTTTTAATAATTCATCATTATGCAATAGCTCAGCAGGAAACCCTTGCCAAACGACTTCTCCCTTGTTTAAAATAATCACTTCATCTGCCACACAACAGGCTAAATCAATATTTTGTTCTACGATTAGCATCGATAACCCTGTTTTCTTGACATCTAAAATGATATTTTTGATTTGTTCAATAATAACAGGTGCAAGTCCTTCAGATGGTTCGTCCATTAATAAGAAGTCTGGATTAAGTAAGAGCGCACGGCCAATGGCTAGCATTTGTTGTTGGCCACCTGATAATTCATTGCCCATATTCTCTTCACGTTCTTTTAATATCGGAAATAATTGATAAACTTCTTCAATTGTCCATTGTTTTTCACTAGATATACTTTTTCTTTCAGCTATTAATAAATTTTCTTTCACCGTTAAAGAGGGAAAAACCCGTCTCCCTTGAGGGACAAGACCAACACCAGCTTTAGAAATATGGTTTGGTGTTCTACCAACAAGCTCTTTGTCCTTAAACTGGATGGTACCTTCTTTAGGAACAACTAGCCCAGCGATAGAATGAATCGTTGTGGTTTTGCCAGCACCATTTCTACCAAGAAGTGCAACACACTGACCCTTATTCACCTTTAAATTAACACCGTGTAATATATGGCTATGACCATAATAAGAATGTACTTCCTTTAGCTCAATCATGACTCAACGCTCCTCCACCAAAGTAAATTTCTTGGATCATTTGATTTCCTCGAATTTCTTCAGGGCTAGCCGTCATCATCGCTGTCCCATGGTGGAGGACAGTAATTTTATTAGCCAAACTAAACACAACTTCCATATCATGTTCAATAATAACCAAAGTAATATGATCAGGTATTTTTTTGATTAGCTTAACAAATCTACTTGTTTCTGTTGGCGACATACCTGAGGTCGGTTCATCCAAGAGAATAATTTCCGGATTTGTGCTCAAGGACAAGATAATCTCTAATAAACGTTGTTCACCATAGGAAAGTTCTTTGACCAATACAGTACGTCGCTCTGTCATTTCCCATTCTTCTAGTAACCTATGACATTCTTCTGCTAAATCATTATAATTCTGCATAGGCTTTATCATATTGAGGCGATATTTCTTTTTCCCCATAATCGCTAAACGCACATTTTCTTCAACTGTTAATTCCTCAAAAAGATTATTCTTCTGAAAAGTTCTCCCCATCCCCTTCTCGGTTCTTTTAAAGGATGGAATATGATCAATACGTTTGCCTGCTAAATAAACTTTTCCTGAAGATAATGGCAATGTACCATAAATACAATTAAATAAAGTTGTTTTACCAGCTCCATTGGGGCCGATAATCACATGACGTTCTCCCTTATTTACTTCAATATTGACACCTTTTAAGATATGCAATGCTTTAAATGATTTATTTAAGTCTTCAATTTTCAATAATGTCATCAGCTTGCTTGCTCCTTTCCTTTAACTTGTTTATCTACAGGAGCATTCCGAGATGATTTAAATAACTTTAAGCCAAATGTCGAAACAAACTGGATGAGATGCAATATCCCTCCTCTTTTTAGAAGAACAATTGCTATGAATAATAATCCTAAGATGAGCGGCCAGCGATCCGTCATCGTACTAATATAGTTTTGCAGGAAAACAAATGCCCCAGCACCTAATGCCGGACCAAAAATCGTACCCATACCACCAATAAAAACCATGATCATTACTTCTGCCCCCATATGCACACTGAAGAGTGCTGGAGAAACAAATTGAGTTTTATAAATGTATAAACCTCCAGCTAAACCTGCCATACTACCGGCAATTAAATAAGCAAACATTTTATAAGTCTTCGGGTTATAGCCTAGAGCAATCATTCTGCCTTCATTCTCCATCATCCCTTTTAGCACTTTGCCTGCAGGGGCATTAACAAAAAGTTTCAAGAGAAAATAAGTAAGAACAAAGAAAAATCCCATCATGTAAAAAAGACCGATATTAGAAGTAATCTCCCCAAAACCAAAATTAGCTGTCACACTTGCACTATAACCATCATTTCCACCCCAGAACTTCATTCTTGAAGTAATTAAAAATAAGACTTGAGTAAAAGCTAATGTAATCATTAAGAAGAATACTCCTTTATTACGAATAGCAATATAACCTGTAACGAGTGAGAAACAGAGTGAAATTAGTATAGCTGCACCTAATAGTAAATAGATATTTGCTGTATATTCACTCAAAATAGCAACGGTGTAGGCACCTAAACCGAATTGTGCACAATGGCCTAATGATGGCATTCCTCCAAAACCCATAATCAGACCCAAACTCATGGCAAAAATGGCGAAAACAAGAATTTCTGTTGATAAATACACCATAAATGGAGAAATGATGTGAGGCAGAATTAAGACAGTCATGAGCAAAAGAATAGTTGATAATAATGCTTTTTTCATGATTCCACCCTTCCGAATAAACCTGTTGGTTTAACCATTAGAATTGCGACCATTAATATGAAGATAAAGGCCATCGCAAACGTAGGCATATAAATTCTTCCGAAAATATCGACAAACCCAACAATCATTGAAGCAATAAAAGCACCTTTCCAACTGCCTAAACCACCAATGATGACGACAATCATTGAATTAACAAGAATCTCCCATTCCATCATCGGGTACATTCCAAGTATAGGTCCACTTAGCACACCCCCGAAAGCAGCCAAAGCAGCACCAAAGATAAACACCCCTGAAAAAATAATTTTCACATTAAATCCAAGTGCTGATACCATTTCCATATCATCTACACCTGCTCGAACAATCATTCCTACTCTTGTCTTTGCCTCAAAATACCAAAGAACGAAAGCAAACAGAATACCCATAGCAATGACAAACAGACGATAAGCAGGAAATGTCATTCCCACAAAATCTAGTGAATAGTCAAAGAGTGCTGGAACTGGAATAGAGAGAAAGTTACCTCCCCAAATCCATAATGCCAAATCACCGAGTACAAAAACGAGACCAACAGTTAGCAACACCTGATCGGTTTCACTTCCATGCACTCTCGATATAAGCAATTTTTCAATAATAAGAGCAAAAATGGAAATTACAATAACTGCTAAAACCATTGATAACCAAAAATTCATTCCGCTCCTAGAAAACGAATAAGCAACATATCCTGCGAGTATAAAAAAAGATCCATGGGCAAGGTTCATAATCTTCATTAAACCAAAGATAATGGAGAGACCTGCAGCCATTAAAAATAACAACATGGCATACGCCAATCCTGAAACGGTGTTAGCAATAAAAAATTCCACTTGTTCGACTCCCTTCAGAATAAATACCTTAGAAGAAATAACTTCCTCTGTATATTTTTTGAAAAGGCATGGATGGAGTATCATGCCTTTCCCTTGCAACTCTTTTACAATCTTATTTTGCTTTCTCGTATCCAGGATCTTCTGCCGGCATTTGCACTTTTTCATACGTACGAACGAGTTCAAAGACGATTTCTCCATCTTTCTCGGCACCTTTTAAAATATAGTGATTTTGGATTGGGTGATTCGTTTTTGGATCCAACTCAATTGGTCCACGAGGGCTATCAAATGACAAACCAGCTTTTAGAGTTTCAATAATATCCCCAACTTCTGTACTACCAGCTTTTTGAATTGATTCTGACATAACCTTGGCCGTATCATAGCCGTTAATAACATAGTTGTCGGGCACTTTATCATACTTCTCGGTATAATCTTCAACGAACTTTTTGTTTAACTCATTTTCTAAACCCACATGATAATGAGACAGTGTATAACCATTAACTACTGCATCACCAACTGCTTCAACTGTTGAAGGGGCATTCAAAACAGAACCACCATCGACAAGAGCGTAATTCTTAGCTAATCCAAATTCCTTAAATTGTTGCACAAATCTCGGACCGTCCGCACCTGGTATAAACATAAATACAGCATCAGCATCATGCTGTTTGATTTGATTAATATAAGAAGAAAAATCACTTGTACCTGAAGGTGCCCAAAGAATATCTAATACTTCTCCCCCGTGTTCTTTAAAATTAGCAGAAAAGTCAGTCGCCTGTTCGTGCCCAGCCACATAATCAGAAGCGATAACGACTGCTTTTTTACCAATATTCTCAGCCATATCAACACCTAATGTGCCTGCATAATTGAGAGAGGAAAAACCAATTCGCCAAACATAATCACTTTTGTCTCCCCATGATAAGCTATTACCTGAACCGACTACATTAATGATTGGTACACGTTTATCCTTTTCAGCAGCTTCTGTGAGAGCATATGAAATACTACCAATTGTACCTCCTCCAAGGTAACCCACTTCCTGGTTCAGGGTTAACTGTTGATAATTCTTCAAGGCTTTTTGAGGATCTCCAGCATCATCCTCGAAAAAAAGTTCTACTGGTCTATCACCAATTTTGTAATCATTCTCTTCGAAGAAAAGCTCTACCCCCTCTTTCACCCCTTCACCCATAAAAGCAAAATTGCCTGTTAAAGCAAGTGTAAAGCCTAATTTAATTGGTTCACCTTCACCATCTCCTGACGCTTGTCCACCACCACTCCCACAAGCTACTAGAAACATACTTAGCACTAACATAATAGCCAGTAACGCCCTTTTGTTTTTCTTCATTTACCCTTCCCCCTTATTTTCAATTTTCAGACCATTTAAACCAAATCAACTATAGAGCTTTTGTTTCTAATAGAAAACACTGTTGTCTCAGTGTTTTCTTGTCATTTATTATAGTGGATAAGAAATTGTATGAAAAGACTAATTTTTTTATAAATTAAATATATTCAGAATAAAGTTTTATTAGTAAATCTTTATACTCATTAATTTTTAATAAATATCTGTTTTTCCATCACTTTTTATTATTTAACAAAAGAGAATGACAGTATATTTTTTATAAATTTCATATTAAGCCATCTTACATAACTATCAATATACTGATAGATATGTAAAAATAATGACAAATATAAAAAAACAAAAGGACATCAATGTTTTAAATAAAAAACACTGATGCTCTTTTGTTACATAATTTTAAAAGTAAGATGTGCTATCATCCCCCGTCTGACATATCCCTGACAACTCTTAATTTACTAAAGCATTTAACGTTAATGAATGGTGTTTTATCACATCTCACACAAAGAAATTCTGTTCTTAGTGCCACTTATCATCAAATTTCTCCATATTACTTATTACATAATCCCTCTTTTACTTCACTCGTTACACTTTTTTAAAGATTTATTCTAATTGAACAAGTTAAATGGAAAGGAATTCAAACTTTAAAATAAATGCCTTCTTGATTCACCTTTTATTACATGGGCTTATACACATTATTTTTCATTTTCATATGGACAAATGTCCAACCTATTTTTACCAAAGTGAATAGGATGTAAAGACAAATTACCCAAGGAAAGGAATGACTAGTTTGGAGCAGCTTATTACACCATGGGATTTAGATGAGACATTAGCTGATTTATATGTGCCACCATTTATTGAAGAAATGGCTCAACAAGTGATTAAACAATACAATTTTAATGTGAGTAGCATGGAAGTTATTACAACAAAGGCAGATAAGGGTGGACTAATATGGAAGATCAATACGAGCATAGGACCCAAAAGTTTAAAAATACTCCATCGGAAACCCTCCAGGAGTTTATTTAGCATTGGTGCACAGGAATATTTAGTTAATGAAAAAAAGGCTAGAATACCACCGATTGTAAAGACAAAATCGGGTAGCAATATAGTGGAAATGGGAGGGAAAATCTGGTTTGTTGCCGATTGGATTGAACCTCTATATCAAGTATCTGCCGATATTGAAGGAGCAAAGCTATTGAGTAACGCTATTGGAGAGTTCCATCAACTTTCCAAAGGATATGTTCCTCCTAAAGGAGCAGAGAATGCTTCAAGACTTTTACGATGGCCTAATGCATATAAAAAAGTAGTGAGAAAAATATCTTGGTTTAAAAATGTAGCCAACTTATATTCAGAAATGCTCACGAGTAAGACGATTTTAAGTACAGTTGATATGTTTGAGGAGCAAGCAAAAAAAGCATTGACTATGCTGGAGCAATCCTCTTATCAACAGTTGGTCGCAAAGGGAAATAAAGAATGGGGATTAGTCCATCAGGATTATGGATGGTCGAATGGACAAATGGGACCTGGAGGTATGTGGATCATCGACCTTGATGGTGTAGCCTATGATTTGCCTATTCGTGATTTACGCAAACTCATATCTGGTTCTATGGATGATCTAGGAAGATGGGATATTGATTGGATTGTAGGCATGCTAGAAGCGTACAATGAAGCTAACCCTATCACTGACGAGTTGTTTGAGATTCTCTTGATCGATTTCTCATTACCAAATTTATATTATAAAAATGTAAAAGATATGTTATTCGAACCAACCATAGCATTAAATAGTGATTTGGATGCTATTGTCCAGCGAATCGTTGAAATAGATAAGACCAAATGGCCAATTCTTGAGCAATTACGTAAAGAATGGAGAGGGGGAAAAAGGAAATGAAAGTGCTAATAGTCTGTACGGAAAAACTCCCAGTTCCACCAGTAAAAGGAGGAGCAATACAAACATTCATCGCTGGAGCTATTCCAAACTTAAGTAAAAACCATTCTATTACAATAATCGGAAGGAACGATGACACATTACCGGATAAAGAAATAAAAGGTGGTGTTCATTATGTAAGGGTTCCAGGAGGATTATTGGAGACTTACAGGGAAGGTGTCGTAGATTATCTTAAAAACAATACTTTTGACTTAATTCACATTTTTAACCGCCCCCGTTTAGTATTACCAATACGGGAAGTGGCACCAAACTCACGACTCATATTAAGCATGCACAATGATATGTTCAAGAGGGAAAAAATAGATACTGAAGAAGCCCAGAAAGCAATTGATCAATTAGATAAGATTATTACCATTAGTAATTATATTGGTAATGAAATAGTAAAGCTTTACCCCGATGCCCAACCTAAAATTCAAACGATTTATTCAGGAGTGGATTTAGAGCGATTTGTTCCAACGTATTCTGTCAAGGGTCAAAGGATTAGAGCTTCCATGCGTCAAAAACACAAACTAGAATCGAAAAAGGTAATTTTATTTGCTGGACGACTTTCAGTGAACAAGGGAGCAGATATACTTTTACGATCCATGCTAGATTTGGCTAAAAAGCATCCTAATGCGGCCTTGGTTTTAATGGGAAGTAAAGGCTTTAGTGATAATAGAATGACTGATTACATTGCTTATATTAAAGCGATTGCAGAACGCCTTCCTATACCTGTTATAACTACTGGCTTTGTTCATCCTGATGAAATTCAAGACTGGTTTGCTACTGCAGATATATTCGTCTGTCCTTCTCAATGGGAAGAGCCGTTAGCACGGGTACATTATGAAGCAATGGCGGCTGGGTTACCTATTGTGACAACTGCTCGTGGAGGAAACCCTGAAATAATCGAGATTGGAAAAAATGGGTTTATCGTTGAACAAGCAGATGATCCTCGAGAATTTGTAGCTCATTTATCCAAATTACTTTCTAGTCCTTCTCTTTGTAGAGAAATGGGTCAATATGGTCGTAGCTTTGTAGAAAAAAATCATAATTGGAATCGAGTCATCGACGATATTTCCCAAGTTTGGAGCGGGATTGATTATAAAATTAAAAATAACGTTGACATTAGTAGTACTTCAAACATGAATGGCGAGAAAGAAGAACAACTGTTAACCAAAAAAGCTGTAGCTGAGAAGATTTCGCCTATAGAGAAAAAACCTATCCGACCAAAACAAAAGCAGCCAATTAAGAGGATTACTACTGCTTCAATACCATGGATTAATAAAGAAATATTAGCTAATAAAGCAAGCAACTATTGAATCTTAGACTGAATCAACGATGGGGTGCAGAAAATGACGAAGCCGTTGAAATTTTACAATCATAAAATTTCAACGGCTTTATTTAAATAGAGATAAGGAAAACTTCTGATATGGTAAAGTGACTGTAACAAGATAAAATTAGGAATAAGGCTCACTGTTTAAAGATTAAACACAATGAAAAGTCAGTTTGCCTTTAGATTTAGAAATGATATTCTTTAAAAGTTATTGCTTATGTACAAGAAGGCTTGTTAGTATATCACCGACGAATGATGCTTAAAATCACCTGATCACCTACACACCAATAGTTTTTATCGGTCGCAAAATCTTGCTTTTTAACTGTCATTATTCACATCATGTTTACTTACAATAAAAAAGGTGAGCAAAAGGTTAGCTAGCAACCTTACTCACCCTCATTTTTGTTAATCGATTAGAATCGAAAGAGTGGCGACCGAAACATTTTACGATAATTATCTTTGTTTTGTTTTGGAATCAACTCAGAATAAACGTTGGTTAACCGGCTAGCAACATGATGAAATTGGAAATTTGATTCCACTAATTCTCTTGCATTTCGGGTAATGCTATTAATAGTATCCGGGTTCTTTAAATAGAAATTAATTCCTTTTGCAAATTCACTAGCTTGATCATACTTTTCAATCAAATAACCCGTTTCTTTATGAGAAACTACCTCTGCATTTCCTCCCCTATTTGTTGATATTATAGGGATACCAGCAGCAAAAGCTTCATAGTGAACCCGAGCTAAGGGTTCTTGCCATTGGGAAGAACAACAGAAAATATCACTCATTAAAAAGATGTTAGAAATTTCACTTGCAGGAATAAAATTCGTGAAAATAACTTTGTCACCTAACGGTTCGGCTAGTTTCTTCAAATAACGAATATAGTTATTTATTCCATCATCACTAAACCACTTTCCCCCAGCAATCACAAGTACAGTATGAGGGTATCTTTTAGCAATAGCTTTAAAGGCGGATATTAGAAGATGAGGTCCTTTATTTTTAGTGAGCCTTCCAACAAATAATATGACCTTTTTATCTCCAATATTGTACTTTTGTCGATATTCTTCTCTAATTTGTTTTCCTTGCTCTGACCAGACAGGAGGATATTCTACTAAATCTACTCCTGAGTAAACTACTTTTGTTTTTGATTCTGCTTCTGGAAACCTCTCCACCACAGTTTGTTTTATATATTCACTAACCGTAACAATCCTATCAACAGAGTTTACAATTTCCTTTCCATTCTCCAGTGATACCTTTTTTTCAGAAAGCATATCATTATGAAGTCCTAAAACAAACTGACTTGAAGAGGAAGCTTTTTTATAGAGAGGAATATTTAATGGACGGTTAAAAACATGAATAACGTCAAACCTTTTTTCAGTAAGTATTTTAGCAATATCAATTTCATAACTTTCAGATGGTAACCGAATGTATTGCACTTCGTTACGCACTTCATAATTAGGTAGAGATGGATCGGTGACAGAGAAAATAGTTAAGTTATTTTCTTTACTAAGAAAAGGAACTACACCGTCAATCATCATTTGAATTGCACCTCCCTTTATAGCAGGAGAAGGGAGTTTTTCTGTACAAATTAAAGCAAGCCTCATTACTCTTCCTCCTTATAAATAATCTTTAAATCATTTATTTCTCGGAGAAGCCCTTCTTTTAACGGCACAGCTGGCTTATATTGCAGAATCTTCAATGCCTTTGAAATATCTGCCCAAGTATGTCGCGGTTCCCCGCGCGGTTCTCCAATAAATTCTACGTTTGCTTTCTTCCCTGTTAACTCTTCTAATATTTCAATGACATCCAAGATAGATTTCCGTTCTTTACCACCAATATTAATTGTCTCTCCAAGGGTACCCTCTGCATAAAGAGCAGCAAAAGTTCCTTCTACACAATCTTCTACAAACGTAAAATCACGTGTTTGTTTGCCATCACCGTATATTGGAATAGGTTTATTCGTTAAAATGCATTCGATAAATCGATGAAATGCCATATCAGATCGTTGTCTAGGTCCATAAACAGTAAAGTACCGAAGAATAGTTATTGGAAGACCATCATTTTCACTGTATACCTTACATAAATACTCTCCTGTTAGCTTCGTTACACCATAAGGAGAAAGTGGTGAAAGTGGGCAATCTTCTGAAACCATACCAACCTTTTCTCCATATACAGAAGAGGTGGAAGCGTAAATAAACTTCTTTAAAGAAACATTCTTACAAGCCTCTAATAGCCGTTGGGTGACAAGAATATTATTTTCCTCATACAACTTGAAGTTGTTACCCCAGCTTGAACGAACACCAGGCACAGCAGCTAAATGATATATCACATCATCTTTGGCAAGAATTTCTCTCCAATCAATGCCTAGTAAATTCTTATTTATAAATTGAAAACGTGGATGAATCAACAGATTTTCTATATTTCTTAGTTTAGTTGACTTCTTGGATGGGTCTATAAAACCATCAATGCCAATAACCACATTCTCTTCTTCCTTTAATAACCTCTCACATAAATGAGAACCGATAAACCCAGCGGCTCCTGTTACGATAATCCTCATTGTCTAGCCACCCCAATATATTGAAGTTGATGTTTTCTTATGATTTTAGGGTCAATGATATTCCGTCCATCCACTAAAATATTTCCCTTCATTAACTCATTTACCTTTTTCCAGTCTACGGTTTTAAACTGGTTCCATTCTGTTGCAATAATTAATGCATCTGCTCCTTTAATAGCTTCATACATATCTTGATGAATGGTAATGGCAGGTTCAAAAGAATTGACAATAGGATCATAGGCGTGGACCTCTGTCCCTCTTTCCAATAATTTCTCAATTAATAATAATGACCTTGATTCACGTATATCATCTGTGTCGGGCTTAAAAGCTAAGCCCCAAACGGTTATTTTTTTCCCATCCAAGTTTGTTAATTTATTTGTTAATTTATCAATATACAAATCAATTTGAGAGTCATTCACATTTTGAACGGCCCTTAACATCTCAGGATTGACATTTCTTCGTTTGGCAGCGTATTCTAATGCCCGAATATCCTTTGGAAAACAAGACCCACCATAACCTAATCCTGCATTCAAAAAATAGGGACCAATTCTATTGTCTGTTCCTAGCGCTTTTGCAATATGCGTTACTTCCACATTATAGGCGTCACAAATACGGGCGATTTCATTAATGAATGAGATTTTTGTTGCCAACAAGGCATTATTGGCATATTTAATCATCTCTGCTCCTGTTAATGAAGTAATAATATAAGGTGCTTGTAACTTCTCATACAGAGTTTGAATTATTTTAATAGATTGAGTGCTTTTTCCACCCACAACAATTTTATCCGGGTTCATCATATCAAATACAGCATTTCCTTCTCTAAGAAACTCTGGATTGGATACAACGTCGAACATACGCGAGTCGATCCCTTTTTCTATTAATGTTTGATGAATCCATTCATTGGTACCTGGTAGTACCGTACTTTTAATAATGATTGTTTTATGAGAGGTTATCGTCTGCACCAAGGTGTCAATGACTTCGTTAATCGCTGTTAGATTTTGACTCCCATCTTCTTTTGTAGGAGTACCAACTGTGATGTAAAGAATTGGGCATTCCTTTATCATACGCTGGATATCCGTTGAAAAATGAAGAAGACCTCTTTTTTTATTTCGAACAATTAGTTCCTTTAATCCTGGTTCATAAATAGGGATTTCTCCCTCAATTAATTTATCTATTATCAATTTATTCTTATCAACACAGTAAAGCTCATGACCTAAATCCGCCAACACAGCACCAGTAGTTAAACCAACATACCCTGTACCAATGACACATATTTTCACCATTATCATCCTTACTTGCTCATGTTAAAAACATTCAATTTATCATTATCTTATTTAGCTTCAAACAAAACGTGAAAGGGGGATTAATATTTAAGGTAAAAGTGGTAAAAAAACAAAAACTATATGGTTATGTACCTTTTCTTATTGGACAAATTACCAAGTAAAATATATTAGATTAATATATAGAAAGTGAAGAGGAGAGGTTATGATGAAGACAGTAAAAAAAGCAATCATTCCTGCTGCAGGTTTCGGTACAAGAAATTTGCCAATAACAAAGGTGCTTCCAAAAGAAATGTTCCCGATCGCAGGTAAACCAGCCATACAATATATTATTGAAGAAGCCATTGAATCAGGAATTGAAGAAATCTTAATAGTGGTATCCCGTAATAAAAATATGATTTTAGACTATTTTGACCGATCTCTAGAATATGAAGCCTTTTTAGAAAAGACCGGAAAACAACATTTATTGAATAAAATTGTCGGACCTGCTATTTCTATTCAATATGTACGCCAACCCTTTGCAGATGGACTAGGTACAGCAATACTCTTAGGTAAAAGATTTGCAAGTAAAGATCCCTTTGCTGTTCTTCTTCCTGATGATATATTTCTACAAAGGGGCCAGCCCGCTTTACGAGAGCTTTTAGACGTATACGAAAATTATCAATCTACAGTAATTGCTCTGGAAAAATTGAATGAAGAGTTATTAAAAAACTACGGCGTAGTGAAAGCGATTGATTTACAAGATAATACCTATAAAATATCTGATATTGTAGAAAAGCCTCGCTCCACTCCCCCATCTAATTTAGCCGTAAGTGGGAGATACATTTTTGAACCATCTATTTTTTCATATTTAGAAAAAGGAAGTAAAGGAGTTGGAGGTGAAGTTCAACTAACCGATGCAATACAAAAATTATTAAAGTTAGAAAAGTGCTACGGTGTGGAAGTATCTGCAAAACGCTATGACATTGGTACAGATAAAGGATATTTCAACCTTATTCAAAAATTGATGAGTAATTCTAAAAAAGAGGATGAATAGTCCTTGTTTGCCTTGCTTGATTTATCCTGCAATTAAATATCCATTCATTCCTTATTGGTGTACTACAAAACGAATGAACTTAACAAAATATAGAGAGATTCCGCAGCCCGATCTCGACCTTGTTTTGCTTTTGCAAACTAGTCCAATAATTTACCTCTTATCTCAGACAGAGGTTTTGTCTAGGGCTGCGTTCAAATTCTGCATAACCGAGACATGCTCGACTTTGTCTCCATGGGAACTTTCATACCCTGTTTATAAACTACCTTTGCACACTAATATGACTCCCATCTAAAATACTGAGAGTCTAGGCATGAAATATTATTTCCCTTTATTCCAGATCATTAAGATGATCTCTAAGATACTGATTGCGATTTAAAATAAATTGCAGGATATATTCTTGTTCTTTATCAAATAAATCAATAGCATCCTTTTTATATGGATCTAATGCTATATGGGGACGCAATAAATTATGAAGGTTGATAATTCTTGGTTCAAATTCCGAAACTGTGAAATAATTCTCTAATATCTCTTCTAGAAGAATGCGGTATTGAACACGAAATTCCTTTACATCAAGAAGTCTTGCCGTGAGTGTATTAAAACCTTCGATAGGAACTCGATTAAACTTCATAACCCCTCCATTCCAATCCCTTCCAAATGTTGCATCAAAATCCCATGGGATCATTTCATACAATCCTGATTCTCCATTTCGATAAAGGGCATAATTTTGAATGAAAGCATCGTAGTTTTGTGTGCAAATCACACCACACAGCCAAATTAAATATTTTTTGACATCCAAGTACTTTACAATTTCTTTGCCAAACTCATTACGTGGTATCGTATTGATTTTTATTATTAGCTTTTCTAAATCAGAATCGTCCTCAGCATTCCCTATTTTTCTCACATACCCTGAAATTAATGAAGATTTGGGCTCACCTTTGGTGGTTAACAAAGAAAAATTAGTTTGATGATTCGTTGCATAATAAATAGGCCCATATGAAAGTTGTCTTTTTTGTAAAAAGTGATCATCAACAGATTCAAGCTGTAAGTAAGTTCCTGAGGGCCTTCCATTTATCTCAATTAAAACATACCTGCAATCAGGTGAATTGATTCCAATCTGCTTAAAAAAATCAAAAGATAGCTTATTTCGAATGAAAGAAGGATCGCAATACTCTGCATTAATGTGAATTTCACGTCCAAGAAACTCCTCATTATATGTTCCAAAATCAACTTTGTAAGATTTTTTTCTTAATTTACGTGTATGATTTCCTCTATAAGTAATACCGATATCAAATGAATGATTGTTTATAACTAATTTAGAAGGAATTAATTCATCATGCCAAATATTTTTTTCTAAAAATTCTATCAGTTCTGGTTGCGTAGAAATACTTAATGTAGGTACAGTATTCTTCTGCATCTTATATCATCGCCTCCCTCACTTTACCCATTATCATATGAAAAAAATAATGCAAATGATCATTAATTAATTGGAAGTTTAGAACCAATGAAAAATTTTTTCATAAAATAAACTACCTTAAATATTAAGGATTATTATTAAAAGGTGGTTTTTATAGATGGGAAAAGAAGACGTAAAAAAGCTTCTAAATGAAGCAAAAGACGCTGGGAATGAGGAATTTCTAAGTAGAAACCCAGGATCAAAAGCTAATGATAACCGCTCTGGCTCTGGCTCTGGTTCTGGCTCTGGTTCTGGTTCTGGTTCTGGTTCTGGCTCTGGTTCTGGTTCTGGCTCTGGTTCTGGCTCTGGTTCTGGCTCTGGTTCTGGCTCTGGTTCTGGCTCTGGTTCTCGTATATGAACATTAGACATTTTAAATCATAATTACTCATGACATGCAGGTAAGAATTGCACAGTTTGATGAAGTATTAAAATTGTAATAAGTTAATATACGGTCGCTACACACTAAAAAAGCAAGAAGTTGATGTGGTCATTCTGACGTAGTTAAAACGCGATTAATCACATCAATTCCTTGCCAATCACTCTGTTATATTGTGACATTAAAATAAACATCTCTCAAATCACCCCACTCCAACCCCCATTCCACCGTTCGAGTTAAAATAAAGATTTCCGACCGAACCCCCATTTTGAAGGATTTTTGGTTCAAAAACACTCCATTTTCCCCTCTTTTCCGCCTGTTTTTTCATCTTTTTTTCTGTTTTAAAATAAAGTTCTCCGAGAATGTTGCGTAATGGAAACACGAGAAAACCGATACAAGACAAGGGATGAGCATGAAAAAGACCCGGAAATCGGAAATGTTTATTTTCACGAAATCGGGGTCTTAATCGGAAATGTTTATTTTGATTCGGAAGTTTACTTTTTAATTAGACATAGTAGATTTGAAGAGTTAGAGAGAAAGGAAAATGAAGCTACTTCTATTACATTCCATAATTTTAATATGAAACTAGGACTGTATAAGGGCTAAATTTCTGCAAGTTCTCCATCAATATATAAGGTATCAATGTCTATAACTTGCTTCTTACTCTCCTTACCTAGGTAATCCCATTTTTCATTTTTATCCCTTTCATACCTGATGTAACTCTCAGCAAATGTCCATTTATCGTTATTAAGATGGAAGTACATCAATCTATCATAAAAATTTCCACCAACCACATGCTTAATATAAGAACCCTAGACTATATAGAAATCACCTATTCTTCATAAATTACATAACACTTTTGATTTGTTCTATCTGCTAGTATTTCCCCAAGTCTTTTCTTAATTTTAATCACTCCGCAAATCTCTATGGCAATCTTTTATCTATACAGTTTTTAATTCCTATCAAGGACAATTAACTTAATTCTTCCATTCATCATCATAAGTATGAAGATAAAGTGGTACGAATATTCCTTCACTCTTATCCCCATAATAGATCCTGTTGTATTCAATATTAAAACCGTTTGCCATATAGAAAATAGCATTCCTAACAAGTCGCAGTGTTTCATAAGTAACATTTAATAAATTTGAATAACTTACTGTATACTCATATTTTTTATCATCTGCCAACTCTTCATCAAGAGGTATATCATATAAATCCAGAACTCTAACGAATCTATGTTCAATACAATTACGTAGCAGACGAATCACTTTCATGTTACCAGCTTTACGATCTAAATCCTTACTCAACCAATAAAGAGCGTTAAAAGGACTTGCTAAAGCTACCTCCAACTCTATTTCTTTATACCACTTGTGGAAATCTATCCTATATGTAGGAATCTGTTGGTTATGGAATTTACAGCAAAATAAACCTATCTTATCTAATACACTAAATGCTGTCTTTAGAGATACTTTTAGTAATTCTGTCCGGTAACCTAATGCAGGATAATCTAATGTATTAATAAGAACATTATAACGTTGTGATTCATGAACATTAGCTTCCTCTCTTAGAGTATCTATCTGATAAAGAAAATATCTGGCCATATTATATTCTTGTTTAATGGTGTTAAACCATGAATAATATTCCATATTATTCTCTTTTCTAAAATAACCTAACCCCATATCTATCATCTGAACATCATCTACATTGCCATAGTTATAGATTATATTAAGATAATTAAGTGTCAAATTTCTACTTGCTGACCAAGCCTTATAATCATCATCAACATCCTGCTGTACTGACCAAGAATCGACATCCGATAAACTTGTATCAACAACTTCTTCCATATATCTTTTCCACTTTTTAAATTGTCCTAATGTGTCAATTGGCATACCATCAGGTGTTACATTATTACATACATCATCCAATTCAGATATTCCCATTTCAATCAAATATCGCATTACCGAGCGATTAGTAACTTTCTCTGATAGCGATAAATGTTTAATAGCTAAATTTGCTCTAGCCATTGGAAAACGATCAACTAGATTTTCAACCTTTTTTAGCTCTTCAATAGATTCAACTGTTCTACCCATTTCATTATAAACATTTGCTAAATTAACATAAATTTGCGAAGCATATACCGGACTTAATTTATCATTCTCTTTCGATAAACTAATTGCCTCTCGGTAATCCTTTATTCTTAATGCGAAGTTTTGAAAAGCAAAATCATCATAACCTTCAGATTGCCTTATTAACTTAGAAACTTCCTGTAATTGTTCAAATTCCGTATAAGAGATATGTTGCAAAATAGCTCTATAATTAGCTTTAGTATACAAATAAACAATTTTTTGAATTGTATCAAGTTGTTCAACATCAATTAGCTCAAATTTTTCTTCTATTGTAGTAACATACATTAAAACATCCTCGGCATTACTTGATTTACTCTCAATTAGGGATGTATCCAACTCATCAACTATACTTCCTATATCCATTAATTCACCCATAAAATCTCTTTCCATTTATGCCACCCTTATAAACTTGATTCTAAAGACACTCAATAAAATAAACATTAATTGAACAAGACGAAAAAACATTGAATCTAGTTCTGAAATTGGAAATGTTTATTTTGATTACATAGAAAAAAAAACAAAAAAGAAAAGCTAGTATACGAACAAGTTGACATCATTTAGCAAACTTTTAAACAAGTTTAGACACATGTCTTTGTCTCCTAATACTTCATATACTTTCATCAACTCGTAATAGCTATCATGTCCCCCACCTTCATTATTAAGATAATTGACCATTTGTTGCTTTGAATTTGCATTATCTAAAGCAGCAGTTATCCCAAAATATAAGTATTCACTGTTATTCTTTAAGTAGGTCATATCGGGGTATCTATTTTCACGCATATGTTTAATTAATATATCAATGTTGCCAAATAAATCTACACACTTTTCAATCAAACATTCATACTGTTCAAGAGCATCCAGACAATACTTAGAATCAAGATTCTTGAAAAACTGCTCTAGTTTTTCTTTTGAATTCAATCCTTTGATAATTTTAGACAGGTCTACTTTTTCTGATTTAGTTATGCTCGCTCCCGTATAATATTCAGATTCCTTTTTTTCATCTACATCTACGTTTTTTGAAAATCGTTCACATAATCTTATATAACTCTGAAACTCAGATGAATATAACTCTCTGTCCCAACCAGCATAGTCAAGTGCATCTATCTCTTGTTGAATTTTCTCTAAAACCAACTCATGTTCTTTATTACTGTATAAATCTGATAGACCTATAGCAAGGTATACTTCTATTTTTCCATAATAATAAGACCAATTTGTTCTTTGATGATAATTATCGAAATAGGGATTAAAATTCATAATAGATTTTTCAACTTCTGTTAAAGGGATTCCCAAATCCACCATTGTACATGCAACGTCACGATGTAATTTATTATCTAATTCCACAAACCTTATCGACTTTTCATAACAATAGAATGCTATTTCAAAGTTAGTCCTAATCAATACCTCAATTAACATTTCTAATACTCTATTGTCTACATGGTTATTGTTTAATGTAAGTGCAATATCTATTAGTTTATCAACATAAATATACGCTTGTTCTTTTGTAATCCAATGATTTTTGAGGAGAATTTCAAATGATCCGACCAGTATTTCATCAGCTATTGTATCTTTTCTGGAATTCATCCTCATTATTCCATTATCGACACCACTTATTAAAAATTGATAACTTACGTTTTCAACAAAATCGGCCAATAAAAAGGAAATAATAAACATGGATTCACTTGTACTAGAATAATCTATATCCTTATAATTCACTTCCGACGTTAGCCTTAGTAACTCATCGGCACTAAATAATTCCCTATATTTCTCACCATCAGCTTTCTTTATTTGGAAGTACACCATTTGCATATTTTCTATTTCTTTATGGTTTAGGTAATTAATACTACCTTTTACTGTTTTTATATTCTCCCCAGTAAACACAAACGCATAACCAAGTAGTAAACGAACATAGAATCCTACAGTTGATTTTTTTAGAATAGTAGAAGTAGAGAATAATTTTACTATTTTAGCTAAAGAGCACGTTCCATCTAATAATAAGACATACATTTCATAAAACTTATTATATGTCATTATGCTACTGTATAATTTAATTTGCATTCTTTTATTATTTTTATCTGGCAATGACAAAAATGCAATTACATTATGGTGGTTTTTCCAAAATACAGAAGTTTCTATTCTCCCTAATTTAGTTATATATTTTTCTATACATTCTGTTTCCTCATCAGTTAAAATTTCACCAGAATATTTTTTAAACCCATATATTAAGGCTTGATGTAACCCTTCAGATGGATTTAAAGAACTAATTCTCTTTAAAATTTCACTTTTTAATACTGGAAATTGGTGAATTGAGGCTAAACAATCAAGTTCGCAAATTGAAATTAGATAGGCTCCCAACTGGTATTCGTTAAAGTCTTTTATAAATGATACAAATTCATTAGGACGTTCCATAGTTAAAATATATGTTAATGATTTCATAACAGTTAACTTAGTTGGTGTATAATCTTCCATAAATTCCTCTGCTGACAAATCAAGTTTATGTTCAGTAACCATTTCTTTATATTCAGATACGTTTTTTTGTCTAATAACTATATCAATATAAAACTTGTTTCTCCAAAATTCATTTGTAGCTTTTTCTTCTGTGTAGTTATTAATATATTTTACATCTACAAGTAATTCCATTATTTGTTCATATTTCACAAGGAAAAGTTTTACAGTTTCTTTTTTATTATGTTTATAGAGCTCTACTAAACTTCTAAAAAATATTTTCAATAAGTAATCTATTTCTGTATCTTTGGATCGATCTTTCATTGCTAAACTTTGTAATTTTTCTATAATCTCATTTGGTAACTCCAAAAGATAATCTTTAAAAACAAGATTATCATCATTTATAATGATCTCAAAAATGTCATTTTTCTGGCTCGTTAATGCGTACGTTAAGTAGTCTGACCATTTATAATAAGGTTCATCAGCCCCCCAATTTCTGTTGTTTCCTAAATAAACATCATATAATCCCAAACTTTGAGTTAGAGCTATGTCATTTGTTGTAATGGCTTTATTTTTCAAATATGGAATTAACATTTTATAGAAAAAGTCCATATTAGTAAGCAAATGTTTTTCACGGATAAATTTACTATCTATCTCCATTTTTTCAACAATACTAAGCATTAGAAAGTATTCTGAATATCTCCTATGCTTATAGGTATATGATTGGACTGTGTTAGTCCCATAGACATCAAAGTAATTCTCTGCCAAAAAATCAATTATTCTATTAATCGCTTGATAGTCACATCTTGGTAATAAATCTAAAAGTAGTGAATAAATTTCCTCGTATTTAATACTTACAATTTGATGTTCAAAACTATATAAAGATATTTGCTTATTCAGTTCTATAATAGACGCTATCTTGGGGTTTGGTATATTTAATTCATTTAGATATTTTGAATGAGAAATATCATTTAAAGTCTCATTAACATGAATCTCTATCAAATCGGTTATATAACTATCTCTGTTGATTTTTTCAATTTGCTTCCATAATATTGACAATGTTAATGTGTCTTGAATATTTTCAAAAAACGTCGGATTAGATTTTTCAAGGTTATTTAGTAGTTCCTGTTTTTTTCTTACTCCTTTACTTAAAAAATAACTTTGTATTTGTTTCTTTGATAATTCAACTATTTGATGTTCAACTATATTTTTATAGCCTATTTTCAATTTGATTTTATTGGGACTTGCTATTCTTGATGAAATAACTATTAATTTAGTTGATACTTTATCAGCCAGTTCAAAGATATATGATAATGTTGTGTCTATCCTAAGATCTGATACTTCGTCTAAACCATCAAACAAGTAGATAACCTTTGTATTTTGATTTCTTATTCCATATTCACTCCGTCGATTATGTATTATGTTTTCTAAATTATCTAGGGAAACAGTATTCAAATTTACGTACATCGTTAAAGCCTCTATTTCCTCTATAACTGCTAATTGTTCCGCATTACTACTTTTTTCAGTACCTGTGTATAGTTGAAATAATTTATTCATACATACACTTTTCCCAGAACCAGGACTTCCTGATAATAAGTGTATTTTATTTTTACTGCTTAGAATTTCTTTAGAGTAATCCGTGATTGATTTTCTTTTCTCATCCCCTAATAGCTCTAATTCTATATATTCCTTCGATAAAAGAAGAGTATTTAATCTAATATTCTTGCTATCTAAAATAAATCCTAGTTCGTCGGCTTCACCAAAAAAAAGTTGAGCCAAATCCAAGTTCTTAGGTTGATTAAGAACTGATTCGAAATGATTTGTAACAAACCACTCAACTGTAACCCCTTTTTTTTCGCATTTTTCTACTATTTGCTTAGCACTCTTACTACTAACTTGGATATTACAATTCAAGAAAATAATAATATGATCTAATTGGTTTCCATTATCAGCAGTAAATGTTTTAAGTGCTTTATCAATTGATTTCTTTATACTGCTATAATTTACTTTGTCAAAAAACTTTGCTTGGAATCCATAGTATTTTTTACCAGATAGCCAGGGCATTGTTTCAAGACCCACCTGATTAAAGTCTGCAATTATACCATCTGTTTGACCATATCTTCTACAAAAAATATGGTAGCACAACAACTCAAAGTCAGTTGTATAATCTTTATTTTTCACCTTAAAATAATCCCAGTTAATTTTAATCAAAAAAATGCCTCCTTAATAAGATAATCTGCGTTATTGCTGCAGATAAAAGATAAAAAGCCGAACAATCTCATATCAATATCTTACTAGAATATAAGGCTAGTATATATGAACATTATAAGGTAACCAATATTAGAAATCTTAAAATAGAATAAAAAGCCACTGTTTTTACCAGTAGCTTACTTTTTTATCCAAACTAATTCTTTCAGAATTAGTTTTCTCACTTCTTTATTACTCCCACCAAATCCTGCATAAAGCTGGACTTTATATGGAGTTATTCTATCACCCTTATATACCATTTCATTTAGTGCCCACTTAATCTTTCTAATCCTAAAATCATTTATATCCTCTTTCACTTCGTGCAAATATCGTTGCGTTCCTACTAGCTTTACATTGTGAAACCACGGGCCAAACCCTAAAATATTTCTTATACTCGAAGGTGTTACCCTTATCGGTTTACCTTTTCTCTGGAGAATAAATTCAACAGCCTCCATAGCAAGACTCAAACATTCTTCATCCCTCTTCTCCCAATCAATGGTTCCAGCCTTTTCTTTCCCTAATTGTGCCTTTGGGGTTACTTTGTCATACCAATCCCAATCGTACTTGTATACCCACGTATGTAGACCTTTCCCCTTATCCTTTAATTGACTTCTGTTGGCACCAGGATTTTCAGTTATCAATTTTAACCACTTTTCTCTCCTTTGATTAAGATCAAAACTTGGATTATGAACAATTGAATCCTTTTTCTTACCCACAACTTTTTCACTTAATAATAAATCAGGTGGATCAATGCTAAGAAATTGTAAGAATAACAAATGCCTCACAGGACTTCTATTCCCTTTATTATGTCTAACAAATAATCGAAGCCAATTAGACGGACTATCAGGATTAATGCTGCTCTGCATTAATTCTAAGTACTGTTTAGGGTAGAAATGCAAAAATCGTTCTTGAACATCCTTCATATAAAGGTTTCCATTCTTGGAGGCTAACCTTTTCTCCCTTAATCTATCAATATAGAAATCAATAATATAGTTCAAATCCTTCCTTGAAAAGTTTCTGTTCAATATTAATTCGGCATTATGTATGTATTCAAGATTTAATAATTTAATCGTGTCCGAATAATTATCTTCTAATAGTTCTTCGTTACAGATCTGTTCATCTGCACATATAAATTCAATTCCATTTCCAGTACTTAATACAGAGCTTTCCTTTAAAAGGACATGATGTTTAGAACAATAATATGCTCCGATTATCTGGTGATTAATACGCCAATAACTCTCGCCTAATGTATCAATGTCTTCTTTAAAACACAACGGGCAATACCTTAAATAACTTGGTTTACGAACTTTGCTTCCACCAAATCCAATTTGCTGTTCAACATTTAATCTTGATCCATTTGAACCTTTTCCCATCGTTTCGTATATGTGATCCGCTTTTTCCTCGTTGAGAAATGATGTATAAAAATTAAATAGAGTATGCTTTTCAATAATCTCCTTGGTTGTTACTTTTGAAGTTGGAGGAAGGTTTCCAATAAAGTTTCGTATATACTGTGGAAAATTGGACGATGTGATAACAACAAATTCACCAAATAAATCCCTTATAAACGCCCTCCCACTAACCATTCCACACATTCTCCTATAACGTGCAATAACTGAATAAAATAGCTCGTTATCATACAATTGTGGAAGGAAATTGATCATATTCCCTCCACCTCAATCCATTTTGAAGTATCCTCAATAAACTCCTTTTCTAGGAGTACTTGATATGGTGACTTTTCTTCTTCATTTCCCCGCTGAAGTAAATAGCGTAAATCATCTTCCTTATATTCCTTACGCTTTCCTTTCTTCTTAGGTTCCTCAATGTTTTCGGTTGCTTTTACCTTATCTTCCTTCTTCTTTTTTACTGGTTCTTCTTTTTTCAATTCTTTACTTTTCCTTATATCCGACTCTTCTAACTCAATCTTCCTAATATCTTCATATTTTGCTATTTTATGAGGGTTCCCCGAACGAATGGCATTTAACATCGGTTGAAGTAATCTAAACTTTTCCTTTGCTACTTTCTTTATTAGATCAATGGAAAGCTCTTCTTTTCCATTTTCTATAGCCTGTTGTTGCGAGTATACAAATAGTTTTATAACCAAATCCGATATACCTTGAGTTTCTTCATAAATTACCTTTCCGAACTCTTCATTGTAGGGGACAAAATTTCGAGTCCATTGATATTTCCATACAGACTCTAGCAAAAGGGTAAATTCATTTCCATATTGCATATTGTTATAAATGATTTCAGCGTTTCCAGTTAAACGTCTCGTCATACGCAATTCCTTACCAAATAAATCATATGCTCCTGGGGTTCCAATTAAACAAAGATTAATTCCTGTATTTATCAAGTAGACAAAGAAGTTCATGATTTGCTCAGCACCCCGTTTTTTTATATTTTGTGTTTCATCAATTACAAGGAGACCGAGTCCTATATTGTGTGCAACCTGACTGATTAAAGGTAACATACTGTCTACAGACATATTTCTCGAAACATATTTCTTATAATTATTAGTTCCTAGCAATTCATCGACCTTCATGAAAAATTGTAAGCACAATGCTTTCAGACTTGAATTACTTGGTGCTTCCAACTTCAACCATACAAGTTGGATTTGGTTGAAATGGATTCCTTTATACTCATTATGAATAATCACTTGTGGAATATCGCTTAGAACTCTATTAATTGTTGTTGTCTTACCCATGCCAGAAAAACCGATAAATGTCCCGCAAGAAGAAGTGGTTCTGAAATTTTGTCTACTATTTATTTCATATGAACGATTAATAATTTCTTTTCCAGAGTCATTAATATACTTTTTATAGTTCTTATCAAAAGGGTTCCTAGCCAAATAACCTTGCAGAATCAATGTATGAATCATATTCCACACATCTATGTGCACCGGAAGAGGAGTATATAGCTGAAACAATCGGTTTATCATGTGTATTCGATAAATACTTTCAGCATGTTTTTCTTCATCATTATAGATTGGTTTAACCATGAGCTTTCTAATGATTGTTGCTTTATCCAATAATGGTGGTAGTGCTTGAATCAACGGGTTTTGATTAAACTCTTCCAACGGGAATTCCTTATACTCTGCCTGAATAGCCTCCATTCCATTTGGTAGAAATATAGAGTTACTCAATATCATCATCCCAATCTAGCTCTTGTATAGCTCTAAACAAATCAAGTTCATCCTCTGTATATCCCTGTTTTTCAACTGATTCCATCAATGTTTCCCCTGCCTCTACCTTCTGTATATTCAATTCCCGTTGTAGTTCCCTTTCTTCCCGTTGGTTCTCCCTTATACCTCTCAAACGTTGGGTTTTGCTTAAATAATCATCTTTTTCTGCTTCTGTATTCCTTTTTCCTTGTCCAACAATTGTTTGAATATCGTCATACAACTTCATCTTTTCCTGCAATTCTTGTTCCTTACTTTTGTTATCCATAGTTTGTTCATGCTTTATTATCTGTTTTATTTCATCAATTCCTTTATTTTCATACTTAGTCAAATGTTCAAGTAGATTCAACTTGTGAAACTCCCCATCCTCATTAATTGTATAAACATATGAAAGGTCCCTCGGATCATACCAAATCTTTACTTTTTTGCTACCATTAATTCTTGCTGTCTGAAACCAATTATTTTTCAATGAGTAATCCGAAGCGTACAACATCTTCTTAAATCTAACCCCCCGTGAAGTAATGGTTCCTATATCAGTCGGAAGTAAGTGCATCTTTACTGTTTGTTCAGGTAATACTCGTAATTGCCCTTTCATATCGTTCACACCGTATTCCCATATCTTAACGGGTATTTTTTCAACTTCTTCACTAATCATCATTTCATCCAATACATATTCACTCAAGACATGATGATTGTTATGGAATAGCACACATTTGATAACAATTCGTGTGAATTCGTCTATTGTCAGATTAGCTTTAAGTCTATAATCTTCGTCTCCCCTCTTTAGTGTGTTCTTCCCATTCTTTACAACCCCATCAGCAAATGGTTTAACCTTTATGTTTAATTGTGCAAATGCCTGTTCAATAATTCCTTTGTAGTCAGCTCTGTACGGAGGGGCATTCTGTATCGAAATACCTAATCCTCCAATAGCATCTTCAATCTGTTTACCGTTTAATTCACCCCTGTCAGCAAAAATCCTTTGCGGCACACAAGCCACATCCCACTCATCTTTATCCAGTGTGATACCAAACTGTTTACAAAATTCACTCTTGGGTAACATGCTATTTGCAAGAGCAACCATAGTGCCTGTGTACGAATTAAATGACTCAAAAGTGACATTAACCCCAACTATCATCCTGGAAAATACATCAATTACGCATACTAAAGTTGGTCTGCCAACAATCAAGTTACGATCTATGGATGAAACCAGATAAATATCAAACTGTGTAGAGTCTATTTGCCAAAGTGTTCCTGGACCTAATCCAGCATCTTGTGTTGAATTTCCAATGATAGTACGATGATTTTGGAAATAGTTTCTTGCTCCTTTTCTATTAATTAATTCCTTTTTTGGATTATTTAACTTCTTAAACCAATAAAAGAATTGATGGTAGGTAGGAATACTTGAAGGCTCCTTAATAACGGGGACTTTATTACCATTTATATCAACCTTCGTTTCTGTGAAAAAATCCTTTAATATCAGTTCATAAGTCACTTTTAGCGAGTTCTGCCTACCACTATAGTAATAGCGATTTAAACCTGTTTGGAAATATCTCTTAATTTTGTCATCAATATTTATCCCTTGTTTACTTCCAGATTTTCTAGGTCTTCCCCGCTTTTTGTCACCATTTTTTCTTTCCTTACCTATAGAGCCACATAAGTTAAATGCAGGAAGTAATCCATTTCGAATCTTACCACCTTTCCAATACCGTACAAGGTAACTTTTTACGGTTGAATAATTGATTTTATATTGTGCTACTGCTAGTTTAATGGCTTTTTCTCGATACCTGCTTTTGAATATCAAAACCTCTGTATCTACTTGTTCAAGTACAAATTTCACTATTTCCCACGCTTTCCCCCTTCTTTCCTTCTCTGCATTGCTTAGTTCTTCTTCAACAACATAACGTGTGTATGGGTCATTTTCTAAAATAGTTATTTCTTCGTTATTATAATCAGAAATTAATTCATCTTCTCTAATGAGAAATGGCCACCTAACTTTATCCATATCAATTGCATATATAATAGTAGAAATCCTATCACAATACACAATCCGTATTGTTTTCCCATCATGATATCGTAGTAACAAATTCTCGTTAAACTCCAACAAAATCAACCACCTTATAGAAGCAAGTCTTTAACTTTTGATAATAAATCTATTCTTTTTGTCATATCAACTGCAAGCTCCTTCTTTGCTATCAAATAGCGAAAAAGGAACAAACCCGCCCCCTTTTTCAATCCTTCTGTCTGTTCAAATAATTTTAAGGCCTCTCTTAAAGGAAGTTCATCGTTTTCTAAAAGAAATCTAAGCATCAATATCGATTGCTCACTTTTATTCAGCTCCCCCTCACTCCATTCCAACAATGTTTCCCTTACCCATTCAATATTTTTGGCTAATTGTCTAGGTAGTTGTTTTTCCGTCATTACTTTCCAATCAATTCCCTTTTGGTTCCAATATCTTCTTTCAATCTCCAGCTTTTCAAAAGTTATTTTCCTTTTGAGTTCTGTTGTATTTTTTACGGTTCTTGCCAGTCCCTTCTGCTCACCATTAACGTCTTTAACAGTTAGCAAAAAGTTTGTGGTTAACACATAGGGTTCTTTAGTCTCTCTATCAATGAACTTATCAAACCGCAAATCCTCTTTATCATCAATTACTTCTTCGACATCTAATAGTGGGAAAGATTCTCTTATGTCAGCAACATTTGAATTAAATTCGAATAATAGAAAAGCTCTATATTGATTATCAGAATGAAGGTGATGTATACGTCTGGTTTTAAGTCCGGAAATTCTGGAAACTCTACCTTTGGAACTGTAATTGTAGGTATAGTTCCATGGAAGATAATCTTTTCCAACTCCCTGACCTCTCCCTTCTTTTAGATACCTATTTAGTTTTTCCTTTGACCAATTATTTGCACCCATAAAATCCCTCCTGTTTATTTGAAAATAAAAATGACTATTGGCAATCGAGTTCGTTTTTTTTTGAACTGATTATCAATAGTCAAATACTTTATCTTTTATTAAATGTAGTTTGAACACTTTTATAAGTTCACCTCTAGGTATAGATTGTCGAGATCCTCTTGTAATATCCCAAGGTATCTTTTTGTTTCTGCTACAGAACTATGATTTAGAGCTATACATATATAATCGAGCGATATACCTTTTTGAAATGCCCAGTATCCCCAAGTTTTTCTCATTCCGTGTGTAGAAAATCTTTCATTAATACCCACCATGTCACAAGCAATATTTAGCATGGATGCTGCATATTGCCTTGAAATCGGTTGATTTATTCCCTTTCTACTTGTAAAAAGGTAATCATCCTGATTTTTATTAAAATACTCTTTCATGTATTCATTGATAGCTTTTGTAAGGTTCTTTGTTATAGGGAACCTTTTGTATTTTCCAGTTTTCTTTTCATTTATTTCTATAAATTCATTAGCTTTTTTCCCATTCCAAACATGTTTTACCTTTAGTGTTAAAATATCACTTATTCTTAAAGCTGATGATATTCCTACCATAAAGAGTAAATAATCCCTTTTATTTTTCCCACGTAGATATCCTTTTACAGCTTCAAGTTGTTTCAAATCTCTTATTGGCTGAACTACTTTCAATGTTTCACCTCCTATATTACCTTACAAAAACATTCTATACGGTGAATGAAGAAACCTCAAGAGCCTGGAGGCAAAATAGGTTCTTTAACTTATTTTGCAATTTATCCTAGGGTTTTATGATAAGATAAATACAACACTTATAATTTATATTTTATGGAAAGGTGTTATATTGATGGGATTATTTGATATCTTTAAGAAAAACAAAAAGCCAAAAATAAGAGAGTCAAATGGAAATAGATTAGTTCCTACGAAATCTAATCAATTGAGCCATCCCACCGATTATTTCTCTATTCATGCTGATATAAAGAATTTAATCTGGATTGAAAATGGTGCGAAAAGGAATTTTGTTCCTGATAAAGGCCAAAAGGAAACCTATAAATTTGGTGGCATTGTTGTCACACTTTCGCTTAGCGGTGGAGAAGAACCTAGTCTTATTGACATGCAACAGGAGATAAAAGAACCTCTAAGTTCAGAAGAAGTACCTTCACCACCTTACTACCCTAATTACAAGAGCCTTAGTCCTGAACAAAAATACAAATATTGGCAATTCCTCTCAAATCCTTATCACTGTCAAAGGGATATAAGTTATGTATTCATTCTTTATTACGGATTAGAACGGCATCTATTCACGCATGATTTTGAAAATGCTGTTAAAACAGTTATTAAGTTAAGAGAAATTCACAAAAACAGCTCGTTTCAATCTTATTCTGGGAATGCAATTGTCCTATCTTGTTTACTTCATCAACGAGCTGATATGATGCAAGTTTTCATAGAATCTTTAAATCAAGACTATAAAAGAGGTTTTTCAGATAATCTATATTTGTTTGCATTGCATAGTTTTGATGTACCCTTACTAGCCAAAGACATTATGAGGCTTGCAAAAACATTCGGTTTCACTAACACCAATTATATAAAAGGATATCCAGACGTATTTGAACAAACTATGGAAAAATTGATCTTCGATAAATATACAACTAAAAATATAATTCTTAAAGACATTACTCCTAGGATCCAAACACTTCCAAAAACAGAAATGAGACTTTTTGCAAATATTTCATTGATGGACGAAGTAGTCATAGTACCTGATATGATTTCATCGAACGAATTATGGAAGGTTATGAATGATTTACTTGTTAACACACATGAATCAGTTAAAAAGCATTTAGCTGAAATGAGAAAAAATAAAGTTGTCCTAAAGAAAAAAGAGACAAAAAAGCCCCCGCAAAAAATAAAGTTCGATGCTACTAAGGAAAGCGACTTATTAGGTGAATTAAAGAGTAATTATAATGACTTAGTCACAAAGCATTTCATTTATATTCAACTTCAAGATTTTTATTATAAATACAGGGATTTGGATCCTGAGTACCTAGAAGCATGCATCAGATATTGTTACGAGGATATTGAGATACTCGATGAATTAAATAAAGTCTATGTTAACCAAGAAATAGATCGTCATAAAAAACTTGGTTCATTTTATTCAAATGAGGATTTAGATAAAGACATACAAAGAATTAAAAAAGAGAAATTTCGAGGAAGAATTCCAGCCTTTAGTCGGTTAGCAATAATCTACGAAAAAAGAAAAGAATATAATTATGCAATCAAGATCTCAAAACAAGCAATCACCTATTATAATAATCAAGGAATGGAAACGTCTGAATTTGAAAAAAGAATTGATAGACTTCAAAAGAAATTAGAGACTTAACAACGATCTGTATATGAATATTACACTATCCGTTCTCACCAAAGATTATGTAAGGTTCACTTCGATGTAGTAAATATGTAAAGAGAGGAATGCTGATATTGCGGCATTCCTCTCTTTACTCCCCTGGCTTTTGTAAGATTCAAATCTTATTTAATCGTTAAACGTCTGAAACCAAACCAAATGCATGGTCAAAAACAAACCTCTTTATTCTTTCATATAAATCTCTAAAATCTCCATGTAGTTCGTCTCCTTAATATCCACGTGCTTCTAACAAAGTTTAAATCAACTACTTCTATTTATATCGGATAATTTTGTAAACACATAAAATTCACCCAAAACCTTGACAATAATTTGATAAATGGAATTCCATATTCAGTAGATCAATGTGAAGTCAAATGAACAACCTAATAATAAATGTGCGAATTTCACACACTTATATATAATTTTTAGTTGTTTTACACCTTTGAACATGATATTATATATTTATAAAGAAAATTTATTCAAGGGGATGAAAAATATGGCATTAGATTTAAAAAATTTTAGACAAGACATTTTAGGTAAATCACAAGCTGAATTAGCAACTATGCTAGAAGTTAGTAGGGATAAAGTTGTAAGAATGGAAAATGAACCCGGGAAAATAGAATTAGACATGATAATAAAACTTGCCCAAGTGACGGGACAGACTCTTGAAGAACTAACCGGGTACAGTAAAAAGTTACCTAATACATTCTCAGTCCTAAACAAATGGGAAAAGGTAGAGGAATTTAAAAATCTTGTTAACGATAAGTTACTCAGTTTAATTAATGACAAGAATGCAGGCCCAATAAATGAAGTATGTGATAATTTCAAGAAAATTTATAACCCAGCCAAACCTAAAATTGCCGTATTAGGAATGTCAGATGCCGGTAAAAGTACTTTCATTAATTCACTATTAGGATCTAATGAACTCCCTGCATATTGGACACCTGCAACATCAACAAACGTACATATAAAGCATGTGTCAGATCGTCCGGAATATCTAAAAGAAGACGTAATAATACTAGACAACGAAAATAACTCAATATTAATTGAAAATTTGACAGACCCTGAGTATTATGAAAAACATAAAGTATCTTCTGGCAACTTAGACCTACTTAAAGAATTTTGCACTCGAAAAGGTATGTATTATGAAGAAGATAAAAATCTCCTGATAATTACCTATTTAGATAAAGAGATTCTCAAAGTATGCGACCTTATTGATGTACCTGGATTTGGTACAGGAGATCGCACCCTTGATAACACAATGGCTAATTCAACTCAAAAAATTGCTGATATTGTCATTTATTTATCACCTTCTAATGCCTTTTTACGTGGAGAAGAACTCCAGTTTGTACGGAACACATTGAATATTTTAGAACCGTTAGAAAGAAAAGATAACAATATTATCTCTCCACTAGGAAATTTCTATGTTGTTGCATCTCAAGCAATGGCAGTTGACCAAGGAAATTTAGTTTCACTTAAAACGGTACTTGATGAGGGTGCCAATAGATTGTATACAGATATCAACCCTGACATATGGGAAAAGAAACAAAATATCTCTGGTTATGAATATTCTCTTGATATTTTACGTGGGAGATTTTTTACCTTTGCGACAGACAAGCATGTCTTACGAGATGAATTGGAGATTGATTTAAAAAGGTTATTAGAAAATATTCCTAGTATAGTTATTAAGAACTTTCAACAACAACTGAATGGTTTTTTTTCCAAATTGAGAGTAGAGTATCAATCCAAGATTGATTTCAATAAGATGTTGTTAAATAAAAGAGATGAGTATGTAAAAATACTTGAAGAAACAATTACGAATATGCCACAAGAAGAAAGAATAAACGAATCTTTAAGAAAAGAAGTTCTAAATAAAATCAGGGCACTTAAATCAGAAAGTTTAAGTGAATACAAAAATCGGTTTAATAGGATTATAAACGAAGAACACATTTTAGGAGTAATTAAAACCAATAAGTACTCTAAAAAGAAACAAGATTTACAAAGGCTATCAGGATATATTTCAGGTGAATTAGAGTCTAAATTAGAAAATGTATTAGTTAAAAAATCTGAAGAACTATCGGATATAATTGATACTTATCTTAAAAATGTTAACAATAATATTAACAATACAAGCAATAATTTTTATAGTGTGAATGTCTACAATAATATAGCTTTCGATGTTAAAAATGCATTCGCCAGCGGACTC
Organism: Cytobacillus kochii; assembly: GCF_020171845.1. Taxonomy (GTDB): domain Bacteria; phylum Bacillota; class Bacilli; order Bacillales; family Cytobacillaceae; genus Cytobacillus; species Cytobacillus kochii. The sequence goes on along the minus strand of NZ_JAIVAM010000002.1, from coordinate 420,506 downwards.
ACAGGACTAGCGGCCTTTGGCGGATTAGCCATTTGGGCTTCCACACTTGGAAATTTAGGGGGCTATATTTTAGTTACTCAATCCGTAGGTTTGTTATCCTCTATTGGCATTTCTGTTGGAGGTACTGCGGCTGCTGTTTCTGCTGTTGCATCCATTGGTGGACCAGTGACTTTAGGAATTGCTTTAGCAGTAATTGCTAGCCTATCAACTTTTGCAATAACTTCGGGGACATGGAAAAAGAGCATTTCAAAAAAGATTGTAAAAGAATATAATAAACAAAATGCATTATCGAAGTATGAAACTGTGATTAATTCATTCTGGAAAGATACTGAAAGAGCATTCGAAAAAGCCGACGATGAAATGAAATTAGCTGCAAGGAAACGGATTCAATCTTTAAATAATGATATAAATACCTTAGATGATGCCTATTTGTCTAATAAAGTTAAGATGTATAATAAACTTGTTCAAGATATAGAACAGATGATTGTTTTCTTAGATGATTTGATTAGTAATACCGTAGATGCCTCACATGCATAAATATAAAAGGCTTTTATCCTTATTATTAAAGGGTAAGAGCCTTTTATATAATAGAACGCTTATCTTAACATTCCCCTGCTTTACTCCCCAAGGTTTTGTAAAGTAAAAATTCAAAAGTACAATTCAGCGAAAAATTGAATCATAAATACTTTTAGATTCCAAAACTTTTCTCATTAATAACATAAAAGATTTCATCTTCAACAATTAACTTGAAGGAAGAATCAATTTGCTTGAATCCATTTTGTGAAAGTAAAGATGACAAATTCTTGGTGTTTTCTCTGATATTAGCTTCCATATTCCTTAATACTCGAAAAACACCATCTGTTTTTATAGTATGATTAATATTGGTTCGGGCAGTCGTTATTCCTCCACCAATTAATCCATAAACTTCACCATCAATTTCTACTAATGAAAGGCTGCCGGCTTTTCTCATTTCTGAATAGTCCTTATCTGTCATTTTTCTATCTAATGAAAAGGCACCTTGATATTTATATGGATCGAGCAAATAAGGCCAATTTCTCTTTATTATCAGCAGTAATTCTTGCTGTGAAAACTCCGTTCCATCTGGTAATTTATGTTTTGTTACATCTATAAAATAGGCATTATTATCGTTAATCATGAGAAATAATAGATAGTCTGATCTTTCTACAAATTGTTTTCCCTTTTCTGGCATACTTAAATGCAAATGATGAATGCCCCAATTATATAAAAGTAAATCTTTTTGTGAAGGCTTGATACTTTTTTTACTTAGAAAAATACTTACATCTTTGCCATTCTTAAATCTGTTTTTAATATGATGCAAACATTGTTTGTAATCGTCCTCTAATATTTTCCCTCTAAGTTCTTTGGATACTTTAACGTTTCTTATCCTAGGAACAATTATTTTATCCTTTAAATTGAAATACCGGGATAATAAAGTATGAGTATCGCCATTAGGAGGATTTATCCCTTTTTCTTTATAAGCCTGCACCATTATTTCTGACAGATCCTTAATGAAATCCACATTCCTCACACCCCTTCAATTAGATATTACAACAATTCTTTCAACTTATGAATTGATTTATATGCAGAGCAAATAAAGAGCAAAAGGATAAAGAGAAAACTGTCTCCTTATCCTTTAGATATGTTAACTTGCTTTCTCATCATTTGCAGATCCAATTGCTTTACTTCTGTGACACCTACTTTAATAGATTTATCTTGCAAAGTATTCATTAATAAATGAACTAAAAAACATCCCCACACCTGTGAGGACATTTGACCTTATATATTAACAGAAGTGGAATTCCTTACATAAAACATGACATAAATAGAGGGTGACAATAATCCGATATCCTTTCTATTTAGAAAAAATCCCCAATTGCATTTGATTTCTTTCTATTTTCTTCCCGGTAATATTGCATCTATTGATATGAAAATGACAACCTTTTTTGCAACCAGGGGAGCATCATTAACGAATAAGACATCATATCCAAAATCAGTATTCTCCAAATCGTTCAAAGACCCAAGTCCACAAGATTCCAAATCATTTTCAGTAATATCCCCGAATAATGAACATCCTGCAGTTACCAATCTGAATTCAGTATTAGAAACTACTTCAATCACTGGATAATTATTAGCAATTACTCCATAGGATTCATCTACCTTTCCTAGAAATTCTATTCCCTCAAAGTCCATTGGTGATAACAATGTTGGGGCTAAGACATTATTAGTTATTGATTTAAGGCTTCCACCATCAGCTTTATATTCAAAAATAAAATGGATATTTACTTCATCCTCTTCATGCTCCTCCATGATTACTGATTTCGCTAATTTGCATTTGTAGTTTTGCTTCATTTCAATTCCCCTTTCTCAAATGGATAAAATCCAATGAACCACTTGTTTATCAACTATTTTAAGTTTTTGTATGTGTCCAGAATTTTTTAAGATAATCGACATCACTATCCAAAAGGTCAACATAAATTGGAAATATATCTGATAAAGGATTATTATGTAGAATGGCTTTTCTAAAAAACAATAATCTGCTGTCCTCTACATCTTTTTTATCCTTTACTTTGTAACAAGCTAGTTCAGAACACGTATCACCAAACGAATATTCTGTGTTCTTTACCTTCAATAATTGAGGCATTTCTTTTTCATCGCACTCTGCATAGCCAAACACATTTTCTATCACCTTTTCAAAGGACAGCCCTTGTATTCCCACATTTATAGAAATGGGCACTTTTTTAAGTTTATATGAGCCGTTTTCATATCGAATAAAAACTCTGATACGTGTCACCTAATTCCTCACCTCCTTTTTTGGGAATAAAAAAAATACCATTGATTATATTCACCGGAGACTACCGAGTTTTTTTTACTCAGTACCTCCGACTGTAATCAATGGTATTTTTAAGTTAGATTATATTAATAATAGTTTATTATAGAGTGATATGTGCAAAATGGCAAGATTCTAGCTGTCTAAATATTCCCAAATCATATCTCTAAGTTAAGCTGACAGAAGAAGATTTTCATAAACACAAGAATGCGGACTCCCTTAATTTCACTGTTAAATAAGCAACACAAAACTATATACATAACTTTTTAAGCCTCTATTGGGAATAATTACAATGACATTGCTCGTTTAACAAAATAGTTAAACGAGCAATTTTCCTTCGCAAGGATAGTCACTACCTATTTCAAAAGATTAACCTGCTTTCTCGTTACTAATGTTGCCCATGTTCGCAGAAAGCACATTCCGTATAGAAATCCTTAACTCACTAATTCCTTTTAAAGACTCTTTTGAAATAATACCTTTACTCACCGATGTCTCCAACGAACTTTCAAGCCCTCCTAATGCCTTCAAAGAATCATTAAAGAAACGAAATTTCTTTTTTCTATATAATTGATGTGCTTCGGCAATATTAGCAACACATGAAGTTGCTTGCTTTCTCATATCACTTACAAGGTTCTTTTCCTTCCAAAACTCTCTTTTTCTTGTAACTTCATATATCTTTTCCACCAACAGCAAAGCATTATCATATGCTCCAAATTTTTTTACATTTGGTGTGTATGGGCTTGGCAGATCTAATCCCTTTCCCTCTTTTTCTTTGATATTGGATAAGTTTCTTGTAAGAATACCTATCACATGATCAACCATGGTATCTAATTCCTCGAATTGGTTTTGAGTGATATACTTTTGACCCAATGAGACCTGGAGCCATGCAGAAGTTTCTTTTGCAGATCCTATGGCAATACTGTATTGGTTAAACTTTTCTCGAATATAGATTTGTTCCCCTATTTGTATTCTTTTTTTAATCGACTTTGCACTCCTCATAATTTGAACAACAATATGGTCAACCTCGTATGAAGGAAAGTTCTTACATAGTTCGATGATTTGCTTTTCTAATTTCTTTGCCTTCTTATATCCAAAAAATTGTTTTGAATCTCTTACTTTTAGTGTATGCTGCTTGTTTTGTAGAGAAGTGTCTTTTTTTGAGGATTTTGATGGAGTAATTGCACACTGACTATTTGAAGGGGAGATTGGGGAGAGGTGCTGGAGATTATCGTAAATTTGAACAGCTCTATACTTGTCCAAATAATAATTAATTACAATTCTCTCAGATTCGGTGGTATCTTTTAGATCTTTGAGAACCCAAATTAATCCTTTCTCCGCTAGGTTCTTTAGTTTTTCACCAATGTCCATGATGCTATAGTTAAATACTTCTCTTTCATTTCGGTACCAGTTTTGTATTTCTTCTACTTTTTTATTCAATTTTCTTTCACTCCATTTCTTTATAAAGTATTGATTTTTTCTTTCTTTATACTTCTATTGTACTGCCTCGCTTCTTTAATAAATAGTTTCTTAGGTTCAACCATGTTCTAGTATTATTTATGAGAATTATGAAATTATCACACATACTAGAACTATACTAATATGAGTTTTTCTTATATTTATGATTAAGGTGCATAGTATAAATTGTTAAATCTAATAAACAAAGGAAGTGGTTTCACATGAAAGAACAAATTTTAATTGCCGTAGATTGCGGCAAAGGAAATACCAAGGCTTTAGCAAAATGGAAAGGTAGAACTTACACAACAACTTTTCCAACGAGAATGCAACAAGTTAAAAGATTCGGAGTAGAAATTCAACCCAACTCCTATCTAGCCGAGTACAACGGAGATGAATTTCTTCTGGGAGAAATGGTCTCAGAGAGTTACTCTGATTTCAACTTAACCAAAAACTCACTCATCCATAAAGTAGCCATTTACACAGCTATTACCCGTCTCCTCCAAAAGGCGAATGCTCCAAGTAATGTTGATATTCGCTTAGCTGTCAATGTACCAATTTCCGCCTACAAAGATAAGATTCAAAAAGAGAATTTTAAATCTATGATTGAAAATGAAAATCGAACAATCCACTTAATCGTAAATGGAAAAGCATTCTCATTTGACTTATCGGATATTACCATCGCATTTGAAGGTATGGGTGAAGTGTACGCCAAACCTGAAAAATACAGAAAAGGATATACAACAGTGATAGATGTAGGTGGCTTAAACTGCACATATTGCCAGTTTAAAGGCGTGCAACCTATGGTTAACACAATGATTTCATCAGATTTAGGTGGTGTCAAAATCCTTCTCGGCAAAATCGGAAAATCTATTAATGAACGTTATGGACTTTCTGTTTCTTCTGATGACCTCGAACACGTATTGCGATCTGGATACTTTGCAAGTAACGGAGAAATTTTTGAAGATAGTAAGGTTTTTATTGAAGAACTAAAGTATGATCACCTTCAGCAAATCGTTCAATTTGCAAAGAGTCGTGGATATACTTTCAATATGTCAGACATTCATTTTGTGGGAGGTGGATCCATCACTCTAAGAAGATACATTAAGCAGCTATTTCCCCATGCACTCATTAGCGACAATCCCCTCTACAGCAATTGCCTCTCTTTCCTCAAAATTCTCGAGGTCAAATATGCCTAATGCCAGATATACCATCAGCATCCTCTCTAAAGACTCTGAATTAATCCATTACATTGAGAACAAAAGAAAGTCAATTGGATTAAGTGCCTATATTCGGGAATTGATTCGAAAAGACATGGAAAATCAGGATATTTCAGATTTAGAGCAAATATATGAGTATGTAGCAAAAAGAATGAAAGAAGACGGATTACATATTGATGATATAGGTGCTCAAGAAGCTACAAAATCTATTGATGAGCAAGATAAGGAGATCATTATGGATCTCTTCTAATTCTTCACACAAACATAAAGGACCCAAACGCAGGGTCCTTTTTTATTATGTGATTCATCACTGTATTAACTTATGAAACTGTCCGCTCATTTAAGCCATCGTAAACTTCTTCAAACATATCATCCATAATAAGTGATCTAAATTCACCGTTTTCTAACATCTTCATAAAGAATTTTTCATTTTGCGACATTCTTGAAATAACAAAATCCAAAAATGCTCTCTCATAGGAAAACTTAAAATTCTCCCTTGTATTACTCTGTGCCTTTTGAGCTAAGTCCTCATTATTTATCATATCCTCTTTTATCTGATCTCGGGATAATTTATCTGTTTCCGAAAACTCAGTACCAAATCGTTCATTCAATCTGTCAATAATTGAAGAAAGCCTTTCTTTCTCCTCTTCTACTGATTGCCCTTTTCCATGACTTGCAGGCTTTAATTTAGTTTCTCCATCAGGATTAAGTGATATGTTACCTTCAAATACTTTTTCATTTCGATAGTATTGCAGTGCAACATCATCAGCCAGATACACACCGTCAGAAACGTTTTTAGGTAGCTTTCTTAATAGATAATTTAGATAGACATATAGCTTGTGAAGATCAATGTCTGCAAATGGACCTATCTGTAAGATAAAAGAATATGTCCGAACAAATTTGGTAGTAGCTCCTTTAAAATCTTCTTGCTGCTCTTTTGATAGTTCTTTATTATAACGATTCACAGCTTTGTCCAGGATAGAATTCAACTTCTCCTGTGTCTTACTTGTTTTCCTCTTTTCACTAAATTCTAATTTACAAACCTCTTCGATTTCTTCCTTTGTGTACACCTGACAAGCATCTAATTCTCTTTCCAAATCATATAGCAAGTTAGGATCTGTTGTACTTTCTAATCCCGTGACTTCGTAATATGGTTGAAATGCCTTTTGTATATCTTCTGCCTCATTTACAAAATCAAGTACGAAGGTATCATTCTTACCCTTACAAGTTCTGTTTAGCCTAGAAAGTGTCTGTACCGCCTTTATCCCGTCTAATGGCTTATCAACATACATAGAGTGAAGTAACGGTTCATCAAAACCAGTTTGATATTTCTCTGCAACCAATAGAACTTGATAATCATCCGTATGAAACTTATCTGGTAATTCTTTTTCTCCAAAACCGTTCATCTCCGGTTCCGTAAATGGTACACCTTTATCCTCAACGGTTCCTGAAAATGCTACTAAAGTGTTTAAATCGCCATAGCCTTTTGCTTTGATATACTTATCAAATGCTTGCTTATATCTTACTGCGTGAAGACGGCTCCCTGTAACTACCATGGCCTTAGCACGACCGCCAATCTTATGTCTAGTCACTTGACGAAAATGTTCCACAATAATTTCAGTTTTCTGAGCTATGTTGTGTGGATGTAAAGATACATACTTCGCTATTTGCTTTGTTGCTTTTTCACTAGAAACTTCAGGATCATCTTCAATACTTTTAGCCACTTTATAGAAGGTTTTATAAGTTGTATAATTCTTTAATACATCCAAAATGAAACCCTCTTCAATTGCTTGTCGCATAGAGTAGACGTGGAAAGCATGTGGCATTCCCTCTTTATCATAGGTTCCAAACCTTTCAATCGTTTTCGGTTTTGGTGTTGCAGTAAAAGCAAAGAAAGAGATATTGTCTTGTTTCCCACTCTTAGCAATTGTCTCTGCAATTTTCTCATCTACATCTTCCATATTTTCTTCTGCTAATCTATCAGCCTCAAAAGCATCTTCTAACGATTTATCTGATAAGATGTTAGTCATTGCTGTCGAGGCCTTTCCACCCTGGGATGAATGAGCCTCATCTATTACGATTCCATATTGACCAGCAGAAAACTCTTCTAGCTTTTCTATAATAAATGGGAACTTCTGTAACGTAGTGATAATCACCCTGGTTCCTCCAGCAATAGCGTTAGCCAATTGTGCAGAATCTTTATCTATTTTCTCTACCATTCCCGCTTTATGCTCTAATTGATAAACAGCATCTTGTAGCTGCTTATCTAACACTCTTCGGTCTGTAATGACGATAACGCTAGTAAACATTGCATTATTTTCTTCATCATGGAGTTTAGCAAGACGATGTGCTAGCCAAGAAATACTGTTAGTCTTACCGCTACCTGCACTATGTTGAATCAAGTAGTTTTGACCAACCTTTTTTTCTATTACATCTAGCTCTATCTTTCTAACTGCATCTAACTGATGGTATCGAGGGAAAATAACTGTTTCTTTTTTATCAATAATCTCCCCTGTAGAGTCTAAAACATCTTCTTGATTTACATAGACGAACCGAAAAAGAATATCTAGTAAGCTATCTTTTTGAAGAATATCATTCCATAGGTACGATGTACGATAGTCATTGTAGACTACAGGATTACCCTTACCTCCATCATTTCCTCTATTGAAAGGCAGAAAGAATGTCTTTTCTCGATTAAGCTGTGTTGTCATGAAAACTTCATCCGTATCAACAGCAAAATAAACAACTGCTCGTTTCTTAAACTGAAATAACAACTCTCTAGGGTCACGATCTTTTCTAAACTGATTCTTGGAATCATCTACTGTTTGATTGGTTAGTTGATTCTTTAACTCCATAACAACTATGGGTAAGCCATTAAGAGAGAGCATCATATCAATGCTATTATTATTTTTACTACTGTAGAATACTTGTCTACTTACAGTGAATATGTTTTTCTCATAGAGATCTATTAGCATTTGATTCATGTCACTAACAGGCTTATTATATGCTAATTTTAAGGTTACCCCATAGTCCTTTACACCATGACGCAAACAATCAATCATTCCACGTTTATCAAGTTCCTTGTGTACACGATCTAAGATTTTCTTTTTGTATTGGTCTTTATAGGCTTTTCGTAATCGTTCGAGTGACTTCGGTTGTGTGTTCTCCAGAAACTCGAAAAAAGTCTCCACATCAATTGCATATTTTCTAAAATCATCCAATGCTTGACCAGAAATAATTCTTTGAATATAACCTGAATTAATCAGATTAGCTTCTATATTAGCTTCAAAACCTTTTTCAGAGTAGTCAATGCTCACCTTCTCACCCCTTTTCTTTTACATATTTACAATCTGCTCTATACGGGTAACATCCCAAATTCTTTTACAAATCTCTTTATATAATTGCTGTCTTTCTAATAGTTGACCCTTATTAAATTCATCATAAGGCTTAAATTCTAAATTACTCTCCTGCATAAACCGTAAAAATAGTGGATTATTAGTATAGGAATTTTGGTTTAGGGTCCTCGCCAATAGGTTCTCACTGTCGTACTTCACGACTTTTTTATCATAACTCATTGCTTGAAAACTTCTGTTCTTATCCTTAGATAAAATTAATAAACCACTAAAGCTATTCCTATAGTCCCTAAATTCATCTTCTGTACTGAACTCAAACTGATGCTTCCCTTGTGTATAATCATCCGCCCAAATATGCTCTATGTCATAAGGGTTCTTTTGTTGACGATTTACATAATCACTGAATCTACTATTTATCCCACTCTGCTGTTCAATATAATAAGTCATTCTGGATAAAATGTGTAACATATACCTTCTGGTAAACTGATTCAAATAGAAATCATCAATTCCATCTAAAGTTTGTTCCATATTTCCAATATAATCTATAAGTATTTGAGCAAGCTCCTCTTCCGTCTTCCTTCGAATTGCTTTTGTCAAATTAAAAATTGTGTATCGAATAGAAGAATAATCAACTGTTTTGAAATTAAAAACACGCTGAGCAATATATTGATCTATAAAACAAGATACCATTTTTATTTTCTTATCTATTATCTGTGTACTGTCACTTGGAGAAATAGATGCTAGGATTAATTGATATTGTAGAGTGAAACCTCTATCTGCGTTATAGAACACGCAGTCATAATCATTGTGAAATTCTCTTGAATATTTCTTCAACCGTATATAAATATCTGAGAACGTCTGAAATTCGTTCATAATAATTTTTTCAAAATCTTGGCTATTACTAAGGCCAATCACAGACTTATTTTCCCTTACCCACTTATGGAAAGTAGTCCCTATAATCTCAAAATCCTTATTTTCAGCATCCTTTTTACCTTCTCTAATTGTTTCAGCGTACTGGGACCTTAACCAATTTTTTATAAAATCAGCGTCTCCATCTTTTTCAATATCTTTTAATTTAAGGATTTTATCTTTCCATAGATCATTAGCTTCATTTCTGACACTATTGTGATTTATTTCAGATAATAAATATCCCTTTAACATTTCAGTCGGAGTCAATCTAAGTCCACGGTCGTTCATGCTAACGAATATTTTATGAGCATCCTGTTCTGAATCTGTCTTTATCTCAATGAATACAACTTTCTCTATTAACCATTCAATAAATACTGGAAGTGCATCGCCTTTTAAATCATCGGGAAACAAAGCCTCTATATCCTGATAACGATTAAATAGATTAATAACACTTTCCGACATTTCATTTGTTAAATCATAGTACCCATTATCATATAAGCCCTCTAAACATTTTTCCCTCTCTTCCACATTAATACAAAAGGTCTTCTCTCCATATTTTTCAGAATAAATTAGATTATCAATGTTTACCTTCTGTGTACCTAATTGATGTTGCAAATTGTTTAGGTATATAAGAAAGAGAGTTGTTGATGATAATCGTTGTTGGCCATCAATAATCGCATTATCGTTTGTGAGAATAATAGGACCCAAGAAATAATCACCGTATTGTTCTACATCTCTTTGTTTTTGACCATCTTGATAAAATTCAAAGAATTCATTCGTTAAATCTTCTATTAACTCCTCTATTTGCTTTTTCTCCCAACCATATTCTCGTTGATAGTATTGAACTGTATATCGGTTATTAAAGAGAGTTCTTACATTCGTTGCATTACCTGTAATCTTGTTCATGCAATTACACCTCTTTACCTTTATGGTTCCTCACATCTATTTTCCCTGTGACCGCTTCATAGATGAGGGATTGGCGGTATTCTTTTAGTTTCTCAATTTGAATTACTACAGAGGATTTAAGGTTATCTAACTCATTTAACTTTTTATTTAAGAATGCTAGGATCTTTTGTTGTTCCGTGATAGGCGGTAATATTATATTTAATGACTTAATAATAGTAGAATTTAGTCCTGACATTATAGAACCTTTGCTGCTAATCTTAAATTGTTCCTCTACATAATTAGAGCTACCGATTAATAAACTTATAAATTCTGGAAAGACAACATCCTCTTTAAATGATAACCTTATTAAATGGGAATCCATAACTCCTTTTTTTATATTACTTGGAACCACCATACATTTACCTATCGTACCCATCATCGAAATAAGTACATCCCCAGTATTAATTTCATATGCACTGAGTTCTTCAAACTTTTCTTTTGTTATATATCTTTTGCCTATATCAAAATCTCTTTTAATAAGGTTTTCCTGTCCATATACCTTATAACCTTCGTTTACCATAGTATCAAGTTTTAGACTACTTCCAAAAGGCCCTATTTTCACCCCAAGACTTCCATCCTTTAGGCAATATTTCAGTTTAACTATATTCCAGTGCTCAGGTATCTCCCCAATCCATTCCACACCTGAATCCTTCATTTTCACATCAGGATTCAGTCCCTTTGTCACCTCTTCGTTGATAATTACTTGACGTTTTTCCGCAAGTAATTCAATGAGTTTTTCTTTGTCGGATATGAGTAAGTCAATTTCTGCCGTTTTGATTTCAAGGTACTTAGAAATAGCCTTCTGTTCTACTAATGGTGGAACACAAATTTTTAACGAAGAAAATTTATCCTTTGTAAAATGTGCTATAGTTGCTTTATTAACAAGGATATTTATATATCCGCTTCCTCTTACCGCATTTAAAAGATAATGGAGGTACAAGTTCATGCCTTTATTTGTGCTTCTTACTCTGTGTAGAGAATTTTGAAATATATAACCTTCATAATTCGAATTTGCAATCGCTGACCTTGCCACTTCTCCTCCTTCACAGACTAGTAGATCACCTTTGTCTATCGACATTTGCTCAATTTCGGTATTATTTGAGTACATTTCATCTACATTGCTTGTATCAATATATCCATCCTGTATATTCATAGCCTTGAGATATGGTACCAGTAAATCATTGCTAGTTCTTGGTTTTGGCTGAAGCATTTTCCCTAGTGTTATTTCATATAAGTTACCAACTTTAGTCTTTTTCCAATGTTCAGGTATTTCACCAATCCACTTTAAGCCACTATCTTTATAAGATGGGTATTTCATAACTTCTTCCATTATCCCATCACCTTCTTCAACTTCTCCAAAATACTCTCTTCTAACTCTTTTATCTCTTCTTTTATTTCTTCCGAACTTCTCAATTCCGTATATTCATAAAAGTGACGTGTAAAAGGAATTTCGTAACCTACTTTTGTCTTAGATTCATCAATCCAAGCATCTGGAACATGTGGTTTTACATCTCTTTCAAAATAATCATGAATAGATTCTTTCAATGGTACAATCTCCGTATCACGTAAGTCCGCATCTGGTTCAGGGTTTCCTTTACTATCTACGCAAATATCAGCTGTATCGTCTTTCTCAGACAACGCAGCTAGAATAGCTTTAAATAAAGGGGCACCAACCTTGATATCGTTTTCTTTAAACTTCTTCTTCAGCTTCTTCGTGAACTCTTCTCTATTTTTATATGTCTCATCAGATTTCATTGCTAGCAAAGCATCCACTATAGCTCTTTGCTGTTGTTTACCTAACCCTATAGCCTCTAAACCAGCCTCGCCTTTTTTCTTAGACTTTGCTAAGTTTGCGAAAGCAGTCTGATTATTTAATTCTTCTACTCTTTCTTCGTTAATCTTGAAGTTTAATCGCAACGGTCTTTCTACTGTAATCTTTTGATAACCAAAGTCTTCATTATCAAAAATCTTTACCTGTTTACCTTCTTTAAAATCTCCATACAATCTAATTATTTCAGCAATGTGCTCCTCCGATAGTTCCTTTCGTTTGCTACCTAAACTCTTTCTCATCTTTTGATAGAACTCTACGGCATTTACAAGTTGAATTTTCCCTTTACGAAATGGACTCTGGTTATTAGTTAGTATCCATACATAAGTTGAAATCCCAGTATTGTAGAAAAGGTCCGTTGGCATAGCAACAATTCCTTCAACCAGATCGTTCTCGATTAAATATCTACGTATGTCAGACTCTCCACTTCCCGCATCTCCAGTAAATAAAGGAGACCCATTCATGATAATGGCAAGACGGGATCCCTTTGAATTATCTTCTGTTACGGGTTTCATTTTGGATACAAGATGTTGTAGGAAAAGGAGTTGTCCATCACTAATACGTGGTAATCCTGCTCCAAACCTTCCGTTATAACCCTTTTCCTCATATTCAGCCTTCACCGCTTTCTCAGCTGGCTTCCATTCCACTCCATAAGGCGGATTAGTTATTAGATAGTCAAAAGTCATTTCAGAAAAGGCATCATTTGATAAAGTATTCCCAAACCGAATATTCTTGGCTTCCTCACCCTTTATCAAAACATCTGCCTTACTAATCGCATATGATTCCTCGTTAAATTCTTGAGCAAAAAATTCTAATTCTGCTGTTGAGTTTAGTTCTTTTAAATATTCTTGAGCAACGGATCCCATACCACCTGTACCTGCACATGAATCATATAATGTTTGTGTTATCCCTTGCTTCGTTAAAATATCTTCATCATCTAAAAATAATAGATTTACCATCAAACGCACGACTTCTCTCGGTGTAAAGTGGTCCCCGGCCTCTGCATGCTCACTAAAACGACGAATTAATTCTTCAAATATGTATCCCATTTCTACATTAGATACGACACTTGGATGTAAGTCTATCTCACTAAAACGTTTTACAACAAGATATAGCAAATCGTTACGCTCCATCTTATCTATTTGCTTGTCAAAGTCAAAATACTCGATGATGTCTCTTGCTGTCTTTGAAAACCCGTTTATATAATCTCGTAAGTTATCAGCTATGTTATCTGCATCACTTAGTAACTTAGAGAAGTCATATTTACTCACATTACTAAATCTTTGTTTTGCCACTCTGTTAAGTATTTCATCTCTCGACTCTTCTGGCATATCTTTAAATTGCTTATACTTGTCTAGTACTTCTTCTTTTGTCTTATCCAACACACTGTCTAAACGTCTTAATACAGCCATCGGTAAAACAACTTTCCCGTAATCTTCAGGTTTATATGGGCCTCTAAGCAGCTCTGCTATGGACCAAATAAAAGAAACTTTGTCTTGAAAATTTATCATTTGTGTACTCCCCTACATGAAATCTATTGTATATATTTACTACTTTTATACTATCAAATTATTGTATTAATTATAAGACATAAGCTAGACTACTACATTAGTAAATTCAAACCATTTATTAAGAGTTGATGTAATGGACAGATTATTGGAGCTTTATTCTATATAAACAATTCAAAAATCCTGCCCTAATGTAAGCAAGAATTTTACTATGGTTGGCTATGTATATTAGCCTATATGAAAAGAAAAAGAGGAAGTTGTCTATTTACAACGTCCTCCACAACACAATTAGATTCATCATTGAATCTTTTCTATACCATATTTGCCCTTAATGTACCTTTCATCAATGAATCCCTCAATTGTATATGCTCTTATATTCCCTGATTTACTCTCCTTTATGTTTAATAGGTTTTTGAAAGACCCAACCTTGTTAGGTATGACACTAAAACCCTCATCCATTAGCTCTTCTCTTGCAACAGCTTGAAGAAAAGAATCAATTTCCTTTTTCCTACTGAACTCAACCAAGTTCTTTGTTTCCATTGATAGTTTCAAGTGTTTCGAAATCACCTTATACATTCTTCCCGATAAGGTGTTTCCATTACCTCTCTTTATATCCTTCAACCAAGCCAGAGCCTCTTTGTCTCTAGTATATGATAGAGTTTCAGCCTTTTTAGCATTCAAATGTGCCTGCAAGACGAGCTTTGCGAATCCATATTCGATAGAATTTTCGAAGAAGTACTGTAAGTCTTTCACAGTAGATAGCTTCATATATCTCTTCATTTTAGATGTGAATTGGCTTCTTCCGTAAATGAAATAATCGTTTTTCAGTTGATTGTAGAAAGCCTGCTCTTCAACTATTCTTCGTAACATATCTTGAGATGCAACCTTCCTCCTCTTGACTACTTCTTCCTTTTCGTCTATCTCTACTTTCCCATTCATTTCAAGAAACTTACACTTAAACTTATTCTCTAATTCTCGTACCAACACATCTGGATTCTTGTAATTATGGTATGTTTTTGGAAAAACAATCTCGCTTTGAATTAGTGGCGTACACACATGCAAAGTCCCCTCTTCATCAGCATATAGACTATTTTCCATCTCTAACTTATCCAGTGTTGTTCTACCCTCTATCTGGTTTTCACGCAACATCTCAATTGCCTGTTTAAAATTCTCTGCTTTTTTGACCTCTTCATTCAAAATGCTATGATACGGAAATACCTTCTTCTTCACTTGAGGTTTTGCCTTTTGAATAAATAATTTCAAAGCATGATAAGATTTTCGAAAACGATGAGACATTTGAACAATCCTTGTCATTTCATGGTTCAATGATCTATGAGAGCAAAGTACCCATACTTCATCACTTACATTGTTGTTTAAAATGGAGACTCCTGCAGAAAGAGAAGTTGTAGCTAAAATGATCTGCACATTATTTGGAATCAGCCCGCCACTTACAATCAATTTTTCTTCTTGCGACTTCAATTCTTCTTTATTCGATACCACTTCCATTGTCCTGATTCCCTCTTTGTTTAGCTTTCTACTGAAGTCATTAATGATTTCCTTTCTTTCAACAAATACCAAAAGCCGTCTGTTAGGATCTTTCCTTGCTGCCATTTTGATAATTTCTAACATTTTTAATTCTACTTGCCTAGATGATCCATCCAAAAACAAATATCCTGTGTTTACAAATGGATTCTCTCGATCTATTTGGTTAATCTTTATGATGAAATCATAGTCCTCTGAACGGAGATTTTCTGGTGTAGCTGTTGCATGGAGGGAAATTCCTTGTGCTTCTAGCAAAGAAGTTTCAGCAATACAGAATTCTCTGACGGCATCTGGCTTAAAGTTAGCATCAAGAGATAACATATGGCATTCATCAAACACCATTATTTTTGGAGGCTCATTTTGCATTATTTGTTTTTCTAGTCGAACTGTTGTCTCATCACAGTGTTCTTGTTCTAATTTTAATTTTAAGACATAAGGGAAATGATCAAGGGTGGTTAAAATATTCCTTGAGTTTCTAATTATTTCTTCTCGTTTGCCATTCGTATAGCTATCGCTACCTGTTACAGTTTTTGAACGTGTTATTCGTTCAAACTGATTCCTTAAATTATTCACGAGATTCCGACGTGGGATGATTAGTGTGGAAAAGCCTTCAGTTGAGCAAGAGGACACTTGGGGATTTTCTGTTCTTTTCGTCATGTTTTCGAGGATTTTTAAAATAGCATAACTTTTTCCTGTTCCTGTATCACTGGTCAGTAAAATACGTTTGCCTCTGTATTGTTCACTGTATAGAATTTCTTCAATCTTACGGAAAACTTCAGGATTTTCTGCTATCTTCCCTTGAATATCCATGGATAAATCAGCTCTCAATTGAAAATTCTCAGACACAGTGAAGATTTTACTTGTTGAGATGCCATATTGCTGCAATTTATAAATTAATGTTCCAATGGTAACTTCATCATACCTCTCTATCTTCTTCATTTCGGTATCATAACTTTTATTTCCATCGTCAATTGCTTCCGCTAACACTATCTTTTGCTCACCTGTGATAAGACCTTCTTTTTCCATATTATTGAAAGCCATCAAGATTCTAATCCACTCACCATGATCCGAGATTAATGGTAGTTTCTTTAACGCATTAAGGAGTACATCAAAGTTTATTGCTGATGTCACATATTCTTTGTTATATTCTTTTGTTATAATGTGATCTACAACCTCACCATTTGATAATTCCTTACTTTTATTGCTTAATTTCATCTTCTCAGTGCTAAAGTTTTCCAAGAACGGTTTTAGGTCAAATTTTCTCAAATTCTTATTCACTTTCACTTCTTTTCCAGATGCAAATATCGTCTTTACAGGATAGATGCTTTCATCAAAAGAAACCCCAATTTTGGCACTTAATTGATCTCTTACTTGCTTATAAATTAGAGCAATCACCTCATAATCCACCTGTAATGTTGTAACTACTAAATAGCAGTGAAACCTTTTTTGCTGCAACTTTTTTCCGCTTGAGAAACTTTCTTGAACGTAATGAAAGTATTCATACAACCGATCGATGATTTTCCGTATTACAATGTCCGGAAAATTTTCAAAATGATCTATATCAAAGCAGAAAATATTTGTCCGGTAATCTTGGATTTCTCTCGGGTTTCTTTTGGAAGCAATCCATGATCCTGTTACATGTGGTTGTCCATTTTTAAGTATTTGAAGAAACTGACTTTCCACCACAGAGTTCAATTTAGAATTGTTCCATACATTCGCATTATCTAAGTCTATTGTGATATTCCTTACATGGTGCATTGCTTCGTCCTTAGTTTTAAATCCTCGTTTGTATGGTTGGATCAGCATCTTTCTTTCTTTGGTTTGAATATTGTTTTGCACGGTGTTTCTCACTATAAGCATCCTTTCTATATTTAGATGCTTTATAGTAGATGTAGTGTAAGACAGATATATCGTTAAGTGTGTTCTACCTTTATTGATACTTATTTAAGTCAGCTGAGGGCAGGAAAAATGAGTTTAATACTATATAAATAAATCAAAAATTCTGCCCTATTATGGAGTTATCTAAAATAAAAAAGTTTTACTCGGGTTGCATATCTATCCTAATCTATGAATTACGAATCACTCTACTAAACGGATACATGTTAGAGAAAATTATCTAATTTAAACTAAGTATTCCAATTTACTCATTGAATCTTATTGGTTTTTTTTACCTTTCACACCGTATTTTTAATTCTATAACTATTTTCTGTTCTCTTTTTTTGGATTTCAAAATAATTGTTGTAGTAGCAATAGCTAATGTAAAAACAATAATAATCGCAACAACTATAGAGGTCTTTTACTTCAGTAGCATTCTGATAGTCTTCATTAATAAAATAGTTTTCTTTGTAATGGGTTCTGTTAATCAAATTAAATAAGCTGATTTAGAAGACTTATTTTGCTTGGGTCTTATCAAGAACTCAATAGTTGCCATCTCATAACCAGAATCATCCCACTTAAAGACATGTATATCCAATAGATCCATCCCCGCTTTTTCAATTTTCCTTTTCTTACTGTCTATAAATTCTTCAATAAGCGATTCACTGCAAGTTAGTGAGTTAATAGTAGTTCCGGCCCACTGCCAAATCTCTGGTGATTGCATCTTGATAATATTTAATTTTTCACTCATGGTTATCATCCTTTTTAATCATCTATTATTAGATAATCTTCATTTAAAATGTCATCTACGTTTATATTTAAGAATTCAGCTATATCTTGAAAAAGCCTATCCATTATTTCTCTTTCCTTCTTCTGAGAAAGATTGTTTTTATGTATATAGGAAAGAGCCTTCTGTAAACTATCATTTCGAAGTATCACATTTCTAACATCCGGCGAGATCATACTTGCTTTTCGAAACAAAATGCCTTCATCAATTTTATATTCTGTCGCAAACTTAACAATTAAACTTTCTGTGGGATCTCTTACTCCTCTTTCCAATTGTGAAACATAATTTGTTGAAATTCCCACCCTATTTGCACAATCCAAAAGAGTCCACCCTCTAGCTAATCTTAACTTTCGAATAAATGAACCAAATTCAGCATTATCTCTTTTATAATCCATAGTTATCACTACACCCCATTCTCTCCATTGAATATAGTCATTATAAAAAAAGCCCACATTCTACTTATTAAGAATGTGAGCCATTTTATATATGTATTTACATTGTATTAAATGATTACTTTTCATAACATTACCTACTTCGCTACTTATTAAGTTACATAATAAATCAGAACCGGGCGATAATCAAGAAAATATTTGGTGCCAAAGAGTTTTTGACTATTTAGAATCTCCACTATAATCTTAACATTGTTTTTTGCTAAAAATCATTCCCACATCAAGTTTCTGCATGCTTCATTCTCTTCTCATTCCTTTTGTTCCATCTTATAATACGATTATAGCACCTAGTTAAAAAACATTTATATTATTATGTTTAAAGAGTGTGGTACATAACTGGATAAATAATTTTGAGAGAAAACGAAATATAGTCCCACAAATGCAACCCCATTCAACTAAATCTCATATCATTACAAGGAAGACATTCTTTCGTGTAGTTGAGTTTTTATAATATATAGAGGTGAATCCATTGAAAAAGCAATTTTCAAAAGAAGTTATTAATCAATTAAAATATTATGTCTATATCTACTCAGATCCTGAAACCAATGAAATATTCTATGTTGGTAAGGGTATAGGGAATAGAGTATTTTCTCATTTAGTTTCCTTAGAAGATAACGAGAAAAGTAGAACCATACGACGGATATTAGAAAGAGGACAAGAGCCAAAAATCGAAATACTAACCCATGGATTAGAAGATGAACATACTGCCCTTAAAGTAGAAGCAGCCATTATTGATTTAATTGGCAAAGATAACCTTACCAATAGAGTTCGAGGTTGGCAAAGCGGAGTATTTGGAAGAGTTGAAGTGAATCAAATAATTTCTCACTATGATAGAGAACCAGTCGAAATTGACGAACCAGTTATATTAATACGTCTAAACACTACTTTCCGATATAATATGACCGATGTAGAATTATACGATGCTACTCGTGGAATGTGGAGAATTGGTGATGATAGAGAAAAAGCCTCCTACGTTTTTGCTGTGTTTGATGGAATTGTTCATGAAGTTTATAAAATACTTGCTTGGTTCCCAGCAGGTAGCACTTTTAATACAAGAGGTTCTTTTGATGAGGAAAGCCGTTGGGAATTTGTTGGGCAAATAGCAGAAGAGGAAGTTAGATGTAAGTATATTAGAAAATCAGTCGAACATTATCTAACAAGAAGTGCTCAGAATCCAATAAAGTATGTCAATATAAAATAGAAGTGAAAAAAATTAATTCACTTCTGTTGTAAGTTCTCTTTAAAGGGTATATTCACAGATAGCAGCTACTTAATCATAACAATTAACAATACTGCTAATAAAAATATTCATCTGCATTACATACATGGATGACCTTCAAATTACTTATACTGTATCTTTCATTACAAGGAAAAATTTGTTTAGGATTACCTATGACTTATCTGTTTCACTTATTTGTATAGGGTTATGATTCGGTCATGCTAAATATAAAACCACCTTTTCAGCCTTACATCCATTTAAACTTGCGACAACTTTAACGTTATAAACTGCAACTTTTCGTAAACTTTGGATTGATTCTTCGCTTTAAATTGTTTTTCTTTTTGACTTAGTTTTTCTGAAGGCAAAATACTATTTGATCTCTCTACCACATTGCTCGATTCTTAATTCACCAAACTGAGTTTCATTTTCGGCATTCATCAAAACAAACGTTTTAGATACAAGACATTAGAAATAGTAGGCTAATATCTCTGTATCGAGTCATTACCTTGGCATTTCTTAATTTAGCTTGACATATAAAAAGACTACTAGCTAATCTAGTAGTCTGCCCTTTAGAAGACATTAATCAAGTATCTTTCTCAATGTCTCTTTATTTTCAATCACTGTTTTTAAATACTGTTCTGCCTCTTCTTGCATACCAAAACCGTTCAGCAAGATGTTTAATTTTGTGGTTAGCTCACATCCTCGATAACCACGCATCAGTCTATATATATAACTTGGCGAAAGATTTGTCTTATCGGACAGTTCTTGCAAGGTATACCCACGTTTCTGCTTTAACAACTCCACCAATTCTCCAAATCGTTCATCAATCATTTCTAAAATATTGGCCTTTTCCTGATTACTCATCTATTTTCCTCCTAATAGTAACTGTTTATTATTACAGTCCCTTTATTTTGTTTAGCAATATATTCTAAGCAACTGTTTAATAAACTATTACTACCTTCATAAGATATGGAAATTGAATTTATTGGATAAGGTATGGTTAAGCAATTATAAATAAACAATAAGAATAACAATTTTTAAATTCCGATTATTGTTCCTGCAGCATTGTGCGAACCTTTATAAAAGGGATTATATTTTTTCTCATCTTTAATCCCCTGTATGAAATCTATTGTATATATTTACTACTTTTAAACTATCAAATTATTGTATTAATTATAAGATGTAATCAAATGGATAGGGTTCTAGGGTGATCCTTACTCAACCGAAGACTGGTATCCTTACTAATTCCTATAGAAATATTCTATATCAAGGAGGTTTATGTTTAAAGACTAATAACTAATTTATTTATATACATGTATAGGGTTATGATTCGGTCATCCTGATTTGCTGTATCTTGCAACAATCTTTTTCTTTGTTAATCCCTTACTATTTATCTGCTATTAAATTGCTATAATAGAGAAAATAGTACATTATATAAGTAGGTAAAATATACCTAAAATAACACGGTAGAGGTGTAGCTTATTGATTGCTGAACAAGAAGTTCAATTAATGAAAGCAGCTTACGGAATATTATATGAAGTAGAAAATTGCTTGCGAACCTACATCAAATATAATATGGAAGATTGCTACGGCGTTCATTGGTTTCATTATGCTCCACGAATCGTTTTAAAACGCCCGCCATCAAAGTCATTTGAAAATCTTCTATTTAGCGACTACGAAACATACTTTCGAAATTATCCCAAAGCCTTTATAAACTTACCACCAAAATTTTACACTCAGCTTCGTCAGATTTATCCATTGAGAAACAAAATTTCCCATCATCATCTATTATCTCTATCTGAATTTGAATTGCTTGAACGGAACTCTACATTTTTAATTAACTTTATGGAGAATAACCTTAATAAGTCATTGATTACTTCTTAATGTATCCTAATATGTAAAAAGCCGGGGCAAAAACAAAAAATGAGTGGGTCACTTTTTTGCACTTAATACTATGGGCTATAAATAAGGGGAATTATACTGTGTCGTGCCATATAGTTAATTAATCACTCTTCTATAACTATTTCAGTACATGGAGAGTGTTTATGTTATTGGTGATAAACCTAACCTTATTTTTATTACTTGTATAGGGTTATGATTCGGTCATCCTGTTTATTAATCTAGTAGTATTCCTTTGGAAGAAGTTAATCAAGGATCTATCTCAATACCCCCTTATATTCAATTACTGTTATCAAATTTTATACAGCCTCCTCTTGAGTGCGAACCAAGTATTTTACCTTCCGTTAGAACTCATAGACTAACAATCTTTATAGCAATAAATTATAATAAAAAGAGCAGAGGGATTCTTAACTACCCTTCCGATGGATTAAAAAATGTAAAAACCAGACAATGAATTGTTGTAAATCTATTAAGACCCAAATTAAACTACCTACATCAGTAAACGACAAATAAAATCCACTTAAACTTATCTACTTCTGATAAGAAAGAAATTTATTACAGCATCTATGGAGGTTAACCAATGACTGACTATACCGTTCCAACACACAGGGATATCACCTTTAACGAGTACAAGGGTATATTTGAAAAGTACAAAAATAATAATGATACTCGTGAAATAACTTTTCAAAACGAATTAGTTAAGCCCTTCATCAGGGGTGTACGTAATGACCTTGATGTTGAAAGCTGTGACACAAAGTTACGAACCGATAAACATGACTACCTACAATACTGTGGTACATACTTAGATAGAAACGGAATAGAAAAGGCAGCTACACCCGACTTGGTAATAACTAAAAAGTGGAATTGGCTTAACAGGGAATACAGCCTTGACTATCGGGCAGTTGTAGAGGTTAAGTCACCTTTTGCAAAAAAGGATATTATGTACAACAAGAACTACAAAAATTATGATGAGCATCTGAGTAAAGAGATGAAACGTCATTTATCTGCTACAATAAATAATAAAGTAATCCTGACAGACTCTTTAAAGTGGGAGTTTTACAAAAGAAGTGGAGGTGGTAACGAATTAATACCGATTCGAACAATTGAATTGTATAATTTAATCGACGGAAGAGGTCACTGGAAGTGGGATAGTGTTGACTCGTTCAATAGTCTCAAATACTACTTAAAGGATTTTCTTGGTAGTTGAGTGTCACAAGAGCTCGTCTAACAAAAAACATTTAGAACACACCTTGATATGTTTTTTAATCATATTAAGGGGCATTTATTCGTCCTTTTGCGTTTGGTCTGGCAGCAAAACGAATTATCTATAATAGACAAATAATTATCACATCAGGTAGCTAAATTTAAAATTAAGGAGGAAAAAGGAATGCCTATTGCAGAAATCTTGAAAAGAAACCTAGCTAAAATCGTTAAAGAATTCAAGGATTTACATCAGCAACTTGTTAAAAATTTGGAGAGATTCCAATTGAACAAGAGAGAAAAGGAATATCAACAAGATCAAGAAATAATAGAGCGATTAACAAGAAGGGATTAACACAGTTTCATATTGATACACTCCCGGCTAGGACTCTTTTATCGTTATAACTTATCATAAACTTTGGATCTTTAAACCGTTATAAACTACATCTTTCTTCTATTAATAACCCCTTGTTTTGACTAATGGCAAAACCGGGCCAATTTCATCGTTATAAACTGCAACTTTCCATAAACTTTGGATTGATTCTCCGTTATAAACTTTATTTTTCTCTTTATTTCAGCTATTTGTTTTGACTAAAGACAAAAACAAACAACAGAAAACTGGCACCTCTCCATATCCTATAGAGATGTTTATTGTCCTGGGAGATTCGTTAATAGATCAATTGCTTAATTGTGATACATCCTTTGTATAGGGTTATGATTCGGTCATCCTGATTTGTTAAATTCAAATCGTACTATTAACAGCTTGGACGAGTTTCGAGTTGAAAATATTATAATTCCTAATGATAGCCTCCAAAGAATTCATACAAGAGCTTTTGTGTTTTGACTAATGGCAAAACTCGTAACGACACCCCGCTAAGTTTTGCAGTTTTTCTTAAACTTTGGATCGATCCTCCGTAATAGACTGCAACTTTTTTGCTGGGAGTCAATAAAAGTATTATTAATTCGTGGTTTGTCTATAAATTATTTGCCGAAAGTCAAAACTGGGGCAATTCCATCGTTATAAACTGCAACTTTTCGTAAACTTTGGATTGATTCTAAGTTATAAACCGCAGTTTTGGTCGGGATTTTCAATGTGGTTTAACTCAACAAGCTATTGTAAAACACTTTTTGTTATAGAAAATTTGATATCCTTCAAAGCAGCATGCTATAGTAGAAATAAGAAAACCCCGTGCTGCTAACACGGAGTAATCATATGTAGCTTGCTCGAAGTGAGAAGCTATTCAATTAAATAATTTAAAGAGAAATCACCCTTCAGCTTTGTCCGAGCGTTTCGGGGTGGTTTTTTCTTTAAATTTACTACACTCACACCTATATCACTCTTAATCTCCCCTACATTTTCTAATTAATTTGAATAATCCACATGGTCCATACTCCATCCGGTTTAACTCCTTTACAATTCTTTCGTTTTTCTCTCGGAGTTTCCTCGAGCGATTACTTTCCGATATTTTGGGGATTCTTACGTTTGCTCTTTTATATTTTTTATTGCTTTCATTTTTTAGATTGCTATAGTTATTGCGTCTAGTACTTTTAGTAGAACTAAACCACTTCTCTCCCTCCTTTTTCGCCACATCAGGAGAGTGCTTATTAAATTGTAAATTCATACTGGAATGAATCTGTTGGACTTGATCTAAGGAGTAACCCAGTTGCTTGCAAGCCAAGAGCAAAAACCCTAATGCTTGCTCTTCATCCATCCTTCTTTTAGTGAGTTCTTGGTCTGTCATATCGCATCACCTTCCTTTTATCTTTTACATAGTAATTTTCAAATCTATTAAGTATTGTCTTAACTAAGTCCTCATTCTTCCTTTATCACAGAATAGATTTCCTATTGTAATCCATCGTATCGTACAGGTAAAGAACGGGTGCCCTTCAAATTCCTTCTGTTATATTTTAAATTACAAGGAAATGCTTTTTACTACGATTACAATTAGCTTATCTACTTCATACAATGTATAGGGTTATGATTCGGTCATCCTGTTTTTCGTTACATCTTTGTCAACTTCTCAACTTGTTCTAACTATATTGATTACTAAGCACCGGTTGGCACCTACAAAAAGAATTAATTTCTATTTGCAATCTATGATATATAGATGCTTTTCTCACCCCTGCTTTCAGTTCTAGTTCCAGCCTTCAACGTATTTAGAGTAGAGTCCAAACCTTGGTGGTTTAACTTTTTTATGCTAAGCATTACTTAAATAAATGCCACTATCAGACTATCTTTAAAGGAACACTCAACACTTTTACAACTTTCAAAATGTGTTGATACCCTGTAAGACAGATTCCTACTAAATCACGATTTTTTGATGAAAAAGTATCAACACCCTTATCTGAAAATAGCTATCTAGTCCTAGAGAAGTGTTGACCACTAAAGTTAAAATACAAGATACTCATGAAATCTACATTCTTCACTTTTACACACACTCAAAAGGTTATATACTAGGATTATAAGATAAATAATCATACTATTCTTATGTAGTTAGGTTGAACACTACATGAATTCGTTTAATAATGTTCTGAGTTACAATCAAGGAGGATGTAGAATGACTATCGGACAAGAATTGAAAAGGAACCTATGCAAAAGTTATAGTAACAGTAAAGAGTTACATCAAAAATTCCTAATGAATTTAGAGAGTTATCAACAAAATGATAAGGAAAAAGAGTATCAGCAGTTACAAGCAAGTTTTGACAAGTTGTTGAAACGTCTATAACATCCTCATACTTATTATTGTGAAGCTAATCAGTTTAAATTAAAATAAAAGGTCAAAGATCCAGACAGGCAAAATAGGCAGTTCAATCATTTTCCTCTTCGGAAAAGGGAATGATTTCCCCATTAGGGTATTCTTTTACCCACTGTCCATTCTTAATATAAACTTCGTATCTTCCTTTCGCCCTAGCTTGGGCTCTGGCCATCTCACCTGTAAGTTTTATCCACTTATCTAAATGAGCGTATTTTCGACCCGGGTTATTTATTTTTTCCGTGTTGAAAGTTTTATGTGTATCATTATTATGATCTGTCACGTATATCCTCCTCTTTGTTTTAATTCTACCCTATAGAATTTTCTAATTAATCCTCTGACACAGACTGGTATCGCTCTGTAAAGCTCACATAGTTAAATCCAGCTCTTCCACCGTATATTATTCATTTTTTTGTCATCCTACACAATCCCTTCTGGTATTTGGATTTTCTATTGACTATAAACAATGGAAGCATTAAAAAAACTCGCATTCCTTATCGAATACGAGTTTTTAAAAATTCTATTCTAATTCCTGAATGAAAGCCACTTCCGTCCACTTATATCACCATTACTTCCCTATTACATTTCTTGAATTATAAAGAAACCGACAGTATTAATCAAGTCTTTTCAGGTCTATACCTACAATGTTGATAGCCTAATTATAATATTATGAACAACTTTCTATAAAGACCTAAGTTCTCCAGGGAACCTCGCCCTATCAAATACATCTTCAGCAGTAATATGGGAAAATATCATTTCGCCGTTTGGCTCTTCCCAAATGTCATCGACTAAAATTGCATATTCATTAACATCCTTTAATTTCTAATTCTTTATCTGTTTCAATTATTGTACCGTTCTAATCATTTCTTATAATCCTTAATCATAGTTTCGATCTAGAGTAGGCACGATAATAGAGGAAAAGATAAGACTGTAAGAGATACTTGAACACCCAGCAGGCTGAAGGTGGATGAGAAAAAATAAACTGAATAGAGGTTGAAAACCGTTGGATTTATAGAATTAGGAAAACTATTAAAACTAACTGAAGTTGTTATTAATAAAAGGATTGAGGAAGTACAGAACATTGTAGCAATTGTAAGACGATATTGGACAGAGAAAAAAACGGAGAAAGAGGAAATCCAACGGATTATATCATGGTTTAGACCTCTCTGTTGTGCCTTTTTTATTAATAAACGATAACTTATGGATATCTCCCAGCTACACAATAAAGCTAAATATAACAATTATAGGATAGCATTTTATTTCATACTTTTAGCTTAATTCCTATTAAATTTTCCAGAACCAGAAAGTGATTATACGCATGGTTGAGCCATTTCTCATTCATACAGTATTTCTACAAGGAACAATTCTTGGTGCATAATTGAGTTAAATATAACAATTATAGGGCGAGATAGAGACTAAAACACATAGGAAATGTAGCAATTGTAGGATGTTATTACAGTTAGGAAACAAACTTAATAGAGATTGGAAATACGCATGATCCCTTATTGAACAAGGGATTGGATAGATATTGAACATAACCAAAAGACTGGACCCGTATTGGTTCCAGCCCAAATTTTTATTCCCTTTACTACCAATGAATATATTCCTCATCATTTAACTCGAAAGATTTAAGGAAAATTTCAAGTATTTGTTGTGCAGTTTGATCTCCGCCACAGTGTTCAGGTGAAATACTTACAGTTATTAAATCCCAACACCCTTCATCATCATACTGCTTAAATCGCTCCAACTGCTTTTTGATGAACTCGTCACTATAACGAAAGGGATTGCTATTATAATTATTCTCAATAGATTGATAGGCATGTAAGTTGAAAAAATCCAGGTCTAAATCCAAAATAAAACTTTGATTTTCTGGACTAAAGAATTCCATCCGATGCTCATGTTCAAACTGATTTAGAGTATAAGAGTGAAAAACTTCACCTGGAGGTCTAACATAGTCGCCTATCATATACACATCTTTAATAGTGCCCGTCCCTTGGCTCGCTCTTATAAATTCAAAAATATCAAGTTTTTCCCCAATATTGAGAGCATCTTGTTCCGTTTTCAACTCTGTTATTTCCTCAATAGGCTCAAAATAATCATCGTGAAAATCAACATGTAATAATCTTGCTTTTGGTTCTATTTTTTTATTAAGTCTACTTATTTCCCAAGCTGAAAAAGCCCAATTATGATCACGCATTATGTAGATATTTCGTTTAGGGTACGCTATTTTCCAAGTACCATCCATATCATTAACTTTCTTCATCCTTACCCCTCCTCAAAAAACAGAATATCACACTATTGTCTTATTTCGTCCTACTTCTCATCATTTCCTTCTTCTACTATATCTCCCTGTTAAATAGTTGGAATTTTTCCGAATTCCCCCTCAATCCCTTATCTCTCAAGGCTTCCACCCTCTTATCTCGACTTTTTCTTCCATCAATTATGTTATTAAGTTCTTCCCCAAAACCCCCATTTTTGTCCTCTTTTCTCCGCTCAATCTCCAAGCTTTAAAAGCAAGCCGCACCCACCTTTCTGAGGTAGCACCTCGATAATGTTTACGTCATAATAGTATTTTCAGATGCTTTTTACCCCCACAACACTTTCACTATGGATTATCTAATATACAGGGTAAGCAATTAATACTGAATTAAAATACACTTCAAGAAATATGTCTTTAATTTCAAGTTCCTTCATCTGATTAGCAATGGTTTTTCTGTTTATTATTTATAACGGTCATTATAGTTGGTAAAAATATAAATTGTATCTTTATGATGAATGAAGTCACCGCCTTACGGGAGTAAATGATGAATAGTTTGAGTTCGTTAAGACAGACAAGAAGTATTATGAATCTATTAGTTGGGATCATCCACCGGAAAAGCACCGTCAAACTTTCAGAATTGGAATTTGAGCAAAAGAACTGGAACCGAAGCATGAATTGTATTGACTTAAAAAAGTAATTGGAAGAGGACTGAAAAACCATCCGAATACATACGCTAATACAACTTGAGTTTTCCAAAAGCGAAGGAAAGAAGAAGTGTTGATGAAGCAAGAACGATGCCATATTGATTTCATGGCAACTTTGAAAATACTATCAAAGTTTAAAAAATGACAGGAAACGCTTTGGTTGCCCGTTATATGGTTTGTATTAATTCGCTACATGCTAGATAGTCTTTTTTTCACTATAATTCCTATTAAATTATCATGTGTGGTTTAAAAACTACTCTAGTCCTCGTGATTATAAGAGATAGGAATGCTCTAATCATTGGGAATGAATAGGCGAAGTTGACGACCCATCTTACGGACTAAAAATTATGATGTAGCAGATGTGGATAAGGAAAATTGAATTACCCCGAGAAAGTTAGGTGGTTATTTTGAACGAAAAATAAAAATACCATAATTTTTTGAAACTTATAAACATCCTTCATCGTATTACTAATAAAAGGAGGAATTTTTACATGAAAAAAAGCTTTATAATACTAATAGCAGTTCTATCCATACTCATCATAACAGCTTGTAGCAACAGCGGCAATTTATCGGGAAAAACGTTCGATGTTAGTGTGGTTTCATCACCTAACACTCCTGATAAATATGACTCTATAATGACATTAGAATTTACAGATGGAAAGGTAATTACTGATGCTATTGATGGCGAAGAAGGAACATATGAGCTGAAAGATGATGAACTTGTGATTCAGTTTGAAAATGAGAATGAATCTTTAGAAATAGAATTTACACTAAAAGAAAGTGATAAAGACTTTAGCGAGTATTCAGCAGAGATCAGTGATTCAGATTTCCAAATTGAGGATTCTGAGCAAGTAAGTAAATATAAAAATATCTACACGAATTTATCACATTCTCACGTTGAATTTATTGAAAGATAAAAAATATCAATAATGGACTTCAGTCTTTTTAAGAGCTTTCAGAACCCCCGGCTCTCCAAAGTCAGGATAAATGTCAATGACAGTAAAATAAGAAGCAATTCTATCTCTAGTCAAGTTCGAATCTTTTTTAATATAACTAAAAAGAAAAAATTCCAGCAATTGCACCTTGATTGCTGGAATTTTTTGAATGATGAAGACATAAGTAAATTTACCTCTTTTTCTTACTACTCTAATTCCGGATCAGTTTTAACTGGACTTACGTATTTATATAAAGTACCTACGTAATTTGCTCTAAGCATACCGTTGCTTAATTCTTCAAAGTTCCTTACGTATAAATATCCACGATACTCTCCTCTAGTATGCCAAATTTTATCTGGGAACGATACCAATCCTCTGTCGAAATCTCTAATTGGTTTGTCAATATGAGTAGCTGCTCTTATAGAATTGGCACTTTGTAATTCCACATTATCACCATCAAGCTCGTCTGCACTAGCTCCTTGACTAACTAGAATAATAGAGCCAAACGTCAGCAGAAATGTAAAAGCTAAAATTTTAGTTAAAAATTTCATTACTTATCCTCCTTAACTTTAGCAGGTATCGGAATAGGCCCTTGAGAATTGTATAAATACCCTTCATACATGAAAAGTCCTCCACCTACATTTCTAGCAGATACGTACCCCTCGAAGGACGCTCTATATTTAGTTGTTTGTATATACACCGTGCGTCCTTGATATGCAACCGGTCCGAATTCATGCCAAATTCTTGTAACCGGTGCCCATTCTGGATTAACTTCGCCTTCCTTTTCAACAGCCACACTTTCTTCTGCAAATACTGGATTTCCAAATGCGGAGAAACATAATAACGTAGAAAACATTAAAACAAACACCTTTTTTTTCATTTATTCATCCTCCATTCCTATTAATATAGTAACTACACTCCACTAATGTGGTAATTACTACCTATTATTATATCGGAAAATTATTTTAATTCAAACAAGATATTATAGTTTTTTTATTCTAACTTATCAAACTATAATGTTCCTCTACTAAATTTTGATAAATGGGTACAAATATACATAGTAAGAGTAAGCGTAAAAAAGGTTCTTTCCAAAGCTAGTCGAATTTACGTGATTCAAGCAGTAATAATTTATTCCGTAGAAGTTCAAAATTGCTTCTGCCATACATGACATGATGCGTTTGTTTGTTTTTAACTTGTTCATACTTCCATCAGCTACTCCGATATTATAGGAGAACGTAAATGCATTTTGGACTGTATCCATCTCCTTTTTTATTCCGTTCGAAAACTATTTAATTCACTTAATTCAAGATTTTCTGCCTCCGCTATCCATGCTGGTAAAAATTCTTTCTTTCTAATCTCATTAAAATTCCAAGCCAAGTCATTCAATTTTTTCTAACAATAGATATTTGCGGAAGGCATTTCATGCTTTTCTTCACTCTTACTATCATCCTTTTTTACCTTTTCCCTTAGATCGGTCTTAAATGCCTAAGAAAGAGCCAGGAATAAGATCAGAAATAATCCCAATTAAGTGCCAGAGTAAAAGCCCGAAAGCCAATCGTGATAAGACATCAAGGAGATTAGAAGTATAATATATAAAGCCTCTTGATGTTTTTGGTTTTAATCAAGGGACTTATCTTTAATATTAGTTATTCTAAACATATGAATCTGAATTACCTGATGTATTTCAATATAAAATTTCTTTTTTATATTTGCCTTTCTTAGCACCTTCCATAACCTTACTACTTCAACCGCTTTACTCATGTCTTGGATAACTTGCTCTACCCTACGTAAACGAAATTCTTGTTCGGATTCCCAAGCCTCATTAATAAATGCTTTGGTTTTCGGCATCTTATCTAATTTTTGCCCTAATAACGCTCTTTCACCTATTGCATCCCCAATGCTTTTAACTGTTTCCCTCTTTGGTTTTACATTCCGGTTTCTAAGTTCCCATGTTGCCTTCTGAACCCTATCTAAAATTTATTGATCTCGTTTCTCCCAATCTATCCGTTTATTTTCTCTATTTCCTTTTAGTAGTTTAGGTGAATTATTATGTAACCATTCTTTATCATTTCTATACAAGTAGGCATACGTTGACGGCTTTTTGTTTCTCAGTTTTGTTTTAGATAGATTCGGATAATCTTGTTACAATTGCAACCATGCTTTATGGTGATATACCATTGAATCAGCTTTATCTACATTCAAAAATTCCGTAGATTTAGATTCATTTACGTCTGCATTTGCATATTTAACCACCGTATTAGGATCAACATGTAGCCTACGAGCTATTTCCCGATAACTTAATTTCTCCTCAACCAATACACTAAGCTCCTTTTTCCAAAGGTAACCAAAGTTCATTATTCTGGTATATCTAAAACGATCTACTCCATTCTGCTCTTGACCTTTTCTAGTATAGGTAAAATCACAATGTTTACAAGAAAACTTATCAATAGGCTGTTTCGTTCTCTCACAGCTTCTAATCGGACTTCCTGAATAACATCTTTCTTGTAATTTGGACAAACTATGTTTAAACAGGGCCACTTTGGTTTTCCAAAAGGTTCAACCTCTAATGGAGTTTTTCGGAAAACTTCATTAACTTCTAATCCAAGAAAATTAAGTAATAGAATATGATAATAGGGATGAAATGATTTTCGATGTTTTCTTGTAATTGAGGCCAACCATAATTTTGTGGATTCCATCCCAACATCTATGTCTTTAAGAAATTCATCTAAATAATATTCCTGAAAAGCCCTTTTTGAAGATTTTACCGTTCTTTTCATAATTGATTTATTTATTGTTTACCTTTGCATCAATTTTTCACCATATCTATTATCTGTCACATATATCCATTTTCTTTTTTAATTCTCCATTATAAACTTCCAAGTGATACTTCAATAAAAATCAAAGAAAAATACATGAACAAAATTTACATACCAATCTTAATTAAATCCTCGGTGGTCTTTTACTATTTCTAATGATAAATTCAAGTTCTTTGTAGACTGGTTATGAATTACAAAAGTAAGAACTTTCTTTGTTTATTATAGATATTTTTGGTAACACATAATTGCTCATCCTTTATTGGACTATACCCATTTTATCTTATATCTCCAATATTATTAGTCTATTAACTCTTTATTCTCACTTTCTTCTACTATATCCCCCTGTTACTTTCTCCTTCCCTCACCAATCTCCCCTCAACCCCTTATCCCCCAAGGCTTCACTCACTCTTTTACGCCTAAAGGCAATGTTATTAAGTTCTTCCCCAAAACCCCCATTTTTGTCCTCTTTTCTCCGCTCTGGATTGTATAGAATATTCGGACAATGTTAAAGAGTTCGTACCGAACAGAGAGAAGAATCAAGAGAAAAGAAAGGAAATATAGCAATTGTAGGATGGTGTTACATTTAGGAAACAAACTAAATAGAGATTGGAAATCCTACGGATTTAGAAATTGAAAAGGCTATTGAAACCCTTATTGGACAAAGGATTGGTGGGTTATTGGAAACATAGAAAAAGACTGGACCACTATTGGATCCAGCCTGAAATATAATTAATTTTACGATTGAAAAATGATTGAGTACATATTCGCCTGCTCTTTTTTTCCTCCACACTCTTCCCTCTAATATACCAACTATTTAGCAGTGGATACCGACATTTTAGCAGAGGGAAGAGGATTTTAGCAGGGAGACAATTTCCCTCCTGCTTTCTCTTTTCCTTCATCGTACCACAGTCTCTCTTAAACAACGAAAAACTATTTCCTATATCTTTGGATCTTACCAAATTGTTATTCCCTTTAACTTTTTAACTCCAGATTGACAAGATTTTTAAAATATATTTCTATTTCCTATCAAATGGAAATTAAAGATGAGAAAATACTATTAACTAAAACATTGAGGTGATTTTGTGAAAAAAGTATACTTTCATCCACAGAGAAAAAAGCTAAATCATATGCCCGTATTTACTGATTCCTACCACCACGAAGCCATAACTTACTTTTTAAGGGTTGCTGAAACTTTAGAGCCCCAACTTGTAGAAGATTTAGATTCAATTATTCCGTTATATTCAGAAACTGAAAAAACTCATGAACAACAGAGAAATTCCTCACGCAGCTTTATAGATAATTGGGATATTTTTGAAAAGGAGCGTAGCAATTCTCATTTAATTGAGTTAAAAAATGCTATTGTAGCATGGGCTAAAAAATATAGTTTATTTCAACAACAAGGAGATAACAAAACGTTTTTAGAAATTGCATTATGGGCAATCCCAGATAGACGTGATCATGAACAAGATATTGAGGATCGGAAGAAGTTTTATGAACGAATCGGCACTAAGGTGCCAGCACACATTTATGTTTGGTCCATCACAAATGTTATTTACTTTGAAGATGAATCAGAAGCAACTGGGGATAAACTTCGCCCAGATAAAGTTTTTCCATTCGTTTTTACTCCAGCCCTAGATAATTTACATGAGTTTAATGTACTTAATCTTGAACCTGAAGCCAATGATTATGAGAATGTTCTTGTAAACTATGATATGGATGTTCGATTTGCATTAAAAGGGGATAGAGAAAATGTAAAAGGATACATTATCGGAGAGGGGTGGGACCCGAGAATAGAAACTTGGACTGAATTTGAAGAGTCTGTTGATAGAGCTTATAAGAAATACAAAGAGTTATATCAGTTACGTACCAAATTATATATGGAGAAACATGGGTATATAGAGGGAAAACAAAAAAGAAATAAAGATCACTTCGAATGGCTGGTAAGATTTCAAATTCAAGAATGGAGTGTAAAGGAGATCGCAGATTATTATAGCAAAGGTAACATAATAATTGCTGAAGACACAATCAGAAAAGCGTTAGTCAGTACCGCTGATTTGATAGGCTTAGAGCTGAGATGAATGTATTAACATTGCATGGAATGTAGCTTACCCTGACCACATGCAAAAGGTTTTTCAATAGAGTGTCGTAAAGTAAATAAAATTTACAGCGGTAAGTAAGTTTCGAACTTAAAGAAAATCCGAAGACTTACTGGGAAAATTTTCGGAGAGACACTTGAAACCTCCTAAATATGGAATTGACTATATTTCTACTTTTAAATATCTAAGTTACTGTAATTTATGATATAAAGACTCCGTGCTAGTAACACGAAGTCTCCAGTAGTATTATCGAAGCGAGAGGCTACTCAATTACAAGTTTTGTATAAAGAAACTACCCTTAGCTTTTGGTCGAGCGATTCGGGGTGGTTTTTTTCTTTTGATAGCTATTTTTTACTCTATGAGTAGAAACATAAAGATGAGGAAATGTAGCAACTTAACATTAGATGCTGCTACGAGTAGAAAACATACTAAATAGAGCGTAGGAATACGTTGGATTTATATCGTTAGGGTAGGAACCCAGATGTACCCAATTGGTAAAGGATTGAAGGATATTGAACAAAACAAAAAGACTGATTTACTATTGAATCTAGCCTGAATTTATGCTCTATTTAAGTTAAACAAACATTTAATAGATATCAGAATTACCGAGTTACATATATATTGAGCCCTCTATTTTCCTCCCGCTCCTTTCTTTAATGTACCAACTGTATTAGCAGTGATAAGAAGAATAAGGCAGGAAGACATAAGACTAAAAAAGCTGACTTTCTATACAGAAAATCAGCTTTTATTCATATAATTAGGCAACATCATAGCCTTGTTCTTCAATAGCTTCTTTCATGGCATCAACATTTACCTTTGATTTATCAAAAGTTACATCTACTTTACCAGCTTCTAAATTAACTTCAGCTACTGATACACCATCCAATTTTGTTAATGCACCTTCAACTGACATTTTGCAATGTCCACATGACATGCCTTGAACGTCCATAGTTGTCTTTTCCATGACCTTTTCACCTCCTTAAATTAATTTTTATATTTTCACTCGCTTTAAGCGAAGGGAGTTAGTAACAACACTTACTGAACTTAACGCCATTGCTGCACCAGCAATCCACGGGGCAAGAAATCCAATTGCTGCAACTGGTATTCCCGCTGTATTGTATCCGAAAGCCCAGAAAAGGTTTTGTCGTATATTTCGAATCGTTGCATGACTAATTTTAATTGCCTTCGGTATAAGCAATAGCTCGCCACCGAGAATTGTAACATCAGCAGCTTCAATCGCTACTTCTGTTCCAGTACCAATGGCAATTCCAATATCTGCCGTAACAAGTGCAGGTGCATCGTTCACACCATCCCCAACCATAGCAACTTTCTTACCTTTGGCTTGAATTTCTTTTACCTTATTTGCCTTTTCTTCAGGTAAAACTTGAGCAATTACTTGGTCAATTCCAACTTGTTTTGCAATTGCTTGAGCTGTCCTTTCGTTATCACCTGTTAACATAACTACTTCTATTCCAAGTTCCTTCAATTGCTTAATAGCTTCTGGAGCCGTTTCTTTAATCGTATCTGCTACTGCAACAATACCTCGATATTCACCATCAATGGCAATTAACATAGCAGTTTTACCATCTAATTCAAAGTTCACTAATATTTCTTCATAGCCTGATATATCAATTTGATGATCTTTCATTAACTTTCTATTTCCAACAAGAATCCTTTTCCCAGAAATCGTGGCTTCAATACCATGACCAGGTATCGCTGTGAAATCGTCTGTATCCAAAAAGTCGATACTATTCTCTGTTGCATGGGCAACAATAGCTTCTGCAAGTGGATGTTCTGAACCTTTTTCCGCACTTGCAAGTAACTGTAATGTTTCCTCATCACCTGTGAAGTTTGTAACTTCGGGTTTTCCTTTTGTGATTGTACCTGTCTTATCAAGTACAATTGCTTCTATTCCATGTGTTCCCTCTAGGTGTTCTCCACCTTTAAATAAAATCCCACTTTCTGCAGCCTTTCCTGTTCCAACCATAATAGATGTTGGTGTCGCAAGTCCTAAAGCACAAGGACAAGCTATAACAAGTACAGCAATAGCTGGGACTAAAGCTGATTCAATTTGTCCGGGTTGAACTAGAGTAATCCATATAATAAAGGTTAAGATAGCAATACCGACGACTATCGGAACGAAATAACCTGAAATAACGTCAGCTAATCGTTGTATTGGTGCCTTTGACCCTTGAGCTTCCTCCACGACCTTGACAATAGATGCTAAGGCCGTATCTTTCCCTACTTTTGTTGCTTCCATTTCAATGGAACCATTTTTATTAATTGTAGAACCAATTATTTTTTCTCCTAAATCTTTTTCAATTGGAATGGATTCACCCGTAAGCATTGATTCATCAACAGATGTTCTTCCTTTGATAACAATACCATCTACAGGTATTTTCTCTCCCGGCTTTACAATTAAATGATCTCCAACAACTACATCTTCAACTGGAACCATCATTTCTTTACCATCCCGTACTACACGAGCTTCTTTCGCTTGTAAATTGAGTAGTTTCGATAAAGCATTTGTTGTTTGGCTTTTAGCTCTAGCTTCTAAATATTTTCCAAATAAAATTAAAGTGATTATAACGGCACTTGTTTCAAAATATAAATGTGGCACATACTCTGTATTTCCAATTGTCATGAATGTTTCGTATAAACTATAGAAATAAGCAGCACTCGTACCTAATGCTACAAGCACGTCCATGTTTGCCCCGCCATTTTTCAGGTTCTTATAGGCACCAACATAAAATTGCCAACCGATAATAAATTGTACTGGTGTTGCTAAAGCAAATTGGAACCATGGATTCATGAAGATATCCGGTATATGGATGCCAAATAAATGTACAAGCATTGTAACTAATAAAGGTGAAGTAAGGATAGCCGAAATAATTAATTTCGTCTTCATATTTTTAAGCTGTTTTTCTTTATAAGATTGTTTTTCCTTTGCCTCCGCCTTTGGTTTGGCATCATAACCAATGTTTTTGATTTTATCAATCAACGATTGTACATCAACCAAACCAGGATTATATTCAATCTGGGCACTTTCCGTCGTTAGGTTAACAGTTGCAAGTTTTACTCCATCTTGTTTGTTCAATACTTTTTCAATACGGGTAGAGCAAGCTGCACAAGTCATACCAAAGACATCGAGATCTGTTTTCTCCGTTAGAACACCATAACCAACATTCTCTATTTTTTTAGCTATATCTTCTATGGATGTTTTATCTGGATCATAATCTACGGTGGCCTTCTCTGTCGTCAAATTGACCTGTGCTTCCACTCCATCCATTTTATTTAATACCTTTTCCACACGATTAGAACAAGCTGCACAGGTCATTCCTGTTATACCAAGTGTTGCATGATTTGTTTCACTCATAATAGTTCCCTCCTTACTTAGAAAACTGCTTTAATACTCCCATTAATTCCTCAATTGTTTCTTTACCTTCACCTTGTTTAATCGCATCACTGACACAGTGGTTGATATGACGTTCAGTGACAACAAAACCTACATTTTTCAAAGCGGATTGAATGGCACTTATTTGTACTAAAATATCCATACAATAACGATCCTCTTCCACCATTTTCTGTATTCCACGAACTTGACCTTCTATTCGTTTTAAACGGTTAATTGTTTTTTGCTTTTCATCTTGTGTTCTTGGTTTACTTGGGTGATCATGTAAGAATTCGTCCAAATGAATCACTTCCTTTTTTGTTATGATTTTACTATACCCTAGTATGGTATTGTTGTCAATAATAAAACTTCAGATTATGATAATTTCTCTTTTTATTAACACTTCACCGGAAGTTCAGTTAGGCATTTCACTTAGTTGCTAATGAAAGAAGATGAGTTTCCATCCAACGCTTATTATTAACTTATTATTTGTTCTTTACCTATCCTTTTTAAAAATTTAAAGAATGGCTCTCTTTTTTTACCCTCTTCAGCATATACAGTAATGACTTTTTCTACTGTATCGTACAATTCTTCTGGTGTTAGACTCTCTTTCAACAAGGAACCCACCTCAGCATCTTTTCCTTTCGTTTTTCCACCAACATATAGATTATAATGATCTTTATACTTCATTACACCTATGTCACTTAACATTGGTTCGCCACAACCAATGATACAACCTGTATAAGCAACTTTTAGGGTAAATGGTACAGGTTTTCCTGCTATACGGCGATTTATTTCTTTTGCCACTGGCATTCCTTCTCTTTCTTCCCCTTTACAGAAATTGCATGTTCTCAAGCTCTTTACGTAATTTCCAACGGGATAACATCTCAACCCAACACTTTCAAACTCCTCAATGATTTCCTCTTTTTTATCTTCTGGAATTTCTACATAGAGTTGTTGAAATGTTGTTAACTCAAGTTCATCTTCTTCATTCATATATTTTGAGATTGTCATAAGTTGTTTTGAATTTAGTTTTGCACCAAACCCTATTCCACCATTCACAGCGATTTTAACCTTAGCCTCCATATTCATTTCCCCCTATTTTTCCATATTATTGTCTCGATACAATAAACAGTATTTTTAAATACTAATTCCCCTCACATGATACTATACCCCCCCTAGTGTATGTAAAGTGTTTAAAAAATCTAAGATTCTTCATATGTAATAAATTACTCGATTTTGATAGTAAGATAGGAATATTTTTAGTTGCTGAACACATATGGTTAATTATATTGTACAAGAAAGGAGCTAAAGAATGGAAATATCATTACTTCTAATACTCATAACAATTTTCTCACTCTCAGTTCTTGTTATTTTTAAAACGATTTCCCACAGAAAAAAGTTCACTAATATGGCTGGCATGATGATAGCTATGTCAATGGGTATGAGTGTTGGTCTAACTGTGGGTGTTATTGTTGGAATATTAATTTCTGAAAACTTTTTTATGGCTACAATTTTAGGAATTGCTGTTGGTATGTCGGCTGGTTTTTTGGCTGGTATACCAGTAAGCATTATAGCGGTATTGGACGGAATGTTATCTGGAATTATGGGTGGTATGATGGGAGCCATGCTTGGCGAAATGATAGTGATAGAATATCATGACGCAATCGTTAAAATAATGTTTTTTCTTTTTCTATCCACTTTACTAATCCTTCTCCATTTGATTCAAAAAGAAGTAAGTAAAAAAGAGGTAACATTCTATACTAATCCACTATTGACAATTATTCTTTTTGGTTTTATTTTTATTGTACTTAATCAATTAGGACCGATTTTTACTGATGTTAAGACTCCGAATGATCATAAACAAAATCATATTGGGCATCATTCAAACGAGTAATTTTGTATGGTATAAACTAGAAGAACTAATAGTTAAAGAGTAAATACAATACCACTGCTAATACTCCCAGCATTTTTTAATATAAATTTGTTCAAGAAATGGAAATGTTCACACATTCGTCTCTCTAACTGCATAATAAATTGATATTTACCATATAGCCTTATTCTTGAAAAGTACATCATTCAACATAGAGATGGGAGGTCTTATTTTGAAAAGAAATATATTATTTACTCTACTTTTAGGTGTCGTGTTAGTACTTGCTGCGTGTAGTGGGGATAATACAAATCAACAAAGTGAATCCGGTTCCCAAGAAGAGTCTTCACCTGCTAGCCAGATCGACATCACCGCATCTAATTTTGAATTTGACCAAGGCGAGTATACAGTGAATGCAGGTGAGGAGATCAAAGTAACACTAACCAATGCTGAGGGAATGCATGGAATAGCAATTGACGGCCTTGATGTTAGCATTGAGGGCGAAGGAGAAGCAACATTCACCCCAGATGAACTAGGAGAATATACGATATACTGTAATATCCCTTGTGGGCAGGGACATGACGAAATGATATCAACATTAGTCGTACAATAAATCTAAAAATACCCTGAAATGAACGGATTCATTTCAGGGTATTTGTTTTAGGATTATATTCTTCCCGTACCATTATGCTACACTTTTACAGGCCTCTGCACATCTAAAGCAAGCCTCTGCACATTTTTGGCAATGGTCATGATCATGCTTTTTACATTCATTTCCACATGCCTCACAAATCTTTGCACATACAGCAGCCAATTCAGAAACAAATGGTGTATTTCTTGAAAGGGCTTGTTCAAGATAATTACAAATGTCTGCACACTCCCTATCCAAACGAATACATTCAGCCATCATTTGGATATCCTCTTCCTTTAAACAAGCATCGTAACAGTGATTACATTCAGTCATACAATCATGTAATGCCTGTATCAGTTCTAAATGTTGTTCATGTGCCATCGTTTCATCTCTCCTTCAATAAATTTTTAATACCTTTTATACTGTTACCTAAACTGTTTTAGAATAAACAGAAATTAAAAAACTCCATAAAAACTGCACAAAAACTTAATAAATCTTGGCATTATATATCTTCAAAATCATCACCGATATTTATATGAGAAATTATATACTTCTGGCTGTGTATAAGCACAACTTGTTGTTGGTCTTGGAATAGGAGTATTCATAAAAACTACAATATATCTTGACAATTTATGCACATATTTTCTTTAAAATAAAATGAACTGTGTATATAAATAACAAATGGGTTTTACTGTAGGGAGAGATATAAATGAGTCTAAAGCAAGCCAAAAAGAATAAGAAAAACAAAAAAAGAAATCGCTTAATTTTTAGAACGACTATTTTAGCTGTAATGATAGGAGCTATTGTATTTGCATTAGTATCCAATTTACAAGCAGATAATACGATTTATCAAGAAGAAGATGATGCTCCAGACTTCACATTAAAACAAATTAATAAAAATAATGAATTAGAATCTATACAACTTAGTGATTTTAAGGGGCAAGGTGTTATGTTAAACTTTTGGGGGACTTGGTGTAAGCCATGTGAAGATGAAATGCCTTACATGCAAGCACTTTATCCCGAATATAAAGAAAAAGGAATTGAAATTATTGCAGTTAGTTTAGATAGTACAGAATTGGTTGTCGATCGTTTTATTGATAAATATGATCTAACCTTTCCAATTCCCCATGATAAAACAGGAGAGGTCAGGGATTTATACAAAATAGGACCAATTCCAAGTTCCATATTCATTAATCCGGATGGAAAAATTCAGAGAGTTGTAAATGGAGCCTTATCATTAGAAAGTTTGGAGAGTTATTTTAAAGAAATATTGCCAAAACAATAGGCTGCTGATGTTCTTATAAAGGGGGATAAAAATTGAATGAAATTAACATATTTTTAGCTTTTGGGGCTGGTTTTCTTTCTTTTATTTCACCATGCGTATTACCACTATATCCAGCGTTTTTATCTTACATAACAGGAATGAGCGTAAGTGAGATAAGAGAGGAAAATAAAAAAATCAACAAAAAGGCTCTTTTACATACCATTTTATTTTTAATAGGATTTTCAAGTATTTTTATCATGATTGGGTTTACCACTTCATTTATATCAGAATTCCTATTAACTTATCAAGATGGCATTAGGCAAATTGGTGCTATTTTAATCATTTTCTTTGGACTAGTAATTGTAGGAGTATTTAATTTTAAATTTCTAATGAAGGATAAAAAAATAGGCTTCAAAAATCGCCCGGGAGGTTATTTTGGATCATTCATTATAGGGATGGCATTTTCATTAGGATGGACTCCTTGTACGGGTCCAATACTGGCCATCGTATTATCATTGGCTGCAACCAGCCCCGATGTTGGTATGATTATGATGATTAGCTATGTTTTAGGCTTTTCTATTCCGTTTCTTTTATTGGCATTCTTTATTGGTAAATTAAAGTGGATTAGAAAACATAGCCTTAAATTAGTTAAAATCGGTGGATACATTATGATTTTCATGGGAGTAGCACTGTTCTTTGACTGGATGACTAAATTAACTTCATTTTTGGCTGGATGGTTTGGTTTTTATGGTTTTTAAATTAAATTTACCACAATTTCTCTATTAAATTTGCACAAATAATGCACATTTGGATATTATAATTAATCTTATAAGTAATGTAAAAATATATAGGGTTTACTTAACATCCACATAAAGGTCTTTTAAAGTTTAACAGATTAGATGAAAAAGGAGTAGGAGCAACTTATGAAAAAAAGTTTATTAGCAGTGCTGGGGTTAATACTTATCTTAACCGTGGCCGCTTGTAGTGACAATACAACAAACGAAGTAGAGACACAAGATATCAAGAAGATAGTCCAAGATTACAGTGTTGGAGATGCAGATGAGGATGTTTCTGCTTCCATTACTTCAGACGAGCTTATAGTAACTGATAGTGAGAATAAAGAGACTACTTATGACCTTCCTGAAGATGAATTTTTTGTTTCCATTGCACCATTTATTGAGACTACACATCCTTGTTCAGATCATAGCTTAACTGGTTGCCAGGGAGAATTAGTAGAAAAGGAATTCGATGTTTATATTCAAGATGAAGAAGGTAATGTGCTTGTTGATGAAACTATAACATCTCTTGAAAATGGATTTATTGATTTTTGGCTACCTCGTGACAAAACATATAAGGTAGAGATTCAATACGATGGTAAAACAGCAGAATCTGAGATTTCAACTTTTGAAGGGGATAATACTTGTATAACAACAATGCAGTTAATTTAGTGTTTACTCATGGATACCTCTTGTTTTAAAAGAAAATAATTGTGTTTTTTATAAGTGATACTTTCATTAGAATCGGGTCTTATCAAAGATAAGCAACTCGATTCTTTTCCTTTAACTAATTAACTCTCCTCACTTTATTTTTCTGCAGAAATTCTTAACATTTTCTTGTTAATATTCTTAAAAGAATTGAGGTGTTTGTTTGTGTACGAAATAAATACTTCCCAAAATAAACTAATTAATACAGGTCTGTATTGTATTCTAAATAAATCCCAGTGTATAACACTTCCAACTACTATTAGAAATTCACTGTCATTAATAGCAGGAGATGCAGTTACAGTAAGTTTAATAACAAATTCACAGGAATTGGTCATTAAGAAGCTAATTGGTGAAACAGTAGAAAACATAATGATAATTTCTA
Organism: Cytobacillus kochii; assembly: GCF_020171845.1. Classification (GTDB taxonomy): domain Bacteria; phylum Bacillota; class Bacilli; order Bacillales; family Cytobacillaceae; genus Cytobacillus; species Cytobacillus kochii. Next base: position 376,886 of record NZ_JAIVAM010000002.1, on the reverse strand, counting down.
ACAAGGGATCTATTCGAATTCCAGAAGAATTAATGAGGACATTGCATTTAAAAAAGGACGAAGTGTTTCATCTTTATTTATCTATTGACGAATCATTTATATTACTCAAAAGTAAAAAACTATAATAGAACTTAAAAAAAAATATTTATAAAATGATTAGGCACTTTTGTGTTATACGATATAACTATTCCTTAAAAACTACTTGATATCATAGAATTAAAAACCCTAGAACTATTCCAATCCTAGGGTTTTTTTGGTGTATATTTACTTTAGGTGTTGACATTATGCTTTCAACAATCTTGCATTAATAGCCACAATTATTGTACTTAAACTCATCAGTACAGCACCAACTGCTGGACTTAACACAATTCCAACTGGGGCTAGGACACCCGCAGCAAGTGGGATTGCAAAAATGTTATATCCTGTTGCCCACCATAGATTCTGTACCATTTTTCGATATGTTTTTCTTGATAAATCCATTAGAGCTACAACATCATTTGGGTTACTTTTAACAAGAACAACATCAGCGGTTTCCATTGCTACATCTGTACCTGCACCAATTGCAATACCTAAATCTGCTGTCGCAAGTGCTGGAGCATCATTGACTCCATCTCCCGTCATAGCAACCTTCCAACCCTTTTCTTGAATCCGTTTTATTTGATTTGCTTTATCATCTGGTAGAACTTCCGCATAAACTTCTTCTATTCCTAATTGATTTGCCACCCAGTTAGCTACTTTTTTATTATCACCCGTAAGCATAATTGAATGAATTCCATTTTTCTTTAAGGTTGCAATTGCTTCTTTTGCTGTTTCCCGAACTATGTCTGCAAGTGCAATCATACCAATCAGCTCATCTTCAAGTAGGACAAATACAACTGTTTTTCCTTCTTCAGACATTTTATTAAATAATAGCTTGTTATACGATAAGTTATTGCTATTTACATAGCCTGGACTTACAACATTTACTTTTTTACCATCTACTTTCCCTTGAATACCTTTGCCTGTTATTGATTCAAAGTCTGTAACTTTTCCTAAATTAATATCTTTTTCATTCGTCTCTTTCACAATTCCAGTTGCTATAGGATGTTCAGAATTTTGCTCTATACTAGCTGCCAATTTTAAAATTTCATCTTCACTATACCCCTCACTAGGTATGATGTCAGTTACACCAAATTCACCTTTAGTTAGTGTACCAGTCTTATCAAAAACAACCGCATTTAGATTGCGTGCACCTTCAAAGTTTGCACGGTTACGAATTAACAACCCTTTTTTAGCTGATATCGCTGTAGAAACTGCTACGACAAGTGGTGCAGCTAATCCCAAGGCATGAGGACATGTAATAACCATTACTGTCACCATACGTTCAACAGCTACATCAAATGAATATCCAAGTAATAACCAAATGAAAAGTGTTGCGAAACCTGCCGTTAAAGCAAGATAAAACAACCATTTTGCTGCACGATTTGTTAAATCCTGTGTCTTGGATTTTGATTCCTGAGCTTCTTTAACCATTGTAATAACCTGTGATAAATACGAATCTTCACCAGTTTTTTCTACTTGAATCGTAAGCGAACCTTCTTTATTCACAGACCCACCGATTACTTCATCACCTTTGTTTTTTTCAACTGGAATTGACTCTCCTGTTAGCATAGACTCGTCAATTGCTGACTTCCCATCAATAATTGTCCCATCAACAGGAATTTTTTCACCTGGTTTTACAAGTACCCTGTCATTACTTTTCAAATCTGACAAAGGAACATCTTGTATCTGTCCGTTATCATCTATCCTATGTGCTTCATTAGGCATGAGTTTCACTAGTTGCTCTAGTGCATTAGATGCTCCCATTACAGATCGCATTTCAATCCAATGTCCTAACAACATAATATCCACTAACGTTGCTAATTCCCAATATAACTGATGACCTTCCCATCCGAATACAACAAGAGTACTATATCCATATGCAATGGTGATTGCTAGGGCTATTAGCGTCATCATTCCAGGATTCTTGTCTTTCAGTTCGTGGATTCCACCGGTTATAAACGGCCAGCCACCATAGAAGAATACTATTGATGATAATGCGAATAAAATATACATATCACCGGTAAAACGCCAATCTACCCCAGTAAAATCCTGAATCATCGGAGATAGTGCGAGAATTGGAATGGTAAAAATTAAAGAAATAAAGAATCGTTTCTTAAAATCATCTACCATACCTCCATGATCATGATGGCCGTGGCCACCGTGACTACCATGATGATGTCCGTTATTTCCGTGACTATCATGATCATGATTATTATGGCCTTCATGCCCGCTATGTTCATGGTGAGTCTCATGATTATGTTTACTATTATGGTCATGATTATGGTGTTCGAGGTTTTGATGGTCATGGTGTTGGTGTTTATTGTGTTCATGTTCACTATGCATATGTTTTTCATGCTCATGTTTTGCCATTGATAACACTCCCTCCAAAATATTATTTTATTTGTCGATACATATTTTGCACAACATCTACCTTTCTTATTTCTAACATACCATACTATACCCCTGTTGGGTAATTTTTAACCACAAAAAAACAGAACTATTCATAGTAGTTCTATTTTTTTATTATTTCGACTGATGTTAGGGGGATATTAGTCTGTTATGGCAAATGGTGTTATAATTGTTTATTCATAGGAACCTCATCACTTGAACCATGACAATTTTGATACATTTGCTCCATTTTTTGTTCATTCATCTCTGGGTGCATTTGTTTCATGAATGGAAGCATTTCCTCAAAGCCCCAGCCTTCTGTCTCACTATTTGCATACACAACATTTCCTATACCTAAAACAAAAGCAACTACAAGACCCAAAGATATAAGTCTTTTTTTCATCTGTATCCCTCCCTTATAATAAATTTAAAAAAAGTTTTTCAATTAATTATCGAGAAAACGTTACAAATTATTGACAAAAAGAGCAGGGTTTCCATAAATCTAATTTAGGAATCAATTGATGGGAGTGTTAATCCATTTATACCCCACACCCCAAACAGTTATAAAATGTTCATCAATAGGGAATCCTGCCTGACGGATCTTTTCTCTTATATTTCTCACGTGGGAGTCAACTGTTCTTCCACCTGTATCTGATTCAAATCCCCAAATTAGGTCGATTAGTTGCTCCCGTCCAAACACTTGATTAGGGTTTTTTATCAAATATCCAATCATGATAAATTCTTTAGGTGTTAGTTTGATTGCCTTATTTTTATAGGAAAGCTCATAACTTCTTTCATCCCATAGTAACCCATTTATTTCAACATAATTAGTTGGAGTTCTTCTGCGTAGTAGTGCTTCCATTCTAGCTAATAATTCATCTTCGTTAAACGGCTTTGTAATATAATCATCTGCCCCTAGTTTTAATCCTTTAACAATATCTTCTCTCTGTTCACGTGCAGTAACCATAATAATAGGAACATCAGAAAATTTCCTGATTTCCTTGCATAGTTCCCAACCATCCATTTTTGGCATCATTACATCAAGTAAAACGATGTCAAAAGCCTCTTCTTTCAGAAATCTCAAGGCTTCATTTGAATCAATAGCTTTTTTGTAATCATAATTGTGAGGTCTCAAATACAAAGCTAATAAATCTAACATACGCTTTTCATCATCAACTAATAGAACTTTATTCATCTTTGTTGCCTCTCCTTAATGAAATAGTAACACTTGTACCCTTTCCTAATTCACTTAGTACTTCCACACTTCCCCCATGGGATTCTATAATTTCTTTAACAATTGCTAACCCTAACCCAGCACCACCACTTTTTCGTGACCTCGATTTTTCAACTCTGTATAAACGATCAAATATTTTTGGAAGGTCTTCTTTCGGAATCCCCTCCCCATCATCAGTAATAATAATATTTGTAACTTGATTCGTTTCATATACCTCTAATGAAACATAGCCACCTTCAAAAGAATGTTTTCTAGCATTATCTAATATATTTAGTAAAACCTGTTGAATTCTCTCTGAATCGACAAATGCTATTATATCCTTGGGGCAGCTAACAGATAATGTTATGTTTTTTTCTGCATAAGCAGGTCTAATACGGTCCGCTAGCGAATAGAGTAACTCTTCTAACAGAACCTTTTCAGGATGAATGACAAAATTGTTTTTATCCATTTTGGCTAATTCAAACAAATTCTTTATAAGTACATTTAATTGTTCTGTTTCTTCACGTATTATAATAATAAACTCTTCTTTTTCTTCACGTGTAATATCAGGGCGACTGATTATATCCGCATATCCTTTTATATAGGTTAATGGAGTCCTAAGTTCGTGTGATATACTCGCTAAAAATTCATTTCTATCATTTCTTAGTCGTTCCAAGTCCTGGGATAATTTAGTAATAGAATTTGATAACTCTCCTAGTTCATCTTTTCTTTCCGTATTTAACTCAACCTTATTTTTCCCTTTACTTAACTGTTCCGTCGCTTCCTTTATTTTAATCACTGGAAGCGTAATAAACCTAGACAGAATAAAAATAGTAATAATAGTTAATAGTATCGTTATCATGCCGATTACGAGAAATTGATCACTTAAATGATCAACAATTTTTTTCACATTATTTGTAGGAGCAAACATAAAGACGTGACCTTGATGTTTACCATTAATTGTAATTGGACTATCTGCTACTATATACTTCTTCTTATTCCAACGATTCTCAACGATTTCCCCCTCAGTTGGCATATCATTATAATCAGTATGTTCGATTGCATCTTTCATTTCTTGTTCAACTGGGTCAGAGTTTATAATGATATTTCCTGTTTCATCAGTGATGATAACTGCAAAATCAGAGGCAGATTCCATTAGTCCAACATGCTCTAATGTAGGACTGTCAAAATTATCTTCTAGTACAGCACTATGCATATTTCCTCGTGCTAAGAGGTTATTCATTACTTCTTCAATTCGCTCATTGACCAAATTCGTGTATAATATAAAAAATAGAAAAGATTCAATGATTAAAATAAAAATGAAAAATAATAATCCGATTTTTAAAGATAGTTTATTAAACATAACTGACCTCTTTACAACCAATAGGTTAATGTGTCAAAAATACCTATAATAAGGAGTAATCCACCGGCAACTTTTTGGGTAATAGCCCCTATCTTTCTGCTTTTCTTTAAGATTACTCCACTTGCACCAAAATACCAAATGAGAAAGATTACTACCAAAAGGGGAAGAGATGTCCCAATCCCAAATACTGATGGCAATATAATGCCATATGATGTTGTCAAAACAACTGGCATTAACGTCATGATAAACAGTACAAACATCGTTGGACAAAATGCCAAAGTAAAACTTACTCCCATCAAAAAACTTCCCAAATGGCTATCTTTTAATTTCTCTGGTAATCTGATTCTTCCTAGTGATTTATTAAATTTAAACAATCCGATCATAAATAAGCCGATAATGATTAGAAGTGGTCCTATTGCTTTTCTAATGACTGGAAATAGTTGAGTTAATGTGCTATTTACTTCTTTCCCTAGTAACCAAATCATTATTCCTAGAGCAGAGAAGACTACAATCTTTCCAATAATAAACAAGAATACATGTAACCAGGGAACTCTACCCATCAATGATTTATTCCCATATATAGTAATAGCACTAACATTGCTTGTTAATTGGCATGGTGCAACAGCCCCAACTAACCCCAGAAAAAAGGCAAATAATACTGGAATGTGCTCGAAGCCATAAGCTAGACCATGAATTGGTCCACTTAGCATCCCGCTAATTTGATTAAAAAGGTCAAACATATTTATTCAACTCACTTACAGTTTACTATTATAGGTAATTTTAAAAATAGATGTTCTTATAATATCATAGAAGAAAAATATCAAGTTTTTATGCAGAATTATTTTTATTTCTTTAAAATTGATTTTAATCGTTCATATCTTGTTCATCTATTTCTCCTTTTACTAGCTGTTCCTTTAAGATCTCTAATGATGATTTTTTTTTCATGATACCCTCCATTAACGTAATTTGTGATTAGAAAAACACCAATAATCATTAAGCCTAGCCAGAAAATTATCATAACCATCATTGGCCAGATTGATCCGTATCCGTGCATAAAATGCATTATATTCACCTTCTTAATTGAATTGCTTTCTATAATAATACAGTAAATTTTTCAAGAAAATATGCATTTGGGCCTGCCTATGAAAATGGGTTTTAATCAAAATGTAATAAACTCTGCAAATAACTTGCACATTTTACGGGTAAGGTATTAACAAATACATAAAGAAAGGTGTTTTGATATGACAATCAAAAAGCTACTTATAGGATTCATTTCTTTAATCTCCCTTTTTGTCTTAGCTGCATGTACTGGTGATAATGAGGGGACAAGTCCAGATGAAAGTCCGGATACAGAAATGGAATCAGAAGCAAACGAGGATAATATGGAAACTGAATCAGATCCACATGCAAATATGGATCACTCAAGCTCAGGTGAAGTTCCAGAGGATATAGCAAATGCTGAAGATCCAACATATACAGAAGGAAGCGAAGCAGTAATTCAAGCGAACCATATGGGAGGCATGGATGAAGCTGTAGCAACTATTGACGGTTCTTATGACACAACTGTTTATACTGTTACCTATACACCAACTACTGGAGGAGAAACGGTAGAAGATCATAAGTGGGTTATCCATGAAGAAATTGAAAATGCAGAAGAACAACCATACGAGCTAGAAGATGAAATTGTTCTTGAAGCAGATCATATGGAAGGCATGAAAGGGGCTACAGCTACAATTGATTCTGCAGAAGACACCACTGTCTACATGGTAAGCTATACGGATACAGAAACTGGAGAAGAAGTGGAAAATCATAAATGGGTAACGGAGAACGAATTAACTCCTGTTGAATAACTAAAGATTCTTTCTTCCTAAAAAAGGTCTGACCTGTTAATCAGGACAGTCCTTTTTATTCCCCTCTACACATTAAACATCTTATCTCAAGTCTCTAATCTTCCGTCTACTATATGTATCTGTAACTTTCTCCTTCCCCAACCAAATCCCCCTCAAACCCTTGTCCCCCAAGCCTTCACCCTCTCTTTTACGCCACAAGACAATGGAACTTAGTTCTTCCCCAAATCACTCGATTTCCCCCTCTTTTTCCACTTCTGGGTTGTATAGAATATTCGGTCATTGTAACTAAGTACTTCCCCCGTTCGGGTGAACGTGTCAGGATAATAGTCGAGAAAGAAAGCAGTTTTGGAACAGAAGAGACGGAAGAATAGAACGAATAAAGATGAAGAAAATCCTACGTATTTATAGGGTGAGGAAAACAATTGATAAGAGATTGGATACCTATTGAATCCAGTAACGGCAAGGGATATCAGACTTTCTCCCGATTTTGGGAAAAACCAAAAAGGGACGAAGTCCTGCTAGACCCGCCCCGAATTGATATTGATTTTTGATTGAAAAAACCGATTAAAAAAGTGATTGAATACATATTGAGCTCTCCGCTTCCTTTTCCCGCTTCGATACCAACTTAGTTACAGTAGGGAGGAACAAAGTTACGTTGGGAACAAGAGAGTTACAGGGAGACAACAACACCCAACCTTTTATTAAACTCATTCTACAGTTACACTCTTAACGAAATTCCATTGTAATTCAACAGACACATTCTTTCCTCTTAACTCACATTTCTATATTACTGGATGAAATATTACAAACTAAACTAAATATCTTTTCTCTACTATGTGACATTAAAATAAACATCTCTCAAATCACCCCACTCCAACCCCCATTCCACCGTTCGAGTTAAAATAAAGATTTCCGACCGAACCCCCATTTTGAAGGATTTTTGGTTCAAAAACACTCCATTTTCCCCTCTTTTCCGCCTGTTTTTTCATCTTTTTTTCTGTTTTAAAATAAAGTTCTCCGAGAATGTTGCGTAATGGAAACACGAGAAAACCGATACAAGACAAGGGATGAGCATGAAAAAGACCCGGAAATCGGAAATGTTTATTTTCACGAAATCGGGGTCTTAATCGGAAATGTTTATTTTGATTCGGAAGTTTACTTTTTAATTAGACATATATCAAGGTTAATAAGACGACACACTCCACGTGGGCAGTTTGTGGAAACATGTCTACTGGCTGTATGCTTTTTACTTTATATTGACGGTGGAGAAAATCGATGTCTTTTGCCAGTGTAGATGGGTTACAAGACACGTAAACCAATTTTTTAGGTTTGACTTGTTGGATTGTTTTTAATAATGCTTGATCCAAACCTGTTCTTGGGGGATCGACAACGATAACATCTGGACGAAAGCCTTCTTTCACCCATTTAGGTAACCATTCTTCAGCCTTACCCGTTACATATTTAGCATGCTTCACTCCATGTTTAGCTGCATTTCTCTTTGCATCTGTGATTGATTCTTTTATAATATCCATTCCACGTATTTCTTTTGCTTGATCTGCCAACCATAATCCAATTGTTCCTACTCCGCAGTACGCATCAACAATCGTTTCTTTACCAGTTAGATTTGCTGCTTTTTTGACTTCATTATACAATTTGACGGTTTGCTCTGGATTGAGTTGAAAAAAAGTACGTGCCGATAATTCAAATTGGATATCCCCTAGCATTTCATATATAAACGTTTCACCCGCAAGTGGTATGGTTTCATCCCCAAAAATGAGAGATGTTTTTTGGCCATTGACATTTTGAATAATCGAACGTAAATTCGGAATCCGCTTGGTAGCTTCTTCTACTATTAGTGAAGACTTTGGAAGCTCTTTTTGTCTTGTAATGAGCACAACTTGCACTTCCCCAGTTTTCACACCCACTCTCGTCACAATTGTACGGATATCACCTTTGCGCGTGCGTTCATTATAAGCACTAATGTTTAAATCTTGAAGAATACGCTTCATCGTATTTGTAACAGATATTGTTTCTGGCTTCTGCACGATGCATTCATCAATATCAATAAGCTGATGTGAATTCATGCTATATAATCCTGCAATCACTTCACCTTGCTTCGTCCCTACTTGAAATTGGCTTTTATTCCGGTATCTCCAAGGGTCCTCCATTCCGATTGTTTGTTTTATTTGAATGGTGCTTGGATCTATTTTGGTGTGTCTCTCTAACGATTGAATAACCATATCCCTTTTTTCTATTAACTGGCGATCATAGCGAAGATGTTGTAACTGACATCCGCCACACTCACCAAATAACGGACAAGGTGCCTCTACTCGGTAGGGAGAAGGTTTCCTAACTTTTTTTATCTTTGCTTCTGAAAATTTCGGTTGAACATTTGTGACTTCTACTACAACCTCTTCATCAGGCAGGGCACCAGGAACAAAGACCACTTTCTTTTTGAAATATCCGACACCCTCTCCGTTAATACCTAACCTTTTGATTGTTAAAGGAAACCGTTGCTTGAGTTTTAACTGAACGGCAGTTTCTTTTTTACGATTCGTTTGTTTATTCAAAAATAATCACTCCACAGTTATTCGATACTACGCCATAAATAATAGGTGGCATAGCTTAAATAAGGCGTCCAGTCTTTTGCATATAATTCCATTTGTTCGTAGGAAGGCTTCTGCTCTAATTGATAAAGCTTTTTTAACGCATTTTGCAGGCCAATATCTGCCATTGGATAAAGATTATCTCTCCCTAAACCAAACATCAAAAAATTCTGCACTGTCCATGGACCTACGCCTTTTAATTTAATCAGTTTATCATGAATTTCACGATCTGACAGTTCTTTTAGTTGCAATAAAGATAATTGCTTTTCTGCTAACTCTTTAGCAATCCCAATAACATACTCTGCTTTCCTACCACTGAATTGTAATGCCCTTAAATCTTCAATTGTTACATTAGCTACTGTTTCAGGATCAGGATAAAACCAAGCACCATCTTTCTCATAACCAAACTTATGCACAAACCTCATTGTAAGCGTATAAGCAAATTTCATATTCAATTGTTGATGAACAATACATTTGAGGAGCGAACCAAATAAATCAAAATCTAACACAAAAGGTGTTCCATAATGAGCAAGAAACACATGACGCAAATCCGTTTTTAGAAAATGTTGATGAACATCTGCTAAGGGAATATTCCACCGAAAAATATCTGTTAATCTCACCAACGCTTCTTCTTTTGTTACTTCATTTAATCCTGTCATTAGAAATTTAGGTTTGTTCGTTGTACCCAAACCTGTGATTGTAACGACGATGGATTCATTTTGTAACTTAAGGGGTACCTTTAACATTCTCTTGTCTCGATTCACCCAAATAAGCGGGTCACTTGATAAGCGACTTAAAACAGCATCAAAATTATAGGGTCCACCTATTTCTTTTATTATCTCCATTCACCGTTCATCCTTCACTGTTTTTTCTCGTATTATACTAAGGATCTTTTTATGAGCTTTTTCAACTGTCTTCTATCAAGACGAATACCTGTTCTTACATATAATTATAACAAGAATTTCACTATGATTTAATGGGGATTTTTACTTCTTATAAATGATGAATACTGCATCTATTATTTATGTTGCTTATAAATTTTGATGGAACTTTGTTAGCTTTGTTTTTCGCTTTTTTATGACTTATAGATCCAAAGCACTCTCTGTTTGCCATTATCCTTTCTTTATAAATCAAAACACCTACAATGAAGTTCATTGTAGGTGGTGACTGTTAATATAAGTAGGAGCTATCCAAGGCTTGGCTCCACATAAGATCGTCTAATGATTTGAATTCATATCCTCGTTTTTTTAAATCCACAATTGCTTGTTGCAAAGCATCTGCATTATCTTTTGATACTGTGTGTAATAATAATATGCTTCCTGGATGAATCTGCTTCATAATGTTGTCATAGGAGTATTTCCAGCCTTTTTGTTGATCTGTTTTCCAATCAACAAAGGCTAGAGACCAAAAGATATGGGTATAGCCTAATTCATTTGCGTAAGCCAATCCTTGTTCGTTAAAAATACCACGAGGTGGTCTTAAATAGGACATATGTTTAACACCTGTTAACTTTTCCGTCTCTGCTCTCACTTTTTCTAATTCTTGTTTATATTTATCGCGACTGATCCTTGTCATATCTGGGTGAGTCCAAGAATGGTTACCGATTATATGTCCTTCCTTTGCCATCCTTTTTACTAAATCTGGTGCCGTACGAATATAATGACCCGTAATAAAGAATGTCGCAGGTACTTGTTCTTTTTTAAGCACATCAAGAATTTTATCCGTATACCCATTTTCATACCCATTATCAAAAGTAAGATAAATATCTTTTTTAGTCGGATCTCCCTTATAAACAGATTGATGCTTTGTTAGAAGATTATCAAGCATTTTTCCCGCTTCCGCCGGCGATTCATTCTGTGCTTTTTTAATTCCCCAATGAATAGGAGCATGGCTGAATTCGCTTGCTGAGACAGGGATTGAACAGATAAACAGAAAGATACTTCCTAATATCATCAATTTTTTCATAGCGCTTCTCCTTCTTTTTTTCTTATTGTTTGCTAGCAACAATAAATTACGAGCGCTAAAAGTTTCCAAAATAGTTATCCATATAAAAAAGAGACACCATTCTATGTTGGTGTCTCAAGAACAAATTAAAATACACGTTCTTTAAATTTCGCTAGCTTCTCTAACGAGGATTTGTCTACATCTCTATGAAGACTATTTCCGTGAGAATCCATTGTAACTACTGCTGTGAATCCTTCTACACGTAGGTGCCACATTGCTTCTGGAATACCGAAGTTCATTAAATCAACACCTTCTACTTCTTTAATACAATCAGCATAATATTGCGCTGCTCCACCAATTGCATTTAAGTATACTCCACCATGCTCTTCTAGCGCTTTTAATGTTTTCGGTCCCATACCGCCTTTTCCAATCACGGCGCGAATACCGAATTTTTTCATAATATCTCCTTGATATGGTTCTTCACGGATACTTGTAGTTGGACCTGCTGCTTTTACATGCCATTTTTCTTGATCATCTTTCATCATTACTGGTCCACAATGATATATTACTTGTCCATTTAAATCTACAGGGGCATCGTTCTCCATTAAATGATGATGGATCGCATCACGACCTGTATACATTCGACCATTGATTTGGACCACATCGCCAACTTTAAGTTCACGGATTTGTTCCTCTGTTATTGGAGCTTGAAGCGTAACAACTTTTGTTTCTTGTTCAGCTTCTGTTGTTGCAGCGGTTTCTTGCGCTGCTTCGTCAGCAAAATTAATTTTTTCACCATCTTGATAGTGCCATTCATTAATTTCACCTGTGTCAGGATTTACTTTTACCCCAAGTCTACGATATGCCCAACAATTATAGGCTACAGATACGAAAAAGCTAGCAGGAATACGATTCATCACACCAACTTTACATCCTAATAAAGTCGTTTCTCCTCCGAACCCCATTGTCCCAATTCCAAGCTCGTTTGCATTTTTAAGAACATATTCCTCAAGTTTTCGTAAATCTTCATTTGGATTTACATCATCTACAGAACGGAATAGTTGTTCCTTTGCTAAATCATAACCAGATGAACGATCTCCGCCAATCCCTACACCTATGAACCCTGCACTACATCCCTGTCCTTGTGCTTGATAAACCGAATGCATTATACATTTACGTATACCATCTAAATCGCGTCCAGCTCTTCCTAAACCATCAAGTTCTGCAGGCAAACTATATTGTATATTTTTATTTTCACAGCCGCCGCCTTTTAGAATTAAACGAACGTCTATATACTCTTCTTCCCACTGATCAAATTTAATAACTGGTGTGCCACCACCTAAATTATCTCCGCTATTAGCACCTGTTAAGGAATCAACAGAGTTAGGTCTCAATTTACTATCGTTTGTTGCTTCTGCAATAGCATTCTTAATTGCTTCTTTAATCTTTAGTTGATTGACGCCAACTGGTGTTTTGATTTTAAATGTCGGTAATCCTGTATCTTGACAGATTGGCGATACGTTATCATCTGCCATAGAGATATTATTTGTAATTGTTGCCAGACTCATCGCTGATCTCGTACCAGCACTTTCTCTTTCTTTTGCTGCCTTAATTGCCCGACGAACATCCTTTGGTAAATTCGTCGAAGTTTCTACAATTAAGTCGTACATACTTTTTTGGAATTGCTCCATATTCATTTCTCAAAGTTCCCCTTTCCCTTTGCGACCGATCAATTTCTTTTGCGAAAAATTAGAATCATTATCGTATACCATTATATACTCATTCTTTAGTCAAGAAAAGACCAACTGTAGAAACAAAAAAATGGTGAAACCCAATTTTTTTTAGAGGGTTTCACCACTTCTTTTTAATCTCTATGATTAAATTCCCTTACTTTAGATTCAAGATCGTCGATCATTTCGATGAGACGATCAACATCCTCTAACTCCGTGTTTTCAGGTTCTATCGCATCTAATACGTCCATAAACATATGAAGACGTTGCTTTAAGAAAGCTACTTGATTGTCTTTATCAGTAATTGAATTGCCCACAGTATTCGCCCCTTTCTCTACACAACTTTAATCCTACATGAAATGCAATAGAGCTGCAATAAAGGTTTATTTTTCATTAAAGGTTGACAGAAGCTTACGTTAGATGAATAATGACTACAGATTTACTTAAAGGAGTTTTTTTGAATGATATCTCAAACGTTACCAATTTCACCAAGTTATGACCCTTGGGAAGCTTATATGGATATCGATGATTATGGAAAATTAACCTTATCCAATATTGAATTTACAACTACGGTTTTATGCAATATGCGTTGTGAGCATTGTGCTGTTGGTTATACTCTGCAACCAAAAGATCCTGATGGACTTCCTGTTGATTTATTAATCAAACGCTTAGAGGAAATCCCGCAATTGCGTTCACTCTCTATAACGGGAGGCGAACCGATGCTATCGAAGAAATCAGTTCATAACTATGTGATCCCTCTTTTTAAGTATGCTCATGAACGCGGTATTCGAACACAAATTAATTCTAACCTCACATTAGATAGAGGTAAATATGATAGCATTATCCCTTATTTAGATGTTTTACATATTTCTCATAACTGGGGTACCGAAGAAGAATTTATTGAGGGTGGTTTTGCTATGATGGAAAGAAAACCATCCATAAAGCAAAGACAGGTACTCTTTGATCGTATGATCGAGAATAGTAAAGAACTCGTACAAGCTGGTGTAATGGTCTCTGCTGAAACAATGTTAAATAAAAGAACATTACCCTATTTAGAGAAAATCCATAAGCAAATAACAGAAGAAATGCATTGTCAACGTCATGAAGTTCATCCAATGTACCCTTCAGATTTTGCATCTACTCTCGAAACTTTATCATTAAAAGAAATGCGCCAAGCAATCCATCATCTATTGGATATTCGTGACAAAGATACTTGGATGTTGTTTGGAACATTGCCGTTTTATCCATGCAGCAATAATGAAGAAGACTTAGCTTTATTACAACGTCTTCATAATGAGCAGAATGTCACTGTTAGAAATGATCCTGATGGTCGTTCAAGACTAAATGTAAACATTTTTACTGGTGATGTGATTGTAACGGACTTTGGTGATACACCTCCTTTAGGGAATATACATACAGACGCACTTCCATCTGTTTTCGATAAGTGGATGGAAACGAAGCTTGCTAAGTCTTTAAATTGCCATTGTAGTGAAGCAAGATGTTTAGGGCCAAATGTGTTAGTAAAAGACAGTTATTACCCTGAAATAGACTTCCAAACTAAAAAAGCAAATATCTCAGTTGAGAAATAGAAAAGTGCGCCAATAAAATGGCGCAATTTTCTATTTAACGTGGTCGTTCCGAAACAATAAATCCAAATGAGACATGATCCTGTATTGGAATCCATGCGCCAATTCCTTGAGAGGTAATATTTTTCACTACTAAGGTTTTTTTGCTTCCTTTTAACATTATATAAACTTCACCATAAGTAACTTTCCCTTTTTCATTAATAGCAGGTGCGTATGCATATAGGTAGCCCAAGCGGTTGATTGCAACATGATATTTATGATCTTTTTTCGTTCCTGCTCCTACAATCGTTTCAAAGGATAAGGGTAATCCACTTTTTTCTGTCGCCTTCAACAACATCATCTTTTTTACATCTTGCGCATGTGGAACCTTGGATGTAAGTCCACCTTTCACTACCTTTTGCATTTCTTGAACATAATTCATTTGAAAGACCGCATCTCCCCCGCGATTATCAAAATAATTCGTATTGATCTTTTGAAACTCCCAATTAGGTGATGTTTCTTGTGATTGATAATTGAGTGGCCATTGACCTAAATAAACAATCGCACGGTATCCGATGGCAAAAGGTGTACTATTTACTGTTGTTTCATTTAACATACGTATTAATTCAGGGTTATCTATTTTTACTCTTGATGTCTCCATTAATTCTTGTGTTAATTCACTCGGCTGTAATGTTGGTAAATCTTGAGCAGGGTTTGGATACGTATTGTCCTTTTCTACATTTAAAACAGAACTTGGTATCTCTATCGTTTCCCCCTTTGTTTCTATTTTTCCTTCAGCAGATGTCGCTGATTGAAAGGATGTCACCCCAATGGTCATCAATACTAAAGCATATAGCCATTTCTTCATTTCTCTTACTCCTTTCAAACTTATATGCATTAGTTTTTTCGTATGATGTGAATATTATCCATAAAGGAAAATAAAAAAGTAACATTTTTGTAATGTTTTGAATATTTACAAAAGTTTTTATATATTTTATACTATTTATACACTCACTCGAAAGGAGGGCAGCTTCATTACGATTCGCTTTATTTATGAACAAACACCATAAAGGAGTGGTTAATGAATTCAAGCGAATGCACACTAGCAGTCCTCGATTAAATACTTAATGAGTTTAAAACAAAATTGCAAGCGCTTCCTTTTTATTCGAAATATTTCAAAACGACTCCCGGCTAACCTCGGAGTCGTTTTTTTATTATAGTAAATAAAAGCCTATACCGATGATAAAATAAGCTGCTAGAAGGGTGCCACCCTCAAACCAATTAGACTCACCATCGTTGGAGATAACAACCATTAGAAAAACAGCTGATACCATCGTGATTAATTCTGGTACTGTAAATACGAGCGGCATCGCTACAGGGAAAAGTAGCGAGATAAGGACAAGAATGGGCGCGACAAACATAGCAATTTGTAAAGTAGAACCAACGGCAATCTCTACGGCAATATCCATTTTATTTTTCGCAGCCATAATAATCGCTGAAGCGTGTTCTGCGGCATTCCCTACAATTGCAACGATAATGACGCCGATAAACAATTCCGACCAACCAAATGTCTGTCCTACTTCCTCAAAGGTGTGAACAAGATTTTCAGAAATATAGGCTACAGCTAATGTAGCAAGGGCTAATACTAAAATGGATTTTCCTTTGCTCCATTCTGGTTCTTCCTCCACTTTCTTCTTTCCGTCTTCATCCCCTTTATTATACACACCTCTATGTGTAACTAATTTAAAGAATAATGCGGCTAAGTATAAAGCCATCAGGATGATGCTTATTCCAATACTAAAGATCATCGTCTTTTCTTCATTCATTGACATTGAAAATATTTCAGGAATAACGAAAGCAACAATGACTGCAAAGATGAGTAAGCCTGCATTATGGCGTGCATCATGGATATTAAAGCTTTGCCTTTTAAACTTTATACCTCCAATAAAAAAGGAAAGGCCGGCTACTAATAATAAGTTACCTAATACACTTCCTGTTAATGATGCTAAAACAACACCAATTAATCCCTCTTTTAATGCAAAAATCGCAATGATTAATTCAACCGCATTGCCGAAGGTCGCATTTAACAATCCACCAATTCTAGGACCAGCAATAATACTCAAACTTTCTGTCGATCGCCCCATAAAACTAGCTAAGGCAATGATAGCAACACAATAAATAATGAACATCAATGTACTTGACCAATGTAGAAGACTTCCTATTACGGATAACGGTACGCCAATAAATACGAGTATAGCAAATACTTTATTCATCCCATCCTCCTCAAAAAATCGCTTTACATTTCTTAAGATAAACATTTTTAAGGATTGTTATGAAAAGATTAAGATTATTCTCTTGTCAATTTCTTCTTCCACATATAATATCTATTGTGGTAGAAGATTTATTATTTTCATTTATTGAGGTTATTTTATGGACAAAAAACTAAGAGTAAGGTTTTGGATTTTAGTATTCATTGTTGCGATATCAGGTTTTAGTCAAGGGATGCTATTACCGCTCATCGCTATCATTTTTGAAGGTGATGGTGTATCTTCAAGTTTAAATGGCTTAAATGCAGCAGGTTTATATATTGGTATTTTACTTATTTCACCTTTCATGGAATATCCCCTAAGAAAATATGGATATAAACCAGTCATTATTATCGGGGGACTTCTTGTAGCTACTTCCCTCTTATTATTTCCACTATGGAAGAGTTTTTGGTTTTGGTTTATTTTAAGGTTATTGATTGGAATTGGCGACCACGCCCTCCATTTTTCAACACAAACATGGATTACGTCATTTTCTCCTGAACGCAATCGAGGGAGAAATATTTCCATCTACGGATTATTCTTTGGGATTGGGTTTGCTGTTGGACCACTAATGACACCATTAGTTCATATAAGTGAATCTCTTCCATTTATTATTTCTTCCCTCTTTTGTTTTATTGCATGGGGGTTTGTGTTCTTTCTCGATAATGAGCAGCCACAGCAAACAATCGCTGTTCAATCACTAAAAGGGACTTTCCATCGTTTTTACGATGTATCTACTTATGCTTGGATTGCCTTTATTCCACCATTTAGTTACGGGTTCTTAGAATCGTCAATAAATGGGAGCTTCCCTGTTTATGCCGTGCGCATGGGAATAGAAGTCTCATCAGTTTCGTTATTGCTTACCTCATTTGCTGTCGGAGCAATTATTTTTCAATTGCCTTTAGGGATGTTAAGTGACCGCTATGGACGAAGAAATATTTTAATGATTATTTTATTCTGTGGTTTTATTCTTTTCTCTTCTGCTGCGGTATTTGAACAGAATGTCAACATTCTTATATTGCTACTATTTTTAGCAGGTATGGCTGTAGGAAGTACTTTTTCATTGGGAATTAGTTATATGACAGATTTAACTCCCACTCAGCTTTTACCTACCGGAAATCTTCTTTGTGGTGTTGCCTTTAGCTTAGGTAGTCTTATTGGACCCTACGCAGGCGGTTTATTTATTCAATATATACAATCACTAAGCTTTTTCGCCGTTATTAGTGGGATGATGCTCATTAATTTTACGATTATCGCTTATTTTGGTCGCCATAAGATGAGCAAGCAATCGTTTCACAGTTAAATTATGTTTAAAAAACGTCTAATATAGAGAATAACCCTTTTCAAAAGTTACAATATAATGTAAAATTAAAGCAATTAAATATTATCAATTCGGCACTTTTTCTGCTGTCACCTATATGGTGGCAGCTTTCGTCGTTTTTAAGGGTAATGATGTTGATTATTCTTCTCAATGAGAATGGAGGAAATGAAAATATGGAAGGAAATGTCCTAGTACAAAAACAATCGCAATCATCTAGTCAATTATTCGAAAAGTTACTACCACATATCGAGCTTATAGCCGCAATTACTTCAGGTGTTTTTATTCTTATCGGTTGGTTACTTAGTAAAGGAGGCTATGAAACAACTTCTATCACTATCTTTATCTTATCTTTTATTATCGGAGGGTTTGCGAAGGCAAAAGAAGGTATTGAAGAAACGATTGCTAATAAGGAATTAAACGTTGAAATGCTGATGATTTTTGCCGCAATCGGCTCCGCAATTATTGGCTATTGGATTGAAGGTGCCATTCTTATTTTTATCTTTGCAATGAGTGGCGCACTAGAAACTTATACAATGAATAAAAGTAAAAAAGAAATTTCTAGCCTTATGGATTTGCAACCTGAAGAAGCTTTATTAATTCATGAGGATGGTGAAGAAGTTGTTCACGTTTCTACACTCCAAATCGGAGATAAAATTCTAGTTAAACCAGGGGAACGCGTTCCCTCTGATGGAATCATTGTCTACGGACAAACAACTATAGATGAAGCAACGATTACTGGTGAATCGATTCCTGTAACAAAAGGGTTATCTGAAGAAGTGTATGCCGGCACCGTCAATATGAATGGAGCCATTAAAGTAGAAATCACTAAAAAAGCGGATGAAACTCTTTTTCAAAAAATCATTCAGCTGGTCCAATCAGCACAAAGTGAAAAGTCCCCTAGTCAGTTATTTATAGAGAATTTCGAAGGAAAATATGTAAAAATTGTACTACTGACCGTCGCACTCATGCTATTTCTCCCACACTTCTTACTTGGATGGAGTTGGAACGAAACATTTTACCGTGCCATGATTCTTCTAGTAGTCGCCTCACCTTGTGCACTTGTCGCCTCTATTATGCCGGCTACATTGTCTGCGATTTCAAATGGAGCAAGACAAGGAATTTTATTTAAAGGCGGGGTACATTTAGAGAACTTAGGCCATATTAAAGCCATTGCGTTTGATAAAACAGGTACTTTAACTAAAGGACGACCGGAAGTAACAGATTTTATTACTCTACACACTCAGCATCGTGATGATTATTTACGCATTGTTGGATCAATTGAAAACCATGCAAACCATCCACTTGCTACTGCCATCGTCACGTATACAAAAGAAGAACAGAGCTCTCCTCTAATAGAGCCCGAATCAATCGAAGATGTACCAGGATGGGGCATTAAAGCAGTGATTAACGGCGTCACTTGGAAAATTGGTAAACCATCATTTATTTTGAACAATAACGAACTTGCGCCAGAATTAAAAGAACAGCAAGAAACATTAGCATCGAATGGTAAAACGATCGTTTTATTTGAACGCGATCATGAGGTGTGTGGATTAATCGCATTAAAGGATCAGGTTCGTCAAGAAACGAAGGCTGCGGTTAAACAATTAAATGATCAAGGTATTTACACCATCATGTTAACAGGCGATAGCCAATCCACCGCTCAAGCCATTTCTGCTGAAGCTAATGTAGAAGACTTTATTGCAGAATGTTTGCCAGAAAAAAAAGTGGATCATGTTAAGGAATTAAGAAATCAGTATCAACAAGTAGCAATGGTTGGAGATGGAATTAACGATGCGCCTGCACTTGCGACTGCAAATGTTGGGATTGCCATGGGAGAAGGAACCGATGTTGCATTAGAAACAGCAGATATTGTTTTAATGAAAAACGATCTTCCTAAAATCGCTCATGCAATTGCCCTATCCAAACGCATGAACACCATTATTAAACAAAATATTGTTTTCTCTATATCAGTTATTATGCTGTTAATTTGCTCCAATTTTCTACAGATATTAGACCTTCCTTACGGTGTAATCGGTCACGAAGGTTCAACCATTTTAGTGATATTAAATAGCTTAAGGTTGTTGAAGAACTAAAAAAAGCAGCTATCCAAGTGTGTGAATGGATAGCTGCTTCTTTATTTAATGATAGCCGTTTTGCTTATTAGCCGAACTAGATGTTTTTTGTTTAGGTTTATTTTTACCTTTTTGTTTTGTGTTACCATCTTTATTTGCAGTCAATGTACTCACCCTCCTTAAGCTTAGGTTGTCCATTTATGCACCCTACAATCAGGTAACTTTTACTATGTGTTTTTCACTTTGCTGTATTTATTTAACAATGCGTTTATTTCTCCACCAATCATAATAATAATACCCGTTAAATAAAACCAAATCATTAATATAATGATTCCACCAATACTCCCATATGTCGCCGAGTAATTTCCAAAATTACTCACATAATAAGAAAACGCATAGGAAGATAGAATCCAGCCAATTGTAGCAAAAAGTGAACCTGGGATAACTGTCACATTGGTTAAACGCTTATTAGGAGCAAACCAGTACAATCCACTAAAGATAATAAAGATGATAAGCGGACTCGCCAGCCATCTAAGGGCATTCCATATGCTCAAAAATTGCTCAGTCAATCCAAATGCATCAAAGATAAATAGACCAATTTGTCTCCCAAACACAGGTAATAATAATGCTACTAAGAAAACAAAAACCATAGAAATAGTTAAAAGCATAGCAATACCTCTTGCAACAATAAATGATCGACTTTCAACGACATCATATGCCTTATTAAAAGCCCTCATGATGCCATTTATCGCGGCAGACGCGGA
This sequence comes from Cytobacillus kochii, assembly GCF_020171845.1. Taxonomy (GTDB): domain Bacteria; phylum Bacillota; class Bacilli; order Bacillales; family Cytobacillaceae; genus Cytobacillus; species Cytobacillus kochii. The sequence goes on along the minus strand of NZ_JAIVAM010000002.1, from coordinate 355,683 downwards.
CCACAATGTACCGATAATACCAATTGATAACAGAGCCCCATTTTTCGTTGTGACAGCACTCAAATTGTCTTCCAATAATGACATAATTTCTTTTGGTGCGAAATCTCTAACGATAGCAAATATATCCTCTTGAGTAATCGGTAAATAAGGTAGCAATGATATCAAAACAATTAATAATGGAAAAAGTGATAGAAGAAAGAAGTAGGCCAATTGTGCAGCTACGCCGAAAACATCATCCTTATCTATTTGCTCCCATAGTTCCTTTCCAAAAGTAGTGACTTGTTTCATCAGCGATCCCCCAAACCTTGTTAGTTATTCCTAACATTCCCTTCTAACGTCGCTTCTGAAACCTCTACTTCACTTTTAGGGTCATTTAAGGCTTCTCTTGTTTCAATTGCTTTTGTTTTAATATCCTCAATTGTGGTCGTTAAGAAAGCCACATCTTCGCCGATTTGCTGGGCGGCTGTTCTAACCTTTAAAGAGACACCTTTCACTTGTTGAACGGCTTCATCGGGATTTTTTATGTAATATTTTGCACTTTCTGTCGTTTCTCTGCATTTAGATTTTGCATTTTCTCTTGTATCACGGTCTAGCATCGTGAGCGCTCCGCCTGCTATCGCTCCAAGGACAACACCTTTCCAAAACAATGATTTTCCCATTTTCCTCACTCCTTTATTTTTTTAATCTACCTATACTTTATTTTCTTTTTTTCTCTAAAAACCCGCAAGCTTTACACCTATCAATGGTTGACTTTTCACTTTAACCATGGAAAGATTATACTACTGATATATTATGGGGGGAAATCAAGTGAATTTATCACAGAAATCAACTGAAAATGTCGATTTTATGATCGAAAAAATCAAGGAAAAACTAAAAGTATTAAATATTGGCGCCATTAAATCTTCTCATTTTGACGAAGAAATGTATGAAGAATTAAAAGATATTTACGATTTAGTGATGAAAAAAAATCATTTCAGTCCTAATGAAATGCAAGCAATCGCTGAAGAATTAGGAAACTTGCGCAAGAATAAATAAGTCCTTATTATAAGCAGCTGCAAATCATGCAGCTGCTTTTAGTTTTATTGCTCAGTTAAAATCGTGATACCATCTTTACCGACAGCAATGGTATGTTCATATTGAGCTGATAGACCACCATCAACTGTTCGCGCAGTCCAGCCATTTTGATCCATCTTCATATGGTGCATCCCAGTATTCACCATTGGTTCAATAGTAAAAACCATACCTTCTTTTATTCTTGGTCCTTTATGAGGGAGGCCAAAATGAGGAACATCCGGCTTTTCGTGGATGCTTGCCCCTATCCCATGACCAATAAATTCCCTTACTACCGAGAATCCTTTCTCTTCAACAAACTGTTGAATCGCATAACCAATATCTCCAATTCGATTGCCTATCTTCACCTGCTCAATTCCTTTATATAATGATTCCTTTGTGACATCTAATAGGGTAGATACCTTTTCATTCACTTCTCCAACGCCGTACGTCCAAGCTGAATCTGCAAGAGCACCATTATAATTGACCACCATATCAATCGTTACAATGTCGCCTGATTTTAATGGTTCCCTCCTCGGAAATCCGTGACAAATTTCATCATTAATGCTGGCACAGGTAGCATATTCATACCCGCGATAGCCCTTTTGCTCAGGTGTAGCCCCTATTTTCTTCAGATAGGCATCGACAAATTCTTCAATTTCCCATGTGGTTACACCCGGTTTAATTCTCATGGCAATCTCTTTATGACATTCAGCAAGTACCTTACCTGCTTCATGCATCTTTTCAATCTCTCTAGGTGATTTCAACACGATCAATAGCAAAACCTTCTTTCAGTCACTGTTATATTAAAAGTTATTATACTCTACTTATTAATATTAGCGCTGAATGAAAAGTTTTACAAAAATCATGCAACGTTTGCTTTTCAGAAATTATCCGAGTAATTTTAAAGACTCTCTTGTAAAGGCAGGAATATCATCAGGTGTACGGCTCGTCACAAGTTGATCCTGACAAACCACTACTTCTTTATCCTGAAGTTTAGCTCCTGCATACTCCATATCTACATGAATCGATTTATAGCCTGTTGCTCCTCTACCTTCTAATGTTTTAGCAGAAATTAATAATTGTGGTCCATGACAAATAGCAAAAACAGGTTTTTTCGCATCCATCATCTTTTTCGTAAATTGAACAAAACGATCATCTGCTCTTAACATATCAGGAGAAAATCCACCTGGAATAAAGAGAGCATCAAACTCATCTGCATTCACATCATCTATACCTTTATCAATTGTCACTTGATCATTACCTTGTTTCCCTTTTACGACTTTACCAGCCTCAGATTCAATTGTAATAATCTCATGTCCTGCTTCCTTATAACTTTTTGCTGGCTCTGTATACTCAGAGTCCTCAAACATATCGGTAATTAGACAAGCAATTTTTTTACTCATTTACTATCTCTCCTTTATGGTTTATATTGTTGGTTATATTATGTCCGTTCCCTGAAAGTCTTCCCTTAAAACATATATGTATGTTAATTAATATATCAAAGAAAACATGCTCTACAACTATACTTGATATTTATTTTCTGTTAAAATTCTTTTAGAACGGTAAGAATTCAATCTATTCAGTTTATACAGTCTCATTTATATCGGCAGCTCCGTAATGTAATGATTAAAAATTTTTTATTACAATTAAAAGACTAAGCGATTACAATTTACGGACATAAGCGGTTGGATTCTCTTTTTTTGATATGATACTGTTAACAACAAAGATAGATAGGGTGAACGTGATGATTGGTAATCGAGTCAAAGCATTAAGACAAGAGAAAAAAATGTCTTTATCAGAGCTTGCAGATCAAGCAGGAGTAGCAAAATCCTACTTAAGCTCATTGGAGAGAAATTTACAAACGAACCCTTCCATTCAATTCCTCGAAAAAATCGCAGCTGTACTCAATGTACCTGTTGATCACCTTATCCATGATCAAATTAATAAAGAAGAATTAGATACTGATTGGATAAATATAGTCAAAGAAGCGATGGAATCTGGGGTTTCAAAAGAAGAATTTCGGGAGTTTCTCGACTTTAATAAGTGGAAGACTAGAAATAAATAAGACAAGCTTACAAACGAATCTATAAAGATAAAAAGAGATATGAATGAAACCTCCGATAATCTTCGCGATTATCGGAGGTTTTTTTCTTTTTATATTTTTTTGTTCTATTTTAACCATAATCGTAAGCTCATTAATTCGGAGGCCTCGACGTCATGTTAATCCTCTTCTTTAGCTTGTAGAAAAATTCTCACCTCTTCTTTATTCAAACCTAATTGTTTTGCTTCTTCAATAAGGGCAAGCCATTCTTCATCTAGTGTTTCTATAACTAAAGACCTTTCCAAATTAAATCCCCCTTTAGACTTGAAGCATATTCTCAATTAGTCCTATTTTGCAATAAACCCCGCTTTATTTTCAGACTATTGTAGATATTTACATTTTACTACTTGTTCATTCTAAAATCTGCTAATTTTTTTCTTCATTTTCAATCAAAAAACGACAAGAGTATAATGAAACTTGTAGAATAGAGGAATAAATCGGAACTTTTAAGTTGAAAACTACCCATAAATGAAAAAACTGAACTTCAATTCCTCCCTTTAAAAGTTTGATTGATGTTCAGTTTCCTCTTTGATTTTTAAAATTAGATACTTTATATCTTGATTTATAATTGCATAGCAAGTTTTGCCCCAATTTCAGCATTATGCTTAACTAATGCAATATTGGCAGCCAAGCTTTTACCACCGGTTAATTCTTTAATCATAGATAAGAGAAATGGTGTGATCTCTTTCCCTGAGATACCTTCTTCTTCTGCGTGAACAAGAGCTTGATCAATCATCTCATTCATTTCCAATTCATTCATAGCATCCGCTTCTGGTATCGGATTAGCAATAACTAGCCCTCCATTTAAGCCTAGTCCCCACTTTACCTTCATCATTTCAACAATTTCTTTTATCTCATCCACACGAATAGTAACATTATACGGGCTCTTTCTCGTATAAAAAGCGGGTATCTTATCTGTACGGTAGCCGATGATTGGGACACCATATGTTTCTAAATATTCAGCTGTTAATTTAATATCGAGGATCGATTTAGCACCGGCACAAACGACAGCGACATTTGTCTTTGCTAATTCCTGCAAATCGGCTGATATATCCATTGTTTCACTTGCCCCTCTGTGCACACCTCCAATACCCCCTGTTACAAATACTTCAATCCCTGCTAGTTCTGCACAAATCATCGTGGCAGCAACAGTTGTCGCTCCATGTTTCTTCGCTGCAATGACATAGGGAAAATCTCTTCTGCTAACTTTCATAATTGAATCGTTCGTTGCAAGTAGTTCAAGTTCTGCGTCTGATAGCCCAATTTTAATTCTACCTTCTATAATAGCAATGGTTGCTGGGATTGCCCCATTCTGCCTGATAATCATTTCAACTTCTTTGGCTGTTTGCACATTTTGAGGGTAAGGCATACCGTGAGAGATGATTGTTGATTCGAGTGCGACAATTGGTTTTAACTGTTTTTTTGCTTCGATCACCTCATCAGAGTAATCTAACCAATCTTTTCTCATTTGTAACAACTCCTCTAAAAATATTCTTGAAAGGCATGTTGTAGTTTCTTTTGGCTTAATTGTGGATGAACCGTTTCCTTACTTGTAAGCGTTACACTTGCACAGATTATTCCTATTTTACAAGCATCTTCTATATGCATGCCTTTATGATGTGCATAAATAATTCCTGATGCTAAGGCATCTCCAGCACCTGTTACATCAACGACCTGAACAAAAGGGGGCATAATAGCTCCTGCCTCTCCATCTTGTGTGGCGAAAACAAGGCCCTTTTCCCCTCTCGTTATTATCACTCTTTCTACACCCTTTGCTAAAATGATTTCACATGCTTTAAAGTAATCTCCTTCACTTGTAAGTTTTACTCCAGAAAGCAAACTTGCCTCATCTTTATTGGCAATAAGAAAACTCACACCTAATAGTTGAGCAGGGAGTCTTTTTATTTTCGCTGTAGATACTGTCGTAATACATAATGGTGTGTTGAATTGTTTACATTTTTCTATTACTCTTGTCAATATAACACTTGGGAAATTTGTATCTAGAACAACCATTTTAGCCGAAGTAAAATACCCCCATCGTGATTCGATTATCTCCATATCGAGGATATCGTTAATTCCCATATCAGATAATGCTATTCTCATTTCTCCCTTTTTATCCAACACTGCTGTATAAGTTCCTGTTCGGCAAGTAGGTATAATAATCGATGGTGTTGTATCTACTAGTGGCTTTAGGCGATCAAACAACCATGTACCTTCGTGATCTTCACCGATAACAGATAATAAAGAAACGGACATTTCAAGTCTAGCCAAATTCTCCGCGATATTCCTTGCTACCCCTCCTCCTGATTGTTCAGTTTTCGCAGGATTCGATGTCCCTTCATCTAAGCTGTCCACAGCTTGCAATTTTCTATCAATATTGGCAGCGCCCACACATAAAATAGATGGTTGCTTTGGTAAAATATAAGCCCTACCTAATATATAGCCATTTTTTGTAAGAGAGGAAATATAGCCTGCAACGGTAGAACGAGAAATGCTTAAGCTGTCTGCTAGCTCAGACTGTGAAATATAAGGATTATCTTTTATGGAATTTAAAATTTGCTGCTCTTTTTCATTCAATGGCTCCCCCTCCTTAAAACATTTGTCTATATTATAAACAATAGTTTGATATTTCTGCAAATTCTAATTATATTCATGGGGTTTTACATAAAAAAACAGATAAACTCTTTCGAAGTTTATCTGTTGGTTGTCAATTCTCTCGGAAGTATTAAAATTTCTACTCTACGATTTCTTTCTCTTCCCGTAACCGTATCATTCGATTCTTTAGGTTTATATTCACCAAAACCTTTGGCGCTAAACCATTCAGGATTAAGTTCTGGATTATGTAAAAGGACTTTCATGAAATTGACAGCTCTCATTACACTGAGTTCCCAGTTTGACTCAAAATTAGCATTCCGTATCGGTACATTATCTGTATGTCCGCTAATAATAATATTTCTTGGAGGATTCATCACAAGTAGTTCAGAGATTTCTTCTGCTGTTTGTATATCTCTAGCTCTTACTTCTGCACTACCTGAAGAGAATAATACATTATCTCGAATCGTCACAAGCAGTCCTTCAGTTGTAAGCTCCGTTTCAAACTTATCAGTAATATCATTACTGATAATATAGTGATCAACTTTGGCTTTTAATTTTTTAAGTTCCTCAGTATCTTGTTCCTCATCAGAAAGACCAGACAGTTGACTAGCTGACACACTTTCTTTTTTTTGAGGGGCCATACTTCCTTCTGGCATTGGGCTAGGAAAATCAATTACACCATTACCTCCAGAAAAAACCTCATTAAACGCTGTGGACATTTTTTGAAACTTTTGAACATCGATTGCACTAGAAGCAAATAAGACGATAAATAAAGCAACTAATAATGTAAGTAAATCCGCATAAGGCAGTAACCAGGATTCATCAACATGCTCATCTTCGTGACTCTTCTTCTTCCTTCTAGTCATGATTCTATGCTTCCTTCTTCTATAAATTCTTTTCTTTCTTTTCCTGGTAAATAGGAAGATAGTTTTTGCTCAATTACACGTGGAGATTCTCCCTCCAAAATAGATAAAATCCCCTCTATCATCATCCTCTTATGTTTAGCTTCTATTTTAGATTTCCTCTTTAACTTATTTGCAAATGGATGCCACAATACATATCCCGTAAAGATACCTAACATCGTAGCCACAAATGCAGCACTTATTGCTTCACCTAATGCGTTAATATCGCTCATATTTCCTAATGCCGCAATTAATCCAATTACTGCACCTAATACACCTAGTGAGGGGGCATATGTTCCTGCTTGAGAAAATATTTGCGCTGCCGATTGATGGCGCTCTTCCATTGCATCAATTTCTTCATTTAATACGTCTCTAATATAATCGGCACTCTGTCCATCCACTGCAAGTGATAAACCATTCTTCAAAAAGGGATCATTGATTTCATTTATTCTTACTTCTAATGATAACAACCCCTCTTTACGTGCAAGCTGAGCCCAATCAGCAAATTGGCTAATGATTTGAGACATCGGTAATGTCTCTCTTTCTTTGAATATTACGCCCATTATTTTAGGTATTCTTTTCACTTCAGAGACTGGAAAAGCGATTAAAACAGACGCTACTGTCCCAACGATAATAATCATAACGGCAGCCGGATTTACTAATACACCCAGTCCTACTCCTTTTAGAAACATACCTAACACAACTGCAATAATTCCTAATATGACACCTATCCAAGTTGTTTTATCCATCCTTATCACACCTACTTCAAAAAATACTTACTTCAAAACTTTTTACTCATTACTTTTTTATCAGATACTGGTTTCTTTGTTTTATTTCGACATATTTCTATGTAATTGAAGCATCTTAATAAGGTCTTTTATCCTATTTGTCTTTTTGTGTTTATATACATAAAAAAACCACACAAAAATGAATGAATAGCATCATTTTGTATGGTTATTTAAAAAGCTTGTTTTCGATTTTCTGTTCATAATTTTTGAAAATTTGTGTGTTTGTTGCCACTTTTCTTTCTGATAACAAAGATTGGAATTTTAACCTCTTTTCATTCAGCTCTTTTTTTAGTTCTCCTTCTTTCTCTTCATTCTCACAACTTGCAATTAATTGTTCAATTGTTAGCATCTCTTTCCTAAGATCGATTTCTTTTGTTGTATATCCTGCATTTTTCATTATTTTATAAGACATTCTTAGAGATTCTGGTACCCCACTTAGTTCATCTTTCGGTAATGGCTTACCATGCCCTTTTAAATGAGCAAACTCTCCCTGTCTTTGCGCTTGTTTGATTTTCTCTTCTGCTAAAATTGAGAATAAATCCATTAAATGAACACCTCACCTTCATCTTATTATACTCCATGCAGTTACATATCCCTAACGAATGAAGGGAAATATAAAATAGAAAGGAGCGATTCACTATGTCAAGAGGTAAACATTTTAATCATAAGAACAAACAGCATCCAGGTGCGTTTAATGAACAATATCAAAAAGAAAAATCAACTGAAGCGCAAGAAGACGAGGAGTTTTTAGTCGTTCAAGAAGCCTTTAAAAATCGCATTGAACAAAGTGAAAACCGTTAATATTTTTATTAGGCTGTAACCTTAGGGATTACAGCCTTTTTAATAAAAAAAGTTAATGATAAGCTTTACTTTTAATCCACTCCGTGCACTTTTCGATATCGTTAGAAAAAATACGATCCTGGTTAATTGTTGGTACAATGGTTCGCCCTTGTTCATATAGTGAGCGGGTATGATTAGCCATTTTATCTATTCCCTTAAATTCAGCCGCTTGCATAGCACAAATCAATTCAATTGCGATCACTTTATTTACATTTTTTATGATTTGATAGGCATGCCTTGCACCAATTGTTCCCATACTTACATGATCCTCTTGATTAGCAGAAGAAGGAATAGAATCAACACTAGCAGGATGAGCAAGTGTTTTGTTCTCTGACACGAGTGAAGCTGCACAATATTGCATAATCATGGCACCTGATTGCAGCCCCGGTTCTGGGCTAAGAAAAGCGGGCAATTGATTGAGTTGTGGATTAACTAACCTTTCTATTCTTCTTTCAGATATATTCGCTAACTCAGCAACGGCAATTTTCAAAAAATCCATAGCTAACGCAATGGGTTGACCATGAAAATTCCCGCCTGAAATTACTTTTTCTCCATCATCAAAGATTAAAGGGTTATCTGTTGCAGCATTCATTTCAATTTCGAGCTTTTCTTTCACATAGTTAAGTGCTTGCCAAGTAGCCCCGTGCACTTGCGGAATACATCTTATAGAGTAGGCATCCTGGACCCTCATTTCTCCTTGAACAGTAGTTAACTTACTACCACTTAAGTATGACCTCATTCGTTTTGCTGTTGCGATTTGTTCAGGATAACCACGAGCTTCATGTACTTGATGATCAAATGCATCGATTATCCCATTTAATGCTTCTACCGATATAGCTGCAATCTTTTCGCTTTCAAAAGCTAAGTTTTCTGCTTCAATATAGGCGATAACTCCTTGAGCGGTCATAGCTTGCGTACCGTTAATCAACGCAAGACCTTCTTTTGCTTCTAAAGTCAGCGAAGTAAGATCACATGCCTGTAGTACTTCTGCGCTCTTTTGTTTTTGTCCATTGAAAAAGACTTCACCTTCACCAACTAGTGTAAGTGCTAAATGGGATAGTGGTGCTAAATCACCACTTGCACCTAAGGATCCTTGCTGAGGAACGACGGGATGAATTCGTTGATTAAGGTAAGTAAGTAGTCTATTAATTAATGCAAGACGAACCCCTGAATGCCCTTTTATGAGCGCATTAGCCCTTAACAATAACATTGCCCGCGAGACCTCCTCTGAGAACGCCTCACCCACTCCACATGCATGAGAGCGTATTAAATGGATCTGCAACTCCTCTACATGTTTGCGATCAATATGAACATCACTAAACTTACCGAAACCAGTCGTAATCCCATATACCGTTTTTCCTTCCGCAACGATTCTCTTTACAGCCATATGACTTCTTTCTACATTTTCTATACTCTTACGGGCAATTTTAACTTCTTCCCCATGAAAGACAACCGCTTTCACTTGCTCTATTGTCAGATGTTCCCCTGTTAATTCAATCATCTTATTACCTCCTTATCACATTAGCAAAATAAAGAAAAGACCCGAGTATCACCGAAATGATACTTGGGTCTTTTTATTAAAAAAAATACATTTTTATTTACGCTCATGATACGTCACCTATTTAATCTGTCTTATATCTATATTATAAAGCGGTACTTATTCATGTCAATTGATTTTTACCATATTCTACCTGATTACCATGTTAGCCAAATAAAGCAATAGAGCAACCCATATAAATTCATTCCATTTTCCGCTATAATAATTAACGACCCTTTAGTTTAGGAGATTGTTTTTTTTGGAAGGGAGAAAATATGAAATCATTAGTATTAGCCGAAAAACCAAGTGTCGGCAGAGAAATAGCCAGAGTATTAGGATGCAATCAGTCGCATAAAAACTATATAGAAGGCAAGCATTATATTGTTACTTGGGCGCTTGGTCACTTAATAGAACTCAAGATGCCCGAACATTACGATAGCAAATACAAACAATGGAAACTAGAAGACCTGCCAATTATTCCTGATAAGATGGGCATCAAGGTAATGAAGCAAACAAGTCATCAATTTAAAACGGTCGAGCATCTTTCCAAGCGAAATGATGTAGGAGACTTTATTATCGCAACTGATGCTGGGCGTGAAGGTGAGTTAGTTGCTAGATGGATTTTAGAGAAGATTAAATGGAAAAAGCCAATCCACCGCCTCTGGATCTCATCTGTCACCGATCGAGCAATACAACAAGGATTTAAAAACCTTAAACCAGGGAAAGACTTTTTAAATTTATATGATTCTGCTGTTTGCAGAGCTGAAGCAGATTGGCTCATTGGATTAAATATTTCACGTGCATTAACAACGAAGTATCAAGAACCTCTTTCTGCTGGTAGAGTGCAAACTCCAACGCTTTCCCTTATTATGGATCGTGAGAAGCAAATCCAGAAATTCACCCCACAGGATTATTGGATGATTCATGCAAAAGTAGGCGTATTAGAAACAGAATGGGAAAACAATGGTGAGAAACGAATTTTTCATAGTGATCAAGCTGAAACGATTAAAAAACAAACAACAAAAGCCAAAGCAACAGTGCAATCGATTACTCGGAAAGAAAGAAGTGAAGCACAACCACTTCCATATGATTTAACTGAGCTACAACGTGATGCCAATAAAAAATTCGGCTTCTCAGCTAAAAAAACATCATCTGTACTGCAAAAATTGTACGAACAACATAAAATCGTAACGTATCCACGTACAGACTCTCGTTATTTAACAAGCGATATGGAAAGTACAATGATGGAAAGATTAGAGGCAATTGCTGGTGCTTATAGTACAGAAGTAAAACCTTTGCTTGCGAAAAAGGGTAAGGTACTTGCCAAAAAGGTATTTAATAATAGTAAAGTGACGGATCATCATGCTATCATACCAACAGAACAAAGAGTACATCTCAGTGATTTATCAACAGATGAGAAAAAATTATTTGATATCATTGCTAAGCGATTCCTTGCTTTATTTTATCCGCCATATCAATATGAGAGTATACTATTAAAGTTAGATATAGCTGGTGAAACGTTCGTAGCTAAAGAAACCCATATCATTGACTTAGGGTTTAAAACGCTCCATTCATCTACGAATGAACAAAATTCAAAGACTGCGTTGAATCAGTTACAACAAGGGAAACAGCTGCAAGTTCATACAGTCGAGACGGTAAAAAAATTAACAGAGCCCCCTGCTCGCTTAAGTGAAGCCGATCTGTTACAAGGGATGGAGAAATTCGGTTTAGGTACACCTGCAACGCGTGCCGAAATTATCGAAAGGCTTATCTCATCAGAAGTAGTGGAAAGACAAAACGGGCGCTTTCATTCCACCCAAAAAGGAAAGCAGTTAATGGATCTTGTAAATGATGAATTAACATCCCCAGCATTAACAGCTAAATGGGAAAAAGAACTTGAAGCAATCGCACATGGAAAAGCAAAACGTGATGACTTTCTAAAGAAAATTAGACAACAAACGAAGCAAATTGTATCCGAAGTAAAGAAAAGTGATAAGTCTTACCGCGCCCATAACTTAACCGGATCGAAATGTCCTGAATGCGGCTCTTTCTTAAAAGAACGGAATACGAAAGATGGAAAAATCCTCGTTTGTTCGAGTCTTGATTGTAACTTCAGAAAAAGAAAAGATCCAAAGCTTTCTAATCGTCGTTGTCCTCAATGTCATAAAAAGATGGAAGTTCACAACGGGAAAGCCGGCACCTACTTCCAATGTCGCAAATGTAATGTGGTTGAAAAAGCGGCAGATAAGAAACAAAAAGTCAATAAACGTGAAGAAAGAAAGCTTGTTCAGAAATACTCTGCTAAAAATGATCAATTCGGTACGAGCCTTGGTGACTTGTTAAAACAAGCAATGGAAGATAAAGAGTAAACATAACACTGTCAATCCAGTAAGAATCTTGCTGTTTTGGCAGTTTTTTTGTTATATCATGAGCAACTTCTTGCATATGTTTTACCATGTAAACCGTGTAGTTCTTCCCTCTATTTTGTCATGAAGATAAAAAGTTTCTTTTTTCCTATAGAAAAGTTACAATAAGTAAGAAGTTTTTGACAAAGGGAGTGTACATAGTATGAGTACTTTTGAAGAAAAGCTCGACAAATATGCAGAATTAGCAGTTAGAGTGGGTGTCAATATTCAAAAAGGTCAATCATTAGTCATCAATACTTCTATTGATTCTGCCCAATTGGTTCGAAAAATTGTAAAAAATGCTTATGAAGCTGGTGCTGATCAAGTTATTGTGAACTGGAATGATGATATTGTTTCTCGTACAAAGTATGAATTAGCACCGATTGATTCCTTTAAAGAGTATCCGAAATGGCGTGCGCGTGAAACGGAAGAATTAGCTGAAAACGGAGCAGCTTTTATTGCGATTGTCTCTTCTAGCCCTGACTTACTGAAAGGAATTGACCCTGAGAAAATCAGCACATTCCAAAAAGCATCAGGTCAAGCATTAGCAAAATATCGTAAAGCTGTGCAAACAGATAAAGTAAGCTGGACAGTAATATCCGCACCTTCTCAAGCTTGGGCGAATATGGTGTTCCCTGACGCAAAAGAAGAGGAACGAGTCAACTTACTCTGGGATGCTATCTTTAAAGCAACACGAACTGATTTAGATGATCCTATCCAAGCATGGAAAGATCATGATCAAATATTACACGAAAAAGTAGAATACTTAAACGAAAAACGTTATAAAAAATTACATTACACCGCACCAGGAACAGATTTGACGATTGAATTACCAGAAAAACATTTATGGATTGGTGCTGGAAGCGTCAATGAAAACGGTCATGAATTCATGGCAAACATGCCAACAGAGGAAGTGTTCACAGTGCCACATAAATATGGTGTAAATGGCACTGTCGCAAGCACAAAACCACTTAGTTATGGTGGTAACATTATTGACCGCTTCTCCATTACTTTTAAAGATGGAAGAATAGTTGATTATAAAGCTGAGGAAGGCGAAGCAATTTTAAAACAACTAGTTGAGACAGATGAGGGCTCTCATTATCTGGGTGAAGTCGCGCTTGTACCATTTCAATCACCAATTTCTCAATCAAACCTTCTTTTCTATAACACATTATTTGATGAAAATGCATCGAATCACCTCGCTATCGGCAGCGCCTACGCCTTCTGTGTAGAAGGTGGCAAAAAAATGAATAGTGAAGAGCTAGAAACAAACGGATTAAACGAAAGTATCACCCATGTAGACTTTATGGTCGGTTCCTCTGAAATGGATATTGACGGTATCCTTGAAGATGGTACAACAGAGCCTGTATTCCGTAAAGGGGATTGGGCATTTTAACAATGAATGACCAAATATTACGTAAGCACTAGACTAGAATAAATATGTTAAGCCTCTTATAGACCTAAACTCTATCGTTTAGGTCTACTTTTCGTGTTTTTTTGTGAATACATTATCTTTTGTGAACGTGTAAGCACGCCCCCTGAGCATTCTGTTTTTTGTGAATCATACTTTATTGTTATTCCTACTACTCTAAGTAATATTGCTATTTGAGGAACAGATTATTGCGGAGCGCTCATGCTCTGGTTTCTCTCTGAGTGACTTGCTGATCCCTTTTGCAAAGCGCTCACTCTCTGCTTTCTTGCTGAGTGACCTGCTAACTCCTTTTGCAAAGCGCTCACTCTCTGCTTTCTTGCTGAGTGACCTGCTAACTCCTTTTGCAAAGCGCTCACTCTCTAGTTTCTCTCTGAGTGACTTGCAAACTCCTTTTGCAAAGCGCTCAGTTCTTGTTTTCTTGCTGAGTGACCTGCTAACTCCTTTTGCGAAGCCCTCTCTCTCTGCTTTCTCTCTGAGTGACTTGCTGATCCCTTTTGCAAAGCGCTCACTCTCTGCTTTCTCTCTGAGTGACTTGCTAACTCCTTTTGCAAAGCGCTCACTCTCTGCTTTCTTGCTGAGTGACCTGCTAACTCCTTTTGCAAAGCGCTCACTCTCTGCTTTCTCTCTGAGTGACTTGCTGATCTCTTTTGCAAAGCGCTCAGTTCTTGTTTTCTTGCTGAGTGACTTGCTAACTCCTTTTGCAAAGCGTTCACTCTCTGCTTTCTCTCTGAGTGACTTGCTAACTCCTTTTGCGTGGCGCTCAGTTCTTGTTTTCTTGCTGAGTGACCTGCAAATTCCTTTTACGCAGCGCTCACTCTCTGCTTTCTCTCTGAGTGATTTGCTAATCCCTTTTGCAAAGCGCTCAGTTCTTGTTTTCTTGCTGAGTGACCTGCAAACTCCTTTTGCGAAGCGCTCACTCTCTGCTTTCTTGCTGAGTGATCTGCAAACTCCTTTTGCAAAGCGCTCACTCTCTAGTTTCTCTCTGAGTGATTTGCTGATCCCTTTTGCAAAGCGCTCAGTTCTGTTTTTCTTGCTGAGCGAATTGCCATGCGAGAATCCTTTGAATTTAGGCAGCACAAATAGGCTGCTACTATCTTGTTTTTAAAAATTTCGCAGCCTACCTATGATCAAAATCTAATGTTTTATTGCTTGCTTAATGAGATTTGCTTGATCTCTCCTGATTCATTCGTATAGGTTTTAAGAACATATTTATCTGCAAGAAATTCAGAATAGATTAAACCGTTCTCCTCTTCTTGTTTAACTGGATCTCCTAATAACTTCTTGAGATCTGCTAATGAAGATTGTAATCTTTCCCCTGGGATGGCAACAGTAGATACAGCCCCATCTTCTCTGTTATAGTAGTAGATTGTTTCTGGATACATTAAATACTGTTGACCATGAAGTATTCCCTCTTGAATGTAATAAGGATTAGATTTTTTTATGTCTTCTATGTTCGTACCAATTGGATAAGGGCCACCCATAGGTATACCCATTTTCGCTCTTTCAATCACTTCTTTAGTCAATTCGATATTTTCATAAGGATAAAACACTTCTTCCGTCTCGCTCCAAATATCCATCCAAGACTGATCTAATAAAGTTTGATAAGCACCAGAATCTTCAGTTACCGTTGCTTCATCATAAAGGGAAAGGACTAATGGATCTTTTTGTAATTCCCAGCTGCGAAAAATCGATTCATTTTGATTAACTGGATAGGCTGATTGAAGGATATTTTGACTTAAGGATTTAAGTTTTCTATCTGTTAAGTTAAGCAATTCTCCGCCTTCAATCGGTACCTCTCTCAATATCCCTTGGTCCATTGAAATAACACGAAGTGACGATACTTCCTCACTCTTTTCAAGCGATAATATAATAAGCGTTTGTTTATTTGTATTCAGTGAATAGATATTATTCTTATTGAATTTCTCATAGGCAAGCTCTTGGCTATATGCCAGTTTACCATTCTCTTCAGCAACAAAAAATGAATATTGATTGCTATCATCTTGATTTGAGGAAATATATACTTCATAACTTTTATCCCCATCCACCATTGTTGTTTCGTAAATGGCATTTTCTTTAAGGACCGCCACCTGTTGTTTTTCTACTTCATCTGCTTCATGAGCAACAGTTGAACTTGGTTCCATTTCTTGTTTATTCACCTTTGACTCATTCATGCAACCAGACATGAGCGTAGTTAACATTAATATATATAAATATTTCTTCATTTAAATCTCCCTATCAACAAAAATCACTTGGCCCTTGCCAAGTGCTTAATATTCTAAGTAAAGTCCTTTTTTATGAAAGACTAGTTGTCAATTTTATTTTTAAGCTATCATACATTTCTTTATTGACATTCTAAATTGTAACAAATCTGAAACAATACTACAAACAGAATAAATAATCGTAAAGTAAACTTAATGTCCTGAATTCTCCCGTTTACTATGTTTAAATATTTATATACAATGTTTCTTAAAGAATTCAACATAAGAACTACTTTTTGATTTGGAGGGATTTTTTACTATGTTACAAGAATTTAAGAAATTTGCTATGAAAGGGAATGTGTTAGACCTGGCAATCGGGGTCATTATTGGGGCAGCATTTGGAAAAATTGTTACTTCTCTAGTGAATGATCTGATTATGCCTATTCTTGGAATTTTTATCGGTGGAGTCGATTTCACAAAACTCTCTTATTCCCCTCCATTTGGGGAATCTGTTATACTATATGGACAATTTATTCAAACCGTTTTCGACTTTTTGATTGTCGCTTTTTCCATATTTCTTTTTGTCCAATTTATGAACAAAAGAATTAGGAAAAAAGAAGAAGAAGAGACTACGCCTGAACCGCCAGAAAAAGATGCAAAAGAAGAATTACTAATCGAAATTCGTGACTTGTTGCAAAGACAAGAGCAGAACTCACTTGATATAAGCAAAAAACAAAATCATGAGTCCTAAATAAAAATATGAAAGAACAAATGATAGACATCTCATCATATCATTTGTTCTTTTTCCTATTTCCCACATAAATGCTCCTGCATCTAAACACACAGGTAATCTTATATAGAAAGAAGTGGTCCAATGCCATCATCTATTCAAAAACAATATTTTCGTCGTGTTATTATTATTTTTATGATTTCTCTTGCTATTGCCACTATTGGGGTCTTTCTTGGTACAGTTGTTCCAAGTCAGTATTTTCTTCCGATCAAGATAATTGAAGTAATTATGTTAATCATCGCTTTTTTTCTTAGACGAAAAAAGGGGATTTCCTACTTTTTCTTATTCTTATTTACCTTTATATCTGGCTTGTCTATTTATCCCATTCTATATCAATATGTGTCTTCAATAGGTATGCAAACGATACTAATGACGCTCATAGCAACAACTATCATTTTTATTTTTATTGCGAGCTATGCCACTATTACAAATAAAGATTTTAGTTTTTTAGGCGGTATATTATCAATTGCCTTACTTGCCTTTATCATCATGGCTATCATACGAATCTTTTGGCCATTAGATGACACTTCACTACTCATTTATTCATTTATAGGTGTCCTTATATTCAGTGGCTATATTCTATATGACTTTAATCGTTTGAAAAGATACGGTATTAAAAAAAGTCAAATCCCAACTTACACTTTGAATTTGTATTTAGATTTTATTAATCTCTTCCTAAACTTACTTAGACTAATTGGTTTACTGAAAGATAGAAAATAACAAGTAACATGATAAAAATGACAGAATACTTCTGTCGTTTTTTTTATGCCCAAAAATGAATAAATCTGGATAATCGGAACACTTTATAAACATAATACGAAAAAAGGAGGTTTTTTACGAATGGCAGAACAACACTCTGAAAAGAAAATGTCAAGAAGGCGCTTTATTAGAAACTCTGGTTACGTAGCAGGTGGACTTGTCGGTGGAGGAATCATCGGTGGGCTCATTGGTGCCAATATGAATGATGAGCAAGAAGGTACAAATACACAAGGGGAACATCAAGGAACCAGCTTTCTACAAGCACCTCTTTATTTTACAAACCCTGAAATGTTTGCCGTTTTAGTCGCTGCTTCTGAAAGAATTTTCCCAAGCGATGATAACGGTCCAGGAGCTGATGAATTAGGCGTTGCCTATTATATAGATCACTCGCTCGCTGGTTCTTGGGGGAACAATGCTCGTGAATATATGCAAGGGCCTTTCTTTCCAGGATCTAACTTCCAAGGTTATCAATCCCCTCTTAAGAGACATGAAGTATTTGATACAGGAATAAAGGCATTGCAAAAAGTGGCCAATGACAAACACGATAAGAATTTCCCTGACTTGGAAGGCGAACAACAAGATGCTATCTTAACTTCCTTCCAAAATGATGAGGTTGAGCTCAAAGGAGTAACATCCAAAACCTTTTTTAATATTCTCAGAGCAGCCACGATTGAAGGCGTATATGCTGACCCTGCATATGGAGGAAATATTAATATGGAAGGCTGGAAAATGAAAAACTATCCTGGGCATCAAATGAGTTATTACGACAAAATTGAATCAGATGAATTTATGGAAATTGAACCACAAGCCCTACATTCTTATACAAAATAAGTGGATTGAACAGGAGGAAATACAATGGCTGAAAAATTACCTAAAACCGATGTCGTCATCGTCGGTATGGGCTGGGCTGGTAGCATTATTGCTGCCGAGCTTGGTAAGGAAGGATTAAAGGTTGTTGGATTAGAACGAGGTAAAGAAAGAGGCTTGAAAGATTATTATGTCGTACACGATGAGCTTCGTTATGCTATTCGTTATGAATTAATGCAAGATTTATCAAAGGAAAGTTTGACTTTCCGTAATAATCAAAAGGAAAGAGCCCTTCCAATGCGTCAACTTGGTTCTTTCCTATTAGGTGAAGGTTCTGGTGGTTCTGGTGTTCACTGGAACGGCCAATCCTTCCGTTTTTTGCCTTATGATTTTGAAATTCGATCAAAAACAATTGAAAAATATGGTGAAAGTAAAATCAAAGGATTACAAATTCAGGATTGGGGCATTACATACGACGAATTGGAACCATATTTTGATAAATATGAGAAGGTCGCTGGTATTAGTGGTGAAGAAGCTCATTTTGGACCGGAACGTTCCAATCCATATCCGACACCACCGATGAAAGAGACACCATTAACCAAACGGTTTAAAGATGCAACAAACTCATTAGGTATGCATCCATACCATATGCCTTCAGCTAATTTAAGTGAACCATATGAGAACATGTACGGTGCAAAGATTGCTAACTGTCAATATTGTGCATTTTGCGAACGCTTTGGTTGTGAATACGGTGCAAAGGCAGATCCAACTGTTGCCGTCATTCCTTATGCTAAGGAAACAGGCAATGTAGATATACGCAATTTTGCTAATGTAACTGAAATCATCCATGAAGGTGGAAAAGCAACCGGTGTGAAATTCGTAGATGTATTAACGAAAGAAGAATTCATTCAACCGGCTGATACAGTCGTGCTTACGAGCTATGTCATGAATAATACGAAACTACTTCTCCATTCAAAAATAGGCAAAGCCTATAACCCAGAAAACGGGACTGGTGTGATTGGTAAAAACTATTGTTATCAGATTCTCCCTGGCTCTACAGGCTTTTTTGAAGAAGAACGCTTTAACACTTTTATGGGGGCAGGAGCATTAGGTGCAACAATTGATGATTATAATGGTGATAACTTTGATCACTCAGATCTAAACTTTATCCATGGCGGCTCTATCTCCATTAATCAATCAGGTAAACGACCGATTGGCTCAAATACCGTTCCATCTGGTACACCAAACTGGGGAGCTGAGTTTAAGGCACAATCCATTAAGTATTTTACAAGATCACTCAATATTGGAACACAAGGTGCTTCCATGCCTGTACAACATAATTTTATGGACCTTGATCCGACGTACAAAGACGCTTATGGTCTACCATTGCTTCGTTTAACTTATGACTTTACAGAACAAGATAAAGAGCTTTATAACTATATCGGCAAAATTGCAGATCAAATTATGCTTGAAATGGGCGCAGATAAAGTAAATGAACGTTCGAATCTTGAAAGTTATGATATTGTGCCATATCAAACAACCCATAATACAGGTGGTGTCATTATGGGCGCTGAACCGGAAACATCTGCTGTTAATAATTTTCTGCAAATGTGGGATGCTGAGAATGTATTTGTTGTAGGTGCCTCTGCTTTTGCGCATAATGGGGGCTATAACCCAACGGCAACTGTTGGTGCACTCGCATTCAGAGCAGCAGAAGGTATCCTCAAATATAGCAAAGAAGGTGGCATGCTCGCCTAATTAGTAGGAAAGGGGTTGATTTGTAATGGGTTTAACAAATATCGGAATACCAGGTTTAATCATTATCCTTGTCATCACCTTAATTATATTTGGACCAAAAAAACTACCTGAAATTGGTTCAGCTTTCGGAAAAACATTAGCTGAATTTAAAAGATCGACAAGAGAAATTATGGACGATAATGAGAAGGAAACTTTGACAGTGGCTGCTAAAAATGAAGAGGAATCTAAATAACATCTGTGATGGGGGCTGTAAAGATGGAGAATAATGACCAAACACTAGTGGAGCATTTAACTGATTTAAGAAAAGTGCTCATTCGATCGATTGTCTTCTTTACCTTTTGTTTTATCCTTTGCTTAGTGTTTATTAACCACCTTATTCCCATTCTAGCTAATGACTATGATCTCGTCATGCTAGGGCCATTAGATGTCATTAGACTATACACAGGGATTGCCGGTAGCATTAGCCTCGGCATTTCCCTTCCCTTCATTGCTTTTCAAGCATGGCTATTTATTAGACCTGCATTAAATGATAAAGAAGCAAAAATCTCAATCATGTTCATTCCAGGAATTATTTGTAGCTTCGCCATTGGCTTATCATTTGGTTTATTCATTGTATTCCCAACCATTTATGGTTTTCTCATGCACCTTGGCGAAAGTAATTTTTCTATGATGATTACTGCTCGAGAATATTTCTCATTTTTATTGATTTCTACTATTCCGTTTGGGTTTCTATTTGAAGTTCCATTATTACTAGTCTTTCTCACAAATATCGGGGTCGTATCCCCAGAAATGCTAAAGTCAGTAAGAAAATACGCATATGTGGTGCTTGCTGTTGTTTCTGCGCTCATTACGCCACCAGACTTTTTCTCACAAATACTCGTACTCTTTCCATTAATTGGACTATATGAACTCGGACTGTTTCTTTCAAAGATCAGCTATAGAAAACGATTGGTCATGGAAGCAGAGTTAAATAAAGGGTAGTTTACTGATAGTGAAGACGATAGTATTCTCGTGGACATCTTTAAAATAGGTAAATGAAGAAATACAATCTCTAATAATAACAAGGATCGTATGAAGAGAAATCCAATCTTAGTCATTTTTTAATTAGATTTCGATATTGCTCTATAAAATGCTTAGGTACATCTTTCATATAAAAAGGATATACACCACGATTAGTATGTAAATACAATGTACCTAGCTTTTTTTTCGATTCTCTAAATGAAATATCAAACACAGCATGTATATCTATTTCGTCTTCACTCCATATAATTTTCTTATCGAAGAGTTTAATTTCACTTTCTATTTCCTCATACTTCTGGACATTCCAATCAATTTTACGCACAACTTTTATATAAGTAAGACTAGCTATAAGTTCCAATGGCGAACCCCCAATATTTAATATCTCCATTCTATGGGATTGTTAGTGAAAACGATAATGATTTGCTTAAAAGTAAAGAAGCCATGTTAGCAACGTTAAAAATGCTACTATTATTGTTCAATTCAAGCAGATACCTACTCCCCTATGTGACTTCTTAAATAAATCTTAACTGTATACTAGCCAGTAAAACTTAAGATCAAAAGCAAAGAAAGAATGGATGCTCTTCTTTTTGCATTTAAGAACCAGCTTCCGATTCTTTCATATGGTTACGAACAGTTCAAAACAATGTTCCGAACTTTAAAGTACACCAGAAAATAATCTCGCAAATGACTCTTTTGTTCTTTCAAATAACCCTCTTTTGTAAAACTGTACCGGACTTATTTTAAAACTATCTTTCATATCATCTTCATAATGAGCAACTAAATCTCTAATAGAACTTGTCCCGTATAGAAAAACATTTACCTCGAAGTTCAAATGGAAACTTCTCATATCCATATTAGCAGTACCAATACTGGCTAAATTCCCATCAATAATAATTATTTTTTGATGAAGAAAACCTTTTTTATATGAATAGATCTCTACTCCATAGCGAAGAAGTTCAGAAAAATAAGAACGGCTAGCATATTGCGTAAAAAAACTATCATTAATTTCAGGGACGAGAATTCTCACTTCAACCCCTTTTGCCGCAGCTACTCTTAATGCCGTACGAATGGCTTCATCTGGTACAAAGTAAGGGGTAGCAATCCAAATAGAATAATCAGCAGACGAAATCATCGAATAATAAAAATCCCCCATAATTCCCTGTTGCGTATCTGGTCCACTGGCAACGACCTGAAGCGCTCCGTCTACCACATCATCTTTTTTATGTATAGGCTTCCTATCATTACGATATTTATCCAGTACCTCTTCATTAGCAACATATTCCCAATCTAATAAAAATATCGTGTGTAGTATATAGACAGCTTCACCTTTTAATAAAAGATGGGTATCTCGCCAAAATCCAATTTGCTTATCTTCTCCCAAATATTCATTTCCAACATTCAATCCACCCGTAAAGCCGATCTCTCCATCAATGATGATAATCTTACGGTGATTTCTAAAATTAAATTTCTGATTAAAAAAACCATACTTTAAAGGCGAGAATGGTTTTACTCGGATGCCAGCATCCAACATCTGGTTGATATCTTCCGTATGCAGTGTTAAGCTCCCAGCTGCATCGTAAATAAATAACACTTCTACTCCTTGCTTGGCTTTATCCATCAATATCTTCATTATTTCTTTTCCTAAGCGATCAGAACGAAAAATGTAATATTCCATATGAATGAATTTTTTTGCCTGTAACAGCCTTCTCTTTATTTCAAAAAAAGTTTCATCACCGTTTTTTAAAATGGTTGCTTTAGATTTCGTACTAATCGGAGTTAATGATGAATGATTAGCAAATTCCGCAAATCGAAGCTGGCCATCTTGGAGGAATGATATATCTTGTTCCTCTTCTCTATGCATTAAGCGTTTCCATTCATCTCTATCTCTGCTACGTTTACTTTTAAATAAATACCCTTTCATATATAATTGCCCTGAAAATAAATAAAATAAATATCCAAACACCGGAAAGAATACGATTACATACATCCATAATAATGTATGCTGTGGGGTTCGATCTTCCAGCATAATGGAATAGCATATCACTAATATTGCCAAACTATAAAATACAAGGCACATTATCGTAGTCATTATACTTGTTGCCATAAAAAGTCCGATATATAATGTAACCATCAGAATGAATACAAATAAAAACTCTACTCTTCTTCTACCTATCATTACCATGCCCCATCCCGTAAGTTGCTGTTATTATTAGTACCCTAATTTCCATTTAAAGAAACGAGCTCTATCATAATTTTTATAAACGTTGAGGAGAATAAAATGAAAGTCATACCTTTACATAATGAACATGCCGAAAGTTTCAAACAAATACGTCTAGTTGGACTTAAACAACATCCAGAAAGTTTTGCCTCTAGTTTTGAAGAAGAAGTACAGCAATCAATACAGGATATCGAAAAGAGATTGCACTCTAGTCAAGCAATCACTTACGGTGCTTTTCATGAAGGTAAATTAGGCGGTATCATCACTTTGTTATATGAAAGTAAATTAAAAATGCGCCATAAAGGACATATCGTTGGTTTATTTGTACGAGAGGAATTTAGAGGGCTCGGAATGGCAAA
The DNA here is from genome assembly GCF_020171845.1 of Cytobacillus kochii. Classification (GTDB taxonomy): domain Bacteria; phylum Bacillota; class Bacilli; order Bacillales; family Cytobacillaceae; genus Cytobacillus; species Cytobacillus kochii. The sequence goes on along the minus strand of NZ_JAIVAM010000002.1, from coordinate 332,121 downwards.
ACAATTAATGAACACGGTCATAGAAAAAGCACAAGTTAGTACGACTATCGAACAATTACATTTAACTGTCATGGCAGATAATCAACCTGCAATAAAATTATACAAAAAACTAGGTTTCCGCTCATATGCTCACGAACCTCGTGCTTTAAAAGTGGAAGGACATTATTATGATGAAATTCATATGGTCTTACAATTAAAATGAGTTTAAGGCAGGTGTTTACTTGAACGCCTGCCTTAACACATTACCTCTTATAAAGATTGATATTTTTTTAATATTTCCTGAAGCTTCAATGCTAACCCAACATTACCTTCAACCTTTAAACCACCTGTCATAAAGGCTACCGTCGTGTTTAAATCACCTTTTAATAGACTAGAAAAGTGGCTATCACTCATTCTTAATTTAACCGCAGGATCGTCAGCTTCCCCTTCAATTACACTTACCTTTCCATCGCATAAAACAATTTGAATGGGGCCACTTTCTTTTAAATCCACTTGAAACACTCTATTTTTTTCATTTACAATATACTCTGGTTGATTATTCATTTTATCCGTCATTTCTTCAAGCTCAAGTAATACAGACATGTTAAGCCTCCCTTTTATCAATAAAATACCTTAAGCTGTAGCAAGGACATGGAAATGCAAACATAAAATAGAAAGAAATTCGTTACTCTAAAATTCACATGATTTTTCAATAGGATTACAGTATAGCGGTAATGATTTCAGTATATAATTGTCCTCGAAATCTTTCATTTCATCGCAGTAACTTTATTAATATTCTATGTGGTAAATGAATCTTCCTGCCTAAAATGAATAATTATTCATTTTTCTTATTTTACATGAGGAAGTTCTTTTCAAATAAAAATAACTCGCCCATTGGCAAGCTATTTTTAGTACTCATTCATATAACCCCTGTTATTACACTTAAGAAAGGAATCTATTCTCTCCACGGAAGTTCAGTTCCAAAGCTTTGTGCCCTTTTTTCACTATCCTTCCTTCTGCGCTTTCTATGTTCCGCTCTTTCTTTCGCACTTTCATATAGGCTCATTTCTTCGTCAGTCACGGGTACAACTTTAGGAATGGGCGCTGGTTTCCCATCTTCACCAAGCGCTACCATTGTAAGGAAAGATAGAGCACAAATATTTCTATCTCCTGTTAAGAGATCTTCTGATATAACCTTTACAAATATCTCCATTGAAGACCTGCCTGTATATGTAACAAATGCTTCTAAGCAAACCGCATTACCAGCGTAAATAGGGTGTAAAAAATCAACTGAATCAGTTGACGCTGTTACAACCGCTTTTCTTGAATGCCTCATAGCTGCAATCCCAGCAATATCATCTATATAAGCCATTAACTTCCCACCAAACAGCGTTCCATGTCCATTTGTATCTGGTGGTTGAACAATACTTGTTTTTACAACATATGATTCTTTACAAAACTTTGATTCACTCACACTATTTTCTCCCTTCATAAAAGTATCAAAGGATACCTTTATATATCATACCTCATTACCGTTATTTAAAAAATGAATTCTTCTTTTTTGGCCTGAGTGTGTCCCCTGTCCATCCTTTTTTCACCAGTAACATATAGACAGCTACAGTAGATAGAATAATAATGACCAATGCACCTGCGTATCCCCATTTCTCATCTAATTCTGGCATAAATGAGAAATTCATCCCCCAAAGAGCTCCCCATGCACTAATTGGTGTAAATAATGTCGTAATAACTGTTAAAGTTTTTATAACTTCATTTCCTCGATGGGAGGATACCATTTCTTCAAAATGTACAAGGTGATCAATTTCTTCAATATACTCTTTCGTTAACATATTTCCTCTTTCTAACCTTTTTCTCATATTTTTAAAATGCTTTGTCTCAACAATTTCCCTTGAAAATGCTTCTTCCAAGCCAAACGATAATTCTATAATTGGAATCATAAAGTTTTTCCAAACTAACACTTCATGTCTTAGCTGAAAAATTTCTTCTAATCGATCAATACTGTTCTTTTGTTTGATTTCCCAAAGTAAATCGTTTAATTTCAACTCAAAATCATCAATTCTTTTAATACTATTCTTTAAAATCTCCGCTAAAAGAATAGAGAAACCCGCAACTGCATTTTCAGCTTCCAACATATCATCATTTATATGACTATCCTGTTCAAATTCACTCGTTATCAGTACATGTTCTGTTAGAAAATAATGGAGAAGCTTATATTCTTTTTGTTGATTAAGCTTTTGTTCATAGATGAGCGATCCACAAATGTAGCTTTTCCCTTCCGTTGATCGCAAATGGAGATGATTTGATTCTTGAGAAGATATATGCTCGATCCACATTTCAATTTCTTCTTTATAAAAAGGGAATGCTAAATGTTTGTTTGCTTCTGGTTCAAAAAAATTAAGCCAACGCCAATTATTCATCTCTTTTGTATCCATTCATTCTCACCCTCCTACTTTAACATTCCCTGAAAATGAACATAACAAAACCATATGTTTATATTTAAATGAAACGGGTAATTATAATACATGCAAGAAATAAACTTTCCATAAAATGAAGGAGGAGTTAATATGAAATCTCGTCCAAAGAACTTTATTATTGCAGGAGTTGGCGTAACAAGTTTACTATTACTTGCTAAGAAGGAAAATCGTGAAAAGTTACAGACACTCACACATAAAATGAAAAGTTATCTTCCAACTAATAGTGAGGATCAATATGAAATGAAAGCCGGACATCCCGATCCACAAGACACCCGCGATAATGAAATGGTCAGTGAAGGTGCTATGACTTCCGTTAATTATTATAATAATCAACAAGAAGAAAAATAACCTAGGGATTTTTCCTTAGGTTATTTTTCTTCTACAATCATTGGATGAAGTTTAGCTTTTCCTCTCCTCAACCTTGTCTTAATTGTCGAGAGAGGTAGCTTTGTTGCTTCACTTATTTCCTTTAATGACATTTGTTCGAAGTAATAAAGATATAGTGGTTCTTTATATTTTTCAGGTAGACAAAAGATAATCTTCTCTACTTCTTCTCGATTACTTTTTTTAACAAACAATTCATCGGCCCCTGGAGATTTGGCTTCCTCATATAGAGTAGGTAGCCTCTCTTCTAAAAATTGTCGTTCACTTTGTTGTTTTCTCCATTGATCCCTACATTTGTTTAATGCAATTTTATATAACCAATTTTTAATATTCGTTTCTTCTTTCAAGGAAGGGAAAGCTAAATAAGCTGAAATCAAGGCTTCTTGGAGTAAATCCTCCGCTCTTTGGGGATGTTTAATTAAAGAATAAATGTATCTGTATAATGATTGAGCATACTCGCTCACATAATTTTCGAATGTGTAATTAATTGTTGCTTCCATACTTCATCTGGGTCTATTACCCTTTCCTCCTTTATATCTTTTCTTACCCTAATAGACGAATGATAGACCTTCTTCCCCTACAGTGTTTTTTATTTTTTTAATAAAAACTTGTTTGTTTTGTAAGAAACCAAGTAACACCAATCTTCTTACATATCGTCATGTAATGCATGAACATTAATAAAATGGCTCCCATATTAATGCCTAAAATTACGCCATGCATTTGCAGACTTTCCATTGATCCAAATACATACATCGCAACAAAAGATATAAGTGTTGACCACACAGCATGATAAAAGGCATCTTTCATAAGACCCAAACCAATAAGAAATGCTTGCATAGGGAAAATAAAAAAGTGTAACAGAAAGAATGGCCACAGTAATTGCACATATATACTTGCTTCTATTGAGTGGAAAAATGTACTAGTTAAAGGTTCGGCAAAGAAATAAAAAATGGTAACAGATGGAACACCATACAAGAAGGTGATAAAAAATACTTGTTGAAGTAACCGCCGTAAGTAATTATGCTTCTCTTCAGCATATGCTCTTGAAACAGTAGGAATGAGCATAACCATAAAGGAATGAGCAATAAAAGCAGGAAACATTCCAATTGTCATTGCTACACCTGCAACCATCCCAAAATGTTCAGTGGCAATATCCGTACTGATTCCAGACTTTAGCAATGCCGCTTTTATTAAAAATGGTTGGATCGCATGGGTTAAAGCATGAAATATCCGTAGACCAGTTGTAGGGATAGACACCCCCATCAAGTTTTTCCACACACTCATACCAGACATCTGCTCAAACGGCAATTTCTTCATCCTTTGATACTGGATGACAAATAAATGAATGAAGTAAGCAAAAATCGCTATTTCACTGCCAACAAATGTACAAACAGCTATAAAAACTGCCGTTTCCGTTTCAAAGCGAAACAAATGAAAAAGTAGAATCAGCAATGAAAGCTGAATGAATTTTCTCAAAAAATTGGCAGAAGCAATCTTCCCCATTTGTTCGTTGCCCATAAAATAACCTCTAGCAATAGAAGAAAATGAAATAATCGGTATGAGAATTATAGCCATCCACCTTAATAGTGGATGATAATCATCAAAAACAGTAATAAATGGGAGAATCGCTGATGCTAACGGGATTAATATAAGTGAAAAGATAATCGTCATTCTAATCACATGATTGAGCATACTATAGTGATATTTTCTATCCTTTTCCGCAATAAATTTAGAGATGGAAACAGGCATTTCAAAACTTGCTAATAAAACAATCAAAAAAATGGTTGGTAGAATAGACATATAAAGCCCTAAACCATGTTCACCTAACTGCCTAGCAAGCACCATATTAATCAGAAATTCAATACATTCACCTGCAAAAGCCGCTAGAATTAATAAAAGCAATCCCTTGAAGAACTTGTTCATTTCGCCTCTCCTTTTTGTCCCCACAAATAAATAATCTCTTCTATCCTATGAGACAACCCTAAAAATTATTAACCTAGTTGAATATTTGTTTACTGATCACTTCACTCTATTTTTGTTTTTTTCTAACCTAAAAAGGGATATACGTATGGAACAATGGATGGTAGATAAAGTCGATATAGCCCCTGCAGGGCCGGTTCACTTGCATTTGCTAGAGAGCGGATATTTGTCTTTCATCAAATATTAATGAAGAAAAAGGGTAAGAAACCGTATATATAATTTTGGGAATTGATCACCTCATTTTTGGTATCTTTGTTATATACCAAGGCTTTGAAAAGAGTAAAAGGGTTGCCTAAAAGTCGAAGAAGTGACTTTTGGGCAACCCTTTTTACTGTGCTATTCTGTTTGCTCATCCATCAACTGCCTGCACACCAAAAATGAAAGATGGATGTGTGGGGATGTTTCATTTGTCAACACTTCTTGCGGATTTTTATATCCATTTGCACAGATATAGACAGTCTGATTTTCCGTTCCTATTTTTAGCTTGCATGCTACCCATTTATAGCTGGCACAGATAGTAGCGACCCATTTTTCAATTCTCACTTTTCTATCTATTCTTCCAATAAAGATGCTGACCACTTCTTATATAGGTAATCTAGCTCTCTTTGACATTGTTCCTTTTCACATTGTAAGTCTTGCAGCATGCTCAAGGCTTCACCAGTCATCATCTTTCTTTCTATTATCTGTAATTTTTCTTCTAGCTCTTCCATTTCCTCTTCTATACCATCTGTTTGATGAATATTTTGCTTTACTGTACTTTCCCTTTCAACCTTTTTTATCGCTTCCTTAATTGGAGGTGCCATCTGTTGAATTTGGTTGCACCACTTTTCCCATGCATATGTGAATGATCCATTAAAATAGGAAAGCCTTCTCTGATTCAATATATACGTTTGGTTGAATAATAGCTCGATGAAATAACGATCGTGAGAAACAGCTAAGATCGTTCCTTGAAATTCCTGCAGTGCCTGTTCAAGCACTTCTCTCGATTCAATATCGAGATGATTTGTGGGTTCATCAAGGATAAGAAAATTCACATTTTGATACATGAGTTGTGCTAAACGCAGTCGCATGCGCTCACCACCACTTAACTGTTTCACCTTCTTATAGACGGCATAACCATAGAAAAGAAAATTTGCTAGAATCCCTCTCGCTTCTCCCTCCGCTACAGCATGTATGTCCCTGAACATTTGTAGTACGGTTTTTTCTTGGTTTTCGCTCTCTGTAAATACTTGTTGTGCTAAGTAGCCAATTTGACAATTACTACCTATTTGCACTTCTCCTTCATCTGGAAGTAAATGATGTAAAATTAATTTTATTAATGTCGTTTTACCGCTGCCGTTTTCTCCAACAAGCACTGCACGATCTTGAAAACGTAAATGCATGTCAATACTTTCTAACACAATCTCTCCACTAAAAGACTTTGTCATATTTTCTATAACTAACGTGTCTTTCCCACTTCTCTCTTCTGCTGCCAAATTCAAATGTATTTTGCGATGAGAAACGGGTTTTTTTACCTTTTCCATCCGATTTAGTGCCTTTTCCATACTACTTGCTTTTTTATGGAGCCCGGCATTAGGTGGGTTGGCTTGATTTGCCCACTCTCTTAACCTTTTTATCGATTCTTTCATCTTTTTTATTTTCTTCTGTTGATCTTCATACTTTTGAAATTCCTGTAATAGTCGACTTTCCTTTTCTTTTACATAATCAGAATAATTGGTATGATAATTCGTTAATCCTTCATCTTCTAAATCCATAATCATCGACACGGTTTGATCAAGAAAGTACCGATCATGTGAAACCATAACAATTGTCCCCTCATAATCTTTAATAAAACTTGTTAACCAATCAACAGCTTGGAGATCAAGATGATTTGTCGGTTCATCCAATAATAATAAATCTGGTTTCTTAAGTAGCTCTTTGGCTAAGCAAACTTTTGTTTTCTCACCACCACTAAGCATTTGAAACTTTTTCTCCATTAATGCTTCTATACCAAGCCCATTAATGACTGTTTTTATTTTTCCCTCTATTTCATAGCCTCCGTCATTCATAAAATAATCTTGTAACTTCCCATATTCATTGAGTAGATGTTCCACCCCATTCGAGGTTTGTGATTGAGCTAATTTTTGTTCCATATCTGTTAGTTTTCTTTTCACCTCAAGTAAATTAGAAAAGGCTTCCTCCACTACATCCAAAGCAATAACCGATTCATTATATTCTGGTATTTGATGTAAATAGCCAATCACAATATGTTTACGCCAATGTATTTGACCTTGGTCAGGCTGTTCTATCCCAGCCATGATTTTTAACAACGTCGACTTTCCACTACCATTTCTTCCAACAATACCTACTCGCGAGTGGTTCCGTATGTCAAAACTAATATTAGTGAAGACTGTATCACCACCGTACAATTTCGTTATATTTTGTCCGCTCGTTATCATTTCATTTTCCTCCATATAAGAATAGCTCATTTCGTCACTTGTCAGCGTTAAAGCTCTTTTTTTCCTACCACCGCAAGCAACATGAGCTAGACAGAAATTTGATTAGGTGAAAAAAAAGGGCCACAGAGAATAAACTTCTCCTGTGACCCTTTTCTCATTTAAATATAAATACTCACCTGTATCCATACAAGTAAATATTCAGTATTATCATTGTGCTCTTTGACGGGTGTAAAGAGATGTTTGACTGCTTATTTTAGCTATGCAATGGTTATAAAAGGACAGACGTATCCCGTTAACAGTCATTGCGCCAAAAATTGCACAGAAAATAGTTATATGTTCAAGCCATTTTCCACGCGTTAAAACAGTTCCACTCATCTCTTCTACACCTCCTTTTTCCATTCAATTACTACTAGTTTAAATGAAATATTCTAAAATAACAATCATTTTCAAATATATATTTTTATCGTTTTTTTGATTTCTATGCTGTGGGAAAAGACTAATATACCCGATATATTGATGCGCACTCTACAATGCCTATTTTGAAATTTCTAAATATCATAATAATCTACTCACTGTTTCTGAATGTAGGCTTATTATAAATTGGGTGGTTAATACCCTTGCTCCTTTATTCTGAGTAAAATTTTCTAAGTTAACTATCCTCTTAAGCATCCCCAGTAAATAGCAGTGCAAAAGCTATATCAATATCCCTTTCCCTTGATTAATTGACTAAAAGGACATCAACATTTGACATAGAGTTAAGGTAAATGCATCTCTACACCAATCGGTTAAGGCCAAAAAAAAGAGAGCTTCATCACAAAACTCTCTCTAAACTATTCTTTGACTATATGATTCTTAAATGCATAGATTACGGCTTGAGTGCGATCTTGGACATCAAGTTTACTTAAGATATTACTTACATGTGTTTTAACGGTTTTTAAAGCAATGTATAGTTCATCAGCAATCTCTTGATTAGTTTTTCCTTGCGTCATATGAAGTAGAATTTCCATTTCTCTACTGGTTAATTCTTCATGGAGAGGTTGTTCTTTTTTTCCTCTCATCTTTAACATCATTTTTCCAGTGACCTCAGGTTCTAAGACAGATTCTCCTTGTTGTGTTCTGCGTATCGCGTGTGCAATTTCACTTGCTTTTGATGTTTTTAACATATAGCTAGTAGCTCCTGCCTCAAGTGCGGGATAAACCTTTTCATCATCTAAGAAGCTCGTTACAATTATTATTTTTGCTTCTGGCCATTGCTCAACAATTTGCTTTGTCGCTTCAATCCCATCCATTTCTTTCATCACTAGATCCATTAGAATAATATCTGGTCGTAATTCCATTGCCAGCTCGATCGCTTGTTTACCGTTATCCGCCTCGCCAATTACTTCTATATCAGGTTGAGCTGATAAATAAGCGGTCACACCAATCCTCACCATCTCATGGTCATCTACAAATAATACGCGTATCATTTTTCATCGCCCCCTTCACCTTCAATAATGGGTACTTTTACTTCTAATCTTGTTCCTTTATTAGGAAGGCTGATCATTTTTAATGTACCACCAATCTCTAGTGCTCTTTCATACATATTTTGAATACCGTATGAACCTGCTTTTGCCTTATCTACATTAAAACCGATACCATCATCAATAATACGTAGAATAGCAAATCCGTCACGTTGAATAAGTAATACATCTAAGGTGTCTGCTTTTGCATGACGCAAAGTATTGGAAACAGATTCTTGTAGAATGCGAAAAAGGTGATCCTCAATCCCTTTATCTAAATAAAAGTCCTCTGCTCTCCATTTGATATTCATGGTGACTTTTTGTTTTAACTCAAGCAGCAGTTCCTCGATTCCTTCTATTAGCTTTTTTCCTTTTAAGGCAACAGGGCGTAGGTGAAGCAATAAAGCACGCATTTCTAGCTGGGATTGATGGATCATCCCTTCTACTAACTGCAATTGCTTGACCTCATTGGCCGATTTTTCCTCTGTTTGTTCCATAATCGCTGACATTAACATAGAAGCAGCAAATAATTGTTGACTTACTGAATCGTGTAATTCTCTTGCCAAACGATTTCTTTCTTCATAAATAATTTCTTGCATACGATTATCAATATCTTTCGCTTTTTCATTTGCGAGCCGTTGCGTATACTTGGCCTGTTCTGATATTTGCTTCTGTATTTTGATTATTCTTTGGTATATGTTTTGAACATCAGCACTTACTTCTTCATGATTAACCGTGAGTACTCTTCCTTCTTCTACCTCATGAAGCCAGCCTTCCATCTCTTTCAGTTGCTTCTGCCATCTATAACCAGATAATAACCCATAAAAAACACCTAATAAGATGCTTATCATTGGTGCAAACAATGCAAAGGGAATATCAACGACTTTAAAATGCCAGAAATCAATCAGGCGAATAGGGAAAACAAAATAAAACGACAACATCATGCTGATAAGTAATAGTAGTGAAAGAAGCACTCCATATAAGATCTGACGTTGAGCCATATTCATGAGCGCTTCACCTCTATATCACCCACAATTAAAGAGGTGACGATTTTCACCTTTTGTTCAGTTTGGTTATAATTTTCCGTCTCAAAAATATAATTGCGGTTAAAAGCTCTTTTTTCTACCAAATCGAAAATCTGGCTAGAGCCAACAATAACAGAATGATTGATTGACACCTCTACATCATAAGGAATATATATGCGTACATTTCCAATAAGGTTTTTAATAAAGATGATATTCTCTTGATTAGGTAATACCGTATAGCTCAAATCAATCTCAGTATCCCCTAAGCCACATTGGATATTTATATCTCCCCATTCATATACCTCTTCAGAAGTATTTTGGTGCCCACTGATTTTATTCGTTAATAAATTCTTCTTCTGAACCACAGCCTCTTTTCGCTCATCTGCTTTTCGCTGTTCTGCTCTAGGCTGAACCTTCTTTGGTTTCTTTTTCGTTAAGTAAAATTGATAACCAAAATGAACAATAAGTGCAAGGATTAACAACTTGAATGCCATCATATTAAATATAGTAATCGCAAAAAGTAAAATTCCTAGCCAAAAAAGGACCTTGCCCCTAGTTTTCGGCATCCATTTACGACCAATATAGATCATACCAATTTCAATGATAATTGAGAAGATGAGCCCATGATTAAAAAAGAACATTTCTAAAATAATCATTGCTAAGGCAATGAATATCCACATTTTATAGTCCTCATTCCATTTTTCAAACATGTGACATCCCTCCTAATCATGTTGTTTAAAAGGCGCAAGTCGGCCTTACGCCTTTCAATGCTTGTTTCTCGGTCAATTATCTTTAGCATACCATGTTTTTATGACTGCAAGGAATCATCCTTTTTCATTTTCAATTCTAAATCAGCAATTTTTTTATCAATATGATTATGGAAGTATTGATTTTGCACTTTTTGTTCTAACTCTGAAATATATTTCTCCATATCATTAAACTTATCATAAGCAGTTTGGTAGGAGTGTTCTTCTCCTAATACTTTATTCATTTTTACTTGAGCACGAGTTACATTTTCTCTCCCCATTAATTGCATGCGGCGAATTTGCATATCCTTTAGTTTATGCTTCATTTCTTCATACTGTCTTTCTAACTTTCCAAGCTCCTCTGATGCTTCTGCCACCATCGTTTGTAATTTATCTGCTCTTTCAGAAAAGTACTGTGTTTCTGTCTTCGCAAATGTTGCTAGCTCCTCTTCACCTGCTCGTTCTGCAACTTCCGCTTGTCCTTTTCTTTTAGTTGCCATATCCATGGCATGGGCAAGTTCTTTACGAAATTCTTCTCTCAGTTTAAATTGTCTTTCTATATATTTTTTCACTTTTTCTGTTTCTTGCTCACTTTGCCTCAAATACTGATTTAATATTGCTATGGGATTTTTACTTTCTTTTTTATCGAGCACCTCATTGATATCTGTTACAATCGTGTTTTTAATTCTTGTTAATAGATTTACCATAATGTCTCCTCCTATTGTTTCCATGATTATTTATGAAGATCGGACCATTGCTTCTCAAAGTTCACAAATGGATCATCGCTTTGTTTTGTCTTTGGCTTTTCTTTATTCCAATTTTTATAAATCAGGTAAATGACATAAAGAGCTAGAACAGCTAAAATTGCTGGGATATTACTGATAGAGAACAATAGTAATACGACACCTACAGTACCCCAAGCTACTTTTTCCCAACCATCTGTTTTGATAAATTGTTTAAATACTAAATAAAGTAATGCAGCTGTAATCGCTAATGCGATAAGTGAACCTAAATTCGCCAATACAACTATTGCCGCAATTCCCCCTGCTATGATTAAAAGAAATTTTTTCATTTCTCTGCCTCCTTTCACTATTTATCTTACCTATTTATAAGATCGTACATAACGTGCCACAGCTTGATTTTGCTCTAAGACTTAAGTCTGAACGAGAGCTGAGCCCCCATTTTATTCTATACATGTAAAACTAATTTAAGTTCATACTACAATTGGGAGGTGTGACAATGTCTCATTCTTGGTTGCTTTCATTTTTGTTAATGATTTCACCTATCAATGATGATTCCATATTCACAATTGAAAAAGAAGATAAAGTAATCACACAAATACAAAGAGAAGACTTTGCTATTCCACAGTCCAATTTACCGTTTATTGAAATGAAAAAATTCGAGACATTTTTGGAGGATCTCGATAAAAAAACATTTATTGCCCCTAAAGACGCTTATATAAAAGGAAATATGATTATCTCAGAAATTGAAGGTAAGCGTTTATACCGTAAAGAATTCAAGAATCAATTTTTTCGCTATTATTTCTCCAAAGGAGTCTCAACTATCCAGCTTCCTCTTATTTCTGTACCAGCAAGAGTGGATAAAGACTTAATCAGTCAAATCAATGTGAAAACAATTGGACAGTATGTCACTTACTTTAATAGCAATAATCAAAATCGCTCTCATAATATTTCTTTAGCTACCGAGGCCATTAATAATTATGTCATTTTCCCTGAAGAAACATTTTCTTTTAATGAGGTTGTTGGGAGAAGAACGAAGGATAAAGGATACCTACGTGCGCCCGTAATTGTAAGAGGGGAACTGTCTGAAGATATTGGTGGCGGGATATGCCAGGTGTCTTCCACACTATTTAATGCCGTCGATCGTGCCGGTGTTGAGATCGGCGAGAGATTCTCGCATAGCAAAAGAGTCCCTTATGTACCAAAAGGAAGAGACGCAACGGTAAGTTGGTATGGACCAGACTTTACCTTTACAAACCCTTATGAGTTTCCTTTACTTATAAGCGCACACGTTTATGGTGGCCAAATGATTGTTGTAATCAAATCTTCAGACGAAATTGAGACTTCACCACGCCATGTTCCCAATGCTTCAAAAATATTACCAAAAGAAATACGTGCAAACGGGAATACTTAAAAAGTAGAATTATATCGGACCTTATTTTAATGACCATCTGGGCATTAAAAGTGACAGCCTTAGTTCTTAAATAACGAATGTTCATGTCCCCTTCAAGTAGACATAAAAAAACCTTCATGATTCCATGAAGAAAAGAATACTACTTGGAGGATTTTTTCTATGCCAAAGAAATCTAAAAGGGCCGTCTCCTTATTACAGATGATTTAGATGAATATGGGTGCTAAATTAATTACTCTGATAATGACAGCAATGCACATACCACTTATCATTCGAAAGCTAGCCAACAGAAATGAATTGAACTTATATATAAAACGGTAGCAAAATAGGCAAGAGAAACATAGTTAGCCGTTCTCCGTTTTAGATCAAGTCTCCGAATATAACTTAAAGCTATTCAGCTGCCGATTAGGGGTATATATGAAATTAAGAGCAGCCACTCACGCAAAGGAAAGCTGTATAGGATTACTCTTTCACTTCACCCTACCGCATAGCAGTATATAAGTAATTGGAAGGCAGAAGACAAACTACTCGAGGATTACATTTACCATTACGATTACAAACGGAGACAAACGGAGATAAAAAACGCGTGCCTATTAAATATTATGACACGCGTTCATTGCTTAGCTTTTTATGTTGACTACTTGAAAGGGGCAAGACCAAGGATCATTTTTATTATTCCCTTTTATAACAATGGCTTTTCTGAAACAATGACACCATCTTCATCAGCGTATACATATTCGTCTGGCAACCAATCAAGCCCCCCAAATGTCACGATCGTATTCCTATCTCCTTTGCCAGCTTTTCTACTTTTTAATGGACTACTACCAATTGCTAATACTCCAATATCCATTGATGCTATATCTGCTGTATCTCGCACACAACCATATATAATGACACCCGCCAACCCGCGCGTTTCTGCAATTTTTGCTAATCGATCGCCCATAAGTGCACATCGCCTTGACCCACCACCATCAACAACAAGCACATGACCTTCTGGGATACTTTCCAGTGCTTCAAGTACAAGTACATTATCTTCAAAAACCTTAACTGTTGAAACTTTACCATGGAATCTCTTTTTCTTACCGTATGAATAGAATACTTCTTGATTTACCTTTACATATTCATGATGGTCGTCACATAAATCTGCTGTTTTAAAAGACATGATATCCCTCCTCACTCTACTAATTAATTTCGTCATCCGATGAAAAGTTTCCTTTGTCTAATGGAAAGAAAAAGTGATAACTTGCATATAAGTGTAATGAAAGGGGTGGATCATTATCGCTTATTTATGGATAACAACAAGCGCTTATTTACTCATCGTTGGTTTGGCTGCTGGCGTTTTTGTTTACACATTAAGGTACGCGCTTCATTCAAAAGATTCTACCCAAATAGATGAAAAAAAAGAAGAGATAGATGACCTCTTAAATTAAATATTTTAAGGCTGTGACCACCTTCCGTCACAGCCTTTCTTTTTACTTATTTATTGCTTGCTCAATAGCCATGGAAATCTGCGAAATAATATCTTCGTAATGTTCAATACCAATGGAGATTCTAATCAAATGCTCATTAATGCCTAACGCCTCACAAGTTTCTTTTGGTACCGCACGATGCGAAGTTGTAATTGGATGTGAAACAGAAGATTCAACACCAGCTAAAGTAGGTACAATTTTTATCCACCCTAGTGAACGGAAAAAAGTTGATACATCAGCTTGTTGTTTTAGTTCGATCGTGACCATTGCCCCATATCCATATGCTCCATTTTGTTCGAAAGGATAATAAACTTTCTCCACTCCCTCATGAATAAGTAAAGCTTCTGCTACTTTTTTCGCATGATAAGATTGTTCCTTCATCCTTAATGCTAATGTCTTTGCCCCCCTTACTGTTAACCATGCCTCAAAAGGACTTAAGTTCACACCAAGATTTACGACTTTTGCTGAAGCCAGTTCGATTAACTCTTTACTACCAACAATGACACCAGCAGTGACATCACTATGCCCACCAATATATTTGGTCGCACTATGAACAACCATGTCTACCCCAAGCTCAATCGGCTGACAATGAAACGGTGAAGCAAAGGTATTATCAATCAATGTCTTCAGATTGTATTTTTTCGCCAATGATACAACAGCTTTAAGATCTTCTACTCTTAATAATGGATTCGTAATTGATTCTGTATATAAAAGCTTCGTGTTCTCTTTGATTGCCACTTCGACTTGCGTCATATCGCTAAAAGGAACAATTGTTACGTCTATACCAAATTGCGTGAGCTCTTCCACAATAAGATGAAAGCTTCCTCCATACACATCATCAGTAGCAATAATATGATCACCACTTTTAGCCACTGCTAATATTCCTACCATAATGGCACCTAAACCTGATGCAGCTGCAACTCCTGCTGCTGCACCTTCTAATCTGGCGACAACTTCTCCCAACTCATCGGTGTTAGGATTGCCTGATCTCGTATACAAGTAGTTGCCGTTTCCACTATAAAAACCCTCTAGTTCTTCTAAACTTTTAAAAGTAAATGCAGAGGTTTGATAAATCGGTGTTGCTTTACTTTGAATTGTGCGCTTTTCTTTTTTGTCTCCATGTAATAAAGCCGTCTCAAATTTCATTCTACTGAATCTCCTTTTTATACGCTAAAAGTATAAATCACCTTATTTTATTTTCATAAATTTCTTAATTCTATCATTATAGCTCACTGTACTTTTTTACGTCAATTGAGGAAAGAAGTATAAGAAACACCCATAAGGCTATATTAAACGGAGATATATATTTTAGAGGTGATTGTATGAATAATGAAAAAAATAAGATGCCGAAATACCCTCAATCGTATTGGTTGGAAGCAAAACAACTCCAATATCAATCATTGGACGGTAACACTAAAACAGATGTAGTTATCATTGGCTCTGGTATAACAGGGATTACTTCAGCCTACTTATTGGCAAAAGAAGGCTTGAAAGTGATTTTATTAGACGCCGGGGAAGTGTTAGCAGGAACGACTGGTCATACAACGGCAAAAGTGACCGCACAGCATGGTTTAATATATGACGAGTTGATTGAACATTTCGGCATAGAGCAAGCAAGACTGTATTATGAAGCCCAAGCTGATGCAATAAAAATGATTGAAAAAGAAGCTGCAAATATAAATTGCGATTTTAGTAATGAAAGCTCTTTTATCTATGCAACCAATGATCAATACAGTGAAAAATTAACTTTTGAATATGACGCCTATAAAAGATTGGGGATTATAGGGCAATTAAAAGAGAGTATCCCATTCTCCATTCCAACTACAGGTGTGCTTGAAATGAACAATCAAGCACAATTTCATCCGGTTAAATATTTAGAAGGCTTACTTCAGCGTTTCATCGACTTAGGAGGTACTGTTTATGAACATACAACGGTCGTTGATATCGAGGAAGGTAAACAACCTGTTGTCATAACGAATAAAGGGCATCGTATTTTATGTAATTATGTTGTGATGGCATCCCATAGCCCATTTTTAAAATGGAAAGGATTATATTTCTCCAGGCTTTTACCTGAACGGTCCTATGTAATTGCTATCGAAAGTGACGACGATTTTGAAGGAAACATGTACTATTGTGCCAATAACCCTGTCCGTTCGATCCGTGCTACAACTTCAGAGGAGACTGGGAAGAAACTTATTCTTATTGGCGGAGAGGGTCATAAAACAGGAAAAGGCATTAACACTTTTCAGCATTACGAGGCATTACAGGCTTTCTCTAATGAGGTCTTCGGGGAAAAACCAATCACCTTTCGCTGGTCTGCACAAGATTTAACTTCATTAGATAAAATACCTTATATTGGTCCTATCACATCTGATGAAAATAATATCTTCGTGGCTACTGGTTATCGCAAATGGGGTATGACAAACGGTACAGCTGCCGGAATTTTGTTAAAAGATTTGATAACTGAACAGCATACACCTTATCAGGAACTTTTTAACCCATCGAGATTTCATGCGAACCCTAGTATTAAAAACTTTATCACTTATAATGCAGATGTTGCAGGACAATTAATTAAAGGGAAACTCGAGCCAGAATTTAAGCACCCTGAGGATCTAGCAAATAATGAAGGCGGCCTGGTGAAAGTGGATGGAAAACGCCGAGGCTGTTACCGCGATGATGATGGCCAACTTCATATTGTTGACACGACTTGTACTCATCTAGGTTGTGAGACAGAATGGAATGCCGGCGAGCGCACTTGGGATTGTCCATGTCATGGATCACGTTTTTCATATGATGGCGAGGTCATTGAAGGTCCAGCAACTGAACCTTTGGAAAAGATGGATTAATGCATATGACCTTAAAGGTCAGCTAAGTTTTATCTGGTAAGCGATTAGAGCGGCTTCCAAATAGAATAATGTCACATAAGTGGTTGGAAAAATAGGAGAAGGTATGTTTACGCACATAATGTAGAGGATAGAAGCAGAGAACTGCCTGTAAGTCGTCTTTACGTACAAATCATAATAAAACGGATGAAGTATGGGTATTCAATCCCCGTACATATAGATGTTTTTGTCCATTCTTAATTAATCAAAATCGGCATCGATAGATTGAAGTTGTTTCCATTTCCATCTTGAAGGATAGCGATATAGAACAAAAAGGTAAAAAATCCGCAACCATCAAACCTTGTTGCGGATTTTCTATGATTTCTTATTGTAGCGTCTTACACCATTACTCCTTAGCGTCTTTTTTCGTTTGATTGACGTTCTGGATTGACAATTTTTCCACCGTGCATAATTTTCTCTTCTAATTGAAGATTTAATTCTTTAGCAAAGCGCTTTAAATCTCTTTCTTCATTCATGGTAACAAGTGATACCACTGTTCCATCTGCACCAAAACGTCCTGTTCTCCCTGAGCGATGGATATACTGCGTTTTCTCACGCGGTAAGTCAAAATGGATGACATGGGTAATTCCCTTAATATCTAAACCTCTCGCTGCTACATCTGTTGATAAAAGTAAGCGAGCATCCTTTTTCCTAAAGCCATTCAAATTTTTAGATCTTTCGAATTTATTTAAATCACTGTGAAGTACATTTACGTGAATATGGTTATACTCTAGCTTTTCTTTCATAATCATGATATTGGGGATATCCTTAACAAATACCAGCGCCTTCAAATGATCCATTCGAGAAAGCTTTTCCAATAATTTAACTTTTTCCCGTTGTTCCACGTTAAAGTAAATATGCTTCACATCACCTGCTGTAATCGTCTCATCTTTTTCAATGGTGATAATCTCTGGTGATTTCATCCAACTTTTAGCTTCCACTTCTATTGTTTTAGGTAAAGTAGCAGAAAACAGCACTACTTGTCTTTCCTTTAAAGTTGCCTTTATTATACTTTTCACATGTTCTAGATGTTCGGGAATGAGAAGCTGATCACCTTCATCAAGGACAACTGTTTTTACCGCATGCATTTTTAATTTCTTTTGCTTAATCAATTCAAGTATTCTACCTGGGGTACCCAAAACGATATGTGGACGTTGTTTTAATTTTTCTAACTGTCGCTTTACATTCGCACCACCGATAAACGATGCACTACGGATATTACTATCTCTTCCCCACTTTTGTGCTTCACTTAAGATTTGCATAATTAACTCTTGAGATGATGCGAGAATAACTACCTGCACATCCTTGCTTTCTGGTTGAATCTTTTCTAAAACAGGTAATAAATACGCTAACGTTTTTCCGGTACCTGTTGGGGATTGAGCAATAAGATCTTTTCCCTCTAATACAACAGGAATCGCCTCTTGCTGTATATTTGTTGGTTGTTTAAATTGCGATTGTTCCCATACTTTTTTAATAAACGGCTTTAGTTCGCCAATAACTTCCATAGATGATATAACTCCTTTATTTAACGATAAACAGTTTAAAACGACTTCATACAGATGAAATACGTTTATAATACATAATATAAAGGTATCCTGTTCAAATAACAATGGCTCATGTTAAATCGACTTTCGTTATTTATAAGGTAATGTCGTGTAAAAACCTTTTCCTTTTTATTTTGGTTGAGTTCGTTTATGATAAATTTAGTGTTACGAAATGTTTAAATGAGAAAGAAGTGTTCGTTCATGATCCATCCACAAGTAAAGACAAATATAAAAATTATGTGGTTTGCCAACTTCTTTGTTTCAGCTAGTATGACGATGGTCTTGCCCTTTATATCATTATATATTGAAACCTTTGGTCAATTTTCCGACGCTTATATTCAAAGATGGTCGGGTTGGATTTTTGCCATTACATTCGTTACTGCCTTTATTGTAGCTCCAATTTGGGGAAGAATTGGTGATTTGTATGGAAAGAAAAAGGTGTTAATCATTTCTGCTTCTGGAATGGCCCTTTGTATTTTCCTATTAGGTTTTGCGACAAGCGTATGGCATTTGTTTTATCTAAGGCTATTTATGGGTATCTTCACAGGTTTTATTCCCCTTTCACAAGCTTTTATTTCTACACAAACACCAAAAAGAATGGCAGGACAAGTGCTTGGCACCTTACAAACAGGTAGTATAACAGGCTCACTTTTAGGACCTTTAATCGGTGGTGCACTAGCTGACATGGTCGGTTTTTCTTCTACTTTCAATTGGACATCATTAGCCATTTTTGTTTCTGCAATTCTCGTTATCTTCACGAAAGAATTTCAAATCAATGAAGTGAAGAAATCAGAGAAGCAGAATTATACGAGTAAAGAAGTATTAAAACATATACTTACAAACCCTGTCCTTGTGACTGTTTTAATCTTATCGATGTTGATTCAAGTCGCTCATTTTAGTATTCAACCGATTCTGTCCCTTTATGTCAGCGAAATACATGGCCCAGAAAATTTAGCTCTATATGCAGGTATTGCTTTTTCCGCAGCAGGTGTAGGTAACTTAATGATGTCAAAAACTTGGGGAAAGCTGGGGGACAATTATGGTTATATTAAAATATTAATGGCCTTATTGTTTTTAGCTGGTATCGTCTATTTTCCAGGTGGATTTGTCACTGAAATGTGGCAGCTTATTATCATTCGTTTTGCACTCGGGGTAACTATTGGAGGAATTATTCCTGTGCGTATTGCCTATATTAGACAGGCTGCACCTATAGCCATGCAAGGAGAGGTATTGGGATATAATACCAGTTTAAGATTTCTAGGAAATGTCATCGGACCTGTTATGGGAGGATTGGTTGCTGGGGCCTTTGGATTTACTGCCGTTTTTATTACTACCAGTCTATTACTCATTGCAAGCGGGGTTATTCTTCTCGTTTCGGTTATGAAAAATCCTAGGTATTTAAAGAATTCTAGCACGTCATAATCATATATAAAAGAGGTTGCTACTTCAATATAGCAACCCCTATTTTAATTATTTTACTCTAGGGTAACCAAATCCTGATGCATAGTCATCGCCTGTTGTTGCACCAACGCCACCTTTAATATCATAAACCTTGGCACGATTTTGTAATTCTGTTCTTAAAGTAGATTTACTCCATGAAGGATTCGCAGCCCAAATCTTTGCTGCTAAACCAGCTACATGTGGTGTAGCCATAGAAGTACCACTAATTGTGTTATAACCGCCATTATACCAAGTGGATTCCACTGCTGCACCTGGGGCAGACACTTCAATATCACGCTCTTGGATGACATAATCTCCATCAGTTGATGGGTTACCTCTTGATGAGAAATTCGCTACGCGATAAGTCCCATTTTGTTGCACATTCTCTAAAGCTGCAACGGCAACGGCATTGACCAATGCTCCTGGATAACCAATTGTATTACTACCTGAACCACTGTTTCCTGCCGCAGCAACAACTAATACACCTTTATTGTATGCATAGTCTACTGCACTTGAGATGAGTGAATCTTTACCAGAAGACCCAAGAGACATATTAATAACTACTTTAGAGCCTGTGCTAGTTGCTTGATCTGCTACATGTCTAATCGCTGCAGCAATATCATCTGAATAACCAGAACCGTTATCACCTAACACTTTATATGCCCATAGCTTCGCATCAGGAGCTACACCGTAAACACCTTGTCCATCACTACCTCCATGTGCTAAAACAGTTCCTGCTACATGTGTACCATGACCTTGACGATCAGTACAAGAGCCATTTACTAGTGGGCTTGATTGTGTAAAGTCTTTACACTGTTCTGCTGATCCTGCTAAATCAATATGATTTGTATAAACTCCTGTATCAAGCACAGCTACTTTAATACCATTACCACCTGATGTTGCTGTTAAAGATTGATTATTATAAATTGATTTTATTCCCCAAGGTGTTTGTGAACTTGGCACAGCTGTTACTTCTGCTTTGGACACTTCTCCTGTTACAGTTGCTATACTCATTTCATTTACCTTTTGTACTTCGACATTTTTTGTCGCTTGTAATGTTTGTAACTCCTTAGCATTCACATCTGCAGTGAAACCTTCTTTACCAAAGTCCCATCGTTTTTCATACTTTGTTTCTAATGCATTAACAGAATTGCTAGGGGCTTGTATCAATACGCGATATGTTTCACTCCCCTTTGCTTCATCTGAAACTTGTGCGGAAATACCTGATGTAAAGACGGACATCCCTAACGTAAGACTAAGTAGTGCAGCTGCTACTGTTTTCTTTTTCGTCATTTACTTGTTCCTCCCCAAATTTTAATGTCTTACTTAGGGGTTATTATATTTCAAAAATTCAGACTACAACAATGTGTAAAATTCAGCATTTATTTATTTGTAAAAAACAGTAAATTTGACATATTATTTTCCAAGTAGCAGGCCATCAGACATTTTTTTCAACATTAAATCAGGTATTTTTTTCCACAAAATCAATATTCATGATAATTACCCTTTTTATTACTCGGAATTAAAAGTGAATTTAGGTCTCTAGAAAGGTATTAAAGTGTAATATTACATTATTATTTTCCATGAATTTGAAGGAAAAGGTGCTTTTTGAGCACCTCCCTCTAAGAAAAGCACTCATTTTTTTAGCGGATACAATATCCGACACTTTTTTATGTTGGATAATAGAAAAGAGTGAACGAAGTTTTTTCATTTCTTCGTTCACCCTCATTACTCATTTACCTATTTGAAACACGATTTTCCCTAATTGTTTTGCTTGTTCTAATCTAGCAAATGCCTTTTGATAATCTGCTAACTGATAAACTTGATCCATAACCGGCTTGATTTTATGATTATTCATAAATGTAAGCATTTCTTTGTATTCTTCAGCACTTCCCATTGTGCTGCCAAGAATGTTTTGCTGTGCGTAAAAGAATTGTCGAAGATTTACTGTCACCTCGTCTCCTGTAGATGAACCGAAAATCACTAGTGTGCCTCCTTTACGAAGAACAGCTAAGGATTGGTTGAAAGTTGCTGCTCCAACTGATTCGATGACTAGATCCATCTCGCCCCCAATTTGCGCTTGCCAATCTGCCCCACTATCAAGAGCTTCTTTAGCACCTAATGATAAAGCTTTTTCTCGCTTTTCTTCTGAGCGAGAACTAACGTATACTTCCGCACCAGCTGCTACAGCGAATTGTAAAAGAGAAGTAGCCACTCCTCCACCAATGCCAGGGATAAATACTTTCATCCCAGACTTTACTTGCCCTCTTGTAAATAGGGCACGATAAGCAGTTAAACCTGCTAAGGAAAACACGCCAGCCTCTTCCCATGACATATGTGGAGGTTTAGGGAAAGCATTCATGGCAGGAATAACAATATGATCGGCAAAAGTACCGTGATATGGAAAGCCAACAATTTCAAACCCCTCTGGCGGTGCGTCACTATTTTTTTCCCAACCTAATCCTGGATTAATGACGACCTCATCTCCGACTTTAATATCCGTCACCTCTGCACCAATTTCCACCACGACACCCGCACCATCAGAACCTAATACAAGTGCTGGTTCAGTTGATTGATGTCGATGAAGAATAAATAAATCTCTATGATTTAATCCTGCCGCCTTTAATTGAACTTTTACTTCTTTATCACCAACAGGAAAATCATTTATTTCCTGATAACCCGTTCCATTCATTCCTGCTTCACCTTTATGTATCACTGCTTTCATTCGTTCCCACACTCCTTTTTTATATCTATCATAAGGGTAATTTATTGTTGTGAAAAGTGAAAAACCTTAAGAAATTGCAAATCTCATCCAGTCATCTTCAACATACACAGGGAGATTCTGATTACAATTAAATCCTTACCCCTTTTTCCTGTTCAGCCGAGGCTATAAATTCAATAGCATACTTTCTTAAAAAACAAAAAAGAACGGTACGACTAGATATCGCTACCGCTCTTCATTTGATTTACTTCGTAATAATAATCGGGCCTTCCTTAGACACGATAACTGTATGTTCACATTGCGCAACAAAACTTTTATTAGGTGTAATGAAAGTCCAGCCATCACTTTGTTCACGAACTTCTTCATCTCCAGTGGAAATAAAGGGTTCGAAAGCGATAACCATCCCTTCACGTAATAATTGATTATCCCAGTTATCAAAATAATTAAGAATATGATCTGGCTTTTCATGTAAAGAACGACCAATTCCATGGCCAGTTAAATTCATAATAACATTAAAACCATTATTTTTTGCTGTTTGGTAGACAGATTTTCCGATACGATTAAGTTTCGCACCTGGTTTTATTTTTTTAAGGCCCTCATCGAAAGCTTTTTGCGCTGTTTCACATAAAGACTCTAGTTTCTCATCCGCATCACCTACAACGATTGATAAACCTGTATCAGCGAAATAACCATTTTTTGATCCAGATACGTCAATATTAACTAAATCTCCATCTTTAATGACTCTATTTCCAGGGATACCGTGTGCTACTTCCTCGTTTACACTAATACAAGTATATCCTGGAAAGTCATACTCACCCTTTGGACCAGATAATGCCCCATGCTCTTCAAACATTTTTCCAGCTATCTCATCCAGTTCTTTTGTTGTGACGCCAGGCTTTGTTTGAGCAATCATTTCATCCCTAATTGAAGCAACAATTTTCCCAATTTCCTTTAAACCCGCTAAATCTTCTTCAGTTTTTACGATCATAACGATTCCTACCTTTATTTAGTCTCTATTTATATTATAGTCTATTTATCATTAAGAAAAAAAGGATTCCAGTAAGTTTGTAATTGTACTATTTTTTAGAAAACAACAGCTTGTTTTCGCCAAAAAAAATACAAGCCCTTTATTAGGCTTGTATTTCAAGCATATTATAGTTTAACTACATTAGAAGCTTGTGGGCCACGTTGACCTTCTTCTACTTCAAATGTTACGCTTTGTCCTTCATCAAGCGTTTTGAAACCATCAGTTTGGATAGCTGAATAATGTACGAACACATCTTGTCCTTCTTGTGTTTCAATGAAACCAAAACCTTTTTCTGCATTAAACCATTTCACTTTTCCTTCTGCCATGAATAAATCCTCCTTATGTATAACACATAAATTATGACTATTCTTGTGGAACATACATGAAGCAAACGTATACAAACGCATCCTACTTACATTCCGAACAAAAATAATTTCTTTCATAATAGCAGAAAGTGGAAAAGAATGCAAAGGTAAAAGCGGGAATTTTTCGAAAATTTTTATGATACTTAGATATTTTACCCTTTTAATGTATGATAGATGTATATGTTACGAAGGAGTTTTCTTATGTTTGAATTGTTCATTACTATGTTAGAGAGGCTGGGTATTATTGTTACCATAGCCTTTATTTTAACACGGTTCCAATTTTTTCGAGATATGATTTATAAGGAAAATGTAAAAAAAGATCTACAATTAAAAGCGATCTTATTTTTTGGTTTTTTCGGAATAATCGGTACATACACAGGTTTATCTTTAAATGCTGAGACATTTAATATAAACAGATGGGCATCTAATTTAACAAGTGAAGAAGCAATTGCTAACTCACGCGTAATAGGTGTTGTTTTAGCTGGGCTTTTCGGTGGTTATAAAGTTGGTTTAGGAGCTGGGCTCATTGCCGGAATCCATCGTTTTACACTAGGTGGTTTTACTGCCTTCTCATGTGGATTAGCAACCATTATATCTGGACTAATAGCAGGCTATTTTCATAAGAAAAAAGACCATGTAAAGCTATCTTCTGCCTTTTTTATAGGAGCTACCGCAGAAGCCGTTCAAATGCTTCTTATTCTCCTTCTTTCGAGGCCGTTTGAAAAGGCCGTCTCTTTAGTTGAAGTAATTGGTGTTCCAATGATTATTGCAAACGGTGTAGGATCAGCCTTATTCCTCCTTATCATTAAAAATGTAGTGAATGAAGAAGAAAAGGCAGGAGCACTACAAGCGCAAAAGTCATTACGAATCGCTGATCAAACTTTATCACATCTTAGGAAGGGAATGACACAAGTCTCCACTAAGGCGGTGTGTACCATATTATTAAGAGAGATACATGCAAAGGCAGTAGCAATCACAAATAAACATGTGATTCTTGCCCATGTTGGATCAGGTGATGATCATCACCGAGTAGACCACCCCATCCAAACAGAAATCACAAAAGAAGTAATTAATAATGGTAAACTAATAGTAGTAGGTAATGAAGAAATACAATGTCAAAATGAGCATTGTCCACTTGGAGCCGCTGTCATTGCTCCCCTTAAGCAACGCGGGCAAATCATCGGTACTTTAAAGGTATATTTCACCTCTGAGAAAGAAGTGACTAATTTAGAAATTGAGTTGATCTCAGGGTTAAGTGTGTTACTAAGTAATCAGCTAGAAATAGCCGAAGCAGATAAAGCATTTCAATTGGCTAAAGAAGCAGAAATTAAAGCTTTGCAAGCGCAAATTAGTCCCCATTTCCTTTTTAACACATTAAATACCATTGTCTCTCTCGTCCGTATTGATGCCGATAAAGCAAGAAAACTGCTTATTACTTTGTCTCAATTTCTAAGGCAAAACTTAAATGCAACAACCGCAAACCGTATCACATTGGAACAAGATATTCTCCATATGAAAGCCTATTTAATGATAGAACAAACGAGATTTGAAAACAGAATACAAGTCGATTATTATATTGAAAATGAAGTTCTTAATAGTAAGATTCCACCGCTCACCTTACAGCCAATTGTAGAAAATGCAATTAAACATGCATTTAAGCAAATGAACAAAAATTGTATGATTAAAGTACAAATTAAACAAATGAACAATGAAGTTGCTATATCTATTAAAGATAATGGCCGTGGTATTGATCATGATCGATTAAAGCAAATTGGGAAAGAACCAATCGCATCAAAAATAGGCACAGGTCTTGGATTATACAATGTAAATAGAAGGTTAATCATGACATTTGGGGAGAACGCCCGATTACACATAAATAGTGAAGAAAACAATGGAACGGAAATAACTTTTAATATACCAGTGGGGGAAAAAAATGAAGACAAAGATTAAAGTGCTCGTTGTAGATGACGAACCGTACAGCCGGGAAGAATTAAAGCACTTGTTATCAATATTTGACTCTATTCATATTGTTGGCGAAGCTGATTCTGGAGAAGATGCCATCATACAAACGATTCAATTACAGCCAGATATCGTTTTTCTTGATATCGAAATGCCCAAAATGGATGGCATGCAAACAGCTAAAAGTTTAATGGAATTCAAAAATCCACCTAAAATCATATTCGCAACAGCTTACCCTCAGTTTGCTGTAGAAGCTTTTCGCTATGAAGCGATTGATTACTTACTAAAACCATATGATGAAGAGCAAATTTCTGAAACGGTCAGCCGGATCATCAAATTTTTAAAGCCAATAAATCTGCCTAAGCAAAGTAAATTAGCTGGAAAGCTAGCAATCGAAGACAATGGAGAAATTATTTACATCGAACCTAAAGATATTATTTATGTTTATAAGGAAGATAAATTCTCACGAATCATAACTGTTGATAATGCTTACGAGACAAAAGCATCATTAAAAGAGCTAGAAAATCGACTATCTACGTATTCTTTCTGTAGAATACATAAAAGCTATTTTGTTAATTTAAGATATATTAATAAACTTTCTCCTTGGTTCAATGGGGCATTTCAGTTAGAGCTAAAAGGATCAAATGAAAAACTTTCTGTCAGCAGAAATTATGTAAAAGATTTAAGAACAAAACTAGAAATATAGGTCATGGAGCTCAATTAATTATCAGACTATTTACACTAAAAAATGCATCTTAATTTAATATAAGGACCTCTTACTCACGGATTTATACATGTTATGCTCAAAATACTCAACCTTGAATCATAGTCATTTATAATAAATGAAAACGTATACATGAACAAAGGGGGCAATGCTATGATTACATTTTTTTCTTGTATTATCTTATTAGTTATTGGGTATTTCACCTATGGTAAGTATGTTGAGAAAGTTTTTGGGGTGAAAGGAGCTAGAGCAACACCTGCATTCACACACAAAGATAATGTCGACTATTTACCTATGAGTACACCTAAAAACTCACTTATTCAATTACTTAATATTGCTGGTACAGGTCCAATTTTCGGTCCAATTTTAGGTGCATTATATGGACCAGTCGCGTTTGTTTGGATCGTTATCGGTTGTATCTTCGCAGGTGCTGTACATGACTACTTAACAGGTATGATTTCTATAAGAAATCGCGGAGCTCACTTACCTGAGTTAGCTAGCAAATTTTTAGGAAAAGTTATGAAGCATGTCGTAAATGCTTTTGCAATACTATTGTTATTATTAGTAGGTACAGTCTTTGTTTCTACTCCTGCTAGTTTATTACACCTTTTAATGGACGGAAAAGTCGCACTAGGTATTATTATCGGATTTATTTTTCTTTACTATATTTTAGCAACACTTTTGCCTGTTGATAAAATCATTGGTCGTCTGTATCCTTATTTTGGTGCGTTACTTATCATTAGTGCACTGGGAGTAGGAATTGGTCTTTTAGTGACAGGAGCACCTATTCCTGAGCTTTCGTTTCAGAATTTCCACCCTGATAATGCACCACTACTACCTTTACTATTCTTTACCATTTCTTGTGGGGCACTATCTGGATTTCACGCTACCCAAACACCCATCATCTCTAGAACGACTCAAAATGAGACGCAAGGCAGAAAGATTTTCTATGGAATGATGATTTCTGAAGGTATTATTGCCATGATTTGGGCCGCAGCTGCAATGAGCTTATTTAATGGTTATGGTGGCTTAAATGAAATGCTTGCTGCCGGTGGTCCTGGCGCAGTAGTTAGTGAAGTATCTACCACTTTACTTGGAGCAATCGGTGGTACATTAGCTGTTTTAGGGGTAGTCGTACTTCCTATCACTTCAGGCGATACAGCATTTAGAAGTGCTCGAATGATTATTGCCGACTATATTAAGTTTCCTCAAGTTAAGTTCTCTAGTCGATTATGGATTGCTGTACCGTTATTCGCAATTTCCATGGTACTTACCCAAGTCGATTTTAATGTGTTATGGAGATACTTCAACTGGGCAAACCAATCAACAGCTGTAATCGCATTGTTTGTCGGTGCCATGTACTTGTATATTGCTAAAAAGAATTACTTTATCGCCTTAATCCCAGGTAGTTTTATGTTAGTGATGGTAATCACGTATATCTTAAATGCACAAATCGGCTTTGGTCTCTCTATGACTACTTCTTGGATAGGTGGAGCTATAGGCGCTATCGTTTTAATTACAATATTCTTTATTGCTGCACGGAAAGCAAGAGCTAATAAAATACCATTGGAAGAAGACGTATCTAATTGGAATAATAGTGTAGCTTAATGTTCCATATCTTTATATGAGTCTCTGATTAGCAATCAGAGACTTTATCGTTAGTCATATCAGTTATATACTATTACAATTTAAATGGACATAGGCTCATAGTAAAAAGGTGCTTTCACAACGATCATTTACAGTGAAAACACCTTTTTATACGATAGATTTGATACTATTAATGGAAATCAAATATACTTTTTGACTTTAGGTTGATACTTACGCATTGGACCTTTCCTTAATACATCCTTTAAATATGATTCTCCATTTGGATTTTTGTTTTTCAGTAATGCTAGTAAATATGTAATATCATCCATTGCTCTATGATTTTGATAGTTTGTGATTTGGTGTCCTTTTAAAAGGGTCAATAATTTACTGTTATAAAAACCATATTCTTTCCACGGAACCCCTCTCATCGTACAATACCATTTCAGTTCATTTACATCATTAGGGTACATTTGATAGAGAAAGCTTCTATCAAATGATGCATTATGAGCAAGTACGATATCCGCATAGGCGAACATCTTCTTTATTTCACGATCATCAAAGCTTTTCCCCACCACTTCTTCAAAAGGGATTCCGTGAACTTTATAAGCTTGATTATAATTTCTTAATGCACTGGTGGTTTCCGGCTCTCTTAAATAGCTTCGTTCGTCTTTTATGGTAAGAATATCACCTGTCTGTTGATCAAATGAAAATAACTTTAAGGCGATTTCAATTACTTCATCATTAATTGGCGACAAGCCCGTTGTCTCTACGTCAAGAACAAGCCCTAACCCCTCATGTATTTGCACACTAACCCTCCATTCTCTTTTTTTGTTTAGCATATAATAGAAAAATAAAAATTGCTAGGAGAAAAAGAAAGGAAATCTTTATTCTTTATCTGATTCATATTCATTATGGTTTTGAGAAAATAGTAGGCATCACCTATTATATTTTTCTTAATTTTCCGCATTTTTATTGTCAGATGCAAGGAAAACATATAAAATTTTCCTATACACTAAAAGGGATGTGAAAAAATGGTCATTACCACTCATTTTTTCCTTAATCTATCACTGTTAATTGTCATCCTATTTTTTCTGCTTGTATGGACTGAAAAAAATCTTGGTTTTCATTTTTCAAAAACATCGGCAACTATTAGTCTGGCATTGATGATTGGTATTTGTTATATTTTTTCATTTGAACCAGAGCCTGGTTTAATGATGGACCTAAGGATTATACCTGTTATTTTAGGTGGATTGTATGTTGGTGTCGGCCCTTTACTCATAATTATCGTTATTGCTGTAAGATGGTTTTACGGAATTAATTTAGGATTCTATGTAACTATGTTTGAATATCTTTTGCTAGGATGTTTGTTTTTATATTTATACCCAAGATTTAAACAGATTTCTGCTAATAAAAGAATTATACTAGCTGTTCTTATTACTTTTATCTCTAGTATCGTTTCACTAATTTTATATGAATTATATGTACCACAATTAAACTCACTTGATTTATGGTTTGCCCTTCTTACCATTCCAGCTCTTGGTGTAGGAATGGCAGTATATATTATTGAATTTGTCTTCAAAACAATCGATATGCAGAAAAAGCTTATCATTGCAGAAAAATTAGAAGCCGTTGAGCAAATGGGGGCAGCGATTTCACATGAAATTAGGAATCCACTCACAGCTGCTGCAGGATTTGTTCAATTATTAAAAGAACAAACACTTTCCCCTTCAAAAAGAAATGAATACTTAGAAATCGTCCAACATGAACTGGCATCAGCAGAACGTGTCATTCAGAACTATCTTACATTTTCTAAACCTGGACTAGACAAAATTGAAACAATGAACGTAAAGAAAGAACTAGGTCATGTCATTAGTATACTACGTCCGATAGCTAATCAAAATTCGGTAGAAATAACAACTAATTTTTCTATCATAGGTGACATCGAAGGCGATCGACAAAAATTTCAGCAATGCTTCTTAAATGTTATTAAAAACGCCATAGAATCAATGCCAAGAGGTGGCCAACTATACATAAGCTCTAATTATTCCTCTACGCACATTAGAATCGAAGTTCAAGATACAGGGCTTGGTATGACAGAAGATCAAATTCGTCGTCTAGGAGAGCCTTATTATTCCACAAAAGGAGCAAAAGGGACTGGATTAGGAATGATGGTTGTTTTTAGCATCGCCAGAGCAATGAAAGGAACAATAAAAGTACAAAGTAAAATTAATGAAGGAACCGTATTCATCTTTACTTTTCCATCCGTCCATCCTCATTCTTCCTAACTTCAGTCTAATAATAAGAGCAGGGAATCCTAGCATAGCTAGTAAATCCCCTGCTCTTAGTGCTTCAATATTTGTTGACTTTTATTTATGATAAACCCTTTAGAACGAACCAAGCATGTGACTCTGCATAAGATCGAACTTCTTCAAAGTCTTTAACATAGCCTTTATGGTGTTGAATAAAACCATGTAGGGCAATGAAGGCAGAATAAATAAGTGATTCTTCAGTTTGTTGATCTTTTAATTGTAAAACAGCATATTCAAACCGGTAATAAGTTTTTTGGGCCATTTCTGTAATCGAATGCTTATCGTTGCTTGTATAAAAAGCAAATAACCCATCGTAACGGTGATGAAGGTTTATACCAAATTCCATGAAAGTAATTAAGATTTGTTTAAGCTTATCTATTTTATTATCATCACCATATTGAATAGTGACTAACATCTGCGTGAGATCATTAAAGTCTTCCTCAATTATTCGATATAATAAAACATCAATATGATTAAAATGAACCGTCACCGCCTTTACTTGGCATCTCAATTTCACAGCAATATCTTCTAAAGTAATATTCTGAAATGCATTATCAGTGAAAAGCTCTTTAGCAACAGCCACTATTTTATCCGCAGATATGTTTTGATCATGGAAATGATTTGATGGCATATGTACACCCCCAACCCTATCAAATAGTAATTAAATTTTAGCATCAGGGTTGGTAAGAAACAATCATTAATCTACATATAAGATAATATTTGCTCTGTCATTTTCTTTCCTTGTTTCTGTTCTCTTTCATCTACTACCCACCCATCGCCTAAATGTTTTAAAGTAATCATCTCATTCATTCCTATTTTATTTTTATAGAGAATTAAGATTTCCTCTTGATTAAAATAGATGAGTGGTTGAATGGTATTTTTATACTTTGATGTTGCTTCTTCATTAATATCCTTAACTAATTGCGTTACTGGTCCAAGACGATCATGCCAACCATTGTTGCTAGCTAGAAATTGAAACTGGTTAAATCGTGTTTGACGATAACTGCGCCATCTTTTTTTGAAGCTATGTTCAATGTCCTTTGCAGCTTTCCGATAGAAGTGATTAACCTTTTTCTCCTCCGCGTCTCCTTTATGTTTATAGGTAATGACCTCTGCTCCTAAAGGTGTTAAGTCCAGTACAAGAGTATCTTGCCCATAAGGAGGTAAATACTCTTTTTCATAGGTAGTTACTTCAAGTTTGACAATAATATGATACCCTTTTCGATTACTTTTGAGTTTCTTTATCTCCGTGTCATACAAATTGTATTGTTTTTCATACCCATAAAATTGATAAATTTCTTCGGTAAGCACAGGAGCGAGAGATGTTAAAAGTGCCTCGGATACGATGGAAGAATCTTCATTAGCTAATATGCTATTAGGAAAAAGAATGAAAATAAGTAATAAAATCATGACTGTTTTCTTCATGTGCAAACACACTCCTTTATCTTTTATCCTCTCCCGCATTTGTATAAGTAACGGCTGTAATTTCTTCCTATTTACTGTTTGACATTAATCTCCTTCGACCACTTATTTTCCGGGAAATTTTTAAAAATAAAATAGAAAAAAGGCGATTAATGTCAATCCCCTAAGCTCTTTTTGTCTCATTCACCTTAAAACAAAAAGAAAAAAGCTATAGAAAAAAGTCTATAGCTCTCAATCTCCAAAAAAATTTAGTTTTTATATCAGTTTTCTGACAATTTCCTTACCAATCTCAATTGACGCCGTTGCAGCAGGAGATGGTGCATTTAATACATGAATCGCACGCTTGCTCGGCAGTATGTAAAAATCATCCACTAATGAGCCGTCATCCTTCAATGCTTGTGCTCTTACTCCTGCTGGTCCAGTTTTCAAGTCTGAAGCTTGTATTTCTGGCATAAGTTTTTGTACATTCTTTAAGAAAAGCTGTTTAGAGGCTGAACGGATCATTTCCTCAATCCCTTCCTTCATATAACCACTTGCCAGCTTCCAAAAGCCCTTATATGCTAACACTTCAAATAAATCCGGTAAATGAATATCTGTCTTCCGGTAACCTTCGCGTTTGAAGCCCAATACTGCATTTGGACCGACATCGATCGCACCGCCAATCATTCTCGTAAAATGAACGCCAAGGAAAGGGAACTTTGGATTGGGAACAGGATAAATTAAATGCTTCACTAGATGACGTTTTTCCTCAACCAGCTGATAGTATTCACCACGAAAGGGGACAATTTTCATATCAGTTAATAATTTTGCCTTTTTCGCAATCCGATCGGAGTGTAGACCACCACAGTTGATATAAAATTGACCTTTTATATCTCCTTGATCAGTGATAACAACGACTTCATTATTATCCTCTTGAATGGCCACAACTTCATGATTAAGGAGAATATCTCCACCTTTATGGCGAATGATATCCGCCATTTTTTCAGACACTTGTCTATAGTTAACAATTCCTGCCATTGGTACATGGATGGCTCTTTTCCCATTTACATGTGGTTCTCTTTCCAATAGTTCTTCTTTTTCCATTAAATGAATATCAAGTCCGTTCTGTAGCCCTCTTTTATAAAGATTATTTAATAGTGGCAACTCTTCTTCTTCACTAGCGACAATTACTTTACCGCAAATATCATATTCGATATCATTACTTTCACAAAAATCCTTCATGGATTGTCCGCCGATTTTAGCTAATCTCGCTTTTTCACTACCTGGCTTATAATATATACCAGAATG
The DNA here is from genome assembly GCF_020171845.1 of Cytobacillus kochii. Taxonomy (GTDB): domain Bacteria; phylum Bacillota; class Bacilli; order Bacillales; family Cytobacillaceae; genus Cytobacillus; species Cytobacillus kochii. Next base: position 298,690 of record NZ_JAIVAM010000002.1, on the reverse strand, counting down.
AATAACACCACTATTATGCCCTGTCTGATGTGCTGCTACATGGCTTTCTTTTTCAACGATAGCAATCTTTAGTGCCGGTTTTTGTTCTAGTAGTTCTAACCCAACGGACAGACCAACAATTCCTCCACCAATAATAATATAATCATACATCCTATTCACCTTCTATCAGTTCTTTAAACCACATGCTTCTGCTAGTATCTCGACAATATGAACGACTTCAACCTTACTTTCTAATCCTTCACGCTTCACACCCATACACATCTGCAAATGACAACCAGGATTGGAAGTGACAATTACTTCTGGAATCGTTTCTTTTACATAAGACATTTTTTCATCTAATATTTCCATTGATTCTTGATAATGAAATACATTGTACGTACCTGCTGAGCCACAACACCTATCCATTTCCGGAAGGGGAATATACGTTGTTCCTGGTATACGATAAATTAACTCTAATGGCGATTTTTTTACTTTTTGCACATTTGATAAATGGCATGAGGGTTGATATGTAATTCTCTTTTCAACCTTCTTCGTAAATTCAATATCCAACTCTGCTAAAATCACACTAATGTCTTTACTTTTTTCAGCAAATCCTTTTGCTCGTTCAACCCATTCTGGTTCAGACTGAAGCAGTTGATCATATTCAACTAACATCGCACCACATCCACCAATACTATTAACAATATAATCATAGTGCTCTTTTTCAAATGCAACGATGTTTTCTTTTGCTAATTGTTTGGTGGTCTCGCTATCACCCTCATGATGCTGTAACGCTCCACAACAAGTTTGGTTTTTTATTACGGTTACTTCACATCCAGCATGCTGAAGCAACTTTATACTTAGATCATTGATTTTAGCAAAAAACACATCCATGATACATCCAGTAAAAAAGGCGACTTTTAGTTTTGTTTCAGTATCTGGGATAAGTGTCCCTTTTCTAAGTTCCTTATCAGGCTTTGTTATATTAGGTATAATGGCTTCAAATGCACGCAAATTCTCAGGTAGTACCTGAATCCCTTTTGTGACTTTGCCTAATTTTTCAATGCCGGATTGTTGATAAAACCTCAAGGAAAGATTCATTGTATTCAACATGCTTTTATTCGCAAGACCTTTTTTCATCGCCAAGCGATTAATAAGTGAACTACCTTCCTGCTCCATTTTCACTTCTTTATAAGAAGATAAAATTTTTCCGTATTGAACATTGGTCGGACAAGCGGTCTCACATGCTCTGCAGCCAAGGCATAATTCCATCGAATCTTCTATTTCTTGAATCGAAATTTTACCCTCAGAAGCCATCTGTACTAAATTAATTCTTCCTCTAGGCGAATGCCTTTCTTTTCCCATTGTCGTATAAGTCGGGCAGGCAGGTAAGCAATACCCACATTGGACACAATCAAATGTTTCTTCGTATGCTAATTGATTATTCATCGACTAATACGAGCCTTTGATTTTCATTTTCGGGAAAAACCTTACCAGGATTCATGATATTTTTAGGATCCCATGCGCTCTTCATTCTTTTCATCATATCTAATCCAGCCTCCCCTAGCTCCATTTTCATAAACGGTGTCTTCATTGTGCCGATGCCATGTTCCCCTGATAAAGTTCCACCTAATTGTATAGCTGTTTCGAATATCTCAGCTACAGCAAGTTCGACTCTCTTCATTTCCTCTTTATCCCGTTTATCAGTAATAATATTTGGATGGAGATTACCATCACCTGCATGCCCGAATACTACTAAATCTATATTGTATTTTTCTTTAATTTGTTTTAGCCGTTTAAACATTTCTGGGATTTTACTTCTTGGGATTGTCGCATCCTCAGAAATTTTCGTTGGTTTTTTTCTCACAATCGCTGGGGAGACAAGTTTCCTCGCTTTCCAGAGTTTCGCTGCAGCCACATCATTCGCTGCTATCTGAACTTCTCGTGCTCCTACCATTAAGCAAACTTGCTCTACTTGTTTACACTCATCAGCAATCGCCACTGGATGACCATCTAATTCTATAAGAATAATGGCATCAACATCGGTCGGAAGTCCGACTGATTCATATTCTTCAACAGCTATAATAGAAGCTTGATCCATAATCTCCATCTTAGAAGGTAATATCCCAGAAGTGAGAACTTTTGATATGGCTCTTCCTGCATCGACAATATCATCGAAAATAACCATCATCGTTCCAGTTGCTTGTGGCCGTGGAACTAGTTGTAGTGTTGCTTCAGTAATAATTCCTAAAGTACCTTCAGATCCGACTATCAGCTTAGTTAAGTCATAGCCAGTAACATTTTTAATTGTACGACCACCTGTTTTAATGACCTCTCCCTCAGGTGTAACGACTTCTAACCCCAACACATAATCCTTTGTTACCCCATACTTTAAACCTCTTGGTCCACCAGCATTTTCAGCTAAGTTACCACCTATCGTTGACACATGCGCACTACTCGGATCAGGAGGATACATCAGCCCATATTTTTTCGCTGCTTTGTCTATTTCAGCTGTCAATACTCCTGGCGAAACAACAGCAATTGTATCATCACTATCTATTTCTAATTTTTGATTCCACTGTGAAAAGTCCAGGACCACTCCGCCATGAACAGGCAACGGCCCACCACTTAGACTAGTTCCTCGACCTCTTGGGTATAAAGGGACTCTATATTGATTGGCCACCTTTACGATAGACACAACTTCCTGTGTTGACATTGGCTGTATGACTAATTCAGGTAAATAAGTACCGAACGACCCATCATATGAATAAGAGACTAAATCCGCTTTTTCTTTTAACATTCTCGTTGGAGATTTTATGGCATTTTGAAATTGTTCGACCATCTCATCTGTCAACATGATGGCACCTTCTTCCTTTACTTTTCTTCCCTTAATTTCTTCCGTACATTTTGTAGATGATTCTTCATTGCCTTTCTTGCATTTTCTTCATCTTGACTTTCAATCGCTTTATATATCGCTTCATGCTCAAGATAAACGCTTTCTCTTTTTCTTTGTAATCCTAAGTTCTTCTTTAATGAAAAAGCGACAGCCTTACGGTAAAGGTCACCGATATTATCCATGACCCCTACCATAAAGCTATTCTTAGTTGCTTCAATCATATATTTATGAAAATCTAAATCAGCTTGAAGGCCCACTTCATCAGGGTTTGTAAGTGTCTCCTCTAGCCCTTTTAACGCGTTCTTTATTTTCTCTAAGTCGGAAGAATTACGACGATTAGCAGCTAGAGCAGCGGCCTCTGTTTCCATTATCATCCTTAATTCCAATAACTCAAAAACCTCTTCTAATGAAATATATTGCAATGTTAAGCGGTCCATCATATCGACAAGATGTAATTCTTTAACATAACTTCGGCCACCTTGTCTTGATTCAATAATCCCACTTGCTGATAAGACACTGAGTGCCTCCCTAACAGGAGGGCGGCTTACACCAAATAATTTCGCCAATTCATTCTCAGAAGGTAATGGTTGGTTGGGCGGAAACTCTTTACTTTTAATTTTTTCATTTAATTGCTCTAATACTTGTGCCGATATCTTCTTCCGTTCAATTTTCATTTATTAATCTCCTTTACATATTCACCTCTACACCCTTACTTGTCTCCTTTCTTGTACGAATTAAATGAATACTGAATACAAGTGCACATAAAGCCAGACCAGAAACATCAGTAATAATACCTGGTTTAATGAGCATCAATGCACCGAAAAATAATAAAATTCTTTCAATTACATGTAAGTAAGTATTCAAGTAATTCCCCATAGAAACAGCTAGCGCATAGACTCCTAGAGTACTAGTAATTAATACTAGTATAACAGAAAGAATTTCCACACTACCGCCATCCGGTGATTGGAGTAATAGTATTGGATTGTATGCAATCATAAACGGAATAATAAATCCTGCTAATGAAAGTCTTAAAGCTTCCCATGACGTTTTCATTGCATTTGCTCCGGCAATCCCTGCTGCCGTATAAGATGCAAGCGCTACTGGTGGTGTAATATTTGAAAGAGCACCGAACCAGAATACAAAGAAATGAGCTGCAATTGGTTGTACACCAGCCTCTACTAATGCAGGTGCAGCAGTTACAGCAACAACAATGTATAGTGCGGTAGATGGTAATCCCATACTTAGCACAATACAAGTTAGCATAACGACAATAAGGATTAACCAAAGCTGTCCACCGGTTAAATCAACAATATTAAAAGCTAGTGTTGAACCTATACCTGTCATAGTAACAACACAAATAATAATACCGATTGCGGCACAAGCGATACCTACTTGTATTGTCCCTTTCCCTCCATCGATAAATGCTTCAATCATTTTCTTAATTGTGATTCTATTAGACTTATCTTTCGTTAACCAACTGGCAACAATAACGGAACCGATACCTGCAAAACCTGCAAATAATGCTGTTTTACCAATCAGTAATGTTCCTATAACCACTATAATAGGAACAATCAGTACGCCTCTTTCCTTTAACACTTGTAAAACATTTGGTATATTCTCCTTACTGATCCCTTTTAACCCTTGTTTTTTCGCTTCTATATCAATCGCAAAGATGAGAGCGATATAATATAAGAAACTTGGGATAATTGCTGCGAGAATAACAGTAGTATAGGAAACACCTAAGAATCCAGCCATGATAAAAGCTGCTGCACCCATGATTGGTGGCATAATCATTCCACCAGTAGATGCTGCTGCTTCAACTGCGCCAGCAAATTTTGGTTTTAAACCAATTGATTTCATTAACGGGATCGTAAAAGCTCCTGTTGTGGCAACATTTGCTACAGCACTCCCACTTAATGACCCTGTTAAAGCACTAGATATAACAGCTACCTGTGCAGGCCCACCTCTTTTTCTACCTGCAATAGCTAACGCTAAATCGTTAAATAGTTGTGTTGCACCACTTGCAGATAAAAAGGCACCGAATAAGATAAACATAACGATAAAGGTTGATGCAGTTGATAATGTAAGACCTAAGACGCCTTCAGTGGTCATATATAAACGGTATAGCAAACGTTCTAAAGAGAACCCAGCATGGCCAAATATCCACGGAAAAATCGTCCCAAATAAGGCATAGATAACAGAAATACCACAAAGGATCGGGATAAATAGACCTACAGCTCTTCTTGCTGCTTCAAACAATACAATAATAGTAATAGCACCGAAAATATAATCAATTAAAATTGGCTGTGAGCCGCGATCAACATGAATGGTTGTATAATTGATAATTAAATAACCTACACCCAAGATTGCTAATGCAACAAACAAATAATCAGCTAATGTAAAACGCCCACTTTTTGATGAAGACCTTGCGGGATATAATAAAAATGTTAAAACGAGAATAAAACCTAGAAATATTAAATTTCTATAAATCTCCTGAATATTTGAAAGCCCATTTGAATAAATGGAAAATATAGATAATAAAATAGCTAATATCGCTACAACCTTGGCATACGAACCATGCAATACGCGCATACCTCCGCCAGCCTCTTTATCTAAGCCTTGTTGATTTGCTGTTACGGCATCCCCTTTTACATTCGACATTTTCTAACCTCCTTATTTTGCCTCTGGCGGAATTAATTCTTCAGGAATCTCTAAACCAACTTCTTTAAAGTATTTGTAAGCACCTGCATGTAAAGGTACAGTCACCCCATCAAGTGCTGTCTCTAAAGTAATTTCTTTTGCAGAATTATGCACTTCATACATTTTGTCTAGATTCTCATAAAGCGTTTTTGTTAACGTATAAATTGTCTCTTCGTCAATATCTTTTGTTGTAGATAAAAGGTTAGGCTGTGCAATGGTTTGGATATCCTCCTCTACACGAGGATAAGTTCCTCCAGGAATCGTATAAGGGTACCAAGTGTTTGAAACAGCGTTAATTTTATCTAACTGTTCATCTGTTACTTCAAGAATACTAGCTTTGACATTACTAGCAAACATATCCGTAATTGCTGAGATTGGGATGCCGGCTGGTAAGGATCCACCGTCTAATCTACCATCTCTCATTGCAGAAACCGTATCGTTATAACCAAGATACTCTGGTGATATATTAGCTTTAGTTAATTCCAACCCTTCCATCATTACAACAGTTGATTGTTCAGTTCCGCTTGCTTGGGGACCAACGGAAAAACGAGTGCCATCAATGTCTGAAATGTTACCGGTTTCAATAGCATTATCCATTAACACAAAATGTTCTACATTGGGCCATAACATAGCCACAGTACGTAAGTCTTTATAAGGCTTACCTGCAAAACCATCATCTCCAGCATAAGCTTGGGATGAAATTAACCCTTGAAGAATAGCTAAATGGGCTTCTCCCTCTCTTAAAAGCTCGATATTTTCAATCGAACCAGCAGAAGATTGTCCACTTGCTTGAATTTTCTTATCCTTTAATTCATAACTCCATATATTGGCCATACCCACTCCAATCGGATAATAGGTACCACCTGTTGAAGCTGTCGCTACGGATAAAAAGGTTTTATCTTCATTATCAGCAGCCGTCTTAATACCAAAAATGGTAAGAAAAATAATGGCAGCGATCGAGATTGTAATTTTTATTCTTTTACCTTTCATAATTCTCCCCCTTTCAACAAATGAAAACGTTTTAATTCCAATCTTGTATTACAAGTATACAAGAAAAAATTAAAAAAACAACAATTATTCTAAAAATTTATTCTACAAAAATAATTAACAATTATTTGCAAAAAAAGCTACAGGATACTGTAGTGCTGTACCCTGTAGCTTTTTATTAATCTTTCTTTATAAATAAAACTTTAAGATAGTCTCCTTCGGGAAAAGAAGAAATCGTTTTAAAATCAATAGGTAATGAATATTCTTCAAGAATCTTATACTTTTCATTGCTTGTTGCAAATGCTTTTGAGACAAATGTTTTAAACTTTTTCATCGGCACATTACTTGCATTAGATGAAGCAACAATGATCCCTCCTTGATTAGTAATCGCGATAGCTTCTTCTAATAAAGCAGCATAATCTTTTGCAACACTAAAAGTATGTTTTTTTGATCGTGCAAAACTAGGTGGATCTAAAATGACAAGATCGAATGATAAATTTTTTCTCACCGCATATTTAAAGTATTTGAATACATCTTCAACAATGATATCCTGTTCTTCATAATCAATCCCATTTACACTAAACATTTCGATTGTCTTCGCTTTACTCCGATTAGCCAAATCGACACTCGTTGTTTTCACTGCACCGCCCAATGCAGCTGCTGCCGAAAAAGCTCCCGTATATGAGAATGTATTCAAGATTGTTTTACCATCAGCATATTGATCTCTTATTTTTTTCCTTACTTCTCTTTGATCTAGGAAAACCCCAACCATAGCGCCATCATTAAGATAGATTGGATAGTTTATCCCGTTTTCCTTAACGATAATAGGAAATGTCGGCTTTTCTCCACAAACAAAATCATCATCTTCTACATACTGCCCTTTATGATTAAATCTTTTCTTTTCATAAATGGCCTTCACTGGCATACATTGCTCTAATGCCCTAATAATCTCCTGTTTGAATTGATAGATACCTTCACTATACCAACTAATGCAATAATACGTATCATAGTAATCTATTGTAACGCCTCCAACACCATCGCCTTCTCCATTAAATATTCTAAAAGCAGTCGTTTCTGGGTCGTTAAAAAGTTTTTGTCTATGATTTACTGCTGCCTTCAGCTTTTCCATAAAAAAGGCTTGGTCTATTCGTTCATGCTGGTTTTTCGTTAATACCCAACCTCTACCTTTATTTTGAATTCCATAGTAACCTTTACAGAGAAACTGCCCCTTTTCATTCACTAGCTCAACAATCGTTCCTTCTGTCATTTGAGGAATTCGTTCAACAGATTGTTCATTTATTAATGGAAAACCTTCCTTATACTTCTTTATGTATGACGGTTTTACTGTTAACTTCATATACGCTCCACCTTACCAATCAATGATTTATTTATCGTACCACAAATAGCATCTTACAGACAAAGCCCTCTCAGGTTTATCTTGAGAGGGCTTTACCGTTTAACTTGCTTTATTCACTTCTTGAGAAATTTCTTTCATATTCGAAATTGCATGTTGATATTTTTCTTCATCAAATTCATTCTCACTTTTCGCCACGGCGATTGTCGCGATTCCGTTACCAATCATATTCGTAATGGCACGACCTTCACTCATAAAGCGGTCAACACCGAGTAAGAGTGCTAAACCTTCTAACGGAATAACTTGAATAGCTGCTAATGTCGAAGCCAACACGATAAATCCACTTCCCGTTACCCCAGCAGCTCCCTTTGAAGTAAGCATGAGAATTAAGATTATCGTAATTTGTTGACCAATAGATAAATCGACACCAAATACTTGAGCTAAGAATACGGTGGCCATAGAAAGATAGATTGAAGTTCCATCAAGGTTAAAGGAATATCCTGTTGGAATGACTAGACCAACGACAGATTTGGAAGCACCGAATCTTTCCATTTTGTCCATCATTCTTGGTAGAACAGATTCAGAAGAACTCGTTCCTAATACGATAAGTAACTCATCTTTTATAAACCGTAAATATTTAAACAGACTAAAACCATAATATTTACAGATTAAGTTTAGAACAATAAAGATGAATAAAAACATGGTAATATACACACTCATCATTAACTTAGCGAGCGGTGCTAAAGAACCTAAGCCGAAATGTCCAATCGTATATGCCATTGCACCAAATGCACCGATTGGCGCAGCTTTCATGACATAACCGATAATCTTAAAGAACACATGGGATAACCGGTCAAGAAAATCAGTAATAACTTCTCCCCGTTTACCTAAAGAAGCAAGAGCAACACCAAATAGAATGGAAAAGAATAAAACTTGAAGGATATCTCCCTCCGCAAAAGCATTCACCATATTTGATGGTACGATATGTGTAACGAATTCGATCCAATCAATGCCTTCTTCAGCATTGGTTGTATATTGAGATACGTCACCTTGTTCAAGCTCATTAAAATTTAAGCCGTCACCTGGTTTTACAATATTAACGACTAATAATCCAATAACGAGAGCAAGCGTGGTAACAACTTCAAAATAGATAAAAGCTTTCCCACCAACCTTACCAACTTTTTTCATATCTCCCATTTTTGCGATTCCTAAAACAATTGTTAAGAAAATAATTGGGGCAATAACCATCTTCACTGCATTAATGAAAGTAGTTCCTAACGGCTGTAATTCTTTACCTATATCTGGCCAAATTAAACCTACTAACACACCAAGTGCGATCGCTGTTAACACTTGAACGGTTAAGTTCTTAAAAATTCTTAAAAATCCCACATTAATCATCTCCTGTCACACTATCTATCTGACTATTCTTTGTAATTAGAATGATAGCGTTTTCAGAAAATGAAAAGAAGTTTATGGTCATAGTGAACATTTTGTTCATTTTGGTCTTATTAGTTGAGACAGTAAAAACGATTGACATGTATGGACTACTGCCAAGTTACATAATTTTAACCAGTAAGGAGGAGAGTCCCCGATTACTCTTACCATAAGCATCTAAGTGAAATTTAAGGTCAAATTAGGCATAAATTAGACGAAAGAGAGCCACAATTTATTTAAGCTCTCTTTCGTCTAGTTATTTATTTTATGAATTCTAGTACTCTCTCTAACCATTTAATATTAAATTCAGCTTTATCAAATGCATGAGAAGCTATTAATTGACTTGAGTCAGAGACTGTGTCATATTTTTCCTTTTCTTCTTTTTTCGTTTTTAATGTATCCCACTTTTCTTTTTCTTTTTGAATGGTTTGTTTCAAAATAGAAGCGGCTTCTTCTTTATTAATATAATTTAAGAAATGAATGGCAATATACAAATCTGCCACTTCCGTATATTTTTGAAAACAAAGATAGAGTTCTTCTACCAGATGGCCACGTCCCTCATTAGTTATCCGATAAAGTGTTTTTTCTGGGCGACTTCCTTCTTGTAGCTTTTGTACAGGCTCTATCCAGTTCTTCTTATGTAATGCTTCAAAATCATAATAAAACTTTCCCTCACTAATCTTTATGAAAGGCTGTGCATTCATTAGTTTTTTGCGGATATTATAAGGATAGTCTACTGAATGTGCTAACATACCTAAAATATATATTCTAATCATTCACCCGTTCACCTCCAAAAACGTATATAGCTATCTTAACTTATACTGGGAGATAAACGCATCTGATTCTTTCATTATGGTTTCAAATAATAAGAGCGTGTTCGTCAATTAATCGGTAAAATCGGTATACTTATAAATAAAAATACGAACCTATTCATTAGAATTTGTTCGTATTTTCCGAGAAACTATTCATTGTTCATTCTTTTAATTTTACCTTGAATTTTCACTCTATTTATTTCAAGAAAGTTTAAGAGGCAATGAGGTTAACGTTTGACCCGTCGCAGAATCAGTTAAGTTGGGCTCTAGTTCAAATGATTCGATAGGTTCGATTTTGGAAAAACGCTTAACTAAGTTTTCTAAAATGAGCTTCAACTCAAGTCTTGCTAATGGTGCACCTAAACAAAAATGAGGTCCATTTCCAAATGTAAGATGTTTCTTATTATTTTTTCTATGAATATTTAATTGAAATGGCTCTTCAAACATTTCCTCATCCATATTAGCCGCACTCATCCAGGCAACAACAACATCTCCCTTTTTCAAATCTACCCCTAAAATATTGTTATCCTTCTTCACCGTACGATCTCTTCGACTCATATGAAAACGATATCGTAACATCTCTTCGACCGTTCGATCAATATATTCTGGGTGAGCTTTTAATTCTGAAAATAACTCGTTGTCATCATATAAAAGGGCATAAAAGCTTGTTGAAATCATATGACTCGTTGTTTCTACGCCTGCACCTAATATAGCCATTGTCATTTCAATAATTTCAAAGTCCGTTAGTCTTTCCCCATCTACCTCTGCCCTAATGAGATCAGAAATGATATCATCTTGTAACTGCTGTCGCTTTTCAATGATGACTGGTTGCAAATAAGTAAAGAACTCTTTAATTGCCTGATTTTTTTGGTTATCGATTACATCCTTTTTGCTCTTATCATATGGAAGAAATAATATATCGACCCATTTCTTAAATTTAATTACATCGGGCTTCGGAATCCCTAATAAGTCTGACATCACCATTGCAGGCATAGGGTTGGCTAATGCCGCTACGATATCTTCCGTCTTGCCCTTTTCTATTTGTGTAATTAAATTTTCAGCAATTTGATTAATTCGCGGTTTCCAATTTTCTAAACTTCTTGGTGTAAATGCTGATGCTAATAGGGATCTTCCTTTTCTGTTATGTGGAGGATCCATTTTCAAGAAGTTTACTTTACTATTCATTTGCTTATCATCTTCACTAAACTTTACAGAAATCGTTGTTCGGTCTCCTTCACTGGAGAAATGTTCATAGTCGCTTAAAACGGTCTTTACGGCATCATACTTAAATGCATTCCAAGTATCAGAATTCTCATTATAACTAATAGACCCACTTTCAAGCATCGATTTGTACCATTCTAACGGTTGGAATTGTTCCGATCTTGAATCAAAATGTTTAATGTCTTGTAATGAGATAATCTCTTTCATCTAACATTTCCTCCTCTTTGATCATTTGGAGATAGAATATATACTTTAATTAAAGTATATATTCTATCGTAAATTTTCTCCCTTTCATCGTCAATGCATGGAAAGTAGTAGTTTTACTATAGGGGCAAATGAACTAAAAAGAACTGTTGAATAGCTTTTACTCAACAGTTCTTTTTAGTTCACGATTATGTGATTATTATTCTATATTTCATCACTACGCTTTAATCATATACCGATTCACAGGCCTCCCTACCCCACCATATTGTATATCCAGTACAATTACACCTTTTTTCTCTAAATAATCAAGATATCTCCGAGCTGTCACCCTTGCAATCCCAATACCGCTAGCCACTTCTCCAGCTGCTTGCGGTTGTTGTTGAATGGTTAGATAATTAATGACTTCTTTCAATGTAAATTCATTTAGCCCTTTAGGTAAATCTGCCTCTACTTTCGTTACTTGTTCTGCATAAAGCAATTGATCCAGTTGCTCTTGTGACATTGTTCCTTCATTTCTTAAGCTTTCGCGATACTGACGAAACTTCTCAAGTGCCTGCTTCATCCTATCAAATTTAAACGGCTTCATTATATAATCGATTGCTCCATTTTGTAGCATCATTTTAATGGTATCCTTATCTTTGGCTGCCGAGATTACAATTACTTCTGCATTAAGCTTTTGTTTCCTCAATTCGTATATAACTTTTAATCCATCTTTTTTCGGCATAAACACATCAAGCAATATTAAATCTGGTGAGAAATCTTTAGCAAGTCTAATGCCCTCTTCTCCGTTATTGGCAATGGCTTTTACATGAAACCCCTTTACCTTAGATATAAAACCTTTATTAACTTCTTGTACCATTGGATCATCTTCAATTAATAGTACTTGAATATCATTCATAAGTTAAACCTCCCCAAAGGTAATTAGAAAAGAAGTACCTTCATTTACCTTAGAAGTGACAGTTATTTGCCCTTCACCTTTATCCACAATTTGTTTGACCAAATATAATCCGTAACCAGTCCCATTTTCTTTTCCTTCCGTGAATCCTTTTGTAAAAACTTTTTCTAAATTAGATTCTTCTATACCTATCCCATTGTCTTCTACAAGGATGGAACAAATGTAGTCATCTTGTTCGATACTTATATCTATCATTTTCTCTTCCTGATCGAGTTGTTCGAAGGAGCCGAAAGCATTCTCAACCAAATTACCTAATAATAGAACAAAATCATGATGATCTAAATGAGGGGGGAAGTGATCCAAATTACTATTAGTATCAACTGTCACGATAATATCCAATTCCTTCCCTCTTCTGATTTTGCTAATTAGGAGTCCAGCTACCGCATCGTCCTTAAGTATTTCATGAAGAAATAAAGAAATACTTTCTTGTTCTTCTGAAGCAGCAAATGCAAGTTGAAATGCCTTTTCTGGCTTTCCTAATTGGATAAGCCCAGCAATTGTATGCAATTTATTCATATGCTCATGATTTTGCACACGCAGTGCCTCAACAAAACTCCTTACACCAGTAAGTTCCTCTGCTAATTTTGCTACCTCCGTTCTATCTTGGAAAATAGCAACGGCACCAATTAATTGGCCATCTTTATTAATAGGAATTCTCGTACTCAAGATGCTTTTTCCACTCACCATAATTTGTTCATTATAAACCGGTTCATTTCTCTCAACAATTTCTGGTAAACGTGTATCTTCTAAAACGGAACGAATCGATAATCCCGTTACTTCTCCATTCACATTAAATATTTTTTTTGCTTTTTCATTAAAGATCGTAATTTTCTCATGATAATCGATCGCAATTACCCCTTCATTGATGGAATGAAAGGTTGCTGTTCTCTCTTCAAACATTCGTTTAATTTCAAACGGTTCTAAATCAAACATTTGCTTCTTAATATGATTGGCTAATATATATGAGGCAATAAACCCTACAATTAAAGTGAGGAAAACAATAAATAGGATTTCTTTAGAAAAGCCAGAGACGATTTCCTTGAAAGTTGGAATTTTATTACCAACCATTACGACACCTATTTGGTTTAGTTGTTCATCTTTTAATACTGGAATAAACGCTCTTAAATATGTACCATCTTCTCCCCTGGCCTTAGAAAAATAAATATGTTCGGCAAATGCAGGATCCTCATCACTACCAGTTGATACATGACCTATCATACTTCTAACTGGGTGTGAGAAACGGACTCTATCCATATTCATTACTACAATATAATCCGTATTATTAATGACCCTTATTTCTTCAACAATGGGGTTAATAATCTTCCAGCCTTCATCTTCCTCAAGTCCATCTTTTATATCTGCAAGCTCTGCTACAGTCCTAGCCGTACTCATTGATTCGCCTCTTAAGTCCAATTCTTCTTGTTGTTGCATATTTGCGATAACAACAAGCCCGCAAATAAGTAGTAAAAAGATAACAACCCCATATGATAGCAACGTTATTTTCCAACGAATAGGTATTTCCTTCAAACAAATCTTCCTTTCATTGCCACCTACACTTGACCTTTAATCTGAAAATAATGATACTATTTAGTATGAGGTGAAGGTGATGAAAAGTAAATATAGCATCATACTATTAACCATTATTATAACGCTTGCACTTTTTTTTAGTTTTAAACAATATATTCTCACAGAAGACCTTCCTTATGATGATGAGCAAGAAGGGCTCAATGATCAAATCGTTTTAACGTTTAGTCATGTTGTCTCCAATAATACGCCAAAGGGAATGGCCGCTGATAAATTTGCTGAAATTGTTGCTGAAAAATCAGACGGAAATATTAAAATTGTTGTCTTCTCTAACGGCTCTCTCTACTCTGATATAGAAGAAATACGAGCGGTTCAAGAAGGCAATGTTGATATTATTGCTCCCTCCACATCAAAACTTGGCATGTTAAACCCTGCATGGGGGGTACTCGATTTGCCGTTTATTTTCCCTTCCTATGAAGCCATTAACGAAGGGTTAGACGGGTTTATCGGGCAAACACTATTATCTAGTGTAAAGGGGGATGGACTCATCGGTTTAGCTCATTGGAGTAATGGATTTAAGCAATTCACATCCAATGATGGTCCAATTATTTATCCGCAAGATATAGCTGGACAAACATTCCGAATCATGCAAAGTGATGTCCTCTCATCACAATTTCTTGAATTGAATGCAAATTCAGTAAAAGAATCTTTTAATTCTACATACGACTTGTTAGATAGTGGGAAAGTAGACGGCGAAGAGAACACTATCTCTAATATTTATTCGAAAAAGTTTTATAACTTACAAAAGTATATGACAATAAGCAATCATGGCTATCTCGGTTATGCCGTCTTAATGAATGAGAATGTTTGGAATAAGCAATCAAGTGAAACAAAAAGAATCTTAACTGAGGCTATGTCTGAAGTCACGCAATGGAATCGAAAACAAGCTGTCCAGATGAATGAAAATCAACTCAAAGAAATAAGAAAAGTGAGTTCAATCCACATTCACGAACTTACCAATGAAGAAAAAAACAGTTGGAAAAAAGTCCTAGATCCAGTCTACACTCAATTTAAAAATGAAATTGGCAGTACGCTGATTGACAAAGCTTTAAAGCTCAGAGATAAATACGAAAACGAAACAACTGATGAAAGGGACTGAGTGAGGCAATTACCCTTGAATATTTAATCAAATTTTTGCCCGGGCTCCCTTTTTTAGACTCGTTTCCGCTTGAATCCAATCAAATTCTTGCCCGGGCCCGCTTTTTTGACTCATTTCCGCTTGAATCCAACCAAATTTTTACCCGGGCCGCTTTTTTTGACTCGTTTCCGTTTGTATCCAATCAAACTTTTGTCTGGGCCCGCTTTTTTGACTCATTTCCGCTTGAATCCAACCAAATTTTTACCCGGGCTCGCTTTTTTTGACTCGTTTCCGTTTGAATCCAACCAAATTTTTGCCCGGGCTCCCTTTTTTGACTCGTTTCCGTTTGTATCCAATCAAATTTTTGCCCGGGCTCGCTTTTTTGACTCGTTTCTGCTTGAATCCAATCAAACTTTTGCCCGGGCTCCCTTTTTTGACTCGTTTCTGCTTAAATCCAATCAAACTTTTGCCCGGGCCCGCTTTTTTGACTCGTTTCTGCTTGAATCCAATCAAATTTTGCCGCGGACTCGCTTTTTTGACTCGTTTCCGTTTGAATCCAATCAAATTTTGCCGCGGGCTCGCTTTTTTGACTCGTTTCCGTTTGAATCCAACCAAATTTTTGCCCGGGCCCGCTTTTTTGACTCGTTCCCGTTTGTATCCGTTCAAATTTTTACTCGGGCTCGCTTTTTTGACTCGTTTCCGCTTGAATCCAATCAAATTTTTGCCCGGGCTCGCTTTTTTGACTCGTTTCTGCTTGAATCCAATCAAATTTTTGCCCGGGCTCCCTTTTTTGACTCGTTTCTGCTTGAATCCAATCAAACTTTGCCTGGGCTCGCTTTTTTGACTCGTTTCCGACTCAGTCTCTTTCCTTTCCAGTATATATAGACAAAGGCAATGGTGAGACACGACAAAAAGCAACCTGAGTATTAACTTAGGTTACTTTTCTAACTCGTCTATAATTTGTATTTGTCCTTTATACATCCACTTTCTCGGAAGCTAACATTGTGCCATTCTCCACATAGTTAATGTGCCAAGAAAAAGCTTTTGCTAGAATATGTGGGGTTTGGCCACCTGCTGATAATGCTTCATAATAGTAATCTCTCAGTTGATCCTTGTATAACGGATGCGCACAATTTTCAATGATTAGCTCAACTCGTTCACGAGGAGCCAATCCCCTTAAATCTGCGTAGCCTTGTTCTGTGACAATAACGTCAACATCATGTTCTGTATGATCAATATGTGAAGCAAAAGGTACAATACTTGAAACTTTACCATCTTTAGCAATTGATTTTGTCACGAATATAGCTAACCTTGCGTTTCTTGCAAAATCCCCTGATCCACCAATACCATTCATCATCTTAGTTCCTTGAACATGAGTAGAATTCACATTACCATAGATATCTAGTTCTAATGCAGTATTGATAGAGATTAATCCTAAACGGCGAATTAATTCCGGATGATTAGTGATTTCTTGTGGTCTTAACAATAACTTATCGCGATATTGATCGAAATGAGCAAACACTTCTTTCATCTTTTCTTCTGAAAGTGTAATGGAACAACCTGACGCAAACTTTACTTTCCCAGCATCAATTAAATCAAATACTGCATCTTGAAGTACTTCTGAATACACTTCTAAGTCTGTGAATTCAGAGTCAATCATGCCATGCAAAACAGCATTTGCTACCGAACCAATGCCTGATTGTAATGGGGCAAGTTTTTCATCTAATCTACCTTCTGCAATTTCATTGCGAAGAAAATTGGTTAAATGTTGCGCCATCATAACTGTTTCCTCATCTGGCTGAACAATAGTTGATGGTGAATCGCCTTGTTCAGTAAACACAATCGCTTTAATTTTCTCCGGATTCACTTTAATACCTATCTCACCCACACGATCGGCTACATTTGTAATGGGAATTGGACCACGCTCACCTTGTTTATCTGGACTATAAATATCATGTAACCCTTTTAGCGATGGTAATTGGGCCATATTAATTTCAACAATTACACTTTGGGCATGTTCGGCAAAAGACAGTGAGTTACCAACTGATGTTGTAGGTACAATTGTTCCGTCTTCTTCAATCGAAACCGCTTCCAAAATAGCTACATCTACATGTAATACCCCTGAACGGATGAGTTCTGCTGTGTGAGATAAATGTTGATCAACAAATAAGAAGTCCCCTTTATTAATGCCTTTTCTCATTGTTGAGTCAGCTTGAAATGGTAATCTCTTATTTAAAATACCAGCTTCCGCAAACAACTTATCAACATCCGAACCAAGAGATGCACCTGTATACACATTGACTTTAAAATCTTCTGTTTTTGCTCTGTCTGCTAATGCTACAGGAACCGCTTTCACATCTCCCGCACGAGTAAATCCACTTAACCCCAATGTCATGCCATCTTTAATCATTTCTGCAGCCCCTTCTGCAGTCATGATATTGTTCTGAAGTGTCTGAATTTTAACTCTCCCAAGTTTATTATCCATATTCCCATCCCTCTTTCTGTAAAGAATACTTAATAACTATTTTACTAATAAATCAGAATGGGATTATTTTTTTAGTATAATTAATGAAAAATTTTGATAAAACAGCAAAATCTGCCGATAAGCCAGCAGATTTTTTCAGATAATCAGAAAATATTGAGTTAAATGGTTATTCATCCATTTATGCCTTTGATTTAGAAGCCGAGCAACTTACGAAAATAACTAGAATAGGATTGACTTACAGGCACTTTTGCACCATTTCTCATTAATAATAAAAAAGTAGAATGAGAGTCAGGAAATATCTCTTGTATTTGATTAACATTCACCAAGAATGACCTGTGACAGCGAATAAAGTTTTCCTTTGGTAAAATATACTCAAACTCCTGTAGCGTATTTTTATGCGTACCAGAAGAGTAAATAGCATGAACATGAGTTTTACGATCTTTAGCTTCCAAGAAATATACTTCATTAAATGGAACTGGTACCCAACCATCGCTTGTCTTTAATGTAACGACAGATTTCCCCTCTGTCAATGTTGGAAAAATAGCAGTCACACAACCTTCAATTTTCCCATTATTTTTAAATGGAACAGCCATCCCGTGATAAGGTACACCAAATACATCCCTATTAATAAACTCTGACACCTTTTGTTCAGCCTTAAGCGCTTTATCAGCAATACTTCCTTCTTTTACAATATCCCCTGGCCGAATTTTCAAGTCAACACGTTTACTTGGACGATAGTAAATATACTCTGTTGTATTTGAAACTACAATTGACACTTCATCTGAAAATAATTCCCCAATTACATCTAGCAATGAACTCAGTGTAATTCCTTCCATCACAAAAATCCCCTTTTTTTGATTCGCTACTATTCTATCTTACGTGTTTTATTTTCATTTGCCTAGTTAAGAAACGTGCAAGAATATGTCTTATACCAAAGAAGGAAACATCAACTGGCTTTTCCTCTTTTAATAGGTTGATCTTCGTATTTAACCCAGTTCACTGCTTTTTCTAATATAATTGAGATAATAACACCCATTATTAACCCATTTGCAAAAAATGGTTGAATGAGGACAGGTAATTCCGAAAAGATAGCAGGTGAAATATTCATAATACTAATACCAATTAATACAGGTGCTGCTAACCTAAATATCGTATTAGAATTAAACGTCTTTCCATTTAAACTACTGAATGCAGTACCAAATAATTGCATATACGCAACAAACAAGACTGCGTTTCCAACGGTAACAGGTAACATTGAAAGAAATGAGCCTAAAATTGGAACAATACCAATGATCGTAAGTAAAGCACCACCGATAAAGAATGGCTTTCTTTCATAAATTCTCGTACTTTGCAAGAAACCAATCGTTGATGTAAATGGTGTATAGGGAACAAGTCCGAAACCGGATCCAATAATGGTAGAAATTGAAGTAATGATCATTGAGCCTTTAAACTCTTTTTTGGCTGCTCTCCTTTGTAGAAGTTTTTCTGCAGCGTTAATAGAAGCAAATGTATTACTTAAGTTTAATAATACGGCAACAAACGTGACTACGACAATTCCCATTTCAAGATTAGGAGCCCCTAACGGAAAAAGTTGGAAAGGCGCAGATGTTGTCATACCAGCCCCATCATTACCAAACAATAGGACATAACCGAGCCAGCCCCCTAAAAGGCCAATTAAAATAGAAAAATTGCTAATAAGTTGATTACCTTTCA
Organism: Cytobacillus kochii; assembly: GCF_020171845.1. Lineage (GTDB taxonomy): Bacteria > Bacillota > Bacilli > Bacillales > Cytobacillaceae > Cytobacillus > Cytobacillus kochii. The sequence continues at coordinate 279,288 of NZ_JAIVAM010000002.1, read as the reverse complement.
TTTTTAATGTAGCGACGATCAGCGCGAGTACTACAGAATAAAGACTTATACCTATGTCAATGACGCCAGTCGAAGTCATCTTTAACATACCTTCAAAGAAGATAAACATTAATTGAAAAGTAAGCAAAAATAAATATACAGTCATTACCATCGGACTAAAGATGGATTGCAATAATGAAAAACCCCCACAAGCAATCAGCAAAATGGTCACTAGACTAGCTAAAACAATACCAGTAACAATCCCACCACCAATACGTTCTAATCCAATATTAAGCGCTTGTGCTGAAAGCCCAAGATTAAGGATAATTCCCCATAATAACCCTGAATGCCCTTCCATAATCGGGAAACGATGACCTTTCCATCCTTGTAGTATACAAGTAATACCCGTAAGTATGAGTGATGCTCTAATCATCATTGCCATCGTTTCACTTGATAGCTCAAATACATTGGCAATGGAAATCGGAATGACAACAGTATTGGCAAAGATAAAAAAGACCCATTGTACGGAAGAAACCATTGTCATTGATGAAATAAACTTTTTCAATCTGTACACCACTTTCTACGTTATTCATTTTCACATCTACTAGTATAATTCATTTTTAAAAGGAAAGAAGCCTTTAAAAAAAGAATTATGAAAAACGAAATATTTTGAAGCCTGATAAATAAATAAAAATTGGAGCTAATCTATATGCCTATACAAATAATAACCCTCTCCAAATAGGAAGAGGGGCATGTGATTTAAATAGTTCTATTAATCATTGTTATTTTGAAATGATAGTGCTTTTTTCGCTAAATTTGTGATTACTACATCATCCATAGGCGGATTATGGAGCGCAGCTCGCACATCACGGTAATAACGCTGCAAAGGATTTCTTTGTTGCAAGCTTTGTGCACCAACTATTCTCATTGCCCAATCGACCACTTTATTAGCACTGTTAGAAACAAGGTGTTTGATGGCTCCAAGTTCAGCTCCTAATTCTCCTCGTTTATTCGGTTCATTATCCCAGCGATCCGCTATAGAATAGAGTGCTGTTCGCGCTTTTAGTAGCTCGAGTTCCATTTCCCCAATTTTACGTTGCACTTCTGGTACTTCACTAATTGGACCAGGCAGGCTATTAGGTTGATATTCAGAAGCAAAAATAATGGCATAGTTCCGAGCTGCAATAGCAACGCCAATAAAGCAAGCAGCTGAATGTAGTAACCATGCATTAGGAATCGCATAAAAATGAACACCTTCTATTTCAACTAATGCTGTTTCTTCTACAATTACATTCTCTAACACGAGATCGTCACTACGTGTGCCCCGCATCCCTAGCATATTCCAATTTGATTCCACTTTTAAACCAGGGTTCTCATGCGGTACAAGGAATATACCAATTTCTCCTGAAGCTTCTATCGTTGCTGTAATAAGAGAAAAATCTAAGCCTGGTGCCATCGAAGCAAAAGATTTTCTTCCATTCAAGATCCATTGTGTTCCTTTTTTCACCGCAGTAGTCGCTGGTAGTCCACCACGGGTTGGACTGCCGGTTGCTGCCTCTGTTGCACAGCGGTTAATCAATTTATTATCTTTGATAACCGTTTCGCATAACTTGGCAAACTGTTCTTCCTTCCATTTCCGTTTAACCCTTAAATCATAGATAACACCTAAGTGCCAACCAATACATAAAGCCGTAGATGCATCACCTTGGGCAATCCTTTCTTGTATTAAGAAATATTCATATAAGGAAATCTCTTTACCACCATATTCTTTCGGAATCGTCAAACTTAAATAATTTGATTGTTTTAATTCTTCAAAATTCTCAAAAGGGAACTCTGCATTTTCATCAATCTTTTGCGCCCTCTTACTAAATCCTTCTGCTAATATCGTAGCTTTATGAAATAATTCTTCTTGTTGAGCCGTCTTAATAAATGGTCGAGCGAGTTGTTCAGCTAAATACGCTTCCTTAGATGAAGCTGTTATCGTGCTCATAGAATCCTTCCTCCCCGTCTGTTTCCATCTTCTCTTTAATACTCATTCATTAGGATAAATAAATATAGTAAAGGCTCCATTCCCCTTTACTATATCTATTATTTGAATTTATTATCTCTTATCTACATATTTAGTTAATTTATCCCCACCAATTTGAATAATTTGCACCAATACAACGAGGACAATGACTGTCGTAATCATAATGACATTATCATAGCGATAGTAACCGAAACGTATCGCTAAATCACCAATACCCCCGCCGCCAATAATACCTGCCATTGCGGAATAACCGATTAAACTAATAGTCGTAATCGTTAAACCTTGAACAATTCCAGGTTTCGCTTCTGGGACAAGGATTTCCTTAATTATCATCCAAGGGGAAGCGCCTACTGCTACTGCAGATTCAATGACTCCTTTATCTATTTCTCTTAAGGATGTTTCAACCAATCTTGCAAAAAATGGAATCGCTGCTACAGATAATGAAACAGAAGCCGCTGTAGGACCAATAGTTGAACCTGCAATTAATTTTGTTAACGGCAATAGAGCTACTAACAAAATAATATAAGGAATAGAGCGGATCAAATTGACAATCCAACCAGTAACGGCATTTACAAATCTATTCTTTAAGAACAATCCTTCGTCTGTAACGAATAATAAGATGCCTAGTGGAAGACCTAGTATAAGTGCCGCAACTAAAGAAATGGCGACCATATAAATCGTTTGTAATACAGCTGTATTTAGTTCAGGAAGTAACGCCTGAATGGACTCAAGCAACATGTTCAACTACCTCCAAATTCTGTGTTCTATCTTGAATATATTGTATAGCTCTTTCTATTTCAGGTATTTCACCAGTTAACTCCATAATAAAAATACCAAGAGGTACTTCTTGAATATATTCAATCTTGCCGTGAAGAATATTTCCTTTTACTTTGAATGTTTGGAACAGTTCAGAAACAACAGATTCTTCTGCTATTGCACCTTTAAATTGGATTTTAATGATTGTTCCCTTCCTGTTTTCAATCAATTGTTGTGGTAAGTCAAATTGAAGAATACTCTGAATAAAATCTCTTGTAAGTGGTTCAATTGGATTCGCAAATATATCATACACCGGTCCCTCTTCTATGACCTTTCCATCTTGCATAACAGCTAACCTATGACAAATCTCTTTGACTACTTCCATCTCATGAGTGATAAGTACGATGGTTAATCCCAGCTTTTTATTAATTGATTTTAATAAGTTCAGGATTGATTTTGTTGTTTTAGGGTCTAGGGCTGAAGTGGCTTCATCGCAAAGTAAAACCTTTGGATCATTAGCAAGTGCTCTGGCTATTCCTACCCTTTGCTTTTGACCACCACTTAATTGCGTGGGATACTGATGAATTTTATCTGCTAAACCCACTAATTCTAATAGTTCTTTCACCCTGATATCTATTTCTTTCGGACTTTTACCTGCCGCTTTTAAAGCAAAGGCAATATTCTCATACACTGTCTTCGAACTCGCTAAATAAAAATGCTGAAAAATCATACCTATCTTCTGCCTTGCTTTTCTTAATTCTTTACTTGTTAAAGTCGTTAAATCAACGCCATCAATTTTCACTTCACCAGATGTCGGTCTCTCCAATAAATTTAGACAGCGTAATAAAGAACTTTTCCCTGCTCCACTATAGCCAATAATCCCGTATATTTCCCCTTCTTTAATAGAAAGAGATACATTGTCAACGCCTATTACTTGCTTCTTTTTGCTTTTATAAATTTTCACTAAATGATTGACTTCAATCATTTACCTCACCCTCCCTAAATCCTCTACAACATAAAATGAGCCTCTTTCACTTTGAAAGAGGCTCAACAAATGATTGTTATTAAACCTTATCTTTCAGAATGAAATCATTCTGCAGGATTTAGCACCTTCCCTTTAAAAGGAGGTTGCCGGACATCTTCGGGCCTGGTCCCTCAGTCTCTCTCGATAAGAATCATATTCAATTTATTGTGTTGCTTTGATAAAGGAAATTTTATCGGGTATTGAATTAATTGTCAATAGTATTTTGATTATTTATGCATTTACTTATCTTCCTCTTCGTTTAAACAGGAAGATAAAAAAAGTTGTTCCTAATAAAGCTGTGATTAGGCCCACATACAAGATGATTGCTGACGTTTTGAACTTTACTGTACTAGGTTGCTCTCCTTGTCCTTGTCCATGTCCCTCACCACCAGGCATACCTTCAAACCCTTCAGGTGGCTCAAAATTTCCTCCCTGCGGAAAATCTCCGTTGCTTTGCGGACGTTCAGGCATTTCACCATCAGCGTTTCCTTTATTTCCATTTGGCGGTTGAAATCCTTCTCCTCCTTCTTGACCTTCCTGGTCATCACCACCCGCTCGGCCAGGGAACATGTTATTAACTTCAGAAGCTTGTGATTCTACTTCTAATTCACCTGAGAGCTGAGCAAGTATCGATTCTGATCTCGCCTCAGCAAATGCTGGTAAACTCTCATCACCCTGCACCGCTTCGAGAAATGCTTCTGTTGTATAAAACTTGGTAGGATCCTGTTCGACATAAGGAAGAATCAATGCACTAATTTGTGTAGTTGTATTTTGGTAAGACTCTTTTGTCATATATTCTTCGGCTATCTGTTTAAGATACGCTTCATATTGTTTTTTATATTCTTCATTAGATAATAGTGCATTAAGTAACGGTCTTTCTTCTAAGGTAGTACCAGCTATAGGTTCAGATATACTGAAATTAATCGTATCTTCACTCAATAAATCACTATTTCCGATGCCACCGGTGAAGTTGTCCATTCCGCCTTGTGGTGCTTGGTCTTGTTTGTCTTCACCTTGGTTTTTTTCAGCAGCTGAGAAATCTCCATTCATTTGTCCACCAAATGCCATACCAACTCCAAAGCCACCAAATGCCATATTATAGTCCCACGGAATAACTGAGAACTTACCATCATTTTCATATAAATAATAGTTATGCTTCATTTGTCCTTGGTAACTATCCATGCTAACAACAGCCGTATTTACTGCAAAATATCGTAATACTTGATCCACATCTAAGGTTTCTTCTAAATCGCCACCATTATTGATACTATCTAACATATCTATTAACGCTTGTTCATCTTGCTCCTCTGATTTCAAGTTTAAACCTGAGTAATCATCAATATCATCACTTACCCATTTCAAGTCACTATTTGTACCATCTGGCTTGTACAATGATCCATATGGATTTTCAAAATATCTTCCAAGCATCACTTCGTCTACTTGTTCAACACCTAAATATAATCCCCATTCCTGACCATTAATGATCACATACATATAAGAATAAGCAGGTGTGGGTAACCCCATATTCTCCATTAATTGATACGATAAATATTCTCGCATTTGCGTAGCATCACTAAATTGGTTATTTAGATTCAACTTTTTCAATCCATATAAAGTTTGATCAGTATAGTAATCAAAATCTATTTTGAAGCTATAACGATCAGAATCTTCCATTCTAGCAACTGAAGAAAGGGAAGAATTCCCCTTTGTCCGAACAGCTACTTGGTTCAATTTAGTTCCATTTATCGTCACATTTGCCATCTTATATTCTTCTTCCGTCGGATTCTCTAATACATCTTCCCAATCATCTTCTGCAAGGGTTAACTCAACTTGAGTCACTTTATTTTTATTGAATACTTTTGAAACGTAAGAGTGATCAACTACTTCCCCTTTTGGAAGTAAATGAGGTAGAAAGAATAGAATACCAACAAATAAAACAGCCAACATTAGAAAAACGAGAACGACATATTTGCGTTTAATCATATTCCTTTCTCCTGTTCATTTACGCTGTGAAATTACCGTCATAGCTTAACATTACAGCCGATTCTACCCCGCTAAGGTTCGTTACATTATTTACCACTTGAGATTGATCTTTTATCATTCTTACTTCATAAGTAATTTCTACTTGATTACCATTCATGATAGATTTGGATTTCATCATATGTTTATTAGTGACCTTAGATAATAGCGATTCAAGTTGAGATTCCACACCTTCACCCCCATATTTTACAATGAGTAAGTAAGGGTTCTGAATCGTAATTTTGTTAACGAACAATACAAGTACGAGACCGATCAATAAACTACCAATAATCACTAATGGAATAAAGCCTGCTCCGCAAAGAATACCGGCAACAATCGCCCAAAAAAGATAAACAAGATCCATTGGGTCTTTAATTGGTGTACGAAAACGGACAATGGACAAAGCACCAACCATACCTAGTGATAACAGGACATTTGAGGAAATTCCCATAATAATTAATGCTGTAGCCATGGTCATTATGATGAGGGATATATTAAAAGTATGTGAATAAATCACACCTGAAAATGTCTTCTTATAAACTGCATAAATAAATAGTCCAATCGCAAAGGCCATGAATAAACCAATCAGGGAGTCTATAATTGAAAAACTCTCCGTTTTTTCTAAAAAGCTTGATTTAAATATATCTGAAAAATTCACACTTTCCATTCTTCTCTTCTCCTATTCTCACTATAATCCATACATTCTACTTAATTGATATTTTGAATACGTACCCTTCCTGCGATCAAGCATTTGTAGAAGCATCTTAATGACATCGGGAATGTATTCATCATACTTGACTTCAAGTATCATCAATTGATGATCAAGGGATGGTACCATAGGCATTGTTGTATTTAAAAAGTCAGGATTCCTTAAGCTTGTACGAATATTGCTATCAAAAGTTAAACGGACATTACCATATGGATAGATATAAACATCCCTCTCATAATCGACAACCGTTACTGGCTTCAATTGATAACGAACCATGTTATGGAAAAGTTCCCTCATTAATGGTCTGGTATCATTCTCCATCCATAAAATATCGCCAGCTCTAATAAGCTCATATTCTTCTGCTGTCATCCTACATTTCTCTTTATAGGTCAGATTATTCTTCTTACTTTTCTTTTCTAGATTAATTGTGTCAAAATCATCATTATATGTGCGAACCCTATATTTTGCACGGTTCATATAGCCTTCTTTTTTTTCTATTAAAGCTTTGTTTTCAAAGTTATCAAAGTATACGCTACGAACATTATATCCCCCACTCCCATTTGAATGAGGGTCCGTATTCATAAAGTAACTTAAGCGTTTTTTAAGTAAAACCCCATCCATTTTTGAGATTTCATGTTTAAGCTCTTTCCTTCCTTTCAAAATCGAACACATCCTTTAGATATACGTTTTAATCTCATATTCTTCGTACTTCTCATTTAGCCATTCCGTATATTCACTTGAAAGCTTAGACTCTATTAAAGTCTCTTTTATTTCTTCTTTCACTTCTTCGTAATTGGCTTCTTTCGCTTCTTTATGATCTGTTACTTTTATAATGTGATAACCATAATCTGTTTTAACTGGATCACTCACTTCGTCCACTTCCATAGCAAAAGCCACTTCTTCAAATGCTTCTACCATTTCACCTTCTCCAAAATACCCCAATTCACCGCCATTATCTTTATTTGAATCATCGGTTGAATAAGAAGCTGCTAATTCTGAGAAATCGTCACCATCATCGAGTTTTTGTTTTACTTCTTTGGCAGTATCCTCATCTTCCACTAGGATATGACTTGCTTCTATCTCTTCTGCCTGAGCATAACTTTCTTTATTTTCTTCAAAGTATGTTTCCATCTCATCATCAGTAATTTCAATTCCTGGTGTGATCAATTTCTTTGAGCCTAAATAGATTTCGATATTATGTTCTATAGAGTCATAGGATACCCCGTTTTCATCTAACACTTCTTTAAATGCCTCTTCTCCCCCATATTGCTCCATATAGGCATCCATTTCTTCAGCCACTTCTTCTTCAGTTACAGTTACCTTCTCCTTATCCATTTCTTGAAGAACAATTTGATCAGATATTAATGTATCTAGAACAGAAGTGCCATATTGAGACATTAACGCTTCATTCAAATCATCTTTGCTTATATTTTCTCCATTGACTGTCGCTGCTTTTGAATGACTATTGTATAAAACAACAGCAACTACGACAGCAGCAACAAACATACAACCAGTGGCAATCAATAATTTATTCTGTTTCAACTTGCTTTTCCCCATTTCCTTGTAACGTTACTTCTACTGTTTTCTTTTCCCCATCACGATAAAAACCTATTTTAACCTTATCGCCAATCGAAAGATCTTTATAAAGAGATTCTTTTAAGTCATTAGCGGTTGTAATAGTTTGATCACCAATTGAAACTAAAATATCCTCAGCTTGCAACCCCGCCTTTTCTGCTGTCGAACCTTCCTCTACTTGGGTAATAATGGCACCTTCTTCTACATTTTTCGGTAATTGTTCTTGATAAAACTGCGGTACTTGATTTAAGTCCATCAAACCAACACCTAGATAAGGTCGAATGATTTTACCATCCTTCATTAACTGATCAATAATGCTCTCGACATCATTACTTGGAATGGCAAAGCCTAACCCTTCTACGCCACTATCAGCTATTTTCAAACTATTAATACCAACCAAATTCCCATTTGAGTCAATAAGTGCTCCACCACTATTCCCAGGGTTTATTGCTGCATCTGTTTGAATGACATTTAAATCCCATTCTCCGGCTGAGGTAGAGACTTCAATTGATCGATCCACTGCACTTACAATTCCTTGAGTTACTGTTCTGGATAAATCTAAGCCTAGTGGATTGCCTATCGCTAACACTTGATCGCCGGCACGAAGGTTTGAAGAATCAGTAAAGGAAAGGACTTCAGCGTCTACTTTTTCATTCACTTTTAACACGGCAATATCTGTTAATGAATCTGTTCCAACAAGTTCAGCTTGAAGCTTTTCACCATTATGCAGAGAAACCTGAATATTAGATGCTCCTTCAATGACGTGATTGTTTGTCACAATATACGTTTCGTTGTCTGTTTGCTTGAAAATAACACCAGAGCCAGTACCACTTTCAACTGCTTCCCCACTTTGTGTGTTGCCTGTGGAATGACTAAAAGGGTTTGCTTGTTGCTCTTGCATGTTGACAACGCCCACTATTGCTTTAGAGGCTTTTTCTACTATATCTGCAATCGACCCATCACTCGTAGTTGATACCGTTTCAGCATTAACTTTGGAAACATTAGTTTCTGATTGCTCCTGTACAACCTCCGTAGACTGTTTTATTTCATTAGGAAAATAATTGATTGCACCCAAAGTTAGGGCTGAGCCCATTACTCCACTTGCTACAGTCATTGTTACACTTTTAAACCAAGTATTTTTTCGCTTCGCTTGATACTCGCGATTATCTTCAAAATGATTGAATTCATTCATTAAAAATCCCTTCTTTCATTTGATTGGCTTGCCTATGTTTTATAATTTAATCAGTGAATGTGTCAGGCATATGTCAAAAGAATTTTTTATGTAAAAAAAGAAATAAAAACCTCCGAATATTATTCGGAGGGAGATGGGTTTAAATTATTTTGCATGAAGTTTTGTACATTTTCGATTTCTTCTACTGTAGCGAGTTGCGTTTCATACCATCCCTTCTTTTCCATTAATTGAAAGATTCCCCTTTGGGCTTCTGCACTTGTTTTTAAGCACCCCTCATAAATATCTCTCAATTCATCATGAGTAGTTTCCATTAATGTGTGGCTAATAGCGGGAACTCTTCCTTTTGCTAATTCTAAACATAATTGCATCATTTCTCGTTCTGTTAATCCACGACCATTGATATTATTCGGCAATGAAACCACCTCCATTAAAATTAATGTAATTTCCTCGCTCGGTTGAAATAGGTTGATAATTCAGCAATCCTTAACTGATGTTCCTCTGCTAATTTTTCCAATGATACCCTTACTTCTTCGTCCTCACAAAGAGAAGCACACCAGTTAAACGTCTTCGCTGTTATTTCCTCCGCACGAATTTCATCTTCAATTGCCGACAATTCTTTCGTCGTTAACTGATACATTACGCCACCTCCCATACTCCTTTTTGTTAGTATGAAACATAAATGTATGTTTATTCCATAAGACGGTTATTTCTTTTATCTCCGCGGTTGGTTCCACCTTGGGTTAATTCTCGTTTTCGGTTTTGGTAACGTACTCTCTAACACCTTTTGCGAAGCTTTCGTTTCTGTTTTTCCTTTTGAATGACTTGCAAACGGCTTTTGCGAAGCATTCATTTCCGCTTTTCCTTCTGAATGACTTGCAAACAACTTTTGCGAAGCGTTCATTTCCGCTTTTCCTTTTGAATGACTTGCAAATACCTTTTGCGAAGCGTTCATTTCCGCTTTTCCTTTTGAATGATGTACAAATACCTTTTGCGAAGCGTTCATTTCCGCTTTTCCTTCTGAATGACTTGCAAACAGCTTTTGCGAAGCGTTCATTTCCGCTTTTCCTTCTGAATGACTTGCAAATACCTTTTGCGAAGCGTTCATTTCCGCTTTTCCTTTCGAATGACTTGCAAACAGCTTTTGCGAAGCGTTCGATTCCGCTTTTCCTTTTGAATGACTTGCAAATACCTTTTGCAAAGCGTTCATTTCTGCTTTTCCTTTTGAATGACTTGCAAATAGCTTTTGCGAAGCGTTCATTTCCGCTTTTCCTTTTGAATGATGTACAAATACCTTTTGCGAAGCGTTCGATTCCGCTTTTCCTTCTTAATGACGCGCTAACGTCTTATCCTCGGCTTTCAGTTCTATCTCGTTTTGACATAATACTCTTCCAAAGCACACAGCTCAATCGCCGAGTATCCAAGAACGAAAAAACCCGCAAACTTTCAGGTATAATCTGAAATTGCGGGTTTAATGTGAATAGATTTCTTATAATAAGTAGGAGGAATCTTCTAAATCGTTGCTACAATAAAATCTTCTCCGCTTTGCAGCATCAATTGATCTGTACGTTCACGAAAATACTTCTCTTTTAAGTCTATAGATGATAGATGAATTACATCTTTTAGCCCTGCCTCTCCAGCTAGTGCTAGCATTTCTGAAGGGGTGAAAAAACTGATAAAGGGCGTTCCACCTGCTTTTGCTCCTTTTTCTGCTTCATCCACTTCTTTCCGTTCATCTTGTTTTTTTATTTTTTCAAATGGGAGCAGGAAAGTCAGCGCCAACTTTGAGCCCTCTGCTAACTTACTAAACATTTTCAATGTATCCATAATCGCATCTATAGTTAAATATTGAGTCACGCCTGTTGAAACAACAACGGCAGGCTTTGTATCATCAAAACCCTTCTTCTTTAATTGATCTAACCACCCTTGTTTCTCTTCAAAATTTACGGACACAAATTTTAAACAATCAGGAATGGGGTACCCTGTTTCTTCCAGTCTTCTTTTCTTCCATAACTGTGTATCAACTTGATCGATTTCATAAATGGTCAACTGAGGGCATAATTCTTGATGCCTTTGTGCAAAAGTGTCAAGCCCCGCACCAAGAATCACATATTGATCTACCCCTTTTTCACATTGTTCAACAACTAAATCATCAACAAAACGAGAGCGAGCAACAATTGATGCTCTAAAAGCACTTGTATTTGCTACATCCATATCGGGGCGTTTCTGCCAATCATCATTTGGAGAAATAAGTTTTAAACCGATATTATCATGAAAAATATAAGGTTTTTCATCAACAATTAAGTGTAATGCTCGCCATAAAGACACTCTTACAGCAGTATGATCAGGTTCTTTCACTTTGGTCAATCCTTCCTTAACTGCGTTTTTGATAAGGTAATTCGATCATAAATTCAGTACCACACTCAGATGTCTTAACTAAAATTAAATCACCATTCATTGATTGTGCTATCAATTTACTGAACGGTAGGCCAAGACCTAATCCTCTTACACGAAGCTTCTTTTCTTGTCCACGAAAGAAACGCTCAAAAATGTATGGTACTTCTTCGTCAGGTATTCCCTTTCCACTATCCTTAACTTTTATAGAGATATTCTTCGGTCCCTCGTCTATTTTAACCTCGATTTCCCCTTTTCCATCCATTGCCTGGAAGGCATTATTAAGTAAATTAATTAGAATTTGTTGTAATCTTATCTGATCAATTTGCACAAATAAAGGCGTGCTCGCTTGGTGCACAACAAGTTGAAAATCCTGACTTACTTCATGCGTAATTTCCCATTGATAGACTGATTCTTTAATTAATTGATTGATTTCATATTCTTGTAGTTGAACTGGCATCACATTCGTCGCATAAGTGTTAAAAGCTAATAGATCCTCCACCATTTTTTTCATTTTTTCAGTTTCTAATATGGACAGTTTGATAAACTCTTTTGCCTCTTCACCTTCCACCACTCCTTCATGAACAGCCTGCAATAACCCGTCAATAGACGTTACCGGCGTCTTTAATTCATGAGTCACACCTGCTAACAGCTCCGTACGTAAGGTTTCTAATTTCTCTAACCGTTTAGACATTTCTTTAAAAGAATGAACAAGCTCATATAATTCCTGTTCTTGGTATGAATCCTTTAAATCAATTTGATAATTCCCCGCTTGAATTTCCCTAGCTGCCTCTGCTACTTCTTGAATAGGTTTAGACAATCTCTTCGACAAGAAGTAAATCGCTGTCCATCCAATTAATGCCAAACCAATAATCATCATAGCTAATAATCGATATTCTTGGTTTACTTCTGCTAAATTTGCTTTCGATTCTAGCATAACTACCCAGCCTACAGTCGCATCTTGATAAGTAATCGGTACTTTTACAACATAAAAAGCTTCTTTCGTTGCATCATTATTTAATTCTTGAACAGTCTTCTCCTCATTCAAGAGAACTTCGGAAAATTGTAACATTCGATCTTGAGGCCGATTGGTTGTTAAAGTATTTCCATACGTATCAACAATTGAAATAAGTGGATCACTTTCTAAATCCATAAAACGTCCTCTATCATTTAAATACCCTGGGACATCTCCTTTGGGAATTGGCTGTCCTTCACTCATTTCCACAAAACGGTCAGCAATTTCTTCCGCCATTAGCTCCATAATATTGAGGCGGTTTTCTACTGTGGTATGTCTAATCCATAAGACAGAAAAAAAAGCGATAATGAGGAGTCCGACACAAAGTGCAAGTAAATAGCGAGTCGTCCAATAACGAAGTAGAGAGTCTCTAGGTTTACTTTGTTGATTAGACACTTAATTGATACCCCAATCCACGTAAAGTCTTGATTTCGCCTTCTTCTGTAGACCATGAATGCAATGCTTTTCTAATTCGTTTAATCGCTAAGTCAACCGCTCGATCACTTCCCTCATATTCCCAACCCCAAACATGTTCAATTAATTGTTCCCTAGTAAATGTTTGATTCGGATGCTCTGCTAAAAAAATGAGCAAAGCAAGATCTCTAGGCGTTAGCTCAATGACTACACTATTTAATGTAATTTTATGAGACCTAATATCAATTATCAGACCACCGTACTTCTTGATTTTTTCATCACTTTTACCAGTCCTTCTTAAGACCGCTTGCACTCTAGCTACAACTTCTTCTGCATTAAATGGTTTAGCGATATAATCATCTGCTCCTTCATTTAATCCATTTAAGCGATATTGGACGTCTCCTAGAGCGGTTAACATAATAATAGGCGTACTCATTTGCGCTCTGATTTCCTTTAGAATTGACCATCCATCCCGATCTGGCAACATAACATCCAATAAAACAAGTGATGGATGATATTCATTTAATTTTTGGATTGCTTCTGTTCCATTAAATGCTTGGACAGTTTGAAAGTTTGCCTTTTGTAAATAAACTTTTAACACTTGGCTAATGGGTAATTCATCTTCCACTATTAAAACAGTTCTCATTTCACTCACCATACTCTCCTCACGTATGTTTTACTATTTATTATCGTTCTGTTTCATGTCAAGTAAATGTCAACTTAAAAGAAAGAATGACAAACGTATTTCTTTGTTATCTTAACATTATTTGTTATGATCAGATTAACTTAAAAGAAGGAGTGAAGTAAATGAAGTCGCAACAACAATTAGGTAAATCTGGACTTTTTGTTAATCCTATTGGTCTTGGAACAAATGCAGTGGGTGGACATAATTTATACTCCAACCTTGATGAAGCACAAGGAAAAAAACTGGTTCATGAAGCATTGAATAATGGCGTAAACCTTCTAGACACTGCCTTTATTTACGGGCCCGAGCGGTCAGAGGAACTCATTGGGGAAGTTTTACAAGAAAGAGGCAAACGTGAAGAAGCTGTAATCGCGACCAAGGGCGCACATAAATTCGTTAAAGAAGATGTGGTGATGGATAATAGTCCCAGTTTCTTAAAACAATCTGTAGACGATAGCTTACGTAGACTCCAAACTGACTATATTGACCTTTATTACATCCATTTTCCTGATGAATCCACACCAAAAGACGAAGCAGTTGGAGCATTGAAAGAACTGAAAGACGCGGGAAAAATAAGAGCTATTGGCGTATCTAATTTTTCTATTGATCAATTAAAAGAAGCCAATAAAGATGGTTATGTAGATGTATACCAAGGGGAATATAATTTATTACAGAGAAACGCCGAAGCAGACCTACTTCCTTATACAAAAGAAAACAATATTTCATTCATACCTTATTTTCCACTAGCATCTGGCTTATTAGCAGGGAAATACGATAAAAATACAACATTCAGTGACTTGCGTGCTAACTCCCCACATTTTCAAAAAGAGGTTTTTGAAGATAACTTAGCAAAAGTAGATGAATTAAGAGGTATTGCCCAAGCGAAAAATGTGGAAGTCGCCCATATAGTTTTAGCCTGGTATTTAACAAAAGACAGCATCGACGCCATTATCCCAGGTGCTAAAAGAGCCGAGCAAGTGTTGAATAATTTAAAAACATTAGAAGTGCAACTTTCTGGAGAAGAAATAGAGCAAATTTCTACCATCTTCAAATAAGACAAGCCGGTTCAAAAAATAGTCAGAACAATACCAAATACACGAACAAATTCAAAAAATGGATTTGTTCGTGTAAATACATACTTTAAACTATCCTAAATCCCATCTATTTTTTCTCCTCATACCTTTGCTTTAACGACAATCACCTTCGTATATTGTGTTGTTTTACAGCCAGATAAATCTTTATCATCGATAATTTCTAAATCTAGTGCAGACTGAATTTTCTTCTCATCTGGTATTTTTTGAATAAGTTGATGCTGATTAATAGATTCTAATTTGTTTACTGTCTTCTCTCTATCGTACTGCTCTTTCACTCTAATTTGACGCTGTAATTTATATTGGGAGAGGATGAGTTCACCTTTTTCGTTTCTCCCTACCGATTGATCAAAGTATTCATTGAATACTTTTTTCATAGCACCTAACTCTTCATCAATTTGTTTTTTTAATCTGCTGAGCTCCGCATAGCGTACAAGTACTTCATTGGTAATCACCCTATTCGTATTCATGCTGTCCCCTCTTTCATTCGTTGTTATTTCATTGTATTGACCAACCTCAACTGTTATGACAAAAAGAGAACATCACAATTAAAGCCCATATAAAAAAGCGCCTTTCATAAGAAAAGGCGCTTTTACATTACTTTTTATCTTTTTTATCAAGTGTTAAAAGAATCCACATAATGGTTCCGGACAATACACCTGCACCAGCTGAAATCAACGTTCGATCACGTAATACTAATTCTGCTGAATCAGCTTCCAGCATATTAAACGCTATTATCGCAACTACAATAGCAACAATAATAATTGTTGGAAATTTCTTCAAACGTCATACTTCCTTTCAATAAACATAACTAATTCTAGTATAACTTATAAATGATCAATAAATAAACGAATGACATCTGCTCCACCAATAAAAGTTCCTAATGAGCTACCCAGGTTGGATAGTACAATAATGAGGAGAATCCTAGTTACTTTATTATTCCAAAACCCTTTCAATGTAAATACATCTTCCGAGAGGTTTTCGAAATCGCGAACGTTCGGACGCTTAATAAATGCTTGGACAAATCCGGCGATCCAACCTACAGCTAACAACGGACTTAATGAGGTAAACGGCGCGGCAATGAATGCTGTTAATATTGTAAGAGGATGTCCAAATGCAATAGCAGCCCCTAAAGCAGCGAGTCCTCCATTCCAAAGGGCCCAACTAATTGTTTGTTGTACTCCAGCAGTTGGATTCATTAGAAAAGTAAGAACAATAAGGACTAAAATTGCTACTGGAATCATCCAGCCAATGACTTTTGGCGCTTTTGATTTTGGTGGTACTTCCGTTAATTTCTTGAGATCATGTTTTTTTTCAAATTCTCTTTTGATACCTGGAACATGAGCTGCTCCTAATACAGCAACAACCTTTTCACCTGGCGCATTCTTTATTTTTTCTGTCAAATATTGATCACGTTCATCAATTAAAGGGACTTTTAATTGTGGGAATACCTCAGTAAAATCATTTAATATCGAATCAATTGAGTCTTGATTTTTCATTTTTTCTAATTCTTCTTCTGTAATCGTTTCATTGCTAAATATACCGGCAAATACTTGCGAAAGTAACATTGCTTTTCCCTTAAAACCCAGTCCTCTCCAGATACGAGAAAACGTAATTTGGATATTTCTATCAGCTAACACAAGCTTTGCTCCGGTTTCCTTAGCAGATTCAATGCCTTGGATCATCTCTTGTCCTGCTTTAATTCCAAATTGTTTAGCCATACGATTTTGAAAAGAGGAGATAGCAAGATTCATTAATAAAAGTGTTGCTTTCTTTTCTTTAATCACCTTAAAAATATCCATGTCTTTCCATTTGTTACCTTCTGTAATAGACTCATATCTACCTTTATCTAATTCAATACATACGGAGTCAGGCTGCTCTCTTTCAATCACTTCTTTTACTTGCTCCGCACTATTTTTGGATATATGTGCTGTACCAATAAGGATATATTCTTTATCATACATATGTATTCTCGTGATATTTTCTTCTGACATGCAACGATCTTCCCCTTCATCTAACCTAGCCGTACTTTTTTATACATATAACCATACTAAACTAGAAAATGCAAAATGAAAATTGATTTCTCTTATTTCTTTGAAAAAACACTGCTCCAAGTTATTCCCTTATTCCTTTCTGTTATACATATTGTATTCACACAAATTAGATAAAGCATATAGAATAGTATCCCTATTAATTGGTGGGTGTTATGTATCATCTTGAAAAATAATCAACTCAGATAAGTATGTATTGTTTTAAGCATAATTAATTTTAACGAAATTAAAAAACGCGATCAAATGAGATCGCGTTTGTTTAATCCTAATTAATACGCATAGAGTTCTTCATTCTTTTTTAAAATCAATTGTGCTTCGAATTGTATCGATTGGTCTGACTAGGCCCTCAATTTGTTCTCTTTTAGATTCAAAGAATGGTGGCAGTGATAACGATTCACCTAGTGTCTCATATGGTTCATCTCCCATAAACCCTGGACCGTCTGTAGCCAGCTCAAATAGAATTTGCGGTGCCACTCTTGTATACAAAGAGCCGAAGAAGAAACGGTCAATAAAACCTGATGATTGATAGCCAAATTGCGCCATTCTCCCAGTCCAATGATCAATTGCTTCCCTATCTTCCACTCTAAAAGCAGCATGATGAACGGTACCGTATCCTTGGCGTGCCATCGGTAAAACGGTATTATACTCAACAATTACTTGTGCACCATTACCACCTTCGCCAACTTCAAATAAGTACAAGTCATCTTCTTGGGCAATTTCTCTAAACTCTAATACTTTCATCAGCATTTCTTTAAAATAATCAATATTAGATACACGGACAAAGACCGGACCAAGGCCAGTAATCGCATACTCTAAAGGAATGGGGCCATTTTGCCACGGTGTCCCAGCTTCGACACCTTTATTATTTTCATCGGAAATAAGCTGATACTGCTGATCATCAAAATCAACAAACGGCAAAACTCTTTTGCCAAATTGCTCTTGGATACCGCTATGGGCAACATTTAATCGGTCAAACCTTTTCACCCAATAATCCAATGCCTGATCACTAGGTACACGGAAAGATGTTTGATAAATTTCATTTGTACCATGAACACCTTTGGGTATATTAGGGAAATCGAAGAAAGTCATATCTGTTCCAGGACTTCCTTTATCATCTGCGAAAAACAAATGATATGTTTGAATATCATCTTGATTGACAGTCTTTTTCACTAATCTCATCCCTAAAGTATAGGTGAAAAATTGATAATTCTTTTCTGCACTACTAGTAATCGCAGTTACATGATGAACGCCTTTTATACCGAACATCGAATCATTCCCTTCTCAAATTAATATCTACATAATTATTTAAAAGTATTTAAATATCTTGAATTAAAATATCTTTAACTTGAGATAAAATTATCACGAATTCGATTTTCTGTCAACCTATTATCATCATTGCTCTATGCCATTTTACAGAAAAAAACTTTTATGACAAAAACGATAAAAATAGTAATATAAATGTAACCGGTTTAATAAAGGATTTTTGCTAACATTGTATAATATTTAACTATTAAAAAAAATAAGTGGAATCCACAACCATTAATAGGAGGTAGTCATTTTGAAAAGCACAGGCATTGTTCGTAAAGTTGATGAATTAGGGAGAATAGTCATTCCAAAGGAACTAAGAAATACTTTAGAAATTTATGAGAAGGATCCACTTGAAATATTCGTTGAAAACGATCGAATTATATTACAAAAGTATAATGCCAGTAAAGCTTGTCAAATAACGGGTGAAATCGAGAATGATAATTTAGTGCTAGCTGACGGGAAAATTGTACTTAGTAGAAAAGCCGCAGAGTCACTCATAACAGAAATTAGAAACAAACAATCACTGTTACATTTTAAATAGGCGATTAAGAAACTAGGCTCCTCAAGTATAATGAGAGCCTTGTTTTTTATGGTTGCTTTAATAATTGTTTAACTGGTTCTATATACTTTTGATAATTCTCGATTAATTCACTTGGAAGCTGATCAATAGGAAAGAATTGTGCAGACAAGGTTTCATCACTATTTGTAGTTAATTCCCCACTATAGTCATTTGTCATATAAACCGCAGTAATGGCATAAAACTGATCACCGTTTTTTGTACGTACAAAGAATTCCTTACCTGAAAACAACTGAACAAACGAAAGATTCTCGACAACAAGCCCCGTTTCCTCTCTTACTTCCCTTTTCGCTACTTCCTCCATACTTTCACCTAAGTCCATTAATCCTCCGGGTAAGCCCCAAAGAGACTCCGGCCTTTGTTGTAGTAAAATCTCATTTCGGTCATTCACGATAACAACAACAGCTCCAGGTAAAAGTAATGGCTCCTTACCTACAAACTCTCTTATCTTTTTATAGTATTCCATTTCTTCTTGCTTCCCCTCTCCAAATCTTAATAAGAAAATTGATAATCGTACTCTCCTGTTTTCGTAATAGTAATATCTATATTTATATTCGCAATAGAATTTTCTGTTAGGGTAAACCTTCCTTTGTAATCATGCTTCCAACGGTCATAATCTTTTCTATACACAAGTTCTTCAAGATTATATATATCCGCCTTTATATTTAAAGCATTCTCATAGGTCTCTCTAATTTCCTTCTCCATTTTTTCGATAATTTTTTCCTTCAGAATGGGTAACGAAATTTCTTTTTGAACCTCAATGATCCCTCCATTTGCATTAATATCGATATCAAATGTATCTTTGTCTAACTTATTTATTTTCAAATGCGGGTCTAATTGGGTAATAATGATATTTACTTCATCATTATTTTCCAATTTGATTCTTAACGGAGACCTTTTTGTTGTCTTTGTTACCCAACGTAAGCCTCTAAATCGACTTATGGGTAAACTACCTAAATATTTCTTCTCCTTTAAAAGGAAGACTCCAGAGCTTTTAGCTGAATCATTTGTTGCTCCCTTAGTTTTCCAAACATCCTCTTTTACTGATATCATCGGTAGTTTTGTGGTGGTAGCTTTCTCAGTAAAATCTGAATAGAACCGATGCATTCTGATAGGTGAAATGATAGAGTGTACATGATAAGCTTCCTCTGGATTAAAAAGTGTTGTTTGAACCGCGGAGCTAAAGAGACTTGTTACTAGTAGGATATCCTCAATCGAATCTTTCGTGCCATACATCCAGTTAGTTTCCCGTATCTGTTGAAAACGAGCCAAACTATCACTTATTTGATCAATCCCATGTTGCAGTAATCGTTCATGAAAAATAATGATTCCTATATGTGCCCAGTATACTATTTGATTGGATTTATCGTAAATCATATTTATAGCAGCTTCCATTGATTTTCCTTGACCTTTAGCAACCCAGACCTTCGACGGCACTGTTTCTGCTTGCTCCGACTTTGCTACACCTGCAAAAGATACTACCTGTGCGTACAATATATAATCGTCTTTTTCCTTATCATAATCAATGCCAATGGCGGTTATATATTGCATTTCCACAATGTCCTTTTCATCCCAACAACCACTTAATAGAAGAGCAGATACGATAATAGGTATAAGGATTTTTTTCATTTTAGCCTACCCTTCGTGTCATCCTTAGGTCGCATAGTACTTGACCTTTTTTTTCGTAAAAGATAAGGTTTTTCTAAAATACTTGCAAATGTATCTTTAAATGACAAAGGAGAAAGTGGAGCTAAATAAGGCAAACCAAACATCTCTAGTCTAGATAAATATAATATCACTGAAAAAATACTGATAAAAAAGCCAAATAAACCGAGCACCGCTGAGAAAAGCAAGATAAAGAAACGTACAAGGCTTAAGGAGGCACCGAGTGACTGGTTAACAAGGGTATATGCAGCAACAGAAGTGACACCAGCAATAACAAGCATGGTGGGAGCTGTTAAACCACCCCTTATTGCTGCATCACCAATGATTAGCCCCCCTACGACCGTTAATGTTTGTCCGATAGCCCTAGGAAGAGTATTACCTGCTTCCTTAAATAACTCAAATAAAGCTAAGACTAAAAATGCCTCTAACGGTGGTGATAATGGTAATCCCATTCGCGAAACTGTGATAGTCGCCAAAAATGGGAAAGGCAATTGATCCATATGAAAGGAAATCATAGCAACATAAAATCCTGGCAAAATACTTGATATGACAAGACCAGTTAACCTAAAAAACATTTGCATATTCGTATAATAATATTCTGTGAAGCGATCTTCCGGTGTTTTTAATACTGAAAATAATGTAGTTGGACCAACCATTACAGTAGGACAACCATCCACAATAATGACAAATCTACCTAAATCTAGATTAGCAACTACGTTATCAGGGCGTCCGGTATAATTAAACAAGGGAAAAAGAGTATAGTACTTACCTGACAACACCTCTTCTAAATCGGTCGTACTAATGATCACATCTGTTTCTATTTTTGCTAGCTGACTTTTTAAATCAATAACATATTGCTCCTTTATTATATCTTTCACATATAATAAACTAATTTTTGTTTTCCCTCGTACCCCTATCTCAATTGCTTCATTTACTAAGGTTGAGGTTTTATACCGTTTTCTTATTAACGCAAGGTTAATATGCAAGTCTTCCACAAATCCATCTCTTGGTCCACGAAAAGATAATTCCGAATTGGACTCTTCTGGTGAACGATTAGGAATTTGAGGCAGTTCAAATTTGAACATTTTATCTAATTCTTCTACTAGGACAAAAACCATGCCAGAATAAATATCTTCTGCTATTGATTCTTTATCTTCTTCCTCAACATTCACTTGATACATAAGTAATTGCTCATTCTCTTCTCTTTTTTCTTCTAGGCGCCTGTCTTCTAAAAAACTTTCTTCTAACCTACCTAAAGCCTCACTTAATTTACCTTTATCGATCATTACTTCAGAAAAGAGCACAACCACTTTCCCTGGTTGTGGATAATATTGAAACGAATAATTAACAAATTGCACGTCGCCATTGATTGCGAATTGCTGCCTTAAGTATTGCTCATCCAATTTATCAGTTTTCGGCAGTCTTTTCTTATTGTTTAATCGCGTTTTCATTTTTTTCCACTCTTCCTTTAATGAATAGGATTAGATGAATACTGAGCGTCACAAGTAGAATCCCAATAACTGTAATAGAAAAAAAGTAATGATCAATCATGATTTTATAAGTCGGTCCATCAATTGGTAAAGATAGGCCGATTATTAAAAAAAGACACACACTAATTAATAAAATCACTTTCCTTTTTTGCGTCTTAAAATGAAATAAATCCCCAATGATAAAGATAGACAAGCTAATACGAATAAACGCACCAGAAAGCCATTGATAAATAGAAAGGAAATCTAACTTATTCAAAAATTTCCCTAAAGTAATTAAACGCCATTGTGCATAAGCAGGGTGCACTAATTCTGATGCTTGTGCTGGACCAAATTCAGTAATTGCACCAATTAAAGGGCCAAAATTAACAAAGACGAAGAAAATACATATCGGAATGAAAAATTTTAAAGAGATGTTATCACGAATATGATGCTGTAATAAAACTAACAAAAAAACCTCCAAAAGCCCTCCTGATAAAATAACAACACCTATTAGAATAGGAGCCCATCCCTCTTCAAAAATGGGAAAAAGTAACGAATAATCTTTAAACTTAAAATTGGCTATCATAATAAAAAAACCAAGAAAACAAACGATAGGAAATAGAATTCCACTAGCAATCGTAATAGCTTTTATACCTGAGAGTGCAGCTAATAAACAAAGAATGATTAAAATGATAAATAAAACATACTTAGGTGTTTGTATCATATAATTAGTATTCACCCACGAAAAAGTTGTATATAATGTAACAAATACATTGATGAATAAAAGAAATAAAATCAGTGCTCGAATGGCATTATACGCAATTGGAGGACTGTTGGATTTTAACCAGTTCATCAGGTTTTGTTGCCCTGTTTTCTTTATTATTATGTAAATGAGAGGAATCCAAATAATATAAAGACTTCCAGCTATCATTAAACTAATCCAAGCGCTACGTCCTGCCACGCTTAAGACAGAGGGCAATACAATTACATGGGTCATCAAACCAATGGCAAGGCCCAAAACAGGAAATGAATTTAAAGCGGTAATACTTCGAACCATCATCTCTTACCTCCCTTTTTCTTAATATGAGGGAAGAAGTTGGTTTTTATTCCAAAACATATTTGACTTTACAACCGTAACAATTTAAAAAGGGGTTTTGTGATAAAGACATCACAAAACCCCTTTTTATAGAATTACCGAAGAAATCTCAAACCCGTACTCAATACTGTTGGTATAATAGAAGCGTGATTTTCTCCTTCTATTTCCTTATAGATAACTGACAGTTGTTCCATTTCCTTGATTTTCTCATAATACTTTCTAACAGCTATCAATAAATGTTCCTTCTCGTCCCCACCTGCTGCCAGAAAAAGGCGGATATCGCGATTCTCCTGCCTTTGTTCAAATTCTTCCATAAAAGCTGGCACTTCTTGCATGAGAGCTTCACCATTCCACCAAATCGAAGGGCTACAAGCGAAATACGCGTGATAAGAAGTTGGATTATTCATCATCGTCATTAATGTGAATAACCCACCTAAAGAATGACCAAATAAGGATTGATTCTCTTGATTAACCGGAAACTCTTTATTAATAGCTGGTTTTAACTCATTTTCTATAAAGTCATTAAACTGTTCGGCTCCGCCAGTATCTCCCCAAGCACTACCATCTGGTCGTAGTGGTAAATGATCACTTTCTGCAGGTGGGGTAAAATCAAAGACCCTCCTTGAATGAAAATCTTTAGCTCCATATCCTATACCTACAATAATCACTTCAGATACGCCTGTTTTAGCAGACCGTTTCGCCTGCAGCCGAATAACTTCCTTTATCAACTGAAAATAGGCATCTCCATCAAGTACATAAAGAACACCATAGCCTTCAGATGGGGGTGGATTCTCTGGCATATGAATTGATATGACATAGTCTTGCTTTGTTTTAGAATGTACTGTCCATTGTTGTATTTCTCCATGTAACACTTTCCCATCCCCTATCATTATCTTTTTTGCTTGACTAATAAATATAAGAAATATGGTACACCAATCATTGATATGACAATTCCTACCGGCAATTCGACTGGCGTGAACACATTTTTGGCAACAAAATCAGCAATGACCACAAGAAGCATACCAATCAAGCCCGAAATCGGTAAAATAAATTGATGCTTCATCCCTACCAATTGTCGTGCAATATGTGGTGCCATTAAACCAATGAAACTAATATTTCCTGAAACAGATACACAAGCACTAATTAACCCAATGCTTAAAATAATGAGTTTAATCTTTTCACGTTCAACAGGTACTCCTACACCCTTCGAACTAATGTCAGATAGTCGGAAAAGATCTAATAAATAACTTTTCCGGATGATTAATGGAATAAGAATAACTAGCCAAGGTATCATTGAAATAATATAAATCCAATTCGCATTATAAATACTCCCAGATACCCAAACAGCAGCCATTTCATAATCAGAAGAATTCATTTTTAAAGAGATATACATAGAAAGCGCACCAAAACCAGAACTAATGGCAATACCAGTTAGAATTAACCGACCTGTATCAAATGTCCCCTTTTGCCAAGAGAAGAAAAAGATAATAACCGCTGCAAGTAGTCCACCAATCAATCCAAAAATCGGCATAATCATGATCGATAGCCAACCAGTTAAATCCAGCTGCCCTTGGAAAAACAACATAAATATAACAATTGCAGCCCCTGCTCCAGCATTGATTCCTAGAATTCCGGAATCAGCCAATCCATTCCTTGTTACACCTTGAATGACCGTACCTGCTATACCTAAACCAAATCCAACAAGTGCTCCAATGACAATTCGAGGCAAGCGAAAATCAAAAATAACTAAATCAAGCTGATCAGACGGATCAATACGGAATAAAGTATTGATGACATCAGTAAAATTTACATTTATAACTCCATAAACTAAGCTGACATAAGCACTCACTAAAATAAGAATAGATAAAACAATCGCAATAAGAACGGTTTTACGCATGCTTTTCTCCCCCTCTCTTATAAATCAGGTAGAGGAAGAATGGCACTCCTATGAGTGCTGTCACAACACCAATTGGTGTCTCGAACGGATGATTGACAAACCGACTAATGATATCACATACTGCTAGAAATATCGCCCCAATTATTGCGGAAGATGGAATGAGCCATCTATAATCCACACCAACTAAAAATCTTGCAATATGAGGAATAATTAACCCTACAAAACCAACCTTACCAACGAGGGCTACTGCTGTCCCAGTCAGACAAATGACTGCCAATAAAGCAAGTGCTTTCACCCATTTCGTCTTTTGCCCCAAAGTAACAGCAATTTCTTCTCCTAGAGAAAGAATGGTAATATGTCCAGACGTGATGAGAGCGATAATCAAACCAATGACACCAAATGGAATGGCCAAAAGAAATGTATCTACATCTACTTGATGAAGTTTGGCATTATACCAAAAACTAACATCTTGTGAAATTTGAAAATAAGATGCTAATGCAGCAGAAGTACTTGATAAAAAGGTACCTATGACGGTTCCAATAATCGCTAATCGAACGGGTGTTAAACCTTTTGGTATTAAAGAACCAAACCCATAGACAATTCCTGCACCTAATGCGGAGCCAACCATTGAAAACAGTATCATTTCAATAGAAGTCATATTCGGCAATACAATCATGCAAATAGTAATAACAAAAGCAGAACCATCTGTTACACCCATAATGGAAGGAGAAGCTAAATAATTCCTTGTCATTCCTTGCATAATCGCACCTGACACAGCTAAAAATGCACCAACTAACATGGCCGTTAATACCCTTGGCAACCTTGAGGTAATAATAATCGCATGATCCGTATTACCTTCATCGTATGCAGTAAAAGCTTCCCAAATCGTTGAAAAAGATATCCCTTTAGTTCCGTAAATAACAGATAAAATAGTTGTTATTATCATAAGTATAGGTGATATCAATATAATCATTTTTGCTAATCTTGTTTTATTCTTCACAATCCCCACAACTCTTTTTATTTATTTTTCTATTAAAATGTATAGAAATAGTCAAGATACTACCGTCTTTGTTTCTATGTAAAAAATCCACTTCAACTCTTAACGAAAATGATAATCGTTATCATTTACTATAATAAAACATCTCCCGATTGACAAGAGAAAAAGAGAAAAAAATGAATCTTCTCATATCTTAAAGTAACAAACACATACCGTTAGCCTATACAAGCCTTCAGCATGTGCGCTTATTACTAGACAATTATATTTTCTCAACCAAAAGAAAAACGGCAACTTCATCGCTGAAGTGCCGCTTAAAAATCAAATCAATATCCACTTAAGTATTTCGCTACATTTATCTATTTTCCTGTTATATGTCGAATAAATTTTGACAAATGAAGCAAAGTTTCTACATGATGATTACAATCTTTCATATCTTTACACACCGTATTACCTCTTTTGGTAAAGGTACCAACGACTTCACCCTTTGTCTCGACTATGAACATGCCTATATCTGTAAAACGGTGACAAATATGACAAAGCCCTTTTTGTTCAGAAGGTTGGAAAGTTCCTCTTAAACCAATATAGCTTTGTTCGTATGGGGCAACAATCATTCGGTACTGACTACCCTTTTCATCCCAAGATAGATAGGTCATTGTTTGATAATCTTCTGCATCAATTAATGGGAACTTCAGCTTCTTCACCTTTGGAAATAACTTCCTTAATTTCGTTTCTGACAGAGCTGGGAAGGGGATAACATAGGGCTTTAATTCATGAAAGAATTTATCTGCAGTTAATCGATCGTCAACCAATTGCATTTGTCCCAGTAAGGAAGCCTCCTCCTCCGCCATATCAGGTAATGATTGCTGAACCGCTTCCCATGCCAATGTTTTTACTGTTTTTAAGATCGTTGGATCATTGACAGAGGACTTGGCATTTATTATTTTATTCACCTGTTTTTTCACAAGATTATACTGTTCATTGGTCATAAAGGCTATCATTATTTTCACTCCTGCCTTAGTTTCTTCCTTCTTAATTTACCCTATATGTAAACATAAAAAAATGCCGAATTTAAATAAAAATTAAAGTCGGCATAAATCATTTATTTTGTGTAAATAATTTTCCTTATTGTCTCGTGAGCTAAAAAGTATTCATCGCTTAGCTCATCCATTGTTTTTCCCATACTATAGGAAGCTCTAATCTCTTCATTTCTTTGACTGATTTTGAGTCTTGCACCTGATTTCATTCCCCAACCATCCTTATTGTGAGGGGGTTTAGGGATATAAATCGATTCACCTTGAATATATTTTTGTATCTCTTTTAATAATTCAGGTGGCAACACATTCTTTGCTTTTTGATATCTCATCTTACGCTCGCTCCTTATTGTTTGTAGATAATAAGGACGCAAAGCCTAATGAAGAGACATGGCGATTGCATTTATTCTACCTCACACAAAGTATCGCCTTCTCTATAGGCTTCGCGTGAGCTGTTTCATTATTTAGCAAAAAGGTGATTTGCATGTTGTGACCACCTCCTAAAAATAGAATAAAATGGATGCGAAACAAAAAATCGCATCCATCATTTATATTTATTCACTCATGTCTACATTATGGTAAACACGTTGTACATCATCTAAATCTTCTAGGGCATCAATTAATTTGTCAAATTGCGCAAGTTGTTCTTCCTCTAAGTTCACTTCTGTTTGTGGTAACATTGTTTGTTCTGCAACTGTAAACTCTTCAATGCCAGCACCTTTTAGCGCCTCTTGCACAGCATGGAATTGGTCAGGTTCTGCATAAACAATCACTGATTCTTCTTCTTCAAGAAGGTCACGCACATCAATATCCGCTTCCATCAATATTTCTAACACTTCATCCGCTGTTTTTCCTTCTAAACCAAAAACAGCTGTTGCATCAAACATATAAGAAACAGAGCCACTTACACCCATATTTCCACCATTCTTACCAAATGCAGCGCGCACATTTGATGCTGTGCGATTGACATTATTGGTAAGGGCATCAACAATAATCATACTACCTCCAGGACCAAATCCTTCGTAACGAAGCTCATCATACTTTTCTTCCCCGCCACCCTTCGCTTTATCAATCGCGCGGTCGATAATATTTCTCGGTACATTATATGTTTTTGCACGTTCCAATACTTGTTTTAATGCCTGATTCGATTCAGGATCAGGTTCCCCTTGTCTTGCCACTACATAGATTTCAAGGGCAAATTTCGTATAAATACGGCTATTATTGGCGTCCTTTGCCGCTTTCTTATCTTTTATATTATTCCATTTACGGCCCATATGTCCCACTCTCTTTCAACTTTTATCTACTCATCATTTTTTTAGATGCACTAAATATTCATTGATTATTATAACGCAAACCGCTAAGAGAAAAAAGCTCGTTGATTAATTAATGTTTTTCCATAGGTTAAGTAAGACAAATTGTGCCCCGAGAAAAACTGCCCAACCAATGACACCGAAAAGAATAGAAACAGTGAAAGAAAGAGCAGCCTTTAGCGAAAAAAAGACAATAGCCAAAAGCACTATCGTACTTGGTAAACCTAAAAGAACCCCAAGTGTGAATTCACTCATCACTCCTGTATCATTTTTTTCTACCCAGAGCCAAATAAGGCTTAATAAACTGACAAGTGGCAATGCAGCAATGACACCACCATATGTAGGAAAACGTTTAGCCATTTCTGTAACAACGCCAATAATGATTGCTGAAAGAAGTATTTTAACTATTAGTTGCATTTTTCGCTCGCTCACTTAATAAGTGTAAGGCAGAATCAATGATTTGTTTCTCCGAAGGCGTCATACTAGCGAGAATTTGCGCTAATTTTCCTTCGTCAAGATTCGCATTTCTCTTTAGTACTTGCCTCCCTTGTTCAGTTAGCCTTAATATAACCATTCTCTCATCTACTGTTGATCTTTCTTTATGTATCCATGACTTATGAATCAATCTCTTCACATGTTCAGACGCAGTATTGTGTGAGACGTCAATATTCTTCGCTACTTCTTTTATTCCAATATGTTCACACTTATCTAAAAGCTGCAAAATCCTTACACCTTGATGGGATATCTTATCCTCGTTTTGATTTTGATAACGTAAGTAAAAATAGATGTCTGTCCAGTATTTATTTAGTTCAGTTGGATTCATATAATCAACCTCATTCTTTTTCATCTTATAATAAGATTATATCGTATAATACGATAAATATACAAATGTTTTTAAGTTATGGTAAAATATTCACAATAATCTGTATTACAATCAATTCTCTAAGAAAGTTTCCACATTCACAAACCTTCCTACTTTGAAAGGGGATCAAATTAATATGAAAAAATGGCTCGTAATTATTATAATAAGTGGCTTTGTGATTATTAGCGGAGGCTGGTTTACTGCAAGTTATCTCAGTAATGATTCTCTTTCAGTAGCTAATCTTCAGGGTGATACTTCAAATAAAGCATCAAGAAAAGCTAGTATAGATGGGGATATGAATGCCTATACGGAAAACACTGGATTAAGTACAAATTCGACTCAAAGTGAAGTAATTGATGTGATGCATAAAATGACACATCAAAAAGTCAAGGCAAGTGAAAAGTGGGGTTCTGTTCGAATGTCAGAACAAGCAATTGAAGAAGTGAAAAAAACGATTGAAAACAATCAATTTGAACATGAAGAAGAGCTTTTAACTATTTTAGATAAATGGAGCAAAGGGGATTTCTCTAATGTAGATAATGACCACAATTATTTCTGGTCATTGCAAAATGGCACAATTGGTAAGGCAACTGGAATCTTATCCCCAGAAGAAGAAGAAGCTTTTATTGAGAAGTATTTTGAATAAATCGTAACTACTTACTTTTCCTCTTTTTTCTATACAGAGTAAATATAATCATCATAAAGCAGAGAAAAGCATAATAGGGATAGCCTGAAACTTTAAATGCATACAACGCTTGATCCACCACAGTAGGTGTTCCATCTAGTACAGTTGGAAAAATAAGATGATCCTTATACAACTCATCACCAATAAGATAACTACCTACAATGCTTGTAGCAACTAAATAAAAATACATGAACAAAACCAATATAAACACACTAAAAGAATAAATATACTTCATCCCTTCCCTCCCATCCATCATTTTCAAGATTACATACGCTTAATATACTTTATTCTAAATCATTAATATATGGGTAACAATGTAAAATTACACAAAAATAGTTGCCCATTTTCCTGGCAACTATTTTGTCATTTCCATACAGAGATTATTTTTCCGATCCAACATACGTCGATTGTGGTCTAAAAATGACATTATCTTCAGCTTGTTCAAGAATATGTGCTGTCCAGCCTACCATTCTAGCAGCAGTGAAGGTGGGAGTAAAAAGAGTAGAATCCATTGAGAGCGCTCTCATAATTGCTGTTGCGTAAAATTCAACATTGGTATATAGTTTTCTATCAGGTTTTAACTCAGCAAGTATTGTAACCACTTCTTTTTCAACTTCAATTGCAAAATGAAGCCAAGAATCCTCTACTTGCATCGCTAGTAACTTTTCTTTTAAAGCCTCGGCTCTTGGATCAACCGTTTTATATACACGATGGCCAAACCCCATTAATTTTTCACCACTTAGTATCTTATGTTTAATCGTTTTCTTTCTATCGTTACTAACCTTCAATTCTTCTAATAATGCGATAACACCTGTAGGCGCACCACCATGTAATGGTCCTTTCATTGTACCAATTGCTGTTACAATACTAGAAACGATATCTGACTCAGTAGAAGCGGTCACACGAGCGGCAAATGTTGATGCGTTCATACCGTGTTCCATCGTTAAAATCATATACGTCTCTAATGCCTGAACATGAGCTATTAACGGTTTTTTTCCAGTAAGCATATATAAATAGTTTTCAACATGTGACAATTGTAGCTCTGGATGGACCACATCTTTGTTTGCTAATAGTCTCGTACGGTGAGCAATAATCGTAGGAATTACCGCTGTTAGCTTGATGGCTTGTTCCACTGTAGGGGGACCGCTGTAAGTTTGGTCACCTTCTAATGAAATAAGCGTTCGAATGACATCCATTAAACTCATATCTCTTGGTAATGCCTGCAGCACTTCCCATTGCAAAGGACTTAATGCTCTATTATCTTTGATCTTTTGAATGCACTCCTTCACTTCCCTATCCGTTGGCAATTCCCCATACCACAGTAGAGAGGCTGCTTCTTCAAATGTTAATGTTTTCGTTAATTCTCCAACGTCATAACCTCGATAAGTTAATCTTCCTTTTTCTCCATCTACAGAAGCCACTTTTGTTTCAACCGCAACAATACCCTTTAAGCCTTTCCTGAACATTTTCATTCTCCTCTCTTCTTTTTTTTAGTATACGCTCGTTGTATAATTAAGAAAATTAAATATTTTTTATCAATTCATTTAATAATATTAATTGATAGGATGGTGAAGAAATTGGAGTTCCAATGGTTAAAAACCTTTATTACAGCAGCAAACTATTTAAACTATAGACAAACAGCAGAAGCTCTTTATATTTCGCAACCGTCAGTTACTGTTCATATCCGTCATTTAGAAAAAGCATTAGCAACCACTCTTTTCAAGAAAGAGGGACGTTCCATGCGTTTAACAAAGGCCGGGAAACAATTTCTTCCGTATGCTAAACAAATTCTAGCAAGTTTTGAAGACGGTAAAAAAGCACTTAGTCATTATACGCAAGGATATACTTCCTCGCTAAGCATAGGAATTTCTCCTATTATCGCAGATACGATTCTACCTTTCGCATTAAAAAATTATATGCGCAAGCATCCATTTGTTGAAGTAGCTGTACATGTACTAGAATCCGAGGAAATGGAAAAAGCGCTCTTCGAAGAGGATATTGATATCGGCTTGAGCTGTAATCTGCCTAATTCAAGAGAGGTGCAATATCAAATACTATACTCTGAAGATGTTAAATTAATCATCGCGCATGATGGAAAAGATGCTGAGAGCGCACCACCATTGGAAGAGGAAGATATTTTATTTCATCATCTTTTAATAACCGACAATCATCCCATATACTGGTCTAAACTAAAAAATGATCTTCACTATCAGTATGCCTTTATCAAAACAATGAAAGTATCGCAAATACACATTTCTAAACGGTTCATTATTGAGGGATTGGGTGTTTCCTATTTACCGCTGTCCACTGTAAGAAGAGAATTAATGGAAGGATGGTTATTAGAAGTCCCCCAATCAAATATTACATTACCCCAAGCCCATACGTACGCTTGGATGAAAAAAGAAAATAACCAACAAATGGATTTCATGAAATATTTACAAAACTACCGTTTGTGACAATTCAACGAAACATGAACAACATTAGATATAATTACCTATATATTTTACATTTACTAACTATCATTTTCGACTCTTATAGTCGATAAACATCTTAGATTCATATATTCTAAGGAGGTTTTTCCATGAGTTTTCAATTATCAGTATTAAATAAGCAGTTTATAAATGGAGAATGGCGCCAAGGAAAAAGTCAAACTCTCTTACAAAATATTAATCCATTTAATGAAGACATCCTTGCAGAAGTAAATGGTGCTACATTAGAAGATATTGATGAAGCATATCAAGCAAGTGCTAAGGCAAAGCTAGAATGGGATCGTGTCAACCCCTATAAAAAACGAGACATATTAGAAAAAGCGGTAGCCATTATCGACTCACATGAAGAAGAGATTGTTCAGTTAATTATTGCTGAACTTGGAGGTACTCGATTAAAAGCGGCTTTTGAAATTGGCCTTGTAAAAAATATGATTAAAGAGGCAGCCACTTACCCACTTCGTATGGAAGGTAAAATTCTGCCGTCTACAGAAGACCATAAAGAAAACAGATTGTATCGTGTTCCAGCTGGTGTGGTTGGTGTCATTAGTCCATTTAACTTCCCTTTCTTCCTTTCTATGAAATCAGTTGCTCCTGCACTTGGCGCGGGATGTGGAGTAGTCCTCAAACCTCATGAAGATTCAATGGTAACTGGTGGTACATTAATAGGAAAGATATTTGAAGAAGCTGGTGTCCCTAAAGGATTACTAAATGTTGTATTATGTGAAATTAAGGAAATTGGCGATGGCTTTGTAGAACATCCGATTCCAAGAATCATTTCTTTTACCGGTTCTACTACAGTAGGTAGTTACATCGGTCAAGTAGCAGTGAAGAACTTT
Organism: Cytobacillus kochii; assembly: GCF_020171845.1. Taxonomy (GTDB): domain Bacteria; phylum Bacillota; class Bacilli; order Bacillales; family Cytobacillaceae; genus Cytobacillus; species Cytobacillus kochii. The sequence goes on along the minus strand of NZ_JAIVAM010000002.1, from coordinate 246,136 downwards.
AAAAAACCTTTACTAGAGTTAGGCGGTAATAGTGCTTTTATCGTCATGGAAGATGCAGATATTGATTATGCCGTTAATGCAGCAACATTTAGCCGTTTCACACACCAAGGACAAATTTGTATGTCTGCGAATCGTATTCTCGTTCAAAAATCAATTTACCCAACGTTTATGAACAAATTTAAAGAAAAGGTAGCAGCACTTAAAGTCGGGGATCCTAGCGACCCTGAAACCGTTATCGGTCCTGTTATTAACAAACGACAAGCATCAACATTAGAGGATTTAATTCATACGGGCATTCAAGAAGGTGCAGAACCTATCCTATTAGGAGAAATTAGCGGGAATTTAGTTGCACCAACGATTTTAACAAATGTGACACCTGAAATGACAGTCGCACAAAAAGAACTCTTCGGTCCTGTTGTTTGTATTATGACTTTTGATACAGAAGAAGATGCCATTAATATTGCCAACAATACACAACTCGGATTAAGCGGGGCGCTTCATACTGCCAATGTAGAACGCGGTGTTGAAATGGCAAAAAGAATTCACACGGGTATGATTCATGTAAATGATGTTACGATTAACGATGAGCCTATTGTTGCTTTTGGTGGTGAAAAACAATCCGGACTTGGTCGATTAAATGGAGATTGGAGTTTAGATGAGTTTACAACAATGAAATGGATTTCTGTTAATTATAGTCAAAGACAATTGCCATATTAATAATTAGGGAGATAAAAAGATGATTGAAACAGAACAGCAATCAATAAACGTAATGGACGCTTTTCTAAAGGTAGCACCTTACTTAAATACATTAATTCATGATGATATCACTATTGGTATATATGATACAGAGAAATTAATTATTAATTATCCAGGAAAGACATTTTCATTAAATGTCTCTCCAGGGGACCCTCTAATTGACGGTGACATTATTACAGAATCCATACGTACAAATAGCACTAAAACATCGATGGTACCAAAAGAATTATTCGGTTTTCCCCTTATTGCAAAAGCCATCCCCCTTCATAATGAGAAGGGTGAAGTAATCGGTGGAGTAGGTATTGGAATTAGTTTAGAAAAGTCCAATCAGCTCTTCGATGTAGCAGAAAGTCTTTCAGCAGTATCAGAACAAACAGCTGCAGCCATTGAAGAGATAAGTAAATCAGTGACTATTCTTGCAGATAAAGTGACTGATATGTCTTCACAAATGGGGACTGTTAGCCATAGTGCAGATGAAATCGGAAAAATATCCACTGCTGTAAAAAGTATTTCTGATCAAAGTAACCTTTTAGGTTTAAATGCAGCAATTGAAGCAGCACGAGCTGGGGACGCTGGAAGAGGATTCTCTGTAGTAGCGGAAGAGATTCGTAAGCTTGCAAGTAATAGTAAAGACCATGTTTCGCAAATAGATCAAATTACGAAAAGTATAGCGGGGTTACTCACTGAGCTTAATCAATCTTTCTCACAAATTCATCAATTAACAGATACCCAAGCAGCCTCCATTCAGGAGTTTTCAGCGACGATTCAAGAAATTAGTCGCAACGCTCAACATTTAGTGGAGATGGCTGATACGACAGTAGATAGCGATTGATATTCTTTCTGTCATGTCATAGCTTGCCTTCTATAAAGAAGCACGAACAAATACTTATACCATTAGCATTTGTTCGTGCATTTTCTTATGGGGTTAATCGATGCCGATCTCGCGGGAATGCTGACGCAAAGCGGACATTAGGTCGATTCATTATTTTAGCTGTCAGTCGCTCTAACCCTATTGCAAGACCGCCATGTGGTGGCATACCGTACTTAAAAACATTCGTATAACTTTCAAAATCTGCCACTTTTAAGTGATTTTCTTCTATTGAAGAGATTAATTCTTGATAATCATGAATCCTCAAGCCGCCAGTTGTAATCTCTATTCCTTTAAACAATAAATCAAAAGAATCTGTGTATAAGGAGTGATTTTCTAATGGCTTGGCATACATAGGTCTAACTGCCTTTGGATAATGTGTGATAAAAACTAATTCACTGTTTTCCTTTTCAGAAAAATACTGACAAATTAAGCGTTCTCCTTCAGGATCCAAATCTTCCATCTCACTAGTGGATTTATGATATTCTTGAGCTAAAATTTGCTTTGCTTCATGAAGTGATATACTGGGTATTCTTTCAATTAAAGGAATTGTTACACCAACTTCTTGCAGCTCTTTTTGATAACGATCCCGAATGGTGTTAAAAATAAAACGTAATAGATTCTCCTCTAATTCCATCAACTCTTTGCTCGAAAATACAAAACCCATCTCTAAATCAAGGGAAATGTATTCATTTAAATGTCTAGATGTCGCATGTTCTTCCGCTCGATAAACAGGAGCTACTTCAAATACTCGTTCATATCCTGCTGCTACCATCATTTGCTTATAAAATTGTGGTGATTGCCCTAAATAAGCAGGTTGATTAAAATAGTCTATTGAGAAAAGGTTCGCCCCTCCTTCCGCACCCGCTGCTACAATTTTCGGCGTGAAAATTTGGATAAAATCCTCATTTCGTAAAAAAGATGAAAAGGCGTCAACAATTGCTGACTTTATATTAAACATCAGATGCTCTTTATGGTTCCGTAGTGATAAAACACGATTATTCAATAATGTGTCCATGTGGACATCTAATTCTTTTTGATTTAATTCAATTGGTAAGGGTGCATTAGCAGTGTTTAATAACTGAAGCTTATCAACAATTACCTCTACACCCGTATCGGTTTTCATTGTCTTTACAACAAGACCCTGTACAGAAATAACTGACTCTAATGAAAGTTTCATTTCAGCCAATTCATTCTCTAATACACATTGAATGATGCCACTACGATCCCGTAACTGTAAGAAAGTAATTCTTCCTAAATGTCTAACACGGTGAACCCACCCACATAGTGTAATCTTTCTGTTCACATGTTTCATTACATCGGAGCAATTCACACGGCTTATTCCATCATTGATCTTGACCATCATCATTCACACTCCTTATTATTTTGTTTGTATCGTCGTTATCGTCATCATCACTATCCATGTGAATCACCCCTTTCTTATCACACAAAAAAACCGAGCTTCATCCCAGAAGGGACGAGGCTCGGTTCTCGCGGTACCACCCTAATTATTACATCATTCAATGTAATCTCTTATATGCCCGTTAACGGTGGCCACCGTCCACGCCTACTTAGTAAAAACTTTTCAGATGGAACTCATTGGTGTCTTTCATCTAACTCCTTATCGCCACTCTTTCAGCTAAAATAAGCAGCTCTCTTATAGATAAGGGTGTCAGACTACTCCTCCAACTCAACGCTCTCGAATATTATAATTTAAGATACATCGCTTCACCCTAAATGTCAAACTATTTCGTTTATAAAATCTACCTCATTAAAACGGGCGTAAACCACTTTTGTCTCCTGTTCTGCTATGGTCATTTTCACCCCGCGCCAACCAGACTGTAAATATTGCTGTTGTTTGGTGATATCATCCATCTTTATTTCAATCACTTCTCCTTGTTGGACAACTTTAGCAGCTTGCAAATCTTTCATAAAAACATAGCGAAGGCTACCCCCATATTTCTCCTTAAGATCAATGATTTGCATATCTTGGGCAAACTTATCCTTAAGTGAAGGGTAATTAAAAGGAGCGACTGTACAACAAACATATCTATACTGATGTGATTCTTTTTTCAATTGTTCCATTAAAATTTGAGCAAGCTTTTGCTGTAATTTATTCCCTCTATACATAGGATCTACATTAGATATTTCTTGATAGATAACCGTGGATAAATCCGTTACACCAGCATCTAGACCAAGGTGCTCAGGATCATTTTCAGGTGGAACTAGCAATGCGCGAAAGGCAATTAATTGCTCTTTGACCCAAGCACCAACCATTTTTCCATTTCCCCTTAAAATATTGAGGAACTCCTCTTTCGCTAAAGGCTGTAATACTTTTTTATCCGGAAGGGCATGGATAACCTTTTGTTGCAATTGTAAAATTTGTTCAATATGCTGTTCTTCTAGATTTGTAACTTCATAAGATGGGCCTTGCTTTATCATTTCTCTCATGATTACATTCAATCTCTTCAACTCTCCTTTAATACATCTTCAAATACAGTCAATTCTTTTAGAATCTCTTCATCAATATTTACGCCTAATCCAGGTTGATCTTTTAAAGAAATATGAGGAATATCATAATGTAAGTCACCGATATCCTTAGAGAACTTCAGTGGTCCGGTTAATTCTACACTTGTAATATTCTTTTTAGAAAATGACACATGAAAACCTGCACTTGAAGCAATCGATGATTCTACCATTGATCCGACCTGGCACTCAATCCCGGCTAGTTCTGCCTGATATGCAAGCTTAACTGCTGGCAATATACCACCACACTTCATCAACTTAATGTTTATACGATCACAGGCATTTTTCTGAATAATCTCTTTCAACTCTCTTGCTCCCTTTAATCCTTCATCAATCATAAGGGAAACTGTTGAATGAGACCTAATAAATGCCATCCCATCAATATCATCTGCTCTTACCGGTTGCTCTAGCCAATCTATATCTACCGTTTCTAATGCCTTAATTCCTTTTAAAGTAGCAGCCGCTGTTTGCCAACCTTGGTTAACATCCACTCGTATAACGGCTTTGTCTTTAACGCTATCAGCAACTGCCTTAATTCTTGCTACGTCCCCATTCACATCTCTACCTACTTTGATTTTAAATGATGTATAACCTTTAGAGACTTGTTCCATTGCTTCTGTCGCCATCTTTTCTGGCTCACCAATACTTAACACATGCGTGATGGGAAATTGCTCATGGTAACGTCCACCGATGAGCTGATACACGGGCACTTGTAGTTTTTTACCGATTAAGTCGTAACAAGCAATATCGATCGCAGCTTTAGCAGCAGGTGCTTGATAAATGAGCTTGTCCATGATTTCATGTACCTTTTCAATTTCCATTGGATTGATACCTAATATGGCAGGTCCAAGCGTATGTTTAATTACTTGATAAGTGCCTTCCCATGTTTCTCCTGTCACATGCTCATCAGGTACTGCTTCTCCGTAGCCTATGAGCCCTTCATCCGTTTCCACTTTTACGATTATGGATGGCATATCTTTATATGTATGATAACTGATGACAAACGGTTGTTTTAATGGTAGACGAATCGCATAGATAGCGATGGATGTAATCTTCATATTTCTCTCTCCTTATCAATAAAAGAAGAAAGCCGAAGAAAAAACTCGGCTCCCTCTTTCATTATGTTTATGCATTTAATGATGCTTCTTCTTCTTTTTCCAATGCCCTTTTCTCTTCATCAGTGATTTTAACAATGGTAAAACCTATAAAAGCATAAATGATAGAAATAATCGGAACGATGAAATTCAGGATAGCATAGGGTGCATACTCTAATGCACCTATTCCGAGTGTGGCAAGAATAAACACTCCACATGTATTCCAGGGTATAAATACAGAGGTTAAAGTTCCCCCGTCTTCTAGTGCTCTTGATAGGTTCTTTGAATGCAGATTTTTATCGCGATATGCTTTAGAAAACATCCTTGCAGGAACAACAATTGAAATATATTGCTCTGATGCCGTCGCATTTGTTGCAAAGGCAGACACAATAGTGGTTGCAACAAGACTACCTGCTGACTTAGCTAGCTTTAAGATTTGATTGACTATCGCTTGTAGCATACCTGTATTTTCTAATATTCCACCAAACGTCATGGCCACAATCGTCATGGAGACGGTGTACATCATCGAATCGAGACCTCCTCTATTAAAGAGACCATCAACCATCTCATTTCCACTTTCAATTTTGTAACCGGATTGTAAAGCTGATACTGCCTCAGATAGCGAACCACCTTGTACAAAGATTTGACAAAGAACACCTAGGAGGATACCTACAATTAATGCGGGTACTGCCGGAACTTTTCTTGCTACCATAATAATAACTACAAGGGGAACAAGTAATAACCATGGTGAAATAACAAAAGAATCTTGTAAGGCAAGAATCGTTTGATTAATTTCTGCTGGATTGGCTCCTCCTTTACCAAAGTCTTTTCCTAAGAACCAATAAACTCCTAATGCAATGATAATACCAGGAACGGTCGTAAATAACATATGTTTGATATGATCAAATAAATCAGTGCCTGTTAAGCCGGATGCTAAATTTGTTGTGTCTGATAACGGAGACATCTTATCACCAAAGTAAGAGCCTGAAATAATCGCACCAGCTATCATCGGAGCTGGGATGCCCATACTCATGCCTATGCCCATTCCCGCTACACCAATCGTTCCCATTGTCGACCAAGAGCTGCCAATAGATAAAGAAACGATTGCACATATAATCGTAATAGAGACGAGGAACAAAGATGGGGTGATGATCTTTAATCCATAGTAAATCATTGTCGCGACAATACCGCCACCAAGCCAAGAGCCGATGACTAAACCAACTAACATAATAATTATAACTGCAGGTAATGCCAGTTTAATCCCCTTATACATCGATTCCTCAATATGTTTCCAATTATATCCTGCTTTCCAAGCAACTAATGCAGCCGTAATTGTTCCAATAATTAATGGAATATGAGGTCCTTGTTCTAAATAAATAACTGCAATCATCATTGTTACTATCATGACAACTAATGGAATTAGCGCCATACCGAATGTCATTTTCTGATCCTTTTTCATAGAAATCCTCCCATTTATATTTTTCACTTTAATTACGCTTTCAATAAGGCTGCTACTATTCGAGCACCCTGGTCCAATACTGTATGGTTAAAATTCATTTGCGGGTGGTGTAATCCCGGCTTTAAGTCAGCACCTAAACCAATCATTGTTGCATGGACATTTGGATGTTTGATTGTATAAAAATGAAAGTCATCACTTCCCGGGGTAATGAGTGGGGGAGCCACCCCTTCTGAACCTAATACCTCTGTTATTGCCCGTATTGCCATCTCCTCTGCTTGTTCAGAGACGACTGCACCAGGGGTATAATCTTTCCAATTAAAAGAAATATCGACATCAAACAATGCCGCAATATCGCCTAACCCTTTACTCACTTTTGTTTGTATCTCTTTTAATTGTTCATTTTTTTGCGCTCTTATATCGATACCAAAGGTGGCATGACCTGGAATGATATTTAAGCTTTCTCCACCTGTTTGAATGTTAGTTAATTTGACAGAATACGCATCAAACGGAGACAAATAGATATTCTTTAAAAATTGATAAATCGTAGCAATTACATCAATTGCGCTTCTTCCTTGATGAGGCCTGGCGCCATGGGCATCTTCACCACTAATTTTCCCTTCTAATGTGACACATGCTCCGTGATGGATGGATGGTGATACTTGTCCTAAAGATAATTCTTCATGTGGTCTGAGATGGATGCCAAACAAATGTGTGACATCTTCCATCGCGCCATGCTTAATCATTTCTAGAGATCCATTTCCTTTTTCTTCAGCTGGTTGAAAAATAAAACGTATGCGCTTACTTAAAGCTTGCTTATCCAAATAAAGAATACTACCTAAAACAATAGCCATATGTGCATCATGCCCACATGAGTGATTAGCACGATACATACCATCTACTTGCTGCCAGAGGGCATCTATATCCGCCCTTACAGCAATTACATCATCTCCACTTCCCACCTCTGCTATTACACCAGTTAAATCCCCAAAAGTTTGATAATCAACCTTTAAATCACTCAGTATAGATACAATTTTTTTGGTTGTCTCATACTCTTTAAAACTAGGTTCTGGATGGTTATGAAATTCATTAAACCATTCTTGAATTTGATCTTTATAGATCATAAAATCATCCCTTTTAGATTTTAGAAAATTTTACAAAAATTCACCTTTGACTGACTCTATAGATACACAAAAAGCCTTGTACATATGTACAAGGACTTCTCACGAATGAACAGTATGGCCAGTTCTTCTTTGGTGAGAAATCTCTAGCTGAATTTGTTTGCAATAAGTTATATTACTATCATGTTTTATTAATGAATACTCTTTACCAATAAACAAATGCGATCAGGATTTTTCTAAAAAAAGAAAGCGTTTACGTTTTTAAAAGTTTGATAACTTCCATGAAATAAAGGTTTAGGAGAAAGATAAAAGTGATTAATTGTATCTTTCTCCTCTACAGCATTAAAGTGATTATTAAGATAATATCATATATAGAAAAATTATTCTAATAATTTATTAAAAACTGTCTTATCCTAAAACTTTTACTATTTTTTCAATTGCCCAATCAAGATCTTCTTTAGAAATAATAAGTGGCGGTGCAAAACGAATAACCGTATCATGTGTTTCTTTACAAAGAAGCCCTTCTTCTTTCAACGCTTCACAATATTTACGTGCGGGTTCAGTAAGCTCAACCCCGATAAACAACCCACGTCCACGCACTTCTTTAATCATTGGATTTTTAATTTCCTTCAATTGATCAACAAAATAGTTACCTAGCTCTAAAGAGCGCTCTACAAGTTTCTCTTCTTTAATTACTTCAATGGAAGCCATAGAAACCGCACATGCCATCGGGTTCCCACCAAATGTTGAACCGTGTGAGCCCGGATTGAAGACACCCAAAACTTCCTTGCTTGAAACAACACAAGAAATAGGGAAGACCCCACCACCTAAAGCTTTACCTAGAATGTACATATCAGGACTTACGCCTTCCCATTCGCAAGCAAACATTTTTCCAGAGCGTGCAAGCCCAGCTTGAATCTCATCGGCAATGAACAAGACATTCTTCTCTTTACATAATTCACGCGCTTCTTTTAGGAACCCTTCTGGAGGAATAACAATTCCAGCTTCCCCTTGAATCGGTTCAATTAAAAATGCAGCCGTATTTTCCGTAATAGCAGCTTTTAACGCAGCAATATCTCCATAAGGAACTAGCTTAATTCCTGGAAGCATCGGGCCAAAACCTTTTTGGTATTCTTCTTCTGAAGAAAGGGAGACAGCTGTCATCGTTCTGCCGTGAAAGTTTCCTACACAAGCGATGATTTCTGCTTGGTTCTCAGCAACTCCTTTTACATCATAAGCCCATCGACGAGCTGCTTTTATAGCTGTCTCCACTGCTTCAGCACCTGTGTTCATTGGCAAAGCCATATCCATGTTTGTTAACTCACAAATCATTTCATACCAAGGACCCAATTGATCATTATGGAAAGCTCTTGATGTTAATGTCACGCGTTCTGCTTGATCTTTCAACGCTTGAATAATCTTCGGATGGCGATGTCCTTGGTTAACTGCTGAATAAGCACTTAACATATCCATGTATTTGTTACCCTCAGGATCTTTTACCCAGACCCCTTCAGCTTCACTAATTACGATTGGTAGTGGATGATAGTTATTCGCACCAAATTTTTCAGATTGTTCGATCAGGTGTTTTGTTTGTACTGTATTTTTCATCTTTATCGACATCCTTCCAGTTTTGATTAATAGATTGCTAGAAAGGGATAATCATCCCTTTCTAACCTTGATTGACTTTAATACATTTCAGACGTTGTTTTTGCTTGCATATGAAGCATAATATAATCTGGTCCGCCTGCTTTTGAATCTGTACCTGACATATTAAAACCACCAAATGGCTGATAACCAACAATTGCACCCGTACAACCACGATTAAAGTAGAGATTACCCACATGGAAATCTTCTCTTGCTTGTTGGATATGTTCACGATTATTCGTGAGAACAGCTCCGGTTAAGCCATATTCTGTATTGTTTGCAATCTCGATTGCATGATTAAAGTCTTTTGCCTTTGTAAAACCGACTACTGGACCAAAAATCTCTTCCTGCATGATACGCGCTTGTGGGTCTAGGTCCGCAAATATCGTTGGTTGAATGAAATAACCTTTAGAATCATCGCCTTCACCACCGAGCATAAGCTTTCCTTCTTCTTTTCCAATTTCAATATAACTCATAATTTTATTAAACGCTGATTGATCAATAACCGGCCCTGTAAAGTTACTTCGATCTTCAGGATTACCCGCTTGTTTATCTTTCGCGATTTCTACTGCTCTTGCTAGTACTTGATCATAAACATCTTCTACAATGACTGCTCGCGAACAGGCCGAGCATTTTTGTCCAGAAAATCCGAAAGCAGAAGCGACGATTGATTGAGCAGCAAGCTCTAAATCAGCATCTTTATCAACAACAATCGTATCTTTACCGCCCATTTCAGCAATCACACGTTTAATCCAGATTTGCCCCTCATTTAGTTTCGATGCACGTTCGTTAATTCGAAGACCAACATCCCTTGAGCCTGTAAATGAAATAAAACGAGTATCCTTATGGTCCACTAAATAGTCACCGACCTCTGCACCACTTCCTGGTACAAAGTTAAGTACGCCTTTAGGTAATCCAGCTTCTTCTAATACCTCTACAAATTTAGCCGCAATGATTGGTGTAGTTGAAGCTGGCTTTAAAAGCACTGTATTACCCGCCACAATTGCAGCGACTGTTGTACCAGCCATGATGGCAAACGGGAAGTTCCAAGGAGAAATAATAACTCCTACCCCAAGTGGAATATAGTCATAACGATTGTATTCATTCGGTCGGCTATTGACAGGAACACCATCTTTAATCGCTAGCATTTGTCGTGCATAATATTCTAAGAAATCGATGGCTTCTGCTGTATCAGCATCTGCCTCATTCCAAGGCTTACCCGCTTCTTTTGTCATTAGAGCAGAAAACTCATGTTTACGTCTTCTAATAATTGCAGCTGCTTTAAACAAAACATCGGCACGCGTTTCAGGCTTTACTTTACGCCAAGATTGGAATGCCCTCACAGCCGATTGCATTGCTTTTTCTGCTAATGCTTGATTGGCTTTTGACACACGACCAATGACTTCTTCTTTATTTGCTGGATTGATAGATACGATTTTCTCATCTGTAGCGATTCTTTCTCCATCAATTAATAAATCATAATCTTGACCTAAATAGGATTTAACCGTTTCGAGTCCTTTTAAATAATCGGCTTGATTACTTTCTACGCTAAAATCAGTAAATGGTTCATGTTTATATGGCTGTACCATTCGAAATTCCTCCTACTCTATATTGTATTTCTCTTATTCTATTTTTTATCGTTCCCCATTATTATTGCAAATAACGTGCCAATTACTAAAAATGCGAATTAACAATATTTTTATCCTATTAGGTGCAAAAATATTTTTCTTTTCGCAAAAATATTTTTCTATCTCCTGCAAAATATTTTTGCGAATGTGTATAATAAATAATTACAGGAGGGACATTCATGAACAACTTTCTAAAACGAATGAATTACTATTATGATAAAGTCTTAGATGAAATTGACGCTGGTGTCCACGTCGTTGATGAAGGCGGAAATACGGTCATTTATAACCGGAAAATGGCTGAAATTGAAGGGATGGCTAAAGCCGACGTACTATATAAAAACTTACATGATGTCTTTTCATTTGAACATAATGAAGAAAGTCGTTTACTTGAAGCTGTTGAAAAAGGCATTAAAATCGAGAACGCAAAGCAAAGTTATTACAATAATCAAGGACTAGAAATTACTACGGTTAACCATACTTTACCTATTTTCTACGAAAACGAGCGTATTGGCGCAATGGAGATTGCCCGTGATATTACAAAATTAGAAAAGTTAATCAGGGAGAATAGACAACAAAGAGAAGAAACTCGCTTTACTTTCCAAAGTATCATTGGCCATAGCCCAGCCATAAGTGATGTGATCGAAGCAAGTAAAAGAGCAACGCGAACGGATTCTTCTATCTTAATCATCGGTGACACAGGTACAGGAAAAGAACTATTTGCTCAGAGTATTCACAACGCAAGTGAGCGGGCACATAAACCATTTATTTCGCAAAACTGTGCAGCCATTCCAGATAATTTAATAGAAGGCTTGCTTTTTGGCACAAAAAAAGGGGCATTTACCGGCGCAATCGAAAGGCCTGGATTATTTGAAGAAGCAGAAGGTGGTACACTTCTACTAGACGAAATTAATTCTTTAAATATACACTTACAAGCAAAATTATTGAGAGTTCTACAAGAGAAAAAAGTAAGGCGGGTGGGAGATACACGAGACCGATCATTTAATGTCCGTATTATTGCTACAATCAATGAGGATCCGATTGAAGCCATTACGAATGGACATTTAAGAAAAGATTTATATTATCGGTTAGGTGTTGTTTCTTTATCCATCCCTCCGTTAAAAGAGCGAAGAGAAGACATAGAGGAACTGGCATACCATTTCATTCATAAATACAATGAGAAGTTTGCAATGGGCGTAAAAGATATTGATCCATCCCTTTTATCAAATTTTTTTCATTACGAATGGCCAGGTAATGTCAGAGAGCTAGAGCATCTTATTGAAGGCGCAATGAACTTAATCGAATATGAAGAATCGATTACCTATCATCACTTACCTTTTCATTATCGACATCGATTACAATCTCAACCATTCTTAAAAAAAGAGAAAGTATTCGATCACCCTGTCGACAGTAATAAGCATGAACACATTGGCCACACTTTAAATGACTATTTAACAAAAGCCGAGCGCCATTTTATTCAACAAGCACTTATAAGAAACCAGCACCATATTACCAATACGGCAAAAGAACTTGGGATGAGTAGACAAAATCTACAATACAGGATAAAAAAACACCGTTTAACATGACTAATAGCATGTTCTAAATAAAACAGAGGATGTTGGTCCTCCTTTGGACGAACAATCCTCTCTATATAAGATATTGATTAAGGTGAACAATATGGATTAATAACACCAGTTAATCATTTGTGCTCGTTTAATCCTTCACCTTATTATTGTGTATATATAACATCACTGACTTAAAAACTGCTGGTTATACATTTCTGCATAAACACCTTTTTCATTATACAAATGCTGATGAGTCCCTTGTTCAGCGATTTCTCCATCCTTAATGACCATAATATGATTGGCATTCTCAATTGTTTTGAGGCGATGGGCAATGACAAATGTCGTTTTCCCCTTCGTTAATTGTGCTAACCCCTTTTGAATTTGAATTTCGGTTTGTGTATCAATACTCGATGTGGCTTCATCTAGAATTAGAATATTGGGATTCGAAAGCATAGCTCTTGCGATAGAAAGAAGCTGCCTTTGACCTTGACTTAAATTGCTGCCGCCACTTGCTATTACCGTATCATATCCTTTAGGGAGATGTTTTATAAAGGCATGAGCTGACGCAAGCTTGGCTGCCTCTATAACATCTGTATCTTTTGCTTTAAGCTTCCCATAACGAATATTCTCCATAACTGTTCCAGAAAATAAATAAGAATCTTGTAGGACGATTCCGATATTTGTACGAAGTAGACGGATTTCATAGTCTCTTATGTCTGCACCATCAATAAAGATTGCACCCTTTGTAACATCATAAAAACGAGCGAGTAATTGAATGATTGTTGTTTTACCCGAACCAGTTGGACCAACGATGGCGATGGTCTCTCCAGCTTTCACACTAAAATTAAGCGATGATAAAACCTCTTTCTTCTCATAAGCAAAAGAAACATTCCTAAATTCAACATTTCCTACCAATGCAGACACCTTCAGAGCTTTGGGTCTATCAACTATATCAGTTTTTTCATCTAAAACTTCAAATACACGCTCTGCACCAGCAATGGCTGATTGGAAGGTGGTAATCAAATTTGACAACTGATTAATTGGACGGTAGAAATTACGAGAATACGTCACAAATGATGCAATCATCCCTATAGAAGCCATATTTACAATCGCTAGTAACGCGCCTGTAAATATAATAAAGGCCAACCCCAAGTTATTCATAAAGTTATTCACTGGGCCAAGAAACCCTGAAGATATTTCAGCACGAATAGAAGAAGTTCGTAACGCTTCATTTTGATGATTAAAAGAAGTAAGGACATCATCCTCTTTGCCATATAATGAAATGATCTCCAATCCAGAGATTGACTCCTCCACTTTCGCATTCACTTCGCCAAGATCTCGCTGTCTCGCAGAAAAATAATGACTGCTATAAGACACAATCGCTTTAGTTGCTAAAAACATAAGTGGAATCACCAAGAATGCCACAATGGCCATCACACCATTTAAAGCAATCATCGCTATCGCTACCCCGGTAATGGTTAAAACGGATGAAACTATTTGAATCACACTTTGACTAAGTGCTGCATGTAATTGATCAATATCATTTGTTACTCGACTCATTAGTTCGCCATAAGAACGCTTATCGAAAAATTTCAATGATAAACTTTGGAGCTGATCAAATAATTCCTGGCGGATTTTTTTTATTGTTAATAATGACACATTTACCATTATGAGCGCTTGTGCCCATGTGGTAATAGATATAAGGATATATATACATGCAAGTATGGCGGACATGACAATGGTACCTGTAATATCACCTTTTAAAATATAATCATCAATAGTGACACCGATTAAATAAGGACCAGCTAATGTAAATAAAGTTGATAATAACACCATAAAAACAACAAGTATCATTCTTAACTTTTGTTGTTTCATATACTGCCATATACGTAGCAATGTCCCTGTAAATTTTTTCGGTGTTGCACCTTTCCCATTCATGCGGCTAGGTCCTCGGCCAAAATCTAGTGTTTTTTGTTCTTTTGGTTGATTATTCATGGCCGGCTCCCCCTTGTGTTTGGTAAATCTCCTTGTACACTCCACTTTCTTCTAACAACATATCATGATTACCTTTAGCCACAACCTCACCCTCATGAAGAACAAGAATCTCATCAGCTTCTCTTATGGAAGATATCTTTGATGAAATAATAATTTTCGTCGAATGACGCTGCTTTAATGCTTGTTGAATTTTCTTTTCAGATAGTGCATCAACGGCAGAGGTTGAGTCATCAAGAATGAGCAAGTCTGGCTCCCTAATAAATGCTCTAGCAATGGAAAGTCTTTGCCTTTGACCACCGGAAAAATTCTTCCCTCCTTGCGCCACTTCATACTCATAACCTTCATCCAATTTATCAATGAACTCGACTGCACATGCATCATTTGCCGCTTGTTTCATTTCTTCTAGTAATGCATCGGTTTTCCCATCTTTTAAATTGTTTGCAATAGTACCAGAAAATAATAGTGCACGTTGGCTGACAAAACCGATTTGTTTCCGTAACGTTTCTTTGGTGTAATTTTTTATATCAACACCGTTCAAAAAGATTTGCCCATGATCGACATCATACAATCGAGGAATTAGTTTGGCTATCGTTGTCTTTCCACTACCAGTTGGACCGATGATGCCTAATGTCTTACCTCGTTGAATAGTGAAGTTCAAATTTTTCAGCACATACTCCCCATTTTTGCTATAACTAAAAGCAACATCTTTAAATAGTAAATGATCCTCTTTTTGATTAACAATGGTATATTCACCGTCAACCATATCTTGCTCAACCGTGAGTACTTCTTGTATGCGATTAGCTGAAGGGAAAGCTCTTGTTATCAACATCAACACATGGCTACTGGACATCAAGCCATTCATAATAATTGTCATATAGTTTATAAAAGCAAGGATTGCTCCCACTTCAATTGCTCCTCCATCAACCTTTATTACACCAAGCCATAAAGCAGCCACAATGCCTAAATTCACAATAAAAAGCAACAATGGCATCATGAGAGCAATCAATTGTTCTGCAGAAATATTGACCTTCGTTAACATGCTGTTTTTTTCGGCAAAGCGCTCCTTTTCATAGTTTTCCCTTCCGAATGCTTTAACAACGCGAATGCCGGCTAAATTTTCTTGTAAGCGCGTATTGATGACATCGATTGCTTCTTGCACTTTTTTAAATAAAGCTGCTGATTTTCTTGTGAAATAAATAATAATAATAAATAAAATCGGCACAGCAATCATCACAATTGGAAAAAGTTCTCTTGCAGTAAAAAAGACGATTAGGACACTGCCTATGAACAATAATGGCCCCCTTACAAAAACTTTTAACGTCATTAATATCGCACGCTGTAAAACACTGATATCATTACTTACAATCGTTATGAGCTTGCCCGAACCATATCGATCCACGTCCCTACTTGAAAATTGGACAATACGATTAAATACATCCTTTCTTATGTCTGTTGAAAAATGGACAGCAGCTTTTGTGCTGAAAATAGAACAACCAATCCCACCAATTAATCCGATGATGGCGACAATGATCATAGAAATACCAAGCTGAATCGTCAGCTCCGTGTTATTATTAGCAATTGCGTCATCAATCATATGTTGCATGATTGTGGGCTGAAGTAAATCCATACTTACTTCAATAAACATTAATAAAGGGCCCAAACAAGCAAAAAACCAATATGGCTTTATGTAATTTAATAATTTTCCAAATGATTGCATCCATTCTCTCCTCTATTTCTTGTTGTTCTAACTTAATTATTTTAACGCTTACTGACTGTATTTGGTCAATTAGAATTTCCCCTTTTGTAAATTGTTTTGTTCTACAATAGTAAAAAAGCTCACCCGAATTTATTCAGATGAGCTTCTTTTATTTACGATTAGCCCCCATCTTCACAAGTTTCATGAGGCTCAACGTGAACATGGACATCATAAACATGATGATTCTCGATTAATTCTTTTTCAACTAATGTAGCAAGATCATGGGCAAGATTAATATCCATCGTTCCTTCTACACAAATAATCACATCTACAACGATATTATTTCCATACAAACGCCCTTTGATTTCCTTTATTTCTTTCACACCTTCAATCGCATGAATGGCATTTTCATATTCCTCAATCTTATCCTCATCAAAGCCGTCTGTTAATTGATGTGTAGAGTCCCTGAAGATCTCCCAAGCTGTTTTCACAATCAAACACCCAACTATTACAGCTGTCACAGTATCTAACCAAGGTAATCCAAGTTGAGATCCAAATATACCAATTGCAGCACCAATACTAACAAGAGCATCAGAGCGATTATCCATTGCCACTGCATATAGTGATTTACTATCAATGCTTTTTGCTAACTTTTGGTTGTAAGTAGACACAACAAACATAATTGCAGCAGCTAATAAAGCCACATATCCAGCAATCGCATGAGGAACTTCGGAAGTTTGATTTACTAAAGAGGAAAACGCTCCAATAATTACTTCTGCACCGACAGCAAACATAATAAAAGCAGCAATCAAGGAGGCAATTGCTTCACTCTTCCAATGTCCGTATTTATGATCTTTATCTGGAGGCCGTTGTGAAATTCTTAAGCCCACCAATACGGCAATACTCGCAATAATATCTGTCACATTATTTAATCCATCTGCTTTTAGCGCAGCTGAGTTTGTCATATAGGCAACGGTCAACTTAAAAACCGATAGTATGATGTAGACAATAATACTTAACTTTGCACCTTTTTCACCAATTTTTAAATTCTTATATTTTTGTTCATCCACTAAAAAACACACCCTTCAATAGCTATATTTATCATAGCAATCACTAGTCGAGTGGGTCTATAGCAACCTTTTTGGCTAATTGAATTTAAATAGGGATAATAAAAAAATGTTGAAAGAGGCAAACATTTTATCGGTAATCCAAACATATCTACAATCCTCCTAGCCCCTGCATCGTATTCACATAATGTCTCCAGAATCACACCTTTCATACATAGATTGAACCCCTTATAATTGTTGAAGATTAATTTATATCTACACAAAAAAGGCTTCCAACTAGATATTTGGAAGCCTCTAAGTATGGCAAGACAAAATCTTGCTTTGTATTAGATTAGATATGCATATGATACACCACGTATCATGTCGTACATTCCTTTTCTCGTGTGCCAATATGCTAAAACTTCTAGCTATTTTTCTCTTCTTGAGTTCTGAACAAATTCAAACCCTTTTGAGTAAATCTCCGTTACTTATTCTCCATGCCAATCTTCAACCAGCATATGATAAAGTATGCAAGGACAATAAAAGGAACTTAGGCATACAGGAAGTACGTAAATTTTTAAACTTGAATTACCTCTCCCTTTCTATCGTCTTTTACCAAATGAATTTCCCTTTATATATAGAACAACAATGGCAGTAATGATAAACCCCGTGATTACAAATGTCCCAATTCCTGCTCGATATACGATATAGACATCGGTATGCTTAAATACATTCATAATTAAATATATCATTAGTGTTAAAGCAAGCACGATAATAATTGAGGTGAATTTATTTTTACCACGGTACATCATTTCACAACCTTCCACTCCGAAAGTGACTATTCTTTTGCTTTCTGCTCTATACTTATGTACGAAACAAGCTAAGATATGACAAGTCACTCTGCACACATTCTCCACAACTATTCTCTATAATATGCGATAGGTGATGCTATGAAGAATTTATCCGTAAAACTAGGACTTATATTTTTCTTGATTATATTTACTTTAGAACTTTTTCTATTTTTCTTTCTTCACTCTTCCTTAGTTGAGTCGCGAGTGGAAGAGGAACTTTTTTCCTTACAATCTAGAGGAGACGCTCATAGAGACACGTTAAAGACCAGTTTTGAAGCAGATACAATTGAGCATGTAGCCCTGATGGAAAAGGAAGCCAATACGGATGTGATGGTTACAAACTTAAAGGGAAGTGTACTTGCTTCCTCACTTTCAATTGATATGAAAAAAATAATTTCATCAGGAATGAAGCTACAAAACGGTGTCGTAGAAAATGATTGGAAAAATCAACCTTATATTGTAACTGTAAGCTCTATACCTAATCAAGGATACGTTTTCATGTTTCAAAACACTGATTCTATTCAAACACTGATTGATCGCTTAAATAATCATTTTTTTATTACCGGATTAATCACAGCTATCTTAACGATTGTGATTATAATATTGCTTTCTATCGCTTTAGTTCGACCGCTTAATAAGATGAAAGAAGCCACGATACAAATAAAAAGTGGCGATTTCTCCATATCTCTACCTGATATAGGAAATGATGAACTTGGTAAACTGGCAAAAACCATCAACCTACTTGCAGGTGAGTTAAAGCATTTAAAGGAAGAACGCAGTCAATTTTTAGCTACAATTTCTCATGAATTAAGAACACCGCTCACTTACCTTAAAGGATATGCGGACATTGTTCAAAGAAAGAATCTCTCCATTGAAGAACGTGATAAATATTTGTCCATCATTCAGGAAGAAGCCAAAAGAATAAATACGCTAGTAGAAGACTTATTTGAATTAGCTAAAATAGATCAATACGGCTTTGAAATGAAGAAACAAACCATTCAGTTAAGCGACTTCATAGCCCATTTACATCATAAATTTGAACCAGCTTTCTTGCATCAATCCATGAAATTACATGTGGAAATGCCCCAAAAAGATATTAATGTGAATATCGATTCTGCTAGAGTAGAACAAATGCTTTATAACCTTTTGGATAATTCTTTGAAATATAGTCAAACAGGTACGGAAACGACATTAAAGATATGGACACATACAAAAGATTTATATTTAAGAATGATTGATAACGGGAGCGGCATTCAAGAAAAAGACCTTCCACATATCTTTAAACGCTTTTATCGTGGGACATATAGTAACGATTCATGTAAAGGAGGTTCTGGTCTTGGTCTTTCGATTGTGAAAGAATTAGTCAACGCCCATAATGGTGAGATTACGGTCAAAAGCAACACAAAAACCGGGACAGCTTTTACTATCATGTTAAAAGGAGCG
Organism: Cytobacillus kochii; assembly: GCF_020171845.1. Lineage (GTDB taxonomy): Bacteria > Bacillota > Bacilli > Bacillales > Cytobacillaceae > Cytobacillus > Cytobacillus kochii. The sequence goes on along the minus strand of NZ_JAIVAM010000002.1, from coordinate 226,450 downwards.
GTATTAAATGAGAAAGATACTTTTAGTAGATGACGAAATGCGGATGCTTGATCTATTAGACCTATATTTATCACAGAACGGCTTTTCTTGTATAAAAAAAACTTCCGGTGCATGTGCGCTTAATTATATGGAAGATCACGCTATTGAACTAGTTATCATTGATGTAATGATGCCTGATATGGACGGGTGGGATCTATGTCAATTGATCAAACAGCAAAGTGATGTGCCGATTATTATGTTAACAGCGAAAGGAAGTAAACCAGATGTAGTTAAGGGGCTAACCATTGGTGCCGACGATTATATTGCTAAACCATTTGATGAAGAAGAACTTATTGCAAGAATCGAAGCTGTCTTAAGAAGGACAAAATCAACTGGCAGTGAAATCATATTTAAAGAACTACAGTTAAATAAGGAATCCTATGATTTTTACTATCAAAAGAAAAAAATCCCTGTCACGCAAAAAGAATTTGTGTTACTTGAGCTTTTTTTATCTCATCAAAATCATGTTTTCTCTCGCGAACATCTTATTACGAAAATTTGGGGATACGGTGTATATATCGAAGATCGAACAGTGGATTCACATATACGAAATATAAGAGAAAAGCTACGTGAAGTTGACTTCCCTATTGATCAGCATTTACAAACCGTATGGGGAATTGGATATAAATGGGTATCATAATCTTTCCTTTTGTTCAGAATGAAGAAGACAATATTCCTTCATATAATCTGCAAATTTACGATTTATAATAATTGCAAATCCATTAAAGGAGATGACCTAAATGAAAAAGCAACTAACCTTTGGAATAATTGCCTTGTTGGCAATGGTATTTTTAGCTGCTTGTACTAACAACAATGATCCATCACCAACTAATGATGAAACGAACGAACAAGAAGAAATGAATCATGAAGAGATGGACCATGAAGGAATGGATCATTCTAGTGATGGTGAAATCCCGGAAGGCCTAGAAAAAGCGGATGAACCCACTTACGCTGTGGGATCTACAGTTACAATAAAAAATGGACATATGGAAGGCATGGAAGGTGCGGAGGCAAAGATTGTTGGCGCTTATAATACAACCGCTTATGCCGTAAACTATACCCCTACTTCTGGTGGTGACCCTGTGAAAAATCACAAATGGATTATTCATGAAGAGCTTGAAGAGCCAGGTGAAGCACCATTACGAGAGGGAGAAACCGCTGTGACTACCGCTGATCATATGGAAGGTATGAAGGGCGCCGAAGTAGACATCGCTTCAAGTGAAGACACAACCGTTTATATGATTGACTATACGCCAACCAATGGTGTGGAAAAAGTCAAAAACCATAAATGGGTTACGGAAGCTGAACTAGAAAGATAAGGGTGAGCAAATCGGTTCTAGTATAATCTAAAGTGGAATCATAGCATAATATCTTGTCCACATACCTTTTAGCAATCGCCAAGAGTTATGTGGACTTGCTCATTCTATTCTGGTGTATCCACTTGAGTGGATATTTTCTATTTACCTATCCCTTATGTTTTCACGTGTCCTATATTATATTAGTTTGAGTTCTATCATCTGCCTTTATAGACATCCCTTAAAAACAGGGTTTTAAAAAAAATAGATTGTTCTGTTTTTATTCAATTCTTTTAAAATAATTTCCCCATATAATACTCATCATAATATTCCCCGTCCATTAATAACGATCTTCGTTTCACCCCTTCTACTTCAAAACCTATTTTTTTGTATAGCGCTAGTGCTGCTTCATTTTCTGATACTACTGTCAATTCAATCCGCATGATAGCTTCTTGATTGGCCCATGCCAGTACCGCCTGTAATAATTGTCCTCCAACTCCCATTCCTCTGTAATCTTTATGAACACCGACAACAATACTCGCACAATGTTTTTTCCTTCGTACCGTTTCTTTGATCACAAGTGTATACCCAATCAATCGTTCTCCATCTTCGGCACCAATAACCGTTATATGATCTCTATTAATAATGGCCTCTGCCCCTTCAACTGTTAAAGTTCTTTCCCCTGCTTCCATCAACATATAAGGACTGCTTGCCTCTACATCCTTCATTAATTGTACAAGTTGTTTCGCATCATCTACGGAAAGCTCTTTGATTATCATTCAAAACTCCACCCTTTCTCGATATAACTAGTCAAGAATATGTACATTCTTACCTTCTAACGATTCAATATGGCCATTTTTCAAATAAACACTTGCTTCATCATCCAAGCCCAACCCCTTCTCTGTCTTCGTTTCAGTCATCACAGCAAGTAGGTTCTGCTTTTCATTCCATTTTGTATAATGAGCAGCGATAATATAATCTTGTAAGATACCTAAGCCATTTAAAACCATCAGCTTATCTCCTTTATAATCGCTCGGGGAAACCATACAATATTCTGAGCAGATCAAAGCACCGGCAGAAAAGCCTGCGATTGGCACTCCTTCTTGAAAGAGTTGCTTTATTTCCTCCCCTACCCTTTTAGTTACGATATAGTGATGATAGGAAAGTGTGTCACCGCCACATATAATAATGCCAGTTATTTTTTCACTACGGATTGATTTCGTCTCTTCTAATAAATAATAGCGAAAATCAGTTACACCTTCTTCTTCTAAAATATGCTGATATTTAGGCATATAAGTTTGCCAGCCTTTACGATTTAAACAAAATATCGCCACATGTCCATTTTTTTGATTACAGAGACTAGCAAACTGCTTTCCATGAATTCTTCCAAAGGGCGGACTTCCACCAAATAAAAATAAATGTTGATCCATAAACACTCCCCCCCCGTTTCTTCAACTTTTCTTTTACATTACGAATTCTATTCTTAAGCAAACATTAGCATAATGAATAAATAAAAAGTTTTTTTCCGCACAAACTTTTTCTATGAGATCAATCGTCTATCCATTGTACAAAGTTTTTTAAAAGGAGCTCCTTGAAAGATGAATAACCAAAATTTGTTTGTACAAATGATTGAAGAGCATAAACAAGATTACTACCGGCTTGCTTATAGTTATGTTAGAAACCAAGCAGATGCCTTAGATATTGTCAGTGAATCCATTAAAAAAGGATTGCTTTCAATGAATAAATTAGAAAATGTAGATGCATTAAGAAGTTGGTTCTATAAGATTATCGTACGTACATCGCTCGACTTCTTAAAAAAGCATAAACGCATGACTGTATCAGATCATGACACAATCACCTATTTGCAAAGTGGAGAACATGATGATTATATGCATTTTGACTTACATGATGCATTGGCACAATTGCCCTTACAATATAAAACGGTCATTTTACTACGCTATTTTGAAGACTTAAAGATTCAAGAAATTGCTACTGTAATAGATGAAAATGTCAATACAGTCAAGACACGATTATATCGCGGCTTAAAATTATTAAAGCTTGAACTGACAGAAGGAGATGAAATGGATGAGTAACCGACTGAAAGAATGGCGTAGACAATATAATGATATACCTATACCAACAGAATTAGATGATATTATAGAAAGTGCACTAACTGGTCACACTCCACAAAAGCATATGAAAAAGCGTTGGATATGGCCAACTAGTATTGTGGCAGCTGCGAGTATTTTTACAGCAACAGTAAACTTTAGCCCTCAAGCGGCAAAAGCAATGTCAGAAGTACCTATTTTAAAACAAATTATTGAGGTTATTACCATTGATAAAATACACGAGGAACAAGAAAGTAAATCCATTGATGTAGAGATACCAGAAATCTCTGGTCTAGAAAATCACCAACTAGAAACTCATTTAAATCAAGCTTTTCTTGAAAAAGGAAAGCAATTATATCAAGAATATACGGATAGTAACGGTCATCTAGCTATTCAAAGTGATTACTCCATTGTGAATGAAAATAATCAGATACTTTCTATTGAACTTAATACGTTTAAAGCTGAAGCATCTGGATACGAACAAAAAGATTACCTTACGATTGATAAAAAATTACAAACCGTTATTACTTTACCTAGTTTATTTACTTCAGAAGCATATGTAGAGGTAATAAGTGAAGAAATTAAAAAGCAAATGAAGCAGAATATGGCCAATGATGAAAATCTTATTTATTGGCTAGATGATGTCGAATCATTTACAACTATTAATCGCGATCAACCATTCTTTATCAACGAAGATAACCACCTGATCATCTCTTTTGATGAATATGAAGTGGCACCTGGTTATATGGGCGTTGTTCAGTTTGAAATACCAACTGAAATCATCAATGAAATACTAGTAAGTGACCGTTATATAAACTAAGTATGATTTGAATAAATAGAAATGAGGCCTCTCCTACTTATAAAAGAGGGGTCTTACTTTTTGGGAAGAAGCCATAATTGTAAACTTGAATTTCAAATGACCATTTCAAGCTTCTTTTCTCCTGTTAACTGCTTATTTTTCCCTATTAAACAGGACTTTTCCCCCTTATAATATATCATTCTTTCCACCTATCCAAATCATTACATAATAAGAGTAAAATGAATAATTGTAGTGCTTTTTTATCGCTATTCTGCAAATTTTTTTACAAGCTTTTTGAAACTAATTACGACATAATCATCGTCTATTTTATATACATGAAGTTTAATAGAAAATAAGTAAATAATTTATAGGTTCACTTTAAAACGGAGGAAGATTCCCTCCGTCAGCTAGAGTTTAATTGCATCAAAAATGGAGGACGTACATATGAAAAAAAAGACACACACACATTATATTACCGGGCTCGACGGACTGAGAGCGATTGCAGTCTTAGCCGTCATCGCCTATCACTTTCGCTTTGATTGGGCAGAAGGTGGATTTTTAGGCGTTAGCCTTTTCTTTGTTCTATCTGGCTACCTTATTACTTCCACTCTATTACCGGATCAAAACAAAAGCATGAAATTAGATTTGAAGAAGTTCTGGGTTGGCCGTGCTCGCCGCTTATTACCCGCTTCTTATGCAATGATTTTTATTACCTTTGTGTGGGTCGTTCTTTTTCATCAAAACTTGTTATCCGTTATGCGTGGCGATGCGCTAGCTTCTATATTTTATGTAAGTAACTGGTGGTTTATTTTCCACGAGGTTTCCTATTTTGATAGTTTTGCAGCTCCATCTCCAATAAAAAACCTATGGTCACTGGCGATTGAAGAACAATTCTATCTATTATGGCCACTTGCCCTAACGGCTCTAATTTATATTTTCAAGCACCGAGCAACTGTTTCAAAGATTATCTTTTTAGGCGCTTTATTATCTTGTTTATGGATGTCATTACAATATGATCCCAATGGTGATCCTAGCAGAGTTTATTATGGGACTGATACACGTTCATTTGAATTATTAATTGGTTGTTGGCTAGCACTTGTTTGGCCAATGAAAAGGCTATCAGCTAAGAAGCTATCACCCCAACTAAAACAAACGCTTAATGTAACTAGTGTCGGTGCGCTAGTGATTTTGTTACTATGCATGTTCACCATTAATGAATATAATCCGTTTCTTTATGTTGGGGGCTTGTTCCTTATTGCCCTCCTATCAGCGGTTGTTATTGCTTGTGTCTGTCACCCATCAAGTATATTAAGCAAGTGGCTATCATGGAAGCCACTTAGGTGGATTGGTACACGCTCATATGGTATTTATTTATGGCATTATCCAATTATTATTTTAACAACGCCTCTCGACCAAATAGCGGCACCGCAGTTATGGAGAGTGCTATTACAGCTCATCGCTATTTTTGCAATAGCAGAAGTTTCCTACCGATTCTTAGAGCAACCGATTAGAAAGTATGGTTTTAGAGCATTCTTTAAAAATTTCAAGAAAATAAATCCGCTCAAATGGAAAAGTTTAAATGTACAGTGTAGAGTTGGTGCAGCTTTTGTTCCATTAGTAGCTATTATCTTTATTGCTGGTATGACGGGCGTTGTCAAGGGCGAAGAGCAAGAAGAGAAACCAACAGAGTTAGTTATTTCCCAAGAAAACAGTGAAGATCAACCGAAAGAAGAAACGAAAGAAGAAGCTTCGAATGTTCCAGAGAAAAATGACTCCTCTGAAGAAGCTCCAGAGGAGAAGACAGAAGATACGGAAGAAGTTGAGAATGAAGCAGAAAAACAGGCAGAGCCACTCCCTGCCGCTGAGCATTATAACCAAATTCTGGCCATTGGTGATTCATTAATGCTTGATGTTGCACCAAGTCTACAGCTACGCTTTCCTGCTATTACGATTGATGCAAAGGTAGGGCGTCAAGTTCATCAAGCAGTCGATGTTAGCCAGCAATACACTTCCTTTAACCAAAAAGGAAATGCAATCATTTTCATGCTTGGTACAAACGGCTTTTTCCGTGAAAAGCATTTAGATGAACTGGTTGATTTATTTAGTGAAGCAGATATTTACCTTGTAAATACAAAGGTACCACGTTCATGGGAAGAAGATGTAAATAAAGCTTTATTGGAAAAAGCGGAAGTTGAAGACCATGTCACACTAGTCGATTGGCACAAACTCGGAGAAAATCATCCCGAATACTTCGGAGGTGATGGCGTCCATGTAGGAAAAACAGGGGCAGAATCACTAGCTGAGCTAATCGAAACAGAAATGAATAACTATATTGGAGCATCCAAAGAAGAAAAATAATCAACAAAGTGTCGCTGAACCTAAAAATGTTCAGCGGCCTTTTTATATCAGTTGCATGCTAATTGTTGAACCATTGTGGAGAGTGAAATTCCGAGAAAAAATATAGAAGTGTTTTTTCGGGTGCCTATTCTAAAATGGTGAGCTATGGTAACCCGTTTGCTCGTTCACCTGGTGGAGAATCTTCAAAGTAAATATCTGCATCTATTGAGAGAGGTAACAAGAAAAAGTTGCTCCAGTTAAAACTAGGCAAATACTTACCTCCAGCGAACTCCTATCTATTCTCACCTCTATGTTTGTCCTATCTGTTTTCCTATTTCAAGCACCGGTTTCCGGTCAACGTAATGTGTAAATCACTTTTGCTTTGCTTTCGTTTACTATTTCTCGTCTGAGTGAATCGCCATACCCTTTTGCTCAGCTTTCATTTCCTGTTTTCTGTCTCAGTGACTCGCAAACACCATTTGCTCTCCTCTCGTTTCCTATTTCTCATCTGAGCGACTTGCTGACGCTATTTGCTCACCTCTCGTCTCCTGTTTTCCACCTGAACGACTTGCAAACACCATTTGTTCACCTCTCGTTTCCTGTTTTCCATCTGAGCGACTCGCAAACACCATTTGCTCTCCTCTCGTTTCCTGTTTTCCACCTGAGCGACTTGCTGACGCTTTTTGCTCTCCTCTCGTTTCCTATTTTCCATCTGAGCGACTCGCAAACACCATTTGCTCTCCTCTCGTTTCCTATTTTCCATCTGAGCGACTTGCTGACGCTTTTTGCTCACCTCTCGTCTCCTGTTTTCCACCTGAGCGACTCGCAAACACCATTTGCTCTCCTCTCGTTTCCTATTTTCCATCTGAGCGACTCGCAAACACCATTTGTTCACCTCTCGTTTCCTGTTTTCCATCTGAGCGACTCGCAAACACCATTTGCTCTCCTCTCGTTTCCTGTTTTCCACCTGAGCGACTTGCTGACGCTATTTGCTCACCTCTCGTTTCCTATTTTCCACCTCAGCGACTCGCAAACACCATTTGTTCACCTCTCGTTTCCTATTTTCCATCTGAGCGACTCGCAATCGCTATTTGCTCACCTCTCGTTTCCTGTTTTCCATCTGAGCGACTCGCAAACACCATTTGCTCACCTCTCGTTTCCTATTTTCCATCTGAGCGACTCGCAAACACCATTTGCTCTCCTCTCGTCTCCTGTTTTCCACCTGAGTGACTCGCAAACACCATTTGCTCTCCTCTCGTTTCCTGTTTTCCATCTGAGCGACTCGCAAACACCATTTGCTCTCCTCTCGTTTCCTGTTTTCCACCTGAGCGACTTGCTGACGCTTTTTGCTCTCCTCTCGTTTCCTGTTTTCCACCTGAGCGACTCGCAAACGCTATTTGCTCACCTCTCGTTTCCTGTTTTCCACCTGAGCGACTCGCAAACACCATTTGCTCACCTCTCGTTTCCTATTTTCCATCTGAGCGACTCGCAAACACCATTTGCTAAAGCTTTCATCCCTATTTCTCTTTTTAAATGAGACACAAACCACTTTTGCCTTATCAACTAAAATATACATGTGTATCTTCCAATGGAAGCGATTAGCCTACCTGCAACTACAAAAGTGCCTCACCCACTACTACTTCTATAAGCTATTTGTTGAGAACTTATTTTTCGCATACATATAAGTCACTGCCAATGCTAAAACGAGTACAGTTCCTTTAATAATATCAAAAGCATAATAGGGTAGATTCAAGATAGTTAAACCATTTAATAATACGCCAATGACTGCTGCGCCAAAAAATGTACCTAACGCATTTGGTTTTCCAGCCCCTAGTACCGAGTAGCCAACAAATACAGCTGCAACAGCTTCCATCAGGAGTGGTGCACCTGCATCGATTTGCCCTGATCCTACCCTAGAAGTAAATAAAATGCCTGCTATGCTAGCAAAAATTCCTGAAATCACATAAGCCATGCATTTGATTTTCTTTACTTTTACACCAGATAAGGTCGCAGCTTCGGCATTCCCCCCAGTCATATAAAAAATTCTGCCCCATCTCGTATAATTTAAAAAACAGTAGGACGCTAACACTAGAATAATCATGATCCATACAGGTACGGGGATACCTAATAAATGGCCTTGACCAATCCATAGAAAGGCATTAGAAAACTCACCAATTGCTGTCCCACCAGATGTCAGTGGCATATGGTTATAAATAGAGTATCCTTCTGTATAAGTCCGATATAATCCCGCTACGATGTACATACTGCTCAATGTTGCTAATAAATCGGGAATACCTATCACAACAATTAAGAACGAATTAAATAATCCAACTAAAACTCCAACGATAATTGGTAATAGTAGAACTAACCATAGAGGTAAATCATACCAAACCATCAATGAAGCAGTAAAAACAGTTGCTAATGACATCGTGGAGCCAACAGATAAATCAAAGCCGTCAACTACTAATGTAAATGTGACCCCGAGCGCGAGCACAGTGACAATCGAAATGGAACGTAATATATCTGAAAAATTATCATAGGTTAAAAAGAATGGGCTCACACTTGTAAAATAGAAAATAATAAGAATAAGTAAAGTAATTGCCCCGTATTTAAATAGAAATGCGATCAATTGGTCCTTCATGATTGACTTCCTTTCCACCACTTGCATATAACAGAATCTTTTCTTGCGTTGCCTCTTTTTGCGCAAACTCTTTCACGATTTTGCCATCATACATCACTAATACTCTATGGCAAACTGTTAATAATTCTTGGATTTCACTACTAAAATACAAAATGGCCTTGCCTTCCTTTGCAAGCTGTTGAATTAGTTTAAGAATCTCTCTTTTCGCACCGATGTCCACACCCTTAGTAGGCTCATCAAATAAATAAACCTTCGCTTCACTTGATAACCACTTACCGATAACGATCTTTTGCTGATTTCCCCCACTTAAATGATTCACCTCTACGTCCACATCATTTGCTTTCACCTGCAAAGTTGAAATTACTTCTTCAGTCGCTTTTCTCTCAGCCTTTCTGTTAATAAATCCCCCTTTTACGTACTTTTTTAGTTGTGGGAATGTTACATTCTTCGATATCGTTTCATTAATGAATAGACCTTCTTTCCGCCTTTCTTCAGGAATATGAGTGATACCACAAGCGATAGCAGTTTTTGGATGCTTCACTTGTATCTTCTTACCAGAGACTCTGATTTCTCCTGACGCGGCTGGTGTATTTCCAAATATTGTTTTTGCTAGTTCCGTCTTTCCCGCACCTACTAATCCCGCAATTCCTACAACTTCACCTTCATATACATTTAAACTAATATTTTGTAACTTTCCTAGATTGAGATTCTTAAGTGCTAAAACCTCTTCCCCTCGTTTATAACTGTGCAGAACGTTTCTTTCCTCATGCCATACTTCTCCAAGCATTTGTTCAATCACCATTTCCTGCGTTATCTGAGCAATTGGTACGGTTGAAATCCGACATCCGTCTCTCATAACCGTTACCACATCTGCAATGGCGAATACTTCAGGTAATCGATGTGTAATAAAAATACAACCAATTCCTTTTACTCTCAGTTGCCTAATTACATGAAATAGTTTCTCTGCTTCTCTATGTGATAATGGAGCGGTTGGCTCATCAAAAATAATGACTTTAGTCGTTTGAACTAACGCCCGAGCTATGAGAACCAATTGCTTTTTAGCAAGACTTAGCTTTGAAGCTGCTTGGTTTAGATCAATATCATTCACATCGAGTAATGTTAATGCTTCCTGCGCCTGACGATGTAGATCCTTACGAGAGAAGTACCACCCTTTCTCTTGTGAAAAGCGATCAAGCATAATATTTTCTGCTACAGTAAGCTGTGGAACAATGGCTGTATCAACCTCCTGATAAACGCAAAATATTCCTTTTTCTTTCGCGTCACTAGGGTGTTGAAAAGTTGCTTTTTCGTGGTTAATCAAAATTTCTCCTTGGTCTTGTCTATATACCCCAGAGAGAATCTTCATTAATGTACTTTTCCCAGCTCCATTTGCTCCAAGCAAGGCATGTATTTCTCCTTTATGAACCACTAATTCCCCGTTCTTTAATGCCGTAACTTTTCCAAAACTTTTACTCATCTTTTTCATTTCCAAAACAACTTCACTCATTTAAAGGAGACCCCCTCCATAGATAGGAAAACCGACTCTCTAAAAGTCGGTTGACTAGCTACAAACCATTTCATTCAATTGCCCTCAAGTGCTTTTAGTTCTTCCGTATAGCCTTGTTCACTTTCTCCCCAACCATCTATATATTCATGCAGTTCATTTGTTGTAATGGCCTCATCAGGTAATTGACTTTTCTCTACAAAAACAGGATCAAGGATAACTTTTTCTTTTGGAGAATCACCATTTAATTTTTGGTACAAATATCGAACTTGAATACGACCAATATCTTTTGGATCAACGGCAGCTGTCGCTTCCCATGAACTGTTTTCTTTTTGTATCAGTTGCAGATCCTCGTCACTCATATCAATCCCGTAGACTTTAATATCTTCTCTTCCTGCCTGCTCTAGCGCTCTGACAGCTCCTTTAGCAAACTCATCCCACGCTGCCCAAACTGCTGTTATTTCACCTTCATTTGGATATTGTTTTAGGATTGCTTCCATTTGTGCTTGAGTATCTAATGCTGTATTGTCGGTGGCAGCACCAAATGCTGCTACTTCCTTAATATCTGTATTCTCTTTTAAAAATTGTTCGTAAGCTACTTGTCTTCTTTCCATCGGTGCAAATCCAGCTACCCAAATCTTAACAATATTCGCTTTTCCTCCTGCATCTGCAGCAAGCTTGGTTAATGTCAACTTCGCCATTTCTTCATCGCCTTGTTGAAGTACAGTTACATCTTTCACTGCAATATCAGCATCAAAGACCACTACAGGTATATTTTGCGCAGCCGCTTTTTCTACTCCTTGCGTTAACGCTTCCTTCGTTCCATGATCAATTAATATTCCATCAAATTTTTGATTAATCGCTGCATCTAAATTGGAAGCCATTTTTGCTAAGTCACCTTCAGAAGTAAATACTTGAACGGTTCCACCAAACTTTTCTACCTGTTCTTTTACCCCTTCAATATATTGTGCAGAAAAAGTTCCTAAATTAATTTGCATGATTAGTGCGATTTTTTTATTAGCTAACGGATGTACACTATTCTCTTTAGTTGATGCAGTTGCTTCACTACTTGAATTGCTTCCTTTTGGCTGGCAGCCTGCCAAGATTAAAATAAAAATAATAAGAAACGCTAATAGTATACGATTGTTCTTCATGCCCTAACTCCCTCTTCTGCTTTATTCAATTGTGCCAATTTGTTTCGATCAGCTTCAAAAATACCTTTTTCAGTAATGATTGCAGTGATTAAATTAGCAGTTGTCACATCAAACGCCGGATTAAACACTTTCGTTCCTTCTGGTGTGATTTGGTTTGGTCCTAGATGAGTCACCTCTTCTGGCAACCTCTCCTCAATCGGAATATCTGCCCCTGATGCAATAGAAAAGTCAAATGTTGACAATGGCGCAGCTACATAGAAAGGAATTTGAAAGTAGTTTGCTAGAATAGCTAGTTGCCATGTACCGATTTTATTCGCTGTATCTCCATTGCTGGCAATACGATCTGCCCCGACTATAATCGCTTCAATCCCCTTTGTTGCTATTGTATGAGCAGCCATATTATCAGTAATGACTGTTACATCCACATTGGACTGTTGAAGTTCCCAAGCAGTTAGGCGCGCTCCCTGAAGAACCGGTCTCGTTTCACAAGCATATACTTGAAAGTCAACACCCTTTTCCTTACCTAAATGAAACGGCGCTAGCGCTGTACCATATTTTCCCGTAGCAATCGTCCCCGCATTGCAAATCGTTAATACCTTTTTCCTTCCATTCAATAGACTTAGTGCATTTTCGCCAATTTGCCGACAAATCTCCTCGTCTTCTTGATGTATTTGCTTTGCTTCTTGCTCCAAACTGATAATTGTCTCCTCTGTTGAATACAACGTTTCTATTACTTTCATCATTCGATCCAAAGCCCAGAACAAATTAACAGCTGTCGGTCTTGAACCCGCTAGATAAAGATAATCTTCATGAATTCTAAGATGGAAAGTTTCGATGTCGACACCTTCGTATTTTTTTGCAGCAATCGCTAAACCATAAGCAGCAGTTATTCCAATAGCTGGCGCCCCTCTCACTCTCAACTGAATAATTGCCTCAAAGACATCTTCAATGGTTTCGAGTTCTATCCATCTTGTTTGATGGGGTAATAAGGTTTGATCAAGAATTTTCAATCTACCATCTTGCCATTCAATTGGTGTTGGTATACTCATGATGTATACGCCTCCAGTTCCTTAAGAAGTTGCGAGATTGTTCCTATGTTTTTGCGATTAATAATCAAGGATGAACCTAATTGAATCGTTGCCTTTTTCACATATAATCTAATTGAACTATCTTCTATTCCATCAAGATCCTTCACATGAGACAATCCGATTGTTCTCCGAATTAATTCACATCCCACTACTCCGATAGCATCTTTAAATACTTTAGCTAGAAAAGATTCTAGAGCGCCTGGTACTTTCGTAAAAGGATTAACAACAGAATTTTCCCAAGCTTCTGAAAAATATTGAGAAAACACATCCCATACTTCTTCAATCTGTTGACGAATAACGATTCTATCGTTTCCGTTTCGTACAAGTACTTGGAAAATGAGATGGGCAATATATTGACCGACATCAAATCCAATCGGACCATAAAAGCCGAACTCAGGATCAATCACCTTCGTCTCACTCTTACTCGCAAATATACTCCCTGTATGTAGGTCACCATGTAGTAAGCTCTCTGCTTCTGTGAGAAAAGCATATTTTATTTTGGCTACTTCAAGCTTCAACTTGTCATTAGCCCATAGTTGCTGAACCACTTCAGCCAACTCAGCTTCAAAATCATTCGTTTCCACATCAAAAAATGGATCGGTGAATACTAAATCCTCAGTGATTTTACATAGTTCCGGATTTGAAAATTTAGCGACCAATTTCTTTTTCTCAAACGGATGAAGAGCAAAATCTGAAGTTGAAAACAATGTCTTTGCTAGGTACTCCCCAATATGAGCTGATAACTTCGGATAATGATCCCCTTGAATCAATCCGTCTCTTACAATTGTCAGATGGGAAAGATCCTCCATCACAGTTAATGCTAGCTCTTCATCTGTTGCTAGTACTGCTGGGAGGAGGTGAGGAACGAATTCACCATGCTTCTTAAGGACTTCTGCCTCCAGTTTTGCTCGTTTAAGTGTTAGTGGCCAGCTTTCCCCGACTACTTTTGCATAAGGGAGTGCTTGCTTAATAATTACACTTTTACGATTAGAAGTAATACGGTAAACATAATTCAAATTACCATCACCAATCTCTTCCACCGTTATTTTTTCATCCGGTAAAAACAGCTTTAAACTCTTCACGTATTCACACGCAGATTCCTCTGTCAAAGCGCGGTAACCTATATTTTCTAAAACAGCCATATCTCTTCCCCCTTATTTCTTTATTATCTGTGGCACAAAACAGGGGTGACTACATGAAGAGATGTAGTCGGACCTGCTTTGTCACTACAGAAACAGAAATGCCCCTTTCCAGTACAGAAAGAGGCATTCGTCATGACGATTTTGCCTCTCATCTTTCAGAATAACTTCTGAATGGAATTAGCACCGTGCCTTACATTAGGCGCAGAAATTCTCTAGCTGCGCCTCGTTTCACAACGATATTACGGTCGGTTGCTGGGTTTCATCGGGCCATATTTCCCTCCACCTGCTCTTGATAAGAGTATAAAAGATTCATTTTTTGAAATATCTTGAGCAAATACTAGCACCGATTATAAAAAAGTGTCAATCTTTTTTTAAAAAACTTTTCATCTTTTTAAAGATAAAGGAATTTTGTCATATAACGTAAAAAATTCTCTGTTGACAGATAAAACACCTGGTGACATAATACAATTGTGCAAAAATTTAAAACGATAATCATAAATTTTCTTATCAAGAGCAGGCGGAGGGACGAGCCCGATGAAGCCCGGCAACCGATTCTAAATGAACACGGTGCTAATTCTTGCAGCAATCATGCTGACAGATAAGGAGAAGGTTCTATCACTGCGAACTAACCCTCTTCTTATTGATTAAGAAGAGGGTTTTTTATTGTCAATGTAAATTCGAAACCATCAGGGAGGGTTCTCATATGGGAGATGTAATTGCAACTTATCAAGTATACGCAAGACCCGGTTCATTAGAGAAAAAAGCAGAGGGTATCGCTTTAGGATTAACGATAGGCTCGTGGACAGCGTTACCATTACTTGAGCAAGAACAATTACTAAAACATAAAGGCAGAGTCACTGCACTACAAGAGTTTTATGATGATGAACATCCCAATCGATTCGGTGAAGTAAGGTGCGAAATTAGTATCGCCTACCCTACATATAATTTCACATTTGATATTCCAGCAATCTTAACAACCGTATTTGGAAAGTTATCTCTAGATGGTGAAGTAAAATTATTAAACCTAGAATTTGATAATGAGGATCTTTCCCGTTTTCCAGGACCAAAATTCGGTATAAAAAATATAAGATCGAAACTAAATACTCAAGACCGCCCATTACTTATGAGTATATTTAAAGGCATCATCGGCAGGGATATTCACTTCTTAAGAGAACAGTTAAGAGACCAGGCTATGGGAGGCGTTGATATTGTAAAAGATGATGAAATTCTTTTTGATGTCAACATCTCTTTTGAAGACAGAATTATCGCAGGTAAAGAAATACTAGATGAAGTCTATGAAAAGACTGGAAAAAGGACACATTATGCAGTCAATTTATCTGGGAGAACAATGGATTTAGTAGATAAAGCAAAACATGCGACCGAATTAGGGGCGGACGCATTATTATTCAATGTTCACACTTACGGTCTAGATATGCTCCAAACACTAGCTGAAAACAGTGAAGTGCAGTTACCTATCATGGCACATCCTGCATATAGTGGGGCCTATACTTCTTCAAACTTCTATGGTGTGGCTCCTGACTTATTACTCGGTAATCTTACTCGCTTAGCAGGCGCAGATTTCTCTTTATTTCCTTCTCCATATGGTTCTGTTGCCATGGAAAAAGAAAAAACCTTAGCTATCGCTAGACAGTTAACCGAAGAAAATGGCTTGAATCAGGCATTCCCGGTCCCCTCAGCAGGCATTCATCCAGGTTTAGTTCCGTTGCTTTATCATGATTTTGGCAATGATTGTATAATTAATGCGGGCGGAGGGGTCCATGGTCATCCTGAAGGAGCAGCAGCTGGCGTGAGAGCCTTTAGGCAAGCCATTGACCACGTCATACAACAAAGTACTCATCGTGCAACAAAAGCGCAAGAATTGGAAGCAGCATTAACAAAATGGGGAGGTACGTCGTAAAAGATGACAAAACCAATGATTTTTTGTGATTTTGATGGAACAATTACGAATAACGATAACATCGTAAAGATTATGGAGCATTTCGGTCCTATTGAGGCAAAACAGATCAAGGAAGATATTTTAGCTCAAAATATCTCTATCCAAGAGGGTGTTAAAAATCTCTTCTCACTTTTACCAACAAGTAAAAAAGAAGAGATTATCCATTTTGTATTAAATAGTGCAGAAATTCGTGAAGGATTTTCAGCTTTTGTTAGATATACACACGAAAACGATATCCCTCTTTATATTGTTAGTGGTGGAATTGACTTTTTTTTAGAACCAGTACTTGAACCTTATGGGCCATTTACGAAAGTATTTTGCAATCAGGCAAGCTTTGCTTTAGAAACGATAGATATTCACTATCCACACGAGTGTGATGAACTATGTTCTTCACAAGGTTGCGGCTGTTGTAAACCAACCATTATTAGAAAACACTCATCTCCAGAACACTTTAATATTCTTATTGGCGATTCGATTACAGACTTTGAAGCAGCCAAAATAGCAGATGCCGTACTTGCTAGAGATTTCTTAATTCAAAAATGTGAAGAAACTGGTATTTCTTATACACCTTTCGAAACCTTCCATGATTGCATTGAATACCTCGATGAACTAGTTGGTGCGAAATCATGACAACGTATGAAACAGAGTGGGATACATTAGCTGATATTAAAGATGAGTTAGCGGCTAGAGATTGGTTTATGGGTACTAGTGGTAATTTATCCATTCGCGTAGATGAAAACAGCTTTTTAGTCACTTCAAGTGGACTTGATAAAAGAAAGAGAACAGCCAATGATTTTTTATTAGTAGACTTAGAAGGAAGACCCCTAGAAAACACGTCATCTAAACCTTCAGCTGAGACTTTATTACATTGTGAAATCTATAAGAAAACGTCATCAGGAGCAAGTCTTCATGTTCATACAGTTGCTAATAATGTTATTTCTGAGCTTTTCTATCAAGAAGGTGTAGTAACTTTTCAGCATCAAGAGTTAATTAAAGCATTTGGATTATGGGGAGAAGATGATATACTCACCATCCCGATCATTCGCAATGATGCGGATATCCCTACATTAGCGGACCACTTTTCTGCTTACGTCAGCAAAGAGAAAGGTGCAGTCTTAATTCACAACCACGGGATTACTGTTTGGGGAGTCGATGGGTTTGAAGCAAAAAAATTATTAGAAGCTTGCGAATTTTTATTTCAATATAAATTATCTCTTATTCAATTAAAAGGAGGCGTTTTACATGGCCACTATTAAATTTAAAAACGAAGAAAAAGTGATTACTGATGAACAAGAGGTATCTACATTTTTAACTGCTCAAGAAGTCATCTATGAAAATTGGAACATTGAGCAATTAGAAGTGACATTACACGAAAAATACGATTTATCTGATGATGAAAAGCAAGCCATACTAGATGCATTTTCAACTGAAATCAAAACCATTTCTGAAAAGCGCGGCTACAAAGCTGCAGATGTTATTTCACTTTCAGACAGTACGCCAAATTTGGATGAATTATTAATTAACTTTCAAAGAGAGCACCATCATACCGATGATGAAGTCCGCTTCATCGTAAGTGGGCATGGGGTCTTTATTATCCAAGGAAAAGATGAATCGTTTTTTGAAGTCCATTTAGATCCAGGTGATTTAATTTCTGTACCCGTAAACACGCGTCACTATTTTACTTTAGCTGATGATCGGAAAGTTGTTGCTATTCGCCTCTTTGTTACACCAGAAGGTTGGGTACCTGTTTACGAAAAAGAAAAATTGAACGCTTAATATTAGGGAGGCTCCTACATAAGTGGAGCCTCTCCTTATTTCTCTATATAATAGATAAAAAATTCGCTCCATTCTCCACTATCAAATGAGAATTGAGACTGTTTCTCTTCATAATTAAAACCAATAGATTCTGCTAAATGAATGGAGGCAAGGTTATCACTATCAATATGTAATTCTATTCTTTCAGGTTGTAAATATTCAAAAATAAAAGGAATAATCGTGACTACGCTTTCTTTTCCATATCCTTTTCGCCAATATTGATTGTGAATAGCATAACCAAGTAGTACTAACTCCTTGCCATTCCTCTGTGTTCGATACATTTCTATCTTTCCTATATGTGCACCATCATTTACTCTAAATATACCAAACTCAGATAATTGCCAAGCATCATCTTGCTTACTCCATTGCTCGATTTTCTTCTTGAATTTTTCTTTAGTATAAGCAGATAAATCTTGTGGGCGTCCTTCATCATGACGTGATTGCGAAACTAAACGGTTCTTTAATCCCTCTATCCAAGCTTCGTAATCTTCATACATATACGAACGAATGACGAGACGGTTACTTTTCAACTGCATGTCTTTCGCTCCATTCTATCGGAAATTAGGCCGCCTTTTATCAGTTATTGTGTGTAGTTACTATATGTGTACAAGTACTCTTCCTCTCGTTTCTCCTTTTAAAAGCAACGGCAAGGCATGCTCAACTTCACTCAATGAAACTTCTTGAAAAATAAACTGATCAAACGGAAGTTTATCACTTTCTTCCGCTAATAGTTCCCAAGCTTCTTTCCTCATCTCCATTGGACAAAAAACGGAATCAACTCCCAAGAGACTCACCCCACGTAAAATAAATGGAAAAACCGTCGTAGGTACATTCGTTCCAGCTGTTAAACCACTGACCGCTACGGCACCCCCATATTGAATTTGGCTTAACAAGGATGCTAATGGCTCTCCACCGACAGGATCAACCGCTGCTATCCATTTTTGCTTGCTTAATGCGCTTATCTTTCCATCATACACTTCTTCTCTTGTAATCACTGAAGAAGCTCCTAAGTTCATTAAATAATCACGTTCATTCTTCTTTCCAGTGCTTGCAACAACCTCATAGCCACGGTTAGCTAACAAGGCAACGGCAAAACTCCCGACACCACCAGTAGCCCCAGTAACTAATACCTTCCCACTATTTTCAGTTAGACCATTCTGTTCTAATTTTAATATGGAAAGTGCCGCTGTTAATCCAGCTGTGCCAATCGTCATTGCCTTCTTTAACGTAAGTCCTTTTGGAAGTGGTAGTACCCATTGTGCAGGTACTTGTGCATATTCACTATACCCCCCGTATCTGGATACACCAATTTCATAACTCGTAGCAATGACTTCATCTCCTTCAGAAAAATCAGGATGTTGAGATGAAACAACGATACCCGCTAAGTCAATGCCCGGTACCATTGGATAGTCTTTAACGATATTTCCATTAGGTATACTAGCTAAACTGTCCTTATAATTTACTCCGGAGTATTTTACTTGAATTAGTACTTCTCCTGCAGGTAAATCCTTTACCTCAAGTTGACGCAACTGGATAGAAAAATCTTTATCATCTTTATCTACAACTAATGCTTTAAAACTCATTACTCTTCCTCCACCCTTCCCTTTAACTTCTCAAATAGGCTTCATTGACCTTTATTCATTTCTACTACTTCCTACATGGCAATCGCTTTTTATCAATGCTTCTAAATGCTTATCAACGTAAATTTATTCCTCAACTTTTGTTTATGCGCCACCATGAAATCTACTTTTTCAGACATGGCATCATCCTCTCTTTTGCCGTTCTTCCAAACTCATTCCCGTTCCTTTAAGCATGAAACCATTCAAATTATTTTTATTTGTATGTTTACACCCTTCTTCCTTGTCCTACAAGAGATTCACTTCATATTATTTTAATTCCAAAACTGATATACGGCGTACTTCTTCAATCTCACCTATTGAAGACAAATTTCACCCCACTGTTAACTTTTTTATCAGATGTTATCATTAATGGTCGTCTGTTCTATGCTCCATCTCCAGAAGTGCTCGATTAGTTGGGAATCACTCGCCCTTTTAGAGACATGGGCTTTTTTCTTGTCAATATAGTACTCACCTGATATCCCTTCTACATCCGCACTCGTGGCTAAATAGATGGTCGTTTCCGCCCCTTGCTCTGCTGTTTTAAAAAATGGCACCAGTAATTTTACCACTTTGCCACCAAATCCTGTTTCTCTATCCACACCTATGTTTGTTGCAACAGCTCCTGGATGAAGTGCATTCACTGTCACATTTGTGTGTGCTAATCTTTCATGTAAACCTTTCATAAATAATAAATTGGCTAGCTTCGATCTTCCATAACCTTTTGCTACATTAAAACCCTTTTTAAAAAACGGATCTGCAAAATCAATCTTCCCCCATTTATGAGCACCGGAAGATACAATGACAATTCTTGCAGTAGCCGAAGCCTTCAAAGCTTCTAATAATTGATTGGTTAAATGGAAATGACCGAGATGGTTTACCCCTAACATCATCTCAAATCCATCAACTGTTTCTTGCCTTTTTATTGTCACTACACCTGCATTATTAATTAAAAGATCTAAATGATGATACTTACTAAAAAAGGTTGCCACAAAATCATCGATGCTTTTGATAGAACTTAGATCACAGAGCATTAAATCTACATTTTCTTTTCCTGTAATGGCTTTCACTTTTTGTAGCGCGGCTTCACCTCTTATTTTACTTCTACAGAGCATGATTACTTTTATATTTTTATTTACAAGACCGATTGTCGTTTCTAAGCCCATTCCTGAATTCGCTCCTGTTACTATCGCTACTTTAGCAACCACTGCTACCCACACCTTTCTTATTGTCGTTAAGTATAAATGGTCCAATGATATTTTTATAGTTTTCTGCTTTTATGAACTATAAAAATATAAGAATTTTCAGTATAATTTATACTGAAAGGAGTGTCATATGGAAGTCACCTCTGTTATTCTTGCGATTTCAACAATGGGTATAATCATTGTTTTCGGGGCACTAATCGCCTTAAAGATATCAATCACAGCAGAAATGAAAAATATATTAATGATGATTATTTTACATCTAGCTGTTCCCTTTATTATATTGAATGGTGTTTTCAATACTAAGATTACGGACGTCATTTTCCAACAAGTCTTTCTCGTATTTGGGATATCCGTTGTGTTTAATGCTGGAGGTATTATCCTTACATTAGTTCTAGGCCGCCTTTTACATCTTAATCAGCCTAAACAATTGGCTTTACTAGCCGCCCTAGGTAATACAGGTTTCATCGGCATCCCTCTTAGTGCTACATTATTTGGGCCTCTCGGTGGATTATTAGCCGCTGTATTTGATGCGGGGTTAGATGTCGTGCTTTTTTCATTAGGTATCTACTTATTACAAAGCAATCAAAAATTCCAATTTAAACAATTAAAAGCTTTATTAAACTTACCTTTACTAGCCATTAGTTTGGGGTTGTTATATGTAATCAGTGGATGGGAAGCACCGCTCATATTTAAGCAACTGGCTTCAATGCTATCTAACTTAGCTGCGCCATTAGCTATGTTATATATAGGCTTTCTGCTTCCAACTTTCTTTCAAGTTGGACGGCGTTTTTACTTTCAAGGCTTATGGTTTCCCTTATTAATGAAATTGATGATTTTACCACTTTTCGCCATCATTTGTTTACGTTTTACGTCACTACAAACAGATTTAATTTTCTTATTAGTTATTTTAACAAGTATGCCCACCTTCATGCTGGCCTCAGTATTGTTTTCCCGCTACACAAAAGAAGAAAACGAAGCTATTATGGTAACCATATATAGCACGTTAATTTCTATCTTAACCATTCCTTTGATTTCGTGGATAGCGAGCTTTCTTTTGTAATCATTTAATTACATTTTTTAGCCAGCCAAAAAATTTTTTTCAGCTGGCTATTTCTCTTCTCATTCACCTGTCTCTAATCCGTACATATTAAAAGGGTAAAATATTAATCGATTAAAAAGATGCGTTGGATTTATTTCTTTCATAATCTCAAAATTTCATAGATAATCATTCTTCTGGTGTTAAGAGAAGTCTCTTCCCTTCAGGCTCTTCTATAGTGGTCTTATGATAATCACCCTCTACCCAGTCCGCCATTTGATTTTGATACCAGTCACTCGATACATGCCCAGATTGACCTGGTCCGACGATATGATAAGCCTGCATTGGATTGTTCATATCCATAACAAATCGCCATGATGCTCCGTGATTCACCGTCCCATCATTTTTAAATGCAGCTGCCTTAACAGTGACAGCACTTCCTCCTGTTGCCATACTACCTTGATAATTAAATAAATAATTTAAAGGAGCTACGCTAGATAACGGGTGTGTAAAGGAAACTTGGTGATAATCTCCCCATTTCCAATTTGCCATATCCCTGCCTTCATCTTCCTCTATTTGTGAAAGTGTTTCTGTTAACGATGCAACTAATAATTCATTAATGCCCCCTACATCCTTCACCCATGGCCCCGGGTTACCTGCAAATGCATTACGTAGAAGCTGATCAACAGCCGATCTTTTACCACCAAATAATTCTAACGTTTCTTTCGGAATCTGCTCTTCAAATAATGCTTCTCCAATTTCAACCATCCAGCGATTAAAAATATAAGGAGCAGCAAGATCTTGATGATCTTGATAGTCCCATTTCGATAAGATATCAAGGGCCGATTGGATGTGTTCACCTTTTTCGTTTGCTAATTGCTTAAGCATCACAGGCACAAATTCTTCTGCCTGAAGGTTCTTTTCATCCATTTGTAGTTCCATCATATTTTCTGCTGTTAATTGATTGCTTCCACTTAATACTTCTTGAATGCGCATTTGTCTATATGGTTGTGCCCAATTGTGACTGATATGATAAGGGTAATCATCTCCTACCACCTTATTATTGGCTGTAGAAATAAAACCTTCTTCTGGATTGACGATAGTTGGTAACTCGTCATAAGGAATCGCACCTTCCCAAGCATACTCATCTGTCCATCCCGGTACAGGTAATAGCCCATTTCCTTTTTTCCTGATAGGAATTTTGCCATTCGCTTTATAAGCAATATTTCCTTCTCGATCTGTAAAAACAAAATTTTGTGCTGGTGCTTCAAAAGCAGCTAATGCCTCTTCGAATTCTTTCCAATTTTCAGCGTGATTCATATTTAAAATCGCCTCTAGTTCTGTCGTTGCTTCTAATGCAGTCCACTGTAATGAAAGTGCCGTTTCACTAGTAGCAGCATCAGCGGCAAACTCTGAAATAATAGGCCCATGTCTTGTCTCTATGACTTCATAATCAATCGTTTCACTATCCTTTACCTTTATAGGCTCAGCTATCACTTGCGCCTTTTCCCATTTGTCGTTATAAAGAAACAAGTGAGGATCTTCTGGATTTCTTTTTTCAATATAAAGATCTTGCACATCAGGACCAGTATTAGTCACACCCCATGCGATGGTTTCGTTATGTCCTAAAATAATTCCAGGGACTCCGGCAAATATCACTCCACCTACATTCACTTCATCAGACTGTAAGTGCATTTGATACCATACAGAAGGAGTCGCCAACCCTAAATGGGGATCATCTGCTAAAAGACTTTTGCCAGTTGCCGTTTTATCTCCGCTTACCACCCAATTGTTACTCCCATTGAATTCATGTGGGATAACAGCTTGAGCAAAGGCGGTTGAAAAATCTAATTGTTCTTTAGTAATAATAGTTGGTGCCTCTTCTGGATAGGTCGGAAATAAATCATATGCTTTTTCTTCAGGAAATGCTTGCAACAGATACTGTCTAAAAGCTTGATCTTTCCAATGTCCGCCCAAATCAAAGGCCATATACTTACCAATTGTTAATGAGTCAATTGGTTTCCATGCTTCTGGTTTATAGCCAAGTATCGTAAATTCTGTTGGCCACTTTCCAGTGGTATGTAATTCCTCTATATAGGCATTTACTCCGTCTGCAAATGCATTTAATACCCGCATCCCCTCATCTGAATATTCAGCTACTGATTCTTCTGCTGCTCTTCTTAAGCCCAAGGTACGGAAATACTTATCAGTATCTACTGTCGATTCACCAATTACTTCACTTAATCTCCCAGATGCCTGCCGCCTACTTAAGTCCATTTGAAATAAACGATCTTGCGCCTGTACATATCCTTGGGAAAAGTAAAGGTCATATTCATTCGTTGCTTCTATATGAGGAACACCCATTTCATCTCGGACCACCTCAACAGCTTGTTGTAACCCATTCAGTTGAATATCACCATTAACTTGAGGTAACGGGCGATTCAAGAAATAATAAGCGCCAATGATTACAAGTAGAATGAGCCCAAGAAGACTCCCTCCCATCCATAATAGCAAGCGCTTCCATCTTACATTTTTCTTTGCCTCTGTTTTAATTTCCATCTCTCATCCTCCACCCACTTTCTATCTTTAATAAGATTCTAGAAGTAAACCCTTTTTCCTACTCTATTCATAAAGAAAAGAACAAATTCTTTTGAATAGAATTTGTTCTTGCAGCAATAGTAGCTCATCACTTATATTCTCTTTTCAACAAACCATAAATAACTGTGTCAACATAATAATGATAGAGCCATTCGCCATCTCTAATCGTTCCTTCATATACAAAACCAAGTTTTTCAGGTATACGGCGACTTTTACTGTTTTTAACTGCAGCATGAATTTCTACTTTATTTAAATTAAGCTGAGTAAATCCGTAGGAAATCATCGCTTGCACAGCTTTTGTCATCACACCTTTACCTTCTGCATGCTGTGCAAGCCAATACCCGATTGTACCTATCCGATTGGCATGATTCAACTTATTAAAGCCAATGATGCCGATTAACTTTCCCTTTTCCCTAATACCAGCGGTTAAGCCAGTATTTTGATCCATTTGATCAACTGTATGGTCAATAAACGCTTTCGAATCTTGAACAGATTTTGTTCCATCTACCCATGGAAGCCATTCGCGTAAGTATGTACGATTTTCATTAATAAGCGCAAATAGTTCATCCGCCTCTTCTAACTTAAAACCCTTCAATTCTAACTCATTGTTAATCTTTAATCTTATCATTATCGTTCCTCACCTGACTTCAACATTATTGTGAAAGATAGATGCCCATTTCCTCATTCATCCATTGGAGTGCTTGTTGTTTTAATTTATATTTAGATGTTTCAGTATCGACTAGTTTTGCTGTTTTTAAAATTTTTAAATGGTGATGAGCTGTTGTTTTCCCAAGTGCTAATCGCTCCGTTATTTCTTGTAAGCTACATTCGCCTTCAGAAAGTAATTTCACCATTCTCATTCTTGTTTCATCACCTAATGCCTTGTATCTAAGAACTAATGATGGATTAACTGCATAGGGCTTCGTATCTCTTATACTCTCATCCGATACTGAGTAATAGAATACTTTTGTTTCTTCTATATCAGCTTCAATATTCCATGGCCTGTATGTATATTGGGGAATGAGCATCACATTCTTTACACTTGGTTCGGGATGATAAATGATGCCTCCTGTCGCCCATTCAACTAATTCTTCAGCTGTCATCTTTTTATACATAGACTCTTTTAGTTTTTTATCTTTTTCGAGAATGTTTTGTAGCTGCTTTTCTTCAGGTTTGATAATTGCTTCATACCATCCTGTCATAACTGTAACCAAATGCCTTTTCAAAAAATCTGCATCTGCAGAGCTAATATATTCAACGTATTTTGGAAAGAAAGAATTGTTTTCCGTTACTTCCTGCATATCTTTTATCGCTGTTTCATCTGTTGTTGAAGCATCACACCTTAATTGTTGGAAATCCGATCCGATATAAGGTAAACATATAAAGCGTAACGTTCTATCTGATAAATGATTAATATAATCAACAAACATATGTAAACTATCAAATTCTTTTTGATGTAATAATTGTAGCAACGCCTTCCATGTATTGTGCTTTTGGACGATCTCTAGTTCATTTAGGAGCTCGTTTGATAATTTATTTTTAATATTATCCCATTCCTCCATCGGCTTTTCCATATGTGAAATTAAACGCGTATTTGTCACGGCTGCGATTCCGAGGGCACACTCCCATAATAACGATGACTCTATCTTCACTTCATATGTTTCTCTTGCACGAATGGTATGTCTAATCAGTTCCATTTTCATGTGACACCCCTTTTCTATTTCTATAATTAAACATTTTATCGATTTCATCTTTATAATTCAATATTTTTAGAATATTGTTTTAATAATAATGGTAATTTACCATGCTAAAAGAACTAGTTAATGTATAGAAAAGCATCTCAACATGTAAATAGTAACCTTTTCACAAACGATTACACCTTTCTAAAGAACGATTAATAAGGAACTTTCCTTACCCTTTGCAATAACAAATCAGGTGATTCAACTGTTTCAAAACCAAATCTTTCGTATAACGAATGGGCATCCTTTGTTGCCAACATAAATTTACGAATATCATGTAAATCTGGATGCCAAATGATTGTTTCGACCAACCATTTTGAAAGGCCGTTTCCTCTGTATTGAGGTAAAATAAATACATCACATAGATAAGCAAATGTAGATAAATCTGTGACTGCCCTTGCAAACCCTACCTGCTCAAAATCACCGTCGAACCTTCCCCTATATAGCCCAAAAACTAGCTTACTTTCATCAATCGATTTCATCACAACTTCTCTAGGAATATTGATTGACCAATACGCTTCATTATGTAAAAACTGATAAATTAACTCTCTATCTAAATATGATTTATTAAGAGAAATCGTAAATTCTCCCCATTTTTTATCCTTCATTCATTTCTCACCTTTATGCTTAGACGTAATATGAGCGAGGTGATGACGCCCATGCCATGCATACATTCCAATTGCTTTCCCAATGGAAAGTTGACCCGATTCAGGATGAACAAACGTGCGCTCCCAATCATGAATAGACAAACTTTTTAGCACAACCGTCCAACGCAAATGAACGGTTTCTATCATACTTAAAGACACTTCAATTGGTAGATGATAGTCTTCTAAACGTGCCCATTGATCTTGTTGATAATCCTTGATCATCGGATTTTCTTCTGTTAACGCTAACTTTACCCTTAAATAAGCATTTAAATGGCTATCTGCTAAATGGTGAATGAGCTGCCGTACTGTCCATCCCTCTGTTCTATAGGGTATATTTAGTTCATCTTCAGTAAGCTCTTCTACAACTTTGCGGAGTAGGCGCGGAAATTTCTCTATTTCCATTATCCAAGTATTAATCTTGTTCTCATTAATGTCCTCTTCACATACAGAAAATTCGCCTATTGGATATTGAATACTCATGCTTCTTTGCCCCCTATTCATCTATTTATTTTGTTAACTCTCGTGTAAAGCACCTAATTTTAAAAATTCCAAAAATTCATCCACCGTTATAAAAGCTGAATCTGGTATCACCTTAAATTCAGTTGTCTTTCCATCAGGTAGCCAATGCACACCCGCTGTATAAATATTCGCCTTTAACCCTGCTTCGATATCACAATTGCTATCCCCTAAAAAAATTACCTCGGATGCCGGTACATCTAGCATGGATAAGGCTAGAGTGATACCTTCTGGATCAGGTTCTGCTTGCACTACATCATCTCCCGTAACTATACAGTCAAAAATGGTTGTCATATGCAGACATTCTAAAGAAATCTGCAAACTTCTTCTCCCTTTCCCTGTAACGATCGCCAGCTTAATTCCTTCCTCTTTCAAATAGGACAATAAATGGTCAATTTCTCTATTATTATCTACTAACCTTGAATGATTGTTCTTGTACACCTTATAATAATATTCAATTGCCTCTAATTTCTGATTGCTTATTAAATGCTCTTCTATAATCTTCTTTTCCGAATTTCCTAACCACTCTTTCGCTTCTTTCACAGCTAATTCTCGCTGATCAAATTTAAGAAACACTTCCTGTAATGAATAAATGCACAGTGGCAATGTATTAGCTAATGTCCCGTCAAAATCAAATAAAACCGCTTGTATCGTCATCACCCTCTTAGTAGGAATATAAATTCATAGTTCCTTGTCATATATGTTTTCTTTTTGCCTTCTTAAAAATCAATAATGAGAATATCAAACCGATGATGAATCCACCCAACGCCAATAATAAGGAGATGCTTAATGAATCATTCATAAAATAAGACGCCCAGAAAGCTAATACTGCCAGTGCAAATGGATGTGTCCAGTTCATTGTCCCTCTCCTCTTTTTTTGAATCTTAAACATAAAAACGATAGTCATTCGTTTAAATATTCTTGTGACCATAAACCTTTTATTCCGCTTATTTCAATGTATTTACCCATAAAAAGGGTCGTACCTAACCTTCTTTATGGCAAAATCGTTTTAAAAGATGAAAAAAAGAGAGATTGATTCCCATTAATCAAAGTATTTAACATAAATTCTTGTTCATTTGACATTTTTCCTGCAAAAAGGATAAACAGAACAGATGTTTTATTGTAGAATAGAAAAAGACAACTTAGAAAAAGGTGGAATTAAAGTGAATGGTACCGCTCATGCGAGTATTGGTGCTGTTGCAGGTTTTGTGACCGCAAATACACTCCAAGCAACGCCATCGGCCACATTAGCGCTTATTGGTATTGGCACAATATCTGCACTTTTACCAGATTTAGATATCGACGGTAAACTGAGAAATAGAATCACCCTCTCTCACAAATTTATTAAAGCAACTGCGCAAATGATTGGATTATTAATTATTTTTTATAGTTTTTATGAAGCTACAGCCGTAGATCAATGGGTAAGCATGGGGATTGGACTTGCGATGTTTCTTTTATCTTCCTATATAAAGCAGCGACATATGCTTATCATTACTGGTATAGGAGTCATTGTGTGCGGAATATTATTACAAGAAGTTTGGCTTATGCTCATGGGCTGCTATATTCTTATAGCATCATTTGTCCCACATAGGAGTTACACTCATTCTATTTTAGGTGTAGTATTCTTTCATTTTATTGCTGATTTTTTTCAATTATCGACGGGCATAAATGGCGCTTATATTGCTTGTATGACGGGATATATTAGTCATCTTGCGCTTGACTCCAAACTCCTTCCTTTTAATCGTAGGGGTATTAAATTATTTCTTCCTATCTCCCAAAAAGAATTTTAAAGAACCGAAAATGGTTCTTTTTTTATTTTTCGGGTATAGAGATAATGGAGGCGATTTAAAATGACACTCGTATTAACAATACTTATCTATCCAACTATTGTATTAGCCGCTTCTATTCTTGTGGCTTGGAAAAAACGGAATATGTATCTCGTTCCTTTATTAACAGCAATTATCTTTACTTTACTCTCCTTTACAATCTATAATGGAACCTTTATGATTTGGACAGTATTGTACACAGTTCTTGCAATTTTAACTTCCTTTACAACAAAGTATTTTAATAAACCAACTGCTTAAAAAAAACAGAAGATAACCTTCTGTTTTTTTTTGTAGATTGAACGTGTCTTTTAACAACTAAATCACAATATATGTTATTAAAATGAAATGTATGCCTATTGTTTTGATTACCAATCAATCAGATTAATCAAGAAATCTTTTTCGAATTTCCGGTGAGGGTAAACGGCAACTTTCCTTTTTACCGAACCACTTATATCTCCGCTTAGCAATAAATTGATACATCTTATCTCTGATCGGTTTTGGAATGATACGGAAGACAGCTATTAGTTTCCACATTCCCCTTAATTGTTGCAATACTTTAATTGCAGCAGTTGATTGATCATAGGCACGATCGTCTTCTATATATATAAAACTATCAGTTGCCGGATCTATTTCGTGTTTTTTTAATAGAGATTGCCCGTTTTCACCTTGTAAGGAGGCAAAATAAAACTCACCCTGATGGTCCCTCTTCAATATAAACTGCACACTCTGATCACAGAAATTGCATTCCCCATCGAATAATATAATTTTATTCAAAATGATCGCCTCCTTTTTTGCAAGTATAACAGGCTGACTATCAAACGAATAAGAATCTGTTCGAGTAGACTTTTTTTACCATAGTGTTTTTGCTTTTTCTAGCCCCTCTAGACTAATTGGGTAGCGCTGCATTTGTGGTGGACAAATCGAATTGTATTTTTTAATTTTTTCATTAATGTTGGCAATATCTTGTTTACTTTGTGCTTGATGTACAAGCAATGCGATTTCCTTTTGAAGTGTTAACCATGTAGGTAAGTAACCAGCATCCTTGGCAACTTTTTGGAAGTTTTGAAAAATATCCCTCTGTAGATAGCCTTTAGGAAGTGGTTTACCTTGTCCTGGCAGTGGCGTAGATTTTTTACCTTTTAACATATCACCAATTAAATCATTACGTTCATCCAAAAATAACACACCCCTTGTGCTTTTTCTTTCAAAACCAATATATAAGTGATTACTAGTTTCTTCTGATTTACTTCATATCAAATAAATACTATGTTATCATGCAAAACTGGCGCCATTTTTCCCACTCTTGGTCAGTGAGTTCTACCCCAGTTAGTTTAAGCGTGGCAATAGCAAAAGCAGCAAATGATGTTCCTTTAGCCGTAATTATGCGATTATTTACTTCAATTGGTTGTCCTGTATAGAAGCTTGATTCGAAAAGTGATTGATACTTATCATAAGTATGTGCTAAACAAGTGAAATGCTCACCAGACAATATACCTGCTTTTCCTAGAATTAATGCCGATGCACAGATGGATGCAATCGGAATACGTGATTGGAATGCTGATTGAATTTGTTGAATTAACCATTTATTATTCATCAGCTCGTTATCAATTCCATCACCACCGGGGATTAAAATAAAATGGTAATCATTTATATTCAGATTTTCTAATGAGACATCAATTGCTGTTTTTAATCCACCAATACTAGTTACTGGCGATCCATCAACCGTTGCAGTAACAATTTCCATTTTTGCGACTTTTCGAAGTAAAAATAAACTATGACTAATTTCAAAATCAGCGTATGCGGGGAATAATATGACCAATGCTTTCATAAGCTATCCCCTCTCTAGCCTCATATGTAGTAGGTCTTGAAATTGTTCAATTATATGATCTTTGTCTATCACTTCTCCAAAACCGTAACTCGCATACACAAAAGGTATCCCGGCATATTTTGCAGCTTCTCTATCTCCATCTGTGTCGCCAATATAAATGGGAGACTGTAGATTGTTTCTCTTTATTATGAGTTGTATATTTTCCCCTTTAGATAATCCAGTTCTTCCTGGGTTTTCAAAGTCCTGAAAATATTTTTCCAATCCATGTGCTTCGTAGAACGCTTCAATATAACCTTCTTGGCAATTACTTACGATGAACAATTGATAGGTCTTAGCCAACTCTGACAAGGTTTCCTCTACTTTTGGGTATAGTGTCCCTCCATAGTTCCGGATATGTCCTAGTTCCTCTTTGCTTAGCTCTTCTAATAATGATTCTCTTTTCTCCTTACTTAAATAAGGGAACAGTCTTTCCATAATTTCATGCATTCTTAGCCCCATTGTTGCTTTTAAATCTGCTACTGTTAATTCTTTCTTCACTTCTGCATCTTTTCGAATAACGATATTCCATGAATCAGCAACTGTTTTTCTAGAATCCCATAACGTGCCATCTAAATCAAAAATAAGGCTATCTACCATCATTTCTTCCTACCTCTCTAAGGAGTAATAAAGTCGATTGTTCATTTCCTTTGTTAAATAACGATACTGAATGATATTGGTATCCTCAAATGCTTCCTGTCTGTTAGAAACAACAGGCTTATAATCAATGGCAGTATCGAATTGACTGGCTGTAAAATCTATATAGTTATCTCCAATTTTATTATAGAAATGCCACATCTCGCCGATAAATGTTTTTACAATTTCTCCACCTAAATATTCTTGAACAACTAATGCTGTGACACCACATTGTCCTGAAGCAGGATTCTCCATCTTCCATTTTGTGCTCGTTTCAATCCCCCATGACTCTACCAGTGCTAATCCTAAATAAGATATATCCATAATGACCTCGCTATATTGACTCATTCTTTATTTTAACACTACTCAACAATCCATTTCCATTCATATCCAACCTCTATTTATATAAAGCGAGCTATAGAAAACATGTCACTAAATTCAATATTAAGAAAGGGGAAATGGACTTTACTTTTTTCAAAATAAAAAGCCATTCTTTTTGAACGGCTTAAAAGAACAGCATATCCTACTCTACAACAAGTTCCATTTTATAAATTTCTTCTAAGGTTTTACCTTTCGCTCTACGTAAAACTTCTATTCTTGCATGTAACTGCTTCAGCATAAAAGCTCGGCTATCTGCTAATTTCACCCCAAATGGGTTAACTTCTTCAGGCATTTGATTAATTGCCTCGGCAATTGGCATGAGATGATGAAGTTTATTCATAATATAATCAAACATAGAGTCATCTTCAGTAATAAGACGTTGTAGCAAAAAAGTTCCGAAGCCAATATGTCTCGACTCATCTCTTTTAATATAAGATATCCCTTCAAGTAAGCCTGGTAATTTTTTTAAGTCTTTTAGGTTTTCATAGAAATTCCAATACCCCGTTTCCGCCAATATACCTTCAACAAACATATTGTATACAACTGCTGCATCAGCTATTGTTTGTGGAGTCTGATCTACCAATAGCTTTTCCATCGTTTGCGGAAGGATTTCATCAAACACATTTAAATATGCTTCTGAATGATAATTATTCAAATCTGTTTCTATACCTACTTCCTTTAAAAACAAATGAAAGAAATCTGTATGTTTTGCTTCCTCAAAAAGAAAGGTCGTTAAATACATTTCTTCTTCAAATTGACCTTGTTTTGATATCGCATAAATCAATGGCAGAATATCTTTTGTTACAGCCTCTTCAGCGCTATAGAACAAGGCAACTAGTCTGAGTATCGAATCCTGTTGTTCTTTTGATAAACTGTGCCAATCTTTCTTATCTTGACTAAAGTCAATGTCACGAGGGTCCCACACACCAAATTTCTTTGCCTTCTCGTACAATTTAAACGGGAGAGATTCACGATTAATACCTCGCTTACTTTTCGATACATAACTCCTCATTTATACTCCTCCTTAGAAATGATTGATATCTTTTTCTAATAAGAGATATTACACTATTAACAATTATCTCCTTTGATAAAAAGACATTTTATGAAAAATAGGAGATATAGAGGAGAGAATAGCTATGAAAATCGAATCATTAGTAGTTGAAGATTGGGAATCAGTAAAAGAGATCTACCAACAAGGGATAGATAGCGGCTTAGCTACTTTCGAGCAGGAAACACCAAACTGGCATAACTGGCATGAGAAACATTTACCTTATGCTCGTTTAGTTGCTAAAAATGGACAGCAAGTGGTTGGCTGGGCTGCCCTAACCCCTTATTCGAATAGAGAGGTATATAAGGGGGTTGCGGAAATAAGTATTTATATTCTCAATGGATATCAAGGAACAGGGATTGGCTCAATATTATTATCAAATTTAATCATTGAAAGTGAGAAGCATGGGATCTGGACATTGCAAGCCAGTATCTTTCCACAAAACCATGCAAGTCTCTCTTTACATAAAAAACACGGATTTCGCCAAGTAGGAATCCGTGAGAAAATCGCCAAGCATGTAGACGGATGGAGAGATGTGATGCTTTTAGAAAGAAGAAAGAAAGATAAGTGAAATTCGACTGCTTATGAAAAAAAATTAAATTAGACAGAATCCTTCTGTCGATCTAGCTCCTTTTAAAACCCTCAAGCTATCGATATACATTTTATTTATGCCCATAGCATCCTCTACTTTGCTTGTAATCTTGGCATATAAACACGACTTGTGCGCGTATTCACTACTTGTGCGCAGTTCTCTGCCCTTTTCTTATGACTTGGGCGCGTAAACACTATTTGCACGCAGTTTCCTCCATTTTTCTTTTGTCTTTTGCGCGTATTCACTACTTGCGCGCAATTCCCTCCATTTTTCTTTTGTCTTTTGCGCGTATTCACTACTTGCGCGCAATTCCCTGCCTTTTTCTTTTGTCTTTTTGCGCGTATTCACTACTTGCGCGCAATTCTCTCCATTTTTCTTTTGTCTTTTGCGCGTATTCACTACTTGCGCGCAATCCCCTGCCTTTTTCTTATGACTTGTGCGCGTAAACACTATTTGCACGCAGTTTCCTCCATTTTTCTTTTGTCTTTTGCGCGTATTCACTACTTACACGCAATTCTTTGCCTTTTTCTTATGACTTGGGCGCGTATTCACTACTTGCGCGCAATTCCCTGCCTTTTTCTTTTAACTTGTGCGCGTATTCACTACTTGCGCGCAATTCTCTCCCTTTTTCTTTTGTCTTTTGCGCGTATTCACTACTTGTGCGCAGTTCTCTGCCCTTTTCTTATGACTTGGGCGCGTATTCACTACTTGCACGCAATTCCCTGCCCTTTTCTTTTGTCTTTTGCGCGTATTCACTACTTGCGCGCAATTCCCTGTCTTTTTCTTTTGTCTTTTTGCGCGTATTCAATACTTGCGCGCAGTTCCCTCTCTTTTCCTTATTACCCTTATGAAACAAATATTTGTCTCCTTGTGTGCCTGCCAATTTGATTGGTAACATCCTGCAAATAACTGTTCAACTATTAAATTTCAAGATTTTTGCTATTAAAATAAAAAAGCCATGACCTCACTAATCTATCAGTGAGGTCATGGCTTTTCATTTTTATTTTTTTCCAAAGAAATCTGAAAGTGATTCTGCTTTTTGATTTTTCCTTCTTTTAATCAATAAATAAATGACAAACAATATAACGAGTACTATACCAATTGGAACAAGATATTGATTTAGTATTGGTTTTACATCTGACCAATTTTCGCCTAATTGTACACCTAAGTAAACATAAAAGAATGTAATCGGGGTCATCGCTAATAATGTATATAGTGAGAAAACCCAAGGATTCATTTTTGCCATCCCACAAGGGACAGAAATCACTGTTCTCACCCCTGGAAGAAAACGAGCAGAGAAAGCAACAAATGCCCCGTGTTTAGCAAAAAACGCATCCGCCTTCTCTAAATTCTCTGGGGACATAAAAAAATACTTGCCGTACTTTTCTAATATAGGTCTACCACCGTAACGACCCACTGCATATAATGTAAGCGGGCCGACAACACCACCTAAAGAGCCAGCAATGACTACACCCCAGAACAACATGTCTCCTTCAGACACCCAAAAACCAGCCAACGGCAAAACAACTTCAGCCGGAATAAATTCAATACAAAGAGCAAGAAAAATACCTATATATGATAAATCTTTAAACCAATTTACAAGATCTAATATCAATTGTTCCATCCTATACCTACCTTTTATTTATAAACTGTTTATCATGCTGTAAACAATGTCCTATTCTTTTCACCAATACCATATTATAAGAAAAAAGAAAGAAAGGGAAGTAAGAACCTTATTCCTTAATTAGAAATAAAGAAATGGTAGGTTTTCCTTCCAAGAAAAAATAAAGCTCTTAATGGCCACAATAGAATCTCAGGGATCCACAAGACGATTTCAAATAAAACATCCCAAATGGATTCTTTCTTCTTTTTGCTCTTTTTTCTTTTGATCAACCTCATTAATTAAACACCCTCCCATCATAATGATGTACGAATCCCACAAGTTAAAGTTTCAACTTCTAACCATTTATTACAATTTTCACAAAAAAATCCTTATTACTTACTATTTAATTCTCATAGTCTTATATTTTTCACCACTTAAATTCATTAGTGAGATAAAGTATTAGAAATTACATATTCCCTTTGATATATGTAGGTTTGTCCACTTCATTCAATCATCAGAAAGTGTATAATTTTGTAGTATGATCTAAATAAATATATTTTTTTTAGAGTTCATCACATAGTTTTTTCCTCGTAATACCCTTATAATTTTCAAAAAAGTTAATCAACAAGGAGGGTATATATGAGCGCAATTCCAAAACAGCAAGCACCTTTACCGACTAAAAAGAAATTAACTGATCGATTCCTCGATAGCATTGAAAGAGCAGGAAATAAATTACCAGACCCTATTACACTATTTGTAATCATGTCAGGTATGATACTTATTTTATCTTTTTTACTTGCTAAGATTGGTGTTTCTGCTACTGACCCTAGTTCTGGAGAACCGATAGAAGTGATTAATCTCCTCAACCGAGCAGGGATTGAACAGATTCTCACTAATATGGTTAGCAATTTCACCTCCTTCGCTCCACTCGGACTAGTACTTGTCACTATGCTTGGTGTAGGCGTTGCAGAAGCCACTGGTCTTATACAACTTGTTATGAAAAAATCAGTGTTAAGTGCACCTAAGAAGCTCATCCTTCCAGTCGTTCTTTTTACAGCAATTGTAGGTGGAGTAGCTGCTGATGCAGCATTTATTGTATTCCCACCTATCGCTGCACTTATCTTTATGAGTGTCGGCAGAAGCCCGCTAGTAGGTTTAATTGCTACGTATGCTGCAGTTGGTGGTGGTTTTTCAGCTAATATTCTACTAAATTCACTAGATGTATTGTTAGCTGGTATTACCGAACAAGCTGCAAAAATGGTCGATCCTAATTATATTGGCAATCCGACAATGAACTATTATTTCTTGATTGCCTCAACCTTTCTACTCGTTGGACTAGCTACGTGGGTAACCGTTAAGTTTGTCGAACCACGATTTAGTAAATACGATGGTAAAGTAGAAGCGATTGCAGAAATTACAAGCGCTGAAAAACGGGGGTTAAAATGGGCTGGTATCACAGTTTTTGCTTATATCGCCATTTTACTTATCGCTGTTATTCCTGAAAATGGATGGTTAAGAGATGCTGAAACAGGTTCTTTTATCAATAGTCCATTTATGTCAGGTATTGTACCGATTATGCTATTCTTATTCTTACTACCAGCTATTGCTTTCGGCATTGGAGCAAAGACGATCAAATCTGATAAAGATGTCGCAGATAAAATGTTCAAATCCATTGCTGATTTAGCTCCATTTATTGTATTGGCGTTTGTCGCAGCGCAAATGATTGCTTTCTTTAATTGGAGTAACATTGGTCCTATTCTTGCTATTAAAGGCGCTGAGCTCTTACAAGCAATGAATTTCACAGGATTACCAATGTTAATTGGTTTTATTATTATTTGTGCATTTATTAATCTTTTAATTGCCAGTGCATCAGCCAAATGGGCACTTTTAGCCACTATTTTTGTACCGATGTTTATGTATTTAGGTTATAGTCCAGCATTTACACAAATGGCTTACCGTATTGGTGACTCTATAACAAACCCGATTACGCCGATGCTCGCCTACTTTGCTATTTTATTATCTTTCGCTAGAAAGCATGATAAATCAATTGGGATTGGAACATTAATCTCTGCCTTATTACCTTACTCAATTTGTTTTGCCATCGGATGGATTATTCTGTTCTCCCTATGGTACCTTCTTGGATTACCAGTTGGACCTGGAGACTCAATTTTCTTATAATTATACTATTCAATTATTTAAATCTTTTTGAAAAGAGGCGTTCACGTAATGGAAAAATTATTTGCTTTATTAAAAGAGTACGAAGAAGAAATGATTTCTATCCGCCGGTTTCTTCATGAATATCCTGAAATCTCGTATCAAGAAGTGAAAACACCTGCTTATATAGCTGACTATCACGAAAAGCTCGGTCATGACGTTCGCACCGGTGTAGGTGGCAGGGGTGTTGTCGCTACGCTTCGTGGTGGAAAACCAGGGAAAACAGTTGCGCTTCGGGCTGATTTCGACGCATTAGCCATTCAAGAAGAAAATGACCTTCCATATAAATCAAAAATCGATGGTGCGATGCATGCTTGTGGCCATGACGGACATACAGCAACTTTACTCGTTTTAGCTAAAGCACTTAATAAAATCCAGGAAGATATTGAAGGAACAATTGTTTTTATTCACCAATTCGCTGAAGAAATTGCCCCTGGTGGTGCAATTTCTATGATTGAAGATGGTTGCTTAGATGGTGTTGACGCCATATTTGGGACACATATTTGGTCAACCTTCCCTCTTGGCACGATACAAGTCAAAGAAGGACCTATTATGGCTGCAGCTGACCAATTCAATATTCTCATTCAAGGACAAGGTGGTCATGGCTCTGAACCGCATTTAACAAAAGATGCAGTGATGGTTGGCTCCCAATTTGTCGCAAGTGCACAGCAAATTGTTTCTCGCCGAGCGAACCCTCTTCATCCAGCTGTCGTCTCAGTTGGTCATTTTGAAGCATTAAACCCTTTTAATGTCATTGCTGATACAGCTAAACTAATCGGTACAGTAAGAACCTTTGATGAGGATACACGTGATTTAATAGAAAAAGAGCTTGATAACTATTTAAGTTCAACATGCCAGTTATTTGGGGCAACCTATGATTACCAATACAAACGGGGCTACCCCGCTGTTGTTAACCATCCAGAAGAGGCTGCATTTATTGCAAATATCTCTAAGGAAATTGAAGAAGTAACAGAAGTAGTAGAATGTGACCCGCTTATGGGTGGAGAAGATTTCGCTTATTATCTCCAACATGTAAAAGGAGCATTCTTCTTTACAGGGGCACAGGATCCTAATTGGCAAATTACCTATCCTCATCATCACCCACGATTTAATATCGATGAGCGCTCCCTTCTTATCGCAGCTAAAACACTAGGTACAGCTGCTTTAAAGTTTCTTGAAGGAGCAAAAACAGAAACAATTGAAGATTCACTAACCAAATAAAAAAATGAACCCAGTCCGCTTCTTTTTTGCGAACTGGGTTCATTTTTTTACTTATTGCATAGCATCAATACATTTTCATCAGGGTCAGCAATGAGAAAATAAGCCAAATCACCTACCCATTCTATTTCTTTTACTATTTTTATATCATTCGAGATGACAAATTGATAAGCCTTATCAATATCACGGGTATACAAATTAAACATCGCATGTGAAGCCGGTTTAAAAACAAAGCTAGGGTCTTTTGTATGATCATCAAGGGTCAATCCTGTTTCACCTGTAACAGGTAGGTTAAATACAGGAGATTGAATTTTTTCCTGATCAATTGTTAACCCCATTAAAGTTGCATACCATGTGGCTGAGTACTTTAAGTTCGAGACATGAATAAAAACATTATTTATCTTACTATCAATCGTTAAACTCATTAGAAACACCTCCATCTTCATACGAGCATTCGTTTTACTAAAGATCATTTCTTATTGTGAGAAATAATCTACCATTATACCAACAAATATAATCAACACACCAAATGAAAAATGAACCTTCTGATTGTTAATGCCTGTTCGTTCCAATATAAAAATCACTCCACCTGTTAGGAAGATATAGAGTAAACTATTGAAAAAGGAACCATTACCTATGAATAGTTGATAGAGTTTAGACGTTAGCCCCATCGTCAATAGGATTAAAGGAATTCTAAGCTTCCACCTCATTCCTTTACACCTTCTTTCAAGAAACAATCTTAAAGCCATTTCTTAACTTTTTAGTAGACTTTTACTGAATACATTACTTCTCTTCTCTCCTTAAAAACTCCTTCCTTTTATTCATGAACCACCTCAGAATAGATTAAGAATAGCGTTGACCTTTTTATCCCTTCTGCTTTTTAAATCGTAAAAATTGTTGCTTTTACGTAGAAATACTTTAGTATCAACAGGAAATTGTTAAAATGACAAAAGAAATAAGCAAGTAAAAAAGAATCCTCATGGTTTTAAATTATAGAAATTTTTAAACACGGTACCTTAAGGTAGTATTTGCATTATTTATTGATCTATCGCGGCAGCTTTTAGATTTCAGCGTCTTCTATTCGAGCTTTTCTCATTGATGAAAGACTAAACCATAATCCGCATAAAATGAGGCCAGCTATCGAAATCCATAAAGCTGTTTTGAAACCTAGTCCGTCAGCGAGAGTACCTCCTAGTGGAGCGCCGATAACGACTGCACTACGGTTGATGGATCGTAGTGTGGCATTCATGCGCCCTTGGAAGTGGGATGGCGTGACATATTGTCGATATCCCATTTCAAGAGGACCTTCGATTCCCATAGCAAAGCCATAAAAGAGCTGGCCTACAATCACAAAAATGAGAGCTATGTACGGCGAATCTGAGTTGTTAGCTGCTGGAGCTAGAGCCATCAAGATTACTGCTGGGCCATAAAGAATTCGAGAAAAAGCCATTGCACGCCCGACACCAAAGCGCACCCCGGCTCGAGAAGATAGTGAGGTTCCTGCGACAGCACCAACACCTGCAGCGGCGAGGACACACCCAAGGAGTAAGGCATCGAAGCCAAGTTCAATTAAAAACATGGATACTAGGATTGTCATCGTCATGCTATGAAAGAGAAACCAGGCGTGCGTGTTTAAAGCGAGGGGACGAAGGTATTGGTGTTGATAGACCCATCGCAAACCTTCCTTGATTTGCTGACCAAGTGATCCAGTCTTCACTTTTTTTGAGGTCTGGTGTTTAATCGATGCCATTAATACACCTGAAAACAAATACGATAAGGCATCAAAAAGAAGGGCAAATGGTGCACCAATCAATGAGACAAGTCCGCCCCCAATGGCTGGACCGCTCGTTTCAGCAACCGCTGAGCTTTGTTCCAACCGTGCATTTGCACGTGTTAATAAAGGACGAGGGACTAATTGTGGCACAAAGGACTGGTGGGCAGAATCATTAAAAAGAGACAAAGTACCAAAGAGCACCAGCAGGAACATGAGTAAGCCAATACTGATTACTCCTGTAATAGACATAAAGCAAATGAAGGTAAGTATCATGCCGCGTCCTATATCTGTTACCACCAATACAGTCTTTCGATGAAAACGATCAACCAAAACCCCCGCTATTAATCCCAATAGTACATACGGAAGCCATCTAGATGCTGAAACCCAGCCAACATCAACAGCACTGCCTCCCATATTACCAACCACTAATACCTGAAGAGCCAGAGTTGTAATATATGTGCCAAAGCTTGAAGTTGTCGATGCAATCCAAAAACGAACAAAGCTTTTATGCTCCCTTAATTTCATCGGGACTTCACCTCTTTTGCAAATTATCCATCTTATAAATATAGTAATCTATTCTCGACTCTATTCTCGACTTTCAAAAAAGTGTAAACATAGAGTTTTATATGGGACGGACCTTGGGGGAATGATGCGTTGCTCTTTTTTCTTATGGAACAAAAAGTAGGTTAGCTGAAGAAGAAATGCTAAAAAAGCAATATCATTTATAAGGTTTGCTATTTTTAATATGATTTTTGTATTCCCTTTTTATTCTCACTACAAGAGGTATATGACCTTGCGATGATGACTTACAAGAGCCTTTAGAAATATATCATTTTCAAAACAAATACATTGGAAAAGATGATTAATAATACAGCACTTTTTCTCATCAAAAAGTCTTACTGTATTAATCTACTATCAACAGGTGAAGAGAGTCTAATCAATGTGGAGGGCTGTCCAAATGACATGGAAGCATCAATAAAGCTTTCCAAAGATTGGACAGAATCAGTTAAAACTTTAATTAAATAATTATATGATCCAGCCAGTCGATGACATTCAATAACACTAGAATGATTTTTGCAAAACTCTACAAATTGTTCACACTTGGTATTGTCGTATAGTATAAAAGCCATTATGGGTTTTTCTACTTTTTCTGGATTAATGATTGCTTTATAGCCAACTATTATCCCTTTTTCTTCAAGCTTCTTAATTCTCTCATTAACAGCAGGAGTAGATAATCCAACCTTCTTTCCTAATTCAGTGAAAGATGTTCGAGCATTTTCCTGTAAGTGCAATAATATATTTTGATCAATTGCATCCATATTTTTACCTCCTCATTAAAATTTTAAGTCAAACAAACTTTTTTAGTTAAAAAGAAAGATATTTTATAAAATCACAATAAGATTAATATGTAAAAATAGCAACCAATTTATTAGAATTAAACTAGAAAGTTTCCAAAATTATGATAATAAAGGAGATTAAATATGTCTTTAGAAATGAGGAGTAATTGCGAAAAATGTAACAAGGGACTTAATAAAAATTCTTTAGCGTATATTTGTACACATGAATGTACTATTTGCAAGGAATGCACAGTGCATATGAATTATGTATGCCCTAACTGCGGAGGAGAACTCGTGAAAAGGCCAAGAAGTGAAATTTCATTTAGTTGTCCTATTAGTACATAAGTGTTGAGTACATTTTTAGAAATTACATGTATTTACGAAGGTAGTAAGTATTATAGAGAATATGTCTAGCATATTTCCACCAGTAAAAGGGGAAAATCATTTGAAACAAACTTTTTTAATTATTGATGCTCAACATGAAATAATTGAAGGGAATAACAAATACAATCACTCCATAAAGGAATGGTTGTTTTTTTATACCTTACAATCGGAAATTTCCAGTATTACTAAGTGAATATTTGCTGGACAACAACAATCTATGCGAAAAAGAGCCTAAAAAAAGACGAATACTGCTCATTATTTATGTTATAATGACTAGCGACAACTTAAGTCAAATTCCGCTTAGCGGTAGAGGTTCTAGCTAAACCCTCTCAAAAAAACTAAGGAAAAACAGCGCCATTTTCTTAGTGGTGCTGTTTTTCTGTTTAAAAGGAGATTAATTATGAAAAAGAATGAAAAAGCCATTGTCGTATTTAGTGGCGGGCAAGACAGTACTACTTGTTTATTCTGGGCTTTGGAACATTTCTCTGAAGTAGTCGCTGTAACGTTTGATTACAACCAAAGGCATGCAATTGAGATTGACTGTGCCAAAGCAATTACAGCTGATTTACAAATTGAACATCATATTTTAGATATGACACTGCTAAACCAATTAGCGCCTAATGCGTTGACACGATCAAATATCGATGTCAAGAATGGTGAAGATGGGGCATTACCTTCAACCTTCGTACCAGGTAGAAATTTATTATTTCTATCCTTCGCTGGCATTCTCGCTTACCAAATAGGGGCAAGGCATATCATTACAGGTGTATGCGAAACAGATTTTAGTGGTTATCCGGATTGTCGTGATCAATTTATTAAATCATTAAATGTCACTTTAAATTTATCTATGGAAAGGCCATTTGTCATACATACGCCCCTTATGTGGCTAAACAAAGCAGAAACATGGGCGATGGCTGATGATTTTGGCAAACTTGATTATGTTAGAAATAAAACACTCACTTGTTACAATGGTGTCATTGCAGACGGATGTGGCGAATGTCCTGCTTGTGAGCTTCGAATGCAAGGCTTGACTCAGTATTTGCAGGTGAAAATGTCATGAAGGATTTATATGGCTTTCGTATAGTTGAGGAACTTCAGAAAATAGATGAGCATATTC
The DNA here is from genome assembly GCF_020171845.1 of Cytobacillus kochii. Lineage (GTDB taxonomy): Bacteria > Bacillota > Bacilli > Bacillales > Cytobacillaceae > Cytobacillus > Cytobacillus kochii. The sequence continues at coordinate 183,220 of NZ_JAIVAM010000002.1, read as the reverse complement.
AGAAAGACCAATTAAAATATCATCATAAAAGGGTGCTCGTTAGTAAATCCTTTACATTTGATGCGGCCCATCATCTTCATGCTTATGAAGGGAAATGTAAAAATCTACATGGTCATACCTATGAAGTCATATTCGGTATTAGTGGCTATACTGATGATCGTGGAATCGTTGTTGATTTCGCAAATATTAAGCAACTTTGGAAAGAAGAAATTGAAATTCACCTCGATCACAAGTATATTAATGAAACACTACCACCCATGAATACAACAGCAGAAAACATCGTTGTATGGGTTTACGAAAAAATGAAAGAAGCGCTAGTAGAGAGCCCGCAACAACTTAGAGTGGAATATGTCAAACTCTATGAAACTCCTACAAGCTTTGCTGAAGTAAGAAGGGAGTGGATGGAAGATGAGTAAAATACCTGTAATGGAAATCTTCGGACCAACCATTCAAGGTGAAGGCATTGTTATTGGCCAGAAAACGATGTTCGTTCGTACTGCTGGATGTGATTACGCTTGTACTTGGTGCGACTCTTCTTTTACTTGGGATGGTTCTAGTAAACATTTAATAAAACAAATGACAGCGACAGAAATTTGGCATGAGTTAAAAAACATCGGTGGAGATCACTTTGATTTTGTGACTATTTCTGGAGGCAATCCAGCATTACTAAAAAACCTAGGTGAATTAGTGACGCTTCTCAAAGACAAAAAAGTGCAAACAGCTTTGGAAACACAAGGTAGCAAGTGGCAAGATTGGTTTAAGGATATCGATTTTCTGACATTATCCCCGAAACCACCAAGCTCACAAATGGAAACCGATTTCAATAAGCTAGATGAAATTATTGCTCAACTTGAAGAAAAGCAACCCAATTTAAAAGTTGTGGTCTTTAATGAAGAAGATTTAGCTTATGCAAAAAAAGTCCACTTACGCTATCCAAGACTTTCCTTCTGCTTACAAGTTGGCAACGATGACAGCATGACAGTCAATAACGATGTGCTAAGAAGTAACCTACTAGCTAAATATGAATGGTTAGTAGAGAAAACAATGCATGATAGTGAATTTAAAAGTATAAGAGTTCTCCCTCAATTACACACATATATATGGGGAAATAAGCGCGGCGTTTAACGATTGTTTTTCTCCTATTTCATATTGGTTCATCTGATGACCCATATGAAATAATGAGGCGAATCCAATGACCAAACAAATCATAAAAGGTATCTACCTCGCTTCTATGGTTACACATATACCCTGGCGCCGGTTAGGTATATATCTGGTGGGGCTACCAGGACCTTGACCTCCTGGATGGACTTCTTGGCCTTTAGCCCTCATAAATTACAATTAATTAGACATATACTTTTTTCACCTTAAAATCAAACACGAATGCATTCTACTTAGGGAGCATGTTTTTGCATACCGAACATAGAATGACATTCGTGTTTATTTTTCATTACTATCCTAGCATCACTTTTTCTGCAGCAGACATACACCTTTCTTGCCATTGCTAACGTAAATCTTCACTATCTAGAGCTTCCATTTATTTTTATTTTACAAATGCTTTAGTTGATAAAGATCAAGTGCTATTCTTACATTCATACAATCCTCCAATGAATCAAGATTAATATTAAGCTTCTCTTCTATTTGCTGAATGCGGTAATAGACTGTATTAGGGTGTAGATGCATCTCTTCGGCTGTTTTCACTGCGTTTTTATCTGTTTGTAAGTATGCGTTAAGCGTTTTTAGCCAATCATTTTTATTTGCTTGTACAATCCCTTCTAAGAATATCATCACAAAAGCAGTAGCATCATCATCTGATACATCGTTTAAGTATCTTCTATACCCTATCTCTCTAAACACTATGACTTTACTGGAATTTTTTCCTTGCTCAACTAAAAAATCAGGCATGATTTGTACATCTTTAAATGAAATGTCAGCTTGTCTTAATGAATCGACAGGTCGTCCTATATATATTAAATTCGGATGATAATATCGTTGAAGTCTCTCTGACCTCGTTTTTAATTCTTCTTCCCTATTCAATATAGAATCTTTAGAAGCGAGCATCACATAAACCATATCCCTACCTGGAAAACAAATAGTTAGAAAGCGATCCTGAAAGACTCTTTTCACCTGATTTTCTATTGAAATAAAACTCTCTAATGCTTCATCATTCATCAACCGTTCGATACCCATAAAGATACATTTGTCTTCGATACTAATCCCATATCTCTTCAAAGCTCTTTGTACTTCTTGAGTAAAGTTATTTTTTAATATATCTTTTAATAATTCTTCTTTTTCCGTGAGTTGATGCTTCATTTGTTCTTGCTGTTTCATTTGTTCAATGGCCATAATAGATGCTGCGTGCTTAAAAGCCAATTCACCAATTAAATTTAATTCCTTCTCCTGTTCAGTTACCACCAAAAAACCAATTGTACCGAAAGAAGACATCACCCCAATTGCTTGACCTACCCATTCTTCTTTTTTATAGATATCAAGCAATCTTGGAATACTTAATTTCTTTGCATTTTTCTTTAACCATTCTTTTATATAGAAATGATGATCTTCAGAAGGAGGATAAGATGTTTTCAAGCGGTAAAGTGAATCAAAGTAAAGAATCGATCCGCTGAACTTTTCCGCTAGCTTCTTTACTAAAGAAAATGTACCGTCCCCTTTTAAAGCCACATGATTCAACTCATTATGTAAAGACAAAATGGTTTCTAATTCTTTTGTTTGTTTTTCCTTTTCTTGAAAAGCTCTAGCATTTACTATAGAAATTGCAATTTGGTGACCGATGGCTTCTAAAAACGCTAAGTCCTCATCGCTAAAAAAACCATCGTTCTTAAAATTATCTATCGTTAAAACACCGATTTTTTTATTTTGATGAATCAATGGCACAGACATACAACTTACAGGTATGGCTGCATGTACCGTTGACTCTAAATAATAATGCAAAGTTTGATTACGCATATTTCCCATTGCCTCTTTAATCTTCTCTGCCGTATGAATCATTTTGCTACAACCATCTTCAAAAACAGAGCCACTAATACCTTCCCCTGCTAAAAGCTTATTTTGTAAATACATCTCCTCTTTAAAGTTGTAAGCTCCTTCTATTTCTAAATATTCCATCTCTTCATTCCATAAAAGAAAGAAGCCTGCATCGGCCTTGTCTATTGATTCAATCACGGCCTCTATAATTTCTTGTACTAATTTTGTTAAACTCGTATTCGATGTAATATTTCTTGAGACATTGATAAATGTATTTAATCTTTGTTTTATTTTTTCATTTTCATACACAGTTATCATCCTAAATTATTGTCATCATTTTATTATCATATATAAAACTTGTCATCGCAACATAACGATTCGTTCCACTTCATATGTTAGTTTCTAGGAGGTGTATGTGATGAATACATTTAAATTACCAGTTGGTATTCAACCGATCCATATCAAGCATAATCGTATAGATATTTTTAAACCGCAGGTAACTTCTTACACGCCCCCAGCTGCCCAACAAAAAATGAATCATGCCATATCAGATAGCCTAAATCAATTAATGAAAGATCAAGGTTACGGACAACCACAAACTGAATTAACTGGTGGATTTGACTTAAAAAACAACCAAAAAGGTGTCTTAAGTTTATCTCTTACAGTTTATTCATACTCAGGGGGTGCACATGGCCTTACTTTTACACGCGGGTTAACATTTAACAGTTTGACTGGTAAGCAATATACACTTGGAGAACTCTTTAAAAAGGATAGTAATTACAAAGTAAGGCTTAACACTCTAATCAAACAGCAGTTGCAGGAAAGAGGTTTAACCACCGACCTTCTCGTACCCTATCCCGGAATCACAGATACCCAATCCTTTTATACCGCTGACCTCACATTGGTCATAATCTTTGATGTGTATAGCTTACTTCCATATGTTTATGGGACAATTTATTTCCCAATTTCACTTTATTCTTTGCAAGATATGATTAATGATGAGGGTCCCTTAGGTAAAATGTTTTCTTAAATACGAAAGGATCCTCAGATGTACTTTTTCTTACAACTGAGGACCCGCTTCATTTGATAGCAAAAAAAGTCAATATTCCCCTAGCTTATATCCGTAAAAATGCAGATCCACAGCAAAGATTTCCTCTACTAGTGCCTTCGTTTCTTCGTTAAATAAACTATTAGCTGTAGGTAAATCCGGCAAATCCTCCTCATCATTGGCAAAATTGATTACTCGGTTTGCATAATCACCCTCTAGCTTCATTCTCGATGAAAAATGATGAGAGGATCTTGCTATCTCATTCATTGGTGAAGCTTTTAGTCCCGCAAGCCTTTCTAACTTTATTAATTCTTGTTGTAAATTCTCTAATTTCACATAACAAATAGGTGCTTGTTCTTCCCCAATTGTATATTGAGGCGCAATATGTTTATCTAATACATGTATGCTTTCGCCGAATGATTTCAATTTGAAGAGATAGTCTTTAAAAGACATACCTTCTGTAATGGTACTTCCTAATTGTGTTAAAAGCCACTCTCCGCTCAATGCATGATAAAAGGAACTAACCGCTCTTCTATAAGGGTTTCTCACGATTTTCACAATCGTTTTTTCACCATTTATTAATTCCTCTTTTAATTCATCCTCGTACCCTGAGCGTTTCCGAAGGACAAAGTCACGATAGTTATGCGTCATTTCGACATTCAACTGAGACAAATCCCCAGCCGCACCGATATGGTACATAAACCATTTATTCACAATTGTGCACCCATTTTTCGGAACCCATAAGAGAACGTATGGAAAATCGGTGGAAAAAAGCGGGATATAAGAAGACATCATCATGTTTTTAACTACTATTTCATTCATTCTTTTTGTCACTGTACGTCGAACTCCTTTCTCCTACTTATAGAATATGAGAAAGGGAATAAGCGGTTACGAATTTGGTGATTTACAGGCAAATGACCTGTACAAGCTGACCTGAAAATACATATGCATAATAATAAGTGAGACAAATATAAGATTGGAGGTTATTTTGTATGGATAGTAGAAAACACATCACTTGGTCTCAATCACAAGTCTCAAAAGAAAATCGGCAAAAATTACACAATCATAAAAGTTGTATGGTTTGGTTAACTGGTTTATCAGGTTCTGGTAAATCAACCATAGCAAACATTGTACAAACTAAATTATACGAATTAAATATGAGTACTTATCTATTAGATGGTGATAACTTACGGCACGGGATCAATAAAAACTTAGGATTTAGTAGTGAAGATAGAAAAGAGAATATTCGCCGTACAGCTGAAATAGGCAAATTATTTGTAGATGCAGGCATTGTTGTTTTGGCAGCACTGATTTCCCCGTTCGAGGAAGATCGAAAGCTAGCCCGCTTTCTTTTTACCGAAGATGAGTTTATTGAAATATATGTGGAATGTTCTTTAGAAGAATGTGAATTGCGAGATCCTAAAGGACTTTACAAGAAAGCCCGTTTAGGAGAAATCAAAAATTTTACTGGCATCGATCAAATATATGAACCTCCCCAGTCTCCAGACCTTGTTATTTCGACCAACTCGAAATCAGCTGAAGAGTGTGCAAATGAACTCGTAAACTACTTAATTGAGCGACTTAAGTGAAGGAGGAATAATGGAAATGACAAACTCTATTCCACATGGTGGACATTTAATTAATAGAAAAAACATAAATGCAAACACGAGTCATATCACTAAGCAGATCAAACTCGATGGTACCTCTTTATCTGACCTTGAACTAATTAGTAATGGTGCTTATAGCCCTTTAGAAGGTTTTCTAACTTCAACTGACTATTATTCTGTCCTTCATGAAATGAGACTAGCCAATCACCTTATCTGGAGCATTCCAATTACTTTACCTCTATCAAAAAAAGAAGCCGAGTTACTAAAAATCAATGATAAAGCGAATTTAGTCTATGATGGTTGTGTTTATGGATATATTGAAATTAGCGATATTTTTCTGCCAGATAAACAAAAAGAAGCCAGTATAATTTATCAAACACTTGACCGCAATCACCCAGGTGTCGACAAACTTTTTAATCGTGGTGAAGTTTATGTTGGCGGCCATGTCACATTAACAAAAGAAATCAAAAAACCACCTTTTCTTGAAGGGTTTCAATTAGAACCAGCAGAAGTAAGAAAATATATTGCTACCCAAGGGTGGGAGACGGTTGTGGGATTTCAAACAAGAAACCCCGTTCATCGCGCACATGAATATATTCAAAAATTAGCATTAGAATTAGTTGATGGCTTACTGCTTCATCCCCTTGTTGGCGAAACAAAAAAAGATGATATTCCAGCAGAAACAAGAATGAAAAGCTATCAAGTTTTACTAGCACATTATTATCCGCAAGAAAGAGTTTTATTGTCATCTTATCCACAGGCAATGAGGTACGCTGGCCCAAGAGAAGCACTTCATCATGCGATTGCACGAAAAAATTATGGATGTACACATTTTATTGTTGGCAGAGACCATGCTGGTGTTGGTGATTATTATGGCACATATGATGCCCAGAAGATATTTTCAACATTCCCTAAGGAAGAACTAGGAATAACCATATTACCTTTTGAACACACCTTTTATTGCATTAAATGTGATGGCATGGCCTCACATAAAACATGTCCCCATGATACTTCTTTACACCTTCATCTTTCAGGAACAAAGGTAAGGGAAATGTTAAAACAAGGAACTACTCTCCCGAAGCAATTTAGTAGGCCAGAGGTTATTGAAATAATTATGGATGCTATGAAAAAGAAGGATTAAAGAATGTTTTGGATTTTTCCATTCCTCATGGAGATAACTTCGTCTCAAATATAATTCTGTAGACCCTTTCATACATGCATTTGCTATTGGTACCTTGTCCTTATAAGCCAGGAATTAAAATCTCAACCAACTCTAAATAGTTATCATGTATATAGTATTTATCTAAGGGTTCCTGGCTGATTTCAAACAATTAGTACCATCGCCTTTGAGCAAATACCTCCTTCATCTTTACCTATGCTGCCATTAATCAATCCGCTTATCTGGAGGATTTGTTCTTAGCTTATTGGACATCCTCTTAATAAACTCCCTTAAAATTCTTGAAAGCCCATTATTCTTATGATAAATATAACCAAATGCATACGTATTATTAAGCGGGGGAGCGAAATCGACAATAACAAACTCACTACTTTTTGATAAACCGACATCTGTCTTAAAAGCATAATCAAATCCAATGTTGATTGCTGTATTGTTCTCTAGTGAATTCTTAATCGTATCAATATTATTTGTTATAAGACGAATATCTAAAGCGGGTAAATTAAACCTTTTCATAAAATCAGATATATAAATATCATCATACAAGATGATTGGTTGTCCTTTAAGCATTTCTTCAGTAATTTGGCTGTATTTTGTTAGTTGAGAATTCTTATTTATTGCAGCTACCATATGTCCATCCAATAACTTATTAAAGATCAACGTACGATATTTATGTTCTTCCTTCTCGTTATAAGTAATAAGGCCAACATCAACCTCACCATCTTGAACTTTTTTAATAATTGCTTCTGTACTATTCTCATAAACAGCCGTTTTAATATCCGGATAATCCATTTTTAGTTTTGAAATAACTTCCACCAAAATGCCCATGGGGCCAGGGTAAGTAGCAACTCTTATTTCCCCACTCATTGTATTTGTATAAGCTTCTGCTTCATCAATAAAATCTTGGTATGCTAATAGGACATACTTTGCTTTTTCGATAAGTTTATGCCCTTCCTCAGTAGGTACAGATCCCCTTCGTGAACGATGAAACAAAGTAATATTTAATTCACTTTCTAAACTTTTAATCGATTGACTTAATGCAGGTAAAGTCAAATGTAATTCATCTGCTGCTTGTTTTAAAGAACCTGTTCTAGCTATCACAACAATATATTTCAATTGTTCAATATTCATAAGAAGCATCCTCTTTAGTTAAGTTTTGATTAACCTTAGTTAATAATAACTAAATTTATCATAAGGTAAATTAGTTGTATACTTTTAATCGTAACAAATTATACAAAATATTTAGGGGATGTAATGATATGAAAGCATTAAGATGGCATAACCAAAAAGACATTCGTCTAGAAGATATTGACGAACCTATCGTTCAATCAGGGCAAGTAAAAATAAAAGTCAAATGGTGCGGTATTTGCGGAAGCGATTTACATGAATATCTAGGCGGACCTATTTTTATACCTGTTGATAAGCCACATCCATTAACAAATGAAACAGCTCCGATTACACTAGGACATGAATTCTCTGGAGAGATTGTCGAAATTGGCGACAGTGTAAGTAAGCTCAAAGTTGGTGACCGAGTAGTAGTAGAACCAATTTTTGCGACACACGGACACCAAGGTGCTTATAACTTAGACGAACAAATGGGATTTTTAGGCCTAGCAGGAGGTGGCGGTGGTTTTAGTGAATACGTAGCCGTTGATGAAGAGCTACTTTTTAAACTGCCAGATGATCTCTCTTTTGAACAAGGAGCCCTTGTCGAACCTGCTGCAGTAGCTCTCTATGCAGTACGATCTAGTAAAGTAAAAGCTGGAGATAAGGTAGCTGTATTTGGCTGCGGCCCAATCGGTTTACTTGTAATAGAAGCTTTAAAAGCCGCTGGCGCAACAGATATTTATGCTGTTGAACTTTCACCTGAACGACAAGCAAAAGCAAGAGAATTAGGGGCAACTATAATAAACCCAGCCGAAGTAGATGACACTGTTGCGGAAATTGCTAGATTAACTAATGGTGGTGTGAATGTCTCTTTTGAAGTTACTGGCGTACCAGTTGTACTTAAACAAGCAATTCAATCTACTGGAATTGGTGGGGAAACAATTATCGTAAGCATTTGGGAAAAAGGGGCAGAGATCCTTCCAAATGATATTGTAATGAAAGAACGGACTGTTAAAGGAATCATCGGATATCGTGATGTTTTCCCTGCCGTATTATCACTTATGCAAAAAGGCTACTTCCAAGCCAGCCAACTCGTTACGAAGAAGATTACCTTAGACGAGGTAATTGAAGAAGGTTTTGAAACATTGGTTAAAGAAAAAGCACAGGTCAAAATTTTAGTAAAATCTGAACAATCATGACATTACCACCCTAGCCAGCTATTTTAGCTGGCTACTTTTATATGAATTTAGATTCATTTCTCTTTAGCAAAATCCTCTATATCATTTCCCCATAAATGAGGTATTCCATTTGAGAAACACCTCATCTCATACACTTTCCATGCACTCTTGTACAAAAAAATCATATGTTAAATTAGATTACTTTTAAAGGGGAAGGACTATGAGGAAACTAATTATTTTTGCCTTTATTGGTTTTTTTGCACAGTTAATAGATGGCTCCCTTGGCATGGCGTATGGTGTAACTTCATCAACTCTTTTACTTACTTTTGGAATCGCTCCTGCTGTCGCCTCAGCATCTGTCCATTTAGCCGAAGTTGTAACGACTGCTGCCTCAGGTGCATCACACATAAAGTTTGGCAATGTTGACAAACAAGCGGTTTTTCGTTTAATTATTCCGGGATCAATTGGTGCATTTATAGGAGCTTGCTTCTTAAGTCAACTACCTGGTGATGTGGTTAAACCTTATATTGCTGGATTTCTACTTCTTTTAGGTTTATTTGTTTTTTTTCGGTTTCTTTTCCAATACGAAGTAAAAAGACAAAAACAAACTTTACATTTATCGCGAAAGCAAGCAATTCCACTTGGACTTATTGCCGGCTTTGCAGATGCAACAGGTGGTGGTGGATGGGGACCAATTGCCACACCTGTTTTACTATCCAAAAAAGGGATATCTGCTAGAAAAGTAATTGGCACAGTGGATACTAGTGAATTCGCCATTGCACTGTCTGCTAGCGTTGGTTTTTTCATTGCTTTAGGCTGGGAGGAACTGAATTGGACTTGGGTCATTGCTTTAATGATCGGTGGCATTATTGCTGCTCCTATTGCAGCTTGGTTAGTTAAAGTGTTGCCACCATATCTATTAGGAGTACTCGTTGGTGGATTTATTGTCCTTACTAACGCCAGGACGATCTTATTGACCTTCCAAACGCCTGATATATGGATTTATCTAATCTATGTCGTTATTTTCTTACTATGGATGAGTGGTATTATTTTTGTCATCAGCAAGAATAAAAGAAATAAGAACTAGTCTCCATTACAAAAAAAGTCATCTTCTCTCGTTTTGGAAGATGACTTTTAAAATGGAAAAGAATGTGAGCGATAGTTAATTCCAAGTTCATTGAACCACTGATTGATTCCAGTCCAAAGATGCTCACAAGCTTCATATACAATTTCACTAATGTCCCAATCTCTTTGAAGAATAAGTTTCACTAATTGTTCATAGCCATGAGGTTTGGTGGCAATTCCTAATGATTCTTCAAGCATCCTTGTTTTTGAACGAAAATAATAACGATTAGCTAAGCCAATTAACTTAGCACCTTGTTCACAAAACTCCACTGCATTTAACAACAATGATGTTTCATCCTGAAGGAGCCTTAAGTTTCTTATTTTAGCCATCTTCACGTACAACTCTTCAATCATACACTTTTTCATTACATCTTTTATCTCGTAGCTAGATATTTGCAGGGGGATGCTTTTCATTTTTGAGAAAAACATAATCGGATCATAGATAGGCATCGTATGTATGAAACGTGCAACGTTTAATGACCAATCTGAATTTATTTCTTTCGCAGACGTTATGTATTGCTGTTTTTGCAGCGACTCAATGGTCACCTTAAACGGCGGATAAATAAACTGAAAATCATCGATTCGTTGTCCATCAAAAACAATCACTTGAAAATTTATATCTGAATAAGGACCATCCTCATCAAGGGCAAATGAGCCATAGACACCGATAGCCATGATTTTCTCATCATATACTTTTAATAAACGTTCCTTCACAATATCGATGAATCTGTCTTTTTCGATTCGAGATGTTGGTTGTGGAAGTAAAAACATGATATCACTGCTTTCGTTGACTGAAGATTTCCTTTAGAAAATGATAATAGGATAGGCATTCACAATATAGGATGATATTAACCGGTATACTTCTCTTCTATTATCGGTTAAATTTGAAAATAAGTCATCATTTTTGCAGAAAACTTCCTTTGTCAGTTTGGCTCTTTTTACTCTATGGCTCTATGAAGGTATATATTGATAGTGAAGTAAAAATACAACTTCCATAAAAACTTTGCACGGTAAAAAAATTCAAAATATTTTGATTTATTTTGAAGAACGAGTTATAATAAACAATGTATCATTAAATTATTATAAGGAGGATTATTAAAAATGGGTCATTCATATGTCAGACTTCGTATCTCAACTTTGAACTCATAAATTTAATACGTTCAAAGGCTCTGTTTTGTGTATACAGAGTAAACGGGATTAGTCTGCCCTTTTTAAATAATCTTCATTTCCTACAAAAAATATGTAATGTGAAGAAAGGCTGAGTTATGCTTTTCTTTTTTTACGTATGATTACCTTTCTTTTTTAGAAAAAAAGTAGGTTTATTTGGTTGCGACTATCTAGGATTTCCCCTTATCTTATGAAGATAGGCTTTCTTCCCTCTACTCTGAATCACAGGCAGATCCCTTTGATTTATTAATTTTCGAAGGGAAGAGATAGTATGACGAGGAAGAGTAAGAAGACCCATAAATACTGTGAAAAAAAATTAAAAAGTATGAAGTTCCCCAATTTTTCTGGCCAGCATCTGATGAGTAATAAGAAATTACTTAATGAAATTATTGAAAGAGCAAATATAAATAGTAGTGATATAGTTTTAGAATTAGGAGCTGGGAAAGGAGCTTTAACCTCATTATTAGCGAACAGTGCAGGAAAGGTCCTTGCAGTAGAATATGATTTGAAGTATGTCGAAATTCTAAAGAAAAAAACGGCACAGAATATTAACACGCAAATTATCCATAAGGACATTATGAAGGTTTTTTTACCCAATGAGCATTTTGTCGTTGTCTCGAATATACCCTACTCCATTACAACTCCGATCATGAAGATGCTTTTAAATAATCCATCAAGTGGATTTCAAAAAGGGGTCATTGTAATGGAGAAAGGGGCTGCAAAACGCTTTACCTCAAAGTCAGTCAAAGATTCTTATGTGTTAGCTTGGAGAATGTGGTTTGATATACACTATATCAAAGACATCTCAAGAAATAATTTTTCTCCCCCACCCAAAGTAGATTCTGCAATGGTTCTAATAACTAGAAGGAAAGAACCCATTGTCCAGAAAAAATATTATTTAGCTTTCCTTGGACTGGCACAATATGCCCTAAAGCAATCTAATGCCCCTTTAGATATTGCTTTGCGAGGAATATTTACACTTCCACAGTTAAAACATATAAAAAAAAGCTTAGGTATTTCAAATGGAACACCCATTGGTTCTTTAACAAATACGCAATGGGGGATTGTGTTCAATACGATGATTAATTATGTTCAACGACCTTTATGGCCAAAAGTTAAAAAGAAGTAACTGGCTGAGGAAGAAACGAGTTATCTCTCTAATTCAAAGAAATGATTGAAAATTGAAATGTAATTATTGTACACCTATGTCAATAATTAGACCCATAAACCTGATGTTCTTCGTTTTAGTTATTTTGTACTCTAAGGAATGTCTAACTTTTGTAGACATTCCTTAGATCAATCTAATAATATTTTCCCCTTCTAAAACAAACCCGCACCCTGCTTAAGTACGATGTTTCACAATGTGTTCATGTAATGTTTAAATTAAAGAGTTTCTTATGAGTCGCTTAGTACAATTTTTTTAGCAGATTGGTTTTTATTGAGGGATGGCTTTAGCTCAGCAATTAAGATTGCAATCATAATTAATACCGCACCCGTAACGGGTTTCAATAGAGAATTGTGCATTCCGCACATCCTATAATGTGTAAACCCGACTAGCAGACTAAAAAAAAACTACTACAGGAGCTAGTGACAGCAGCATTTACATTAAATTTAAGCAATAAAACGAATCATCGCAATCTCATCACAAGCATCATTTTTAGGGCATGACATACAATCTACCCAGACCTTCTCTGGTAGTGAATGGCGAGACACTACAGTAAAATCACATTTAGCAAAGAATTCTTGCTCATAGGTTAATGAGATAAGCCTTTGTATCCCTAATTTCACAGCTTCTTCTGCCACTTTATTGACTAGCAGGCGGCCGATTCCATTACCCGCATATTGATCATCTACAACAAGGGAGCGGATTTCAGCTAGGTCTTCTCCCAATACATGTAAACCTGCAACGCCGACAATCTTCTCCTCTTCTTTCATTACATATAAACATTGTAAATGTTGATAGAGTGATAGATATGACCTTGGTAGGACAATGCCCTTATCAGCGTAAACTTTGATTAATTGATGAATTTGTTTCACATCCGTACTAACTGCATTAAAAATTTCCATTGCCGTGAACCCCTTTTATATGTAATATAATAAAAATACATCATAACGGATTTTTATTCAATATAATAATATGAAAAAAGGGAAAATTCAAATAAAAAAATACAGATAGCTAAAAAGCTATCTGCAACTTGTATTATTATTTTTCAACTATGCGCTTCATTGTATGAATTTGACCTTGATGATTTGCTTCATGATAAGCAGACAACATTGCTAGTTGGCCTACAGTTTTTTGCCCTAATATGGCTTCAGGTAATTCTTGATTGAATACATCATTGGGGATTTTATTTATTCGAACGATTTGATTTTGTAGTTGATCAATTAGAAAATTTACAGACGGGACTTCTCCTGTCCAATCACTCGGCTTTGTGCCGTAACCAAATAACTGCAAATAATTCTCAGAAAGATGATCTGTGTTGTTTGGATAATTCATTATGAATTGCTCAGTCACTGTTAGGACATGTCCAATATGCCAATGGATTGTATTATTGAAGCCTTCAGGTTGAACATCTAATAAATCTTGCGGGATGTTTTTTACTTCTCTTAATAGATTGTTTCTTGTTAATTCTAGTTGATACTTGATTGCTTCACTCATTTGTTAAACACTCCTTAAAATAAAATTTAACAGCTGCCATCTGTGCAAGCATCGCCTTGTTTAATTACATTCAATGGTTGGCTTTGCTTTTCCTCTTCGATTACTTTTGTTAATACTTCAGAAAAAACATTTGAAGGTTGAGCCCCTGAAACGGCATACTTGCGATTAAAGACAAAGAATGGCACACCTTGCACACCTAACTGCACACCCTCTTGCATATCTGCCTCTACTTCTTTTTTATATTGATCAGAAGCTAGAACAGATGTTACCTCTTCTTTATCTAATCCTACAGCTGCTGCGATATCAACTAATGATTCTATTTCCCCTACATGTTTTCCTTCGACAAAATAACTTTTAAGTAATTGCTCTTTCATTTCGCTCATCTTACCTTTCTCTTTCGCTAGGTGGATTAGGCGATGAGCATCTAAGGTATTTGTCATTTTAGCATCGTTTAGATGATAATCTAAGCCTACCTCATTCGCTTGTGCCGTTACTTGTTTTTGCATTTGTTCAACTTGCTCAACAGACTGGCCGTATTTCTTTGCCAGCATTTGATTCATCGTTTCTGTAGTATTTTGTGGAGCATTTGGATCCAATTGAAAGCTTTTATACACCACTTCTACCTCATCTTTTTGATCGAAGCCAACAAGGGCATGTTCAAACTTTCTTTTGCCAATATAACAGAAAGGGCAAGCAATATCTGACCAAATTTCTACTTTCATTCTATTCCCTACTTTCTATAAACCTTTTAGTATTTGTTTAGTGACTGATAATGCATCCATTACACGATCACTATTTGTTTTCGTACTGCTCATTACATTTATACCTTGAATGATCACCATAAGAAACCGTGCCAACAACAAGTTGTCAGTTTGCGAAGTAATTGATCGATCTTTCTTTCCTCTTTCAATAGCACTAATAAATACTTCTTCTATTTCTTGAAATTGCTCATTAATAAGCTGACAAAACGCTTGATCATGTGGACCCATTTCAATCGCTTCATTGCTTGTCATGCACCCACATGGTAAACCATCCTCTGCATGAACCATTTTTAATAAGAAGGTTTCTATTGCCTCATAACCATTATCGCCATTTTGTATGATGTCCTGAAGTTGTTTGAGCTGTTCCTCATGATACATACGAAAGGCGGCTATAAATAAGTCATATTTATTACCATACGCTTGATAAATACTACTTTTGCTTAAACCGGTGACTTCTTGTAGATCAGAGAGAGACGTTGCATGATATCCTTTTTTCCAAAACAAAATCATGACAGCTTTTAATTTTAATTGCGGATTAAAATTTAATGGACGAGCCAAAATGTCCTCCCTCCTTAATAAATGTAGTATACCAATTAAGAACCGATTAGTCCAAAACTAAAGTTACGAACTAGGTAGGTGTGTACCAAAAAAGTTCCTTATAGCAAAAAGTTGATATTAAATGAACCGCAATGAAAATATAATAATTACAATTTTAGGAGAAGACGCCATTCTTCTAAAAAATTGAAGCAGCAAAAAGGGCCAATAAATGCTATAACCAATAATTGTTGATTGAGACCCTCATATTATACATATAAAAGAAAAGATAAATAGATAACTAAAGATACAGTGAGACTGCTTAATAATGTAGAATAGAGCACAATTTGAGCAGTCAACTGAGGTTCCACGTTATATTCAAGAGCAATTGTAGCTGTATTTCTTGAAGTAGGAAAAGCACTGGCAATAAATAATGATTGTGCTAAAACCCCTTCAATTCCAAGAAGGGTAATAATAAGAAATGAAAGAGCTGGCCCTAACAATAAACGTCCAATTAAGCTCCACGTAATCACACGATGAAACATTTTTAATTGTATTTGTGATAACTGCGCACCTAATAATAATAAAGCTAAACCAATAAAACCAGCTGCCAGTTGATCTAAAGGAATCTCTATAAAAGTGGGAAGAGGGATGTTGAATAATAAGAAGAGATATCCTAATAGAAGGGCATGAATCACAGGCAATTTTACGAGCGACAATACAAGTGAACCAATCGATCGGCTAGTTGAAAGAAGATTATACATACCATATGTAAAGGTTAAAATATTTTGCACTACAATTATAATAATTTGTACGGATACACCTAGTGGATTAACAGTAAAAACAAGTTGACTCACAGGCAAACCATAATTATTAGAATTCATTAAGGAAATACTATTTTTTAACGTGGCTGCCTCTCCCTTATTTAAAGATAAACACTTCGCCATGATTTGCCCGATAATCATTAAAGCCACTGTAAAAATAAACAAATAACTCAACAGTTGGCCTAATAAACTCGCATCAAAAGATGAGCGATAAATATGTAAAAAGATAGCTGCTGGCATAAAACAATTGGTTACTAACGTAGATAGTTGCTTCAATTGAAAAGAAAACTTTCTTTGCAAGAAAGCACCTAATGCCAATAAAAGAAGAATAGGGAAAATAATTTGCAAGAATATCTCAATAAAAAATGTCATATAGAAAAAACACCTTTCCTTTATAAACCTTCTATTCTTAGCTTAAGCAACACTAGGCCATAAGTAAATTCAATATTTATTATGTTTTTCAATAATTTTTTCTAATGTTTTGTTTACACTTCTCAATAAATTGTTTGACAAGGATGGATTGTTCCTCGTTTTTACGTGTACAAATGGCAATTCTATGTTGTACAGAAACGCCCTCTACATAAACCCTTGCTAGTTGCCCATTTTTGATATGATCTTTGACAACGAGTGAGGAAATAAAATTGGCTCCATATCCGGAAATGACCGTAGAAATTGTCTCACTTAGTCCATCAAATTGCAGGGCAACCTTCGGCGGATTTAGTTGATTAGCATAACAAAGTGAGACTAAATGCTCACGCATGGAACTGCCTTCTTCTCGCATAATGAATGGCTCTTTGACCATTTCTTCGAGTTTAATCGTTTGATTGGCTAATCGATGATTTGCCCCTACAACAAACCATAGTTCATCTTCTAATAATTCGTACCAATCAACATTCTCAGGGCGTTCACCAATTCCACCATATATAGCAATATCTGCTTTATAATGTTGCAGTTGATCAAAAGCATCTTTCGTATTACTTGTAGAAATGACCAAATTGACCTTTTCATGTTCACGTTTAAAACTGGCTGCTAACTTAGGTAATAATAAGTTCGCAGGTAAGTAGGTCGTAGCAATCCTTATCGTTCCTTCCTCACCATTACGATAATCATCTATAAATGCTTCAATTTGCTTTTCTAATGAAAACAAATGCTCAGCTTTACCAGCCAAAGCTATACCAAATTCAGTAAGAACAGCTTTTCTACCATTTTGTTGAAATAAAGGCACACCAATTTCATGTTCGAATTTCTTAATTTGGCTAGAAACAGCCGGTTGGCTAATATTTAATTGCTCAGCCGCTTTAGTGAAACTGCCGATTTTTGCCACTTGATAAAATAGTCTTAACCCATGTGTATTCATTCAATCACCCTTTATTATAATTATTATTTATAAAACTATAAAAATAATATATTTTCTTTATTATAAATCATAACATATACTTAAAATAAAGAAACATACATTTTTCATAAAAGGGGAGATAATGATGGAAGATAAAATTGTGTGGTCTGATGTGGATGATTACTTAATCGACAAATTAATTACAATTGATAGTGAGCTCGAAGATATACTACGAGCAAATGAGGAAGCAGACTTACCTGCCATTGATGTATCACCAACTCAAGGAAAGCTTCTTTACTTAATCACAAAGTTACGTTCCCCTAAAAACATTCTAGAAATTGGCACCCTTGGAGGCTGCACCCTTGGAGGCTATAGTAGTCTTTGGTTTGCAAAAGCACTTAATAAAGGGGCTAAAATTTATACATTAGAAGCTAATTCAAAATATGCCAATGTTGCTCGTAAAAACATTGAACAGACTCCATTTTCAGATCAAGTTGAAATCATTGAAGGTAAAGCTTTAGAAACATTACCTATTCTTGCGGAAAAAGAAGTGCCATTTGATTTAATATTTATCGATGCTGATAAAGAGAATAATCCAGCATACTTAAATTGGGCCTTAAAATTAGCTAATAAGGGAGCAGTAATTATTGCCGACAATATCGTTAGAAATGGAGAAATCATTGAAGAACATAGTACGGACCCTCGCATACAGGGTGTACGCTCCTTCTTCGATCTTCTTGAGAATCATCCCCAAGTAGAATCAACAGCTATACAAACAGTTGGTCAAAAAGGTTACGATGGATTTGTATTAGCCATTGTTAAATAGAGAAAAAAACTGAGTGATGATTATCACTCAGTTTTTTTATTAGTACAGGTATTGTCGGGATTCTTTTTATAGCTTTCTAACTTTTACTTCTGTCACACGATGGCCTTCGCCTTTTTCAATAATTAAATCAGCACGGTTCTTCGTAGGCAATATATTCTTCTTTAAATTTGTATGATTCGTTTCCTTCCAAATACGGTCAGCAATTGCTAAAGCTTCCCCTTCACTCATTTTGGCAAATTTATTAAAATAAGATTTTGGATTCTTAAAAGCAGTACTCCTAAGTAGCTGGAATCTTTCTTTGTACCATTTCTCAACATTCGCTTCCTCAGCGTCGATATAAATAGAGAAGTCAAAGAAGTCTGAGATAAAGGGCTTATCTTTACCTCTCACATTTTTAGGTGGCTGTAAGACATTAATACCTTCTACAATGACAATATCAGGCTCCGTAAGCGTTTGCATCTCATCACGAACAATATTATACGTTAAATGTGAATAGACAGGTGCCTGCACAACTGATTGACCCGATTTTAATTCAGAAAGAAACTTGAAGAGCTTACTGATATCATAACTTTCCGGGAAGCCTTTCTTCTTCATAAGTCCCTTTGATTCTAATATTTCATTTGGGTAGAGAAATCCATCCGTTGTTACTAGGTCTACCTTAGGCTGTTCAGGCCACTCCGAAATCAAATATTGAATCATTCTAGCCGTCGTACTTTTACCAACTGCCACACTTCCTGCAATACCAATAATATAAGGAACCTTCTTTGTTTCCATCTGTAAGAAATGATTGCTATCTTTATGCATGTTTTTTGCATTTAAATAGTACAAATTCAAAAGTTGGGAAATAGGCTGATATACTTCTGTTACTTCTGACAATGATAATCGGTCATTTACCCCTTGTAATGACTGCAAATCCAAATCCTCTAAAGGAATGGTTGATCTCCTACTGAGTGCTGACCATTCACTTCGATTAAAAGTTAAATAGGGTGAGTAATCCTTTGTTAATTGTTTATTCAACTTTTTGTCCTCACTAACCTTAACATTTTCAATTCTTGAGTTTATTTTAACATATCATACAGTTTTTTCAGCTTTTTTATTTTTCCAAATGGCAAAAATCGATTTTTCTAGCATTTATCTTTTTTTCCGTACTTCAATTCACTACGCTTCTTACTTTACTGAAACATAAGATTTGAATCATGTTGTCATTACTTTCCCCATTCTTTCACTCCACATTCCAATTACCCTAATTTTCTTCTGTCTCTTACATGTCTGACTTGGTTCCTCCCCTCCTTCTCATTGTTGTTAGGTGTTCACTATATATCCTCGAAAAAAAAAGCACTGCGACATGCAGTACCTTTTTCAATATATAATTGTTAATTATTCTTTAATCTTATCCCTACTAAATGGCCACCTCTTTCCAATGGGCCGTTTCGCATAATCAAGTAGGATAAAGCCATACCGCATAAACCAGCGAATCCTAATATGTGAATGAATGTTAGTAAATGATTAATAAATAAGTCAATTATTTTACCCATTCCTTCATTTGTAAACCAAACAACCAATATGCCACCGAAAATCGTTATCCCAATTAATAGCCTAATTGTACCTAAATAAAACCATAGACTATTGACTAATAATAAGACACCAAACAAAAACACACACAGTACAACATCAGCCCACCAATAAAGAACTGGATTATCACTTTGAAATAATAAGCCAACATGTTGCAGATGAACTGGATTACCATTGTTCTCTGATAAATATAAATTTAACTGATACATCACATTAAGAAAAGCCGTATTAATAAAGATAAATAAAACTGTATTAATTATTGTACTTAAAAGATACTGCCGCCTTGTTCCTCCAAGTGAAAGAACATACTTATATGTTTTATTATAGAGTAAAAACGGATAAATGAGAAAAAATCCATATATAGGTCCAAAAATCGCACCAGTGAAATTCTCACCAATTAAATAGCCACTAATAGAAAATAGAATAAGTATGCTCACAGTAATAGAGAGAATAATAATTGTCTGTTTCTTCAAATCTTCGAACATTAATTTAAACGGTCCATTAAATGTAGAGAACATGCTAATCTCTCCCTTCCTGCGTCATTGTTTTTTGCACGAGATAGTCTTGCAACGAAACATTTTCTAGACGAACCTTATTCGCATTCGCGATTGTGTGCCATTCATCAGTTATTACATCATCAATCATTACTTGCATTTGGTTACGTAACTTTTTCTGTTGAAGTATTTGGTGGTGACTCTGCACGAGCTTTTGTACTTCTTCTACAGGCCCAGTTAACATGAGCCCCCTTCGCTTTAACTCTTCCGTATCGGTATAACTAGCTAATGTTTTGTTATGAATAACAGCTATTTTCTCACATAGTGGTTCAATTTCCTCTATATGATGGGAGGAAAGTATAAACAAACGTGGATGGTCTTCATATGTCTCTAACAATACATCATAGAATTGTTTTCTTCTAAATGCGTCTAACCCATTTGTCGGTTCATCCATAATTGTTACTGGCGCCTTACTAGCTAAGCCAATGACGATTTTTATCATTGTTTGCATCCCTTTAGAAAATTTCCTTATCAGCTTCTTCTTAGGTAATTCAAACAATTCCACCAGCTCTTCAGCATATTGCTGATCCCAATTTGGATTGAAATATGCTCCAAACATTAATGCATCTTTCACATTCCAAAACTCAGAAAACGGATGATTTTCCTGCATATAAGCAATATACTTCATCCCTTCTGAATGATTGTAGGGCGAGATTCCATGAATATCAATGACGCCATTTTTTGGTTTTTCCAAACCTGCTAACAGCTTCATTAATGTCGTTTTACCTGCTCCATTCCGACCCCAAAGTCCCATAATAATGGGCTCTTCTTCTACTAAGTTTACATTCTTTAAAGCAAGTGTGGATCCGTAGTTAAAATCGAGCCCTTGAATCTTAATCATCATTCTCCCCCCTTATAAGTCGAAGAATTTCTTCTTCATTTAAATGGATGCGTTTCGCTTCATCTAACATAGGTAGCACATATTGTTTATAGAAATCTGCTTGCCTTTCTTTTAATAACAACGCCTTCGCTCCTTTCGCTACAAACATGCCAACACCTCGCTGTTTAAATACCAGCTCTTTATCTACAAGAAGCCCTAAACCTTTTTGTGCTGTTGCTCGATTGATTTGATAAAACTGAGAAAGCTCTGTCGTCGAAGGTACTTGATCTCCCTCTTTTAAGTGACCATCAACAATATCATCTGCTATCGTTTCTGCCAATTGTTGAAATATTGGCTTAGAATCATCAAAGACTGATTTCACTTTTAACCCCTTCCTACCTAGTTGATAGGTTGATTACTCGTGTAACCAACTATACATCATTTTATGTACCTTGTAAAGTCAACGTGAAAACTTTTTGTAATTAACCTTTGATCACTATCAAAAAAATATAAGAAAAATAAAAAAGAACTGCCATTAAAGACAGTTCTCAAAGAAATTTACCAAGGTCTTTTAGGACCCCAACCGCCTGTTTGACAAGGGTTGTAAGGCTTACCACACATGATATGTTGTTCTTTACACTCATTTACAACGGATTCAGTGTGTGGAAAATAATGTTTGTGTGTAATACAATGTTTATTAACATTTGTAGTATGACTAGGGTGTACATGATTGATATTCGTATTTGAATAATTCGGCTTTACATATTGCTGAGTTGGAGAAACTTGAGTCGGACCTTGTTGTGCTGGTGACTGAGATGGGGATAAGAATTGCGGTTGACCACCCCATGGACCAGTTTGAGCACCTGCTACTTGGTGAGGCAATTGTGCACCTGTTTGCGCACCTGCCACTTGATGAGGCATTTGTGCACCTGCCACTTGATGGGGCAATTGGGCACCTGCCACCTGATTTGGGTTATTCCATTGTTTATAGCTCACGCTAAGACCTCCATTCTGTTTTATTCCTTAATAAGGTATGTTGGAAGGTGATAAGTTGTCTAATACAAACACCTATATTAAGTACAGAAATTTCATTTGGTCCAATGGCTATTTAGCTGTAAACGCATAAACAGATAATGGCGTGATTTCATTTGTCACGCGAAAATCTTCTAACATGGACATTTGGGAAAAGATAAGCGACTTTAACTTTTCAGGTATTTCTCCTAATTGCTCTAACTCAGTATGCAAGTCCCTTACTAATTTAGTCACTTCCCATTTTGCATCTTGCAACTCTGGAGAAAAAATAATATGTTCTTTCTCTATATCCCAGCCTGCCTCCCTCACCACTTTTTGTATATCAAAAGGGGTAAACAATGTACGAATATTAGCGTCACTCTCTTTTTTGAAAGACTCGTATTGTGCCTGAATGAGAACTGATAATAAATGTGGATACTGTTCAACTACACTTATTCTCGTATCCCACTCAGCGAAACATAGGTTCTTTCCCCATTTTTTCACTTTTTTCATTAATGCGGCAAACTCCTCAATTGAGTTCATATACCATGCACAATGTGAAAAAACGATATGATCAAAAGATTTTTCCAAAAACTCAATTTGGTCAGATAATAAATCCATATGGAAATCGATATGAATTTGTTTGCCAATTTTTGAATTTAACAAATAAGAAATGGATTCACCAAGTGTAATAGGTGTTCCATAAGTTGGAGAAGCAATATCAATACCGTGAACAAACCCCTCCTCACCGACTAAATAAGCTAATACTGCTGTGGTGTCACCTTGGCCGCTGCCTATTTCTAAAACACGATCGCCTTCTTTAATGCCCCAAAATTCTGCCAATTTCAACCGATGTACTGTTTGTACCTTTTGTATTTCAAAATTTGTCGCCATACAATCTGTAATGATGTCGACACCATTCATAGGTCCACCTGCCGCTTCAAATTTTATAAGAATATTTGCTATACTTTAGATAAGTATACTTCATTAAATAAAAAGGGGGTAGAAAAATTTGCAAGCACTCGCAGTCTTTTGTGGTTCAAGCCAAGGGGCACATCCCTCCTATATGAAAGGTGCACAAATTTTAGGAGAGCAATTAGCTAAAAGAAGCATCACACTCATATATGGCGGTTCAAGTATTGGTTTAATGGGCGCAGTAGCAGATAGTACATTAGCCAACGGTGGAAAAGTAATTGGTGTCATTCCTAAATTCCTTCAAGATAAAGAAATTGCCCATCCGAACTTAAGTGATCTAGTCATCGTTGATTCTATGCATGAAAGAAAACATAAAATGGAAGAACTTGCCGATGGATTTATTATGCTTCCAGGTGGCTGCGGAACATTAGAAGAATTTTTTGAGGTGTTTACTTGGGGGCAGTTAGGGTTACATCAAAAACCTATTGGTATCCTCAATATTGATCACTATTTTGACCTCTTAATCTCACTGATTACTCATATGAATGAACAACAATTCTTACAAGACAAATTTTTGAAAATGGCACTAGTTAGCGAGAGTCCTGCTGATTTAATTCAGCAATTTTATACTTATACGCCTCCTGAAGTCAAAACATTTATTAGAAAGAGCCAAACGTAAACCCTCATTTTTTTGAATAGATTTTAAAAAAAATGTGTAACTCATCAAAAAAAGGTTATATATATAGTACAATCTATTTCTAAAAAGGAGACGATCCAAATGGCTAAGAAATTATTTACAGCAACTGTTACAGTAAGTGGTGGACGAGAAGGTACAGCGGTATCAGAGGATGGTAACTTTAATGTCGCAATAGCAATGCCAGGAACACCTAGAGCGAAAGAAATGCCCGAAGCGACAAATCCAGAACAATTATTCGCTGCAGGATATGCAGCTTGCTTTGAAAGTGCCCTGCAAGGTGTATCTAAAATGGATCGGACACCGATAGATACGGAAGTAATTGGCAATGTCAGTCTCTTTAAGGATGAAAAAGAAGGCTATAGCTTACAAGTGAAATTAAATATTAAAGCAAAAGGGACCGATCAGGAGACATTAGAAAAACTGGTTCATAAAGCGCATGAAACTTGTCCGTATTCTAAAGCTGTACGCAATAACATCGAAGTCATCTTAGAGCCACATGCAGTAGAACAATTATAGTAAATCATAGTTAAAAAACTCGCCAAATGGCGAGTTTTATTTTGTTTCATTCTCAACATATACTCTTTTTACAAAGAAAGATAAAATCAGTCCGATGATAGAAGCAATTAGCCCAAGATAAAACGCTGTTTGAACACCGGTTGTTAGTGCTTCAGCTGCGATAGCTGTATTTGCCATACCTTCTTTAGGTATATAGCTGGATTGGCCTGCTGCCATTAAACTAATAGCAACCGCAGTACCAATGGCACCAGCAATTTGCGATAGTGTATTCATAATCGCTGACCCATCGGGATAATGCCTTTTTGACAGCTGATTTAATCCATTCGTTTGAGCTGGCATCATAATCATCGCCACGCCGATTAACATCACCGTATGAAGGAAAATAATCAAAGCTGAACTCGTTTCCGTTGTTACTCTAGTAAATAAAAAGGTCATAATTGTTGTTAAAACGAAACCAGGTATAATTAAATACCTTGGACCAAACCGGTCAAAAAGCCGCCCTGTAACTGGAGACATTAAACCGTTAATTAATCCACCTGGTAGCAACACAAGACCTGCTGCTAGTGCAGTTAGTAATAATCCACCTTTTAAGTAGAGTGGTAATAGGATAGCAGACGACAAAATCATCATCATACATAAGAAAACCATAATCGTTCCTAAAGAAAACATTGGATGAGCGAAAACACGTAAATCGAGCATTGGCTCTGGACTACGTAACTGGCGGATAGAGAATAACAATAAACTAATTACTCCAATTACAATTGGGAAGAGTACTAAAGGACTGGCCCACGACCCATTTCCCTCTCCCGCACTGCTAAATCCGTATACAACGCCACCAAAACCAATCGTCGATAATAACAATGAAACAAAATCAATTCGGGGCTTCGTAATGGTAGAAACATTTTGCATAAAAGCCATTCCAATAACTAAAGTAATGATTAATATAGGTAATGATAACCAAAATATAGAATGCCATCCCCATTGATCAATCAATAATCCTGAAATGGTTGGGCCAATAGCAGGTGCACACATAATGACTAAGCCCATAAGGCCCATCACACTTCCACGCTTATTCGCAGGGAAAATAAGTAGAATCACATTCGTCATTAATGGTAATAACAATGCTGTCCCTATCGCTTGGATCACACGACATATTAATAACATAGGAAAACTAATTGATAACGCACCAATCAATGTACCAATAATTGAGAATATAAGGGAAGCAGCGAATAATTGCCTTGTACTGAACCATTGAATAAGTAACCCTGAAACTGGTACTAAAACACCAAGTACTAATAAAAACCCTGTTGTCAGCCACTGAACCGCATGTGGTTCAATCTGATAGTCCACCATAATATTCGTAAAAGCCATGTTAAGTGCCGTTTCACTAAATAATCCAATAAAAGCAGCAATCATTAACACAATTGCAATCGGCAAAGGCTTGATCTGGACTTGTTGTAAATCATTTATCTTCTCTGTCATTTTCTTTCTCCTTCTATAAATATCTCGAATAAAACACCATCCCTCCTATTCTACATGATTTACGCCATATTTGCCTATCAGTTAGCTCATCTATTCAATGCGCAATTATATGCCACTTTCGTCTCTATAGAAAGTCAATATCCTTTTAGTGTTCTAAATTGCGCTAAGCTCTGCTGTTTTTCAACAAGTCTGACTTCCTAACTTCTTTTAAGCCACTTGAGGTAACTACGCTTCTCCAATGAGCGGCGGTCTCTCCTTTTTTGAAAATCACATTCTAAATAGTTACACTCTAATACTTCAAACTTTTACATTTCCAAAAGAAAAAGCCAGCTCATCGCCGGCTTCTCATCCTTTTGACATATCTCCAAACCCCTCACCAAACACATCGCGTACATCATGTATGGCAACGAAGGCTGTGTGATCCGTTGCTAAAACAATTTTTTTCAATTTCATAATTTCTTGCTTACTAATAACAATATATAGGACTTCCTTTGCTTGCTTTGTATAATATCCTCTTCCGTTCATTACTGTTACTCCACGGTCGAGTTTTTGATTGATTTGTTGGGCAATCGTGTCTGACTCTTTCGATATAATTGTGACAGCCTTTTTAGGATTTAATCCTTCAATAATGAGCTCCATCACTTTTGTACCGACATATAACATAATGAGTGTAATCATTACTTTCTCTGCACCAATAATGAAATAAGAACTTAGGACAACAAGAATATCAAAAAATAATAAGCTATAACTAATACTCCATCCTAAAAACTTATTTGTCATCTTCGCAAGAATGGTTGTTCCAGCTGTAGTACCACCAACACGAATAATTAATCCAATGCCAACTCCAGAGAATATTCCTCCAAAAATGGCATTAACTAATATCTCATTCGAATCAATTCTCCACCCTTCAGTTAAATGTAAGGAAAGAGAAAGCGAAATAACAGCGATAATCGTATATATAACGGTTTGTTTCGTTAAAAATTTATAACCTGCAATCAATAAAATGGCATTTAATATGAAACTCACTAACCCTGGAGACCATTCAAAAAGATAATAGAATATAATTGTCAATCCAGTAACTCCGCCTTCACTAAGTTCACTCGGGATGACAAACAGATTAATAGCTAATGCAAAAAGAAACGCACCAAAGACAATGACAATACTATCCCATATATATTTTTTCATGGCTTCTATCCTCCATCATTCAATTCGCTCTCCATTTGAGGCACCACTGCATTTTATCATGGGGTGATTAGTGACGACAATAGATTTTAGAAATAATGAATGAAAATCATTCATTAAAAAAGAATTATGAATTATCTTTTAACTCAAAGGTAAGGGAAAAAAACTTATCATTACTTTCTACAATTAAAAAGTTGCGAGTGCCGAGCATCTCGCAACTTTTTTACACATCTTAAATGATGATATCGTTTACCTAACTCTTTTGTATCTCATGTTGACTGACAGCTAATCGCTTAACTATTTGTTCACTATCATCGTTTAAACCTCGAACTCTAACGGAATTTCCGTTTTCTTTGAGCTTCAAGATCGCTTTATCCAACGCACCAACACCTGAATCATCCCAAATATGAGCTTGAGTGAAATCCAATATAATCGTCTCTTTTTTTACGTCAAAATCTATTTTTTCTAAAAAAGCATCAACAGAGACAAAGAATATTTGCCCTTGAACCTGATAATTTGTTAAACAATTTGTGTGGTCGATTGTCTTTGTTATTTTCACCTTTGATATTTTCGCTGCGAAGCATATAGCACTTAATATGACACCAGCAATAACACCTTTAGATAAGTCATGTGTGTACACAACGATCCCGACTGTAACTAACATCACTAACGAATCAGATAATGGTGCCTTTTTCAAATAAGCAAAAGAAGACCAATCAAAGGTACCTATAGAGACCATAACCATAATACCTACTAACACAGGCATTGGAATCTGGACAACGACTCCTCCTAACACAAGGATCAAAAACATTAATACAAGTCCAGCTACAAGTGTTGATAGACGTCCTCGACCACCCGACTTCACATTGATAACGGATTGTCCAATCATAGCACAACCTGCCATTCCTCCAAAGAATCCCGTTACAAAGTTAGCAATCCCTTGCCCTCTTGCTTCTTTATTCTTATCTCCAACAGTATCAGTCATATCGTCTACAATTTGAGTAGTTAATAATGACTCGAGCAACCCAACAATTGCCAAAGAAACAGAAAAGGGGAGTATAATCATCAACGTTTCTAAATTAAATGGGACATTCGGTAGGAAGAAGCTTGGTAATGTTTGTGAAATCGCTCCTAAATCCCCGACCGTTTTCATATCAGCTTGAAAAAAAATAGCGGCTGCTGAAAGGAAAACAATCGCAATGAGTGGAGCCGGTATGACCTTGATAAACCTTGGTACAATATAAATAATTAAAAGAGTAATAGCTAAAAAGATGAAAGTCATATAAGACTCTCCTAAAATATGAGGCACCTGTGCCATAAAAATGAGAATGGCCAGTGCATTAACAAACCCCATCATGACAGCTCTCGGGATAAATTTCATTACCTTAGCTATTTTAAATACACCAAATAAAAATTGAATGACTCCAGTTAAAATAGTTGCAGCAAGTAAATAATTCAAACCGTATTCTTTTACTAGAGGAACCATTAAGAGTGCCATTGCTCCCGTTGCTGCAGATATCATTCCGGGTCTCCCACCTGTAAAAGAGATAATAATAGCAATACAAACAGATGCATATAACCCTACCATTGGATCAACACCAGCTATAATAGAAAAGGCGATCGCCTCTGGGATAAGTGCAAGTGCAACTACAATGCCTGATAAAATATCTCCTCTAATATTTGAAAACCACTGATCTTTCCATGTGATCAATCCTAAACACCTCATTCACGTCTTTTTTTAGGCAATGAGAAGATTTTAACACAAAAAGTTTCATAAAGGAACGTTTTTGGGATTAATTATGGCATATCAAGAAATTTTCAGGTGATGTGATATGATATCTTTAATTACGTTTGCAACTATTAGTTCTTATTTCATTTTAAGAAGAAAAGGAGCAATGATTATGTTCGCGGGATATCTACGACCTCTACATGATTTAGATATAGATGAGCAATATACCTACTTAAAAGATTGCGATATATACTTTCAAGAAGCACATACCTCACCAAAAAGAAGAAATAAATTAAAGGATTTATTAAACCACTTGCAAAAAGGTGATAAGGTGATTGTCGCTAGACTGAACGTATTGGCTGACTCCACGAATCATCTCGCTGAATTATTAAATGAGTTAGATGAGCGAAAAATTTATTTCAAAGCAATACATGAAGAAATCGATACAAGTGATGAAACGGGTAAGCATTTCTTACCCATGTTAAATAAGCTTATTTCCTTTCAAAGTGACGTAATCAGTGAAAATACCAGAAGAGGATTAACAAAAGCAAAAGAACAAGGAAAATCGAGTGGTAGGCCAAAAAAGCCTGATGAGAATGTTAAAAAAGCGATCGAAATGTATCAAACAAAAAATTTCACTTTATTAGAAATTAAAGAACAAACAGGGATCAGCAAATCTACATTATACCGATATTTAGAACAATTAAGTTAAAAACAACTGATTCAATAGTTTGTTTATCTACGAGTCCAACAGGGAATAATATGACTATCCGAGAAAAAGGAGAGGTTTAAATGGACGGTAATAGAGAAGCTTACTATATCAACCTTGAAAACGGTACAATACTTGACACAATGGATGGTCATGATTGGCAGTTTAGAGTATATGCAACAGGTGCTGAAATTGCTGAGCTAAACCGCTTTTTAGATGAGAACTATAATGCCGAGTTAAAAACCTTTGCTAGAGCTCAAGTTCCTTTTCTTGAGTATCATAAAAAATCGCCTAACCCTGAATATGATCAAATTTTGATGCGTCTCTATGAGATGATTTATCAATTAGGTGATCAAGAGGCAAAAAATCATATAAAAGAAATGAATATTATCGATACTGAAAAGATATAAAAAGAAGCCACCTTCAATAGGGTGGCTTCTTTGCTTCTATTAAATTTCGGACGACTTCTCTTCTCTTGTATATTTCTTCACTGCTGGAATAATGTGATTCCCAATAATCTCTATATTTTTCATTACATCGGCGAAAGGTACTCCACCAAAATCGATTTGTGCTAAAAACCTTTGCATCCCAAATAATTCATATTGATAGAGAATTTTCTCAATAATTTGTTGCTTACTCCCAACCATTAAAGCATCCCTTACATCGGGCGCTTGTGTGAATTGCTGAATAGGGTAACCCCCTCCACCTCTAATCGCTTGAAAGCCACCATTTAGATAAGGATACATTCCTTCGAGCGCTTCTCGAGTTGTATCTGCAACATAAAATAAACTCGTAGTTGCAATTGGATATTGGTTGGCTTGGAATCCATTCTCCTCTAACGTCTGGCGATAAGCATCTACAGATATTTTGAAATTATCTGCTGGACCACCTAAGGTTGTTAATACCATTGGAATGCCCATTTTACCTGCTTTAACGGCACTAGCTGGTGGACCGCCAACACCTCTCCAAATAGGAAGTGAACCATTCAGAGGCCGTGGAAGCACTTCAGCATTATCTAATGGCGCACGGAATCTTCCCGACCATGTCACCCTTTCTTCCTCATTCAGTTGCTTTAATAAAGCCAACTTTTCCTCAAAGATATCTTCATAATGAGCCAAGTCTATACCCAATAATTGATAAGCTCCTACTCTAGAACCTCGACCCGCGACAATTTCAGCACGGCCACCTGAAAGCAAGTCAATTGTAGCAAAATCCTCATATACCCTAACAGGATCAGATACACTTAATACTGTTGCTGAACTTGATAATTTTATTTTTTTCGTTGCCTGGGCAATCGCACCAAGTACAACGGTATGTGCTTGAGTTGTAAAATAAGTTTGATGGCTCTCACCTAGGCCAAATACATCAATACCTGCTTCTTCAGCTAATTGACTTGCCTCGATGATTTCATTTAGTCTCTTTTGCGCGGATATTCGTTTGCCTGTTTTAGCATTAGGAATGTGATCACCCAATGAGTACAAGCCGAACTCCAGACCATTCTCTTTATTTATCCGGTATTTTTCCATTATTCATTCTCCTCTATAGGTTTAAGCATCTTTTCTATTTCTTCTCGGCGTTCTTCGAGGAATGGCGGAAGATCTAAAGTTTCTCCTAAATGCACGAGATCGGTATCAATTGTGAACCCGGGACCATCTGTCGCAATTTCAAAAAGGATACCATTAGATTCTCTAAAGTATAGGCTTTTAAAATAATAGCGATCGATAATACCATTTGTTAAAAAACCTTTTTCTCTTACTTTACTTTCCCAATATTTCAGTTCCTCTTCGTCTTTTACTCGGATTGCTAAATGATGAACACTGCCTCGTCCTGGTCTCTCATCTGGTCCATCTTTTTCAATCACCACAATTTCACCGAACGGTTCTCCTGCTAATGATTGATAGACCGTTAATTTTTCTTCTTGATAAGAAATAGAGTAGCCAAACATATTCACTAGCGTGTCCTGTAACTTCTCGGGTCTTCTCACTGTCATTTCAACTGGGCCCATGCCCATAATTTGATGCTCCTTAGGGATAAGTGATTGAGACCAACCTCTCCAAAATGACAGGCTTTGCTCAGAGACAATAAGCACTAATTGCAAGCCATCGGGATCTTCAAATGATAGACTGGGGCGTTGCGTATATTCTGTAATTTCTCCATGTTTTACTTTTAATTGCTTAAAACGTTCAGACCAAAACAGTAAACTCTCATAGGATGGAACAAGTAATCCAATGCGGGTAATACTATTTGTTCCTTTATGGGTTCTACCTGCCATCGGTATTTCAAAAAATGTTAATTCTGTGCCTGGACTTCCGATTTCATCTCCGAAAAACAGATGATACATAGAGGGATCATCCTGATTTACAGTCATCTTAACCCGTCTTAAACCAAGTATATTCTTATAAAAGTGATTATTTTTATTCGCATCCTTTGTAATCATAGATGTATGATGATGACCTGCAATGTACGTCATTTAATCCTCTCCTATATAATGGATTTTTTCTTCTGATCACTATTTTTTTGTAGTTTTGATAATAACTGATAAAGAATCTTCTGCTCATCCTGTGAGAGTGATTCATCAAAAAAGGAAGTTTGAAAATGTAATTGGGCCTCATATGCAGCAGCTAGTTTAGTCTTCCCTTTTGCTGTGAGAGAAATTTTTTTCGTTTTCCATTTTACTGCTTTTATAATCAATCCTTCTTTTTCTAGTTTTGAAAGCATTCTAGATACCCCCCCTTGGCTTACCGTTAATTTATCAGCTAGCTCTTGTTGGGTAATGGGTTCGTAAGCTGCTATCTGTGTAAGAACATCAAACTGGGAAGCAGTTAATTGATATTTTTTTAAAAACTCATTAGATAATAAGTTACTTTGATGTGTAAATCTAGCTATCCTCATCCATAATAAAGACCCTAAAGTATGCTTTTTCATTTTTAAAGTCACCTCGTTATATTTATCACTTTACCACTCAATTGATTTATCTTCAAGTAAAATATCTCGAATTAATAATATATTTTTTTCAAATTCATGCTACATTTACAAATAAAACGGGAAGTATGTACTTATGAAAGGGGGAATAGAGTCATGAATACTGTAGCGATTATTTTAAATCCTAATGCAGGGAACAAGAAATTATTAAATCAAATCGAAGAAATTGAAACAGAATTAAAAGAAACTTTTACAAATGTGAAAATATATCAAACAAAACAGGAGGGTGATGGCGCTAAATACGTGGAAAAACTTGCGTCTTCAGTGGATTTAATTATCGGCGCTGGCGGAGATGGAACAATCTTTGAACTAGTCAATGCATTAGCACCATTGCAAGTGAGACCAGCATTTGCTATCTTACCTGGAGGCACATGTAATGATTTTTCAAGAACCATTGGCATAAATCAAGAACCAAGATTAGCCGCCAAACAGATTAAAGAAAAAAAGATAAAACAAATAGATATCGGTACTTTTAATCATCAATACTTTTTGAACTTCTGGGGAATTGGCTTAATTTCAAAAGTATCAGAGCAAATGGATAATAATAGTAAAAGACTTGGTAAAATGTCTTACTATATCCAAGCGTCTAAGCTTATTTTTCAAAACGAAGTCTTCCATTTAAAAATCGAAAGTGATCATTGCACCTATGATGATGATGCTGTCATGGTCGTAATAGGAAATGGCTCTTATTTAGGTGGGATGCAATCCTTCTTTCCTCAAGCAAATATCCAAGATGGCTTACTTGATGTGTTAATTATTAAACAAGCGAGTATGCAAAATTTTTGGACGTGGCTCCAATCACAAGTAAATGACGATTATCCAGATAAAAATAATGATGAAATCGTCTATTTTCGTACAAAATCATTAAAGATAGAAGCACAACCAATTCAAAAAATTGATTGTGATGGAGAATTAATTGACGAAACACCCTCTACAATTTCTATCTTACCTCAACATTTGACAATGTTAGTCGGTGATGTTTGACTAGGAGAGTCTGCTCAACATATATTTAGGAGGGCAGACTCTCTTGTCAACTTCAGTAAGGATAAGTTTCTTACTTGGGTTGCTCTAACTCAACTGCCCACTCTTTCCGGTATTCATTGTGAGGTGGGATAAAGACCGCTTCATGACTACCCCTTACGACTGAAAAATGATCAACATTATAGTGACCATGAAGGGTTTGATTATGGTGAGCAATGATTTTCTCAGCAGGTAAAACGGTTGAATCAATTGTCGAGTGTCCATCTTTGATTAAAGTAACATCGAAACCATTAACAGTTGCATATCGAACAGCTGTATCAATACAATACTCCGTTTGACATCCTGCAATAATTAGATGTTGAACACTCCTCTCTTTTAAGTAATTTAATAAACCAGTTTCGTAAAAAGCATTCGTCGCAAGTTTATTAAACATTTTTTCAGAAGATTTTTTAGGTACCTTAATTAAATGATGTACTTGAAAGCCAGCTCCACTTCCACCGCCAACATCTAGATCTCTTACAAATATAACGTCAATATCATTTTTTTCCGCTTGTTCAATTAATATATTTATTGTAGTAATCAGCTGCTCTTTTTGATAGACCGGCTTTTGACCGTTTTCCCCCTCAATTAAAGCTTCTTGTGCATCAATTATTAATAAAACTTGATTCACTTCTACATCTTCCTCTCTATTATTACTTAAACTATACTCATTCCTGCTCTTATTGAAATACTCCTTCTTTGCTTAAAGAAAAAATGAAAAATTAAATGAAGTTCTCTTTCGTCACTACCAATCAGGAAATTTGCACTGTATCTAGGAAAAAAATATAGGTATAATAATAAAGGTGGCAATAATGTAATGTATATAATAGACTGCCATGCATATAATAATAGAAAGAAGGGACAACCTCTATTATTTTTCATTAAAAAGGAGTTTTCACATATGCTTGATTCAATAGAAAGACAATTGATGGAAAGAGAATTGCATTTTTTGCAAGATATGAAAAAACATATAACTAACCCCCAAGATCCAAGAAATCATATTATCGATGAACATATCTCTCTTTTGCAAGAAGTGATCGATACTGATCAAGTTGTCGAGTAAATGTGGTGGTTTCCCAATGTCAAAAAAACTTTCTAGCATTCATAATCTTTTAAAAACTTTTCCTTTTATTGCTTGAGCGAGCCATTTATTTGATCCATAGATGTTTCTATGATAAGGAAAACTTCTAATTTCCTATGCCCCAAACCTACTTAACTCCTCCATTACCTACCCACTTGATACCTTTCGTAACTGTTGATTAATCAATACAAGCTCAATCAGTACAGATTTTTCATGACTTTTTAATTAGGTGCAAAAATTTTTAGTAAAAAGCGTTCCCCTCCTTATTCTTCCTATCATTTGCCCATAAAGAAACTGCACCTCCATTTGTTAGATTGTTTTCTAACAATTGAGATGCAGTCCAATTTGTTCAGATGAATGATTCATCCTATGCTTCTACACATTTATTTGTGGCTTTTCCTCACGATTGGCAAAAGTGAAAAAGAGGGTAAAACCAATAAAGGATGTAACGAACAAAATAGCTCCCATCGGTATAGCTGTTGATTCATTCAACCCTACTAATGGAGAAACCGTCGCTCCTACCACAAGAGGAAGCATTCCTAAAATGGCACTTGCACTGCCTGCTCGATGTCCTTGGAATTCCATTGCTAATGTAAACGAACTTGTCAAAACCATTCCCATTGAGAGCATATAAATAAAGATTGGAATGACGATTAATGCAAGCGGTCCTTTTATAATCGTCATCAAAAGTAAGAATAATGTCGACGATGCAGCAACTGTGACTGCTATTTTTAACAATTTTTTCTCTGTCACTTTTCCGCCTAAACGACCTACGATGGAGCTCCCAGTTATAATTGCAAGTCCATTTATGCCAAATAGAATACTAAATACTTGCGGTGAGACACCATAAATCCCTTGATAAACAAACGGCGTACCTGAAACATATGCAAAACTTCCTCCATGAACAAATCCAACGATTAAAGCATAGCTAATAAAAGAACGGTCTGTACTCAACTCTGCCATTGTCCGAAACGTGGATCTTAAAGAGCTTGGTCTACGCTTCTCTACAGGTAAGGATTCCTTAAGTTTTAAAAATACAATTAGAAAAATGATTAACCCTATGATTCCTAAGCTTATAAATATCCAATGCCAACTCGCAGAAGGAAAAAGCAAAATGCCTCCCCCTGCAATGGGAGCGACTAACGGAGCAACCGCATTAATGACCATCAATAACGCAAAAAATTTCGTTAGTTCTCTTCCACTAAATGTGTCTCTTACAACCGCTCTCGATAAGACAACTCCCGCAGAGGCAGTAGCTCCTTGCAAAAATCTTGCAATAACAAGGGTTGTAATATTAGGGGCAACCGCACATAAAAAAGAGGCACCAGCAAAAAGTAGAATAGAAATTAAAAGTGGTTTTCTCCTTCCTTTTGCGTCACTAATCGGACCAATCACCAATTGTCCAACAGCCAAACCAATTAAACAAGCCGTTAAACTCAATTGGACCATAGAAGCCGATGTCTCTAAGTCCGAAGCAATGCTCGGAAAGCTTGGTAAATACATATCTATATTTAATGGTCCTAATGTCGCTAGCATCCCTAAAAGTAATGCTAGTATCAATCGTTCTTTCCCTTTTGGATTATGAGTCAATGCACTCCCTCCTTTCTAATATAGGTAAGAGCTCAACTAGCTTATTGATTTCATATGTGGGTGTAATGTCTGTATCATTAGCTACTTTTGCAACATTCATCCAACAGGCATCCATTCCCGCAGCAAGACCACCTTTTATATCAGCTACTAAAGAATCACCAATGATGAGTGCTTTTCCACAATTAAACTGATCTATACGCTGGAAACAATAATCGAAGTATGCTTTCATAGGCTTATGAAAACCAGTTTCTTCTGAGATAAAGATATTTTTAAAATAAGGAAACAACCCGGAATCACGTAACCTGCGATTTTGCGTTTGCGCTACACCATTCGTCATAATAAAAAGTTCATATTGCGTCGATAGTTGTTGAATAAGCGAGAGCGCACCATCTAATTGTTCATGTCCTTCGGATAAGAAATTGCGGTAACTCCGTTCCATTGTTAAGCCGTCTACTTGCTTTCCATAAAGTCGGAAGAACTCGGTAAATCTCGTGTTTAAAAGTTCCTCTTTGCCAATCTCTCCCCGTTCATGCGCATGCCATAACCCTTTATTAAACCGGTGATAATCCCCTTTTAACTCATCAGTTAATACGATATTTTCTTGTTCAAACAAACGCTCTAATGCTCTTTTTTCCGTATGTCTAAAATCTAATAATGTGTCGTCCACATCAAAAAATAAATATTGATACTTTTTCATATATAGCCTCTCCTGTTGTTTCATTCATATAGGGACGAACCAGCCATTTCCTTCAGGCCCTCCCAATCTTTAATCTGAATCCATTTGTCTTTTCTTTCAATTAAACCAAGTTCACTAAACTGTTGAATCACTCGATTTAAGTGGCGATAACTCGTTCCAATGAGATTAGCCGTATCTTTTAAATTTTTTGTACTATGCATACCCGTTACTAATGAGTGTTCCTCATCAAATGAATGCGATAATAAATAGCTAGCTAGTCTGACTTCTACTGGATAAAGCACATTCAATTTTAAAAAATTTGACTTTGCATTAAATTTATCCGTAATAACCTTTAGCAAAAACATGAGAAACGGTGAATATTGTTCGCAATGTTTACGGAGAAATTTATAAGGGATTTTTATAACTGTTACTGAGGATACCGCTTCAACCGTATTGATAATATCAATGTTTTGGATATATTCAATATCCCCGATCAACTCAATCGGTGTTTGAAATGAAAGTACAAGTGTTTTTCCTTCCATAGATGTCGTAAATACTTTTGCTTTCCCTTTTACTACGATGTACAATGCCTTCGCCTGTTCTCCTTGTCTACAAAGCTGCTCTCCCTTTTCTACAGTATGCAAGCTCAGATGAGGATACAGCCTTTCCGGTAACACCTTGTGCAGATTATATTTATCCATATAAAACTGAACGTCCACTCGACTCATGTCCAACACCCATCTCCTCTTCATTCCTTTTCTTATTTAAAGATAACAAACATTTTTTGAAAAGGACATATGTCCCAATCATTCGTACTTTAATAAAAAAATAACAATGAAGAATGTAAGGAATTGATTATTTTTTATGAAGAAAATTGTGGGAGGATGTGAAAGGGGGAACAAACAATAACCTACAAAAAACGTGAGCCAAATGAAATTCTATTTAAAATCCTCATTTGCCAAATCACCTGAAACGGTTATAGCCGTACGCGAACCATCGCCAACAGCAATCGCTACTTGAGAAGGAGATATAAATGCAGCGTCACCAGTCGCATACACACCAAATATAGTCGTCCGATTATGAATATCACGAACTACTCTACCATTTACATCTTTCTTGCAGCCTAATCCATATAAAATGGTGCCATTATGTTCCCATCTTGGACTGACAAAAAGGGAATCAACCCTTTCAGTTCTACCATTTGTAAAGAGAATAGCAGAAAGACTTCCTGCTTCTCCAACTAATTCCTTAATCGGAAAATCTATGATAAGGATTTGTTTACTTTGTAACTGATCCCTTGTTCTACTATCTATCGGAAAACCATTGGTACATACTACTATGTGTTTAGTTATTTGGTGAATAAGTTTGATCAAATGAAGCGAACCAAGATGATCGTATAAAACAGCAATTTTCTTCTCTCTCAACTCCCAACCATCACAATAAAAACAATTATGCACACTTTTTCCATACAAGGGGGTTAATCCTTTAATTTGGGGTAGTCTTTCTCTAATTCCGGTTGAAACGATGATTTTTCTTCCTTCGAATACTTCTTTATCTAACGTCACTATAACGAAAGATTGGTCATTTTTCCTTGCATGGATTACTTCATGATTTTTTATTGTAACAGAAGGGTAATGCATGATTTCCTCATAAGCTGTCTGTCTAAACTGTTCTACTTCTATGCCATCACGTGTCAAAAAACCATGTGAATAGGTGGTAAATCGGTTCCTCGGACGATGATGATCAAGTATCAGTACAGTTCTATTTGCTCGACCTAATACTAAAGCTGCGCTTAACCCCGCCGGACCACCGCCTATAATGATACAATCATACATCATGCTCGTCCAACCCCCTTATATATCATTCAGTAAAAGCTACTTTACCATCCTATGCAACGGCATTTTAAAATATCCTCTCCTTTTACTTAGAATCATATTTTGCATTCGGACATCGTTAATATCAATAACTAAACTTAATTCCATCAAAAAAATCTAAGTAATCGTGATGATGCAATGAAAAAGAAATGAAGAAAACATTTGAACTATTTTTTTGGAAATACTCACGATAAAAGTCCCCCATTATACAAGAATTCTTGTTCTTCCTTGTTATTCTAAGGAAATTCTTCAACAAAAACCCTTCTTTTCTCCTCTATCAAAAAAAATAGAAAATAGTTACTATTATGTTGAAAAATAGATTATTTATTAGATGGTTCCGAGCGAAGGTTAAAAAATGAATACAGAGGAGTTGTGTCGATTTTGATAAGGAAAATTACTTTTTTATGTCTTACTATTATCCTCGTTATTTCTTCTTTACCAAGAATTTATCATGCAGAGGCAGCAGAAACGAATCATTTTCCAAGTCCTTTTAAAAGCAAAGTAGATATTCGCTTATTGGGGACGACTGATATCCACACCCACCTTTCCAAATACGATTATTATCAAGACAAAGAAGTGGAGGATTTCGGACTGGCAAAAACAGCCACATTAATTAAAGAAGCAAGGGCAGAGGAGAGTAATAGCTTTCTTTTCGATAATGGTGATCTGATTCAAGGGAATCCTCTTGGGGATTATAAAGCTAAAATCAATCCAATCAAACCGGGAGAATTACATCCGGTATTCCAAGCTATGAAGCTTCTAGATTATGATGCTGCTACTGTAGGGAATCATGAATTTAATTATGGATTATCATTTTTAAATGAAACATTAAATGATGCCCCCTTCCCTTATGTGAACAGCAATGTCTATCACGTAAAAAAAGGGAAAGGGAAGGAAAAGCAGTATTTCCAGCCATACAAAATCATTAGAAAAATAGTAAGAGATGAGAGGGGATTTCCTCACTTATTAAATATCGGTGTAACTGGTGTTGTGACACCACAAATAACTGAATGGGATAGAGCGAATTTAGAAGGGAAAGTCTATACGAAAGATATCGTCCAATCTGTTAAAGAAACCATTCCTAAAATGAAAAGAGCCGGTGCCGATCTAGTTATTGTCCTCGCTCATTCTGGAATGGGAACGGAAAATTATACAGAGATGGATGAAGATGCTACATATGCGCTAACAAAAGTAAAAGGAATCGATGCTATTATTTCTGGTCATAACCATAAGCTCTTTCCAGGAGACTTTTCAGACTTACCGGGAGTGAATGAAGAGAAAGGGACAATTAATGGTGTACCCGTTGTTATGCCTGGTAACTGGGGTAATCATTTAGGTGTCATTGATTTATCACTTACCACTTCCTTTGGACATTGGAAAGTAAACAATGTCCAGTCTGAATTGCGAAGCGTATATAATTCAGAAAGCGAAACCAATACAATTGCCGATCCAGACATACTCGATGCCATCCAACTTTCTCATGAACAAACGTTAGAATATGTAAGACAACCTGTTGGCAATACGACTGCCAATATTCATAGTTACTTTGCATTAATAAAAGATGATCCCTCCATTCAAATTGTTACAAATGCACAGAAATGGTATTTAGAAAAACAACTAGCTGGCACACCAGAAGAGGGTACTCCGATTTTATCTGCTGGAGCTCCTTTTAAAGCTGGCGGACGTAATGGAGCAAATTATTATACTTATATACCTGAAGGAACGATAGCGATTAAAAATGTCGCTGATTTATATTTGTATCCAAACACGGTTGCAGCCATTAAAGTCACCGGCGCTGATATAAAAGAATGGTTAGAAATGTCTGCTGGTCAGTTTAATCAAATCTTACCTGGTGAGGAACAAACACAACCTTTAATAAATGAGCAATTTCCAACATATAACTTTGATGTGATAGACGGAGTCACTTATGAAATTGATGTAACAGAGCCTGCCAAATATGATACTGAAGGAAAATTGATCAATGAAAATGCGAATAGAATCAAAGGTTTAAGCTATAATGGTTCACCGATTAATCTTGAGCAAAACTTCATTGTAGCGACTAATAATTATCGCGCAAGTGGGCAGTTCCCAGGTGTAAGAAACCAACAATCAGTTACTATGTATCCAGATGAAAACAGACAAGTAATCATTGATTACATTCTTGAGCAAGGCACCATCGATCCTACGGCAGATAATAACTGGACATTCACGTCTGTTTTAAATACACCAAACATTCAATTTGAATCGTCCATAGAGGCTAAAGATTTACTTAATGAAAATAGCCCCATTCAATATATTGGGCCAAGTAATAATGGATTTGGTCTATACTCCATCACAATAGAATAGAGAAGTATTGTTTTTATAAAGAGGCTTCGAGCAAACCTCTTAGCCTCTTTATTAAACTAACAATCATTTGAGAGGAGTGAGTTTACATCAGATGACTACGACCAAGAACTTTTCTATCTTACCCGAAGAGAATCGATTAAATAATATGCACCTCCACCAGATACTCCTAAATATTTCTGATGGCTGCTATTATTTAAACAAGGATATGCAACTTTTATTTGTTAATCGTTCAGCAGAAAATATGTTTAATATCGTAAAAGACGAAATACTAGGCAGAAATATTAGTGAGGCTATTCCAGATTTATGTAGGAAAGTATGTAAACAATTATATCAATCATACAAGAAGCAAAAAGGGATTAGCTTTGACCTTTCATATGCAAATACTAATTATTTTAAAGTGAAAACAATACCCGATACAAAAGGTCTTCTAGTTATTATGCAGGATATAACAGAGACGAAGAAAGAAAATGAAAGAAGAGCTTACTATGAAAAATTACGGTTAATTGGGGAAATGGCAGCTGGTGTAGCCCATGAAGTACGTAATCCATTAACAACTGTGAAAGGCTTTCTTCAGTTAGTAGAAAAAAATGAAGATTTACTAAAATACCAAGAAATTTTTCTATTAATGATTAATGAAATTGATCGTGTCAATTCCATTATTAGTGAGTTTCTAGATATGGCCAAGAATAAGCCTAGTCGAAAAGAGAAGGAACATCTCAACGAAATTATTCAATCTATCTACCCATTGCTAGAGACGAGAGCCATTAAAGAAAATAAAAAAATCCATCTTCAGCTGCACCCTTTACCACTATTAAATTTAGATCAAAACGAAATCCGTCAGTTAATCATTAATATGGTAAATAATTCTTTAGATGCAATGAATGCGAAAGCATCTATACATATCCGTACATACTTAGATCGTGGTCAAGTCGTATTATCTATAACAGACGAAGGTGCAGGAATTGCCCCTGAAGTAATGAACAAGATTTCTACCCCCTTTTTCACAACAAAAGAAAAGGGAACTGGTCTTGGGTTAGCTATCTCGTTTGCCATTGCCAAAAGAAACAATGCTAATATTGATTTTACTACAGACTCTTCTGGGACAACCTTTTCCATTCGTTTCAAGATTCAAGATCATTACTAATTATTCAAAGGGGTTGATTTTCATTCAACCACTTTTTTTATTCCCAAGTTCTGCTGCGATTAATTTCACTCTTTTGTACAAAAGCTTTCTCTAAATCTATATCTAATTTATTCGCTAGCTCGCACACATTCCATACTACATCATATAGCTCTAAACCTAGGCGTTCTTTCACCACTTCCTTATCCTCTTCCCATGAAAGTGATAATACTTCCTTTGCCACTTCACCTACCTCCGTCATTAGAAAGAGTGCACGAGCCTCCACGCTGTTTTTATCAAAGCCTTTTTTCTTACTAAATTGTCCAACCTCTTTTTGTAACTCTGCTATATTAATCATTCGACGCTTACCTACTCCCATGTTTTATTCAATTGCTCGCGATAAAAATGAATTGCTTTTTGATAAGCAGAAACTGATTCATCCCTTGAAGTATTAGCCAATAATCTCAACAAATGATTCATCGCTAATTCATGTTCCTCTAAGTTATATAAAGTCATCGCTAAAAATGTTACTAGTGCACCGTTATGGGGAAATTGATTGATTCCTTCCTCTAATATTGCTTTAGATTTTTCATATTCCCCTAACGTTCTAAGTGTACTTCCTAAACCAATATAAGCCCCTTCCAATCCCTCTTTTAATCCCTTTTGAATGGCCTTTTCATAAAGGGGCACAGCCTTTCTTTCTTCACCGAGCAAGTCGTAACTCCAAGCACTTTGATATAAAAGGTTTGCATCATCGGGGAAAGATTCCAACATCTTTAAAAATCGCTGATTAGATAATAACCATTGACCTTCTTTTCTTAACCTTAGCGCTTCTATTATCTCTTCTTGCATACTTGCCTCCTCCCTTCATTTATACACGAGGCAGAATGTATAAATAAATCCAGGGATTATGATGTATGTCCCCAGCTTCACTTCTATTTTAATTTACCGACAATCACTTCAAGGTCAATCGTGATTTCATTAAGATCACCTTCAACAAATAACCTCTTCGTATTTTCTTGTCCACTCCATGTGAGGGGTGTCATCTTCACAAGTTGTTTCTTCTCCTCACCACTAAGTTCAACAGTGTAATGCAAACTTTTTTGACTGATAACATGAAAATGTTCTTTAAACAGTTGTAGTATCTCTTGATTATCATAGTGATTATTTTTCGATAACACACTTCTTAACTCAAATAAATAATTAGGTCGAGGCACAACTTTAATTACGATGCCACCCTTTCGTAACACCCTTTTAAACTCCTGATAATTAGAAGGTGATAGAATATTTAATAGCACATCTACAGAATGGTCCGTGAAAGGTAGATTCGCCAAATCCCCAACAAGCCATATCCACTCATCATCATTGCCAGCTGCCATTTTAACTGCTTCTTTAGCAATATCTAAACCGACTCCTACATACTTTTGCTCAGTTACATTTAGCTTTTCTAAGATCATATGTAAATGCGAGCCTTCACCGCAACCAGCATCAGCAATCATCTGTCCTGGACTAAGCTCCTTTATATGCGAAATGATTAATTGTTGTAACGGATTGTATAGTTTTGTTTTTGTGATGATTTGTTTTCTTGCTTCAAATAACTCCTTATCATAATGACTGTTTACTTTATGCGTTAAGACGTTGATATAGCCCTGCTTTGTAATATCAAAACTATGACGATGGCTACAGATTAGTCGACTATTGTCTTCCACCTTCAAATCTCCCTTACAAATAGGACATCTTAATGGTGAATGCAAACGTGTTATTTGCTCAATTCTCTTCTGCTTTTTATTCATGGTTCATTCCTTTCTCACTTTAGTGGGTCTTATAGTTAACGTCGGACGAATAATACGCCTCCACAATGAGAGATTTGCTTATAATCTACTTTAAACTTTAATGCTACTAAT
This sequence comes from Cytobacillus kochii, assembly GCF_020171845.1. Lineage (GTDB taxonomy): Bacteria > Bacillota > Bacilli > Bacillales > Cytobacillaceae > Cytobacillus > Cytobacillus kochii. The sequence goes on along the minus strand of NZ_JAIVAM010000002.1, from coordinate 139,115 downwards.
TCTTCCTTTATTTCCTCATAGACGGTATAAAATTCACTATGATCCCAATCCTCATAACTTCTGTTTTTACATTGATCATGCGCACTTCTTGTTTCAAAGGCAATATCTCCAATAATAATTGACCCTCCTTCATGCAACGAAAAGGATAGCTGTTGAATCCATTCAATTTTTTTTCTATCTGTTACATGATGAAGTGCATAGGTAGAGATAATGGCATGAAATTTTTCCTTCTCAAATTCGAATGGAAGACCTTCTTCCATATTTCTTTGAAAAAGATAAGCGTTTGGCATTTTTTCCTTTGCAATGGCTATCATTTCTTTTGAGAAATCAATTCCATAGATGCTATGACCGTCATCGTACAATCGCTTTGTTAAGGTCCCCGTGCCAAACCCTACATCTAAAATGGTTGATGACGGGTGATGTCCTGCCATATGATATACAAGATTAATTACGTCTTGATAACCAGCAAAAGGATAAGCCTCTTTTCCCTCAGATAATTTTACGGATTGATCATACTCCTTCGCCCATTCATCGAACCCTCTATGATTTAATACCAATTAAACATCCCCCCGTACCTCTATTTTTTTATCACCTGCACATTGTTCTATTTAATAAGTACTTCCTGTTTCATCTCGAACACTTCTCTCCATTTTGATTATATTTAGTTTATCACAAGCAATGGGAGCAATGGGATGCCGTATGATGAAATTGCTTTCATTGTTGTAGTTTAGGTGGAAACTTTGATTCCCTTTCATCTAAAGGCGGCTGTAAAACAAACACGTTTTAAGTCATGATCAGTTCATATACCATTAAAAGAGAATCACTAAATAAGAACCTAAAAAAATATCACAGGAACCAAGAGATTGAGATAATTTATCAATAAAAAAACCCAAACAAGTTAAGTTTGGGTTTCATTTACATATGGAATTATAACTGCAAGTATAAATAGTATATTAAAATGCTGCTGTCCAACCAGCGTCAGCTGTAATGACCGTACCATTCACGAAGCTCGATTCATCAGAAGCTAAAAATAAAGCCACTTTCGCAATTTCTTCCGGTGTTCCGACACGTGGCATCACCGCTGATGCTAGTTGCGTACGGCTCATACCAAATTCATTCGGTTGTTTTAATGCAGCCCCAATATTTGTAGCCACCCCACCAGGAGCAATAGCATTACAACGAATTCCTTCTTTTGCATACATAAAACCAGTGTTTTTTGTTAAGCCAACAACTGCATGCTTAGATGCTCCATATGCTGCCCCAGCATGCGCACCGTTTAAACCGCCTGTTGAAGCTGTGTTTACAATCACGCCTTTTCCTTTTTCAAGGAAAATCGGGATAGCTTTGCGCATAGCTCGCATCACACCTTTTGTATTGATATCAAAGATAAGATCCCATTTTTCATCTGTAATGTCTCCTACAGGTTCCATTGCATCCATAATACCTGCATTATTCACTAAGATATCTAATGTACCGTATTCTTCTACAGCAGCATCAATCATCCCTTCAACTTCATCTAATTTAGCAATATTTACTCCAAGAGCTAGTGCTTGTCCACCACTCGTTTTAATAGCTTCAACAACCGCTTCTACACCTGCTTTATTTAAGTCGACAGCAACCACTTTTGCACCTTCTTTTGCGTATAACTCAGCAATTGCTTTTCCCATACCAGATGCCGCACCTGTTACAATGGCTACTTGATCTTTTAGTTTCATAGAAAATTACCCCTTTCATTTATGCACCTTCATTAAAGCGCTATCAAAATAGTTTGTACTCTTTCAGTTTAATCTTCTATAATTTAAGTAACAATATGCAAAACAGATAGCATTTGTTCAATAATAAATACATTGGGTATTACTTGTATATTAATAAAAGTTAATCAACAAAGGGAAGGTGAATTGTTGATGAAAAATGATCGAAGAATTCATAAATCTAAAAAAGGGCTAAAAGATGCTCTTATTACTTTAATGGCTGAAAAAGAGTTTGAAAAAATTACAGTAACTGACCTTGTACAAAAAGCGGATTTAAATCGCGGCACCTTTTATAAGCATTTTCAGACGAAAGAAGAATTACTAGAAGAATTAACCAACGATATATTTGATGACCTTATTCGGAGCTATCGCGAACCATATATCGGCATTGGAAAATTACATATTGAAGATTTAACAACATCAAGTGTAAAGATTTTTGAACATGTATATCAATACGGAAGTTTCTATTCAGTAATGATACATTCTCACGCACTCTCTGGATTTCAAGATAAGATTATTTCCGTTTTAACACAGCTTTCCTATGATGAAATTGGCTTTGATCACATCCCAAATGCCATTAATCATGAATTATTAACAAACTATCATGTATATGGCCTCTATGGACTTATTATTTCCTGGGTAAAAGGAGGTTTTAAATATAGTCCGACGCATATGACCGAACAATTGATAGAAATGCTGAATTATACCTCTAAGCTGCCAATCGTTAATATTAAACAAAAGGAAGCAAGAAAACCTTAAAAACATTCGGAAGGCAGGGCGCTACTTTTCTTATGCCATTAACCATGTATTAATGAATAAAATTCAATTCGCTCACGAGAAGGATCCGGTAGCATCTGATCTACTTAATGGTTAAAGTAAATAACTCGGCGACTTGACACTGCTTTTAGTCGCCTCCTCGTCAGGTATCTAATCAAATTTTTCTCCCGCCATGGATTTTTGACGCGTTTGTTAACTTATCCAATCAAATTTTTCTCCCGCTACGCGTTTTTGACGCGTTTCTTGCCTTTTCCAATCAAATTTTTCTCCCGCCACGAATTTTTGACGCGTTTCTTACCTTTTCCTATCAATTTTTACCCTCGTCACGAATTTCTGACGCGTTTCTTACCTTTTCCTATCAAATTTTACCCTCACCACGGATTTTTGACGCGTTTCTTGCCTTTTCCTATCAAATCTTACCCTCGCCACTGATTTTTGACGCGTTTCTTACCTTTTCCTATCAATTTTTAACCTCACCACGTATTTTTGACGCGTTTCTTGCCTTTCCCTTTCAAATCTTACCCTCGCCACGGATTTCTGACGCGTTTCTTACCTTTTCCTATCAATTTTTACCCTCGCCACGTATTTTTGACGCGTTTCTTACCTTTTCCTATCAAATCTTACCCTCGCCACGGATTTTTGACGCGTTTCTTACCTTTTCCTATCAATTTTTACCCTCGCCACGGATTTTTGACGCGTTTCTTACCTTTTCCTATCAATTTTTACCCTCACCACGTATTTTTGACGCGTTTCTTGCCTTTTCCTATCAATTTTTACCCTCGCCACGGATTTTTGATGCGATGCGTTACCCCCTATTCTGATCACCATCACATGCACTTCATGCGAACTGGCAAGAACGAACATCGAACTGTCCACTGCCCAACTTGCTCACCAAATAAAAAAACTCGAACACTGTATTGTTCGAGTTCAAATGATGCTAAGATCGCATACTTAATTACTTCAAATTAAAAATAATCCCAACTAAAGAATAAATAATCACAGTTGAAAAAAGGACTGTCATATGGATAAGTGAATAGGCGAATAAAGCGTTTGCCCATTTCTTCGGATCCATCTTCTTATAACCATAGATACTAAGAATTAACCAACCAATACCAAGTAACAATGATACGAGTGTTAACCCTGGGCTTAATGGCCAAAATAAAAAGCTTGTTAAAATTAACAAAACAAGATAGACATTTGTTTGTAAATAGGTGCGACGTATTCCTTTTACAACAGGTAACATCGGTACATTTGCCGCTTTATAGTCATCATGTTTACGAATGGCAATCGCATAAAAATGTGGCATTTGCCAAATAACTTGAATGACGAATAGACCTAATATTGCCGGGTGTAAAATATCTGGATGAATAGCAGCCCATCCGATTAAAGGAGGCATCGCTCCCGAGATACTCCCAACTTCCGTATTATAAATGGTTCTTCTTTTTGTCCACATAGTATAAGGTACAACATAAAAAAACCAACCTAAAAAACCGAGCAATCCTGCTAGCGGAGTTGCTAATGATAACAAAATAATACCTACTAATCCCATCACTGTCGCTAAAATTAACACTGATTTAGTAGTGATATCTCCTGTTACTGTAGGTCTAGTCTTCGTACGCTCCATAATAGAGTCAATATCTCTATCATAAATATTATTGAAGGCACCGGCAGAGCCGATAATAAAAATAGAACCAAATAAGGCAAATAATATTGCTGGTATCTTGTCTAAAATACCATAATCATACGTATATAAGGCGAGCGTTAACCCTGCGAACATTGGAAACAAATTGGATTTAATAATCCCTGTTTTAATGGTAGCAGCTAGAATTTTTGTAATTGGTTGACGCTTTTCAAGTTGCTGCATTGAATTATTCATGCTAATACCTTTCTCCATAACAAGAGGAACTTTCCCTTCCATAAGAAATTTCAATTATATTGTAACACTAAAAAAGTATTTATAACTTTTTAAGTAAACCTTTTCACAATATCTTCAAAAAGAAGTGACAATTTATAGCTATAAAAATACAACCTCTTCCATTATAATCATAAGAAAGACATTTGACTAGATACCCCTTGTTGATTGAAAAGTATGAGAAAAGGAGAACCTCATGACTGTATTATACGGCATTATTATCTTTTTACTCATTGCTGCTATTGTTGGTACTTTATTATTGACAAGTCGCAGTGATGACAATTACCGATCTTCTACAAAGAAAAACAGTAGAAACCTTTCACTTATATATATTATCCTGATTATCCTATCTATTATTGCACTAGGTTTATATATTATCATTTACTAATACTTCTGATGAAGGAGATGATTATGATTAACCAACAATTAACTGAAGTGACTACCATTCATACAATACTCCCAAACTATTGGCCACATTTTATCGCTTCACCTTATGCCTATTATAATCATGAATCTGTTTATTTATATCAGCATCCTCAATTTAATGGTCAAGAAGTCATTCTCCCATGGAACAATCAATTTACGGGCTCTACCTCAATAATTTTCGAAAATGAAGCAACAGCCGTTGTCGACATAAATAATCTTAATAAAGAGGAAGTATACGCCACCCTTATTCATGAGCTTTTTCATTGCCATCAATATCATATGAAAGAAAAGCGTTTTCCCAATGAATTAGTAGGGATTGCTTATCCTCTTGAAAGAGAAAATATTCAATGGAGAATCCAAGAAAGAGAGTGTCTTAACCGCGCATTAAGTATTAAGAATATCAATAAACAAAGAGAAGCGATTCAAGCCTTCATATATTGGAGAGAAAAAAGAAAAGAGCAGTACTATGAGTTGGTTCAGTATGAAAGCCATATTGAAACAATTGAAGGACCGGCGTTTTTTATCGAATTCCTTGCATATAAAGATATCGTCAATCAAACAGATGAACTGGTACTTGAGCGTTATTTAAAGTCATTAACAGACTACTCTATTATGACAAATAGTATAAGACATAGTTGCTATCCCTCAGGTTTAGCTATTTGTTTATTACTTGAGAAATTCTCTCCAAAATGGAAAGAAGAATTATTCGAACATCAACTAACTATTTATGAAATCTTACAAAAAGAATTTGAACCAATAGCTAGAGCACCAAAGAAAATGCATCTGGCTTCCTTAGACGATCTTATTCGGGAAGCTGAAATGAATAAAGAAATTGAAATTAGCAGTTTTAAAAAAACAAATGGGTTGCTTCTTACATTGATAGGCAAAGGCAGGATTCAACAATTTGATCCTATGAATATCATACAATCGCATAAAAACTTCCTTCATAAAAACGGTATGACCATACGTCTTCAAGAGCAGTCCATATATTTTTCACAACCTGTATTAGCCTTAACAGAAAATGGATTAAACGATGTTTTACAGCTACAATTTGTCATTGATCATCCTCCGGAACAGACAATAGATGGCATTTTTATAGAAGGGATTGGCCATTTTTTGGGAGAGATCAAGCAAGTGGGTAATAACATCCATATCATATTAAGTAATTAACCTATGAATCAATATCGAACAAATTTTGGGGAATTTTCTTCCCCTTATCCCCTATCATCTTTAGCGCGTTTTTCCTTAGCGAATGACGCCTAATTCTTTTTCCGCTCGGATTCCATCCTCTTTTTAGGCAATTCTCCCGTTTACTTTTACTTCTTAAGCTACACATACCATAAGTTTTATATTTTCACGCAATCAATTTCCACTTACAATGAACGGCAGATTACATGGAGATTATTTCAAGCGAAAATTCTACTCTTCCGTCCATTCCATTTTCACTTCTATAACCTGACCCTTTATCTCTTTTTTATAAATCACAAACCTCATCCTTTCCAAAAATAATTGCCTTGGTAACAATGACCAAGGCAAAACATCATTCATTATCTTAAGGGGTCATAAGGAGTAAGATCAAATGGTAAAGTATGATTCAAAGCGATTTCACTAGCTACTACGCCTATGTAAGGACCCATTGTTATCCCTGACGGCCCCAAGCCTGTTGCTATAGTGACATTAGGATGTCCTTCCAGTTTACCTAATAACGGAAGGGTGTCGGGTCCCATTGGTCTAAAACCCACACGCATCTCGGAAATTGAACTATTTTCTAATGATGCCGCCATCTCCAGTCCTGCTTCAATCACTTCTTTCACTCCTCCAGCTGTCAATCGATAGTCAAATCCTGCCCCCGTTTCTCTCGTTGCACCTACAACGATTCTTTGATCATCAAAGGCAAGCATATAGTAACTAGAATCCGGTATAACAACTGGCCAGTCTGAAGTAATATGTTCCTTCACACCGAAATGGATAATTTGTCCACGTTGCGGTTTAATAGCAATAGAATAATGAAGGGGTGAAAGCAACTCATTTGTCCATGCGCCAGTCGTTACAATGATCTGATCACACGCATATAATTTCCCATTTACCTCTGCCCCGACTACATGCCCATTCTTTAGAGTAAGACTTGCTTTGCCTTCTACAAATTGAGCCCCATGTAAGGAAGAGGCTCTGTGCATCGCTTGACAAAGTAAATGTGCATCTACCCTAGCTCCCCCACTCACATAAAGTGCTTGATACTCTCTATTCAATAGTGGGAATAAACCTCGTGCTTCCTCCCCTGATAAGCGCTTAATATCTCCTACCTCAGGCGTACCTGCAGCCCGTTTGCTCATTGCCTCCGCTTGAAATTGTTTTATTACCTCATCCTCTTTGCTTATCGCCAGTGCACCAACCTGTTTATATCCGATATCCCATTCACCATCATGTTCCAATTCTTTAATGAGCTCTCCATAATACAAAGCTCCCCTTCGAGCCAATGTATACCAATCTGGATGTTTATGATGAGTAATCCATGGACAAACAATGCCAGCTCCTGCAGCAGATGCCCTACCTTCATGGTTCGCATCAATTACTGTAACATCGATGCCGTTTCTACTTAAATGATAAGCAGCACTCGCTCCAACTATGCCTGATCCGATAATGATCACCTTAATTGTTAACATCTCCTTATTATCAAACTGTGATATTTGCCGTTTTTTGATGAACGGTACCCTTTTTTTGAGAAGATTCATTATGTATACATATACTAATATAAAGGCTACTTCAGAGATCCATTACAAATTTTATAGAAGGAGGAATGTCCATTGATATCATTTAAAGTTCTACTTATCCTTCTCATCTTTTTATTTTCAATCTTGATAAGCTTACTTTTCAGAAAACTCACCTTTCAGTACATTGATAGCATTGTCTTTCTTCTCATATCTATCGCCTCTTGCATTTCTATATTTTTCCTAAAAGGGAGTCATCAATATTTCTTCCTAATAGCCTGCATAAGCAGCTTTTTGCTTTCCTGTATATATTTTTTTCTCTCATTCTATGAATAAGAATTATATATTTTGTTTGATTGTTAAAAACATTTTTTCTATTACTGTTTCTGGTATAACCGTAACTGCATCACCAAAACTAATTTCAGCAAAATACTCGTTATCTTTCTCTTGAATTCTAGATGTGATACCCACACCACATTCCTCATACACCATTTTCAACAATTGTTCTATATCCTCGATGTCTTTTTCAAAATAAAGATGGAACATATTTGATTGGGGTACTTTTGGTTTTGTATGTAAACCAGTTATTTGATTAAATCGCTCAGCGAAAAATCGTGATATTTCATAATATCGCTTCATTTTATCTTTTCTTTTTTCATAATAATAGTCTGCTGGAATGATATAAGGGTAAAGACTAATGAGGTCTCCGCCGAACCTTCTTTTCCAAACCTTTGCTTCTTCAATAAGAGACTTATCACCGGCTAAAATTGCTCCAGCGATCCCACCTACACCTTTATAAAAAGAAAGATATACACTGTCAAATAATGCACTTACTTCTTCAGCACTCTTTTCATAATATGGCAGCACTTCTAATAATCTCGCACCATCTAAATGTAGTTTAATATTATTTTCGCGGCAATGATCCGCCATTTGCAGAAGTTCTGAAAATGGGGGCACGGACCCACCTATTTCTCTCTGCGGCAACTCTAATAACAATGCAGCGAATGAATCATCTAAGTGACTAATCTCTTCATAGCCTACAGGTCTACTTTCTTCACTGACGAATGTTACATCAAATTGATGCAGCATCTGAGGGCCATCTTGTTCATGAATTTCTAGGTGGCATAATGGAAGATAGGCAATTTTTTTTGATTGTTTTTTATCACTCCAGATTCTCAGAGCAATTTGTTGCGCCATTGTTCCACTCGGAAAGAAGACTGCTTTTTCTTTTCCTAATAATGTTGCCATCTTTTTTTCAAATTCTGCAATGATTTGACCTTCGCCGTAAATATCGCTTGTAACATCTTCCTGGATATGTCGGAAGGCTTCTTTAAGCACTTCCACTTGTCGTACTCCATGACCGCTTAAAGTGTAGAGTGATTTTTGATAAATATCTTGCAATAGTGTCAAAGGTAGCGACCCCCTTATTCTGAATTTTCATGAATTATTATAACATGCCTAGAGGTGTTTGATAGTTAGAGAACTTCGCGTTACGAAATGATTGTAGTTATTTTATCAAACTCCAAAAAATCTTAACTACTTTTATCCTCTATGGCAGACAACCACTTCCCCCTGACAGTGACCATATTGTTTTTTTATGTGGGCTTTTTGTATACCTTCAATGTTCAGCGGATACACATGTGCCAAAACTGGAGTTAGTTTACCTTTTTCTACTAATTGTTTTATCTGTTCTAACCCCTTCTTAATTGAGTATGTAGTAATATATCTTATTGACAAACATTCTTTATCAACGACTTGATATTTCGGTTTTGTGAATTTTATCACTTCTGCTTCTGGCTTCAACCACCTTAACGCACTTAAATATGGATAGCTTTGTCCAATTGTATCAATGAGTAGATCAAAGCGTCGTTGCTTATAAATAGGATCCAGACAATCCCCATCAATATGGATTACATCTTTCTGCTTTACATCTTCATAAAGTATGCCTACCACTGTTCCCATTGCCTTTAATATTTGAATGAGCATCAAAGCTACATTCGTTTGGCTACCTAAAATTAGAACATGGCTTCCTTCTCTCACCCTCCCCTCTACTGTTGCTTGCCATGCCGCTATACTACTTTCTAATAGAGCAGCCGATTCAATGAATGTTAAATTATGAGGCATGAGACAAACATGAGATGATGGGACTATCGTTTCGTTGGCATATGTACCATATGCAGAAATAGTTGTTAGAAAGAAAACTTTGTCACCAATTTTAAACTGGGAGACGTCCTTTCCAATTGCTTTAATGATTCCTGCTCCGGAACTTCCTAGAATGATCGGTAAGTTAAGATTGTCGCTCAAACATTGCCCAGACCTTAATTGCCAATCACTCTCTAACACTCCACTCGCTTTTATTTGAATTAATATCTCGTCATCACCAACTGGTGGTGTTACTAATACAATGTCACGTAATTGGTGAATATCGCCAAATTGATGAATGCCAATTCCCTTGATAGAATGCCTCCGCTTATTATTTCTTTTTATATTGTTCATTTTTACCAACTAGATATATTCTTAAAAATACATCTTGCACACATAATTTTATTGATGTATCACATTCTAATGATAATAATGTTTTTAGAGGAGGGTAAACTTGAGTGCAGCTAATTTCTTTCGTGTATTTAATGCCATCATCTTATGGGGAACGATGTTTTTTATTCCTGGTAAATCAATTAAAAGGTTTCTTCCTGTTACTTTATTTTGCTCTTGCATCCTTTTAATTGAAACATTATTATCGTTTGTTTTTAAATGGTGGAGAGTAAAGGGCGGAAAGAAATATATGGTTTATGATTCAATTGCCTTTATATTGGGGCCATTTTTTACAATTAATATTTGGGTGTTCCATTTAACATACGGAAAGTTTTTTCGATATGTCGGGCTTAATCTAATTATTGACCTTTTGTTTGCCTATCCTTTCAATGCTTTCTTTCAAAAAATTGGTCATTATAAACTGTACAAATTCACATCATTTTCATTATTTATTTCTGCTTTCGCCTATGCATTAATTAATTACGGCTTTCAATTATTATATGAACGATATCCGAAAGATCATATAAAAATGGATAAGGTGAGTAAAACAGAACTTACTGTTAAATGACCTTATCCTCTTTTATTCGGGAAAAAACCATTAGATAATTTTTGCTATTTTTTCAAGAGAAGTATTAATGGAAGATACTTGCTGTTGAAGAGAACATAATTGTTCATACGAATAGGCATTAAATAAGGCATTAATATAGAACGCTCCCTCTTGTGTTAAACGAACACTAACAATTCGACGGTCATTATGTGCTCTACTTTTAGTTACATAGCCAAGTGCCTTTAATTTATCACTCATATTCGTTGCAGCTGCTGGGGACATATAGAAATCTGTAGAGATATCCGTGATTTTCATTTCACCACGTTTTTTCAACTTCATCATAAGCCAAATAAGGTTATCATTGAGCGTTTCTTTTTTATGCAATAACACATTAATAAAGTATTTATTGCTGGCCATTTCCCCAATAAGATGCTGTATAATCATTTCATTCCTTGCGTTCATTTTTTCATTTCTCCTAATCTTTTATGAAGTAAAATAATTAAGGAAGATTGACGCTCGGCTGTATAACCGAACGCCTAGACAATTATTCTTCTGTCAATATTGTTTTTGCTAATGTATCATCTAATTCTTCAAAATCATCATAGCTGATTGTTTGATATAGTTCTTTTCTTGTTTGCATATTAGCAAGCGCATCTTTTTGTGAACCTGTTTCTTTAATGATATTAAAAACGTTTTCATATGCCTTCGCTGCCACTCTTAATGAAGTAACAGGGTAGATAACCATTTGAAAGCCCATTTGTGAAAATTCATCCGCTGAGTAGTAGGGAGTCTGACCAAATTCAGTCATATTTGCTAGTAAAGGAATGGAAATCGCTTGTGAAAATAGACTAAACTCTTCTTCCGTTTTTAATGCTTCCGGGAAAATAGCGTCCGCTCCAGCTTCTGCATATGCTTTCGCTCGTTCAATCGCTTCATCAAGTCCTTCCACCGCTCGTGCATCTGTTCTTGCTATTATCATTAGATGAGGGGCAACTTCTTTAATCACTCTAATTTTTTGTATCATTTCTTCTGATGTTACTAGCTGTTTTCCATTTAAATGGCCACATTTTTTCGGTAACTTTTGATCCTCTATCTGCACAGCAGCCACTCCAGCTTCTTGCATTTCCACAGCTGTTCTTGCCGCATTTAATATCCCACCGAACCCCGTATCAATATCAACAAGTAATGGTAAATTAGTTGCTCGAATAATTTCTTTCGCCCTCTCTGCCATCTCAGCAGATGTAACCATACCTAAGTCTGGCAGTCCTTTACTTGCCGTATATGCAGCGCCTGATAAATACAAAGCATGAAAGCCTGCTTGTTTGGCCATTAAGCCTGCCATTGCATCATGTGCCCCAGGTATTTGCAATATATTCTTATCTAGCATTTTTGAACGAAATTGCTCAGCTAAATCTTGTTGAGTCACAGGTTTATGAACAATCCATGCCATCTTGCATCCCCTCCTAGATTAAGAATAAATTCATAAATTCATTCACTGGCATCTCTTTTAACGTTTCTTGATCGGAAACAGCTCCAGCAATGCTTGTTTGTGCCTTGTTAGAAAAATGAGTTTTAATATTATACTCAAACTTCTGCAATACTTTTGGAATCGCTTCGTCACGGCGGAATCGGTGACCTAATGGATATTCACATTCAATCTTCTCAGAAGAAGTTCCATCTTTATAATGGATTTGAACAGCATTAGCGATTGAGCGCTTGTTCGGATCTAAATAATCCTTCGAGTATTGCAGATCTTCCACAACCTCCATCTTCTCTCGTAAGCTGTCTACTCGGGGGTCGCTAGCTACATCATCCTCATAATCCTCAGCGCGAATATTTCCTTTTAATAAACCAATAGCTGTAATGTACTGAATACAGTGATCGCGGTCAGCTGGATTATGTAATGGACCTGTTTTATCGATAATCCTAATCGCTGATTCATGTGTGGTAATCGTAATTCGATCGATATCGCTTAAATCACCCACATCGCCATTTTGATGAAGTGAAACGGCACACTCCGCTGCAGTTTGCGCGTGAAATTCTGCCGGATAAGAAACTTTGAATAACACATTTTCCATTACATAAGCACTTAACTCTCTTTGTAGGGTAAGTTTTTGCCCTTTAAACAGAACGTCTTCAAATCCCCAGTTAGGTGCAGATAAGACACTGTTATAGCCCATTTCACCTTTCACAGCCATCATAGCTAACTGAACACCCCTACTTGTCGCATCTCCAGCAGCCCATGATTTTCTTGAGCCCGTATTTGGCGCATGACGATATGTCCTTAATGCAGAATTATCCACCCATGCAAGTGATAATGCATGAATCACCTCTTCTTTTGTTGCACCAAGCATCTTTGCCGTAACAGCAGTTGTTGCCACTTTAACAAACAGTACATGATCTAAACCCACGCGATTTAAACTATTATCTAGCGCTAATATTCCTTGAATTTCATGAGCCTTGATCATCATTTCCAGGACTTCAATCATTTTAACTGGCTCTTTACCAACTGAAAGACGTTGCCTACTTAAATAATCTGCAACTGCCAAAATGCCACCAAGGTTGTCAGAAGGATGCCCCCATTCAGCAGCTAACCATGTATCATTGTAATCCAGCCAGCGAATCATACAGCCAATATTAAATGCACCTCTAATGGGGTCTAATTCAAATGATGTACCAGGGACTCTTGTTCCATTAGGTACAACCGTTCCTGGCACAACAGGACCAAGTAGTTTTGTACATTCAGGATAATCAAGCGCTAATATTCCACAACCAATTGTATCGAGCAAGATATAATGTGCCGTGCGATAAGCCTCTTCACTTGTTATTTCATAATCCAATACATAATCAGCAATTTCCGTTAAAATAACATCGGTTTCAACCTTTTCATTCGTTTTCAGCATTTACTCGTACTCCTCCTCAATTTGGTAAGGTATGACGTGCACCTGAATAAATGACCCGCGGTCTAAATAAGCGGTTGTTTTCATGCTGTTCAATGACATGGGCACATAAACCAACCGTTCTTGCACTAAAGAAAATCGGTGTGTAAAGTGGGATAGGAATTCCTAACATGCCATAAACCGGTGCGGCATAATAATCTAAATTAGGGTATAGCCCTTTCTCAACTTCCATGATTCTTTCTCCTGCTTCACATTTTCGAAGCAACGAATCATCTCCATTTTGTATGGATAACTCCTGTAGAGCTTCCTTCATCATTAATGCTCTTGGGTCCATTTTTTTCATATAAACTCTATGACCAAAGCCCATAATCTTTTCTTTTTTAAATAGTTTTTTATAGAAGAGGCCTTCCAAGCCAGCGACACTTTCCGCTTCATTCAACATGTACATAACCGCTTCATTCGCACCCCCATGCAAGCTACCTTTTAAACTTGCAACTGCACCCGTTAACGCTCCAAATAGATCGGATTGTGTAGAAGCAATTACTCTTGCTGTAAATGTTGAGTTTGGCATTTCATGTTCACTATATAAAAGTAATGACTGGTCAAATACTCTTTCTTCTAAATCGGAAGGTACTCTACCAGTTAACATATAGAAAAAGTTGGCACTATACGATAGGGATTTATCCGGTTCAATTCTCTCCAGACCTTGTAATATACGATAACTGTTAGCTACAATTGTCGGAACTCCTCCAAGTAGGCGATAAGCTCTTTCTTTATTTGCTTGCTTCGACCTATCTTCTAAGGTCGTATCATATCCAGCCAAGCTTGAGATGCCAGTGCGGAGCCCATCCATTGGATGTGTTCCTTTTGGTAAATGAGTAAAAACCTCCATGACGGCCGTCGGTATTTCATAATAGGACTTTAACGTATTAGCTAATGAAGTTTTTTCCTCGTCTGTTGGTAATTGATCTTCTAGAAGTAAATGGATAATATCTAAATAGCTTTTCGTTTTTGAAAGTTGAATTAAGTCATAACCTTTTATGACAATCTCTCCATGAACAGTATCTAAAAATGAGATGCCGGTCTCAGAAGCTATGATTCCCTCTAACCCTGGTATATACTTCTCCTCCATGCTCACAATCATTTTCCTCCCATCCAATTACATCATGCCTGACAATGCTGTAAGCCCTTTCAGCATTCCTTAAATATATTTGGATCTTCTCTTCTTCTACAGAGAGTGTTCGGATGTCTTCTTTATACTGATCTAATACTTTTCTTAAACTATAACTCTCCGCAGAATAGCTGTTCATCATGATCGTTGATTTCATTATGTTCACATAATAAGGAACGGTTCCAAACAAAGCTTTTTCCTCCGTTCTTGCTCACCTTTTTACCATATCAATCCATTAAAAAAACAACTTCTAGAAAGAAGTTGTTAAGTTCAAACGAATACTAAAATAAACATGCGACCTTGGCATGTATTCATTACCCGTACTTAACACCTCCTATATCCACGTAGGAATTGATGTTTACACTAAACAGGCAGGTCTCCTGGCTTATGGTCAACATGATACGAAACCTTCCCATCTCCAATTTTAGGAAACAGTGGTATCTTTCATATCACTCGCAAATACAGTTGCGGGACAGCGACGGAATCCAACCGTACTTCCCTTTTAAGTAAATAGACAAGCTAGCATTCTATTTACACCTATTTTTGAAAATATTAAGTTGTTCTATTTAAATATATCAACATTTTAGAAAATTGACAATTGTTTTCTTAATCGCACTACTTTTCACTTTTAAATTAACACTTTTAAATTAACACTTTTTATTATAACAATTTAAATGTAGCCTACAAACATATCTTAAAAGAAATACAATTTTAACATAACATTTACCATTTTACAGAAAAAAAGCTATCGCCCATAGACAGACAAGACGGCTTTTTGTTATAGTATATTAGTTACCATTGATAACTATTTTAAATGAGGTGAACATTATTATTGCTAGCCAAAGGTTCTTTCATCACTTTATGATGCTTTATCGCCCTTTTGAGAATAGACTGAACAGCTTATTAACGAAACATCAATTACAACGGGCACAGTGGACAATCCTCTATTATCTCTACCATTTTGGTCCAACAACTTTAGTAGAGATTGCTGCGTATCAAGGTGTTGAAAAGCCAACAGTCACGAGGACAATAAATCAGCTTGAGGAATATGGATATGTAGAAAAAATCCCAAGCATGGATAAACGTGAAAAGAAAATGAAAATAACGAACGAAGGTGAGCGTATATACAAAAAAATCCGCATTCCGATTGATCAGTTCGAAATGGAAATATTAGAGGGAATCACACCTGAAGAACAAGAAGAATGTATTCGTATTTTTGATAGTATTAAAAGCAATTTGTAAGGAGGAAGAAAAAGAAAATGAGTTCAACAAAAGAAAAATTATGGACCAAGGACTTTATCACCGTTTCTTCCGTAAACTTTTTTCTAACATTAGTGTTTTATTTATTAATGGTTACGATTGCCGTGTATGCCGTTGAAGCACATCATGCAACCGCCAGCCAAGCTGGCTTAGTTACTGGCATATTTATTATAGGAACATTGGTAGGAAGATTGTTTATAGGTAAATATATTGATCGTATTGGACGGAAGAAGACTTTAATCATTGGCTTACTATTATTTAGTTTATCAACAAGTCTTTATTTTATTGAAATTGATGTCAATTTCTTACTTATTACCCGCTTTATCCACGGTTTAACATTAGGGATGGCAAGTACAGCAAGTGGTACAATTGTCACTTCAATTATTCCGCAAACAAGGAAAGGTGAAGGAATCGGCTATTTTAGTATGAGTAATACTTTAGCTACAGCAATAGGACCTTTTATCGGTATGTTAATGAGTCAATACACAACTTTTCATACGATTTTCATTTTTTGTTTGATTCTTGGTATTATTGGCCTACTTATCGGGTTAACGGTGAATGTGAAAGAGTTAACTGAAGATCAGAAAGCTCAATTTCACTCATCTGGTTTTCAATTATCTAGCTTTATTGAACCAAAGGCACTTCCAATTGCACTCGTCACATTAACAGTCGCATTTTGTTATTCAAGCGTCTTGTCTTTTATTAACTTTTATGCAATTGAAAAGGACTTAGTAAGTGCTGCTAGCTTTTTCTTCTTTGTCTATGCCATTGCTGTCTTACTATCCCGTCCTTTCACTGGTAGGTTAATGGACAGCAAAGGGGCAAATTATGTGATGTATCCAGCGTTCATTTTATTTGGCGTAGGTCTATTTTTACTTAGTAATTCAGCAAATGGTGTTATGCTATTAGTGGCGGGGGCTTTGATTGGCTTAGGCTTTGGTAATATGCAGTCTTGTACACAAGCGATTGCGGTCAAATTAACGCCACCCCATCGCATGGGGCTAGCTACTTCTACCTTCTTTATCTTTCTCGATGGTGGTTTAGGTTTTGGACCCTATTTATTAGGTTTACTGATTCCTATTACAGGCTACAGTATGTTATACATTTACATGGGGATTGTGTCGATTGCTTCAATTATTCTTTACTTTTTAGTTTATGGACGAATCGAACACAATGGGAGTAAACAAGCACATCAAACAGCATCAATGTAAAATAAGGTATGCTATAATTAAAGAAGAGACTCCAAGTAATGGAAGTCTCTTCTTTCTAATTAAAATGGTTTATTCGGTTCATATGTCGGTTGTTGATTCTTCACTTCATATTCATAACTTTTCTCCATTGCGGCTTGTACTTCTTCTGACTGTTCTAATTCTGTATCCATTTGATTGTATTGTTGAGCTTCATTTTGAGCAGCAATAATTTTCTCATCCACTTGATTATCATACTTTTTTTCCATTGCATTCACTCCCCTTTTATAAGATGTCTCGCCTATTTTCCCCCTCAAAAAAACGATTTATACAAAATAATAAAAAAGGAGACTGTTCCATGAAGGAATTAATTAAAAACCATCTCCCGCATCTTCAGGAAATACAGATTGAAAGCAATCATTCTGGTTGGGATCATCATATCTATATTGTCAATCAAACATATGTCATCCGAATACCAAAAACCAAACAAG
This sequence comes from Cytobacillus kochii, assembly GCF_020171845.1. GTDB lineage: Bacteria > Bacillota > Bacilli > Bacillales > Cytobacillaceae > Cytobacillus > Cytobacillus kochii. Next base: position 121,453 of record NZ_JAIVAM010000002.1, on the reverse strand, counting down.
TATTAGTGAAAATAAAAAAGGAAATAAAGCTAATTCACCAGCTCACATATCTTTCTTCAATTATTGAAATACCAAATTATCTTCCATTTTATAATAAAGACGGACAAATGATTGGTGTTTTTTACCACTTTATTAAAGGACAAGCATTATCTCATTCATTGATTACTCCTCCTTTATATGAAGCCAAACGGCTAGGAACATTTCTTACAGAATTACATCGTCTGGATATAGATGAAGCAAAGAAATGTAATATAGAAGAACTACATAGTGAAAATTATTGGGCGCAATTACATGAAGACCTGATTAAAAAAATATTTCCGTTCTTAAAAGACGCAGAAAAAGAAGAAATTGATAAAATGTTTTTAGCGGTGTCAAAATTTAAAGAAGCAAAAGTCGTGATTCATGGTGATCTAACAAGTGCCAATATCCTTTATCTTCCAAGAAAAAAGGAGATATCAGGAATTATAGACTTTACAGATACGCAAATAGGGGACCCGGCGTTTGACTTTGCAGGGCTATATTGGGATTTCGGAGATCAATTCACTAAAGAAGCTCTTGCATCTTATCAAACAAAATTCAATAAAGATGAAATGTATAGAAGAGTCACTTCCTTTTATGGCTTACAACCAATATTTCACGAATGGTTGAAAAACGTCAATGACCAGGATGAAAAAGCTGTTCGACAATCCATAAATATAGGAATGACCAAAATACAAATTATGCACAGATCAGTTTAACAGTATTCTACAACGATGATTAGAAACCGAACAAATCCATATAAATTTGTCCGGTTTCTTGCTTGTTATTACTTCGTTATTCCATCCACGTTGGCTTTCCAAATCCTTGAAACTCTTCGTCGATAATTTTTTCAAATTCTGCAGACTCAACCACTTCTTTTAAGTCTTTCGCATATTTTTTATCTTCAAAGTCCGCTTTAACTGCAACCACATTGCGATAATCATCAAGCATATTTTCTAGTGTTAATGCACTTAATAAGTCCATATCGGCTGCCAACGCAAAGTTACCTGGAACTGCAGCTAGATCCACACCCTCTAGAGATCTTGGTAATTGTCCTGCTTCAATCGGTTGAAAAACTAAATTCTTTTTATTCTCCTTCACATCTTTTTCAGATACTGTTAGTGGATCGGCGTTTTCATCAATCGTAATTAAACCTTCGTCATTTAACGTATTTAAAGCGCGTGCTGCATTCGTTGGGTCATTTGGAATGGCAATGGTTGCACCGTCTTTAATCTCATCAATTGAATTAAACACATTCGAGTAAATCCCCATTGGGGCTGTTGGTACAATAATTAATGGTGTTAAGTCCATGTTATTTTCTTTCTCGAAATTCTCCAAATAAATGGTATGTTGGAAAAGGTTAGCTTGTATATCATCTTCATTTAAAGCTTTGTTAGGTTGGATATAATCACTAAACTCTACGACAGTTACTTTATATCCCTTTTCCTCTAGACCAGGTACAATAGCTTTCTTCAACATATCACTATAAGGACCGGCAGTAGCGCCAATTTTTAGTTCTTTCGTTTCATCCACCTTTTCTCCACTCGTGTCTGAACCTCCGCCACATGCTGTTAGTAAACAAATAGTTGCAATGAATAAAACAATTAGCCACTTTCTCATTATGTTTCCTCCCCATAGCTGTAACCAGAATTTTAACCAATAAAAAAAGCCACTATTCATCATCTGAAAGAGGCATTGATTTATATTCCGCCTTATCTTTCAGAATGAATGGATACATTCTGCAGGAATTGGCACCTTCCCAATATTGGGGGTTGCCGGACGTCATAGGGCCTAGTCCCTCAGTCACTCTGGATAAGCTTTTCATTTAATTTTTATGATATGATATTACTACTCTCTTTTATTTTTGTCAATGTTCGAAATAATGTTACATCCAATCTCCCTAGAAAACGAGTTTAGTAATCCAACTATCTCTCCTTTATTCTTTTAAAACAAAAAAGGAAAGCGAATATTTCCTTTTGTATAAAATTAACTGGACAATTTGTCTTTTTGGTTATAAAATGCGTTCGTATATAGATTAAATGAATGAAGGTGGATTAAAAATGGAATTATCGCATCGTTTGAAGCAATTACCTCAACAATTTTTTGCTTCCCTTGTTCAAAAAGTTGCTGCTGCAAAACTTGAAGGCAGAGACGTTATTAACCTAGGACAAGGCAATCCCGACCAGCCAACACCTGCACATATTGTACAATCACTTCAGCAAGCCGCAGAAGACCCAATGACACATAAATATTCTCCTTTTCGAGGAATTAATGAATTAAAGAAGGCCGCTGCTTCCTTTTATAAGCGTGAATATGGGGTAGAAATTGATCCTGAAAAAGAAGTAGCTATCCTTTTTGGCGCAAAAGCAGGTTTAGTAGAAATCCCATTATGCCTACTCAATGAGGGAGATCTAATGCTCTTACCAGATCCAGGTTACCCTGATTATGAATCTGGTGCGGTTTTGGCAAATGTAAAATACGAAACCTTTCCTTTAAAAGAAGCCAATCAGTTTCTACCTGATTACTCACAATTTACAGAAAAACAAAAAAAGGATGCCCGCCTACTATTTTTGAATTATCCTAATAATCCAACAGGCGCGACAGCTGATTCCACATTTTTTGAAGAAACTGTTGCTTTTGCTAAAGAAAACAACATGACCATCTTGCATGATTTTGCTTATGGTGCTATCGGCTTTGATGGGAAGAAACCTGAAAGTTTCTTAGCCACAGCCGGAGCGAAGGACGTTGGTATTGAAATGTATACATTATCAAAAACATATAATATGGCTGGGTGGAGAATTGGATTTGCGGTTGGAAATGAACAAATCATTGAAGCCATCAACCTTCTTCAAGACCATATGTATGTAAGCTTATTCCCTGCCATACAAAAAGCTGCAGCCGATGCATTAAATGGGGATCAAACAAGTGTAGACGAACTTGTTGCTCGATATGAGAGACGTAGAAATGCATTCATGAACGCTTGTGAAAAGGTTGGCTGGCACGGCAAGTCTCCTTCAGGATCGTTTTTTGCTTGGATGCCAGTGCCTGAAGGATACAATAGTGAAGAATTTGCTGACTACTTACTGGAAAAAGCAGATGTAGCTGTTGCCGCTGGAAAAGGCTTTGGGACCTTTGGAGAAGGTTATGTTCGGGTTGGATTACTTGTCGATGAAGAACGATTAATTGAAGCAGTAGAAAGAATTGGTGAACTCAAATTATTTTAATATAAGAGGTATAGCAACTACAAACCTAGCCCATAGAAACATGTTAACTTAAGTTCCAATGGGCTAGGTTGTTTTATTAACGATCTCAATCTCCATATTCTCTTCCTTTTAAATTCGCATTCCCGTTACAAAGGATCATCTTCATTGTTCCCATATGTCTTTACTTAGATTTTTCAAAACATGTCGTTATCCGGCAATCTTTTCTTTTAACAAAGCCAACCCATAAACACCGCGCACCCCAATACATTTTCCACGTACCCTCTCAGGTTAATCAATGTTTATATAGCATGATTATTTATCACTGATTGAAGAAAACTTTGTAACGATTGTTCCGTATGAACAACATTTCTTAATTGATAAGGTTGAAGTGCTTTTGCTAGCCTCGGATTTATACCAATGAGCCTCACTTCTCCACCTGTCATTAGAAGAATGCTCTTGATTAAAACCTCTAAACCGCTCGTTCCCTCATTATATACTTTAGCAACCGCTGTTAAATCAATCAGTATCCACCTGTAGTCATGATCTGACAGACGGGCAAGCGTTTGTTCCATAATCGTTGTAAATTTATCGCCCGTCATATCACCAAACAAAGGGATATAACATATCTCTTTTGTTAAAGAGATAAAAGGACCTGATAATTCATCCAACCTTTGCAATGTTTGTTCTAATGTTTCCTTCTGCTCATAAAGTTCAAAATCTGTCTTTGCTAATCTGTTTTGAAGTGCTTGTAATTTCTCCATTAATGGTTCATTATCATCATCTTTGTATAAAAATTGCATGGACGCATTACCTTGAAAATCCCAGCTGATATGAATATCAAATAGTGCTATCGGTATACTTCTTGTTTTTAAATTAGCTTCAAATCTCATGCTTTTTTCTGGTATGGCAGCTACCCTTTCAAACTTGGAGATACTCCCTTCATCAACTATACTTTTAATCGTACCTTCTGATAAATCAAAGACTTCATCCGCTTTAGATGTATAGCTAATGATTTCACCATTCTTATTAGCCAGTATATACGGTATCGGCAAATGTAGATCAATTAATCGCATTTTTCCTCCCCTTCGTATTAAAAGCAGTGATCCATTTATCTACAGCATATAAGTTTGAAATAATTTCCGGTTTTATAGCAGTAAAAGAAGCTAAATCATATAAATTCGTCAATCTTCCACCTAATAGAACCCTAGGTTTCTTTGGTAAATAAGAAAAAGCTTCCATATATTCCGTAAGTGTCGGTAAATGAGTAGCAATCGAAACTGATAAGCCAATTACATCTGGTTTCCAATCCTTCGCAGCCTGCAAAGCATATTGTACAGGTAAATTTGCTCCTAAAAACTTGGTTCTCCAGCCATTCTCTTCAAATATACTTGCTACCATCTTTAATCCCAAATAATGTTGCTCTCCTGATAAACAAAGAAACATGGCGGTCGGTGCAGCCGTGACAGGTTTAAGCTTGTGCTTTGCAGCTAATCTTGAAAGAATGAAATCGCAAACTCCCGATGCCAAATGTTCATCTGCAACTGTAATCTCAAAATTTTCCCATTTAAGACCAATCTTAACCATAGCTGGTGTAATAATATCTTGATATATTTCTACATTGGTCAAATAATCGAATTGCTCAATATATTCCCAAGCATCAGCAACAGCTCCAGATAAAAGGATTTCTGCTAGTTCTTCTCCTCTCGTCACTGTGCCTCGCCTCCTTGAACATCTCTTAAAATAGAGACAGCCTCTCCTAACAAACCAATATATGCAGAACTAATTTCACTTTCTACCATCATACATTTCTCTAATTCCTCTTCTAAAAAAAGAAAATTATCAATCAAGGTTTGCGTCGTCATACCATGTTTAATTAAGATACCTCTTAACCAAAGGGCATAGTCAGTGAAAATCTTTGACGTATTTAATTCCATTGCCGTCTTTAAATAATCTAAGTGGTGCATATTATCAATAAATGTTTGATTTCTCCCACGTTCACCATATCGTTCAATTAATGTAGGGTCCTCTTGAAATATCCTTTTTGTTACCTCTTCTGCGATCATTTCATATTTACTCACTTTACCACAACCTTAAATTGCGACACTTTTGGAATGACTGCTGCTAATTCTTTATCTGGATACTTCTTTTCAAGATCATGAATTCGTTGAAAATCTTTACTTCTTACCCATCGCAAATAATCTTCCTTTGTTTCAAAAATTAACTGTACTGTCAATTCTCCTTTACGTTTATCATTCTGGAGCAACATAAAGTCGACGAACCCATCTGCTTTATCAACTAGACGTGAACGATTCTTATATATTTCAATCACTTCATCTGCTTTACTTTCATTTACATCAAAAGTTGAGAATACGGTATACATAACTTCCCCCTACACATTTGGACTTGTGTTACTTCTCCATTCCATTACAATGGTTGGAATACTAAATCCGAAAATGGAATCATTCATTTCTCCTAGTTGTTTAAACCCTTTTGAATGATAAAAATCCAAAGCAGAATCATTTCGCATAACAACAGAAACCGTAATTTTATTGACATCATAAAAATATTCAAACATCGCTTTTAGTAGGGCTGTACCAATACCTCGGCGGTGGAAACTCGGCAAAATATATAAAGCACCTAATTCGATTTCTTTCTTAATATTTATTAATGAAAAATGAACGAAACCAATCACTTCTCCTTCTTCTTCAGCTACCAATAAAACCGAAGTAGATATACTTTCCATTAAAGCGTCTTCAGTATATACAGATAATAAAAAATCAACCTGTGTTCGCTCGGGAATTAAGCCTTCATATGCATAACGCCAACTCTCCCTAGCAACAGATTGGATTTGTGTACTATCTTTTCTTGAGAATAATCTAATTTTCATGTTCGATACCCACTAAAAGGAAGGAAATTCCCTTAAACGTATTTTATCTATAATTGTAACAGGAAATGAAGTTTAGAAAAAGGCAAAGGCAAGAATGGTCTGTTTCATAAAATAAACAAACGTAAGTTTTTGCTCAAAGCTTGTTCCAAAAAATCATTCTATTGTATAATAGGACTAGATAAAGGCATATATTAGAAAAGATCGGTGGTGCGGCAACACCGTCCGATCTCGCAATAGCATTAGCCAATGAACAATTGACACCATCCACCTATACATGAGGTGGATTATTTTTTATCATCGTTTTTGAATTGTAGCACAGCCATTATTAAACTTGTAAATGTACAAGCAAACACCAATGCCTCAAAAACTGACAAAGCAACACCCCCCTTCTACGGGGAATAATGGCTATATTGACTATTGCTATTCTTATTATAGCACCACTATGTATATTTTTGGAATTTTGTGAAAAAATCACATAGATGCGATCTTTCAGTAGCAATTCAGCAAAAAAAGAGTTGAAACGAAAGAATAAATTTTCATTCCAACTACTACTCATTTCATCATTATTTTTTAAGTCCCCGTTTTAAGAGAGTGATTTCTAACTTAAAATTTCTTAGTGCATCTTCCTTCGATTGATCCTTAGAAAATGTTTCAATAATACTCCGTAGTAAAACAGAAGTAAGTATTTTCATTAAATACTTAAACTCGTCCTGATTTGAGATATGCAATATTTCTTTATTTACCTTTGATTCAAATTGGACAAACTGCTGATTCGTTTCATATCCCTTGAAACTTCGACCAAATTCATGTTCTACTTCATATGTCATATTTAAAAACAAATTTTTGAGAAAGTTCCGATTCTCATCTTGTTCTGTAATCACCTTTTCGAAAAAAGCAATCATCATTTCAAAAATATCCCCATTGTGCTTATTCAATAAAAAGTAAACTTCACTTTGATTCCTTTTTACTCTCTCTTCTAGCAAGTAAAAAAAAGCATCTTCCTTATCTTCAAAATATTGATAAAAACTCCCCCTTGGAATACGGGCAGATTTTACAATATTACTGATGGATGCTTGCGATAGTGGAACTCGAGAAAACTCTTGCTTCACAGCATTGATAAGCTTTTCGCGTTTTTCAATTGATAAATTATAAAAAGTGATTTTTGGCATTATATACTCCCCTCCCTAAAGGAATCAATCTAAAACGAGGAACGGCGCTGTTCTTCACGCAGGAATTCCATGAATTGTGCAAGCGCCATAACAGGCTTCTCATTAATAATTATGATATATCTTTTTTTCATTTGTTCAGTTGCTATTTTGCTTTCATTAATACGTTGGATCATATAATCAACGCTTATTTTCTCAATTGCTTTTCTGCGGATTTTCGATTCTTTTGATAAAGCCATACCTACAGCACCTAAAATGGAGTAGATGAGCAAAGTAATCCAAGTGTTTTCATCCATGGGCATGGTGAAAAGAACAATGATGATATTCATGATTGAGAAAACAACAAGCGGAAATGAAAATAACGAATAACGAGAAGCAACTCTCATCGTTGGCGCTAAACGTTCATTTAATAATTCAATTTCTTTCTTAACAAATACAGGCATATCAGTAAAAGGATTCATATTCATGTGAATGCCATCCTTCCTATTTTATTTAAAAATAAATAAGGTTTTCCCCTATCTATAGTTTCCCCTCACCTAATGGGAATACTGCCGGTAAATACATGCCGATGTTACCAAAATCAGCTGTGCATATTCCTTAAACCTTGTGGCTTTTTACATATAGAAGCCTTTATCCCTTGCAAACGAAGTTTCTTAACGATTTGGTTTAATGGCGTATTCAATATTTCCCCTCCCAAAAATGACAGTGTGTCATAATTAGTTTTAATCTTAAATGACAACGTGTCATATGTCAATTGAAAAACGATTGGATTTATTTTGTAAGTCGAAACTATTGTCAACTAAACTGGACAGGAGTATAATTTAACCATAACGTTATAGTTTGGAGGTATCACGTTGGGAACGAGAAACTAAAAATCGGTGAATTAGCAGAAAGAGTAAATTTAACTAAAAGAACCATTGATCACTATACAAACCTTGGGTTGCTTGAAGCAGAACGTTCTCCTTCAAATTATCGCTATTATGACGTATCAGCCATAGAAAGATTACATTTAATTGAAAAATGGAAATCAGAGGGTATGTCATTAGTGGATATTAAGAAAAAGTTGGATGAAAAAGATGTTCAAGAAGCAGAAGAAATTGATGTACGTGAATTAAGAATTAAGATTAATGGGTTAAAGGATGATGTTTCAGAGGTGCTTGCCCATTTAAACAAGACTGATGTAACAAGTCAGGAGTATATTAAGAAAAATGTCTCTTCCGAAAGTATGTCCCTTATTCAAACATTGCTTTTACTCTTAAAATAAACAAATAAAAAGGCATTGCTTATAGGAAAGTTGGACAATGTAATGGTAAGACATGAATTCTCGTCACTTCCTGAGACTTACATTCATGAAGCAAAATATAGGAGGTGAAAGTCTTACCAAAAGTAAGACGATTACATTTTGACGGTAACGTTAAATTTAATATTACTTGTTATACTTATTGCTTTAACTGCTTTTTTCGTGTCGACGGAATTTGCAATAGTTAAGGTTCGAATGTCTAAGATTGATCAATTGATAGCGGAAGGGAATAGTAAAGCTGTCTCAGCAAAAAAAGTAGTCACCCATTTAGATGAATATCTATCCGCATGTCAGCTAGGAATCACTGTAACAGCACTTGGATTGGGGTGGTTAGGTGAACCCACAGTACTCAAGTTATTACAGCCATTATTTAATAATTTTAATCTTAATGCCTCTCTTACACATGTGATTTCGTTTGGTGTATCATTTGCGATTGTGACTTATTTACATGTGGTCCTTGGTGAATTGGCCCCAAAAACGATCGCTATTCATAAGGCAGAAGCCATTACTCTTGGTTTTGCTAAACCTATTATTTGGTTTTACCGCATTACCTATCCTTTTATTTGGGTGTTAAATGGATCAGCCCGTCTAATTGTAGCTCTTTTCGGTTTTAAACCCGCATCTGAGAGCGAAGCAGCACACTCGGAAGAAGAGTTACGAATTTTAATGTCTGAAAGTTATAAGAGTGGGGAAATCAACAAAAACGAATTAAAGTACATGAATAATATATTTGAATTCGACGAAAGAGTAGCGAAAGAAATCATGGTACCACGAACAGAAATTATTACTTTTTCTATCGATGATTCCTTTGAAAACCTTAGAAATATTATCAAACAAGAACGTTACACTCGTTATCCAGTTGTCGACGGTAATAAAGATAATATTGTCGGTTTTGTTAATGTTAAAGAGTTTCTCACCGCAAACCTTCAGCCTGAACAAACAAAGAAGCTTTCTATACATGATTTCATTAATCCTGTGTTGCGCGTTATTGAAACCATTCCTATTAACGACTTATTAATAAAAATGCAAAAAGATCGTATACATCTCGCAATCTTAATGGATGAGTATGGTGGAACGTCAGGATTAGTAACCGTTGAAGATATTGTTGAAGAAATTGTAGGTGAAATTCGTGATGAATTTGACGAAGATGAAATTCCTGAAATTCGTAAGATAAAAGAAGGCCATTATATTCTTGATTCTAAAGTATTAATTGAAGATGTTAACCATTTGTTAGACCTTGACTTGCCGGATGATGAGATTGATACAATTGGAGGATGGTTCCTCACATTAAATTTTGATGTTAAACTTGGTAGCCAATTAGAGTTAGATGGATACTTGTTTACTGTAACCGAAATCGATGGTCACCAAATTCATTATCTCGAGGTAAAAAAAATGGATGATCCTATCATAATAAACAAAGAGCCGCTTATTGATTAATGAACGGCTCTTTGTTTTCACTTATACTAACTTTTTATCATCGAGTTTGAGCTGTGCTTCTAATTCTCTTCTCATTTTATCCGTTTCTAATAAATAATTTTGATGTTTTAGTTCTTCTAATTTTATTTGATCTTCAATTATTTTCGCCTTTAATTCGGTTTGAGAACTTAAATGGCTAGTAATAATCGCAACAATCGGTATACCAAAAATCATTATGACTGATACTAATCCAATAATCATTCTGCCTATCCCTCCTCTAACAAATCGATCTTATTTACTATATTCTATGTTCAAACAGCATTTCCTTTACTCTTAAACAACAAATGAGGTAATGCTTCACTTATCAAAAAGCAAAGTCCTGACCTATATTCATTCATTTATGAAGTTACTTTCTTGGTACGAACCTTTATATATATACGGTTTGTGCGTAAAGAAGTTTCATTTTTCAGGTATGAATGACTATTTCAAAATAAAAAGGACACCGTCAATCGATGTCTATTGGTTAAATTTGTAAATTTTCTATAATGGTGGATATACCAAGTCCACCGGCGATACAAAGTGTAACAAGAGCATATCTCTTTCCTGTTCTCTCAAGTTCATAGATAGCCTTTGTTAAAAGAATTGATCCAGTAGCTCCAATTGGATGCCCCATAGCAATGGCCCCTCCGTTCGGGTTTACTTTTTCTATGGGTAATCCAAGCTCTTTTATAACAGCTAGAGCTTGAGCTGAGAAAGCTTCATTTAACTCAATAATATCCATATCCTCTATTGTTAAATGAACTTGTTTTAACGCCTTTTGTGTGGCAGGTACAGGACCTATCCCCATATATCTAGGGTCAACACCAGCAGCTGCTTGAGCAATGATTTTCACTTTCGGTTGAATTGAGAACTCATCTGCTTTCTCCCTTGACATCAAGAGTAATGCAGCTGCACCGTCATTTCTACCACTGCTATTACCTGCAGTGACTGTCCCTCCTTGTTTGAATACGGGCTTCAGCTGTGAGAGTTTTTCTATTGTCGTTACACGGGGATGCTCATCCACCATAAAAGTAGACGATTTTTTTCTTTCATTCACAGTGTAAGGAAGAATCTCCTTTTCAAAAAAACCAGCAGCAATAGCTGACCTTGCATTTTCTTGGCTTCTTAGCGCAAATTCATCTTGCTCCATTCTTGAAATTCGATACTTTTCTGCTAAGTTTTCAGCTGTCATCCCCATCGTTAATTGACCATATTCTTCCACAGGTTGTGAACCAGGCTGACTTTCCGTATTGGGATCAAGTAAAAGCCCATTTCCTGACTTAAGGCCGAAGCGAATATTCCGCATATAATATGGTGCTGTGCTCATAGATTCCGCTCCACCTGCAATGACAACATCGGCGAATCCACTCATGATTTGTTGGGCAGCTGAGTGAACGGATTGTACTCCTGAGCCACATTGGCGATGTAAAGTATAACTTGGTATACTTTCAGGAAAACCCGCTCTTAATGTAGCTAGCCTGGCTAAATTAGAAGCATCTGCACTTTGTTTTGCTTGTCCGATAATAATTTCATCGATTTCATTTTTAGGTACCTTCATCTCTTCCATTAACCCTTTAAGTACATGGCTAGCTAAGAAATCGACCGTTTCATTACCTAAACTACCACCAAGTTTCCCAATTGCTGTCCTCTTCGCTTCCACAATCACTACATCTTTCATCGCGCTTGCCCCCCGTTATTATGCCAATCTTCCTTAAAAGGAGCTTTCGTCTTTTCTCTTATTTCTTCAATAGAGCTATTTGGCATAATTTCTATACAGTATAATTCTCCATTTCTCACCTCAAAAACAGCGAGCTCGGTAATAATTAAATTGACACTTCTTGTGGATGTAATTGGATAAGTACATTCTTTTAAAATTTTGCTCGTATCATCTTTGGATGTATGAGACATAGTCACAATAATTTTCTTTGCCCCTGTAAGTAAATCCATTGCACCCCCCACACCCATAATATTTTTTCCTGGCACTGCCCAATTGGCAATTAACCCTTTGGCATCCACCTGTAATACACCTAATATCGCCACATCTACATGTTGTCCACGAATCATAGCAAAGGATTCCGCACTATTAAAATATGAAGCTCCAATGGCTTCACCTACAGGTAACTTACCAGCATTCACTATATTTGGGTCAATATCAGCCTCGTTAACATCCGTTACCCCTAATAAGCCATTTTCTGTATGGAAAAATATATCACCATCTGCAATATGATTGGCAACAAGAGTCGGAATACCAATCCCCAAATTGACAACTGAGCCACTTTTTAGTTCTTGAGCAGCACGTTTAGCAATTAAATTTTGCATTTCATTTTTATCCAATACTTTTCACCCCATCTTTCGTTAAAATCTTCGCTGCTTTCACGATCCCATTTACAAATAGATGGGGTGTAATGATTTCTTCTGGAGATAGTTCACCGGGTTGCACAATTTCGTCCACTTCAGCAATCACATAATCAGCAGCTGTCGCCATCATCGGATTAAAGTTTCTAGCTGTTTTGTAATAAACAAGATTCCCTAATGTATCAGCTTTCCATGCACGAACTAATGCTACATTCGCTGTTAATGCGGGTTCAAAAATATATTTCACACCATTAATCTCTTTTTCTTCTTTTCCTACGGAAAGTTCCGTGCCTACACCGGTGTTCGTGTAATAGCCACCAATACCTGCACCACCTGCACGAATCGATTCTGCCAAAGTTCCTTGTGGAAGAAGCTCTAGCTCTAACTCACCTCTTTGATAGGCATCACCCACATCTCGATTACTCGTAAAATAAGAGCCAATTCCTTTTTTTACTTTCTTTTGATTAACGAGTATCCCTAATCCTTTTCCCTTTTCGCCGAGATTGTTAGAAATAATTGTTAAGCCTGAGACATCTTTTTGTGTAAGTTCATCAATTAATGTCAGCGGTGCACCAATCAAGCCAAAGCCGCCAACCATGATTGTTTGATTGCTTTCCAATTTTTCAATTGCTTCTTTTGCCGTAGAAAAAATTTTCATTGCTCCTGCCCCATTCTTAAAGAGTCGCTTGCTTCGAACCAAGCTGGAATACCGGCTGTCAATAAACAAATGGCACCTGTTTCAGCTAACTCGGGCTCTTCTGCCCCACTTCTTCTCGCTTTTTCCATCCACGTTCCGGCTATCTTACCATTGAGAATAGTAATATAAATACCGCTCATTAATAAAAGCTTGTTCTTACGAGAAACATGACCATCACGAAGAATGACCTCTTCCATATCTCCGCCATCTTTTTTCGTTTGCAGCACGTTCACAATAAACGCAGCATTCTCACTACCAATCATTTGTATATATTGACACAATATTTCTTCAACAGTATCTATATTTATTCGGTCTAATGTCTCGTCACCGACTAACTCACAAGCATATTGCATGGACTTTAAACCAGTTAGAAGAGCTTGTTCTCCATTATATAAATAACTAACTAATAAATATTCTGCTAATTCCGGTAACGAGGCTCCACCATCTATAGCACCTTTCGTATGGTAGACCATACTCCTTTCATATAATCTTGCCGCATTCATACCGACAAGTAATATATCTTTTTCTTTTACAGACAATGCGCCTGGTTTCATAATGTCCCCACGGAGACTTGTATACTGATCGAGCATGTTTGGACTATAATCATGCATCTGTTGTACCCATCCAGGAACTTGATCATATACTTTTTTAAAATAGGCCAATCCCTTACTACTCATATTAATATCCCACCTTTTTATAAATGTTTATTTATACGCAAAAAGGCTACTTTAAACGAGACGCCTACAAAAAGGGTAAGAGTCTGAAGAGTTTAAAGTAGCCAGTATGTCCAATAGCTTAATTAAAAAAGTTCGTTTTCTAACGGCTAATGAATAGGCTTTCATTCTGTTTGTTTTTATTTTACACCACTTTTGAAAAATTTCAACTAGTCGCATCAATATTTCTTAAAAAAGCTTTTATGCCATTGTAGATTTCTGGTCTTGAAGTAAACACTAATGTATAGTGATTGCATGGCGTCGTTATTTTCTCTATTTGCTTCGCATATACCATTGTATCAATATAATCTGCTGCATGAAATAACGGGTCCATTGCACCAATTCCACCCTCTGCATGAACAAGAAAGACTGGGCAATTCACTTCTTTAAATATTTCTTTAGGATCAAATGTATAGAAACTGTCAAAATCGGTTTTAATCTTTCCTTCACTTGCATGATTTCTCCACTTTTCACCGATTTGATGAATCTCATATAAGCCAACGTTTTGCATATGATCATCCCAAGGTACACCTAAGTTTTGATAAATTTGTTTAATCTCGTCTAAGTATGCTTGTTCACTTTCATACGCTTTGCTCAATCGGGCAAGAGAGGGTTCAACAATCTTCTTTTGATGTGGTGTACATGTCGCTGCACCATCTAGCAAGATTAATCCTCGAACTTCAGATTGAAGTCTACTCGCCACAATAGAACAGATAAAAGCGCCCATACTATACCCCATCAAAATTGGTTGATCAATATTTAACTCTTTAATCAATGCTTCAACATCTAAAGCATGCTTCCATATGCTCGTATCCTCATCTGCATCCGCACTTTGCCCTCTACCTCTGACATCAATACTTACAATACGATAATCTTTTAAACTTTCTGCATAATAGTGCATTTGCATATAATTACCCGTTAACCCATGGACAGCAATTATCGTCCCTTTCTCACCTGGGTAATCAGCTATTTGTATACTTCGACCATTAATATTTTTTTGATAACATTCCATTATGACACCTCTTTATAAAAATATAAAACTAGTTATACTCCTTATTATTTGAAATGTCAAAAACTTTTCCCATCGTTATATCCTGTAAAGTCCCTTGTTGATGTTGATGGTTATACTATAAATACCACTTGTTTTTTAGAGCAATTATAAGAATAAAAAATGATACGTTTAACTATTTACTTTTAGTCATCTTTTCGAATGTGATTAATAAATTATATTGAAAGTGGAAGAATCAGATGGATGATTTCTCTTATTCTTTTATTTTACAAATCAGCTAAAGTGGGTATAATGAATAGTAACTTGAAAGAAAGGTGGGGTACGGATGACTGGCAAAAAGATATACTCTTTTGGATTACTTATCATGTTCTGTGCATTTTTAGTTGTCCACTATCCTAGCGATCATTCAAGTTTGAGCACTTGGGGAGACCATCAGCACGCAGTCTTTAACGACTCCCATTTAAGTGATACCTCTCCATTAAAAGATGAGCTCAAAAAACATCCTCTTGTTTTCGAGCATGTTTCACTGATACTCATCAGCTTACTCTTACTTGGCATCTGCCAACTCGCTTATGTTTCTATGCAAAACAGTAGACATAAGCAGCCGATTTTCTTCCAATCTAATTATCTCTAATTATTCCTTAAATTTGTAAGAATATAACACAAATTTAAGGAGGATATGATAATGATTGTTCGTATGATTATGATTAGTATGTTTTCAATAACTGCAACTACACTTTTATTTTTCCAAGGATTAGAGATTTTTCAAGCTTTCTTTGACTATTATAAAAATAAATAAAATTTAGCCGCTCACTTTACTTGAGCGGCTTTTATTTTACTCACTTCTTTTCCTTGTTTTTTAGTAACAACCATTAGCAGGGTAACTAATCGATTTGCCTCATAAACCACTAGATATTTTTAATGGGATTTGGTGGTATAGTAAATAAAAAATGGGCAAAATCCATCCAGCCATCCTGTTGAGAGGAACTAGATATTAAATTAAACAATAAAACGAGGTTCCCCCATTCACTACAAGTAAAAAGACCAGAATAATAATTATCCTGGTCCCCTTCTATATAAAAGCTTTATTTCGCTTTTTCATGCCTTTTTTCTAAACGTTTTTCGATGACTTCAAGCTGATCTGGATTTTTTAATAACTCTTCTTTATTACGACGAACTAATTCGATGTATGATAACTTTTTCTTTCTCATAAATATTTCTCTCCTTATTCAAATGACTTTATTTTCTGAAAATAAAGTGCATATCTTTTTAGAAGAAAACAGTTTTGTAAGATTTTCTGACAAATTTAATTGTCCATACAAAATCCTTTTGAGTTTTCTTTAAATTCAGATTAATATGAAACAGAAGAAATGTCAAGACTTTTGAACCAAAATGCTATCTTTATATAATTATGTCATAAATTCTTCACAAAATTTTAACAATTAAACAAACCTTATTAAATACTGTTTTATAACATATTCAAACAATAATGAGCTGTATTCATATAGGATAATTTTCATAGACTCATTAACTATCTGGTATATCAAAAACATATTGACATAAATACCCTTTTATATTACATTTTCTTATTTATCAATGTAACCTGCCCTCTTTAGCTAAGGTCCCTGACATAGAAAATTAACTACGAAAGCCAAATAAGCAAATTTTCTGTGGTAGAATAATCCATAAATAACCGGTTTGGCTGGTTTAATAATACATTTAGCGATAAGGAGAATTTACCTTGGAATTTAAACTATTAGAAAAGCATGATTTAACTAAATGCACAGAAACATTTATTGAAGTATTCAATGATGAGCCTTGGAATGATGAATGGACATTTACAAAGGCTAAAAAATATTTACTGAGTTTTTATCAGACACCTGGATTTTTAGGCATTTTAGCGGTAGAAAACGACGAAATTATCGGCTTTATTCTTGGTGTAAAAAGAGTATGGTGGAGCGGAGATGAGTTTTTTATTAATGAAATGTGTGTAAAAACACAAATTCAAAATAAGGGTATTGGAAAAGCGATGTTAAATCATTTAATAAAAGAGCTTCATAACAGTAATATAAGTAACATTACACTTCTCACAGATAGAGGTATACCTGCAGAAGAATTTTATAAGAAAAATGGTTTTGAAGAAATAGAAAGAATCATTTTCTTGCATAAAAACATCCAACTTTAGTTCTAATTGGATAAGAGTAGACAGAAGTTAATACTAATTATTGATAAAAATTTCTAATTGAAAAAGAAGGTCTTTTACTAGCTAAAGAGCCCATCTCGATTGAGAAGGGCTCTAGTTTTATTCATCTCGATTATTATTATCATTCATATCTTCCGGGTCTTCAACGGCATCTTCTGGGTCAGGATCACTATCTTTTTCATCATCTTTAAACATAGTATCATCTTCATCTACTCCAGGTATATTCTCATCACCATTATTATCATTTTCTACACCATTATTGGTTTCTGGAGGTGGATTCTGATCTTGATCATCATTCGCTCCACATGCTGCTAATGAGAAAGACAATAAGATACTTGAAAGAATGAATAAAAACCTTTTTGCCATAACTTTCAACTCCTTTTAAATTATTGACTCTTAAGTCGTAAATATTTTCCCCTTTTATCAGAAAAATATTTATAAAAAAGTAAACCTCCCACTTAGAGGAGATCTACTTGGAAGGAGTTATACACCAATAGTATGTTCTTGACGTTTAAAAAGTATCCTTTTAATAAGGTTATTACTCTAAAAATATTGATTAACATAAATGAAGTTGATATCGCTTCTTGTTGGTGCATTCAATGCAGAAAAACGTATCAGATTTTAGTGCTAAAAGAGTAACAGAGCCAAAGCTGGATGATAAGTATCCGATAGAGGATGATGTAAAACCAACTAGACTAAAAACTCTAGATGGATAAACGTCTATGGATATTTTTAAAGAATTTATTTGAAGTAACATCTGAAAATATTCTTAACCCTAATCTAAATTAAAAGTTTTAATAATACTGGTGTAAATAAGACCCTAGTCATTTGCTTAAAGATAAAGATATAGATGAAATATCAATTCACGGACTACACACACGGAAGTATTTTGTTTATAAAAGTCTTTCTCTAAAGGGCATGCTGATGTACATATAACCAATACATGTACTTTATAAGGGAATTAAAAAAAGTTGACGAGGATTTTACTGTGATAGTTCAATCAGCCTTATCATTTTTTCAAAAAATACCATTTACAAACACTCCTAAAAGCTGATATTATAACCTATTGTTGACGTGGTTCGAAACCATCCCACGATAAAAAACTAGGAGTGTAATCAAATGAATATTAGAATGATTGTAGCTAATGGTCTTTTGGCTGCTATGTATATTGCCATATCAATGGTATTACAGCCAATTGCTTTTTCAGCTATTCAGTTTCGTTTTGCTGAGATATTTAATCATCTCATTGTTTTAAACCGTAAATTTATTTATGGCATTGTCCTTGGTGTTTTCTTAACGAACCTATTATTTTCACCAATGAAGCCATTTGATTTAACATTTGGGGTCGCCCATTCCATTATCTGTTTACTAATTAGCTTGGTACTTTTTAAATTTGTTAAAAATATTTGGTTACGGATGTTAGTAAACACCATCGTCTTTACTGTAATGATGTGGATTATCGCCTTACAGTTAAAACTTGCTATTGGCCTTCCGTTCTTATTCACATGGCTCACAACTGCCATTGGCGAATTTGCGGTATTAATTATCGGGATGCCTATTATTTACTTTTTATATAAGCAATTGTATAAAAGCAATTTAGATTTATCTAATGATATGAAAAAGCGTTCAACCTTTTAATGAGGTGAACGCTTTTTTTGGTAACTCCACTCAAATTTTACAATTGTTCTTTTTCTTCCTTTAATGCCTGATCTAAACGGTCGTCGTCTCCAGCTCCATCTTCATCTATTTTTTCTTTAGATAAAAACCAACCGCCTACTGCGATAAGAATAAGAACGATGTAGAATGTTGCTTTCCAAACAGTTGAATGAGAGAATCCCTCCGGTAATACAGCCAGTGCAGGGTGTGCAAGAGTTGTAACTGCTAACTTTACACCTACCCAACCGACGATCAAAAAGGCAGTAATTTCTAATCCAGGACGTTTATGAAGTAAGTCAACAAAGATATTAGCTGCAAACCTCATAATAATTAGCCCAATCATACCACCTGCAAATACAACGAGGAATTGTCCTGTATCCATACTTCCAATTGTACCAATACCAGTTGGTGGTAATGCCATTGCTAAAGCAATTGCTGCCAAGATTGAGTCAATTGCAAAGGCAATATCAGCTAACTCAACTTTAAAAACCGTCATCCAAAAACCTGATTTCTTTTTCGGCTTGGCTGAAGGATCAGGCACGTCATGCTTTTTGACCAGAAACTTCCGGAATATATGATTCGCTGCGATAAAGATTAAATAAATTGCACCTAATGCTTGAATTTGCCATACATCAACAAGAAATGAAATAGCGAATAATGAAGCAAACCTAAATACAAACGCTCCAGCTAAACCATAAAATAATGCTTTCTTTCTTTCCTTTTCAGGTAAGTGTTTGACCATAATGGCTAGAACAAGTGCGTTATCCGCTGCTAATAATCCTTCTAATACAATAAGAACTAAAAGCACCCAACCATACTCTAATAATAATGCTGCTTCCAAATGAATTTTCCTCCTTCATATATGTAACATCCCCTGCGAATATCATCTTCAAGTAAGAAAAACAGTATTAGCATTTGCTTAACATTGCCTGTTTATTTCACTTAAAAACAAAAAACCTTTACCGATTATCGGTAAAGGTTTAAAACATAAAAGGCCTTCACCGAATTTGGTAAAGGTCTTGCTAACAACGATCAGAATTGTTGCCAACAAAGCCGAGAGCATGATACTCCGAATTGACGACTTTGCTGTAAAAGCTACTCCCCTTTGGAGATGCTATTCATTTGATACCTCTATCATATGCAATCATACCTCAGCTGTCAATCATTTTTTTGCTGTTCATGTTTTTTTATTAAATGTGCTAATAGTTTTGGTAAAGTTTCGAAAGCAAAAGGAATTTGCAGACGCTCTGTTTTTTGATGTGCGTCCCTTCCCATTGGTCCAACATTAATTACCGGGGCAGTTATCTTTGCCATTTCCTTAAATGGGATGGAATACAATTTCTCTCCTCCTGGCAAATTATCGTTATAAATATCCATATCCTTTAAATCAGCATGTAGGCCTGCATAACTCAAATCAGATATACCATTGAAATAATTGACTGGATGAATACGCTCTTGATATTTTGTGTCAGCAAACGCTATTAAAGAAGAAGATAATTCAGCAATACACTCATTCTCACTGGAATTAACAGCAGGATAATACGGTGGGGCGTAAAATAAAATAATCATCGGACCTAATTCTTGACACAGCATTGCCAATTGGTCGACAATTTGTATCGTTTGATCGCGAATATCGCCCTCAGTCTCCTTGGCAATCGATTGCTCTAATATATCTATATACTCTGCACTTGTTTTCTTGACTGCGTAAGCCCTGATCTCCTCATACAAATAAACGTGAATATGTGATAACTGTGACTCATCCAAACCATTTAATCGATATTTATCTCTTATAAATGCTTCCATTTTATCAGCGGCCTTTATAGCCACTTCCTTCATTTCATGCATGACATCAACAGGATTTCTTTTCATTAATAACACATTATAAAGACTTGCTGAGCGATGAGGAATTTGTGTCGTATAGCCTTTTTTCAAATCTCGTTGCCAAAGCAATGTCGGTGGAGGAGACATCACACCATTTACCTGCTCTGAAAGCTCTTCATTCCACTCAACTTCATTCGTTAAAATAGATGACATCCAACAAGCATTCATCCCAGAAAACGGCTCGCCGACATGAGATTCTTTCCCAAAACACAATGCTCCCGGCATAATTTTGCCTATCGTTCCTGTATAAAAGTAATGATTATCATCTTGAGGAACTTGAGAAAACATCGGCTCGGAATTTAAATATAATGTATAATTGAGACGATGTTCTTCTCCAAGAGAAACTAATCTTGGAATCACTTCTCTCATACCAACTGAATTCACTTCCTCGTCTGGGACAGCTACTAATAACAAATTGATGTTCCAGTCTTCATTCGCCGCTTTTTCTAACAAAGACATATGTTGAACTAATCCGCATTTCATATCCATCATACCTCTACCAAACAACCAATCTCCACTAATTAAATCCTCTTTTGCATCTTCCGGTAAGGTATCAAGCCGATTATGCAGCTCTCTCGTCAATTCAACAGGATTAAAAGCGAGATGCTGCAGATCACCATAGTCTTCAATATCTACTACGTCAAAATGACTAATCATCACTACCGTTTTTTCTGCTAAGTTATTTTTATATAGAGCCGTTAATATAGAACGACCATCTGAAGTCGGATGATTTACTACATACCCGGGATATTTTTGGTAATAAGGTAAAGATTTTAATACTTGTTCCACTCTTAAAGGAAAGTATTTCTCTCCTGGTGATAGGCTAACACTATCAATGGACACAAGCTCTAATAAAGTGGCCAACATTTGACTTTTAGATTGAATAAACATTTCTGTGCTCATATCACTTGCCCCCTTATTATTTTCATCACCTAGGTGGTTGCCCTGAGATACTATATGCTTATGAATAAATATAATGATGCGTGTTTTTTACTACTGTTTAAAGAATATATTAGTCCTTTGTACCAGCTAAGTAAATATATTTTTAGAAAATTGGAAAACGGGATATATGTTAAACAAATAGAGGCACGCATGTGGATATAACAGAAACTACTCGGAGTATTTATTAAACATTCAGTAACTTAGGTATCGCTAAATACAAAGAACCTGCCTACACACTCTTCTACCAGTGTATAGGCAGGTTTCCCTAAAGACCCCTAACATAGCTTTATCCAATTGGTAATGCGACCTCTGCAAAAAATTCTTCATACAATGCCTGAACAGCTTTTTTCTCATCTACCTCTTTAACCGCAAACATCATACTTACCTCTGAAGATCCTTGGTTAATCATTTCAATATTAACATCCGCTTTGGCTAAAGCATTCGCAGCCCGAGCCATCGTGCCAATGTTATGACGCATACCTTCGCCAACAACCATAATCAACGCCAAACTATGTTGAATATGTACTTCATCGGCTACTAATTCACTTTCTAAACGTTTAAGTAAAACTTCTTCTTCATCTTCTTGTAGTTGATTCTCTTTAATAATGACAGTCACATCGTCAATACCAGATGGTGTATGTTCATAACTAATCCCGAACTCTTCTAAAATGGCATATAATTTTCGACCAAATCCGATTTCACGATTTAATAAATATTTACTGACATAAATACTACAAAAACCAGTAGCACTCGCAATCCCGACAACTGGACCATTTTGATTTTTTCTTGTCCGTAAAATCGTCGTGCCTCTTGCACTGGGATTATTCGTATTTTTAATTTGCACAGGAATTCCTGCTTGAATGGCAGGTATAAGCGCCTCTTCATGTAAAACAGTAAAACCTGCATACGATAATTCGCGCATTTCTCGATAAGTTAATTCTTTAATTTCTTTTGGCTGATCAACGAAAGTTGGATTCACTGAAAAGACTGCATCCACATCAGTGAAATTTTCATATACATCTGCCTTTACCGCATAGGCTAAAATCGACCCGGTGACATCAGAACCACTACGAGAAAAAGTAAATATCCCTCCATTTTGGCCATAACCAAAAAATCCTGGAAAAATAATCAGTTCACAAGACTCACGTAGACGTCTAAGCTTTTCATAAGATTTAGGTAACACTTGCGCATTGCCATGCTCATTTGAAACAATTAGCCCTGCTTCTCTAGGATTCATATACTTAGCTTTCACGCCTTGTTCTTGAAAATAGCATGCAACCAATTTAGCATGATTATCTTCTCCACTTGCTTTTATACAATCTAAGTATTGTTCAGGGTTGTTTTTATCTCCAGCCAGCCTCACTAATAAATCATTTTGAATCGTCTCAATGATGGTTGGCGGTAGTATAAGGTCGTCAGCAATTTCTTTATACCGAGCGACCACTTGCTCAATATAAGGACTCGGATCTTCATTATTGATTGCATGCAAACCACATGAAATAAGTAAATCAGTCACCTTTGTATCATTCTCATGTCTTTTACCCGGAGCCGATACCACAATTATTCTTCTTTCATTGTCAGAATGCACAATATCAAACACACGCTTTATATGCTTAGCATCGGCAAGCGATGAACCGCCAAATTTAACAACTTTCATCAAGACATCTCCCAATTTATTCTCTATTTTATATCTTCATTCTACTACTGAATGAGAAATAATCAAGAACTTTTTCTACTCAGTGAGAACAAATGTATTTTTAGAAAGGACATAAATGTGATGAAATGAACAATTTGTTAGTAAATTTCAATACGAAAAATTCTTGTTTTTGTAAAGTATACCAGTGAAATACCCTTCATTTTTCTTCAAATGCAACTGATGTGCTTTTTCTTAACAACAGCTAGTTGAAAATAAATGAAGTACTACTTCTAAACAACCTTTAATCGTTATTTCCTATCGCAACTATTACTCCATTCCTTACTTCAGTACTTTTGTCTTTTACTGACATTAGGTAACTTATCTAAAAACACCGTAGACATAGTCTACGGTGCTTCAGTTCATTCATACGGGTATTTTATCAGCTATATTGATTAAATATATTGCTTTGGTGTTTGAGACTTCTCCGTCATCCATTCATATTGCTTCCATTTTAACTCAAATAATTTTAATGGATCATGGTAGACTTCTGGATTACTTCTCATTATCTCTAGTTCTTTGTTATCATTTGCAATTGTCATATGAGATTCTTTTACTGTTTCTTCTAATACCGCAAATGGTGATTGGAAAAACATTTGAATATCACGATCCAACGCTTTCTCGAATAGTTCAAATTGCTGAATAAAGTTGTCTGTAATTTGACTTGCTACTTCACGATAGTCCTCATTGTCAACAAATTGTTTATACTTATTGTAAAGCATTGTTTTATTTTGTGGAATGAGTCCAAAGATTTTCCCTGCGCTTTTCAATAGCATTTGCGTTGGTGTATGACGCAGCATAATATTCGCTTTATCTAACCTTACAGTACCGTGAGTCAGGCGATCAGCATCGCGCTTCCAATCTTCGAGAATACGGAAATCACAGTTTAATTGTAATTTTTCAAAGCCGTATAATTCATTGAAGCTATCCGCCATCTCTACTAAGAAAGCCTGGCCTGTCAAAAATTCTTGCTCACTTTCCATAATCCAAGCTTGAATGGATTCCCTATATTCCGGTAATACCTTTTCGGATATATACTGTTGGACTCGTTCATTCATTTCATCATTCAACTCAATATGAAGCTTACTGAAGTCACTATCTTCGCGAATCAATTGGCTACACTCACGTAAAATATCTGGAATAGCTGCAGCTAGCTTATCTTCCATCGTCTTTTTAATATCACGATAAGAGTGACTGATATTTTTCACTTTTTCTTCTTCCATATCTTCTAATTGATGAATAGCACCATTCAACTTTGTTAACATTTCTTCATGCCAGTTCATATCATCAATTAGCGCATTTTCTTTTTCTACTCGTTTATCAAGAAGAAACTTAATCGATTTTTGAATATAATGCAGCATCTTCTCTGTCCGCTCTTGCATTAAATGACGTCCTTCATTTAACCCAGCTAAAAATACTGCAAAGTCTTTTAACTGCTCTGTAGGATCATATTGCGGTGAGTAAGCAAAGATTGTTGCTTTTGGAAAATAAGTAGACACTCTATCAGCCGTTTCATCCATCCATTGCATGGCTTCTTCCTCACTACTAGCTGCATCCATATGATTTAAAATAAAATGCACCGGTAGACTAGGTGATTGCTCTCGAATTTTCACGGCAACATCTAATTCTCTATCTGTTAACGGGTACTCTGCATTTAGGATAAATAACAGGCTATCGGCAAAATGCAAATATTGAAATACATCATTTCTAAACTTGTTACTGCTAGAGAGGCCCGGTGTATCCATGACCGCCATTCTTTGCTGCGATAGGAAAGGTAGAGAATGTTTATAATCGACCAATACTTGTTCCGATCTTTTTTCTCCTGTTCTTAAATCATCCATAGAGTCAAGCGGGATAATAGCAGTATCAGAAATGGAAGTGAGTTCTTTATAGTCAGCATGCTTATACATCACAGTTGCCGTTGTATTCTCTGCTTTCACATGATCTCCAAGTAATTCTTGGACAAACTCAGTCTTCCCACTCCCAGACATCCCCGCAATGATGACATGATTTGTTTCTAAATCAAGTAGTTCTTTTACCATCCATTCAAATCTTGCACCCATTAATACATCGTGTCTTCTTGCCCATTCCATGATGGATTGGAATAATTGATAATTCTCTTCAAGCGTATGCTCCACTGGCGCTGCTTCTTCTATCATTCTTTCCGCATCATTCATCACTTCAGCATCAAAACTCTTAGTAAATAGATCACTCCATGCAAGAACTGAAGCCGATGCAATAAGGCGGTAAGTATCTGAAGAGATTCTCAACCAGTTTTGTAAATGAGGTGGAACGATTTTTGAAATCTCTTTTATTTGTTTTTCGCCATTGATTAATTCGAAATAAGTATCATGATAAATAACCGATAATTCGTTCCAATGATACCCGCTTTGTGTATCTAACTTTTGCATGAGTTGGTTAAATTCTTCTAACCAGTTAAAATAGTATTCTTCCCCTTTATAGCTTTGCCAAAATGCGACAGATACAGCTTCGAACTGACGAACATCATTTTGATAAAGGATCGTTAAGGCCTCAATAAAATACTTGGGAGCCGTTTTTTTCGTTTTCCCTTCTATAACATATCCCTTTAATGTGTGGAACCAGCTAATTTCTTGCGTTCTCATGGCTTCATTTACAGCTAATTCCACTGCATTTTGCCAATCTTGATGGTCTTCAAAAAAGACGCGTGCGATTCTTGTTACATCTGGATAATCAGGATTTAAGAAGACTGCTTTTTTAATAGCATCTACTGCCTTCTCTAATTTCCCCTGTTGTATGTATAGAGAGAATAATTGGAGGAGTACTTCTATCTTCAATACATCTGAATCTGTATCAATTGATAAATAGATTTCCTCTGCAGTTCCTAAGAGGTCTAATTCAAAATAAGCATCTGCGACATTTTTCCGTGCCCATGGTTGAAACTCATTATCTATATTTTCCCATTTAAAGATGGCCGCTTCATAATCTTTATGATGAAAATATACTTCACCTTGTGCAAACCGAATCATTGTCAGATCTGGCGATTCTTTTAAATTCTCTTGCATATAAGCATTCCCTAATACTTCAACGGGATGTGTATGTTCATGATTAATTGTAAATGTGTCATGGAATTGTTTATTAATTAATTGATTTTCTATACTCATGATTGTTCCCTCTCTTTGCAATTTAGGATAGAACCATTATCCTATCTGCTTCTATCCTGTTATTCTAACAAAATAATCACTGCAAATAATTTCATTTAGCTATCATTTTTGATACATAAATGTTGAAGAATGTAATATTTTTAACTTACATTTATATTATTCGTTGCATTGTTACCTTTTTTGCACGTTGAATAGGAATTAGTTATTGATAGGATTATAT
The DNA here is from genome assembly GCF_020171845.1 of Cytobacillus kochii. GTDB lineage: Bacteria > Bacillota > Bacilli > Bacillales > Cytobacillaceae > Cytobacillus > Cytobacillus kochii. The sequence goes on along the minus strand of NZ_JAIVAM010000002.1, from coordinate 94,912 downwards.
TTTTTAGAGTATGCCGGGTTTATACTATACATACCTCTCATCAATTTCTTTAAAATGAAACCTTTTTTATCCTGAAACGTCTATAATCTTAGTGAAAGGAGCGTCATACGATGAAGAAAAAATCGAGGGTTTTATCTATTATTACAACTATTACCCTATTATTCTCATTACAAACCACTGTTTTTGCTTCAACAGGGTCAGCCGATTCTGAGGAAAGTATTAATGAGAAATATGGATTACCAATTGTTGCCTATGGTGAGGCTTTAAGTTCAAGCCAGAAAGAAGAAACGAAGAAGCTATTAGGTGTAAAAGAAAACAGCAAAGTAGAAGAAATTATTATTACTGCTGATGATATTGTTCATTATATTAAAGGTGATCCCCGCTCTAATATGTATTCCTCTGCGAAGATTACGCGCACAGATACAGGTAAGGGTGTAATCATCAACCAAATGACACCTGAAAACATTACTGAAGTAACTGATGAAATGTATGCCAATGCCTTACTTACAGCTGGTATAGAAGAAGCCATAGTTGATATCGCTTCTCCAGTAAAAGTCAGTGGTCACTCAGCTCTAGTTGGAATATACAAAGCCTATGACCAAGGTGAAGGCGAGAAGTTGGATGAGGAAAGAACAGAAGTAGCTAACGAAGAACTAAGTATTGCGACAAATTTAGCGAAAAAAGAAGGTATGGACCAAGAAAAGGTAACCGAACTGCTCACTGAAATCAAAAAAGAAATAGCGGAGCAAAACCCTGCAACAAAGGAAGATATCCAACAAATTGTTGATGAACAAATGCAAAAGCTAGAAATACAGCTTAGCGAAGAAGACCGCAAGCTCCTTTATGACCTTTTTGAAAAAATGCGAGAACTTAATATTAACTTTGATAATGTCAAATCCCAATTAGAGGATTTGGCCAATAGTGTACAGGAAAAAATTTCAGAAGCAGTTGGTGATAAAGGTTTTCTTCAAGCTGTATCTGACTTCTTTAAGAATTTAATCGATTCTATAAAAGGAATTTTCTCCTAATTAATTTGAACCAACTCCAATTACAGAGTTGGTTCTTCTCTTTTTTAAAGATTTGAGTAGGCCAAACAAGACCCTTTTGCGAAACTCACTTACTTTTTTATTTCTAAAGTAGTAAATGCATGATAGTTAACTATCAATATATAAGTGAAGAGACACCATGCCGGTAATCATAATAGATAGCTTGGGAAATCGAGGGTGCACGGGCTTCTTTTGGTTTTCAGCATAGTTATCTGGACAAATCGAGTTTGCTCGGGTTTCTTATGAGTTTTCAGCTTACTTAGCTGGGCAAACCGAGATTGCTTAGGTTTCTTTAGAGTTTTCAGCTTACTTAGCTGGGAAAAAATCATGTGTTTGACTATCACTTGAATTTCTGGCAGCAAACCTCCATAACTTTGTTAATCACCCAAGGGGACCAAACGATTGACATATAGCCTTTCTTCATTGACAATCACCAAACGATGCTATTTCTAACTAAAAACCTGCCATCAAATTCAATCGGAACGCCTTTTCCGTCTTTTTCAGCATGAATATGTAGATGTGGTTCTGATGTATTACCTGAATTGCCAACTAAACCGATTGGCTCGCCTACTTCTACCCTGTCACCTGATTGCACACGTACACTACCTTTTTGCATATGTGCTAGTAAAACCTCTACACCTTTACAGGATATAACAACTGAATTACCTGCTGCATTTTTAGGGTCTGCATTGGGAGGGACTAAATCTGCTAAATCATTCTCCGCTTGGACAACCTCTCCAGTACACGGACTTGTTAGCTCATCACCGAATATTTCGTATTTATCCAACTCATTGGGATAAATTCCAGTTGCTCGACTACCTAGGGCATTTAATTTCACGATATCTACCGCATAGGCTTGACTCTCATGAGCATGATGATAATTGATTTGGACATGACTGCCACCTTGCCCAACATAATAAACCCCATCTTGCAGCGGGAAATCTAACTGTACTGCCTTCATATTCGTTGAGAACCCACTAAATGTCGATACATTATAATAACCAAAAACAAGAATAAGAAGCCCGTAAATGACCATTGATATTTTTTGCGATAAATTGAATTCTGTTTTAAACGGTAGTTTGTTCACTTTCTTCCAAGATAAAAATAAAGCAACAATGAAAAAGGCCAAAATAAAAAATCGTAAGTAGTAACTAAACAAATCCCAAGGAGAGGAAAAGAACAGCCAAAGGATGAGTAAACCTGTCATCGTAGCCTGTAAAAGCCAGTCTAGCTTACTATGAAGCTTTCCTTTCCATAATGAAAAAGAAAAAACAACAGGTAAAACAAACTGAATAAACAATAAAAAGAGGATATCAAAGGTCATCGAATGTCTCCTTTTCTCGTAAAGTTATCTAAGATACGTCTGACGACTATTAAATGTTCCCTTTTTTTATGAAAATGACTTTTGACCCTGTAGAGCGACTGAATAAAGTACCTTCATTGCTCAGATATATTTTGTAATAACCTCTCCACTCTGTCCAAACTAATAAATAAAACAAGCATTGATCCTATGCCCCAAAAGTGCCAATATCTTGTATGATGGAAGAGTAGAACTGCTCCAATGAAAAACATTAGTAAGGAAAAAACGATACTAAGTAAGACTTTCTTATCTTTCAAAATAGTCGTTTTTAAAGAAACTCTCCTTTTTCTTACTACAATAATAGCCAAGAAACACATCCCTAAAGCAATAATATGCATAATTCCATTTCCGTTTCTACCTAATTGATCAACTGTTAAAGATAACAAAAAGCTTCCAACTACAATCATGCTCACACTTAAAATGACGCGCATTTCACCCCTCACTTCCTCTACTTAGACATCGGATCCACTCATATTCAATTGCAGGTAGCCCTTCTTCGTTATCCCTATTAAAGGCAATCTTTTTAAATCCTTTGCCTTCGTAAAACTGCTGTGCTTTTTTGTTTACTTCGAAAGTATATAATTTTAAACGCCCGCATGAACGAGCTTTCGCATGCTCTAATAATGCCCCACCAATCCCCACTCCTTGATGAGCTAAATGTACATATAGTTGATTAATCTCGCCTTCATTATAAGCAATCATGCCAATTGGCGTTTCATTTAGCACCGCTAAATCTACTTGAAATTGTTTTGTTAACATATGATTGAGAAAATAGATATGCTCTGTCATACTATGTATTTCCTTTTGACCAATAGCAACTTCTTTACTCTCCCTCCAAAAGCTAACTGTCGAGGGGGCATACTTCTTTTCATAAGCAATGATTCGGCAGCCTTTCACCATATAACTCTCCCCTTCATTGTCCAACCCTTATATATATTCATGACAAAAAGTTGATCCCCTCCTTATTTATATGGAGAAAAACTTTTTAAGCGCGCTTTTTTTGTATATAATAGATAGAATCAACAGGCACTTTATTTATAGGCTTATTCAGATTAAAATAAGGTAAAGAACAAGGTAGAAAGGCTGATATCGGATTGGAACAATCAAACTTTATTCGTACAATTATTAAAGAAGATTTAGAAAATGGAAAGCGCGACACTGTTGTAACCCGTTTCCCACCTGAACCAAATGGCTATCTTCATATTGGACATGCCAAATCCATCATTATTAACTTTGGTTTAGCAGACGATTTTAACGGGCAAACAAACTTACGCTTTGACGATACAAACCCACTGAAAGAAGACCAAGAATATGTCGATGCCATTAAAGAAGATGTAAAATGGCTCGGGTATGATTGGGAAGAGCTACATTATGCATCCAATTACTTTGATGAAATGTATAACCGTGCAGTGCTTTTAATTAAAAAAGGCAAAGCATATGTCGATGATTTAAACCAAGATGAAATTCGTGAGTACCGTGGGACTTTAACTGAGCCTGGTAAAGAAAGTCCTTATCGTAACCGTTCAATTGAAGAAAACCTAGACCTATTCGAAAAAATGAAAAATGGGGAATATGAAAACGGTCAAAAAGTTTTGCGTGCAAAGATAGATATGTCATCACCAAACTTAAATTTACGCGACCCTGTCATTTACCGTATCTCTCATGCGACTCATCACAATACGGGTGATACATGGTGTATTTATCCTATGTACGCTTTTGCCCATCCGCTTGAAGATGCAATCGAAGGTGTAACGCACTCATTATGCACGACAGAATTTGAAGATCAACGTCCTCTTTATAATTGGGTTGTAGCGGAATGTGAAATGGAAAACCAACCACAACAGATTGAATTCGGACGCTTAAATATTACAAATACAGTAATGAGTAAGCGAAAACTAAAGCAATTAGTAGATGAAGAAATTGTTGATGGCTGGGATGACCCAAGAATGCCAACGATATCGGGTCTACGTCGCAAAGGGTATACTGCTAGTGCCATTCGTGAGTTTGTTCAAGAAACTGGTGTCTCTAAAGGTAGTGGTGCAGTGGATGAAATGATGCTTGAGCACTATGTGCGCGAGGATTTAAAACTCAGTGCCCCACGAACAATGGGAATCTTGAAACCTTTAAAAGTTGTAATCACCAATTACCCTGAAGGTGAATCCGAGTGGTTAGAAGCGGAAAACAATCCTGAAAACGAGGAAATGGGCACAAGACAAATTCCATTCTCTCGTGAAATATATATAGAACAAGAGGACTTTATGGAAAATCCTCCAAAAAAATATTTCCGTCTTTTCCCTGGAAATGAAGTGCGCTTAAAGCATGCTTATTTCATCAAGTGTAATGATGTGATTAAAGATGAAGATGGCAATGTTGTTGAATTACACTGCACTTATGATGTTGAAACGAAAAGTGGTTCAGGTTTTACAGGACGCAAAGTCAAAGGTACATTACACTGGGTTGATGCCAAAAGTGCCATCCCTGCTGAATTCCGTCTATATGAACCTTTAGTATTAGACGAGCAAATGAAAGAAGAAGCATCAGAAGACAAAGATTTCTTAGACTATATTAATCCAAATTCACTTGAAGTGGTGCAAGGATTTATTGAACCTAACTTGAAAGAGGTTCAACCACAAGATAAATTCCAGTTTTTCCGTCACGGTTACTTCAATGTCGATTCTAAATATAGTACACCTGAAAAACCAGTCTTCAACCGAATTGTATCGTTAAAAAGCTCTTTTAAGCTAAATAAGTAAGATATCTTACGCGAATGGTTCTACTTAATGAATCATTCGTGTTTTTTTCGTGATCTGATCTTTACACCGTTCACTTTATAGATTATTTACTTGTCCCTTCACTAAGGGAATGCTAAGGAACTTATAAAAAGACAAAAAGAATGTTGAAATTAGCTTGCATCAATATGCGAGAGCGTTAATTCTTTCTCACATTTGTAGGCCCTTTTTGCCCTACTCATTTCTTTATTCCTCCAACTATTAGTCGCGATTTCTCCTTTTGCCCTACTCATTTCTTTATTCCTCCAATTATTAGTCGCGATTTCTCCTTTTGCCCTACTCATTTCTTTATTCCTCCAACTATTAGTCGCGATTTCTCCTTTTGCCCTACTCATCTCTTTATTCCTCCACTTATTAGTCGCGATTTTACCATTTGCCCTACTCATCTCTTTATTCCTCCAACTATTAGTCGCGATTTCTCCTTTTGCCCTACTCATCTCTTTATTCCTTCACTTATTAGTCGCGATTCTTCCTTTTGCCCTACTCATCTTTTTATTCCTTCACTTATTAGTCGCGATTTTACCATTTGCCCTACTCATCTCTTTATTCCTCTAACTATTAGTCGCGATTTTACCATTTGCCCTACTCATCTCTTTATTCCTCTAACTATTAGTCGCGATTTCTCCTTTTGCCCTACTCATCTTTTTATTCCTCCAACTATTAGTCGCGATTTTACCATTTGCCCTACTCATCTCTTTATTCCTCTAACTATTAGTCGCGATTTCTCCTTTTGCCCTACTCATCTCTTTATTCCTCCACTTATTAGTCGCGATTTCTCCCTTTTACCCTACTTCGATTTCTCTATTCCTTCACTTATTAATCGCGGAAACCCTTAATCAACCTTCCACTTCATCGCCCTATTAACTTACCTGGCAAGCCGGTTATTTTCGTCTTTCAGATTAACTAACATTTCTGATAATACCAATGATATTTATGGAGCATTTTGCTTACTAACACTTTCTTTCCTATAAAAAAATGGTTCGCTACCTTACCTAAATGACAGTACTTTGTTTTCTATATTTTTTGTAAATGTGTTACTTTAAACCCTTCTTCATATTTAAGGCCGTATCCTAAGGCTCTATCCATACTAATGTGAGCAGACCAGATCAAAGATACCATTAATAATATAGGTTCTTTTATTACAAAATAAATTCCTAAAATCAATAAGGGGAAAATAAATGTATGGCCTATATTATAGAGAATCGTCCCTACTTTATTGTTGAGGAGATAGCCAAACATAAAAGCATCTGGTAAAAACAAAAATAAAAAGAAGGCAAGTATTGAGAATTCCCATGTAATATAAGCTACTACTGTTAATAATAGTAAAAGAATATATTCCCACTTAACAATAATGCGATTACTCATTTTCCACACCACCTATTTTCATCTGTTCATATACATTGTGAATGACTTGATCTAAGTTTCTTTGGTTCTCTTTAAAGTTTCCTTCCTTTATCATGAAACGAATCTCTTTTAAAGCTTCCAAAGCAACTGTCAAAAAGTGAAGTTTCGCTTCAACACTTTCAACCTTTACACCTATTAACTGCTCCGATTTTATTTTACAATCCTCTGACGGCTGAGTCCGATCTAATATAAACAGTTCACTGATTTCTTGTAGAGAGAATCCTAATTGTTTTAACACAATGATATATTTGAGTTCTCTTTCATTTTTGTCTGAATATAATCGATAGCCATTTTCAGATCTTTCTGGAGTAATTAAACCGATTTTTTCATAATAACGGATTGTCTCACTAGAAATATCATATTGAGAAGCGATTTGTTTAATATACATTTCCTTCCTCCCTTTCTTCTTATTTGAAGATAACATTGAAGCTTACTACAAGGTCAATATATTTTTGATTTTTTCCAACCTTTATCTACATCACAACGATACAATCATTTCTAAAAAATGTGATACGACATACACTTAATAAGATAAAGAATTGAAAGGTGATGACCATGTACCCTTATTCATATAATGAAGTGCGAAACAAAGAACGGAGATTACATGTGAATGGTTTAGGAAGACTTTCCGTCCAACCTGATATAGCCACTATTCATATCGGTGTCATATCGGAAAATGAAGAAATACAGATAGCTGAAAAGGAAAATACACAAGCCACAGAATCTTTTCTTTCTGCTTTAAAACAAGCCGGTATCAACGAAAAGCACATACAAACGACTCACTTTAATGTACATCCCATCTACCATCAACAAGATGATTCTTCGCAGATTTCAGGCTATCAAGTGATAAATGAAGTTCGCGTTACCGTCAGTCAACTTAATCAAATAGGTACAATTATTGCTTTAGCAATGGAACACGGAGCCAATCAAATAAATAGTCTTGAATTTGGATTAACGGAGAAACAGAAGTGGTATTATAAGGCATTAAATGAGGCATTAGTGGATGCGATAAGTAAAGCCCAATCTATAGCTAATGTTTTAAATGTAACAGTAGATCTTACCCCGATAAAGATTATCGAAGACAGCAGACAAATACAGCCCTTCACACAGAAAGTTGCTCTTCAATCTATTGCTTCTCCGCCCATTGAACCTGGTGAAATCATCGTGGAAGCCGTAATAACTGCCGTTTTTCATTATTCATAACATGCATCTTCATCATTCATGGTGTATGATGGTCGTATAGAAATGGAGGTCATTACATGTTTTATCGACTGACAAAAGAACAGCAACAACAAATGATTGAAGAAATCCAACAGTTTTTTCTTCAGGAAAAAGACCAAGATCTTTCCGAATTCGCTGCTGAACGTGTGTTAGATTTTTTTAAAGAATCACTCGCCCCTCACTTTTACAATGCAGCTATCCAAGAGACTCAATCCATGCTAAAAGAACAGTTTGCTAGTATTGAAGATGAAGTATTAACCTTAGAACGTCCCATTCGACGTTAATGAAAAAAAGTGGCCAATTCAGCCACTTTTTTTGTCTATTCCATTTATTGATAGTTGGATACAAATTCATCACAGAAATCGGTCATAACCACCTCAACGCCTTGGTTGAGTAGTGATTGAGCATCGGACCATCGATTAATTGTATAAGTACGTAATGGGATTTTGTTTTCTATTGCCTGTATACCATGTATGGATTGCACAAATTCTTTTTGACAATGAATAGCATCGGCTCCAATATTCTGAGCTACCTTAATTGCATTAGCATGTATACCTAGAATTAAATACCCTGTATTTATTTCATTATCTAATGTTCGTATTCTCTTCACACTCTCAGGGTTAAAAGATGAAAGAATGATTCGATCTCTTAAACCATATTGCTCAATTAAAGTTAACACCTTCTCCTCCATACCATCGTAACGAAAGACATCATTTTTCAATTCTACATTTATAACCAATTCATTATTCTCCTCTTTCGCCCATTGAAAAACCTCTTCTAATCGTGGGATTCTCGCATGGTTAAATTCGGTGTTAAACCAGCTCCCTGCATCAAATTGCACAATATCTTTATATTTAAAATCCCTGATAAACCCTGTACCATCTGTTGTGCGATTGATTTTCTCATCATGAATGATGACAAGTTCACCATCTTTAGATAATTGGACATCTAATTCGATTCCGTGAACACCAGCTTTTCTTGCAGCTTCAAAAGCAAGCATTGTATTCTCCGGAAAGCGACCACTTAATCCACGGTGGGCAAATATCATTGCTCAACCATCCTCTCCCTTTTCTACAATTGTATAAAAATTATTTAAACACAGTATGAATCGTTTGTAAAAAATTCCTTTTTATTGATGTTAAAGATTAATCGAATGTAAGCAGGGTATACTCTCATATAAAGACATGTAAAGGAGATAAAATCTTATGAGAGAGTATGATTCTGAGCAACATTATATGCCTATCACCTCAACAACGAGCGGTATGATTGTTAATTCTGCAGAAGGTGTTGATTATATAAACATTCAAATCGTTAATGTTTGTTTTGTTAAAACAGCAGAGGATGCATGGGTCCTTGTTGATGCTGGTATGCCAAAATCAGCCCAAAAAATAATTGAAGCTGCAGAAGAATTATATGGAAAGGGTGCGAAACCTGTTGCGATCATATTAACACATGGACATTTTGATCACGTAGGGGCGATTCATGAGCTCTTAGAAGTATGGAATGTCCCTGTTTATGCTCATTCGATGGAATTACCTTATTTAACTGGTCGGAAAGATTATCCAGAACCTGATAATACCGTTGATGGTGGATTATTAGCTAAGTTTTCGAATTTATTCCCTAATGAAGGTATTAATATTTCACAGCATATAAAACCGTTACCAAGAGACGGTCATATTGACGAAATGCCCGGTTGGCAGTGGATTCATACCCCTGGACATACAGAAGGTCATATCTCGCTTTACCGCAAAAGCGATGGTGTCTTAATTGCTGGGGATGCCTTTTGTACCGTTAAACAAGAGTCCCTTTTTAAAGTGATGACACAGGAGCAAGAAATTAGTGGTCCCCCAAGGTATTTAACCACTGATTGGCAACTAGCAAGAGAATCTGTCAGAAAACTTTCTGACCTTAATCCTCATATCGCCATCACAGGACATGGTATTCCTATGGCTGAACAAACTCTCCAACAAAGCCTTATTACTCTTGTAAGGGAGTTTGATGACATCGCAATGCCTGAAACTGGTAGATATATAAAAGACGACGAATAATAGTAATATTCAATATCTTTTATTTCGGTATCCTGAAGATTTTGCTATTATTAAGGGTAGACTTGAAAAATTTCTACCGATGGAGGATACCTTATGTCTAAAAGAAAAATGATTATCACACAAAACTTAAGCGAGGAACTTAAAACAGCCATTACAGAAATCACTCCTGATTGGGAACACATCATAGGGAAGGATCACGAGGTTTGGGAGAGTCATATGAAGGATGCAGAAGTGATTGTTGCTTGGAAACATCGTATGCATGATACCTATGCGAATAATGCTAACCTTCGTTGGATTCAAACATGGAGTGCTGGTGTGAATTATTTGCCACTCGAAGACTTTGACAAGAAAAACATCCTTCTAACAAGTGCAAACGGGGTACATGCTTATCCAATTTCGGAGACGATTTTTGCATTGATGTTAGGTTTAACAAGAAGTATCGACCGTTATGTTAAACAACAACAAGAAAAAGTATGGGATGGAACTGGTAACAAACTCGAAATGCATGGAAAGACCATCGGTATAATTGGTGTTGGAATGATTGGACAAGAAACTGCTCGCATTGCCAAAGCGTTTAATATGCATGTCATTGGTGTTAGACATTCAGGCAAACCTGTCGATTACGTAGATGAAATGTATACTTCACTGGAACTTGACGACATCCTACCTAAATGTGATTATATTGTCGTCACCCTGCCTTTAACGAAGGATACATACCATATGTTCAGTAAAGAACAGTTCAAACGCATGAAACAAACAGCTTTTTTTATCAATATTGGACGCGGTGAAATTGTTGATGAAAACGCACTTTATCATGCACTTTCAGAAGGAGAAATTAAAGGTGCTGGTATTGATGTTTTTGAAAAAGAGCCGCTCCCTGAAGATAGTCCATTATGGGGATTAAATAACTTAATCATCACCCCACATACATCTGGCTCAACCGAACACTATAACGAAAGAGTCATTAAAAACATCTTCATTCCTAACCTGAAAAAATATTTGAATGGCGATGCTCTTGATACGAATGTAGTGGATTATAAAAAAGGATATTAAAAAACAAAATCCGAACGATTATTTAAACGCTGCTAAAGCTTCGAATAATTGTTCGGATTTTTCATCCCTTTTAAGAGGAAATTCATTTACAAACCTATTTGTTTGCCACGTTTCTTTCTTTTATTGGCGGCTTCATCTTCTCTGTTCTTCTTTTTCTTAATAATGATTCAATCGCACCTGATCCAAGGAGTACACCAGGAATGATAAAGACAAGACCAACCCAATGGTAAATCGTGATTTGCTCCCCTAAAAATAATGCCGATCCGACAAGAGCAAAGAATGTATTTAAGTTTAAAAAGATGGCCGCTTCAGCAGGACCAATTTTACTAATAGCATAATTGTAGCCCATTTGTCCAATAGCCGTTGCTAAAATGGCAGATGCTAAGAATAAAATCCATAAAGAACTTGGAGCATCTAATAAATTTGTAAATGCCAAAGGCTCTGAAATCAAACCTATGATGGCGAGGATGATGCCCCCAAAAACCAGCATATATCCAGTGAGTAGTCTACTATCAATAGTTTTCGCTGCCTTACTAATAAGAATAAAGCTGAACGCTTGGGATAAAATCGATAAGAAAATATAAATATCACCAAAAGAAAAACCAGATAACCCTCCATTACCGATTACAACGATAAAAGAAACACCAATAATGCCGAAGATAAAACCTATAATCTGCATACGTGAAGGCATGGTTTTAATGATAATGGCGGAGAGAATAGCCGTCAAGACTGGCCCTGACCCTAAAATCAATCCTCCGTTAGCACCAGATGTTTCCATTAACCCATGTGCTAGGAAAAAATGATGAGCCGTAATATTAAAGAGACCACCATATATAATATATTGAAATTCCTTCCGATTTGGTCTTCTAACTTTCCCTATCACCCCGAGCATAAGAAAAACAAAAAATCCCGCAACTAGAATCCTGATAGCAGTAATCGTAATCGGTGGGAAAGATGAGACAAGGATTTTAATAGCGGACACATTAAATCCCCATATCATCATTAATATTGTCATAAATAAAAATAGACCGAGCTTGTTCATTCCCATCCTTCTTTCCGTCTCTGTAATGAAGTAAATTTTAACATATATTTTCTTCGTATGGATAGAAAGTGAGCAATTGATGACCAATCAGGAAAATGAGCAAGAAAAGATAGGAACATCCGCCCCCACCTTTACAGAACTGAACCTTACCTATTTTAAATCCTCTTCAAGAAACATTTGTGGCTCTACCTTTTTCTCTTGTTGCTTTCTAGGCTTGAACATCCGATCAATTTGCGCTTGTTGATATACCGCCGTTCCAACAATACTAGCTACATCCTTTAGTTTTTCCTTACTAATTTTATCAATCGTATCATCTGGTGTATGGTACCAAGGCTCTGAAGGGCTGTGAATAAATAAAGCTGCTGGAATACCTACCTCTGCAAATGGCACATGATCACTGCTTCCACCACTTCTAATCGGTGTCGCTTCTCCATTTAACCTCGTGCTAGTCTCTTGAGCTAACTCGGTGACAAGGTTTGGCTCCCCATCAATTGTGGCCAAAACTAAATTGCCTGCATCTCTACTCCCAACCATGTCTAAGTTAAAATTCGCCACTATTCTATTTCGCTCATCTTCCGGTAAACTATTTACATAATGTGTAGAACCAAGTAATCCTACTTCTTCAGCACCAAATGTAATAAAACGAATTTCTGTATCAGTTGGGAATAACTTAAGTACCCTTGCCAATTCAAGAGTCATCGCTGTTCCTGAAGCATCATCATTGGCCCCTGGTGCACCAGCTACAGAATCATGGTGAGCACCGATAACAATAATATCATTCGTATCTCTTAATTTTGAGGTTGGCTTTTTCTTCGCTATGACATTATGAGAAGTTTTTTCTCCTGTACTTGCCCCTTCTATATTGATAGCCGCCTCTGTAATCTCTCCGGCTTCTATACTAGCAAGCAACGCATCTCCCTCTGCTTTTGACAAAGAAATAGCAGGAACAAATTGATCATTATGTGCTCCCAAAGTTCCATTTAAAGAGCCCTCACTATTATTATAAATAATCACACCCGCTGCCCCTGCCTCTCCTGCATTCAACACTTTCTCACTGAAGCTTAACTCTCCCCGTTTGATTAAAACAATTTTCCCTGTAACATCACCTAATTCATCTGGTTTACCTAGACCGCCATTGACGATTTCCCCACTCACATTCCCACTAATAGAATACGTAAAGTAGTCAGGGTTTAGTTGTTCATTATATCCATCTACTTGTAGTTCAATCGTATGTGGGGGTGTATATCCAACATAGGTAAACGGTTGAATATCTGCACGATAGCCGTAATTCCTAAACTCTCTTTTGATAAATTCGACAGCCTCATCTTCCTCATCTGTTCCTGCAACTCTCGGCTCTTTTGCAAGATGAGCAATATTGCGATAGATTTTGTGCTCATTTACTAACTTTGTAATTAAATAGTCATAGAAGTGATGTGAATGACTCTGTGTATCAGCAGCTTCGACAGGTTTAACAACATATCCTTGAACACCTAATGCACCAAATACAAGAGTAGTCGCTAAACTCAATTTTAAGATAGATTTCTTCATTTTTTCCTCCTATTAATTGATTTTCTAAAAGTTTAGACTATTAATTCCGAGTTATTAAGTGTAGTATTCACTATCTTTCAATAGGGAAAAAATGCTAGTTTCTCATATACGAACCTTTTAACTACAAATGATAGATGACAAATGATGGATAGAAGAGGATGATTACTATAAGGTAAACATAAATAAAAAGGAGTGATAACGAGAAGATAATTTAATGGAGAGCTTATATTTAGACCATTTTATAGATCCCTTCATTCCGTAAATTTAAAGGGCACTTCTTCTCTCCAAAATGATGGTTTTCCAATACATTAAGAATGCAAGATCGTCCTTCCATTCTCGGTCAATAGAACATGTTCTCCAACAATCGACTTCAAACCAAAAAAGCTGACCATAACAGTCAGCGTTCTTAAACAACTATTTATTTCAATACATCATGGTCAACATAACGCTCACCATTTATCTCACTAATTACATTAATAGCTACCTTCGCGCCATCTCCAGCAGTAATAATTGTATGTACACTTACACCTGCTGTCGTACCTGCAGCCCAGATGCCAGGAATATTGGTTTGACCTGATGCATCTACATCAATAATGGTTTTTACTCTTGGCTCTGTTCCCGGTTTCGTTTGTACACCTGCTTTTTCGGCTAAATCAGCCAAGAACCCTGTTGCTAAAATCACATGTTTCGCTTCATAACTACCTTCAGAAGTAGTAACAACGAAAGCTTCTTCTTTTTTCTCAAGAGATTCTACTGTTGCATCTACTAACTCTGCCCCAAATTTCTCTGCCTGTTTTTTACCCGTGCTAACCAAATCCGGACCTGATACCTCTAATACTCCATAATGGTTTTCAACCCAAGCCCTTTTTGTTACACCTTTGTCATTATCAATAACAATCACTTTCTTCCCCGCTTTAGCAGCAAATAAAGCTGCACTCGCACCAGAAGGCCCTGCTCCAACGATTAGAATATCATACATCTTCCATTCCTCCTCTAGAAATACTCTCTCTTTTCTAGAATAGACAAAATAATTAGAAATGTAAAACATTCTATCCTTTTAGAGGTCAAAGCTGCTTTTGTAAAATCACCATATGAATGAGTTGTTTACCCCCCTCATAAATAGGGCGGTCATAATGTTTCACAAAGAAATCATCAATCTGATGAGAAATATGAAATCCACACGCCTGGTAAAAAGGGATCGTAAGGGGACTATCTCCCGTTCCTACTTGAAGCTTGCGGGCTCTCCCTTTATAGATATCTTCCACAAGCTGAATCATCTTTTTGCCATATCCTTTTCGTTTTAAATGTGGGGCAACAGCCAGATTCTTTATTTCATATATATCTTCATTCTCCTTTGTTACAACACAAACGCCGATTAACTTTTGCTTTTCCTCGAAAATATAAAGGTCTCCACGCTCTAAATACTGATCAATCATATTCTCTTGTTCATCCGCAAGCAGTAACAGATCTATATATCTTTTCTTACCTTCATTAACGAGCTTTAACTTCAACATGTCACATCCTTACGCCAATTTCTTATATTTTTCTAATTGTTGAAAGTGGCTTTTAAATTGGTCTTTATAAATGAGTACTGCTCCCTCACTATCATGAATGACACGAATTTTACCTTGGAGGATCAACTCTTCTACATAAGTGACTGACACCGATAAATATTGAGCTGTCTCTTCTATTGTTAAATACATGATTAATTCATCTCCTCCAACTAGTTTCTACTATTATAACTTATTTTTTTATCGCTTATTTATCCTACAATCATACTTAATTATTAAAATACTCAATCTTTAATGGCAAAATTTTTCATAATCGATTACTATAAAATAATAGTGATTATTTGTCTTACAGAACAGGAGCATAGATATGAAAACAAAATTCTTAATCTTCTTTTTTCTAGGGAGTATCATTTGGGTCATTTCAACAAACCTACTCATTAGTGAATTTCATACATCATCTAACCTAATCTCCATGATACATATAAAAGAAATTGTATATATCTCCTTTACAACTTGTCTCTTCTACTATTTTATAAAAAGAATTGAAGAATTAAATACATCGAAAGAAGATAAAGAGAGATTATCCACACTTATTAATGCAATGGTCGATTTCGTGAATTTTAAAGACGAAAAAGGGAGATGGATCGAAGCGAATAAAGTCGCTCTTGAACTATTTAACCTTGAAGAAGACCAATATCGGGGAAAAACAGATATTGAACTCGGCGATCAAGCAAGAAGTTTTTACAAAAACTCCTTCGCTCATTGTATGATTTCAGATGAGGAAACATGGGATAGTGGAAAAATTGCGAGAATCGAGGAAAATATTTTACAACCGGATGGAACAAAGAAGACATTCGACACAATTAAAGTTCCTCTTTTTCATGAAGACCGGAGTAGAAAAGGGCTTGTAATTATCGGTAGAGATATTTCCGAAAAAAAGAGATTGGATGAATTATTACAAGAAAGTCAACAGCAATATAAATCGCTGTTTTTGTACAGCCAAGATATGATCGTCATGATGGATCTATCCGGACGGATTACTCAAGCAAACCCCCAATTTAAGGAGATAACCGGTTATCAGCCAGAAGAAGTACTCCAACAACCTATCACCCACCTATT
Organism: Cytobacillus kochii; assembly: GCF_020171845.1. Lineage (GTDB taxonomy): Bacteria > Bacillota > Bacilli > Bacillales > Cytobacillaceae > Cytobacillus > Cytobacillus kochii. Next base: position 78,771 of record NZ_JAIVAM010000002.1, on the reverse strand, counting down.
TCCTAAAGACTTACATGATGAAGTATTTAAAAGTCTTGAACACATACGACAAACGAATCAACATATACAATGTGAGATGGCGATGAACCATAAAAATGGGCCGCAAATCATCTTAGAATGTACAGCTGTGCCTATGATTATCAACAATAAACAAGCTGGTATTATTTGTTATGGGAAAGACGTCACAAAGCTACGATTAGCTGAAGAACAATTAAGAAAAACGGAAAAATTATCTGTTGTTGGTGAACTATCAGCGAGTGTGGCTCATGAAATAAGAAACCCACTCACTTCGTTAAAAGGATTTGTACAAGTATTAACGACAGAAGACAGTAAACATGAATTTTATTATCGCATTATGGAAGAAGAATTGGATCGCATCAATCATATTGTTAGCGAACTATTACTACTAGCCAAACCACAAGAGATTAAATTCATTCAAGCAGACATCTTTGAATTACTCCATAATGTCATTTCACTATTAAAAACGGAAGCATCACTCCATAATATTCAAATTCAATTAAAGTCATATTTACGTACGCAAATTTCTATACTGTGTGAACCTAATCAACTTAAACAATTATTTATCAATTTAATTAAAAATGCTATTGAAGCCTCAACTGACGGAGACGGTCAAATCATGATTTCATTAGAAAAGGAAGAGGATACTGCTATCATAAAAATATCTGATAATGGCGATGGCATGTCTCCAGAATTATTAACAAAACTCGGAGAACCTTTTTATTCATCCAAAGAAAAAGGTACTGGTCTTGGTTTAACTGTCAGCAATAAGATAGTTCAAAGCCACAATGGTTCCATTCATTTCTCAAGTGTTTTACACGAGGGAACAACAGTAACTGTCAAGCTACCGATACAAATCGCTTCGCGTGTCCCAGTTGGATAATGAAAAAGCCAAAAGCCGGAACATTGGTATTTTGCTTGGCTATTCTTTAGTCTTTAACATAAGTATTGATCCTTTCTAGATATGCCCTTTCAGTTCAATTATTCTTCCACTCAAAAAGGCACAAACAAATACTAAATTAGCATTTGTTCGTGCCTAATGACATTATTTATCTTTTACTTCTAATAGTTTTAGCCTCAAGTCGTTTTCCATATGGGCTAGATCACTTTCGGCTTGTTTTCTTTTATGTCGACCTTCTTCTTGGATGCGCAATGTTTCTTCAATCGTTTCCACTAGGTTTTGCTGGGTTTTCTTTAATGTTTCTATATCTACTAAACCGCGTTCATTTTCTCTCGCTGTTTCGATGGTGTTCATTTTTAGCATTTCTGCATTCTTCAATAGTAAGTCATTCGTTGCCTTTGAGACGTGCTTTTGCGCTTCTACTGCATGGCGTTGGCGGATCAACGTTAAAGCAATAGAGACTTGATTCTTCCATAATGGAATGGCGGTCATAATGGATGATTGTATCTTTTCAACTAGCGCTTGGTTTGTATTTTGGATCAATCTAATTTGTGGCGCACTTTGGATGGTGATTTCTCGACTTAACTTTAAATCGTATAAACGTTTATCCAATCTTTCAGCAAATTGGACTAAGTCATTCACTTCCTGTACTTTCATTTGATCCTGTGATGATTCAGCTTTCTTTTTTAGAACCGGAATCGATTTCTCTCTCATTTCCTCAAGCTTTAGTTCCCCTGCAGCGATATAAATATTTAAGGCATGGAAATATTCTTTATTACTTTCATATAGCTTATCTAGCATAACAATGTCTGAGAGAAGCAAGTTTTTACTACGCTCTAACTTCACACTGATGCGATCAATTTGTGCACCTACCTTTTGATATTGCGACAATACTTCATGGACAGAACCTGAAAGCTTGCCGAATATCTTTGAGAAAAAGCCTTGTTTTTCATGTTTTAAATCATCCGGGTTCACTTCATTAAATTTTTGCATAAGTTCGCCCAAAATTGAACCTACTTCACCGACATCTTTTCTTTGCACATGGTCAAGCATCGCATGTGAAAAATTGAGTAACTTTGATTGAGCAGGCGTACCATATGAAATCATAGCTTGATGATTACTTGGGTCGATTTGTTCAGCTAATTGGTAAGCTTTTTGCCGGTTTTCCTCTGGAATGACATCAATTAATTTTACACGACTGGATGAGTCCTCACTTTTAACCTTTGTGACTGTCTCGTCGTCATTACCAAAAGGGTCCGCTAAAAGATCATCCAATATATCTGCACCAAGGGTAGGTTGATTTGACGTATTTTTTTCTTTTGTCATTTTAATCGCCTACTTTCATCATTCGTTTTCTCATCTTTTAATTTCTTAATGTTATGTTTGGCTACATCTATCTCATAATGAAGATCATCAATATCATTCGCTAGCACTGAACGTAAATCCTTATCCACATGAACCATTAGCTCTTGCAAAGTTTTTCTGGTCTCTGTTAATGATTGCTCAAGTTCCCAATCCTTCTTCGGTTGTGAGGAAAGAAAAACATATCTTTCAGCGAGTTCTACCGCTGAATCCAAATGCGAATAGAAGAATGATTCAGCTTGATAAAAGCGTCTCGGCTCCTTTTGCACAAGTTGGTAAATCCTTTTTGTCACTTTAATAAAATCTTTACGTTGACGACCAGACGGCCAATGGCGAATCGCCATTAAAGCACGATGTAAACGACTCATCTTGATTCGGGCATCATCTAAATTATCTTGTATAAAACGAAACTCTTTCCGCTTGAGTCCCTTACTTTTCAACCAACGATGGACAATAATTATTCCACTCAACCAATACGTAAATACACCCACACCAGCACCAATTAGTCCACTCATCCAAAAACCGTAATTCATAAAAAAGTAGCTAATTAACCATGTCAACACAGACACAGGTACAGTGATAAGTATCCGTAGAAAAAACACATAGAACGGGTTCAAAATTATCGACTCCTGACTTTACCGCTTATACTATTTACGTAATTCGTCTTATTTAAGTTTCAAAATAAGTGAACTTATTTTTACTTACCCTTACAGTATAAGAATACAACATTTGAAGGAGTTTTTTCCATGGACTAAGATTGTAATTCCAACTAAGCCTTAAGTCTTAAAGAAGATATTTACAAAAAAACTCGCTTAAATAGCGAGAAAGGCTGAAATAATGATCAAATATAAAAAAATGCATTTTCAAATATTAATGCATTCATTTATGTATCATTCTTAAAACGATGAATCTTTTTATGAATAGCCTAGTTCAACGGTTACTATTGTACCGCCACCTGGTTTACTATCAATCTTCATCGTTCCATTATGCTCTTGAATAATTTTATTACTAACAGTTAGTCCTAAACCGATTCCTTTATCCTTTGTAGTATAAAAAGGGGTACCTAAATAATGCAAACGATCTGAGCTTATACCTATACCCTCGTCTTTAAAATTAATTCTTACTCTTTTATTTCTTAATACTTCTATAGCTATAATTACTTCCCCACCATTTGGCATTGACTCCATAGAGTTTTTTAAGAAATTAATAAATACTTGCTTTAATTGATTTTGATTACAAAGTAATTCAATTTGTTGATCTGGCTTTATGAATCGAATTTGGACATTACACATCATGGCTTGTGGGTGAAGAAATTTGAATGTAGCTTCTAAAATCTCATAAAGGTCAAAATAATCATAATCAACTACTTGCGGCTTAGCTAAAGACATAAATTCATTGACAATTCCGTCAATACGCTCTAGTTCATGAGAAATAATTGATAAATACTCTTTCTGTTTATCTTTCTCCTCCATATAATGTAATAGTTTTGAGAAACCCTTTAACGATGTCAGTGGATTCCTGATCTCATGAGCCACACTTGCCGCTAGTTGACCAATAATGGATAGGCGATCTAAATTTCTTAGAGCGTCATCATTTTTCACACGATCAGTGACGTCCCTACCGACACAAACATACAATTGAATTTCATTAAATTCATTAAAAATCGGAGAAATATTAGACTCAATATATATGATATTCCCACTACTCGTTTTCATGCGTGATTGTAGAATTTGGGATTCTCCGGTATCATTAATTTTTTTATACAATAATTCACTGTATTCTCTTTCTTCTTTATTCATATGATCCATTACACCTTTACCCAGATAGGTGCCTTTTTCCAACCCTAATAATTCTTCAAAGGACGGGGATACATAAATAACCTTCTTATCTAGTCCGTACAGTAAAATTAAATCTGACGTGTGCTCTGTAATTAATCGACTGATTCCTAAATTATTTGAGACGATATCCTCAATACATTCAGAATCCGCCAATTCATTAATAAATGTAATACCACCAGCAATTTGCTCTAATGAATCATAAATGGGATAATGCGATAATTCCAAATTAATAAGATGGCCATCTTTATGAATACCCTTTGCTTCCGCTTTATCTTGAAAGGGCTTTAATATATTGTCTTTCTTCAACCGCAAATGAGTATATAAATTCGTACCAAGTGCATCTTGTTCACGATAGCCCAATAGATCCGTATACGATTGATTAATTTTATTTATCCGATGATTTATGCTTGTCAAAACGATAGCTGCAGATGTATGGTTCATTAATAAGTGAGTAACCTCAATTGGGTAAACCACCTTTAGGCTACTATGATTTTGAAAAAGCGCATCATTCTTTGACATAGAAACCTCCAAACTTCCTCTAACCCAGTTTATTCTACAATTTTATTCCTTTTCAGTGGTCTTAAACTGAATGACTATCAATATGTTGAATGTTTTCATATAACATCTTATTTGTGGTTGGTTGTGCTAGCTTGTGCTTTTTATACAATGCTATTACCGTTCCCGCAAAAAGCTCCACTTCACTTTTCCTTCCAGCCTCGACATCTTGTGCCATAGACGGCTTTCCCTCTGCATTTAATTGATCGAGAACATTTAACCAATAAGATAAGTCATCTTCTTTTAAAGTGACCCCTTCATACTGTGCTATACGAATCACTTCTCGCATTGCTGCAATCATCGTTTCTCTCGGCTCTCCCTCTACTTGAATGGTTCCATAATTCCCCCGATAGACTGCAACTGTCTGATTCACACCCACATTCAACATGAATTTGCCCCACTGTCTCTTTATCATATTAGTATCTACTTCATACGGAATACCTGTGCGATCGAAAAATTCAGCTACTTCCTTTGTCATTTTTGATGTCTCACCAGCCTCCTGATCGCCAAAACAAATCATCCCCATATGATGATAGCTTAGTATATTGTTTACTTTAACAGCATCCATCCCTTGGGCTACGCTATATAAAACCTTGTCTTCTCCAAATACACTACCTAATATGCGTTCACTTGAAATCCCGTTTAATAAAGAAAGAATGATTGTATGCTCACTGACAATTGGCTTAGCTAATTCAATGGCAGCATCCAACCCATCTGCTTTAACTGAAAAGATGAGTAAATCAACTGGTTTTTCTATGCTTTCTGGTGTTCTATAATCAAAATCGCAAAACTGTTGGTTTGCATAAACTCCTCTCTCTTTATATTTTTTCACTCTTGCCTCATCAGCAACAAATGTAAGTGCACCTTTTGATAATGAAAGGTTCATTTGGCTACCAAAAAGAACGCCCAACGCACCCAATCCAATAAAAGAAACTGATTGAATCCCCATTCATCTAACCCTTTCATACTTTTATTGAAAATTTTATCACAAAATTCTAAAAAAATAAGGGGCTAGAGAAAGTTAGTTTAATAATTTTATATGAATAAGGATTTCTTACCTATTTATTGCTCTATATTTTCGTCTTAAGACTATTTAACTCGCTCGGCATAAATAATGTATCTCTCAGGTGCATCTCCCACAAAACTAAAAGGGTAGCAAGTAGTAACAATTAATTCTTCTTCTGTTTGTTGCAATGTAATGACACTTGTATCTCCTTTATCTACAATTTTTGTTTTAGTAATTTTATAATCAAATTCTCCATATGGTACTTTTATAGTGAAAATATCATTTAATTTTAACTTGCCCATGCCTCTAAAGACAGTGTCCCTATGACCTGAAAGTACAATTTGACCTCCTTCATCCGGATATAAACTCCCTAGATAATGGCCAACTCCTTTTGCCAGATCATCTGCATCAACTCCCTCAATAATGGGTAATTCTGCATCAAGCTTTGGTATCAAAAGTATCCCTGCTGCTTCTCCTTTTTTTGGCAAATAATCTTCTGCCTTTTTCGCCCCTTCAGCAACCTTTGCCTTGGCCACTTGTAATGACTGTGATTCCTTCACATTACCAGCAACAATTGTCCAAACACTAAACCCAATAAATAATAAACCAATAAACATCAGACTAAGACCGACTTTTTTCAAGCTCGTCTACACTCCATTCAGTAACGAATTAATCTACTAAATCTTAATTCCAGTATATAGTAAATCGTTAGTAATCTGGTAGCAATATTTTATTTTTTCCACCCGCCATAAATAATAACAATTACGACTTATATTAAAAAAACTGCATACCAATATATATCAACAAGTGCAAAAAAAGAAGGATTACGAAAAATGAGAGAACAAAATGAAAAAATGAAATTTATTTTCTTTGGGAGCTTCCATCTAATTATTTTAGCTGCTTGTGCAGTGAAGGAAGTCACAGATTCATCTGCAAAAAATTAGGCTGTAGATGAAACAGATACTCGTGGTCATAGTCATCACCAAGAAGACAATGACCAGCAAATTTATGAAGGATTTTTCGGTGAGGACCAAGTAAAAGACCGCTCCCTTTCTGATTGGGAAGGAGACTGGTAATCTGGAACACTAGATGAGGTATAACAGCACAAAGTTAAAGAGCATGTAGAAAAAAATACAAAGAGTATTATACGGTAGGTTACGAAACAGAGATTGATAGAATAGAAATAGCTGGTGAAAAAAATGATATTTCATCATGAAGAAACTACACTTTCTGGAACATAGAATAGGATGGATTAAAGGTTCTTACTTATGAAGCTGGTAATCAGGGGGTTCAGTATTTGTTCAAACGAGTGGATGGAGATCAAGCCGCACCAAAGTTTGTGCAATGTAGTGACCATCATATATATTCAACACCAAGCGCTCATTTTCATATTTATCTAGGTAATGACGATCAGGAAACTCTCCTAGAAGAACTAACAAGTACGCCAACTTATGATCCATCAGATTTGAGTGAAGAAGAAATTGTTCACGAGAAGATCGTACATTAAGACCTAAATGATATAAAAGAACCTAGGTTTGTAAGAGAAAAGAAAACAGGTTCACTCACTATGAAAATAAAATAGAACACGAAAAATTTTTCATGTTCTATTTTATTTTAACTATTTATAATGTCTTTGTATGATGAATGGCTTGTGCCAATGAAGAATAGATTTTAATATTACGGAAATTAATACCTAATTGAACAGCTGTTTGCGCAATTTCTGGTCGAATACCTGAAAGACTGGCGACGGTACCAATTAATTTCAAGCCATCTATAACCTGAAAAATTTGAGCAGCCACCATTGTATCTATGATTGCTACGCCAGATAAATCAATCACAAGCTCTTCAATTTGCATATCGTTACATTGTTCGAGTGTTTTATCAAAAATGACTTGCGCACGATGAGTATCAATATCTCCAACTAGAGGGAGAATAGCTACATCCTGTTTAATTTTTATCACTGGTGTACTTAGTTCAATAATCATCTCTTGCTGTGCTTTTAACATACGATTAGATTCTTCGATATTTCTTCTACTAAATTCACTCATAATTTTTCTAAATGATTGCGAAATCAATCGATTAAGCGTGTTAACCTCTTTATGTGATAACACCGTCGTTGATTCCTCAATATAATATTGAACTACATCGAAATATTGCTCTTGCACACTAAGAAATTCACTAATGATTTCATCTAAGGGCGTGCTTAAATGGGCAGGATCCTTTGCAATAGAAGTAACCCATTCATCGAATGCTTCTGTTGGTGCCTCAGATTCTGTGTTAAATAACTCTGCAAAGATTTCATGGAATGCATGATTTTGTTTCTTTAATGTAGTAATTTGAGAATCGTCTGTTGTGCTATAGACACCATCTTTACTCTTATCTAATTCCGCATACCAATTCTCTGTTAAATCCCAAGTTTTCTCCTTAAAGTACTCGTAAAATGATTTCATCCGCATTTTCTCCTAATCATCAACATTGTGAGTATCACTTTCCCCAAAATATGATACCAGAATTCTTATACCCAATCACCTAAAACTATAAACCTATTTTTATAAATTTTTTTAAATTAAACTGTTTTTACATGGAGCGCCTTTTTCAACCAATCTTTTCCCTCTACTAATCTACTAACCATCATCGCGCACACCGTATTACCTGTTGAGTTCAGAAGTGTGGCTGGCGCATCAATAATTGTACTGATCACAGCTATAATCGGCAGTACTTCAGGCGGAAATCCAAATACACTCAAGATGAGCATTTCACCAATTAATCCCCCACTAGGTATCGCTCCCATAACCGCACCTACTAAAAAGGCGACAGCAATGATACTTAATATTGTTGGCAAATCTGTCATACTTTGCCCAAACAAGCTAAATATAAAAACAATCTTAATCACGCCACCAAAAACTGAGCCATCTTTATGGGTGTTTGCTCCTAATGGGATAACTGTTTCAGCAATATCCTTAGGTACGCCCATTTTCTTCGTCGCGTCAAGATTCACTGGAATACTTGCCGCACTTGAACATGTTGCAATTGCAGTCACTGAGGGTGAAATCGCATTTTTCCAAAATACACTGATTCCCTCTTTCCCACCAGCAATAAAGGCATACAATGTGAAAAAGCCAAAATAATAGACAAGTGTTATACCTAGATATAAAACAAAAGCACGAACATACCCACCTAAAATCTGCGGTCCTAATTCACCAATGATCGTTGCAAAATAACACCCTAGACCAATCGGCGCATAATACATAACAATCTTTACAATTTTCATCATAATATCTGTGCCTGATTGTAAGAAGGTAGCCATTGGTCTGCCTTTCTCACCTACTAGTGCGGTAGCCAAGCCAAATAAGATAGCGAAAACAATAAGCTGTAACATATTGCTTTTAGAGAATAAAAGATGGAAATCATTAACAGTCACTGTCTCAACTAGTTTTGCAAGTAACGAAATATTCTCAGGTTCCTCTTCTGCCACTTCCGCCTCATCCATCATAGCAATAATACTTGAAGTATCCGTATCTTTTAATGGATCGAATAGAGAGGTACCTGCGAATCCTAATACAGCAGAAACGACTGCTGTTAAAAAGAAAACGAGGAATGTACTTCCCATAATTTTACCTAAACGTTTCATTCCACTAATATTCGCAATCGCCGATGCTATACTAAAAAAGACGAGTGGAACAATAATCATAAACATTAAATTTAAAAATAGATCTCCAAAAGGTTTCACAACAGATGTCGCAGGCCCGAACACTACCCCTGCTATACCACCAATAAGAATAGCAGCTAATAACAAAATAGTCGTACGATAGGTCGAAAATAACTTCTTCATTATAAAAAACTCCTTCCTCTCTTACTTCATGACACAAAAAGAAAACTCACCCATTGGCGAGTTACTAATGGTAGCATTCAAATGTTCTAACTAAATTGATAACCCTTGTATTTTAGCGTATTTTTAATCTTTAAGCTAGCTATTAATGATTGGAAATGAGATTCGCTAACCCTACTTTCGCTTCTCTTATAATGCCTTCATCCTGTTTATCCATCCCATAAAAAAGTAAATAGCACATCACATGCAACCCTCTGAACATAGCTAACGATTCCGTTTCTTTATCAATTGCACCATAAATAGAAAAAAAGCGTTCCCTCATATATGATGGAACGAACGTATAAGCAACAGCTAAATCAACCGCCCGATGGCCAAGATGCATATCTCCAAAATCGATTACACCTGCAAGCCGCAAATTATTACAAATCAGAAAGTTGCGGAAATAAAAATCCCCATGAACCAATGTATTCCTTGCCGTTACACTCGTATTTATTGCTAGTTGAATGATGGCTAAAAAAGGTTTTCGCGAGTCAATAACTTCATTTGCCTCCATCCATTCTAATCGTTGAATAACTTCTAGTTTTTTTGCATGAACGTCTAGCCTGCCAATTTCATCCCCTATGATTCCATGAAAATGACTACTTGGTATTTGATGAAGTGCTTTTAAAAATAAGGCAATGTCCTCAACGATAATGCCACGATTTTCCACGCTTATCTCTCGTTCATTGGTAGAAACACCCTTAATCAACGGATAACCTGTGAATAGGTATGGAAACTTACTACTTGGTTGACCAATATATATAGGTGCAGAAATTTGAATATTACTGTGTAAGTGTTGCTTTAATTGTGGTACCAATCTATTTTCTCTTTCTATTAAGGGCACAGCAATTTTTCTTCGTGGAAATCTAAAAATGACCGATTCATTTACAACGAAGACTTTATTATCCCATCCTTCACCGCTCTCTTTAATAGTGACAGGTTCAAGTATCGGAAACTGTTCCCTAATTATTTGTTGTGCTTCGTCTATAGTAACTTCAACATCGCTATCCCATATTGCAGACAATATTCAGCCCTCCTCTTTAATAACAGTTTGCTATTTACACCTGAATCCTATCTTATCACACTAACTAAAGCTTCCTTATTTATGCTTGTAAAACTTCAATATTAAATTCCGGAGTAAAAGCTCTTTTAGACACGAAAAATACTCCCCTTTAGTTGTCAGATTTTTTAAAAATCTGTCTACTAAAGGGGAGCATACAATCACACTACACTTGCCTTACTTTTTATTTAAGTTGTTCGGGTACGTCTGTCATAATGACCTCGACACCTGTTTCAACTAATTGTTCCTTTACTGCTCTTTCGTTTACGGTATAGACACGAAGAGGATATCCTTTTTCTATCGCTTCTCTTCCATAAGTAGAAAGAGCGAAACTTGGTTGACAATGAATGGCATCGGCACCGATATCCCTTGCTACTTTAATAGCTTCCTGTTTCACACCAGCAATTAAATAACCAACCGAGATATTCGGATTTATCGCTTTTACTTTCTTTAAACTAGGTGCATTAAATGAAGAAATAATTACTCGGTCTTGTATTTGGTACCGATCAATCAAATCTAAAACTTTTCTTTCCATCCCCTCATAAGCAATGATATCGTTCTTTAATTCTATATTTAATGTAAGGTCATTGCCCTCCTCTACAAGCCACTCTAATACTAGTTGAAGTGATGGTAAACCCTCGCCGATAAAATCAGAAGAAAACCATCCTCCTGCATCTAAGCCAAGGAGTTCTTCTAAAGTTAAATCTTTAACATAACCCTTGCCATTCGTAGTACGATTGATTTGTTCATCGTGAATAATGACTAGGTGGCCGTCCTTACTCATTTGCACATCTAATTCGATTCCCTCAACTCCAGCATCTAAGGCAGCTTGGAATGCAGTCATTGTATTTTCAGGAAAGGTACCACTCATTCCTCGATGAGCATAAATAGAAACTTCATCCACCCTCTCACTGACTCCCATTTTTTCTGTTCGCTGCCTCTAATGACTGATCTATTTCTGCTGCCGCACGATCCAATGCTTCTTTCGGTTCAACACCTTGATATAGGCTTTCCATTGCACTCACAACTTTTTGACGCGCTTCTGGGAAGACAGAAATTAATGCCCCTTGAGTCGCCTCAGATGGAATTGTATTTTTCAACTGATCAACCGTTACTTTTAGCTGTGGATACTTCTCCCACTCTTCTTGTACAACCGGTAAGTCATAGGCTGCTGGGTTAATAGAAAAATAACCTGACTTTAAATGCCATTGTGCCTGTACGTCAGGAGTGGTCACATATTTCATGAACTCCCATGCAGCACGCTGTTTTTCCTCATCAATATCTTTCGCCATCCATAAAGAAGCGCCGCCAATAATTACCCCTTGTCTGTCTACTCCATCCGGTACAGGTAAATATCCTGCACCGACCTCAAACGGTGCATTATCAACTGTCGCTCTAATACCTGCTGATGAATCTAGGTACATAGCAATTTTGCCAGATTGGAAAGCGGCCCGGATATCATCCCAATTTTGTCCAGTATTATAGAAGGTACCTTCTTTATGCATCTCACTAATTAATTCAAAGACTTTTAGCCCTTCTTCACCATTAAATACTGCCTTTTCCGCATTACCAGTACGTCCGTTATCATTATCAACAAATAATCCACCTTGGACCGCGATTAATTCCTCAATAAACCAGCCGTAATTTAAAATTGAAAAGCCCACTTGGTCATCGTTCGTTAATTTCTTAGCTGCCTCTTTTAACTCACTATACGTCTCAGGCGCTTTCTCTGGATCTAATCCAGCTTCTTTAAAAGCATCTTTATTGTAAATAAGTACCGGAGTGGATGAATTGAATGGCATCGAATATTGCGTGTCATCTACAGAATAATAATTAGTGATATTCTTCTCCCATTGATTCATATCGTATCCTTCATCATCAATAAATTTCTGCACTGGTTGTATTTTCCCTGAATCAATCATATATTTCGTCCCGACTTCAAAAGTTTGCATGATTGCTGGGGCATCTTCTGTTCCAGCTACCGTATTAAACTTCGTAATCGCTTCTTCATATGTCCCTTGAAAAACAGGTGTAACTGTAATCTCATCTTGTTCCGCATTGAAACCATCAGCTACTTCTTGCACAACATGCTCAAGCTCGCCACTCATCGAATGCCAAAATATCACTTCTGTTTTTCCATCTTCACTAGCTTCCTCTGTATTTGCCGAATCATTTGAACATGCCGTCATGAATATGAGCATACATAAGATACTGACCACCCAAAGCTTCTTCATTCTTTTCATCCTCTCCCCACTTCTACTTTATTGCTCCTCTAGTTAACCCTTCTTGTAAACGTTTTTGACCAACAAAGATTAATAGTAAAGTTGGCAAAATGACGAGCATCACCCCTGCCATTACCACCCCCCATTCAGAGGCAATTTCTTGTGTCTGCATCTGCTTTAAGCCAATTTGGACGGTCCTTACCTTTTCATCATTCGTGACAAGCAATGGCCATAAGTACATATTCCAAGCCGTCAAAAAGCAATAGATTCCGAGCGTTATTAAACTAGTTTTCGAAATCGGCAAGACAACCGTTAAGAAGAACTTAAAGCGACTCACCCCCGAAACCTGGGAAGCTTCATATAATTCAATAGGAATCGTCTTAAATTGTTGTCTAAGCAGAAAAGTCCCAAAGGCCATAGCGAAGAAAGGAATCGTTAATCCTGGAAAACTATTTAACCATCCCAGTGATTGTATCGTTTGAAAATTTGGTACCATCGTCGCTTCCCAAGGAATCATCATCGTGGAAATAAAAAGCATAAACAAAAGGTTTTTCCCTTTAAATTTTGTAAAAACAAAAGCAAAGGCTGCTAAACTGCAGAGTAGTAATTGTCCCAACATAATGACTGTGGATACGACCAAGCTATTGATCAAATACCGCAGTAACGGAACCTTTTCGAAAGCATTCAGATAGTTGGTTAGTGTAAAGTTTTCTGGTATGAGCTTTCCTTGCAGAACTTCTCCCCCTTGCATAAAACTAATCATAAAAGCGTAGACAATGGGAAAAAACATGATAAAACCTGAGAGAATAAGGACTAAATATAATAAGATTTTCTTCCCGATTGTCATTGATAATGCACCTTCCTCTCACCGAGCTTGAACTGGATCACTGTCAAGATGAAGACACATAGAAAGAGAAGAACCGCCTGTGCGCTGGCAGAACCAATATTATAGTTAATGAAGGCATCTTTATAAATGGAATACACAATCACATTGGTTGAATCGATTGGTCCTCCCTTTGTCAAAATATCGATTTGCCCAAATGACTGAAATGAATTAATCATCGTCACTGTAAGAACAAAGAAAAGTGTTGGTGATAGCATTGGGAGTGTGATTTTTCTAAAGGAATAAGAAGAACTTACCCCAGCAATTCTTGCGCTTTCATATAATTGGGAATCGATATTTTGTAAACCCCCTAGCAAAATGAGAAACGTAAACCCTGTATTCATCCAAATCGTCGCGATTGCGACTGAGAGCAACGCAGTATTCGGATCTAATAAGAAATGCATATCAGCAAAACCAAAAACGTTTAGTATTTTGTTCGCTATGCCAATCGAAGGGTTATAAATAAACATCCATATGACTGATGAGGCAGCTACGCTCATGCCCATCGTTGAGGAAAAGATGGTTCTAAAGAAACCAATGCCTTTCAATTTCTGATTAGCTAGTAAAGCCAAAGCAAGAGCGAGAATCACACCAACTGGTACCGTGTATAAAACGAATAAGAAAGTGGCCTTAGCACTTGTTAAAAAACTAGTTGAAGAAAGCAATGTAGTAAAGTTCTCCCAACCTGCAAAAGACAACGGTTTTCCTTGTGTATCAGTATAGAAAAAGCTCAAATATACCGTCCTAACCATCGGATAAAATAGAAAAATAATAAATAAAATAAAAGATGGTAGTACATATAACCAGCCTTCAAAAGATGCAAGGGAAAATCGATTTTTTCTTAGAGTTGGCCGCTTTGGGTCAACGTTCATATTAAGTGATGACATAAAACTAAATCACCTCCACACCTTCAAGAAAAGTATTCTGTTTCGTTTGATCATCAAAGAAAACTAAGTCCTCTGTTTTGATAGCAAAAGAAACCTTCTCTCCTAAAGGGATCGCATGTTGACCTTGCCACCTTGCTGTCCACTGCAATTTATCCGTTAACTGAAAATTAATTAGTGTTTCTGTCCCAAGCATTTCTACATTTGTAACGATAGCTTGCAATGTGGCCTCATCCGTATTCGTTGCTCTTACTAAATGCTCAGGTCTAATTCCAATCGTGAATTCACCGGTTAAATTATGATGAATTTGCGGGAGCGTTGTATCGCATGGCAGATGGACATTTCCATTTTGAATATATCCATTCACCATATTCATCGGCGGTGCACCAATAAAGGATGCCACAAACGTATTCGCCGGGTGATTATAAATATCAAGCGGCTTCCCAACTTGTTGCACTTCACCTTGATTTAAAATCATCATGCGATCGGCCATCGTCATCGCCTCTGTTTGATCATGTGTGACATAAATCATCGTAATACCCAATTTTCTTTGTAACTGCCTTATCTCTGAACGCATTTTTGTTCTCAATTTTGCATCAAGATTTGAAAGTGGTTCATCCATTAAACATATAGGATCTTGTGTAACGATTGCTCTAGCGAGTGCTACACGCTGCCTTTGACCACCCGATAATTCCCTTGGTTTCCTTTTCAAATATGGTGTGAGTCCAAGCATTTCTGCCGCTTCCTTACACCTCTGAGATTGTTCAACTTTCGTCAGTTTTTTCACATGTAGACCAAAGGCAATGTTTTGTTCAACTGTCATATGAGGAAACAGAGCATAATTTTGAAACACCATAGATAATTCTCTCTTACTTGGCTTTAACTTATTTGCATAAGCCCCGCCAATATAAAGCTCACCACTACTTATTTCCTCTAATCCAGCAATCATCCTTAACAACGTACTTTTTCCACAACCAGAGGGCCCGACTAACACAAAAAATTCCCCAGGCTCAATCACTATATCAATCCCTTTTAACACTTCTATATCCGCTTGGTAAGACTTTCTCATCTGTTTTAATTCCAAAGCACGCATATTCTCTCACCCCTTATACCGCCCCCTAAAGAAAGCCATATACCGATGAAGTAAAAAACCCTTTACTCGTCGAATATACGGCTTTTTGAAAGAAGGCAAGTCTATCCACTTGTTATATATTCATGATACTTTTGGAATATGAAGGAAATATTAGATTCCCGTATAATAATGTAAAATACGCTTAAACTTTATGGATATACGGTAAAGACAGTGGTGAGAACAGATTATATAATCGGTTGTTCACATCGCCGTTATCCAATCCAGCACCTACTTCCTATCTACTCTTCAAACAAAAAAAAGAACATACATAGATATGCATGTTCTTATTCCAATATATGACTACTCGATGATAGACCATTCCTTTAGCTCTAATCGACGAGCATGATGGACAATATATGGGTCATTTTCTGCTAATGTCATTGCTTCATCGTAACTATCGGCATTGTATACGACTAGCCCACCAGTTCCATCAGCAAAGGGACCTTTGGCGAAGATTTTCTGTTCTTTCTCCAGTTTGTTTAAATACGCTAGGTGATCTGGACGAATCTCCTTACTTTTCTCAATATCTACCATATGCAGAATTGCCACAAAATAAGATATGACGATAACCTCCTATGAATCTATTTACTTTTTTCTAGATTATACACCAACACCGAAAGAAAATAGAATAACCGCTAGTACAACAGCAGCAATTGGTACCACTACAGTCATTAAACCGAATGCGGGATAAGCATCTTTATGCGTTTCTCCAGCAATAGAACGAATGGTTGTCACCGCATATCCTCCATGTGGTAATGAATCAAGCGTACCTGAAGATAAGGATACCGTTCTATGGAGCGCTTCTGCATTCACACCCATATCTAAATAATGAGGTGCTAAGATTGGTAAAGCAATTGTTTGCCCGCCAGATGAGGAACCGGTTAATCCAGCGATAACCATAACAGACAATGCCCCTCCAATTAATGGTGAACCGGGAATACTGGTCATAAAATCTACAGCAGAAGAAAACGCAGGTGTGATTTTTGCTACACCGCCAAAACCAACAACAGCAGCCGTATTTCCAATTGCTATAAGAGCTCCCATTGTTCCTTCTCCCACAGCTTCCCAGAAATTTCTGAAATATTTACGATTAAGTAGCCATGTAGCTATAACACCACCTGTTAAGGCAAGAATTAATGCGGATTGCGCTAAAGAATCGTGGAAAACAAAGGCAACAATAAGAACAACTAATAAAGGAATAAGGCTTAATAAAGGATGAGGTAATTCACTTCTTATTTCATTGTTATCTGTATCTCTTCCAACAAATTTTTCTCCCTTCCTTACCGCCCTTCGTATCACTTTCGTCAATAACCAATAGCCAAATATAAGCATAAATATCGCTGTTATTATACTAACTTCCCATCCGGCATATGGGTTTGTCCCTAAATAAGGAATTGGAATCCAGTTTTGTATTTCTGGTGAACCTGCAGATGTCATTGTAAAAGTTGTTGACCCAAAAGCAAGTGCAGCCGGAATAAATCGCCGAGGTAAATCGGCTTCTTTAAACAAACTTACTGCCATCGGGTAAACAGCAAAGGCAACTACGAATAAACTAACACCACCATAGGTTAATACTGCACAAGAAAGGACTACTGCAAGCACAGCATGCTTCATCCCGATTTTTGTTACAATCCAATGGGAAACGCTTTCAGCAGCACCGCTATCTTCCATTACCTTCCCAAATATAGCCCCGGCTAAAAACATCAAGTACCATGAAGTAATGAAACCGGCAAAACCATCCATATAACCCGTAATGAAATCTACTTCATCCTTACCTGCAAACTGTGGAAATAACGGAACACCATTCAGCACTGCAACAAACAGTGCTGAAAGTGGCGCTACAATTAAAAGGTTCATCCCACGCATCACAAGGACAGTAAGTAAGACTAATCCACCAATTAAACCGATCATACTTAACATTGAATATCACCTGCTTTTTATCTAGTTAAAAGCTCATTTACTGTTGATTTCCGTATCTTCTCACACGTAGTAAAGCTTGTTCTGCATGTCCTGCGAAATTCTCTAATTGACATAAACGTGCAGCATATTCACCAATATAGGCACTTTGTTCTTTTGATGTTACCTTTTGATAGGTCACTGTTTTAAGAAACTTGCCTACCCACAAGCCACCAGTATATTTGGCTGCCCCTTTTGTTGGTAGTGTATGGTTGGTACCAATCACCTTATCACCGTATGCTACATTCGTTTCTGGTCCTAAGAACAAGCAGCCATAATTCGTCATATTCTCTAAAAAGAAGTCTGGGTTTTTTGTTAATATCTCTACATGTTCAAATGCAAGTCTATCTGCTTCTGTTAAAGCTTCCTGCTCGTCCTCAACTAAAAGGATTTGTCCATAATCATTCCAAGAAACACGTGCTACATCAGCAGTCGGTAATATCTTTAATTGGCGTTCAATTTCCTTCACTGTTTCCTCTGCAATTTTTTTAGAGGTAGTGATTAATGCACCTGGAGATGTCGGTCCATGCTCTCCTTGACCTAATAAGTCAGTAGCAATCATTTCAGGATCACTGGTTTCATCAGCCACGACTAGTGTTTCCGTAGGTCCAGCGAATAAATCGATACCCACGCGACCATATAATTGACGTTTGGCTTCTGCAACAAAAGCATTTCCTGGACCAACAATCATATCAACCGCTTCCATTGTTTCCGTGCCAATTGCCATACCAGCCATTGCCTGAATTCCACCTAAAATATAAATTTCATCTGCTCCTGCTTTATGCATAGCGTACACAGTTGCTGCAGGGATTTCACCATTGATGGGAGGAGTACAAGCGATGACCCTTTTTACCCCAGCAACTTTCGCAGTTAAAACACTCATATGCGCTGAAGCCACCATTGGATAACGTCCACCTGGGATATAACAACCTACACTATTAACTGGAATATTCTTATGACCTAAAATAACACCTGGCATTGTTTCAACTTCAATGTCTTTCATTGATTTTCGTTGCTCTTCGGCAAAATTCCTAATGTTATTTTGAGCAAACTCAATATCTAAAATAGTTTGTTCAGGAATCGAAGCGCAAATCTCCTCTATTTGTTGCTCACTTAAACGAAAAGTTTCTGGAGACCATTTATCAAATTTTTCCGATAGTTCTTTTAAAGCCTGATCCCCTTCTTTTTCAATTTTATTAATTGTGTTTCTTACAATCTCAGAAACTTTTAAATCTTCTTGTTGAATATCCTCTTCTACTTTTCCTCTTTTTAGGTAAATGACCATCATTCATTTCCTCACTTTCTGGATTTTTGCATACGTATGCAAAAACTTTTAAAAAAAATATCATTTTGTTTTGCATACGTATGCAAAGGTTATGAAATAGATGATAAATGAAGCGTTTTCATTTGTCAAATATATATTTTGTTATTTTCCTATATTCAGAAATTTTTACATAAAGAAAAATCCTTGGGCTGCAAGGACTTTCCTTCTTTTATTTTGTCGTTTGACGATGGATAAACTTACCTTGAACCTTCACTGTCTTATGCCCGGTTTCCCGCTGATTTCGTTCAAGGAGGCGAATGGTTTCATCCACCATCTCTTCAATAGGTTGAACCCATGTAGAAAGATTATAATTAGGCCAAGAGGACATTTTGATATCATCAAAACCAATCACCATTGTCTGTTCTGGCACCTTTATTTCCTTGCTTTTCAATGCATCAAGAGCACCTAATGCCGTAATATCATTAGCCCCAAATATCACATCTGGTACATACTCTTTTTCAATCAATTCTTTTGTTAAGAAAAAGGCTTTCTCGTATGTATAGTCACCTTCAAGAATCTTGACGGGGATTCCTTTGTTTTTGAAGTAATTAACAAATCCTTCTTGTCTTTCCTGACTAGTTGATGTATTTATTTTACCTGTAATAAAGACGATTTTTTCACAGTACAGGCGATCGACATATTTTGCTATTTCATTTGCTGCATTGATATTATCACAACTGACAGAATTACACTCAAGATTCTTATCATAGCGATTAAACAATGTCACTGGAATATGATTATTTTTTAGTTTAGTCACAATGTTAGATGAGAGCATTGCATCTGTAATTATAATCCCCTCGACATTATATTCAAGAAAATGATTGATTTCCTCTTGCTGTATCTCTTCATTTTCTGTATAGACAAATAAAACTGAATATCCCTTCGCTTTTAGCTTGTTCGTAAAAATCCCTAATACTTCATGGTAAAATGGGTTTTGAATATCCTTCATTGCTAATCCAATCATATTTGTTCGTTTCGTTATAAGACTTCGTGCAAGAGCATTCGGCTGATAGTTTAACTGCTCAGCCACCTCAAGCACTCGCTGTCTCGTCTTCTCGGACACGCTTGCACCTGGAGTAAATACTCTTGATACAGTTGACTGCGAAACATTTGCCAACCTCGCCACTTCCATCGCCGATACTATCCTTTTCACTGTTTTTTCGACTCCTAATTATTTTGATATGTTATAGTTTAACATTTTTTCGAGTGAATGTTAGAACCTAACATGACGTTATCAATAAAGTTCTATTCACGAAAAAAACCTAGCGAATCAACAAACTAGGTTTTTCCTTCTCCCTTATTTAACGACTTCCATATGATCCATCGGCCAAATAACCGCTTTGGCTTTCCCAAGGATTCTTTCTTCAGAGATGACACCTATGACCCTACTATCAAGACTTCGTTTTCGGTTATCTCCTAATACAAAATAATGCCCTTCAGGAACAACGGTTTGACTTACTTTCGTATCTTTGAGCTCAAAATCATCTGTAAGCATGCCTCTTTCTAGTGCTTCTTTTAACTCATTTAAATAAGATTCATCGTATTCCTTACCATTTATGTATAAATGATCATTTTCATAGGTAATTTCATCTCCTGGCAGGCCAATTACTCTTTTAATAAAATTACGCTCTCCATCACTATCAAAGACTACAATATCAAAGCGGTCAGGTTCACCTAATTTACTCATAACAACTCGGCTTTGGTCATGTAATGTCGGTTCCATTGAAGCCCCATCTACAACGACAGGAGAAAAGATGAAAATACGGATAAGAAAAGAAATAATTAGTGCAATTATCAATGCTTTGATCCACTCAAACATTTCAGTTCGGACTTTTTGCACACACAATACCTCCTAATATTTCTCCATTTTCTATTCGCTATCAAGCGAGCAAACTCCTCCTGAATGTAAAATATATACATCTCACTTTTTATATTTTCTTATACATCTCTCACAAACACAACTTTTTCCCCTATTCTCCTGAGGAATTAATTCTAAGAGTGTTTGTGGGATACCACCAATATGGAAGCACCAACAATCCTTGAGCTTGCTCTCTTCAAGCCCACAGTTGTTTTGCTCACCACAAACTGGACATTGTTGTTTATTCATCCTTTCACCTCTCACCCAATACTACTCAGCTTTTATTATGGCATAAACAGGAGATGAAGTTCACAGAAAAATAGGAAAAGCATGTAGCCTTTCCTTTAGCATCTATTCACTAAAATCAAGATTTTGCGGTTCTTTTGGTAGACTCTCTTGAAAAGAAAGGTTCGTTGTTGGCACATGTTCACTGACCTCTACTAATTGAAACCCATCCATCCAGACCTTCCCTTTTCCAATGAGTAATACCCCGAAATGAATGGACATACTCTCTTCAGGCACATCTAATACAATGGTATAATGATTCCACGCATTTGTACCCGTAATGGGGCGATTATCCATATTATCGAACTGTAGCACATCACCATTATTGTCATCTACTCTCATCCAAGCCCCACATTTTTCTACATCTTCCGTCTTTATATAACATGTTAGTTTCAGTCTTTTCCCTCTATATTTCTCAGCTTGGAACTGTTGCATAATAGTAGCGAATTGCTGGCTATTTACATCACTAATATTTTTAAGTAAAGCAGATTGATGCCCCGTATGGAAAGTTTGTTGGTCCAATGTCATTTGATAATATTCTGGGGCGCTTCCACTTAATATCCAGCCATGAATAATTGTTTCTCTCGTCATCTTATTGTTCTCCTCCTTTAAATGGATAAGACTAAATAACTTACGGTACTTGCCCGGTGGTAGAGAATAAATCTCTTTAAAGGCCCTCGTAAAAGCCTCTTGAGATTGAAAATGAAGCAAAAAAGCAATCGAAAGAATAGATTCATCACTGTCTATTAATAACGATACTGCTAAAGCAAGCCTACGAAAACGAATATATTCACCAATTGTCCGACCCGTTTCTTGTTTGAATACCCTTATGAGATGAAACTTGGAATATCCTACATTCCTTGTTAAATCATCAAGTTGGATCTTATCTAGTAGATGCGTCTCTATAAAACAAATTGTTTTTTGCGTCGTTTCACTATACTGCACACTCACTCACCTCCCCTTTATTTTACGATAGCTGATTGAGGTTTTTTTGATGGGGATTGCTAAAATAATTATTTATTATCCTACAGGGGGAATTTATTCGATGGTTACTTGTTGCTCATAATGGTATTGTAAATAAATGTTTAAAAAGTAAAATCAATATGAACGTCTTTTATAGAAATCCTTCCCCGTCCGAAAACGCGAAACTCAAAGACTCCTGATCAAACACTTTGAATGACAAAAATGCATTAGTCCCTTTATTTTACGGCTCTGTTTTCTTTTGTACTTTCCTTTCACATCCGTACTTCAATTATCCTGCTCATTCATTTTTTATTTGGAAGCCCCTTCTGTTCATATGGTATAATTTAACTAAATGGGAGTGATAAGACATGAAAACCATAAACAAAGGGAAGTATCTGTGGCTTTTTTTATTACTGGCGGTTCTCTTTTTCAATACCCTTCTGTATCAGACCTCAGTTGGTGCATTGATTCTACCGGCAAATGCGCAAGACGTTGTTTTGGGTTCATTGATTGACTTCATGATCATGTTGCCATTATTTTTCATGTTATATAAAGGGAAGTTTTCTTTAAAATCTGCATTGTTACTTTGTGCGAGTGGCTGCCTTTTGGCAAGATTGATTATACCAGCGGAATTGCTCGCGCCGTATTCCTCTTTTGTATGGGGCGTTATTTTAATCGAGGTTATATTTATTTCTTTAGAACTTTTACTTATTGTAACCTTTATAAAGTATATGCCACAAATTATTAAGGAAGTAAAACAAAGCTCATTACCAACTGTGTTCTCATATTCATATGCTGTTGATCACTACACGAAGAAGTATCAGATTATTCGTATTGTTTGTTCAGAATGTTTAATGTTCTATTATGCTTTTGCTAGTTGGAAAAAAACACCGCGAGAGGGCATAACACTTTATAAAAACTCCAGTTATATTGCTTTTCAGATTATGCTTATCCATGCCATCCTTATTGAAACTATCGCTATTCATTGGTTAATCCATCAGTATTCTATCGTTTTATCAATAATCCTATTTATCAGCAATGTGTATGCTGTTATTTTTTTCATTGGTGACATACAAGCAATGAAATTAAACCCTATTTATTATCAAAACGGCACTCTATACCTATCACTCGGATTAGTGAAACGAGTGGTTATTCCAATTGAAGATATTAAAACACTGATGGAGGAAAAGTCAGTACTTCAAGGGAAATTATCAAAGGATACCGTTGAATTTATGACTAGAGATTTAGAAAAAGTGTACCCAGATATCATTCTAGAACTAAAGGAACCTGTTCATGTAACTTATTTTATGGGATTTAAGAAAGCCTATAAAAAAGTAGCGATTCGCTCTGATTCTCCTTTACAGTTGAAAGAGTGGCTCACTTTATAAATCATCTTCACACCTTCAAACCTAATAAGAGCGTGCACCTCAGGATTGTGCACGCTCCTACCTTATTTATTGATTTCTTCTGCCACTACATGACTTAGAATTTCGATTCCCTTTTTAATTTCCTCTTTACTCGCATAGCTAAATGATAAACGTAAGAAGCTTTTGCCCTCGTCTTGGTGTAAGAAGAAGTATTGGCCCGGTACGTATGCTACGCCTGCTTGTTTCGCTTTCGCAAGCATAGCCGTTGTATCGACCCCAGGCACTTCAATCCACATAAAGTAACCACCTTCTGGGCGGTACCATTTCACACCCTCAGGCATGAAATGAATCAATGCTTCATATAAAATGACTGCCTTTTCTTCATATTTTTCTGTTAGTAAAACAGAACGATGGGCTAAATTCACTTTTTCTAGATAAGCAGACATCACCGACTGGGCAAAGGGATGCTCTAAATCTTTCTTGAACCAGAAAAGCGCTTCTATCCACTCACTATGTGCAGCGATCCAGCCAACACGCATGCCTGGAGCGACTACTTTTGATAGCGAGCCGACATAAAATACACGATCCTCTTCATCTAATGATTTTAATGTTGTTGGACTTTCTCCAAACGCAAGCTCACCGTAGGCATCATCTTCAAGAATGAGAAAATCATACTCTATTGCTAGTTTGATTAATTTCTCCCGCCTAGCGAAAGATAACGTCGTGCCTGTTGGATTTTGGAAGGTTGGAATTGTATAGAGAAGCTTTGGAAGAGGTTCTTCCTTCTTCGTCCTTTCGATTAATATCTCTTCCAATTGTTTCGTGTCCAAACCATCTGCATCAATAGGGATTGTGATGATGTTTTTCGTGTAATTTTGGAAGATTTCCAGTGCCTCCATATAAGTCGGTGACTCGACGATAATGAAGGCATTTTCATCTAATAAAATACGAGCAATAAGATCGATGGCCTGACAAGCACCTGAAGTCACAAGTACTTCATCCTCTTGCACTTCCATCTTTCGTTCGTTCATACGCTCGATCAATTGTGTTCTTAATTGATCAATTCTTGGACTACCAATATAGTGAAGCGGCAAATCTTGTTCTTCTGTCAATAATCGTTCTGTAGCTTCCTTTAATTCAGTTGACGGAACAAGGTTAGCAGCCGGATAACCCGAGTTCAGGCGAATACATCCTTCCGGTACTGCTGACATCCATGACCCTGGAGGTATATTGCTGAGGGCCTGCTTAACGACCTCAGGGAAATAGGCTTCTCTCTTCAATTGTACCAAGCACCTTTCTGTTTTCATTTATAAAATTAAATAGATTTTAAGCTTTCTTCTCGTATTAATGATAACAGTTCTTCTTTGTATTGTGCGAATTGATTTGTCGCTTTCACACTAAAGTCTCTTGGTCTAGCAATATCAATCGGTACCTTTTTCTTCAGCCTTCCTGGTCTAGCTGTCATTACATAAACCGAATCGGCTAGAAAAATTGATTCATCGACATCATGCGTAATAAAGAGAATCGTTTTCTTCGACTTTTCCCATGCCTTTAATAAAACCTCTTGCATAATATTTCTTGTTTGCGCATCAAGTGCACCAAATGGTTCGTCCATTAATAATACCTTCGGGTCATTTGCTAACGCACGAGCGATGGCCACACGCTGTTTCATCCCTCCAGAAAGTTGAACAGGATAGTGATTCTCAAATCCCTCTAATCCAATTAATTGAAGATAATGACGAGCGAGATCATCTCTTTCCTTTTGTTTTGCTCCCTTTAATTTTAAGCCAAAAGAGATATTTTCTTTTACCGTCAACCAAGGATATAGAGTATACGATTGGAATACCATGCCTCTATCTGGGCCAGGCCCATCGATAGGTTGGCCATCTAATAATACCTCACCGGTTGTCGCTTCCTCTAAACCAGCAACAATTCTTAATACGGTTGATTTACCACAACCGGAGGGACCAAGAATCGTAACAAATTCACCATCATCAATGGTAAAGGATGTTTTTTGTAGTGCGGTTGTGTCGCCGCTTTTTGTTCTAAATATTTTATCCACATCTTTAATTTCAAGCTTCGGTGTAGTCATATTACAATCCTTCCTTTCTCATCCATGAAAAAGATTTACGGTAAATCCATTTAAAGATGAGGTCAGTCAATAATCCTAATAAACCAATGATCAAAATACCAACAATAATTTTATCAGGTTGTAGGAATCTTGATGCCTGCATAATCATATAGCCGATTCCACTGGAAGCACCAACAATCTCTGCCACAACTAAATAAGTCCACGCCCATCCAAATGTAATTCTTAATGTATCCACAATCCCAGGCATGGTTGCCGGGAGTATCACTCTCGTAAATACTTGTAACTTAGAGGCACCTAATGTATAAGAAACATCAATCAAATCATTATGCACATTCTTTGTTACATCCATGATCATTAACGTTAATTGAAAGAATGTTCCGAGAAAGATAACACTCATTTTTTGCGTCTCTCCAAGACCAATCCATAAAATTAATAATGGAATAAACGCTGAAGCTGGCATATAACGAATAAAACCTATGAGTGGCTCAAATGCGCCTTGCATAATTCTTAGAGAACCCATTAATATCCCAAGAGGTACACCAATTAAGGCCGCCACTAAAAAACCGACTAATACTCTTGAAAAACTAATGCCTATATCTGAAAGAAGATTTCCATTGCTAAATAAATCTATGCCTGTGGTTAATACCGCTGTAGGTGTTGGTAAAAACAACGGGTTAACGAGCCCAGTATAAGTAATTCCTGCCCATATTCCTAATACAATAAGAAAAGTGATAATGCCGACTGATGAATAAAGGGACTTTGGAATTTCTTTATTCGGGGTTAATAATTTTCCTAACATTTTTTCTCACCCATTTTCTAATTTTTCCTTCTTCAACCAATTACCAGAGATAAAAATAACCTGAGCCTAACCGCTGACTGCTTGCGGTTAGGCTCCGAATAATTCATATCATTACTTGATAAAAGTAGGGTTAATAATATCTTCTGCTGCTGGCTCAGCTGTAATAATCTCTTGTTCTTTATAGAACTTTGCCGCGTTTTCAGTCGATTGGTAAATGCCGCCTTTAGCGTCTTCTGTACCAAATAATTCCTTATTCGCCTCATTATCCAAGAACTTTAATCCTTCTGCCGTTGCAACAAATTCTTCTACATCAATTTTTAAGCCTTTTGCCATTATTTCATTCGCTTCATCTTCGTTTTCTTTCCAGTAGTCCATTGCTTGACCCATGGCTGTTACAAATGCTTGTACATCTTCAGGACGCTCTTCAATGACTTTTTCCGTGAAACTAACTGTATCAACAATAATACCAGGAAGATCTTTCGTAGTTAGTAATACTTTACCGTTAGCTTCAGAACCGTTAGATAACCAAGGCTCCCAAGTAACTGCTGCGTCTACTTTACCAGCCGCAAAAGCCGCTCCTGCATCCCCAGCAGACATTGATACAACTTCAACATCTTCTTCAGTTAAGCCCCCATCTTTTAGTGCGGTTAAAGCTAACATATGACTTGTAGACCCGACTTCAAAAGCAACTTGCTTGCCTTTTAAGTCACTGATTTCTTTCATATCATCTTTGACTAAAATACCGTCTCCACCGTAAGAATCATCCAATAACCATACCACATTTAAAGGAATATCTGATGCAGCTAATGATACTTGCACATCAAGTGCAGTAGCCATTCCATCTATTTGTCCGCTTGCTAGGGCTTGTTTTCTTTCTCCAAGACCTTCAACAATTGAAAGTTCAACATCAATTCCATTTTCTTCAAAGTAACCTTTTTCCTTTGCTAAAAATAGCGGTCCATAACCTGTCCATGTGGGTAAAGTAACTTTTAATGGTTCTTTGTTTTCGCCAGAACCCTCTTCAGATTCACCTGATCCGCCGCAAGCGGCTAATGTCACAGCAAGGACCATCATTGTGATTGCTAAAAACCATTTTTTCATGACTCATTTTCCTCCATTAACCATTCTATTTATTTTCTTAACATGTCTTTTCCATATTCATCTGCTTGCTTGACAGCTGTGATAACCATATCTGGTGTAACAGCAAATGGCATATTCTCCATATCTTCAATAGTCACTGAAACGTCTCCAAGTTCCTGCCACTGTGATTCAGACAATTCAGGCACATTCATTTGCTGTAGTGTATATGGTAGATTCACTTTTTGATAGTAAGCTATTAACTCTTTGATTTCGCTTTCTTCTTCATTTTCCATTGCTAGCATCGCTAAAATACCAAAAGCAACAATTTCACCATGATACGTTTCATGTATTTCTGGGAAGATTGTCAATCCAGAGTAAATGGCATGCGCACCCGCAGTTCGACAATCATCTCCGCCATACCCACTCACACTTCCACTGATTAACAGAATCGCATCAATCATATCTTCAAGCTCAGTTGACAATTCCTTATTTTTCATAGATGCAACTGATTGCTCACCGATTGCTAACATCGTTTTGTATAACTGATTAGCAATAGCAATCGCTGTTTGGTTCCTTGCATTTGGTGTTGCTTTTTTAACTGATGTCTTCGTTTCAAACCACTTAGCTAACGTATCACCAATTCCAGCAATTAAATATCGAACAGGCGAGTGCAAAATAACTGTTGAGTCAACAACAACCATTTCTGGCACCTTCGCATCACGACTGATGGCAAGAAATTCACCTTGTTCACTATATGTAATCCAAATAGGAGTCGTTGCTGCGCATGTCGCTGCAATCGTCGGGAGTGCAACAAGAGGTTTATTTACGTGTGCGGCTACTGCCTTAACAGTATCAATCGCTTTCCCTCCTCCACATACAAGGATGACATCATAGTCGATTGTACTGAGTTCTTCTATTAATCTCTCAACATTTTCTCTAGAAGATTCTCCACCGTACCAAATGGAAGCAGCTAGTGTCATTCCCTCATTATTGAAACTGTCTCTTACATGACTTTCTACTATTTCACGACTCTTTATCCCACCAATAAGGACGACTTTTTCTCCATATTTCTTTACATTACTGCCAATTTTCATAAGTGCGTTTGGCTCTCTTATATACTCTGGTGTACCTACTGTTATTTTCATTAGAAAGAACCCTTTCTATCCAATTGCATAGATATGAATATTTATTAATTTTATTTAATCAATATACGACTTTCCACCTAAGCTGTCAATGAAAAATTGCGATTTCACCCTGATAATATTTGTTGTACCAGTTAGTAGTTAATTAATATAAATAAAGTGATTTTTCTAAGTTCTTATAAAGATAACTTTTTGAAAATAAAAACGAATGGTTTGTGGAAAAAGAGGAGGACATTTTGTGACTTGGAAGGCAGAGATAAATACAAAGTTATAGTATAATCAGCCTTATCAAAAACGATGGGAGACCTGATTGTGAAAAGTAAAGGTGTGATTTCTTTCGGTGAAGTAATCATGGACCGCATTATTTCACCTAATAGCCAATCATTCATGAAAGTAGGAGGAGCAACCGCCAATGTAGCCATCCGTCTAGCTAGGAAAAGTGTTCCTACCTTTTATATGACAAAAATAGGTACTGATGAGCATAGTCAATATGCCAAACAGCAATTAGAAGATGAAGGCATCGACCTGTCTGGTACCATTACATCAGTTAATAAAAAGTTATGTATCGTATCAATTGTGCAAGAGGATGGAGAGCGTGAATTTCAATCTTACGAAAATGACACCCCTCATATATGGTTAGAAGCAAACGAGTTGAATGAAAGCATCTATCAAAAAACGCATATCTCCTATTTCGGTTCCGGAACGCTTTTTCATGACATTGCAAAGAAGACAAGCTTTAAAGCACTTAAACTAGCAAAGAAATATCAGCATTTCATCGTCATGGATGCAAATATCCGTTTAAAGAGATGGAAGAATGAATCAGATTGTAGAAAGACAATCAATGCCTTTTTAAAAGAGGCAGATCTAATTAAAATGACAGAGGAAGAGCTGCTATTTCTTTGTAAAGCCAAAGACTATAGAACAGCATTACAACAGCTTTCTTCATGGTCGAATCAGTGGATAATGATTACAAGGGGCCGTTTAGGTGCAACATTACTTCATAAAGAGAAGAGTATAACCGTTGAAGCACCTACCGTAGATGTTGTTGATACAACTGGAGCAGGAGATGCCTTCTTATCGAGTATTTTGCACGATATTTATTATCACGGGATTCCATCAGACGAGCTGGAATGGAAACATGTACTCCTTCGAGCAAATACAGAAGGAGCACATGCTGTTTCTATTTTCGGTGCTTATTAAATAGTCTACCATTTAAAGCAAAGACAATCATAAGCTGAGGCAGAGTGGGTAATGCCTCTTCATTTATATTGAACTTGGGATGATGGTTTAGGATAGCGACTATTTTCACTTCATCCCAACATTTACAAACGCAACAACCTTCCCTTTATATAAATCCAAAATCTTTTAGCTCCCGTTGAAGGTTCTAGCTCGGAAAAAGTATCCTTTCAAACGGTTCATCAACCATTTCCTTTACCTTTAGAAACTTTCGGCATGATGATATACGGGAGGCTTCCCTGGTATGAAATGACATGTTTAATAATTGATGAAATGTTAGTTCGTTATCTACTCAAATTGCGACGCGCTCAGCTTCTACTTTTCCTTCGAATGCGGCGATTCCCTACTCAATCTCGTATCAATATGAAAGCAGTGATTCATCGGCTCATCACTACCTTTTCAAAAAATATCTACCCATATTTTCACCGCTGTAGCTAGTATTAATAATGCGAGAATCATTTGCAACACTTTTGTATTCATCTTTTTACCAGCCATTGCACCTAAAGGTGAAGCAATTAAACTAGCAATAACCATGATGATTGCAGGATAATAGTCAACTTGCCCAGTAGTGACTTTCCCAACAGTTGCACCAATGGATGATATTAAGGTAATAGCAAGAGAAGAAGCAATCGTCATTTTTGTTGGGATTCTTAATACGGTTAACATGATTGGGACTAATAAAAAGGCACCTGCAGCCCCAACAATCCCTGCTGCCACACCGACGACAAGCGCAAGAGCTGCTGCTAACCATTTATTAAAAGTGACCTGATCAAATGGGATATCATCTATTCCTTTTTTAGGTATAAACATCATAACTGCAGCAATTAAAGCAAGTATACCGTATACGAGATTAATGCCACCTTCTGACATGAGCTTCGATCCATAACCGCCTATAAAACTACCTATTAAAATACTAGCCCCCATATAAATGATTAATGTTTTATTCAAATATCCACCTTTACGATATGCCCAAACCCCGCCAATCGTAGCGAAGAAAACCTGGACAGCACTAATACCTGACACTTCATGCGCAGTAAAAGTCGCGACACCTAGTAATGGTGGAATATATAATAGCATCGGATATTTAATGATAGAACCACCGATACCTAGTAATCCTGATAAGTAAGAGCCAATAAAACCAATTAAAAATATCGTCACAATAAATGCTAAATCCATTATGCTCATCTCCTTAAAGCTGACCTAAAAAAGGGACCCATCTCCGGTCCCTCTATATGAATATTTCTTTATCTCACCGCACAGCGATTGGGTCCAATCTCCATCTCTCTTTGTTTATCATTATCTGGAGTGATTTTCCCCATATTTGTTTGACGTATTTCTTGATACGCATTGGGTTGCGGTGGGAGATTTTCAGTGACAATCTTTCTAAATTCACTTTCATCCTCAATATTTAACCCATGGTTCTGTTTAAAAAGCACACCTAACTTCCCGGCCACACTGCCATCATCATTCAATTCATCAATCATCATAAAATGGGCAGGTAAAACGATGAGTTCACTTGATAGTTGTTTATATCGCTTATATAAACTCTCACGTAAATCTCCAACCCAGTCATCTGCAAGCCCAGCTAAATCGGGTCTACCGATAGAATCAATAAACAATATATCACCTGTTAATAAATAGCGTTCATCTACGACAAATGAAGTCGAGCCAATGGTATGTCCCGGTGAATAAAGGGCATGAATATTGATAGATGTTTCTCCAATTTTCACTTCACTACCATCTTCTAGTTTGGCATAATTGAATGTTACTTCTTCTGCATCTTTGGGTGGTAACCAATAAACAGCGTCCATCTTTGCTGCGATGTCACGTCCGCCAGAAATATGGTCTGCATGTAAATGCGTATCAAAAACATGCGTAATTTTCACCTTTTTTTCTTTGGCAAAATCAAGATATACATCTATCATTCTCGTAGCATCGATAATTGCTGCTTCACCATCTGAAATGACCATATAAGAAAGACAGCCTTTACCCATACGAACGAATTGATACATTTCTCCTCCTGTACTCAATTCCCCTACTTTAACAGGCTCTAAATGCTCACTCCATGCTTTCATTCCACCTTCTAAATAACTGACTTCCAGCCCTTCATCTGATAGCATTTCCGCCACCATTATGGAAGAGCCTTCTTTCGCACATACAACTAAGATAACTTGATCTTTAGGCAGCTGCTCAATAATGCCTTCTACACCGTCTAATAGTTCAAAGTAAGGTATATTCAAGTAGTTAAAATCATGACCTTCTACCTTCCAATCTTGAAAATCAGCTTCATTACGAACATCTAGAATAAATAATGGCTCTTTATTAACTATCATCGTTGTTAATTCACTTGCTTTCATTTTTTTAAAAGACATCATTATACCCCCAATGGTATTTATTATTTCAAAATTTTTTGTGTTACTACCATGATTCATTGATTATTTAAATTCCTTCCACTTTCCCACTCCAGCTATTCATACCTGGCACAACATTGACTGCTTTAAATTCCTTACTTTCTAAAAGTTGTGCCGCCATATCACTTCGGTTACCGGTACGACAAATAACATAAATAGGCTCATCTTGATTAAGTTTATTTAGTTCTTGCTGCAAACGTCCAAAAGGCACAGATAGCGCACCAGGTATGTGACCAAAAGCATACTCTGCTTCTTCTCGAACATCTAGAATCTGTAAAGACTCCCCCTTAGCGATTTTCTCTGTCAGCTCATCATTCTTAATGACATGTGGATGGTGCCGTTCTGGTTGTTCCTCATATTCAGAAGCCTTACGAACATAATGCTTTAGTACTTCCCCTTCCTCTACAGTACCTAGATATTGATGTCCTGTACTTTCAGACCAAGCTTTGAGGTCAGCTTTAGACCCTTTGTCAGTTGCTAGAATTTCCATTACCTGCCCTGCCTCTAATTCCTTCATGGCCTTTTTTGTCCGGACAATTGGCATCGGACAAGCTAACCCTTTTGCGTCGACTGTTTGATTTGCTTTCACTTCATTCATCTTTGGCCCTCCTTATATACCTACATGGGTATATTTAAATGTAAAAAAAATTATATTACCTTGCCATCCCATGCGAGCATTCCACCTGACATGTTCTTCACACGATAACCATGTTGTTCTAATAAAGCTGTTGCTTGCCCACTTCTTGCCCCTGAACGACAAACCATTATATAATCTTTTGATTTATCTAATTCATGCATTCGGAACTCCAATAATCGTAATGGTATATGAATGGCTGATGGAATTTTTCCTTGTTCTACTTCTTCCACTTCTCTTACATCCACAATGCTCACATCATGGTTGTTTTGTAAGAGGTCTTTAACACTTTCTGGTGATACTTGAATCATAATAAAACTCCTCTCTTACCAGGCATTCATCCCGCCCTTTATATTTGTGATTTTTGTATACCCTAGTTTCTTCAATTGCTGCAACGGATCTTTTGGAATGAAGGAATAGATCTACCTTTAAACTCTGAATGAGTTCGTACATCAACAAACTGTTTTTCCTTATCTTTTAACACCATTCGTAAATCGGCAGTTGAAATCTGCTTTATTCCTTTCACTGAAATAAAACGTGTAAGAAAAAAGGCAGTAATAAAGAATAAAAGGACATCATTGATTATTTCCATTTCATATCCCCCTATTGATTAGATAAATAAATTCACATTCCCATCTTCAGCATCGGCTAAATAAGCAGCTACACCTGCATACTCAATACCGTCTAATAGTTCCTCCTGTTGTAACCCCAACAAATCCATTGTCATTGTACAAGCAACCAGTTTGATATCCTGTTCTTGTGCCATTTCAATTAAATTAGGGAGAGGGACTGCATTATGTTTTTTCATCACATTTTTAATTAATTTTGGGCCCATACCTGCAAAGTGCATATTAGATAGCCCCATATTATCGGCACCTCTAGGCATCATTTTTGCAAACATCTTTTCCATAAAACCTTTTTTTACTGGTACTAACTCTTCTTTTCTTAAAGCATTTAATCCCCAAAAAGTGTGAAAAATTGTTACTTCATGATCGTAAGCTGCTGCACCATTAGCAATAATATAAGCAGCCATAGCTTTATCATAGTCCCCACTAAATAAGATAATGGTTGTTTTTTTCTTTTCTACCATAATAGCCTCCTTCTTACCCTTTTTTAATCCAAAATTTAAAAACATTATTTTCTTCAGTATGATCGACTAATTCATGGCCACCAGATTTAGCCCATGCTGTTAGATCACTCTTTGCTCCTTTATCTGTTGCGTGAATTTCTAAAACCTCACCACTTTCCATGTCATTCATTGCCTTTTTCGTTTTCACAATCGGCATGGGACACGCCAGCCCTTTGGCATCTAATACTTTGTTTGCATTCATTATTATTTCCTCCTTTTTGATATACACATACCCCTATAGGTATAATAAAAGATAAAAAAATATATTGTCAAGAGAACTCTATCTACTTTTTACTAACATCGATACCGCCTCTTTTACCATTTCTTCATTACTTGATCCTTCAGTCCCATTTAGTACGCATTCAACTAAATTATTGCTGACGATTAAACCAATCGTCCGATCTGCTGCAGAACGAACAGCTGAGAGTTGTGTTACAATTTCCCGACAATCTTTATTATCTTCCATCATTTTTACGATACCGCGTAATTGTCCTTCCATTCTTTTTACACGGTTGATCATTTGTCGATTATATTTCATTAATGCCTCCCTCCTTACAACAACCATCATATACCCCTACAGGTATAGTGTCAAATGGAAGTAAATGGAAAATATTAAATTTCTAATATCCCTTTAAAATATTTTTTTGCTCCAACCTTATTTGCCCAGCTTTTTGTTCCATATTCATAATGCCACCACTCATCTATATTCGAGATAAAACCAGCATTCAACATCGTTCTTTTTAATAGTTTTCTATTGGCTAGGTATATATTTTCGAGAGAGGTCAATGTTTTTTTTCCCTCAAAATAATCTAACTGCGACCTTTCATGAAATTCATCAAATTCACTTCCCATTGGTAAGGGCCCATTGCCATCAAATAAGGTAAGGTCAACTGCTCCACCACTTAAATGCGGAGAAGGATGATCAATATCTTTTGTAGGCTTAGCCACATATTTTGTTAGTTCCCTTTCTAAAGAAACACCTTGGAACCCCTTTAGCATTAATTCCTTCTTTGTCGCTTCATAAATGGCAAGCTGTGTATCAAAAGAGCGCCACCCATCCCATACGTGTACCCCGATTCCTTCCGGTAGAAAAGTAACTACTTTCAAAAGTTGAGTAGCAATCTCACTTCTCACATAGCATTCGTTATAAGTCCCGTTTAGTCCCATTTTGTAGTAGTACGGTTCGATTTTGATTCTATCCGATAAACGAGAGAGCGGCACCAGTCGTTCGGTCATTCTTTGTTCACCTCTTTTTACGTCTTTTTCTATCTTTAATTTAGTACCTTCACGTCTCTGTTATTCTTTAAGAATAAGCCTCTTTTTTTACGTTATGATAATCCATTTCCCTACCCTAGCCATCTTTTTTTCATTCATTAAATCCTTTCAATTGATTTATTATCTGACCTATTGTTCCACCTGCTGAAAACCCTTTTCCCTATAAAAGCTCTACTTAGTCTATTCATCTTGATAATCGTCTGGTTTTATTTTGATTTAATTCCTGCTCCACAAAGCGGTATGACTATTTTTTCTTCTGCTTTCTTTTTATACTTCATGTATCCCGCATAGTTTACTGCTGATGTTACTTCCACATAAAACCCTTTCTCACTAAGTTTTGCTCGTGCATTTAGAATTTCATCTTCTTTAACTTGAATAAAAGTGCCATTCGTATTTCGTACAGCTTCTAAAATTTGTTTAGAACGAGCTGGAGCAGCAATAGCTATCCCTTCAGCTAAAGTGCCTCTATTTTTTATAGGTTGTGCTGATTCTTTCCCGTTTTGGTAAGCTTTCACAAGGGGTGCACAATTCTCTGCTTGAATGGCAACGATCTTAGGCATGTGATCAATTAATCCATTTTCAAATAACTCCTTAAAGCCATAATAAGCACCAAGGAGAAGTGTGCCGTTTCCGACCGGAATAATTAGTGTATCAGGCACCCCACTAAGTTGTTCATAAATTTCATAGGCATATGTTTTCGTGCCTTCATAAAAATATGGATTATACACGTGGCTTGCGTAAAAAACTTTTTCACTATCTACGGCATTTTGTGCAGCGGCTGCAATTTCCTCACGAGTACCATGAATTTCTTTAATCGATGCTCCATGTGCTTTTATTTGAGCTATCTTTTTGGGTGAAGTCTCATCACTTAGATATATATCACAAGCAATATTACAACGTGCTGCATAAGCTGCAATTGCTGTACCTGCATTACCACTACTATCAGCAATTACTTTTGTAACCCCTAATTCCTTTGCCTTTGCCATCAAAACAACGGCCCCGCGATCTTTAAAAGATAGGGTAGGCATCATATAATCAACTTTTACATACACATTTGGCTCTATAGGATCCAAAACGATTAAAGGTGATTGACCTTCCCCCATTGTAACGGATTCCCATGTCTTTGAATCCTTTGAAAAAGGCATGGTTTCAAAGTAACGCCATAATGAGTTAGGATAATTATTCCAAGCTGTCATATCAACTCTTGGGGTATCTTTTACTATATTTAATACACCACCACATTCACATTTCCATATAGTTGACGTCATCTCATAATTTTTTTCACAGCTGTTACAAATAAATTGTTCCATTAATACTTCCGACCCTTCGAAAATTTTTATATAAAATAGATTTTTTTATATGAAACTGATAAAAAAATATGATTAAATATACGCAATGGCATCTATTTCAACTTTGAATCCGAAATGTAATTCTTTTGTAGGTACTACGGTACGAGCTGGTTTATGTTCACCAAAAAATACCTTATAAACCGCATCTACTTTATCCCATAATTTCACATCTGGAATATATACTGTTAAACGCAAAATCTGCTCTTTTGTACTTCCAGCTTCTTCTACAATCATTTCCACATTCTTAAGTGCCTGCAAAGTTTCTTCTTCAATTGGGCCAAATTCTTTTTCACAGGTTTCTGGATTAACGGCAAATTGTCCTGATATATAAACGGTGTTCTGATGTACCGTTGCTAAAGCATAGTGCCCATTTGATTTTAAATTTCCTACTTCAAAGATCTTTTTCATTTACTTCTCCTTTACTTGATTTATTTTTAATTTCATCTAAATAACTATAAACAGTCACTTTAGAAATTCCTAACAAGGATGCGACTTTCTCAACAGATCCTTTCATTAAAAAAATGCCTTTTTCGTCCATAAACCTTATTAACTCAATTTTTTGGTTGCGTTTCATGACAGGATGTAGACTATTTTGAATGATTTGTTCAATCAATTGATTTACTATTTCTTCCACATTCTCAATATTATCATCCGATTTAGTTTCCTTTTCTGGAACATTAACTTGTGCGGGAAGAAATGTACTCATAAATTGTTGCAGTTGGTTCAATGCTTCCACATCAAAATTTATGCAGAAAGCACCAATCACTCTTTGCTTGGAATCACGTATTAATGATGTCGAAGAACGAATAGTACGTTTATCTTTTGTTACAAATGTATAACCAGCAAGATAATCTTCTTTAAATTCTTTTGATTGTAAAACAGTCTTCACCAGGTGATCAAAAGATTGACCTACTTCTCTTCCTGTTACATGATTATTGGCTGTATACATGACCGATGCCTGAGGGTTCGTCAAATCATGAATAACGACTTCACAGTTTGGTCCAAACATTTTTGCAGTGGATTTTGCTATAGGGATAAAACTCTCTAAAACCTGCTTAAATTCTTCCATATCTAGTACCTCATTTTTAATAATTGTATTTATTATATAATTTTATATATAAATTGCAAATTATATAATTTTTTATATAATTAAATGGTTAAACTCGGTAGTTATTTAAAAGACTTGTTAAAAAAGCATCGCATATTTTGTTATTTGTAAGGAATTCATAAAAAAAGGAATGACAGTCGCCATCCCTTTAGTTTCCTACTGGTTCGTAGCATATACAATTAGTCACATGATCATTAACCATTCCCACAGCCTGCATAAAACTATATATGGTTACAGGACCTACAAATTTAAATCCCTTCTTTTTTAAATCTTTACTTATCTGACTAGATAATTCCGTTTGAGCAGGGACTTGATCTTCGGATTGCCACTCATTCTGAAAAGGTACATGATCAACATAGCTCCAAATGTACGCTGCAAAGCTGCCGTATGTTTTTTGAACTTCCAATAAAACGCGAGCATTATTTCTAACTGATTGTAGTTTGGCTAAATGCTTAATCACACCGTGGTTCTCTTTAATGGCTAATAGGTCGGCGTCTGTTAAACTCGCACAATATTCAATATCAAAATTATGGAACGCCTCATGGTAGTTAGCTCTTTTAGATAGAACAATCTGCCAAGATAGACCTGCCTGAGCACCTTCCAATGAAAGCATTTCAAACAAATAGCGATCATCTTTACTAGGAATACCCCATTCCTTATCATGGTAATTCTGCATTAATTGATTGCTATTTGACCAAGAACATCTATACATATATATGCCTCACTTTTTTTCTTTGACTATAACATTGTTTAATGGTCATTGCATGTATAAGAAAGACAAGATTATTTTACTAAAATATAATTCCAACTTTATACCCTCAATCAAAAGAGGCGTAAGGTTAGGGAGCTAATCCTACTCGATAAAGCAAGTGTGATAACATACGATTCGTCATATTTTCCATAAAATACTGATAGGATAAACAGGAAATTATTTTACAATCCGAACAGAAAAGAGGAATGGCGATGAAGAAAGTAAAAGCTTCTCTATGTGCATTATTAGTTATTTGTCTTATCCCTATTACTGCTACTGCTAGTAGTGGATGGGATTATTTAGGTGAACAGAGTTTATCAAGTAACGGAGCAGAAAGTGAAATTTATGCTTCTACTGGTGGCGACTATATGATTTGCCGTGATAACTATGTTGGTCCAAAAGGAAAAGTGAAAGTAGAGTTATGGGAGTACGATCCCGAAAGCTATAATGATTATGTCGGCTATCGCAATATTGCAAGGGGAGAGTGCGGGATTTTCCGCAGTATTGGTAAATTTGTTGACGGAGGAAATGAAGCAGAATTTTTCGCTAAATCTCGTACCAGTAGTAATATTCATTTGATTTTTTACGATTAATAAGCAGAAAGTGCGCGCCGGCTTACGAGGTAAGAAGCTGGTGAGCACTTTTATCTATGGGTTATTTTTTCACCCTTGAAATGGTTAAACCATCGCCTATTGGAATTAAAGTAGACTCTAGTTGAGGATGACTAGCGACTATTTGATTAAATCTCTTCATATTTTCTGTATAACGTTTAGGCTCACTACTTTCATCCGCTACACTACCATTTGCAAGTACATTATCACAGACTATTAATGCACCATCCTTTGCAAGCTTAATACAAGCAATTAAATAATTTTCATAGTTTTCCTTATCGGCATCAATAAAGAAGAAATCAAATTGTCTCCGTTCCTCTTCAAGTACTGCTAGACTTGTAAGAGCTGGACCTACGATATAAGATACTTGCTCACTAAACCCTGCTTTAGCTAAATTGCCTGAAGCTAATTCGGCAAAGCTTTTTTCTATTTCTAATGATGTTAGTTCTCCCGACTTCCCAAATCCTCGTGCTAAACAAATGCCACTGTATCCACCGAGCGCACCAATTTCAAGAACATTCTTTGCTCCTGATGTTGATACGAGCAATGTTAAAAGCTTCCCTGTAGAAGGAGAAACAGAAATAGCTCTCATTCCATTTTCATTAATTGATTGAAGTACCTCCTCTAAGAGTTCATCGTATTGATAAAACACCTTATCAATATATCGATTAATTTGTTTCATGCTCATCCCCCTTTTCCATATTCAGTTCTGACTCACTCGCTAATTCGTTCAAATGAAAATGATTGATGTATTCTTCAATAATCATATCTATTGCTTTCAACTCTCCCACTAATATAGGATTAATGGTTTGCAATTCTGGTGATGTTAATTGTTTCTTCAAAATTGATTCCTTGAGCCTTAAGCTCTCTAAAAAAGTGAGCGCTCGTCCTCTACGAAATGTTTTAGCCCCCTCTTTATGCGGGCGGTTTCTTTTGCCCCTTCGCTCATCTCTAGGATGATTCTCAAATTCACTTTGTTTATCTTTCATTATCTCACCTCCTTCGCACATTATAATTGTATACAAATGTATACAATTAAGTCAATCTAGATTATATGGGTGACTATAGGTAGCTAGTGGTTGTTCACTTGCCTTTTTCTTGAGTCATCCCTCTCACACATGCTACCATTAAAAGTGACATAAATTGGAGGCTGTGACTATTGACAATAAAAATCGAAGAACACTTACAGCAAATAACTGAAAGAATCATTGCCCAAAAACCTTTATTAGCAGAAAAGCGACATATAGCAGCTAATCAATCCTATACAAATAAAACACAAGTGGATATCAAACTTTGGCGAGAAAAGTTAATAAATATTTATGCTCAATCTATCTCAACATCCGAAGAGCACACGTTTGAAACCTTACAAGAATGGGGAAAAGAAACGGTTAATCTATGGGCAAATCTTAACTTAAATCTTGAAACTGCAATTGAGGAAGTAAGATACTATCGATCACTGATCGGTGAAATCATTAAGAAAACGGCCAATGATTTCGCTCTAAGTATTGATGTATTTTACGATATCATTTCAAAATTTGATGCTGTAGTGGATCGTGCTGTTTATTGGCTGAGTATGTCTTACTCGAAACAGTTTAATCAGCGAATCCTTAGTGCAGAATCTGCAGCCGAGGAACTTTCAATTCCCATTGTAAGAATTACAGAAAAACTCGGGGTCATCCCTTTGATTGGTATTATGGATACAAATCGTGCACAAAAACTGATGCATGTCTCAATAACGTCTGCTTCTAATCTTGAATTAGAGCATATCATCTTTGATTTATCAGGCGTACCCATTATTGACACAATGGTCGCCAAGCAATTATTCGATGTAATTGAAGCACTTCAATTAGTCGGCATTTCAGCGAAAATCTCGGGTATCCGCCCAGAAATCGCTCAGACAATGGTTTCACTTGGCGTTAGTTTTAAAGTAAAAACCTACTCTAGTCTTCACCTCGCTGTAAAGGAAATCCAGTAAATGAGAAAAAGAAGGGGCCACCCTTGGCCACCTCCTTCTTTTATAAATGTGTATAAAATCTTTGACCCCATTTTTTATAAGTTCGCTCATTAGTTAAATAATTTACTCTCTTGACTAAGATCAAGAACGAGAGCCTTCTAAATTCATCATTGCCCCAAAGTACTGAGAAGCTGTTGTAAAGCAAATGAAGGCACAAAGTTCACTTATTTCCTCAACGGTAAATATTTCTTTTAAAACCTCAAAAGATGAATGAGAAATGTCCCCTTTTTTCTTTAAAAATACTTCTGCAAATC
Organism: Cytobacillus kochii; assembly: GCF_020171845.1. GTDB lineage: Bacteria > Bacillota > Bacilli > Bacillales > Cytobacillaceae > Cytobacillus > Cytobacillus kochii. Next base: position 37,404 of record NZ_JAIVAM010000002.1, on the reverse strand, counting down.
CAACGGAAATTGCTGTTTTTTCATTATATTTGTCAGGTTCTGGTCTACCTTTAGCTTTACAATAAGTACAACCATTTCCTTGTGCCAAAGCTCGCCTTACTTGTTCTTTTAATTCGGCAGATAGGAACCCTTTTGTTTCTAGCGTATCACCTAATCGGCTCCAATCATCCAATAATTCACTATTATGTCCTAATAATCTTTGAAAAGGGGTTTCTCCAATATTTGATGCGACAATTCTTGCCATTTAAAGCACCTCCTTGATAATATTTATTATTATAAGAAATAAAAAAGCCCATTTACATTAAATTCAAAATGAAAATGCAACAAATTATTTTAATATTAAACGTTATAGGAGGATTCACTTTTAAAAATGAAAATCGATGATATTGATAAGAAAATCATTAATGAATTACATCAAAATAGCCGTTTATCCATGAGTGAGATTGGTCGAAGAGTGAATTTGTCTTCCCCTTCTGTCACAGAACGCATAAGACAAATGGAGTCATTTGGAGTAATTAAAAAATATACATTAGAAGTAGATCATGAAAGATTAGGCTTGCCGATTCAATGTATCATCGAAGCAACGGTGAAAAATGGTGATTATCAATCTTTTAAAAATAATATTAAGAAATTGCCTAACGTCGCATTTTGTTATCGCGTTGCCGGAAGTGCCTGTTTTATGCTTAAAATGCATTTTGAAACATTTGCGCAAGCAGAAGCATTCATTGATAAAATGAGTCCAGTTGCACAAACAGTTACACATTTTATTTTTTCACAGGTTGAAACAAACATAATGTACGAATAGCATTTACCATTGCTTTGAATTCATTACTATTTACCTTCCCTCACTCGCATTGATTGTTTCGCCTACTATATATTTTAAGGGATCAGATGCGAGGAAGGTGACGCACACTGCTACTTCCATCGGTTTAGCAGCCATTTTAATTGATGTTGTGGCGGACATGCGTTTTAGCCGGTCATCTTTTGGGGCAAATTTTTCATGGAAAGGGGTGTCAACAAACCCTGGTGCCACTCCGTTTACAATGATACCGTACTCTATAAATTCCCTCGACATTCCAATCGTCATTGTATCCAGAGTCCCTTTAGTCGCAGCATAATGAATCCTCTCTCCCGCGCCACCTATGATGTTTCACGCCCAATACCTGAGCTCGCTTCTGTGATTAGAGCCACTTTACCTTTTAGATTACCCATCATGACCCCCCCTGTTTTTATTTCTTCCATAAAAAAAGGTTGCGATTGCAACCAAATGTTTTGTAAAGCCTATCTAATGCTTGTTCGCCAAAGTTTTTTTCTCCTTCTTTCGCAAGTTATCTCTATTCATCTACTAAATTTTCTTTCGATACAATAAGCAAGTTCGTTGCTATTTCATACAGTATATTAAAAATCCCCTATCCTCTGGAAAAGATAACGATAGACTTTACATTTCATCGATGCCCTTCCAAGCAATATCATAAATAAGATGATCTGGGTCTTGAATACTCATTTGACCTGCAATAATCTCCACTAAATAATAGTGGACTTCAATGATTATATTTAATTCTTTAAGCACATCTTTTTTGACCTTAACCTTACCACAGATCTCACCAATATAGCCCGTCTCCTCCAGTAGTTCACGCAAACAGCAATGTTCTAAATCTTCATTTGCCTCTAAACCACCAGACGGTATAGACCATGTCTTCTCTTCTTCTGGTTTGCCTTGAAGCACCATTAGTAACTGACTTTCTTCATTTATACAAATTGCTGCTGCACCGACCCATTTTTCCACTGACCTGTTATCATCCCTTCTTTTGAAACAATGCTGTTAACAAACCTGGTACGCCAAATAAGCAATTAAGTTGTTCAAATCACTTCCATGCTTCTTATTTCTATTAAAATCTAGCATCTTTAATAAGTCTTCGTGATTATAAATAACCTCTTTCATCATTATTTCACTCCCCAAAAACAATTGATTAACTCTAGTCCTTCATCCAAGCAACAGAATTAAGAGAAAATATGTATATTGGATAGACAAAAAAGCCTGCAAGAATAAATAATCCTGTAGAGGGATTAGGGCTGTCTCCAGGATAAGTAATAGGAAACAAGACGTTGTTTACATAAGAGAAAACAACTAGATAAGGAAGCCACAAGAGAAGCGACCAATAATGAATCTTTCTCTTTTCAAACCATTTAAGAATAAGAAAAATAAGCCATACTGTGATAGCAATAAAGCCGATTAAAATAGCACTTATAATAATGATATTCATTGTTCTAGTTTCAAAACCTGATAACCGTGCAAATCGATAAACGTTTGCCATTAGTGTTATTGGAAGATAGAATACCAGAGCTATACAGAAGCTAATGACATTTATGCGGAAAAAGTTTTGCAAGAATTGCACTCCTTTTCTGTAAATATATAACTGTATATTACCAACATATTTATCGAATTTCAATAAATAATATTCCTAATACAATAAATATATAATAATTCCGACCCTCCAGCCACTGGCTAAGTCAACTTAAACCGACAAACATATTGATTATTCATCCCCCAGTTTTTTCGCGAAACTTCTCCTAAAAAAATCGATTGTTTCTTCCCATGAGTGCACGCTCGCTTTTGCTGTTTGTGCTTTTGTCCCACCGGTAAAGCCATTGGCTACAATCGGTAAATACGGTATCCCGATTTCATGGCCTGCTGCTTCATAAAAATGTTTTTGAATATTTTCATGTGTACATACATCATGAAAAACAGAAGAACGAAAATTAGCGTCTTCTTTTCCAGATATCAATAAGTATTCCTTTTTGGTTTCTTCGATAGGGATAATGGCTTTATTGAGTTCATACAAACAATCGTACCAGTACGATAATGGATTCCCTCCTCTCATCCATTGTGCCCTACAATAGGATGCTACCTCTACAGGGTTTTCTTTAGAGGCATATGGTAAGGCTTGTCCGCGAAAATGCCAAGCAGGCGGTAACGTTCTTGCTTCAGACCATGGCACAATGCCTGCAAAAGAAACGGCTGAACCATTAAGAGAGACAGCTGCTGTGATTTCATCAAACAAGACAGACGACCACAAAGCTAGCTCACCACCCCTTGATGTTCCATGGATTCCTATCCAGTTCGGATGAGCATCCCTTCTATTCGTCAACCAAATAATTGCATTTCCAATGAGTTCTAGAGGGACCTCTACCAATCTGTCATTTAATCCTTCTTCACCAAAATAAGCTAAAGCCAATGTGTTAAAGCCATATGCAGTTAATGCACTCGCTGCAAAATCGTTTGTCCCCCCTTCAGAACCTGAAACGACTATAATGGAAGGTCTTACTTTATAATCCCGATGATAATAATATCTCCCAATCAAACCATCACCATTAATTGGAATACTATCCACTTTTTTATCTTTATACCATTTCCTCACTATTATTTTCTTATCTAAACAAATATTATCTCTATAAAGAGCAATTTCATATTCATGAGGATTTAATCTTATGTACGGCTCGCTTTTATTTTCTGTTTGTTCTTCTATTTGCATCGACCAAAAAAGACCCATTGCGTCCGTTTCAGTATAAGTGCCTTCATATGGCTTTGCGCTTGCTAAGTCAATTTTCCCATGTTCATCTGCAATAAATTGAGCATAAGAAACTCTTTTAATGAATTTATTCTTCGTTACTGAATGCCTAATAAGCTCTACTTTATACCGCTTGCCACTTTGTAAGGGATAGAAGCTTAAATGAAGTGGCTCAGCAATCAGTGAAATCCAGCGATTGTTTTTTTCATGAATTATAGTCATCTCTTAACCTACTTTTCGATATTTTGTTGCTTCATTTCTCTTTCAATTGAACGAACCATTTCTTTTAGCTCTGCTATCTCCATCAGCAATTTCTGCTGATCTTGTACTTTTGGTTGAAAAAACAACCGATAAAGCTGCGAAATTCCCCAATATACCATACATAAACTAATACCAAATACAAGGAATATAATCGCAATGGGTATGATATTCTCCATTAACAATACACCTCCATTTGTATTTCTTTCCTTTATCATTCTCTCTTTAGAAGGTTTTTCAGATAACCATATTATATATCACCATTTACTTTTTTTGTATTTTTTTACAAATAAACCATAGTTTTTTTCCTACTTCTACTCAATTAATTATAAAATAATGTAATATACCTAACTTTTGAGTGTTAAATTGGTATCGGTGCCGTGTAAAGTATAAGGGATTGCTTGTCTTATATATTAAGTAAGAAAAGAAGTTCTATATGGGCATACAAGTTGAGCTGTAACCCTTAGATGAGATGGTAATTAAGAAAATAACAAACTACCATTAAAAAAAGAACAAAGACTATCTTAGCTTTGTTCTTTGAATTCATAGCATATAATTGTTTCATTCATCATTTCTTTATTGAGCTGCAACCCATGGTGATAGTTGTAGACTAACATCACTTGTATTGATGTTTTGACCAATAAAAAACCCTTGTAAATTTTGTGCTCTAAAATTAATTGAAGGGGCATCTTGTGTACTAGCATAACCGGCCGTTTCTGCACCAATATTACATCCATTTACTTGATTATATACAGCTAAATAATATTGTTCTTCTGCTAGTAATGTGACTGGTGAAACAAGTGGTAAGTTAAATACTCCTGGTGTGATTGTATTAACAAGAGGTGTGACCGCAATTACTGTTGCGTTATTATTGCCTACAGGACTTAAAATAGCCATTTGAAAATCACCTGTTACGTTGCCATCTTGAACAATGTAACACGAAAGTTCTGATACCGTTTGCTCTGTTTGATTAAATACTAATGCACCTACTGCCTGAAAATTCCCTCCACCTGCGTTAAATGGTAATTCTGCATTGATACTACCCATTGTTAATGTTTGAAGGAAGTTTCCACCACCTCCACCACTTGGACCGGTGGCCCCCGTCGGACCTTGTATACCTATTCCTGTGGGGCCAGTTGGACCAGTTGGACCAGTCGGACCCGTTGGACCTATGGGACCAGTTGCTCCTGTCGGACCTGGTGGACCGCCTGCTGGACCGGTTGGGCCAGTCGGACCGGTTGGGCCTCCTGCTGGACCGGTCGGACCCGTTACTCCTGTTGGACCAGCAGGGCCGCCTGATGGTCCTGTGGGGCCTGTAATTCCTATTCCTGTCGGACCGGTCGGACCCGTTTGTCCTGTGGGACCAATCGGTCCGGTTGCTCCTGTTGGTCCCGGAGGTCCTCCTGCTGGACCGGTTGGACCAGTAGGGCCTGTTGGACCACCGAATGGACCAGTGGGACCTGTGACTCCTGTTGGCCCTGGTGGTCCTCCTGATGGTCCAGTTGGACCGGTGACTCCTATTCCTGTCGGACCAGTGGGGCCTGTTGGACCGGTTGATCCCGTTAAACCGGTGACTCCTATTCCAACTGGACCGGTTGCACCCGTTACACCAGTCATACCGGTCACCCCAATTCCCACTGGACCGGGAGGACCCGTTACACCAGTCATACCAGTCACCCCAATCCCAACTGGACCTGTGGGACCTGTTACACCAGTTATACCAGTTATACCGATGATGATTGCCCCAGGACAACATATATTACATTTATCACAATGGGAGTAGTATCTTTTATTACATTTACGACAATATTTCTTTTTCTCTCTACTAACTAACACGATGAAACCTCCCTTTTTTTAATCTATATAATTATGTTATTTGTACAACTTCCTTTTGATTGTATTCTTGCCTATAGCTAATACTTTGTCATATCAATCCACAATAAAAAAAGCTGCCTCAGCAGGCAGCTAATTCTAAAAGCTTCAATCATATGGTTGATACTGAATAGGGTGAAATTGTTTTTGTTGAGTATGTTGAGTTTGAGAATTAGGTTGGTAATAGTGTTGATGGGGATTTTGATGTTGGGTTGTTTGTCGTTGACAATCCGCCGATGGGCCAATGATTACTGTGTTAGTAATAGGTGAAATCGCTTCTTCCCATTTATCCTGATCAAGACAATAGTTATCAGACATCACTTTACTTGGAGTTAATCGCAATATATCTGAGCCATAAATAGCTTGTGGATAAGGAGCATCAAAAATAGCTAATAAATGCGTGTTATCATCGGTCGCTACCTCATAATGCCAAAAACCTTGAGGGACATTTGCTACTTGTCCTGGTTTAATTGGTATATTTTTCAACTCATTTGTAAAGGGATTAATAAAGGAAACGACCGCAGAACCACTCACACAATAGACCAGTTCTGAAGCATTTTGATGAATATGAGGTTCTACATATTTCTCTTTACTAAGAAAAATATCTAACATTGACACATTCCCAAGCGTGTTTAGCTGATCCCTCCCTAAAGCATTAATATAGTTTTGGTTGTCCCTTTTGAAAAGTTGGTTATTTCGTAAGTCATACATATATTGGTTATTAGGTGATTGATAATCTATATATGATACAGCCATACCATTCACTCGCCTTCCTTAGATCTCATTCGCTTTAGTATATGGTTTGGGCTGTGAGAGGTGAATACTTTTTATTTTGCGATTCGATTCCAAGGAAATTCTCTAGAATCAAGTATCATAAGGTATTTGAAGGTTCTCATACGACAATGAAAAAGCTTGGTTATTATAAGGAGCATGATTACTTAATACATCCCTCTTTCCGTTATCAGTCGTCAATACAACGTACGTGGCAGTTAAACTAAAACTATCCCCTAAGAAACTCGGATTAAGGATATGTCTGTTCATCACCTTTGAAAAGATGGTAAGGACGATGATGCCCATGGATCATCATCTCTTCCTATCTATCATTGTATATCTTCTCTATATTAGAAAGTGAAGACTCAACAATCGAGCCAAAGATCACCGGGGCTATTTCCATCAATTCTCTGCCTTTTCTAATGACCTAATAAATAAAAAACCCCAGTGATTTCTTCCTCTATCCATCATGAAAGAGAGTTTAACTTGGGAATAAATGATGGTTGCACATGTGAAAGTAACCATTGATGAGGTCAAAAATGCAGATGACTTATTAGATAAGCTTGTCTATTGGCTAAGACTAAGATCGCCTCATCATCATCCCCATTGACCATAAAAATATCCTTTCGCAGGAAAAAACAAATAAAACTGACACCTTTTGAGGAGTCAGCTTATCGTTTTATTTTATATTATCTACAATTTTAAGAGAGTAATTGACTAACTTACTTTTTCACCTTTTCCAATATCTCAATCATCTCTCGATACCCTCTATCCCTCGCATGTTGCAAAGGTGTTACTCCATCTTTGTCTGTAATCGTAATGTCTGCTCCATGATCAATGAGCAATTGAACAATTTCTTGATGTGTTTTGCCACCATCACTTAAAATGATGGCCTCGAGTAATGCTGTCCAGTGCAAATCATTGATATGGTTCACATTCGTATCAGAATGTGTGAGCAGTTCCTTTACAACTTCAATATGCCCCCGTTCACATGCCGGAATAATGGCAATGCCACCGTAGCGATTGGTGATTGTTGTATCGGCTCCTGCTTGGATAGCTAATTGAACAATTTCAAGGAGTCCTTCAGCACCTGCGTATAAAAGCACATTATCTAATCGTTTATTTCGAATATTGATATCTGCACCATGCGCTATTAGCACTTGCACAATTTCCATTTGATTTTGTTGGGTCGCTGCCATAACGGCTGTATTCCCCTCGTCATCTTGTGCATTTATATTCGCCCCGATATTTAACAATGTTAATAAATGATCTTTATCTCCCTCTCTAGCTGCCTTTATTAATTGTAAACTCACAATCACTAACCTCCATCTTTAAAGTGTACCTCTATATATGTTTATAGTTATGAGGGGGCAAATCCTGCTTGACTGATGTAGATTTGTTCTGGTGGGAAAACTTTTTTAAATCTTTTCTCTACGCAAGTGATAACAGACGGTTGATACCATTTTTCCAATCCTAATGCGTGATACTTCTTTTCAATCCCTAAACGACTTGTCCGTTTTCCACCACTGCCATCACCCATAAAATAATCATCGATACATACACGATCAACATATTCTTTTAATTTTGTGGGAAATTCCTCACTGCTAGGCAGTATGGGGGCAACTGCTACTTGTGTGGGGATATTGGCATCTGCTAGTTTTTTTAAGGCATTCATTCTCGCCTGAATAGGCGGTGCTTCGTTTGCAAACCGCTTACGTATTTCCTCATCATCGGTCTCAATCGTCATACTGACTCGAACACTGTTTCCTAATTTCTTTAGTAAATCAATATCCCTTGTAACAAGCGGGCTTCGTGTTTGAATAAGGAGAAAATCTGCTGGATTGCTAACAAATACTTCTAAAAGTGACCTTGTGACTTCTTCCTTATACTCCACCGGTTGATAAGGATCCGTACTGGAAGACATGAAGATTGTGACGGTTCCTTTCTTCTTTTCCCTGTTCAATTCTTTGTCTAACAACAGAGCAGCTTCCTTTTTTACATCGACCCACTCACCCCATTCTCCTTTTCGAAAAAGGGAAACAGGCATTTGCCTTACATAACAATATGCACAGCCAAATGTACAGCCCGTATAAGGATTCAGAGTATGTGTGTAGCCTGAAAGATAGCCAGTTCCTTTATTAAGAATCGTCTTCGGTTGTTTATAAAGATACTCTTTTGTCATCTTCCGAACACCCCATTATGAGTTAGAATACTTTACGACTATAAATAGTCAATGAGACAGCCCAAGAAATCAAATAAACGAAACTCACTAATACAGCGAGGAGCAGTATTTCATTACCATTTAATGAAACCATATACTCAAAAGTAGACATTAAAGTCCCAGCCATATTCAAGTCGAAAATCCTCGCTACTACCATAGTTACCCCAAATAACCCTAGTGTACCAATTAATAAATATTGACTCTTAAATTGATAAGAAAACGGAAATAGGAAAGAGATAGCCAACATTACAAGACCAAAAATAAGTAATGCCTCTTTCCAGCTTGTAAGCGTCGCATGAATTGAAATATTCCAAACAAATACTACCAGAACGACTAACGCGGTGTATAAAAGTGTACCAAAATATTTTGAGCTTACGATTTCTTTTCTTGTATAAGGTAATGCATTGAGCATTTTGTTAATCTCCGGTTTTTCATCAATGGCAAATGCATTCATCGCCAAGGCAATACTAAAAATGAGCGCATTCCATATGCTAGAAGAATTTTGGGTTAAGAATAAGATAAAAATTGGTAGCAAGAAAATCATCGTGTTCTTTTGTAAGATAAAATCTTTTTTTAGCAAGTTAAACATACCTCTCTTCCCCCTTTTTCGTATAAAACATTAAATCTTCAATTGTTGGCTTTTCAGTGACGACTAAATCACCAAATACGTCATGTACTCTTCTTTTGTTCGCTGTTAATCCTTCAAAACCCGATGAGGATTTGCGGAGGCCAATGAACTCTTTTTCCGTATCGCGATCTAATAACTCGATGCTACCCTTAACAATAGCGTAATCTTCTTCAATGCGATAAGCTTCTTTTGTGAAAATATGTTTACCATTATGAATGAAAGTAATATAATCTGCTATTCTATCTAAATCCGAAGTAATATGAGTAGAGAAAAAGATCGTCTTCGTCCCATCTTCCATAATTTCTTGTAAAATATCTAATAATTCTCGCCGAAAAACTGGGTCTAAGCCAGATGTCGGTTCATCCATAATAATCAGTTCAGCATGATGCGACAATGCAACTGTTAAAGAAGTCTTCATTAACATGCCTTTGGAGAATGTCTTAATTTTTTTCTTTAATGGTAGCTCAAATTTTCTTACATATTCATTAAACAATGCATCATCCCAATTACGATAAGCAGGGCGCAGAAGTTTGCGTAATTGAGCAAGAGTAATATGTTCATAGTAGACATTCTCATCAAAAACAAAGCCAATCCGTTGTTTGATTTCTTTTTCAAATTGTTTATATTCAAGTCCAAATACCTTCACGTCGCCTTTGTCCGGTTGCAGTAAATTCATCATCAAATTGATTGTTGTAGATTTCCCTACCCCATTTCCCCCGATAAACCCAGTAATAAACCCTTTTTTCACAGTTAGGTTCATGTCTGTTAATTGAAAACTCCCGAATGATTTATGGACACCTTTTAACTCAATTACATTCTCCATTAATTTTCCTCCCTGTATAGTAATGAAAGTAATTCGATTAATTCAGTAAGTGGAATGCCTATTTCCTTACTATTTTCCACGGCAGACAGTAATTGTTCTTCGATTACCTTCATTTTTCGTTCTTTCATCATTTCATTATTTTGTTCGGAAATGAAGGATCCTTTTCCAACTACAGAATAAATAAAGCCATTCTTTTCAAGCTCTTCATAAGCACGCTTTGTGGTAATGACACTGATGCCAAGATCCTTCGCTAACTGCCGCATAGAAGGCAAAGCCTGCCCTGCCCCAAGCTCGCCTTTCAGTATTTGCGTTTTCACTTGCCCACAAATTTGTTCATAAATCGGTTCTTTCGATTGATTAGAAATGATTATTTGCATCATTACCCCTCACCAACATATTGTATATATACTTTATATACAATATACACAAATAAATAAAAGTATGCAATACTTTTTATCAATACAAAAAAGGAAAAGCCTCCCCTACTTAATAGAGCGCTTTTCCTTTCAACAATACGACTATTCAATTACTTTTCCCAAATATTAAACGCAACTTTCCAACTAACCATTAAAGAAGTTTTTCTTCTATTTTTGTTATCTTTTTGAGTGTAATATCAAGCTCTTTTCGTATTTCTTTAATTTTTTGATAATCTTCTTTATTCAATAATTCTTTTACTTCCTGTCTTTTACGCTGATAAAGAAGGTCAGATGATATTTCCGTTTCTTTCTTACCTCTTATTAATTCTTTAAACTCTTCTTCATCGAGATACCTTTTTTCCGTTAATAGACTTTGCGAATGCTTTTTTTCTGAAAGTTGTTTTCTGTACTCTGAGGGGGTTTTACCAAAGCTGTTCCTAAAGGCTGTATTAAAGGATTTCACTTCGGAAAATCCATAGGATAAAGCAATATCAGATATTTTTTCTTCCAAATTAGATAGGGCATATGTAGCTTCCCTAAGCCTTATTCTTGTCAGATACTCATAAAAGTTGATCCCAAGATTAAGCTTAACAATCTGGGAAACATAGCTCTTATTATATCCAAATACCTTGGAGAGCTCCTCTAGACTGATTTTACTTCTATAATTTTTATCAATATAGCGAATCATTTGATTCACTGCATCATTTTTTCTTTTATTACTTGCCATTTCTGTCGATGAAATCTCTTCTGGAGGAAAGTATTTGACTAAAGTTGCTGTAAGCTCATGAAGAAGACTTTCGCAGCACAATTTTTCTGTTGGTGAGTCTCCCCCCATAAATTGTATCATTTCCACAGCAAGCCTTCTTATTTTTTTAAAAGGTTCAGCATGTCGGTTTTTAGAACTTGCTATGCATCTAAACTCAAGTAAATGGTAATCACTAAAATAGGAACTAAAATAAATTGGATGGAGATGAATAACCATTGCAATAGAATTCTGTTTTCTAGCAAGTGTTGCGTGCCCTACGTTACTATTTATAATCATCATATCATTTTCTTCCAATATATTATTCCTACCATTAATGCTAACTTCAATCTCTCCCTGAAGTACAATTAACAGTTCCATGGCATCGTGCCAATTGTAATGATAGGATCCAATATAGTATACATATTGCTTTACATCGATATCTCTTTTGTGATTTTCCAAAGTATAAAACATTCGACCCATTTAATTACCAACTCACTTTTGTATAAATTTATCATCTAAATATAATTCAAATTATACCAAACATAGTAATTATCGTTTTAACCTTGTTTTTGACTCACAAAAAAAGCAATGCTTTTCATAGCATCGCCCTTGTTATAGATTCTTATCTCTTAGTTTCTATTTATTTTACATAATTGGTGAGTTTTCCAATATTGTCCACCTCAACGACTACAGTGTCTCCCGAATTCATTGAACAACTCCCGGAAGGTGAACCAGTAGCTAGAACATCGCCTGGCTCGAGTGTCATTACCTGTGATATCCAACTAATAAGAAAAGGAATGGAAAGTGACATCTGATTCGTATTTCCTTCTTGGACAACTTCCCCATTTAATGAGGTAACAATCTTTAGGTTAGTTGGATCTATACCTTTTACAATACATGGACCCAATGGCCCAAAAGTATCAAAACCTTTGCCCCTTGTAAACTGAGGATCTGATTTAGTCAGGTCCCTTGCTGTTACATCATTAAATATAGTGCAGCCAAAAACATAATCTAACGCCTCTTCTTCTTTTACATCTTTCGCACGTTTTCCAATTATGAGTGCTACTTCTCCCTCTAGTTCTACCTGTTTTGTCAAATTAGTTGGTGGAAGAATGATGTCACCTTGATCCGGGATTAGTGAAGAAGTCGGTTTAAAAAGAGAAAAGGTTCACATAGATTAGCCGTGCCCCCAGTTTCTTTTGCGTGATCTGCATATGTCCAACCAAAATTAACGATTTTCGAGGGGCTTACTGGCTCCAAAATCTTTACATCACTATATTTTACTCTTACTCCGTCATATTTTAAATCGTTGTTAACAACTTCAATGAAATCACCAGACAGTTGAATAATCTCGTTATCTTCGACAATTCCGTAATAAACCTTACCCTGGTTCAGATAGCGAACTATAGTTTGTGCCTTTAGTAATGTCTTCATTTCACAAGAACTCCTTCACTTAGTTGATAAATCCAACCTGCTTGCTAATGAGTTCATATTGTTCTTCTTTCTTCTTATTGAACTCTACCTTATTTTGCTCAAACACATTGCTTCCTTCTGTATCAATTGAAACAATAAGAGGACCAAATTCTTTTACTTCACATACCCAAAGTGATTCGGGCATACCAAGGTCTTTCCAGTGGACTTCTTTAATACGTTCAACCTTTGTTGCTGCTAATACTGCATTCCCAGCTGGAAATACAACATGAAGTGCTTTATGCTCCCTGCACCCCTCTTCCGTATTCTTTCCCATACCACCTTTTCCTACAATGACTTTCACACCTGTTTCTGCTATGAATTCTTTTTCAAATTTCTCCATTCTCATGCTCGTTGTCGGACCTACAGAAACAATCTCATAGTTTTCATTTCCATTATCTCTAACAATTGGACCAGCGTGGAAAATTGCATTCCCTTTAAGATCTACAGGTAGCGGAACTCCTTTTTCAATCAATCTTCTGTGGGCAACATCCCTACAGGTAACTAGTGTACCAGTTAGGTAAATAAGGTCCCCTGTTCTTATATCTTTAAGATCTTCGTCTTTTATTGGTGTGGTTAATACTTTCTTTCTCATAATGTTACCCCCTCGTGCGTACCAATTTCGTAGTTTAAGTTTGCGTCAAATGTAATTTTGCCTCTTCTGTGAGACCAGCAACCTGTGTTAATTGCCACTCCAATAGTCGATGGGTGTCGTGCTGTATTTACAACATTTACACCCATTAGGGACTTAGAACCTTTTAACCCTTGAGGTCCAAGACCAATTGCATTTATTCCATCTTCAAGAAGTTTTTCCATTTTAGCAGCATTTTCGTTAGTATTTTTGCTTCCGACAGGTCTCATAAGTGCTTTTTTAGAGTTCATTGCTGCTGTTTCAACAGATGTTCCAATTCCGACACCTACTAGAAGTGGGGGACAAGCGTTAAGTCCATACGTTGTCATTCGATCAAGTACAAACTTTACGACACCTTCATATCCTTCACCAGGCATAAGAACTGTAGCAGTTCCAGGAAGAGTACAACCGCCCCCAGCCATGTAGGTATAGATCTCCACTTTGTCACTATCTTCTTCAATTTCCCAGAAGATACTTGGTGAACCATTTCCAATATTTTCGCCTGTATTATATTCATCAAATGTCTCTACAGAATTATGACGCAATGGCGTTTCTTTTGTTGACTTATATACACTCTGTTTTAAAATGTTATCTAGTTGACCAATTAATGGAAAATTATCTCCGCACTTTACAAAATACTGTAGAACTCCTGTATCCTGACAGGATGGCCTCTTTAATTCACTAGCTAGCTTTTGATTTTCTTCCATAGTTTCATAGATTATTTTTGCAAGGGGATTTGTCTCCTCAGCACTTAGTTCTTTTAGTTTAGTTTCTACATCTTTTGGAAGCTTATAACTAACGAGAGTAATAAACTTTGAGATAATGTCTGTCATTTTTTCTACTTCCTGCTTCTTATTCATTTGCACCTTTTCCATAGTAACTCTCCTTTTTCTACTTTATTTTATGTTTCAATAAAAATAATTCTTATCGTGTCGAGATAATCTCGAATATTTCTAAAACTTAACTCAGGGATAATGAGCTTTTGGAAATAATGCTCTAAATATTACCTCATATAGAATTTCACCTAGTGTATATTTCTTACAAACATATTAAACTTTCAAAAATGTAAGCGCTATTCGATTATTTTAAGGTTGTGATTTTATTTTTTATAGTTATCTTAGACCCTCAAGCGTTTATTGATTTGAAACATATAAAAAATAACCATCTCATTAATTTTTTTAAAGCTTTTTATAAAGGGAATCATGTGTATACAATCTAATTTTTCATCTTTTAAAAGAGCCTTTCGGTTCTAAATTAATACCTTGGTAAATACTTTGGAGTTTTTTCAAAAAATTTTTTAATGATTATTGAATGAGCTAAGATCTTCTAGAATCATCCTTACTCATCCGTACCGATTTACAGATGTTTTTCATTGCACTCTCTCAGTTTGTTTAAAACTAAGAGAGATTTTCTTTTATTTGCGTTCATAGTAACTCGTTTTCTATTATGGATAGAATGGAAATAGAATTGGTAACAAAATCATTCCTACAACTATTGAGATAAGAAGCAAGGGTGCACCTGCTCTCACATAATCTTTAAATGCATACCCTCCTAAGCTGTACACCATTGTATTTGCAGGCATTCCAATAGGGGTTAAGTAAGCACAAGATCCTCCAATTACTGTTGCCATTAGAACCGCTTTAGGGTCTGCCCCCATTACATTGGCAATCGAAAGACCTATCGGAACTAAAAGTGCTGTAGTTGCAGTATTGGACATGAAATTTGTCATGATTGCAGATATCATAAATACAACAAATAACAAAACATAAGGTGAAGGATTTTCTCCTATACTGCCAATAATAGTACTGGCCAATAAGTCCCCCGCACCCGATTTCACCATTGACTGTGCAAGTGCAAGTGACCCAACAAATAGCAAGATTGTATTCATATCGATAGATCTCATTGCGTTTTTTTCAGAAATAACCTTTGTAGCAACTAATACCAATGCCCCTACCCAGGCAGAAATATATAATTTCACACCAATTAGATCTTCAAATATCATTGCCAATATTGTTAGAACAAGGACAATTAATGCGACATTCTGCTTCCATTTTGGCACCTTCGAGTAATCAGTATCTTGATTATATACATTGTCTGAATCTAGTGGATCATCCTTTCTATCTGGAAGAAGCTTATAACCAAATAGCCCAAAATAGATAATCCCAATAATAAGCATCGGTAAACCAACTTTTGCATATTCAAAGAATCCAAACTCCAACCCCATATCCTGGAGTGCTGACTGAGCTATCATGTTACCTGGAGCCCCAATTAAACTAAGATTCCCTCCCATTGCTGAAGCCATAACCAATGGCAATAGTAGTTTAGAACGTGCAAAACCAGACTTTGCAGATATACCAATTAGAACTGGTATAAGAACTGCGGCGGTTCCTGTATTAGAAAGAACTCCAGACATTAAACCTGTAATAATCATCACAGCAACTATTAACTGTCTTTCTGTTTTAGCAAACTTAGTAATAACACCCCCAACTTTCTGAGCCATACCAGTATCAAAAAATGCAGCACCCACAATAAACATCGCCATAAAGAGAAGTACGTTACCATCTACAAAACCGGAAAAAGCTTCTGATGCGTCCAGAACCCCTGTAATTGTAAGCCCCACTGCAACAATCATAGCTGTAATCGAAAGCGGGATTTTCTCCCAGGCAAACATAATAACAGCAAAAATTAAAAATAATAGTGTAATAATTTCTGGACTCATATTAATACCCCCATCAGTAATACAACAGTTAGTGAAAACGCTTTACACACAGAATACTAAATTATTCAAAAAATTAACGCTATTCATTTTTTTGAAAGCGTTTTAATTTTTTTCTGTTTATTTATTTACTTTAAATCTTGATTAACCTGAAATATATAAAAAATCCCCCCTTTTCAAATAACCACAAATAGCTATTTTTAAAGGAGGGAAGCATTAATATTTTTCTTAAATTGTATTTTTTATTTAAATTTCATTTAAATAATTTACTAGGAAGAGATTTTATATTATAAGTTCAAAAATATTTTTAATATAAAATCTAGAATAACGTAACAACAATGGCGATCTTAAACTGCCTTCTCTATTGCTCGGAAGTTCTTTCTTTCGAAGGGTGATAATTATAGAATTAAGTAACAAAATTTTTTCGCTACTTGCCGATTACATTGGGGATATGAAAAGAAGACCTCTCATTATAAGAGGTCCACAACGTCTATTGGTATTTTGTTTTAAAATTGAGCATTCGGAGACTGCCGAAAAATACAGCACTACTAATCATTAGAATAATAAATGGAATACCACCTTCTCCATTAGTAGATAATAGGTAAAATGTATATATAAATAAGGAAATCAAAAAAAGCAAAAGCAAAATAATCCAAGACTTTCTCATTGTAATCCCCCCTAAAGTAGTTATTATTTTATATAATTCACCATTTGAAAGGTTATCATTCGCTCTGAGTAAATGTTCTTTTTGGAAATCATTTATTTCCCTCAAAGTGAACATTGATTGGGAAGGAGAGCTTCGTTATATCATACTGTCAGACGAACGTGGAGAGTATAAGCTTACGATTAAATATAAGGGGAACCCAGAAGAATTAAAGAATGTTTTAGATTATAGCTTTAGCTTCGAGACAAGTCAGTTTGCTGGTGGAAGAACGAGAGCTTTCGATGAAAATGAAGATATACCTAATCCGCGGGTATTTAGAGATAGTGGTAGTTTAGACAACAGATTGCATTTACTAAAAGATGAAAGGATTGATGTAACGGTCAAGTGGGGAGAACAAATAGAGGCTTTCACCTTAACAAACTAATAAAGAGTAAGGTTGTTCCCCCTCTCGTAACAACCTTACTTTTTATGAAAAACTCTCTTTTTTAAAAAAATCATCACTATAACAATAAACACAAGAGCAATGGCGCCATAGACAATATAGGAATACACATCCATATAACCGACCACGGACTCCCATGATTCTCCTACCGCAGCACCAATAAGGACGAGAACGATATTCCAAATCAAGGTCCCAGCTGTTGTCAAAATAAGAAAAACAAGAAAATTCATATGCCCCATCCCTGCCGGTAAAGATATTAAACTCCTAATCAAAGGGATAAAACGGCAAAAGAAAACGGTCCACATTCCGTATGTTGAAAACCAACCGTTTGCTTTATGAATATCGTTTTTGGTTAGTCTTAAAATATGACCCCAACGTTCTACGATTTGCTCCACTTTTCTGATGTCAATCAGCAAGCCAACACCATAAAGAACCACTGCGCCACCTACTGACCCTAAGGTCGATGTTACAACAACGCCAGCTACACTTAAATTCGTAGTAGTCGTCATAAATCCACCAAAAGTTAAGATCACTTCAGATGGAATGGGCGGAAAGATATTTTCCAACATAATCAACAAAAAAATCCCAACATAACCAAACTGCTCCATCACACTTGTAATCCAGTTCTCCATCTGCCTTTCACCTACTACTCTATGATTCTATTACCATACCCTTTCTTTGGTGAAATATCCAATGAGTTGGAGCAATCTGATAAAATATTGCATAAAAAAGGGTGCTATATAAGCATTTTATATAATAACCACTCATCTCGGATAGGAATACCATTACTTGCCACAAATGGTATGGAAGGTTTTTCAGTTCGCGCTTTCTCTACTGCGTTTGGATAAAGTGCTTTTAATACATAACCGCGTTTTTGATAAAAAGATAATGCATGTAGATTATCATTGGTTGTGATGAGTTGAACCGCCTTTGCCCCCAAGTCTTTTGCCTTTTCTTCAATAACACACATCAAACTTGAACCAATCCCCTGCCCTTCATAGACACTGTCTAACGAAATGACTTCACATATATCTTCATTATGCCTAATGTAAGTCACTAGGCCAACAATCTCACCTTTAGTACCCTTATATACATAGCCATCCAGCTCATCACAATGATAGACGCCAGAGGAGAGAACCATCTCTGTCGTGCCCCAATGTTTCGAAAAAAAATCACTCACTTTTTCTCTATTATCCTCGTCTATCATCTCAATCATAGATAACATCCGTTCTCCTTTGTTTAAACGCTGGACTTAACTCACTCCAAACATCAAATTGATTGCCATTACAATCGTAGAAAATAAAGTTCTTGCCCGTATGACCACGATCTTCCATTGCTTCTACCAACACATCTTCCTTTATAAAAAGTGCATGCAATCTTTCCAGCTCAGCTAACCCGTCCACTTCAAAAGTAACAGAAAAATGTTCTCTGCCTTCTATGTCAACAAATTGGGAACGCTCTCCACCTTCTGCTTTTACTAAAAAGATACTTTGATTCGCTAAATCTAGAATAGCTTTATGTTGATCCTTATAATTAACAGTTGCACCCAGATGTTTCTGATACCACTTTGCGGATTGTTCCACATCTATTACAGGTAGATAAGTCGTTCCTATTCTTACTAGACGTTCCTTCATTTCTTTATCAGCTCCTTATTGCTAAAATATTCGCCTTTGCTCTTAGATTTCCTTTCACTTAATGAAAATGGAAGGATTCTAACAGTTGAGAAGCGAACACTTTATTAGCATTAAAACTAATAAGGAGGCAGCATCATTTGAGAATCATTGATACAGTTGGAGATTTTGTGAGCCATTATCAGCCAACATCCGAATACTTAGAACAGTACTATCATCAATTTCAAGCAGACTATGATGTTTATTTTGCCCATCATTGTTTACATATTGAAACAAAAAAACGAGCTGCATTGAAGAAACACTCACCTAAGCTACCAGAACTTTTACCGATGAGAGACTTATTTCTTGAACACATACCAAAAATACTTCAACGATATGAAGAGATGTTTGATGTGAAATATACTAAAACAGTCCGCTTGCTCGTCGGCTTATACGGTAGCAATGCCTTTGTGTATCAGCAATATCATCCTGATGTAGCCTTTTGTCTAGAAAAACTCCCCTATAACGAAACCTATATTAAACTTATTATTGCCCATGAGTTTGGACATGTCATGCATTATTTATATAATGACATCTATTCGCAAGATTGGCATCTTGTCAATTGGACTCATCCCTATACATGGCTCTTACAAGAAGGCATCGCAACGACCCTTTCCACGCTATTAGTAGAAGCACGATTAGACGAACATTTCGCCTTTGAAGAAGACAGAGAGTGGCTTGACTTCGCTCAAAAAAATGAAAGTTTGATCGCGAAACAGTTTCTTTGTGATATGAAGACCATTAACGATAGTCATACAATTTATAAAGAATGGTTCTCTATTAATGGAGGGAAAAACTTCAAGCAGACCCGCTTAGGCTATTACCTTGGCTATCAAATCGTTATCGCATTATTAACACAGTATGATATAAAAGAAACATTCACCATTTGGAAAGAAGATGACTTTCTTTCTATAATGGAACAACAGCTTACAAATATGACATGACAGACATCGCGATTTGTAGTAGTCCCCCTTCTACTAATCGCGATAAGCAATCATGTGTGTAAAAGCCCTTTACACCCCCTTCACGCAACTTTTACATAAATTAGAACAAAAGTGCGATTGCCACAACAAGTTCAGCAAGCATTCTTTTCTTTCATTCGTAAAAACCCTTCTAAATCACTCCTTTCTGCCACTAATTACCCATTTTTTCTTCTTTACTCTTTTTTCACCCTCTCTTTATCAAGCGTTAAAAATTCCACCTTATAGTTATCTTGTACAAACCATTTTAGGGGGGAAGAAACATGTTGAAAAAGACTTGGAAAAAGAAACTATTGTCACTCGCACTTGTATCTACCATTGCTGTCGGGGGCATCTCTACCGTACTACCTGAGCAAGAAGTAGAAGCGAAAGGGAAGCCAAAGGGGAAAGATAAAGCACAAAATGTCATTTTCCTTATTCCTGACGGTTTTTCCGCAGCCTATGCAACAAACTATCGTTGGTATAAAGGTGAGGATACCGTTCTTGACTCGATGAACATAGCGATGCAACGTACATACTCAGCGAACTCCAATATTACAGATTCAGCAGCTGCCGGAACAGCGATGGCAACTGGCGTAAAGACCAATAATGGTATGATAAGCACCGATCCGACTGGTAAAGAACTAAAAACGATTTTGGAAGAAACAGAAAGAAAAGGGAAATCATCTGGGCTAGTTGCCACTTCAACGATTACCCATGCGACTCCAGCAGCCTTCGCTTCACATGTCGCTTCTCGTGCAGATGAAGCAGATATTGCTCCTCAATTACTCGACAATGATGTGGATGTCATCTTAGGTGGAGGACAAAAATACTTTACTGACGAATTAATGGATGAAGCAAAAGACGACGGATACCAATTAGTTACAAATAAAAGAGAATTGGATCGTGTGAAGAAAACGAATAAAGTGCTTGGTTTATTTGCCGAAGAAGGAATGGCACCGGAACTTGATCGCGAAGGCACACAACAGCCTAGTCTAGCAGACATGACGGAAACGGCTATCGATACATTGAAAAAGAATAAAAACGGCTTCTTCTTAATGGTGGAAGGAAGTCAAATTGACTGGGCAGGGCATGCGAATGATGCAGCATGGGCAATGAAAGACAGCGAAGCTTTCGAAGAAGCTGTCATTGAAGCAATGGATTTCGCTAAGAAAGATGGCAATACGCTTGTTGTTGTAGCTGGAGATCATGATACAGGCGGAATGTCTGTTGGCGGTTACGGAAATGGTAGTGCTAATGTGGAAATGCTACGAGATGTGACGGCTACAGGTGACTATATGGCATCCAAACTTAATAAGAAACGGACAAACGCTAAGAAGGTGCTAAAAGAATATGCAGCGATTGATTTAACGAAAGCTGAAGTCAAAGCAATCAAAAATGCTGATAATCCAGCTTCATCCATCAATCAAATCATTTCAGAAAGGGCATCTATCGGTTGGACAAGTACCGGCCATACAGGAATTGATATCCCCGTTTACACTTATGGCCCAGGATCAGAACTGTTTACTGGCACAATGGAAAATACAGATTTACCAGTAAACATGGCAAAAGCGATGAAAATGAACTTTAAGCCTGGAAAATAAAAATGAAACAAGCCATCTCCAATCAGTTGGAGATGGCTTTTTAATCTACTAAAACTAACCTTCCCGCGCCTCTTTCTAATACATCCCCCGCACCCGGAAATATAAACGTCCATGGCATTGACGTATTTGGCTCAACAAGTATTTGATTCGTTGTAAAAATATGTTGAGCAAGTGAGGTTCCATCCTCGGCTAAATAAGACACAGCAGTATGCTCTAAAACAAAGGCTTCTTTCGTTGTATTTTGAATCAGTACCGAAATCAATAAGTCCTCTCGGTGATTTTTTGCTTGCCAAATAGAGGTAAAACCAATCATTCCCTTATGTAGATGAGGAACAGATTGACTATAAATCCCCTCAATCTCTTTACGGTCCTTTTCCGATAAGGTAGAGGCCCATTTTTCTTGAAAAACTAATGAATGCATAGCTTCATCCCTTTCCTAATTAACTTAATATTAGACATTTAACTGGTAGAAGTAAAATGAAATAAAATTACCTTAATTAACATCTGAAAGATTTTATAATAGAGAAGAGGACATACGAAGCTTAACGGACGGTTCGAATAGTAAGAACATTAACAGAATAACCTTGTTTTTACTAGGATTGGACAAAGAAAGTGCTCATGCATGAACTCAATTTAACCTATTAAAAGCAGCTCCATGTTCAATATACTTTACTCAAAGGAGTCCTTATCTTGATTGTAGGTACCATTGATATAACCGGTTCTATATAAGTACAGTGGAAAAAACTCTTAACAAAGGAAACATATAGCGAAAACGCTTGGCTACAACATGCCACAAACCAACTGGCTAGAACTTTATTCACTTTTAAAAGTCCTGACAAAAGCACGTGGACAACAAAGTTGAAAAGTATTGTCATTTTACATTATTAAAGAGGAAATAAATTTAATCACCAAAACAGTCATGACACAGTCATAACCGGATGGATAAAGGAAAAAAAGGGAACCACACAAGATTTGTGTGGTTCTTCAATGAAGACAGATTCATTTGACTAGCTACCGAACATCAATTCACTTTTCTATGTTGCTGATTTAACTTCTGGATAATCGTCTGATAAAACTCCACTTTTTCCTTCTGCAACAAAAACATCTGATGATTAGGGTTCTCCTCTTGCATTGGTCGTAAATCATCAAACAACGTTTTATGAACATTTACAACATCCTTAAGAATATCAATAACGGCATCTAATTCCTTTTCATTCAATCTCTGTGACATAACGAGTCCATCTTTCTATATTTGAATTGAGTTTCTTATTTCCACTTAAAAATGAGTTTAATATATTTTTTTACCTCCCTACTTGGTATAGTATGAGTTTTATTTATTCAATATTTTAACTCAATTTTCTAGGTAGGATAAATTCATGTCATATTTGAAAACACTAATGTTCTAAAAACTTCTCTAAATATTCTTCGTGGTTTACTGCTAATAGGATTGAACCTAAATCATGCATAATTTGTATTGCACTTTTACATTTTTCAATTCCTTTTTCTTTTTTCTGTGTTTTTATATCGTACAAACCTTTTAAGAATAATAGTTTGGTTTTCTCAAAATATAGGACTTTATTTTCAAGCATTTCATCTACTATCTTGATAAAATATAATGATTCTGAAATTCTGTTGCCTTCAATACAAAAAACAGTTGCATTTAACAATATACCTACAACTTCATCTCTATTTACATTTAAATTCATATAAAGTTTAGACCTTTTAAGTATCTCTTTCGAAAACAAAATAACTGAATCAAGTGTTAATATACTCAAAGAATTCCCAAATAAAATATTTTCATAATAACCCCATGTTTCAACAGACAGCAAATAATCACTCAAATATGTTTTATCTTCGGCTGATATATCGTATTGATTTCTCAAATCACAAACTAAGGCACTAATCATTATTGAGTTAAGTTTATATGTATTTCTTTTGGTTTCACTATATTTTGCTAATTCCTTTTTTTTAAGGGTTTCTAATAAAATAATATTATTACTTTCATACGCAGATCTTACGTTATCTAACATTACTTCGTGTTCCATAAGTTTGTAATCATTTGCAATAAAACGAAATTCTTCTAATGTTATATTCATCTTATTAAGTAATGAATAAAACTTAGAAAGAGAAATATCTGATTCATCACGTTCAAATTTTGATAAAAATGAGACACTAATATCTCCTTGTGCTATATCTTTTAATGAGAGGTTTTTTGCCAGCCGTATGGTTCTAAATACATGACCAATTTTATTCATAGTATCCTCCGATTTTCATATATGAAAAAAAACAGGAATTATTATTTATTTATATTATCATTATTAGGAATAAATTCATACAAAGGTGGTATGTAAATTGTTAAAAATTATCTTCAAATTACTCACAACTAGCTTGGGCATAACAGTAATTATCGGTGCGAGAAGCATCATTACTACTTTATAGATTTAATACTATTTTCTCCTAGAGCCCTATCAGGGTTCATTCTTTTTATAGGGCTTCCTACATGTTATTTTACATTTTTTGCACATTATATATTAATGTAAAGTGTATATTATTAAATAAAAAACTATACAATGGACAACCAACAAAGAATTTAACCTTCGTAAGCATCGAAACACACGTTACTTCAATATAAATCTACATTATTATTTAATTTCATTACAAAACCCCTACTAAGGTATTTTCCCTTCAATACAAATATCAGAATACCAGTTTGGCTTAACAATAAGTAGAGGTAACTATCTTTTTATATTTACATTAATAGTTAAATTATAAGAAAAATAGTCCTGAATAAACAGAACTATTTCTTCATTTTTAATATTTAATATGATAGTGTCAAATAGTTTTCATTAGTGTATAGAAGTATTGCCCATTGTTCAGTTATTGGTAAGTTTACAGATGAATGGGCGTGTGCAGCTACTTCATTATTACTATCCGATAAGTCAATTGACCAGCCTGTCGTTAATAATTGAGGCGCATTTTCGAATCTTTATGATTTCCGAAAACAGTTAATTCTGTTTCTGTTCAGTCTTTTATCCTACATGAATACCACATCGACTTTTAATGTAAAATAACAGCAATGAGCATGAAGAAATGATTCGAGAACTTAATAAATATAATAATGAACAAAGCAGGGAGCGCCAACAAGAAGAAGGTTAATAAGGCTGTACCTATTCCTACAAAGTCAGAAGAATAAGGGTTAAAAAAAGTAAACATCCCCAAATTATCATACTTATTAATCCCGCTATGAACCCGACCACTCTAGATATCTCTTTCAACCCAATCTCCTCTCTTCCATTGAACTAACTCCCCTTATACACAGCCTCTCTATGCTTATAATCTAATAACTCAACTTCCGTAGATGCTAAGCTCTTATTGTTTTTCTGTGTGTTTAAGGATTGAGGCGAAATGCCAAAAGTAATTGTATCAACACCCAATTGACTAGACTTATTATTATCATATGGCAATACCGTTAAACTAATCAGAAAAGAATGTCCCAGTTCATTACCTTTCTTCCATTGCTTCATTTCAACAACGTTATAGTCTTTTGCTTGCCAGTCAAATTGGATCACAGTATCCTTTTGATAATAATCATTTACTGCATTCCTTACCTCATCATTCAATATAGCTAATACAAAATGGTCTACCACTTGTTCCTTATCTTTGGCATCATGTTGTTTATATTCTTCAGCATGTACCTTCTCCAGACATACATGGCAAGCAAGTAAATATATAAGCAGAAAAATGGCGAATTTTCTCATGAAAAACATCTCCTTTTTAACATTTTTTGCTAATGGAGATCGTTTTATACGAAAACTAATTTCCCTCAAAATAATAAAGGGCAGATTGTTTTAATAAATAATGAATACCCTTTTGATGATAAGGCATCCAAGTTTCCGCTTCTGCGATACTCATCCATTTCACCTCTTCTATCGTCTCCCTATCATTTATTTCAATCTCTCCACCAATGATTTTCGCCTTAAAAGTAAAGAAAATCGCATGAAAATTTTCCTTTTCCATAAAGGCTTCATTAATTGAGACAATATCGCCAAGTGCAATATCCAAACCTGTTTCTTCCTTTGTTTCTCTAATTGCTGCCTCTAACAATGTTTCGCC
This sequence comes from Cytobacillus kochii, assembly GCF_020171845.1. Lineage (GTDB taxonomy): Bacteria > Bacillota > Bacilli > Bacillales > Cytobacillaceae > Cytobacillus > Cytobacillus kochii. The sequence goes on along the minus strand of NZ_JAIVAM010000002.1, from coordinate 11,832 downwards.
TTTCTCTACCCCTCCACCAGGTGGGGACCAATTATTATGTTTAATATTCTTTACCATCAAGATATTTTCTTCGTTTTCGTCGACAATCAGTGAATAAGCTACATCTACTCGATTCATTAACTTTTCTCCTTTTGTAAATATTTTTATCATTTAGATTTTAACGACAAAAGATGATAAGAACAATATTTTTAATTGGCGAGAAATATATATGAGGGATTTATGGAAAGATAAAACGGATTCGACGTTCAACCTAAGGTAATTAGATACAGGATATTTACATACAAATTCCATATTTTCTACACATTAATGTCATGAATCTAACATTTTTTCTACAGTGGTGTTCTCTTTTTTAATTGATTGTGTTTAATTGTTAAGTGAAGGGGCCGCCTTTCGCTACTTAAGAGACTGTTTAGTCATAACAGTATTTTAGAAATTCACAAAAACGACACCAATCGTACACAGGTAAAAGGTTGTATCTCCTTTCTCAATTTAGTACGCTAATTACGAAAAAAAGTTTTGGAGGTCATGATATGAAAAAATTATCTATGCTACTGTTCGTAGTGACATGTTTATTTATTAGCACCAATACCGCATTTGCACATACTCATTTAGATGGTTCAAACCCTGAAGATGGTGCGACTGTTACAGAATCAATTGATACGATTCAATTATATTTTGACACTGTTATAGAAGATAACGCTTCTTTGCAAATTGAAAATAGTGAAGGAGAAGTAGTCGAGGCGAGTGACATCACTGTTAATGAAGATGAGTTAATTGCTACTTTTTCTGAACCAATCGCTAACGGTAATTATACGGTAAGCTGGGAAATCATCGGAGTAGATGGTCATATTATGCAAGAATCTTATGGCTTTGAAGTCAATGTTCCTGAAGAAGAGGTAGAAGAAGATACAGCGGAAATGGCTCCATCTACAGAAAATGAGGAGCCAACTGTAGAAGAAGACGAGACAACACCATCCAACGACACAGCGGATGAAACGGAATCAAACTCAAACGGGTTATTGATTGGTATCATTCTTGTTGCCATTGTTGCGATTATTGCCATCATCTTATTAAAAAGGAAAAAATAATCGATGTTTTTTCTAACCATTTTGAGTGAGGCACTTCTCTATTTATGTTTTGCTCTTCTTGCAGGCACCTTTATTTTACGATGGGTGCCTGCAAATTCTAAGCCACCTGTGAAAGTATCCATCTCAATACAATTAGTGGCGACAATGGGGATTGCCTTATTATCTTTCATTCCCTTAATACAATTAGTTACCCATCTCGCCAAACTTGATGGGCTGGGTTCTGCCTTTGAAAATATATTACTCAGTTTCCGCGTAGGGAATGCTTGGCTTTTCACATTCATCATTTGTATCGTTCTGGCATTTTACATTACCCTTTTTGGTGAGGATAAAAGAAAGGTTTCCATTATTGGAGAAATGATTCTTCTCTTCCTTCTTACCATCGGTGTCGCCTGGTCAAGCCATGCTGGCAGTATGCAAGGAGTTTATGGGATTGGAATTCATGCCCTTCATCTAATTGCCGTTTCTGCTTGGGCAGGGGTATTACTCGTCGTATCCTGGTTTTCACGGCAAACAACTAGTTGGTTGCCTTTTCTAAAATGGTTCCATCTAACAGCCATTATCTGCTTTTTACTGATTGTTTTAAGTGGTATTCTTCTAACGAATGTGACGACTGCTGAAACAGATTATAAAGATGCCTTATTGGTTTCATATGGTCAAGGGCTATTGCTAAAACTGCTTTTTGTTATGCCTTTAACTGTATTCGCTTTGATCAATGGGTTTTGGATGAAACACCGCCTAAAAAAAGAGTCTTCGTTCAACCCGAAGCCATGGGTTCGTGCAGAATTTCTTATCATAACCATTATCTTTATCCTTACAGGTATTTTTAATGAGCAGTCTCCACCAATGAACATCGACAATCTAATTGCTCATAGTGGCTATGCACCGATATTAAATCTTTTCTATCAAGGAACACTTGAAGGAATTTCAGTTTCATTTATTTTCACTGAAGTGAGCATCATATTCGGCATCCTTGCCCTTAGCTGCCTTGGTGGAAGCTTAGTCCTCTTTAAAATGAAACAACATGTTGCACTTTCGTTTTTAGCTTCTGTTTTATTTGTATTAATGGCATACTTCGCAATGATACAAAGCATCGCAGTTAATTAACATTGAAACTATCTGTAACACGAAAAAATGTTGGTTTAACATTAACATTTTTTCGTGTTATTTTTTTTCGTTTCTTTCAATTTCATATGGTTAAAGATGTTCAAAGTATGTCCTCAATTTTTTGGCCTTTTTACTTCTTCTTATTCAGGTCCTTCTCCTTAATACACTTCCTTTTCAATAATGAATGGATACATAGCCCCCTTTTACATTCACATATATAACGATTATGATTCATTCCAAAACGATCTATACATTCATAATGGGGGATGAATATTCCTAAACCTAGAGCCCATCGCAAACCTATTTAGAAATTTTTCGAAACAGATAGTGATTTTTTACATATCATGTTATATAATCTATTTAGAGATATTTCTAAATAGATTAAAGAGGTGTTATCGTGGGGTTTCCAGATACATTTAAGGCTCTTTCAGACCCTGTGCGTAGAGAGATTCTTGTCTTACTGAAAGATAAAAAGCTATCTGCCGGTGAGATTGGGAAGCATTTTGAAATGACAGGAGCAACCATTTCTTATCACTTATCACAGCTAAAAAAGGCAGACCTTATACTTGAAAGCAAGTATAAGAACTTCATTTACTACGAATTGAATATTTCCGTATTTGAAGAAATTATGCTGTGGTTTACACAATTTGGAGGGAAAGAAAATGACAAGAAAAATGAATAGGACACTTGTGATTACGACGTTACTTTGTTTACTTCCTATTATTCCTGGCTTGATTGTATATCCTGATTTACCTGATCAAATCGCCATCCACTGGAATACAGCAGGTGAAGCTGATAATTTCACCTCCAAAGCCATTGCTGTGTGGGGATTGCCCCTATTAATGGCCGCCATTCACTTATTTACTATTTTTATGATAAATAATGACCCAAAGAAAGAAAATACCGCTAAAGCACTCAAACAATTAATTATATGGGTAATTCCAATTATGACGCTTATCATCGTCCCCATCACCTTATTCAAAGCACTCGGCTATGACATCCGTATTGAATCTATTGCCCCTATTCTGGTAGGACTCATTATCATCATTTGTGGAAATTATATGCCTAAAAGTAAGCAAAATTTCACGGTAGGAATCAAGCTACCTTGGACACTTACAAGTGAGGAAAATTGGAATAAAACCCATCGATTAGCCGGTTATTTGTGGATTATTGGTGGGCTTGGTATGATACTCACTGGATTTATCAACTTTGCTCAGATTCTCATCATGATTATTTTAGTTGTGATGATTGTCATCATACCAACTGTTTATTCTTTTGTGCTCTATAAAAAAGGGATATAAGTAGAACAAAAGCCTTCTCCTATACAAGGAGTAAGGCTTTGTTTTATTTTATTTCAAAGCTGATGGATATTCGAACAAGTTCAGATTAAATACCATTGGATAAACGAAGTAAACAAATAAGATGATAAGAACGATTGCTAAAATAGAGACTAATGTTCCTCTTCTTAACATATCAACAATCGTTACTTTCCCTGTACCAAAAATAATTGCTTGAGATGGTGTACCAATCGGTAGCATGAAAGCAAAACCAGCACCTAAAGCAACAGCTGTCATTAATGGTAACGGATGTGCATCAATTGCTAACGCAAGCGTAGCCGCAATAGGTACAAATATAGTTGTCACAGCAGTATTAGGGGCAATCTGAGTAATACCAATTGCTAATAAGGTCGATATAGCCAGAATGACAATATATGGCGTTCCTTCTAACAATAATAGCTGACTACCAACCCAAGATGATAAATCGGTTTGACTGAATCCAGCCGCAATGGCTAAACCTCCTCCGACCAAAAGCAAGACATCCCAAGGCATTTTCTTAAGAGAATCCTGACCGAGTAATCTTCCTCCGTGCTTTTTAGATGCTGGGATTAAATAAAGTAATAAGGCACCGGTAATCGCAATCATTGTGTCACTTATGCCCGGAATGATATCTGTCCAGAGGAAAGATCTTGTTAACCACATAAAAGCCGTTAATGTGAATACTAACCCTACTGCCTTTTCTTCAAAACTCATTTTTCCGAGATTTTCCTTCTCATCTATTACGAATTGTTTTCCTGATTGCAGGCTTTTAACATTCATGGGGTAGGCAATTTTAGTTAAATAAAAAGCTGTTGCAATACCTAGAATGAGGATCATTGGAAAAGCAAATAAAAACCATTTAGCAAATGATATTTCTATACCGAACATTTCAGTTACTAATCCTGCCAATATCAGATTCGGTGGCGTTCCAATCAGTGTCGCACTTCCTCCGATAATTCCACCAAAGCCAATAGAGAAAATGATAGATTGAGTGAACTTCTTTTCTTCTGCAAAAGTATACTGTCCCTCTTTTTTCATTAATTCTCCTACTTTGAAAGCAATCGCTGTTCCTATCGGTAACATCATCATTACAGTCGCCACATTAGAAATCCACATAGAAAGAAAACCTGTCGCGAACATAAATCCATATACAAGACCTGACGTACTTGTTCCTACAAGGCTAATGATTGACAACGCGATCCTTTCATGAAGATTCCATTTCTCAATCGCAAGCGCAATCGCAAACCCGCCAAGAAAGAGGAAAATATTAGGATCCCCGTAACTACTTGCTGCTTCACTACCAGATATTGCTCCTAATAAAGGTAATAATACAATCGGTAACAAGGAGGTTAATCCTAAAGGCATGACCTCCAAAATCCACCATGTTGACACCCAGGCTGTAATAGCCAGGACTGCTTTTCCTTCATCACTCAATCCATTTAATGGCAGTATCAACCAGATCATGAAGAATAGAACAGGACCTAATAGTAATCCGATAACCTGACTAGTTTTGTACGAACCTTGATTGTTTTTACGATTATTCTTTTCCCCTTTATCGCTTGATGAGGTTGATATCACACTTGTCTCCTTCACTTCACGTAAACTAGCAAATGTTAATAAATCTTTCGACCGCTTATGCGATTGCCAAAGCGTTTGATTCACTTGTTTAAATAGATTACTCATTTTATCTAACTCCTTTTTAAAAACGCTTTCATTATGGGTAAAAAAATGGCCCTCCAAAAAGCAACACAGTTAATTAGTGCTCTTTTTAAAAGGCCGAATAGTTTATCTAGTTTTATTTCAAGTAGAGTCTTGAAACCGTAAATAAACGGGCAATTATTCAGTTGGTTTTTTTAGAAAAGTATCACGATACTTCTGGTGCGCGACTTTTAAGGCTACAATTAAAGCTTGTTGTGAAGGAATAATACAGTTCATCTCTATATCTAAAATCAAGTCTGATATATCTATACTAAAATCTGTCCCAATAATCATTCTCTTCAAATAATCTTTGGCAAGTCCTGTCATAAAAGTAGAATCGACATTAACAATCGTATGACTTTGTTTATTTATCTCTAGCATGATTCCAATCTGTTTATTATTTTCATACATAGGCGTATTTTGGGGAGCCTTCGCATACGCAGTTAAGAAAGCTGTTGACATCGCCATTTATAACACTCCTTTAACCATACAGTTAATTCTATTCTATCAGAATATTCTGCCCTAACCACTTTTTTATCTTTGGTAAAATTCAACTTTATCCTTATCTATTTCCATTCCAAATCCAGGACCGTCTGGAATAATTAACTCAAAATTTTCGAAGCGCAAATTGTTTACTGTTATACGATCCTTAAATAATAAAGGACCAAACAATTCAGTACCAAATGCAAATTCGCCTATTGTAGAGTAAACCGAAGCACAGACAGCTGTTCCTAATGTTGATTCAATCATTGTCCCACCATAAAGGCTAAACCCAGCACCTTCAGCAATAGCTGCTACCTTCTTCGTTTCTAATAATCCACCATGCTTACACGGTTTAAGGGCAATGCTATTCCCCGCACGCCGTTTAGTAATCTGAAAAACATCATGGATAGAATTAGCTGCTTCATCAGCCATAATTGGAACAGCATATTTCTCTGTTAATCTAGCCATTCCCTCTAAGTTCCATGTGGGTAAGGGCTGCTCTACCATTGAAACACCACCTTCTTGAAGTGCTGCAATACAATAATCAGCAGTTGTTTCATCCCATGCCTGATTAATATCTACCGTTACTCTTGCTCGATCACCCACGGAGCGAATAATCTCCAATACATGGTTCACATTTTTATATGGATCGCCCTTCCCTATCTTCAATTTAAAAATTCTATGACGCTTTTCCTCTAAAAATCGTTCCGCCTCCGCGATGTCTTTAGCTGTATCGCCACTTGCCAATGTCCACGCAAGTGGGAGAGAAGAATGGATTTTCCCCCCAAGTAATTCATATGCTGGTAATTGTTTTTCTTTTGCTGCTAAATCAATTAACGCTGACTCGACTACAGATTTAGCGAAATAATTCCCTCTAACCACTTTATTTAAATCGGCCATTATTTTCGCATAATCACTTGTATTTTTACCAATCAAATGCGGTGTAATGTAAGTATCAATATTGACCTTAATCGCTTCCGGTGTACCTTCTCCATAAGATGCACCACCGATCGTAGCTACTTCTGCCCAACCTTCTTGGCCTTCTTCGTTTTGAATACAAACCAATACTATCGCTTGTTTGGTTATTGTGTGCATCGCCAACTGATGTGGTCTAATTATTGGAATATCTAAAATAAAACTATTAACTGAACGAATCTTCATTCTGTTCTCTCCCTTTGACAATCCATAAAAAACCTTCTAAATAAATGGATAGCAGTACACCATCTATATTTCAAAGGACGGGCGTTTACTAATGGAGATTAAAAAAGGGAATTTTTAATCGTTAATAAACAGGCTGCTTTACAGAAGTTCTTTTTTTAAATCATGTTCCTAAAATTAAATCCAAATTTGGTTATATCATTCATCTCTAACGATTCCATCGTCGGTAACATTTATCTCCTATGCTCTTTTCAATAAAACTAGTAATTGGAGATATGCGTACATACTTCATGATGAAGTATTTCCACTCTGAAACTTTCATTCTAATATATTGACTTTTCAAAGCGCTTACATGTTTATTGTCACAAGCTAACTACTCTCGTTTACCCATACCAATATAAATAGGCTATCTCAAATACAACCGTCACCATACATTTGACAGTTATAGTTTAAGATAGCCATTCGTTCATTAGTTGTTATTACAGAAGGTTATTCTCTAATAGCTAATGAATAGGCATTAAGTTTGATTAGTTACTATTATAATCTCTAATTCTGAATTTTCAAGTACTTTTTTCTATTTTAAATAAAAAGGCCCCTTCGCCGCTATTAAGGTCAATTCTTCTGCAAGTTTTTGCGATGATATCGGAAATCCCTCTTCTAGCCACCATACAATGGACCCAATCGTACCGCTTAAAATATGAACTTCCCTTACTTTTCTCTCTGATTCGCTTAAGGCAGGAGTTTGTGTGACCGTACCAAAACCTTGGTTTGTAAATTTAATCATCCATTCTCTTAAAGCTACTGTAAATAATGGCAAACGATGCTCCACTAATAAGCAATGATAAAGCACTTGTTCACTTTTAATATATTCTAATAATTGCACTAAACCTGGATAAGGCTCTTGTAGTGATTTATGTTCTGGAAGAGAAGGAACACTATTTACGATATCCGACCAATGTTGGAAAAGGCGATTAACATAATAGGTAACAAAAGCTTGTAAATCGGCAAAATGTAAATAAAAGGTCGTGCGGTTGATTTTCGAAGCTTCCGTTAGCTTCTTAATATTGATTTGCTCGATGGCATCTGATTGGAGTAAATTTGTAAAACCTTTGCACAACAAATCAAAAGTTTGCAACACCCTTGGGTCTTTTATCACAAAATCACCATCCTCAACACATACTTTATTTATGTCTATCTTCTTAGAAAATAAGGTTTCTTTGTACCTAACAACATCTCAAATAGTTTATCATTTAAATAGACAAGGTGTCTAACACTGAACTTGTCGACCAATTTTATTCGCAAAAGGGGATGTTTATATGAGTAAGAAAACAGCAGTTATAACAGGTGCAGGTGGAGGAATTGGACGCGCTTCTGCGATTAAATTAGCAGAAGACGGTTTTAACTTAGTCATCGTTGACTTCAATGAAACAATTGCCAATGAAACACTCGATCTAGTAAAAGAAAAAGGGGTGGAAGCCATTTTCATCAAAGCAGATGTATCTAATGCGGATGATGTTAATCACTATGTCCAAAAAGCAGTGGATACTTTCGGCACCATTGATGTATTTTTCAATAATGCTGGAGTTGTACAAAAATTCTCGATGTTCGCTGATATCGAAGAATCCGAATTCGATCGTGTGATGAATATTAATACTAAAGGAGTTTTCCTTGGAATGAAAGCGGTTTTAAAAGTGATGGAACAACAAGGCCATGGACACATCATCAATACCGCTTCTACTGCTGGCGTTCGTTCTGAGCATAGTGCTGCAGCCTATTCTGCCAGTAAACATGCTGTAGTTGGTTTAACAAAAGGGGCTGCACTCGAATATGTATCAAAAGGGATCCGTGTAAACGCCATCTGCCCCGGTGGCGTAGCCACTCCACTGACTAAAGGAGTGGAAGAACAAATGAAAACAACTGGTTATGTCCCTGCTGAAATCAGTGTGATGCGTATGGGTAGATATTCTGAACCTCAAGAAATCGCGAACGTGGTGAGCTTCTTAGCATCTGATGCATCAAGCTACATGACTGGGACAACAGTGATGGTTGATGGTGGCTTGACACTATAATTTTTCACAATAAACCACATCTGAACATAAAATCAATTTTAAAAATGATTTTATGAAGGGTGTGGTTTTATTACTACTTACACAAATAGCTTTTATTTGATTATATTTATACATTAATCCTAATCAACGCAACTTTTCTACTTTGCTATTAAAGCGCTCGATTTCTTCAGCTGGATAAGCATTTGTCCAATGAAAAGGTTGAAGTTCTCCTAAAGGAACAAACTTAAGTAGCTTTTCTTTTGTCGTTACTCCGACTCTTACTTTCGGTCCCCAATAGCGCAAACGCTCTTGACAAATACCACATGGTGAAAGAACCTTGAAGGGGCTATTCTCATTATCGTGTGACATCAATATTAAATTTATGTGCTTCACAAATGGCACCAACTTCAATACATAACTCCGTACTAGCGTTAAACGTGACTGGTGCGACACTAATGAGATAACGTTCATCACCAGTATGAATCACAGCCGCTCCACCCCACCCTTTAGGATAGCGCTCTTCAATAAATGTGATGGCTCGGTTGTACATTTCCTCTTCAATCATTCTCTTTTCCTCCTATTGACAGTTACTATCATTTTAAAGGAAAATGAAGCTCTCTAATAGCGTTAATTAAGCTTATTGTAGAAGAGGAGTGAGTGTGTCGTATGAAGAAAATCATGGTTATAGGTGTATCTGCAGGTGTTGGCAAGTCTACTTTTGCTCGAAAACTTGGCAAGAAGCTACAAATAGATGTCCATCATTTAGATACCTTATACTGGCTCCCCAATTGGAAAGAATCAACAAAAGAGAGATTCATTCACCTTCAACAAGACATTATAAAACAATCTGAATGGATTATTGAGGGGAATTACACTAGTACCTTCCCCATTAGAACAGCAGCAGCAGATACAATCATCTATTTAGAACTCCCTCTCTCCACCTGTCTCTACCGGATTTTTAAACGCCGTATCCAATTTCATAAAAGATCAAGACCTGAAATAGCTGAAGGCTGTCATGAAAAAATTGACTGGGTATTCTTTAAGTTTATCGTGACTACTTATTATAGAAGAAAGAAAAAAATGCATGAGCGGTTTCGTAAATATAAAGATACTAAGCCAAATTTGAAGATAATCACACTTAGAAGTAGCAAGGAAATAGCAGCTTTTTTAACAAAGGAAAAACTCTAGAGCCTTTACCCCTCTAGAGTTCACCTATGCAAATTACATCGTTTTCTCTATTTGATATACTTCTTTTCTCTCTAAATAGGATATCCGTAATTTCACAGATGGCTAATACTTTCCCTCCCTCAAACATCCTCCCCATGATTTAGCACCCAATAGACAGTCTTTCTGTTGTAAAAGACAGCGTCAACGAACTTATAAGGAAATGTGACATAACAAGAAAATCTATGATGCATGCATCATGTGCTTTCTTATGTATCCTTTTGTAGTACCATTGATTTTGCCTTAAACATTATAATAAACTTATTCTTGCACATCTATCAAAAGCACCCTACCCTCGAACCTTCCTCTTTGTTGAGCTTTTGTCCTTCTAATCTCATCTAATTCATCCGTTGACATTTGTTGGGCTTCTGCTAATGCATAAACGACTTCGAGAATATCAGCTAACTCTTCACCTTGATCCTTCAAGTGCCCTGCCTCTAGATATTCATTCACCTCTTCTTGAAGTTTATCTTTAAGTGCCATTGTATATTCGGAGTGAGATAGTATTCTTGTATTGTATGATTTCCCTGACTTTTGGATGATGTCGGGAATTCTATCACGCACTAGTTTGTTATAAGTTGGCAAGAGAAGTCTCCTTTCTATCTATCATAATCGAGATTGACTAACGCTAATACTAATCAAAATTCACGGAACTAGCTTTAGCGCTACTCATTTTGCGAATTCAATGGCAGGGTGGTCTTTTATTAGAAGCGACTTTACTGCTTGTCCTGCTTATGTGACAAATTCTTCTTTGATTAGTAGCGATTTCACTGATTACCCTACTTATCTCTCTAATTCTTCTTTTATTAGTAGCGATTTCACTGGTTGCCCTACTTATCTCAATAATTCTTCTTTGATTAGTAGCGATTTCACTGGTTGCCCTACTTATCTCAATAATTCTTCTTTGATTAGTAGCGATTTCACTGGTTGCCCTACTTATCTCTCTAATTCTTCTTTTATTAGTAGTGATTTCACTGGTTGCCCTACTTATCTCTCTAATTCTTCTTTTATTAGTAGCGATTTCACTGATTACCCTACTTTTCTCACTAATTCTTCTTTGATTAGTAGCGATTTCACTGATTACCCTACTTTTCTCACTAATTCTTCTTTGATTAGTAGCGATTTCACTGGTTACCCTACTTATCTCAATAATTCTTCTTTTATTAGTAGCGATTTCACTGATTACCCTACTTATCTCAATAATTCTTCTTTGATTAGTAGCGATTTCACTGGTTACCCTACTTATCTCTCTAATTCTTCTTTGATTAGTAGTGATTCCACTGGTTGCCCTACTTATCTCAATAATTCTTCTTTTATTAGTAGCGATTTCACTGATTACCCTACTTATCTCTCTAATTCTTCTTTGATTAGTAGCGATTTCACTGGTTGCCCTACTTATCTCAATAATTCTTCTTTGATTAGTAGCGATTTCACTGGTTACACTACTTATCTCTCTAATTCTTCTTTGATTAGTAGCGATTTCACTGGTTGCCCTACTTATCTCTCTAATTCTTCTTTGATTAGTAGCGATTTCACTGATTACCCTACTTATCTCTCTAATTCTTCTTTGATTAGTAGCGATTTCACTGGTTACCCTACTTATCTCTCTAATTCTTCTTTGATTAGTAGCGATTTCACTGGTTACCCTACTTATCTCTCTAATTCTTCTTTGATTAGTAGCGATTTCACTGGTTACCCTACTTATCTCTCTAA
>NZ_JAIVAM010000001.1 GCF_020171845.1 Cytobacillus kochii | reverse complement strand
AATTCTTCTTTGATTAGTAGCGATTTCACTGGTTACCCTACTTATCTCTCTAATTCTTCTTTGATTAGTAGTGATTTCACTGGTTGCCCTACTTACACGACAAAGTCTTCTTTTAATATAGCGACTTTACTCCTTGACCTGCTTATATGGCAATAACTCGTTGATTCTCGAACTGACTCTTCGTACGTATAGTATCATTCTGATTTATACTCTTCCTTTTCTTCACTAATCATTCCAGGGAGCTCCATTAAAGGAACGGATGATTGCTTATTTATTGAATCTTGAATTTGTCCACGAAGAAGGCGTGCTTGGTCCCACCTTTTCTTAGCTTTATTACAGCTTATAGAAAGATTGAAATAATAACCGCTTGTTAAAATTATTTTTGTCATATTTTTATTGAATGGTTGCATTTCATGAATATGGGCTAGAGAAACAAATGTATTATCAATATCGTATTGAGATGAAAAATAGAACCAATACATATCCTGAGCCCCCCAAATACGAATAGGCGGTGTACTTTTTTTATCTAGCTTGTACTTAGCAGCTTGGAGAGCCCCTTTATAGGTCATTCCATACTCTCTCAAACTGTCTTTTACAATGGCTATTGGTGGTTTTTCCACAATAAAAGTTGTATTCTTTCCTTCGATTACTTGTGTATGAATATAGTTATTATGTACATTTATCGCTTTTAAAGCTTCCGTTTTGCCCTTCAGTAAATAATCAGTACGGTTTAGCATTTTTATCCCCTTTCTTATTTACTTATTTTCAATTAAGTAAATTAAGGGTATACTAACATCATGTTGGTATACCAACTGCACAGCGCTCAAGTCCGATGTCTGCCAGGACTGACTTGAGTGCTTTTATTTTAATTAGCTCTCCCCTAAGCTTCACCTCCTTGTCTATCGAACCAAAGAATGAGGTTACAAAAACAATGCATGTTATTATCAAGAAAAACATCTGATTACTTGCTTTCAATACCCCTTCAAATGTCTTCCAACTGGCTATTGTATACTCGAACGATCCCTTAAATCCCTCCATTCTTTTTTTATGAGCTTCGTATTTGAAAGGGGAGATTCATAAACAATATTCATAAATGGCAATTGCTTCTTTGCCAACAGGGGACCAAAATGAAATGAAGAGTTCTTTATGCCCCAATGATTCATGTCGGCAACTAATGGTTGAACCATCTTCTCGTCTCGATATTTCTCCGCTAACTCTTTCTCTATACGTAACTGTGTTATTACTTTTTTAAAATGGCGCGTTCTATGAAGACCTTTAATCTTAGCCCTTATAACATATGGAACAAATTCTCAACCTGACATTGTCTTCATGTTAAAATAAAAAGTGAGAAATAAAATGGTTCGTTATTCTTTAATACTCGAATAAAGTCCCTCATCTCCCACCGCTCACTTATCTCTATCTTTCTCTTCACACTCTCATCAAAAGAAATAAAGATATTCATCGTTTCTAAAAGACATTTTGTCGTATCTCCACCTATTGACTCAAACCCAAGCACAAGCCTTTCACTGCGACTAGTACATCAATACTATAAATATGATTAACTACCAAGACCTTTATCTTAGTAATTATACATATTTTTCTAAATATTTAAAATATATTTCGTCATATTTTTTCATTTTTTTTATTTACTTTAACTCTAGCAGTTAAATCCTTCTAGTTATTCACCTTTATCGCCTTCATACTGACAAGACTTATTTGATCGTACACAATTGGTCTTAGATCTTACATAATAGTAAGTTTTAGAAAAGCTAAATAAACACCAGGACACAATCCTGGTGTTATCTGAACCGTTTATTTATCCTTATCTAACCATACAAGGTTTCTTCGGATTAAACTGCCAATTTGGAATTAAGTATTGCATACTTTTGGCATCATCTCTGCTGCCAAGTCCGTATGTTTGATAGAGTTGATGAGCATCTGCTAGTTTCTCTCTATCTATCTCAATGCCTAAGCCCGGTTTTTTTGGTACTTCGATTTTTCCTTCTTTTATTATGAAGGGGTCTTTTGTTAGATGCTGACCTTCCTGCCAAATCCAGTGTGTATCAATAGCAGTTACTTTCCCTGGTGCACTAGCTGCGACATGGGTGAACATCGCCAGCGATATATCAAAGTGATTGTTAGAATGCGATCCCCATGTTAAGCCAAAGTCCTTGCATGTTTGAGCAACTCTCACAGAGCCTTGCATCGTCCAAAAATGGGGGTCGGCAAGGGGTATATCAACAGCTTGTAAGCGAATACTATGTGCCATTTGTCTCCAATCTGTGGCAATCATATTAGTTGCCGTTGGTAAGCCTGTTTCTAAACGAAACTCAGCCATAATTTCTCTAGATGAGAAGCCATTTTCAGCCCCACATGGGTCTTCTGCATAGGCAAGTATATGATTTTTCCCTTTACATAATGCGATGGCTTCATTTAAGGACCAAGCCCCATTAGGATCAAGTGTCACTCTAGCATGAGGGAAGCGTTCTTTAATGGCTATAATGGATTCCATTTCTTCTTCTCCATTAAACACGCCGCCTTTTAGTTTAAAGTCTTTAAATCCATATCTTTCGTATGAAGCTTCAGCAAGGGCTACCACCTGCTCTGGTGTGACAGCCTCTTCATGACGTAACTGAAACCAACGACTATTATCGCTTGATGGTGATTCATACGGGAGATCTGTTTTATGGCGGTCACCAATATAGAATAAATAGCCTAATACTTCAACTTGATCACGTTGCCTACCTTCTCCTAGCAAGTCCGATACAGGTACATTCAGATATTTACCAAGTAAGTCAAGGAACGCCGATTCGATAGCTGTAACAACATGAATGGTTGTACGTAAATCAAAAGTTTGTTGTCCTCTTCCTGCTACATCCTTGTTAGCAAATGCTTCATTGACCTGTTTAAGCACTTGTTGATAAGCACCAATTGAACTCCCCATGATTATTTCTGTTGCAGCTTCTAGCGTTTGACGAATAGATTCTCCTCCAGGAACCTCACCTACTCCCATTCGTCCAGAATGATCATGCAAAATTAAGATGTTTCGAGTGAAAAAAGGGGCATGCGCGCCACTTAAGTTCAAGAGCATGCTGTCTCTACCTGCAACAGGGATGACCTCCACCTTTGTGATAACGGGTGCTTCTTTAGCTATCATTTTATCTACTATATTTGCTTCCATACCTTTCTTCCTCCCCTATTAAACTTTCTTCAATTCTACTCGCTTAATTTCACCTACAAGGAATAAATAACTTAATATTGCGACTAAAGCGCTCGCACCAACAAACAACAACGCCATATTAAAAGATCCAGTTGTGCCTACAATATAGCCAATAATGATTGGAGTAGTAATACCTGCTACATTACCAAAAGTATTAAACAATCCTCCACTCACACCTGACATCTCTTTCGGAGAAGTATCCGCAACAACGGCCCATCCCAGAGACCCAAATCCTTTGCCAAAAAAAGCAAGGGACATTACAAAAACAACTACCCATTCTGTGGTCACATAGTTAGCAATGACAAGGCTCATAGAGAGAAGTAAACCAGTAATAATTGGTATTTTCCTTGCTGCCGTTATCGAGACACCCTTCTTCAATAAGAAATCAGAGAACGTTCCTCCCAATATACCACCAATAAATCCACAGATAGCAGGTAATGAAGCAACTAAACCTGCCTCTAATATATTCATACCTCTTTGATCCACTAAATAGACCGGGAACCATGTTAAGAAGAAATAGGTCAATGTCGTTATGCAATATTGTCCTAGGTAGACGCCGAGAAGCATTTTATTGCTTAATAATTGCTTTATATATTGCCAGTTCGGCCCTTGCTTTTTCTCCACTTGATTGGCCGCAGTATCCATATCAACTAATGCGCCGCCTTCTTTTATATAATCTAACTCTGCTTGATTAATTTTAGGGTGATCTTTTGGATTGTATATCGTTTTTAACCATACAAAGGCTACAATGATTCCGATGGTCCCCATGAAAAAGAAGACATATTCCCAACCAAAAGTGAAGGTGATATACCCCATAATAGGTGCGAATAGAACGGTAGCAAAGTATTGGCCTGAATTGAAGATTGCTGCGGCGGTCCCTCTTTCCGCACTCGGAAACCATGCTGCTACAATTCGGCTATTTGCAGGGAAAGATGGTGATTCTGCCAACCCTACAAAAAATCTTAAGGCAAATAAAATGATGACAACTGTTGTGACTGATTGAAATGAACCTATTAATCCTTGTACCAAAGTAAACAAAGACCATAGGAAAATACTCCAAAAATAAACACGCTTAGAGCCAAATTTATCAAGCAACCATCCACCAGGAATCTGCCCTAATACATAGGACCATGCAAATGCAGAAAATAAATACCCCATCATAACAGAATTTATACCTAGATCACTTGATAGCGCTGGACCGGCAATTGATAAAGTAGCACGATCAGCATAGTTGATAACTGTGACAATAAAGATCATTAAAACAATTAACCATCTCGCTTTTGTTTTCTTTCCGGTTGCTGGTGTTATTTGTCTTTCCGATTTAAGGACTGCCATGGTAATCACCCTCTTTTATTTTATTGAATGTAAGCGTAAACAATCTGCTGTTTTTTTAAATGATGAGTAGGTCACGCTGCCTACTCATCCTGATGCTAGCCTTTTACAAACACCGTTTTAATAGATGTAAAGAACTCTTTTGCAGCCTCTCCTTGTTCTCTTGAATGTGAACTCGATTCCTTCATACCACCGAATGGTGCTTGTAATTCAACACCAGCACTTTCAGCGTTAATCCGAATTAATCCCGCTTCCATCTCTTGAACAAATTTCAGCATTCTTGTAATATTTTGCGTAAAAATCGAGGCACTTAAGCCATAAGCAGAATCATTAGCTACTTCAACTGCGCTCTCTAATGACGAAACTTTTATGAGAGCGATAACCGGTCCGAAAATTTCTTCTCTAGCAATAGCGATTTCTTGATCTGCTACTTCAAAGATTGTTGGTTCGACAAAATAGCCGCCACTCTCCTTGTCTTCATATGGCTTACCACCTAGAAGAAGCTTTGCACCATCACTTACCCCTGTTTGAATAGCTTGTAATACATTTTTATATTGCGACTCACTTGCACATGGTCCCATCCAACTACTTGCATGAAGACCTGATCCAATCGTAATCTTTTTCGTTTCAATCACCAATTTTTCTACAAATCTATCATATACCGCTTCTTCTACAATTACTCGGCTCGTTGCTGTACACTTTTGTCCAGTAGAGAGAAATGCACCTTTAATAACGGCGTCAACTGCTAACTCTAAATCAGCATCCCTGGCAACGATTACTGGGTTTTTACCACCCATTTCAAGTTGATACTTCACGCCTCGTTTCATTGCCTCATTTGCGATTGATTTACCAACTGCATTTGACCCAGTAAAAGTAATTCCTTTTATATCTGGATGTTTAGCAATCCCTCCACCGACTACAGCGCCAGAGCCAGTGACCATATTTAGTACACCCTTTGGTAATCCTGCATCAGCAAAGCATTGAGCAATTTTCGCAAAAGTAACAGCGCTTTCACTAGCAGGCTTAATGACTACCGTGTTTCCATATATCAGTGCTGGTGCCACTTTCCATATTGGAATAGCAACAGGGAAATTCCAAGGAGTAATAACGCCCACAACTCCAAGTGGTACTCTTGTCGTAAACATCAATGCTTCATTATCGGTAGATGGAATGACATCACCTACTTTTCTCATTCCTTCTCCTGCATAATATTTTAAAATCGCTATGCCACGTTTCGTTTCACCCTTCGTCTCCGCAAGTGTTTTACCCATTTCCCTCGTAGCACATTCAGCAATTTCTTCTAACCGCTCCTCCATTAACCCAGCTACTTTATAAAGTATTTCACCACGCTGGGCACCACTTAAATTTCTCCAAGGTTTCTGCGCATGTTTTGCTGCTTCAACAGCTTTATCTAGATCATCAGTTGTTGACGATTGAATCACACCAACTATTTCACTCGGTGCCGCCGGATTGATACTTTCAATTGTTTCATTTGAATTCGACGCTATCCATTCCCCATTAATATAATTTAAGTAGTTTGTCGTTGTCACTGTACTCATTCCCTTACCCCCTGACAATCTTTTGCTTTTTTGGATACTTCTCTTTTGCTCGTTGCAAAATACTTTCTAATTGTTTGTAATGTTCAAGTTCTACAGGTGTGAAAGGTGCACGAACCTTGTTCTGAACTGGTAATCCTGACAGTTCCATACCTGCTTTAATTAAGGAGACTGCATAGCCTTTTCGCTGCTTACGGATCTCATTTATTGGTAAAATAATATCTTTATATATCTCGTGGACAATTTCATTTTCCCCTTGTAACAAAGCATCATAAAACTGTCTAGAAATATGAGGGATATAATTCGAAATTGCAGAGGAATACGAATCAAACCCTAATGGAATATAAGCTGGCATTGTTACCTCAGCCATAGGCATGCCATTCAACCAGCTTAAACGTTTACCGATACGATTGGTTAAACAAATATTCAGTTCCATATTCCCTACACCATCTTTTAGGCCAACAAGCTGCTCTAAATCTAGTAATTTCTCTAATGTGCTAGGTTGTAGAATCGCGTTATTCCTTTGATAAACAATAGCATTAAGTGATGTTTCTGAAATTACTTGATACAGATAATCATATAATCCCTCTTGTTCACCTTCTGCTAAATAGGGAGGTAATACAAGAAAGCCATCTGCTTTTTTATCTTCTGATAAGCGCGCATATGAAAGGGCATCCTGAATATTTCCACCTACACCTGTATAAACAGGTACCTTACCACCTGCTTCTTGGATGGCAACATCAAGCATGATTTCATATTCCTCTTTACTTAATGATTGGAACTCTCCTGATCCACATGCGATAAAGATTGCCTCTAATCCTTCTTCAATCAAAAATCGAATATTAACTTCTAACGCTTTTTCGTCTAATTTTCCATTTTCATCAAATGGAGCTACAGGAAATCCGAGAATACCTGTAGGTGCTTTTCTAGGTGAATGCATATTTCATTCCTCCCCTTTCAATTTGTTATGTATAATTGTAAGACAAATTAAATTAACTGACAATATGTTTTTTGAAAATTTTTATTTATTTTTCTAAAGGGCTTGCTATTCTTTTAATTCTATTTGTATTACAATTAGATTAATTAAACTATAGTAATTTGGATGGTGGACAATTGTGAAGAAAGATGCGCTTGATTTAATTAGTAGCCAAGTCGTACGAAAAACATTGGCTCAGCAAGTAGAGGAACAAATAATTGATTTATTAATTTCAAATAAACTTAAACCCGGTGACAAACTTCCTCCGGAAATGGAATTAATGGAACTTCTAGGTGTCAGTCGTCCCGTCATGAGAGAGGCGATGACTTCACTGGAATCTCTTGGTATTGTAAAAAGAAAAACGAGAGATGGTACTTACTTTACTGAGAGTATAAGTAATAAACCATTTTCAACCATGCTTTCCCTTGTTAGTGACAATATTGAAGCAATCGTTGAAGCACGCACCTCTTTAGAACTAGGACTTGTTACATACGCAGCAGAAAAAATGACAGATGAAACACTTGAAGCATTGAATGATACAATTATCAAAATGGAAAATTCAGTCGACAACGAATATGGTGAACATGATCTTATGTTTCATCGAATTATAGCCCTTAGTGTAAATAATCCTGTCTTACAAGGAATGATTGATTCGCTTTTACTCTCACATGTAAAAATCAACGCACAAATCAAATATCGTGAAAAAGAAAAAACGATCAGACATCATAAAGCCATTTATGAAGCACTAAAGAAAAAAGATCCTCAGGCTGCATTTCAAGCAATGTACAATCATTTGAAGTTTGTTGAAGGAAAAGTATTAGAATAAAAAACGAACCCAAACCGTATGTAAAGAACGGTACTGGGTTCGCTTTTTTTATCTAATTAAGTAATCGGTGCAGGATTAAATAGAGCTAAATCATTATGAAGCCCCCATTGATCTGCCCATGTCTTTCTTTCTCCACTTGCTACTTCAATAATGTGATGGAATATTTCCCATCCTACATCTTCAATTGTTGATTCACCTGTGGCAATCGTTCCCGCATTTACATCAATTAAATCATTCCACTGTTCTGCTAGAGCATTTCTTGTGGATACTTTTATGACAGGTGCCATTGCTAATCCATACGGTGTGCCCCTACCAGTTGTAAATACCTGTAGATGCATGCCAGATGCTAACTGTAATGTACCGCATACGAAATCGCTTGCCGGAGTAGCCGCATAAAGGAGACCTTTCTGTGTTGCTTTTTCTCCTGGTGCAAGCACACCAGAAATAGCACTACTACCAGATTTAACAATTGAACCCAATGATTTCTCTACTATATTAGAAAGTCCTCCTTTTTTATTGCCAGGAGATGGGTTCGCACTTCGATCTGCTTCACCTTTTTGAAGATACTCATCATACCATTGCATTTCTTTAATTAAAGCGTTTCCAATCTCTTTCGTTTCGCACCGAGGTGTCAAAAGATGGACTGCATCCCTTACTTCAGTTACTTCAGAAAACATGACTGTCGCACCAGCTCTTACTAAAAGGTCAGCAGCATAACCAACAGCAGGATTAGCTGTAACACCTGAAAAAGCATCACTTCCCCCACATTGTAAGCCAACCACTAAATCGCTTACTGAGCAGATTTCTCTTTTGCGAAGGTTTAGTTTCTCTAACTTTTCTTCGGCCATATTCATAATATTTGTTACCATATCTGAAAAACCTGCTTGTTCTTGTAAAGACAATATGTCGCGATCTTTACCATCAGGTGCGAGCATTAATGGTGATAACTTTTCACACCCAAGACCGATGATTAAAGCTTCCCCTCCAAAGTTCGGGTGCTTAGCTAAATTCTGCAAAGTCCTTATCGGGATGATTGCTTCTGGCGCTTGAATGGCTACTCCACATCCGTACTGATGATTAATAGCTACGACATCATCTACATTTGGATAGTTTGGCAGTAATTCATTTTTTATTCTCTTCACAGCAAAATCAAGTACACCTACAACACATTGCACACTTGTTGATATTCCCAAAACATTCTTTATTCCTACACTTCCATCAGGATTGCGAAATCCTCGGAATGTATACCCCTCTAATGGTGGGAGGGCATCAGGCACACGAGTTGCTATACTTAACTTATGTAAATCTGGTGGAATAGGAAGCTCAACCATCGACTCTTCTACCCAACTTCCTTTCTTAATAGGTTTCAACGCTTTCCCTATCACCTCTCCGTAACGGATAATCTCATCCTTTTCAGCTATTTCTTTAAGTGCTACTTTATGTCCTTCTGGTACTCTACTAGTAAGAACCAGACCGTTAGAAAAGGTTGTACCTTCCTTTAACCCACCAGCATTAACAACAATTGCTACATTGTCTTTTTCATGGACTTTTATAAAAAGGGGCTCTTCTTTTCGTTCTGTGTTCAATCGCATAATTCATCCCTCCTCATTTTGTATTATTGTAAGACAAATAAACTAAATGGTCAATAAATAGTGAGAATATTTTAAATAATATTCTCTCATTTGCATTGGTGACAAACTTTTCTTATAGAAAAGTAAGTCTAGAGGAAAGCCAGTAATATATTGCTATTTTTGATTCAGTATACAGAATAAACAAATAGCGTTATAATTTATATTGTCGACAATGTACAATTGTAATATCAATTTAATCGGCAAATCCAGGAACCATGGTAAAACTTTTAGAAAGAAGGGGTTAATATGAAAGGCTGGGAATTTACAGCAACCAATGTACCATTGAAAGTAGTTGAAAAACCAGATCCAGTAGCAACTGAGGGTCGTGTAATTATCGATGTGAAGGCAGCTGGACTTTGTCATTCTGATGTAGGAGCTTTACATGATCCAAAATGGATGGATATTATCGAGAAAAAACCAATCATTATGGGACATGAAGTAGCAGGTATGATTACTGAAGTTGGCGAAGGTGTAACCGATTTCAAAGTAGGTGACCGCGTTGGTGTTTGTCCTGTTAGCTTAGTTGGTATGGGACCTGGATATGGTTATGATGGAGGCTATTCAAATAAAGTATCTGCTCCCGCGATTGACCTTGTACCCATTCCTGATGGTGTAACTTATGCACAAGCGGCAGCTGGCACCGATGCAGGAATGACCTCTTATCACGCAATGTTCAAACGTGGTGAAGCTAAACCAGGAATGAAAGTAGCAGTAATTGGTATCGGAGGATTAGGTCAAATTGCTGCTCGTGCAGCTGTTGTGGCTGGCATTGAAACGTATGCAGTAGATGTAAGCCCTAAAGCACGTGAATTAGCCAAAGAAATTGGTGTAAAAGATGTATTTGAAGATATTAAAGAATTAGCCGATATTGCACCAGATTTAGTAGTCGATTATGCTGGCTTCGGTACCACAACAGCTGGCGCAATTGATGTAGTTGCACCAGGTGGTAAAGTTGTATTAGTAGGTATGGGGAAACTAGAATCTACAATTAATACTGATCCACTTATCTTAAAAGCTGCAAGCCTACTCGGAAGTGTTGGTGGAGATAAATACGATATTGCAGAAGTATATAAATTAATGGCTTCAGGCGATATCGATCCAGCCATTACTGAAATCACCTTTGATGAAATTGGAGAAGGTTTAGCTCGTTTAGAACGTCATGAAGTGACAGGACGTTTAGTAGCGATTATGGATTAATCAGACATTTAAGATACAAAATGGGTTTGGATTATCTTCTAAGCCCATTTTATCTTTTATAGATTCATTCAGTTATAGCTACTTATATTAATTCCTTAACAACGAATTTAGTAGGGTGTAAGAGGTGGACATGCAAATAATCCTTGTTCCTCAAAATGCTCAATACGTTTAAATCCTGATCATGATTACTTTGACATATCACATTCAATACACTACCGGTTTTAAATCCACTAAAAAGTGAGAAAACTTGATAATTGCAACCTTAAACTTCTAAAAATTCTTTATTCTAATTCAGAAAAAAAACGCACGGCTCAAGCCGTACGTTGTTCTATCATTATGCCTTATTTATTTCCTCTTTCAACTCTCCTCTCATTTTCTCTGTCCTTTGTGCATCCCAAGCAAAATAATCGCTCATAAATGTCACAACTGCTTCACTATAGTTCATTGCCCATTGTTTATTAAACAATATGGCACTTGTGCGTCGCATAAAGTAATCGGTTGGGGTTTCGGTCATTTCTTCTTCTAGGCTATAGATTAATGTAGCATAGGCTTCAAGGGATAGATTGACTTTATCATGCTCACCCTTAGCTTTTTTAGCAATTTCAAATACGTTTTTGACATTAGAGCCATAGCGTTCGACTATGCGCTTTGCTTCTTGTTCTGTGAATCCGATTGCTTTACCATTCTTTATTTGCTCTTCCACAAAAGACTGGTAGCCATTAGAACCACCTACATCACCGCCTGATAGAATGATGTGATCTGTTTGACATGATTGGGTGTTTCCTAATCTCTCTGCGACAACATCGACTGTTTTCTCGGCCATTTTGCGATAGCCTGTTAGTTTGCCACCTGCTATGGTGATGAGCCCAGTATCAGAATAGAATATTTCATCTTTACGTGAGATTTCGGATTCTTTTTTTCCTTCTTCGTAGATGAGTGGACGAACACCCGCCCAATGTGATTCAATTTGGTCTTTAGACAGTGATAATGTTGGAAAAACCAGTTCAACTGTTTTTAGTAGATAATCACGGTCCTCTTCTGTCATTTCTGGATTTACGAGGTCTCCCTCATATTTAGTATCTGTTGTACCTAGATATGTTTTTCCATTACGTGGAATGGCGAACACCATTCTTTTATCTGGTGTATCAAAGTAAACAGCGTTTTGTAACGGAAAGTCTTGTTGGTCGAATACTAAATGGACACCCTTTGTATGAAATAATTTCTTACCACTTAGAGAGCCATCTTTTTTTCTTAGTCCATCTACCCAGATACCTGTAGCATTAACAACTTCCTTCGCATAAATAGGGAAAGCTTCGCCAGATAATACATCAACTGCATTTATACCAATGACTTTGCCATTTTCATATATAAAGTCGTCTGCTTTGACATAGTTTGCCAAGGTTGCACCGAGTTCATCTGCTTTTTTAGCGACTTCAAGTGTGAGACGGGCATCATCCGTTTTATATTCTACATAGTAACCCGCACCTTTCAGGGTGTCTTTTACAAGTAATGGCTCTTTTTTTATTGCCTCTTCTTTAGATAGCATCTTCCTTCTTTCACTTTTCCTAACACCTGCAAGAAAGTCGTAAACCCTTAATCCAATACCAGTAGTAAACGGTCCAAAGGTACCTCCTTTAATTAACGGAAGCAGCATCCATTCAGGATTGGTAACATGGGGTGCGTTCTCATAAACGATGGCTCTTTCTTTTCCGACCTCTGCCACAACACCTATTTGCATTTGTTTTAAATAACGTAGCCCGCCATGAACAAGCTTTGTTGAGCGACTACTTGTGCCAGCAGCAAAATCCTGCATATCAATTAGTCCTGTATCTAAGCCACGTGACTGGGCATCAAGAGCAATTCCAGCTCCGGTAATCCCACCTCCGAGTACAAGTAAATCAAATTTTTTGTTTTTCAATTCGTTTAAGTTTGCGTTTCTATTCATCATCTATCCATCCTTCCTTGAATAAAAAGAAAAGACCGCAAATAGCCCTTATGTACAGGGTTGATTTGCGGTCTCTCATTCTCCAACATTTTATATTAACTTGTTTTATTGAAATGCGATTGTTGCTTTAATTGCTTTCTTCCAGCCGTTATATAGTTCGTCACGCTTGCTTGATTCCATTTGATTTTCAAAGGAATCTCCAATTTTCCAGTTATTAATGATTTCTTCTTTTGTCCAGAAGTCAACAGCTAAGCCGGCTAAATACGCAGCCCCTAAAGCCGTTGTTTCATTAATTTCTGAGCGCTCAACAATAGTGTCTAGTATATCACTTTGGAATTGCATTAAGAAATTGTTTTTCACAGCGCCACCATCGACACGCAATTTCTTTAGCTCAATACCTGAATCACTTTCCATTGCTGTTAACACATCTTTTGTTTGATACGCGAGGCTCTCTAATGTGGCACGAATAAAATGTTCCTTCGTCGTTCCACGTGTCATTCCAAAAGCAGCTCCTCGAATATCACTTTCCCAATAGGGTGTCCCAAGTCCAACAAATGCAGGTACAAGATAAACACCATCAGTTGATTCTACACGCGTTGCGTAGTTTTCGCTTTCTGGGGCAGTCTTAATCATTCTCATGCCATCTCTTAACCATTGAATAGCCGATCCGGCAACAAAAATACTACCCTCTAATGCATATTCTACCTTACCATCCAGTCCCCATGCAATAGTTGTGAGTAAACCATTTTCTGATTGCACTGGATTTTCACCTGTATTCATAAGCATAAAGCACCCTGTGCCGTACGTATTTTTTGCCATGCCTTTCTCAAAACAAGCCTGACCGAATAAAGCAGCTTGTTGGTCACCAGCAATACCGGAAATGGGAATCGTGATATCCCCAAAAATCTCTTTCGCTGTTTCCACATACACTTCAGAACTGGATTTCACCTCAGGCAGCATAGACTTAGGTACTGTAAGAATATCTAATAATTCGTCATCCCAGCTCAAGTCGTAAATATTATACATTAATGTTCTTGATGCATTCGTGTAATCTGTTACATGTGCTTGACCGTTAGATAACTTCCAAATAATCCATGTATCAATCGTTCCGAAAAGCAAGTCGCCATTTTCTGCCTTTTCACGTGCTCCTTCAACATTGTCTAATATCCACTTTACTTTTGTACCTGAAAAGTATGCATCAATTAATAAGCCCGTTTTCGAACGAAAAGTATCATTTAATCCTTTTGCTTTTAATTCATTGCAGATTTCACTCGTTTGTCTTGATTGCCATACGATGGCGTGATAGATCGGTAAACCGGTATTTTTATCCCATACAACCGTTGTTTCCCTTTGATTAGTGATCCCAATAGAGGCAATATCACTGCCTTGTATGTTATTTTCACTTATGACACCCGCCATAACAGAAAGAATAGAAGCGTAAATTTCCATCGCATCATGCTCAACCCAGCCTGGCTTTGGAAAATGCTGTTTAAACTCCCGTTGATATTCACCTACAATATGACCTTCTTTATTAAAAAGTATCGCTCTTGAACTTGTTGTTCCTTGATCTAGTGATAAGATATATTTTTTTGTCATGTCGGCATCCCCCTATTTATTAGAATAAAGATTGAAATACAAATGTTGCAAGAACAGCCCCAACTAATGGACCTATAACCGGAATCCAAGCATAGCCCCAGTCCGAAGACCCTTTGCCTGGGATGGGTAGTAATGCATGGGCAAGACGCGGGCCTAAATCACGAGCTGGGTTTATCGCATAACCTGTTGTTCCCCCAAGACTCATACCAATTGCGGCAATAAAGAATCCAACGATAAGAGGATTTAATCCCTCAGCAAATGAATTTAATCCAATGGCATTCAAACCAAAGACTAAAATAAATGTCCCAAGTACTTCACTTATAAAGTTAAATGGTGTATTTTTAATTGCTGGGCTTGTTGAGAAAACGCCCAGTTTCGTGCCTTGATCACTTGTAGCTTTCCAGTGTGGATAGAAGTATAAGATAACAAACGCTGCACCAATAAATGCCCCAATCATTTGTCCTGATACATAATATGCAACAGCTCCCCACTCAATACTACCAGCTAAAGCCGCTGCCAATGTTACCGCTGGATTAAGATGACCACCCGCACCAAAGAAATCTGAAACGTAGACACCAAACGCGACAGCAAACCCCCATGCAAATGAAGTGACAATCCAGCCACCACCATTAGCAAATGTCTTGTTTAAATTCAAATTGGCCCCAGCACCAACACCGAATACGACTAATATGAAAGTACCAATTAGCTCTCCTATAAAAATATCAGACATTCAGTAATCCTCCTAATCATTTAATAGACTATAAAACTACTTTTTAACATTACCCTTTCAAGAGAAAACAAAAAGAGGCATGCGAAAGAAAATAACGATCAAACGTTATTTCGCATGCCTCTCTAAATCTCCGACAAAATAAATTAACTTGTACGAACCATATTATAATAAAATGAAAACGATTGCAAATAAATAATTAAATTTTTTAGAAGAATAAGATAAGAGACATGTAAAGAAAAATCACCAGACCGATCGGTTTTTAGCAACAAGTAAGATACTTATCCCCATATTCACAGCCTTCCGAGTCGATAAGTAAACAAATCTGACTGAAGATGAGCGCCCTTCCAAGTCATTATATTTCTTCAGCGAATAGAAAATGCAATCTTTTTTTCAGCAATAAAAAAAGCCATCCTTTTCTACCAACCTGCTGCAAGTAGAAAAAGATCGCAGTTAATTATAGCTCCCATAGATCCCTGTTAGATGTTGAAACAGAGATAGCACCGGATTCGAGGGCTGATTCAATCTCTGATTTCTCCCTCACCAAGCCACCAGCAATTATTTTTATATCCGTTTTCTCATGAACTTCGCGAATGATTTCTGGAATAATGCCAGGTAATACTTCAATATAATCTGGCTTTGTATTCTTCAACAACTCTAGTCCATTCTCTAACGCCAGGGTATCAATGGAGAAAAGCCTTTGAATGGCTAGTACTCCTTTTTTCTTGGCTGTAATAATCGCTTGTCGCTTGGTCGAAATAATCCCAGCTGGTTTAATTTCTTGGCAAACGAATAAAGTGCCACTTTCATCATTCTTTAAACCATCAATCATATCCATATGAATGAGGATTTTTTTATTATGCTTCTTAGCTGTTGCTACAACACTTTTTATTTGTGTAATGTGAGAATCCAGTAAAATCATATACTCATATTGCGAAGAAATGACTTTCTCAAAATCCTTCATATTACGAATAGCTGGTAGGATTGATTGTTTGATCACTAAGATCAACTCCTTCTTCATTGCTCATATCTATCCATTAATAATAGAAACAGGTAAAGAAAAAAGCAATTACACTAAATACCTGTCTTAATCGTTAATCATTGGCTTCATTCATTATAAAGCATCTTCTGCACAAAAAAAAGAAAGCTAGATACTTGCTAAACCCAGATTAAAAGTGTTCCCTATTGATTTAAGAAGAAAACCTCAGGTATATACAGTAAATTATATAAAAGATAAAAAGACCAACATCTTTATAAGATGAAGGTCTTCTAAACAATTATATAATCGCTTCCTTCACAGCAACAGCACCTTCTCGGTCTCTTAAATCTTCATAAAAGTGTGCATGCGCTGTTAAAAAGTATGGGCCAAGCCAAAGAAACCCAATTCCAAGCGTTAAGATACATAGAAAAGCCCAACCGATGAAGCTTAGGTTCAAACAAAAATATCTCCACTTATGACCCTTCATCATTTTTCGACTTTCAGTTATCGCTTTGTTCACAGATAATTCTGGGTGGTCACGTAATATGTACATCGCTTGAGAATATGAAAGCGACTTAATGATGCCTGGGATAACCAATAATAAGGACCATAAGAAAATATAAATGCTTTGTAAAATCGTTAATCCCAAAGCTCTTAAGAAACTCAAATACTTAAATCCAGTAAATAATTCCTCCACTGGAAGCTTAGACCCTCTGATTAATGTAATGTACGACAATGAAAGACTTACACCAAATGGAATTAAGATGATACTAATTGCAATACTAATTAAATTATACCCTGCAGCATACTCCCATTCAGGATAAGGAATTAACAGGATTTCCATAAAAAATTCGGGGATGAACGTAATTAGAAAATATAAGAATGAGAGCAATACACCCTTTCCCCAATTGTCTCGCAATGATGCGAGAGCAAGTTGTTTAATTTGTTTACTTTTCATCTCGTTTCTCTCCTTTCACAACCAACATATTGTAACATAAGAAAAATATCCCATCAATTGCATATTTTTCTTTTTATATTCAACTATTAATCTTTAAAAAACGAACAAACATCTTTGATAATATCAAAAAATTTACCAATACATATTAATTACATTAATTACTACTAAAGGTATAAACGTATGTTTCTCATTCTAGCACCCGGTAATGCGCATACTCCCCCTCTAATAAGTTGTCATTATCCTTGTCATCTTGGCTATTTCTTAATTAAAGAAAGTAGCGTTACGAGATAATCACCACTAGAGATTCCAAGAAGGTTACTCTATCCCAGTGCTCTTTTGTTCTTTTAAGAAATTAATTACTTATGATTAATGCTTAGAAAATTTATTGGAGGTAAATTGCGTTTTTTATTTATCCTCTTACTCTTTCCCTATAAATGCCCGATAAATTTCACCGATGAGCCCATCCATTTGATGAATACCAAGCTCAGTATTCGTCAAAATTATTATCCCTTCCTTCTTTTGCGGGTATAGAGCAAGCAAACTTTGAAAACCTACTCCCCAACCAAGGGAACTCAATTCAAATCCATTGGATGTACTTCCTAAAAAGCAACCAAGCCCTAACCATTCACACTCTCCCTGTGATGTAAACATTTCATTTATAGTTAGGGGTGAGAGGCCGAGCTTACTATCACCAACGATTGCATCCATGAGTTCAATCATCAGCTTACTAATGTCTTTAGATGTTGACCATAACCCTGAAGCAGCTGGATAAGGATAATGTGGGTATTTCTCTTTCACTGTTGCTCCGTTCCTATCATGTCCTTGAGAAATATTTTCCCCATAAGTAACCTCATAGGTACTACACGCCATACCCAGCGGCTGCAATACCTTCTCTTCCATTAATAGCGTGAAAGATTTACCTGTGACTCCCTCTATTAACTTCTCTATCAAGCAAAAATTCGCATCTGCATAATGAAATCTCCCCACCTGATTCTCTTGCCTGATGATAGGCTCTCGACAATACTCAGTCTTCCCAAGAAAAAGTTGTTCTACTGTAGGGTAACCCCAACGTTTTTGATAGGGTAAAAAACTATTTGGCGGATCAATGATACCTGATTGGTGACTTAATAATTGTCTAAGGGTGAGGCTGGGTGAGGGTGTATTAGAGGATATTGTCCATGTTGTGACCAATTCATTTATTGGTGTATCAAGTTGGAGGAGCTGTTCATCTATTAGTTTGCAAGCTAAGACCGTAGTAAGCAATTTACTTATAGAGCACACATTAAACATCGTATTTCCCATAACAGGAAATTGGTCGTGTTTATTACGCACTCCATATTGTTCACTTTGAAAGATTTTCTTATTTTTAATCGTTGTTATTGTTAACCCTTGTATGTGTAACGCCTTCATTCTTTCTTCTATATTTAATGCTGTCATTATATATCACTCCTTTTTTAAAGGTAACACAAACATATGTTCTGTTCAATAAGAAAAAAAATCCCGCTTAATTAACGGGATCTCTTTTCTATATAGTTACTTCTTCTGTTTGCTGATGTTCATTATTTAAAAAACGAATGGTTTGAGGGGTAATGGCTAATATGACATAGTTTGGATCCTCAGGCCCTTCAAACCAACGGGAGAAAGAATCCTGCCAAATCTTCTTTTTTATCTCTTCATCTTCACTGACTCGACAATGTCCCTTGACTTCAATGTATTCATCATTCAGACCTTTACCAGTATAACCCAAAAGAATGGAAGTATGTCCATTCTCCTCAATCTCTTCAACCTTTTCTGTATTTTTCTTTGTCGCACTATAAAGAGTGAACCCCTCACTATCTTCACAATAAAAAGCCATATAACGAATATGTGGCGCATTTGATTCTACCGTTGCCAATACACCGATAGGATGATTCTTGATGATTTCTTTTGCCTTTTTTATTACTTTTTCATTTGACATCAATTTCAACTCCTAGTTTAACGGTTTGAATTCATTGATACAATTTTGCACTAAAGTTACCCCTTGACTAATTGACGCTCCTCCACCAAAGGCTGACGAAACAGCAATGGTTTCCATAATTTCTTGTTCTGTACATCCTTGATCGATACAGCCTTTCGTATGAAAGATAATACAATATTCATCTTGTGCTTGCACACTAATTCCTAGTGCAATTAACTGCTTTTGCTTGGCACTAACCGCACCTTCTTTGAAACATTCCTCTGTAAACTCGTTAAATTTCTCTGCATATGTTGGTAAAGTGTGCGATAAATGTGCCAAACCCTCTTTAAATTGAAGAATTGATTCTGCCATATTTGATTGTTGTTCCATCTCTTTTTCCCTCCATTTTTTTCAATATGTACAGATGTAGTATGTACTATTTCACATTTCTTAAAACTCGATCTAATGAAATCATGAAGAGGCTTAGCATTCAAAAAAAGGCTCCTCAAAAAATTTGAGAAACCTTGTGTTCGTATCTATTTTATTTACTACTATAATCATGTTCGTTCTTCGATGATGAACTCGATTGATTTTTTTGTTTCTTTCCTACTTTTTCCTCTTTTACTTCTAGTTCAATATCTTCAAGTGGTAATGGATCAACATGAGGATCTTGTTCTATTTTTTTCTTTTGCTCTTTTTTAACAGATTCTCTACTCATCTTTTTAGCCACCTTCCTTATTACTTTTGTATTTACCCTTTGAGGGAAAAATAAAACAAGGATAGCTTCAATAAATAGGTAGGCCTCATTTTAGAAAAAAATTTTTGGGGATCACATGTTATTTATTTTACTATTTAAGTATATGCTATTTTCTTCATACTCAGTAAATTGCTCCTCAGCATCCATTTGATAGGCAATTACTTTCTTATTCGTTTGTTTTACAACTGTTAGATATTTTTCTTCAATATAAAGGTATAATTGTATCTTTTTCTTTCCTTTACTATAACAAATGTGATAGGGGACTGTTTTTTGATTATGCGGCATAAATAAGTCTTCATTACCAGGGTAAATATGAATTCTCTTCAAAAAACTAGCTTCATTAAACATCATAACTACTTTCTCCTTAACCTGTCCCTCTATCAGATGGTTATCATATTCTAATGTAATCTCTTTTTCATTTATTTCTTGATGAATGGCAAATTTTTTTAATACCCATGCGACAGCCGCGCTTGGTGGACTAGTAATCATCTTGATTAAAATACCTAGTATTAATACAAAACCCATTGTCCATGTCATGCCTTGATCCTCCTAAAACTTTTAGTCATAAGCAATATATATAGCTAAAGCAATGATGGACAAAGCAATCACCACTATATAAATCATTGTTAAGTTTCGATTATTTTTTCGTGAAGATGATTGATAATTATCATCACTCCTATTCGTAATTAATAGGGTAGCAATAATCGCAACCATTAGGATGCATATAATTACGCCGTATAATATAATCATCTTTTATGCTCCTTTTTTTTGTATATTTCACTTTCTCCTTTATCTTAATTGAAACGAGCATTTTAATGACCAGCCAATTCATCTATTTTTTTACCATCCACTTCATTTAAGTAAGTGCTAATGCGGCACTAAAACGTTGGATACCCGTTCTTATTTGTTCTTCATTTGCTCGTCCAAAGGTAAACCGAACAAATAACTTCTTTGATCCCATCATCATTCCAGGAAAATAAATAACTCCTTGCTTAATGGCATTCTCTAACAACTTCATTTCATCAACGTCTCTGTTTATTTCACACCAAATATGAATACCACCTTGAGGAATGGTAAACACCACCTGATCCCCTAAATATTTCTTTAAACTAGCAACTACTTCGTTTCTTCTTTGCACTAGTTCTGTTTTGATCCTATCTAAATGTACAGGGAAATGCTTTGACTCCAAAAAATCATTAGCAATCCATTGTGTATAGCTAGCATGACCAAAATCAATCTGCTGCTTTGCATCCGATAATCTTTCTATTACCGAGTTCGGCCCGATAATCCAGCCAATCCTTAAACCAGAAGCAACTAGTTTTGATAACGAACTGATGTACAATACATTTCCGTTTTGATCCATTGATTTCAATGTAGAGACAGGATTGTTATTAAAAGAAATTAAGCTGTATGGATCATCTTCAATCACTGGGATTCCGTATTCAGATGAAATATCCAAAATCTCTTGTAATTGCTCTTTCCTAAACAGCCTCCCTGTTGGATTTTGGAATGCTGGATTTAAAAAAATCATACTAATTCGGTGTTTTTTATGTAATGAAAGAAGCTCGGCAGAAAGAGCCCTATTGCTTAGTGCTGATAGGGTATAGACTTGAATGCCTGCTGATTTAAAAATAGGCAGGTTGTAATGATAAGATGGATCTTCAATCACAACAGCATCACCAGGTTTTAATAAGCATTGCACAACAAGATGCAGGGCTTGTTGTGCTCCAGAAGTAACAAGGATAGAAGCTGGTGTTGTTTGAATATTTCTGTATTTCTCCACATGTTTCGTAATGGTATTTCTTAATGCTTCACTACCCTGAGGATGGTCGTAACCTAGTCTACCAATAAACGCTTGCGTTTGCGTAATTTCTCTTAAAATATCGATTGGATATAAATCTTCTGACAACTCACCACTCGCCATATTGATAAGTTTTCTTTTTTCCATTTCCTTACGAATTTTTTGCGTAATAGGCAAATTAGGTAAGAACGAACCTGCTTCAATATATCTGTTCCAACTTGGCATACGCTTTTTTGTCATGCCCCAAATATCTTTACTTATGACTGTACCACTTCCGATTCTTCGTTCAATTAATCCTTTTGATTCAAGGTCATCATAAGCAGCAACAATCGTACTTCTATTGACTTGAAAAGTTTTAGCTAACTGTCTTTCCGAAGGTAGATTTTTATCAGCTGGAAAAGTACCGTCAGAGATTCCGTTCTCTATTTCATCAGCAATTTGTTTATAAATCGGCTTCTTCAATTCACGGTTGATTTTTTCATCCATTATATACATCCCTTTTTAGTTAATACATATAGTGTAACCAACTTATCTAATAATGGAGTAGTACTTTGTTTTCTAAGTGAAATGAATAACATAGATCTTCACAACTCTATTTAGCATTGAAAAAAGGAAGAAGTTAAAAGACAATACACTAGTATCCGCTAATGCTTCCTATCCGTTTCTCTTTTCACTTTTTTAATTCCCTCCGTCCCAACAACACAACCAACAAGTGCAAGTATCATACTAGTTGAAATGGCTTTAATAGCATAATAAAACGCTGTGCCAGTTACACAGTCTAAAATAATGAAACGTTTAATCGTTGATGCTTTTATCGAATAAAATACGACTTGGTTTTCTTGAACTCTTTTCAGCGCGGCTCACGCACCTTTCACCTAGACATACTAAAAGGTACGTAAAGAGATTTTGTCCTATACCTACTATAAGAAATACGATGAATTTACACACCAAGAGTTACATTCATAAGAATTTATCTTTTTTTATACGCAGGACCCTCATACAAAATCCACTGGCAGCTTTTTTTCATCAAATCTTTTTTCCCTCTACAAAACTTAAATTTTTCATAAGTTTAAATTGATGGGGCATTTTCTACGTGTCAATGAATACAAAAACTTTGATATTAAAAAATGGACAGATATAATAGTTGCTAACAGATGTTTATAGAGGAAGATGAGTTTGGAGGGTTAGAATGACAGGCAAAAAACGTTTTACCAATCTAGATAATGTAGAAAACACCAAATCATTCAATGATTTTCGTCGCTGGCAAAAAGAACGAAGACAAAATAAAAAAGATCTTACTATCCAAATTGAGCAATCGCCAACAAAAGAAATTGTGCGATTAAACAAAAATAGAAAAGATGCTTCTATTACATGGATTGGACATTCTACTTTTTTCATTCAAATAGATGGATTAAATATCGTTACTGATCCTGTGTGGGCAAACCGTATGGGTCTCGGTAAACGATTAACAGCACCCGGTATTTCTATAACTGATTTACCCGATATCGATATTGTCTTAATCTCTCACGGTCATTATGATCATTTAGATTTTCCATCAATCAAAAAACTAAAAGGCGACCCCACTTTCTATGTACCAATTGGTTTAGGGAAAAGTTTTAGCAAACGGGGATATCAGCATATATTTGAAGCGAACTGGTATGATTCTTATAGACTTAATTCGTTGTCCCTTTCTTTTGTACCCGCTCAACATTGGACGAAAAGATCACTAACGGATACGAATACATCTCATTGGGGTGGTTGGATTATAGAAAATGAGCCTCACTCTATTTATTTTGTCGGTGATACAGGTTACTTTCGTGGGTTTAAAGAGATCGCCGAAAAGTTCAAGATCAAAACTGTATTAATGCCCATTGGCGCCTACGAACCAGAATGGTTTATGAAAGTCAGTCACATTAACCCAGAAGATGCAGTGAAAGCATATATGGAATTAAATGGCGCAACCTTTATCCCTATGCATTATGGTACTTATCATTTAGCAGACGATACCGGACCAGAAGCTATTGCTAGACTAGATGCTGAATGGGAAAAGCAACAATTAGATGCCAATCAACTAAAAAAATTATTCATCGGCGAAACATTTTGGTTATAACCGATTTGGATCGACTATCAAAAAGCATATTGATAAAGTTAACTAGGAAAGAGATTATGCATCCGGACGCTTCAGTAAAGATATCTAATAACTGATAAGCATCCTCCCGCTTCTTTACTGAATCCACTTTTTCGATAAACATCATGACATTTCATCCGTCTCTCTTTTCTTTAATTGATACTTGTTTGCTTCCTCCTTTTATCCAATGATTCTCTAGGCTTTTTATTTTCTTTTTACAGTAAGTATCTATGCAACATTATAGGCAAATCAAAAGCTCGCCATCAATGACGAGCTTTTATTTAACCTGATATTGTTTGGTCTTCTTTTCTTTTTCTATTTTTAATCAACTTCAAAATAAGTGGATAGCATAAAGATAATACTGTAAGAATCATTAAAATAACGGAAATCCCAGAAGAAAAGAAAATACTTAGACTGCCATTAGATGATGTCAGAGCCATACGGAAATTTTGTTCCATATCTGTTCCCACGATTAGTGCTAGTACTAATGGAGCAATTGGAAAGTCTAACACTTTCATAACTAAACCAATGAGACCGAACAACAATAATAAATAAAAGTCAACTGTAGAATAACTCAACGTGTAAGTGCCAATAAAAGCCAACATAATGATAAGCGGATACAGTACTTTAGCTGGCGTGTGAAGCACCTTTACGAGTAACCCAACTAATAGTACATTAATAATCACTAAAGCAATGTTACCGATAAACATACTGTTAATAAGTCCCCAAACCATAACCGGATCATTTTCAAAAAGCATCGGACCAGGTCTAACGCCGAGCATGATTAATGCGCCGAGCATAACAGCAGTGGTTCCTGAACCTGGAATCCCCATTGTTAATAACGGAATCATTGCTCCAACTGAGGCAGAGTTATTTGCCGATTCTGGTGCTGCTAAACCTTCCACAGCTCCTTTACCAAATTCCTCTGGTTTTTTAGATAACTGCTTTTCAGTAGAATAGCTAATCATTGATGCAATGGTTCCCCCCGCTCCCGGAAGTACACCAACAATAAATCCAAGAGGTGCACTCCTGAGAATTGGCCATTTAGAACGTTTCCATTGCTCTTTGGTGAACCATGTTTTACCCATGTCTTGATTTTCTTTTTGCTTTTTCTTTTCTTTATAAATCGTTAAGAAATTATAAAATACCTCACCTACCGCATAGATTCCAATGATGACAATTAGAAAATCAATACCTTCTGCTAAATGTGGCATCCCAAGGGTAAAACGATGAACACCGGTCTGCGGATCAATGCCAATTGTACTTAATAATAACCCTAAGCACATTGCAATAAAACCTTTGATCATTTTTCCTGTTGATAGCGAAACAATAGCTGAGAGGGTTAATAGCATAAGTAAAAAATATTCCGATGGACCGAACTGCAAGGCAAAGCTTGCTAACGGTTTAGCTAAAGCGACAAATCCAAAGGTGGCTAATATCCCCCCGATAAAAGAAGCTACTGCTGAAATGGCCATTGCTTGACCAGCCTGGCCTTTCTTTGCCATCGGGTAACCATCAAAGGTGGCAGCAATTGCCGAACCATCGCCAGGTGTATTTAATAATATAGAACTTCTAGATCCGCCGTACATCGCACCATAATAAATGGCAGCCATTAATATAATGGCACTTGTTGGATCCATTCCAAAAGTAACTGGGATTAAAACCGCAACAGCCGTGGCTGGACCTAACCCTGGTAACATACCAACAACAGTCCCCAAGAATCCTCCTATTACAATCCAAATGATATTAATTGGTTGTATGGCTGTCATCAATCCTTCTACAAAACCCTCCATATGATTCCCTCCTTTTCTATGGCAAACTTACACCTAATAGTTGACTAAATCCGTACCAAGTAATGAAGGAAAAACTCACAGTAACGATGACGTTAACGAGCCATTTTCTCCAACCATTCAAATAAAATAATAAGACACCTAAGAATAAAATCGTCGAAATTAAAAATCCTAGTGTTTCAAATGTCAGTGCATAAATGATACCGAGGATGATTGTAACAACAATTAACTGTATGGCCCTCTTACTAAATACATCTGTCAGTT
The DNA here is from genome assembly GCF_020171845.1 of Cytobacillus kochii. Classification (GTDB taxonomy): domain Bacteria; phylum Bacillota; class Bacilli; order Bacillales; family Cytobacillaceae; genus Cytobacillus; species Cytobacillus kochii. The sequence continues at coordinate 147,520 of NZ_JAIVAM010000001.1, read as the reverse complement.
TCTCTTCTTTTTCATGGATATTTCTCAGCTCATTCACCAGATAAATAACACTCAGGATAAGCATCAGTGCACTGATGCCAATAGGAAAATATAGAGGTCCATTAGCACTACCTAATGTAGCTTTTGGGATCTGAAATGAGCTGATTAGGAAAACTAAACTAACGGCTATCATTAATATGGGTAAACCTATTTTGATGATTCTCACTTAACAAATCCTCCCTTACTGAACCAGCCCTGATTCGCCAATTAAATCCTTATATAATTCTGCTTGTTCATCGAAAAACGCTTTCGTATCACTACTATTCTGGTAAAAATCATCCCAATCATTATTTGTTAAAAGTTCAGCCCATTCTTCACTCTTAACCATTTCTCCCAATTTTTCATCCCAATATTTGATTTCTTCTTCTGTCATATCTGGTGGCCCCATAATACCTCGCCAATGGGGGAAAACCATGTCAATACCTTCTTCTTTTAATGTAGGTACATCTTCTAATTCTTCTAATCTATCTTCCGAAGACACCGCTAAAATCTTTAGCTTGCCAGCTATATGTTGTTCCTTAACTTCTGATAATGAAGTCGTGACCGCATTTACATGATTTCCCAAAAGGGCTGTCACTACGTCCCCACCACCGCCATCATAGACGAGGAAATTTAAGTCTTTTGCTGCCACATCCCTCATTCCTGCCGCTTGCACAAATGATAGATGATCATCATTGCCTAGACCTGGTCCTACGCCAATTTTTATAGATGCTGGATCATTCTTAATATCTTCAAACAAGTCATTTATATTTTCATATGGAGCATCTACTGATACAGCAATAGCCTGCCATTCAGTTGCTAAAGTCGCAAGAGGTGTAAAATCCTCATAAGTTAACTTACTTTGTCCTAAGAAATGATTGGTTAATAGTAGACTAGAGTTTACAGCAAGATAATGACTATCCTTCGTATGCAGATAGCTCCACCCAACTTCACCACCGCCGCCTGGCTTATTAATAACATTAATATTATTATCTACTAGGCTATTATCCTTAAGAATTTTTTGCACAGATCGAGCTGTTAAATCCCATCCGCCACCAGGTGATGCCGGAGCTACTACTTCTATATTTTTTGTTGGATATTCCCCATTTCCTGAAGTTGAATTGGAAGAACACGCTGTTAATATAAGAACAGCTAGAACGAAAACTACCAGCTTTTTCACTATATCCACTCCCCTTATCTTGTTAAATTCTGAGTTAATATTAAATTCTGAATAAATAAATGTAAACGTTTTCTTAAAATTGTCTATTAAAAACTTAAAATCAATTAAATTCATTGTGTTCATTTGTGCTTTATTTCACAATAACTATAAGTGACAATACGACATACCATACACCGACCTATGTTTTCTCTCTTATACATAAAAAAACCGGTCCCTTTACGACCAGTTTTTCAACGATAAAAATAGTTTCTCTCGGGTCTCCCCACAACCCCATATACTTGTTCAACATAAGCTTTGTTTATACTTACTAAATATTCTAAGTAACGGCGAGCTGTTGTACGAGATGCTCCCATTTTCTCTCCGACCTTGTCAGCTGTTAAACCTGTTCCTCCCTTTTGTAGAATGGAGCGCACTTTCTCAAGCGTAACGTGATCGATACCAGCTGGCAAACCCGTTTGTTTATGTAATATGTCTGTTTGCGTGCGACCAAAGAAATAATCGGCAACCTGTTGATTGACTTCAGTGACAGAAGCGAATTTCCCCTTTTCTTCTTTGTACCTTTCTAAGGTTGCAATAAATACATCCAATGAAACCGGTTTAATTAAGTAAGAGATCACTCCATATTTTAGTGCTTTCAATAAATAATCTTTCTCGTTCGCTGCTGTAATTAAAATAATATCTACAAGAGGATACTTCTCCCTTATTTCCTCTAATAGATCAATTCCTAAACGATCTGGCATATATATATCCATAAGTAATAAATCAACTGGATGCAGTTGTAACAGTTCCATCATTGCATGAGCATTTAAACCTGTTCCAATTACCTTCATCCCATCTATTCTAGTTATATACTCTTCATGAAGTTGCGCAATCCGATAATCATCTTCGGCTATTGCTACTTTAATGATTTCCATTTTTACTCCCCTCTTCCTTTGGTAAATATACTGTAAAGATTGTACCCTTATGCTCATCACTGCTATATTCAATCACACCATTTAGAGATTCTATCTCTACTTGAACATTAAAGAGCCCGTAACCACGATTTTTCCCTTTAGATGATTGTCCCTTTTCGAATAGTTGCTGTGTCATTTCTTCAGCAATTCCCGTTCCATTATCTTGGATTTCAAAAATAATCTCGTCTCCAATATCGGTAACAAAAAATTTCACTTCCTTGAGCGCATTCTCTTTTACTGCATCGAAAGCATTACTAATTAAGTTTCCTAGAATAATAATAAGGGACGATAAAGTGAGGTTATCTGGTAACCCTTCTAAAGAACTCTCTTTATCTATTACAAAGTCTATTTTCTTTTCGGAAGCTTGTCCTAATTTTCCTAATAATATCGCTTGCACTCGTTCATCCTTTATTTTTGTAAAAATGATTTTTTCTTCTTTTTTTAATAATGTTGCTTCGCTGTTTATGAATTCAATCGCTTTCTCCTTTTTATCTAATTGAAGCAAGCCTAAGATGGCATATAACTTATTCGTAAATTCATGTGATTGTGCTCGTAAATCATCAGAGTACTGTTTCACTTCAGATATGGCATCTATCATTCGTTTAATTTCAGTACGATCTCGGAGGCTTGCTACTGTACCAATTCTCTTCCCAGCTTCTATAATCGGTTGTGTATTCATGATAATGGCTTTCTCATCAATTTGTATTTCAACATTTACTTGTTTCTTACAACTCTTCAGTCCTTCAATCATTACCTCTGAAGAAATGACTTCCTCTACTAATCTCCCTTCTACTCCACTCTCTAATGTCAATAGCTGAGCAGCGGAAGTATTGACCATCGTAATCATCCCTTTTTCATCAATAGAAAGAATCCCTTCCTTCACTGAATGGAGTATAGCGTTTCTCTCTCTGAACATGGCAGCAATTTCATAAGGTTCTAAGTTTAATGTGTCTTTCCTAATACTATTAGTCAATGAATAACCAGCAAAGATACCAAGAAACAAGATGATCACAGATACTTTAAGTATTTCTCTAATATCCTCCCAAATGGCTTCATATAAATGGTTCACTTCAAAAAGGACAATGACTGCTCCCTCTACTTTTTTATATTCACCATAATCGACCATTATAGGCGCAACGGCCTTAATCACTTTTTTATCTTCTTCTACTGTTTGCATCACATAAGAGCTTCCATAAATAAGTGCCTTTTCATGCTCTTCTATTGTTAATTCTCCAAAAGTATATTCATCATCAGTCGAGGCGATAATCATGCCATTGCGTTTTTGAAAAAACACTTCCATATTGTCTATCTTTTTTACTTGATTTACTACATTTCCTAAAGTATTTACTAGTTTATAAGAGTTGTAATAGTCATGTAATGCCGGCATATAAGAAATGGTCTTTGCTGTCTGCATTGTTAACTCTTCAGCCTTAGCCATATCATCATTTAATTTCATCACGATATACATCGCCGATAACAATACAATAATAGAAATAATTAAAATAACTATAAGGACGAGAATCTTAATTTTTATAGGAACTTTCAATAACTTTTTCATACAGTTCTCCAGTATTTATAGATTCTTTACATTATAGCAGGATTCTTTCTGAATAATCTATCTACTCATACAATCAATTCTCTATAGTGTGGGCAGAAGCATACGAAATAAGACGATAAAATGATACAACCTATATTTTATTGATAGCGTAAGATTATACCGAAAATTCCTCATGAAATAATCACTAACTCAAAAAACGAACAACCCAAGATTAGAGATTGTTCGTTTGCATTTGCCCATCCTATATAAACTCATTCTCCTGATGGCTTTAATATTACCTTTACCGCTTCTTTACTTATGCCTGCTTTAAATCCTGCTTCTGCCTCTTCCAAAGCGTACGTATGTGTAATAAGTTTTTCATATGGATACTTTCCTGATGCTGCCATGGCAATCGCACGTTTCATCGTTTGTTCTGTCACTCCGTATATTCCTTTTATATCAATCTCACCACGTACAATTTCACTAGTAGCTATGGTACTTTCTTGCGGGCTAATACCAATAAGTAAGACTTCCCCACCTTTTTTGCATATTCTCACAGCATCTGTCAGTGAACCATTAAACCCACTCGTTTCAAAAACATGATCTACGCCATTTCCATTCGTCTTATGAGCAATGGCCTCTAATAAGTTTTCATCATCAACATACACAATATCAGTAGCACCTAGCTCTAATGCTAATGTCAAACGATCTTTGTCCTTTGTTAATCCAGTGACAATCAATTGTTTAAATCCATAGTTGGATAGGGAGGCAACCATTGATAATCCAATGGGTCCCGGTCCAATAACAACCGCTGTTTCACCCGGCAGAATGTTCGCCCTTTCTATTGCGCGTACACCAATTCCAATTGCTTCTAGCATCCCTGCCACCTCAATAGCAACCTCCTCGGGAAGTGGGAGTACATTTTGATAATGGATAGAAGCATACTCTGCCATTCCACCATTTTCTCTAAAACCGTATCGTAATGATTCTGCCGGCACTTTACTCATGGAACCTTTGCCATGGTCACATAGATTCGTTTGCCCTTTCAAACAATTCTCACAATGGCCACAAGGAATATACGGATTAATGACTACATTTTTGCCAATCAAATGAGCATGATCCTTATGACCAACTTCCACGACCACTCCAGCAAATTCATGTCCTAGCGTGACAGGGGTAGATACCCATTCATACGCATTCATCCCTTCGTACATATGAAGGTCACTTCCACAAATGCTAGCAGCTAGCACTTGTACTAGCACATCATTCTCTTTTAAAGTAGGCGATTCTACATCTTTTATTTCAATACCTCGTGATCTATTAGTTTTTACTACTGCTTTCATACAAAGCTCTCCCTCTCTCTTTTACCATTCTTCTATCGCTAAAGCTCTTATTGGTGAGCCCGTCATTCCTTTTAGGTTTAGTGGCGTTCCCATAAAATAAAAATGTTTCTTTGTTAACTTCTCTAGATTTACTACATTCTCAAAAATCATGATATTTCGGCCAAGTAACTCCATATGAACATTACGTTGCATATTTGTATTAATATCGGCATTAGGAAGATCAAGACCAATCGCTTTTACTTTATGTTCCACTACCCAACTAGCAACAGAAGGATCTAATGATAAGCAATCATGAAAACCTGCAGCATTCCATTCACCTGGCCAGCAGCGAAATAAAACGATATCATCCTTCTTCACTTTTAGATTGTCACGACGAACAACCTCTTCTACCATATCTCTTGTTACAGGCTCATTTGCACTCTTATGAGAAACATCTACCAACACGGCATTCCCCATTGTTGCCTCCACAGGGATTTGCTCAATTGTCCAACCATCTTTAAAGAAATGATAGGGAGCATCCATATGTGTACCACTATGATCAGACATGATAATCGTTTTACTCGCATATCCTTCACACGGAGCTTGATATCGCGGTTTGGAAAAGTCATGTGTAACATGATCCATAAATACCACCTTTGGATGAGACGGGAATGATACCAGACCATCATATAAAACAACAGATAAATCGACTACTTTCATTATTAGCTCCTCCTTTTATAGTAAGTAACCCCATATTAAACAAGCTGCAATATAAATAATTCCTACATAAAACATAATCATTACTAAATAACCCATTATATCTTTAAGCTTTAGCTTTGATAAAGCGAGCGCTGGTAAAATCCAGAAGGGTTGAATCACATCATTCCATGCATTACCAAGCATAACAGACATAGATGTTTGGCTAAGACTTGCTCCTAACTCCTTCGCCGCATCAATCATAAATGGTCCTTGAACAACCCAGTGACCGCCGCCAGATGGAGCAAAGAAATTAATAAAGAAAGAACTAATAATTCCCCAGAACGGTAAACTTTCTGCCGTTGAAAAATTAACAAATATAGCAGCAATTGTATCAACTAGACCCGATGATGCCATAATCGCCATGATTCCTGCATAAAACGGAAATTGAAGAATGATTCCTGATATTGTACCAATTCCACTATTTAAGCTTTGTGTATATTTCGCAGGTGTTCCAAGAAGAATAATTCCTAAGAAAAGAATAATAAAGTTAATAATATTAAGATTCATTGTGTTACCATCGATGAAATAGAAAAGGATATAAACTAAACCAATGATACCAATAGCATAACTAAGTAATCGGCTATTATTAATCTTAGAAGCAAAAGTATCATCGCCTAATATATTCACTGATGCTTCTTTTTTCTCTTCGTATAAAGCAGGATTTATCTCTCTTACATTCTCTTTATTCTTTGGGTGAAGAGCAGCATTAACAAGTGGCAAAGTAATTAATAAGACAACCGTTGTAATTACCATTGGTAAAGAGAAAATGGTTTCACTTAAACCGATTATGCCCATTGCCGCTTCCATTGGATGACCTGGTGTAGAAATGAGCACAGGAATACTAGCTGATAAACCTAAACCGTAAAAGGTAAAACCACTATATGCCGCTGCAATAATTAAGGGATAATGCACACCTTTTACATTCATTGCTAATTTACGGGCGATAATTCCTCCGATAACTAACCCAAATCCCCAGTTTAGATAGCTACCAATCGACCCAACTAAAGTGGCCACTATAATTGCACCCTTAGGTGTTTTTACTTTAGCCGCAATTTTATTTAATAACCTATCCGTTAGAGGTGCAGTTGCTAAAACATAACCCATAGCTAAAATAACAGCCATTTGTGTCGTAAAGGCTAATAAATCCCAAAACCCATCTCCCCATGCTAGCACAAGTTCTTTTGGTGTTTGTCCCTCAATCAACATGGCTAGAATCATTGTTAAAATCGTTAATCCAATAGCAAATACAAATGCATCAGGTAAATACTTCCTCATTAAATTCGTGAAGAAGTTTGTCATTTTTTCCATCTAGTTCCCCTCCTTGTTGTCTCTATCTTTAAGCGCTTTCATTATTTGCAAAATTGCGTGATTCTTTTCTTCTACAATTGCTTGTACATTTCTATCTTGCCAATCATAAAAACCTTTCCCACTTTTTATACCCAGCTCTCCTGCTTCTACCTTTTTCACAAAAAATGGATCAGGATCTGTCCGATTTTCGAGATCTGGATATAAGTATGAAGCAATATGAAAATGAACATCTAGTCCATTTAAATCTCGTTGTTCAAGCGGTCCGCTAAATAATAACCGAGGCGCTAAACTATAACGAATAACAGTGTCAATATCTTCTGCTGATGCGACACCTGAAGCTAATAGTGAAATGGCCTCTCTTGCCATTGCATGTTGAATGCGATTGGCAATAAATCCTGGGATGTCTTTCTTAATCAGTACTGGCTTTTTGCCAACCTCTTTTAATAGTGACATCACTTTGTCTGTAGCTGCTTCCGATGTTGCTTTTGCTTTTACCACTTCAACGAGTGGAATGACATGAGCTGGCATGAAAAAATGTGTACCCATCATCCTTTGTGGATAGGTTAGGCATTCAGCTAAGCTATCAATAGACAACCCTGATGTGTTTGTTGCAATAATCGTCTCCTCTGCACAAAACCTCTCTATTTCCTGTAGCACCTGTTGTTTCAGGTCTCGTTTTTCGGGGACTGCTTCAATAATGAACTCAGCTGTTTCCACTTCACTCATTTCTACAGTCATAGAGACAGATGCCATTACACTTTTAACATCATCTGAATTGGAAAGAAGAGCAGAAAGTTGATATTCCATTCTCTCTTTTGCTAAATATAATGCTTCTTTATTCACATCTACTAACGTAACTTGATACCCATTTGTAGAAAACAATTGGGCAATCCCTATTCCCATTGTTCCTCCACCAATAACAGCGATTCTTTTAGTCATTCTAATAACTCCCCCCTCCAGCATTTATATGAATTACCTTAATTTAACAAAAACAAAAAAACCTAGCTATCCCAGGAAAATAAGAAAATTACTCGACTCTTATCTCCTTGAAAAAGCTAGGTATCCTTAAGTGTTATGAAAGGTGAATTTCATCGTTAAGAAGACGCTTTTCTTCAGAAAGAATAATATATTCAAATCATTTTGATAGTATTATCATATTTTAAAAGATTTAGATAGTCAATGGAAAATTTTCAATTCTAAAAACCTTTTAAGTTATATGATAAAATAGAACTGTTTAGTAAACCGAAATAGAAGGGAGCCACTATCATGGCACAAAATGAACTTAGCTCCGTACTTGTTACTGCTTATGCCAAAGCTCCACAAGGCACAGCGATGTATGAAGTATACAAACACGCAGGTATTGTACTCGAAATCAATTCTACTAACCATAAAATTATCAACGCAGAATTTACCTTTATAACTGGACTGACGCAAGATTTCTTTAAGAGATTAATGATTGGATTTGACATGAGTACAGACCTTCAAGGCCTTATCAACCGGATAGAAAAGCACTATTTCGCACCATCCACCACAGCAGTAATTGTTGCCTTAAAAGGAGCCCATAAAAGATATCATGAGAAATTAAAGCAATTGGAAGAGGGAGAATCAAATTGAGAACCGGTTATATTGCCGGTTTGTCTTTTATTCTCCTCCAACTAGATTAGCGTAAACAACAAAATATCTTTCTTAACTAAAAAATAACCAGCAAGGCATCCCCATCCCTCACTGGTTATGATGAATTATTTTATATTACCCCTTAGTTAATCTTACTTAATTCCTCTTGTGGCTTTGCCCACAGCCATTCTTTTAACGGTACTTCGTATAATTTTGTCATCCAACCAAGGATCTTACCAATAAAATAAGCCGCTATAACTGTGCCAACCCCGATAGCTCCTAGTGAATGGACAAAGATGAGGCAAACAGCACCGGCGACACAGACATTCAATAAATCGCTTGTAATTTTCGCCTTACTAAAAACCATCTTAAAACGCGCACTGATGGAATAGGTTAAGGCATCATAAGGCATAAGTGGTAACTTAGCATTAAAATATCCTAACAGGCCTACTGCCACAACAAATAAACTAATAAGCAAGAAGATAATTTTCATCCCAATTGTTTGTGGTGATGGAAAAAGTTGGACTAAAAGCAAAGTTAAATCCATAAATCCACCGAATAAGAACGAAATAATCAGTTGACCAACAACCTCTTTCACAATAAAAGATTTAGTCAAAATGCTTCCAACAATAATAAATAGAATATTCGCAGCGACAGTCATCATACCGATTTTCATACCAGTACTTAAACTTAACGCATAAGGTAATGATGATACTGGTGAAACCCCTAAATCAGCTTGAATAGAAAAACTAACGCCTAGTGATAAAAAAAATAAGCCTAGTACATAAAGAACTAGTCTTTTAGCCATAATTTGTTTCACCCGATTCTAATTTGTTCAATGTTTCACTTACTCATTTTATCATCGAAACAAATATATAAAAAATATATATATGATAAACTAGTTATATCAAATTACATATGATGAAAGGGGAGAAATAATGGATATCAGACAGCTTCAATATTATAAAACAATCGTCGATCAAGGGAGTATTTCTAAAGCAGCAAAAGTTCTGCATATGGCGCAACCCCCTTTGAGCCAAGTTTTAAAAAAGCTAGAAACCGACTTAGGTTCTACCTTAATTCATCGTTACCGAGAAAAATGGGAGTTAACAGAGACAGGAATCATTTTGTACAAATATGCAACACAAATGTTAATGGAAATGCAAGTTGTAGAAGAACAAATACAAGAAATCGAACGAGGAGATGCTGGAACTGTGCGAATCGGGGTATCTTCTTCTTGCTCAAATCTGCTGCTTGATTATATCAGCTTATATCGAAAGGAATTTCCCTATGTCAAGGTCAGTATTTTAAACGGTAATACCGAGGAATTATTGAAAAGACTCGACCAAAGAGAAATCGATATGGCTTTTCTATTAAGACCAATGAATAATGAGCAATACAAAATAAAAAGTTTGAACAAACGATCTTGTGTAGCGATTATTCCAAGTGAATGGGCAGATCAACTGTCTCCTGACAGAACAACTTTTGAAGAAATAGCTTCCTTTCCTTTCATCTTATTAGGAGCACTAGAAGGTTTGACTTTCACTGAAAATATCCTTAAGTCCTTTGAGGAAAGAAATTTAACTCCAAATATCATTATTGAATGTAAAGATGTGATGATGGCCATCCAACTTGTCAGTAAAGGCCTGGGGATATCGATGATTCCGCAAATGGACAATGCTCCTCAGCTGTTTGAAAATATTGAAGTTCGAGCAATACAATCTTATGAATATCAAATGGAACCTGTTATTTTGCGCCTCAAAGAGAAACAAATGTCCAAAGCCTCTTGGCACTTTTGGGAAATGATTGACGGCAAAAGTTAAGGCACTATCAGCCGCTCTACCTGCGGTGGATCCAACAGAAAACTGGCTGAGATTGTAAAATGGTCTTAGTAGTTAATAATAGAGGGGTTAAAAATCGAAAAACTAGATATTATTCATACCCTTTTACTAAAACCAATCCTCTTCCTTTTGCCGATAAATAATTTAGTGTACTTCATTCAAAAACCCCCTATAGAAAAAACCACAGATTCCTCTGTGGTTAATATCGTTAGATTCATTTTTTAAAATCAACTTGCTCAACATGATCTCCAAATGTAATATTAGTTACTTGTGGCTTCGTTTCAGCTATCACTTTACCTCCGCGAATAGAATAAAGGACTGTCGCTTGTTTCCTAACGGCCTCATATTCATTTTCTGCTTCAAGGATAATAAAATTCGCCGGTTTACCTTTATCAATACCATATTCATCCTCGATTTGTAATGTCTTTGCACTATTTTTCGTAATCAAATCGATTGAATTGACAATTTGTTCATAACCGAGCAACTGGGAAGCGTGAATACCCATATGAAGTACTTGTAACATATTGCCTGTTCCAAGAGGATACCAAGGATCAAAAATATCATCATGACCAAAGCAAATATTAAGTCCTGCTTCTTGGATTTCTTTTACCCTAGTCAATCCCCTTCTTTTTGGATACGTATCAAATCTACCTTGCAAATGAATATTGACTAATGGGTTTGAAACAAAATTAATGTTAGACATCTTTAGTAAGCGGAACAGCTTATATGTGTATGCATCATTATAAGACCCCATCGCTGTCGTATGACTTGCTGTTGTTCGTGTTCCTAAACCCCGCTCATACGCCTCTTTAGCTACAACTTCAACAAAACGTGACTGTTCATCATCTATTTCATCACAATGGATATCAATTAAACGATTGTATTTTTCGGCAAGGTCAAAAGCAATCTTCATCGACTCTACGCCATATTCTCTTGTAAATTCAAAGTGTGGAATGCCACCAACGACATCGACACCCATTTTCAACGCTTCTTCCATCAGCTCTGCCCCACTTGGATACGATAAAATCCCTTCTTGCGGGAAAGCAACAAGCTGGATATTAACATAGTCTTTCATTTCTTCTTTTACTTCCAATAAAGCTTTAACAGCTGTTAAGGTTGTATCAGTGGTATCGACATGTGTGCGAACATGCTGAATCCCTTGGGCAATTTGCCATTTTAGCGCTTGCTTCGCCCTTGTTTTAACATCTTCTGGAGTTAAAAATGCTTTACGCTCTGACCATCTTTGGATTCCCTCAAATAAAGTACCACTTCTATTCCATTCTGGCTCACCTGCTGTTAAAGTTGTATCCAGATGAATATGAGGTTCAATAAATGGAGGTAAAGTGAGCGCCCCATCAACATCAATTACTTGTTCACCATCTGGAACTTCAATTGTTTTTTGAGTAATCTCGTGAAAAACACCATCTTTAATAATTAATTGCCATAGCCCTTCTTTACCCCGTAATTTCGCGTTCTGTATGATCATTTGTTGTCATCCCCTTAGATTTTGATATTTTTGCTACAATGAAGGTTAAAACGATATAAATGATTGCTGTGCCAAACAATGCATTAAGAGGTGTAATGCCCGGCATAATTTGAGCAAAAGTAACCCCTAGTGCCCATGCTCCCATGGCCACCCAATTAATGACTTTAAATTTCACTTGCTCAAATTCTACATAGTTTCTACGTTTAATGAAGAAATAATCTGCTATGATAATCGCACCGATAGATGGTACGGCAGCACTTAGGATATTTAAGAAACCAACGAAGTTATTGTACATCCACATAGCAAAGATTGTACCAATCAAACCATTTACGACAACAAATACTTTCTTGGAAATCTTCGTAATATTGGCAAAACCAAGCCCCGATGCATATAAGGCGTTATCATTTGTTGTCCAGATGTTAAGTCCTAATACAAGTACAGCTGGAATCATCAATCCTTGTAAAAACATGACTTCAGATATATCAGCTAAACCATATGCCATCGCACCGACTGCACCAAATAAAAACATAAGTGAATTTCCTAAGAAAAAGGCGATGACTGTTGCTGTTACGGCTTGCTTAGAAGTCCTAGCAAACCTTGCAAAGTCAGGTGTCAATGTTCCGCCGCTTATAAATGACCCTATGCAGATGGACAATGCTGCAGCAACCGTCATCGTTTGCGCAGGTGTGTAATCCATTAAGCCTTCTAAGCCACCAAAAGAAGAAATTCCTTCTATAACTGAATAACCACCCAAGAGCGTGATTGCAGGTACTGCAATAAACCCTAAAATAACCAATGACTTCATCCCGTAGAGTGAAGTGATTGTCATCGCAATACCGAAACCAAAGATAAGTGCATACACATTCCAATCTAGCGCTGTTGCTACAGGAACAGCAAACATAGCCACACCAACACCAAACCAACCAACTTGTGTAAATCCTAGTAAAAAGGAAGGCAAATACGACCCTTTCTCTCCAAAAGCATATTTAGCTAATAGATGTGTGGACAATCCTGTCTTGGCAGCAATATGTGCAAGAGCACCTGTATATATGCCTAATAGTAAATTCCCTAAGAGGACGATGACAATAAACTCACTAAAGCTCAGCCCTATACCAAGCTCTCCTCCTGCTAACATACTTGCTGAGAAAAACGTGAACCCTAACATAACGAATAATGTCTTCCAGAAATTATTTCTCTGCGATTTTGGCACCGCTTGCCACGAAAACTCTTGATCGATTTTACTCATGTAAATCCCTCCATCAGTTTTCTGATACCAAAAAGCAGAAAAAAAGAGACTAATCATCAGTAAGATCTGACAATTAGCCTCTAATTTCATTATCTGTATATGATTATATATAGTATTTCTCTCTAGAAAATACTATATCACTACAGAAATAATGTTATCCGCTGCCCTTGCCAGCCTCTCTGGACTGAATTAAAGGTACCAGTATTTAATTGAGTTTATTATTGCAGATAATCAAGCTGCAGTCAATAGTATTTCATTTATGAAATATTTTACAATAACATTCCATTCAATGGTATTTACCTGTGGAATATCTATACGATCAAGATGAAATAATAGAGCAGAAACTTACGTTTTTATAAACCTAGGTAAATTCAAATACCTTCGTCTCTGCTTTATAAATATATTAAATATGTAATAAAAAGGAAGACAATAATCATTAAGTTAAACGATCACAAAAAATCTCAAACTAGCGAACAGGAAGTAACATATCTTGCGAAAGCCATTTGCATTTACTATTTTTATTTTTTATCTATTAAAGAAAGAGCAACACATAGACTTTTTGAAGGAAAATCATCTATCAAAAATGAATATTTCGAAATAATTTCTTATTCCGTTAATGAACAATTCGTGATACACTTATTGAAAGATATTGTCCACGTGGACGTGACAACTGTACATTATATTAATATATTAAATTTGAATTTGGAGGATCATCATGAAAAACTTCATACGTAAATGGAGCGAAATTAGTTTAGTAAAGCGTATTCTAGCTGGTCTGATTATTGGTATTATATTAGCTTTAGTTGTTCCACAAGCTAGTTGGATTTCTATATTTGGTTCTCTATTTGTCGGTGCTTTAAAAGCTGTTGCGCCTGTATTAGTCTTATTTTTAGTTATTAACGCTATCAGCAGCCACAAAGTTGGGCAACAAACAAATATGAAGACGATCATTTTACTATATGCAATAGGTACATTCTCAGCTGGTGCTATCGCTGTTATTGCTAGCTTCATATTCCCTGTTAACCTGACACTTCAAACTGGAGCAGAAGATGTTACACCTCCAGGTGGTATCATGGAAGTATTGCAAACATTGTTATTTAATATAGTAGATAATCCAGTTAACGCATTAATGAATGCAAATTATATTGGTATTTTAGCTTGGGCAATCGTACTGGGCGTTGTTTTGAAATCGATTGCTGCAGATACAACAAAAATTGCATTAGCCAATATCTCAACAGCTATCACCACTATTGTTAAATGGGTAATTGAGTTAGCACCAATCGGTATTTTAGGTCTTGTTTTTGATGCGATTGCTACAAATGGACTTTCCGCATTAACAGAATATGGACAGCTTTTAATCTTGCTGCTTGGCTGTATGTTCTTTATTGCACTTGTAGTAAATCCATTAATCGTTTTCTTTTTCACAAGAGAAAACCCTTATCCAATGGTTTTACAAACATTAAGAGAAAGTGCGATTACTGCATTCTTCACTAGAAGCTCTGCTGCTAATATCCCTGTAAACTTAAATCTTTGTAAAAAGATGGATTTAGATGAAGATACTTATTCTATCTCTATTCCACTAGGTGCTACAATTAATATGGCAGGAGCTGCTGTGACTATCTCCGTATTAACACTAGCCGCTGCCCATACTCTAGGTATTGAAGTAGATCTATGGACAGCCATTATTTTAAGTGTCTTATCTGCTGTATCTGCTGCCGGTGCATCAGGTGTGGCTGGGGGGTCTCTATTATTAATTCCTCTAGCAGCTAGCTTGTTCGGGATTTCTAATGATGTAGCCATGCAAGTCGTTGCAGTTGGATTCATTATTGGAGTTCTACAAGACTCTTGTGAAACCGCATTGAACTCATCTTCTGATGTATTGTTTACTGCGACTGCAGAAAAGGCAAAAAAACGAAAACAAAATCACGTGGCATAAAGCATAGAGGTTGGGACATAAGTATATAGCTAATAATTTATCCGAATGATTAAGGCGTATCTAACATCTAATCATTCGGTTTTTTTCTGTGATTTGAATCCTTATATGAATAAGAATAGTGAAATGAAGCGGAAGACACTCGACTCCTGCGGGAAATAGAGGGAAAGCTGAGACCCCGCAGGCAATGCCGAGGAGGCTCAGCCCCTCCCCGCGGAAAGCGAGTGTCTGTAGTGCAATGGAACGGACTTTTTTGCAAATAATTTTTTATAAACTATAATTTGTTATTGTTCGTTTTTGAAATTAGTTCATCTAGTAATGTCGTGACTCCTTATTTAAATAACTGCTGATGAATTTCACTTACCTGCGCTTCTAAATCCTTCATCATTTGTTCAATTAAGAATTTCACAGTTGGGATTCTGTCAATAAGCCCAACAACCTGACCACCATTTATGAAGCCGTTTTCAAAATCACCCTCAATAGCGCCTAATACATGCTGTGTTTCTGATGTTTTTGCTAAATATTGTTCAACTGAATCATTTTCCTGTTCCGCTAGCACTGTTTGAGCATACGGCACAGTGATGACTCTTCTTACTTTCCCATGTGGTCTGCCCAATATCATTGTTGAAAGGTCGTCACCCTGAATGATTTTTTTCTTATAGTTTTCATGAAAAGGTGCTTCTTCTGTGGCAATAAACCTCGTTCCCATTTGGCAACCACTTGCTCCTAACATCATAGCTGCTGCTAATCCGCTCCCATCACCAATACCACCAGCTGCAACAACTGGAACATTAACAGCCTTGACGATTTGTGGAATTAACGTAAAAGTCGTAAGTTCTAAGCTTGAGTTAATTCCTGCTGCCTCAAAACCTTCCGCTACTAATATATCCGCTCCTGCTCGTTCCGCCTTCATAGCATGTTTCACTGAAGCGACAACGACAATGACTTTTATCCCCACCTCATGTAGCTTAGCTATGTATGGTGCTGGATTACCAGCTGATAGAGAAACAATCGGCACTTGCTCTTTTATAACCAATTTCATCATCCCTATCACGTCTTCTGTAACAGTCAGGGGAATATTGACGGCAAACGGTTTTGTTGTCATTTTTTTCACTGCTTTAATCTTTTCGGCTACTTCTTCAACGGATGATGTCCCACACCCGATTGTCCCTAAGCCTCCTGCTTCAGATATAGCCGCTGTTAATTGTGCAGAGCTGATATTGCCCATCCCTCCTTGAATAATGGGATATTGAATATTTAAAAGAGTTGTTAAGTATTTCATTTTTTCACCACCTGTAATAATTATGTTATAATAAATTTTAATGTATGACAATTCTAAAAAATATAAAAGTGAGGAAAAAATAATGATCATACCTTACCGAGACAAAAAACCTTCTGTAGATCAAACCGTATTTCAAGCACCAGGGTCTTATATTATTGGTGATGTAATCATTGGAAAACAATCCTCTGTTTGGTTTAATGCTGTCATTAGAGGAGATGAAGATAGAATAATCATTGGAGAACGTTGTAGTATTCAAGATAATGCAACCATTCATCTATACGAAGGTTCACCAACAATTATTGAAGATGAAGTAACAGTAGGCCATAATGCTGTTCTTCATGGTTGCCATATTGGTAAGCGCTCAATTGTAGGTATGGGATCAACCATTTTAGATGGGGCACACATTGGAGAAGAATGTATTATTGGTGCCAATACGCTTATACCAGCCAATAAAAAAATTCCGCCACGCTCCCTTGTGATCGGCTCACCCGGAAAAGTTGTACGTGCAATCGATGAGAAGGATCTGGCGTTAATACAACTTTCTATTGATAGTTATGTGCAAAAAGGCGCAGAATTTCAAGGGCAACAAGTGAAAAACGATGGCTGAAATAGCCATCGTTTTATTCTTCACTCATTAAAGGATGCTTCGACACATCATAATCAGCATCTTTTCGTTTGATATCATTATCCTTCCGAAAAATCTCTTCGAAGAATTCATTAGCAGGTTCTGCAAGTAATTTATAATATTGCGTAAATAAAAGTGCTGCATGGTTCCCATTCCACTCTACAGGAAGAAGCTCCTTCGGTAGACCTGGATCGATAAAGAGAAATTTACGGTATTCATGAACAAGTAATGTCCTTTCGACAAAACATTCTGCTTTAGTCATTTTCCCATCTTGGATCATACTTTGATGAATAATATATTGCTTACTATATGTAGAAATAAACTCTTCATACTTTGCTTGAATTTCATCTACAGGCCAACTTCTCTCCACTAATGACAGGCTATCTTGAGGCCCCTTATATTCTGAAACAAAGAAGTCAACATAAGACTCTATCTCATACTTCTTAACAAGTTGCTTGACTTCTTTTTCTAGGTTATTTGGTGAGATCCAAAAACCATTTTGAAAACTACCGAATCCACTCCAAACAAGCTCTTTTCTGAACTCATCACGAACCTGGCGTTTTTCCTCTGGAATCGAATACATAAGGAAACACCATTTACCTTTCCAACTATGCGGGTTCAGTTTAAATATCCTACCCGCAGCTTCCTCCATCCGATCTTCTCCACGCAGGGTCAAATAGTAATAGCTTTTATTCCCTTTCTTTTCAGACTGAACCCAGCCTTGCTTGTACATTCGGGACATTGCTACTCTTGTTGACTGCTCATTATGGCCAAATTCTTTCAGTAGGTGGATGAGCGTACCTATCCAAATCTTATTGCCATAATGACGCAAGTAATCTCCATATATCGTAAAGATTAAAGATTGCGTATTATTGCCCATTTCTATCACACTCTTTTTCCATTCGTACTTTATCTTTTATCTTATCTAAAAAAGACAAAGAAACGCAATAGTTATTTCCCTTGAAACACCGGTTGTCTTTTTTCACTAAATGCTTGCAGTGCCTCGACACGATCATTTGTTGGTAACGTTAGTTCATATGCCTTCGATTCAATCGCCATCCCAGTTTGAATATCTGTGTTCATCCCTTGTGAGATTGCATATTTTGCCTGGATAAGCGCAACAGGCCCGCTTTTCAACATTTGTTGTGCGAAGTTAATACAAGTCGATTGTAAAGCCTCTTTCTCTACTACTCTTGTCAAAATTCCTAATCCATATGCTTCATTAGCTGATATTTTCGCGGCTGTGAAGATTAACTCCTTCGCTTTCATCTCTCCAACCACTCTCGGTAAGCGCTGTGTACCACCTGCACCTGGAATGATGGCCCAGCTCGTTTCGGTTAAACCTAATTTAGCATCTTCTACTGCGAGAGCAAAATCACAAGCAAGAATCAGTTCGAACCCTCCACCAAAGGCATATCCGTTTATTGCAGCAATCGTTGGCATCGGTAGATTAGCAATATCATTGAACACATCACGAATTAAGCGGACATTTCTTCTTGTTTGTTGTTCATTCAATGTTTTTCTTTCTTTTAAATCTGCTCCAGCACTAAAGGCTTTATCTCCTGCCCCTGTGAAAATAACCACACGTACATCAGGATTTATTTGCATATCCGCTACCGTTTCTTGAAGCTTTTTCAGTGTAGCATAATCAAAACAATTAAGGACGTCTGGACGATTAATCGTAACCGTTGCAATATGATTCTCTAGCTTGAATAATACGTTTGTCATTGAGTTTTCCTCCTTTAAAGGATACTATTTGATAGATATGATCGCTGGATGTTTAGCCTAGTGATACCATAATTGTATGGATTGTTAATTTGGGATTTTGCCATTGCTATAATGCTCTCTTTTGTGAGGCTCTCATTTACCAAGAACGAACTTACGACGTTGCATTGATCACTTTCCTCTGATAATGGTTCTTGCCTCTTCACTTATTAAAACAAGATTTACTCCCTATTAAATGCCACAATGTCCCCTTATACATGAAGGGGACATGGCCAAACAATATCATTCTTTATTCTTCTACATTTTTCACAATAGCAGCAATTCCTTGTCCCACTCCAATACACATCGTTGCTAGTCCATATGTTTCTTTTCTACGTTTCATTTCATATATCAACGTCGTAAGAATTCTCGCACCACTTGCCCCTAATGGGTGACCGAAGGCAATCGCCCCTCCGTTGACGTTAACTTTGTCTGTATCTAATTCAAGTTGTTTCACGCATTCTATTGATTGTGATGCAAAAGCTTCGTTTAGTTCAACCAATCCAATATCAGCTGTAGATAAATGGGCACGATTTAGCGCCTTTCTTGATGCATAGATTGGGCCGAGTCCCATGACTGCTGGTTCTAGTCCGGCTGTTGCACCAGCAACATAGGATACTAATGGTTTTAGTCCTAACTCTTTTGCTTTATCCGCACTCATAATTAACAATGCACTTGCACCATCATTGACACCAGAAGCATTACCTGCAGTAATTGTTCCGCCTTCAAAAATGGGACGTAGTTTAGCTAACTTTTCTAATGAGGTATCGGGGCGTGGGTGCTCGTCCGTATCCACTACTACTTCATTTCCTTTACGATCGTGATAGACAACAGGGACGATTTCCTTTTTAAAAATATTAGCGTCCATAGCTTTTTTTGCACGTTGTTGGCTTTCGTAAGCAAATGCATCTTGATCTTCACGAGAAATATTGTAACGTTTGGCTACATTTTCAGCTGTTTGAGGCATAGAGTCTGTGCCATACATTTCATGAAGCTTTTTATTCGTAAAACGCCAACCAATCGTTGTATCGAACATTTCCATATTACCTCTTGGGTAGTCTTTACTCGGTTTAGCCATCACAAATGGTGCACGCGTCATACTCTCCGTACCACCAGCAATATAAACGTCACCTTCCCCAACGGCAATCGCACGTGCTGCATATAAAACAGCATCTAATCCGGACCCACAGAGACGGTTCAATGTTGTACCTGCAACATCAATAGGTAAACCTGCTAAAAGGGCTGACATACGACCAACGTTCCGATTGTCTTCTCCCGCTTGATTGGCATTGCCTAGGACCACCTCTTCTATTTGCTCAGCAGGTAACCCAGGGTTCCGATCGACCAATGCTTTAATGACTGTTGCACCTAAATCATCGGGACGGACATCCTTTAATGCGCCTTTATAGCGACCAATTGGTGTTCTTACTGCATCAACGATAACAACTTCTCTCATTTTACAGATGCCTCCTCTGATTTTTTCGTGTAATCATAGACGCCTTTGCCAGATTTTCTTCCCAATCTGCCAGCTTTGACGTATTGTTCTAGTAATGGAGCAGGACGGTATTTTTCACCTAATTTTTCATGTAGATACCTTAAGTTGTTTAATCTTGCATCCAAACCTACCAAATCGACTAATTCGAATGGTCCCATCGGATAATTCAGACCTAACTTAATCGCTTTATCAATATCTTCTGGCGTCCCTAATCCTTCTTGAAGCATATAAAATGCTTCATTTCCGACGAGCGCACTCATACGACTAGTTACAAATCCTGGAAACTCATTTACAACAACTGTTTCTTTACCCATTTTGCCAGCAACACCTTCAATAAAAGCAACTGTGTCATCATTCGTTTCTAATCCGCGAATGATTTCAATTAGCGGCATTTTATGTACCGGGTTGAAGAAGTGCATGGCGATTGTTTTTTCTGGGCGGTTCGTATAGGAGCCAATTTCCGTCGGGCTCATTGTTGATGTATTAGAGGCAAAACGACAATGTCCAGGTGCATATTGATCAATCGTTTCAAAAATGTCTTTTTTAATGCTCGCAATTTCTGGAACAGCCTCAATAACAAGATCCGCATCAGCCACTACTTGTTTCAAGTCTGTTGCATAGCTTAGATTCGCTTGAGCCGCGGCTGATTGTTCACCCGTAATTTTCCCACGAGAAACACCTTTTGCAAAAATACTTTCAATCTCTTTTTTTGCACTGTTCAATGCTTCTTCCTTTATATCATTCAAGACAACTTCGTATCCACCGACTGCGCTCACATAAGCAATCCCTCTGCCCATCACGCCTGATCCGACAACAACAATTTTACTCATCATGCTCTCCTCCTCTATTTCCCATTAATAAATGAAGGCGGATGCCAAGGGTAAATAGTCTTGGCATCCGCATATGTGTATTCCTTAAATGCCGAATGGGTTCAGCGGTTTGTTCCCAAAGTAAGAAATAATACTTTTTGTTTCTGTATAAAGATCCAATGTTTCAATACATAATTCACGACCGAAACCAGACTGTTTGTAACCACCAAAAGGTGTACCAGGAAAAGCAGAGAATGGGCAGTTCACCATAACAATTCCTGCTTCAATTTTGTTTGCTACTCTTGTTGCTTTTGCTCCGTCTTTTGTCCAAACAGCGGAGCCCAAACCATACACAGTATCATTCGCCAGTTTAACTGCTTCTTTTTCATCTTTGAATTTCATGATAACAACAACTGGCCCAAAGATTTCTTCTTTAACCACTTTCATCTCATGATTCACATTAGCAATCACTGTAGGCTCATACCAAAAGCCATTTTCAAACCCTTCTACTTGCGCACCTTTACCACCCGCAAGAATTTCAGCGCCTTCTTCTTTGGCAGATTGCACATAACCATCAATGACATCCCATTGGTTCTGATCGATAATGGCACCAACATGTGTCCCCTTATCAAATGGGTTACCTAATGTTAATGACTTTGTTTTTGCAACAAATTTCTCTACAAATTCATCGTAAATATCCTCATGTACATAGAGACGAGAACGCGCTTCACAAGATTGACCTGTGTTATAGTAAATTCCGTAGATTGATCCTACAACTGCTGCATCAATATCCGCATCATCGAAAACGATATTTGGTGATTTTCCACCTAGCTCTAATGTCACGCGTTTCAATGTATTTGAAGCTTTCGCCATAATATCTTTACCAATTGGTGTTGATCCTGTGAAAGCCACTTTATCCACTTTATCGTGCTCAACTAAGTAATTCCCTACATCTTTACCTGATCCAGGAACAATATTTACTACTCCTGCCGGGACACCTGCTTCGATGCAGATTTCTCCTAAAATAATCGCTGTAAGTGGTGTTAAGCTAGCTGGTTTCACAACGATTGAACATCCAACTGCAATCGCAGGAGCAACCTTCCAAGCAGCCATCATTAGAGGATAGTTCCAAGGGATGATTTGTGCACAAACCCCTACAGGTTCCTTTTCAGTATAATTGTGAAATTGTCCTGCCATTGGATTGACTGTTCCACGGTGACCAACAATCGCGCCTGCATAAAATTCAAAATCCTCAATCGCTTGCATCACTTGTCCTTGTGCTGTGCTTAATGTTTTACCCGTATCAAGCATCTCTAATTCAACGAGTTCATTAAAGCGACTACGCATAATAGCAGCGATTTTATTCATAATACGCGATCTTTTATTAACGGGAAACTTCTTCCACTTTCCGTTGTCAAATGCATCTCTTGCTGCTAAAACTGCTTTTTCTGCATCTTCTTTTGACGCTTTTGCCACCTCTGCCAATAATTCACCAGTAGCAGGGTTATAAGTTTTGATTGTTGCTCCGCCTGTGCTTTCTACTTTTTCGCCATTAATTATCAGGTGATAGTAATCTCTCTTCATTGATACTGCTTCTTTAGCTGTTTCTTGAACTGTTGCCATGTCTACCACTCCTAATCTTTATTGCCCGATATATTCAGGTTGTCTTTTCTCTATAAATGCTTGAACGCCTTCTTTTGCATCCTTTGTTAAACCAGCAACTCGTTGCCCTTCTGCTTCTTTTTCTAAATAAGCATCTAGCGGGAGATTCTCTGCCAGTGTTAAGTATCTTTTAATTAAGCCAATGGCTTTTGTAGGCATTTTTGCTAATTTAATTGCAAATTCCTCTACTTCTTTTTGCCAAGTATCTTGTGGAATGACGCGATTAATCACACCCAGCTCCAAGGCTTTCTGCGCAGGGATTTTTTCCCCTAAAACAGAAATCTCTATCGCTTTCGCTCGGCCAACTACATGGCTAAGAAAATGTAAATTACCAGAGTCCGGAATTAGACCAATATTAACAAAAGCATTGATAAAACTAGCTTTTTCTGAAGCAAGACGGAAATCACAAGCTAAAGCTAAACTAAACCCAGCGCCTGCAGCTACGCCATTCACCGCCGCAATAATAGGTTTTTCGCAAGCCATTATTGCTTTTACCATCGGTGTGTAATGATTTCTTAGTAAATCACCGTGATTCGTATCATCATTTACCTCGGCTAAATCTTGCCCGGAACAAAACGCTCTACCTTCACCAGTAATAACGATGCAGCGTACTTTTTCATCTTTAGCCGCTTGCTTTACTGCTTGTGTAATTTCGCGATTCATTTCTGCAATAAAAGCGTTCAATTTATCGGGTCGATTCAGCTTGATCCAACTGATTCCTTCATGACATTCATAATTAATTGTATTGAACATTGCCAACCTTCTTTCTATTTTCCGTGGAATTTGGGCTTTCTTTTCTCAATAAAAGCATTCATTCCTTCTTTTTGATCTTCTGAAGAGAAGAGTAGATAGAAGTTCTTTCGTTCATATTGCATGCCTTCATATAAAGAATAATCAACAGCTTTATTAACGGAATCTTTAATGAGGCGGATAGCTAGTGGCGGCTTTTCTGCAATCATTTTCGCAAACTTTAATGTTTCTTCTTCTAATAGTTCGCCAGATACAATTCTATTTACAAAGCCATGAGATTGCGCCTCTTCTACTTGAATACGTTTCGCACTCCATATCCACTCTAATGCGAGCGTGCGACCTACAAGTTTGGTTAAACGCTGTGTACCTCCAGCACCTGGCATCACACCTAGATTAACTTCGGGAAAGGAGAATTCCGTACCTTCAGCTGCAATCAATACATCACAACTTAAAGCCAGTTCAAATCCCCCTCCGAAAACAAAGCCTTGAACCGCACCGATAATCGGTTTTTTTATCACTGAAAGACGATCCCAATCTTGAAATTGGTTTAATAGCTCTAGATGAATGGGATCATCATTCGACATTTCGTCAATATCTGCGCCTGCTGAAAAAGCTCTTCCTTTTCCTTTGAGTAAGATGACTCTCACGGTATCGTCCTGATCATAACTCTCCATTACCTGAACAATTTCTTTTATCATTTGACGATTAAGGGCATTCAATTGCTTCGGACGGTTCAGCTCTATGATGCCAATATAACCCTCCACTTTTGTTTCTATAAACACGTATTCACTCATTCGTCTTCTTCACCGATAGCAAAGCTAACCAGTTTACCTGCAAACCCCATTACATCTTTCGCTGATGCTTTACCTTCAGGTGACTTCATACCATTTTTCAATGCTTCATGATTTTCATAATACATTTCACACATTAAATAAAATTTGGGCTCATCTCCTGTTGGTGTACCGACCATTTTTGTTACTTTCATTTTTTGTAATCCAGGAATTTTTTCAGTAATTGGCACGTGTACATTGTAATAATGCTCATCGAATGCTGCCTTATCTTCCGGTTGCTTGTAAAATGCGATTAATTTGACCATTGTTTATATTCCCCTTTACATTAAGTTTGATATTGGTTTCATTGCTTCAAATGGATTTTTACATGATTTACAATATAAAATACTTCTGCAGGCTGTCGGTCCAAAAATATTATCAAGCGTGACATAGGTTGATCCGCAATAGGGGCAATCCACATGCCAAGAACCGTCTTCTGTAAAATGCTTTGGAGGCGGAGCAATACCAAACGCCTTTAGTCCTTTTTGTCCTTTTTCCGTAATGCGATCTGAAGTCCATGGAGGTGCAGTTTTGAATAATACTTCTACTGCTTCTACCCCCGCTACACTTTGGATTTGTTCGACCACATTCTTCTTGATGATTTCAAGTGCTGGACACCCTAAAAAGGTTGGAAGCATCGTAATCGATACATGGGAATCATGTATTTCTACACCCTCGATCATCCCTAGGTCTACCACACTCACTGTGCTAATTTCAGGGTCCTGAACTAATTCAAGCGCTTCCATAATGTCCTTTTCAGCTACTAAAGTCGGTTGATACATCTCTATTCCTCCTCACATGTTCTAAAAAGTCTTACCAAGGAACAGAAGGATTGAGGCGATAAACCTCTGATAACGTACTTAACGCACGGTCAAGTTCCTCAGTGTGTTCCCCTAAACGTCCATTTCGATCTGGTTGCTGTATGATAGGCGATTCGATATGAAGCGCTTTCACTACTTCTTCAAGTGCTGCTTCCCATCTTTGTTTTAATACCGTTGCATCTTCAATTAAAGCAAATTCTTTAAAGCTTTGAGATGCATTACCATAAGAGAAAACATCACCAAAGTCAGCCATTACTCCTTCAATTGCTTTGTTCATACGCTCTTTAGCCTCGTCAGATGAGGATAATAATTGCGTAAACCATGTTCTCCAGTGTATATGATGGTAAAACAATTCCATGCTAACTTTTGTGGCTACTTCAGCCAGTGGCTGATAGGTGGTTTTTTTCAATGAATCTATTTTTACTTTTTTCGCTAGCGTATAGAAATAATTGCGAACAACTGCATATGCCCAATCATATCTTGGTGTTTCCATATAGTAGCCTGCACCATTTTCGCGTTCTACTAATATACTATTCTTTCTTTCCTTCGCCGATCGTCCATGTGCTAGATCATCTATCTTTCCATACCCCAGCTCTTCTAGTAAACCGAAATACATTTTCGCATGACCCATCGTATCTTGACTGATGGAAGATGAAGCAACATCTTCTTCAATATGAGGCGCCAATCCTAGCCATTCTGAACCGCGGTAAGAGAGGAGAAAGTCATCATCAGCAAGCTGAAATAAAAGCTCAGCAAGTGCTTCTTTATGGGCTGGTGTCATTTCTACTGCATTCGTGCTCATCTTACTTCTCCCCCCATGATAGAATCTCTTTTTCATCTAACATTTGTTGCTCGTAATGGCGCCATTTTTTCTTTAAGTAGCCATACCCTTTTGTTGTTCTGTATTCCTTATTATCTAACCGGTTCAACATCTGCTTTTCTTCATAATTTAAACCACGAATTTCTTTACGATTAACCACCCAAATATCTGCTACAGGTTCACGGCGTAAAAAGTTCTCCTGGGCCATAACCATAGCCATTTCAGCGTTAGGGGCAAGCAAGCTAAATTGATGTTGAAAAGCTGCTTTTGATGTCTTCTTACTAAATACTTCGAATTCTTGAAAAAATTCATTACTACCCATCTGACTTCCTCCTTTAGCTAATCTGACCTAATGCTTCTCGCACCCAAGCATTATTTTCGTAAGATACGCGGCGAAGATTTAAGCGTTCCTGAGATTTAGGACCATTATTTTTCATTATTTCTTTTAATTTCGACCAATCAGGTTGTTGATAGATCCATTCTTGCTTCTCTTCATCAAAACGAATGGTTGGATCAGGAATCTCTAAACCAAGAGATAGAATTCTAGGTACATATTTTGTAAGGAACGCTTGACGCAATTCTTCATTTGTCTTTGGTCTGATTTTATATTTGATGGTAATATCTTGTTTTGACTTGCCTACTTGGGAACTTGGGGGTCCGAAGAATAACAGAAGTGACTCCCACCATCTTGTCACAGCATCTTGCACCATTTCTCTTTGTTCCTCTGTTCCCTCTGCTAATGCCATGATAATCGATTCACCGTGTTGAGCGTGGAAGACTTCTTCCGCACAAATACGATGCAATGCTCTTGAATAGGGTGCATACGAACTGTTAAGCATATTGGTCTGTGTAATGATAGCCGCACCATCTACTAACCAACCAATTAAACCTGCATCTCCCCAACTCGGTGCCGGCATATGAAATACATTGTGAAATTTCAATTTTCCTGTAAAAAGATCCTGCATAATGCCATCTCGTGTTTTGCCAGTAGGCTTAAGTAAGTCTTCAGCGACACGCAATAGTAATTGGCCATGCCCCATTTCATCTTGTACCTTTGCCATGATGCCGAGTTTTCTTTGTATAGACGGGGCTTTAGGTACCCATTCTTTCTCTGGAAGCGCTCCCATAATCTCACTGATTCCATGCATGGAAATCAATTTAATTAATGCATTGCGATAATCTTCAGGCATCCAATCATCAGCTTCGATTTGTTCACCGCGATTGATCCGTTCCATAAACTGTTCATACTTTTGTTCTTCTGTCTCCGCTACAACTGAACTACTCATCTACCTTCCCTCTCTTCTTTAATTTATTTTCCATTTTATATAACGTTTATATAACGATATTATATATTATAGTTATGTTATAAAGCAAATTTATTTTTCTGATTATTCATTTTAATTTTTTCACAAGATGACTTCGACTTGTCGCTTATCAACGATTCTAACAGCTTTTCCTTCTGATCTTGGAATACTCCTTGGTGGATGTACTTTAACTTTCATCGAAACTAGACAGTTATTTTTCATGGAATGCTGGACTTTTTTCATTAAACCTAAAGTATATCCCTCTAAATCGACACCGTTCGATTTTTGATACATAACTTCATCCATTTCTACATGAAGTTCTACACTATCCAGTACACCATCATTCAATAAATGTACTTGATAGATAGGTGCCAATTCTTCTATTTGTAATAAATAATGCTCGATTTCAGAAGGGAATACATTTACACCCCGAATAATCATCATGTCATCGATTCGCCCTTTAATTCGTGACATTTTTTTCGTTGTTCTACCACAGGAACAAGTACCTGATTTTACTGAAGCTAAGTCTCCTGTACGATAACGAATAATCGGGAACGCTTCCTTCGTTAAACTAGTAAAAACAAGTTCGCCGATTTCTCCTTCAGCTACTGGTTCTAACGTATCCGGATCGATTACTTCTACCAAGAAATGATCGTCAGCAATATGCAGACCTTGTTGTTCTTCATGACATTCCATCGCTACACCTGGTCCCATCACTTCACTTAATCCGTAAATATCACTTGCCTTTATACCGAACAACTCTTGAAGTTTTTTACGCATACCTTCTGTCCATGGTTCTGCACCAAAAATGCCATATTTTAAGGAACTCTTAGCTGGATCTTTGCCTTGCGCTTTCATTTCTTCTGCAATTTTTAAAATATAAGAAGGGGTACCTGCAATCACTGTCGGTTTGAAATCCTCAATAATCATTATTTGGCGATCGGTATTGCCACCAGATACCGGAACTGTCGCCATTCCTAATCTTTCTGCACCAAAATGAATCCCTAATCCCCCAGTAAATAGCCCATAACCATAGGCATTTTGGAAAATGCCATCCGGTTCACCACCAGCTAAGGCAATCGCACGAGCAGCTAAATCTGCCCAGTTATCAACATCATTTTGAGTATAACCAACAACCGTTGGTTTCCCACTTGTACCAGATGAAGCATGTACGCGAAGGACATCCTTCATCTCTACCGCAAACAAGCCGTAAGGGT
Organism: Cytobacillus kochii; assembly: GCF_020171845.1. Lineage (GTDB taxonomy): Bacteria > Bacillota > Bacilli > Bacillales > Cytobacillaceae > Cytobacillus > Cytobacillus kochii. Next base: position 118,944 of record NZ_JAIVAM010000001.1, on the reverse strand, counting down.
AGTTATCTCTTAAATCGGATTTTTTCGTAAAAGGAAGTTTACTTAAATCATCAAGGGTTTGGATATCATTCGGAGTAATATTTAATTCTTGAAACTTATTTTGATAGAAAGGGACATGTTCAAATACTCGATTCACAGTTTTCTTTAATCCTTCTAACTGTAGCGCTTCCATTTCAGACTTACTAAAGGTTTCAGCTTTGTGTAGAATCATCTTTTTATCTCCTTATTGGTTATTGTGGCTTTTTCCTTTTGATAGCTACTCGTATAAGTACATTATTTTAATCGTTGAAACACCTCAATTTAACAGTGTTGTTATGTGGAGATTGTGTAAGTATTTTTGTAAAAAAGCTTTTGAGCACTAGCCTTCTATAGAAAAAGCCCGTTTTTAAAACGCTTTCATTTAAAAAACATATATAAATATAACCTTTTACAAGTTTCCAACCGTAAAAAAGTTATATTTATTTTCACTTAAATTATCACATAATTTTTTAAATGTAAATAAAAATCAGATATTTTAAAATAGAGTTAATATAATTAAAATAAGTTAAAAACATTGGTAATTAAGGTTATAACCGTAAATTATTTATTTCTAAAATATTTGACAAATCATAATTATCCAATTATCATTCCGTATATAACATTATTTAGTTAACCGTATTTTTTTAGTTATAACATTAGTATCTAAACTTTTATTGGAGGTTATATCATGGCCAAATATACGATTGTAGACAAAGAAACTTGTATTGCTTGTGGCGCTTGCGGTGCTTCAGCTCCAGATGTGTATGATTATGATGACGAAGGAATCTCTTTTGTCATTCTCGATGATAACCAAGGAAATGAACCAATACCGGAAGATCTCCTCTTTGACGTTGAAGACGCCATCGATGGATGTCCAACAGATTCGATCAAATTGAGTGATACACCATTTAACGGTGTGCCCGTTGAATCATAAAGAATTAATTCCTTGGGCACTTTGCGTACTCGGGTTTTATTCTTGTAAATAGTTCGCTCACTTCGTAATACATAAACCTTGCTTATATTCTTTGGGTCTCATTTAAATGGCGAATTATTTCTTGTTAGATACAGAATACTGTCTGTTTCGTCGCTTATCCTTTCCGAAATCTTTTTAAGAGCAACGAACTTTACAATTGCTATGATTGATAATCCAGATAATTATAAATATAGCAAAATAAGGAATAACCAATTAATATCATTATATAATTTTTCTATAGTAAGAAACTATTAATTACGGGCTTCCTTTATTTCGAACTTGCTCCAAAGATAAAAATTATACTCAGATTACCTTTTGCGCGGCGGACATCTCCGGGTTTCTTTCTGAATGACTTGCTAACATCTTTTGCGAGGCACTCATCCCCGGGTTTCTTTCTGAGTGACTTGCTAACATCTTTTGCGAAGCGCTCATTCCCGGCTTCCTTTCTGAGTGACTTGCAAACATCTTTTGCGCGGCGCTCATCTCCAGCTTTCTTTCTGAGTGATTTGCTAACACTTTTTGCGAAGCGCTCATTCCCGGCTTCCTTTCTGAGTGACTTGCAAACACCTTTTGCGCGGCGCTCATCCCAGGGTTTCTTTCTGAGTGACTTGCAAACACCTTTTGCGCGGCGCTCATCCCAGGGTTTCTTTCTGAGTGACTTGCTAACATCTTTTGCGCGGCGCTCATCCCCAGGGTTTCTTTCTGAGTGACCTGCAAACATCTTTTGCGAGGCACTCATTCCCTGTTTCCTTTCTGAGTGACCTGCAAACATCTTTTGCAAAGCACTCATCCCCGGGTTTCTTTTTGAGTGACTTGCTAACATCCTTTGCAAAGCACTCATCCCCGGGTTTCTTTTTGAGTGACTTGCTCACATCTTTTGCAAAGCGCTCATCTCCGGCTTTCTTTCTGAGTGACTTGCAAACACGCCTTCTTTTTAGAAAATGATTAAATACTGCGAAGACAAATGAGACCACCCAATATTCTGGGTGGTCTCGAAATTCTATATAGAAAAAGGTGATCTAGTCAATTATTGTCCATAATGGATATATAGCTCAGCACGTCGGAAAGGGGGTCCATAGGCGAGAGCGAAAAAATATGGATGGTGTGTATATGGGACAATAACCGCTAGAGTACTATCATCTTTTGATGATATTCCTTAATCCTGCGATATTATTTTGATAAATCCTCTTGTAATGCCTTTAAAAATTCAACACGGCTATTTGCAGGGCCGCCTTCTAATAGTGGATCAATTGTATTTACATATACTTGATTTTCTTTAAATGCCGTAATGTTTTTCACAATTGGATCGTTTTGTAATTCTTCTAAAGCGTTTTTAGCCTCGGCATTTTCACTTTCAGCAAATTGGATGAATAGGTGGTCTGGATTCATATCTGCTAACTGTTCCATTGAAAGTTGAGCTTGGTTCTCTGCTGCTTCAATCTCTGCTGGCACTTCTAATCCTAATTCACTATATAAAACAGGATTGACGAATACATCTTGTGGATATACAAATACTTGACCTGCGCGAATACGTACAGCTGCTACTTTTTTACCTTCTAATTCACCAGCAATAGATGCTTTTGCAGTTTCTACATCTTCTTTATATGCATTTAATACTTCTTCTGCTTTATCTTCTTTTCCAGAAATCTCACCCATTAACTTTAAGTTTGCTTCCCAATCAGTAGAGATATGAGAAACAGGAATGGTCGTAGCAATTTTCTCTAATTTCTCTGTTACATCTGCAGGAAATTTAGATGTTGCTAAAATAACATCTGGTTGTAACTCAAGCACTTTTTCAAAGTTCGGTTGTCTTTTTTCACCGATAGATTCTGCTTTATCTGTGATAGAAGTATAAATTTCAGGAAATTCTCCCCCAACTGAAATCGCACCCACTGGATGTACATCTAATGCTAACGCATCTTCCATTGCTTCCATGGCACCAGTAATTACGATTCGCTCTGCATTAGCAGGGATTTCGTATGATTTACCTAAGTACTCAATGGTTTTTGTACCATCTTCACTGTTTTCTTCGGTTTTTGCATCATCTTCCTCTTTGTTCGAAGCATTTGACTCTTCACTACTACCTCCACCACAAGCGGCTAATACTAACATGATGAACATCATTAAACTAGCTAACATCCACTTTCTATTCACTATTATTCTCTCCTTCTAGTTCTTCTTCTTTGTTAGATTTGTTATAAATGTATTACTTTCATACTCTTCTCTGAACAATCCTTTTTCTACAAGTAATGGTAGCAGCTTATCGAAAAATAGTTGTAGTGACCTTATTGAACCACCTGGTAAAGCAATAAAACCATCCATTGCTCCTTTATCCAGCCAGTATTCAATCTGCTGTGCAGCCTCCTCGACTGTGCCGATGATTATCCAATGAGCCGAACTGATAACCTCTGGTCTTGATAGTAATTGCTGAACTGTTGGTTCATTTTGAATAATATAATCTTTTAACAGTTCTGCATGTGTTTTGCTATACACTTGAAGATTATTATGCGGTATGTGTGCTGCAGTTACTTTGTCTTCTTTAGCAAATCCACTCAAATCCAAGCCAAGTATACGCCGAACCATTGCCAATTGTTGCTCCTGACTCAGATGTGCAAAAGCAGCACGATAAAGCGCATTTGCTTCAGCAGTTGTATTTCCTAAGAAAAGTGATAATCCTGGTAATACAACAATCTCATCAGCTTTTCTACCTTTTGACTTTGCACGATTGCGCAAATCTTGACGATAACTTATCGCTGATTCGATTGTAGGTGTGGCAGCAAAAATTCCTGATGCCACACCAGAAGCAAACTCACGCCCAGTATCAGAAGCACCTGCTTGAAATAATGGTAATTCTCCAGCAAGGTGAGCAGGTAAATTCAGTGGTCCTCTCACATCATAGAAATCACCTTGATAATCAATTGGATGAATTTTATCCTTATCAGCAAATATTCCTTCATCCCGATCAACTAATAAAGCTTCAGCAGGGTAACTCCTCCACAACCTACGAATAACATCTACGCTCTCTTTCGCACGATTATATCTTTCCTCTGAAGAAGGCATATTCTTATGGCCAAAATTATCTCCACCTTCAATGGAAGTGACAATGTTCCACCCTGCTCTTCCTTCACTTAATCGATGAAGTGTCTGTAATTGCCTTGCAATCACGTATGGTGGGTTAAAAGTAGTCGAAACAGTTGTGACTAATCCAATCTGACTTGTGTGCTCTGCCAGCATTGTCATCAACAATGTCGGATCTAATCCTCCCATCGCTGGTGAAACATTGACTCTTTCTGGATGCAAAAATAATGCATCTGGTTTGAATACAAAGTCCAACTTTGCTTCTTCTGCCTTTTTCGTCAGATCTATGTAAAAATCAGCAGAAAATATACGTTCTGCACTACTATCTTTTTTGCGCCAACCCCAGCCATTTAACCAAGTAGGTGATAATGATAAACCTATACAAAGGTGCTTCTCACTCATTACTATTCAACCTTCCCTGCAGTTGCTGCTACTAACATTCTCATATAAAAAAACGATTTTCATTCAGAGATTTAGTTTGATAATGAGAATCATTTTCATTATAGGATGGAATGAAAAAAAAATCTAGTGTTATTTTGAAATTATTTGTTAATTTTTTCTTTAGCTCAAATGTAAAAAATAAAAGGTAGCCCGAACCAAGAATGGTTTTATAGGCTACCTTTATGATACTTAAAATCTGGTCTATCCTTCTAAGAATACTTCCTCAAGGCTAGGCTCATCTACCTCAATACGAAAAATATCAATTTTATATTGGTTAAAAGCTCTTACAATTTGAGCAATTTGTTCCTCCTTTTCTAAAGTTATTATTGTTTTCTCATCTTCTCGTTGTATCTCTTCACTCATATTATTTAACCATTGGATGACCGTATGTTCTTGATCTTGCGGAAAAATTGAATGTTTCATTGTCACAATCAGCTTCGACCGGTAATACGCTTTAAGTTCAGCAATTGTACCAAGTTTCTGTAGCTTGCCATCTTTCATAATTCCAATTCTGTTACAGAGCTTTTCAACTTCATATAAATTATGTGAAGTTAAAAATATCGTTTTCCCCATTTCCTTTAACTTAATGATTAATTGTTGAATTTCTATCGCAGATTCAACATCTAATCCCGAGGTTGGTTCGTCTAAAAATAATACTTCCGGATCATGAATAATCGCTTGAGCTATCCCTAGTTTTTTCTTCATCCCAAATGAGTATTTACCCACTCTTTTATTCGCATCTAAACCAAGTCCAACCCATTTTAAGACACGTAAACATTCTGCAGTCGTCACTTTTTTTCCAGAAATATTGGCAAAATATTTTAAATGAGCAATTGCATTCATATGATGATAGAATGCCGTATAGTCAGGCAATACTCCGATTCTTTTTTTCACTTCTTCATTTGGTACCTTTTCTCCTAGAATACTAAATGAGCCAGAAGTTGGTCGAAGAATACCTGTTAATATATTTATAAAAGTAGATTTTCCTGCCCCATTTCTACCAAGAAAACCGAAAACCTCTCCTTCTTCTACTTTTAAGTTTATCCCTTTTACAATATCGACTTTACCAAAGCGCTTTACTATATCTCTCGTTTCTATCACATTCATTTAACAATCCGTCCTTTTAAAAATAAAATAAGTCATACTATACATAACAGCAGCTTGTAAAAAAACGATAAGAAACTTAAAATCTTCGTCTTGCATATAGAATAGCGGCATCAAATATTTTAGATAGCTATACCATGCTGTAGATTCTAATATAACCATTTGAAAGATTGAAAAGGCCATCCCAAAAATCACACCAATAAACATTGTATATTGTGGACTCTTAATGACACTTGATAACAATAATGTAATAACGACAAGGTAAGTTAATAAACTTACTGTTTCCAAAAATAATCGCCCATCAAATGACTTAGAATAAAACAACGTTATTACATAACAGACAGTAAAACAGACAAACCAAAAAATCCATACTCCTAAAAATTTACCAAACAGAATATTTGCTTTGGATGTCTTCGTGACAAGAAAGCGCATCGTACGCTCACTCAATTCTCGATTTAAGACATCATGTGATAATGACATCACGAATAATGGACCAAAAAGTAGCAAGATTATTAGTAGACCACCCGCATACCAACTTGAAGTTTGTTCTAACTCCAGAATTGGTACTAATTGCTCCGTATACTTTGCAAAATAATAAGAACTGACTAAAAGAACAACAATCATAATAATCGATTTCACACTTTTGAATAATTGAAAGAATTCCTTCTTTGTAATTGCCATCAATGTTATTCCCTCCTTACGAACTACTATAATAGACTCACCTTACCTAATGAGTAACATCACCTTAATTCTACCTTAAATTTCCACAATCGCCTCTTAAAAATGATATGATATATGCGGAATACTAGCTAGGGGATGATAGAAATTGTATGATAGCAGACTATTAATAGTAGACGATGAACAGTCAATCTGTACGATGTTAGTGACGATTTTAAAAAAAGAAGGCTTTAACCATATACATACGACTGGCACAGCAGAAGATGCTTTATCATTATGTGAAAATAACGAGTATGATTTAATCCTTTTAGATGTGATGCTTCCATGTAAAAGTGGTTTTGACATCTGTCCAAGTATACGTGCGATCACTAATGCACCCATTTTTTTTCTAACGGCGAGAGCATCCGATCTAGATAAGTTATCGGGTTTTGCCTTAGGCGCTGATGATTATATTACTAAGCCCTTTAATCCACTTGAAGTCGTGGCACGGATACTTGCCCATTTACGTAGACAACAAACTCATTTACCATCAAAAAAATTAAAGCAATTCAACTTTGGCTCCCTTGAGATCAACATTCATTCAGGTGAAGTATATAAGAACAAGACAAAAATCGATCTCTCAGCTCAATTATTCCAATTACTCGTTTTCTTATGTAAGCACCCTAATCAACTATTCAGTAAAGGACAGCTTTATGAGCAAGTTTGGGGGGAGCCTTACTTAGGAGAAGATAATACGGTAATGGTTCATATTCGAAAGTTAAGAGAGAAAATCGAAGACAATCCTAGTGATCCAAAATGGATTGTGACTGTACGAGGGCTTGGCTATAAGTTTGTTAGTAGGGATACCCCAAAATGAGTATTCATCGACGTTTTATTACTCAATTTCTTTTGCAGTTGTTTTTTTATTTTATCTTCATTTCTTTTATTCTTTTAACCTTTACTGTTTTCTTTGGTTATCATTTATCAAAGGCGGAGATTGAAGGGAATGTTGGTAAAGCTGACGAACTATTTTTAGAGGATCAAATACAACTAAACAATGGGCATGTCACCATCCAATCAGAGTTAAAAGAGCTAGTAAAAAAGCAATCTGGATGGTTATTAATATTTGATAATAAAGGGCAGCTAATAAAGCATTTATACTCGCCTAAAGAGTTAGAAATGAACTTCTCAGCTTTGATAGATCATAAGGAGGATTACGATCGATATTATAGTTGGCAGTTATATAATGATAGTGAACAGCCACTCATTGTCATGTTTGGGCAAAGAAATGAAGCTGAGAAGCTCATTGATGAAATCGCCTCACATATGAACTGGACAACAGATGAATTGCAATTACCAAGGGATCTTCAACATGAAGTAATGAGTGTAGATGGATCCGTGTTTTTATCTACACTGGATGGGACAGTCTTGAATACCTTCAACAATGAGCAGAGACTGTCTATTAAAGAACTTTATCAATTAGGTAACAATAATAGCTTTTTGACAAAGAGTATTTCCAATCAGGAATCTAATAAGACACTCATTGTCTCTGTCCCTAATCCGATAAAAGAGGATGTTGAAGCAACAACGTTTATATATCAATTAAAATATCCACTGATTGCTCTCCTAATCGCTTTATTACTCACTTTTATTATTAGTGGATTTTTATATTCGCGTAAGTTCGCATCACCTGTAACGACAGTGATCCAATGGATTGAAAATTTAGGGAATAAACAATATACGTCTCCTACAAATATTAGACATCAACAAAAGCTCTATCATAAGTCTGGAGTTATTAAGCATAAATATAGACTTTATAAAGAAGTAATGGAAACACTCTCTGCTGTAACCATCCAACTAGAAGAAAATGAAAAAATGCGAAAAAAACAAGCTAAAACAAGAGAAGACTGGATTAGTGGCTTATCACATGACTTGAAAACACCGCTTTCTTCTATTGTAGGTTACACAAAAATGTTAAATTCCGATCAATATCAATGGAGCCTAGATGAAAAAAAACATTTCATTGACACAATCGATGAGAAATCCCATTACATGATGGAGCTTATCGAAGACCTAACTTTAACTTATCGTTTACAGAATAACAGTTTACCTATTATACAAGAATCAATAGAATTGAACGAAACGATACGTAGGACAATTATTCAGACAATGAATATGCAAGATGAGTATGCCTATACTTTTGATCTGCAATCAGAAACAAAGCAATTGATTATTTCTCTCGATCCTAAATGGTTCCAAAGAATTTTAGATAATCTCATTATGAATGCTGTGAAATACAACCCAAAAGGAACGACTATAACGATTACGACGCAGACGTTAGAAGAGAGATTGGTCATCATTACCATTGAGGATAATGGAATTGGTATGGACGATGAAACATTAAATAACCTGTTTGATCGCTACTATCGTGGGACAAATACGACTGATTCTTCTACTGGTACCGGATTAGGAATGGCAATCACTAAACAACTCGTCAAACTTCATGGAGGGTCAATTAAAGTACACAGTGATGTCGGTATGGGGACAAAAGTGAGGATTATCCTTCCCATTAATTAAGACACAACAAATTTCTTAGTGGATATGAATACTTCATTATATCCACTGCTTTTCTTTTTTAGCATCTACTTAAAACATCCTCTATAAACACAACTCATGCTGGGTTTTTACTAGAAGAAAACCAACCTATTACTGCGATCGCAAGTAATATGCCATAAAATATGATTTGCCAAAGGGCTGAATGGGCAAATCCTTCAGGTAACCAAGCAATGGCTTCGTGTGAAAGGACCATTACGAGTAGCTTCACACCTACCCAACCGACAATCAGATAAGCGGCACCCTCAAGGTTCGGACGTTTATGAAGTAAATCAACAAAGATATTAGCAGCAAAACGCATGAGAAGGACACCGATTAGTCCACCAATAAATACAACAAGGAAATGACCTGTGTTCAGTCCACCAATATGACCCCAATCTGTTTCAGGTAAGGTTACACCTAAAGCAACGGCAGCTAAAATAGAATCAATCGCAAAGACTAAGTCTGCACATTCTACTTTAAATACAGTCCACCAGAACTCTTTCTGTGTAGCGTCTTCTATGATTTCTACCTGTTGTTGAGAATGATTGTTCTTTTTCATTCTCAACCAAGTATATAGATTTTTAATTGACATGATTAATAAATATATCGCACCTAATGCTTGAACTTGCCAGACGTTCACTAAGAAAGAAATAATAAATAATGACCCGAAACGAAGGACCATTGCACCAACTAAGCCATAAAATAAGGCTTTTTTCCGTTGTTTCTCAGGTAAATGACTGACCATTAATGCTAATACGACCGCATTATCAGCAGCAAGTAATCCTTCAAGACAGATAATAACGAATAATACACCTAAATATGGTAATAACAATTCCAATCCTTTCGACTCCCCTTTTTTGCATTTGCGTAACAAGATTTTGTTCACAGATGAAGCAGTAGCAAAACAAAGAAATCCCATAGCGAGATATTCAGGATGGGCGGAGTCCCATGTTCTCTCCCCTAAACGGCAAAATGTCTCAGGCAGTTACTGCATACTTATTTTTCCTAAGTTCCTCGATTTCAACCTATTAATCCTCTATAAATTTGTTATTCATAAAATAATTTAGTAATTAACGGGTGAAATACCCTCCTCAGAAAAGAAAGAGTAAAAAATAGTTAGGCAATGGTTAAATAGATGAAAGATGGCTACCAAAAATCAAAACAATAAAAAACGCACCCAAATTCTGTTTTCATAACAGAATGGTGCGCGTTTTAAGTAAAGCATTGTTATTCTAATCCATTAATGGTCATTTCTTTAACAGGTAAAAACATTTCACCTGTATTTAAATAGGTCATCTCTACCTCATCATCTTCTTGCAAATAGATCGCTAGCGGATTGTTTTCAGTAGAGGCAATGAAATTCTTACCATCTTCCAAAAGGAAGGATACGTTTGTCGATTCTCCTACTCTTTCTTTATATACCCTAACTACTTTTCCTGTTAATTGGACTTCTTCTGCACTAGAGCTTCCTTCAACACTTCCACTTCCACGTTGTAGAGCTGTTTTATATTGCTTCAATGCATCATTTGGTGTACTAGCATAAACAGCAATTTCCGGGTTAGCAGCTGAAACGATAAAATAGTTTTGCAAGAAGCCATTTGTATCTAATACCGGTGTTAACCAGCTTGCTTCACCATAGAAATTATATAGTATTGGCATTTTACCATACCATTTTTTCTCAATGAATTTCTTTTCGATAATTTGTAATGCCCCTTGTGAATCCATATAAGACTCTTCAAGATTACCCGTATAATAAGTCGCTTCACCTGTTCTAGAATTCGTCAAAGAATATCCTAGCATAGAGTCAACGCCCTCTTTCGGACTGGTGAAATCAGTGAAATAATACATATCGCCTTTTTCATCAAAAATAGGACTCACATTCGCTTCTGTACCTTCATCTGATGGTAACTTCACATCAGATTTTCCAAATAAACTATTCCAGTAGCCATTCACATATTTTCCGAAGTAGCTATTATGCAAGCTAACTGTCTCCGGCGAAACAGCTCCGTCAATAAAAGCAGGTACATCTTTTAATTTATATTGCTTAGCAGCTCCTGTTAACGGGTCAACCATCACTATCCCCAATGGATTAAAACCGTTTCTTGCGCTAATAAATTCACCATACGTGCGAATATAAAAAGGCTTACCATCATCATCAATTTCTAATTGCACATCACCATAGAAAATATAATCAGGGTATTGCAATCGAATTTGGCGATAAATATCTTTATTTAAGAAAGAAGATGGTGTATAAGCCATTTCCGATTTAATAAACTTTGGATTGGCACTAGAGTCTGTTGCACTTACAGTAAAATATCCTGGTGTAGTATCACCTTGAATCCATTTAAAGAAACCGGAAAATTCAACTGGTGCAATATACACATATTGACCATCTACTTTTTGTATTTGTAAACTCCCTAATTCATAATAGCTCGTGTTTGGCACTTGCCCAAAAGCTTTCTTCATTTTATTACGAGCAAAATCAGGCGGCACACTTGCTGGTGTCTCATTTTCATCAAATGTTTCAATTTCTTCTTCGACCTGCATTTGTGCTTTTTCAAATTTTTTATCTGCATTAAAGACAAATGCGAAAGACATATAAGCGATAGCTATGATACCTATTAAACCTAATACTAATTTAACCTTACGTTCTATACCTTTAGCAAAGAAACCGCCTAGTACAGCTAACACTGTTAAACCGATAACAAGACCATTCATGTTGCGATCTAAATTAGTGAAATAATAAATACTAAAGATAATAATAAAGAGGAGAACGAAGATAAAAAGGAACCCGTTAAATGAAGGGCTTTTTTTCTTTTCTTCCCCCTTTTGAAATAAAGATAAGACTGGAAACAAAATAACTGCGCTTACCACAGCGATTATGAGTGAGAATATAAATAGTTCTCCCATGGAGTATCCCCTTTCGTTATTGCAATGTTCTACTATGTTATACGAATCTACACAGAAATAGTTTCAGTCCTTTTTCATTTTTTTGTTATAATCAAGACTAATGAAATCTAAAATGTGAGGAAATAGTAATGTGAGAAAAAAAACATACCTTAAAATCATTTTGTCGTTACTGTTACTTTGTCTGCTTTTATTCGGTAGCTATGAATTAATGAATGCAAGATCCTATCAATTATTCGGAAACATAACAAATAGCATTGAAACCGATGAAAAAGTAGTTGCCCTTACTTTCGATGATGGTCCAACTAAAAATGTGGAACAGGTTCTTCACTTATTGCAACAATACAATGCAAAGGCCACTTTCCTTCTGATTGGTCAAGATATAGAGAAGTTTCCCGAAGAAACGAAAGCAATTATTGAAGCTGATCATCAAGTTGGTAATCATACATTTTCACATGCAAGAATGATTTTTAAGTCACCGATATTTATTAAAGAGGAAATTGATAAAACCGATGCGCTCATCCATGAAGCGGGGTATAAAGGCGAAATAGACTTTAGACCACCAAACGGCAAAAAATTAGTTTTCTTACCTTATTATCTCAAACAAAAAGAAAAAGAAACGATTACATGGAATATTGAACCTGATACTTTTTTCACTACACCAGAGGAAAAAATCGACTATGTATTAGAAGAAATCCACCCTGGTTCTATTATTCTCCTTCATCCAATGTATGATCAATCTGGTGACGAACTTCAAGTGATCGAAGAAATTTTAAAAGCTTTAACAGAAGAAGGCTATCGATTTGTTACTGTCGATGACCTACAAGAATTAGAATAAAGTTTATAAAACTTTCGCTTCAAGAAGTTTTTTCACCTTTCATTCTATCTATGAAAAAACTTGTACTAAAATAAAGGGCTGGTATACCAATGACTAGATAAAGCCAGCTCTTTGGCATCAAAAGGTTATAGAAATAACTAAATAATACAACCCAGCTAAATAAAAGAATAAAATAAGCTAACTTTTTAAAGACTGTTCTTACCTCCTGTCCTTAACCCTTTCAACATATCTGTATGTTGACAATATAGCTTTCTCCCATATTGACAGATTTCCTTATAATGTATATTCAACCATTTATTCATATCTTTTTGTTCATTTTTCCTGAAAAAGTATGTAGATAGCTGCTGCATGATTTGATAAGATGCATAGTTATGTGGAATATCATTATTTATGGCTTGATGGATTAACCTTTCTAGCAAACGATGGTCTTTGTAATAGATGAGCTCGATTAATTTTGCGCGATATTCCAGCTCCCACCCGCTTAAATTCGGGTAATGTTTATAATCGTTGATATGTTGAGCTTCATGCTTTAATAAAGAAACGAGGAACTGATCTTCATTTAAATATTCTCTATAGCGAGGAAGTATACAATAGATTCCTTCCTTGGATGCCCATCCACCTGCTCCTATTTCTCCAAAAGTGGCATAATCTAGCCAACCCAGCATCAAAAAATCATCGAGGAAAAATACTTGAACCGTTTCTATATCATTTAAAAGTTCAACATCTACCTTTTTACTTTCTGTAGTTTGCCAAATATATGGACCATAATGTGGTAATGTCCTTCCTCCGACGAATGAATAGCCTTTCTCTTTAAATAGTTGGCTCAGCTCTTCTTCTATTTCTTCCATCGACTGCGCTTGGCTAGATGTTGATTTACCTAAACCTATTAATAGGTCACTTTCCGCTTGGGAAACATCTTTTCTCCTGGTTAAAACATCTATAAAATAGCTTTGATAACAATTAACTACATACGCTATCCACTTATCAACATGTTGAAAAGGTTCATTCTTCTGAAAGAAGCGCTGTTGATAACTTTTCAACATGGCTTCCTCTTCTGAAGTACGTTGCTCCTTTTCTATTAATTGTTGATAGATTTGTGTGATCTCACCCTGAATACAGAGTTGATAGAGTAAATGTGTCACCCGAAAACCTCCATTTGCTGTTCTTCCTATGTGGATTCGACATTATTCTTCTATTACCTTCAATATTCTTAACGGTTCAACTATGTATCACCTACGGATAACCGTCGTATGATTGCTTCACCCTGTTTTCAAAACGAATGATAGTAAAAACAAACGAGCAAATCTTTTCACAGTCTTTGCTCGCTTGTTGAGTATCTCTAGGATTTATTTGCTGCTCTCCTCATTATCCCCATCTACACCAAGCATCGTTTTTGCCATCTTCTCCATTTCCTCCAAACCAGAGAGTTGAGCAAATTCAGCGACTCCAACGGCTGCTGCACTGACAAGTTCGATGATATGCTCTTTCATAAATGGCCATGTCCTGCCGCCCGCTTTTTCATAAGCTGAGAGGACTGCATCTAACCCCTCTTCTCCAAAAATTAAATAATGAGAGGTAAAGTCTATAGATACATCACCGACAGCTACTTCAGTCCAGTCTATCAATCCTGTTACCTCTTTCTCTTTATTCACAAGAATATGCCCTGGATGCACGTCACCGTGAAGCAATCCTGTATGATTGGGCCATAGACGATCATTCGCCAACCACTTCTGCCAACGTCTCCAAAGTTCATCGCTTACCCCGTAAATTTCCTTTACCTTATTCATTCTTGAACTCATTTCCTCTTTTGCTTGGGAACTATTAAAAATTTTAATACCAGTATCTTCCACATAGGGAATCGGCGTTCGGTGAAGTTCTGCCAGTATTTCACCTAAAGTTGTGTGATAACGTGTCAAATCACTTTCCTTATCGAAGCTCCAAACATAGTTTTGTATCTCATGATCGATTGTGCCAGCTGGTATACCGTCTAATTGTTTGTAGGCCATACACTCATTCGTGAAAACCTTCCAATGCGGTGCTTTAATGCTCGTATGTTTATAAAGTACTTCAAGTACCGCATGCTCCTGTTTTGAACGAGTCATGGAATCTTCACGCCGTGGTATACGTAATATCCACTTATTATTTTTTTTATCCACAACATGTGCAACTAAGAAATCCATACCTGACTCATTTATTTTAATTTCTTCTTCATCAATCATTAATCCATGTTTGTCAGCTAGTCTTTTCACTTCTTTTTTATCCATTTTTTTCTCTCCTTTATTTCACTTGTTTTATTTGTTGCTCTTCAATTTTAAATATATGATCCGCCACTCTTTTCACGAAAGTTCGGTCATGACTTACCAACAGTACAGTCCCTTCATATGCATGAAGAAAACTTTCCAATGCTTGTATGGCTTTTATATCTAGAAAATTGGTTGGTTCATCTAAGATGAGTACATTATCACTTCCTAAAAATAGCTGACATAATACAAGTCTGGTTGATTCTCCACCACTTAAGGTCATTACCGATTTCTGCAAGTCATTCCCTTCAAAACCCATAGAATGAAGGACTGTACGAACTTTACTTTCAGCATATACACTGTTTTCATTCATAAATGCTAAAACCGTTTGTACACCTTTTAATAAATAATTATGCTGATGATAAACACCAAATGATACATTAGGAGATAGAACTATTCCCTTCCCATTGGAGACGATATGTTTAAGTAAAACCGTTTTACCGGAACCATTCCTTCCCTCAATGGCAATGATCTTTCTTAATGGGAACTGGAAACTGGCATGTGTTAATAATCGTTTGCCATCAACAGATAAAGAGACTCTATCTCCCATTATTGGGTATTTATTATGCATTTGCAGAATTTTTGATTGTGGGAAGTGGTGCACACGATCAACTTCCGGTGTCTTTACCTCTCCTAACTGATCTATTCTTTGTTCTATTGCCTTCGCCTGACGATGAATATTCCTTTGACTTGTATCTTTTGATTTCGTCATGAACATTCGGTTCGCTTTTGCTTTTGCCTCTTTTTTCGACATTGAATGATTGGCTTGATTCACTTTTTCTGCTTGCTTCATTTTTTCATCCGCTGCTTGAATTAATCTTTGTTTTTCTTTCTTATATTGTTCAAATGCTTGAATATGCTGATTGTGAGCTAGTTGTTTCTGTGACTCATAGTCAGAATAGTTGCCCACATATTCTGTTACCGTTCCATCTTCAACTTCCCATATTTTTGTTACCAATTGATCGAGCAAGTATCTATCATGACTAATAATAATAAGCGAACCGTAATAATACATAAGCTGATCGATTAAAAAATCTATACCTTCACTATCCAGATGGGTTGTCGGTTCGTCGATAAGCATTCCTTCATAATAGGTGGAAAAAAGTTGAGCAAGTTTTAATCGTGTCTGTTCACCACCACTTAAATGATTCACATCCTCATTTGGTACGAATAACCTTGATAATAACTCACCGTCTGCTTGCCTCGTTTCCGGCACTTCTTTTTGCTCAAAGTAGCCAAAGTCAATCTGTTTACTCACACTTCCTTTTAAAGGATAGATATCCCCATACATAAGCTTTAATAGGGTCGTTTTACCACTACCATTCTTCCCAACAATCCCAATTCGATCATACTGGTAGACTGATAAATAAGGAATCTCTAAAATAATACGATCTAGATATGTCACCTCAATACTTTTCATTTCTAATGTTAATTGTTCCACGTTTCCACTTCCTTTAGTTGAGTGATTAAAGGAATGTGATCATAAAAAAACACAGACGCGCTCGGTTGTCTGTGTTTAGGGTAAACGTATATGGTGGTATTTGTTTTAGAAATAACAAAAAAACACAGACAATCTGCGTTTTCTGTTCGAAATTATCACGATGAAAACCATTAAAAATGTGCAGACTACTCCCGTTTACCCTGTTTATGAAAACAGAGCCTTTGAACATTATTCAATTAGCTGTTCAAAGTAACGTGGCGTAATCTCATACTTGCAGTCATTTTTAATGATCCTCCCTTCTTTTATTAATAATAACTATATTATGTTCTCCATAGATTTGTCAATCAGGCAAAAAATCCGGTAAGATAAATAAAAAGGAGTGAAAGTATAATGGACTTTACCTTTACTTACCCAAAAGATTGTAGCAATGCACCAAAAAAAGAGACGATTAAAGAAATGATACATGCTTTTGCTCGTAAGGATCCCTCCCAAGTTTCTCACTATTTGTCAGAGGATATCCAATGGCAACGGGTGAACCATCAGTCAATCATTGGCAAAGAGAGCCTATTTCATTTCTTTGCTAACACTGAAAATAATCATGTTTTATCTCTACATATTGAGCGAATTATCACCCATGGAAAACTAGCGTCAGCGGATGGCACTTATACTATGTCAGATGGTTCATCATTTTCTTTTTGCCATATCATTACCTTCATTAGTGCCGGAAAAAATACAATGAATGCTGTCAAAACCTTTTTAATTAAACACGATTAAATGATTTTGACAGCACATTAATTCTCGAAACATTACCTTTTCACTACATAATGTAATTCAACAAATTGATTAAAGGTTCTCGTGCTTTTTAAAGAAAGATTGAATTGATAATCACCTGCCTTAAAAAGGGGAATGCCCTCACCAATGATTCTTGGTGCAACAGTAACAATCATTTCATCTACAAGATTTTCCTGTAAGAATGTATAGAGTAAGTCACCCCCACCAATTAGCCATATGCTTTTTCCCTCACCATTTTTCAAATGATTGGTAAATGCTTTAATATCTGGATGAATAAATTTCACATATTCCGTATCTTCATTTACTGATCGGGAAAACACAAAACATTCCTTATCCTTGTATGGAAAATCCCCCTTCTCTTGTTCCATTACCCAATCATATGTACGCTTTCCTATTAAGATTGTATCCACACCGTTGATAAACTCACCGTAGCCATTATCTCCTTCTGACTCCACACTAAATAACCACTCTAGCGAATCGTCTTTTGTTGCGATATAACCATCTAAACTTTGAGCAATATATAGTACTACTTTTCTCATCATAACCCTCCTAAAAAGAACAATTGTTCGTATATTTTAACATACATCTTCATTTATATCATCTACACCGAATAGATAATCATACATATTTAAATCCATTGATATTTAAAAATTTAAAATATTACACTTTTTATATTATTATTATAAGGAAACCAATTTTTTAAGGAGGAAACCTATGTTTAAAGTCGGTAGCATTTTTATTCCTGTGTCAGATATTGAAAAATCTTCTTCATGGTACGAAAAATACTTAGGTGCGACGAAAATTGATGTTTGGGAAGATGGTGCGGGATTTTATTTACCTACTGGGTCAACTCAGTTAGCTTTAATCAAAGTGAATCGTCCACAACCGACGGAATTCACTATACAAGATAAACAAAAAAACGCCTATTACAATTTTGTCGTGGATAACATCGTAACAGCCCATCAGTTTTTTAATAATAATGGAGTAATAACGACTGATATTCAACATATGGGAGAGATGGCGTTCTTCGATTTTTTCGATATAGACGGTAATCCATTTAGTGTAGTAAATGAAGTAAAAGATTCACCGTATCATTCAGAGAATGTTAAAAGAATGCAAGAAAAGTAAGAAGGAAAAGTGGTCAGGATATAAGTATGCTAGATAAGGATTTATATCGAATGATTAGGTATATCTAACAGCTAATCATTCGAATTTTTTATCATTTATCTCCTTATATGAAGTAAATAGTGGAATGGAGCGGAAGACACTCGCCTCCTGCTGGAAATAGAGGGGGAGCTTGAGACCCCGAGAAGGCTCAGCCCCTCCCCGCGGAAAGCGAGTGTAACGGATTTGTTTTGTAAATAATATTTTTTAGACCATAATTTTTTATTGTTCGTATTTGAGTTTAGCTCATTTGGTTATGTCCCAGCCACCTTTATCCAAAAAAATTAGCTTAATTGAAAAACCCCTTTTAATGGTTTACTATTTATATAATGAACGTTATATCTAAAGGATGTGTGGGTAAATGAGTAAAAAGAAAGAGCAATTACTTGAAAAATCGGAGAAATTATTTGATCAGCACGGCTTTCATACAGTTGGCTTAAAACAAATTATTAAAGAATCTAATGTAGCTCTTATGACAATGTACAACCACTTTGCATCGAAAGAAGCGCTTATTTTAGAAGTGTTACGTAGACGAGAAGAAAGATATTTTGACATTTTAGAAAATGCATTATCCAATCAGGGCAACTTAGCTATTCGATTAGCCGAGGCACACATCCATTGGTTAAGAAGAAACGGTTCAAATGGTTGTATGTTTCTGCGGGCTAGAGAGGAGTATTCTTTAGAACCTTCATTTAATAGTGAGATTGTCGGTTTTACTGAACAACATAAAAGACGGCTCATTGATTTTTTCACAAGTAAAGGATTGAATAGCAACGAGGCACTAAGGCTTGAATTGTTATTTGAAGGAGCTACCGCTTTGGCAGAAGTATTTGCTATAGAGACTGTAGCAACAGAATTTCATCATTCAGTATTAAGTTTGTTTTCGGAATAAAGGGTCTCGCTCTTTATTTCAAAAAAATATAATGAACGTTATATCTATTTGAATGAGGTGAATAAACATGAGAAAAGTAATACTACCTGGATTAGCAATGATTGCTATCACATATGCACTTGCCCGCTTAAGTTATGGCTTATTTCTCCCAAATATCTCGAATACATTGGGCATGAGTGAAGGTGAAGCTGGGCTAGGGAGTTCCATTGCATTTATCGCCTATGCACTTGCTTTATTACTTTCAGCCTTATTGATTAAACATTTTGGCTACCGGAAAGTGAATCTCTTTGCTGGTTGTACAGCCGTTTTTGGACTACTAGGGATGGCTAGTGCGCCATCTATTTTATACTTAAATATAAGCCTATTTATAGCTGGTTTAGGTAGTGGATTAGCTTCTCCAGCATTAAGTCAAATGGTGCAAAACACTTTATCAAAAGAAAAGCTCGACCAAGGAAACACATGGATCAATAGTGGAACCAGCTTTGGTATTATTTTGACCGGACCCATCGTTATTTTATTGACTGATCATTGGCGATTAGCTTACTTACTATTTGCTGTTATTGCTGCTCTTGTATTGATTTGGAATCATTTTTCTCTTCCTCCTGATGAGAAAAAGGAATCGGTATCAGATAACAATATTAAATATCTATCTGCTATAAAAACAGCAAAATATTTATTAGTTGCTTCCCTTTTAATCGGCGGAAGTTCTTCAATTTACTGGACTTTTTCAAGAAGCTTCATAACTTCAAGCTATGGACTAGGAATCAATGAAAGTGTGATATTCTGGATTATCATAGGATTGGCTGGCATACTTGGAGGCGTTTCAGGAAACTTTATTCAAAAACTGGGATTGTCCCTGTCTTACCGATTACTTGTCTTTTTACTAGCAACGTCTATCTTTCTATTAACAATTCCAAGCGCTGTGGCTATTTACCTTTCAGCTGGTCTATTTGGCAGTACCTACGTTTTCCTCACGGGACTATGTATTGTCTGGGCCACGAGGATTTTTCCCGTTTTGCCAGCTTTAGGAGTAAGTTTATCCTTTTTCGCACTGGGAATCGGGCAATCATTAGGTTCCTATCTCGCCGGTAAATCCATTGAAATGACTTCCTATCCTGTTAGTTTCAACATATTTGCCGCCTTTTGCTTAATCTCTTTGTTTGTCACTACGAAGAAGAAGTCAACGTCATGAACAGGATTTGCCTTTTCATGGCTAATCACCGCTACACAAATAAAGAATAAGCATCAGTTATTGTTTCCTCAAACAATAACTGATGCTTATTCTCTGTTCAGAACTTTCATTTAATTTCAGAGTTGCTTATAGAATGAATGTAACCATTCAAACAATTCACTTTTAAACTCGCTACCCTTTGTCCCTTAGATTCTTCCAATAAGCATTCCTTATAAATTGGGTTATTTTTAAATTGTTCTAAGACTCTATGAAAATCTTTCTCCTGCTCGTATTCTATACACTCAACTAATTGCTCACTGTTGTTGGTTATTTTTATCGTATGCATACTCTTTGTTGTTTCCCCCACCTATTCTTATTTATTAATATTTATACTGTATAACTGTATATTTTAATTTCCTCTTTATACAGTAACACATTCAACTTTTACTTGAAATTACATTTATAAGACAATGTTAAGATAACGTTAACAAATCAATCAACTAACTTCCACATGCATATATAATGAATGATTATACAATTCCTGAGAATACTAGGGTGCTATAATAATCCTTTCATCGAAGAGGAACTATTTTTTATTCATTTCCTTTTAGAACATCTACAAAAACACTTCTATAAGCAATAACTATCCTTTTTTTCTGTATAATCCTCCAATCAAAAGGAAAAGTAAGGCGATCAGAATAATCTACTGATTGAATGTCCGTTTATAACCAACCACCTGCAAAAACAATCAATTATTTCTCCTCTCGCATTCTCAGAGGCTACAGTATAGTTATCACTATTGTACCTATGATTGAGTCAAGATTGCCTTCGTTGTACAACACTTAAGCGCTCTCTGTTGTTTCCCAACTATCGACATGAACTTTAGCCATTCCTTGGGCATCTTCTTTTCATTTTACTCTTATGTTTATTTCTGCCATCCTCTAGTAAAAAAACCTATTATCCATGAAGGTAATAGGTTATATCAAACAAATTATTTTCTTCTTCTTCGACAGCTAACTCATAATGAGGAGCCTTCTCCATCACAAGCAATCTCGCCTGTTCATTAGGTATTGGGTAGACCATCATACTAAACTCTTTATTAGTGATATCCAAGGCGGCGAATAACTAACAAAGAGCGCTCATCGTTTCCGGACTTTCTTTACCTTTATTTTCCTCATTCTGAAATCTTTTATTTCTCCCTCATCTATTGAACAAGGATGTCCTTCTATTTCAGTTAGCCTCCAATTAAACATCGACTACTCCTTTTCAAGGTTGATTGAATATAGTCTTGATTTAATTAAAGCTTGAACACCTTAACCCCTACTTCCACACTCAAGAACGCCACATTACATTACATTTATGATTATTGCCTGTTTAATACTGCAATTAACATTCGGTGTATCACATCATGATCCCGAGTGTCATGTAACTGATAGTTTCCCCCTGGAAGTGTGTACCATTCTTCCGCATCTACATAGGTAATCGCAAGAGTGAGGTTACCTTCTTTGTCAGATGTCGTTCGTAATTCAAGATCCCCACTGATGACACCAACCTCACTAGTCATTACACCATGAGTTGCCTTAAACACAGATGAGATTGTATTCATTTAATTGACTCCTTTCATTGGTTGATTGATTGTTTAATAGGAGCAACTATTGAGCATTCCTTGAAGAGCTGTTTTTTCAGAACTCTGCAAATGCAAACCCCAATTGTATTTTGTATTGATCCACATTTTAGCATAAGCACAATTTGCCCCTGCACGAGGTGGTTGCCATGTGGATGGATCTTGGTCACCTTTGGATCGATTTGAGCTGGCTGATACTGCGATGAGCTGTGGTCCATTGAGGTCATTGGCGAAGTCCTCTCTTTTAGCAGTTGACCAACTGCTTGCCCCAGAACGCCATGCTTCTGCGAGTGGAACGACATGGTCAACATCTAATTGTGAAGGGTCATTGAAAGTGATGCCATCATAATAGCTATACCATTTACCTGAAGTTACTGGACAATTACCACTATAATTGTCGGCATCACGCTTTAGGATCACTTGTCTTGTATCACAACCATCCCCTTGACTAATCCAGTGAGGGAATTTTTCTCGACTATAGCCACTCATTGATTCTTCATTTTGTACATTTAATGAATTAAGTTGGGCTTCGGTAGTAGATTTGGATGGCAAATCTGGAGGCAAAGCAGAAGCTGATAATAAATCATACTGAAAAACAAGCAATGATAAAACAAACGACAAAGAGAACAGCAACGACTTTTTCAACATAGAATTCCTCCTCATTATAATGGCTGTCTATATCAACACTCTAATAAGAGCTGCTAATACCAATCTTGGATAGGACTTTCTATGAGTTTCAGCAAGCATTAAATCACTTTGAAATAAGTTATGTATCTACTTATTAATGGTATATCATAATTAACATAGATTGAAGTTACAATATTATTAATATTTTGTTAATTAAACTTTTAGAAAGAGGTGATTTTCCGGAAAATAACAACATACTTGAGTTAAATTTTTTTGCTATTGGTATTACTCCTTCTATGTGTATCGCTCTCGGATTCTCTTTATCTGAATGCTCCCTTGAAAGTTGTTAATTTTCGTTTTCACGCCGCTCTCAGGTTCGCTTTCTCCTTTGAGAACATTGATTCCTCTTTGTCCAATGCCCTCACTCCTATTTCTCCACAAACATGTGCCGTAATCTTCCCTCTCATCTAGTAACTTGTATCCAACTTCCGATCCCACTGATAGTAAATAAAACTTCCCTCTACTCCTTGCATGCCAAAGTCATTTCTTTCTAATACTTTTTGAGAGGAAATATTATCTTTCGTTGTTTTGGCCAAGAGGTGATTGATTTCCTTATTTTGCTGGAGAAGAATTTGCAGTGCATGAGTCGCTATCCCTTTCCCCGTGTATGCCTCACCTATGCGATAGCCAAGATAACCCTTTTTCTCTCGCCAGTCTATATCTACAATATTTATTCTACCGACAATTTCATCTGTTTCATTTTTAATAAGATAGAATAAAGATTTATTTTCAGCTTGCTCCTCTAATAATCCTATTAAGACTTGTAGAAACTGCTCATATATCTCATAACTTACAGGTCTAGGTGGAACACTTTTCTCAAAAAATTGTTTATTCACTTTTTCAAATTTGAACAGTTCTTTTGCGTCATCATTAGAAAGTCTTGTCAGTCTATAAGTCATCGTATAAGCTCCTCATATCGTTTCTTTATCTAATGCTGCAACGATTGCTTGGCCAGCCACTTTTCCTGTAAAAAGACAGCCACCAACAAACGTTCCCTCTAATGAGCGATAGCCATGCACTCCACCGCCACCAAAGCCGGCTACTTCTCCTGCTGCATATAAGCCAGGAACAGGAGAGCCCTTTTCATTTAACACCCTTGCTGATAAATCGGTTTGCAGACCACCTAGTGTTTTTCTACTTAGGAGATTTAAACGAACGGCAATGAGTGGCCCGTTTTTTGGATCAAGAATTTTATGAGGCTTAGCCACTCGTATTAACTTGTCCCCCAGATAGTTTCTTGCTCCTCTAATAGCTGTCACTTGCAAATCTTTTGTAAAAGTATGATCAATCTCACGGTCTCTTGCTTGAATTTGTCTCTCAATTTCATCCACCCGCAACAAATCATTGCCAGAAAGTTTATTCATTGCAGTGACAAGATCACCTAGTTGTCTAGCAATAACAAAATCTTCCCCTTTATCCATAAATGCTTTTACAGGCGTTGGTACACTTTTTAATGCTCTGCCAATCACTTTACTAATGCTTTTACCCGTTAAATCTGGATTTTGTTCAGAACCAGATAAGGCAAACTCTTTTTCAATTATTTTATGAGAAAGAATAAACCAAGAATAGTCATAGCCTGTTTTTTTAATTGCCTCAAGTGTACTAAGTGTATCAAAACCTGGATAGTTAGGTGCTTGAAATCGTTTTCCATTTGCATCAAGCCAAATAGATGATGGTCCAGGAAGAATACGAATCCCATGGTTCTCCCATACAGGCTGCCAATTCTTAATTCCCTCTGTGTAATGCCACATGCGGTCACGGTTCACAATCCTTCCGCCTGCTGCCTCTGTAACCGAAAGCATCCTTCCATCCACATGTGCCGGAACTCCAGAAATCATCTGTTTAGGTGGCTCTCCAAGTCTACTTGGCCAATTTTTACGAATCAGCTCCATATTTGCACCGATTCCGCCACTAGCGACTAAGACGATTTTTGTATCATAGTTAAAGCGACCAACTACTTCTCTATTACTTCCTTCCCCACGTTTCGCTTGGCTAGCCTTTAATACGGAACCACTTACTCCAACAACCATACTACCGTCTGTTATTAATTGCTCCACACGGTGACGCGGTTGATATTGGACCAAGCCTTTTTTCATATGTTCTCGTACTCGGCGTTCAAATGGCTCAACAATGCCTGGACCTGTTCCCCAGACAATATGAAAGCGTGGTACTGAGTTACCAGGGCCATCAGCTAACTGTCCCCCTCTCTCTGCCCAACCGACTACTGGAAAAAAACGAACCCCCATCTTGTGTAACCATGCCCGCTTTTCTCCCGCTGCAAATTCAACATAAGCTTTAGCCCATTGCAACCCCCAATAGTCCTCATCTTCTATCCGATCAAAACCAGCTGTCCCCTGCCAATCCTGCCATGCTAACTCCTTTGAATCCTGTATTCCCATTCGACGCTGTTCAGGGGAATTGACTAAAAACAGTCCTCCAAATGACCACCATGCTTGGCCACCTAAGGATGCTTCTGGCTCTTGGTCTAAAAGTAATACCCGCTTCCCACCATCCGCCATTTCTGCCGTTGCCACCAAACCTGCTAATCCTGCGCCAACCACAATCACATCGTAATCCATTGACCTTTCCTCCATTCATCCATTTATTTAGTTATCATGACTGTTTATTGTTTGTAGGGCGGGTTAACATACTTTTTTGTTTCACTTCATTTAAATCTATCTCGGGATACGCTCTTTCTATTAATCTATATGTTTCTATTAATAGTTTTTCGAGTTCTTGTAGATCTTTCATAGTTAATTGCCCTATATGAACTTTCTCTAACCTCTCTAGAAAATTTGATGGTTTAACCTTTAATGCGTTGACAGATTTCCTTAACCATTTAAAACCAGGGTGTTGTATGAACTCTTTATTCAATGCAAATAATAATATTAAAATATTCTTTTCAACTGAAAAAAGAACTTGTAGTAACAAATACCAATCATTTCGCTCTAGTAATCCATATCTACTATGCCAGCTATTTGTTACTTCTTTATACTTTTTAATCAAATTTATTGTGAGTTCTGTTGGATATATATCTATCCATTTGTCTTCTTAAACCTTTAAATATGTCTTTACCAACGAGTGGTATACCACTTTGTAGGCTGGCAAGTAATACTTGTTTTTCAATATCTGCTTTTAGCTTGATTAGAAGGTCATCGATGATCCGCTGAAAAGTTCTCGTGCGAAAATTACTTATTTCATATTTTACGTTAGAGACTATATACGATTCGGACCATTCTTCACCTTCAAATGGATAAAAGTCGAGAATTTTACCCCCTCTTTCCTTTATTGGGTAAAGTCGTTCATCCTCCGTAGGGTCTTTATTCCATTAAACATTGATTTCAATATCTGAATACTCGTCTTCCCAACCACGGGAAACAGATCCAGAAATATATACTATATCAACATTAGTATTACTTCGATAATATTCAGTTACTTTCTTAGCCTCATCGATTAAAATCATGCATACCAACCTTTTACATATGTTAAATAATGAACCTTAAAATACTACACCATATACCAACCCCTAACATTCGTTAAAAAAAGAAAAAAATCCTGCTTTCACAGGATTTCTTCGTCTATGTTAAAGTTTAAAGCGACCAATTAATGATTGAACCTTTGTCGCTAAGTTATTTAAGTGTTGTGCACTTTCCGTCACATTTTCCATCGAACCGCTTACTTCTTCTGCCGATGCAGATGTTTCTTCAATGCCTGCTGCTGATTCTTCTGTCACAGAGGCAATCTCTTCAATTGTACCGTTCATTTCTTGACTATTTGCTGTAATATCGTTAAGATTTTCTGCAATTTGAGCAATACTTTCTCCCATTTCTTGCAGTGATAGGCGGATATCATCAAATGTTTGATTGGTTTCATCCATTTGCTCTTTTCCTTTTTCAACCTCTGTATATCCCGTCTGCAAGGAAACAACGACTTCTTTTGAATCAGATTGGATGGTCATGACAATAGATGTGATATCTTGGACAGATGCTGCCACCTGTTCTGCTAGTTTACGAACTTCTTCTGCAACAACGGCAAACCCACGACCATGTTCTCCCGCTCTCGCTGCTTCAATAGCAGCATTTAATGCAAGTAAATTCGTTTGCTCAGCTACTTCTTTTATCACAGCAACCAACTTTGTGATATCTTGTGTTTGCTGATCCAATGTTTTCATTTTTGCTGTTGTTTGGCTGACAATGTCATGAATTGTCTCCATTTGTTTCGTTGATTGTTGCATATTTAACGTGCCTTTTTCCGTCATAACAAAAACATCTTTTGTCTTTTCTTGAATCCATTCACCATTCGCATTGGTCTCATCAATCTTTACAACAAAATCATTCATAAAGGAAGAAATGTCACTCGCACTTTTCGCTTGTGCTTCTGAACCATACGCAAGCTCCTCCATTGTTGTAGCAATCTGTGAAGTACCTGCTTTTACTTCTTCAGAAATTAATTTCAATTCCTCACTTTTGGCTGTTACTGTGTGAGATACATCTTGAACATCAACGAGAAGCGTTTTTATTTGTTGATTCATCTCATTCGTTGCTATTACAAGGTGACCAATCTCATTTTTATGTTTAATAGGAAGTGGTTCATGAGTAAAATCTCCATCTGCCATACTTTTCATTCTGCCTACTACATCATGCATCGGCTTTGTTAAAGCTCGGGTAATGAAGTACGAAGTAACAATTGCTAACAATAAAACCACACCAATAGTAATTAAATTAGGTAATACGATTGCTTCCCCTTGTTTTTCTAAATCCCTCGTTTTGACTATACCGCCTATAGTCCATCCGGTTGTAGGATTCTCAATATAATGAACAATTTCCTCCTCTAACTCAATACTTCCAAGTGATTGTTCATTAGACTCTGCGGACAAATCTAATGAAGCGGCTTGTCCAATAAGTGCTGAATCAGGATGAGCAACATATTTACCAAAAGGATCGACAATCATGCCATATCCTGTGTCACCTACGTCCATTTTATTGACCATCTCAATTAATGTGTCAACAAGTACATCAGCCCCAACAACACCTACTAATTGATCATTTTGGTAAACGGCTTCAGAAATCGTTATAATCGTTTCCCCTGTACTACCATCTTTGTATGGTGCTGTCCATACGGGATCACCTTTTGCATTAACTGCCTCCTTATACCAATCTCTTTGCTTTGCAAGGAAATCATTCCCTAAATCAGCTTCAGGATAAATCACCACTTCACCCGTACTCTCACTAGCTGAATAAAGGTTGATAACAGAGTCTGTTGTTTCTTGTGTTTCGCGGAAATAGGCTAATACCTCGTCATTGTCACCTTCTGAGGGAATGATGTCCTCATTCATCGTCATTCGAGTCATGATTTGATGTTTCTGAGTAAAGAACATCTCAAAAGTATCATTTAAACTCGTTAATTGTTCTTCTACTTTTTGGTTGAGGATCGTTGTCGTATTTTTAATACTAAAATAATAACTAACATAACTTACCGTCATGACTGCAATGATAATTAGCGCTAAGAACGGCAGCAATATTTGAAATTGAATAGTGGATGTTAAGCGGTTTAGGAATGAGTTTTCCTTCCCCTTTCGATCGAATAACTTGCCCATAAATATTCCCCTTTTTATCTAAAATGCGTGATTAATGACCTATCAAAAATAAATAACCACATCTTTTGTCCTGTTATTTTTATCGGCAGACTAGGATAACCTTTCATGTTTATCTATAATGGCAGAAAATTTAGTTTATTACTCTTATAAAGAGGTGTCACTGGAAGAATGAACATGATTCAAGTTATATTAGTAGAAAGTAATATGGAATAAGGGGACATTCGAATGAAAAAGAGCAAGTGGATTTTATTTACACTCGTTTTGTTTATAGTGGGCATCTACTTTATCGCTATGAATAAAGAAAAAAGTATCTCCATTGACCAAACAGGACAAGTTCAAGCAGTTGTTGACGAAACGAGTCGTGGGAAGGCTCAAGTTGATTGGCGCTATGTTTCAGCTATGGCAGAAGTGAAGTATGGCATTGAAGAAATAAGTAATGAGGAAATAAAACAACTGACAAATCAATTTATTACCGAAGAAAATGATGATTTTAAAATAAAAGAGATTGATAGAGTTTTAACCGAAAATGAGTACAGCCAAGAAGAAAAAGAAGAAGTGAAAAATTACTATAATCAATTAACAGATCAAATTGAAGCAGCAGACAATAATAACCTAAAAAAAATGCAACGAAACTTTATCAATGATATTGAAGCAATTGCAATAGAAAACTATGAAACCTATCGTATCCTGCCATCAATTACGATTGCTCAAGCCATACTTGAATCCGATTGGGGTAGATCAACCCTCTCATCCGAATATAATAACTACTTTGGCATCAAGAGCCATAATTGGGACGGAGAATCAGTAAACCTAGAGACGAAAGAGTACTATGATGAAACAATTGAGGATGCTTTTAGGGTATATGATCAAATGGAGGATTCCGTAAAAGATCACGGAGAGTTCTTAGCCACTCACGATCGCTACAAAAAAAATGGGCTATTCAATGGCACAACTTATATGGAGCAAGCAGTAGCATTACAAGACGCTGGATACAGTACAATTGAAAATGAACAAGGCGAAAAAATCTATAGTGACCAATTGGCACAGATTATTCAGCAACACCAATTGCAATTGATTGACAGTAAAGTATATCAATAAAATCCATTGAAAAAATGGATGGGCGAAAACTACAAATTCGTAAACTAAACAATCTATATTAGGTGTACGAATAAATATTGAAAAAACTCCCTTATAAGTAGCATTTTTACGATCCCTGTCTACTTATAGGGGAGCCAATCTACTTAAGTTTTAATCAGGTTCTTAGTCTGTCTTCCCTCTTTCTTTTACTTCTTCAAACCGTTTGTTTTTAAATGCACTTGCATGTTGAATTGTTACATCAGCATTTACTGCTACTTCACTTTTTTCTAAGTAAATCTCTTTGTCCTTTTCCCAACTTTCAAAGTCATTACGATAGAGAATATGCCCAAGGTCAAGAATGTCCACACCTTCCTCTACCCCTAATTGGAAAAGATCTTTAATTTCTTTCGTAAAATTTTTCTTTGTTTCCGCAAGTAATTTGTTATATTTTTGGTCATTCACTTTATTCCCTATACTCGCTTTCACATCCAGTTGAACTTCAAATTGATATTTCCCCCCCTCACTACCCAGCAACTTTTTCTTCGTTTTAATATTATCAATAATAATAATCGTATCCTGATTCTCACCATCTGGGACTTTTAATGAAGCTCTTTTTGTACCTGCTGACGTCCACCTAATTCCTTTGATTGCATCTAAACTAAAAAAACCTTTATAGTTCATTTCTTTTAAGAAAAAAGCTCCATTATAAGTCAACTTAGGTTCCTTCTTTTGATTATTCTCCCACTGATTTTCAGTAATCGTAATGCCTGGTAAAAATGTTGTCTTTCCGGGTTCAAATAACTCTCTAAAAAATTGATACAGCTTGATTGGTCTAATCATTGTACTTTGTTTACTTGATCTATCTGGATGGTGTAGTAATGTTTCAAGAGACGATTGTTTAAATAACCCTAGAGTTGACAGCACTTTATCAAGTGGATCCTTTGTAGCAAAAATCCACGGTGTGAGCCGGTACTCATAATACCTCGTTAATTCATCTAATACATGATTTAATCCTCGCTTTAAAATAGATTCACTAACAACAATCGTGGAGATATGAGAGAAAATAATGACTTCCTGTTCCGATTTATATAGTTCAAAATACGCATCTAATAACGTTTTACCTGAAGAAGTAGATACATATGTTTGCGCTTGACTTTTTTCTCCCTCAGTTTTTGCAACAGAATCGAGACCAACCAATTGAACATATAATTGGTATTTCCCATCTTTAAAATCCACACCCAAGGCTGTCGCAAAATTAAGGTTCTGGATTTCTTTCATGTCAGACTCACATGCTACACATGTTAAGAGGAGAACGAAACATAGTATGAAGTTTACGACTCTTTTCATTTTCTATTTCTCCTTATGTTTACAATGCCACTCACTTTTTTATTTATGCGAATTGGATCCACCAAAAATGCAAATCGAAACTCGCTTAAATTCAAAGAAGTCACCGGCTCCAAATAAGCCACTTTGAATGACTCGAGTCTTGCTAAGTAAATCACTATACTAATTAGGCTAAGAGCAAAACCGTAAACACCTAAAAAGGTAGAAAACAACATCGTATATATCCTTAAAATGGTCACTGTGCCGGTAAGAGATTGATTTACTAGTGTAAAAGTAGCGACAGCCGCGACAGCGAAAACAACTAGCAGTGTGGGAGAAGCAAGTCCCGCTCTTATTGCAGCATCTCCAATGATAATACCTCCTACAATTGATATGGTTTGTCCTAATGCAGTCGGCATCCGTACACCTGCTTCTCTTAACAGTTCAAATAACATTAGAATTAAAAAGGACTCTAACGGTAATGAAAATGGCAGACCATGCCGGGAAATAACAATCGTTGCTATTAAAGGATAGGGCAATTGATCAATATTGATATTAGATATAGCAAGGAAAAAGGAGGGAACAAAAATAGCTATAAATAAACAAACCACTCTTAGTAACCTTTGGAAAGCTACGATATAATATGGAAAATGAATATCTTCAGGAGATTTAAGCATTCCAAATAAATTCATCGGTCCAATAAGCACAGTCGGTGATCCTTCGACAATGATAACTAATCGCCCTCTTAACAAACATTCTGAGGCAAAGTCTGGCCTGGTGGTGTATTCTAATAGTGGAAAGACAGAAAATGTTTTATCTGAAATCCATTGTTCCAATTGGCCAGCGCTAATGAGACTTTCCACATCTACGTTTTCTATCCTTCTCCTCACTTCTTCTATTATATTTTTCTTTGCTTTCCCCTCTAAATAGACCAACACAGTTTTTGTTTCTGTTTCTCTCCCAATTTGAAAGACTTCACTCTTTAACTTTTCCGTTCTGATTCTCTTTCTAATAAGAGCCAAGTTCGTATGGAGTTCTTCTGTAAATCCGTCTCTTGCCCCCTTTAACGATACTTCTGTTTGTGAATCCTCTGGTGTTCGATGAGGAATTTGAGCGATATCAATGGCAACATAATTTCTTCTTCCATATACATAGAAGATGACATATCCTGTTAATAAATGATTCACCATATCCTTTGTTTGATGAATCTTCATAAATGTAGGCCATTGCGATAAGACTTCTTTTGAGCGATATCCATCATTCAAATAGGTCACAATCGCATGTACATATCGATTATATTGTTCTCTACTAATCATTCCATCAACAAATAAAGTGAGTACATTTTGATTTGTAATTAAGTGAATATCTGATGCTTGATTAAAAAATGCCTCTAAATTCTTCTTTTCCAGCTTTCCGGCATCTAAGAGTTTATCTAATTGTTTATATCGACTTTCCACGGTCATACTCTTTTTCACCCTTTCGGCTAGGAAGATAGCTAACGAACAATAAAATAAGGGTCATAAACACCCCAAAAGATAGGGCAACCTTGTAAAAATAATGTTTAATAATATGAAAAACAATGATATCGCTCGTCTGTAAGGAAACGATGCCATATAAGATAAGGGCTGTTAAAGTGATAAGAATAACCTTCCACCACTTTTTTTGAATATGAATTATTTCCGGAATAAGAAATAAACAAAGTGAGACTCTGATGGTTACACCACTTAATAATTGAAACACCGCTAAAGCATCCACATGGGATATTAAATCCCCAATTGAAACCAGTCTCCATTGTTCAAATGCAGGAAACCGCATATTAGCAGCCATACTTGGACCAAATGATGTTAATGAACCAATGGTTGGTCCCATAATAAGTATCGTTAATACAGTTAATAACAACATTAAATACCAGTATGGTATCTTCTTTTCAAAATAGTGATGAATGATAAAGAAGATAAGTAAATCCACACTCCCACCTAGCACGATGATTACACCTTCAATAACAGAAGCGTCTTTATCAGCAAATAACGGCAATAAGTATGAATAATCTTTTTCCTCTAAAGTCGCAATCGCGACAAACATACCTAAGCCCCATACAAAAGGCAAGAGAATGGTCGAAGTATAGATGATCGTTTTGATTCCTGAACTCGCTGCCCACACACATAACAAAATGAAGGGTAAAGCGACAATCCATATAGGTGTAAATGGCAAGAAAAAAATATGCACTGATTGGATTAAATCAAAAAATGAAACAAGACCAGCAACACTAAAATACAAGAGAAACAAACTCATAATACTATAAGCAACAAAATTACCTACTCTCTTTTTCAACCATATAAAGGTATGTTCGCCTTCCTTGTTTTTAGATAAAATAAGCTGATACAGAAATATCCAAACAAACATAATACCGTAGGCGATTAATACGCTTAACCAAGCATCTCGTTTAGCCCAACCCAACAAATGGGGTAAAATGAGCACATGATTAGATATGCCTATAAATAAAATAATGACAAAAGCAAGTTGAAGGCGAGAAAACTTCATTGATTCACCCTCTCTATCTTCCATAAGATATTGGTATTATTTGTTTAATCGGCTAGCTTATTCCTATTAACTTAAATTAATATTTAGTTGGAAGTTACCTGTTTTTTTGGGGGTTTAATTGTTTATTCACAAAAATACTGGAGTTAAATTGCAGAGTAGGGGTCGAAACAGAAGGCTAAATGCAGCAATAAATGAAATTACTTATGTGGCCGAAGGAAGTGATTTTTGAATCAGGACACGCGCAAACTACATTTGCAACGCTTTCGTTTCTGTTTTCGGATTTGTGTATGACTCGCTATTTCCTCTTGCTTCGCTCTCATTTTGGTTTACTTATTTGAGTGAATCGCTATCACCTTTTACTGCGCTCTCGTTTCGGTTTGCTCATCTGAGTGACTCGCTATTTCCTTTTCCTGCGCTCTCATTTCAGTTTGCTCTTCTGAGTGACCCGCTATCGCCTTTTGCTTCCCTCTCATTTTGCTTTGCTCATCTGAGTGACTCGCTCTCCCCTTTTGCTTCCCTCTCGTTTTGGTTTGCTCTTCTGAGTGACTCGCTATCGCCTTTTACTACGCTCTCGTTTCGGTTTGCTCATCTGAGTGACTCGCTCTCCCCTTTTGCTTCCCTCTCGTTTCGGTTTGCTCATCTGAGTGACTCGCTCTCCCCTTTTGCTTCCCTCTCATTTTGCTTTGCCCATCTGAGTGACTCGCTATCGCCTTTTGCTTCCCTCTCGTTTTGGTTTGCTCATCTGAGTGACTCGCTCTTCCCTTTTGCTGCGCTCTCATTTTGCTTTGCTCATCTGAGTGACTCGCTCTTCCCTTTTGCTGCGCTCTCATTTTGCTTTGCTCATCTGAGTGACTCGCTATCGCCTTTTGCTTCGCTCTCATTTTGCTTTGCTCATCTGAGTGACTCGCTCTCCTCTTTTGCTTCGCTCTCGTTTGAATTTTTTCTTCTGAGTGACATGCAACTTTCTTCTACTCGCCTTTCAATCTCTTTCTTCATTTTGAATAATGCGTATGCGTATATCTTAAATACCCATCTCTAACTTGTGTGAACAAATGATAAGAACGACTTACTATCTGTTAAATTCTTCAAATATTACTAATTTATCGCCACCTCTAAACAAATAAAAAACCGTAACAGAAACGTTTAATCAGTTTCTTGTTACGGTTATATTTCCTCTCTAACTAGTTCCTTTTCTTCATATACAAACCGACAACGATAAAAACGACAACAACAACTAATCCGATAAACAACCAATTGGCATAATGATTACCTTTCTCTTCTTCCACTACTTCAGCTGTTTCTTTCTTACTCTCTTCATCAATAGAAGATGTTTCTTCCTCCACTACTTGTTCTTGTACAGGCGGGTCTTCAGATATAGATAAGAACTGGGCCACCTCTTCACCGTTATCATGAGGGTCTTCCATTAATAATGAAGTTGTCACATACATTCCTTCCCAAACAGTAGGATCAACAGATGGTGCATCTACATATGGATGAGCAGCAAGTATGATTGTTTCATCACCTATTTGAATATGATATTGGTGAGTATCTTTCCCATCAACACTTATCTCTTTTTGTTCGACAGCTTCAACTTGACCAACTGGCCCTTCTGTAAAGCCAGCCTCCTCTATTAA
The DNA here is from genome assembly GCF_020171845.1 of Cytobacillus kochii. Classification (GTDB taxonomy): domain Bacteria; phylum Bacillota; class Bacilli; order Bacillales; family Cytobacillaceae; genus Cytobacillus; species Cytobacillus kochii. The sequence continues at coordinate 84,091 of NZ_JAIVAM010000001.1, read as the reverse complement.
CGAACTTCCATGTTCACTAATAAACATAGCAAATGCTTCTCTTGTTAAGCTCTCAGAACCATTTTCAATTGCCAGTTCACCTGCAAAAAAAGCTTCATTTACATCAGCAAATGTCGCGTTCCCCTTGAGTGAAGAGATCCATCCTTTTTCCACTACTTGTTGGACCGTATTTTCCCCTTCAAGGTGGTAATATGCTGCGACAAACTCGGCCAATTCTTCCATCGCCAAACTGTCATTTGGTCTGAAAGTGGCAGTTTCGTCTTGGCTATTCGTCATCCCTAAAGCGGTAATAAACAATATCTCACCTTTTGCCTCTGTATAATTTAAATCATTATAAGCATTATCAGCATTCATCACATGTGCATGAGCTTGTGACGTTATCAGTATAAATAACACCGCACATATACTGACGATTTTCTTCCACATCTCTTTTCTCTCCTTATTTGGTTTGTAATTGTAGATAACCATCTTTTTGTGTAAGATATGGTTGTTCCACGCCATCTAAGTTTTTTAAAGTTTCATAGGATAAGGTAAATGGAATCAATTCTTCCAATAACTCTTTCGGTAAGAAAAATCCATTATAAAAACCTTCTTCTAATATCAAGCTTGCTGATTGCCCATCCTTATTCTGTAAGACTTGCCCGATTAAAATGACATGTCCCTCTGGACGCTCATACACCATATACACATGATCCGCCCGAAAATAATAGGATAAGTCACTTTCAGTATTTAACCATTCTCCCGACAATCGGTACGTACCATCAGGTTGAGCCACTACCCAATGAGTCAACTCCTCATTAATTCGCTTATTATCGCGCTCAATACCGGCAATAATATGATCCTCTATTTCAGCCGTCCAATCGATATCTAGATAGTTAGCGATCTGTTATTAGGTCATATTAGTCTTGCTGTATTAATGATTATCGCTGGATGCAGCTTAAAGTGATTTTAAATTAGTGAATAAACCTGATACTGAAACTCTTTATCATAATCAAGGATTCAAGTTCCTCTTTTTACACTTGATCTGTTTCATTTTCTGAAAGAATACCCCATTTGCTCCTATTCTTTTTTACCTACATAAACCTCAGGAATTGCCAAAGATCAACACAAATATATTTCCAATCTTTTCAAGGGTTTTGTTTTATGAAGGCAGAACTATATGAAGTATGAGACGATTAGGAGGGATATACATGAACCAGTATAGTCAATTTACGAAATTTATGACAAAAGATAACCAAGGTGAGGTATTAGTTGATCTTCTATTACAAGCATCTGAAGAAATGGAACGCCATCAGCCTTGTCAAATTTATCTTATCAATACGGCAAAAAAAGAGGAAAATATCGTTTATGTATATGAAGTGTGGTCAAGTAAAGGGGCCCATGAAGAGTCACTTACACTAGAATTTTTTCAAAACCTAATTAAGCGAGCGAAGCCAATTATTGTAAATATCGAAGTGGTCAGCACTTTTGAATTTGTTGCTGGAAAAGGGGTCTAACAATGATTTAATAAAATTACTATAGCCCCTCACCTTCTAGAAGCGTTAGGGGCTATACTATTTTCAATAAAACCTTTACCACGAGGAATCAGATTCTCACATGCCATTTTTTAACGTATGCGTTGATTGCATCCACTCCCTCTTCACAAGCTACTGCCACATGACCATCAGGTCGAATCAGAAGGACTGTCCCCTCTTTTATACCGGCTTTTTCCACAATCTTTGAATATGGAAAAGAAGTAATAGGTATATCAACAGACTTTGTGTTAAATATTACATCTCCATATACATGTATTTGCCAGTTAAAAGACTGTAACAGATCATAGTTAGTACCAGTAGCAAATGCCACCCATGGTAGGCGATCCCCAGCAGCTACTTTTCCAACTTTACCAGTTGAGAGCATAGAATCACGATAATGAATCCGTATTTGTGAAACCACTTTGAATAACATCTTTCTAACAGCAGCAAACCTTGTCAATTTAGGAATGAGCGTAGGTAGCACAATACTTCGAATCATCTGATTCCCCCTGCCTTTACCGACCATGATGGAGAATAAGCGGTCAGTGGTTGAGACTAATGTTTTTGCAAAAGCCATTCTCTCCTCTTCATACGAGTCAAGAACACGCGAATCCATTCTTCCATCGATGACAGCACCCAATTTCCAGGAAAGATTGATCGCATCACCAATACCTGTGTTCATCCCCTGTCCACCTGCGGGGCTATGAACATGACCGGCATCACCAGCAATAAATATCCGCCCTTTACGAAAATGCTCACTCATACGATGATGGACTTTGTAAGTGGAAAACCAGTTTACTTTTGTTATCACTAGAGATAACTTTTCTTGTAAATACGGAGCTATATCGGAAAATTGTAATCCGTCCTTCTCTTTCAATAGTTCTGGGACAATACCAATCAAACGAAATGAACCGGTTGTACGAATAGGAAAAATAATACAAAATCCTCCGTCAAATAATCGCATCTGAAAACCATTTGTTTCATTTGATTCACAATAGACATCTGCCACATAAAAGAGTTGATCATAGGAACCTCCAATAAAATCAAAACCTAAAGCCTTTCGCACTGTGCTATGCGCACCATCACAACCGCAAACATATTGAAACACTTCATTTGACTTCTGTCCTTCCTTATTTAGAAGAGTACTTACCTCATTTTTACCTTCCGTGAAAGATTCTAGTTTTGTTTGCCATGCTACTTCCACACCATTTTCAGCAAGTAACTCAATGAGTATCTTTTCATGTTCATCTTGCGGCAAGCTTAAAATATATGGAAAGGGACTTTGCCCTTCCCCCATATTTTCCACATTCAATTTTGCTTTCCGTTTAACACTTTTAAAGAATTGTAAATGTTTCATTTTCATTCCTTTATCAATAACATTCTCAGCAATACCTAATTGTTCGTAAAATTCAAGAATCCTTGCCTGAACGACCATTGCTCTCGATTCCTCACCAGGTCCCTTATTTTTATCGATAATCTTACATGGAATGTTTTGTTTAGTCAGGCCTAATGCTAAAGATAACCCCGTCGGACCTGCGCCTACAATTAACACTTGATTGTTCAAAGTACTCCCTCACCTCACAATTTTTTGGGCTTCAACTTTAGTGCTGTTAAGAAAATCACTATTATACTGACTAAACCAATCCAAAACTGGACGGAAATCAAATCCCATGAGAACGATTGCCCAAAATAGAATAACTCCCTCAATCCTTCTACTAGAAATCTCATTGGTAACCAAGAATAGATCCAAGTTTGATGGAATGAAGACATCATCTCAGGAGCCATAGATAATAATGGGGCGCCAAAGAATAATAGAAGCGCGAAAATAGCAATACCCTTAATGCCTAACAAAGATAAAACAGCTAAGATCATTAAAAAGAAACAGAAGGATGTAGCTGATAAAAATAACGCCGTATCCATAAATGATGGAATGTTCATACCAACTAAGTCTTCCGCTAACCATGGCAGACCAAATCCAATGATTAAAGAAGCAAACAGACCAATTACAATTTGGCCCACTTTTATAGTAATGTTTTCTTTAGGTGAATGTACGGTCATTTTGTTCACAGCAATAAACAAAATTGCTGCAATTGCCATGACTGCAATCCAAAGTGGCTGGAATAAAGAGACTGGTGCATTACCATTTGCGCTGTTTTCTCCAACCGCATTCACGTTCTGATGATTCACTGCAATCGGTTCAGCTAACACCTCTGCTTGTGAAACAGAGACAGGTGCATCTGCCGTTTTTAACTCCGCAAAAATTTGCTCACGTAACTGCTGATTTAATTGATCAACCATTTGATTAAGCATTTGATTAGCCATAGAGGAGGCAGCGGCATTCATCCCTTGATTAATGATGATATCGATTTCAGGATTTGCTGGATGATTTGTTTTTAATGAAGCTTGTTTTTCACTGAAATCTTTTCGTATGACAAGAGCAGCATAATATTCTTGGTTATCGAGACCTTCTACTACTTTTTCCTTGTTCTTTACCTCGACCCACTCCACTGCAGCTTCATCATCATCTGTACTACTACCCGCTTCCCTGATGTTTTCAACCATCGTCTCCCCTATATTGATAGATCCTTGATTAGGTACTTCCATCCCTTCATCCTCACTGACTATCGCAACAGGTAAGTTTTCAGGTGTGGGATTGACTGTTGGAAATAACGTCAGTGAAAAGATAAACAATATAACAAATGTGAGAATGGGTGTAGCCAATGTTAATTTATCTTTAAAAATTTTCATATGGTCGCCTTCCTTTTTAAGATATAATATTAAACAACACGTTGTTGGTTATAATTATAAATATCAAGAGGTTGGCCATTCAATAATCAAAAAGAGAGATTCTGTTCTTTATGGAACATATTCTTATAATCTGTCGCTTATGGAGGGATTTTTTTGACAAACAAGAATCAAGATTTACGGGTAACACGCACAAGACAAGCTATTCGAAAAGCAATTGCAGAATTAATTGAAGAAAAGGGTTTTGAAGCAGTAACAGTGAAGGATATTACAACAAGAGCCGGAATCAATAGAGGAACCTTTTATGCCCATTATGAGGATAAATACGATTTGATGAATAAATGTCAGGAAGAAATTATGCTTGGATTATCTGAGATTGCTCAGAAAAACATCCCTAAAGTATATGAACAAGTCAATCAATATCCTGGTGGTTCGTTTTCACTAATCATAGGTATTTTCCAATACATTGAACAACATAAAGACTTTCTTAAAGCCATTCTAGGACCAAAAGGTGATCTTTCTTTCCAAACAAAGGTAAAAAAATTTATGTTCAAAAAGCTATTCGATGACCCCAATGGGCCACTGATTAAAGAAGATCAACTACTTGTTCCAAGGGAATACTTAATATCTTATATAGCTTCAGCACATATTGGTGTCCTGCAACAATGGTTACTTGGGGATAAGAATGAAACGCCTGAAGAAATTGCTCATATATTATCCACCATTACCCTGAATGGACCATTCTATGCTGCTGGGATTAAAAAGCAATAACTCCTTACAAACCCTACCTTTTTCACTATATATCTAAACCTGTCCCATTATAAAATAGGTGTAAAAAAGGAGCAATCCATATGTTCATTGCCGTAATAGGGTTTATCTTTGTCATGGCTACTTTATTTTCTATAGAATGTAAATTAGCTAAATCTAATGAATTGCATGAAGAAATAATTACGTTATTGAAGGAAAAGGAAAAGAAAGAATAACCTAAATTATTTATCCAAAAGCCTGCGAGGCAATGGCAAATAGTTGACCTGTTCTTGTTGGTATCTTATCTGAATGTAACATCATCATTGGTGGCTCATTGATCAACTCAAAACCGCCTGCTACTAGCAGGTCCTGCAACTCGTTTTGTTGTGATAAAATATCTATCCTAACGCCCTTTCCTTCTCTTTTCTTAAGCTGACTGATGATTTGAAATGCTGACTGGGTATCTGGTGCAATGATGGGACCAAGAATTGTATAAACTTGACCAAAAATTGAAAGACCGTACCCGGTTATCTTTCCTTCCTTATTTTTAAGGACTAGGCAATCTTTACTTTGCCTGATTCGCTCCGAGAGAAACTTTGTTCGATTAGCACCAAAGGCTTTCTCATCTAGGGCAACCACTTCTTGAAAATCCTTTTGCTGAAATGGCACCACTTGTGGCGAGGATATAAGCGTATGATTGTTTAAAAAATGAGTTGGCGCAATCAATTTCTTTACTGCCCCTGCTATTTGGAAACCGATTTTTTCATACACTGGCCTCCCATTGGCAGTTGCGATTAATTGAATGATTGTTTGCTCATCTACTTGGCCAATACATTCCTTCATTAAGGCCATTGCTAACCCCTTTCCTCTGTACTCCTCCTGAACAATCACCATACCAATCGAAGCAGTCTTCTCCCCGTATGGAATAATTGCTGCAGACGACACTACCTCACTAGCCTCATTTTTATGTCCAAAAACCTTACTTGAATTTAAAATAGTCGTTACTTCAGCTTGATCATAATCCCAGCCAACAGATTGTGATAGTCGGATGATGCCATCAATGTCTTGGTGGGTCAACATGTGTAGTTTCATATTATCTTGTCATCCATTCATTTTTTAATAAGGAAAAAATAATAGCATCATGTGACTCTCCATTCTGATAGAGATATTGTCTCAGTATGCCTTCTTGCTGAAATCTGAAACGATTAAGCAATTCAATCGAAGCTTTATTTTGAGGAAAAGTAATTGCACCAATACGATTTAATTGTAATGTTTCAAATGTGTATTGTAATACCTTTTCTACAGTCTCACTTGCTATCCCTTTTCTCCAAAAATCTGGATGGAGCTCATAACCGATTTCTGCTCTAGACTGGCCTCTATTTAATAAGTTAAGGCCAACTGTACCAATTAGTTTGTCAGTATCTTTCAGTACAATCGCCCATCTGATTCCCCGCTGCTTCTGAAAAGTCTCCTGCATGAGTTTAATCATATTTACTGCTTGGTTATAATCCGTTAAAGTATCCATACCATAAAATCTCGTCACTTTTTCATTCGATAAAACCGCATAATATTCCCAAGCATATACTTCTTTTACTTCTAATAATTTTAAACGACTTGTTTCTAACTCAGGAAATCCTTCCATTACCATACCACCTTTCATTAAAGGTCAGACCTAACATAGAACCGAAAAGTAAACCGCATGTGTTGAAACTTGAGCCTTTGGCGTTAATAACGGCCCATCCTGTATTAATCCGTTTGCGATAAATTTCGTTTCATTAAACACATCAGAATTTTCTAGATATTCAAGCGGTAAACCGACTATATAATTTTTCCGCTTCAGCCCACCTGCCGATGCCAATAAATGAGGAGAACTTGAAATGCTCCCAATTTTATAGTCATGTTTAAAAAGCTTGTTTTAATCAATTGTAGTAACCGCTCTTCCTCTAAAACAATAGATATATCCAGACAACCTGGCAAAATGAGACTATCTATATCCTCAATATTAAGATTCGCGATTATATTGTTTGATTCACTACACAAACTAATCCGGCTTCACCTCGAACCGGTTCCTCGCTCACTCCCACAGTGATAATCTGTTTATTTCCTTGCATTAACACAGATTCACCACACTTAATTCGTATTCACTGAACGGCGGATACCATACAATCGTTGTTTTATCATTCTTACCTCCAGTTGATATCGAATAATAATATAATAGTACACTATGAAAATGATTGTGGCTCCGATTTCTAAAAATCTTTTATCGCTGCTAATTATCTAATTGATCTATTTCATCCATTTAGGGTTTTCATTGAGCATTTAGAAGACATTCACACTTCTTTAGCTCGAAACAAGTTGAGAAAAGGAACTGACCGCTTCGCAAATGAAGTTTGCGAGTCTCTCAGTAAGAGAAAAGAAACTGAGCGCTTCACAAATGAGGTTTGCGAGTCTCTCAAGATGAGAAAAGAGAATGAGCGCTTCGCAAATGAGGTTTGCGAGTCTCTCAAAAAGAGAAAAGGAACTGACCGCTTCACAAATGAGGTTTGCGAGTCTCTCAAAAAGAGAAAAGGAACTGACCGCTTCACAATTGAGGTTTGCGAGTCTCTCAAGATGAGAAAAGAGAATGAGTGCTTCGCAAATGAAGTTTGTGAGGCGCTCAGTAGGAGAAAAGAAACTGAGCGCTCCGCAAATGAGGTTTGCGAGTCACTTAAGAACAAAGAAAGCAACAAGAACAAAAATAACAGCTAAAAAATAAACTAAATTTCACCCGCCCCTCTTCGTTATTACTTTTGCTCGTTTTTATCTTTTCTAATTAAAAATGCGATTGAGAGGAAAGCAATCATAAAGACGAGAAACGGGAAAAAGACATTCATCGTTTCACCACTTTCATTGATTAATAGATTTTTGCAAAAATAACAAAGCTTAGAAAAACGGTAATAATCATGAGAGCACCTAGCAAGTTTAGCAATTGCATGGCTGTTATACTGATAACACTGAATTGCAATAATCCGCTAAAAACAAAATAGTATAGCAAAAGAGCGAAAAAAGAAGCTGATAATCCCTTCGTCCGGATTAAACGCATTCGTTCATCCTTTTGCTTCCATTCAGGATATAAATACCCTAAACAATAGCACATAATAGCCATTGCAAGGGGCATCAAAAAAGTCATGGTCAGTTCCTTTGCTAAAATCGAAACAGTTAGTAAAAATAACGAGATGATAAGATAAAAAGATCCAATAACAATAAATATTTTTCTTGATCCTTCCACTTTACTCCTCTCCTTTCAATGGCTTTTCATATATAAAAATATCTTCAATCTTTGCTTGAAATAAATGAGCAATTTCAAAGGCGAGTGGTAAGGAGGGGTTATATTTTCCTTTTTCAATTGAAATAATTGTTTGCCTTGAAACGCCTAAAGTGGAAGCTAAACGATCTTGGGAATAACCAAACTCTTTTCTATAGTGCATTAAACGATTCTCCATATGTACCACTCCTAATTATATCCATTTTATAGTAAAGTTACCTTAACGTCAAGTTAACTTTACATTTTCTTCTTCGAAAAAAAACGACTTTCCTTATGAAAAGTCGCTTGTGGTAGTTGCGTTATGTAGCAGAATCGGTCTGTTTATCTTCTTGATATTCAAGTATGTCACCAGGCTGGCAATCTAATGCTTTGCAGATTGCTTCTAACGTGGAGAACCTTACTGCTTTTGCTTTACTATTTTTTAGAATGGACAAATTCGCCATCGTGATGCCTACTCGTTCTGATAATTCTGTTACACTCATTTTTCTTTTTGCTAACATTACATCGATATTGACGATAATGGCCACATTCTCACCTCAGATGGTCAAATCATTTTCTGACTTTATTTTTAATACATTATATAAAAGTTCTTGAAGGACTGCGGAAAAAATCGAGAGAATCGTTGTTACAAATATAATAGCAAATCCCATCAAAGCCACTCCTGGATGTAGGGCATCTTGCGTAAATAAAAAGATCATACCAATTAGATAGATTACACTAATACTAGCACAGGAATATTTAATAGCTCTTAGTGCAGCTACGGAATGCTCAGAAAAACTTTCATTTACACTAATATATCTTAACAGCTTAAATCCTTGATACAAAGTAAAATAGAACGGGATTGCAGTTAGGTACATCCCAAATAATACGGGATATTTTAAATAAGCATGTGCTGGATTCAGCTCTGCTGTTTCTTTTGCTAAAAAAGGCAAGCCGATGCAGATCCCTAACACAATCAAGCCAAGAATCACAATCACCACTTTTAAAAAAAGAACTTTCCCTTGTCTCATAAACACACCTCACAAATTCTAATTATGCCTATCTTACCTCATTATTTATTGAAAAACAATAAATATTTATTTCTTACCGTCCTATGTTTTTGGAATATGAAATAGCTAAACATGAATATCCACTCATGCCAGCAAAAGTATTCAATGTATAGATATAATAAAGTTGTTTAAATTCAAGTTACAAGATAAGGGGTTTGGGACATAGGTATTCTAGCTAAGGATTTTATCCGAATAATTAGTAGTCCAACATCTAATCACTCATATTTTTGTAATTTATCTCTTGATGTGAAGTAATAGTGGAATGAAACAGAAGGCACTCGACTACTGCGAGTAATAGAGGGAAAGCTGAGGCACCGTAGGCAATGCCGAGGAGGCTCAGCCCCTCCCCGCGGAAAGCGAGTGTACGCGAGCGCAATGGAACGTTTTTTTTGCAATGATGTCTTATAGACCATAATTTGTTATTGTTCGTTTTTGAGGTTAGCTCATTTAGTTATGTCCCAGCCCCTTGTTAATGTTTTTTTAAATACTATTTATCTGTTTATATAATCCTTAAAAAATGAGTAAATAAATCTTTTTTGCTTTTTATACTCATTCACCCTATCATTTTATAACGCAACCAATCATGATGGATTGACTTTCATTTAAGTCTGGATTATTAGCATCAAGGTTTTTCCAAACTTCTGTTTCACTAAAGTATATCGCATTAAACGTCTTTAGACTCATTGAGAAAATCTAATATTTTTCTCCAAGAATCTTTTGCAGCTGCTGCATTGGTTGATTTAGTACCACCAAAAGTCATTGTCATGCCTCCCCCAACGTTCATTAATACATTAGCAGGAAGGTTGACGAAGCTGTACGGAAAAGATAAAAAGTGGCCTGCACCCTTATAATACAAATAACGATTCTGACTAGAATTATTTTTAGCGTGTTTTAACTTCTCTTCCATCATTTTTACATACCTTGCTGATGGCCATAGTTGATCATCTTCCCCTGAAATGAACATTACAGGGGCTTTTATATTCTCAACGGGAATTCTTGATTCCCTAATCCCATCCTCGTCATTCAACGTATTATCCCAAATCGAAAGATAGGAAATGGGTTGTTTTAATATCCAGTTTTTAAGTAAAGTGAACATGGTGGAAAAGCGATATTTAAACCTTATATATGGTAATGGCCGTTTTTCCATTGTCCATGAGGGTATCGGTGCAAAAATCCCATTTTTCATACCCGCAGTTACATAAGCACTAGGTGCACATGCAATGACTGATTTGTAGTAATCAAATGTAGCTCCCAAGAGTAAGGCAAGTTCACCACCTCTCGAATAACCAATTAAGCTTACCTTTCCCTTCACAAAAGGGTGTTCTTGCAGCCAAATAGTTGCTTTTTGAAAGTACTCTAATGGGATATGTTCTAGGTCCTTCGGTACACCTACTTCCCCAAAATAAGACAAGGCTAATGTTATATAACCTTTTGAAGCTAATAAAGCAGCTGCATGTTCCTTCGATCCACCATCGGAACCACTTAATATAATAATAGCAGGATATTTTCCTTGTGATTCAGGACGAAATAACGTTCCTTTAACTTCTTCAAACTGGATATCTTCTTTTTTTATGCCAGATTTATAAAAATATCGGAAAATACTTAATGAATCTACCTCTTCCCCATTTACTATTAAAAACAAATTGATCGTAACTTTATCCATGTTGCTTTTCTCATAATAATCATCCAATTTTGAATCAGCGTGTTTCATAGACCAAAACAAACCAGAACCATCCACTTCATTATATGTCCCTTCCATTGGCTTCTGAGAAGTTACGTCGATATCACCTTCATTATTAGCTACAAATCTAGCATACGAATAAAACATTTTTCCTTCTTCATCATATGTTATTGCTTTTATAAGGACTTCTGCATCGGCCGAACACCCAGTTACTTTAATCATTACATCTTCATCAATATACGAATCAATTGGGCTAATTTGCAAAGCTGGTCCCATGTAATCCCCTCACTTCACTTTATTAGACTAAGATTTCAAAAGAACACTTCAAAACAATTTACACCCTCATATGTTCGAGAGCGTTCATTTCAAATAGATGAACAATAAACCAAATATTCTTCTAATCTGACACCTATCAAAACCCTCATTGACATCCCCTATAGCAGTAGTATTTCATAGTTGATTTATTACACCTTATAAGTCTTTATTCCTCAATTGTGGTTTCAATGACAGTAATAAATAATAACCTTCGAAATTTTTATTAAATATTATCTGTGTTTTCAAAATTATAAAACAACTAAATGACTACAATTAAATCCAAAATAATGATTTACTTCATTAAAGAATTGTATGATAATAATTGGAAAAAAACTCTATAAATGGATAGAGAATATTTTGTTTTTCAAATCTCATTTTCTATAGATTGATAGATTCATTTTAATAAATTTTCTGTGTGAAGGATGAAATAAATGAAGATACTAACAAAGAGAAAATGGATTTTTATTATTTTTTTTCTCATAGTTATTACAATTATCCGCGTGTCTTGGATGAACTTCATAGAGAAATTAGATTATCCATCGGCTCCTACCGCAAACCAAGGGGAATTAGATTTACGGAGTTGGGATTTCTCTAGTAAACAAACATTTATGTTAAATGGAGAGTGGGAATTCTATCCAAATTCTCTCGCAACATCAAACTCACTTCCCGAACATAATAAAAAATATCTGCGCATTCCTTCCATTAATTCCTGGGATGAATCATTTGAAGGGCAGGATGACTTCCGGTATGGCACATATAGGTTAAAAATTTTGATTAATGATACGGATATTCCTACTCTTGGATTACGGCTAAATTCTGTCAAAGATGCAACTTCAATCTATGTGAATGGACAACTTATAGGGGGCTCAGGGACCCTAGCTATAAAAGAAAATCAGCATGAAGCAGATACAATACCTTATTCCGTTAGTTTTGACACAGATCAGAGTGAAATTGAATTGCTGATTCATGTATCGAGTAATCTAAAAGAAGCAGGAATTTTAAAACCCATTCGTTTGGGAACGATTGATGCCATTAACCACCGCGTTTACATTTCAAACAATTTACAATTGTTGCTTTGTGTTGTTTTAACTTTACATCTAATATATGGAATCATTTTATTCTTTATTGGATCAACTCAAAGAAAAGGTATGGTTTATTTTTCACTATTATTATTTTCTGCAGTTATTAGTGTATTAGTATCCGATGATAGATTGTTATTTACATGGTTGAGTATCGATTATGAACTTCAGGTAAAAATCACCTTTTTATCATATATTGGTGTTGCGGCTTTTATCCCGCCCTTTATTCACAATCTATTTCCTAACCCGAGAAATAAACGAATGATAAGATACTTTTCTTTATATTGTATGTTGGATATAGGTTTTGTCTTAATTTCATCATCCAAGGACATTATTAATCTAATCCAGATTGTACTTGGTAGTGTGCTAATACTATCTGTAATGATATCCATCAATATCCTTCGAAAGTTTATAAATGAAATAGAAGGAATCATCTTCCTTATCATAGGCTGTTTAAGTATAGCTGTTAATTTAATATGGACAAGTAATTTGAGCGATGCTTCCATTGATATGATGCATTATCCTTTTGATCTTATTTTTGCCATATTATCTTTTACGGCATTTTGGTTTAAACGTTTTTTTATCGCTACATCAGATGCAAAAAAACTGGCTGTGCAATTACAGCTCGAAGATCAACGGAAAGATGATTTCTTAATAAAAACTTCTCATGAATTAAGGAACCCATTACATGGAATTATGAATATGGTTCAAACAATACTAGATGATAAAGAAAAACCACCTAGTAACGAGCACAAAAAACATTTAAGTATAGCCATTGACATAAGTAAGAGGCTCTCCTTACTTTTGAATGATCTACTTGATGTCACTCGTTTAAAACAAAAAACTATTCAACTGAATATGAACAGAGTTCATTTGCAAGTCGTAACAGCAGGGGTCATTGATATGTTGAAATTCCTTGGAGATAAAAAACCGGTTAAATTTAAAATCGAAATATCAAACACATTCCCTCCAGTCCTAGCAGATGAGAATAGACTCATTCAAATCTTGTTTAATTTATTACATAATGCTTTGAAATTCACCGATGAAGGTACCATTATAATTCGTGCTTCAAGAATAAATGGAATGGCTCATATTGAAATTGAAGATACGGGAGTAGGAATGAATCCTGAAGAAATAGAAAGAATTTTTAAGCCTTTTGAACAAGCTAGTGAGAATAATAGAACGGATAGTAGTGGCATAGGTATTGGTCTTAGTATTTGTAAGGAATTAGTTGAACTGCACAATGGAGATTTATCCTTAAAATCAACTTCAGAAAAAGGCTCTATTTTTACATTTACTCTTCCCATACTAAATGAGAGTGTAGAAGCAGAAGGCACTTCTCCGTCAAAGATAGAGAATCAAATGATAGGTAAAGTTGCTGCAACTATCGAACATGTTCATCCAGATCAATTTTGTGCTTTAAAAGATATTCATCTGAATAAAAGAATGAAGATACTAGCAGTCGATGATGACCCCATTAATTTATATGTTTTACAAAATGTCTTAAAAAATGATGGTTATGAAATAACGACAGTATCAAACGGTTTTCAAGCAGTAGCTAAACTTGAAATTGAATCCTATGACCTGGTCATTTCCGATGTAATGATGCCTCAAATGTCTGGTTATGAACTTACCAAAATTATTAGAAACCGTTTTAGCTTAATTGAACTTCCTGTACTTTTATTAACTGCTAGAACACGATCTGAAGATATCTTGACAGGGTTACAATCAGGAGCAAATGACTATATAACAAAACCAGTTGATAGTTGGGAGTTAAAAGCAAGAGTGAGGGTTTTATCCGAATTAAAATTGACTTTTGAAGAAAGGCTACGTATGGAGGGAGCTTGGTTACAATCCCAAATCCAACCTCATTTTATATTTAACACTTTAAACTCAATTGCAGCCCTTAGTATGATGGATACACCAAGAATGCAACTACTACTTGAAGAGTTTAGCAATTATTTACGCCTAAGTTTTGACTTTAAAAATACCGAACCTACTGTTCCACTTGATTATGAGCTTTCCCTTGTTCGTTCTTATATTTATATCGAAAATGAAAGATTTAGCAACCGTCTAACGGTTGTTTGGGAAATAGATGACCCTATTGATATACATGTACCGCCACTTTCTATCCAAACACTTGTGGAGAACGCTGTGAAACATGGCATCCTTAAAAAAACAAGTGGAGGTACGATTCGTATACAAATAAGAAAACAGAATACTTTTACTACTATCTCTATAATTGATAATGGCCAAGGGATACCTGAAGATAAACTTCAAGATATTTTTAATCAAAATGATGATTACTCAAAAGAACAGGGCATCGGCTTACTTAATACAGACCGTAGATTAAGACAACTATATGGAAAAGGGCTAGTGTTGAAAAGTAAAACTGGTCAAGGAACCGTTGTTAGTTTTTCTATTCCTAATAATGAGTAGTTTGATTTTAACAACTTTATAAAAATCAATGATTCTACTGAAGCAAAGTAACCTAGATTACAATTACTAAGTTAAGTATCTTAATCCTATAAGACAAATACTCTAGGTCCACTCGGGAGAATGAAAGTTTCAATTAGTTGAAAACGCTATAGTTATCCCTATTTTTTGTTCATTGTATAATATCACCAATAATTTCTCAAAGGAGTCGTTAGATGATTAAAGCCATTTTAGTAGATGATGAGAAGCTTTCTCTTGATTTATTAACTAAACAATTGCATGCATTTCCGGAAATTGAAATTGTTAAGGCTTATTCGCAACAGACAAATATTCTAGAAGATATAAAACAAGAAATGATAGATGTTGCTTTTTTAGATATCGAGTTAACTGAAGGCAACGGCTTAGATTTAGCTGAATCTATTTTATCGATTGATGAATCCATATTTATTGTTTTTGTTACAGCCCATGCCCAGCATGCTGTCAAAGCATTTGAAATTAATTCTATTGATTATTTATTGAAACCTGTTATGCCCAAAAGATTAAAAACGACGGTTAACAGATTAATAGAAAAAATTAAGAAAAATAGAAAGGATGAAGCTCCAAAAGAAAAAATACCACTTTTTATTCAATGCTTCGGCGAGTTTAACGTTTTTCTAAATAAGGAGCCACTTCAATTTAAAACAGCTAAAGTAAAGGAATTATTTGCATTCCTCTTTACTTATATGGATACATACGTCCACCGAGATTATCTAATTGAAAACATATGGCCAAATCAAGATAGTAAAAAAGCCAAGATAAACCTTCATACATGTCTAACATACTTAAGAAAAATGTTAAACACTCTTGGTTATTCAAATTGTATTAAGTTTGCCAATCAGAGCTATATCTTATCCATTCCGGATATCCATTCAGATTTAAAAATATTTAATGAGGCTATACATAGTTTCAAAAAGAATGATATTAAATCCATTAGTAGTGCAGAAGAAGCAATAAGTCAATATACCGGTTCATACATGCAATGGAATTATTACGATTGGGCAAATGATATCGCACAGGAAAAACTTACTATTACTATGTACTTGTTAGACAGTATTATTGAGTATTATTACATTAACCATACAGATAAAGCCCTGTTTTACCTTAGCTTGCAACGCAAATTGAATCCTTATATGGATAAAAATATTCAGCAAACCATGAACCTTTTAATAAAAAAAGGAAATCGGAATGAAGCGATCCTATTATATAAAAATTATAAAGCCTTACTCTCTACCGATCTAAATATAGACCCGGACCCAATTTTAATTAATTTATACCAAGAAATTAATAAATAAAGAAAAGTCGATTATTTACTTGGCTTCAGTCTTGACCGTTTTTAAAAATGTCTTTACTTCATCTATCGTTAAACCAATCTCTTTCGCTTTTAATATTAGATGAACCCATTCAGCGTCTAATTGTTTATCATCCTTGCACATACTCATTATACCGTTCACCCACTTCATAATTTTTTGTTTATATCCTTTATATAATCATTCTCTTAAAACTCTCTTAAATTTTTAAAAACTTGGAGTGAAAATAAGCATTTCATGAAGTGAATAGTATAGGTAAAATAAAAGAAGTGAACAGAGCCTGCAAATAAGGCTTTCTTCACTTCTTCTTTTATTTCACCCTTAAATCATATTTAATCAGAAACCAAATTGATTCAATAGTAAGGATAAATAGGACATAAGTAAGAGTTTGAGTTAGTTGAATCATTTAAAAAAAGAGCTCCCTAATGTTTAGGAAGCTCACTGAATTAATCTATTAAAAGTGTATGAAGCTGGGATAGTAGTCGTTGTTCAATTCCTACTGTATACTCTTTTGATAAATCTACGTGTAAACTCTCGGCTAATATAATTGAATTAGTATATGCTTGTTTTATACTTTTCTCATTAAGATTAGCAGTAATCGCCCTAAATTTTTCATATGAACGTTTACTCAAGTCTTTTTCAAGATTTTTAGTGGCATTTAACCAACGTTCTACAGTATCTTCTTGTATTCTCATGAGTTGCAAAATTTGTTTTTGAACACCATTGAGAATTTCTAGTGATCGAGCATATTCCCCTCTTTTTAGCACGTTCATACCAAATATCCAATTATTAACAAAACTATTAAAAGCAAAATTTATATTTTCATCTGTTTTTCTTATTGGATCGTCTCCATTAAGGTATTCTAAAAGAGGAAACAGTTTATTGGTGCTATCATAAATAAACATTTTCTCTGGATTTGGAAATACCCCTGTAGGTTTAAAGTCTTTAATGACACCCATCTTTTGTTCAGGTAGAAAGTGAAATTCTCCACGCACAAGGTTACTAAATATAGCTACTTGTGTACCATATTCATTGAAGAATATTAATTCGACTGGAAATAATTCTTTAATCCAATTATTTGAATCAAAATTAGCGTTCATGTGATTTTTAATGAAGATATAAAACTCAACATCAGAATATTGATCACCTTCACCTTTGGTAAAAGAGCCGTACATCAGTGCAGAAGCTATATGATTGTCTAACTCACATTTATTTTTAACACGCTCAATTAATTTTTTTTGAAATAACATATAAACCCCTCTATCTATTGTTTATTTTTCAATTTAAGATAGAGTGTTCTTTCACAACTGGAAAACATGCACAACACATAAGTAATGCTCCTTCCATCCTTTAAATCAATTTAATAATAGCATTTATACATTAAAACATCACTACCAGCTTCGTAAGTTCTCTCATTGAACATATAAAAGTAAATCATCTACAGCAAAATTCCTCATACTGAAAAAAGAATTGGTCTAATTCAAGAAAATGTAAATACTCCTCATTTTCATGGTATAAATGCGTTTTGACATCGAAACCCTAAATAGCCATTACGTTATTCATCATTTTTTTTAAAGCGTGGCTTAATGAAAAATAAACCGATAAAAAAGAATGCAAGCCCAAGCATCAAGCCCCAAAAATGCTTATCTAAGAATGCAAATAGGCCTACACTGAATGCTGCAAGCAAAAACATGATTTTCATCATTCTTATCACCCTAACTGTTTAGTGAATCAACTACAATCTTGGAAACAGTTAAGAACTGTTGTAGCTCCGAGAATACCAGCAGTGTTTATACATGCATAGCAAGCTGTTCCTGCTGCAGCTGAAACAGCAGCGATACAAGCCACTCCACAAACACCCACAATTGCTGCAAATACAAACACCTTAGACGCTACACAAGACTGAGTACAATCCCATCTTTCGCCTAAACTTGCTTTAGCTACTATTTGATTGTCAGATTTATCTTTTCCAACTGTACTTAAACCCTGGCTTTCACGTTGTTCGTGAACTGAGCTTCATACTTCTTCTGTAGAAGCATGTTCATTAACATGGACTTCTTCACTAATGTCTTTTTTATACTATTGAACAATAGTCCGTCAAGCCAAACCTTGGATGCAACAAAATGGTTTTCGTCCATATTTCCGCTTCATTCAAAAACACTTTTATATTCCCTGTCTACTGCAAAACTATATACAATGAGTCAACATCTTCTACGACATCTTCATTGTTCATCTTAACAGATTTGCAGGAAACTGAATATTCAACTTCATCCTTGAACAGTTCCTTTGTATGATATCGCATCTTAAAAAGATTCCGTCTTCAATTCACCTGATTTCAATAAAGCTTTTCTCTTCTGTTTTGCTCATCTTAACTTTATTTTCATCAACATACATAGTCTTAGACATTACACTGTTTACAGATCTAACAATTTCTTTTCATGGCTTTCAATTTCACTTGGTTTCGCTTGGGCTTCAGGTGTCCCCTATGACTCCAGAACCAATCCCACTTTCTATAAAAACAAAAAAACATGAACACTCCTTTTTGCAGGAGTTGTTCATGTTTGATTTTATCATTCTATTATACATGTATCCCATTTTTATCCTGAAAAATCACTTTTCTTACAGACATTGGAAGAAATCTCTTTTTATATATGTCGGCTATGAAATTCAAGATGACTGTAGGGATTTTTTTCGGGAACCATTTGTTGGCGTAATATCGGTAGTACGCATTCTGTAAGTCTGTCCATTGTTTATCGATGTTTTTCGAATTAAAACGAGCAATATCAATTAGTTTTATATTACCGTTTCGATCAATCATAATGTTGCGCAAATGTATATCTGACGGCTTCAGGCCTGCTTCTGTAGCTGAACGTAAGGCTAATTGGACAGACTCTATATGTTCTGATGTTATATGAATACCTTTCTCTAAGCATTGGAAGAGCGTAAAGCCTTCTATATAGTCGATGACAATATAAGCATCCCCATAATCATAAAGATGTGGATAATAGGGATTACCTTGAATTCGTTGATAATTTGCCGCTTCCACCTTAGCGATATCTTCCATTTGCGGGAAGTATACTTTTATAGCAATCGCTTGCTTCGTAATTTTGAAAACAAAAGCGCTTCTTCCAACACCAATCAGTTCTAGCTGGTCACTATATGATTTTAAAGAGGGGCGTCCCTCTACCATTTCAATTACTACGCTGCTCGCTAGCTGATTAAATTCCATTCTAATCACCTCATTTGAAGGAACAACATAACTTTATGATGTTCGCTTTAGAGTAGTTTAGTATAGATTGGGCATCACCTACAAATTTTAAGGTCCCTTCGAGTAAAAATGTATACATATAGAGAAGAAAATTACTTTACTGTAATAATTGATACAAAAAATTTACAACTTATACTTCTGAATGACCTTTAGGATATGACCTCACAACTCCATAATGAAAGCTACCAAACGAGTGGTAGCTTCCAAAAAAAATCATCGGGACAAACGCTCAATTGTCTTTGCAAGAAGAATGGTTCTTTCTGTTAATGTGTCAATTTCAATATACTCCTCTTTACTATGAGCATTCCCACCAACTGGACCTAGACCATCAACCGTAGGCACACCCGTTGCTGAAGTGAAAGAGGCATCACCACCCCCACCCGTTGCAGTATTATGGACATGAAGACCAATTTCTTCGCCTACTTCTTGAATAATGTGTAATAGCTTTTCTGTTTGCTCGTTGTATTCCATTGGTGGTCTGCTAATTGCCCCTTCTAATTGAATTTCCGTTCCTCTCACTTCTGTATTGGCACATATTCTTTTAATCTTCTTTTCTAATTCTTGTGCTTGTTCTTTCTCAGTGATGCGAATATCAATATGAGCGACGGCATTATCAGAAATGGTATTAACAGAAGAACCACCAGAAATGATGCCTACGTTAACGCTAATGCCTTGTTCATGATTTGTTAAATTATGCAGCTGGATGATTTTATAAGCTAGTTCTTCAATCGCACTCCTTCCCTTTTCTGGTTCAATACCTGAATGGGCGGCTTTGCCTTTAATCATTAGCTTATATCTTCCCCCGCCTCTTCTTGCTGTCACAAGTGAACCATCTTTTCTGGCCGGCTCCATAATCAGTGCATATTCTTTTCCCATAGATTGTTCCTCTATTAATTCACGCGATGACGGTGAACCAATTTCCTCATCACCATTTAAGATAATTTGCACGTTCTCACAGGCATTTGACCCACAGTGAACTAATGCTTTCATTGCATATAAAAGCTCAACTAAACTCGACTTCATATCAACGACACCAGGTCCATAAGCTCTGCTTCCTTTCATTTGAAACGGACGCTTCTTCACCGTACCTTCAGGAAAAACCGTATCCATATGGGCCACCAGTATAATTTTGGGGTGCAGACTATGCTCATGTCGAATAACAAGGTGATTGCCGTATTTTGCTTCTGTTTTCACCTCTACAACAAATCCAATTTCTTCGTATTTTTTCTGTAAAATTCTCCCGATTTCATCTATCCCTTTCTTTACATATGAACCACTATCAATATTGACCAGTTTTTCAATTAATTGCAGCATTTCTATTTTTCGCTGTTGTATATATCCCTCCACCTTTTATACATCTCCTTTATCTATTTTTCCAACACACCAACACCCTCTTTTAATGGAAAATGGCAGGCAACATAGTGTTCTTCCTCATGGGCAATAAATGTTGGTTCCTCGTTCTTACATTTTTCTTGTGCATGTGGACACCGTGGATGAAAACGACAGCCGGAAGGAATATTTGTTGGGCTTGGAATATCACCCTCCAAAATAACTCCGTCTTTTTTATTCCTTAACATCGGGTCAGGAAGGGGAACTGCTGATAAAAGTCCCTCTGTATACGGATGCAGGGGTTTTGAAAAGAGTTTTTCTTTTGTGGTTAGTTCAACAATTTTCCCCAGATACATGACCGCAATTTTATCACTAATATATTTAACCGCTGGTAGGCCGTGTGCAATAAATATAAAGGTTAATCGTAACTCTTTCTGTAGTTTAGACATTAAATTAAGGATTTGTGATTGAATGGAAACGTCTAAAGCAGATACAGGCTCATCACAAATAATGAGCTTAGGTTGTAATGCAATGGCCCGAGCAATGCCGATTCTTTGTCTCTGACCACCACTAAACTCATGGGGGTAGCGGTGAATATATGAACGATCAAGACCTACCTGATCCATTAACGACAAAACTTCTTCCTTCAATTTTTCACTACTTAAGTTCAGATGGGTCAATAACGGTTCTGCAATAATATCAAATACTTTCATCCGAGGATTTAACGAGGAAAAGGGGTCCTGGAAAATCATCTGCATTTCCGCCCGTTTCTTTCTTAGCTGTTGTTTGGATAGAGTGGAAAGGTCTACTCCTTGGAATATGATTTCTCCTTCTGTTTTTTCTAACAGCTGCATAATCAAATTACCTGTTGTTGATTTCCCACACCCAGACTCCCCAACAATCCCTAATGTTTCTCCATGGTTCACATCGAAGGATATGTGGTCAACTGCCTTTAAGTATTGTTTTTCCTTCTTCCACCACCCTTCAGTCACATCAAAATATTTCTTTAAACCCCTTACACTTAAAATAACTGTCATGTCTTTGTCACCCCTCCTCTTCATATAACCAGCACTTCACTTGATGACGGGTATGGATATTTGTAAGTACGGGCTCATTGTTCATACATTTTTCCATTACATATGGACAACGTGTATGAAAGCGACATCCACTTGGCATAGCATTCGGATTGGGTACAGTTCCTTCGATGACTTGCAGTTTTTCTGTTTGTTCGTGGATTTTAGGCGTACTAGCTAATAAACTCTTCGTATAAGGATGAGCCGCTTCCTTAAAAAGTGTAAACACATCCGTATATTCAACAACTTGACCGGCATACATAACAATCACTTGATCAGCCATCTCAGCTACCACGCCTAAATCATGTGTAATAAATAGAATAGAAGTTTGCTTGTCTTTTATCAGCTCTTTCATTAATTGGAGTATTTGCGCTTGGATAGTTACATCGAGTGCGGTTGTCGGCTCATCTGCAATTAATAGTTTCGGGTTACATGATAAGGCAATTGCAATCATTACACGTTGACGCATGCCCCCACTTAATAGATGAGGATAAGAGTGATATACCTTCTCCGCACGAGCTATGCCTACTTTTTTTAAAATCTCGATACTTCTCTTTTTCGCCTCTTTTTTATCTACTTTTTGATGGATTTTAATTGCTTCAGAAATTTGATTACCAACTGTAAATAAAGGATTAAGAGAGGTGAGTGGTTCTTGAAATATCATCGCCATCTCATTTCCGCGTAATTTCCTTCGATCTTTTTTTGATAGTTTTGTTATATCATTACCTTCAAATATGATGGTGCCACTTTCAATTTTTCCAGCAGCATCTAGCAACCCCATAATAGATAAAGATGTTACACTTTTACCACTGCCTGACTCACCTACAACAGCAACAGTCTCGCCTTTCTTTATCGTAAATGACACACCGTCAACTGAAGGAATCACACCATCTTCCGTATAAAAATAAGTCTTCAAATTACGCACTTCTAACAAGCTCTCTCGGCCCAACGCATTTCCCTCCTCCTACACTTTCTTTTCTCTCGGGTCTAACACATCTCTTAGCCAATCACCTAAGAAAATCATGCCTAGGACGGTGATCGTTATCGCTAAACCAGGAAATGCCGCCAACCACCAACTGGTTGCTACATAATCTCTACCATCACTTAAAATGCCACCCCAAGAAATGGTCGGTGGTTGAATTCCTAAACCTAGAAAACTTAAAGAAGCTTCTAATATAATCGTGGTTGCTACGCTTAATGTAGAAATGACAATGAACGGGGATATCACATTTGGCAATAAATGTTTTAGGATAATCTTATGATCCCTCACTCCCATAGACCTTGCAGCCCTGACGAACTCTCTTTCTTTTAAAGACAGCACTTCTCCTCGTATTAAACGAGCGTACTGCACCCAATTGGTCACACCTAATACAACAATCAACGTAAGCGCACTTGGACCAAAAACAGTCAAAATGACAAGCGCAAAGAGGATGGTTGGTATCGCTAGAAAGGAATCAACTATTCTCATTAAAATATTATCTAGGAAACCACCATAAAAACCTGAAACGAGACCGATAAAAATACCAATAATGCCTGCCAAAATGACAGAGGCAACCCCAACAACTAAAGAAATTTGTGAGCCATATATTATTCTGCTTAAAATATCTCTACCAAGATTGTCTGTTCCTAAAATATAGTCAGTATCCCCACCTTCTACCCAAGCCGGGGGTTTCAACATCATTGCCGCATTAATCTGGTTCGGATCATGGGGTGCTAATAACTTTGCAAATATCGCTATAAAAATAATGAGTAATACGATTAGTAAGCCAATAGTACCGGTCTTACTTTTTAATAATAATCTGAGCCACCGCTTGAGGTGACCCTGCTTACTTTTCACTAAGACATCTGACCATTGGTTTTCCTTTGATTCCAAAACAACCACTCCTCCTTAGCGAAATGTAATGCGGGGATCCAATAATTTATAAAGAATATCTGCTAGTAGATTCATAGCAATAACAATAAATGCAATAATAAACACACTAGCCTGTACGATTGCCATATCCCTTGTATTCACTGCTTGAATGAGTAGTTGTCCTAATCCTGGCCATGAAAATACGCTCTCGGTTATTAATGTGCCGCCAACAACAGTTGAGGTTTGTAGCGCGGTAATCGTAACAACTGGAATAAGGGCATTACGAAAAGCATGCTTATGGATAACAAAAAACTCTTTTAACCCTTTACTTCTTGCCGTACGAACATAGTCTTGGTTCATAATTTCTAACATACTTGAGCGAATAAACCGTGTCATCTCAGCAGCAATCCCTGTGCCAAGCGTAATTGCCGGTAAGATCAGATGACTCCATGTACCCCGCCCTGAAACCGGGAACCATCCTAACATGACTGAGAAAATTAAAATGAGCATAATCCCTAACCAAAAATTCGGCATCGCCTTCCAAATGACCGCTCCCCCTGTCGCTACGACGTCGATAGCAGAATTCTTCTTCGTCGCCGACCAAATACCAAGAGGGATAGCTATCATTATGGCCACAATCATAGCTGCTACAGCTAATTCAATTGTCGCCGGTAAGCGCTCCAGCACAATAGGTAAGGCACTCGTGTTATAACGAAATGATTCACCAAAATCAAGTTGAGCAAGTCCGACCATATAGTTGAAATATTGAATATAAAAAGGCTCATTTAACCCGAGTGATTCACGAAGTTGTAATATATCCTCTTGACTCGCATCTTCAGGTAACATTAATGCAACAGGATCGCCTGCCACATAAACAAGGCAAAACACGATAAAAGAAATGATAAACAACACCGGTATAATTTGAAGTAATCGTCTCATAATATATTTGCCCACTATTGTCCCCCTATAGCGAAAAGTAATAGAGATGGGTAAATGGATGGAACCACCCATTCACCCACAAATATCAGCTTTTTTTATTCACTTGCTTTCCTTTTAATAGTTGGTGCATAAATCATTTCATCTGGGGTAGGAACAAAATCAATCGCATCATTTACACCGATATTGATTTTTTCCTCATGAAGCATAATATGTGGCACCTCTTCAGCCGCAATCGCTTCAATTTCTTGTATTTGCTTGGCTCGTTCTTCCTCATTCATATTGACGGCAGAGGTAGCGAGTAATTCTTCGATTCGATCATTCTTATAATCTGTATGGCCTTCAAAACGTTCAGCACGATACCAATCGACCGAGTAAGCACCGTCAAACATGGAATTACCTAGACCAATTAAATAAGCATCCTTATTCTCGTTAGCCGTACGCATTTCAACAAAATTACTCCATTCCATGAACTCGATATTTACTTTCACATTAATTTCCGCAAGCATACCCGCTATCATTTCTGCCACTTCTGCATCTTGTAAATAGCGCCCTTTCGGTGAATGCAAAGTCATTTCAAAGCCATCTGGATAACCTGCCTCAGCTAGTAATGCTTTTGCTTTTTCAATATCATAATTGTAAGTATCATAAAGGTCAGGATGATGCCCGAAATTACCTGGACCTACTCTTGTTCTTGTTGGAATACCTCCACCTTGCAAGACATTATCGGTAATCGCCTTGTTATTAATAGCAAAGTCTAGTGCCTGACATACACGGACATCAGCAGTCGGAAGCCCTTCTGTCGCCCGCAATATTAGCATTACGACTCGGTTTGACCTTTCTTGTACAATAGATGTCCCCTCATTACTATTCACTCGTTCCCAATCAGACGGAGGAATATTAACAGCCATATCAACCCCACCTGTTAAAAGCTCTGACACTCTTGTCGAGTTTTCTGGAATAACTCGGAAAACAAGCTCATCCCATTCTTCTACTTTTCCTGCGAAATAATTCTCATAGGGTGTGAAAACGATGCGATTATCACGTTTCCATTCTTTGAATTGAAATGGACCTGTACCAACGGGATTAGATAGAAAATGCTCCCAACCATTCTCTTCAATATAGTTCTTAGGCAAGATACCTGAACCAAGTCTGGATAAACGGTGGAATAAGGAAGGCTCTGGTGATTGTGTCACAATATTGAAAGTGTGCTCATCAATCACTTGAATTTCTTTTATCTGCTTATAATTGGGGTACTCCTGCAAAGTGTCATCTTTCGCTACTCTTTCTAACGTAAATTTCACATCCTCCGCTGTGAGAGGATCACCGTTATGAAAAGTGACACCTTTTTTTAGTTTTACCTGATAGGTCAAGTCATCGATTTTCTCATAGCCGGTGGCAAGTTCTGGATGAATATTGCCATCCTTATCTTTTTTAAATAAATAATTAAACATATTCACATGAATCGCTTCCGTCGACGTATTATTATGGTCATGAATATCAAATGTCACCATATCCGTTCCAACTGCCACTGTTAATACACGATCATTTCCCTTCTCTGTGACAGCACCACCTACCTCTGAGCCACCTCCAGAACAACCAGCTAGAGCGATGGCAACAACGACTAACAGGACAATCTTCCTCCAAACACTTCGCTTCAAATTGTTTCCCCCTATACGCTTATTTTTTTATAGGCAAGCCCTTTTCATCAGTTTATAAACGTATAAGCAAAACTATGATAAAAATTGTTAAGGATATGTTGTCAAACAGATTTTAATACGAACAAAAGAAAATCTGCAGAAGGGGAATATTATGAAATGTAAGGGAAAGTAAGATTGAAAAAAAGTTTGGTTATTGCGATGTTACGGGAAGAACTTAAAGAGGTGATAATTATCTTTTCTTAGTCATACGGGATGTCCATTCATTGTAGACAATACGGGGATTGCATATATTTTAATTAATCTTAATTAGAAATTTATGTTAAATGATAAAAATGCATGGAGTGTGCGTAAATCCTAAATTTGAACACCTCTCTTCTGATTTATGGCTTGGTGGGTTCGCAAATTTCAAATACCAACACTTCTCTTCTGGTTTATGGCTTAATGGGTTCGCAAATCTCAGATACCAACACTTCTCTTCTGATTTATGGCTTGGTGTGTTCGCAAATCTCAGATACCAACACTTCTCTTCTGGTTTATGGCTTAATGGGTTCGCAAATCTCAGATACCAACACTTCTCTTCTGATTTATGGCTTGATAGGTGCGCAAATCTCAGATACCAACACTTCTCTTCTGATTTATGGCTTGATAGGTGCGCAAATCTCAGATACCAACACTTCTCTTCTGGTTTATGGCTTAATGGGTTCGCAAATCTCAGATACCAACACTTCTCTTCTGATTTATGGCTTGATAGGTGCACAAATCTCAGATACCAACACTTCTCTTCTGATTTATGGCTTGATAGGTGCGCAAATCTCAAATACCAACACTTCTCTTCTGATTTATGGCTTGATGTATTCGCAAATCTCAGATACCAACACTTCTCTTCTGATTTATGGCTTAATGGGTTCACAAATCTCAGATACCAACACTTCTCTTCTGGTTTATGGCTTAATGGGTTCGCAAATCTCAGATACCAACACTTCTCTTCTGATTTATGGCTCGATAGGTTCGCAAATTTCAAATACCAACACTTCTCTTCTGATTTATGGCTTGATAGGTGCGCAAATCTCAAATACCAACACTTCTCTTCTGATTTATGGCTTGATGTATTCGCAGAGATATATGTAAACCTGTTAATGCATTAGAAAACCAACAAAAAAGCCGGAATCAATAGAATTGATCCCGACATCATTTGACTTTTAACATCTTACATATTTCCGCTTAAACCCTAGACGACCTTTATCTAAGTCTTTTTGAATATTTTCATAAGCATGAAGGACGCTATTTTTCTTTTTCTCTCTTTTGATTTCGATAGCTCCGATATCCTCTGCCACTTCAGCTGCTTTTTCACTTAGAGGAATATAGGAGATCGCAACGGTATATAAGAAGTTATTCATTGATACCTTTGTTCTTATAGGTGCGTCATAAATGTCCGCCTGCACCTGATCTAGCATATCCGATAATTTGCTCGTGACAAATTCGTCGTCCTTCCGATTACCTAATAACCAACAATAACAACTCCAACCAGCTGACATTCTCAGCTCATCCCCACTGGCGATCCATTCATCGGCAACTTCCTCGGCAATCGGTGATTCGGATAAAGTAACCGCTACGACATAGTCTGATAGCATATAAAAATACGCATCGTCTACCCAACGATTAAAATCTTCCTTTGTCATTGCTTTTGGGTCGGCAATAATGCCTGCAAAGTACGTCGCATCATAATTTCCTGTTGCATATAACTCCTCAGCTAATGATTGATCAATTTTTATTTTCTTCGCAAACGGTTTCATCGCTCCAGTTGCGACACCAAAAAGTGGCTCATGTGCACCGTTTGAGAGATAAATTTTTTTCGTTCGCTCTTTTCCTAATGCTTCTAATTCATTCATTACCTCTTTGAAATCCATCAACTAAAACACTCCTCTTCTAGGATACTGTTAAGACGATTTTCCCAGTATTCTCTCTATTCTCTATCATCTCATGTGCTTTTTTCACTTCATACAAGGAGTATTCTGCCCCTACTTTTACTTGTACATCCCCGTTTACCAATAACTTAAATACTTCATCAGCAACGGGCTTGATCGTTTCCGGCCTTTTCTTTCTTGTCGTACCAAAACTAAAACCAAGGACTGAACGACAACTGCTATGGAGAGCAGTTGTTGGGATCCTACCCGTTTGATTACTCGTATTGCCAAAGTGCACAATCCTCCCATATGGAGTTAAACAAGCAAAGCTTTCCTCAAATACAGAGCCAGAAACAGAATCTAAGATAAGATTAACCCCATCTCCATCGATGTATTCATTAACTTTTGAAGAAAAATCCTCATAAGTGATGGGCAAATCAGCCCCTGCTGCCAACACAGTGGAAAACTTCTCTTCCCTGCTAACCGTGCCAATTACTGTTTTCGCACCAAATAACTTTGCCATTTGGATGGCTGTAGAACCTACACCACCAGCTGCTGCATGAATGAGTACAGTCTCTCCTACTTGCATTCGTGCGATGTCCTTCAATAATTGGTAAGATAAAAAGGAAACAATAGGGCTTGCTGCTGCAGTAGTAAAATCAATCTCGTTTGGGATGGCAAATGTAAGTGCTTCGCTTGCCACAGTATATTGCGCATAGGACCCTTTTTCAGGAAAAGCTACTACTCTTTGCCCCACTTTAAGTTTCTTGACTTCAGAACCTACCTCGGCAATCGTTCCTGCCGCTTCAAGACCAAGAATCTTGGGGCCTTCCATTTTCTTCTTCAACCCTTGACGATTTTTAATATCAGCGTAGTTCACACTTGTTTTATCCACTTTTATGAGCACTTCATGAGCAGAAGGCCGTGGTATGTCTATATCCATTACTTGCAAGACGTCTGAGGAACCATACGATTCTATCACTACGGCTTTCATTTTACATTCACCCTATCTATTGTTTGAATTCAATTTCTGATCCTCTCTTCTTATACCATTGATAAAACGCTAAACGGAAGGATTCGGGCACACCATACATGTGAGTGTGTCGCACAGGTTGCGCTCGATTGATAGTCGTAATCTTAGCAATGCCTAGTAATTTCTCGAGGGGGCCCCTATTCATCTCAATTTCAATCACTTTATCACGTCTAGTTAGAAATAATGTCGTTGCTAAGCTCCCAGTCTTTAATTGAATAAAACGCTCATTCAACACATAGCGGCTATTATAGTAATCTAGGACCCTTAGTAAAACAACTAAAATAAGTAAAAGCAATGAAAACAACCACCATGGCATATTCATATTTAACACATTGGGTTGGAAATAATATAATAATGCCGTTGCAATCATCCAGAGCCAACTAGGTTTCAACAACCTGGCAAAAAGAGCATTTTTCGGAAGCTTGTGCATCTCTTCTTCTACTTCATAGTCTGGTAAGATTTCAGATATTAGACGAAAGGCATCCTTCTGCGGTAAAAAGGGGAACAAAGAGCTTGTCTCCATTGAAGAATCCCCGCCTCCTCCTCCTGTCTGACCAGCACTCGTTAGTTTCACTTCTGCAATACGTAAAATTCTTTTCATTAACGTTTGCGTTATTTCGACAGCTTGGACCTTTTCCTTTGAAATAGAAAAGCTTACTTCATCTAGTACGCCTCTAGAGATATAAATCCTATCAACATCTGAATAAATTCGATAATTACCATATTTTATATATGTTTTTATCATGCCAAATATGGTTGAAGCCACAACAAGAAAAATAACAACAAGTGCCGTTAACCACCAGGCACTTAATATAAAGTGAATGGCACCTTCCGCTTCTTTCTCGACATTAATAAAATCATTGATCATAAAAAACAGTGAGCCTAAAGCAGGAATTAAAAGCAAAAAGCTTAATGACGTCATTGAAGCTTTTATAATATCCTTCTTGCTGGCAGCAAAATGCAGTTTTCTATCTTCTATATATTCTTCTACCTTTTCCTCTTCACCTTCGGACACTTTGATATTGCGTGTACTTTTTTCTATCCAGTCTTCTAAATGGTCCGCTTCTTCTTTAGAAAGCACCTCGAACTTTATTG
Organism: Cytobacillus kochii; assembly: GCF_020171845.1. Lineage (GTDB taxonomy): Bacteria > Bacillota > Bacilli > Bacillales > Cytobacillaceae > Cytobacillus > Cytobacillus kochii. Next base: position 53,724 of record NZ_JAIVAM010000001.1, on the reverse strand, counting down.
TCCCGCCATCACCAGACATACCTGTCTCAAACTTCAAGGAGGTCTTTCCTATTAATTTATGTAGAAAAGTCGTATGTCTATTTACATTTTGAACCTTACTAAAAGGAATCGTTCGTTTATGTTTTGTGAAAAAGCCTTCACGCAAGTAAAAAGCGACCTCATCGATCTTATAAGTTGTAGTCAGCCATTTAAAGATAACAAAAATAATAGAAAGAATAAGAAGTATGGCGGCAATAATTCTACCGTAACCAATCCAATCGGCCTCTCGATTAAATATAAATAAGTAAAGAAAAGCAAAAAAGAAAAACTTCAAAACACCCCATATATGAAAAGCAATGGTTAAGCGAGAATATCGTCTATAATCCATTATTCATCTACTTCCTTTATTTTTGCATAATAAGCAATCGTATTTCTCAGTTGCATCGCTATTTCCTTTGATAGCATAGGGATTGTATGGGTTGAGCTCATCGTTTCGACAGAAAGACCATATAATTGATACCTTCTCTGTACCGGTCCTTGATTCGTTGCCACAGATTGGATCTTTGTCATTGGTACTAATTCATATTTTTCTATAAACACACCTTGCTTAATCTGCAAGAATTCCTCATCTACTTCATAACGGAAGTTTTTATATAATAGGTATGGTTGAATGGTTAATGAATAAATCATAGATAAAATAGTAAGACCAAGGACAACCCATAGAACCCATCCTACCCAATCCCACCAATCAAATCGAGCGTCAACGTAAAAAAGTATAGCAAGAATTGGCAACCATATCGCATTCCCAATTAGTTCACTAATTAGCATCGCTTTTATACTATTCTTAGATAATCTCTGCTTTGGTATTGGTAAATCTATATCCATCTTTATTCTCCTTCTGTATGATTTTACTAATATACGGTTAGAAGCGGGGGTTAGTTTCATTTGTTATCATTTTGCAAGATATAATCAGAGTAACAAGAGTTAAAACGAAAAGAAATATAAAGTTTTTCACTAGTACAAAACTCTAAAAACCTTGCTACATTTTTGTAAAAACATGATATAGCTATTATCTTCTGTTCAACAACTTGCCTCTTTGGTCCTGAGTGTCATTTCTAAAATATATAAAGTGAGTAGCGTTTGAATCAGCTTATCTGCTCTATAAACTCCTACTCTTTTTGTCTATTTTTGTATAAAATTAATATATATCATCGTAATAACAAATTGAAAAATGCTATGCTCAAAAGAGAAGGGGGAGAGCAAAATGATTCTTTATCAAATTTGAAGAAGTTAATTGAATGTGCCTCATTATATGAATTCGATTTTTTAGATGGAATACACATTCAGGAGGAATTAAAATTGGATAAACAAACGAAGTGGAAGAGTCTAACAAAAAAGCAACAGGAAGTGCAATTTTCCGGGAGTATTTGTGTACGGAAGCATGATAGAACAATATTTTCAGAGAGCTTTGGTTATGCAATCTATCCTGAAAAAATCAAAAATCATTCACACACTCGCTTTTCAATTGCATCTGGTAGTAAGATTTTTACATCTGTTGCAATTTGTAAGTTGGTAGAAGAAGGTAAAATCACATTTGACACGAAAATCATCGATTGTTTAGATATTGTATTTCCATATTTTGATAAAGAAATTACCATTCATCATTTACTAACTCATACATCTGGCATTCCTGATTATTTTGACGAAGATGAAATGGATGATTATGAAGATCTTTGGAAAGATAGGCCAATGTATCAGATTCGTTCTGTAAAAGACTTTTTGCCAATGTTTCAATATAAAAAAATGAAAACCAAAGTGGATAGCCCTTTTAAATACAATAATACTGGCTATATTATTTTAGGCCTTATTATTGAACATATCAGTGGCATGAATTTTGTTGACTATATCAATAAAGATATTTTTGAAATAGCGGGCATGACTGACTCAGGATATTTTTCAATGGATGAACTACCCGAAAGCGTTTCATTTGGATATTTGGAAAAACCAGATGGAACGTTGAGATCGAATATTTTTTCTCTACCTGTAAAAGGTGGACCTGATGGCGGTGCCTATGTTACTGCAATTGATATGGGGATATTCTGGGAATCGTTAATGAATGGCAAACTCTTAACAAAAGATATGACTCGTAACTTATTGATTCCTCAAGTAAATGTGGAAGAAGATATCTTTTACGGTTATGGTGGTTATATGGAATCAAACGAACTGGGTATCGTGAAATATATTCAGATGGGATATGATCCAGGAGTTAATTATCGATCAGTACATTATCCAAATCAAGCTCTTACCATCGTTGTTTGCTCAAATAAATCAGAAGGGGCTTTTGAAATTCTTAAAGAAATGGAAAATATAATATTTAATCAGTAAAAGGTGAATAGGAGCTAATTTTTCACTATTAGCTCTTATCTTTCTTTTTAAATTTTTCAAAATCTAAGAGAAATACACTTTTCCTCTCATCTTCTCACTCCTTTTCATAATTCTTCTCCTTATAGACCTATACGAAGTAACATGTAAAAGGATCATCCTCTGAATGAACTGATTCTAGCGTAAAACCTTTTTTTATCATAAAAAAAGTAGCCAGAAAAGGGCTACTCTCAGCTTATACTTCATCTTCTCTTATATTCAACTTGATAAATATATTCTATATACTGATTAAACTGGTCATCATAAACATATTTAAATGACCATTTCATCATATTAGTAACTAATTTATAGATCCAGTTTGATGGAATCAATGTAACATTCGCTATAAACTTTGTTCCTTCTGGGAGGATTTCGAGAATGTATTCTGTCCTACTTATTCCTTCTTTCGTCTTCGTCTCTACTACAGCATAAAAAGGTGGATCATACTTAGAATAAACAGCTTGTAACTCATACACCTTTTTTCCAATTTTTTGCCTTGTAGTTAACATCGAGCCTTCTTTTAAATCACTTTCATCTCCATCATAATGATTTTCAATGATTTGTGTATTCCATTTTAATACATGTTGATCTTTATTAAGACATTCAAAAACTAAATCTATATCTGCCTCAATCTCTGCTTCAAATCTATAACATTGTATTTCTTTCATTTGTCTTTCTCCTAAATAATTTAATAAACACCCAAATATAATTATAACCTATTGAGGGAAAATTTGTTAAACTAACCATTCATTTTTACTATGCAATCGATTCATATTCATAAACTCTTTGCAAGAAGAAAGACTATTTATCTATGACATTACGAATCCCTGGGAAGCTCGTTACGAAGTATACTTCTCCACATATCAACCAATCAGAAGAACCTTCCGTTCCCTTCTTGCACGCAAAGTTATTTTAGCGACAGGTATTCAAGGTGGAAGAGAATGCTCGTTCGAACGGCCGCTTAGATGCTCCACTACTTACTAGACGTGAAAAAGAAATCCCCCTCCCCGACCTACCATTCTTAGAGGCAGTCCCTGTTCGTTCGGAGTGTCAAATGTAGATATGGATAATCACGTCTCCCTTCTCATTTCACCTTGGGGATACCAAGTATATCGTGGAAGCTAGTAATGAAAATTTCATAGCTACTCCAAAATGCCTAACTACCTTAGCGTAGTTAGGTTCCTTTTAATTCACAATAACAACCAATTGCTATAAATACTTCCTATGAATATCGAATCAATTTCAAATTCATTATAAACTTACACTTCTATATATGTTTAGAGTTTAAACACTCGGGAAAAATAGAGGAAATACCTTACAGAAATGAGCTGATACTATCGATAATTCAATTAAAGGCGAACATAAGGAATTCCAACAGAACATAACTAAGCACTCAACATACAATCTCATCTCTGGTATTCTCTTCGGACTTGGTTTGGTTGCATTTATTGATGAGATGGTATTTCACCAACTATTAGGTTGGCATCATTTTTATGATCAATCCACAACAAAGATCGGATTACTTTCTGATGGGTTATTCCATGCGTTTAGTTGGTTCGCTACAGTAGCAAGTCTGTTTATGGTGGCTGACTTACGCAGAAGAGAATCTTGGTGGAAAAAAAGATGGATTGGCGGGGCTTTATTAGGTATTGGTTTATTTAATTTATACGATGGTTTAATTCAACATAAAGTGTTCAAATTACATCAAATTCGCTACGGAGTTGATGTGCTACCTTATGATTTGGTATGGAATATCACTGCTGCAGTGATTACGATTATCGGAATCATTATCATCCGAAAAACTAGTCAGTCATAAAGTAAGTAAAGCTAAAAGGGGGACACTATGCCTGCTCAACAACACTTTGACATAACCATTCTTTCATTTATTTTAGCGACTCCTTTTTTTCTTTTAATCATTCTCTATGGAATCGCTGTCATCAAATCTAATCAATCTTACCGTCAGTGGCCATGGTATCACACAGCATGTTGGATTTGTGGAAATGTACTTTGTATATTAGCAGTGGCTGGTCCTTTAGCAGAGGCATCACACCAATTTTTCAGTGTCCATATGGTTGCCCATTTACTTTTAGGCATGATTGGCCCACTATTTATGGTACTAGCAAAACCAGTAACGCTCCTACTACGTTCATTACCTGTAAAAACGGCTAGAAAAGTGACTACTACCTTAAAAATGAGACCATTTCACCTTTTATTAAATCCCCTATTTACTACGGTGTTAAATATTGGTGGACTTTGGTTATTATATCGAACGGAATTATTCACAATGATGCATCATTCAATGGTGTTGTACACCGTCATTCATGCACATATCTTCCTAGCTGGTTATTTTTTCACAGCATCAATCGTCTATATTGATAAGCTTCACCAAGGTTATAGTTTTCAATTTCGAGCCATTATACTTATTTTAGCTCTCGCTGGACATCAGATTCTAGCCAAATCTTTTTATGGTTACCCTCCTTCAAGTGTAGAAAGAATGGAAGCTGAAAAAGGAAGCATGATTATGTATTATGGAGGCGATATTGTTGACCTAGTGATTATTATTATTTTCTGTTATCAATGGTTTAAAGTGACAAAGCCTAAAAGGTATCAACCTCATTCTGTGTAATCAGAATTTGAATAGCTAGTGGACTTTTTGCAGTAAAAGTGCAATCCACTAGCCTTCCTATCAATATACTTTCGATTCTTTTTTCATTTCCTCAATAACCGATTGCCCTTCGGTTTGATCTGCATCGTTCCATTGCCATTGTTCATGTAATCTCATTCGCCCATCTGGAAGGTATTCAGGCGTTGAAGAACAAGTACCACCTCTTACTTCATCTTTACTATTTACATGATTATAGTTAAACAATAAAGAACCATCCTCATTTACAATACCGATTAACGTTCCTTTTCTAATCTGTCCGCCATAGTAGCTAGCAGATAGGATATTCCCCTCTTGACTATAATCAAAATAAGTTTGATCAGAGACTTCACCATTATTTGTATTCTCTATTGATACAAATTTCTTTCCGTTATAATTAATCAATTTGATTCCTCGCTCTCACTTTTTATTAAAGAGACCCAATAAGCATCTCCGCCTCCAGGTGCAGAAGCTCTTATCTCCCCACTAAAGTAGATGATTACTTCATCACCGACTGACAATTGACCTACCTTTTTTTCTGACATATAAGTTGGTAATGTAAATTCAACTCCTTGATACATGTATGTTTCTCTTAACTCTTGTTTTGATTTGTATTTAATATTTTCAGCATTCGGCACAACCCAAATAGATTGCCCACTTTCTATAATGACACCCTTGTAGGTCGGCGTATATGTAAAGAAAAGAAACCCTCCAATACTAATAATGAGGAAAAGAGCTAAAGTACAGATGAGATACTTTCGTAAGATTTTCATCCTCTACCTCCTTACCACCTACTTTCACCATAAATTCCCTCTAAACAAGTTCTATTCTCCTGCAAACAAGCCGAGTAGATTTTCTTATTTTTATCAACGCCTCCTAAATTTACTTATTATTAAAAATATTTTAACAGAAAAATGGTAAGATGAAGCAGAATACAATAAAAAAATTAAAGGAGGATAATATGCGTAGATTCTTAAAGTTATCTATTGTCGCTTTTCTCGTTTTCTTTTCTACTCTATCATTCGATTCTTCGCAAATATCTGCTGCTACCTTACCAGTATCACAAGCCATCGACGTGCAAAATAACTCTGTACAATCGGTGGAAGGCTATATAGTAGGTAAGCCTACCTCAGCCAATACGGTAATTACGGGCAACTATCCAGATGATTACTCCTTAGCTATTGCTGATTCTCGCACAGAAACAAATACTGCTAATATGCTTTATATTCAGATTCCCTCACAATTCCGCACACAGTTCGGCCTTAAGAGCAACCCCGAATTACTTGGTGAGAAGATAACAGTAACCGGCAATCTCACAGCGTACTATTCACATCCTGGATTGAAAAACACAGCTGAAATGATCAAACAATCCGAAGAAGAGGAACCTGAAGGACCTGATGAGGAAAATAATGCCCCTGGTTCTTATTATGATTCTGCTACTGGAAAAACAGGCGAAGCATTAAAAACCGCGTTACACAATATCATTGATGACCATACCGAAATTTCCTATAGTGCCGTTTGGGAAGCACTGAAGGCAACGGATGAAGATCCAAATAATACGAATAACGTCATCCTTTTATACACTGGCAGATCACAAAGTAAATCAACGAACGGTGGAAATCCAGATGAATGGAACAGAGAACATGTGTGGGCTAAATCGCATGGTGATTTCGGAACATCTATGGGTCCTGGAACAGACCTACATCATCTACGCCCCACAGATGTATCAGTGAATGGCTCTCGTGGTAACAAAGATTTTGATAATGGCGGCTCTCCACAAGGTGAAGCACCTGATACCTTTACGGATAATGATTCTTGGGAACCACGTGATGAAGTAAAAGGGGATGTCGCGAGAATGATTTTCTATATGGATGTCCGTTATGAAGGCGACAGTGGCGAACTGGATTTAGAGGTGAACGACCGCGTAAGCAACGGTTCAGCTCCCTATCACGGCAAACTCTCAACGTTAATTGAGTGGCATAACTTAGACCCTGTAGATGACTTAGAACGACAAAGAAATGATATTATCTATAATGACTATCAGCATAATCGTAATCCATTTATCGATCATCCTGAATGGGTTGAAGAAATTTGGAATTAAATAAGGAAAAGAAAAGCAGTCTTCAATTGTGACTCTATGAGTCTCCCTTTGAAGGCTGCTTTTTTATTATCATTTACGCTTTTGCTTAAATGCGGCCAAGATAATGAGCAAGGCGATGCATGTAAAACCCCCTGCAATAAGAGGATTGATCTCCACATGATATTGATCGATGATGATTCCACCAACAGTTGAACCAATAGCCATACCAACATGAACCCCTGAATTATTTAAACTTTGTTGAATATCAGATGTTTCTGGCGCAGCAGATACAAGATAGCTCTGGATGGCGGGCTGCAAAGACCAGCTTAATAAATTCCATAACAATAGTGCACAAATAAACAAAGCAAGAGAAAACTGCAAATACGGGATAAGGATAATTGTAACAATAAAAGCAGAAAGTACGATGATAATAGATCGTTTCGCACCTAAGCGATCCGTAATCTGCCCACCTAAAAAACTCCCGCACACAGCAACGATGCCAATAATAAGGTAAATCAAACTAAGTGAATTACCAGTAATACTCATCGTCTCACTAAGAAAGGGTGTTAAATACGCATATAGACTCATATGACCGGCAAAAAAGAGAATCGATGTCAGTTGAACGAGTACAATCTTTCTATTTTTTAATGCTTTTAACTGTTCCTTTAAAGGTAAACCTCTTTTCGCCTCTATTGGGCCTAATGCAAAATAAACAACAATCATGATGATTAATGTCAGAATCGAAATAAACAAGAACGGCGCTCTCCAGCTATATTCATTACCTAACCACAAGCCGAATGGAATTCCAAAAACAAGGGACGCACTGACCCCCATCAGTACAATACCAATCGCTCTCGCTCGATATTTTTCACCACTAATTTGTGAAGCAATCGTGAGACATAATGAAATAAGAAGAGCCGCACACATAGCCGATATTACTCTTCCAACCAACAAAGATACATAACCATCCATAACAACAATCATTAAATTAGATAAGAAGAAAACAAATAGAACGAATAGAAATAACCGCTTTCTCTCTATCTTCGCTGTTAAAGATAATAGTACAGGACCAGATATGGCAAAGCTTAAAGAAAACAAAGAGATTAACATCCCCACTTCACCAAGCGACACACCTAAATCCGTTGCAATAAGTGGCAAGATGCCCGCAATAATTAACTCAACCAAACCGACAATAAAAGTAATTATGGTTAGTAAATACACTCTTTTATCCATCTGACCTTCCCTCCACGCAAAAAGGCAGCGCTCCCTATAAAAGCGGGAGGCGCTGCATTCAAACATATTCTATGCGAATTCGCTAACATGACGCCCATAGCCATGTCGCCATTATTCATTTATAAACAAAAATAATTTATCATTTTGAACATGGATTGTCAATCACTCACTTTTTCTTCTTACCAAACACTTTTACGCCTATTATCCAAAAGATAATCATTAAAATTGTACTGACAATTAATACAGGAATTGCTCCAAACTGAATAATAAATGGAACGGCTGCAGCTGTAATAAGCCCGCCACCTACCATCGGTTCAAATACAATTTGTTTATAGCCAAAGGCATTGAGTGCTGGCGATTTGTTCTCTGGATCGACTGTTTTCATTAGCATAATTCCTGTTGCAGCCACACCTGTAGACTGTCCGAAATCTCCTAATCCTCTTTCAAACCAATACTCAGGTATCATACGAGGACCCAGATATAAGAATAACCCTACATTCAAGACAATTCCAGCAATCGCTAAAATAATGAACGGAATGAAATTCTCACCAATGACCTGTAGACTAAGTGAAGCCATCGCACTAATGATTAGGAAATCAAGAGCTACACCTTGAATACGATTAATTAATTCGCGATCAACTAATTGATAACGGTCAAATTTGGATAAGAATAATTGTAACAATATTCCCCCTATCATTGCGAATGGAAATAAAGGAACATATTCAAATAAATAAACACCTATAGCTGGCCCATAAGTAACAGCCTCAAGCCATTGAAACGCTTCCAATAATAAGAACCCTATAAAAATAGATAGCCCAACAAATCCAATATGAAGCGTTAACGGCTCAATAGACATCGGCGAAGTAGTTTGCAGACCCGCTGATGAACGATTATCGACCTTAATAATACCTGACTGCTCCTCTACAGAAATCTCATCAGGGTGACTCAATGTTTTAGATTTGCCATTACGTGCTCCCCAATTGATTAAAATCATCCCTACGATGATACCTGCAAGAATACCGACTGTCGACAAACCAATTGCCAAATCATAACCTTCTTCAAAACCTAAAGAAGTAAATGTCCCTTGTAAACCCGCCGCTGTTCCATGACCACCAACAAAGGCAATCTCAATTAAGGCGCCTGCAGCAGGACTAAGTCCAAAAAGAGGTGTAATGATGGTGATAGCAAGTAAAATACCCACTACATATTGAGCAAAAGAGAGTGTATAACCTAAAGCAATATGCGGCCCACCAATCCGCCACATTTTTTTGGGATTAGGTAATTTAAACCCTATAAAAAGACATGCAAAAACAATATTAATTAAAAGGCCTGGCAGACTAGCCCAAACTTCGACCATCTCAGATGTAAAAATTCCACCTTCGCGTCCAAGTAGCCTTCCTAGTATTTCTGGTCCTAATATAAGTGCAATAAAACCCGCAATTAATGATGTTGGTAAAAACAATCTTTGAAGTAATTTCACTTTAATTCTTACCCATTTACCAAGCACTAAAATAATCGCCAGGATAAGAACTGAAAAAGCAGCAATCGTTAAGTCCATTTATTCATCCCCTTTGTATTTCATTTAATTTCCCCATTTCTCTTCTAGGGAAACCTATAGAGAGTGACCCGTGAATTATACTACATGCCGAATAAACTTGTCACATGAGAGAATAAATAAAATAATTCCATCTATTCCGAGACCACCGAAGAACTACCTGCCCCAAAGAGAGCTAAATAAAAAAACGGCTATTGTGAGTTTTTCCCATACAAACCGTTTCATTCAACAATTCCTGAGAAGAAACAACAAAGAAGAGTAAGTGATATCGAATCACTTACTCTTCTTTCGGACACCATTTAGTAGTAAAGACTTCTTCTGCAGCCGAACTTCTCATCCATCAATCCTTCATCATAGCGGGTCAATCAGCGTCTCCCAACGCTCTTCTGACATCGTGCCGATTCCATTTTCAGCTGCATCCATTCCATAAACAAACTCAATTTGTAATTCTGCTTAAATTTTTAAGAGGCAAGTTCTATGTCTGGATTATCTTTTTGAATCAACTAATTGATTTCTTCAAAGGAACCTTCATAATGTCTATACGACCATTCCAAGGCCATTTTCTCTAAAGTAATCCATATAATTCAATTAATTATTGCGATGAAAGCTGGCTAACAAAAATACTCCTCCGTTCAAAATGAAAAAAGCCTTCTGATGTAATTTATTTAATGCTTCTTTAACCGGCATTGTACTGACATTCAATTGGTCAGCTAATTTTCTAATAGAAACTCTTTTACCTGGTGGGAATATACCGGAGACATTTATACACTTCTTGAGAAAATGTGGGGACGGTAATTTCTTCGCTTATATGCATTTATGGGATCGTCACCTCCATTATGTGATATGTGATCACAGTTATAGCTTCTATGATACCTATCACATAGAGAGACGCAATGAATCTGTTAAAAATATGACAAGGAAAATTTTAGCACCCATTTACTATATTGAGACAAAAAAAGAATCTTTTCCCTCAGGTTGTTCTATTTCCTTATACAAATACTCTTTCAGCTTCCCTTCATATTCAACCTGTATAAAGGGGATATTGCGGAGATCATACGGAGTGATTAATGATAGCGGTTTTTCAAATTCGATGCTGTCACTTGCGTGGATGACTGAAGCTACAAACTGAGAACAGAAGAAAGCTTTTCTTCTTTTCAAAGGTTTATTAAACAGCACACCAAATAGACCAAAGAGATTATAACGATAATCCTCCTTTTCAGATTCGATTGTAGCGATATATTGTTCCATTTTCCTCAGTTCTTCATTATTAACTGCGAAAGAATAAATGATGCAATCCGCATGCTTCAACAATCCTTTGTTTATATTCTCTACTACAAACCCACCGATAAAAGGATTCCGTGGCTTTTTCCTGCCAAAACTATATACTTTTGCTAATTCATGATCAAAGGCGATAGATGCATGATTATAACTTCTCTTCGTATAGAATTTTATCAATTTCGTAAAGTACGTACCTGTATCTGTAAGCAAAATATAAACCTTCTTGTCACCTAAACCCATTACCGTCTCTCCTCTAGCCAACGAATGAAATATAAACAAATCCCGATAGCCACCATTTTTTCCGATTGCTTAAGATAAGCATACAAAAGGAATCATGACTGATTAACTAGCTAGAGACTAAAGTTTCGCTAGGTCTTTGGTCGTAATTCATCACACGCTTGATTCCTTTTCAGTTATTAGGTGCTTCTTACGGATGAATGGAGTGGTGGATTTATGAAGGTTAATATAATCAGCTTCGTCTATGTACCGTTTTTTTTGTACACTTGCAAAGCTCTTTCGTTATGCCATCTTCCTTGGTTTCTCTCTGGATGAACGCGCTAATTCCTTTTGCTCCGCTCACTTTCTTAAACTCTTCATCAGTTTGAGTTGTTACTAAATATGAAAAACCCGAATCCTTATACATGGACTCGGGTACATCAATATTGTTTTATTTTTTCCGCATTTCCTTCTGAATTTTCCGTAGGGCTTTCTTCGATCCTCGATTAATATCGTGTTCCATTTTCCTTGTAGCGAAATCAGTGAATAAGGTTTCTAAATCGTAACCTTCTGGATATAGTTCCTGTGCTGGGAGATTTAAAGTAATTCGTTTGACATTTACTTCAATCATTTCTCCTTTATAGTAGACCACAACATTATAAAATTGATCCATTTCTTTGTAGATAATCGCAAAGTCATTATGATCCAATAGTTTTACTCTGTCCCCTTTTTTATAATCATATTTTGCTGCAACTGCTTCGCTCTTGTGTTTAGGCTGACGTATTTTATCTGGATTCACTTGCTTTAGTTGATAATCTTTATTCTCCATATAAGCTTCTGCTCGCTTTAATACGGATTCTTTCATATTCATTTTGCGAGAAATCCATAATGCGTTGCTATCTCCTGATTTCCCGATAACTAACTGATACAACGGTGATAAAGTTTCTTGATCGAATTGCATCGCTGCGTTCATAAAATCACTATGCAATTCTGAATAACGTTTGATTTCCCCATAATGAGTGGTTGCAATGGTTAGACAGCCCATATGATAGAATTCCTCTAATATCGCAATTGCAAGTGCTGCCCCTTCATTCGGTTCAGTACCACTGCCAATTTCGTCAAATAATAAAAGAGTACGATGATTGGAGGCGTTCATGATTTCCGACAAGTTTTTCATATGAGATGAAAACGTACTTAAGGCATTTTCTATACTTTGATTGTCGCCAATATCAACGAAAATATGTTCAAAAATGGCGATCTCCGTTCCCTGTTCTGCCGCAATATGAACCCCTAACATCGTCGCTAAAGTTAATAGCCCAATTGTTTTTAATACAATTGTTTTTCCACCGGCATTAGGGCCAGTAATGATTAAGCTTCTATAATCTTTACCAATCTCAAACTGGAGGGGTACAGCATCTTTCGGCAACAAGGGATGCTTACCATTCACTATTTTAATATAGCCATGATCATTGACCTTCGGCTGTATACCAGCAATATGCTTACTATATTTCGCCTTCGCAAATACCATGTCATACTGGCTAATTAACTCCATATTTACTTTTATCTTTTGTAAATCTTCTACTATCATCCCAGATAGTGTCGCTAATATTTGGTATTCTTCCATCTCTTCTTCTACTTTAAGGCTTGCTAATTCTGCACTCAGCTTCGAAACGGTCTGTGGTTCGATAAATACAGTAGAACCTTTCGAAGATACTTCAATAATGGCACCTGGCACTTGACCTTTATAAGAGGCTTTAATTGGAATTGTATATCTGTCATCTTTTTTACTAATAAAGAACTCTTGGATATACTTCTTATTCGTGCCATTGTTTAAAAATTTATTTAAACGCTCGTTAATTTTTTCTTCTGTCGCTTCTTTTTTAAAACGGATTTTTTTTAACTCTCTACTTGCCGACGAATCAATACGACTGCCTTTAATCGTAAAATTGATCTCTTCCTCTATTGTCTTCATTTCAGACATCGACTGAGCATAAGAAGCAAGCGTTGGTGCGAAAAACTCTTTGCTTTGCATGAATTGTTTGATTTTGCGACAGCCTCGTAAAAAGTCAGATAAACTAACTAAATCACTCGGTTGCAAAATAATGTCCTTATCAAGTGAATCAATAATGCTTTCAATGTTTGTAATACCTACAAAAGGAATATGGCCCTCGGCATCTATGATTGCTCGTGCCTCAGTAGTTTCCTGTAAGCGGTTGTTCACCACTTTTATATTTGTACTCGGTGCTTGTTTATCGATTAACCTTTTACCTAAACCGCTCACACAATAAGATTGCACAATTTGTTTTAATTCGTTATATTGTAGTTTTTCAAATGTCATATTATTCAATTTCGATGCTCCTCACTCATTTTTTCATTGTGAAGACACCTACTTATTAGATTCCGATAGATTTTTAGACAGAAAAAGCTGCAGGGATACCCCGCAGCTTTTACATTTATAAGGCTAGAAGACGTCATGAACCATAAGAAAAGCTAGATATAGCTTCCCTGTTCATCACATGCTTTATAAAGTATAGTAGGTATCTTCATAGGTTGAAATCAATCCATAACAAATAGCAGGGGATCACTAATAAAATTTTCCCCATTTGTTATTGCATTCATTTCAAATTTAATTGCCTATTTAGAACCTACTGCACTCATAAAGGCACCTCTCAATTTTTATTATGGAATCTAATTACCAGTATCATATCATATCGATAAAAAGAAGTAAATATTCATCTTTTCTCTTATGAATGATTTATTCTGTCAAAATCATCAAGTAACGCACGTGCTTCATCAGTTGACTTTGTATTCATTAACTGATTTCTTAATTCTCCCGCTCCTTTAAAGCTTCGAATATAAATTTTGAAAAAACGATGAAGGCCGGTATACGGGCGCAGCTCCAACCCTGCATATTGATCATGAAGATCGAGATGCAATCTTAATAGGTCCAATAATTCTTTACTACTATGCTCTTTGGCTTCCTTTTCAAAAGCAAATGGGTTTTTAAAAATACCTCGGCCAATCATTACACCGTCAATTCCGTATTTTTCTGCCAGCTCTAGTCCCACTTGGCGGTCAGGAATATCACCATTAATTGTTAACAGCGTATCAGGAGCTACCTCATCACGGAGCTTTTTAATTTCTGGAATCAATTCCCAGTGTGCGTCTACCTTACTCATTTCTTCTCTCGTCCGAAGATGAATCGAAAGGTTGGCAATATCTTGTTTTAAAATATGCGTGAGCCAATCACGCCATTCGTCGATTTCACTATAACCGAGCCTTGTTTTTACACTAACAGGCAGTCCCCCTGCTTTTGCCGCAGCAATCAGCTCAGCAGCAACATCCGGACGACAAATCAATCCGCTACCTTTACCGTTTCCAGCAACATTCGGCACAGGACAGCCCATATTAAGGTCAATGCCTTTAAATCCTAGTTCCGCCATACCAATACTCATTTCACGAAAATTCTCAGGTCTATCTCCCCATATATGCGCCACCATCGGCTGCTCATCCTCTGTAAAAGTCAAGCGACCACGAACACTTTTTTGTCCATCAGGATGACAATAACTTTCCGAATTTGTGAATTCAGTAAAAAACACATCTGGCCGTGCTGCCTCACTAACGACATGACGAAAAACAACATCCGTCACATCCTCCATCGGTGCAAGCACAAAGAATGGGCGTGGCAACTCACGCCAAAAATTTTCTTTCATCATGTATTCAATCCTCTCACGGTGAGATATCTATTTATCAAATATACCTTCTTCACTTATAGCATGTTTACACACTGCTTTTCAAACAACAGTTAATTTTGACATTTATAGTTTATCATATCGGGGAATAAGATGGTTTGTATGAGAAGGTCACTTTATGCCCCCTAAACGAATAGGAATAAAACAATAACAAGAGTGGGGGGGCAATATAATGGATAAACGCGTACAATTCGACTTCGAAATAGAATTTACCAATGGGGGAGGCTTACAAGGACAAGATTTTCGCTTGGATATTGACGAAGATACGATCTCAGATGAAGATCTAGCGAACTACATTGTAGAAGATATGAGATTGTTAATGGTGGGAACAGTGAAAATACTAAATAAAAAAATCATTCATGAAAAACATAAACGTATGAAAAGCGAGGAATAGTGAGGCCACTTAAAGCTTTTCAGCCTCAAGCCTTAAACCAATATACACAAATAGCCCATACTCTTTAGTAAATAATGGATATAAAATATACATAAACTTTCTCTCAGGAGGAATCTCATGTATATATCAAATAGAATAGGCTTCTTAAGTTGGGGGATGACTTGCCTATACTTTCTTATTGAACCTTTCTTCATTTTCACCTCAACAGCGTCTTATAGCTATTTACATCATGCTATGAGTGACCTTGGTGTAACTACCTGCGGTGAATTCACTTATGCATTCGCACCTTATGAAATATGTTCCCCTCATCATGTGGGGATGAATGGACTCTTTGTGTTTAATGGATTAACCTTTTGTATCGGAGTACTATATCTCTCCCAATATTTGTGCAAATCATTGATTAATCGAATGGCAACATCGTTTATCCTTTTAATAGGCATTTCTACCTTTATCTCAGGCATAATCCCTGCTGATGTCAATTTATTAGGGCACTCTATTCTCGTATGGATCGCTATGATAACCGTATTTCCAGGCCTACTCATTTTCGCTAAGAAACTGCCACCCATTAGAAAATGGACATATTTTTGCACAGCAAGCTTAATATCTACTACTATTCTGATATCACTTGTTCCACTCTTTCCTCTCCCTTCAGGATTACTTCAAAGACTTTTTTATTTCATATTGTTTATTTGGGGAACAGTATCCACTTATCTTTTAATAAAGCGTTCTAAATCTTTGCCTGCGTCAAATTAAGATGCAGGTTTCTCTTCAGACATCTTCTTTATTTTTGTTCCTTTTATCCTTTATTAAATTACGGAATAGTATCACAAACCCAATAATAATCAAGCCCATCACTACTGCGGGTATGACGTAATAAATAAAGATAATAAACATTTCTGTCTCTTTACTCCATTCCACACCAATACACCGTCCTCTGTTTTTCCTTCTTCTCATCTGTTAGATTAAGAGTCGTTTTACATATCATCTATATAATTAGGTTGGCGATTTGATTTATTTAAGAGGAAGTTATGCGAATAACCTTTTAAGTATTCTTTTTACTGTTGCCTTTTTATTAATTACTTCTTTTTTTAGTTACCAATTTTCTTAAATTCTTGTTTGCCCTGCTAACACATAAAAAAAGGAACTGGAATTAATATAACCACTTCCCTTAAAGTTACAATCTGACCTTCACTTCAGTTCCATCATTCGCTACGACATCTACTAGTACCAAGCCTTTATGACTCTTTATTTCTTTCAGAATAGGTTTCAACCATTTTTTATCCATTTGTGGGATGACAAAATCAACTTCTTTCTTTTGCAGTTGTTGATTGATTCCCGCATATACATACCGCTGAAACACTTTGGATAAAAGAATAGAGCAACCAATATGTAATGCAGTATGAGGAACTGGAATCGTTAATCGCATACCTTCTGTTCTCACCGTAATTTTCAGCATGGGATCGTCACTACTCAATAAAGACCGAAACGGTATCTCCGTCTGCTGACTTCACATCAACAATTTGGCCGTCCAATTCATTTTCAATCGCTTCGATAATTAAGTTAATATCCATATCTTTCACGTATTTCGAAGACTCAGGTATACTCGCTGCAATATTATGCCCTGCTAACAACACCACTTTGACAAGTTTGATTGGTAGATTAACTGTGACATTATCATTTTCAGATGATTTCACACGGATTTTGAGTACTTTTTCCATATACTTACTTGATGATTCGGGCTGCTTACTTTCTTTCTCTTCCTTCTCTTTTAACACCTGGATCAGCTCTGCCCCTTTATCGGCATCTATTTTTCCTTCTTGCACCATCGTTAACACTTTTGTGATTTCCTCTTTCATACCAATACGCCTCCTTATTCTCCTTTTAAGAGCTTAATTGCTTCGTCTGAATTTATTTCACCGTTTTCCAACATGGAGATGACCTTCTTCTCATCCACTTCATTCTTCTTAGCCTGTTTATAACCAAGTGATGAAATGATATCTGAAAGCTTGCTGCGAACGGTCGGATAAGAAACCCCCAATTCCTTTTCAACCTCTTTTATATTACCTCGACAAGTTAAGAACACTTCCACAAAATGCAACTGATCGTTAGACAAAGACGCTAACTTAGATAATTCGAACTCATTTTCAATCGTCGTTTGGCAATGTGCACACTGCAATTTAGTAATTTTCAATGTTTCACTACAAACGGGGCAACTCGTAATCACTTTATAAGCCATAACGCACTCCCTTCATTTAATTTTATTTGATTATATATTAATTATATTAATATGTAAATTAATATAATTAATTTTTTAGATATATTTATTTAATTTAATTTATTTCAACAAAATAAAAACAGCAGGATTACTCCCACTGCTTTTATTTATATCATGCTTCCCTATATTTAATAGTCAAGCCTTTCAAAAAGTTCCTAGCAAAGTGATCTAAGCACACTTTATAGTTTTTATGTCCTTCTTTTCTAAGAAAAGCGCCTATTTCTCCTTTTGAAACGTTGAGCCCCGCTTTTCTAAAGATATCAATCATATCCTCTGCTGTTAATGCCAAGGCAATTTTGACTTTCTTTAAGAGAATATTATTGATATGACGATGGCTCGTGATCGACGGGTCCGGTGTATTCGCTTGCCCGGGTTTCGGTTCTTGTTTTCCTCTTTTATAAATAATGAGGCCATTTAAGAACGAATTCAACATCGCATCAGTTAATTCAATTCGGTTTTCCGCCTCATCTTCATCAAACTTTTTAAGAATCTTCACCACCTCTGGCACTGTAACCTCTTCCTCACCTAGCTTAAAAATCTCTGCCATTTCACTATTTTTAATATCCAACGCATATCGCAATCGGATTAAAAGATCATTATTATCAACCATGTTATTCACTCCTATCTTTAACGGACTTTGCAATGTTGTCCAATAGCCATTGTCTATTTTAACATTGTCATTGCTATGCAATCCACTTATGTTGAAATCAACTTATATCAAAGAAAAGGACAGTCTACCTAAGACCATCCCTCCATACTTAGCACTAATCAATCACACGAGCAACTTCACTGCCACAAGTTTTACATTTTCCTTTTAATATAGGTCCATAATCACCCGATTCAATCGTGTATTTCACAATCTCCGTTTCCCCACAATTGCTACAAAATACATTTCTTACGAGCATTTCTCTAGTATCCTTGGGGATAGCAAGCCATTGTTTTGCTGCTTCCATTTTAATTGCTCCTTTTATATTGATAGTAACGATTTTACTTGTATGTACAATTAAGCATAACATACAATTTCAAGCGGCTAAACAACGTCACACATTCCATTTCCCTCCAGAAAATTGGTGACATTTGTGGAGTGGGAACCTCCTATATACATCAACTAATCACTTATACAACAAAAACTAGGAAGTAATTATCCATTCAATTCTTCAACTATTTTTTGTTTATATTCTTTCACTAAATCTAACGGTGAATCTGGAATACTATCAAAAACTGCCTGAATGGCAGACTTTTCTTGTATCTCTTCCGATGCTACTTTTCTCCATAATATCCCCGCTACTAATGCTTGAACTGACAAAAATTTAGTGTGCTGAACAATGTGAAGCAATAGACGATTGAATTCACTTTTATCTTTGCCTGTTTGACCCCAATATTCTATTCCTTGATAAATTAAATCTTCATTATCCGAGTTTACCAGCTTTTTTGCAGCTACTAAATTAGGATTACGCAGGAATTGATTGATCTCTTCTTCATGGTCATATGAATTTTCATCATCTTCTGGTTTGAGCTCGTTCATAAATTCATAAAATGTTGGGAATAACTCGATTAGCTCACCTGAATCAGAATTTAAATAAGCGACATTCGGGTTATTTTGATCCTTACTATAATCTAACACAATAAAATAATGGCCATCGCCAGAAATAACGATAAGTTGATTATGATCAATTTCCCATTCACTAAATAGATACTTCGTCTCCATGATACCTTTATTTTCTTTAATACCGAGAAGATAATCAATTGGAAGCGTATGCTCATTTTCTATCTCTACGTCTATGTTGATGCTATCTTTCAATAGGTATCCGCCATTTTGTATATGAAGTAAATCCACATATTCCCTTGGCAATTTCACACCAAAATGCTCCTCAGCTTTCAATACATCTTCTTTTGTTAATTTCTCTAACACGATACCACTTGTAGCTTTGAAATAAAGTTTTAGCAAAAATACCTCGCAAATCCTTATTTTACGATAAATAAGAAGAATCCATTTGAACAAAAGTTTGATCAAAAAGGATTCTTCTTTAGCAGACTTAAGTTTGGTTTTTATAAAAAAGTTTGATCATTTTCTACCTGTGATGCTCAACAATCGCGCCCGATTGTGGAAGATTGTTATTCAACTGATATTCCCTTTATCACAACAAACTTACTAGCTAGACGATAATCAAGCTTATATTTCCCCTTTTCTAAAGAAATGATGGTTCGTTGCGTAACACTAATTAATTCAGCCAATGCAAAAAACATTTTCGAAAATAAAAAAAGAGCAGCAATTTGCTACTCTATTTTCACTCTATTATGCAGAATCTTAATTGATTTATATTTTTTCCCGTATTCTCTATATCTTGTTCTTATGACTGATACACATTCAACTGGGATATCACTTAAAACAAATTTAGTTTGTTCAGGACTTTATCCATTAATTTATTGCTGGTGTATTTGTCATATCTGGAGATAATGAGTTGACACTAATTCTATCCCTTGTATACTCCAATGCTACTGTAAACTATAATAACAGATTGTACTTTCATACAGTCAATTATCCTCGAATTGATTGTGCACCATCGATGATCATTTCTGTTCCTGAGATGAAACGTGCTTCATCTGAGGCTAAAAATAGTACTGCATAAGCTACATCATCTGGCTCGCCGATAAAGCCTAGTGGCACTTGACTTAAGAAGTGTGCTCTATATTCTTCCTTTTCTAAAGCCTCTTGAATCATTGGCGTATTAATGTAGCCTGGGTGTACAGAGTTAACACGGATATTGAATGGCCCTAAATCTTTTGCTGCACCTTTTGTAAATAGACGAGTTGCCCCTTTAGATGCTGTATATGCAGACATACCACCCATGCCTGTAATACCAGATAGCGATGAAATATTGACAATCGAGCCTTTTCCTAACTTCTTCATTTCAGGTACAACATGCTTAATGCCATAAACATTACCTAATGCATTGATGTTCATAACTTTATTCCATTCTTCAGCATCAAGTTCTTCAATTGGTAGTAACCCTTTACCTGTAATGCCTGCATTATTAATTAAAATATCCACTTGCCCAAATTTCTCAACTGCTGTTTTTACAACCTCAATCCAATTTGGTTCATCCGCTACGTTATGCTTAACCGCTATAGCTACTTCACCGAGTTCAGCATTAATTTCTGCCACGACTTTTTCTAATAACTCAAATTGCATATCTGTTGCAACAACTTTTGCTCCTTCTTTTGCAAATAGTCGTGCTTCAGCTGCACCTTGTCCATTCGCAGCACCCGTAATGATTGCTACTTTACCTGATAAACGTCCCATTTTGCTCACCTCTAAAAGTTTATGATATATTCATTTTAGAACAATAAAAAAAAGGAACAATCATTAATATAAACAGGAATGTACTGTTAATAGACAGATGATACTCAAATGTTGGTTTTCAGAAAGAAGGTGTCCTACTATAAAGAGAAATGATCGTCGTGTAAAAAGAACGAAAAAGGATTTACGTAACGCCTTTTTAACGCTTGCCTTACAAAAAGATATTGCACAGATAACAGTAAAGGATATTATCGAGGAAGCTGATTACAATCGCACAACATTTTATGTACACTATGCAGATAAGTTTGCTTTGATGGATGACTTAATGAATACTACTATTGAAGGAATAATTAACTCAATTCGGGAACCATATAGAGAAAATAAAGTGATAGATTTATCCACAATTCAAAAGAATGCTTTATTATTTGTTGACTATGTTTATGAGCATCAGCAAACATTTAAAATTCTATTTAATAAAGAACACTTCTATTTTTTCGAGGAGAAATTAACCAATTCAATAATGAAAGTTAATTTATCAGATGTAACAATTGAGGATGAAACTTTCCAAGTGATGGACAAGGATATACTTTTTCGTATGCATACGAAAGTACTTATTGGTTTACTTGAATTTTGGACGCAATCTAACTTCAAATATGACTGTGATTATATTAAAGAACAGTTAATAAACTTTTGGCGTATTCGAACTACTTTAGTCCAATTTAGATAAAAGAGAGTTACAGATAATGCGATTTTTTAATAAACTAATATAAACCAAGTGGAGATAGTAATATAATCTTTTCCAGTAAAAGATAAACTTTTGAAATAAGGAAGTTCTTCAACAATCTGGCCCGATTGTTGAATATCGTCATGTTATTTTCACCATAAAATCCCTCTTCGGACAATGCATATTCAAAGGGGTAAATCTTCGCATCTTTTTTATAAATATCGCACCTTTGTTTTAAACATCGCATCTTTTTTACAAATGTCGCGATTTTATTTTAAATCCACACCACTAGCGTAAAAAGGTCTCCACATATTTATAGTCATCCACCCTCTAGAAATCCTTTGATTGAGTATAATTGTATCAAAATATATGTAAAAATTGTAAAAATAACCTAGTTGATAAACGCTTAGTCAACAAATAAGGACAAAAGAGGAGAGAATGAAAACTTTTTGTTCGGCTATCCTTGATGATTTTACTCTAGATGTACGAGCAAAACCCTTTTTCTTTGATTGCATGATTGAACCAGCACAAACAATATCAATACATTCACTCCATAAAAAAAGAGAAAGGCAAGATGAGTTTCAACTCACTTGACCTTTCTCCGCAAATATATATTAATTCCTAATCAGGTAATCAAATGCGCCTAATGATGCGTTGGCCCCTGATCCCATAGAAATTATAATTTGTTTGTACGGGTTGTTCGTACAGTCACCTGCTGCAAATACGCCTGGAACGTTTGTTGCACCATGGTTATCGACGACGATTTCGCCTGTTCTTGTGCGCTCAATCGTATCGCCTAACCAATCCGTGTTTGGAACAAGACCAATTTGAACAAAGATTCCTTGAAGTTCAATATGGTGTACTTCTTCTGTTTCACGGTCTAGATAAGTGATACCATTCACTTTATCTGTACCCGTGATTTCTGTTGTTTGTGCGTTTTTAATCACTTTTACATTCGGTAAGCTATATAGACGCTCTTGTAGGACCGAATCGGCTCTTAGTTCTGCACCGAACTCAATAACTGTTACATGTTTAACGATACCCGCTAGGTCGATTGCTGCCTCGATACCTGAATTACCGCCACCGATGACCGCAACGTCTTTTCCTTCGAATAATGGGCCGTCACAATGTGGACAGTAAGCGACACCTTTATTTTTGAATTCTGCTTCACCAGGTACGCCAACGTTTCTCCATCTTGCACCTGTGGAAAGAATGACTGACTTACTCTTAAGAACCGCACCGTTTTCTAATTCTACTTCAATGAGTTCTTTTCTTTGTAAGCTTTTCGCGCGTTGTAGATTCATCACGTCGACATCGTATTCTTTCACATGTTCTTCAAGACTAGCTGCAAGCTTAGGACCTTCTGTATACTTCGTACCGATAAAGTTCTCGATACCTAGCGTATCCATGATTTGACCACCGAATCGCTCAGCAACAACTCCAGTACGGATACCTTTACGAGCAGCATAAATCGCTGCACTCGCTCCTGCTGGGCCACCACCAACAACTAGTACATCAAATGGATCTTTATTAGAAAATTCAGCTGGATCTTCTGTGCTACCCATCTTCGCTAAAATTTCATCTAAAGTCAT
The DNA here is from genome assembly GCF_020171845.1 of Cytobacillus kochii. GTDB lineage: Bacteria > Bacillota > Bacilli > Bacillales > Cytobacillaceae > Cytobacillus > Cytobacillus kochii. The sequence continues at coordinate 30,283 of NZ_JAIVAM010000001.1, read as the reverse complement.
ACGTCCACTACCAAACACTTCTCCATTAAGGAAAACAGTTGGTACGGCCATGATGTTTTTGCTATCGACTTCTTCTTTAAAAGCCGCGCCATCGATCATTGTGTGTGTAATGCCTGGGTTTAACACACTCATGATATTCAAGGCCTGTACCACATCAGGACAATTATGGCATGTCAGACTAACGTAAGTTTCGAAATGAAACTCCCCTTGAATATTCTTTACCTGTTCCATCACCTTATCATCTACTTTTGGCGCACGGCCACTTGCTTGTAATAAGGCCAATACTAAGGAAGTAAATTCATGACCAAGAGGAATACCAGCAAAAGCTACACCTGTATCTTCACCCATGCGATTCACGCTAAAGCTTGGCGTTCTTTTTAAAGTAGCTGTTTCTATCTTAATTTTAGATGACATTGTTGCAAGTTCATCAACGAGAGCAAGCATATCTTTTGATACGTCATCGTCTCCGGTACTTACTTTCAGTAATACATCGCCCTCCATCAGTTGAAGATACTGATGGAGTTGCTCTTTAATTTCTGCTTCTAATATCATGGGGTTCCACTCCTTAAATTTTGCCGACTAAATCAAGGCTTGGCTTAAGTGTAGAAGATCCTTCTTTCCATTTTGCCGGGCAAACTTCGCCTGGATTAGAACGAACATATTGAGCTGCTTTAATTTTATCGATAAGAATGCTTGCGTCACGACCAATACCATCTGCATTGATTTCAACTGCTTGAATGATACCATCTGGATCGATAATGAATGTACCACGATCTGCTTGACCTAATTCTTCAATAAGAACATCGAAGTTACGAGAAATTGTATGTGATGGATCACCAATCATTGTATATGTGATTTTACCAATTGCTTCTGATGTATCATGCCATGCTTTATGAGTAAAGTGAGAGTCTCTTGAAACAGAGAATACTTCTACACCTAGTTCTTGTAGAGCTGGGTATTGATCTTGAAGATCTTCAAGTTCTGTTGGGCAAACAAATGTAAAGTCAGCTGGGTAGAAACAAACGACACTCCAATGACCTTTAAGATCTGCTTCAGATACTTCAATAAAATCTCCATTTCTATATGCATGTGCGTTAAATGGTAATACTTCTTTTCCTATTAATGACATGTTGTAGTCCTCCTAAAAGTTGTTTAAATTTAATCATAGATTAACAGAATGACCTCATTCATAATCTATAATTATTATTAATTAGCATTGATTATTATTATATTACTAATATTATATTTGTCAATTAAAGCGCATGAATTAATTTATATCAATCATTCCTAATCGGTTAAATATTATGAGAAATCTACGCTAAATATAGGCCACATAAGAAGTGTATACGTTTTCAACTAAATATTACATTATTGTGAAATAAACTATAAAATAGAAAGAAAGAGTTTTCAATTGAGAATAGATAGCTTCAAATGAAAATTCTTCCCTCTCCATTCTAAGAGAGAACGGACAAATAAATAAGGTTTAAGAAAGGGAAAACTAGTCCATTATGTGAGGGACTAGTTTTTTACAGCCACTGGCAGAATATTTAGCGCCTATTTGATTTTTAATATGATTTTCCCTTTTGCCCTCCCTGATTCTGCATATTCCATCGCTTTTTGTGCATCATCAAATGAAAATACTTTATCTATGATCGGCTTTATTTTACCAGCCTCAATCAAGTCTGCGATGACTTTTAATTGTTTGCCACTCGGTTTCATAAATAAAAACGTATAGTGAACATGATATTTTTTTTCAAGACTCGTCAGTTTATGGCTTGCCACGGAAAACAATAACGTCTTAAAAAAACCTGAGCCATAATCTTTACCGAAGCGAGCATTGGGTAGTCCCGAAACGGAAGCAATCTTTCCTCCAGGCCTTACCACTTCAAACGATTTTTCTAATATTTCTCCGCCAAGCGTATCAAAGACTGCATCGTAATCATTCAGTATCTCTTCAAATTTTTCCGTCTTGTAATTGATAATGATATCGGCTCCAAGAGATTTTACTAAATCTTCACCAGCTTGACTCGCAGTCGTTGCCACGGTAGCACCCATTTCTTTTGCCAACTGAATAGCAAAGGTGCCGACTCCACCTGCTCCAGCTTGAATAAACACCTTTTGTCCCTTTTGCAATTGTAAAATGTCTATTAACGCTTGATAAGAAGTTAGCCCTACCAACGGAATTGATGCTGCTTCTTCAAAGGTCAAATTTCTTGGCTTTAATGCAATGTCATCTTCATGAATGGCAATGTATTCCGCAAAAGTGCCAATTTTACTCTTGCGGGGGCGGCCATATATTTCATCACCTACTTTAAAACGCGTCACTTTTTTACCGACTTTTGTAACAACACCCGAAAAATCATTACCTAATATAAGTGGCATACTATATTTAACTAATAGTTTCACTTTCCCATCCCTGATTTTAAAATCAATGGGATTAAAACTAGCGGCATAAATGGTTACCAGTACCTCATAATCACTCATTTCTGGTATAGGCATATCTGCCAATTGCATAGGCACTTTTCCATATTGATCAATAACCATTGCTCTCATATTTCATCCACCTTTTCCTTCATTATCTATAAAAATCATCCATAAATTTTTCAATATCCCCTACAAGCATTTTTAATAACCCTAATTCTGATCGTACATTTATATAATAAAAATTCTTTGTGCCTTCTTTACGCATTAATATGATTCCAGCTTCACGCAAAATCTTTAGGTGATGAGAAACGGCAGGTCTTGAAAGATGCGTTTGATTAGTAATCTCACCCACGCGTATTCCCGTTTCACAATCCGTCCCCATAAGCACTAATAATATTGATTGACGCGTTTCATCACCAATGGCTGATAGAACCTTTTGACTTTGAATAAAATCCTCTTTAATCTTATTCAGTTGGACCTGTTTATTCATTCAGCTAAATTCCTCCAATTGTTTGTTGAATCGATTAAGTTGATAAACCAAATAACTTAGAGAACAATATACTATTGGTTTTTCTAGTGCAATATTGAGAAAGAAAATCGAGACGAACACATTAACGTTTTAATCTTATAGACCCCATCATTCGCGCAGGTTTCATTACATAAAGAAAAGCGTTTCTGCATAAACAGAAACGCTAGTATTCCTTCAAAATAAGAAGATGGTTTGAGATAAAAATGGTCTATTACTTTATCTCTAATTTCAATATAAACTGTTCGCCAATTTCTCCTATTTTCCGCTCACCAGTATCAACAAAACCAACTTTTAAGTACAATTGCTGTGCGGGAATGTTTTTATGATTGACCGCCAAAACCACTTCATGGCAATCGGGGAAATGAGTAGTGATAAATGCTTTTAACGCGAGCATCGCTTGCTTAGCATACCCTTTGCCCTGATGTTTGTAATCTATAGAAAGAGCTGTCAATAACATAGCATGAGAATTAGTAGTATATTCACTTACCCTTTTTGTACTGTGTAGCAGAAAAAAGCCTACTGGTACTTCTTTTAAAAGGATGACTACTCGATATTGCCCAACAGAAACAGCTATTTTTTCCTTTGGTAATGCGGTAAACTTCGCTTGATTTTCCGGTAATTCGAATCTATTTAATATTTCTAAGTGCTCCTCACGATATAACCCTAATTGAACTTCTCCAGATGTAATCAATTTCATTCTCTCCTTTTATCTACATTCAATCTGCTAGTTGCTTTTTAAATAGACCACACCACCATCCCTTACCACTTCAAACGGGCGCTGTTCATCCGCTATAAGGAGAGAGCCGGCAGGGACTTGAGTTGTTTTTTCACTCATAGAAATGCCGTATCCGTTATTTTCTGGGTATCCATATACATAACAAACCACTTGATTATTCTTTATAAATACTATTTGGTTCATTCCTTCGTTTACTGTTTCATTAATAGTATCCCATTTATATCCGACCGTTTCATATATCCACTCTTTCTGAGTATAAGGCTCAAAGAAATAAACCTTATCCCACTCAAATGGTGTGATATCCAATAAATTTACTTCTTCTACAGATGACTCAATGGACAATACCTCTTCTTTCAATAACTCAGCATTCACATCCCAGACATCTTTCTTTAGAAAGTTAAATAACATCACACAAACGACACTAACCAAAATGACACTAACTATGACAGTCGTTTTTTTTACTTCATTTAAATATTGAACCTCTTACTTTCATAATGATTCTAGTAACAAATCTTGCGAATATCTTTCTTTTCAAGATTCTTCTCCTATCAACTTAGCGTTTGTTCTTCTATTAATCCGATATTTCTTTTCTGTTGATGATAGGTAAGAATATGTTCTTCTAAATGGGGGAAAAGTAAGATGTTATTTAATTCGGATAATTTAATCCATTTTACATCAGTTTGATTAGGATCAGGATACTTTGGTTGTTTAGGAATAGATTCATCGGTAAGGGTACATTCAAAAATTAACTGCAACGAATGAATATCACCGTATTTATTCGCATTCAAGTGCGGAGCATACTCATATATAAATGCTAAAGGACCTACTTTCACATCAATTGATGCTTCTTCTTTCGCTTCTCGCTTTACAGCTTCAATGACTGATTCATTCGGTTCTACGCCCCCTGCAGGCAAATTATAATGAATGCCTCTCTCATCTTCATATTCAATCAAAAGAATTGAATCATTTTCGATGATCAGCGCACATGCCCTCACTCTCACTGGATAAGTCATCACTATCCCACCTTCTCTTTATATAAACCTATTATACCAGTGAATATGGTAATTTTTTTTAGAAATAATCAAAAAAACATTTGGCTCCTCCTTCGCCAAATGTACTGATAGCCACTGATGCTATCCCCGCTATCAATATGATAACAATTGAGTATGAATCTCACTTTAACGATATGTAAAACGTTTATTGAATTCTAATGTCAAAGAGGTAATATCTCTCCATCCATACACCATCTCCCCATATTTCTCACCAGCCATACTCATTTCAATAGAATCAATCTTTTCACCACCAAGGGCTTCATAAAATCGATAAGAGTGATTATCCTCGACAACTAGGACGAGCATTGATTGATATCCTTTTTGTTTCAGTTCAGTAGTCACAGCTGCAAACAGAGCCGTCCCCACTCCCTTTCTTTGATACTTTTCTATTAAATAAATCGCATAAAGTTCGCCATCAAAACCGTTGTACTTCCCACTTCTCTCTTCCCCACCCGAAGAAAATCCAATGATTTCACCAACCTCATTTTCAGCCACATATACGCCACCAAGAGGAATATTGTTTAACCACAATTTTCCCCTCTTTTCATACGAAAGTCTATTTAGATATTCTTGTGGGAAAATGGTAGCATAGGTGCTACGCCAACTATCGACGTGTACTCTTGCTATACCCTTGGCATCCTCAAGAACCGCTTTTCTTATAACAAACGACGAATGATTCATTGTTTTCCCCCTGTTTTTTATTTAAGTAATTCGTTTACTATTCTAAATATTCCTTTAAGATATTATGCTAAAATCCTATTAAAGAGGAGGGGCCTTTTTGAAATGAAGAAGTGCTTCATCCTTTGTCACCTTCAGTTTTTTATTGCTACTTAGCGCTTGTCACAATACACCTAGCTTTGATGTTTATAAAGGATGCACCTTAAAGATTAAAGGGGAACATGTAAAAGACGTATATTCTCGTATATTTACGACCATTAGTGGATTGGAAAGCGCTGGTCTATAAAAAAGGCTAGGGACGTGGAGCAGAAGCCCCATGGTCTTGCACCAATATCTTTAACGAAAGGAAGTCGAAGGTCTTGATGCTCATCTTCTTACTTATTCATATAATCGTTGGATGGGTTCTTATATGTACGTATAAAAGGTTGCCTTCTGCCGTTTTCACCTTTATAGGTGTTTTTGTTATTATGAGCTTTATATACTGGACGACAGTCGTACTCCGTTACTAATATGTATTTTCCTTCTCTTTACTACACATACTAAGTTTTAGTAATTTTCGGAGGAGATACCATGCTTTCTACTGCACTTAGTAACCTAGACCTTGGAGCAAAAGGATTATGGTTTCCAATCATCGTTGTTGTCGCGCTATTATTTATCCTTAACCTCATGCCCAAAAAGAGAATAAATCTAACAGAATTATATATCATTTTTTGTATTGTTGGGTTTGCAACATGGATCATGGATGCATTTATTTTACGCGTTTTCGACTTAGTTGATTTAGGTTCCCCTAAAAAGCTAGGACTCGGTGATATTCTCTCTTTTACCTTCATCCCTTCATCATTAGCTTGTATCTTCTTAAATTTCGCAAATAAGAAAAACAAATGGAGTTTAGTCATATTCTTCACCCTCATTTCATTTGGTATCGAAATTGGAATAGAATACTTTGGTTACATGATAGAAAAAGGATGGTTTAATTTTTTCTCTATTTTGTTTTATTTTATTGTTTATGGTTTTGTACTGCCTTATCAATTGAGAATTATAAGGCGGAGATGAATAATCCCCCTCGGAGAACTAATTTTTAATTTAGATGTTTACACTCTTGCGCTATCTAATATGGCGATTCTTATTTACTGCTTTTTCATTTTATTAAAGGATATGAACCTAACAACTTAAAAACCACCCTCTACTCGATACCATACAATAGCATCGTTTGTTTTTCACAAAAATGAAACACCTATATCAGAAGGATATACAAGGAATACACGGAGAAACAATTGTAAAACGGCTGCAAAAGGATTATTCATACCGATTTATCGCCTTAACATTGGTATAGTAACCTGGATGTAAGAGCATCGTTCACTGCTTCTTGTATCCTTGGATTTAGCAAACGAATGTTTATAATTTGGAGCATGGTCAATAAACCACTCTTTCATATTAATTCTTCAACAAATGTAACTTCTTCCGAATCCAGATTTGAGATAACAATTTCATAAGCCCATGGCATCCTCAAGAACCGCTTTTCTTATAACAAACGACGAATGATTCATTGTTTTTCCCTCCTTTATATTCTTTCACCTAACATTGAAGTTTTTTGCTGCACAATAATCGCCTGCTGTGTAGCAAGTGACTCTCTTTAATAAAAGGTACCTTCCTAGTGCTTGGCATTAATGTATAAAAGATAAATTAAATTCCATATTGAGAAGGAGCGCCCTACAAATTAGTAGAAATTACATACATGAGGGATTCATTTTTTTAAGAAAAATTAGGAGGTAATCATGAGTAGATTAGTACATTTCGAAATTCATGTAGATGACATGGACCGCGCTAGAAAGTTTTATGGCGAAGTATTTGGCTGGACATTTGAAGATTGGAGCGAATTTGCAGGTATGCCTTATTTTGGGGCAGTAACTGGCGATGAGGATGAGCCTGGAATTGACGGTGCTTTAATGCAACGTCAAAGTCCTCCTCCTGAATCAAATCAGCCATTAAATGGTTATGCCTGTACAATAGGAGTAGAAAATTACCATGCGATTGAAGGAAAAATACTTAATAATGGTGGTGTAGTAGCATTGCCCAAATATGCTCTCCCTGGCATGGCTTGGCAGGGGTACTATAAGGATACAGAAGGAAATATTTTCGGCATTCATCAACCAGATGCAAATGCGAAATAGACTAATCTCACCAGAAAGAAAAGGTATTTTTCATCGCACCTTTTCTTTCTATTTTTCGGTGTGATTTTTTTCAGATGAGTTCCACCTTATCGATGTTGATCAATTAAGATTGGATTGCCGTCTGGATCTTCCAGAGTAATAAATGCCGGTCCTTCTGTTGATTCATCGGCTTCCTGTATTAATTTTACTCCTTTTTCTTTCAATTCTTTTTGGAGTTCTCGAACATCTGTAAAATCTTCTAGATTTTCAGCGTTATTATCCCACCCTGGATTAAATGTAAGCGCATTTTTTTCAAACATTCCTTGAAAGAGACCTATGACCGTTTGTTCATTCTTCAATATAAGCCAATTTTGATTAATGTCCCCTCCTAGCGTTTTAAATCCTAGATCCTCGTAAAATGCTTTTGATCGATGAATATCTTTTACATTTAAACTAATAGAAAATGCTCCTAGTTTCATCGTGTCTCCCCCTTTTAATAGATTACATAATATTTCTATTTTTCATCAATAATACCTTCTAGCTAAAGACAATCATGGAGACAATATGTGATATTTAATGTTTCTATAGGCTTTATCCTAATACAACATATCATATGAATTGGAACAGCATAAAAGGAAATGAAAAAAATTTGTATTGCTAAAATTAAATGATAAAATTACTGGGATTAAAGTAATAAATAAAAAAGGAGTTTTCTATGATTAACAAAATTGGTAAGGTAACTGTTTATGTAAAAGACCAAGAACTAGCGAAAGACTTCTGGATAAACAAAGTTGGTTTTGTCTTAAAATTTGAACAAGCTATGGGACCAAACATGTCTTGGATAGAAGTCGGTCCAAGTAAAGACGAATTTACAACACTTGTTCTTTACTCCAAGTCAGCAATGGAACAACAAAACCCTTCAGCTGTTTCTCACCCTTCTATCCTTTTCAGCACAACTGATATAGAATCAGCTTACGAAAAAATGAACCAAAATGGAGTAGAAGTAGATGAAATGCAAAGACTTCCTTTTGGTACAATGTTCTCTTTTAAAGACCAAGACGGGAACAACTACTTACTACGTGAAGACAAGTAGCATTAATCAACTTAAATAAGATAGATTGCAAAAGCATGGACATTTTGACCGGAAAATCCATGCTTTTTAAACCTTTACAAGTCCATTCAAATCTACCGTTTATAATCCTAATAACAGAAACATTACATCGATGCAGTTCTTCACCCATAACTATATATTTCCCCTCACTACCACATGGACAAGAATCATTTCTACCGATTTTCTGTTCTTGAATAACTGGTGATGAAATATTCTCTTCTGATTTATTGATTATCCACTACTTCTAACAATTGACCTTTTTAACCTAGATTACCACTGCCATCGCTTCTTGTTTAATGCGCATTTTATTATGCGGTTTACCACCATATTTTTATCCTAATACCTAATGTATTCTAGTTGTTATTTCTCACTTAAATGAAAATAGGCGCCTCCATTGTTGCAGAAAGCGCCCTTTTGCTGAACAAGGCTACGACTTCAGTTATGAAGTAATTGCCTTAACTCTTCTGTCATTTCCTCCACTAACTCTGGTTTGCCATGAAACTGAGCCGGGGTATTTTGAAAAAGTTCAATTTGCCATTCATGATCTTTCTTCACGGCAACTAGCGTTTGATGAGCATTTACTGATGGGTTAATATCTGATGTTTCAGGTGAAATCATACCTGCAATAGCGTGTAAAATTGCTACATCAGTACCTAAAAGCCGTGTATCTTTAACTTTAGTAACAAAAGGAGCAGTAGGATGACCTTCAAATATGGGTGTAAGGTGCGATAAAATCTCTTCTGACCCTATTACCTTACTTCCATCAAAACCAATTTGGACTCCCTGTTCTTCAAAGAGTACAGCCATTCCCTTAGCATCACGATTGTTCCAAGCATCTATTAGTTTTTGATAAAGATTTTGAATTTCAATATGGAATGAAACATTCATGACCTATTCCTCCTTCATTTTTAATACCCTTTCTCATTGTTATCATAAAATTGATCACATTCATTTCCAAACGGTTTCTTTTCGGACTTTCATAAAATCTCCTTATATTCAATTAAATACTTCCATTTATAAAAAGAGTGAATTTCTTGCTGCAAGAAAGCACCCGGTTGTGGAGGAATGTCAAACTATTCAATGATAATTTTCCACTTTTATGTTTATTTTTCGACCTCAAACACACATGGGTAATGAGCAGGACTATACTTTATTATATTAACAAATACATGTCTTCCGCTTTATTCCAATTCGATCTTTATCCTCTACTTTTTTTATATAGTCTTTTGCGAGCGGTACCTTACAAGCAGTATTTCCTACATCCACATGTACTTTTCCAATAAAATCAGCTACCTGTTTCGCTTCTTCCGTTAATTCAGGTACATAGGAGCCGACGGAAATAACAAAGGAATTCATAACATAACGAACTCGATTGCGTTCCTCATGTACAGAATCTTTCACTCTGTACAACAATGTCCTAATTTCCCCTATGTCTAGCTCCTCATCAGGAGTAATTGATAAATAATTCGCATATGTACTCCATCCAACAACTGCGATCATCTCTTGCTCTGAGCTCATCCATTCATTAGCCAATTCAAGGGCATACTCACTTTCAGCTGCTACCTGCGCAACGGTATATTCAGCGACCATATACCAATAAGCTTTCTTAGCCCATTCTTGTAAGTCTTCTTTTGCCATTAATTTTGGATTAACGGATAGACCTGCCAAATACATCGCATCATGATTTCCAGAATGATATAGTTGTAATGCTAACTCATGATCCTTCTTTACATACTTAACAAGCTTTTTTAAATCTCCAATTTTCACACCAAAATAAGGTTCCTTTACTCCGTGGTTCAAGAAGATTCTCTTTGTTTGATCACTGCCTAATTCTTCAAGCTTTTGCATCATTTCTTCATAAGTCATCGTTTTCCTCCACATATGATTACATTAAATTCACTTCAGAGGAATTCTGAAGCGTTTTTTGGCATTTATGTTTAACACGGTCAGACACCTACATATATGATCACAACGGGATTGTGACCTTCTTATCTCTCAAGCTTAACAATCCGTATTTTCACCGGCGCGCCACATATCAACGGTTTTATGAATAAATTGTTCCAATCCCGTATCTTCCATCTTTATCGTTTTTTTGATACGAATGCAGCCTTTTCCGTAATTATAACCAGCTAATAGGGTCTCTGCATTTTCTACCTTATCTATTGTACCCACATAGAGACTGACATAATGTTTTTGCGCATTTAATGCAAACACATAGGTATCATCTTTACCATAATTCAACATTTTATAGCGAATCACCTCATCAAATTCGGGTGCATAAGCAAAAATCATTTGTCGAACCGCAAGCAATTTCTCTTTTCTCCAATCGTCTTCAAGCAATTCTAGATATTCTTCCGAATTCTTTGCATCATATTGCATATTGTCCCACTCCTCTATTTCTTAATTTATAGTTATAGAATTCAATTTACTTAACTCTTCCATCTATTCAAATTGTATCGTTGGTACAAAATATTTTGTATGTATAATTAATTAATTCAGGTGATGGCACTTGCTTCATTAATCAATCCTTAATCTATATCATAAATAATTCCACGTCTAAACTTAAATGCCTTTGCTAAATCGAATCATTTGAATTGAATAGACAACGGCTTAACTATTTTAATTTTAAGTGTCTTAGGTTTTCTGCACTCACGGATTAAGCTAGAACAACCTAAACCTAAATTTAAGTATAGGTCTATGATATCATATGCTTTGCCTATCATATAGCTAAGCGAAATTTAACTAGTTAACCACAAGAATGATGACCACACTGTTCGTTGAGTAGTAACTGCTGAATAAGCCCGAGGGTTCTCATGATATTCTATACGTAATAAGAATCAAAAAAGAAAAGCCGGTCAAGATAAATAACCCCAACCGGCAAACTCATTCTTTTATCTTGTCGACTAGTTTAAAGAATAAATTAAACTTTGTGATTGTTGTAGCATCTTTTATAATCTCGATGAACTGCTTGACTTTATATTTCTCGAGTAGGTTTTCGCTTTTTTTCTTGTCTTCCCACTTTTGTATAGAATACTCCACTATTTTAGTATGGCATTAAAAACATTGATGAAAACCTTCAGGTAGTGGTGTTATTTATCTCATTATTTACCATTAATAGTTTTTTTTATCGATCAAATACTATGTTTAAATTTGTTACATTTGGGAGGATATCATATTGAGTAAAACAAGTTATATACCCTTAACCTCATCAGAACTTGGTTCTCTTTGGTCAACTTACTTACAAAATAGTATGACAGAACATGTTTTAAATTACTTTCTAGTGCAAGTTCAAGACCCAGATATAGAACCGTATATTCAAATAGCCTATGACATATCTCTTCAAAGTTTGGACAATATAAAAAGTATATTCACACAAGAAGAAATCCCAATCCCCGTTGGGTTTACAGAACAAGATGTTAACCTGCAAGCACCTCGTTTATTTGATGATATCTTCTTTCTAAGTTATTTACAAAACCTTGGTAAGGCAGGAATGGCGCAGTATAGTTTGATGAAAGGTATGTCAACTAGAAAAGATATACGGGCTTTCTTTAGTTCTTGTCATGAAGAGACCTCCAAACTTTATGATCAAGTCATTGATAGCTTACTCAATAAAGGATTATTAATTCGGCCTCCACATATACCTATTCCTAATAAAGTCAATTTTATTGATGATAAAAACTATTTTGACGGTATATCGTTTATTGGGAAGAAAAGACCACTGAACGTAATAGAAATTTCCCAATTATTCTCGAATATTCAGACGAATGTTATTGGTGTAATGCTTTCTATAGGTTTCGGGCAAACAGCAGAATCACAAAAAGTAAGAGACTATATGAATAGAGGAAAAGAAATAGCTAAAAAACACATAAAAGTTTTTGGTGATTGTTTAATTGAAAGTGATATTCAAGTACCAATGACATGGGATGCTGCTACGTTAGAATCTACAGTTCCAGTTTTTTCAGATAAGCTAATGATGTTTCATTTTAATATGCTGGTAGCAGGTGGTATAGGTAATTATGGTGTTGCCGCATCAGTTAGTCAACGAAGCGATCTAGTGTTGAATTACAATCGGCTCTCAGCTGAAATTGTAAAATATGCTAATGATGGCGCAAATATCATGATAAAAAATGGATGGATGGAAGAAGTACCAACGGCAATAAATCGTACAAATATAATAAAGAAAAGTGGAAACAAATAAATGGCGTGAAAACAATCGAAGTATTACTTTGGAGCATTATATTTCCTGGTTTTGGGCAAATATTAAATGGTAAATACCTTAAAGGCATTGTACTCATACCTTTAATTGTTTTAATTATTGTAAAAGGGAACCTAAATCTAATTATCCTATCTAGCTTACAAGGTAATGTTGAAAGGGCAATTCAACTAACTAACCACAAGTGGATTTTATTTTTTCCTTGTTTATATTTCTTTGCAATATGGGATGCCTATAAAGATGCAGGCGGTGGTGAAAAGCCGTATTCATCTTTCCTGTTTTTGTTTTCAGGGTATTTTATGACCGTAGGAACCATTTTTTCTACGAAGATAACTTTGTTTGATTTACATATAGCACCTATATGGCTACCATTGATTAGTGTGATACCAGGGATACTTGTTGGGTTGCTATTACAATGGATAATCATAAGCAAGGAAAATGGTTAAAGGAAAGTATGCTAGCGCATATCCATCCATATGTAGGTAATTAGATTTTTCATACTCAATGTAGGACAATCAGTGGTATTGTCCTTTTCTTATGGTTCAAAAATGGTAAGTTAAAAATGGAAACTACCTTGTATTGTAAAAAAATAAGAGAATTTAAATGAGGAAATCTCTATTAGAAATCAAGGAAATGAACTGAAAAAGACCTCAAAAGTAGTATGGGCAGTAGCTGGTCTAATTGCTGGTTCTTCAGTTAGGGTAGCAGCATTTGGAATAGCTGACAGTATCATTGGTTGGATGAGGGACGAATCACCTGGATATTGTAATTGATTACACACTTTAAATTAATGGGAGCTTTAGTTGAAGTCCCCAATCAATTGAGAAGGACTTTTTTTAAAATCATTTTTTATCCGTTTTTAGGTTAGTAAAAGAAGTTTTTTCTACAATCTTAGACATACTCATGCAACTATGTGCCTTAAATCTGGTATGGGATTAAAGGAAGTTCAAGTAAAGTTGTATCATACAAGTATCAAAACGACTGGGATTTGTTTATTGAGTATGACTGCAAATGAATTATGAGAGGTTCTACAAAATTTCATTTCAGTACGAAGGTAAATGAGAAAAAAAGTGGGTGGTCCTTAGTATCTTGTTCTTAACAGGAACGCACCCCTTTTTAAACATTTTTAAGCTACCTACTAATAAATAAAGGCAGTAGCTGACTTTTAGAATTTTAATTAGTGCTTACCTCTTTTATTGTCGGCGATATTACCTCTACGATTTCCCATCCCACTTTTTTCAACTCTTCTTCATGCCCTTCTATAGATGACCTTTGAGCAGCAACACAAAGCAAATGTGATGGTCTAGACATGGCAACATAGGCATTTTTTAAAGCAACTTGCTCCCTTTTTCCTCTTTTTTCTTTTTTGTAGCCTTTAAATGAATTAATTAGACTACCTACATCATAATTATAGTGAAAAGTTTCTAAAAAGAGAGTTGCGGTATGTGTTTCACCTTTTACACCAGCAATTGTATCAATATCAATATTAATAGTTATCCCCTCATCACAAGTATATGAGAATATATTTAATGACGATTGACTTACCTCTAATTCGAATTGGGTACCTTCAAAAAAAGATTTCAATTTTTCAAAGGGTTGATTACCAAACAAAAGTGTAATTATTCCCTTACTAAACTCGATGAATTCCTCTCTTACATCTTCCTCTCTTCTTACCTTTAAACACCACTTCATTAATTCACCTTGAATAGTATCATATAACATTGGGTCATGTTCTTTAACTTTGGTTAAAAAGGATTTTTTTGAATAGTATATTCCTCTGTCGGTTCTAATACCTAGGATAGAAACCATGCGTAACAATGCTGCTAAAATAGCATTTCGATATGTTTTTACATCAGAATCACTATGCGGGTCAATAAAATGTTTGTTTAAATAATCCGAAACAAACTTTGGTCCTACTGCGCTTCTTTTTTGAATGTATTCTTGAAAATAGCTTGGGATTTTTATTCTCTCATCCCCATTATCTTTACCTATTCTTCCCACAGCTTTAAATTTATTGTTTCCTATGTTGTGTAAACGATTTGAGATTATTAATTTAGCAAATCGCGGCAAAACTTCATTAATATTTTCTGTATCATATACAATAATCTTAGGAGATATAACTGCTAGGTGGTCATTTCCATTCATTCCAGACTCCAAAAGTTCAAAAGGAGCAATCAACTTACTAATTACAGGAGAATTTCTGTTACTATTCGTAATTTTTAAGGGGTCTTGTCCAATGTCCCAAGCCATTTCTTCAGAATCTCCATAGATTGCCTGATTCGGGTCCCCAAACCTTTGCATTATTAATTTCCCTTTATCAAACACTCGATTGAGAATGTTAAGCTGTAATGGCGAAGTATCCTGCATTTCATCAATAAAAACAAAAGCAAATCGTTCAGAAAAAAAACTTCTTAGCTGGCTTTCACATTTGTCCATATATTTTAGCGCCAAATAATAAGCGTCATGATAACTTAATATTCCATCTTCAATAATACCCTTTTTCATTTCCATTAAAGCAATTGATATTTTTCCTTCTGACTTATATAAAGGTTTTCCCATTCCATTAACTAATGTATCATTCTCCGAATGGAAATGAATATCATTTAAATACTTAAATACATTTTCCTGAGTTTTAAATGTTTTTATTAGCCCATATCTTACTCCGTATTCCAATGTATAATATCGCTTTTTAACTTCATCAAAATATTTTTCGTCATCAATAGATACCACGTTTTTATTGTATTGATTTCTAAAGAAGGGAAGAGCTAAATACTGATTTATAAATGATTGTATTGTGCCAAAGTAGTTTGGATAATCAAACAACTTCTTACTATCGGCATTCAATCTTTCCCTTATTTCATCAATAGCGATGTTTGTATGCGTTAGTACACAGATACCTTTATTATTCAGTTCATGCAAATGGTCTCCAATTATAGACAACTTCGTTAATAGAGTAGTTGTTTTACCACTTCCTGGGCATGCCACAATATCTTTAGTCTCTAAGCAACATAATATGCTCCGTTTTTCTTCACTAAACGTATCTCCATTGGGTAAAAAGATGGATTCTCCCTTCATGATATCCTCTGTTGAAATCGAAATCATACTTCTTCACCTAATTTCGCAGCAAACTTAATTGCATATACAAGGTAAGATAAGTTCTCATCCTTTTTTATTCTATATTTAGTTTCAGTTGGGTCAAGACTAGAAAGAATATCGGCAAAGCATTGAGCTACAATTGCTTTTGAAATTTTTTTGTCGAGTATATAGTCATTATAGATAGCGAAAGCTATTGCTTCATCGGTTCGTTGTTCCTGTTTCCATTTTGACAATTCACCTTCCACAAACTCTATTCCCGCTACCTTCTTCTCTACGGTAAGTCCATATTTCTCACTATTCTCGATGTATTCTGCAAACTTAATTGCTATAAAAAATTCATGTTGAAATTCACCTGCTGCAATACAATATTCTAGTGTCCATGCGTCCGAGACAAAGCACTTTACTTCGTCCTTTGTATATAGTCCTTCTTTTCTCTGTTTGTGGTAATTTTTTGCCTCTTCATAGGTAACATTATCTCTGTCTCCTATTTTATAAGTTGAGCCACTTATGGAAGGTTTAACATCCAAATCTGTCACACAGGCTACAGGGATACCCATATTATCTGCTTCGTTTTCTCTTAAGAAGATATTTGAGTATCTCAAAAACGCAGTGCTACCGACATTGATTACAGAAATCCCATACTTTGAAAGTGAGATTCCAAGTATTTGAGAAAGAGTTGGAATGAGTATGTTTTCAGCATCTCCTTCCACCATAATAATTCCATTTGCAAAAAATAAGTTGGATTTTGTTACATCTAAAAATCTTTGAAGAAATAAGTAGTCCCCCACCCTTAATTTAGTATACTTGGACCCCATGTTAAAGACACCAGAGCTTTTACAAATAATTAAATTTTCCACATTCACTTTTGAAGCAAGATTTGGACTGTGTGTGGTTAGTATCATTTGAATGGATGATTCGTTGCACACAGACTCTAAATATTCTATTAATAACGACTGGGATTGAGGATGTAAATGTGCTTCTATCTCCTCAATTAAAGCTAGTTTTAACCCACTAAAATTCTCTCTTTTTAACAAGAGTAGTTCCGTTGCAATAAAAAGTAAATTCTGAGAGCCCAAACCAGCTTTATTATTTTGGAGCAGAAGACTCAGTTTCTCTAGTATTGATTTTAATTTCGTATCAGCAATATTAAAGTTTGTCTTAAGAAGATTACCTTCCCTTGAAAATTTATTTAAATAGCTGTTTAGTTCTTCTAGTAACTTTTTACCTTCTACATCGGCAATCTCATTACCATGCCCATCTAACCCTTTGAAGTAGTTACTAATTGAATTGTTGGCATCTTGGATAATCTTAATTAATTGATGATTTTCTTCATTACTAAATGCATCATGATTGTACAGAATATGTGATAGTCGTGAGTTTCTCCTGGAGCCTAACTCTCTCTCTGAATCTCTTAGTGGCTTAAGATAAGTTGTTCTCAATAGTTCCCGCGCTTTTCCGTCCATTTGTGAGCCTTCTTCATGAGAACCAGCTTTGATATCGTAATAAATATTTTTACCTTCCCTTTTTGCAGCAAAAGTTAACTTTAGATAAAATGTGGTTTCTCCAGCAGTTTCTTCAAAGCTCAACCACTCCAAAAAGTTTTTTGCTTCTGCTTCACTTAATCCCTTAAAGATGCATTCAATTCTAAATTCACTACACCGGAATTTTTCTTCTTTTCCAGCCTCAAGATAAAAGTCTTCTACTTCTGGCTTAATAAAATCGTTGCTTTGCGTACTAAGGACCATCTTTATCGCATCAATGATAGCTGTTTTTCCACCATCATTTTCACCAACAATAAGATTTAGTTTTGGGTTAAGATTTAAACAGAGTCCTGGAATAACTGTCCCATCTTCACTTTGATTAATTCCATATTTTCTAAAATTTGATATGTTCAGTTGATATAGATACATGGCTATCTCTCCCACTTTTTTGTTTATCCTCCTTTTATTATACTGGGGATTACTTACAAAACAATTATTAATATTCTACATTTGTTAGAATTTGGTTATTTGTTCCTTATTCAGATTTTTCTAATGAATATTCTTTAAGATAATGTCAAATCAATTTTTCAAATTGAATATAAAAAATTTCCTCCCCAAAAAAATAACAGGACCTCCTAAAGAAGGTCCTGTTTATAACGAATGAACATTGACCATTACAAAAGAAACAAATTTCATTTATATTTCTCAACATGGTTCATCAATATTCCGATTAGGAAAACAATTTTATGAAACCCAACGTAGTATTACAGAACATAAACCTCTAAATATTAGAACAATAACACAAGAAAAACAGCGCTTGTTTAACATAAGAACAGCACTGTTTACTTAAAGATAGATTATTATTTAAATTAGATAATTATTCTGACACTGCACGTTTTTTATTTAGTATGTTGTCTTTATCTATATAGATACGGGTATTCATTTGAATATCGTCTTGTATAAAGTCCTTCCCTTTATCTCTTGTAAAGGACAAACGATGAACGACTGGGAACCTTCTTGTCAATTCAAATGTCGATGTCAGCTCAGGAGGAGATACCACAATCCATTGTATTTTTAACAATTCACATAAGGCGAAAATTGGTGTAATGACATGTTCCGATACCATTTTACTGAAAGGATTGTCCGATATTAAAACAGACCATCCTTTTTTATTGCTCTTCATCAGCATTGCCATGATAATCATCTGGGTCATCAACTTTTGACCGCCGCTGCCGGAAGCTTCCGCATAATCCCCGTTCATAATTGTTTCCCAATCAGAGTAATAAGAGTCTTTCGGCTTCTCGTATAGCAAGTGATTTTTGCCACCAGGATTGTAAATAAATAGCGAAGGATATTGATTTCCTAAGACTTTTAAAACCAATGTACTGACTTCAATTCGTTTTTCAATGTCAAAGATAGGAACATCATTAATGTCTTCATAGTCATTCTGAATCTCATCCAAAACTTTAATAAAGAAATCCGTTAGGATACTATTGTACTGTTCCAAATTTTCATTGAACTTATAATTTTTTGAATATTTAACAAGCGGAAAAGAGTGGTCTTGATAGTTTTTTATTTTCATCTTATGAACCATCTGTTTCATCTTTTTCACGATAAGATTTACTCGAAAGGTAGCTCTATCTGTCCACTGTTTTAATACAGCGAGACCTTCATTCTTATTCTCGCGAATTTTTTGTAGTTCGGCTTCAAAAGAATCAAGTATGCTATTAACCCCTTCGTACCGTAGCAGATACTCTTGTGTATTGATGTCTTCGAAATAGGCATCTACTCTCAACACTATTTCTCTATCCATATCCTTTGTTTGGGCGATGGCTCTGCGATATTCATCGTACTTCACTTTAAACTCCGCTCCAGATTGCTGCAATTGTTTATTCAGATAAGTAAATTCCTTGGTCCAAGAAGAAGTTTTTTGCTGGTAGTTTTCCTTAATTCCCTGTAGCCAATCGATGTCACTAAATTCCTTGATGCTGTTCTTCTCTAAATCCATGTCTTCTAGCTGTGTAATATTTGTATTTAATGTATGTATGGCTCTCTGATTGATTTTTCGAGCATCTTCTGCTTTCATTTTCAAGGCAAGGACCTGTTGACGATTTCGTTTAATTTCTTTATCTTTTTCCTCCAAATCTATTTCGGACCAATTTTCCGGTTCCTTGGACGGATTGAGTTTAATGACAGTTGTTTTTTCACTTTTCAGAAACTCATCGGCTAGTTCTTTGGCACCCTGTTTCTTAGTAAAAACTTCTTTTAAGTTATCAGCTCTTTCTTTAAAATCAGCCGCATTCTTTTTATGGGTTCGAATGGACTGTACTATTACGTTTTTCGATTCATTTGGAGTGGTTAATTTCCTCCAGCTTTTATCAAGTTCATCAAGTTTTGTCTGAATCTCAAGAATCTTTTCATCTAAATGGCGAATATCGTTAGAAATAGCTTGTAGGTCAAAATTCTTTTTTTCGATTTCATTATTTAAACTGCTGTACTTAAAGATTTCATTTTTTAGCAAGTCAATATCCTCTGTTGAGTAGATAGGAGCTTGTACATCTTTTTTCTCTATTGGGGAATCGCTGATTTTATGCAGCGGATTTTCTACCCAAGGAAAAATATGTACCAGGAGTTTGAATTGTTCTTCGGCTTCCCTTTTCCACTCTTTATAGTCCTCACGGTAACTTACAGCTTTTGACTCGTTATTCCGAATCACACGTTCCCTTGACTCAAATTGCTCATTGAAACGATTGATTTGGTTGTGGATTCCTGTCTTATCTTTTATCAGTAGTTTATTTTTCTTCATTTCCTCTATCCAAGAAGTGACGACTTTGATGTCGTCTTTTACCAGAGCTAGGTCATCCGTGAATTCTTCTAAATGAGCCGCGTTTTCTTTTGTCTCCAACTCTATTTCCGGCAACCGCTCACTAATTGTTTGCAACAAACTGCTGTATACTTGTAAGTCCTCCGTTAGTCCATTCCGAGCTAAGAGTAGAAGGTGAGCGTCCGGTTCATTTAGCGATAATTTGCATTCCTTAATCAATTCCTTCAAACGTGCTAAATACTCTTTTTGCTGGTCTACCAAATAGGCGTAATCATCCGCTTTTTTATCCAACTCGATTTTCTTCTCTCCGAAGGAATACAAATCTAGAGCCTGATGTAGCCCCCCATCAATGGCGACAAATGTTCCCTGTTGGAACGGATAGAGACGCTCATGCTCCTGCTTCATGTCGGCTCTCTGTTTTCTCATATCCTCACGAACAAAGATGGGAACAGAAGATTGAAAATATTGGTTTTCAAGGAACGAGAAGTCAATGTTCTCTAAATCCTCTGAATGAACCACTACACCATACGGGAATAAAGGGTGTTTTTCGATTTCTTTTTTCGTCAATTCTTCGCCTAGGGTATCTAGCATTTGATATAAAATCTCCATGCCCAACTCACAGCCGATACCTTGAGAAAAAATCTGTTCTTTTACCACAACGATATCTTTATTCGGTATCCAATAATTCGAATCTTTTAGTAAATCATATTGGGACTCCAATGACCATCGTTCTTTTGATTTGGAATCAATGGTATTTTCCGTTACCATACATAATTTTTCTAATGCCTTCATGGAAGTGCCCATGACTTCTTTTGAATACGCCTCGACCCGTTCATTGGTGATAGCTGTTATCATTTCAATTAAAGTGGTTTCCTTCTGGCTTTTTAAGTGGATGTCCCGGTTTAAATCCTTGATTTTTTCCTTCAGGGAAGAAACCATTGAAGAACTTTCACCTTTCTCAAAGAGAAGCCTACTTTTTTCTGTCTGCAAATTGTTTTGTTTTTTGGTGAAGTCTGCATAATTTTTTTGTAGTGTTTGTCTCTTTCCATTCAAATTATCCAGAAGAGACTGAGGGTCATCCGTACCCATTTCGCCGAAACGACCTTGAAGTTCTTCTTTTTTCTTTGCATGTACTTCCAAAAGTGTGTTGATTTGAATGATTTTAGTCTCCAACTCTTTGATAGAATTTTGGATGCTTTTAAGTAACAGCTTGTCTTTTTCAATTTCTCCATCGCATTGTTTCATATAATCAAGATGTTGCTGCTTAATGGAAGACCACGTCACTTGAATAAAGTCCCACTTGTTTTTAAGTTTTTCTTTAAATGTTTTCATTTCATTTTCTAAGTCATCTATTACTAGCAAACTTTTCAACTCGTTATATTGATTGAGTTTGTTAACCCGATTTTTGCGTAATTTGGTGAGTTCGAATAAATGTAATTTAACGGTGTATTCATTAAATAAACCTTCTTCCGTTGTTAGAAGACCCGTTACTTTTTCATACTTGGCTGATAGTGACTCAATTTCTTGCTCTAAGCCGGAGACTTTTTGGAATGCCTTAGCAAAGCCAAGATTTGCCGATTCCCACTTTAGCCCATGTAGTTGGTTCTCGATATCCTCAAGTTCTTGGGCAATCGCTTTATCTGTTTCGACTTTGATTTGAACTTGACCTTTCATAAACTCCTTGATGGTATACCCATTTTTACGATGTTCAAGTAGGTTTTGTTCTAACTCGGCGCATTTTTTTAAATAGGCAGCCACCGGTGTTAGTTCGTCCATGATAATTTTATACGTGAGTTCGCGTTCCAATAGTTTTGGCATTTCTTGATTGGCTATCGCTACATCCTTGAATGTTTCCGCTAAGCTTTTGGATTCCACATAGCTTTTCTTATATTCCGGCTCAATTTGTTTATCAAGGGTAGGGATGATGAGATTAGACATGAGACTGTGGTTATCATTAGCTCTAGCAAAAAAGGCAGAGACATCTCCTTCATCTTTATTGATGCTCTTCAATACACGCCATTCATTCGGGTCAATCCCGTAGTTTTTGAGAGTGGCAAAATACTCTCGCTTTTGATTTCGGTTAAAAATTTTTACATGGTCTTCATGATTTTTTAAATAGTTCTTTAAATCATCAATCGATAACGAGGTTTGTGTATCCTCATTCCATACAGGAATAGAGGCGATATTAAAAGGAGTCTGTTCGTTTTGCTCCACAATATATAAGAGATATTCCGTTTCAATGGGCGAGGCATCACTTTTATTGCTAGTCTTGGGTTTGGCGGATATTGCGATTCCTGTCATAATCTTCGTATGGGGTTCCCAACCGACCAGCCATTCGATGAGTACGTGAAAGGTATAAGGAACAAATTTTCGCTTTTCATTAAAAAAGAAGCTGTCCACCATCTTCTCTTCTTTTCCCCAGCGAATGAGAGGGTCTAACAATTGAAAGATAGCTTGTAGCAGCACGCCTTTCCCGCCCATATTTATCAGTGTAATCAACGTATGTACCGGTTCCTCATCACGGTGGAAAGGGAGCAACGTATTTTTATATTGCTTTTGCATCTTGGCATATTTCAGACCTGCGATTCGTATTTGCTTTATCAAGGAATCCATCTATTCATCTTTCCTCTCGTCATCTTTAATCTGATTTATCAGGTTTTTAATTTCATGAAACTTCACATTGTTATTGAATTGTAAGTCTAAGCGCTCATTGAGAATACGAGTTGGTACCGCTTCGGCACTTTTCTTGAACCTTTTGATAAAAACCAATCCGTCATCTTCTAATATTTTCATAGCCGTGTGAACCAATCCAAATTTCGTTTTACGATTCATGGTCACACGCTGACGTACAGGATAATCTATATCAAGGTCTTTCCACAAATGATAAATAGCATCAATAGCAATAGAGAATTTTTTGGAAAACTCACCCTTGCTTTTTACCTGCGTATCATAGAACTGCTTGAAAACTTTGTCAGCTTGCTCGATAAGTTTATAGTAGGAAACACCATTTTGAAGCCATTCTATTTGATTAGTGGTAATTTCGGTACTAGCTTCGGAGAAAAAGACAAAGTGTAGTAAACCGATTAAATGCAGCATCCTCTTATTTTCTATAACATAGTATTTTTCTTTCATTTGTGAAACGGCAGAGGAATATAACGAACCGTCTTTGGTAACAAGATGAAGATACTCCTTGCCAAGTAGTATCTCGGTTCCTTCTACTTTGCAGCGGTTTTTAAGAATGAGTCGTGCCGATTCATTTTGTTTATAATCAAAAACCAATTCATCTTCATCCTTTAGGGCACGTTTATCCAATAAAGCACGGTAAATCTCATTGGCAACTTCCACACTTTCCATGTTAAGCATGATTTTTGGTATCCTCCTTTAAATGCAGTTGGTAGTCGGTGATAATTAATCCCCTTCGGTCTTCTAGTGTAAATGAAACATGTTTCCCTTCTACGAATTCCGTTACAATGGACTGGTTTAATAACTCTTCAAATGTTTCATCCTCGTGTATGAGCTCTTTTAAAAGGCGAACTCGCTGATCGCTAGAATTTAGAAGGTCCTGCTTGGTGACGAAAAGCGAATTATTCACAAATTGATTCCATAGCTCGATGGCATACTTGTTGTTTAACCAAACGCTCTTGCTCTCTTCATCTTCAAGAACGGAATGAAGATGGATGGTGCCTTTTTTCAACAATTCATAAAAAACAGGTTTCCATAGCTCCATCAACGGTTTCCAATCAGTAGGGGGAATAGTGAATTCATCGTCGTCATCCGAAGAATTATCATCGTCATCGCCGTCTATGTCGATGGCAGGCATCGTCACATCTTGTTCAATCGACCAATCTAATGGGTAAATCAATGGCTTCTTAGGTGAAAATATCATGGAGAGTAATTTAAACATGTCATCTGGGTCTGCAAAACCTTTTTGAAGGATTAAATCCTCCCAGATGGATTCTTTAAAGGAGATACGAGGTTTTTTCCAAAGCAGATGGAAATGATTTTTTCGAATTGTGATTTCCGTTTTAATATTTTCAATGACCAGTTGCGCAAGGATATCATGAAGTTCTCTTGTTTCATTTACTTTCTCAATAAGTGTTGAGACCTCCACCTCTAAATCAGGTGCATCATTGATTTTACTTAACAGCCGTTCCATTTCCATATACCGCTCTTTTTCTTCGGTGAATTGAGTTTCGACATTTTTCTTATGGTCTTGACCGGTGAAACGGGTGTAGCTATTGATAATTTTAGGGTTCCGTTTAATTTCCACGGAAAGTCGGTTTTCTTTTTTGATTAATTTTCGAACCCTTATAATTAATCTCTGTAATCTATCCAGTGCATCCCGATAATTCCCGCTCTTTATTAATTGCAATGCCACCCAGGATTGAATATCAATATCCAATTCATCTAGAATTTCATGACTCATAAAGATAATCTCATATGATTCTTCTGTGAGTTTATAGATATAAATTTGTTCTTCCAAGTTGCTGCTTTCAAGTTCCTCCTCTAAAAATCGAAAGGAATGTTCTTCCCATTGTTGTTGTTTTTCATTGAAATAAGGAGTTTTAAAAGCATTCAAATAGCGTGGGTCCCCGCTCCAAATTAGCCCTTCAATGATACGCTCACTTCTTTCCTTGCTTGCTTGAAAATTATATTTTGTCAGGACTTGTTTGGTTAGATACTCTAATTCGGGTATCGTCCTTCTCTCATCTGCTCGTACTTCACGTTTAAAAATCTCTAATATTATGTCGAGACAAATGTGCCGTATATACGGTGACAATTCACCGACTTCCATCCCTGTCCCTAAACTCCATATGGGATTTAATCGTTTTCCACGACTTTCAATATTATTGTAATCTACCGCCACGATTTAACCTCCGACCTTGATAGTATCAAAATTTATTACTTCTTGCGGTATTCGTAAACCCTCTGTAAAAAGAGATTCGATTTGATTATAAAGATGAGTAAAATGGGTTTTGAAATATTGGTCAGCCCCTCTCGCCAAGACTTGATTGGTTTGCTGGGGGTAATATTGTTGTTTCATCATCATAAAGTGATAGATATCTTCAGCTAAGAGTATATGATATTCGGGAAACCGGTGGACTAAAGTGTAATAAATACTTAAGCCGGATGGGTCAATATCTCCAGCGTAGCTAATGGTAGAATGCTTTCCTCGCAACAACCTCTCGATATATGGAAAGGTAGAGACAATCCCATTGCCTTGACCAAAAATCAACAAATCTGGTCGTCCCTTGAAAATCCATTCGTCCTTTGCTAATTGTTTTTTAAAAGTGCGGTACGTAGCTTTACCCTCAGTAATCAACACGCGAACGTTGGACATCTTATCGATATCGGCAGATATCCAATATTCAAATTCATCCTGTTTCTCTTCTATTTTTAAATCATGAGGAGCTAGGTTGATGCGATTCAAAAATAATTTTCCCTTATTGGAGCCTAAAAATTTTTCATCACCAAAAAGCATTAATGATCGCTCTTCTCTGTTTATCCAGTTATGTCCATCTTTCGTTTTCATAAAACGATAGAGAGCTAACAATTTAGATAAGTTGTCTTCTGTTTGAAGAAAGGGCAATGAGCGGTACTTTTTTATATCTAGTTCATCCAATAGCATGAAAATTATACTGTCGTTCCATCTCAGTTTTTGTTTGCTGCCAAATAACCAATATTGTTCGTGAAGCACCGGGTAAAGATTATTTAATCTGGATGATTTGACCTGTTGGACCAACCCCTCCTTCTCTATTTGTAGAAGGGCTTCATAAAAACAGCGGTACCCTCCCGCCTCTTCATATTCCTTCTGATTATAATAAAAATTCTTTACGGATAGTTCCAAATCCTTTACCGAATGCTTTGTTTTCTTCTTCTTTTTCTTTGTTATGTCGACAATAACTTTCAGCAATTTCGAATACATGACATCACCTGTTAGATAGGATGACGATATTTTTCCCTTTTTCGGGTTGTATTAAGTATGAGAAATATTACCTATTTGATGCAGAAGTATAAGATTAAAGCTATTTTCGCAAGTAAGTTGTTTTTAAAATTGGTAATAAAAATGAAATGTCTGGAGGACACTTGGAGGAAAAGAATGAGAAAGGAACAATTAGCGACTTTAATAGCATATAAGGCGAGGATAGAAAAATTGTGTATTAATAAAAAAATGGTCAATATTGGTATTTAAATGAACACTACTACATCTCAACAATACATTAGGAGTTGAGATGAATGAAATGTGCAGTATATATTCGTGTATCGACTAATAAGGAATAACAGAAAACGTCTCTTAAAAATCAACAGCGGTTCTTTTACAACATAATCGTGGAGAAAGGATGGGATTTGTTTCGTTTTTATATTGATGCGGAATCAGGAACGAAGGATAAAAAGCGGGGAAACTTGCGACAATTGATTGAGGACGCAAAGCAGCATAAGTTCGATGTCATTCTCTCAAAGGAACTATCGCGCCTAGCAAGGAATGGGAAACTTACATATGAAATTAAGGATATTGCCGAGAAGCATAATATCCACATTTTTATATTGAATTAAACCAGAAAAAATCCCGGGTTCCTAATGAGGAAAACCGGGATAATATTGAATCAGAACTTGAAATCGGAAATGTATATTTTTACTGGGAAGAATTTAATATTTTATTACAATACCTGTACAACCAAAATAACCTCCTCCTAAAACACCCCTCTCAAACCCGCATTCCACCGTTCGAGTTAAAATAAAGATTTCCTACCGATCCCCCGTTTTCACACTTTTTCTGTTCAAAATTGCTGTTTTTCACCTGCTTTTCCACCTGTTTTTCACCTTTTTTCCTCAGTTAAAATAAAGATCTCCGATAATAGAAGGAAGAGAGAATCGAGAAAAGACAGTAAGGACAAGGGATAATAGAAAAAAGACCCGGAAATCGGAAATGTTTATTTTACCGAAATCCAGGTCTTATTAGAAATAGTTTATTTTTACTGGGAAATGTTCTTTTTAGTTAGACAATACCTGTATAACCAAAATAAACTCTTCCGAAAATCCCCACCTCAAACCCGCATTCCACCGTTCCAGTTAAAATAAAGTTTTCCGACTGAACCCCCATTTTGAAGGAATTTTGATTCAAAAACACTCCATTTCTCCCCTATAATACGCCTGTTTTTTCACCTTTTTTTCTTTTTTAAAATAAAGTTCTCCGAGAATGTTGCGTAATGGAAACACGAGAAAACCGAGACAAGACAAGGGATGAGCATGAAAAAGACCCGGAAATCGGAAGTGTTTATTTTCACGAAATCGGGGTCTTAATCGGAAATGTTTATTTTGATTGAGAGATGTTAGTTTTAATTAGACAATACCAAAGTTAGTTTAGCTACTGCTTCCACATGCGTCGTCTGCGGAAACATATCCACCGGCTGCACCTCTACAGTCCGATACCCACCATCCTCAAGCACCCTTAAATCACGCGCCAATGTGCCAGGATTACATGAGACATAAACAACCTTCTTCGGCTTCATGTCAATGATGGTTTGCAAGAGTGCTTCGTCACAGCCTTTTCTTGGCGGGTCGACGACGAGGACGTCTGCTTTGTGTCCTTTTTCGTACCAGGCTGGGATGACTTCTTCTGCTTTTCCGACGGCGAAGTTTGCGTTGGTTATGTTGTTGAGTTCGGCGTTGCGTTTGGCGTCTTCAATGGCTTCGGGAACGATTTCGACGCCGAAGACGGATTTGGCTTTTTGGGCAAGGAAGAGTGAGATGGTACCGATGCCACAGTAGGCGTCGATGACTTCTTCTTTGCCTGTGAGTGCTGCGTATTCTAGAGCTTTGTCATAAAGGACTTTTGTTTGTTCTGGGTTGACTTGGTAGAAGGATCTTGCTGAGATGGCAAAGCGCACATCGCCAATATAGTCATAGATGACTTCTTGTCCCCAGAGTACACGGGTTTCGTCGCCCATGATGACATTTGTTTTCTTAGGGTTAACGTTTTGAACGATGGATTTGACACCTGCAATATTCTCTGTGATGTCTGCGATAATTTTCTTTCTATTCGGTAGATCCTTCGCTTTTGTGACAAGGACAATCATGACATCCCCCGTAACTAAACCGTAGCGGGCCATGATATGACGAAGATCGCCTTTATGGCGCTGCTCATCGTAGGCACGTACGCCATTTTTATTGCAGATGTCTTTCACTTTTTGAATAACCTCATCATTTTTTTCTTGCTGAATAAGGCAAGATTTCATATCAATGATTTGGTGGGAGCGTTGTTGATAGAATCCACCTATTAACCCGCCTTCATGTTCACCTATTGGTACTTGGGATTTATTGCGGTAACGCCACGGATCGCTCATGCCAATGGTGGGATGAACAGTGACGTTTTCAAGCTTGCCTATTCTTGTGAGCACATCACGGACTTGTTTTTGCTTGGCTAGTAGCTGGCCCTCGTAGCTTAAATGCTGGAGCTGGCAGCCGCCACATTCCTTATAAATGGGGCATGGGGCCGTGACACGATAAGGGCTTTCTTCGTAGGTTTCGATTAGTTTGCCGAAGCCATAGCCTTTGCTTGTTTTAAGCACCTTAATTTGTGCTTTTTCACCTGGAAGGGCATTGGGGACAAATAGTGGATAACCGTCGACCTTTGCCACGCCCGCTCCTTCATGGGTTAAATCTTCAAAAGTAACATCTATATAATCGTTTTTCTTAACAGGTAATGTTTGCTTCATTTCATTCTTCCTCTTCTCTTAAAATCCGTGCAAATCGCTAGTCAGATTGTAACATAAAAACAACCGCAATACGAAAGGAGGTTTCTTCCTCAATTTTAAATAAAAAAGCCATGCATTACGCATGACTAGTGATGTTTGCTTCAAACCGATCCTCCACCTCAAGAACAAACCCGTGAAAATACTTCTCAAAATAAGGGTGGCGATGAATCCCTTCCGCGTCAGTGATAAACTGGAAGGTCGCATGTGGATGAACGAGCTTCTCCTCAAGTGCTTTCGTTGCTTCTATTGTATTAGGTACCATTTCTCTAAGGATATTTGGATATTCGTCTCCTTCTTTTTCACCTACGTACCAGAAGATATGTTTCTCATCCGTAATGGCTGGTTGTTTTTGCAAGAATGATAGAAAGTCAGGGTACCATAGAGAAGCCGATAGTAAGAAATAATAGTCGAAATCCTCAGGTCTTGTTAATAAAGAGTAAAGGGAGACGAGCGCCCCGAACGATGCTCCTGCGATGCCTACATGCTTCGGTTCTATTGATAGATGAAATTCTTTATGTAAAAAAGGCAACAGCTCATCTTTAACCATCGTTAAATATGTATCTGCCTCACCTTCATAGGCATAGTCATCTACTTTTGCATACCAAGGAGTGTATTCCCTATTACGATCTATCGGGTCAACACCTACAAAGGCAATATGCTTCAGCGGGTGTTGCTCGAAGTACTCAAACAAATAAGAGCCATCTTGAACAATAATCGTCAGTTGCGGTGTTTCATTTTCTGGTAAAAGAATCGACAAGTTATATTCTTTCCATTGCCATTTTTTCATGGTTTTCTCACCTTCCCTTTTTTTCAAAAAAAGCTACTGAAGGTGGTCTTGCCCCTGTCAAGTAGACAACATAAAAAGCTAAGCAGTGAGCGCGTGTCGATATTCAATCGGCGCGCGTTTCTTTAGTTTCTTTTGTCTTCGTTTGTAATTGTAATGGTAAATGTAATCCTCAAGAGCTTGCTCTAGTTCTTCTTCTCCCTTACACTTACTTATATACAGCTTCTCGGTTTTGAGGTGTGAAAAGAATGATTCTATACAGGCATTGTCCAGGCAGTTTCCTTTGAGAGAGTGGCTGCCTTTGATGCCATAATCCTTTAATCGGTTGCCGTATATTTTTGACGTGTACTGGAAGCCTTGATCCGAATGGAGAACGGCTCCAGCCACGTCTTTTTTCTTTGTCCATTTCTCTACCGTTTTTAACACAAGTTCCAAATCATTTCTTTGGG